>NZ_CP135086.1:0-4800000 GCF_032229325.1 Streptomyces sp. AM8-1-1
CCCGCGGAGCGGGTAAGAGCCTGCTGCGCAGGCTCTGAAGGAACTTCCGCGCTGCGCACGGAAGTTGAAGTGAAACCCCGCGCTGCGCGCGGGGACCGAAGTGAGACTCCTCGCGGTGCGAGGAGTCTGGGCTCTGCGCTGCGCTCCGAGCCTTGTTTCCCTCCGTCAGAACTTTCGCTATATCCGGAGATTGGCTGGTGCCCTCCGGCTCTCCGCTGACGCTCCGAGCCGGCGGCTCCTTCGTCGCTGCGCTCCTGGAAGGAGCCTGAGGGTCCGTCCGCTGCGCTCCCGAACCCGGCCCGCATTCGCGGGCGGCTGGCTACGAGGCAGCGTGGCCGGGGTGCTTGGCTAGCCGTTTCCTTCGTTGCAGAATTTTTGGTGGATCCGGTTTCGGGGTGTGTGCCTCCTTGGGCTGGAGGTGGCGGAGGCGGGGTGTGCCCGGGGGGTGAGGTGATGCCAGTTGCGGTTGGCTGCACAGACATTGAGTTCCTCTTCGTGCTCGGGCGGGTGTCAGTCGTGCTGCCACCACGTCACTACGAGGCCGGCCAGGAGTGCCCCGATGTGGCGGACGGCTCCGGTGAGGAGCGCTACGGAGACGAGGCGCCGCCATGAGACGGGGTCGGGCGTCACGTGGTCCTGGTGCGGGGTGGTGGAGGGGGTGCGGTTCTTCTTCGGCATGGCGGGTGTCCGTTCGGGCGGGGCGCGGCAGCGCGGGCTGTGGTGCTGGGACCAGTGAGCCAGAGCCGCAGGTCTGCAGAAAATTGCGCTTCTCGGGGTTGTAATGGTGGGCATGGCACGAGGAGCGCCGAGTCCGGCTGATCTGTGGGTGATTCGCGAACTTGCCGCGCGGGAGGTGGTGGTGACGGCCAGCCAGTTGGAGAGCTGGCGGCGGGCGGGGTTGTTGCCGCGTCACCGGCGCCGCGGGCTCGGGCGAGGGCAGGGGTCGGTGGTGGACGCGGTCGATCCGGTGGTGGTGGAGAGCGCCGCGGCGCTGGCGCGGCATCTTCGGCAGGGGCGGCATCGTCGGCTGGCGGTGCTGGAGTGGTTCGCCGAGGCCGGCATGGGCGTGCGGCCGGGGGCGGTTCAGGTGCCGGAGCCCCCATCGGCGCCGTGCGCCAGGCTCTCGTCTGGGTGCTGGAGAGGTCGGTGTCGCACCGGCTGGTGGAGTTCGCTCGCAGCGCGGCCGGGGCGGGTGAGGAAGGGCAGGACGTGCTGTATGCGGCCGCCGAGCGGCTCGTGGCGCCGCGCCGCGGGGCGGCGAACCCCGCCCTGGTGCGCGCGGCGCTCGAAGCCGGCGAGGACGTGCCGGTGGAGGCCGAGGGGCCGGACTCCAGGAGCATGGTGCATGTGGTCGCGGCGATCGGTCTGGGAGTGGAAGAGGTGGGGGCGGAGGCGCTGGCCGAGGCGTTCGCCGCGTTCGGCATGTACGGCCTGACGGTCGAGGACTGGGCGCAGATGCTGGGGGCGGCCGAGCGCGGCGAGGTACCGCCCCTGGGCTGGGGGCTGCTGGAGCAGCATGCGGACGTGGTGGGTCCGGTGAAGCGGGCCAGTGACGAAGACCTCGTGCGGGCGCGGACGGTGCTGGCCGGTCTGCGCGGGTTCTACGGGCTGTATGTGATGCACGGGCTGCTCATGCCGGACACACCGGCGCAGGCCGCGCTGCGGCAGCGGACGACGAATGGGGCATGTTCCCCTTCCTGGACCACCTCATCACCGTCAGCCCCTCCCCGGCCAGTTCGCCGAGTCCCTGGCGGTCTGCATGGAGCCGCCCTTCGACAATCTGTACGAGGCGCTGATGGAGCAGCTCGCAGCCGACCCGTACGTCTTCCGGATCCCCGGCGACGACACAGGCGCCGCCGGCTTCGGCGAGACGTGGGTACGCACCCTGCGCGAACAGACCGCGGCCGGGTGAGAGTCAGGCGGTGGCGTGCACCAGGACGCTCGCCGAGAGCGCGTTGGGCCTGTTCTGTCGGATGACTGGCCCCTGCAAGTGGCGTAGATCAGAACTGGTGTTGGGCTTGGCTGTACCGAACTGACCAAGTTATTTGCCTGGTTGAGAGCCGTCATCTTGAAGTCAGTCTGTTTTAGGTGGAGATGGGCGTAGTCTTGGGTGGAGCCGGCGGAGTTCGTTGTCGTCGGCTGCGCACCGCTCTGGCTACATGGAACTGCATGCCGCAGGGTTCGAACTGAGGCATGAAGAGCGGCTGGCACCCGTCGTCGACGGGAGTTCGGTCCCCTGGGGATCCGACTGACCAGCAGCTCGCCTAGGACCGTGGAACGCTGGTCGGCACGGGACATCGCGGAGACATGAGCCGCTGGTGGAGCGTGACGGCGCTCGCCGCCCCCTGTGGACGGCGCGCAGTGGAGGCAGTGGCTCACGCCCTGCCGCGGGTATTTCCTGCTGCGCGCGATGCCCAGGAGAGCAAGATCGTGACTTCTTCGTTCGACGAACTCGACGGCCTCGATGGGCAGGAGCCCGACGAGGGCCTGCCGCCCCTGCTGCGCCGCCCCGAGCCGGTCGCGGACCCGCTGCCGGTGACCAAGCTCCGCAGCACCCGTAGGGAGCTGCTCGAGAACCCCGAGGCCGCGCTGGACGAGGCCGCGGCGAACGCCATCACCTCGGGTGCGGTGGACCCGGAGCGGCTGCAGGCCCTCGTGGCCCGTGAGCCGATCAGCCTGCTGACGGCCAAGCCGGTCGTCGGCGGGATGCTGTACGCGACCCCGCCGCACTACCGCTACCTCGACCTCGACGTCCTGCCGGACTTCATCAACCAGCGGTGGGCGGACCAGCTGCGCACGGCCATGGACGTGGCGCCGTCCACGTCGGTGGTGCCGACGTACGAGACCGTGACCGATCCGAAGACCGGCAAGCCGCTCGCGGTCTTCACGGTGCGCATGCGGGACCGCCAGGCGCTGGCCAAGGCGGTTGGCGAGAGCATGCGGAAGACGTACAAGGCCCAGAAGGGCGAGAACGTCTACACCGAGAGCGTGCTCCAGCAGGGCGTGAAGGAGCCGCTGACGCTGTTCGTGATGCGCGTCGTGTACGACGATGGCACCGAGGACACCTTCCTGGTCGCGGGCGACGGCAACAGCCGGATGGTGAGCATGTGGCTGGCGCGCACCGACGGCGACATCGAGAAGGCGATCTCGGCCTGCACCGCCTCCGTCATCGGTTCCGCCGAGCGGTCCGGGGGGCGCAGCCGCGCGGAGCAGGCGGCCACGCGGCGGCGGGTGGGCGAGCTGACGAAGCGGACCCGTAAGAACCTGGCGGCGCCCACGCTGACCGAGGCGACCCGACGCGAGGGCCACACGCTGGCCTTCCCCGCCACCGTCGTGGTCGGCGCGCAGGCGGACGGGGGTGGGCCGCTGGCCGACCTGGTGGCGGCGCGGGACGACCTGCTGGCCACCCTGCACGTCCGCGTCACCGCCTGGACGCCGGGGGCCCAGAACACGCAGGGCATGCAGCGGGTCTACCGGCACGCCCTGCGCGAGGGCCTGATCACCCCGGACGTGCACCGGGTGCTGTCGGGCACGGTGGGTACGCAGGCCATGCACGAGCTGCTCGGGGTGCCGGCGCACCGGCTGTGGTCGGCTGCCGTCCACCAGCACGCGGTGCTCGCCGGACCGCACGCGGACGCCATGAACCGGCTGATCAAGCAGGAATTCGGGATGGTCAAGGCGTACCGGCAGCCGATCAGCGAGCGGCTGGCGCCCATGGCGCTGTCGGCCTACCGCAGCAAGGAGGGCATCGAGCAGCCGCTGCGGGCCTTCGGCAACGGCGGCACGATCACCGACCGGGTGTGGAAGCAGCCGTGGGAACTGACCAAGGGCGACGACGCCTTCGGGGTGCTCGACGACATCCTCGAGCGTGCCCTGGCCGGCAAGGAGGACGCTGTCGCGGAGCTGACCGTGCTCGGCGGGACCGCCGCGATCCTCGACGGGTACATCACACGGGACCGCGGCTCGAAGGAGGGCACCGACCGCGACAGCTACAAGGCGCCCTTCCGGGCGACGCCGGTCAAGCTCCTGGCGCTGCTGTCGAAGACCTCTGGCGGGCTGCGGATGCTGCACTCAATCGCCGTCGCCCACGTCGCCGCCGACCCGGCCGTGCTGCCGAAGCTGTTCCACACCCAGGAGCGCGAGGTCGAGGGCGTGGTGGTCCACGACGGCAAGCCCATGCTGGACAAGTCCGGCGAGCAGGAGATCCTCGACTACGAGTGGGACCTCGTCCACGCCGCCGACCCGGCCCACGCCCTGGCCACCATCGCCAAGAACCGCGCGGAGGCCAAGGCCAAGACGGACGGCACGTCGGCGGAACCGGAGGCCGAGGACGCGCGCCAGCGTCGGCTCCTCGACCAGGGCATCAAGGGTGCGGCCAAGGCCGGACGGGCCCTGGCCCGTATGAGCCAGAAGCGCGGCAACCAGGTCTTCGGCACCTTCGAGGCCGTCAAGGCGCTGCGGGTGCAGCTGGGCAATCTCGAAGAGATCCTCATGCAGTTCGGGCCAGCCGATCCCTCGATCTTCGTGGTCGACGAGGACGATGAGGACTCCGAGTGAGCACGGCTCCGACGCTTCCGACGGCGATCGTTCAGGCGCTGCGGCCGGTCCTGCGGCTGATGGGCCCGGTGCTCGACGTCCCCGCGACCGCAGAGGGCCGCGCGGGCTCGCCGGTGGTGGTGTGCCGGGCCAGCCCGGACGTGGTGCGCCGCCGGGTGGCGGCGAGCTGCGCGGTGTACGTCGCGTGGGACAACCGCGGTGGGTGCCGGTACGTGGGTAGCGTGTGCCGCCAGGGCCCGTGCGCGGTCGGCGACCGGCTGGCCGAGCACTACGCCCATCGCACGGTCGGGGTGTCCCGGCGGACGTCCTGGTGCCTGCTGACCGTGCTCCCGCTGTCGGAGGGGACTCCCCTGGAGGCGGTCCGCGTCGCCGAGGGGTGGACGGCCCGGCTGCTGAACCCGGCGGACGGCTCGGCCCACCCGCGGGTGGATCTCACGCAGACGCCCGCGACGCTGGTCTCCTTGCCCGCCCAGGTTCGGTAGGAGACAGCCGCTGTCCTGCGGTGCCGGCTTGACGGGCCAGGCACGGTCCGCGAACGGGTGCTTCCCGGCCCGCCGCTTCTCAGGCGGGCCGGGAAGCACCCCGCCGGCGGGCGTGGGTGCCAGAGCCGCAGCAGGGCCGCGCCGAGGCGGAGACGTCGGTGTGGCGCGAGGCCGTCGCCGGGCGGGCGACGGCCCTGAAGAACGAGGAAGTGCGTGCGGCGCTGGGCCGCCGGGACAGGTGAGGGAGGACGGCGCAGTGGCGCTGGATTGGGATCGGATCGGTACGGGGGACAGCGAGGCGCTGCTGCGGCCCCGGGATATCTACGCGGGGCTGTCCAGCCGGCCGTGGCCGTATCTGCGGCATGAGCAGGGCGAGGTGCTGGACAAGTGGTTCGAGCGGCGACGTGAACGCGATGTGGTGATCAAGCAGAACACCGGCGGGGGCAAGACGGCCGTCGGCCTGCTGATCGCGCAGAGCACCCTGAACGAGGGCATCGGCAAGGCCGTCTACCTGACCCCGGACAACTACCTCGTCAAGCAGGTCCGCGAGGAGGCCGACAAGCTCAACATCGCCACCACGGACGATCCGTACGAGCCGGCATTCCTCACGGCGCAGGCCGTGCTGGTGACGAACTACCAGAAGCTGCTCAACGGCAGGTCGGCCTTCGGTGTCGTCGGGGACGGCAAGGAGCCGCTCGATCTGGGCATCGTCGTCGTCGACGACGCGCACGCCGCGCTGGCGCGGACCGAGGACCAGTTCCGGCTTCGGGTGCCCGCCGGGCACGAGGCGTACGACAAGCTGCTGCAGCTGTTCGCGCAGGACCTGCGCCACCAGTCGGCGAACGCCTGGTCGGCGCTGGAGGACAAGGACCCCACCGCGTTGGCGCCGATCCCGTTCTGGGCGTGGGCCGACAAGCGCGAGGAGGTGCTGAAGATCCTGCGCCCGCACCGCACGGAGCGGGTCTTCGAGTTCGTATGGCCGCTGCTCGCGGAGGTGCTGCACCTGTGCACCGCGACGGCGACGTCGTCGGCGATCGAAATCAGGCCCTCGTGCCCGCCGATCGACCGCATCCCGTCGTTCGTGCGCGCCCGCCGCCGGGTCTACCTGACCGCGACGCTCGCCGACGACAGCGCCCTGGTCACCGACTTCGGTGCCGACCCAGCCCTCGTCGCGAAGCCCGTCACCCCGGGCAGCGCCGCCGACCTCGGTGAGCGGATGATCCTGGCCCCGGTGGCGCTCAACCCGAACCTGGACGACGAGGCCGTCCGCGTGCTGGCCCGCCAGTTCGCCGACGGGGACCAGGACGGCGACGGTGTCGCCGAGACCGAGCCAGTCAACGTGGTCGTTCTGGTGCCCAGCGACCGGGCCGCCGCGAACTGGCGGCCCTACGCCCACCACATCTGGCGGGTCGGGGACCTCGAGGCGGGCGTGAAGGAACTCCAGGCCGGCCATGTGGGCCTAGT
Source organism: Streptomyces sp. AM8-1-1 (assembly GCF_032229325.1). Classification (NCBI taxonomy): domain Bacteria; kingdom Bacillati; phylum Actinomycetota; class Actinomycetes; order Kitasatosporales; family Streptomycetaceae; genus Streptomyces; species Streptomyces sp. AM8-1-1. The sequence continues at coordinate 6,504 of NZ_CP135086.1, forward strand.
GGTACTGGTCAACAAGTACGACGGCGTCAACCTCCCGGCCGACGCCTGCCGTCTGCTGATCCTCGACCAGATCCCGCGGCCCCTGGACGGGGTGGAGCGGCGCGAGGCTGTCGCGCTGGCCGACAGCACGGTCCGTCTGGCCCGCGAGGTCCAGCGGATCGAGCAGGGCATGGGCCGCGGCGTGCGCGACGGCGAGGACTACTGCGCCGTCCTGCTACTGGGGGCGAAACTCGCCACGGCGATCCACGACGCCCGCCACCTGGCTCTGTTCTCCCCGGCGACCCAGGCGCAGCTGAAGCTGAGCCGGGACATCGCCGGCCAGATCAAGGGCGAGGGACTGGACGCGGTGAGGCAGGCGCTGCGGGCCTGCCTGGGGCGGGTGCCGCAGTGGCGCGAACGCAGCCGGCGGGCGCTGGCGGAGGTGCGCTACGCCGAGCACGGGACGGTGCGGGACGAGGCCGTCGCGCTGCGCGAGGCGTTCGACCTCGCGGCCACCGGCCGTACCCCGGCCGCGGCCGAGCGGGTGCAGAAGGCGGTGAACGACCTCGGCAACGGCGACACGGCGCTGCGGGGCTGGCTGCGGGAGCAGAAGGCCGCCTACCTGCACCTGACCGATCACGCGGCCGCCGAGCGGGCCCTGGCCGGGGCACTGGACGACAACCCGTTCGTCCTGCGACCCGTCAACGGCGGCGCCCCCGTCCAGCTCAAGGCAGCCGCGGTGCAGTCGCGCGCCGCCGCCGAGTTCCTGGCCGCCCGGTACCGCGACGGCGTCAGCCTCAGGCTCGGCGTGCAGGCGCTGTTCGAGGACGTGGTGTGGGGCGAGGAGGAGCGCTCCGACGACGCCGAACGGGCCTGGCAGCAACTCGGGCTGCATCTCGGGTTCGCCAGCACGCGTCCGGAGAAGCTGTACGGCACGGGCCCGGACAACCTGTGGGCGCTCTCGGCGGCGCGGCAGGCCGTCGTCGAGCTGAAGACCGGCTGCATCACCGACACCATCGCGAAGAAGGACATGGACCAGCTCGGCGGCAGCGTCCGCTGGCTCAACGAGCACAACGCCGAAGTGGAGGCCGTGGCGGTCATGCTGCATCCCAGCCGGGTCCGCGACGGCAAGGCCACCGCGGTGCCGGGCATGCGCGTCGTCACCCCCGCCATGTTCGAGAAGCTGAAGGAGGCCGTGACGGCCTACGTGGCCGCGCTCGCGAGCAGCCCGGAACGCTGGGCGGACGAACAGGCCGTCCGCGAACAGCTCACGCACCACAAGCTCACCGGTGACCGGCTCTTCACCACCTACTCCGAACCCCTGCGCGCCTGATCAACACCCGGAAGTCAGAGGGGTCCTGGGCCGGTACGGGCCGCCGCGTATACCGGCGGGCTCGTACCGGTCGGCAGGCACAGGCGGGCGTCCCCGGGCCGGCCCCTACGGCGGGCGACGGCGGCCGGTCGGCAGCCCTTGGCACCGTTCGCCCTGCCCGCCGGGGCCGGGGGCGGGGCGAGGAGTTCGGCGTACGGAGCGGGTCGGGATGTCAGAGGGGGTTCGTAGGGTGGGCGTGTGGTGCGAGTTCCGTGGGAGAAGCTGGCCGAGAACCCCAGGCTGTCGGAGTCCTTGGTGACACTGCTGGTGATGCGCCTGCAAGAGCGGGCACAGGCGGTCGACGGGACAGGCGGGGACGGCGGCCGGGACCTGTTCGAGCACACCGACGACGATGAACTGGTCCTGTATGAGGCGAAGTCGTTCACCGGCCGGATGACCGCGGGACGGCGCAGGCAGGTGGAGCGGTCGCTGGTGTCGGCGGCCCGTCACCAGCCGGACCACTGGGATCTCCTCGTGCCGATCGATGCGAACCCCGCCGAGCTGCGGTGGTTCGACGGCCTGCGCGATGAGTTCCCTTTCGTGCGGCGGTGGCGGGGGCGCAGCTGGCTGGACGAGAAGTTCGCGGCCCATCCCGATCTGGTCCGGTATGCGCTGCAGGAGTCCGCCGACTACATCCTGGAGCGCATCGCCGAGGCGCGCGCCGAGCGTGACACGTTGGCCGGCGGGATCAGCGACTACGCCGAGCGGGCCAGCGCGCTGCATACGCGGGTCCAGGAGATCTCCCCCCACCACGCGGTGCACACCTCCATGGACGCCGACGGGCGGACGGTCGTGCACCTGACGCCGCAGGGGCCGGCCCCGGACGGGCAGGGCACCATCCGGTTCACCGGCCGGGTCCGCTTCGCCGGCGGGGACCCGCAGGAGGCCCGCCGAAGGCTGCGGTTCGAGGAGACCATGCGCTTCGGCGGCGAGGTGGAGCTGAGCGCGGACAATCTCGCCGAAGCCGCCCTGTCGGGCCCCGCCGGGCTGGGGCTGGAGCGGATCACGGTGGGCGGTGTGCGCATCACCTCGCCCCGGCAGGAGGTGACGCCGCCACTGCGAGGCCAGGTCGTCGTCCAGCTGTCCTCGGGCGTTCCGCTCGCCTCTCTGCCCGTGTCCTTCACGCACCGGGTGAGCGGCATGGACGGCGGGACCCTCCTCGGCAGTGACATGACGGGGTTGATGCGAGTGCGGCTGCGCTACGACCAACGCGATCTCTCCGCTCAGCTGAAGTTTTCCTTCCAGCCGCCCGAGGCGGCGATGCCGCAGACGATGGTCCCGGTGCTCCGGCTGCTCAGCCAGGCCACGCCCGGTCGCTTCATGGAACTCGCCTTCGCCGGGGAGCCAGCCGGCCGGGTGCGGGCACCGATCAGCACGACCATGACGCCTCAGGGCTGGGAGCCGGGAGAAGCCCAGCTGTGGGCCGATGCCTTCGACGACCTGACGCGGCTGCAGAGCAGGACCGGGCGTTTCTTCCCCGTCCCCGACGACTTCACCAAGCGCGATGCGCGCGAGGTCAAGGACATTCTCTCCCTGCTCGACGGGAAAGAGATCGTGCTGCGGGGCGGCACCGTGTCCGTGGGCGTCGACAGCGCCGAAGCCCTCACTCAACTGGGGGACATCCGCGCGGGGATGTTCCGCGTCACCGCCAGCTACGAGGGGATGCTCTTCACCCTCGGCGAGCACCAGATCGACCTCGGTCCCTGCACCGAGATCTACACCATGGACAAGATCCTGAACATGAAAGAGGCCCGGCGCGACCTCGCCGCGCGCGGGCACGCAACCGTGGTGATGCGCATCGCCGAGCGTTTCCCGGCCGTGCGCTACCTCGGGCCCGAACGCCCCAGTAGCGCCGAGGTGTGACGGCGGCGCCGAGACGGTGGCAGGTGCGGGTACACGGAGACGGCCTAGACGTGGTCGCGACGGCGCGAGGGTCGCGCGCCCTCTGGTGGCCGCGTCGCTGACGGCCGACGATGTCCTGGAGGATCACCAGCGGGGGTGGGCGTGGAGCTGACGGCGTTCTTCAGCAGCGGCGACGGATGGGCACAGCCCTGGGTGCTCGACACCGAACTGGTCGAGTCCCTGCGGTTCGGCCCGCCAGCCGGTCACACCGACCTGGACGTGGCCATCGCGCTGACCCGGCTGCTGCACCACGACTTCGTCTCCCACGGCACCGACGGCAAGGGCAGGCATCTGGACGACGAGAGCGTGCCGATCGTCATCAAGGCCCACCGCGCCGTTCTGGAACGCCTCGCCCTCGAGCCGCCGTCCTGGCCGTTCCGTTCGTTCGACGGGCCGCGCGGGTTCGGCACCTACTGGCGCGACAACAACATGAGCGGCAGCTGGAAGGCCCGGCGGGACTGCATCGAGCAGCTCATGGGCCCCACCCGCGACGCGCTGGAGGACCTCCAGGAGCTGGAGTACGAACGCCGGTTCACCAAGGGGCCCTCAGGCAGCTTCAAGAACCTCATCTTCGCCGCCGACGGGGCGAAGCCACAGATCGTGCTGCGCGACGCGGTGAACAACGACGTCGAGATCGTCCGCAACTCCGACAACTGCCTGGTCTTCACCGACCCCCTGCCGCCGCACGGGCTGACCTGGCGGCAGATGGTGGCCTGGTGGAGGAAGAAGCACCAGCCGGACGCCGACGAGAAGAGCGCCGCCGACGCGCTGTACCGGCGCCTGTACCGGTCGCTGGACTCCCCGCCCGAACAGCTGCTCATGATCACCTACTGCGCCCGTTACGCCGAGGCCGGCGGCTTCGACCTGCCCGCGCTGATCCCGCAGGTCTACCTCCACTACGACCCCTACAGCCGCAGGAGCGGCAAGCAGTCCGGGGCGCTGTACCGGCAGCGGATGGACTTCCTGCTCCTGGCCCCGGACCGTTCCCGCATCGTGATCGAGGTCGACGGCGTGCAGCACTACGGGATCGCGAACCCGCCCGACGAGAAGGGCCGGGTCACCCATACCGCCGTGCCGCGGCTGTACGCGGAGATGGTCGCCGAGGACCGCCGGCTGCGGCTGGCCGGATACGAGATCTACCGCTTCGGCGGCTGGGAACTCACCGCGCCGGGCGGGAAACAGCTCCTGGATGTCTTCTTCACCGACCTCCTGGCGCGACACGAGAAGCCGACACTTTAGCCGGAGGTCCCGGGGCGCGAACTCCGGTGTGTCGGTCAGCCGTTGCGCACCCCAGACCGCGAGGTCGACGGGCAGCTCGTCCGCGACAGCGAGCCCGTGCCCGACAGGGCTGACGAGCAGGTCCTCATCGGACACCAGCGGGACGTCGTCTACGCCGCACCGGTCAGGGGCCTGGCCGGGTCGGGTGCAGGAGACGGAACTCGCACCGGGCGTCAGCGCTGACAGGATGTGCCAGACGGGGACCGCCGGGCCCCGAGGGGGAGGAACAAGGGCATGTTGAGAGCCGGAACGACCTGCGCCGAGGCGATCGATTTCCTGGATAACGATCTCGTGGCCGGAACCCTCAACGACGTCTCCAACCGCATCCCGCACATGATGAAGACGGGCGCGGACGCCAAGGCCGAGATGCAAGCCGTGCGCAAGCGGTACGACGAGTGGACATGGCAGGCTGCCGAGGAGATCAACCGGCGGTTCAGCGACCGAGAGATCGCCGGCCAGTTGCGTGCTGGCCGCTACCGGGCGATCCTCACCGCACCGCTGGACGAGGCCCGGCTGATGATGTACGTGGAAATCGCCGAGCTCCGGGACTACTTCAGAACCCTGGCCAACCGGGTGCGTGCCATGCAGGAGCGGTACGGGCGCGCCGGTGCCGTCCGGTACGCGGTGCTGGACACGAACACCACGCTGCACTTCATGCGGTTCGACAAGGTCCCCTGGCAGAAGGTGTTCGGGAAGGGCACGGCGGTCGTGGTGCCGCACGTCGTGGTCGACGAGATCGACACCAAGAGCTACCAGACGGGGGACAAGAAGATCTCCAGGCGGGCGCGCGGCGTGTTCCGGCTGCTGGAGTCGATCCTGGAAGCGGGGCCCGAGGGAGGGACCGCGGACGACGGCACACTCCTGCTCATCGCGGCCGATGAGCCTGGGCACTCCCGCCTTTCCGTGCCGGACGACGAGTTGGTGGCCTCGGCACTGCGTCTGCACCAGGCCGTCGCTCCCGTGGAAGTGATCGTCGTCAGCCGCGACATCGGCGTGCGGACACGCGCCGCCACATGGGGGCTGCCGGCACGGCCCCTGCCCGACACGTACCTGATCGAGGGCGGCGAACTTCACCGGCAGGCACTGGAACAGGCAGCCGCCGAGCTCGTGCCGGGCGGGGGCCTACCGGAGCAGCCCGAGCCGAAGGAATCCGGCGCACCCTCCCCCAACTGGGCGGCACGTCAGGCAGGGAACGGCTCGTGAACGCACAGGACGGGCAGGGTCGCCAGGAGCGTGCGGACGCGGTGGACCGCGAGATGGCCGCACACCTGCTGCCCGACGCCGTTGTACGGGCGCTGGGCCGCTGGTGGGAGACGAATGCGGCTGCTTACGCGGACGGGACACCCAGCGCGCACACCGTCCGCTACACGCCCGGCCGGTGGGCGCAGATCACTCCGTGGCCGGAGGCGCTGGCGCCCACCTCCGCAGGTGGTGACGCTGCGGTCAGCCGGGCGGAGGTGGCCTCGGCCGTCGCCGACGCGCTACGGCGGGAGGCGTTCCAGGAGGCACTGGTCGCGACGTATGTGTGGGGCAAGGGCAAGCGCGGCACTCCCGGCGGCAGCGGCCCGGCCACCCTGCACAAGATCCTGGCCTTCGACGGCCTCGACACGGCGCTGGCCACCGCGGTCACCGCGCTGCGCGAGCACGGTGCACCACAGGCGTACGCCGCACTCCACCGGCAAGTTCCCGGGCTCGGGCCGGCCTTCTTCACCAAGTTCCTCTACTTCACCGGCATCGCGCTGGCGCCCGCCCACGGCCCGCGGCCACTCATCCTCGACCGCGTGCTGTCCAGACGCCTGAGGTGGATGGCCGCCGCGGTCGGCCGCGAGAGCAGCCACGATGTGGACGGCTCGATCGCCGCCTGGATGTGGTCGGACAGCAACTGGACGCCCCACCGCTACCAGGTCTACCTCTCCTTCATGCACGCCGCCGCCGACCAGCTGGCCGCAGGCGACAACTGGCCGTCCGGTGCAGCCCCCGACCTGCTCGAATGCGCGTTGTTCACCACCACCTGGGAGACATCCGGCTGACGGCACACTGTGCCGGGGCGTGTGGCCGGTACTGGGCACGGTGGATTGGCTTCGTTCACTTCAAGCGGTTCTGCGCGACGCTGCGCGCCGGTCTTGCCGGTACCGGAGGGCTGGTGGCCGGTGTCCTGTTCGTGCTGGTGACGGTTGCGCCGGGTGGCCACACCCCCTGTCTCATGGAGTGGTCCGCCCTCATGGCTGACCACCCCCACGGAGTGGTCCCCCAGCGCGGGGACCCTCAACTCCCCAGCACCGCCTCCATCACCCCCCGGGCGATCGGCTCCGCGAACCCACCCCCCGTGATGTCCCCCTGACGATGCTCACCCCGGCCCTGCAGCCGCTGAGATAGAGAACCTGCCCATCCACTGGCTCAAGGACTGGATGCTGTGCCTGGACGTCGAGTGCGGGATGCGTGCTGCACCGGCTGTACGGCACGGTGACCTCCTACGAGCCCGAGCCGGCCGGGTGGGGTTCTCCCCCGCGGGCGGCCACCCGGCCATCTCCGTGCCCGTCCACCGGATCGTCGCGCTCACCAGCGACCGGCAGCGGCGCAGCGACGGACAGGTGCCCGCCCACGAGCCGTACGAAGAATAGAAGGCCGTCCGCCTCGGCCGCGAGGGCGGAGCGTTGGGGCCGATCCAGGCGATGTTCGTGTCCGTCAGATGTTGAACCGACCGGCTGATGGACGAGCACGGCGCCGACAAGATCTCGTAGTAGATGGTCCGGCCAGGCGCGCTGCTGTGGCCCCGTCGACGCTCCGGATGGCACCGGTCGGTTCTTACGCCTCGAAGGGCTGCCGGCCAGCTCCGACGAGCTCTGAAGCCTCGGGTTTCCGTGATGCGGATCACAGGAAGATTCGAGGGATGCGTTGTCGGATCGGGTCCGTGCCGGGACCGAGAGGAGAAGGATTTTCCCCGACAAGGAGGCACCCATGGCCACCGAGGACCCGACGCCCAGTTACACCATGGTCGAGGATGACGGCTCTGTTCACACCGACTTGGCGGAGCGGATCAGCCAGTTCAACTGGGACACGGATACCGGCGCGGCGGTCACGGCCTTGTTCCCGGCCCACTGGAGCGGGAACGCCGGCGATACCGTGACCCTCCGGGAGGACGGAAGCGTCGCTCTCGACGTGGATGGCACGTTCGGACTGCCGGAGCCGTTCGACCGTGTCGCCCCTCCCATGATGATCACCACCACCACCGGCATGGCAGTGCTCAAGGCCGGCCACCCGGCCAACCAGACCATCGAGTCCGGGTTCCGGTCTCTGAACATCCCGGTCCCCGACGTGATCCAGGCGCTGAGCGCCCGCGAGGCCGCCCTCGCCGGCGACGGATCCACGATCCGCTCCTTCAGGTCGGAGGTGCTGGGGATGTGGAGCGGATGGAATGAGCCGGTCTCCACCGCCTGCTCGGCAACTGGGCGGATCCTCTCTACGACCAAGGTCACCTCACCCCTGACGCCCTGAAGAAGCTGAAGTCAGAGGCCAAGGCCATCAACCGGCAGCTCACCCCGGTCTGGCGCCGCAAGACCGGCCAGGCGCGGCTACGGCTGCTCGACACCCCGCTCGGCAGCGGGCTGACCCTGTACGACCTGGTCCCCGCAAAGACCGCCGCCGACACCGGAGTCGAAGCCGGCTTCGATGACCCGCGCCTGACCGAGATCCTGGAGGCCCTCTCCCCGGCCGAGCGAGCGGTGACTCTCGCCCTCGCCACCCCCGGGGTCACCACCTGGGCTGAAGCGGCCATAGCTGCTGGGGCTGCGGAGCCAAAGCGTCAGGGCGAGCAGGTCCGCCGAAAGGTGAAGAAGCTCGCTGCGCGCATCACCGGCCGCTCTCTGGAGGCCGAGACAAGCATGGTGAGCGGACGATGAGCACCCTCAACCCCGTCCCGGCCCGCCGCCGGGAAGTGGTGCTGCGGATCGCCCTGCCCAACATTCCGGCCTGCACCGCGGTACTCGGCACCGGCAGCGTCGGCGCAGCCCTGGTCCACGGCACCGTCCCGGCAGGCTCCCCCCTCGTGGGGCCGCTCGTGGTCCTCGCCCTCGGCGCGATGGCGTACGACGTCGGGCTCCGTGCCCTGCCCGCCGCGTCGGCCGACCGCGCCGCCGGACGACAGCGCGGTCCTTCTCGGCTTGAGTGAGTCCGGCCCGCGCCGCGCCTACCACGGCCCGGGCCCGGCGCTCGCAACGCATTCCTCGAGCCCGCAGAGAACATCGCGCTCAGCATCGAGCTGGCGCGGTCGTCAGCCGCCGTCGCGAGCAATCCGCCGGCCGATGCCGGTCCAGACCGGCTCGGCCGCTTCCTCGGGCACGGCGCCGGTGAGACCGTCGAGGTGCTCGACGGCCTCACGGGTGATGTAGCGGTCAGGGTCGGGGGATTGCAGGTAGCGGCGCAGCAGGTCGGCGTCGAGATCCTGGCGCTGGAGGTAGGCGGCGAGGGTGCCGACCAGGAGGTGGTTGTGGGCGAGGGCGTCGGTCAGGGCGTACAGGACCAGGCGCTGCCATTGCTTCATGCTGTCGCCGTGCAGGGTCTTCAGGTGCTGGGCGCGGGCGAGGTAGGCGTTGATGTGACGGCAGTGGTAGGTGACCAGCGCCAGCAACTCGGGCGGTACGCCCTCATCGGCCGGGAGCGGAGCGGGCGCCACGGCGCAGGAACCGGGCGCGGGCGGCAGGGCGTCGCGGACTTCCTGCAGGCCCGCGGTTTGCTGCGGGCCACGGGCGATCTCGCTGCGCCGCTGGGGGCGCCTTCGCGGGTGGGGTGAGGTCATGGCGGTGCCGTCTTCCGGCCGACCCCACGATCCGGCGCCTGTCGGGCGGCCGGGGCCGCACGGCGGGGCGCTGTGAGTGACGCGGCGCGTCTGGGACCTACCAGTCCGGGTCAGTCGTGGGCTGACGCGGCACTCGGCCGGGCACCGTCACAGCGCGGCAGGAAAGGGGCGGCACCGCCCGGACAACGACGAACGTCCTCCCCACGTCACGGCCGATTTCCCGGCGGGGCGGCAGAAAATCGGTGAACACCAGGCAGGTGTCGGCGTGGCGGACATCGGTGCTGTGTCAGTGCCGCGTGCCACACTGCCGGCCATGTCGCTCGCTGATCTCACTCTCGACCTGTGGCGGACCTTCGACCAGGTCACCGCCCAGCGGATCGCCCAGAATGCCGCTGACCACGTGGGCGGCCGGGTGTCACTGGTCGAGGCCACGGAACACCTCGGTGCCCCGCTGCACCGCGTCCGGGTCGAGCGGGACGGGCAGGAGTTCGCCCTGATACCCGGAGGCCGGGTGTCCCTGGGCTTCGACGCCGCCACCTGGAAGCCGACCGCGCAGCAGGCAGCTGACTACGCGGAGAGCCTGCAGCAGGGCTACGGTTACGGGTCCGATCTGCGGACCCACCTCGAGCGGATCCTCAGCGCTCGCCGCAGCGTTCACCTGGACACCCTCCTCATGGCCGTGGAGGACGAGAACCTGACCGAACCTCCGGCCGACATGGCTGCTGCCCTCCTTGCCCGTGGTCTGCGGATGCCGAGCTCCGACGAGTGGGAACACGCTTGCGGCGCCGGGTCGGACACCCTGTTCCGGTGGGGCGACGACTGTCCCCTCGACCGCATCCCCTACGGCGACGACACCGGCCCGCACAACGAGCTGAACGCCTTCGGCCTGCACATCGCCTACGACACCTACCGCACCGAGCTGACCAGCGATGTCACCGCGGTCCACGGCGGCGACGGGGGCGAGTCGGTGTGCGGCGGCTACGGCCATCTGCTGGCCTGGCTCCCCCTGGCGACCGCCAACCGTAACCCCGGGATGGCCGAGTTCGTGTACGGACCGGACGGGGAGGACCTGTACGACAACTTCTCCACGCGGCCGGTGCTCACGCTCTGAGCGACCGCCTATAGGCCGTCCACCGCGGGCCTGGCGCCGCTGGGAGTCCGAACTCGGCGAGGACGCCGACCCCGACGGCTTCGTCGACCGGGCTGTGCACAACCGCTGGAAGACCGTGCTGCCGCGCGGACTCGTCCCCCGAGACCGTAGGCGACGACCTCACTCGCATCGCCGCACCTACCTGCAGACGGACGTCGAAGGCGCCGGGCCGGGCGCCAAGCCCACGGCCACGGTGCAGCGCTCACGCTGAAGCCGGACAGCTGGCCGACTTCTTCCGCGCGCCCATGTCCAGAAGCTGTTCGACCAGGCCGGGTGGCAGCGTGAGCCGTCTGACAGGCGCATCCCGTCAGAGAGGGCTTTGGCCGGACCGGTGTCCCTGAAGCTGGACACCCCCGCCGGGCCGAGTTGGCTCATGAGAGAGACTGAACCGCCCGGCGGCGTGCCCTGTGTCCGGCCGATGCTGCCGCCGCCGGGCACCGCCAGCGGCCGGCCGGGCCGGACCGGCTCATCGGCGCACCAACGGCACAGGAGCCGCGCGTCCTCATCCGGTGTATCGCCGTCCCGCCGCGAGGGGATGCTGTCCTTCTCGGGCCACACGGGAGGGGGCTGATGGGGTACACCGCTGTGCACGCGGGCTGGGGCCGGCTGGATGCGTCGCTGGACGATCTCGGTTGTGGCCGGTCCTGGGCGGACGTCCACCGCGTGAAAGGGCTGGAGCTCGCGTGTCCGGAGTGCCGGGGAAGGGTGTTCGCGCGCATCTCCCCCCACCGCGCCAGGCACTTCTACCACCAGGTGCGGCCGCGCGACTGTGAGTTGGCGAACGAGTCGCCGGAGCATCACCTGCTGAAGCTGGAGCTGGCCACCGCCGCCCGGGCGGCGGGCTTCAGAGCAGAGCTGGAGGTCGGCAACGAGGCCCGGACCTGGCGTGCCGACGTGCTGGTCTTCGACCGGCAGGACCGGCCGTTCATCGCGCTGGAGGCGCAGTTGTCGCCCATGACGCCGCAGGACGCTCGGATGCGGACGGACCGCTACGCGGCGGACGGTGTGGCGGTGTGCTGGGTGGCGATGGAGAAGCGCCCGTGGGAGCGCGGCGTGCCCTCCCTGCGGGTAGCGCCCCCTAGGGACCGCGGGGACGCATGGACAGTGCGCCATGGCATGGCGCGCTACACCTGGGCAGCGCCACGCACGGTGAAGACGAAGGCGGCGTGGACGCACATCAGCTGTTGTCTGGACGAGGCGGTCCGGTGGATTCTTCAGGGACGGGTTCATGCCCATACCGGCCCGGGCGGCTCGGTGTGGTGGACCGCCCACTCCTACGTCCACCTGGCCATCGCCCGGGCCCGGCTGGAGGCCGATGCCGAAGCCGTCCAGCAGGCGGCTGCGGCCGAGCAGCGCCGACGGGCCGCACAGGAGCAGGCCGCTGCCACCGAGCGGGTCCGACTGGCCGCCGAGCAGCGCAGACTGGCTGCCGAGGAAGAGGCGCACGAGGAGCAGCAGGCGGAGCAGGAGCGGCTGGCGGACTTCTTCGAGCACGCGGGCATCAAGGCCGCGCTGTGGCCCGCGTTCATGCAGTTGGTCTGCTCCGCCTCTGGCAAGGCCGTCACATGCGGTGACCAGAGCCCCGCCCATGGCAACGGGCTGCTCCTCTACAGCCGGCCGCGCAAGGGGGCCGCGTTCCAGCTGGCCGGTGTGGTGTGCCCTGATCCTTCGGCGCTCGCCGGGTGGCCTGCGGACCTGACCATCCTGGTCCCCGGCCGGGTCTGGCTGTTGCGTATCGAGGAAGCCGCCCAGAGCCTGCTGAAAGTCGCCGTCTTGGATCCGGTCACCCAGCACTGCGCCTACGAACGGGTCGGTCCCCGGACCGCGACGCTGACGTGAAACGCATCAGCTTCCGGTGGGTGAGCGCCTATCGACGGCAGAGGGGGTGTCGAAGGGTACGGGGCCCGGTGCCGGTGATGGCGCTACTCGGTCGAGTGAACGCGCACGGACGCGTCGTGCCGGGCATGAAGCCGATCAGCGAAGCGCACGTTGCGCAGGGCCCGGCCGTCGTCAACGTCGCAAGGAGAGCGCGGCCCGTCCGGCGCCGCCGACGGAGCCGACCTCATCCGGGAAGACGCTCCATCCAGGTCTCCAGAGTTGCTGTCATCGCTCGCAGCTCTTGAATGAGTCCCACGACGTCGTCCTGGCTGGACAGCCGACCGGCCTCGCCGGTCGCCTCGACCTCGATGTGAGGCGCTCCTGGTGCGCCGTCCGGGCATGTGCCGGATGTCAGGGTCAGCATGACCTCCAGCCAGCCTGCCCGGCTGTGGCGGGGAACGGCAAGGCCCGGCCCCATCACCATGTGCACAACGTCCTCGAGAGACGCGACACCCGCGTCTGCTTGGTGCTTCCAGTCGCACCACGCAGGGCAGGTGAAGGGCGGAAGGGCCGGTTGCGCGGTGGCAGTGTCCACGATCATGCATCCTGCCCGTTGCGCCACTGTCTGCGCCGGAAGGCACGCCGGAGGCTGCCCGTGAGCCGACGGGGCGACGTGGCCAGGGCTGAGCGCGATCGGGCCGGAACTACACGAGGGGCGCTGGAGTAGCGTTCTCGTCGGTCCAGTCCCCGTCGAAGAGGGCGTCGACCAGGCGCTCTTGGCTAGCGTCGAGCTGCCCGGCGCGGTGCTTGGTGCGGGCCTTGGCCAGCCAGGCGCCGATCCTGACCGTCTCGCCGTCGACGCGGATCGTCTCGCGGGCGGCGGGGGCGCGGTTTTCGCGGTGGAGGAAGAGTTCCAGGAGCTGGACGGTCTGTTCGAAGGTGCGGCGGGTGCGGCGGGCGGGGCTGAGCGGGTTGCTCCCGGGGAAAAGGCCAAGAGAGCTCACCAGATGTTGCTGGCCGGGGTGAAGGGTCTGCCAGGTGGCCAGCTGGCGGTGCAGCCAGGAGCCGATCTTGACGCCGGCCAGGAGGGTGTCGCGGGTGAGCATGGCCGGGTCGGCTCCGTCGGCGAGATGGGCGCGCAGCAGGTGGTATTTGCGGTGCCAGTCGGCGCCGTGGGGCAGGCGCCAGTCGGGTGCGAGGGTGGTCAGGGCGTCGGCGCGGGCCTGATCGAGCTGGTTCTTGGCTGCGAGGTGGCGTTGTTCGGCGAGCCAGGAGCCGACGGCGGTCGTGGCGGGGGCGGCGAGGTGGCCGTGGGTGCGCAGGTAGTCGGCGGCGGCGGTCAGGCGGGCGCGCCAGGCGGCGTCGTGCTTGTCCCAGATCATGCCGAGGGCGTCGAGTTCGGCGATCCAGTCGGCTTCGAGTCGTCCGGCCTTCGCAGCGTCGCGCATGGTGGTGATGAAGGTGCCCAGGGTGTAGCCGGCGGGGTCGGTGTAGTCGGCGGGGACGTCGAGGTGGCCCATTTCGTCACGGTAGGACTGGGCGGCGGCGAGGCCGAGGCGCCGGGAGCGGGAGACAGCCGCCTCGCGGGGGTCGAAGGAGGCCAAATCCATGGCGCGGGCGATGCGCTCGGGGTGGACGGTGAAGTCGAAGTGCCAGCGGCGTTCGATGACGTCGCTGGTCTCCCTGGGGAGACGGTTGGTCTTGTCCGGGAGGCGCTCGAGGATGCGGTGGTCGTGGCTGGCCAGCGCGCAGGCGATCGCCCACACCGGCTCGTAGGCGGTGCCGAGGATGTTCTCGCCGTCGGCGCCGGGCGGGACGTAGACGGGGACGATCAGTGAGGCGGTCTTGCCAGACACGTCCAGGCGCAGGGCGCGGCCGAGGGCTTGGACGCAGCGGATGACGCTGCGGGTGGGGTCGGCGAAGACGATGGCATCCACGCTGGGGATGTCGACGCCTTCGGCGATCAGGCGGGAGTTGGCGAGGATCGCGCAGTCGGCGGCCGCGAAAGCCGTGAAGGTGTCGGCGCGTTGGGCGGGGGTGTACTCGCCGTGGGCGAAGAACAGCCTGGGGGTGATGTCCGGGACGAGGTCGGGATCGGTGCGGGCCAGCAGGCGCAGGGTGTGGGGGAGTTCGCGGGCGAAGCGGCGGGCGTCGGAGACGAGGTTGAAGTAGACCAGGATTTTGCTCAGACGGTGTTCGGTCATGGCGCGCAGGACAGACAGGTGCAGGGCGGTGGTGCGCAGCGCGCTGTCCCCCTCCTCACCGTCCCCACTGGGCGGGGATGTGGTGGGGGTAGGGATGTTCAGGCTGCGGCGTAGGTCGGCGTCGGTGAGGGTGGGCACCACGATGCGGTAGTCCGCAGCCCGGCCGTCTTCCACCGCCTGGGCGAGGGGGTACTCGAAGACCTTCCTTCCGTACACCTGCTCGTTGTCCATGGAGTTGGCGAACGCGTCCACCTCCAGTTCCTGGTTCGGCGCGGTGGCACGGCGGCGGGGGCGGGTGGTGTCAGCGGACTCGGCCAGTTCGGGGGCGGCGAAGATGCGTGGGGTGGCGGTCATGTAGAGGCGGCGGTCGGCGCGGATCCGCGCCCCGTCATTGACGGCTGCCCACTTCTTGTCGGCCCGGCCGGCGATCCGGTGCGCCTCGTCCATGATGGCAAGGTCGAACGGCGGCACCACGAATCTCGTGTTCTGTGTCTCCTCGATCTTGTCCAGCGAGTCGTAGGTACAGATCAGAGTCAGCGCGGGGATCTGGTCCGTGCCCTCCCCCACAACAGACATCAGGGCGGCAAGGGTCTGAGAATTGCTGGTGGACCCAATGCGGCGTGCGGCGAGGACATCCTGCGCGGTGGCGTCCATCGAAGACACGATCACCATGTGTTCCTGATGGCCGTCCCGGCGCCAGGCGAGGGCAGTCTGTGCAGCTAGATCGAGCGTGGGCACCACAACCAGGACGAGTCGGGCGTTGATCGCATCGGCAGCCCGGATCGACACTAGCGTCTTGCCGGTCCCCGTCGCAGAGACATAGAGCGCGCGGCTGTGCGGTCGCCGCAGGTGCTGCACCACTGCTGCCAAACCGCGCTCTTGGTCCGCGTGAAGGAGTGGTTTTCGAAGCGAGCGGGCGGTGAAGGCATCAACCTGCGTGACCATGTGCCCATGATGACGCAGCGGCGGGCGGGGGAATGACGTGGTGTTGACGTCGCCCGGGTCCATTCGGGCGGGAAGCGGAGTCTGCTCGCTGGTGCAGCGTTTAAGCCATCACGGTCTAGTCACCGGCTGTTGGGAACTGATAACGAGTGGTAATACGTCTGTTGCGGCGGTTGGTTGAGGTACGACCGGGAGATCAATGAGCACACCGGAGCGGTCGTCGGCGTTTCCTGCCGAGCCCTTGTTCACTGAGCTGCCCACGGCGTCGCAGACGCCGGTGACAGTGGTGTCCCCCATGATGGCTCTACCGCCCGCTCTGACGCCGAAGCAGCGCTTGGTGCACTACTCAGCTGACGACTGGGAGGAGTTCATCTACGAGTGGGTGATGTCGCTCAAGGAGGCCGGGTACGTGGACGTGGTGGGCATGGGGGGATCCAACGACCGAGGCGCGGACATTGCCGCCTTCCTGACGCCGGCGAAGACCGACAGACGCTGGCACTGCTATCAGTGCAAGCACTACGACAAAGCGCTGGGACCGTCCGTCGCCTATCCGGAGATCCTCAAGATCCATTCGGCTGTGGCCGAGCGGCAGTACAAAGTGCTGCCCGAGCGGTATGTCTTTGTGGCGCCGCGGATCGGGGGGTCACTCATCCAGTTGTTGGCGAAGCCCTCTGCGTTGAGCGCGGGGTTTTTCGACTGGGTGACGAAGAATTCGGCCAAGCTCGCGCTGGAATACACGGGCGGCCTGCTGGACCGGGCGCTGGATCTTGCTCGCCAGTCTGAGTTCTCGCGCTTCGAAGCCGGCAACCTGGACACGATCCTTGAGCAGCACGCCTCGACGCCTCATCATGTGCGGCGGTTCGGAACGCCTCTGCCGGACCGGCCTGCCCAGGAGCCGGCGCCGGCCGAGCACGCTCCGGAAGAGGCGCGGTACATCCAGCAGTTGCTGGATGTCTACTGCGAGAAGTGGGGCTGCTCCGCGGCCTCACCGGAGGAGGCCAGGGCGCACCCCAAGGCTGGCCGCAATCTGCAGAATCAGCGGGAGGCGTTCTACCGTGCAGAGCAGCTGCGCATGTTCGCCCGGGACAGCGTGCCGGTGGGAACCTTCGAGTCCCTGCAGGAGTCCGTATTCAGTGGTGTGGTGGAAGTGGAGGAAGACGACTTCGCCACTGGCTGGGCGCGGCTGAAGGCCGTGCTCGCCGCAGCCCGGAACATGCAGCTGGGTTCCAACGTGCTGTTGCAGGTGGTGGATCAGGACGATCGCAAGGGCATCTGTCATCAGCTCGCCAACGAAGACCGACTCACTTGGGTTCAGGGGGCGGAGCAGTGAATCCCCTCAACAGTCCGCTCGAGGTCGGCATGCGCACTCTGATGCTTCTGACAGCCTCGTTTCCACAGCCATTGGATGTGGCGCAGTTGGTGTGTCTGGACCATCTCATGCTGCACAGCAGCGAAGTGAACGGTCCCCCCAGCCTGCATCCGGCATTGCCGGCCGGACCGGGAGAACTCGCGATGAAACGCGGACTGATCGAACAAGGGCTGGTCGTGTTGCTGCGGGCGGGGCTCGCCGAGCTCGAGGCGACCCCGGAGGGCCTGCTCTATCGAGCCAGCGAGGAAGGGCCGGGCTTCGTGGACATCCTCGCGGCACCGTATGCGGATGCTCTCAAGGACAGGGCTTCGTGGCTGATTGCGGCTCGGGCGTCGTCCGATCTGGACGTGCGCTCCGCTACACGGGCCATCACCGACCGGTGGGCTTACGACTTCGAGTCCCGTCTTCCTGCCTCTGGAAGTGACCATGCCTAATCTGAGGCTGCTGCACCTGACGTTCGCCGGGATTGGCCGCGACCCCGCCCGGGTCGTGTTCGACCCCAAGCTCACAGTGATCTACGGAGCCTCCGACACTGGAAAGTCGTTCGTCACCGAAGCGATCGACTACATGCTCGGCGCACGAAAACTCAGCATGATCCCCGAAGCCGAGGGATACACACAGATCCTCCTCGGCCTGCAGCTGCCTGACAGCAGTGTCATTACGCTCATGCGCGGCCCGCAGTCGGGCAAGGTCAGCGTGTACAACGCGGATCTGCGCGAGCTGATCTACCGGGCCGCCGATCTGGAGCTGACCGCACAGCACAGCGCCAAAAGTTCGAAGAATCTCTCCCGCTACCTGCTGGAGCAAATTGGCCTGGACGGCAGCCTGATCAGCACCAACGACACTGGCGGCTCGAAACTCCTGGGCTTTCGTGATCTGCTCCATCTGTGCCTGATCAGCGAGACCCGGATGGTCTCCAAGGTCTCACCCGTGCTGCGCGCCACGGGCACCAGTGGACAGAGCGCGCACAAATCCGTCTTGAAGCTGCTGCTGACCGGTGAGGGCGAGCCTCCGGCCGACGACCGGCCGAGCCCGGGCCAGCGCCGCGTCCACAAGGGCAAGATCAGTCTCCTGGACGAGCTGATCCTCGATCTGCAGCGGCAACTCGATCCGAACGGAGGCAACGAAGCCGAACTGGCCGGGCAGTTGCACCGTGTCCTCACCCACCAGGACGAAGCCGCTCTGTCCCTTCGGGACATCACAGGCCAGCACGCACGGGCCGTGGCGCGCAGGGCAGAACTGTCGGTGACTCTCGGCCAGTACGAGCAACGTCTGGGCGAAGTCGACGACCTCCTAGGGCGCTTCGGGCTCCTGCGCAACCAGTACGAATCCGACCTGGCCCGCTTGGAAATGGTCAATGAGGCCGGCAGCCTGCTCGGCTACTTCCGGACCGGACCCTGCGTCTTCTGCGGAGCAGAGCCCGAGCACCAGAGCGCCAACCACGACAGCCAGGAGACAACGGCGCTGCACACCGCCGTTCACGCGGAGAGCACGAAGACCCGGCAGCTCCTGTCCGATCTTCGTCTTACCATCGACGATCTGCGGGTGCAGCGAGAGGAGCTCATCGGGAAGCGCACCGTCCACGTGGGGCGAGCACAGGAGACAGACCGGTCGATCGCACACATCGAGGACGACATGCAGCCACTGCAGAACGAGGCTGCGGAGCTGATGACAGTGCGCTCGCTTGTGGAAGCCCAGCTCGGCCTCCATCGCCGGATCCAGGAACTCGAGGATGTCAGGGCAGGCCTGGTCGCCGACGGTGCCGTCCCCGGCGGCCGTCCTAGTACCAGCGTCCCTGCCGGTATCGTCGCCGAGTTCGACCGCGCCGTCGAACGCACACTGGAACAGTGGCAGGTCCGCCTCCACGACGTGTCCTACGACCAGTACAGCGCGGAGCTGTTCGTCGGCGATCACTCCCGCGCAGGCCACGGCAAAGGCATGCGTGCAGTGCTGCACGCCGCATTCGCCGTCTCATTGGCCGAATACTGCCTGGCCAAGGAACACCGCCACCCAGGGTTCGTGGTCCTCGACTCCCCCCTCGTCACCTACCGTCAGCCCGGCATACGACGCACGGACGACCCTGACCTGCCCGACAGCGTCATCGACTACTTCTACCGTGACCTGTTCAGCCGTTTCGCAGGCCAGGCCGTCGTCGTGGAGAACGGGGATCCGCCTGCGGACATCGTGGAGCAGGCGCATGTGTACATGTTCAGCCGCGACCCGCACGACCACCGCTTCGGATTCTTCCCCGTCCTGCCTGACACCGTGGGCGACGAAGACAGCTCGGTCGGCAGATAGCCAACCGCTACCAAAGGAACGAGACCAAGCACCCTGTGCACGGACGGGGGATCAAAGTGTTGGCGGCCGCTGCTCTTGGTTACCTGCGGGGTGATCGTCGATCCAGGACAGGCCGCCCCGGTCAAGTCGGCCACGAGCGCGGGTGACTGCGACGTAAGCGAGGCGCGCTTCAGCGTCGTTGATGGGGCCGGGAACGGGGCCGCCGTTCGCGTCCTGCTCCTTGGTGTTCTTGGGCGGGGTGAAGTCGCCGGAGATTCTGACCGTTTGCCACTCGCAGCCTTTAGCTCGGTGAGCGGTGGAGATGATGACGTCGGCATGGACGTCGGGGGCCAGCCGTTCGACGGCGTGCAGGAGGGCGTCGGGTCCGTGCTGGTCGATGAGGTCGATGAACGGCTTGAGATCGCCGCCGGCGGGGTCGTGGTCGGCGTAGTCCTGCAGTTCTCCCCAGGATGAGAACAGGATCAGTTCTGGGTGGGTCGTGGGTCGCCCGCTCTTGAGGTCGCGGGCTGCCGTGGCCAGCGTGTAGAGGCTTCGTCCTCCCCCGGCCAGGGCGACCTGATAGCCGGCCGCGAGGTGCGCCATCACTTCGGTGATGGCTCCGATGTTGGTGCGGCACAGCACTGCATCGGGGCGCTCGACCGGAGCGAGTTCGGTGGGGATGGTGTCGGATCCGGTCAGGCGGATGGGGGCGTCGGCGATCGTCAGCCACCGGTTCGCTTCCGAGGCGAGGGCGGGCCCGAATCGGAAGGATCGGGACAGGGGCAGGGTGTGGCCGTCGAAGCCGGCCATGATGTCGCGGGCACCGCGCCAGCCGTAGATGGCTTGGGCGGAGTCGCCGACCATCACCAGCTGAGCGTGGGCGCGCTGGGCGGTGAGGACCTGTTCGAGGACGGGGTTGGTGTCCTGGGCTTCGTCGAGGAGGAGGAAGTCGGCGTCGATCTTCGGGTCCGACAGAGCCCAGATCTTGAGGTAGTGATCGTGGTCGAAGCGCACAACGCCGTCTTCGGGGTGCTGGAGGTCGGCCCAGGCTTTGCGGGCGAACGGCAGGACTGTCTGGGTGAGTTGGGTGTGCAAGCGCGGGTCTTCGAGGCCGCGCAGCTGCGGTACGTGGCACGGGGTGAGGGTGCGGTCGGCGGAGTGGCAGTAGCGGGTCACCGTGCGCAGTACGGCGTGGGAGAGGGCCTTGTGGGTCACTTCGCGTTCGCCGATGCGCACCGCTTTGGTGATGCCGAGGGCCATGCCGGTCTTCCAGCCCGCTTGTCGGGGGCCGTTCAGGCGGCGGGCGTAGCGGTGGCCGACGGCGGCGAAGGCGAGAGAATGGGCGGTCTTGCAGGCAACGGTGGGCGGGAAGCGGGTGGCTGCGTGCTGGGCGATGGCCTTGTTGAAGGCGATGTACCGGCCGCGGCGCCGGGTCGTGGAGGCGAGGAGAACGAGGGTGCTCGTTTTACCTGTTCCGGCGCCGGCCTGGAGGGCGAGGTGGTCGCCTGCGCGGAACGCATCGGCAGCTGCGGTCTGTTCGTCAGTGGGATGCAGCACGCGTGGGTTCCAGGGTGTGGTGGGACAGGTGGCGCCCGATGGCTGCCAGAAGCGCGAGGGGCGTGGTGGTGGTGAGTAGCTGTTGAAGGGCACGGTCGAGTCGTGCGGCTTGCTCACGTTCTCGGTGGGCCAGGGCGTCGTGGACGGCAGTCTCGATGAAGGTGCCTGTTGTCTGGCCGGCGCGTTTGGCTGCGTGACGGATGAGGGCGTCGTCATCCGGGCCGAAGTTGATCAAGAGCCTGATGCGATGGTCGGCGTCCGGGTAGTGCGTCGCTACGGCATCTACGGGCAGGAGCCCTGCCAGGTTCCGGTGGGCGCGGGTGAGGGCCTTGGCCGGGGTCTTGCCTGCTGCCAGCGTGATCAGGCGGGTTCGGTCGCGGTTCGGCACGAGCGCCATGACGTGGGCGGCGCGGGCGAGTTCGGCGCGGGTCGCGGGCCGGGTGAGGGTGATCTCAAGGGCGTGATGCGGCATGCCGGTGCCTCCCCCGCGCGAGAGCCTTCGCGTGGTTCATGCGTGCCCTCGCCGACGCCGTACCGCGGTGGGGGTCCGGGGGTGAAGGTGCTGGTGGTGGACGAGGGGGTCGAAGACCTCCCAGTCGGCCAGGGCGAGGTCGGCCGCGGCCGGGGCGGCGGCGTGCGCGGGGCAGCGCTGGGCGCGCCAGCGCAGCTGTTCCGCATACGGCAGGGAGCTGAGGCTGTAGATGGCCATGTCGGCTGCGGGCAGGGCGAGCTGTCCGCTAGCCGGGGTGGCGGGCATCAGTGTCCAGCGGCCGGCTGGGGCGTCGGGGGCGAGGACGGGGTGTGGGCAGCGCTCCCGTCGTCGGGTCTGGGCGATGCACCGGATGTCCTCGACAGGTTGGGCGGCGAGGTAGCGGCCGTAGAGGATCTGGACCACGGGCCGGGTCGGTCTGCACGCCGCCACGTCCGGCGCGCGGGTCGGCCGGTCGGCGGTGGGAGTGAACGTGCCGGAGTCGAGCAGGCGCCGCGTGCTCAGGGCGAGGTGGCGGCGCAGTTCAGTGAGTAGCGGGGTGAGTTCGGCCGGGGCATCGCCGCGCGGGCAGAGCGCGAGGTGCGGGATGCGGCACCAGGAGGTGCCGTCGCTGCCGGGGTGGGCAATGCCGGCAGCGACGTGCCAGCGGGAGCCGGCGGGGACGGTGGCCGTGCGGAGTTCTGCCGGGTGGAGGCTGATGGAGCGGTGGTCGGTGCGGGTGTACCAGTCGATGCGGTTGCCGCAGGCGTGGCAGCGGCCGGGCTGGGCGGTGCGCAGGAGCCGGGACGGACTGTCCGCAGCGATCCGCAGAGCGCGCAGGTGCCGGGCGGTGGTGGGGCTGCCGTCCCAGCGGCGGCCGGATGAGGCAGTGGTGGTGGAGCGCATGGCGGTGAAGGTGACAGGCGGCGCGCCGCCGACACGGCGGCCGTGCCGCCCGCGTCCTCCGGACAGACCAATACCTAGGAACATGCGGACGACTGGTCGCATGTCAGAGCGAAGCGGGTTCCCTGATCGAGTGATTCGCCCGGCCTACGCGGGGGCGGGTCAGTCGGTGGTTTCTGCGGGCGGGGTGTGGCCCTCGCAGAGCGGTGCGAAGAGCTGGTCGACGGGCACGTTCAGGGCGTGCGCGAGGGCGTGCCAGGTCTTCAGCGATCCGATGGTGCGGCCCTGCTCGATTTCGATGACGGTGCGTCTGCCCAGGCCGCTGCGGCGGGCGAGCTCGTCGTAGCTCCAGCCGCGTTCGCTCCTCAGGCGCGCCAGCTGCAGACGCAGCGCGTCGAGGTTCGGGTCCGGCGGGAAGATCGTCACCCCACCATCCGACGGTGCAGACCCCTGCCCTGTCAGTGCAGACCTCTGCCCTATTTCTGCAGGTGGCGGGATCATCGACAGGGCAGAGGTCTGCACTACGGTGTGCCGCCGGCACACCGCTCCCCCATCGACTGGCGGGGAGCGCGGACCGGTCTCGCGCCGACGACAGGAGGAACGCACGTCCCATGAGGCTGTGCACCATGCACCCACCCGTGCCCCGCACCTGGACCGTGGAACTACGCCCCCATAACGGCAGGCCGGCGCTCCACTGCCCCCGCTGCGCGCCCCAGGGCCAGCTCCTGCACGGGACATCAGCCCGGCCAGCAGCCCTCGCCCACCTCGCCCGGCACGCCCGAAGCGACGCCCTCCCAGCGCACCTGCGCGTCTGCCAGTGCCACGAACGCGGCTGCCGATGGCACCCCCGCCACCGCGGCTGCGCAGGCCCCATCCTCCTCGTCCTCACCCGCGACCACGGCGGCCGCCTCTGGCGCCTCGCCGATGTCTGCGCCGCCTGCGCCAACGCCACCCCGTACGCCGCCGCCGTTCCCGACACCGCCTTCGCCGGCACCCCGGCACAGCCGCGCGGCGGGGACGACGCCGGCTCCCAGCGGAGGAAGCGGAGCAGACGGTCACGCGGCCCCTCGGAGCAGGTCCGCATCCAGGACGTGCTCAGCTATCTGGCAGCAGCGCTCTCTCCCCAGGCCGACCCGAAAGCCCGTCTGCTCGCCCTGCAATGCGCGCTGCGCGCCGACGCCCGGGGACACGTGCAGCTGCCCACCGGACTCCTGCGCAGCATGCGCCTGGCCCACGACCCCACGCCGTGGCGTGAACTCGAGCATCACCGCTGGCTCCACACGCAGAACGACACCACCCACCCGGGCAGGCCGGTGTTCATCGCCCGGCTCGTCGATGCCGTGAGCTGGCCGCCCGCCCGCCCCGACCGCCTCCAGGCCGCCAACTGGGCTTTGCACGTCACCTCCGCAGCGCACGTGAGAGTTCTGCCTGCCGGCGTACGGCTGGCAGCGCTTGCCCTCGCTGCACACGGCTCGCCGGCTCACCCGCACACCGGCGTGGAGGCCGATCGCCTGAGCCGCGCCTGCGGAACCCAACCCGCCGAGCTCGAAGGCCTGCTCAACCGACTCGTCATCGCCGGAGCGATCACCACGTGGGCGCATGACCCGCACACCGATGAACTCCACTGGGCTCCCATGCGCCCCGCAACACGCCTTGGCGGCTGAAGCCGCTCACCGCCAGCCTGGCGCCCTTCACTCTCCCGGACGGCCGGGAGACGGCTCCCTTGTTGCCGGGATCACCGCCCGCCGAAAGTGCCGGTACTGGAGGTGAGCCATGGCACGCCGGGGGCGTTGCAGGCGGAACCTGTGAGTCCTTCACGCGGCCCTCACGAGATCGTGACGGCCGGGGACACAACCGTGTTGGGGGTCACGTCTGTTACCTCCTGATAAGGGTGAACGCTCCCCAGTCCATGGCCTTGCTGTGTGATCACGGCGGCCCATAGGAAGGTCTGGCGCGACAATCACCGACCAGCCCTGCCCCGGGGAGCACAAAGGGGGTGGGGCCAGAAGGGAACACATCTCTTGTCTGGAAACTCCAGAAAAAGACGAGTCCTGTCCCGCTTAGCCTGTGGCGCCGCCACCGTCCTGCTTTTGGGGTCCGGCTTGGCGGGCACCGCATCCGCCGGTTCCTTCGATCCGAACCCCGATCCCAACGCCGCACCGTCCACACGGCCCGGTGCCGGACCCGAGAAAGAAGTCAGGGCCGGAGCCCGTCCGGTGTCGGGCAAGAACCCGTCGGCCGGGCCGGCCTGGAAGCAGGTCGACGAGGGGCTGGGCACCTGGAGCGTGAACACCCGCAAGGTCCAGCTGCGGAACACGGTCACCGACGCCGACGGCGACAAAGCCAACCTCACCTTCGAGGTGTGGACCGTCGACGCCGGCGGCAAGCCCAAAACCAAAGTCAAGATCGATGACAACGAGTTCGGCGTGAAGGTCTCCGGCTACGTCAACTCCGGGACTGCAGCCACGGTGACGATCGACCCGAAGTGGTTGAGTCCGAACGTCGACTACGTCTTCCACACGAGCGCCTACGACGGCTCCCTGTACGAGACGTCGTGGTCGCCGTGGGCGAGGCTGCGTATCGAGCTGCCGGTGGACCTGACGCTTCCGGCGCCGGTCTATGACGCGCCGAATCCAGGCTTCACCACGGCACCCAACAGCCAGCAGACCAAGCCGTTGGCCTCTGGCAGCGTCACGCGCAGTACCTACAAGGCCGCGAAGCAGTGCGGTCCGACCGACGCCGCCGGCCGCCGGGTGTGTATCGCCCCGACCCCGGACAAGCCCGCCAAATCCAGGGGCACGCGCGACGCGGGCTGGTGCGAGAACGGCTCCATGGGGGCCTACGCCGACCGGTTCAAGGAATGCGACAGCCGGCCGGTCACCTACTACCTGGGCCCCGACGACGACCCCACGGCGAAGGCTGATTTCCAGTTCACCCGCACGCTCCGCCTGGACGGCCCGGACAGCTTCACCGAAACCCTCACGATCAAGGGGGTCAACATCCCGGGTGACTTCGACGGCGGCATCGCCCTGTCCGCGTTCAACGGCCACATCTGCCAGGGCTCGTGCAAGCCGATCGAGCCCCAAGGCGGGGACTGGACGGCCACCCCGACCTGGAAGCCCGGCGACACGCACACCGCGTCACTGACCACGAAGTACACGTGGGACGCGTCCGCAGCCGACATGAAGTACGTGTACAAGCCGGACGTCAAGATCGAGGGGCAGGTTCTTTCCCCCGGCAGCGTGCAGAAGGTCAACTACCAGTGGAGCAAGGGCTACTGGCAGGACACTCCCGACCTTGACCAGATCCGCTGCGACACTTTCAAGACAAAGTGGGGCTCCGCCGGCTGTGTCTTTGTCAACTCGGCCCCGAGTTACGTGTTCAACGCCAAGAGGTACCCGCAGGCCGCGGCGCACGCATGGCTCATCCAGACTGTGCTGCCGAACCACGCCGGCTCCGAGGCGAACAACAAGCCGTTGTACTACATGGGCGATGAGGCGCAGAACACGAGGAACCGCGCCCGCATCTGCCCCGACAAGTGGGCTGCGGAGAACGGCGACGCCAGCGCGCTGGACGATGCGTCGGACAAGCTGAACTGTGACGAGTTCGCCTTCGCCTCCTCCTACAACAGCGGCGGTATGAAGAAGAGCGAGGGCGGCCTGAACGAGGCCGTCCCCACGGGCAGCACCACGGGCATCCCGAACGGGAAAGCCTGCGTACAGTCCTTCGCGAAGAAGCACGGGACGAAGGTGCACCTGTACAACATCGACAACGGCGTCGTGCCGACGTTCCACGAGGTGTGCGGGCGCTCGGCCATCTCCGGAATCCACAACCAGGAGTCGATGGGCGGGAACTTCAACTCGTTCATGAAGCAGATGCGCATCATGGACAGGGACGCCTACTGGCTCAACACCCGTATGACCGGGAGCTGCGCGGCCACCGACGCGTTCGGCAAGCCGGTGAACCCCGTCATCTGCACGATGACCGCGAAGTAGCGGCCACCATCTGAAGGGCCGGTGGGGGCGCCCAGCGTGTGCGTCCCCACCGGCCGGCCAGGTCAGATCAGCGGCGCGGGAAGAAGAGCCAGCGGGAGCATGCCGCGCTCGACCGTGGCGCGGTCGATCGACAGGCTGCAGTAGCGGCCGACGCCGGCGAACACCCGGGCGGGGATCTCATCCGCGTGTTCCTCGTAGTACAGCTCCACCTCTTCCTCGGTGGACACGCCGTCGTACAGAGAGGGAAACACGGCGCCCGCCGCGCGCAATGCGGCGTCGAGCTCCGGCGACCAATCCGCGTCCCCTCGGAACTCGGCCTCCCGTACGTTCCCATCCCGTGGGGCGTGGAGGATCAAAGACGGAGCATCGTGGTGGTTCAGTGTGAGGCAGACGATCTCCTCCCCGATGAGCGGCTGCATCGCGGCCACGCTCCGGTAGCCCATGAACCAGGTCGCCCAGCCCTGGTCCTCCAGGACGTACACCCAGTCCCCGCAGGTGCCGTACATCGCACGGCTGACGTGCCCGTCCACACCAGAGGAAATCGTCAACTCATCCCGCTCCTTGTACAGATCCTGGCACCGGAGCTGTTCACGGTCCGCTCCCAAACGGATAAGGAACTCCTCGGCTTCCACGCCGCGAGCGGCTGTCAGCGAGATGCTGCCACGCATCCCGGGCGCGCCGCTTTGCGGCTTCTCGTAGCTGTGCACCCCGATCCACCGCAGTCCAGCCGCTTCATCCTCTACATTCCGCTGCTCGCTCATCGGGCCAACCTATCGGCGGGCAAGGAAGCATCAACGGCTGAAGAACGTCACGCGCACTCCGACCGGGATCGGCTCGTGAGCGGCGAGAGATCCGCACGGAGCGTGGACAGCATCGCCGCCCTCCATGCAAGCGATCGCCCGAAGCTCAGGCCACGTTGCGCCGAAGACGCCCCACTCAAGGAGCCATCCCGCCAGCGACCCCCGACTACCCCATCCTGAGGCACCGAGCCAGCCCGGCAATTGATCGTTTCTGCGGTGAACATCTACGTCCGCACGGGTGAGAGCGGACTCCAGCAGCGTGAAACGCCCTGCGGGCGACCGCTATCAAACGGGAGTGATCAAGAACCTGACGCGCGGCTTCAGCGCGCTCACCCTCGCCCTGATTCCTCTCCTTGCACCCGCCCCGCCCGCACAAGCCGCCGAAGTCGCCACGCTCGCCGACGCGGTCGGCAGACTGCCGATCGCGCCGGAGAGCCGGGAGGGATATCAGCGCACCAGCTTCAAGCACTGGAACACCGGCCTGGATCCCGCGGACGGCTGCCACACCCGTAACGAGGTCCTGCTCGCCGAAGCGATCGAGCGGCCGGATGTCGCGCCGGGATGCCGCATCACCGGTGGACGGTGGCTGTCCTACTACGACGGGCAGTTCGTCACCGACGCGGGCAGTCTCGACATTGACCACATGGTCCCCCTCGCCGAAGCCTGGGATTCCGGCGCTTCCGCCTGGACCCCCGCACGACGCGAGGCCTACGCCAACGACCAGCACGCCGAGACCTCCCTGGTCGCCGTCACCGCCCGCACGAACCGCTCCAAGGCAGACCAGGACCCCGCTCAGTGGCTGCCGCCGGCCGCCGAATCGCACTGCCGCTACCTGACCGAATGGGTCGCCACCAAGCTCCGCTGGCAACTCGCCGCCGACACCGACGAGATCGAGGCACTCAAGTTGTTCGCCGACGGACCGTGCGAGGACGCGGCCGTCATCTACACCCCCGCGCCATAGAACCTGCGCACACTGCATGCGGTCCCGGCGCCGGGCGGGCGGGACCGCATGCAGGGTTTCGTCGTGTCAGGGCCGCACGCCGAACGCCCCACGCCGCCTCCGGGCCTGCCGCCATTCACCCGCACGGGTCGTGATCGCGGCGTCCGTGAACCAACGTGACGGAACCCGGTTTGATCGTCATCGACATCACCGCCGCGGACGCAGCCACCGCACTCGGCGCCGTCGCCGAAATGGACAGCCAGTGGGCCACCTCCCGGCCGGACGAGGTCCGGCGCGTGCCAGGCCAGGCTGGCGTCACGCTCCGCATGTACGCAGACATGCGCCGCAGCGGGCTCCGCACGCCTA
This sequence comes from Streptomyces sp. AM8-1-1, assembly GCF_032229325.1. Classification (NCBI taxonomy): domain Bacteria; kingdom Bacillati; phylum Actinomycetota; class Actinomycetes; order Kitasatosporales; family Streptomycetaceae; genus Streptomyces; species Streptomyces sp. AM8-1-1. The sequence goes on from NZ_CP135086.1 coordinate 34,620, forward strand.
AGTTCCTTGGCCTGCCAGGATTTTCCGCCATGACGCGCAGGCTTCAGAGATGCCGTTCGTCGACCGAAACCGTCGCCGTCCATCGGTCAACTTCTGCCCGCAGCCCTTACATCCCGGCCGCTGCGCGTCCCGCTGCGCCGCTTCCCGCCCCACCTCGTCTATAGGTCCGATCGGGACGGCTTACCCAGCGGCAGGCGAAAGTCATGCCCACCACCAGGCAAGCCAGCAGGATGCGATCCCTACGCAAAGTGCCGGAAACCCTCACCCCAGCATCGGGAGCCTGCCTGCCGCTTAGTCCGGCCGGGAGTATTCTATGGTTTTTACGTGGCCGTTAATGTTGAGTCTCATTTTCACAGAAAGCGAGGGCTCAACACGCTTCGTTCTGGAGAAGCAGCCCACTTGGAAACCTGTATTCAGAGGCGATGAGGCGCAGTCTACGTCCGCGAGGTTCTTCCTGCTCGGGTTCCAGCTTGTCCTTATAGTCGTATTCGTTTCACCGTGTATCTGCACCTTTCTTCCGGAGTTATTGACCAGGACGAGTACGGCTTGAGCCATGTCCATTTCATTTCGGATGATGCATGCCCGGAATCGAATGCCGTCTGCAGCCGGGTGGTCTGTGACTGTTCCGCATTTCCAGTTGGCATTGGTTTCTCCGACTTCGTGCCATGCGACGATGTCCGGTGTAGAGATGCTGGCCAGGGCCGGTCCTGAACTTAGCAGGAGGGATCCCATTGCGATGCTCACTACAGAGAGTGCTTTTGTGAGGGAATTCATGGTGTTCCTTTCTGGCTGATGGAATCTGCGGTGTGGTGTTCGGCGTGCGTCAGGCTGGCGGGTAGACGAGTGTGATTTCGCGGCTGAGTCCGGCTTCGTCAGCATCGGGGTAGAGGGACACTTCGCCATCGGACCAGCGGACGATGAAGTCGTCGGGGTGGTCGTTTTCGGTGTAGTCGCCGGCGGCGATGACGGTGGCGTGGGTCCAGAGGTCGTTGGGCTTCTTGACCTGGACTTCGCCGTGCAGGCCGGTTTGGTCGATGTCCTTGTAGATGGTGAGTTCGCCGTCCTTCCAGCGGACCATGAGGTCCCACTGGTCGTTTCCGGTGAAGTCTCCGGCGGCGATGCTGGTGGCGTGTTTCCAGACGCTGTTGCCTGCGGCGAGCTTCTTCTCGCCGTGGAAGCCGTCCTTGTTCATGTCGGTGTAGAGGGAGACTTCGCCGTCGGTCCAGCGCACCAGGAGGTCGTCGGTCCATTTGCTGCCGGTGGTGTAGCGGCCGGCGGTGATGGACACGGCGTGTTTCCACAGGGCGTTGGGTGGCTGGATCTGGTGTTCACCGTGGAAGCCCTGTTCATCGACGTCGGGGTAGAGAGTGAGTTCTCCGTCGGTCCAGCGGACCATGAGGTCGTCAGTGTCTTCGCCGGTGAAGTCGCCTGCGGCGATGCTCTCCGCGTGGCTCCATATACCTCCTGGGCCGGCGAGTCGTATCTCCTTGTCGAAGTTGTCCTCGTCTTCTCCGGCGCCTCTGTAGAGGGTGAGTTCGCCGTCCGACCAGCGCACGACGAGGTCGGAGTAGTCGAAGCCGCCCGCGTTGCTCTGTGTGAAGTAGCCGCCGGCCAGCACCTCGGCGTGCTGCCAAGTCGATGCGGATCCCAGGACGCCACGGCCGGCCGGGGGACGGTTGTTGACGGCGTCGTCGTAGAGCTTCTTGGCGTCTGCGTCGAGATAGGAGCTGTAGGAGACGTCGTCGACATTGCCGCCGGTGTGCCAGCCGCCGATGACCCCGATGAGTCCCCAGCCGTTCCCCTTCTTGACGAGGAACGGGCCGCCGGAGGCTCCGCCCGAGTAGGCCTTGCACTCGATACGGAGGAAGCTGCCGGGGATTTTGGCGTCGGTGCTGTTGTAGCGGACGGTCTTGTCGGTGCAGTCCAGTGGTCGCTGCAGCACGTTGGGGTAGCCGATGAGACGGACGGGCTTGTGCTCGTAGCCGGCGTTGATCTGGAGTTCTGCGGCGCCGACGACGTCCTGGATGTTCTTGCCGCCGCGGGGTTCCAGCTGCAGGAAGTTGAAGTCGAGGTCGGCCGCGGCATCAGGGCCCTGTGCCAGATAGCGGCTGTCGACGTAGATCCGGCCCGGCTTGACGGTGAAAGCCCCGAAGGGCTTCTTTCCATTGTCGTACTGCGGAACGAACGTCAGATTCTTGCGTGCGTCCTGGTCGTCGAAGCAGTGCCCGGCGCTCATGGCGAGATTCTTGCCTGGGCTACTGACGACCGTTCCTCCGCAGAATCGGCCCGTGTCGGTGCCGTCGCTGAAGAAGAAGGTCCCGACAATCGGAATGCCTTCGAACTGCTTGCTGGGTGATGCCGCTAATCCGCGTGGTGCAGGACCGCCGTTGCTCTTTCCGCCTTCTACCGGCTGCGCCGCGCGCATCCTCTCGGGCGTCCAGTAGGCGTCCGCGTCAGCAGGGGTGAATCCGCGGGCATCGTTGTCTCCCGCGGCCGGGACGGGTGTGGGCGGTGGTGCGGGTTCCGCATGGGCTTGCGGTAGCGGCAGCACCGCAAGCGCCAGTCCGCTCACGAGGACCGCGAGCGTTTTTCGTATGTGCACGTTGCTTCTCCGTGGTCAAAAGAGAGGCAGATCACTCTGTGTGGCGTGATCCCCCTTGAATGCGCCATGATCGTAAGATCATGCGTTACGTAAAGGGGGAAGCATGTTGAATAGGTGGCGTGTCAGCCACGTTCTGGCTTTAGCTGGCTCATTCTTGATCGTCGCTTCAGGGCCAGGGTGGGCAGACCAAGTGCCCTTCCCCGACAGTGGGGACGCCACGTTCGCCGGCTCGGTCAGCCCCGGCGGGTACGTCAGCGTCAGCGTGAAGGAACGGCCGGGAAACCCGCACCCGTCCGGCGTGACGGTGTCCAGCCCAGCGCTCGCGGAGGACAGCGTCCTCGGAGACACCGGTCGCGCCTGGGTCGGAGCAGCGCACGCTGTCGCCAAGGTCAAACCAGGCACGTACAAGGCCAAGTTCACCTTGACCTACCGCGATGTCCCATGCTGGAACGAAGAAGACAGGGACAGCGTCTGCGACTACGACTCCACCGTTGTGTGGAGCGAGTTGCACGTAGAAGCTCTCCAGGAGAGCAAGACGAGCAGATGGGGATTCAGCTACGGGGTCGCTCTGGGTGCCGGAGCCGCTGCAATAGCCGCAGCGGCAGTGCTGGCCGCTCGACGGCGAACCGCAAAGGGCAGTCGCCCCTCGTGACTCCATCTCCCCGTGAGACGCCGCATCACTGCCACCTGCTCCAAGTCGGAGTGCCGGTCCGCACCCCCCACGTGCGTCTCCCAGAGCACACCGTCGTCGACCGCCCCGGACCGGCGGGGCGCGAGGGCGCTTCGGCTGCTCGGGCGGCATCGGCTGCCGTGACGCTGGCGCAGTGATGCTGTGCACTACCCATGCCTGGGATCGTGATACGGCCGAGTCGTTCGGGAGGTCATGCGTGGCGGTGATGGCGTGGGCATCCGGCAGGTAGGGACGGAGTGTGGCTGCTGGTAGTTGGGGCCAGGGGTAATGACCAAGCCTTGCGGATGGTGTCTATCAGTGGGCGTGCGCTGTAGGGGGAGATGCCCAGCTCTTGCCGGGCATCGGCCAGCCGTTCCGGGTCTCCCTCCGGCCCGTGTGCGGCCGCCAGCTGGGTGCGGCGCTCGAGGCCTTCGGAGCTGAAGATGTCGAGCAGGGTGAGCGAGAAGTAGGCGTATGCGGAGGCCTCGTCGATGAGTTGGCGGGCGTCGCTGGTGAGTTCTCTGCTGGCTGCGGAGTCGTCACCGGGGTCGGCTTGTGTCCTCGCGGCGAGAGCGTAGAAGGCGAACTGGTCCAAAGCGTGCAGCATCTCGGCCTCGCTGCAGGGGCAGGGGTCGCGCAGATAGCCGCACAGAGTACGGAACGAGGCAAGGACGTCACTGGTCTCGTGGGTCCATTGCTGTTTGCTCAGCAGAGTCCGGAAGCCTCCGAACGTCTCAGCCACCTCCTCCAGAACAAGGTGGCGGGAGAGTTTGGTCAGCTCGTGGGACTGTGTCTTGTCCTGTATCTCGCGGATCTGCAGCCCATAGCGGAGCAGGTCACGGGTGATTCCCCCGGACAGGGCATGGGCGAGCATGACATAGGGGATTTTCAGAGACTGGGAGCGTTTCGCGAGGATCGCGCGCGATTCTTCGAGAGTGCTGGGCTGGACGTGGATGATGTCGTCCAGGGAGCTGTCGGTGACGTCCCGGTGTGGCAGGCCCCGGCGAACGAACGCAGCCCCGACGTCTTCGGCTACGGAGATGAGGTAGTAGACGTCGGGCACGCCCAGAATGGCCTTGATTTCGCTGAGGAAGGCCAGCGCCTGGGTGTCCGTGCCGAGGCGGTCGACCTCATCGATGGCGATCACTACGGTCTTGCCCTGTCTGGCTCTGTCCGTGGCGATGCACCTGAGCAGTTCGCGAAACTCGTCGACCAGTTCTGGGTAATTCGGCGGAACGGTGGAGACGGACGTGGTGTGGTTGGTGCCCAGGCTCAGGATCTGGGCGGCACCGCCGGTAGTGAACCCGTTGGTGGCTTGCTGGATTGTCTGGAGACGGTAGAGGTGGTTGCGGCACCGGGTGACCAGTTCTGGTTCCTCGGGCTGCGGGCTCCAGTCCCCCGCCTTCGACAGCAGGACTCCGGCAATGACGCCGGCGAGCCGCAGTGGATTCTCGGTGTCTGACAGGAGAGTGCGCGTCTGCGGGTTGTCGATGGCGTACAGCAGCAGGTACGTCCCGGCGGCCGCAGCCAAGGGGCGGAAGACGTTCTTCAGGGAGATGTGCCATCGTCCGAGAGGGAACTCGACGCCGGAGTCACGGGCAAGGCGCAGGAGCCCCCACACGAACAAGAGAAACAGCACGTATGCCCCGGCCCTGGCCAGCTCGTCCGGCTGAGTGTGCTGCATCCGCTGGGCCTGCTGACGGAGCTCGTCGTCGAAGAGCACCGAGGCAGCGGACAGCCAGACCAGGAGCAGACCAAGAGGCCGACTGCCGCTCACGCACATCCGCCCCAACAGGCGGAGCAGCCAGGCCGTGTGCCGCGTCCGCCACCAGACGACTCCAGCAGTCGTAACCATCACGCTGGCGAGGATCGCGTGACCCTGCCAAATGTCCACCACATCGTGGTGGATCGACTCGGCGAACGTGCGGACAGAGGCGGTGACGGACGCGGCGTACTGCGTATAGAGAACACGCACCGAAGCGGACAGGCCCAGCACCAAGAGGGCGGCGGCCGGGAGGGCAAAGGAGCTCCACCGTGCCAGTCGCTGGGCTCGGTGCTTCAATCGCCGCAGGACCCTGCGCGCCGGGGACAGCCGTGTGAACTCAGGCGGCTCGTAACCCTGGTCGCGCATGTACCTCTCACTCAGCTGCACCGACAACGACAGCAGGAAGTCGTGCGGAGTGTAGGTAGCCGGAGCCTGGACAATCACGCCGAAGCCGGCCTTCTTGACGCTCTGCTCCAAGAGTGTCGTCTTCCCCGCGCCCCGTGGGCCGCAGACGGCGATGGTGCCGTCCTCGATGTGCGAGAGTTTGCGCTCAAGCTGCCGCCTGGCCCCGTTCTCGACGATGTAGCCGGGTGCCCGCGGTGCGCGCAGGCCCCAGTCGTAGTCCTCGGGAACGAACAAGGAGTCTGGGTCATCGCCCAGCATGTGGCGGACCAGATCGGTAACGACCGGGCTTGTGCCCGCGTCCTGCAATTCCTCTCCCCAGCGAGCGGCGCACACTCCGACCTCGAAGCGTTGCACCAGCCAGGAGAAGCCAAGGCCGGCGGCAACCAAACAGTGTCCGAAGTTGAACCACACCGAGGATCCGCGCCAGAACAACGCAAACATCACCACGGCCATGGTCAGAGCCGCGGCAACGAGGGCGATCAGGCCGCCGAAGTAGAGAACGGCAATGGCTCCACCTGCGGTCAGGGAGCAGACCACCCGCCAGTTCCACTCGGTCCTGCTGGCGGCCCTCTCGTGGTTCTCAAAGAGTTCATCCAGCTTCTCTACCGCCTCGTCCAAGTCGGTAGATGGGCATCGGATGGTGGCGTAGCGGTGGTATCGGGGCGTACTCATTCGCTCAAAGACGGCCTCCCGGGTCACACCGTCCCGTTTTCCCAGCAGCCGCTGCGTCTCCGGATCGGCGAGCGCGGTCCGCACACACCGGCGATAGATCCCGATCTTGTCGCTTCCGCTCAGGAAGTCCTCTGCCTTAGCTCCCCACGGCTCCAGCCGGTCCTGTAACGGCAGCATCTGCTCGCCCTTCCCCCAAGTGCCAGAACCTGCGGATGCTAGCGCTCAGAAGCAGAGAGCCGGAGCGTGTCCTGCGAAGGTGGCGCAGTTTGCCCTGTCCGCTCTGATGCAGACAGCTGAGGCGCGAGGCGTGCCGGATTCCGTCACGTTGTGCGGTATACCGCGTCGTCGGTCAACGTGCTGGCTTGTTCGTCGGGTGTGTTGCAGCTGTGCCCGCTCATCGGCCTCCGCTGATAGGCGTGCTGTGCGGGCCTGCATGTGGACCGTCGGTGCACCGACCACGCGACGATGGTGGTGACGAGGGATGTAATGGCCGCGATCACACGCCGGTGATCGTATCCAGGCCCGTCGACGACCGAGTGAGATAGTCGTGGCTGGCCCAGTTCGCGAAGCTGAGCCGCCCCGCCCGGTGAAGGCGCCCGGGTAATGCCTCGCGGCTTGCAGTGTGCGCTGCGAACGGCCCAAAAGCAGGGTCCGCTGATGCCTACGGGTAGGACACCACGTCTCCAGAAATGATCTCAGAGTCGGTTACGGCGGAGCCTGTGGCGTGCCTTGAGCAGCGTGTCGAGGGTGCGGTGTGCGGCTGCTCGGCGGTCGGGGTGGCGGGACCAGATGGTGGGGAGAATGACTCCGGCGTACAGAAGCGCAAAGGCGATGATGCCCAGTGCGCCGGGGATGACCAAGACGGACGGTTCGATGCCCATGGGGTGCTCCTTGGAGGGTGTCGTCGTGGGAGAAGGCCTCTCTGTGCGGCCTGGCAACGACGATGTCTGTGCGAGGCGGTGTCCAGCAGCTATTCAGTGGCAGGTTGCGCGCAACCTGCCCAACAACAATGGTCTGAGGTCGTAGAGTTCGCGGGTGTCCAAGTGTGGTGTCTGGGCAGGACAGGGGGTGGGACAGCGCAGTGAGTGCACGGAGCGAGGAAGCCTTCTTCGCTGCTATGCAGCGGCTCGGCGCCATCCATGGCGAGCACCTCGCGCGGCGTGTCAGTCTGCGGGCCTTGTCACGGGGCGCTGGGGGGCCTGTGGCGACGACGATCGGGGCGTGGCTGGATGGCAGCCGCTTCCCCCAGCAGGTCGACGCTCTGGTCAAGGTGGTGGAGCAGTTGCGTGCTGCGGCTGCTGCCGAAGGTTTCGAGCCGGCGGCATCCGAAGCGCATGTGCTCGACCCCCTGTGGTGGCGTGATCAGCACTCGGCGGTGGCGCGGCACAGGGCCGACACGGTGCGGGCCGGCGTGCAGCGGGCTCAGGCCGAAGCCGCACTCGGCGAGCATCGCATCGCCACGGCCGTGGGGCGTGCCATCGACCAGCTGGACCCATTCGACCTGGAGGTCCACCACAGTGTTGACGCGACGCCGGGGCAGTGGTTCCAGGGCAGCCGCACCCTGCGCTACGACGACTACGACCCGATTGTGGGCGCCGCCAGGTCGAAGGGTCTCTCCTCGCTGCCCGCCCTTACTCCGTACATTCCGCGGGCCCACGACGAGGATCTGCGTGGGCTGGTTCTCCGGGGCGTGACTGGGCACAGCGGGATGGCGATGCTGGTGGGCAGTTCGTCGTGCGGAAAGACCCGAGCGTGTTGGGAAGCAGTTCAACTGCTCGGTGAGGGTTGGCGGTTGTGGCATCCCTTTGATCCCACCCGGCCGGAGTCCGCATTGGCTGACATCCAGAAGGTCGGCCCGCGCACCGTTGTCTGGCTGAATGAGGCGCAGCACTACCTGTTGCCGTCGACCGGTGCCCTGGGCGAGCGTGTGGCCGCTGGCCTGCGGGCGCTGCTGCAGGATCAAGCCCGTCGGCCTGTCCTGGTGCTGGGCACGATCTGGCCCGAGTACTGGGACACGCTCACCGCGCTGCCCAAGCCACAGTCTCCGGACGCCCATGAGCAGGCCAGGAAGTTGCTCGCGGGTACGAACATCTCGGTGCCGTCGACGTTCTCAAAAGCCGACATGGTCACCCTCCGCAGGGACAGTGCTCGCGATCCCCGCCTGCTCTATGCCGCCCAGAGGGCCGCCGACGGCCAAGTCACTCAGTATCTGGCCGGAGCGCCGTCGTTGCTGGAGCGCTACCGCAACGCCCCTCCCCCTGCACGAGCAGTACTGGAAGCAGCCATGGACGCACGGCGGCTCGGCGCCGGCCTCGCGCTACCCCACCCCCTGCTCGTGGCTGCCGCGCCGGGATACCTCACTGATCAAGAGTGGGATCAGGCCAGCGACGACTGGTTCGAAGAAGCACTGGCCTACGCGTCCCAGCCGTGTCACGGGGCCCGGGGAGCACTGACCCGGATCAGACCTCGTCCTGGTCAGGCGGCTGTCGACCCCCCGCACTACCGCCTGGCGGACTACCTGGAGCAGCACGGCCGCGAAACCCGGTATCGCAAGCCCGTTCCCCAAGCGTTGTGGGAGGCGGCGTTCCAACACGCCCACCCCGAGGACCTGTTCGCCCTGGGCCGCTCCGCACGCGCCCTCGGCCAGCCCGCAGATCACTTGCGGTTCGCCTTGAAGGCAGCTGAGATCGGGGACCACGCCGCTGCGTGGGAAGCCGCGGAGATCCTCCACAGTGCAGGCCGGCTCACGGATGCGCTCACCATGTACCAGCGCGCGGCAGAGGGCAGCGCCTACGCGACAGCCCGCAGAAGGGCCGCTGGACTGCTGAAGCAACTCGGGCGCTTGGACGAGGCCGTGCAGGAGTATCAGGCGGCGGCGGCCCAAGGCCACCTTCCCTCGGTATCGACCGTTGTCGACCTCATGCTCCGCCAGGACCAATCCGGTGCAGCCGCCGTCTGGGTGAAGCAACTCGCGGAGCAGACGGACCTCGACCTTCTGGACACCGCGATTACCCTGCTCCAGCACACCGGCCAGGACGCCGGCATCATCCCGTGGATGCGCGGCCTCGCCGAACAGCACCGTCCAGGCGCTCTGGGTCGTGCAGTCGACCTGATGCAGCAGGACGATCAGGTCGAAGAGGCAGTGACCTGGCTCATGTTCTTGGCGAACCATGAATACCTGGGAGCCGAGCTGCTCGTGGCGGACGTCCTGGAAGAGACCGGACGCGTCGAAGAAGCCACCGAGTGGTACCAACGAGCGGCCGATTCCGGCTATCCCAGCGCCCGCAGTGCGCTAGCCCGTCTGTCGCTGCCCCGGTCCGCTCCGGGCGAGATGCACCCTGGCTAACTGGAGCTTAGGCCCGGCAGCTCCCAGCCCACGCCTGTTGACCCGCGCTTAGGGGCTGCTGGTCGTCGCTTCCCTCCGAGGGCCAGGCGCACGACACCCTCGTGCTGCGGTCGTGAGCGTGATTGACCACGAGTCCGACCCGTGACGCGTCACGGTTCCGGCTCCGCCAGCACGCGCGCCCAGACCATTTTCCCTGAGCGCTGCGGCGGCGAGCAGCCCCAGGAGGAGCTGATGGCTTCGACGATGCGCAGTCCGCGGCCCGATTCGCTGAGGTGCCCTGGCTGCTGAGGTTCGGGTGCGCAGGGGCTCGGATCCGCCACGGCGCATATGACCGCCTGCTGCCTGCGGACCAGCCCCAGCCAGGCGGTGGCGGCATGGCCGTCGCGGTCCTCGAGTTCGAGGGCATGTCTGGCGGCGTTGGCAATCAGCTCGCCAACCACGATGACCGCGTCGTCGGCGCAGGAGGAGAGCCCCCATTCCTCCAAGATATTTCGGGCGAATAGGCGGGCATGGTGCAGTCCGGCCGAGTCTGCGCTGAAGCGGTGGGCGCTGAACTCGGCGGCACTGATGCCCAGCAGAAGTCCCCAGTCGCCCTCTCCGGAAATATCCGGCATCGCTCCTGCCGAGGCTGCCGGTTCAACCGGATCCGAAACGTCGTTCACATTCTTTGCGTGACACGCTGCAGTCGTGGGTTGTGTCGGCACTACTCATCTCCCCGCAGCCGCCCGGATCGGCAGCCATAAGAATGCCTGGCCCGGGCCAGTATCGTCGCTCCACGCCCGTGGATGCAATTGCTTCTGAAATTGCATCCACACGGTGAAGGGAGAACGTATGCGCGCGCGGTAGCTTTCCAGCCACTCACCGGCAGGAAGGGCTTCGGGCGCGTTGGCGAAAGAAGCATGGCAATGCAGCCGGCCGTCAGCGAGGTTTCGGTGAACACGCTTCAGGAGGGCCAGAATCAAGAGCGAGCCGGCGCCGTGGGACTGAGTTCGCTGCCCTGTCGGGCGGGTGGGCAACGCAACTCGCTGAGCTCCGAGGGCCGTTGGAGGAGGCTGCGGCTGCCGGTCAGCGAATGGGCACTGGGGGGCGTATTCGAGAAGTGCCGCTCCGGCCCGGGCGGCCGGCTGGGTAGTTGACTTTCCCGCAGAAGTGGCAGCTGCCCCTACGGTTCACGCTGGACCGTGTCCCATCGATGGGGCGGGAAAGCGGTGTTCTGTGCTTGTCCATCCGGCCCCTCACCGCCGTGTCAACACGGCACGCCGACTACGTGTTACCCATCGTAGGGAGGACCGGTGTCTTGGGCCATTGCCCAGTGTGGACGGGGGATGGAGCAGTAACCTGAAAGGTTTGGTTAACGTCACAGGAGTCCCGTGGCTGCCGGGATCGGCGAGTGCTCCGGATGCCCGGACATCGTGCGGTGGGCCATGCGCAGTTGGCTGGTCACGACCGACTCCTCCACTCCCAGAAGATCTGCGGTCTGCTCGTTACTGAGGCACAGGCGATGCCGCAGGATGACAACGTCTGCTTGCAGCGCTGGAAGGATGCGGTAGGCGACGCTGGAGAGGCTGGTCGCGGCCTGGCCGCGTGCGGCCTGCGCGATGACTGAACCGAGGATGGCCCACGCTTCGGCCGCGGGACAGGGGCTGGCCAGCAGGTCTGCCCAGTTGACGGCCACGCTTCCCAGCGTGGTTTCGACCAGTTCCCGGCTGAGGCCCGGATCTGCCACGCGGACACGGGTGTAGCGCAGGTAGCGGTCCTGGTAGTGCATGCAGAACCCGATGTAGTCCGCCGGCAGGGCGACGGTGAGGCCACTGGTCAGGGTGGGCGGCGAGATGGCGCAGTGGGGCAGCGGCAGGGATACGGGCTTATGCGGCGGGGACGGCCGGTGGGCCATCGCAATGCTCCTGAATCGTGGACGGGGCCATCTCATGACCGCTCGCCGGGGTTCTGGTCTTCGCGTGCCGCTCCGCTCTTGTCGCCCGCGCCGAACGGCGGCGGCAGCGGAGGGTCGCCCTCAACCGGGTCGAGGAAAACGAGGAACGCGTAGTGAACGGACTCCCACAGCGGGCGGATATCGGTGGGGGTCCCGCCGACCGCCTGGACGAACGACACCGTGGTCCTCCAGTCCGGGACCGTGCGGCCCGCCAGGATGTCCTTAATGATGGGCATGCTGAGCGTGCCGCCGCTGACCTGGTGGATGCGCGTGGGCGATGGTGAAGCAGCCGCCAAGTACAGTCCGCGCAGCGCGGCATTGAGGCGTGCGGCCGCATCGGGCAGCGGTTGGCGGGCCGGCGGAGTCATGCCATGAGCGTTCTCCCAGAGCATGGCCAATTCGCCCGAGTCACCCTCGAAGAGAGAGGCGAGCATCTCCACCACGGACCAGTTCGGCAGACGTTCACCAGACATGATCCGGGACACGTACGACGGTGACAGGTCGGTCGATTGGGCCACCTGCCTGATGGTCAGGCCGCTGTTGCGGTGCAGATGAGACAGCGCTGCGGCCAGCTTGCTGGCGGAGCGCTCCCCCGGCGGCACGCCGCCCTGCCCGTCGGTGCGGGGCGGGGCAGTCGCTGTGGCGGGGTCACGTTGTCGCAGCGCCAGCTGCTCGCCGGCGCGCCTCTCGAGTCTGCGCCGTACCGTCTTCTCCGCCCAGCGCGATCGCGCCGTCCCCGCACTTACGGAAGCGGCTGCCGCGACCTTCTCCCAGGTGGTCCCTTTCCTGCGTGCGTCCTGGACCGCGGCACAGATGTAGTAGTCCACTTCCCGTGTCAGTTCGTCGGCGTGGCGCAGCAGTGCCTCGAGATCTTGCTCGCCGTACTCGGAGGCCAGGAGAGTCTGTGCGAGAGCCTGTACGGATTCGGCGATGTTCCGTGCGAGTGGCAGCGGATTCACGGGGGTCGGTGGGGTGTTGGAGTTGCGTTCACGCTGGGCCCGGCGGCGGCACTGGAGGGTGCAGTACTCCTGCTTTCGTCCCGGCTTGCCAGTCCGTTCGAAACGCTGCCTGCAGTAGCAGCACTTGCCATACTGAGGGCCGCTGTTCGGCATTGCTTCCTCCAAGGCGGCATGCTGGACGTTTCTCTCCGGGCGACCGCAGACCTTCATCGCTCCCCGGCGATGAGCAGGGCCGGATTCCGGATTCGCGGCGGTCAGTGCTTCTTACCGTGGCGGCCGGCGGCCGGGGTGCGGCCGCCGGCCGCCACGGAGTCCTCAGCTGACCTGAAGTCGCAGGTAGCGGAGATGGGAGCGCCGCGCGGCGGCACATGCCAGGGCAAGGACGACGGCGCCGTCGGGGGTCTGCCAATCCCCGGTGATGAGCACGATAGGCAGAACGAGCAGCGCGAGGAACGCGCTGAGCTGCACCGTGCCAGCCCAGGCACTCACGAGGCGGGTTTGGGCATCCAGAACGTGCGGAATGTTAGCGTCGTAGCTCGCTTCCGGCTTCTGAAGCCAGCCGGGAACGGCAGGAAGACTGATCACTGAGGGACCTCTGTTCTCTTGCTGGTTGGTCAACGCATATGAGAGGCCCCGGAGTTGGTTGGTAGCCCGCCCGGGGTCTTCTCGTGCCCATGGACGCTAGCGGCTCGCCGCGTTCCTCCGCCATCCGCTTCAGTTCATTAAGCAAATCTTGCGCCTTCGAGAAGACGAATGCGACCGCCGCTGCACACGCGCCATGTTTCGCATGCAATCGCTGCACACTCGTCGCCTACACAAAAGCGATCCCAAACGATCGAATCAGTTCTGAGATACGTCACATTCAGCCCTCTGTCCGGTACACGGCATCGAGTTCAAGACACCGAGAGGTAATCGCGCGCGCCACTGTCCGCATTCCACCCCCTAGGCAACACATGCCGCCCAGGCCCGCAGATCGGGTATGCTCCCGCGCCGCTCCCCCGCCACCGGCGCACGCCTCGACCTGCCATGCACATGCAAATGCGCCCATCCGCAGAACCGGAGTGTGGAGCCGGCCGAGCCAGCCGGTGGGTCGTTCAAGGGCCGAGCGGTCGCGGTGACTGGCCGTTGATTCTTGTGGCGAGGCGGGATGACGCATCCGCTGAATGTTTGGGGTGGGCTGCGCAGGAGTCGGCACGCATGAAGTCTGCTGTCGATTTCGAGGATGTTCCCGGCGCCGGATGGACAGGGGTCACGGGCGTCCAGGCCCGCGAGCTGGTGGCCAGCATCCGAACCTATGGGCCCAGGCGGGCAGTTCACGCAGGAGCCAATGGGGCGTAGCGGTGTGCGATGCGCCTGGCGCGCCTTAGCCGGTCACGACGGCCGCAGCGCGACGTACCCGCGGCGTGGAGCGGGTGAGCGGCGTGGGTGTGGATCCCGGTCAGCGTTCCGGGCGGCGCGCGGGTGGGCGGGGTCCTGGTTCTTCTGCAGTGGCAGGGATGGCCTGGAGTCTTCCGCTGAGGCGGCAGCTGTAGGCGTACTTGGCATTTTCTGAATTTCTGTCAAATGGCATTGCAGCAGGAATATTTGAGGCTAATCTTTTGAGGTCTGATCCGAGGTGATAGATCGTGATTGGTATTCGTCCGGCGGAGCCGGCCATGCTGGTGCTGGCCCGTGAGTCGAGGTCGATGACTCAGGCCGAAGTGGCTCAAGCCATGACGAAGAGCGGTAGCGACGCCGTGTCGCAGGGGTATGTCAGCCGTGCGGAGAGCGGGCGGCTGGCTGTCTCCGGAGAGCGGTTGCACCTGTATGCGGCAGCGCTGGGTTATCCGACTGAGTTGCTGCTGCTGAATCCGCAGGTTCACGGAGTCGGTATCGGCCTGGTGCACCACCGTAAGCGCGCATCGCTCACGGCCACTGCACTGCGCCGTCAGCACGCTCAGCTCGCTTTGACCCGCATTCAGCTGGACGGGATCATGGGTGGCCGATATCCGCCTGCCGCAGGTCGGGCGAGTGTTCCCTCGCTGAGCGTGGATGCTTTCACCTCAGCCAAGGATGCGGCTCGGGAGGTACGTACGGCGTGGAGGATGCAGTCCGGGCCGGTATCGGACGTGACCTCGGTGGTGGAGGCGGCGGGGGTTCTGGTCGTTTCCCGCGACCTGGGCAGTCGGCGGCTGGACGCGGTGAGTCAATGGGACGGCGTTCAGGCGCCGTTGCTTCTGGTCAACGACCAGGCTCCAGGGGATCGTTACCGGTTCTCCCTCGCCCATGAGCTCGGCCATCTGGTGCTGCACCGTGCTCCTGGCGACAGCGCCGCGCAGGAGCGGGAGGCCGATGACTTCGCCTCGGAGTTCCTCATGCCCGCCCGCGATATCCACTCCGTGTTCACCGGTCGCATCGACCTATCGGTGCTCGCCGAACTGAAGGGGCGCTGGCGGGTTTCGATGGCTGCGCTGCTGCGTAGGGCGCACAGCCTGAGTGCGGTGAGCGACTGGCAGTACCGCAGTCTGATGGTGGAGATGTCCGCTCTCGGGTATCGCACGGCCGAGCCAGTCGAGGTGCCGCGCGAACAGCCGCAGCGGGTCGCGCAAAGCGTCCGGGAAGCACTTGAGCGCGGGACGAGTCTGGAGCGTCTGGCGTCCTGCGCCTGTCTGTTGCCCGAGGACTTTCAGCAGCTCTACACCCCCGCACGGGACCGCGGTGGTGAGTCCGCTTCGAAGGTGAGGCCATGACCGAGTCGCTCTTCCCGCAGCAGCGGGATCCCGCAGATCCCCCCGACCCGCCCGCTGTCGTGCCCGCCCAGACGCCGGTTACGGTGCCGCAGTTGCTGCGCGGGCGGCTGCTGTTGCAGTCCGGTGTGGGGCGGGTCGGCTATGTACGCCAGCAGCTGGACCCCGTGCGCAGCGGCTTGGTGGTCAGTGGGCCAGGAGCGGTGACGAAGGTCCGTCGGCTGCGGCAGGACGGGTTCAGCGGCCCATTGCTGGCCGACGCGGCGGTGTACACGACCGTGGCCGCGAGTGAGAGCGATCCTTTTCCTGATGTGTCTTCTGGACAGCTGACGTTCGGTGATCCGCTGCTGACGTCGATCGAGGCGCAGGTGGAGCATCCGTACGCGGCCACAGCAGCGATGACACCGACCGGATATTTGCAGGCGGAGGATTCAGGTGCCTTGAAGGCTGCGGTCCGCAGGGTGATCGCGCTGGATGATCCTCGGGTCATCTTCGCCGTACCGGTCGATGTCCGCTGGCTGAGGGATGATGCCATCGGGCAGTTGATCGCCTGGCTGCAGCTCGCGCCGGGCATCAAGGCGGTGATGCTCGGCGGCCAGATGGACCCTCTGACCTCGTTTGCGAAGGCGGTCGCCAATCTGAAGCGGCTGCTGGCCGAGGTACCCGGAACGGCGTTGCTGCGGGCCGACCTGGCGGCGTTCGGTGCTCTGGCGCACGGGGCGGTGTTCACGGCGTTCGGGGCCACCAGCAGCGTGCGGCACATCGTTCCGCCCGGACAGCCGGCGAAGCGGTCCAAGGGCGGGCCCAACTCGCCGCACGTGCTGTTTCCCGAGCTGATGGACTTTTTCCTCGGCGAGACGCTTGCCAAGAAGCTCGGTGGTGGCCAGGCGCCGCTTTGCCGGTGCGCTGCCTGTCATGAGCTGGGAGGACTCCCGCTGGACACCTTCGTTGACAACCACTGGCAGGTCGAGGCGGGCGCCCACAATGCGGCCGTACTGATGGAATGGCTGCGCGTTATTGACGCCGTCGAGGCCACGGAACGCGCCAACTGGTGGCAGGAGCGGTGTCGGCGGGCAGTGGACAGCTATGCGCTTTGGAACGCGGCTGTCGACCAGCACGACGCCTTCAAGGTGCCCAAGCAGCTCGATTGCTGGGCCAAGGCTCCGTCCGGCGCCACGGAGGCGGCCGACCGGCAATCGCCGCGCGTCGAGCGTACGGAGCCGCGCAACCCCTAGGCCAGCTGCTGGTGTATCTCCTCGGTGAAGCACCATGCCGCTGGTGTGTGCCGCTGCGGCCGATAGAGGCGTGGTTCCAAGGCCATCACGGTTCCCTCGGTGCCGGTGCGGACCAGCACGCCGACACCGTAGAACGCGGCTTCCATCAGCAGATCCTCCCGTGCTGCGGGGAAGGCGTCCAGGAAGAGTGCACGGCGGCAGAAGGGGGCGAAGCGGCTCGCGCGGCGCAGTCCGTCGCGCCAGCCGGCGGTGGCGGCCCGTACGACGGCCAGGTCGACGGCAAGGGGGCGCACGGCGCGTCGGACGACCTGGCTGCGGTCAAGGTCGGCAGCGCCGACGGGGAGGCGGCGGATGCCGGCCTGCAGCCGCTGGGGAAGCGTGGTGCGCTCCACGGGCAGGCCGACCGGAAGCTCCAGGAGGGTCTGCAGCACACCGATGTTGTCCAGCCGGCCCGCTGAGGTGCTCATGCGGCGGGCGCATTCACGGTCGTCGGGCCGATAGAAGATGAGGGCCTGGCTGCCCATGCGCTCCAGCGAGACGCTGCGGGCGGTGGAATCCAGAAGTGCCGCCGAGGCCGCCCGTACAGAGGTGCCCACTGACGGGCTTGCCAACGTCGCCATGCCCACCACCCTGCCTCATCCTGATGCGGCCGCAATCAGCGGCCCCGACTATCCCACCCGCCCAGGCGGTACGACACCAGCCAAACGTCCAAGATGACGCCCAAACGGCCACTGCCGTGCTACGGAGGTGCGCGCAACGATCTCGGGCGCTTCCTCGCAAGGAGGCTCAGGAGTCACTCAGCGGGGTTCGCTGCAGACTGGCAACAACATAACTCTTCGTCTGCAGCCGAACATGCCCCCTACTCTGAGCGGGATATGACGGAGCAGCCCCTATGGCCTGCAGTCAGGACCGTGTGGAGGCAGGCCCTAGATGATGACCGACTACAACGTCAGCGACCACTGGTCTGCTGACGATCCCGACTGGTTGAAGTCCCTCGTCTCGTCACTCGACCGCCACCACGGTGTCAGCACCATTCTGCCGCTTACCGTGATCGCGGAGGAGGTCCTGGAGTGGCTGGAGCTTGCCAGCGGCGTCGATGCCTGGAAGAACGGCGCCAACCGAAGGTCGCTGAGGCTTGACCTCGACGAGTCCATTGGCGCGCTCGGTGCATTGCTTCGAGTACACATCGCGCCATCACTCGCGAAGTTCCAAGCCGCCTTCTCGCGGCTCGACCGCAGCCCCGCGGCGGTCTTGAAGCAACCACCAGGAACCCGTACGGGCGCCGTCTGGGCCGAGGTCACCACGGCCGCAAAGGATCTCCTCGAAGCGCTAGACGCGGACGTAGCCGTCCGCGCCAGCTGGGATGACCTCGTAGACGCAGCACAGGACCGCACACTGGAAGGCCGGGAGTACCGCCCGATCGCTGATCTGCTCTTCGACCAGCTGCGCAGACGCGGCCTCAGTGCGGAGCGGATCTTCCGCGATCTCGTCTCGGTGATCGCATACGGTCGCGATCCTCACGACGTTCACGTCGGCCAGAAGAACGTACCGCTGAAGGAGCGGATCGCGAGAGCCCGGGCTCACGTCAGCACTCCCGCCAAAGTCGAACCGATCGTGGTGTGGCTCGGCTACCTGGGCGGCCAGGCTTTCCCGCATCTCTCCGCTGGGCGAGTGTCCTTCATGAATGCCTACTGGGCGGTACCCAACGCCGGGCCCGGGGGACAGAACTTCGAGCACAGAGCAGAGCTTTGGGAGCTGGTGAGGCATGGTGGCCTGTTCCAGGTCGCCAAGCTGGTCGACGAGGAGTCGGATGTGGACTTCCTGGTCCGCGTCGACCTCGGCAGAACCACGGCAGCCGGCGCGTTGAACCGTGCCGTTCGTATGGTGAATACGATCCTTAACGTCTCGATCCACAACTCTGGTGGGGTCCGCCCGCACCTTGCCCAGCACGGGCTCCTGCGCTCCGGTCAGGTCGGCTCTTCCAGTCTCATGATCTCCGGGCATGCGACGGGCTTCCCCGACGATCATTACGGCGCGGGCATCACCGCAAGAGCGATCGAGGAACACGGGCCGCGCATCGCCTCAGCATTGGCCAATGGAGAGCTTCCGCGTTTCCTCGCGGCCGCACTCGAAGTGCAGACCACCGCCGACCACCCCTTCAGCCGTGCCATGGCGCTGCGTAAGCCTTCCGAAGCCGACATCAGCAGCGTGATCCCCCTCGCGGACCGCGTAGTGCAACACATCGCGGCGCACGCGGCGCTCGCCCCAAAGGATTTGTTTGATCTCCTGAGCAGGCGCTGGCCACATGCTCGGTGGCTGGTCGACGTGCGGCGAGCCGTTCAGATGTGCCTCCTCGGTGGTGGATCTCGGAGCGAGCTGCGCGACGAGCTGACCCGCGAGTGGCTCGCGAACAAGCCGCCGCGCCCATGGATTCTGTTCGTCACTGACCGCTCTGACGATCTACTCTCGCTCTGCCGCATCGAGTCCGAGCGGGCGTGGATCAAGCGGATGTTCGCAAGTGTGAGCGACTACAACGAGTACCGCGCCCTGATTGAGTACTACGCCGCCGAAGGTGCCGTGTTGGAGGCCAGACGTGGTCGTGTCCGGAATGCCTTGGTACACGGCAACCCCGCCGGCTTCGCAATAGTTGAGTCCGTGCGCGAGTACGCCAAGTTCCTGAGCGGCAGGGCACTCAACCTCGGTCTCGAGTCCTACGCCGAGGGCACAACGCCCGCCGTCGCGCTCACGAAGCGGACTGATGAGTTCATCGCGATGCAGGCAGGTCAGGACGCGGCCAGCTACTGGCGGGATCAACTCAGGGCCAGAGCTGCAACAAGTGCGGTCTCGTTGTAGGCAGGGTCTTCGGCTCAGCAAAGACAGAGCCTGCTCAGTGGCCGCCTGTCGATGAGTTTGGCGAGGCGAGCGAGGGAAGCCCGGCGTGGCCTCGCGCGCGCCCGGCAGAGGAGTGCTTGCACAGCAGCGTCTGAAGCGTCGCGGCCAACCAGCTACCTCAGCGTTTCCCGGACCAGGCCCGGTGCCGCTTCTTGCAGGTCGTCAAGAAGCTCACGGAACAAAGCCGATCGTGGCCTGCTTGGTAGAGGAAACCAGGTCGCGCACGCTCAGCCGCACCGCAAGGTCGTACCTCATTGAGGGTGGGGGGCTTGCCGGGGTTAGTGACATGGGAGCAGTCCTGTTCCTTTCCACAGCGAAAAGGCAGCGCCGCCGACCCGTGGTCCCATCTCCGGTCTGATCGCCACGATGACTGACCGGGCCTGCCCGACCCCACCACCGATGGGCAACGTTCTCGGTGCTGTTCATCTCAGGCAGCAGCCGGGCCGGTGGTTGCGATAAGCCGAATCGGGGCCGGCGGGGGTATAGAAGCGCCGCGCCAACTCCTTGTCTGTCGTCGAGGCGGTAGGCGAGTCGAGCAGTCGACTGGCAACGACACATGCAAGGCGGACCTCGCGATGCAGTCGGTCAGACACGGGCAGTGCCTGGTCTCCAGACAGCCAGTCGCTGAATCTCTCATGCGCAGCTTGGCGGGACATGCCCAGTGCGAGACCAACGTCCTCCCAAGTAGCCTCCCGGCGACGTGCTTCGTATACGAGGCTCTCCTGATCGTTGGCAGCTCGGTACTGGAGCTGCGATATCGCGACCACGGAGGCCAGAGCGGTGCGCTGCTGGGGCGACCAGTCATCCCACGTCTGCTGCCACTCCGCTTGGCCGTCGGCCGCTCTTCTGCGCAAGGCGGCCATTCTGCGCTCCTGATCGTTCTGCGCACTTCGCTCACGGGCGACGAGGTCGAAGATGTTGGGGACGCGGATGTCGGCGACCTGCTGCATGTGCTCCGCGGCGAGGATGCCGATAATCTCGTCGAGGCCGTTCTTGAAGGGGCCGCCGGTCCAGGGAGCGAGCGCGGCCTCGCCGACTTCGATCGTCTTCCACCGCTTTTCCACGGCTTGCCGGGTGGTGACCCGGCCATCGCGTTGGAGACTGCGGTCACCGGCGCCAGACTCCAGGACAGGCAGGATCCTCTCCCAGGGGATGCCCAGTCTTCGCGCACGATGTGTGTACTGGTCGAGGCGGAGCTGGAGGAGCAGTTGCAGCCCGTGAACCGCTCTAAGGGTGGCGGTCACCGTGCGGAGCTTGGGCCGTAGCGCCAGCGCGCGGGCCCTGTCCGTGGTGGGCTTTGTGCGGCGCGTGTTAAGCCTCGTCAGATCGTCGAGGATGCACACAGGCTCCCGTGCGGGGTCGTGCCAGTGCGCCAGTTGGCTGTCCCGCAGCATGCTCAGAAGTCGACGCACCAGCCAGAACTCGCCGACGTCACCCCAGGACCACCACGGTGTGACCGGTGAAAGCCAATCCCACTCCCAATCATGTTCGTTGAGGTCGTCCAAGAGTGTGCGCGTCATGTCAGGTTAGGTTGCCAAGCTCCCTCTGACGTGTAAATCCCCTGGTAGGGAGGGTTCC
Organism: Streptomyces sp. AM8-1-1; assembly: GCF_032229325.1. Lineage (NCBI taxonomy): Bacteria > Bacillati > Actinomycetota > Actinomycetes > Kitasatosporales > Streptomycetaceae > Streptomyces > Streptomyces sp. AM8-1-1. Next base: position 55,403 of record NZ_CP135086.1, read on the forward strand.
TGGTGACGTGTCAGGTGGAGTGTCAAGGGCGACGGCGTGCGGCTTCACGCTGGAAGAGTCCAGTGCAGATCCGGAAGACCCGGAACATCTGCTCACCCACTCTTGGTCGGATGGAGCCCTTTGATGCCTCGCAAGAACAAGGAAGACCGCAAGAAGCAGCCGGACCGCCGCACCTTCACCACGGCACCCGCTCCGCTCTCCGTCCCTGGGACTACCGACAGCGGATGGCGACGCAAGGACATTTCCGTGTGGGTCCCGCCGATTCCCCGGCTGACAAGTATGGGAGCGCTGGGCGGGGGTGGCCTGATGACCTTCGCCATCGCCGACGGCACAATGGATCCCCGCCTGGTCTGGCCCGCCGTCGTCGCAACCGGGATGACCATGGCCTACGACATCACGCGCCGGATGCTCGACCGCAACAGGCTTCGCTAGCCGCAACCGGTTTCCAGAGTCGCCCAAGAGATACAACAAGGTATAAACACGCAGCAGGACACGTCGGCGCCGGCAGAAAGATCTTCCGCCGGCGCCGACGTCTGCTCGAGGATCGGTTCGCAGGGCAAGTCAGTTTTCGCGGGCCGGGCTGCGCCCGGTTGCGAGGCGTTTCTGCCCCTCGGGCATGGGCAGGACCGACAGTGCGGTATCTGCAATGTTCCGCAGCGTCTCCGGGTCCAGGCCGGCCTTGCCTACCGCCTCGATACCGCGGACCACCGTCAGCAGCAGTGCCGCCAACCGCTCCGGATCTGCAGCGCTATCGATGTCGCCGTGGCGCTGGGCGGCGCTGATCTCTGTCCGCAGCAGGGTCAGCAGTGCCGTCATGGTCTCGGCCGACCGTCCGGCGACCGTCGGATCGTGCTGGGCCAGTTCCGCCGCGCCCTTGGCCAACAGGCACCCGCGGCGCTCGGTGTCGGAGGCGGTGTTCGCCGCCATCAGGTGCACGTATCCCGACAGCCGGGCCAAAGCCTCTGCGTCGGGGCCACCTGTCAGCCGCCCTTCGGCCACCTCAACGACTGCGGTGCACCAGTCGCCAAACACACGGTGGAACAGCTTGCCCTTGTCGCCGAATGCGCCGTACAGGCTGCCCTTGCCCAGGCCGGTCGCCTGGGCGATGTCGTCCATCCGGGTTCCTGCATAGCCGGTCGCCCAGAACTGTTCCCGGGCCCGCTCCAGGACTTGGCGTTCGTCGAATGCGCGTGGTCTCGGCATGGTCTCAGCCTAGCCATTCTTGACTCGATCGTCCATTACTGCCTACGTTATGGACGATCCATTCCACAACTTAAGGGGCTCGACATGCCAGGCGTGCTGCAGGAGAAGGTGGCCGTGATCACCGGAGGGACCAGCGGGATCGGGCTGGCCATCGCCCACCGCTTCGTCCGGGAGGGCGCACGGGTCTTCGTGACCGGCCGGGACATCGACCGCCTCGACGCGGCAGTCAACAAGTTGGGCCCTGCGGCCACCGGCGTACGATCCGACGTCTCGGTCCTGGCCGACCTGGACGCGCTCTACGCGCGAGTCCGCGAGGAGGCCGGGCGCATCGACGTGCTGGTGGCCAACGCGGGTATCGTCGCGGACGCCGCGCTCGGCGCCCACACCGAGGCGAACGTCGACCTGACGCTCGCCGTCAACGTCAAGGGCCCACTATTCACCGTTCAGAAGGCGCTTCCGCTGCTGGCGGAGAACGCCTCCATCCTGGTCGTCGGCTCGAGCAACAGCGTGCGGCCCAATGAGCAACTCGAGGTCTACAGCGCCTCGAAGGCGGCGGTGAGCAACCTCGTGCACAACTGGGCCCGGCAGTCGCGGGAGCGCCGATTCCGGGTCAACGTGCTCAGCCCGGGACCGACGCGGACCCCTGGCCTGCTGGGCGCCGCGGGGCCGGACGTCGACCAGTTCGCCGAGGCCGTCGTGCCACTGGGGCGGCTGGCCGACGCCGAGGAAATCGCCGAGGCCGCCCTCTTCCTGGCTTCGGATGCCTCGTCGTTCGTCACCGGCGCCGAACTCTTCGCCGACGGCGGCTACACCCGGGCCTGAAACCACGGCCGGTGGTGCGCATCCGGTTCCCTCGCAGCGATGGGGCGCACTCCCGGCCGCGCGTGTGCGTCGTACGAGGCGGCACCGGGGGCAACGAGATCGTGGCCGCCGCCTCTTTGAATGACGTCGGCCGCCACCCCGACTGCCGGTGGGGCAACACCAACCTCCCCTGGATGCTCATCCATCTCGCCGAGGTAACCGGAAGGCACGCGGGGCACGCGGACATCGTGAGCACCGCCGAGCGGTCTACTTCCCGCCGGCGGCGGTGTAGCGGGTGGCGGCCTTGATGCCGAGGCCGAACAGCTCGCAGATCAGCAGGGCATCGCCGCCGGCGGCCTGTACCTCGTCGACGATGCGGTCGCTGCGCAGCACGTGGGCGGAGTCCGGGTACTGCCGGTACAGCCAAGAACGGGACACCGGTGTGGTGGACAGTGCAGAGCGCTGGGTGATGAAGAGGTGGGGGTTGGCGGTGCCGGGCCAGCGGTGGCTGCGATGGGCGAGGTAGGCGGCCAGCCGTACGCGGACCGGTTCGGCGAGCGGGACGGTGCGTTGGGGCAGGCGCAAAGGCCCTGTCTGTGCCGCGAGAGCCTGGTCGAGGGTCAAGTGGCGGATTTCGCCGGAACGCAGGGCGTGGAAGACGAGCAGGGCGGTGACGGCGGCCCGGGCCGGTTCGGGTGAGGCGAGGGACTGGCGGATCGGGGCGAGATCGGCCGGCACGGGGATCGTGTACGCGGGGGAGCCGCCGCGCAGCTTCATGGCCGGGTTGCGGTCCAGGACGCCGTGCGCGTGCAGGACCGTGAAGACGATCCGCACAGCGGAGACGGTCTGGCACAGCTCAGTACCCGTCAGGCGGGCTGCGCCGAGGCGTGCGCGGAGCTGAAGGGGAGTGATGTCGGCGAGGTCGTGGACGCCGGCGGCGGCGAGAGGGGCAAGGACCGTCATGGCGTGGCGCAGTTGGTGGCGCACCGTGTCTGTGGTGCGTGGCCGGCTGCGTGAAGGCTTGAGGCGCAGGGACATCCAGGTGGCGAGCTGGGCGGTCATCGGCTCGGGCAGGCCGTCGGTGATGCGGGTGAAGAAGGATTCGATGGCCGGGGTGCGGTCGTCCTCGGCGAAGCTGTGGGCGGTGAGGAACTCGTGCAGCAGACGGCCGGGCAGGCGGAATGGGGCGAGCTGCTCGATCCACGTCGCCGGGATGGGGGCGCCAGCGGTGGTCTGCACCGCCAGCAGCATGCGCAGACCCGAACGGGCCCGCCCCAGGGTGGCCGTGGACCAGCCATGGGACGCGGCCCAGTCGGTCAACTGCCGGCCGAGCCACGCGGACAAGGCCGGGTCCCGCGGACCGCCGGAAACGGGGGCTGCCGCCGCGGCGCGCAGGGCGGCAGCCACGTCGCGCGGCGGCGAGGGAAAGAGAGTGAGCTGGCGGTGCACCGCCGGCGCCACCACCGCGACAGCAGCGTGACGGCCCGGCAGCCGACCTGCCCGGCCGCGACGGCGTTCCTGCGGGCCGCCGCCCGCAAAGGACAACTGAATCCAACCGCTGTGAAGAGCCTGGGCATAGGACACGGTCCTGTCACCCGTAGCGCGGCGCAGCCGGGCACGCTGCAGCCAGCACAGCCGGCACACCGCATCAAGGTTGACCGTAACCGTGCGCCGGCACCACCGGCACGGCCCACCCGGCCCCGTGTCGCGGAACCTCTTACTCCAGCTCCGACATCCCCAGCACCGCCACCCCGATCGACGACTGGTGCCCCACGCGAAGCAGTCCGGACAGGCATCGCGCCGCTCGGGCGAAAAGGGATGACAGGCGGTACACAGGCCCTGGTGAAAGAAGAAGCCGGTCCTGCCGCACACCGTGCACGGCGGCGGAACATGCGGCCCCCCGGGCAGACACACGAAACAGACATCGACCCGCGGCACCCGATACGCCACCGGCCGCACCCCACACCCCGCACACACCGCAGGCGGCCGCCCGCCCCTCGCCACCTCTTCGACAGCGATCACCCCGCCGCCGCTGCCGGCAGGCGCAGACCTGCCTGAACCACCCAATGCCTCAGCCCTGCCCGTGCGGTGAGACTGCATCAACTTCCCTCCTCGTCCACAGCCACCCGCCCACAGGGCAGAAAGACGCAACCACGGCACCCCGCAACGCCGGCCGCTCCAGGGCTCCCCGCAGCGCCGGAATAGCGCCGGTAATTCGGGCGCCTCGCAACGCAGGTACTCCGGGGGCCGCGCAGCGCCGGCTGCTCCGGGCGCCGCACGAGCAGGCTCCTCCCTCCACCGCGACGTTCTTCTCCCCACCAGGGGCGTGGCGTTCAGTGGCGACAGGGCCTGGCGGCGGGCGCCGTGTGTGGCTCATACCGGCGGCAGCGACGGCCGTACAGACCTCGTCGCCCCGTCCCCCGATCCGGCTCCCTCGATGGCCCACGGCGGGGCCGGCGCCGGGACGATCGGGGCCGTGTCACCCGCCGCCCCGGCAGGCTGCGCGGCACTAGCGTCCGGTGGCGGGGGATCCAGGACCAGGAGCCCCGCCGCGTCGCATCCCAGCACCCGGCACAGCACCTCCACGTCGTCCAGCCGCACCGACACCGGCGTACCCGACCACAGCGCCGACATCTTCCCCGCACTGACGTGCAGCCCCGCCGCAGCCAGCAGCCGGCGCATCTCGACCGCCTTGAACACGCCCCGCTCAGCCGCCCTCAACCGCAACTCCCACCGCACCCAGCCCCACCCCCAGCTCGCCCGACCCACCAGCCGCCCCGTCGGCCGCCCCCAGCAGCCGCACACCGACGCGGGCATTGGCCTGCGCCCACTGCTCCTCGATCCGCTCGGCCGGCACATGCACATACGCCGCCGTCGTCGACACCCACACATGGCCCAGCAACGCCTGCACCGCCGACAAACCGACCCCTCTGCCGTACAGCCACGACGCGCAGAAATGCCGCAGTACATGCGGCGTCAGACGCCCCGACCAGTCCGGCAGCCACCGCGCAACCGCGTCCGCCAGCCCCTGGCGCAACGTCGCCGCACACACGGCCCGCCGCCCGGCGCCCGGCGTGTGCAGCCGGCTCGGCAGCAACATTGCACGCCCACCCGCCAGATCGTCACCGAACTGCGGGCGCACCTGCTCCAGCCACCACGCGAGCAGCCGGTCCACGCCGTCGATCGCCGGCACCAGCCGCTGCCGCGGACCGCTTCCCCGGGCGCCCTTGCCCCACCGCACATGCAGCACCCCGTGCGCGCCCATCTGCGGATACCAGTCCCCCACCTCCAGCCGGGCCGACTCACTGATCCGCAAACCCACCCGCCGCCAGAGCGACGCCGCCACATAGTCCCGCGCCGCCGGCAAGAACCCTGCCCCCGCCGACGGCAACCACCAGCGCCATGCCTCGAACAAGGCCTCCACCTCCCCCGCCGACGGCGGCACCCGCACCATCGTCACCACCCGCCGCGGCCGGTTGAACTCATCCACCGGCTGCACCAGAGCCCGCCCCGACACCTCCTCCACCACACGCCCATACCGAACCCCGACGAAAACGTAAAACCGGTACACCGCCTGCGCCATCAACAACACCGTCCCCCCCGCCACCCCCCGCCGCCGCGCCCCAGCCAGCCACCCATCCACATCCCGAGGCCCCACCTCCCACACCGCGCACCCCGCACATTCCAGCAACTCCCCCACCCACACCGCCTGCTGAGCCACCCACCGATCCGTCGCACCCCGCGCCGCCAACGCCAAAACAAACTCATCCACCCACGCCTCAGACACCCACCCACCCTGACCCCACACCCTCAGCAACCCCGAGAAAAGTTCACAAATGCTGAACAACCGACCACCTCGCCGACCACGCCCCCACCACCCGTGACCAGCAACGACCACACACCCACCGAACCTGACCTTTCAGGTAATGGCCGCTTCGAGCGAGGGCAACTCCCCAACCCACCGGAGGACTTGCTCGTGGCCGTCGGCCGACTGCTCCACCTGACGCCCGACGAGTACACGACGATGTGGCTCCACGCCCGGGGACATCGGCCCACCCGTCCAATGACGCCGGAAGTCGGCATGGCGGTGCCCGCCACCTGGCAGGCAGCTTGCGACGGGCAGCGACACATGATGTACGTGACCGACATGGCATGGAGAGTCGTCGCCTATAACCGCCCCTTTGCCGCCCTGTTCCGCAACGGTCAGGTTCCTGAGAACACTGCACGGTGGATGTTGCTCGCGGACGAGGCCAAGACCACGCTCATGGACTGGGAGAACACGTGGGCGCCGTCCGTCGCGGGGCAGTTGCGCAACGCCTTCGCCGAGCACCCTGACAACCGCGACCTGGCCCAACTCGACAGAGAGGTACGGGCAGATCCGATCGCCGGACCGATCTATGCCCACGGCGCGGACGCATCCATCGCCCCTGATGGAGTCGATCGGCACCTGCAACACCCGCTATGGGGAGTCGGGCTCGCGAAGATGGTCGCAGCCAACCTTTTCGCCGCACCTGGAGCGCGGGTCATCATCGTTGTCTTCGAGCCACAGGAACAAGACGACTAGCGCTTCCCACCCATGCCACGGCTCCCAAGCTTGTGCAGATCTCCACTTATCCCCGCCAGAGAAGCCGCCCCAGAATACGGACATGCCCCTACAAGCCACCTTGACGCGGATCGACCGTCACCCGCACACACGGTGCCCCGGACTCCAAGGACCTACCTCTAAGGGGCTCTCGTGATGGAAGCGCATGTCTCGCAACCCAGCATTGCGCTGCCGCCGCACGAGATCACGATGGACGAGATCTGCGCCGACATAGAACGCGCTCAGCCCCACCTTCCCAATCTCAAAGCAATCCTCCGCTACGCCCGACACACCCAAGTGGCCACCCGTCGCTTCACCCGGCCACTGAGCCACCGGGCCATATCGGGTGCAGCACCCATCTCCGTGCGTAACGAGATTGCCTACGCCGACGCAGCCGAACTCGGCACCAGCGCAGCACGCCAAGCACTCGACGGAGCCGGCCTCAACGCCTCCGACATCGACTGTGTCGTCACCTCGCATACGACGTCGTGGACCGTGCCCGGACTGGATGTCCACTTGATCGAGGAACTGGGCCTGGCGCCCGAAGTACGGCGCATTCCCATGAGCACGCTCGGCTGCGCCGGCGGGGCTCACGCCCTGGTGAAAGCCGTGGACCATGTTGCCGCACACCCCGACAGCACCGTGCTGGTCGTGGTAGCAGAGATGCTCAGCACCGTCTACAACCACCACGACACCACCCCTCAAGCCGCCATCTACAAGAGCCTCTTCGGCGACTCCGCTGCCGCCTGCCTCGTCACCAGCAGCCCGCTCGGACCAGGACTGCGTATCGACAGCACGTGGGAGTACACCCTCCCCCGCAGCCGCGACCGCTATCGAGGCCGCCTTGACGCCAACGGTCTGCACTTCGACTCCGAGAAGTCAGCCGTGACCGCTATCAACGACCTCGCACCCGCCCTCCTAGCCCACCTCAAACGCCAGAAGCTCGACCGGATTGACTTTGCCGTCCTGCACCCGGGCGGACCACGCATCCTGGAAGACGCCGAGGCAGCCCTCGGCATCGACCGAGGGCTCCAGGCGGACGACAAGGCGAAACTGAGTCGGCATGCATGGGCAACGCTCCGAGAGAACGGCAACCTCGGCGGCCCCGCCGTCCTTGCCGTACTCGCTCGAACCCACCAGGACCCGCCTGCCCCGGCCAGCAGAGGCGTCCTCCTCGGCGTTGGGCCAGGCTTCAGCGCCGCCGCATGTACAGGAACCTGGAGAGCCTGAACCTAGGTACTCAGGCGCATCTCCAAAAGCCGCGACCGCTCCGGCAAGGCGCCAGACGGCTTCGTTGCCGCTGCCCGGACCATGAGGTCCGCCACCAACGCCAAGTCATGGGTCCTTAGGGTCGACTTGCACCTGAATGCGAATGCGAGCTGGCAAGCTCGGCGGCTGTCCGCGTCACAGACCGCCGAGCTGTCAGAGACACGAGCCGATGGGCAGGGGAGCTGACCTCGTTCCACTTGGGCCGGGATACCGAAGGCTGTTCCTTACGACGATGCTGCCGTAGACAGAGTCCCAGCAGGCTCCAAGCCGTGCTTTACCAACTGCACTTGCGACGGGGTCGCGGGGGGTCCCAACGCATGTGCCGTAGTCGCCAGCCTCCCAGTGGAGACACATGTGAATCTCCCGGCTCCATCTGCTTCCCGCCGCTCGGCCAGATCGGTGAGCACATCGCATTCGCCGTGCTCGGCTGCCGCACGAGCCAGGCGTACCGCCCCCTCCCGGTTCCCGTCTTCCTCCCGCATCCGGGCCGGGGCTGTGAGCGCACTGCTGTCGCTGTGGTCGACAACCTCCCGGTAGATACGGTCGGCGTCAGCTGCCGGAGAGGCCGCGACGCCGGCTCCCACGGCACTGACCCGCCGACGTGTTCAGTCGACGATGTCGAAGCCCAGAGACGGACCGGCCATGTTGCTCGCCCAGCGCTGTGCCGGTCATGGACCGAAGCCTGGTTGGAGTGGCGGGCGGGGGCTGTACTGGGCGCAGGTGGTGCACCGGCCATCGCCGCTCGGGGCGGCTCGTCGTGGCGTTGGTCCGGTACACGAGCGGCAAGCCGGCCAGTCCAGGCATACCGGGCACAGGCCGGTGCCGGTCACCGTGCCCGGACGGCCACATCCACCGCACTCCACCCACACATGAGACACCGGCGCAGACAGCGTGTTGTCGGTGGGCGGCGGTGCGGAACGCTGGTGGGGATGCTGGGGGGCGGATGGTTCAGGCGGGGTGTCGCGGGTCGCGTCAGGGCACCGCGCGCCGGGGAGGGAGGCGGCGCCCGGGTGGGCAGTGGTGGCGCCGGGTGGTGCGCTCAGGGTTCGCAGGCGTGCGCCGATGACGGCCGCCACGCTGGTGTGCACGGTTCGGGGTAACGGCCGGTCGGTGATGGCATGTTCCACCCGTTGCAGGCTGCAGCCCTGCTGCAGCAGACGTTCCACCGCCGGCGCCAGGGCATGAAGATCCGTCCCGGTCAGGCGCAGGGGTGGATGGGCGGCACCGATTCCCTCCAGCAACTGCACCCCGGGCGACGGCACCCCGGGCGACGGCGCGGCGGGCGACGGGGAGGGTGCGGTGCCGTCTGGGTCGGTTGCCGGCGCGGGCCGGCCGTGACCGGTCGCCTCTTCTGGACGGGCGCGGTCGGGGGGAAGGGGGGGCCTTCTTCTCTTCCCTGTTTTCGTCTTCTGGTTACTGATGTTCTTACCCCCCACGTCGTCCAACGCTGGATCGGCCAACGTCGGAAAACCCGACACAGGTAAACCCGACGCAGGTAAACCCGGCACAGGAGCATCCAGCACCGGCCGATCCGCCAACGCCCCCCAGCCCCCAGGTGACACGAGCAGCCGCGTCGGCGTGGCCGACCCGGACGACGGTGACAGCGTCACAGGACGTGAAACCACTGACGACGTCGACATGGCCGACGACGTGAGCGAGCCCGCAGATGAAGCCTGAAGCGCGACCGGAGGCGCGTGGTCGGGTAGGTGATCGGCGGGCAGGGTGGCGGACCTCGCCCGGGGCAGGGCAGACGACGATGGCGAGGGTGACGTTGCACTCCCGACTCCCCCACGCGATCCTCCCCCGTCACCGGCGGGCTGGTCCGTAATCACATAGATTACGGGCCCCAGCGTGCCGTCCGCCTGCCGGACCCGCTCACGACGCAGATACCCGAAGTACTCCAACTCCCCCAAGCCCGCCCGCACAGCGTCCCGGCCCTCACGCCCACAACCGGCCAACGCAGCAACCGAAACCCGCCACCCCGACCTGTGCGACGCAATCAACCCGAACAAGCCCTTCGCCTTGAAACTGATCCGCCCATCCCGGAACAACGCATTCGACACCCGCGTAAACGGAACCGCCCCCACCAAACCACGCCGCACCCCCACACCAGAACTCACCACACCACACCCCAACCACACACCACAAAACCTCCCAAACCCATCCCACAGCCCAACCCGCGCGTCCCATGACAGCCGCCAAGAGGGCACACCAGTAACGGACTCGAGAACATCCATCGTGAACTGCACTCCGTCCGCGGGACTATGACCCACCAGACCACCCAGCGCCATGTCACAGCTGCACACCTCGCGTCCGGTCGATATACACCCCGGCACAACCGGCACCAAAGACCAAGCGACCAGTCGCAACCGGTCCGAAAGCCTTCAGCCCGCTTCCGCCGCAGAGTTGGCAGTTGAGCGCCTGCGTTGGCGTGGTCGAGCGCTCATGCAGCCGGGCCATCGGCGGACGCGCGCACGAGCGCCCGAAAATGCGATGAGCTGTGATGCCTGGCCGTGGCACAGTCACCCGCATGTCCAACGACGTCGCCTATCCGGTCCTCCTTACCCCCGACTTCGCACTCGCCCTCAGCACCGCGCGGCGTCTCATGGAGTTCGGTCGCTGCGAGCACTCAAAGGTCTCCGTGTTCGCAGAGTTCCATTCCGTCGCCGAGGTGCGGCGTGTGGCGAAGGAACTGCCCGAGGGGTGGTTCCGGGGACAGGAGGAGTACCTGGAGTTCAACGGGGTGCCGTTGGAGGAGCAGCCCGGTCTGGTAGTCGGCGTGCAGGGGCCGGGTCTGCCGGCCGACCCGGCCGCGTACGAAGGGCGGATGCCGATGGAGTGCGAGCTGTACGACCTGCCGGTCGGCAGCATCGAGCACGCCTTCACCGCGGGCCATCGGCGCGAACACGGGCTGGATCAACTGGGAGTCTCTGTGCTGGCCGGACGCGCCCGAGGTGCGATTTCGCGGCGAGTCCAAGCACGCTGAGGTGACGCTCCTCTTCAACTCCCGCACCCGCGAGCTCGACGAGTGCGCCGATGACCACACCATCCTCGTCCATGTCCGCAGCGCCAGCATCGACCGCCGCCAGATGCGAGAGCCGCACGCGCACTGGCTCGCCGAGCAAGTGGGACTAGAAGCCATCGGGGCTGAGCAGCGGAACTGACGGCAGAAGCGGGCGGCCAGGCGCCTCCCCGGACCGGCCCGCCCCAGCTACTGATTCGGGCCGGCTTCCGAGTGCCCCTCCAGATCGCTTCGCAGCGGGTGGCCGGCCGCCGCGTCGCCGGTGAATTCGAGGTGGCAGCCAGCAACGAAAAGCCGTCAGACGGATCTCACCACATCCCGTGTTCCAGTTCCTCCAGCGACAGATTCCATGGTGATTCCTCGTCGGCGAACGGGGTGGGGTCGAAGGCGCCGACGACCTGCTTGAAGCGTGCGACAAGTTCCTCGGGGTCAGCATCGTTGTCGTGGTCGACTTCAAGCTTGCGGAATTCGATGAGTGCGTACACCAAGGACTCGACGTCCCGGTGGAGTTCGACGTAGCCGGAGCTCCCTTCCGGGAAGACATACACCTTTGCCGACTTCGGATCCATGGCCACGAGGGAAGTGAACAGGTAGCCGAGCAGCCACCACGACCGGCTCTCCTGCGGGCAGTTCATACCGTAGTGGTCGAAACGACTCCCCAGGGTGATCGCATCCAGACCTGTGGGGTAGGGGTCCGCAACGTCTTCTCGGGAGGTGAAGACCTCCGAATGCGGAAGTCCGACAGTGCTCAGGAAATTGGCCGAACGGCTATCGGAGTGGATAACTGCGGCCTGCGGGAAGTACACGACGCTCTGGAGCCCATAGGCCTGCATCAACTGCATGGGAGTCACAGAGAAGTTCACGCAGGTCATCCTAGAGAAGCTGACCGACCTCGGGGTCGGTGCGCCGCCGGTCTGCGGGACGACAACCGGCTCAAGGGCATGCTCACCGACCGGGACATCGTCGTGAAGGTCCTGGGCGTGGGCAAGGACCCGGCGGAGGTAAAAGCAGGTGACCTGGCCCAGGGCGAAGGTCACCATCGGCGCCGACGGCAACGCCGACGAGATTCGCAACACGATGACGCGGCACAAGGGCTGCCGACTGCCCGTCATCGACGGACACGACCTGGTCGGCGTCGTCGACCTGGCCGACGTCGCCCGCGCCCTTCCGACCCGAAGGTCGGCGACCTCGTCAAGGCCCTCTCCACCGGCTGGGCAACGAAAAGCGCCGCTACAGTCACCCCCTCCGCCAAAGCCGCTGTCGCTCACCCGACCCGGGGCGGTCAAGAGATGCCCGCTGCCGACGCATGACGGCGCGGCGCGCTTGAGGCAGTAGAACGAGACGTCGTCCTATAACAGGTTCGACGGCCCAGGGACATGCCAGGCTGACGCGGCACCCTGCACATCGAGCACGACATCTAGATGATGCGCAACGCGCAGGAGACTCGCCTGCGCAGCGGTGGTCCGGCCCGCGGCTGCCGGGGGAGGAACCGCGGACGGACGACAGTCAATGTGTCACCGAACGGCACGGCTCGTCCCACTTCGAGGAAGTGGCCACTAACCGGTGAGGAGTCCAGCGCGGAGCTGGGCCAGGGCGCGGGCCAGGAGCCGGGAGACGTGCATCTGGGAGATGCCGAGTTCTTCACCGATGCGTACCTGGGTGAATTCCTGCCCGAATCGCATTTCGATGATCTTCCGCTCGCGGTCGTTCAGCTCACGCAGCAGGGGGGCCAGCGTGTGCAGGTTCTCGAACAGCTCCATCGCCGGGTCGAGTTCACCGGCCGTGTCCGCGTGAGTGCGCTTCGGCTCGGGCGACTCCTCGCCCCCAGGCTCCGGGGCGTCCAGCGGGTCGGTGATGTACGCGTTCGCGGCGATCAAGCCCTCTCGTACCTCCTCGTCGGAGAGGTTCAGGTGGTCGGCGAGCTCCCTCATAGTCGGGTCGCGGTCCAGCTCGTTGGACAGGCTTTCCTTCGCCTTCGCCAGCTCGGTCCGCAGCTCCTGCAAGCGTCGCGGCACGTGGACAGCCCAGGTGCTATCCCGGAAGAAGCGCTTGATCTCCCCCTCGATGTAAGGGATCGCGAAAGAAGAGAACACGACACCGCGCGTGAGGTCGAACCGGTCGATGGCCTTGATCAGACCGATCATGCCGACCTGGCTGATGTCCTCCATCTCGCCGTCGCCCCGGTTACGGAACCGGCGGACCACGAACTTCACCAGCGACAGGTTCATCTCGATGAGCGAGTTGCGGACGTACTGGTGCTCGGGCGTGCCCTCCTCAAGGAGCTGGAGCCGGTCGAAGAACACTTTCGACAGTTCCCGGGCATCGCGCGGGGCGACCTTGCCGGCTTCACCCAGCCCCGGCAGCTCGCCTCGCACCCCCGCAACCCGCGCACCAGGCGCGAAGTCCTCAGGCAGGGCTCCGGTCAGCTGCGCAGATGTCATCGCATTCACCTCGTCGTCGGCCGGCGTCGTCCGTTGTCTACAAGGCGCCTGCCCGGCTCCTGGCACGCAATACCCCTCGGAGTCAGCCATCTGAAACCAGCCAGTTCGTTTCAACGTGCGGCGTCCCCTGGCGTCCCGCATCATCGAACGTATCTCCGGCAATCGCTCCAGAAGCCGCCGGAGCCGTGGGGAAGTACCCGGGACGCGGCCGGTCACCGTGTCCCGGCTTCGCCATGACCGAAGCGTCGGAGTCTGGTGAACGAAGCGGCCCCGTCACACGGGGAGTGGTGCGGGGCCGCGGGGGCACGTGCGAGCGAAAGCAAGTGCCGGTGTGCACAAGGCACGCTAACGACCACCAGATCCCGCACACCGGAGGCGCGGCCGGACGATGCCGCAGGCAGCGGTTCCCGAATCCTCTTGGCCCAGCAGATCGGGTGCGTAACGGGCAGGGGGATACGCGCGTTAGAGCACACGCCGGAGCGGCCCACCTACCCGGGTACGCCGCTCCGGCCCCCACAGACGCACCGGGAACCGTGTCCTCCAGCGCAGTACGCCCTGCACGCTGTCGCTGGACGGTGCAGGGCGCACATTCTGTATCCGCATCGGATGAGTGCATGTCTGCTGGGCGAAACGGATGGCCGTCGGTCAGGCTGTGGCGATCAGTGAATCGTCCTCGGGACGGGCCCCCGGCAGCCGGTGACGAGCAGCGATCAACGCCGCATCTACATCCCGCGTACCCGTGGACACGCACAGGGTGTAGGCGACGTCCTCCATCCGCTGCCGCACGCCCGGGCTGCCCTTCTCCGCATGCAGCGCACGCAATGTCTCGTACTGCTCCACCAGATCCTTCAACACCGCAGGGTGAGCAAGAAGCATGATCTGCCTCCGACAGGTCGAGCCGATACCGGGAAGCGAATACCCTCAACAGCATCCGCCATTCACCCATTTGCCGCCTCCGGGGAAGCGGGCGACCGGCCTGCCGCGACTAGCCACTTCCGCGTGGCTCGGCGCGGCACTCGCCTCAGATCGAACAGATGTTGTAATTGCTTCAGGGAGTCCGCAGGCAGAGAGGAGCGGCATCGTGATGAATCACCTGAGCGCGCGGCAGGAGCGGATCCTCGGCTGCATCCGCGAGCGGATCGCCGAGACCGGCGAAGGGCCGAGCATCCGCCAGATCGGCCAGCAGGTCGGGCTGTCGTCCACGTCGTCCGTGGCTTACCAGCTCGGACGGCTCGAAGAGGGCGGGCTGATCAGCCGCAGCACCCGTAGCTGGCGCTCGGTCCGCCTCGGCACCTGAGCACCTCCGTGTCCGAACCGCTCCCTCCCCCGCCGTCACCGCTGGAGCTGCTCTACTTCCTGCGCCGTGTGCAGGTCCAGCAGCTCGCGACCACCGACCGGTGGATCAAAGACGCCGAGCAGCGGCAGGCCGCGCTCGCGGCCCGCCGTCCTCCTCCCCCGCCGCCGGACTGGGTGCTGGAGCACAGCGGCAAGGACAAGACACCGATGTACGTCCACGCAGGACCCTGCAACACCCGCCTCCGCACCCGGCAAGTCATCACAGCCCAGGAAGCCCGCCGCCTGATCAGCGACGGCGTCCGCGCCTGCGTCCTGTGCCGCCCCGACACCGAACTCGGCATCATCGGCTAACGGAGCGCATAGATCGGCAGGCATTGTACGTCGGGCGCAAATCGGCGGAAGACCGGCAGCACTCCGCGGCGCGGCGCCCCTGCGAGCCCGCACTCATGACGGACCAGACCCGGCGTCCTCCGCCTGCGGCAGTGGCTCTACCCTGCCCGCCAGGACAGATCGCGCACAGCTTCTCAAACGGGTCACCACCGTCCTCACCGACGCCGGCTTCACCCTCACCGACAGCACCACCGAAGGACTCACCGCCCAGCCCACAAGCGACGGGATCCACGTGAGCTGGAGACCCGACACCCCGCTGCGCACTGCGAACACCGGCCTGCACAACGTGCTGCAGATCGCCCTCACCACCATCCTCACCGCAGCCGGGTTACAAGCCACCGACACCTCCACCGACCCTCACGGCGTCCTCGTCACCGACGACACCCACACGCCGTGGACCCGCCCACAGCCGGGCGTCGCGGACAGCACAGAGCCTCCGGGACCAACCTTCGGTTCTAGTGGTCGTTGCAACACCCCAGATGAAGGGGTGCGATGGACTTCGAGATCCGGGAGAACCGGGGGAAGCGGAGCGGGAAGAGGTTGGTCCGCGAGCGGGCCGCATACTTCCAGCTCATGGAGCAGGGCTACAGCACGCGAGACGCCGCACGGATCATCGGCATCAACCGCCGCACCGGTATGCGGTGGCGCAACGGCTGGCACTCCCCGCCCGGCGGCCGGAGCCCGGTTCCTCCTGTTCGGATCGTCGAGGAACCGGCTCCGGCGTCTCGCTAACTGACCGAGGCCGAGCGCATCCACATCGCCGACCGACTGCGTGAGCGGGCGTCGATTCGGCAGATCGCCGCGGAGTTGGGGCGGGCTCCATCCACAGTCAGCCGGGAGATACGACGCAACCGCCGCCCCATGCCCAGGGGCCGCGGCTTGACCTACCGGCCCTTCGAGGCCCACCGACGTGCAGAGGCACGTCGAGCGCGGCCGAAGCCGGGGAAGATCGGACAGAACCCTGAGCTGCGGGACGTCATCCAGGACCACCTGATGATGCGGTGGAGCCCCGAGCAGATCTGCCAGGCTCTGCGGGCACGCTTCCCCGACCGGCCGGAGATGCACGTGACCCACGAGACGATCTACCAGGCCCTATACGTCCAGGGCCGGGGAGAACTCCGCCGGGAACTGACCCGCGCTCTGCGCACTGGACGATCAATGCGCCGCCCGCACCGGCACGCTTACAAACGTCTCCCCGGACCGGTCAAGAACATGGTGATGATCAGCGACCGGCCGGCCGAGGCCGCAGACCGCGCCGTCCCCGGGCACTGGGAAGGGGACCTCATCATCGGGAAGGACAGGCGATCCGCCATCGGCACGCTGGTCGAACGGGCCACCCGATACGTCATGCTCGTGCACCTTCCCCACGGACACAGCGCCACCGCCACCAGAGAAGCGCTGACCACCACCATCCAGCAACTCCCGCCACATCTGTGGCGTTCTCTGACCTGGGACCAAGGCTCAGAGATGGCCGCGCACCGGGACTTCACCCTGGCCACCAACATCCCGGTCTTTTTCTGCAACCCGGCCAGCCCCTGGCAGCGCGGCTCGAACGAAAACACCAACGGCCTGCTGCGCCAGTACTTCCCCAAGGGCACCGACCTGGCCGCCCACGCTCCTGCCCGCCTGACCGCCGTGGCAACCGAACTCAACAACCGCCCACGCAAAACGCTCGGCTGGGAAACCCCAGCCGAGCGCCTCGCTAAGCTACTCGACCTAGCCAGCTGACCAGCAGTGTTGCAACGACCCCTGGAATTCGCCATCAGCCCCGGGGGCTCTGTACTTCGGGGGTACCCCTCTCAACGAACCTGACCATCAACCGTCACCCACGCAGGCGAAGCTAGGCCCGTTTCCGCGGCCGGGCCGCCGTCTTCCTCGCCGGCGCTTCGCCGCGGGCTTCTTCGCTGCGGCCTCCTTGGCGGCCGAGGCTGTCTTCTTCGCGGCGCGCTTCTTCGGCATGTCATGCACGGTGGCGTGCTCACCGTCGTCGCCGGTCTCGCCGCGGGATTCCTTCGCGGCCTGCACCGAGGCGTTGAGCGCGGCCATCAGGTCAACAACCTCCCCGGCCGCCTTCGCGGCGATGACTTCTTCGAGGGCCTCGCGGTAGGGATCGGTGTAGCCGGAGACGTCGTCCTGCCCCATCGCCTCCATCAGCGCGATCGCCCCTCGATCTCCGAGTCGTCGACTTCGACCGGTGTCGGCATGAGGGTCTCCGGTGAGCGGACCTCATCCGGCCACCGCATCGCATGCAACACCAGGGCGTCGTCCTTCACCCGCAGCAACTCCAGCCGCTCCCGGCCGTGCCACGCGAACTTCGCCACCGCCACCTTGCTCGACCGGCCGAGCGCCTGGCGCAGCAGCTTGTAGGGCTTGGCGGACACCTGCCCGTCGGCCGAGAGGTAGTAGCCGCTGGAGATGCGGATCGGGTCGATCGACTCGGAGGGCACGAAGGCGACGATCTTGATGGCCTTCGCCGTCGGCAGCGGCATGTTCGCCAGGTCCTCGTCGGGGATCTCGATCAGCGTGTCCTTTGAGCCCTCGTAGCCCTTGCCGATCTCGTCGTCACGCAGCTGCTTGCCGTCCAGCTCGCAGATCTTCCGGTACCGGAACCGTCCCATATACTCCAGGTGGTACTGGAAAGCTGATGTTGTGGCTCTCCGTCGCCGGCAGCACCTTGATCGGGATGGTGACCAAGCCGAACGAGATCGCGCCGGACCAAACGGGGCGGGGCATGGGAAACCTCCATGTACTGCCCCAAGACCGTCAGCGTACGACCCCATCGCGGCCCGCCGTCCTACGCCAGATACCCCAGGTCAACGTGGTGCGTGCCGCACACCGGAGCAGCCCGCCTCGTCGCGACACGAATGCTGCGGGAGGCGCATGCTGGAAGAGAAGGGCTTGCCCGGACCACTGGGCGGCAAGCCCGCCGGGTGTGGGCCAGTCTTCGAGCGGTGCTGGCCCACACTCCCTCGCCGACGTCGGGCCTGAGGTCAGGAACTTCCTGTACGGGTGCGGAGCCGGGACATCGGTCTGTTTCCCGGCGCTGCGCCACTACCGGTCGCCCCCTCGACATCGCTGCCGAGCGGTCCGAAAGATCGCCCTCTTGCGATCTGGCACGAGTCGCTAGCGTGGACAGTTGTACCGGAGCCGGGGATTTGTACGTTCCCCGTCCAGCACTTCGAGATGGAGCCTGGTGCGGCCGTCGCTGGTGCCGGTTGCGCCCATTTCGCCGACCTTGGTTGTGCTGTTGACAGCGGTGCCGATGCCAACCGATCGCTTCCGCAGGTGAACGTATGTGGTTTTCGAGCCGCCGGGGTGGGTGACCACGATGTACTCGCCCAGCGCGCCGGAGGTGCCGGAGCAGGTGGCTCTTCCGGCGCGACCTGCCTTGATCGGGCTTCCTGCGGCGTTGGCGATGTCGAGTCCGTTGTGAAAGCCGGTAGGGCTGGGGCCGAACTCGTGCGTTACCCGGCCGGTCACCGGGCATGGCGCGGTCTGCGTCTCTGCGGCTTCGGCTGGAGCAGCGCTTGCAAGGACGAGTCCAGCGATGAGCGTGGTGCATGCTCGTCGACGGGTTGAGCGGACGATTCGCATGAGGTCTCCGTTGCTGTGAGTTCTGCGGGCAGTCGCGCGCCTGGTCTCCGCCACGGGCAAGCTGGCTGCCAGCTGTCGGGTTACGTGAGAGGCGCGTGGGTGATGGGCGAGACCGCCAGCGACTGCCGGCAACAGGAAGGGGTGTCCCTGCCTCTGCGGATACGGCAGGCATGAGGGGCGCAGTTGACGTGGGGCGGCTTTGAGGTCCCGGCGGCAGTAGGACCACAGTCCTGCTGCGGTGATGAGAGATGTCCAGATCACGAACGTGGCGGTTTGCCATCGGTGCGGACAGGTGGGAGCCAATGAATGCTTGGGCGAAGGACCGGTCGTCGCCAAAATAGGCTGTGACATCGGTGAGCATGGCCCGGCCCGCAGCGAACGGCAGCCAGTCACTCACACTGTCCAGGCCCGTCTGGTAGCCGAGCAGCGCGCCAGCGAGGCGCTCTCCGAGCAGCGGCCACAGGACCAGCGAAAGAACGGCCAGGACGCGGCTGCGGAGCAGGGCTACGACGGCCAGGCTCAGCAGTGCCCAGCAGGCCATCCACCCGGTGCAGCGTGCGGATGGTGCGACAACTTCGGCCCAGGCTGGCTGTCGGTTGCCGCTCGCACCGAGCATGATGGCGCAGGAGAGGGCGCCGAGGAGCGCGCTGGTGGCGGCGACGCCGGCTCCGACGAGTAGGCCGACAGCGCACTTCGCTGCGTAGGCGGTGGCGCGTCCGTTGACGGCCAGCCAGGTTGTCCGGGCGGCGCCGGTTACCAGGTCGGTGGAGACCGGGCCGGTGCCGAGGACCAGGACGAAGAAGCACAGAGCGGGGATCTGCGTCGCGAGGGGGGACCAGGCGATCGCGTCCGCCACGAAAGCGGAGCTGACCACATGTTGCTTGTCGGCGTCCAGGAGTCCGGTGATGCCGCTCAGCAGGCTCAGTGCTGCGACGACGCCGAGGAGGATCCAGGTCGAGCGCCGTGGATGCCCGCACGCTGATGCCGCAGTGAGACCGGGAAGTGTCTGCTGGGGAGGGGTACGTGAACGACGAGGGCGAGATCGATGTCTACCTCGGGCTGGATGTCGGCAAGGGCGAGCATCAGCCGAGGACGGCCGGCCTCTTGTCTCCGACCCGACACATATTCGCTGCTGACCCTCTCGCCCCTGACGGCGATCATCACGCCATGAATGGGGCCCTCCAAGGATGCCGAGGATGTTCCCATTTTCGGATCAGGCCGAATCAGATCGAGATCGTAGCGATTGAGAGCGATGCTGCGGAGGCGAATGATCTGCACTTCGATGGACTTGTGAGGGCACATGATTGGGACGGATCAGGCCGGAGTGAACTTCCAGCCTCAGGATGTGGATTACCTACGGCAGTCCGTCGCCGGTCCAGTGCTCACGCCAGGGGCGCAGGGGTACGACGTCGAGTGCGTGACATACAACCTGAACTGCCGCTTCGAACCTGCCCTGGTAGTCGGAGCCGCCAGTGAGAGTGACGTTCGCACCGCAGTCCAGTTTGCTGCCCGCCACGCGATGCCCATCGCAGTGAAGTCCTCCGGTCACCAGGTGGTATCAGCGGCGCGTGGAGCCATGTTGATCACCACCGGTCGGATGAAAAGAATGTCCGTCGACCCGGAAGGGCGCACTGTACGCGTCGAGGCGGGCCTGCAGTGGCACGAAGTCGTAGCACAGGCCGCCGACTTCGAGCTCGCACCGATCGCTGGCTCCGCCCCCAACGTGGGAGTGATTGGCTACACCCTCGGAGGCGGCCAAAGCCCACTCCTCGGCCGCACGCAGGGCTACGCCGCCGATCACGTCCGAAGGCTGAATGTAGTGACAGCCGACGGAGAACTGCGCGCAGTCACCCCTACCAGCATGCCCGATCTGTTCTGGGCATTGCTCGGTGGCAAGGGCAATTTCGGCGTGGTGACCGAGATCGAGTTCGACGTCTTCCCGGTGACCCGGTTCTACGGCGGGGGAATCTACTTCGCGGGTGAGCACCTGGCTCAGGTGCTGGAAGCGTGGAGTACCTGGGTGACCAACGTTCCCGAGGAGATGACCTCGTCGGTCGGAATCCAGCGGCTGCCTGACCTTCCGGTCCTGCCTGAACCGCTGCGCGGCGCATTCGTGGTACACGTGCGGATCGGATACCTCGGTAATGCGGCCAATGGCGAAAGACTACTCGCCCCACTCCGTGGGAGCGCCCCGGCACTGCTCGACCTAATCGGGGACAAGCCTTTCGCTTCGTTCGGGGAGATCCACCTGGACCCCGTCGACCCCATGCCCTACGTCGACCGAAGTATCTGCCTTGCGGAGTTCACGAACGAGACCGTGGATACGTTGGTAGACCTCGTAGGACCTACGTCCAGCTGCCCTCTGGCAAACGTGGAAATCCGCGCCCTCGGTGGCGCGCTGGACCGCCAGCCGGCAGTCGACAACGCGGTGTCAACGCGAGGCGTTCCATTCGTGGTGTTCGGATTCGGCATTGGCGGTGCCGACCTGGCACAGAGCATGAGGCAGTACTTGACGAAAATGGTGGACGGCCTTGCGCCGTGGTCGCTGGAGCGCAACATGGTGAACTTCCTGTCTCCGGACGAGGCGACGAACGCTGAAGGTGTGTGCGCGGCGTATGGGCCCCAGCGATACGGAAGGCTCGCTGACGTCAAGCGGCTCTACGACCCGTCCAACGTCTTCCGCTTCAATCACAACGTTCTTCCGTCCTGAACTCACACGGGTCAGGCGGATGACTCGCTCACCACCACGTCCACGAACGGCGCGTGATGGTCAGGGCAGCGCTCCTTGCGTGCTCTAGGCGGCGAGACTGATGACCCGCCGCCCCCCGACCCCCTAGAGGGCTCTCCTGACCAGCACCTCGGCGGCCGGCGAGCTCGGCACCCAAGGACTTCGCCCTCCAAGTCCCGGCCCGAACAGCGACTTGGGCGCCTCGCCCACACGGGCAGGGCTGAATCCGTAGCCGTGAAGGCGTGTGCCGTCAGCTCCAGGCATCCTGTATCGATTCTCCGATGTGTCATCTTTCGGATGGAGCCGAATCAGGTGGAAATGCAGGTGCGCGCAGACGATGCTGATGCGCGTGCTGCTGTCCGGAGCGCTCGCAAATCGGTCAGAAGCATACGTTGAGCCGGCCTTCTGCAACGACGTTGGGGCGGGCGCATGCCATGCGACCTACGCCTGACACAACTGGATGAGTGTGACCGTCGGACCAGCTGTCGAGAAGTGGACCGGCTGACCTTAGAAGCATCCGAGTTGGCGCAGCGCCCCCAGTCGGCGAGAACACATTGAGGGCACCAGGTCCGTTCGCCGGGACCTCCTGTTTGAACTTCCATAAGCGCATCAGGGCGCGAATTTGATAACCCGTCAGCGAAACGAGAGGCTTCCGCATGTCCATTTCCCGGGCTCGTAGACTCAAGGAACGAAGGAGAAGACGGGGAGCCGCATCCGCGAGCATATTTGCCGCTTTCACGCTGGTCATGACCATGTCTACTCCCGCTCAGGCCGACTGGATCGAGAAGCTGCCGCAGAATGCCAGCACGCTGGAGCAGACGTACTCTCCAGCCCTCGACTACGACATGGATGCCTGCTACTCCACCGCAGCCATTTCACCCTCCTGGCAGGCCAACCCTGGGCTGCCGCTGGGAGGTCTCGTTGCCGGGGATGGATGTCGCCATCCCAACCGCTTGGAGCAGTCGAACCAGTACGCGCGGTCGAAGTGCAACAACGGCTGGTGCGCGATCATGTACGCGAGCTATTTTGAGAAGGACCAGAGTTCGGACCACTGCACGGTCTGTGGGCACAGGCACGACTTGGAACATGTCATCGTGTGGGTGAAGGACAATCAGGCCAAGTATGTCTCGGCGTCAGCGCACGGCCGTTGGACCACTAAGTGGCGCGATCAAGTCCGTTTCGATCCGAGCGGAACCCATCCTAAGATCGTCTATCACAAGGACGACCCCTCCACGCACGCCTTCCGCTTTGCCAACGCCGACGACGACTGGGTGGAGAACGCAACGGGTGGGTGGTTCTACCCGCGGCTGGTCGGCTGGGACGGCTACCCGAGTGTCGACTTCCGCAACCAGTTCGTCTACCACACCAGTTTCGGTGCGGCCAGGCTCGAGATCGGAACCGAGAACATGCAGACATCGCTCGAGAATGCCCGCGACCAGGACCAGGGGTTGAAGAATGGCACAGCCGCCTTTGATCCCCGGGGCGCGTGGTACTAGACAGCGACCTCCCTCCACCCGCTTTCCACCTCGGGCATACATGCAGATCCTCTGCCGATCATCTGGCGCCGAATGCAATGACGATCATCTGATCGCGGTCCGGTAGCCAAGCCCGCCAGAGAGATCCTATCCGTCCCAAGAACATTTGGGACGGATAGGAGAATCAGCAAGCCCCCGCCCTCGTCTGACGGCCCTCCCCGCTGCCGACGGCGGGGGCTTGTATGGTGTCGCCTGCGATGAGCGAGAATGTCCGCTGCCCCAGGTGCGGGATCCGTCCGCCGACGGCCAGTACCGACCGCTCCGGCATTCGCCCATACATCGCGCAGAAGAACGCCTGGGCAATGGGCAGTAGCAACGTCGCGGCGTCAGAACGACGCGCTGGCCGGTCACCAGAACGAGGCCACCGCTTCCCGGTCGCAGTTCTCCGGACACCCCCAGGCCCGATGTTGACCCAGGCTAAAGGCGGCGTAGGCGGGCCGGCTGATCCAGCGATTCCGACCAGCATCGCCTGGCAAGCTCCGGGCTTGAAGACCACCTGGACGAGGCCTCCCCTGTATTACGGCCCGATCGCGATGGCGCACTATGCGAGGCCGCCGCCCGCGATTTCGTTGTGCACAAGTTAAATGTGCGTGAGACACTGAAAGAGTGGTTCGGGCGCTGCCCGTCCTCACGCCTAGACAGAGGAACTGGACCATGAGCAGCAGCGGCCATCCCGGGACACCTCCCGAGGACCCGGGCGAACCCCCACTCCTTCTAGAGGATCAGCTCTGCTTCACGCTCTATGCGGCGTCACGCACTGTGACCAGTGCATACAGGCCGCTTCTCGATGGGGTGGGCCTTACCTACCCTCAGTATCTGGTCATGCTCGCGCTTTGGGAGCGGCGCGTCGCCTCGGTGAAAGATCTGGTTGCCGCCGTACATCTCGACTACGGAACCCTGACTCCTCTGATCAAGCGTCTCGAATCCAGCGGCCTGGTGGTACGAGAACGGCGGGCAGATGATGAGCGGGTCGTAGAGGTTGCCCTCACCGAAAAGGGCGCTGCACTACGTGAGCACATCCGCAATCTCCCCCTTGCAATTGGAGAGGCCGTAGGACTGACCGATGAGGAAATCGGCACCGTGGCAGAGTTGCTGCGCCGCCTCACGATCAACGTGACCCTGCACACAGCGCGGCGCTAGGGCTGCCGGCGGCGCAACGCGCCGGTCGCAGCGCACTCCGCGCTCGCATCGCTTCACCAGGGCCTGCAACACAGCACGCGGAAGATCATCCCTTATGGCGCCGACTCGACCTACCCGCATGCGATTTACCAGAAGGATCCACAGACGCCGTCATGGCAATCCGCATTCACTTCACCGTTCAGGATCTTGCTCGTACACGCGTGGCAGAAGCGCCGATGCCGCTGCACGAGCTGGAACTTGCAGTTCGAGCTCTACAAAGCCGCGGTCAGCACGCCCGTTTTGATGCGTGGCGGCGGCGCGCCCGCGCTCAGTTGTCTGTCGAAGCTCGCATGGCTCTTACCCTGATGCCAGCGGTAGGCCGCTCGCCAGGTTTCCTCAGTCCGGCTAAAGCGGGTCCGGTCGAAGAGCTATTGGAGCAGGTACGCTCGACACCGCGCGACAGCATCACGGCATATATGCGGGAAACGTCAAAGCGTAATCCTGCACTTCCCGTATGGTCTCGCGACCTAGCCGATAATGCGTCTTTGCTCACTGCTCTCTGCACCGGACTGAGGCACCTCCATGCGGAGCTGCTGGCACCGCACTGGAATCAGTTCACCGAACATCTGGCAGCCGACCGAGGCTTGCGCTTGCAGCAGCAGCTCACCGGCGGTGTAGAGCAGCTTCTCTCCCGAGCCAACCCTCGGTGGATGAGATGGAACCCTCCGGTCCTGGAGATCCGCATGCTGAGCGGAGCGGACGGCGACCTTCAGCTGGAAGGACAGGGCCTGCTGCTTGTTCCCACGATGTTCTCCACGCGCCCCGTCCTCACCCACGGCAATCCGATAGCTGTGAGCTATCCCGTCTGCCAGGACCAGTCACTCCTCGAAGCAGCCAGCCACGGCTTCACCCCCGGCCGTGGCTGTCCCGCGCACGTATCGATCCTGGTGGGCCGTACGCGAGCGGTGGTTCTCACCGCTATCGCGGAACATCAAGGCTGTAGTACTGGGGAGCTTGCCGCGCATGCATCGATCGCGCCCGCGAGTGCCAGTGAACACGCGACCGTTCTCCGTGCGGCAGGGTTGATCCGATCGCTGCGTCACCGCAACACCGTGTCCCATAGCCTCACCCCCCTCGGCCTGGCGCTCCTCAGTACCCCGGAGGGGAGTTGAGATCCATTGAGATCCACTCGGCGGCGGCTCCCCACCTGGCGAGTCACCGAGGGCAGCCTCCGCATCACACGAGGAGATGAGCAACGAAGGCGCCGGCTGGGGAGCGGTGCCCGAGTGGCGCGCACTGCTGAGGTGACCAGACGCAGAGTCGCCGTGCTGGCCCCACACAGATGACAGAGGTCGCACGTGGCTGTCGGATGGCAGTGGTCGGGATGCCCAGCCCGTAGGTAACCCGGTCACGTTACCTACGACTGACTGCTCTCTCCCTTGATGGGCTAAGTCACCTAGCGGATTACGCAGGCGGCTGCGGCACTCCACTATGAAATGGCACCGGGGAACAGGAACGGCTAACAAGCCCGCTCCTGTGACGGGGGATACCTCATCTCTCGTACCTCCCTTTCGCGGAGCCGTACTCGCTATTCGGCCCGCCCGTACGTTGACCCACAAGGAGTCCATCATGTCTGCGCCTGCGATCCGACCGTTCACCGCCCAGTTCACCGATGCTGAGGTCGCCGATCTGCGCATGCGAATCGCTGCTACGCGTTTCGCCGAAAAGGAGACGGTTTCCGACCGGTCGCAGGGGCCGCAGCTCGCGACGCTGAAGGAACTCATCCGCTACTGGGGCGAAGAGTACGACTTCAACAGGGTCCAGGCGAATGTGAACGCCCACCCCAACTTCATCACCGAGATCGACGGGCTGGACATCCACTTCATCCACGTCCGCTCCAAGCACGAGAACGCGCTGCCGCTCATCATCACCCACGGCTGGCCCGGTTCGGTCATCGAGCAGCTGAAGCTCATCGACCCGCTCGTCAACCCCACAGAGTACGGCGGTGACGCGTCGGACGCCTTCCACGTGGTGATCCCCTCGATCCCCGGCTACGGATTCTCCGGAAAGCCGACGGCAACCGGCTGGGACCCCAAGCGGGTCGCACGCGCCTGGGCCGAGCTGATGGGACGTCTCGGTTACACCCGCTACGCCGCCCAGGGCGGCGACTGGGGCGCGATCATCACTGACCTCATGGGTGCGCAGGCGCCTGAGGGCCTGGTCGCGATCCACACCAACATGGCCGGCGTGATCCCTTCCGCTATCGACGCAGCGCTTGCCGCGGGGCAGCCGCTGCCGGACGGCACCCCGCCCCTGACGGAGGACGAGAAGGACACCGTCGAGCACCTGAAGAGCGTGTACTCGCACGTCTACTACGCCTACATAATGGGTGACCGGCCGCAGGCCCTGGCTGGGATCGCTGATTCGCCGGTGGGTCTGGCAGCGTTCCTGATCGACCACGACGCTGCCAGCCTGGAACTGATCACCCGGTCCTTCGATGGCGTGCCGGAGGGTCTGACGCGTGACGACGTCCTGGACAACATCACCCTCTTCTGGCTGACGAACACGGGCATTTCCTCGGCCCGTCTCTACGCGGAGAACAAGACCCCCTTCTTCGGCGTCAACGGCGTCAAGATCCCCGTCGCTGTCAGCGTTTTCCCGGACGAGCTGTACCCGGCCCCGAAGACCTGGGCCGAGCAGGCCTACCCGAACCTGGTCCACTACAACAAGCTGCCCAAGGGCGGTCACTTCGCGGCCTGGGAGCAGCCGGAGCTCCTCGTCAACGAGGTCCGTACTGGTCTCCGTTCGGTCCGCTAGAACCTGCACCACTGAATACGGGGGCGTGTGTCCGACGGAGCGGCCGAGTGACTGAGTACCCCGTTGCTCGGCCGCTCCGCGTCGTGTGGACACCTACCGGCCAGTGTTCCGTCAGGCCCCCGAGTCAGGCTCACCAACCGCCCGCTTCGATGGGATCCGGCTGCTCCGGGTGGCACGGTCGGCGACTTTGTCGTCCGCGGACGACTACCGGGCTGCACTCCGAGCCGTCGTGGCTGCCACGGGCGGGATACCCAAAGGCGGCTCGCAACCTGCGCGGCGGCGTGCGGATGCAAGCAACGCACCGCACACGGGGGGCGCGCTGTTGTCGGGCAGGAACTCCGTCGTATGAACGACAGCCTTGGGCCTCCCATCACCGTGTCGGACGCACCACCGCGCCGGCCCATGATCAAAGACGCCATTTCCAAGTGACAGCCATATATGCCGTCGGAGAGGACGCCGACGCCCGATCCCCCCTGCCAATCGACGACTCGCGAACGAGGTGCATGGGACGACCCGGGTGGGCCAAAGCCGCTCGGGGGCGTGCGCCCCAGTTCAGAGCCCAGGGAAGCCCGGCAAGGTCAGGGATTATGCAGGGACGAGGATCGAAGCCGAGGTGAAGATACGCCAGAGGGCATGTGATGGTTACCCGCTCTGCGCGCAAGGCGAGTTCGAAGGCTATTGCCCGGACCGATTCACACGAAGTTGCGATGAATGGCCCGATCCCACTCTTGTGTCGTGGTGGGCCGGTACAGTCGCCATGTCGGGATACGGCCCTTCGAGCGAAATTTTTGTTTCGCACTGCTCGTCAACGAGACGCTCGCAATAGGCCGCGTCTCCCGCCCGCAGGCCACGCACAGAACACTGTGCGCACACTTGCCCCGGTGGGGAAGGGCAGCTGATCGGCGCATCCCAGGCGGATCGGCCCTTGATGATTCGATCCGATCTTATCCGATGCCCCGACAGCACTTCAGCACCGCACGCGCAGTCCATATCAATCAACGAGGAGCGCAGGTTTAAGCCACTGCCGTTCATCGGACAATATGCGCCGCAAGCCCACAGTCACATGACCGATGCGCGGAAGTACAAACTGGAGTTGCATCACAAATAGTTGCGACCCAAAGGTCGACATCCCTCGCCATGACCAGATGCGACCTGCATGCCATGGAACTTCCGTGCTTCGGCACGGCGCCTCGCCCGACAAGGAGCGTGCAATGTCCAACGATGTGACTGCTCCGCCAGAACCGGTTCTCGAGCCTGCGGCCCGGGCGTTTGCCCAGGCGACGGCTTCTCCACCGTTCCTCGTTGATATGGGGCCAGCGCAGGGCCGTAAGGCCCTTGAGGAGGAGCAGTCCGGAGATCACGAAATGCCTCAGGTCGACGAGAAATGGGTGGCGGTCTCTGGTGGACCGAAGGGCAGTGTCCCAGTGCGCATCCTACGACCCAAGGGAGCGAGCGGCCGTTTGCCCGCAGTCTTGTACATCCACGGAGGCGGGTGGGTTCTTGGCAGTGCGCGAACACATGATCGGCTGGTGCGAGAACTGGTAGTAGGTACGGAAGCCACAGTGGTCTTCCCCGAGTACACGTTGTCACCGGAAGCGCGTTACCCGACAGCGCTGGAGGAGTGCTACGCCGTGGCCCGGTGGATAGCGACGCAGGCAGCTGAACACGGAATCGACGGCACACGACTGGCCGTCGCCGGTGACTCGGTGGGCGGCAATATGAGTGCCGCCCTCACGCTGCTGGCCCAACAGCGCAAGGACGTCTCGTTCACGTTTCAGGTACTGCTCTACCCCGTCATGAACGCCGGTTTTGACACCCATTCCTACCGGCAGTTCGCCCAGGGCTACTCTCTGCGCCGTGATACTGCCCAGTGGTTCTGGGCTCAGTACACAACCGATGAAACGCAGCGTGCGGAGCCCACCGCCAGCCCGCTTAAAGCCTCTGAACAGCAACTGCGTGGACTGCCGCCGGCTCTCGTCATCACGGCAGAGGCTGACGTCATGCGGGACGAAGGGGAAGCTTACGCAGCGAAGCTGCGTGCTGCCGGCGTCGAGGTCGCCGCAACCAGGTATCGCGGGGCCGTACACGACTTCGCGGTGCTGAATGCGCTGTCGTCGACCACGGCGGCCCGCGGCGCTGTCACTCAGATCGTCAGCACGCTGAGGCAGTCATTCGGCACCAAGCCCTGACCTTCCCGGTCACGAATCCATCGCGATGCCTACTGCATGCTGCAGGCGCGCAGATGTCGCCGGCGACTACAGAACGAGGCTGCAAACCCGGCTCCTGCTCCTTTGGTCAGACCACACCTCGTCAGGCTCTCGCGTGACACACGCAGAGCAGCTCGCGGTGTACGCCGACTCGTCGATGAGCGACAAATCTGACGCGAACGCAAGCAATCTTGAGATGACGCCTTCATGACTACACCGAAGAACCTCTTGATGATCACCATAGAGGTAGCGCCCGGACACCCCGTACATCCAGCTGATCTGTCGCTTTCGCTGGCCGGTGCCCAGCTGGTGGACCTGCTCGAGGCTGGGGCGATTGGCCTGGACAAAAGGCACGTCGTGCCGGGTTGGCAGCCGGTGCCGCCTGATCGCCTCTTGTGGGAGGCTGCCACCTCACTGGAACTGACGAGGCCCTATCAGTTGGTGAGTGACTGGCTGTCGAGCAGGGGGGACACGTTGGCAGCGGCTTACACGGCAGCCCTCGAAGCGGACGGGCTGGCCATCCGCCAACGTCCTCGAAAGCACCCCTTCAGGAGGCGTGAGCTCGTACTCGTGGACTCGCCCGCTCGACGTGAGGCGGTGGAGCGGTGGACTGCCTCAGAGCCAGTCCTGGCGACTCTGGCCGGCTTCATCGGGATCCGCCGAGAGGGGCAACAGGGTTCGCCCCGTGAAGTGCGTGGCCCGGTATCGACGATCTTGTCGGCAGTCCAAGGGGCGCTGGTTGAACTGGAAGCGGAGAGAACCGAAAGGATCATCACGCAGGCAAAGTTCTATGAAGTGTGGGCCAGGTACGGCGATTAACAGTCCCAGTTTCGGCTCCGTCCCGCGCCACCCGCGTCAACGAGCGGATCATCGCCGATGCTCTGCTCTGCCGCAGGGCAGAACTCTGCTTCCCGCACGACGTCTGTAGACCTATCGCAGCATCCGCGGCGGCAGTTTGCAGGAGGGGGTGTGCGGATACGCGAACGCTGCACCCCTCCGCTTGCACGGGCCCCGGGGACAACCACGATGACTGCCCCCCCCCGTTATGTTTCCCGCGGCCCTGCAATAGGGCCGCTGGCCTCCGGGCCCGGCATGGCTGTGTCCCCCTGTCGAACGGATGACCTGGGGGGTGGTGTCACCGGGCCCGGGAGGTGCGGTCGGAGACGCTGATGAAAGGTCCGGCCACCATCCGGTCCGACGCAATGCCGGACAGTTCGCGGGCGGCAGGTCTGCATAACGTGGATGCGCGCGTACGACACCAACGCCGAGGCCGGTACCGGCAACGTCCCTGGAAGGGCGCGATGTTCGACACCGAAGACGTGGGCGTGTTCCTCGGCCTGGACGTCGGAAAGACCACTCACCACGGACACGGGCTCACGCCAGCAGGCAAGAGGGTCTTCGACAAGCCGCTGCCCAACAGCGAGCCGAAGCTGCGGGCCGTCTTCGACAAGCTGACCGCGAAGTTCGGCAGCGTCCTGGTGATCGTGGACCAACCCCCTTCCATCGGGCGCTCTCCCGCTGACCGTGGCCCGCGACGCGGACTGCAAGGTCGCCTACCTGCCCGGACTGGCGATGCGACGGATCGCCGACCTCTACCCCGGGGAGGCCAAGACCGACGCGAAGGACGCCGCGGTGATCACGGACGCGGCCCGCACCATGCCGCACGCTCTTCGCACCCTGGAACTGACCGACGAGATCACCGCTGAGCTGACCGTGCTGACCGGCTTCGACCAGGATCTCGCCGCCGAGGCCACCCGCACCTCCAACCGGATACGCGGCCTGCTCACCCAGTTCCACCCCAGCCTGGAACGCGTCCTGGGCCCGCGCCTGGACCACCAGGCCGTCACCTGGCTGCTGGAGCTACGGGTCCCTGGCCCGCTCGCTCGCCGCTGTCCACGAACAGCGCCGAGCTCTGGAAGCGCAGATCAACACCCTGCTGGAGGCCCACCCTCTTTCCCAAGTCCTGACGTCGATGCCCGGCGTCGGCGTCAGGACTGCCGCCGTCCTGCTGACCACCGTCGGCGACGGCACCAGCTTCCCCCCCGCCGCCCACCTCGCCTCCTACGCCTGCCTCGCCCCGGCCACCAGGCAAACCGGGACCTCGATCCACGGCGAACACGCACCCCGAGGCGGCAACCGGCAGCTCAAACGCGCGATGTTCCTCTCGGCCTTCGCCTGCATGAACGCCGATCCCGCCTCGCGCACCTACTACGACAAGCAACGCGCCCGCGGTAAAACCCACACCCAGGCTCTCCTCCGCCTCGCCCGCCAGCGCATCAGCGTCCTGTTCGCCATGCTTAGAGACGGAACCTTCTACGAACCCCGCCTCCCCCACGCGATGGCTGCATGAACCAGCCCACAGGCAGGTCGATTCAGGTCAACGCCTTGTGCCGTCTATCCACGCCGAGAGAGCTGCGGCAGCCCACCGGACAGCTTCTTCCTGGTCCCGGGAGAGCTTCGCGCACACCGCTGCGACGTCCTGCACACCGTCCGGTCCCACGAGCGCGTCATGCACCCCGGTCTGCAGCCAGTCAGCCTGGTTGTCGTCAGCCTCGGCAACCGCGAGAGCGATGAGCCTTACGGCCGCCACCGTCCCCACCCGGGCCAGTGACTCTGCCGTCTGTCGAGTCACCGCCGTGTCCTCGACGTCCAGCAGCAGCCCCACCAGCGCTTCCGCAGCCTCAGGAACATCAGCGAAGGAAGCAAGGTCCCGCCCAGCACGAACACGTTGCGTCCACGAAGGAGACGACGCCTCAGCCAAGGCCGCCTCCAACCCACTCATCATCTCTGGCACGACCAGACAGTCTCATGCCCCACGAAGAAGATCGAACCCCGGGCCGAAGCTGCCCACACGCTTGACGAAGAACATAGAGGCACCCCCCAGTGGCCAGCGTCCCTCTCCCAGGACATTTGGTGGCCACCTGCACAACGGCGTCGTGGGCGAGGTGCAATGCAGAGGAACC
Source organism: Streptomyces sp. AM8-1-1 (assembly GCF_032229325.1). Taxonomy (NCBI): domain Bacteria; kingdom Bacillati; phylum Actinomycetota; class Actinomycetes; order Kitasatosporales; family Streptomycetaceae; genus Streptomyces; species Streptomyces sp. AM8-1-1. Next base: position 87,370 of record NZ_CP135086.1, read on the forward strand.
GGCGGCGAACTCGCTCCAGGCCAGCTCTCTGCGAGGTTCAGTCGCTCATGAGGCCGGCCGTGACAGCGTGCCAATCCACGTCGCACAGTTCCGTGCCGGGGTGAACGAGAGCGAAGGTCTCCAGGAGCCATTTCTCCAGCGGTTCCGGATCCATCTCGAGCAGGCAGGACGTGCCGTGCGCTTCCAGCTTCATGTACATCACCCGCCGCGTCCCAGACCCCGACGGCCACAGCCGGACATCTCCCAGCCCGCTGGGCTCAGTGGTGCCGTCGAAAAGCAGGTCTCGTGAGATGACCCAGCGGACAGCATCCGACGGTGACGCATGCAGTTCCACCAGCACCGTGAGCGGATCGGCCACCGCGTAGTGAAATTCCGCCTTGAGCGGCACACGGATTTTCGGCTCAGGGATCGTGTGAATGGTCAAGCTCAGCGAGCGCATGCTGCACGGAGGTTGTCTGTGGTCACACCAGCTCGGTTGTTGCGTGGACATCGCAGTTCCCTTCGTTCGAAATGTCGTAGGCCGCTCCATGCTGGGCTGTCGGGTCGGTCTCAGTCATCTGTCAGCTGACTGGGCTGCATCCTGCCCTGCGGCTGTACGGCAGCGAGGGGACTGGTGCCTGCGGGTCGGCGGAGCGACGGCGAGGGACCCGAGCACGGTGGCTGCACGTGCAGCCACCGTCGGATCGGCGAGAGGAGCGGCTTTTCGAGCCGGGGCCCGACAGCCGGGCTGGCGATGGCGAAGTGCTGCAGCGGCCTCGTGCTTACGCTCTAGGTGTTGGTAGTTGCCTGAGCCGACGTGTTGGCCACGTGCGGCAGCTGCCGTCGCGCCGGGCGTGGTGGCGGCGGCCTGGGCGCCAGCTGGCCGGCACGACAGAGCTCAGGGTTCCAAAGCGTCGCGCAGCATGGAACGAGAAGTGATGCCCAGTTTCGGATAGATCTGGTAGAGGTGGGCGCTAATGGTCCTGTGTGAAAGGAAGAGGCGCTCCCCGATCTGTTTGTTGGTCAGGCCGGTGGCTGCCAGCCGCGCGATCTCCAGCTCTTGGGGGGTGAGGGTATGCGCCTTCGGTGTTCCCTGGCGCAGTTTGCTCGCGCCGGCGGCCCGCAGTTCCGCTTCGGCGCGTTCTGCCCAGGGGCGAGCCTTCAGGTATTCGAAGGTGGACAACGCGGTGCTGAGCGGCCCTCTGGATTCTGTGGTCGCCCGTGCGCGCCTGAGCCGCTCGCCGTATGCCAACTGGACACGTGAGAAGTCGAACGGCCAGCGATCCGCGCCGGGGACGGCCAGGGCTTGTGTGAACAGGTTCAGGGCCGCTTCGTCATCTGTGGTGGCCATGGCGTCGCAGGCATCTGTCAGCAGGGCGTGCCGTGAGGACACGTCGGCCACGTTGGCCTCCCGCATCGCGTGGACGTGTCGGGCCGCTTCTTCGCGCCTGTTGGTGCGGACGGCAGCTTCCACCAGGTCGAACGTCACCCACAGGGCGTGTGGGACGTGTGGGGCGAGGCTCCCGGCCGGGCTGATGGTGTTCGCGTGGTCGTAGGCGCCGGCGAAGTCACCGCGTCCCAGCCGTGCCACGGCGGCGGCGTGATGTCCGTAGTGGGCGGCGCAGTCCGCTCCTCGGGGCATGGCCCAGCGAATGATCTGCTCGGCCGTTGCTTCGGCTTCGGTGTCTTGCCCACGTGCGGCTTTGAGGATGGCCTGGACGTACTGGAAGTACCAGGCGAAGGCGCGATAGCCGTGTGTTTCGCAGAGCTTGAGGCCCTCATCGGCCAGTTGTGCAGCCTCGTCCCAGTTTCCGGTGAGGTAGTCGTCCAGGCAGAGGTGGATCAGTCCGGACAGGTACCGGCGGGCTGGGCCGCCATCGCGTCCCGTGCGAACGACGCGCCATGCTGCTTCGCGGATGTCTCCTAGGCGGTCGAGGTAGAGGGCTGCTGTGCCGGTCCGGGTGATGTGAACGGGGTCGGTCACGTCTGTCAGTTCCGCGACGAGCTCGTCGAGCTCCCTGGAAGCTGCGGCGCCGGTGCGCGCGGGATCCGAGAACGTCTTGCCAAGGGCGGACAGTATGAGCGGCGCCTGTGGTGTCAGCTTGCCCAGGGCCTGGTAGTAGGGCTCCCACAAAGCTGTGCGGGCGCCGAAGAAGCAGACCAGTGCAAGGGTGTGGAGGGCGTCGACGAGGGTCTTGTTGTTGGCGTCGTATGCGTGGGTCCCGCTGTCAATGGCGCCGACCAGTAGTCGGTGGGCCGTGTCGACGTCTCCGTCGCGGTTCAGGATGAGGACGGCGGTGGCTGCTGCCGCATGCAGGGAGCTCTGCGAGGCCTCAGCTGTGTTCCTGGCGTCGTCTATGAGTTTCTGGGCGCTGGTGAGTGAGCCGGTGGATTCGGCGCCTACGTAGGCGGCTTCTGCGAGCCGGCGGCTGCGGTCGGCCGCGCGGGGCGTCAGGTCTGCAGAGCGGATGAGCGTGCGCATGCCGCCGACGGCGTCGCCGCGACGCAGGGTGATGTGGGCAGCCTTCTCGAGCAGGGTGGCGACGTGCTCGTCGGGTTCCAGCGTTGCCTCACCCAGGTGCCAGGCTTGGCGCTCGGGCTGGTCCACCAGGACTTGTGCCAGCACGGAGTGCACCGCACGCCGTTCGCTGCTGGTGGAGTTCGCAATCACCGTTGAGCGGATGAGCGGGTGGCGAAAGCGCAGTCGGCGTGCCTGTTCATCGATGTGGACGAGGTGGTCCCGCTCGACAGGTGCGAGGTCGTCCAGGTCGTACCCCTCGTCTGCCTGCCGTGACGCTGCCTGCAAGACTCCAAGATCGCCGACGCCTTCCAATGCGGCGAGCAGGACGAGACGCTGCGACGGCGCGGGGAGATCGGTGATCCGTGAGCCGAAGACCGCCTCCAGACGCTGGCTGAGCGGCACCGCGGACGAGGCGGCGTCGAGAGGCATATCCCGTCCTGCGGACAGCGCGGACGGCAGCTCGAGCAGAGCGAGCGGGTTCCCGCACGCCGCGGACAGCAGGCGCTGACGGGCGCTCGGCACGAGATTCGGGTATGTCTCATCGACCAATCGTGTTGCTGCCTGGGCGTTCAGCGGCCGCAACCAGTACTCCGGCAGGGTGCCGCAGTCGTGCAGGCTCTGTGTACCGGTGCGACAGGCGGCGAGGAAGCTGACACGAATGCTGGCCGACCGCCGGGCCACGAAGCCCAGCACGGCCGCACTCGCCCGATCGATCCAAGGGAGGTCGTCGACGATCAAAAGGAGCGGGTTTCCTGCTGCGATCTTCCGCAGCAGGACCAGCACGGCGTTGGAGACCATCAGCCGCTCCGGCGCTGCGCCGCTCTGGAAACCGAGCGCGACGCGCAAGGCGTCACGAAAGGGCGCCTGCAGTTCTTCGACTGTCTCCTGGAAGGGGAAGAGGACCTGATTGAGCCCCGAGTAGCTGCAGCTCGATTCGAACTCCACCCCGGCCACGCGGAGAACCTGGGCACCTTCCTCCAGAGCCGCCTGCGCAACGGCATCCATCACCGCGGTCTTTCCGACGCCAGGGTCACCAGAGAGCAGCAGAGCGCCGCCGGTCGCCCCCGTGCTCAGAAGGCCGCGAATTTGATCGAGGTCGTACTCCCGACCGATCAAGATGTCGGCCGAGCCACGTTTGGCGAAGTCACTACTGATCACTTAGATGCTCCCATTTTGATGGGGGGCCAGAGCGAGGAAAGGTCTGGGGGTGAAGGGGGCAACGACCGGCACTGCTGCGCTTCATGGCCGGGTGCAGGGCTGGCAAGGGGTAAGCCCCAAGGCAACCTTCGATAACTTACGCAAGAAAAGCCTCGCATACAAGTAAATCCCATGCGATTAGAGTGTGGTAAATGTAACGGCGCTGCCCCGGGGCGCGACTTTTTGCGTTCGGGAGACCCGCTCGGCGGGGCTCTGGATCAGAAGTAGGCGGTTGCGATGCCACGGCACCGGCGGTCGAAGGCAAGTTTGTCTACAAGCGCGGCAAGGAGGTAGATCGAACGTTCAATGCGACGGCTTCCGGCCGTGCCTCCGCTTCGACAAGCGCCCAGTGCCTACACAGAACGCTGACCCGCGCTTCTGCAGATCCCGGCGGCGGAACAAAACGGGGAGAGTCTTCCGACAGAAGTCTGCTCGGACCCACTGGGTACGGGCGCCCTCCGTACTCATCGCCTGGGCACGAGTTTCAGAACCTGCGCGCCGCCTGGGATCGATCGCGCTGGGGTCAGAGTTCGACCACGCCTCGGATGTGGCGTCGCACCCAGCCTTCGGCCGGTGGCCTCGAGGGGTCAGCGGCCGTAATACTCCCGTGGGTGAGGTACTGCCCACTTCGGCGCATGCGCGCCCAGGGCGTTTCATTCGGATCATCGGATCGTTGGTCCGTGTGTGCCGTTGACTGGCGCGCAGTGGGCGCGGATCGAGCCGTTGTTGCCGGACCGGACACCCCGGCGGGGCGGCCGGTAGCGGGATCATCGTGAAGGGTTCCCCGCCGACGTGGACGGCACCGCAACATGTCAGACATCATCCTGGCCGACAAGGCCTACTCCTCGCGTGCCATCCGCGACCACCTGCGCAAGCGCGACATCAAGGCGGTCATTCCCGTCCCGGCCGACCAGCGAGGTCACCGTCTACGCCGAGGCAGCCGAGGCAGCAGGCCACCCCCCTTTGACCGCGAGACCTACAAACAACGCAACACCGTCGAACGCTGCATCAACCGCAGTGGTGTGGAATCGCCACCCGCTACGAAAAGACCACGACCATCTACCTGGCCGGACTGCAGGTCGCAGGCATCTTCCTCTCGTCCATACGATGATCCAACCGAAACGCCCTAGCAGTGGTGATCTCTGTGTTGACGGTCAGTTTCCGGGTCTACTCGCGGGTTGGCTACCGTCGGACGTGGTGCCCGATCGAGCGTTTGCCGGCCGACCGCCTGCCAGAGGTCTCGCCGCCGCGTGGGGCGCCGCCAGTCACCAGACAATGGCCACACGATCTTGGTCGTCGGCGGGTTCAGGGCCTCGCCGGGTCTGACGCTTCGGCCCTCAGTCATGCAGCGGCGGGTGCGCTACCGTCAGGCTTCAGCCGCAGGGAGATGCTGTTGATGCAGTATCGCTGGTCTGTCGGCGTCGGGAACCCCTCACCCTCGAATACGTGCCCGAGGTGGGATCCGCAGCGGGCACAGCGGACCTCGGTCTGCACCATGCCGTAGGACCGGTCCTCGGCCAGCTCGACGGCGTCGGAGTCCTTCGGGTCGAAGAAGGAGGGCCAGCCGCATCGGGAGTCGAACTTCTCCTTGGAGGTGAAAAGTTCGGCACCGCAGGCGCGGCAGGAGTAGACGCCCTCCGTCTTCGTGTCGGTGTACTCGCCGGTGAACGGCTTCTCGGTATGGGCGCGGCGCAGGACCCGATACTCCTCAGGCTTCAACTCCGCGCGCCATTGCTCATCCGTCTTCTCGATGTCGTACGACATGAATCTCAATTCCTCACAGAACTGGAGTCGGTGTCCGCTCCGGTCATGCACCCGCGCGTCTAGGCAGCTGCCAGTCGGGGCGGGGGAAGTGACAGGTGTAGCCGGATGGGTAGCGTGCCAGGCGGTTCTGGTGCTCGGGTTCGGCTTCCCAGAAATCGCCCGCCGGGACGACCTCAGTCACGACCTTGCCCGGCCATCGGCCTGATGCCTCGACATGGGCGACGACGTCCTCGGCAACTCGTCGCTGTTCGTCGTTGTGGTAGAAGACGGCGGATCGGTACTCCGAACCGACGTCGCCTCCTTGCCTGTTAATCGTGGTCGGGTCATGGATTTGGAAGAAGAACTCGAGGATCGTTCGGTAGTCAGTTGCGACTGGGTCGAAGACCACTTCGACCGACTCAGCATGGTTTCCGTGATCGAGGTAACTCGCGTTAGGCGTGTCACCTCCGCTGTATCCGGTTCGACTGCTGACGACACCCGGAAGCGCCCCAAGAAGGTCCTGCATACCCCAGAAGCAGCCACCCGCCAGCCATGCCGTCTGCGTGGAGCTACTCATAGCCGTGTAAACCTCTCTGATTCTCGTATCCGACCGATTGCATCGGGTGCGGCGGCACCTGCGCTTGCACGGAATTCGCACCGACCAGTGCCCGAACGCGCGGTCGAGCAGATCACATTCGACCTACTCGACCGCAGGGCCGGCCTTGACCGTGCGAGCTGTCAGGTGCGCAGCGACCGGAGCCCGGTACGCAGCTCATTCACGAAGAGCTCTGGCTGTTCCCAGGCCGCGAAGTGTCCGCCCTTGGGGAGCCGGTTGTAGTGGATGAGGTTCGGGTAGGCCTGCTCGGTCCAGCTTCGAGGGGACTCGTACAGCTCCTCGGGGAAGACGCTCACAGCGACCGGAAGGGTGACACCCTTGGCACCGAAGAAGGGGAACGTGTTCTCCGCGTAGAGACGGCCCGAGGAAACCCCGGTGTTCGTGAGCCAGAAGAGCGTGACGTTGTCGAGAAAGTCGTCCCGCGTCAGACCTTCGGGTTCGCCAGCGAACGCTCGTGTGATCATCGCCAGGCTGTCTCGGTCGTGGTCGGCCATGAAGGTCGCCAGGAAGGCCGGCGAATCCGCGAGGCCGGTCAGAACCTGGGGACGTGAAGCCATGATGTACGCGTAGAAGACGTGCGCATACACAAAGGTCAGCTGGCCGACTGCGCGCTGCTCCTCCTCTGTGAGCTCCGGGAGGTCGGGCGGCAGCGGCTGGCTGGTCGCGAGCGCCTGGTCGATCGCAGGGGGGACTACGCCTGGCATGTTGGTGTGAATGCCGACCAATCCCTCGGGGGCCTGGAGGGCCATGACGTCTGTGACTACCGCACCCCAGTCGCCGCCCTGCGCCACATAGTGTGTGTAGCCGAGGCGCTTCATCAGCTCTGCCCAGGCGCGCGCGATACGGTCCGGCCCCCAGCCCTTGGCACTCGGCTTGCCGGAGAAGCCGTAGCCCGGCATCGACGGAATCACCACGTCGAAGGCGTCCGACGCATCGCCGCCGTGCGCTGTGGGGTTGGTGAGGGGCTCGATGATCTTCAGCTGTTCGACGACCGAGCCGGGCCACCCATGCGTGACCAGGATCGGCAAAGCATTCTCATGCGACGAGCGCACGTGGATGAAATGGATCTCCAGGCCGTCTATTTCGGTGACGAAGTTCGGGTAGGCGCCTACCTTCGCCTTGACCCTGCCGAAGTCGTAGTCCTCCCCCCAGTAGCGGACGATTTCCTGCGCAGTCGCGAGCTGCGGGCCCTGCGACTGATCGTCGACAGTCTCCTTCTCCGGCCAGCGCGTGGCTGCGATGCGCTTGCGCAGATCAGCGACGTCCGCTTCCGGAAAGTCCACGGTGAACGGCCGGATCGCCGTCCGTTCGGAAGTGACAGACATGAGCGGGTTCCTCCCGTCAGAGGCACTGACTCGGTGACTTCGGAGTCTCGCTTAGGGCGGGAGCCCATCGCGCCCGGGGAAGCACGGGGATGACCCCCGGGGTTCTGTCCCGGGGTCGCCGCCGCGCGTCTACACCACACATCAGTCATGACAGCCAAGGCTGTGCCCGACTATGGCGGAAACAAGCAAAACCGGGCAAACATGATAATTTAGCGGTTGTGCATGGCGTTATGCCGCCTGCGGCTACCTCATAGCCGCAGGCGATCAACGCTGACGAGGGCACCTAAGGACCGGGAAGATCGCTTCCTATGAGCAAGTTCACCGTCGGCCCGCAGGGCCGACTATGGGGCCGGATCGACCAGCTGGATGCGCTGGATCAGCTACTGGACACAGCTCGGTCCGGGAAAAGTGCGGTGTTGGTTCTGCGCGGTGAGGCAGGTATCGGCAAGACCGCCCTGCTGGAGTATGCGGCTGGCCGGGCTGTCGGGTTCCGCACGATCGGCGTCGCAGGCGTCGAATCCGAGATGGAACTTCCCTTTGCCACCCTTCAGCTGGTGTGCGCCCCGATGATGGGACGACTGCAAGAGCTTCCGGAACCGCAGAGCAACGCCCTGTCTGTCGCGTTCGGACTACGGGAAGGAGCGACGCCTAATCGGTTCCTGGTCGGACTGGCCGTGCTCGGTCTCCTGGCCAGCACCACCGAGGATCACCCACTGGTATGCCTTATCGACGATGCGCAATGGCTCGACGAGGGCTCCATCGAGGTACTTTCCTTCGTCGCCAGGCGCCTGAAGGCAGAACCCGTAGCTTTGGTTGCAGCGTCCATACCAACTCGCCGGGCATCGGGGCGCGGAGGAGTGCGTTGAAGCATTGGTGTCCTGCCGCCACCGTCTGAAGCCAACACCGGTGACTCAGGACTGCGTCGTTCTCGCGGCCCCTGGCCCCGCACGCGGACCTTCGATGAAGACTCTGCGGAAGGTTCGTCGCGGCGCAGAGCCTCAGGTTCCCGCCAGCCGCCGAGCTCCAGCTCGGGCCGGTGCCCGCCCTGGCCATGCACGCTGCGGACCGGTCGGACAAGGGCTGGTGCGGTGCCGCGGTGGCGTATTTCAGAAGGGCTCCACGCATGAGAGAGCGATCACCAGATCGTACGAACAGCCTGTCATGTACTTGACGTGCATGGTTTCGGTCAGCACCGTGTGGCCTCAACAGTCGACATGGGGGGCCATGGTTGTGAAACGTGTCCGCGCGGTTCAAGCAATACTGGCGATCGTGCTAACGGTCCCGCTGACGGTGCTCAGCACCGCGGCACCGGCACAGGCAGCCGAGAAATGCGTTCCAGCTCCCACGGAATACCTGTGGTACGCACCGGTCGGAGCCCCCTACTACCCCACGGTTCTGCGGAACATCACGACCCACCTCTACACCGGAAAGCAGTCAGCCGGCGCCAAGGCCGGCGCTACCGTCCCGAACGGTTCATACGTCTCCATCGATCGTTCCATCGGCTCGTTCTCCCCGGCGACTACCAAGGAAGATGACGACGGGTACGGCTGGCGCACCAACGCGCAGGTTGCGGCGACGGGTGGGTACGACTACTGCCAGAAGTACCACGCTGGGGCCACGGGATGGACTGAAACACCTGTCGTTCAGGGCCGCTACCACGCTGTGCGGCCATGCCTACGCGTATCCGGGGTGCTGCAGTGCGCGGAGAAGTGGTACGTCGACTTTGACGGCTGACAGAACGCTCGGAGAGCAGTGCCCACAGACCCTGTAAGCCGCAGGTGGGCGCCGCACCGAAACTCATACGCTAAGAGGGGCAACCGCGTGTCCGCGGTCGCCCCTCTTGCATCCCGGGGCACTGCCCACGTAGTCGCCCGACCATCTCTCGTTGTTGCCCGCGAGTTGGGGCGGACGAATGGGTTGCCGTCAAAAGGACAGACCGTGGCCGCCCGGGTGCGGTACGGGCGACGAACACTCACAGCTCATCCAATGACCGCCAAGAAGGCAGTCACAAAATCACCCCAGAACACCAACTACCTAGATCAGATGCTCTCTAACCCTCGTCATATGGCTCCGCACCTGACCGCATGCCATGACGTCAACTCACCGAAGCCGAACAGCTCTCAGATCAGTAGGGCGTCGCCGTCGGCGGCCTGTACCTCGTCGACGATGTGGTGGCTCCGCAGCACGTGGGTGGAGGCTGGGGACTGCCGGTAGCCAGGAACTGGACACGGGTGTGGTGGACAGTGCAGGGCAGTGGGTGATGAAGAGGTGGGGGTTCGCGGTGCCGGGCCAGCGGTGGCTGCGATGGGCGAGGTAGGCGGACACGGACCGGTTCGGCGAGCAGGACGGTGCGTCCGGGCGGCGCAGCGGCCCTGTTCGTGCCTGGAGGCCTGGTCGAGGGTCGGGTGGCGGATTTCGCCGGCCCGCAGGGCGTGGAAGACGAGCATGCCAGTGACGGCGGCGCGGGCCGGGTCAGGAGAGGCGAGGGCCCGCGGGTCGGAGCGAGGCCGGCCGACAGGGGGATGCTGAATGCAGGCGAGCCGAGGCGCAGGTGCCCGGCCGGTTTGCAGTCGGGGACGCCGTGAGCGTGCAAGACCGTGAAGACAGCCCGCACAGCGGACGCGGTCTAGAGATCTTTAAGGGTGTGGGCTACGTGGGGTCGTGACGGTTGTCGTGGGCTGCGCTATGCCGGAGGGATGAGGTATCCCGATGGCGGAGGGGCTGACGGCTGAGGAGCGGGTTCGGCGTGAGCGGGTCCGATTGGCGGCCGCTGATCTGATCGAGGCGGGGGCCAGTGACCGCGAGGTGGCCCGGCAGCTCAGGGTGACTCGGATGTCGGCGAACCGTTGGAGGCGGGCGTTGGCTTCGGGCGGGCGGCAGGCTCTGGTTTCCAGGGAACCTGGCGGTGCCCGCTGCAAGCTCGATGTGAGTCAACTGCGTGTGCTGGAATCGGTGCTGCATTCCGGCCCGGCCGCTGAGTGCTGGAGCGACCAGTGCTGGACTTTGGCGAGGATCGCCGAGGTCGTGCGACGTCGATTCGGCGTGGAGTACACCCTGGCCGGGATGGATCTGCTGTTGCACCGCATCGGCTGGAGCGTTCAGGTCCCTTCACGCAAGGCGACCGAGCGCGACGAGGAGAAGATCGTCGCCTGGAAGGACGAGCAGTGGCCCGTCATAAAAAGACGGTGGCGGACCTGGGCGCCTGGCTCTGCTTCGAGGACGAAGCCGGCCAGGGGCTGAGGCCGCCCAAGGGTCGAACATGGGGCCGACGAGGCCACACGCCCGTCGTGCGGGTCACCGCCGCGGGCACCAAACGGGTCTCGATGGCGGCGCTGATCTGCACCAAGTCCGGCCACCGGGCCCGGCTGATCTACCGTATCCACCTCGATCGCGGTCCCGCCAAAGGCCGGCGCAAGGGCTTCACCGAGACCGACTACGCTCGCCTGCTCGACGCCGCACACCAGCAACTCGACGGCCCGATCGTCCTGGTCTGGGACAACCTGAACACGCACGTCAGCCGCACGATGCGGCAGCTGGTCGACGCCCGATTATGGCTGACCGTCTACCAGCTGCCGCCGTACGCTCCGGAGTTCAACCCGGTCGAGGGCGTCTGGTCACACTTGAAGAGATCGCTGGCCAACCTCACCAAACACAGCCTCGACCAGCTCACCGCGCTGGTGAAGACCCGGCTCAAACGGATGCAGTACCGACCTGGACTCATCGACGGCCTCATCGCCAAGACCGGCCTCGACTTCCAACCGCCGTAACCTCAGCCATTGAAGATCTCTAGCAGCGCTGGCCTCGGTGCGCCAGCTCGGGCAGTGCCAACCCCGGGGCAGAATGATCGACACGAGCGGGAGGGGGACGTGATGGTATGGGCAGCATTGGGATTCGATCTGGTTGTAGGAGCAGCGATGCTGGCGGTTGCCTGCAACGTCCAGGACTCCGCATGGCGGATCCATGGCTACCTTGCAAACAACGTCGGCGTGAACCGCTTCCTACTGAGGTTTTCGGGTTGTTGTCGGGTGATGACGGTTCATGATCCCTGCGATATGCCGTTGACATGCGCTATCCGGAGGGTGGGGGCCTGACCGCTGAGCGTCGGGTGTTTCGTGAGGGGATCCGGCTTCAGGCCGGGATGAGGTTCGCGGCGGGTGAGAAGACCGCGGTGATCGCGAGGGATCTGCGGGTGAGCGTCCGGTCGGTGGAACGCTGGCGCCGTGCCTGGCGCGAGGGCGGTATGGAGGCCCTGCGCTCCGCCGGTCCGGCGAACTCCCCGACCATCACCGATGCCCAGTTCGCCGTGCTCGAGGAAGAACTCGGCAAGGGCCCGTCGGCGCACGGTTTCGAGGACCAGCGCTGGACATTGGCCCGCGTTCAGACCGTGATCCGCCGCCGGCTGCGCGTGAGTCTGTCGGTGGCGACTGTATGGCGGCTGCTAAAACGGCACGGATGGTCCTGGCAGGCACCCTCCCGCAGAGCACTCGAACGCGACGAGCACGCGGTCGAGCTGTGGAAGAAGGAGGTCTGGCCCCGGGTAAAAGGCTCGCGACGGAGCACGGACCATGGATCCTCTTCGAGGACGAGGCCGGTTTCTCGATGACACCACCCCGTGCCCGCACCTGGGGCAGACGCGGACACACCCCCATCATCACAGTGAGGGGCAGGTCCCGCCGCCGGACCTCCATCGCCGCGCTGTGCTGCTACAAACCCGGTGAGAAGAGCCGTCTCATCCACCGGCCCCGTACCCACCTCCTACTCAAAGGAGCACGCAAAAGCTTCTCCTGGAAGGACTACCGCGACTTGCTCGTCCGCGCGCACATCCAGCTCGACGGGCCGATCGTGGTGGTCTGGGACAACCTCAACACCCACCTGGCCGCAGGGCTGAAGCGGTACGAGGCCGAGCACGACTGGCTCACCACCGTCAGCCTCCCGCCATACGCGCCCGACCTGAATCCCGTCGAGGCCGTCTGGTCACTCGTTCGCAGAGCGATGGCCAACACCGCCTTCGACACACCAGACGACCTCGACCGCATACTCCGCCGCGAGTTACGCAGAATCCAGCTCCGACCCCACCTGATCGACGGCTGCCTCACCGCCACAAGCCTGGCCATCAACCCACCGACCCCACCCTGAAAACCTCAGTAGCTGGGGCAGCCCTGAACCGCTGTCGTTCACCTGCGTCGAGCCGGAGATCGTCGTCGAGTTCCTCGGCGACACCGCGATTGACGCCAGCCGCTGGCGCCACGCTGTCCGGGCACAACGGCCGCGCAGCGACCTGACGCCCGAAGACGTCGACCACGTCGAGTGAGGATCAGAGATCGCGGGTGGCAACGGATTTCATCAGGCAGCCTTCTTGGGGAGGAACGGCTCGGAGTCGATCGCGTCTGCAAGCACCTCGATGTTCAGCGGCTTGTCGTAACGACGTCAGCCCAGTGCAGCATCTGCGACGCTGCACTGGGCTGACTGGCGAGCTATTTCTTGAGGCGCAGCTCTAGTCTGCACCCGATGGTCTGCGTATAGCGTTTACCGTCCTGCTGATACTCGTACCGGCACTTTTCAACATCCGTGGAAATCGGGCCGGTCACCTTGAGGTGTGCGACGTAGTACACGCCACTCGCGGATCGAGCCTTTACGTTGACTGCTCTGCTCGATAGGTCTTTGGACGCATCGAGAAGTTTTGAGCCGGGGTCTCCCGATCCGGCGCTGGTGAGCCAGATCACCGCATTGTCGGTTTCCTTCATTGCGTGGACACTCGTGCGGAGAAATTTGGTACCCGATGGGAGATCCAAAATCTCAGCTCGAGTAATCTTCAAGTCTTTTGATGACTTGTTGTACGGGAGCGGGAGAGCGAAACGCCACTCCTGGCCGACAGTGGCATTGTCGGTTCCGACAAACGCGGCTGCTTCGGCTTCTCCAGCCAGTGCATTTCCAGGTTCTGCGGCGTCCTCACTCGAAGGCTGCGAACATGCTGCCAGGAGACCCGCGAGGGCCAGAGCGAAGAGTCTAGTACGAGTACAGGACGCCCGGATTCTGGTCGATCGGTGCATATTGTCCCCAGACATCGTGCGTTGTGACCTTACTGTCTCCGGCCTTAATCAGTTGCTGATGACTGCCGTCGTACTGAGGCGATCCGCCGAGTGAAAGACCAAACGGGGTCGCCGAACCCTTCCACTTCACGCTGCGTCCTCTGGACACGCCACCCTTCGTTCCAGCCTCAATCACGTGACGATAGTTCGGATTCGACCCATAGAAGCGGGCAGGACCGTCGAGATGCCTGACATCCTTGCCGTAGGCCCCGACCTTCCAGCCTGGCGGGACGGAATAGCGCGCCGGGACAACGCGATAGTACATCTGCATCTGAATACCATTGCACATGTAGATACGGCGTCCGCGTGGTGGCTGGCGCGGGCGGGCGGTTGTGGCGCCTCGGGCCAGGGTGCTTTCAGCGCGAGAGCGTGGGCGGGGATGGTGACAGCGGCGAGGATGCCGGCGAGGACGGCGTAGGTCGCGCGCCAGGACAGGTGTGCGGCGAGGGCTGCGGTCAGGGGCGCGAAGACCGTGGAGGCAAGGCCGCCGGCCAGGGTGACGATGGTGAGAGCGCGGACGTGGTCGGGGGCCCACCAGCGGGTGAGCGCGGCGAAGCCGGGCTGGTAGAAGGTCGCGGCCATCGACAGGCCGGCGAGCAGCCAGCCAGCCGCGAAAACAGGCAGGTTGGGGGCTGCGGCCACGATGAGGATGCTCAGCACGCCGAGAACCGAACCGACGGTCATCACGGTGCGCGGTCCGCGGTGGTCGATGATGCGGCCGACGCGGATCCCGGCGAGCGCGGAGACGAGCAGAGCCGCGGAGAACGCGGCGGTCGTTGCGCCGGCAGGCCAGCCCGTGGCGGCGGTGATCTCGGGGTCAGCACAGGGAAGGCGTAGTAGACGATGCCCCAGCTGGTGATCTGCGTGGCACACAGGGCGGGCAGGACGGCGCGAGGCCGCGACCGGTCCCCCGTTCCGGTCGCGGCCTGGTCGGTGTGAAGTTTGGTCATCGCCAGGTCAGCAGCAGCTGCTGGCGGTGACAGTTTCGCGCGCATCGGTGTCGGCGACGGCCGGGCTGGTGCAACAGGTGCTGCCCTGTTGCTTGCTCAGTGTGTCGGCGTCGCCCTTGACGACATACACCTCCCACGGTTCCTGGCCGGGTCCGTGGACCCAGACCTTGTCCTGGAGGGCGTAGCAGCAGCTGGTGTCGTCCTCCTCTGCTGTGGCGAGACCTGCTTCGCTCAGTCGGGTGGTGGCGGCGTGGACGGCCTCGATGCTGTCGACTTCTACGCCGAGGTGGTCCATGCGGGTGTCCTCGCCGGCGGTGCCTTCGATGAGGACGAGCTTGAGCGGGGGCTCGGCGATAGCGAAGTTGGCATAGCCGTCACGGAGCTTGGCCGGCTCGGTGCCGAAGAGCTTCGTGTAGAAGGCGACAGACGCGGCCAGGTCGGGGACGCGCAGGGCGAGTTGGATACGTGACATGACGATCCTCCTGCAGGGGCGGGTGGGTGGGTGTGCGTCAGCAGCCGCCGGAGGTGGCCGGCGCGCCGACGCCGATCTGGAGAGTGGCAGGGACCGCGCAGCAGCCGCCGCCGTCGGACGGTGCGGTCTCGGGCTCGTCGAACAGGCCGGCACCGCCGCACACGCCGGTCTCGGGGAGGGTCAGCTCGACGCGTTCGGCAGCCTCCTGGTCGCCGGCCAGAGACGCGGCGATCGAGCGGACCTGCTCGTAGCCGGTCATCGCGAGGAAGGTGGGGGCACGGCCGTAGGACTTCATGCCGACCAGATAGACGTCCTTCTCCGGGTGGGAGAGCTCGTTCACGCCGTGCGGGTAGACGGTGCCGCAGGAGTGCTGGTTGGGGTCGACCAGCGGCGCGAGTTCGACCGGGGCCTGGAGCCGCTCGTCGAGGCCGAGGCGCAGCTCGTCGAGGAAGGTGAGGTCGGGGCGGAAGCCGGTCAGCACGATGACCTCGTCAACGGGGTCGAGGCGGCGGCCGTCCTCCCCGACGAGGACCAGGCGGCCGTCGCTGTCCCGCTCGACAGCGTCGGTGCGGAAACCGGTGACCGCATCGGCGTAGCCGCCGTCGACGGCAGCCTTCGCGGCGAGGCCGAGCGCGCCGCGGGCGGGGAGCTGGTCGGCTTCGCCGCCGCCGAAGGTGGAGCCGGAGAGGCCGCGGCGCAGGATCCACACGCCGTGCGTGCCGGTTCCGTCGTCGGACTTCGCGAGGTCGGACAGGTAGGCGAGGGCGGTGAAGGCGGAGGCTCCGGAGCCGATGACGGCGGTGCGCTTGCCCGCGTAACGGGCCCGTACAGCAGGGTCCTTCAGGTCCGGGACGCGGTAGGTGATGCGGTCGGCGGCTGCCTTCTCGCCGAGCGCGGGCAGGCCGCTGCCGCCGGCCGGGCTCGGGATCGTCCAGGTGCCGGAGGCGTCGATCACGGACCGGGCGAAGATGCGCTCCTCGCCGCCGTCAGTGGCGCTGACGTGCACGACGAACGGTTGTGCCTCCCGGTTGGCGTCGACGATCCGGTCACGGCCGCTGCGGGAGACACCGGTGACCTGGGTGCCGAAGCGCACCTTGTCGCCGAGGACGTCGGCGAGCGGCTGGAGGTATTGCTCGGCCCAGTCCCCGCCGGTGGGGTAGGTGTCCGCGTCGGGCTTGACCCAGCCGGTGGGGGCCAGCAGCTTTTCGGCTGCCGGGTCGACGACTTCGCCCCAGGGGGAGAACAGGCGCACGTGCGACCACTGCCGCACGGCCGCGCCGGCGGCGTCGCCTGCCTCCAGGACGAGGGGGTCGAGGCCGCGCTCGAGCAGGTGGGCGGCGGCCGCGAGCCCGGCCGGTCCGGCTCCGATCACGACGACGGGGAGCGGCTGCTGCTCAGTCATGGTGCTCAGTCTCCTGACGTAGGTGGGAGGAATCAGCGGGCGGAAAGGACGGTCAGCTGAGTGCGCTCGCGGTGAGCGGTGGCCCGGCAGCTGCTGTCGCAGACCTGCCCACGGCCGTCGCAGAAGCGGACTTGGGCCAGGTGACGGGCCGTGCGGCGGGCCCGTGCGGCGGTGAGCGCGGTACGGATTGCTGTCGTCACGACAACCCCTTGTTTCGATGTCTGTCGATGCCTTGAAGGTTGCCACTTGCTTCGACGAGTGTCAACATAGACGCATGTCGAATTCTGAGGTTGCGGAGTTGCCCGTCCTGCAAGGGGAGACCGTGGTGCCGTGCTGCCCGCCGATCACGGCCGGGGAGCTGTCTCAGGCGGATGCGGAGAGGATGGCCGCCATGTTCAAGGCGCTCTCCGACCCGGTGCGGCTGCGCTTGTTCTCGCGGGTCGCCTCGCATCCGGGAGGGGAGGCGTGCGTGTGCGACATCTCCGATGTCGGCGTCTCGCAGCCGACGGTCTCCCACCATCTGAAGAAGCTCAAGGACGCGGGCCTGCTGACCTCCGAGCGGCGTGGCACCTGGGTCTACTACCAGGTCGCCCCGTCCGTGGTGGCCGCCATGTCGGCCATGCTCGACCTGCGCGCCTGACCTGCCCCCCAGCGGCTGCGGTCAGCCGGTGCAGTCCGGCGGACAGCAGCGCAGCAAGTAGTCCTGGAGTGCGTCCAGGCGGTCGGCCATGGTGGCGCCGTCGGCTCGGTAGAAGACCTGCTTGCCCTCTTTGCGGGCGAGCACCAGGCCGCCGCGGCGCAACAGGCTCAGATGTTCGGACGTGGTCGACGGCCTCAGTCCGCACCGCTCCGCGACCTCGCTCACGGTCAGCTCACGTCCGCCGGCGAACTGCTGCATGACCAGCTGCCGGGTCTCGCTCGCCAGGGCCTTGAGGAAGTCGGCCGTCGCCTGGTCGACCACCGGCGCATCGCCTTCCACTGCCGTTTCCCTGCCTCTCATTTCGTCATTTCCCGAATCAACGAACTATCTGGGTTCCAGGATCTCATGGAGCACGCCGACCTCATCGTCATCGGCGCAGGCCAGTCCGGTCTGGCCACCGCCGCCCTCGCCCCACGTCACGGCTTCACCCGCAAACTGGTCCTCGAATCCGCAGAGGCGCCGGGCGGCGCATGGCCGCGCTACTACGACAACCTCACCCTCTTCTCCCCCGCCCGGTACTCGTCCCTGCCCGGGATGCGTTTCCCCGGCGACCCCGACCGGTACCCGACCCGGGACGAAGTCGTCGACTACCTGCGCGCCTACGCCCACCGGCTCACCGCGGACCTCCATACCTCCACGACCGTCGCCTCGGTGACCCGCCAGGGCGGCGCCTGGTCGGTGCGCGCCGCCGACGCCCGGGAGTTCACCGCGCGGGCAGTCATCGCCGCGACCGGCGACTACGGCACCCCCTACCTTCCCAACCTGTCCGGGCGGGAGGAGTTCAGGGGACGGGTGCTGCACGCCGCCGACTACCGCAGCCCGGGTGCGTTCGCCGGGCAGCGGGTCGTGGTGATCGGCGGCGGCAACTCCGCGATCCAGATCGCCGCAGAACTCGGAGCCGTGGCGGACACCACGCTGGCCAGCCGTCGCCCGATCGGATGGATGGCACAGCGTCCGCTCGGCAAGGACCTGCACTGGTGGCTCAAGAACACGGGACTGGACGTCGCCCCGATCCGGCGTCTGCTGGAGAAGGTGCCGGTGTCGGTCCTGGACGACGGCCGCTACCGAACCGCCCTGCTGGAGCACGGCGTCGACCAGCGAGGGATGTTCACCCACCTCACGCCTGATGGCGTCGTGTGGGCCGACGGCACGAAAGAGGCGATAGACGCGGTGATCCTCGCGACCGGCTATCGGCCCGCCTTCCCCTACCTGGAAGGCAGCGGCGTCCTGAACGCCGACGGACGGCCCCTGTACCGCGGCGGCATCGCCACAGCCGTTCCCTCACTTGGCTTCGTCGGCATGGAGTTCCAGCGCAGCTTCTCCTCCAAGACCCTGCGCGGTGTGGGTCGCGATGCCGGGCACGTCCTCACCCGGGTGAGTCGCCGGACCCGGTAAAAGGACGCCTACTGCTGGACGCAACGTCCCGGGACCGAGGAGTGGGCAGCCAGCGGTGCAGGTACCCGGTGCACCCGGCCAGGTCCCTGCCTCCGGCGCGGTAGGCGATGTAGCCGTCCGGTCGGACCAGGCAGTGCGTGATGCCGCGCCAGAGTCGGTCGGCAGCCAGCGCGTGGAGGTGGACGAGGTGGTCGCGGCCGTGGGTGG
Source organism: Streptomyces sp. AM8-1-1 (assembly GCF_032229325.1). NCBI lineage: Bacteria > Bacillati > Actinomycetota > Actinomycetes > Kitasatosporales > Streptomycetaceae > Streptomyces > Streptomyces sp. AM8-1-1. The sequence continues at coordinate 105,966 of NZ_CP135086.1, forward strand.
CGGCCGAGATCTGGTCTGAGTCCCACAACTCGCGAGGGCCGGCGAGGAGCAGGTGAAATCCGGGTGCCTTGGTCAGCGCGTGGAGGTTTCCTGGGGTGTCGGGGAGTCGATCCCCCGCCCGTGGGCGATGCCTGGACGAGCGGGGCCCGTCGGTCGCGGCGGGGCTATGGCGGTAGTGGATGGCCAGTTGGGAGATGGTGCGGAAGGCGACGGAACGCAGTGCGGGTAGACGCACGGCCAGCGGCGCGATGCGGGGCGCGACGTGGGTACGGGCCAGCCGCAGCAGCGGATTTTGGCTGGTCGCGACCCTGAAGGCGCGGTCGGTGAAGCGCAGCACGTTCCGTCCCACCGGGGCACGTTCAGGCTCATAGGTGTCCAGCAAGGCTTCCGGTGCGGCGCCCTTGCTGACGAGGGCGAGCTTCCAGCCGAGGTTGAGAGCGTCCTGAATGCCGGTGTTCATGCCCTGGGCGCCGGCCGGGCTGTGGATATGGGCAGCGTCTCCTGCCAGGAAGAAGCGACCCGCGCGGTAGCGCTCAGCGCCGCGGTTGTAGATCTTGAAGTCGGTCATCCACACCGGTTCCCGCAGATGCAGCGGGTCGCTGAGGTGTCGGTCGACGAGCGCCTGCAACAGGGCCAGGTTCACCGGTCCTGCGCCGTCTGTGATCTCGGGCGGACGGATCGCGAGCATCCGCCAGCTGGCCGGCGAGCCCAGCGGGAAGAAGAACACCATCCCGATGTCGGTCATGTAGCCGTGGACGGCACCGGACTCGAGACCGTCGACCTCCAGGTCCGCGAGGACAAAGGTCTGCGGGTAGGCGTGCCCTGCGAAGCCGATGCCTGCCTGACCGCGCACGGTGCTGCGGGCCCCGTCGCAGCCGACCACATAGCGGGCGGTCAGGCTTTCTTCGGTGCCGTCGCGGCGCCTCAGTCGGCAGGTCACGTAGGCGGCTTCCGCGGTCAGCTCCAGCACTTCGGTGCCCCGTTCGACGGCCGTGCCAGACCCGGCAAGATGGTCGCCGAGCACCCTCTCCGTCTCGGCTTGGGACAGGAACAGCAGGAAGGGATACGGGGTGTCGGCGACGCCGATGTCGAACAGCGGCAGCCGCACGGTACGGCCGGACAGATGCATGTGCACCTGTACGCCCGGGTTCCCGCGCTCCACCAGCGTCTGCGTCACTCCGTACGGGGCGAGAGCTTCCAGCGTTCTCGGCTGGATGGCCAGCGCACGTGACTCTCGGGCCCGGTCCAGGTGACGGTCGACGATCCGGAAACGCACGCCGTACGCCTGCAGCTGGGCCGCGAGCGCCAGCCCGGTCGGCCCCGCGCCGACGACCAGGACGTCAAGCGGCTCACGCGCAGTCATGACAGCAGTGTGCCTCTGCGCGTCAGGAAGTGCGGCCGTCCAGCAGTTCCGCAATCGCGGCGGCGGCGTCGCGGGCCGGGCGGCCGACGCCGACGAGAGTGGCTGATGCGGGGCCCGTCCAGTCGCCGTATCCGAGCAGGTGCAGCCGGGGTTCGTCGACCGCCCGGGTGCCGTCGGTGAGGATATGACCGCGTGTGCCGCGCAGGCCGAGAGGTGCAAGGTGGGACAGTGCGGGCCGGAAGCCGGTGCACCAGATCACCGTGTCTGCGCGGGCCATTGTGCCGTCGCTCCATCTCAGGCCGTCGGCGGTGAGCTGTTCGAACATCGGCTGAGCCTTGAGCAGGCCGGCGTCACGGGACACGCGGACTGGCGGGACGGCAACGATGTCCCCGAGTGACGCGACGCCAGCGGTGTCTGCGCGGCCCGCGTCCAAGGCTCTACGGCGGGCGGTGGCCGCGTCGAAGAGGGCCCGGCCGTCGATGTCGTCGGCCAGGAATCGGGGCGGGCGCAGCGTTACCCAGGTCAGTTCCGTATGAGGGGCAAGGTCGGCGGCAATCTGTGCGCCGGTTTCCCCCCGCCCACGACCACGACGCGCTGCCCAGTGAAGTCGGCGGGGCGCCGGTAGTTCGTGGTGTGCAGCTGGCGGCCGCCGAACACTCCCCGGCCGGGAACGGACGGCAGAAAGGGCCGCCACCAGCTGCCGGTCGCAGAGATGACCGCCCGCGCCGACCAGGCGTCCCCGTCGGTTTCGACCCGCAGCCGCTCGCCGTCCCGCCGGACGGACCGGACCTGAACCGGGCGCTGCAGCGGAAGGTCGTAGCGCCGTTCGTAGTCGGCCAGGTAGTCCACGACGTGGCCGGCGTCCGGGTAGTCCTCGCCCACCTGTGCGGGCATGAGCCTGCCGGGCAGCGAGGAGTACGCGGCCGGCGAGAACAGGTGAAGTGAGTCCCAGGCGTGCTGCCAGGCTCCGCCCGGCGTGGACTGGGCATCGAGGATGACGAAGTCCACGCCGAGGCGGCGGAGGTGGTAGCCGGCAGCGAGACCTGCCTGGCCGCCGCCGACCACCACCACCTCGGTGCGCTGTGTCATGCGGAGAGCTGAGGCGCCGTGAACTTCTTGCGCCACGCCAGCGATACATAGACGAGCGCGACCAGCACCGGAACCTCGATAAGCGGTCCGACGACACCCGAGAGGGCCTGGCCCGAGGTGACGCCGAAGGTGGCGATGGCGACCGCGATGGCCAGTTCGAAGTTGTTGCCCGCGGCGGTGAAGGCGAGCGTGGCGGTGCGGTCGTAGTTCAGGCCGATGGCCTTGCCGAGCAGGAAGGTGCCGAACCACATGACGGCGAAGTAGACGAGCAGCGGCAGCGCGATGCGGGCGACGTCCAGCGGCTGCGAGGTGATCGTCTTCCCCTGCAGTGCGAAGAGGATGACGATCGTGAAGAGCAGGCCGTAAAGCGCCCAGGGTCCGATCTTCAGCAGGAACTTCGCCTCGTAGGATTCGCGTCCCATCTTCTTCTCGCCGAAGCGGCGGGTCAGGAAGCCTGCCAGCAGCGGGACGCCGAGGAAGATGACGACGTTCAGCGCGATCTTCCACATCGAGATGTCGAGCTTCTCGCCGTCACCCAGGCCGAGCCAGCCGGGCAGCAGGTCGAGGTAGAGCCAGCCCAGCAGGCCGAACGCGATGACCTGGAACACCGAGTTGAGCGCAACCAGGACGGCCGCGGCTTCACGGTCGCCGCAGGCGAGGTCGTTCCAGATGATGACCATGGCGATGCAGCGGGCGAGGCCGACGATGATCAGGCCGGTGCGGTACTCGGGCAGGTCCGGCAGGAAGATCCACGCCAGCGCGAACATGATTGCGGGGCCGAGGACCCAGTTGATGACCAGCGAGGACACCATCAGCTTCTTGTCGCCGGTGACGGCATCCAGCTTGTCGTAGCGGACTTTCGCCAGCACCGGATACATCATGACCAGCAGGCCGACCGCGATGGGCAGCGAGATGCCGCCGATTTCGACCTTGGCCAGAGCGTCGTTCATCCCGGGGATGAGCCGGCCGAATCCGAGCCCCAGGCCCATGGCCAGCAGGATCCACACGGCGAGAAACCGGTCGATGGTGGACAGCTTGGCAACGACCGAGGCCTCCTCGCCGCTCTGCGGGGGTGCGGCGGCGGTGGTCGGTTCAGTGGGGGTCATGGACAGGCCCTCTTGTTCTCTGCAGCAGTGCGCGCGGACTCGGCCAGATCGGCGAACTGGCCGGCGAGCAGGGCGATGACGTCGGGGCGGAGCTTGTAGTACGTGAAGCGCCCGCACGGCTCGGTCTCCACCACCCCGGCCTCACGCAGGACGCGCAGGTGGTTGGAGAGATTCGTCTGCTTGGCGCCGGTCTCCTCGACCAAGTGCGTAGTGCAGAGCGTCTCGCGGGCGAGCAGGGTCACGATCTGAAGCCTGAGCGGGTCGGCCAGCACCCGCATCAGGTCAGTGTCGACTGACGTCATCATGGGCTGATACTGTCACATCAGTGGACGCTGACGCCACCGGGTGCTGATGTCACGTGTGCCTGAATCATCGCGAGACAAGTGAGACCTCCTGATGCCCGAGAAGCCTTCTGTGCTGTTCGTCTGTGTCCACAACGCCGGCCGCTCCCAGATGGCCGCCGGCTGGCTCAGCCACCTGGCCGGAGACCGGATCGAGGTCCGCTCCGCCGGCTCCGCCCCTGCCGACCAGGTCAACCCGGCCGCCATCGAGGCGATGCGCGAGGTCGGCATCGACATCACCGCCGAGACCCCCAAGATCCTCACCGTCGACGCGGTCAAGGCCTCCGACGTCTGCATCACCATGGGCTGCGGCGACACCTGCCCCGTCTTCCCCGGCAAGCGCTACCTCGACTGGACGCTGGAAGACCCGGCCGGACAGGGCGTCGAGGCCGTCCGCCCGATCCGCGACGAGATCAAGAAGCTGGTCGAGGGTCTGATCAAAGAGATCGACGCGGACGAGCGTCTCTTTTGACGTACGCAACGTCATCGTCATCGGTTCCGGCCCCGCCGGATATGCGGCGGCCCTCTACACCGCCCGCGCCGACCTCAAGCCGCTAGTCTTCGGCGGCGCCATCTTCATCGGCGGGTCGCTCACCACGACCACCGAGGTCGAGAACTTCCCCGGCTCCCCAGACGGCGCCCAAGGGCCCCAGCTCATAGAAACCATGCGCGCCCAGGCGATGCGCTTCGGCGCCAAGATGATCGACGACGACATCGTCAAAGTCGAACCTCACCGCCCTTGGCGTACAGCCCGCCGAACAGCCCGCGGCTGAGGTGCTGCCGCCCCGGGCCAAGCCCTCACAGAGCCGCACAGCAGCCCTCGAACGGGGCGTAGCAGCCCTAGCGCAGTACACGGCCCGCACCGGCACCGCCACCGTCCCCAGAGCCCACATCGAGCAGTGGACGACGGCACCGAAGTCAAGCTCGGGGTGTTCCTCTCCAACGCCAAAACCCGGCGCGCGAAACTCACCACCGACCAACTCCAGCAACTCGCCAACCACGGCCTCGAATGGGCAGCGAACATGCATGGCTGGTAACCGATCGGCCGTGCTGTTGGGCGGCGGGCAGCGCTCAGTGCCTGATTGAGGACCTGCGGTACAACGCGGTCAGCGTCAGGTCGCACCACGGTTGGGATCAGTCGCCGGCCGGGCGGAGGTCGCTGAGTGCGTACAGGGCGGGGGTGAAGATCGTCACCTTGATGCTGTGCTCGCCGCCGTCAGTGATCGCCTGGTGCACGGCCTCAATGGACAGCGAACCGAGGCAGAGTTGATCAGAGGTAACGGTGATCGTCTCCTGCGACTCAGTATCTTTCAGGTCCACCGCTTGCTCGGTAGCGTCCAGCACGTGGTGGCGGGAGCCATGCGGGTGGACCACGGTGACGGGGTCACCCACGGCGTAGGACCCCGTCCAGGTACGGCCGGTTTGTAGGTCATCGCCCTTGATGAGCACTTTGTTCGAGCCGTGCTTGCCGGGCTTCGATGGTGTGACTTCCAAGATCTTGACCGCGGGGGGCCGGTCTCCCTCGCGGTAGAGGCAGTGCTGCACCCTGAGCGAGCCGGCGGTCGCGTGTTCCCAACGGTGCTCCATATGACGCGCGCTCCTTCTGACAGACGTTCGAAGCGGCCCGCCGAAAGCCGGGCCGACACCAAGGTCATCCTTCATCGCAGGACGCCGGCACCCAAGGACCGCCGCACCAACCGGTCCCACGTACCACCCGCTTCGGCGGCAAGAGTGCCGCCCCCCTCTTTTCACACGCCGAACACCACCAGGACTCACCAGCGCCGGGCGACCTGGCGCGCCGCCCCCTGCGGGCCGACGGGGGCGTGACGGCGCGATCGGCCGGTCGTTGAACCGGGTGGTTCCGCACGAAACAAGACCCCGGGAGTGGACACCCGGGGTCTTGTGCTGTCGCAGAGCGCAGGGCGGTCCTACCCCGGGCACTCCGCCTGCGGGCAGGCCCGCCAGAATCTCACTTTTGGTGTTCTGTTGATCGCTTTGGGTAGTGGAAGACCCTGAGGGTGTCGGTATGGCACCCGATGGGGCGGAATGCCCCTCTGGTTGCGCCTTAGGGCGGGGCTATCCGCCCGAGCGTTACGTCACGGTTGAGCGAAAGGTGGAGGCATGTTCGGGACGCGGGTGCGGTGGGCCGGTGCAGTGGTCGCTCTCATTTCCGCGTGGTCGGCGGGGACCGCGGTGGCGCCCAGCGGGCCGGAGCCGCATGCCCCTGCCGATGCCACGGTGGTGCAGAGGCAGTACACGGTGCCCGCACACACCACCCACGCCGCATACAGGGCCACCTGTCCCGCGGGCACAACCATCCTCGACGGCGGCCACTACGAACAAGGGACTGTAGACGGAGTCCTGGAGGTCCTCGACGCCTATACCGACGTGCCGAGCAACTCCTACGTGATCGGCGTGAACAACGACTCCCCCGACGCGGCGAGGGTCGTGGTCCACGCAACCTGCACCTGACGGTGTACGTGGCGCCATGTACCGGGTGGTGGAAGCAAACAGAAAGTACGCACAGCAGAGGAGCGACAGCATGGCAACAGTGGACAGCAACCTGGCGGTCCGGCTCGGGTTCGAGCCGGACATGACCGTGCAGGAGATCGGATACGGCGATGACGTCGACCAGCCGCTGCGCGAGGCGATCGAGCAGGCAACCGGCACGAAGCTGGTCGACGAGGACTACGCCGATGTGATCAATGCGGTGGTGCTGTGGTTCCGCAAGGACGACGGAGACCTCACCGACGCCCTGGTCGACGCGCTCACGTACCTCGACGAAGGCGGCAGCGTGCTCCTGCTGACGCCGAAGAGCGGAGCCGACGGCTACATCGAGCCCAGCGACATCGGCGAGGCAGCAAGCACCGCCGGCCTCGCCCAGACCAAAGCCGTCAACGCCGGTGCACACTGGACCGCCTGCCGCCTCGCCACGCCGAAAGCGCACGCGTAAACCGGCGGTAGCCTGCGAACCGGGCCAACGCGCGAAGCCCCCGGGCAAACCGGCGACACGGCCTACACCGCCGGCCCCTTGGGCGAAGGCGAGTGCTATGCCCCAGGGCAGCGAGCAGCGGCCGTGGCTACTTGACCCGGCCGAGGCAACTGTCGTCGCGGGTGTTGACCTTGACCTTGTCACCGGTGGTGATGAACAGCGGGACCTTGACCTCGGCCCCGGTCTCCAGAGTGGCGGGCTTGGTCCCGTCGCCCTGGCTGGCCGGCTCGGTCTCGACGACTTCCAGCGTGACCACGGCCGGAATCGCGACTTCCCGCGGCAGGCCCTGGTACAGCGTCACCGCGGCCTGGGAGCCGTCCGTCAGGTACTTGGCGGCGTCCCCGACAACGCCAGAGGGAACCTGGAGCTGCTCGCCGGTGGCCGCATCCATGAAGACGCAGTCGTCGCCCTCCGCGTACAGGTACTGCATCGACCATTCTTCCGCATCGGCGAATTTGATCTGGCCGTCCGCGTCGAAAATCTTCTCGATGCCCGTGCCGGAGCCGACCCCCTTCAGCTCGGCGCGCACGGAGGCCTGGCCCCCGGTCTTGACGTACTGGAAGTCGATGACCCGGTAGAGCCGGCCATCCACCTCAAGCTTCAGGCCCTTCCTGACATCGTCCAAAGCAGCCACAGAAGACAACTCCTCACGTTGTACCGACATGAGCCCCGATCAGGCCCGCCCCGTCCCGGGCATAAGCACTCCGGCGCAGCGGTAGCCACCACAGTGCGCAGATACCCAGCGTCATAGAACTGTCACGCTGTGTACCGGGCTCAGAAGTCAGGCATCCGGGTGACCTCTCCGACGCGGCGGCCAGCCTGCGCTGTAGCCGACCCGCACCCCTGATCGAGGCTGAGCACGAGCCCACGCTCCGCGCTGCCGAACAGCGGGCGGGAGATCACTCCCCCGTCAACGATCAGCCGGGGCGACTACCGTGACAAATGATCAAAGCCCTGTCACGGGACAGGTGTTGACACCCGCAGCCCACTCTGGGCGCGGCCCAGCAGATGGATCAGTCGCTGTCGGCGCGGAGGTCGCAGCGTTCGTACAGATGGGGATGATGATCGTCAGGTCGATGCTGTGCCTGCTGCCTCCGGTGATCGCCTGGCGCACGGCAGCGACGAGCGCTGCGCATCATCGCTCACGGCATCGCTCCGTCCGGCTGACCGGCACTGCATCACCATCGTGGCCGCGGAAGCGCCCCGCCCGCAGGCCACGTGCCTCTCAGGGGGCTACCTTCCGGCGCTGGGTTCCACCTGCAGCGCGCTGGCGTCGACCCTCGTCACACCCGTGACGGACATGGCGCTGCTGACGGCCCTATCGCGCTCCGCCTGCGTGGTCAGAGAACCGGTGAGGGTGACGACACCGTTGACCGTCTCCACCTTGATCTCCCGACCGACGGACGCCCCCGCGAGCAGCTCGGCCTTGACCTGGGTGGTGATCCACGCGTCGGTCACTTCTTCCCTGGCATCGTGCCTCACGAATTGCACTCCTCCTGTCGACGGACACGAAGGACCAGCGTCTCAACAGCAGGAGCGCCCAAAGCGGAGATCAGCCCGCATGTCACCCGACCGGGCCCCCTGCGCGCGGCGTACGGCCCCCTTCGCCGGCCCCACGCCCAGGACGCCAGCCGTCTGACCATGCCTCCCCGCGGGGACCGGCAGAGAAGCGGCAGGCTGCCCTCGCCGGCCGCCGCCCCGCCGGCCGGTGGCGGATGGACAACGACCGGCACGCTGCACATCCTCCCATCCCCATGAGGGTCAGGCCCGCTTCCGCGGCCGGGCCGCCGGCTACGCCGCCGCCCCCTGTTGGCCGCAGCCTTCCCCGGCCGCCCAACGCGTGGGCCATCCGTGCCGGCCCGGCGCGCCACGGCCGGTGCCCGGCGGCGGGTTCGCAGACTGGCCGTACGCAGTCCGCAGCGAGGAAAGGAACCGCAGTGGCGGAATCCACCGGTAAGCCCGTCGCCACCCTCACCACCAACCTCGGGGTGATCCGGGCGAACCTGTTCCCCGACCATGCGCCCAAGACGGTCGCGAACTTCGTCGGCCTGGCCGACGGCTCGCGCGAGTACACGGAACGGAACGCGAAGGGCGAGGGTTCGGGCCCCTTCTACGATGGATCCCTCTTCCACCGAATCGTCGACGGCTTCATGATCCAGGGCGGCGATCCCACCGGCACCGGACACGGCGGCCCCGGCTACAAGTTCGCCGACGAATTCCACCCCGACCTGCAGTTCGACCGCCCCTACCTGCTGGCCATGGCCAACAGCGGACCGTCCACCAACGGTTCACAGTTCTTCATCACCGTGGCCCCGACCACCTGGCTCAACTTCAAGCACACCATCTTCGGCGAAGTCGCCGACGAAAAACCCTCCAAGGTCGTCGACACCATCGCCACCACCGCCGTCGGCGACAACGACCGCCCCGTCGACGAAGTCGTCATCGAAAGCATCCGCGTCTCCTGAGACGAGGCCGGCCCGCCCCTCTGACAGGCAGTGTGCAGCGTCGGCCAGCGTGTCCAGGCTGACGCCCGCCGCCAGGATCCGCACGGCCTCGGCCGCGTTGCCCGCGTTCAGCTCGAAGCGGCCCTGCCGTTGGGCGCGCCGCCGACGGCGTGCCCCAGCGCCGCTCGCACGGCGTCGCGCTGCGGCCCGGGCAGAGCGTCGAGCAATCCGGCCACCGGCCGCAGCAGTTGATGCAGCGCCGCGAACGCCAGGTCGGACCCGAACTCGACGCCCCCGGTCCGCAGCACCCTCCTCCCACTCCCCCGCGTGACCGGCCAGGTCATGCAACAGCACGTGGGGGCTGTCCCCGCCCACCCCAGTCCCCGCAGGCAAGGCGGACTCCTCGCGCACCACCACTTGCTCCGACCACTGCACGACTCCTCCCCACGAAATCGACTCGCCTCCTATGTGCCGCAACCGCCGCGGCTCTCACGATGAGAGGCCCGCGCCGCGAGCATCATGGAACGGTTCGCCGTCGCCGACCCGGACTGGCTACAAGCGTCAATGTCAGACCCGCCCACTAACCTCCGACGGAGACGGTGACACCAACTCACCTACGGTCATGAGAAAGTGAGCACTCCTCTTGCCACTGCATCGCGTACACGCCGGCATCGCCGCAGGCATCCTCGCCCCGGCCCTGCTGCTCGCCACCCCGTCCTTCGCCGCCCCAGCAGCACCTACTGCTGTGACAGTGGCCGTGTCCTCGTCCGCGGACGAACCGAGCGCTGACGACCTGAGGGTGGCCATAGCCCGGATCCTCGCCGACCCGGACGGCGGGCGGCGGGTGACACGAGAAGCCAACGCACTGCTGGACGCGAACGACCCCGACGCCATGCGCGCCTGGCTGGAGACCGGCTACCGGCTCGCCCAGGCAGAGGACGACCGCGTCGCCATCGCACGCATCCTCGCCGACCCGTCCATCAGCCCGGCTCTCCGCGCGGCAGCCAACGCCGCTCTCGACGACAACACACCTGAAGCGCTGCGCCACTTCCTGGAAGTCGGCAGGTACCAGGTCGACTGACCGTCTCGCCGAGGTACAACGCCCATCCGCCGGGGAGCGGTCGCACTGCGCAGCGCCGCGAGAACCAGCGCGGGGCAAGCCTGTCGCCATCGATGTGCCGATGCCGACAGGCTCGCCCCGCCCGGGCCCCCGTCGTCTGCGCCGCCGCGACGCGCAGGAGCCCCGGCTGCGTAGCGATGGCCGGCTGGGTCGATTCGTCGTGACCGACGGCGGCGACCCGGCCAGCGGGACGCTGCAGAACATCGGGGACGGCTCTGTCACCTTTAGCTGACCGCGCCATCATCCAGGCTGCCGCGGTGGTCGGGCCCACAGGCCACGGCGGGAGGAACCGCGGACCAGACCGCAGCTGATGTGTCACCGAAGGGCACGCCCTGCGTCGGCTGCTGTTACATCAGAGGGAACGCGACCTCCGGCCGGTCGGCCGCGGGACCATCGAGCAGCGGGTGTGTCATGCCGCGCAGGTGCGCGTCGAAGAAGGCGGCCGAGTAGTCGCGTGTCAGCTGCCATGAGCGCTCACCCGAGAGCGGCGCGGCGGGGTCGGAGAGGCCGAGCCGGCCGGCCAGGACGGGCAGATCGGTGAAGGTGAAATGCTCGGCCCCCGAAACCGTCAGCCAGCGCTTCCACCCGTGCATACGCTCCCACGCCTCCCGCCAGTCGCTGCCCGGGCTCGCGGGACTGTGAGAGGAAGCAGCGCCCATCATGATGAACGGCCTGCCACCGAAGCCCGCTTCGTCGAGTGGGTCAAAGAAGTTGCCGTCCAGATTCAAGCCCGCACGCACACGCGGGTCACGCATCATCACCGCGGCTGCAGCCGCGCCCCCGATGGAGTGACCTGCCACGCCGATCCGCCGATGATCGACCATGAATGCGTACGGGAGACTTCTTCCTTGCTGGGACGTCCCGGACGACGGTGCTTTCAGCGTCGTCAGGCGATCGATCACGAACGAAAGGTCGCGGGCCCGGCCGGCGGCCACTTGCGCCCGCTGCTCGTCCGTCGTGACCTGCTCGCACGCCCGGCACGTGAGCACCCGGCCGCCGGGGAAGGCCGTACCGACGGACTCGTGGGCATGGTCCACTGCCGCGACGACGTAGCCGCGGCTCGCAAGGTCGTTCGCCAGGGTGGTGAGCGTGCTGCGTGGCATGGAGAAGCCCGGCGAGAGCAGTACCAGCGGGAAACGACCTGTCGCGGGCCGGGCGTCCACACGCGCATGGGTCAGCACACCGCTCAGGGCCGCGGCAGGCACAACACCCGCCAGGCCTCTCGCTTCAAGGAGCAACCGGGCCTCCTTCTGCGTCATGTACGCAGCGGTACCCCCGCTGGAGGCGCGGGCCGGATAATAGACCGACACCATCAGCTCACGGCGTGCCGGGGAGGCCCACGGGTCGCTCCGGCCTGGATCGGACAGGTGCAGCGTCTGGGCACCGACGGCGTACCGTCCTTCGGTCCTCGGCAACTCGACCGCCGGTGCCGTAACGCTACGACGGTCCGGGTAGCCGGAGAGCGGTGCGGCAGCAGCCACAGCGATACCTGGGCCCTGAAGGGTGAGAACGAGCGACAGACCAAGCAGGGTAAAAGCGGTGAGACAGCGGCGCAGGTTCATGAGATCGAACGTAGTCTCAGACTCCTCGCAACTCGTCCGTCGCAAGCGGTAGTTGCGCGTACGGCTTCGGAAGGATGCCGGTACGCCCCAGGTCCCACATCCACCGCGCTCCCCGCGAAGCGGCCAACCTTGCGCGTCAAATGCTGCTCGATGACCTGACGAGCGGTGAAGGGTGGTCCGACGTGGCTGTCGGCGCCTGTGAGGTCGTCGGCCTGCGGGACGTCGTTAATGCCCATGCGCGGGTCGAGAAAGTGAGCACTCCTCTTGCCACTGCATCGCGTACACGCCGGCATCGCCGCAGACAGCCTCGCCCCGGCCCTGCTGCTCGCCACCCGTCCTTCGCCGCCGCAGCAGCACACCTACTGCTGTGACAGAGGAGGTGCATACCTTCATGCGGCAGTTGAGTTGCCGAGCACGTCGCGCGTGAACTCCGTGTGTCCCTTGCCCGCGCCATTGCCGTTGTAGGAGGTGTGGAGCTGGACCCAGCTTCCGCTGCTGGTGAGGACCTGCAGGTAGCCACGGACACCGTGACCGTCGGCGTGCCACTCGTAGACACGGAACTTGTCGCCGCTGTCCACATGCTGCATCGGGCCTGCGGGACCCAGCGGGGAACCCGGAGACTGAAGGTCGACCCACTGACCCCCGCTGTGGGCCAACGCCGCGGAACTCATGCCGAGCACGAGAAACGGCGCTGCCAGACGCGATCCGAAGCTTGATCTTGGACAAGGTGACCCCGCGTAAGTTTCAGAATGGTGCCAGTACCAGGCGCGAACAGGACGGGCTGCCTCGAATGTGAAAGCTGCTCTTCGTCTTCGAGCCGGCACTGGCCGGTGCGTGAACGAACATCCCGCAGTGATCGCGAAGCAGGTTGGGTGTGCGCTCACAGATCGTGTGCACAGAGTCGACAGCCGCTCACAGGCACTGCGCCCCTGACCCGGTGCTGCCCGGATGCCGGAGTTCTGTGATCGCGGTGCGGATGACCAGAGCGGCAGGGACGATGACGGGTGCCAGCAGGGAGGTGCCGCTGCCGGCCATCAGCTGTGGTGTCCCGTCCGGGCGGGGACGGTGCCGCCGGTCCCCAGGGGATTGCCTTGCGGGTAGATGTCGGGATGCGTCGGCGTCGACGGTCTCCGCCGTACAGTGCCGTTAGACGGCGTTGCGCCGCGGAAGCGACCGCTGCACCGAGGAGGACAGGCTGCCGACGGTCTCTGTGCGCAGAGCCCGGGCAATCGCCTGCCGTTCGGGCAGCGGCAGCAGGCCGAGGAAGGGTGCCAGTGGAACCTGGGCCCGTCGCGTTCGGCGGCGCACCGCCGCCGTGTCGGACCGCGCCCTATGACGGATGACGTGGACCCTCAGCTCCCGCGACGGCATGCTCCTGCCCTTACTGGAGCTACGCAGTGCTCATACCTTGTTCAGGCGGGCGTTGAGCCCAGGAGTGGTGTCAGCGACGAACCCTCTTTGCCATGGGGCTCCAGAGTGCGGGTACACGCCATGGGGAGTGGCCTAACGCGGATCGCACGGAGTCCACCCTCAGTAACGTTTCGTTGCTACCGGGGAGCGGAGGCGATCAGCCGTGACGACCACATCGAGAGCAGAAAGCCCCATCGCAGAAGACGTCGCCCCGAAAGCGCTCGTGTCGCCAGTCAGTTCCCACACCGAGTGGGATCCCCTGGAGGAGATCATTGTCGGCCGCCTCGAGGGCGCGACCATCCCGTCCAACCACCCCGTCGTCACCTGCAACATTCCGCTCTGGGCTGCCCGCATACAAGGCCTCGCCGCTGGGCTCCCGTTCCCGCGCCGTCTGATCGAACCGGCGCAGCGTGAACTCGACAATTTCATCGCCCTCCTGAAGTCCCTCGGCATCACGGTCACCCGACCGGATCCGGTCGGTCACCGACAACGCTTCGCTACACCCGACTGGTCATCGCGCGGCTTCTGCAACACCTGCCCTCGCGACAGCCTTCTCGTCATCGGTGACGAGATCATCGAAACCCCCATGGCGTGGCCGTGCCGCTACTTCGAAACCCACTCCTACCGGACGCTCCTCAAGGACTACTTCCGCCGCGGCGCCCGATGGACGGCCGCCCCCAAGCCACAACTCACCGATGCACTTTTCGAGAAGAACTTCCGCGTCCCGAAGCCGGGCGAACCCATGCGCTACATCCTTACCGAGTTCGAGCCCGTCTTCGACGCCGCAGACTTCGTACGAGCAGGACGCGACCTCTTCGTGACGCGCAGCAATGTCACCAACCGCATGGGTATCGACTGGCTGCGGCGTCATCTCGGATCCGGCTATCGCATCCACGAAATCGAGAGCCGATGCCGCACCCCCATGCACATCGACACGACCTTCCTCTTGCTCTCACCGGGCAAGGTGCTGATCAACCCCGAGTACATCGACGTCGACCACCTGCCTGACGTCCTGAGATCGTGGGACATCCTGGTCGCCCCCGAGCCCACCCCTATCGACGACCGCCTCCTGAAGATCACGTCAATGTGCGGCAAATGGCTCAGCATGAACATTCTCATGATCGACGAAAAGCGGGTCCTCGCGGAGCGCCACCACACCACCATGCTGCGCGCCCTCGAAAATTGGGGATTCGAGCCCGTCCCCTGCGACCTGCTCCACTACGCGCCATTCGGTGGCTCGTTCCACTGCGCAACACTCGACATCCGACGACGCGGCACCCTCAACTCCTACTTCGACTGACCAGCCGTCAAACTGCCGCCACGGGAGCCTGGCGTTATGCGCACCGACCTACGCGGGAACTCGGTGCTGTGTCACCGTCACCGACTCACGGAAAGATCCGACCACGACCACCGCACGAGAGATCATGACCGGTGGTGCCGAATGCGTCGGCGCAGAGGACAGCATCTGGATGCCGCGAAGAAGCTGACCGACCTCGGGTCGGTGCGCTGCCGGTCTGCGGGACCGACAACCGGCTCAAGGGCATGCTCACCGATCGGGACACCGTCGTGAAGGTCCTGGGCGTGGGCAAGGACCCGGCGGAGAGGTGAAAGCCGGTGACCTGCTCAGGGCGAAGCAGTCATCATCGGCGCCGATGGCAACGCCGACGAGATCCGCAATACGATGAGGCGGCACAAGGTCCGCCGGCTGCCGGTGATCGACGGACACGACCTGGTCGGCGTCGTCGCCCTAGTCGGCGTCGCCCGAGCACCGTCCGACCCTAACGTTGGCGACCTCGTCGAGGCCCTTTCTCCCGACTGACCCAGGCGATCGTTCCGCTCCTGCCGGGAGGGCCCCGGGGCCGGGCGCGGCAACGGGGCCCTCTCCTTGGCGCGAGCGGATGGACGCCCTCGTCACGTGGACAACGACAAGCGCGGCATACAGTCACCCCTCCGCCAAAACCGCTGAACATGCTTCGCTCACCTGGCCGACGCACTCAGAATGTCCCCCTGACGACGTATGACGGCGCGGCGCGCATTGTGGCCGACGGGGTCGAGTTCTGGCGCCGTCCCAGTTGAGGCAGTGCAACGGGACGTCGTCCTACGCCGGGTTCGCCGCCCCGGGCTGCCGCGGGCACCCTCCACCTCGGGCACGACATCTGGATGATGCGCGACGCGCAGAGACCCGACTGCGTATCGATGGCCGGCTGGCTCGATTCATCCTGACCGACGGCGGCGTCCCCGCCAGCGGGACGCTGCAGATCATCCGGCACGGCCCTGTCCCCTTCAGCTGCCGCGCCCATCACCCATGCTGCAGCGATGGTCCGGCCCGCAGGCCACGGCGGGAGGAACCGCGGACCGGACCACACTCAATGTGTCACCGAGCGGGACAGCTCGTCCCACCTCCGGAGGAAGTGGCCACTAACCGGTGAGGAGACCGGTACGGAGCTGGGCCAGCGCGCGGGCCAGGAGCCGGGAGACGTGCATCTGGGAGATGCCGAGTTCTTCACCGATGCGTACCTGGGTGAGTTCCTGCCCGCAGCGCATTTCGATGATTTTCCGTTCCCGGTCGTCCAGCTCACGCAGCAGGGGGGCCAGCGTGTGCAGGTTCTCGAACAGCTCCATCGCCGGGTCCAGTTCACCGGCCGTGTCCGCGTGAGTGCGCTTCGGCTCGGGCGACTCCTCGCCCCCAGGCTCCGGGCCGTCCAGCGGGTCGGCGCTATACGCGTTCGCCGCGACCAGACCCTCCCGGACCTCCTCGTCGGAGAGGTCCAGGTGATCGGCGAGCTCCCTCACCGTAGGGTCCCGGTCCAGCTCGTTGGACAGACGTTCCTTCGCCTCTCCGTCCGCAGCTCCTGCAAGCGGCGCGGCACGTGGACAGCCCAGGTTGAGTCGCGGAAGAAGCGCTTGATCTCCCCCTCGATGTACGGGATCGCGAAAGAAGAGAACACGACACCGCGCTTGAGGTCGAACCGGTCGATGGCCTTGATCAGACCGATCATGCCGACCTGGGTGATGTCCTCCATCTCACCGTCGCCCCGGTTACGGAACCGGCGGACCACGAACTTCACCAACGACTGGTTCATCTCGATGAGCGTGTTCCGCACGTACTGGTGCTCGGGCGTGCCCTCCTCGAGGGCCTGGAGCCGGTCGAAGAACACTTTCGACAGTTCCCGGGCATCGCGCGGGGCGATCTTGTCCACATGCAGCACCCGCGGCTGCTCTCCGCGCACCCCCCGCCGCCTGCGCACCAAGCGCCGGGTCCGTAGGAGGGGCTTCGGACAGCTGCCGGGATGTCATCGCGATCCACCTTGCTGTCGAGGGGAACTGGGCTTATGTAAGGCCCCTGCCCGACTCCCGGCACCCCACACAGATCCGAACCCGCCACTCTTCCGGTCACGCTGCCGGCATGCGGGGGCCAGCGGTGTGCCGCATCATCGAACTATCTCCGGTACACCCTCCCGAGGTCGCCGGAGCGGTTGGGGAACGCCCGGGACGCCCCAGGTCACGGTGTCCCGGGCTTCACCATGCAGAAAGGCGCCGGAGTCCTGTGAACGCAGCGACCCCGGCACCCGGGGAGTGGTGCGGGGCCGCAGGGCACGTGCAAGGCGAAAGCAGGTGCCGGTGTGCACACAGCACGCTAACGACCAGCGGGTCCCGCGCACCGGAGGCGCGGCCGACAGGGCTGCGCCGACAGCAGTTCAGGACCTCACTCGTTACTCATCCCGTATGACGCGTAACGCGAGATGCAAGCGCGCGTTAGAGCACACGCCGGAGCGGCCCACCTACCCGGGTACGCCGCTCCGGCCCTCACAGACCGCGCTGGGAATCGTGCCCTCCAGCGCCGGCAGTACGCCCTGCGTCGCCGTCGCTGGACGATGCAGGGCGTACCTCTGCATCCGAAGCCGATGAACGGCTTGGCGAAGCGGACGGCTGCCAGTGGTCAGCCCGCGGCCACCAGTGAATCGTCCTCGGGACGGGCCCCCGGCAGCCGGTGACGAGCAGCGATCAACGCCGCATCCACATCCCTGGTGCCGGTAGACACGCACAGGGTGTAGGCGACGTCCTCCATCCGCTGCCGCACGCCCGGGCTGCCCTTCTCCGCATGCAGCGCACGCAATGTCTCGTACTGCTCCACCAGATCCTTCAACACCGCAGGGTGAGCAAGAAGCACGATGCCTCCAACACACGAGCCGATACCGCGAAGCGAATACCCCCAACAGCATCCGCCATTCACCCATTCGCCGCCTCCCGGGAGACGGCACAGGTCCGGCGGCGACCAGCAGTTTCCGCGTCTCGTCACGCGAGGCACTCGCGCCAGACTTCGAGCGGCTGGTCTGACTTTTCCAGTGAGCGCTCCAAGCGTAGAGGAGAGGCAACGTGGCGTCCGAGGCCCTGGCTGCTACTGGCTCCAACCACTGCTGACCAGGATCCGTGACGGCGTGTTGGCTCACGCTGTCACAGTTGAAGGGCCGGACCCCTGGTGGGTCCGGCCCTTCAACTGTGATCCAGAAGCATCACCGCGGTGCAAGAAGGCATCCTTGAGGATGTCGACCTCGCATTCCTCCCCTGTGTCCGGGTCGCTGGCGATGAGCCGGCCAGACAGGGCCCCCTGTCTCGATCTGCCTACGATCTCGTCGATCGTGGCCGGGTTCTCGGTGGCCACGTCGAGGTCCTGGCTGGGTCGACCAGACCGTGAGCTTGCACGGCGTACCCGCCGGTGATCACCAACGGATGCGGTGCTCCGATCGCGAGGACATCGGCCAGAAGATGGCGGTGCAGGTCGTTCAGGTTCACGCGGCCGTCCCGCTCCGGGCCGAAGCCAACTCGACGAAGGCGGCTTCCCATGCGGCACGCAGCGGCCGGCTGATCAGGGTCCGCAGCACCGGCCACTGTCCGATGAGCAGGTCCCGGTTCAGGTAGTCGATCAGGTCCTGGCACTGTCCCTCGGCCAGCACTGTTCGGTACAGGCCCATCCGTGACCGCGGCTGCTCGACGTCGTAGGAGGTTCGCCCCGACCAGACAACGTGCAGCGGAAGATCGACCGTGCCACTCCTCGGGCCGGTCAGATCCTCGAGACGCCAGGGCAGCCGCTTGGAGTACTGCTCACGCAGCAGCTCGAAAGCGTTCGGCACTGAGAAACGAGAAGACGAAACGGCCATGCCCGACTATCACCTGCCGGGCCGGGCCGATCACCCCAAACCCCATACCGCGGCCCCATTGGCCGCTACACCACAGTGGTGGATCACCCCCGCGCGTGCGGGGAGGCGCATGGCCGATTGGCCCTGGCGGACGGACGAACCGACCAGCGGCTGGCGACCTTATCGTACGATTCGTGCGTGTCCACGCCGGTGAAGGGGGAAGCGTCCTAGTCACCGATGGGTCGTTGAGACTTCCCCTGCGGCAGGTGTGGATGCCCTGGGACTTCTTGTCGCGGTCCTCCGCGGATGGTGATGCTCTCCGCAGGCGTGCCGGATTCCGAAGCCGCTTCTCCTCCCTCGTGGACGCCTTGCATGGCTCGTCGGCCTCGATCCGATGACTTCCGAAGGCCCTCGTTCCCGACCGGCGCAACAGTCGCTACCTCCCGATTCCCGGCATCTGCCTTCGAACCGAGGGCCCCGGGCCGGGGCCGCTTGTTTACGTGCGGGAGGCGACCGTCGTCACGGCTTCTGATCGCGCCACGCGCCCGACGTCCTCCCCAAGCGCCGGCTAGAGCAGGTCGCGCGGCACGCTCTCGTTCCAGGTGCGTGAGAACACCCGCGTGTCGCCCTCGTAGCCGTCCAAGGTGGCGTCGACGTGGAAGTCGGTCGCGTCCGACGTGAGGCGCGTACGCGTGACGACCCGCACGTCCCAGTCGTCCCGGCGGAAACGCATGGTCCAGGTCGTCTCGCCGCTGACCGAGATGAAATCGTCGGCTACGGCCGCGTAGCGTTCGTGGGCACGACAGCCGACATCGAGGCCGATGTCCTCGATGCGGACCATGCCCCGGTCCTTCACGATCTCCAGTTCCGCCCGGTAGTCGACGAGGTCGCGCTTGACCTCCCAGCGCTGTTCCGGGGGTGTGAGCCGGGTCGACGCGACGGGCGGGGTCCCCTCGGGCTCGCCGAAGGGGCTGCGCGGCATCTCGTCGGGCTCTTCCGTCGGGCGTACCGGCAGCGTGAGCGTGCTGGAGCCTTCGTAGACGCTCAGCAGGGCGGGCTTCGGCGGCGGCCAGGCGAGCGGCCAGTACGAGGTCGACAGGGACAGCCGGACGCGGTGCCCCGGAGGGAAGGCCTGCGCCACTCCGTTGAGGTGGACGGTGGCCCGGTAGCGGCGGCCCGGTACCAGCTCCTCGGGTGACTCGGTGCTGTCCCGGCGGGTGAGATTCAGCAGGCCGTAGGAGACACGGGTGGCGCGGCCATCGGGGCTCACGTCGGACAGGCGTGCCGCCACCATCGCGACGGGCTCGCTGACAGCGAGGTCCAGTTCGACGGTCGGCGACCCGAGGATCTCCAGGGGCTCGGTCAGCGGGTCGGTGTCGAAGACCAGGGAACCGCCGTCCTCCTCGCGCTGGTCGTACGGCAGGTCGGGCGGCGCGTTGTAGGAGGCCCACTTGCCCGCGAACTGCCCCACCGACAGGGGCGACTGGACGGTCATCGGCTCCGTCCCGCCGTCCTCCGGCACGTCGTCGGATGCCGTGCCGGGCGGCCCGATCCGGTGCCGGGTGAGCGGGTGGGTGACCGGCTCGATGTGCGGGGACGGCCAGCCGGGTTCACCGACCCAGCGGCCCGGACGTTCCTCGTACGACGTCGACGGCGGCACGCTCTCCTGCATCCAGGTCTGGAGCATGGGTCCGTCCATCACGCCGTTGTCGGCGCCCTTGAGCCAGTGGTCCCACCACCGCACGACCTCCTGGAGGTAGCCGATGGCCGGGCCCGGCTCGCCTAGGTGCGGGAATTTGTGCGACCACGGGCCGATCAGTCCCTTGCGGGGGACATCCAGGTTGCCCAGCAGCCGCGTGACGGCGTTGGAGTAGCCGTCGGCCCAGCCGCTGGAGGCGAGGACCGGGCACTGGACCGCGTCGTAGTCCTCGCATACCGACGCATGCCGCCAGTAGTCGTCGCGACGCTGGTGGCGCAGCCATTCGAGGACCCAGGGGCGGGTGTGTTCGAGCCGTTCGTGCCACATCTCCCGCCAGCGGTCGCCGACCACCGCCGGGTCCGGCGGGCAGGTTCCGTAGGCGAACATCGTGCCCGCCTCGGCGAGATTGTCGGAGAGCAGCGCTCCGCCCATGTAGTGCATGTCGTCGGAGTGCCGGTCGTCGGTGAACGACGCGATGACGATGGCCCGCAGGCTCGGTGGCCGACGTGCGGCGACCTGGAGCGCCGCGAAGGCGCCCCAGGAGATCCCCATCATCCCGGTGTTGCCGTCGCACCACGGCTGCTGCGCCAGCCAGGCGAGGATGTCCTCCGCGTCGGTCTGTTCCACTTCCAGGTACTCGTCCCTGAGCACCCCCTGGGAATCACCGGTGCCGCGGAGATCGACGCGTACACAGGCGTATCCGTGTCCAGCTATGTACGGATGGTGCATCGAGTCGCGGACCGCGGTGAGGTCCCGCTTGCGGTACGGGATGTATTCGAGCACCACAGGCACCGGCTCGTTGTCCGACGAGGTGGGTCGCCAGATGCGCGCCGAGAGTTCGACGCCGTCGGAGACGGGGATGACGACGTGCTCTTCTTCCTTTGTCGCGTACGGCAGTTGGGTCACGTGACGCATGTGGCCGTGGTGCTCCTTCCTCGCTGCTCGCCCCCTGGGTGGCCGGCCGGCTCAGGCGTTCTTCTCGTCCCGGCCGCCCGGCGTGGTCTCGTCGAAGGTGAGTCCCAACGCCGCCACACAGCGGTCGTATTTGTCCCGCAGGTCCTGCTCGTCATCGCCGCCGGTGAAGATGTGGGCAAGCTCGTAGCTGTAGCTGTCCTGTCCGGACATCTCCGACAGCCGTTCACCCTCCACGGGCACGACGTCGACACGTATGCCCGGGATCTCCCGTTCGATGCGCCTCAGATCGTCGGGCGTGGGCACGTCGTGCACGACCCCGTCGGCGAACCAGCGGTGGTACCACTTCGCGGCCGTCGCGTACTCGCCCGCCCGGTGCGGTATCCGGGGGTCGTCGCCGAGGGCGAGGCGGACCATGGAGTGATGGTTCGGCACGCCGTCGACGTACTGAAAGAGCTCTGCGTGCGACTGGGAGTGGCGCGGATTGATCTCCAGGAGGCTGATCTCCGACGTCTGCGGATCGTAGAAGTACTCCACGCTGAAGGTCGCCGACGCGAAGCCGATCTGCCGCATCACCCGCTCGGTGACCTCGTGCAGCTGCTTGATCACCGGCTCGGGGAGCGTGGAGGGGTACTGGTGGCGCAGGAAGCAGGAGGAGCCGGGGTAGTTGATCGAGTCGAGGACCCCGTAGACGGTGACGTGGCCCTCGTGGACGTATCCCTCCACCGCGACCTGGACGCCGGACATCTCCTCCTCGGCCAGGCACACCTCGCCGCCGACACCGTCCATCTCGGGCGGGAGGTCGAGACGGTCGAGGATGTACTCGAAGGGGCGGCCGACGCGCGATATGCCCTCGCGGATCTCGGCGACGGCCGTCCGAAACTCCTCCTCGTTCTTGACGCCGAAGGCGAGCTCCGAGGAGTACGCGAGCGCGGGCTTGAGCCACATGGGGAACCGCACGCCCTCGGGCGGCCGCGGGTCCTCGGCCTCGAGGTCGACCCGCCCGAACCGCGGGTGCCTGTCGGTCACCTTCTGTTGTTCGAGCCTGCTCCAGTACTTGTGCTCGCACTTGACGACCGATTCCAGGCCGGTGCTGCGGGTGCCGTACCTCTCGCTGAGGATCGGCACGAGGGTGCTGACCGGGAAGTCCCAGTAGCCGACGATCGCGTCGATGCTCCCGTCGAAAGCGTCGAGCACCGCCTGTGCCTTCTCCAGGAGTTCGGCCACCGAGACCTCGCCGCCCTGGAGCTCGTCGACGGTCAGCAGGGGATGGAACCGCAGCGACGCGGCGTCCGGTATGTCGTGCAGCGTGGGCAGGTTGGCCTCGTCCAGGCCGAGTACGAAGACATTCTTCTCGGGCACGCGTCCTCTTTCCTCCGGGGTTCGGAGATGTCGCGGTACCCGCTCGCGCCTGCCTCATGCCCGGCCCGCACCGGGCGTTGACGCCCGATGCGGGCCCGAAGCCTCTGGGCCCCAAGGACGACCTGGCCGAGGCCTCCACGTCTCGCCGGGCACCATTGCAGGCTGGGAGTGCAGCCGGGCGGCTTGGGCTCGACCTCGCCCGCCGTCGCGGACAGCAGATCACGCTGGAGGACTTGGACTGGTCCGAGGTCGTCCTGACGACGGACGCGGCCGTCCTCGGCACCCGTCGGGCTGTCGACGCGGACACAACCCGCACAAGCTGCTGCCGCGACATCGGCTCACCGCAGAGTGCCACCCACAGAGATCCTGTCGGCTGCGTAACGCTCACCTGGAAGCCGGCGTTAGAGCACACACCGGAGCGGCCCACCTACCCAGGTACGCCGCTCCGGCCCTCCAGACAGCGCTGGGACTCGTGCCGCCAGCGCCGGCAGTACGCCCTGCACCGCTGTCGCTGGACGGTGCAGGGCGCACGTCTGTAGCCGCATCGGCTGAGCACATGCCCGCTTCCGAAACGGGCTGCCGACGGTCAGGCTGTGGCGACCAGGGAATCGTCCTCGGGACGAGCCCCCGGCGGCAGCCGGTGACGAGCAGCGATCAACGCCGCATCCACATCCCTGGTGCCGGTAGAAACGCACAGGGTGTAGGCAACGCCCTCCATCCGCTGCCGCACCTGGGGACTGCCCTTCTCCGCGTGCAGCGCACGCAACATCTCGTACCGCTCCACCAAATCCTTCAACACCGCAGGATGAGCAAGAAGCACGATGCCTCCAACACGCGAACCGATACCGACAAGCGAATACCCCCAACACCATCCGCCATTCACCCATTCGCCGCCTCCCGGGAGACGGCACAGGTCCGGCCGCGGCCTGCCGTTTCCTGCCAGTCGCGCATGGCGCTCGGCTCTGTAGCTTGCATCGCCGCGGCTTGTTCTTTACAGGGCCGCACCGTGAGCGTTAGCCGGCTGTCAGGCCGAGCATCTGACGTAGCGCGGTGTACTTGTCGCTGAGTTCGTTGCGGGTGCGTTCGTCGAGCAGCGCGAGCCGGTTCGGGTCGGCGTTGTGGGCGAGGTCTGCGTCCTTGATGAGGAGGGCACCCTTGGTCGTGAGGATGCGACGGGAGTAGAACTCCTCGCTCTCCCCGGGTCTCTTGGTCATGGCGTCGACCAGGTCTTTCACTGGCTGAGGCAGTTCGGCCGAGTCGAGCCAGTCTCGGGTGAGCACGTCGTTCTCCAGCGTGTCGTGCAGCCAGGCGGCGGCGATCTGCTCGTTCGAGCCGCCCCGCTCCCGCACACCGTCGACCACCGCCTGGACATGCTCCAGGTACGGCCGCCCGGTTACGTCTACCTCGTGCGCGTGCGCTTCCCGCGCGATCGCCTCGACCTCGTCGAGCGTGAGACCCGACATACGCACGACCCTACGCCCGGAGCGCCGAGGACGCTGGGGCACGGGTTTGGCGGCAGGGCGGCGGGTCTCCGGACGGAACCGACTCTCACACGGCTGGAAGGCCGAGCATGTGAGAGCCGGACGGCCTCGGTGGTGCCGGGCGCCGGCTAGCCGATGGGCACACACTGCTCGGCCTGTGGTCCCTTGGGGCCCTGAACGACGTCGTACGTAACCTTCGCGCCTTCGGCCAACTCTTTGAAACCGGTTGTCTGGATGGCGGAGACGTGAACGAACACATCCGGCCCGCCCTCGTCCTGCTGGATGAATCCAAATCCTTTGTCTGCGTTGAACCACTTCACCGTTCCGGTGGCCATGACCTTCCCCTTCACGAGATCCAGGGTGCTGCCAACCGCCGTGAAGGGCCCAGAGCAGTACGTGGCGGGCAGTACGAGACTGACTACCCGCAGCGACATACGGTACCGAGCTGCCCGATGACCACCATCCCGGCACGGACAGGAAAACGTCGCACCCGCCACAGGAGGTAGTGAGCGCGGCTGAACTCCGGCCGGAATGACCGAGCCGCTCGCCGTACGGGCTGGATCCAGCCACCATCCTCGCGTGGCCTAGCGCACCCGTTTCGGGGCATTCGCTCTGAAAAGTGGTAGGTGTGCAGAGAAGGCAGCCTGAAAGGGAGGAAGTCCGTGGTTCAGGTGGCAGCCGATGTTTTCGGCGCTCCGTGCTGGCTGAGCCTGGCAACGCGCGATCGTCAGGCGGCAGAGCGCTTCTACGCAGCAGTCCTGGGCTGGTCATTCCGGCAGGGCCGTTTCGGCCGGGCCTTCTCGGTTGCGGAGGTCGACGGTGTGCCGGTGGCCGGCATCGGGGCAGTGGCGGCGGAATTCGCCGTGCCGGTGGCATGGACGCCGTATTTCGCCGTCTATGACGCCGACGAGGTTGTCGCACGGGTGCGTGAGCGGGGAGGCACACTCGCAGTGGGCCCAGTCTCTTATCCGCCTGGCGGCCGGGCGGCACTGGCGGCCGACCCCCACGGAGCCGTCTTCGGTATCTGGGACGGGGACGTTCTGGCCGAGTGGAGTATCAGCCTGCGCCACTCGCCTGCCTGGCTGGAACTCCGTACGGTCAACGCGTTCGACGCGGCGATCTTCTACGGCGAGGTTATGGCCTGGGGCAAGGACGACGAGGATGGCTGCTGCGACATCTCATACGAAGACGATCAGGTCGTGCTCCGCCAGCGTGGCGAACCTGTCGCCCGCCTGAATAGCGGACCTGTCGAGGAAGGCGCACCGAAGCCCCAGCTCCGCCCCCGCTGGCTGGTCCATTTCAAAGTTCCCGACCTGGACACGGCAGTCGCCCTCGCTCTGGACAACGGCGGGAGTACCGTCACCGACGCCGAATGGGCCGGCGGGCACCAGGCGACACTCCGCGACCCCGACGGCGGCCTCTTCACCCTCAACCAAACACCGGACGTTCCCGAGACTGTCGAGAGACAGGACCGGACCATCAGGTCCGCAGCCGACAACACCGCGTAGGTTTGTATCGGCACTCGCGGCCCCAGAGCCCAGAAGGAAGCGGCTCGGTACGCTCCTGCCACCCACCAGGGGAGGTAGCGGCCGGCTGCGGCCGTCGCACCGATAAGCGGATCGTCGCGATGTCTCCGCCGACCGCATCCCGCTCGCCTGACTTCGACTCCTTCGACAATGGGCGCCGCCGCAGGCAAGGGGGTCCTGGAACTCATCGACACGGATGTCACCGCGTTCTGCGACGACTTGGTCAAAGACTCACGCACCTATGTGGACGTCTACCAGGAGCCCGTCAGCAGGGAAGCCGTAACCCTCGAGAGGTAGCACCCCCTGCCTCCTGCCGCAGGCATAGCCCGCACGCGCGGTTGCTCTGCCTCGGCGCGGCGCGAACAGGCGCGGGCCGAGCGAGCACCGGCCGCGGAAGGTCGTCTCACTGAGGGTGCAGGATTGCCTCAATCTCTGAAGCTCTACAGACCACAGGGCAGATTCGCCGGCCAGAACCCGTGCGACCGCATTCTCAAGTTTGCTAAGCGCTACAGGTCAGTGGGCCTTCAGCCTGCACGTCAGTTGAGAGACATACCCGATCCAGCTCACCCTGTGGGCTGGTTCCGGGCTCGTCGTTGTGCTCGCCACGTACGCCTCGCTGGTGGACCGGAAGGACATCTAGTGCGATGTGGTGATTCACCATTCCAGGACCGTCCACGTCGGCGGGCGTTTCTCAGCGTCCGGGGGTCTGTCAGCTGGTACGACGAGCACCGTCGCGGTCAGTCCTGGCCGACCCGCGGGTCGACGATGCCATGAGGGGCAGAGCAACGGAGTGTGTCGAGCTTTCACGGCCTTGGGGTCGGCTCACTGAAGATGGTCTGCTCACAAGCTGAGGCCCTCTGCTGTAAAGGCGGGAGTCTGCCCCAGCGGCGCGGGCAAGAGGCCCGTACATCATTCTGCTAGCCATCGGTACCAGCACCTAGCTACAGTGATGAGTATGGCCAAGCAAACGAATATCCGACTGGACGAAGCCGTCAAGGCGGCCGCCGAGGACCGGGCCAAGCGCCGCGGTCTGAGCCTGCAGGGGTACGTGGCCGACTTGATCGAGGCGGATGTGAACCAGTCGCGTGCCGCCTTCATGGCCGGCGCCGCGGCGTTCATCGCCGCGTACACGGAAGAGTTCGAGGCGGAGGTCGGCGAGGACCGGTACCCCGGTCCTTCGGAGGGACTGGCAGAGAGCGCGCCGAGGGACGCCGCGTGAATCCTCGAATCGATCTCGCCTGGATCTTGGCAGTGGCCCAGCAGATCCCGGGAGATCCCCAGGTCGTCGACTACGGCGTGCCAGTCGCGGCGGAAGCACGTCACCGGGCGGAAATCCTTGACCACGACGTCTACCCCGAGCCCCATCACAAGGCCGCGGCGCTGCTGTGCGAGCTGGCGAGAAACCCGAGCCTGGAGGTGAGGAACCTGCTGTTCGCGGCCACCGTGACCGCGGCGTACCTGTCGGCGTGCAGCCTGCCGGTGAGCCCTGGCCTGAACACCGTTCTCCCGCTAGCCCGCGCCGCCCGGGACGGGCTCCCGGTGCGGGAAGTCGCCGCTCAGATCAAGACCTGGACAAACTGATTCCCGGCAGTAGCGTGCAACTTCACCACCCAGACCCATCTCAGCGAGCTCCGGATCACGAATCCGGGACTCGATCGGGGCTTATGCGTGCATGCGAGAGAGCTTCGGGCGGCGTCGCCTGGAAGGTGGCCGATGGAGCGCTCCGTCAATCACTTCCCTGGGAGGTCAGGGCGCACCTCAACGCGCGCCGCCTCAAGGAATCGGCGCCGGACACCGCCAAGGTGCTCCCAGGGTTCACTACCGTCCGGCGTCCCGTGCCAGTAGGTATGGCCAAGAGCGTTTGCGAGGTCAGTCACCGCGTCGTAGAGCTCTTCCGAGGCGACCAGTATCAGATTGTTGCGCAGCGACCACATGCGATGGATCAGCTCACCCGGCCGATCATCACCGCTGCTGATGACACGCTCGATCCCCTGATAGACCTCGACGAACTCCTGAATCGCAGCCTTCCGCTCGGCGCGGACCTGGTCTGCGCGCGCTCGACGTGCGCTTCGTTCAGCGGTCCGGTTAGTCACATGCTGAGAGGTGATCGCTCCGGCCGAGCCGATCAGCGTGCCGAGTACAGTCCCCGCAACGGGCAGCCAGTCCATCTCCACAGAATTGACCCGCCAGTCCGGCAGCAGCGTGACATTGACCAGATCGTTGCCTGTGGCCCCAGATCTCGTACCGCCCGCAACCACGACCCTGCGCTTCAGGAACAGTCACTGCGCAGTGTCAGCTACTGCGCTATCCAAGACCCGGGCAGCCACAACCGCAGTGCACGGACGTCCGTCAGCAGCGCTTGCTCTGCGGGTCGTCCCGAATGACTCGCCAGCCCTCAGGCCACCGCTCGACCGTGACGACTAGGCGTACTTGGTGAGGCGCTTGGCGGCAAGGACGCTAGCTTCTTCTTCACAGTTGCTGGCTGCTGGCCTGTGTGATTTCGCCGACCAGCTGACCCAGGACGCCTGCGATCCATTCTCCTGCTGGCGTTGGCGCGAGCAGCACTCTTCAGCGACGTCGATCGGGGTCGGACATCCCTCACCCTCGAATACGTGCCCGAGGTGAGGTCCGCAGCGGGCGCAGCGTACCTCGGTCTGCACCATGCCGTACGACCGGTCTTCGGACAACTCGACGGCGTCGGAGTCCTTCGGGCCGAAGAAGGACGGCCAGCCGCACCGGGAGTCGAACTTTTCCCTGAAGGTGAAGAGTTCGGCACCGCAGGCGCGGCACGCGTAGACGCCCTCCGTCTTCATGTCGGTGTACTCGCCGGTGAACGGCGTCTCGGTGTGGGCGCGGCGTAGGACCCGGTACTCCTCAGGCTTCAACTCCGCACGCCCCTGCTCGTCCGTCTTTTCGATGTCGTACGGCATATGGCGTGTCAGGTCGCCTTGGCGCGGCCTGGAGGCCTAGGAGGCTGCATTCCGGACCAAGCATCGACTTCGCACTGTCTGTCGTCATTGTTCCCTGCGGCCGCGACTGTGCCGTTGTCACGCAGGCCGAGGGTGTGCGTTGAACCGGCCGCCACGGCGACGATGTCGCGCCAATCGCCGACTTCGCACTGTCCGTAGCTGTTGTCACCCACGGCGAGGACCCGCCCGGACGCAGTGACCCCGACGGTGTGGTAACTGCCCGCACCGATCGCCACCACGTCTTCCCATTCATCGACCTCGCACGCCCCGGCTACCCGGTCTCCGGCGGCCACTGCCCGCCCGTCGGCTCTGAGGCCGACGGTATGGAGGTACCCGGCCGAGATAGCGACCAGGTCACGCCACCCTTCAACGTCACACTGCCCTCGTCGGTTGTTCCCCGCGGCCAGTGCAGAGCCATCTGACCTGACGCCGACCGAGTGCCAGTCACCACACGAGACGACGACCATGTCGCGCCAGGACTCCACGTCGCACTGTCCTTCTGAACTCCGGCCAACTGCTAGCACGCGGCCATTCGCGAGTAGCCCGAGCGTGCGGCGCCAGCCTGCTGCCACGGCCGTAACGCCTCGCCATCCTGCGACATCACATTGCCCATCGCCATTCCACCCCGTTGCCAGCACCGTGCCGTCCGACCGGAGTCCAACAGTGTGAGCCTTGCCCGTGTTCGTCGCGGAATGGACGTTGCCAGCTGCCACCGCTACGACGTCTTCCCATCGCTCGACACGACATTCAGCAGCTGCGGTATTGCCCACGGCGAGAACGGTTCCATCGCAGCGCCGTCCGACCGAATGACGCCTTCCGGCCGCCAGCGCCGACGAGTTGGCGAGCATTCCGCCTCCTTGCGCTAGTTGCGACACGGGATTCCACCCTACTTTGGCCTGGAATCAGAGCGGGCTCCTCAGTCGTCGGCAGCAGATGACGGCACAACCGAGTGTGCTGAAGCCCTGGTGGATGTCGTCGCGGATCCCCCAGCGGATGCGTAGGCGGCGGAACCAGTGCAGTAGTGCGATGGAGCCTTCCACGACCCAGCGGTCTACGCCGAGTCCGGAGCCGTGTTAGGTGCTGCGCCGAGCTATGTGCGGGGTGATTGCGAACCGTCGGACCTGGTCGCGATCGCTCTCGCGGTCGTAGCCGCGGTCGGCGTAGAGGTGCTCCGGGCGGCGCAGCGGCTGGCCGCGTTTGCCTCCGATCAGCGGGAACGCTCGGATCAGTGGGATCAGCTGCGTCACGTCGTTGCGGTTGCCGCCGGTCCGCGTGCCGGCCGTGAGCCTCGACGATCACGTGGTGCTCGCTGCCGGTCTTGCCGCTCAGGCAGAAGGCCGGGGCCCTGCGGCCCGGCGAAGCCGGTTGGCGATGGCCAGCCCCAGCCCCTCCTCCAACGGCAGTGACGCGACGATGAGGTTGCACCCCTGCTGGTCGAGCTCACGCAAGAACCCGTACAGCCCCTGCGCGTAAGCCGCCGGCGATTCGGGCAGGGCCACCACGGCGTGCGCTCTGACCGCAGCACCGGCGAGGGGCGGGGGAAGGAAGACACCGACCTGGTGCCCCTCCTCCTGGGCGAGCTCGGCTTCGGAGACGACCTCCTCCGCCTCGACGAGAACAACCCGCGCCCGCGGTGCGTAGTGCGAGGGATGCTGGCCCGGCACCCGCACACCGCTGGTGGAAGGCACAGAGAGCGGGCGCCCCAGTACCGCTTCGAGGTCCTCGCGCGTCACCCCTCCGGGGCGCAAGATCGCCGGTGTCTCGCCCGTGACGTCGACGATGGTCGACTCGACACCGACCTCGCAGGACCCACCGTCCAGGACGAAGTCGACACCGTCACCGAGCTCCGCCCGGACGTGGTGCGCGGTGGTGGGGCTGACCGAGCCGAAGCGGTTGGCGGACGGTGCCGTGACGCCGCCGCCGAACGCCGACAGCAGGGCGAGAGCCACCGAGTGGTCGGGAACGCGCACTGCCACCGTCTCCAGACCACCGGTCGCCTCCAGCGGCACGCGCCGACCGCGTCGCAGGACCAGGGTCAGCGGCCCGGGCCAGAAGTGTTCGGCCAGCAGACGCGCCGTCAGAGGCACTTCCTCAACCCAGTCGTCCAACTGGTCCGCGGCGGCGATGTGCACAATCAGCGGGTGAGAAGGCGGCCGCCCCTTGACCTGGAAGATCCGAGCAACGGCCGCGGGGTCCTCGGCGTTCGCGCCCAGACCGTAGACGGTCTCGGTCGGCAAGGCCACCAGGCCGCCAGCTCGCAGCACCCCCGCAGCCTGCTGGATGTCACCGGTTGTTGCCGTCACCTTCGTACTTCCTTCTCACCGTTCCGTGTGCACCACGTACCCAACTTCGCCGGCGTACGACGACACGACCATGCACGCCCTACCGCCCCATGATGCCGCGTAGGCCGGACGGGCAGCCGAGCCGTACGGACTTGGAAAAAGCAACGGAGCCGCACCAGATCGGCCCCGGGCGCCGGGCCGACCCCGGGGCCGCCGACCTGCACACGCCCATGAAGGCATTCCACGCCACGCCCCCTGCACACGTCACACCAACGCCCCAGCACCGGGCAAAGACACGCTCGGCGTCAACACCGCCACACCCGGACCCTCCCCCTCACGGGCTCCGTGCCCGAGACGCCGTCCTGACTCCCGCCCTCACCCCGTACGTCTTCGTTCCCCTCCGGACCCCGGGTGCATGTCAGAACCGAGACTGCACCGACCTCCACGAACCCAGCCACAAGCACTCCCCCGCCCGGCAATCCATCCGACAACTCAGCGATGCACCGCCAACCTGGATCAGCGAGCTTTGAGGGGCGCACTTCTCCACGGGAGGACCATCAGCAGGAACGTTCCACGAACCCGCGGGGAGCAGCTCTACGGGGCAACGGGGGGTGGCAGGCTTCGACCTCGCGGTGGTGGACGAGGCGCAGCAGCCGGGGCGGACGCGGGCTTGCCGAAGCGCTCATGCGGCCTGACGGGCGATGCCGCCCTACGGCGCGGCGACGGCCAACCCGCCCCCGCCGGTGCCCACACCGCCGCGGGGCTTGGGCGCGGCGAAGGGAGGCGCGTCCTGGCGGCACATGGTTCCGGTCGGCGGGAGGGCGCCGTCGATGAGGTAGCGGCTTGTGTAAGCGTTGACGCAGTTGCTGGGGTTGAACAATGCCGTGTGCCCGACCGCGTCGTGGGTCAGCAGGCGGGCATTGGCCAGCTCCTTCGCCATAGCCTGCGCAGCCGACAGGGGCGTGGAGGGATCGTAGGTGTTCCCGACCACCAGAATGGGGTTCGCCGTGGGCTTGTTCCACGGGCCGCGGTAACGGTCCTCGGCAACCGCCGGCCACGAGGCGCAGCCCGCGGACGCCCAAATCCAGTACCGTCCGGTGTCCCCCGCACGGGTCGCCGCAGCCTCAGCCAGGGTGCCGTATGCACCGGGGCCCCGCGGGTTGGGGCTGTCGCCGCAGAAGACCGCGGTGCTCTGTTCCTCGCCCAGGTACGGATTCGGGTTGGGGACCGGTGGCGGGGGCGGGAGAGGAGACGGCACCGGGACGCGGCCCTGCCACAGGTCCTGCAGCCTGTCGGCGAGTTCCGTCCCCCCGAGCTGGACGTCGTAGAGGCTGTGCACCACGTCAGCCACGGTGCCGGCGTAGGTCCACGAGCCCACGGGATCCTTTCGGAGCCGCTGCAGCAGCTGGTCGTACTTGTCCTGGGTCGCTTTCGGGCTGCCGGCGGAGAACGCGCAGCGGGCGGTCGTTGTGGACCCGCACAACGCGAGGAACCGGTTCACGGTCTCCGCGGCGCTGCGGCCGGAGCCCAACCGCTGGAACGACGTGGTCCGGGCGGCCTCGTCGGAAGCGTTATTCGTCCACGCCTGCGGGTCCCAGTTGGCGTCGAAGACCATGGCGCGGACCCTGCCGGGGAAGAGGTTCGCGTACGTCGCGCCCAGGTACGTGCCGTAAGAGATCCCGTAATAGGTGAGCTGCTCCTCACCCACCGCCTTGCGAAGCTGGTCGAGGTCGCGAGCGTTCTCAGCGGTCGACACATGGCGCAGGAGCTCGGGGTCACGCTGCTCACAGCGCCGGCCCAGTTCCTCGTACGCGGCGGTGAACGCCGCACGCTCCTTCTCTCCCACCGGGAAGCCTGCCGCTTTCCTCGCAGCCCAGCCTGCGGCTTCCTCGGGACTCGCGAAGCAGTTCACCGCGGTGCTGTTGCCGATGCCGCGGGGGTCCCAGCTGACGATGTCGAACCGCTCCCGCACCTCGCGCGGGAAGGACTCGTAGTTCTGTGGCATCTGGACTGTTCCCGGGCCGCCGGGGCCGCCAGGATTGAAGAACAAGGTGCCGATGCGCTGTCCGGAACCGGTGGCCTTCCGTTTCACGACGGCGAGTTCGATGGTGCGGCCGCCCGCGTCGTCGTAGTCGAGCGGGACCTTCGCGGTCGCGCAGTCGAACGGACTGCCCTGGACGCAGGGTTTCCAGTCCAGCTGCGGGGCGGGCACGGAAGGAGACGGCGCGCCCCCGGCCGGAGCGTGAACCAGTCCGGTAAACACGGTCGAGCAGATCACCACCGCGGCGAGGACCGCGGCATGATGCCCACGGCTCGCCACAGGTGCAGATATGTGCATGTCATGTCCTTCCCCGGTTGAGGGCCCGACGCCACCCAAGCGCTGGACCTCGGCACGCATCCCGTCCACAACACCTCGGGCTGGCACGGCGCGCGAGCGAACCGGGGCCGAATGGCGCAGCCGAGGACGCGGGCGAATCTCTGCGCGACGGCCACAGTCCCGCCGGTGATGCAAGCCTCCAGCACCTCACAGCCTCGCCGAGGGCAGGCCGGTGAGAGCCGACGCCATGCGACGGAGGCAGGCGCGGGACGACGGCTGGGCCGCGCGGCTCGCGCCGAGGTGGAGCAGTTGCCGAGGCTGCTGCCAGCCATCGCGGAACTCAGCGACTACCCCGTGACCGCGCTGTCCGACAACACCCAGCCCTGCACCGACTCCTCTCCTTGGACGAGGGTTGCATGTGCCGTAGCGGCATGTGGTCCAGTAGGCGGCGAGCACGACATTGAGAGGTTCCCTCACATGCCCCTTCCTGCGATGCCTCGCCGAATCAAGATCGGCGATGCCGCCGCGTTCGCCGGGACCACGCCCCGTGCCATCCGCCACTACCACGCCATCGGGCTCCTCGCCGAACCGAAACGCGGCAGCGATGGCCGCCGCCGCTACGGATACGACGACATGATCCGCCTTCTGTGGATCCGCAGGATGGCCAATGCGGGCATCTCCCTGGATGACATCCACGCCGCCCTCAAGGGCGCCACCGGCATCGAACAGTCTCTGGCCCGCCTGGAGGAGTCCCTCACTTCCAAGGCGGCCGCCATCGAGGCCCAACGGGCCGCCGTGAAACGTCTCCGTGAGGTGGGCAGCCCCCTGGGCCTGCTCTCACCGCTGGTCACTGGCCGCCTGCGCGATCTACCGCCCGGAGCCCTGCGCTCCGCCGACCTCGATACTCTCCTGGTCACGGAGCGCATCTTCGGCCCTTTGGGCGCCGCTATCCAGGCCAACCGGTTCATCGTCCTGGCCACCCACCCCGAGCTGCGGACCGAGGAGGACCGCCTGGCCGAGGCCGAGGCTGTCCTGGACGACACCATGTCCCCCGACGACCCCCGCATCGAAGACCTGGCCGCCCAGCGATGTGATCACGAGTCCGCCATGGAAGCCACCATCGAAAGATCCTGCCTGGAAGAGGCCCTCGATGTCCTCTTGGATCGGCAGGACGAGCACGCGAGCGAAGAAGGGGACGGGACGAGGATGAGCGCGACGGAAGCCATCGGCAAGATGCCGTACAACTTCTCCCCGGCCCGCGTCCGGTACGAGGAGCGCGTCATCGAACTGCTGCACTCGGCCGATCAATACGGCGACACGAACCCACGGACCTGCTGACTGGCGACGGAGTTCAGAGCGAGTCCGACAAGAGCAGCCCGGAGTGGTGCAGTGCGAGGGCAACCCCGTTGCCTCCAAAGGCCGTTGCAACGGTGTGATGGAAACCGAAGAGTACGCCGACGGCACCTGCCCGCTTGTCTGCCAGTGCTGTCCGCCGCTACTCGGTGGAGTGGAGCCACCGCATCGTTGCGTTCTGTTCTCTTCCCTGGCGGTCCGCGCGGACGCGGGAGTCGTGGGCCGCCTTGGCGAACGCCTCCGGGAGGCGGCGCAGCCGGTTGGCAGTGAGATCGAGGGCTTCCACGTCCGTGCGGGACCGCAAGGCTCGCAGCGCCGTCAAGTCGATCGCGTGCGGGGCGGGCGCACGATGTCGTCGCCCACCAGCAGGCAGCGATGTCCCCGCACTCTGGCCCAGGACCGGGCGCAGCCGGCTCGCCGGGAGCGGCCGGGGATTGCCGGTCCGGGCCGGACGCTCGATGACCGAGAACTCGCCGCGATCACAGGCCTTCTGGCGACCGCCGGCCTTCCGGCCTCCGCTGCTCAGGCCACACTCGGTGACGTTCTGCGCGCGGGGACCATCCAGGACGTACCGGTTCGACGGACCGCTCCGTCTACGCGCCCGTCGGACTCCCCTGGCAAGACCTCACGCTGGCATGGCTCGCCTACCAGCAGGCAGAACAGCAAGGCATCGGACAGAAGATCGACCTACTCGCCTGAATCCAGCGCAGCGCACAGAGACGACCAGGAGTCCTCTCCTTCTTCTCCCCGCCCCCTTCGAGGGCGCTGTCCTTCCACACACCGGATCGGCCGGCAATGGCCGACCGCCTCCCACAGGCCACCGTTCCGGATCATTCCTGAGATGCCCATCGTCCGTGCCCGTGGACGCACAGCGCAGGATGGCCTTGCACGGATGTAGCAAGCCATGCTGGAAGGGAATCCAGCCTGGTCTGGTGGGCACAAACGCCACGGGCGGGTCATCCCGGGTGATCGTGGGAACGGTACGGGAGGTGCTGCCTCGAAACCCATCATCTGGTCACCACGCTCACCGAGAGCCTGCCGCTGGAGAAGTCGGCCGGCTCACTCCCGCCCGGGTTTCACCGGGGGTTTCAGGAACCCGAGCGTTCGCTCGCGCTTGCAGCAGTGCAAGGCGTCGGGCTGCGCCTACGTGCGTTGTGAAGTTCGATGGCAATGGGTGTGGCGGTGAACATGGAGGAGTAGGTGCCGACGGCGAGGCCGATGAGCAGGGCGAGGGCGAAGTCAGTGAGGGAGTCGCCGCCGAGAACGGTCAGGGCGGTAAGGATGAAGGCGGCGCCCATGCCGGTGTTGATGGTGCGGGGCAGGGTCTGAAGGAGTGCCTGGTTGGCGATGTGGTGGAAGGGCGTTTCGCGGTTGCGGCGGCTGAGTTCTCTGATCCGGTCGAAGACGACGACGGAGTCGTTGACGGAGTAGCCGATGACGGTCAGGAGCGCGGCGAGGAAGACGCCGTCGACGGGTTTCCCGAGCCAGGCGAAGATGCCGATGAGGATCACTACGTCGTGGGCGAGGGCGGCGATCGCGGAGGCTCCGAACAGCCAGCGGAAGCGTGTTGCGAGGTAGATGAGCTGTGCTCCGAGGGCGACAGCGAGGGCGATGAGGGCGCTTTGGCGTAGTTCCTTGCCGAGGCTGGGTCCGATGGCCTCGTCGCGCAGCTTGTTCGCGCTCGGTGTCAGATTGCTGACGGCTTCTCCGATCTGCGCTGCTTGTGCGTTGCTCAGCTCGTGGGTGCGGACGGTCAGTTGATGGTCACCGGATGCCTGGACTACAGCGCGGGGAAATCCGGCCTCGGCGAGAGCGGTGCGTGCCCGGTCGGGGTCGACGGGAGCGGCGGTCGAGTATTCGATGAGGCGGCCGCCGGTGAACTCGATGCCGAAGTCCAGGCCGCGAAGGGCAATGCCGAAGACAGCCAGGGCGAGCGCGGCGAGGGAAGCGGCCAGCCACCGGCGGGGGTGGCGCATCAGGTGGGGGTTTCTGCGGTTGAGGCGGTCGCGGACAGTGCCGGTGTGAGCGATGCCTGTGAGGCGAGGGCGGCGGCGCACCCAGGCGCGGGCTGCGGCGAAGTCGGCGAGCACGCGGGTGATGACCAGTGCGCTGAGCATGGAGGCGAGGACGCCGATGCCAAGGGTGACTCCGAAGCCACGGACTGGCCCGGAGGCGAGGAAGAACAACAGTCCGGCGGCGATCAGGGTGGTGATGTTGGAATCGGCGATCGCGCTGAAGGCTCCGCGGAAGCCGGCGGTGAGCGACGAGCGTGGGGTGGGGCGGTGGCGCGCGGCGTATTCTTCGCGGGCGCGTTCGAAGACGAGGATGTTGGCGTCGACGGCCATGCCGATGGCCAGGACGAATCCGGCGAGTCCGGGCAGGGTGAGGGTGGCGCCGAGAGCGGCCAGGGCCGCGTAGGAGATCAGGCCGTAGCAGACCAGAGCGGCGGCGGCCAGCAGGCCCATGAGCCGGTACACGGCGCTGATGAACAGGGCTGTCAGTGCGGTGCCGATGGCGGCGGCCCAGAGGCTGGCTGTGATGGCTTGGGCGCCCAGGGTGGGGCCGACGGTGCGTTGTTCGACCGTTTCGACGGGGACAGGCAGGGCGCCGCCGTTGATGAGCAGGGCCAGTTCCTTGGCTTCGTCGGCAGTGAAGGATCCGGTGATCTGCGTGGAGCCGCCGCTGATGCCCGAGTCGCAGGACACCGAGGGGTCGACCTGTGGCGAGGAGATGATCTTGTCGTCGAGGACGATGGCGACCCGGCGGGCCGGGTCGCCCGCGGGATGGCAGGCAGCCTGTCCTGTCAGTTGGGCCCACCCGTCGCGGCCGGGGCCTTCGTAATCGACGGTGACGTGCCATCCGGCGCCGCCCTGCTGGTCGAACCGGGCGATGGCTTCTTTGACGTCGCTGCCGGTCAGTGAGGATGCCTGCAGGCGCAGGAGTTGGCCGGACTCGTCTGCCAGGACGTGCTGTCGGGGCCGCTTGGGCAGCGGCTTTGGAGTGCCCTCGTTGGTCTTCGCGGTTCCGATCACCTGGTGAAAGGTGAGCTGAGCGGTACGGCCGAGAACGTCGGCTGCCTTGGTGGGGTCCTGGACGCCGGGCAGTTCGACGACGATCCGGTTGTCGCCGGAGCGCGCGATCGTGGGCTCGGCGACGCCGAGCGCATCGATACGGCCGCGCAGCACTTCCACGGTGCGGTCGGTGGCCTCGCTGTCGGACTCTGTGGCGGCGGTAGGCCGGGTTTCCAGCACGATCTGCGTGCCGCCGCGCAGATCGAGCCCGAGTTGGA
This sequence comes from Streptomyces sp. AM8-1-1, assembly GCF_032229325.1. Lineage (NCBI taxonomy): Bacteria > Bacillati > Actinomycetota > Actinomycetes > Kitasatosporales > Streptomycetaceae > Streptomyces > Streptomyces sp. AM8-1-1. The sequence continues at coordinate 143,721 of NZ_CP135086.1, forward strand.
CGGGTGTGGTGAGTGCGATGTACAAGGACAGGGCAACAGCAGCGAGGGCGAACAGCCCTCGGATGCGCACGGATCGGCGCACAGCGGACCTCCGGCAGGCACGCCGCGGCCAGGCCAGTGGCCGCGGTCAGGGAAGACGAGGGGAAGGGGGTGTCAGGTGCCTGTCGGTGGAGGTGGTGCCCGCATCTGGTGACAGTCCGCCGGTTGTGCGGCGGCAGGTGGACGCAGCGCCGGCAGCGGTGGGAAGGCGGCCTGCGGTGGACTATCGGCCGTGCTGTACGGGGCGAGAGTGGCGGGGGCCGGCGGTGAAGGACGCTCGCCGGGCGCGTCGCGATGGCTTCGGACGGCGGCGCTGTCCGTGGCGAAACGTCCGTCGTCCGCAAAGGATCCACTGCCGGCCGGCAGTGCCGCGGAAGCGACCACCGCAGTGTCTGGCACACCAGAGCGGGTGCTGCCGTGTGTTGACGCGCTGAGCAGGGCGGCGAGGACGGCAAGCAGAGCGGCGATCACGGCTGCCGGGCCGATGCCTCCGGCGCGCGGGGCGGTGTGCGTAATGCGTGCCATGCCCCGCCCCTCATCGGTAGGTGTCGGTGTTTGGTCGCAGCGGGCAAGCGGGGCCTCAAGGTTCCGGCTGGGGAGTGGCAGCTGGACCCTTGAGGCGGTTCTGGGAGGTTCAGGGTTCGATGAGGCCGGCCCGGATTGCGTAGCGAGTGAGCTCGAGGCGGTCACGCAGGCCGAGTTTGTGAAGGATGTTCGCCCGGTGCCGGTGCACGGTTTTGATGCTGATGACGAGCATCTCGGCGATCTCCTTCGAGGAGTGGCCTTCGGCGACGAGTTTGAGGACCTCTTCTTCTCGGGGTGTCAGGACCTGGTCGGGCGGTTCCTCGCCGTGGCGGACGCGGTCGAGGTAGTTGCGGATGAGGGCGGTGACCGCGCCCGGGTAGAGGAACGGCTCGTCGCGCATGGCGGCACGGCACGCGGCAACCAGGTCGAGGTCGGCCACAGACTTGAGGACGTATCCGCTGGCCCCGGCCTTCAGTGCTTGGAAGAAGTACTGCTCGTTGTCGTGCATGGTCAGCATCAGCACGCGCAGCGCCGGCTTGAGCGCGAGGAGTTCCCGGGCGGCCTGCAGACCGGTCATCCGGGGCATGGCGATGTCCAGTACGGCGAGGTCGACGTCGTGGGTCCGGACCTGGTCGACGGCCTCCGCGCCATCTCCGGCTTCCGCGACAACCTGCAGATCCGGTTCGCGGTCGAGGATGAGCCGTACACCCCGCCGCACCAGCGCGTGATCATCGGCGAGAAGGATACGGATCGGCGTCGTATCGGTCATGTGCGTGGCTCCCCGGGTACGGGCACGGTCAGCTGCACCTGTGTACCGGCCTGCGGCCGGCAGGTGATGTCCAGCGTGGCCCCGATGAGCAGGGCCCGCTCGCGCATCCCGCGGATGCCCGCCCCTTCGCGCGCGATACCCGTCCCTCGGCCGTTGTCGGCCACCGACAGGACCACCACGCCCTCGGTGTGACGCAGCCTCACCTCGACCCTGTCCGCCTCGGCGTGTCGCGCCACGTTGGTCATGGTCTCCTGGGCGACGCGGTACAACACCAGCTCCGTCTCCTGATCCAGCGCCGGCAAGTCGGTATCGAATCGGCGCTGCACGTGAAGACCGGTGTGCGTGGCGAACTCGGTGGTCAGTGAGGTCAGCGCGCTGATCAGACCGAGATCTTCCAGCACACCCGGCCGCAGCCGGCGCACCAGGCGCCGTACCTCGTCCAGGCTCTCCCTGGTGATCTCCTGGACCTGCCGCAACTCACCTCGTAGGGGTTCGTCCGTCTCGTCCGCCGCCCGCTTCAGCGCGAGCAGGATCGCCGTCATGCTCTGTCCGACCTCGTCGTGGAGCTCCTGGGCGATGCGGCGCCGTTCGCCTTCCTGGGCGAGCAGGACGCGGGCGCTACTGGTCGCCCGCTCGCGTTCCAGCCGCTCCAGCATGGCGTTGAAGGTGCGGACCAGGTCGGCGACCTCGCCGTGGCCGTGCACCGGCAGGCGCTGTCCCGGGCGCAGCAAGTCGACGGTGGTCATCAGCCTCGTGAGCCGGCCGAGCGGAGCGAGTCCGATCCGCAGCAGCGCCCCGTTGGCGACCAGCATGATCACCAGACCGGCCACGAGAATGATCGCCTCGGTCAGAACGACTGGTACCGAGACGGTCACCGGAGCCCACAGCAGCAGGGCAGTGGCGGCACCCAGCACCATCGCGTTGAGCGCGAAGATCCGCCAGAACAGAGACACCCGGATGACGCCTTTCTTCGTAACACGGCCTTGCTTCTACTGTCGGCCACCGCGTACCCAAGCGTGAGCTGCAGTTTGACCTCGACCGGACTGCCGCCAGCATGCCGGTCACGAACCCCACCCGTCGATGGGCCGTGATGCCCATTTCCGGACCATGGACTGCCCACACCGCGAGTGGTCCTCGAGATCTGCCGCAAATGGGTATCGCGCCCGATGGGATTGACGCGCCGTATCGCTCACATTGGGGGCGACGGCCCGCCGACCATGACCCCCGGTCATCGCCCCGAGCCGTCCCGGCCGGCACCCCCGCATGGAGAAAGGACCCACCATGTCGCTTGATACAGCCCGGATCGAGTCTCGCCCCGAGCGTCTGACAGCGCACGAGGCCCGCCAGCGCCTCGAACACGAACGCAACTCCCGACTGACACAGCTGCAAGCCCTTGACGAGGCCGGGCAGAGCGCCGAGAAGCACATGATGTCGGCACAGAAAGACACCATCGTGCGCGTCCTCAACGAAATCGAGGCCGCCCTCACCCGCATCCACGACGGACGCTACGGAATCTGCCAGACCTGCTCCACGCCGATCCCGGTCGAGCGCCTGGAAATCCTGCCCTACACACGGTTCTGCGTCCCCTGTCAGCGCACCACCGCCTGACGCTCACCCAGCCTCCCTCTCCCGCCCTGCCCAAGGGGTGAAGTGGTGAACCACCAGATCATCGGCGACCGCAACACAATCCTGTCCATCGACGACCTCGCGGCCCTGCGCGAAAACCTGCACGATCAGCGACTGTTCCGCCAGGAGCAGCTGCAGCAGATCGCAGACACCGCCGCGCCCCGCACCGACGCTCCCCTTGACCGACAGGCCGCCTCCCAGATCGAGGTACGTATCAAACTCGCCGCCTCCGCGCGCATGGTCCTCGCCGACGTCGAGGCAGCCCTCGCACGCATGGACGACGGCCGCTACGGCGCCTGTCACCTGTGCCGTCAGCCCATCGCCCGTGAACGTTTGATGATCGTGCCGCAAGCCCGCTACTGCGCTCGATGCCAACACGTCAGAGAGGCCCAACGGTGACCACCCCACCCCGCCCTCGCACGTTGACTGCCCCGCGCTGGCCTGGGCCCCTGTTCCGCCAGTGCTCCGGCATCGCCCTCGACCTCGGCAGCGCTCGCACCCGGGCCTGGATATCCGGCAGAGGAAGCGTCCTTGACGTGCCCACGGTGACGTTCCCCGGCGATGGCGTCATCTACCCCATCCAGCGCGGCACCATCATCGACACAGCCGGAACCGCACGGATGCTCGACCGTCTACTCGGCCACCACCTGCCCCGCTTCGGCCGTCGGCTGATCGTCATTGCCGCTCCCGTCCTGGGGGGAGTCACCTACCGGGCCTCGGCCCGCACCGCGGTCGAGATCCTGCGCCCGCACACCGTGCTGACCATCCCCACCGCACGTGCAGTGGCCGAAGCCGCCGCAGCCGACCTGACCCGCCCCCTGCTCGTCATCGACCTCGGCGCCCACCTCACCGAGGTCACCCTCCTCACCGACGGCGCAGTGACCGACGCCCGCCATACCGCGCTGGGCACCAGCGACCTGGACAGCCGCACTCCGCCCGCACAGATCACTGACGCGGTAGTTGCGATGGTGACCGCGATGCTCGAGCGGGACAGCACGTCCCAGACACTCGACGCCCTGCGGGCAGGCGCACTCCTAGCAGGCGGAGGTGCCCTGCGCCCCGACATCACCCACCAGCTGGCAGAGCGACTCCACGCCCCTGTCAGCCCGGTACCCGCCCCGCACACCGCCGCCGTCCGAGGCGCCGCCAAACTCCTGATGGGTGCCTGCGCCCACCCCTCAGCGGGCGTCATGCGCACAACATCCCGGCGCCCGGACTGACCCACCACCCCCGCCCCCACCACGGACGCCCCCAACCCGCTCCGCCTACCAAGCCCTCGGAAAGGAGAGACGGCGTGACCAGCAAGATCCCCCTGGCACAGCCGCCACCTGAAGAGCACTCCCGCGTCCTTCTTTGGCGATGGCGGCGCAATCCCCTGCGCCGCCGCTCAGACCTGCTACAAGCCTGGATCGCCCTCAGCCTCTTCCTGGCCACTCTGGCCGCCACACCCGCCGCAACGGTCCTTGCCAAAGAGACCGCGCACCGCCACTACCAGCAGGCCGCCCGGCACCAGGCCAGCACACGGCACGCCACCCCTGCCGTCCTCGTCGACGACGCCCCCCGTCACCCCGAACCGGGATCGGACGAAGCGAAGCATGCCTTGTATCCGGTGACCGTCCGCTTCACCGACCCCCGCGGACACACCCGCACCGCAAAGAGCGACGTCCGGCCCGGACTCCCCGCCGACAGCGCCGTCCGCGTATGGGTCAGCGACGAAGGAAAGATCACCGACCCTCCCCTCACCCCACAGCAGATCAACAGCCGCACCATGGGGTGCGCTCTCCTCGCCGCCATGACCGTCCCGCTCGCCGGCGCCGCCCTGTACGGCTACGCCAGTCGCGTGCTGGAGCGGCGCAATCTCGCCGCATGGGACAAAGACTGGACCCATACCGCCCCGCAGTGGACTACTTCCTGAGGGTCGACGACATGCCGATCGACGCGATGCGCGGAGCAGGACGGCGGCCGCACTCCGGCCGCGGAGCCGTCGCCGCCCGGATCTGGCTCCCACGCACCCGGCCTGCCGATTCCGGCTGGGCTGGGCCCCGTTCCGACCGGCGTCCGTTCGCAGATCCCGCACAGTCCGCACAGTCCGATGTCGATAGCCTGGGATTCATGGTTCAGGAGAGGAAATGGCTCGTGATTCAGCTTCGTGAGCACCAGGTGGAAGCGAAGCGGCGGATTATCAGGGCCGGTGCAGTTTCTGCACGCTCCGCGCCACGTGAGCGTGGTGGGCGGGCAACGGTCGTCTCCGCCACCGGATCCGGCAAGACGTACACGGCCGCCTCCGCAGCCCTGGACCTCCACCGGCACGGCCGGATCCTCGTCATGGTGCCCACCCTTGAGCTGCTGGTGCAGACCGCTGAATCGTGGCGCCGGGTCGGGCACACGGCGCCCATGGTGGCGGTGTGCTCGATCGAGAAGGACGAGGTCCTCGACGCTCTGGGGGTACGGACGACGACGAACCCGATCCAGCTCGCCCTGTGGGCCGGAACCGGCCCGGTCGTCGTGCTCGCCACCTACGCCTCCCTCGTCGACCGCGACGACCCGCATGATCCGTCCGGCCGGGTCCGCGGCCCGCTGGAGACCGCCCTCGCCGGCGGCCCTTCGGTGTACGGGCAGCAGCTGGCCCCGTTCGACCTTGCTGTCGTCGACGAGGCGCACGGAACCGCTGGTGATCTGGGGAAGCCGTGGGCAGCGATCCATGACAACGAGCGCATCCCCGCCGCCTTTCGCCTGTATCTGACCGCGACACCGCGGATCCTCGCACCGGCGCGGCCCGCCCGCGGCCGCGACGGCGAAGAAGTCGCGCTCGCGACGATGGCGTCCGATCCCGACGGCGTCTTCGGCGAGCGGATCTACGAACTCGGCCTGTCCGAGGCAGTAGAACGCGGCGTCCTCGCGCCCTTTGAGATCGACGTGCTCGAGATCGAAGACCCGGACTTCTCCGTCGGCCTGTCCGAGGACGCGATGCGCGGGCGCCGCCTGGCGCTGCTGCAGTCGGCGCTACTGGAGCACGCAGCGAAGCTGAACCTGCGCACCGTCCTCACCTTCCACCAGCAGGTCGAGGAAGCGAAAGCGTTCGCGGCGAACCTGCCGACCACTGCCGCCGACCTTTACGAGACGCAGGTGTCCGAGTGGGCGCTGGCCGAAGCCGACGCCCGTCCCGCATCCTCCATCCACGCCTTGCCTACCGGCCTGGAGGACCTGGCGCAGGAACTGCATGTGCCGGCGGACCGGGTGTGGGCTGACTGGTTGTGCGGCGATCACCCCATCGCCGACCGCCGTCAGGTCCTGCGCCAGTTCGCTAACGGCATCGACGCCGCGGGTCGGCGCGTGCACCGCGCCTTCCTGGCCTCCGTGAGGGTTCTCGGCGAGGGCGTCGACATCGTCGGTGAGCGGGGCGTGGAGGCCGTGTGCATCGTCGGCGCTCGCGGGTCGATGGTGCAGATCGTGCAGAACATCGGCCGCGGTCTGCGCCCGAACCCGGACGGCACGGCCAAGACCTGCCGCATCATCGTGCCCGTCTTCCTGCAACCGGGCGAGGACCCCACGAACATGGTCGCCTCCGCCAGCTTCCAGCCCCTCGTCGACATCCTCCAAGGCCTGCGCTCCCACGACGAACGCATCGTCGAACAGCTCGCCTCTCGCTCCCTCACCCGCCAGTCCCGGGAGAAGAAGCACCACGCCACCGGCAGCGCGGACGAGGCGGGCGGTGAGGATGAGACTGCGGAGCCGGTGAGCGTGATGATGAACTTCGCCTCCCCGCGCGACCCGTCCACGATCGCCGCGTTCGTGCGCACCCGCGTCATCCGCCCCGACGCCACCGTGTGGCTGGAAGGCTGGCAGGCTCTGCAGAACTGGCGCACCCACAACGGGATCACCGGCCGACATGCCGTCCCCTACGACACGACCGTGACCCTCAACAACGAGTCGTTCAGCCTCGGGGCATGGATCAGCGAGCAGCGCCGCAACTACCGCGCGGGTCTCCTCGACGAGCACCGCCGCGAACTGCTGGACGAGGCCGGCATGGTGTGGGAACCAGGTGATGAAGCCTGGGAGAGGAAGTTGTCCGCGTTGCGCTCCTTTCACCGGGCCCACGGACATCTCGCGCCCCGGCAGGACGCCGTGTGGGAGGCCATCGAGAGCGGCGAGAGCGAACTGGTGCTGATCGGGCAGCACATGGCCAACATCCGCAGGAAAGGCGGCCTCGGTAAAGACACCGACCGGGCCGACCGCCGCGTGGCACAGCTCACCGCGATCGACCCCGACTGGAACTGCCCCTGGCCACTGGACTGGCAACGCCACTACAAGGTGCTCGCCGACCTCGTCGACGCCGACGGCGTCCTACCGGTCATCGAACCAGGCGTCCTCTTCGACGGCGACGACCTCGGCAAATGGATCAACAGGCAGTCCCGCGACTGGACCCACCTCACCGAAGTACAGCAGCAACGCCTCACCCGACTGGGCATCCAGCCCGCCCCCGAACCCTCCCCCACGCCCGCGGCGAAAACTGCCACGAAGAGGCCGATGTCGGCTGCCTTCCAGCGCGGCCTATCCGCCCTCGCGCAGTACATCGCGCGAGAAGGCACCACCACGGTCCGTCGGCCGCACCGCGAAACAATCCTCGTCGACGGCGAAGAACACGAACTCGCGCTCGGCATCTGGTACGCCAACCAGAAACAACGACGGGACCAGCTCACCGAGCCGCAGCGGGACGCGCTCTCGGAACTGGGCGTGGAGTGGACATGATCTGCCATCGTGCTAAGGGTTGTCCCGTAAATGATCTCCCGATCGCCGCGGGCAGGGCTGGCCGCCGTGTGGCCCGCTGATCTAGCCGGCGACGGTGAGGTTGTGCATCCGGGCGATGCCGAGCATGGCGTGGTGGACTCCGTCGCCTTTGAGGCGGCAGTCGCGGAGTATCTTCCAGGTCTTCATGCGGGCGAAGACGTGCTCGACGCGCGCGCGGACCTGCTCGTGGGACTTGTTGTGTGCCTCTTTCCAGTCCGGGAGTTCGGTCTGGCCGCGCTCGAGGCGGTGCGGGATGACGAGTCCGGTGCCCGGGTAGCCGCCGTCGGCTATTGTGACGGTGTTGCCGACGGCGGCCTTGGCGCCGGACTCCTCCCACGCCTTGCAGTCGTTGCGGTTCCCGGCGAGCGGCCGGCCGACCACGACGACCAGCCGGGTGTCGGCGTCGATGACGACCTGGTGGTTGGTGGAGTACCGGTAGTTCTTCGACCGCTCGGCGACGGTGTGGTCGCGGGTGGGGACCAGGGTGCCGTCCACAATGAGCACGGCGTCCTTGGCGAATCGCTTACGGGGCTGGAGCGCGAGCATCGGCCCGAGGTGGTCGATGATGCGGTCCGCCGCCGACTTGGACACCCCGAACAGCGGGGCGAGCTGCCGCATCGTCAGGTTCGTGCGCCAGTACGCAGCGACCAGCAGGGGCCGGTCCTCCAGCGGAAGACTCCACGGCCGGCCCTTGCGGACCGCGTCCGCACCCTCGCGTCGCAGAACCGTCACCAGCTTGGCGAAGGCGCGCGGGCTCAGTCCGGTGAACGGGGCTATCCAGGACGGCTCCGACGCCGTGATCACACCAGTCACAACAAGATCATCCCAGTTGCCGACGCTGCCCCATGTCCTCGATCCTGTGTGCTCGGCAAGCAGGGAGGGTACATGGGGCTGGTTCTTTTCCCGGGCGACGGAGACAACAGCAGTCCGGATGTCTCGTGGTCCTACAGCGGCTTTGCCGCATTCCGGCGGCGTCTGGCCGAGGCTGAGGGGTTCGTCCTCTCCGAGATGTGGGGCTTCGGCGGCGAGCGTCCGTGGAGCGAGGTGTCCACCGCTCTGGAGCCACTCCTCGATCATCCGGATGCCAGAGGTGACGACCTCTCGCCTACTGAGTGCGCGTCGATCCTGGTCCGGCTGGAGACGATCACCGGCCAGTGGGCACGGGAAGGCGGCGACCAGCTCCTCCAGCAGCACATCAAGGATGCCCACCAGCTGGCGGGCATCCTGCGGATCTGTATCGAGAAGGACGTCCCGCTGGCCTTCCTCTGACGCCCACCGACCATGGAACCACTTACGGGACAACTCTTAAAGCGTGTTGCAGAAGGTGGTGTCCGGGCAGGTCAGGGCCGGGTTTGTGGCTGGTCTGGTCATGCGGCGAGGGCGAGGTTGTGCATGTGGGCGACTGCTTGGACGGCGTGGTGGAGGCCGGTGCCGCGCTGTCGGCAGTCGCGGAGGATTTTGTAGTGCTTCATGCGTGCGAAGGCGTGCTCGACACGGGCCCGGACTTTCCGGTGTTCGGCGTTGTCTTCTTCTTCGCCGGGCAGCAGGGCTCGTCCGGGGCGTTTGCGGTGCGGGATGACGAGGCCGGTGTTGATGTAGGCGCCGTCGGCGAGCACGGTCACTCCGGCGCAGGTGGTGGTCAGGCCGGAGTCCCGCCAGGCCTTCGCGTCCGCGGTGTTGCCGGGGACGGGCCGGGCCGCGGCGACCACGAGTTTCGTGTCGGCGTCGATGATGACCTGCACGTTCGCCGAGAAGCGGTAGTTGCGTGAGGAGGCGCCGACCTTGCGGTCGCGGACCGGGATCAGCGTGCCGTCCACAATCCACAACCGTTCGACCGCGTCTGTCGGGCGGGCGGCGGGCTCGATCGCCAGCAGTGGTCGCAATCGCTGGATGACTCGGCACACTGTCGCCGGGGAGACCCCGAAGAGCGGAGCGAGCTGCCGCATGGTGAGGTTCGTGCGGTAGTAGACGGCCACCAGCAGCACCCGGTCAGCCAGCGGAAGGCACCACGGCCGGCCACCGCGAGGCCCGTTCCCGCCCCGCTCACGCACGACCTTCAGCAGCCGCTCGAACTGCCGCATCCGTAGACCCGTGAACGTCTCCACCCACAACGCCTCAGCCCGCAACACTCCACGCATACAGGGGAAATGCCCACCTCGCAGCCTTCTGCAACACGCTTTAGGCGAGCTGACAAACGGGGCGCGCACAGCAAGCCTCTACGGCGAACTCGTCGATTGGCACATGGGGCACGAAGAACCCGGAACAGCGCTTGGACTCGGCGGTTGCCGAGGTGGTGGCCCTGGGCCCCTAGCGATACTCAAACAAGAAAAGTCATCCTTATTACAGGCTTGCTGTAAGACGTCGGCGGCATATACAACGGCTCAGCCCTCAACGCCTCATGCATTCAAACAATGCCCCCAGCGCAGTATCAGTTTCACACTCTAGTGGTGATGGAAGAGACCGCGGAAGAAGCCGTGGTGGTGCGCGTGTTCCTTGTGGTCCTCGATGTGTCGAAGAAAGGCCTCCACGGCGCTCTCGTTAAGCTGCTTCACCTCCTCCTCATGCTCGTTGAGCGCCTCACCGATGTCCTTGAACGTCAAGCTGACACGATCATCCTTCTCGCCCGCGGGCCATTCATGGAGGACGAGTCGGGTCACCTCTCCTTTCAGACCCATGATCTCCTTGCTGCCGGAGATCATGATGTAGTAGTCGCGCTTCAGAAGGGCCTTTTCCATAGCCATCGCCGCAGCGCTCGGAGGGGAAAGGACTGCAGTGCTGCCCTTCATGAAGAGGTTGAAGGCTTTGACCTTTGTCTTGCCGGTCTTGTTGGGGACCGTAAGGCTCGGGTTGATGGTGGTCTGCCCCCAACCCAGGTCGATGGGATTCAGGGCACTTGCCTGCTTGGTCTCCCCGCCATGTGCTTTGAGGTAGCTTCCGTAGGAGAGGTAGACGCTCGCGCCGGGGTACATGTTGACCAACGTGAACTGCGGCTCGTAGGTCGTCAGGTATTCGACGAACTTCGCGATGGGCTCTGCACTGTGGAGCACAAGGCGGTTATTCGCTCCGGCGCCGAAGTCCTTGCCGTCCACCGTGTGCAGGTGGGCTTCCTGCTTCTCGTCCACGTTGATCAGTTCCGCCCAGCTGCCTATGCCTGTTGCCACGACAGGACCTCCCTGCGAGAGAACGACCGGATGCATCGGAATGACGCCGGCCTCCTGAAATCCCCGCACGCCAACAGCGGTGTAGAATCGCCATACAAGCCTTTGGCATCCCGTCAACGAATCAGCCTGGCACGACACTTCGGGCAAATCAACGGGCCAAGTCGAACCAAAACACTCGATCAGAACCCGCCCTGTATCGTTCATGGGCGACACATGAGTCGTCAGATTTGCGCCAAGATGCTCATTTTCGATCGGTTGAGCCATGAGTTGCCCGGGGCTTTCGGGCCGTAACGCATGCCGGGGCAGGGAGACGCGCCCACTGCGGGCAGACGCGGCAGACCGCGCCGATCGAACCCCGACGGCAGATACCCGTGCGCACTATCGCGCGAGCATCAACACCAGCACCGGCCTCAACGGGCACTGGCCACGCGATCGAAGCAAGCGCCGCAACGCACGCACCTGCCAGGGTCATCCGCACTCTCTGCCGGAAAGAAGCTGGGACCACCGTCCCTCATGCCTCGATCTTGCGTCCGAGACCGAGGCATGCCGCATCCGGCCCCTGACCTTGATGAGAATCCTTGAAAACGGCCGGTGCTCCTCGTCGCCCTCTCACTCCGCAGTTCAACGGAGTGGGGATGATCCGATCGCGCTGCGCCGAGCAAGCCTGGCACCCATGGCGCACCGACTGGCCGGCGGGCACTTGGCCATCCGACGTTCTTCCGGGAACTCGCAGTGGGGTCCTGCCGAAGCGAGGAGAGACACCTCCCGCAACGGAAAAGCCCCACGGTCGACCACTGCCGAAGGGCCGTGCGCCGCGGATGACGGTCTTGACGGTGATCGCGCGGCGACGGGCCTCGCCCGCCGCTCCGACGATGATGACGGTCAGTACGAGCCCGACAGGCCGGAGCGTCTCGGCCCCCGCCGATCCGAGCGGTCTCCCGCCCGATCGGCGCGGGAGACCGCTCCCTGCCGGCAGGTCGGGCCGCTCCTCCCCCACCTCCGACACTGCTTCCTGGACCGGGCGGCACGACAGCCTCCGCGTACTCGGCCCCGCCGAGCGAGGGGCGAGAAGATCGAAAAGCCCAGCTGGGCCATATACCTCAGCAAATGGTCACTGGCTACGCACAGGAGGCACAGCAGCCCGTGCGGATGCGCTGCGGCACGACCCAGCTCGGCATGGTCAGGGGTGGTGGGCCTGCTCCCAAGCGCAACGAAACCCGCACACCAAAGGTGCTGTTGGGCCCCCCGTCCCATAACCTCGTGGATGAAGACGTCAAAGGCCATGCGTATCCACGCGGAGGAGGCGACGGTGCCCGGAACTAGCAGGCGGCTGGTCGCGGGCACCGTGATCGTGGCCTGCGTGGTGCTTGCCGCCGGCCCGAGCGCACCGAACGATGGCCGCTTCGGCAGGTCATTGCCCGTCGAAGCCGCCAAGGATGTTGTACCGGACCGGGTCATGACGTGGAACCTCTGCAACCCCTGCGACGAAAGCAACACCGACCGGGCAGCGGAGATCGCCACACATGCGCCTCAGGTCATCGGCCTTCAGGAAGCCTGCGTGCGTGACGTCGAGAGGATCCGCGACAATCTGAAGAGGCATCACGGGCTGGTCTACCACGTCGAGTACGGGACAGTTCTTCGCAATTGGCGCCGCTGCGGAGGCATGCCGTGGAGCCCGGGAGCCTTCGGCCAGGCGATCCTCTCAGCGGCACCCATGACAGACCGCCGCCACAGGGAATACCCCGAAGGAGGATCCGAAGACCGGGGGTACATGGCAGTCACCACCCAGGTCGGCGGCCTCCCTGTCCGGGTCTTCAACACACACCTCGCCCAGCGACGCCAGGAAGCAGTCCGAGCAGCGCAGACCCGCGTACTCGCCGCAGACGTCGCCCAGCACGACCGCGCAATCGTACTCGGCGACTTCAACGCCGAGCCGGCTAGTCCCGAACTCGCCCGGATATGGGCGCTGGCCACGGATGCAGACCCTCAGTGCCGTCCCACGTCTACCGGCACCTGCACACCGACAACCGACTGGCAGTCCACGTTCGACTACATCTTCCTGCGCGGCATCGCCCCACGTGAGCACCGAGTACATCCCACCCCGCACTCGGACCACCACCTGCTCCACACCGACATCAACCCCACCTGAGCAGACATCCCGCCCAGCCCAACCGGCCCGGCCCGTGAACCCGAGAGTCGACATCCGCCCAGCCCACACCTGCGCGGCCTGCCAGCGCCAGCACCGCCCGAGAGAAGACTTGAAGCATGCCCGCTCGGACAGGACCTGCCCCCTCCCTCGACGCCCCCGGGCCCCCACTCCCTCCAACCCACCGGCTCACCCATCAGGACTGCCCGGCAGGGCTGTGGAATCAGCGAACCACTCTCAAATCCCAGGCACAGGCACATGGCGAGTGCCCGGCCTTGACGGCGTTCGGACGAACTTGCGTACCAGTCGGCAGGAAGCAACCCCAATCCATCGCACGACAGAGCTCAGGCACCGCACAGGCGATCCCGCGACCACCAGCCACCCGCGGTCCCGGCATGCACACCGAGGCGCTGGCCAGCAAAACCGGGCAGCCGCCTAGCCCCGCCCGAGAGCCGAGAACACCAGAGGACGTCCGCCCCGTCGGAGGCCGGGCCCCGCAGACCCGGACGGTAGTCAAATTCGAGGGCGTGGCTGCCGGAGGGCCAGATCCTCGCTGTGCTCTATACGGGCCGGGTGCACCATGGGTGGGATATCGCCGCCAGCGAACGCCTCTACAACATGGGCCCAGCCAGACCAGAGAGGGAGGGACGGCGTCACACCACGATGGCGGCCTGAGCGACTACACCTGCTCCTGATACACCCTGATCTCGGTCGGCCGGAGTTTGTGGATCGTTGCCCAGGCTGCTCGCTCGGTCAGTCCTTGAGCCCACACGTCGAGATCGTCTCCAGCATCGTAGAAGAACCACGACTCGAAGCTCCCCAGGGCCTCCAGGGCGGGTGCGACGCCGTATCTGAGCTCACAGTGGACCTGCACGTAACGGTCGTGATCACCATCACTGTCGGAAATCTCGACCTGCCGGGTGAGGTCCAGCGTGAACGCCGGAGGGCCGTCGAACGCATGGGTCCCGTACTGGAACAGAAGACCGTCAGCGTCGGGTGTGTCCAGGACGTCGAACAGCCGTCGGCCAAATCGAAGGAAGGCAAGCCAGAGGTCCTCCGTGACCAGATCGTCAACCCCTCGCTGTCCTAAGCCCAATACCGGTGACTTTGAGTGGTGTTGGTCGTTGGTTGTGGTGTGCCAAGGCCTGGGCAGGTGAAGTCGTCGGGTGAGCGGTTGTCGGATCGGATCGCTCTGGGTGTGTTGACGCGGGTGTTTCCGCCTGAGTTGGTGGATGAGGTGGTCGTGGAGTGCGGGCGGTTGGAACAGCGGTCGCGGCTTCTTCCGGCTCGGGTGGTGGTGTATTTCGTGCTCGCGATGTGTCTGTTCTCGGGGCAGGGCTATGAGGAAGTGGCCCGACTCTTGACGCAGGGGCTGGAGCGGGTGCGGCGGTGGGACAAGGGCTGGCAGGTGCCGACGACGGGGGCGATCGGGCGGGCCCGTAGACGGTTGGGGCCGGAGCCGTTGAAGGTGCTGTTCGACCGGGTGTGCCGGCCGGTCGCGACCGGTCGGACGGCTGGTGCCTGGTATCGCGACTGGCGGCTGGTCGCGGTGGACGGCACCGTTTTCGACGTGCCGGACACGGAGGCGAACGCGGGATTCTTCGGCCGGCCCGGTTCGGGCCGGGGACAGCAGCGGAGTGCGTATCCGCAGGTGAGAGTCGCAGCCCTGGTCGAATGCGGCACCCATGCCGTGTTCGCCGCGCAGACCGGCCCGCTGTCGGTCCATGAACAGCAACTGATTCCCGGGCTGTTGAGCCGACTGGAGCCGGGGATGCTGCTGCTGGCCGACCGCGGCATCACCGGCTTCGAACTCTGGCAGGCCGCCTCCGGCACGGGCGCGGACCTGCTGTGGAGGGTCCGCAAGAACATTGTCCTTCCGGTCCTTCAAGCCTTCGAAGACGGCTCGTACCTGTCTGAGATCGCCTCGTCCGGCGACCGGGACCGGCGCGATCCGGCTCGGGTCCGCGTCATCGAGTACACCCTCGGCCGCAGCGGCGACGAGACGGTCTACCGGCTGATCACCACCATCTGTGACCCGCAGCAGGGTCCCGCCACCGACCTCGCGGCTGTCTACCACCAGCGGTGGGAGATCGAGAACACCCTGGACGAGATCAAAACCCACCAGGGCGGCCGGCAGTTGGTCCTGCGATCGCAGTACCCCGACGGCGTCGAGCAGGAAATCTACGGCTTCCTCCTCGTCCACCACGCTCTGCGGGACGTCATGCACCACACCGCCCACCAGGCCGGCCTCGACCCCGACCGGATCTCCTTCACCCGCACCCTCCGCATCGCCCGCCGCCACGTCACCGGCCAGGCGGCACTTTCCCCCCTCCCGGCTCAACCAGGCCTTCACCCACACCATCGGTGAACTGCTCGAACGACTCCTGCCGCCCCGCAGACAACGCTCCAACCCCCGCGTCATCAAACGCAAAATGTCCAACTGGCACCTCAAACACCCCCACCACAACAACCCACCCCCACCACCCCCAACAACAATCACCCTCATGCCACCCACCAAACCCATCAGCAAACGCCAGAAAGGTCCCTAAAACACCGGTATTGGTCCTAAGCCCAGTTCGCCCTCGAGCAATCCCACGGCCTCGTCCACCGACAGTCTCCGCGTCATGCCCACCTCCTCGTCCACCGCAGCCCCGCTCAGCGTACTGACCCCGGTGAACCTTCCCGGTCAGAGCACTAGTCGTCCGAGCCGACAGCTGACCGCGGTACCTCAACGACGAAGAACAAGAAGTTGGGTTTGGTCGAAAGGTCATGGAAGCCGTCGGGAAAGAGCTCGCGGGCGGCCGGGTCTGGCTGCGGCTCGCTGATGACGGACAGACGGAAGCCAGCGGTGGTGAAGGCATCGATCATCGCGTGCAACGGCCTGCGCCAGAACCTCATCGAGGCAGACTGCCCGTTGAGCGTCCAGTCGAAGGAATAACTGGTGGTCGCGAAATAGTCGGGGCGAGGCTCCTGGAACGCGTAGGCCACGAAAGGGTGGTCCACTGACGCGATCAGCCGACCGCCGGGCCTGAGCACTCTCCGCAACTCCGCCAGCGTTGGACCCCAGTCCTCCAGGTAGTGCAGCACCAGCGACGCGACCACGTCGTCGAACGCGCCATCGGCGAACGGCAGCCGGTCACGCAGGTCGACCACGTGCAAGTCGGCGGCGTCACCCAGCCGACGCCTGGCCAACGCCAGCATCCCCGCGCTGGCATCGATGCCGGTGACGACGGCACCGCAGTCGCGGAGCGCAGCGGTCAGGGGCCCCGATCCGCAGCCGGCGTCCAGGACGCGACGGCCGGCCACGTCCCCTGCGAGGACCATCATCGCGGGCCGCTCGTAGTACGTGTTCACAAGGCTGTTCTCGTTCTCCGCCGCGTACGCCTCGGCAAAGCTGTCGTAGTCGTTCACCCGGGCCGGGTCTGAAGGCTGGGCAACAGTCTCGGGCACCTCGGATACTCGGTCCATCGCCGCAGCCTAGTAGTCACATGATCCGCCGGACACGCTCCAACCGGGCCTCGCCCGGGCTCCCCAGGCAAAGTTCATCGATCCGGACTCGGACTCACGGTGCCCATGGGCGGGAACCGGAGCGGGCCGTGCCTTCGCCCCAGGAGAGTCCGCGGTCGTTCAGCCGGCCCGACATCGTTTCCGAATTCAGGAAGCGTTGACCGCGTTCCCCGTCGCCGTCTTGCCCTTACTGCGGTCGACGACGGCGATCACCTCGACCGGCGCGCTGTGCAGCGCGACCCAGCCGTCCTCAGGAGCATCAGACCCCTTGGTGAGGTACTTGGCCTTGATGCGGACGACCACGACCCCTCGCGGTCCCTGTCGGCTGAACTGCCGTGCCGTGTATGTCGCGGTCGTGAACTCCGGGTAGCGCCTGCCCTTGGTGGCCTGCGCCGCGGCTTGTTCGACAGTGGGCGCGGGGGTGGCCGAGTCCGAGGCCAGGCCGCCGGCCGAACTCTGCTGCTGCATCGCCCGGATCCTGTCCATGTCGTCACCCCGGTACAGCGTGACCACCGTCTCGCCGCCCGCCGCAACCGCGGCCTCCACGGCGCTCTCGGACGTGGGGGCCGGCAGCTGCTTCTCCTGGGCGCTGAGGTCGTCCTCCGAGCTGTAGTCGGAGTCGCTCTCGGTGAGGGTCGTCGGGTTGGTGGCCAGCTCCATGCGCTGCACGGAGGCCGCGCCCGCCGCCGCGCCACGCCCGGTCTCGTCCTGTACGGCCCGCACCGCGGGCACCGGGCCCGTCATCACCTGTCGGGCGGTGTCCTCCGCCTGACGTTCGGCCCAGTCCGAGGGGTCGGAAACGCGCAGGCCCGAGCCGTTGTCCGTACCCGGCACGACACCCCGGCTCTGCTGGATGACATGGGTCAGCTCATGGGCGAGGGTGTGCTTGTCGCGACCGTCCCACACCACGTGAGAGCCGGAGGTGTACGCCTTCGCGCCGATCTCCGTCGCCGAGTCCATGGCCGCAGCGTCGGAGTGGACACGCACCTCGCCGAAGTCGGCACCCCCGTGCCGGGCCTCCATCTCCTCGCGCACCGGTGTGTCCAGCGGCCGCCCCGACGTACGCAGCACCTCGTGCACGGCTGACCGGCGCTGCACGACCTGGTCGTGGCCGCAGCCCGCCGCGTGCACGTGCCGCTCCTCCTCCACGGCACGGCTCACGGCCGCGTTGCCCGCCGAGCGCTGAAGTGCCAGCATTCGCTGAGCCGTGATGGGCACGGCCGCACGGTGGTCCTGGTCCTGTTCGGCGGCCCGCCGGTCCGGTGTTCGGTGTGCGCGCACGACGATCCCCTTCACTCTGGGCAGCTGGCACTCCAGACTTACCGGACCGCTCACGGCGGCGGAAGGTCCGTGGGGGCATCCTCGGGCCACCGGTGAACTGCCCTCACGGTCACCGTGAATGCCCGGGTGAGCACCGGAGGGCCGGTTTGCACGCGCGGGATTTCGTGACGCCTCACTTTGATAGGGCATGAGAGCGCTGGGGTAGGCACTTGAGTCCGGGCAATGATCACATTCCGGAGCCGAACAGTCACCGCCCGGCGGAGCGCCCGGCCTCGGCTCGCGGGCCTCGTGCGGAGAGCCCATCCTGAGTAGGAGGGCGCCGTCGTCTTGAGACTTGTCCTTTTCGAAGGCCGAACGAGGGCGCCTGAGAGGAGGAGATCATGCGCATGCGTAGAATCCTGGGCCTTGCCCTGGCCGCGGCAACCCTTGCCGGAGCGAGCGCAGTCGGTGCCGTCAGCGCCGGGGCCACCTCGTTGCCGAACATCTCCAGAGACGAGTGCACGGCCGCCGGCGGGCAGATCATTTCGCAGCCCTACGCCGGATACGTCTGCGCGCTGCCCGACGGGACCAAGCCAGCCATCACATGACCAGCCGCGCACGGCTTGTCCGCTACCGCAGGGCACGGCGGCCGTGTTGCGGAGGGGGGACGGGAACCCCGGGTCGGCCATGCCGGCGACGGCTTATACCTGCCGACGTCCCCGGGGCGGGTGAAGAGCTGTCAGTCGGCCGCGGGCTCCTTGGCTCTATGCCTGATCTGCCGCTGCCATCGCTTCCTCACCTCCCGCTCCAGGCGCCGGGCCAGATCCCTCCGCGGCTTCTTGCGGACCGTCAAAGCTGGGCGGGTCCACCCGACCATGGCGAGCACGGTCGGGTGGATTCCCCTTGGCCGGTCAGATGGTGCAGCCGGGGCCGGTCAGCGGTCGGACGCAGACGTTGAGGCCGGTGCCGCCGTCGTTGGTGTTGGTGCCGGGGCCGCCGTCGAGGACGTCGGGACCGTTGCCGCCGAAGAGGGCGTCGTTGCCGTTGCCGCCGGTGAGAACGTCGGCGCCGTCCTGGCCCTCGACGCGGTCGTTGCCGTCGCCGCCGCACAGGATGTCGTTGCCGCCGCGGCCGTCGATGACGTCGCTGCCGCCGAGACCGAAGATCACGTCGTCACCGGGGGTGCCGACGAGGATGTTCGGGAGGTTGTTCCCGGTGATCGTGGGCGCGGTGTTGGCACAGGTCCGGACGGGCGCGGCGACGACGGTGAGTTGGAAGTCGCGGGTGATCGGGGTGACGTTCGGGTCCGGGTCGGTGGCCCGCACGGTGAAGTTGTAGATACCGGTCGCAGTCGGGGTACCGGAGATCACGCCAGTCGCCGGGTTCAGGGTCAGGCCGGGCGGCAGGGTGCCGCCGGTGACCGCGAACGTGGGGGCGCCGGAGCCGCCCGAGGTCTGCAGAGTGGTGGAGTAGGGGCTGCCCTGCGTGGCGTTGGGCAGCGGGCTCGTGGTGACCCAGGCCAGGTTCTGGAGGGTGTACGTGAAGACGAGCGTGGGGCGGGCCGCGGCCGTGGCCGCGGTCGCCACGGGGCTGGTCACGGCCGTGGGCGAGGCGTAGGAGGAGCCTGCTCCGCCGGCTCCGGCTCCACCGGCTCCGCCGAACCAGCCGCCGCCTCCACCGCCCCCTCCGATGCTGGTGCTGCCGTTGCCGCCCTGCGAGAGGGCACCGCTGTTGCCACTGCCGACCGCGAGCCCCGCGGTGCTGCCCGCCCCGCCGCCACCGGGCCCCGAGTTGGCCCGGCTGCCGCCGCCTCCGCCGCCCGCGGTGTAGGGAGCTGCGCCGCCGCCGTTGTTGGCACCGGCACCACCGGCGCCGCCACCGGACGTGGTGCCGTCGCCCCCGTTGACGTTGCCGCCGCCTCCGCCGCCTCCGATGCCGAACCCACCGCCGGCGCCGCCGGCGCCGAGCCCGGCGGGAATCGTGGCACCCTGGGCGCCACCGGGACCGTTGCCGGAGCCGCCGCCACCCAGGTTGACGGCGCCGGCGCCGCCGCCGCCGGAGGCGACGAGCAGCCGCGGATCGGTCGCCGGGACGCCGGTGAAGGTACAGCTGCCCGCGGCGCAGGTCTGGACGGCGGTGGCACCGCCGCCACCTCCCGAACCGCCGGTGGCGGTTGCGCCCGCACCGCCACCGTTGTAGCCGCCGCTCAGTCCGGCGCCCCGGCCGGCGAGTTGGAGGTACAGGGTCTGGCCAGGGGTGGTGCTGAGCGATTGGGCAGCGACCTGACCGGGGCCCCCGCCCGTGCCGCCTGTGGCATTCGCGCCGGAGCCGCCGACCGCGGTGATGGTGTTCAGCGAGGTGACGCCGGCGGGCACGGTGAAGGTGAACTCGCCGCCGGCGTCGCCGGTGAGCGCGTACGTACAGGTGACGGTGCTGCCGACGATGTCGACAGTGATCCCCGCGCTGCCGCCCATGGAATCGGTGCCGCACTCGCCCACCGCATAGGCGGGCGTGGCCATCATCAAGGAACCTGCGAGGCCACCGGCGGCGACCGCCGAGGCGAGCAGGCGACGGGGACGTGGAGTGGGAAGGAACGGCATCGTGTATCGGGCTCCTCGCGTCATTGGGCGATGCTGCTCCGCGCAGATCATCAGAGACGTCACATGAATGCCCTGTGACGCTCGGTAAATGGCTCGAGGTGCGCGCGGGTGGAGTAGCCACATCGCTGCCACCGCTGTCCGGTGTTCACTGGCGGCCCGGACGGCACGGCACCCGGAGCCCGTGTCCGCGCACACCGGCCCGGGAGCAGCAGGGTTACGCCCTGTCAGCTCGCAGGTGAGACACGTGTGCAGGGCCCCCGGTGCAATCGGTTCTTCGGCTCAGCATCGGAGCCGGCCGAGCGTGAGGCCCGCTGCCTAAGGGCTGTCCCGCAATCCCCGGCGGGCGCACGACGACATCCACGGCACCTCGCTGCGTTGTCGGATCGCCCGAATACGCCCAGTATGAGGACGACCCTTCGCCTTGCGATGCACCGCATCTGACGCCGCGCGCTGGTCCACCGGGGATTACGGGACAGCCCTTAGAGTTCGAACTCGATGTGCTCGACGTCGGTGAAGCGGACTTCTTCCAGGCTGCCGGCGCGGCGGCCGCCGTCCTGGAAGTAAACCTCCTTGAGGGCGTCGGCGGCGATCTCCTGCAACTGCCGCTCAGTGGCCCCTTGTTCCTGAGCGTCGAAGAGGCGGGCTGCATGCTCCGGCGGGAGGGCGACAGTGAGGTGGCGGATGCGGTCCTGGTCGGTGGAGCCGATGGGGGCGGTGTAGCCGAGGCGGGCGCGGAAGTCGATGACGATGCCTTCGCTGGTGGCCGCGGTCTCCTTGGCTCTCTGCCTGATCTGCGGCTGCCAGCGCTTCGTGACCTCGCGCTCCATGCGCTGCGCCAGATCCTTCCGTGGCTTCTTGATCTGGTCTTTCACGTAGCGTTCGACGGTGCGCTGGGAGATCCGCAGCATTTGGGCGACCTGCTTGGTGCTCTTGTACTGCTTGACCAGGTAGCGCATCTGCGCGCCCGCGCTCTTGGGGATGGGGCGGGTGAACGCTTTTTGGACGGCCTGCTCGAGGCCGTCGCCGAACGTGGGCATGACCGGCTACTCCCCCGTGTCCGTGTGGATGATGCTGCCGTCCTTGATGTAACGGGCGAGGTTGAGTTCGGCGCCGTGCTCTTCGCGGACGCCTTCGCCCCACAGCACGCTCTGGGTGCCCTCGTGTTTGACCATCCCCGGGGAGACGCCGAGGCGGAAGCCGCCCGGCAGCGGCTTGCCTTCCCGGTAGGGCAGGAAGTCGAGCGGACTGGGCCCGTCGGCGGCGTAGACGGCACAGTCGGACAGGACCGCGACCGGGTACTGGCCGGTGAACGCTGCGTGCTTGACCATTTTGCGGTGCATATTGGTCCGGGTCTTGGAGATGACCGCGGCGCGGATGTCCGGCCGCCATGTCGGCCGGGCCAGTGCGCGCCATGGCTGGCCGGGCTTCCAGCCCTCGCCGCGCGGTCTTTCGCGGAGCTTGCCGATGCCGCCCTTGACGGTCGCCTTGATCGCGGAGACGACGATCGCCATGTCGGGGTCGTTGTTGCGGTAGCCGACCATGGCGGTGAGGAAGTCTTCCGGCGCGAGGTCGGCGGTAACACCGAGGTCGGCCATCGTCGCGACGTAGGCGTCGCGGAGCCGGTTGTACCAGCCGTCCAGGTAGCGGCCGTTGTCGTAGCGGACGTACGCCTCGGTCGGGGTGACGTCGTAGCCGAGCTCGACCGCGTACGCCACCGTCGGTGTCGCGTACCAGGCCGGCCCCTGTGGCTTTTCGCCCTTCGGCGTGAACGGGGACGGCAGCAGTTCGCCGTCCAGGTCGACCCAGTCCTTGCCGGACTTCACGCGGGACAGGTCGACGTGGGAGAGGTCGACCAGCCAGGAGCCGGGCAGTTTCGGATCGAACACCGGGTTGGTGACGTGAGTGGGGGCGCCGAGGCCGACGACGGTGCCGTTCGCGCCGGCGGCGAAGGCCATGTTCACGTCGATGCCCACCAGATGCCGCTTCGTGCACTCGTCATCGGTGAGCGGCCGGGCCCAGTCGTACGCCTCCTCGACGAGCACCTCGGCGGGGCCGCGCTGGTGGAAGCGCGGCAGGTGTGCCAGGAGCGGGTGCCCGTCGGGCACTTCACAGGGTGCCGGGTCGACCGGGTCCTTGCCGAGCGAGCCGGGGTTGTGCTCGCTGTGCCGCTTACCGTCCGCGTCCGGCTCGGAAGCCCGGGTCGGCGGATGCAACGCGGTCATCAGCTCCAGGCCGGTCACCGCGGTCGAGCCGCGTGGCGTCATCACCCGCATCGCGTAGGTGCCCAGGACCCGGGCGAGGTCAGCCGGGGGAAGAACTGCGGCGTCCAACCAATGGCGGGTGTCGAGCGCGTTCCAGGAGGGGATACACAGCTGCACGCACTGGCGCCTGCCGCCCTCTGCCGGCCGGTAGATGCGGGCCCACGGTCCGAACCCGCGCTTGGTCAGCTTCCACTCGGCCCGCACCAGTTGCTTGACCGCCTTGTGGCTTTCCGGCAGGCGCCCGGAGAGGCGCTCCTCGTCACTCAGTCGCGGTGGGAGGCCGTAGCGCTCCAAGGCCGATTCGGTGAGGACGATCAGCGGGTCGGCGTCCTTGCCCGAACCGGACAGTTTCGGCTGGCCGAGGTGCGCCTCCGCCAGCGTCCACTCGACCAGCGTCGGTAGCGACTTGGCTGGCACGTCCAGTACCAAACCTCCGATGCAGTACGCGAAGGCCGTCCCGTCCTCGACGTCGACGACCGCGAGCGGACCGTTCCCACAGCGCTGATCACCCCCTGCCGCAGGAGCAGCCATCGCTGCAGCCCGTTCCGCCCTTGGGCGCCTCGATGACGGTCTGGCACCGCATTCCACCGGACGGGCCGGCGCGACAGGGGTCGGGGCGGGTGCCTCAACCTGCCGCTGGTCGACAACCGCAGCGGGCGGAGGACCGGTGAACCCTCCCCGGGCCCTGATCACGCCGGAGGCGGGAGCCGCTTCAGCCTCTGCGGGATGCGGAGGACCGGTGAGCCCTCCCGGGGACCTGGTCACGTCGGAGGCGGGAGCCGCCGCGGGCTCTGCGGGATAGCGAGCGGCGAGACCCTCGAGAAGCCGGACGTAGGCGGCACGTTTCGGCTGCCGTGGCTCACTCCGCCCCGACTCCCAATTCCCCACTGCCTCCCGGCGTGTGTCCAAAGCCTGGGCGATCTCCGCCTGGCTCAGCCCCGCCGCCTCACGCAGCCGCCGACGCTCCGCAGGCGGCGGCAGATCATCCTGCGCCACCTGCTCCAGCAGCGCGTCGACCGCGCTGAACAGCTCGTTCTCCGTGGGCACAGAGGTCACCTCCGAGCCGCCACCCTACCCCTGATCGCACAATCAAACGCGCATCGAATCGCGCAACCCATCTCTCACCCAGAGGCCCGTAGGGAGCAGGGGATTCATGCCCGTACCCACAGACGGCAGGTGCCCGTGCGCACTTTGGCACGAGCATCAACGCCGGCACCCGGCTCCGACGCGCACTGGCCGCCCGGATCGAAACAAGCCCTGCAATGAAAACGCCTGCCGGGGGCAGCGATGGTCTCCGCCAGAAGGGGGCTGGGACGACCGTCCCTGCATGCCTGTGAGCGCGGCGAGGAGATCGCAAAGCCCGACTGAGCCATGTCCCTCAGTGGATGGCCGTTGGGCTCCGCACAGGAGGCGCAGCAGCCCCTTGCGGATGCGCTGCGGCATGAACCGGCTCGGCTTGGTCGGGGTTGGGCCTGCTCCGAAGCGCAAACGAGACCCGCACACCGGTGGTGCTGTTGGGCGCCCCCGTCCCATAACCTCGTGGATGAAGACGTCAAAGGCCATGCGTATCCACGCGGAGGAGGCGATGGTGCCCGGAGGAAGCAGGCGGCTAGTCGCGGGCACCGTGATCGTGGCCTGCGTGGTGCTTGCCGGCCCCAGCGCACCGAACGGTGGCCTCTTCGCCAGGTCACTGCCCGTCGAAGCCGCCGAGGATGTTGTACCGAACCGGGTCATGACGTGGAACATCTGCAACCCCTGCGACGAAAGCAACACCGACCGGGCAGCCGAGATCGCCACACATGCGCCCCAGGTCATCGGCCTTCAGGAAGCCTGCGTGCGTGACGTCGAGAGGATCCGCGACAATCTGAAGAGGCGTCACGGGCTGGTCTACCACGTCGAGTACGGGACGGTTCTTCGCAAT
Organism: Streptomyces sp. AM8-1-1; assembly: GCF_032229325.1. Lineage (NCBI taxonomy): Bacteria > Bacillati > Actinomycetota > Actinomycetes > Kitasatosporales > Streptomycetaceae > Streptomyces > Streptomyces sp. AM8-1-1. The sequence goes on from NZ_CP135086.1 coordinate 168,324, forward strand.
TGGCGCCGCTGCGGAGGCATGCCGTGGAGTCCGGGGGCCTTCGGCCAGGCGATCCTCTCAGCGGCACCCATGACAGACCTCCGCCACAGGGAATACCCCGAAGGAGGATCCGAGGACCGCGGGTACATGGCAGTCACCACCCAGGTCGGCGGCCGGCCTGTCCGGGTCTTCAACACCCACCTCGCCCAACGACGCCAGGAAGCAGTCCGAGCAGAGCAGACCCGCGTACTCGCCGCAGACGTCGCCCAGCACGACCGCGCGATCGTACTCGGCGACTTCAACGCCGAACCGGCTACTCCCGAACTAGCCCGCATGTGGGCACTGGCCACAGATGCAGACCCTCAGTGCCGTCCCACGCCCACCGGCACCTGCACACCGACAACCGACTGGCAGACCACGTTCGACTACATCTTCCTGCGCGGCATCACCCCACGTGAGCACCGAGTACATCCCACCCCCCACTCGGACCACCACCTGCTCCACACCGACATCGACCCCACCTGAGCAGACATCCCGCCCAGCCTGGCCCGGCCCGTGAACCCGAGAGCCGACATTCCGCCACGCCCAGCCCATACCTGCGCGGCCTGCCGGCGCCATCACCGCCCGAGAGAAGACACTGAAGCAGGCCCGCTCGGCCGGCACCCGCCCCCTTCCCCGACGCGCCCGGCTCCCCACTCCCCCGATCCCACCAGCTCACCCATCAGGACTGCCCGGCACCGCGTACGGAATCATCGCCCCGGCTCCGTCTTCCGCGCCTACCGGGCGGGGGCCCATCTCACCCCCGGCCATGCCGTCGGCCGGATCACCTTCGCGGAGCACCTGGCCGCCGCCACCACGCCCACCGTGACCGACCCGGGGCGGCCTGTATGAGCGCCCGAACCTGGCTCCGCTCCGGCCTGGCCTTCCTGACGGCGACGCAGTTCATCGTCGGATGCTGGGCGCTGCTGGCCCCGCGTTCGTTCTTCGACGTTCCCTGGGTCGGCATGGGAATGGCGTACAACGCCCATCTGACGTTGGATTACGGGGCCATGAGCCTGGCCACTTCCGTAGCCCTGGGCGTCGGCACGCTCACCATGCGGCAGACCATGATCCGCACTGCTCTCGCGGTGCCTGGTCTACGCCCTGCCCCACCTGGTGATCCACATCCACCTGCTGCACCACCTGCCTCCAGGCGAACGGGCACCGCTCCTGGTCGCACTGACAGCGGCAGCCGTCATCCCACTCCTCCTGCTCGGCCTCACCTCCGAGCCCGGACGAACCAGCATCGGAAGGACGAGGAATAGCCCGTACCAACACCCGCACTCCACCTCGTGCACTCGCACGTGGTTCCGGTCACCCCAGCCGTGGTCCGCCTCCCGGCCTCGGGCCTGTGATCAAGGATCGTATGCCGCTGCTGTGCTGGGGCGGGCCGTGCTCCCCCGTGCGGTGGAGGTGGATCGTCCCGCCGTACGAGGTGCCGGGCCGGGCGGTGCGAGAGATTCAGGGGCATGACGACGACGGATGATCCCGAGCCGCCCGAATCCCGCGTGCCGCTGCTGGTCCCGCCGCCTCCGCGCTGGGCAGTGTGTGCCGCCCATGTCGCGGCCTGGTCGACCGTCCCCTCCGGAGTGTGGCGCGTCGCGCTCGTGCTCGGCGTGCCGGTCGGGGTGATGGAGCGAGAGGAGTTCCTCGCCGCATTCCCTGACGACTCCTTTCTGATCGGCGTGGTCTACGTACTGCTGATCGGTGCGGTCGCTGAGGCCGCCTCGTACCTCACGCTGGGCCTGGTACGGCCCTGGGGTGAGGTGATGCCGCGCTGGATTCCGTTCCTCGGAGGGCGCCCGGTCGACCACCGGCTCGCGCTCCTCGCCGCTTCGCTGGGAGCCCTCACGGTCACCGTCCTGTGGTGGGTCCTCTTCTTCGGCGGACTGCTGACCTTCCCCAGTCCGGACCCCGGCATCTCGGCCGGCGAAGCCCTCTTCATCGCCACCTACGCCCCACTCCTGCTGTGGGGCCCGCTCCTGGCAGCGGTGACCTGGTCTTACCACCGACGGCACAAGACTTGTGCGAGGTTGTGATCCCAGCGGGTTGCTTCCGCGTTGGGTTTCGAGGAAATGGGTGCCCAACTCTCCCTCAAGGTCGTCCAGGAGAGCAATCGGTGACGACCGGTCTCAGCAGGCTGGCTTAGCCAGTCGACCCCGCGCGGTAGCCGCCGCGGATTAGGCGTCATGTATGTGTGGCTCGACGGGGCATCGACGTCAGAGGCGAGCGAAGACGAAGGTCAAAACGGAACCGACAGCCCCGCCTCGCGCAGCTGGGACAGGGCTGTGGACATGCATTGCTGCACGGTCCTCCCATCAGCACGCATGCCATGCTCCAACGGACCCCCACTGGCGGCAAAGGTCCACGCCGGCGCCCCGTCAGCCACCCTCTCGGCGTCCACCCTGATCATGGCGTTCACACCCTGCTCACCCAGCCATTCCAGGATGAAGAGTGTCACGTCTTCGATGCCACCATCCTGGTCGGTCTTTGGCCAGCGGCCACGGCTTCCTGTCATCGCCCAGACTCTACCGAGGGCTCCGGACGGGCCTGCCCGAGCATCGACCGTTCACGCTCATTGCCCGCTGCGGAGCTTGTCGATCTGCTTCTCGAAAGCCTTCGTCTCCGCGACCAGCTGGTCGCGGGCGCTTTCCTGCGTCTTGTCGCCCTGGTCCTTGAATGCCGCACGGAAATGTGGCTTGAGTTGGGTCCACCAGCCGTAGTCCAGCATCGCCCATGCCTGCGGACACAACGGGGCACGGGTTTTCGGCAGGTATCCCCCACTGACCAGGGGTCCGTGGAACCTCTTCGGGTCGCTCCCCTCCAGGTAGCAAAGGAAGTTGAAGACCCGCTGTTGGGTGACGAGGTGATCGCTTGAGAACCCCTCCAGCGTCAGCCTGCCCTCCTTGCGTGCGAGCTCGTCGAAAAGCATCGCAGCTGCCAACGACGGACCGGGGCCAACCTCGTTGACGGTGTAGAACGACGCGAACCCGTCGGCGGCGTCCTCCTCGAGGCCGAGGTTCGCCAGCAGCAGCTGACGCTGCAGAGCGTGGCCCATCTCGTGGCCGAAAATGAACTGAGTCGACAGCGCGGTCAGGTCGTCGGCGTTGAACTCGGCACTGGGGAACAGGGCGGGACGCTCGACGGTCTTGACCACGTTGCTGAGGACCCCTTCGATCTGGGTCAGGAACGGCGGGGGCACAAAGATCGTCCTGCCGTCGGGCTGGGTGACCGCATCCGTAACCCCCGGTGGGATCTTGTCGGTGACTTTCACGACCAGGTCATGCGGGAGGGCGACCGACTTGGTCACCCAGTCGGCGACGTCCTCGAGCACGGCGGACTTCCGGACAACCGCCACGGCATGCCGGTCCTTCGGCTTGATCGTGGCGTCTTCGTAGACGACTGTGACCCTGCCGCCGGCGTCGGCCGCATTACCGTCGCCGCCACACGAGACGGTGGCGAAACCGGCAATGAGCAGCGCCGCCCCCACGAAGGCAGCCTTCAGCTTCGCCGAGTACCCACCACTGCTCAACACCACGGTCGACTCCTGTCCTTGGTCAAGGCGTTGCGGCGGGCGGTTGTACTGATATGGCCGCCGGAGCCCTCCTCCCGACGCCGGAGGATGGGCTCGAACGAAGGGAACCGGAACCGCGAGCGGCACCGCAGGGTCGATCACGCCGGCGGCCGGAAGCAGGAAGCAGAACTCGAACCTGACACGCGGATTATGATCGACGCACCCTTCGTCCACAAGAACCCGTATATGGCGATTTGCCCCCACGGTTCGGGCTGGCCGTGATCTTGCACCACGATGCAGAACCCGGGGCGGTCAATTGGCCCAGAGGCGCCATTACGCCAACAGCGGCATGCCACCGACCATCACATCGGGTGGCTGTCGATCGCACCGCCTGCCCCCGCTCGGTTCTCGTCGACAGGGATGAATGCGCCCGGCGCCACCGCGCTTGTTGGGCGGGTTCCTTGCGGCCCCTTCGGAAAGCCTGAACTCGCAGCGACGGAATGGCGGTCGAGTCGGCTCCCAGGCCGTACGAGAGCACCGTGATGCGTATGCCGAATGCCCCTCTTTCGCTCGCTGGGCGTGGTCGCGGGAAGGAGGGTCGGCTGCGGCGAGTAGGGTCGGTGATGCGGGCATGACACGGGCTCCGCGGTGGGAGTGTGGAGGGTAGGAGCCCGAGCGAATGAGCAGCGCGGGTGTCGACGCAGGGCGTCGTGTTGGGCGCTGCACATCACGCAGAGGCAGGGACAACCGCGGCCCGGCGAGCTGCACCATCACCCCCACGTGATCAACCACGGCAACCCCCACCCCAAAGGCATCGAGACGGGCAGGACGGGCGCGACCCGGCGGGCGCGACCGGCCCACAGACGGGCCGGGAACGGCGTCAGCCGAGCTGGGTGGTAGTGGACGGCCGGGCGCGGCCCCAAGGACACTCCGGGCAGGACATGGCTACGGCCCCACCCCTGGGTGCAGGGACGGGGCCGTAGCGGAGAAGTAGGTCCGCGGCGGTACACGTTCTCCCCCGAGCAGGCGCAGCGCGCATGAGCAGGTCCCCAGCTTCACCCGTCTGGAGATCATCGGCATGCCCGGTGAGGTGGACCGGCCCGCCGGGTGTGCTGTCCGGGAGAGCGGAGGTGGTCTTCCACTCGCGGTCCGAGCCGGACGAGCGCGGCGAGGTGGCCGCCGTGAGCGAGATCGTGGCCCAACCCACCCACGACAGCATCCCGGAACCGGCTCCAGGAGCGGGGACCTGCACAACGAGATCAGCCCGCTGCTGACTCCGGCCGGGGCCCAGTCACCGTGGTGGAACACGCGCCTGACCCTCACCTGGGGCAGCCGCGAACCTCGCAGACAATCGAGAGCCTGAATATGCGACAGCCTTCTTCGTGAATTCGTGAAGACGACTGCGGCCGAAGCGCCCGCCGACGACGGCTCAGCCTTCCTCCGCAATAGGTCTGCGGGGCATTCGCATCACTGCTCCTGTGCGGGAGGGGGTGTCCGCAGTGCGATCATGGCGACGTCGTCGTCATTGTCGCTGGGTCGGACCTGGTTCAGCAGTGAGTCGCAGAAGGCGTCCAGGGGGCGGTGGGCCAGGGATGCCGCGTGTCGGCGCAGCCGGTCCAGCCCGTGATCGATGGAGTGGTGCGGGGATTCGACCAGTCCGTCGGTGTAGAGCACAAGCGTGGCCCGGGGTGGCAGGACAGTGACGGCGTCGGGGCGAGGTCTGGTGACTCCGGTGCCGAGCAGCATGCCGTGAGCCTCGTCGAGGTAGCGGGCCTGACCGTCATGGGTGATGAGCAGGGGCGGCGGGTGGCCGGCGGTCGTCCAGCTGAGGCGCCACAATGCGTCGTCGCCGAGGGTGAGCATGGCGAGGATCATGGTCGCCATGGGTACCTCGGCTATGTGCATCACCGCCTCGTCGAGCCGTGTGACGACGGCGCTGGGCCGGGCGTCGGGGTGGGACCAGGCGAAGGCACGCAGCATGTTGCGGACCTGCGCCATGCCGGCTGCGGCGTCGAGATCGTGCCCGACGACATCGCCGATGACAAGTGCGTGGGTATGGGCGGCCAGAGCGAAGGCGTCGTACCAGTCACCGCCGACGGATGAGGCGTCCGGAGCGGGTACGTATCGCGCGGTCATTTCCAGCCCGGGCAGGACGGGCAACTGGGGCAACAGGTGCCGTTGCATGGTCTCCGCGACTTTGCGCTGACGCTGGTAGAGACGCGCGTTGTCCAGCGCCAGGCCCGCCCGGCGGGTGAGGTCCTCCAGCAGCGGCAGGTCGGCGGCAGTGAAGGCGTCATGGCGCTGTGCGCGGCCCAGGGTCAGGGCGCCGAGTACGTCGCGCAGACCGCGAATGGGCGCAATGGCAGCGGAGTGCATGCCCGTCGCAGTGAACAAGCGCTGCTGCTCGACCGCGATGCCCGAATCCGGCGGGCCTTGGTAGGTGGCGGGGCCGGCCAGAGAGGAGGAGGCACCGCGCAGAGCTCGCGACAGGGGCATCGGCGACTCTGTCGGCAGGGGAGGCATCGGACCTTGGAGGTCTTCCCGTTCGACGAGAATGCCGTCTTTGTGTTCCATCACGAGGACACGTCGCACTTCATCATGTTCCGTGAGCACGTCGAACACTGCCCAGTCCGCCAGCCGGGGCACGGTCAGGGCAGCCAGTCGGTGCAGTGCCTCGTCCACGTCCAGGGTGGACGTGAGTTGCGTGGTCGTCTCCGCGAGCAGGGCCAAGCGGTCCAGTTCGGTCAGGGGCCCGGAGGGCCCGACATCGCTGTGGACCGAGTCCTCCTGCTTCGGCTTCGGCTCGTACAGCATCACCAGCGCACCGATCACGCCCGGGCCGGGTTTGCAGGGCGTGACCAGCCAGGACATCTGGACGAGAGTGCCGTCCTCACGGGCGAACCACTCGGCATCGCCATGCCGGGTGTCCCCCGCGAGAAGCGCCTGCCTCATCCGGCAGCGCGTGCGCGGCATCGAATGCCCGTATCTGTCCCGGTGCAGCAAATCGTGGAAGTCCTGGCCGACGAGTTCCCGGGCAGCCCAGCCCAGCAAGCTCAGGGCTGCTTTGTTGGCCGCGACGATGAGACCATCGTCATCGACAGCGATGGCAGCCGCCTGCAGGTTCTCCAGCGTGCCGTGGACCAGGGCGCCAGACCCCGTCTGATGCCCTGGCACGGGGCCACCTTCCCTGCCAAGAGCGCCGACGTCGTCCATGTCCCTCCTCCGTTCAGACACGCAAGCATCTGGTTCCCCAGTCCCAGACCCTGCATGCAACGAGGCACACGTTCCGACACAGCTCGCCGGGGACGGCGGCGTGCGGGGCCGTTGATGGTGCCGAGTCAACAGACGTAGGCACTCGCTCAGCTGTCAACGCAGCGGGACCCCGCTCCCTGCCCTGTTTGCGCATCGGGGCAGGGCGACGTCAAGAACGTCCGTCGTTGGTGAAACCTAGGTCGTCCTCAACAATCGTAAGGGGACCGCGGGCGGAGATGCCGACCACGCCCGTGCGCGGGGCGCTGAAGCGTTCCGGGCACCGTGCGTGAGGTCGGCGGCAGCTGGCTGTTGAACGGGAACAGCGTGAGGTCGGCGGCAGCTGGCTGTTGAACGGGAACAGCGGTCTCAGGCGGCGGCCTCGGGTTTCGCTGATTCGGCGGCGCGGCGGTATTCGGCGTTGATGCGCTGGGCTTCTTCGAGCTGGTCTTCGAGGATGACGATGCGGCAGGCGGCCTCTATGGGGGTGCCCTGGTCGACGATTTCCCGGGCGCGGGCAGCGATGCGCAGCTGGTAGCGGGAGTATCGGCGGTGGCCACCCTTGGAGCGCAGCGGGGTGATGAGGCGGGCTTCGCCGATGGCGCGAAGGAAGTTCTGGGTAGTGCCGAGCATTTCGGCGGCCCGGCCCATGGTGTAGGCGGGGTAGTCGTCGTCATCGAGTCGGCCGAACGAGTCGTCTGCTGTCATTGCACCTCTCTGTGGAACGCGTGGAGGGGCCCTGGTGCCATTGGCACCAGGGCCCCGAAGGAACTGCTACACCATCTGCCGGCCTTGGTACTGCGCCGGCCCTCTGTGTCCGCACGTCCACCCGGGAGAGGGCGGGGAATGCGGGGATCGCGGTTGCTTGACCGGAGACCACCTCACTATCGATGTCCTGCGGTACCCGGACTCAACACTCCGCCCGGGCGATCCTGATGGCGCCTGGCTCCTCCGTTCTTCCCTCTGGGATCACTTACCTACTGCTGGTACTGCGAACTGCTCTGTACTTCTGGTGATGCGAACTACCGGTGGCCTGCGGTAGCGCCACTCTTCGGCAGCCAGCCCCGTCGCCCGTCCTGCATCCGCTCCGGCTTGGAACCCCACTGCCGAACCTCCCGGTGCGCGCGCCCGCAGCCGACGCCTTCACCGAGGTACTGCTCACTGACTTCACTGCTGGGTACTGCGAACTGCACTTACAGGTACTGCCACTGCGGTACTGCTGACGGCGGCCCCTGATCACTGCGGGCCACCCGGTCCGGTCGCCAGTCCCGTCGCCATCCTGCAACCACTCCGGCTTCGGAACTCCACCACCGCACCGTCCTGCAACTGCGGTACTGCTGCCCGGCAGTTCGTCTCTGCCGGGCTTTGCTGATCTCGGCTACGAGAGAAACCATAACCACGCCACAGCCCAATGTCTACTCCAGCCGACATAGATTTTCGCGTGTTCGACAGTGAGGTAATCGAACTCGACCGATGACGGAGAGCAGGAGTAGGGCCCTACCGGCGGTTTGACGGCTGACAACGCGGCGGCCGAGCGGCGGCGAGCAGTTCCGCGGCACACGGAGGGTGAGGCGGGCTCAGCGGTGTAGACGGTGAGGGTCAGTCCGGGTGCTCCGGTCGCGGCCTCGCTGGTGAGGAGTTCGGTCGTGGTCAGCGACAGCAGCCGGATGAGACCGGCTGGGGTGCCTCAGTGGCGATGGCCGCGTTTTCGGTGCAGCAGGTGCTGCCCTGCTGCTTGGCGAGGCTGTCGGCGTCGGCTTTGACGACGTAGACCTCCCAGGGTTCTTGGCCGGGTCCGTGGACCCAGACTTTGTCCTGGAGGGCGTAGCAGCAGGTGGTGTCCTGCTCCACGTCGGTTTCGAGGCCCGATGCGCCGAGCCGGGCGGTGGCGGCGTTGACCGCTTCGGTGGAGTCGACTTCGACGCCGAGGTGGTCCATGCGTGTGGCCTCGCCCGGGGTGCCCTCGATGAGGATGAGCTTGAGCGGAGGTTCGGCGATGGCGAAGTTGGCGTAGCCGTCGCGGCGCTTGGCCGGTTCGATCCCGAACAGCTTGGTGTAGAAGGCGACCGATGCTTCAAGGTCCGGCACACGCAGGGCGAGTTGAACGCGGGACATGTCGTGCCTCCTGCCGAGTTGGGTGGACCGGCCGTCAGCAGCCGCGGGATGCGGCAGGTGCGCCGATCCCGACCTGGAGGGTGGCGGGGGTCGCGCAACAGCCGCCGCCATCGCTCTCGTTCGTGGAGGCGTCGGGCTCGTCGAAGAGTCCGGCGCCGCCACACACTCCCGTTTCGGGGAGGGTGAGTTCGACGCGGTCGGCTGCGCCGATGTCGCCGGCGATGGCGGCGGCGACGGAGCGGACCTGCTCGTAGCCGGTCATGGCCAAGAAAGTCGGGGCGCGGCCGTAGGACTTCATGCCGACCAGGTAGATGCCCTGATCGGGGTGGGAGAGCTCGCGGTGGCCGTGCGGGTAGACGGTGCCGCAGGAGTGCTGGTTGGGGTCGATCAGCGGGGCGAGTTCGACGGGGGCCTGGAGGCGCTCGTCGAGGCCGAGGCGGAGCTCGTCGAGGAAGGTGAGGTCGGGGCGGAAGCCGGTGAGGACGATGACTTCGTCCACCGGGTCCAGGCGCTGTCCCTCCTCGCCGACGAGGATCAGCCGCCCGTCAGCGCCGCGCTCGACCGTGTCGGTGCGGAAGCCGCTGACGGCGTCGGCGTAGCCGTTGTCGACGGCCTCCTTCGCCGCCAGGCCGAGGGCGCCGCGTGCGGGCAATTGGTCCGCTTCGCCTCCGCCGAAGGTGGAGCCGGAGATGCCGCGGCGCAGGATCCACACTCCGTGCGTGCCGGTGCCGTCCTCAGACTTCGCGAGGTCGGCCAGGTAGGCGAGGGCGGTGAACGCGGAGGCGCCGGAGCCGATGACGGCCGTGCGCTTTCCTGCGTACCTGGCGCGGACTGCAGGGTCCTTGAGGTCGGGGACGCGGTAGGTGATGCGGTCAGCTGCCCCCTTCTCGCCGAGAGCGGGAAGGCCGCTGCCGCCCGCCGGACTGGGGGTGGCCCATGTCCCGGAGGCGTCTATGACGGCGCGGGCGAAGATGCGCTCCTCGCCGCCGCCGGCCGTGCTCACGTGCACGACGAACGGCTGCTTGACCCGGTCGGCGTCGACGATCCGGTCGCGGCCGACGCGGGAGACCCCGGTGACGGTGGCGCCCAGGCGCACGCGCTCGCCCAATACGTCAGCCAGGGGCTGGAGGTACTGCTCGGCCCAGCCCCCGCCGGTCGGGTACGTGGCTGCGTCAGGCTTGACCCAGCCGGTCGGGGCCAGCAGCTTCTCCGCGGCGGGGTCGGTGACCTCACCCCATGTGGAGAAGAGGCGCACGTGCGACCACTCGCGCACCGCGGACCCGGCCGTTTCGCCTGCTTCGAGGACCAGGGGTTCGAGGCCCCGCTCGATGAGGTGGGCGGCGGCTGCCAGTCCGACGGGTCCGGCTCCGATGACGATGACGGGGAGCTGCTGCTCGGTCATGGTGCTCAGTCTCCAGAAGTAGGTGGGCGGGCGGAGAGGGCGGTCAGCGGGTTGCGCTTCTGGTGGGCGGTCTCCGGCAGGTGGTGTCGCAGGTCTGCCTGCGGCCTCCGCGGAAGCTGATACGGGCCATGCAGCGGGCGTCACGGTGGCGAGAGCTGTGTTTCAGTCCTGCCACGCCGATCTCTTGTTTCGACATCTGTCGATGTCTGGAGCTTGCCACTTGCATCGACGAGTGTCAACATAGACGTATGTCGAAGTCAAAGATTGCGGAGCTGCCGGTCCTGGAGGCCGAGGATCCGGTGCCGTGCTGCCCGCCCATCACCGCCGGGGAGCTGTCCCAGGCCGACGCGGAGAAGATGGCGGCGATGTTCAAGGCACTGTCCGACCCGGTGCGGCTGCGGCTGTTCTCGCGTGTCGCCTCATTCGCGGGCGGGGAGGCATGCGTGTGCGACATCTCCGACGTCGGCGTCTCGCAGCCGACCGTCTCACATCACCTGAAGAAGCTGCGCGAGGCTGGACTCCTCACCTCCCAGCGGCGCGGAACCTGGGTCTACTACCAGGTGGCCCCGTCCGTGGTCGCGGCCATGTCCGCCATGCTGGACCTCCGCACCTGACCGCCCGGCACCTGGGCCGGCCCGTACGTTCCGGGCGCGCCCAAGAGCTGGAGGCCAGTTCGACCGGGGCCGGCCCATTGACAGCGCAGCACGGAATCTGGCCGGCCAGCGGGTCATGGTGATGGCGGCGGTTTTCCACGATCCAGGCCGTGGAAACTGCACGCAGCCTCCACAGACGAGGAGATCAGTCCTCAGGACGGCTGCCGCCGGTGATGTGGGCCACCAGGAATCCGGCCAGAGCTGCCCACGCCAGGGCGCCAGCTCCCGCATGTTGTCATCCCAGCGCACTCATCATGACGGCTGTCACGGCGCCGGCGGCCATCGGTGACGGCGGCCCACTCCCGCCGTGCGCTGCCCGGCTTCCGCAGCTCGACTGCGGCAGTTCTGACGACCAGGGCGGCGGCGACCGCAACTGTCAGTACGGAGGGATCCATGGGGCCGGCCTTGCGCGTCAGTGATCGTCGTTGCGGGCTCGCTGGTAGACGTCCGGGATGCCGTCGGCGTCGTCGTCGCGGTTCTCCTCCGCGTACAGGCGGCGGTAGATCCCGTTGCGGCGCTTCAGGAGGAGGCCGGCGCAGAGAGCGGCGATGAGGGAGCCGATCAGGACCGCGGCCTTGACGTGCTCGGACGTCGACGGATCCGGAAAGGCGAGCTCACCGATCAGCAGAGCCACAGTGAAGCCGATGCCCGCGAGCACTGCGAGCGCGAAGACGTCCGCCCATGCCAGATCGGGGTTGAGCCGAGCGCGGGTGAACCGGGCAGCCACGTAGGTGCCGACGAAGATGCCCATGGTCTTGCCCACGACCAGCCCCAGCACCACACCCAGCGGCTCCGGCTGGGTGAAGACCTCGCCCAGGGACGCGACAGAGACGCCGACACCGGCTGCGAAGAGGGCGAACAGGGGCACCACGACGCCCGCTGAAACCGGGTGCAGCAGATGAGCCGTGCGCTCTGCGGGGGACGCGGTCTCGCCATTGTCACGGGTGGTGCGCAGGATCAGGCCGATGGTGATGCCGGCGACTGTGGCGTGCACGCCGCCGTTGTACATCAGCGCCCAGGTGACGACTCCCAGGGGGACGTACCACCACCAGCCCCGCACACGGTAGCGCTGGAGCACATAGAAGACGATCAGGCCGGCGAAGGCCCCACCCAAGGCGGCGAAGTTGAGGTCGCTGGTGAAGAAGACCGCGATGATCAAGATCGCGCCCAGATCGTCCACGACAGCGAGGGTGAGAAGGAATGCACGTAGCGCGGAGGGCAAATGGGTGCTGAGCACGGCGAGGACTGCGAGCGCGAAGGCAATGTCGGTGGCCATGGGCACCGCCCAGCCCTGCATGCTGCCCCCACCGGCCATGACGGTGGCTGTGTAAAAGGCGGCGGGCACGATCATGCCGCAGACGGCGGCGATGACCGGCAATGCTGCGGTGGCGGGGGTGCGCAGTTCACCGACGACCAGTTCACGCTTCAGCTCGATCCCGGCGACCAGGAAGAAGATGCTGAGCAGTCCGTCGGCGGTCCAGTGCTCTACCGAGAGGTTCAGGCCGACAGCCGGAATACCGAAATGGAAGGCGCTGATCTGCTCGTAGACGCCGCTCCATGGGGTGTTCGCCCACACCAGCGCCACGACGGCGGCCGCCAGGAGCACGAGGCCGCCGACCGTTTCCGTCCGCAGAGCCTGGGCCACGGCCGTCCGTTCCGGGAGTGGCAGCAGTCCGAGGAATGGGGAACGCTCGCGCGGCGGAGCCATCGGGAAGACCTTCCGGGGCTATCGACATGAGGGCATAGAGCCCCCAGGACGCCGACCAGACTTCCCGGCACACCGCGCATCGGATACGGCCCGTTGTAAGCGGGGCGCATTGACGCGTTCTTCACACCCTATCGGCGGCCTGACCATGCCGCCAGGCCCGGTTTCACGTGCTGAAACGCGGCATTGACGTCATCCGAACCGGCAGTGGAATGCGGCCACGACAGGCGGCCGCCCGGGAAGGAGTCGGTCTCCGGGCTGGACCGCAGCGCCCGATCACGGCACCGAGCGAGACTATGCGCGCTCGTTGCTGGTGGAGGGGAGGCCTGCCTGGTCGAGGCGCTTGCGGAGGGTGCGGGCGAAGTCCTCTGCCCGGTCGAGCTGGGTGCGCAACATCGCCACCTGCTCAGTCGCGGTCCGTTCGTAGGATCTGATGCCCTGCAGCAGCGCCTCGCGCTCGTCCTGGGTCGGACCCGGTGTGGTGTCGAGACGGTCGGCGGCTTCGAGGAGCTCGCGCACCTGTTCCCAGGTGGATGACCATGAGGCGGGCAACATCCGCCTCGGTACAGAGGCGGAAACCGCCCTGGGAGCGGGCGAACGGGATGACCAGGCCGGTCTCCTCGTAATGCCGGTTCCCGCGGAGAGACTGCTCGGTCTGTACGGCGACCTCGCCGTCGGCGTCGTCGACGGCTCCATCACCGCCGTGGTCATCTTCGCCAAACGCGTTGTTCACCTGGGACGCCCCCTCCGTCGCAGCCCTCGAGACCAAGTACCAGCAGCGCGGCAAGACCGTAGAGATCATCGGCTGAACGACTCCAGCGCCGACCTCCACGGCAAGCTCACCCACCAATGCACCTGTAACACGCTATATCTTGCCGGGCGCATGCGGAGCGGTCATCGCTACCTGGGCCCTCGTCAGCCTTCAGGCTTAGCGCTACAGGTAGCCAGGCAGATCAGCTCGGCGGGGTGCAGGGGGCGCCGTTCCCCGGGGGCACGTATCCTCCCCACCCCCGATCAATGAGCCAGAAGACGTCTCCCGGACGTGCCGCCAGGCTCCGCCCGGCATGGACGGGGCATCAAAAACGACGAAGTCCACACCGAGGCGGCGAAGGTGGTAGCCGGCGGCGAGACCTGACTGGCCGCCGCCGACCACCACCACATCGGTCCGCCGTGTCATGCGGAGAGCTGAGGCGCCGTGAACTTCCTGCGCCACGCCAGAGATACGTAGACCAGCGCGACCAGCACCGGAACCTCGATCAGCGGTCCGACGACACCCGAGAGGGCCTGGCCCGAGGTGACGCCGAAGGTGGCGATCGCGACCGCGATGGCCAGCTCGAAGTTGTTGCCCGCCGCGGTGAACGCGAGGGTGGCGGTGCGGTCGTAGTTCAGGCCGATGGCCTTGCCGAGCAGGAAGGTGCCGAACCACATGACGGCGAAGTAGACGAGCAGCGGCAAGGCGATGCGGGCGACATCCAGTGGCTGCGAGGTGATGGTCTTTCCCTGCAGGGCGAAGAGGATGACGATCGTGAAAAGCAGGCCGTAGAGCGCCCAAGGCCCGATCGTCGGCAGGAACGTCGCCTCGTAGGACTCGCGCCCCATCTTCTTCTCGCCGAAGCGGCGGGTCAGGAAGCCTGCCAGCAGCGGGACGCCGAGGAAAATGACGACGTTCAGCGAGATCTTCCACATCGAGATGTCGAGCTTCTCCCCGTCGCCCAGGCCCACCCAGCCGGGCAGCAGGTCGAGGTAGAGCCAGCCGAGCAGACCGAACGCGATGACCTGGAACACCGAGTTGAGCGCCACGAGGACAGCCGCGGCTTCACGGTCGCCGCGGGCGAGGTCGTTCCAGATGATGACCATGGCGATGCACCGGGCGAGGCCGACGATGATCAGGCCGGTGCGGTACTCGGGCAGGTCCGGCAGGAAGATCCACGCCAGCGCGAACATGATCGCGGGGCCGAGGACCCAGTTGATGACGAGCGACGACACCATGAGCTTCTTGTCGCCGGTGACGGTGTCGAGCTTGTCGTAGCGGACCTTCGCCAGCACCGGATACATCATGATCAGCAGGCCGACCGCGATGGGCAGCGAGATGCCGCCGATCTCGACCTTCGCCAGAGCGTCGTTCAGCCCGGGGATGAGCCGGCCGAGTCCGAGCCCGAGGCCCATGGCAAGCAGGATCCACACGGCGAGGAACCGGTCGAGGGTGGACAGCTTGGCAACGACCGAGACCTCTTCGCCTCTCTGCGGGGGTGCGGCGGTGGTGGTCGGTTCAGTGGGGGTCACGGACAGGCCCTCTTGTTCGCGGCAGCACTGCGGGCGGACTCGGCCAGATCGGCGAACTGGCCTGCAAGCTGGGTGATGACGTCGGGGCGGAGCTTGTAGTACGTGAAGCGCCCGCACGGCTCGGTCTCCACCACCCCGGCTTCACGCAGGACGCGCAGGTGGTTGGAGAGATTCGTCTGCCGCGCCCCGGTCTCCTCGACCAAGTGCGTGGTGCAGAGCGTCTCGCGGGCGAGCAGGGTCACGATCCGAAGCCTGAGCGGGTCGGCCAGCACCCGGATCAGGTCAGTGTCGACTGACATCATCATGGACTGATACTGTCACATCAGTGGCAGCTGACGGGTGCTGATGTCACGTGCGCCTGAATCATCGCGAGACAAGAGAGAAACTCCTGATGTCCGAGAAGCCGTCTGTGCTGTTCGTCTGTGTCCACAACGCCGGCCGTTCCCAGATGGCCGCCGGCTGGCTCAGCCACCTGGCCGGAGACCGGATCGAGGTCCGCTCCGCCGGCTCCGCCCCTGCGGACCAGGTCAACCCGGCGGCGGTCCAGGCGATGCGCGAGGTCGGCATCGACATCACGGCCGAGACGCCCAAGATCCTCACCGTCGACGCGGTCAAGGCGTCTGATGTCTGCATCACCATGGGCTGCGGCGACACCTGCCCCGTCTTCCCCGGCAAGCGCTACCTCGACTGGACACTGGAAGACCCGGCCGGACAGGGCGTCGAGGCCGTCCGCCCGATCCGCGACGAGATCAAGAAGCTGGTCGAGGGTCTGATCGACGAGATCGACGCGGACAACGCCAAGTGAGCGTCTCCCCCGACGTACGCAACGTCATCGTCATCGGCTCCGGCCCCGACCCCGCCGGTTACACCGCGGCCCTCTACACCGCCCGTGCGGACCTCAAACCGCTGGTCTTCGGCGGCGCCATCTTCGTCGGCGGGTCGCTCACCACGACGACCGAGGTCGACAACTTCCCCGGCTTCCCCGACGGAGTCCAGGGCCCTCAGCTCATGGAAGACATGCGCGCCCAGGCGATGCGCTTCGGCGCCGAGATGATCGACGACGACATCATCGAGGTCGACCTCACCGGCATCATCAAGGAAGTCACCGACTCCGCCGGAACCGTCCACCGCGCTAAGACCGTGATCGTCGCCACCGGCTCCGGTTACCGCAAGCTCGGGCTCCCCAAGGAGGACGAACTCTCCGGCCGCGGCGTGTCCTGGTGCGCAACCTGCGACGGATTCTTCTTCCGCGACCGCGACATCGCCGTGGTCGGCGGCGGCGACACCGCCATGGAAGAAGCCACCTTCCTCACCCGCTTCGCCAAGTCCGTCACCGTCGTCCACCGCCGCTCCACCCTGCGCGCCTCGCAAGTCATGCAGAACCGCGCCTTCACCGACGACAAGATCTCTTTCGCGTTCGACAGCGAGGTCGCCCAGGTCGAAGAAGAGGGCGGCATGCTCTCCGGCGTGATCCTGCGCGACACGTTCACCGGCAAGACCCGCGACCTGGACGCAACCGGACTGTTCATCGCCATCGGACACGACCCGCGCACCGAACTGTTCACCGGCCAACTCGACCTGGACGACAAGGGCTACCTCAAGGTCGACGCCCCCTCAACACGTACGAACATCCCCGGCGTCTTCGCCGCCGGGGACGCCGTCGACCACACCTACCGCCAAGCCATCACCGCCGCCGGCACCGGCTGCACTGCCGCCCTGGACGCCGAGCGCTGCCTCGCCGCCTTCAGCAACCAAGCCTCTTTGCCCGCACAGTCTCATTCGGCCACGGCCACGGTCTGAACACATGCTGCCGAAGGGGCACCGCTCAGCATGAGCGGGACCCTTCGCGTGCAATCGTCGTCAGGCGTTCGCGCCAGCCGGGTCATCCACCGGTTCGCCCTGGGGGCACCGCGTACCCGGCGAGCCGCGCAGGAATCCGGGCTGCAGTCCCTGCTCGTGAACAGCCTTCGTCAGAAGGGCGGGCAACGGCCCGCGGTGGGCTGGAGTTTCGGCGGCGAGCAACGGCAGGTCCTCACCTCCGGCACGGGCGGCCAGGCGGGCGGCGTCGGCGGCCGCAGCCGGGGGGCACACTCCCCGAAAGGAGCGACTTGGGACCGAACACCGTCACGTCCAAGAACTTGTACGCCTGAGCCTGGCCGCCGGCCGCACACCAACTCAAGTGAGTGATGATGGTCCGGCAAAACCCCTCATCATGTTCTTTGTCGTCAAGCTCCACCCGCGCCAGTCAACATGGCCGCGCCGGTCCCCTCATTCCCTTGACAGCCGACCTCAGCGCTACCAGCAGCTCGCTCTGGGCATCGACAAGGTGCACACGACGCTGTCGGCGGGCTTTGCACAGACGGTTCGGCTCACTTTTCGGAGTCGGCGCCCAGAGGCTGCATCAGCCCGAGACGCATCCCTTCCACCTCCGACGAATAGCTGAGAGCGCAGGGTGTCGTACGCCCATTGCTCCCACTTGTCTGCAGGCCACGCGCGGGTCACGGGCCAGGACCAGAACATGCTCCGGACTGAGCAATGCGTAGATGCTGTCTGCCGCTTCCAGGGGGCAGGGCGGGCGCCGGCTTCTCTGCCAGAGCCTTCGCGGTTCAGCAGGTCAGAGCCGCCGCGTCTGCCGATGGGCACCAGTGATGGGCGTCGCGTCAGGGCTGGTTATGGGCTCCATACCGTTCCCAACGGCCGTGACCTTCTTCCGGCAACGGCACCGCAGCGCATCGAGCGGGCGGGCGTCGTGAGGGTGTCACGGGTGGGGGACCACCGTGTCGGGGAGGGGAGGCGCGGTTCTCTGCAAGGGCCCGGATGGCCCTCGCGGCCGTACCTCTCCCGGCGGCATGCTGTGGGTCATCGGTGAGAGGAGGCCCATGTCCCGGGACAGCGGCGGTAAGGGGTGGGCGCGGCAACGCTTGGTCCCAGCAGCCCCCGGCATCGCTGTGCTGTCTCACTACCGGCGATCCTGGATTCGGGGGGACCTCCTCGCTGGCGCCACGGTCGCGGCATACCTCGTACCTCAGGTCATGGCGTACGCGAGCGTGGCGGGCCTGGCTCCGGTCGCGGGCTTGTGGGCCATCCTGCCGGCGCTGGTGCTGTACGCGGTGCTCGGTTCCTCCCGGCTGCTCTCGATCGGTCCCGAATCGACCACGGCGTTGATGACCGCGACTGTGATCGGACCGCTCGCCGCCGGGAACCCCGGCCGGTACGCCGCTCTGGCCGCCGCGCTGGCACTCGCCGTTGGACTGCTGTGTGTGTTCGCCTGGGCAGTGCGGCTCGGTTTCGTCGCCGACCTGCTCTCCCGCCCCGTCCTGGTCGGCTATCTGTCGGGCGTCGCCCTGATCATGATCGCGGACCAGGTGCCCAAGCTGACCGGCATCGATACGACCGGCACAGGCTTCTTCCCTCAACTGATGTCACTCGCACAGCATCTGACCGGGACTCATGTTGCGACCGTGGTCCTGAGTACCGTCTCACTGATCGTCTTGTTCGCTCTGCCCCAACTGGCGCGAGCCGTGCCCGGGCCGCTGGTTGTCGTCGTTGTCGCTACGGTCGCAGTTGCGCTCTTCGGCCTGCAGAGCCGCGGCGTAGCAGTGATCGGCGAGGTCCCGGCCGGGCTGCCCCGGCCCGAGCTGCCGAGTCCCGGCGATATCGCCGACCTGTTGCTGCCCGCGCTCGGACTCCTCCTCGTCGGCTATACCGATGTCGTGCTGACGGCCCGCGCCTTCGCCGCTCCCGACGAAAAGCAGCTGGATGCCAACCAGGAACTGTTCGCGCTGGGGGCGGCAAACCTGGGTGCCGGGGTGTTGCAGGGTTTTCCGGTGAGCAGCAGCGCCAGCCGCACCGCACTTGTCAAGGCCGCCGGCGGGCGGAGCCAGGTGTATGCGTTGACCGCATGCGCGGCAGTCCTGGCGGTGCTGTTGTGGCTCAGTCCGCTCCTCAGTCACATTCCGGTGGCGGTGTTGGGCGCTCTGGTCGTCTACGCGGCGGTCCGAATGATCGACCTGGCGGGTTTTCATCGGCTCGCCTCCTTCCGGCGCCGGGAGCTGCTCCTGGCACTCGGCTGCCTGGCCGGGGTATTGACCCTGGATATCCTGTATGGCGTGCTCGTGGCGGTGGGGCTCTCGGTGGCCGAACTGCTGAGCCGGGTGGCGCGCCCGCACGACGCAGTCGAGGGCCTGGTCCCGGGCGTTGCGGGTATGCACGATGTCGACGACTATCCGCAGGCCCGCACGGTCCCGGGACTGCTGGTCTACCGCTACGACTCCCCGCTCTTCTTCGCCAATGCCGAAGACTTCCGCAGCAGGGCTCTGGCCGCCGTGTCCGACCATGCGGGCCGGGTGAACTGGTTCGTCCTCAACACCGAGGCCAACGTGGAGGTGGACATCACGGCACTCGACTCGGTGAACGCGCTGCGGCGTGAACTGACCCGCCGGGGCGTCGTCTTCGCCATGGCACGGGTCAAACAGGACCTACGCGACCAGCTGGACGCGTACGGGTTGAGCGAGTCCGTCGGACCTGAGCTGATCTTTCCCACTTTGCCCACCGCGGTCGCTGCCTACCGGAACTGGTCACACGCGCGGAGGGACGGCGAACAGGGCTAGAAGTGCCTGCAGCTGCACGGGTGTTGGCCGTGGGCCCGGGATGACGCGCTCGATCGGAGCTGTCTACGCGAGCAGGCTGGTTTCGCGCCGTGGCAGGCTGGGGACCTCCACCGCGGATGTGGCCCCGATCATGCTCGGCCGAAGCCCGCACGGGATGCCGCCGCTGTCCCAAGGGCCTGACCGGCCGTAGACAAATGCCCTCAGCACCGTCCTTGGACCGTGCTTGCAGATGGGCGTCGAACACCCGGGCACCGAGCAGTCGGCGCATGGACCAAGGACATCGCGGCGGGAGGACCACGTTGCGGATGCGCCGCTTGGAGGTGAATACGACGCCGTCGAGCACCCGTCGAACGTGAGGCGCCCACACCGAGCGCCAGGGCGACTCTCACGAGCCGCCGAGGCGTCCAGAATCAACTGGAAGCAGCGGCACTGTCACCGAGAATCCCCAGCTCCAGATCCGTTTCACCTACCAGCGACGCGAGACGGGGCGCAGTGTGCGTCAATCGTGCGGAATGACGATGACTGGGCAGGCCGTGACGTGATGGATGACCGAGTGCAATGTGCCCCCCAGCCGCCCGTCCTCGTTGATGCGACGGCCCACCACCAGCAGCCTCGCCCTCTCACCGGCTTGGCGCAGGACGCGCCCCGCGGTGCCGTGGACGAGCCGTTCAGTGACGGGTGTGCCCGGGTACTTCTTCAGCCACGGGCCCACCACGGCCGCCAACTGCACCTGCTTGGTGCTCTCCGGCTCCGGGATGCCACTGGACGTGTCGGCCATCAGAGGCAGGCTCCAAACGTGGACGACGATCAGCGGAGCCTCCCGCAGTTCCGCCGCGGCAAAGGCCTGGGAAAGGACTTCGTCGCAGGAATGGTCCAGATCGATGCCGGCGATCACCGGCTCCGCCGGGCCACCGCCGGTACGACGGGTCACGTGGCGGCGCGGACGGGGGGACGCGACCAGAACGACGGGGCACGGTGCCTCGGCCGTGACGGCCAGAGCGACCGAGCCGACAAGGAGCCCTCCCAGAGCAGAGCACCCTTGGGAGCCGACCACCAGCGCGGCGGAGTCCCGGGCGGCGTTCACCAGAGCCGGCGCAGGTGGACCCATCAGGGAGCTGGAGACGATCTGCAGCCCGGGATTGCCGTAGGTGAGGGTGCGCCGAGCCCTGTTCAAGGTGTCGCGTACACGCCCTGCGGGGGCGTCGAGTTCCGGCAGCCCGGTCCGGCGCCCCGGGCCGATGTCGTCCACATGGACGACGTGGAGACCCAGGCCGCGGCGGCGTGCCTCGCGGGCGGCCCAGGCAGCGGCATTCACGCTCGCGGCGGAGCCGTCGATACCGACAGTGATGGTGTCGTGCATGATGCTCCTTCTGTCAGCGGGGCCGGCGGGGGTCACATGCTGTCCGATCCGGGGGTGTACTCGATGAGTGCTGCGCGACCGGCTTCGAGGCGGGCGATGGGGATACGGAAGGGCGAGCAGGACACGTAGTCCAGGCCGGCGTGGTGGAAGAAGTGCACAGAAGCGGGGTCGCCTCCGTGTTCTCCGCAGACGCCGATCGTCAAGCCCGGCCGGGCGGCCCGGCCCTCGGCAACCGCGATGTTCACCAGCCGTCCCACCCCGTCGCGGTCGATCGTCTCGAACGGCGACACCTGGAAGATTCCCTTGTCGAGGTAGGCGGAGAAGAACGCCGCCTCGACATCGTCGCGTGAGAAGCCCCAGGTGGTCTGGGTGAGGTCGTTGGTCCCGAAGGAGAAGAACTCCGCGTCCTCTGCGATCTTGCCCGCGGTCAGGGCCGCCCGGGGCAGTTCGATCATCGTGCCGACCGGGCACTGGATGTGGACGCCCGTCTCCTCACTCACCTCGGCGAGCACGCGATTCACTTCGTGGCGTACCAGGTGCAGTTCCTCCACGGCATCCACGAGTGGAACCATGATCTCTGCCCGCGGGTCGCCGCCGGCTGCCGTGCGCTGTGCCACGGCCTCGGCGATCGCGCGTACCTGCATGGCCACCAGGCCGGGTACCACCAGGCCCAGGCGCACTCCGCGCAGTCCGAGCATCGGGTTCTCCTCATGCATCCGGTTGACGGCCGCCAGGAGTTCGGCGTCCCTCGGTTCGGGTGCCTTGCCCAGGGCGCCGTCCCTGGCGACCCGGACTGCGAGCTCGATGCGGTCGGGAAGGAACTCGTGCAGGGGCGGATCGAGCAGCCGGATGGTGACCGGCAGCCCGTCCATCGCCTGGAGGATGCCGGCGAAATCTTCGCGTTGCAGCGGCAGCAGGGCCTGCAGCGCCCTGTCACGGTCGGTGTCGGTGCGGGCCAGGATCATGGCTTCGACGAGCTCACGCCGGTCACCGAGAAACATGTGCTCGGTGCGGCACAGGCCGATGCCCTGGGCACCAAACCGACGGGCGCGGGCGGCATCTGCAGGCGTGTCGGCGTTGGCTCGCACCTCCAGCCGCCGTACGGCATCGGCCCGTTGCATCATCTGATGCACGTCCCTCACGGGCTGCGGAACTTGCTCAGTCGGCGGCTGGCCACCGCCGTCGAAGTACCGCATGATTTCCGAGTCGATCAATGGGGCGGCACCGAGGTGAACAACTCCCGTTGAGCCGTCCACGGAGATGACGGTTCCTTCGGGCACCGTCACATCCCGTGCGGTGAAGAGGCGTTCTCGGGGGTTCACCGTGATGTCGTCCGCCCCGCATACGCACACCTTGCCCATCCCCCGGGCGACGACGGCGGCGTGGCTGGTCTTGCCGCCGCGGCTGGTCAGGACCGCTTGTGCGGCGACCATTCCGGGCAGGTCGTCCGGGGTGGTCTCCTGCCGGACGAGGACGACCTTCTCCCCCTCCCCGGCTCGGCGCACCGCTTCGGCGGAGTCGAACACGACGGCTCCCACCGCGGCTCCGGGTGATGCGGGGATGCCGTGTGCGATCTCTTCGTTGTCCGCGCGGGTGTCGAAGCGGGGGAACATCAGGTGGGCCAGCGCTTCGCCGTCGATGCGGGCGAGCGCCTGGTCCGGGGAGAGGATGCCCTCGAAGGTCAGTTGGGAGGCAATGCTGAAGGCTGCCTGAGCGGTCCGTTTACCGACTCGGGTCTGCAGCATCCACAGGTGGCCACGTTCGATGGTGAACTCGATGTCGCACAGGTCGCGGTAGTGCTCCTCAAGCTTGTCCATGTGATCGCGTAGCCGGGCGAAGGAGTGCGGATCCAGGCGTTGCAGTTCTTGCAGGGGCACGGCGTTGCGTATGCCGGCGACGACGTCCTCGCCCTGGGCGTTGGGGAGGTAGTCGCCGTAGACGCCGCGTGCTCCCGTGGCGGGGTCGCGGGTGAAGGCGACGCCGCTGCCCGAATCGGCACCGAGGTTCCCGAAGACCATGATCTGGATGGTGACCGCGGTTCCCAGGTCGTCGGGAATGTGCTCGCGTCGGCGATAGAGGCGGGCGCGTTCGGTGTTCCACGAGTCGAAGACGGCGAGAATCGCGCGCTCGAGCTGCTCGGCCGGTTCCTGGGGGAACTCCTCGCCGGTGGCCTCCAGGACGATGTCCTTGTATGTCTCGACCAGTCTGATCAGGTCGCACGTGTCCAGGTCGGTGTCGACGGATGCGCGGTGCTGCTTCTTCAGCGCGGTGAGGGCGTCCTCGAAAAGTGCAGTGTCAACCCCCATGACGATGCCGGCGAACATCTGCACAAGGCGGCGGTAGGAGTCCCAGGCGAACCGTTCACGCCCGGGCCCTTTGGCCAGTCCGAGAACGGAGTAGTCGTTGAGCCCGATGTCGAGGATCGTCTCCATCATGCCGGGCATGGAGAAGGGGGCTCCTGAGCGGACGGAGATCAGCAGCGGGTCGTCGACCTGGCCCAGGTTTCTGCCGGCCGCGCGTTCGAGAGTTTTCAGGTGGTCGGCCACCTGCTCACCGAGATCTTGCGGGGGCACTCCTGTGGTCAGGTAGACGCGGCAGGCCTCGGTGGTGACGGTGAAACCGGGCGGGACGGGCAGGCCCATGCGGACCATCTCGGCCAGGTTGGCGCCTTTGCCTCCGAGTAGGTCGGCCATCTCCCGGCTGCCCTCCGTGAAGTCGTACACGTAGCGGGTCATGGCTGTGCTTCCTTCCGGAGGGCTGCGGTCTGCGGTGGGATTCGGCATCACATTTCAAAGACGATGCGTGCTTTGACCTGGCCATTCATGACCTCGTCGATGCAGGTGTTGACGGAGTCGAGCGGGCGGGTTTCATAGATCACACGGGTGCGGCCGGCGGCGTGCAGCTGGAACACTTCGGCGAGGTCCTGCCGGGTGCCGACGATGGAGCCGATGACGGAAGTCCCGGAAAGCACCGTGGAGAAGACCGGCACCTGGATGGTGCCCTCCGCCGGCAGCGCCACCATGATCAGCTTTCCTCCGCGTCGCAGTCCCGCGTAGGCGATGGCGAACGACTCCTCATCGACCGCGAGCGCGATTGCGGCGTGGGCGCCGCCGTGACGCTGGAGGACTTCGGCCGGGTCTTCCGTGCGGGCGTCGATGAGGATGTCGGCGCCGAGTTCGGCGGCCAGGGCCAGCTTCTCGTCGGTGACGTCGATCGCGGCGACGGTCGCCCCCGCAATCTTGGCGTACTGCACAGCCAGGTGGCCAAGGCCTCCTACTCCGGATATGGCTACCAGGTCGGATGGGCCGACGCCCGCGACCTTGAGCGCCTTGTAAGTGGTGACGCCGGCGCAGGTCAGCGGCGCGGCTTCTCGCGGGTCGAGCCGTTCGGGGACCGGTTGCGCGAAATCGGCGTAGGCCAGCATCATCTCGGCGTAGCCGCCGTCCATGCTGTAGCCGGTGTTGCGCTGCTTCTCGCACAGCGTCTCCCAGCCGGACAGACAGTGCTCGCAGCGGCCGCAGGCCCAGCCCAGCCACGGCACGGCCACACGTTGGCCGACGGACAGGTGCGTGACGCCGTAGCCGAGCGCCTCTACGATCCCGACGCCCTCGTGTCCGGGGACGAACGGCGGCGTGGGCTTGACCGGCCAGTCACCGTGGGCGGCGTGAATGTCGGTGTGGCACAGGCCGGAGGCTTCGAGGCGCACCCGGATCTGGCCCGGGCCGGGCTGGGGGTCGGGGCGTTGCTCGATCACCAGGGGCTCGCCGAGCGTGCGGGCAACTGCTGCCTTCATGGTCTCTCCCTGCTCTGTCGCTGCTTCCAGCCTCTCGCCGGGCGGTGGGAGGCCGGGAGGTCCACTCGGGGCCCCGGGCAGGGCCTTTCGGCCTCCCTTGGTCCGGGAGTCAGTCATGTGGGACCACTGCCACCGGGCAGAGGGCGTGGTGCATCGCGGCGTGAGTGACCGGGCCGTTGTGCGCGCCGATGTGTCCGCGGTGCCGGCGTCGGCCGAGGACGAGCAGACTCGCTTCGCGGGAGGCCCGCAGCAGGTGAGGGGCTGCTCGCCCCTGGTCGGCGGTGCCCGTGGTGACGACGTCGGGGTATTTGTCCTGCCACTGACGGATGACAGCTGTCAGGGTCTGTTGGCGTTCCGCGGCCAGTTCGGGTCCGCTGATCGCTCCCGTGCCCACGGCGTAGAGGGTCGGCGTGCGGTAGCAGTGGATGAAGCGGACTGCGGCGCCCCGCAGGCGGGCGGCCTCGTAGGCGAATGCGATGACCTCGTCACAGGGTTGGTCGACGTCGATGCCGATGACGACGTCCCGGTGGAGAGTGCCGGTGGGCGGCCGAGCGGCGGCCAGTTGGTGCTCGTCCTCGCTCTGCTGCCCAGCGCGGACGAGGACTACCGGGCACTCGGCTCGCGCGACCACCTGGAGGGCCACCGAACCGACGAGGTAGCCGGTGAAACCGCTGACGCCTCGGGAACCGAGAACCAGCAGGGCGGACTCTGCCGAGGCGTCGTGCAAGGCCGCGGTCGGAGGGACGGGAACCTGCTCTTCGTCGACGTGCAGGTCGGGGTATTCGACACGGATGAGGTCCCCCGCCTCGCTCAGGATGCGGCGGGCCCAGTGATGCTGGCTGACGTCGGCAGGCACGACCACGGACGGGTGCGGGGCCCATTCCCACGCATGAAGGATACGCAACGGTACGTGACGACGCTGCGCTTCGCGGGCTGCCCAGCGTGCCCCGGCGAGGCTTTCGGGGGAACCGTCGACACATGCGGTAATCGGTCGAAGCATGATGCGCCTCCTGCGCTGTCGGGCCGAACTACCCCTGTCCGGTGGCGCGTTCGGCATGGACAGCGTGTCGCTGTTTCGGTAGGTGCGTGCAGGGGCCGCCAGGTCCCTCGCCGGGGTCCGAACGGCCCCTGCACGACGGTCGGCGGTGGACGGCACGGTGGACTGGACGCACCTGCGTTCACGTCGGGAGGGCGTACTGCTATGAGTACACGGGTCGTTGTGGGAGTCGATGGTTCAGCCGGCAGTGCGGCGGCAGTTGAATGGGCCGCCGCCGAGGCGACGGCCCGAGGGGCGGCCTTGCGGATTGTGCGGGCTTCGCCTCTGCGCGATCAGGACATGGCAGGCCTGTGGCCCTATCGTCCCGGCCCCCTGCCTGCTCAGGTTCTCAAGACGCTGGCCGAGCGGCACCGGGGGCTGTCCGTCGAGTGCCGGGACCTCACCGGTCCTACTGTGGCGACCTTGGTGGCGCAGAGCGAGAATGCCGAACTGGTGGTGGTCTCCACCCGCGGGACGGGCGGGTTTCCCGGACTGTCGCTCGGCTCGGTGGCTCGGGGGGTGGCCGAGCGCTCAGTGGGTCCGCTGGTTCTGGTGCCCAACGCACCGCCGGAGGACCGCATCCGGACGGTGACGGGCAGGGTGGTATTGGGGGTTGACGCTTGTGACCCGGCCGGGCCTGCGATCGAGTTCTCGTTGCGGGCCGCCCGGCGGGCGAAGGGCTCTCTGCATGCGATCCATGCCTGGAGCCTCCCGGCTCCTGCCGCCGACTGGATGCCGTTCGCCGTTCCCGAGGAGGACCGGGGGCGGTGGGAAGACCACCAGGTACAGCTGCTGTCCGATGCACTGCGGCCGTGGCGAGAGAAGTATCCGCGCGCACTCACGTGCTGGAAGACGTACGGCTGCTCGGGGCCGCGCAGGCGCTGGTGAGCGCCTCGGCGACGGCGGATCTCCTGGTCGTGGGCCGGCGCGGGACACATCTGGGGGCTACCGCGCACGCCCTTGCCCACCACACTCGCTGCCCACTGGCTGTGGTGCCCGCGTGACGTGAACGTCAACGGTCCGGCAGCTACGACAGGGCTGCCGGACACGTCTGCGCATGAGGATGCGGCTAGAGGCTCTCGCCCACCAGAGTGGTGAGATCGAGCAGCCGATTGGTGTAACCCCACTCGTTGTCGTACCAGCCGAACACCTTGACCAGGTCTCCGTGCGTCTGGGTGAGCGCGGGGTCGAAGACGCAGGATGCGGGGTCGCCGATCACGTCGCGGGAGACGATGGGCACGGTGGAGACGCGCAGGATGCCGCGCAGCGCGCCGTCGGCCGCGTCGGCGAACGCCTGGTTGATCTCCTGGGTCGTCGCAGGACGCTCCAGGACCAAAGTTATGTCGGTGAGCGAGCCGTCCTCGACCGGGACGCGAACCGCGATACCGTCCAGCGCTCCGTCGAGTTGGGGAAGGACGAGTGCGACGGCGCGGGCCGCGCCAGTCGTCGTGGGGATGATGCTGAGGGCCGCAGAGCGGCCTCGGCGCAGATCCTTGTGGGGTCCATCGAGGAGAGCCTGGTCGTTGGTGTAGCCGTGGATGGTGGTCATCAGGCCCTTGCTGATGCCGAAAGCCTCGTGCAGGACTTTGACCATCGGTACGACGCAGTTGGTGGTGCATGACGCGGCGGAGATGACCTGGTGGTGCGCCGGGTCGTAGCTGTCGTCGTTGACGCCGATGACGATCGTGGCGTCCGCGTTCTTGCCGGGCGCGGAGATGAGCACCTTGCGTGCGCCGCTCTTGAGGTGCAGGGCGGCAAGGTCCCGGTCGCGGAAGCGGCCGGTGGACTCGATGACGACATCTGCCGGGTACCGGCTCCAGTCGAGGGCGGCCGGGTCACGTTCGGCGGTGACGGCGATGCGGTGCCCGTCGACGGTGATCGAGGTGTTGTCGTGGGTCACCGTTCGATGGAGCCGGCCGTAGGTGGAGTCGTACTCGAGCAGGTGCGCCAGAGTAGAGGGCGGGGCGATGTCGTTGACGGCGACCACTTCCAGGGCCGACGCGTCGGTATCGGCGCGTTCGAGTGCGCCGCGCAGGTAGGTGCGGCCTATGCGGCCGAATCCGTTGATGCCGATGCGGACGGTCATGACATTTCCTTCCGGCCTGGTGGACGGGCCGCGGCCGGGACACCGTTCGTGTCCCGGCCGCCGGGGTCGATCACAGGAGCCAGGGGTTGCGGCGGACGAAGGGGAGCTTCTCCCACGCCTTGCCGAAGCCCCAGGTACGGCCGGCGTACACGACGGCGAGGGCGATCAGGACCACGGCGTACACGAGGTGGTAGTCCAGGAGCGGGTTGGTCGACATGCTGGGGGCGCCGTCGGAGAGGTGCTTGGCCGGCGGCCATTCGGCGGCCCACATGAGCGCCATCATCACGCTTCCCGCCACCGCAGCGAAGCGGAGGGCGACACCTGCTACCAGTGCGGTACCGATGCCGAGAAGTCCGAGCATGAACAGCCAGTTGGCCCAGGTATCGCCGGCCCACGTATGGAACGTCGATTCCATCGGTCCGGCGGCCACGCCGCTCAGGAAGCCCTTGGTCGGCGAGCCGCCGTCGATCCATCCCTTGCCGGCGGGTGTGGCGTAGCCCCAGCCGAATGTCTTGTCGAAGAATGCCCACAGGAAGACTCCGCCGAGGACGAGGCGTACGGCTGCGAAGGTCCTCGCGGCAGCCGTGGTGACAGTGGTCTGTCCGGTGGCGTCGACTGCGGTGGCGCCCTGCGGCTTGCGCCAGACGCGGGAAATCCGGAGCGGCCGGTGCGGGTGCGGCTGAACTGCCATGATGTTCGTCCCCTCAAGTGGTGGTGTCGGGTTGCGTGTTCACTGTCCCGTCAGCGGCGGTGGTTGCGCTGGTGGCATGGGGCCCGGCAGCGTGGGCCGAACGGCCCTGCCTGGTAGGGCTGTTGGGCTCACGGCGGAGGGTTCAGTTACCCCAGGTCCATTCGGCGACCTCGGGCATGTCGGTGCCGTGCTCGCGGATCCACGCGGAGTGGCGGGTGCGTGCGTCGGCCATCGCTTGGCGCAGGGCGACGGCGCGTACGCCCAGGCCGGGGACCCGGTCGATGACGTCCATGACCAGCCGGTAGCGGTCCAGGTCGTTGCGGACGACCATGTCGAACGGCGTGGTGGTGGTGCCCATCTCCTTGTAGCCGCGGACATGGAGGTGGGCATGGCCCGCGCGGCGGTAGGCGAGGCGGTGGATCAGCCAGGGGTAGCCGTGGTAGGCGAAGATCACTGGCTTGTCGCGGGTGAACAGGGCATCGTACTCAGGGTCCGGCATGCCGTGCGGGTGTTCTTCCTGCGGCATCAGCCGGGCCATGTCGACGACGTTGACCACCCGGATGCGGAGTTCCGGACAATGCCGGCGGAGTATCTGTGCTGCGGCGAGGGTCTCCAGAGTGGGTACGTCGCCCGCGCACGCGAGCACCACGTCGGGTTCGCGGGTGCCGTCCTCCGTACCCGCCCACGGCCACGCTCCGGCGCCGCGCGCGCAGTGGGCGCGGGCCTCCTCCATGCTGAGCCAGTCGAAGGTGGGCTGCTTGCCGGCGACGATGACGTTGACGTAATCCCGACTGCGCAGCGCGTGATCGGCCACCGACAAAAGGGTGTTGGCGTCCGGCGGGAGGTAGACGCGGACGACTTCGGGGCTCTTGTTGAGGACGTGGTCGACGAAGCCCGGGTCCTGGTGCGAGAAGCCGTTGTGGTCCTGCCGCCAGACGTGCGAGGTCAGCAGGTAGTTCAGCGAGGCGATGGGCCGGCGCCAGGTCAGTCTGCGGGAGGTCCTGAGCCATTTGATGTGCTGGTTGACCATGGAGTCGACGATGTGGGCGAAGGCCTCGTAGCTGGAGAACAGGCCGTGACGGCCGGTCAGCAGATAGCCCTCCAGCCAGCCCTGGCACAGATGCTCGGACAGCACCTCCATCACCCGCCCGTGCCGTGACAGGTGCTCGTCGGTCGGCTCGATACGGGCCTGCCATGTCTTGTCGGTGGCGCCGAAGACCGCCTGCAGCCGATTGGAAGCGGTCTCATCGGGTCCGACGAGGCGGAAGTCGCGGCGCTCGGATGTGCTCGCCATCAGCTCTTCGAGAAGGCTGCCGAGGACACGGGTCGGCTCGTGAAGACTGGCGCCGCGTTTGTCGACGGGGACGGCGTAGTTCTCCAGTGCCGGCATGGGCAGCTCCCGCAGCAGCAGGCCACCGTTGGCGTGCGCGGTGGCACCCAGTCGGCGCCCCCCGGCGGGGATGCAGGCCAGGACATCGGGCATCGGACAGCCTGCCGAGTCGAAGAGCTCCTCGGGGCGGTAGGAGCGCAGCCACTGTTCGAGCTGCCGCAGATGGTCGGGGTTCTCCCGGACACCGGACAGCGGTACCTGATGGGCCCGCCAGGTGCCCTCGACGGGAACGCCGTCGACCTCGGCGGGTCCGGTCCACCCCTTGGGTGTCCGCATCACGATCATCGGCCAGCGAGGACGCTCGGTGACTCCGTCCTGCCGGGCGGTGCGTTGCATCAAGCTGATCGTGTCCAGAGCGTGGTCGAGGGCTGCGGCCATGTCGCGGTGAACCTCGCGAGGGTCCTGACCGCTGACGTGGAGGGGTTCGTGACCGTATCCGCGCAGCAGCTCGTCGAGTTCGGCCTCGGGCATGCGGGCGAGCACCGTCGGATTGGCAATCTTGTAGCCGTTGAGGTGGAGGATGGGCAGAACCGCTCCATCGTGGACGGGGTCGAGGAACTTGTTGGAGTGCCAGGACGCGGCGAGCGGCCCGGTCTCCGCCTCCCCGTCGCCGATCACGCACGTCACCACCAGGTGCGGGTTGTCGAAGGCCGCGCCGTAGGCATGGGCCAGCGCATAACCGAGTTCGCCGCCCTCATGAATCGATCCGGGCGTCTCGGGGGCGACATGGCTGGGCACCCCGCCGGGGAAGGAGAACTGCCGGAACAGCCGTTCCATCCCCTCCGCGTCACGGCTCACGTCGGGGTACGTCTCCGAGTAGGTGCCCTCCAGCCAGGAGTTGGCGAGGACGGCCGGCCCGCCGTGGCCCGGGCCCCAGACGCAGAGCGCGTCCAGGCCGCGGGCCTTGATCACCCGGTTGAGGTGGGTGTGGACGAGGTTCAGCCCGGGTGAGGTGCCCCAGTGGCCGAGCAGCCGCGGCTTGATGTGCTCGGGTCGCAGGGGCTCCGTGAGCAGCGGGTTGGCCATCAGGTAGATCTGCCCGACGGCAAGGTAGTTGGCTGCCCGCCAGTGCGCGTCCAGGGCAGCCAGTTCGTTGCTGTCCAGTGCCGGCGGGGTGGAATGCTGAAGGGTGCCCATGACTGTCTCCGTAACGAGTGGGGAGCATGCATGCTCCGGGGGCGGACCCTGAGGTCCGCCCCCGGCCGGTGCGATCACAGGTGCTGCGGAACGACGGCGACCGGGCAGTCCGCGTGGTGCAGCAGCGCGTGGGCCACGCGACCCAGCTGCAGCCCGAGATGGCCGCTCTGGCGGCGGGCTCCGACGATGGTGAGGTCGGCTGCTGCCGCTCGCTGCAGCAGTACCTTGTGGGCCGGGCCTTCGACGGTGGTCCGCTGGACTCGGACGCTCGGATACTCCCGCACTCCGTCGGCCAGCGCCCTGTCGAGGAGAGCCGAGGCCCGCTCCTCGTGGACGTGGGTGGGCTCACTCACCAGGCGGGCATGGTCGGTGCTCTCGTACGCCGGGCAGCGCCAGGCGCGGACGGCATCGATCGTGCAGCCGCGGACGTACGCCTCGCGGAAGGCGAAGCGCACCGCTTCGGTGCCGGCATCGTCACTGACGCCGAGCAGGATGCGGTCGTGGCGGCCGTCGATGGAAACGTCGTCGCCGCGGACGACGATCACGGGGCAGCGGGCTCGAGCCGCGACCGCCAGGCTTACTGAGCCGAGCAGGCGTCCGGTGATGGCACCACGCCCGTGCGAGCCGGTGACCAGGGCGAACGCGCCGTCAGCCTCGCGCAACAGAGCCGTCACCGTGTCCTCGGGCACGATATCGGTCAACACCTTGACCTCTGGGTTCCGGCGCTGCGCCCGCTCGGCGGCCGAGGCCACGAGGTGCTGGGCGAGGATCTGGCCGGAAGGCCGGCCGAGATCGTGTCCAAGGGCCATGCCTTCGTAGTTCTCCCAGCGTGACGCATAGACCACGCGCAGAGCGTGACCATGCCGGGCTGCCTCGTCGACGGCCCAGTCCGTGGCGCGGAGGCTGGAATCCGATCCGTCCACGCCCACGATCAGGGGCAGCTCCATTGTCCCCACCGCCTTCCCATGCTGTGTGAGGTCTCTCCTTGCACCGTGTCACCGGGGAGGGGGTGCGGTGCAGGGGCGGACCGGCCCCTGTCGGGGACCTTCGGCCCGCCCGCTGTGCCCGGGCAGCCCCTGGGGCCATCCACCGCAGAAGCCGAGGCTGGAAGGTGAAGGGGCTCCGACGGAAGGCATCGAGATGCTTGACAGCCCGCAGCAGGTCCACGCACTGCTCATGGACGGCACGACGGTTCTTCTCAGAGCGGCAGGTCATGCCGACCGTTCCGAGGTTCTGCGTCTGTACGAGGAGATGTCACCGCAGAACCTGCGGCTGCGGTTCTTCGGAGTGAGCCGCAGCTCGGCCGCAGCAGCTGCGGACCGTGTGGCTGCCCCGGGGCGTCCGGGCTACCAGGCCCTGGCTGCCGTGATCGCAGGCCGGCTGGTGGGGATCGCGGAGTACGAAACGACCGCTCCAGGTGACACCACAGCCGAGATCGCGCTGGCTGTCGCGGACAGCCGACATCACAACGGGGTAGGGACCTTGCTGTTGGAGCATCTTGTAGCCGCCGCCCGCGCCGCTGGCATCACCACATTCAGCGCCGACGCACTCGCCGACAACCACAAGGTCCTCAAGGTCTTCGCCGACCTGGGACTGCGCACCACCCGCCACTTCGAGGGCCCTGAGGTGCAGTGCACTGTCGAACTCGACCCTGACGAGCACTACTTGACTGCCGTCGAGGAGCGTGGCCGTGCCGCCGGCGTCGCCAGCATGCAGCCGCTGTTGCGGCCGCGGTCGGTCGTCGTGGTAGGCGCGGGGCGCGCACCCGGTTCAGTGGGCAGGGCCATCTTGCGCAACCTGCGGCAGGGGAATTTCGCGGGACTGCTCGCCGCGGTCAACCCGGCCGCCCGGGCGATCGAGTGGGTGAACTGCCACGATTCGGTGGCCGATCTACCTCAGACCCCGGATCTGGCGGTGCTCGCAGTGCCGGCCGCTGCGGTCCCGGCAGCTGCGGAGGACTGCGGCAAGTCCGGCGTGCACGCCCTGGTCGTTGTCTCCTCCGGCCTGGACAGTGACCAGGGGGCCGCGCTGCTGCACGCCTGCCGCACCCATGGGATGCGTCTCGTGGGGCCGAATTGCCTGGGCGTGGCCAACACGGACCCGACTGTTCGTCTCGATGCCACGTTCGCCGCCGACCGCTCGCTGCCGGGCACCGCAGGCGTGGCCGTGCAGTCCGGCGGAGTCGGCATCGCGGTCCTTTCCGGTCTGGACCGCCTGGGCATCGGCGTCTCCACGTTCGTCTCACTTGGCGACAAGTACGACGTCAGCGGCAACGACATGCTCCAGTGGTGGGAAGGCGACGGCATCACCGATCTGGCCGTCCTGCATCTGGAATCGTTCGGCAATCCGCGTGCGTTCTCCCGCACCGCCCGACGGGTAGCCCGCCACATGCCGGTGCTGACGGTGGACGCCGGGCGCACGGACGCCGGTCGGCGTGCCGCCGCCTCCCACACCGCCGCGGCCGCCACTTCGGCGATGACCCGGCAGGCTCTGTTCACCCAGGCCGGCGTGATCGCCACCCGGACAATCGGCGAACTCCTCGAGACCGCCGCATTCCTGCACACCCAGCCACTGCCTGCCGGGTCCTCGGTCGCCATCGTGACCAACGCAGGTGGAGCGGGCGTCCTGGCCGCGGATGCCTGCATCGAAGCCGGACTGAGCCTGCCCGCTCTGACCGGAGGGCTGGCGGAGGACCTGCTGACCCTGCTGCCCGCCGGCGCGTCGGTCGTCAACCCGGTGGACACCACCGCCGCGGTCAGCGAGAGCCAGTTGCAGCAATGCGTGAACCGGCTGATGGCGTACGGCAGCATCGACGCCGTATTGGTGGCACTCGTGCCCACCGCCCTCGCCCGGGCTACCGGCGACGAACTGCCCAGGGCCATCACCGGCCCGGGGCGGACCCACCCCAAACCCGTCGCCCTGGTCCTCCCCGCCCAGGAAGCCCGCGTCACCCTGAGCGCCGCCGATGGCGGCGGTCACGTGCCGGCCTATGCCGACGCCCAGGACGCCGCGCGCGCCTTGAGCCACGCTGCGTCCCGCTCCCGCTGGCTGGCCCGACCTTTCGGATCATTCCGCTCGCTGGACGGGGTGGACGGAGTGGCGGCTGCTGAGCTCGTACGCTGCTACCTGCAGACCCACCCGGACGGCGGCTGGCTCGATCCGCAGACCACC
The DNA here is from genome assembly GCF_032229325.1 of Streptomyces sp. AM8-1-1. Taxonomy (NCBI): domain Bacteria; kingdom Bacillati; phylum Actinomycetota; class Actinomycetes; order Kitasatosporales; family Streptomycetaceae; genus Streptomyces; species Streptomyces sp. AM8-1-1. The sequence goes on from NZ_CP135086.1 coordinate 202,537, forward strand.
GACGACCTACTGGGCTGCTACGGCATCCCGCAACTGCCCTGGTCCTGGGCCATCGACGAGGATCAGGCCGTCGCTGCTGCCGCCCGGCTCGCCGGTCCGGACGGCCGGGTGGTCATGAAGGCCTACTGGCCGGGCCTGCTCCACAAGAGCGAGCAGCACGCCCTCCACCTCGACCTGCAGGGCGAAGCTGTGGTTCGGGCCGCCCATCGGGACCTGGTGTCCCGCTTCGGGGACCTGATGACCGGCGTGGTCATCCAGCCCCTCGCGGAACGGGGCACTGAGCTGGTCGCAGGAGTCGTCCAGGACGGCGTCTTCGGTCCGCTGGTGATGTTCGGGCTCGGAGGCACAGCCACCGACCTGCTGGCCGACCACGCCGCCCGCCTCGCACCACTCACCGACCAGGATGTCCATGACCTGATCACCGCACCTCGATGTGCTCCCCTGCTGTTCGGCCACAGCGGTGAGGGACCGGCCGATCTCGAAGGCATTGAGCAGTTGCTGCTCCGGCTGTCGCGCATGGCGTCGGATCTGCCCCAACTCGCCGACGCGGAGATCAATCCACTCGTGGCATGTCCCGACCGCGTCATCCCTCTCGATGTCCGCATCCGGCTGCTGCCACGCACGGTGCAAGACCCCTACCTGCGCAGGCTGCGCTGAGAGAAAGGGAAGCTCCATGAAGCACACCAAGGTCGGCACCGTCATGGTGAGCGATGTGATCACAGCCGAAGCGGACACCGGATTCAAGGAAGTGGCCCGTCTATTGGGCGACAACCGCATCAGCGGACTGCCGGTCGTCGACGACGACGAGAAAGTCCTCGGCGTCATCTCGGAAACGGACCTGATGCTGCGCCAAGCGGCCGCAGTCCCTGGCGAACCCGAGCACCGGCGCCGCCGGATCATGACCCGTGCCGCGCGCACCCACGACGACAAAGAACGAGCGGAAACCGCGGGAGCACTGATGTCGATCCCCGCGGTCACCGTCCACGCCGACGAAACCATCGCCGCAGCCGCCCGCACCATGGCGCAGCGCCACCTCGAGCGACTCCCCGTCATCGACGAGGAGGAACGGCTGGTCGGCATCGTCACCCGCCGTGAGATTCTCCAGGTCTTCCTGCGCCGGGATGAGGACATCCGTCGCGAAGTCGTCCAAGAGGTCATCGAGAACGCACTCTGGCTGGCACCGCACGCCATCGACGTCCATGTCCAGGACGGTGTCGTCACCCTCAAGGGCGAGGTCGAACGACGCAGTGAACAGCCGATCGCCCTGCACCTGACGCGGCAGGTCGACGGCGTCGTCTCCGTCGTCGATGAACTCACCTACCGCCTCGACGACCGCCACCTCCCGCCCGCCGAACAAGCTCTGCACGGCATCGGCGACCAGTGGCTGCGCAAGCTGTGAAGGAGACCCCGTCATGACCACGAACGTCCTCGTCGCCTACGCCGGCAAGAACGGCTCCACCGAGGAGATCGCCCACTGGATCGCCGACACTCTCAACGACAGCGGCGTCGCCGCGGTGGCACGCCCAGCGGCCCGTGAAGACGCCCCGGGACAGTACGACGCGGTCGTGCTCGGCGGCTCGCTGTATGCCGGCCGCTGGCACCACGATGCCCGCCGCTTCGCACGGCGCCACGCCAAAACGCTGGCCACGCGTCCACTATGGCTATTCAGCAGCGGGCCGCTTGACGCCTCCGCTGCCGACAGGAACCTGCCACCGGTCAAGGGCGTAGCACGGCTCGCGGTCCGCCTGGACGCCCGGGGGCACACCACCTTCGGCGGCCGGCTCGAAGAAGGCGCCAAGGGCAGAATCGCCCGGATGATCATCCAGCAGGGTCGCGGCGGCGACTTCCGCGACAAGCAGCAGATACGCGACTGGGCACAGAACATCGCGGCGGAACTCACCGCTGCCGAGCGCGCCGCATGACACCGCCCGCCCCTCCCAAGCCACAGCCCGCGTCAACGACCGGGAAGGAGCGAGGAATGGATGAGAACACCATCGTCGTCGGCGTGGACGGCTCCGCCGCATCAGCTGCGGCGCTGCGCTGGGCAGCCGCCCAAGCGCCGGCTCTCGACGCACGGATCGTCGCCGTTCACGCCTGGGAGCGGTCCCTACACCACAGGGCGCCCTACGCCCCGGCCACCGGTGAGTCAGCTGAGCAGGAACGGGGGAACGCCTCACTCGTCCTCGAAAGAGCTGTCACCGCCGCGCTGGGGGCACACCCCGCCATGCCGGTGTCCACCGTTGTGGTCCAAGGGCCCGCCGTGCCCGCTCTGTTGCACTACGCCGACCACGCACTGCTGCTGGCCCTTGGACATCACCATCACCCGGATCCGGCCATGCCGCCGATCGGACCGACCGTCCGCGGCTGTATGCGCAATGCGACGGTCCCCGTCGTAGCCGTGCCCGCCGAACTGCCGTCACGGTCACCCACCGTCCGTCCTGCGAATCAGGCCGCATCAGTCTGACCCGCCGACTCGATCCAGCTCTCCGCCCGGAGGAAACCATGAACACCAGCCCGCACATCGTGAGTGACGTCATGACCCAGACCGTCGTCTCCATAGGCCGCCAGGCCACGTTCAAGGAGATCGTCGAACTCCTCAGCCAGTGGAAAGTCAGCGCCGTACCCGTCACGGAAGGCGAAGGGCGGGTCGTCGGAGTGGTGTCCGAAGCCGACCTGCTGCCCAAAGAAGAATTTCGGGACGGTGACCCCGACCGCTACATCCAGTTGCGGCGCCTGTCCGACACGGCAAAAGCCGGCGGGGTCACCGCGGAAGAACTCATGACCGCACCCGCTGTCACGATCGAGGCAGGCGCGACCCTCGCCCAGGCGGCCCGCACCATGGCCGACAGCAAGGTGAAACGGCTGCCCGTCGTCGACGACAGGAGCCGCCTGCAGGGCATCGTCAGCCGGGCCGATCTCCTGAAGGCCTTCCTGCGATCCGACGAGGACATCGCCGAAGAGGTGCGGCGGACCATCGTGCCCTACCTCTTCCCCGCCCCCGTCGAGCCGATCAGAGTGACCGTCGCGGACGGCATCGTCACCCTCACCGGGAAGATCCGTGACACATCCCTGATACCGGTCGCGGCCCGTCTGGTGCGCGCCGTCGAGGGAGTGGTGAGCTTCGAGTGCGAGCTGCACTACGCCTCCTACCCCGGCGTCGTGAACACGAGCCTGTGAGCAATGCAGGCGAATTCGAAGACTGCGCCCTTGCCGGGGGCGCCAATCCCGAGCGCCGCGTCATCCGCAAGCCCGATGAAGCCAGCGGCTTCGTCGGGCACGGGCCATATGTGCAGACACCGGCGGCGGAACCTTGCACGGTGGCGCGACGCCGCAGGGGGCAACCGGCTGCGTGCGTCACATCTCCTGTCGGCGCCAAGCAGGGGCAATCTGCTCCCATTCGCTCTCCCACCGGTCGATTCTCCGGCGCTCCATCAGCAAGCGTGTGGCCCGGCCGCCCAGCAGCACCACTCCCCCCGTACCAAGTGCTGCCAGAGTGCCGCCCAGACCTGACTGCAGGTCTGCTTCCGGCTCCAACAGCGGTGCAGCCGTCACACGGCCGGTGTCGTTCACCCACACCTCCACCGCAGTGCCGGACGGGCTGCTCGCGTGGACCCGCGCCCTGCCTGTGTGCGTGGTGCCGTCATCACCCGTCCAGCGCACCGGCGCCTGGACGCGGTCAGCCCTGACGCCGGACCGTGTCTCGGACGGCGCCGGCGCGTCCGCGGTCAGTACCGCGGTCACGGTGTGCCGGGTGGCGCGCTGGTTGTCGGCAAAAGCATCGATCGACTGGGCCGCAAAGGTCCCAGCCGTTGCTCCGCCGATGACGGCAAGGGCCCAGGCGGAGGCGACGACCCATGCCTCGGCCGTGTCGCTGCGGCGCTTGAGTTCATTGCGCCGCCACCGCCAGAGCCCGTGCCGTGTGCCGCGGGTGCTCGTCATCGCAGTGCACCTCCTCGGGAGCCTTCTTTGACCCTGGCACCCGAGGTTCGGGCGGGGCAGAGACCACTGAGCCGTTGTGCCGGGGCCGTGCGGCCCTGGCGAGGACTCGTGCCGGGGCCGCACGGCCCTTTCTCCGGCCGCGGTAATCCCGCTCGGTGACCCGTGCGCCTGCTCTCCGCTGTGACGGACGGAGGCCGATCGGCAGACCTGCAGGGCCGAACGGCTCTCGGCGTCAGGTCGTCGCCGCCGGGAGGGTGGACCCGGAGCAGTGAACTGGTGCGCCACAGGCGCGCCGTGAAGGGGAGGCGTCGGGATGACTCACGCAATCGTGGTCGGGGTGGACGGGTCGGCGGAAAGCCGGGCGGCAGCCGACTGGGCAGCTCAGGAAGCGGTATGCCGCAGTCTGCCGCTGCGTTTGGTGCATGCGTGGCTCTGGCAGCCGGTCGATGTGCCGGTCGTGCAGGACCGCGAGACTCAGGTGCAGGTAGCCAAGAGCATGCTGCAGCAGGTGGAGCAGGACCTCACAGACCGGTACCCGGCGGCGCTGGTGTCGGCCGACGTGGTGGGCGATACAGCCGTGTCCGCGCTGCTGGACGCCACCAGGCAAGCGGAAATGCTCGTCGTGGGATCGCGTGGACACGGGGCTCTGCTGGGCTTCCTGCTCGGCTCCTGCGGGCTCCAGGTGATCAGCGCCGCCTCCTGCCCGGTAATCGCGGTCCGTGCCCGGGCAGACCATGACACCCCCGTGCGTGAGGAGGTCGTCGTCGGTCAGCAGGGCGGGTCCGAGGACAGCCACGCAACACTGCAGTTCGCGTTCGAGGCAGCTGCCGCCCGCGGAGCGGTTGTGCGGGTGGTGCGGGCCTGGAGTCTGCCGCCCGTACTCGCCTACAGTCCCGCCTCGATGCAACTCGTGGACTCCGCCGGCGGGCTGGAGCCGTATGAGAAGGCGGCCCTGGACGAAGCGCTGGCACCGTGGCGCGAGCGCTATCCCGATGTGCCGGTCTTCGGCCATGTGGAGATGGGCAGTGCCGGGCAGGTCCTGTTGTCTGCGGCAGCGGGGGCCGCTCTGCTGGTCGTCGGTCGCCGTCGGCGCCACTCCCCCGTGGGATCACGCATCGGGTCGGTCGCACACGCCGCACTGCATCACGCCCGCTGCCCGGTTGCTGTCATACCCCACGGCTGACGCACGTCAACCTGCCGAGGGCGGTGGAGCCGGGCATCCCCGGCTACCACCGCCCATACACCCCGACGCGGCCGCGGGCCGAGGCTGTCAGTAGCGCGGACGGCCCTCATGCGCGGACGACGGCGCGGAATGTTCCTGCGCGGCCAGCGCCTGGGTGGCGATCACCGCCGCTTGGACGCGGCGCTCCACTCCGAGTTTGGCCAGCAGGCGCGAGATGTTGTTTTTCACCGTTTTCTCCGCCAGGTAGAGCCGCTTGCCGATTTCCCGGTTGGTCAGCCCCTCCCCGACCAGGGCGAGGATCTCCCGCTCACGTTCGGTCAGGCCTGGCAGGGTCTCCTCAGGCTTCGCGGTCTGGGCGCCGCCGCGCAGGCGAGCCATCAGCCGGGTGGTGGCGCCGGGGTCGAGCATGGACTGTCCCGACGCCACGGTCCGCACCGCGGTGACCAGGTCGGTGCCCGTGATCTGTTTGAGGACGTATCCCGATGCGCCGGCCATGATGGCGTCGAGAAGCGCCTCTTCATCATCGAACGATGTGAGCATCAAACAGGCGAGTTCCGGCATGCGGGAACGCAGCTCGCGGCACACGCTGACGCCGTCCCCGTCAGGCAGCCGCACATCGAGAACTGCCACCTTCGGGCGCAATGCGGGGATACGGACAAGGGCCTGCTCGGCCGTGCCGGCTTCTCCCACAATCGTCAGGTCGGGTTCAGCATCCAGCAGATCGTGCACGCCTCGACGGACGACTTCGTGGTCGTCCAGAAGGAAGACGCTGACCGGCGCCTTAGCGCTTGGACCGCCATTACTGTCCGTCATTGCGCACTCCCGTACAGTCCCTGGGGCCGTCCCCGCTGGCCGGCCAGGTTCATCGTCTCCGCGCGGGGGTCGAAAGACCAGGGCCGGATGGCCCTGCTGCAACGGCACCCCGCTTCGCCCGTGTCCGCAACATCCGTCATGCCTGCGCAGAGCTGATCGCGGACGACGAAGCGCAGCCTTCGGTCGGCCGCGAGGCCGGGACCTTCGGCCCTGAGTCGGGGGCGTGCGGACCTCCCGCGCCGAGGTCGCCGACTGGTGATCTTAGCGAGCCACCCGCACGGCCGCACGGTGTCAGCCGCGGCAGCCGCCCTGAGAAAGGCCGGACATGACCCCCCTGATCTCCGTGACCATGCAGCCTTGGAACATGGCGCTCGCCGTTGCTCTGGCCGGCGAACTCGACCTCGAAACCGTCCGCAGGATCGAACCCGCCTTGATGGACCTTGCCGCAGACGGCGATCGCGATCTCATACTCGATCTGGGCCGGCTCACCTTCTGCGACAGTTCCGGCGCTGCACTGTTCATTCGCCTGCACTGGCGCTGCGCAGGCGTCGGCACACGGCTACGGCTGCGCCGGGTGCCCCGGCTGCCGGCGCGCGTGCTGCGCACCCTCGGCGTGGACCGGGTAGTCCCCTTCTCGTCTCCCTGAGAGAAGCGATCGGCTGATCTTCGCGGCAACGCCTGCCGGGGTCCGCAATCCTCGCGAAGGCTGTGACGGGAAACGGGGTACCGGATCAGCCACGGCATGGGCCCATTCGGCCCTGTCGAGGAAACAGCGCACGAGCGACGCTGACTGTCTGGACTCGGGTGACCTGGGCCAGCGTGAAGCAAGGGGCGTGCACCATGGATGGAAAATCGTTGGAGCAGCCGGACGGTGCTCATGAAGCGGAGCCCCGTCGGCACATGCGACCTCTGGACCGCAGCGACGCGCTGCGGCTGCTGGGCTCCATCTCCCTGGGCCGTCTCGTCTTCACTCAGCACGCCCTGCCCGCTGTCCGTCCCGTGAATCACATCCTGGACGGCGAGGACATCGTCATCCGGCTCAGTGACGGCGCGGCGCTCGCCTCCTTGACAGCGCCCGCCGACGGACCGGAGACGGTCGTGGCCTACGAGGCCGACGTCATCGACCCCGACCACCACCTGGGCTGGAGTGTCGTCGTCACCGGCTACGCTCGCCTTGTCGACGACCCGGCCGAACTGGAGCGGTACAAGCGCCTCCTGCGCCCCTGGGTAACCTGCTCCATGGCAGCCGCCCTGCGCATCCGGCCAGAACTCGTCACCGGATTCCAGCTCACCGACACGATCCAGTGCACCGCCACCGCACTGCCTGACTGACGCCTCAAGGGAGAGCCACTGCCGGCACCGGCCCTGAGGCCCTCGGCTGGCCCCTCCCTCGATCCCGCGTCATCCGTTCAGACCGAACTGCGGCCCTTCATCAGTCAGGACGCCGTTGACCGGTGGCCCTCGTCGCGGAGCAGAGGCGCCCGCCAGACCAGTCGGCTGCCACCGTCCGGCGGGGTGGAGATCGTGAACGATCCGTTGACGCTCTGCGCGCGCTCCTCCAGATTCTTCAAGCCGCTGCGTCGGCCGCCGGCGGGTACGCCACTGCCGTTGTCGCTGACCGTGAGGATGACCTCTTCAGGCGTGGCCTGAAGGCTCACCTCCACGCGGGTGGCGTGGGCGTGTCGTACAGCGTTGCTGAGCAGCTCCCCCAGCGCCGCCACGACGTGGTCGGCGACCGGCAAGGGCACATCCGTGTCCAGGAGGCCCTCCATGCTCAGGCGTGGCGGATAGCCGAGGGCCGGCGCGGCTTCGCCGACCGCGCGGGCGGCCCGGGCACGCAGGCTGGGTCCCGTCTCTTCATCCCGGACTCGCAGACCGAAAATCGTGCTGCGAATGATCTTGATGGTTTCGTCCAGGTCGCTGACTGCGCGGGACACGCGCTCGGCGGCCCCGGCGTGTTCCACCAGGCGAGCAGCGCTCTGCAGGGTCATGCCGGTCGCGAACAGCCGTTGAATGGCCAGGTCGTGCAGGTCCCGGGCGATACGGTCGCGGTCCTCCAGCAGTGCGAGCTGTTCTGCATCGCGGCGCCGTTCCGCGAGCTCGAGGGTGACCGCGGCCTGGCCGGCGAAGACCAGCAGCGGGTCGATCTCTGCTTCGGTGAAGACCGGGTCGCCCACGGCTCGCGCCAGCAGCAGCACACCGCGGCCTTCCTCCGCTGTTCCCAGCGGTACCGCGACAGCCGGACCCAACCCGTCGAAGTTGCGGGGCCCGGAGGTGTAGCGGTCGTCGTCGGCGAGCGCGGCAGTCGTAGCCGATTCACCGCTGCGGTGAGCGGCGCCGGACAGGGTGCCGTCCACCGGGATGACGAGACCTCGGCGCTCGTCCTCGTCTGCTCCGAGGGCGAGTTCGACGACGAGGTTGTCGGTGCCGGGGACGGGGACGGACACGTCGGACAGAACGGCTCCAGTGATGTGGCCGGCCCGACGCGCGATCAACTCCAGGACGTCCAGCCGTGCCTTACCGGAGAGCAGGCTGTTGGTGATCTCCGCGTTGGCTTGCAGCCACCGCTGTTGACGTTGGACCCCCTCGTACAGGCGGGCGTTGTCGATGGCCACACCCGCTGCGACCGAGAGTGTGGAGATCACGCTTTCGTCTTCCGCGTCGAAGTCCTGCCCGCCGCGCTTGTCGGTCAGGTAGAGGTTGCCGAACACTTCGTCACGCACCCGGATGGGCACGCCGAGGAAGGTGCGCATCGGTGGGTGGTGGTCAGGAAACCCGTAGGAGGCGGCGTGCTCGCCCAGTTCGGTGAGCCGCAGCGGCTCAGGATGGCGGATCAACTCCCCGAGCAGGCCGTGTCCCTCGGGCAAATGCCCGATCTTCTCGATCTGGTCGTCGGTCATGCCGACGGTGAGGAATTGGGACAGGGTTCGTCCGTCCGGGCCGATCACTCCCAGAGCGGCGTACTGGGCATCGACAAGCAGAGCGGCGGCTTCCACGATGCGGCGCAGTACGTGAGCGAGGTCGAGCTCCCGGCCTACGGAGAGAACGGCCTCCAGCAGGCTGTGGACGCGGTCCCGGGTACCTCGGGCCGCGTTGATACGGGCCTGCAGTTCCTCCAGCAGTTCGTCCAGACGCATCTTTGGGATCTGCGACAACGGTTCCTGCTCGCCCACCGGGAACTCCTCCGTAGTCACGCTGCTCCACGACTCACACTATCGGTCGCGGCAGCTCATCTCACGGTGGATGCGGGGGCTTTGCCTGGCGGGGTACGGCGCCCTCCATCTTGGCGTGACGGGCGGGATCTCAGCTCGCGGGTCCGGGCTGCTCAGCGGGCCATGCGCAGGGAGGCGCCGCCGGAAGGGCCGTAAAGGTCGAGCAGCCGGTGCCGGGCGCACTGAAGCCGGTGGGCGATGATTTCGGCGACACAGCGGGTGAAAGCCATCCCGAAAACCGGGTCCTCCTCGCACAAAGCCCGCACCTGAGCGGCGTCGAACTCGAAGGCGCGCACCGGAGTGGCTGCCTCGGCGCCCAGGTGCCACGTGTGGGGCGGGAAGAGCCAGGACCAGCCGAGCAGGGCGCCTGGGCCGAGCGTCTCGACGACGGCGGCACGCCGTCCGGGAACGTGCAGGTCCAGGTCAACGGCACCGGTGTGGATGATCCAGAATTTCTTGGCCCGGTAGTCCTCCTCGAAGATGCGCGTACCGGTCGTGAAGGCGGTCTCGTGGGCGAGTGCCATGAGCCGGTCTCGGCCCTCGGGGGGCAGAGCCTTCAGAAGGGAGCTCATCGTGCTCATGGTTGTCTCCGTCCCTCACGACCGCCAGCGGTCGGTGTGGCTGTGCTGTCGCTGTTCAGCCTGCCGGGCCTGCGCGTAGTGCGGCAGAGGCCTGGCGGCTCTGCCGCAGGGCCGGACGTCCCGGATGTCCGGGGCCGGAGACCACCTTCCTCCGGCGGGGTCATACAGCGGTCCCTGCAGCCCCAGCCGGCGGTACTGAAGGTTGAGCGGGCGCTCCTGAATCGATCGGGCCGGTAGGTCCCGGGGACGGGCCGCCCGGCCCCTGTGCGGTACGACTGGCGCAATTCACGCTGGGTGGGAGAGGTGAGAAGCCGCTCGGACATCTCCAGGAGAGGATCGTCATGAAGGCTCTCGTTTTCCACGGGCCTGGCCAGGCTTCCTGGGACGCCGTGCAAGATCCTGCGATCCAGGAGCCGACGGATGTCGTCATCCGTGTGGATACGACCACCATCTGCGGAACGGACCTGCACATCCTCAAGGGGGATGTGCCCGAGGTGAAGCCCGGAACGGTTCTCGGACACGAGGCCGTCGGTGAGGTTGTCGAGGCCGGCAGGGACGTCCGTTCAGTCCGCCCCGGCGACCGGGTGCTTCTCTCCTGCATCTCGTCCTGTGGTCGCTGCCGGTACTGCCGTGAGCAGATGTACGGGCAATGCCGCGGAAACGGCGGATGGGTGCTCGGCCATCTCATCGACGGCACCCAGGCCGAGTATGTGCGCATCCCCTTCGCCGATTTGTCCGTCCACCTCCTTCCCACCGCTGTGAGCAGCAGCGACGCGGTCCTGCTCTCCGACATCTTCCCCACCGCCTACGAAGTGGGAGTCCTCAACGGAGGGGTGAGGCCTGGAGACACGGTTGTCATCGTCGGAGCCGGTCCGATCGGTCTGGCAGGTATCACCACGGCTCGGATGTTCTCCCCGGGGAGAATCATCGCTGTCGACCTGGCGGCATCGCGGCTGGAGGCCGCGCGCGAGTTGGGGGCGGACGCCGTGGTGAACGCGGCAGAGGGCCCCGAGCAGCTGGTGGAGGATCTGACCGGCGGCCTCGGAGCCGATGTGGCGATCGAGGCCGTGGGTGTGCCGGAGACGTTCGAGCTGTGTGCGCGCATGGTCCGGCCGGGGGGCTGCGTGGCCAACGTCGGGGTTCACGGCAAGCCCGCCGTGCTGCATCTCGAGGACTTGTGGATCAAGAATGTGACGATCAGAACAGGCCTGGTGGACACCTACTCGACGCCGGTTCTGCTGGGCATGCTGGCAGCGGGCCGGTTGCCCGCCTCCGCGCTGGCAACCCACCGATTCGATCTCGCACGGATCGAGGAGGCGTACGACGTGTTCTCCCGGGCGGCCGACACCGGTGCGCTCAAGGTGATTCTCGGGGTGTCCTGAGCACAAGGAGATGCGGCGGACGACTTGAGATGCGCCCGCACATCCCTCCTCCGCACGCCTCCGCACGGTCGAATACAGCCGGCCCGCGGTCGGCAGAAGCGGGAGTCGGCAGGGTCAGGACGCCTCGGCGGTCGATGTTCCCTCCCCTGCCGTTTCGTTGCCGCCGCTGCGATCCCACACGACGTCGACGACGCCCGCCACGGCGCGGACGAGGCTCCCCGCGAGAGGCACGAGACGGGTATCGGCCGGCGATCCACTCAGCGTGACGACGCCACCGTGAACACGCACATCGACCCTCTCACCGGGAAAGAGACGTTGCACGACGTCCCGGCGGACCTCGGCAGCAAGATCGTCGTCTGGCCGAAGGAAGACTTTCAGCAGGTCGGAACGACTGACGACGCCATGAAGCCGGCCTGCGGCATCGACCACCGGCAGACGCTTGACGCGGTCGACCGCCATCTTTCTGGCGGCATGGGCCAAAGGCGCTTCGCCCGGCACAGTGATGGCGGGCCGGGTCATGAGCTGTCCCGCAGTGGTCGACGCAGCCTTGGCCAGATCTGTCAGGCGATGCATCTGCTCCAAGCGGGTCGGCACGCTTCCGCGGAACTCTTCCTTGGGCAGCAGATCCGCTGCTGACACCACGCCGACGACACGGTGTTCCTCATCGAGGACCGGCAGCGCGCTGATCTTCCACCGGGCCATCGTCTCGACGATCTCCTTGAACGGCGCGTCCTGGTCGACGGCGACGACGGGGCAGGACATCACATCTGACACGAAGTACGGGCTGCGATTCATCGGAAGCTCCTCACCTCACTGCCGTGGCGGGGTTGCACCGGGGCGTTGTCGCCTGCAGCCCGCCTCCCGAGGTGACAGGCGGGCCCGTCCCCGAGAACACCCGGCCCTGCGCTTGATCCCGCGGGGATGGCCGGGAGACAGGCGCGGACGCGGCCCGAGCGCAGTGCCGGCCGCTCCGGTGCCCAGGTCCTTAGTGGTCCGGGCGGACAATGACCACCGGGCAGGTTGCATGCAGCGCGCACTGCTGGCTCACCGAGCCCAACAGCAGCCGGGCGAAGCCGCCACGGCCCCGGCTGCCGACCACCAGTACATCGGCGCCGTCCGCCGCTGCGAGGAGAACCTCCGCCGGATTGCCGCGGACGACGTGCTCGCGCACCTCGACGGTGCGTTCCTCGCCGAGCACGTCGCGCATCTCGGCAGCGAAGGCTTTGCGGGCATTTTCTTGGTCCAGATCGGTGTCCACAGGGGGCGCCGACCAGTCCTGCATGCCCGGCAGGTCCCATGCGCAGACGGCGTCCACGACGCCGCCGGCGATACGCGCGTGCCCTACCGCCCAGCGCAAGGCTGCTTGCGATGACGGTGAACCGTCGACACCGACCACGATGCGGGGTGTCGAATCAGTGTTGCTCATGGCCTGCACCCTTTCTTCGCGGTTCCGCTTTCGCCCGCCCCTGGTCGGCAGCGCGCCAAGCGGCTTCCGCTTTCAGGATCACAGCTTCGGCCTCGCAAGCTCAGGGCCGTTCGGCCCTCGGCGTGCAGCCGGCCGGACCTCGCGCAGGTGGAGGGTCGACAGCAACCCGACGGCTCTCGCGGTGCTGCATGTGAGTGAATTCCGGATAGAACTGCAAGCCCTCATGGACCAGCCCGACCACAGCCGCGGCCAGCGCCACCTTGCGCCATCCTGGCGGGGTCCAGCAAGGCCTACGGCGCTGCGCGGAGAGCGTCGTCGGGCCTTTGGGTCCACGCGGGGGCCCGCTCGGCCCTCGCACCGCGGCCCGCGGCGTCTGACCCTGGAAGTGCGGCCGTGATGTCCGACCTGGCGCCGGTCCTCATGGCGACGGTGCAACCGGAAGAGGTGCCTCATGACGCGCAATGTCGCTGTCGGTCTGAACGGAACCAAGGAGAGCTTCGCGGCCGCCGAGTGGGCGGCAGGCGAGGCGCTGCTGCGCGACGTGCCACTCCACATCATTTACGCACAGGACGGGCCGCCGGCTCTGGACCGCCCTGCTCTGACACCGCAGATGCGCCGCGAGTGGGCCGAGACCCTGCTCCAGGATGCTGCGGCAGGTCTGCGGCAGCGGCATCCTCGGTTGGAGATCACGACCGGCCAGCTCGATGGGGCCCCTCCCGAGGTCGCGCTGCGGGAAACCGATGCTGACGTACTGGTCCTGGGATCTCGAGGGCTGGGCACGGTGACAGGCTTCCTGCTCGGCTCGGTCGGTCTGGCAACCGTGGGTGCCGCCGAACGTCCGGTGGTCCTCGTGCGTGCTGTCCAGCATCGTGCCCGGGAAGTCTCCGGCACGGCTGAGGGCCCCTCGCCGGAGGTCGTTGTCGGAGTCGACCTGCGACAGGACTCCGCCGAGGTCATCACGTTCGCGTTCGATGCGGCTTCCCGCCGCGGCACCACTCTGCGGGTGGTGCACTGCTGGACGCTGCCCGTTGTCTACACCCAGTTTGCGGGCGCCGGTGCGAACGCGGAAGTCGCCCAGCGGCTCACCGACATGCTCGTCCCGTGGCGGCACAAGTACCCCTCGGTCAATGTCATAGAGCAGTCCGTGTTCGGCGGTCCCGCCCAACAGTTGGTGCAAGCCTCCGCTGACGCCGACCTGGTGGTCATCGGCCGGCATATCCATCACGGAACGATGACGGCGCACATCGGCCCGGTCACCCACGCGGTGCTGCACCATGCGACCGCGCCCGTCGCGGTGATCCCTCACGGGTGATGCAGCCGGGCAGGACAGAGGGCGCGCGTCCGAATCCAGCAGAGACGACCGCAGCCCACCCGCCGTGCCACACGCGCCCTCCATCTTCCTCGTCCCCTGTGGCCGACGTGTTCAGCACCTCTGCGCGAGCGGCCGCGATCCCCTTTGCTTGCCACACGCTTTCGATGACCCGGTGGCGCGCGTCGCCTCCGCGCCCCCGCCGCATGCTCGACTTTCACGAGCGCAGGAGGGGTACGGCGCGTACCGGTGGTTCCGAGCACCGGTCAGGTGTTCCTCAGTTTCAGTCGGCAGGTTTCCCCTGGGGCGATGGAGACCGTCCGGTCGGGCAGTTGAACGGGGATGGGAGGGCATTCAGAAACGGGAACGCTGATCTCCATCTGCCCCCTACGCATGCGAAGTCGCACCCCCCAATGTCCTCGGTATCTCAGGGCGAAGCCGTACTCAGACAGCTCCGGCAGCGGGACAGGGTCCAGGCGCAGTGCCCCGCCACGGGCTTCGAGACCGGTCAGCCCGCGCTGAACCAGGTCGAGGGTGCCGGCCATGGCGCCGAGGTGAATACCTTCGCCGGTGGTGCCGCCCTGCAGGTCGGCGATGTCGCCTTCAAGGGCCTCACGGCAGAAGGTCCACGCCTCGGCGCGCCGGGCACGGGCAAGGACCCAGCCGTGCACCAGACCGCTGAGAGTGGATCCGTGGCTGGTGCGAGCCAGGTAGTAGTCAACGGTGCGGCGCCATGTCGGCTCGTCCAGGGCGTACCCGAGGCGGCCGAACATCCCCCGCAGTTCGTCGGGAGAGAAGAGATAGCCGAGCATCAGGACGTCGGCCTGCTTGGATGCCTGATAGCCGTTGACGGAGTCGCCCTCGGCCTCCAGGATCCGGTCGAGCCGGCGAATGTCGCCATAGCGGGCACGGTAGTCGGCCCAGTCGAGTTCCTTGAGGTCGCCGTAACCGTCGAATTGGCTGATGACACCGTCGTGGAAGGGGATGCGGAGGTTGCGGGACATGGCGTCCCACTGCTGCAGTTCGGCGGTGTTCAAGCCGGTGCGGTCGAAGAGCTCAAGCTTCCGCGGTTCGGGAAGGCTGTTCAGCACGTCGAGGGTGCGCGACAGGACCCAGGCGGCGGTGACGTTGGTGTAGGCGTTGTCGTCCAATCCGGGCAGTTCTGTTCCCGGGTAGGCGTCGTGGTATTCATCAGGCCCGACGACAGCGCGGATGCGGTAGCACCCCATGTGTTCGTCGAAGGTGGCGCTCGAAGACCAAAAGCGGGAGATCTGCAGCAGCATCTCGACACCCTTGGTGTGCAGGAACTCCGTGTCCCCGCTGGTTTCGCAGTACTGCACCACGTTGTAGGCGATGGCGGAGCCGACATGGTGCTGGAGCCGGGAATGGTCGGGCAGCCAGCGACCGGAGTGCGGATTGAGATGGAGCTGCTGTGTTTCTTCGCGGCCGTCGCTGCCACTCTGCCAGGGGTACTGAGCGCCGGCTCGGCCGTGGGCCTGGGCGGCGGCGCGGGCTTGATCGAGGCGGCGGTACCGGTATTCCAGCAGCGCGCGAGACACCTCGGGAAAGTGCAGGTTGAGAAACGGCAGGACGAACAGTTCGTCCCAGAAGACATGGCCACGGTAGGCCTCGCCGTGCAGACCTCGCGCCGGGACGCCGACGTCCAGGTCGGCGGTGTGCGGGGACAGGGTCTGCAGCACATGGAAGAGATGCAGGCGCAGGATCCGCCCGGCTTCGCCAGGGACATCAACTTCTGCCCGGTCCCACAACCGCTGCCACGCTGCTCGATGCGAAGCAAGGAGGTCGTCGAAGCCCGCAGCGCGGTTCACTTCATCGATCGCGGCCTGCAGCGGATCGCTGATGGCCGGGTCGTGCGAGGTGTGGAGGGCAACGGTCTTGTCGACGGTGACACGGGTGCCGCGGGTGAGCTGAAGGCGAAGGTACTGGGTGGCACGCTGCTGGCGGTGGTGGATCGACGAGTCGGCCATTGGCCCGTCGACGACAGTACGTGCGGCCATCCCGATGCGAATGTCCGAGACGCTGGTGCGGCAGCGCAGCCACACCGTGTGCCCCGTGGCCGTGCCCGTGTGGACGTGGGTCAGGTGGTGACCGTTGAGCTGCCGGTAGCGATCCACTCCGGCGTTGGTGACCATCCCGTCGAGAAAGGCCTCCACCTCGAGCTCGCCATTGAAGTTCTCGGCCGTGAACTCGGTGCGCAAGGCGGCCAGGTGGGGATGGGCCATGTGCACAAGGCGCAGCTGACGCACGTGAAGCCGGTGACCGGTGGCATCCTCGTAGACCAGGTGGCGCTCCAGGGTGCCGGAGCGCAGGTCCAGTGAGAGGTGGTGGTCGTGGAACGTGGTGGTCTCCGGGCTGAACCAGGCCTGGACGGGTCCGTCGCTGATGGTGCGGAAGCGCAGCGGAAGCCAGTTGGGAAGGTTGACCATGTCCTCGTTCTCGACCTGCCGTCCGGCGACGTGGGACGTGAGGCGGTTGTAGCAGCCGGCCGCGTAGGTGCCGGGGTAGTGCACGGGGCCGGCAGAGCACTCGGGAGCCGCGCCGCGTGTGGCAAAGTAGCCGTTGCCCAGCGTGCACAAGGCTTCCCGCAAGGGCACCGACGCGGCCGTGTACCCCTCGTAGTCCCAAGTCCAGTCCGGCATGATCAGTCCTCACGCATCGTCGAGAAGGTCGGCAAGGTCGGCGACGACCACATCAGCGCCGTGTTGTCGCAGTTGTGTGGCGAAGCCGGTCGTCGCAGTCCGGTTCACCCCGATCACCAGGCCGAATCCACCGCGCCGCCCGGCCTCCACACCGGCCAGCGCGTCCTCGGCCACCGCGGTGCCGGCAGGCGGGATACCGAGCCGTCTGGCCGCCTCAAGGAACAGGGCCGGATCGGGCTTGCCCGTCAGCCCCAGCCGGGCTGATTCGCCGCCGTCGACGAGGGCGGCGAAGAAGTCGAGAACACCTGCCGCGGACAGCAGTTCACGGGCGTGCCGGGATGCGGAGGCAGCTGCCATCGGCATCCCGGCGCCGTGCAGGACACGCAAGAACCGGACCGTTCCCGGAAAGGCCGTGATGCCGCCGTCCCGCAATCGTTTCCTGAACAGCTCGTCCTTTGCCGCTGCGACCTCCTGGACGGCGGTCCGGGGAAGGTTGTAACCGCGTGAGATCAGAAAGCTGTGCGCGCCGTCCAGGCGGGACTTGCCGTCCACATAGGCGAGGTAGTCGCCGCGGACATCGAACGGGCGCCGGTTCTCTGCTGCGGGCGGCGGGTGCTGATCCATATAGGCATCGAACGCCTCCTTCCAGGCCGCGGCGTGCACCCGCGCCGAGTCGGTGATCACACCGTCTGTGTCAAAGACCATCGCCTTCATACCCCGCAGGCCGGCGGTCACAGCGCATCACCTCCCCGGGCCAGCGGCCGGCGCCCCAGGGCTGGCGGGGCGGACCGCCGCCCCACCGCACTCCCCGGGAGCACCGGACCCAGCGGCAGCGTCGCGGAGCACGTACAGCTTCATGCCGTCACCACCTGCTTTCGGGCAAACACGAACCGCTGTCACCGTCGCACCAAAGCTGCTGGCCCGGCAGGGACCAGTCAGACCTCGGCCCGGGACGTTCGGCCCCGCTGAGGCAGAGCCACCTTCTCAGTGTCGACGAGCTCATCCCCGTCCGCGCACGCATGCCCATCCGGACCCGGCCGAAGGGCCAGTCGGCCCATGCGAGACGACGCAGACGTGTGCACGCTGGAGGGGCGCAAGCGGATGCCTTGCACAATGGTCCGGGCCGGAACCGAGCCAGCATCCACCCTGGCCGGCACCAGCGGCCTGATGATCTAGGGGTGTGTTGAGCATGCAGCCTCCAACCGATTCTCCGTCCACTCAGCCGCTGCCTCAGAGCGACCTGGGCAGACGCGTCGCCCATCGCCGTGAAGAGCTGGGCCTCACCTGGGCGGATGTCGCTCAGCGCGCCGGTGCCGCGCCCGGGTACATCGAGTACGTGGAACAGCGCTCGGCCGTGCCGGACATCGGATTCCTTCTACGCCTATCTGACGCGCTCGAGACGACCCTCGCGGAACTCACCGGCGGCCTGGCCAACTTTCCCCCCGGTTACGGCCAGGCCCTTCGAAACCCACAGTTCATCGCACTGGACCATGCCGAGTGCTGGGCTCTGTTGTCGGCCTACGGCATTGGCCGCCTGGCTGTCAGCACGCCGAACGGGCCGGAGATCTTGCCACTCAACTACTGCGTCGACGACGAGGACATCGCCTTCCGGACCGCGCCGGGCAGCGTCGCAGCGTCCGTCGACGGGCATGACGCCGCCTTCGAGGTGGATCACATCGACGATGTGATGAGCGAAGGCTGGAGCGTTCTCGCTGTCGGCACCGCACACGCCGTCACCGCCCCCCACGCCGTGCGCCACCTCAACGAGCTGGCCCACTCCGCCCCATGGGCCGGTGGCAACGATCGGACCTTGTGGCTCACTCTCACGCCACGGCGCATCACCGGACGCCGCATCGTCGCCGCGACACCCGGCCGGCATTAGGCACTGGGCTGGCGACCATTGCTTATCAACCGCCTCGCCAACGGACCATGCACTTGGACATAGATGCAGCTGTGGCCGGAGGAGAGTGCGGGCCCACCCGTGTCTCAAGCTTCGCGCGATGGGATCCAGTCGGTATCCGGCGGGATGAGCGGCTCGCAGGTACTTCATCGCCATGATCGGAGCCAGGCCGAGACGCACCTCAAGTGGAGAGGGTCGGCCATCTGCTTGGCCTCGTCGAGAAGGCGATCCGCCCGAAGCCGGCTCACCTGGAGATCCAGCTTCCGAAACGACCGGCTCGCTGCTTCGGAATGGACCGGAGGATGCAGTCGTCGACCGCGATCTGGGCCGTGACGAGGAGGTGGTGATTGGTGCTGGTGGCCCAGCGACGGTGGCGCTCGGTCAACCAATCGGCTGCTCTCCAGCCGGAGCAGGACCTGTTTCACGGCAAGGACTGTCAGCCCAACCACCGTGGCCACGGCTCATTTTTGGGTGACGTCGCGTTCGACCCGAAAACGCTCAGCCGTGACGCGCAGTGGCCGCTGCACGGTAGTTGAGCCAGCACCCGTTCTCGTGAACAAAGCCACGAGATCCGCCACAAGCTGGCGCAGCATGGCGACGCGCGCGACCCTGCGTCCCGAACCAGGCTGACCGGAGCTCAGCCCTTCGCGCCGTCGTCAGGGGCGCGCCAGCCGGGCCGCGAGATAGGGCGCCGTGGCGCTGCGGCGCGCCCTCGCCACCTTGACCGGCGGGCCCGCTGCGACCACCCGCCCGCCCGCGTCGCCGCCGCCCGGCCCGAGGTCGATCACCCAGTCGGCGGTGGTGATCGTGTCCAGGTCGTGCTCGACGAGGACGACCGTGTTGCCGGCGTCGACGAGGCGGTGCAGCTGTCGCAGCAGCAGCGCGATGTCCGCGGGGTGCAGCCCCGCCGTCGGCTCGTCGAGCAGGTAGAGCGCGTGCCCACGGCGGGCCCGCTGCAGTTCGGTGGCCAGCTTGATGCGTTGCGCCTCACCACCGCTGAGTTCCGTCGCGGGCTGGCCCAGCCGCAGGTACCCCAGTCCCACCTCGCGCAACGTCTCCAGGCTGCGGGAGGCGGCCGGGACGGCGGACAGGAACTTGGCCGCGGCGTCGACGGACAGCGCCAGCACTTCCGCGATGTTCTTGCCGCGGTAGGTGACTTCCAGCGTTTCGGCGTTGTACCGGGCGCCCTGGCAGGTCGGGCACGGCGCGTAGGTGCCGGGCAGGAACAGCAGTTCCAACGCTACGAATCCTTCGCCCTGGCAGGTCTCGCACCGGCCCTCCGGCACGTTGAAGGAGAACCGCCCGGCCGAGTAGCCGCGCGCTCTGGCCTCGTCCGTCGCCGCGTACAGCTTGCGCACCGCGTCGAACATCCCCGTATATGTGGCCAGGTTCGATCTGGGAGTTCGGCCGATGGGCCGTTGGTCGACCCGGACCAGCCGGTCGAACGACTCGACCCCCGACGCGTCCTGGACGTCGACCTCCAGCTGCGCCTCGTCGGGCTCCTCGGGTACGAGTCCGAGGTGGCCGCGGACGACCTCGGCGAGCACCTGCGTCACCAGCGTCGACTTTCCGGAACCGGACACTCCCGTCACCGCCGTCAGTACGCAGAGCGGTACGTCGACGGACACGTCGTGCAGATTGTGACGGGAGACGCCGCGCAGGTACAGCCATCCGTGCGGTGTGCGCGGGCGGTGATCGAGTGGCTGGGCGCGCCCGAACAGGTACTGGCTCGTGGCCGACTCCTCGACCCGCTCGAGACCGGCGACCGGGCCGCTGTACAGCACGCGTCCGCCGCCCTCGCCCGCGCCGGGGCCGATGTCGACCACCCAGTCCGCCCGCCGTACGACGTCCATGTCGTGCTCCACGACGAACAGCGAGTTGCCCGCCGCCTTGAGGCGGTCCAGCACGTCCAGCAGCGGTTCCGCGTCAGCCGGGTGCAGGCCCGCGGACGGTTCGTCGAGGACGTAGACGACGCCGAACAGCCCCGAGCGCAGCTGGGTGGCGATCCGCAGGCGCTGCGCCTCGCCGGGCGACAGGGTCGTCGAGCGGCGCCCGAGGCTGAGATATCCGAGGCCCAGGTCGAGCAGGACGTCGACCCGTGCGACCAGATCGCCGCAGATCCGGACCGCGACCTCGGTCGTCTCCCCTGATCGGGCGGTCGACGTGGTGGCGTCGGCCGTGGACCGTCCCGCGACGGGCCGCAGGAGAGCCACCACCTCACTGAGCGGCATCGCATTGATCTCGGCGATGGAACGTCCGGCGAAGGTCACGGCGAGCGCCTCGGGCCGCAGTCCGCTGCCGTGACACTCGGGGCAGGGCACACTCCTGACGAACCGGAGCGCCCGTTCCCGCATCTTTTCGCTCTTGGAGTCGGCGAGGACGTGCCTGACGTGCTTGCGGGCGCTCCAGAACTTGCCCTGGTAGCCGTAGTCGATGCGGTCCTCCTCCGGCTCGATGTACACGGAGGGCTGCTCGTCCGTGTACAGCAGCCAGTCCCGGTCCTTCTTCTTGAGCCTGCGCCACGGTCTGTCGATGTCGATCCCCAGGCCGCTCACGACACTGCGCAGGTTGGCGCCCTGCCAGGCGCCCGGCCAGGCGGCGATCGCCCCCTCGCGGATGCTGAGCGAGGGGTCCGGGACGAGCAGGTCCTCGGCGACGTCGTGCACGACGCCCAGTCCGTGGCACTCCGGGCAGGCGCCGGCCGCGGTGTTGGGTGAGAACGACTCGGCTTCCAGGCGTGCGGCCCCGGGCGGATAGGTGCCGGCGCGGGAGTACAGCATGCGCAGCAGATTGGACAGCGTGGTGATGGTGCCGACCGTCGAGCGCGAGCTGGGCGACCCGCGTCGCTGCTGCAGGGCCACGGCGGGTGGCAGTCCGGTGATTTCCTCCACGTGCGGTGCGCCGACCTGTTGCAACAGCCTTCGGGCGTACGGTGCTACGGACTCGAAGTAGCGCCGCTGAGCCTCCGCGTAGAGCGTGCCGAACGCGAGCGAGGACTTGCCCGAACCGGAGACGCCGGTGAAGGCGACCATCGCGTCCCGCGGCACGTCGACATCGACGTTCCGCAGGTTGTTCTCACTGGCGCCCCGGACATGGACGAAGGGGTCGCTCGCGTCCTTGTTCACCGTTCCTGATTACCTGATCGCGCCGGGAACCGCGCGACAGGCACCGCCACCGGGCCCCGCTCACCTGAGCATCCGGACAGTCCCGGTATGAGCCGCTCCCAGGGAACATTCGAGGGTGCTTCACCGTTGGACCGTACGTGGGCGTGAAGGGAACTGTGTCCCCGTGCCTCACCCTTTTGCCCATGAGGACGATCGTTGGGCTGAAGCCTTATGGAGCCCCCGCCGCGAGGCGACCGCCCTTCTCGCCCACTGTCGATCGGCCCCGTCTGGGTATCCCCCGAACCAGTCGGGGCCTTCGTCTGCCCCCTGCCGACGCCCTTCGGTGAACGCGGTGGTCCGTCTCCCGGTGGAGTGCTCGCCCCGGCGGGCTCAGCCCCGGGTCGCGGGCATGCGCCCCAGGGAGGCCATGTCCGAGGTCGACCCGTGCCCGCCCGAGACTGTGAATGCCATGACAGACGAAGCTGTGCGGGGACATTGCGCCAGTCTGTTCTCATGGACGGGGCCGACGGCTCTACGTCTCCCCCGGCTGCTCTTCCCGCTCCTTCTTCTCCTCCCGCAGCTTCTGCCACCGCTGGCGCTGACGCTCGCCGTACGCCGCGTTGCGGACAGTGCCGTCGTCTTCGAGTCCGGAGCCGAACGCACCTCCGACCATGCCCATGGAGCTGACGAACCAGGCGAGCGCGGCGTAGTCGTGGATTGTTGCGTGTTGCCCGACGACCTTGCCCAAGACCGACGAGTTCAGGATGAGCAGGGTGATGCCGAAGAGGACGAGGAACAGGACCAGATAGAGGGACAGCACACCGAGGGTGATCGTCACGCAGGTGACGGTGTTGTAGAGGCGGGAGAAGGGGCGGGAAAGTGAATCGTGAGGGCGTTCCCAGAGCTCGTGATCGATGATGATCCATGCCGTGAGGGCAAGGAAGGACAAGACGCAGGCCCCGAGCAGACGGCCCACGTCCATGCCCGAGGAGATGGTTCAGGCCGAGGTGTTGACCAGGCCGAAGGCGGCGGTGGCGAAGACACCGGCCAGTGCCCGGGAGAGGGTTGAGAAGAGCCGCCAGGGCCGGTTGGCCCGCACCATGCCGGTGACGAGACTCAGATGGCCGCGCAGGCCGGGCACGATGAAGCGTTGCAGGCCATCCTCGCCGGTCTCTGAAGTTTCGAGCCGGCCGGCTTCCTCCGGCGCCGGAGCGAGATCGGCCCGCTCGCGGGTGAGTCTGCCGATGACATCCGCGACGACATGCCGGGCGCGCCGTCTCATCCGCCAGGAGCCGAGCGCCGGCAGGGACACCAGCGCGATGCGGTCCTCCTGGCTCACCTCGACGCTGACCGGCCGCAGGCCGGCTCGTCGAGGCAGATCGGTGAGGAAGACTGCGGCCTCCCAGTCGCCCTCGGGGAGGAAGGGACGTACGACGTCGACCGCGGAGGAGACGTCCAGTTGCTCGTCCGCGACCAGGGGTGCCGTGCGCGCCGTCACCCGCCAGTCGACGTCCGCGCGGACCCGCTGCCTCAGCAGCTGCGGCAGCTTGTCGGCCAGTTCCTGGACAATCTCCGCCGCCACTCCGGGGTCGGCGACCAGCACGATCCGCACCGCGTGCGCCGCAGTGGCCGGCAGGGAATCTGTCACGGTCTCAATCCGGTCGGGGTGGGCGCGATGGCCTTTCGGCCCGAGGTTCCGTTGTAACGCCCTCCCAGGTGGCGATCGAGCGCGACAGGCGCCTTGGCGCCAGGTGTCCCCCGTTCAGCCCGGCACTGGGGTAAGCAGGTCCGCGGAGAACAGAAGGCGGCGAGGGGACCCGCTCAACAACCTGCGACGAAACGGATGCTGACGGATTTACGGGGCGGAATAGAGAGCTGGCTTCGCCGACCGATAAGACAACACGCGGCCTGGTTCAGTGGGCGCGGGCTGATCCGAAGGACCAGCGCATTTTGCCCGGACCCTCGGCACTCCGGCCAGCCGTGACGCCGCCGCACCGCCTCCGGGAGCCAATTGCGCCGGCTCGGGTCACTGCGACGGTTCGTGGCTGGGGCCGTTCCGGAGCATATGGCGACGTTCCTGTTCGCGTTTGGAGTAGGCGGCTGCCCGGATCGCTTCGTCGCTCTCCAACCCTGATCCCAGCGCACCGCCCACTGTGGCAATCGACGCGACGAACCATGACAACGTCAGGTATTCCGTGGCGTGCAGCGGGGTTTGTGTCGTGGATGCGAACACGCGGTCGTTGACGATGAACAACGCCCACAGCAAGTTGATGACGACCAAGCCCCCGTAGCAGACGAGCACCCCGATACCCACGGTCACGACCGTAGAGGCGTTGTAGAGCCTTGCCCTCTGCCTGGCCTCCCGCGAGAGCTCTGTTGATCGGTGCCACAGCTCGCCGTCCACGATCAGCCACCCGATCATGATTCCGAGAGACCCGACCATGGCAATCACGAGGCGCGGCACGCTCAGAGCCCCGGCCAGACTCCAGACGGTGGAGTCCAGGGTGGCAATGGCCCCCGTGGCAAGTGCAGCCGCCAGGGCTTTCGACAGGCCTGGAACCAATCGCCACGGACGATTGGCGCGGACCATGCCGAAGAGCACTCTCAGGTAACCGCGCAGCCCGCTGACGACGTATCGCAGGTCGGCGGTCTCCTCCTCACCGACCGGGCTCGGATGGATTGGCGTGAGACGACCGGCAAAGGGTCGCAGAAGCGGCGGACTTGGCACAGGTCCTTGAGCCTGTGTGGCCTGCGGACCCACCAAGCCGAGCACGACTGCTTCCACGACCCGCCTGGCTCTCGTCTGCAACCACAAGCCCCCCAGCGGAGGCAGAGACAGCAGCGCCAAGCCGTGTTCGTGACTCAGGTCCACAACGAGCTTGCGCCCGTGTGAGAGCAGCGGAAGGTCGGTGAGGGCGATGACGACGTCCCAATTCTCTGCACTTCCGCGATCCATGATCCGGCGCATCAAGGTGGGCAGGTCCTCGGCCCCAGAGGTGAATGGCTCGCTGACCACCTCGACCTCGAACCGTCGCCCCTCGCCTGACTTGTCGGCGAGCCGAGCAGGAAGTATCCGGGCCATACGTTGCGCGATCTCCGTGGGCGCATCGGGATCCGCCAGGAGAGCTACGACCGTGACACCCTGAGACGGCACCCGCATGTTTGGACCTTTCGCTTCGGCCACCCCCATGATCGCAAGTGACCACAGAATGCCCCCGAGGAATCGTCAGCGCGGCGTGACACGCTGGCCCCGCCAGCAGGTGCTGGCAGTACGGCAAGATCTCCTCTTCTTCCCAGGATCGGGGCCTGCTTCTTCCGAGGATCGGGGCCTGCTCCACCAGCGGCCGCGCTCGGGGTGCGCACCATGCCCGCGATGCGCGGCAGAGAAGCCAAGCGCAACGGGGCCATTGGGAAACCGGCTTGTTCGCGGGCACCGTTTCGCAGCCTGCAGTCTTCTTGGCTGCGGTCTTCCTCTTCGACCTCACTGGGCTGAGCGCCGGGTACCCGTCGTATGTGGAGCCGACGCAGTGAGGCGGAAACTACGACACGGCGGCCGCGGTGCTCGCCATCCACCGCAGCACATTGCGCTACCGGCTCCAGCGGATCCGCAAGATCGGCGGCGTGGACCTCGCGGACGTGGACAGCAGCCGCAACCTGCATTCGTTGTCGAGGCTCGTGAGTACTCCGGCGCAAGCAACCCAGACACCATGCCGCGCCCTGCACCCGTTTCCGTCAGCTCAGTGGGCCAGCGGATGCCGGCACGGCTGGCCAGAAGGCCTGAGGGCCCTCGGCCACTGGGGTCTCCGCCATTGCTCTCGATCAGGTGCTCTCGATCAGGCGGTCCGTGAGCCCCGCACAGGGAGAAAGTCATCGGGACGCGTCAAGCGCCGCCACACGTAGACGGCAGTCGCCATCACGAGGATCAGCCCCATCAGCACCAGCAACTCAATCCCCTGCACGTTCCACCGGAAGTGCTTGTCCGCCTCGGCCGTCACGATGAGTACCTTGCGGATGCCCGCGATCAGCCCCACTACCAGGAACGGTTCGGCGTCCAGCCTTTGGTTCCTGATGGTGAGACGGACGGTGTGCAGCAGCTCGGCCACGATGAAGAGCACCAGGCTGTTGTCCAGCGCGGAGAGCACGATCGTCTCCTCGTGCTACGGCCCCTGGATCGCATCCACCACGTCGTCGACCACCCCGATGGTCAGCAGTCCGGCGAGCAGGACCAGTAGCCCGCGACGATGAGATGGATGGCGTCCTCAACCGTCTGCAGAAGGCGCTGCACAGCGTGTTCCTCGAATCTGCGAGAAGGGGGCTGACACACAAGCAATCTATGGACGCGCCGCCGGGAGGGGGCCGCCATGATCCGCCGGTCGGGTGGCCGCTGTGCGCAGGGCGGGCTTCTCAGGCCGCCATCGCGCCATTGACAACCTTCCACACCTGCCCGAGGGAATGGAGCCACCGGCCGCGATCGGGATGCGCTGGTCGTAGCGCACAGGCGCAGCAGTGGGCCGGGGACGCCGATGAGTTCTGCGACGTCCGGCCGTCTAACTCTCCGCAAGCCCGAGAAGCCCATCAGCCGCCCCGGAAGGGTGAGGAAAAGTGAAGTACATGATCCAGATGAACGTGCCTGCCGATCAGTGGGACGCCGTCATGTCGGGGTACTCCAAGGAAGACATGGAGGCCATGTTCGCCCACATGAACGCCCTCAACGAAGACCTCACCGCCGCCGGAGAGTGGGTGGAGGGGCAGGGCCTCGGCGGCCCCTCCCAGGTCAAGACGGTGCGGGCTGGAAGCGACGGGCGGCCTCAGGTGACCGACGGGCCGGCCCATGCGGGCCCCATCCTGGCCGGATACTGGGTGGTCGACGTCAAGAGCGAGGACCGGGCCCTGGAGATCGCCGCACGGGCATCGGCGTGCCCGGGAGCGGGCGGAAAGCCCAGCAACGACCCGGTCGAAGTGCACCCGATCCCCGGGGACCCGACCCAGGCCTGAACCGGGCGGAGCCCCGAGCGGGCGCCGGCGGCCTGTGGGCCGGTGCCCGGCTTCGGCCACTGTGGCTCATCACGGGGGCACCGCCGCTCTCAGACGGACCGAGGCGTCGCGGTCCACCGCGATGCAGATCGCAGAGATCGTGAGGTCCGGCCTATCGAGCTGGAGCTGGGCAAGGTCACTGGGGTGGCCTTCGTAGGGGCGGAGGACTCCGGGGCCTACACCTGTCGCCCGACCCCGAGGACGTCGAGCATCGCCCGAGTTGCCGGGCTGGGGTTGAATCGGCTCCACGCCAGATATTCGATGCGGTGCGGCCCGTCGACCACCGGGACCAGCGCCAGTTCGGGGTCCTCCTCGGCCAGCGGCCGGATGAACGCCGACGGCAGCAGCGCAATGCCGAGCCCGCGCGCGATCAGCCGGGTCACCAACGCGGCTCCGGCCTCGTACGCGACGTCACGGACCAGGCCCGCAGCGGCGAACGCCTGATCGGACTGGGCCCGTCCCGGCGTTCCGTCCATGAAGTCCACGAACGTCTCCTCGGCGACCTCCTGCAGCGTGACCCGAGAAGTGCCCGCGAGACGGTGGCCGGCCGGCACCACCAGCACATGCTCGTCATGATCGAGAACGACGGATTCCACACCGGATGGCCGCTCGCCTTCCGGCAGGCCGAGGAAGGCGATGTCCAGTTCGCCGTTCCGGATCGCCGCCGCCAGTGTGTCGCTGCCGCCGGCACGGAGGGCGACGCGGACGTGCGGGTGTTGGGAGCGGTACCGCTGCAGCAGCTCGGGTACGTCGACGGCGGCCGAGGTCACGATCATGCCGACGGCGAGCCGGCCGCGTACTACTCCGGTCGCGGCGGCAGCGTCGGCGGCCGCGCGGTCGGCGGCGGCCAGACACTCGCGCGCGCCGACGAGAAACGCCGCTCCAGCGCTGGTCAGCTCGGTGCGGCGGCTGGACCGGGCAAACAGCTTGACCCCGAGCTCCCGTTCCAGCCCCGCTATCCGGTGGCTGAGAGCCGACTGCACCACGGAGCAACGCTCCGCGGCGCGGGTGAAGTTACGGGTTTCGGCGACGGCGACGACGTACCGCATCTGCTGGAGATCCACACAACCATCGTTATGGTTCATGGCTGGCATGACAAGCATGCTTTGGATTCATGGTGAGCAGGGCCAAGACTGCATCGCATGCCTACCTTGACCGCACCGGCCCCGCTGCGGACTTCGCCCCCGCTGCAGGCGGCGACCGTCGCACTGACCGCACTCGCCCCCGCGTCCTGGGGCACCACGTACGCCGTGACCACGGAACTGCTGCCGCCCGGGCATCCGTTGTTCGCCGGGCTGATGCGCGCCCTGCCCGCCGGGCTGCTCGCGCTGGCGATCACCCGTGTGCTCCCGCGCGGGGACTGGTGGTGGAAGGCTGCCGTCCTCGGCGTACTCAACATCGGTGCTCTGTTCCCTCTGTTGTTCCTGGCGGCCGAACGACTCCCCGGCGGCGTCGCAGCGACGCTCGGCGCCGCCCAGCCGCTGCTGGTCGCCGGGGTGGCGATCGCTGTGCTGCACGACCGGCCGACGGCCTGGCGATGGGCCTGGGGTGTGCTCGGCGTGGTCGGCATCGGATTCGTCGTGCTCGGGCCCGAGGCCCGGCTGGACACGGTGGGAGTGCTCGCCGGGCTCGGCGGTACGGCCGCCATGGCGGTTGGGGTCGTCCTCACCAAGCGCTGGGGCCGTCCCGCAGGGGTCGGTCCCCTCACCCTGGCCGGCTGGCAACTGACGTTCGGCGGGCTGTTGTTGCTCCCGCTCACCTTTGCCATCGAGGGAGTGCCGCAGCGGATCGACGCCGGAGCTGTCGGCGGCTACCTGTGGCTCGGCAGCGTGGGCGGGCTGATCGCGTACGCCCTGTGGTTCCGCGGGATCGGAAAGCTGCCGGTCGGCGCGTCCGCACCGCTGGTTCTGCTGTCCCCGCTGGTCGCGGCCGTCATCGGCATCACGCTCGGCGAGTCCCTGAGCCTGCTGCAGACCCTTGGCTTCGCCCTCGCCCTGGCCGCCTTGCTCGCCGCGCAGCTCCGTCCCCCGAACCTGCTCGGCCGTGTTGCTCGAAGCAGGACAGCAGTAGATCGAATACGCGAAGACCGGATTCAAGGAGAACGGACTCGATGAACGCGATGAAGAAGAATGCGCCGAAGACGGGCATGACGATCGCTGTGCTCGGCGCCACCGGCATGGTCGGCAGCCGGGTGATCAGCGAGGCCGGTGCACGCGGACACCAGGTGCTTGCCCTGTCCCGGAAGCCGGCGAGCGAGCACCCGAACGTGACGCCGGTCGCGGTCGATGCGCAGGACGCAACCGCCGTACGCGAGACCCTTGCCGGCTCCGCCTCCAACCGAGCCGCGGACGCCGTCGTACTGTCCGTGCGGACCATTCCGGTCGACCAGGAGTTCTTGGTCGGCGCCACCCGTACCGTGCTGGATGCCGCCGCACAGCTCGGCATCCGCGTCTTCGTGGTCGGCGGCGCCGGTGCCTTGCGCAGCCCCGGTGACCGCGAACTGCTGGTCGCCGACAACCCCGCCTATGTGCCTGCCGAGTTCAAGAGAGTCGCCGCCGCCGGGATCGCCCAGCTGCGGACCTGCCAGGCCCATGCCGGTGCCGATTGGGTCTACCTGAGCCCGCCGGCCCAGCTCGAGCCCGGCACACGGACCGGCCTCTATCGACGCGGTACGGACACCTTGCTCACCAGCGCCGACGGTCAGTCGTGGATCAGCACCGAGGACCTGGCCGTCGCCGTGGTCGACGAACTCGAGGCCCCCGGCACCGAACGCCTCATCACGGTCGCCCACCGCGACGACGACTCGTCGGCGTGAGCCGGGCCTTGTCCAGTTCAGCGGCTGACAGCGTCGAGGTGCCGTACAGGGGGCTGTAAGACGTTGGGCTCTGTTCCGAGGATCGAGGCCGTGGGCCGTGACGGATCGACGACCTACGCGGAAGCCATCCGCCGGACGCTGCCCGACGCGTGCAGGTCGGTGACCGCCGGCGTGTGCGGCACGGCCTGTGCGCAGCCGCCCTCAACGAGGTGAGCGACACGGCGGATTCGCAGCACTGCTGGGCCATGATGACGCCGATCTCCTGGTCGATGACCGCCCGTCGGTCGGCGGCGCGATCGCGACGACCGCCGCCGTCGCGATCGGCCTGGTCTTCGCGCGGGTGGAGGTCCTGCGGCTGTCGGTGGGCCGGAACCACGGGCATCCACGGGTGCGCTTCGTGCCGTGGGAGCGGCGCGGACAAGCGGCCGGTGACCGTGGCCGGACCGTCGTCACCGTCGCCGCTCCCGCCTCCCCGTTCCGGCAAACCTCCGACTTGCCTATCGGGAAAGTCAAGAGTAACTTTCCCAGTAGGAAAGTAATCGGGGACGGGAGGGCGATGACCGTGAGCATGCCGGTGGATGCCGAACAGGCATGGAAGGATCTCCAGCGCATCCGAGTGCCGCAGGAGCGGGTGTACGACGAGTTCGAACGCTCCGCGTCCGGCGGACGCGGTATGACCTACGGCCTGGCCGCGCTCATGTGGGTGTTCCTGGCCGGCGTCGGCATGGACCTGCCCCCGTGGGGCGTCGGACTGTTCGTGGCCGCCTACGTCGGTCTGTTGACCGTGCTGATCGTGGTGAGGAGCCGCAGGAGCCGGATGCAACTGCACCACACTCGCTGCCCCGGACGTATGTGGGCCTCGTTCGGTGCGGTGGCAGTACTGGTCGGCGGGACGATCGTGCTGGCGGACCACCTGACCGAGCCACTGGAGCCGATCTACGCCGGCCTCATCCAGGCCACGGCCGCGGTGGCCGTGTACCTGCTCTCCCTTGGTCCCGCCAACCGCTGGGCGGCCGACTCGGTGCGGAGCGGCAGCGAACCGGCGGCCGACGAGGAGGCCGGCCGATGAGCACCCCCGCCGGCTTCGACGAGCTGATCCACCCCGCCACGCGACTGTCAGTGGTCGCGCTGCTCGCCGCCACCGAGTGGGCGGACTTCGCGTTCGTCCGCGACAGCCTCTCGCTCAGCGACTCCGCGCTCTCCAAGCAGCTGCACACCTTGGAGGGGGCCGGATACCTGGACACCCGGAAGGACGGCGGCGGCCGCAACCGCCGTACGAAAGTACGGCTGACGGACCGCGGTCGCACCGCCTTCGAGGGACATGTGGCGGCACTCCGGGCCATCGTCGACAGCGCCGGACCCGCGACCGGGGCGGCACAACAGCAGCCCCGCGCGGAGGCGGGCCGATGACGACGTTCGGGCGCACCGACGTCCAGCCCGTGATCCGGGTACGCGATCTGACCATGGCGTACGGCGAGGTCGACGTCCTGCGCGGCGTCGATCTGGACATCCACCGTGGCGAGGTCTTC
Source organism: Streptomyces sp. AM8-1-1 (assembly GCF_032229325.1). Lineage (NCBI taxonomy): Bacteria > Bacillati > Actinomycetota > Actinomycetes > Kitasatosporales > Streptomycetaceae > Streptomyces > Streptomyces sp. AM8-1-1. Next base: position 233,424 of record NZ_CP135086.1, read on the forward strand.
GCCCTGCTCGGGCCCAACGGCGCGGGGAAGACCACCACCGTCGAGATCCTGGAAGGCTTCCGGCAACGCTCCGGCGGGGAGGTGAGCGTCCTCGGTACGGATCCCGAGCGGGGCGGAGACGCCTGGCGAGCCCGGATCGGCCTGGTCCTGCAGTCCTGGCGCGACCACCGCCGCTGGCGGGTCGCCGAGCTGCTGACCCACTTCGCGACCTACTACCCCGACCCGCGCGACCCGGCCGAACTGCTGGCCCTGGTCGGCCTCACCGACCAGGCCGGCCGGCAGGTGGACCGGCTGTCCGGCGGCCAGCGCCGGCGCCTCGACGTCGCGCTCGGCATCGTCGGCCGCCCCGAACTCCTCTTCCTCGACGAGCCGACCACCGGCTTCGACCCTCAGGCGCGGCACGAGTTCCACGTCCTGGTCGAACAACTGGCCCGCGACGAGGGCGTCACCGTCCTGCTCACCACCCACGACCTGGCGGAGGCCGAGCGCCTCGCCGACCGGATCGCCATGCTGGTCGGCGGCGAAATTCGGGCCTGTGGCACACCCGCGGAACTGGCCCGGCGAGCCGCCGCCCAGGCCGTGGTCCGCTGGATGGCCGACGACGGGACGCCCCGCCGCGAACGCACAGCGGATCCCTCACAGCTGGTCTGGGAACTCCACCGGCACGCGGACGGCCCGATCGCCGACCTGGAGGTCCGCCGACCGACGCTGGAGGACACCTACCTGCACATGGTGCACCGGGAGGCCGACGGCACGGACAGGGACACGAACGAGGAGGCACCGGCCGCATGAGGGGGGCATACATGACGAACAGGACGAACAGCTGGCATGCCGGGCTCCAGCGCGGTCGAATCGAACTGCGGCACCTCCTGCGCAACGGCAAGGAGATGTCCGGCCATCTGACCAACGTGGTCGTCGCGCTGCTCGTCGCCGCCTACGTCAGCGACGATGTGCCCGGGACCCGAACCCCGATGACTCATCTGGTGCTGGCGGGCTTCGCCGCCTACCTGCTGTTCCAGGTCGGGCTGATCAGCCTCCCGCAGATCCTCGTGACCGAGCGGGAGGAGGGCACCCTGCTGCGGCTGCGTGCCACGCCCGGCGGGATACCGGCCTACCTCGTCGCCAAGTGCCTGCTGGTGGTCGTCCTGGCGGTCGGCACCCTGGCGCTCCTCCTGGCCGCCGGTGCGCTGCTGGCGGACGGGCCACTGCCGCACGGGCCGGGCGACTGGCTGACGCTGCTGTGGGTCACCACACTCGGGCTGCTCGCCGTCGTACCGCTCGGCGCGGCCATAGGCGCCGTACTGCCCAACCCCCGCGAGGCCCTGGCGTTGATCATGCTGCCGACGATGGGGCTGCTGCTCACCTCGGGGACGGTGTTCCCGATCACCGCACTGCCCGTGCCGGTCCAGCAGGTGGCCTCGGTCTTTCCGCTCAAGTGGCTGGCGCAGGGCCTGCGTTCGGCGCTGCTCCCGGACTCGGCACGGACCGCCGAGGCGGCCGGCTCCTGGGAACTGCCCATGGTCGCCCTGGTCCTCACGGCCTGGGCGGTCCTCGGGTTCCTCCTCGCGGTACCGCTCCTGCGCCGCGCCGCCCGCCGCGAGTCCGGCTCGCGGCTGACCGCCCGCCACCGCAAGGCGGCACAGAGCGGCGCGCCGGCCGCGTAGGCGGCCTCGCGACCACCGGGCTACGCCGTGGCCGTGGCCACCACGGCGCCTGCGGTGGGGGACGGATGCGCCCGTTCGGAAGCCGCGTGCCGCAGGTGCTCGCGGACGGTGAGGGAGGAACCGGTGTGCCGACGGCGCTGTTGAGTGCGCCGGTAGTGCTGTTTGACGCCAAGGAGCGAACGCGCCTCCGCTGGGGGCCGGATAGGGGGCCTTGGGCATTGACGCTGGGTGTCACCGGTGGGCTACTTAGCGTATTCGCACCACTCTGTCGTCGAAGGAGGGGCTGGGGCTGGTTCGAGACAGACCCCTGTCGTCGGCGATCGACTCAGGGAGCCCCTATGCCAGTCTCACCGAACCAGGGATCCACCGGCGGAGGCGATGCGGTGACCCTCACCGGCAACCACTTCACCGGCACCACCGCCGTGCGCTACGGCTCCCGCCCGGCTAGGAGCTTCACGGTCGTCAGCAACACCACGACGGACACCATCACCCCCTCCGGCCACGGCGCCGTCCCGGTCTCCGTCACAACCGCCGGCGGAACCGGAATCGTGGGCACCTTCTATTACCTGCCGCCGCCCTCCTTCCGGATCGAGCCGCCTCCCGCGGGCCCTCTGGGAGGCGGCAACACTGCGATCTTCACCGGTCTCGGCCTCTACACCACGAGCGAGGTCAGATTCGGTGCGCAGACCGCCCTGTTCACCGTCGACTCGGACGGCCAGCTCACCGTGACCGTCCCGGCGGCGGCCGCCGCGGGTCCGGTAGCGGTCACCGTGACCACCAGGGGCGGAATCGCCGGCGGTGTCACCTACACCTATCTCGACCCGCCTTCCATCACCGCCGTCACCCTCGACTCGGGACCGGTGGACGGCGACAATCTCGTTGTCATCACCGGGACGGCGTTCTCCTACGCCACCAGCGTCACCTTCGACGGCATACCTGCCCTCTCCTTCCGGGTCGCCTCGGACACCGAGATCGACGCCGTGCTGCCGGCCGGAGATCTCGGCCCTGCCGACGTCTCCGTCACCACTCTCGGTGGCACCACCACCGCTACCGACGCCTACACCTATCTGGGACTCTTCGCGGTCCTCGGCGGAGCATCGGTCACCAACACCGGTCCCTCGATCGTCACCGGAGATCTCGGAGTGAGCCCGGGGGTGTCCATCACCGGATTCCCGCCCGGCCAGGTCGACGGAAGTATCCACAACGCGGACGCCACCGCCGTCGCAGGCCATGCCGACCTGATCGCGACATACAACGACGCCGTCGGACAGACCCCGGACGACAGCATCACCGGAGACATCGGCGGCCAGACCCTGTCCCCCGGCGTCTACAACGCCGCCTCTTCCATCGGGCTCACCGGCACGCTCACGCTGGATGCCCAGGGCGACCGCAACTCCGACTGGATCTTCCAAATCGGATCGACCCTGACGACGGCAACCGCGAGCCAGGTGCTGCTCATAAACGGCGCCACAGCCCGCAACGTCATCTGGCTGATCGGAAGTTCAGCCACCCTGGGCACCGACACCGACTTCGCAGGAAGGATCCTGGCCCAGACATCGATCACCGTGAACGCCGGGGTGACGGTCAACGGCCAGGCCCTGGCCATCGACGGCACCGTGACACTGGACACCAACACCATCACCCGCCCGTGGTGAAGGAATCACACACCTGATCCAGACCGGCACTGAATCCTTCGCCTCGCCATCAGCCAAGCCCGGGCCGCCGCCCAGGACGGCAGCGCAGGCTGACCGCCCTGGGACTCACTTCGCCAGGAGGCGTCGCACCTCTCAACCTCAGTGCCTGGACCAACGGAAGATCTTGCAGACGTCACCAGGGAGGGAGGAGATTCGACTGTGTAGGTCGAACTGGCACGTTCCGCCGCGATCCAGTGGGTTGCCCAGCATCCCCAACCCGATGCTGACTTCCGGGGTCCGTACTTCAGCGGCTCAACCGTCGGGCTGCCGGACGACGCGGAGCTGTCGCCCTCCTCGGACATCGACATCTTCGTCGTCTCCGCCGGGGCTACCGGGCGTCGCGCCGCCGACGCGCGCGCTCGAACTCGGCGACATCCGACATCCAGGGACCGTGTTGTTCGAGTGCGGCGCAGCCGCCGCGGACGAAGGCGCTCACCAGCTTCCGGTACCCGCCAATCCCGTCGACCAGGCTGTACTCGACCCGGTACTCCGGATCCGACCTGCCGTCGCCCTCGCGCAGCGTCGTGATCCGGGCAAGGGAGTCCGCGTAGAAGTGGAGCTGGATCCCTTCGCCCATCTCCTCGTCCTCGATGGTGAACACTTCGTTGTCCGCGGCAGAGCGATCGGCTACGAACTCCCAGAACTCCGCGGCGGCAGTGCGGGGACTGTCCCGTAGCCACTTCTTCTCGACGCCCTTGTCGTCGGTGAACGACAGAACCGTCTTCCTCGCACTCCCGCCGAGGTCGGCGCGGTGGCCGGCAGCCTCCTCGTCATCCTCCATGGGTGTGTTCCTGGAGCGGTCCGCGGCCTCCGAGCACATCAGGAAGCTCACGGTACGCACCGCGTCATCGACGAGCTCAGGGTGTGCACGGCGCACGGCCGCTTCGACCGTCGTCTTCATCCGATCCCAGTCGCGCCTGTCCGTGGCGCGCTTTCCCCGTCGCGGATCGCGGCCGATCCGCATCCCGGCGCACGCCTGCTCCGCAGTGGCGATCACCCGCATGACCTCGGGGAGGAGGGCGGGGTCGACGGCATCGGGCAGCCGCCTCGGAACCGTCGCGCCGTGCAGATACTGGCCCGTGTACCTCAGAATCGCGGCGTCGAGCGGATCGAGTACGGCTCCGCGCTCAGCGCGACGGCGGTCCGCGTGGTACTCCTGAGCTCGTTTCCCGTTCGACGTCTCTGTCGCCGCGCACATCGCCGCGCATACCTGACCGCGCTCAAGGAGACCCGTGTCGGCCCCGTGGGCAATGAGTCGGCTTCTGTCCCACCGGATGCGCCGGAAGAGCGCGTCGACGTCCGCGGGCGCGGCAAGGAGGATCGGGTCCAGGAGCGCCACGGCAGCGTTCTCGTCGATCCGGCCCCGGGTTCCGGCGTCGTCGCACAGCGGAAGGACCGCACTCCACAACAGCAGGTGTCTGGCCAGGTCCTCCCGGATCACCGCAAGGTGGGCTTCGCTGATCGGGAACGTGAACGTGCGAGGGTCGTGGTTGGCGTCGGCCCCGGCAGCAAGCATCAGCTCGCCGTCTTCGCGGATCACGTTCGGGATCCAGCCGCTCATGCGCGTGAAGACGGTCTCTTTCATGGACCCAGTGTTTCCCGGAACGGCACCGGCCCGGCATGACGGCGATGTTGCGGCCCCACCCCGCACCCTCTGTTCACGACCACCGTGCGCATTCGGCGTCGAGACGCGGGTCGGTGCGCACCCAGACCTCGCCCCCCGCGGCCTCGGCCGGGGCGTCGACTCGTTCGATACCGAGGAACTCGATCAACTGGAGCAGTTCGGCTCGTTCGGCGCGGTCGTCGTCGACATCATGCGAGCCGAAGAAGATGTAGTACTGGTCGCTCGGGTCCACGTAGCCCGAATCTGCCCAGATCCGAGCGATTTCCTCGATCGCCGCTGCTTCCGTCGTGATCGTGGCGGCGCGGGCGGCACCGCGAGTCTCCGGTGACGCGTCGAGGTCGGCGAGGTCGGAGAACCACTGGCCGAAGCGGTCGAGGCCGGCATATCCGTTCTCGAAGAACAGCATCGCGCTCGGAAGGTAGCGATTGCCCCTGTCGACCTGGAGGTACTCCGACCGGGGTTGGTCCGCATCCTTGATCCGGGAGATCACACCTTGCCCGGGCATGAGTACCAAACTCTGCCCCGCCGGTTCATCGTTGATGGTGTAGGTGTCAGCATCTCGATCTCGGAAGAACGCAGAGAAGGCTACATAGGCTTCCTGTGGGTCGCCCACGGAGACCTGTTGGTCGTTGCCATCACCGACAGCGAAGACGAACTGTTTCGGTCCGGGGTTGTAGGGGCGAGCCATATGCGTCCTTCGTTCACGTGTGTCAGCTCCGCCAGCGTAGTCGAACCAGAGCGGACGGCCTTGGCGTTCATCGCCGACGACCAGCCAGGAGAAACAGCCAGGAGAACTGGCAGATCTCCATGCCCCCGCACCCCGTCAGCCGTCGCGGCCCGTCAGGCCCGCCTCGTAGACGGCGATGGCAGCCTCCACCAAAGGCCCGGCCTGCGCGATCGCCTGGCCGGATCAGCGGTGGGGACAGGCACCGCCGGCCGGCCCGCTTGAGCAGGCCGCAGCCCGGCCTCGAGCGCCACGATGCGGCACAGGTATCAGTCGTCGGTGTAGTGGGCGGCATACTCCTCGCCGGGCGGAACGACGGTGATGACATCGATCAGCACATCGTCGGGGGCGGCGACGATGAAATGACGTTGTCCGAACTCCTCCGTACGCAGGGGCAGTACCTCGGGCAGGTCGCCCTCCGCCACGAGCCGCTGGTGCTCGGCGTCCACGTCGTCCACCTCGAAATTCAGCAGCAAGCCGCCCCGGAGTGCGACCCGGTGGCCCTCGGGGATGGTCGGGTGGGCGTGGTCGAGGAGGGCCAGCTCGTACTGCGGCGCGTCGGGACGCCGCAGACTCACGTACCAGTCCGCCTCGAAAGTGACCTCGAAACCGAAGTGGCGGGTGTAGAAGTCGCGGGAGGCGGCCACGTCCCGGGTGGCGAGCACCGGGTAGAAGCCGCCGAGCTTGGTCGTGGGCGTGGTCCTGGGCGTGGTCCTGGTCGTGGGTTCGTTCGTCATGGCAGAGGCCCTTCACATCTCTTCGCATACCGAGGGTATGCGAACTGTGGCGTTAGCATACCTCGGGTACGCGAAATGGAGAGGGCGGTGCGCGTGATGGCGGTCAGCCGGTCGGAGCAGCGGGCGTTCACGCGGCAGGCGCTGATTGCCGAAGGACGGCGCCGGTTCGCCGCCGACGGGTACCACCACGTGGTGCTGGCCGAGGTGGCCGGGGCCGCCGGGGTCACCAAGGGGGCCGCCTATCATCACTTCGAGAGCAAGGCGGGGCTCTTCCGGGCCGTCGTCGCCGAGGTGCAGCAGGAGTTGGGCGAGCGGGTCGCGACCGCAGCGCAGGGGTACGACGACCTCTGGGAGCAGCTCCGGGCCGGCTGCCGGGCCTTCCTGGCTGCGGGCACCGACCCGGCGGTGCGACAGATCCTGCTGGTCGACGCGCCGACCGTGCTCGGCTGGGACGAGTGGCGGGCCTTCGACGAGGCCTATTCCGCCCGGCACCTTACGGACGCCTTGCAGGCACTCGCCGCAGCCGGGATCATCGCCGACCAGCCGGTCGAACCCCTGGCCCGGCTTCTCTCGGGGGCGATGAACGAGGCCGCGCTCTGGATCGCACGAGGTGGGGACCCGCACGCAGTTGAGCAAGCCCTCGACCGACTCCTGACAGGGCTGCGCAATCCAGGCTGACTCGCGAAGACACTCATGCGCCTTTCGCGTTGTGCAGAGAAGAATCAAGAGGCGATCCCGCGACAGCACGGAAGCAATCGTCAGTGCGGTCACGGGTACGGTCCTTGTCCGAACGCGCTCCTCGTCGATGGCTACACCCGCGCCGACCGGGTCCGACTCGTCGCCCGCCCCCACACCGGACAACAGTGCTCACCTGTCGCCCGAGTACTTGCGCCAAGCCCACGAACGGTTCGACCGCAACACCCCCGCCCACAGCGGGCCCGACCAACACGCCTGCGAACCTTGGCGTCCTCGGTTGAGCGTCCCGCATGCGCGGCGGCGAGCAGCGCTCTCCGCGAGCGCCGGCACCAATGAGGCACCTTGGCTCAGGAAGGCTGCGCTGCGCGACGGGGCCCTGAGTGCTCCTGAGGCGGCAGCCCGCCGTCCGAGCGCCCCCAGCCGGGTTCGCGGCCATGCCCGTGCCGGAATCGCCCACGGCGACCTCGACAGGGACACGGCACCGATCGGGCCGAGCAGCCTCGGAGACGGGCCCCGTCACACGTATGCGGCTCACACCTCCGGTTCCCCCGTCTCCTTCAACTCCCCGTCGGCCAGCCGCAGCCAGCGGCTGATCCCGATCTCGGCGAGAAACCGCTCGTCGTGGCTGACCACCATGAAGGCGCCCTGGTACGAGTTGAGCGCGCTCTCCAGCTGGCCCGCGCTGACCAGGTCGAGGTTGTTGGTGGGCTCGTCGAGCAGCAGAAGATGCGGGGCGGGGTCCGCGCACAGCACACAGGCCAGAGTGGCGCGCAGGCGCTCGCCGCCGGAGAGCACGCCCACCGGCAGATGGGCCCGCGCGCCCCTGAAGAGGAACCGGGCGAGCAGGTTCATCCGCTCCGCCTCGGGACGCTCAGGCGCGAACGCGGCGAAGTTCTCCGCCACGGTGCGGTCCAGGTCCAGCAGGTCCAAGCGCTGCGACAGGTAGGCGATTCTCCCGTCGTTGCGCTTGATCTCCCCGCTCGTCGGGACGAGATCACCGGTGACCAGCCTCATCAGGGTGGTTTTACCGGCGCCGTTGGGCCCGGTCAACGCGATGCGCTCAGGGCCCCGGACGCTCAGGTCGACGCCACTGGAAGCGAAGACCTCCTTGTCGCCGAGGTGGAGCTGCATGCCCTCGCCGAGGAACAGGTTGCGGCCGGAGGGCACCTGGGTGCCGGGCAATTCCAGCGTGAGCCGCTGCTCCTCGCGCAGGGCCCTGCCGGCCTCGTCGAGGCGGGCCTTGGCGTCGCTGACCCGGGAGGCGTGCATCGTGCCGGACCTGCCCGCGGCCTCCTGCGCACCGCGCTTCATGTTGCCGGCGAAAATCTTGGGCAGACCGGCGTTCTTCAGGTTCTTGGTGGCATTGCTCGCCCGGCGTTCGGCGCGCTCGCGGGCCTGCTGCAACTCCCGCTTCTCCCGCTTCAGTTCTTGCGCGGCGTTGCGGACGTTCTTCTCGGCGACTTCCTGCTCGGTGCGGATGGCCTCCTCGTACTCGGTGAAGTTGCCGCCGTACAGGCGTAGTTCGTCGCTGCCGAGTTCGGCGATGCGTTCCATGCGGTCGAGCAGTGCGCGGTCATGGCTGACCAGGAGCAGACAGCCGTTGAAGTCCGACAGCACGTCGTAGAGCTTGTGCCGGGCCTGGCGGTCGAGGTTGTTGGTCGGCTCGTCGAGCAGGAGGACGTCGGGGCGCTTGAGCAACTGGGCGGCGAGGCCGAGGGAGACCACCTGGCCGCCGCTGAGCGTGCTCAGACTGCGGTCCAGGGTGAGGCCGGCCAGGCCCAGACGGTCGAGTTGAGCGCGGGTTCGCTCCTCGATGTCCCAGTCGTCACCGATGGTGGCGAAGTTCATTTCATCGACGTCGCCGGACTCGACCGCGTCCAGGGCGCGGATCACCGCGGCGACGCCGAGTACTTCGGCGACGGTGAGGTCGCTGGTCAGAGGCAGGGTCTGCGGGAGGTAGCCGAGCATGCCACTCACCGAGACCGAGCCGGTGGCGGGCTTCAGCTCACCGGCGATCAGCTTGAGCAGGGTGCTCTTGCCGGAGCCGTTGGGCGCTACCAGGCCCGTACGACCGGGGGGAATGCTGAACGACAGGTCGTGGAATATAGGGGTGTCGTCGGGCCAGGCGAACGAGACGTTCGAGAAGACGACGGCGGCGTCGGACATGGCAGTGACCTCGGGGATACAGCGGGCAGCGCGTAGATCTCTGCCCTGGGCAGACGTGGGAAAGGGGCACGACGAAACAGACCACCTCGGCAGCGCTCCTGAGCGCAGGCCGGTGGCCGTCAGATCCGGATCTCACCCGGAGATGTCGTCGTCACCCACCACGTCTATGACTCCTCGATGTACGTCCTACGGATGTCACCCAGCATAACGACCCGTTCCCGCTTCCCATTCCCGTCGCTGCTCCCCCGTGATCACGAACGACGGCTCCTACCGCCGGCCCCCGACCGCCCTGCGCCACGCGGTCCCAGCAGGTGCATCCGTCCTGCCGATGCCCGAGCCAGAGGCGAGACGCGGGATCGAGCTCCAGCCGCCAGTAGCGCCCCATCCGCGCCATCGCATGCAGACTTCCCACGCGGCGGAAGGCTCGGTTCCTCTATTGTCAGTGCGTCTGTGCCGAGGTACGGCCGAACCAGTCGAGGCACACGACCAAGGCGTCGTCGTCCGCGTCGGCGTCGCGGTACTCCGTGAGCTCTTGCAGCACCGCCCGAGGGACCGCGGCCGCAGGCAGGAAGCTGACCGCGTGGATCGCTCGGGCAAGCGCCCGTTCGCCATAGCTCTCCCCCGCTTTCGAGACGGCGCCGTAGACACCATCACTGACGAAGACCAGGCGGTCGCCGGGCAGGGCTTGGAATTCCTGCGCCTCGTAGGCGGATTCGTCGAACATCCCCAGCGGGAGCTGTGCGTTGAAATCGACGCGCTCCACGGCCTTGTCACGGTAACGCCAGAGCTGCGGGGATCCGGCGTCGACCACCTGCACCCGTCCCGTGGCCAGTTCACAGGACAGCAGCAGGGTCGAGACATACTGCTCACCGCGATACTGGGCGTAGATCGCCTGATCGGCGAGCGCAGCCTGATCGGCGATGGCGATGCCGGCCCTGCGGGCGTTGCGGAGGGCGTTGACTGCCAGATTCGTCAGCAGTGAGGCTTGGATTCCCTCGCCCATTCCGTTGGTGATGGTGAGGGTGAGGGTGTCGGCCGTGGTGGCCCAGTCGAAATTGTCGCCGTGGATGTCGTAGGCGGGCTCCAACTGTGCCCCGATGGCGTATTCCCGGCGCGCGCAGGCACGGGCGGGCAGAAGTTGCCATTGCATCTCCGCCGCCAGGGTGAGCCGCCGGCTTCGGCGGGCCTGCAGGTAGAGATCGGTGTCGCGTTCCGCCACGATGATTTCGTGCCCCAAGAACTCGGCGAGACCTGTCATCTCGTCTACGGCTTGAGGGGTGCATCTGTGTTCGGGAAGGCGGACGGTCAGGATCCCGAGTCTGTCGCCACGTACGGTCACTGGCAGATGCAGGTCGACCGCGCCGTCCTGCGCGATGTACTGGCCATATGGCTCCTGGCTGCCGAAGGCACGGCCCTCTGGACTGGTCTGTACGGACAGGGGCTGGGCAGTGTGCGGAAGTGCCGTCACCGGCTGAAGAACGGTGAGGCTGTAGTCAGCCATGAGCAGGTTGACCTCGGTGGCGTCGAAGCGCTCGATCAACGCGGCACGCACCGTGTCGAGCAGTTCATTGGGAGCCCCTGTGCGGACAGCGCGCTCAACGGCCTGAAAGTCTGTCACGCTGGGCGCCCTTTCTTCGGAAGCGGTCAGAAGGCTGGGTGGCACGCGGCCTCAGAGCGTGGGTCCTGCGATCCGGTTGCAAAGGAATGCGGAGAGTTCACAACTCCATGAGACACCATGACCTACCAAGAACGTTGTCATACGACAACTATCAACTCTATCCTGCACGAAGCACCGCGTGACGCCATCACCGGTCACCGGACTGTTGATCCACTGATCCCACGTAGGCGTGAGCGCGCAGGCGGGCGCGAGACTGCGCGTGAAGGCCCACCTCAAGCCAACGACCCCACCCCTGCGGCGGCAAGTCTCGGCTCGGCCACGGCCGGCTCAGCTGCCCGCACCGAGGCCGACCGCGCTGCCAGGGTGACTCGCCCTACGGAACTTCGTTATCCCATGCGTCGGCGCCCTGACCGGGGCGCCGATTCAGGCGTCGGCCGCCTTCCTGGAGACCACTGGGCGGGCAGCGGACGACGACACCGCACTGCTCCCGCACCCATCCGTGAACCCGCCCGGCTACGAATTGTCGAGATGAGCACGTTGAAGATCGCCGCGCGCGACGCGGCCACCGGTCCCGTAGTCGAGATCACCGGCGACCTCGACTACGACACCGCGCACGAGCTGCGCGCCTTCATCACCACCCTGGTCCTGCATCCGGGGCAACGGCTGGTCCTGGACCTCGCCCACCTGGAACTCTGCGACTCCAGCGGCATAGGCGCCTTGATCCTCGCGCGCAACCACGCACAAGCGGCACAGGCCGGCGTCGCCCTGGCCGCCGTCCCCGGCAATACGCTGCGCGTCCTGCGGATCCTCGGGCTCGAACAGGTCTTCGCCATCTATCCGGACACTCGTGCCGCCACCCGCAAGGACATGCCTCCCGCCATGCGCCGTAGCGGCTGAACCCTGCTCCGAACGATCGGGAGCCCGGTTACGGCTGACCAGGTGAGGCGGCCTTCGAGGAGGAAAGCCCGCGGGATCATCAGCCTCGGGGCACCGCAAGGGGGGCGAAGACAATGTCGCCGAGCGCCGACGGGCCTGTCGGTCCTACGAGCCTGGCTGCTCGCACGCTCCACTGCACCGAATCCGGACGTCACACGGCCGGCCCGACTTCTGCACGGATTCAGGCTGCGCTGTGGGCACCGGGTCTCTCGTGCTCCTCGTCGGCCGCGGCGGTGAGCTGATGCCGAAGTTCTGCCAGTCCTATGGCCAGGGCACGGCGTTCGACGGAGGGCATGTTGTGGATGGCCCGGTGAAGCATGCTCTTGCGTTGCTCACGGATGCGTTCCAGGTGCCGCTTGCCCGCGGTGGTCAGTCGCAAGGTGATCTCGCGTCCGCTGTCGGGGCACGGCAGCCGTTCGAGGAAACCAGTGGCCTGCAGGCGGTCGCACATGCGGGAGACGTTCGGAGGCGAGGCGGCAAGCAATTTGCACACAGCCCGCATCCGGATGCCGTCCTGCCGCTCGACGACGTACATCAGGCGCAGTTGTGAGGCCGAGGCCGGGGCGGTGGCATCGGCGGTGGAGTCCTGGACGCGCCCCCACATCACGTCGAGGAGTTCGGCGATGCCACTGGCGCTCTGGGTCGCCTCGTCGCAGATGCTGCTGGGGATGGCGTCTGGTGCGGGCATGGCTCCCCGTCGGTGGGTGCTTCTGCCCGGTGATCGGCCGGGCAGTGGCTCTCAGGTGGTGCTGTCAGGTCCGGTCGGGCGGGCCGCTCGCGCTTCCTTCTCGACCGCGGGAGGCGCAGACTCCTCGTGCGACATCGCGGCTCCGGTGGGGGACGTCACAGTGAAGTACTCAAGCGTACCGGTGACGTGGAGGAGCCGGTCCAGCTTCTCGGGCCGGTCCTCCAAGTGGAGGCGCACCCCTGCTGCGTCGGTGCGTCTGCCGATCATCAGCAAGATGGACAGCCCCATGGAGTCGACCGTGCCGATACCCGCGCAGTGCAGATGCAAGTCCGTCAGCTGCGGGCGGGCGGAGAGCTGCGCGGTGGCCTCGTCCAGCAGCAGGTCGGCGTTGTCGTAGTCGAGATTCCCGCTGATCTCTATGCGGACTCTGTTCTCGGCATCCACAGTGGTCAGGTGCAGGGCGGGGGGCAGCGTCGTCATGCGGGCTTTCCAGTGGTGGTCCGAGGTGCGGTGGCGAGCGCTTCAACGCCGCGCTGCAGGATGCGGGCCGCCCGGGGGAAGTCCTTGAGCTCACGGGCGAAGAGGTTCAGAGCAGGCGGCAGAGACTGCGCGGGCACGCCCCGTGCGACAAGAATCTGCGCGGTCCAGGTGATGAACCAGGTGAAGAGCTTTTCGTCACCGAGGTAGAGGGCGGTCGCGAGGAACTCCACGATGTGCGCGAGGTCTTCGGCGGTTCGCTCCCGCTGCATGTCGTCGTAGGCGCGCATGGCGGGGAACGCGTCCTCCAGCGCGTGGAAGACGGTGCGCACCAGGTTGTCGCTGTTGCGGGTGACCATCGTGTATTCCTGGTCGGCCAGATGCGGCAGGTCGTCCATCTGCTGGTGGTCGACCTGCGGGCGGGGCAGCGGTCCCCCGGCGAGCCGGTCGGCAGCGGTACGGGCGTCCGGCGCCCAGGCCTCGGCCCCCAGCAACCGCGCGTACCGGCCGTCCGGTCCGAACGCGGCACCGCCGACCAGGACGGGCACTCCCACGGCCTGGCAAGCGGTGATCGCCGCGTGCGCGGTGGGCAGCCTCGTCGCGATCGAGCTGGACAGCGCGACCGCGTCGGCTTTTGTGGTGTGCAGGTGGGAGATCAGGTGCGGGGCGGGGACCTGCGCGCCGAGGTAGTCGACCTGCCATCCGCGCAGCTTCAGCACTTCCGCCACCATCCGGGCCGGCAGCGCATGCCACTCGCCGTCCACGCACGCCACAGTGATCCTGCCAAGGGTGGGCGTCCTGCGGGCGGCCGGGTGGAGGGCGAGCGCGGCAACGGCGCGTTCGTTGATGGACGTCGCCGCGTGCTCCTGAGCAACGCTGATCCGGTTCGCGGCCCACTCCTCGCCGACCTTGCCCTGCACCGCCGCGATCACGTCCAGGAGCACGCTCTCCGGTTCGATGCCGTCGTCGAGGGCGCGCAGGACGATCTCGGTGGCGGCGTACTCGTCTCCGGCCGCCACGCCGTGCCACAGCTGGTCGGCCAACTGCGCGAACTCGGCGCCGCATGGAAGGCGAGGTGGTGTGCTCGTGCTCAAGCTCATGCGGTGTACCTGCCCCGAGTGTGACCATCCACCGCACTCAGATGGTGGGTACGCGGTGCAGAGATCGCGACGACGGCCATGTCGTCATGACGGCGGTTGCCGAGCCACTGGGACGCGAGCATCTGAATATGCTCCACGATGCCCTCGGACGGCATTCCTGCGCACCCGGCGAGGGCGCGCTTGAGGCGTTCCTCTCCGAACTGGGTGTCACCCAGCGGACCGCCATGGGCCTCGGTGATTCCGTCGGTGTACAGAATGCAGGACTCCCCCGGTGCGAGGGTGATCGTCGTGGTGTTGGCGGGAACGGTCGGCATGACCCCCACCAGCCGCCCGCAGGTGTCAGCCTCCTCCACGGTCCCGTCTGCGCGGATGACCAGCGGTTTCGCATGTCCGGCGCTGGTGAGCCTGAGCTCGACGTTGCTGCCCCGACGGGCGGCGGAGGCCAGTACCAGCGTCGCGAACCGAGTGTTGTGGGAGTTCAGCAGCGCGGTGTTCAGCAGCGTCAGCATGCGCTGGTGGTCGTCGGCCATGGGCAGCAGAGCATGCAGGGTATTGCGGATCTTGCCGGTGAGGACGGCGGCCTCCAGGCCCTTGCCGCACACGTCCCCGAGCGTGACGAGCGAGGCTTCCCCTTCGACGGTGGCGGGGTACACGTCGTAGAAGTCCCCACCGATCCGCTCATGGTCGGCCGACGGGCGATAACTGCCGGCGAAGTCCACCCCGGCGATCTGGTGCAGGGTCGGGGGCAGCAGCTCCCGCATCAGCACCTCGGTGATCGCCGTCTGCTCCGCGTACAAGCGGGCAGCTGACATCGCAGCCCCCGCACGCGCCGCGAAGAGTCGGGCGAAGACCTCTTCCTCGTCGGTGAAGGAGGCACTGTCCGCCTTGCGAAGCAGCACCAAGGCACCGGCAGGGACCCCGTGCCCGGGTAGCGGGGTGATCACTATCGAGCCGATGGGCCCGAAGCCGTCCGGGATCATCCACGCCGGGGCACAAGCCGGGTCGATCCACCGAGAGGGCACCGGCGGGAATCCCCGCAGCGCCTCACCGAGACCGGGGACGTCGTCCGGGTCCACCGTTTCCTGTGACGTGGTGGGGGTGCCACCGCGCAGGCAGGTCACCACCGGCAGCCGGTAGCCCCGGGCGGGCGCGATGGCCAGGGCGGCATCTGCGAGGTTCTCGGCGGCCAACTGCGCGGTCACGTCCATGCAGCGTCCCAGGTTGAGGGAGGAGAGCAGCGTGCTGGACGCTTTCGCGAGGAACGCGGTCCGTTCTCTCTCCATCAGGAGTGCGTCACGGGCGAGCTGGTGGTCGGTGTCATCGACCAGCCACCAGGCAACCGTGCCGTCGGCGCGGGCGCTGGGGTGCGCCTCGAAACGGCGACCGTCGATCGCACCGGAGAGCGGTGTGTCGGCGTCGTGGGCGGCAGTGGCGCCGGTCGGACGCATCGCCTCGTGGGCCGCGAACAGCCAGGCCGGGGCCACGTCCGCCAGGGGCGTGCCGGGGAGGGCTGCAGGCAGCAGTATCTGTGCGGCGTCGTTGCACTGCACGACGGTGCCTACCGGATCAGCGACCAGCACGGGGTACGGGGCACGGCCCCATGGAAAGTCCGGCTCCGTGTCTGCGACGGTCTGCGCTTGAGTGGACACCAAATATCGAGGACCCGCTGGGCGAATCCCTCACCTCACCAACTCGTACGGAAACGTTGCCTTTCGGCAACCATCCCGCACGGGACGCCCTCCTGACAACTCAGCACCTACCCACCCCACCATCCGCACATATGTGAAGGTGACGTGCGCGTGCATCTCGCCGTACGGGACCCCGGGTTCACATCCCCCCGGACGAGCACGCCGACGCGGGCATGGCAGCAGGCGAACTGATCCAGACGGGTCGGTCGAGCGACGCCCCGCCGTTCAGCGAGGTCGGGAACCGGCGGTCCAGCCCTTCCGCCGGGCCCTCTGATCAGGACGCCCGCGGACGACGGGCCCGTACCGCACGCCATTCCAGGTGACCGGTAGCGTGATCACCAGGTGCGACCGCGGGTCACCTCGGTGCGCCGTGATGTTGTAAAAATATGCCCCATGTCGAGTGATGAACTGGTGGTGGCTGTAGAGCCCTCGGCCGACGGTGTGGTGCTGATCAGCGTCCGGGGCAGCCTGGATGGATGGTCGGACGGCGATCGGCTGGTCGACGCTTTGACCAAAGCCGCTGAGGACCGAGGCAGGCGGACCGTCGTGGACCTGTCCGGTCTGACGTTTGCCGATTCCACAGCACTGCATGCCTTGCTGCACGGCCAGCGCAGTCACGCGGCAGCCGGCATACCGCTGGTGTTGGCGGGCCCGATGAACGTCAAGGTACTCCGCCTGTTCGAGGTCACCGGAACGCAGGATGCCTTCCAATTCGCGAGCAGCGTCGAACAAGCGCGCACGTGCTGATCGTCCCTGCCGAGCCGCACTCCGAACATACGCGCGGGTGTGTGCCCCGGCCGACCGGGCACGAGGACAACGCGATGAATGTGGAATTCGAGGCACCTGACCAGACTCCTCGTCCGGAACACGCACCGGACGAGGCCGAGACGGCTGCCGTGCGAAAGCGCGGGAAAGCGGCGCACGCCCTATCACCGGTGCCGCACAATGCCGCCGCAGCGCGTGACATGGTCACCAGACTGCTGAACTCACGCTTCTGCGGAATGCAAGGGGAAAGTCTGGCGGACGTGGTGGTCGCAGACGCGCTCCTGGTGACCTCGGAGTTGGTGACAAACGCATTCCGCCACGGCGGCGGCCTCACCGAATTCACCGCGGAAATCACCGACGAAGGACTCCTCGTCGTCGTCGGTGACACCAGCACCCGCACACCGCTCGTCCACGACAACGACGCCACGGAACCACCACGGATCGGCGGCTACGGCTGGCCACTGGTACGGCGCCTCGCCGACCAGGTCACGATCACCCTCCATGCCCGAGGCAAGCACATCACCGCGCTGGTTCCTCTGGCCTGAACCAGAGCCGGTCTCATGGCAGTTGCCGCGGTAACCGCCCGTTCGGAGGCGGCGTCGTCCGCGGTGGCGCGGACTCCTGGGCCTGCCGTGGGCGCTGACGACGCACCGGCTCCGGGCCCCGTGACGTTGAGCAGACCTGGCCGGCACCTGGTGGATCATCGCCAACTCGCGGGTGTTGGGGTGAAGGGTGCGACCGGAAGAGTTGCTCGAAGTCTTGGCTCTCAGCCTGCGGAGTCTGATGGCGTGCCACGTGCAACCCACTTGCCTTTTCGGCCGCACCGCCGCGGAGCGTAACCGGTGAAGAACGTGCCAGGAGCGGGGGTTGGTCAGCGGTGATGATGAGACACGGTTCAGCGCGCGCAGCTGTACTTGATAAGCCCGTCGATGAGCGGGGGCGCATCATCCGTCGGATCCGGTCGAGCCGCTTGGTGAGTTCGGCATCTGTCTCCGCCAGCGTGAACAGCTCCCGAAGGATTGCGGCGCCGACCACTGAGCAGCGCCGACCACCAGGAGATCGACCTCGCCGACGAACAGCCCAGGGCCACCAGCGTCGTCGACCTGATGTCGGTCCCGCAGGGCAGCATCGATCGGGCGGACGGCACATGACGTAAGAAGTCCTCGGCACCGCGCCGGCAGACGTGCGCCGACCGCAACGGGTCACGAAGACCGGCCGCCAAGAAGGCAATGTCAGCCGGACGGCTGCGAGCGCAGGCCCGCGAAGACCGTGCGGGCCACAGCCCGTGCGAACTCGTCGAGCGCACGGACCGGCTCGCTGCCCGGGAACGCCTTGAGGAACGCCCGCTGCAGACAAGCGCCCATCAGCAGCGCCGCAGCCGCGTCGGTGTCCGCGTCCGGCGCGATCCGGCCGGCCTCACGCTCCGCGCGCAGATAGCCGGAGAGCGCATCGATCGGATGGTGCGGACCACTGCCCAGCGCATGTACGCCCTCGGCATGGCGGCGCAGTAGCGCGGGCTCGGCGAAGAGCGAGGCGCCGATCGCGAAGGTGGACTCGTAGAAGTTGGCGGCCTGCCGGACGACCGTGACGAGGTTCTCCTCGACGCTGTGGCCGGCGGGTTCTTCGGTCAGCTCGACGAGCAGCGGACCTAGCTTCGGGAGGCGTTCCTGGAGGACGTGGAGGAAAAGATCTTCTTTGCTCGCGAAGTGCTTGTAGAGCGCAGCCTCGGAGCAGCCGGCTTCCCTGGCGATCTCCTTGGTCGTGGCACGGGCGAGCCCGATGGTGCGCATGAGCTGGTCGGCGGCGTCGAGGATGCGGGCCCGTGCAGGCTTCACGTGTGCGCTCCGGAAAGGCTTGACGGAGGGGTGGGTGAACACTCACCCTAATGGTGAGTGAGTACTTACCCACCCAGGGGGCGCAGCGATGAAACTGACCGTTTTCGGAGCGACCGGGGGCGTCGGGCACGAAATCGTCCGGCAAGCGCTCGCATCGGGCCACCAGGTGACCGCAGTGGTCCGCGACGCTGCTCGACTGACCGTCGACGACCCGGCCCTGCGGATCGTCACCGCCGGGCTGAACGATCCAGAGGCCCTGCGGCCGGCCGTGGCGGGCCGCGACGCGGTGCTGTCAGGCGTCGGCGCGCGTGCCATCAAGCACGCAGGCGTCGCCACCACGTGCACCCGGACGATCCTGCGGGCCCTGGAGGCGGAGGGGGTGCGCCGCTTCCTGGCAGTGAGCGCGGCTCCCATCGGCCCGGTGCCGCCCGACGAAACGCTCCTGCTGCGCGCCGTGACCCCTCTGATCTCGCGCGTGTACCGCAACGTGTACGCGGACCTGACGGCGATGGAGGACGAAATCCGCCGGAGCACCACCGACTGGACGGTCGTACGGCCGCCCAAGCTCACCAACAAGCCCATGACCGGCGTCTACCGGACCGCGCTCGGCGCCAACCTGCGCGGTGGCAACGCGATCGGCCGGGCGGACGCGGCCCACGCGATGCTGCGCATGACGGACGACGCCTCGACCCTGAAGCAGGCAGTGGGCATCGCGTACTAGGTCCTGTCCGGGCGATCTTGTCGGGCCTGTGACGACAGCTACGGCACTCCCCCGTAGTCCTTCGAGCACGGGAGGTGCCCCCACGCTGTGTTGGCGGAGTCGCCCGAGTACGCCAGTACGAGGACGATCTCCCCCAGCCTCCGGTGGGGGTACCCCCACCGCCGTGCGATGCACCGCATCCGACGCCACAGGCTGATCCTCGAAGATCGCCCGGACAAGACCTAGCCGCCGCGCTGTGGACGGCCCGGACGCCTGCACCACCCATCCCGCTCAATATGCCGAGCACCACGCCTCCCCTCCACAGCCCTCTCTCGATCAGCTCAAGGGACTCCCCCACGGCCCTGGTCATCACTGACGAGGCGGACGTCCTGCGTGACGAGGGTGAGCAGTACGCCCAACAAGCTCCGCGAGGCCCGACGTCGATGTCACCTCCGTCCGCGTCGCCGACACGGTCCACGACGTCCTCCTCGTGGACAGCCTTCGCGACACCCGAGCCGCCAAGGTCGTTCGCAAGCTCGCCGTCGGTCCTCTCCGCACCGCACTGCAGGACGGGCGATCCTGCGCGCCTGCAGCGCCTGCCCGGTCACGCTGGGCCTGTCGGCGCCATCTCGGCGCCGACAGGCCCGGGCCCTTGTCGCCTCGTTCCGCTCCGCCGGCACCCGACCGGCCGCGCGACTGCGACGTACCCCACACCTCTCGATGTTTACGCTGATTACATCGATGCCCTAATGTAAGTAGTGCATACATCGTAAGCAATCGAGATGGAAGAGAGAACGGGATGACCAGCGAGCTGTTTTCGCCGCTGACCCTGCCCTCCGGCCAGGTGCTGAAGAACCGGATCGCGAAAGCGGCCATGGAAGAGAACATGGCCGCACAAGGCCAGCTCCCCGACTGGCAGTTGCTGTCGCTGTACCAGCGCTGGGCCGCCGGCGGTACCGGCCTGCTGATCACCGGAAACGTGATGGTCCATGCCGAGGCGCTGACCGGGCCCGCCGGTGTCGTGCTCGACGAGCACGCCCCCCTGAAGCCCTTCGCCGACTGGGCGAAGGCGGGCAAGTCCGGCGGCGGATCGATCTGGATGCAGATCAACCACCCTGGGCGGCAGGTCGCCTCGGACATGCCCGGTGTCGTGTGGGGCCCGACCGACATCGGCGTCAGCCTGGGCAAACACAGCAGCCGCTTCGGCCGCCCCACCGCCATGACCCCCCGGCAGATCCTCGAGACCGTGGCGCGCTACGCGGTGACCGCCCGACGCGCCGAGGATGCCGGTTTCGACGGTGTCGAGATCCACGCCGCCCACGGCTACCTCCTGTCCCAGTTCCTCTCCCCCTTGGTCAACAAGCGCACCGACGAATGGGGCGGTTCGCTGGAGAACCGGGCCCGGATGCTGCTGGACATCGTCCGCGCCGTCCGTGCAGCCGTCTCCTCCTCCTTCACAGTCGCGGTCAAGCTCAACTCCGCCGACTTCCAGCGTGGCGGTTTCGGCGCCGATGACGCCCGCCAGGTGATCGAGATGCTCGCGCCCCTTGGCGTCGACCTGGTCGAACTGTCCGGCGGCAGCTACGAAAGCCCCGCCATGACCGGCCGCCCCGCCGACGACCGCACCCAGGCCCGCGAGGCCTACTTCCTCGACCTCGCCGCGGACCTCGTCAAGACCAGTCCCCTGCCGGTGATGCTCACCGGCGGCATCACCCGCCGCGTCACCGCGGAGAAGGTGCTCGACAGCGGCGTATCGGTTCTCGGCATGGGCACCGCGCTCGCCATCACCCCCGACCTCCCCGAACGCTGGCGCCAGGGCCGCGAAGCCGACCGAGCCATGCGACCGGTGACCTGGTCCGACAAGGCCCTCGCCTCCGCCGCCAGCATGGCTCAGGTGCGGCATCAGATGCGCCGACTCGCCCGCGGGCGCAGGACCACGCCCGGCACCCACCCGACGATCGCCCTCGTCTCAGAGCGCCGCAAGCAACAGCGTGCTCTGCGCAGGTACCGCGCCTGGCTGGCCCAGCCCCGGGCCACCCAGGCCTGAGGGTGTGACCGATGGCGCCTCGGTCCACACCGTCCACCGCGCGGCGCCATCGGCCACCCGATTCGCATTCCTCAAAGGAACCGTCGCCCGCCGATCCGGAGAAGGAAAGTCAAACCGAACCCGCGGCCCTGCCGGGAGCCGTGAGCACAATCTGGTCCAGCATTCTCTCCACCGCATACCGCCGACTCACGCAGGGCTGACACAGCACCCCTCCAGTCGCGATCGAGCGGTTCGTGCGCGGCGCTCGAGGGACTGACGAAGGGCCTTGCCCGTGATCGCGGTCCGCCGTGATCACCATTCGGCAGACTCTGGCGATCCCTGCGAAGGAGCGGCCACAGCCCGGACCGGCCAGCGGCGGCGTGACGCTCCCGGCCTCACCGCTGAGATCCCACCCAAGAATCCAGCATTCCCTTGTTGACAGCGCTTACAGCCAACCCTAAAGCAATGTGTACACCGTTTACATCAGAGTGAGGAGCACGTCATGTCTTCAACACCGAAGGACACCGTGAGGGTCGACCTGGGCGGCCGTGAGGTCACGGTCCCGAAGGGCGGCCTGTATGACCGCTACCGGATGAACCCCGACCTCGACGAGATCGCCCGCGACCCCCGCGTCAGCAGCGTGGACTTCTTCCGCCAGCTGCCCAAGATCAAGGTGGACTCTCCGATCGGCCCCACGCTCACCCCGAACTTCTACTACGCGATCTCCACCGCGCGGCTCACGATGCTCGCGCCGACCCGGGCGATCCGCAGCCGACTGCCCGAGGATCTCTCGCCGCTGGAGATCACGCCCGGCCTCGGTCTGGTCTCGGTCATGTTCTTCCGCTACGACGTGGCCGACATCGACTTCTACACCGAAGCCGCCGTCGGCATCGCCGTAAAACCCGCCCGGCACGGCAAGCTCGGCTTTTTCGACCTCGTCACCGGTCTCAAGAACGAGCACCTCGACTCCTACGTGCTGTCCCTTCCCGTGAACTCGGACATCGCGCAGGTCCGCGGCCACGACGGCTATGGCTTCCCCAAGTGGGTCACCGAGCTCGACGTCGACATCGACGACCACCGGACGAGCGCCCGCGTGGCCAACGCCGCCGGCGGAGTCGACCTGTCGCTCCTGGCGAACACGCCGGCCCAGAGGGCCTACGTGAGCGGAGAGCGCGTCGGCTCGCTCACCTCGTACACGTCGATCAACGGCGCGTGGCACTCCACGCTGAACCAGACCAACGTACTGAACGCCGGCACGACGCACAGCACCAGCGGCATCACCCTGCAGCTCGGTGAGGGCCGCATGTCCGACGATCTGCGGTCGCTCAAGCCGAAGCGGACCATCCAGTTCGACGTCATGACCGAAGGCCAGGCCGCCCTCCACATGCCGGTGCCCACCTCGGTCCGGAGCCGGAACAAGTAGCAGCAAGCGACAAGGAGTCCGACCCCATGGTCACCGACCACGCCAGCCGCCCCACCACCGGCCGCGGCCTGGGCCTGCCCGCGTCCATCACCCCGGCCCTGCTCACGCAGCTGACCGCGCAGGTCTCGGCCGCGCCGAATGCCGCGCGGGTCACCACCAACGCCCCCTACACCGGCGTGCCCCTGGCCGACTTCCCCGTCTCCACCCCTGAGGACGTCGAGGCCGCGTTCGGGCGAGCCCGGATCGCGCAGAAGTCCTGGGCCGCCACGCCGATCGCGGAGCGCAAGCGGATCATGCTGCGCTACCACGATCTCGTCCTGGCACGGCAGGATGAGGTGCTGGACCTGATGCAGGCCGAGAACGGCAAGACCCGCCGCGACGCCTACCTCGAGGTCGTCGACATCGGCATCGTCGCCCGCTACTACGCCCGCAACGCCGGCAAGTACCTCAGCCCCAAGCGCCGCCGCGGCGCGATCCCGCTACTGACACACACGACCGAGCTGCGGCACCCCAAGGGCGTCGTCACCGTCATCTCCCCGTGGAACTACCCGCTCAGCATGGCCGCCAGCGACACCATCGCGGCCTTGATGGCCGGCAACGCCGTCGTGCAGAAGCCCGACACCCAGACCGCGCTCACCGCCCTGTGGTCGATGAAGCTCAT
Organism: Streptomyces sp. AM8-1-1; assembly: GCF_032229325.1. Taxonomy (NCBI): domain Bacteria; kingdom Bacillati; phylum Actinomycetota; class Actinomycetes; order Kitasatosporales; family Streptomycetaceae; genus Streptomyces; species Streptomyces sp. AM8-1-1. The sequence continues at coordinate 256,646 of NZ_CP135086.1, forward strand.
GTACGAAGCGGGCCTGCCGGCCGACGTCTGGCAGATGGTGATCGGCAGGGGCAGCTCCATCGGCGGCGCGCTGATGGACAACGCCAACTACATGATGTTCACCGGCTCCACCGCCACCGGACGCCACATCGCGAGCGACGCCGGCAAGCGCCTCATCGGCGCCTCCCTCGAACTCGGCGGCAAGAACGCCATGATCGTCCTGGACGACGCGGACGTCGACAAGGCCGCCGAGGGCGCCGTCAACGCCTGCTTCCCCTCCGCCGGGCAGCTGTGCGTCTCCATCGAGCGTCTCTACGTGGCCGAGTCCATCCGCGACACGTTCGTCGCCGCGTTCGTCGCCCGCACCAAGAAGCTCAAGGTCGGCGCCGCGTACGACTACAGCATCGACGTCGGCAGCCTCACCACGCCGTCCCAGCTCACGACCGTCACGACCCACATCGCCGACGCCGTCTCCAAGGGCGCCACCATCATCGCCGGCGGCAAGGCACGCCCCGATCTGGGACCGCTGTTCCACGAGCCGACCATCCTCGCCGACGTCACGCCCGAGATGACGCTGTACGACCACGAGACCTTCGGCCCCGTCGTCTCCATCTACTCCTACCGCGACGTCGACGAGGCCGTCGCGCTGGCCAACGCATCGGCATACGGCCTCAACGCCAGCGTGTGGTCGGGCAACGGCGCACGCGGCCGAGCTGTCGCCGCCCGAATACACGCGGGCACCGTCAACGTCAACGAGGCCTTCGCCGCGGCCTGGGGAAGCATCGACGCCCCCATGGGCGGAATGGGCGACTCAGGACTCGGCCGGCGTCATGGCGCCGACGGCATCCTCAAGTACACCGAGGCCCAGACCGTCGCCCACCAGCGCATCCAGGGGTTCTACCCGCCGGCCCGTATCTCCCCCGAGACCTGGGCCACCCTCCTGACCGGCGCGCTGAAGGTCATGAAACGGGTCGGAGTCCGCTGAACAGCGTGTGGCACACAGCCGTAGCCACGATCGGGCCACGCCAAGAAGAGAGGGCGGCTTGTCCACTCGACAGGCTCGCCCTCTTCGCCTGATCCGCGGGCCGGCACCACCGCTTGTGAAGGTGCCCGCCTGTTGCTTCCGGCAGATGCTGGACGCCAAAGGCCCCGCCAGGACCACCGTCCCGCCCCACAACCCCGCGACCTGCGCAGGTCCGAGTTCACGCCGGAAGACTCTGCCGCGACCCACCAGGCTCCCCTGGGGCGACGCCCCCACGACAGAGGGGCCCGCGTCCCCCGATCCGCTGGGGATACCGGTGCCATCCGTCGACGTCGCTTCAAGGGTGGTCCACCGCCCAACGACGCACCGCCCCTTGGGCGGCCAGGCGCGGTAGCTGCGCAGGGCCACTCGCTGCCTTCGGCCCTCGGAGATCAGTACGATCACCGGGTGGGTGCCAGGCTGGGGGTGCTCCCCCGGGCGAGGCGGCGCATCAGGTGCCGGACCCGAGCCATGCCGGCAGCCGGGGCGAGAGCCTTGCCGGACCATGTGACCGGCTCCAGCAGACGATCGGCCTCGCGGTGGTTCTTCCAGCGTTCGGGGAGATCAGGGGTGAGGGTGAGGGCGGTGCTCATCCCGACGAGCGCAACGCCACACCGTTGTCGAGGCCTCTCGCGGCTGTGACGCGGCGGGTGTGCCGCCGTTGAGCATCAGCGGGATGGGGCCGTCCTTGACCAGGTCCTTGGCGAGGTCGAGGAAGCAGGCCTCGCGGGCCTGGTTGCGGTTGTCCGCGGGACGGACGGCCGGTCATCGCGGGGCTTTCGCAGCTGCCGCCGGGGGTTGGATCAGGTCCACGCCGAGCGGTTCGACCACCAGGAAGGCCGGCCTTGTGCCGCCATGTTCTCCTCCATGCCCGCCATGGCGATCCGGTTCTTCGGTACCCGGAGCGCATGATCGGAGGGCACGAGGTGCGGCGAGAACGGCTCACTGGTCATCCCAGTTCCCTCTCCCCTCTCAATCACCTATGATGTATGCGCCATAAACATAAGGAATGGTGACCTGTGTCTCAAACCGGCGGATACCACCATGGGGATCTACGTGCAGCCTGCCTGAGGGCCGCGAGAGAGCTGCTGGAGGAGGACGGCAGCGCCGCGCTCTCCCTCCGCGCGGTCGCCCGACGGGCCGGCGTCTCGGCTACGGCCCCCTACCGGCACTACGCGGACCGCGACGACCTCGTGTCCGCCGTCGCCGCGGAGGGGTACCGCGAGCTTGCCCAGCACCTGGCCGCGGCTCACCCCGCGCCCTCCACACCCGACGACCTGGCCGCCGTCGCCGTCGTGTACGTGCAGTTCGCCCTCGAGCACCCCGCCCTGTTCCGGGCGATGTTCGCCGAGCCCTGCGATCCGACCAGCGAAGAACGCGTCGCCGCGACCGCCGTCATCACGGAGTACGTCCAGAGCCTCGTTCGCGACGCCTTCCCCGGCGCCGACGACTCAGGCGCCCTGGCGACGACGGTGTGGGCCCTCGTACACGGCCTGGCCTTCCTCCATCTCGACGGCAAGCTCGACACCTCCACTCCTGAGGCCGTCGCCGCGCAGATCCGGGCCTCCGTATACGCACTGTTCGCCGCCTCTCCGGCGCTGTCGCAGGCGGTATCCGCGCCGGTCGGCAGGTGACGGTCCAAGCGCACAGTGCCGGCCACATCCGCCGGACTCTGTCAGCGGTACGTGGGCAGGTGGCGTTGATCGTCCGCGAAGTGGGCGTGCCCGTTGGAGGTCAGGAGGGTGGTCCCGGACTTACCCACCGTGAGGGTGGTGACGGAGGCGTTCACGACCACCCGGTGGAGGGCGACGCCGTCATCGCCTGTGCCTCAGCCGACGCAGAGATCGCACGAAGCCAACCGAGCCAGGCAAGCAGCTTGACCCTTATCGCTGCAGCAGCCTGGCGCAGTCCACCGCCGCTGGCCCAGCCACAGAGAGGCATCTCGCACTCACACCGACCGTGACCGGAGAGCCGGAATACTGGCTCAGGAGTCTGGATCCCGACGTCAGCCTTCGAGTACGGCCTACTACCAGGGAATGACCCCGCTGGCTTCGAAGAACCCGCCGGTGGGGCCAGCGCGGCCTACCCGGGCCATTCGTACAAGAATCTCCGCACCCTCCTCGACGGTCTGGTGCCCCGCGTGGTGGTTGAGGTCAGTTGCGGTGAATCCAGGATCCACAGCATTGATCTTTACGCCGGGATATGCCTTGGCGTACTGAACCGTCAGCATATTGACCGCCGTTTTCGAGGCCGGATACGCGATGTCGGGATAGAAATACGCGGGCGAGTCCGGGTTCGCGAGTTCCCGCATAAGCGAAGCCCCACTGCTGACATTGACCACTACCGGAGCGTCTGAACGCAGCAACAAGGGCAGGAACGCATGAAGCATCCTGACCTGCCCAAGCACATTGGTCTCGAACACAGCTCGCACAGCGTCAGCGGTGACCTCTTCGGCTGGGACGAAGCCGCCGTCGGGCTTACGGGGCTCGATTCCAGCGTTGTTGACGAGAACGTCAAGCCCGCCGTCGGCCGCGATGACCTCAGCCGCAGCTGCGACTGAGGTGTCATCGGTGACATCCAGCTGCACGAACCGTGCGCCCAACTCAGCAGCTGCGCTCTGACCCCGCTCCGGGTTTCGAGCGCCGACGTAGACGGTGTGCCCTGCGGCTGAAAGCTGGCGGGCAGCCTCAAACCCGAGCCCCTTGTTCGCCCCGGTGATAAGCGTTGTCGTCACGACGTTGCCTCCTGCCAGGTGAAATGAGAAATACCGATGACGGCGTCAACCTAGGCTTTCCCGGGATGCCCTCCGGGGCACAGGATCTTTTACAGTATGTTCGATATTGGAGGTATGTCAAAAGGTAGTGACCACCCCTCCATTCCCCCCGGCTGGACGGCGATGCGGCCCCCGAGAGCACACGCCGGGCCGACGGCCGACACAAACCGAGTGCCGCAGACCACGGCGATGGCTCACTCCCGGGAGGGCGCCGCTTCCCGCCGTTCACGCTCCCACCGCTTACGCGATACGGGCGGTCGTATCACCGGGGGCAGCTGGTCCTTTCCGGCCCCGGGTCATTACCCCTGTGCGCGCGGACTGATCGAGGTGGTAGTACCGCATTGTTCCTGGGAGTGCGGGAGCCAGTCACAAGAGGACAGAGCCGTACGCCCCTCGCGCTGGCTACAGCCCCGACCGGCACCGAGCACACGGTGCTCCGACCCGCGTCGGGCAGGGAGTCGGTCAGGCCAAATCGGAGGTGTCCCGCTCACCGCTCCGCGACGGGTCGGGTCCACCAGGCCCATACCCGCCGTGATCAGCGCGCCCCATGCCCGTTGCGCGGCCGGACAGGCTCAGGCTGCCGAGCAGTTCGGCGCTCCCGCTTCCGGGCTCGGCGTGGAAGACCACCACGATCAGCTAGTCGTAGCCGCCGATGGTGAGTTGGCTCGACCCGAGGTCATCGCGCAGACCTGCGGATGGCTCACCAGGCTCACCTTGGGACGTACATCGTGACGGCCCCACAGGCGCCGCAGGCGTCCAGAATGAACCGGAAGCAGCGGCAATGTGACCGAGAAGCCCAGTATCCAGACCTGGCGCACCTGCCAGCGACCCAAGACAGGACGCAGTGTGCGGCAATCGAGCATCGCCCTTGTTGCGGCCGACAGCCTCGATAGCCTCCGGCCCCTCGTCGACCATCCCGTCCGTCTCCAGCGGCAGAGTCAGCTGCGAAGGCAGACTTCGGCCAAGGCGCCGCTCCGACTCCGCCAGCCTGATTGCGTCAACGGGTGCCCGGAACTCAAGGTCCTGCAAGGCTCCAACAGCAGCTTCCTGCCACATGGGCGCAGGTAAAGCGGGACAGCCCCGAGCGCCGGCGCTGTACGGCAACGCAGCACCACAACCCGAGCAACCGGTCCCGCCCGGCAGCGCTCCTCCAGGACCGTACAACGGCCGGTATGAACGTCGCTGAGCGATCTCTGAAGAGCTATGGGTCCGAAGGTGTCGACCTCTCGCGTGCCGAGACAGCATCTCCGTCTCGGCAGAGGAGTTGGGCTTGCGGCCTACCGAATTCGCCAAGACGTAATCAGCTTGAGGCGTGCAGACCATCATCGCGAGCGCCATAGCTGTTCTGGGAACCCTGCTCGGTTCGGGAATCACTCTGGCGTTCCAGCAGCGCACCACCGACAGGAGCCACCAGTTCACACGCCGCGAAAACCTGCGGCAGGAACGACTCGATGCCTACTCCGCCTATGCCGGCGCCTTGGTCAACTACCGCCGCTGCCTGGTCCACCTCTGGTTCTGCGAGCACGAAGTGCCACCACCCGAGGACTCCGACACGGTACGCATCCGCGCCTATGACCTGCGCTCCAATGCCCAAGAGGCCCTCTTCCGGGCGCAGATGCTCACGGAGGACGAGACGTTGAGTCAGCTCGCAGAGGACGTGCTCACAGACATCACAACGATTCCCAAGGCAGACAGCAGAGCAGCCCTGGACAATCTCAGGGAACGAACCCGTGACGACATCAGCCGACTCGTCAACGCGGCCAAGCAACACCTCTGAGGCACTTGCATGAACCGCGGTTTGAGACATCGAAAGCTGACACGCGCGCTGTTCGGCGCGCTCGCCACAGCGGACGCCGTGTACGTCCCCTGGGCACTGACGCTTCCGCGGCGGTGTCGACCGGCAAACCCGCCGAGTTCAGCGGACCGCTGCTCGAAGTCAAAGCGGCAGGGGGCGTACCGACCTGGCTGATCGCGCTCGTCGCCGTTGCCAATGGCGCTCTGCTTACCGACCGCCGCACCCCCTGGGTCGCGACCGCGGTGCCAGTTGGCCCCTGGCGGTCAGTAGTGTCGTGCCGGCGGTGGCGCGTTTGCGCTCGCCCCGGGTAGGCAGGCCGGCAGGTGCCACTGGCCCCGTTGGCGACCACTGACGGCCTTCGCCACTGGGCACTCAGCCGTCACTTCCCTCTCACTCCCGAGGTCGGCGGGACACGACGGCAGTGCAGGGGCACGGTCTGGCTTGGCTCCCGCGGGGGTTTGCCCGTTCACCGAACCGGCCGTCATTGCCCAGCCGCCGAGTCTGCATTTCGGTCGATAAGGCGGGCCACGACAGGCCCAGCCCTACGCCATTGCGCCTGACGTGGCAACCGTGCCGCTGACCAGGCGTCTGCAACAGGGACCGCTTTTGAGACGCGCGAAGCATGGGCAAATGGTGCTCTTGCGGAGTCGGAGTAGTTCTAGTGCGATTGCGGGGTGCTTCATCCTGCCCCTCACTGAGGAAGGCCCTGGCATGACGTCCAATCCATTGAACAGCGTGGTATTCCGCTGGACCGGCGCGCGGGCGCTCGGCGTGAGCCGGACGTGACGCTGCGCCCGACGGGGGTACCGCCTGGGTCCTTGAGCGCCGAGCGCAGACCGATGCAAAGGGAGTCGTGATGGCCGTTACCAGCAGCAGTACACACGCGAGTGCTCCACCCAGGAGCCTCCAGCTGCCAGGAGTCACCCTGGGAGTGGGGCTCGGCGGGTTCGTCGACGGCATCGTGCTGCACCAGCTTCTGCAGTGGCACCACATGCTCACCAGCACGAATCACGACCGGATCGGCCTGAAGTACTACCCCGCGACCACCATCGACGGCCTGCAGATGAACACGGTGTGGGACGGCATCTTCCACGCCATCTGCTGGGTCGCCGTCCTTGCGGGACTGGCCCTGCTGTACTCACGTGTGACCCACCACCGGCGTCAGGTCTGGACCTCGCCCGCCCTGTGGGGCTGGATCCTGGTCGGCTGGGGCTTGTTCAACATCGTCGAGGGCCTCGTCGACCATCAGATCCTCGGCATCCATCATGTCTACGCCGGAGCACAGCAGGCATGGTGGGACGCGGGCTTCCTTCTCCTGGGCGCGTTGTTCGTCGCAGGGGGCTGGGCCATCCAGCGCCGCGGCCGGCCGTTCGACCCCGAGGGTGAGGACGGGTCGTCACAGTCCGGCCCGGCCGCTGCATGAACGGCCATCCCGCGGAGCAACACCATGGCGGCCCGGCCCCTCTGCTGGACGTGTTGCTGCCGGTGACCGTGATCCTGGCGCTGGGCTCGCTGTATCTGCTCCTCGCGGCACTCGCCCGTCACCGCAACCCGGTAGTCGGGTGGAGCCGCCGGCGCACCGGCTGGTTCCTGACCGGCCTTGGTCTCCTCGCGCTGGCTCAGTTGCCGCCGGTGGCACCCTTCGCCCACGAAGACTTCCGCGGCCACATGGTCCAGCACCTGCTGGTCGGGATGTACGCTCCCCTCGCCCTCGTCCTCGGGGCTCCGGTCACCCTCCTGCTGCGCACGCTGCCGACAGACCGGGCCCGAATGCTGTCCGGAATCCTGCGGAGCCGCCCGCTGCGGGTGATCACTCACCCCGCTCTGGCACTGGTGCTGAGCGTGGGATCACTCGGTGCCCTGTACTTCACACCTCTGTACGAGGCGATCGACGGGCAGTTGCTCTGGCACCAGGTCCTCCACGCCCATTTCCTGCTCTCAGGTTGTCTGTTCGCGTGGGTCATCGCCGGTCCCGACCCCGCCCCTGCCCGGCCGGGCGTGCCCACCCGGCTGGTCGTCCTGGGCATCGCGATCGCCGCCCACGCCATCCTGGCGCAGATGATGTATGCCGGTCTCTACCTCGGCGTCCGCGCCCCTGCCGAGCAGATCCAAGGCGGCGCGGAGATCATGTACTACGGCGGAGACATCGGCGAACTCCTGCTGGCAGCCGCGCTCGTGGCCACCTGGCGCCCCACACCGCGCACCAAGCGGCAGGCCCGCAGCGCCGCCACCCGGTGAAGAGTGGCGTTCGGGCCATCAGCTGACGCCAGCGGGCAGCCGGCTCGGCTCTCGTACCGCTCCGATGCCGCAACAGGTAAGCGAAGGACCGCGCGACGACATGGAGGGCCGGCACGTCTTTCGAGTGGCCATTGCCACCAGTCACCGTCGCCCACCAGGGAACGGTGCAGGTAGTCCTCCAACTCCCATGCAGCCCACGGCCGCTTGTCACTTGGCTCCATGAGCCGCTCCCTTCCACATCCAACGACGCTCCTCCGGGGCGGTGCAACGACCGGAATGGCCCTCGCTGACCGATCGCCAAAGAGCTATCGATGCGTACGCCGGTGGTACACAGGCGCCCGCCTTGGCGCACTCAACCATCCAAGTCCCTTGATTGACGTCTTGTCAGAGTTGCTTTCTCGTGGCGTACTTGAAACAGCGAACCGGTGGGCCGCCCATCCCATAGCCGGGGATATTGGTAAAGGGGCGGTATCCGCCGGTTCTTCCTTTGTGTATCTGCGAGGGAACTCCGAAACCCGGTCGGTACGGTTCAGCCGTCTACCCCCGTGAGGGTCTTCCGCGAAGGTCGGCCCGGTGTGGTCCCCGGTTCCGCTGCGTCCTCTGTCCCTTCCCGTCAGCGAGGAGTTCTCCATGCCTATCTCTCCGAACCAGGGATCCACCGGCGGTGGCACACTGGTGACCATCACCGGTACGAACCTGTCCGGCACCACCGCCGTCAAGTTCGGCACCAAGCCGGCCACCAACGTCACCAACGTCTCTCCGACCCAGGTCACGGCCGTGTCGCCCTCGGGCACCGGCAGCGTGGGGGTGACCGTGACCACCGGGGGTGGCACGAGCAACCCCATACCGTTCTTCTACGTGGGAGCCCCGTTCAAGTCCTCGCTCGATCCGACCTCCGGCCCCCTCGCGGGCGCCAACACGGTCACGATCAACGGTGTTGGGCTGGCATCTGCCACCAGTGTGTCATTCGGCGCCAACACCGCCACGCCCACGGTCGCCTCCGACACCCAGCTCTCCGTCACCGTGCCTGCGGGCGCAGCGGCGGGCCCCGTCGGAGTGAGCGTGACCACGGCAGGCGGGACGAACAACGGTCTGTCCTACACCTACGTGGACGTCCCCGCGGTGACCTCCGTTACGCCGACCTCCGGGCCGACGTCCGGCGGGACCGGTGTGACCATCACCGGCACCAACCTCGGCACCACCGAGTCGGTCACCTTCGACGGCAACCCTGCTCCGTTCTCCGTGGTGAACTCCACCACGGTCTCGGCGGTGACCCCGCCCGGCACCGTCGGCGCGGTTGACGTGGAGGTGACCAACCCGGCCGGCTCCGACACGGCCGTCGGCGCGTTCACCTACGTCGCGCCTCCCGGTATCTGACCCTCATCCACGCTGCCGTCCGGTCTTCACCGGGCGGCAGCTTGCCTTGACCACCGCTTCCCGAGCGGTAGTTCTCGCCGTGTCCGCCGATGCCGCAGACACGGCGGTTCCCCTTGCCCGGACCGGCACCCACGTCACCCGGGCCTCGCCCAGGCTGCCATAGGAGCACCTCATGCCGCCCACGATCAGTACCATCAATCCCTCGCAAGGGCCCACCACCGGCGGTACTACCGTCACCCTCACCGGTACCGGGATGACCGGATCCACCGCCGTACGGTTCGGCAGCACCAACGCCACTTCCTTCACCGTGGTGTCGGCGACACAGATAACAGCCGTGAGCCCGCCCCGCGCCGCAGGGGCGGCGGCGGTGATCGTCGTCCATCCAACCGGCAACAGCAACTCGGTGACGTTCACCTATGTCGTGGCGCAGGTGCCGGTGATCACCGGTGTTGCACCCAGCAACGGTCCGACATCAGGCGGCACCAGTGTCACCCTCACGGGAACCGGGTTCACCGGAGCAACAGCGGTCACCTTCGCCGGGGTGCCGGCCACGTCATTCATCGTGAACTCGGCCACCCAGATCACCGCCGTAACACCCGCCGGAAATGCCGGGGCCGCCGTGGTGACCGTCACGACGCCGGGGGGCGTCAGCGCCCCGGACGCCTTCTTCTTCTACGCCGCGCCTCCCGTCCTCAACAGTGCCAGCCCTGTCCTTGGCCCGACGGCGGGAGGTGTGGTGGTCACACTGACCGGAAGTAGCCTGCTCAACGCCAGTGCCGTACGGTTCGGGAGCACCAACGCCACATCCTTCACCGTGGTGTCGGCCACACAGATCACGGCCACTGCCCCGCCTGGGACGAGCAGTTCACCGATCACGGTGATCACCCCGGGCGGCACGAGCAACCCCGTCGCCTTCACCTATGTCGCCACGCCCACCCTGACGGCACTGGTACCCAGTAGCGGTCCGACGTCCGCGGGCACCGTGGTCACCCTCACCGGCACAAACCTGGCCACCGCCACGGCGGTTACCTTCGGGGGTACGGCCGTCTCGTTCACCGTCGTGTCGGACACACAGATCACGGCCGTAGCAGCCGCGGGCCCCGCAGGTCCGGTCACGGTGACTGTCACCACGGCGGGCGGCACCAGCCCGGGGCTGACCTACACCCGGGTTGCCGCGCCCGGCATCTGACCGACGGACGTCGGGGAAAGGAGCTGATGCACACGCCTCGTACAGCACCTTGCGCCGCTCTGGCATTCGGCAGTCCGACGACCGGTGCAGGCTGATGATCCAACCAGGCTACTTTTGGGCGCCGCCTCCCTGGAAGGCAACTGAGATCGCCATAGCGTGAAGCTGCACGGTGCCCGCAATCGGCGGGCCCGGCGCCGGAACAAGGAGCCGAACCGGTGAGGATCACACCGCGCAGAGGGAGACTGGTCGTCGCCACAGCTATGGCAGCCGTGCTGGGGTTGGCCTCGCCCGCCTGGGCCGTACCGTCGAGCACAACGGTGGTGGCGGCTCCGCCGTCCGCCGTGGTGGGCACTGCGGTGCAACTGACAGCCACGGTCGACTGTCCTGCCACCGTCACTGGCGGGCTCGGCGTGACGTTCTTCGACGGCAACGTCCTGCTCGACACCGTGATGGTGAATGCCAACGGCCAGGCCAGCTACACCGCCACGTTCACCACCGCCGGCTCGCACGAAATCACCGCCGCGTACAACGGCACCACGGAGTGCGACGCCTCCAACGACACCACGATCGTCCAGGTCACGTCTGCCCCGACGCCCCCCGGTCCGCCCCCTGGCTTCTGTCTCCTCGCCTGCGGCGGACTGATCAACTTCTCCGTCGGTGACATCAATAACACCGTCACCATCTCCGGGGACAAGTAGAGAACGGGGAACCAGCGGTACCCGCGCAGAGAGATAGCCCGCAACCTTGTTGACAGTTGCCGGCTTCCTCTCACAGGCGAAGACCTCCGGTGTGGTGCGGCCCCAGGCGTCCACGGCACCGGAGGTCTTCGTGTCCCACCACAAGGCTGGCTGACGGATCATCATGGCCGGCCCCCGCCCTCCGTCCGGCCGTCGAGCGTGCGACGACCATGGCGTCCGCCATCCTGGACGGCACCCTGCTGGCCATCGCCGGATCGCCGCCGACCGGCTCTTCCGCTCTCGCCCACCCGAAGAGGCGGCGGCCCTCGCGTGGAAATGACACTGCGGTGCCCCGTCCGCCAGGGTGAGGCTGCCATGCACAACCGCCGCCTGCCCGGGCCGTGGTTGCCGTGCGTGGTGTTTGTCGCGTCAGGCGCGGCGAACACCAATTCTCGGCATGCGGGCAAAGCGGTGCGTCATCGACGCCGGCGTGGAGAGGCTCGGCATGTGTCCGCCGAATTCGAGCCGACCCGGCGGTGCTGACCTGGCATTCATCGGTCGTACGGCTCCTCGAAGTGAACGTGCACCTGCCCAACCGCCCAGCCGATGCCTGGAAGATGGCACCGGCTGGGGGATCCACTCCCTCTCAGGAAGTGCCCATCGCGACATCAAGCTGGACGCTGGGCTGCCCCGCGCGCAAGACAGACAGCAGCCATACCGGAGGCCGCGCTCCCCCGGAGAGGGATGGGCTGCCCACCGGTTGGATACTTACAGTGACGCAGGTCCTGGAATATGCCGCAAGGGGATGCGATCTTTCCTCACCCGATCGGCGGGGCGCGCGAGGGGGCGCACGCCAGGACGAGCCCGTGGGAAATGGCCGGAAACCTCGCATGTTCCCTGATCGGCGGCGGTACGGCTGCCTCTCGGCCGCTCGCCTCGCGGCCGTCGGACCAGTGAGAAAACGATGTAACGATCAGGCCGACTGTTGGTCACCATGCGTGTTTCCGGCCACAGTTGACGGGCATTCCGTCTGGGGGGGGGAGAACGTCGCGGTGTGCAGCCTCTGAGATCCTCGACCAGCGCGAGCTGCCGGCCCGGCGGATCGAGGACCGCTCGAGGTTCACCCTCTCTCTCTCGAAGGTCTGACGTACGTGCCGGCAATCGGCGCCAGGACCGGCGACCACATCCTGTCCAGGTCGCGAAGGCAGCACCTTCCGAGCCTCGGCCACCTCGCCGCCCACGCCCGGGCACCCCTCAACTCAGGGTCTTCAGTCCGGGTCGAACACCCCGCCAGGAAGGGACACAAGCTGCCCGATCGGGCCTTCTCCACTTCTCCGGTCTGCGGAGCGACGGCCCGGACCGGCTGCGCGGCGTAGCAGGTGCCGTGGCGGAATCTCGCATCACCTGGTTGGCGCGTTTGAATGGCCGCCACGACCAGCGCGGGCTTCCCTTTATCTGGACCGCAATAGCGTTCGAGTGGGAGGTGGCCGATGTACAACACGTACGCCGACCGCGGAGAAGCAGAGACCGGCACCGGCATGCTGGGGCATGCCGTCGACGGCAATGGCCATGCCTTGTGCGCCCGGAGTTTCACCGCGGTGCGGACACCGAACGGCGGGTGCGACCGCGAGGACCACTGCTGCGGCCGTATGAACGCCGCCGCCGGGGCAGTTCGCCCTTCTCCCCTTCTCGTGGGGGATCCACGTACGCCGGGTGTGGGGGGCGGCCCCCATGGTTGCTGACACCTCCCCCCAGTTGAACCGGCATCGGCCGCGGCTGGTCGCCCGATGGCGCGAATCGGCAACTCAGCACCTCACTCCCACGAAGAGGTCGCTGATCGTGACGTGGATCGCGTTCGGCGTCACTTGGGGGACCGTGCGAACCATCACCCATGGCATCCGCGGTGGATGGCTTCCCTGGGGGAACATCTCCGCCGGCGGCCGGCACCTGCACCACTACAACATCGGCATCGGCACTCTGGCCGGCGTCGGCATCATCGCCGTACGCGGCGATGAACGCGCCGTCGGCCACCCCGCCGTCGCCGCAGCATACGGCGCGGGAACCGCACTCATCGCCGACGAATTCGCCCTGCTCCTCGACCTGCAAGACGTCTACTGGACCCAGCAGGGACGCCTCAGCGTGGACGTCTCCCTCGGCATCCTGTCCGCACTCGGCGCATACCTGACCGCCATACCGTTCTGGCACGAGTGTGCTCGAGTGACTCGCCACCACATCGCCTCCGCGGCCAAGCGAAACCTGAAGGTCCCCGGCTGACCACCAGGCGCTCTCCTGCGGCGCGGGGTGACGAAGCCGGCCCTCCGGGATCGGGTGCGCGCCAGTGTGTCGTGCGGTTCAGCTTCTGCTGCGATGTGGAGAAGGGGAGGCGCCCGCCGGCGTGATTGACGACCTCTCCGTCCAGGACGACGAGCTGTCCAGGGGTCGTGCACGGCACTGTGGACCGGCGGGGCCGTGGACGAGGATTCTGACGGCTCCCGCCAACCGATTCACCCAGAACCGCATTGCCGACGTCGAAGTCCAACCGCTCGAACCTCGGACCAGATGAAGGCAGGCTTCGCCCGGATATGATGCATTTTGTGATCACGCCCGGGCGGCTGCGGCGTCGTCGTCCCCACGACGGCCGGTGGGAAGCTGCCCTGCTGTCACCGGTGATCCTTACCGTTCTCATCGTCGGCCTGGCATTCTCCACACCGCGGGAGATCGCCTTCAGCCGCCTCCTGCCCGCCGCACCCGCCCTCGCCGCCGCGATGTGGCCCGTGCTCCCCACGCTCCTGCTGGGGACGTTCTGCCTGCTGGTCATGATCGGCCTCAGCTTCGTCTACACCGACCTGGGGACCCCGTACACGGCGGCCGCGATCGTCGCGGTCACCTTGGCGGCCGCGTACGCGAGCCATGTCCGCCTTCAGCGGGAGGAGACCCTCTTCCACGTCCGGCTCGTCGCCGACGCAGCCCAGAGGGTGCTGCTCCGTCCTCTACCGCGCCTTGTCGCGCACCTGGAAATCGAGTCGCTGTATCTGGCAGCCCAGGAGCAGGCCCGCATCGGCGGCGACTTCTACGAGGTGGCCGATACGCCCTACGGGGTCCGGATGCTGATCGGCGATGTACGGGGCAAGGGCCTGCCCGCGGTCGGAGCGGCCGCGGCAGTGGTCAGCAGTTTCAGGGAGGCCGCGTACGACGAGCCGGACCTGACGGGCGTCATCCATCGCCTGGAGACCAGCATCACCCGCCACAGCGCCACGTTCCCCGCCCAGGACCTGCCGGAGCGCTTCGCCACCGCTCTACTCGTCGAGATCCCCCACGGCAGAGGCCACATCAGACTCCTCAACTGCGGGCACCCCCCGCCACTGCTCGTGCACCGCGGGGAGATCCGCGTCCTGGACCCCACCGCCGCCTCACCGCCCCTCAACCTCGCGACGCTCATCGGAGACCGCTACTGCGTCGACACCGTCGCCTTCACCCCGGGCGACCAGCTCCTGCTCTACACCGACGGAGTAACGGAGAGCCGGGACAGGACCGGCGAGTTCTTCCCCCTGTCGGACTGGATGCGGCGACAGGGCCCGGTGCCGCCTCGCGAACTGCTCGACCGACTTCACCGGGCCCTGCTCCACTACAGCGGCGGAAGGCTCGACGACGACATCGCAGCCCTCGCCGTGCGGTGCCCGGACAACGGGGCCCAGGAGCACCCCGCGTAGGTGCCCGCCCCCGGGCCAGTGGGGCACGCGTGGATCCCGGGCATCGCCACATGGCGTCGCGTACGGGGCAGGCGTAGCGTCGATGGGGGGCGAGATGGGCACGTGGGGGCTCTGGCGTGCACCGACCGACTTGCCGGGAGGTTGCGGCATGGTACGGGGTATCCGCAACACTGTTGGAGTGATCTTGGCCCTCGTCGGCGCCGCCGCGGCGCTCTGGGCGCCCTTCCGCAGTTGGTACAACGGCCGTCTCGGACATGACTTCCAGGTCTGGGAACTCTTCACCGGAGCCGGCGTGACGAACTCGGGCGCGGGGCTGTTCGCGTCCATGTTCCTGCCTCTCCTCGTCGGCGCGATCGTCACCCTCCTCGGCGTGATCTTTCGATCGCGACTGCTGGTCCTCGTCGCCGGAATCATCACCCTCGGATTCGCCATCCTCTGGATGGTCCGGCAGGGGCAGGCAGAGGGCAGTCTGACGGTCACGGGAGACAGCAACGGGCTCGGCAGCGGAGTGGCACTCGCCCTGCTCGGCGGTCTCCTCGTGCTGATCGGTTCGGCCGTCATGGGCGGACGCGAGTCCCGGGCCGTGCGCAACGCCCGCGACGAGCAGCAACAGCGGGAGGCGATCCACGCCGAGGACCGGGAGCACCTCGGCGCTGGGACCGACCGCCCGTACGGCATGGCCGCCCGGGACCAGGACACAGCGGACGCGACAGCAGCGGACGCGACAGCTCGAGACAGCGCCGAGGACATGCGGCCCGCGGCAGGCACCGGTTCTGCCCGACAAACCGCACCGGGAGGCGGCACGCCGCAAGGATTCGCACGGCGGCCGCAGCCGGCATCGCCACCGCGCAGCCGCCCGGTCCCCGCGAGGGAGACGGACAGCCCTGACCGGGGACGCGGCGATTCCGACCGTACGCAGTACGAGCAGAACGACGAGACCGGCGACTCCCGTGCATCGGACGAAGACCGCTCGGGCCACGGCAGGCACCGCCGTGACCGGCCCTGAGCAGCGCCGGTCCCGTCCGGGACGAGAGACCGGCGACACCGCGGGCGGGTGATGTCGGCCAGAGAGTGCTGGTGGCGTCCTGCGGACGCCGACGCGGATCTCCCGCAGCGCCAGTGGACGCCCACCTGTTTGGGGGCTACCGGCGGGCGTGCCGGTCAGCGAGCGCGCCGGATGCCCTTGCGGCTTGATCGGCGACGGACTGCGGGGCGTTCCAGGGGCAGGGAGCATGCCCTGCTGCTGGAACAGGGCCAGTCCGTCTCCCGGCCGCCGTCGCGGCCCATCCCGGCGCCGACGCCAGCGGAACCAAGAGTGCGATGTCGCACTCGTCCGCGCACAGCCGGACCGCGTACGCCGCGATCCGCCCGCTCCTCCTTCAGTCGCCCGCCATAGGAGCCCCCCATCCTGCGCGCGGCGACCGACCCGACCGCCCGAGGGGGCAGTACTACTGCCCCCTCGGATTCCAGCGGAGCAACGCCTACCCCACAACCGTGAGGCCGAGCGCTGTGTCGTACGACGCGACCACACAGCGCCGTCGCTGGGGCACCTGCCCTGATCACCGGTTCGGCACGGCGCTTCAGGCAATCGGCTCCGTACTGAACTCGGCGTGCAGGCGACGAAGATGGTCCACTTCCCGTACGGGGCCGGTGAGCGTGACCCGTGAGGTGAGCCGTGGCTCCGTACTCGATGCGCCGAACCTCAGCTCCAGCTCCCCCGGTTCCACGATGCGGAGCCCGTCCCGGCCGGTGAAGGCGGCCAGGTCCGCGGGGACCGTCGCGTGAACGCGTACGGCCTGGCCCGGGGCGAGTTCCAGCCGGACGTAACCGACGAGGCGCTGAACGGGCTGGACCACGGAGGCGACCGGGTCGTGCAGATAGAGCTGCACCAGCTCGGTGCCCTCCCGCGTGCCCGTGTTGCGGACGGTGAACGCCAGCCCGAACGCGCCGTCCGTGGCCGCCTCGTCGCACTCCACGGTCAGGTCCGTCCACGCGAAAGTGGTGTACGTCAGGCCGTGCCCGAAGCCGAAGGCCGGTGTCGGGTCGATGTTGGAAACCTCGCTGGAGTGACCGAGGCGGGCCGCCAGATAGGTGGACGGCTGGGCCCCCGGGTGGCGCGGGACGCTGACCGGGAGCCGGCCGGCCGGAGCGGTCCGCCCGCCGAGTACGGAGGCGATCGCTCGTGTGCCCTCCTCACCGGGGAAGAAGGACTGGACGACGGCGGCCGATTCGGTCGCCGCCCGGCCCAGCGCGTAGGGCCGGCCGGCCACCAGCGTCACCACGACCGGCGCCCCGGTGTCGAGAAGCGTGTCGAGCAGCTGTTGCTGGACGCCGGGCAGTGCCAGCGACTCGGCGTCGCAGCCCTCACCGCTGGTGCCGCGGCCGAAGAGTCCGGCACGGTCACCGAGGGCCACGATCACGATGTCGGCGCCCCGGGCGAGTTCGGCGGCCGCCGCGAACCCGGTGGTGTCGGGCCCGTCCACGCTCGCGCCCGGAGCGACGACGATCTCACTGTCGGGAAACTCCGCAGCCAACGCCTCGCGCAGCGTGGGCAGTTCGATTCCGAGCGGGACCTCGGGGTGCTGGACGCCGACGTGGACCGGGAAGGCGTAGCAGCCCAACACGGCTGTCGGCGCCTCCGCGTTGGGGCCGATGAGCGCGATCCTCGCCGGCGGTGCGCTCCGCTTGGGTGCGTGGGCGGGAGACAACGGCAGGATGCCGTCGTTGCGGAGGAGTACGACGGCCTGTTCGGCGATCCGGCGGGCGAGGGCCCGGTTGTCGTCGGAGTCCAGGCGCACCGAACCGCGTTCCGTCCCGGCGTCCGGGTCGGCATCGTTGTCCGGGCCCGCTCCGGCGAGTGCCGGCGGCGCAGCGCTCCAGCCCCGGTCGAGCAGACCGAGTTCGGCCTTCTGCACGAGGACGCGGCGCACGGCGCGGTCCACCAACGCCTCGGGCACGCGTCCCTCGGCGACCGCTTCCAGCAGGGGTTCGCCGAACGTCTTGACCGTGGGCAGCTCCACGTCGACGCCCGCGGAGAGCGCGGCACCGGCCGCCTCGCCGAAGGTCCCGGCGACTCCGTGCAGGGTCTTGAGGAACGCGATGCCGAAGTAGTCGGCCACGACGGTCCCGGTAAAGCCCCAGGTGTCCCGGAGAAGCCCGGTCAGCAGCCGCTCGTCGGCGGCGGAGGGGATGCCGTCGGTGTCGGTGTAGGCGTGCATGACCGACCGTACGCCGCCCTCCCGCACAGCCATCTCGAACGGCGGCAGGATGACATCGGCGCGCTCGCGGGCTCCCATGCCGACCGGAGCGAGATTGCGCCCGGCCCGGGAGGCGGAGTATCCGGCGAAGTGCTTGAGCGTGGCGACGATGCCTGCCGACTCCAGGCCCTGGACGTAGGCGGTGGCGACGGTGCCCACGAGGTAGGGGTCCTCGCCGATGGTCTCCTCGACCCGGCCCCAGCGTGCGTCGCGCACGACGTCGAGGACCGGGGCGAGGCCTTGGTGGATACCGACGGAGCGCATGTCACGGCCGATGGCGACGGCCATCTCACGGATCAGCCCGGGGTTGAAGGTGGCGCCCCACGACAGCGGCACCGGGTAGGCGGTGGCGCCCCAGGCGGCAAAGCCCGCGAGGCACTCCTCATGGGCCAGGGCAGGGATGCCGAAGCGGTTCGCGCGGGCGATCCGCCGCTGGGTGCGGGCCAGCGAGAGCGCGCCGACCGCCGGGTCGACGGGTGCCGTGCCGAACGGCCGGGTCAGTTGGCCCAGACCGTACGGCAGCAGCTCGTCGAGGTCGATCGCCTCTTCCATGTCGTGCTGGTGGGGGGCGACTTCGCCGCCTTCGTCGGATGCCCCCACCCAGACCCCGAAGAGCTGGGCGATCTTCTCCTGGAGGGTCATCTCGGCAATCAGGGCGTCGGCGCGGCTGCCGGCGTCGAGGGAAGGATCGCTCCAGAGGGGGGCGGTGGAGTCGGTCTCCACGGCCACGTCGTCCTCCACAGCCACGTTGTCGGTCACTTTCCTCCGACCCCCATCAGCCCTTGGACCAGAGCACGACGGGCGAACAGGTAGACGAGCAGGATGGGAAGCATGGACAGGACCACGGCGGCGAGCAGGCCGGGGATGTCGACCCCGTGTTCCGTCTGGAAGTCGTACAGCCCCATGGTGATCACCTTGGTCTCGGCGGACTGGGTGAGCACCAGCGGGAAGAGGAAACCGTTCCACGCCTGGAGGGCGGAGAAGACCACGATCGTCGACAGGCCGCTCCGGGAGAGGGGGACGACGAGTTGGAAGAAGGTCCGCCAGGGGGATGCGCCGTCCACGGTCATCGCCTCGTACAGCTCCGGGGTGATGTCACGCATCACCCCGGTGAGGATGAGCGCGCACACCGGCATCGCGAAAGCCGCGGTCGGCAGGATGACGCCGATGAGGTTGTCATAGAGACCGGCCTTGCTGATGACGTAGAACATCGGAACGATCACGGCCTGCGAGGGGATCGCGAGGCCCAGGAGGAAGAGCCGGAAGACGACCCCGGTGGTCCTGCCCTGACTGCGGACGATCGCGTACGCAAGCGGCGGTACGAGCAGCAGGACGATGCCGACGACCGCCACGGTGACGATCACCGTGTTGAGGAAGTACTGCGCGAAGCCGTCGTTGAGATCGTTGATGTAGTTGTCGAGCGTGAAGTTGTCGGGGAAGGCGAGCGGGCCGTTCGCCGCGTAGTCCGCCCGGCTCTGGAAGGTCGCGATCAGCATGACGTACAGCGGCAGACCGACCAGGAAGAGCCATACGAGCGAGCCGAATCCCGCCAGGTAGTTGGGACGGCGCTTCATCACACGCCCTCCTGGGTGCTGTGCATCTTGTCGTAGCCCGACAGTCGGACCATGATCAGCGAGAT
This sequence comes from Streptomyces sp. AM8-1-1, assembly GCF_032229325.1. NCBI lineage: Bacteria > Bacillati > Actinomycetota > Actinomycetes > Kitasatosporales > Streptomycetaceae > Streptomyces > Streptomyces sp. AM8-1-1. The sequence goes on from NZ_CP135086.1 coordinate 276,301, forward strand.
GAGCGTGGCGACGACCACGAGGAGCAGCGCGATGGCGGCGCCCGTGCCGAAGTCGAAGCTCTTGAAAGCCTTTTGGTACATGTAGTAGGCGCTGATCGTGGTGTCGGTGCCGGGGCCGCCCTGGGTGAGGATCAGCACGGTGTCGAAGGTCGTGAGGCCGCCGACGACCATGAGGATCACCGAGGTGATGATGCTGTTGCGCAGCTGCGGCAGCGTGATGTGGATGAACTGCCGGACCCGGCCGGCCCCGTCGATCTGGGCGGCCTGGTAGAGGACTTGGGGGACCGCGCGGGCGGCGCCTTGGTAGATGAGCGTGTGCAGGGGCGTGAACTGCCAGGTGGCGACGAAGACCAGGACGCCGATCGCAGTCGCCTGCTTGCCAAGCAGATTGCCGTCCCCGAAGAGCCACTCAGCCTGCGAGGGCACGCCGAAGTTGGGGTCGAGGACGGCGCGCCACAGCACGGAGACGGCCGTGATGGAGAGCAGTAGCGGGACGAAGTAGATGGCGGTCAGGACCGCCCGGTTCCGCTGGCGGCCCGCGGCCCAGACACCCAGCAGGATGCTGACCGGGGTCTGGACGACGACGCCGAGGAGGGTGAGCAGGACGCTCAGCCAGAGGCTCTCCAGCATGACGGGGTCGTCGAGGAGCTTCGACCAGTTGTCGAGACCGACGAACTCGGGTTCGCCGAGGCCGTTCCAGCTCGCGAAGGACAGCACGACGAGCATGCCGAGCGGGACGATGGCGAAGAGCCCGAAGAACACGGCGGCAGGGGCAGCCCAGGCGAAGCCCGGGCGGCCCACGCCGGTGCCGGCCCGTCCGGGGTTCCGGCCGGTCCGCTCGGGGGTCCGGCCGGTCCGTTCGGACTGCTCGCTGTCCACGGCGGGTGCGGTTGCGGAGGTCATGTCACCTGATCCGGATCAGTGGTGGGGTCAGGCGGCCGGCAGGGACTGCATCTGCTTGATGAAGGCGTCCGCGTCGATCTGGCCGTTGAAGAACTGCTGGACGGCCGCGTGGATCGTGGTCGTCGCCGCGGGCGGGTACGCCTGGTCCCAGGAGAGCTGGAACGCCGGGGCCTTCGCCACCAGGTCGTACTGGAACTTCGAGTACTCCGGGCTCGCCGAGGTGTCGAGGAAGTCGGGGGTGTTCGTCGTGGTGGGCAGATTGCCGATGGACAGCTGCGCCTTCACGAACTCGTCCGAGTACATGAGCTTGAGGAAGTCGGCGACCGCTTCGGGGTGCTTGGTCTTCTTCAGCACCGAGTAGTAGTTGTTGGTGTTGCCCGCGAGATTGCCCGGGTCGCCCTTGCCGCCGGATATGGTCGGGAAGGTGCCGTAGCCGAGGTCGCTCTTGGCGAAGTCCGGGTGAGCGTCCTGGAGGGTCGAGTACTCCCAGGAGCCCATCAGTTCGAAGGCGGCCTTGCCCGTGGCGAGCAGGGCCGGGGAACCGCCGTCGGTGAACTTCACCGAGTCGTAGTTCGTGCCGAAGGCGCCCGCGTCGACCAGCTCCTTGATCAGGGAGAGGGCCTTTTTGCTCTCGGCGCTCTCCCAGGCGCTCTTGTCGCCCGTCATGGCCTTCTGGAACAGCTCGGGCCCGGCGACGCGGTCGTACACGTACTGGTACCACATCTGCGTCGGCCACTTGTCGCCGCCGCCGAGCGCGATCGGGGTGACGCCCTTGCCCTTCAGGGTCTTGACCGCCGCGAGCAGCTCGTCCCAGGTCTTCGGCGGGGTGATTCCGGCGTCCGCGAGGACCTTCTTGTTGTGGAACATCATCACGGGCTGGGTGCCGCGCATGGGCACGCCGTACGGCTTGCCGTCGACCACCGCGGTGTTGAACACCGAGGGCAGGAACTTGTTCTTGAGGCTCTGGTCCTTGGCGATGAAGTCGTCGAGCGGCATCAGCAGACCGGCGTCGACGAACGGCTTGATGGAGCCGCCGCCCCAGTTGAAGAAGACGTCCGGCGCCTGCTTGCCGCTGATGACCGTCTGCAGCTTGGCCTGGTAGTCGGCGCCCGGGATGGTGTCCAGGACGGCCTTCACGTCGGAGGTCTTGTTGAAGGTGTCGACCAGCTGCTTCTCGACCTTGTTGGCCGCATCGCCGTAGACCAGGACGTGAATCTCGTCGGCCCCGCCGGCCGAGCCGTCGGAGTCCCCGCCGCAAGCGGACAGTGAGAGCGTCATGGCCAGCGCCACCCCGCCGATGACGGTGGCCCGGGAGAACCGTACGCGTTGCTTCATCGCCTCGCCTCTCGAAACTATTTCGGTACGACTACCGAAAGTTCACGAGAGGGGACGCTAGGGTTCCCCACTTGGGGGGTCAACCCCGGAACACCGCGTTACCAAAGCGTTACGCTGCTGCGGCGCTGGTACGTGCCTTATGCTCCCTGCCATGCGCGATGACGAGGAGATGGGCCGCATCACCCTGGCCCAGGTGGCTCAGAAGGCCGGCGTCTCCATTTCGACAGTTTCGAAAGTCCTCAACGGCCGGCAGGACGTGGCCCCTCCCACGAGGACCAAAGTGGAACGCATCCTGGAGACCCACGCCTACCGACGCACGACGAGGTCGTCCCAGGAGGCGCCGCTCATCGAGATCGTCTTCCACGAGCTGGACAGCATCTGGGCGCTCGAGCTGATCCGCGGCGTGGAGAACATCGCGAAGGCCAATCAGGCCAGCGTGGTGCTGACCGAGAGCGGCACCCGCCACTCACCGGATCCCGACTGGATCGAAGGGGTCCTGCAGCGCAGGCCCATCGGCGTCGTCCTGGTCTTCTCCGCCCTCCCCCAAGCGGTCAAGCAGCAACTCAGAGCCCGTTCCATTCCGTTCGTCATCATCGATCCGGCAGGCGACCCCGACCCCGACGTACCGTCCGTGGGATCCGCCAACTGGGCCGGCGGGCTTGCCGCCACACGGCATCTGATCGAGCTCGGACACCGGCGTATCGGCATCATCACCGGCCCTGACGACATGCTCTGCTCCCTGGCCCGCCTCGACGGCTACCGCTCGGCGATGAGCATGGCCGGACTGGCGACCCCACCCGAGCTCATCCGGTTCGGCGACTTCCACGTGGAAGGCGGGTACGACCGGGCGATGGAGATGCTGAGCCTGCCGGAGCGGCCGACCGCCGTCTTCGCCGGCAGCGACCTGCAGGCCCTCGGCGTCCTGGAGGCGGCACGCGTCAACGGGCTGCGCGTCCCGCAGGGCCTCTCCGTGGTCGGCTACGACGACGTCCAGGTCGCCCGCTGGTCCAGCCCGGCACTGACCACGGTCCACCAGCCCTTGCGCCAGATGGCCGAGGAAGCCGCCCAGATGCTGCTGCGGCTGCGCACGGAGGAACCGTCGTCGACGAGGCTGGAACTGGCGACGAGCCTGGTGGTGCGAAAGAGCACCGCGCCGCCGCAGACGGACTGACCCGAGCGCCGTACCGAGCGCCATCGGCGAGCAGGACGGACGGCTCGCCGTGTACGGCGGTGGTCATGGGAGCCACTCCCCCGCAGCCCGAGGCATCCGGCCGGCCCGGGCATCCATCAGTGCCCCGCGCTCTGTCCGCCGTCCACATGCGAGACCTCTCCGGTGACGAAAAGGGCCTGCTCCAGGCAGAGGATGGCTCGGAGTGTCACCGCCTTGCCGCCGGAAGTCTCGTCCCGCCGAGCCGACGTGCGCGGAACCGTGAGCACCGGCGCAGGACCGGGTCATCCCTCCAAGCCGTAGCGCCGGCGTGCTTCGGCCGCCGTCTCCAGCGGGACCTCACCGCGACGAGCCAGTTGGTCGAGGGCGGCCACCACGATCGACTCGGCGTCCACCTGGAAGTAGCGGCGTACCGCGTCCCGGGTGTCCGACAGGCCGAAGCCGTCCGTGCCCAGCGACGAGTAGTCCTGCACGACCCACCGGCTGATCTGGTCGGGCACCTGCCGCATCCAGTCGCTGACCGCGAGGACCGGACCCTGCGCCTCCGACAGGGCGCTCGCCACATACGGCGTACGCTCCTCACCGCGCAGCCGCGCGGCGTCCGCGTCCAGCGCGTCGCGGCGCAACTCCGTCCAGGACGTCACCGACCAGACGTCGGCGTGCACGTCCCAGTCCGAGGCGAGAAGTTCCTGGGCCTTCAACGCCCAGTGGATGGCCGTGCCCGAGGACAGCAGTTGGATACGCGGGCCGGTTGCCGCCGAATCCCCCTGCCGGAACCGGTAGATACCGCGGACGATGCCGTCCTCCACCGACGGATCGGTCGGCATGGGCGGCTGCAGCTTGGGCTCGTTGTACACCGTCAGGTAGTAGAAGACGTTCTCCGGCTGCTCGCCGTACATGCGCCGCAGCCCTTCACGGACGATCACCGCGATCTCGTAGGCGAAGGCAGGGTCGTAGCTGATCGCCGCCGGATTCGTCGCGGCCAGCAGGTGGGAGTGCCCGTCGGCGTGCTGCAGACCCTCACCCGTCATCGTGGTGCGCCCGGCCGTCGCCCCGACGGCGAATCCGCGGCCCATCTGGTCGGCGAGCGCCCAGAACTGATCGCCGGTGCGCTGGAACCCGAACATGGCGTAGAAGATGTAGAACGGGATCATCGGCTCGCCATGTGTGGCATAGGCGGTCGCCGCGGCGGCGAACTCGGCCATGGAGCCGGCCTCGGTGATGCCCTCGTCGATCAGCTGGCCGTCGCGTGCCTCCTTGTAGTACAGCAACTGGTCGGCGTCGACCGGGTCGTAGGTCTGCCCGTCGGGTGAGTAGATGCCGGCCGACGGGAACAGCGACTCCATACCGAAGGTGCGGGCCTCGTCGGGAATGATCGGCACCCACCGGGCGCCGGTCTCCTCGCCGCGCATCAGGTCCTTCACCAGGCGCACGAGAGCCATGGTGGTCGCCACCTCCTGGTTGCCGAAGCCCTTCTTCAAGGATTCGAAGGGCCGCTCAGCCGGCTGCGGCAGGGGGTCGGCCACCACCCGGCGTACCGGGGCGGGCCCGTCCAGAGCGACCCGCCGGTCACGCAGATAGCGCACCTCCGGCGAGTTCTCGCCGGGATGGAAGTAGGGCACCAGGTCGCCGCTGAGCGCGCTGTCGGGGATGGGAAGTTCCAATCGGTCTCTCATCTGCCGGAACTGTTCCATCGTCAGCTTCTTCATCTGGTGGTTCGCGTTCCGCGCCTCGAACGCCGGGCCGAGTGTGTGTCCCTTGACCGTCTGCGCGAGGATCACCGTCGGCGCGCCCTTGTGCTCCACCGCGGCCCGGTAGGCGGCATGGACCTTGAGCGGTTCGTGACCGCCACGCGAGGTGGCGAACATCTCCATCAACTGCGCGTCGCCGAGTCCGGCGGCCACACCGGACAGCGCGTCCCCGGTGAAGAAGTTCTTACGGATGTAGGCCGCGTCTCTCGTGGCGTAGGTCTGCATCTGGGCATCGGGTACCTCGCCCAGGCGGTGTACCAGGGCACCTGTGGTGTCCTGCTGAAGCACCGGGTCCCAGGTTTCACCCCACAAGGACTTGATCACGTTCCAGCCCGCGCCGCGGAACCGGGCCTCCAACTCCTGGACGATCTTGGAGTTGGAGCGGACCGGGCCGTCCAGCCGCTGAAGGTTGCAGTTGACGACGAAAGTGAGGTTGTCCAGCCGTTCGCGTGCGGCGAGAGCGAGAGCTGCCATCGACTCGGGCTCGTCCATCTCCCCGTCCCCGAGAAAGGCCCACACCCGAGACCCGGAGGTGTCCTTGATACCCCGGGCCTGAAGGTAGCGGTTGAATCGCGCCTGGTAGATCGCGCCGAGCGGGCCCAGCCCCATGGACACGGTCGGAAACTCCCACAACCACGGCAGCCGCCGGGGGTGAGGGTAGGACGGCAGCCCGTGGCCGTCCGCCTCACGACGGAAGGCGTCCAACTGCTTCTCGCTCAGGCGCCCTTCCAGAAACAGGCGGGCGTAGATGCCCGGCGTGGCATGGCCCTGCAGAAACAGCTGGTCGCCGGAACCGTCGGTGTCCTTGCCCCTGAAGAAGTGGTTGAACCCGATCTCGTACAGCCAGGCCGCCGAGGCATACGTCGAGATGTGGCCGCCCAGTCCCAGACGGGAGCCGCGGGAGACCATAGCGGCGGCGTTCCACCGGTTCAGGGCGGTGATCCGGGACTCCATCGCAAGATCGCCGGGAAAGTCCGGCTGCGCCGCCACAGGGATGGTGTTGATGTAGTCCGACGACACCAGGCCCGGCAGAACTATCCCGGACCTGGTCGCATGCTCGTACACCCGTCGCATCAGGTACGCCGCGCGCTCCGGCCCGGCGCTTTCCACGACGGCATCGAGGGAGGCCTGCCACTCGGCGGTCTCCTCGGAGTCGCGGTCGGGAAGCTGGTCGAGCTCGCTGATTGCGGACGGGGCGGTGGGCTGGGTGGCCGGATCACTCATAACAGCCTTCTCACAGCATGGGGGCCTGTGCGGCACCGGGGGCGGGCCATCGACCGCCGCTACCGACGGCCGATGTGTCATGGCGAGGCAGCGTCGACGAAGCCGACTCACCACACGTAGGACAAGGCCCGTGCCGCGGTTGTGACACCGTGCGCCAAGCTGGGATCCACGTCACATTCCGCGTGGTCGGACAGGCGTGCGTCGTCTCCATGGAGCGGCCCTCGGCGAGGAGACCCCCACGCGAACCGGTCGAATGACCGCTTGTTGGGCGGGGGTGCCCGAGGAGACGTGGACGACGTCAGTAATGATTTAGTGTTCAATAAAGTGCTGTGTACAGTGCATGTGCCGGGCCGGCCGGGACTTCCGGCCCCGGGGCCCTTGCCACACGTTCCGTGGCATCAGGCAATCCGAGGTCGGGCTTCAAGCAGCGCTGTGCGACACAGGTCATGTGGGAGACAAGCGATGAAGACAGTTGAACTGGGCAGTCAGGGACTGACCGTGTCCGCTCAGGGATTCGGCGCCATGAGCATGAGCGGGGTGTACGGCGCCAGTCATGACGAGGCGGAATCCATCGCGACGCTCAATCACGCCGTGGACCTCGGGATCACCCTGTTCGACACGGCAGAGTCCTACGGCCCCTTCGAGAACGAACGACTCCTGCACCGCGCACTCGGCCATCGCCGCGACGAAATCGTCCTGGCGACGAAGTTCGGCCTCGACTTCACCGACGACGGTGCACCCGGACCGCTGGACGGCCGGCCCGAACACATCCGCCGCGCCGTCGAACGGTCGCTGCGCCATCTGGGCACCGACGTGATCGACCTCTACTACATGCACCGCCTGGACCCCGACACCCCCGTCGAGGAGACCATGGGCGGCATGGCAGAACTCGTCACGGCCGGCAAGGTGCGTTACATCGGCCTGTCGGAGGTGTCCGCCGCGACGATCCGGCGCGCCCACGCGGTGCACCCGCTGACCGCCGTGCAGTCGGAGATGTCGCTCTTCAGCCGCGACCTGCTGGACAACGGGACCAAGGCCGTCCTGGACGAACTCGGCATCGGGACCGTCGCGTACTCGCCCATCGGCCGCGGATTCCTGTCCGGCTCCATCCGCAGCGTGGACGACCTGGCGCCCGACGACTCGCGCCGAGGACTCCCCCGCTTCTCGCCGGAGAACATCGCGGCCAACCTCGCGCTGGTCGACCACGTACGCGCCATCGCCGAGCGACGTAATGCCACGCCGGCCCAGGTCGCGCTGGCCTGGGTAAGCGCACAGGGTGCGGTGGCGATCCCGGGAACCAAGCGCCGCAGGTTCCTCGAGGAGAACGCCGCAGCCCACGACATCGAACTGAACGCTGAGGAGTTGTCCTCCTTGGACGAAGCCGTCCGGCCGGACAACGTCAGCGGCGCACGGTACACCCCGCAGCAGCTCGCCTCGACCGACCGCTGACATGTGGTCAGGACGCCGAGTGAGCGTCCAGGAGCCGTTGTGCGCGGCTAGCGGTCGACGCCGGCCCGTTCCGATCCGGCCTCTTCGCGCTGAGCTTCGAACGTGGACCGGAGCTCGATGAAAGCGGCGGCGGTCCGGCTGGCGGGTTCGGCCTGGTAGACGACCAACTGCTGGTGGGCTGCCCCGTTGACCGTGAAAGCAGAGAACTGGATCTCCAGGTCGCCGACCTGGGAATGCCGAAGAGGCTTGGTCTGTCGAGTCTTGGCCTTCACGTCGTGGCGTGCCCACAGATCCACAAACTCCTGGCTCTTGCTGGAGAGGGTCCGGACGACTTCGTTGATCCGTGGCGATTGCGGATCGTATCCGTAGGCGGCACGGAGTTCGGCGACGCAGGAGTGTGCGGCTCTCTCCCATGCCCAGTAGAAATCGCGTCCGGCGGGGTCGACGAACACCATGCGAGCCAGGTTGTCGAATCGTTGGAATCCACTGTGCAGGGCAGCAGCCAGACGGTTGTGGGCCAGCACGTCCAGGGCCGGGCCCAGGACGAAGGCAGGGGTGTCCGGCCAACTGCCGAGGAGCTGCAGAAGCTGAGCATCGACCTGCTCATCTCCGGCAACGAGGCTGCGGCTTTCGTACGGCGCCCGGGTGAGCCTGCGCAGGTGCTCGACAGCTTCGTCATCAAGCTTCAGGGCCGTCGCGACTGCATCAACGACCTGGGGCGAAGGGCTCTTCTCGCGGCCTTGTTCCAGGCGCATGTAGTAGTCGGAGCTGACCCCGGCCAGCAGGGCGACTTCCTCGCGGCGCAGGCCGGGAACTCGCCGGCGGCCGTGCTCGGGAAGCCCCACATCCTGTGGCTTGAGGGCTTCGCGCCGTGCTCTGAGGAACTCACCCAGAGGGGTACCGTCGCTCATGGTGCAAGGCTAGTCGAGGTGGGTGGCTCGGGCACGGGTCCAGGCATCCTCCGGCTCATGGCGGATCGGCACGGGTTGCGCACGGTCGACGGCGCCACCGCCGGACCAGGTCGCGAGCAGTGGCATCGCAGTTTCGGAGGGTGACTCCCCAGCTCCACGATCAGTTCCATGCAGACCATTCTCCGACGCGCTCGGCCTGAGTGGAGAGATGAGCGTGGCCGCAGCACACCCAGGAAGCCGAAGGCCAGACTGCACGGTCGCAGGCTGCCCGACGGTGCCGGTGCAGGGGCAGCAGCGGGGGCGTGACCGGCGGCGCCAGTCACGGGGGCGTTTGTGGCGCGGGGACGGCGCTGAGAGACCCGAGGAGGGCGAGGGCGTCGACCGAAGGGCTGCCGGCTTCGGCTTGGTAGACGACAAGCTGCTGATCAGCGGCGCTGTGGATGGTAAAGGCCTCGTAGTGCAGCTCAAGGTCGCCGACCGCGGGGTGTCGGAACAGTTTCGCCTCACGCGTCTTGCCCTGTACGTCGTGGCGTGCCCAGAGGTCTCTGAACTCTCCGCTCTTGACGGACAGTTCGCCGACGAGCTCGATCAATCGCCGGTCGTCCGGGTCCCCACCGGCAGCCTGGCGAAGGGCGGCCACGCACGACACGGCTGCTCGGTCCCATTCCCGGTAGAAGTCACGGGCAAAGGAATCGAGGAAGGTCATGCGAACGAGGTTGTCGCTGTAGTTGAAGCCTGTGTGGAGGGCCTCGGCGAGCTGGTTGCGCGCCAGGATGTCCAAGCTGTGGCCGAGGATGAAGGCAGGTGTGTCGGACCAGCTCTCGATGAGTTGCTGCATCGGCCGGCTGACACGTTCGACCCGGTGGGAGCGGCGCATACGACGGGCACTCGGCACGGCCACCTGGTAGAGGTAGCCAACAGCGGCATCGTCCAGTCGCAGAGCCTTGGCCACAGCGTCGAGGACCTGCCGGGAGGGATGCCGTTCGCGGCCCTGTTCCAGGCGCATGTAGTAGTCGACGCTGACGCCGGCGAGGAGGGCAACCTCTTCACGACGCAGACCGGGCACCCTACGGCGGCCGGACGTACTGAGCCCGGCGTCTTCGGGGCGCAGCTGGGCGCGACGCGCGCGGAGGAAACCTCCCAGCGCGCTCTCGGCGGCCGGGCGCTTATCTGTGTCCATGCAGTCGAGGCTAGGTGGGTGAACGGCCTTGCGGTGTACGGAAAAGGGGGTGCGCTTCTCCCAGGAGTGCTTTCCCTGACCCGCGCTCGGCGCAGGCAGTCCTCGCCGATGCGGCTTCACACGCTCTATGCCGAGCGAACCGTGGGCTCCTGGCCGACTCGTTGACAGCGGGAGTTGCCCGTGTGGTCGTACGCGTCGAGCCGGGCGATGCCCCACCAGCCGTCGTCGTAGGCTCCGACGACGATCAGGTGCGACACCGGACCTCGTCCGCCGGCGCGGGTAGACCTTCCCCGAGCAGCGGCACGCAGCTGCAGTACGCCGCTGCTCCAGCCCTCCGAACACGACCACCTGGAGTGCGCGTGTTCAGAGGGCTGGTGGTCGTCCCGCCGTGGCCGTCACGCCCAGCCGGGCGACGGAACGCGGTCTCGGGCTACGAGCGCACGCTACTGCCGCGCCACCGGCGGCACTTGACTCTCGCGATGGAGCACGAGGTGTTCGTGGTAGAGGACGCCTTCTCGGACGTCGCCGGTGGCAGTGAATCCGGTGTCGTCCGTGTAGTCGATGTGGTTGCCTGTGACGGTGTAGCTGCCGGTGTACGCGCTCTTGCGGTTGCCGCGGGCCTCGTCATAGCGGCCGTTCGGCAGGAGCTCCTGGCGGATGTGTCCGTCTGCGGTCACCCACATCCCGACGTACGGGTGCGGGTCGCGGGGGATTTCGTTGCTGGTCATGAATCAAGAATCGGCCCGGCGACCCGGCGCAACCAGGCCTCCGTCTCCCCAGGTGAGGGCTTCCTGGGGGCAGCCCACCCACCTTCACGAGCGGCAGGGTCCGGCTCACGACGTGGTCGTTCCGAGCGGCTACGCCGTATGGAGCCTCAAGGCTCCCGAGGGCATCAGTGGGTCGGTGACAGCCGCGGGGCGGCACACCCAGTCTGCTCAGGGGGCTGAGGTCCACGGGTGTCAGCGCCGAGTGAAGCGGTATCCGGCATGGTGCAGTGTGCCGTCGTGAAACTCGCCGAAGGCCCAGAAGCCGAGGTCGTCGAGGTAGTCGATGCGGGTACCGCTGACCCAGTAGCGCCCCTGGTAGGCGCCGGGTCGATCCCCACGGGCCTCGTCGTAGCGCCCGTTGGGCAGGAGTTCCTGGCGTACGAAGTCCTCTTCATCGACCCACATCCCTGTGAACGGGTGTGTCGAGTCGAAGACGGGCGCCCCGTCCGGAGGAGCGGCAGCGGAGGCTTCGTCCAGAGGGCGGCCGTTCCAGAGGCGCACCTGGCCTCCGGTGACCAGGATGTCGAGGTGCGAGCCGCGGGCCGGGACTGCGCCGACCGGAGTTCCGGGGGCGTCGGCCAGCTGGAGGACGGCGATGTCGGCGACATTGCCTGGGGTGAGAGTGCCGCTGCCGGCGGGCGAGGTGAAGTCGGTTGCCGCCGGCAGGACGAGTGCACCCGCGCAGTCGATGACGACCATGTTGTCGTCGCCCGCGGCGGTCAGCAGGCCGGGGCCGACTCCCACGATCAGCGAGCCCCCGATGAGGACATCGGCTTCCTGCCAGTCGCCCATCAGCGGGTTTCCGGTGATGACCGCGCCGCCGGACAACAGCAAGGGCCGCCCCCGAGGGATGAGCAGCTCGCGCCGGACCGCCTCGTCACGGTGGGAACTTACGGTTGTACGGATGTTCGTCATGGCAATTCCTGTTGGTCGCCGACAGGGCTGAGGCGCACAAGGGCCTCGGCCTGACGTCATGGTCATGATTCATGTGTGCGCATCGGGGCCGCGCAATGCCCGCTCCAGCCCCGCTTCCCCGGGGTGCCCGCTGTGGCGCCGGCCCGGCGTCCTGGCGATGAAGGGAGCCTGGGACGCTGCGTGAAAAGGGCTTCAGTCGGTGGAGTTGTTCAGGATGAACTCGCGCGATGCGTGTACCTGGCTTCGCAACGCGGGCAGGTCGACGTCCAGGACCTGGCCATTCCACTTTCGCGGCTCACCATTGACAAGGACGGCCGTGATGTTGCGGGCGTCCGAGCCCAGCACGATGGTGCCGATCGGATCGTTGAGGGGCATGTTGTTGAGGCCCTCGGCCTCGATGACCAGCAGATCGGCCTTCTTGCCGGGCGTGAGCGAGCCGGTAACACCGTGCAGGCCGTTGGTGCGTGCACCTTGGAGGGTGGCGAAGTCCAGCACATCGTGCGTGCTGATGCGCATGACCTGCTGCTCGGTACCGTATGCGGCGTTGACCGCGCGCATACGCTGTATGGCGTGCAGCGCTCGCATCTGGGTGAACATGTCGCTGGCCAAAGCGACTTCGACGTCGATGCTCAGTCCCGGCCGGATCCCGACGGCAAGAGCTTCGTCAACAGCAGGGACCGCGGTCTCCAGACCGATCTGTGCGTCCGACGTGGGCGCGAGCGCGACAGTGGTCCCTGAGGCACCCATCTCCTGCCAGGCCTCGGCGGTGAGGCCCGTCGCGTGGATGAGGGTGACGTCCGGGCCGAGGATGCCGGCCTTGGCCCAGCCCAGCACGGCCTCGGAGGACGATGCGCCGAAAACGGCGTCGACGCTCACACCCACACCCAGGTCCTGCGCGACACGGGCGAGTTCAGGTCCGTAGGCGAGTGCCGGTCCGGCGATCTCGTCGGTGGCGAGGGTCGCCAGGCGCAGGGTCAGCAGTTGGTCGTCGGTGCTGAAGTACTGGCTCTTGATCCGGGTCAGGTCGCCGGGCCACTGCCGGTCCCATTCTCCGAAGTGCGGTCCCATGGAGGCGTGCACGCCGCGAATGCCAGTGTCGAGCAAGGCCTGGATGGCGGCGTCGGAGTGATCCCGGGTGCGAGAATTGTGCGAGAAGTCGAGCATGGTCGTGATTCCGCTGTCGATCGCGGTCAGGGCAGCCAGTTTCGTGCCGATGTACATGTCCTGGGGTCGGTAGACGGTGGCGTAACCGGCCAGGGTGGTCATCACATAGGCACCGAGGTCGTCGACGTCCGGCATGATCCGGCGCAGCTGGGCTTCCCAGGCGTGGCGGTGGGTGTCGACGAATCCGGGAGCCAGGATCGCGCCGGTGGCATCGACAACCACGGCGCCGTCTGCCTTCAGATCGGGCCCGACGGCGGTGATGGTGTCGCCTTCGACGAGCAAGTCACCGCGGGCGAGGACTCCGAGGTCCGCATCCATCGTGACGATGGTCGCGCTGGTGAACAGGATACGTCGGTGTGGGTCGGAGGACTGACGCTGTATGTGGTCGAGCAGGCCGGCGCTGGTGGTGTCGTCGGTGTCCATCGGATGTCCTTCCCGCGGAGGCGCGGTCGTCGCGCAACGGCTTGGAGACACCAGCGTCGTCCGGGCTCGCCGGGACAACCAGGCCGTGGTTTCCCCGGGTGCCCCACACCCACTGTCACCGCCGTTCCGGACGGCGGTGACAGTGAGCGGGGGAATGCAGATGGCCTGCATGGCTCGGTGGTCAGCGACGACTGGCCGAACTCCGGCCCTATGCGCTGCTGACTCGCCGGCGGATCAGGAGCCACATGGCACCCGCGACGACCACCGTGCCCGCCGCCGCGACCCACATCAGGGGCGACCGCGGAGGCGCCGGCTTCGCGTCCACCGGGATGGCCGCCGTGTCGTTCGCGTGCGTGCGGTCGAAGGAGCCGACGGCCCAGATCCGGCCACGGGCACCAGCCACCTTCTTGTCGATCCGAATGTGGAATTCGATGGTGGTTTCCCGTCCGGGCGCGAGCCTTCTGAAAGAGTCCGTTGCGAGATCGCAGACGAACGCCTTGGACGGCTTCTTCGGTCTGTCGCAGACCCAGTCGGGTCCGTTGTCGTCACTCACGTAGGGAATGGACGTGACTGTCGTGCCCTCGGGCGGGATCACCTCGAAACGGCCCGGCTCTTCACCGGGATCCCCCGGGCCCTCGTTGTGTACGCCGAGGACCAGGCGGATGGTGTCACCGATCCTGCCGGTAACGGTCCCCGTGACCGGTCGGTAGTCGGCCTGCTGGGTGGTGCGCACCTCGACAACACGGTGCGGGGAGCGTTGCGCGCCGAATCCCTCGACGGCGACGCGCGTCAGCGTGAGAGGGGCACCCTTGCCCCGTACGGTGTGGTCGGCATCTCTCCCCACCTGGGACGACACCTCGTACACCAGCGCGTCGGCCATGATGCCGGAGTCGGCCGTGGCGACGAGGGGCCTGCTGAGCGCGTAGGCCGTTCCGGGTGCGACCGGAGCGGGAAACATGCACCAGGCCGAGTCCGAGCGATCGCCGGGGGCACCGGAGTTGTAGAAGCAGTTGTCGTGCTCCCGGGCGAAGGTGAGGCCCCGGCCGGACGAGTGGATCTTCATCGCCACGCCCTTGTCCGCGGCGTACCGGCTGTGGTTGGCGAAGGCCGGAGTGATCCGCACCGTTCCGCCGGGACGCACTCCGTCAACCGGCGGTTGTTCGCGTAGATCCAGCAGCGGACCGCCGACCTGCATCCGGGTCGTGGCGGTGACCGTGGGCGCGTTGTCGGCGGACGCGGTGTACGTGATGGTGCCGCCGTCGCCCGGTTTCACTCCGTCGACACCGCTGATGGTGAACGGCGTCATGCTCTCGCCGTCGTTCGGGGAGCCGTAGTCGCAGGTGAACACCTGCTTGTGCCGCTTGCAGTTGGAGTTGCTGAGCCGAGCCGAGCCCGACAGTGCGGTGACGTCGATGGTGAGCTTGATGTTCCTGGCTTCCGCACCTCCACCTCCCGTGACACCCACCGGCACGGTGAAGGTGGTGTTGAACGCCTTCGCGCCCTCGTCCGCGGAGTACATGACATACGTCGCGGGAGCACCGATGGTGAGCGTCACGGGCGCAACTGCCGGGACGGGAGCCGCCGTAGAGCTGTTCATACCCGCCAGGAGAACGGCGGCGCCCAGGACCGGCACGACAGCGTGACGCCGACCCAACCGAAAATCCATGCGGGCGAGTATCGCACGGTGACCATTCCTGCGGCGGTGAGCGAGATCCCGCCGACCACCTTCGCCGCTGTAGCCCGTCACGATGAGTGCCGAACGGCAGTAGCGGTGACCCGGATTGACGGCTCCCGGACCACAACTCATCGGCGGAAACCAGGTTGCCGATGTCGCGCTTGACCAGCGACCGGAAGCCTCCTGCATGTTGCGGTCCGGGGCGGGCAGCGGCAACTGGACCACGGTGAGCCGGTCGGCGTTGGCCGCGAAGAACTCCCGCAGCAGCGCGACCATGTGCATGCCCGCGTTGTCCCCACCAGCACGATCGGCCCGAGGGGGCCCTTCAGCTGATCCCAGTGGCCCCGGGGCCTGGCACGCGGCCGGGAATCCAGGACGGTGACAACGCCGCGATCACACCAAGCCCACCGAGATTCTGGCTCGGCCACCAGCGATGCATCAGATGCGGGAGTTCAGACGCAGGGCGAGCCGGCTGCGTAGACGTGAAGAGGCCCCGCGGTGAGTCCCGAGCCTCCTCACCTCGTCCGCCCCCAGCTCCTGCCGGTCCGCGAGAGCCAGTACGGCGGCGTAGGGCCGTTCCCCCTCCTCGAGCTTCGCCGCCACGGCACCGAGCACGGCTCGCAAGACGATGCGGTCCGCGCCGGGATGTTCTGCCAGCAGGCACAGAAGCCTGTTGTCATTCCAGACGCTGTCGCGGGCACTGCTCAGTTCCAGAAGAGCTGCCGGCGGCGTGTGGGGATTTTCGGCCAGGGCGGTCCAGACAAAGGGGTAAGGGCATTGCGCGAGACGCTGCAAGACATGACCGTCTGTCTCGGCATGTGCCAGTGCGAGATGGTCGGCAGGCGTCGGCACGAGGATGGCCTCTCGGGAGCGTCGTCGTCATCTTGCCAGAGCACCTTGACCAGCAGCGGGCACCGGGGGACGAATCTCACCCCGGCCCCACCTCCAGTTCGGCCACCTACGACGCATCTGATGCTCTGCCCACGCCGGCGCTCACGACGCGCGAGGACCTCGGGCCCGCTGAAGATCCGCTTCCATCAGCGATCGTTGGGGCCCCTGAACAGGGGGCCAGCCGGGTCCATCGCGGTGATGCGCGCCTCGACGGGGGTCTCTTCTTCTCGCTCGTTCGGTGCCTTGGCTGACTGGTCAGCCTTGACGTTCTTCTCTTGCGGGTCCGTCTTGTTCTTCTTCTCAGCCACGGCGTCGTCTCCCAACATTCGGGGGCTTCCAGCATGACACCGATGGGATCTGCGGGCATCCGCCGAAGATCGCCGCCCCTGACAGAGCCGCCCCTCACGGAGCCGCCCGGCACGTGTCCGGCCAGGGGCCCAGCCAGTCACAGCCGTGGGTGCTGGGGCCTGACCGGTCACGGGTCCTCGGCGCCCCCGGTCCCGGCGCGTTCGCTCGTCGACGCGGTCATTCCTATGATGGATGCCTCTCGCACACATGGCGCATATGGCGATTCACCCGTTCTCTGAATGAATCAGAGGTGACCGCGGATGATCCGGCTCAGCATGCTCAGAACGGTCCTGACGGTGCTCATCGCCCTCCTTCTGGTGGGTGCGGGCACCGCGCCCACGCAGGCGGCACGGCAGGAGGACTTCGACGCCGCGACCGTCGAGCAGCTGAATGAGAAGATCACCGGGATCATGGAACGGGCGGACATCCCCGGCGTGACCATCGGCCTGTGGATTCCCGGGCGAGGCGAGTACGTGAAGTCGTTCGGGGTCTCGGACACGAAGACCGGCACCCCGATGACGTCCGACCTCCACATGCGGATCGGCAGCGTGACCAAGACCTTCACGGTCGAGGGACTGTTGCTGCTCGTGGACCAGGGAAGGGTCGGGCTCGACGATCCCATCGCCACGTACGTCGCCGGTGTCCCCCAGGGCGACCGCATCACCCTTCGCGAGTTGGCCGGCATGCGCAGCGGCCTCTTCGACTACTCAGAGGACGAGAGCTGGATGCAGTCCCTGCTCGCCGACCCCCAGCGCAGCTACACACCACAGCAGTTGCTCGACTACGCCTTCGCGCACCCCCTCAACTTTCCGCCCGGGACCAAGTGGGAGTACAGCAACACCAATCTGGTCCTGCTCGGCATGGTGATCGAGAAGGTCACCGGACAGCGCCTGGGGGCCTATCTGGAGCAAGCGGTCTACCAGCCGCTGAAGCTGTCGGAGACGTCGTTCCCCACGACCAACGGGATTCCGGACCCGTATGCCCAGGGGTACACAGACTTCACGAAGGACGAGAGCGTCACCGCGGCCACCCACTGGAACCCCTCGTGGGCCTGGGCAGCCGGAGCCATGATCTCCACCCTGGACGACTTGCACACCTGGGTACCGGCCCTGGCCGACGGAAGACTCCTCGGCCCACGGACGCAGGATCAGCGTCTGGAGTTCCGCCCGGTCGGCTACCCGGGCGTCTCGTACGGGCTCGGCATCATGCGGGTGGACGGCTGGATCGGCCACAACGGCGACCTCCCCGGCTACGAGACCCTCGCGGTCCAGCTGCCGTCCCAGAAGGCCACGTTGGTGATCCTCATCAACTCCGACATCAACTACAAGGGCGACTCTCTCAGCACCATGCTCGGCCGTGCCGTCACATCCGTCGTGACCCCCGACCACGTATTCGACCTGCCGTCGGCCGCGCAGTCCGGGCAGCAGACCCCGACCCCTTCCCCGTAGGACCGGACCGCGGTCAGAAACAGTCCGACAAGACACTCGCCGCCCAGGTCGGTCGACGGGCGGAATGTCGTGCGGTCAGCCTGCGGTGCGGTTCTGCTCAGACCATGTCCGCCCCTCGCAGCAGGAGCTGAGCCACAGCAATGCCGGCGACCACGATGGCCGCCCGGAACGGCCACCGGCTCCGCGTTCCCGACGACACAGCCGTGCCCGACACGGCGATGACCACGGCAGCCGTCGCCAGCGTCCAGTCCATGGCCGTAAGGGGCCCGGGCGGCCCGGCCACGAGCACGCTGACAGCCGCCAGCATCGCAAACGGGCTCAGCCACCGACAGGCTGCCCGCCCCATCCTCTGGGGCAGTCCGCGCACGCCGGTCGCGAGATCGTCCTCGATGTCCGGAAGGACGTTCACCAGGTGCGCGCCCACGCCCAGAAGTGCGCCCGCCACCAGAGCCCACCAGGCCGGCCATGAGGACGACGGCAGACCAAGGGTGACGAAGGCAGGGAGTGAGCCGAAGCCCACGGCGTACGGCAGCGGGGAGAGCACGGTGTTCTTCAACCGCAGGTTGTACGACCACCCGGCGGCCGTGCCGACCAGATGCACCGCACCCGCGGCCGCGCCGCTGAGCAGAGACAGCGGCACGCACAGCGCCAGCGCCGTGCCGGCCGCAACAGCCACCACCCGGCGCGGCAGTTCACCGGAGGCCACCGGCTTGTCACGGCGACTGCAGAGGGTGTCGCGTCGTGCGTCGACCGCGTCGTTGCACCAGCCGACCGAAAGCTGACCGGCCAGTACCGCTGCTGCTACCGCCGCCGAACCCACCGGCCCGCGGCCGGAGGCCAGGGCCAGCGCGGTCACGAAGACGGTCACGGCCAGCGCCGGCTCCAGGTGGCAGGAGCGCAGCAGCGCCGGGATGCGGTGTGTCGTGGGGGCAAGGGCCTCGGACGGGTGTAGAGACACGAGTGCAGGTATAAGTCATGTGCCCCGAGGAAGGCATTACCGACATGCGTGTCCCCGTCATCACCGGTGCTGATGCCTTCTCCGTCCGTACCGCGCCGCCCCGGCCGACCACGCCCGCCAAGGCCACCAAGATCGCGGCCGTCCGCACCGCACTGCCGCCGCACCGTTACGCGCAGGACGACCTCACGGAACCGATCGGTGATCTGTGCCTGCCCCCGGGGGCCGACCGCGCTGTGCTGCGTCGCCTTCACGCGTCCGCCGGCGTACGCACGCGCCACCTCACCCTGCCGATCGAGCGATACTCCGACCTCCGCGATTTCGGTCAGTGCAACGACGCCTGGATGGCTGCGGGCCTCGAACTGGGGGAGGAAGCCCTCACCGGCGCGCTGCAGGATGCAGGACTCGAGCCGGCCGACGTCGACCTGCTGGTGTGCGCCTCCATCACCGGCATCGGCGCCCCGTCACTCGATGCCCGTCTCGCCGGACGCGTGGGGCTGCGGCCCGACATCAAGAGGCTGCCGGTGTTCGGGCTGGGGTGCGTTGCTGGGGCAGCCGGGCTGTCCCGGGTTCACGACTATCTGCGAGGCCATCCCGACGACACCGCCGTACTCCTCACCGTCGAGCTGTGTTCGCTGACGCTCCAACAGCGTGACCACTCCCCCGCCAACCTCATTGCCGGCGCCTTGTTCGGCGACGGCGCGGCAGCGCTCGTCGCACGCGGAAGCAACTGCGCCGACGGTGCCGCCATCGAGCCGGGCAACGCCGGGCCCTCAGTGGTCGCGACGTGCAGTCGGCTGTATCCGGACACGGAGCAGCTCCTGGGATGGGACATCGGCGCCAGCGGGTTTCGCGTCGTGATCGACGCCGGTGTCCCTGGCATCGTGCGGGACCACTTCGGCCTGCACCTGCGCGCGTTCCTGGGTGAACACGGCCTCACCGTCGACGACATCGAGACCTGGCTGTGCCATCCCGGAGGCCCCAAGGTGCTCTCCGCGGTGACCGACACCCTCGGCCTGCCCGACGACGCCCTGGACAGCGCGTGGCACTCACTCGCGACGGTAGGGAACATGTCGTCCGTCTCCGTGCTGCACATCCTGCAGAACACCTGGCAGTTCCGTCGGCCGGAGCCCGGTGCATGGGGCCTGCTGATGGCGATGGGCCCCGGGTTCTGCTCCGAACTCGTCCTGCTGCGCTGGTGAGCGGCCCTATGAACTGGTACACGCTTCTTGTCCTGGCCGTCGCCGTCGAACGTGTCGCCGAACTCGTCGTCGCCCGGCGCAACGGGGAATGGACCCTGGCTCGCGCCGGTGTGGAGTACGGCCGCGGCCACTACCCGGTCATGGTCGCCCTGCACACGGGCCTGCTCGTGTGCTGTCTCCTCGAACCCATCCTCGCCCACCGCCCATTCCTCCCCGCCCTGGGATGGTCCATGCTGGCGCTGGCCCTGCTGGCCCAGGCATTGCGCTGGTGGTGCATCACCACACTCGGGCCGTACTGGAACACACGCGTCATCGTCGTTCCCGGAGCGCGTCTGATCAGCGCCGGCCCCTACCGCTTCCTACGTCACCCCAACTACGTCGCCGTCGTGGTGGAGATCGCCGCCCTACCCCTGGTTCACTCCGCGTGGCTGACCGCGACAGCGTTCACTTTGGCCAACGCCATGCTGCTCACGGTCCGTCTCCGCTGCGAGAACACAGCCCTCGCACAGGCGTTGCCCGCGTGAACGGCGGCCACGACCTGCTGATCGCGGGAGGCGGACCGGCAGGACTGGCGACCGCCCTGTACGCCGCGCGCGCCGGTCTCGACACCGTGATCGCAGAGCCACGTCAGGCGCCGGTCGACAAAGCGTGCGGCGAGGGGCTCATGCCCGGCGCCGTCCACGCCCTCACCACCCTCGGTCTGCACGTCGCCGGACACCCCATCACCGGCATCCGCTACGTCCAGGGCACACGCCGGGTTCAGGCATCGTTCCGCCAAGGCCCCGGCCTCGGTGTGCGCCGCACCAGTCTGCACAGCGCATTGCACCAGGCCGTTCTCAAGGAGGGTGTGCCTGTACTGCCCGTGCGAGTGGAGGACGTACAGCAAGACACCACAGGTGTTTCCGTCCCCGGCACAGGTCTTCGCGCCAAGTGGCTGGTGGGCGCCGACGGACTGCACTCACCGGTGCGCCGCTCCGTCGGCCTGGCAGCGCAGCCCTCCGGGACACCCCGGTACGGGCTGCGCCGTCACTACGCTGTGCCCCCCTGGTCTGCGCATGTCGAGGTGCACTGGGGACCGCATGCGGAGGCGTATGTCACCCCGCTCGGCCCCGAACTCGTGGGTGTCGCCCTGCTCACCGCCCATCGGGCCCCCTTCGACACCCAGCTGGCGCACTTCCCCGAGCTCGCCGCCCGCCTCCCTGCTGAAGCGGCCGCGACCGTGGTGAGAGGCGCGGGGCCGCTGCGCCAAACCGCCCGCGCCAGATTTCGGGGCCGGGTACTGCTCGTGGGCGACGCCGCCGGATACATCGACGCGCTCACGGGCGAAGGCATTTCCCTCGCCTTCGCCGGCGCCGAGGCCCTGGTCCACAACGTGCGCCGAGGCACACCGTGGCGCTACGAGACCGACTGGAAGACCGCGACCCGCCGCCACCGCCTGCTGACCCAACTCCTGGTGCGGGCCCGACAACAACCCGCGCTCGCACCGCACATCGTGCCCACGGCCGAACGCCTGCCACGAGTCTTCGCAGCCGCAGTGAACGCATTGGCATGAACGCACTGGCATAAGGGACCAGCCCGACCGGGTCGCTACCGGACCTCGGCCGCAGCGCCCGCTACGGCTCGAAGTGCCGTTCTCGGGCCCGCGCTTGGACGGTGAAAGCCATGTCCCGAGGTCGAGGAGATCGGAAGCGTCAGCCAGTGGCGCTGTGAGCAGATCGTTGCCGCGTTACGTCGGGGCTCAGGTTGGTCTCGTCGGAGTGGGCTGCGACACGGACGGAGTTCCGGCCGGCGGCCAGCCAAGTGCGTTCCGGGCCGGCGGGGGTTGCCGTGTCCACGGTGAGGTGGAGGCGTGTGTCGCCGTCGAGGCCGGGATAGCTGCGCTGTTCCGTTCCGGCGAAGAAGCCGCGAAGGGCTTCCGCGACCGCTCGGGCGGCTTCGGGCGTGTGCGCGATGATCCGTACCTCGGCGTGCCCGGGCGATGGCAGTGTCCGCGTCTCGATGTGCCTCACGTGGCCGCGCTCCTTTCAGGGTGGGCAAAAGGCCGGCGAGTGGGCGCTTCGGCGCCCGCCCGCTGCCCCCGGTCGGAGGAAGGTCTGTGCCTCACCCGCCGGCATCCGTGCGGTGGGCGCGACGACCGGTGTCGTCCGGCAGACCGGGAGGTCTCGGCAGGGGGTCGCTGAAGTGGTGAGCCGCGATCCGCGCGTCGTGCTGGGCGTTCAGCAGGTGGATCCAGCACATCCCGGCCGCGGTCGCGAGGATGAACAGCCCGATGAAGACGATGGTCCCCATGTCGCTCACCTCCAGGTGCTTCCGTGCACCGGGACGGCGCGTCTGCCCATCGGGGTCCCGAACGGGGACATGCAGGCCCCGCCTTCACTCTCCCAGGTGGCTTCCCGGCGCACGGCGTCCCGGATGCCGCGGACGATGCCGGCTTCGTCGGCCATCAGGACGCCGGCGGTGAGGACGCTGCCGGGGATCGCTGCGGCGGCCATCAGGCGGGCCGCGGCAGCGGGTGCGGTCTCGGGCGGGATGACGAGGAGGTCCCAGCGGCCGACGGAGTAGGAGAGCAGAATCAGCTTGTCGGGGTCCTGTTCCGTGAACCAGCCCACGTGCAGCACGCGCCCGTCCACGGCAACCGTGTGCGGGACAACCGGCCAGCGGGTGGGGCTCACCGTGACACGGGTGATGCGGCCCCAGGGTTCCGCCAGGGCGGCGGCGAGTGGTGGGAGTTCGGCTGCGAGGTCGCGGGAGCGGGGCCACCAGGCCCCGTCCAGCTGGCCGGCGAGTGTGGTTTTCGGGGTGAGAGACAAGCGTGCCGGGAACTCCGCGGCGAGATCGCGGGGCGCGGTCCGATCGAGTGTCGTGGTCATCATGCGGACCTGCCCCCGGACTGCCCGTCTGCAGCCCGGTTTTTAGGCGATCGCCGGAAATGACACCCGCGTGAAAGCCGGTGTGCGAAGTACTCCCGGTGCTTTCACTGTACGCCCGTTCGATGGACTATGACCGGTGCGACCAGGAACTTTCCGGGCAGGCACTGTCGAGAGCGGCGGTGCGGGCTGCAGGAGTACCGTGGAACGACGGCGGCCCGGCGTACATCGCAGATCGGCACCGGTGAAGGACCTGCGACGAAGCACGCCGTACTCCGTAGACGGGCGGACCACATGGCTGACTCCGACATTCCCCACAGGCCCCCACTGCTCCTGCCGGATGCGATCCACCAGGCGGTCAACCCGGGTACGGCCCTGCTGCGGCTGGAGACCACGCGGTCCCGGGAGGGGCTCCTGGACGGCGCGTGGTGGCCCCGCACGCGCGACATCGAGACCGAGCTGCCCGCACTGATCCGTACAGTGACCGAGCATCTCGGGCCCATCACCCGGGTCGGCGTGGACGCATCCGCCTGGAACGGCCTCCCCACCCGCCTGGTCATCGACAACCAAGTCGTGCACCTCGACTCCGACCCGGTCGGCGACGACACCGTCCTCATCACCCGCGGCGACAACGACCACTTTGCCTTGCTCGTGATTCCCCCGGACACCACCGCCGACGCCGCCCGCGAAGCAATGGCCCGCGCCGTCCGCGCAGACAACATCACCGAGGCCGCACAGATCTTGATCGCCACCACACCCGACCCCGAGTAGAACCAGGTCGTTGACCTGGGACTCCGCTGACGAACGGATGGAGTAACCGACACCCATCGGTTCCCGGAGAACGCAGAAGCTCTGGCACACCGCCATCACGATCTCGAGGCCGTGCTGACCGACCCGGTCCGGGCCGGTCAGCAAGCACCGATGGCAGCGTGGCGCTGTCGGCCCACACGCTCACCTGGCCGACGCCCCCGCCGATCGCCAGGTTCAGCAGGAACGGTCCCGGCACCTATCTGCAGGCGTCGGTCACCAACTCACTCACCGCCAATTGCACTGGCCGGGCTGGGAGCCGGAAGACGAACAGACGGCCTCCCACTGATCAGCTGCCTACGCTGCGGAGCGCTGAGGCCCCCACTCTTGGCCAGCGGCCGAAACCGAATGC
Organism: Streptomyces sp. AM8-1-1; assembly: GCF_032229325.1. NCBI lineage: Bacteria > Bacillati > Actinomycetota > Actinomycetes > Kitasatosporales > Streptomycetaceae > Streptomyces > Streptomyces sp. AM8-1-1. Next base: position 300,036 of record NZ_CP135086.1, read on the forward strand.
CGCCTCCCTCCCCCACGCTCGACGGACACGAGCACACCGCGCCGGCACCCCAAATACGCGGGGTCTTCACCAAGTTCAACCGTAAGGGCCTGGCGAGCTGTACAAGGTCTCGGGGCTGTCGGGGACTGAGCTGTATTGCATGGAGCCGTGCCGGCGGTGGCGGCCGGCACGGTTCGCGTCGTACGCCGGCACATTCGGCATCAGTCGTCCTTCGGCGGCAAGCATCTGCGCTCGCAGAAGCAGGTCTTTGGAGTTCAGGCCGAGTTCTTCCGCCACGGTCTGAAGATCAAGGCCGGATTGGCAACTCCACTGCAATACGGAGTCCATCCCAGGCGTCCAGGACACCGGGGCATCCGCAACGCCACTTTCCATGGGCGGATGGGCAGGCGTTACTGCTTCCGGGCGCTGATGGGGCACATGGGCGGGCACTGTGTCGGCATGCGGCTCCCAAACGGGATCCGGGACGGGTGACACCTGCGGGGTGGGCGCTTCTGTCAGAGGGCTGAGCAAGTGGTCGGCGACGGCGCGGGCGTCCTCCTTGCCGACCGTGCGACGTGCGATGCGTACCTCGCGTTCGTTCAGCCCCATCAGGTCGGCCACCGCCCCGTCGCTGCCGACAGTCACGGCAAACGCGGCCAATGCCCTCGTCCGGCTGGCTAGCGCCTCATCCATCACCGCCTGCGCCTCGCGCACTCGGTCATTCGTACTGCAGAACGCCTCAGCCAGAAGCGTGTTGCGTTCCCATAGTTCACGTGGCTCCACGCAGGCACCAACGTTTCCGCATCGCCCGAGATACCCCATCACGTCCAAATCACTCAAAGTGCTCATTAACAGCCCTATGCGGCAGTTGATCATCACAACCGATCGTCAGCCCAACGCGGAGCCACGCCGTCCTCGCGGCGGTGCAGCCACAGCAACAGCCCTGGACAGCCCTTGAGGCGGGACCGCGTCCGACAGACACCGACCACCGCTCCAGCACCTTCCACGGCCCCTGCACCGCCCGTTTCTCCAATTCACCCACCACAGCCCACATCCGCCCGCCCCAGACCGCCCCCTGCAGGGGCCTCGAGAGCACCGCCGGCGGTGTGCGGCCGGCCGGTCCGCATCTTGCCCCAGGACCCATTGCCAGTGCTGCGATGCATTGATCGCCACGCCCACCCGGCGGCGAGTTCTGAATTCTCCTGGCCGGACGTCATTTTGTATGTGCGGCCAGGAGGGCAGGCGGGTGAATATCCCTCATCCGTGTTGCGGAAGCCGCGCATTCGGCGGGTATGTCGGATGATCGCCGATATGCATTCACGAATATGCATGGCCCATCGCGCCGTCGACCGTTTACCAATTACCCCATTTTCGATTTTTCATCGTTGCCTCGGGGAATCTCCTGCGTAATATTCATCGGCATCAGCAAGGCTTCCGGGCTGTCGGTTAGGGCCCGGTGCGCCACGGCCCCCCACAGAAATTGGCCCTTAGATGAAGCTGAAGATCCGTCAAGCGGCAAACCGCCGTACTTTGTCAGGCATTCTGGCCTCGGCCCTTGCCACGACGGTTGCCGCAGCGATGGTCGTCATGACGTCTACGCAGGCGATGGCCATCGCGATCCCCGTACCTCTGGGCACTGCCGCGAGTTACTCGGTTCTGGCAGGCCAGGGAGTCACCAACACCGGCCCCACAGTGCTCAGCAACGACCTCGGGACGCACCCGAACCCGGCCATCACGGGCTTCCCGCCCGGGCTGGTGCTCGGTGCCGTGCATCCGGCGGACGCTCAGGCCGCACAGGCCAAGAGCGATCTGGTCGTGGCGTACAACCAGGCGGCCGGCCAGGCCCAGGACTTCGCGCTTCCGGCCGGAATCGGCGGAGGCCAGGAGCTGCTTCCGGGTGTCCACCGGGCCACCTCGGGTGTCGGACTCACCGGTGACCTGGTCCTGAACGCCGGCGGAAACCCCAATGCGGTCTGGGTGTTCCAGATCCCTGAAGCCCTGACGACGGCAACCAGCAGCCGGATCCTCCTCACGAACGGCGCTTCGCCGTGCAACGTGTACTGGCAGATCGGCAGTTCGGCGACCATCGGCACCACCACCACCTTCGTCGGCACGATCATGGCTCTCACCTCGATCTTCGTGAACGCAGGAGCGAACATCGAGGGCCGGGCCCTCGCCCGTAACGGCGAGGTGACGCTCAACAACAACAGGATCTTCCTCAGCGGGTGCTCGACCGGCACCACCACCGGCACCACCACCGGCACCACCACCGGTACGACCACCGGCACCACCACCGGTACGACCACCGGCACGACCACCGGTACGACCACCACAGGCACGACGACGGGTACCACCACGGGCACCACGACCGGTACGACCACCAGTGGCGGTCTGCTCAGTGGTGGTCTGGTCAGCGGAGGCCTGCTGGGCGGACCCGTCGTCGGCGTCGTCAGCGGCGGCACCTCGGGCAACATCGCGGGCAACACCTCCGGGAACACCGCGGGCAACTCGTCCGGGAACACCTCCGGGAACACCGCGGGCAACACCACCTCCGGAAACACGCAGGGCAACACCTCCGGCAACACCGCGGGCGGCAACGGCGGCCCCGTGGGCGGCCACGACGGCAACAACAAGCCGGGCCACGACAACAAGCCCGGCCACGGCCAGGACCACGGCGGCAAGCCGGGTCACGACAACAAGCCCGGCCACGGGCAGCACCACGGCGACAAGCCCGGTCACGGTGACCACGGCGACAAGCCCGGTCACGACGGCAAGCCCGGCGAGCACTACGGCTACGGCGACAAGCCGAACGGCCACGACGGTCCCAAGGGACACGAGGGCTAGTCGGAACACTGCAGTGAACCCTCACAAGGGATGACGGCGCACGGCGGAATCCTCAGCGAATCCGCCGTGCGCCGTCCGTGACATCCGCAGAAACGCAGGCTGTGCAGCCAGGCGTGAGCAGAAATTCGGCGCGGTCATAGAGCCGCTGGCGCCACTCGTTCCCGCCAGGCTCGGGAGCGGTGGTCAAAACGGGGTTCGGGCCGGTCTCGATGAGGTGCAGGAGCGTCCAGGCGACGCCGTAACAGTCGTCCGGGCCGAAGCAGGCGAGCAGCGCCCGCGCTTCGTCTCCGGTGACCGGCTTCAGGATCGCGCTGAGCTGCTGGCCGCGCCGGTCGATCTCTTCTTCACTCGCGTCCCCATCGGGGAGCGGGCCGTCGGCGACAAAAGCTTGGACTGAAGGTCTCACGTTCGAATCGTCGGTTGCTGACGGCCTCTTGCGCAAGACGCAGAGCGTCCAGTGCCTGACCATGCAGGATGAACTAGTGGAACCCGACCTGCCGACGGTGAACGTCCTGCTGTGGCATGCCGACGCCGTCGTCCTGTTCGACTGGTTGGTGAGTTGAGTACCGATCTCGACGCGGTCCCCATCACCCACCCCGCGCAGAAGCAGGCCCTGACGGACCTGCTGCCCCGGCTGGAGTTCGACGTCGATGCCGACATCGCCGGTTCGACGAGCGAGGAAGTCGCCGCCGCGCAGGCCGAGGTGGCCCGGGACATGGGCTGGTAGGACCGCTCCATCTGCCTGGCGGCAGGTCACGCAACGCGTGCCGCACGCAGACAGTCTTCTCGCTACCAGATGCCGTCGATGACTTCCTCGAAGGTCAGGTGCCACTGCGAGCCCTCGTCCTGGAAAGGCAGAGGATCGAACTCAGTGATCTCGGCACGGAGTGCGTCCACGCGTTGCTCCACGTCTTCGCCGTCACTGGCTTCCAGTTCCTGCTGGAGAATCCGGAACTTGGTCAGAGAGTGGACGAGCGATTCGACGTCACGGTGGAGCGCCGTGTGGACGAGCTGCGTCTCACCGTCGCCGAGGGCGTAAACCGTGCCCGTGTCCGGCGCGAGCGCGAGCACGGTGTCGGCGAACATGCCCAGCACCAGCCAGTCGTGGCACTCCTTGGGCACCGTCCCCCTGTCGCCGTACCACGCGGTGAGTTTGATGGAGTCCTCGGCGCGGAGGCCGGCTTTGGACATGAACCATTCGGTGTCCGGTAGGCCGATGCTGCTCAGCAAGCGCGCCGCGCGGTCGTTGAGCTGGTTGTGCGGGCCACTGCAGCGGGGGAAGTAGACGACACCCGTCAGCCCGAACGCGGAGCGCACTTCGTCCGGGGACACGGCGAAATTCATACTGAGAAACCTTTGCGTGCTGGGCCCCGTGCCGTTCTTGAGGGCGTCGTCGGCGGTCGAGCCGCGTTCGTCGGCCCGCGGTCGTGGTTGTGGCTCGCTCCGCAGATAGGTCCGTCGGGCCGGGCGGCCGTTCGGGGCCGATCTGGTGAGCGGGTTGGTGTTGGGCGTAACTGCCGGCGTTCATCTCTACGGGGTTCTTCGGATAGGCCCGGGCGCGGCGCGCCCTCAATCCGCGTCCACGTCCTCCTCCACCGGGGGCATGAACGCCCGTAGCCACCGTTCCGTCTGGGCAACGTGAGCCTGAGCCGCGCCCGCGGCTGCGACCGGGTCGTGGTCGGCGATGGCCGTTGCGAGGATCCGGTGGTCCTCGTCGCTCTTGCGGCGCAGTTCCGGCCCCTCGGGAAGGGTGAAGACCTGGTACTTGCGCGAGCGGGCGCGGAAGACCGACAGCAGGGACGCGAGCGTCGGGTTGCCTCCGATCCGGGCGATCTCCGCGTGGAAACGGTGGTCGAGCTCCGATGCCTCGGTGGGGTCGTCGGTGGCCTCCATCGTCTCGATGAGCGCGAAGAGGGCAGCCACCGTCTCCGGTGTGGACCGTGCGGCGGCCTGGGCGGCGACATGTGCCTCCAGAACCCGCCGGATCTCGTAGACCTCCAAGAGCCCGGTCAGCGGTAGCAGTTCGAGGGTCAGGGAGAGACTGCCGATGACGTCCTCAGGCCTGAGCTGGGAGACGTAGGTGCCGGACCCGTGCCGGGCTTCGATGACGCCAAGGGCGGCAAGCATCCGCACGGCCTCACGCAACGACCCGCGCGAAACGCCCAGTTCCTCGCAGAGATCGCCCTCGGGCGGAAGGCGCTCACCCGCGCCGAGGCGCCCGGTGCCGATCATGTGCCGTAGGCCGTGAAAGGCCCTGTCTACTGCGGACATCGGTCTCCTCCCCTGACGGGCCGGCTCCATGGCCGTGTCCCCGCTGCACTGTACCGAGGCGAGACATCAAATGACTTCTACACATCCGACAGATTCATCAGATGACTTGTCGTGCACCAACCCTTGAAGGCCCGATTCCGCCATGCCAGGATGCCGAGTCATCATACGTCTCTCGGACGGCGTCTGATGTCCCAGACGCGTCCACACCCGGCAGAAGTGGGGTCAAGTGAGCGAGACCGAGGTCACCACCGCGCCCAGCCCTCTCATGCTGGCCGACGGCCGACCCGCCGCCCTGGCGTGGTCGCTGGACCCCGAACTGCGGCATCTGAACCACGGTTCGTTCGGAGCGGTCCCGCTGGTGGCGCAGGAGCGGCAGCACCGGCTGCGTGCGGAGATGGAACGCTCACCCGTGGTGTGGTTCCCGGCGCTCCCCCAGCGGATCGCCACCACCCGCGTCGACCTCGCGGCCTTCCTCGGCACCGCCCCCGACCGCCTCGCTCTGGTGCCGAACGCGAGCGCCGGAGTGAGCGTCGTCTACGCCTCCCTGACGCACCGCCACCACGGGGAGATCGTCGTCACCGATCACGGGTACGGAGCCGTCACCATGGGCGCGGAACGGCTCGCGCGGCGTTGGGGCGGCCGGGTCCGCACCGCCCGAGTGCCGCTGAACGCCGGCGAGCAGCAGGCCTACGAGGCGGTTGCGGCGGAGCTGAGCGAGGACACCGCCCTGGTCGTGGTGGACCAGATCACCTCACCGACGGCGCGCAGAATGCCGGTGGACCTGATCGGCGCGGAGGCACACCGGCGCGGCATCCCGTTCCTCGTCGACGCCGCGCACGCACCCGGTCTGATCGCCGCCCCACTCACCGGCGTCCAGGCCGACTTCTGGGTCGGCAACCTTCACAAGTGGGGCTGCGCCCCGCGCGGCACAGCGGCGCTGGTCGCCCAGGGCCCGTTGAGTGAGCAGCTCTTCCCGCTGATCGACTCCTGGGGGGCGGCCGATCCCTATCCCGACCGCTTCGACCAGCAGGGCACGGTGGACGCCACCGCCTATCTCGCGGCACACACGGCCCTCAACTTCATCGAGCAGACCTGGGGCTGGGACACAGCACGCCGCTACATGGACGATCTGGCGTCCTACGCCGAGCAGATCATCGCTGCCGCGTTCGCCGAGGTGACCGGTTCGGACGAACCCGTGGACGTCGGTATGCCCGTGCCGGGCATGCGGCTGGTGCGGCTGCCCGCCGCACTGGGCGCGAGCCGCGTCGAGGCCGACGCGCTGCGCGACCGGGTCGCCGAAGAACTGGGCGTGGAGGCGGCCTTCACCAGCTTCGACGGCGTCGGATACCTGCGCCTGTCCGCCCACGTCTACAACACCGCTGCCGATTACGAGTACTTCGCCGAGGCCTGTGTGCCCATTCTCGGCGAGTGGGCCAGGACGGCCCGCGCATCACACGTCGCGCCGTAGCGGCGCCCGCACGCCCCTTCTCCCCTCCCCGAACGAGGTCGCACCATGAGAAAGACGACGACAGTCCTCGCCATCGGCACCGCCGCCGCGATGATCCTGACGGGCTGTTCCACGATGAGTCCCACAGCAGGCGGGACCGTCACCCTCAACATGGTCGAGAGCCTGACCAACCCCGCCCGCACCGACCTGCTCAAGGACCTCATAGCCGACTTCGAGCAGAAGAACCCCAAGATCAAGGTCAACCTGGTCTCGCCACCCACCGAGCAGGCCGACCAGAAGATCCAGCAGATGCTCCAGTCCGGCAGCGGGGTGGACACCCTCGAGGTGCGAGACATCACCGTCGGCCCCTGGTCGAACAATGGCTGGCTGTACGACATGAAGAAGGACCTGGACGGCTGGAAAGGCTGGCAGGCCATGACGGAGAACACCGTCAAGGCCTCCAAGGACGCCAAGGGCCGGACCTACTTCGTCCCCTACGGCTTCTACGGCCTGAGCCTCTTCTACCGCACCGACCTGGTCAAGAAGGCCGGCTTCGACAAGCCGCCCGCCACCTGGGATGACCTGCTGAAGCAGGCCTCCGCCCTCCACGACCCGTCCGAGCGCCGGTACGGCTACGCCTTCCGGGGCGGCGCGAACGCCAACGGAAACGCCTCCGCGATCATCGAGGCGTACGTCGCCGACGACGTCGACCCCGCGAACGGCTACCGGTTGAAGAACGGCGGCACGATCTTCTCCGCACCCGGCGCGCTCGACGCCATGGAGACCTACCTCGAGCTCTTCCGGAGCGCGTCGCCGAAGTCGTCCGTCTCGTGGGGCTACCCCGAGATGGTCCAGGGCTTCTCGAACGGCTCCACGGCTTTCCTGCTCCAGGATCCCGAAGTGATCGCCACCGTCTCGGAGTCCAAATCCATCTCGGCCGACCAGTGGAGCACCGCGCCCCTGGTGGCCGGTCCGAGCGGCAAGACCGTCCAGCCGCTGGCCACCGCCGGATGGGGTGTCGCCAAGGGCAGCAAGCACAAGGCCGAGGCCGTCAAGCTGGTCGAATTCCTGTCCCAGAGCGAGGCGTCGGCGAAGTTCACCAAGGCGAACAGCCTGGTGCCGATCCTGAAGTCGGCGACCGAGGACCCCTTCTACAAGACCGGCCCCTGGGCCAGCTACGTCACCATGACGGAGAACCCGGGCAAGTACCTGGTGGTCACTCAGCCGCGCGGCGTCGCCTGGTGGACCGAGTGGCAGCAGAGGGCCGACACCGACATCCAGAAGATGGTCCTCGGCAAGCTGACACCCCAGAAGCTCCTGGCCGGCTGGGACACCTACTGGACCGAGAAGTGGAAGCAGCAGTGACCACCGCCTCCACGACGAAGACAAAGCCGGGGCGCACCTCCCGCAAAGGCGGCGCCGCACCCCCCGCGGCGCCCCGCCGGGGCCGCAGAACGGAGTTCACCACCCGCCGCGGACTGCTCATCGCCGCGTTCATGGCCCCGGCCGCCGTCTTCGTCGCCGTCTTCACCTACTACCCGGTGCTCGCGGGCGGCCAGATGGCCTTCCGCAACTGGAAGCTGACGGACCTCACCGACACCTCCTGGGTTGGCCTGAAGAACCTGCGGGATGTCTTCGCCGACCCCGCCTGGGGCACCGTGCTCGGCAACACAGCCCTGTGGGTGGGCGGTTCGATCGTGCCCCAGCTGGTGATCGGCTTCGCGCTCGCCCTGTGGCTGCGCCGTCACTTCCGGTTCCGCGGTCTCTACCAGGCACTGATCTTCTTTCCCTGGGCGATCTCCGGGTTCCTCATCGGCATCCTCTTCCGCTGGATGTTCAACAGCGAGTTCGGTGTCGTCAACGACCTGCTCCAGAAGGCAGGACTGATCGACGAACCGATCGCATGGCTGTCCGATCCCGACACGGCGATGACCGCCGTGCTGATCGCCAATGTCTGGTACGGCGTCACCTTCTTCGCGATCATGATTCTGGCCGCGTTGCAGTCGATCCCCGACGAGCTCTACGAAGCGGCGGCCCTGGACGGCGCCGGCAAGGCGCGCACCCTGTTCCAGATCACGATTCCCTACATCAGGACCACGCTGGCGCTCACCGTCCTGCTGCGGATCATCTGGATCTTCAACTTCCCGGACCTGATCTTCGGTATGACAGGCGGCGGCCCCAACGACGAGACGCACATCGTGACCACCTGGATGATCAAGATCACGCAGCAGGGCGACTACGGCAAAGCCTCCGCGCTGGGACTGATCGTGGTGGCCGGGCTGCTGCTGTTCGCGACGTTCTACCTGCTGGCCACACGTGAGAAGCGCGAGGTGAAGTCATGATCGGCAAGGAGACACCGGCCGGCCGGGCCGTCAAGGTCGCCTTCCTGGGAGTGTGGCTGCTGTTCACCGTGTTCCCTCTGTACTGGATCACGGTCACCTCGCTCAAGGCACCGGGCGACATCTTCGCGTTTCCGATCGCCTACTGGCCCGAGCACTTCTCGCTGCAGAACTACAGCGAGCTGTTTGGCACGGCCGACTTCGGCACGTACCTCACCAACAGCCTCGTGGTCGCCACCGTCGCCGGCGTGGTGGCCACTGTGATCTCGATGCTGTCCGCGTACGTGCTGGCGCGCTTCGAGTTCCGCACGAAGACCGCCCTGCTGATGGCCGCGCTCGTCACCCAGATGATCCCCTCCTTCATCGCACTCGGGCCGCTGTACCTGCTCATGACGGACCTCAGGCTGGTGGACAACCGGCTCGGGCTCGCCCTCGTGTACATCGCCGTGTGCATCCCGTTCTGCACGGTGATGCTCCGGGGGTTCTTCGAGAACATCCCGGACGCGCTCGAGGAAGCCGCCATGATCGATGGCCTGTCTCGGTTCGGGGCGCTGTTCCGGGTACTGCTGCCGGTGATGCGTCCGGGAATCGTGGCCGCGTTCATCTTCAACTTCGTCAACTGCTGGAACGAGTTGTTCCTGTCGGTGACTCTCATGAACAGCGATGCCAACAAGACCGTCCCGACCGCGCTGAACGGATTCATCTCCAGCTTCAACATCGACTGGGGGTCGATGTCGGCGGCGGCCGTGCTCACCATCCTGCCCACGATGGTCCTTTTCGCCTTCGCCAGCCGCCACATCGTCCAGGGGCTCACTTCCGGCGCCGTCAAGGGATGACCGGAGCATGTGATCGCTGAACTCGTCGCGGAGACCGGTCTGTTGTGCGCCGGCGGCGCCGGGCCGTGCTCAGGTCCCGCCCTCGGCGCCGGGTGGTCGGAGCCGGTGCGCAGCACAAGCTCCGACCGCCCGGGCTCGCCGCCGGCGTCGACGGTTCGGGCGGGGACCGCCGGCGGCGGCGGACACGTTCATGACCGCGATGTCAGGCCGGCAGTCATCAGGCGTTCGGTCTCCGCCATATAGGCCTCGGACGCTTCGCGGGCGGCCTGGGTGTCGCGCGCACACACGGCCTCCGCGAGAGGCTCCAGCCGTGCCGCAGCCACCTTCGCGTCCCGGAAGGGCTCCGAGAGAGCAGCTCGCAACGGCAGGTACGCGTTGAGCAGCGTGTTGGTCAGCAGGGTGTAGACCCGGTTGCGGGAAGCCACCGCCAGCAGGCGATGGAACTCGGCGTCGGCGAGCTGCGCGTCGTCCACGGACTGCGCCTCACCGACCGCCTTCACCTGCCGGCGCAGATCCGCGTGATCCTCCGGGGAGGACTCCGCCGCCGCCCGGACCGCGATCAGCGCACCCACGCTCTGCCGGACCTCGAAGACCTCGGCCAGCCATGCCGGATACGCGACGACGAGGGCCGGAAGCAGATCCGCACTTCCCAGCCGGTGAAAGTCCCGGACACGCGTGCCCACACCGTGGCGGGTCTCCACGAGACCGACCTGGACGAGTCGTACGAACGCATGCTTGAGCGTGTTCCGGTTCACGCCGTACCGGGCGGCCAGTTCGCGTTCCGGAGGAAGGAGGGTGCCCACGGCGTACCGGCCTCCGAGTATGTCCTCCTGCAGACGTCGCTCGAGCTGGTCGACCGCGGATTCCCGGGAGATCGGTTCCACTGACACCTCTGTCCTCATTCCTTCGTCCCACCGGATTCCTTCGTCCCACCGGTCGGCCACGATTCCCCGGTGGCTCGGACGGTACGCCACTGATCTTCTCAGCACGACCTGTGGAGACGTCCAGCGCCATGGGTCCCGGCCCTACCGAGACAGGGGTACCGGTTGCTTGCGATCGAGAGGCACTTCGTCCGGCTCGTCCACCGCAAACACCTTCGCCTTCGTGACGCTCAGGGAGGGTTCCGCACCCTGGTCATCCAACTCGCCTGCGGGAGACGCCGGTTGAGCAGAGATCGCACCTGATGCTCAAACGATCAACAAACTCTGCGGCACCGCGTCCTCGCGTCCGCAATCTTGACGGTTCACGCACATGTGTGAATGACTGGAATCGACCATCCAGTGGCTGGACCACTGAGCCACCATGGTGCAGAGGAGCTGATCATGTCCTTGTGCTCGAGCCTCCACCTGGCAGCGGACACACGGGGACACCTCGCGGCGACCCGGCCCTGGCGTGCGCCCGCTCTCAAGTCGATCGCCTTCCGCTACGCGATCGGCTGGATCTAGCCCCTTACCCGGCTTCCAGACCCGGCCCCTTCCCGCCACCGACCGCCGCAGCGGTCTCCGCGCCACACGCCCGGGTCGAACGCTGAGAATCCTGGTTCTCCGTACCCAGCGCCGCTCTGTGCACAACCGCTCGCCACCCCTCACGCACGCCGGACGGCACGCGACACGCACCTCACCCGTCGCGCACCCATGCCGCTCCCTGGAGAAGCACATGACCACAACCCCCCTCGCACCGCCGTGGCCGCTCATCGGCAGGACGGTCGAACTGGCAGGCGCCACAGACCTCCTGACCGCTCCAGGCAGTCGCGGCGTCATCATCCGCGGCCCGGCCGGCGCCGGGGCCACCCGACTCGGACACCCGGTCATCCGGGCCGCAGCGACCCACGCCTCACGTTCCGTGGCGCTCGGTGCGCTGGCTCCGTTGCTCTCTCCGGGCCCGCACGGCCGCCTCACACTCCGCACCGACCGGCCCCGGACGGCCGAAGGCCGTGGGCGGCGCCCGCCGGTGCTCCTCCTGGACGACATTCACCTGCTGGACGACGAGTCGGCCGGACTTCTCCAACCGCTCCTTGCAGCAGGCGAGTTCCTGCTCATCGCCACGGCCGCACCGGAGTGCCGCCAGGAGTCCGCGAGCGCCCGCCTCGCCGGGGACCTGAACCTCGTACCTCTCGAACCGCTCTCCTGGACCGACGTGCAGACCCTGATCGAACGCGTCCTCGACGGTCCGGTGGAGCGGCGCACCGCACGACAGCTCCATCGCGTCAGCGGAGGAAGGCCCCTCTACCTCAGGGAACTTGTCAGCGGAGCCCTGAACGGGGGGCAGTTGGTACGCGAGACCGGGCTGTGGCGGATCACCACCCCGCTCGCTCCGCCGCCGCGCCTCGTGGAACTCGTTCGGTTCCGCCTGGCGACACTCTCACCACCGAGCCACGCCGTGCTGGAGCATCTCTCCCTGTGCGGACCGGATCGGCCGGCGCTCTTCCCGCCGGACGTGCTCGAAACGCTACGAGAAGCCGGACTGCTGCGCATTCAGGGGGAAGGTCCGCAGGCGCTCGCCGAATTGACCGATCCGCTCCACGGCGAAGTGCTGCGAACCACCGCCACGTTGCACCGGAAGCGCAGGATGCTGCTGGCGCGAGCCGAGCTGGCCGCTGTCCCCAGCGGCAACGGTCCGACCGGAGCGGAGCTGCTGCGGTCGACGCTCTGGCGACTCGACGCCGCGGTCGAGGTCCCCCCGGAAGACCTCCTGCAAGCAGTCGAACTCGCCCGCGACGCACACGACTTCCGTGCCGCGCTGCGCCTCGCCACTGCCCTGGTCGACGTCCGTCCCGACGCCCAGTCGTACCTGCTGCTCGGGGAGTTCCAGCACGCATGCGGCTGCCCCGAGCAGGCGGAGGACGCGTTGGGGCGCGCGCTGGAGCTGGCCACCACACCCGACGAACGACTGCTCGGCGTGGTGCTGCGCACCCAGAATCTGGCCCAGGGCCTCCTGCGGATCGGCGAGGCGTTCGCCATCAACCAGCTGGAACTCGGTGGTACGCCCCACGGCGACAGCGCCGCCGTGCTCAAGGCCAACGAAGCAGCCCTGTGGACCCTTGTCGGAGACATCGGCAAGGCCCGCGCTCTGTTGAAGGAGGCGGCGGCGGACGGGAGTCGGCGGACCGCGCTGATGGCCGCCGTTCCCAGCGTCTACTGCCTGTCCGAGTCCGGGCACCCGGACGACGCCCTGGCCGCCGCGGATCAGCACGCCGAACGACCCGAGTGCGCCCGCGCGGCCAGCGTGGCACACCCCGCCATGCTGCGCAGCGCGCGGGCCCGGACGCTCGCGGAGGCCGGGCGGCTCGGCGAGGCGGAGGACCTGGCCCACCGTGCATACGACCATGCGGTGGACACGCGGGCGGGGACCGCCCAGATCCGTGCCGCCACGGACCTCGCCTGGATCGCCTACCTCCAGGGCGACATGGCGCGGGCCCGGTACTGGTTCGCCTCGGTCGTCTCCACCTCACGGGACCAGGGCTTCCTGTCCGGTCTCTGGTGGGGGCAGGCAGGGCGGGCTCTCGTCTGCGCTGTGACCGGTGACCGGGCGTCTTCGGACGACGCCTGGGCCGAGGCCGACCGGATGCTCCCCGACCACGACCGACGTCCCGAATGCCGGCTCGTCGAAGGCTGGCGGGCCGCTGCCCTGGGACGCTACGGCGATGCGCGCGCCCTGCTGAGCGACGGTGCGCGGACAGCACTTCGGACCGGGCTGGTGGCCCTCGCGTCCCATCTCCTCTACGACGTCGCCCGCTTGGGTGACGCCCACGGCGTCCACCCGCAGCTGACCGAACTCGCGATCCGCTGCCCGAACCCCCTGATCGCCCTCCGGGCCCGTACGGCCGGGGCGCTGGCCGCGCACGCCGGCGCCGAGCTGGAGCGGTGTGCCGAAGAGGCGGACGTCATGGGCGCGCGGCTGATGGCGGCCGAGACATGGACGGCAGCAGCCGGGGCCCACAGCCGCAACGGATCACAGCGAACGGCGGCGTCCTGCCGAGCACGGGCGGAGCGGCTCGCACCCCTGTGCGGGGCCCGTACACCTGGGCTGGCACCGCAGGGTGTCCGGGACAATCTGACCGACCGGGAGATGGAGATCGCGCTGCTGGCGGCGGGGGGCCTGGGCAACGCCCAGATCGCGGACCAACTCGCCCTGTCGGTGCGCACGGTGGGAAATCACCTGCACCGTGTCTACGCGAAGGTCGGCGTTCGCGATCGCCGGGTGCTCGGTCAGGCACTGTGCCCCGAACCCGTGCCCCACGAGAAGCGCATGGACGGTCCGCGGGACCGGAGGAGGCAGCCTGTCGAACGGCGTCGGCCGCCCACCGGACGAGGGTATGAGTAGGCACGACTCATGCGCGATGGGCGATCAGACGTCCATGCTGGCAGTGGTCTCCCGGCCGCATCGTCAGCTACTCCGGACCGTGTGTCCGGACGATAGGGAGTAGTGCGTGAAGTCCAACCGGTTCTCTGCCCTTCCCCTCGGGCGGCCGGATTTCCCGTCCGGCCCCTCCTCGGAACCGGCATCGCCCGTGCGCCGGCGGTGGCCCTTCACCGCCCGGCAGGCCGAACTCGACGCCTTCGCCGCCTGTCTGGAGAGTCCTGCCACCACCGCTGTGCTCATTCACGGCGAGGCAGGAGTGGGAAAGAGCCGCATCGCCGAGGAGTGTCTGACTCTGGCCGCGCAAAACGGCCACCGGGTCGAGCGGGCCGTCGCCACCGCCTCGGCGGCCACCTTGCCGCTCGGGGCGCTGGCACACCTGCTGCCTTCCGACGCCGTCTCGGACGACGCCGTCACCGCGTTCCACGCCGCGGCAAGGACCTTCGGACTGCACCCGGGGCGCAACGACGGCTCGCAGAGAGCCGCCCGGCGGGCCGTGCTCCTTGTCGACGACCTGCATCTGCTCGACAGCGCATCGGCCGTCCTGCTCGGCCATCTGCTGTGGGCCCGGGCAGTCTTCCTGATCGCCACGGTCCGTGACGGCGCACCGCCGTCCGACGCGGTCGAATCGATCGACCGCAGCGACTCCACCCGCCGTATCGCCGTGCACCCCTTCACCCGCGTACAGGTCCGGAACCTCCTGCGCCGCTGCCTCAGGCACCCGATCGAGCACGCCGCTCTCGAGACCCTGGTGAGCTCGTCCCGGGGGAACGCACTCTTTCTCTACGAGCTGGTCAGCGGAGCTGTCGGCGACGGCACCCTGGCACTCGGCGACGGCCTGTGGCATCTCACCGGCCGGCCCGGCGGGACGAAGCGCCTGTCGTCGATCATCCGTCGGCGCCTGGAAGGACTGTCCGGTCCTCGCGAGGACATCATGGAGCTGGTGGCGCTCTGCGAGCCGGTCCCCCTGGCCTCACTGCGCTCGGTGGGCACCGATCCCGGGGACGTCGAATGGCTGGAGAGGCATGGGCTGATCCAGATCCATGCGACAGGCAGACGGACGTACTGCACGCTGGTCCACCCGTTGTACGGCGATGTGCTGCGCCGGCGCATCCCACCGGGGCGGCGCCGGGCCATCTACACCGCGCAGGTGGAGACCCTGCGATCCCACGGAGTACGCCGCCGCGAGGACGCGTTGAGGCTGGCGTCCTGGCAGTTGGCCGCGGGGCTCCCGGTCGACCCCGAGTTGCTGATGTCCGCCGCTGCCATGGCTCGCCACGTACGCGACTTCCCCACCGTGCTCGAGCTTCTCTCGGGCCCGTCCCAGGTCGCGGAGTCCGACGGCGCGTCGGCTCCGTTCAGCGTATGGCTCATGCGAGGGGAGGCCTACCACCACACCGGTGACTGGGAGCGGGCCGAGCACTGTCTGGCCAGGGCGCAGGAAAAGGCGGTCGGGGACACGGAGTTGCTGACCGCGGTCATGGAACGCACCCAGAACCTCTTCTGGGGCTTCGGCGACGCACGGCGCACCCTCGAGGTGAACACGTCCGCCGGTGCCGGACTCGGCCCGGGCGCTCGCCGGGTGCTGCGGATCAACGAGGCCGGCTATCTCATGTACTGCGGCGACATACGCCGAGTACTGCCGCTGCTCGATGACGCCGAACAAATACAGGTCCCACGGCTGCGGATGTGGGGCCAGTTGCAGAAGTCCCTCGCCCTCGCGTATCTGGGGCGGACCCGCGAAGCAGTGGAGCTGAGCAGGCGGGTCCACGAGGAGATGACGGACGCCGCGGGTGAGGGCGGACGGTCCGACCCGTCCGCGCACTGCAGCGGCCCCGCCATCTACCGCGTGGTCGCGCTCACCGAGGCGGGCCGCCCGGACGAGGCACGGGCTGTGGGCGAAGAGGCCTACACCGGCGCGGTGGGAGCCCAGGCGGTGTATCTCCAGGCCTGGATCGCTGCCCACCTGGGGCGGTGCGAGCTGATGGCCGGGCGGCTGGAGCGGGCTCGCGACTGGTACGGCGAGGCCATTTCGCTCGCCAGGGCGAACAACTACCCCCGACCGCTGGTGATCAGTTGTGCCGGAATGGCCGTGGTGCACGCGCAGTCGGGGTCGGCCGCGGACGCGCGGGCGATGTTCGACACCATCGGCCGGGCACCGGCGGACCAGCAGCAGTCGGCGCAATTCTCCATAGAGCTGGCCGCTGCCTGGGGCGCGGCGGCGGCCGGGGACCTCGCACGCGCCAGGAGGCTGCTGACGGACGCGGCGAGGCAGGCCGGTGAAGTGGGCATGTACGCCTACGAAGGCTGGCTGCTCAGCGATGTCGCCCGGCTGGGGGGAGCGGCCGGGGTCCACGAGCGCCTGAGCGAACTGGGCCGGATCAGCGACAGCGCCCTGGCGCGAGCGCGGGCGGCCGCCGCCGCGGCCCATGTGGTGGGTTCGGCGCAGTCGTTGCGCGACGCGGCGGAGCTCTGCCGGTCGGCCGGCGCGGACCTGCTGGCCGCCGAGACCGCGCGCGAGGCGTCGCGAGCCGCTGAACGGGAGGGAGACACCCGCTCGGCCGCGGCGGCGGCGATCCTGGCCGGGCAGTCGCTCGCTCGGTGCGGCGGTGCACGGACCCCGGCGCTCGGCGTCGGCGTGGTCCGCCCGCTGACGCGCCGGGAGTCCGAGATCGCCGCGCTGGCGGCGGAGGGCCTCGCCAGTCAGGAGATCGCGAGCCGGCTGATGGTCTCGATCCGGACGGTCGACAACCATCTGCTGCACGCGTACACGAAGCTCGGGATCGATTCGCGTACCCAACTGCGCGTCGCGCTGGCAGCCCTCGCCGAGGTCGATGTCTCTCCCGGTGGCTCCGGGTCGTCCATGGATTCCCCTCACCGCTCCTGCGAATGACGAGGACGTACCCGGCCCGGGACCGCGGCGGGGGGCCGCCGCGGAGCCCGGGCCGCACGCCACCGTCTCCCCGGGTCAGCCCCGCAGCGTCAGGGTGCAGCACTTGACGCTTCCGCCGCCCTTGAGCAGTTCGGACAGATCCACTCCCAGGGGCTCGAAGCCGCGGGCCGACAGCCGCTCGGCCAGGTGGGTCGCGGCCTGCGGCAGGACCACATGCCGTCCGTCACTGACCGCGTTGAGGCCCAGGACCGAGGCGTCCTCGGCCGTGGCCAGGATCGCGTCGGGGAAGAGGCGCTTCAGCTCGGCCCTGCTGTCCGCCGAGAACGCCTCCGGGTAGTACATGATCTCGTCGCCGTCGAGCACGGACAGAGCAGTGTCCAGGTGGTAGTAGGCGGGGTCGACGAGTTCGAGGCCGATGACCGGTCTGCCGAAGAACCTCTGGGCCTCCGTATGGGCCTCGGGGCTGGTACGGAAGCCCTGTCCGGCGAGGATGAAGCTGTCGGTGAGGAGGAAGTCGCCCTCCCCCTCGTTCACCTGCTCGGGGTCGTGCACCGCGGTGTAACCGGCGGCCCGGAACCAGTCCAGGTACGCCGAACCTTCCGCCGCTCGCTCGGCGTTCCGGAACCGCGCGCCGAGTACCTTGCCGTCGATGACGGTGGCGCCGTTGGCCGCGTAGACCATGTCGGGCAGGCCGGCAACGGGTTCGACGAGGTCCACGCGGTGGCCCAGGCTCTCGTAGAGAGCGCGCAGCCGTTCCCACTGGACGAGCGCGAGCGCGGTGTCGACCGGCTTCGAGGGGTCCATCCAGGGGTTGATCGCATAGCTGACGGTGAAGTGGGTCGGAGCGCACATCAGGTAGTGGCGCGGTGTCGCGGTCCGGCCGGTGGTACCGCCTTCGGCGGCGCGGTCGGGCGGGACGGCGTTCATGGGGCTCCATTCGGAATGCAGGAGGTCGGACCGCCGTGGGCGCGGCGGCCAGGAGCGGTGCAGGGTCGTTTCGTACGGCGGGCCTCCGCAGTACGCAGGAGGGGCGCCGGGATTCGGCGAAGACCGGGTGGTGCTGCGGGACCGCGGGTCACGGTGTGGTGGACATCGACCTGATCCCGCTGCTGAAGGTGGCAGTGACCGCGGCGACGGCCACGAGCAGGGAGAAGACGAGCATCGACGCCCCGCTGGAGACGTGCGCAAGGAGCAGGCCCGCCAGCCCGGGTGCGAGGGCTGCCGCCGAGGTGGCGGCCAGGAAGATCACGCTGACCACTCGGCCCTGGAGGTGGTCCGGGGTGACGGCCGCCTGGTATCCGAAGAGGGCGGCGTTGCAGGTGGGTCCGAGGAAGACCGCCGCGGCCAGCGGCACCGCCGCAAGCACGCTGGTGGAGAACAGGGCGCTGACCGCTATCAGTGCGGCGGTGGCCCACGCCAGCACCAGGATGAGGCGCGGCAGACGCAGCCACTTCTGGATGACCGGGGCGGCGAAGGCGCCGAGGAACCCTCCCAGGCCGAAGATCATGCTCGCCAGACCCACCAGGAACGAGGAGGTACCGGAACGCTGCAAGGAGACGACGATCGCGAAGATCATGCCGGTGAAGGCCATGTTGAGCGGGGCCGCGATCATCAGCAGGGCGCGCAGGAACGGGTTGCCCAGCACGAACCGCAGGCCCTCGAGCCCCGCCGCGCCGCCCGACGTGGTCGGCTCCTGCCGGGGTTGCTGCAGTGGCCGGCGGATGAGCAGGACGGCCACCAGCGACAGGAGATGGCTGAGGGCGTTGCCGAGGAACGGCAACGACCTGCCCAGTCCGAACAGCAGTCCCCCGATCGGCGGTCCGGCCAGCGAAGTGCCGTAAGACCGCGCCTCGTTGCGGGCGACCGCGGTGGAGAGCTGGTCCGAGTGGACCAGGTTGCGTATCGCGGCATGCTCGGCGGTGCTGAACAGGGCGTTGGCCGCCGCTCCGGCGATCACGACGACCAGCACCATCACGAGACTCGCCGCCCCTGCCACGACCGCGCATCCGAGCACCGTGTACGCGGCGATGCGCAGCACATCGCAGACGATCATCAGCCGGCGCCGGTCGAGGCGGTCGGCGAGGACCCCGGCGGGGAGGCGGCAGACCAGGGTGACCAGCAGGCCGGTGGTGCCGACGAGACCGGCTTGTGCCGGGGATCCGGTCAAGTGGAGTACGAGCAGCGGCAGGGCCAGATTGGCCATGGCGCTGCCCAGGTCGGAGAGGCACTGGCCGGCCCAGAGCAGATTGAACTCACGGTTGCGCCACAGGCTCGGTGGTCTCCCGCTCTCCGTGCGGGCGGCGTTGGTGCCGGTCGGCGCCATCATGTCCTCCAGGTCGTGCGGGGGTTGGAGCTCCGGCCGGGTCCGGCGCCACCGGGAAGGGACGGCGGCGCGCCTCATGCGGCCACCACGAGCCGAGCGCGGGCCGCAGGTCGTCGAGCCATTCGGCGGCCGGGTCGTGGTGGGCCAGGAACTGCCGGCCCACCAGGCGGGCATCGCGGGCCTGCAGCATCCGCAGGCTGAACACCTCGGTACCGCCGATGTCGGCGACGCCGTCGATGAGTACCTTGCCGGGGGCGGCGGACATCACGGGTCCCCGGGCGGTACGGGCCAGACCGGACACGCTCCGGATGGCGTCCGTGTAGATCTGCACCGCCCGGGTCAGGGGCAGACCGAAGTAGCTGCGGGCGCCCGTGTCGCGTTCGACGAACATGTAGTAGGGCACCACCCCGAGTTCGACCAGCTTCTGCCAGAGCGTGGCCCAGTCCTCGGGCCGGTCGTTGACGTGGGCGATGAGCGGTGCCTGGGCCCGGATCACGGCACCGGTGGCGCGTATGCGGCGGATCGCTTCCCGCACCACAGGGCTCTCCAGCTCGCGCGGGTGCGAGAAGTGGGCCATCACGGCCACGTGCCGGCCGCGGGCCACCGCACGGTCGAACAGCCGCAGCACATCGTCGGCGTCACGGTCCGTGGTGAAGCGGGCCGGCCAGTAGGAGAGGGCCTTGGTACCGAAGCGGATCGTACGAATCCGCTCCAGGGCCGGGGCGAGCAGCGGTTCGATCCACCGTTCCAGCACCGTGGAACTCATGATCATGGGGTCACCGCCGGTGAAGAGGACGTCGGTGACCGACGGGGTGGCGGCCAGGTACGACACGACCCGGTCGATGTCCGATGCGGCCTGCCGGATGTCGGCGTTGCCCACGAACTGGGGCCAGCGGAAGCAGTAGCCGCAGTAGGAGTGGCAGGTCTGCCCCTGTGAGGGGAAGACCAGGACCGTCTCCGCGTACTTGTGCTGGACGCCCCCGAGTGGCTCGCCGCCGTGTGTCGGTACGTTCGTGTCCAGTTGGGCGCCCGGGTTGGGGTTGAGCCGGCCATGGACCTCCCGGGCTGCCTTGCGGATCACGTCGGGAGAGGCGGCGGCCAGGTGCAGCGCCGACATGCTGTCGAAGATGTCCGGCGGCAGCATGTCCCGGTGCGGGAAGGTGAGCCGGAAGATCGGGTCGTCCGGAGCGGCGGACCAGTCGATGAGTTCGTCCACGACGTACTCGTTGACCTTGAACGGCAGCACCGACGAGACCACCCGCAGATCGTGCAGGTACTCCTCGGGCATGCCTCGATCGCGGGCGAGTCGCTCCAGACGCCCATGGGAAAAGACCCTCATTACCCGCTGCCTCACTCTGTGTGCTGTTCTTCTCATGGTTGCTTTCGGCGCTGGGATGCCGGGTTGCCGGCACCGCCGGCCGGTGGATCGCGGCGGGTGGCCAGGCCGAGCACCGGCCACCCGCCGCGATGCCGTCGAGTCACTGCTCGGATGCGGCCATCCGCAGGCGCAGGCTGAGCGGCCGCATGTCCGTCCACACCTCGTCGATGTGGGTCAGGCACTCGCTCTTGGACCCCTCGAATCCGGTGGCCGTCCAGCCGGCCGGCAGCTCGCGCCCGGCGAACCAGATCGAGTACTGCTCCTCGTGGTTCACCACGACCCGGTAGCTGCGGTTGTCCTCGTCGACGGACATGTCGGTTCTCCTCGTTCGTGCTGGTGGGTTGGTTGTCCCGGCTGATGTCCGGTGACGGATGGTGGGGCCCGGCCGGAGGGCCGGTCCCGTACGGGGGTGGCAGCAGCCGCTACTGGAGCCGTACCGGCAGCGACTGGAGGCTCCGGTTGAGGAGCGACGACTGCCAGTTCGCCGGGGCGGCGGTGAGCGCCAGGTCCGGCGCGGCGGCCAGGAGGTCGGTGAGCGCGGCCCCGGCCACCAGCCGGGCCAGCGGTGCTCCCAGGCAGAAGTGCGCTCCCTGCCCGAATCCGAGGTGTGGATTCGGGTGCCGTCGCAGGTCCAGTTCGTCGGGGCGGACGAACCGGGACGGGTCCCGGTTGGCCGCCGCGGTGACCAGGTAGAGCCGGTCTCCCGCCCGCAACAGCCGTTCGCCCAGCGAGAGATCGGTCTTCACCTGCCGGACGGACATCTTCGACGGCCCGTCGAAACGCAGCAGCTCCTCCACGGCGCCGGCCGCCAACTCGGGCTCGGCGCGCAGCAGATCGAGCTGGTCGGGCCGGCGCAGCAGGTTCCACACCCCGACGGCGATCAGGTTGCTGGTGGTCTCCCCGCCGGCGAACGCGACATGGGTGAGCATGGCGACGAACTCGTCCTCACTGACGGAGTCACCGACCAGACCGCTCTCCAGCGCCGCGCTGATCAGGTCGGCCTGCGGGTCGTCCCGCCGCCGACGGACCAGCCGCCGGAGATAGTCGAAGAGATCCAGCAGGGCCTGTTGGGAACTCTCGTGCTCCTCCGCCGACTGCACCGAGCCGAGGGCCAGGTCACCGACCTGGATCGCCCAGCGCTGGAACCGCTCGGTGTCCAGCGCCGGTACCCCCATCCAGGCAGCCGCCACGGTCGCCGGCAGAGGCCGGGCGAAGTCGGCCACCAGATCGGTGACGTCGCGGCCCTCACGGGCCCGGGCCGTCAGCCGGGCCACCGCCTCCTGCACCATCGGCCGGTTGCGGCGGATCTGCCGGGGGCCGAACGCGCCGCGGAAGACGCTGCGCAGCCGGCGGTGCTCGGGCGGGTCCACGAAGACCATCCAGCCGGCCATGATCCCGAAGGCGCGGGACGCCTCCGGGCTGAGCAGGTGCAGCGGTGTCTGCGCCAGCATCGGGGATATCCGGTCGGCTGACACCGCGGGGTCGCTGAAGCAGGCGGTCGCCTCGTCGTATCCGGTCACCAGCCAGACCCGGTGGACCGGGATCCAGTGCACGGGTGCGGTGGTGCGCAGGTGGGCGAAGTAGGGGAACGGGTCGGCGACGATCTCGTCGTCCAGCAGGTAACGGTCGGTGATCTGACCGGTCGTGGTCATGCCGTGCGCTCCATCAACTCGGCGGCGAGGGCGGCGACAGCCGCGACCCCGGGATCGGCGACCATGCTCCGGTGGGTGCCGGGCACGTGGTGGAGGGTGAGGCCCTCCGGGAACAGCTCGCGGCACCGCCGCTCGTAAGCCGGGTAGCTCTCGCCCGCGACCACGGACGGGCGTCCGGGCCCGGCGTCCGCCGCCTCGGCGGTGACCAGCAGGTGCACCGGCCCGTAGTACGGATCGGGGCGATAGGTGGAGGCGGCGCGCAGCAGTGCGGTCCACATCGCCACCGGCCAGTCGGCGCCCAGATCGGCCTCCGCGCTGTTGACGCCGGCGGCGAGCAGCGTGGTCACCAGCTCCCGCTCCTGGCTCAGTCGGGCCGGGGTGCCCGGGGAGAGTTCACGGATCGCCTCGCGCATGGCGACCGCCCGGTCGAGCAGCTCGAGCGCCTCGGTGACGGCGAACATCCCGGCCTCGTCCGGCACGGCCGGCTCCAGCAGCAGCAGGGTGTCGACCTGCTCGCCCTGCGCGGTGAGCTGAATGGCCATCTCCTGGGCGATGTTGCCGCCCATGGACCAGCCGAACAGGGCGTACGGCCCCTCCGGTTGATGGGCGCGCAGCCGCCGCACGTAGTCCTCGGCAAGGCCCTGCATCGTGTGGGCGTCGACGCCGCCGTCGATGCCCCGGGCCTGCAGCCCGATCACCGGCCGCCCGGGCGGGAGTGCCTTGGCCAGCGGGAGGTACCAGGCGACGCTTCCGCCGCTCGGGTGCACGCAGAACAGCGGACGCTGTGTGCCCTCGCGCAGCACGACCAGCACATCGCCTTCCCGGCGCAGCGCGGTTCCTTCGCCGGCTGGTTCCCGTGTGGCGATGGCGGCAGCGAGCGACGCCACGGTGGGGTGCTCCAGGAGGTCGGCCACACCGACCGGCAGCCCGAGGTCGCAGGCTCGGGCGGCGACCCTGACGACGGCGAGCGAGCTGCCGCCGAGTTCGAAGAAGTCGTCGTGCACGCCGACCCGGTTCTGCCGCAGCGTCTCGGCCCAGAGCTTGGCCAGCCTCTCCTCGGTGTCGGTGCGCGGCGCCACGTACGGGCGGTCCGTGACGGCGGGCCCGGTCGGTGCCGGCAGGGCCGCCCGGTCGAGCTTGCCGTTGGCCGTCACCGGCAGTGCGGGCATCGGCACGAACGCCGTCGGCACCAGGTAGGCCGGGAGACGGTCGCGCAGCCAGCGGCGCAGCTCGTCCGCGGTGGGCACGGCGACGCCGGCCGCCGGAACCAGGTAGGCCACGAGCCGGGCGTCGCCGGGCTCGTCGGTACGGGCGACCGCGGCCGCGACCGCCACATCCGGCCGCGACGACAGCACCGCTTCGATCTCCCCGAGCTCGATCCGGCGGCCCCGGATCTTCACCTGGCCGTCGAGGCGTCCGCCGAACTCGAGGGTGCCGTCCGCCCGCCAACGTCCCCGGTCGCCGGTGCGGTAGAGCCGCCGGCCGCCGCCGCGGGGGTCGGGAACGAAGCGGTCCGCGGTCAGTCCGGCCTGCCCGGCGTAGCCGCGAGCGAGGGAGTCACCGCCGATGCAGAGTTCCCCGGCGACCCCGGCCGGGGCGGGGTGGAGCTCGTCGTCGAGTACCAGGACCGTGGTGCGGTCCAGCGGGCGGCCGATCGGGACGCTGACCGCGTCCGCGGGGACGGTGCGCACCGGGTGGGTGGTGGCGACGAAGGTGCATTCCACCGGGCCGTAGCCGTTGGCGATGCGCATGTCCGACCAGCGGGTCCGCAGTTCGCGAACGTGTGTCGGGGACGCCGCCTCGCCCCCGAAGAAGATCTGGCGCAGTCCTCCCAGGTCCTCCAGTCCCTCCTCCACCACGAGGTTGAACAGTGTGGTGGTGAGGAATGCCGTGGTGACGCCGTGCCGGCGGATCGCGGCGACGATGCCGGCCGGCGTGATGGGCTCCGCCGGGTAGACGGCGCAGGTGCCGCCGGTCAGCAGTGGCCCGAAGATCTCGAAGATGGCCGCGTCCCAGTTGAAGCTGCTCAGGTGCAGGACCGTCTCGCCGGAGTCGAGGGCGATGTCCCGCTGCTCCACCAGGGTGTCCACGATGGCCCGTTGCGGCAGGGCTATCCCCTTGGGCAGACCCGTGGAGCCCGAGGTGTAGAGCACACAGGCCAGGTTGTCGGTGTCCGGGCCGCGGTCCGGGTCGGTCGTCGGCTCGCCGTCGAAGCTCGTCCCGGCGAGGGTGATGACGGTGCCGGCCCGCTCGGGCACGACGTGACGCCATGCGGGCTGGGCGAGCACCAGGTCCGCACCGGTGTCGCGGATGAGCCGGTCCAGACGGCGGCCCGGGTCGCGCGGGTCCATGGGCAGGTAGGCCGCCCCGGCCTTGAGGATGCCGAGCATGCCCACGACGAGCTCGACGGAGCGCTCCGCGCACAGCCCCACGACCGCCTCAGGTCCGGCGCCGTGTCTGCGCAGATGGTGGGCGACGCGGTTGACCTGTGCATTGAGCTGCGCGTACGTCAACTCGCCGTCAGCGGTGGCAACCGCCACCCCGTCCGGGTGGGCGGCCACCTGGGCCTCGAAGACGGCCACCACACTGCGCTCGTCACGGACCTGGTCGGCGCTCTCCCCCGACCGGGGAGCCATAGCCTCGACCGGGATGCCGGGGACGCCCTCCGGTTCGTCGATCATCGCGGTGAGCAGCGCGCAGTACGCGTCGGCGAGACGTTCGACCTCGCTCTGCGACATGCGGCCGGCGTCGGACTCGAACGACACGCCCCCGGGGCCGGTGGTCACCATGAGCCCGAAGTTGGTGCGGGCTATCTCCTCGATCTCCTGCTTGTGCTCGCTGCCCAGGCCGTGGAAATGCACGTAGTTGAAGGCGGTGTCGACGAGCACCTCACCGGCCCACTGGCCGCGCTGCATCTCGGCCAGCGGGAAGCGGCGGTGCGGGATGACCTCCTGTTCCGCGGTGAAGACGTCTCGCAGCAGGTCCACCCAGCTGGTCGCGGTGGAACGCACGCCGAACGGCACCACGTTGAGGAAGACACCGCGCATCCCCTCCGACCCGGCCCGCTCCGGTCGCCCGTTGGTGGCGATTCCGGTCGAGTAGGAGTCGCCGTCGGCCAGCTGCCCCATCAGGTGGTAGTAGGCGGTGAACAGCACCGTCTTGCGGGGCACCCCGGCCCGGGCAGCGAGAGCGTCGATGCCCGCGTGGAGATGGCCGTAGCTTCTCAGCGCCTCGCAGGTGGACTTGTCCGCCTGGTCCCCGCCGGCCGAGCGCGGGAGCCGTACCGGCGGGAACGACTCCACCATGGCGTCCCAGAAGGCGTGCGCGGCCGGGTCGGCCACGGCTTCTCGTTCGAGCACCACGTACTCGGCGAACCGGGGCACCGGTGGACCGGCGGGCGCTGCGGCCGCGCCGGTGCGCTCCCGCCGGTGCCGGTCGATCAGTTCGGCGATGAGGGAGGTGAGGCTCCAGCCGTCCAGGACGGCGTGGCAGTCGGTGATGGTGAGCCGGTACTCGGCGTCGTTGAGCACATGCACATGCAGCCTGATCAGCGGTGGGACGGACAGCTCGAACCAGCGCCCGGCCTCCGCGTTCAGATATCCCCGGACCCGGTCGGCCTGGGTGGAGTCGTCCAGCCCGCGCAGGTCGTCCACACCGACCGGGAGATCGGCGTCCGGGTGCACCAGTTGCAGGGGCTCGTCGTAGCTGCTCCAGTCGAAACCGGTGCGCAGGATCTCGTACCGGCGGACCACCGCGTCGGCGGCACGCTGCATCACCTCGGCGTCGAATCCGGCCGGTTCCTGGACCCGGAAGCTGGTCACGTTGTGGTACGCGCCCTTGCCGGCGTCGGCCAGCAGCTCGTAGAGCATGCCCTGTTGCATCCGGGTCAGCGGGTAGGCGTCCTCCAGCCCGGCTGGCAGCCGGTCCCGGTCACCCGGCGCCACCATGGCGAACCGCTCCACGGGCACGGCGTGCCCCGGGGTGCCCCGCTGGTCGGCGGCCAGGTCCACGGCCCGGGCCAGCTCGCCGAGCGCCTGGTGGGCGAAGACATCGCGCAGCGCCACGGTCAGCCCGCGCCGCTCGGCCAGCCCCACCACGCGCAGGGCCAGGATGGAGTCACCGCCGAGGTCGAAGAACCGGTCGGTGACGCCGGGTCTCTGGACGCCGAGCGCGTCGCACCACACCTCCGCCAGCGCACGCTCGGTGGGGGTCGCCGGCGGGACGTGGCGTCCGGCGGAGGTCAGGGTGGCGCCGTCGACAGCCGGCAGCCCCTTGCGGTCGACCTTGCCGTTGGCGGTCAGCGGCAGAGCCGGCAGCACGGTGAACGAGGCCGGCACCATCGGCTCCGGCAGTTGGCCGAGCAGCCACTGGCGCAGGTCGTCGCGGGCCGGCTCGCCGTCGACGACCAGGTACGCGTGGAGCCGGTACTCGCCGGTGCGGGAACCATGGGCCACCACGGCGGCCTGGTCGACAGCGGGGTGGCGCAGCAGCGCCGCCTCCACCTCGCCCAGCTCGATGCGGTGTCCGCGGATCTTCACCTGGTCGTCGGCGCGGCCCCGGTACTCCAGACGACCGTCGGGCAGATGGCGGGCCCGGTCTCCGGTGCGGTAGAGCCGGGCACCCGGCCGGTCGCCGAACGGGTCGGGAATCAGCCGGTCGGCTGTCAGACCGGGCCGGCCGAGGTAGCCGCGGGCCGCCCCGGCGCCGCCGACGTACATCTCGCCGACGACGCCGGCCGGGACGGGCCGCAGGTGACGGTCCAGAACGTGGATCGTCAGGTCGCCGAGCGCCCGGCCGATCGGCGAGACGGCCTCGCCGGTGAGGTCGGCAGAGGTCACTGTGTGATGGGTGACGTGCACCGTGGTTTCGGTGATGCCGTACATGTTGACCAGCCGCACACCGGCACCGGGTCCGTCGAGCCAGCCGTCGAGTTCGGGCAGGTCGAGCTTCTCCCCGCCGAGCACCACGGTCCGCACACCCAGGTCGGCGGGCCGCCGTTCGCCGAGCGCCGCGCGCAGGTTGCGGAACGCGCCGGGCGTCTGGCTGAGCACCGACACCCTCTCGGCACCGAGCAGCGCGGCGAACCTCTCCGGGTCGCGGGCGGTGGCCTTGTCGACCAGGACGACGCTGCCGCCTCGGGTCAGGGCTCCCCACAGCTCCCAGACGGAGAAGTCGAAGGCGTACGAGTGGAACAGACTCCACACACCCGCCTCCGGCAGATCGAGGGCGTCCTCGCAGGAGTCGAGGAGGCGGACCACCTGCCGGTGCGGGATGCAGACGCCCTTGGGCCGGCCGGTGGATCCGGAGGTGTAGATGATGTACGCGAGTGAGTCGGCGCTGCCGTCCGACGGGAGGTCCTCCACCGGTTCTGCGTCCAACGCGGGGTCGTCCAGCCTCAGTTGACCGACGTTGACGGGCACCTGTTCGGCAAGGCCCGGAGAGACGACGGCGAGCCGAGGGCCCGCGTCAGCGACCATGAACTCCAGCCTGTCCCGCGGGTGTTCCGGGTCCAGCGGCAGATACGCGCCTCCGGCCTTGAGGATGCCGAGGATGCCGACGGCCAGGTCGAGGTCCCGGTTGACGCAGAGCCCCACCACCGACTCGGGTCCCACTCCGGCGGCGCGCAGCCGGTGGGCGAGCTGGTTGGCCCGCCGGTTCAGGCCGGCGTAGTCGAGCCGCTCCTCCCCCGCGACCACTGCGACGGCGTCCGGCCGGACGGCGGCGTGCCGCTCGAACCGTTCGTGGAGCCGGTCCTCACAGTCGTACGAACGCAGCGGGGCGGCCCATGCGGCGAGTTGCCGGCGCTCGGTCTCCGGCAGCAGCTCCAGGTCGGATAGTGGCGTGTCCGGATGGGCGAGGACCAGCTGGAGGAGGCGCGTGTACTGGTCCGCCCAGCGGCGCACGGTCTCCGGGCGCCACAGATCGGAGCGGTGGAAGAACGCCGCGGCCAGCCCGTCGGGGCGCCGGGCGGTCTGCAGGATCAGGTCGAACTTGACGGCTTCCACGTCGAGTTCGAACCGGCCGCCGGTGACCTCGCCGAGGTGGACCGGCCGGTCATCGGTGTCGTCGTCCAGACTGAACATGGCCTGGAACAGCGGGGTGCGATGGAGGTCCCGGCCGGGGCTGACCTCGTCGACGACCCGCTCGAACGGGACGTCCTGATGCTCGTACGCGCCGAGGGCGTCGTCGCGGACCCGGGCGAGCAGATCGGCGAAGGTCGGGTTCTCGGCCAGGTCGGCCCGCATGACCACGGTGTTGACAAAGAAGCCGATCAGGTTCTCGACCTCGGGCCGGTTCCGTCCGGCCACCGGGGTGCCCACCCCGAAGTCGGTCTGCCCGCTCCAACGGCCCAGCAGCACCTCGAACGCGGCCAGGAGCGTCATGTACAGCGTCGCGTTGTGCTCGCGCCCGAGCCGCTCCAGGCCGGAGACCGTCTCGGGCTCCAGTGCGAACTCGCAGACGGCGCCGGCGGTGTCGCGCTTGCCGGGGCGGACACGGTCGGTGGGCAGCTCCAGCGGCGGCAGCCCCGCCAGCCGGTTCCGCCAGTAGCCCAGCTCCCCGGCCGCCCGGTCCCCGGCGAGCTCACGGCGCTGCCAGGCGGCGAAGTCGGCATACCTGACAGGCAGTTCCGGCAGAGTTCCGCCGCCGTACAGGGTCTCCAGATCGCGCACCAGCACGCCCATCGACCAGCCGTCCGCGACGATGTGATGCATCGTCAGAAGAACCACATGATCGGTGGCGCCGAGGCGCCACACCGTCACCCGGAGCACCGGGCCGGCCGCCAGGTCGAACGGCTCGCGGGCCACTGCGCCCGCCGCCAGGACAACCTCGTCGACGGTGCCGGCTTCGCGCCAGTCCACGCCACTCCACCCCGGGTCGACATCCTGGCTCACCACGCCGTCGACCACGGTGAACCGGGTCCGCAGGGTCTCGTGCCGCGCCACCAGGGCGTCGAACGCTGCGGAGAGCCGGCCGCGGTCCAGCGGTCCGGTCAGACGCCAGGCCACCGGAATCGTGTACGCAGGGCCGGGCCCTTCCAGGCGGTCGAGGAAGACCAGGCGCTCCTGCCCGAACGACACCGGAAGGTCGCTGGTGCCGGTGGAGCGGGTGATCCCGTCCGGAGCCGTGCGGTTCTCCGCGCGCCCCGCCAGCCGCTGGTGGAGCAGCTCCAGCTGCATGGGGGTTAGGCCGTTCACGGCGTCTCCTTCAGTTTCTGGGCAAGGTTGGTGATGGTCCGGGCCTCGAAGAAGGCACGGAGGGTGACCGCGGTGTCGAGCCGGGACCGGAGACGGGAGATGACTCTCAGCGCGGTCAGCGAGTGGCCGCCCAGGGCGAAGAAGTCGTCCTCGACGCCGACGTCGGGCCGGTCGAGCAGCTCCGCCCACACCTCGGCGATGATCTTCTCGAGGGGGGTGCGCGGTGCGACATGCCCCGGTCCGCTCTCCGGGGCGGTAGCGGTGATCTCCGGCAGCGCGTGCCGGTCGACCTTGCCGTTGGCGAGCAGCGGCAGGCAGTCCAGGATCAGCAGTTCCGTCGGGATCATCGCGTACGGCAGACGGGACTCCAGGTGCGTCCGCAGTTCGGCAGCCGAGAGGCGGGCCCCGGGGGAACGCTGCGCATAGCCGCTGAGTTTCCAGCCGTTCGGGCCGTCCGGGCGGGCGACCACGGCCGCCGAACCCACGGCGGGGTGCAGCGCGAGGCACGCTTCGACCTCGCCCGGTTCGATCCGCACGCCCCGGACCTTCACCTGGCGGTCCAGCCGGCCGCGGAACTCCAGTGTCCCGTCGGCCAGTCGGCGTGCGGCGTCGCCGGTGCGGTACATCCGGGCTCCGGGCGGGCCGAACGGGTCGGGTACGAAGGACCGCGCGGTCGTGCCGGCCTGGTTGCGGTAGCCGCGGGTCACTCCGGCGCCGCCGATGTGCACCTCTCCGAACACCCCGACCGGCACGGGTCGCAGTGCCTCGTCGAGCACGTGCACGGTGGTGGCCGGCATGGGCCGCCCGATGGACACCGTCGCCTCCCGCACCGCCGGGTCCAGGTCCTCGAATGTGGTGGTGAGGGTGCACTCGGACGGGCCGTACTGGTTGACCACCCTGCGCAGCGCCGGCAGCGCCTCATGCAGGCGGGCCAGCAGTGCCGGAGTGGAGGGCTCGCCGCTGAGCACCAGCAACCGCAGCTTCGGCAGGCTCACCTCGCTGAGGTCGCCGCCGTCGAGAAGCTGGTGCAGCAGGGACGGCACCATGCTGAGGACAGCCGTCGGCGCGGGCCGGCCCGTGAGATCGGTGACAAGGGTGGACAGGTCGGACTGCCCGGCCATCAGCACGGTCGCGCCGACCGTCAACGGGCCGATGCAGTCCCGCAGGAACGCGTCGAAGGACGCAGAGGCACGCTGGAGGACGACATCGTCCGGGCCCAGCTCGTAGTGGTCGAGCACGGTGTCGAGGTGGCCGGTGAGGCCGGCGAACTCGACCAGGACACCCTTCGGTGCCCCGGTCGAACCGGAGGTGTAGACGACGTACGCGAGGGTGCCCGGGTCGCGGATCAGGTCCGGTGGAGTGGTCGGACACCGGCCGAGCGCCGGATCGTTGAACATGTCCTCGTCGACGACCAGCCGGGCTCCGGCATCGGCGCCGATCCGCGCGAGGCGGCGTGCGGGCAGGTCGGGGTCGAGTCCGACGAACGCTCCTCCGGCCTTCCAGATGCCGAGCACGCCCACCACGGTGTCGATCCCGCGGGGCAGGCGCAGTCCTACCCGGGTCTCCGGACCCACGCCCCGGCCGACGAGGTGGTGAGCGAGCTGGTTCGCCCGCCGGTCCAACTCGGCGTACGTGACCTCGCGATCACCGCAGATAACCGCCGTCGCGTCCGGGGTGGCCCGGACCTGGTCGGCGATCCGTTCCAGCAGCGGCCTGGACGCGGCGGGACGCGGTGCCACGGCCGCGGGTGCCGTGGCCGGCGGGGCGAGCGGCAGATCACCGGTCCGTGTCGCGGGATCGGCCACGACGGCGCGCAGCAGCAGAGTGAACGCCTCGGCCATCCGCCGGATCGTGGCGGTGTCGAAGATGTCGGTGGTGTAGTCGATGGCGCCGGCCAGTCCGTCGGGACGCTGCACCAGTTCCAGGGTGAGGTCGAGCTTGGCCGCCCCCCGGTCGACGGGGACCGCCGTACCGGCCGCCGGGCCGAGCCGCAGAGTGTCCAGGCTCCAGTCGTTGAAGCTGAACATGGCCTGGAACAGCGGGGATCGGCTGAGGTCCCGCTCCGGGCGCAGCTCCTCCACCAGACGACCGAACGGCATCTCCTGGTGCTCGTAGGCGCTGAGAGCGTCGCCGCGGACCCGGCCGAGCAACTCGGTGAACGAGGGGTCTCCGCCGATGTCGGCCCGCAGCACGAGGGTGTTGAGGAAGAACCCGACGACATCGCGGACCTCGGGCCTGCCGCGGGCGGCGACGGGGGTGCCGACGCCGAAGTCGGTCTGACCGCTCCATCGGCCCAACAGCACCTGATAGGCGGCGAGCAGGGTCATGAACAGTGTCGCGCCGTGCTCCCGGCTCAGCCGTTCCAGTCCGGCGACCAACTCCGCGTCGACCGTGAACTCCACCGAGCCGCCGGCGCCGTTGCGGCGGACCGGGCGGGGACGGTCGGTGGGCAGCTCGAGTGTCGGCACGCCGGACAGCCGCTGCCGCCAGTGCGTCAGCTCCCCCGCCAGCCGTTCCCCGGTGAGCCGGTCGCGTTGCCACACCGCGAAGTCGGCGTAGCGCACCGGCGGAGGAGGCGGCTCGGCGCCGTCG
Organism: Streptomyces sp. AM8-1-1; assembly: GCF_032229325.1. Classification (NCBI taxonomy): domain Bacteria; kingdom Bacillati; phylum Actinomycetota; class Actinomycetes; order Kitasatosporales; family Streptomycetaceae; genus Streptomyces; species Streptomyces sp. AM8-1-1. The sequence goes on from NZ_CP135086.1 coordinate 332,145, forward strand.
TAGCAGGACTCCAGTTCGCGGATCAGCAGACCCATGGACCAGCCGTCGGACACGGCATGGTGCATGGCCATCAGCAGCACGTGCTCGTTGTCGCCGGCATGCCACACCACGACCCGGAACAGCGGCCCGGTGGTGAGATCGAACGGCTCCCGCGCCTCGTCCCGGACCGCCCTGATGGCGTCGGTGACCGTACCGGCCTCGCGCCAGTCGACTCCGGCCCAGTCGGGGACGATGTCCTGCAACGCTACGCCGTCGACCAGCGTGAACCGGGTGCGCAGCACCTCGTGCCGTGCGACCAGGGCGTCGAACGCGGCGGACAGCCGGTCGCGGTCCAGCGGTCCGCTCAGGCGCCATGCGACGGGAATCGTGTACGCCGGGCCGGCGCCCTCGAGGCAGTCCAGGAACACCAGTCGTTCCTGCCCGAAGGACACCGGCAGCCCCGTGGTGCCGTCGCCCCGGACGATGGGGGCACCGACCTGTTCGGCGTCGGTGAGCAGGCGGGCCAGGGCCGCGATGGTGCGGGCGGTGAACAGGTCGCGGAAGGTCATCTCCCGACCGGTGCGCTCGGCGACCGCGCCGACCATCTTGATGGCCAGCAGCGAGTGCCCTCCGAGGGCGAAGAAGTCGTCGTCCATGCCGGGCTCGGCCATACCGAGGACCTCCGTCCATGCCTCGGCGAGTTGCCGTTCCAGCTCGCAGGCCGGCTCCCGCCGGCCGGTGGTCGGGGCGTACGTCGGTTCCGGCAGCGCCGCCCGGTCCACCTTGCCGTTGCGGGTCAGCGGCAGTTCGTCGAGCACGACCACGGCGGCCGGTACCAGGAACGCCGGCAGGCTCTCACCGATGAACCCGCGCAGATCCCCCAGTTCGGCGGGATCGGCCACGACGTACGCGCAGAGGCTGAGGGCGCCGCTGCGGTCGGGGCGGGCCACCACGACGGTGTCCCGCACGGCCGGGTGCCGCCGTATCGCGGTCTCGATCTCGCCGGGCTCCACCCGGAAGCCGCGCACCTTGACCTGCCCGTCGGCGCGGCCGATGAACTCCAGGCGGCCTTGTGCCGTCCACCGCACCAGGTCGCCGGTGCGGTAGACCCGGCCGCCGGGCGGGCCGAACGGGTCGGGCAGGAACCGGTCGGCCGTGCGGTGTGCCGCACCGAGGTATCCGCGGGCCAGGCCGGCGCCGCCGAGGAGCAGTTCGCCGACGACACCGACGGGGACCGGACGCAGCCGCTCGTCGACCACGTACGCGGTGGTGTTGTTCATGGGGCGCCCGATCGGCACGGCCGTGGCGACGGCCGGTGCCGTGACCTCGTGCCAGGTGCCGAAGGTGGTCGACTCGGCCGGGCCGTACATGTGCAGCAGTCGGCCGGGCCCGCCGTGGGCGAGCAGGGCGTCCACGGTGTGCGGGTCGGCGGCCTCGCCGCCGAAGAGCACGTGTCGCAGTCCGCCGAGAGCGCCGGGCCGCTCCCGGACGAGCTGGTTGAACAGCGCGGTGGTGAGGAACAGGGTGGTGACCCGGTGCCGGGTGAGGTGCGCCGCAAGGGCCGCGGGCGACAGCGCGACATCCGGCGGGGTGACCACCAGGGTCGCTCCGGCAACCAGGGTGGCCCACACCTCGAAGGTGGCCGCGTCGAAGACGGGACTGGCCGCGAACGCCACTCGGTCGTCCGGCCCGAGGGTGAGGTAGTCGCTCTCGTGGACGGTACGGACCAGCCCGCGGTGGGTGATGCCGATGCCCTTGGGCCGCCCGGTGGAACCGGAGGTGTAGACGACGTAGCCGAGGCTGTCCGGGCAGACGCTCACTGCGGGTGCGGTGTCCGGCAGCCGGTCGATCTCGCCGGCGTCCGCGACAAGATCGACGACCCGCAGGCCCAGGCCGTCCGCCGACAGGTGGCCGGCTGATGTGATGAGCAGCGTCGCGGCGGTGTCGTCGAGCATGTGCCGGCTGCGCTCGGCGGGCTGGTCCGCGTCGAGCGGCACATAGGCGCCGCCTGCCTTCAGCACCGCGAGCTGGGCGAGGACGAGGTCCGCGCAGCGGGGCAGGCTGACCGCCACCACGGTCTCCGGGCCCACGCCGAGGGCGAGCAGGTGCCGGGCCAATCGATTGGCCCGCCCGTCCAGTTGGGCGTAGGTCCAGATGGATTCGCCGTCCACGACGGCCGGCTCGTCGCCCCGGTCGGCCGCCTGGTCGGCGACGAGCTGGTGCAGGGCGCGCGCAGGGATCGCGGGCGTGGGACCGGTGCCCAGATCGACCAGACGGGCGCGGGCATCGGCGTCCAGGACGTCCCAGTCTCCGAGCCGGCCCTCGGCGTCCTCGGCGAGCGTGAGCAGCAGGCGGCGGTACCCGTCGGCGATCCGCTCCACCGTCGCCGGGTCGAACAGGCAGGTGGCGTACTCGATCAGGCCGGTGCAGGACCCGTCGGTGGCCTGGTCGACGAAGAGGGTGAGGTCGAACTTCGCGGTCCGCCAGCCGAGCGGGATCTCCTCGGCGGGCATCCCGGGCACCCGCAGGGCCGTGGCGGCGGTGTCCCGCAGCGCGAACATGGTCTGGAACACCGGGGTGCGGCTGAGGTCCCGCTCCGGCCGCAGTTCCTCCACCACCCGTTCGAACGGCACGTCCTGGTGCTCGTATCCCCCGAGGGTGGCCTCCCTGACCCGGCCGAGCAGCTCGGCGAAGGTGGGGTCGCCGGTGAGATCTGCCCGCACCGCAAGGGTGTTGACGAAGAAGCCGACGACGTTCTCCACCTCGGAGGCCGTGCGGCCGGCGACGGGTGTGCCCACGACGAAGTCCCTCTGCCCGCTCCACCGGCCGAGCAGGACCTGAAACGCCATCAGGAGCACGGTGTGCAGGGTGGCGGCGTCGGTCCGCGCACGCCGGGTCAGCGAGCGCAGGGCCTCCTGCGGCAGCTCGAACCGGTGGGTGGCGCCTTGCGTGCCGAGCACCATCGGCCGTGGCCGGTCGGTGGGGAGCTCCAGGGCGGGAGCCCCGTCCAGGGTGGTGCGCCACCACTCCAGTTCGCCGGCCAGCCGGTCCGGGGTGAGCGCGGCGCGCTGCCAACGGGCGAAGTCGGCGTACCGCACGGGCGGCGCCGGCGGGGTGGCGCCTGCGTACAGGTCGCCCAGCTCGCGGGCGATGACGCCCAGGGACCAGCCGTCGGCGACGATGTGGTGCAGCACCAGCAGCAGAACGTCGTGCCCGGGGAGCCTGATCAGGACGGCCCGCCAGGCGGGCCCGGCGGCCAGGTCGAACGGCCGGCGGATCTCGGCGGAGGCGAGGTCGTCGTTCCTTGCGCCGGCGTCGACGCGGCGCAGGTCCACCAGGGGTTCGGGCGCGACGACGGGTGCGCGGTCGATGCCCGGGAAACGGGTGCGCAGGGCGTCGTGCCGCGCGGCCAGTCGCTCCAGGGCGCGGCGCAGGACGCCTTCGTCGAGCCGCCCTTCCATCCGCCAGGCGACCGGGATGGCATAGGCGGAGCTGTCCGGGTTCATCTGCTCGAGGAACAGCAGCCGTTCCTGCCCGAACGAGGGGACGACGGGCTCGTCGTCGCCGCCCCGGCTCAGGACGGGTGCCGTGGCGGCGTTGCCGGCAGGTGCCGCGGTGACCGTGTCGGCGAGTTCGGCGACGGTGAGTCCGGCGAACAGGTCGCGCATCGAGATGTCGACACCGGCCTCCTCGCGCAGTCGGGAGATGAGCCGCACGGCGAGCAGGGAGTGGCCGCCGAGTGCGAGGAACGTGTCGTCGACGCCGATCCTCGCGACGCCGAAGACCGATGCCCACACGGCGGCCAGCTTCTCCTGGACCGGGGTCCCGGGGGCTCGGTACGGGGTGGCGAGGTCGGGGCGGTCCGGGGCCGGCAGGGCCTTGCGGTCCAGCTTTCCGCTGGAGGTCAGTGGCAGCTCGGCCAGCTCCACGAAGGTGGACGGCACCATGTAGGCGGGAAGCAGACCGGCCAACTGTTCGCGCAGTACGGCGATGTCGAGATCGGCTCCGACGACGTAGGCGACGAGCCGTTGTTCGGCGGCCGAGCCGGCGGCCACCACCACACCGGCGCGCACACCGGGCAGTTCGTTCAGCACGGCCTGGATCTCGCCGAGTTCGACCCTGTTGCCGGCGAGCTTCAGCTGCTCGTCGACCCGGCCGAGGTAGTCGACCACGCCAGGGCGGTGCCAGCCGGCCAGATCGCCACTGCGATACATCCGTGCGCCGGGCTGACCGTAGGGGTCGGGCAGGAAGCGTTCCGCGGTGAGCCCCGGCTGCCCGGAGTAGCCGCGGGCGAGCTGCACTCCTGCGAGGTACAGCTCCCCGGGTCCGTCTCCCGGCGCCTGGCGCAGGTCGTCGTCGAGGATGTAGAGCTGCGTGTTGGCCACTGCCGCGCCGATCGGCACGCCGGCGCCGGGCCAGCCGGGTCTGCACTGCCAGGCGCTCACTTCGATGGACGCCTCGGTCGGGCCGTAGAGGTTGTGCAGTTCGATGTGCGACAGGACGCGCAGCACCCGGTTCTGCAGGTCGGTGGGGAGCGCCTCGCCGCTGGTCATGATGCGCAGGACGCTGCGGCATTCCTCCACACCCCGCTCGCCGATGAACAGAGCGAGCATGGTGGGGATGAAGTGGACAGTGGTGATCTCGCGCCGCTGGATCAGCTCGACGAGGTAGCCGCTGTCGCGGTGTCCGCCGGGTTTGGCGATGACCAGACGGGCGCCGACGGTGAGCGGCCAGAACAGCTCCCACACCGAGACGTCGAAGGCGTACGGAGTCTTCTGGAGCACGCGCTCGTCGGACGTCATACCGTACTCGTGCTGGCCCCAGACCAGACGGTTGCAGACACCCCGGTGCTCGGCCACCACGCCCTTGGGCCGGCCGGTGGACCCAGAGGTGTACATGACGTAGGCGGCGTTGCGCCCGTCGACGACGACGCCACAGGGCTCGTCGGACTCGCCGGCAGTGCCGGCCAGGGTCACCTCGGGCAGTCCGGACCGGCCGAGATCACAGTCCATGCCGGGGCCGCGGACGAGCGCGACCGCGCCGGCCTGCCCGACCATGTAGGCCAGCCGCTCGGTGGGCAGTTCCAGGTCCAGCGGCAGATACGCGGCGCCGCTCTTGAGGATGCCCAGCAGGGAGACGACCAGGTCCAGGGAGCGCTGGGCGCCGACGGCGACGACGGTCTCCGGTCCGGCGCCGTGCCGGCGCAGCGCGTGGGCGAGCCGGTTGGCTCGCCGCTCCAGTTCCCGGTAGGTCATCTCCTCGCCCTCGAACTCCAGGGCAATGCCGTCAGGGGTACGTCTGACCTGGGCCTCGACCAGCCCGTGCATCGTGCTCATGCCTGCTGCTCCTTCAGTGCCTGCTCGACGTCCTCGCCGGTCATCCCTGCGATCTCCCGCATCAGCTGTTCCTCGACCGCGGCGGCGAGCCGGGTCACGGTCGGCCGCTCGAAGAGGGTTCGTACGCCGATGTCGCAGCCGAAGGCCGCTCGTAGCCGGATGACGACTCTGGTGGCGAGGAGGGAGTGGCCGCCGAGGTCGAAGAAGTTGTCGTGGATGCCGATCCGGTCGACCTGGAGGACTTCCTTCCAGACGTCGGCGATGGCCTGTTCGGTCGGGTTCCGCGGAGCGACGTACTCCCCGGACAGGGTCGGGCGGTGTCCGTCCGGATCGGGAAGCCGGTCACGGTCGACCTTGCCGCCCACGGTGCGCGGCAGTTCATCGAGGAGGATCAGCACCGCCGGCACCATGTACTCCGGCAGCCGCTCCCCCAGCCACTCCCGCACCTGATCCGTCGCCACACCCCGCTGCCCGGCCACATACGCGACCAGACGGTCCTGCCACACCACCACGACCGCGTCCCCGACCAGCGGATGCTCCCGCAGCCGGGACTCCACCTCACCGACCTCGACCCGGAATCCACGCACCTTCACCTGACCATCGGTACGACCGCAGAAATCCAGGAACCCCTCACGCCACCGCACCAGATCCCCCGTCCGGTACAGCCGGCCCCCCGCCTCACCACCGAACGGATCCGGCACGAACCGGTCCGCCGTCAACCCCGCACGACCCACATACCCACGCGCCAACTGACCGCCACCGATGAACAACTCACCGACAGCACCCACCGGCACCTCGCACAACCCACCGTCCAGTACATACAGACAGCGATCCCCCACCGCACGCCCGATCGGCACACCGCTCCCGCACTCCACCCCCGCCGGCACATCGAACACCGTCGACGAAACCGTCGCCTCCGTCGGACCGTAGGTATTGACCACGGCCATCTCGGGGAAGTGCGAGGTCCACCAGGCGAGGTCGGCCGGCCGGACGGTGTCTCCGCCGAGGACGAGCAGCCGCAGGTGGTCGGGGCTCCAGGCGGGCTGCGTGGTGCCGTCCGCGGAGAGTTCGGCGATCAGTTCGGTGAGATATCCGGGAACCACCTCCATGACCGTGACGCGGTAGTGGTCGAGGTCGGTGAGGAGCTGGGACGGAGCGACAAGACCATGTTCCGGCAGCACCAACGCGGCCCCACACGTCAACGCCGGGAAAATCTGCTCCACCGACGCATCGAACGCCAACGCAGCGAACTGCAGAACCCGATCCCCCGCACCCAACCCGAACCGACGCCGCATCCGCGACACATGCCCCGCCATCGACCCACGAGACACCCCCACACCCTTCGGCCGCCCCGTCGAACCCGACGTATAAATCACATACGCCAACTGACCATCCACCACCGCAACCCCGGGATCATCATCCCGACCCCCGTCCGGCAACGGACCCTCCAACACCACACCAGCACCCACATCCGAACGGACGAACTCCACCCGCTCCGCAGGCCACGCCGGATCCAAAGGCACATACACACCACCGGCCTTCAACACACCCAACACCGCAACGAGCATGTCCACACCCCGCCGCAGCCGCACCCCCACCGGCACCTCAGCACACACACCCCGACCCAGCAGCCACCAAGCCACCCGATTCGCCCGCGCATTCAACTCCGCATACGACACCACACCATCCCGACCAACAACCGCCACACCCTCAGGAACACGCCCCACCCGCTCCTCGAACAACACCACCGGATCCCGCGACAGACCCGACGACACCTCACCCGCACCCCAACGACGCAACACACCCAACTCACCCGCCGGCAAACCCAAACAACTCACCCGCACACCCGGCGAAGCCACCACCCCCGCCAACAACACCCGACACCGCTCCACCAACCGACCGATCGACACCTCATCGAACACATCAGCCCGGTACTGCACGAATCCGCCGGCGGCACCCGGGTCGGTGGTGAAGGTGAACATCAGGTCGTACTTGGTGACGTCGAAGGGAATGTCCGCGGGGTGCAACGTCGCGGTGCCCAGTCGCGGCGCCGCGATGGAGCGGACCTCGAGGTCGAACATGGTCTGGAACAGCGGCGAGCGGCTGAGGTCACGGTCCGGCCGGAGCTCCTCCACCACCCGCTCGAAGGGCACGTCCTGGTGGTCGAGTGCGTCGAGCATGTGGTCACGGACCCGGGCGAGCAGTTCGGTGAAGGTGGGGTCTCCGGACAGGTCGGCACGCATGACCAGGGTGTTCACGAACAGCCCGATCACACCCTCGACCTCAGGACGACCACGCCCCGCAACCGGCGTCCCCACACCGAAATCGCACTGCCCGCTCCACTGACCCACCAACACCTGAAACGCAGCCAGCAACGTCATGTACAACGTCGCATTGTGCTCCCGCCCCAACCGTTCCAAAGCCGCAACCAACTCCGGCTCAAGAGAGAACTCACACGTCCCACCCACCCACGACGGCTGCACCGGACGCACACGATCAACCGGCAACTCCAACACCGGCAACCCCGACAACCGCTCCCGCCAAAACCCCAACTCCCCCGCAACACCATCCCCACCCAACTCACGCCGCTGCCAATCGGCGTAGTCGGCGTACTGCACCGGCAGATCGGGCAGGCTTTCGCCGGCGTACAGATCACCCAGTTCGCGGACGAGCACGCCCATCGACCACCCGTCGGAGACGATGTGATGCATCGCCAGCACCAGCAGGTGATCCGTGGCGTCGAGCTGCCAGACCATGGTCCGGAACAGCGGGCCGGTGGCCAGGTCGAACGGCCGGTGCAGTTCCTCGCCGGCGTGCCTGACCGCCGCATCGAGCGGATCGTGCACTGAGCGCAGGTCGTACCAGGATGCTGCGGTCTCCATCCCGGTGGCCACGCGCTGCACGGGCTGCGCGTCGACCAGCGGGAAGGTGGTGCGCAGTGACTCGTGCCGATCGACGAGCTGTCGGAGGGCTCGGTCGAGGCGCTCCCGGTCGAGGACTCCGTCGACCCGCCAGGCCAGGGCGGCCATGTAGTCCGGGGCATCGGGTTCGAGCCGGTTCAGGAACCAGAGGCCTTCCTGGGCGAAGGAGAGCGGGAAGTCCCCGCTGCGGACCACCTTGCCGATCCGCGGCATCGGGCGGGAGGGCGCCGGTGGCAGGGCGGCGACGAACTCGGCGATCGTCGGGTGCTCGAAGAAGTCGCGCATGTCGACGGGCCGTTCCAGCGCCTTGCCCACGCGTGCCACGGCCAGCGTCACGAGGAGTGAGTGGCCGCCGAGGTCGAAGAAGTTGTCGTGGATGCCGATCCGGTCGACCTGGAGGACTTCCTTCCAGACGTCGGCGATGGCCTGTTCGGTCGGGTTCCGCGGAGCGACGTACTCCCCGGACAGCGTCGGACGGTGTCCGTCGGGGTCAGGGAGCCGGTCACGGTCGACCTTGCCGCCCACGGTGCGCGGCAGTTCATCGAGGAGGATCAGCACCGCCGGCACCATGTACTCCGGCAGCCGCTCCCCCAACCACTCCCGCACCTGATCCGTCGCCACACCCCGCTGCCCGGCCACATACGCGACCAGACGGTCCTGCCACACCACCACGACCGCGTCCCCGACCAGCGGATGCTCCCGCAACCGGGACTCCACCTCACCGACCTCGACCCGGAATCCACGCACCTTCACCTGACCATCGGTACGACCGCAGAAATCCAGGAACCCCTCACGCCACCGCACCAGATCCCCCGTCCGGTACAGCCGGCCCCCCGCCTCACCACCGAACGGATCCGGCACGAACCGGTCCGCCGTCAACCCCGCACGACCCACATACCCACGCGCCAACTGACCGCCACCGATGAACAACTCACCGACAGCACCCACCGGCACCTCGCACAGCCCCTCGTCCAGTACATACAGACAGCGATCCCCCACCGCACGCCCGATGGGCACACTTCCCCCACACTCAACGCCCGCCGGCACATCGAACACCGTCGACGAAACCGTCGCCTCCGTCGGACCGTAGGCGTTCAGCAGTGGAACATCGGGGTAGCGGTCCGACCATGTCCGCGCCTCGGCCGGGCGCAGCACGTCACCGCCGAGGATCATCAGCCGGAGCGCGCCCAGGGCATCCGCCTCCCGTTCGGCCAGCCGGTCGACCAGCTCTCCGAAGTACGCCGGAGGCAGGTTGGCGATGGTGACGCGGTAGTGGTCGAGGTCGGTGAGGAGCTGGGACGGAGCGACAAGACCATGTTCCGGCAGCACCAACGCGGCCCCACACGTCAACGCCGGGAAAATCTGCTCCACCGACGCATCGAACGCCAACGCAGCGAACTGCAGAACCCGATCCCCCGCACCCAACCCGAACCGACGCCGCATCCGTGACACATGCCCCGCCATCGACCCACGAGACACCCCCACACCCTTCGGCCGCCCCGTCGAACCCGACGTATAAATCACATACGCCAACTGACCATCCACCACCGCAACCCCGGGATCATCATCCCGACCCCCGTCCGGCAACGGACCCTCCAACACCACACCAGCACCCACATCCGAACGGACGAACTCCACCCGCTCCGCAGGCCACGCCGGATCCAAAGGCACATACACACCACCGGCCTTCAACACACCCAACACCGCAACGAGCATGTCCACACCCCGCCGCAGCCGCACCCCCACCGGCACCTCAGCACACACACCCCGACCCAGCAGCCACCAAGCCACCCGATTCGCCCGCGCATTCAACTCCGCATACGACACCACACCATCCCGACCAACAACCGCCACACCCTCAGGAACACGCCCCACCCGCTCCTCGAACAACACCACCGGATCCCGCGACAGACCCGACGACACCTCACCCGCACCCCAACGACGCAACACACCCAACTCACCCGCCGGCAAACCCAAACCACTCACCCGCACACCCGGCGAAGCCACCACCCCCGCCAACAACACCCGACACCGCTCCACCAACCGACCGATCGACACCTCATCGAACACATCAGCCCGGTAGACGAGAGTCATCGCCATCTCGTCGTCGCGCGGCTGGGCGAACAGCGACACCGAGAACAGGGGCCGGGGGCGGTCGGTCTCGTAGTCGGTGAACCGGAGCGTTCCGGTGCCCTGGTCGTCCGGGACGTTCTGCATGGCGAACCAGGTGTCGATCAGCGAGTCGGTGTCGGAGCGTTCCGGTCGCAGTTCCCGGACGACCTGCTCATAGGGCACGTCCTGGTGGTCGAGTGCGTCAAGTGTGTGGTCACGGACCCGGGCGAGCAGTTCGGTGAAGGTGGGGTCTCCGGACAGGTCGGCACGCATGACCAGGGTGTTCACGAACAGCCCGATCACACCCTCGACCTCAGGACGACCACGCCCCGCAACCGGCGTCCCCACACCGAAATCGCACTGCCCGCTCCACTGACCCACCAACACCTGAAACGCAGCCAGCAACGTCATGTACAACGTCGCATTGTGCTCCCGCCCCAACCGCTCCAAAGCCGCAACCAACTCCGGCTCAAGAGAGAACTCACACGTCCCACCCACCCACGACGGCTGCACCGGACGCACACGATCAACCGGCAACTCCAACACCGGCAACCCCGACAACCGCTCCCGCCAAAACCCCAACTCCCCCGCAACACCATCCCCACCCAACTCACGCCGCTGCCAATCGGCGAACTCCGTGTAAGGGAGGCTCAGCTCGGGCAGGGTGTCCCCGTCGTAGAAGGCGCCGAGGTCGCGAACGAAGAGGGAGATCGACCAGCCGTCGGAAACGATGTGATGCATCGCCGCCAGCAGTACGTGCTCGGTGTCGCTCAGCCGCCACACCACGACGCGGAACAGCGGACCCGTGGTCAGGTCGAACGGTTCGCCGGCCTCGGCTGCGGCTTCCGCTTCCACCTCGGCAGCAGTGGCGGCGTCACGCCAGTCGATGCGGGCGTCGAGACGGTCCGCGACGAGGACGCGAGGGGTGCCGTCTCGCTCGACGAACCTCATCCGCAGCGACTGGTGACGGGCCACGAGGCGGGACAGGGCCAGCTCCAGGCGCTTCCGGTCGAGCGGGCCGTGCATCCGCCACATGGGGGTCGCCACGTACGCGGTGCTTCGCCCGCCCTCCAGCCGGTCCAGGAACCACATGCGGTCCTGTGCGAAGGACAGAGCGTGGTCGACCTCGGCGCACCCTTCCGGCCTGAGATTCGTCTTCCCTGTCTGCACCGCAGCTCCTCTCACCCCACCAGCGCTCGCGTCTGGTGTCGTCCCCCGTCGGCCGAGCTGTTCCCGGTCCGCATCGGCCGCCTCCGGCCTGCCTGGGAAAAGTCCCGGCACCTGGCCGCGGGCCCGTGGACAACAACATCACCGCGGCGCCGCCCGCGTCTTGAGTCATCACTACTCGCATCGCCCCGACGGGACACCGCTGCACGACTCATCTCCCGGCAAGAGAACGGCCGTCGGCGGCCAACGAACACACATGGGACCGCTCCACGACGCACTCCGCCCCGCCGGCCCGCCCGCGACACCGCGGGTGCTCGCGCCCGCCAGGACTGCGCGCGGTGGTGACGGGGAGGAGGTCGCGCTCACCCGGCCCGCGTCCTCCCTCCGCGCCTCGCATTCCGACCTGGAGGACTTGGCGCGGGGAGCGGCATGTGCCGGCAACCCGAGTGTGGGGCGACTGGTTGTGCGGCGACCACCACCCCATCGCATACCGCCGCCGGGTCCTACGCCGGTCGCGACGGCATCGACCCCGACAGCCGACGCTGTGCTATGTGGATGGTTCAGCCGTTGATGCAGCCTGAGCCGGTCCGTGGGGGACGGTGGGTTGGAGCTCCACGGCGCAGTCGCCGCCGGTGGCGACTCCGGAGCCGGGGTTCCACGGCCGCAGCGACACAGACCCCGGGCAGGACAGCTGCGTAGGAGCAGGAGGTCGACCATGCCGATGTCGCCGTCCAGCTCCGGGGCTCGCTCAGGCGGTGGATGTTGTCGGCGAAGCCGACGTAGTGCGCGGTGATGGAGTGTATCGAGTTGGTGCCTGACACCGATCGACAAGGAGTGCGTCAGGCATCGGCGTTTCAGGATGCTTAAAGTGCGTAGCACTTCCCGCTATGTCAGCCTGGTTGTGAACGTTCTTTTCCATCGGGCATGCAAGGAGCGCCATGAGCGGGAACGCGCCAATGCCGGACGAGTCGGGCCGGAACCGCCCGGACAAGGCACAGGACGAAGGACAGAAGCACCGGAGCGAACCCGAGGGCAAGAAGCAGCCGTCCAAGCGGCCTCCGGACCGACGTCCGACAGCAGGACTCGAACTCGACACGGACAACGACCGCGAAGGCATCCCCCAAGAGCCGGAATTCTAGGACTTCCGCCTTGGTGCGGGTCACAGTCGTGTGATTCCGAGCGCACCTGGTCGATCGGTCAGGGGGGCGTCTCGCTGGGGCCACCGCAGTTCGGCGGCGCGACGCAATCCGCTGCTGAGCCCACCGAGGACCTGCTCGGCAACGACACGATCAGAGCCTCAGCGCACGACCGAGGAGACGGCTATGGGGCAACACGGCGGACACGTGGTGATCTTTCCGAGCTGGGTTCCCCAGAAGACCATCATCGACATCATGTGGGACGATGCCAAGCTCTCCACTCCCCGGCCAAGAGACAGGTGGGATGGAGAACTCGCGTTGCTCGCGGGAACGTTCAGCACCAGGGGAGAATGGGAGTGGGACGCAGCGGGGCAGAAGTTGGGTTTGTGGGTTCCCGTACCGGGCGGCGATGGCCATCGGCGCTTGGTCGCAACCCTCGATCAATTCACGTTTCCGCCCAGAGGGATGACGGGAACGGGCAATCTGATGCCTGGTCTTGCACCGGTTGCCGGCGACCTGACAATGGCCTGGCAAGGAGACCCGGCTTAGTAGCGGAAGTGCGGCGCGCGCGCCTACTGAAGGAAGCCCGTCATGGCCGAGTTGACAGCGTCCCGGCCATGCCACTCCCGCCCGCTACGGCGATGACGCGATCACCGCAATGCAGAAGGCGGGACCGGACGGCTCGCGCCGTCCCACGAGCAGCGCGGCGAGCTGGCGCATCGTCAAGTGCGTGCGACGGTACACCGCGGCCTGTAGGGCCCGGTCCTCCAGAAACAGGCTCCACGGCCGACCTTGCGGACCGCATCAGCACCCGCACGCCACAGCACCGTCACCAGCTTCCCGTAGACACGTGGGCTCAGCCAGGTGAACGGCGCTGTCCAGGACGGCTCCGACGCCGTGATCACACCAGCCGCGCCGCGATCATCGCACCGGGCCGGCGTGCCCCGTCATCAAGCCTCGACGCCTCAGCGGAACTCCTGGACCACCTGGATCTCACCGACAATGTGGGCGTTGAAGTCGTCCAGCTCTTCGGCCGGAACCCAGAGCTCGAGGATCGTCTGCCCGCCTGCCTGCTGGATGGGATACCGGCTCAAGAACACCGACTCGACCTCAAAACGAGTGACGAACCCGGCGCCATCGTGCTTCACGTTCCAGTCCCGCGCGATCCTGACCGCGTAGTCCTCGTTGAGGACCGGGTAGAAGATCGGCTGCTCGGGCAGCCGGGGCGGCCAGGCACGCCAGTTCAGCTCGCGAACCAGATCCAGCTCCTTGGGGCCGGTAGGGCGCCACAGGGTCGTCGTTGCTTGCTGGCTGGTCATCTGCATCGCTCTCTGAACGTAGGCCGCCGGTACGACGGGTCGAGGGACCGGACGATACCCGCACCGCGAACTCAGCAGCCACGCAGTTTTCGCACCTTGACCAGCAGTTTCGGGACAGCCTTCAGTCAGCGGCAGCGACACTTTCTTGAGCGTGCTCGTCGCAGGAGGGGGGCGGGTCAGTCAGCCGACCACACGTAATGCCTTTTCCGTCGGGCGTCCACGCAAGAATGGTGCCGCCGCGTCGGCGTGCGCCTGCTCAGCCTGCACTGCAGCGACGACAGCGACACGTCGGCCCGCAGATGTGATCTCCGGTGCTGAGTGTCAGATACCGGTTGCCCGGGCCGAGCGCAGTTGAGTGCGCAGGGCAGGCACTCGACCACACTCTTCAGCTCCGGCCAGGCCCTCGCCCAGGGCCAGGAGTGACAGGAGTTGCACCGGACGACCGGCTGTGGCCGCAGCCTCCAGTTTGTGGTGGCCGTCGAGGAGGAAGTGCGTGAGACCCAGTGCCGGGAGTGGTCAGCCCCTAGACCGGCGGATGGCTCGCACACGTCCAGCGTTGAGACCGCCACAGCCGTCGGGACCGCTCCCCGGCCCATGAGCTCGACGTACTCCTCGACACGCTCCCTCACGTTCCACGTCGGGGGGACCATGGGCACAACGAACTCATAGAGGTGAGCGGAGGCATCGACCGCGGTCTCGAAGGTCCGGTAGTACGGCGTATGCGGATACTCCGGCAGGCCCCAGAACTGGTCGAGCCCCCACGTGGCCACCTGCTCACCGCTGAAGTAGTCGCCTTCGTTGCCGGGGATGACCAGACGAGGCTCCACCCGCAGCAGCAACGGAAGGTACTCTCCCTCCGGCAGCAACGCACCGAACGCATCGACCACGCCACCGTCACCCGGATCAGCCAGCGTCCCGGTGAGCTGCTCCTGCACGCCCACCAACGACAACGTCTGCTTCCCGGTCTCCAACCGGCGGAACAGCAACGGGCACGTTCCACACCAGAAGCTGAGCTCGAACGCAGGGTCCCCGTCGACTACAAGCAACCTACGACCCGGCGCGCCCCCACTCTCCCGTCGTTCTGCCTCGAAGTGCAACCGCGCCTCGGGGACCGGGACGCCGAGCCTGCGCGGCTCACCCACTTTGATCATCACAGAGCGACCGTATGGGACTCCGCGATTCGGCACCACCGACTACTGAGCGCGCATCTGGCCGGTCGGTGCACCTATGGAAGTTCGATCAGGGCGGCGGCCTTACGGCGCCGCCGCTCAGGCAACCCGGCCCTACTGCCGACCCCGGATGTCATACCCATTCGCTGTCATAGGAGCCCGCAGACGAAGCATCGCGGAGGCATCATGCACAGCTCTACGCAGGTTCGTGAGCACTGAATGCCGCTCGGCACGGACGGTCATCTCGGCATTGCGCAGTGCGTCACCCTCGCTGACGCCGCTGATCTGGACATCATCCTGACCCGTGTGCAGCTGTACTGACTCACGCAGCGCGGAGCCCGGCTGGCCCGCTGCAGCTGGTCGGCGGGTAAGTAACCGGCGCCGTGCCTGGGCGTTGTGCGCAGGATCCTCGAGAGTCGGGAGCCCTGGACATCCCCGTGCCGTGGTCCAGGGCTCCTGTATGTCGGGGCGGCTCTTGTCGGGGTTGTCAGGCAGGCAAAGTTCTCGGACTCGGGCGTCAGTATGGGATCCGGCCAGCAGGCCACTGGTAGCCCTCCGGCAGCTCAGTTCCCTTGCTATCGATGACCGTGTAGTCGACGATCACCTTCGCGGGATCGCCGCCCTCGAAGATCCAGACGACCAGACGGTGCTTGACCGCAACCACCGTGAATTGGGGATCCGACACCTCATCAGCAGGCACAACGGTGAACTCGTCACCGGGTTTCAACCAGAAGACGTCACAGTACGGTTCGATGAAGAGGCAGAGGAAGTCCTCGCCACCGTTCTGCACGGGGAGCCTGTTCACTGACGCCGTCCCGGTGGCCGCTGCAGTAGAGGATCACCAGGATAGCGACCGGCAACCAAAGGTAGGGGTTCTTCTCCCGGCCGGAGGGGTCGGGGCTGGTGAAGCGGCCGATGTTGGGGTCGCAGTAGCGGGCGGCATAGTGCGGTGGAGGCCGGGCGGGTCCTGGAAGCACCTGCGTGGCAACACCCGGCGCTGTTGCACGGCGACGCCTGCGTCAAGGTTGGCTTTTGCGTGTGGTCTTGAGAAAGAAGTAGCCGGCAGTCCATGTGATGACAACGATCGCAAGGAGAGCCCATCCTCCGGTGTTCCCCATGGCAATGAGCACCACGGAGAGGATAATTCCGAGAAGCGTGAAGAAAGAGCCAATAGCAAAATAGCGCTTTACTCCGGCTTCCTGTTCGAGGGTCCATCCCAGACGACTCATCGTAGTCCTCTCCAGAGCTATGGGGGGTGGGAGGATCGGAGAGGACCCTCCCACCCGCAATTCCTCTATCCGCCGACTGTGTTGGAAACAAACGTGCTGGCGCCCCAAGAGCCTGCAAAGCAGACTGCTTGGCCCGCCACTGCCGATGCGCCGGCCGTGGGAATAGCTCCACCCAACATGATGCTCTCGCACACGGCCAGAACGGCGGCGCCTGCCACGAACCCTGCGACGTCGCCCCAGAGCGCCCGAGTGTCCCCCTCAACCAGGTGGCTTACGCCTTGAATTGCGTCACCTACCATGCCCAGGGCGTCCCACGCTGCGAGCCCTGTCGGGTCGATGCGGTTGACGGGGTCGCCTTCGGCGTAGAGGTAGGGGTTCTTCTCCTGGCCGGAGGGGTCCGGGCTGGTGAAGCGGCCGATGTTGGGGTCGTAGTAGCGGGCCGCGTAGTGGTAGAGGCCGGTCGGGTCCTGGAAACCGCCCGCGAACCGGTACGGCTGGGGGACGCTTTCAGTCGTGGTGGCGAGGATGCGGACGCCGCGGGGACTGTAGGCGTACGAGTTCACCTTGGCGCCGGTGTCGTCGGCGAGCGCGACGACGGAGCCGAGCGCGTCGGTGAGGTAGTAGTACGTCTTGCCCCCGGTCGTCATGGAGTTGAGGGTGCCCCCGGGTTCCCGGTTGAATCCCATGTCCACTCCGGCCGTCGACTTGGCGGAGAGCCCGAGCGGTCCGTTGTGGAAGAACGTGTCACCGAGCTTGATGCGCTCGCTCTGGTCGGTGGAGCCGTACTGGCCGGCGTACGTCGTGCCGCCGACGGTGATCGAGGTCAACTGCGAGTAGTCCGACCACTTCTCAGCCGTGCGGATGGACTCGGGGGTGGGAGCGCCGGCGGTTTCGTTGCCGAGTTTGTCGTAGGACCAGCCGCTCGTGTCGCCGTTCTTCGCGGTGACCTGCTGGGCGTCGTTGATGGTGTAGGTGGTACCGCGCGGGCAGCCGGGGTCGGTGCCCTGGGAGGTGAGGTTGCCCGCCATGTCGTAGCAGTACTGCCAGGAGGAGGTGAGCGTGCTGCCCTTCTCCTCCTTCGCGTACGAAAAACGGCCGGCACTGTCGTAGGTGTAGCTGGTCTTCAGCCCCGCGGCGGCATCGGTCTTGGTGCGGATCTTGCCGCCGTCCTTGCCCGCGTTGGCATAGGAGTAGGAGAGGTCGACCAGGGTGCCCTTCGGCGAGGTTGCCTTGATCTTCTCCGGGCGGCCCGACTTGTCCGGCGTCACCTCGTGGACCGTGCCGCCGGGGTAGGTCGTCTTGGTGCGGACGTCGTTGTTGTTGTAGGTGTACGTGGTCTTCTTGCCCGTCGGGTCCTTGAACTCCTTGAGCCGGTTGACCTCGTTCCAGGTGTAGTCGGTGACTCCGGCCGGATCCTGGTAGGTGTCGACATTGCCCGCCGGGGTGTAGGTCAGTTTGGTCTGCGACCCGTTCTGCAGGGTGCGGATGGTCTCGCGGGACAGCGGATCGAAGTCGTACGTGATGACGCCCGAGCGGTCGGATCGCTGCTTGAGGTTGCCGTCGCCGTCGTAGGAGTAGATGACGGTCGCGTAGCCGGACGTGTCGACCTTGGTGACCCGGTCGCGGTGGTCGTACTCGTACAGGGTGGTGACCCCGCGGCCGTCCTTGACGGTCTTCGGGCGGCCGAGGTCGTCGTAGGTGTAGGTCGTCTGCCCGAGGGGCGCGGGCGGGGTGACCTTGTCGAGGTTGCCCTTGGGGTCGTAGTGGAACGACGTGGAGACCGACTTGGTCGAGCTCATCTTCGTCGTGGCCTTGCACCGCTGGCCCTCGAAGCCTCCGCAGGTGGGGCTGGAGGTGTTGTAGTCGTACGTCTCCGAGCCGCCGCCCGTGCCGGTGACCGCCACCGACTTGGTGTTGCCGGCGTCGTCGTAGGTGTAGTCGGTCTTCTCGTTGTCCGCGGTCGTCATCGAACCGGGCAGGTCCGCGCCGGACTTGGTCTGGTAGCCGGTGAGCGACGACGTCGCGCCGGTGGGCAGCTTGGCGGAGGTCGGGTTGTTGCGGCCGTCCCAGCCGTAGGTGGTCACATTGCCACCCGTCCCGCCCGTCCCCATGGCGTCGGTGGCGGTCTGGACGTTGTTGTTGGCGTCGAACGTCTTCGACCGCGAGTGCCCGAGTGCGTCGGTCACCTTGCCGACCTTGCCGTTGCCGTCGTGCTCGTACTTCGTGGCGTGCTGCTCCGGGTCGGTGACCGTCGTCGTTCCCGCTGCTGACGGCGTGCCGGCGGAGTAGCCATAGGTGTAGGTCGGGCCGGTGTGGCCGGATCCGTCGAAGTCTGTCGCGCGGAGCATGGACGTGACGCGGTTCTGGTCGTCGTAGGTGAAGGTGGTGACACGCCCCTCGGGCGTGGTGATCTTCACGACGCGGCCGTCCGTGTCGTATCCGAACGTGGTGGCCTTGCCCTCGGTGTCGGTCGTCCGGGCCAGGTTGCCGTCAGGGTCAAGGTCGTACACCGCGGTGCGGCCGGTGTGGTCCTTGGCCTGCCACTGATTCGGGTAGGTCTTGAGCAGGTCGATCCATCGGCCCGAGCGGGTCTCCGTGAGTTTGAAGCCCTTGTGCTCACTGCCGTCGTCGTGCTGCTCGACGGTGATGGTGCCCTTGTTGCGATCGGTCACCTTCGTCAGCGTCCCGTTCGCGTCGTAGGTGTCCTTCACGCCCGACTTGCGGCTGGTCAGGGTGTACGTGCCGTCGGCGTTCTTCTTCAGGTCCTTCGAGTAGCCCTTGGGTGTGGCGAAGGTGCCGTCAGCGTTCTCGGTGAAGCGGACCGCGTCGCCGCTCGCGTCGTAGACGACCACCTCGGAGTCGAAGACCTGGAGATACCGCTCGTACTCCTGCCACCAGCGCTGCGAGACCTTGCCCCACGGGGCGTCCAGCGAGTTGTACGTACGCGCGAGGCGCAGCTTCTGGCCCACACCCGCGACCTCGAAATCGGTCCCTGCGAGCATCAGGTTGCCGTTCGACAGGTTGATTCGCGCGACGAGTGAGTCGGTGATGCGGAAGTCGGAGATCTGATGCCACGGCACCGACCCCTGCCCCTCGGGCACATAGACCAGGGTGCCGGACGTTGCTGACCGGGCCCTACCGGATGGAACGTCACCGGTACGGGCGCGCTCCTTCTGCGCCGCCCGCCACGCCGCCTCCTCCTTCGACGGAGCCGCCTCCGCCTCGCCCGGTACGGGCTTGGTGGAGCCCACCTTCACCGGCGGCCGGGTGAGCGGTGCCGCCTTCTTTCCCCAAACCGATCCCGCGCCCGGATCGGCAGGCGGCGGTGTCGGCGCGGCGAACGCCGGAAGCGCCGAGGCCCCCAGCGCGAGCACAGCAACGGCCGCTGTCAATGAGTGTCTTGCAGACATACGGGCACGCCGGAACGGCGTGCCGGAAGCACGCGAAACCATGCACTTCCCCCCACAGGAAGAGAAACCACAGCGGCCCCCACGGCCACTGGAGTCGCACACGCTGTCACAGCGGCTTCACGACCGGTATGGGTTTCCCACGATCCTTTCGAACATGCGGGCGAGTTTGCGACGACCTTGCGGGGAGCCCACGGCTTCGAAGTTGCCGTACGGCAATAGTTATCGACCGGCGTCGGGCACAGCACCCGTCCTGGAGATGGCCGGAAAGAATCGCTCTCGTGGTGAAGCGATGTGGCCAAGATGTGGCTGGGGAGCAACCGCAGCCCCACGACCAATCGCGGTCCGGGGCCAGCAGGTTCGGCGCGGGGCGGTGTTCTCCAGGTGACCCGGAGCCAGTGTCAATGTGCCGTCGAACTCGTGGACAAAGCCAGAGGTGCACCCGAGCCAACAGCGCCCCGAGGGGCAAGGAGGGCTAGGGTCCAGAGCGTGATGCACTTGCATGGCATTGGTTCAACAACCCCACGCAGGCAGCCGATCTGAGCCCTCCTCACTTGATCAGAGCCTGAGCGCGCAGGCACTTGGCTCTCCGGATCTCTCCCAGGACCTCAGACACGGGGACGGGGCCGCTGCGCCCAGGGCGGGCATCGCGCAGGTAGTGCATGGCGGTTCGCGCGGACATCCCGACGCCCGCCTGCGAGACGACGACGCCACCTGACAGGAACCCGGCCTTGAAAACGCGATTGCCGACCACCGGGGCACGCTGACACCATTGTCGGCGTGATCACAGCTGAGACACCGGACTGCCTGATCGTGTCCGGGATGCCGGGGGCCGGGAAATCGACGGTGACCCGGCTCGTCGCCGAGCGGCTGGCGCGCTCCGCTCGGCTCGACGGCGATGAGCTCAACGGGATGATTGTCAACGGCTTCGTCTGGGCCCTTGGCGAGCCCGCTGACGAAGCGGCACGGCAAGTGGAGCTGTTGCACCGGAATCTGTGCGCGCTGGCGAACAACTTCGCAGACGCCGGCTTCGCGCCGCTGATCGACGCGGTCATCCCCTCCCGCGAGAAGTTGGACTTCTTCCTCGATCTCCTCCCGGCCCGGCAGGTCTTGTTCGTCGTTCTCGCACCGGGCATCGAGGTGTGTCAGTACCGCAATACCATCCGTGATCCGCGTGACCGGTTCGACTTCGACGGCTATGAAGGTCTCGACGCCGACATGAAGCGCGAGCTCGGCGATGTCGGCTGGTGGTTCGACACCGCGGCCCTTACTCCCGAGGAGACCGTTGATCGCGTCGTCCGAGAAGCTCGCCATCGCGCCCTGGTGAATTGACAACCCATCCCCAAGACCCTGCGCAGTCGCGGCAGCTCGTTCGCCAGGGGAGAGCACTGGGAGGGAACAGTCACGTGTCGGTGCTGGGGCTGGACCTGCACGGCGACGGCCAACGGACAATGGCGCGCACATCGGTGGAGTTCCGCTTCGATGGAGCCCTTCCGGTGGGGTCCACGCCTTGGTCACGCCGGCAATGTCCCGCGCAGCGGGGTGAGGTGCGCGGACCTGGACCTACCGGAGCGCCTGTTCGCCTGGGCGAATTCCGTCATCGCCGAGATGCCGCACGACGGCGGGGCGCGTTGCTGCGCCTGACGCCCGCCGCGAACGCCTCCGGGGACTTCGCGAGCTCGCTGCCCGGTGACGCGCCACCGGCGCGGTTCGCGGTGCATCGCGAGGGGTGGCTCGGCGCACATCGCCGCATGCGGGGCTGATGATCAGATTGGACAACCCGTCGGTTTATGAACACGATGAGCGCGCAAGATCGCGGCTTCACGGGGGGCACATGGCTCATGCCGCGAAATGGCCCTCCGCGCAGGTCGCTTCGTCCCCATTTCAGGCATGGAGAGACTCGCCATGAGCTTCGGCGACCCCAACAACCCCTACAACCAGCAGCCTCCGCAGGGCCAGCCCGGCTATCCGCCGCAGGGACCGCAGGACGCGTCCCCGCAGTACGGCTATCCGCAGCAGGCACCGCAGGGGGTTCCGCCGCAGTACGGCTACCCGCAGCAGGCGCCGCAGCCGTACGGGGCGTACCCGCCCCCCGGAATGCCCAGCATGCCGGGAGCGGGGATGCCACCGCTGGCCCACTGGGGGCACCGCGTCGGCGCGTACCTGCTCGACGCACTGATCATCGTGGGCCCGATGTACGCCCTGGGGTTCATCGATCTGGCCTCCAGCGACGACCCGGCGAACGCCGGCCCGGGGCCCTTCTTCGCCATTGGCCTCGTCTACGCCATCGGCATGGGCTTCTTCCAGCTGTTCAAGGAGGGCAAGACCGGTCAGACGATCGGCAAGAAGGTCCTCGGCATCAGCCTGCTCCGGGAGGCCGACGGCAGCACCCTCGGCTTCGGCATGGCGTTCGTGCGCAAGCTCGCGCACTTCCTGGACAGCATCGCCTGCTACCTCGGCTGGCTGTGGCCGCTGTGGGACGCCAAGAAGCAGACCTTCGCCGACAAGGTGTGCAACACGGTGGTCGTCAAGGTCCCCAAGGGCTGAGCCACCGACCGATGTCGGCCGGGACGGCCGCACCAGGCCGTCCCGACCGGCAGCACAACGACACGATCTCCGCGCCGCCACCCCGGCACCACATCTTGCTGCCGCCGTCGGCGCGTCGGCGCCTGCCCGCAGGAAGCCTCCGGGGCGAGCGCTCACTCCGCCCGCATGGGCGCACGATCGGGCGGCCGCGCACGTGAGTGGTCGGACCGCCGCCCTGATCGAGTGGCGCAGGTCGGTGTTTGTGCGCCGCACTCGTAGACGTGGCACCGCACTTGCTGCCGTACGGGAACGAGCGCCACGCCGTCGGGCACCGGACCGCGGTCCGGCCGGGGTGCGTCGCGGACCCGAGCCCGGTCGCGATCAGCGCCAGTTGAGTGTGGCGCTCCCCCGCCAAGTGCGAGATCCGCGGCTCGATGTCCTGCGAGCGCCCAGCGCGAACAGCAGCCCCTCGTCACAAAATCCGCCCTCGGGCCACGAGACCATTCG
The DNA here is from genome assembly GCF_032229325.1 of Streptomyces sp. AM8-1-1. Lineage (NCBI taxonomy): Bacteria > Bacillati > Actinomycetota > Actinomycetes > Kitasatosporales > Streptomycetaceae > Streptomyces > Streptomyces sp. AM8-1-1. Next base: position 354,953 of record NZ_CP135086.1, read on the forward strand.
TCATCGGCGACTCCGCCAGAGCCACCGCCGCCGGCTCGGAGCGTCCGTGGTCGACAGACAAGGCGACACGGCGATATGGGATGCGTCGTCGAGGAGTGCGGGCTGGGCGAGACCCCGGGACCAGGCGGGTTCAATGCTCCAGTCCACGCCGCAGGCATGGCCGGACGAACCCGGTCCAGGCCGCGCATCTGCCCGGACTCATCAACGGCAGCCGGTTCCGGTCGGCGCTGGCCCCGAGACACCCGCTTCGCCCCGTCCCGGCCCGTACGCAGCCGCTGAGCGCCCGCCCACTCCGAACCGTGTTGGATAGAATCTTCTCGACATACCCGTCATAACGGTCACACCACGTATCTCCGGTAAACGACAGGATCGCGGCCCTCCCCAGCGTTGCCCCAGGAGGCAGTCGAAGATCCAGAAGCGGTGCGATGAGGGATGATTCTGGCAGTCCTGTTTGCCCTCTTGTCTGCGGTCAGCAACGCCCTGGGCACCGTGCTGCAGCGGCGCGCGGTGCTGAACGTGCCCGAATCCCCCGCGAAGCGGTTCGGCCTGGTCCGGAGCCTGCTGCACAATCCGGCCTGGTTCGGCGGAATCCTCGGTGTGGTGTTCGCTGCGCTCTTCCAGGCGCTGGCCCTGGCGTCGGGGTCCCTGGCCGCCATCCAGCCGATCTTCATCCTGGAACTGCCGCTTGCCCTCCTGATCGGCAGCGCCGTGTTCCGTGTCCGAATCTCACGGACGGCGTGGCTGTGCGTGGTGTTCATCTTCGCGGGACTGGCTCTCAGCCTCTTCTCCACGGCGCCCAGCGGCGGGCGTTCCCAGGTTCCCGGAGTCCTGTGGGTACCCGCCCTCGCCGCCACCGGCGGGATGGCGGCACTCCTCGTCGTGACGGGGCTGCGGCGCCCGCACGGCCTGGCCCGTGCGGCGTGCCTGGCCGCCGCGGCCGCCATCGGCAACGCCGTCACAGCCGCGCTGGTCAAGTCGGCCATGACCATCCTGTCCGAAGAGGGAGCCACCGGCTTCTTCCTGGCGTGGCAGACCTACAGCTTCGCGATCGTGGGCTCGGCGTCCGTCTTCCTGCTCGGATACGCACTGCAGGCAGGCCCGCTCATCGCTTCGCAGCCCGCCCTCACTCTGGGTGATGCGGTGGTGAGCTTCGCCCTCGGGGTGACGCTCTACGCGGAGTCTGTGCGTCAGGGGCTGTGGCTCGTGCCGGCCCTGTTCGGCGCCGCCCTGCTGTCCTACGGCGTCTTCACCCTGTCGCGCACCCGGTGCCTCGAAGAATGCGTGACGCCGGGCGCCGAGCACCAACAGGACCAGCACTCCACTGCCACAACCACATGACGGGACGACGTCAACGGCCCACGCGACGCACGGCCCGATCTGTCCCGCAGTGCCTGGCCGAAGGCACATCCCCTGCGCGGCGCGGGCAGCTGGACCGAACAGACCGCCGCCGAGCGCTACTACCGGGATGCCCGCTCCGCCGTGCGATCCAGCTGCTCGTCGAGCCGAAGAGCGGCGCACAACCGGGCAAGTGGGTCGGCTTCGGCGGGAAGTTCGGCCTCGTCCTCAGGATGCCCGGGTGCCCCCGGTCACAGCAGTCGCCGGATGTCGCCACGGACCCGGTAGAAGCCGCCCGACGCCGGGTGCAGGGCGTCGACCGCGTAGCGCGTGCCGGCTTCCCGGATGGCTCTGGGGAACTGCACGTTCCACGACCGTTCATAGCCGTCCGACAGCACATGGACCCGGGTCCGGCCGCCTTCCTGGACGCACTCCACGATGACCGAGCCGGCGGGTGCGGTGCTCACCGTCGTCACTGCCGCGACCGTCGTCGCCGGTTCGTAGGTGGGCAGCGCCGCCGCGAGCTTGACGTCCCTGGCGACAGGGACGGTGCCCTGCTGGGCGGCAGTGATCGCGGCCTCGCTCGCGTCCACGCACACCAGGGAACCGTCCGAGGTCACCAGATAGAGCCGCTCGTCCCGGTACTGCATGGAGAGTGCCGAACCCGCGCCCGTGCCCAGCTTCCACAGACGCGTGCCGTCCTCGGCGAAGCAGTACACCGAGGAGGCGGCATCAGCGGCGAAGACGAAGCGGCCGCTCGGGGAGGTCGCGCAGGAGTACACGGTGCTGTCGCACGCGTACACCGCTTCGACACGGCCGTCCTTCTTGGCGAGGCGCTGGACCTTCCTGTGTGCCGTGCCCGCGTAGACGGCGGTGTCCTCCTGCCAGCCGAAGAGCACCGCGCCCTGGCTGTCGGTGTGCCAGATCTCGCCGCCTCCGTCCAGGGCGTACGCCGTCACACCTCGGGTGTCGCCGTAGTAGACGGCGCCGCCGTCGGCGCGGACCATCCAGGCGTGCTCGCCTCGGCCACCGCGGGACCACTGATGTTCGTCCTCATGGTCGATGACGGTCAGCCGGCCGGACCGGTCGGCCACGTTCAGCACGCCCTCGTGGATGTCCAGCCAGAAGATGTCGACGTCCGCGGCGATGTCGTAGGCGGCGAAGGGCAGCTTCGACGACAGGTCGTACACCCGGCCGTCGTCACAGCCCGCGTAGATCCAGAAGTCGTCGGCGACCAAACACTTCACCCCGTCCGGGAGAGAGAAGCGGGCCTGGACCTCGCCGGCGTGGCTGAGGGTGTACACATCACCGGCCTGGTTGCCGACCCAGCAGCGGTCGTCGTCGACATGGATACCGAAGGCGGATGAGCCGGTCCTGAACCGCCACAGGACCGGCGCGACCGCGCGGGCGGTCGAGGGTGCGGAGGTGACCGCGCGGCGGGTGACGGAGCGGGCCGCCCGCTGCCCCTGGACCGCCGGGGCATACCCCTTGCGGACCTTCTCGCCTATCTTCTTCGCTGCCGCGGCGCGCGCCTTGTCCGCGGTGGTGAACGTGGAGGACTGTGTCTGCCCGGCGGCGCCGATCCGTCCGTAACGGACCGACACCACCAGTCCGTCGACGGTTACTTCGTAGAACTTGTGCGCGCCGTCGCCGTCCTGCGACAGCTCCAGATAGGTCTTCGTCGTCATGTCGAGAACGCTAGAGCAGGCCACTGACAACGGGCCGGGCCGAGGTGCAGTTCGCGGTCCTGCCGGGCTTGCCCTGCCCGGCAGGATCCGAGGAGACGTGCCCGTCTGCTCAGCACTGAGGGCGGGGATGTCGTCATGGCGAACGCTGCCGCCCGGTCGGCCAAGCCCGGTGAGTTCTTCCATCCCCGGCCGCCGTACGTGGCGTGGTCGCGGACTTCGACGGCTTCCACGAGTCTCGACTATTCAAGAATATGACTATTCTTATCCTTGAGTAGGATGGCTCCGAACACGACGCAGGAAGCGAGAGAGCGATGAGAGAGCGGGCGGAGGGAGTGCTTCGATGGCTCTGAGACATGCTGTGCTGGCGGCCCTGCTGGACGGCGAGTTCAGCGGGTACGAGCTGGCCAAGGCGTTCGACCTGGGCGTCGCGAACTTCTGGCACGCCCTCCCCCAGCAGCTCTACGCCGAGCTGGCCAAGCTGGAGAAGGACGGGCTGGTCACGGGCCGCCAGGTGGTGCAGGAAACCCGGCCCAACAAGCGGCTGTTCACGGTCACCGATGCCGGGCTCGCCGAATTGGAGCACTTCGCGGCAGCCGCGTCGAAGCCCTCGTTCATCCGGGACGACCTGCTCGTCAAGGTCCAGGCCGTCGACCGCGTCGACGCCGGGTCGGTGATCGAACAGCTGGAGGCGCGCGCGGCGGCCGCCGAGTCCAAGATCGAACTGCTCGCGAAGCTGCTGAGCCGCATGCGTGGTGACGCGGACGAGAAGGAGTTTCTGCTCCACGGCGAGCCCGTCGGCCCGTACCTGACCTGCCGGCGCGGCCTGGTCTTCGAGGAGGAGCACCGGGACTGGTGCCTGAGCACCGCCGCGGCTCTGCGGGAGCGGCAGGTGTCCCGTGCCGGAAACTGAGCTCGGCGAGTCACTCGGACCCCGCGTATACGAGCGCTACGTGGCCCTCGGCGACAGTCAGACCGAAGGGGTCGGCGACGGTGACGACATCGCCGGGCTGCGCGGCTGGGCCGATCGGCTCGCGGAACTGCTGGCGGCCGCCGACCCGGCGCTCCGGTACGCGAACCTCGCCGTACGCGGCCGTGTCGCCCGCCAGGTTCGCGCCGAACAGCTGGAACCCGCCCTGGCCCTGCGCCCCGATCTGGTCACCGTCGTGGCCGGGGTCAACGACATACTGCGGCCGCGGTACGACGCCGCGGAGGTGGCCGGGGAGCTGGAGGCGATGTTCGCCGCGCTGACGGCGTCCGGGGCCCACGTGGTCACGCTCGCCTTTCCCGACCTCTCGAAGATCGCGCCCATGGCCCGCCCGCTCGCGCCCCGGTTGACCGATCTGAACGCCCGGGTGCAGGCAGCGGCGTCCCGGCACGGGGTCACAGTCGTCGACACCGGCGGGTACGCGGTCACCACCGATCCGCGGCTGTGGACGGTGGACCGGCTGCACGCCGGCCCGCTCGGCCACGAGCGGATCGCCGCTGCCGTAGCCCACACCCTCTGTCTGCCCGGCAGTGACGACACCTGGACGCACCCGCTGCCGCCCGTGTCGGCCCCCGGCACGGTGCAGGCGCTGACGGCCGAACTGCGCTGGGCCGCCGGTTTCCTGGGTCCCTGGATCGGCCGCCGCCTACGCGGCCGGTCCAGCGGCGACGGCCGTTCGGCGAAGCGTCCGCAGCTGTTGCCCGTCGGTCTGCCCGGGCCGCAGGCACCTGGAGAAGGCGGCGCCCGTTAGCCACGTCGGAGAACCGACGGATCGGGTTTCGTCCGACACGGCCATCGGACAGATGCCTGCGAGGGGCAGGGCAATGCCGAGTACGGCAGTGCCCTGCCCCCGCCGCGGGCGTCAGGGCACTTGGTGGGCCGGGATGTCGGCCGCCCGGAGGTGCTGATGCAGGGGGTCAGCGTGCCGGAGGCCTGACAGGTCGAAGTCGCCCCGGCAGCGCCGTAGGAGCCGGTGAGATCATCGAGGTGTCGACGTCAGTCACGAGGTCGTTCTCCTAGGCCTCGACGCGTGCTGACATGGTGCCGGGCCGGTCAACGGCAGTGCGGGCAAAGCACCATAGGGACGCCCCTGTCGAACTTCGTCAGCACGAGCCCAAGGTGAGGCACCTACAAGGCTCTGTGCGGCCACGATGCCGCCGTAGCCGATCGACCTGGCCGCGCACCGCGCCTCCTCCAGGCGACGCCGGCCGAGACGGTGAGAGAAGCCCATCCGGTCCCGACTCAGCAGCCCGCACGGGGCAGTACGGCTAGCGCGGCGTGGTGTCGTCGGGCCTGAACGGGCCGCCGTGGCCGGGCACGATCACGTCCGCGGCAGTCATCACCCGCAGCCGGGAGGCGCGCAACACCTCACGGTCGGGGGCCACCGGGTCGTCCGCCGGGCCCTCCGAGTGCCACCACAGGTCACCGGCGAACGCCACCACGCCCGTGTCCGTGCCGGCCAGCAGAGTGATGTCCTCAGGGCTGTGTCCCGGTGTGCGGATCAGCCGCAGCGACGGGGTCAGTTCGTAACCCTCCGCGTCACGGTTCTTCCACTGGTCGCCCTGGTACTCCACCTTGTGGTCGTGCACGGTGGCCCGTTGGAACAGGCCCACGTTCATCGTGTTGTCCGGGTGGTGGTGGCTGAGTACGACATCGGTGATGTCGTCGGGGCCGAGCCCCAACTCGGCGAGCGGGCCGAGGATGTCGTCGCGGCTCGCCACCATGCCGGGGTCGAAGATCACATGCCGGCCGGCGTCGGACACGTAGGAAACGGTGGCGGCGACACCGGGGCCGGTGGAGCCGACGTATCCGGTGGTCAGGATCGTGTACACGGCACTACGGCCGAGCGGTGCGTCTGTCATGGCCTCAATCCTTCCGGCCTGGTCCACTGCTCACCAGTGGCACAACTGCCGCTGATCGCAGGATTGGTGCCACACTGAGGTGTGCCTCCCTTCGTGACCGTCGCCGCGTACGTCCCGCCCGGAGTCGGCATGCTCGCCGTCGGCATCGTCGCCGAGGTTTTCGGTCCGCACGGCGAAACACTGCCCGGCTTCGACTTCACCCTGTGCACCGACCGGCCCGGGCCGGTTCCCACCGACCTCGGCCTGCCGCTCACCGTCACGCACGGCCTGGACCGGCTCGCCACAGCCGATCTGGTGATCGCTCTGCCGTGGACCGGATTTCGCACACCCCCCGCTCCCCCTGTACTCGAAGCGCTGTCGGCCGCGCACCAGCGCGGCGCACTGGTCGCGGCCCATTGTGTCGGCGCTTTCGCGCTCGCCGCCGCCGGACTGCTCGACGGCCTACGGGCCACCACTCATTGGCGATTCGCCGAACTCCTCGCCCGCCGCCACCCCGAAGTCACCGTCGAGCCCGACGCCCTCTACATCGACGAAGGACGCATCATCACGGGCGCGGGAGCCGCCGCGGGCTTCGATCTCTGCCTGCACCTGCTGAGGCGGGAGCACGGAGCAGCTATGGCCAACGCTGTCGCCCGCGACGTGGTGCTGCCCTCCCACCGCGACGGCGGGCAGGCACAGTACCTGGCCGCCCCCCTCCCCGAAGACTGCGACGACGAGCGTCTCGCCGAAGTCCTCGCCTGGGCCCGCGAGAACCTCCACGAGCCTCTTCCCGTCGCGGAACTGGCCCGGCGTGCCGTGATGAGCAAACGCTCCTTCGCCCGTCGCTTCACCGCCGCGACCGGCACCACCCCCCACGCCTGGCTGCGGAGCCTGCGTCTGACCAGCGCCGAGGAACTCCTGGAGACGACGGACCTGCCGGTCGAGGAGATCGCCCACCGCGTCGGATACGGAAGCGCGGCCGTCCTGCGCGAACAGTTCGTGCGCCGCCGGGGCGTACCGCCCCGCTCCTACCGCCGCACCTTCACGAACACGCCGTAACCAACACGCCGTAACCAACACGCGGTCAGTGTGCCGTCGCTGTCAGCGCCAGAGTCCCGTGACGGCGAACGCCGTACCCGGAGCGCACAATTGACGTGCACGGTGCCGCCGTCTGGCGATAAGGGCGCCACCCCGACATCCCCCATTCCTGCTCCTCAGAGGTACCGAGGTTCTACCGGCCGCAAACGCCGGGCCGATTGGCCGATAGTCCCGGGTCGATGTCGAGCCGAAACGGGCCGGCCGGGGCACTGGTCTCGCCGGATTGCAAGCGTCCTGCCGTTCTGCGTGCGCAGAGGCAGCCGGCCTTGGCGCGCTATAAATGCCGCCGCCCGGATGAACCAGACACTCCTTATGAGTTTGAGAATTGACACTCCATCACACCATGAGAATTCTTGACCAGGCCAATAATCCCCGTTCATCAGGCGAGGAAAAATGCTTTCCATTTCGAAGTGGGGCGTGGCGGCAGCAACAGCCCTCTCGCTCGCAGCTCTCGCGGGTTCCGCCTCCGCGTCCAACGATCCGAACGACCTGGACCGGGACTGGAGCGTCAAGCGCACGGAGGTCATCGATCTGACGTCCAAGGGCTCAGCACCCACCATGGTCGACAACGGGGCACCCGGAGCCGGGGTCGGCGACCAGATCATCATCACCGCGAACCTCTTCCGCGGTGGTGCCGCCTATGGCACCGAGGGAGCGGTGTGCACCCGAGTGGCAGCACAAACCAACCTCTGCACAGGCACTTTCAGCCTTCCCCGGGGACAAGTGGCGTGGCAGCACCTGCAGACCATCACTCCCGGTGCCCCGCCCAGCGACTTCGACCTCGCCATCACCGGCGGCACCGGCGCGTACGCCACCGCCCGTGGCCATGGTCACGTCGCCCGCGTCTCGCAGGCAGGCGGAGCCCTCACCCTCTACGTCGTGCGCTGATCCCTCCCGGCCACCACACATCCACTGGACCGTCCCCGCGCGTGCGGCGAGCAAAGCCACGTGCGGGGATGCGGCTTCACAGCGACGGCACAAAGCGGCGTCCCCCCTTTGCACGGTCTGCGTCTCGACGCCGGCACATGATCCGGCTCAACCTCTGTTCCACCGTGCAGGCTCAGTCGATGCGCATCGACGTGACTTCGTAGGCGACGGCCGAACTCATCGTCGGCCCGCGGCAGGTCAGTTGATGCGGAGGTGTGCGATAGGCACGCACCTCGACGTCGAGTGCCGGCGGGTGAGGCGGGCGGCCGGTGAGGCGAATCCGCCAGCCGCCGCTGTCGCGAGACGTGCCGGCGACCGCCCAGTCATGCCGGCCGGCCGGGCCGAAGCGTCTGAGCGCCGCTGCGACCGCTGCCTGCTGCGGCGGGAAGAGATCTGTGTACCCGCGCAGATATCCGGCGTGAATACGCCCGGCAAGGTGCTCTTCGACCGCTGCGACAGACGACTTGGCATCGAGATCGCCGTAATAGACACCGTCCGGCGCGACGACGACGTTGGCGGCGAACCGGTCACCGCCGACGTGCGTGCATTCCCACACCAGATCCGGCCAGCGTTCGCTCAGGACACGGCCCACGGGCCGTCCTCGTACGGCGCAACAGGTGTCGTGCCGCCCGTGGGTGCAGACGAGGAGCACCGGTGGAGCGCCGAGTTCTCCGGGGGCAGCGAGGGCTCCGACGATCTCCGCCAAGTCCTCGTCCCGTTGCCACGTGCCCCATTGCTGGCGGTAGGCGCCGGACCTCTCGTGGCGCAGCACCGCCCAGCGACCAGGCCCCTCGCGCGTGGAGCGTGCGTGCCGCCTGACCAGAAGGATCCGTGCGCGTGCCGCCTGGGCGGCGGTGAACACCAACTCTTTGATCCTGGGCTCCAGATCGAGGCCGTCGAAGCCGTTGGCCGGCCACGCGCCTCGGTACTCGATGAGGACCCAGACCAGTCCGTGCGGCGCTGTACCCACGATCGAGTCGCCGCGTATCCGGGCGGCGTCGGAGCAGAAGAAGCGTTCTGGCGCAGTCACCGCGGCGACGTCACGGTTCGGCGGGCATCAGTACGCCCGCGCGCAGCAGTCTCCGGACGAGTTCGACCCCAAGATCACCGGCGGTGCTCACCTCGCCGTCGAGCAGGCGGGTCACCGACGGCAGATCGGCTTCCGGGAAGTCGAGCCAGCCCACGCGTGTGCTCAGGCGCGGGCCTTCCAGCCGCGCCTCCAGGGCTGCGCGGAGCCGCACCGGCGACTCCGGGCGGAGGCCGTCGACCGCCTTGAGTTGGGCCAGCGGTCCCAGCGGCGCCGGACGTCCCTGGCCTCGGCGCGTGCGGTGGAACAGCGGGGCGGAATCGGCGTCCGTGACGGCAGCGACGAGGCGTTTGCGGACGAAGTCGATCTCCTCGGCCGGCCCGTCCACGCCGAGCGGCAGGGAGCGGCGCATCTGGAGGTCGTCACGCAGCATCGCGAGTGCGGACTGGACCAGGTGTTCGGCCAGGGTGTAGCGCGTCCAGGTGTGGATTCCGAGCGTCAGGTGGGTCGATACGTTTCCCTGCGCCTGGGCGGCGTGCAGCCAGCCCCGAGGCAGGTAGAGGGTATCGCCGGGCTCGAGCACCGTGTCGATGTGGGCCTTGCCCTTCGCGGCCTCCGCCACGGCCGAGCGGTGATCGGTCCAGGGCTGATCGCGCAGTGGGTCGCGGTGGACGGGCTCGTGGATGACCCAGCGCTTGGTGCCCTCGATCTGAAGGACGAAGACATCGTGGATGTCGTAGTGGTCGTCGAATCCGCGGTTGTGCGGCGGAGTGACGTAGGCATTGGCCTGCACGGGATGTCCGAGCTCCGTGCTCAGCCGGGCGCTGAGGTCCGCGATCGGCTCCCATGTGCGCTGCAGAGCCTGCAGAACGAGCGTGGCGCCGTCCGCGAACGCGCGCCACAGGGCCGTGTCGTCGAGCTGGTCGGAGATGGTGGCACCGACCCCGGCAGGCGAAGTGAAGGACTGCTCGGGCAGCGTGGAGCCCTCCTTGGCCACGCGGAGGAAGGGCGTACGCAGTCCGCGGCGCGCGATCAGTTCGTCTACGGCTTCGGCGGAGAACAGGTCGGAGAAATCGCTCGCGCGGCGTGTGAACAACGCTGTCCGCGCCCAGACGTCACGGGCGAACTCCTCCTGACTCAGTCCGGTCAGCCGTGTTTCCAGAACCCCGGCGCCTGGTGTGGCGCCGGTGCTCTGAAGTTCGGTTCGGAGGGAACTCAAGAGCGGCTGCCGGACTCGCCGGCGCCACCGTCGGCACCGCCGTCATGAACACCGGGCGTACCGGCCGCACCGCCGTCCGCGGGCCCCTCCGCACCACCATCGGCACCGCCGTCTGCACCACCGTCATGGACACCGGGGGCGCCGGCCGCACCACCATCTGCGGGACCTTCGGCGCCACCGTCGGCACCACCGTCATGGACACCGGGCGTACCGGCCGCACCACCGTCCGCCGGACCTTCGGCACCGCCGTCGGCACCGCCATCATGAACACCGGGCGTACCGGCCGCACCGCCGTCCGCGGGCCCCTCCGCACCGCCGTCAGCACCGCCATCGGCACCGCCGTCATGAACACCAGGTGCACCGGCCGCGCCACCGTCCGCGGGCCCCTCTTGCTGGTTCGGATCCTGTTCGGCGTCAGCCATCATTCCTCCTGGGAATCCAACGACCGGGACCGGGCTCCCCAACTGGCATCTGATCGTCTTACGGGCGATCCCGGATGGGCATTGCCCGTAATCACCGTATCGCTCCAGGACGAAAGCCTCGATTCGGGCAGAGCGGCGGATGAGTCACTCAGTACGGGGGTGGATCGAGCCGGTTCGGACCTCGGCCCGGCCGTCCCCTCGCCTGGAAGCCGCGGCGACCTCACCCAAGCCACGCGAACGGTCACGCTGGGTTATCGCTGCATGTCGTACAGCCCTTCCTCACTTCGGCCGTCGGGGAACAGGCCGCGATGAGGGAACGGCTGAGGCCCCGTAGTTCGGTGCGGAGGCCATCCGGCGCGGCGCCTGAGGTCGTCCGGGGGCAGTGGGCGAAGCCGCGTTCGACCCGGGGCACGTCCGGCGGCCGGGGTGCGGTTGGCCTCCCGTTCGGCGGGTGCGAGCTGCGGGCACGGGTGGCCTCGAAGCCGGTGACGACCACGGAGGCGTCCCCGTCTCCGTGGCATCCGGCAACGGGGCCTCCGCATAAACCCGTTGGCGAGCCACGGCGACCGCTGCTAGCTTTCCGGAGGCCGTGCGAATGAACGAGGAGGTGGTACCCGTGAACGCTGTATCGACATGGGTGCTCCCCTCCGGGGTCACGGTCGGACGATAGGTCGTCCGGGAGCGCCGTTCAGGAGCACTCCCGAAAGGCACGACCATGCACTTCACTTTTGAACAACGCCTCGACGACGGCGTCCTCGAACGCGAATTCACCCTCGGCGAGATCCCCGGCACCCTGTGGACGCCTGAGTCCTCCGCACCGGTCCCGCTGATCCTGATGGCCCACAACAACGGCCTGCCCAAGCGGGAACCCCGGTTGGTGGCCCGGGCCCGGCACTCTGCGGCGTGCGGCTACGCGGTGGCCACCATCGACGCTTCCGGGTGCGGTGACCGGCCTCGTTCCGCCGACGAGGAGCAGGCTCGCGCCGAACTCCGCCGGGCCATGCAGGCGGGCGAGCCGGTCGATGAGATCTTCGAATCCTTCATCGGCCCGCTGGTCGAAAGGGCGGTCCCGGACTGGCGGACCACCCTGGACGCCCTCCTCTCGCTGCCAGGGATCGGCGGCCCCGTCGGCTACTCGGGGTGGACCGCCGTCGGCATCCGGCTGGCGGTGCTCGAGCCCCGCATCGCGGCCGCCGGCCTCTTCGCCGGGGGTTACGTGCCCCGCGCCCAGCGCGAGGAGGCCCGGCAGGTCACCATTCCGCTGTTGTTCCTGCTGCAGTGGGACGACGAAGGGAACCCCCGGCAGCGGGCCCTGGAGCTGTTCGACGCTTTCGGCACCAAGGAAAAGACGCTGCACGCCAATCTGGGCGGGCACACCGGCACCCCGTGGTTCGAGGTGGAGGACGGGAACCGGTTCTTCGGCCGGCACCTGAAGTGAGGCCGGGCCGCCAGGCCGACAGCTGACAGTAGGCGCCGTCGGCCAGGACGCCGTCATCGAGGACAGGTCCCGGCCCTCCTCGGTGGCGGTGGCCCCTGGCAACAGCGGTGCAATGCACTCCGCTCTCGGTCCGAGGTCGTGCCCTCGCCATGCTGCTCCGAGGGGCCGATCAGGATTCCCGCACCACGCCGACCGCCGGCACGGATGGCGAGGGGTCAGGGGCGGCCGGCTCCCAGAGTGAGCCGGGACCGTGGCTCGACCGGCTCGTCGCGTGCTGCTGCCCACAGGGAGCGGACATGCCCGAGGTGCCTGGCCATGCATGCCTCCGCGGCGGCCGCGTCGCCGGAGAGCATCAGGTCGAGCAGTTCGATGTGCTCCTCGGCCGAGGAGATCAGCCGGCCCTGCTCATCGAGCCCCCTGAGGCCATAGAGCCGGGACCGCTTGCGCAGGTCCCCCACCGTCTCGACGAGCCGGTCGTTGCCGGCGAGGGCGAGCAGGCCGAGGTGGAACCTGCGGTCGGCGTCCAGATAGCCGATGAGGTCGTGGTCGCGGGCCCGCGCCACGATCTCCTCGGCCAGCGGGCGCAGTTCCTCCAGTTGCCCGGCGGTGGCGCTGCGGGTGACCCGGCCGATGGTGGGCACCTCGATCAGCGCCCGCAGTTCGGTGTACTGGTCCAGGTCGCGCTCACTGACCTCGGTGATCCTGAAGCCCTTGTTCCGTACCGGTTCGACCAGGCCCTCCCGGGCGAGGTCGAGCATCGCCTCGCGCACGGGAGTGGCGGAGATGCCGAAGTCGGCCGCGAGAACGGGCGCCGAGTAGACGCTGCCGGGCCGGAGTTCGCCCGCCACGAGCGCCGCGCGCAGTGCGTGGGCGACCCGGTCGCGCAGGCGCTCCTGGGCCGGGATCAGGTCGTCCTGCTTCAGCTGGCCCATGGCGCTTCCTCCGGGGGTCCGCGGGAAGCGCCAGCGTACAATGTCACGTTGCGCTGCCCGCAGGTACCGGGCACATACTCGGGGGTCGGCGGGCCGCACCGCTCAGAGCAGAAACCCTCCTGGGAAAGGGTCGGACGGGTCGAGGAAGTACTGCGCCGTGCCCGTGATCCACGCGCGGCCCGTGACGGTGGGGACGACGGCGCTCAAGCCTCCGACCGTGGTCTCCCCGACGAGCCGGCCGGTGAACTCGGTGCCGATGAACGACTCGTTGACGAAGTCGCGGTGCAGCGGCAGCAGGCCCCGCGCGTGCAACTGGGCCATGCGGGCGCTGGTTCCGGTGCCGCAGGGCGAGCGGTCGAACCAGCCGGGGTGGATGGCCATGGCGTGCCGCGAGCGTCGGGCATCGGAGCCCGGGGCCGCGAGGTAGACGTGTTTGAGGCCGCTGATGGCCGGGTCCTCGGGATGAACAGGACGGTCGGCGGCGTTCACGGCGTCCATGACCGCCAGTCCGGCGGCGAGCAGGTCGTCCTTGCGGGCCCGGTCGAAGGGCAGGCCGAGGGAGTCGAGATGGACGACAGCGTAGAAGTTGCCGCCGTACGCGATGTCGTAGGTGACCGTGCCGTGGCCGGGTACGTCGACCTTGCGGTCCAGGGCGAGGCAGAACGCGGGGACGTTGGTGAGGGTGACGGAGCGGGCCGCACCGTCCTCGACCTGCACGTCGACACTCACCAGCCCGGCCGGGGTGTCGAGGCGGACGGTGGTGACGGGTTCGGTGACGGCCACCATGCCGGTCTCGACGAGCACGGTGGCCACGCCGATGGTGCCGTGGCCGCACATGGGCAGCAGCCCGGACACCTCGATGTACAGGACCCCGTAGTCGGCATCGGGTCTGGTCGGCGGCTGGAGGATGGCTCCGCTCATCGCCGAATGGCCGCGCGGCTCGTACATCAGCAGCGTACGGATGTGGTCGAGGTGTTCGATGCAGTGCAGACGGCGCTCGGCCATCGTGTCTCCGGGGATCACGCCGACGCCGCCGGTGACGACGCGGGTCGGCATGCCCTCGGTGTGGGAGTCGACGGCGTGGAAGACGTGACGCGTGCGCATGGTTTCCCTCCTGGCCGGGTTGTGCGCCTGTTCGGACGTTCGTGGTTCACCGGTGGCCTTCGGCCAGCGCCTTCTCGGTGGCCGCCCTCACCGCGGCGTCCTGCTCGGCCGTCAGTGGCGTACGCGGCGGGCGGGTGGGACCGCCGGGGCGGCCCGCCAGGTCCATGGAGCGCTTGATGGCCTGGACGAACTCGGTCCGCGAGTCCCAGCGCAGCAGGGGATGCAGTTCCCGGTAGAGGGGCAGCGCCGTCGCCAGGTCGTGGCTGACGGCAGCCCCGTAGAGGGTGACGCAGGAGCTGGGCAGTGCGTTGGGGTATCCGGCGATCCAGCCGACGGCGCCGGCAAGGGCGAGTTCCAGAAGGACGTCGTCCGCGCCGATCAACAGATCGAGGGACGGCGCGAGTTCGGCGATCTCGTAGGCCCGGCGCACATCACCGCTGAACTCCTTGACGGCGACGATGCTGCCCTCGTGATGGAGCCGGGCGAGGAGGGCCGGGGTCAGGTCGACCTTGGTGTCGTAGGGGTTGTTGTACGCGACCACGGGCACACCCGCCCGGGCCACCTCGGCGTAGTGCGCGGATACGGCGTCGTCGTCCGCCCGGTAGGCGTTGGGCGGCAGGAGGAGCACCGATCCGGCCCCCGCCTCGGCGGCGTGCTCGGCCCAGCGCCTGGCCTCGGCGCTTCCGTACGCGGAGACGCCGGGCATCACGCGGTCGCCGCCTCCTGCGGCCTCGACGGCGGTGTGTACGACGCGGGAGCGCTCGTCGTCGGTGAGGGTCTGGTACTCGCCGAGTGAGCCGTTGGGGACCACGCCGTCGCAGCCCTCGGCCAGCAGCCGGGCGACGTGTGCGCCGTAGGCGTCCAGGTCGACGGAGAGGTCCTCGCGGAGCGGAAGGGCGGTGGCGACCATGAGGCCGTGCCAGGGTCGGGTGCGGAGGGCGGGTGCGGATGCAGTTGTCATGGGCGCTCCTTGGGTGAGGTGTGACGGTTGCGGGGCGTGGCCCGGTCCTGCGGCGTCCAGGGATCAGCTGCCGGGGTCGCCGATTCCGGATGCGCCCGTGCCCGGCAGCTGTGCCAGGTTGCCCAGGAGGACCGGGCAGGACAACGGACGGCTCTCGGGGGGTGGTTCCCGGCCTGCGAGCGCGGCCACCGCGGGCGCGCACATGCGGCCCTGGCACCAGCCCATTCCGGCCCGGGTCAGCAACTTGACGGTCCGTGAGTCGGCGGCGCCCAGCGTTTCGACGGCTTCTCGGACCTCGGCGACCGTGACCTCCTCGCATCGGCACACCGCGGTGGCCGGGGCGAGCCACTCGACCCAGCCTGGCCCCGGCCGGTGCGCGGCGGCCATCGTCTCGGCGAAGGCCCGTCGACGGGCGCGGCGACGGGCAAGAACCCTTGCACGCGGTGGCAGTTGTGTTCCCTGCAGCTCGTGCGCCACGTCGCGACCGGCCAACCGACCTTCCAGCAGGGCCAGTTCCACGCCGCCGATACCACCGGTCTCACCGGCGGACCAGATTCCCGGCACCGAGGTACGCTGCCGCGTGTCGAGGGCCAGAGCGACGGTCCCGTCCGCCGTCCGCCGTACGGCGCAGCCGAGAGCGGTGGCGAGCTCCAGCTGCGGCACGAGTCCGTGGCCGACCGCGAGCGCGTCGCAGGGGATGCGCCGCCCGGTGCCCGGCACCGGGCGCCAGGCGCTGTCGAGCCGCTGGACGGTCACCCCCGTCACCCGGTCGGTGCCGTGCACGGCAGTCACGGCGTGCCGGGACAGCACCCGCACCGAGCGGCGTGCCAGACCGGCGCCGAGACGGGCGCCTTCCAGCGCCTTGCCCGGGTTGACGGCGAGTGTCCCGAGCCGGTCCGCGTACGCCGTGTAGGCGGCGGCCTCGACGATCGCCGGCACGGTGGCACCCGCCGCCGCGAGCGAGGCTGCGACAGCCAGCAACAGCGGGCCGCTGCCGGCCACCAGCACGCGGCGGCCCGGAAGCACCAGGCCCGACTTGAGCATGGCCTGCGCCCCTCCCGCCCCGACCACACCGGGCACTGTCCATCCAGGGAAGGGGATTTGCCGCTCGTATGCCCCGGTGGCCAGCAGCAGCGTGCGGGCTCGGACGGTCACCGCCCGCTCCTCCTCCCCCGCGACCGCGTGCAGCACCCAACCGCTCCCGTCCGCCTCCGGCAGCACGGTCCAGACGTGGTGGGCGGGCAGGTACCGGATACGGCCGGCGGAACGGTGCCGGCGCAGCCGCTGCTCCCATCGGGTCCAGGCACGCCGCTTGAGGTGCGGCACGCTCGGTGTGCGCGCGCCGAGCTCCGGCGCCGCGTGCCGGTGGTACTGCCCTCCGGGACGGTCCGCCGCGTCCAGCAGGACCACGGTGACCCCGAGGTCCGCGGCGGTGACCGCGGCGGTGAGCCCGGCGGGTCCCGCCCCGACCACCGCGAGACCTGCGGGCTGCCCGCCCGTCGCGCGCCCGCGGTCAGACGGCGAGTTCGGCATGTCCGGTGCCCTCCTGGGTGGTGACGGCGTCGCCGGGGCGGGCCCGCAGGAGACAGGCCCGCCGGTTGGGGCGGCCGTTGACGGTCGCGAGGCAGTCGTAACAGGACCCGATACCGCAAAAGGCGCCGCGCGGTGCCCCGCCCTTGCGGGTGGTACGCCAGGCGAGGATGCCCGCGGCCCAGAGCGCCGCGGCGATACTCTGCCCGGGCAGCGCCCGTACGGGGCGTCCGTCGAAGGTGATCTCGAAAGGCGGGCCGAGCTCGGCCCGTTCCGGATCTGCGGGTGACCGGCTCAACGGTCCGCTCCTGTCGGTCGGTGTGCAGAGTCCTCGAAGCGTTCGGGCGCGAAGGGCGCCGGGTCCAGCGGTGGCCGTTCACCGCACAGCGCGGCGGCGATCAGCAGTCCCGTCGCCGGCGCGAGACCGATGCCCGCGCCCTCGTGGCCGCAGGCGTGGAAGAGGCCGGGCACGCGGGAATCGGGGCCGATGGCGGGCAGATGGTCCGGCAGATAGGGCCGGAAGCCGTGGTAGGCGCGCATCACCCGGACGTGCGCGAGCAGGGGGAAGAGTGCCGCCGCCCGGGCGGCGAGGCGGCGCAGCGCTTCGCCGGACAGGCCACGGTCGAAACCGACGCGTTCGCGGGTGGCACCGATCAGGACGGGCCCGGCGGGTGTGCCCTCGACGACGGCCGAGGACTGCAGGGCTGCCGAACCGCTTGCGACGTCGGCGATGTAGTCGGCCGCGTAGACCTTGTGGCGTACGACCCGCGGCAGCGGTTCGGTGACCAGGACGAAGCCGCGACGGGGCAGCACCGGCAACGTCGTGCCGGCCAGCTCGGCCACGTGACCGCCCCAGGTTCCGGCAGCGTTGACCACCGCCGGGGCGCTGAGCTCGCGACGGGCGGTGCGGACGCCGCGGACCGTGCCGTCCGCGCCGGTGAGGATCGCGACGGCCTCTTCGTCCAGGTACCGGTCGCAGCCGGATGCGTGCAGCAGATGCGCCGCCGCGCGCGCGGGCTGGACCTGGGCGTCCTGCGGGTAGTGGAAGCCGCCCGCGAGCCACGGGGCGAGATGGGGTTCGAGCTCGCCCAGTTCGTCGGCCGTCACTTCACGGGCGTCGACCCCGGCCGCTCGCTGTTCCTCGGCGAAGCGACGCAGTGCGCCCAGGGCCGCCTCGTCGGGCGCGACGACCACGCCACCCTTGGGCTCGTACTCGACGGACGCCGGGAGAACCGCGGCCAGTTCACGCCAGAGCCGCACGGACAGCAGCGCGAGCTCGAGCTCCGGCCCGGCCGCCTTGTCGGAGACGAGCAGGTTGCCCTCGCCCGCGCCCGTGGTGCCGCCGGCGACCGGACCGCGGTCGACGACGGCCACACGGAGTCCGGCGCGGCTCGCGTAGTAGGCGCAGGCGGCTCCGACGACGCCGGCACCGATGACGACGACGTCGTGGGTCTGTGTGCTGGACACCACTGAAATGTGTCACTCCTCCGCTCCGGCGGTGGGGAATCCGCTCAGGGACCGGGTCGGCCCCGGCCCCTGAGCGGCTGGGTCAGCTGCGCAGCGGGCCCTCGCAGTGGTAGGTCGAGGTGCCGGCGCTGCCGTCGCTCCAGATGGCCACCTCCCCGAACGAGCAGTTCATGTCGGCGAGGTTGTTGGATGCGGCGCCGGCCCGGTCGAGAATGAAGTGGTCGACCGTCTCGGACATGTCCCGGAAGACGTGGTCCGGTGATCTGGCGTCGGTGAGCCGGGCGGTGACGCGCCCGGTGCAGGAGAAGCGGCGCATGGCCGCCTCACCGGCGTCGACGCACGTGGGTCCGGCAGATGTCGCGTTCTGGAAGAGCGAGGCGACGGCGACCGTCGAGTTGTCCCGCAGCTGCCCGTTGGGCGTGTACTGCGTGTCGGGTACGAACAGGTCGTCGACCTCGGCGATCCGCGCGTCCAGGAAGGCGTCGTAGCCCTGCTGGATCGTGGCGTCGTCGCCGAGCCGGTCGCGCCAGGCGTCGAACGCTGTCGGGTCGTCGGCCCTCAGGTGCCGGTACATCTCCCGCAGGAGCGAAGGTCGTTCGGTCCACAGGTACTCGAAGAACGTGCCCGCGTAGTCGTAGAAGCGGAAGCCGTCCCCGTCGTACGTGGCGTGCAGCAGCCGGTCGACGCTCATCCTGGGGCCGCCGCCCGCCGTGTCGTCGATGACCCCCTGCACCAGGGACTTCCGGACAGCGACGCCGTCGTCGCGGGTGGCGCCGTCGAAGAACTCCGCCGTTCCCTCGTCCATCGCGGTCGTGCGATCGCCGCTGTACCAGGGGCCCTCCCCGAAGTAACCAGGTACGGCGAAGCGGCCGTTGAGGTAGTGGACGTACTCGTGGCGGAAGAGTTCCTCGAGGGTCAGCGAGGAGTCCTGCGGTACGCGGCGCTGGTACGTGTAGAAGGTGGCGCCGCGCTCGATGTAGACGCCGCCGTTCTCGGTGCCCATGCCGGTGAGGATGGGGTGGTAGACCTCGTAGTCACCGCGAGAGGCGTACAGCACCACGTTGAGCGCGGTATTGGTGTCGCCGGCCAGCGGTTCCAGGGTGCCGAGCACCCGGTGGAACTGTGCTTTGACCTGCTTGGCGGCGTAGTAGAGCTGGTCCACGGTCGCACGGTCCAGGCCGGTGCGCACCTTGATCGCTCCGCTGTCGTACGTGTAGGTGTGCGGGAAGATCCGGCGTTCGATGTCTTCCTTGCACACGCTGTAGGGCTTGCACGCCTCGTAGAAGTTGAGCCAGGTCACCAGCGAGGCCCAGGGCGCGGCCCCGCGCCCGAAGGTGGCTTCGGTGACGGGCAGAAGGGCCCCGAGGTCGGGGACGATCCCCGCGGTCAGGACGGTCACCTGGCCGAAACGGCCGTACTCGCCGAGGGCGTCACGGGCGACCCACGCGTTGGCGGTGCCCTTGAGATGACCGTGGCCGGAGAAGGCGCGGAACGCGGCCCGGTAGGAGGGGTTCTGTGTCACCACATTGTGGAACGCGGTGTCGCGGTTGCCGGGGTAGATGCCCAGGTAGTTCACCGAGAGCGCGGCCAGCGCGGCGCCGCCCCAGGAGGCGTCGTCGTACTGCCCCTTGTGGTAGCGGTCCATGGTGACCAGGACCTTCTTGATGAGCGCGAGTTGACTGTGGCGCAGTCCGGGCGCACTACCGGTGTAGAGCGCCTCGCGCAGGCTCTCGGCGTTGGTCCTGGTGACGTCGAACGTGCGGGCCGCGGTGCCGAACGCGTTGACGGCGCGCCGCATGGCCTCGGTGGTCGGGACGTCGGTGACGTCGATCTCGGTGCGCGAGAAGTCGTGGTACGCGACGGCGTGGAGATAGGTGAACATCTCCAGCAGGTGGGTGGAGTTGCGGCCGTCGTGCGCTGCGGCGAGGGACGAGGCCCGGCGGCTGACGGCCTGGACATGGACGTCCGACATGACGCGCTTCAGGCGCGGGTCCCAGGTCCATATGAGGGTGCCGAGGCAGCCGTCGGCGGTGACGGACGGATCGGCGAGGAAGTCGGCGAACTCCTCGGGTGCGAGCGCCGTGACCACATCGAGGGTGCAGGGCACAGCGGTCGGGCCGGACGCGTGCTGCGGAGCGGGGGTGCTGCGCCGGCCAGGTGTGCGTGCCTGCGGCAGACCACCGGGCGCGGGGGCGGCGGTGGGTGTGGAGCGGGGTGCACGGGCGAGGCGTTCCACCTCGTCGCCGGTGCGGTCGGAGGGCAGCGCTTGCGGACGGGCGGCCGCGGGCGGCGGGGGTTCGACGGCACCGGCCTGCCCGAGCGGGACGAGCAGTAACGCGGCGATGGCGCCCGCGAGGAAGGGCGCGCGCATCGGTCTGAGCTGGGACACCTGGACTCCTGTATGGGAGGTGGGGGTGGTGCAACAGCGGACGAAGCGTCCCGAAGTGCCCGCACGGGCAAGGGTGTTGAGGGGCAGGTACGACGGTACGCACCCGGTAACATAGTAGTGTGCAATTTTACTGGCAAGGGGTGCGCGGAACTTGTCCCGCCCTGCGGGCCATCGACGCCACGCACAACCCTGTCTGACCGTTCATCACCATCAGCCGGGCAGGAGGCGGCCCGCCTGCCGCCCCGCCAGCTTGGGCACGCGTGCCGGGGCAGGTGGTCGACCGTCGCTCGGGCAGCCGCGAGGCCGTCACTGACCTGCGGAGAGACCGCGCTCGGCCACAAAGTCGTTCTCATCGAACCGTCGGACCGGCCTGCGTGACGATCTTCGGTGGCTCCAGGGGCGGACTTGTACGGGCGTCGGCCTGTCCCCCTTCAGACAGTCCCGCCCGCTCGGTCCGCGCCTGCCTCGCCATCCTCGGCCTCGGCCTCGGACTCGGACGCCTGGCCCGTAGGCGTCACGGTGGTCACCGTCGGCTGCCCCTTGCGCCACGTGACCGTCACCTTGAGAGTGGCCTTTCCGCCCGTCTCTGTCAGGACGCTCACCAACTTGCCGCTCTTCGCGGCCACTTCGATGCCGAACTCGAGCGCCACCTCATCAGGCGCCGCGTTGCGCAGGCCGGCACGGACGGTGCGGGTCACCGTGTCCAGGGTGCCGGAGAGGTCATCGAGGCGGCGGCTGACCGCGTCGCCGAAGCCGGTGTCCCGTGGGCCTTCCTCGTCGTCCGTGACCCGTACCCACATCGCCGTGCCATCGGGCATCATCGCCTGGACAAGATCGGACACCTGAGCTCCTCGTACGTCGCAACTCCCAACAGAACAACAAGGATGCCCTGTTCCGCGGACGAACACCGGAAGTTCTCCCTACACTCGGCCGGGGTCCGCAGCCAAGGGGGAGGCAGCTCATGAGTGACGCACGAGCCGAATTATCGCTGGAGAAGGTCTTTCTCTCGGACGTCGAGATCCACCGGCAGTCCCCCATCGCCAAGGCCACGGACCTACGGGCCCGGGTACTCTTCCACGTCCTGCTCTCCGACGTACTGCTCATCGGGGACTCCCAATGCCTCAACACACCGCTGTTCCGTGCCCTGGTGGATCCACGCGAGGCCGAGGTCGCAGCGCGGAGTGAAGCCGTACGGGCCGACCTGGGGACGCTTCTGGACGGCGGCCGTATCCGCGTGGCCCGGCGCGACGGCCAGAGCCTGGGCGCCGTCCGCGCCTCGCAGAAGCTGCGTGACGTGGAACATGTCCCGAGCGCCGGGTACGCCGAGGACATGGACCGCCGGACCGCCGCGCACCCCATCTCCTATCAGCTCGCCACCGTCGCCGCCGCCTTCAAAACAGGGGTTCTCGCCCTGGTGGAGCAGGAGTTGCGCGACGCGGACGGTGAGACGCGAAGGACGCTGGAGGCGGCCCACGCGTTCATGTCCGGCGAGAATCCGCTGTTCTTCAAGGCCATCAGGGACTGGGAAGACGCCTTCCAGGACGCTTCGGGCGGCCGGACACCCGAGGTGATTCTCGCGCTGGGCGCCGTCGACCGGGCGGCCGGGGAAGCGTACCGGCAGGCGCTGCCCACGGTGCTCGGCGCCTGCACCGCCGCACCCCGCGGCGCGCAGGCGGCCATCGGATCCTCCACCGCACGCGTCGTGCAGGAGCAGCACGCGCTGCCGGCCGGCATGCTCGACGAGTTCCTCCTCGGCCGACTGCCCGTCGAGGTGTTCCTGGAAGCGACCGAGCAGCCCTCCCGCAACGCCATGGTCCATGAACTCGCTCTCCTGCGGCGGGGCGACGGTCCGGACCCGGCGCGACTCGGCGAAGCGGTCACCGAGTTCAGCGCCTGGATGCAGGAAGCCTTCATCCGTACGTTCCGTGACACGGACGAACGTGCGCGAGAGGTCCTCGCCGGGAAACAGAACCTGATGCGTTTCGCCGTCTCCGAGGACGAGACGACGGGCGCTCTCGGCGCGGGACTCGATGTGTGGTCGACGGACGGAACGAGGGAGGACTACCTCGACGTACAGGTCCTGGACCGCAGCGTCCCGGACGCGAACGGCGTCGCCGGCCCGGAGCCGATGGACGAACGGCGCATGAGGCGTCGTCTCGTCCAGGGATCCGCCGTCGGCGGTGCCAGAGCCTCCGCCGTGGCGTCAGCCGCCGTCTGACAAGCTGCCGGCGGCCAGCGCGAGCGCGAGTGCCGCCAGCGTCACCCCGCAGGTGACGCTGCCCTTCTGCAGCCAGGTCAGCACCTCCTCGCGACTGGCCCAGACCGGGTCCGTGACCGACTCCATGGCCTCCGGACGAGCGGTGGACGCCTCCGCGTCGCGGACCTCCGCGGTGAACACGTGGACCCCCGTCTCGATGAGACCGGTGTCGGCGTGGACCGTCCCGATTCGGCGCAGCAAGGAGGCGTCACAGGCGTAACCGGTCTCTTCGCGGAGCTCCCGGGCCGCGGCGCGGGCGGGCGCCTCGTCTGCGTCGCACCCTCCCCGGGGGAATTCCAGGGACACATCACCGATCGGGTACCGGTACGTCGGGACGAACAGGTACCCGGCCGGCCCCGTGGGGACGACGACCACCCCGCTGTGGGACCACCGCCAGCGCAGATACCGGCCCTCGGCACCCGTGGGCGCCACCACCTCGTCGTTGAACAGCGTGCCGAACCGGTTGCCGAAGACCTCCACGGCCCTGCGGCGCCTGATCGGCTCGGGGACGGTCGGTGCATCCACTGCGTCATCCATCGGTTGCGAGCGCTCCTGTCAGTCGGGGAGGCCGTCGAGCACGGCCTCCATCTCCCGCCAGGATGTACGTTCATCTGCGAATTCGTCGAGTTCGATGGTGAGTTGCACCAGCACGGACAGCGCGGTCCGCTGCTGCTTGCGCAGGTGGGGCGACGCCTGCAGAGGCAGCACGGCCCTGCGCCGGACCGCCTCTTGCAGGACATCGTGCGCCTCGTGGAAACGGCCCGCCCTGATGAGCCACAGACCGTGCAGCTGCAGGGTGTGAGGCAGGCGCGCCATGTACTGTGCCGGCCGCCTCCTGGCCAGCTCACGTAACAGGGCGACCGCCTCGGCCGCCGTCACGAGAGCCTCATCCGTCAGCCCTGTTTTCATACGGCACTCGGCCAGCGTCTCCAGGCACTGGAGAAGTACATCCTGCCGCCGGGCACCGTCAGCGGCGCTCTCGCACCGCAGAACACCCTCGGCGGCGTCCTCGGCCGCACCGTTGACCTGCCCGTCCGCCAAGCGCAGCAACGCGAGCGTGCTCAGCGCCCAGGCGGTGTCCAGCAGCAGGTGCGGCCGCTGCGGGGCTTCCTCGTCCGCCAGCTTCCGATAGATCGACACCGCCTCGACGTTCAGCTCCAGGGCAGAGGCGGTGTCACCCGCCCTGTGGCGCAGCAGGCTCAGATTGTGCAGCGCGGCCGCGTGCGGGCGCTGGTGGCGCCCGGAACGCCGAACCAGATCACGCGCAAGGACGACCGCCTCGTCGGCCACCCGCAGCGCTTCAGGACCTCGTGCCGTCTCCTGCAGGCGCAGGCTGCGACTCATCAGACGGCGCAACCGGACCAGCCTGCCCTCGCCGGTGGTCGTACCGTCCGGCGTCGTACGGTCGGGCACGGCGAGCAGCCGTTCCAACACGAGGGCGGACACGCCGGACAACCCGCCGGCGTAGCCGGGAAGCCGCGTCTCGACCTGCAGCAGCAGTGCGGTGTCGCATTGCTCCAGGGCGGGCCGAATCAACTCGGCAAGCGGTTCCGCATGGGGTACGCGCGCTCCCGTGACCGTCAACGCCGGTACCAGCAACTCGGGGTTGATACCCACGGCCTCACTCAGCGCCTCGTCGAGGATCGCGTGCGCCGGGTGGTCCAAGACCCGCCCCACCGCGGTGCAGCCGCGGGCGCGGGCCAGCACGTCGAGCGTTTCCAGAACCGTCTCGGCACGGGCGTCGTCGACACCAGGCACGTCCGCGCCGAGCACGGCCGCGAGATAGTCGGTGGCTTCGCCGCAGCTCTCCGGCTCCAGGAGGACCCGGCGCGCCAGGATCTCCCCCACGCGGTCCGGTTCCAGAACGGCCACCTGGCCGCCCTGAGCCGGGTACAGGGCGCGCAGACACCCGTGGACGGCAGCCATGGAGGGGCGGCGGTCCGCGTCGGGAAAGGCGGCTTCATGGACACGCCGGAGCAGCGCGGTCAGCTCCCTCCGCTCGCGGCGACGCGCGAGTGTGGGGACGAGCAACAGCCCTTCCGCCATCAGTCGCCCGGTACGTCCCGCGAGGGGCCCGTCCGTACCCAGCCGGTCCTCCAACAAGGCGTGCCAGCCCTTGATCTCGTGCCAGCAGATGCGGGCCAGGGGATCCTCGTTCTCCGCCCAGGCTTCCCCCTGGCGCAGCGTGAGCACGGCGTCCAGAGCGGTGGCCAGTACCCCCAGCAGTGAGTCCTGCTGTCCGGCCGTACGGCCCAGACCGTCCGGCGCAGCGACCCACGCGCAGTCCAGCTGCCTGGCGAACTCGCCGAACGCCTCCACGGCCAGCGACTCCGGCTTCCTGCCCTCGATGCTGTTGGGCAGCCTGTGCGCTCTCGCCTCACGCAGCGCCCACTCCTCGATGTGCCGGGCCGCGAGCTCCTCCTGCAGCAGTTGCCGCAGCGGCGTCTCGGACCGGGCGAGGAGCAGGACGCGCACAGTGGCGTCCTGCGGCCGGTGGCGGTGGATGTGCGCAAGGAGTTCGCAGACGTCGCTCACACGCGCCTGGGCGTAGTCGAACACGACGAGCGCGGGGAAACCGGCCGCAAGCGCCGAGGTCATGTTCTCCAACCACCGCTCCTGGGCGAGCGGGTTGGTGAACACCTCGGCGAACCCGGCGACCCAGCCCTCCTCACGCAGAAGCCCGCACAGCTGCGCCGACAGCCGGGTCTTGCCCGAGCCTCCCGGCGCGTAGAGCACGCGCAGCAAGAGATCGGGCGGCTCGTGACACCACGAGACCAACTCGCCCAGCTCCGGCCTCTCCACGAACGGCATGGCACCACGCGACAGCATCTGCGCGGGCGTCGTGCCGCTGCCCTCGCTGACGGGATCGGGTCCGAAGAGCTCCTTCTGCCTGCGCAGGCGCTCACCGGCCGCGTCGAACCACGGTGTGCCGGGTGTGTGCGAGCGGCGGTTTCGCTCCAACAGCCCGGGAGAACACTGCTCCAAAGCATCGATCGGGATGAGCCAGCCGCCGGACATCCCCTTCTCGTGCCGCGACGCCTTGAGCACCCCACAGACACGTCCCGTGCCGGTGTCGAGCACGGGGCCGCCGCTGAAACCCTGCACCACTTGGTCCCACTGCAACCGTACGTACTGTCCGCTGCGGCCCGCGACCTCTAGGCGCAGAGTGTCCGGCTGGACACCCTGCTCCAGCGTGTGGCCGCTGAAGCCGTGGACCGAGACCGAGGCCGACTGCAGGGGCTCGCTGTCGTCGAGCCACACTCCGCGCAGGTCGTGCGCCGGCTCGGCCAGCCGCAGTTCGGCCAGGTCCGGGAAGCCGTAGATGCTGCCCTCTCCCCGGGACTCGGGAACCATCCTTACCACGTCGACGGCGACACTCCGCCCCTCGACGAGGGCGACGAGACCCGCCGGGTCACGGCCGGCGACAACATGGGCGCAGGTGATCACCGTGTCGGGGGTCACGACGAACCCCGAACCGCAGAAGGCACCGCCGGCCGTGATGCCTACCGTGTGCCGCTCCGTCAGAACCCTCAGCCGCTCCCGCGTTTCGTCACTCAGTCGCTCCGGCACCGTCATGAACACTCCCGTTGCACACCACCAACCGACTGGCTGATCCTCCCCCACCAGGGCTTGGGAAACGCCGTTGCTCGGGGGAGAGTTGACGCTGAATCCATCTCTCGCCCGCAGGCCGTTCAGCCGGCGAGGGAGGAGCAGACCGCCGGGAGAAGACCTGGAGCCGAACGGGCCTTCGGCGAGGCGAAGCTGATCTGCCGTCGGAGCCAGGCGCTTCCGAAGCGCCCCTGCACATCCGACTCCGTTCGCCGCGCACCCGATGTGCGTTCATCGCCGCCGGCCTCTTTCCAGATCCGTCTTGGTCACCGCTCCACTATTCACTCAGTACATATACATGGTGCATACTGATCTGCATGACCACCCGTCACATTCTGCTGGGGCTGCTCTCCTCGGGGCCCAGCCATGGATACGACTTGAAGCGACGTCACGACGAGCGCTTCCCCGAGGCCCGTCCCCTGGCATACGGGCAGGTCTACACGACCCTGCAACGCCTGGTCCGGGACGGCCTCGCAGCGGTCGACGGCACCGCGTCGGACGGCGGTCCGGAGCGGACCGCGTACCGCACGACGGACGAGGGCACGCGCGAACTGGCCCGGTGGGCATGTGAGATCGCACCCCCCGCACCCTTCGTGACGAACGAGATCTTCGCCAAGGTCGTCGTGTCGATCCTCACCGGCGGCGACGCGGGCGCCTATCTGCTGGCCCAGCGCGCTGCCCATATGGCGCGGATGCGGGAGCTCACGGCGGTCAAGACAGCCCCGGGCACGGACATGACGACCGTCCTCTCGGCCGACTACGCCCTCCATCACCTCGACGCCGACCTCCGTTGGATGACCACCACGGCGGCCCGGCTCACAACCCTGACCGCGGAGGTCTGCACAGCATGACGAACGGGACCACGAGACAGCCGCTGCTTGCGGCTCGCGACTTGGTGAAGGCCCACGGCAGGACCGAGGCCCTGCGCGGTGCCAGTGCCGAGCTGCGGGCCGGTGAGATCCTCGCCGTTACCGGGGCCAGCGGCAGCGGGAAGTCGACGCTGCTGCACTGCCTGGCCGGGATAGTCCGCCCGGACGCGGGCTCGGTGACGTACGACGGCGAGCGGCTGGACAGGCTGCCGGAGAAGCGGCTGAGCGAGCTGCGCCGCACCGAATTCGGGGTGATCTTCCAGTTCGGGCAGCTGATCCCGGAGCTGACGGCTCTGGACAACGTGGCCTTGCCGCTGATGCTGGCCGGCACCGGCCGCACCGAGGCGCGGGCGTGCGCCGGAACGCTTCTGGAGCGGTTCGGGGTGCGCGGGCAGGAGGAGCTGCGGCCGGGCGAGATGAGCGGCGGGCAGGCGCAGCGGGCGGCGCTGGCCCGTGCGCTGGTCACCCGGCCGAGGGTGGTGTTCGCGGACGAGCCGACCGGGGCGCTGGACTCGCTGGCGAGCGAGCAGGTCATGACGGCGTTGGCTCACACGGCCCGGGAGTCGGGCACGGCCGTGCTGCTGGTCACGCACGACGCCCAAGTGGCGGCGTACGCGGATCGCGAGGTCCAGCTGCGGGACGGGGCCGTGTCGAAGCTGGAGGTGACGGCATGAGCACGATGGCTTCGGACCTCCGCCTGGCTTGGCAGCTCGTACGCGGGTCCGACCGGCGGGAGTCGTGGAGGATCACGCTGACGGCGGCGGGCGCAGCGCTCGCCACGGGTTTCGCTCTGGTGGCCGCCACGCTCGCGTCCCTACAGGGCAGTTACCGTCTCTCCCTCTTCCACGGCCTCCTGGACCAACCCGGTACTCGTGCCGGGGTGATCAGCGGCCTGCTGCTGTTGCTGGTGCCGGTGCTGGGATTCCTCGGTCAGTGCGCCCGGATCGGCGCTGTACACCGCGATCGCCGGCTGGCCGGGCTGCGGCTCGCCGGGGCGACACCCTGGCAGGTTCGCCGGATCGCCGCCCTGGAGACCGGGCTCGCCTGTCTGCTGGGTTCGGCGGTCACCACCGCCTTCTCGGTGCTTTGCCTGCTGCGCCTGTGGAGCGGTCCGACGCCGTTGACCTGGGCGGCCCTCGCATCGGTCGCCGTCGGGGTACCGGTGCTGGGCGCGGCAGCGGGAGCCTTCGCACTGCGCCGGGTGGTGGCCTCCCCACTGGGCCGGGTCCGCCGGGTGCACCCGAAGGCGGGCCGGGGACCAGGACTGTTGTCCCTGGGTGGTGGTCTGGTGATGGTGGTCGGGCTGGCGTCACTCGCCATGTACGGCGGCCACGTCTCCGGCAACCGGTTCGACTGGCGGATGCCGTTGACCGTAATGGGCCTCGTCGTCACCCTCGGCGCCGGCGCGGTGTGGCTGTCCGGCGTCACTGCGCGGCACACCGGGCGTCTGCTCGCCGCGCGGGCCCGGACCGCGGCGCCGCTGATTGCGGGGGAACGGCTGCGCGACGATCCGTGGGCCGCGGCCCGGTCCCACGCCGCAGTGCTGCTGGTGACGGTCGTCGGGACGGTCTTCCTCTGTGTTCAGCACGCGATGCGCACGGAACTGTCCAGGCGGGATCATCCCGCCGCCGACATGGCCTACTACACCACCGGTCTCGACCTGACCGGGGCCGCCGTCCTGGTCGCCCTCGCCATCACTCTCTCCGGGCTCGCCGTGGGCACCGCGGAGTCACTGGCCTCCCGCCGCCGCGCCCTGGCCGCCCAGGTGGCGGCCGGCGTGCAGCGCCCGGTCCTGAACTGCGCCCTCCTCCTGGAGACGGCCCTCCCCCTCGCCCCCGGCTTGCTCCTGGCGGGCACCGGAGGCATGGCGATCGGCGTCGCGTACTCCACGGCCACCGGCGTCGGCTCGGTACCGTGGACCGCCCTTCTGGTCGCGCCCGTGATGTACGGGTCCTGTCTGCTGGCGGCGGCGACGGCGTTGCCCCTTCTCGGGCGCTGGGTGCGGCCGGGGGAGCTGCGGTACGCGTGACAGCGCACCATGAGAGCAGACGGTGACGACCACATGCCGACCTGGGTGGGGGCATGGGCGCCCGCCTGCTCACCTGCCCGACCCGACCGTGCGTCGATCCGGACTCGTGTCGCTTCTGATCACTCAAGCATGTGCGTTGTGCCGACCGAAGTCAGGCACCGCGCACGACTTCCGCGTCATGGGGGCCCTCTTCGGGCTGGTCACCAGCGTTCTTCCGCGCAGCCCGGACAGATCGCTGGTCGACCAGTCTTGCGGCGAGCAACTCCCTTACGCGTTCGGCGTCCTGAGGTGAGCTCAAGCCTCGCTTGGGCAGGATCAGCACGCCGGCGCCCCACACATCCGGGGTGAGCAGTACAAAGACCCGGCGACCCTCGACCCAGCGCCCGTAGAACTCCCAACCTGTGTGGTTCGTATGGCGCACGGACACGGTGCTGATCCCTGACGGGTCGAGCGTGACGCGATGTTCGCCCAGGTGCCTGGCGTACCCGAGCAGGCCCAGAGCCATCAGCCAGCGGCACACGACGGCTATGACGATGACGGTCACGATCAACCGCAGTACCCCCAGGGCCGGGGAGTCGGTGCCCTTGACCGCAACGTTGATCGCGATCACCAGGCCGAGGAAGATGCCCACGCCCCACAGAACGCGAAAAGCCCACCGGCCGGCCGGGCTGTGCCGCATCTGAAGTTTCAACCCGTCGGATATCTCTCGCAGCGTCACCGTGTAGGTGAACCGTACGGATACGTCGGTGCTCATACACCCTCCCCAGAGCTCGTGGAAACGGATCGTACTGGCAGGCGATCACGGCTCATCCCGCATCGGCCGGATCGCCGACTCGGTAAAGCTGTGGCCCCCACCCATCGGCGCCGCCGGGGACGCACTGCTTACAGATCCTCGGAGGACCTCATCCAAGCCCTCCGGCGCCCTCGTCACCTGCAACGCCGGCATTCAGGAGCAGCTCCACGTCAGCGGCCGGCAGCGGAGAGCGCAGGGCCCCCGGAGCTGACGCACCGGGGACCCTGCGCTTCGGGGTACCGCGACGGTCGAGCCCGCCCGCAGAGGTCAGCCGGCCGGCACCGTCAACGCGTCCGTCACGGGACTTGGTTGCCTACCCCGTTGGCTGTCAGGGCTCCGGTCCAGATACGCAATCGGTGCAGGCTGCCGGGAAGGGGGTCGCCGTCGGCGGCGCGCCCCACGGTCACCTTGCCCGTTCCCTGCGTCTGCGCGATGTGACCGGCCTGGGGAGACGTCCCCTGCCCAGAGGTACCGATGTAGAGCTTCAGCGCGCCGGACGTGTCGGACGGGTCATCGGCGATCGCGGTGGCGTTGTAGGTACCGGTGAGATCGATCGGGGTGTCGAAATCTGTCATCACGTCGTTCGCTTGGGCCTCGACACGGCCAGTGACATTGCCTGCAGCGTCAACCCCTGTACGGACAAAGCTCCAAAGGGAAATGTCCGTGTCGAGCTTGGTCAGTACGAGCGCCCAGGACGAAGCGCCTGCAAGGTTTTGGGCGGCCACGATTCCGCGGTGGCCGACCGGCTTGGACGCCCACTCCGTACCGTTCACACTCACCCGGGCCGACACGGTGAAGGAGCCCGTTTCGTCCACGACCGGTCCGGAGGCGTCGGCGTAACCCCGTATTCCGTCGAGCACCAGTCGGCCTTGCCCCATGTCGTCCGGCAGAAGTTGTGCCCCCTCGGGCGAGAGGTTGAGGGCGGTTCGGCCGTAGCGGCTGATGTCCTTGATGATGTTGCCGGTGGTGACCGGGCCGGCGTTCCAGTCCGCGACGAGCGCGGTGGCCGGCTCGTATTCGTCCTCGAGGTCTGATACCAGACGTAGGTCCATCGGCCGCAGTGCCCTTTGCCAGACTGCTACTTCGTCCACGTAGCCGTGGAAGTACCGCTGGTGCCGGCCGTTGGCCTTGCTCCGGCCCATCTGGAGTCCGCTTGCCGACGTCCAGGGCCGGTAGGCCGAGGTCGCTGTGGCCAGGGTTACCGGCTCTCCCTGGGGACGGCCGTTGACGAACAGTTGGATGGTGTCGTTCGTCGAGTCTGCGTCACGTTTGGTGTCGAAGACTCCGGCCAGGTGGGTCCATACGCCGGCGGGCGGATGCGCCGCGTCGCCGTAGGAGACGACATCCGTCGTGTGACGGCGGTCCTGGGCGCCTCGGCCGAAGGCCCACTTCTTGTGCTGGGCGGAGTAGGACAGCTCGAAAGCGGCGTCGTGGGTCCCGGGTGCGGAGAGTACGGCTTGATCGGACGTCGTGTTGGCGAGATAAGCCCAGGCCGAGACGGTGAACGACTCGGCGGTGTTGATGGGCGGCCCGGCTGTCGTCGCGTACGCCTTTTGCTTGCGAGGGGCCGAGCTGTTCAGGTCGAGCGAAGAGTCGGCCTCGCCGCGTCGGGCCCGGTCCGACCAGGTGGCGCCGCCCTTGAGTGACGCGTCGTGGCGCTCCGTCCCCTCGCTTGCGGTGTCCTTCGTCGTGGTCCCTGATCCGTTTGAGGGACGGTCCGCGAACTGCCACTGTCCGACCGCGCCGGGCGCCTGCTTCACCATGAAGGTGAAGGATGTCGAAGGGCCCCAGCGTTCGCCCCGGTCTCTGGCCTGTACTTCCAGGATTTGAAGGCCGGCAACGGATGGCACTGCGGTGTACGGCGGCGGCTCAGCCCCATCGACGACGACGGCTCCCATGTGGCCGGTGAGGCGCACCCGGTAGGCGGTGACGTCGGTGCTTCCTGTGGCTGCGTCGATATCGGCCTCGTTCGGCCGGAAGGTGAACAGGCCGGGCAGCCCGGGTTCGCCGCGCCCGACGCAGTCGTCCGCGGTGCACTCCGTGTACGGACCTTGACTGGTGATCCGGGGTGGTCTTGGTACCGGATCGTCGGCTGCGTCTCCCGATGCTCCGAAGGCCGGCGATGTCAGCAGCCCTGCCAGCAGCGTGGCGCCTGCGATCACGGCCCATGCGGGCCTGCTTCTCCGTCTGTGTCCGGGCACGTTCGTCTTTCCCCTCCCCTGGGCCTCCCCAGGCCCCTTGTGAACGGGCGACTGTACGAGGCCCGTCGGCGCACCCTAGCCCGGGACGGGATTCGATTCGATCTTTTATGCGCTCAGGAGCGAGCTGGGCACGTGCTTGATGTCGGGCGGCCTTGAAAGAGGTCGACGAGCCGTCGGACGACCGGTGCTGCTGGGCGGCGCGGTGTCTGCCCGGAGTCAGCCGGCGCGCTGTGTGGTCGTGTCGGCCTGGACGGGGATCTCGGGCAGGGGCACGGTGCAGGACGCGCAGCGTCGGGCGTGGGCCGGGACAGGGCTGAGGCATTCGGGGCAGTCCCGCTTGGGGGCCTGAACGTCCTGGTGCGGGGCGAGGCGCTCGTGGAGTTTGTTGATGGGCAGGACGACGAGGAAGTACAGGGCCGCGGCAAGGAGAAGGAAGCTGATCGCGGCGTTGATGAAGGCGCCGTAGGGGAACTGGGTCGCGCCGAGGGTGAAGTGCTTGCGGCTCATGTCGCCGGTGGCTCCCGTGGCCAGTCCGACGAGTGGGGTCAGGAATGCACCGACGAAACCGTTCACGACGGCGGTGAACGCGGCGCCGATGACGATGCCGACGGCCAGATCGACGACGTTGCCTCGCAGGATGAAGCTGCGGAAGCCTTTCATCTTTTGGTTCTCCTCTCCGGGGCCCGCGGCGACACAGGTGGGGACGTGTGGGCGCGGGACGGGGCGTGCCTGCCCTGTCCGGCTGCCCCGGGAGGGCGGAGTGAATGTGTACGGTCTCGTTTCCGGCCGCGGTCCGCGTGTGGACGCCGGCGATGCCCGGTCCCGGGGCTGCAGGCCCGCGGCGCTCGGCTGCGTGCTGCGCGCTGTCGGGGCTGTCGTGGCTGTCCGATCACGGCACGGAACGCGACGAAATCTCATAACGTACACCGCTTGGCTCCTGTCGGGTCACAGTTGTCCGCAATAGCCGCAGAAGTCTTTACAAGCCTGTGGGCTACTGCGAGGGTCAACTCCCGCATGGGCGTTGCCGTGGGACGCGACGTCCTTTCCGTGGGGGGACAACGACATGATCCGTGGCTTTGCTCTGTCTGTTTTCCGCCGTCCGTTCCGGCTCAGATCGCGGGGTCTGATTCTGCTGGCGCTGACGGCGACGCTGGTGGCTCTGCTGCCGCTGTTCACTTCGGGTGGCCGGGCGAGTGCCGGGCCGGGGGCATTGCCGATGGCGGACCCGACGGCGCCGCCGCCTGCGCCGCATCATCAGGCTGCACCTGCTTCCGCCATGGAGCCGGCCGCGCCGACATTGCCGCGGGACGGGTGGACGGCGACGGCGAGTGATCACGAGACGGTACGGGGGGATCACCGTCCTCTTCGGGTACTGGACGGCGATCCGAACACCATGTGGCACAGCCGGTGGTCGCCGACCGCTGCCGCGTTGCCGCACAGCATCACCATCGACATCACGGAGACGGCGGTCCTGTCCGCGCTCGTCTACCGGCCTCGGGCGACCGGGACCAACGGCCGGATCGGGGAGTACGCGATCCACCTGAGCGCTGACGGTGTGGCCTGGGGTGCCGCTGTGGCGACGGGTACGCTGGCCGACGACGCCACGGTCAAGACGCTGAGTTTCGCGCCGAAGGGCGCTCGCTTCATCCGGCTGACCGCGACGACCGAGGCAGGTGGCCGCGGCCCGTTCTCCAGTGCCGGTGAGATCAACCTGCTGGGCGATCCGGGTACCGCCGCCTCCGTGGTCGATCTGCCCCGTGAGGGCTGGACGGCATCGGCAACCAGCTTCGAGACGGCCCGGGGCGCGCACGCTCCCGCCGCTGCGCTGGACGGTGATCCGGACACCCTGTGGCACAGCAGGTGGTCACCGACCACAGCGCCGTTCCCGCACAGCATCACGATCGACATGAAGACGGCGCGGCCGGTGTCCGCGCTCTCGTACGAGCCGCGGCGCATCGGTGTCAACGGCCGGATCGGCGCCCACACCGTCACCACCAGCCTGAACGGCACCACGTTCAGTACGCCGGTGGCGAGCGGCAGTTGGAAGGACGACGACACGCTGAAGGGCGCCACCTTCACCCGTACCGTCACCGCCCGCTATGTGCGGCTGACCGCGACGAGTGAAGCCGGCGGCCGTGGACCGTGGGCGTCGGCGGGCGAGATCCGTATCAGTGGACCCGCCGCACCTGCCTCGCACGGCGTGTGGGGCAAGGTGACGGGCTTCCCGCTGGTGCCGGTCGCGACGGCGGTGCTGCCGAACAACAAGATGCTGGCATGGTCGGCGTACGGTATCGACCGCTTCGGCGGGAGCAACGGCTACACCCAGACCGCGATCATGGACCTGGCGACCGGCCGGGTCACACAGCGGCGGGTGGACAACACCGGGCACGACATGTTCTGTCCCGGCATAGCGGTCCTGAAGGACGGCCGCGTGCTGGTCACCGGCGGCTCCAACGCCGAGCGGGCAAGCATCTACGACCCCGCCACCGACGCCTGGGCATCCACGTCGGACATGAACATCGCCCGCGGCTATCAGGCGATGACCCTGCTCTCCACCGGCGATGCCTTCGTTCTCGGCGGATCGTGGAGCGGCGGCGGCAGCGCCAAGGGCGGTGAGGTCTGGTCGTCGGCGAACGGCACATGGCGCAAGCTCAGCGGTGTACCGGTCACCACGACCATGACCGCCGATCCGCGCGGTGCCTACCGCGCCGACAACCATCAGTGGCTGCACGCCACGTCGAACGGTCGGGTGCTGCACCTCGGCCCGAGCAAGCAGATCAACTGGATCTCCACCAGCGGCAACGGCACCATCACCGCGGCCGGACGGCGCGCGGATTCCCCGGACGCGATGAACGGCAACGCGGTCGCGTACGACATCGGGAAGCTGCTCACGCTGGGCGGTGCGACGGCGTACGAGAATGTGAAGGCGACGCGGCGGGCGTACACCGTCGACCTCAACGGGGGTGGCACACCGATCAGTTCGCGTACCGGGGACATGGCCTATGCCCGCGCCTTCGGCAACAGTGTGGTGATGCCGGACGGCAAGGTGGCCGTCTTCGGCGGGCAGTCGTTCCCGGTGCCGTTCAGTGACGCGACCTCGGCGATGACGCCGGAGATCTGGGATCCGGCGACGGGCAGATTCACGCGGATGGCGTCGATGGCGGTGCCGCGGAACTATCACAGTGTCGCCAACCTGCTGCCCGACGGCCGCATCTTCACCGGGGGCGGCGGACTGTGCGGTGCGTGTGCGACCAACCATCCCGACGGGGCGATCTTCACGCCGCCGTACCTCCTGAACGCGGACGGCAGTGAGAAGGCCCGTCCGGTGATCACGGGCGGTGTCCCGGCCCGAGCGGCGAACGGGGCGCAGCTGGCCGTGACGACCGACGCCGACGTCTCCTCGTTCGCGCTGGTGAGAGCGGGGGCGTCGACGCATTCCACGGACAACGACCAGCGCCGTGTGCCGCTGACGTTCCGTCAAACAGGTGCGGGGGCATACGACGTCACCGTTCCGGCCGATCCGGGGGTGGCGCTCCCGGGCACGTACTTCCTGTTCGCCCTGAACGCCGAAGGGGTGCCCAGCAAGGCGAGGATGCTCACCGTGGGCTGACAGCCCGGCGTCCACGGGCGCCCGGTGCCACCTGTTCTGCGGGTGACACCGGGCGCTCGGTCGTCCCCCGTAAGGGTGATCCGAGCGGGGCGGTCAGGTGCGCTCGTGCGTGTCGCCGTGCCCTGTTCCGGGCGCGGCCGGCCGCAGCGTCATGCCGGGCTCCGGCGCGGGGGCGATGGGTGCCAGGCGGCGGGGCGGTGCGCGTCGCAACCGCCGGACGGGCGCGACCGCGATCAGTGCCGCCGCGCAGCCGGCGCTGATCACGGCGGCGGCGAACAGCAGTTCATGGACCCCGACCAGCGAGCTCGCCGGTCCGGCGATCATCTGCCCCAGCGGGACGGCGAGGATCGACCCGGCGATCTCGTACGCGGAGACCCGGTTGAGCCGGTCCTCGGGGATCTGGGTCTGCACGGTGGTGGCCCACTGCACGCCCCAGAACGCCCAGCCGACCCCGCTGACCGCGTAGCCGAGCAGGAGCAGCGGCAGCGCCGGGACCAGAGCGGCCGTGAGCGGCATCAGGGGGAAGAGGAACATGGCTACGGCGCCGCCGAGCAGCGGCCGGGCTGGGCGGATGCGGATGGCGATGAGGCCACCGACGGCGCAGCCGGCGCCGAACGCGGCCTCGGCGTAACCGAAGGCCGCGGTGCCGTGAGCACCCGTGACGGACGCGGCACCGAGCGGGGTGAGCGGGCCCCAGACGAAGACGCCGAGGACCCACCAGATGAGGATGACCGCCCACAGCCAGGAGCGGGAACGGAATTCGGTCCAGCCGGTGCGCAGGTTCTCCCATGTGGAGGTCGTGCGGTCGGCGGTGAACGGCGGCAGCCGCAGGGCCAGCAAGGACAGTCCGCTGGCGGCGAAGGTGGCAGCGGTCGCGGCGAACGCCCAGGCGGGTGCGGCGGCCGCGACGAGCAGTCCGGCGCCCGCGGGACCGGCCATGGTGGAGATGCCCTGGCCGACGCGGAGGACGGCGTTGGCCTTCTGCGCGTCGGCGGCGACCTGCGGCACCATGCCGTTGACTCCCGGCTGGAACATCGCGGTGGCCAGACCGCCCAGCGCGGTCGCGGTTACGATGAACCACAGCGGGGGCCGGCCGACCGCGACGTACCAGGCGAGGGATGCGATGAGCAGGAACCGCACCGCGTCGGCGGCGATCATCACCGGCCGGGGGTGGAACCGGTCCGCGAGAACCCCGCCGAACACGACGAACACCGCGAAGGCGGCCATCCACGCACCGAGGGCGAACCCGACCGCGCTCACCCCGTAGCCGAGGGTGAGCATCGCCACCGACAGGGCGACCGGCAGCATCGCGTCGCCCAGCATGGACGCGATGCGGGCGGTGAAGTAGAGCGTGAAGTTCCGTGTCCACAGCGGAGGTTGCACGACTGCGGAGTCGATCATGCTGTGGTTCCTCCCCCGGGCCCCGGGCGCGGCGGGCCGGCCGGCCCTTCCGTGCAGCACAGAATCGTAAGCGCGGCCGCACCGGACGGGACAGCGGGTTTTTCGCGAACGTCCGCCGCCGTGCCCGGATGGAGGCCCCATGGCCGGGGTGGGCGGCACCTGCCGGTTCGCAGGCGGGGCGGGGTGTCCAGCACAATGGCTCCGCAATCCACACGCCTTTGACGAGAGGAAGCGCCGTCGTATGGCCGGCAACGCAGAAATGGTGGCCTTCATCGAAGCACGGCTCGCCGAGGAGGAGCGGGTCGCGCTGGATGCCGGGGGCGCGAGCTGGCGGTGTCCGGCGGATGTCCCCGGGGAGGTCCACGACCGGACGTCCGGGATCGCCTTCACGGTCAGGGACGCCGGCTACGACCGGCACATCGCACTCCAGGACCCTGCCCGCACGGTGGCCCGCATCGAGACCAACCGGGTCCTGCTCAGCGAGTACGTCGAGATCGCGGAACGGGACACCGACCGCCCGGAGGAGGACTTCACCTCCGGTCGCGCCGTCGGCCTCGGCTTCGCGGTACGGCAGCTGGCCGCGGAGTACGCCTCGCATCCCGACTACACCGCGAAATGGCTTCCCCGCTTCATCCGCTGAGGGCTGTCCCGTCATCCCCGGTGGATCGGCGCGGGGCGTCGGATGCGGTGCATCGCACGACGGTGTAGGCATCCCCGCCGGAGGCTGGGGAAGATCCTCCTCATAACCGCCGTATTCGGGTGATCCGACACCACGAAGAGGGGCCGTAGTTGTCGTCGTGCGCCCGCCGGGGACGGCGGCACAGCCCTGAGGTCCTCAGGGGGCCGGGGCCGGGGATGCGCCGAGGGCCCCGGCGCCGGGCGGCGCGGGACCCTCGGGGTGCGGATCGCGGTCAGGCGCCGGGCTCGCTGATGTTGACCATCCAGCCGATGCCGAACTTGTCCGTGCACATGCCGAACACGTCGCCCCACATCTGCTTCTCCAGCGGGACCGCGACGGTGCCACCGTCGGAGAGCTTGTCCCAGTACCCGCGCAGTTCGCCCGGGTCGTCGCCGCTGAGGCTGACGGCGAAGTTCGTGCCCGGCGTGTAGTCCATCCCGGGAGGGGTGTCGGCTCCCATGAGGGTGAAGCCGGCGGGGGTTTCCAGCTGGCCGTGCATGATCTTGTCGGCGAAGCCGGGCGGCGCCTCGCCACCGAAATCGCCGAAGGTGTGGGCCGTCAAGGTGCCGCCGAAGACGGCCTTGTAGAACTCCAGGGCTTGCTTGGCGTCACCGGTGAAACTGATGTACGGGTTGAGTCGAGAGGCCACAGCATGATCCTTTCGTGACGTTTTGTCAGGAATGCAGCGTAGCCCCGGCCGACCCCGCGGGGAGGGTTCTGCGCTCCCGTCGTGGAACCGCGTCCTGGTGTGTGCCGAGGGCAGCGCCGCGGGCGCTGCCGGCGTAGGCCGCGGCCGGGTCAGGAGGCGAGATCGCGTGCCCGGCCGGCGGCCGCAGCGACGGATCCCCGGTGCAGAGGGCCGTGGCCGGGAAGGAGGGTGTCGCCCGCCACGCCCTCGATGGTCCGCAGCGAGGCCAGAGCTCGCTCGCGGTCGGTGTCGAACATGACGGGAAGCAGCTGCGGGCCCTTCAGCCGTGAGGTGGGATGGCCGCTGACAAGGGCGTCGCCCGAGATGAGGATCCCTGCCTGCGGCAGTACGTAGCAGCAGTGCCCTGCCGTGTGGCCCGGGGTGTGGAGGGGGACGGGACGCCCGGGCAGGTCGAGAGCGCCCGGGGCGGGAAACGCCCGCGGCGCCGTGACCCGCGAGTCGGCGGTACCGCCGGAGCGCAGGGCGTGTACCGCCCACGGCAGGACGCCGGGGCGCCACGCGTTGCGCAGCACGGTGGTGATGCCGACCTGATGCAGGAACTCCCGGCGTGCGTGCGGCACTTCCGCCTCGTGCAGGAGAACGGGCGTCCCGAAGGAGCGGCTGAGATGTTCGGCGGATCCGATGTGATCGTTGTGCGCGTGCGTGACGAGGACGGCCCTGACCGACTCGGGAGCGTGACCGACCTCGGCCAGCGACTCCAGCAGAAATTCACGGTCGCCGGGATAGCCGCAGTCGACGAGTGTGGCCTCGTCGCCTTCGCTGAGGATGACCCAGTTCGTGTTGCTGCCGTGGACCAGGTGGACCCCGTCGGCAACCTGGACGAGGGACTGTGGGCGCATGACCGGCCTGCTCTCCGAGAGGGGTGAGGTGGCGTTGGCGGGCCTCCGCTCAGGCCGGGCGGCCCGCGAGATAGAACGCGAGGACCTGCGGAAGGTGCGTGGACCACTCCCGAACGCGCGCTTGCCGCTTCGCGCTCACCCGGCATTCGTAGAACGCCCCGTTCGCGTGCACGACACCCACCATCAGGCACGTACCGCGCACCGTGTGGTGGACCGTGCGAATCTCCGGCCAGGCGAATGCGGCATGCCGGCCCTCCTGGTCGAAGCAGACCCCCTGAGGATCCACGAGGACCGCGTTCTTCGTGTCGGCCGCCGCGAACTCGGGCCCTACGGCGGGCGCGTGCGCCGCCGTGGGCGCAGCCGCCGCAGGCGCGGGTGCGGGCGGTACGGGCGCTGCCGCGGGGGCCGGTCCGGGCGGCGGCGTGGGCTCGTACGGGGCGCCGAAAACACCGGTGGGCGGGGGGACCGTGCCGGGCGCGCCGACCATCGGCGGCGCGGCCGTGGTGATCGGCGGGACGGGGGACGCGGGCGCGGTCGTCGGTGTCGGCGTCGGCGTCGGCGTCGGCGTCGGCGTCGGCGTCGGCGCAAGGATCGGTGCCGGTGCCGATGTCTGGACCGTCTCGCGGGGCCGGTCCAGGTCCGCCCCCGGCATCAGCTTCGCCATCGACCGGCGCAGCTCCTCCTCGGTGCGTGCCTCGTACAGCGGCAGCATCATGGGACTCGAGCCGAACTGCCACACCGCGCCGGTGCGTTTGACGACGATGTCAGGGCCGTTGCCGTAGGTCATCGCGGAGGTGTCGCCGTCGTGGTACGCGTCGGGCTGGGTGTCGACCGACCAGGCGAACCCGAGGTCCCGGATCCGCCGGTCGGCATGGCGCGGCCCGTACCGCGCGCTCACCCATTCAGTCAGGTGTCGAGAAGTCAGCACGCCCCGACCCTATGCGGTGTCCCCGGCGCCCCCGCCCTCGGCCTGGGTGAGCGCGGCGACGACGCGTTGGGTCATGTCCTCGCGGGGGTTCAGGGGGGTGGGGGCGTAGGAGAGCACGAAACGGCGCTGGTGGTCGCGGGTGGAGAACATGCGGGTGCGACAGCCGTACCACTCCCCCGTCTTGCCCCAGAAGGTCACGCCGTTCACCGTGGCCTGCTGCAGTCCCATGGAGTAGCGGGCCGCGCTGCCGTCCAGCATGCGCACACTCGCCGGGGGCAGCGTGAACAGCTTCTCCGTCATGAAGCGCGGCAGGAGCACGCCGCGAAACAGTGCCTCCAGGAAGCGGGACAGATCGTCGACGCTGGAGACGAGTTCGCCCTCACCCCAGCTCGAGGAGGGGTTGTAGACGGTGATGTCGCGCAGAGAGGTATCGCTCATGCGGAGATATCCGTGCACGTGGCTGCCGTGCAGCCGCGGGTCGTCCCCGGGCAGCAGGGTTCTCGTGAGGCCCAGCGGGCGCAGGAGGGCCCGCCGGATCTCCTCGCCGTAGGGCCGGCCGCTCAGGCGCTCGATGAGCAGGGCGAGCAGGACGTAGTTGATGCCCCGGTACTCCTGCGCTGTGCCCGGCGGGAACTTGAGCGGCCCGTGGGTCACGGTCGCCACCAACTGGTGCGGCGTCCATCGGTCGTGCCGGTGGTGCAGCACATCCTCCGGTGTACGCAGGTCCGGCAGGCCCCGGTGGTCGGGCAGGCCGCTGGTGTGCTGCAGCAGCTGGGCGACGGTGATCCGGGCCTGCTCCCGCGGGAGCAGGCCCGGCAGGTAGCGTCCGATCGGGGCGTCGAGTTCCAGCCGGCGACGGGCGGCCATCTGCAGGACCACGGTCGCCACGAACACCTTGGTGACGCTGCCTGCGCGAAATGCGTCATCCGGCCGCACCTCCCGACCCGTTGTGGTGTCGGCCACTCCCGCCGAGCCGTACCAGCTGCCCTGCGTGCCGGTGACGCGCAGTTGCGCGGCGGTCGCCGGCGGGTGGGTGAGGTCACCGATGGCGGCGCGCAGCACGTCCGGGCGCAGCGGGGGGATGCGCGCGGCGCCGGCAGCTTCGGCGGCTCGGCGCTGTGCACCCGTCCGGGTAGCTGCCCGGGCGTGGGTGCCTCCTGCCGTGGTGAGGACGGCAGTGGCCGCGCCGCCGACGACGAGTGAGCGGCGCGAAAGGGGCTGGGATGTCATGGAGTTCATGCTGTCGGCGCGATGCCGGCGGGCCATCAGGGATGCCCCGCAAACCTCCCCGACCGAACCAGGACCCCTCCCCCAGTCACCTTCGAGCCCTGTCTCCCGTACCGCGGCTACCGCGATGTCGTGGCCCGGGAGGGAGCGGCCGCACGGAGATCGGCTCAGCCAGGACGAACGCGCCGTTTAATCGCGCCAGTTGGGGCAGACGGCATGCATTAACGATCTTGGAAATGTGGGAGCGACAACATGACGGTACCTGCGCGTCGGCCACGGGTGATGATGCGTCGTCGGCCGGGATTCAGTCTGCGTCAGACCGCACTCGGTTTCGGCCTGGTGGCGTCGCTGGTCTGCGGCGGCGGGCTGATGCTCAAAACGCTGGTGAAGTCATCAGACACCCATGAGCTGCTGGGCATTGCGCTGGCGGCGGGTGCGGTCGTGGTGGCGCTCGGCGCGGTCCGGCGGACGCGACACCGGCGCCGGCACCCGGTCTGGGACGGCCGGGCGGCCGCCTGCGCCGACGGGGGCCTACCGCAGGAGCCCGGACCGGCAGCGCATGTCCTCGCGCCGGGGACACCGGAGGCCGACGGCGAGGGCGACGCGGAAACGGTGGACGGGGTGGAGCAGGAAGCCTCGCTGCTGGGGCTGTTGGACCCCGTCGCCTTCGAGCAGGCCGTGGCAGCACTGTGCGAACGCGACGGCTGCCGTGACATCGAGGTCGTCGGGGGTGCGGGCGACCTCGGAGCGGACGTGGTGGCAACAGCGCCGGACGGAAGGCATGTCGTCATCCAGTGCAAGCGCTACGGCCCCGTGAACAAGGTGGGGTCGCAGGACGTCCAGCGGTTCGGCGGTACGTGTTTCGCCGTGCACGAGGCCCAGGTCGCGGCAGTGGTGACCACAGGCGGCTTCACCTTGCCGGCGACCGAGTACGCCGAGCAGTGCGGGATCGTCTGCTTCGACGCCCATGCCCTGGCCGCCTGGGAGGACGGCACCGGGCCGGCGCCGTGGGAGGTGGAGGTGGTGGCTGAAGCGGACGTGGCCGGCTGCTGAGCACAGGACCGGGCAGTCGGGCCGCCCACACGGCAGCCGGCCGGCACGTGACGACCGACGTCACACGGCCGGCTGTCAGCTCCTTCTACGGTCCGGCGTCCGGGGTTTCGAGGGCGCGCAGCACCCTGGCCGCCGCCCAGCGAACGCCGCCCGAGGCATCCGACGTCAGCGCGGTGAGCACCCCGATCGCCGCGTCGCCGCCCGGCGGGAGGACGCCGTGTTCCTCGGCGTACCGGCCGAGTCCGATCGCGGCCTGGTAGCGCACGTCGTCGTCCGGGTCGCTCAGATACGTCAGGAAGAGGCGCCCGTCGGCCTCGTCGCCGTCGTCCAGCAGGGA
The DNA here is from genome assembly GCF_032229325.1 of Streptomyces sp. AM8-1-1. Taxonomy (NCBI): domain Bacteria; kingdom Bacillati; phylum Actinomycetota; class Actinomycetes; order Kitasatosporales; family Streptomycetaceae; genus Streptomyces; species Streptomyces sp. AM8-1-1. Next base: position 397,857 of record NZ_CP135086.1, read on the forward strand.
CAGCGCCGTCGCCCGGACATCGGGTGCGGCCTCTTCCAGCAACCCTCGTACCCACGGCAGGACTTCGGGATAGCTGCGCAGCGCACTGCCGGTGTGCCAGAGCACCTGCGGGTCGCTCACCAGGCAGTGCATCAGCGTCTCGACGACCCTGCGGCGGTCCGCCGGGGGCAGTTGATGGTGACCGAGGCGGCCCAGGCCGGTGAGTGCCCCGGAGCGGACCTCCTTGTCCTCGTCGTTCAGGAGCGGGAGCAGCAGCTCGAGGGCCTTGCGGTCGCCGAGTTCCCCGAGGGCCTTGGCGGCGGCCGCCTGGATCGCGGGGTGGCAGGGCCACTGGGTGAGGACCGACCTGATCTGCCGGACGGCGGTCGGGGTGCCGATGTCGGCCAGGACGTCCACGGCGACCGGGCCCACGTCGGGATGGTCGAGCCACGGCAGTGCCGCTGCCAGCAGGCGGCGCTCGCCCAGCCGTCCCAGGGCACGCAACAGCCGGCGAGCGACATCCGGGTGCCGTTCGTCCTGAAGGGTCGTCAGCAGCAGGCCGGCCGTTCCGCGTTCCTTGAGGTCGACCAGTTTGCCCACCACCGCCTCCCGTACCTCGAAGGCAGGATTGTGGAGGCCTTCGAGCAGGGAATCGCGCAGCCGGTGCGTGTATCGGGAGGGCAGCATGTCCAGCGCCCGCGCACGGGCCGCGCCGGGGCCCTGGCGGGCGGTGTGCAGCACCTCGGCCCGCAGGTCGTCGTCCATCCGGGTCTCCACCAGGCACCGGGCATGCCCCCAGACCCGCCAGTCGGGGTCGCCCAGCAGGAGCACCACGGCCTTGCGGTCACCGATCGCCTTCAGCCGGGTCAGTCCGGTCAGCGCGTTGAGCCGGACGTGCCGGTCCGAGTCACGCAGGAGGCGGGCGAAAGCGTCGATGACGGCCGGGCCCTTCAGTGCGAGCCTCTGTACGGCGAGCGCCGCGCGGCGGCGGACCTGGGCATCGGGATCCCGCATCAGAGAGATGAGAACGTCGTCCGCCCCGGGTGCGCCGAGGCGGCCGAGGCCGAGTGCGGCGGCCGCGCGCACCGCGGGATCGGCATCGCGCCCCACATGGATGAGCGCCTGCACCTGCTCGTACCGCCCGATCCGCCCCAGCCCCTTGGCGGCGGCAACCCGCCGCCACGGCTCGGGCGCCGCGAGCTCCCGCAGGAAGAAGGCGATCTGATGGTCAGCCCCCATGGTGTTTCCCCCTTTGGGAGAAGAGACGTTCAGGGGGCCTGGGGGTTGCGCCACCTCGGGCACTTTTCACAGCAGGAGCACGCGGTCAGTCGTTGCGCTCATCCGGTGGCTGCCGGCTGAGGAGGTGTTCGGGCCGCCTCCACCGCCTGCCCCCCTGAGTACGTCCCGGTCGACGCCGCGGCTCTCCTGCCGGCCCTCCGGGTTGAGCGCCCGGGTTGGGCTACTACGCGGGAGGCAAGGCGTCGGGAGGTCCGTTCGTGGCCAAGGGCACGGTCGTGGCCACCCTGACACGGGTGAGCACGGTGATCGCGGACAGGCCCGAGCGGTGAACGGTGTGCCTCGCCGGCCCGGTGTGGTTAGGCCACTCGCCCGGCACGCCCCGCGGTGGCATCACGTGCTTCGATGAAGGGGTGACGGTCTTCGTCGGCACCTCGGGCTGGCAGTACAAGGACTGGCGGGATGTCCTGTACCCCGAGGGTGTGTCCCAGCGACTGTGGCTGGAGGAGTACGCATCCGGCTTCGCGACCGTGGAGAGCAACAACGCCTTCTACCGGCTCCCGTCCCGGGAGACGTTCGCCCAGTGGCGCCGGCGCACCCCCGAGGGCTTCGTCATGGCCGTGAAGGCCAGCCGCTTTCTGACCCACATCAAACGGCTGCGGGACCCCGAGGAGCCGGTCGCGCGGCTGATGGAACACGCCGCCGGGCTCGGTGACCGTCTCGGGCCGGTACTCCTGCAGCTGCCGCCGACCCTGAAGGCCGATGCCACCCTCCTCGACGACTGCCTGCGCTGTTTCCCGGCCGGTACGCGCGTCGCGGTCGAGCCGCGCCACGACTCCTGGTGGGTTCCGGAGGTCCGTGCGGTCCTCGAGGCACGCGGCGCCGCCTTGTGCTGGGCGGACCTGCACTCCCGGCCCGCAGGACCGCTGTGGCGGACCAGCGACTGGGGCTATCTGCGGCTGCACGCGGGCCGGGCCCAGCCCTGGCCGCGTTACGGCAGGCAGGCCCTGTCGACCTGGGTGGGCCGGCTGACCGCCGCCTGGCCGGGCGACTGCGATATGTACGTGTACTTCAACAACGACCCGGGAGGGGCCGCGGTCCGTGACGCCATGGCGTTCGCCCGTCTCGCCACGGCGGCCGGCGCACATGTCAGCCGCACTCCACAGGGCCTGGCATCCGGTGCCGGGAATGCGGGCTGACCGGCACAGGATGCCAATATCGACCGCCCGGGCGGCACTGGTCCGTCACCTCTGGACAAATCACTTCTGGCCCGGTTTGTATGGATGCCACGTCGGAATGTCGAGCGGTCGTCCGACAAGGGCCACGGCCTGGGGCGACGGCTGTCACGCGCCACACCACGGCGCACATGCGGGAGGCAGTCACATGGACATCACGACGACTGCCGGGCCTGGCCCGGGACACGCCGTAATGAAACTGGCCGGAGAGCTGGACATCTCCACCGTCGGTGACATCCGCGCGGCACTCGCCGCAGCAGTCACCGCATACCGGCAGGTGGTCATCGACCTCGGAGACCTCGCATTCTGCGACTGCTCCGGCATCGGCGCACTCGTCGCCGCGAAAAACTCCGCCGCCCGCCGCGGCACCCACCTCACCGTCCGCAACATCCCCGACCACCTCGCCCGACTCCTCCACATCACCGGCACCCCACTCGCCACACCCGGCACAAGCCTGAACATCGGCGGCGCAGCCCACCACGTCCCCCAAGGCACCGCCGCCTAGCCCACACGCGTGGTCCAGCCGCATCCCGATCGACACCGCACCGGGCAGGCACCCATGCGCTCAGAGCACGCCGGGACCTGCTTCGGCCGTCCGCCCGACCCGGTCGGAGACCTTCGTCATCTCGACGAGCCAGCCACGGATGCCCGCCGGATCCAGGGTGAACTCGATCGTGGCCGGTTCAAGGGAGTCGATCCGCAGCGTGTCGGCAAAAGCGACAGTGATGTCGTGCCGCGTCAGGCGGTGGGGCCCGTGCACTCCGGGACTCCCGGGTTCCCGGTCGCTGAAGCACAACAGGAAGTAACGTCCGCCGGGGCGCAGCGCGGCGTGAAGGCCGTGGGCGAAGGCGGCGCGGTCGTCCGGATCGAGCATGTGGAACAGGCCCGAGTCGAGAGCGGTGTCGAACTGCTCCCCCAGGTCGTCCAGTCTTCGCGCGTCGTGATGGAGGAAGCGGACGGTGGCGCCGCGCCGACGCGCCTTGTCCTCCGCGGCCCGTAGCGCGCCGGCCGCCAGGTCCACGCCGGTGGCGTCGAGGCCGAGGTCGTGGCACATGAGCACGTGCTCCCCGGTTCCGCAGCCGATGTCGAGCACTCGTCCCCGGATGGCGCCTGATTGTGCAAGCTCGAGAAAGGCCTGCTGCGGTCGTCCGATCTCCCACGGTGGCCGGACGGCGTACAGGTCGTCCAGCCACTGCCAGGGGGTCGGTGCACCCGCATCGTCGTGTGCCGGTGATCCGGCCATACTCGCGACCTTCCGTCACTGCGGTCGCCCGGCTCCGCCCGGGTTCCCGTCTCGGCAACGTCCTGCCGACCGACCCTACGCTTCGTCGTGCGGACGCCCCCGGTTCCTGGCCCGACGAGGCCCACCCCCGTCAGGACAGCGGCTCAGTGGGACAGGAGTTGCTGGCCGCCATCGATGTCGTATGTCGCGCCCGTGAGCGCTTCGTTGCACATGATGTGTACGGCCAGAGCGGCGACGTCCTCGGGGCCGACGACGCGGCGGATGGGGAGTGTCGCACGCAGCTCCGCGCGTCGGGCTTCGAGCTGGTCGCCCAGCAATGAGGCGGACAGGGGCGTGTCGACGAATCCGGCGGCGATGAGGTTCACACGAATCGGAGCGAGCTCCAGCGCCAGGTTGGCGGTGAGAGCGGGAAGCGCCGCGGTCATCGCGGACGTGATGGTCATGCCGACGGCGGGACGGCGGCCGCCTGTGCCACCGATGAACAGCAGGGTGCCTCCGGGCCGGACCTTGTCACGGCTGTGCAGGGCGATCCCGAGCGTCATGGCGAGGCGATCGCCGAAGTGGCGGCGGACCTCCGCGAGGTCCATGTCGGCCAAGGGCATGTATGCGGGGCCGCCGGCCGTGGAGAGCACGTGGTCGACCGTGCCGGGCAGCTCCTGGAAGAACTGCTTGAGCCTGTCGGTGTCGGTGGCGTCGAAGGCCGCGGTACTCACAGGCTCGATTTCCAGCGCGGCCCGCTCCAGCCGCTCGGGATTACGTCCGACCATGATCACCTGGCCACCGGCGGCGCGCACGCGCCGGGCGGTTTCGAGTCCCATACCTGCGCTGGCACCGATGACCACGACGGTCTGGTCGGCGAGGCTCTCGGCGATCGGCTTGCTGGGCGTCATCGGCCACCTCCGGTAGTTCAGTCGCGGCTACTGCTCAGCGTCGCCGAACCTCCGCTCCGCCGTGGTCGGCCCTGCCGTCGGATGGCCCCGCCCAGCACCGACCTGCTCGCCGGCGTCCTCGGCCGGCACGCAGTCTCCGGCTCCCAGGGGCCCAGGACAGGTCGTTGCCATCCCGCGCCACAGCCGTAGCCGCCCCTCTTCGAACGTATAGCGCCGGGGATTGCGTCACCACCCGAGGTGCCGCCCGGGCCACGTGTCCCAGGTGCGGAATGCCTGCTGCTTCGCCGCGCAGGTCAAGGGGAGACAGTGGCAGGGGGCGGGGTCCACCGACGGGCAGGCGGCACTGTGCCGGGGACGCCGTAGTCCTTCTTGAGCTGTTCGGGGATGGCGTAGTGCATGACACGTCCGCGGGTGAGGGAGGACAGCTCGAGGATCGTGGTGAGGTGGCCCAGGCGGTCCAGTGCCCACGCTCCGAGGGGTGAACGGTCCTCGATGGTCTCCAGTACGCCGAGGAGGTGTGGCACCGCCCTGACCACGGTGTCCCACGGCGTGCGGGGCACCTCGAGCCAGTCCGCGCAGGTGTCGCCGACGAGATGGCGGATGAGCGCGGAGACGATCGGGTCGAAGAACGTCCCGGGCACGATCTCCTCGTAGAGGTCGATGAGCTGACGGGTCAGGTGAGCGCCCTCCTCCGAAGGCCCCATGTGCCGGATCATGTACAGGTCGAGGAAGTGGCGGGCCTCGTCCAGAGTCTTGGGCACGGCGTCCTGGTCGACGCCGAGCATGGCACCGACCACACGCCAGGCGTAGTAGTACGCATCCGCGCCTTCCGGCGACATATGGATGCCGAGACGGTGCAGGCTGTCGAGCACGAGCATGGAGAAGAACATCTGCCCGCCGATCATGTCCTCTTGGCAGATCGGCGTCCCGAGCGCAGCGGTGTCCCAGCGCTCTTCACGTTTCAGGTGGTGACGGATGGAGGCGTGCAGGAGACGGACCTTCTGGGCGGCGGGGATGAAGCGGCTGCCTGCCTCGAAGGCGTCGGGCTGCATCAGGTAGACGGTGAACTGGCCGGTCTCCGCCATCCGTTTGGAGGGGTACCTCAGTCCGTGGGTGGCCGACAGCAGCTTCGCCACATGGGGGACGACGTAGCAGGCGGGCATGGCGGCGAAGGACAGGGCGGTGGAGATGTGCACGTTGTTGTCGATGAAGAACAGCCGGGCCTTCTCCATCTCTCCCCAGTCCACCCAGGCCGGCGGGACGCTGGTTGCCTGGAGGTACTCCCGCGCGACGTCGGGCAGCCCGGGCGGCAGGGGGGCACCGGCGGTGGACACGTAGCGCATGAGGGAGTTGAACGTGCCCACCTCCCCGCGCTCGAACAGGGTCGCGACGGTGGCGTCGGCGAGTTCGTCACCGGCCAGCCGCAGGGCATCCATCGAAGCCTCGGTGTACGTCATGGCAGAACTCCTCGTCATCAACGGGTCATTCACGACAGCCCGGCCGCGGCCGGGACGGACGACACGGGCTGGTGCAGCCCGGCGTCCAGTGATCAGGACAAGCGGACCGCCGCCGAATGCGCCAGCGCGGTCAGGGCGGCGGCGGCGTGCGCTGGCGCGTCCACCTCGTGCAGAGCGTCGAGGGCCTCCTCGACCCGCGCGCTGATCATGGCTTCGATACGGTCGGGGGTCTTCAGCCGACGCATCAGCTCGCGCACCGCGTCCAGCCCCTCCGCGTCCAGATCGTGTCTGCCCAGGACGGCGCGCAGCTGCTTCCGCTCGTCGTCGCCGGCGAGGCGCCAGGTCTCCGCCAGCAGGGCCGTGGGCCGGTGGCCGCGCACATCGTCGGCGTCGTCCTTGCCGGTGCGTTGCGGGTCTCCGAAGAGGCCGAGCAGATCGTCCCGCAGCTGGAACGCCTCGCCCAACGGCAGCCCGTACGCGGAATAGCCCCCGCGCAGCCTCTCACCGGCCCCCGCCAGGACGCCGCCGATCAACAGCGGCTGCTCGACGGTGTACTTGGCGGTCTTGTACCGGATCACCTTCAGCGACGACGCCATGTCCGGATCGGCCCCGGTACGCAGGATCTCCAGGCACTCGCCCGCGATCAGCTCCCGTGCCAGCAACGACCACAGCGGCCGGGCCCGTGCCAGATACGCGGCGGGCAGACCGCTGGTGGCGAACAACTGCCCGGCCAGCGACATCAGCAGGTCCCCCACCAGCATCGCCAGTGACCTGGCGGCCTCCACATCATCCGGACGCCGGCCCACAGCGCCGCGCAGCGCGATGTGCGCCGTGGGCCGGCCGTGCCGTAACGGACTGTCGTCGATGAGATCGTCGTGCACCACCGCTGCGGCATGCACCAGTTCCATGGAGGCCGCCGCCCGAACCAGCGCATCGCTGTCGGGCTGGCCCACCGCGCGCCAGCCCCAGTAGCAGAACGCCGCCCGCAGCCGCTTGCCGTCCTTGACCGCGGTCTCCAGCTGCTCCGCCACCGGGCCGAGGACCTCGTCGATCGCCCACAGCTGCTCGGCCTCCTGGGCGACGAAGTGGTGCAGCACCTCGTCGACACGGGCCTTGAAGGCTGCCGGCTCCCACCGGTCAGACATCATCGCCGGCCCGCCGGGCCAGGGCATGCCGGGCGAGAATCTCCAGGTGGGCCGGAGGGACAGCCGCGTACCGGTCCACGACCAGGCGCCCGCGCGCCACCAGATCGTGCTCGGCCTCCGCCGCCAGCTCCGCGGCGTCCGAACGGCGCAACAGCCCCCGCACCGTCCCCAGCGCCGAACCCACGGTGCTCACCGCCAGATCGGCCAGCCCGGCCGCCAGCAGCAACGCCTTCTCCTCCGGTCCCCCACGACGTCCCGCTCCATGCGTCATCCCATCCCCCACCCGCAGCACGACAGTGCGGCGCCGGTCGTGCGCCGTCCTTCCCAGCGTCCCGTCACGCCGGACCCGTGTGTGGAACAACTCACGATCGAGTGATCACATCGCTTGTCCGTGCGGACCGGCCACGACCGTCGCGGACCCGGCCACGACCATCGCGGTCCGCGGCTCCGCCGTGCACGGTGGCGGACCGGCTCCACGCGGCGCGGGTGCGCCCCTGCTCCTGACTCCTGACTCCTGAAGCTGCCGGGAGCCGACCCCGAAAACGGGGCACAAGGGTGTTGTCGATCACCGCAACTGGACGCGCGGCGGGCTCCGGGACCAGGGTGGGGTGATGGACAACGACGACAATGCACCGGAGACGCCGGACGACGGGCTCGACCTGGCCTCGCTCTACCTGGAATCGGTGAAGGCCCGGATGGATCCGCAACAGTTCGCCACGCTGGAGGAGGCCGTGGACGAACTGGCGCACATGCTGTCCGACGGCCAGCCGGGCACGTTCGAGGCGGGCGGCCGGGACACGTTCACGCCCGATGTCCAGCGCGAGTTCCTCGCCGTCATGGCGATCCTGACGACCGGCCGTATGGACCACCACGTGGTGGAACTGCCCGGCCCCGACGGCAGTACGGGCTACGCGGTCGTCACCGCCGAGGTCGCGAACGATCCGGAGAAGCTCGCGGAGTTCCGCGCCGATCTCCACCGCCAGATCACCGAGCAGCAGGCGGTCGACGAGGAACTGGACGGCATCGCCCGCGCCAGCGGCCTGGACACCGGCGACTGACTCACCCAGCGGATGGAAGAGCCTCACCCGACGCACGGTGGCCTCGTCTCCCGCGTGAGCGGGGACCATGCGTCCTGTCGCGCGGCGCTCGCGAGACAACGCTCGGCGGGTAGGGCCCCTGCGCTCGCCGCGTACAAGGGTCGCAACCAAGCAGAGACAGAGTTCGGACGGCACCGGAGCGTTCGTGCACGCTCACTGCGAGCTCCCGCGTCCGCGACGCGTGATCCCGTCACATGGCCCGAGGCCGTGACAGCACGCGCCCGGCTGCGAACTCACGAACCGGAGCGCAGTCCCAGAGCGCTGTGCTCCACCACACCCGAGTACAGGTCGCCATTTCCCGAAGCCCGAGCAGTCAGCTCCACAAGTCCGGCCCTGAGGTCGGCAGCCGGCTCGCCCAGGACGATCGCGCTGATGACCAGCTCCAGCATCAGGCGGTCGGACTCATCGCCCCTGCTCCGATAGAGCTGCGCATCCGACTCCACCACAGCGGAGACCATGTGGATTCCACCGCCGGGCACAGGGGCGAAGGAGGCCTGGTAGATGCCGTACCCGGTCCAACTCCGGTGCACGAAGAGGACATGGCCTTCGGTGAAGACATTCCACTTCTCGTCCATGTCCCGGGCTCGATATCCGTGCCGGATGCGGTCCCAGTCCTGGTCGGTCCAGACACGGTCAGGCACTTGGGGCATCGGCCTGGGCGCACTCATGGGCTGGAGGCGTCGGAACGACTCTCGGGTGAGCGGGGCGTCGGCAGTCATGACGTGATCTTAGGGATGCACGGCACCGGCAGGACAGCGGTTTTGTCCCGGTGCGCGCTCCGGGACCGCCGCGGGTGTTGATCACCTGGGAACCGTCTCCGGAGAGGAATCCGCGGTCGGCATCCGGGTCCGGGTTCGTGCTGGACGTCCGGAACCTCGACAGCCCCGCCGCATGTCCCGCGGCGCCCCTCCCGGTCGAGCAGGCCGCGCTCAGGAAGACGCGTCGTAGCAGGTGACGATCGCGGCGGCACGGCTGCGCAGCGAGGTGCGCAACCACTGCGGGGCCAGGGCTTCAGCGTTCGTGGCGAGCTGCCACAGTGCCCATTCGGCGTGCCTCTCATCCTGGAAGGTCACCTCCAGTCGCAGTCGGCCGTCCGCGTCGACTTCCTCGGCCCGTACGGCCAGTGCGGTGCCCACCAGGTCCTCCCGCCGCGCCGGATCCACCCGCACCACGACGGTGACCTGATCGCCGCCGGTCCGGAACTGCACGCTGCGCTCCTGCCAGGCCCGGTCGAGGTCGACCCGGTCTGCTCGCTGTGCGGGTTCGGGGAGTTCCTCGGCGGCCGACACCCGGGACAACCGGTAGGTGCGGTCCGCGCCGGACCTCGTGGCCAGCAGATAGCCCTGGTCGCGTACGGTGACCAGGCCTATCGGGTCCACCGTGCGCCACTTCGGTGTCTGGCCCGCGGCCGCGTAGCGGATACGCAGCCTGTGTCCGGCGAGCACCGCGCGCCGGACCTCGGCCACGATGGTGTCGGGCACCTCCTCGGCGACCGAGCGGCGCGAGAGGAGGTCGGTCTCCGGGTCGATGAGCAATCGCTCGGCCACACCGGCCGCAGTGTCCCGATGGCTTTCGGGCAGGGCGTCAACCACCTTGAGCATGGCGGAAGCGAGCGCCGATCCGAGGCCGAACACCTGCGCGCCGCGCCGTGATCCGGCGACCAGCAGGGCGAGCGCCTCGTCGTGGTTCAGTCCGGTGAGCTGTGTCTGGAAGCCGGGCAACAATGCGAATCCACCGTACCGGCCGCGCTCGGCGTAGACCGGGACGCCGGCCGCGGACAGCGCCTCCATGTCGCGCAGCACGGTGCGGGTGGATACGTCCAGCTCCCGGGCGAGCGTGGTCGCGGACAGCCGGCCGCGCTGGCGCAGCAGCAGCACCAGCGAGACCAACCGGTTGGCGCGCATACAAAAACTCTAGCGGAATACATGACGTGCGATGTCGTGATTCGTTGGGAGGCTTTCACCGCGACGTCATGGATGGGCGGCTGTCGAGCCGCTGGACGACGTACTTCTGACGCATCGAATGGAGCTGACGTGGCAATGGAACGAACGGCGGTCAACCCGGTGACGTGGTCGGCGGAGTTGGGATTCAACCAGGGCGAGGTCGTCTCCGGGCACACACGAACCCTGTACATCTCGGGCCAGACCGCGATGAGCGACGACGGCAAGCCTCTGCACGACGGCGACATGGCGGCGCAGTTGGCGCTGAGCCTCGACAACCTGGAGGCAGTGCTCGGCGAAGCCGGCATGTCGCTCGCAAACCTCGTGCGGCTCAATGTCTGCACGACCGACGTCGATCTGCTCTTCCAGCACTATGGCGAGCTGGCGGGGCGGTTGGGCGCGGCCAGGGTGGCGCCGGCCACCACGATGCTCGGAGTGGCGCGGCTGGCGCTCCCGACCCTGATGGTCGAGCTCGAAGGCACCGCCGTCGCGTGATGCGACCTCGCCGCCTCCGCTGCTTGCGCCGGCTTCCACCGGCGCAAGCAGCGGAGGCAGGGGGAGGCCTCGCGAACCTCTGCCGGGGCGCGCCGGTGGTCCTGCCGACGGACCTCAGTCCCCGGTGATGAGTTCGAACGCGCTGGGCAGGACCTGTGAGTGGATGCGGTTCCCGGTGCGGTAGGTGACCCGGCAGCCCTCGGCCTCGCCCGAGACCGGAGAAGCGACAGCCTCGGCCCGCACCAGGTAGTAGATCGGACTCTCCTCCCCGGGGGCGATACCTACCGGTTCCTTCGAGTAGTCCCGGGCCAGATCCGCGTCTTCGACGAAGGACGTGTCGTAAGCCGCCAGCGCGGTCCCGTGCGTGTCAGAGCGTCTGGCGGCCCTGACCTCGCCCGTCCTCCAGTGCCCCGGCGCGCCCAGCAGCTCCGCCTTCAGCACCTCGACCGGCAGGTCGGACGTGTTCCTGAGCGGGGGGCAAGCGAACCAGTAGCCCTTGCCGACCGTGGCGTGGTGGAAACCGACAATGCCTCCCCAGTCGCCCTCCAGCGCGTGCCCCCGTGCCATGGCAGCGGACGCACTCACTCCCAGACCCATCACCACCACCGCGGCCCCCGCCGCGATCAGCCGTACTCTCATCCCGCCCCCTGCCAACGTGCGTACGAGCCGGTGCCCGTGACCGGAGTGGATCACACCATGAACCCCTGGTCGAGCCTGCTTGAGCAGAATCAGAGATTGCCGGGCCACGTCCGGCAGAGCGGCCCGCACTTCCCCGTTTGCGGCGAGGGGGAGACCGGACGCATGGCGACCGGTGAAGGGCCTTGGCCTCGATGTGAGCGGAGCCCCGCGGGCGTATCCCAGAGGCGTCCCAGACGACGTTGGCGGGCACCGGTCACCACGCCCGGACCGCTGGGGAACCGTTCCACCTGATCCTGCGTGACCTCTTGTGGTGTTGTCGAGGCGATCTGAGGGGACCGGATGAAGGCGCGGGCAGTGGTGAGCGTGGCGGTATCGGCATGTGTGGCGCTGTTGGCGTGCGCGTGCGGTCCGGAGGGTACGAAGGAGGACCCCGCCGCGAAGCCTTCTCAGCCATCCGCGTCCACGCCGGCGAAAACGCCGTCGGCCACGCCGTCCGCGCCGGACCGGACCGAGAAGCCGTCGGCCACCCCGACCGGCGACCAGCCCGCGCCCAGGACGAAGGAGGGCGCGATCCAGCGCTACGAGCAGTACCTCCACGCCCTCGGCCGCGAGGACATCGACACGGTCTGCGACGTGGCGGGGCCCGCCGCGAAGAAGGCGGAGGACCAAGGGCTCGGCCCGTGCACGTCGACGTACGCCACCGTCTTCCAGATGGTCTCGCCGGCGCAGAAGAAGGCCCTGCAAACCGCGACGGTCGATCCGCAGCGCGTCGCCGTGCGCACACCCGACAAGATCGAGATGCCGGTCGAATCGGTCAGGTCCTCGGCGACCTTCTCCGAGAGCGACCTCGGCAGCTACACCCTGGAGTACCTCAAGAACGACTGGTACATCACTGACTGACGGATCGTTTCGCGTCGTTCCAGGCACCGGGGCTGCGGTAGTGGTTCTTGTGCCCTGCGACGAGCACCTGGCGCGGTTCCGCACGATGCTGCGTGTTCGGCGGGAGATCCAACCGGTCGAGAAGAGCCAGTGCGGCGGCCGCATGCAGGCATTCGGCGAACACGTCACCGGCCCAGGAATGCGCCACTTGGCCGGCTGTGAGCAGCACGTCGGGCTTTTCGTCGCTCACCCACCCGTTGTGCACCTGGCTGACGCCCTGATCAGCCTTGCCAACGCCGCGCCGCCTCGACGGCCCGCCCCTCCATCCGGAAAGTATGACCACCCTGGTAAGGAACCGGACGTACCGGCCTGGGCCCGGTACGTCCGGAGACAACCGGGTGCGCGCCCGATCTCGGCACGGAAGCATTCCCGATTCCCGATTCCCGATTCCCGAGCGGAGCATGGTGACCGGCTCCCGAATGCGGGCCGATCAGGTTCTTTCGGCCCGACCAGGTAGCGGGCTCCCCTCACTCGTGGCACTCCTGGTGCATAGGTCTCGGTGGCACGTCGGCACGCTCGCCGTGAGCGCCGCACGGGGTGCATGCCTCGGGCCACGAGCTGATGCGTGCGCCCCGCTCAGAGAGGGATTCAGACATGTGCACGCGGATTCTGTGGAACACCAACAGCCACGCCGTTCTTGCCGGCCGGACGATGGACTGGCCGGAATCGACGGAACCGGTGCTGACCGTCTTCCCCCGAGGGCTCAAGCGCAACGGCGGCACGCTGGGGAGCACCACCGTCGTCGATGACAACCCTCTGTTGTGGACGAGCACGTTCGGCAGCCTCGTGACGACCCTCTACGGCGCCGGAACGGCCGACGGCCTCAACGAAGCCGGCCTCGCAGCGCACATGCTGTACCTGGACAGCACCGACCTCGGCCCCCGCGACCCCAGCAGGCCAGGTCTTCAGATCGCCCTGTGGATCCAGTACCTGTTGGACTGCGCTCGCACCGTGAATGAGGCCCTGGACCTGCTCGACACCTGCCAGTTGGTGCCGGTGGAGATGCACGGCTTCTCGGCCACGGTGCACGTGGCTCTGGAGGACGCGTCGGGAGACTCGGCGATCATCGAGTACATCGCGGGCCAACGACGAGTGCACCACGACCGCAGCTACACGATCATGACCAACGCGCCCGCCTATGACGAACAACTCCGCCTGCTGCAGGAGCAGGTGCACACCGTGCAGGGACTGGGGCACGACAAGCCCAGCAGTGAGATCCCGCTGCCGGGGAACGTCAACGCGGTCGACCGCTTCCAGCGTGCCGCCTACTTCAGCGCCCTGCTGCCCGAGCCGGCGGACGACCGACAGGCGGTCGCCGGCATCCTGGCCGTCACCCGTAACGCCTCGGTGCCCTTCGGTGCGCCGTATCGCGAGGGCAGGTTCCGGACCTACAACACCGAGTACCGCACCGTCTGCGACCTCACCAGCAAGCGGTACTTCTTCGAATTGACGACGAGTCCGAACCTCCTGTGGGCCGAGATCGAACGTTTCGACCTCTCGCCCGGCGCTCTCGTCATGACCCTGCATCCCGAGGGGATCGACCTCGTCGGGGACGTCTCGGACGGATTCACGCAATCGCCTGCGCCGTTCTGAGGGCCGGGAAACGGCGAGTCGCGGCCATCGGGGGTGCGTCGCGACAACGGAAGAACTGCACGGGAGCGTACGCCGCACCGTCGCCGGTACGCAGAAACCGAACCGCGTTCAGGACGGCGCGTCAGCCGTACGGGACCACGGCCACAGGGCACGGCGCGTGGTGCATGGCGGCGTGGGTCACCGGGCCGTTGTGGCCGAAGCGGCTGTCGCGGCGGCGACGGCCGAGGACGAGGAGTTCCGCTTCCTTGGCTGCCCGCAGAAGGCGAGGGGCGGGCCGCCCCTGTGAGGCTGTCGCCGTGACGGTGAGGTCCGGGTATTGGTCATGCAGCTGCCGAGCTGCGGCGACCAGGGTCTTTTCGCGTTCGGCCTGCAACTCGCGACCACTGCGCTGCCCGGTGCCCACCCCGTAGAGACTGGGGGCGCTGTAGGCATGGATGAGGTGCAGGTCGGCGCCTCGCAACCGGGCCTCCTCGAAAGCGAACGCAACGACCTCGTCGCAGGGGTGGTCGAAGTCGATACCGACCACGACTTCGCGAGGGGATGCGGAAGCTGCGGAATCCTCGCCCTTCGCGTCGTGATGCCCGGCGCGTAGGAGGACGATGGGGCACTCGGCCCGGGCGATGACGTGCAAGGCGACCGAGCCCACGAGGTACCCGGCGAATCCGCTGATACCCCGGGTGCCGAGAACCAGGAGCGCCGACTGCTCCGATGCGTCATGGAGGGCCGTGACCGGAGGCAGGGAAACCAGCTGGTCGACGATGGAGACATCCGGGTGGAGAGCGCGCACGTGCTCCACGGCCTCAAGCAGGATCTGGTGGGCCCAGTCGCGCTGACTGGTGTCGGCCGGCACCGCGACCGTCGGATGCGGTGCCCACTCCCAGGCATGGACGATGTGGAGTGGCACATTGCGGAGCAGGGCCTCCTTCGCCGCCCACGTTGCGGCGGTGAGGCTCTCGGGAGATCCGTCGACTCCAGCAGTGACCGGTCGGGGCATGGTGCGCACCTCCTGTGCTGAGACACAAGCCCTCAGGAAGGCCCGCCGGACCGTTCGGGCGGGCCATCGTCTCGACGCGGGTACCTGTGTCGAGGGCACCCACAGAAGGCGGACTGCCGCGTGCGAAGGGGTGGTTGCCGCGTTCGGCGCTTCCGCGCAGACGGCAGCGGCGGATGGTGCCACCGCCCAGGTTGCCGCGAGCGGCCCCGCCAGCCGATTCGTGCGGTGCCACCTCCACGGGCCACGTCCACGACATGGGTCCCGTGCGGCCTCACCACCTCTCCCGACCAGGTTCTCAAAGCTCAGGCCAGGCGGCATCCCGACTCACGGATCGAAGGCCGGGCCGGCCTCGCTCCGGCGCCGCGAGGACGAGGTCGCAGGCGGCTCCGTTCGTGGCGGGTCACAGGAGGCTGCGCCGAGCGCCGCCCGCATGGGTCATTCGGCAGTTCCCTCGAAGCGGCGGACAGCACCGGCGCGCCGTGTCTCCAGGAGACGCAGCCATACTTCGCTGATGGTCGGGAAAGCCGGCACGGCATGCCAGAGGCGCTCCACGGGAACCTCGCTCGTGATCGCGACCGTTGCCGAGAACAGCAGTTCCGCGACTCCGGCGCCGACGAAGGTCGCTCCCAGAACGTTGCCGCGATCCAGGTCCACGAGCAGGCGCGCTTTCCCCCGATATCCGTCGGCGTATTGAACGGCTCCCGCCACATGCCCGATGTCGTAGTCCACCATGTCGAATCGGCGCCCCGCGCGTTCTGCCTCGCGCGCGGTCAAGCCGACGCTTGCCACCTCTGGATCCGTGAAGACGACCTGTGGCACGGCCGCGCTGTCGGCGGTCGAGGCGTGCGCGCCCCACCTGGCGTCGTCCAGCCTGCCGCCCGCGGCGCGGACACCGATGATGGCGCCGGCGATTCGTGCCTGGTACTTGCTCTGATGGGTCATCAGAGCACGGTGGTTCACATCGCCGGCAGCGTAGAGCCACCCGCCGGCGACACCAGGCACCTGGAAGGTGTCATCCACCGCCAACCAGTCACCCGGGTTCAGTCCCACGGTCTCCATACCGATGTCGCCTGTGCGGGGCACACGACCAATGGCGACCAGGAGCTCGTCCGCGGTGAGATTCCCTCCGTCCGCCCATTCGATGTGCACCTCACGGCCGGTGCGGGTGACGCGAGAAACCGACGTGTCCTGCCGTATGTCGACGCCCGCCTCCCGCAGTCCGTCCGCGACCATTTCGCCGGCGAACGGTTCCATGCGGGGCAAGAGCCCTCTGGTGCCCCGTACCAGCATGGTCACCCGTGAGCCGAGCGCTTGCCACGCCGCGGCCATTTCGACGGCCACCACTCCCCCGCCGATCACGGCGAGGCGTTCCGGAACCTCCCGAGAGCTGGTCGCATTGCGGCTGGTCCAGGGACGGACGTCGCTGAGCCCCGGCAGGTCAGGCAGAGCCGAGTCGGTGCCGGTGCACACGGCGACCGCATGTCGGGCGGCGAGCCGGACGGTCTGTCCCTCAGCCGTCTGCACCGTGACCTGCCGCGGGCCGTCCAGCCGGCCGAATCCACGGACGAGGTCGACGGACACGGAGTTCAGCCAGTCCACTTGATCGTCGTCCTGCCAGTAGTTCGCCAACTTGTCCCGGTGGGCCAAGGCGACCGCGACGTCCAAGGGACCGCTGACGGCCTCGCTCAGCGCTGGGACACGGCGGGCGTCGGCGCGGGCCGTCATCGGCCGGAGCAGGGCCTTGCTGGGTTCGCACGCCCAGAACGAGCATTCACCACCGAGGAGTTCACTCTCCACGATCACCGTGGAGAGCCCGGCGTCACTGGTGCGTTCCGCCAGATTCTCGCCGCACGGACCAGCGCCGAGAACGATCACGTCATACGTGCGCGGAGCTTCGCTCATCATGACCCCCATGACTCATCTGGTTCCGCATACGGCCGTGTCGGGGGGCACGTGAGTCATGGGAAGGCCGCTCTCGGGCCGGCCGCGGGTTGGGGAGGGGCGGGCATCAGATCCTCTGCGGATCCGGGTGGGCGGTTCCGGCATCAGGCCACGAGGTCGGAGCGTCACACCCGAAGCCCCACTCCCCTACTGTCCACCTTTTCGTACATGAGCGCATGTTGCTCCGGCGGTGATCACCAGTGTCACGAGAGCAGATCGATCGTCTCTCCTGCCGGCCTCAGGAAGCTCCGCCATCTTTGAAGTGGCTGGTCAGCGGGGTGGCGCAACCTTGTAGCGGGTGCTCGTGGTGATGGTGGGCGGCAATCGGTGGTGTGGATCGTCCGGCGGATCGGTTGTGTCGATGAGTTCACCGGCCTCGAAACGTCTACCCAGGGACACCACCGTTCTCGACAGGAGTGCCACGTCCAACCCGGTCATTCCGGTGGGGACACACAGTGCGGGGACGACCTTCCAGGGTGACGCCGGCTACTGGATGCTCCAGCGGTGCGGGTGGCCGGGATCCTCCGGGCAGAAGAAGACGTTGAGTTCGCCGAAACGACCTACGGTGACCTCGGTCGGGGTGGCGTGACGATACGTGCCCCCGTCCGTGTCCTCCAGCGGCTTCCAACTGCCGCTGCCGCCGTCCCACTCCGAGCTGTCGATGGTCAGGAGCAGGTGCATCGGTGCCGCGCAGGTCAGGCAGTCCATCGGGTACGGGTCCGTCGAGTGCCAGGAGGCGAAGCCGCCCACACGCCACCCGGGTGGGATGGACAGGTCGTACTGGTAGGCGACCGGATAGGCCACGTCGCCGCCCGACAGCAGCTCGGACGTCTCTCCGAGGTCTTCCTCCCATGCGTCGATCTGTGCGCACAGTTCCTCGGGCAGGAGCCCCGCGAACGGGTACGTGACGACTTGCTCCGGGTGCAGCACACAAGGCTCGGGCAGGAAACTGTCGGAGCCGACGACCCATGGCAGCGGCGGCGTGGCGCACGTACCTCACCGACATCGTCCGACTGACGCCACCGCACGTGCAGTTCCAGGTTCCACCGCCCCGGCCCGTCTGCGTTGAAGGGACACCAGAACACCTGGAGCAGGTCGCACCCGTCCGGCCCCGTCGGCAGGTCGGGGGTGTCCCGCCGGTACAGCTGCGCGAGGCCGATCATCGGCAACGGGTCCGTCTCGTACACCCCGGGAATCCGGTGCTCCTGGCGCAACTCCTCCAGGAGTTGCCGTTCCTCGTCAGTAGGGCCCGCGATCTCCTCACGGGCCCACGCGGCAGCCAGAACCTGCCGCCACCGGTGAACATCGGCCGGCCGTCGACCACGCCCCCGGCCATGCGCCTCGCTGCACACCGGCCACGGCTCGTCCGCCGGCCACAGCATCGGACCACCAACGGAGCTGGCGGACAGATCCGGTGCCCCCGGCCGTGGGTGCAGCCGTGTCGTCGTGCCTCTGTGGGCGGCCAGTTCCGGGAAGAGCGCTTCGACATCGAGCGGTCTCGGGGGCGTGGTCCTCGTCATGGACGTGACCCTAGAGGGTGTCGCGGGCGCTGAGCCCGGCTCGACCGGCCCGCGGGATACGCATGGGGGCGCCATGGCGGGCGTGGATGCGCGTGTTTCACTCCCAGGGTCGGCGTCTTCTGGCGCGAGGTCGACGGCGGGGCCTTGATTTCCGAGCCGGCAGAGTCGCGTTCAGCGTGAACCGTCGCCTCCCCCGCGGCCGTCTGCGTCGCTGAGGCTGCGCGGCAGTGAGCTAAAGAGAGTCTGCGGGTCCAGTTCGGCCGGGTCGGAATCGCTGACGCGGCCGTTCCCTGCGGACTTGGCGAGGGTCGCCCCGGTCTTGCCGTCAGGACATGGCAGACGGCGTGGAGCGCGCGGGAGCGAGCGACGTGGCCGCCTCCTCCCAAACGAAGCCGTCCGGGTCGGTGAAGGGGCCGGCGGTGCCACCGAGGACGATGCGGTGCGAGCCGCTGCCGTCGACGGCGACACCCAGGTCTTTGGCCAGGCCCCGGCGCTTGTACAACGCCAGCTTGACCGGGCTGGACTCGTCCGAGGCGAACTCGGTGTACTTGCCGCCGAAGCTCTTCGCCACGGTCAGGCCGCGGCCGACGTAGAACTGCTTGCTGGCCTTCACGTCCTCGACGCCGAGCAGAAGGACGAACTCGTCGATCTCGCGGGTGGCCGGGCCGGTGTCCTTCTTCGCCGAGGTCGCGACCTTCCAGGTCGTACCGTCCGGCGCCTGGACAACGCCGCCGTAGCCCCACAGCGACTTCGCAGCCGGCTTGAGTACCGTGGCGCCGGCGTCCAGGGCGGCGCCGAGGAAGCTGTCGACCGTGGCCGGCCCGGACACCGTGAGCGCCAGGGTGAAGCCGCGGAATCCGGTGGAGTGCGCCTCGGACGCCCGCAGACGTACGTGCGAATCCACTCCGAAGGCGGTGTGGAAGTGCTGGGCGGCCTCGAGGTCGGCCACCTCGAGGGTGACGGACGCGATGGACGTGGTCGATGCGTTGTTTTCCATGTCCATCACGCTATGGGCTGCCCGGCGGCCGGGGCTTCTCGATTCCTGACCGGTCTCGTCACCTGCTTCTCCCAGTGCGACGACACCCCTCCACCGCGACCGCAGGCTCCGCGTCAACCCCGTGCGCGCGGCGGCCGGCAGCGGTCCATACGGTCCCCTACCGTGGCCGCATGGACCAGCGCATCACCCTCGTCACCCTCGGCGTCCGCGACCTCGCCCGTGCCCGGCGCTTCTACGAGGCACTGGGCTGGCGCGGACAGGAGGTGGAGCAAACCGTCTTCTTCCAGGCCGGCGGCCTTGCCCTCGTCCTGTGGGACCGCGACCTCCTGGCGGCGGACTGCGGTCTGCCGTCCGGACCGTCGACGCCGGATGGCACGAACAGCGGCGGGTTCGGCGGCATCGCCCTTGCCCACAACGTCCGTTCGCGTGCCGAGGTGGACGAGCTACTCGTCGCCGTGGAAGCGGCCGGCGGAGCCGTCACCAAGCCCGCCGCCGTCAACGCCATCGGGTTCTACTCCAGTGCCTTCACCGACCCGGACGGGCATGCCTGGGAGGTCGCTCACAACCCGGGCTTCCCCCTCGCCGCGGACGGATCGCTGACCCTGCCCGATTTCGGCGCCGACCCGGGCGGCGGGCCACAGGAAGGAAGCGGCCCATGAGGTTCGGGGACGCGTATCGATGGCGCCGAGGGCCCGCAGCCGGGACACCTCCGCTCCTTTGTCGTCACCTGGGTACGGCAGCAGATCAAGATGGATGCGGTCCGGCCCACCGACCGCCAACCCATCAAGAGCCTTCATGGTCACGTGAACAGGTCGCCGTGCCAGGCAGGCGATCCCCTGACTCGCTCTGCAACGGCATCCGTACCGTCGCCGGCCAGAAGCAGCCGCAGGCAGAGAGTGCCTCTGCGCTCCGACGACAGGACGTGCTGAGGGTGTCCTGTACGTGGTGGCGGCAGAGGCACCACTCCGTCTGCTCGGTCACGACAGGATCTCGATGTACCCGTCCGTTCCGTGCACGCGGATCCGCTGTCCGTCCTTGATCAGCCGGGTGGCCCGCTCCACGCCCACGACGGCCGGCAGGCCGTACTCCCGGGCGATCACCGCACCATGGGTCATCAGGCCGCCCACCTCCGTCACGAGGCCCGCGATGCCGACGAACAGGGGCGACCAGCTGGGGTCCGTGAAGGTCGTGACCAGGATGTCGCCCGCTTCGAGATCGGCCTCCCTCATGTCGAGGATGACGCGGGCCCTCCCCTCGATGGTCCCGGCGGAAACGGGGAGGCCGATCAGGGCACCGGTCGGTACGTCGTCGCGCCGGTACGCCCCGGTGAGGGCCTCGCCGTCCGAGGTGAGCACTCGGGGCGGTGTGAGCGCGTGGTACGAACGGAACGCCTCCTTGCGCTGCTCGATGAGCCGGCCATCCACCTGGTTCGAGCGCGCGACGTCGTGGAGTTCCCGGAACGTGAGGTAGAAGATGTCCTCCTTCTCAGGAAGAACGTCGGCCTGCACAAGGCGCTCGGCCTCCGCCAACAGGGCCTGCTTGTAGACGAAGTAGCGGCTGATGATGCCGTACTTCGGGTACTCCCGGTACCCGATGAAGGTTCTGACCCGGTCGATCATCCGCTTGGTCTCGTCAGCCTTCTCGTCTCCGTCCGGCAGGGCCCGCAGCCGCGACAGCACGTCCTGCTCCTTCTTCTGCGCCTTCTCCCGGCCCTGCTCGAAGCGCCGCTCGGCGGCGCCCGGCTCGAAGTTCCTGACGTTGTCGAGAATCACGGGCACGAGCGTGGTGGGGCGCTCACGCCAGCGTGGCCTCGTGATGTCGATCTCGCCGACACAGCGGACGCCGTACCGGTCGAGGTAGGTCTCGATGGCGTCGCGTGCTTCGGCCCCACCCGCGAGCTTCGCCAACTCGTCCAGGAAAGCGTCGTCCTGGACATACTCGACGCCCTGGAGGAACGCCACCACATCCGACAACGGGCGGATCACGTCCGCGACGTCGAGCAGCGCCAGTCCCATCTCCGACGTGATGTTGTCGGGGGCGGACAGCGTCAGCGTGTCAGCCACGTTCTTCTCGCCCAGCCACTCCTGCAGCTTGTCGTTGAGCCACCACGTGGCCTCCATGCCCGCCATGATCACCTGAAGGCTCAGCGAATCGCTGAGGACCCGCTTGTGCTCTTCGAAGGCCTCCAGCAGGAAGTCGAACAGCTCCGGTCCGGACTTCGTCCGGATGTCGCGCTCCAGGGCGGCGATCGACTCCTGACTGCGTTCGATCAGCTCGGTGACGATGGCGGGATCGGTCTCGATCGGTGCGGGCGCACCGCTCGCGGGAGCACCACCGGCGGGCGGACCGCTTGCGGGCGGCCCGCCGGGACCCGTGTCCGGGAGCGACGGGACGAAATCGTCGCGGTCGAGGACGGTCTCCAGCGCGTCCCTGACCAGGGGATCGCCCTTCCCCAGGACGTCCAGGAGGCCGGCGCGGCTCGCGGGCGAGGCCAGTCGCCGGGTGACGTCGACGAACAGCCTCCCGCCGGCCTCGTGCATCGGCACCATGGCCGTCAGCTGCCACATGGAGTACCCCAGAGGCTTCATGGGGTCGGTCATCATCTGCCCGTGGCCGACGGAGACGTAGACGTGATTCTCCTGGTCGTCGGTCTCCGGAACGGGGAACAGCGTCGTGATCGGCCGGCTCTGAACGATCTGGAAGCCGTCGTCGACGAGGCACCATTCGATGTCCTGCGGACGGCCGAAGTGCGCTTCGATCCGTCGCCCGAGCTGCACGAGCCGCACGACCTGCGGATCCGTCAGCGCCGGTTGCTCCTGCCTCTGCGAGTCGAGCGTCACTTCCTGCGTGCCGCCGGCCGGCAGTGCCTGAATGGCACGCGCTTTGGCGGCGATCGCCTTGGCGACTACCTCGCCGTCTCGCACCGTGAAGACGTCGGGGTTCACCAGGCCGGATACCAGGGCCTCGCCGAGGCCGAAGCCGGCGTCCACGGTGGCGACCTTCCGGTTACCCGTGACAGGGTCCGCGGTGAACAGAATGCCGGACGCCTGTGGGAAGGCCATCTGCTGCACGACCACGGCCATATGGACCGTACGGTCGTCGATGCCGTTCCGCCGCCGGTAGGTCACGGCACGCTCGGTGAACAGCGAGGCCCAGCACCGGCTGATGTGCTGAAGGATCGCCTTCGGCCCCACGATGTTCAGGTACGTGTCCTGCTGGCCGGCAAAGGAAGCCGTCGGCAGGTCTTCCGCCGTCGCGCTCGACCGGACGGCGTACGCGGCCTGCTCACCGGACCGGGCGAGCGCGCGGGTGATCACTGCCGCGACATCGCCCGGGACGGCAATCCCTTCGATCGTCCGACGAATCTCCGCGCTGAGCGTGCGGATCGCCTCCCGGTCATCCGGGTTCACGCGCGACAGCTGATCGAGCAGACCGCCGACCGATGGTGCGTCCGCCATGACCCGCCGGAAGGCGTCCGTCGTCACGCAGAAGCCGCCGGGCACGCGGATGCCTTCGATCCGTGAGAGCCCGCCCAGGTGCGCGCCCTTGCCGCCGACGAGCGCGACCTGTGTTTCGTCGACCTCGCGAAGATCCACGACGTACTGCTCCATCACTGCGATACCTCCGAGGCAGCCGTGCTCCGTTGTGCTGCGGTGGCCGGTCGAATCACCGGCGCCTCCCACTCTGTCGACCCTCTTGTCGTGCATGTCCTCATCCCTGCTTGCTTTCCTCTGACGAGTCGGCAGGCCGCCTTGCCCACTCGGGCGGCCGGCAGCCCCGCGCCCCGCGCGGAGCATCCGCTACGCAAACGCCGGTCCCACCGCTCGTTCGACGCCACCCCGTCCCTCATGCGCCACTGACAACCACCGCACGTCGTGCCCCCCGTTTCCGCATGTTGTGGCATCGGCCGATGATTCTGCGCCGTCACCCGGGCCTTGTGGCAAGCCCCCCATTGCGCTATAAGTTGAGAGTGGCAAGGAGAGGGCTCTCCTTGCCTTTGTTCATTTGCTGGCCGAAGCCGCGCGGTCGGTGACCCGGGTCGGGGCCGACGTGGTGGAGCCCGCTGTCCGTGGCACGTCGTGAATCGCCGGGACGGAACGACAACCGAAAGTCGGCACTGCTCGTGTCGGTGCTATGCGAGGCCCGGCGGCCGCACGCGATGCCTCACGAGGACCTCGGCCGTCCACGTTCCCGAAGAGTTCGACGAACAGAGCTACCGGTGATTTGGTACCGCCTCGAGCGCCCATCCCCTTGCTCCGACCGGTTGCGTCCGAACTCCACCACCACAGCCCTCCATGACTGTCGTATCAGCCCAACTCCCTGATGCCACAGCCGTGTTGGAATCGATTCATGGCCACCACCACCGATGGATCCAGGCGACCGGCCCATGCCGACTCCTCGCGTCGACTGCGCGACGAGATCGAACGGCTGCGCGACGAAGCCGAACAGCAGAAGGTTCTCGCGCACCGCCGGGCGGACTTCTGGACGAAAGTCGACATCGCGCTGGGGTTCCCCGCGGCCCTGCTCGCGGGCATCGCCGGAGCCGCAGGGCTCGCCGCCGCCGACGCGCGCATGCCCGCCGCGTTGCTTGCCCTCACCTCCGCCGGTTGCGCGGCGGGCGCGGGTTTCCTGCGTGGCGACCGCAGACGGCTCGCCAACAAGCGTGCTCGGCGGGCCTGGGCCGCAACAGAAGGGATGGCCTGCGTGAAGCTGACGCAGGAACGCCTGGGTACTGAGGACCTCAGGGACCTCCTGGCAAGCCGTCAGGTGGCGCTGGGCGCCTACGACTCGGAAGACTCGCAGCCAGAGCCATAGCTGCGCACGGGAGGGCGCGATCACGCGTCGCGGCTGCGCAGTGCCGTCGGCGGTAGCACGCCCGGCCCATGGGCAGTCTGGCGCTCGACCAGATGGCGCGGGGCGGGCCCTGGACGGATCAAGAAGCGCATGCGGCGACGGAGTCACGGCGGAACAACCTCGCGGCGGGGGCGGCAGAGTGCGCTCCGGCGGTGGCGCGTTGGGCTGCTGAGCCGTCCTGGAGGTGCCTGCCCACAGGAGCGCTGTCGGTCGGCGTGTGCGGATGCCGTTCCGCCGCCCATTCGCGATGCTCTGGTTATCGATGGTTTGATTGCTTTGTCAGACTTAATCGGGTATCTGCACCTCACGCTGGGTGACATGTTCTCCGATGAAAGACGGGCGACCGGGCGAACGGCCATGAGTTCGATCAAGTCGGCCAAGAGGTGCCGGCGGGCCCCTGGCACTGGCGGCCCGGACTCCGGTCGATGTTTCGGATCCGCGGACTCCGCGACGTTCCCCAAACCGTCGCGCCTCACGTGGCCGGTCTTCACGACGTCAGGACTCTCCATGGCACCGGCAGGCAGCAGACGTACAGCGGGCCCGGACACCGCGGCCGGGAAGCGACAACCCACGACCGCTCCCCCGGGCTCCGGCAGCTACGGACAGGATCTGTTCGAACCGGAGCACCCCGAGGAAGCCGAACGCATCGACGCGGCCGCGCTGGTCTACGACCCCTTCACCACACGCCGCCTGCGCGCTCTGGGCGTGGGGCCGGACAGCCGCTGCCTGGATGTGGGGGCCGGGACCGGGACACTGGTCCGCTGGCTGCTGGACGAGGCCGGCGCCGCGGAGGTGGTCGCCCTGGACCGGGACACCAGCGGCCTGGCCGCCCTGGCGGGCCCGCGGGTACGGCTGGTCGATGCCGACCTCAGGGACGAGAGCCTGGACCTGGGCGGCTTCGACCTGATCCACGCGCGCTTCGTCCTCATGCATCTGCCCGAGCGGCGCCGTCTCGTCTCACGGCTTGCCGGGTGGCTGAACCCGGGCGGCTGGCTCGTACTCGGTGACGCCGTGGAGATGCCGAACCCCCTGGACGCGTCCTCGGCCTACCGGAGGACCATGGACGCCATGTGGGAGGCGCTGCGGTCGACCATCGGCACCGACACGTCCTCGGTCCCGGCATACCCGCACTTCCTGCGGGAGGAGGGCCTCCAGCAGGTCGCGGCGGAGCTCTTCTGCCCGCCGCTGGTCCCAGGAGGCCCGCTGGCCCGTTTCTGGTCCGAGACGTGGGACCGGATGAGGCCCGCGCTGGAGGAGACCGGGAGGGTGGACTCCTCCGTCATCGACGACGCCCTCGCCTACCTGGCCTCACCCGAAGCCGCCGAACTCGGGCCCGGCATGGTGACGGCCTGGGGTCAGCGGCCCTGAGCCACGGGTGCCGAAGGTGCCGTGCCGGACGGCGTCGCCAGGGGGTCGGCGGGTAGCCAGTCCTTCGCGGCCGGCCGGGGCCCTGCCACGGCACGGTCTCACGCGCCGCACGCCAGATACCGAGTGCTGAGAGCAGCCGGTTGCTCGCCGTGGGTGCCGCCCAGGTGCGCGCAGGCGTCTGCGGCCCCGATCCCGGGGCGTACCGGGGCGGAGGCTGCGCTCGACCCCTCCGAACCGCGAGCTAGGCCCCCGTCCGTCGAGCTGGATACGTCGGTGGTTACTTCTGCCATGTCCCGTCGCGCATGATGACTCTCCCGCGCAGTTCCTGCTCGCCGCGCCAGGCACGTACCGTCCGCGGTACGACGCGGATGTAGACATGAGGCCCATCCCCCGTGCGTGGGTCCCACCCGAACTTGGCGGCGAACGCCTCCGCCGGGTCCGCGGGGACTTCCTGATCCGGGAAGCACTCCGCCTCCCCTTGCAGGAGCACCACATCGAAGGTGTCCGCCAGCGCCAGACGCACGCGCGGATCCTCGCGGACGTTCCGCGCCATCGCTGAGGTGGCGCTGGTGCACATCCACACCGCCCGCCCGTCCCACAGGAACCACAGAGGCACCTGGTGCGGTCCGTGATCAGGATGTCCCGTCGACACCCAGATGTCCCGCTCGGCCGCGAGCCGGCCCAGAGTGTCGCCTCTTCGCTCCGCCGCCTGGCGACGAACGATGTCCGTGGTCTGCATGAGAGCCGACGCTAGCCAGCGGGGCACACAGCGCACATGAGGCACGGGACCTACCCCGTATGCGGCGCGGGACCTACTCCCTGCGACCGACCAACCCCTCAGCCTCCGCCGCCGGAAGGGCCGAACAGGTGCTCGGTGAAGCCACCGACCGAGGGAACTGGCGCACGTCTCGGCGTAGTTGACCTGGCCCGCGACCCGGTCCCCTCCGGCCGCCCTCGCACACGGCGGCCCAGAGGGCACCTCGCGTCACGCTCCCGGCGCCGTACAGCCATCGGCCGGAATGTCCACCGGCACGACAGACGACAGATACGACAGGCAGATAGGACTTACCGCATGTTTCCGGCATTGTGCTCCATGCTGGTCCTGCCGCGTCTGGCCCCACCCGGGGCGCCGCCCTTGCCCGGGCGGGATGCGTGCATGTACGACGACCGGAGGACCATGTACAGGCAGGATCACCCCCGTCCGACCTCTGCCACCCGGCGTGCCGTACTCGGCGCCGGGATCGCCGCAGCGGGATCCGCGCTGCTCACCGCTTGTTCAGGCAGCGGCGCTGACTCCACAGCCGGCACCGGAAAGGGGGCCGCCGGTCCCCAGGGCCCCCTCTCCGCGGACGGCAAGAAGGTCCGGCCCACATGGACGCCCAGCCCCGAAGGAAAGCTCCGCGGTCTCACCTTCACCGCCACACCCTCCACGGTCGAGATC
This sequence comes from Streptomyces sp. AM8-1-1, assembly GCF_032229325.1. Taxonomy (NCBI): domain Bacteria; kingdom Bacillati; phylum Actinomycetota; class Actinomycetes; order Kitasatosporales; family Streptomycetaceae; genus Streptomyces; species Streptomyces sp. AM8-1-1. The sequence continues at coordinate 424,860 of NZ_CP135086.1, forward strand.
GGCAACGGACGCACCGTCAGAACCTCGACCTACAACGGCGAACTGCCCGGCAAGGAGGTGCGGATCACCGCCGGCGACACCCTGCAGTTGACGCTCGCCAACCACCTGCCCGAACCCACCACGGTCCACTGGCACGGCGTCGCCCTGCGCAACGAGATGGACGGCGTGCCCGACGTGACGCAGCCGCCCATCAAGCCGGGCAAGACGTTCACCTACCGCTTCCAGGCGCCGCACCCCGGCACCTACTGGTTCCACCCCCACCTTGGCCTGCAGGTCGACCGCGGAATGTATTCACCGCTGATCGTCGACGACCCCAACGAGCCCCTCTCCTACGACGCGGAATGGATCGTCCTGATCGACGACTGGATCGACGGGGTCGGCGGCTCCAGCCCCGAGGACATCTTCGACCAGCTCCGCAAGGGCAAACCCGCGATGGGCCACGGACAGCACGAGCCCGGCGCCCGGCCCTCCAAGCCTTCCGGAGGAGTCGCGGCGGGATACGGCCCGCCGCGCGGCCACGCGCCACAGCGCCACCACGCGCCGGCGCGCGACGATGCCCCGCCCTCACCGAGGTCGAGCAGAGGCCCCGGCCGGCTGATGACCGGTGCCAGCAGTCCGCTGCTCGGCGGTCACGCCGGCGACGTCGCCTACCCGCACTACCTGATCAACGGACGCACACCGGACGACCCGACCCAGTTCCGGGCCAAACCCGGCGACCGGATCCGGCTGCGCATCATCAACGCCGGCGCGGAGACCCCGTTCCGGGTGGCTCTCGGCGGACACCGGATGACGGTCACCCACAGCGACGGCTTCCCCGTACGACACCACCGGACCGACTCTCTGCTCATCGGCATGGGCGAACGCTACGACGTCCTCATCACCGCCAAGGACGGCGTCTTCCCGCTCACCGCCCTCGCCGAAGGCAAGAACGGCGCCGCCATGGCCGTCCTGCGCACAGCGAGCGGCGCACTGCCCGCGCCCGACACCCGGCCCGCCGAACTACGGCGCACCGTCCTTCCGTCGGCACGCCAACTCAGGCCGCACGAATCCGTCGAACTCGACCGACGCCGCCCCGACCGGATCGTCAGAATCACCCTCACCGGCGGTATGGAGAACTACGACTGGGGCATCGACCACCACCCCTACTCGCCCGACCGCGTCCACCGCGTCGAACATGGCGAACGTGTCCGGCTGGTCGTCGTCAACGCCACCGACATGTGGCACCCCGTCCATCTGCACGGCCACACCTATGCCCTCGCCGGCATCGACTCGCACGGCGCCCGCAAGGACACGGCCACCGTCCTGCCGCACAACAAACTCGTGCTCGACTTCGACGCGGACAACCCCGGCGACTGGATGCTCCACTGCCACAACATCTACCACTCGGAGTCCGGCATGATGACCACCGTCGCGTACGACGCATAGCCCAACGCCCCAGCGGCGCAGATGAGTTCCACGGCGACGAAGCGGATCCTCGGCGGCAACGTCGCCGGCTTCTCGTAGAGATTCTTCAGGCCGCGGCCCGGCCGGGAACCACCCGTTCCCGGCCGGTCATCGCGCCGGCCGCCACCATCGCATCCCCGACGTACACGTCCGCCGGAATGACCCGTGCGCATGAGTGAAGAGCAGGCCCACAAGGCTGCTCATACGGGGCGGCATGAAGAGATGACGAGCAGACGTCGTGCGCTCCGACCTGCGGACCGCCCCATTCGGCCGTCCGTCCGATCAGGCGCCTCGACCCGCGGATACCTTGACCAGGAAAGCTCACAGCACGATGAAGATCACCGAGTTGTTGAAGTTCCTGTCGTAGCGGTTGTCGTAGAAGTCGCAGTTGTTGTTCCGACGGTCGTCCCAACCCCTCCCGTCGGAGCATCCGTAGTTACCACCTGCGTTGCTCGAGGCGAACGCACCGGTTGCGGGTATGACTGCGAGCGCGAGGCCGGCAACTCCTGCGGAGACTGCGGCAATGATCTTTTGGCGCACCCTCATACACCTCCGACTATTATCGCTTAGCGGGCGAAAGGGTATATTTCACACTCCTCTCCTATCGGTGCCATGTCAATGCGACTCCGATCCCCCCGGGGGTATATCCCTGCCCCCCGAGTTCCAGCGGCACGATCGGTCGCTGACGGTGTGCTGGGCCGTACCTTCCGCAGCTGTACGCAGCCTCCGCCACTCCCATCGGGCCGCGGCCACCGACGGACGGCAGCGGGTGAGCGTCTCACTCGGTGTCGTGTGGCGCCGAGTCCACCCGGGCGGCCGGGGCCGGCACGGCAGGGGCGACGACGATCACCTCGTCGGCGTCACCCCACCTTCTGGCGTACGCCTTCGGGGGGTTGATGCGCACGCCGTGATGCGGGGGCTCCCAAGCCCGTGCGGCCGAGCGGTACCCGATCGCGCATCCGCCCCGCCGGGAAGCCGCCTCGGCCACGCTTGCGAACGAGGCACAGTGGCCCGGCCGGACGAAGTCGCCGGCCGGAAGGAGGCGGATCGTATTGCCGCCAGGTGCGAACAACTCCTCGAACACGGACGCCAGTCGGGGGTTCTGCGAGATCTGCGTCATGAGCAGGCCGATCAGCTTGCCGCTGACGACGAAGTCGGCACCCGGAGCGACCGGGGCGATGAGCCGGTTGCGGTCGTCGGTCAACTCCGTGACGACGGGCACCCGTACACCGGTGTCACGCTCTCGGGCCCGGAGGTGGAGCAGGGTGACGAGGGTGCGGTCGTCGGGGTCGTCCTGCCCGGAACGGCGGCGATCCGGTCCGAGGACGATCACCCCGTGATAGTCGGATAGGTCGAGTTCTTCAACGGTCTCTCGCAGGGTGGGATCGCTCGGCCGGTGGACGACCGTCAGGGTGTCCGCCACCGCCCGGTCGGCAGCGCGCAGCCCTGCCACCGTGGCGGCCTTGCGCCCGGCCACTACGTCGAGGGACGAACCCGGCGGCGCGGACCGGGCAAGCTGGTCGACGATCCGGCGGGCCCTGCGGTTCCAGCCGAGCAGCAGCAGGCGCTCGGGCACCCGTGCCCGCGGCGGGGGTTCGTCGGCGAGGACCGTCGGATCGTAGGGGTCGGCGACCGGTGCCAGGTGCGTGGATTCCCTGTCGCGTGCGATGACGACCAAGCCGTCACCACCGGTCAGCGTGAGAGCGGCGGGTGGGGCGAGGGTGAGGCCGCCGTCCGCGTGGACGACGCCGACGGCGCTCGATACGGGGCAGGCCGCGGCCGCCTCCCTGAACGTCCGGCCGGTCAACACCGGGCTCCGCACGGTGTGGAACTCGTCGCCCGCGTAGTCCAGGAGTTCCTGGTGGACGAGGGAGAGGCCGGGACTGCGGACACACTGCACGAGCAGGCGGGCGGAAACGTCGTCGATCTCCAGCACCGTGGCTCCGGGTCCGCCGGCCAGGCGGGCCGCGGCGAGGTAGCGGTCGTCGCGCACGGCCGCAACGACCGGCAGGTCGCGCTCTTCGCCGACGACGGCACGCAGCGACAGAAGGGTCTTGACGATCTCGGCGTCCTCGGCGGGGTCGTCGCGCGGGAGGACCACCACGGCGTCGGCGGTCGCGGGACTGACCCGGGCCAGGGCGGCGGGGTCGGTGGGGCGTCCGCTGCGGATGACGAGCCGGGTGCGGCCTGTGTCACCGAGGTCGGACCGGAGGATGTCCTCCATCTCGGCGGGGTCGCGGTCGGCGAGGACCACGACGATGCTTTGGCGGAGCCCGGCGTTCGCGGCGACCAGTTCGGAGACGACCGTCTGCATCTGCTCGGACCAGCCGAGGACCACGGTGTGACCGCTCTCCAGCACGGTGGAGTGGCCGCGGCGCAGGGCGATCAGCCGGTCGGTCATACCCGCGGTGATGAGGCTGACCAGGGTGGAGACGTAGAAGAGGGCGATGAGGGCGAGCAGCACCGACAGGGCGACCCGCAGCGGCGGCCCGACCTCGCCACCCAGCCGCATGGTCTGGCCCGTGCTGCGCCACACCGCGACGATCTTCGATCCCGTGGCCACCGGTGCGCGCTGGTCGGTCCAGACGAGGAGAGCGCTGACGGGAACCACCACGGCGAGACAGGCGAGGGCGAGCCACCCGACGAGTGCGGAGGTACCGCGGGCCAGCGTGGTGTCGAACCAGTAGCGGATGCGGGCCTCGACGGTGCCGACACGGTCGCCCGGTCCGCCTCGACGGGGGGCGGGGGGCCGTTGCGTGGGTCGCCGGTGACGTTCCGGCTCCGTGGTCCGCTGTCGGGGAACAGCCCTGTCTCCTTCTTTGTGCACATCGGCAGCGTGCACGGCGTCCGGAGGCGACGGGGTGCCCTCTGCACGTATTCATCCCTTCGTGATCGTCCCCGCCCGTCGTGCGATCCGGCCGCACATCGCCCACGGGCGTCCGCCAGTGGATGACCGGGTCCAACCGGGTGAGCCGCCGCGGGTGAGCGACAGGCGAAGGGAACCAGAGGGAAAGGACGGACGGCACCGGACAGCAGCAGCCCAGGGAGACGCGATGAGCGAACGATCAGGCCCGTTCTGGGATGGAGTGAACGGGCGCTCGCCGATGCCGCGTGCGGCGGCCACCCTGGGGTGGGAGTTCATCGACGCGGACGTCGACAACGGCACGATTCGCGTGGCCTTCCACGCGACCGAGGACTTCATCAATCCAACCGGCAACGTCCTGGGGGCCTTTCTCGCCGCGATGCTCTACGACACGGTCGGCCCTGCTCTTCTCGCCACCCTCCAGCCCGACCAATTTCAGTCCACCCTGGAGTTCAAGGTGTCCTTCCTCCGCCCGGTCCGCCCCGGACGGCTCTTCGGGAACGGCCGCGTGGTGCATCGCGTGGGCGATATCGCCCACCTCGAAGCCTCGCTCACCGACGCCGACGACATCGTGATCGCAACAGCCAGCGCCACGGCTCGCGTCATCCCGCTCAGCGGCGCGGAAACCATGCCGTGACACTGCTCAACGCGCGTTCCCGCCGGGCGGGAAGGGCCGGCCGGCTTCGCTGATGCGATCGGAGCACCTGAACCGGACTTGCATTCAGAGCATACGATGTTGCCCATGACGCAAAGCGATGGCGAACTGGACAGCCTGGTACGCAAACGCATCCGGGCTCTGCGCGTGGCGCAGGGCTGGTCCCTGGAGGAACTGGCCACCCGCGCGAACGTCAGCCAGTCCACCCTCAGCCGCATCGAGAACGGTCAGCGCCGGCTCGCACTGGATCAGCTGGTCATCCTCGCCCGCGCCCTGGACACCTCGCTGGACCAGCTGGTGGAGACCGCCTCCGACGATGTGGTCACCAGCCCGACGATCGACAGCGTCCACCGGCTGATGCGCTGGCCCATCAAGGCGGAGCCCGGCATGAGCGTCATGCGTCAGCGTCTGACGGAGCCACCGCCCGACGATCCCTCGCGCATGCGCGCCCACCCGGGCCGCGAATGGCTCGTCGTCCTCTCGGGCACCGCGATCCTCATGCTGGGCCACCGCCGCTTGCGCATCGAGACCAACCAGGCCGCGGAGTTCCCCACGATGCTCCCCCACGCCATCGGCACCGAGGGCGGCCCGTGCGAGATCCTGGGCATCTTCGACCGTGACGCCCGACGCGGGCACCGGCGCGACAGCGGCAGCAAGGGCCCCGGCAGCGACTACGCATCGGACGGCTCCTGTACGTGAGCTGTCCGCATGCCCTTGCGTGTGCGGCACGGCAGCCGACCTCTTCCTTGCCAATACGGCATGAGGTCGTGCCATGTACGCAATGGCGTTCTAGCGTGAGGGCATGAGCCACGCAGAACCACACACCCACGACCACGGTGCGCACCACGGCCACCAGCACGTCGCCGACTCCGGCGGTCAAGCCGAGATGCTCGACCTGGACGCGGAAGTCCTCGCCGAGCACATCGCCGCCATCACCGCATGGCTGCCCATCGAGGCCGCACCGCACGAGATCGTGGACCTGGGCTGCGGCACCGGAACCGGCACCTTCGCCCTGCTCGACCGCTTCCCCGAGGCGCACATCACCGCCGTCGACTCCTCGGCCGACCACCTTCACCGCTTGCGGACGAGGGCACGCGCCGAGGGGGTGGAGGAACGCGTGCGCACCGTTCTGGCCGACCTCGACGCCGCGGACTGGCCCCACCTCGGCACGCCCGATCTCGTGTGGGCCTCCGCCTCGATGCACCACATGGCCGACCCCGACAGCGCCCTGCGCCACGTCCACGACGCCCTCGCGCCCGGCGGCCTGTTCGCCGTCGTCGAACTCGCAGGCTTCCCCCGCTTCCTGCCCGAGAGCGCACCCGAGGAACGTCCCGGCCTGGAAGACCGCTGCCATGCCGCGACCGACCGCTTCCACGCCGAGCACGTCCCCCACCGTGGCGCCGACTGGGGACCGAAGCTCACCGCCGCCGGATTCGCTCTCGAAGCCGAACGCACCATCGCGGTGAACATCGAGGACGGCCCGACCGAGGCGATCGGCCGCTACGCGCTGGGCTCCCTGCAACGCATCCGCGGTGTCGCCGCTGCATCGCTCGCGCCCGAAGACCTCGCTGCTCTCGACCGACTGCTGGATACCAGCAGCGGCCACAGCATCCTGCGTCGCACCGACCTGGTGGTACGCACCGAACGCACGGTCTGGGCCGCACGCCGCAAGAACTGACCTGCCTTGCCGAAGCTTTCGCGTGCGAGGGGCCGCGGGCAGTGACCCGCGGCCCCTCGCACGCGGTTGCGGGCACCGACAGCTCGCCGTTGCCGCGGCTGCGCGCCGCCATCTCCTCGCCATCCAGCCCCACTGATCGGCCTCACCGGAGCGGCCCGATCCCCGGCCGCGCACTCCCGCCTTGCCCCTTGGGCCCGTCCGCACCGACCGGGAGGCCTTGGGCCCGCCGCCCGCTCACCCTCGGCAGGCGCGTCCACTGCCTACAGCCGGAACACAGGTTCACCCCGCCGACCTGGCGAAACTGTTGGTGCCAACTCGCTTGCGTGTCAGTGCCGTTGACAAAGTGGCCACCTGGTAGAAACCTGTCACCCTGTCGCTGCAAAATTTTGACTGATTAACTCAAAAGTTCTAGAGAACCCCTCAACTGCCTCGCCTTCTAGATGTCAGGTACCTGGCGAGTTACGTGGTCGCCGTCCCCTCGGCGCACCGGTCCGTCATGCAAGTCGCCCTGCCCCAACGCCTCGAACGGCGCCACCTGCGGGCGCCGAGCCGCGCGCCCGGACACCGGATCACGAAACAAGAGGACACCATGAAACTGAGACACCACGGCTGGCGAGTGATCGTCGGCATGGTGCTGGCGGGCCTGATAGGCGTCGGGCTGCTGCCCGCTCCCGCCCACGCCGCGGAAGGGCCCAACCTGGCCCTCGGCAAGTCCGCCCGCGCAGGCGGCAGTCACGGCAACTACCCGGCCGGCAACGTCACCGACGGAAGCCAGGCGTCGTACTGGGAAGGGCCCGCCGGCGCGCTGCCTCAATGGGTGCAGGTCGACCTCGGCGCGAACGCGGAGATCAGCCGGGTGGCGCTCAAGCTGCCGTCGACCTGGGAAGCCCGCAACCAGACCCTGAGCGTGTCGGGAAGCACCGACGGATCATCGTTCGCACCGCTGTCGGCCTCCGGCGCGCGTGCCTTCGATCCGGCCGGGGCGAACACCGTCAGCATCCCCGTCACGGCGACCACGGTCCGCTACGTGCGCGTCCAGGTGTCGGCCAACAGCGGCTGGAACGCCGCCCAGTTGTCCGAACTGGAGGTCTACGGCGAGGACGACGGGCCGGGCGAGCCGCCCGTCACCGGTTCCAACCTCGCCCGCAACAAGCCGATCGAGGCGTCGTCATTCACCCAGACCTATGTCGCCTCCAACGCAAACGACGACAGCCCGGCCACCTACTGGGAATCCTCCGGCTTCCCGTCGACCCTCACGGTGAAGCTCGGCGCCAACGCCGATGTCGAGGCGGTCGTCGTCAAACTCAACCCGGACCAGGCATGGGGACCGCGGACCCAGGCCATCGAAGTGCTCGGGCGTGAGCAGTCGGCGTCCGGCTTCACCTCGCTGAAGGCGCGCGCCGACTACGCGTTCAGCCCCTCCTCCGGAGGCAACAGCGTCACCATCCCGGTGACCGGCCGCTACTCCGACGTACAGCTGAAGTTCTTCTCCAACTCCAGCGGCTTCGGGGCACAGGTGGCCGAGTTCCAGGTGATCGGGGCCCCGGCACCCAACCCGGACCTGACGATCACCGATCTGACCTGGGCCCCGGCCTCACCGTCCGAGACGGACGCCGTCGAGGTCAGCGCGACGGTCCGCAACGCCGGAAGTGCCACCTCCCCCGCCACGTCGGTGAACGTGAGCCTCGAAGGCGCGGCAGCCGGTTCGGCGCAGGTGGGCACGCTCGCCGCCGGCGCCTCCACGATCGTCAAGGTTCCGGTCGGCAAGCGCGCCATGGGCAGCTACACCGTGTCCGCCGTGGTCGACCCGGCGGGAACCGTCGTCGAGCAGGACGACACGAACAACAGCCGCACCGCGTCCTCGAAACTGGTCGTCGGGCAGAGCCCCGGACCCGACCTCACCGTCACCGCGATCACACCCAACCCGGCCGCTCCGGCAGTGGGCGCGCAGGTCTCCTTCACCGTCACGGTGGACAACCGCGGCACAAGCGGTGTCGCGGCCGGGACCGTCACACGCCTCGCCGCCGGGAACACCACTCTGAACGGAACGGCGGGAGCAATCGCCGCAGGCGCGAGCGTCACCGTACCGATCAACGGCACGTGGACCGCGGCGAGCGGCGGTGTCACCCTCACCGCGACGGCCGACGCGACGAACACCGTCACGGAGACCAACGAGAACAACAACGTCCTCGCACGCTCCCTGGTCGTCGGACGCGGTGCCGCCGTGCCCTACACCGAGTACGAAGCCGAAGCCGCCCGCTACCAGGGCACGCTCCTCACCACCGATGCCAAGCGGACCTTCGGGCACACCAACTTCGCCACCGAGTCCTCCGGACGCCAGTCGGTGAGGCTCACCACCACCGGGCATTTCGTCGAGTTCACCTCGGCCAACGCCGCCAACTCGATCGTCGTGCGCAACTCGATCCCCGACGCGCCCTCGGGCGGCGGCGCCGAGGCGACGATCAGCCTCTACGTCAACGACACCTTCAGCCGCAAGCTCACCCTGTCCTCCAAGCACAGCTGGCTGTACGGAAGGACCGACGACCCCGAGGGCCTGACCAACACGCCCGGGACCGACGCCCGGCGCCTGTTCGACGAGTCCCACGCCCTGTTGTCACAGAGCTACCCGCCCGGCACGAAGTTCCGCCTCCAGCGCGACGCCGGCGACTCGGCCTCGTTCTACATCATCGACCTGATCGACCTCGAGCAGGTGGCGCCGCCGAGCGCCCAGCCGGCCGGCTGCACCTCGATCACGAACTACGGTGCCGTACCGAACGACGGCCTCGACGACACCGACGCCATCCAGCGCGCCGTGACCGCGGACCAGCAGGGTGACATCAGCTGTGTGTGGATCCCGGCGGGCCAGTGGCGCCAGGAGCAGAAGATCCTCACCGACGACCCGCTGAACCGGGGCACACACAACCAGGTGGGCATCCGGGACGTCACCATCCGCGGCGCGGGCATGTGGCACTCGCAGCTGTACACCCTGACGCCGCCGCACCAGGCGGGCGGGATCAACCACCCGCACGAAGGCAATTTCGGCTTCGACATCGACCACAACACCAAGATCTCGGACATCGCCATCTTCGGTTCGGGCACCATCCGGGGCGGCGACGGCAACCACGAGGGCGGCGTCGGTCTCAACGGCCGGTTCGGCAAGGACACCAAGATCACCAACGTGTGGATCGAGCACGCCAACGTCGGTGTCTGGGCCGGCCGGGACTACTCCAACATCCCTGAACTGTGGGGACCGGGCGACGGCGTCGAGTTCAGCGGCATGCGGATACGCAACACGTACGCCGACGGCATCAACTTCGCCAACGGCACCCGCAACTCGACCGTCTACAACTCGTCCTTCCGTAACAACGGTGACGACGCTCTGGCTGTGTGGGCCAGCAAATACGTCAAGGACACCTCGGTCGACATCGGCCATGACAACCACTTCCGCAACAACACCATCCAGCTGCCGTGGCGCGCCAACGGCATCGCGGTCTACGGCGGATACGGCAACACCATCGAGAACAACATCATCGCCGACACCATGAACTACCCCGGCATCATGCTCGCCACCGACCACGACCCGCTGCCCTTCACCGGCCAGACCCTCATCGCCAACAACGCCCTGTACCGCACGGGCGGCGCGTTCTGGAACGAGGACCAGGAGTTCGGCGCGATCACCCTCTTCGCTCAGGGGCAGGGCATCCCGGGTGTCACCATCCGTGACACGGACATCCACGACTCCACCTACGACGGAATCCAGTTCAAGACGGGCGGCGGAGAGATGCCGAACGTGAAGATCACCAACGTCAGGATCGACAAGTCCAACAACGGCTCCGGCATCCTCGCGATGAGCGGTGCCCGGGGCAGTGCGACCCTGACGAACGTGACGATCACCGACTCGGCGGACGGAGACGTTCTCATCGAGCCCGGATCGCAGTTCGTCATCAACAGAACCGGCTGATCGGCCAGCCCCAGGGGCATCGGAGCACGAAGGTGGGCCGCGCCGGGTATCCGGCGCGGCCCACCTCCGGCAGGAGCGCTCAGCCCCAGACGCTGGTGTAGTTGTACTGACCGTCGTAGCGAGGCGTCCACAGGCTCGGGTACGGCTCGGTGATGTTGCCGCACGCCCGGAGCTGGATCGCGCTGCGCTTACCGGTGTCGTGAAGGCACTTGCCGCTGGCCGCCTCGACGATCTCCCAGTGGTCGCTGCCGCGGTCCACCCAGCGGAAGTGCTGGCCCGGCCCCTGACAGTGCCCCAGGACGATCGGTGTGTTGTCGGCGGTCGAGGCGTTCTGCGCGCCGATGCAGTACTTGCCGTACACCCCGATGAAGAAGAGCCCGGGAGTGCCCGACGGCATGAAGTAGAAACGCTGGTGCAGCCGGCCCTTGCAGTCGAAGCGCTGGATGACGGCGCCCGGGTTCTGCGATTCGCCCCGCACATCCATGCACTGCCACGAGTACGAGGCCCGCATCTCGTAGATGGCGGCATTGTTGATCCACGCCGTGTAGCGGATCGGCGGATCGGCAGCACTCGCGCTGCCGGGGATCAGCAGAACAAGCAGTGATGCCAGGACCGCGAGTATCCCTCCGCGGTGCACACTTCGAGCCACTGTGACTCCTTCTTTGCCCGGATTGCGATGGGCGCCGCGACCCGACGTAGTGGTGTGATGGCTCGTCGTGTCCGGCGCCGGAACGCCCCGAAACCTAACGGTTCTCGTCGTCCGGCTGTACCGCCGGTTCAGGGGGGTTGCGTGCACTGGGGAGGCATGCGGTGAGAGTGGGGTCGGGCCTCCAACGGGCCCAGACGTTCATGGTTCTGGCCACCGGTCTGTACCGGGCCAGCCACTTGGCGGTCGGCGTGCTCGCCGTCGTGCAGCATCACCGGGAGAGCCCCGTGGCATGGCTTGCGCTGGCGGTTGCCCTCGCCGTGAGCGTGCTGGTCTTCGCCACGGCCCGGTCCCGAGGCTGGTTCGGCACCTGGCCCCCGTTGGCGGACGTCGTCGTCGTGGGTTGCGTCCTGCCGTTCGCGGTGTACGCGGGCGGTATGCACCGCACGGAGGACATCGCCTGGGTGATGCTGCTCGGCGGTTCGGCCAGCGCGATGGCGGCCGTTGCGTTCGCGCGTCCGGCAGCGGTGGCCGGCGCGGTCGGGGCGCTGGCGGTGACACACGCCGCCGGGTACTGGCCGACCGGCGCGGACATCGCCGTGATCGCCGCACACCTCAACGCCATCCTCTCGTCGGCCGTTCTGGCCCGGGTCTTCTGGTGGTACCTGCGCCGACAGGGCCGCGCCCTGGACGAGGCGACCGCCCAGGCCGTCGCCGCCGAGGCCGGCCGGGCTCGCTACGCCGAGCGGATCGCGCACCACCGCGCCCTGCACGACACGGTGCTGGCGACGCTGACAGCGATCGCCCGCGGCCACGCCGACGCCGACGCACCGCCTGTACGGGAACGCTGCGCCCGGGAAGCCGCCTACCTCCGCCGGCTCATTCAGCAGCACGCCGAGGAGGAGAGAGCACCGGGTACGGCGGCGGCGATGGAACGGGCCGTACGGTCGTCGGAGAACCTGGGACTGCGGGTGAGCGCCCAGTACGACAACCTGCCGGAGATGCCGGCGCACGCGGCCGAGGCTCTCGCCGACGCGACCACCGAGGCATTGAACAACGTGCTACGGCACGCGGGGACGGGGCACGCCCATGTCACCGTCGTCGGCGAGGGCGGTGGTGAAGCGGTGGTGGTGACGGTCGTCGATCAGGGTGTCGGCTTCGAGCCGGCCACCGTGGTCAAAGGGCTCGGACTGCGCTCCTCGGTGCACCTGCGGATGTCCGAGGCGGGCGGCGCAGCGGTCGTCGACAGCGCACCCGGCGAGGGCACCCGCATCGAACTGCGATGGCCCGCGTGATCACCGTCGCCGTGGTGGACGACGACCGGATGCTCCTCGACGGACTGAGAGTCTGGCTCGACGGAGTCGCGAACGTACGTCTGGCAGCGGCGGAGTGCACGGTCGACGGCCTCTTCGCCGGAACGCAGGCGGCGACGCTGCCCTATGACGTGGTGCTCCTGGACCTGGTGCTCGGCGACAACTCACAGTCCTCGGACAACATCCGGCGGCTGCGGGCCGCGGACAGCCGTGTGCTGGTCATCAGCACGGTGGCGGACCGCCGGCGGATCATCGCCGCGATCGCGGCGGGCGCCGACGGCTATCTGACCAAGAGCCACGATCTGCCGACGCTCGTCGGAGCGATCGAGCAGGTGGCACGAGGCGAGACGGTGCACTCCGCAGAACTGGCGTTCGCCTGGGCGCACGACAGCGCCCCCGACCGGCCCGGACTGTCACCCAAGGAACGCGAGGTGCTCCTCGGATACGCCTCGGGACTCACCCTGAAGGCCACGGCCCGCCGCGCCGGTGTCAGCCCGCACACGGCCAAGTACTACCTGGACCGGGTGAAGGAGAAGTACCAGCAGGCCGGACGCCCGACCTACACCAAGATCGACCTCGCCGCGCGGGTGCGGGAGGACGGCTGGGCAGCCGAGGGGTAGCGCGTCACCGGTCTGTCAGCGGCGGTGAAAGCGCGCGGCTCGGAGGAGACGGTGACCGGCCTGAGAGCTCTGCTCGGCCGAACATGGAAGAGTCGGCCCCGGGTACTCGGCGCCGCATCACCCCCGAGCTGTGGAGATGCCATGACAGGAAGTACGGGCGACCGGCGAACCGCGCGATTCTGCAAGGCATGCGGCACGCCCGCCGGGAACGGCAAACTGTGCGAGCACTGCGGGGCGGCTCTCGACCTGCCCGACCCGGCCGGACTGGTCGAAGACGAAGGAGCGGCGGCACGACGCACCGTGGAGGGGCGGGACGACGGCCCGGAGAAGTAGCGCACCGGCAGACGGGCATCCTGCATCGCGACGGCGGCGTTCCCGGCCGGACAACCAGCGGCACGGGGCGAGGCCCCGGCTCTTGACCTCCGCCGGGGCCTCGCGACGTACCGGCTCTCCGGCCGGCTCTGACTCAGTGCTTGAAGGTGTCCTTCGACTTCTCCTTGGCCTCACGGGCCTTGCCGCGGGCCTCCAACGCGCCGCCCTTGGCCGCGGTGGTCTCGTTGCCCATCGCGTGGGCCGCCTTCCGCAGGGCCTTACCGACGCCCTGCTCAGCCTTGGCCTTGGCCTTTTCTCCGGCACTCATGTCGGTCCTTTCGTAGAGCCACTCATCGACCCGCCTGCCCCTCGCCCGGGAGTTGAACCGGATCCCGTCTGCGAACCTGTGGGACGCTCGTGGCGCTGTGCGCCTGCGGGCATGCGCTGAGTCACTCCGGCCGCCACAAGCCCCTGAAGGGACGCCTTCGACGGGCCGACGGCGGTCCTCCCGTGGCGGGCAGGCCCCATGGAGCACCTGGGCCATGTGCATGGTCCGCCCACCAGCGTGCCCCGACGTCGTCAGGCGATCTTCAGGTGTCGTGGCGATCGAGCTCAGCAAAGTCTCGAGAGCTCGCGCGCCTCGGATGTCGAGAACGTCCGGCCCGCTCCGTCCCAGGGACACGCGCGGCCACGGAGACGCGCTCGACAACGACGAAGGAGCGATCACCATGCAGCCGAACGAGATCACCGAGATCCTGAACCGACCGATGAGCCAGGAGCTGCTGGCCCGCGACCTGACCCGCATGGCCTACGTCGCCAAGGACGGCACACCGCGCAGTATCCCGATCGCGTTCACCTGGAACGGCTCGGAGATCGTCCTGTGCACCACGAAGAACGCCCCGAAGCTGCCCGCACTGCGCGAACACCCGGCGGTTGCCCTGACCATCGACACCGAGGTCCACCCGCCGAAGATCCTGCTCATCCGCGGGCGGGCCGAGCTGGACGTCGTCGACGGCATCCCGGACGAGTATCTCCGGATGAACGGCAGCTATGAGATGACACCCGAGCAGCGCATCGAGTGGGAGGCCGAGGTCCGCTCGCTCTACGACGGCATGGTCCGGATCGTCGTCACCCCGACCTGGGCGAAGCTCATCGACTTCGAAACCACCTTGCCCAGCGCGGTCGAAGAGCTGATCCGGCAGCGGGCCGAACGTCAGGGCGTGTGAGATCAATGCGGCCAGAACGCGCGCTTCCGCGGACCGCACCACGTTTCCGGGCTCCCACCGGGCCGGCTGCTTCGCAACGGCCGTGTCCCTGACGGGACAACTCCGCGCCGCAGGGTTCGGCCGTCCTCGTACCGCCGAAGAGGGGCCGTTCGGAGGACCGTCGGGAGTGGCGGGTGGGCCAGGGGTGGAGCCTGCTCCTACGTTCGGGCGCATGACGAACACACCCACAGACCGTGCGCAGGCGCCCACCCGGCGCGGCGCGCTCGCCGGGCTCGCCGCCGGGGCGGGGGCAGTCGTGCTGTCGGCGGCGTCGACCGCCTCGGCGAACTCGTCACCCGCGTCCGTCACGGGGCGTGGCGCCGACGGCTCCGCCCCGCCCCCGGGGCCTGACGCGTCGCCGACGCCTGGTGCCATGCAGTTGTTCACGGACCCAGGGCTGAACTTCGGCGCGCTGCTCGCGCTCGGCGGCGCCGGGTTCGGTTCGTCCGAGGTCGGCGAGGTGCTCACCGCCGTCAACGCCATCAATGCCGCCGGGGCGAACGAGCAGACCTACACGGCCGAGTTCCGCCAATGGGGAGAGCGGTTGACGGCTACCGCCTCGCGGCACCGCCAGACACGTCGTGCCCGCTCGCTGCGCGGCGCCCAGTACTTCGGCCAGGCGCTCTTCTTCGTACTCGGCTCGGACACCCCCGGTGACGAGAAGAAGCTCTATCTGGCGGGACGCCGGGCGTGGGACACCTTCGCCCGGCTGTGCACCCCCGCGGCGATCACCGACGACGTCCCGTACCAGGACGGGGTCTCGATCCCTGTCTGGTTCTTCCGCCCCGACGACTCCGGCAGGCCCCGGCCGACCGTCATCCTCACCAACGGCAGCGACGGTCCGAACGTCGACATGTGGACCTACGGTGTCGCAGCCGCGCTCGCCCGCGGCTGGAACGCCCTCGTCTACGACGGCCCCGGCCAGGGCCAGCTGCTCTTCGTCGACCAGGTCGTCTTCAGCCCGCGCTGGGAGCAGGTGGTCTCGCCGCTCGTGGACTGGCTGGAGCGTCGCAAGGACGTCGACGTCCGCCGTATCGCGCTGACCGGCCTCTCCATGGGCGGCAACCTCGCGCCGCGCGCCGCGGCGTTCGAGCACCGGATCGCCGCCCTGGCCGCACTGCCGGGCTGTCTCTCGCCGTGGCTGGGCTTCCCGGAGGAGCTCCGGGCCATCGTGACTCCCGACAAGGAGGAGACCAACCGCATCTGGAACGAGGAGGTCGCTCCCCAACTGACGCCGTCCGAGCAGTTCGTGATCAAGAAGCGGATCGAGCCCTTCTCGATCCCCGCGATGCTCGCGGCCCGGCAGGGGCAGCTCTTCACCGACTTCTGGACTCCGGCGCAGCGGATCATGGCGCTCGACATCACCGGGATCGTACGCCGCATCGAGTGCCCCACGCTGGTTCTCGACTACGAGGACGAGGCCTTCTATCCGGGTCAGCCACGTGAGTTCTTCGAGCTGCTGCGCACCCGCAAGGAGTACCGGCTCATGCGGGCGGCGACCGGCGCCCAGTTGCACTGCTCGCCGATGGCGCCCCAACAGCACTGTGAGGTCGTCTTCGACTGGCTGGAGGACACCCTGGGCCGGGGTGACCGCCGGTAGTCGGTGGGCGCCGGGAGCTGACGTCAGGTCAGGTTCATCGACTACAGCGAAGGGGTTGGTTCATCGGCAGCATGGCCGAGGAACCAACCCCTTCCGCCTGACGCTAGACCCCTAGCTTCTTCATCGAGGTCAGATGTGCGAAGACGACGACGTTGGCCGAGTAGCCGCTCTTTGCGTTGAACCGTCCACCGCACGTCATGAGTCTGAGTTCCGGACGAGCCGTGGACCCGTACACCTTGTCGTCCGGGAACTTGTCCTTCGTGTACGTCTTCACCTCGTCGACGGTGAAGACCGCGACGCGCCGGTCGGCCCGGTTGACCTTCACCTTGGCACCTTTGCGCAGCACGTTGAGGTTGAGGAAGATCGCCGGTCCCGTGCGGGTGTCGCGGTGCCCGACGAGCAGGGCAGTACCCGCGTCACCGGGCGAGGGACCGTTGCGGTACCAGCCCACCTGCATCGGCTTGTTCAGCGGCGGGGTGCCGAGTCGGCCCTTCTTGTCGAGGCTGAGACCGGTGATCGGGGCCTCGATGAAGATGGTGGGAATGGTGACTTTCACCGGCCGCGAGCCCACCAGAGGTTCCTGCGAGGGCTGTTGTGACGGTGGGGCACCGCCGCCCGCGGCGTCATCGGCGCGGACGGCGGTGACCGAGGAATCGTCCGACGAGTCCGAGCACACCCATACGATGCCGGTCAGCAGCGCAAAGGTCACGGACAGCGTCAGAGTGAGACGGCATGCGCGACTCGGTCCCCGCCGTCGCGGCCGTCGGCTGTGGGCCCTATGCCTCGTTGCGGGCACGACGCCGTGCGGATCGGCGAACCATGACCAGGGCCGCTACTCCGGCCGCGCCGACGGTCAGGGCGGCGGGCGTGGCGAGGCTCGACTCGTTCTCGGTGCCGAGGTTCTCCATGTCCGGGACGCCACCGGCACCGGCGGGTACCGCACCGGAGGGCTTGCGGTACTCCCCGCCCTTCTCGCCGCTCTCCCCGTTCTCACCGTTCTCCCGGTTCGCACCGTTCGCACCCGGGCCGATCTCCGCGGGTCGGTTGCTGTCGCCGCGCTGGGCGCAGTCGACCTTGAAGGCCCTCTGCTTCGGGCCCGACGGGACGGTCCACACCAGCTGGTACGTCCCCTCCGGGAGGAGGTATCTGTCGCTGCGCGCCGCGCCGTTCACGAGGGGCAGCGTGCTGGCCAGGGTGTCGCCCGGGGGAGTCGTCGGGGGCTGCGCGGTGATCGTCCACGGCACGGAGGGGTACGACTCGAAGTTGGTGGCGACGAGGTTGAACGCACAGACCTCGACTCCGTTTTCACCGCGCGAATGCCAGCCGGCCGAGGAGACACTGAGGTCACCACTGTCTCCGGGCGCGGCGTAGGCGGCGGGTGCGCCGATCACGGTGACTCCAGCGATGGCGACTGCGGCGGCCACCGTGGTGCCCGCACGAACGCCGCCGAGGCGGAGGGAAGCGGAAAGCTGCATGCTGAACTCCTTCGAGCCGGGATGATTGTCATACAGATCAGCCGTCGCCCATGAGATGCCATGAACCTTCGGAAGAAGGTGTCAAAACACCACAAAGCTCTTGCAATTACCCGACTGGCCGATAGCGGCACCGGAGTGGACGCGCGCCCGACCCGCGTGCGGCCTGCGCCGCCGCACCACATCACGGACGTCGGCACCTCCGGCCGGCCGGCGCGTGTCGGGTCGCGCCGACACGCGGCGACCAGGTCAGCCACCGCCGGGCACAGGGCGCGAATCGCAGATGCCGCACCCAAGAAGGCCGTGAGTCAGCGCCGGGCCGGCCTCGACCCTGCTGAGGATTCACCGGACACACGGCGGCCGCCACCGCCCGACCCTGCACGGACCCCAGCCCTCCGCACCCGGAGGACCCCTCACCCATACCCGTGATACTAATACCGGTATAAGTATTGGGCAGCGCACACGGCAGGGAGCCACGCATGGTGGAGATCAAGACCGACACGGCACTGGAGGCAATGCGGGAAGCCGGGCGCGTCGTCGCCCACGCACTTGCCGCCGCCCGTGCGGCGGCAACCGTGGGAGTTCGCCTGCGAGAGCTCGACGAAGCCGCCCGCAGCGTGCTCACCAAAGCTGGAGCACGTTCTCCGTTCCTGGGCTACCAGCCCTCCTTCGCCCCCGTCCCCTTCCCCGCCACACTCTGCACGTCCGTCAACGACGCCGTCTCGCACGGCATCCCCGACGACTACCGTCTGCGCGACGGCGACCTGGTCAGCCTCGACTGCGGAGCCGAGCTCGACGGCTGGACCGGCGACGCGGCGATCAGCTTCACCGTCGGCACCCCTCGCCCCGCCGACCGTGAACTCATCGCCGCCACCCGGCAGGCCCTGGACGCCGGCATCGCCGCCGCCACCGTCGGCCACCGGATCGGGGACATCTCCCATGCCATCAGTACGGTCGCCCGCAAGGCCGACTGCGGTATGCCGTCCGACTTCGGCGGCCATGGAATCGGCCGCCAGATGCACGAAGACCCCCACGTCCCCAACCACGGACGACCCCGCCGCGGCTTCCCCCTGCGCCACGGCCTCACCCTCGCCATCGAACCCATGTTCATGGCCGGAGGGCACAACGAGTACTACACCGACCACGACGGATGGACGCTGCGCACGATCGACGGCAGCCGAGCCGCCCACTTCGAACACACCATCGCCATCACCGAGGACGGCCCTCGCATCCTCACCCTGCCGTGACCTCGGGACCGCTCACCTCCGAGAGCCGGACGCGCGGCCACGCCGACCACCGAACACGGCTTGAACGGCGCGTGGGAGCAGGCCAGTTGGCTGCCACCAGCGGCCGGCGCGCGGTCCGCTCGGCTTCCGCCCCGACGGCTCGCGCCGGTCCACCTGCTCACCCGTCAGATCGCCGCGAGACCATCAACGGCAGTCAGCAGACCTCGCCCGGCCCCTTCGCCGTAGCCCTCAACATGTCCCGCACCAGCTCGAAGTCGATCTTCTCCGGCTTACGGAAACGCAGGCAGCCCTTACCCATGTCATGGCCCGCCAGCCGGTCGGCAAAGGCATCGCGGACGCCCTCCCGCAGCACATAGACGGAGATGTACTGCTTCTGGCTCGCGAAGGCGATCTCCGCCGTGCCGTCCCGCTCATAGGCAGGCATGCCGTATGCCATCACCTCGGCGAACCCCTGGAGCTCCCCACGACACAGCTCACGCAGCCGGGTCAAGGCCTCTCTGCGGTCCTCGGGGACCTCCGCGAGGTAGCCGTCCACGTCGTCAGCCTGGCTCTGCACCATGATCCGACCTTACTGCGCACGAGAGTGTGATCGACAGCCCGAACCTGCACCTCGAGCCGTCGGTGAGCCTCCTGCTCCACACCGACGGCATCACCGAGGCACGGGGCACCTCGAACGACCATTCGGCGAGGAACGCCTTGCGGACGCCTTGAACCGGCCCGGCGAGAGATACACAGCGCAGGACGCGATCGACGCCGTCACCGAGGCCGTCGGGTTTTCACCGCCGGCAACCACATGGACGTCGACCAGGCTGCCCTCGTCCTGACCGCGACTTCCGCCGTCGGCCTCACCACCACCGCCTGAGCAGAGGGTGGTGGGGCCCGACCTCGGGGTGCGACCTGACCAGCGCGGCAGCGGACGAGGCCTGCCTCCCACGGCCCCCGGGGCCTCTCAGCCGATGGGAAGTGCCTCGCGGCGTGCCAGCCACTCAGGCGGCACCTCGTCCACGCCCGTACGCGCCCCCACGATCCCGCCCGTGATCGCGCACGTCGTGTCCACGTCGCCGAGGCCTTCGGCCGTGGACCACAGCGCCGCCTCCAGGTCGTCCTGGTGGCGCGCGGCTGTCCAGACGGCGAACGCGACCGTGTCGTCGGCGCGGATGCGCTGTCCGTTGCCGAGGAGGTCCGCCGCCTTCCACGGCGCGGTGGTGAAGGGGAGCCTGGCGGCCCGGAGGAGACCGTCACGGACCGGACCGGGCGGCGTGCGGTCGGCGACGGACCGGATGGTCAGTTCACCGCGGGTCGACAGGGCCGCGGCCGTGGCCACCGCCACCGCGCCGGCCACCCCGTCGGGGTGCGCATGGGTCACCCGGGCCGACAACTCGGCCTGACGTGTGACCAGTTCGAGGTCGGCGGCGAACCAGGCGCCCAGCGGTGCGACCCGCATGGCGGCGCCGTTGCCGAGACTGCCGCCGTCGAAGAGTTCGGGCGCGTGACGGCGCCAGCTCGCCGGATCGTCCAGCAGTCTCGGCAGGAGGAGGTGCATGCCGTGGCCGTAGCCGCGGCCTTGATCCGCGTCGAAGGTGAGCGCGAAGCAGGCCGCAAGCCGCTCCTGGTCGATCTCGCCGAAGCGGTCCAGCACTTGATGGACGGCGAGAGCCATCGCGGTGTCATCGGTCCAGTGCCATTCGGGTTCCTCGGGCGTGCGCCGGGCCCGGATCTCGTCGGCGGCCCGCTCCCGCTCACGAAAGAGAGGGAACCAGCGCTCCCCGAACGCGTCCCCGAGAGCGAGACCTTCGAGGCTGCGGCGAGCGGCTTCGCGATCGGCTCGCGCAGGAGTGGCAGTCATGGTCGCCATGCTGCCGTGCGAGCCGTGTCGCGTACATCCGTTTTCGCGGAGAGGCCCCTGAGCTGCCCCGGAGGAACACCCTGTGCCCCCTTCCTCTCATCGAAGGGTCGCCGCGATGAGCCGAGCCGCCCGATGGGCACGCCGCCGAAGCCGACCCGGCCGCTGTCGGGCAGAACGAGCCCGAGTGCCGTGCGCATCAGGGTGGACTTGCCGGCGCCGCAACATGGCGGGAACGGCAGGGAATCCGCACGGGAGAGCGCGTCTGCCGATGGGTCCGGTCCGGGATTCCGGACGTATGCCGATCGGCGCGCGGGGAGGGCCGATCGGCAGACCGGAGCAGCGGACCGATGCCATACCGTTCCGGTGCATGGCGAACTTCCCCGGCCGACGCCGGATACGCACCGAGATCGGCATGGCCCGGGCGCGACTGCGCACCGCCGGCCGGCGGACGAAGGTTCGGCAAGTCGTCCTGGCCGCCGTCGCGTTCGCGGCGGCGTTCGTCCTCTCCGACGGCGGACCGGCACTGAGTGCGGCAGCCGGTGCCGTGATCGCGGCCGCGTTGCCGGCACGGTGGGTCTGGCCGTCGCTCGCCCTGCTGTCGGTGAGCGTGCTGCCCGCATCGCTGGCCGTACTGTTCGCGCTGCCGATGGTCGCCTACGGGGTGGGGCGCCGCGTCGGGCCTTCGCCCCGCAGAGCAGGCGTACTCGGGCTCGCCTCCGCTCTCGTCCTGGCCGTCCCCTTCGTCTGGTCCGACGAGGACTCGTGGGAGATCACCGCGATCGGCGCTGCGACGTCCCTGGTCCTCCTCCTTCTGTTGCCGGCGGGGCTGGGAGTCGTCGCAGGTGAACGGGCAAGCCGCCTCTCCACGCTCCGGGAACGCAACGCCCTTCTCGAGCAGGCCCACCGCCTCAGCCACGCCCAGGCGGTACTGCAGGAACGGACACGGATCGCCGGCGAGATGCATGACCTCCTCGGCCACCGGCTGAGCCTCATCGCGTTGTATGCCGGCGCTCTGGAGATGCGCACTCAGGCAGGCGGGCCGGACATGGGCAAGGAGGCCGCACTGGTCCGTACGACCGCGAAAACCGCTCTCGACGAGCTGCGCGGGATCCTCGGCATCCTCCGGGTCGACGCGCAGCCGCGAAACTCCGAAGGACCCGACGACGATCTGGGCACCCGCGCCGACCTGGAGGGGCTGGTCGAGGCGTCTCGCCACGGCGGCCTGCCGGTCGAACTGCGCTGGAGCGGCGACGACCTGGCAGGCATCGACGCCCACACGCGCCGAGCGGTCCACCGGGTCGCACGCGAGGCACTCACCAACGCCCACAAACACGCCCCGCAATCCCGCACTCTGATCAGCGTGGACCGCGATGCTGCGCAGGTCCGCGTGCAGGTCTCCAGCGAGTTGCCCCACGACGGTCCGACTACGCCCCGAGCCCCCGGGACCGGTCTCGGACTGGTCGGGTTGCGTGAGCGGGTGCGTCTGGCCGGTGGCACGTTCAGCGCCGGCCGTGAGGAACACGGCGACCGGTTCGTCGTGACCGCGCAACTACCGACGACCCCGCCCACCCGGCCGCCGCACCCGGCGGCGGTAGAACCGCTTGGCGGTACAGAGTTGACGGGTGCGGGTGCCGATCCTGCGTGGTCGCACGGCGCAGGACCGCACGGCGCAGGACCGGACGGCGCGTGGGCCGATATAGGGACAACGCAGGCCGGAGAAGGGGGTATCGGTCTTCCCGCGCTCCCGGCAGCCGGGCCGCGGAGTGGGATGAAGGACTCTACGAAGATCGTGCTGATCGTCGTGGCCGGGGTGCTCGTCCTCCTCCTGGGCGCCGTCGCCCTGCTCGGCTACGAACTGTGGTCGTGGACACGGGAGATGCGGACGATCCCGGCAGCGACGTACCACTCCGTCGCCCTGGGCCAGAACCGGGAGCAGGTCGAACAGCAGATCGGCGACAGCAGCCCTCTCGCCCGGGAAACGGTCACCGCCGATGAACCGGCCGTTCCCACCGGCGCCGGATGCAGCTACGTGTTCACCGCGCCCGGCGGCCGGTCCGACCCAACCGCCGTGTACCGTTTCTGCTTCGTCGACGGGACCCTGATCGAGAAGAAGCAGATCCCCATCCCTGAAGAGATCCCCAGCCCGGGAGGCCAACGGTGATCCGAGTGGTCCTCGTGGACGACGAAGCCCTGATCAGAACGGGCATACGGCTTGTGCTGGAGACAGCCGGAGACATCGAGATCGTCGGAGAGGGCGGGGACGGCCACGAAGCAGTCGAGCTGATCCGCCGTCACCGCCCCGACGTCCTCCTGCTCGACATCCGGATGCCGAAGCTGGACGGACTGACCGCCGTGGCGGAGATCACCGAACTGGGCTCGAGCACGCAGGTGGTCATGCTCACCACCTTCGGCGAGGACGAGCACGTCGCCAGAGCCCTGCGCGCCGGCGCGGCCGGATTCCTGCTCAAGGACACCCCGCCGATCGAACTCGCGCAGGGTGTCCGCGCTGCCGCGCAAGGCCAGGCCATTCTCTCGCCGCAGGTCACGCGACAGGTCATCGACAGGTACATCGGACCCGAGGACAACCGCGAACACGAGGCGAAACGACGGCTACAGGTCCTCACCGACCGGGAGCGGGAGGTCCTCGTGCTGCTCGGTGGCGGGGCGTCGAATGCGGAAATCGCCCGGGCGCTGTTCATGGGAGAGGGCACCGTCAAAACCCACGTCAGCCGGATCCTCGCCAAGCTGGACTGCGGTAACCGGGTCCAAGCCGCCATCCTGGCGCACGATGCACGGCTCGTCCGGCCCCGTTGACCGGTCTCCCGCGCAGTTGCCGGGGGGTTGTCACTCCAGTGTGGTCTTCTCGGTGAGTTTGCCACCGGCGAAGCAGAAGCGGTGCACGGGTACGGACTCCGAGGCAGCGTCGATCTTTGCCGCGTGATAGCGGCAGTCGGCACCCTTCGGCGGAGCGGGTGTCTCCTCGACCGCCGCCATGGCCAGGTCCGACTGCTGCCGCGGCAGCTGCCTCACCACGTCGGACTCCGCCTGTCCGACCTGGATCGAGGCGTAGGTCTCCTCGGTGATGCTTCCCTCGTCCAGCTTGTCGTACAGCAGGTATCCCCCGATGCCCAGTCCGGCCACCACCAGCACCACGAGAACGCCGACGACCCACAGACCGACCTTCACTGCCTTGCTCACTTCCGGCTCCTTCACTTGCCCGACCGCCGTTCTCCCGGCGTGACAGCAAGGTTCGTGAACCGGGCGCGGTCGGCACAGCCTCCGAAAGACCCCGTCCCCATCGTCCGTTCGTCGTTCCCCACAGGGACTTTCGGGGGACTCTGCGGCCGCGCCGGTACGGCAAGGTTGGCGACGTCCCGGCACACAGCGAACAGGAGCGAACTCGTGGACATCTCGGACCTCCAGGCGCGGCAGCGTTTCCTCGTCCGGCAGAAGTTGACCCTGATGGGCAACCGGTACGTGGTGACGGTGGCCGAACCGGACGGCTCGGAGGGCGAGGTCGTGGCCTTCGCCGAGCAGAAGAGGCTGGCGTTCAGGGAACGGGTCACGTTCTACACGGATGACTCCAAACGGCAGGTCCTGTTCGCCTTCAAGGCCCGTCAGGTCCTCGACGTGGGAGCCACGTACGACGTGACGGACGCGTCGGAGAACGTGATCGGCCTGTTCCGCAAGAACTTCGCCGCTTCCCTGCTGCGCTCGACCTGGCATTTGCAGCAGCCGGGCGCGGTCGAATCGGCCGGGAAGGAACGGAACATGTTCGTCGCCGTCCTGCGGCGGGTCTGGAACGTGATCCCTTTCACCGACTGGCTGCCCTTCGCCTGGCCGTACCACTTCGACTTCACGGCCGGCGACCGCGAGGTCATGTCGGTGAACAAGAGGTTCGGGCTCCGGGACAGTTACGTACTGGACATCCTGTCCCCTGACGTCGACCGCAGACTCGCCATGGCCCAGGCTGTCGGCCTGGACGCCCTTCAGTCCCGCTGACGCCGGATCCGGTTCGTGTGCGCCCCCGTACTCGCCGCGAGGCGGGGCGGCACCGCCCCGCCACAGCACTTCTCACCCGCGGCACCGCATACCGGCTGACGTACGGCAGCAGCATCGTCTCGCGGGGTTCACGATGGCGGCGGTGGGCTTTCGCTGCTGTTGGGCCGCGGCCCGGGTGACACTCCGACCGCGGTCCTTTGCCACGGCTGGAGATGAACTTCCGCAGCAGGTCGGCAGATATAAGGTCGACCCCCGACCGACGGGAGGCGCGGCGCATGCGCGTGACGATGGCGAGTGGTGCGGCGCGGGACGGCCGGGCGAACGAGGACTTCACCGGCGCCGTACCGACCGCCGCAGTACTGATCGACGGCGCCGGCATCCCCGGCAGCGAAAGCGTCTGCCGACATGGCGTGGCGTGGTACGCTGGCCGCTTGGGCGGCAGCCTGCTCGGCCTCCTGTCACTCACGGGGGACCGTTCTCTTTCCGCCCTCCTCGCCGAGGCCATCGAGGAGGTGACGGACCACCACCGGAACACCTGTGACGTCACCGACCCCATCAGCCCGTCGGCGACCGTCGCCGTCCTGCGTGTGTCCGGCGGTCAGTCCGGCGGTCATGTCGAGTATCTCGTTCTCGGTGACTCGTTCCTCGTGCTCGACCGAGCGCACGGTGAGCCGCTCGTCGTGTCCGATCCCCGTGAGGTGATCATCAGCGGGGAGTACGAGCCCGCACTCGAGGCCGCGGCGGACAGCAACGAGCACCAGCGACTCCTGCGGGACCTTCGCGCCCATCGGAATCGGCGGGGCGGCTTCTGGGTGGCCAAGGACGACCCGCGCGCGGCCGACGAGGCGATCACCGGAAGCTGTCCGATCTCCGAGCTGACCGGTGCCGCCCTGCTCAGCAATGGGGCCGCCCGTGTCGTGGACCCGTTCCGGCTCGCCGACTGGCCGGAGGTTCTGGACGTGTTGGCGTCGTGCGGACCCGCCGAGATCATCCGTCGTGTCCGGCAGGAGGAGGTGCGCCTGTCGGTGGCAGCGGACGATGCGACGATCGCCTATTGCACGGAGCTCGGCGGGTCCGGTCGCCGGCCCGAAGACACCTGACGCCCCCCTAGCCGCCGCCACGCTCCTCCCCCGCTCTTTCTGCCGGTCAGTTGCCGGTGCCGGGTGCGGTCGGTACTCACATGTGGTGATCCCAGCCGATGTCCCTGCCGCGGCGCACCCTCAGGCTCGCAGCGCCCTGCACGTGCCGTGAGGTGGTCCTCGTCCCGTATGCCCGAGCCGAACGCGCAGTTGAGCCCCACGCGGTGGCCGAGTTCACCGAGCCCGAGTACCGGATGGGACTGGATGGCACTGGAGTGTGCTGCCGGCCGATGTGCTTTTGTCACCACCAGCGACCGGGTGTTCTGACAAGCTCCAACCATGTGCGGTGGACAGGCCGCGTCGTCCACGGCCTGTCCACCGCACCTGAGCCGACCTTCCCGCGCGGCACACGCGCCAGCCTCTCCGGAGCCATCGTGTACAGGTCACGAGAATGGATCCTCGACCGGATCCGCCAGGACCGCCGGAACAACCCCGGGTTACCCGTCCACGTTCTCGCCGCGCGGAACCGGGTGTCGCAGGCCACCGTGGCCGCCGCCCTGTCGCTGCCCGAACCGGCACGCGTGAAGGAACGCCCCCGCAGCCTGCTGGATCCGGTGAAGGCACCGATCGACCTGATGCTGCTGGAAGAGCAGACCCGCCCTCCGGAACACCGGTACACCATCAAGGTGATTCTCGAACGGCTGAAGACCGAGCACGGATTCACCTGCGCCTCGTACTCCACCGTGCGCGACCATGTCCGCGCCCGACGGATCCAACTCGCGCAGGGCAGAACACTCCAGTCGAAGAACTGAGTTTCATCGCTCCGGCAGCTCACCGCCGCCCCGTTGTCAGTGGCGGCTCCTATCGTGGTGATCGTCGAGAGACCGCACGTCACCACCACGGGGGATCCATGTCCACGACCGACTTCGTCGTGCCCGCGCACGCACTTCCTGCGTCCATCACGCACGAGGCGACCCGCCGCCGCCTCACCGGGACCGGACTGCCCGCGGAGCACCGGCTGATCCGTTTCGCACCGCTGGCCGAGTCCCGGGTGGTGTCCGTTCCTGCGCTGCTCGCCGAGGGGGCTGACCCTGCCCAGCTCGACCCGTACATCGCGGACCTGCTGCTGATCGGACATCTTCGGATCGACGAGTACGACGCTCAGGAGGTCGTCCTCGACGGCGCCAGCGGGCGGGTCTTCAGCATGGACCTCTTCGAGAAATCGCCGGGCCTGATCGACGTGATCCCTCTCGCCCCCTCCCTCGACGCGCTGGCACGGTTCCTCGAGCACGTGGACGACTTCCGGTCGATGCGGGGGAGGTTCGCCGCACTGACCGGCCGGACCGGACCCGACGCGGTGGCAGAGGCATCACGTCTGCTGATGTCGGCCTTCACCGACGAAGACTGGGGCCACGAGGGTTGGGGCACCGTGCACCCGCCGTCGGAGTGGGAGCATCCCCTTCCCGCCTTCTGGCGGATCGCTGCTGTCATCCGACCGCTGGCTCTGGTCGCCGGACCGGGCCAGGGCCTTCGACTGGACCTGCCCACCGGGTTGTTGGACGACGAGTTCGGTCCGGACGAGATGGTGCGCATCGAAGCGTCGGCCCTGCCGGCGGCGCTCGTGCACGAGCCCACCCGGCGCTTCCTCACCGAGGTCGGCCTGCCCCGCGACGGAATCATGTTCGGCATGGACGGCGATGACACGCCCCTGCCGACTCTGCCGGAGGACCGTGCATCCTCCCAGCGCAACCCCGCCCACCGGCATCTGTGGAACGGCACTGACGAACTCCCGCCCGACGCGGAGCACATGGTCGTTCTCGGTGGCCTGATGCACGACTTCATCGTCCTGATCGACGGGCGCACGGGCGCTCTGCACTACGCGGAGTACAACGCCGACCGCGTGGTCCCGGTCAACGCCGACATATCGACGCTGGCGTTTACCGTGTGGATGCACAGCCGGGAGGGACGACTCGACGAGGAGCACCACTTCACCCACGGCTTCTATCACCAGCTCGCCGAGACGATGACCGAGGTTCTCTCGTCGGTGGACCCGGTCGCCTGCCTTCCCGCGACAGACGAAGACGACTACCGCTACTGGCCGGAGGTGTTCCACGACGAGGCGGGAGCCGTGCTCTGAGTCCGATGGTGAGCGGCCTCGCTGCCGGTCGGTGAGGGGCAGCCACCAACTCTTCGCAGTCGCCGCCCTGCCCTGGGGCCCGATGACCCGCCGAGCACGGCTTCGTGAACGCGGTCGATGGCTACCGGGTCGGCTTGAAGACCCGGCACACAACCGGGTCTCCGCGCCGCGCGAAGAGCACGGAGCGTCCGTTGGCCTTCCCGACGAGAAGCTCGGTGACCGTCGCACCCCTGGCACTGGTGTGGGGGCCGTCGAAGGCTAGCCCTACCTAAGCATCGTTCACCGTGCAGGTGACCGACGTGCCGCCGTTCGGGGTGAGGTCGAGGCGTGCTCCGTGGGGACCGGTATGGCTGCCGTAACAGGTCGGCCTGGCTGATCTCGGCCGTGACGGCAGGTCCACAACCGGCCGTGTCGCCGGAGCATCCCGCAGTCAGCTCCAGGGCGGCGGCCGGAGACATCGGTGTCGAGCAGTTCACGGTGGAATGAGGGCACTACGTCAGCCCTCGCAGCGCGCTGAACTGCTGCTGGATCCCATGGTCCGTACCCCTGTAGACATGCGAGGTGTCACGCGGACTCGCCACCATGCGCGTGAGCCACCCTTCGGCAGCTTTGGCCTGCTGCTCCCTCTTCCGTGCGGACGCCCCCGTAGGCAGACCCGCCAGAGATGCCAACCCGAACGAAGGAGGCCCTGTGGCGCCGGGGCACCTCGACGGCCGGCGATCGGCCGCCACGACCGGCTGCGGAAAATCACTTGTCCCCTCTCCTCAGTCCTGGAACAGTGACCTGCGCTCTGCGACTTCGCAGACACACTCACGGTGAGGAACGAAGCCCATGATTGCGGCGTCCACCAGCGGCCGCCGTCGGCGCTGAACGTCTGCCCTCCAGCAGCCGCAGCCTGCCACGCCCACTCCGCGGCGGCCCCACGATGCGGTGCCCGCGCACCGCCCCTCTCCCTGCCCCTCGTACTCATCCGAGTACGCCGGGGCTCCACTTGAGACATCGTGAGGTCAACACCCACCATGGACAACCAGGTCCAGAGCTTTGCCGTAGCCAACCTCCGCCGTCGCCCCGTGGTCGTCGAGACCGGAGGTTTCGTTGCGGGCTTCGACCCCGACACCGACAGTCCGTACCTCAACTACGCAACTCCGCTGCCCGGCATCGAGCCGAGCGAGCGTGACGTCGCGGCGCTGATCAAAGCCTTCCGGGAGCGCGGCCTGCTGCCCCGGCTGGAGTTCGCACCGCAAGCCGCGCCCCGCGTGGCACCGGCCCTGCGGGCGGCGGGCTTCGACACCGAGGCGGTGCACGAGTACCTCCTCTGCACACAGCGCACGCTGGCGACCCCTCGCTCCGCCGACTCCCCGCGCGTGGAGACCCCGACCACCGACGAGGAGTACAGCGAGCTCGATGCCGCGCTCGCCGAGGCATTCGGAAACGTCTTCGCCCCCTCCCCGCAGGGTGCGGACCGACTGCGGCGCATTCAGCAGACCGGCGGCGCGGTCCGCTTCGTCCGCACACCGCAGGACGGCTGCCTCGGCGGAGCATCCTGTTCCCCGCCGGCCGAGGACACCGCCGAACTGGCCGGCGTCGGCACCCGGCCCGGATACCGCGGCCGCGGCATCGCATCCGCGGTGACCGCCGCGCTGGCCGGGGCGATGTTCGCGCAAGGGGCCGGATCGGTCTGGCTGGAGTACTCCGGCGACGGCTCCCGCCGTGTCTATGAGCGCGTCGGCTTCCGGCCGCAAGGCACCCGCCTCTACCTCTCGCTGCCCGCGGAACAGCAGCCGTAGCGGCAGACGCACGCGTGAGGGCGGGCCCCTGCCGCCCTCACGCTCCGCCGGCTGGTGGATCCGCTCCAGCCGGTAGGTCACGGCCCCCACGCTCAGCGACGGTCGCCGCGCGACCTCGGCCGCCACGCAGCCGGTGTCGAAGTACGGCGTGGAGAAGGAGTCACGCAGGCGTTGCCGTGTGGGTTTCGCATGCGGCGGTGCCCGTCCCCACGCGCATCGAGCCCACGCCGACAGTCCCGAGTGCCGGCGGTGGGGCGTCGGGCGTACGGGTCCGCGCACCCGCCCATCCCCCTTCGCACCGCGCAGGTCCTTACCACTCTGTGACGTCAGTTGGTCAGCGGTGTTGATGGGGCGTCTGCTCTGCCAGTGTGAGCCGCGGTCGGGAGCCCGTCGCGGACACAGGTCAGGGCGCCCTGGGGACGGCCGAGAACGCGCGGCGCTACTGCTCCGCCCGAGAGGTGAGGACCCTCATGCATCAGCGACACAAAGTGAAACGCAGCCGACGCAACGCCCTGTTGGCGGTCGCCGGACTGCTACTGGGCGGCGGAGGACTGGTGGCGGTCAACGCCATCGCCAACGCCGGGACAGCAACCAGGCAGTCGGAGGCCGTCGCCTGCCCCTCCGTTGCCGAACGACTGCCCCGGATACCCGGCCCGGCACGCGGCGAAGTGGAGCGCGAACTGCACCTGTTGAAGCAGCAGACCGAGCGCGCCAACGCGAAGATGTCCGGGACCAGGGGCGGCGACGACGAGAGGATCCGCATCGTCCTCCAGCCCCTGGGAACGGAACGCGCGGCTGCCCTGGAGCGTATCGAGATCGCCATCGAGCGGGCCGGCGCCGAACGTCCCCGAGGGCTCCAGAGCCTGGCCCTCTGCACGGCCGGCGGTGGGGACGCGAACCGTGTCACAGCGGGCGGCGGGAACACGGACGGCGGACAGCAGGCTGGCGGGAACACGGACGGCAGTGCGCAACAGGGCGACAACGGCCCCTCTGCGGAGGACTTCGTCGACATCACGAGCGTCGCGCCGAACGTCCAGCGGATCGGCAAGGGCCGCAACGCCTCGACAGGAAGCTTCGTATCGCGGTGCGGGGTGAACGAGAAGGGGCAGTTCAACTCGGACAACGTCATCGTGGCACCGGGCGTCGGCAACGGCGCTCACCACACCCATGACTACGTGGGTGCACTCGGGGTCGACGCCTTCACGACGAACGAGTCCCTGGCTGCTGCCCGGACCACCTGCACCAACGGAGACCGGTCGACGTACTACTGGCCCGTCCTGCGGGACCGCGACGGCGTCGAGCCGTCCGACGCCGACCAGCCCGGCGGTGGATCCGAGGGCAACGTCGGAGAGATCCTGACACCGGCATCCGTCAGCCTCCAGTTCGTCGGAAGCCCCCGCACCAAGGTCGCGTCCATGCCCCGGTTCCTGCGCATCATCACCGGAGACGCCAAGGCCAACGCCAACGGCGGAGCCAATGCCAACGCCCGCTGGAGCTGCACCGGATTCGAGTCACGGGTCGAGCTGAAGGACAAGTACCCGATCTGCCCGCAGGGCAGCAAGGTCGTACGGATCTCGAAGTTCCAGAGCTGCTGGGACGGTGCGAACACCGACAGCGCCAACCACCGGTCCCATGTCGCCTTCGCCGACGCCCGGGGCAACTGCCCCACGGGCTTCCGCGCGATCCCCCAGCTCGTGCAGCGCGTCACCTACAACGGTCTCGCCGGCAGCACCCGCTTCGCTGTCGACAGCTTCCCCGAGTCGTTCCACAAGCCGATCACCGACCACGGTGACTTCATCAACGCCATGTCCGATCCATTGATGCGGAAGGCCGTGGCCTGCATCAACACCGGCCGCCGCTGCGGCTGATCAGCCCGTCGGGCATCCCGCGCGTCACGACCGCCGGCGGTCGTGACGCGCGCCGCTCCTCCGGCATCGCACAGATCCTGTTCTTCGGACCGAGATGGCGTCGGCGGCCATCTCGCTGAGCTCACTTCCGGCTCCCGCCGTGAGCCGACGGATGGACGCCGGGCCGTACATGCGCTCGTACGCCTTGCAGGCCGAAGAGGATGAGAAGCTCGACCACGCCGCCGTCGGCGCTGCCGAGCCAGTGCGGCATGGACGTGTCGAACTCGGCCGCCTCACCGGGCGGCAACGTCAGGTCGCGCTCGCCGAGGACCAGCCGCAGGCGGCCGTTGAGCACATACAGCCACTCGAAACCTTCGTGCGTCTGGAGGGTCGGTTCGAGGGGTGCCGGCCGCGCAGGGATGATCATCTTGAAGGCGTGTACTCCGCCCGGCCGCCTGGACAGCGGCACGAAGATCATCCCGAACCGCTCGATCGGCTTCAGGTGGATCCGCGGATCGCCTGTGCGCGGCGCACCGACGAGGTCGTCCAGCGGAACGTCGTAGGTACGGGCCAGCGGCAGCAGCAACTCCAGTGTCGCCCGCCGCTGCCCGCTCTCCAGCCGGGACAGGGTGCTCTCCGACACCCCGGTCGTCGCAGCGAGGTCGGCGAGGGTGATACCTCGGTCGCGACGCAGCGCACGCAGCCGCGGTCCCACGGCATCGAGTACGTCTTCCGTTCCAGGGTCCACAAGACCATCTTGCCGGAACCGCAAGATTTCGTGCCAGGTCACGGGCACCGGCCAAGACTGAGGGCATCCGACACAAGGAGCCTTGATGAGTACCACCGATGCGGTCACCTTCTGGGAAGACGTCTACGCGGGCCGGCCGGCAGCCACCGACCCGCGGCCGAACGCCCGTCTCACCGAGACGGTCACGGGCCGCCTGCCCGGCGACGCGCTGGACCTCGGATGCGGCGACGGGGGCGACGCACTGTGGCTCGCCCGCCACGGGTGGCACATCACCGCCGTCGACATCGCGGCCGTGGCGGTCGAGCGCCTCGCGGGCCTTGCACGCTCACGCGGTCTGGGCGATCGGATCGTCGCCGAGCGGCGCGATCTCCAGGACTCGTTCCCCCAGGGTGCGTACGACCTGATCTGCGCGCACTACCTGCAAACCCCCTTCGCGCTGGACAGGGCGACCGTCCTGCGCACGGCCGCGCACGCGCTGCGCGTGGGCGGGCACCTGCTGGTCGTCGATCACGGCTCGGCCGCGCCGTGGTCGTGGAACCAGGATGCCGACGTCCGGTACCCGACCCCGCAGGAGGTCGCCGCGGGTATGGACCTGGACCCGGCGACGTGGACGATCGAGCGGGCTGACACACCGCGCCGGATCGCGTCCGGGCCGGGTGGGCAGACGGCCGAGGTCATCGACCACGTCCTGCTCATCCGCCGCACCGCCTGACCGACACACCCCCCCAACCCATGCAAAGGTGACCGTCATGCCGACCGCCTCCCGCCGCAACCGACGCGGCGACAGCCCCCCGCCTCGCACCGGCAGCAGCGAGTTCGACACCCTGCGTGGCTTCCTCGACTACCTGCGGGCCTCGATCGCCGCGAAGGTCGACGGCGCACCGGAGCCACAGGTCCGTACAGCCGGTGTGCCGTCGGGCACGAACCTGCTCGGCCTGCTCCATCACCTCACGTTCGTCGAGCGGGCGACGTTTCTCGGGGACCAAGTCACCGACTGGCCGGGGACGTTCCAGGCCGCGCCGGCCGACAGCGTGGCCGATGTCGTCGCCCGCTACCGGGCGACGGTCGAGCGGGCGAACGACGTCCTCGACGGGTGCACCGAACTCGGCGCACCGGTCCCCCGCCCTCAGCCGAACAGCCCCGCCCCCAGCGTCCGCTGGGCACTCACCCACATGATCGAGGAGACCGGCCGCCACGCCGGCCACGCGGACATCCTGCGCGAACTGATCGACGGAGCGACGGGCCGCTGACTCCGCCGCTTCAGGGCTCCCGCGGGCCCGCCCGGGCACGGTGGCCGCCGCGCCCGGGGTCAACCCCGGCCCACGAGGGCGCTGAACTCCAGCACCTTCCCTTCCCGCTTCGCGAGCAGCCGGTGGGCCATGGCCGCCGACTCCGGTATCTAATGCGTGAGGAGGTACCGGGTCAGGCGGGAGCGAGCGGCTTTCGGGCTGATGCCCAGCGCGGTGGCGATCGTGTCGAAGGACAGCTCGTCGGCCTGGACCGCGTGGGCGGCCTCCAGACCGACCGCGGCGGTGATGCGTTCCAGCGCCGCGGCCGCCCTCAGCGCGGCCACCGGTGCCTGTTCGGCGAGAGTGGTCAGCTGTTCGTCCAGCCGCTCGATCGCCTCGGCCACCTCGGCGGGCAGCGGCACCGTACGGCGGTCGACGGTGGCGATGTGCCCGCTCCAGTCCCGGTACGGACCCGACGTGTCCACGTCATTCAGGCCGCCGTCCGGCAACTCGTCCCAGGCGATGGGGTAGTCGGGGCCGCGCCAGCCGCACGCGCACGCCGCTCGGACGGCCGCGGCCCTCGGCCGGTTCAGCTCCCCGTTGTAGGCCCACCACTCGCTGGTCTCGTGCACGGAACCGCTGCCGCTGCCGAAGTCCAGGTAGACGGGCTTGGGTTCATGGCCGTCCGTGAGGACCGCCCCGGTAATGCCCTCGTGGGAATCCCCGAACTCCTCAGTGATCCACCCCATCACACTCTCCCTCTGTCCGGCCGGCGACCATCACCCGGCGGCCTGTTGCCCAGTTTCTCTCCGGCGACTCGCCGTCGCACGCGAAACCGGGCAGGCCACTCCCCTGTACGGATGTACGGATGACGTTTCTGCTGACGGCCGTTCGGGCGTCCGGCCGCTTGCGGCCACGCAACGGTTCGGACGACCGGGGGGACGACGCCCGGGCCCGGGTCGGATAGTTCATGCCCCCTCTACGCACGAGGGCGGGTGACCACGTTGACGTTGAACGTGTGAGAACCCAGACCGCCCGCGATGCCCATGAAGAGCAGGGCGAAGTGCTCCTGTCCCCGTGCGGTGGTGATGCCGCCGATGTCCAGCTGGGACGAGGGGGGCCATCCGAGGTCGGTGAGCAGCCGGCCGGTGGTCCGTTTGGCTTCGGCGTCGTCACCGGAGAGGAAGACGGTGCTCGGGCCGTCCAGTGCGCCCGGTTCGGTCATGACGGTGGAGTCCATGGTGCACAGCGTCTTCACGACGGGTGTCAGCGGGAAGGCGTGCTGGATCTGTTCGGCCAGGCTGCTGTTGGGGTGCGAGAGCTCGGTGAAGTCGTCGGAGAGGCCGACCCCGACATCGATCAGCAGGGTGCCGGCCAGCGCCGGCGCCCCGATGGAGTGCAGCAGTTCCACGGAGACGGTCCCCGGGGTGGCGTTGACGAGTACCTCCGCGTGGGCTGCTGTCTCGTCGAGGCCCGCTACGGGGAGCCCGAGGCCGGTCCGCTCCTCGGGCTGACGTGAACCGAGGAGCACGTCGTGTCCGGCGGCCTTCCAGCCGTGGGCCAGTGCTCGAGCGACATTGCCGGTGCCAAGTAGTCCAAAGCGCATGGTGGGACGCTAACGGTTGTCGGCGCGCGGCAGATCGGGCCGGAGGCCCAGGTCAACCGGCACCAAAGGCCTAGGCCCAGTCCGGGCCCTGCCGTTCGGATCTTGCCGCACACGGATGTGCTCCGCTTTCCGGCTCGCCACTCGCGGCCGAAGCCGAAGGGGCGGCGCTTGCGCCCCGTGCCGTGTGTGCCACGTCTCATCCAAGGGTTGTCACACCGGATACGCGGCTGGTGTCTCCATGCCGAATCCACATGACATAGGGAGAGACGATGAACGGGAACGTCGAGGTGGTCGTGGTCGGCGGCGGGTACGGAGGCGTGACAGCGGCCAACAGCCTGTCCCGGCACGATGGTGTGTCGGTGACGCTGGTCAATGCGCGCCCCGACTTCGTCGAGCGGATCCGCCTGCACCAGCGCGTGGCGGGCTCCGACGACGCGGTCGTGGGCTTCGGTGAGGTCCTGGGCGGGAACGTCCGGGTGGTGGTCGACACCGCGACTCGGATCGACGCTGCCGAGCGCACGGTGTCACTGGCGGGGGGCAGCACGCTCCCGTACGACTACCTCGTCTACGCGGTGGGCAGCGGCGCCTTCGATCCCGGCGTGCCCGGAGCGGCGGAGTTCGCCCATCGGGTGTCGGACATCGAAGGGGCGGACCTGCTGCGGTCGGCTCTGGCAGCGACGGCGGCGTCGGATCCGGTGACTGTGGTCGGGTCCGGCCCGACCGGCTTGGAGACCGCTGCCGAGCTGGCGGAAGTGGGCCGCAGGGTCACCCTGGTCTGCGGCGACGTGCTCGGCCCCTCCCTGCATGCCCGGGTCCGCCGCCCGGTCGCCCGGCGGCTCGCCAGGCTGGGTGTGACCGTCCTCGAAGGTCCCCGTGCGCGGGTGAGGGAAGTGACCCGCGACGGTGTACAGCTCCACGACGGCCGCGAGCTGCCCAGCGCGGTGACGATCTGGACCGCGGGTTTCCGCGTCCCGGACCTGGCCTCTCGCAGCGGGCTGCGCACCGACGCCCAAGGCCGTCTGGTCACCGACGCGACGCTGACCAGCGTGGACGACGCGCGCATCATCGCTACCGGGGATGCGGCGGGAATGACGGACCGGCCGTTCCGGATGAGCTGCCAGGCCGCCGTGCAGCTGGGCCCGGCAGCGGCCGCGACGATCCTGCGCCGGATCGAGGGGAGAACGCCCGCTCCGGTGCGGATGTTCTTCGCGGGGCAGTGCCTCAGTCTCGGCCGACACGAGGGCGTCACCCAGTTCTCCTATCCGAACGACAGGGTGAACGCGCTCCACATCAGCGGGCGGCCCGGTGCCGGCGTCAAGGAGATCGCTTGTCGGTTCACCCTCAACAAGTTGGTCTCCGGGGCGCGCAAGGCCACGTCCCGCGCATCCCGGAGCGATGGCAACGACCGCCTGGACACGCCTCGGCCGGAACACCGCACAACGCCGTCCAGCCCCTGACGGGCGGCCCGGCCACCACGTCGCCTCTCTGGGCCGGTCCGACCGGACCGGCCCCGGAAGGACCGAGCCGGCGAGGCAACACGCGACGCCGTGGCCACGTACGGCCCGGCCGCGCCGAGGCGCGCCGCGCACCGGTCCACCCACCCCACGTAGCCTGATCAGTGGGGAGAATGCCGCCGACGACCCCGCCTTCGGGCCGGCCGTTCTCTCACGGCCTGTTCCGGCATATGGGGCCGACTCCCAGAGAGTGAAGCGCACGACATGAACGACCACACCGCCGACCCCGCGACGGAAGCCTTCGTCGCCCACCGCGACCTGCTGTTCACCGTCGCCTACGAGATGCTCGGATCGGCGGCGGACGCCGAGGACGTCCTCCAGGAGGCCTGGCTGCGGTGGGTCGAGGTCGACCAGTCGCAGGTGCGGGACCAGCGCGCCTACCTGGTCAGGATCACGACCCGGCAGGCACTCAACCGGCTGCGCACCGTCAAGCGGCGCAGGGAGGCGTACGTCGGCCCCTGGCTGCCCGAGCCCCTGCTCACCGCGCCGGACGTGGCCGAGGACGTGGAACTGTCCGAGAACCTGTCGCTGGCGCTCATGTACATCCTCGAGACCCTCTCACCGACCGAACGCGCGGTCTTCGTCCTGCGCGAAGTCTTCGACTTCGGCTACGAGGACATCGCGGCCGCGATCGACAAGAGCGCCGCCGCCGCACGCCAGATCGCCCACCGTGCCCGCCGGCACGTGGACGCGCGCCGGCCGCGGACACCGGCTTCGCCGGAAGAAGCCCGGGCGGCGTTGGAATCGTTCCGGTCCGCACTCGTGACCGGGGATCTGCAGGGTCTGCTCGATGTACTCGCGCCGGACGTTGTTTTCGTCAGCGACGGCGGCGGCCTCAGGCTGGCGGCCCTGCGGCCGGTCGTCGGCCCCGACAAGGTGCTCCGGTACATGGCAGGCAGTGTCGACAAGGCGGGCGGCGTCCTCACCGGTGAGTCCACGACGGTCAACGGCAACCCGGGACTCATCCTGCGCCTGGACGGCGAGGTCGACGGCGTACTGGCGTTCCGCGTGGAGAACGCTCGCGTCACCGGCCTCTACTACGTCCGTAACCCGGAGAAGCTCAGCCGCGTCGAGTCCGAAACCCCCCTCGCCTCACGGTGACCGTGCCCCGGCGCCGCGGACGACGCCGATGACACCGACGACACGGATGACGCATGGTCGTCCCCGAGGCCCGGGGGCACGCAACAAACACGCCGGCGCTGTCGCCGAGCCCTGCGGCTCCTCTCACGCCGGCGGCAGGTCCTGCCGCCGGCGCAGAGGATCGATCACAGCGCCCGGGTTGAGAATGCCCGCCGGATCGAGCGTCGCCTTGCCGGCCCGCAGAGCCGCGGCGAACAGGTCGGGACGTTGCCGGTCGTACCACGGCCGGTGGTCGCGGCCCACCGCGTGGTGATGCGTGATGGTGCCACCGGTGGCGAGCAGTGCCTCGGAGACGGCCGCCTTGATCTCGTCCCACTGCTCCACGGTCCTGCCCCAGTCACCGGTGGCGTAGATCCCGAAGTACGGTGCGGGGCCGTCCGGGTAGACGTGCGTGAACCGGCATGTCACCACACCGGTGGCGCCGACCTTGCGCATGGCGTCCTGGGCCGCGTCGTCGACGGCTGCGCGGAGGCTGTCGAACCGGTCCCAGGTGCACGCGGTCTCGAAGGTCTCCACGATCATGCCCTGAGCCGCGAGCGCGTCCCGCTGATAGGGCATCCGTACGAACGAGGACCGCCAGGTGTCGGCGGCTCCGCTGTGCGCGGACCGGTCGGCGGTGTCGGTGTAGCGCGCCGGCTCGGGAAGGGTGCCGCCGTGATCGCGGCAGAGTTCTACGGCGCGTTCCATCCAGGCGGTGACGGGGTGATCCGCGGATTCGAAGCCGAGCACCAGGACGGCCGTCGGGGCGCCGGCGTTGATGAACGCCTCCACGGGGTCCAGGAGGCGGCAGTTGGATGGATGCAGGCCCGACTGGGAGAGAGAGCGCACGGCGTTCACGCCCGCGTCGTAGTCCCTGAAGGCCACCGCTGCGCCTGCCCGCCACCGGGGGCGGTCCTGGAGGCGGACCCATGCCTGGGTGATGACGCCGAGCGACCCCTCGGAGCCGAGGAACATCCGGTCGGGCGAAGGGCCCGCACCCGAAGCAGGAAGCCGACGGGACTCGACGACACCTGCGGGGGTGACGACCCGGAGGGACTCGGTGAGGTCGTCGATGTGGGTCAGGACCGTCGCGAAATGGCCCCCGGCGCGGGTGGCCAGCCAGCCGCCGAGGGTGGAGAACTCGAAGGACTGGGGGAAGAACCGAAGCGTGTAGCCGTGGGGCCGCAGTTGGTCCTCGAGCTCCGGGCCGAGAGCCCCGGCCTGGACGAGTGCGGCCCGGCTGGTCCGGTCGACTTCGAGGACGCGGTTCATCGCGGTGAGGTCCAGGCTGATCGCCCCTGCGTAGTCGCCGCCGACACGCGGCTCGACGCCGCCGACGACCGAGGAACCGCCACCGAAGGGGACGACCGCGATGCCGGCGTCGCTGCACCAGTCGAGCACCTGGACGACCTCGGCCTCCGAGGTGGGGCGTACGACGAGGTCCGGCACGTGCGGCAGTTTCCCCAGCAGCGCCCGGGCAACGTCGCGGAAAGCCTGACCGTGGCTGTGCGCCAGCCGGTCGCGTACACCTTCGGAGACGATCGGCGCCAGAGTCCGCGGCGCCCGGACTCTGCTCGCGCCCACGCCGAACGACTCGATCGGCGGCGCCGCGTGTGCCGTCAGGTCCGCTCCCGGCAGCAGATCCGAGACCCTCCGGGTCAGGGCGTCCCGCTCCGGGCCGACCACCGCGTCCTCGACATTGCCCCATCCCCACCACGAACGCGTCCTGCCCTGCATCGCCCGACACCACCGATCTTAATGATGGGTAAGTTACCGAGCGGTCAGATTGACATAGGATGCCTCCATGAGCAAGCAGGACAAGGCCACGCGCGGTGTGGGAACCAAGGGAATGCCCCGCAGGGACCGGGAACAACTGATCCTGGACGCGGCGGCGGAGGAGTTCGGCACCAAGGGCTACGTGCGCGGGTCGACCGCGGACATCGCGACGCGGGCAGGGATCACCAAGCCCATGATCTACGAGTACTTCGGGTCCAAGGACGGGCTCTATCTGGCCTGCCTGGACCGCGCGGGCTCCCGCCTCGCCGCGGCGATCGAATCGGCGCAGGACGGGTCACCGGACATCGCGCGGGCCGCGCGCACCATGGAGGCCGTCTTCCGGGCGCTCCAATCCCGCCTGCACGACTGGGAACTCGTTTACGACACCACCGTGGCCGCCAACAGCGACCTCCATGCGAGGGCGACCGAGTACCGGCGCGAGTTCAACCGGATGGGAGCGGTCGGCGTGGCCGAGGTGCTCAGCGCCTCACAGGTGACCGAGCCGCTCGACGCCGACCTCGTCACGCACCTCTGGTACGGGACGGTGAGCTCTGCGGTCGGTTGGTGGCGGCACCATCCCGAGCAGACCGCCGACGAGATGACCTCGCGATTCCAGCGGATCCTGACGGCCCTGTTCCCACAGGACCGTTCGAATCCCGAGCGATCGTGACGACACCACCGCTCCGGCAGTTCTTCGGCCACGTGTGCGCATTGCAGCGCGAGCTTCGCCGTCTCACGACACAATGACCGTATGACGCGATTCCCGTCCCGTGCAGTCCGGGGTTCCGCCCTCTCCTTGTGGTCGAAGGACTCCTTCCTGTCGATCGGCTCCGTGGGCTCCGTGCTGTCCATCGGTTCGGTGGGCAGCGCGCTCTCCATCGGGTCCATCGGCTCTTCGCTGTCCATCGGCTCCATCGGGTCCGGCATGTCGGTGCTGTCGTTCGGGTCTCTGCAGAGCGTCGGGAGCGCGCTGTCCGTCCAGACGCGATGGTCCCTGATGGCCGCCGGCTCGTACCGCCCGTTCGCGTCGCCCGGCACGCTCACCGCGGTCGGTGTGGGCGCCGTGGCCATGGCCGGCGCGCTCGCCCTGCGCACCCGCGGCGCCCGGCGATGAAAGGGCCGTACCGAGCACGAACCGGAGGCCGGCGGTAGGCAGCCGCTCGCACCCACCGGACATCGGGCAGGACCCCTTGTCAGTGCCGGATGAAAGGGTCGGCCCCATGACCAACTCTGCTGCCATCAGGGCCTACTGGGATGCTGCCGCCCCCGCCTTCGACGACGAGCCGGACCACGGCCTGCGCCAGGACGAGACCCGCGAGGCGTGGTCGAGGTGCCTTGTCTCCTGGCTGCCGGCCGGCCCGGCGGACGTACTGGACGTGGGCTGCGGCACCGGGTCGCTGTCGCTGCTGCTGGCCGAAGCCGGACACCGGGTCACCGGCGTGGACCTCGCACCGCGCATGGCCGAACAGGCCCGGGCCAAGCTCCTCGCCGCACACCTGGAGGGGCGCTTCCTGGTGGGCGATGCCGCCGCTCCGCCCACCGGCGACGAGACCTTCGACGTCGTGCTCTCCCGGCATCTGGTGTGGACCCTGCCCGACCCGCTGGTCGCGTTGCGCAATTGGGTTGCCCGGCTCCGGCCCGGCGGCACTCTCGTCCTGATCGAGGGACGCTGGCGAGAAGCCGGACAAAGCGGAGTTCCGTATGTGGCCGGCGCCGAAACCCTGCCTTGGCATCGCGGCATCAGCGCCGACGACCTCACTGCCGCTGTCAGCCCCTTCGTCACCCACCTGCGCGTCGAAGACCTCAGCGGCAAGGCCGACCTGTGGGGCGGTCCGGTCACCGACGAACGCTACGCCCTGATCGCCAGGAGTTGACGCTCACGGAAGGCAAGGCACCCGTGCCCTGGATCGCCCCGATCGTCGTCCGGTCGGTCGCTCCAGGGCACGGCCGGTAGCGTCAGCCGGCCCGGCGCTCCTTGACGCCGCTGGTCTCGAAGTCATAGACCGTCTGATTGATACGCAGGCCGTCAACGGCCCCGACCCACATGTTGTCGCGGCCCTTGCCCACCGCGGCCGTGTGGATGGTCGCTCCCTGGCCACCGTCGTTGAGCGAGGTCTTCAGCTCCTCCAACGTGCCTTCGGCGGCAGGGTTGCAGGCCGTCTCGTTGCCGGTGAGGTACCAGTAGCCGGTCGAGGTGGCATCGAGGAAGGGACTCCAGCCGTTCGTCACGGGGGAGGCATCCGGCACCCACACGAGCGTGGAGTAGTTGTCGGTCGGGAGCGCGGTCAGGTTCGGATCGATCTCGAACCGGATGTTCGGCAGGTTCTCGGTGCCGCCGTACGTGATGTTCTCCCCGGTCTGGAAGACGTGGAACCCGACCCTCCGAAGCCCCTGCACCGGGTCGCCGAAGAAGTCGACCTCATTGCCGAAGTCGACCTTCTCGCCGGCGGGGCTCAGCGAGGTGAATCCGTCCGCCACGG
This sequence comes from Streptomyces sp. AM8-1-1, assembly GCF_032229325.1. NCBI lineage: Bacteria > Bacillati > Actinomycetota > Actinomycetes > Kitasatosporales > Streptomycetaceae > Streptomyces > Streptomyces sp. AM8-1-1. The sequence continues at coordinate 467,105 of NZ_CP135086.1, forward strand.
CGATACCGAGGCTGCCCCGTCCGTAGGGCGGCCTGGCGGCGGTGCCCGTCACACCGAAGGAGCCGTACGGGCCGTTCCGCAAATCGGCTACGGGAGAGCCGATCGTATTGCGGGCGATCACGCCCCAGTGGTCCGGGCGCGCTCCGTTCCGTCGTTTCCTTCTGCGGCCGTCGACAGCGATGCGGAGAGTGTCGAGGCGACGATCGCGGCCACTGCCGCAATGACGAGCGCCTTCCCCCGAGTCATGCCAAGGCGAGTGCTCACACGCAGACCTTCCACGTAGCCGAAGGGCACCTTCCATGCGCGGGGTGCCCGACCCTAGCGACGCACCCGACAACAGTGACTTTCGGTGACGACGAACTAACCACATGGAACATGAGCATCTCGCAACGGCTGATCCACGAAAGCGAGTACTCTCCGCGCCGCGTGTGCGGCCTCCGCGCGGCGCTGCACGACGATCTCGGAGCCGGTTCAGACGGACGGCGTCTACCCCGCCGTCCGTGACACCGATGCCCTTCCGCCCCCGGGCTGCCCGGCCATGACCGCGACTCCCTCCCGGGCCGGGTTGCCACCCCACCTCTCATCAGGAGGCACTTCCTCACCCTTCATCAGGAAGGAATCGGCCGCCAGGAACGCCCTGTCCCCCACGGTGGTGCCGTAGTGGACGAAAGCACCGACCCCGAGGGTCACACCGGCGCCGAGTGTCGCCTGGTCCGACTTGAAGGCCCCGTCCTCCTGGGAGTGGCACTGGATCACGGTTCCGGCGTTGAGGGTGCAGCGGTCTCCGATGGTGACGAGGGCTCGTTCGATCAGCGAGCAGCCGTCGTCGAAGACTTGGCGGCCGATCCGGACGCCCAGCAGCCGCCAGACGACGTTCTTGAACGGGGTGCCGTTGAAGAGCTGCATGTACCGGTGCGTCGTCAGTTTCCAGAAGCGTTCGTGGCGCCAGAAGGACAGGTCGTAGATCGAGCAGTACAGCGGTTTCAGCGGCCGCACGCGGGTGATGGTCCGTTCCACCAGGGAGTAGAAGAGGACGGTGAACACCAGGGTGAACAGGCCGGCCACGGCGATCGGCGCCACACCGTGGACGTGATACAGGTCGACGGCGGCCATCGCGATGAGGGCGACGACGTAGAAGTGGAACCAGCGCATCAGCAAGTACAGCGTGGCGGTGAGCCCGTTGTGCCTGTTCTTGGCCGACAGGCGACGGCGCAGTTCGTCGCCGGTCTCCAGATCGTTGAACCGGTTGTCGCGCATCACCGTGCGCGGGATCTCGAAGCTGGGGGAGCCCAGCAGCCCCACGCCCTCACGCACCGGCCCGTCGATGGGCACCATGACCTTCGTCGCGAGCAGGCAGTTGTCGCCGGCGCGGCCGCGTGAGGGATAGGCGATGTTGTTGCCGAGGAAGCTGCCCGCTCCGATCGAGGTCGGGGAGAAGCGGAAAGACGTGCTGGAGAAGTCGGCGTTGATGACCGACAAGCCATCGGCCACCATCGTCCCGCTGCCGACCTGGCTCAAATAGGGACTGTCGTGCTTGACCAGGGAGCCGAAGTTCGAGCCGGTCTGCTCGACCCTGCACAGGTCGTATCCCAGACAGCGCAGGTAGTGGACGATGGCGGAGCTGTCGCCGAAGAGCAGGACGAAGAACCTGATGTTGGTCAGCCGCGTGAGGGCTCGTTGGAGACCGTGGTGGAAGCCGTACAGGGGGTAGATCTTGCCCGGCTTGATCACCGGGCGGAGCGTCCGCGGCACCGCGTTCACGGCCACGAGGCCCGCCAGCAGGCCGCCGAAGAAGGCCACCAGGGAGGCCAGCAGGGCATCGATGTAGAACCCGGGGCTCGTGAACGCCGGTTCGGGGTTCAGCAGCGCATCCAGCTGCGGCAGTGCGGAGAAGACGAGGCTCAGACCGCCGAGCGCCAGCGGCAGATAGACGCCCAACAGCAGCACGAGTTGGGCAGCGGTGTAGAGGGTTTTCCGCACTCCGCCGCACGATGTGGGCTCGACGGCCCGGAAGTCGGTGGTGGTCGGTTCGGCCGGGGAACCGTGCCACGCCTCCCCCGCGGGGACGCTCTGGCCGCTGTGGAGCGAGGAGACATGGCCCAGTTGGGCGCTGTCACCCATCACGGTGTCGATGTCGAGAACGGTCTGCTCGCTCACCGTCGCGTTCCGTCCGAGCGTGACGGGACCCGTCTCGATCACCCCGTCGTGCGCCCGGTAGCCGGAGAAGAACACGTCCTTCCGGATGACGGTGCCTTCCTCGACCGTGAGCATGTCGGTGCACACCGGCACGTTGCGGGAGAAGATCGCGACGTCGCGGCCGATCTTGGCGCCCAGTGCCCTGAGGTACAGCACATACAGGGGTGTACCGACGAACAGGCGCATCGGGCTGGAGCGGATCAGTGTTTTCACACACCAGAAACGCAGATACCCAAGGGTCCACACCGGAATCCGGCGGGGCAGAAAGCGGCCGATGAGCAGCCACTTGGCGACCACGGAGAGGGCACAGGCGCCCACGAAGGCCGCGGTCACGAACAGCGTCGATCGCAGGTAGAGGTCGAGAGCCCCGGAGCCGTCCTGGATCCACTCGTAGCCGCGCACGGCGAAGAGGGCGGCGAGGAAGGACACACCGAGGAAGAAGAGAAGTTGCAGCGTCCCGCAGAGGATGTACTGCCCCGTACCGGCTCGCGACGTCACCACAGCGGCCGGCTCATCGATGCCGGCCGGGGAGGGCTCGGCAGTCTTCACTCCCCCGGCTTGCGGCGCGGTGGCGTCGGTCGGGGCCGGTTCGCCCTCCGGCACCACCAGATTGGCGGCCAGGCTTTTGACCGTGGGGTTGCGGTAGATGTCCTTCATCGAAACCGTCGGAAGGTCATCACGCTTACGCACGCGGGCACAGAACTGCGCCATCACCAACGAATCCGCACCCAGATCGGCGAAGAAATCACCGTCCACCGACACCTCGTCAGCGTGCAGAACTCCGGCCAGTACATCGGCCAACTGCGCCTCCACCTCCCGTGACGGCGCATCAGTGACACCGCGGGAATCCACCGCGGTCGGCTCGGTGGACACGCCGGGGAATTCTGTGGCCAGCCGGTGGATCGTGGGGTTGCGGTAGACGTCCTTCATCGAAACCGTCGGAAGATCATCACGCTTACGCACGCGGGCACAGAACTGCGCCATCACCAACGAATCCGCACCCAGATCGGCGAAGAAATCACCGTCCACCGACACCTCGTCAGTGTGCAGAACTCCGGCGAGAATCTCGGCCAACTGCGCCTCGGAGCTGGGCTGTTCATGGCGACCGGCAGAAGAGTCCACCAGGGCCGGGGAATCGGATGCGGCAGTATCCACCTCAGTGCTGTTGCCCTTCACAACAGTTCCTTCCGGGGCACAAGGAAAGCCTCAGCCCGGGCAACGTGCGTCCGGCGGATGCACGCTCGGCCCGGAGCCGGGACAAACAATCCGCCTGCCACGAGGACATGATCAGTCGTCGATTCGTCGAACTGCGAGTACATGGTCGTTCACCTGCAGTCGGTGCGGTTCACGTCGAGATGTCCCTCGGTCCCACCGGACCGCGCATATCGGGGCTGGTAACAGATGTGGTAATCAAGGCAATTCCCCAGTGTAAACACTCCTCAACCCATCGGGTCGGCCCGATGGGACAGATCCGGCACAGGACTTCGGGATCCGGCAGGGCAAACGAATGCGGCTGCGAAATCGCGGCGTCGGGCGGCGCGGACAACCCCGGTCTGCCGACTCGCACGAAATCGGCCGGCAGACCCGAGGTACCCCCGCCGGTCGGCGGGGGTACTCCGGTCACCTGCCGGATGGTTGAAATCAACAATTTCCCGGAGATTGGTGCCCAATGAGACGCGTCTCCGCTCCGGGCATGCCGTCCGCGACAGTCGTGGACGACGCACCCGGCCACACCCCGTCAACGGGGAGGATGATCGGTCTCGATGTCGCGCGCGCCCTGGCAATCTTCGGGATGTTCGCCGCACACATCGGCCCCGAGCCATCGGTCGGCGGCCCGATGGGCTGGCTCATGGAGGTGGCGCGCGGTCGGTCGGCGGCGCTGTTCGCCCTCCTGGCCGGCTTCACCCTGATCCTGCTCATGGGCCGTCCGCAGCCGCGCACAGGGCGGAGCGGACGCCAGGCGGCAGGCCGCGTTCTGATCCGCGCCGCCGTTCTGATCGTCCTGGGCTACGCGCTGGTCCTGCTCGACACCGATGTCGACGTCATCCTGGCCTTCTACGGGCTGCTGTTCGTCCTCGCGCTCCCGCTGTACCGGCTGACGGCGAGGACGCTGGCGATCATCGCGGCGTCGACCGCTCTCGTCCTGCCTCAGGTGCTGTACCTGCTGAGGGCGGCTGTCGACGGCGGAAATTGGGCGGACACCCTGATCGACCTTGATCCGCTGGCCCGGATCACCGACTCCGACGGGCTTCTCGAACTGTTCGTGACCGGTGAGTATCCGGCGCTGACCTGGTTCTCCTTCATCGTCGCCGGCATGGCCCTGGCCAAGCTGGACCTCTCTCGCCGTGACACCCTCGTCAAGCTGGCCTGCACGGGCGCGGCCCTCGCCGTGATCGGCTACGGGGGATCGTGGCTCGCTCTGCACATGGTTCCCGGAGCTCGGGCAGCGGTCAGCGCCGCTGCGGGCGGTGGGCCTCCCGCTTCCGCGTGGTGGTCGGACGCCGTCGGTGAGGAGTTCGCGTCCGGGTATCCGGCCTGGCTGCTGGTGGCCGTCCCGCACAGTCAGACCACGTGGTCCATCGTGGGCAACACCGGTGTCGCGCTCGCCGTCCTGGCCGTCTGCTGCCTGACGGTTCAGCTCACCAAGGACCGCCCTCGGCTGCTGGCTCCGCTCGCCGCGGTGGGGTCGATCTCCTTGACCGCCTATGTCGCCCATATCGTGGCGATCCATTTCCTGGGCGCCGACAACCTGGAGGATCTGGACGGCTGGGCCCCACTGCCGGTGTTCCTCGCTTTCACTGTGGCGGCCATGCTGTTCGCCCTTCTGTGGACCCGCTACTTCCGTCGTGGACCACTGGAGTACCTCCTGCGTGCCGCCACCGCTCCGGCTCGCCGGATCACGTGACGGACAGCGGGGGATCCGTCCTGACGGCCGGAGCCTGCCGGTCTGAGTGGGCGCCGTGGCCACCGGGCCGAGGGAGCGGTCGCGCCGCGCCACGGCAGAGCGCCGGAGGCACCCCGCCGACCGGCTGGCGTCCCCCGCCACGCGGCCGCATTCGGCCTCCGGCACCCGCGAAGCGCCTCTCGGCATGGTACGAATCGGACAGTGGTCCGGTGGCGAATGGAGCACACGTGATCCGGGTAATGGTGGTCGACGACGAGGCCCTGATCCGTACGGGCTTCCAGCGCATCCTCGACGCGGCGGACGACATCACGGTCGTCGCCGCCGTTCCCGGCGGCCAGGCGGTCGAAGCGGTGAAGGAGCAACGTCCCGACATCGTGCTGCTGGACATCCGTATGCCCGACGTGGACGGACTCACTGTCCTGGCCGCCCTCCGCCGGCTGCCCGAGCCTCCCGTCGTGGCCATGCTCACGACGTTCGACATGGATGAATACGTGGCCACGGCACTGCGCTCGGGCGCTGCCGGTTTCCTGCTCAAGGACACCGACCCCGAAGAACTTCCGTTCCTGGTGCGCGACCTCGCGGGCGGCGACAAGGTCCTGTCGTCCAAGGTCACCCGGATGGTCGTCGACACCTATCTGGATGCCGGATCCCAGGAAGCGGCCGCCGGCAGCGTGGCACGGCTGACCGATCGCGAGCGCGATGTCCTCGTCCTCGTCGCCGAGGGGCTGTCGAACAACGACATCGCCACACGGGTCCACCTGAGCACCGGCACGGTCAAGGACCATGTGAGTGCCATCCTCACCAAGCTCGAGGTGGCGAGCCGCGTACAGGCCGCCCTGCTCGCCGAGAGGGCGGGCCTCCTCAAGCAGCCTCGGGACCAGGAGCGGGAATGAACGGCCGACACGTTCCCCCCGTCGTCGTCGACGCCGCCCTCGTCGCCGTCGCGCTCCTCGATGTCTGGGCCCACCTCGACGCCGACGAGCCGCTGCGTCTGGCCTTCGCCGTGGGAGCCGCCTTCTCCCTTCTGCTGCGCCGCCGCCTGCCTCTGCTCACCTTCCTGCTCACCCTGCCGGCCATCCTGCTGTCCGCCGCGATCTTCGCCGGGCTGGTGGCGCTGTACTCGCTCGCCTCGCTGTCCCGCAACCGCATCGTGCTGGGCTTCTGCGGCGTGGCATACGCGATCTGTGACATGTCGTCGTGGCCGTCGCCGGAGATCGACCTGACGGACACGTCGACCCTGATCACACTGGGCTACACATCGGCGACGGCGGCCGCGGCCTGCTTCCTCGGCCAGCTCGTCCAGGCTCGGAGGGACCTGTCGCTGCGGCTCAACGAGATCTCCGAGGCGCGTGACCACGAGCGGATGCTGACCGACCAGTCCGTGCTGGCCAAGGAGCGCGCGCAGCTCGCCCGGGAGATGCATGACGTGGTCTCCCACCAGGTCAGCCTGATCGCGGTACGGGCCGGGGCGCTCCAGGTCGGCAGCCAGGACGCCGAGGTCAAGGACGCCGCGGCCACGATCCGGGGACTGAGCGTGCAGACCCTCGAGGAGCTGCGGCACATGGTCGACGTCCTGCGCGCCTCCGGGGGGCGTCCCACGGAGTTGACCCCGCAGCCCTCCCTGGCCGACCTCCAGCAGCTGATCGACGGCAGCGGCATCGAGGCCGAGCTGCGGACGGACCTGCCCAACGGCGTCTCGCCGGCCGTCCAGCGCGCCATCTACCGCACCGTCCAGGAGGCACTGACCAATGTACGCAAGCACGCGCCGGGCGCCGCTGCGACGGTGAGCGTCCGCCACCAGGACGGCACCGTGCGGGTCACCGTCACCAACAGCGCTCCGACCAGGCCCACACTCAGCCTGCCCAGCGCGCGGTACGGCCTGGTCGGCCTGCATCAGCGTGCCGCGCTCCTCGGCGGCACCGTCACCTCCGGCCCGACGGCGGACGGCGGATACGAACTTCACCTGGAACTGCCGACCGACGGCAGAGCGTGACGGGTCCGCTCCCCTGCTCCGGGGCACGTCCGTCGCCGGGAAACCGCTGGTCGGGCACCGTACGCCGGTGTCTCGGGCGGCACGGTCGCCAGCCGGTCGGCGGGGGCAGTTCCGGACATCTGCCGGATGGTTGCCCCGGGCCGTTTCGCCGACGCTTGGCTTATGACGCACACCGTGGCTTCGGTCGTAGCGTCCGCCCCGGCGGACGACACCCGCTTCCGTGCGTCGTCGACAGGACGGCTGATCCGCCTCGACCGCTCGGCGACACCTTTCCGGCGGGGCTCACTCGAGTACCTGCTGCACGCCGCCACCGAACCCGCCCGCCTGATCACCTGACTCGCGGGAACCGGACCGGGCCCCTGTCATCTCGGCCGGCAGAAGGAGGTCAATGCCATGACCGTCACACTGACATTCCTGTGTGCGACCGCTCCGGCCCCCCTCACGGACACCCGCCTCGGAGACGGTCCTCAAAGCAAGCGCGCCGTGCGTGCGGCAGCCGCGGCGATAGCAGCACTGCCTCCCCACTCGCTGGCCGTCCGGGCGCCTTCGACCCGCTGCGCGCTGACCGCGTACAGCCTCGGGCTGGACACCACGCCGGAACCGGGGTTGCGCGACCTCGACTACGGCAAGTGGTACGGCAGCACGGTCGGCGACATCGTGGCCGACGACCCCTTCGGGCTCTCCGCCTGGCTCACGGACCCCGACGCCACACCCCACGGAGGCGAGTCGGTACGCGAGCTCTGTCGGCGGACCGCGCACTGGCTGAGCAGTGTCCCCACCGATGCCGGGCACGTACTGGCCGTCACCGAACCGGCGATCATCCGGGCCTCGCTCGTCCATGCCATGGCCGCACCGGCACGAGCGTTCTGGCACCTCGACGTGCCGTCGTCCGTGCTCTCCCTCACCTCGCGCGGCGACCGCTGGAGCTGGAGTACCCGGCTCGGCTACATCGCCCCCGTACAGCGCTGGCCGTCGGATGTGGAGCGTTCGCCCGCTGACCGAATCGACCGTGACGAGAGCCTCGTGTCTCTGCGATCGTGACCGTCGACAGCATGTCGTGCCGACGGGCCGGCCGCAGGAGCCGCTCTTGACCGCCGAAGAAACCTCGCACATCCGCCCCTTGATGGATGCAGGCCTGGTCCGGCGCCTGGTTGACACACAGTTGCGGGCAGGGGCTCCGCCCACGGTGTGCACACCTGCATGGCGTACTTCGCCGCGGTGCACGCCTGCATGGCGTACGCCGCCGCCAACCCTCGGTTGCCGAGCAGACCACCCGTCAGATCACCCGGGCCCTCGTCGGCCGGTGAGTTGCGCAACAAGTCGGTGGACCCCCTCGACTGTGACGCGAAGACCCCCGCAGATGCAGGAAGATGAGCGGACCGACGGTCGACGGGCGTCTCGTCACCGGCGGTTTTACATATTCCGGAACCGAGGCAGCAGGCGGCAACACGTTGACGACACATTGCATACCGGACGTACGATCCCTTCCTGATGCGGTGGGAGGCAACCGGTGAACCGCGATCTCACGCCGCACGACTGGATCGTCGCGGGAATCTGGGTGGCTGTCGGGCTCGCGGCAGGTCTCCTGCTGCGACTTCTCCTGCGCTGGCTGGGCAAGCACGCGACCCGTACGCGCTGGAGCGGAGACGACGTCCTCGTCAACGCGCTGCGGGCGCTGGTGCCGGTCGCCGCGCTCACCGGCGGGATCACGGCCGCCGCGGCGGCACTTCCGCTGACCGACCGGGTCAACCACACCGTCAACCAGGTCCTGTCGGGGCTCCTCATCCTCGCCGCCACCATCACGGCGGCGCGCGTGATCACCGGCCTGGTGCAAGCCGTCACGCAGTCACGGTCCGGTGTGGCCGGATCGGCCACGATCTTCGTCAACATCACCCGCGTCGTCGTCCTGGCCATCGGCTGCCTGGTCGTCCTCCAGACGCTGGGCATCTCCATAGCCCCGCTGCTCACCGCCCTCGGCGTCGGCGGCCTCGCAGTCGCGCTGGCTCTTCAGGACACCCTCGCCAACCTCTTCGCCGGCATCCACATCCTCGCCTCGAAGACGATCCAGCCCGGCGACTACATCCGCCTCACCAGCGGGGAGGAGGGGTACGTCGTCGACATCAACTGGCGCAACACCGTCGTACGCAACCTCTCCAACAACCTCGTCATCATCCCGAACGCCCAGCTGTCGAGCACGAACATGACCAACTACAGCCGCCCGGAACAGGAGATGACCCTGCTGGTGCAGGCCGGCGTCGCCTACGACAGCGACCTGGACCACGTGGAGCGCGTCACGTCCGAGGTCGTCAGCGAGGTCATGAAGGAGGTCGAGGGCGCGGTCCCCGACCACGAACCCGCCGTCCGCTTCCACACCTTCGGGGACTCGCGGATCGGTTTCACCGTGATCCTCGGCGTCGGAGAGTTCAGCGATCAGTACAGAATCAAGCACGAGTTCATCAAGCAGCTGCACAAGCGCTTCCGTCTGGAGGGCATCCGCATTCCCTCTCCGGCGCGGGCCGTCACCCTTCAGCAGAACGGCGTGGCCATCCCTCCGCAACGGGACGTGACGCTGCCGATGATCCCGTAGCCGTGTCCCGCAGGGGCGTGAGCCTCACGGGACACTGCGGGTCCTGAGTGAGTCGGCCGCTGCCGTGAACCAGAGGCCGGCGTCCCTGTCAGGGGGCGCCGGCCCCGTCCGCGCCTCCCTGCCGGGCGGCCATCGCCCGACGGAGCGCCAGGCGAAGGTGCTCACTCCTGTGAGACGCGGCAGTGGCTAACGGACCGCGACGAAAACCGGGTTCGAGTAGAACCACAGATCGTCCCACGGGCTCTCCAGCCCGTCCGCGAGGGGTTCCGCCTCGTCGGTGCTGGTGCCGCGGACCCGGGCGTAGAGGTCTCCCTCCACATTGCGCAGTGTGTGCCGGACGACGTAGTCGTCACCCCGCTTGCGCCAGTCGCGCGGGCCGAAACGCGCCACGACCTTGGTGGTCGGGTTGGTGTCGACGTCGAGCTGGGAACTCGGGCCGGTGACTTCACCGACGATCAGGTCCACACGCCGGACCTCCGGGCGGTCACCGTTGGCGTTCCTCCCCTTCAGGGGCCGGAACGTGATCTCGATGTCGACGTCCGTACGATTGCGGCTGCTCACGGTCAGGGTCTCGCCCATGGCCGCTTCACGGTTGCGATTGCTCGCGGTGAGATCGAGGCTGGTGATCAGGTCACCGGTGCCGACCCAGATCCGGCCGTTGCGGAGTCCGTCCATGATGTCGGCGTAGTCGTGGCGGGCAAGGACGTGGGTCTTGCTGTACTCGCCGGGCCAGAAGTCGGCGCCGCCGCGTGTCCAGTGCACATGGGAGTCCGACGTCGCGGTGATCCACCAGCGACGCCCCTCGCCGAGCAGGGAGTCCCACAGTCCGCCGACACGGGCCGTCATCTGGTCGAAGCCGCCGTGGGTCGGGTAGTTGCCGTAGCCACCGCGCGGGCCGCCGTTGAGCGGGCCCGCCTGGTGGCCGGGAGCGCCCTCGAAGCCGACGTAGATGTCCGGCGCCGTGTTGTTGCCGTTGCGGAACTCCCGCGGGGTGTCCTGGCCGTACACGCCGAGCCCGGTGGCCGACCGGGACGCGTGGTGCGCGATGACCAGCGGCTTGCGCGGCATGTCCTTGGCAGCCTTCAGGAACTCGATCATCTTGGCCTCGGTGTCGCGGCCTCGATCGGCGGGGAAGGCGTCGTGCTTGGCGAAGCGGCTTTCCAGCTCGAAGAGCTGCTGAGCCTCGTCACGGTGGTGTGGAATCATCAGGGTGTGGTGGTCCAGTGCCGGAGCGTCGAACTCCATGCCCCAGAACTGGAGGACTCCGGGGACGAGCACCCGTGAGCGGAGCAGGTCGGGATAGGCCTGTTCGATGTTCACCTTGGAGTGCGTCGGTCCACCGTGGTCGGTGCACATCACCCAGCTGAGCCCGAAGTGCTTGGCCATGATCGCGTTGGTGACGATCGGGTAGACGGCGTCGGCACCCTTGTGGAAGGTCGGCGGGTTCGTCGACGTGTCGAACTCGCCGCTGTACTCCGAGTGCACGTGGTGGTCGCCGGCTCGCCACACCCTTCTGCGCGCGTCGCCGGGTCTGGTATCGCTGCGGTCCTCTTCGGTCGCTGACGCCGGTCCGGCAACGGCGAGCGGGCTCGCGGCCGCCAACGTCGCTCCGACACCTGCGTACTTGACCAACCGACGGCGTGAGATCGCTGAAGCCTCAGGATCTTCGCTGTTCTTTGCCCTCACGGTGAAGCCTCTCGATCAGCTGCTGGGGAGCGACTGGCCGAGTCTCGAAGAGATAACCGAACAACGGATGAACGCCGAGCAGAAGGGTCACGAACAGCAGAACGCACGGCACGCCATGGCAGTCCGCGCGCACCAAGAACCGGCTACGGCAAAGGTGTTGATGAACAGACAGGTCTGCCGCGGCTCCCCCGGCCGCTCCTTCGTTCGCGACGCGACCTACGGGGCGACGGGCAGCTGACGCTTGTGATCGGTGAGGCGGTAGCGGCTGACGATCGCCTCGACGGTCCGCTCGTCCACCGGCTTGCCCTCCAGGAAGTCGTCGATGGCGTCGTACGAGACCCCGAGGGCGTCCTCGTCGGCCTTGCCGGGGTCGAGGGTCTCCAGGTCAGCGGTCGGGATCTTCCACACCAGCTCGGCAGGCGCGCCCAGCGCGTCGGCGACGGCACGCACCCGGCGCTTGGTCAGTCCGGTCAGCGGGACGAGGTCGGCGGCGCCGTCGCCGAACTTGGTGAAGAACCCGGAGACCGCCTCGGCGGCGTGGTCGGTGCCGACGACCAGGCCGTCGTGAGCACCCGCCACCGCGTACTGGGCGATCATGCGCTGCCGGGCCTTGATGTTGCCGTGCACGAAGTCCTGGTGGTGGTCGTCGCGGAAGCTCACGTCCGCGGCCAGCGAGGCCTCGAGCGCCGCATCGCTCGCGGGCTTGATGTCCACGGTGAGCACATGGTCGGCGCGGATGAAGGAGAGCGCGAGCTGGGCGTCGTGCTCGTCGGCCTGAACACCGTAGGGAAGCCGCATCGCATAGAACCGCGCTTCGTGCCCGGCTTCGCGGACCCGCTCGACGGCGAGCTGGCACAGCCTTCCGGCCGTGGTGGAGTCGACGCCGCCGCTGATGCCGAGCACCAGGGAGCGCAGGCCGGTGGTGGTCAGCTGCCCGGCGAGGAAGGCAACCCGGCGTTCGATCTCCCGCTCGGCCTCGAAGGTCTCGCCGACCATGAGTTCTCGGGCGATCTCCTGCTGGAGGGCGTTGGACGCCGGCTGGCTGCTCACTTCTGCTCCTTGTTGCGGTTCACGATGCGCTGTCGCCCGCCCACCCTACAGAGGGCCTTCCGGCAGGTCAGGGACGAGCCGGGCCTGCCCCACAGGCCCGGGCCGTGCGAGCAGATCCCCGCAGTGTCAGGTGTTCGTCCGTCATAGCCCGCTCTCAGCGGTTCCCACGCCTCGCGTGGCGGATCTTCAACCGCCCGAATCCCATGGCCCCGGAGATCCGGATGGTCGGCCCGCCTGGGCCGGAGCGCCGCGGGGGCTCGTAGACCATGTCCTTCCATCCGGTGGTCAGGCCCTCGACGTCGACGATCGCGTCGCGGGGCACCGTGATCTTGGCCTTGCCGGTGCCGAGTTGCAGCTCGATGTCGATCACGGGGTCTTCGATGATGGCCCGGGACAGGTCCAGGTACACCCTGCCGAACGCGGAATGGACCTTGAGGATCCGCGGCACCCGCCACGCCCCGCGCCGCTTGATCCGTCCGCCCGCGGCGCCGATCGTGGACGTGGTGGCCGCCTTCTCCGCCGGGAGTGAGCCCAGGGCCGTCACGAGCTCGCTGCCCGTCCTGGCCGTGAGCACCCGGCCGAGGCGCTCGTCCATCTCCTCGTGCGAGATGTGCCCCTCGGCGTACGCCTCTTGCAGGCGTTGCACGGCGGAGTCGCGGTCGTCGTCGACGATCAGTCGCGTCGGGTCTTCCGGTAGGGACGTCACCGTTCCACCCTAAGGGCTGTCCCCTGATTCCCGGCGGGCACACGACGACAGCTGCGGCCCCTCGCCTCGTTGCCGGACCCCCGAACGCGACCGGTATGAGGACGACCCTCCGCCTTGCCATGCACCGCTTCGGCCGGCGGGCATGCCGTACCGGGGCGGGCCACCCCCTCACACCCCCCTCCGGGTGATCGGACACACGGCTGATGCAGTGCCCCGACGTCGGTCCTCCGAGCCCTTGGCGGTGCGGGGCCCCCGAATCCGGCATGATCGCTACCTTGGCCGGAGACGCGACCGAGAGGGGTAACGCCCGTGAGTGAATGGCAGCTGACCGAGACATTCCGCAGTACCTCCGGCGATGTCCGCTGGGACCGCCTCGGACCACCCGGTCGGCCACCGGTGGTCCTCCTCCACGGCACACCCTTCTCCTCGTACGTATGGCGCGCCGTCGCCCGCTCCCTCGCCCGCCGTCATCAGGTGTTCGTGTGGGACATGCCCGGTTACGGGGCATCGGAGAAGTCCGCCGGCCAGGATGTCTCCCTGGCCGCCCAGGGCAGGGTCTTCACCGAACTCCTGGCGCACTGGGGACTGGAAGAACCACTGGTGGTCGCCCACGACTTCGGCGGCGCGGTCTCCCTGCGGGCACATCTGCTGCACGGCGCCCGCTACCGCGCCCTCGCCCTGGTCGACCCGGTCGCACTGGCGCCGTGGGGATCCCCGTTCTTCCGGCTCGTCGGCGAGCACTCCGAGGTCTTCGAGCAACTGCCGCCCGCTCTGCACCACGCCCTGGTGCGGGAGTACGTGACGTCGGCCAGCAGCCCCGGGCTGCACCCGGCCGTCCTCGACCGGCTCGTCGAGCCCTGGCTCGGCGACCTCGGCCAGCCGGCCTTCTACCGGCAGATCGCCCAGGCCGACCAGCTCTACACCGACGAAGTGCAGGACCGGTACGGCGAGATCGGCATCCCGACGCTGGTGTGCTGGGGCCGCGACGACACCTGGATTCCCGTGGCGAAGGGACAAGAGCTCGCAGCCCGCATCCCGGGCGCGCGGTTCGAGCCGATCGCCGGTGCGGGCCACCTCGTCCAGGAGGACGCACCCGCCGAACTCACCGCAGCTCTCATCGACTTCCTCCCCCGGGCCGACCGGTAGGTCCGTCCCGACAACCCGGTAACCTGCGCGATCACGGCACCCGTCATGCCCGGTCACTGATCTTGCGGGTCGAGTGATCCGACGGCAGTGCGTGGGAGCCCCGCAGCTCGCCCGAGAGCCGCGACCGACACCCGGCACGGCTCAGAGGCGGGACACGGTCTGGAAGCGACGGCGGTATTCCGTCGGGCTGGTGTTGAGCGTACGGCGAAATGCTCGGATCAGGGTGTCGATGGTGCCGAACCCGCACGCCGACGCGATGCGGTCCAGCGTGTCGTCCGTCGATTCGAGCCGGTGGCGGGCCAGTTCGACGCGGGCGGATTCGATGTAGGCGGCGGGAGTCATCCCGAGCTCCGCCCGGAAGACGCGGGCGAGCTGCCGCTCCCCCAGATGCGCGGCTGCGGCGAGATCCGCCACGCTGATCGGCTGTCGCAGGTTCTCGTTGATGTAGTGGCGGATCTCCTCGATCCGGCGGGTCGTGGAGACCGGTTCGAGAGGTACCGAGAACTGACTCTGCCCGCTGGGCCGCTTCAGGTACATCACCAGTTGCCGGGCGACGCGCAGCGCGGTGCTCTCGCCGAAGTCCTCCGCCACCAGGGCGAGGGCGAGATCGAGGCAGGCGCTGATCCCGGCCCCCGTCCAGACGTTCCCCTCGCGGATGAAGATGGGATCCGGGTCCACGCGCACAGCAGGGTGGTCGGCGGCGAGCTGCGGCGCGGTGGACCAGTGCGTGGTGGCGCGCTTGCCGTCCAGGAGTCCCGCGGCGGCCAGGAGGTGCGCCCCGACGCACACCGAGGTGATGCGACGGGACCGCGCGGCGAGGGCCTTGACCTGCACGACCACGTCACGGTCGACGACGGCGCGGATGCGGCGGTTGCTGTCGATGGTGACGGACCCGGGCACCAGGACCGTGTCGATGTTCTGCGTGACGGCGTCGGTGAACGTGATGTCGGGCATGATCCGCACACCTGTGGAGGTGGTGACCGGATCGAGGGTCTCGGCGGCGAGCAGGACCCGATAGCCCGTGGCGTCGTCGGTTTCCCGCCGGACCAGGGCGAAGACCTCTGGCGGGCCGGTGACGTCGAGGAGATCGACACCCTCGAAGAGAACGATCACGACGAGACGTTCGACGATGCGCACGGTATGTCCCCCTGGGCCGGCTTCGGGCATGTCCGATCCTGCAAGTTACATGACATTGCCGTCACTTGAGTGGGCGTCATAGCGTCAAGAGCGCAGCCTGCCGGACGGGGCGGGCTGCACTCCATCGCCCCATTGCAAGGGATAGCTCATGTCTGCAACCACGCTCCGCCGGCTCAACGGATTCGATGACACCCCCGCGAAGCTGGCCGGCTCCACCCTGATCCTGGTCGACTACCAGAACACGTACACACAGGGCGTGATGGAGCTGGAGGGCTGGCAGACCGCCCTCGACGCCGCCGCGCTGCTCCTCGCCCGGGCCCGTGAAGCCGGAGCGACGGTCATCCACGTGGTCAACGACGGCGGCGAGGGCACCCCGTACGACATCCGAGCCGAGATCGGCCGGATCCACCCGTCCGTGGCGCCGGTCGGGGATGAGCCGACCGTCGTCAAGACAACCCCCAACGCCTTCCACGAGACCGGCCTGGGCAAGCTGGTCGACGGCGCCGGGAACAACGATCTCGTCATCGCCGGGTTCATGACGCACATGTGTGTGCAGTACACGGCGGCCGGGGCGTTCCTGCGCGGCAACCGCCCCACGGTCGTCGCCGACGCGTCGGCGACCCGCCCTCACGGCCGCGGGCAAGGGCGTCACCGCCGAACAGCTCCACGAGGGAGCGCTGGCCACCGTCGAGGACCTGTACGGCGTCGTCGTTCCCACTGCTGACGAACTGGGCTGATCACCATGACCGAGACCAGCACCCGAAGCGCGAAGAAGCCCTCGGCGGCCCGCGTGGGCGTCGGACTTGTCGCTGCCGCAGCCGTCGGCGCCGCGGCCATGTTCGTCGGAGTCCGGCTCACGGACGACGAGAAGGACACCGCGGCCGCCGTGTCCGCCGAGGCTGCGGCCGGCGCCGCCGTGGATCTGTCGGGGACGACGACGCTGCGCACGCTGAACAAGCTCCCGGCGAAGCCCGCCGCCCTCAAGGACTCGACCCTGATCCTGGTCGACTACCAGAACACGTACACCAAGGGGACGATGGAACTGGAGGGTTGGGAGCCCGCCCTCGACAAGGCCGCCGATCTGTTGAAGCGCACCCGCGCGGCCGGCGGAAAGGTCATCCACGTCCAGAACGACGGCGGAAAGGGCACTCCGTACGACGTCACCGCCGACATCGGCAGAATCCACCCCAAGGTCGCGCCGGTCGACGGTGAGCCGGTCGTCACCAAGAAGGTCCCCAACGCCTTCGTCGGCACGAACCTCGGCCAACTGGTCGACAAGGCCGGGAACAAGAACGTCGTCATCGCCGGGTTCATGACCCACATGTGCGTCACCTTCACCGCCGAGGGCGCGTTCCTGCGAGGCAACGCCCCCACCGTCGTCTCCGACGCCTCCGCGACCCGGCCCCTGCCCACCCCGGGCGGCGGCGTGTCCGCCGCACAGGTCCACCGGGGCGCACTTGCGACCATCGGCGACCTCTACGGGGTGGTCGTCGAGTCCGGCGCCGAACTGACCTGACCGCCCGCAACCAGCCACCGGCTCCGCCCTCCCCCCTTCTCCCCCCGCTGGGGCGGAGCCGGCATCTCCCCCCACCGCACGACCGTCTTCGTCCCCGCCCGGGGCCGAGGGCAAGCACATCCATTAGGGAGAAGAAGCACGTGGCTACGCGCAGAAGTTTCCTCGGTACGGCCTCGGCTGTCGGTGCGGCAACGCTCCTCGCCAACGGCCAGGCCTTTGCCGCCGAGGACGCCACCGCTCTGGCAGCCGTCACCGAGCGGGAGGCGCGGGACTCGATCCTCGCGGTCAACGCGGGGATGCGTTCCCACTACGCAGCACTCAAAGCCGAGCTGATCAAGCAGCTCAGCCCGGTCATGGTCGTCCAGAACGACAACAAGGGTGGCAGGTTCACCCTGATCCACGGCGGCAAGCAAGAGGCCGTCCAGCCCGTCTCGGAGATATTCGAGATGGCCAAGTCCATAGCCCACGTTCCCCTGGGCATCTTCTCGGTCCTCGCCGCCTATCTGGGTGAGAAGGTACCCAACGTCCCCAACGCTGCCCGGATCGATCCGCACGACCTGGCTATGGTCTCCATGAAGACCGGGACCGGATGGATCACCCCGCTGCTGGAGTACCAGAAGACCCTCGGCGTCGCGAAGGGCAACCTCAAGGACGCGGCACTCCCCGCAGGGCTGACCAAATCCTGCGACGAGTTGCTCAACAAGGCGAACATCTTCATCGACGCGGCCGTCAAGACGAAGACGTTCGACATGAAGTCGTACCAGGACTTCGCGAAGGCCGCGTTCGCCAACGTGGGCGTCAACATGGAACACGCCTCGGCCGCGCAGATCGCCGGGGTGCAGGCCCTGCTCAAGAAGTGGCGGGCACAGATCGGCGAGGCCGCGTGGGCGGACCTGTACGTAGGCGTTCTCTCCCAGTGGACGACGTCCGTCCTGAACCAGAACACCATCATCATCAAGCCGCACATGAACGCCAAGAAGGTCGACACCCACCTGATCGACTTCCCGACCACGTCGCCGCCGGCCGACCCGGTGTTCACCGTCCTCGACAACATCGCCCGCATCGTCCAGGACAACATCGCCGCCGAGCTGGTGTTCGTCTCGGACACCGTCATCGCCGACGCCCTCAAGGGCAAGCAGGACCTGCTGTCCACGGAGATCCTCGAACAACTCGAGAAGCCCCTCTCCGCCTCGTCGGCGACGCAGGCCGCATTCGCCACGACCGGGGCGGCAGCGATGACCTGCCCGATCACCGGGCGGACGGTCGCCCAGGTCTGATCCGCCGTCCTCTGCCACTCACCGCAGAGGATCAGCAGGGCTCCGGGGGGAGACCAACACGGCACCACCCGTGCCCACATACGACTTCGCCCTGCCCTCAACCCGATCGGTTGGGGGCCGGGCCGCTCTGCCGCACGGCACAACAACAGGGGGAACCACAGCATGTCCGCACACCAGCGAAGAATCCGAACAGGCCGCCTCTGGATTCTCGCGGGGATCGTCCTACTCTCCATCAACCTGCGTCCCGCGATCACCGGCACTGCCCCGGTCCTCGGCGAGCTGAGTGCCCGCTACGGACTGGACGACACCGGAGCCGCCGTCCTCACGACCCTGCCCGTCCTGTGCCTGGGAGTATTCGCTTCCCTCGCCCCGCCGCTCGCCCGTCGCGTCGGCACCGAACCGGCCATCGTCGCCGCCCTCGGCCTCATCACCGCCGGTATCGGTCTGCGCGGGCTGGCCTCACCCCTCGCCCTCTACACAGGAACGGTCCTCGCCGGCACCGGCATCGCCATCGGCAACGTCCTCCTGCCCGCCATCATCAAGCACCGATTCCCCATCCGCACCGGCACACTGACCGGGATCGCCATGACGATCATGGCCGCATCCGGAGCTGTGGCCGCCGGACTCGCCATCCCTCTCGAAGAGACGATCGGGTGGCATCTCGCGTTCATCGCCTGGGCGTTGCCCTCCCTGGCGGCCGCGCTGCTGTGGGTGCGCAACGCCCGCACGGTCCGGTACCGACGCATCGCCCCGGTCTCACGGGGGCGCCACGCCCGCCGCCCCGATTCGGTGCCCGCCGACGCGGAGCCCACCGGACGGCTGTTGCGCTCCGGGCTGGCCTGGTCCGTCGCCGGATTCCTCGGAGCTGTGTCGTGCACGTTCTACGTGCTGGTGTCCTGGCTCCCGATGATCCTCCAGGACTACGGCTACACAGGATCCGAGTCCGCGGCGATGCTGTCCCTGATGATGCTCGTCGGCATCCCTTTCGGCTTCGTCATCCCTCTCGCTGCCACACGACTGACCGACCAGCGGCCCCTGCTCCTCGCTGTCCTGGCCGTCATGGCCGCGGGACTCGGCGGCCTGGTCCTCGCCCCCGCCCACGCCTGGACGTGGGTTCTCGTCACCGGCGTCGCCACCGGCAGCGCCTTCCCTCTCGCGATCATCCTCCTCGCTCTCCGCTCACCCTCACCCCCGACCACCGCACGCCTGTCCGGCATGGCACAGACCGTCGGCTATCTTCTCGCCGCCCTCGGACCCCTCACGATGGGCCTTCTCCGCAGCGACACCGGCAGCTGGCAGACACCGCTGATGGTGCTTCTCGTGCTGCTCGTGCCCAAGACCGTCCTCGGCCTCTACGCGGCCCGCCCGGGCCTCGTCCACTCCCGGCTCATCGCCACCGGAACCGGGCCTGACGCGGAAAGCACCCTTGCGCTGAGCAGCAGGTGAAGGAGCGGCACACTGCTGTGTGTTGGTGGGCAGGTGTTGCCACGGCAGTGGTGGCACCTGCCCACCGGCTGCGGCGCGAGCGCCCCGGCCCCAGACGTCATGAGCGTTGCTCAGCGGTTCCCTACCCGCTGGTGGCACGGGAGGGTGGAGGGTTAGCGTTCGCTGTGGAGAATTACTGGACGCCGGCCCACCAGGCTGTCGAACTCGAAGACGCCGAAACCCTGGCACGGCTGCTGGCAGGCGGGGGCGACCCCGATGAAGTGTTCAGCAACATGACGCTGCTGACGCATGCCATGGATGCTGAAGGTGACGGCGCTGTGCAGAGCGGCAAGCCGCTGACCGTCCACACCACTGCAGTCCTACTCGCGTTCGGTGCCGACCCGGAGCTACCCGACCCCGACGGTCGCACCCCCATGGAGATGGCGGTGAACTACGACCACCACCTGGCGGTGACGTTGCTGCAGACGCACATCAGCCGACGAGCCTGCGCTGAGAGGCCCGGCCTCTCGCGTGTGTTGCGGTGGGTAGCGCCACGCCCGAGTCGCCGTGGTCGCCGGTAGGAGAGGATCCGCAGCCACAGCGCCGGTGCATCCCGCCCGGGTGACGGCGGAGGGGGCTGGGGGACGACGCACGATCCGGACGCGCGGAAGGTGCGCGACGAGCTGAGCGAGGTCGACGTCGCCAACTCAACTCCGCAGAGGCGTACTTGACAGGGGCATGGCCAGTACGCGGTGATGGGCACGTTCCGAATCCCCCGGGAGATTCGGCAACTGCCCACCGGACTCCGTCCGTTCAGCAGTCGCCGCCCTCTCCCGCACTTTCGGTTCCGCATGGAACCGACCCCCACGAGTGAAGGGACAGCAATGCCGCACTCCCTATGGTTGAAGGCCGCCGGCGCCGCCGCAGCGGTCACCCTGATCACGGCACCGACGGCGAACGCCACGTCCGCGCCTGAGCCTGCCGAGTCGAAAACCACGGCAGCGACCGTGACACTCCGCTACGACGACAGCCGTGCCGCCGGCTGGGAGGCGGCGATCGCCGCCGGAGTCGCCGCGTGGAACTCGAACGTCGACAACGTGAAGCTGGTCGAGGCCGCGCCGGGAACCCGGGCCGAGATCCAGATCGTGGCCACGAGCGGCTGGCCGCAGGCGACCCTCGGACCGGTCCGTCCGGGCGGTCAGGCCCGTGTCGAACTCGGCAGCCAGGCAGTCACCCAGGGCCACGACAAGATCCGTATCGCAGCCCATGAGATCGGCCACAACCTGGGCCTGCCCGACACCAAGCCCGGCCCGTGCTCCCAGCTGATGTCGGGTTCAAGCGCGGGCACCACCTGCAAGAACGCGGTCCCGAACGCGGCTGAACAGGCCCGCGTGGAATCCGCCTACGCCAACGGCGTCGTGCGCACCCCGGCCGACGGACGCATCCTGGTGGATGCGCCCTAGCCGGTAGGACCACCACAAGGCGAGGTGCCTGACCCGAGTTGAGGGGTCAGGCACCTCGCCCGCTTCTCGGGCAGGCGACCTGCGCGCCGGACGCAGATGGGCCCCCGGAGGGTGACCGGCCCGCCCGGACCGCGGCTCCTCGCGTGGCCTTGCCGACCACGGAGACCTCACACGCAAGAGAAGTCCTCATGGTCAACACCCGGCAAGTTTCCACTCGTTGAGGACAAAGTATGGACGGTTCGAGGTGACCTTCGTACGCTGGGCGTCGATTTCGCACGGACGTCTGCGTGCCTCACGGCGGAACGCGCCGCAGCACCCGTACGTGGACGAAAACCACTCCGCGTTCGAGGCGGGACCTCGGACGCGCCGCCTCGCAGCGCCCAGCAGGAGGAAGAGTGACGCCACGCAAGGCCCCGGCCCTCCGCACCATTCGCCGCAGACCACGCAGAATCACCGGGCTGCTCCTCGCGGCCCTGCTGACCGGCGGCCTCGCGGCCCCTGTCGCCGACGCGGACGAGAAGCCCTCTCCGGGCGACAAGCCCTTCGCGGACTTACCGCCCCAGGAACCCGGCGTCACTCTCCGCGTCTTCGACGTCCAGTCCCCGCTGAGCAAGCTCTGCGATCTCAAACCGGCCCAGACCCCCAACGTCGACAAGCTGATCCCCACCGCCGACTGGTCCTCCACGGAGGGCTTCGGCTTCACCGACAACTTCGTGTCGCAGATCCTCGGCAACATCAACGTCCCCGCAGACGGCACGTACGCCTTCCGCCTCATCAGCGACGACGGCTCCCGCCTCTTCATCGGCGACAAGAAGGTCATCGACCACGACGGGCTGCACGGTGCCGAGCCCAAGGACGGCGAGTCGGCCCTGACCCCCGGCTACCACGCCCTGCGTATCGACCACTTCGACCGCGGCGGCGACCAGCAGGTCACACTGCAGTGGAAGCCGCCGGGCGCCGACGACTTCACGCTCGTCCCCCAGTCCGTACTCAGCACCGACGCCGGCGTCGTCCGCGTCACCGCTCCCGGTCGCAAGGAGTGCGAGGGCAGTTACGACACCCCCGGCGACGGCCTCCCGCTGACCTCGGTCAATCCCGGCTATACCCTCACCGATCTGCGCCCCAAGGGCTTCGAGCCGCAGGTCTCCGCGATGGACTGGCTGCCGGACGGGCGGCTCGCCGTGACGACGTGGGGCGGCAGCACCAAGACGGAGGGAGAGGTGTACGTCCTCGACCACGTCACGGGTGACACCGGCCCGGAGAAGGTCACCTACAAGAAGATCGCCGGTGGGCTCAAGGAGCCGATGGGGATCAAGTACGTCGACGGAAAACTGTACGTCTCGGAGAAGCACCAGCTCACCGAACTCTCCGACATCGAGGCCGACAACGCCTCGGACGAGATGCGCAAGATCGCCGAGTGGCCCTACGGAGGGAACTTCCACGAGTTCGCCTTCGGCCTGCTCTACGAGAAGGGGGACTTCTATCTGAACCTCTCGGTCGCCATCAACTACGGCGGCGCGACCACCGATCCGCAGCCTGCCGCGAACCGCGGCACCACCATCAAGGTGAACAAGAAGACCGGCAAGGTGACCTACCTGGCCGGCGGCCTCCGCACGCCGAACGGGATCGGGCGGGGCCCGCAGGGCGAGCTGTTCGTCACCGACAACCAGGGCGGCTGGCTGCCCGCCTCCAAGCTGGTCCACGTCGAGCAGGACCGCTTCTTCAACCACTACACCAACCCGGACGGCCCGTTCGACGACCGGACGGTCAGCAAGCCGGTGCTCTGGCTGCCGCAGAACGAGATCGCCAACTCCCCCAGCACACCGATGCTGTTGGAGAAGGGCCCCTTCGCCGGGCAGATGCTCTTCGGCGACGTCACCTACGGCGGGCTCCAGCGCGCCGACCTGGAGAAGGTGGACGGCGAATACCAGGGCGCCGTGTTCCGGCACACCCAGGGCCTGGAGGCCGGCATCACCCGCATCAGCACCGGACCGGACGGTGCCATCTACGCCGGCGGCCTCGGCGCCGACGGGAACTGGGGCCAGGAAGGCAAACTCCGCTTCGGCCTGCAGAAGCTCACGCCGAACGGCAGGACCGCCTTCGACATCAAGACCATGCGCGCCACCCGCGACGGCTTCGACCTCACCTACACCAAGCCCCTGTCGGAGGAGACGGCCGCCAAGCTGACGAACGGCGCCTACTCCGTCGAGCAGTGGCGCTACGTCCCCACCCCGGCGTACGGAGGCCCCAAGGTCGACGAAGAGGTGCTCCCGGTCACGGGCGCCCGGCTCTCCGCCGACCGTCGGACCGTCCGGCTCACCATCCCCGGCCTCAAGACCGACCGGGTGGTGCACGTACGTTCACCGCGCCCCTTCGCCTCGGACGCCGGTGAGCAACTCTGGTCCACCGAGGCCTGGTACACGCTGAACGCACGCCCCGGCCCCGAGCAGCCCACCACCTCGTACGACGCGGAATCGGCGCGCCTGTCCGGCGGAGCCGACATCGACACCGAGCACGCCGGCTACACGGGCGGTGGCTTCGTCGACGGCTTCAGCACCCAGGGCGCCACCGCGACCTTCGAGGTCGAGGCACCCGCGAAGGGCAGCTACGACGTGGGACTGCGGTACGCCAACGGGCCGCACCCCTTCACCGGCACCAAGACCCTCGGTGTCAGCGTCAACGGCGGCCAGGCACAGCAGACCGGCCTCCCCTTCACCGGCGCCTGGAACCGCTGGTCCACCAAGACCGAGCGGCTCGCCCTGCGCAAGGGCCGCAACACCATCACCTACACCTACCGGGCCGAAGACACCGGTCACGTCAACCTCGACATGATCGAGGTGCGCAGACCCGGCAGTCGTATCGACCTGTTCTCCGGCGGCAGCGTCTCCACCGCCTGGCAGCACACCGACGGCCGCAGCGCCGAATGGCCGCACACCGCCGACAACTCCATCGAGGTCTGCTGCGGTGACATCCGCACCAAGCAGGCTTTCGGCGACTTCAGACTGCACGCCGAATTCCGGGTGCCGAAGCTGCCGGACGACGTCACCGGGCAGGACCGCGGCAACAGCGGCATCTACCTCCAGGAGCGGTACGAGATCCAGATCCTGGACTCGTTCAAAGTGGCGAAACTCGCCGCGAACGAGGCCGCGTCCATCTACAACAAGAAGGCCGCGGACCTGAACGCCTCCACCGCACCGGAGACCTGGCAGACGTACGACATCGTCTTCCGCGCGGCCCGTTTCGACGCCGCGGGCAAGAAGACCGATGACTCCAGGATCACCGTGGTGTGGAACGGCAAGAAGGTGCACGACAACGTCGCGGTGGACGGCCCGACCGGCGCGGGCGACGCGGAATCGGCCGCGGCGGGCGCGATCAGGCTCCAGGACCATGGCAACAAGGTCCGCTTCAGGAACGTCTGGATCGAGCCGCTGGACTGACAGCCCGGGATCGTCCCGGGCCGGCGACGCCACCGTGCGTAGGTACGGCTTCGTCGGCCCGGGGCGTACCGGCTGCCAGGGCACCGGCAGCGGGTTCCGTCCTCGTCGCGGCGCGCAGGTGCGGGCGCGGCGGAAACGCGGGCCGACGCCGTTAGCATGCCTCGCATGCCGGAAGCCCTGCCCCAGCCGGACCCGTTCACCCCGCAGGCCGATCCCGCCGTGCTCGAAGACCTTCGGGCGCGGCTGCGCGCGACACGCTGGCCGGACAGCCCCGAGAGCGCCGGGTGGTTCCTCGGGACCGACGTGCACTACCTCCGTGAACTCGTCGGCTACTGGGCGGACGTCTTCGACTGGCCGGCGCAGGAGGCGGCGCTTGCCCGGCTCCCTCGCTTCCGTGTGCCGCTCGGCGGTCTCGGAATCCACTTCGTCCACGCCCGGGCTGTCGCGTCGTCAGGTCCGGTGCTGCCGTTGGTCCTCAGTCACGGGTGGCCGGATTCGTTCTGGCGGTACACGAAGGTCATCCCCCTCCTGACCGACCCCGGAGCGCACGGCGCCGATCCTGCCGACGCGTTCGATGTGGTCGTGCCCGACGTACCGGGCTTCGGGTATTCCGACGCTCCCATCGGTCCCCCTCTCGACTCCATCGCCGTCGCCGGTCTGTGGGCCGAACTCATGGGCCTCCTCGGCTACCCGCGGTTCGGTGCGGCGGGCGGGGACATCGGCAGCCATGTGAGCCGCTACCTCGCGCTCGATCATCCGGACCGGGTGGTGGCCGTCCATCGAACGGACGCCGGTGTTCCCGTGTTCACCGGCGACCTGGCGGACCTCGAACCCGAGGAACGCGCCTGGCTCGAGGGCGTAGCGGCCTGGGGCGGTAGTGAGGGCGCCTACGCCGCAATGCACCGTACGAAGCCTCAGACCGCTGCCGTCGGTCTCAACGACTCCCCGGCCGGGCTCGCCTCATGGATCGTCGAGAAGCTCCGAGCGTGGAGCGACTGCGACGGGGACATCGAGCGGAGCTTCACGAAGGACGAGATCCTTACCAATCTCACGCTCTACTGGCTCACCGGGACGATCGGCTCGTCGATGCGCATGTACCGGGCGAACGCGGCGATCCCGGCCGCGCAGCACGCCCGCCGGGTCGAGGTGCCGTCCGGATTCTCGCTCTTCCCCGGTGACGTCGTCCGGCCGCCGCGGGCGTGGCTCGAGCGCACGACGAACCTCGTGCGCGTGACCGAGCCCGCACGCGGCGGGCACTTCGCGCCGTTCGAGGAGCCGGAGCTCTACGCCGAGGAACTGCGCGAGTTCTTCCGCCCGTACCGCGCGGCGGCGAAGGGCTGAACGCCGGCGCATTGATCCGGACGACCGCGCTTCCATTGAAGTCGAGGCATTCCCCGGCAGCGTCGTCAACGGCTGCGTGGCCTGCCCGCCTAAGCTTTTGCGAGTCCCGGGGGGACGCGCAGAGTAGGAAGCGGGTGGCATGCTTGCCGTCGCGGTCATTGCCGGAATTCTGTTCGTGTGGTCGCTTCTCGCCCACCGGCTGTCGCGCTGGAGCATCACCGCACCCATCGCGATGATGTGCGCGGGAATCGCTCTGACGGGAGGCTCGGATCCCCCGCTGCGGTTCGACCTCGACACCAATGTGTTCGAGCACGCGGTGGAAGTCGTTCTGGCCCTGCTGCTCTTCGTGGACGCCATCGAGGTTCCCGGGGGAATCCTCGGACGGGAGAAAGGGCTCGTCCTTCGGCTTCTCGGCGGTGCACTGCCGCTCACCCTGGGCGGCGCCTTTCTGGCCGGGTACCTGATCTTTCCCGATCAGTCGGGCTGGCTGCTGGCGGTCCTCGCGACCATTGTCGTCCCGCTCGACCTGGCGCCCACGGCGGCCATCGTCCGGGACACCCGTATCCCGGCCCGGCTGCGCGAGGTGCTCAACGTCGAAGGAGGCCTCAACGACGGCATCACCTCGCCGATCTTTCTGCTCTGCGTCGCCGTTGCCGCCGAATCCCACGGCTCACATGCCGACTACGCGGACGCGCTGCTGCAAGCGGTCGAGGCGGCGGGCTGGGCGCTGGCCTCGGGCCTGGTCGTCGGCGGTGCGGCCGGGTGGCTGCTGCGTACGTCCTGGTCGCACGGGTGGACTCATCCCTCGGCCACGAGGTTGGGTGTGCTCGCCGTCCCGGTGGCCGCGTACAGTCTCTCCTCCGCCGTGGGAGGGAACGGCTTCGTCGCCTCCTTCGTGGCCGGTGTGTTCTTCGCCCCGGCGATGCGCCGGCTCCCGGAGAACGCGGCGGCCATGACCGACGACCTCGTCGCGCTCATGACCCTCGCGCTCTGGTTCCTGTTCGGCCAGATCGTCAACAACGCCTTCTGGGACGGCTTCCATGCCTCGGTGATCCTCTACGCGCTCCTCGTCGTCACTCTCGTCCGCATGCTCCCTGTACTGCTCGTGCTCACCGGGAGCGGGCTGAAGCGCTCGGACAAACTGTTCCTCGGCTGGATGGGCCCGAGAGGCGTGACATCGATCGTGTTCGGGTCGCTCGCGGTCATCGATCTGCCCGGCGAACAGGCGGACTTCATCGTCCGCGTCATGGTGGTGACCGTGATGCTCAGCATCGTGCTGCACGGACTGAGCATCGAGCCGCTCGGCCGCTTCTACGCCCGGCGCTCAGGCGGAGCCCAGTCCGAGGAGCATGCGGAAGCACGGCCGGACCGCGGGCCGTGACCGGCGCCGGCAGACGGGCCGGTACTCAGGTTCTGTGGTCCGGAAGAAGGCTGCGCACCGTCGCCGCGGCGATCGAGAGCACGATGACGGTGGCGAGGCAGACGATCGCCCAGGCGAGCTGACGCCGGCCGTCGAAGGTGGCCTCGCCGAGCCAGTGCAGGCCGTAGTTGGCCGAAGCCGAGACGGGAAAGGTGAAGTTCCAGAAATTCAGATTGAAGGGCAGATTGATGTATGCCCTGAACAGGGCGATCTGGATGAGCACCATCATGATGAAGACGCCGAAGAAGGCCAGCTGGAGGGGGCCGACCGGTCCGGGGTACGCGAAGAACGTGGCGATCCCTCCGGTGGCCGGCGGGGCCAGAAGCACGGAGAGCGAGGGAATGACCGGCACGGGCAGAGGGCCGGCCGTGATGAGTCGAGCGGTGATGACGCCGCCGATGATGACCCAGAAGAAGATGCCGACCCCCAGAGCCGTCCTGGCAGCCGGAATGGCGTGGACGCTGGAAAGGCCGATGCTGGCGATGAACGGCCCGGCCACCAGCGGGAGGAAGTATCCGGGATGCAGTTGTTTGAACGTCAGCTGCCCGGTCAGCCAGTGAGCGAACAGCTGAGCGGCCACGGTCGCCAGTGCGGCAACGAGGATCCAGCAGACAGTTCTCGCCGCTTGCAGAGGCATGTACTGACCGAAGTGCGCGAGCAGCAGAATCCCGACAACGGGCAGGAATGCGGCCCCTGCTCCGGAGACCGCGCTTTCCCTGTCGTCCCGGAACTCTCGGGTGTTCCGCAGCCTCTCGCCGATGTAGACGGTGGAGAACAGAATCCAGAGGACCGCGGCGATCGAATAGAAGGTGACCTCGATCCACGCGGGCGCGCCCAGCGTCACAGCCGCTACCGCCCATGCACCGCCAAGACCCGCGAATCCCAGCGGAATGGCGAAGTGCGGGAGACTGACCAGTCTTTTCGCGGAGGACTGCGCGGTCGAACTCATGGCACCCGGCCCTGCATTGACGGTGTGGATGCGGTGATGTGGATGCTGTCCGACGGAGTGGACCACAGGCGCACCCGGGCACGATTGCAGACCGACAATTCTACTCGGACGCGCCTGGCCCCGCGCGGTGGGCCGGACCATCGGGCAGGTGGCGGTGGGCGCGCAGGTGGCGCTGGACGGGGAGCCGGCTGCCGGTTGCCGACGCGGCGCTCCCCCGTCAAGCTGGAAAGGATGCCGCACAGCCGGATCGCTGCCGCGTAGCGGGAGGCAGTGGACGGGGCTGTGCGAGGAGGTGCCGCTGATGGCACACGAGAGTTCGTTCACTCTGGACGACAGCGGAAATGTCTCCAGCTGGCGTGACCCCACGGGCAGGTACTTTGCCCTCTCCGCCGACCCCGTGGGACAGCCTGCCGGCCGCCTTCTCTCCGACCTCCTGGACCACCTCGCAGCACAGGGCGATGCCCCTGCGCCGGCCGCCCTGCTGCTCAGCGTGGGGCGCCACGGCACAGAGACTGTCGTCGACATCCGCGGTACCGCTCCCAGCCTCCGGGCCGCGCACGTCGAAGCGGCCTTCGAGTACTCGGCGTTCGAGCAGTCCAGCGCCGGGCTGGAGGTGTACGACACCGAGCTTCGTGTCCTGCGCAGCAACTCCGCGGCCCTGGCCATGCGCGGTCGCCCGGCCGGCGACGTACTGCAGCACCGCGTGGCGGACCTCGGCTCGCGCCTCCCCCTTGCCGCGGTTCTCGAGCAGGTGCTGGACGGCAGCGAACCAGCTGTCCAGGGCAGGGTCGGCGGGCACGACGGTCATGATCACCCCCGTGTCTTCGCCGTCACCGCATTTCAGCTCCTGGACGAGCAGCAGACCATCGGCGTCGGAGCCGTGATCCACGATGTCACCGAGCAGGACCGCGACCGGACGGCAGCGCACCTTCTCGCCCAGGCGCACGCGGAGATCGGCACCACACTCGACGCGATGCGGACGGCGCAGGAACTCGCCGGCGTCGCCACACGGGATTTCGCCGGCGCCGTCTCGGTCGACCTCATCGACGCGGTCCTGCAGGGAGGCGAGGCGCCGGCGCCGCCGGTCGGCACCGATGTGCCCGTGCGCCGGGCCGCCTTCGAGTCGCGGGGCGAACTGCAACCCGTCTACGCCGTCGGCGAGATGAGCTACTTCGTGTCCCCGACCCCTTACACGCAGGTGATGGCCGACCTCACACCCCGACTGCTGGACCCGCACACATCGCCGTCCGACTGGCTCACGCACGACGCCGCTCGCGCAGGCGCCCTGAGGGACGCCGGGGTCCATTCGATGATCGTGCTGCCCCTGTCGTCCCGCGGGCGTCTCCTGGGGCTCGCCAGCTTCTATCGAGGACCGCGCCACCCCGTCCCCTTCGACACCCTCGATGTAAGCCTCGCCGAGCAGGTGAGCGCCAAGGCATGCGTTCACATCGAGAACGCGCGCTGCTACACCAGGGAGCACACCACCGCCGTCGCGCTCCAGCGGAGCCTGCTCCCGCGAACGTTCCCGGAGCTCTCGGGGGTGACGACGGCGCACTTCTACACACCGGGATCCCGGCAGACGGTCTGGTTCGATGTCATCGCGCTGTCCGGAGCCCGTGTCGGTCTGGCCATCGGGCAGGTTCCGCAGCAGGGAGTCGACGCATCCGTGACCATGGGGCGATTCCGCACGGCCCTGGACACCCTCGCCGGGCTCGACCTGCCGCCCAACGAGCTACTGGCTCATCTCGACGATGCCACCGGTCATATCCTCCCCGCCGGTGCCCGTCCGCAGCCGGGGGCATCGCCCGCCACCGCGGATTCTCCCCGTTGCCTGTACGCCGTCTACGACCCCGTGACCGGGGAACTCGCGGCGGCCTCGGCCGGCTGGCCCGCCCCGCTCGTGGCATCCGCCGACGGTGACGTGACCATCGTGGACGTGCCGGTCGGGCCCCCACTCGGACAGGGTGCGAGCTACGACGTGAGCCGTACGTCCCTGGCTCCGGAGAGCATGCTGACCCTCTACTCACAGTCGCTCCTGGAGCCCAGCGCCCGCGCGGAGGAGCGTATGGCCCAGCTGCGCCAAGCGGCTCACCATGCGGCCCACGACCCCAGAGCGACCTGCGACAGCATTGTGCACAGCCTGCTGGGGCAAGATCCGGGTGACGGGGCTGCCGTTCTGGCGGTCCTCACCCACCGCCTTCCCGCCGAGTCCGTCGCCACCTGGACGGGCAGCCGGGAGCCCGCCGCGGTGGCCGAGTCCAGGGAGAAAGCCGGTCACCAGCTCGAGGACTGGGGGCTGGAGGCTCATACGTTCACGACAGAGATGATCGTCAGTGAACTGGTGACCAATGTGATCCGCCACGCCAGCGGCAACCCGACGGTACGCCTCATACGCGACCGCTCACTGACGATCGAAGTCTCGGATGAGGCCGCCACATCACCGCACCTGCGTCATGCCCGGGCACAGGACGAGAACGG
Source organism: Streptomyces sp. AM8-1-1 (assembly GCF_032229325.1). Taxonomy (NCBI): domain Bacteria; kingdom Bacillati; phylum Actinomycetota; class Actinomycetes; order Kitasatosporales; family Streptomycetaceae; genus Streptomyces; species Streptomyces sp. AM8-1-1. The sequence goes on from NZ_CP135086.1 coordinate 497,817, forward strand.
GCGGGGCCTGCTGATCATCGCAGCGCTCGCTCGACGGTGGGGAACCCGCTACACACCGAACGGAAAGATCATCTGGGTCGAGGAAGCGCTCGGCGACGACGATGCGTAGCAGCCCCGTCGCGTCCTGCGCGGGTCGGTCCGGGCGCCGGCGGCCCCGAAAGAACCGTATGTCCGTCGAGCCGACCGCCACCAGGACGAGGAGGTCGGGACGGCCGGCGGGCCGGGAGGCATTCAGCGGCCTCCGCGCACTTCTGGGACGGTGACCGCCCGGCCGGAGCCCGCCTTCGACGCACGCCGTGTCGGGCATCCGAGTGACGCCGACCTTCCCTCACGTACAACCGCCGGGGCATGGGATACGGATGTCCCTGCGCCCTCGGTGCCCTGCTGCTCCGGCGCGAAGTCTCGGCTCCGACCGGTCCCGGACCGTGTGGGCAGGACCGTGGGCGCTGTCACGACGTCGGCCGGAGGGCAGGAGCAACGGTGCACGCCTCGAACGATCCTGATGCACCGGATGCGGTGAAGAGCCGCGGCTCGCGCGCAGGCTCGCTCCCCTGGCGAACCGTGTGGTTCTCGCTGGTCGGGGTGACGGTGGTCCTGGCGTTGACAGGTCTTCTCCTCGGCAGGGAGACCAGGCTCGCTCCCTTCCTCATCGTTCTGCCGGCGTTGTTCGCCGGCAGGGGCAGCGTCCGTCAGACCGTGTTCGCGTCCGTCTGGGTCAACCTCGTCGTCATCGCCTCACTCATCGACACACCGCTCGACACACTGGCGGCGGATGTGGGAGTGGTCGTCTTCGCGCTCGTGTTCACCGGCCTGAGTGTTGCCGGAGCGGCCCAGCGCGTCCGCAGGGAGGGAGAGATCGCCCGGCTACGTTCAGCGGCAGCCGCCCTGCAGCGTCAGATCCTTCGCCCGTTTCCCCTGTTGACCGACGACTTGCTCGTCCAGGGTCTGTACGAGCCGGTGGAGGAGGACAGCCGGGTCGGGGGCGACATCTACGAGGTCGTGGACTCGCCGTACGGAAGCCGTGTGTTCATCGGCGATGTCCAGGGCAAGGGCCTGTCCGCGATCAGCGCTGCCTTCGCCGTGCTGACGGCCTTCCGGGAGGCCGCGGTGTCGGAGCCCACGCTCACGGCGGTGGTGGACGCCCTCGAGAACTCGGTGCTGAGGCACAACTCGTTCGCGGCTCAGGCGGGAGAACGGGAACGGTTCGTCACGGCCCTCGTCCTCGGCATCAGTTCCGGTCCTGAAGCCCAGGCGATCAACTGTGGCCACGTCGAGCCCTACATCCTGCACGGCGATCAGGCGGGACCGGCACTGCGCCACGAGCCGTCGGTGCCGCTGGGTCTGGCGTCGCTGACTCCGGAGCCACGCACCGTGGAATGGTTCGACTTCCCGCCCGGCTCCACTCTGCTGCTCTGCACGGACGGTGTCACCGAGGCCCGCGACGCCGCGGGCGCCTTCTATCCGCTGGAGGACCGCGTGACCCACTGGGGCGAGGTGGCTCCCCGCGATATCGCGAGGACCGTGCACCGTGAGCTGCAACAGCACACCGGTGGCAGACCGACGGACGACACCGCCGTGCTGGTACTCAGGAGACGAGCCGACACCGGTTCGGACTGATTCCTCGGAGGACCAGGTGTGGGGCCCGTGTCCGCCGCGGCGGGGCGGCGGCCCGGACCGGTGAGGCGGCTGCCGCGGTCCGCCTCAGGGTGGTGGTCACCCCTTGATCAATTCCTCGCTCAGCTCCCAGAGCCGCCGCGCGGACTGCGGATCGATGGCGTACTGCACGACGTCGGCAGGGGGCGCCTTCTCCGCGCCCGTGAGGGGCTGCGGGTCCCTGTCCAGTTCCGAGATGTCGTTGTCCTTGAGGTAGACGCCGCCGATCCCCTCCAGCAGAGGGCTGGTGGAGGCGAATACGGTGGTGGCCGCGCCCTGTTGGACGGTCTTGATTCCGCGCTCGAGGTCGACGACCGGCTGCCCGTGCTCGTCCATCAGGCCGGTGGCCTTCAACTGCTCCTCCCCCACCGAGCTGTTCAGGCTGGTGCCGGCGACGATGCCCGGGTGCACGGCGTAACCGCGGATCCCGTCATCGGCCCAGCGCCGGTCCAGTTCGACGGCGAACAGAACGGCGGCGGTCTTGGACTGGCCGTAGGCGAGGAAGCTCTGGTAGCCCTCGGTGAAGTGGAGGTCGTGCCAGCGGATGTCGCTGAGCCGGTGGCCACCGGAGGACAGGTTGACGACGCGCGCTCCACCGGCGGCCCGCAGGGCGGGCAGCAGGCCCAGGGTGAGCTGGAAGTGGCCGAGGTGGTTGGTCGCGAACTGCATCTCGTAGCCGCGCGCGTCGACCTCCCGCTTCTCGTGGAGCGGGACACCGGCGTTGTTGATCAGGATGTGCAGCGGTCGGCCGGAGTCGGCACGGCGGGCGGTGAAAGCCTCGATGGAGGCCGGGTCGGCCAGATCCAGCCTGCCGACCTCGACGCGCTCGATGCCCTCCACGGTCTGGGTGGCGCGTTGCGGATTGCGTGCGCCGACGGTGACGGACGCGCCGGCCTTGCTCAGGGCCCGCGTGGTCTCCAGACCGAGCCCCGCATGGCCTCCGGTCACGATCACGTTGACGCCGGTCAGGTCGATGCCGGTGAGGACGTCGTCGGCTGTCGATGCCGACGTGAATCCGGATCCGAGAGGGTGCTGGTTGTGGGTCATGCATTCACGCTAGGAATCAACGGGAGGATCCTGAATACCTAAAAGTCCTGATTCCTTTCGCGATCGTTCAGCGGGTCGCGATACCGCGCCCGGGTGATCGGCGGCCCGCACTCATCTGTACGGGCAATGCCGGATCACCCGGTCTTTTTGCTCGGTCGTCCGGAGTGCGCGATGGTGTACCCATGCGCGGCGACCCGTTGTCCGGGGTGCTCGACCTCATCGAGATCCAGGGACTGATGTCGAGCGGCTTCGCCGTGGACGGGTCATGGATCGCCCAGGGAGCTCTCGACCATCCACTGAAGTTCGTCGCGGTGGCCAGGGGCCGGGCCCGGGTGACCACCGACGGGTGCGACGGGCCTGTGATCCTCGATGCGGGTGACGTCGCCCTCCTGAACCACCGGTCCTGGCTGACGGTTCGCGGAGGGCCCGAGGACGAACCCCCCGTGGAGATCGACGTGACACGCGTGGGCTTCACCTCGCTGGAGGAAGACGGCGCGGACGTCGTTCTCGGCGGGCACATCGACCTCAACCCGATCGGCCGGGAGCTGTTCACACACACGCTGCCTCCGATGGGTCTCGTGCGCGCCTCCGTAACGGACACCCCCCTGCGCGACCGCCTTGTGCACCTGTTCGACGAAGCGGCCGGCGGGCGCATCGGCTCATCGTTCGCCATCCGCCAGCACGGCCAACTCCTCCTGCTGGACATGCTGCGGGTCTACATCCACCAGGCGGAGATCCCCCCGGGCTGGCTGCGGGTGCTGACCGACGAGCGGCTCCATCCTGCGGTGGTCCTCATGCACGAGGACCCGGGCAAACCGTGGCGACTCGAGACCCTGGCACAGGCTGCCACGATGTCGAGGACCTCCTTCGCGACGCTGTTCCGGACGGCGGCCGGTATGCCGCCGCTCGCCTATCTGAACCGGTGGCGGATGCTGCTGGCACAGCGCGCCCTGCGTGCCGGCGACGACAGTATCGGCGCGATCGGCGCGACCTTGGGATACACGTCGGAGAGCGCCTTCAGCACGGCGTTCAAACGAGAGGTCGGCGAGTCACCGCTGCGCTATCGCAGTCGTGTCCGCAGCCAGGCGGTCGCCGCGGGGTCCGATGAGCCGTTGACGGCACAGGAGCCGTAACGTTGGCCCATGCCCACGATGCCGTCACGGATTGAACTGCGCCCGCTCGCCCTCTCCGACCAGGAGGAGTTCTGCACACTCGTGCGGGCCAGCTCCGAGCTCCATCAGCCATGGATGCAACTACCCGCGACCGCCGAGGACTTCCGGGTCTGGATGCGCCGCTTCGAGGACGGCACCAACCTGGGCTTCCTGATCCGTGTCCGGGAGACCGGAGCAGCCGCCGGCATGGTCAATATCAACTCGATCATCCGGGGCCGCTACCAGGGCGCGTCCCTTGGTTATGCGGCCTTCGCCCCGTCCGCAGGGCACGGGTACATGACCGAAGGGCTCACCGCCACTCTGCGGCACGCCTTCACCGACCTGCGGCTCCACCGGCTGGAGGCCAACATCCAGCCGGCGAACACAGCATCCCTCGCCGTGGTCCGGCGGCTGGGCTTCCGCTACGAGGGACTGTCGCCCGACTACCTCTACATCGACGGCGGCTGGCGGGACCACGAACGCTGGGCCATCACCGCACCGGCCCCCTGGACCCCCGACCCCTCCCTTCCCGAGGTCTGAGTCGCGCGACGCCACTGGTGAAACAGCCTCCAGGGCAGGGGAATTGGTTCGAGACATCGTCCGCGATCGTGACACCATGCACGGCATGACGACGAACCGAAAGGCCCATGCCGCGTAGTCGGCCGGCCCACCTCAGGACCGGTATGTCCCGGCACCGGACACCAGCCGCACGCCCGGTCATCGACGGCCTGTCCTCGCGCGCACTGTCCGAGATCGCCTGTCTCGAGCGCACCCGCAACTATCTCCGACCAGGAGACATCAGCGCGGCCGTGCGCTTGTGGAAGGACTACGTCCACCGTCCTGAGCGCGAGTTGTGGCACGACTACGAGTGGGGCAACGTGCACTCGTACTGCTGCCCCGACCCTCTCGAAGCCCGCTCTCTCCTCGACACCGTGACGCATGCCCTGACACCTCGAAGCGCACGCGAACTCCGCCGGATCATCGGCCGGTTGGACGCCGTCTGGAATCGGCGGTCTCCGCCGTACGACGCAGACGGAGGCTGACGGGCAACCTCGGTGACGGTTGACGGGACGCAGGGTGCAGCCGGGCGCGTGGCGACCGACAGCGGGAGGGTTGGGTGTGCATGACGCCGGCCGTCCTCACATGTCCAGGACGATGTCGCCTTCGGGCTGGGCGCAGCAGATGAGCACCTCGCCGTCGGGTGGGAGCTCCAGCGGCGCCGGGGAGTAGGTGACGCCACCGGACAGGACGCTGGTGGTGCACGTGTGGCAGACGCCGGTGCGGCAGCTCCAGCGGGTGGGGACGTCGCAGGCGTCGGCGAGTTCCAGGATGCTGCGTTTGCCGTCCGGGAAGGGCGCGGAGATGCCGCTACGGACGAAGGTGACCAGCGGGCCGGTGCCGGGAGGTCCCGGCGGCTGGTGGGGTGGCCGGGTGGCCTGCGCGGTGAGGCCGGGGTTGATGGACGCCAGGGTCCCGAACAACTCGGTGTGGATGCGGGCCGGGGCGATGCCGGCCGCGGTGAGTGCCTCCTGCATGTCCGCGGTGAAGGAGGTGGGGCCGCAGATGTAGGCGGTCGCGTCGGACGGGAGCGACAGCGCTGTCAGTCTGTCCCTGGTCAGGCGGCCGTCGACGGCGTGGACCCGGCGCCGTTCCCCGGGTGTCGCCGCGCTGTAGAACACATGCTCGTGGGCGTGCGGCATGGAAGCAATCAGGGCGTGCGCCTCGGCCGCCAGTGGATGTTCCCGCGGACTGCGGGCACCGTGGATCCACCAGACCTCACGGCCGCTGTCCCGCTCGGCGAGTTCGTGCAGCATCGACAGCACCGGCGTGAGCCCGATCCCTGCGGAGACGAGGACGACCGGGCCGGTCCCTTCGGCGAGGACGAACTCACCGCGAGGCGCCGCGACTTCGAGGACCGCACCCGGGCGCAGCTTCGTGGTCAGATAGCCGCTCGCGGTGCCGTGCGGCTCATGTTTGACGCTGAACCGGTAGTGGCCGGTTTCGGTGCTCGATGACAGTGAGTAGCTGCGTACGAGGGCCGGTTGGCCGGCATCGGGGATCCGCAGTGTCAGGTACTGGCCCGCGCGGGCGGGCGGCAGCGGGGTCCCGTCCGGGGCGCCCAGATGGATCGAGGAGACTGTCGTGGTCTCGCGGACCACCTCGGCCACGCGCAGCTCGCGGAAGCCGTCCCAGGCCGGTCCGGCGGAGGTGGGCGCGGCGGCGGTGTCCGGACGCTCCGCGGCATCCAGCAGTTCGCGGAACGAGCCCTGCCAGCCGGGGCTCAGGGCGGGGATCTGCATCGCCAGGCGCAGCTTGGCCAGGTCCCGGCCGGGTAGGTAGAGCAGCGCGTCGATGTCGGCCACGGTCAGCTTGCCGGGCCCCGTCGCGGTCTTCTCGATCCGGTCACCGGCCTGGATGTGTCCCTCGTGGAGGACCCGCATGTAGAAGCCGGGGCGGTGGTGGCTGACCAGCAGCGCGGGCATCTCGGGCCGGCCGAGGCGCAGGCCGACCCGGTAACAGGTGACGCGGGGCTGGGTGACTTCGAACTCGGCCTCGCCGATGCGGTACCGGTCTCCGATGCAGACCTCGTCGTCGGGCAGGCCGTCGACGGTGAGGTTCTCCCCGAACCGGCCGTAGTCGAGGTCGTCGCGTCCGAAGTGCTGCTGCCAGTGGCGGTAGGAGTCGAGCTGGTACACGAGGACGGCCCGCTGCTCGCCGCCGTGGCCTGCCGTGTCCCCCTGGCCGTCACCGTCGATGTTGAGCCGGCGGACCATGGCCGGCCCGTGGACCGGGTACTTCCACACACCCGTGTAGACGGTCCTGCCCTGCCAGGACACGTCTTTCGGCATGCCGACGTTCACGGACAGCAGTGTGGGCATCGGTCGCTCCTTCCCCGGGCGCCGTCGGCTCCGGCGGTACGACGGCGCAGCTCACGGCTGGCTGACGGCCGTCGTTTCGTCGAGCGTCGAGCGTGAGGTGCACCTCGACGCCGCGCGAGACCACGTTCCGGTTCGGTTCCAGGCTCTGTCGTCCGCCGCCGACGTGCACCTCGACGGTGTGCGGCCCGAACGACACCCATCCTGAGTGACGCCGCACCTCGACCAGGCGTGTTCATGCAATGACACTGCGCGACGGGGGCGCGATGTCATAGCAGTCGGCCGGGGCCGTGGACGGGCAGAAGGTCCGGCCTTCGACCGGGGTCTGCGTGGATGCGTCGACCTCATGGCGAGGCGTACGAGCGAGCGCGGCCTGGACTCGTACGGAACGAGGGGGCCGGTGACACCTGCGACCCCTCGGTCTCCGCTGCGGAGGACCAGGTGGCGGCCGGTCCGGCGGATGTCGAAGCGTCGTGGCCGTCGGTGGCGTGGCCGTCGGTGGCGTGACCGGCAGGTCCGCGTGCTGCCGGGCCGCGCGCTGCCTGCTCTGCGTCCCCGCACGGACGTGCACCAGGACGTGGGGCCCAGGTCTCGCGGTGTCGGGCGGTGCGCTCGCTCTACTCGGGGGGCGCGGGTGCCGGTGCCTGTGCCTGTGCCTGTGCCGAGCTCAGGGAAGATCGCGGTTGATCGCGCGCGCGGCGCCCTGGATGCCCGCGATCCCGTCCTTCATCGTGCGGTTGCCGTCGGAGAGCACCACGATCCCGTAATCGTGACCGCGGCCGGTGAACACACCGACGCTGTGCACCCGCCACCCCTTGGTCTCTCGCTCCAGCCACCCGTTCTTCAGATGGACGGTCGCCGTGCCGGAGGCCCCGGCCGGTACGCCCCACCGCTGGGCGGGGACGACGCGGTTCATCAGGCCGAGCGCGTAGGCCCGGGCGTCCTGATCGAGGACGGTGTTGCCCGAGGTCAGCAGGCGGAGCAGCTTGAGCTGGTCACCGGCGGTGATCTGCGTACGGCCCCAGAACCCCTTCGGCCCCGGAACGGTCTCCCGCATCCCGGCCAGATCCAGGAAGCGCTGCACGCTCTTCGGCCCGAGCTGGCGCCACAGCGCTGATGTCGAGTCGTTGTCCGACTTGGTGATCATGGCCTTGGTCAGCGACACCTCGCGGGGCGTGAGGTGACGGTCCTCCTCCATGACCTTGCGCAGAAGAGCCCCGAGGACGGTGACCTTGACCACGCTCGCCGAGTCGAACCGGGCGCCGGCCCGGAAGGTGCACGAGGTGTCCGTGGTGCGGTCGTAGATCGCGAGAGCGGAGGCGCCCTGGCGGCCGCGGAGCGCGCCGGCGATGTCCTGGGACAGACGGCTCGCCAGTCCGGCCCGGTGCGATGTGCAGGTGACCTGTGAACCGCCGACCTTCGCGCTCGCACGCGAACCGGTGCCGGCCGCTGACGCGCCCGTGGTCCCGAGCCCGGCCACCACGGTTCCGGTGGCCAGAACCGTGACGAGGCACCGTACTGCGCGGCGCGGTAGGTGCGTTCGGAGCATGGGGGTTCCGTCCTGCTGTGCTTCTGCGGTCACTTCAGGTCCGAGGGCTTCGGTCCGCGCTCGCCGTCGGAGGCCGGGGGCGGCGCTGGGGCGGTGGCCCGGGGCACCGGGGCTTGGAGGTGCACGCCGCCCGACGGTCCTGCGAGCGGCACGATCCCGGACGACGGCGACGCTAACAGGGCAGGGGTGACGGCAGCGTGGCCGCTATGCCCGAAATAGAGCCATTGAGGCCGATTCTTGGGTGTGTGACATTCGTCAACCCATTCGTCGGCCCATGCCGATGTCTGGCCCGGCCGATACGCGGCCCAGCCGCCGGTCGGCCCCGCACGTGGTCGGCGCGGCCGGTCAGACCGACCGGCCGCGGCGGACAGGCGGTACGAGCGCGCCCTTCGAGGTCGGCGCGCACCGCGGCGATCTGGGCCGGCGCGCGTCGATGATCGGGACCTCGTCCTCCGACAGCCCGGAATGCCCGTCGGCGGTCTCCGGCGCGCCCCGCACCTCCTCGCCGTGGCGGGCGACGGCGCACGCTGTCCCGCGGTCGGTCTGAAGCCGCTTCATCGTCGAGGTCGCGTTCGGTGCCGCCCAACTCATGCCGTGGTGGCGGGCTCGTTCCGACTTCAGCGATGAGCAGGCAGCCCCGGCCGCGGGATACCGACCGACCGCACCCGGTGAAAGGTCTGTTCGCCGACGGACTGTTCTCGGCTGCGATCCCCGGTCCACAATCACCGGGTGAACGGACAGGACCCTCGACGGGCAGCGATCGACCGGATCATGGACCCGCTGAAGACGAACATGGCCGAGGCCGGCGACTACAGCTTCGAGGCGATCCGCCAACTGGGAAACCCAGTCCCGATGTTGGTGCAGAACGACGGCAAGGAGCAGTTGCAGCTGTGGCTCGAGCCATGGGGCCAGGACTACTGGCTGAAGCCCGGCGAGGCTGTGTACGTCACGTCGTACGGGACGTGGAACGACCACCCGCTCGAGACGATCCACGAGACGGACTGCCTCACCGTATGGGCCACGTCGTGCTTCGCCACGGTCTCCGACCGCGACGGAAAAGAGTTCCCTCCGGGCCGCAGGACCACCTGACCGCCAGGCGGAACCGTGCGCCGTCCAGAGCTCGACCCGCCGGCTGCGCCGAACGCCCCGGCCTACGGCTGGTAGACCGACCCGCTCACCTTGAGCCAGGCCCCCGGCCCGTATGCCTCGAGAACCGCGTCGGCCGCGCCCCTCTTGATGCTCCACACGATCAGAGCCCCGCTGGCATGGATCTCGTACTCGTAGTGGTCCTCCTCGCCGTCGTGGTGGAAGACCTCGGTACCCACGGTCTCGGACATGCTCCCGCCCGGCCCGGGCAGCAACAGGGAAACAGTCATGCGCAGACGCTACGTGATCGGCGTGACCGGGTGGTGGAGACACGTTGCGCCGTTGTCGGCCACCGGCGGTAACCGGGCAGTCCTCCGGTCACCGTGGCCGGAGACGAGATCGTGCCTCGATGGGTGAACCTCCCGCGGCCCGGGCACGTCTCACACGCCGAAGTCAGTTCCTCAGAGAGTCGGCCGCCAGAAAGAGCAGCCACCGACCGTGGCCACGACACCCACGACACCGATTCACTGTGCAGGCACTGTCAATGAGCTCCCCGGAGGACCTGGAACCATGGCGACAGCCGATCCCCTCACCCGTCGGCTCCGGCGGCTCTTCGCCGCGCTGGACACCGACGAAGACCGATACGTCACCTGGGAGAACTACCAGCGGATCGTGCACCGGTACGTCACCGGCTACGGGTTGGCCGAGAGTGACACCAAGATCAAGGCGCTGGAGCGGGCCTACTGGGCTCAATGGCTGGGGCTCCTCGCGCAGGCGACACCAGGACGGGACCGGCTGTCCCAGGACGAGTTCGTCGCGGCGCACCGCGCTGCCGGCTATGGCGCGCACGCGTCCCAGGTGCTGGAGGACATCGCCCAGGCCATCTTCACCGTCCTGGACGTCGACGGTGACAAGCGGATCAACCGTGACGAGTTCGCCAGGTACTTGGCTTTCTGCGATTTCTCCGACGGTGATGCGGCGGCGATCTTCCAGCGACTCGACCTGGACCGCGATGCCTTCATCTCCCAGCGGGAGGTAGCCAGGTCACTGCGCGCGTTCCACCTGTACAACGACGATCTCAACACGCCGGGCGGCATCTTCCTCGGAGTCTCCTGACCCGGGCCGTCGAGGACGCCTTGGCCTTCCTTTGTGCCGCGGCGCGGGGACGATCACACACCCTGCGCCGCCTCACCGATCCGCCGAACGGGCTGCTCCTGACGACCGGGTGCCGCTGATGGACGCTCTCCGTGTGCCGCGACGACGCTGCCCGCTTACGTTCGGTAGTGCTCCGCCGCGCTCGCGGCCGGGCCTCCGAGCGAGAGGGTTGCTGATGCGCCGTCACCAGATGAACCACCGGTACGGACTGCCTGTCAGGTCGCTGGCGGTAGCTCTGACGTGTGCCCCGGTCCTGCTCTTCGGTGCTGGAGCCGCCCAGGCTTCCGCGCCCCGGGCCGCAGTCAAGGCCGGTGTCGACTGGGACGCCATCGCGGAGTGCGAGTCCTCCGGAAACTGGAAGGCCAACACGGGGAACGGCCACTACGGAGGTCTGCAGTTCACCCGGTCGAGCTGGGCGGCGGCCGGCGGCCTCAAGTACGCGCCGCGCGCCGATCTGGCCACGAAGAGGGAGCAGATCGCCACGGCCAGGCGGCTCGCCGCCATGCAGGGCATGGGCGCCTGGTCCTGCGCCCGGCACTGACGAGTCACCAGCAGGCGGTCCGAGAGCTGCCCGTCGGCCCGGACGACGCCGAACCGCCCCCGCCTGCCGACGGGGGCGGTTCACAGACCCGCGCGGGTGAACGACACATGGGTGACCCCGCTGGGCGTGGAGACGCTCTCCACCTCGTAGTCCTTCTCCAGGCCCTCCAGCCCGTCCCAGAGACGAACGCCTCGGCCGAGCAGGATCGGGACCACCACGATGTGCATGTGGTCGATGAGCCCGGCAGTGAGGAAGTCGCGGACCATGGTCGGGCCACCGCCGATGCGTACGTCCAGGCCGCCCGCGGCCTCGCGAGCCGTCTCGAGCGCCTCGGCAGGCGAGGCGTCGATGAAGTGGTACGTCGTGCCGCCCTTCATCTCGATCGACGGGCGCGGGTGATGGGTGAGGACGAAGACCGGTGTGTGGAACGGCGGGTTGGAACCCCATGGCCCCTTCCAGTCCGGGTTCTCGTGCCAGCCGGGGTACCCGAACTTCCCGGCGCCCATGATCTCGGCGCCGATCCCGGCGGTGAACAGCCGCAGGAAGGCGTCGTCGACGCCGCCCGAGCCACCGGGCTGACGCAGCATCGCGCGGCCCCACCGGGTGGCGAACATCCACTCGTGCAGCCGTTCGCCGGCGTGGCCGAACGGCGCTTCGAGGCTCTGGCCCTCGCCGGTCGCGAACCCGTCGAGCGAGACGGCAATGTGCTGGACGCGAGCAAGTGACATGGTTCGTATTCCTTTCCTCCGGTTGGTCGAGCTTCGTCCCATCAGCTCGGCCACAAGGCGAAGGTAGCCCTCCCGATGGCATGACGTCCTATGCCAACTCCGCGCCGGTCCCATCAATAAACTTGATGAATGCTGAACCTGACCCACCTCACGGTGCTGGCGGCGGTCGCCCGGCACGGATCGGTGACCGAGGCCGCGAAGCAGCTGCACTACTCGCAGCCGTCGGTCAGCCACCACCTGGGGCGGCTGGAAGCCGCCACCGGAGCCAAGCTCGTCCAACGCGTGGGCCGCGGGATCCGGCTCACGCCCGAAGGGGAACTACTGGCGCAGCGGGCCACCGAGATCCTGGGGCGACTGGATGCCGCGTCCGTCGAACTGGCCGCGCGCGTGGGACTTCGTGCCGGACGAGTACGACTCGCCGGCTTCCAGACGGTGCTCAGCACCCTCGTACCGAGGGCAGCCGTCGAACTGTCCCGGAGGTACCCGGGAGTCGAGTTGAACCTCGTCGATGCCCATCCGGACGACGGACTGAGGTTGCTGCGTGCCGGGCACGTCGACATCGCCTTGATATTCCGGCACGCCGACACTCCGCTGGAGGAGGAAGGAATCAGGCTCACCCATCTGCTCGACGACCCCCTCCATCTCGTCAGTGACCAACCCCATCAGCGTCTCGAGGACCATCGCGACTCCGCCTGGGTCGGCGGCTGCGAACGCTGTCGGGCGGCCACGATCACCGCGTGCGAGCGGGCCGGCTTCTCACCGCGTATCGCCTACGCCTGTGACGACACGGTCGTCTCACAGTCACTCGTGGCCGCCGGAATGGGTGTCGCGATACTCAACGGGCTCGCGTTGCGCGCCCATCGGGCGCCGGGCATCCACACCACACAGCTCACCGACAACGCCCGCCAGGTCTACGCGGCCACGTACGGCGACCCGCCGGACCCACCTGCCACCGCCGCGCTGATCGAGATCCTGACATCACTGCCACGAGACCCCGAGCACGACCCTGGGCAGGCAGCTCCTGCACCCAGCAGCCCTTAGGGCCCTGCGTGTACCTGGCAGGCCCACAGGCTCGGCGTCCGGGGGTACATGTCACGCAGCGCGCGCACGGTTCCGTGCACCGCCTCCGCCGTCCGGTCGACGTCCAGCGTGCCGTCGCTCCTGATCAGCGCCTCGTACACGCTCTGCGCGACACCGGCCCCGATCGTGTCGTCGACGTGCCACAGCGAGCCGACGACATGGGGGAAGCCCGCGATCTGGAGGGCGCTCACGATGTGGACGGCCTCGTCGGCGAGTTCGGGGCTGGTACGCAGGGTGTCGCACGCGGAGAGGTAGGCGAGGCGGACCGACGGCAGCCGAAGCCGGGCGAGGTGACGGACCGTCAGCGGGGCGTCGGTGTGATCGTGCAGGGCGAGCCTGGCGGCGGAGGGGCGCTCGAGATCTCCCGCGGCGTGGCAGGCGAAGTGCGCGTACGCGTGCCGGGGCAGTGCGGAGACCACCGCGGTGTGGGTGGCAGCCTCGCCCGTGAGCACGTGGGCCCCGGGCAGCAGCCCGGCGAGGTGTTCGGCCTCGCGGCGGGCGGCGGGCAGGGGTGCGAGTCCGGGGGCTTCGCCGACGCCGACGACGAGCGCGCCGGTGCCCGCCGGGCGGGCCGCGCGTTGCCTGGCGTGGTGCAGCGCCCGGAGCGTCGGCGTGTACGACGAGACGATCCGGTCCAGCGCTCCGGGCGCACCCTCGGGTGCCGCTGCGTGCAGCGGCAAGGTGCCCAGGACACCACCGGGCGACCACCACACCCGGGGCAACGGTCCTGCGGGCATCGCCGACATGCCCACGTGGTCGAGGACCGGTCGGGTGACCGTCCGCCACAGCCAGTCGAGGGTGTCGTTGACGACTTGCTGCGAGCGCAGGGGGTCGGCCCCGGACGTTCCGGGCGTCTCGATACGCAGCAAGGCGTCCTGGAGGGCCTGCCGGCGGGCGGCCGTCGTCCGTGGGTCCAGTCCGGGGAGCGGTACGGCGTCGATGGCACGTTCGGTGACGACCAGTGCGTCGCTGCCGTGCGGGGAGACGTTGACGAGGACCACGGGGCCCGCAGCGGCCGTAGCGCACAGTTCCCGTTCGTCCCACTCCCGCACCGGCCGCAGCAGGCCGAGTTCCGGGTGTTCGGTGCGGATCCGCGCGGTCAACTCCCGCCATTCGGCGGCCAGTCGCTGCCGCTGGTCGGCCTGAGCATCAGCCACGCGCCCCTGGCCAGGGGGTCCTTCGTCGAGGAACCCCTGATCGCTGCCGTGGGTGGCCGTGTCGAGGGCGTCCCGGAGCTCTTCGAAGCGGTCGGCGAGGTCCGGGGCCGCTTCTCTGAGCCGAGTGAGATCGCTGTCCGCGTCGAAGGCGTGGGTGAGCAGCACCCCTCGGGCCTGTTCGAGCAGTCCGACCGCCAGACCGGGGCGGCCGCAGCGAACCGCGCACGCGGCTGCCGCGGCGCCGAGCCCGACGGTCCGACTCAGCAGCAACTCCTGGTCGTCGCGGACGAGATGGCGCGGTGCGACGGCGTGCAGCAGGTCGACCGCCGTCGCGTAGCCGTCCAGGGCGCCGGCCCAGTCACCGAGCTCCGCCCGGGCCTCGCCCCACGCCCGTGCGGCGTCCAGGCGCTGGGAGGGGGCGCACTGCGTTTCCAGGGCTGCTTCGCGGAACGCCTCGGCCGCCTCGACCAGATCGGCCCGACGCCGACGGCGCAGCGGCCCCCGGTCCCGCAGGATGGTGCCGAGGTTGGTCAGTCGCAGCGTCCGCAGAGGGTGGCCGGGCGGTGTGACCTCGACCGTCCTGCGGAGCAGCGCCACCGCCTCGCCCCGAGCGGCCGACGACCACAGGTTTCGCGGGCTCAGGAGCCGCGAGTTCGCCGCTACCGCCAGGGCACCCGGCAGAGCGGGAGAGTCCGGGGGCAGCGACGCGATCACCGCGTCGGCCAGCTCCCGCGCCTCGCGGGCGTCGCCGAGCCGCAGCGTGTGGGCGCAGCGGGCCAACAGGGCGATGGCGAGGTTGTGGCGTCGCCGGGCCACCAGCGGGTCGCCCTCCGGAGTGAGGGCGAGCGCCTGCCTCAAGAGCCCTACTGCCTCGTCGAGTTGGGCGGCCAGGTCGGGAGCACGCTGGAAGCCCGTCATCCGGCTGATCCCCGCCGCACCCAGCAGCATCGCTTGATGCGCGCGGCCCGGTCCGGGGAGTGCCGCGGCCCGGCGCGAGCACTCCTGGGCTTCCCGCAGGTCCTCGCCGTCCTCGGTCAGAAGGTGTCGCAGACCCAGCGTGGAGCCCAGGTTGAGCAGCCTCACTCCGAGCATTTCGTGCCCCTCGGGGGTGAGCGCCACTGCCTCCCGCTGTGCCTGCACCGCCTCGTTCAGCTCCTGCGCGTCGCCTGTGCGCTCGTAGCTGCTCTTCAGCACCTCGCCGAGATCGTTGAGCGCCACGGGCCGCTCCGGGTGGCTCGGCGGCATGAGTGCCACGGCCTGCCGCAGCAGCCGCAGAGCCTCGGCCAGGTCCGCCGCATTCCGTTCGGTATCGCGCTCGAAGCGCGCGAACAGGGCCATGGCGGGGGCGAGTAGCTGCGGCGCGGTGCGAAAAGTTGTCTCACCGGCCGCGGCGACCGTGTCGTAGAGGTAGGTGATGGCCGCGTCCAGATCGGCCGGATCACCGATCAACGTGAAGAGGGCACGGTGCGCGTTGCCCAGGACCCGGCGTATCGAGGCGCTCCGCTCCGGGTCCTGGGCCGCTCCGAGTGCTTCGGTCAGCACCCGGACCGCTTCGTGCAGGTCGTCCACGCGGCCGGTGCGCTGGGCCCTCAGGATCAACGCCAGTCCCAGGTTGAGGCCCGCAACCGCCGGTCCCTTCGGATCGCCCGGTGCGGCCCTGCGGAACAGGTCCACCACCTCGTCGCACTCCTCCGGCGTACTGCCCTCCCGCTGCCGGAGCAGCAGAAGCGCGCCCGCCAGGGTGCCGAGGCAGTGGGGCAGATGCGGGCTCTCCGGCGGGAGTTGAGCCAGCACGTCACGCGCGATGCCGACGGCCTCGTCCAGGTCTTGGGCGTCGTGGGACCGCCGATAGCGTTCCAGGAACGCGATGCCCAGATCGCTCAGGGCGAGGAGCCGGCCGGGCGCATCGGCCGGGATGCCCTTGAGGGCCTGGTGGGCCGCCCGGACGCGGTCGACGCCCGGGTCCCCGAACAGGCCGGCCGTCCCGGCGAGGGCCACCGCGTTTCTCAGGACGTCGAGCCGGGCGGCGTACGCGGGGTCGTCCTCCGGCGTCGCGAGCACGGCGAGGCTGCCGCATCCGATCGCGACGGCGAGCCGCATGTCACGCGACGGTGTCATGGCGCCGAAGCGCGCGGCCAACTCGTAGAGCCGACGGACATCTTCGGTGGCGTCGGGCGGCGGATTGTGCTGCCGCCCCTCCGCGGCGATCATGCCCGCGGCGCACTCGCCCGCCCAGTCGGCGGGACCGTCGGCCTTCGCCGGGTCGGGGCGCACGGCGGGATCGGTACGCGCATACCCTTCCGCCAACTCCGGTGGTACGAGTCCCGGATCGACCACCCACACCGGGAAGAGCAGCGTTCCGGCCATGCACCCGTGGACACGGCCGTGATCCCCCGGGTCGGCCGCCGACCGGGCTGCCAGCAGCCAGCCGGCCACGTGCCGGGCCTCCATGTCGGTCCTCGTGTCCACGATCCGCAGAAGTGACCGCAGTTCGGTGTCCGCCTCGTCGCCGAAGACAGCGTCCCTGTCCACACGCCGGTCCACGGTCGCCGACCGCGTGACGCGATCACGGACGGCCCGGACGAGCCGGTCCCGATCCTCCCGCACGTTGCCGAACTCCCCCATGCGACTCCACCCGCCGTCACCACAGCAATCATCCTCGACCGGGCTCATTCTGCGGCACACTTGGCGCATGACCGTACCGCCCGATCACGCCGAACTCGCCCAGAGGGCAGCGGCGTTGTGTGCTCTGCTCGGTTCGTCGAACCATGCGCGGCCGTCCGAGGTGCGGACGGCGGCCGAGCGCGTACTGACCCTGATCCGGTCGGGGGACGCGGACGACGCCGCGGTGGCGGGCGGCTACGACGACCTGGACCACGTGCTGCGCAGGGCGGGGTACGCGGGCGGGCTGCTGGGCGAGTCCCGGAGCTCCCGGGCACCCGGTGTCCTGGCCCACATCAAGGTGGCCGTCTGCCCGGGGCCGGCTCGCTGCTCCCGGCTCGAACGGGCCCGCGATCTGCTGCCCGCCCCGCACTGCGCCGTCAATGACACGCGCATGCTCAAGTCGCGGCTGAGCCCGGCCCGGTGAACACCCCCGGACCCTCGACCCCATGAATCCTCTCCTCGCCACCCTCGGCAGCAAGCTCACCGAACGCTGGCTCAACCTGCTGGTGCTGCCCGGCGCCCTGTTCCTCGCCGTCGCGGCCGCCGGCACGACCCTGGGGCATCGTCACTGGCACGACCTCGACCGGCTGCGCGGCGCCCTGGACGACCTCGCGACCCGCCCCGCGCTGGACCGGACCGGCGCCGCCGCGCTCGTCGTGGCCGTCGTTCTTCTCACCGCGGCCGCGGCCTCGCTCGCGGCGCAGTTCCTCGGCGGTGCGATCGAGCAGTTCTGGCTGCGGCTCGGCCGGGACCCGCTCTCGCGGGTCCTCACCGCACGGCGTACACATCGGTGGAAGGAAGGGGATGCGAAGGTCGAGGACGCCGTCGGACACGCCGGCCCCGCCGGTGCGGTGGCGGACGGCGTGGTGACGATCCCGAGAGACACCTGGGAGCGGATCCAGGCCCTTTCAGCGGCTCGTGACCGCATCGCGCTGCGTGAACCGGCCCGGCCCACCTGGTACGGCGACCGCATGCAGGCGACGGCGGACCGCGTCGAGGCCGCGTACGGCGTGGACCTCGCCGTCCTGTGGCCGCGTCTGTGGCTGATCCTCCCCGAACCAGCCGTGCAGCAGATCCGGGCGGGCCGGGACTCCTTCAGCGCCGCGGCTCGGCTGGCTTCCTGGGCCGTGGGCTATGGCCTGCTCGCCTGTTGGTGGTGGCCGGCCGTGCTGATCGCCGTCGGCTGCTGGGCGGTCGCGCGTTCCCGCGCCCGGACGGCGCTGGACGCTTTCGCGAGCCTGATCGAGGCGGCCGTCGACGTGCACGGCCGTGAACTCGCCACGCGTGTCGGCCTGATCGCGCCGGACGCGACGGGACTGCTGGCCCAGGAGACGGGCGACGGGATGTCAGAGGTGTTCAGGAAGGCGGACTGAGACAACCGCCTCCTGGTCTCCTCGAACACCGAGCTCCCCGTCCCGGCACAGAACCTCAGGCTCTGTGCCGGGACGGGGAGCTCACCTCCCGACCTCGGCGTCCAGGCGTCTCAGCTCCCGACGTACGCCGCGAGATGCTCCCCCGTGAGGGTGGAACCGTCGGCGACGAGGTCGGTCGGTGTGCCCTCGAAGACGATCTTGCCGCCGTCATGGCCGGCGCCGGGGCCGAGGTCGATGATCCAGTCGGCGTGCGCCATGACCGCCTGGTGGTGCTCGATGACGATGACCGACTTGCCGGAGTCGACGAGCCGGTCGAGCAGGCCGAGCAGTTGCTCGACGTCCGCGAGGTGGAGGCCGGTGGTGGGTTCGTCCAGGACGTACACACCGCCCTTGTCTCCCATGTGTGTGGCCAGCTTGAGGCGCTGCCGCTCGCCGCCGGACAGCGTGGTGAGCGGCTGGCCGATGGTCAGGTAGCCGAGCCCCACGTCACTGAGCCGCTGGAGGATCCGGTGCGCGGCCGGGGTGTGCGCCTCCCCCGCGCCGAAGAACTCCTCGGCCTCCGTCACCGGCATCGCGAGCACCTCGCTGATGTCGCGCCCGCCGAGCCGGTACTCCAGCACCGACGAATCGAACCGCTTCCCGCCGCAGTCCTCGCAGGTGGTGGCGACACCGGCCATGATCCCCAGGTCGCTGTAGATGACACCGGCGCCGTTGCAGGTGGGGCAGGCGCCCTCGGAGTTGGCGCTGAACAGCGCCGGCTTCACGTCGTTGGCCTTCGCGAACGCCTTGCGGATCGGGTCGAGCAGTCCGGTGTACGTCGCCGGGTTGCTGCGCCGCGAGCCGCGGATCGGGCTCTGGTCGATCGACACCACACCTTCGGCCCCCGCCTGTCGGGCCATCGACCCGTGCACGAGCGAGCTCTTGCCGGAGCCGGCGACGCCGGTGATGACGGTGAGCACCCCGAGCGGGATGTCGACGTCGACACCCTGGAGATTGTTCGCCTTCGCGCCCCTGACCTCCAGCGCACCGGTGGGCTTGCGCACCTCCTCCTTGAGGGAGGCCCGGTCGTCCAGATGCCGGCCGGTGATGGTGTCGCTGCTCTGAAGCCCCTCGACGGTGCCCTCGAAGCAGACGGTGCCGCCCTCCGTACCGGCGCCGGGGCCCAGGTCGACGACGTGGTCGGCGATCGCGATGACCTCCGGTTTGTGCTCCACGACGAGCACCGTGTTGCCCTTGTCCCGCAGCTGGAGCAGCAGTCGGTTCATGCGCTGGATGTCGTGCGGGTGCAGGCCGGCCGTGGGCTCGTCGAACACGTAGGTGACATCGGTGAGCGAGGAGCCGAGGTGGCGGATCATCTTGACGCGCTGCGCCTCGCCGCCGGACAGCGTGCCCGACGCCCGGTCGAGCGAGAGATAGCCGAGACCGATCTCCACGAAGGAGTCGAGGGTCTGCTGGAGCGCGGTGAGCAGCGGCGCCACCGAGGGCTCCTTGAGGCCGCGGACCCACTCGGCCAGGTCCCTGATCTCCATCACGCAGGCGTCGGCGATGCTCTTCCGGTTGATCTTCGACGACCGGGCGCCCTCGGCCAGCCTGGTGCCGTCGCACTCGGGGCAGGTGGTGAAGGTGACCGCCCGCTCCACGAACGCCCGGATGTGCGGCTGCATCGCTTCCTTGTCCTTGGACAGGAACGACTTCTGGATCTTGGGGATCAGGCCTTCGTAGGTGAGGTTGACGCCGTTGACCTTCACCTTGGTCGGCTCGCGGTAGAGGAAGTCCTGCATCTCCTTCTTGGTGAACCGGCGGATCGGCTTGTTGGGGTCGAGGAAGCCGGACTCGGCGTAGATCCCCACGGTCCACACGTTGTCGGACTTCCAGCCGGGGATGGTGAACGCGCCCTCGGCGATCGACTTGGAGTCGTCGTAGAGCTGGGTGAGGTCGATGTCGGAGACCTTGCCCCGGCCCTCGCAGCGCGTGCACATGCCGCCGGTGCGCTCGAAGGTCGCCTTCACGGTCTTGGTCTTGGCGGCGCCGCGGTCCACGGTGATCCCCCCGCTCGCCCGGACCGAGGCGGTGTTGAAGGAGTACGCGCTGGGCGGGCCGATATGGGGCTTGCCGAGCCGGCTGAAGAGGATGCGCAGCATCGCGTTGGCGTCGGTGGCGGTGCCGACCGTGGAGCGGGGGTCGCCGCCCATCCGCTGCTGGTCGACGGTGATCGCGGTCGTCAGCCCGTCGAGGACGTCGACCTCGGGCCGCGCCGTCGACGGCATGAAGCCCTGGAGGAAGGCGCTGTAGGTCTCGTTGATCAGCCGCTTCGACTCCGCGGCGATCGTGTCGAACACCAGGGAGCTCTTGCCCGAGCCGGAGACGCCGGTGAACACCGTCAGCCGGCGCTTCGGGATCTCGATGCTGACGTCCTTGAGGTTGTTCTCACGAGCGCCGTGCACGCGGATCATGTCGTGGCTGTCGGCATCGTGCAGCGCAGGCGACCGCGTGTCCGTCCGCGTGGCCTTGCTCATCGTGTCTCCATCTGTCGGGCGGGACCGCGTCGGCGGTCTCCGTCGGCGTCGCCTGGCTGGATCTGCCCAGCTTCGAGCAGTATGCAGGGTTCTACGTGGTCCGAGGGGTGGTGGCAATGGTCCGCCGCACCCGTGATCGGCGATGGTGACGCGAGCCCGCCCGGCCGGCGCCGGACGGGCTCGCACCACTCGACCCGACGATGACGCGATCCATGCCGTTTCGGTTGCTGCGCCTCCGGCCGGTGTGCCTGCTGAGAGGGCGGGCGGCGGGGCCGGCAGCGTCCAGCAGTACCGGATGAGGACCGCAGCACCGGGCACGACGGATCAGCTCGTACCGGCCCCGGGACCGGACGGCCTCGGCCTTCGCCGCTGCCGCCCCTTCACACCGTGGGCGGGAAAGCCCCGCGGCTCAGCTCCGCTCCTGAATACGGAGCAGGTTGCCCGCCGGGTCACGGAAGGCGCAGTCGCGAACGCCGTACGGCTGCTTGGTCGGCTCCTGGACGACCTCCGCGTCGGTGGCCTGGAGCCGTGCGAAGGTGCCGTCGAGGTCGGGGGTCGACAGGACGATGCTCCCGAAGGTGCCCTTGGCCATCATCTCGGTGATGGTGCGGCGCTCGTCGTCGGTGATCCCGGGGTCCGCGGCCGGCGGATGCAGGACGATGGAGGTGCTGGGCTGGCCGACGGGGCCGACCGTGATCCAGCGCATCCCGTCGAATCCGACGTCGCCCCGGACCTCGAAGCCGAGGGCGTCGCGGTAGAAGGCCAGGGCGGCGTCCGGGTCGTCCTGCGGAAGGAAGCTCGCGTGAATGGTGATGTCCATGGCCGTCACGCTAGTCCCGGGCCGGAGACCGCGCTTCTCGATTCCTGACCGGTCTGGTCACCTGCTTCGACACGCACGACGGCATCCCCGCCGTCGCGCTCGCCGCCTGCTCCCGGTAGGTGCTGGGCGGCATGCCGACGAGTTCGGTGAACCGCGTCGAGAAGGTGCCCAGCGACGAGCAGCCGACCTCGAAACAGACCTCGGTGACACTGAGGTCGCCGCGCCGCAGCAGCGCCATGGCCCGCTCGATGCGCCGCGTCATGAGATAGCTGTACGGCGACTCGCCGTAAGCCTGCCGGAACTGCCGGCTGAGGTGCCCGGCGGACATGTGGACGCCTCGGGCGAGCGCCTCGACGTCCAGCGGCTGCGCGTACTCCCGGTCCATCCGGTCGCGCACGCGGCGCAGCCGGGCGAGATCGCGCAGGTTCGGCGCCGGGTCGGGTCTGCTGCTCACACGGGAGATCGTACGTCGTCCCCGCTGCCGACATCTGTCGACTCGTACGGGCAAACCGGCCTGAAGGGGAACAGTCCCGGGAATCCGGTGCCGGCCTCCCCGCGGACGTCCCGGGCCGCATGCCATCCCGGCTGCGGCGGGCCCAACTTCGTCCCCTTGCACGGCGGTTGACGCGCGTGACACTGTGCTGCACCGCGGGCAGCGACATCGCGACCGTGACCGCTCGACGTATCCGGACCGGAGAGGCCCTGCAAGCGTGACGTCGCCCCACGGACCGCCCGCCCACTGGACCGCGGACGAGCAGCACATGTGGCAGCAGTACCGTCGCGGCGAGTGGTGCGACGTGGGCGAGGTCGGGGCTGACGCCGTGCGATCGCTGCTCCTCACCGCTCCCGAGCCGGAGAGCGGTCAGTCGGCGAGACTCCATCTGCGCGGGGCCCGGATCACGGGCGCGCTGGACCTGGCCGACGCCGACATCGGTGTGCCCGTGCGTATGCATCGATGCACCTTCGCGAGTCCCCTCCTCATGCGCGGCGCCCGCGTCAACGCTCTCGTACTCGTGGGCTGCGAGGTACCGGGCATCGTGGCCACCGGCGCGGCGACCGCCCGCGAGATGAAGATCGTCGACTGCGTCGTGGACGGCACCCTCGACCTGCGCTCTTGCAAAGTCGGCGCCTGGCTGAGCCTCGATGACTCCCGGATCGAGGGGCCGCCCGGACGTCCGGCTCTGGACGCGCAATCACTCGGCGTCGCGATGGGCCTGTCCGCAGCCGGCCTGGTCTGCAACGGCGCCGTGCTTCTGCACAGCGCGAACGTCCAGGAGTATCTCGGCTTCCGCGGCGCGCGGCTTCTCGGCCCCGAAGCCCGTCTCCGCGCCCCCGAGCTCGTCGTCGGGGGGAGCGTCCACCTCGACCGAGGCTTCGTCAACGAGGGGGCGACCAACCTCTACCGGGCCACCATCGGCGGTTCCCTCCACCTCGAGGAGGCGACGCTGACCGGACGCGGCATGGGCCGCGGCCAGGCGGCACTGGGTCTGGTGTGCGCCACCGTCGAGGGGAACATCCAGGCAGGTGCCGGCGTACTTGTGAGCGGCTGCGTGGACCTGCGCGACACCCAGATCCGGGGCACGGTCAATCTGGACGGCGCCCGGGTGGACAACCCCCTCGGCCCGGCGGTCAAGGCCTTCCGCGTCCAGGTGGGCGGGGACCTGCACGCCCGTGACGGCTTCGTCGCGGTGGGGACGCTGGAACTGTCCGGAGCGAGGATCGGCGGTTCGCTGCAACTGGACGGCGCCGAGCTCACCGGCCATGACGGCATCGCGATGCGGGCACGCAACCTCGTGGTCGGTGCCCGCATCGACTGCTCGGGCGGATTCACCGCGCACGGCACCGTCTGGCTCAGCAGCGCTTCCGTCGGGAGCCGGATCTCCTTCGCGGGCGCGGCGATCTCCACACCCGAGGGCGAGGACGCGCTGATCCTCCGGCGCGTCGGCACCCCCGAACTGTCGCTGGGACTGCGGGAAGCACCCGCCGGTCGCATCGACCTGAGCTTCGCCGCGCTCGGCGTCCTGCGTGACGCTCCGGCCACCTGGCCGGCGGCCCTCGTGCTCGACGGACTCCACTACGACGCGCTGCCGGGCCCCGCCCGCGCCGCCGAGCGGCTGTCCTGGCTGATGCGGGACCCGGCGGGGTTCGTCCCCCAGCCGTACGAGCAACTCGCCGCCCACTACCAACGCATCGGCCGCGACACCGACGCCCGGTCGGTGCTGCTCGCCAAGCACCGGCGGCTGCGTTCCACGCTGCCGCTCCCCCAGCGGCTGTGGGGGCTGCTCCAGGATCTGGTGATCGGCTACGGCTATCTGCCCAGCCGGGCCGTCTGGCTGCTCGTCCTGCTCCTGACGCTCGGGGCGACCGTGTTCTCCGCGCACCGTCCGAGCCCGGTCGGCGACGGGCCGTACCCCGCGTTCAACGCCCCGCTCTACACCCTCGATCTGCTGATCCCGCTCACCGATCTCGGCCAGGACCGCTTCTACGCGGCGGACGGGGCTCTCCAGTGGATCGCGGTCCTGCTGATCTGCGCGGGCTGGCTCCTGGCGACGGTCGCGGCGACCTCGGCGAACCGCGTGCTGCGTCGCAACTGACGCCTCCCTGGTCACGGCGGTGACCGCGGATACCTGGGACCACTTAGGCTAGGCTAACCTTCGTCTCGTGAAAGTTGATGAGGAAACTTCAGCGGCCACGAGGGTCTCCCTCCATGCCCTGTCGGCCACAGGTGTGACCGTCGCGTACGACGGCGACGACGTCGTGCACGACGCGTCCGTGACCCTGCGGGCCGGCGAAGTGGCCGCCCTGGTGGGACCCAACGGCAGCGGGAAGTCGACACTCCTGCGCACGCTGGCCCGCCTTCAGAAGCCGCGGACCGCCACGCTCACCATCGACGGCGGCACCGACGGCTTCGCGCTGAGCCCACGTGAGTTCTCGCGCCGCGTAGCCCTCCTGACGCAGGGCCGCCCCACTCCCAGCGGGCTCACCGTGCGCGACCTCGTCGAGTTCGGCCGCTACCCGCATCGCGGACGCTGGGGCGGTGCGGACCCCGACGGACATGCCGCCGTGGACCGGGCACTCGCCCTGACCGGCGTCACCGAACTCGCCGACCGCGGCGCCGAGAACCTCTCCGGCGGGCAGTTGCAGCGCGTGTGGCTCGCCGGTTGCCTCGCGCAGGAGACGGGTGTGCTGCTCCTCGACGAGCCCACGACCTACCTCGACCTTCGCTACCAGGTCGAACTCCTCGACCTCATACGCGACCTCACGGACATTCACGGCATCGCCGTCGGCGTCGTCCTGCACGACCTCGACCAGGCCGCTGCCGTCGCCGACCGGATCATGCTCCTCAAAGCGGGCCGGATCATCGCCGACGGAAGCCCTGAAGACGTCCTGACCGCGGAGCGCCTGACGGACACGTACGGCATCCGCATTGAGATCTCCCACGACCCCCTGACGGGCCGGCTGCGCACCCGCGCGATCGGCCGACACCACACACGAAGTGAAAGGCCCAGCACCACCTCATGAGACGCATCCTCATCACCGTGGCGGCCACCACCGCAGCGGCCCTCGCCCTGTCCGCCTGCGGAACGACCGAGCCCGCCGCGGAGGCCGTGAAGAAGACCGCCGCCCCCATCACCCTCACCGACGCCTCCGGCGCCAAGGTGCAGCTCGACGGCCCCGCCAAGAAGGTCGTCGGCACCGAGTGGAACGTCGTCGAGCACCTGATATCCCTCGGGGTCGACCCCGTCGGCGTCGCGGACGTCAAGGGATACAAGGCCTGGGACACCGTCGTTCCGCTGAAGAACGAGCCCAAGGACATCGGCCTGCGCGGCGAGCCGAGCATGGACGCCGTCGCCTCCCTGTCGCCCGACCTCATCGTCGCCACCCACGACCTGCCGGCGGCCGCCGTCAAGCAGCTGCGCAAGGTCGCGCCCGTGCTTCAGGTGCGCTCCGCCGAGGCGGCCGACCCGATCGGCCGGATGACGACGAACCTGGACGTCATCGCGAAGGCCACCGGTACCACGGCCCGGGCCGAGAAGCTCAAGCAGGAGTTCGAGGCCAAGATCACCGAGGGCAAGCAGGCGCTCGCCAAGGCTGGCCTCGCCGGTACCGGGTTCGCCTTCGCGGACGGCTACGTCACCTCCAACCAGGTCTCCATCCGGCCCTACACCAGCGGCTCGCTCCTCGGTGCCGTCAACGAGAAGGTCGGCCTGAAGAACGCCTGGACCATCAAGGGCGACGAGAGCTACGGTCTGGCCGCCACCGACGTCGAGGGCCTCACCAAGCTCGGCGACGTCCAGTTCGCCTACATCGCCAACAAGGACGACAAGTCCAGCACGCCGTTCACCGGCGCCCTGGCCAAGAACTCCGTGTGGACGTCGCTGCCGTTCGTGAAGGCCGGCGACGTGCACCGGCTGCCCGACGGCATCTGGATGTTCGGCGGCACCGAGTCGATGGAGGCATACATCGACGCGGTCGTCCAGGCACTCACGAAGAAGTAGCACCATGGCCGTCACCGCTACGAAATCCGCGGCTCGTTCGTCGCCGGCCCCGTCCCGGACGGGCCCGGCAGCGGTGACCGCCGCACTTCTCCTGACGCTCGCGGTTCTCGCGACGATGGACATCACGCAGGGCACCGCCGCGACGGACGCCGACGCGGTGTTCAAGGCTCTCACCGGCCGGGCGGACGCGGGCGACGCATCCGTCGTCATCGCCTCCCGGCTGCCGAGGATGGTCGCCGGACTGCTCGTCGGAGCGGTGCTCGGCATCGCGGGCGCCGCCCTGCAGGCGGTCAGCCGCAACGTCCTCGCCTCACCCGACACACTGGCCGTGAACGCGGGTTCCTACCTCGCGCTGAGCCTGATGGCGGTCACCGGCATCAGTCTTCCCCTGTTCGCCTCCACCGGCGTCGCGTTCGTCGGCGCCCTGGCGGCTGCGGGCATCGTTCTCGGTCTGTCCGGCCTCGGCGCGGGCACCGTCCGGCTCGTTCTCGCCGGCACCGCCCTGGCCCTCGGCCTCACCTCCATCACCGAGGGGCTCCTCCTGCTGTTCCCCCAGCAGACAGAGGGGCTCTACCAGTGGAACCAGGGCAGCATCAGCCAGAACGGGTTCGACGGCGTGCTCCAGATGGCGCCCGTCGCGGCTGTCGGCCTCGTCGGGCTGCTGCTGATCGCCCGTCGGGTCGACGCCCTGGCACTCGGCGACGACGCGGCGCGCGGCCTCGGCGTCAGGGTCCGGTCGACACGCGTCACCGTGGTGGTGCTCGCGTCGCTGCTCTCCGCGGCCGCGGTCACGCTCGCCGGGCCGATCGGCTTCGTCGGCCTGTGCGCGCCCGCACTCGTCCGTCCCCTGGCACGACGCTTCCGCGCGTTCGCCCGGGGCCGTGCGAGCATGCCGCTCGCGGGCCTGGCCGGGGCCGCGCTGGTACTCGGATCGGATGTGCTGCTGCGGGCACTCGTGCCCGCGGACACGGCGGTCGCCGTCCCGACGGGCGTCGTCACCAGCCTCGTCGGCGCCCTGTTCCTGGTCGTGATGGCGACACGGCTCCGGGACACCACCGCGGCGGCAGCACCCGACCGGCTGCGCATCAAGAGCCGGGCGGCCTTCCTGACCACCACGGCCGTGCTGACGACGGTGCTCGTCGGTGTGACGATCGCCGCCGTGCTGCTCGGCGACAGCAAGCTGCTGCTGGGCGATGTCGTCAACTGGGTGCAGGGCAGAGCCGGTCAGAGCGTCTCCTTCGTCCTCGACACCCGGACGCCCCGGGTCTACGCGGCACTTCTGGCGGGCGCGGCACTGGCTCTGTCCGGAACCCTGGTGCAGGCCGTGACCCGCAATCCGCTCGCGGAGCCCGGTGTCCTCGGCGTCTCCGGCGGGGCCGCCCTCGGCGCCGTGGCTCTCGTGACCACCGTGCCCATGGCCGGGTCGTGGAGCATCGCGGGAGCCGCGCTCGCCGGGGCAGGGATCACCGCCGCCGTCGTCTTCGGCCTCGCGGCACGCGGCGGTTTCCAGCAGAACCGCCTCGTCCTCGTGGGCATCGGCATGGCCACCGCGGCCGCCGCCGTGATCAGCCTGCTCATCGTTCTCACCGACCCGTTCAACGCGACGAAGGCCCTCACCTGGCTCTCGGGGTCCACCTACGGACGGTCGGTGCCGGACGTGCTGCCTCTCGCGGCGGTACTCACCGTGGGACTGGCGATCGCGGTCGTACGCCGCACGGAACTCGACCTCGTCTCGCTCGACGACCACACGCCGCGACTCCTCGGCATCGGTCTGCCCCGGGAGCGGCTGGGCTTCCTCGTACTGAGCGTCCTCCTCAGCGCGACCGCGGTCTCCGCCGCGGGATGGATCGGATTCGTGGGGCTGGTGGCCCCGCATGCGGCCCGGGCCCTGGTGGGAAGGCTCCATGTCCGCGTGATCCCGGTCGCGGTGATCCTCGGCGCCACCCTCGTCTGCGTCGCGGACCTTCTGGGCCGTACGGTGATCGCCCCGGCCCAGCTGGGCGCCGGACTCATGACGGCGATGGTCGGCACGCCGTACTTCCTCCACCTGCTCATGCGCAGCCGCCGATAGCGGTCGGTACCCGAGTCGAACCGCCTGGGGCGGCCTGCCGCGGCAGGCCGCCCCAGGCGGTTCACGGCGTCCGGATGCCTGCCCGGGCGCGGCGGCCCGTCACGAATTTGACCGGCAGCAGCACGGCCCAACTCCACACCGCCGCGCGCGGGGACGCGAAGGCAATGCCCACCGACGCCCCGAAGACAACGATCGAGGTGATGAGGTCGGCGACCATGGCACGGCCCACACGGTCGCCGATGGGCTCGTGCTGCAGCCGCGAACGCTTCCACACGATGACGAACAGCGCGAGATGCAGCAGATCGGTGACGGCGATGGTGCCCGCGTACAGCGCCACGGAGACCGTACGCCCCGGATACTCCGCCAGCAGAGCCGTGGGAAAGGGCAGCAGCGCGATCGCCCCGAGACCGCACAGCGACACCCTCAGAACCGCGTCATCGACATGGCGCACCCACAGGAAGATCCTTCGATGGTCCATCCAGAACGCCGCCAGGATGGTGAAGCTCAAGCCGTACGCCGCCACCTTGGGCCACAGATCGTCCAACGCCTCCCGGAACGCGCGTACGTCGAGATCGTCCGGCACGGTGACATCGAGCACCAACAACGTCATCGCGATGGCGAAGATGCCGTCGGACAGGGCCAGCAGCCGGCCCGGGTCCCCCGCCAGGCCCGCTGTCTCAGGTTCATCGATCCGCGCCACGCCGCCACGCTACGGACGTGGCGCCGCCGTTGCCGGTCACCGCTCCGGGCCCTCCCCCGATCGCTCTACGGACCAGTGGGATCGAGCCGCCCGGCAACCCGGGATGCGGAGTCCCTGACGGGTAGAGGTCACAGCATCCGACCGATGAGGGAGCGTTCACGTGGACATCGAGGCACTGCGCCAGGACACCCCCGGATGCGCCAACCGCGTGCACCTCAACAACGCAGGAGCCGGGCTGCTGTCCCGGCGGACGCTGCACGCGATGACGGCGCACCTGGAGCTGGAGGCGTCCATCGGCGGCTACGAGGCTGCCAGCCAGGAACGGAGCCGGATCGACGCCACGTACGAGCACATCGCCGAGCTGATCGGCGGACGGGCCGACGAGGTGGCCATCTTCGACAACTCCACCCACGCCTGGAACGCGGCGTTCTACTCGCTCACCTTCCAGCCGGGCGACCGTATCCTCACGGGCCGCGCCGAGTACGGGAGCAATGTCCTGGCCTACCTCCAGACCGCCCGGCGCACCGGCGTGGAGATCGTCGTGGTCCCGGACGACGCGTCGGGGCAGACCGACGCCGCTGCCCTGGCGGGTCTGATCGACGAGCGCACCCGGCTGATCGGCATCAGCCATGTCCCCACCAGCGGCGGCCTGATCAACCCGGCGGGCGAGATCGGACGGATCGCCCGTGCGGCGGGGGTGCCGTTCCTCCTCGATGCCACGCAGTCCATCGGGCAGTTCCCCGTGGACGTCGAGGCCCTCGGCTGCGACATGGTGACCGCGACCGGCCGCAAGTTCCTGCGAGGGCCGCGCGGCACCGGGTTCCTCTGGGTCAGGACGCAGATGCTTGAGCACCTCGATCCGTTCGTCAACGACATCGAAGCCGCCACCTGGGACGGCGGCAACGGCTTCATCTGGCACCAGGGCGCACGGCGCTTCGCCTCCTGGGAGATGAGCTACGCCAATGTCCTGGGCCTGGACGCCGCCGTGGTCCAGGCCCTCGAACTGGGTATGGACCGGATCGGCCGCCGGAGCATCGCGCTCGGCGCGCAGCTGCGCGACCGGCTCGACGCGCTGCCCGGCGTCACGACGTACGACCTCGGCCGCGACCGCTGCGCCATCGTGACCGCGAAGGTCGACGGACTGGACACCCATGACCTCGCGGCCGTCCTCGCGCGCCATCACATCAATGTGTCGACCACGGTCGCCGAGCACACCCAGTTCGACACGCTGAACAGGGGAGTTCACCCGCTGGTGCGGCTGTCGCCGCACTACTACAACACCGAGGCCGAACTCGAACGGACCGTCGAGGTCGTCGCGGAGGCCGCACGCACGGCATGACCGGGCGGCGTAGGGCAGGACTCGGCACGCGGCTTGGCCCGGGCCGTGCAGAGCAGGACTCCGCCTACGCCTTGGCCCGGGCCGCCCGAGGGTCTACGGCAACGCCGCTCCGCGGGCCGTGATCCACAGGTCGTACCACTCCTCGTGGCTGAGCCGCGGCTCCCCCGTCGCGGCATCCCGGCAGGCGCGGATGCGTTCGGGGCGGGCGGTGCCGATGACCGGTGCGATGCCGGCGGGGTGTCGTTGCAGCCACCACAGCAGGATCGTTTCGGGGCTCGTGTCCTTCTCCTTGGCCAACGCCTCGACGAGCCGCGCGGTCGCCTGCTCGTCCGCTGTCTCCTGACGGCCGGTGTAACGGCCTTGGGCGAGAGCGCCCCACGCCTGGACCTGCACTCCGTTGGCGCTGCAGTACTCGAGCGTTCCCAGGGGGAAACCGACGGCCGCCGCCTGCGGTGTGTTCACCACGACGCCCGCCTCGACCCAGTCCCGCTGCTGAAGGCTCATCTCCAGCTGGTTGGCGACCAGTGGCAGCTCCAGCGCCGCCTGAAGATGCGCGATCTGTGCCGCGCTCATGTTCGAGACGCCGAAACGCCGCACGAGTCCCTGCCGGTGCAGTGACGTCAGTGCCTCGGCGACATCGTCGGGATCCGCCAGCGGGTCCGGCCGGTGCAGGAGCAGGACATCGAGGACGTCGGTACGCAGCCGGGCGAGACTCTCCTCCACGCGCTCCACGATGGTGGTGCCGCGCAGGTCGTAGATCCCCGGGTGGTCCCCGTCCGCGAGGCGGATGCCGCACTTGGTCTGCACGACGATGCGCTCCCGCAGTTCCGGTGCGCGGGCGAGGATCTCGCCGAACACCGCTTCGGCTTTGCCGTTCCGGTAGATATCGGCGTGGTCGAAGGTGTTGATGCCACTGTCGAGGGCCGCCTCCACGGCAGCTTCCGCGACCGCGATGTCCTTCGAGGTGTAGGGCTCGTGGTCCCAGCTGCCGCCGAGTCCCATGCATCCATAGAGGAGCCGGCCGGGCTGTGTCTGTTCCGCCGTCGTCGTCACGGCGCCACCCTACGACCGGACCCTGGTGAGAGACCACGCGGAATTCACGCGTTGCGCGTCCTGACCTGGGCACGGCCGCCCGGCGCCCTGTGTCGCGTCGGCAGACCGGCTCCGGCACCTCGCCGCGTGACCGGCTGAAGAACCCTTCCGGATGCGCGGCGGTCCCACCGGGCGTCGTCATGAGCGGCGTGCGCAGGGGTGGCGTGGGATGACGCGTACGACGAGGCCGAGCCCCGCACGCCGACCATCTGTTTCACGTTCGAGCCCGAGCCCGAAGACGACTGACCACGGCTGGGACCGTACGTATGCGACGGCCCGTCAGGCGGGTGCGGACGCCGGACGGCAGGGCCGGACCGCTGCATGCCACGGTCAGTTCATCCGCCGACGGACCTGCCTCACCTCACGGTCGATGGCCCAGGCGTCGGCGACCGGCCCTATGTGGCCGAGCTTGTCGGGGTTGATCACCCCGCGGATGGTCTGGATCCGCCCGTCGAGCACGTCCAGGGCCAGAATGTGGAGCACCTTTCCGTCCCGGTCCCGGAAGACCGCCCCGGGCCGGCCGTTGATCTGATGCGGCTCGAAGGACACATCGAGCCGGACCAGCCGGAGGATGAACGTGGCGAGCAACCGGGCCACCTTCTCCGCGCCCGTGACCGCCCTGGCCAGCTGCGGGGCCTTGCCTCCGCCGTCCCCGACCAGTTGCACATCGGCCGCCAGCAGATCCTGCAGTCCCTCCACATCGCCGTCCTTCAGCGCCTCGAAGAACCGCGTCGCCAGTTCTCGCTGTTCCTGCCCGTCAGCCGCGAACCGCGGCCGCCCGGCGTCCATGTGCCGTCGCGCCCGCACCAGCAACTGCCGGCACGCCGCCTCCGAGCGCCCCACCGCCGCGGCGACATCGTCGAACCCGAAGGCGAACACCTCGCGCAGCACGAACACCGCCCGCTCCAGCGGGCTGAGCCGCTCCAGCAGCAGCAGCGCGGCCATCGACACCGAGTCGGCCAGCTCCACCGCCCGCGCCGGGTCCTCGTACGGATCGCTGAGCAACGGCTCGGGGAACCACGGGCCCACGTACTCCTCCCGCCGCACCCGCGCGGAACGCAGCACGTCGATGGCGATCCGCGTCACCGCTGCGGACAGAAAGGCCTTGGTCGACGTGGGCCGGGTCGACGAGCCGTCGAACCGCAGCCATGTCTCCTGCACCGCGTCCTCGGCCTCACTCACGCTGCCCAGAATCCGGTAGGCGATCGAGAACAGCAGTGGCCGCAGCTCCTCGAACTCCTCGACCTTGCTCACGCCGGCCCCTCCCTCACATCAGGTGCTGATCTCGTTCAGTGGAACTGTCCGGGCTCGTAGCTGCCGGCCGGCTGCTGTGTGACGACGTTCAGCCTGTTCACCATGTTCATGAAGGAAACCAGGATCACCAGGGCCGTGAGCTGCTCCTCGTCGTAGTGCTTCGCGGCATACGCCCACACCTCGTCGCTGACCCCACCGGCCCCGTCGGCAACCCGGGTCCCCTGCTCGGCCAGTGCCAGCGCGGCCCGCTCGGCCTCGGTGAAGACGGTGGCCTCCCGCCACGCCGCGACCAGATTCAGCCGCACCGCGGTCTCACCGGCCGCGGCGGCGTCCTTGGTGTGCATGTCGACGCAGACGGCGCAGCCGTTGATCTGGCTCACGCGCAGGGCTACCAGCTCCTGCGTCGCGGCCGGAACCGGCCCGTCCTTGAGCGTCTTGCCCGCCGACATGACGTACTTGATGACCTTGCCGGCGGTGGGGCTGGCGAAATAGTTCAGTCGCGCGTCCATGGTGGGCTCCTCTGTGGTCGTCAGTGGGTACACACCTGAGACGAGGTAGCAGGACGCCGTGTGACATGGGCGAATGTGACCTGCGTCTCCCGCACTCACCTCTCGTTCGCCGCTGTGCTCGGCGACCGTGGACGTAGCGCCGCACCATGGGGTCGTTCGCCAGGACGACGTGCTCGCCGGCGCGCGGTCAGCAGCGACGGGTCTGGTACGGCACAGGAGTGAGCCCCCGCTCGGGCGGTGTCGGGCAGCGGCGCAGGGTGACGAGGAAGGTCAGCACGATGCCGCCCGCGGCGGCGAAGAGCGCGGTTCTGATTCCCTCGGCGGTGGCGACGTGGAGCTCTTCACCGGAGAGGCCGTCCAGGCCCGCGGTCGCCACCAGGACGAGGATGGCGAGGCCGACAGCGGCGCCCGCTCCCGAGCCGGTGGATGCGATGCCGGAGGCGATGCCTTGTTGCCGGTCGGGGATTCCGGTGGCGGCGGCGATGAACATGCCGGTGAAGACCACTCCGTCGCCGATGCTGAGCGCCACGAGGCCGGGGACGAGTCCGACGTAGGTACCGTCCGGCGAGATCGCCAGGCCGAGGCCGACCGCGCCGAGCGCGCCGATGATGTGAGCCGCGGCCAGCGTGCGCCGGAGACCGAACCGCGTCACGAGATGGCCGGCGAAGGTCGAACCGGCCACGACCACAGCCGTGGGGATGAGGAAGCCGGCACCGGTCTGCAACGGGTCGTAACCCAGAATCTCCTGGAAGTAGATGGACAGGAAGTAGAGCACGGAGCCAAAGGTCGCCATGAACATGAAGGCGATGAACACACCGGTGATGAGGTTGCGGTTGGAGAGCAACTCGGTCGGCATCAGCGGGTCGTTGCTGCGCCGCTCGATGACGAAGAACGCTCCGAGCAGCAGGATGCCCGCCACCGCACTGAGCACGATGCCCGGCGACAGCCAGCCCAGTCCGGGGCCCTGAACGAGGGCGAACACGATGAGCGTGACCCCGAAGGTGACGCTGAGCGCGCCCGGCAGGTCGAACTTGCGGCCCCTTTCGCGTTCTCCGTCCCGGGGAATGACGACAAGGGCGAGCACCAGCGCGGGCCCTGCCAGGGCGACGTTGACGAAGAAGACCGCTTCCCAGCCGAACGCCTGCGTCAGAATCCCGCCGAGCAGCACACCGATGACGAGCCCTGCCGCGCCCGACCCTCCCCAGATCCCCAACGCGCGGTTGCGGGCCCGGCCTTCGGCGAAGGTGGTGTTGATGAGCGCCAGGGTGGTGGGAAAGACCAGCGCCCCGCCGAGCCCCTGAATCGCGCGGGCGGCGAGAAGCGTTCCGGGCCCGGTGGCGAGTCCTCCCACGAGGGCGGCCCCGGCATACAGCGCGAGGCCGGTGACAAGGACGCGCCGTCGCCCGAGCAAGTCGGCGGCACGTCCGCCGAACAGGAGGAACCCGGCCGAGGCGACCGCGTAGGCGCTGATGACCGACTGAAGAGTCTGCGCGGAGTAGCCGAGGTCGCGGGCGATGTCGGGAAGTGCCACGACCACGATGTACTGGTCGAGCGAGACGATGAGCATCGCGAAGGACAGCAGCGCGAGCATCGCGCTCTCACGGTTACGGCCGAGCCCGCCGGGCGCAGATGACGTCTCTCTGGATGGCACGGCAGCACTCCTGATGATCGAAGTCATGTCTGCGCTCACGGCCTGCCGCAAAGTCCCGTCGTATGCGGGGCGGGGCGGCCTTGCCGAGGAGGACGGTTGCCCAGACCCTATACAGCGCGCCCTCACCAATCCGGTCAACGACCCACGCGCGTCACAGGCGCTCAGGATGCCCTCCCCCACCGGCCTGGGGGGCGTCGCGGAGGCCTTGCCCCCCTCCGCCTCCGGCGCGATCCGACGGTCCCGACGCATGTTTGTCCGCCACTGCGGCACCGCACTACCGTGCCGATGTGGATCTCTTCTCACGCTCGTGGACGGCATTGCGCGCGGCGGTCGCCGCACTCGCGGACGAGGACTTCGGACAGCCGTCCGGCTGTGCCGGCTGGCTCGTGCGGGACCTGGTGTGCCATCTGGTCATCGATGCTCAGGACGTTCTGATCACCCTCGCGACCCCCGCCGACACGGAACCGACCCGCGACGCGGTGACCTATTGGGAGGTCACCGATACGCCGCCGACCGGCGACGATCCGCTCGACGCGCTGACGGTCCGGCTGGCCGCCGCGTACGGAGAACCTCACCTGCTCCAATTCCACCTCGACGACGTCGGCTCCGCCGCCGGCCGCGCCGCCGAACTCGCCGACTCCGCACGTCGGGTCCGTACCCGCGACGAGGTCCTCACCGCGGGCGACTACCTCACCGCATACGTCATGGAGTGGACGCTGCACCACCTCGACCTGGTGGCGCACCTCCCGCACGCGGCGGAACCACCTGTGGAAGGGCTCGCCCTGTCCCGCGCGATGCTGGAGAAGATCGCGGGGACGCCCTTCCCCGCCTCGTTCTCCGACAAGGAGGCGCTTCTCGTCGGCACGGGACGGCGCGCCCCGACCGGGGCGGAGAAGGCCGAACTGGGCGGTCTCACCGCGAGACTCCCGCTCGTCCTCGGCTGATCCCCCGGCTGAGCGGGACTATGCGCCAGGCCGTCGGTACTGAACCTCCTCGGCCTTGCGCAGGGCGTCGATCGTTTCGTCGACGGTGAGGAGCACTGTCGTTTCGAGCGACCCGAGCGCGCCCCCTCCGGTGATCGCCAGCGCGACGGCGGCCATGGACACATTGTCGGGGGCTTCCCAGAGGGTGTAGCCGTCGTGCTCGCCGAAGGCGTACCAGAACCCGTGGAGCTTTCCGCCGACCGACTCGATGTACGTCCGAGCGGCTCTTCTGCGGTCCTCCGGGTTGCCGATCATCCTGGCCCAGGTGTCCGGTGTGTAGCTGAACCTTGACAGATAGAGCGGCATGCGCGTTTCTCCCTCTTATCCGCCGATTTCGCACGTGTTGCCATCAAGCGTCGCACTCTCATCGGCAGAATCCTGAGGAAGGCTGAAGCACCGCGTGCTCGGCTTCGCGGCCGAGGGGCGGACCGGCGCGCGCGACGCCCCTGCGCCGCCCCCTCAGCCCCGCCGTACGGACTCCCAGCTCAGCCGTGCAGTGGCCGCGCCATCGCGCAGCCGTCCGGACCGCACTGGTTACCCGATGAGAGTCTCCTTCGGGCGGACCACACAGAATTCGTTCCCCTCCGGATCGGCCAGCACCGTCCACGACTCACTGCCGCTCTGCCCTACATCGGCCCGGCGGGCACCGAGTGCGACGATGCGCTCGATCTCGGCCTCCCGGTCCTCCGCTGCCGAGGTCAGGTCGAGGTGCAGGCGGTTCTTGACGACCTTTCGGTCCGTCACAGGCATGAAGCAGATCCCCACGGGCGCGGTCTCGTCCGGCCCGATGACCACCTCCCGCTCCCGCTCGGACAGGATCCGCCAGCGCAGCACCTCGGCCCAGAACCGGGCGAGGGCAGGCAGGTCGTGGGCGTCGATGACGATGTGATGCAGCGAAACAGGCATGTCGCCCAGTGTGCCCGGCGATCACCCGGACAGGGCCTCAGGAGCAGGGCCGCAGGGCCACCGGCCGTGGAGATCGCGGCAGTTGCCCGGACACTGTCCGACGGGGCCGAGTCCTAGCGCAGGTCCAGCTCACCCACTGTTTGGCCCCCGCTGGTCTCACCCGTCAGCCGGAACCCCAGCCCGAGGTAGAAGCCCTCGGGGCCACCCGCACCCGGATGCCAGGTGGTGGTCAGGCGGGTTCCGCCGCGACGACGGATCTCGGCGGCGACCGACTCGACCGCGAAGCGTCCGCATCCCCGCCCCTGCTGACCGGCTGCGATGTTGAGCCGCCAGAGGCCGGAACGGATGTCCGTGCCGTCGCCGCTCCAGTCCAGGTCGAGGAAGGCCATGAGAAATCCGACGGGAACGTCACCGTCAACGATCAGGCGGGGCCACGCTGTCGGCCCGTAGACATACGCCTCGGCCAGAGACTTCACGACCGGCGCGACCAAGTGCTCCTGATCCGGACGGACCCGCAGACCGATCGCGGCGTCGACGTTGGCGGGGGTGATCTCCCGCAGGCCGAGTGTGGTCGTCATACAGGAACCCTAAGTGGTGGCGAGCGCCTCCCTTCTGCATCAGGCGTATCGGCTTCATGCAGGCCAGAACGAGGTGAGTCCTGTTCCCGCGAGCCGTCGGGCAGAACCTAGGCGTCCCGGTATCGGTCCCGCACCTCGGGCCGTTGCCGGAAGCCGGCCCTCCTGTACGTGGCGACGGCGGCGGCATGGGAGCTCGGGGTGCAGACGAGCGCGCTCGACGAACCCAGTTCCTGGAGTGCGGCCGCCGCGGCGAGGGTGATCGCGTGGCCGTAGCCCTGGCGGCGGTGTTCCCGGTGCACGCCCATCGGTTCGAGCAATCCGGGCCTGCCGGGGCCGGCCGACCACACCGTCACCGCCGCCACGGCGTTGCCCCGCTCGTCGTAGGCGACCAGGCACCGGGCATCGGCGTACGGCAGTCCGGCCGCCATCGCGTGCCGGCGCTCCTCGGTGAACGTCGAGCCCTCGAAGGCTCCCCGGACCACGGCGGCAAACACGTGCGCCTGCTCAGGCCCGACCGCCTCGATCCGCACGCCAGGGTCCTTCACCGGCTCCGTGAGGTCGCGGCGCAACGGCGTCCACGGCTCGTCGGCCCTCCAGCCGCGCTCGCACAGGAGATCCTGGACCAAGGCACCCACCGGCGCCTCGACGTTCACCCTCCCCGCAGGCAGTACATCTCGCTCGGGCTCGGTCACGTCCTCGACCAAGCGCCGCGCCAATTCCTCGTCCCGCAGCGCGTCCGGCGCCATCGTCAGCCGCAACAGCTCAGGACCGTCCAGCAGCCCGACGGCGAGGATCCGTCCGTCCGTGGTCCACGTCCTGACCGCCGCCGCTGTCACTTCCGCGCCCCACCGCCAGAACCAGCCCAGGTCCCCCGGATGCAGCTGCATCGGAGCCCCCTCGGACTGCCACTCCCGCAGCACGTCCACGACGTCGCCCAGCCCGTCGGCTCCCGGCTTGCCCAACCTCATCGCCATGGACCCGAGCAGACACCAGCGCACCGACCGACCGCACCTGGTTTCCGAGCGGCGCGGTGCGGTTCAGGGGCTCGGCAGGATCCCGACGACGGCCCTAGGAGCTGTCCCTCAGGCGCAGGTCGGGCACAGTCCGCGGTAGGTGACCTCGACCTGGGACACGGTGAAGCCGAACCGTTCGTCCGCCGGGAGGTCGGCGAGCGGATTGCCCGTCGGGTGGACGTCGCGGACGGTGCCGCACTGCGAGCACACCAAGTGCTGGTGCGGGTGGTGGGCGTTCGGGTCGTAGCGCTTGGCGCGGCCGTCGGTGGAGACCTCTATGACCTCTCCGAGCAGGACCAGTTCGCCCAGGGCGTTGTAGACGGTGGCCCGGGAGATCTCGGGCAGCCGCTGCACGGCGAGAGCGTGCACCTCGTCTGCCGTGAGATGCACGTGGTCACCGGCCAGGACCTCCGCAACGACACGCCGCTGGGAGGTCATCCGCCAGCCACGCCCTCGTAGTCGCTCCAGCAGGTCACTCATATCGGTTCACCTATTCAGATGCGGCGGGATACCCGAAGGCTACCCGGCGGACGCCAGGGTTCCGATTGAATACGAGCTTGGCGCACTTGTTGACCTGGACTCTGTCCATCGTAGGATCGGTTCCGGCAATAGCCAAGGGACAGGACTGCTCCCGACTGTTCCCGCAGGACAGGAGAGAAGACGTGACGCGACCACCGCCGAGCGGTTGTGCCGGGCCGGCGCGCAGGTGACGGCCGCCCGCGTGGCGCTCCCCGAGACCGGCGGAACGGCGACCGTCCTCCCATCGAGACGACTCCCTCCGACCCCTCCGGGACGAGCGACCGCGTGAGCGGCATCACACCCCGGCCCCGTGCGAAGCCCTCCACGCGCCTGTCGCGGCGGGACGCACCCCGGCCGGCAGCGTGCGCCGAACCTGCCCGCGGGCCCGGTACGAGACCGCGCTTCGGGTCGTCGTCGGCAAGGGCCGAGCGGCCCGCGGGACGGTGAGACCGACCGCCTGCGGCGACCACGGCCTCTCGGCTCACGAGGTCCACGTGACCGACCGGGGCCTGTATCCCGACCGATCCATCCACTGCAGTTCCTGAGCACAGCGATCCGCCCCCTCCGGAAGGATTTCCATGTCCGAGAACCACGACGCAATCGTCACCGACGCGAAAACGGAGGGCACCGGCGGCGGCTGCCCGGTCGCACATGACCGCGCCGCGCACCCCACCCAGGGCGGTGGCAACCGCCAGTGGTGGCCGGAGCGGCTCAACCTGAAGATCCTTGCCAAGGACCCGGTCGTCGCCAACCCGCTCGGTGCGGAGTTCGACTACGCCGAGGCGTTCCAGGCTCTCGACCTCACGGCCGTGAAGCGTGACATCGCCGAGGTGCTCACCACCTCGCAGGACTGGTGGCCCGCCGACTTCGGCAACTACGGCCCGCTGATGGTCCGTATGGCCTGGCACAGCGCCGGCACCTACCGCATCAGCGACGGCCGCGGTGGTGGCGGCCGTGGCCAGCAGCGCTTCGCCCCCCTGAACAGCTGGCCGGACAACGGCAACCTGGACAAGGCCCGCCGTCTGCTGTGGCCGGTCAAGAAGAAGTACGGCCAGTCCATCTCCTGGGCCGACCTCATGATCCTCACGGGCAATGTCGCGCTGGAGACGATGGGCTTCGAGACCTTCGGCTTCGCCGGCGGCCGTGCCGACGTCTGGGAGGCCGACGAGGACGTGTACTGGGGTCCCGAGACCACCTGGCTCGACGACCAGCGCTACACCGGCGACCGTGAGCTGGAGAACCCGCTCGGCGCCGTCCAGATGGGCCTCATCTACGTCAACCCGGAGGGCCCGAACGGCAACCCGGACCCGATCGCGGCGGCCCGCGACATCCGTGAGACGTTCCGCCGCATGGCGATGAACGACGAGGAGACCGTCGCCCTCATCGCCGGTGGTCACACCTTCGGCAAGACCCACGGCGCCGGCCCGGCCGAGGCCGTCGGCAACGACCCCGAGGCCGCCTCCATGGAGGAGCAGGGCCTGGGCTGGAAGTCCACCCACGGCTCCGGCAAGGCCGGCGACGCCATCACCTCCGGTCTCGAGGTCACCTGGACCACCAAGCCGACCCAGTGGAGCAACGACTTCTTCGACATCCTCTTCGGCTACGAGTGGGAGCTGACCCAGTCCCCCGCCGGCGCCAACCAGTGGGTGGCCAAGGACTCCGAGGAGATCATCCCCGACGCGCACGACGCGTCGAAGAAGCGTCGGCCCACGATGCTCACCACCGACCTCTCGCTGCGCTTCGACCCGATCTACGAGCCGATCTCGCGCCGCTTCCACGAGAACCCGGCCGAGTTCGCGGACGCCTTCGCCCGCGCCTGGTACAAGCTGACCCACCGTGACCTGGGCCCGAAGTCCCTGTACCTCGGCCCGGAGGTCCCGGCGGAGACGATGCTGTGGCAGGACCCGCTGCCGCAGGCCGAGGGCGCGGCCATCGACGCCGCGGAAGCCGCGGCGCTCAAGGCCAAGCTCCTGGAGTCGGGGCTGACCGTCTCGCAGCTGGTCTCCACCGCGTGGGCGTCGGCCTCGACGTTCCGCGGCAGCGACAAGCGCGGCGGTGCCAACGGCGCCCGTATCCGTCTGCAGCCGCAGAACGGCTGGGAGGTCAACAACCCCGACCAGCTCGCGCAGGTCCTGCGCGTCCTGGAGGGCGTCCGGTCGGAGTTCAACTCCGGCGCCAAGAAGGTCTCCCTGGCCGACCTGATCGTCCTCGGCGGTGCCGCCGCGGTCGAGAAGGCCGCCAAGGACGCGGGCTTCGACGTGGAGGTCCCCTTCACGCCGGGCCGTGTGGATGCGACCGAGGAGCACACGGACACCGAGTCGTTCGCCGCGCTGGAGCCGTCCTCCGACGGGTTCCGCAACTACGTCGGCAAGGGCAACCGCCTGCCGGCCGAGTACCTGCTGCTCGACCGGGCCAACCTGCTCACCCTGAGCGCGCCGCAGATGACCGCCCTCGTCGGTGGTCTGCGCGTCCTGGGTGCCAACCAGGGGCAGTCCTCGCACGGCGTGTTCACGGACACCCCGGGCGTGCTGACCAACGACTTCTTCGTCAACCTGCTCGACCTGGGCACGACGTGGAAGTCGACCTCCGGCGACCAGACGACCTTCGAGGGCCGTGACGCCTCGGGCGCCGTCAAGTGGACCGGCACCCGTGCCGACCTCGTCTTCGGCTCGAACTCCGAGCTGCGCGCGCTCGCGGAGGTCTACGCGAGCGACGACGCGAAGGAGAAGTTCGTGAACGACTTCGTCGCGGCGTGGGCCAAGGTCATGGACCTGGACCGGTTCGACCTCGTCTGATCGAAGGCGTCCGGGTCGGCTCGTGCTCGTACGAGAGCGGGCCGGCCCAGGACGACGGGAGGGGCTCACAGCCGGCTTGGCTGTGAGCCCCTCCCGTCGTTCACACGAGCGCGCCCTCCCCGAGCGCCGCTCAGGCGGCAGGTGCCTGCAGCGGCCCACCACTTGCCCTGCCTATCGTTTCTCGATAGATTTCCATCGCTGCTCGATTGAAGGAGACGTGATGGGAAAGCTGACAGTCCTTGCGCTGCGGGCTGTACTCGTGGGCCTGCTCGCCGGTTCGGTGTTCGTCCAGGCCGTGATGGTGCCGCTGCTGGCCATCGACATGGAGAGCCTCGACGCGGACGTCGCGCACCTCCGTACCCCGTTCCTGGTGATCACTGTCCTGGGCATCGTGACGGTCCAGGTCGTCCTCGTCTGTGTGTGGCGGCTCGTGACGATGGTCCGACGCGGCACCGTCTTCTCCGACGCCGCCTTCCGGTACGTCCACATCGTGATCGGCGCGATCGTGGCGGCCGCTCTCCTGCTGTTCGCGCTCGGCGTCGTCCTGGCGCCGGGTGAGGCCGTCCCACCGGGCATCGTCCTCCTGCTGGGCGGGGGCGTCATGGCGGCCCTGGGGGTCGCCCTCATCGTGCTGGTGCTGCGGATGCTGCTCGCGCAGTCAGTGGCGCGTGACGTCGAGGCCGCGCGGATGCAGGCCGAGCTGGCAGAGGTGATCTGATGCCGATCGCCGTCGACATCGACGTCATGCTGGCCAGGCGGAAGATGTCCGTGGGCGAGCTCGCGGACCGCGTCGGCATCACGCCGGCCAACCTGGCAGTACTCAAGAACGGCCGCGCCAAGGCGGTGCGCTTCGCGACGCTCGCCGCGCTCTGCGAGGTGCTCGAGTGTCAGCCGGGCGACCTGCTGCGCTGGGAGTGCAAGGACACCGCAGACGTCTGACGCCCGGCATCGGCGGCCGGCTCGGCCGGCCGCCCGTGGCTGCGGCCCCGGAGCGGCGATGCCCGGCACCGGCCAGGCCGGTGCGGGATAATCTGGCCGCATGCGGATCTCAGCCAGGGCGGACTACGCGGTACGCGCCGCGCTGCAACTCGCCGCGTTCCGGGACGCCGGACCGCTGAAGGCGGAGGCCATCGCCGACGCCCAGAGCATTCCGCACAAGTTCCTCGAGGGCATCCTGAACGACATGCGCCGCGGCGGCCTCGTGGCCAGCCGGCGCGGCGGCGGTGGCGGCTATCGTCTGGCGCTGCCCGCAGAATCGATCAGCATCGCCGACGTGATCCGCGCCGTGGACGGGCCCCTCGTCTCGGTACGCGGCGTGCGGCCCCCGGAACTGTCCTACACCGGTCCCGCCGAGTCGCTGCTGCCGCTGTGGATCGCGCTCCGGGCGAACGTCCGCGAGATCCTCGAAGGCGTGACGCTGGCCGATGTCGCATCGGCCGAGCTGCCCACCAGGGTGTCCGCCCTCGCCGAGGACGCCGCCGCCTGGACGAACCCCTGACGGTCCGACCGCAGCTCCAACCGCTCACCACACGGATCGACTTGTCCACCATCTGAACGTCCTCTTGGGCCCGGGCACCACCTCTGCGAGTATCCCTACTAATCCAGTAGGAATACTAGGAATCAGGGGACCGCGGGAGAACGCCGATCCTGTTGCCCGGCCGGGGAAGGATGCGTAATGCCGAAGAAGTCCGCCGATGGGCAGTCGCTCCCACCGACCCCGGTGGAGGAGACTCCGTGGCCGCGCATCGTCCGGGAACTCGCGGACGATCTCGCCACCGACGCGATCGCACGCGAACGCGCGGGCAAGTCCCCCACCGACGAGGTCGAGCGACTGCGCGAAGCCGGTCTCCTGGATCTGCTCACCCCCACCCGCACGACAGGACAGGGCTCCGACTGGCGCACCGCCTGCGCCGTGGTCCGCGAGATAGCGGCGGCCGACAGTTCCATGGGCGAACTCCTCGCCCGCCACTACGCCCTGGCGTGGAGCACGCGCTTCTTCGGCTCCGCCGACACCGCAGGTCGTCATGAGCCGCGGGTCGCCGAGGAGCATGGGCTGCTGGGCGGCAGCATCGACATCCCGGCCGGCTCGCCCACCGACCTCATGCTCGCGCCGACGGGCACGGGGTACGTGCTGGGCGGCCGCAGGAGCTTTGCCGCGGGGGTCACCGTGGCCGACCGGCTGATCCTGGGCGCGACGTGTGCCAAGACGGGTGACTTACTGCTGGTGCTCGTGGACCCGGCGCATCCCGGCGTCCTGGTCGAGGCGGCGAGCGAGCGGGTCGGTCAGCGGCTGGCGGGCGCGGGCAGCGTCGACTTCGACAATGTGCCGGTGAGCAGCGCGGATCATGTGCTCTGCGCCCTTCCCCGCGACGAGCACACCACATCCCCCTTCAGCGCCCTCGCGCCGCTCGCCCTGCGGCTCCTGCTCGCTCATGTCGCGC
Organism: Streptomyces sp. AM8-1-1; assembly: GCF_032229325.1. Classification (NCBI taxonomy): domain Bacteria; kingdom Bacillati; phylum Actinomycetota; class Actinomycetes; order Kitasatosporales; family Streptomycetaceae; genus Streptomyces; species Streptomyces sp. AM8-1-1. The sequence goes on from NZ_CP135086.1 coordinate 541,563, forward strand.
TCGGGCTCACCGAGGGAGCTCTCACGGAGGCGCGGGACATCAGCCGTACGGCACCGCCCGTCCCGGCGGCCACCACGATGGGCGGTGCGTACGCCGAGCGGCCGAGCGACGATCCGTACCTCCTCCTTGCCTACGGAGAACTGGCGATCGGCGCCCACACCTCCGCCACGGTCGTCGAGCATGCGACGCAGGCACTGGCCGATGCGGTGGCGCTGGGGCCGGAGTTGAGCGTCGACCATCACGCGGACGTCGCCGTGCTCGTCTCCGCCGCCGAAGCCGTCACCGGCAGGACCGCCGTGCACACCACCACGCGGCTGCTGGAACTCACCGCCGACGCGGACGACTTGGACGGCGGCACGGGCCTCGACCGGTTCTGGCGCAACGCGCGGGTACTGACGGCGCAGACGCCCTCCTCCCACCGACTGCGCGACATCGGCGACCATTTCCTCAACGGCGCTCGCCCTCCCTTCACGGTGCGTGTCTGACGCGCTGCGACGACCGCTCCGGTGTCGTCCCGTCCCGGCCGGCGAACAGTGCTGGGCGGGGCCACTCCGGACGCGGCGAGGGGGGATCATGGGACAGCCCTTAGGCTCTGCTGTCATGACGCGCGCCTGGATTTCGCCACTGCTGTTCGTGCTCTGCGGCTCAGTCGTGGCGACCGGGCTGCTCCTCGGAGGGAGCCCCGTCACCGCCGTAGCGCTCCTCCTGCTGTTCGTGCTGCTCGCAGCGACGAACTCCCCGCTGATCTTCCCGAGGTCCATCGGTGCGCTGGAGGCACAGCGCCGCAGCACGGTCGACGGCCGGCCGACCGTCTTCTGGCGGCCGGGCTGCCCGTACTGCTTGCGCATGCGCATTCGGCTCGGCCGGCGCGCCCGCCAGGTGCACTGGGTCGACATCTGGCGCGATCCGGCCGGCGCGGCAGCGGTGCGAGCGGTCAATGACGGCAATGAGACCGTACCGACGGTCTTCGTGGCCGGCCGGCCGCACGTCAACCCCGACCCCGCCTGGGTGCGCGACCAGCTCGACGCCTCCGCCTGACGGGGAGCGGGGCAGCCCGACGCCGCGACGTCACCCTCACCGTCCCGGAGTTTCAGCCCTGTCCCGAACGTGCCTCGTCGACCGGGTGCGTCCCGGCGCTCGCCCGCGACCGGATTCCGCGCGCCACTTCTGCCGGCACCAGGCGTACGTCGTCGATGTCGAGGACGTGCCCGTCCTCGTCGAGCATCGCGACCTGGACGTTGCCACCGCCGCGTTCCTGGATGTACGTGGCCGGGACGCCGGGAGCGGGACGGTTCTCCTCGCCCCACTGCTGCAAGGCGGCCAGGACGACCTTGAGCTCCTGGCCGCGACGGGTCAGCCGGTACGCGTGGCGGATGCGCGATCCGGTCTCCTGGTAGGACTCGCGCTCGAAGATTCCCGCGTCCACCAGGGTGGACAGGCGCGCGCTCAGCACGTCCGTCGGGATGCCCAGCTCCTTGCGGAAGTCGGAGAACCGGGTGGTGCCGCGCAGCGCGTTGCGGACGATCAGGAAGGCCCACTTCTGGCCCAGGATGTCCAGGCTGCGCTGGATGGAACACACCTCGCCGCGCGCGCCCGGCTCATCCGCGTCCGCTGCCGTCGTCGTGTCCACGTGCATCGCCACGTATCCGAATCCTGTCCGTGCGCCGGGCGCGAGTGCGCCGTGTGCGAGCTGCGGCGAGACTACGCCGCACCGTTCGTGAGCTGCTGGTAGACCTCGAACGCGTTGCGCTCGACGCGGTTCCACAGCAGCTTTCCGTCTTCGCGCACCGCCCACACCGCCGTGCCGGTCATCTCGATCGGCGCCCCGTCGGGGGTGGTTCGAAGGGCCCCGTTGTTGTTGCCGGTCAGGCGCCACATGGAGGCCACGCGTGAACCGTCGTGGTTCGCGAACGACTCGACGACCTCGAACTCCAGATTGTCGATGACCGTACCGAAGCTCCGTGCCCACTCTTTGAAGGCGGCCCGGGACTCGACGCGCCTGCCGCCGGTGATGAGGACGAAGTCCTCGACCACAAGATCATCGATCGCGTCGTAGTTCTGCGGGGACTGCCAGACGTGCGCAAAGAAGTTGTGCACGTCGTCCACGGCGGAGGGGTTCGTCATGCCGGTCGGTCCTTTCGCGATCCCGGGCCGGGGGTGGGCCGGGAGGAGCCGCTGCCCCGGGAGCCCCTCGTCGGCCACGCCCCAGGGCGGAGGGCCGACGCGTCCCGGAAGCTGGGTTGGGAAAACAAACGTAACACTTCTGGCTTGGAAATCTGGACCCTGGCCGGTCCCGACCGCATCTGTGCTGCTCAGGGGTCAGGACACCGCAGTCGAGCGACTGAGGGCCTCCCATGCGGTGACGTCGGCCAGCAGCGACTCGTCGTGCTCGCGCAGCGCGTCGACCGCGTCCCCGCCGAGTACGAGGCGAAGCGGCGGGTTCTCGGCCTCCAGGACCTCGAGGATGGCCGCGGCGCCCTTGACCGGATCGTTGGGTTCAGTGCCCACGATGCCCGTGACCAGCTGCCGGAGCCCGCCCGAGGTCGCCTCGTAGCCCGGGATCTCGGGGGTGAACTGCAGGCTGCTGCTCATCCGGGTACGGAACATGCCCGGCTCCACCAGCAGTACCCGGATTCCCAAGGGAGCCAGCTCGGTCGAGAGCGACTCGCTGAGCCCTTCGAGCGCGTGCTTCGTCGCGTGGTAGCCGCCCATGCCGGGAAAGGTGATCCGGCCGCCGAGGGAGCTCATCTGCACGATCGTCCCGGAACCCTGCTCCCGCATCAGGGGGACGACCGCCTTCGTGAGTTCCGCGGCACCGAAGAAGTTGACCTCCATCATCGCGCGCAGCTGCTCCATCGAGGTCTCCTCCACAGCCCCGATCACGCTGTATCCGGCGTTGTTGACCAGGACGTCGATGCGGCCGAACACAGCGAGCGTCGCGTCCACCGCGGCCTGGACCGAGGCGGGATCCGTGACGTCCAGCGCTGCCGTGCTGATCCGCTCGCCCCCGGTCTCCGCCAGATCGGCGAGGGTCTCCGGGCGGCGCGCCGTGGCCATGACCCGGTCTCCGGCGGCCAGCGCCGCGAGCGCGATCTCCCGGCCGAACCCGGCCGAGCATCCCGTGATCAACCAGACGCGGTCCTGCCTGCTCATCGTCATCAGCCATGCCCTTCAACGTGGTGTCTGTCGAGGTCAATGGTTGTTCCGAGGCGCGAGGAGCGTCCAACACCGGCTGCCTGTCGTCGCTGTAGGCTCTGCCTGTGACCCCTGATCTTCGGCAGCTGAGGTACTTCGTCGCCGTCGCCGAGGAGTCCAGCTACACACGCGCCGCCGAGCGACTCATGATCAGCCAGCAGTCGCTGTCCCAGCAGATCAGCCTCTTGGAGCGCATGCTGGCGGTGAGACTCTTCGACCGCGACAGCCGTGGCACCAGCCTGACCGCCGTCGGGGCGTTGTTCCTCCCGGAGGCCCGTGCGGTACTCGACCGGGCCGACGAGGCGATGGACGTCGTGGCGCGAGCCGCACGCGGCGAGCTCGGCAGCCTCCGACTCGCCTTCCTCGCCACCACGACCAACTATCTGCTTCCCCCGGTGGTCCGGGCCGTGGGACGACGGCTGCCGGGACTCGACGTGGCGACGGAGGAGACGACGATCGCCCCTCTGGTCGAGGGTCTGCGCAAAGGGCGCTACGACGTCGCGTTCACACGGCCTCCGCTGGTGGAGGGCCTCGAGACCAGAACGCTGGTCAGCGAGCCGGTGTGCGCCGTGCTTCCCGAGGGCCACCCGCTCGCACAGCGCGCGGAGCTGAGCCTCGGTGAGCTGGCGGGCGAGCACTGGGTGTTGACCCCGCGCAGCTCGTGGGAACCCTGGCACCGGGCATTCGACGAATCCTTCCGCGCGGCCGGATTCACTCCCGATGTGGTGCGGCGCGACGCGAGCGTGCAGAGCCTGCTCGGACTGGTGGCGGCCGGTGTCGGGGTGACGCGGCTGGCCCGGTCGGCGAGCAATCTGCGCCGGACCGGTGTGGTGTTCGTACCCCTGACGGGGGAGTCCGTCCCCACCGAGATGGTGTGGCTGTCCGGCAACGACTCCCCCGCCTTGCACAGACTGCTCGATGTGGTCACCGAGATGGCCGCGGCCACGGACTTCACCCGGTCCGGGTGACAAGCCCTCGCGTGACGCCGCAAGCAGAGCGAACGTCCCCTCACCGGCGGCCAACACCCGGCGCACCGACCGCTCTTGCCCGCCCGGTACGGTGAAGTGGATCAATTCAGCATGAACACTTCACAAGGAGTTTCGGTGAGGAAGATCTACGGGGCCCGTGCCGCCGTCGCCGCGGTCGGTGCGATCACGCTTGTCGCCGCGGCGTCGGGGACGGCCGCCGCGGCCGACACCACACTGCGGTTGTCCCGCGGCGGTCACACCATCGGCACGATGACCCACCTCGACCCCGACCCGGACACGTTCCGCGTCTGCGACACGCGTGCGGACGGTCACGGGGTCACCGGCAAGCTGTACGTCTACCTGGCGGGCTGGCAGCTCAAGGAGACGAAGCAGGACGGCGGTGACTCCGGCTGCGGCTACTTCGACTACAACGTCATTCCCTACGGCGCGAAGTACCTCCTGAAGCTGTGCTGGAACGGGCCCGGCGAGGTCTGTTCGCAGAAGGAGTTCACCGAGGACTGACCTGGCGACTGTCCGCCGCGCCCCCGGACTCCCATGGGCCGGAGCGGTCGGTGCGGCTCGTTGCCGCAACCGGCTCCGCAGCCAGGACGTGGGCCGGCGAGCAGGTCACCGGTCTCCGGACAGGTGCTTCGTCGGACAGGTGCTTCGTGGCGGTTCGGTGCGCTCACCGCGTTCGCCGAACCGCGACGGCCGCACACAGCGGCTCGCGTCCGGGGTGACCGCCCGGCTCGGCTGCCGCAAGGGAGCGCAGTTTCTGCCCTTCTCCCCCGCCCCCGAACGGATGTAGTTTCCCGCCATGACTGACGATCTTGCCTATGCGGGTGTCGCCGGACAGGCGAAGGCCGTCCGCGCCGGGGACGTGTCGGCTCGTGAACTCACCGAGCTGCACCTCGCCCGTATCGAACGGCACAACGGCAGCCTCACGGCGTTCACCGTGGTGATGGCCGAGGAGGCCCTCGCCGAGGCCGACCGCCGGGACGGGACCCCGCAGGCCGACCGTGGCCCGCTGCACGGGGTACCGGTCGCGATCAAGGAGGAGAACGACGTCGAGGGCCAGGTGACGACGTTCGGAACTGCGGCCAACAGCCGGCCGGCGGCGGCCGACAGCGAGGTGGTGCGCAGGCTGCGCGCAGCCGGGGCCGTGGTCATCGGCAAGACGAACATGCCCGAGTTCGGCCTCTTCCCGTTCACCGAGTCGTCGGCGCACGGCGCCACGCTCAACCCCTGGGCACCCGGGCATTCGCCGGGCGGTTCCAGCGGTGGCTCTGCCGCGGCCGTCGCGGCCGGCCTGGTCCCGGCCGCCATCGGTGGCGACGGCGGCGGCTCGATCCGGATCCCGTCCGCCAGCTGCGGCCTGTTCGGGCTGAAGCCCTCACGCGGCCGTGTCAGCACCTCACCGCATCCCCACCTCTGGTGGGGTCTGGGCGTGCTCGGCCCCCTGACGCGCTCCGTGCTGGACTCCGCACTCGTCCACGACGCGATCCGCGGCTCGCTGCCCGGCGACATGTTCCGCGCCGCCGACCCGGCCACCTCGTTCGCCGCCGCCGTCACCGAACCCCGGCAGCTGCGGATCGGCTGGTCGACCAAGTCGGCCTCCGTCGGTGTACGGCCGGCGGCGGAGGTCGTCCGGGCAGTCGAGGAAACCGCCACGCTGCTGGCGGAGTTGGGCCACCACGTCGAGGAGGTCGACCCGCGCTACCCGGACCCGACGGCCGCGTTCGTACCGCAGTGGTTCGCCGGTCTGCGGACCGAGGCCTTCGCGATGGACGACTACGGCCGGCTGGAGCGGCGGACGCGTGAGACGGTCCGCCTCGGCAGCTGGGTCCGTCCGCGCGTCACTCGATGGGCGCTCGAACAGGGCGAGCGCACCGCCGCCAAGGCGAACAGAGTCTTCGAGCGGATCGATGTGCTGCTCACCCCGACGATGGCGGGTCTGCCGCCCGCGACCGGGCGACTGCGCGGCACGGGCACGGTGCGGGCCGCGCTGCGGGCGATGCCGATGATCGCTTACTGCGCGCTGTGGAACGTCACCGGCAACCCCGCGGCCTCGGTACCGGCCGGCTTCTCCGCCGACGGCCTGCCACTCGCGGTGCAGCTGGTCGGCCGTCGGGACGACGAGCCGACGCTGCTGTCGCTCTCCGCGCAACTGGAGACGGCTCGCCCCTGGGCCGGTCGGACACCGCCCGGTTTCCCCGCCTGAGGGCTTGGGCCGGTCGGACACCGCCCGGTTTCCCCGCCTGAGGGCTGATGAACGGGGGGCCTCCAGCATGGCGGGCCTCCTCCCGCCCTCCCTCTGTCCCGGCCTTCGTCCGGTGCTGCCTTCCGGTGCTGACTTCCGGTGCTCCCGTCCGGACGAGCGTCGGCACTCACCACAGCGGAACGCCAATGGCCAGGAGTGGATGGACGACGCCCGTTCGGCCCCTCCCACGGTCACGCTCCTCGCTCGAGCCCGGGCGGCCGCGTAGAAGAGACAAGGGCCCTCACACCGGGTGCCCCGGAGCCGCCGCGTACGCCGAGGTCGCTCCTCACGCCACGTCAGGGAGCAACCCGATGCGAGCCCTTGTCGCGCCCGACTACGTTCCGCTGGACCAGGTCGCCGTCACCGAGCACCCCACTCCCACGCCCGGACCGGACCAGGTCCTGGTCAAGGTCGAGGCCGCCGCGCTCAATCCGCTCGACCTGATGCTCATCACCGGCGCGGCGAAGGAGAGCTACCCGGCAGACCATCCGCTGGTGGTCGGCATGGACGCCGCGGGGACCGTCGTCGAGGTCGGCGAGAACGTCACTCGCTACTCTGCGGGCGATCCTGTGCTCGTCTTCACCGGGGGCGGTGCGGGCGCCGTCGCGGAGTACACGGTGGCGTCGTCCGGGCCGTTGCTCGCCCGGCGTCCCGCCGGTCTCGACAGTCAGCACGCGGCGGCGATCCCCGAATCCGGTCTGACCGCGGTGAATCTGCTGCGGGCCGTACGGCCGACGGCCGACGGCCGACGAGAGTGTGCTGGTGATCGGGGCGACCGGCGGTATCGGCATGTTCGCCGTGCAGCTCGTCCACGCGATCGGATCCCGCGTGATCGCCACGTCGACCGCGGAGGACGCGGAGTATCTGCGTGGCCTCGGTGCGACGACACCGTCGACTACCGGCGGACGGATGTGGTGGAGGAGGTGCTGCGTCTGGTGCCCGGCGGTGTCGACGTCGTCATCGACCTGGTGAACTCGGGTGACGGGCTGGCGGGTACGGCACGCGCTGCCCGCCCGGGCGGCCGGCTGGTGTCCCCGCTGTACGGACCCGCCGACCTCGGTCGTGACGTCGAGTCCGTCTACATCGGCTCGTTCCAGGCGCAGCCCGGGGAGCTCGACGATCTCGCCGCACGCGCGGCGGACGGACGGCTCCAGGTGGAGATCGGCGCCCGCTACCCCTTCGCGAACGCCGCGCAGGCAGTCAACGACTTCGCCACCCAGCACATTCGGGGCAAGGTCGTCGTCACCTTCCCCTGACCCGCTCCCCCTTCCCGCTCCCAGGGGGCGCGCCCCGGCTGCCACGGGCACAGCACGACATCCGCCATCGCGGTGGCACTCCCGCATTCGAGACAAGGAACAGCTCTGATGAAGCGCAGGATTCTCGGCGGCACAGGCATCTCGGTGAGCGAATACGCCCTCGGCGCCATGATGTTCGGCGCCTGGGGCAACCGGGACCACGACGAATCGGTGCGGATCATCCACCGCGCCCTGGACGCCGGGATCAATTTCGTCGACACCGCCGATGTCTACAGCCAGGGCGAGTCGGAGGAGATCGTCGGCAAGGCGCTCAAGGGGCGCCGGGACTCCGTCGTGCTGGCCACCAAGGGCCACAGTTCGATGGGCGAGGACCCCAACAGCAGCGGGAACTCACGGCGTTGGCTCACCCGGGCCGTCGAGAACAGCCTGCGGCGGCTGAACACCGACTGGATCGACCTCTATCAGGTCCATCGGCCCGACCCGCACACGGACATCGACGAGACCCTGTCCGTCCTGTCCGATCTCGTCCGGGCGGGCAAGGTCCGCGCCATCGGCCACTCGACGTTTCCGGCGGAACAGATCGTCGAGGCCCAGTGGACGGCCGAACGGCGGGGTCATGTGCGTTTCCGGACCGAGCAGCCGCCGTACTCGATCCTCGCCCGGGGCGTCGAAGGATCAGTGCTGCCGACGGCCCAGCGCTACGGGATGGGCGTGCTGACCTGGGGTCCGCTCAGCGCGGGCTGGCTCTCCGGAAAGTACGGCAAGGCGTCGGACGTCGACCTCTCGGCGGGAAGCGGGCGCGCGGCGATGGAGCAGAACAAGTTCGACCCGTCGCGCCCGGGCAACGCGGCAAAACTGCAGGCCGTGACCGAGCTGACGGAGGTGGCCGACCAGGCGGACCTTCAGCTGCGGCACATGGCCATCGCGTTCGTCCGCTCACACCCGGCCGTCACCTCCGTCATCATCGGCCCGCGGACGCCCGCGCACCTGGAGGACCTGCTGAAGGGTGCCGACGTGGAGATCGGCGCGGACGTACTGGACCGGATCGACGAGATCGTGCCTCCGGGAACGGACCTGAACCGGGACGACTCGTACTACACACCGCCGGCGCTCTCCGACAAGGCGCTGCGGCGCCGCTGACGTACAGCACACCCATCGACCGACCGAGCCGTGCAGCGGCACAGCACAACGAGCGTAGGGGCACACCGTGGACCTGTTTCCCGCACTTCCACTGTCGGAGTGGAAAGACTCCAAAGAGACACTGCACCGGTTCACCCAGATCGTCGGCAAGATCCGCTTGGCCGGCAGCGTACGGCGGAACCACTGGTGGAATGTTCCGTTCCATCTGACGGGGCGAGGCATCACGACCCGCCCCATGGGCGGGGCCTACGGCACGTCGGTCTTCACGATCGACTTCGACTTCGTCGACCACCGGTTGACGGCGCACTCGCTCGACGGCCTGACCGCTTCGTTCCCGCTCGCCGGGCGGTCCGTGGCGTCGTTCTATCGCGAGACGCTCGACGCCCTTCGCGCGGTGGGCGCGGCGGCGACCATCGCGCACCCCTACCCCTTCGACCTCCCCGACGCCCGCCGAGCGTTCGCCGACGACACGGAGCACACCGCGTACGACCCGTACTGGGTCAACCGCTACTGGCAGGTGCTCAGTCAGGTCAATCTGGTGCTGGAGGAGTTCTCCGCCGGGTTCTCCGGGAAAGTCAGCCCGGTGCACCACTTCTGGCACACCTTCGACATCGCGGTCACCCGGTTCTCCGACCGTGTCATCGACCAGCCGGCGAGTGTCGACCCGGTGACCCGCGAGGCGTACTCGCGGGAAGTCATCAGCTCGGGCTTCTGGTTCGGCGACGACTCCTACCCCCAGCCGGCCTTCTATTCGTACGCGGCGCCCGAGCCCGGCGGGCTCGGCGAGCGTCCTCTTCGTCCGGAGACCGCGCGGTGGCTGGAACGCGGCGGCAGTCATCTGGCCACGCTGGACTACGAGGACGTCCGCAACAGCGCGAACCCGCGGGACACCGTTCTCGACTTCTTCGAGTGCGTCTACCGGTCCGCGGCCGACCTCGCCGACTGGGACATCGACCGCCGTGCCTGCCCCGGAGGTGTCACCGATCCCGTGATCCGCTCCTGAGGCCTTGCCCGTCCTGGGCGGCCGAGAGGCGATGGGGGGCGGCGGAGAATGTCGGCGGCCGGATCCGGGTCACTCACCCCGCAACAGCGGGAGATCGCCGAGCTCGCCGCCGCGGGCCTCACCAACAAGCAGATCGGCGAACGGCTCTTCCTCTCCCCGCGAACCGTCTCCACCCACCTGTACCAGCTCTTCCCCAAGCTGGGCGTGACCTCCCGCGCAGCGCTGCGTGACGCACTGGCGGACCTGCCACCCGACTGACCGGTGGCGGTGTCCTGACGCCGCATCGTGATCGGGGCGATATCGCGCCGGGCTGGTGCCACGGACCCGCCGGTGTGATCGTTGCCGGCACTCTCCACCGATTCCGAGGTGCGCCATGTCCGGTTTGCCCTTCGTCGCCCCCGTGATGCTGCTGGCGTCCACGCTCTGGGCGATACTGCCGCTCCTCTGTCCCCGGCGGCGACGGGCGGGCATCATCATCGCCGTCTCGCATCTCATCGCCGCAGCGGTGATCACCCGACCCTGGACCGAGGGCTGGTACTGGCACGACGGGGCATGGCTGATCCTCGTCTTCGGGCAGGGCACGCTCATTGCGCTGGGACGGCTGGTCTTCGAACTCAGCCCTCTCGGCGTCCGTCGCCCGCGCGCGATGCCCCGGCCCCCTGGCCGCGACGAGCACGCGTTCCTGGAGGCGCTGGAGCAGCGGTCAACGCCGTGACGGACCGCTAATCGGCTTGCTGACGCCGATCCCGGTCGGATAGGAAGCTCGCATGCTGAGCGGTGGCAAAGTCGGGCTCAGGGCCCGGCACGAGGACGACATCCCGGTCCTGCGGGCCGAGCTCTACGACGACGTGGTCAACGCCTCACGGGCCGACGGCAGGCCGTGGCGGCCGATCACGCCGGACTCGAAGGACTCGCGGCTCGTCGTGGACGACACGGAGGAGGGACATGTCCCGTTCTCCGTGGTCGAGTTGGACGGCGGCGCGCTCGTCGGCACCGCGACGCTGTGGGGCATCGACAACCACAACCGGTCGGCGCACATCGGGTTGGGGCTGCTGCCGTCCTCCCGCGGCAAGGGTTACGGCACGGACCGTGGTCGCGGTGCTGTGCCACTACGGGTTCGTCGTGCGCGGCCTGCACCGACTGCAGATCGAGACGCTGTCGGACAACACCGCGATGCTGCGCTCCGCCGAGCGCAACGGCTTCGTCCGCGAGGGCGTGCTGCGCTCGTCGGCCTGGGTGATGGGCGAGTTCCTCGACGAGGTGCTGCTGGGGCTCCTCGCGCAGGACTGGAAGCCGGCATGACGGGCTGACGTGCGGTCCGGCGGCCAAGGACGCCGGCGGAGCCGGCGTGGCCGGAGACGGCGTCACTCCAGGCCGCGCCAGACGTTGTCGAAGGCCGCCTCTTCGATGTTCCTCCGTTGCCGTACGGCCTGGAGTTCCACCAGTGCGTCGTTGACCCCGGCGAGCACTGTCGCCACGGAGTCGTCCGCGACCTCTGGATGATCACTGCCCTGCTCGCCACGCACGCCAATGGATTCCGCGAGGGTTGCGAGGACCGGTTCACGGGAGTTCCAGCGCTCCATCGCCTCGGTGCGGGCGGGGGATTCGGCCACGACCGGCGGGCCGCCCCGGAAGGGATGACTGCGGCTGCGTGGCCGGGTCACCAGTCCGTCCTCCTCGAGCGCGGCCGTATAGGCAACGGCGAGGCCCTTGCCTCTGCGCCACAGCCAGTCGCCGACCGACTCGTACGGCCTCTCCCGGACAAGCGAGTCGGCGGCCTCGGCCAGGAGACGATCGGCCGGTGCAGGCTCGGTGCCGGGAACGATCCGATCGTCGTCCAGCCCGATGGCCTGGGCATCCAGAAGGTCGATCAGCTCGGCTCCGGCGAGCGCGAGGGACAGGTCGCCCGATTCCACGGGTCCGCTGGTGGCGCTGTCCATGGCGACGATCAGCAGCGTTCTCGGGGTGGTCATGGAGGGCCTCACGTCCCGTGCGTCGTCGGTGATGCCTCCTCCGAGCTTACGGAGCACGCTCGGCACCCGCATCCGTGCTGTGCCGGGCATACCGTCACCACACGACCGCTGAGGACGCCCTACCCCATCCACCCGCGGCCCGCGAGTCGGCGCCGCCGCGCGGGACTCCAGGGACGGCTCTAGCCTGAACGTGACTGTCGCCATCGGATGGCAGGAGGCTCGCCGTGGTGATTTCACCGAAGAGTTGGCGCAAGGCGTGCGTAGCTGTGGCCGTGGGGGCGGCGCTGGTCATACCGGTAACGGCCGGAGGCGCGTACGGAGCGCCCACTCCGGACCCCTCCGGTTCGGTATCACCCTCCCCGAGCTCCACCTCCCCGGGCTCCACCTTCCCGAACCTCGACGCGTCCATCTCCGCGCGCCTGGACACCGCCATCCAGCAGGTGATGCGCGAAGCGGCGATACCTGGTGTGACGGTGGCCGTGTCGGCGCCCGACAAGGGGACCTACCTGCGGACCTTCGGTGTCGCGGACAAGAGCACCGGCGCACCGATGGACGCCGACATGAACATGCGCATCGGCAGCGAGACCAAGACATTCACGGTGACCGCCCTGCTGCAACTGGTCGACCAGGGCAAGGCCGGGCTGGACGACACCATCGACAAGTACATCGACGGGGTCCCCAACGGCAACCGGATCACCCTGCGCCAACTGGCGGGCATGCGCAGCGGGTTGTTCAGCTACACAATGGACGACGGCTTCGTCAAAGCGTTCCTCACCGATCCCCGCCAGCCCTTCACCCCGCAGCAGTTGCTGGACTACGCCTTCAAGCACCCCGTGAACTTCCAGCCGGGCGCTCAGTTCGAGTACAGCAACACCAACCTGATCCTGCTGGGTCTCGTCGTGGAGAAGCAGGGCGGAATGCCGCTTCAGGACTTCATCTCGAAGAACATCACGCGGCCGACCAAGCTGCGCAACACGTTCCTCGCGACCGACGCCACCTTCCCGAACCCGCACGCCCAGGGCTACACGAACCAGACTCTCAGCGGCAAGGTCGAGAACTCCACGGACTGGGACCCCTCGTGGGGCTGGGCCGCGGGAGCGGCGATCTCCAACCTCCAGGACCTGCGTTCGTGGGCGCGGATCCTCGCCACCGGCACCCTGCTCAAGCCCGCGACCCAGGCCCAACGCCTCGACACGGCCCCGACGAACATCCCCGGCGCCTCCTACGGCCTCGGCATCTTCAACGTGCAGAGCTGGATCGGCCACAACGGCTCCCTGCCCGGGTACGAGTCCCTGACCATGTATCTGCCCGAGGCCGAGGCCACGCTGGTGGTACTGCTCAACACGGACATCCTGCACAACGAGCAGGAGCCGAGCACCCTGCTCGGTCAGGCGATCACCCGCATCGTGACTCCGGACCACGTGTACAACCTCCCGGTGGTGCCGACCCGGCCGACGCCGAGCGCGACGCCCTCCCCCACCCCCTGACGAGGTAGCCGGTGGGTCCGCGGTGGCCCGGACGAGCCGGCCGCATCACGGAAGCACGACGCCGACGGCTGTCTCCGACTCGTCGCTGCCGCCCGCATCGGCGCGGAGGAGACGAGCCGGTTGCTCCGCGAGTCGGTCCAGGGCGCGAGAGCCGCCGGGCGAGCTGGGACGCGGTGGGAAACCTGGGCGTGAGCCGGCAGGCCCGTAAAGCAGCGCCTTACCGGCAAGGGGCGCGCCCGGATGCGCTGCTCAGCGGCGGCAAACGCCGACAAAGTCGGTTACTACGAGTGCATGACACTCACATATCCGCATATGCTTGCCACTTGGCCTGCCCGTCCTTCTCAGGAGGTGTCGTGCCACGCAACACGAAATTCTGCTACACCTGCGACTCCGACGAACCGCACCGTCCTCTGACCGGCCCGGAGAAGCTCTGGCTCAAGGAGCGCACGAGCCTGAGGAACGTCGGAGGGTTCTTCATGTGCACGGCACCGAACTGCCGGAACGTGCGCGCCGGCTTCAACAAGCGCCCCTTCGACCCCGTCATCCGCATTCCGCTGCCCGACTGACGAACTCACGCCCCTGCATGTTCCGCTACGGCGCACCCTCGTCGCCCTCGTCGACGAACCGCGGCCTACTGCGCCCGATCGTGCTCGGGGGCCTCAGAAGCGCCGCATGAGTGCCACAACCTTGCCGAGGATCCGTGCCTGGTCGCCGCGCAGCGGCTGGTAGGCCGGGTTCGCCGGCATCAGCCAGACTTCGCCCGCTTCGCGGTGGAGGCGTTTCACGGTCGCTTCGCCGTCGAGGAGGGCCGCCACCGTGTCACCGTGGTCGGCTGTCTGCTGGCGGCGGACGGTGACGATGTCGCCGTCGCGGATCGCCGCGTCGATCATGCTGTCGCCGACCACGGTCAGCGCGAACAGCTCGCCCTCGCCGACCAGTTGCCTCGGCAGGGTCAGGACGTCTTCGACGGATTCGTCGGCGAGGATCGGGGGTCCGGCCGCGATACGTCCCAGAAGCGGCACATCGGCCGTGTGCCCCTGCGTACGGGTCGGGGCGGGCGCCTGGCCGGAGTCGGAGGTGAGGCGTCTGCGGACCCGGTAGGCGCGGGGGCGATGCGGGTCACGTTCGACGAAGCCCTTGCGTTCCAGCGTCATCAGCTGATGCGCGACCGACGAGGTCGACTTGAGGTCCACCGCTTCGCCGATCTCACGCATCGACGGCGGGTATCCCTTGCGGGCCACGGTCTGCTCGATGAAGTTCACCACGGCGGCCTGCCTGCTCGTCAAACCGTCCGCGTCCGTCTGCCCGCCCGGCGGGCGCCCCCGGCGCGCTGGTTCGTCTGCATGCATGTGTCCCACCCCTGCCCTTGATCTTTACGCAGGGACAGTATCCCGCCAAGTGACGCAAAGGGAACAGGAGGGATCTTCGCCGGACGGTGAACGCGGTCGAGTGGCGCAGTCCGGCTGCCCGCCGTCAGTGGTGGTCGTCCTCGGCGACGGGCCCCGCGGCCGGGACGAACAGGCTCAGCCGGTAGGTCGTCGGGTGAGCCGACCGCCCGCAGAGTGTGTCCATGCGGATCGCTGTCCAGTCGATCTGCTCACCGTCTGCTCGCAAGCGCCGAACCCGCGCACGCCATTCCGACGCGTCCTGAGTCTCGAACAGCACGTCCCAGCGTCCTGCCTCAGGGGCGAAGCGGTCAGCGTCCCGCCGGGCCCTGTCCTGCTGCTGTCGCTTCCGCTTCCTCTGCCCCGGCACGGGCCCAGCATCGCCGTAGCGCCCCGCACCCGGCAAGCCCGTGGAGCGGCGTGAGGCCCCTTATGGCCGCTGGTGTCCGCTGCGGCCGGCCGAGGCCATGGGCAACCTACTTGGCGTCCTGGCGGCGCACCATCTCGGAGATCCAGATCGGCGCGAACGGAGACGTACAGCCCGGCGACGTCGGGTAGTCCTTGAGCACCTCCAGGCGCTCCCCGATGGCGAGGGCGCGGGTGCGGTGCTCCGCGTGCTCGATGCCGATCTGCGCCAGGCAGTGGTTCATCGCCCACTGGAGACGATCCGGGGCGTCCTTCATCTCCGCCTCGATGACGTTGAGCAGTCCCACGAGATCGAGACCTTCGGGCTTCTTCGCGACGCGTTCGGTGGTCAGCGCCCAGCCGGCGCTCGCGACCACCGGGTCCGGATCGGCTGACCACGCCTGACGCAGCCCTTCGGAGTGCGGGTTCTTCTTGACCACGTAGTTCACGAGCCAGTCGTGCACCTTGGGCGCGCGCGCCTCGCGCAGCATCGCGTCCAATGCGTCACGCTCGAACGCCTTCGGTCGGCAGATCAGGAGCGCCAGCAGTCTCGCCGCGGTGTCACCCGTCTCCCAGAGCCGGCAGGCGAGTTCCTGCTGCGTCTTCAGACGCTTCGCGACCGCGCGCAGCTTGCTGAGGTTCACGCCGTGATCGTCACCGTGCCGCTCGTTCACCGCGCGTGCTTTCGGGTCCTCGAGGGTGGCCAGCTCGGCCATCACCTCGGCCACCGTCGTCTCGGTCGACGTCGTCACGGCCATCTCAGCCTCCAGTCCCAGAACGTGCGAGGTGCAGCCTACGACGGAGGTGGGCCCCCTGTCGTACACCGCGGTCCGGCGGCCGCCATGGGCGCGAAGTCTGCCTCGGGTACGCGTCAGTGCGGGTCGGAGGCTCGGCCCGGGTGCGGGATCCGGGGCGCGGGGCGGCGGCTTTCGGCCAGGGCGCTGACCGCGGTGATGAGGAGGGTGACCATGACACCGCCGAGAATCGCGACCGAGGCGTTCGCCAGGTCCGACACCACGGCGGAGAGGGACGCGGCGAGGCTGTACCCCACGCCCCCGACCGCGTACATCACCGAGTACGCGGCAGCGTGAGCGTGCTGAGGAAGGCGTTCCCGGAGGCTGAGCGTGCGCGCGATCATGACACCGGCCTGGAGGACGCCCGTCAGCAGAAGGCCGGCGGCGATGCCCGTCACACCGGGCAGAACGGTGACCAGAGCGAGGCACCCTGCGGTGCCGACGAGGAACACGAGGCTCTGGGTCCGTACCGAGCCGGGCCAGGTCCGCAGGCCGTAGCAGAACGCGCCCGCAGCGCCGGCCAGTGCGAAGCCGGCGAGCAGCGGCCCCGCCCACCCCACCGCGATGTGCCGCTCCTCGAGGAGGGCCGGGAGCACCAGTTCGGCGGTGGCCAGCATCGCCATGGAGGCCGCGCTGGTGAGGTAGACGGGCCAGCCGGTGAGCAGGGTCGCCGTCATCGGCCTGCTCGACGGTCCGGCTGATTCGGGCTCCTCGGGTTCCGGGAGCCGGAGCAGCAGGACCGACGCGGTGGTGGCGAGCAGTGCGACCACCATCAGCGGAGCTCCGGGGTGGACCTGGAGAGCCAGCAGGACCACCAGGCCGGGCGCCGCGGCCCAGACGATCTGCGTCAGCATGGCCTCGGCACTCAGCGCGCGCGGCACCGCGTTGTCGGCCACCAGACGGGTCAGCATCGCCCTGATTCCTCCGGGGCAGGCTGCCGGAGCCACGCCGGCCACGAAGGCGAGGCCGATCAGCACGGAGGGCGGGGCGGAGACCGCGAGCGGCAGCGCACCGAAGGCGAGCGCACCCGCTATCAGCCCGAACGACAGGTGCCACCGCATACGGCCCCGGCCCGGCCGAGTCCCGAGCAGAGGCGCTCCGGCCACCTCCCCCAGGACGTACACGGAGGCCAGGATCGCGCCGAAGGCGTAGCCGTACGGGCTCTGCCGGGTCAGGAACACCAGGGCCAGTGGCGCCATGGCCACCGGAGTCTTGCTCGTCAGCGCGACCAGGCCCCACAGCAGTGGCTCACGAGACATCAGGTCCCGGTAGCGGGTTCCGGATGCGGACAACTCCACCGACCTTTCGCACATCCGGCGTGGGCTCGCCGTGACGCCTTCGCCCTACCCGCTCCCAGGAAGCAACTCACCACGCAGCCGGACCTGTTGACGAATCCGGCGGAGAACGCCTCACCGATGGTGTGCGGCGGCACCCGTGTTGGGGAAGCGGACCGCAGCGGCTTGCCGCAGCCCGATGCAGCCTCGGCCGTGATCCGGGTGACGGCCGAGGAATGTGACGGCGCGATCCGTCATGTCGTGTCCGGCTGTCGAGGAGCCGCGATCACCTCACGCACGGGTACGGCGACAAGAAGGGCGAGCGCGACGAGCAGTCCGCTTGCCCACAGCGGCCCCAGCTCCCTGACCGTGGTGCCGAGGGTGGCCGCGGCGATCAGCGGTCCGAGCGCGGCGCCGACGTTGAGCGCCGCCGTCGCGTAGGAGCCGGCCATGGTGGGAGCTCCTGACGCCTCGTAGAGGACCCGCGTGATCAGCGTGCTGCCCAGCGCGAACGACAGAGCGCCCTGCACGAAGACGAGGGCGAGCAGGGCGACCGGCTCCTCTGCCAGTACGGCCAGGGCGGGCCAGCCGATGAGCAGCAGCGGGCCGCCGGCTGCGACGACCAGGCCGGGACGCTCGTCGGACAGCCGGCCGGCGGCCGTGACACCGGCCAGGGATCCGACGCCGAAGAGCATCAGGACGACCGGGACCCACAGCGCGCCCAGTCCGGTGGTGTCGGTGACGACGGGCGCGAGAAAGGTGAAGCCTCCGAAGGTTGCCGCGTTCACCAGCGCACCGAGCCCCATGACCAGGATCAGTCGCGGACGTCTGAGCTGCGCGAGTTCCGATCGCAGGGCGGGACCGGCCGGTTCGTCCTGCCGCGCGGCGCGAACCCGGATTCCCTTGAGGATGCCGATGGCCGCGGGCACACAGAGAACGGCGACGGCCCAGAAGGTGGCCCGCCACCCGAGTAGCGTGCCGAGTACGGATCCCCCGGGGACGCCGGCGATGGTGGCCAGCGTCGTGCCCGACAGCAGCACAGCGAGCGCCCTTCCCCTCTTGTGGGGAGGGACCAGCGCGCCGGCCGTCGTCAGCGCGACCGCGAGGAACCCGGCGTTGGCGAGCGCTGCGACCACCCGGGTCGCGACCAGTACGGCAATGCTGGACGTGGAAGCGCCCACGACGTGGGCTGCCAGGAAGGTGAGGACGAACCCGAGAAGGCTGGACCGGACGGGCCAGGTGCGAGCGAGCGCGGCCATGAGCGGGGCACCGACGATCATTCCGACCGCGAAGGCCGAGGTGAGCAGGGCCGCCGTCCCCACGGTCACGTCGAGGTCCGAGGCGATGTCCGGCAGGAGACCGGCGAGCATGAATTCTGAGGTGCCCATGGCGAACACAGCCATGGCAAGGAGATACAGCGGGAGAGGCATCGAGTGGCTCCGAGGTGAGGAGAAGCACGAGAGGGGACGTCTCGTCACCGCGGTCAGCACCCAGGGGTGCACTCACACCAGCACAAGGGGCGGGTGGGGACCTGTGAACTCAGTGGTTCAGGGGGCTGACGGCGTGACCGAAAGCCCCCACCGTGGATGCCTCAGGGCTCGACATGGCCCGCACGCTACCGAACCCGCGCCGGACACGGCACCCGATTTTCTTGCCGCGCCCCGCCGGGGCCGACCGTCACGCTCCGCGACTGAAATGGCGGCCTGGCGCTAAGGCGGTGACACTGAGTGCATCAGTGCCTGAGACAGGTGAGCCATGACTACCGTTGAAGAAACGATCGACGTCGGCGTGCCGGTTCGTACCGCCTACAACCAGTGGACCCAGTTCAAGAGCTTCCCGCGGTTCATGTCCACGGTGAAGAGCGTCGAACAGGTCCGGCCCACCGTCACCCGCTGGGTCGTCGGGCTCGGTCCGCTGCGGCACGAGTTCGACGCGGAGATCGTGGAGCAACTGCCGGACTCCCACATGGCGTGGCAGAGCCTGGGTCGGGGCCTCAGCCATCGGGGTGAGGTGTCGTTCCACGCCACAACACCGGGCCGCACCACGGTCGTCGTACGTATCCATGCGGAGCCGCAGAAGGCCGCGCGCCTGCACGCCCGCGCCACCGGATTCACGAGGCGTGTGCTGCGATCCGAACTCGGTCATTTCAAGGAGTTCATCGAGGGTCTGGGCCAGGAGGGCGGGGCCTGGCGGGGAGTCATCCGTAACGGACGCGTCGAACCCATGGAACCGGAGCCGCCCCGAAGCCGGGTTCCGCACTGGCCTGTCGGCTGATCCGTCCGCCGGCCGATCCGTCTGCTGGAGAGCGAGAGAGCGAGCTCGATGAAGAAGCCCCCCGGTGAAGAGCCGGCCAAGCGACTGACCGTCACCCCTCCCAAGACATGGGCGGCGGGAGTGCCCGCCGTGACCCATGCCTTGGAGTACTCGCTCGAGGAGACGTCGGTCAGACGTACCGGAGTGACGCTGCTGACCATGAATCAGGTGGACGGCATCGACTGCCCCGGCTGCGCCTGGGCGGATCCCACCCCCGGACACCGGCACCGCAACGAGTACTGCGAGAACGGCGCCAAGCACATCAACGACGAGGCGACGACACGGCGCATCACCGCCGACTTCTTCCGCAGGCACTCGGTCTCCGCACTGGGCCGGCGGTCCGATCTGTGGCTCAACCAGCAGGGCAGGCTCACCGAACCGATGGTCAAGCGGCCCGATTCGGACTACTACGAGCCGATCAGCTGGCACGACGCGCTCGGGCTGCTCGCCGAGGAGCTGAAAGCACTGGACTCGCCCGACGAGGCGGTCTTCTACACGTCCGGCCGGGTCAGCAACGAGGCCGCCTTCATCCTTCAGCTCTTCGCCAGGGTCTTCGGCACCAACAATCTGCCCGACTGCAGCAACATGTGCCACGAGTCCAGCGGCTTCGCCCTGCACGAGACCCTGGGCACCGGCAAGGGGACGGTGAGCCTGGAGGACATCCATCACGCCGATCTGATCTTCCTGGTGGGGCAGAACCCCGGGACGAACCATCCACGGCAGCTCTCCGCGCTGGAGCAGGCCAAGGACAACGGCGCCCGCATCATCGCGGTGAACACCCTTCCCGAAGCCGGACTGCTTGCGTTCAAGAACCCGCAGAAGGCTCGCGGTGTGATCGGGCGCGGTGTCCAGATCGCCGATCAGTTTCTGCACATCCGCAGTGGAGGCGACCTCGCACTGTTCCAGGGATTGAACCGGCTCCTGCTGGAGGCGGAGGACGCACGGCCGGGGACGGTGCTCGACCAGGACTTCATCCGCTCCAGTACCAGCGGCTTCGAAGACTTCTCCCGCCACGCACGAACCATCGCGTGGGACGACGTCCTCACCGCGACCGGACTGACCCGGGAAGAGATCGACGACGTCCGGGACGCGGTCCTGAACAGCGAACGCGTCATCGTGTGCTGGGCCATGGGGGTCACGCAGCAGACTCACGCCGTCCCCACCATCAGGGAGATCGTGAACTTCCTGATGCTGCGCGGCAATCTCGGCAAGGCCGGAGCGGGTGCCTGTCCCGTACGCGGACACAGCAACGTCCAGGGCGATCGCACGATGGGTATCTGGGAGCAGATGCCCGACTCCTTCCTCGACGCGCTGGAGCAGGAGTTCGGCTTCGAACCTCCGCGCGCTCACGGGCTCGACTCGGTGAACTCGATCAGAGCCATGCGCGAAGGCCGTATCAAGGTCTTCCTCGGCGTCGCGGGAAACTTCGTCCGCGCCGCTCCGGACAGTGACGTCACCGAGGACGCCATGCGGCAGTGCCGCCTGACCGCCCACATCTCCACGAAGCTCAACAGGTCCCATACGGTCTGCGGCGGGACCGCCCTCATCCTGCCGACCCTCGGCCGCACCGAGCAGGACATCCAGGCCACCGGCCATCAGTTCGTGACGGTGGAGAACTCGATGAGCGAGGTCCACACCTCCCAGGGGCGCCTGGAGCCGGCATCCCCGATCCTTCTCAGCGAGGTCGCCATCCTCTGCCGGCTGGCCGTGCGGACCCTGGACGGCAAGGCCGGCATTCCGTGGAGCCAGTTCGAGGCGGACTACGGAACGATTCGCGACCGGATCTCCGGTGTCGTGCAGGGTCTGCACGACTTCAACCGCCGGGTCGCCCGTCCCGGAGGCATCAGGCTGCCGAATCCGGTCAACGAGGGAGTCTTCCCCACGACCGTCGGCAAGGCCCTGTTCACCTGCAACGACTGGGAGATGTCACAGGCACCCGAGGGGCATCTGCTGCTCCAGACCCTGCGCTCGCACGACCAGTGGAACACCATCCCGTACACCGACAACGACCGCTACCGGGGCATCCACGGAAGCCGCCGCGTGGTCCTGGTGAGCCCGCAGGACGTGTCCCGGCTCGGTCTGACGCAGGGGCAGCACGTCGATCTGGTGAGCGTGTGGTCGGACAACGCGGAACGGCGCGCGGAGGACTTCGTGGTCGTCCCCTACCCGACGACAGCCGGCTGCGCCGCCGCGTACTACCCCGAGACCAATGTCCTGTTGCCGCTGGACAGCGTGGCCCGGACCAGTAACCAGCCGACCGCCAAGGGCATCGTGGTCCGTCTGGAGCCCACCGCAGTCCGAGTGCGGTGAGCGAGCCCTTCGGGCCGGGCCTGTGCTTGGTGCGTGCGGCCTCGGCCGCACGCATCCAGGCCACGGGAATCAGCCGGTGACGATGCCGGTCACGAGGTTGATGGTCGTCGCCAGGATGCTGGTTCCGAAGACGTACGACAACAGGGAATGCCGCAGCACGTTGGAACGGATCTTCGAACTCGAGACGTCGGTGTCGGAGACCTGATATGTCATGCCGAGGTTGTAGCTGAAGTACAGGAAGTCCCTGTATGCCGGCGGGCGTTCGGAGTTGAAGTCGATCCCGCCTGCGGGCCGCAGGTAATAGAAGTACGCATAGCGCGTGGCGTACATCAGATGGAGCGCCGCCCAGGCCATGAAAACGCCGGCGAGCGCGGTCGCGGCCGCGGCGTGGCCGCTGTCGGACTTGCCCAGAAGGAGCAGCAGCACAATGGCGACCAGCCCGCAGAGGGCGACCCCGACAACGACGATTTCATCGACCGCGGGCCGAAAGTCCTCGCGTTGGGCGTTGGTCTGTGTGGCCGTGGCATTCATCGGCCACAGTACGATCCAGCCCGTCACGACGAAGACCGTCTCCGTGGCGGCGATTCCGGAAAGAATTCCCAGCAATGGCCCGGTCGAGAATCCCACGACCAGACCGGTCAACGCTCCGACAACCACCGCGTAGGCAAGTCGTGGGACCGCGGAAAGCGGCAACCAGGTTCTCATGGGCCACCACGTTAGCCGTGCAGTGATCACTCGGCCGACAATGCGCCTCGAAGGCGCGGGTGAAGAATCGCGACCGAATGCGGCCGCTATTTCCGGCTAGAGCGTGACGGGACGGCGGGTGTCCACGCCCGTGCCGTGGACCGGGTCCCGCCCGGGGATGTGCACCTCGTGGCTCGTGGCACGGGCGTGGTAGAGGCGCAGGTCGGCGTCCCCCCTCAGTTCGTGCGGCTCGAATGCCGTCGCGCCCTTTCCGTCGGCCCGGCTGAACGCCTCGGCGCAGCGCCGGGGCAGTTCGGCGTCGTCGACCACCGAGGCACGGGCGTCGATGTAGACAGCGCGTCCCTGGCCGACGGGTGCGGTCGAGTCGAAGATGACGAGTGCGACCGCGGGCCGTTCGGCGATGTTGGCGGAGTGGTGTGCCGTTGGCGACGACACCCAGTAGATGTCCCGGTAGTCGGCGTGGGTGAAATACACGGGCGACACCCGAGGACGTCCGTCGGGTTCGGTGGTCCCGAGGGTGAGATACCGGTGGGAGTCCATGACGTGTCGGGCCATCTCGGCCAGGTCGTCGCGCGGTGTCATGGCTCGCATGGTTGCACGGCACCGGCTCGCGGTGGTGCGGATCCGGGGTGGGCGAGGGCGAGCACCGTCCGATGCGCTCGGGCGAGCGACCTGGTCGCAGAGCGGGCGTTCCGTGGGCGCGGACACCTCTGTTCCCCATGTCGGCCCCGTTCGATGTCCCCTCGCGACTGCGCTTGCGTGGCCCCGCCACCTGTCCCATAGTCCGAGGTATGGACCCGCGCGAGACGGCGCTCCACCAGGCGTACGACCATGCTGTCCGCTGGCTGGCGAGCCTGTCCGACCGCCCGGTTCCCGCCCGCGCTTCGGTGGACGAGATCGTGAGCGCGCTCGGTTCCGAACTGCCCGACGGTCCCAGTACGCCCGCCGACGTCGT
This sequence comes from Streptomyces sp. AM8-1-1, assembly GCF_032229325.1. NCBI lineage: Bacteria > Bacillati > Actinomycetota > Actinomycetes > Kitasatosporales > Streptomycetaceae > Streptomyces > Streptomyces sp. AM8-1-1. The sequence goes on from NZ_CP135086.1 coordinate 564,986, forward strand.
CGACCTGCTGGCCTCGGCCTGCGAACCGGGGCTCACCGCGTTCCCCAGCGGACGCTTCTACGGCTTCGTGGTCGGTGGCAGCGAACCGGCGGCGCTGGCCGCGGACTGGCTGGTCAGCGCATGGGACCAGAACGCCGTGATGTCCTCCGTCTCCCCCGCGTACACGGCCGTGGAGGACATCGCGAGCGCCTGGTTGCTCGATCTGCTCGGCCTGCCCGGCGAGAGCGCCGTCGGCTTCACCACGGGCGCCACGATGGCGAACTTCACGTGCCTGGCCGCCGGACGCGACGCGGTGCTGCGGCGCGCCGGCAGGGACGTTGCCCGGGACGGACTTGCGGGCGGGCCGGCCGTACGCGTGATCGCCGGAGCGAACCGCCACATGGCCATCGACCTTGCGCTGCGCTACCTGGGCCTCGGACAGCCCGAACTGGTGGCGGCGGACGATCAGGGACGTATCGATCCCGCGGCACTCCGGAGCACCCTGGCGACCGGCGCGAAGACGCCGACCATCGTGGTCCTCCAGGCCGGAGACATCCATTCCGGCGCCTTCGATCCGTTCGTCGAGTCGATCCGCGCCGCACGTGAGGCGGATGCATGGGTACACATCGACGGCGCGTTCGGACTGTGGGCGGCCGTCTCCCCCGCGTACGCACATCTGACGGAGGGCTGCGCGGAAGCGGACTCCTGGGCGACGGATGCCCACAAGACCCTGAACGTCCCCTACGACTGCGGGCTCGCCATCGTGCGCGACGCGTATGCGCTCCGGGCGGCGATGGGCCTGCACGGCGACTACCTGATCCTGCACGAACGCGGCGATCCCAGCGACAAGGTCCCCGAGCTCTCCCGGCGCGGCAGAGCCTTCACCGTGTGGGCCGCCCTCAGGTCCCTCGGCCGCTCGGGGGTGGCCGACCTGGTCGAGCGGCTGTGCCGGCACGCCGCGGCGTTCGCCGCCGGTATCGCCGGGATGGACCGCGCGACGGTGCTCAACGACGTGGTGTTCACCCAGGTCTGCGCGGAGTTCGGCAGTGACGAGCGTACGGAACGCGTGCTCGCCCGGCTGCTCGACGACGGCACGACGTGGATCAGCGGTTCCACCTGGCGCGGCCGACGGGTCGTGCGTATCTCGGTGAGCAACTGGTCGACGACCGACGACGACGTGAGACGCGCACTCGCCGCGATCCAGCGCGCGGCTGTCGACATCTGAGGCCGTCGCGCGGCCGGCTCGCGGCGGGTCGCCGGGGAGGGGTGCGAGAGCGGCGAAGTCCGCCGTCGCTCCCTCGCCGACGACCCGCCGCGAGCCCTTCGACGCTGCCTCCTCGTCAGGCGCCGCCCGCCGTGCCCCGGCGCTTGAACCACCAGGCGCCGCCGGCCAGAGCAGCGATCACGACGACACCGATGACGATGGGGAGAGCGGGCGACGAGCCGCTGTCCGACGTCTCCGCGGTCTCCTCCGCCGCCTTGCCGTCCTCCGTGGCCGGCGTGGACGGCGCGGCCGTGGTCGGAGCGGCGGTGGTGGGCTCGGTCGTGGGAGTGGGGCTCACCGGCTTGGCGCCCGGCGCCGCTGCCTTCAGTTCCAGGACCGGGGCCGGACTGCCGTGTCCGTGGCCGTGCCCGTCGCTGCTGGGCTTCTCCAGCTCGATCCAGCGGTGCACCTGGCCGTCGCTGTAGGTCTGCAGGGTCTTGAACGCCACGGACTTGGCGTCGGGGAGCTGCCGCACGACGACGGAGTACTCGACGTCCCCGCCGACGGCGGCCTTCGGACCCGACACCGCGTAGCCGCGGGCCGTGGGCGTCAGCTTCCAGCCCGCCGGGCCCTTCTTGAAGGCGATGTCGGGCGGCAGGAGACCCTCGGGCAGGATCACTTCCAGCTTGGTGATCCCGGCCTTGTCGGACTCCGACTCGGCCGAGAAGTTCAGCGTGACATTCTGCGCCAGGGCGGCCGCGCCTTCCGACTCGACTTCGACATGGGCCGAGGCCGGGGCGGCGAAGGCGATGGAGGCGGCGAGGGCGACGCCGGCCACGACGGAGAAGCGGCGCGCGGTGCGCGCGCGGGTGATGCGGGACACGGGTGACTCCCATGGTGGGTTGAGGCTGGCGGGCGCGCAGGACACGCGCCCCGAGGTCAGACGACGAGAGCGAACGCCGCCGGGGGACCTCGGCGCACAACGGCGTGCGCCAGCACCAGGGATGTACGCGGCTGCGACTGTGCCCGCGTCCGTGCCGGCGGCACGGCGCGCGTCGCGACGGGGAGGCCGGCGGCCGGTACCAGCCTCAGGACGATGCCGCCGAGCACCTCGACCAGGAGTCGTCCCACGAGGCGGCTCGCGGTGTCCGCGCGGTGCAGGCACCAGGCCACCAGCAGAGCGGCGACGACATGCGCGATCGTCATCGCAGGATCGTGGTGAGTGGCCGGCCATGCCGCGCCGGGACCGTCGTGGGAGGCCATCGCATGGGCCCCGTGGCCCGGTTCCTGCCCGACGAAGCGGAGGAACCAGAAGTGCAGGGCCACCTGGGCCGCCCCGGTGGCCAGGAGCGCGGTCGGGAGCGAGCGCGCGGTCCGTACGAGCGGCAGTGCCAGGACGAAGAGCAGCCCGCCGGCGAGCAGCACGGCCCGCCACGGCACCGGATGTCCCGAGACCAGATGGTGTCCCGTGACCGCCAGAGCCGTACCGATGGCGGCGAACACCCCGGCGCGGACGGCGCACACCGGCGCGCCGCTGATCGGTTCCTGTCCGATGCGGCGCGCGGCGCGAGTAGGGCTGGTCCACGGCATGGCTGACCCATCATGGATCATCACCGCAGTTCCTGGCCCCGGGGTTCGGGAATCGCGCCCTGTAACGCATCCCACCCCGCGGCGGTCAGAGGTTGAAGCCGCCCGACACGTCGATGTTCTGCGCGGTGATCCAACGGCTCTCGTCGGAGAGCAGGCCGGCGATCACCATGCCGACGTCGTCGGGCTCTCCGAGCCGTCCGAGCGCGGTCTTCGCGGCGAGGGCCGGAATCACCTCGGGGAACTTCTCGAAGGCGTTGCCGGAGATCCGGGTGCGGGTGGAGCCCGGCGACACGGCGTTGACGCGAATGCCCCGTGTGCTGAACTCCTTGGCCATGTAGCGGGTCAGCACGTTCAGCCCGCCCTTCATCGTCGCGTAGGCCGAGTAGCCGGGCTCCGCGACCGAGGTGGCCGAGTTGCTGGACGTGTTGACGATGGCGCCCTCGTCCGCCATCAGCGGCAGCAGCGTCTGGGTCAGGAAGTACGGCCCCTTGAGCAGGACTCGCGTGAACCGGTCGAACAGCTCCTCGGTGGTGTCCTCGAACATCGCCATCTGCCCGAAGCCGGCGTTGTTGACGAGGTGGTCGAAGGTGTCGCGCTGCCAGGTGTCTCGCAGTGCGTCGACGACGGAGGCGCGGAAGGCAGGGAATCCGCCGGTGTCGCCGACGTCCAGCGGGAGCGCGACAGCGGTGCCGCCCTCCTTCTCGATCGCCGCCACGGTGTCGAGGGCCCCTTGCAGGTTGCCGCTATAGGTGAGGATCACTCCGACGCCCCGCTGGGCGATCTGTACTGCCGCGCTCTGACCGATTCCGGAGCTTCCGCCGGTGACAATGGCGACCTTCATGATGTGCCTCCTGGTGTTGAATGTATTCGTATTCCTCGGTGCGGAAATCCGACTCATTCATGGAAGCACTCGGAAAGGGGCAACGAGAATATCAATTCTCTCGCTTCCCTGCACAATCCTCTCGCGGTGAGTACTGGACGTCCATGACGGCCCGGCCCACGGGAGATTCAGGGCACAGTGGCGGGGCTCACGGAGCGGCGCAGGCGGGCGGCGTCCTGGCTGGGGGGCGCGCCGAACTGACGGCGGTACTCGCGGCTGAACTGCGAGGGGTTGTCGTAGCCGACGCTCTGGCCGACGCCGGTGACGTCGTGGGGGCGGGTGGCCAGCAGGAGTCGGGCTTCCTGCAAGCGGATCTGCTTCTGGAACTGGATGGGGCTCATCGCGGTCACCGTCTGGAAGTTGCGGTAGAAGGCGGAGACGCTCATGCCGGCCAGCTGCGCGACGTCCTCGACCCGGAACGGCTGCGCGTAGTGCTCGCGGATCCACCGCACCGCCCGCGCGATGTAGCTGAGACTGCTGTCGGCGAGGCCGAGCTGGCGCACGATGCCTCCCTGCTCGCCGGTGATCAGCCGCCACAGGATCTCGCGCTTGACGAGCGGCGCCAGAACCGCTTGGTCGCGGGGCTCGTCGAGCAGGCGCAGAAGCCGGATCACCGCGTCGAGCAGCGCATCCGGAGCATCGCTGACGGCGATGCCCGGCGACGCGCCGCCGCCGGCGCGGGGGATGTCTCCGGGTCCGGCCTGCAACAGCAGTTCAGCGACGGCGGAGGGCTCCAGCGTGAGCCCGAACCCCAGTGCCGGGTGCTGCGGGGAGGCATCCACGAAGTGTCCGGTGACGGGCAGGTCGACCGAGGTGACGAGGTACTGACCGGCACGGTATTCGTACACCCGCTCCCCCAGCGCGAGGTGTTTGGCGCCCTGGGCGATGACCGCAAGCACCGTGCCGGACATCGACAGGGACGGCGGGTCCGACCGTTCGACGCGCGAGATGAGGACGCCGTCGATCGCGGTGGTCCAGTCGGGCCGCGCGTGCCGGACCAGCAAGGTGCGGAGCTCGTCGAGGTACATGTCTCCATTGCAGCACACAGCCGGTCGCCTGTTCCCTGCCGGAGGAGGATTGTGCAAGTCACGGCGAGGATCGATGTGTGGGTTCCCCGGTCCCACGGCTTGAATGGAACCAGCGAATTGAACGGAGCGGACGATCGACTCCGCATCCCGTACCGAAATCCCCATCCCTTCTCGCGAAAAGGAAAATCGCCGTGACAGCCACCTATGGATTTCATGCCACCTTGACCGCCAGACCCGGAATGAGCGACCAGCTGGTCGAGCTGCTGCTGACGGGCCTGCATGAGGGCAGCCCCGGCGCGAGCGAGCACTGCGTCGTCTATCTGGTCTGCCGTTCGGCGTCCGACCCCGACGTCGTCCACATCACCGAGGGCTGGACCAGCGAGGAGGACCACCACCGGCTCTTCGCCGGTGAGGCCGCTCAGAGCGTCGTGTCGCAGATCGAAGGGCTGTTGCTCAAGGAGCCCGAGTACACCGACCAGGTCCCGGTCCACGGCAAGGCCGCGTTCTGAGCGCGCTGATCGTCTCATCCCTTCCCGACCGACCTGCCGCCCCGCTCCCGTCCCGCCGAAAGGACCCGTCGTGACCCAGGCACGCCCCGACATCGACCCCGAACTCCGAGCTCTGCTGGCCGACATGGCGCTCCCCTCCGAGCTCGGCCCTGAGGTGCTCGCGCAACTGCGGGGGCTCCCTTCCACGCCGGTCGACGAACTCCTCGAAGGCCGCGCGGTCGAGCGGCGCGAGGTCACCGTCCTCAGCGGCGACGGCACGCGGATCCCTCTGTCGGTCTTCAGCCCCGCAGGCGCAGGCCGCCCGACGAAATCTCCGTGCGTCTACTGGATGCACGGCGGTGGAATGGTCATGGGAGACCGCTTCTCGCAGATCGACATCCCGCTGGAGTGGCTCGACGAGTTCGGCGCCGTCGTGATCTCCGTGGACTACCGGCTGGCGCCGGAGGCCACCGGCACGACCTTGGTCGACGACTGCTATCAGGGCCTGCTCTGGATCGTCGAGCATGCCGAGGATCTGGGCGTGGATCCCACGCGTGTCGTGATCGCCGGTGCCAGCGCGGGCGGAGGCCTGGCCGCCGGAATGGCGCTGATGGCCCGCGACCTCGGCACTCCGCCGATCGCCGCCCAGATGCTGATCTGCCCCATGCTCGACCACCGCAACATCACCACCTCCAGCCGGCAGTACTCCGGCGGGCCCGGCGTCTGGACTTGCGAGATGAACGAGTTCGGATGGCGATCCGTACTGGGCGCACTCGCCGACGATGATGTGCCCGCCTACCTCTCCCCCGCGCTCGCGGACGATCTCTCACGCCTGCCGACCACCTACATCGACGCCGGCTCGGCCGAGGTGTTCCGCGACGAGGACGTCGACTACGCCACGAGGATCTGGGAGGCCGGCGGCCAGGCGGAGCTGCATGTCTGGGCGGGAGGCTTCCATGGCTTCGACGCGCTGTATCCGCAGGTGAGGGTGTCGGAGGCGGCGCGCAGGACGCGCAAGGACTGGCTAGCCCGGGTGCTGACCGGTCGCGGGTGAGCGGCGTCGCCGAGGAGGGCGCCCCCGTACCCCTCCGTGAGGCCCCCGGGCCGTCACGTCCGAGGGCCTCGTATCCATCCTCCTACTCGGCCGCGGAGGGCCGGAGCCGTACCCGGGAGGTGGCGGGGGTCGCGGCACACGTCGTGACCGCGCGCCCCTAGGGTGAACCACATGGAACCCCGCTTTTCCGCAGGTCAGGTCGTCGTCCGGCGCGAGATACTGGATGATCGCGAATGGCTGGTCTACCCCGTACGCGTGGTGGCCGACGACGGCCGCACCCTCGCCGTGTACCTCGCCCAGGGGACGCCGCTGACCTTCGGCCGCGGCGACTTCTCCTGGGGGTTGCACCCGTGGGTGGACTTCGACCACTCCTGGCAGTCCACCGGGGTTCTCCAGTTGCAGCGAGCGGGGGACGGATACGCGGTCTGGGCGCGTTGGGAGGGGGCCGCGCTCAAGGACTGGTACGTCAATTTCCAGCGGCCCATGCGACGTACCGAGCGCGGTTTCGACACCCTCGACCAGGAGCTCGACCTGGTGATCCCGGCGGACGGCTCCCCCTTCGTATGGAAGGACGTCGACCACTTCGAGGAGCGGGTGCGTGCGGGCGGCTTCGGCCCCGGTGAGGCGGAGGCCGTGCGCGAGGCCGCTGACGAGGTCGTGCGGCTGATCGGGACAGGTGACTGCTGGTGGGAGCAGTGGCGCGACTGGCAGCCTCCAGCCGCGGCCGAGGTGCCCGGGCCGCTGGCCCTGGAGAATGTCGGGGTGGCGGACGCAGGCTTCTGACTCGGCCCACAGGAGCCCCGCGCCCCCGCGCGGCGGCTCCACCCGCACGCCGGGCCCGGCCGCACCCGTGTGCCAGGGAAAGAGGGGCCTCCGCGCCTCCTCCTCAGGGCGATATGTGCGCTGCTCAGTGCTACAAAAAGGGCATGACGGGAAATTCTCCCCTTCGCTCGGCGCTTTCCTCGCTCCGCTCGTCGGTCGCTCGGTTCTGGGGCAAGCGCACCGCGCACCGCACATCACAGCGCGCGCGGAGCGCTCCTTCTGCCAACTCGTCCTCGGCGCCCGGGAGATCAGGGCGGCGCGGACTGCGTGCCTTCCTCGGTGAGCGCAGCGCCGCCGGGCAGGTGCTCATCCTTCAGGTCGTCGTCGCCGCAGTGCTGATCGCGGGCGCAGTGGCCGCGCTCTCCTTCGAAGCGCAGCACGACGGCCAGCAGAATGCCGAGAGCCGCTCGCTCGCGGCCGCCGAGTCGTTCGCGGATGCTCCGGGCACCGAGGCGGCACTGAGATCCGGGGCACCGACCGGCGTTCTGCAGTCTCATGTCGAAGAGGCACGGCACGGCTCGGGCGTGGACTTCGTCTCGGTCATGCGCCCGTCGGGCGTCCGCCTCGCCGACTCCGATCGCACACTGATCGGTCTGCGGGCCGAAGGGGTGGAACGGGCCGCGTCGGGGGAAGCCTTCACGGAGATCTTCCGAGGAGACCCGAGCAACGCGGCGCGCGCGGTCGTCCCCGTGACCGATGCCGACGGCACCGTTGTCGGTCTCGTGGCCGCCGGTGTCCGCATCGAGCACATCGGCGCCTACGTGAACCGTCAGATGCCCGTCCTCTTCGCCTGCGCCGCCGCCGCACTCGCGCTGGCGACGATCAGTGCCGTGCTGGTGAGCAGGCGATTGCGCCGCCAGACCCACGGCCTCGGCCCCACCGAGATGACCCGCATGTACGAGCATCACGACGCCGTGCTGCACGCGGTACGGGAAGGCGTTCTCATCATCGGCGGCGACGGCCGGCTGGTGCTGGCCAACGACGAGGCGCGCAAGCTCCTGGAGATTCCGGCGGGTGCGGAACGGCGCCGCATCGTCGAACTCGGCCTCGACGGTGACATCGCCGAACTGCTCGCCTCGGGCCGAGAGGTGACGGACGAGGTGCATCGCGCCGGAGACCGCCTGCTGGCCGTCAACACACGGCCGACCGCGCCTCGTGCGGGCGTGCCCGGCACGGTGGCCACGCTGCGCGACACCACCGAGCTGAGCGCCCTGACCGGCACGGCGAGGGTGGCTCGCGAGCGGCTCGGCATACTCTACGAGGCGGGCGTCCGGATCGGCACCACACTGGATGTGCGGCAGACCGCCGAGGAACTGGCTCAGGTGTCCGTCCCCCGGTTCGCGGACTTCACCACGGTGGAGCTGCTGGACAGCGTCGTACGCGGCGAGGAGCCGTCGAGCGTGGACACGGATCTGCGGCGTGTGGCATTGAGCGGTCGCCGCGCCGACGACCCGTTCCAGCCGGTGGGCGACGTCATCGGGTTCGACATCCCCACGACCCCCATGGCCGCGGCTCTGGCGAGCGGTCACGGCGTGCGGGAGGCCGACCTGACGGTGGCGGACGGCTGGCGCGCCCAGGATCCCCCCGGAGCACAAGCCGCTCTCGCCTACGGAATCCGCTCGCTCGTGACGGTGCCGTTGCGGGCCGGGGGTGTCGTCCTGGGTGTCACCAACTTCTGGCGTACGGAGGACGCCGCGCCCTTCGAGCCGGAGGATCTGTCCTTCGCCGAGGAACTGGCCGCGCGTGCCGCCGTGGCCATCGACAACGCCCGGCGTTACACGCGCGAACACGCCCTCGCCGTGGCGCTTCAGCGCAGCCTGCTGCCAGGCGTGCTGCCCGAGCAGGACTCCGTGGAGGTGGCCCATCGCTATCTGCCCGCGCACGCCGGGGTGGGGGGCGACTGGTTCGACGTCATCCCGCTTCCGGGTGCTCGGGTCGCGCTGGTCGTCGGTGACGTCGTCGGACACGGCATGCATGCCGCGGCCACCATGGGCCGTCTGCGCACGGCGGTCCACAACTTCTCCACCCTCGACATGCCGCCCGACGAGATCCTGGGACACCTGGACGAGCTGGTCACCCGGATCGAGGAGGAGGAAGGCGGCGACGGCATCGCGGGAGCCACGTGCCTGTACGCGATCTACGACTCGGTGACGGGCCGGTGCTGTCTCGCCCGGGCCGGGCACCCGGCTCCGGCGCTGGTGCGTCCCGACGGCACCGTGGAGCTCCTCCCGGACGAGCCCGTGTCCCCGCCGCTCGGAGTCGGTGTCCTGCCGGTCGAGACCGTCGAACTTCAGCTGACCGAGGGCAGCGGGCTGGTCCTCTTCACCGACGGCCTCGTCGAGCACCGGGACCGCGACCTCGACTCCGGGCTCCGTCTCCTGCGCAGCACCCTGACCGAAGGCGGGGACCGGACGCCCGAGGAGATGTGCGAAGCCGTCGTCCGGGCGATGGTGGTGCCGGACCGTACGGACGACATCGCCCTGCTGGTGGCCCGGACCCGCCTGCTCGAACCCTGGCGGATCGCGGAGTGGGATCTGCCCTTGGATCCCTCAGCGGTCTCTCCCGTACGCGCCGCGTGCGGCCGGCAACTGGAGGAGTGGGGGCTGGCGGACATCGCCTTCTCCACCGAGCTGATTCTGAGCGAGCTCATCACCAACGCGGTCCGCTACGGGGCGGAGCCCGTCCATGTGCGCCTCCTGTACGAGCGAAGCCTCATCTGCGAGGTGTCCGACGGCAGCAGCACCGCCCCGCATCTGCGCCACGCGGCGACGACGGACGAAGGCGGGCGCGGGCTGTTCCTCGTCTCCCAGTTCGCCCGGCGGTGGGGCATCCGGTACACGCCCGCCGGGAAGGTCATCTGGACCGAACAGCCGCTGTTCGACGCGCCGCAGCCTGCGATGGACCAGCTCCTGGACGCCATCTCCTGGTGAGCGGCCACGCGTCGAGGCGCCTTCCGCACCGAAGGAGCGCCGGGGCGGGGTGAACATCCTTTGCCGGCGCTCCTGCGGACACGATCCTGGTGCGGTCAGCTCACCGCACGCGCTCAGGTGGTTCGATGACGTGCTGGAAGGCGGTCATGCACGGAAAGCAGTGCCGTTCTGTCGAGTACTCCTCCTGGCCCTCGGACCGTCGAAGGCCACAGAGCGTCTTGGTCTTGTCCGGCGCCAGCACGTGCCAGGCGGGATCCTCACCTGCGGCAGTGGCTCCGGCCCACATCTCGTACATGCCTCGGCTCCTCTGGCTAGGCAGCACTCTTCACCTACATGCCACCATGTCCGCCACCCCTGGGCGCCTTTTGTTACTCCACCCCGGTGATGCAGGCGCGCGGGAGGTTTGCCACGCTCCGCGGCTCCCGGGGCAGCACGCCTCCGGTTCCCGGAGTGCCGGTCACCACTTGTGGGCCACGTCCACGATCAGTTTGTCGCCGGACTGCAGCACCCGGAACGGGAGCCTCGCCCGGACACCGAGCCCGATCTGCGAGCGTCCTTCGAAACTCGCGCCGAACCGGGTGTCCTTGAACGTCTTGTACCCGGTCAGGTCCACGCCCGGCAGGGGCTTCGCGGCCCGCCCGCCGTAGGTCTGACGAAGCGTCACCGGGTCGTAGCTCGGGGCGGAGACATAGATCTCCAGAATGGCGCCTCCGCCGACCGGTATCGGATCGCCGGAGCCGTCCTGGTGGAACGCGTCGACGTAGCCGACGTAGTAGCCGAGCTTGCCCGTGGCTCCCTTGACGTCGAAGACCATGCGGTCGTAGCACTCGCCCCGGGACGTCGTCACGTTCCGCAGCGGCTTCGAGTCCGTGTCGAGGGCCTGCTTGACGGTACTGCCCCACGCCGTCGCGCACGCGGACGGCGACGCGGCGCCCGATGCGGGCTGTGTCGCGGCTCCCGCCGGTCCCACCGCTGCCACAAGTCCCGCACCCGCCAGCGCAAGTGCCACACCCGTTGCCCAGTAACGCCGCATGATCTGCTCCCCCACATCGATGAGTTGCCCGTACGCCATGTGAGACGTTCGAGCGGCGCGCACGTTGCCCAACTCGCAGCTTTCAGCCACAAAGAGGCCCAAAGCTGCCCTCTCTCCTCGCTCCGGGAGGGATGAGGACGAGGCGCAACTCCGTTCGCGGGGACCGCTCTGCGACGGGCCACCCCACGGCTGTTGCGGAAGGGACAGCGGATACTGAAGTGCGAGGCGAGTACCCATAAGGTGACCCCATGTCTGCCAGGTTGAGCTCCCGAAAAACCGCCGCCGCGCTCCGGACGTCGGCGCGAGTGTCCGCCGAGTTGCTGTTGGTCCTCGTCATGGCTGCGGTGGCCCTGTGGGTACTCGGCCGTATGTGGTCGGTCGTCTGGCCGCTCATAGTGGGCCTGTTCCTCACCACGCTGACGTGGCCCCTGACGCGGTTCCTGCGCCGGCACGGGTGGCGTCCCGCTCTGGCGGCGTCGGTTGTCACCGTGCTGTTCCTCCTTGTCGCCGTGGGGGTCGCGGCGCTCATCGCGGTGCCGGTGGCGTCCCAGTCGGGCGAGCTGACCGACGGTGTGGTCGATGGCATCGCGAAGCTGCGCGAGTGGGCCGCCGGGCCGCCGCTGAACATCGGCGACGACCAGATCACCAAGGCCCTCGATTCCGGGGTGGCACGCCTTCAGGGCAGCATCGGCAGCATCACCTCCACGGTCGTCACCGGAGTGAGCACCGTGTTCAACGGTGTGGTCACCGCCGTACTGGCGCTCTTCCTGATGTTCTTCTTCCTCAAGGACGGTCCGCGGTTCCTGCCGTGGCTCACCCGTCAGCTCCCCGGCCGGCTCGCCACCGACATCCCGACCGTGGCCGCGCGCAGTTGGGACACCCTGAGCGCGTTCGTGCGTTCCCAGGCGCTCGTCGGTCTGCTGGACGCCGTCTTCATCGGCCTCGGCCTGTGGATCGTGGGGGTTCCGCTGGTGCTTCCGCTGGCGGTACTGACCTTCGTCTCGGCGTTCGTCCCGATCGTGGGTGCCCTGTTCGCCGGGCTGGTCGCGGTGCTCATCGCGCTGGTGTCGAACGGCCTCACCGACGCGCTGATCGTGCTGGCGATCATCATCGTGGTGCAGCAGCTCGAAGGGAACGTGTTCCAGCCCATCATCCAGAGCCGTGGGCTCGGCCTGCACGCCGCGATGGTGCTGGTGGCCGTGGCGCTCGGCGGCAACCTGGCCGGAGTCGTGGGCAGTCTGCTCGCGGTACCGGTGGCCGCGCTGATCGCGGTGGTCTGGAACTACGTGCGCGAGCAGCTCAGCGATCCGCCGCCGGCTCCGACGGCAGACGACCCGGCCGCCGTCCCGTCGTAGCGGCTGTGGCACGCGGGCGATGTGTCAGCGCGCGTGCCCGAGTGCGGCGGCCTTGCCTGGCGGAGGAGGCGCCGGCGGAGCTTGCGCGGGAAATTCGCGCGCTCCTGACCGGCCGAGACGGTCCACGGATCAGCTGTCGCCCCTGTGCAGGGAGGGCAGGACCCGGGAGATGAGCAGCGCGACGTCGTCGTGGTCGCCGGCGTGACGCAGCGTGCTCAGCAGCAGCTCGCAGGTTTCGTCCAGCGAACGGTGGGGGTCGTCCAGCAGACCGAGCAGCTTGTCCAGGCACTCGTCGATGGACTTGTCCCGCCTCTCGACCAGCCCGTCGGTGTACAGGACGAGCTGGTCGCCCGGGCTGAGATCGATCGTGGTGCTGTGGAAGTGGGTTCCGCCGACGCCGAGCGGGGTGCCGGTGGGCAGGTCCAGGAGCTCGCGCCGTCCGTCGATGCGCAGGACGGCCGGTGGCAGATGTCCGGCAAGCGAGATGCGGCACTGCGCGGTGTGCGGGTCGTAGACGGCGTACACGCAGGTGGCGATGGTGTCCTGCTCGAGTTCGTCGGTGATGTGGTCGAGATGCCGGAGGACCTCGGCAGGGTCGAGGTCGAGGCCCGCGAGGGTGCGGGTCGCCGTGCGGAGCTGGCCCATGTTGGCCGCGGCGCTGACGCCGCTACCCATGACGTCTCCGACGACGAGGGCGGTCTTGTCGCCGGCGAGCGGGATGACGTCGAACCAGTCGCCGCCGATCTCGCTGGCCTTCTGGGCAGGCTGGTAGCGGGCGGCGAGAGCCAGGCCTGGACGTTTCGGCGGCGGGTGCGGCAGCAGGCTGCGCTGGAGCGTGAGAACGGTACGGCGCTGTTCCTCCACGGCACGGTGGCGCTCGGTGACGTCCACGCTGGAGGTCACCACCCCCAGCACCTCCCCGTTGGGCGCTTCGAGCCGGTGGAAGGAGATCGACCAGGCGTGCTCGTGGTCCGGATCGGCATGGGTGCGGCCGCTGGTGTACTGGTCGAGAACGGGGATGCCGGTGGCCAGGACCTTGCGCATGGTCCCTTCGAAGGAATCGTCCAGGAAGGGCAGCACCTCATGGACGTGCCGGCCGACGTGGTCGGCGGCGGCCACGCCGTTCATCCGCTCCTCCGCAGGGTTGACCGAGACGTACCTGAGGTCCGTGTCCAGTACTCCCAGCCCGATCGGCGACTGGGACACCAGCCGGTTGGAGAGGGCCAGGTCCCGTTCGACCTGGCGCAGCGTGGTCTGGTCGGCGGCGAGCCCCAGGGCGTAATAGTCGCCCTGGTCGTCCAGCAGCCGCATGTTGCGGAACTCCACCAGCCGGGTGCTGCCGTCCTTGTGCCGTACGGGAAAGACCCCGGCCCAGCTCTCGCCGGCCTCCATGACGTGGGCGAACATCCCCACCGCCGTCTCCCGCTGCTCCTCGTGGACCAGCAGGCGGCCCGCGTATCTGCCGAGAGCCTCGTCGGCGGTGTAGCCGAAGAGAAGCTCGGCCTGCGGGCTCCAGAGGTCGATCCTTCCCTCGTCGTCGAGGAGGACCGCCGCCACGTTCAGGACATCGAGGAGGCCACCCGTTGCGTCACTGGGGACACTCCCCGTGTAGGGACCGGCCCGGAAAGACTCGGCTGCACCCATTCCAGGCCCTCCTCTCCGCATACACCGCCACCGGCAGGGCGCCGGTCCGGGCCGTGGCCCGGTTTGCGCGTCTTTACCACCTCCATCGTCCCCCTCAAAGGGCAGCTTCGGCACTGCCGGCCGGCTGCGAGCCCCCGGAAACGTGGGTGGAGCGGCCCCGGAGACCGGGGCCGCTCCCTGTGGACCATCACCGTCGGTGACCGAAATCAGCTGCCGGCCGGTGACCCTCGTGGATACCTGTCAGCAGAACCATCCGTTCTGGACCCAGCCCCGCCGGTTGATGTCCCCGTAGGCGAAGCCGTAGGCCCAGTCCCCGTTCACTTTCTCGACGAGGAAGGTCTGGCCGCGGTAGAGCGTGCCCATCCACGCTCCGTGCGGTGCGGTCACCCGGACGAAGAGGTCGGTGGCGCATACAGTCTCGCGCTCGCCGACGGTCCCGTTCGCGGCCTCGGCGGGCGTGACGGTCAGGGCGGCGGCGAGCGCGAGGCCGAGGACGGCGGCCGCGCGCAGGGGGGTGCGTTTCATCAGTGACTCCTTCGAGGGTGCCGGGGGCTGCTCGGACGCCAGGGGACTACCAGGAGCCGAAGCCCCCGAGGCATTCCTGACGGACATAGCCCCAGTCGTTGGGGCCGAAGTCGAAGGTGGCCGCCCAGCCGTTGTAGACCGGGTGCGCTCCGCGGGTGTGCCCGACCTTGTTGCCGCGCAGCAGGGTGCGCTTCAGGCCGGTCGGGCCGTGCGCGCTGTCGTAGTTGTCGTAGAAGCTCGCGCTGTCGCAGACGATGACGGCATGGTCCGGCGTCGTGGGATCCGCGTGCGCCGTCGACGAGGTGGCGACGAGTGATCCCGCTACGAGAGCGCAGGCCACGGCGGCCTGTCCGATGGTCTTCATGCACGTGCTCCCTGTGCAGTGGGTGGGGTGCTTCGAGGAGACGGGCTCTTCGGTCGCTGCCGGTCAGATGCCGCAGGAGGACGCGGACCAGAAGCGGGAGGGGCGGTGGTCGACGTGCGCGTGGTCGTTGTGGGCGGGGTAGCCCGGGCCGAGGATGCCGTTGAATCCATGGCTCCTGGCCTGCTGGGCGAGCCTGCACAGCGTGTGCGGGCCTGCGCCGAGGTCCGCCGCGTCACCGTAGAGATGCCGGCTGCCGGCCGCGCCCCCGACGGCGTTGTTGCAGGCGGTGGAGCGGAATCCGCTGGTGACCCGGAGGGGCTGGTCACCCAGTGCGTGCCGCATGGCCTCCAGCTTCCACATCGTGCGCAGGGCGTTGGACTTGGCGGTGCCGGCGGAGACCGCGCCACCGGCCCAGGTGGTGTTGCAGGTGTTCAGTTCGGCGTAGGAGAAGTGCACGGGCGTGCAGTCGTTGTCCTGAAGGGCGTAGATCCGCTCGAAGGTGGCGGGGCCGGCGATCCCGTCGGCGGGCAGACCGTAGGCCTGCTGGAAGCGGGTCACGGCCGCCTTGGTGGCGGGCCCGAAGTCGCCGTCGATGCCGAGTACACCTCCGTAACCGGGATATCCGGCGACACGTATCTGCAGCTCGGTCACGTCGGCTCCGGAGGCGCCCTGCGAGAGGGTGCGGTTCCAGGTGTAGCAGCCGTCCGCGTGAGCCGATCCCGCGGTGGCGAGCGAGCCGGCGAGCAGACCGGCCGCGAGCAGGACCAGAGCGAGGACGGATCTGACGATGCGCTGGGTCATGGGACCTCCAGGTCCGAAGTGCGTGCGGGGGGACGGGGATCAGCAGACGTAGAGGCTGTTGGGGTGGACCTTTTCGCAGTACCGGATGTGCAGATGGTTGTCGTGTCCGGCGTACTGCGTGGTCAGTCCCTCGGAGATGAGCTGTGGGTCGTTGAAGAAGACGAGTGCGACGTGGCCGGGGGCAGCGGCGCGGAGAGCCTGGACGAGGCCGCGGGTGGCGGCCCGGTCGTACGTGGCGGACTGCCAGGTGATGCGGGGGCCGGTGCACTGGGCCGAGTCGGTCCGCACCGGCCAGAGGTCGATGTCGAGGCCGACGCGGTGGCTGGCGTGTCCGTTGATGGCTCCGCCGTGTTCGAAGCCGGCGTCACCCACGGGGATCCTGCCGTTGCCGGTGGCGGCGAAGGAGGCTGCCGCGGCTTCGAGCTGGGCGACGGCGGCGGCCGTGGCCCAATTGGCGGTGGTGTTGCCGTCCGGGTCGACGTCGCAGAGCCCGCTGCCGGAGCCGAAGGCGGCGTACTCGTAGTGCCACAGAAGGTTCTTCCAGGTGTCCGGCCCGACGATGCCGTCGGCAGTGAGTCCTGCGTGGGTCTGGAACGTCTTGACGGCGGCGGTGGTCGCGGCGGTGAAGCTCCCGTCGACGGTCAGCCCGGCGCTGCGTTTGGCGTTGAGCAGGGACTGCACGCCCTTGACCGCGGATCCGGTGTCGCCGCCCCGGACGGTGACGAACAGCCTGGCCCAGGTGGCGGGCCCGACGATCCCGTCCACTCCCAGACCCTCGGCGCTCTGGAAGGCCCGGACGGATCCGGCGGTCCCTGAGCCGAAGATTCCGTCGGCGGTCTGGCTTTGGCCGCGTGCGGTCAGCAGGTGCTGAAGGGCAACCACGTCCGCTCCTCGGTTGCCGATGCTCTGTGCCGGTGTGAAGGCCTGGGGGAAGGCGTGGGCGGGCGTGCCGACACCGGTCAGAAGGAGGACCGCGGCGGCGATGAACAGCCAAGCCCGCCGAGGGAGTCGATCGCGATCACGGGGACTGTGCTTCATGGCGCGAGCCGTGAGTGTGGACTGCATGGCGGGTCCCTATTTCCCTGACTGGAGCGCCGACCAGGTGGCCGGGCCGGCGATACCGTCCGAGGTGAGACCACGGGAGGACTGGTAGTCGCGCACGGCCGCTTCCGTACCGGCGCCGAAGGCGCCGTCGATGCCGACCGTGCGGCCGAGCGCGGCGGTGAGGGCGCGCTGGATCCGCGTCACGGCTTCTCCGGTCGATCCGGTGCGGATGAGCGGGGTGGAGCCCCGGGAGAGCAGGGCCGTCCAGGTCTTCGGCCCGGTGATGCCGTCGCCGGGGAGCCCGCGAGCGGTCTGGAAGGAGCGGACGGCGGTGGATGTACCCGCGTCGTAGGTGCCGGTGGGTGTGCCCGCGCCCGGATCGTGTCCGGCGCTCCTGAGCAGACACTGGGCGGCGCTGACCCGGCTGCCCGTGGACCCGGACGTCAGGGTCGGATACGCGGTGAAATTGAGGTTCGTGGTCGTACACCCTGTGGGTGGCGTCGACGCCGTACGGACGTCGAGATAGTTGCGGTCGATGCTGACGGTGACTCCGCCCCAGGTCTCGGAGACGTCACCCGCGTACTGGTGGATGCGCTGATGGTCGGCCCAGTGACCGGCGGGGACGTACGTGCCGGTGTTGGTGTCGGCGGCGTTGTTCCACCAGGCGTACCAGATGTGGTCGACGCGGCTGTAGGCGCTGTTGTCGTACTCGGTGGCTGCGTCCCGGATGCCCGACGAGGCACTGGAGTAGAGGCCGGAGAAGTAACCCCGGGCATGCAGCGCATCCGTCCAGCCGGACAGGTAGGACAGCACGGACGCCTTGCACGAGGCAGTGGACGGATAGCCCTCGATGTCGCTGTATAGGGCGCTGCCCGCGGGAATGCCGAGCGACTGCGCGGCGGCCACGGAGGCGTCGGCCGCTGCGGATCCCTGGGACCGGGCAGTGGCCGGCGTGGTGGACATCTTGTTGGAGAAGGCGGAGCACGGGGCCTGTTTGCCGACGTCGATGGGCATCAGCCGCCATCCCCTGGCGGTCTGGTCCGTCACCCAGTTCGCCGTGAGGTTCGGCTGCCCGCAGGCCCGGGTCGCTCCGCTGATGTAGACGCCGACGGCGCGGTAGGGAGAGGCGGCGTACCAGGCGTTCATGGTGGCGGCGGAGGGCGCGGCACACGCGTCGAAGCCCTTGCCTGCGAAGGTGCCGGGCTGGGGTCCGGCGGCGGCCAGGGGTGTGGCATCGGCGCGGTTCGGCACCCGGGTTCGCTCGGCTCCGGCGGCCAGCGTCGCGGAGTCGAGGACGCGGCGTACGGCCGGTTCGGTCTCGGGTGTGTGGGCCGCGGTGACGAGCACTCCGGCGTCCTCGACGGCGACCTTGATCTCGGCATTGCGGGACACGGCCGTCGGAGCCACGGCCGTACCGCTGACCGCACGCGCCGTCGCACCGGTGATCCGCTGCGCGGAGGAGGCGTCGAGCGGTTCGACGAGCAGGCCCGCGGTTCGACCCACGAGGTGCGCCGGGCAGCTGCTGCGCGCGCCGGGGCGGCCGAGGTAGACCGTGGGGCGGTCGAAGCGGATGCACGCGTCGGGCTGCTCGGTGAGGTCGACGACCTGCCAGCTCGCCGGTATCTCTATCTCGTAGCCGTGGTAACCGACCGTACGCGTACCGCTGTTCACCGGATCGGCTCCGGCGGGCGCCACGGCCACCCCGCCCACCAGGGCCAGGAGCGTCGCTGCCACCGACCACAGACGTCGGCACCTGACTGAACGCGGTTCCATCAGCGGTCTCCTGTCCGGTTCCCGGAAGTGGAGACCTGTGTCTACCGGGCGGTAGTAGCACGGTGGTTGCGCGACGGTAGCGCGGCTTGGCATGCTCACATCGGCCACTGGCCGGCAGTCCCGGGCCACGGCCGCACGATCCGAGCGCGACCTGGGCGGTGTGATGCGCTACCGAATCCTCGGGCGGCTGGAAGTCTTCGACGGCACGCAGTGGACATCCGTGAACGCGGCAAAGCAGCGGGCGGTGCTGGGACTTCTGCTCATCGACGCGAACCACTTCGTCTCCGCCGACTCCCTGATCCACGAGCTGTGGGGCGATCACGTCCCTAGCTCGGCGGCGAAGTCCCTCCAGGTGTATGTGCACCGGCTCCGGAAGGTTCTCGGCACGGCGCAGGGCGGACTGCTCACCCGGTCCGGAGGCTATGAACTCTCCCTGCGCGCGGGCGAGTCGGACGCGGAGCGGTTCGCCGCACTCACATCCGCCGGACGCGCCGCTCTGGCCGACGGGCAGCCGGAGGAAGCCGTGCGCGTTCTGTCCGAAGCCCTGGGACTGTGGCGCGGGCGGGCCCTCGGGGACGTCCTGCCCACCCCGTCGGTGCTGGCCGAGTCCGCACGGCTCGAGGAGTGCCGGCTGACCGCGCGGCAGGCTCTCGCCGAAGCCAAACTCGCCGCGGGCATGCACGGCGAGGTGGCAGCCGAACTGGGCGCCCTGCTCGCCGAACAACCCCTGCACGAGTCGCTGTGGGCCACGTTGATGATCGCCCTGCATCGCTCGGGACGCCGATCGGACGCCCTGCACGCGTTCGCCTCGGCACGACGCCTCCTCCACGAGGAGCTGGGCGTCGCCCCGGGAGCCGGGCTCCAGGAGGCGCTGAGGACCGTACTCGACGACACCGAACCCCGGGCCGCCAAGCCGGTCTGTCAACTGCCGCCCTCCGTGCCGGACTTCGTCGGGAGGCAGGCGCACCTCGACCAGGCGCTCGGCCTGCTCGGCGGCCCGGCCGCGGGGGCGCCGCGCATCGTCGTCGTCACGGGTGTCGCCGGGGCCGGCAAGAGTGCGTTCGCGGTGCACGCGGCGCATCAGCTGCGCGACACGTTCCCCGACGGCCAGCTCTACGCCGATCTGCGCACCTCCGCACAGCATCCGGCCGAGCCCGGAGACATCCTCTTCTCGCTGCTGCGCACCCTCGGGGTGAGCGGCGGCGCCATCCCCGACGGGCTCGCAGAACGGTCCCGGCGCTACCGGGCCGAACTCGCCGACCGCCGCGTCCTCGTCGTCCTCGACAACGCGCAGAACGAACGGCAGGTGCGCCCGCTGCTGCCCGGCACCGACGACAGTGCCGTCCTCGCCACCAGCCGCAGCGCACTGGCGGGCCTGGAAGGCGCGCGCCGCCTCGACCTCGGGCTGCTCCCCGACGACGAGGCGCACACCCTCCTGGCCCGCGCGGTCGGCGACGACCGCACCCGGCGCTCGCCCGAAGCCGCCGCGCGCATCGTCCGCCAGTGCGGGAACCTGCCCCTCGCACTGCGTATCGTCGGCGCGCGGCTGGCGACCCGCTCCCATCTCTCCGCCGGCCGCATCGCGGATGCCCTCTCGGACGAACGGCGGCGCCTGGACGAGCTGATCGCCGGAGACCTGGCGGTACGGGCCAGCGTCTCGCTGAGCTACGCGGCCCTCGAACCGAGCGCGGAACGCGCCTTCCGCCTGCTCGGCCTGCTCTCCGCCGCCACCGTTCCCGGCTGGGTCGTCGGCGCGCTCCTCGACTGCGGGCCCGCGGAGGCGGAACGCGCCCTGGACCGCCTCGTCGACAACCGGCTGCTGGAGGTCGCCGGGCCCGACACCACCGGCGAACCCCGCTTCCGTATGCACAACCTCGTACAGCTGTGCGCGCAGGAGCAAGCGGCCGCGCACGAGCCGCCGCACGAGCAACGGGCCGCGCTGGCCCGGGTCTGCACCGCCTATCTGCACCTCGCGCAGCGAGCCGACCGGGCCCTCGCCTCCGGCTTCGCGGGCCCTGTGCCGGCACTGCCTGCCACCTGGCACCCGCCCCCCGCCGACCGGCTGCCGGCCGGGCCGCTCGCCTGGCTGAGCGCGGAACGGGCCACGGTCTGTGCGCTGGTACGCCAGGCCGAGCCGGGTACGGCGTGGCGGCTCGCCGCCGCACTCGCCGACTCCTTCGAGTCGGCAGCCCGCTTCGACGACTGGCGCGACACCCACGAGACGGCGCTTGCGGCCGCACGCGCGGTGGGCGACCGCCTCGGCGAGGCCGTCATGCACCGAGGACTCGGTGAACTCAACACCGCGCAGGACCGCTACAGCGAGGCCATCACGAGCTTCCAGCGGTCTTTGGACGCCTATGCCCTGCGCGGCCGACCGGACCCGGGCGAGGCGGCAGCCGCTGTGGGCCTCGGCGTCCTGCTGCGGTTGCGCGGCCGGTACAGGGAGGCGGCCTGCCGGCTGGAACAGGGCATATCCGCCGCGCGGGAGACGGGCAACGCCCGCGCCGAGGCCTACGCGCTGTGCGCGCTCGGCACCGTCCATCTGGAACGCGGTGAGACCTCCGCGGCCCGTATCGCCTTCGGCCGCTCGCTCATGCTCTCGCGCACCGCGGGCTATCGCCGGGGCGAGTTCTCCGCACAGCGCTGCCTCGGCCTCGTCGAACTCGCCGTCGGCAGGCTCGCCGGCGCCCGGGAACGGCTGGAGACGGCCCACCGGATCGCCACCGGCCAGGGAAACCATGTCGGCGAGGTGCACGTCCTCCAGTGGCTGGGCCACCTCACCGACGTCCATGGCGACACGGATCGCGCCGAGGGCATCCTGGACGGATGCCTGGCCGCATACCGCCGTTTCGGCGAACGCTTCGGTGAGGCCATCACCCTGCGGGCGCTGGCCGATCTGCACCTGCATGCGGGGCGCCGGCCCGCGGCCATGGAGAGCGCCCGGCAGTCGCTGGCGATCTGGCGGCGGCTCGATTCGCCGTACTGGACCGCCCGTACGCTCGACGTCCTCGCCGACATCCACGAGGATGACGGCCCCCGCGAGCGGGCCCGCCACGAGGCGACGGCCCTGCGCGCCTCCCTCGGCCTCTCCCCCGACCTGCGCCCGGCGCTCACGCCCTCCCGGCGCCGGCTGGGCGGGCACCTGGCACCGGCGGCCGCGCACTGAGAGGACTTCCGCTGCGGGGACAGGTGCCGCCCGCCCCGAGACGCATCCCACGCGGCCGCCGCCGAGTGCCCCGACGCGCCGCCGCCGGTCATCGCGTTCTCGTTCCCCCGGGCCTCCTGCCTGTGACCTGCGGTCACTGGATGAAAGCCCGTCGGCACAGGCCCGTTCACCTTCGTCTCGCAGATGGAGGGCCTGCAGATCGAACTGGCCGGCAACAAGCGCTACTGGCGGGGAGCGCCCAGGCTCGACAAGCTGGTGATCAAGTCGATCCCGGACGCCGCGGCCCGCACCGCCGCCCTGCGCTCGGGGGACGTGAACTGGATCGAGTAGGACTGCACCACGAGGGCGCTGTCCAGGCCCTCTTCCTCGTTCTCCCCCAGCTCGTGGCCCGACCCCTGGCTGGTGGCCGCGTGGGCGCTGGCGGCCACCAGTCGGCTGCGTGTCGCCGCGGCCCACCGGGCGGGAACCACGGCGCCGACCGCGGCGGCCCGGTCGCTCGCCACGCTGGACAGACTCTCCGGTGGTCGCGCGGCGGCCCACGTGATCGTCGGGTCGAGCGACGCGGACGTCCTGCGCGACGGCGACCCGTTGGGGAAGTCCGACCGCTACCGGCGGGCCGGAGAGTATCTGGAGGTCTTCCGGCGCTCTCTGACGGAGCAACAGGGCTCCGACCACGAGGGCGAGTTCTCCTCGATCCGGGACGCCCTGTCAGGACTGCGTGCCCAACCGCGCGGCGAACTGCTGTCGTTCGGCGGCTCCTCGCCGGAAGGGCTCGACCTCGCGCCCCGGCACGCCGAGGCGTACGCCATCGCACCGCTTCCGGTGCCGGCCACGCGACGCCGTATCGCGGAGGTCCGGTCCGCCGCGGCTGAGCACGGCCGGACGCTGCGCATCTGGCGGCACATCACTCTCGTGCTCGGTCCCAGCGACGAGGAGGCCGCCGCACGGGCGCGGCGGATCACGCAGGACGCGCTGCGCCTCACCTCCGGCCCGGCCTCGGCGCGCTGGACGGAGGCGGTCCAGCTGGACCGGGACCGTGAACGCGGCCGGTCCGACCCGGCACGCGGGCCGGAGCAGGTGGTGGCCTACATCCGCCGGTCCCTCGCCGCCGCCTTCGTCGGCTCCCCGGACAGCGTGGCCGAACGCATCGGCGTGCTGCGGTCGGCAGGGGTGGACATCGTCCAGCTCGACATGGCCGTCGAGACGGACGAGGACCGCGAGCTGCGCCGCGCCCTGGTGGGCCGGCTCCGGTCCCCCCACTCGGCCGGCCGCCGGCGCGGCTGGTAGCGGCGCCTTCCGACGGACCGGGGCCGCTGTGCCGCCGGGCAACCTGCGGCCTACTCCGGCGGGTTGAGCTTGCGGAAGTACGTCCAGCTCGTCTCGTTCGGCTCGCTCCACTTCTCCGGGGCCTCGGCGAACTCCGGGTGACGGTCGGCGATGTAGGCACGAGTGCGCGCGGGGACCTCCGTGTACGAGCCGAGCTTGCGGCCCCGGCAGTGGAACGTGAGGCCGCCGGGCCGCTGCCCTCGTGCCATCCACGGAAGCCACGGGGACATCCGGCTCCACGACATGGTGGCCGGAACGCTGGGCGCGGGGCCGGCCAGGTCGGCGCGGTCGGCGAAGAACTGGAAGAGCTCCAGGGCCTTGTAGGTGTCGCCGGCGGAGTGGACGGGATACTGGGCCACCGGCAGCGGTGAGGGGTAGGCGAGCGGGATCTCCAGGCTGTAACAGACCTGCCCGCCGAGCTCGGTCGTCGGAATGGGGAAGGGACGCCACCGCTGGTTGGCCGGATCGTTCCAGACGTGCACGACCGGCAGGCCCTCCCAGGTCTCCAGGATCTCGCGGGTCGCGGGGTCGAGGTAGAAGGCGGCCTCGCGGGTGAGCAATTGCCAGGCGTCCGGTCCGGCATCCGGGTCCTGGACCAGGCGGGCGACGTTGAGCCCTTCGAAGCCGAAGACACGCCGGTAGGGCTCGTCGGGAGCCCAGGAGTACACGTCGCCGGACCACCAGAAGGTCACCTCCGTGCCGTCGAGCGAAGCACGGGTGCGGGCAAAGGAGCGGAACGACTCCGCGGGTGTGGTCATACGCACTACCCTGCGCCGCCGCCACCGCGGGGAAACACGCGGGTCGGAGGCGGGTCGGACGCGGATCGTCCGCGTCGGCCCGGTGACATCCGCCCCCAGGAGAGCCGACCGCGATCGCCCCAGGGCCGCATCATCGCTCTTCGCCGATCGCCTCGCGTCAGATCACGGTCAACGACTCGCGGCAGGTGCTCCATCAGCGGGAGACCGCGCACAACGCGGTGCCGGCCGGCCTCGATCCGGAAGACATCCCGTTCCTGGTGAGCAATGGGGGGCGGGGGCGGCCGGGAATCATGAGCCCTGCCCGGCTCGTACCGTCGGCCCCGAAAACCGGTGGAGCGGCACAACTCCGCGCCACTACCGTGCTGCCGAACCGAGTCGTCTGGGCAAGGACGTGCCGTTGTACACCCTGTGAGACCTCCCGAGCGCTGAATCGTCGCGCGTCGCACCTGTGCGCCGCGCTCCTTTTTGCTGCGGACTTCTCACTGGAACCGGTGTACTTCTGTGCTCAACAACTGGGTGGTCATGCCCACCTGCCTGCCGCTCGTCCTCCGCCGATGCCACGGGTGCGCGGCGGAGCGCTTCCGGGCAAGCGGAAAATTCCGCGTCAACGCGAACCACAAGGTGATCGACGCCTGGCTCCTCGTGCTCTGTACCTCGTGCGGGGACACGGCGAAGCTCACCGTCCTGGAGCGGGTGAATGTGCGCTCCGTACGGCCTGAGCTGTTGGACCGGCTGCACGACAACGACCCTGGGCTGACAGCTGAACTCCTCCAGGATCCGCTCGTGCTGCGCCGCAATCGCATCGCTCTCGACTGGGACAACGCCTGGCGTCTCGACACCGGCGGATCGGATCATCTGGACCGAGAGGTGATCGACATCTCGGTCCGCTTCGCGGCCCGGATCCCCGTCCGGCCGGTGCGACTGGTCGCCGAGGGTTGCGGTCTTTCGCGGGCCGAGGTGGAGAGGCTGATCACGGAGG
The DNA here is from genome assembly GCF_032229325.1 of Streptomyces sp. AM8-1-1. Taxonomy (NCBI): domain Bacteria; kingdom Bacillati; phylum Actinomycetota; class Actinomycetes; order Kitasatosporales; family Streptomycetaceae; genus Streptomyces; species Streptomyces sp. AM8-1-1. Next base: position 589,729 of record NZ_CP135086.1, read on the forward strand.
GGAAGCTCGTGTCGGCGGTCCGGCTGAGCGGCAAGCTCTCCGGCGACTTCACCTTCACGCTGAAGCGCTGACCCCTGCTCGAAGGTCAGGGCCTGTCCGGCGCATCCTGCCGGGCGGGCCCTGGGCCTCGGAGCACCCCGACTGGTCCGCGTGCACGCTGAGTTGAGACAGTCGGCTCACTGACGCCGCCGGCCGAGGACGCAGAACTCGTTCCCCTCGGGGTCCGCCAGGACGACCCAGGACTGCTCACCCTGGCCGATATCGACATGCTGTGCGCCATGGGCCACCAGACGCGCCACCTCGGCGGCCTGGTCGTCGGGCCTGAAGTCGAGATGCAGTCGGCTCTTCGCCGTCCTGGCCTCGTCGACCCGGACAAAGTCCAGCCCCGGCAGGCGATCCGGCGCCGGGCGGATCTCGAACTCGTCATCGGAGGAGTGGACCACCACCCACCCCAGAGCCTCGGCCCACCACTGCCCCAACGCCACCGGGTCCACCGAGTGGACGAGTACCTGCTCCCATTCCAAGGTCATCCGCAGAGCAAAGACCAGCGCCGCGCGCGTCGTCAGAGCGGCCGACTCATGGGCTGTGAGCCACAGAAGGCCTCGTCCGGCAGCCTCCTGTGGCGAGGGAGTCTGCTTGTCGTGGGCGTATCGAATTGTCGTGGGCGTATCGAAAACCGCATACGCCACCGCAACGGCCCTCCCTCTCCAATGAGGGCATGAACCACAACGCATCCCTGTCGGCACCGGCCCGCCGCGCGCGCGGGATCGTGCTCATCGGCCTGGCCGTCCTCGGCGTGGCGAGCACCCTGTTCGTCCTGTGGCGGCCACTCATGATGTCCGCTCCGACATGCATGGCCGGGCGGTGGCACGGCTGCTTCGACACGTTCAACGGTGTGGTGCTCATGACCCTGGTCGCACTGCCGTTGGCCGCACTGGTGGTGTGGGCGCTGGCGCGCCGCCGGCGTGGCGCGGGAGTCGTCTCGGCGTGGCGGATGTCGCTCGCCGAGGTGGGCATGGTCCACGGGACGGTGCCGTTCCTGTGGCTGACCATGATGCCGGGCGGCGGTGCGGGCGTCGTCCCCGCCCGGGTGAGCCTGGTGCCGCTGCGCGATCTGGTCACGATGGGCTCTCTGGGGATCGTCGGCAATCTGCTGGTCTTCGCGTCGCTGGGGTTCTTCGCCCCGATGCGGTTCGCGGCGGCGGCGTCCGTGCCGCGGATCCTGGCGCTCGGGGTGGGCTGCTCGGTCCTCGTCGAAACCGCACAGTACGTCCTGCGGCTGGACCGGGTGTCCTCCGTGGACGACGTACTGGTCAACGCCTCCGGCGCCGTGCTGGCCGCGCTGGCGTCGCGCCGCTGGTGGCGCACTGCGGAGGAAGCGCCGTCGGACCGGACTCGGCCCGTGATGACCCCGGCGGGCTGAATCATTCGGTCCGGTGTGCCCACGTCGTCGCACCACGCCTTCGCATACACCGGCGATACGGTCTCCTGCTTAGGCTTCGGACATGCGCGTACTGATCGTGGAGGACGAGCCCTACCTGGCGGAAGCCGTCCGTGACGGCCTCCGGCTGGAGGCGATCGCCGCCGACATCGCCGGCGACGGCGACTCCGCCCTGGCACTGCTCGGCGTCAACTCCTACGACCTCGCGGTTCTCGACCGCGACATCCCCGGCCCCTCCGGCGACGAGGTCGCCCGGCGCATCGTCGCCTCCGGCAGCGGCATCCCGATCCTCATGCTCACCGCCGCCGACCGCATCGACGACAAGGCATCCGGGTTCGGGCTCGGCGCCGACGACTACCTCACCAAACCGTTCGAGCTGCGGGAGCTCGTCCTGCGGCTGCGGGCGCTCGACCGCAGACGCGCGTACGCCCGGCCCCCGGTCCGCGAGATCGCGGGCCTGCGGCTCGACCCCTTCCGCAGGGAGGTCTTCCGCGACGGACGCTACGTCGCGCTCACCCGCAAACAGTTCGCCGTCCTGGAGGTCCTCGTCGGCGCCGAGGGCGGGGTCGTGAGCGCCGAAGAGCTGCTGGAACGGGCCTGGGACGAGAACGCCGACCCTCTCACCAACGCCGTGCGCATCACCGTCTCCGCGCTGCGCAAACGGCTCGGCGAACCATGGATCATCGCCACGGTGCCCGGCGTCGGGTACCGGATCGACACCGGTACGGGCCCCGGTACGGACACCGACCCCGGCAGGGACGCCACCACCCCCGGCATGACGCATGGATAGACGCCCAGGGCTCAGCGTCCGATGGAAACTCACCCTCAGCTACGCCGGGTTCCTCGCCGTCGCCGGCGCTCTCCTGCTGGCCGTGGTGTGGGTGTTCCTGCTGCGCTACGTACCCGACAACTCCCAGGGCCTGCTCGGGATCGCGCCCAACCGCTATCTCCTGGTGCGCATGTTCGCTCCCGCCGCTGCCGTGGCGATGCTCCTCCTGCTCGTGTTCGGCCTTCTGGGGGGATGGATCCTCGCCGGCCGGATGCTCGCACCCCTCACACAGATCACGGCAGCGGCACGGATGGCCGAGCACGGATCGCTGTCCCACCGCATCCGCATGGAGGGCCGCCAGGACGAATTCCGAGAGCTCTCCGACGCGTTCGACTCGATGCTCCGACAACTCGAGTCCCACGTCGGGGAGCAGCAGCGGTTCGCCGCGAACGCCTCCCACGAACTGCGCACCCCGTTGGCGATCTCACGGACGCTCCTCGACGTCGCCCGCAAGGACCCCGCGCGGGACCGGGGCGAAATCGTCGAACGCCTGCACGCTGTCAATACGCGGGCGATTGACCTCACCGAGGCGCTCCTGCTGCTCAGCCGCGGCGACCGGGGAAACGTCGCCCGCGAGAGCGTCGACCTCTCCCTCATCGCCGAAGAAGCCGCCGAAACGCTGCTTCCCCTCGCCGAACAGCGCCGGATCACGCTCGATGCCACCGGCTCGGCGGCCCGGACCAGCGGCTCCGCGGAGCTCCTTCTGCGGATGGTGACGAACCTTGTCCAGAACGCCATCGTCCACAACCTCCCCGCCGGCGGCACCGTGACGGTCCACACCGAGGCGGACGGCGACATGAGCGAGCTGCGGGTCGAGAACACGGGCCGCCGGCTCCCGGCGGAACTGGTACCGACCCTCACCGAACCCTTCCAGCGCGGCGCGGAACGCGTACGCACCGACGAGCACGCGGGCGTCGGCCTGGGCCTGGCCATCGTGGACAGCGTCGTCCGCGCCCACGACGGAACACTCGACCTCGTCCCCCGCCCCGCCGGCGGTCTCCGCGTCACGGTCCGGCTTCCCGCCACGCGGTAGGCATCGTCCCCGTATGGGCGCCGGATCCCTGAGCAGCCCGCCAGGGCTGAGCCGTCGGGCCCGTTCCAGGACTCCCCCGTACCGCCGATCGGCCCGCGTCACGGGTGGACCGGAAACTCCGATTGGAAGGCCAGGCGACGCCCGGCGTCCGCGCCGAGCCCGGACAGCAGGTCGTCGAGCGCGAGGTACTCCTCCCAGGGCTCCCGCCCCGTCGCCTCGGCCAGCGCCCGGACCAGCCTGTCCTCGAGGTCGGGGACCCGCTTGTCCTTCCACACCTTGTCGGCCGTGCTGACAAGGAGGTCCTCGATCGTCACGGCGGGGTCGTCCCAGCTCGCGTGCGTGGCGGCGAACCGCGCCAGAGCCGGCTCGAAACCGCGGTCCAGAAGCAGGTCGCGGCCGGCCGGCTCGTGCGCCGAGCCGGGCCCGACGAGCTCCTCGGGGTGCAGTGTCTTGCCTATGTCATGGGTCGCCGCACCGAAGAGAACGGCGTCACGGTCGACGGCAACGTCCGGGTAGCGGTCCCGCACCCAATTGGAGAGTTCGACGGCAACATCGTGGACCGCGCGCAGGTGCGCCGCGAGACGGGGCGGGGCCTCCAGCGAACGCAGGAGTTCCGCCACCACGGGCGGGAGCGGCCGCAGAGGGGGCTCGCCCGGGGCGTCGAGGGCACGGAGCAAGAAGTCCGAAGGCGTCGAGGTCATCCCGCAGACCCTACTGGTGGCGCTCAGCCGGGGCAGGCAGCACTGACGAAGGAGGCAGCGTCGTACGCGCAGCGCCCGCCGGAGAGTTCGCGCGGATCCGGCCCGTCAGTCGGATCCGGCCCGTCAGTCCTCAGTCCTCAGTCCTCACCGGCCGGTGGGTCGGCAAGAATCCCCTTCAGCAGCCCCGTGGACTGCCCGACCTCGATGAGATAGCCGTCAGGGTCGCGGACATAGCACCGGATCTCGGCCTTCCGGTCGATCGGCGGAGTGAGGAACTCCGCCCCCTTGGCGCTCCATTCGCGATAGACGCTCTCGATGTCGGCCACACGTATGTTGAGGAAGCTTGTGGCCGTCGTCGGATCGGTCGGCGGGTGCAGGGTGACGTCGGGTTTGTCGGGCGTCGGCCCGCCGCCGGGGTTCATGAGGAGCCAGCTGTTCGCGAGTTTGACGATGCACGGGTTCTCCTCGAGGACGACCTCGCCACCGAGGACGTCGGCATAGAACGCACGCGATCGTGGGACGTCGGCCACGGTGAGGAAGTGTGTGAGGATCAACCCCGTCGCGGGGGCCGGAAGATCTTCGCTGCGCATGGATCAGCCCTTCGCCTTATGGACGCCGCCGCGTGGTCGACATGGGCCCGGCTCACTACGGTCCGGCGACCGCACCGCCCAGCAGCTGCTGCATGGACGCGAGGTCCTCGTCGGCCACCTCCCGTCGGGCCCGCGGACCACAGGCACGCAGGAGACGGGCGAAGTCGGCCGCGGCGGCGGTGATGCGTTCCCCGAGGGCGGCGCCCGTCTGGGAACCGAAATCACTGGTGGCTGCGTAGACAGCGCGGGGGGACACGATCGCGTGCAGATAGGAGAACATCGGCCGCAGAGCGTGTTCGAGGACCAGGGAGTGCCTCTCGGTACCGCCCGTTGCGCCGATGAGAACGGGCATGTCGGCGAGGGTGTCTTCCGGCAGCACGTCGAAGAAGGACTTGAACAGCCCGCCGAAGGAGGCGTTGAACGCGGGGGTGACAGCAATGACGCCGTCCGCCTCCGCGACCCTGGCGAAGGCCGACTCCAGGGACTCCCCCGCGAATCCGGTCAGCATCGCGTCCATGATGGGGTGGCCCAGCCGACGGAGTTCCACGAACGACGCCTCGACAGAGTCGCCGGACTTCTCGACCTCACCGGTCAGAGCCGTGACCAGCCGGTCGGCGAGGAGTCGGGTCGACGACGGCTCACGCAGGCCGCCGGAGATGATGGCTAGTTTCATCGCGTATCCGGATTCTCTGGGTTCTCGTTCTCCGGTTCGTCCTCGGACTGCCCGCTCTCCTCGCGCCGACGGGCGCGCAGCAGGGACTCGTGCGTCGGTGCTGCCGGGACGTCCGAGGGCCGGCCGACCGCGAACTCCTTGCGGAGGACGGGTACCACCTCTTCCCCGAGGAGATCGAGCTGTTCGAGCACGGTTTTGAGCGGGAGACCGGCGTGGTCGACGAGGAAGAGCTGGCGCTGGTAGTCGCCCACGTACTCACGAAAGCCCAGCGTCTTCTCGATCACCTCAGCCGGTGATCCGACCGTCAGGGGCGTCATCGAGGTGAAGTCCTCCAGCGACGGGCCGTGCCCGTAGACCGGCGCGTTGTCGAAGTAGGGCCGGAACTCGTCGACGGCGTCCTGGCTGTTGCGCCGCATGAAGACCTGTCCGCCCAGGCCCACGATGGCCTGCTCCGGCCGTCCGTGGCCGTAGTGCGCGAACCGCCGGCGGTACAGCTCCACCATCGTCCGCGTGTGGGACGCGGGCCAGAAGATGTGGTTGGCGAAGAATCCGTCACCGAAGTAGGCCGCCAGCTCGGCCACTTCCTGGGTGCGTATCGAGGCGTGCCATACGAAAGGCGGGACGCCGTCCAGGGGTTGCGGCGCAAGGGTGAAGCCCTGAAGCGAACTTCGCAGCTCGCCCTCCCAGTCCACCACCTCCTCGCGCCAGAGGCGGCGCAGCAGACCGTAGTGCTCCACGGTCAGGGGGATGGCCTTGCGGATGTCCTGCCCGAACCACGGGTAGACCGGGCCGGTGTTCCCTCGTCCCAGCATGAGGTCGGTGCGGCCGCCGGACAGGTGCTGGAGCACACTGAAGTCCTCGGCGATCTTGACCGGGTCGTTGGTCGTGATCAAGGTGGTCGAGGTCGACAGGATGATGCGTTCGGTCTGCCCGGCGATGTAGCCGAGCAGCGTCGTCGGCGAGGACGGCACGAACGGCGGGTTGTGGTGCTCGCCCGTGGCGAAGACGTCGAGTCCGACTTCCTCGGCCTTGCGCGCGATGGCGACGGTGGCCTGGATACGCTCCGACTCGGCAGGGGTGAGCCCCGTCGTGGGGTCGGTCGTGACATCACCGACGGTGAAGATGCCGAACTGCATCCCAGACGCTTCGGAAGATTCCATTCCGAGCTCCCTCTGGCTTCACTGCCCGGGCTCTCCCCCATTTTGTCACGCACGATCCTGTCCCGCAGAACCCCTGCACACCGCTGCCGCGACGGTTGGTCCTCGGCCCGCGACGCCGGCGGTGGCGCACCCCCGAGGGGCGCGCCACCATCCCGGCGAGTGTCAGTGCCCGTCCGTCGTGATCTGGTTCGCCGCGACCCAGTAGCCGGTCAGCGTGCCCGCGGTGATCTGGCACATCGGCCGGCCGTTGACGATCGCCCTGCGGTCGAAGGGCGCGTTGGACGGGTTGGCGAACGCGACCGTCTTGATGCTCGCCGCCGTTCCGTCCTCGGTGAAGCGGTAGACCTCCACCGGCTGGTTGCCGCCGGGGAAGGTGAGCGTGCGCTGGGGGCGGAAGACCGTGGTGAGGTACTCACCGCGCAGGAACGAGTTCGGCCACACCTCGCCCACCCACCAGTCGGCGTACGCGCCCGCGCCGATGCGGTAGTAGATGCCGCGGTCCTCGATACGGCGCCTCATCGCCGCGGGCGCCTGGGTCGCCCGGGCGAAGGTGACCTTCTTCGTCTCGAGCTGCGCGTCGCCCTTGGCAGCGACCCAGGTGCCATCGGCGGCCGTGTCCAGGCGGTAGAGCGTGTGGGTGCCCGCCGCGAACGCGATGGTGGAGCCGTCGCGCAGGTACGGCGACGGGAAGTCGTCCGTCAGCACGTCCTGGTGGTGCGCGAAGTCCGGGCTGCCCGTCTGCCAGTGCAGCTGGCGGAACAGGTTGATGTGGTGCTGGTGGTAGGTGGGGGCGGGAATGCGGTGGGTCTGGCAGTAGTACGAGTGCCAGCGGGTGTTGCGCAGCAGCGGGAAGTAGCGGGCCATGGTGGTGGCCGAGCCGTCGTACAGCTGGGCGGCGAGCTCGTTGCCGGTGGCCACGAAGTAGTCCCACAGGCCGAACATGGCGAAGATCATGCCGTTGTAGGTGTAGTCACCCGTGCCCGGTTGCGCGCCCGGGTACTCCTGGATCCACAGATAGCCCGAGTCGTTCTTGTTGATCACCCACGGCTGCGCGTCGTCGGCGCGGAGCAGCGAGGAGAACGCGCCGTCGGCCGCCGCGCGGTAGAGCGTCCGCTCCTCCGTGGTGAGGCCGTCCAGCTCGGACAGCTGGATGAAGAGGCTGATCGCCTCGCCCTGCGCCATGCCGGAGTACCAGGGCGCACGGTAGGAGACGCCGCTGTGCGCCGCGTGCGTGAAGTCGAAGGGGTACGGGAAGTACCAGGCACCGCGCTTCTCGACGCGCTTCTCGATCAGCCGGTTCGCCTGCGCCTTGGCGCGCGTCAGGAAGAGCGCCTTGCGGGCGGGGTCCTGCTCGTTGCGGTAGCTGGTGATGCAGCCCAGGCCGAACTGGATCTGGGTGACGGGCTGGTCGTAGCCGGGCTCGTTCCAGCCCGGCCGGTACTGCACGACGCCCATGGAGTCCAGATAGACGTGCTCCGAGTTGGGGGTGACGTTCGCCCACGTGGTGGGACGGTCGCGCCACGGCCGCAGGTAGTCGGGCAGATCGGTGGCGATCGTGTACCCGGTCCGGTTGAAGGCGAACGGCAGCTCTGTCGGGACGTCGTCGGTGACCGTCCGCGGGTCGGGCGCGCCCGGAGCGTACGGGATGCTGCGGCTCGGCCTGGCGATCCGGCCCTCGGAGATCGGGTCGGGCAGCGGCGGCAGGGGCGCGCTCCCGTCGACTCCTCGCGGGACGCTCAGGGCGAGGGAGCGCGGAATCCCGGGGAACGGGGTGGGGACGGGAGCGGCCGTCGCGACGGACGCGGGCCCGGCGAAGGTCCCCCCTGCCGCGACGGCGGCACCCGCGGCAGCCAGGCGGAGCAGGCGTCTGCGGTCAAGGGTCGGCGGCATTTCGGACATGGCGGAGGCCCCCCCAGGGCTTGGATGAAACGTGAGTGCGAGATGAATGCGGCGTGAAGATCATATCTCCCGCTGATCACATGTCAGCATCCAATTCCGGCCGGTCCTAGGGGCCATCCCCGACAACTCCCCTGTCCAGCAACGCAGTTGCCCCAGGGCTCCGTCAGGGTCGGTGCCGTACTTCTCGCCGATTTCCGCTCCCGCCGGTGCTCGACAGGATGAACCCCGCACGGACAGGCCCGTCCACACCAGGGAGCAACTCTTGAGCATTCCCCGACGTACCGCTCTGACCGCCGCCCTCGTCCTGGGTCTCGGCGCGGGCGCGCTCGCACCGCCCGCCCTTGCTGTGGCGCCCGACGCCCGGGTGACGGCCGGTCAGGCGACCGGACCCGACGCAGCGGCCCTGGAGCAGGCCCTGCGAGGGCTTCCCGACCAGCACGCGACGGCGGCCCTCGTACGCGTCGCTGGCCGGGGAAGCTGGCGGGGAAGCGCGGGGGTGCACGATCTGCGGAGCAACCGCAAGGCCCTGGAAGGGGCGCGGTTCCGGGCCGGGTCCACCACCAAGGTGGTCACGTCGGCCATCGTGCTGCAACTCGCCGCGGAGGGGGAGATCGATCTCGACGGCACCGTGCAGAGATATCTGCCGGGCCTGCTGACGGACGCCTTCGGCCCCATCACCGTACGGCAGTTGCTGACCTTCACCAGCGGGCTGCAGCCCGGCGCCTCTCTCGGTCCGGAGAACGCGGAAGGGTTCGAGAACCGGTTCAGGACCCTCACGCCCGAAGAGGTGGTGGCCGCTTCCGTCGCCAAGGGGCCCTACCAGGGACCGGACGAAGGGCCGGGCAGGAAGCAGCGGTACGCCAACATCGACTACACGGTCCTCGGCATGCTCATCGAGAAGGTCACGGGCGACTCCTACCGCCACCAGGCGCAGGTGCGTATCTTCGGGCCGGCCGGTATGCGGCACACCTCCTTCCCGAGCGGTCCCGACCCGCGCATCCACGGCCCGCACAACCGGGGTTACCAGAGGCTGGCGGACGGCACGGTCGTCGACGCGACGCTGTGGAACATGTCGGACCGGTGGGCGGCGGGCGACATGATCTCCACCACCGCGGACCTGGAGAAGCTTCTCTTCGCGCTGTTCGGCGGGAGCCTGGTCCCACAACCCCTGCTGGACAAGGAGATGTTCACGGTGGCGGACGTGAAGGGCGCCGTGCTGAGCGCGGGGCTTCAGCGCTACGACGCGGGCGGCGGACTCGTCCTGTGGCTCAAGACCGGGTCCCGGCCGGGCTACAGCACCATCATCGCGGCGACCAGGAACCTGTCCCGGACGCTCGTGTACGCGGTCCATGCGCTCGACGCGAAGGCCGAGGGCATGAACCCCGTCGGCGAACGCATCCTCCGCGCCGCGTTCCTTCCACCGCCCCCCGAGGACTGATCCCTGGGCCGGCCCACAGCGCCCGGCCCCCGACGGTCACAGCCGGACGATGACCAGCGCGATGTCGTCGGCCGCCCCGCCGCTGACGTCGAGTTCGCCCAGCACGGCATCGGCCAGGCGCTCCGCGCCGAGTTGCCGGTGGTGGGACAGGGCACCCGCGAGCCGGTCCAGTCCGACGTCGATGTCCTCGCCCCGTCGCTCCACGAGTCCGTCCGTGTAGAGGACGAGCATGGCGCCGGGGGTGTAGGGGCGGCTCGCCTGTGGGCGGGCAACGTGGGAGGGGCGGGCGCCCAGTGGGGGGTCGGTCGCCTGGTCGAGCGCTTCCCAGCTGCCGTCCGGGCGCATCAGGATCGGTGGAGGGTGGCCGGCGCAGCTGTACGTCATGAGGCACCGGCTGGTGTCGATCGTCACCACGGCGGCGGTGGTCGCCACGGCTCCCTCGACGGAGCGGGCGTAGAGGCCGAGGACTTCGAGGGCCTTGGCCGGACCGTCGACGGCGCGCGTCGCCGCGCTCAGGGCGCTGCGCAGCATGCCCATCACGGTCGCCGCCTGCAACCCGTGCCCCACCACATCCCCCACCGCGAGGGCGAAGATGCCGTGCGCGAGATCGACGACGTCGTACCAGTCGCCGCACACATTGAGCGATCCGACGGCGGGCAGATAGCGCACGGCGATGTCCTGGTGCTTGTCCAGGTCGGGCACGTGGAGCATCGCCTCCTGAAGGGCCACCGCCACCTGGCGCTCGCGTGCGTGCGCCTGCCGCAGTTCCTCGTTGACACGCTGCAACTCGCGCGAACGTCCGTAGAGTTCGGCCTCCATTCCCGCTTCCCGCAGTCTGTCGGGGCCGCGCCGCCGGATGTCCTGGAGGAAGGCGGTGACATCCTCGACCCGGTGAAGGATCCAGGCGACTTCGCCGGTCGGGCTGAAGACGGGCGTGTTGGTGGTGGACCACCACCGCTCCTCGAACTGACCGGGGCTGTCCACGAGCGGTATGTCATAGCGCTGCGGCGCCAGGGAATCCGGCTTGCGGGTGTCCAGGACCCGGCGGAACGAGGACGCGAGGCTCGGCACGCCCTCCGCGTCGGGGTCCCCCGGATTGTCGGGGAAGGCGTCGAAGACGAAGCGGTCGACCAGATCCTCCCTGGTGCGGACCGTCGCCAGGAGATACGCGCGGTTCGCATCGACGATGATGAGGTCCGAGTCCAGCACGAGACAGGGACTGGGCGTCGCGAAGAACAACGCTGCGTAGTCGAGTCTCATGGCATCACGTGCTCACATGTCCGCTGCCTCGCCGCTCACCACTCACCACTGATCAATTTACGAGCCTTTCACCCCTTTCGCGAGGGTTGGTATTCACCGCACGAGGGGCAGCGAACACGAGACCCGATACGCAGGGTCCGGACCGGACGGCACCGGCGGCCCGCGGTCACCTCCCGTCACTCTCCGGGACGGATCCTCAGCGCGACGGATTCCGGCCTTGTAGTCTCGACGTTCGGGCGGTGCACGGAGGCGTCATGAGACCGCCGCTTCGCGAGGAGGAACGGTGCCTGCAGTCAGCGGCGGTCGGCCGGCCCCGCCACGGGGCGTCCATGCCTGCCATGCCTACCGCAGTCGCGCCGAGTGGGCAGCCACGGTGACCGCGTCGGTGCGCGAGGGACTCGCGCAGGGGCAGCAGATCCGCTTCTTCGCCGACACGGCCGAGCCGTCGGCGATCGCTTCTCTGCTCCGCTCCGACGGCGTGGACGTGGACACGCTGCTGGGCAGCGGGCAGCTGCGGGTGACGGACACCCACCAGAGCTACCTGGAGCGGCTCCCCTTCGATCCGGACCTGCTGATCGCGGGGCTGCGCCAAGCGTGCGCAGACGCCGTGGCCCAGGGGTATCCGGGACTGCGCGTGGTCGGCGAGATGAACTGGCACCTGCGGCGACCACCGGGGGCCGACCGTCTGCTGGAGTACGAACTGCGGGTCGAGGCAGAGGTGTACGCGGATCTCCCGCTGACCGGGACATGTCTCTACGACCGGCGTGACACGCAGTCGGACATCCTGCTCGCCGCCCATCACATCCATCTGTCGCCGTCCCTCACCCACGTCGCGGGGGTCGACGCGCCCCTGACGGCCGTCCCGTTGACCGGCAGCTCCGGCCTGCGGCTGCGCGGCGACGCCGACACGGACACCCGCACCGCCCTCACCGCGGTACTGGACACCCTGCCCCGGATGCCCGGCAGCGTGGTCCGTCTCGACCTGTCCGGGACGCGGTTCTTCGGCATGGACGCGGTCGGGGCACTGGTGGAGACGGCAGGTACCTTCAGGAGTCAGGGCCGTCGTCTCGTGCTGCAGTGGCCACCGCCCTCCCTGCAACGTGTGGCCGAACTGTTCCCCGACGAGTGCACGGTGCTGGAGGTGGCAGCATGAGCGAAGCGCAGGTTGTCCGGGAGCCGCAGACCGAAGCGTTCGTCCATCCCGGCCTCTTCTACCGCGGTCTCGACGAGTACGTGGCGGAGGTGGGCGGCTTCGTCACCCGGGCGCTGGAGGCGGACGAACCCGTGCTCGTGGCCGTACCCGGGCCGCAGTTGGCCGCGCTGCGCGACAGTATCGGCGCCCCTGGCAGCGGTGTGGACTTCAAGGACATGACCGTCCTCGGCGTCAATCCCGGCCGCATTCTGTCCGCCCTGCAGGGCTTCGCCGACCGCCATACCGGGCGGTCCGCCCGTATCGTCGGCGAGCCGATCTGGCCGTCCCGTTCCCACGAGGAAGTCCTCGAAGCGACGCGGCACGAGGCACTCATCAACACGGCTTTCGCCGGCCGCACGGCCACCATTCTCTGTCCCTACGACGTCGAACGGCTCGGCGAGTCGATCCTCGCGAACGCCCGCCGCACCCACCCGACACTCATCGAGGACGGCAGCCACCAGGCCAGTCCCGCGTACATCGACCCTGCCGTCGTCTGCGCGGACTGCGACGAGCCGCTACCGGAACCGGCCGAGGCGTCCTCGCTCGTCTACAGCCGCGGCCAGCTCGGCCTCGTACGCGAACACGCCGAGACATGGGCCCTCGGCACCTCGCTCGATTTCGGGCGACGCAGCGACTTGGTCCTCGCCATCAGCGAGGCGACCGCCAACTCGATCGCTCATGGCGGCGGCAGCGGCACACTGCGCCTGTGGACGAACGACAGCGGCGCGGCCGTGGCCGAAGTCCGTGACAGCGGTCGGCTGTCCAACCCCCTGGCCGGCCGTCGCCGGCCGTCCATCGCCTCGGCCAACGGTGGCCGGGGCCTCTGGATGATCCACCACCTCTGCGACCTCGTCGAGGTACGGGCAGCCGAGACGGGCCTGACGCTACGGCTCCATATGGCACTCACCCGCTGAGGGCACGGGCGGGCAGCCCGAGCCGCCAACGGCACCACACCAGACGGCCGTTGGCCGGCGGGACCATCCAGTTGCGGTGATCATCCTGCCGTACCAGGGTTGGTGCATGCCTGCCTTCACCGCCTCCGACGGGACCGTCATCACCTATCACCTCGTGGGAGAAGGTGAGCCGCTGCTCTGCATCCCGGGCGGACCCATGCGCGCTTCCGCGTATCTGGGAGATCTCGGCGGGCTGTCGAAGCAGCGCCGACTCGTCCTGCTCGACCTGCGGGGCACAGGCGGATCGGGCCTTCCCGGCACCCCGGCGACCTACCGCTGCGACCGGCAGGTCGATGACGTCGAAGGGCTGCGGGCGCATCTCGGACTCGAGCGTGTCGACGTACTCGCCCACTCAGCGGGCGGTGATCTCGCGCTGCTCCACGCGGCGCGACATCCGGATCGGGTTCGCTCCCTCTCACTGATCACCTCCCGCGCGCGTGCGCTCGGCATCGACTTCACCGACGAGCACCGCCGGGAGGCCGCTCTCCTGCGCGCCGCCGAGCCGTGGTTCGCTTCCGCCCAGGAGGCCTGGGAAGCCGTCTGGGCGGGTTCGGCGACCGATGCCGACTGGGACGCCATCAGCCCCTTCTTCTACGGCCGTTGGGACGCGGCCGCACAGACGCACGCGGCATCCGAGGCCGCCCAGAGCAACGCCGAGGCGGCGGAGGCGTATGCCGCCTCCGGAGCTTTCGACCCTGCCGCCGCCCGGGCCGTCATGGCATCCCTCGACGCCCGGGTGCTGGTCCTCGCCGGGGCTCTCGACAGTGGTCCGCTCCCCCGCGTCGCCGCCGCCGTGGCGGAGCTGTTTCCCCGGGCCGAACTGGCCGTCCAGCCCGACGCCGGTCACTACCCGTGGCTCGACGACCCGCTCCGCTTCCGCGACACCGTGGGCGGGTTCCTCGCCCAGCAGGAGCCCGGACGTCCCGCGTGACAGGGCACCGGGGCCCGAGACGGGCCGGCCCCCGTCCGTGAGCGGAGGGGGCCGGTCCGACGGTCAGGCGTTCGGGTCGAACGGGATGTTCGCCGGCTTGGCCCTGGAGAGGTGCCAGTTGAACTGATCGTCCTTGATGCCGAGGGTGGCGCTGCCGAAGTCGGCCGCGCTCAGCTTGTCGCGGAGGCCCGAGGGATAACCGTTCCAGCCCACGAGCGCCGGGAACTGCCACGTACCCCTGTGGTTCTCCGGCGGCTCGTCACCGGAGTTGGCGGCCCGGAAGGTGTGGGTGCTCACACCGTCCTTGTGATACACGATCTTGGGATGTGTTCCGTCGAAGCGGATCTGGGAACGGTTGTGCACCGTGAACCCGCCGTGTGCGGAGGTCGACACGTACTCGACCTGGTTGTTCTGCACCCACACCACGACGTGCTCCCAGTCGTGGCGGTGACCGAGGCTGCCGCCGCCGAGTGACACCTGGTCCTTCTCGAAGTAGAGCGCGTAGACGATCGCGCACCACCCGTTGTTGCACTTCTCCCGCGAGTACCCGTTGGTGTTCTCCAGGTCGGACAGATCGCGGCAGTTGCCGTTGACGTCACCGCCGAGCTTCAGGCCCGGGGCGATCGTCCCGTCGGGGCCGATGGCGGGAGAGGAGTAACAGCCGTCGCGGTCGTAGTCGTAGGCGGGCTGGAAGGTCTGCTCGAGACCGCTGGCGTTGCCGGGGAGGGCGCGCGGGGGGTCGGCGAAGGCGGTGGCCGGTGACGCCACGACCAGGACGACGGCTCCGGCGAAGCTCATGAGCGACAGTCTGCCCACCCGCCGCGACCGATTCGGCTTGCGGGCCGTGGAGGCACCGTCCGCGGACACGGCGGGCTGCGTGGGGCGCCCGAAGGCCCTCGACGACCACTTCTTGTTCACTGCGTCCTCCTGATCGACACCGTCGCGGGACGGGCAGTCCGGCTGCGGCATGCCCGGAGCACCGTCTCCCGCGTCCGTCGGCCTCCGGAGAGTGGACAGATGTCGCTCTGGTGAAGGAACGCCCAATACTGCGGAGAGGAAGGGGGGTTGGGCCCGGGGAAGCTCCCGCGTGGCATGGGCATGAAGTCAAACTGCGCAGGATTCTGCCCGGTGTTGTTCAGGAGGCGCAGCCGAATGGCAGCACTGTGACCGGAGTTGGTTCATTCATCGCTCGGCCGGTTGCGCTCGGCGCCTTCGGAGGGATCGGCAGCCGGCTCCCGGGGGAGGGTGGTGCGCTCAGGTGCCCGGCTTGCGGCCGTAGACGAAGACGTCGTCGTTGGTGCGGAGCAGCTTCCAGTACGCGGCGGCGTCGGTCTTGGTCATGTTCACGCAGCCGTGCGAGCCGGGCTGACCCCAGACGCTGATGCCGACCGAGTGGAAGGCCTGGCCTCCGTCGAAGAACTGGCTGTAGGGCATCGGCGTCTCGTACAGGCTGGAGACATGGTCGATGTCGCGCCAGGAGACCTTCTTCAGCCCGGTGCGGGTCTCGTGCCCGTCGCGGCCGGTGCGCACGGGTACCGGTCCGTGGACGAGCTTCGTTCCGTCCTGGATCCAGCTGAGCTGGAGCGTCAGATCGACACAGGCGATCCGGCCCCTGTTCACGGGGCACGCGCCGGCCTTGTTCGGGTTCCGGCCGACGGCCTTCTGCCGGTTCATGAGATCCATGACACCCCAGGTGACGGGACCGGCCAGGCCGGCGGCGGGGCTGATCGCGTGCTTGGTCTGAAACGCCTGGATCGCCTTGCAGTCGCTGACCGACTGCTTGCCGTCCACCGGGCGGCCGAGGAACCGCTCGACCTGCTTCTGATAGGTGCCGGTCCGTGTCGTACAGGAAGCCGCCTGGGCGGTCGTGCTCCCCACGACCACCGAGAGCGGGGCCACCAGGGCGGTGATCCCGAGTACGACGGCTCCCCGGCGACGTATGTCCCCCACGGCTGACACTCCTCGTTCGTGCATGGTGCGCTGTCGCCCGGAAGACGACGGAGAAGCCACATTAGTTGCACCAAGCACCAGTTCCACCCCCTGAGCCCGTATGTGACAACAGCCACAGGGAGGTACGAGTGCGGTCAGATCATCCGGAACGCCGCACAAGGTTCTCCAGCAGACCGAGCGCCTCGCCCGCGCGCGCGTGGGCGACGAAGAGGTGGTCGTGATGGAATCCGGCGACGACGTTGCAGCTCAGGCCCGCGTCGGCGAGTTCACCGGCGACCGCGGCGGTCAGTCCCACGGCATCCAGGGCGGAGTGGACACGCAGGGTGATCCAGCCCGCGATGTAGTCGTAGGCCAGGCCCGCCGCGTCGGCCTCCTCCACGGGAAGCACCAACGTCAGCCCCTCCGGCTCCGTGACCGTGACCACGGGGGTGACACCCCGGGGGACACCGCCGTCGACCGAGGTGAACACATAACGCCCGGGGTTCAGCTCGGGGCGCATACCGCTCAGCAGTTTCCGAAGGTCCCGCTCACCACTCATGATCACCACTCATGATCACCACGCTATCCGGGGTGCCACCGAATGCGGGCACGGCACCTCCGCCCCCGCGGCAGCGGTGGGGAGCGGGCCATCGCCTCGGGATGCGGAGAGCCGCCCACAGGTGGCGCTCACCCACTGCTCGCACCCGTCACACGGCGCGTACGTGCGTACCGGGGCCATCACGGACCTCGCGCGGGTCACTCCCGAGCCTCGGCCGATCACGCACAGCGACAGGGCAGGTACCCCCGAGAACCCGAGGGGGTACCTGCCCTGTCCCGTCGTGCGGGCGCACCGTTGTGCCGGCCGGCGGGCCGGCGGGCCGGCGGTCAGTCGCCGGTCACCAGTAGTGCTGGCGACCACCGACGGCGTGGCCCACCTTTCCCAGAATCCACAGTGCGGCTCCGACTGCGATCAGAATGAGCCCGATGGTCCACAGGATGCCTATGCCCGCGATGGCACCGATGATGAGCAGGATGAGACCGAGAATGATCATTGCGTCCTCCGATGGTGAGTCCCGCACCAGCCGGGTTGCCTCATCTCGCCGCGGTAAACCACGCGCCGTCCGCACCGGTCACTGAGCCCGTGCCCGACGCTCAGGCCCGGTCATGCCGGCCGCAGCCCGGACCCCCTGGGGTTGCGGCGTGCCAGGTCGGCGCTGAGGACGGTGGCGAACGCGCACCAAGCGGCGTACGGCACGAGCGCGGCGCCCGCCGAGCGGCTGCTGAGCGCGGTGCGGACGAGGAGATGCGTGTTGCTCAGGTCCAGCGCCAGGGTGCCGAGGAGGCCGGCGCGCGGGCTCCGCGCCCGGAAGAACAGCCAGTTCCAGGCCGCGTTGAGGGTGAGATTCACCGCCAGGCCGATCGCCAGGGGCTTCCGGTCCGGGGGTGAGGCCCGGTCGAGGGCACGGCCGCCCGCCCAGGCGATGCTCGCGTACAGCGGTGTCCAAACGGCGCCGAACACCCACGGGGGCGGCTGCCACCGCGGCTTGGACAGTGCCCGGTACCAGGATGCCGTCGGGTCGACGGCTGCCGATCCCGCGACGGCCGTCGCCGCGACCGCGGTCCCCGCGGCCACGTAGTACTTCCACCGGACGCGTGTACCGGGGTCGGTGCGCTCGCTGATCAGCCTCATGTCCCGTCTTCTTCCCCCGGCCCGGCGAACCACCGAGGACTGACCGAAGACGGCCGAAGAGTGTCTGCGTCGGCGCGGCAAAGGCCCGCGGGCCGCGCTGCTGAGCGCGAGGGCGTGCGCGGGACCGCGGTTGCGTGCCTGTTCCACCAGTGTCTGTTCCACCACAACACGGCACCGCCCGCGGCCGCTCCTGCGAGGAAGCACCCGGTGGCGAGGAGAAGGGTCGGTCCGTGGCGGCGCCAGGCCCGCCGGAGCGATCCCTCCTCGGCAGGCCCGGCAGCCCTGGTGGACGGCCGGGTGTCCACCTCGTACGGCGCCCGCATGTCCCTCACGATCGCCTCCCACACCCTGCCGGGAGGAGTCCGCAGCAGGTCCGCCGGGCCGGCCGAACGCGCGGCTCGCACGACGCGTTGCAGCTCTGCCAGTTCGTGCCTGCACTGCGCACAGTCCCGCAGATGCCGCCGGGCCTCCTCCTCCAGATCCGCCTCACCCGCCGTTCCCAGGGACAGCTCCGCGAGGTCCGCCGGATCGAGGTGCTCCGCCACCGTCTCCTCCTCCGCGCCGTTGAGAACGAAGACCCTCTACGACGTGCACGAGGGGAGGCCCGGCCGGCAGGGCCGACTGCCGGGAATCAGGCACGCTCGCGGGCCCGACGGCTCAGGACGAGCGCGCCCGCCAGAGCGGTGATCCCCGCGGCGGCGCTCCACACGAGCCAGGAGTCCGAGGAGTTGGTCACGCCCATGGCACTCGTTCTCCCGGCGGAAGCACCCGGGGTGGACTGCATGCCGTCCAACGACTGCACCTTGAGGGCGAGGTTCTTGTCGGC
Source organism: Streptomyces sp. AM8-1-1 (assembly GCF_032229325.1). Classification (NCBI taxonomy): domain Bacteria; kingdom Bacillati; phylum Actinomycetota; class Actinomycetes; order Kitasatosporales; family Streptomycetaceae; genus Streptomyces; species Streptomyces sp. AM8-1-1. Next base: position 608,274 of record NZ_CP135086.1, read on the forward strand.
GGCGCTGCCCCAGGCGTAGACGACGTTGCCGGTTCCCTCGGCCAGCTTCAGGTCCGCGGGTCCGATGGCGACCGTGTCGGTGCCGGCGAGCACGACATCGGTGGAGACCGTGCCCGGGTCCACCTCGGCGGTGGCCTCACGAGGGTTGACCAGCCCGGTGAACAGCGGTGTTCCGCCGGCTCGTACGTCCACGGCGGGTGCCGCCGCGACATGACGTACCGTCAGCCGTGCCTTTTCGGGCGGCACCTTGGAGACGTTGTTGACGAAGGCGTCGAGCTCAGGTGTGCCGTCGGCCGACAGATGGGCGACGACCGTCGCATTGGCGCCGGCCGGCACGTCGATCGTCTTCTGGATCGCGGGCGTGCCGTCGGGGCCCTCGCCCGCCTTGAAGACCTTCAGATCGTAGGAGCCGGCGGCGAGGGCCTGCGGCTCGGTGAGTGTGCCGGGCTCGAAGTCGCCCAGGAGTTCGTCACCGTTCGCGTAGACGTCCACCGTCAGGCCCGGGACGGCGTGGAAGACGGAGACCATGGCCTGGTCCGCGCTCCGGTCAGCGGCGCCGACAGGAGCGGCGGCACCGAGTGCCAGTGCACATGCGCCGAGGGAGGCGACGACTGCGGCGGGGGTACGGGAATTCATGATCTGGCATCCCTTCGTGGCGGGACTCGCTCGGTGCGGGTCTCGCCACTACTTCCCGGCCGGGGCGGCCGGCGGATGCGCGGCCGGCCTCCGCTCAGAAGAAGACGCCGCACCTCAGCAGCACGTTCGCGTAGGGCCGCGCCTCTCCCGTGCGTACCACCAGACGGGCCGTCGCCGAGCGCGCCTTCAGCTCGTCGTGGGTGATGAAGTCCAGAGCCGGCAGCCGTTGCGCGAGGAGACGGGCGGCCTCGGGGTTGGCATCGGTGACCTCTCGGGCCGCCGTAGCTCCCTCGATCACCAGCTCGTCCAGCAGGCCGTCCAGCACATCCGCGAACGACGGGATTCCTGCCCGGAACGCGAGATCCACCACGCGCGGCCCGTCGGGGACGGGCATACCGGCGTCACAGACCAGCACCAGATCGCCGTGCCCCAGTTCCGCCAGCGCGCCCGCCAGGTGGCGGTTCAGAATGCCTGTCTTCTTCACAGGGCAGCGACCTCCTCGGCCGTGGGAAACGATTCCTGAGCGCCCTGCCCGGTGACGGCGGCGGCACCCACCCGCACGGCGAAGGAGGCCGCGGTGGCGAGTGGCTCGCCCAGGCCGATCCGCCATGCCAGGGCGGCCGTGAACGCGTCCCCGGCGCCGGTGGTGTCGACCGCCTCCACCCGCGGGCTCGGCACGTGCACGGCAGCGCCCGTCCGGGTGTCGGCGACGAACGCCCCCTGTGCGCCGAGCGTGATGACGACCGAGCGCGGGCCGATGGCCAGGAGTCCCGCGGCCCACTCCTCGGGTGTGGCTCCCGCGGAGGGGCCCAGGATGAAGCGCGCCTCGTGCTCGTTGAGGACCAGGGGGTCGCACGCCGCGAGCACGTCGGGCGGAAGCGGTGCGGGCGGGGAGGGGTTCAGGACGAGACGGGCCGTCGGCGGCAGTACGGCCACCACTTCGGCGACCGTGTCCAGCGGGATCTCCAGCTGGACCGAGATCACGCGTGCTGCGGCGAGGAGGTCCTCGGCCGCCCTGACATCCGCCGGTGTCAGCCGGGCGTTCGCGCCGGGCGACACCACGATGCTGTTGTCCCCCGACGGGTCCACGGTGATCAGCGCGACGCCGGTCGGCGCGCCGCCGACGAGGACGCCCGCGGTGTCGACACCCGCCGCCTTCTGGGACCGGAGCAGCAGGCGGCCGTGGTCGTCGTCGCCCACCCGCGCGACCAGGGCGGCGCGCGCCCCGAGCCGCGCGGCGGCGACAGCCTGGTTGGCGCCCTTTCCGCCCGGGTGGACGGACAGGTCGGAGCCGAGCACCGTCTCCCCCGGCGCCGGGCGGCGTTCGACCCCGATCACCAGGTCGGCGTTGGCCGACCCGATGACCAGCAGGTCGTGGGGGCCGTGGTCGTGCATCGATGGTCCTGCTTTCTCGTTCTCTCGGGTGGGACGTGTGCTGCCGGACCGGATGGATCCGGCGGATCGGAGGACCGCGGCGAACCCGCGGCCCTCCGACCGCGGCTCAGGAGAAGTCGTCGACGTTCGCCTTGGTGACGACCTTCACGGGCACCTTCACCGTGCTGCTCACTTCCTTGCCCTGCGCGGCCTTCACCGCGTTCTGGACGGCGATCTTCCCGAGCTCCCTGGGCTGCTGGGCGACCGAGGCGTACAGCGTGCCCGCCTGAACCGCCTTGAGGCCGTCGGGAGTTCCGTCGAAGCCCACCACGGACACGGACGTGCCCGCCTTGGCTCCGAGCGCCTTGACCGCGCCGAGCGCCATCTCGTCGTTCTCGGCGAAGACACCGTTGATGCCGGGGTTGGCCTGGAGGAGGTTGGTCATGACGTCCAGACCCTTGGTGCGGTCGAAGTCCGCAGGCTGCTTCGCGACGACCTTGATGCCCGGGTAGGCCTTGAGGCCCTCGGCGAAGCCCGCGCCGCGTTCCCGGCTCGCGGAGGTGCCGGCCGTGCCCTGGAGAACGACGATCGTGCCCTTGCCGCCGAGCTTGTCGGCGAGCGTCTTCGCCGCGAGCTTGCCACCCGCGATGTTGTCGGACGCCACGAGGGTCGCGGTCTCGGCCTTGTTGACACCGCGGTCGGCGGCGATCACCGGGATGCCCGCCTTGTTGGCGGTCCGGACCGCCGGGCCGACCGCGTCCGAGTCGACGGGGTTCACGATGACGGACTTCACGCCGGAACTGGTGAAGTTCTGGAGCTGGTTGGCCTGTTGCGAAGCGTCGTTCTGGGCGTCGGTGACCGTGATGTCGACACCCGCGGCCTTGGCCTCCGCCTGCGCGCCATCCTTCATCTGCACGAAGAACGGATTGTTGAGAGTGGAGAGCGACATCCCGATCTTCGTGGTGGTCCCGGAGCCGCCGGGGTTGAGCAGGGACACACCACCGACGACGGCCGCGACACACACGGCGGCCACGCCGAGCTTCAGCGCACCGCGTTTCCCGCTTCCCGGACCGCCGGTGCCGGGAGCGCCCGCGGCCGCCGCCGTGGTTCCGGTGCGCCGGCGCAGGGTGTCGAGCAGGACGGCCAGGGCGATGACGACACCGATGACGACCTGCTGCCAGAAGGCGGAGACGGAGAGGAGGTTGAGACCGTTGCGCAGCACGGCGAGGATGAGCGCGCCGATGAGCGTGCCCGACGCCTTGCCCACTCCGCCGGCCAGGCTGGCGCCGCCGATGACGACCGCGGCGATCGCGTCGAGTTCGTAGCCCTGCGCGGCCTGGGGCTGTGCGGAGACGAGCCGGGAGGCGAGGACGATTCCGGCGACGGCCGCGAAGAGACCGGACAGGGCGTAGATGACGAGCTTCTGTCGCTTGACGCGCAGGCCCGAGAGGCGGGCCGCCTCCTCGTTGCCGCCGATGGCGTACATCGAGCGGCCGATGTAGGTGCGGCCGAGGATCAGTGCGGTGATCAGGCCCATGCCGATCATCACGAGGACCGGGACGGGCAGCCAGCCGCCGAGCGTGTCGCCCAGCACGGAGATGGAGTCGGGAAAGGCGATCGGGCTGCCCTGGGAGATGACCAGGGACAGTCCGCGGCCGATCGACAGCATGGCCAACGTGGCGATGAAGGGCGGCAGTTTGCCGTAGGAGATGAGGGCACCGTTGACGAGGCCGCAGGCCAGGCCTGTGCCGATCGCGAGGAGGACCGCGAGCCAGACCGGTAGTCCCTCGGACGTCGCGATCCAGGCGAGGACCGTGGCGCTGAGCGCCGCCACCGATCCGACCGACAGGTCGATGCCCGCGGAGACGATGACGAAGGTGACGCCGAACGCGAGGATCGCGGTGACGGCCGCCTGGACGCCGACGTTGAGGAGGTTCTGGGTGGTCAGGAAGTCGCCGGAGAGCAGCGACATCGCCACCACCAGGACCACGAGGGCGGTCAGGGCGCCGTTGTCGAGCAGGATCCGGCGCAGGGTCGAGGCGGAGGCGCCGCTCTTGCCCGTGTCGTTCTTGAGCGTGTCACTGGCCACGGGGGCCCTCCTCGTTCACTGCGTCGTTCTGTGCGGGGGTTGTCGTGGGTGGTGCGCTGACGGCGAGCGCCATCACCGCGTCCTGGGTGGCTTCGTGTGCGGTGAGTTCACCGGCGATGCGGCCCTGCGCCATGACGAGCACCCGGTCGCTCATGCCGAGGACCTCGGGGAGGTCGCTGGAGATCATCAGGACGGCGTGACCGGAAGCGGTCAGCTCGTTGATGAGCTGGTAGATCTCGACCTTCGCGCCGACGTCGACTCCGCGCGTCGGTTCGTCGAGGATCAGCACTCTGGTGTCGGCGAGGAGCCATTTGCCGATGACGACCTTCTGCTGGTTGCCGCCGGACAGGGTGCGGACGTGCTGGCCGAGGCCCGCCATCCGCACGCCCAGTTGCTCGGCGATCCGGGCGGCCGCGACGCGCTGCGCCTTCAGATCGACGAGTCCGGCGCGGGTGGCCGAGCGCAGGGTGACCAGGCCCAGGTTCTCCTGCACCGTGGCGTCGAGCACCAGCCCCTGGCCCTTGCGGTCCTCGGGGACGAGGCCGATGCCGGCCCGCATGGCGGCGTTCACGTCGTGCCCGCGGAGCTGTGTGCCGCGCACGTCGATCGTGCCCGTGTCGTAGGGGTCGGCGCCGAAGACGGCCCGGGCGATCTCGGTGCGGCCCGCGCCGACGAGCCCGGCGAGGCCGACGACCTCACCGGCGCGCACCTCGAAGCTGACGTCGTGGAAGACGCCGCCCCGGGTGAGTCCGCGCACCGAGAGCAGTGGCTCGCCCACCTCGGGGCGTTGCCGGGGATACTGCTGGTCGATGCTCCGGCCCACCATCAGCCGTACGAGTTCGGCCTCGGGGGTCGACGCGGGGACCTCGTCGATGCTGCGGCCGTCCCGCAGGACGGTCACCCGGTCGCCGAGTGCCGCGATCTCCTCGAGGTGGTGGGTGATGAAGACGATGCCCACGCCGTCCTCGCGCAGTTGCCGCACGATACGGAAGAGCTGGTCCACCTCCTCGGAGGTGAGCACGGCGGTCGGCTCGTCCATGATCAGGACGCGGGCGTCGAGACTGAGCGCCTTGGCGATCTCGACCATCTGGAGCCGGGCGATGCCCAGTTCGCGGACGAGGGCGCCCGGGGAGACCCGCAGTCCGACGCGGTCCAGCAGCGCGGCCGCGTCCGTCTCCATGCGGCGGCGGTCGATCATCCCGAACCGCCGCGGCTGACGGCCGAGGAAGATGTTCTCGGCGACCGTGAGATCGGGGACCAGGTTGAACTCCTGGTAGATGGTCGCGATCCCGAGCCGTTCGGCGTCCTGGGTGCTGTGGATACGGACCTCGCGCCCGTCGGCGAGGATGCGTCCGCTGTCGGGGCGGTAGGCGCCGGAGAGCATCTTGATGAGGGTGCTCTTGCCGGCTCCGTTCTCGCCGAGCAGGACGTGCACCTCACCGCGGCGCAGGTCGAAGTCGACGGCGTCGAGGGCGACGACGCCGGGGAACGTCTTGCGCAGTCCTTCGATGCGCAGCAACTCGTCGGGGTGGCTCACAAGTTGCTCCTCTGGCTCGCGGGGTGGTCGGGGGTTTCGGGGACTTCCGGGATCTCGGGGGTGCCGGGGGCTTCGGCATGCGCGCCGCTCTCACCGCAGGAGCGGCGTACGACCAGACGCGCGGGGAGGCTGACGGAGCTCGGGGGTCTGCCCTCGATCACGTCGGCCAGCGCCCGGACGGCGGCTCTGGCGAGCTCGGCTGTGGGTTGGGAGATCGCCGTGATCGGTGGATCGGTGTGCAGGAACCACGGGATGTCGTCGAAGGCGGCGAGCCCGATGTCCTGCGGTACGCGCAGGCCGTGTCCACGGATGGCGTCCAGAGCTCCGAGTGCCATCAGATTGTCGGCGGCGAAGACCACCTCGGGCGGCTCGGCGAGCGCCAGGAACGCCTCGGTGGCACGGCGGCCGCTCTCGGCCTGGAAGTCGCCCTGTCCGATGTACGCGTCGATCAGCGGGAGCCCGTGCTCACGCAGCGCGTCGCGGAAGGCGTCGACGCGCTCGCGTCCGGTGGTGGTGGCCGCGGGACCCGCGATGATGGCGAGTCTGCGGTGGCCCAGGCCGTGCAGGTGGCCGACGAGGTCCCGGATGGCCTGCCGGCCGTCGGAGCGCACGACGGGCACGTCGACGCCCGGAATCCAGCGGTCGACGAAGACCATCGGGGTGCCGCCGCGTGCCGCGTCCAGCGTCAGCGGGGACCGTCCGTCCGCGGGCGAGACGAGCAGACCGTCGATGCGGCGGTCGAGCAGGGTCCGTACATGGTGGTCCTGGAGCTCGGGCCGCTCGTCGGCGTTGCCGATGATCACGCTGTAGCCGAGCGCGCGGGCCTCCTCCTCGACGAAGCGGGCCAGCTCGGTGAAGTACGGATTGAGCACGTCACTGATCACGAGGCCGAGGGTGCGGGTCTGATCGGTGCGCAGGGACCGGGCCACGGCGTTCGGCCGGTAACCGAGCGTGTCGACGGCGGCGAGGACGCGGGCCCGCGCCCCGGGGCTGACGGAGGGATGGCTGTTGAGGACGCGGGAGACCGTGGCAACGGAGACTCCGGCCTCGGCCGCGACATCCTTGATGCTCGCCATCGACGGTCCACCTCCTTGTGGGTTCCGTGCGCCTCGCACCACGGCAGTGAGCCATGGAAACGATTACACGGCCGATTGGAATCGATTACATGGCCGAAACGCAAGGGTCGGACCGCAGAGCGATACCGGATCGTGACCAGCGTGCGTTCGCCGCACCGGTGAGTGAGACTGGGCAGGACGAGTCACCGGGGTGGCGAGGTGCCGGGAAATGACCACAGCGCGAGCACAGGAGCCCACGGACAGCGACCCGAACGGGTATCTGCCGATCGCCGAACACGGCCTGATCGGCGATCTGCGCACGGCGGCCCTGGTCGGCACCAACGGACGGATCGACTGGTTCTGCGCCCCGCGGTTCGACTCCCCCAGCGTCTTCGGCTCCCTGCTCGACGCACAGCGCGGCGGCTACTGGGAGATCAGGCCGATGTGCGAGAGCGTCACCCACCACCAGTTCTACTTTCCCGACACGAACATCCTCCTCACCCGGATGCTCACCGAGCACGGCATCGTCGAGGTCCAGGACTTCATGCCCATCCTCCGGGAGAAGGACCCCGACCACCGGCAGCGCCTCGTGCGGCGGGTGGTCAATGTACGAGGCCACATGACGATGTCCGTGCGGATCGCACCGCGACTGGACTACGGCCGCGAAATGCCTCGCACCCAGCGGACCACCCAGGGCGTACGGTTCACGGGCCGGGAGATCAGCCTCTCGGTGCGGTCCACGGTCGACCTGGAGCTCGATGCGACCGACGCCCACGCCCGGTTCGTCCTCCGCGAGGGCGAGACGGCGCTCTTCATCCTGGAGACGGCCGACGACGAGGACGACACGACGTCGGACCCGGTGGAGGCCACCGCCGCCGACGAGCTCTTCGATGCCACGGTGACGTACTGGCGCCAGTGGCTGAAGCAGTCGACCTACACCGGCCGTTGGCGTGAGATGGTCCACCGCTCGGCCCTGACGCTGAAGATGATGACCCATGAACCGACGGGCGCGATCATCGCCGCGCCCACCCTCGGGCTGCCCGAACAACTCGGCGGCCGGCGCAACTGGGACTACCGCTATGTGTGGATCAGGGATGCCGCGTTCTCCCTGTACGCGATGGTGCGCCTCGGATTCACGCAGGAGGCGCAGGAGTTCATCGACTGGCTCGCCGCGCGCCTGCGCAACGCGACGAACGGCGCCGCGGGACCGCTGCGCGTCATGTACTCGATCGACGGAGACGCGATCCTCCCCGAGGAGACGCTCGACCACCTGGAGGGGTACCGGGGATCGCATCCGGTGCGTATCGGCAACGGAGCGAGCGGTCAGTGCCAACTGGACATCTACGGCGAGCTGATCGACTCGATCTATCTGTTCAACAAGTACGGCGCGGGTATCTCGCACGACAGCTGGTCCGACCTCTGCGGCATCCTCGACTGGCTGCTGAAGAACTGGGACGGCGCCGACGAAAGCATCTGGGAGACGAGGGCGGGGCAGCAGAACCACACCTACTCACGGCTCATGTGCTGGGTCGCGCTCGAGCGCATGGTCAGAATGGCCCGCCAGCGGGGTCTGCCCGGGGACCTGGTCCGATGGATGCGGGTCCGCGACGAGATCTACGACCAGATCATGGCGCGAGGCTGGAATCCGGAAGAGCGCACGTTCGTCCAGCGGCTCTCCGACGACGACGGTCACCCGAAGACGATCATGGATGCGTCCTTGCTGCTCATGCCGATGGTCAAGTTCCTCTCCCCGACCGATCCGCGGTTCCGGTCGACCGTCGAGGCCATCGAGCGCCGACTGGTGGTGGACAGTCTGGTGTTCCGCTACAACCCGGAAGAGGCACCGGACGGACTGGACGGGAGCGAGGGGACGTTCTCCATCTGCTCGTTCTGGTGGGTCGAGGCACTGGTGCGCATGGGCGAGGTGGAGCGTGCCCGGCTCGCACTCGAGAAGATGTTCACCTACGCCAACCATGTGGGTCTCTACGCCGAGCAGATCGGGCTGACGGGCGAGCATCTGGGCAACTTCCCGCAGGCGTTCACGCACCTCGCCCTCATCAGCTCGGCGATCAACCTCGACCACCGGATGAGCTGACTCGCCGCAGCGGGACGCGGGTCCCCCTGCACATGCCGCCAGACGTCGCACACATGCACGATACTTCCGGAATTCCCGAATACCGCCCGCCCCGGGGTGGTTGGACCTAACCTGGGCGTCTTGCCGGGCCCGATTTGGGGGGTGCCCGGCCTTGATCCGAGGACGCCCATGCTCCACACCCGTTCCATCGCCGCTGCCGCTGTCACCGCGTGTCTCGGCGGCCTTGTCCTGATGCCGACGCCGTCCCAGGCGGCACCCGGCTCGGTGCACCTGTACAAGATCTACTACGACAGCCCCGGCTCGGACACCCGCACCAACACCAGTCTCACCAACGAGTGGGTGCAGATCCGCAACACCACCGCCGCGGCCGTCAGCCTCACCGGCTGGACACTCGTGGATGCGGCCAACCACCGGTACGTCTTCGGCGCCTACACCCTCGGCAAGGGCAAGACGGTGACCATCCGCACCGGCAAGGGCACCAACACCGCGACCAACCGGTACCAGGGCCGGGCGGCGTACGTATGGAACAACGACCGGGACACGGCGACCCTCAAGAGGTCCACCGGGGCGACCGTCGACACCTGTGCCTACAACTCCACCAAGGTCGACTACAAGATGTGCTGATCCGAGCAGTATGCGAGAGCGAAGGCGCCCACCCGCGAGGGGTGGGCGCCTTCGTGCATTTCCGGCCCCGTTTCCGATCACGTGTGTGACAGGAATGGGAGGGGGCACTCGGTGGCTCGGAGGCCGACAACCGCTACCCCCTACTTGTTGCCTTTGACGACGCGCCGTCAATTATTCGGCGGCGGCGAAGAATTCAGCGACCGATCGACAAGGGAGACATTCATGAGCGAGAACATCTGGGGCTACCAGCCGACGACCGGATACACCCCGGGCCACAGCCTGGTGGGATTCAAGGTCGAGGCGACGGACGGTCACATCGGCAAGGTCGACAAGCACTCCGACGACGTGGGTGCGGCCTACCTGGTGGTCGACACCGGCGTCTGGATCTTCGGCAAGCATGTCCTGCTGCCGGCCGGCACCGTCGTCCGCGTCGACGCCGCCGAGGAGAAGATCTACGTCGACAGGACCAAGGAGCAGATCAAGGACGCTCCCGAGTTCGACAAGGACAAGCACATCGGCGACGCGGGCTACCACGACGAGATCGGCGGCTACTACGGCCGTCCCCTCGCCTGAACGGCATGCACCCCGTGAGAAGGGGGCCGACCGGAAATTCTTCCGGTCGGCCCCCTTCTTTGTCATGCGCTTTTTCTCACGCGCGCAACCCGGGTCATGCCGGTTTACCGAGTGACCAGCCGGCGACATCCGCCAACCGCCCCCGCCACAAGGCGGAGGTCACGGGATGAGGGGTGCCGGTGAAACAGGTCGTGTCCCGGAGGTGGATCCATTGCGGAAGGCCCTGGTGGCCGTCGTCGCCGGCCATTTCGTCCAGAGCCTGGTCCACCGATTCGGGAAAGGACGCGAGGAGTTGAGCGCCGGGCCCTTCCATGCGCCGCAGACTCTGCGCCCAGTCCGCTTTCCACGCCTCGTGGGCGATCAGGTCACCGTGGATGACGGCGCCGGGGACGTTCAGCGTGATGGGCAGACTCATCCGGGGATCCTGGCCCAGGAGGCGGATCAGGAGCTGCAGTTGGAGATCCGGCACGGGTTCGGTGATCACTGGTGTCCGCTCTCGCTGTGTCGGATCGGAAGGGCCGTTCATCGGTGTGCTCTCCCTCATTCGGTTTGCTGCGGCCAGGCGGCGACCGCTTCTTCCACGGTCGGGTACGTGACGAAGACCTGATCCAGGCCGAGGATGCGGAAGACGCGCTGGACGCCGTCGGGGACCGCTGACAACGCCATGGCGGCCTGCGCCGCGAGGACGTGGTTGCGGGCGGCGAGGAGGACGGTGATCCCGCTCGAGTCGCAGAAGGTCAGGTCGGTCAGATCGACGACGAGCTGTGTGCCCGGGCGCAGTTCCAGTGCGGACAGCAGGGATCGGACCTCGGAGGCGGTGTCGTGGTCCAGTTCACCCGCCAGCTCGACGACCGGGCCGTTCGGTCCGGTGCGGGTGGTGACGCTCAGTTCACTCACTGTGGCTCTTCACTGGACGGTGGGGCACGCTGATGGCGAGGACGGCGGCGTCGTCGTCCACGCCTGCGCCGAAGGATTCGAGCAGGTCGCTCAGGGCGGTGACGGCGGCCGACGCGGTCGTCGGCGCGAGGGCCCGCGCGAAGTCGAGGAGCGCTTCGTCACCCCAGCGTTCGGCGGACGTGTCGGTACGGGCCTCGGTCAGGCCGTCGGAGTAGAGGATCAGTGTGTCGCCGGGATCGAGACGCACGGCGACCGTGGCGACGTGGGCGTCGGGCAGGACGCCGACGAGCTGTCCTCCCGGGGTGGGCAGGTAGTCGGCGGTGCCGTCGGCCCGAAGCAGCAGGGCCGGCGGATGCCCGCCGCCGGCGAGCGTGACGCGGAAGCCGTCGGCGTCGGGGGTCAGCACACCGAAGATGACCGTGCAGAATCGCGGGTCGTGCCCGTGGTACTCGTGGTTCAGCACGGTGTTCAGATTGCTGATCACCGCGGCGGGGGCAGGGTCGTACACCGCTGCGGCGCGCAGCGTGTAGCGCGCCAGGGACGTCACGGCCGCGGCTGCCGTTCCCTTGCCGCACACATCGCCCAGGAACAGGCCCCATGTCCCGGCGGCCAGCGGGAACAGGTCGTAGAAGTCGCCGCCCACCTGGTCGATGGAGGCGATGTGGTAGTGCGCGGCCACATCGAGACCCGGTACGGGCGCCAGAGCCGGCGGCAGCAGCGTCTGCTGGAGGGTGGTGGCGAGCTTCTGGAGGCGCTCACGTTCCGTGTCGGCCTCCCGGCGGGCGCGCAGGAGCTCGGTCTCGTACGCCCTGCGGTCCCGCGCGTCGAAGAGCGTGGTGCGGATCAGCAGCGGCCGGCCGTCGCTGCCGGTCTTGACCGTCGAGGTGACGAGCACCGGCAGCCGTTCTCCGTCGGCCGTGCGTAGTTCCAGAGCGATGCCGTTGATCTCCCCCTGCATCTGAAGGAGGGGGGCGAAGTGCGTCTCGTGGTAGAGCCGGCCGCCGACGGTGAGCAGGTCGGCGAAGCGCCTGCGGCCCACGAGGTCCTCGCGGCGGTATCCCAGCCAGTCCAGGAGCGTGGCGTTGACCTTGGCGATCTGCCCGTCGAGGAGCGTCGAGAGGTAGCCGCAGGGCGCGTTCTCGTACAGGTCCTCGGCACTGTCCTCCAGCAGGGCGGAGAAGCGCGCCTCGTCGTCACCCGGCGGCTCGGCATCCGGGCACGGTTCAGGCCCGCCGTCGCTCGTGTCGCACATCATCGAGTCGCACCGGCGAAGGCCGCGATCGCCGCGGCGGTCGCCTCCGGTGCGCTCAGCTGCGGGCAGTGTCCCGTGGCTTCCAGGGTGACCAGCCGGCTGCCCGGGATCTGGGCGTGCACGTACGCGCCCACCTCCGGCGGGGCGATCGCGTCGTTCGAGCACTGGGCCACGAGTGTCGGGACCGTGACCCGCGCGAGATCCGCCCGGTTGTCGGACAGGAACGTGGTCCGGGCGAAGACCCGCGCGATGTCCGGGTCGGTGCGGCAGAAGCTGTTGGTCAGTTCGTCCCCGAGCTCGGGCCGGTCCGGGTTGCCCATGATGACCGGCGCCATCGCCGCCGACCAGCCCAGATAGTTGCTGTCCAGGGACTCCAGCAGTTCCTCGATGTCCGCCGCGCTGAACCCTCCCCGGTAGTCCCCGTCGTCGATGTAGCAGGGCGACGGAGTCAGCAGGACGAGCCGGGCGAAGGCATCCGGTTCCCGGGCCGCGGCCAGAACCCCGACCATGGCGCTCACCGAATGCCCGACGAAGGTCACCGGGCCCGATGCCAGGTCACGGCACACCTCGAGCACGTCGTCGGCGTAACCCTCCAGCGTGGAGTACCGCTCCACGCTCCACGCCGCCGGATCGGACCGGCCGGCCCCCACATGGTCGAACAGCACGACCCTGAAGTCACGCTCCAGATGGGGCGCCACCAGGCGCCACATGTTCTGGTCGCAGCCGAACCCGTGCGACAGCACCACGACCGGGCCGTCTTCCCGGCCGGTCACCCTGACATGATTTCTGCTCCGCACGTCCATATGGCTCATCCTTCACCCGCCTTCCCCGAAACACGAATCTGCACCGCCGTCCCGCGGACTCGGAGTCCTCCCGGCCGGCGTCCCCCAGCGGGCCCACGGCGTTCCGGCCCGCGGACAGGCGTTGACAGGTGCGCGGGGTGTGGGACAGGCTCCCCGATCATGCAGCCCCTCGGTGACCGCACGGTCACGCTCGTGGAGCGCCGCCACGTCGACCTGGTCCGTGTAGCGAGCGCCATCTGTTGCGTCTGAGTCGCGTCTGAGCCCTGTGGCTCCGAGCGCTGAACTCCCTGTATCCGTCTGACCGGCCACCACGGCCGCCGCTTCCTTCGCCCTGCCCTCCCACGCCCGAGGACCCTGTCCGCAGGTGCGCGGCGATCCGACACGGGCAGGTCTGTTTGTCTGGAGACGTCATGGTTTCACGTGCATCCAAGCTGTCCCGTCGCACCTTCGGCGGGGTCATCGGCGCCGGCGCGGCCGCCGCTGTGGGGGTGACCGCGGGTGAGGCACAGGCCGCCGAACGACCGTTCACAGCCGCCCCGCGACGCCCTTCCCGCAGGCCCAACATCCTCTTCATCCTGGGCGACGACCTCGGTTGGGCCGACCTGTCCTCGTACGGGTCCCCCCACATCAGGACGCCCCATCTCGACCGGCTCGCCCGGCAGGGTGTGCGCTTCACCGACGCCTACTCCGGGTCCGCGACCTGCTCGCCGACCCGGTTCTCCCTCTATACGGGCCGCTATCCGGGCCGCACCAAGGGCGGGCTTGCGGAGCCCATCGCGGACCGGTCCGTGGGGCTCGAACCGACCCATCCCACCCTCGCCTCGCTGCTGGGGGACGCCGGCTACGCGACGGCGCTGATCGGCAAGTGGCACTGCGGCTATCTGCCGGACTACTCGCCCACCAGGTCCGGCTGGGACGAGTTCTTCGGGAACTTCGGCGGAGCTCTGGAGTACTACTCTAAGCTCGGGCTCGGCGGTGCGTACGACCTCTACGAGGGCGATGCCGAGTACCGGGACCTGCGGTACTACACCCGCATCCTGACCGAGCGCGCGAGCGAGTACGTACAGCGCGACCACGAGCGGCCGTGGCTGCTCAATCTGAACTTCACCACCCCGCACTGGCCCTGGATCGCGGACGGGGACACACGGGAGAGCGCCGAGATCGTCCGCAGGATCAAGGCCGGCGACGGGCGGGCGCTGTGGCACGCCGACGGCGGGTCCATCGAGAAGTACACGGAGATGGTCGAGGACCTCGACCGGTCCGTGGGGCAGGTGCTCGCCGCGCTCCGCAGATCGGGGCAGGAGCGGGACACCCTGGTCGTCTTCGCCAGCGACAACGGCGGTGAGCGGTTCTCCTACAACTGGCCGCTGAGCGGCAACAAGGCATCGTTGCAGGAGGGCGGCATCCGGGTGCCGACCGTGCTGCGCTGGCCGGCCGCGGTCGACGGCGGTCAGGTCAGCCGTGTGCCCGTGTTCACCCCGGACTGGACAGCGACGCTGCTGGAACTGGGCGGCGCCCGGCCGCATCGTGCCTACCCGCTCGACGGCACCAGTCTGGCCGGGTATCTGCGGCGGGGCGAAGAACCCGCCGCGCAGCGGGAGTTGTTCTGGCGGGTGCGCGGAGAGCGGGCCCTGCGGCGCGGGGAGTGGAAGTACTACCGGGGCCGGAGCGGCCAGGACCAGCTCTTCCATCTGGCATCGGACGTACGCGAACAGGCCGACAAGGCCGCGCTGCGGCCGGAGTTGCTGCGCGAGCTCAAGGCGGCCTGGGAACGCACGGACGCCGGACTGCTGCAGTATCCGGCGTAGGGGGCACATCGACGGGCAGCGGGGCCGAGGTCGGAGGCCCGCAGCGCACCACCGCGCGCCTGGGCTCAGACCACCCCGCTGACCGTCACCGTCACATGCACCGGCACCGAGGGGCCGCGCGCGGGGCGGACCGTCTCCGCGACGGCTGCCCTCACCGCCCGGGTGACGTCCAGCGCACGGTGGCCGCGCCGCAGGACGATGGTGACCTCCACGGTCCAGGCCTCGGACTCCTGCTGGCGCACGACACGCACTCCCCCGCCGGCTCTGGTGGTGTCACCGGCCGGGCGGCCCCATCCGGAGCCGGACGAGGCGATGAGGAGGTCGGTGAGCCCGGGGCGCAGAAACGCCACGCCCCGGGTGCTCAGGACCGCGGTGGTGATGGCGTCCGCCAGTTGCGCGGACGGCTTGCTGTCCGTCATCGCTCTCCCCCTTCGTCGCCGGCCTCGGGGTCGAGGATGTCGGCGATCCGTACGTCGATGACAGCGACGTCCATGCCCAGTTCCGTGTCGGCCGCCGAGGTGATGCGCCCCCGGATGCGTGCGGCGACGTCCTGAAGGTCCCACGTCCTCGCCACGACGGCGTCCAGCCGGACGTGGACCGGACCGCGCGGCCACCGGGCCGGCCCCGGATCCGCCGCGTCGAGCGGACGGATCACGCAGTCGCCGATGTGGACGCCGGTGAGTGACGCGGCCGCGGCCCGGAAGGTCCGGGCGGTGGCCGCCTCGGTGATCCACGTGTCCTCGTCTCTCCCGCCGAGCGGGAGGTTCCTGCCGGGGCTCAGCTCCAGGCGCACCACGTCCATGATCCGTGCGTTCCGGTCTGTGTCGTCGCCGGCGTCGGCGTCGCCGCCGGCGGAACCGCCGTCCCCGGCACGGCGTACGACCTCGTTCAGCAGGGCGGTTTCGCTCAGTACGGCCGCGCAGTACGGGCAGGAGCGGGCATGCGCATCGGACTGCTCGCTCTGCCCCTGCTCGACGGTCCGGAACAGGTCGCGCCCGCACGGCAGGAGATCGACGTCCCGCGTCTCTTCCCTGCCGGGACCGTCCTGCTCATGAGGGGCGTGAGGGTTCTGGGTCATCGCCCTGCAACCCCCTCCCGCGTCGGACGGCGGCGTGCGCGGACGCCGCGCGCGCTGACCATCTGCCGGTCGAGGCCCGTCTTCTCGGCCATGGCCACGTGCTCACCTCGTCTGTCCATGGACACGCCCGACGACCGCGTGACGCGGCACGAGGAACGGTCCCGAGGAGTGTGCGGACGTTCCGCGACCGCGCGGCGGATCCGCGCGGCCGGTGCCCCCGGGTGCACCGTATCCACTGAACACACCGAATGCCGTCACCTCTGTGACGAGGACATTGCCGTGGCGGGGGCACACGGAGGTCAGGGCTCTGTCGCCGGACCGGGCCCTTCACCACGAATGACATGATCACAGCCGCTCCCCCGCACCACGCACCCTGAGAGGCAACGCCATGACACGGCGCGTCCCCGCCCCCGACGGCATCGGCCTCGGCCTCGGGCCGGCCGCTTCCGCCCCCGCGGCCGCAGCCCCGGCGAAGCCCTGCGCGACCCCGCCCGCCCACACCGCCTGGTCGCAGCGGCGAGCAGCGCTGCGCCGCACACCGGTGTCGATGTGGAACGACGACGTGTCCGACTGGGCGGCGGCGCTCACCTACTACGCGATTCTCGCCCTGCTGCCCGCCCTCCTCGTCTCCGTCTCCGTCATCGGGCTGGTCAGCGACACCACCACCGAGACGCTGATCGCCCATGTCACGGCCTGGGCGCCCGCCGAAGCGGGCAGCGCGCTCCAGGAGGCGCTGCGCGGGATGGCCGCGGAACGGTCCGCCGCGCTCACCCTCGTGGCAGCGGGCGGTGTCAGCGCCCTGTGGTCCGCGTCCAGCTATGTGGCCGTCTTCCGGCGGGCGCTGCATGCCCTCCACGGCACCGAGGACACACGGCCCGCCCTGCGTACTGCCTACCGGATCGTGCTGATGGCGATCACCGTGCTGGGCCTGCTGGTCGTCAGTGCGGTCGTCCTGGTGACCAGCGGTTCGCTGGCGGCCACGCTCGGCCGGTGGGCCGGCATCGGCGAGGGCGGCGCGGCGGCCTGGAGTCTGTTGAAGTGGCCGGTCCTCGTCGCGCTCGTCGCGGTTCTGGTGATGGTCCTCTTCCGTACGGGACCGACGTCCGCGCGCTGTCTGCGGCATGCCCTGCCCGGTGGTGTGCTCGCCGGCCTGCTCTGGCTCACCGCCTCCGCCGGCTTCACGGCTTACGTCTCCGGATTCGGCACCTACAGCAGGCTGTACGGCTCGCTGGCCGGGATCGTCGTCTTCCTGATCTGGCTGTGGGTGTCGAACCTGGCGCTGCTCGCCGGCGCCCAGTTCACCGCCGAACTGCACCGGCTGGCGGAGCGTGCACCGGCGCCGGAGCCGGGTCCGGCAGCCGCGTCGACCTCGTAGCGCGGGCCGTACGCGGGCCGGTCGCCCTGTTGCGGCCCACGTACGGCCCCTTGCTACGCTGCGCAGGCGTCCCGTGGGGGAAGTCCGGTGAGAGTCCGGCGCTGACCCGCAACGGTAAGCATGTCGCCCGGTGAACAGGGCGACGTGCAAGCCCGGTTACCCATGGAGCGTACGGAACTCCCCACTGCTCGCCGTGGACTGCGAGAGGGAAACCGCGCGCCTCGTGCCGTGCGGGCCGCCCTTGCTCAGGTATGCCCGCGGCCCGATCCGAAGGACCGCGCGTGTCCGCAGCCACCGCCACGCCCGTGAAGTCTCCGGGGGCCGGTCCACCGCGCCGGACGCCTTCCGGGCCGCTCGCCGTCGGTCTTGCGGCTGCCCTGCTGTTGTCCCTCGTGTGCGGAGTGGCACTGGGAGCCTCGGATCTGACGTGGGGTGAGGTGCTGCGACTGCTGTGGGCCGGGCTGACCGGCGGGACCTTGGGCGCGGACGAGACGGCGGCCTACAGCATCGTCTGGGAGATCCGTTTCCCCCGCACCCTGCTCGCGGCCGTCGTCGGTGCGGGCCTGGCCACGACGGGCGTCGCCGTCCAGGCGATGGTGCGCAACGCGCTCGCCGACCCCTTCGTCCTCGGCATCTCCTACGGCGCGGCTGTGGGCGCCAACGCGGTGATCCTCTTCGGCACCTTCGCGGCACTCGGGATCTGGGCGCTGTCCGTCTCCGCCTTCGCCTCCGCGCTCGCGGCCATGACCCTGGTCTACGCGGTGGCCCGCAGCGCGCACGGTCTGACCCCGCTGCGGCTCATCCTCACCGGGACGGCCATGTCGTACGGCTTCTCGGCCGTCACCACCCTGATGGTGTTCGGCGCGGAACGCGGCGAGGCCGCACGGTCCGCCCTGATGTGGCTGCTGGGCAGTCTGAGCGGCGCGTCGTGGAACGCGCTGCCGATCGCGGCGGCGACGGTGGCCGCGGGGCTGGCGTATCTCGCTCTGTCCTCGGGCCGGCTCAACGCGCTGGCCATGGGCGACGAGACCGCGGCCGCGCTGGGAGTGGACCCCGAGCGGCTGCGCCGTGAGCTGTTCGTCGTCACGGCCGGGGTCACGGCCGCCGTGGTCGCGGTGAGCGGTGCGATCGGCTTCGTCGGTCTGATGGTTCCGCACCTCGTCCGGATGCTGGTCGGCGCCGACCACCGGCGGGTACTGGCTGTCGCGCCGCTGATGGGTGCGGTGCTGCTGGTGTGGGTGGACATCCTGTCCCGACTGCTGCTCGCGCCCGCCGAACTCCCGGTGGGTGTGATCACCGCTGTGGTCGGCGTGCCTCTGTTCCTGGTGCTGATGCGCCGTCGTGGCTATGCGTTCGGGGGCCGATGATGCGGGTCGACATCGAGAGGCTGTCGGTCGACATCGGGGGTGCCCGCCTGCTGCGGGACATCGATCTGGGGGTCGCCGCGGGTCAGGTGGTCGGCCTTGTGGGTCCCAACGGCAGTGGCAAGTCGACCCTGTTGCGCTGTGTCTACCGGGCGCTGAGGCCCGCGGACGGCGTGGTGCGTCTCGACGGCGAGGACCTGCACACCATGGACGCGCGGGCCGCGGCCCGGGGTGTCGCCGCCCTCCCTCAGGACTCGGCCCCGGAGTTCGACTTCACGGTCGCCGAGGTGGTCGCCATGGGCCGACTGCCCCACCAGCGCGCCTCCGCGCTGGGCCGGCCGTCGGCGAGCGACATCGCGGTCTGCTCCGAGGCGCTCGACCGGGCCGGTGCGGGGCATCTGGCGGACCGTACCTTTCTCACCCTCTCCGGCGGTGAACGGCAACGGGTGCTGATGGCCCGCGCCTTCGCACAGTCGCCGCGCGTGCTGGTGCTCGACGAGCCGACCAACCACCTGGACATCGCCCACCAGTTGGACCTCCTGGCGCTGGTACGCGACTGGCGGCCGCCCGGCTCCGACCGTGCGGTGACCGTGCTGACCGCGCTGCACGACCTCAACCTCGCGGCGGAGTACTGCGATCTGCTGTACGTGATCTGCCAGGGCTCCGTCGTCGCCTCGGGCCCGCCGGACGAGGTGCTCGCCCCCGAACTGCTCGCCACCGTCTTCGGGGTGCGCGCCCATCGCGTCCGCCACCCCGAGACCGGCGCCCTGCGGCTGCTGTTCGACCGGCTGCCCGCGCCGGCCCAGCTCCCCGTCGCGGCGCTCCCCGAAGCCGCTCTCCCCGAATAGGAAACCCTCATGTCCGTCATGTCCCGCCGCCGTTGCGCCGCCTTCGCCGCCGTCCTCACCCTGACGCTGGCGGGGTGCGGCGCGAAGAAGTCCGAGCCCTCCGACGCGAAGGGCGACGCCGGGCCGGTGACCATCGAGAACTGCGGGCGGAAGGTGACCTTCGACAAGGTGCCCCGGCGCGTGGTGACGAACGATGTCGGCATCACCGAGATCATGTTCGCCCTGGGTCTGGAGGACCGCATGGCCGGCTATGTGATGCCGGACGACAAGGGCGACTTGAACGGAGTGCCCTGGCGCGCCGGATACGACAAGGTGCCGTGGCTCTCCAAGAAGACGATCACGCGCGAGGTGGTGCTCGACGCGCGTGCCGACATGGTCTTCGCCGGCTGGAACTACGGCTTCAGCGAGGGCGACGGCATCACGCCGGACTCACTGCGCAAGGTCGGTGTCGACTCGTACGTCCTCACCGAGTCCTGCCGCAACGGCAACGAGAAGGCACGCGGCATCATGCCGCCGCTCCAGGCCCTGTACACCGACCTCACCAACCTCGGAAAGCTCTTCGGCGTGGAGGACCGCGCCGCCAAGCTGATCGCCGACTTCAAGAAGCGGATCGCCGTCGTCGCGGCCAGGACTCCCCGGAGTGCCGAGCGGCCCACGGTCTTCCTCTACGACAGTGGCGAGGACAAGCCGTTCACGGCGGGCCGTTTCGCCGCGCCCGAGGAGATCATCACCAAGGCGGGCGGCACGTCCATCACGCATGACCTGGCGGACTCATGGACGACGATCGGCTGGGAGAGCGTGGTCGAGAAGAACCCGGACGTCATCGTCATCAACGACTACGCGCAGCCGAGCGCCGAGGCGAAGCGGAAATTCCTGCTGTCCTATCCCCCGCTGGCGCATGTCGCCGCGGTCAAGAACCGGAAGATCTTCGTGCTCGACTACGTCGACCTGGTGGAGAGCCCGCGCAATCCGGCGGCGATCGAGGCGCTCGCCGCGTATCTGCGGACGGCCGGCGGCTGAGGCCTGGGCGGCGGGCGCCGGTCGGGGCGCCGGGGGGCCGGGGGGGGCCGGTCACGCGTGACGGCCCTGCGAGGTGTGCGGCGCTGTGCGTCGGCCCGGCGAGGAGTCGTCCTCACCGGGCCGTCGACCACGCACACGTCCTGACGGCACAGCCGGGCCATGTCCTCGGGTGAGAGCTCAGCCCTGGTCGCCACCGGCGGCGGCCATGTCCATCCAGATGACCTCCCAGTTGTGGTGGTCCGGGTCCTGGAAGGAACGGCCGTACATGAACCCGTGGTCCTGCGTCTCGCCCGCGGGCGAACCGCCGGACGCCAGCGCGTTGTCCGTGAGTTCGTCCACCCGCTCACGGCTCTCCGCGCTCAACGCGATGATGACCTCGCTGGTCGTGGAGGCGTCGGCGACGGCCTTCTTGGTGAAGTCCTTGTAGCGCGCCTCGGTGAGGAGCATCGCGTAGATGGTGTCGCTGATGACCAGACAGGCCCCCTGCTCGTCACTGAACTGATCGTTGAAGGAAAACCCGAGCTTGCTCCAGAAAGCCTTCGTCGTCTCGAGGTTCTTCACCGGAAGGTTGATGTAGACCTGCTGCGCCATGTCCGTCACTCCGCTCTCGCGTCCGCGGCCGCCGCGGTGGCTGCCGTTCGGATAAGTAGACGGGCGGCGATCAGAAAACTCATCGGCTCGCGGAGGACGTGGTTCGGGTGGCCGTTGGATCAGCTCGCGGTACCGGCCGGTCCCGGTGCTGTGCGGCCCTCCGGTCCGGAACCGGCAGGTCACACCTGCCGCAACCACTCCTCCGCGCGCCGGGGAGACGCGAAACGCAGGACGTGCAGCGGTGCGAAGCGGGGATCGCGGGTGCGCCGTTCGATCTCCGCACGCCGGGCGGCGTGCTGCGACCAGGCCCACCACGCCGGATGGTCACGGCGGAACCAGTCGGAGACGGTCTCCACGTTGCCGCCGAAGATCCGCTCACGGAACAGGGTCCGCCGCAGCGACCTGCGCAGGATGCGGGGCATGACGACGGCTCTCGGGTAGTCGAGCCAGATCACGGTGTCCGCGTGCTCCCACAGCAGGTCCCGCACTTCCGGATAGCCGAGGGAGTCGATGATCCAGCCCGGGCGGGCGGCGATCGCCGCCACCTGCTCGACGAAGTCCGGGCCGGTCGCCCAGTCAGGTCCGGTGAACTTCAGGGAGTCCATCTCGTGGAACGGCAGGTGCAGCCGCGCGGCAACGGCCTGAGCCAGGGTGGTCTTCCCGGCCCCGCTGATGCCGGCCACGAGGATGCGTTTCACGGGGTGCAGGCTATCCGCCGCCGTTTGAGGGCCTGCCCTCTCCGCCGAGAGGGCCGGGCAGCACGGCGGTCCCTCCTGGACGGCCGATTCGGCCTGGTGCCGACGCAGTTCCTGCACTCCCCCCGTGGCGGCGGAGGACGAACGCGGGCTTTGTGCGCCGCGCGGCGGAGCTGTGGCCCCTTGCTGCGTGCTGCGCGGGTGTGCTGCTTGCTGCTGACCGTGGGCCACTCCGGCCCGCGAACTGGCGGGTCCGGACGGCCGGATGGGCACCCGCGCCGGCAATGTCCTGAGGGTCCCTGAGGGTCCGCCGCAGTCACGAGGTGCGAAAGCCCTCCGCCACCACCACACACTCAGGGCGACGGTGGCGCCGTGTCCCTCGCGGGCGGTGCGACGGTCTCGTTCGCCGCCTCCGGCGTCTGGGGCAGCACATGCGTGACGAAGTCCTCGACCACCGTCTCCAGGCCTATGTCGTGCTGCGCGCGTTCGCAGAGATACCAGCGGTGTTCCAGCAGCCCGTGGTAGACCTCGGCCGGGTCCATGGCGCCCCTGAGCTGCTGCGGGACCGCCCGTACCGTGGGCCTGAAGACCTCGCGGACCCAGCGGTGGGCCAGCACCTCCGTCCGGGCGCCGAGCGGATCGCCCGGTGCGTAGTCGTCCTGTGTCACCATCCAGCTCTCCAGGTCGTTCAGGAGGCGCCGGGCCTGGTTCTCCTCGGTGTCGAGGCCGGTGAGGCGCAGCAGTTGGCGCTGGTGGTGGCCGGCGTCGACGACCTTCGGCACGAAGGTGACCGTGTCGCCGTTCGAGGAGTGCTGGATCTGCATCTCGGCGACGTCGAAGCCAAGATCGTTGAGCCGGCGGATCCGGCGGTCGATGTAGTGGTACTTGCCCGCCGGATAGACCGAGGTTCGCGTCAGCTCCGTCCACAGGTCGTGGTAGCGGCGGCAGATCTCGGTGCCGAACGCGATGGGATCGACCGAGGGGTGCAGCGCGCCCGACGCCTCCAGGTCCAGCATCTCGCCGATGATGTTCACCCGGGCCAGGTCGATGTCGTACTCGCGCTGCCCCGTGCTGAGTTGGCGGTGCAGCTCACCGGTCTCCGCGTCCACGAGGTAGGCCGCGTAGGCACCGGCGTCACGGCGGAAGAGGGTGTTGGACAGGGAGCAGTCGCCCCAGGCGAAGCCCGCCAGATGCAGCCGGACCAGCAGGACGGCCAGGGCGTCCATGAGCCGATGGACCGTGGTGGGACGCAGGGTGGTCTCGAACATGGATCGGTAGGGCAGGGACCCGTTGAGGTGGCGGGTGATCAGCACCGGCTCCAAGGGCTCCCCGTCGCTTCCGCTGCGCCCGGTGACGACCGCGAGCGGATCGACCGCGGGGATGCCCACCCGGGCCAGGGTGCGCAGCAGTTCGTACTCCCGTGTCGCCGGCCGCTCCGCCAGCTCCTTGACGGCGACCACCTCGGCCCCGGCGCGGGCGTAGCGCACGACGTGCCGGGAGATACCGCGCGGCAGCGGCACCAGATACTTCTCCGGCCACTCCTCCAGCGGGAGATGCCACGGCAGTTCGAGCAGGACGGCGGGGTGCTCGGGGTTGGTGGCACTGATCTGCAAAGCCATCGGTCGCCTCGCGTCGTACGGTGACGGGCCACCAGTGTGACGTACGGGTTGCGCGCCCTGTCGCCCGGCAGGGCGTCCCGCGCCTGCCGGGCGAACGGTCGCTCGACGGCGCCGGTTGACGCGGTCCTTTGCCGGGCTCCTCGGCGCACGGCCACCGGTCAGCGCAGGACCTGTACCGCGTAGAGGATGCCCAGGGCCGCTGCCATCAGGCCGAGCATCACGCGGAGCGCGGACTCCGGAAGGTACGGCTGGAGCAGGGCACCGAGATACCCGCCGATGAGACCGCCCGCACCGCAGGCGAGGCCGAGGGGCCAGTCGGGGGCGATGGTGCCGGAGCCGACCAGGGACAGCAGCGCGTAGGCGCCGGCACCGACCACGGAGGTGGCGAAGGTCGCCGCGAGCGTGGCCGGGGCGACCTTCGCCACGGGTACGCCCCGGCCGACCAGAATCGGTCCCAGCAGAGATCCGCCGCCGATCCCGTAGATCCCGCCGACGGTTCCGACCGTCACGGCCAGGGCGGTCAGCGCCGGACCCGACAGTTCGTCGACGGTCCGCTGCCGTACGGGCCTGAGCGTGCGCAGGCACAGGGACAGCCCGAGCGGCAGCAGCAGGGACGCGATGAGCAGCCGGAAGACCGTCGGGCCGGGGAGCGCGAAGACCCGGATACAGGCGCCGAGCACGACGCCGGGCAGCGTGCCCAGCACCAGGCGGCGCGTCAGCGGACCGCCGAGGGTGCCGGCGGTGCGGTGGCGCCACAGTGCGCCCGGGCCGGCGACGACGTTGTACAGCAGGTTGGTCGGGGTGACCGCGGGGTTCGGCACGGCGAACACGCTCAGCTGCACCGGAAGGAGAAACACCGCCCCGGACACACCGACCGGCGCGGTGAGCGCCGCGATGGCCAGCCCTGCGACCAGGCCCCCGAGGAGCGTCCACCAGTCCACCGCGGTCCCTTCCGCCGGTCTCGATCTTCGCCGATGCGTCATTCAACCGGGTTCGCGCGGGTCACGCACAGGACCTCGTGATCTCGGCGGCCACGGGGGCAGCCGTACGCCGGACGGCGTGACTGCGCGCGCTGGGCCATCATGACCGGCACCCCTGGAACCAAACACTCAAGAAGGCGGATACTGGGACATACGACATCTACGAGAGGTCTCGCGATGGCGAACAAGCCCAGGCAGCCCCGGCACGGCGAGGGGCCGAGTCGACACGAGGGGGACAAGCAGCACGGGTGGTCGCCCGATGTGGACGAGAAGTCCCAGCAGCCGAACCCGAGCGCTCACCGGTCCTTCCACCCCGACACGTACGCCCCCGAGGCCGACAAGCCACGCAGGGCGTCCACCAAGGGGGAGAAGCGGGCTTCGGAGGCCGGCACGCCCGTGGACAGCACGACCACGAGCGGCGAGGACCGTGGCAAGAAGTCCGAGGGCATGCACGACACCGGCCGGAGGGGAAAGTCCCAGCGCCCCAGCGGCAAGAAGGACGCTTCCGCCTTCACCGGCGTCGACCCGCAGGAATCCTCCGACAAGGACGGCAGTCGCTGATCCGTCCGTCCGGCGCGGTCGTCCGGCGCGGAATCGTGCGCCCGGACCTCGTACGAGCCTGCCCGAGTACCTGCTGCCCGGCCGATGGGCCGGGCAGCCGGTGTGCGCTCGGGTCGTGCCGCCCGTTCAGGCGTCGGTGTCGGTGTCGATGGACTCGTCGACCGAATCCGGTTCACCCAGTTCGTAGGGAGCCAGGATGTCGGCGACGGTCCGGTGGCGTGGTGTGCTCACGCCGAGTTCCTCGCCGAGACCGGCCACCGCGCCACTCAGCCACGCCAGTTCGAGGCGGTGCCCCTCCGTCAGGTCGTGGTGCATCGAGGAGGTCATCGTCGCCGGAAGGCTGTCGCAGAAGGTGAGCCGGTCGTCGGCGAACGCGGGATCCAAGTGGACCCCGGCGGCGCGGCCGACCGCGACGACCTCCGCCATGAGATCGCCGAGCAGGGCGCGGGAGCGGGGGTGGGAACGGACCACGCCGATGGGTTGGCGAACCACTGACGTCGCTGCCGAGACACTGGCCAGGAAGACGAACTTCTCCCAGATGACCCGCTCGATGTCGGCGCTGATCTCGGCATCGATACCGGCCTTGAGGCAGGCGTCGAGAAACGCCCGGGTCCGGTCCGAGTCCTGACCGCCGTACTCGCCGAAGACCAGCTTCTGCATCTCGCCGTTGTGCACGACGATCCCGGGCTCCTGGATGGCGGCCGAGATGTAGCAGACGCCCCCGGCGACGGCCTCCGCGGGCAGTTCGCGACGCAGGACCGTGTCCTTCTGCACGCCGTTCTGCAGGGAGATGACCATGGTGCCCGCGCCGACGTGGTTCCGGAGCTGGGCCACCACGTCGTCGGTGTCCCACAGTTTGACGGCGATGAGAAGGACGTCGACGGGGCCGAGGTCGGCGATCGTGGGCACCACCGCGTCGGCGTGCACCCGGAACTCGCCCAGGGGGCTTCGCACCAGCAGCCCGTTGCGGCGGATCGCCTCCAACTGCCTGCCCCGGGCCACGAACGTCACCTCGTTCCCGGCCGCCGCGAGGCGCGCACCGAAGTACCCGCCCACTCCCCCCGCACCTACGACAGCAATACGCATGACGCCTGTTCCTTCTCTGTGAACGACCCGCGTACTCCGGACAATCCGCGCCCGAGCACCGGCTCGGTCGGATCAACGGCTGACCGCCACGGTACGCGGCACCCTCAGCCTTCTCCGGCGCGGCTCCGGACGGTACGCGGAGCAGGTGCGGACTACGCCGGGGAGTCCGGGCGTCGGGCCCGGCCCGCCTCGAAAGCGGTGTCGATCCATCCCGCCACCACGGCGGCGGCATCCGGGGACGCCTCTGCGACAGCCCCGACCACCGTCTCGTCCTGGTCGCCGAACACGTCGAGGACTCCCGTACGGGCCAGTGCCCGGCGGAGGGTGTCCGAGCCCTCGGACGACGTCGGGGCTGCCGCCTCCGCCGCGGCGACCACCGCTTCCTGCTCCGTACGCTCCCGCTCGCGAGCCCCCTGCTCGGCGGCGTTCCTTCGGAGCTCGTCCTGCGGTCGCTGAGGTGCGGCGTCGTCCGTGCCGTGATCGTTCATCTGGGTCTCGCCTCGAATCGCTGGATGTCGGGCCGCCCTCCACCGAGGGCGAACCCGCAGGAGCCCGGCGCCCCGCAGGAGCGAGGGCCAAGGTCATCGGTTCCCCCGAGGACCGCGTACCCAGTGCACGGCCGGACATGGGCACACGAATGGACGCGCCTCGGGCGGGCCAGCGGTCCGCAGGCGCGCTACAGGACCGCCGGCCCGCCGGTCCGCCGGCGTGCCTCCGCCCGCGTCGCGCCGATGCCCGCGGCAACCACCAGAGCGGTGCCGGCGATCTGGAGCGACGTGGGTGTCTGGGCGATGAGGATCACGCCGGCCAGCAGACTCACAGCCGGTTCCAGTCCGGCCAGCGTGCCGTAGGTGGTCTTGCCGATGCGCTGGAGCGCCTTCATCTCGAGCAGGAACGGCACGAGCGGCATGAGCACCGCGATACCGGCGACGGCGGCGGCGGTGTGCCAGGTGAGGGCCGGAAGAGCGCCGGGCGCGCCGAACGGTGCGGCGACGAGGGCGGCGACCGCGAGTGAGACGGCCAGGGCGTGGGACGCCGAGAAGCGGCTGCCGACATGGGCCGTACCCACGACGTACAGCGCCCAGCACGCCGCCGAGCCGAGACCGAACAGGACGCCCGTCAGGCTCGTGGCGCCCGCCCACGGGGAGGTGAGCAGGAGGACGCCGATGGCCGCAAGTCCCAGCCAGGTCAGCTCCTTGAAGCGACGCGACGCGACGACGGCGACCGTGAGGGGGCCGAGGAACTCCAGCGCGGTGGCCGTCCCCAGCGGGAGCCGCGCGGCCGCTTCGGAGAAGAGGAGCATCATGCCCGCGCTGACCGCACCCAGCAGGAACGTGGCCACTAGGTCGGCGCGCGGTGTCGTCTTCAGCGTCCGCCACAGTGACCTGCCGGTGCAGGCCAGCAGGAACACGGCCGCGAACGTCAGCCGGAGCCAGGTGGTCCCGGCCGGACCGAGCGAACCGAACAGCTCGGTCGCCAGGGCGCTGCCGGTGTGCAGGGCGGCCATGGCGATGAGGACGAGCGCGGGGCCCGGCATGAGACGGGGCCCGGAGGGCGCCGTGGCACCGGTGGTTGCGTCGGTCGTATCGGCGGTGGTGGTGGCAGTCACCAGGCCATTGGACCGGCCGGGCTCTGTTTCTGTCCACGGGCCGATGGTGGACGCTTTGGCCACTATCGGTGGACAATCGCTGGATGACGAGTGATGGCATCGAGCATCTGCCCGATCTGGGACGGCTGCGTCTCCTGGTCGAACTGCACCGCCTGGGCACGATGGCCGCGGTGGCAGCGAGCACGGGCTACGGGACATCGGCCGTCTCCAAGCACCTTGCCGTCCTGGAGGAGGAGGTCGGGGTCCCGCTGCTGAGCCGGGTCGGCCGCCGGGTCCAGCTGACACCCGCCGGTCAGCGGCTGGTCGAGCACGCGGTGGGCATCCTCGCCGCGGTGGAGGAGGCTCAAGCGGAGCTGCGGGGCGTGGCCGATCCGGTGGGAAGGGTGCGGCTGGCGAGCTTCTTCACCGCGGTGGAGCCTGTCGTCCTCCCCGCCCTGGAGCATCTGCGTGCGGTGTACCCACGCGTGGTGGCGGAGGTGTACGAGCACGAGCCCGAGCACACGGCGGGGCTGTTGCTCTCCGGCGGGATGGACCTCGGCGTCGTGTACGACTACAGCCTGGTCCCGCGCAGCCTCCCGCCCGAGCTGAGTGCCCGGCAGTTCGACGAACAGCCGCTCTTCCTGGCGGTCCCCGTGGACCACCCGGACGCCGGCAGGCCCGTCGCGGTGTCCGAGCTGGCGGAGTTCGCCGGGACGGGCTGGATCGCCAACTCCCGCGGGACCGACGACGACGAACTGGTGCAGCGTGTGTGCGCCATCGCCGGGTTCACCCCCCGCATCGCCCACCGCGTGGACAGCCTGCACCTGGTGAACAGCCTGGTCGGGGCCGGACTCGGGGTGGCGCTGCTCGCGGAATCGGGGATCGAGAGGAGCCGGTCGGACGTCGCGTTCCGCCCGCTGGATCCGCTGGCCGGCAAGCGCCGCAGCTTTCTGCTGGCGCGTGCCGGCCAGTGGTCGTGGCCACCGATCACGGCTCTGGCCACCGCCATCACGGGTGTCGGTCTCTAGCTAGTGCCGCATCAAGCAACGTTGGCCCTGTTGTGACGAGCCGTCCGGATGGTGATCCGGGCGGCTCGTTGTGCGTCATGCTCTGCGAGTGGCCGAGCGTGTGCGGGTGCGTGAGATCGATGACGACGAGGGCAAACGGCTGCTGCGGATCGTCCGCCGGGGAACCGGATCGGTGGTGACCTGGCGGCGGGCCCAGATAGTGCTCTTATCGGCCCAGGGCATGGACGTGGCCAAGATCGCCGAGGTGACGTTCACCAGCCCCGACCGGGTCCGGGATGTCATCCACAACTTCAACGCCGACGGCTTCTCCTCGCTCTACCCGAAGTACAAAGGCGGTCGGCCCAGGACGTTCACGCTTCCCGAGCGGCGCGAGATCAAGAAGATCGCCAAGTCCAGGCCGGTCGAGCACGGCCTGCCGTTCTCGACCTGGAGCCTGGTCAAGCTGGCCGACTTCCTGGTCGCTGAGGGGGTGGTCGACGACATCAGCCACGAGGGCCTGCGCATCCTGCTCCGCGAGGAAGGCGTCACCCTTCAACGCCTGAAGACCTGGAAGACCTCGAAGGATCCCGACTACGCGGCCAAGAAGGCCCGCGTCGAGCACCTCTACGCCATCGCCGACGGCGAGGTCATAGCTGAGGCGGGCGAGCCCGAGGTCGTGTTCTGCATGGACGAGTTCGGGCCGCTCAACCTCCAGCCCCACCCCGGCAGGCAGTGGGCCGCACGCGGTGGCAAGTACAAAGACCCCGACCGTGAACCGCGGCCGCGTCGCCGTGCGACCTACACCCGACCGCACGGCGTGCGGCACCTGTTCGCCGCCTACGACCTGGGCAAAGACCAGCTCTACGGCCACATCAAGAAGACCAAGACCCGCTCCAAGTTCCTGGAGTTCTGCCGCTACCTGCGCTCCCTCCACCCAGCCGGCACACGCATCGCGATCATCTGTGACAACTACTCCCCGCACCTGACCACCAAACGCTGCCAGCGGGTCGGGACCTGGGCGGCGGCGAACAACGTGGAGATCGCCTACACCCCGACCAACAGCTCCTGGCTCAACCGGATCGAGGCCCAGTTCACCGCCCTGCGCTACTTTGCCCTCGACGGCACCGACCACCCCACCCACAAGGCCCAGGGCAGCATGATCCGCCGCTACATCATCTGGCGGAACAAGAACGCCGCCGACAAGCGCCTCAAAGCCCTCGTGAGCAGGGCAAACGTCGCCTGACCTGCTACGGCGGGCGGCGTCACCACAGGTGCAGGAAACTCCGGACATCGTCATAGCCGTCGAGGGCCCGACCGTCCACGTCCGTCGGATCCGCCTGGGCCCTCGCCGACAGCGACTCCGCCAGCGCCAGGGCTTCATCACCGAGACGACCGAAGCGTCGAGCGGCGTGTCCCAGACACAGGCCGGCCAGTCCTAGCAGCGGACTACCCGACACAGCCCGCGTCCCAACCTGTACGCACCAGTGCTCGATGAATCCCGCGTCGTCGTCGTTCAATGCGGTCCCGACCAGGACTCCCGCTGCTTCGCCCTCTGCTGAGCGGTCACGCAGGGCCCGCTCCATCGTCTCGACCACTACCTCGTGAGGCAGCGCGGGAGGGTTCTCGAAGCTCAGATGAGAGTGCACTCCGCGAGACTACGCGGAGCGCACCCAACAGCTACCTGCCGCCCCAAGACAGGGCGAGCGTTGCTTGATGCGGCACTAGGTCCTGTCCGGGCGACCTTCGAGGAACAGCCTGTCGGATGCGGTGCATCGCACGGCGCTGGGGGCACCCCCGTCGGAGGCCGGGGGAGATCGCTCTCGTACCGGGCGTACTCGGGCGACTCCGCCAACACAGCGTGGGGGCACCTCCCGTGCCCGAAGGGCTCAGGGGGAGTGCCGTAGCTGTCGTCACAGGCCCGACAAGATCGCCCGGACAGGGCCTGGGACGGGAGTACCCGAGAAGGCCGCGGCATCCCGCGAACCCGGTGCCGCCGAGGCCGCGTCCTCGGAGCGCGGTTCGCGGGGCGCCCTGTCCTCCTGCGTCGGCTCGCGGGGGCGCGGCCCTGTCGCCGGAGCCCGGTCGCAGCCGAGCCCTGTCACCGCAGCGCCGCCTCGAGCCGTCGCACACCCGGGCCGGAGAGACCCGCCAGCCCCTCCGGACGCCCGGTCGCCAGCAGGAGCAGGTCCCCGACCGGTCCCCTGACCTCGTCCGGGCCCTCCCCCGCCGACCAGTCCGCGTCCGTGGCCACCACCTTCGTACCGCGGAGGCGTTTGCGTGCGCCGTAGAAGATGCTGCCGTGGACATGGGCGAGGGCCGCGACCGTCCGGTCCACCGGCATGTCCCGGCGGCGCCCGAGTGGACGGGCCACGTCCTGGCCGTGCACCAGGGCGTCGACCAGCGGGTCCAGCGCGGCGGCGCCGGGCGCCCGACGAGCCGAGCCGGCCGTCTCACGGAGCTGGGCGATCAGCTCGGCCGGGCCGAACCCGGCCGCCCTTTCCCGCGCCTTGTCGGCTTCCATCCGGTCCCAGTTGCCGCGTGCCCGGATGATCCCTGTGATCGAGCCCGCCAGTGTGGTGCGGGTCGACAGGGTCAGGTGCGCTGCCACGTCGTGGACCGTCCAGCCGGCGCAGAGCGATGCCGCCTCCCACTCCTCGTCGTGGAGGCTTTCGAAGAAGTCGGCAAGGCTCAGGCGCTCGGCCTTCACCCAGGAGAGAATCTCGTCGCGGTCCATGGTCGGCTCCACCGTCCGGCGGGCGGGGCCTGTCCCCGCCTCTCACTCCTGCGTCGAACAGGAGACGGCCGGATCGACATGTGCCGCGACATTTTCTCCGGGGATCCCTCGGCCCCAGCCCGCCCCGCGCTCAGCGCAGCTGGCTGACGATCGTGGGATCAGTGATCTCCTTGTCCCTGGAGAGCATCGTGGCCTTGCTGAGGATCACGGCGAGCATGCCGTCACCCTCGAAGGGCAGATACCCGGTGTCGTGTCCGCCGCCGGCCTTGGGCACGATGCACAGGTACTGGTCGTTCGGCGTCCGCAGGATGTTGCCGGACCCCAGATGGATCTTGTACGTGTGCAGATCGCCCCGTACCTCCAGGAAGCGGCCCTCGACCGTGCAGCGATCGGCCATCGCGAGGCGCGGCACGAGCCGGGCGAGGAGCTCCCGGCGGGTCGCCGCGCTCTGGTTCAGCTCTCCGAAGCCGTAACTGGTCCAGTACTCCCGGAAGCGGCCGCCGGGGCCACCGTCCTGCCACGTGGGGTCGTTGCCGACGGACGCCACCCCGACGAAGAGGTCGACGTCGCGCAGCACTTCCGAGAGCACCAGCTCGGGGATGTCCGTGAGAGCCAGCGGTGCGACGCGGTCACCGCCGTCCCGCAGCCACATCTCGTAGCGCCCGCTGCCGGCGTGCGCGTAGTTGTGCGGGGCGTCGATCGGATAGAAGCGGACCTGGTCGGTGGCCAGCCGCAGATAGCTGCCGGACTCGGTGGTCTCGCCCGGGCCCCAGCCCTCGGCCTCGCCGTCGATCCAGTACTCGGCCCGCAGCCCCCACTGAGGAAGCTCACGGTAGGCGGGTGCGTAGGAGTCGTCCACGCAGAGCCTGAGCCGGTTCGTCCAGCCGCGGACCGCCGCGAGCGAGTGGAACTGGTGCTGGCGCAGGATGTGCCCCGCGAAGCGGTTGCTGTACGTCCCCGTGGCCCGCTCGGCATCGGTGAGCGGATAGACCTCGCGGTGTGCCTGCTTGAACGGCTGGGTGATCGCGTGCCGTTCGAGCCAGAGCCGCCAGCGGACGACGTCCGCGGCGTCCTTGCCGACGGGGTGCCACAGCTCCACGGTGGTGCCGTCGGTGACGGGCGCGTCGTCCTGGTCGCGCAGCTCGCCGTCGGCGTATCCGCATGCCGTGCCGTCCACGGACCACAGCAGTCGTCGTGCGAGGGTGCCGACGAGCGGATGGTCGAGATACCGCTCGCGCCAGGCCCGGTACGCCCACGACCTGCGCGCGAGGAACTGCCGGTCCAGCCGCTCCGACTGGGCGCCGAGCATCTTGTCGATGTCCTTGGCCGCGCCCTTGAGCTCCTTCAGCTCGTCGGCGTGGTCCCGCCGCACCGCGGCGGGCGGCGCCTTGACCTGCTTGCCCGCGGCATTCAGCCAGGTCAGGCGGGCCCGGCCGCCGGTCACGGTCAGCTCCGCGGTGCACTCCCCCAGCTGGTGCACCGACCGGCCCACCTCGGTCAACCCGTAGGCGGGTACGGCGAGTTCCTCAATCTCGTCCCGGCTCAGCCCGAGCGCGGCGGCCCGTGTCTCCAGTGCCGCGTCGATCAGTTTCAGGGTGCCCTTGTAGGTCACTCGGGTGGCGAGCCGGGCCAGTTCGGCGAGGGCGGACTCGCTCTCGATACGGGCGAGTGCCGTGACCCCCGCGTTGGCGATCTTCGGATTGCGCGGGCCGAGCCCGGCCACCTTGCGCAGACAGGCATCGGTCAGCGCCCCGAGGGCCCGTGCCGTCTCGGGGTGGGGCGCAAGCAGGGACAGCATCCAGGCGAGACCGCGCAGGGCATTGGCGTTGTACGGGTCCAGAGCGTTGTTGACGTCCGACTCGTAGGGGCCGCGGACCAGTTCCAGCGTCCGGGGCCGCCCGACCAGCGCGAGCCATGACACCACCGTGGTCCGCACCTGATCAGCCCCGATGGAGGCGATCAGGTCCCGGGCGGACTGGTCCCACTTCGCGCTGGGCTTCGCCGAGGTGGCGGTGAGCGCGTGCGACAGCAGCGCGGGCCAGTCGCCGGCGAGCACGGGCAGGTCTGCCAGCACGCGGTCCGACCAGGCCTCACCAGGATTGAGCAGCGGCTCGGGGAGCCGTTTCGCCAGCTCGCCGAGCCGTTGCTTGTCGTGATAGGCGCTCAGGTGGCAGCGCCGCACCACGGCGACGACATGGCCCGACACCGACCGTCCGGCGGCCAGTTCGGCTTCGACGAGGGTCTGGAGCTCGTGCGTCGCGTAGTGGGAGCTGACCCGGGAGAGGTCGTCCAGCTTCCGCAGCCGCTCCGCGGAGAGCAGATCGTCGGGCAGGTCACGCCCCACGACGCCGACCAGGGTGAGGACATGCCCGCGGACGGTGTCGCCGTCACCGCCCGACCGGTGGCGTGCGACCAGGGCGTTGGCGAGCCGCAGCCGGGAGTTCTCGGGCAGCGCGCCCACCGCCGCGAGGATCTTCGCGCCGTCGTCGTGCCAGTGGTTGTTGGTGACCGTGGCGATGTTCACGAGCTTCTTCGCCAGCTCGCCCATGTTGTCGTCGGCGATGTGGCCCTCGACCTGCCGCAGCTGTTCGGTTCCGTACATGGTCATCAGCCACCCACCAGGGGGACGAGCTTGAGGAAGGTGACTTCGGTGTCGAGGCGCAGCTCGATCTCCTCGTCCAGATCCTCGACCTGCCGGTCGCCGACGAGTATGAGAAAGCCGTTGCGCTCGAAGGCGGCGAGCGCGAGGGCGCACTGGGCCTCCGGATCCATCCGGCCGCCGGTCGCCTCGCCCGTACGGCCGGCACCGGACGCGCGGTCCGCCCGACCGTTGCCGGAGGCGGGCCGGACCAGCCCTTGGTACTCCCCGGCGCCCCGTGCGTGGAACTCGGCGACCTCCTGGAAGACCCGCCGCCGGATCACCTCGCGCAACGCCAGCCGCTCCTCGGCGATGTCCAGTCCCCAGCCGTCACTGCGGCTGCCCGATGTCGTCTCGTCGACGAATGTCACCCGTGCCATGCCGAGGAGATTAGGGGGCGGCACTGACAACGGCCCGCCGGCGGGAGTCTGTCGCCGGCCTGCACGGCTCCGGCCGTTCACCTGCCGAGCGGCCGTCAGGAACAACCCACGCCCGCACGTCGTTGCGCCCGTCATGACGACGAAGCAAGAGGTCCTGCGCTACACCGCCTTCTCCGAGGATCCGAAGGGTGGCAACCCTGCGGGCGTCGTCCTCGACGCCGCAGCGCTCGGCGACGCGGAGATGCTGTCCATCGCCGCGGAGCTCGGGTACAGCGAATCGGCCTTCCTCACCCCGCCGCCGGAGGGGCTCGGCGGCGACAGCGGCCGTGCGTTCACCATCCGCTACTTCAGCCCGCAGGCCGAAGTGCCGTTCTGCGGCCACGCCACCGTCGCCACGGCCGTCGCTCTCGGCGAGCGTATCGGCCCCGGCGACCTGGTCTTCGCGACACGCGCGGGCACGGTGCACGTGACCGTGACCGAGGTGAGCGGCTCGCTGCGGGCCACGCTCACGACGGTCGAACCGCACACCGAGGAGATCGCGGCCGCCGATCTCGACGAGGCTCTGGCCGCGCTCGACTGGCCGGCCGGCGATCTGGATCCCGCGATCCCGCCCCGCATCGCCTTCGCCGGCGCGCGTCATCTCGTGCTGGGGGCCGCGACCCGCGAGCGACTGGCGGATCTGGAGTACGACTTCGAACGTCTCGAAGCCCTGATGCACCGCCTCGATCTGACGACGGTGCACCTGGTGTGGCGGGAGTCGGAGACCGTCTTCCACGTCCGCGACCCCTTCCCGGTGGGCGGTGTGGTCGAGGACCCGGCCACGGGTGCGGCGGCGGGCGCCTTCGGCGCGTACGCCCGCGAACTGGGCCTGGTCCCCGGGTCGTCGGTGCTCACTCTCCACCAGGGCGAGGATCTGGGCCGCCCGGGTGTACTGACGGTGGAGCTGCGCGAAGGCGACGAGCGGGTACGGGTGTCGGGGACGGGCACGCGGATCTCCTGACCCGGCGGCGAGGACGCGGGCCGGTGGACCGGCGCCGATCGCTCGATCCACCACCCCGCGGTCAGTCGCTCCCGCCCCCGCCGGGCGACCCCGCGAACAGCGCCGAGCGTGCCGCTGCCATCGCCGACTCCCGGTCCTGCGGGACCAGTCCGATGCGGGTGCGACGGTCGAGGACGTCGGATTCGTCGAGCGCGCCTTCGTGCTGCACGGCCCACACGAGTTCGGCTCCGGTGACCGGATGGCCGGCGACCACCGGTTCCCGCAGGGCCGGGTCCGCGGTGCCGAGGGCGTGGACGGCGGGGGCTTCGGTGCCGTACCGCTCGACCAGGCGGCGGGGGGCGTCCAGGGCGGCGAGGGCGTCCGGTGCGGCGGCCCCCACCAGCGGCAGTGTGGCCGTCCGGCACGGTCCGGCGACGAGTCCGCGCGTCTTCACGGCGTGGTCCACCGCGTCCTGCGCCATGCGCCGGTAGGTGGTGAGTTTGCCGCCGACGACGGTGACGACACCGTCCCGGGAGCTGAGGACCGCGTGCCGGCGTGAGATGTCGGACGTGCGCTCCTGCGCCCCGCTGCCCGCGGTCAGCAACGGCCGCAGCCCGGCGAACGCGCCCACGACCGCGGACCGGGGCAGCGGTGCCGACAGCGCCGACCCGAGCACGTCGAGCAGGAACCCGATGTCGGACTCGGGCACTTCGGGGACATCGGGGATGTCGCCGTCCACCGGCTCGTCGGTGAGACCGACGTAGACCCTGCCATCACCCTGCGGGAGCACGAGCACGAAGCGGTTGGACTCTCCCGGGACCGGGATGTGCAGACCGGACGACAGACCGCCCAGCGCCTCGGCCCGCAGGACCAGATGCGTCCCGCGCGACGGGCGCAGGTGGATGTCCTCCACAAGGCCGCCCGCCCATACGCCCGTTGCGTTGATCACGGCACGCGCTCGGACGAACCCTTCCTCGCCCGTGAGCTCGTCGCGTATCCGGGCGACGGAATCACCGACCTCCAGCGCACGGACCCGGGTCAGGATGCGGGCGCCGTGTGCCGCCGCCGTCCGGGAGATCGCCGTCACCAGGCGTGCGTCGTCGCTGAGTTGGCCGTCCCACGACAGCAGACCGCCGCGCAGACCCGTCGAGCGGAGGCCGGGCGCCAGGTGCCGGGTCTCCCGCGCGGACAGGGAACGCGGTGCGGGCAGCGTGGCACGCGAGGTGCGGGCGGACGCGCGCAGGACGTCGCCCGCGCGCAGACCCACCCGGGTGATGGCGGCCTGGGTCCGCCCCACCAGCGGGGTCAGGGGCAGGACGAAGGGCAGCGGGCGTACCAGGTGCGGGGCGGTGCGTTCCATCAGGATGCCGCGTTCGACGGCGCTCTCGTGGGCGACGTCGAGCTGGCCCGTGGCGAGGTAGCGCAGCCCGCCGTGGATCAGCTTCGAACTCCAGCGGGAGGTGCCGAACGCGAGGTCGTGGGCGTCTATCGCCGCCACGGACAGTCCCCGGGCGGCAGCGTCGAGCGCGGCGCCGGCGCCGGTCGCGCCGAGTCCGACGACCAGGACATCGACAGTGGCGCCGTCGGTGAGCTCGGCCAACTCACGAGCGCGCCGTGAGGCGTTGAGGGAGGAAGGGAAGGGGTCGGGGGTGGGGCTCATGGGGCGAGCATCCTCTCCAGGACGGTCCGCAGCTCCTGCTGGAACGCGGCGGCGGTGAGGTCGGGTTCGCTGTCGTCGGTCATGGTGCGCAGCGAGAGCGTGAATCCCTGCACGACGAGAAGCAGTGAGCGGGCCTGACGGACGGCGTGGTCCCGGCGGATCGAGCCGTCGGCCTGCCCCTCCTCGACCGCGGTGACGATCAGCTCCAGCAGGGCGTCCTGTGTGGCACCGCGCCGGTCGAGCAGATAGGGCAGGAGCAGCTCCGGATCCACGTCGATGATCTTGCGGAACAGCGGATGCGCCCGGAACGCCTGCGCTCCGGCCGCCAGCCCGTCGACCAGCCGGTCCCGGGTGGGGGCGGCGTCGTCGGCCTGAGGGAGCGCGCCCTGGGCGACGGCGATCCATTCACGCGTCATCAGATCGCCGACGAGGGTCCGCACATCGGGCCAGCGCCGGTAGAGCGTCATACGGGAGACGCCGGCCCGCCGGGCCACGTCGGTCAGGGTGGTCCGGCGGACGCCGACCGCGAGAACACAGTCCCGGGCCGCGTCGAGAACGGCATCGCCGTCCGAATGGTTGTGACGAATGGGCGTCATCTGTCACAGTGTAACGGCAGTGCGGCCGACTGACACGGCCACCGGACCAACCAGTGAGGAAAACCCGCGTGGACATGTTGTGGAGCGGCTGGGGCGACCCGGCCAAGGCGGCCCCTCTGCCCGACTCGGTCATCGAGCTCCTGCAGGCAGCCCTCGGAGTGAAGCCGCGGACCGCGGAACCGATCGCCCTCGAGGAGATACGGGTCCCCGACTCACCGCTCGGCGCCGATGTCCGTCAGGCCCTCGCCGACGCGCTCGGCGGCCCGGAACACCTGCGGACGGACGCCGAGACCCGGATCCGGCACACCCGAGGCAAGTCGACACCCGACCTGCTGCGCATCCGGGCCGGCAACACCGACGACACCCCTGCCGCGGTCCTGCTCCCCGGCAGTCACGACGACGTCGTCGCCGTCCTGGCGGTCTGCGCCGCCCACGGCGTGGCCGTCGTCCCCTTCGGCGGCGGTACCTCCGTGGTCGGCGGGCTCGCGCCCGAGGGCCAGGGCCCGTTCGTCGCCCTGGACCTGCGCCGTATGGACGCCCTGCTCACGCTGGACGAGGTCTCCCGCACCGTCACGTTCCAGCCCGGGCTCCGCGCGCCGGAGGCCGAGGCTCTCCTCGCCGAACGCGGCTTCACGCTCGGCCACTTCCCGCAGTCCTACGAGTGGGCCACCATCGGCGGTTTCGCCGCGGCACGCTCCAGCGGCCAGGCCTCGGCCGGATACGGCCGCTTCGACGAGATGGTGCTCGGCCTCACGGTCGCCACCCCCCGCGGCAGCCTCGACCTCGGCCGCTCGCCGCGTTCGGCCGCCGGACCCGATCTGCGTCAGCTGGTCCTCGGGTCCGAGGGCGCGTTCGGTGTCATCACCTCGGTGACGGTGCGCATCCGCCCCCGCCCGGTGGAGCGGGTCTACGAAGGGTGGCGCTTCGCCACGTTCGAGGCCGGAGCCGCCGCCCTGCGCACGCTCGCCCAGGACGGCCCGCGGCCCACCGTGCTGAGGCTGTCCGACGAGACCGAGACCCTCATCGGGCTCGCCCAGCCCGACGCCATCGGCGGTTCCGGCCCCGACGGAGCGCCCGCCGGGTGCATGGCCATCGTCGGCTTCGAAGGAACGCCCGAGGACAACGCGAGCCGGCAGCAGCAGGCACGGACCGTGCTGGAGACCTGCGGGGGCGAGCTCGTCGGCACCGAACCCGGTGAGCGCTGGGCCCACGGACGCTACTCCGCCCCCTACCTGCGGGACGCCCTGCTGGACGCCGGCGCGTTCGCCGAGACGCTGGAGACCGCCACCTTCTGGTCCGGCATCCCCGCGCTCTACGACGCGGTCCGCACCGCCCTCAACGAGACCCTGACCGCCGCGGGCACCCCGCCGCTGGTCATGTGCCACATCTCGCACGTCTACGAGACCGGGGCGTCGCTGTACTTCACCGTCGTGTCCGCCCAGGGCCAGGACCCGATCGCCCACTGGACCCCCGTCAAGCGGGCCGCGAACGACGCGATCCTCGCCTCGGGTGGCACCATCAGTCACCACCACGGCGTGGGAACCGACCACCGCGACTGGTTCGGGCAGGAGATCGGCGCGCTCGGCACCGACATCCTCCAGGCCGTCAAGGCACGTCTCGACCCCGACGGGATTCTCAATCCCGGCGTCCTCCTCCCCCTCCGCTGACCGGCTCCCCTGCCTTCCGAAAGGCGTACGCATGCGACAGTTCACCGCCGTCGTCAACCCTGCCTCCGGGGGATCCAGCGGAGCCGCGACCCTTCTCCCGCTCGCCCGTCTGCTCCGGGAGGCGGGCGCCGACCTGGAGACGGAGTACAGCAACAGCCTGGAGCACGCCCGCAGCGTGGCCCGGGCGGCCGGCGAACGGGGCCGGACCGTCCTGGCGGTCGGCGGCGACGGGATGGCCGGCTGCGTCGGCGGGGCACTGAGCGGCACGGACGCCGTGCTCGGGCTCGTGCCGGCCGGGCGGGGCAACGACTTCGCCCGAGCGCTCGGTCTGCCCACCGAGCCCGGAGCGCTGGCGGACGTCCTGCTGAACGGCGCTCCGCGCAAGGTCGACACCATCGAGGTCGAATCGGCGTTCCACGACAGGACCGCCGTCCTCGGCAGTGTGTACGCCGGCGTCGACGCCCTGGCCAACCGCCATGCAAACACCTCCCGGCTGCTGCGCGGCGCCGCGTCGTACTACGCCGGCGGGCTGCGGGCGGTGGTCACCTGGCGGCCGGTGAACTACCGCATCACCGTGGACGGCGAGCTGTACGAACGCCGCGGCTACACGGTCGTGGCGGCCAATTCCGGCTACTACGGCTTCGGGCGTCTCGTCGCGCCGAGCGCCCGTGTGGACGACGGTCTGCTGGACGTCGTCGTGATCCGGCACGCCCCGAAGCGGCTGTTCTTCACGATGATGAACGAGCTCAAGACGGGTGCCCACATCAGCCGCCCGCAGGTGGAGATCCTCCGGGGCACCGAGGTACGCGTCGAGACGGACCGGCCCGTGCCGTACGGGGCGGACGGCGAGGTCGACGCGACGCTGCCGATGACCGCGCGGGTCCTGCCGGGAGCACTGAACGTCCTGGCCTGAGCGTGCCTTGACCGTTTCGAGGGAGTTCCGTGGCGATCGGCACCCTAGTCTGGATCGAAGTGATCGCCTCCGAGCCCGAGGAGCTTCGGTGACCCGACCCTTCCAGCAGGTTGCCGGGCGCCCGGCCCGCTTGCGGCGGCGTGCCGTCGTCGCGACGGGTCTCCCCGTCGCCGTGGTCGCCGCGCTGGCCGCGGCGGCCGGGCCCGCCGTGGCCGGGACGGCGGGGTCACCCGGTGTCGGCGACCCGTACTTCACGCTGGCGGGCAACGGGGGCTACGACGTCCGTCACTACGACCTCACCCTCGGCTACGACACCACGAGCCGTCACCTCGACGGACGGGCCGTGATCACCTCCCGGGCCACGGAACGGCTGTCCCGCTTCCATCTCGATCTGAGCGGGCTGCGGGTCACCGGCGTCACGGTCGACCACGCCAAGGCCTCCTTCCGCCGTGACGGGCAGGAACTCGTCATCACGCCGAGGAAGGCGCTGCGCAAGGGCCAGGAGTTCCGCACGACCGTCACCTACGAGGGGACTCCCCGGCCCGTGACCGACCCGGACGGGTCCCTCGACGGCTGGATCCCCACGGACGACGGGGCGTTCGTGGCGGGTGAGCCGCAGGGCGCCATGACGTGGTTCCCCGCCAACAACCACCCGAAGGACAAGGCCGCGTACGACTTCGCCGTCACCGTGCCGGCCGGGCGTACGGCCGTCGCCAACGGCGTCTTCCTCGGCCAGAAGACCTCCGAGGGACGCACGACGTTCCGCTGGCGCCAGAGCGAGCCGATGGCGGCGTACCTCGCGACGGCTACGGTGGGCACATTCAAGGTCCAGCAGTACACCGGCCCCGGCGGTCTGCGGATCTACAACGCCGTCGACCCCCGCGAGGCGGCCGCGTCCGCTCCGGTCCTCAAGAAGCTGCCGTCGGTCATCGCCTGGGGAAGCAAGCTCTTCGGGCCCTACCCCTTCCGGGCCGCGGGCGCCATCGTCGACCGCGCGCCGCAGGCGGGCTACGCACTGGAGACGCAGACCCGGCCGGTGTACGACAGGGCACCCGACCTCCCCACCCTGGTCCACGAGAGCGCACACCAGTGGTTCGGCAACTCCGTGTCGCTCACCAGCTGGAAGGACATCTGGCTGAACGAGGGCTTCGCGACCTACGCCGAGTGGCTCTACGCGGAGCAGCACGGCGGCGACAGCGCGCAGAAGGCCTTCGACGCCCTGTACGCCGAACCCGCGAGCAGCGAACTGTGGGCGTTCCCGCCGGCCGACCCGGGCAGCGGAGCGAACATCTTCGGCGCACCCGTGTACTCCCGCGGGGCGATGGCTCTGCACCAGCTGCGCAAGGCGGTCGGCGACAGGACCTTCCTGCGGATCCTGCGCACCTGGGCGACCGACCACCACGACGGTCACGGAACCACCGCGCAGTTCGTCCGCCTCTGTGAGCGGCAGTCCGGCAAGGACCTCGACAGGCTGTTCCACACCTGGATCGGCACGAAGGGCAAGCCCGCCCGGCCGTAGAGCCGGGCCGGCCGGGAACCCGGGACGGGCCGTACTCCGTTGAGCGGACTGAGGCCTGCGAACGAGGGGCCCGCAAGGCTCCTGCGGGGCACGTACACCGCGAAGGCGACGGTCATGAGCGAATTGGTTCCGGGCGGCAACGTCCCCTTGCCGCACGGCACGCTCACTTTCCGCGTGCCGGGCCCCTTCGACCTTTCCGTGCTGGTCACGGGTGACGACGGCAGGGTCCGCGACGACGGCGACTTCGTCTTCTGGAACCAGCCGTCGGCGCCCGGTGTCCGCCTCGGCACGGCGGCCGTGACGCTGGACCGGCAGGGGCTTCGCCCGGGCGCCGGGCGCGTCACCCTGGTCGTCAGCTCCTCCTCACCCGGCACCCCGCTCAGCCGCCTCCCCTCCCCCAGGATGGAGGTCGCCGATCTGTCGAACCGCACGCTCACCCGCTTCACACCGCCTCCGGCGGGACAGGAGAGTGTGCTGCTACTGGCCGAGGTCTACCGCCACCGCGGTGCGTGGAAGCTGCGTGCCCTCGGCCAGGGGTACGCGGACGGCCTCGCGGGCGTGGCACGTGACTTCGGCGTCGATGTGTCGGACGACGGCACGTCCGAGGTCGCGCCTCCCGCAGCTCCCGCGGGAGGGCCGCCGGACGCGTTCACGTCACTCGTGAACGCCGAGCGGCAGCGGGTCGGCGTCCCGCCCGTCACTCCGGCTCCCGCCCTCACGGCCGCGGCCCAGGCGCATGCCACCGCGATGGCCCGGCAGAACCGCCTCGGCACCGAGGGACCCGACGGGCGATCGGTGTACCAGCTCGTCACCGCCCATGGATTCGCCTATCTGGACCTCGCCGAGCACCTCGTCTCGGGTCCGCGCACTCCGGATCAGTTCCTCGCCCACTGCCTCGACGGAGCCTCCGACCGGAGCACCGTGACGGGCCGCGACTTCACCCACTTCGGTGTGGCTTCCGCGGTGGACGGCCGGGGAGAGACCTACTGGACCGCGCTGTGGGCCCGGCCCCTCACGCCGGACGGCCTGGCCCGTACGGTCGCCGAGGTCCTGTCCCGTACGAACGCGGAACGGGCCGTCGCGGGGCTGTCGCCGCTGGCACCCGATCCGGTCCTGGCCGGCGTGGCGCAGGCCTACAGCGCCGACATGGCCGCGCGCGGCTTCTACTCCCACACCTCGCCCGAGGGTCTCCAGCCATGGGACCGGGCGGCCGCCGCGGGCAGTGACCACCGGGGTATCGGCGAGAACATCGCCTTCGGTCAGCGCTCCGCCGCCGCGGTGGTCCAGGGCTGGATGAACAGCCCGGGACACCGCGCCAACATCCTGAAGCCGGACTTCACGCACCTCGGCGTGGGCTTCGCGAGCGGCGGCCCCGGGGGTACGTACTGGACGCAGCTCTTCGGCATGCGGTGACGCACGGCGTGAGCCCTCGCTCCCGCGGACCGGTGAGACAACGCCGCGTCGTCGCGGGCGAGTTCCGGACGGGAGATTCTCATCCGGGCGGCAGCAGCGTGAACTCCGCGCGGCCGGAGCGGACACCGTTGACCTGGAGCTCGACCGCGTGGGCGCCCGGGTAGTAGCGCCTCGTCGTGATCGCGCGGAACGAGTGGTCGCGGGCGATGTCGAAGCGTTCGCCCGGTTCGAGGGTCAGCGTCGTGAGCTTGAAGATCTTCTCGGTCTGCGTGCCGTTGGCCTTCCGGTGGTGAACGATGTAGTCGACCGCGAGCCGCGCCGGCTCCGGGCCGGTGTTGCGGACCGTCGCGGTGAAACCGAGGGTGCCGCCGAACGCGATGCCGTCGGCGGACAGGTGGGGACCGGTCACCTCGATGGCCGCCGGGGCGAAGCCCAGGAGGCCGAGCGCCCCGGGGTGGCCCTTCTTGACGAGGGTGCGCAGCCCGTGGCGGACCAGGCGTTCGGTGTTGTCGTCCGGGTCGGCGAGCCAGGCGGCCGCCGTTTCGACCACAAGGTCGGGGTGCCCACGGCTGAGGTCGTTCAGATGGTTGGCGACGGAGCGCCTGACGTACTCGCTCTCGTCGCGGTAGAGGGCGTTGATGACGGGCAGGGTCGCGCGGGGTTCGGCCAGGATGCGCGGGACGCGGGCGGACCAGGGCAGGAAGGGTCTCGTTCCTTCCGAGGCGAGGCGGCGTACGTCGGCGTCGTCCGATGTCGTCCACGTCGCGACGGTTTCCAGTGCGCGGTCGAGGTCGTGGTTGAGGAGCCGGCGGACGGCGAATTCCGAGGTGAGCCGTGAGGTCAGCTCGGCCAGCAGCCGAAGGGCGTCGTCGAATGCCTCGTCGGTTCCTTCGTCGACCGCTTTCGCCGCGACGGCGCTGGTGACCGGCCAGATCAGCCAGCCGCTGAACTCGGGGCCGCCGTCGCGGGCGGCTCGTACGGTTCGGGCGAACGCCGCGTAGTCGCCCGGCAGATCCTCGATCAGCGCGTCGCGCAGCAGGTCGCTGCGCTCCCGCAGCGACAGCGGTCCGAGCGCGGAGGCCGCGGCGCGCAGGGCTTTGAGGGGCGCGTCGGGGGCCGCGCCCCGCACGGCGTTCGTGAGGGCTTCGGCCGTGGTCCGCCCGATGAGTTCATCGGCGAAAGGCATGGGGGTCTCCTGTCGAGCGGCACACGGCCGGGTGGGGCTGGTCGGGTCGGAGGGCGGTCACTTCAGAGGGATCGTCACATCGTCCTCCACCGGCGGGTCGAGTTCGGCTTCCCGGTTCCCGGTCGCGGAGAAGCAGCGCAGACGAACCGATTCCGGGGTGACGTCCAGTCGTAGGAAGCACTTGAAGAACGGAGGGCTGTACGTCGCCGAGCCGGGCGAGAACAGCTGCGTGTAGGTCTTGCGGACCGGGAGGCGCAGCCACGAGGCGCGCTGGGGGCGGCTGCCGGCACCCAGCAGGGACGCCACGACGCGGGTGCGGAGGGTCACGCGTGCCGGGGGTCCGGCGGCCCGGGTCGGG
Organism: Streptomyces sp. AM8-1-1; assembly: GCF_032229325.1. Taxonomy (NCBI): domain Bacteria; kingdom Bacillati; phylum Actinomycetota; class Actinomycetes; order Kitasatosporales; family Streptomycetaceae; genus Streptomyces; species Streptomyces sp. AM8-1-1. The sequence continues at coordinate 652,872 of NZ_CP135086.1, forward strand.
CGGATGCCGAGGCGATGGGCGACGACGGCGGCGGCCTGCGCCTCGCTGAGCTCGAAGAAGCGGCGCATGTGCAGCCTGCGGCCGTAGAGCCTGCTGTAGGAGGCGAGCGAGTCGCCGCGCAACGGGTAGCAGCGGAAGTCGTCCTCGGTGACCTGGGCGACGGAGACCCGTGGAATGGTGTGCGTGGCGTGCATGAACGCGCCCCCGCCGCCGGCCACCACGTACTGGATGGTGCGGCCGTCCACGTTCACCGGGTAGCGCTGGTAGTTGTGTATGTCGCCGCCGATCGCGGCGACATAGTGGTGCGCGGGGTTCCGCACGATGTCGTCGACCGTGCCGCCGCCCTCGATCGGACACGGCTCGTGCTCGGCGTCCACATAGAGCGGCGAGCCCGTCACCAGGATCTTGGGGGTGTCGCCCCGCGAGACCTCACGCAGCCAGCGGCCCTGCTCGGCGTCGATCCCGCCCAGCAGGCCGGTGTCTATCCCTATGACGCGCACGGGGCCGGCGTCGACGGCCCAGTACGGGCCCGGCTGTACGGCCCGTTGGGCCGGCGCCGAGCGCAACTGCCGCGCCTCGGCGAGACGTTGCTCGTCGGGTGTCCGCGGTTTCCGCCACAGCAGGGAGCGCAGCCACGCCCGGCTGAGCGGCCGCGCCCGCGGGACGGCGTCCTGCGGCAGGGCCGGGGCGTCGCAGAACACCCGCATGAAGCCGTTGATGTCGTCGTACCAGTCGTGGTTGCCGGGCACGGCGTAGATGGGCGCCGGATAGTCCTTGTAGGGGCGGAAGAACTTCGTGCCGTACTCGTCGGCGTTGCCGACCGGGTAGACGACATCGCTGGCCAGCACGGCGAAGCGCGTTCCCCGGCTCGCCGCCAGGAAGCCGGGGACCACCGCGTACTGCGGGTCGTCTCCCTCACCGGTGTCGGCGATGAGCATGAACGAGAAGTGCTCGGGGTCGTCACGCCGGATCACCAGGTCGGCGGGGGCGCCATCGGCCGCCATCCGCTCCACCCAGCGCTGCCGGTGGTCGTTGGTGGGGTCGCCGAACCACGAGGCCAGGACGCCGTTCCGGGCCGGCCACAGCGTCCTCGGATTGAGCCAGGACAGCTTTTCGACGTGCTGCGGCATCAACTCCTTGTACGAGCCGCGTTCCTTGGTACCCCAGCCGGCACCGTCGGCCGAATCGCGCGAAGAGTCAGGCATCGGCGAACCGTAACAACGATCGCCACTGCGGCGGGAGGGATCAGCAGCGGCGCACGTGCACGGACCCGGAGGGCTCCGCGAGCCCGGACGGCAGCCCGGACCGGCAAGGGGTCGGCAGGCCGCGTCGACGGGCCCGTTCGGGTGGAACGGCGACGCATCCCGCCACTGCGGAACCCGGGCGGCACTGATCACGTTGTGCCAGTAGGTACCACTGATCCTCAGGAGGCAGACATGGCCGGGTTCCTCGACCGAGCCAAGGAGCAGGCGCAGTCCGCGCTGCAGCAGGGCAAGCAGAAGGTCGACGATGTGCAGCAGCAGAAGGCCGGCGGTGACCTGCTGAAGAAGCTCGGCGCCGCGTACTACGCGGAGCGCCGTGGCAGCGGCAGCCCGCAGGCCACCCAGGACGCGCTCACCGCGCTCGAGGCCTATGTGAACACCCACGGAGACTCTTTCCTGCGTCACTGACCCGCCCTGGCCACGGCATCCCGACGCCCCGCACCGTTTCGCACGGCGCGCGGGTGTCGGATCCGGTGGCCCTGCCCGGCGAGTCCGCCCGACCCGCGCCGAGGGGGATCGCTTGACCTGCGCAGAGACCACGTACACAGAGATCAACGGGGCGCCTGCCGTCGACTCCGCACTCGCGGCGCCCGCGCTGACCGGTCCCGGTCACTTCACCGCCATGCAGGTGCGTGGCGGTCGAGTGCGGGGCCTGGCGCTCCATCTCGGCCGACTGGACGCGGCGACCCGGGAGTACCTCGGCCGGGCAGGCCTGGACGGCGAGCGGGTGCGGGCGGAGATCCGGCAGGCGCTCGCCGCCTCGGGGCGCGAGGACGCGTCCGTGCGGGTCCATGTCCACTGGCCGGACGGCGACAGCCGGGCGACGCTGAGGGTTACGGTGCGGGGGCCCCAGGTCGCGGCGACCGGGCCGTTGCGCCTCGTCTCCGTGCCGTACGTCCGCCACACTCCGCGGATCAAGCATCTCGACGGAGCAGTGCAGAACCGAGCCCTCGACGAGGCCGAGGCCAGGGGCGCCGACGAAGCGCTGCTCACCACCCCCGAGGGCCTGGTCACCGAGGGCGCCATCACCAACATCGCCTTCTGGGACGGCGAGCACGTCGTCTGGCCCGACGCTCCTTGTCTGCGGGGGATGACGATGGCGCTGCTGGAGCCGCGGCTGCCGTCGGTCCGCCGACCTGTCACCCTCGGCGATCTGCCCCGCTACCGCGCCGCGTTCGTCACCAACTCCCACGGCATCAGTCCGGTGGGCCGGATCGACGACGTCGAGTTCCCCGTCGCCCGTGAGTTCATGGCCGGCGTCACGGCGGCGTACGAAGCCGTGCCCTGGGACACCGTCTGACCTCCTGGGTCACACCTCGGCCGGGGTGAGTACATGGGGCGCGTTCGGCTGAGTATCCGAGCCGATACCGGCCGGCTTCCGAGCTGGTCGAATAGCGGCCATGACACCTGACGCGGCCCGCCGCCCCCGCCTCCAGCACGTCTCCGTCACCGGGGCCGCCCTCGTCGGCGTCCTGTTGCCGCTGGCCGCCGGCGTCCTGCTGGCACGGACCATGGGCGCCGATCCGCTGACGCCCGTGAACGCGTTCATCACCCACGGCGGACAGCGGGCGAACGGTCTGCCCGGGCAGTTGCGCCGCTGCGGGCGGTACGCGCTGCGGCGCGGTCGGCCCGTGGCACGTCTGCGGCGAGTACCTCAGCTGTAGCCGTGCGCCCGGGCGCGGAAGTTCATCGTCTGCTCGAGCTGCTGCTGGGCCTGCTCGGCCGTTCTGCGTGCTTCGGCCGGGACGTCCCCTCGCTCGTCGACGAGCTCTGCGTAGATGGGGGCGTCTGATCGGTCCGCGGTGCTCACGGTCGTGAGGTCCTTCCTTCGAACGGCTTCCCGCTCCCCGCCGGCGGCCGGAAGCGGGAACCGAGTCTACGGTCCACCCTGCGGCGATGACCGTCCACCCCCTCCCGTGGGCGCGGGGGCCGGGACGCAGGGTGGTGTGCGGGCGGGGTCAGCGGACGTCGCCCGTCCAGTCCCAGCGCCGTGGGTCACCGGCCCGTGGGCCGTACGCCGCACGGCCGCCGGGCCCGAAGGAACCGAGCTCGGTGGGCAGCGCGGCCCCCTCCGCCAGCTGTGCCGCGGGCCAGTCGGTGACATCCAGCAGCAGCCCGTCCAGCGGCCCCCCGACCAGCTCGCGATAGACGTGCCCGGGCCGCGGGCCCGGATCGGGATCGTCATGGTCAGCGCCGTACACCCGGCCACGCATCAACTCGTCCATGTCTCACACCATCGCAGGCACCACTGACATCGCGGCCGGGTCAGGCGGGCGGTCGCCGCCTTGCGGCTCGTCCGGCGCGGGCTCGTCCGGCGCGGGCTCGTCGGCTCAAGGTCTCCGTGGGCAGACACAGCCAGTGGAGGAGTCGGCTGTTCACGACGAAGTAGTGGACGCTCACCCGTCCCATGGGCTTGTCGACGAGGGCGGGTGCGTCGTCTCGGTGGACGTGTCGCAGGTAGCGGCGATGGATCGGTGCACCGGCGACGAGCAGAACCGGTGCAGCGACGATGATCGCCATGGGGACGAAGGCCCTGGCCAGGGTGACGTTGAGCGTCTGATCGACTCGCACGGCTCAGTGTGGACGTCATCGCTGCCGGGTGTCATCCGTGTTCAGGACTGTCGCGGTCCTCCTCACTCCTCGCGGCGGGCCGGTCCCGCCACCTCGATGGTCAGGAAGCGCGGCACCGGCAGACCGGCGGCCCGGAACTCCTGCGCCACCGCGGTACGGACGGGTGTCAGCCGGTCCTGCGGCAGCAGCACGAGCGTGCTCCGTCCGGGACCCCTACCCGGTCGCCAGGCGGCCAGGGCTCCGGTCCGCCGGGCGCACTCCTGCGCCCGGCGGACGTCGTCCGCGCCGAGGCCCTCGCCGCGGGTCACCAGCAACATCAGCCTGGCCCCCTGTGCGGGAGGATCGAAGTCGATCCGGCGTCTGCGGCCGCCTTCGAGCACCAGCGCCCGGCCGGGGCGGCCGAACAGGACGGCCTCGCGCAGTGCCGCGTCGCCGTCCGGGGACGCGGACCTCGCCAGGGACGCGAGGCGCCCTCGGGGCGGGCGCGTTCCGGCGCCGGTGGTGTGCAGTTCGGCGATCGCGAGCGCCACGGCGCACTCCAGCGGCTCGGTGCTGGAGAGCCCGGTCGCCGGGGTCAGCGTGGAGTGGATGTGCAGATCGGCGCCGCCCCGGCCGTATCCGGCACGGGCCATGGTGCGCAGCAGGACGTAGCTGCGGGCCGCCCACTCGGGATGCGACGTCGAGGGACCGCTGAGCCGGAACTCGCAGCTCTGCGCCGGGTGGGCCAGCGAACTCAGCCGCACCAGGCCGTCGTCGCGTGGTGCCGCGGCCGCCGCCACCGGCCAGCCCGCGGCGGCGACGGTGTGGCGCGCCGCGAGGTGGAAGGCGTGCGGGGCGCTCCACACCGTGGCCGGCGGACGGCCGTGGGCGGATTCGAGGGCGAAGGCCACCAGGCGGAAGAGCGGGTCGGCGGTGTGGCGGCGTGCGATGTCCGGCACGCCCGGCACGATTCTCGTCCCCGCTCCGCCGCCAGTGCGGCTCCCGGTGTCCGTCACCCCGCCTCCGGTGTCTTGCGGGCCAGCAGCCGGTATGCGTTGCCGCCCTCCGTACGCCGGGCGACCGCCGCACGCGCGGCGTCGAGACCGGCCGCGACGACGAAGCACGGCAGCGCCGCGGTGTGCACGGCCGTGCGGACGACACGCCGTGTGCGGGTCGCTCTGCCCTCGCCCCACGGGGCGTACGGATGAGGCGCGAGCCGGTTCGCCGTCAGCAGGACGGCCCCGACGAAGTCGCAGGACTGGTGCGCCGTGCCGTGTTCCTCCGCCAGCACCGTGAATCCGCGGCTCTCCAGTGCCTTGCGGAGGTTGCCGATCGGGATGAGGTGCTGGTGCTGGGGCTGGAACCACGGCAGCCAGTGCGGGCCGAGCACCCGGGAGAGCCGGGACTCGGGGTCCGGGAGCTCGATGATCAGATGGCCGCCGGGGGGCAGGACGGCCGCTGCCGCGTCGAGTTCGGCGAGCGGTTCCCGGGTGTGTTCGAGGTAGTGGAACATGCTGACGGTGTCGTAGCGGTCGACGAGGCCGGTGGCGAGTTCGGGGAACTGGCCCTGGTGGGCGGCGGCGACCCAGCCCCGTACCTCCGCCTCACGCACCGCGGGGCTCATGTCCAGGCCGTCGAAACGGGTTCCGGGCCAGACGTCACGTGCGCTGTCGCAGAAGTGGCCGTGGCCGGTGCCCACGTCGAGCCATGCGGCGGGCGTTCCGAACGGCTGGAGCATCGCGGCGCGCGCCCGGTAGGAACGGCCCATCGTGCCGAACACCTGGGCCGCGCCCGACACTCCGAGGCCCTCGTAGAAGTCGCGGTAGTAGAAGTCGAGTCCGTCCAGGGAGAGTCGGGGATTCTGGAAGACGTGTCCGCAGTCGCCGCACTGTTCGAGGGTGAAGCGGCCCGGTTTGCCCTGGAGGAGGTCGGGGACGCGGATGCGGACGGAGAGTTCGGTCGAGCCGCACCAGGGGCAGTCGGGGCGCCGGGGCTCGAAGAACCGGTCGGTACCCGCCTTGAGCTCGGCGGCGTAGACGGGGCGCAGCGCCTCCAGTTCGGCGGTGGCCGCACCGGATCCGGAGCGCTCGTCGGCGGCCGTACGGATCGCAGAGGCCAAGGACTTGAAGGGGCGCGCCGCGGTCGCGAGGAGGAGGTCGGCCGGGCGCAGCGGTCGCTGCGGCCCGCCGAGGACCAGGGCCGGCTGGAGCCAGTACAGGGCGGCTGCCGCTGCTCCCCATCCGCCGTCCGCGACGGCGGCGCGCGTCAGCAGCCCGAGACCGGCCAGTTGAGCGACGGTCAGCAGGCCGGTGGGCAGCCCCTGTGCGCGCAGCTCCGCTCCCCGGCGGGAGGGATCGGGCGGCGGGACGGTCAGGCCGGGCGCGATGGCGACTCCGGTCCCGGCGGGGGCGTACTCCTTCAGACGCCCCAGCAGGGTGTGCAGTTCGGCGGGTTCACGGGCGGCGCCGGTGCCGTCGTCGATCCCCGACCGACGCAGGACGTCCTCGGCGACGAGGAGAGCGTGTCCCGCTCCACGGCCGTCGGCGGTGCGGTCGTAGCGCGCGGCGCTGCGGTCGAGGAGGCGGAGCAGGCTCAGGGCCCGTTCCGTGTCGAGCCTGCCGGGTATCAGGTCGACCACCTGGAGGCCGGCCCGTTCGGCGTGGGCGATCGCGGCGCGCAGGGTCGCCGCGTCGACGTCGACCCCGCGGGCTGTGATCAGATGCCATTCACCGGACGGGGCCGTGCCGTTCGCAGGGGCGAGCGGGTCCAGTACGGGCAGGGTGCGCAGTCTTCGGCGGGCGCGCACGGTGCCCGCTGTCAGCCCGGCCAGGGCGACGACGGCGGCCCACGGAATGTCGGTCGGGGACGGTGTCATAGGAGTTTCTCCAACCGGTCGGCCGCGGCCGCGGCACCGCCCGCGGCGGCGAACGATGCCTGGATACGGCGGGCTGCCCCGCGGTGGACGGGGTTGTCGAGTACGGCGGCGATGGCGTCGTGGAGCTCGGCCGCGCGGGGCCGGCCGAAGCGGACCCGCAGGCCCGCACCGGCGGTGGTGACCTGCTCGGCGACGATCGGCTGGTCGTCCCGGATCGGGGCGACGACGAGTGGCAGTCCGTACGCGAGGGATTCGCATACGGTGTTGTGGCCGCCGTGGGACACCACGGCGTCGAGGTGCGGCAGCAAGGGCAGTTGGGGTACGCGTTCCTGGTGCAGGACGTGATCGGGAACCTCGCCGACGGCGTCGGGCGGAGCCGCGAGGATCAACTGCGCCCGGTCGGCGAGCTGTTCGGCGGCCTGGAGGACGGCGGCGTAGAAGCGGCCGCCCGCCTCGCCGTTCAGGGTGCCGAGCGACACCAGGACCCGGTGTCTCAGGGGGTCGAGCCGCTGCCACGGGAAGGCGGAGCCGTCGGAGGGACGAGGGCTCAACGCGGGGCCGACGAAGGCGAAGTGCCCGGGGTGAGACGCGTGCTCACCGACCAGTTCGAGGGTGGAGAAGACGAGGACCAGACGGTCGGAGAAGCGGGGGTCCCAGCCGGGGTCCGACCCGCAGTCCGCGAGCAGCCCTGCCAGCTGATCCATCACCCAGTCGGCCACCTTGGGGAAGCCCGCGAAGGGCCGGGTGAACTCGGCCGATGTCGTCGCCGATGTCGCCCAGGGCAGCCCCCGCCGCTCGGCGACCACCGCTCCGGCGAGTGCCTGCTGGTCGACGACCAGGACATCGGGAGCGTAGGAGTCGACCGCCGCCTCGACGCCGGGAATCATGGCGTGGGCGAGCGGGATGAGCGCTTCCGACCACAGGAAGCGGAGCGCGGCGACTCCCCGCAGATCGCGCCAGTGTGTGTGCAGCGCGCCGTAGCCGCGGGGGCCGGGACGGTCGCCGGACGGGAAGAGCCGCGCGTCCGCCGGCAGCAGCCGGGGCAGGACTTCGGCCGGTCCGGTCCAGGCGACCCGGTGCCCGCGCGCGGCGAGTTCGGCGGCGACGGCGACCGTCGGGTTGATGTGCCCGGCCAGCGGCGGGACGACGAAGAGGACCTTCATACGACCACCGCGCCGGCGTGTCGCGTCTCTCGGAGGCCGGCCGCTTCGGCGAGTCGGCCGAGCACGGCGTGCCGCAGGTCGTCGGTGCCTCCTTGAAGGACGTCGTGACCGAGGCCCGGCAGGATGCGCAGTGTGCAGTCGGAGGCGTGGTGGACCAATTCCCGTGCACCGGGGACAAGTTCGGAGTGTTCGCCGCAAACGGCGAGGACCGGGCAGCGCACGCGGGCGAAATCGTCGGGGGTGAAGGGCCGGCTCGCAGCGATGTCGTCGATCATGCTGGTGCGGTTGAGGAGTTCGTCGGCGGTGGCGGTCAGCCGAGCGGCCTTGCGCGCGCCGATGGAGGAGAGTTCCTGCGGGACCTGGCTCCCTTCCAGGGCGAGGGCCGCGACGGACAGCGTGTCGAGCATGTTCTCGATCCAGGGTCCGGTCAGCGGGGCCTCCACCAGGACGAGTCCGGCGACGAGGTCGGGGCGTGCGAGTGCGGTGTGCAGCGCGATCGTGCCGCCGTAGCTGTTGCCGATGAGGTGGACGGGACGCTCGTCGAGGCCGAGGGCGGTCAGCACCGCGGTCAGGTCCTGCACGGCGGTGGCGATGTCGTAGCCGGTGGGCGGGCGTTCGGAGCGGCCGTGGCCGCGCAGGTCGTACAGGACGATGTCGTGGCCGGCCTGGGCGGCGGGGACCGCGAGGGTGGCGTAGAAGCTGGAGAGGTTGTCCACGACCAGGCCGTGGAGGAACACGGCGGTCGCGCCGGTGCGGTCGCCGGGCGGCCGGTGGACGTGGAAGCGCAGGGAGTTGGCGTGGACGAGGGGCATGCCGGCTCAGACGACCGGGGCCGGTGTCGTGGGGAGCCTGCCCGCGATGTGGGCCACCAGATCGCCGACCGTCATCGCCAGGATCTCCTCCATGTCCTTCTCGGCCAGGAAGGCCATGAGATCCACGGCCGTGCCGTAGCGCTGCTGAAGCAGCTCGGCGAAGGCGACGAACTCGATGCTCTCCAGGGCCAGATCCTCGTTGAAGGTGGTGTCCGCGGTGACCTCCTCCTCCAGCAGGAAGTCGTCGCCCACGGTCTCGACGAGCATGACGGTGATCTCGGCGAGTATGCGTTCGGCGGTGGGGTCAGATGCCATGGCCGGCCTCCGTGGGGGTGGGGGTGACTCGATGGGTGGGGGTGGGCGCCGGGACCGTCCAGGCGACGACGAACGTCTCGGGGGTGCGGTCCGGCTCGGCTGGTCCGAGGACGGTGGTGGTCCGGATGCTGTGGCCGTTGCCCTCGGGGGAGCTCACGAGCAGTCCGGCGGGCCCCTCCGCGACGGTCCACTGCCGGGGGCGGCCGCCGAGCCCGCTGCCCTCCGCCTTCGCCGCGGCCTCCTTGGCGCACCAGAGCACGGTGGTCGCCTGCGCGTGACCGATTCCCTCCCGCGCCGCGAGGTCCTCGGCGAGCCGCCGCTCGTCGGCGGTGAGCGCGATCCGGGTCAGGGCGTCCGGGTCGTCCGTGACGGCTTCGATGTCGATACCGACGGAGCTGCCGGTGTGAACGCGGGCGACCGCCATCCGGTCCTTGTGCGCGAGGGAGAGTCGCAGACCGGCGGCGAGGGGGCCCTCGGGGACGGGGCGGCCGAGCGAGTCGTTGCCTATGGGGATCTCCACGGGGAAGAGGGGCCCCGCGCCGGTGTCCCACAGGGCCTGCCGTACCGCGTCCTTGGCGGCGATCCGCCCGAGCAGCCAGGCCGAACGGGCACGTGGAGGACGTCCCTCGTACGCAGCGCGCTCGTCGGCTCCCAGGTAGCGGCGCATGACCAGTTCCTGCGACGCGGGGTCGCTCCAGCGGCGTCTGGCCAGACACCAGCCGCCGGGCTGCGGCTCGCCGATGCCGCAGATCTCCGGGGTGAACTTCATCGGCCACACCCGCTCGTCGGCCGCGAAGCGCCGGTACGTCCAGCCCTCGAGGCGGGCCCAGACCGTGCCGTCACCGGCGGTGAGTTCCACATCCCCGCGTACGGAGTCCGGTCGTACGGCTCGGATCCGCGCCGTGGCACCGAGCAGTGCACCCTCGCGGGGTGCGGGACCGTACAGGTGGATCCGCTCCAGCGAGGCCGGGAAGACGAGGCGGTCCTCGGGAAGCCGCAACTGCATCCAGTGCCCCAGGAGCTGCCCCGCGGCATCGAGCAGCGCGCCGGGCGCGGGCAGGGCCCGCAGCACGCCGCGGATGCCGTCCTCGGCGACGGCGTCCACGCGGCGGACCCCTGCGAAGGCGGGCCCGTGGAACATCCACCGGTCGCGGTAGAGGGCCTCGGCGCTGACGGGAGGCGGTCCTTCACCGATCAGCGGCGAGCGATCGGGGGCCGGTGCGGAGGAGTGGCGGCCGGCCAGGACGACGGTGACGGTCGCGCTGCCGGCGATCTCCACGCGTACGCGTACGCCGTCCGCCCCCAAGGGCTCCACGGAGGGTGTCGCGGTGATGTCGGCGTCCACGGGCGGGGCGACGGGCAGCCAGCGCAGGGCGCGTACGTCCTCGAAGCCGGTCACCGGCCGACCCGGCACGGCCTCGCGAGCGGCGTCGGCGGCCAACTCCAGCAGCGTGGTCATGGGGACGACGGGGAACCGGTCGGCAGGCTCGGGCCAGTCGTCCGGCTGAAGGTAGACGCAGTGGTCGCGGACGTACGGCATCGTCTCCAGGGAGAGCTGCCGCCGGGTCCGGCGGGCGGGAGACGGGACCGCGGCCGTCGGTCGGGCCGTGGGAGCAGTGGCCGCGCGGGCTTCGGGGCGGGAGGGTGCGGCTTCCTGGGGAGCCAGGGAGCGCGCGGCCACTTCCCGGGCCGGGGAACGTGCGGGTCCGGCTGCCTCGCGGGCCAGGGAACGTGCGGGTGCGGCCGCTTCGCGCGTCAGGGAAGGTGCGGGTGCTGCCGTCGAGCGCCAGGCGTCGGCCACACTCCGTACGGCGTTCTCCGTCTCGTCGAGCACCGCGTCCAGGGCCGACAGCAGTACCGGGCGCTCGACGGCGCTCCTCACCCGGCCGGTGCCGAGGGTGAGCCGAGGCGTCTTTCCGTCGAGGCGTACGAGGGGCGAACCCAAGTCGAGCCGCAGTCCGCCCGGCTCGCCGGCAGCCGGGCGCGGCGGTGCGTCCGAGGCCATGGATGGCGGCACCCGCGCGGGGCGGGGCGAGGACGGGCGGCCCTCCAGCAGTCGTTCCCAGTGCGGCTGCAGACCCTCCGTCCACAACGCCGCCGCCAGGCTGCGCAGTTGGGCAACTCCCTCACCCGGGACGGCGCCCGCGGGGACGACCAGATGGCTCTGGCCGTGGAGTGTGTCCCCCACAAAACCGGGGAGGCTGCCCGGGCCCAGCTGGACGAAGCCCCGCACCCCCTCGGCGTACAGCCGTGTCGTCAACTCCCGGAAGCGCACCGGCTCCAGGAGGTGTCGCAGCACCACGTCGCGGATCTCGTGGTCGGCATCCGGGTACGGCGAGACGGTCGTCGCCGACCAGACCGGTACGGTCGGCGGGCGTAGTGGCAGTCTGCCGAACGCGGCGCGCACCTGGTCGAGATACGGCGCCCACATCGGTGTGTGGAAGCCCGACCGGAAGGGCAGCTCCTGCGCGAGAACCCCCTGGTCGGCCAGTCTGGCCATTGCCGCCGCCACCGGCCCGGGTTCCCCGCACAGCACCGACTGGTGCGGGCAGTTGTCATGACTGACCGCGATGCGGTCGAGTCCGCGCAGCGCCTCGGTGGCCTGTCGCGCCCCGCAGCCGAGCGCCGCGTAGACAAGGTCGGGCACGTCGAGATCTCCCGGCCTGAGGGAGTCGATGAAGGTGTCGACCGCCTGCTGCGGATACATCCCCGCGGCCACCATGGCGGTCCACTCCCCCAGGCTGTGTCCCGCCAACAGGTCGGGCTGGATGCCGAGTTCGGGCAGAACGCGGGAGAAGAACCGGCCGGTGGCGATGGCGTCGACGGCCCGTTCCACCAGTGTGCCGCCGCCGGTCAGGGTGGGCCTCGGCAGCCGGAGCAGATCCGCGACGTCGTCCACGTCGGGTACGAGGTCCGGCTCCAGGCCGGGGAAGACGAACGCCAGCCGGGCGTCGTCGGACGCGAGCAGCGGGTCCGGCGTGAACCACACGCCGCCCCGGCCGCGCCACGGCCGTCCCCTGGCGACGACCGAGGCGGCCAGGGCCAGGCGCTTCGGGGTGGGCCCGAGGACAGCGAGCCGGCAGGGTCCGCCGCGGGACTCCGCCGCCGGATCGACCGCCGGATCCGGGTGGCGCGCGAGGGAGGCGGCCAGCTCCTCCGGGCCTGTGGCCGAGAGCAGGAGCACATCCTCGCCGGCCCGGGCGGTCCCGGTGACCATGGCGGCCCCGGTGGCCCCCGCGAACGGGACGGGCGACTGCGCCACGGCACGGGAAACCGCCGCCCCCGCACCCGCGGGCCGCGGCCCCACGGCGCCCGACAACCTCACCCCCGGGGCTTCTTCCACCACCACATGTGCGTTGATTCCGCCGAAGCCGAACGCGTTCACACCCGCCCGACGCGGTGCCCGGCCACGCTCCCACGGCTCTGCCGCCGTGACCGGGCGCATCCGCGTCCGGGCGAACCCTTCGTGCGGATCGTCCACATGGAGGGTCGGCGGCAGGGTCCCGTCGTGCACGGCGAGTACGGCCTTGATCAGACCCGCCATCCCGGACGCCTGCATGGTGTGCCCGAGCATCGACTTCACGGAGCCCATCGCGACGGATTCACCGCCCGCCTCCCGCGACCCGAACACCCGCGCCAGAGTGATGAGTTCGGCCTCGTCTCCCACCGGGGTCCCGGTGCCGTGGGCTTCGAGCAGGCCGAGTGCGTCGGGGGCGGTCGGGTCCAGGCCGCTCTGCTTCCAGGCAAGTTCGAGTGCGCGTACCTGTCCGTCCACGAGAGGGCTCATCAGGCTCGCCGCTCGTCCGTCGCCCGCGACACCGGCACCCCGGACGACGGCGTAGACACGGTCACCGTCCCGTTCGGCGTCGGCGAGCCGCTTCAGCAGGACCACTCCGGTGCCCTCGGACAGCAGGGTGCCGTCGGCGCGGCGGTCGAAGGGGCGGATGCGCTGGCTGGGGCTCAGCGCCCGCAACTGGGTGAAGACGCTCCACAAGGTGGCGATGTGGCAGTGGTGCACGGCCCCCGCCACGACCAGATCGCAGCTCCCGGCCGCCAGCAGCCCGGCCGCCTGCTCGACCGCGAGCAGGGAGGAGGCGCATGCGGCGTCGAGGGTGTAGGCGGGGCCGCGGAAGTCGAGGCGGTTGGCGGTCCGCGCGGCCGTGAAGCTGGGGACGAGGCCGATCGACGCCTCGGGCCGCTCAGGGCCGAGGCCGGCCTGGAAGGCATCGCGGACCGCGGTGATCCGGTCCTCCCCCAGTTCCGGGGCCAGTTCGCGCAGGGTCGTCGCCAACTGGTGTGCGGTACGGACCCGTTGGTCGAGGCGGGCGGTGGCGACCCCCATGAAGCCGCCGCGGCCGAGGATCACACCGATCCGGGAGCGGTCGTCGGGCAGCGCCTCCTCTCCCCCGGCGTCGGCGACGGCTTCGGCGATCACGCGCAGCGCGAGCAGCTGGTCGGGCTCCGCTCCCGCCACGGCCGCGGGCATGATGCCGTAGCGGGTCGGATCGAAGGCCGTCAGCTCGTCGATGAAGCCGCCGCGCCGGCAGTAGAAGCGGTCGCTGCGCGCCGGCCCTTCGCTGCCGTGCGGGTCGTAGTACACCTCCGGGTCCCAGCGCCCGGGAGGTACCTCGGTGATGGCGTCGGTGCCCGCGTAGAGATTGCGGCGGTACGCGGCCAGGTCGCCCGCGCCGGGAAAGACCGCGCCCATCCCGACGATCGCGGCGTCGGTGGGCCGGGGGCCGCGGCCCGGGTCGGTCACGGCCGCCCTCCGAACCCGTTGCCGGGCTGCTCGGCCAGCAGCACGACCTGGCCCGTGGTCCCGTGTGCCAGCTCGGCCAGGAACGCGTCCGTACCGCCGTCGGGGTCGATCAGCGGGATTCCCCGGCTCGCGTACATCCGTTCCAGCTCGGGAGTCACCATGCCGCCGGCCTCGGCGGCCCAGGGGCCCCAGTCGACGGCGAGGACCCGTCCGGGGAAGCGGCGCGACCAGGCCGGGGTGGTGGCGAGTGTGTCCAGGGCGTCGTTGGCGGCCGCGTAGTCCGCCTGGCCGCGGTTGCCGAAGACGCCGGCGACGCTGCCGAAGAGGACGAGGAACTCGGGTGCGGGGGCGTCCCCGTGGCCGGCCGCGGCGTCGGCGAGGTGACGTGCGCCGTCGACCTTGGTGCCGAAGACCCGGGCGAAGGAGGCCGGGTCCTTGTCGCACAGCAGCCTGTCCTCGATGGTCCCGGCTCCGTGCACAATGCCGTCGAGCCGGCCGTGGCGGGCGCGTATGTCACGGACGACCGCGTGCACGGCCTGCGGGTCGGTGACATCCGCCGCGTGGTAGCGCACGGAGGCCGCGACGCGCCTCAGCGCGTCCAGGCCGGCCCGGATCTCCCGGGCGGCGAGGACCCGGGTCGCGGCCGCCTCGATGTCGGCGGGCGTACGCAGTCCCTGGTGGACGAGGGCCGCACGCAGCGCGACCCGGTCAAGGGCGTGGGCGAGTGCCGGATCCTCCACGTCGTCGGGCGGTGGCGTACGGCCGATGAGTTCGATGTGGCAGCCGGTGGCGTCCGCCAGGGCGAGGGCGGTGCGGGCGGTGATCCCGCGGGCCCCGCCGGTGAGCAGGACCACGGAGTCGCGGCTCAGAGGCAGAGGCCGCCGTCCGCCGCCGGGCAGCGGTGCGGGGACGGTACGCAGCACATTGCGGGTGCCGTTGGTGTAGCCGACCGCGACGGGTTCGTCCGGGGAGCACAGTTCGGCGATCAGATGCGAGGCGATCCGTTCGGGACGGTCCTTGGGGTCGATGTCCACGGCCCGGATCTCCGCGCCCGGATACTCGATCGCGGCGGAGCGGGCGAAGCCGTACAGGCCTGCCCCGGGGATGGGGTCCGTGGCCTCGGGCATTCCCCGGGGCGGCATGTCGTCGTCCGCGTCCGCGGGTGGGGCGCCCCTGCCGAACGCTCCTCCGCAGCCGGTGACGAGCAGCAACTGGCGCGTCCCGGCCACCAGGGTGTCCCGCAGGGCGCGGAAGCCTTCCGGCAGGACGGGGGTGGGCGCCGGGCGCAAGGCACTGAGGTCGACGACGCCGTCGCAGCCCGCGGCATCGGCCAGCCGGTCCGAGTGCACGGTGCGCACCTCCGCGCCGTGCTCCTCCAGTGCGGCCGCGAGGGCGACGGCAACACCCAGGCCGTCGTCGACGACGGCGAACTGCCGTCCTGCCAGGGCGTCGGCGGGGTCCCGCGTCGCGGGCGGCTCGACCGAGGCGACTTCGACGAGCAGCCTGGTCAGCGGGACGGGGACGGCTGCGGGGGCAGGCAGCTCGCTGCCGGCCGGACCGGCTGTCGGACCCGGTTCGGCCGTGATCACCGCGCCCTCGGCCACCGTCGTACCGTGACCGGTCGTGGTCGTACCGCGGGCCACGATCCAGTCGACGATGCCGCTGATCGTCTTGATGCGGGCGAGTTCCTCGACCGCCGACTCCTCGGCGCCGCCGGTCCCGGACGGCAGCCCGATCCGGTCGGCCAGCGCCCCGATGATCTCCACACGTTTGATGGAGTCCACCGAGAGGTCGGCCTCCAGATCGAGTGCCGGGTCGAGCATCTCGCGCGGATAGCCGGTCCGGATGTGGATGATCTCCAGTACGGAGTCCAGGAGCTGAGCAGGTGTCAGGGGGCGGTCCTCGTCCACCGCGGGCCTGCCGGTCGCCGACTCCTCCACGATCTCCTGCGGCACGAACTCCCGAGGCACGGCCTCGCGTACCGGGGACGGGGTCTCCCCACCTGCACCCAAGTAGCCGAGCAGGACGTCCCGTTGGGCCGCGACCAGCTCCCGCGCTCCGCGCAGATACTCCAGGACCGCGTCCTCCCGGCGGTCGTCCGCTGCTGCCGGGGCTGATGCCTCCACCCGTCGGGCGGGCTGCAGCCCTCCTGCCACCGGCACACCGTCCGCCGTCCGTACGAGATGCCCGTCCACCAGCCAGCCCGGGCGCCGGGGTGCCTCGGTGGGGAGCACCGCGGCGCGGCCGCGGAACAGCGGTTCCGGATCGACGGGGACACCTGCGGCGGCGAGTTCGGCGAGCGCGGTGACCAGCCGCGTCAGGCCGTGTTCACCGCGGACGTCGAGGGGTACGGCGGTGTGCGGGCGGTCGCCCAGGATGCGGCCCACCAGTCCGCTCAGGACGCGGCCGGGTCCGGCCTCCACGAAGATCCGCACGCCGGACGCGTACATGGCCTCGATCTGGTCGACGAACCGGACGGGCTCGGCGACCTGACGGGCGAGCAGCTCCCGCACGGCGGCGGGTTCGGTGCCGTAGGGGCGGGCGGTCGTGTTGGACCAGACCGGCAGGACGGGGGCGGTCACCGTCGCGTCCGCGAGTTCCGCGGACAGCAGGTCCGCGGCGCCGGCGACGACCTCGCTGTGGAAGGCGCAGGCGACCGGGATACGCTCGGCGGCCACGCCGGCTGCCCGCAGGTCCGCCACCGCGGCCTCCACCGCCGCGGTCGGACCGGAGATGACACTCTGCCGGGGCGCGTTGTGGTTGGCGACGACGCAGCCGGCCGGCGGTCCCGCTATGTCCTGCGGCGCGCAGGGTACGGCGGCCATGGCTCCCGGGTCGTCCCCCGCTGCGGCGAGTATGGCCGCGGCACGCCGGTCGCTGAGCCGCAGCAGGGTCGTGGTGTCGTAGGCACCCGCCGCCCACAGGGCGACCAGTTCGCCGTAGGAGTGGCCGGCCGTGCAGTCCGGGCGTACGCCGAGCGAGGTGAGCAGGCGGTGGGCCGCCGCCCCGGCGAGACCGAGCGCCGGCTGTGCCGTCCGGGTGTCGGTGACGGCGGCCCGCTGTGCTTCCCGCTCCTCGGCGGTGAACGCGGCGGGCGGATACATGGCCGCAACACAGCCGGCGTCCGCGTCGTGGAGCACCGAGCGCAGGCGCGGGAAGGCGATGAACAGGTCGCCCATCATGCCCGGGCGCTGGCTGCCCTGACCGGGGAAGAGGAAGGCCGTCCGGCCGGTCTCGCGTCCCTCGTGCGACACATGGACTCCGTCGCCGGCCGTGAACTCGCGGGCGTGGGGCAGCTGTTCGGCCAGGTCGTCGAGGTCTGTCGCGACGACGGCCACCTGGACCGGGCCGTCCTGGGTGGAGACCTCGGCCGCCAGGTCACGCAGCGGCCAGGGCCGCCCGGCCGCGTCGTTCTGTGCCAGGCGGGCGGTGAGACGGTCGACGGCGCGCACCGCGGCCTGCCGGTCGGCCCCACGGAACAGGAAGAGTTCCGCGGGCCAGACGTCGAGGCCGTGCTCGGGCTCCTCGGCCTGCGCGTACCCGGTCAGCACGGCGTGGTAGTTGGTGCCTCCGAAGCCGAAGGCACTGACGGCGGCCCGCCGGTTGCCGGCGGGCGCGGCCCACGGTCTGGCCTCGGTGTCGAAGAAGAAGGGGCTGGTCTCCGCGGTCCAGTCGGCGTTGGGGCCGGTCAGGTGCAGCGTCGGCGGCCGTACACCGGAGTGCACGGCCCGCACCGCCTTGATGAGGCCTGCGAGGCCGGCCGCACACTTGGTGTGTCCGAGCTGCGACTTGACCGAGCCCAGTGAGCAGAAGCCGGTCTCCTGCCCGCCGAAGACCTCGGTGAGGACGGACAGTTCCGCGCTGTCACCCACGACCGTGCCCGTGCCGTGCGCCTCCACCAGTCCGATGTCGGCGGGCTCGATCCCGGCCCGTGCGTAGGCGCGGTCCAGGGCCCGGCGCTGTCCTTCGGGGCGTGGTGCGGTCAGGCCGAGGGAGCGGCCGTCGCTGGATGCTCCGACGGCCTGGACGACGGCGTAGATGCGGTCACCGTCGCGTTCCGCGTCGGCGAGCCGTTTGAGGACGAGGCAGGCGACGCCTTCACCGAGGGCGATGCCGTCCGCGCTCGCGTCGAAGGGCCGGCACCGGCCGGTGGGCGAGAGGGCCCGTACGGAGGCGAACATCAGGTAGTCGTTGATGCTGTTGTGCACATCGGCGCCCCCGCACAGCACCATGTCGCTGTCCCCGTCGCCGAGTTGCTTGCACGCCAGGTCGAGGGCGGCGAGCGAGGAGGCGCAGGCGGCGTCGATGGTGCAGTTGGCGCCGCCGAGGTCGAGGCGGTTGGCGACGCGCCCTGCGATGACGTTCGCGAGCACTCCGGGGAAGGAGTCCTCGGTCAGCCTGGGCAGTTGGGCGTCCAGACCCGGCGGCAGGTCGCCGAGGTAGCCGCGGTGCAGGGCTCGGAAGCCGTAGGCACCGGCGAGGTCGGTGCCCGCTTCGGCCCCGAAGACCACGGAGGTGCGGGACCGGTCGAAGTGCCGCCCGGGCGCGTATCCGGCGTCCGCGAGGGCGCGTGCAGCTGTGTCGAGGGCGAGCAGTTGGACCGGCTCGATACTGCCGAGGGAGGCGGGAGCGATGCCGTGCGCGAGGGCATCGAAGGGCGCGGGGCCCAGGAAGCCGCCCCACCGGGACGGGGTCCGCTCCCCCGCCCGCGCCGGGTCGGGGTCGTGATACGCGGCGGTGTCCCAGCGGTCCGCGGGGACCTCGGTCACCGAATCGGTCCCGGCGACGATGTTGGCCCAGTACCCCGCGAGGTCGTCCGCGCCGGGATACCGGCAGGCCATCCCGACCACGGCGATCTCCAGCGGCGCCCGTTCCTCCGTCTCCGGGACGGCTTCGTCGGCCGCGAGCAGCCGGGCGCGCTCGGCGAGAAGGGCGGTCGCTCCCTCGGTCACCTGGGCGTGGAGGGCTGCGACGGTGGTGACGGACGTGCGCGCGGTGGCGATCTGCCCGAGCATGTAGAGGCCTTCGGCGCGCTGTTCGTCCTCGCCGACCGGCGTGTGCTCCGATCCGGTGCGGCGCAGGCCCTTGCTGGCGATCCGCAGCCGGCCGAGGTTGAGTTTCTCCAGCTCCTCCCAGACCTCGTTCGGACGCGCCCCGTCCGCGCGCAGCCGCTCGGCCGTGGCGGTGAAGGTGTCGGCGTACGGCGTGACGGCGCACCGGGTGGCATGTCCCGGAGCCGTACGCAGCAGTGTGGTGGTGTCGCAGTCGAGCGCGGCCTGCTGGAATCCGGGCAGGACGGCACCGGCGGCGACGGCCTCCTCGGTGAAGAGGTAGGCCGTGCCCATCAGGACGCCGACGCGGGCTCCTCGTTCGGCCAGCGGCCCGGCGGCGGCCGCGACCATGGCGGCGGAGCGTTCGTCGTGGATGCCGCCGGCGAACAGGACGTCGAGTTCCTCCGCGTGCGGGAAGGCGAGCAGGCGCTCGATCTGCTCCTCCCAGAGCGGGAAGGCGGCGCGCGGACCGATGTGTCCGCCGCATTCGAGTCCCTCGAAGACGAAGCGCCGGGCGCCCTCGGCGAGGAAGTGCTCCAACAGGCCCGGTGAGGGCACATGCAGATACGTCCTGGTGCCCGCCGCTTCGAGCGGTGCGGCCTGTGCGGGCCGCCCGCCCGCGATGATCGCGTACGGCGGACGTACGGCGGCGACCGCTTCCAACTGTGCCCGGCGCAGCTCGTCCGGGGCGAAGCCGAGCAGACCGACGCCCCACGGACGGCCGGTCAGCCGGCTCGCGGTCTCGGTGAGCAGGGCATGCACGTCCCGGCCGTCCATGACGGCCAGGGCCAGAAAGGGCAGGCCGCCCGCTTCGGCCACGGCGGAGGCGAAGGCCGACCGGTCGCTGACCCGGGTCATGGGGCCCTGGACCACGGGCAGCAGGTCGTCGCCGGGGCGCGGCAGCAGGGGACGGGTCCGGGCGGCCGCACCGATGTGGCCGGTGATCGCCGCCCGGACCGCCTGGACGACACTGCCGGTGGTGCGGTGACGCGCGGCGAGGCGGGCGGCTGTCGCCCCCTCCTGGCCGACGGGTAACGGCACGCCGAACAGATCTCCCGCACCGAGCAGCTCGGCGATGTCCCCCTCGGGAAGCGCCAGATCGGGCCGGGTGTAGACACGATGGCCCGCGACGACGGCGGTTTCGCTGCCGTCCATGGCACGCATCGCGTCGGCGACCGCGCGGGGCAGTCCGTCCAGTCCCTCGGTGGTCAGGGCGAGTTGGGTGTCGAGGACGACTCCTGCTGCCCCGCCGGCGACGGCGGCTGCCGCGGTGTGGAGGCCGATGCCCCCTGCGGCATGCACGGGGACGGTCAACCGGGGGTCGGCGAGCAGGCGTTGGAGCAGGACGAAGGTGGTGAGTTCGCCGACGCGTCCGCCGCCTTCGTGGCCCCTGGCCACGATGCCGTCGGCTCCCGCGAGGACGGCGTCCGCGGCCTCGGCCGGGCTGACCGCCTCGGCCCACACCCGGCGCCGTCCGCCGTCCGACCACGCGCCGGTGCCACCGCGCCAGTGGGGTTCGGTGAGGAGCACGGTGTCCACGGCGGCGGGCAGGTCGTCCGGGGCGAGCGGGCAGCCGGACGGTATCCGCACGCCGTACCGGCCACTCAGTCCGGCCATGGCGGCGAGCGCCCGGTCGCGGTCCCTGCCGAGATCGAGGATGCCCAGTGCTCCCGCTCGTTCCGCCGCCGCGACCATCCGGGGGCGGGGCTCCTCGAACGGACTGACCAAGACGACGAGATCCCGGCGGGAACGCCGGGCAGGCTGAGAGATCACAGGCTCTCCTTGGGTTCCGTGCAGGGCCGGTCGAGGGAGCGGGGCACGACGGCGGTGAGGTGGGGGGTGCGCGGGTGCCTGAGGTGATTAACGGCCAGTAACTTCGCAATGCCGCGTTGCATCCTGCGGCGGCCCGACGGCAGTGTCAACGCCCATCCGCCCATCCATGCCGCAGAGGTATGGTTGGCAACAGACGGTGCGTCAGATTTCATACGCGGCACGGGATTTGTTGACCTGAGTGCCTCTTTCAGGGCTCAGACCCGGAGGGCTAACGTCCGCACATGACCCCCACACTGCAACAGCTGCGATACCTCGTCGCCGTCGCTGACTGCCGCTCCATCACAGCCGCAGCGTGCTCCGTCTACATCGCCCAGCCCGCCCTCTCCCGGTCCATCCAGTCTCTGGAGCGGGATCTCGGCGTGACACTCCTGGACCGCAGGGGCCGGCGCGCGACCCTGACCGCCGAGGGCACCCGAGTCGTGCGTCTGGCGCGGACGGTTCTCGACGCCGTCGGAGCGATCGAGGACGTCGGCACGGCCCGCAGGAGTGCGCTGCGCGCCACCGTGAAAGTGGCCGCGACGCCTGCCCTCTGCGGTGTGATCGCCGCCGATCTCGTGCCCTCGTTCGTGGAGCGCCACCCGGAGATCGACGTACGGCTGCTCCGGCACGACAGCCGTGAGGCACTCGAGCGCGCCCTGGTCGACGGTGCGGCCGAACTGGGGCTGGTCCATCTGCCGGTGGACCAGGAGCTGTCGGCGTACCGCCTCCAGGACCGTGAGATCGTGCTGATTTCGCCACCGGGCTCGGAGCTGCCCGACCCGGTGCCGCTGCGGATGCTGGGCGGGCTGAGGGTGGTGCTCCCTCCCCTCGGTACGGGCCGGCGTACCGAGCTCGAAGCGATGTTCGGCCGGCTCGGTGTGCGCCCGCTGGCCGTGGCCGAGAACGATGAGCGAACGGCCCCACGGACTGGCGGTGTCACGGAGGAACGCGGG
The DNA here is from genome assembly GCF_032229325.1 of Streptomyces sp. AM8-1-1. Lineage (NCBI taxonomy): Bacteria > Bacillati > Actinomycetota > Actinomycetes > Kitasatosporales > Streptomycetaceae > Streptomyces > Streptomyces sp. AM8-1-1. Next base: position 674,424 of record NZ_CP135086.1, read on the forward strand.
TCGCTCATCGGATACCGGGACACGGTGTTCCGGGTGTTCCATCACCGGGTGGAGGTCCGCTCGTTCAGCCCGCCCCTCTTACGGCCGGTCGGTATCGCACACCAGCCCGGCCCGCTCAGTGCCGCCGCCCGCAGCTTTCTTGTCCACGCCCGGCACAGCGCACCGGCGGGAGCGCCCGCGTCGTAGACCTGCCGGCCGGATCGCACCGGTACCGGAGTGCCGGCGTCCGGGGAGAGCGCCGTTCCGGTGTGCGTGATCTGCCGGTGTCACGGGCACGCGAAGTGTCATGGGACATCTGAAGCGGTGGGAGCAGGCCCTTGAGCGCTGGCAGGACGGGCTGCTCGCCAAGGTCATTCATCGGGACCCGGTGGAACTGGTCGACGCGCTGCGAGGCGAGTGCGACACCCATGCGGTGGTGTGCAGCCAGAGCCGCGTCGTCGTGCCCAACGCGTACGAGATCGAACTGACCCGCAGTGTGCACAAGGAGCTGCTGCGGCGCGTCGGGGAGGTCGGGCGGGCGCTGACGGACTCGCTCGCCCGCCATGGGGAGGCGCAGGGATACGAGTGGGCCGGTCCGCTGACCGTGCGCGTCACCACCTCGTCGGCGCAGTTGCCCAACGGCCGCTATCGGGTGGCCAGCCGGGCCATGCCCCATGTCCGCGCCGACGCGTTCCCCTCGACCACGAACTGAACGGCACGGTCAAGTCGGGCGGCCGGCGCTCACGCCGGCGCTCCCGGATCCCGCGACTCCGACGGTCCCGGATCCGCAGGCCGTTGCGACAGACGTTCCGCGGCTACGGGCGCGGGCAGCGGCTGTTCCGCCCAGATCGCCTTGCCCGTGGCCGTCAGGCGTGTGCCCCACCGTCGCGAGCACTGGGCCACCAGCAGCAGACCGCGTCCCCCTTCGTCGCTGTCGCGGGAACGGCGCAGATGCGGTGCGGTGGTGCTGTTGTCGAACACCTCGCACAGGAGCGAGTCGCCGTCGCGGATCAGACGCAGCACGACCGTGCCCGTGCTGTAGCGGATGGCGTTGGTGACCAGTTCGCTGACCATCAGCTCCGTCGTGAAGGCGAGGTCGTCCAGGCCCCAGGCGGCGAGCTGGCGGCCCGCCAGGGTGCGCGCGGTGGAGACGATCGCCGGATCCAGCGGCAGGGTCCAGGTGGCGACGGAGTCGGACGTGAGGGAGCGGGTGCGGGCCAGCAGCAGAACGGCGTCGTCGTCCGCCCGGTGTGGCCGCACGGCGGCCACGGCCTCGTCGCAACTGTCCGCCAGGGTCCGTCCCGGGTGGCCGAGGACGCGCTGGAGCCGGCCCAGCGCGTCGTCGGAGGCCCGGCGGCCTTCGATCAGCCCGTTGGTGTAGAGAGCCAGCAGACTTCCCTCGGGCAGTTCCATGTCCGCGGCCTCGAAGGGCAGCCCACCGAGGCCGAGCGGGGGTCCGGCCCCGCCGTCCAGGACCTGCGTGTGCCCGTCGGGCCGGACGAGCACGGGCGGCGGGTGTCCGGCGCGGGCGAAGGTGCACAGCCGGGAGACGGGGTCGTAGACGAGGTACACACAGCTGGCGCCGGCATGCTGGTCGCTCGTCGCGTCGCCCGCGAGCCGGGTGCGTTCCTCGGTCATGCGGGCCATCAGGTCGTCCAGGCGCGACAGCACCTCGTCCGGCTGGAGGTCCATCGCGGCCAGTGTGGAGACGGCGGTCCGCAGCTGCCCCATGGTCGTGGCGGCCGCCAGGCCGTGGCCGTCGACGTCACCCACCACGAGCGCGACCCTGCCTCCGGACAGCGTGAGGAGATCGAACCAGTCCCCGCCGGCGTCATGACCGGGCAGGTACCGGTGTGCGGTCTCCACGGCGGAGACTCGCGGCAGGGCGGGAGGCAGCAGCCCGCGCTGGAGCGTACGGGCGGTCGCGTGCTCACGCTCGTACCGGCGGGCGTTGTCCAGACTCAGGGCCATCCGGCCGGCCACCTCGGCGGCGATCGCGAGATCGTCCTCGTCGAACGGGTCGGAGTGCTTGTTCCGCCGGACCACGGCCACGCCCAGCGCCACTCCGCGGGTGACGAGAGGCAGCACCAGGACGGAGCCGGATTCCTCGTCGGCCGGGCCGCGCCCGCCGGTGCCCGGGACGCCCGGATCGACGCCGGGCTGCTGGATGAGCCGCGGCCGGTGATCGACAACGCTCTGGGTGTACGGAGTCGGCGGATCGAGGCTGATCAGCGGCATCGGACCGGCCTGATCACCGTCCGCGCCGGTGCTCTCCGCGTCGCGACGGGCGACGCGTCTCAGCGGCAGGTGCGCTTCCACCGGACCGGCCGGGGGCTCGCCTCCGCGCAGCACACAGTCGAACAGATCGACCGTCGCGGCATCGGCCAGCGCCGGGACCGCGAACCCGACGAACTCCTCTGCCGTGCCGGTCATGTCGAGCGTCCTGCCGATCCGCTCGCCGGCCTCGTTGAGCAGCATCACGCGGGTGCGGGCGCGGTACTGCGCCGTCACATCGGTGACCTCCGCCGCCACTCCGACCCGGTCGGCCGCGTCGCCGCGGCCCTGGAGCCGGAAGGCCGAGATGGACGCCACGTACTCGCGGGTCGGGTCGGTGGGCGGAAACCCGCGCTGCTCGAAGTCGATCACGGCTTTCCCGGTGTCGAGCACCCGCCTCAGCATCGCCTCGATCGCCTCGGTGTCGAAGCCGGGTATCACTTCCCCGAGGCGGCGGCCCGTGTTGTCCTCGACGGCCACCCCCCGCCATCCGCGCGCCGCGCTGTTCATGCGGATGAGCCTGAGGTCCTTGTCGACCAGGTAGAGGCCCGTGGGGGACTCGGTGAACAGCGCCTCCAGGAGGGCGTCGCTCCACTCACGTCCGGGAGGACGCGGCTCGATCGGGTCGCCCACTCCGCTCTCCTCCCTTCTCGGCCGCGGCCGGTCCCTTCATGGCCGCGGCCGGACACCCGGCCCGCTGACGAGACCGTCGTGGTGGCGAGCCGGGAAAGCAGGGGCTGACGGAGGCATGCCGTGAGGAGACCGGTCAGTGCGCCGAGGCCGAGGACTCCGAGTGGCGGGGTGCGCAGAGTGCCCAGATCACGAAGCCGTCGATGGCGATCAGCACCACGGCCCAGAACGGGGCGTACGGCAGCCACAGGAAGTTCGCCAGCATGGCCAGACCGGCGAGCGCGATCCCGGCCACCCTGGCCCAGGTGGAGCCCTGGAAGAGGGCGAACCCGGCGATCACGATGACGATGCCCAGGATCATATGGATCCAGCCCCACCCGGTGAGGTCGAACTGGAAGACGTAGTTGCGCGTGGCGACGAACACGTCGTCCTTGGCGATGGCGGCGATGCCCGCGAAGAGGGTCATGAGACCACCGAAGATCATCATGACGCCGGCGAACACCGTCCAGCCGGTGACGAACCCGCTGCTGGTGGAACTCCGTGACGTGGAGTGCGGTCGGGCCCCGCTCACATGACTGGTCATGGTCTGCTCCTTCACCCCGCTGCGAGGCCTCCCGGGCGGTTTGCCGTAGGCCGATCGGGTTACTTCCACACTCCGCGTGTTCGCCACCGTTCGCACCTCGGGACACACGCCGCCACGGGCGCGCCACGCCCGGTGTCCGGGGCACGGGCCGGCCGCCCGCACGTCCGCGGCCGGGGCGCACGCCCCGCATGGGACCGCGTTGCCCCGCGGCCGGTCCGGATCCGCGACGAGAGCCCGACCTGCGGGGGCGCGGTGTCACCACGTGTCCGCTCGTTCCGCGGGTCCGGCCTCCGAGCGTGCCCCGCCCCGGTGGGGCGTGACGAGCCGCGCCGATTGCGGCGATAGCATCGGTGTCCGCTCGCTCTACGACAAAGGCGGTTCCGCACGATGGCTGACGAGGCCTGTCTCTTCCTGCTTCCCGACCGTTCTCCGCTGCTGGGGGCAGCGCTCGGCGCGGTCGGCGACCTGGAGTGCGTGGAGACCCCGGCGGTCCGCGGCTGGCTGGACGCCCACGGTGTGTCGGCCTCCTCCGAGCAGGTGCGGATCCTGCCGGGCGGTTCCGAGGTGTTCATTCCCGAGGACGTCGACCGGCTGCCCGTTCCGCTGAGCGAGGAGGAGACCTTCCGCGTGCATGAGCAGTGCGCTCCTCAGGCGGTGACCGACATGGAGAACGAGCTTCTCGGGTTCCGGGAGGTCACGCAGGACTGGGAAGCCCTGGTGCACCGCGCCCTGGCGGCCGGCGTCCCCGCTCCGCGCATCGCCCGCCTCACCGGTCTGGACCCCCAGGACATCGCCCGGCTCACCGGGGTCGCTCGGGCCTGACGGCCGGCCAGGTGGCTCGGTGGTCGCCGTCGGCACCGGGCACCGGGCACCGGGCACCGGGCACCGGGCACCGGGCACCGGGCGAGCCTCACTCGTTCCTGCGCCGTGACCCGTTCACGGGGCCGTGGTGTGCCGGCGCTTCGCCCACAGAGGCAGGACGAACCAGCAGAGCACGTACCAGGCGAACACGCCGCTGACGATCCAGGGGACGATGTGGTCGTGCGTGGCCGCCCGCAGGATCAGCAGGAGCGCCGAGACCAGCGTGGCCAGCAGCAGAAGCAGTCCGACGAACGTGAGCCGCGAAGCCCACTGCACCGCATGCGGTTTGATGCGTCGTCCGGAGACGATCCGGTGGAAGGCGACGGGCGCGATGAGGGCGCCCACGGCTGCCGCACCGAGCACCACAGTGATCATGTAAATGGTCTTGTCGGTGCCCGAGAGCGTCACGAACCGGGGAGTGAAGACGACCGTCAGCAGAAAGCCGAACATGATCTGCACACCGGTCTGAGCGACGCGTATCTCCTGGACGAGTTCGCCCCACTGCCGGTCGGCCCGCTCGTCCGGCGTCTCGTCACGGCCGTCAGATCTGACGGCGTCCTGCTGCGCTTCCGTCGCCATCGAGGTCCCCTCCCCATCGGTGAATGATCCATGTCCGCATCAGGTACCCGGGAATCCGCTGATCAGACCGCTGCGGTCGGCCCGGGCCCTCGCGCACGTACGACGGATCCCGGGCGCGGACGACGACGGCGCTCGGGCGGATCAGCCGGCGGAGCGGCGGCCGGCCGAAGAGTGCACGCCCGACCGGTACTTGGGGAGCCGCATCGTGATCTTCATGCCCGCACCGACACCGGTCTCGATGACGAGGCCGTAGTCGTCCCCGTACACCTGGCGCAGTCGCTCGTCGACGTTGGAGAGGCCGATGCCCGATGTCGCGGGCCGTTCCCCCGCGAGAATCGCTCGCAGCACGGCCGGGTCCATTCCCACGCCGTCGTCCTCGATGGTCACCATGGCCTCGGCACCGGCGTCCTGGGCGGCGATGGTGACCCGGCACTCGTTCCTGGAGTCCTCCAGGCCGTGTTTGACGGCGTTCTCGACGAGCGGCTGAAGACAGAGGAACGGCAGCGTCACCGGCAGCACTTCGGGGGCGACCTGGAGGGTCACCTTCAGCCGGTCGCCGAACCGGGCCCCGGCCAGCGCCAGATACTGCTCGATGGACCGCAGTTCGTCGGCGAGGTTGGTGAAGTCGCCGTGCCGCCGGAAGGAGTAGCGGGTGAAGTCGGCGAACTCCAGCAGCAGTTCGCGGGCGCGCTCGGGGTCGGTCCGGACGAACGAAGCGATCGCCGCGAGGGAGTTGAAGATGAAGTGCGGCGAGATCTGGGCCCGCAGCGCGCGGATCTCCGCCTCGATCAACCGGGTCCGGGACCGGTCCAGTTCGGCCAGCTCCAGCTGTACGGACACCCAGCGGGCCACCTCGGTCGTCGCCCGCACCAGCACCGCCGACTCCCGGGAGCCGTAGGCGACGAGCGCGCCGAGCACTCCTTCCTCACCGGTCAGCGGGGCGATCACCGCCCAGCGCAGCGGGCATTCCAGCTCGTCGCAGTCGGTGCGCACACTCATGCTGCGCCCCGACTCCAGCATCTCGGCGACGCGCTCCATCACCCGCTGTTCGTGATGATCGGCGGCCGGCCCGTCCCAGGCGAGCACGCTCTCCCGGTCGGTGAGACACAGCGCCTCGGTGCCGAGCAGGGAACGCAGCCGGCGGGCGGCCTTGCGGGCCGTGTCCTCGGTGAGTCCGGCCCGCAGGGGCGGTGCGGCGAGCGAGGCGGTGTGCAGCGTGTGAAAGGTGGCCCGTTCGACGGGTGTGCCCAGGTCGAGGTCCCTCTCCCCGCCACGGCGTGCGGTGAACCGGCCCACGACGACACCGATCACGAGGAGGACGACACCTGCCGCCGCGAGTGCGGCCAGTCCGGTCCCGGTCATCGCTCCGCTCCCTCCGGCTGGGGTCTGCCGACGAGATCCTCCGGCAGATGAAGTCGCGCCAGCATGGCGGTGGCCCCCGGCGGTATGTGGCGTGCGGTGGCGAGCGACACCAGCACCATGGTGAGGAAGCCGAGAGGTACGGACCAGACGGCCGGCCAGGCCATCAGGGTGTGCGGCCAGCCCTCGGGCGCGAGTCCGGCGCGGGTGGCCATCACCGCCGTGAGCGCCGTGCCGCCGCCGATGACGAGGCCCGCCGCGGCGCCCGGCGGGGTGAGTCTTCGCCACCAGATGCCGAGCACCAGCAGCGGACAGAACGAGGACGCCGACACGGCGAACGCCAGCCCGACGGCATCGGCGACCGGGACGTTCGTGGCGACGACGCTCACGGCGAGTGGAACCGCCATGGCGAGCAGGGTCGCGAGCCGGAAGTGGCGTACGCCGCGTGAGGGCAGGACGTCCTGGGTGATCACGCCCGCGACGGACATGGTCAGCCCGGACGCGGTGGACAGGAAGGCGGCGAACGCGCCGCCCGCGAGCAGCGCACCCAGCAGATCGCCCGCGATCCCGCCGACGACTCGCTCCGGAAGCACCAGCACGGCGGCGTCCGCGTCCCCGGTGAGGGCGAGTTCGGGTGCGTAGATCCGGCCGAGTGCGCCGTACACGGGAGGCAGCAGATAGAACGCGCCGATCAGCCCCAGCACGACGAGCGTGGTGCGGCGCGCGGCGCGTCCGTTGGGACTCGTGTAGAAGCGGACGGCCACATGCGGGAGGCCCATCGTGCCGAGGAAGGTGGCGAGGATGAGCCCGTACGTCGCATACAGGTGATAGCCGTCGCGGCCGCCGGACAGCGGCTGCGACCAGCTCGCCGGATCGTCGCCGGTGAAGGCCCGTTCGGGCACCTCCGCGCCTTGGGGGAAGCCGAGGCGGGTACCGGCGTCGATCCGGTGGGTGCCCTCGCCGAGGGTGACGGTGCGGTTGTCGTACGCGGTGCCGTCGATCTCCCCGCGGACCGTGAGGGTGAGCGGCTTCTCCAGTTCCACGCGTACGGTGTCGCCCACCCGGACGACGGTGTGCTCGCGCAGCAGCGCGGGCGCGTCGAAACGGGCTCTCGGGGCGTCGTCGTGGGCCCAGGCCGCGACGAGGAAGAGCGCGGGCACGAGCAGTGCGGTGAGTTTGAGCCAGTACTGGAAGGCCTGGACGAAGGTGATGCTGCGCATGCCGCCCGCCGCGACCGCACCGGTGACGACGACGGCCACGACGAGTCCGCCCACCCAGTCGGGTGCGCCGGTGAGGATCTCCAGGGTGAGGCCCGCGCCCTGGAGTTGGGGCAGGAGATAGAGCCAGCCGATACCGACGACGAAGAGGCTGGCGAGCCGGCGCACGGCGGCGGACTCCAGCCGGGCCTCGGCGAAGTCGGAGAGGGTGTAGGCCCCGGAACGGCGGAGGGGCGCGGCCACCAGTACCAGCAGGACGAGGTAGCCGGCGGTGTATCCCACCGGGTACCAGAGCATGTCCGGCCCCTGGAGCAGCACCAGCCCCGCGATGCCGAGGAAGGACGCGGCGGAGAGGTACTCACCGCTGATGGCCGCCGCGTTGAGGCCGGGTTTCACCGTGCGTGAGGCGACGTAGAAGTCCGAGGTTGTGCGCGATATTCGCAGCCCGAGCGCGCCGATGAGCACCGTGGCGAGCACCACCACGGTGACGGCGGTGACCGCGTAGGTCTGGTTCATCTCCGCCCGCCCGGCCGCCGTGCGCCGGTCCGGTCACCGGGCCCTGCCGTCCGCGGCACCCGTCAGCGTCCTTCGACGAGCCGGGTGAAGTCCTCTTCGTTGCGCTCGGCCCGGCGGACGTACCAGCGGGCCGTCAGCCACATCACGGGGTAGACGGCGAGGCCGAGCGCCGCCCAGACGAACGGTTCGGGCGAGGCCAGGGTGCCGTCGAACACGGCAGGGAGCGCGAACAGCAGGGGCAGCGAGCCGACGAGCAGGGCAAGGGTGCCGAGTGCGTAGAGCGCGGCTCTCAGCTGGCTGCGCATGAGAGAGCGCACATAGGTGGCGCCGAGGGTTGTCTGCTCGCTGATCTCGGAGCGGGCGGGCGCGTGGCCGGGAGCCCGCCGGGCGCTGCGCGGTACGCCGGTGACGACTTCACGTCGGGGGTGTTGCTCTGCAGACATCGTCGTCCGCTCCAGCGTCTCTCGTCGGGCTCGGGGGAGATGTGGAGTCTACGCAGGAGCGATTACCGACGGTAGACACAGAACGGACGGCGATACGGAACCGGAAGCGTCCCTACCGTCCGGGGTGCGGACGAGCGCTACACGCCCTGGAGGCGGAGGGCCCAGGAGTACCGCCCGGGGAAGTCCGCGACTTCACGTTCCGGAGGCATGCCGGGGGTTTCAAGCCACATACAGGGCAAGGTTGTTCAACTATTGACTGCATCCGAGGCCGCTGCCATGGTCTGGACCAGGCGCCAGCCCCGCTTCCCCGCGCGACAGCCCCGCACTCCTGAGTCCCACCCCTCCACCGGTCCCCAGCCGCATGTCCGGCATGCCCGCCGAGCCCGCGCGTCCCCCATGGCGCGGGACCGGCGGCCCATGGTGTGCGGCTCGCGAAAAGGAGACAGACAACGATGTCCCTCATTCCGCTCGCGCGCCTTCTCCCGAGACGCCGCTCGTTGGGACGATCCGGCGCCGCCCTGGCGATCGCGGCCGTGTTCACCGCCTTGTTCACCGCCCCCGCCCAGGCCGCGGACGGCCGGATCAGCGGGCTGGGCGGCAAGTGTGTCGACGTGGCCGGGGCGAGCAACGCCAATGGGACGCCCGTGCAGCTCTACGACTGCAACGGCAGCAACGCGCAACGGTGGTCCCTCCCGGGCGACGGCACGGTCCGGGCACTCGGCAAGTGTCTCGACATCGTCGACCGCGGCACGGCGGACGGTTCACTCGTCCAGCTGTGGGACTGCGCCGGCACGCCGAACCAGCAGTGGGTCGTGTCCGGCGCCAACGACATCGTCAACCCCCAGGCGAACAAGTGCCTGGACGTCCGCGACCGCAGTACGGCCAACGGCACCCGGCTCCAGATATGGACGTGTTCGGGCCAGTCGAACCAGAAGTGGTCGGCGCCCGGTAGCGGGAACCCGCAGCCCGGTGGCTTCGTGGTCAGCGAGTCCCAGTTCAACCAGATGTTCCCGGGCCGCAACTCCTTCTACACCTACAGCGGCCTGACCGCCGCGCTCAGCGCCTACCCCGGTTTCGCCAACACCGGCAGCGACACCGTGAAGAAGCAGGAAGCCGCCGCCTTCCTCGCCAACGTCTCCCACGAGACCGGCGGACTGGTCCACGTCGTCGAGCAGAACACCGCCAACTACCCGCACTACTGCGACTGGAGCCAGCCCTACGGCTGCCCCGCCGGCCAGGCCGCCTACTACGGCCGCGGCCCCATCCAGCTCAGCTGGAACTTCAACTACAAGGCCGCCGGCGACGCCCTCGGCATCGACCTGCTCGGCAACCCCTGGCAGGTCGAACAGAACGCCGCCATCGCCTGGAAGACCGGCCTCTGGTACTGGAACACCCAGAACGGCCCCGGCACCATGACCCCCCACAACGCCATGGTCAACCAGGCCGGCTTCGGCCAGACCATCCGCTCCATCAACGGCTCCCTGGAATGCGACGGCAAGAACCCCGCCCAGGTCCAGAGCCGCGTCACCAAGTACCAGCAATTCACCCAGATCCTCGGCGTCGCCCCCGGCGGCAACCTGTACTGCTGAGATCCGTACGCCCGACGAACACGGCGCGGCCCGGGATTCCCGGGCCGCGCCTTCGCGTCCCACGGATCTTACGGACCGTCAGGTATTGGACACGCAAGCCCTCTTGCTGCCTTGGCATGACACCGTCATTCTTGTCGGCGGGCCGGGTTCTACCCGCATAGACAACCGGCCGCACCTCGCACGTCCCTGCACAGGCTCACCCCCCACCTCACAGGAGACTCGCGTGACCAAGCACCGGTACCGGTACAGAACGACCGTCGTGTGTGCCGCCCTCTCCGCTCTCAGCCTCCTCGCCGTCCCGGCCACCTCGGCCGCGGCAACCGCCCCAACCTCCTCCGCGGAGGCCCCCTCCTCCGCACACCCGGCGGACGGCATACGCGCCCACGCCGTCGCCGGCATCGAGGACCGTACGGCCCGAACGCTCGCCGCGTCCCTCGGCCGGCCGGCCTGGCGAACCGAGATACGAAACGCCGCCCTCGCCTCCCCCGCGGTGACGCTCGGCTCGCTCGTCGACAAGCCCGGCTCACCTGCCGCCGAGAGCCTGAAGTCCGCCATCGCCGATGCCGACCGCGACCTCGCCCGGGCCAAGGGACTCCGCGCCGGTACGGGCTCGCTCCTGCAACTGCGCCTCGGCGACAGCTCCATGCGCCGGGCGCTCGGGGCAGGAGCCGAGCCCCTGGTGGCCGCCGCGCCCTCCGACGACGACACCACCGCCGTCACGGCCTACGACAGCCGCGGCCGCACCCACCTGCTGGACATGCGGAAGATCCCCGAACGCCCCGTTTATGTGATCGACCTCGACGGTGACAAGGCCGTGGCCGCGGGCATGGCCGTCCTGCGCGAGCAGTTCGCCGCCCATGGCCTCACCGGCCCGGCGACAGCTCCGGCAGCCGCCACCGCGAACGGATTCTGGACCAGCCGCATCTCCTCGGTCCGGCTGTCCGACGACGAGGAGCCGTGGGTCAAGGGTGACGCCGAGATCTACTCCCTGGTGACCGGATTCGGCCTCGACGGCAAGGTGCGCGTCGACCCGGTCGACATGCCGTACCTCGACGAGGACGGGAAGACCTACAGCCCCAACCAGATCCTGGTCAACTGGTCGTCCTACAAGTACAACCTCGCCGACGTGGTGATGATGGAGGAGGACGGCAGTACCAACTACCGGGCCCTCGCGACGGCCATCGCCGGTGTCCTGCTCACCATCGCCGACCTGGGCGCGTACATTCCCCTGGTCAACGCCGTCCTGGACGCCATGCCCGACGACTGGTGGACCGACGATCCGGACTACGTGGACTCCTGGTACACACTCGCCCAGTCGCTGTCCGGCTCGTCCGGCGGGGCTCGGGGCAACGGCTCGATGACGTTGGAGCCCTACTGGGTCTCCGGCTTCTAGCGTCAGTCGGTCGCTCCGATCCGCCCGCCCTCTTCGGGGGGGGACGGACCGGGGCTCCTTCGGCCGGTCCTGCGACCGCGTCACATGCTCGTGGTACCGCCCGGCAGCGTCGGCGGCCCCGGCTGCGCGCCGACCCGTGCGGTCGCCCAGTCGAGGCGGAGGATGGCCAGGTCGTCCGTGTGGCGCCCGGCGTTGAGCTCGCTGACAGCGGCGATCAGCCGGTCGAGATGACTGTCCGGGTCGTCCGAGGACAGGCGGTTGATGAGCGCCAGGAGCCCGTCCGGACCGAGTCGGTCGCCGCCCTCGCCCGCATGCCCTTCGAACAGGCCGTCGGTGTACAGGGTCAGGGTGCCCACCCGGGGAAGCCGCAGGGTGGTCGGGGGCCAGTGTTCGACTCCGGGTGCGATGCCCAGGCCGATCCCGTGCTGGGCCACGACCTCCCTGGTCGCGCCGGAATCCGTGAGCAGCGGTTCGTGGTGGCCCGCGAGGTGGATCGTGGCCGTGCTCGCGGACAGGTCGAGGGTGACCAGCGAGCAGGTCGCGAACATGTCCGTCTGGGCGCGTTCGGCCACCAGCATCCGTTCGAGCAGACGCAGCAGTTCGTGGCCCCCGTGGCCGCCCAGGACCAGCGCGCGCCAGGTGATGCGCAGGCAGACCCCCAGAGCGGCCGCGTCGGGACCGTGACCGCTGACATCGCCGATGACCGCGTGCACGAGTCCGTCGTCGGTCTCGACGACATCGAGGAAGTCGCCGCCCAGCAGGGCGCGTTCACGGCCTGGCAGATAGCGGCTGGTCGCCGTGACGACGGGGGTCCCGGCGATGCCGAGCATGGGCTGCGGGAGCAGGCCGCGCTCCAGCCGGGCGTTCTCCTGCGCGCGCAGATGTCCGGCCTGGAGGTCGGCACCGGCGCGTTCGGTCTGCTTTCGCTGTACGGCGTAGCGCACTGCTCGCTGCAACAGCTCGGGCTCGACCTTGTCCTTGACCAGATAGTCCTGGGCGCCCGCCGCCAGCGCGTCGGCGCCGGCCTGCGACTCGGCCAGACCGGTCAGGACGATGACGGCCGCCTCCGGCGCCGCCTCCAGGATCGCCGACACACCGCTCAGCCCCACCGCGTCCGGCAGATGCAGATCCAGCAGGACGCAGTCGACCGCCCGGCCCTCCAGCTCGGTCCGCGCCTCACTCAGCGTCTTGTGCCACAGGAGTGTGTACGCGAGCTCGGTGTCGGCGAGGTATTCGCGCACGAGTACCGCGTCTCCCGCGTCGTCCTCGACGAGCAGGATGCGGTAGTGGGGATCGGGCGAGCCGGCTGGCATCACGGTCTCGGTTCTCCGGTGGTGTCGTCGCCCTCGACGGGTGTGTGGACAGGAAGAGTGAAGAGGATCCGCGTCCCCTTGCTGTGCGTGGTGTCGATGGCAATGGTGCCGCCGTGGAATTCCACGATCTTCTTGCACATGGCAAGGCCGATACCACTGCCGGGATAGGCGTCCTTGGTATGCAGACGCTGGAAGATGACGAAGACCTTGTCCGCGAACTCCGGGCTGATACCGATACCGTTGTCGGTGACCGCGAATCTCCACAGATCGCCGTCGCGCTCCGCCTCGACGTGAATGCGCGGTTTCCGCTCGGGGCTACGGAATTTCACCGCGTTGGCGATCAGGTTCTGCCACAGCATGCCCAGCTGCGTGGCATCCCCCACGACCGTGGGCAGCGGATCGCGGGTGATCTCCGCCCCGGACTCCTCGATGGCGACGCTCAGTGCCTCCACGGTGCGGTCGGCGATCGTGTCCAGTTCGACGACGTCCTGCTGGTTGTGGATGCGCCCGACGCGGGAGAACGCCAGCAGATCGTTGATGAGCCGCTGCATGCGGTTGGCGCCGTCGACGGCGAAGCCGATGTACTGGTCCGCCCGGTCGTCCAGTTGCCCGGCGTACCGGCGCTGCAGGAGCTGAGTGAAACTCGACACCTTCCGCAGCGGCTCCTGGAGGTCGTGCGAGGCGACGTAGGCGAACTGTTCCAGTTCGGCGTTGGAGCGCCGCAGGTCGGCCGCCTGCTCGTCCAGCAACCGCCGTGACTCCTCGGCGAGGCCGAGCTCGTCCGACAGGCGTTGCCGCATCGCTTCCACGTCTTCGGCCAGCCGGCGAAGGTCGGCGGGCCCGGTCGCGGTGATGGCGTGATCGAACCTGCCTTCGGTGACGAGCCGTACGTCCCTGCCGAGCCGTGCCAGCGGGTCGGTGATGCCCCGCCGCAGCCCTTCGAAGACCAGCCCGGCCAGCACCAGGATCACCAGGCCGATCGCGATGAACACACCGTTGCGCAGTTCGGTCGCCCGGTCGAGGTCGGAGCCGGCCGCGGTCCGCGCGTCCTGGAGGTAGTCCTGCTGCCGGCTCATCGCCTGTCGAAGAGCGTCGAACGTGGTCTTGCCCTCCTCGGCCCGCTGGGTGGCGAGTGTCACAGCGGGACCGGAGGCTGCGGCCGCGATCGGGCGGGTGATCCGCTCCTGCCACTTCTCCACCTGCACCAGCACCGTGTCCAGGTCGGCCTGCGCGCGTTCGTCGCCGCGGACCAGCGGATGCAGTCGGTCCCGGGCCGCCTTCTCGTCGGCCAGGCCCTTCGTGTACGGACCGAGGAACTGCTGATTGCCGGCCAGTCCGTAACCGCGTACGCCTGTCTCCTGGTTGAGGAGCGCCGCTTCCAGCCGCACGGAGTTGATCAGCGCGGGCGAGCGGATGTCGACCAGCTGATGGGTGAGGTCCGAGGTACGGCCCATCGTCCATATCCCGATGGTTCCGAGCACCGCCAGCACCGCCAGGGCCGCTCCCACACCCACCCGCAGCCACCGCCGGGTGGTCCAGGTCGCCCACCCGCGGCCCCCGCCGGGTCTGTCCCCGGTTTGCTCTGTCACCACGCTGTTCTGCCCTCCGCTTGGCCGCTGTCCGAGCCCCCGCGGCAGGCGCCACTTTAGCTGCTGTACGACAACTGTTGTTGTTCTCCGCTGTGCCGCCCGCCTAAGGTGAGGTTGCCTGCTGCCGCAGGCGGGAACCGGTTACGGCGAACACTCGCCACCGCCCCGAGCACCACCCACCGACCGCACCGGAGCCGATGATGATGACCGCCACCGCACGCCCTTACGACGTGCTGCTGGTCGAGGACGACCTCGCCGACGCCATGCTCATCGGGGACGCTCTCTCCGAACGCGGTGCCCGCAACCTCACCCAGGTCGAGGACGGCATGGCCGCGCTGGACTACCTGCGCAATTCCGAGAACCCGAAGCCCGATCTGATCGTGCTCGATCTCAACATGCCTCGCATGAACGGCCGGGAACTGCTCGCCATCATCAAGGAGGACCAGGCCCTGCGCACGATCCCGGTCGTCGTCCTGACCACGTCGGCCGCCCCCGACGACGTCACGGGCGCCTACCAGAGCCACGCCAATGCGTATGTGACGAAGCCGGTCAATCTCGACGACTTCAACCGGGCCGTGCAGAGTATCGACGCGTTCTACCTCGACACCGCGACGAAGCTCCCCCGGGAATAGCAGGGCCCCCGGCCCCTCAGGGGCGGGGTCAGATCCCGTAGGGCTGGGTCGGTGCGTCCAGATCGGCCTTGCGCAGGCGGTACACCTGGAGCCGGAGGTCGTAGTACTTCTCGGTCTCGCCGACCCAGGCCATCCCGACGCGCCGGGCGGTCGCGGCACCCCGCGCGTTATTGGGCCGTACGACCGCGAACAGCTCGTCGATCCCCGACGCGAACGCGTGGTGGGCGACGGCGTGGCCGGCCTCGGCCGCCAGTCCCTTGCCCCATGCGTCCGGCGCCAGCTGCCAGGCGATCTCCAGGTCGACGTCGTACGGGGGCAGAGGCAACAGTGCCGCTCCCCCGACCAATTCACCGGTCTCCCGAAGGACGACGGCCCAGCGCCCCTGTGGCTGCTCGCGGGTCTCGGAGTCGGCGATCCAGTGATCGATGAGCGCCCGCATGGTCTGCGCGTCCGCCACGCGCTCCACGGCCGGTGCCAGCCAGCGGGCCACGTCGTCGGAACCGTAGACCGACAGGGCCGGCTCGGCGTCCTCCCGCTCCCAGGGCCGCAGAATGAGCCGCGGCGTAAGAATCCGGGAGCCTTCGACAACGACGCGGTGCTCGGACTCAGACATGCCGCCACATTAGCACCGGCCCATTTCATGAACGGGCAGCGCAACGGCACGGCGGGTTTGCAGGAATGCAGGTCACCGCGTCGCTTCGCATGGGGGCCGGATCACGGCAATCGAATACGTACGTGCCGCGCGATAAGGCGCTGGTGAATCCGGCCCGCGAATGCGTTCAGGAAATGCCGACCACTCCCGATCCCCGGGCCGACAGGCAAGGGGCGGGGAAAAGCGTGGGGCGGGGAAGGAACTGGTCCCAGTCCATCGCGGGGAACAGTTCGGCGGCCGTCTGCAGCAGACGCTGCGGCTGGCTGTGCAGACCCGTGACGGTGAGAGAGCCCTTCCGCGCACGGGCGGCGTCGCGCTGCTCCTGGAGCAGACGGAGGCCGGTGACATCCATGAAGGGGGTGTTCTCCAGGTTCCAGGTCACGTCCGTCACCGTGGCCGGCAGGGTCACTGCCGCCTCGATCTCGGGCAACGACTCGAAGTCGATGTCCGTGTGGAACGTGATGGTCGCGGTGGTGCCGCTGATCGTGGTGGTGGTCTTCATTGGGGCGGTCCCCCTTGCGGGGTCGGAAGCCCACGGCTGCCGGAGATGTCGCGAACCGGTCAGCGATGGAGGGGGCCGAATGCCCGTGAAGGGGGCAACGTTCGGAGACCCCTGTCCCCAGAACCTCTTGGCCAAAGAACCGGACACAGCCTCTTCTTCCTGCCAGCGTGGCACAGCGAGGACGGCCGGCGCCACCCCTCCCCCTCCCGCGCGCCTCACGCGCGGTCACCTTCCGCCTGGTCAAGGCAGGTTGGGAGCGACGCGCGGAGGGGCCCGCCCACCGTCTCCACCGGCGGCCGGAGTACCTCCCCGCCGCTGTCGTAGGGTGACCGTGTCGCCGTCACCGGACAGAGAGCCCGAGGTTTCCGTGCGCAATCTCACCATCGTGACCGGAGGCAGCCGTGGCATCGGCGCCGCGATCTGCGCACGGCTCGCCGCGGACGGCCACGACGTCGTCGTGGGCTACGCCTCCGACGCCACCGCCGCCGAGGCCGTCGCCACCACCGTCCGCGAGAACGGCCGGCGCTCGCTCGCCGTGCGGGTGGACACCTCCGACGAGGGCGATGTCGACCGGCTCTTCGACGCCGCGGCCGAGCTCGGCACGGTGACCGGACTGGTCAACAACGCCGGCGTCAGCGGGCCCAACGGTCCGCTCGCCGAGGCGGACGCGGACGGCATGCGGC
Source organism: Streptomyces sp. AM8-1-1 (assembly GCF_032229325.1). Lineage (NCBI taxonomy): Bacteria > Bacillati > Actinomycetota > Actinomycetes > Kitasatosporales > Streptomycetaceae > Streptomyces > Streptomyces sp. AM8-1-1. The sequence continues at coordinate 691,218 of NZ_CP135086.1, forward strand.
GCGCCCTCGAAGTCAACGTCCTCGGGTATCTGTTGTGCGCCCGCCGTGCCGTGCGCGACATGACGCGGTCCGGCGGAGGCGCCGTCGTCAACGTCTCCTCGGCCGCGGCGACGCTCGGCAGCCCCGGCCAGTACGTGCACTACGCCGCCGCCAAGGCCGCCGTCGACACCATGACCGTCGGTCTGTCCAAGGAGGTGGCAGCCGACGGGATCCGGGTCAACTGCGTTGCTCCGGGCGTCATCTGGACCGACTTCCACGCGGACCCGCAGCGCCCCGGGAAGATGGCCGACACCATCCCCATGGGCCGGGCCGGGCAGCCCGAGGAGATCGCGGGCGCCGTGTCGTGGCTGCTCTCCGGTGATGCCTCCTTCGCGACGGGGACGATCATGCGGGTCGCCGGCGGAATGTGACGGGCTCCGGGTAACCGGCTGTGATGCTTCGACGAGGCATCCGGCCCGCCGGTCAGAGCACCCGTCGACGGCGCCCCAGCCAGGTCTGCGCGATGATCACCACGACCAGGAACGCCCCGCTGGCCACCTGCTGGTACGCCGAGTCGAGCGAGCCGATCTGGTTGATGATGTTCTGGATTACCTTGAGCAGCAGGACACCCACCAGTGAGCCGCTGACGAAGCCCATACCTCCGGACAGCAGCGTCCCGCCGATGACGACAGCGGCGATCGCGTCCAGTTCCATCCCGATGCCGAGGATGGTCACGCCGGAGGTGAGCCAGGCCGCGTTGAGAACACCCGCCAGCCCGGCCAGCACCCCGGAGAGCGCGTAGACGATGATCTTCGTACGGGCGACGGGCGTGCCCATCAGCGCCGCCGCGTCCTCGTTGCCCCCGACGGCGTAGACGTGCTGACCGAAGCGGCTGCGGCGCAGGGCGACCGCCCCGACCACGAAGAGCACGGCCGTGATCCACACGGGCGTTCCGATGCCCAGCACCTTGCCCTGGCCGAGCTGCGCGAAGAAGGCGTCCTTGTCGACGAGATAGGTCGTTCCGCCCTCGTCGGTGATGTTCAGCATCACTCCGCGGGCGGCGAGCATGGTCGCCAGCGTCACGATGAACGGCGCGAGCCGCGCCTTCGCGATGAGCAGCCCGTTGACGAGGCCGACGAGTCCGCAGACGGTGAGCGGGAGCAGGATCGCGACGACGGTCCCGTACCGCGATCCCCAGGCGGCCAGCACTCCCCCGAGCACGAAGACCGAGCCGACCGACAGATCGATGCCGCCCGTGATGATGACGAAGGTCATTCCGAGCGCCACGACGGCAAGGAAGGCCGAGGAGACCGCCATGTTCTCCACGTTGTCGCCGGTGGCGAAGGAGTCGAAGGAGAACGAGGCGACGACGGCGAGCACCACGAGTGCCACCAGCGCGCCGTGCTGCTGGGCGAGGGCACTGAGCCGCTCGCCGCGGCCGCTTCCCGGCGAGTCCTGGTCCGTCGTCGTCGCGAGGGGGGCGGGCTGCTCCTTCATGACGGTCACCGCTTTCCCCTTTCCCGTGCCGCGTAGACGGCGAGGACGATCACCGCGCCCTGGGCGATCTGCGTCCAGGACGGCGGCAGATCGTGCTTGATGAGGGTCGCCGTGAGCAGCTGGATGAGCACCGCTCCGGCGACCGTGCCGGCGATCCGCACCCGGCCGCCGGACAGTGGAGTGCCGCCGACCACCACGGCGGTGATGGCGGACAGTTCCATGAGGTTGCCGAGCGAGGTCGGGTCGCTGGCCTGGAGCCGGGCGGTCGCGAGGAAGCCGGCGACCGCCGCGAGCATGCCGCAGCAGATGTACACGAGGACGAGCACCCGGCGTACGGGGAGGCCGGCGAGCTGGGCCGCGGGACGGCTGTCGCCGATCGCCAGCAGCTGCCGCCCGAAGGTGGTGCGGCGGACGGTGAATCCGACGACGAGGGCCAGCGCGACGGCGATGAGCACGACGTACGGGATGCCCGCGATGTCGCCCGAGCCCAGCGAGGCCATACCGGGATTGCGCACGTCCTTGAGCTGCGGGAGCAGGACGAGTGCGAGTCCCCGTACGCCCACCATCAGGGCCAGCGTGGCCACGATGGGCTGGACCCCGACGAACGCGATGAGCGAGCCGTTGAGGAGACCGACAGCCGCGCCGCCGATGAGGACCACGAGCAGGGCGAGCCAGGGACCGTAGCCGAGGTAGAGCGCCAGCAGCGAGGTCGACAGGGCCATCACGGACCCGACCGACAGATCGACCCCTTCGGTCCCGATGGCGAGGGCCATCCCGAGGGCGACGATGAGGATCGGGGAGACCTGGACGGCCTGGGTGCGAAAGTTCTCGGCGGACAGGAAGTTGTCGGTGAAGGCGATGTTGAACACCAGCAGCACGACCAGGCCGCCGTAGACGCCGTACTCCTGAAGTCGGCGCAGCAGTACGGCGCGGTCCGCCGGGGCCTCCTTGCGCAGCGCCACGTCAGCCATGCGTGACCGCCTCCTCCTCGGCCGCCGCGGCGATCGCCTGCATCAACCGGTCCTCGGTGACGTCGTCTCCGGACAGTTCGCCGACGACGGCGCCGTCCCTGAGCACCACCACCCGGTCGGAGCCCTCGATCAGCTCCTCGACGTCGGAGGAGATGAGCAGGACCCCCAGTCCGTCCTCGGCGAGTTCGTCGATGAGCTTCTGGACCTCGGCCTTGGCGCCGATGTCGATTCCGCGGGTGGGTTCGTCCAGCAGCAGCACCTTGGGATGCATGGCGAGCCAGCGCGCCAGGAGCACCTTCTGCTGGTTGCCGCCGGAGAGTTCGCCGACCTTCTGGTGCGGTCCGGACGCCTTGATGCGCAGCCGCTTCATGAAGGTGTCCACGACGGCGTCGATGCGAGTGTCGGAGACGAGGCCGAAACGCGACAGGCGCGGCAGTGCCGCGAGCGCGATGTTCTCCCGGACCGACAGGCCGGGCACGATGCCTTCCGCCTTGCGGTCCTCGGGGAGCAGGCTGATGCCCGCCCGGATCGCGGCGGGTGTCGAACCGGTGCGCAGCGCGGTGCCGGCCACCGTGATCCGGCCCGAACCGAGCGGGAGCGCCCCGGCGATGGCCTTCGCCGTCTCGCTGCGGCCCGAGCCGAGGAGCCCGCCGAGGCCCAGCACCTCGCCGGGGCGTATGCGCAGGGAGATGTCGTGGAGCTGGTGGCGCCGGGTGAGGCCCTCGGCGAACAGAACGGGTTCCTGCCCGGTGTCGTGGGCGCCGGAGAACTTGGTGACACCCTCCGCGCGCACCTCGCCGAGCGGCCGGCCCAGCATCAGGGAGACGAGGGTGAGACGGTCGGTCTCGGCGAGAGGTCCGGTGTGGACGACGCGGCCGTCGCGCAGGACGGTGACCGCGTCGCACACCGCGTACAGCTCCTCCAGGCGGTGGCTGACGTAGACGACCGCGATGCCCTGGTCGCGCAGCCTGCGGATGACGCCGAAGAGGGTCTCGACCTCCCGTGGCTCCAGTGAGGAGGTGGGCTCGTCCATGATGACCACGCGAGCGTCCACCGAGACGGCCCGGGCGAGCGCGACCATCTGCTGTGCTCCGACGCCGAGTTCGCGCAACGGCCTGCGGACGTCGACGTGTACGCCGTACTCGCGCAGGGTCCGGTCGGCCTCACGGTGCATGCGCCCGAAGTCGATCAGGCCGAACCGGGTGCGGGGCTCGCGGCCGAGACAGAGGTTGCGGGCCACACTCATCAGCGGGATGAGGTTGACCTCCTGGTAGATGGTCGAGATGCCCGCGTGCTGGGCTGCGAGCGGTGTCGCGAAGGACACCGGTTCGCCCAGGTGGGCGAGGTCGCCCTCGTCGGGGTGGTGGACCCCGGTGAGGACCTTGATGAGCGTGGACTTGCCGGCGCCGTTCTCCCCGACGAGTGCGTGCACCTCCCCCGCGCGGGCCGCGAAGGTCACGTCGTCGAGTGCCACGACGCCGGGGAAGCGCTTGGTCAGGCCCCGGACCTCCAGGACGCCCCGTGCTCCGCCGGTGGCCGGATCGACCGGGGGTTTCTGTCCGGCCCCGGCCCGGGGTTCCTTCCGTGCCGCGCTCTCGTGCACGGTTTCACCCCGGGCTCCCTGTCCGGTCCCGTCCCGGGAGTCCTCCGCGGTCACGTTCAGTACGCCTTGCCGAGGTCGCCCTTGGCATTGCCCTGGGTGTATTCGCTGTCCTGGATCACGATGTTCTCGCCGACCTCTTCGCCCTTGGTGAAGCTGTCGAGGGTCTGGAAGGCCAGCGGGCCGAAGCGGGGGTTGGACTCGACGACACTGTGGATCCAGCCGTCGACGATGCCCTGGACGGCGTTGCGTGTTCCGTCGATGGTGACGATCTTGACGGTTCCGGCCTTCTTCCCCGCGCCCTTGAGGGCGTTCACCGCGCCGAGGCCCATCTCGTCGTTCTCGGCGTAGATCCCGGTGATGCCGGGCTTGGACTGAATGAGCTGTTCGGTGACCGACTGGCCCTTCTCGCGGGCGAATTCACCGGTCTGCTCAAAGACGACCTTCAGGTCCGGGGCCTTCTCCGCCACCCGGTCCTTGAAGCCCTTGGTGCGTTCGGTGGTGACGTTGTTGCCGGGAGCGCCGAGGAGGATGGCTATCTCCCCCTTGCCGCCGGTGGCCTCGATCATCCGGTCCGCGGCGCGCTTGCCCTGCTCGGTGAAGTCGGAGCCGATGAAGCTGATGTAGTCCTTGCAGGGCTCGGCGTTGATCTTGCGGTCGATGGTGACGATCGGGATCTTCTTGGCACTCGCCTGCTGGAGCACGGGTCCCCAGCCGTCGGAGTTCAGCGGGGCGATGACCAGCAGGTCGGCACCCTTGGCGATCAGGTCCTGGACGTCGCTGATCTGCTTGGAGAACTGCGACTGGGCGTTGGCCGTGAGGAGTTTGACGGATCGCTTGCCGGCCTCGGCCTTGATGGACGCCGTCTCCGCGATGCGGAACGGATTGGCTTCCTTCTCGGACTGCGAGAAGCCGACGGTCGCGCCCTTGAGGTCGAGCTTCTTGCCGCCGTAAGCGTCGATGCCGCACTTCTCGCCGGTGGTGTTCTCGGCGATCTTCTGGCCGCTGTCCTGTGTCGCACCGGAAGCGGAGTCCTTGCTGTCGGCCGGGTCGTCCTCGGACTTGGCGCAGCCCGTGGACAGCGCGAGGGTGGCGACGAGGCCGACGGAGAGAAGGCTCTTGGTGATCGTGAGGCGGGCGTGCGGCTTCATGGGACTCCCCATCTCAAGGCGCCGAGGGCCGGGTGGTGGACCACATCCGGGATGGTTTTACATCGTTGGAAGGGCGCTGTAAACACCCCGCGCAGCAACTGGTGTCCGACGCGGCCGCGCAGAAGACCACGCAGGCCACGGAGTTGACGGAGCATCAGACAGTGGTGCGCCCCAGCGTGCTCTCGCGTTCCACCAGGGCGAACCCCGGCTGGAGTTCGCGCGGGGTCCGCGTCACGGCGCCGTCCTGGTCCCGGTCGAGCCGGCTCGCCAGGGACTCGACAGCGAGCCGTGCGATCGCCTGTTTGTCCGGAGCGATCGTGGTCAACGACACTGCTCCGAACCGGGATTCGGTCACATCGTCGAAGCCGACGACGGCGATGTCCTCGGGCACCCGCAGCCCGCGTTCGTACATCACCCGCATCGCACCGACGGCGACCAGGTCGTTGTACGCGAAGACCGCGTCGGGCACCACTCCCGAGTCGAGCAGATGCGCCATCGCGACGGCGCCGTCCTCACGGCCCCAGCCCCGGCTGTGCACCACCAGAGCCTCGTCGATCGGCACCCCCTGGGCGGCCAGCTCCGCCTGCCAGCCGAGATGGCGCAGGTGAGCGGGTTGATGGACGCGGTCCTGGCGGGCGCCGAGGAAGGCGATACGACGACGGCCGAGGTCGAGCAGATGACGCACGGCGGCCCGCGCCGCGGCGATGTTGTCGATGGCGATGTGGTCGTACGGCAGGTCGTAGCGCCGCTCGCCGAGCAGCACCATCGGGATGTCGTCCGCCCGCGCGGCGAGGTCCTCCGTCTCCAGTTCGAGAGGACTCAGGATCAGCCCGTCGATCACCCGGGACCTGAAGCCCTGGCAGACGAGGATCTCCTGCTCCCGGCTGCCCCCGGTGTGGTCGAGGAGCACCGTGTAGTCGTGCTCAGCCGCAGCGTCGATGACCGCTCCGGCGAGCTCGGCGAAGTACGGGTTGCCCAGCTCGGGGACGGCCAGCGCGATGATGCCCGTACGTCCTTTGCGCAGGTGGCGGGCGGTGAGATTGGGGCGGTAGCCGAGTTCGTCGATGGCCTGCTGCACCCGGGTGCGCATGGCCGGTGTGACGTGCGGATAGTTGTTCACGACGTTCGAGACGGTCTTGATCGACACACCGGCCCGCTCGGCGACGTCCTTGAGGCTCACCCTCACCCGACACTCCCATCCCGCTTGTCATGCACCTGGACAGGGCGCAGGAGGCGTGCTGTCATGCCAACTGCCCTTGTTTCCAACGTTATACAAGATGGTGGGGACAACCGGCAGAGCCAGCACCCCCTTCTCCGTTTCCCGGAGGTTCCGTGCGATCACTCTCCCCTCGTCCATGGCGCAGCCTGCACGGCTGGGCCCTCGCCCTCCTCTGCGTACTCGCCCTTCTGCTCACCACGACCGGTCCGGCCGCCGCTCAGGACGAGGCCGCGGAGCCCGCGGCCGCACACGGTCTGAAAGGCGATTACTACCTCCAGTCCGCCCCCGGCGCCTTCGACTTCGGCACCCTGAAGACCACGGCCGTCGATCCGTCGCTGGACTTCAACGACCTCGAACCACGACTGCGCGCCCGCACCGGCCAGGCCGATGACGCCAGCGTCCGCTGGACCGGCCGGATCACACCGGAGAAGACCGGCGACCATGTCTTCTCGATCACCGGTGACAACGGATTCCGGCTGTGGATCGACGGCTCGCTCGTCATCGACCACTGGGTCGACGACTGGGACCGCGAGCAGAACTCGCAGCCCGTCGCGCTCGACGCCGGCCGCGCCTACGACATCAAGGTGGAGTACTTCGAGCACTTCGGCGGCTCCAACCTCCATCTGCGCTGGACGCCTCCGGGGGATGAGAAGAAGGCCGTGCCCCAGTCCGCCTTCACCCTGCCCGACGGCTTCGACTACGACGGGCCGACCGCGGTGGCCGTCGAGAAGACCGGCCGCACCCTCACCCTCGACTTCGCCGAGCCCCTCGCCGCTCCCCCGGCCGGGCTCGATGAGCATCTGGGCATCGAGATCGGCGGCACCGAGTGGCCGCGGGGTGCGGCCCGGCTCGACCCGGCCGACCCGAAGCGGCTGATCGTGCCGCTGGACGAGCCGGTGGTCGGCGGTCACGGCGGCTCCGCCGATGTCCGCTACGACGGCCAGGGCGGTCTCACCCGCGCGGACGGCAAGGCGGTCGCGGCGTTCTGGACCAGCGGCCCGATCAACTCGACGTACCAGCTGAAAACACCCTGGGCCTCGCAGGTGGGACCGGACAACGCTCTCCCCGAGTACCCGCGGCCGCAGATGACCCGCAAGGACTGGCAGAACCTCAACGGCCGGTGGCAGTTCGCCGGTGCGGAGGCCGGTGAGCTGCCGCCGTTCGGGAAGCAGCTGCGCGAACGCATCCTGGTGCCGTACCCCGTGGAGTCCCAGCTCTCGGGCATCCAGCGGCACGAGGACCGCATGTGGTACCGCCGCACCTTCACCGTGCCGCAGAACTGGCAGGTCGGCGACGGCAGGCGTCTGCAGCTCAACTTCGACGCGGTCGACTGGCAGACCACCGTCTACGTCAACGGCAAGAAGCTCGCCGACCACAAGGGCGGCTACGACCGCTTCAGCGTGGATGTCACCGACGCGCTCAAGGGGCGTGGTCCGCAGGAGCTGGTCGTCGGCGTCTACGACCCGACGGACGCGGCGGGTGGCGAGAACCCGCCGATGGGCAAGCAGCGGCTCGACCCGAGCGGCATCTTCTACACCTCCTCATCGGGCATCTGGCAGACTGTGTGGATGGAGCCGGTCGCGGCCGACCGCGCGACGGACGTGAAGACCACACCCGATGTGACAGGCGAAAAGGTCGCCGTCGAGGTACGCGGCACCAGGGCCGGCGTACCGGTCACCGCGGTCGCCTACGACGGCCGCCGCGAGGTGGGCAGGGCCCGGGGCACCACCGGGAAGCCGCTCACCGTCCCGGTGCCCGACCCGCACCTGTGGTCGCCGGACGATCCGCATCTGTACCGGCTCGAGGTATCCGTCGGCAGGGACCGCGTCGGCAGCTACTTCGGTATGCGCAGCGTCGAGGTCGCGACCGTCGACGGCAAGCAGCGCACCCTGCTCAACGGCAAGCCCGTCTACTCCATGGCCACCCTCGACCAGGGCTTCTGGCCGGACGGCCTGCATACCGCGCCGACGGACCAGGCGCTCGCGTACGACCTCAAGATGCACAAGGCGATGGGTTACAACTCGGTCCGCAAGCACATCAAGGTGGAACCCGACCGCTGGTTCTACTGGGCCGACAAGCTCGGTCTGCTGGTGTGGCAGGACATGCCGTCCATGCCGAGGACCCCGCAGGGGGCCGCCCGTACCCAGTTCGAGCTGGAACTGAAGCGGATGATCGAGCAGCACGACAGCCATCCCTCGGTGATCATGTGGGTCACGTTCAACGAGGGCTGGGGCCAGTACGACCAGGCCAGGATCGCCGACTACGCCAAGTCGCTCGATCCGACCCGGCTGGTCAACAACATGAGCGGGGTCAACTGCTGCGGCGCGGTCGACGGCGGCAACGGTGACATCGCCGACGCGCACGGCTATCCCAGCGCACTGCTGCCCGCTCCCGACGGGAAACGGGCCCTGGTCAGCGGCGAGTACGGCGGTCTCGGCCTCGCTGTGCCAGGACACTCCTTCCCGGTCCAGCACACCTATGTCGGTGTCGAGAAGGACAAGTACACCGATGTGTACATCGATCGGCTGAACGAGGTCGGACAACTCGCTGCGTGCAAGGGCGGCAACGGCGCGGTGTACACCCAGATCACCGATGTGGAAGGCGAGTTGAACGGCCTGATCACCTACGACCGCAAGGTGGTCAAGTCCGATGTCGGCCGCCTCAAGGCGGCGCACGAGGCGCTGATCAAGGGCGCCGAGAACGGCACGCTCACCTGCACGGCCCCCTGATCCGCGTGGTCCGCCCGCCTCTCCCGACGAGGCGGGCGGGCCGCCCGGCTCCCTGACACCGGCCCCCCCCGTTCGCCGATGCTCACCGGCCCGCACGGCCGCCATCCCCCGACACTCACCGGCAGGAGCACCCTCATGCCCCTCGACCGACGCCACTTCCTGCGGGCCGGCGCTCTCACCGCCGGCGCCACCGCGCTCTGTGGACCACTCACCATCGGCGCCACGGCCGCCCCCCGCACCGCCGGGCCCGCGCCCGACGCCTTCCACAGACTTCCGCCCGGCAGCATCCGGGCACGCGGCTGGCTCGCCGAGCAGTTACGGCTCCAGCTCAACGGGCTCGCCGGCCGGCTGGACGAGCGATCCCACTTCCTCGACTTCGACACCAGCGGATGGGTGCACCCGGAGCGGGGCGGCTGGGAAGAGGTCCCGTACTGGCTGCGCGGCTACGTCCCTCTCGCAGTGGCCACCGGAGACCGAGCGGCCCTTGCCAAGGCCCGCCGATGGATCGACGCCGTCCTCGCCACCCAGCAGAGCGACGGCTTCTTCGGTCCGCGGGCGCTGCGCACCTCGCTGAACGGCGGTCCCGACTTCTGGCCCTTCCTGCCGCTGCTCATGGCGCTGCGGACGTGGGAGGAGCACATGCGCGACGCCCGCGTCGTCCCGTTCCTGACCCGCTTCCTGCGCTACATGAACACCCAGGGCCCCGGCGCCTTCAACACCAGCTGGATCTCCTACCGCTGGGGCGACGGTCTCGACATCGCGCTGTGGCTGTACCGCCGTACGAACGAGGCCTTCCTGATCGACCTCGCCGCGAAGATGCACACCCATGGCGCGAACTGGACCGACACGATCCCGACACCGCACAACGTCAACATCGCCCAGGGGTTCCGGGAGCCGGCCCAGTACGCGCAGTTCACCGGTGACCCGGCCCTGACCCGGGCCGCCTATCGCACCTACGAGCGTGTCCTCGGTGAGTACGGCCAGTTCCCCGGCGGCGGCATCGCCGGCGACGAGAACCACCGGCCCGGCTTCGGCGATCCCCGCCAGGGGTTCGAGACCTGCGGCATCGTCGAGTTCATGGCGAGCCACGAGCTGCTCACCCGCATCACCGGAGACCCCGTGTGGGCCGACCGGTGCGAGGACCTGGCGTTCAACCTGCTGCCCGCCTCACTCGACCCGCAGGGCACCGGCGTCCACTACATCACGAGCGCCAACAGCGTCGACCTGGACAACGCGCGCAAGACGCAGGGCCAGTTCCAGAACGGCTTCGCCATGCAGTCGTTCCAGCCGGGCATCGACCAGTACCGCTGCTGCCCGCACAACTACGGCATGGGCTGGCCGTACTTCGCCGAGGAACTGTGGCTGGCCACCCCCGACAAGGGCCTGGCGGCCGCGATGTACGCACCGTGCGAGGTCCGCGCGGTGGTGGCCGACGGCACGACCGTGACGGTCGCCGAGACCACCGATTACCCCTTCGGCGAGACCGTCACCCTGACCCTGTCCGTCCCCGAGCGAGTGTCCTTCCCGCTCCGTCTGCGCATCCCCGGCTGGTGCCGCAACCCCGTCCTGCGCGTGAACGGCCGTGTGGCCGGCGCCCCGGCCGGGCCCGCGTTCGCGGAGATCCGGCGCACCTGGTCGGACGGCGATGTGGTGACACTGCGCCTCCCCCAGCGCACGGCGGTGCGGACGTGGTCCGCCGGGCATGGTGCGGTGAGCGTCAGCCACGGCCCGCTGACCTACTCCCTGCGGATCGGCGAGGAGTATGTGCGCTACGCGGGCACCGACAGCTTCCCCGAGTACGAGGTACACGCCACCACACCGTGGAACTACGGCCTGGACACGACCGTGCCGCCGGTCTTCCACCGCTCCGGGCGCCCGCTCGCGGCCAACCCCTTCACCCACGCCACCAGTCCGGTCGGCATCACCGCACGCGCCCGCCGGATCGAGGAGTGGATCGCCGACGACGAGCACGTCGTCGCGCCGCTCCAGCAGAGCCCGGCGCGCTCCACCGCGTCCGCCGAGACGGTCACGCTCGTCCCGATGGGCGCCGCGAGGCTGCGCATCACCTCCTTCCCGACCACGGCGGCGGACGGTCACGCGTGGAGCCCCGAACCACCGTTCCGGCGCGTGGTCAACCAGCACAGCGGCAAGGTTCTGGCGGTCGACGGCATGTCCACCGAGAACAGCGCCCGGGTGGTGCAGTTCGACAACACCGGCACCGGCGACCACGCGTGGCAGCTCGTCGACCGGGGCGACGGCTGGTTCCTCGTGCGCAACGGCCACAGCGGAAAGGTGCTCGGCGTGGACGGAATGTCGACGGCGGACAGTGCCACGGTCGTCCAGTACGAGGACAACGGCACCGCGGACCACCTGTGGACCCTGGTGGACAACGGGGACGGGTGGTACCGAGTACGCAACCGCCACAGCGGCAAGGTGCTGGGCGTCGACCGGATGTCGACGGCCAACAGCGCGCAGGTGGTGCAGTTCGCCGACAACGGGACGGCGGACCATCTGTGGAGGTTCGTCTGATCCCGCGCGGAGGCGACGGCGAGGCGCTCGAACCGGCCGCCGGGTTCGAGCGCACGGCCGAGTTCACCACGGGAACCGTGACGTCACGCGTCGTCGGACGTTGACCACGTCATGAAGAAGCGAAGCATGGCCGCTGTTGCCTCCCTTGTCACCGGTGTCGTGGCATCCCTGCTCACCCCGTCGCCCCAGGCCCACGCCGACACGCAGGAAGGCCCGTTGGGCCTCCCGGTCTCCGTCCCGATCGTCGCGGACGGGTCGCTCGACGGCGCCGAGGACCTGCTCGCGAACGAGTGACGGGCCTCGCGCGTCGCGCGGAGCAAGAGGGGTGGAGCCCCGCATAGAGGCGGATATCTCCTCACGGGTCGAAGACCGGTGCCGAGGAATGCTCTTACTGGCTGGTAGAGATCTATGCGACGCAGGTCACACACCTCTACCGTCGGGGCACCGCTCCGGGACCACCACAGGCCGGTGAGCCGCCGACCGGGACCGGGCGACAGGTTTTCTCCCGCCCCAGGAGGTTCCATGCCCCCCACCCCCCGCCGCTCCCGACGCAAACTCCCGGTCGTGGCACTCGCCGCGACCCTGGGAGCGGTCACTCTCGGCGCACCCTCGCCCGCCTCGGGTGCCGCTCTCGACGGGGAATACCTCGTCGGCCGCGGCATCTCCGACGTCACCGGCGAGGCCGCCGAGACCGGGATGATGGGTTATTCGAGTTTCGACCAGAAGACGTCCGGCATCCATCAGCGGCAGCGGTCCCGCGCGTTCGTCGTCGTGGACCGGGCGAGCGGCAAGCGCGTCGTGTATGTCAACGCCGATCTCGCCATGATCTTCCAGTCCGTGCAACAGGGCGTCATAGCCCGGCTCAAGGAGCGCTACGGGAGTCTGTACGGCGAAGAGAACGTGCTCCTGTCGGCCACCCACACGCACTCCGGGCCCGGCGGCTACTCCCACCACGTCGCGTACAACCTCTCCGTGCTCGGCTTCCAGAGCGGCACCTACCGGGCCATCGTCGACGGCATCGTCGAGTCGGTCGCCAAGGCGCACGACGATCTGAAGCCGGGCACGATCAGTCTGGGCACCGGCACCCTCACCAATGCCAGCGTGAACCGCTCCCGCACCGCTTTCGACCGCAACCCCGCCTCCGACCGGGCCGCGTTCCCCGGCGGCATCGACCCGGCCATGACCGTGCTGCGCTTCCGCCAGGGCGACAAGGACGCGGGCGCGATCAGCTGGTTCGCCACGCACAACACGTCGATCACCAACAAGAACACGCTCATCAGCCCCGACAACAAGGGGTATGCCGCCTACACCTGGGAGCACGACCACGAGGGCGTCCGCTACCTCGACAACTCCCCGGGGTTCGTCGCCGCGTTCCCCAACACGAACGCCGGCGACATGTCTCCGAACCTCAATCTGAAGCCCGGATCCGGGCCCACCGAGGACGAGTTCGAGAACACCCGCATTCTGGGTGAGCGCCAGTTCGACAAGGCCAGCGAGGTCTACCGGAACGCCAAGCCGGTCACCGGCGGTGTCGACTCACGGCTGACATACGTCGACATGGAGAACGTCACCGTGAGCGGCGCCTACACCCCGGATCAGCAGGAGCACCGCACCTGCCCGGCCGTCGTGGGGGCGTCCACGCTCGCCGGCAGCGTCGAGGACGGTCCGGCGATCCCCGGCTTCACCGAGGGCATGCGGACCCCGGTCGCCGCCATCATCGACGCGCTGCACATCGACACGCCGTCGTGGCTCGCGACCTGCCAGTACCCGAAGGCGAGTCTGGTCCCGACCGGACTGCTGAGCAACGTCCACCCGGTCACCCCGAAGATCCTGCCGCTGCAGATCATGAAGATCGGCGAGCTCTATCTCGTCGCGGGCCCTGGCGAGTTCACCATCACGTCCGGTCTGCGCGTGCGCCGCACGGTGGCCGCACAGCTCGGTGTGCCGCTCGACCGTGTGCTGCTGCAGGGGTACGCCAACGCCTACAGCCAGTACGTGACGACGCCGGAGGAGTACGACGCCCAGCAGTACGAGGGCGGCTCCACGTTGTACGGGCGCTACACCCTGCCCGCGTACCAGCAGGAGTTCGCCCGGGTGGCGGCGTCCCTGCGCGCGGGCACCCCGCTGGACCGCGGGACGGCGCCGCCGGACGAGTCGGCCCGGCAGTTCAACTTCCAGACCGGCGTCGTGTACGACAACCCGCCGCCGAACAGCTCGTTCGGTTCGGTCCTCACCGCGCCTGCCGCGTCGTACACCCGGGGGCAGACGGTGACCGTCGACTTCGCCACCGGGCATCCGAAGAACAACCTGCGGCGGGGCGGCACCTTCCTGGAGGTGCAACGGCTCGTCAACGGGCAGTGGGTGCGCACCCTGGACGACGGCGACTGGGAGACGAAGTACCGCTGGACCCGGATCAACGGTCTGACCGGCACGTCGAAGGCCACGATCACCTGGTCCATCGGGGCGGGCGCCGCGCCCGGCACGTATCGCATCGTGCACTTCGGCGACTCGAAGAACCTGCTCGGCAGGATCACGCCGTTCACCGGGGTGTCGCCGGCCTTCACGGTGGGCTGACGTCCTGAGCGAGAAGGTGTACTGACGCCTCGAACCGGGCGGTGTGCGGGCCGTGCATGAGCGCGGCCCGCACACCGGCACCGTCCGGTCACTGCTCCCGCATGCCCCAGGGCGAGCCGTACTCCGTCAGCAGATCGAGGAAGGGCCTGGCCGGCAGCGCCTCGGGACCGAGGATCCCGCTGCCCGACCAGGCGCCGGACGCGAGCAGTTCGAGGGCGACCACGGGGTTGATCGCGGTCTGCCACACGACCGCCTGGGAGCCGTACTCCCGCATGGACCACTGGTTGTCGACGACGTGGTACAGGTAGACCTCGCGCGGGCGGCCGTCCTTGGTGCCCTTGACCCAGGTGCCGGCGCAGGTCTTGCCGTGCATCCGCTCCCCCAGCGTCGCCGGGTCGGGCAGACACGCGGCGACCACGTCCCGCGGGGAGACCTGAACGGTCCCCGATCCGTCCGCAGCGGGCACCGGCACGGGGTCGGTCCGGTCGAGGCCCAGCAGATGCAGCGTCTGCAGGGTGTGGATGAAGTCCTCGCCGAGGCCGTACTTGAAGGTGACGCGGCGCGCCTCGACCCAGCGCGGCACCAGCAGCACCTCTTCGTGCTCGACGTTCACACACTCCACCGGGCCGATGCCCTCGGGGAAGTCGAAGACCTCGGGCTCGCTGAAAGGGGCGGTGGTGAACCAGCCGCGGTCGGCCTCCCAGACGACCGGCGGGTTGAGGCACTCCTCGATGGTCGTCCAGATGCTGAAGGACGGGGCGAAGTCGTAGCCGTCGACGGTGAGGTTGGCTCCGTCGCGGATGCCGATCTCCTCGATCTCGTCGAAGAGTTCGTCGGCGGCGTGCCGGGCGAACACATCGGACAGGCCCGGCTCGACGCCGATGCCGACAAGGGCGAGTGCGCCCGCCTTCTCCCAGTCCTCGGCGCGCTCGAACTGGCTGTCGCCGAGCTTGACCCCGCACAGCTCGTGCGGGCGCTCCGGGTGCGGGCGGGACAGGGACATGGCCATGTCCAGGTAGTTCGCTCCGGCGGACAGTGCCGCCTGGAAGAGCGGCATGACGAAACGCGGGTCGGTGGCGTTGAGCAGCACGTCGCAGTTCGCGCGCCGGAGCAGGGCGGCGACAGCGGACTCGTCGCTCGCGTCGATCCGCTCGGCGCTGAAGCGCTGGTCGGGCGCGAGGGCCGCGACGGCGGACTCGGCCCGGGCGAGGTCGTAGTCGGCGACGACCATGTGGTCGAAGAAGGAGCGGCGGGCCGCGATCCGGGTGATGGCGGTACCGACCCCGCCGGCCCCCACGAGCAGTACACGCATGGCAGATCTCCGTTTCCAGGCACAGCCTGCAGGGCGCTGCTTCAGATTGCGGCGCCTGTCTTCATTCGATCCAACGCGTGCGCCACTATTCACGTCAATGGTGTTGGCATAAGGTCGACACGCCAGGACGCGGCCGTTTCGTGGGCCGTGCCGGCTCGTGGCGAAGGAGCGCGCTGTGGCCAAGCCCGTCGTGCCGGAAGAGGCCCGGCGACGGCGCCGACCGACGAAGAACGGCGCGGTGCTGTCCGAGCAGGTGATCATCGAGACGGCGCTGCGCATGCTGCGGGAGCACGGCAGCGCGGGACTCACCGTCCGCCGTCTGGGGATCGCACTCGGCGCGGATCCGAGCACGCTGTACCGCTACTTCCGCGGCATCGACGATCTGACCCTGGCCATCGGGGACGTCCTCGTGGGGCGGGCCGTGGCGGGCTGGAAGGCCACCGGGGACTGGCGGTCGGACCTGCGGGACCTGGGGCTGCGGATCCACGCCGCGTATCTCGGACATCCGCAGGCCGCGGTGCTGACCGCGAGCCGGGTGAGCGGAAGGGCGCACGAGGTGGCGGCCGACGAGACGATCCTGGGGGTGCTGCGGACGGCCGGCTTTCCGGACGCGGGGGCCGTGCGGATCTATCACGCGTTCATCGACCAGGCCCTGGCGTTCTCGGCGCTCGACGCGGCATCGCTGGCTCTGCCGGTGACCGCCCGGGAGTCCGACGAGGAGGTCTGGCAGGCCACGTACGCACGGCTGCCCGCCGCCACGCATCCCCATATCGCTGCCACCGCGCACCTGCTCGTCGCCCGGATGAACGACAGCGCCTACCCCGCCGCGCTGGAAATGCTGCTCGACAGCGCTGCGGCGCAGCTGGGCCGTGCCGGATTCGCGGGCTCCTGATGCGCGCGGTGTGCACGTGACCGCGCAATGACCACGTGAGGAGCGCCGGTTTCCCCGGCGCTCCTCGATGCCCTGCTCGGATACCGGATCAGTGTCCGTGCCCGCCGGTCCCACCGGTCTCGGCGTGACCGTCCGTCTCGGCCGGCGGGGGTACCTGTGGTGGGGTGCCCCCGACCGCCCCGGCCTCGACCGTGAAGGCCGCGGTACGGACGGTGCCGTTGTGCCGGAAGTCGAGGAAGAGGCGGTAGGTGCCCGAGCTGGGAGCGGTGGCGGTGAACGAGATGCCCGGTCCGGGCCGGGTCCTGCCGTCGCCGGGCTCGCCGTTCGGGTGGACGTGGAGATAGGCGAGGTCGCCGGAGCGCAGCGCGACGAGGTGGCCGTAGGCGCCGAGGTAGGGCTGGAGGTCGGTGACCGGCCGGCCGTCGCGCGCGACGTTCAGGGTGAGCCGGCCGGCCTTGCCGGGCCGGAGGGTGCCGCCCAGGGTGACGGTGTAGCCGTCGACGGTCGCCGTCCGCGAAGGGTCCGGCATCTTCGCGGCCTTGAAGGGACCGGCGACCGGCAGATCGGCGCCGAGGGTGAGGTTCTTCGCACCCTTCACGCCGGGGGTGAAGTCGGCGAACACCCGGTAGGAGCCCGCGGCGGGAAGGGTGACCGGGGTGGACCACGTGCCGTCGGCGGCTCGCGACGGGTGCAGGTGCTGGTAGGTGGCCAGGTCGCGTGAGGCGAGGATCAGATGCAGTTCCTTGTCGTGCTCCCGCTGGAAGGCGGTGACCTGACGGCCCTGCCGGTCGCGGATGGCGAAGCGCAGTTCGTCCTTCTCTCCGGCACGCACACCTGCCGTCTTCAGGTCGAGGGTGTAACCCGCTTCGGAGATCTGGAGTCCTCCCGCCGCGGTGCCGGCCGAGCCGCCGCCGGGGTCCGGGGAGGCGTCCCCGCTGTGGCGGGAGTGAGCGGCGGGCTCGGGTTCGGAGGTGAGGGGACCGACGGCGTTGCCGAGGCCGTAGGCCGCTCCGAAGGAGGCCACGAGGGCGGCGCCGAACCCAGCGATCTTCACGACGGTATGCATGGCGGTCCTTTCTACGGGGAGCCCCCGGCCGGGGCTGCCACCGCCGAGCGTATACCCCTCGGGGGTATGTGCAAGCCATCGGGGAGCTGTTGCCAAAAATACCGGGCGGGGGTATACCTGGAGGCCTTCAGGGTACCCCCTAGGGGTATCAGCTGCATGTTGAGGAGGAGTCCATGTCCCGCCGCCGGGCCACTCGACGCCCCTGCCGGACAGGTCCGCCGGCCCGGCGCCCCGCCCTGTGCACCCACCAGCCCGAGGAGCAGTGATGACTACCACGGTCACCGAAACCGCCGAGGTCGAACTCGCCATCGGCGGGATGACCTGCGCCTCGTGCGCGGCCCGTATCGAGAAGAAGCTCAACCGCATGGACGGTGTCCGGGCCACGGTCAACTACGCCACCGAGAAGGCCAAGGTGGTCTACGACAGCGACCTGGACGTCACCGATCTGATCGCCACCGTCGAGGCCACCGGATACACGGCCACCGAGCCGGCCCCGCCACGCACCGCGCCCGCGACCGGTGACGACGGCGACGTACCGCCGGAACCCGGCGAGCTGCGGACACTGCGGCAGCGACTGGTCACAGCCGTCGTGCTCGCCGTGCCGGTCATCGCGACGGCGATGATCCCCGCACTGCAGATCGAGTACTGGCAGTGGCTCTCACTCACCCTCGCCGCCCCCGTCGTCACCTACGCCGCCTGGCCCTTCCACCGGGCCGCGTTCACCAATGCCCGGCACGGCGCGGCCACCATGGACACATTGATCTCGGTCGGCACCTCCGCCGCGTTCCTGTGGTCCCTGTGGGCCCTGTTCTTCGGCACCGCCGGCACACCGGGGATGACCCACCCCTTCGAACTCACCATCGGCCGCAGCGACGGCGCCGGGAACATCTACCTCGAAGCGGCGGCGGGCGTCACGGCATTCATCCTCGCCGGCCGCTACTTCGAGGCGCGCTCCAAGCGCACGGCGGGTGCCGCACTGAGGGCGCTGATGGAACTGGGGGCGAAGGATGTCACCGTGCTGCGTGGCGGCCGGGAGGAGACCGTCCCCATCTCCGAGCTGACGGTCGGCGACCGGTTCCTCGTCCGGCCCGGCCAGAAGATCGCCACGGACGGCACGGTCGTCGAGGGGGCCTCGGCGATCGACGCGTCGATGCTCACCGGTGAGTCCGTCCCCGTGGACGTCTCCGCAGGCGACACCGTCACCGGCGCCACGCTGAACACCTCGGGCCGTCTCGTCGTGCAGGCCACCCGCATCGGCGCCGACACCCAACTGGCGCGAATGGCCCGGCTGGTGGAGGACGCCCAGAACGGCAAGGCGGCCGCCCAGCGCCTCGCCGACCGGATCTCAGCGGTGTTCGTCCCCGTGGTGATCGCCCTCGCGCTCGGCACGCTCGGGTTCTGGCTCGGCAACGGCGCCGGGCTGACCGCCGCGTTCACCGCTGCCGTCGCCGTACTGATCATCGCCTGCCCCTGCGCCCTGGGACTGGCCACACCGACCGCGCTCATGGTCGGCACCGGGCGCGGCGCGCAGCTCGGCATCCTCATCAAGGGCCCCGAGGTGCTGGAGTCGACCCGCACCGTCGACACCGTCGTCCTCGACAAGACCGGCACGGTGACCACCGGCACGATGACGCTGCTCGCCGTCCATGTCGCCGAGGGCGCGGACGAGACCGAGGTGCTGCGACTGGCCGGCGCACTCGAGCACGCCTCCGAACACCCCGTCGCCCGCGCCGTGGCGGCCGGAGCGACGGACCGTGTCGGCGCCCTGCCGGTGCCGGACGACTTCGCGAACATCCCCGGGCTGGGCGTCCAGGGCATCGTGGAGGGCCACGCGGTCCTGGTCGGCCGTGAAAAGCTGCTGAGGGAGTGGGCGATCGAGCTGCCCGCACGGCTCGCCCGCGCCACCCGCGATGCCGAGAGCGCCGGGCGGACGGTGATCGCGGTCGCCTGGGACGGGGAGGCACGCGCGGTCCTCGAGGTCGCCGACGCGGTCAAGGACACCAGCGCCGAAGCCGTACGGCGGCTGCGCGGTCTCGGGCTGACGCCGATCCTGCTCACCGGCGACAACGCCGCGGTCGCCCGTGCCGTCGCGGCCGAGGTCGGTATCGACGAGGTGATCGCCGACGTCATGCCCGAGGACAAGGCCGACGTCGTCAAGAAGCTTCAGTCCGAGGGCCGTTCCGTGGCCATGATCGGTGACGGCGTCAACGACGCCGCCGCCCTGGCCCAGGCCGACCTCGGACTCGCGATGGGCACGGGTACCGACGCCGCCATCGAGGCGGGCGACCTCACTCTCGTACGAGGCGACCTGCGGGCCGCGGCGGACGCGATCCGGCTGTCCCGCAAGACGCTCGGCACCATCAGGTCCAACCTCTTCTGGGCCTTTGCCTACAACGTCGCGGCCCTGCCGCTCGCGGCCGCCGGGCTGCTCAACCCCATGATCGCGGGCGCGGCGATGGCGTTCTCCTCCGTCTTCGTCGTGGGCAACAGCCTGCGGCTGCGCAGCTTCCGGGCCACCGTGTGATGCCGGCCCGCGAGGAATCGCCGTCGCACCCGATCTCCCTCCCCCATACCCCCTGCCCGTATAAGCTCGCGCCGACCGCCCCTGCGCCGCGAAGAGTTCGCCTCGGCGCTCTCCGGGGACCGTCCGGGGATGCTCCGGGGAGTTGCGTCCGCACCGGCGCACGGCGGTCCGTGTGCCGGCTCGCCGCCGGCCGCGGCGACGGTGAGGCGAGCGCGGGAGGGGCGGACTGATGGCGGGTGCGGACTGGCTGCCGGTGCTCCTGCTGCTGGGGGTGGCCTCGGCGGGAGTCGCGGTCGTGTACGCGATCGGCGGTGTCCTGCGGGTCGTACCGGAACCCCTCACGGGCGCGATGCCGTTCAGCGGAGGCCTGAGTCCGCAGGAGCACCCCTTCTCCCGCTTCCATGTGCGCTGGTACCCGGTGACGATGATCTTTCTCGCCTTCGACATGGAAATGCTGTTCATGTACCCGTGGACGCTCGTCGTCGGGGAGGTCGGCGTCACCGCCGTGGTGGAGATGTTCCTCTTCCTGGGCATCCTCCTGGCCGCGGTGGGCTACGCATGGCGGGAAGGCGCCCTGCGATGGACCTGAGGAAGCGGATCCTGCGGACCGCACTGGCCCGGCCCGCCGTCCTGCCGGCGGTCTGCCCGGGTGCGACGGAGGCCCGAGTGCTCCTGGAGCGCGAACTGCGCTCCCGGGGCTGGCCGTTGGCCACCGGCCCGGCGACGGCGAACCTCCTCGTCCTGGTCGGCCGTCCCGATCCCGCGCGGATGGACTGGTGCGAGGGGCTGTGGCGCGCGATGCCCGCCCCGCGGGCCCGCATCGTCATCGTCTCTCCCGAACAGATCGCGCGCGGCCTCGACGCGGGCGCTGCCGCGCTGCTGCGCCCGGCGGCCGGCAGTCCTCCGCTCCCCCGCCCCGGTGCGCGGCCGGAGGACCACCTGCACGGGGCCGCGCCGCACACCTCCCATGAGGGGCACGGCGAGCACGGGGCACGTCACGGCGCGCACGAGACGCACGAAGGTCACGGCGGACACGAGGGACACGGCGATCCCGAAGGTCACGGCGGACACGGCGGACACCGCGACCGCACAGCCCACGGCGGGCACGAGGGTCACGACATGGGGATGCAGGTCTCCGGGCTGCCCATGGCCGACCGCGCCGACGACCGCGATGGGCTGCGGCTCGATCAGCTCCATCTCCCACTGGGACCCGCTCTGTTGGACTGGCCCGCGGGTCTGGTGCTCCGCCTCGCCCTCCAGGGTGACGTGGTACAGCGCGTACACGTCGAGCAGATCGCTGCTCGGGCCGGCGAGGGGCGGCCGTTCTGGGACGAGCCGTGGCTGCGGGCCGCGGCGGGTGAGGAGGTACCGCGCGGACCGGCGGCACGACGGCTGTGTGCGGCACATCTCGACAGCGTGGGCCGCCTGTTGGCGGTGGCCGGATGGCCGGCGCAGGCGCAACAGGCCCGGGCCGCACGGGACACGGCGCTGGAGGGCGCCCCGGCGAAGGCTCTCGTGGCGGCGGTCTCGCCGTTGGTGCGGAGGGTCGGCCGTTCGCGGACCCTTCGATGGCTGACCCGAGGAGTGGGTGTGCTGGACGCGCGGACGGCCGCGGCGGCAGGCGTCTCGGGCCCGGCGCTGACAGCCGGCGGGGATGTCTGGGACCGCCTGAACGTCTGGCTGGACGAAGCGGCTCGCGCCGCCGCGATGTGCGAGGAGACCGCGCTCCTTCGCGGTCCGGACCTGGCCGGGCCACGCGGCGCTCTCGGCGGCCCCCTGCCGCCGTCGCAGGCCCTGCTCGACGTACTCCCCCCGCTCCTGGTGGGTGCGGAGTTCGCGAGTGCCCGGCTCACCGTGGCCAGTCTCGACCCCGATCTCGATGAACTCGCCCAGGCTCCCGCGGCGGTGACGGTGGCCCATGACTGACGCCACCTCTCTGTGGTCCGTCCTCGTCCTGCCCGGCGTCCTGGTGTTCGCCGCGGTGTGCGCGGCGACCGCGGATGCCGCGCTGGGGACGGGGCCCGGCGGCACGCGGCGCGCGGGGCTGCCCGGGCGTGAGGTTCTGCGGCTGCTGGTGCAGCAGCGCCGTACGACGAATGCCTCGGACCACCTGCTGCTGCGCGTCGGCGTGACACTGCTGCCGGTGGCCGCGGTCCTCGCCGGGGTCGTGGTGCCGCTGGGCTTCACGGCGGTGAGTGATCTCCCCGACGGAATCGTGTGGTTCAACGCGATGGAGGCCCTCGCCTGGGCGGCGGTATGGCTGGCGGGCTGGGGGCCGAACTCGGCCCTGTCGATGATCGGCGGCTACCGGTTCCTTGCTCAGGGCCTGGCGTACGAGATCCCTCACATGCTGGCCATCACGACCGCCGCGCTGGGAGCGGAGTCGCTGCGCGTCGGCGCGGTCGTCGACGCGCAGGGCGGGCTCTGGTTCGCGGTGTGGATGCCGGTCGCGTTCGTCATCTATCTGGCGAGCGCGCTGGCGATGGCCTTCTGGGGCCCTTTCGACCAGCCCGTCGGCAGCGACGCGGCGGGCGGGGCCGCGGCCGAACTGTCCGGTGTGGAACGGGTGCTCTTCCTCGGCGGGCGCCGACTGCTGCTCACGGTGGCCGCGGCCGCAGCCGTTCCGCTGTTCCTCGGCGGCGGCCACGGGCCGTGGCTGCCGGGCTGGGCCTGGACCCTGGTCAAGACCGCGGCCGTCCTCGCCGTCCTGATGTGGGCACGCCGCCGGCTGCCGGTGCTGCGCATGGACCGCTACATGGAAGTGGCCTGGGTGGTGCTGACACCGCTGGCCGTCCTCCAGGCCCTGGTGGTGGCCCTGGTGGTGCTCGGCCGATGACCGTGGAAGGGACCTGTCCGTGGTGAGTGATGTCGTCTTCTTCGTCCTGGCCGTCCTCGCCGTCGCCGCGGGGGTGATGGTCTTCGTCGTCGACTCCATGGCCCGGGCGACGTTCTCACTGCTGGCCTCGCTGCTCGCGGTGGCGGGCGTGGTCGTCCTGCTGGGTCTGAACTACCTGGGCATCGTCATCGCCTTGATGATGACGATCGAGATGGCCGTCATGGCCGTCTTCATGATCATGTACATGATGAATCCGGCCGGTCTGATGCCGATGACCATGATGCACAACGCCAAGGGCTCCGCGGTCCTGTGCACCGCGCTCTTCGTCCTCCTGGCGGCCGGGATCCTCCTGGCGCCGTGGCCCGCGCGCAAGGGACGACCGCCGCGGGACGTGACCATGGACCTGGGACTGTCCCTGATGGGTCCTCAGATGCTGACGATGATGACCCTGGGGATGGCACTGTTCGCGACGATCGTCTCCAGCGTGGTGCTGGCCACCCGCCGCGGCCGCTACGACCGTCTCGGCGACGGCCTCGACGCGCGGCGCCCCGACGACCCGGTGCGGGGAGGGGTGGGCCGGTGAGCCTCGAAGCCGTCCTGCTGCTGGCCGCCGCCATGTGGTGCACGGGCCTGTTCGGCGCTCTGACGCAGCAGTCGATCGTCATGCTGATGATGGGGCTGGAGCTGATGCTCGGTGGCGTCATCGTCGCCGCGGCCGGCGTCTGGTACTACATCGCGCCGGGCCGTGCGGACGGACAGGTCGTCGTCATCGTCGCGGTGACCGCCATGGCGCTGGAGATGGCGATCGGTTTCGCGATCGTCACCGCCCTGTTCCGTGACCGCGAGGTCGACATGACCGACATGGCCGCGGAGCTGAAGGAGTGAGCGGCGTGCTGTGGGCGCTCATCGCCCTGCCCCTGGGAGCGGGAAGCCTCCTGCTGGTGACCGGCCGCCGTGCCGACCGGGCGGCGGCCCTCACGGCCGTGACCACAATGCTCGTGACAGTAGGGCTCGCGGTGGCCGTGGCCCGCACACAGCCGTCCGTCCGTGCGCCCTTCCTGTCCGGCCTGCCCGCCGAACTGACCGTCGACGGGCTGTCCGGTCTCCTCGCCGTCACCGTCGCAGCCGTCACCTTGCTCGTCCTGGCCTTCAGTGCGGCCGAGTTCGGACCCGACCAGGCGCGCGCCCGCTTCTACGGTCTCATGCTGCTCTTCGCCGGAAGCATGCTCGTCACGGTCACCGCCGCCACCCTGCCGGTGCTGCTGATGGGCTGGGAGGTCATGGGCGCCACCTCCTGGGCACTGATCGGCTACTGGTGGCGCGACAGCGAGCGCGTCGGCGCCGCCGACACCGCCTTTCTCACCACGCGCACCGCCGATCTCGGTCTCTACCTCGCCGCCGGCGCCGCACTCGCCGCGGGCCCCACCGGCACGGTCGCCCTGGACGGCCTGGCGGAGGCGGCGGACCCGTGGCGCTCCCTGATCTGCGCCGGGCTGATCGCCGCGGCGTTCGGCAAGTCCGCCCAACTGCCGTTCAGTTTCTGGCTCTCCCGCGCCATGGCCGGTCCGAGCCCCGTCTCCGCCCTGCTGCACTCCGCCACCATGGTCGTCGCCGGTGCGTATCTGCTGCTGCGTACGAGCCCTCTGCTGGAGGCGTCCGGCTGGGGCACCCACGTGGTCGCGTGGACGGGAGCGCTCACCGCGATCGCGCTGGGCCTGGTGGCGCTGGTGCAGAACGACATCAAGCAACTGCTCGCCGCCTCCAGTTGTGCCCAGATCGGCTTCATGGTGCTGGCCGCGGGAGCCGGAGGGATCACGGGCGGCACCCTCCAGCTGATCGCGCACGCGGCCGCCAAGAGCCTGCTGTTCCTCATCGCCGGAGCGTGGCTGACCGCGCTGGGCACCAAGGCGCTGCCAGGACTGCGCGGCGCGGCCCGGCGGTACCGGGTTGCCGGCGTGCTGTTCACCGTCGGCGCGTGCACCCTCGCCGGGCTGCCGCCGTTGTCGCTGTGGGCGACGAAGGACGTGGTGCTGGCGGCAGCGCTGGAGACCTCACCCTGGCTGTACGCGGCGGGGCTGGCGGCCGCGGTGGTGTCCGCCCTGTACAGCGCCCGAGCGGTGTGGTTCGTCTGGCAGCCGGCGCGGACGGACGACCACGGTCTCGACAGCGAGGGGCGCGGCACCCGGCAGGTTCCCGGGCGGGTACTGCCGCCCCTGGCCGTGCTCGCCCTGGCCTGTGCCCTGCTGAGCCCGTTGGCGTTCGACCCGGCGCGCGCCGCGGTGTCCCGGGTACTGGGTGCGGGGTCCGAGCCCGCCCCGCACCTGTGGGAGTGGATGCTCTCCGGTGCCCTCGCTGTCGCCGCGGCGTCGGCCGCCTGGGCGTGGGCGTCCCGGAAGGCACCGCTTCCCACCCCGGCGCCGGGCCCCGGCGGCCCGGGGTCACCGGGCTTCCTCGGCGGCTGGCTGAAGCTGGAGCAGGCCGCCCATCTGCTGCTGGTACGGCCGTTGTTCGCCCTCGCCCGGACCGCCGCGCGGTTCGACGACCGTGTCCTGGACGCGGCCGTGCGCGGCGCGGGCCGCGGGGCGCTGGACCTGGCCCGCTGGTCCGATCAGCGGCTGGAGGCGGGGGTCGGCGGTTCGGTGTCCGCCGTCGCCTCGGCCGGGCGTGCGCTGGGCCGTCTCGCGCGACGGCCCCAGACGGGCCTGCTGCACCAGTACCTCGCACAGGCCGTCGCGGCCTTCACCGTCCTTGCCCTCGTGCTCGTCCTCGTGAAGTAGGTCCCCGGTGCTGACCGTCCTCGCCTTCGCCCCGCTCGCCGTCGCCCTGCTGCTCCTCGCGCTCCCCCGCCGTACGTCCGACCGGACGGTCCGCGCGATCTGGACGGCGACGACGGTCGTCCTGCTGGCTTTCGTCGTTGTCCTGTGGGCCGGCTACGACGCGGACGGGGGGATGCAGTACGAGACACGGGTGCGGTGGATCCCCGGCGCGGGCGTCGGCTACCACGTCGGTGTCGACGGGCTGTCCCTGCCGATGCTCGGCCTGACCTGCGTGCTGTTCGCGGCCTGCGCCGTACGGTCCTGGCGCGACACCCGCCGGATCCGCGAGTTCGCGGCGCTGTTCCTGTTCCTGGAAACGACGTGCCTGGGTCTGTTCGTCTCGCTGGACCTGATCCTGTTCTTCGTCTTCTTCGATCTGTCCATCGTGGGCATGTACTTCGTCATCGCCGGCTGGGGCCACCGCGACCGGGCGCGCGCGGCGCTGATGTTCTTCCTCTACACGTTCCTCGGTTCGCTGGTGCTGCTGCTCGGCTTCATCGGGCTCTATCTGGCCGCCTCCCCGCACACCTTCGACATGGTCGACCTCGCCGCGGCGGACCCGCTCGCCGGACGTGCCGGCTACGCGGGTGCGGTGCTGCTGGCGATCGGCATCGGGCTGGCGGTCAAGACACCGACCGTGCCGTTCCACACCTGGCTCCCGCTCGCGCACACCGAGGCGCCCGCCGCGGGCTCCGCCGTCCTGGCCGGGGTGCTGCTGAAGATGGGCACCTACGGCTTCCTGCGCATCGCCATGCCGATGCTGCCCGACGCCTGGCGCCGTCACGCCACCGTGATCGTCGTCATCGGTGTCGTCTCGGTCCTCTACGGAGCACTCGTCGCCCTGGCCCAGACCGACTTCAAGCGGATGATCGCCTACACGTCGGTGAACCACATGGGCTACATCGTCCTCGCCGTCGGCGCGGCCGCCGCGACCGCTGACACCAGTCGGCAGGCCCAGGCGCTGGCGGTGACCGGCGCGGTGACCCAGATGGTCAGTCACGGCCTGCTCACCGGCGCCCTCTTCCTCCTCGCCGGCTCCCTCTACGAACGCGGCCGCACCTACGACATGGACGCCTACTCCGGCATCGCGGCGCGCGCACCGGTGCTCACCGGCATGACGGCCATCGCCGCCTTCGCCTCCCTCGGACTGCCCGGCTTCTCGGGCTTCATCGCGGAGTTCCAGATCTTCACCGGCAGCCTCGGGCCCCGGCCGCTGGCCACTGCCCTGTCCGTCCTCGGCATCCTGCTGACCGCCGCGCTGTTCCTGCGCGCCCTCCAGAAGATGTTCCTCGGGCCGCTGCGGCTGCCCGACGCACCGGGAGCGGCCCGGCCGTTCGGTGATCTGCGCGCCCACGAGAACACGGCGGTCGTGCCGCTGCTGGCCCTGGCGGTCGTGGTGGGCATCACCCCCGGCTTCCTCCTCGACGTCATCGAGCCCGCATCCCACACGGTGCTGGAGCTGCTGACGCGATGACGGAGATGAACGAGAATCCCGTCGCGATCCTCCCCGAGATCTTCCTGGCCGCCGGGGCCGTACTCGGCCTGCTGCTGGGGGCCTGGCTGCCCCGCTCCCGCCAGTGGATCGTCGGTGCAGTCGCCGGGGCCGTCTGCACCGCGGGCATCGTCGCTGCCGCGGTCGCGGCCTCCGGAAGCCCGACCGCCGTCTTCGGCGACTCGTTCGCCGTCGACCCGCTCACCGGCGCCTGCCGCGTCGTCATCCTCGGCGGTGGTCTGATCGTCCTCGCCCTGAGCCTGCGCCCCCTGCACGCCGACCGGCGCGAGGCCGAGTTCTACGTGCTGCTCCAACTCGCCCTGCTGGGCGCGGTGATGCTGGCAGCGGCCCAGGATCTGCTGCTCCTCGCCGCCGCCTACCTGCTCGCCTCCATCCCCACGTACACCCTTGCCGGGTTCCGCAAGGACGGCCCCGGCACCGAAGCGGCCCTGAAGTACTACGTCGTCGGCGCCCTCCTCGGCGTTCTCCTGCTCACCGGCATCACCCTCGTGTACGCCACCGGTCGCGCGACCTCCTACCCCCTCCTGGCCACGGCACTGGAGGACGCCCCCGAGGCGCTGCTCGCCACGGGGGTACTGGGCGCACTGGCCGGACTGCTGTTCAAAGCCGGTGCGGTGCCCGCCCACTTCTGGGTCCCGGACGCGGTGCAGGGCAGCAGTCCACCGGTCGCCGCGCTCCTCGCCACCCTGCCGAAGATCGGTGCACTCGCCGCCGCTTTCCGCCTCGGGGCCGTGCCCCTGGCGGGCGGTCCTCTGCCGTGGGCGGCGCTGATCGCCGTCCTGGCCGCCGCGTCGATGACCCTGGGCAACCTCGCGGCCTTCTTCCAGAGCGACGTCAAGCGGCTTCTGGCGTACTCGACCATCAGTCAGGTCGGCTATCTGCTGATGCCGGTGGCTGTCGTGACCGCCTCCGACCGTGCCCAGCCGGCGCTGCTGTACTACCTCGCGGCCTACACCGTCACCAACCTCGGGGCATTCGCCGTGGTCTGCGCTCTGCCCGGGCGGACGACCGTCGACGACTACCGCGGACTGGCGCGTGAACGACCGCTGCTGTCCGTGAGCCTTGTCGTCTGCCTGCTGGGGCTGGTCGGCACCCCGCCCACGGCCGTCTTTCTCGGCAAGCTCGAGGTGTTCAGCGCCGTCATCGACGGCGGTTACGTCTGGCTCGCCGTCCTGGCCGCGATCAACACGGTGGCATCCGTCTTCTACTACCTGCGGTGGATCGTCCCCGCGCTCAGCCGCGATGACCGTCGGACACCCAAGGGCGGCCGGCAGGCGTACGACGAGGGAAGCCGCACGGCCCGCACGGTCGCCTGCACCGCGGCCGCCGCCTCGGTCGTGCTGGGAGTGATCGGTGGACCGGTGCTGGCCCTCCTGGACAGCCCGCTCACACGGTGACCGAACGCGACCGGCGACCGACCGCGAACCGGCTCCGCACCCGGGGTCGTTCGGCAGGGGCCGCGCCGGGCTGGGGACCTGTCACGCTGCCACCGACTCACGAGCGGTCTCCTCGGCGGGCACGATCGGTCGGTGCTCACCGACATGGCCGGCCGCGGTGCGCCAGGCAGCCGTCACGGCCTCGCGCACACGCGCCGACGCCAGGGACGCGTCCCCCGTGAGCCGCAGGGGTGCTCCGACGTGGACATGCAGGGCAGGCCGTCGCACGGGAGCGGTGACCAGGCCCGCGAGCTGCTTCGCCCAGGTACCGGACGAGAGCCGCCGGGCTCCCACCTGACCGAGCGGAGACACCGGAGCTCCGGTGTGCTGCGCGAGCCGGGCAACGCCCGTACGGAAGACCGCCGGAGGTGCTTCGCCGGAGCCCTTGCGGGGCGGGATGCCGCCCTCGCCGTACATGAGGACGATCCGACCGTCCGCGAGGGCGTCCGCGGCACCGGCCAGGGCGTCGGACGCCCGTGGGCCGTTGCGGTGCACCGGGACGAAGCCCTCGCGGGTGAGCGCCCGGCCGAGTCCCGGGATGCGCCAGAGCCCTGCCGTCGCCAGCACCACCGGCTCGACGCCGAGGCGGTGCAGCGCGGCGAGCACCACGGCCGGGTCGGCGAGGGAGGTGTGGTTCGCGACGACGACACTTCCGGGCACGAGCCGGGCCTCGGGGTCCGTCGTCACGGTGAGACGGCCGAATGCGGGCACCACGGTCCCGGCGATACGGCTGAGCATGGGCGGACCTCCACAGGCGCGGCGACGGGAAGAGATCCTCATCGTCGGCCGCGGGGGCCGGTCGGCGCCTGAGCGCTGCTACTCATCTCCCGAGTAGGTCACCCCGGCAAGGCCGTAGGGAGGGACGGCGAAGGCCCCGGTGCCGTGGTCGGCCGACCACGGCACCGGGGCCCTGTTCTCGGTTCGCATCCCGCGTCGGCGGTTCCTCAGCCGCGGCTGGCGGCGGCGCTGTTCCCGTAGCGGCGCTCGAAGCGCTGTACGCGACCGGCGGTGTCCATGACGCGCGACGTACCCGTGTAGAACGGGTGGCTCGCGGAGGAGGTCTCCACGTCGATCAGGGGATACGTGTTGCCGTCCTCCCACTGGATCGTCCGTGCGGAGTCGGCGGTCGAACGCGTCAGGAACGCCACGTCGGCGGCACGGTCGCGGAAGACGACCGGACGGGATTCGGGGTGGATACGAGGCTTCATGCGGTGTCCTTCCTGCTGCCGTCCGCCGGCCGCGGAGAGCCGGTGGACGGCGTTTTTCAGCGCTCCTCGCGGAACAGGACGTGCTCTCCCGCTGCCGCGTCGAACTTGCGCAGCACGAGGCGGTCGGGATCGTTGAGCCGGTTCTTGCGCGTCACATACGTGGTGCCGGTGCCGGCCGACGACCGGAGCGTGACGACGGGGCGTGCGGTACTGCGGGCCATGCGTCCTCCTTGCGCGAAACACCCACCTGAGCTTGTCTCGCTCATGTCAATGTCTGCTTGGTTCAACGGCGGGCCGGCCCGAGGTATTCCCCCGGGCGCGCCCGCCGGCGGGTCAGCCCTGGCGAGCCTTGAAGCGCGGGTCCTTCTTGTTGATGACGAAGGTGACACCCCTCCGTCGGACCACCTGCGCTCCCGGCTTCGACTTCAGGGAACGAAGAGACTTGCGAACCTTCACGGCGGTACCACCTTCCGTCGGGCCCCAGGCCGGAAAGCCTGTGCGGGTGGGACAACCGGGAACCGGCCGTCTCTATTCCTCCGGCACCGCCGGGCGGCCGCAGCCGCGCGGAGGTGCTGAGGCCGCACCGTGCGGAGATACTGCTCCGGTGAGCGGGACAGCGGACGACTCAGGCTTCTCGGGTCAGACGACCGATGCCGGTGAGGTCAACAAGCCCCTGCGGGACTTCCTCCGTACGGAGACGGGCAGTGCGGCCGTGCTGCTCGCCGCCGTGGTGGCCGCCCTCGTCTGGGCGAACGTCGATCTGCACGCGTACGAGATGGTGTGGGCCACCGATCTGTCCGTCCGGATCGGCTCGTACGGCCTCTCGCTGGATCTCCACGAATGGATCAACAGCGGACTCATGACGTTCTTCTTCCTCGTCGTGGGCCTGGAGGCGCGGCGCGAGTTCGATGTGGGCGAACTGCGCGACCGGCGCTGGGTGCTGCTGTCCCTCTTCGCCGGCGTCTGCGGCATGATCGTGCCGGTTCTCATCTATGTCGCGATCAACAGCGGCCGCGATTCCGTGCACGGCTGGGGTGCGGCGATGTCCACGGACACCGCCTTCGCGCTCGGCATCCTCGCGATCCTCGGCTCGCGGCTCCCGGCGTCGCTGCGGGCCTTCATCCTGTCCGTCGCCGTGGTCGACGACCTGATCGCGCTGCTGGTCATCGCCGTCTTCTACAGCGAATCCATCCATCTGCCGGCGCTCGCCGTGGCCGCCGGAGCCATGGTTCTGATCCTCGTGGTCCGCTTCACGGGATTCGGACGCGGTCCGCTGTACGCGGTGTTCGCCGTGGTCGTCTGGGTGGCACTCCTGAAGGCGGGCATCGATCCCGTGGTCACGGGGCTCGCGGTGGGGGCGCTCGCCGTCGCCTACCCGGCAGCGCGCAGCGATCTGGAGGCCGCCAGCGGGCTGTTCCGCCGCTTCCGGGAGCAGCCGACGCCGGAACTCGAACGATCCGTGCGGCGGGGCCTGGCCTCGGCCGTCTCGGTGAACGAACGCCTGGTGCAGATGTACCACCCCTGGACCAGCTATGTGATCGTGCCGCTGTTCGCCCTGGCCAACGCCGGTATCCCGGTGGGCGCGAGCGAGCTGGCGCGCGCCTTCACCTCCCCCGTGTGCCTCGGCATTCTCGCCGCGTACGTGGTCGGCAAGCTGGTGGGCGTCCTCGGGTCCACGGCGCTGGTCACCAAGCTCACCCGCCACCGGCTGCGCCCGCCGGTCGGCTGGGGTTCGGTCGCCGCGGCAGGCAGCATCGCGGGAGCCGGCTTCACGGTGTCCCTGCTGATCGCCGTGCTCGCCTTCGAGGGCGAGGAACTCGACAACGCCAAGATCGGCATTCTCGCCACGCTGATCGGCTCTTTCGTCGTCAGCTGGTCGATCACCCTGGTGATCGGACTGCTGCCCGCCCACCGTCGCGCCCGCGCCCTGCTCGGAACCACCGAACCCCTCACGGACCTCGCCGTCCCCGTCGACGAGGAACGGGACAGGATGCGCGGCCCACGGGACGCGCCGGTGACCATCGTCGAGTACGGCGACTTCGAGTGTCCCTACTGCGGCCAGGCGGAACCGGTCGTACGGGAGATGCTCGCGGACGAAGGAGACGTCCGGTATGTGTTCCGCCATCTGCCCCTGACCGATGTGCATCCCAACGCCCAGCTCGCCGCCGAGGCGGTGGAGGCCGCTGGAGCGCAGGGGGCGTTCTGGGAGATGCACGACCTGCTCATGGAGCGGCAGGACGCGCTGCGACCCACCGACCTGGTGCGCTACGCCTCGGAACTGGGGCTGGACGTGGACGCCTTCCGCCATCACATCAAGCATCGTCGTGGGGCCGGGCGGATCGCCGACGACGTGGAATCCGCCGACCTGAGCGGTGTGACCGGTACCCCGACGTTCTTCGTCAACGGGCGCCGCCATCAAGGGGCGTACGACATCGCCGGCCTGACGGAGGCCGTCGAACTGGCCCGCCAGCGCTCCCTGCTCACGCCGCCTGCCTGACCGCCTGATCAAGCTCTGCGCCCGAGGTCCCGCAGAACGCCCGGTGTCCGGGCCGTCAGCGGGTACTCGACAGGCCGGAACCGTTGTCGGTGCAGAGAGGGCAGACCATGACCGACACCTCCTTGAGGGCCGTGGGGTGGGCCCAGTCCTTCCCGGTGTCCGACGGCGTACGGGCAGGACGCGAATGGGCGCGGGAACACCTGGAGGCCCTCGGCTGGACCACGCGGGCGCCGGAGACCGTGGACGCGGTCCTGCTCACCATCTCCGAGCTGGTCACCAACGCGCATGTGCACGCCCACAGCGACGCCCAGCTCATCCTGACCTGGGACAGCGAGTGCCTGCACGTCAGCGTCCACGACTCGGACACCGGCGTCCCCACGCCCCGCGAACCGGACTCGACCAGGCCCTCGGGACGCGGGCTCGTGCTCATCGACGCTCTCGCGGATCACTGGGAGACCCGCCCCCAGCCGGGTGGCAAGACCGTCACGGCCTGCTTCACCCCGGGCGGCGAGCCGTCGCCGCACCCCGCTCACTGACAGATCTCAGGACAACGCGGGCTCACTGGTCGGTGAGCAGGCCCGAACGCAGTTTGCCCAGGGTGCGCGCCAGCAGCCGTGAGACGTGCATCTGGGAGATGCCCAGGTGCTCACCGATCTGCGCCTGGGTCATCTCGGCGCCGAAGCGCATGTCGATGATGGTCCGCTCGCGGTCGTCCAGCTGGTCGAGGAGGGGAGCGAGGGCATGGAGGTCCTCGAAGAGGTCCATCGCGGGATCGCACTCGCCCATGGTGTCGGCGTAGACACGTCCGCCGTCGCCCGCTTCGTCGTCGCTGACGCCGGGGGTGTCGATGGAACCCGCGGTGTAGCCGTTGGCGGCCACCAGCCCTTCGAGGACCTCCTCGTCGGTCAGGTCCAGATGGGCGGCCAGCTCCTTGACGGTGGGGTCGCGGTCCATGCGGGTGCAGAGCACTTCCTTGGCCTTGGCCAGGTCGACGCGCAGTTCCTGGAGGCGGCGCGGCACGTGCACGGCCCAGGTGGTGTCGCGGAAGTACCGCTTGATCTCGCCCACGATGTAGGGCACGGCGAACGAGGTGAACTCGACCTCGCGGGCCAGCTCGAACCGGTCGATCGCCTTGATCAGCCCGATGGTGCCGACCTGGACGATGTCCTCCATCTCACCGCTGCCGCGGTTGCGGAACCGCCGGGCGGCGAAGCGGACCAGGGACAGGTTCATCTCGATCAGCGTGTTGCGGGCGTACTGGTACTCGTGGGTGCCTTCGTCCAGGGCCTGGAGCCGGGAGAAGAACAGTCGCGACAGCTCCCGGGCGTCCTTGGGGGCGATCTTGCCCGCGTCGTCGATCCAGGGCAGTCCGCCCGCGGCGTCCACCACCGCCGGCGGTGCCGACCGGCGGGTCGTGCGGGGCGTTCCGCTCACCTGCGTGGATGTCGTCACGACGTCACCTCGGGATAGGGGCCTGTTAGGCACCTGCCCGGACAGCGCAGCCCTACACCGTTGCCGCCCGACAACTTTTGCACGGGATCAGAACCGGCCGGACCGGGAGGCCGGGTCGGACCGACGGACCGGACCGTCGGATCAGCCCGCTGGATCAGCCCGATGGATCGGACCCCGGGCAGGACGTGCCCACGGCCCGGGCCACCGTCAGGCGCGGTGACTGCCGTAGTACCCGCCGACCTCCTGGTGATAGCCCAGATCCCCGATGTGCTTCGCCTTGTCGAACTCGGGAGCGTCCTTGATCTGCGCCTTCGTGCGGTCGACGTGGATCGTCTCGCCGTCCGTGTCGATGCGGGAGACGGTGCCCGCGGGCAGCAGAACCTGCTTGCCGAAGATCCATATCCCGGTGTCGACGACCAGATAGGCGGAGCCGATGTCGTCGGAGTGCTTGTCGACCTTGCCGATGCTTCCGTCCAAGGCCTCGACCTTGAACCCGACCAGGTCGACCCCCGCGATATGCCCTGCCGTCTGCGGGTAACCCCAGATGTTCTCGCTCACGCGCGCCTCCTCGCCGTCGGTGCACACCCGGCCGGCGGGTCCCTTCACGGAGCCCCGGCCCTGACGGACTCCGAGTGCCCCTGTGGGAGCGGGTCACACACCGCGCAGGACACGCGGCGCGAGCCGTAGCACCATGGAGATCCCACCGCGCTCCACGAGCTGGAGGACTGCCATGGAGACCCAGGCGGCCGGTACACGAGACACGTTGTCGCTGCTGCGGATCTATCTCAACGACCATCTGGCCGGTTCGACGGGCGGCGTGGAGCTGCTGCGGCGCTCGGCGCGGTCGCACCGGAGCAGCTCGATCGGGAGGGAACTCGCACGGCTGGCCGCCGAGGTGGCGGCGGACCGGGAGGCGCTGCTCCGGCTCATGGCGCAGCTCGGTGTGCCGCCGCAGCGGGCCAAGGTCGCCCTGGGGTGGATCGGTGAGAAGGCGGGCCGGCTGAAGTTCAACGGCCGCGTCGCCTCCCGCTCCCCGCTCAGCGACGTCCTGGAGCTGGAGGTCATGCGGCTGGGGGTGGAGGGGAAGGCGTCGTGCTGGCGGACGCTGCGTGCGCTGGCGGAGTCCGACGACCGGCTGGACGCGGTCCTGATCGACGGACTCCTCGACCGGGCGAAGGAGCAGGCAGCGGCCCTGGAGGCACTGCGGACGTCCGTCGCTGCCGACGTGCTGGGCGGCGGGCGCGCGCGGAAGTGACGCCGGGAGCCGTCCGGTCCATGGGCCGCGTCTGAGATGCTGGCGCGGTGTCCCATCCATCGTTCGACGCGGGCCCGATAGCGGCCGACCCTCCGCACCGTACGGAGAACCCGCTGCTCACGCAGTCGTGGCTGGACCTTGCCTTCCTGCACTGGGCCGTGGACCCGGCCGATGTGGCTCCGCTGCTCCCCACCGGTACCGTGCCCGACACGCTCGACGGGGTCAGCTATGTCGGTCTGGTCGCCTTCCGGATGCACCGCGTGGGGTGGTTCCGTCTGCCCGGTGTCCCGTATCTGGGGACCTTCCCGGAGACCAATGTCCGGCTCTATTCGGTGGACACGCACGGACGGCGTGGGGTCGTCTTCCGTTCGCTCGACGCCTCACGGTTCATCCCCGTGGCAGTGGCCCGCGCCCTGTTCCGACTGCCGTACATGTGGTCGCGGATGACCATCCGTCACACGGACGACACGATCACCTACCGCAGCGCCCGGCGTTGGCCGGGGCCCCGGGGCGCGCACAGCAGGATCGGCATTCGCATCAGGGAGAGCATCGAGGAGCCGACCGACCTCGAACACTTCCTCACCGCTCGCTGGGGCATGCACAGCACGTTCTTCGGACGGCAGCTCTACCTGCCCAACACCCACCCCCGGTGGCCGCTGCACCGGGCCGATCTGGTCGAGTGCGACGAGTCCCTCATCACGGCCGCCGGGCTCCCGGAACCCGTCGGCGACCCGGTGAGCGTCCTGTACTCGCCCGGTGTCCCGGTACGGTTCGGCCGCCCCGCCCGGCCGGGCGGCATCCCCACACCCTGACGGCGCCGGTCAGGGGTCTTCGCCGTCGGCGGCGAGGGCCTTGTTGCGGCGTACGGACGACAGGAACGACGCCCCGATCAGCACGACGCCGATCAGACCGGTGATGATCTCGTTGATCTGGTACTGGATGGTGACCAGCAGGATCACGGCAAGGGCGCCGATCGCGTAGTGCGCGCCGTGCTCCAGGTAGACGTAGTCGTCGAGCGTGCCCTGGCGGACCAGATAGACGGTCAGCGACCGAACGTACATCGCGCCGATGCCGAGACCCAGTGCCATGAGCACGATGTCGTTGGTGATGGCGAAGGCGCCGATGACACCGTCGAAGGAGAACGACGCGTCCAGGACCTCCAGGTAGAGGAACATGAAGAACGCGGCCTTGCCCGCCAGGACCACGGCGGACGGATCCTTTCCGCTGCGCCGGGCCTCCTCTTCGGCCCGGTGCTCGCGCTCCTCCTCCTCTTCGAGCCTGTTCTCGAAGAACCCCGACAGCCCGCCCACCACGAGATACGTCACCAGCCCCGCGACACCCGAGATGAGCACGGTCTCGCCCTTGTCGACGTGTGTGCCGCCGTGCTGATGGGCGTGGGTCGCGACGGTCGTGGCGCTGATCATCAGCACGATCAGGGCGATGCACACCGACAGCATCTCGATCTTGCCGAGCTTGGCCAGCGGGCGCTCGAGCCAGCCGAGCCACTTGATGTCACGGTCGGCGAAGACGAAGTCGAGGAAGATCATCAGCAGGAACATCCCGCCGAACGCGGCGATCGAGGGATGCGCGTCGGTCACCAGTTCCTCGTAGCGGGGCTTGTCGGTCAGGGCGAGATGCACCGCGTCGACCGGACTGAGCTGGGCACTCACGGCGACGATGACGACCGGGAAGATCAGCCGCATACCGAAGACGGCGATCAGCACGCCCACCGTGAGGAAGATCGTCTGCCAGAAGGCGCTCATCTTCTTCAGGATTCCGGCGTTGATCACCGCGTTGTCGAACGACAGCGAGACCTCCAGCACGGTCAGGATCGCCACGACCCCGAGTGCCGCCCACCCGTCGTAGAACACCGCCACCACGAGGCCGAGGGCGGTGACGCCGAACGACCAGCGAAATGTCTTCCACACCATCCGCCATCCCCATCAATCGCGTAGGCAGACCGACCTCACCCACCATAGGCACCAGGGCCGACGGGCGATCAGTTGACGTGCTGCTGCCAGTCGGGAGGTACGGCGCCCTGCGGCCCGGGCGTCGGCTGGGCGAGGGGATGGGCGGTGGGAGGCGGCAGTTGGGGGCCGCCTTCGTAGTACTGCTCCGTCTCGACGTTCCAGAACCACTCCTCCCCCGGTTCGAAGCTGGTGAGGAACGGGTGCCCCTCCTGCTTCGCGTGCCGCGTGCCGTGCTGCGACGGTGACGAGTCGCAGCAGCCGATGTGGCCGCATGCGGCGCAGCGGCGCAGATGCACCCACCAGCCGGGCCCGTCGCCGGCCAGGCAGTCGGCGCATCCGTCCCCGCTGGGCTTCGCCGCGGGGTCGATACCGGGGATCCGGTCGTCTGCCATGGGGTTTCTCCTCACTCAGCCCGAGGCTGGTTCGGTTCCGGTACTGCCGACGCCCTCGGGCGGCGGACTGTCGTCGTCCGAGGGAGGTGTGATGGGCAGACAGACACGGAAGCGCGTGTCACCGGGCCGCGAGTCGACCCGGATGTCGCCGTGGTGCTTGTTGACCACGATGCGATAGGAGATGTCGAGACCGAGCCCGGTGCCCTCGCCGACCGGTTTGGTGGTGAAGAAGGGTTCGAAGATCCGCGGGCGGACGTCCGCGGGGATGCCGGGGCCGGTGTCGCGTACCTCGATGAAGAGACGCTCGTCCTCCCGCCAGGTGGTGATCGTGAGGGTGCCGCTGCCCTCCATCGCGCTGAGCGCGTTGTCGATGAGGTTCGTCCACACCTGGTTGAGTTCGGCGCCGTACGCCGGGACGGGCGGCAGGGTGCGGTCGAACTCCTTGACCACGCGCACACCGGAGGGAATCTTGGCCTGGAGCATCACGAGCGTGGCGTCGAGGAGTTCGTGCACATCGACGGGCTGCTGGGCGGAGCGGTCGAGCTGCGAGTACTGGCGTGCCGCGTCGACGAGCCCGGAGATGCGGCTGACAGCGTCCTCGATCTCGCTCATCAGCAGCTCGGTGTCGACGGTGTAGGTGAGCCATCCCACCGCTGCCTGACGGTTCTCGTCGCCCAGGTTCTCGGTCGCGTCGGCCAGCCAGTCGGGGTCGATGCCGCCGGCGACCAGCACGGGTGCGATGTCCCAGGGCCTGGCGACCTCGTGGTCCTCCAGCCAGTCGGCGACCTCGTCCTCCGCGTCGGACGATTCGATCGCCGTCAGCTTGGGGGCGTTCGTGGCCCGCT
Organism: Streptomyces sp. AM8-1-1; assembly: GCF_032229325.1. Lineage (NCBI taxonomy): Bacteria > Bacillati > Actinomycetota > Actinomycetes > Kitasatosporales > Streptomycetaceae > Streptomyces > Streptomyces sp. AM8-1-1. The sequence goes on from NZ_CP135086.1 coordinate 729,481, forward strand.
TGACGGCCGCGTCCTGCATCTCGACCAGCCGGTGCAGCTGGGTCCCGTCGACCCGGCCGTCGGCGATGAGGGCGAGCTTGTGGCGCATCTTGGTGACCCTGTCGCGCAGGGTGTCGGTGGCCCGGACGGCCGCGGCCGCGGGGTTGTTGAGCTCGTGCGTGAGGCCGGCGGTGAGGGAGCCGAGGGCGACCAGCCGTTCGCGTTCCCCGACGATGGTGTTGCTGGCCCGGGTCCCGAAGAAGAGGCCTTCGAGCAGGTGCAGCGCCATCGGGAACCAGGTGCGGACGGCGTAGGAGAACTCGTCGGCGGGCAGGACGAAGAGTTCGACGTCGGTGATCGCCACCAGGGTGTTGGGGTATGCCTGATCGACCCGGTCCCCCATGTAGGCCTGGGTGGCCCCGGCGTAGACGCCCCGCTGGTCGGTGCGGTTGAACTCGACGTCGTCACCGTGGACACGGCGGCCGATCGAGACCGTGCCGCTGAGCAGGACGAAGAAGCAGGTGGCGTCCTCACCCTCGGAGTACACGGGCGAGCCGCCCGGCCGTGTCTCGACGCGGCCGCGTTCGGACAGCCACTGCAACTGCTTGTCGTCGAGCGCCTCGAAGAGGAACAGTTCCTGAAGTTCGGCCGGGGTGAGCCCGGTACGGGGGCCCGGGTCGTTCATGGCGCCTCCAGGTAGCGGTGCACGAGGGAGACGGCCATGGCACCCTCACCCACCGCGGATGCGACCCGTTTGACGGAATCAGCGCGTACGTCTCCGGCGGCGAAGACTCCGGGCACGCTGGTTTCGAGGTGGTACGGGTCCCGGGACAGCGGCCAGTGGGCGGGCCTTTCCCCTTCGGTCAGCAGGTCGGGACCGGTGAGCACGAAGCCGCGGCCGTCACGGGCCACGACGCCGTCCAGCCAGTCGGTGGGCGGCTCGGCGCCGATGAAGATGAACAGCCAGGAGGTTTCGGTGGTCACGACGTCACCGGTCCGGTTGTCGCGCAGCGTGAGCCGTTGCAGATGCCTGTCGCCCGCGCCGCCCGTCACTTCGGTGTGCGGATGGACCTCGATGTTGTCGATGGCGCTGATCTGCTGCACGAGGTAGTACGACATCGACCGGATCAAGTCGGCGCCGCGGACGAGGAGATGGACGCGCCGGGCGTACCGGGAGAAGTAGACGGCGGCCTGACCGGCGGAGTTGGCGCCGCCGACGATGTACACGTCCTGGCCGGAGCAGTTCGCTGCCTCGAAGGACGCGGAGCCGTAGAACACGCCAGCCCCGGTGAACTCGTTGAGGCCCTCGCCCTCCAGTCGCCGGTACGACACCCCGGTGGCGAGGACCACCGTGTGCGCCCCGATGGAGGTGCCGTCGCTGAACCGCAGCACCCGGCCCGCTCCCGCCGCTTCCAGGGCGACCACCTCACGGGCGCTGAGGATCTCGGCGCCGAAGCGGGTCGCCTGGCGGCGGGCCCGGTCCGTGAGCTGCGCACCGGACACCCCGTCCGGGAAGCCGAGGTAGTTCTCGATGCGGCTGCTCTGGCCGGCCTGCCCGCCTGTCGCGCTGCGCTCCACCAGGACGGTCCGCAGGCCTTCGGATGCCGCGTAGACGGCGGCTCCGAGACCGGCGGGGCCGGCGCCGATGACGACGACGTCGTAGAAGTCGGAGGCGGGTGTGGTGCTCAGGCCGACCTGGGCGGCGAGCTCGGCCTCGGTCGGCGACTGCAGGGTCTTGCCCTCGGACGTGATCACCAGCGGTACGTCGTCGGCGCTCAGACCCGCGGCGTCCAGGAGCCGTCTGCCCTCGGGTTCGTCGGCCGCGATCCAGCGGTAGGGGACGAGGTTGCGGGCGAGGAACTCCCGCACGGCGAAGGAGGGCGCCGACCAGCGGTGACCGACGATGCGGGTCTCTCCGGCACCTCGTTCGGGGGCGTTGGTCCACAGCTCCAGCAGGGAGTCCAGCACCGGGTAGAGGTTCTCCTCCGGCGGGCTCCACGGCTTGAGCAGATAGTGGTCGAGATCGACGATGTTGATGGCGTCGATGGCGGCCCCGGTGTCGGCGTACGCCGTCAGCAGGACGCGTCTGGCCAGCGGGAACAGGTCCATCGCCGCTTCCAGGAACTGCACGCCGTTCATCGTCGGCATGCGGTAGTCGGCGATCATCACGGCGAGGGGTTCGCCCCGCAGCTTGACCTCGCGCAGAGCCTCCATCGCCTCTTCGCCCGACGGTGCCCGGAGCACGCGGTACCGGTCGCCGTACCGGCGACGGAGGTCGCGAGCGATGGCTCGGGAGACTCCTGGGTCGTCATCGACGGTCAGGATGGTCGGCTTCGCCATGCCCACCATCATGCGCCGCACCGATCACGAATGCGATGCGAATGCCCGGCGAGCGCGGAACCGGCGGTCGGGGCGGCGCCCGGGGGAAGCTGCCGCCAAGGGCTGTCCCTTAGATTTTTCGGCAGATCGTCCGGAGGCTGTCGAAAACGCGGCCCGTGCTTCTACCTACTTGTGAGGGCGCCCCAGGAGGGGCTCCCCGGGCAGAGGGAGACCACCATGAAGTACATGCTGCTCATGCAGTTCAGCGCGGACATGCAGGACACGCTCCCGCCGATCACCACCTGGTCCGCCGACGAGATCAAGGCCCACATGGCCTTCATGAACGAGACCAATCAGCAGCTCACGGCCAGTGGCGAGCTGGTCGACGGCCAGGGACTGGCCATGCCGGAGACGGCCAAGATCGTCCGGGGGCACGGCAGCGGGGCGCCGGTGGTGACGGAGGGCCCCTTCCCGGAGACGAAGGAGTTCCTCGCCGGCTACTGGATCGTGGACTGCCCGACCCCCGAACGTGCCGTCGAGATCGCGGCTGCCGTGTCGGCCGCTCCCGGCCCGGGCGGAGCGCCCCTGAACATGCCGATCGAGGTGCGGCAGGTGATGTCGGCCCCGCCCGCCGACCTGTAGGAAGGAGCGGTCGGGCCCGTCACCCCCGGGCCCACCGTCGACCGGCCGGTCGACGCCGATCGATGCCGATCAACGACGAGGACCACGACGCTGACCGACCTGCCCGAGTCCGTGAGCGACCTGCTGCGCCGCCTGGCGCCGCAGGTCGTCGGCGTACTCACCCGGCGCTACGGCGACTTCGAGACGGCCGAGGACGCGACCCAGGAAGCCCTGCTCGCGGCCACGCACCAGTGGCCGGCGGAGGGGTTGCCGCGCAATCCGCGGGGCTGGCTGATCAAGGTCGCGCAGCGGCGGATGACGGAGCAGGTCAGGAGCGAGCAGGCCCGCCGCCGCCGGGAGGAACTGGTCGCCGCGCAGAACCCGGCGGACCGGCAGGCCGCGCCGGCTGCGGACACCGCGCACGGTGCGGACCACGACGACACGCTCATGCTGCTCTTCCTGTGCTGCCACCCCGCGCTGTCGCCCGAGGCCGCGATCGCGCTCACGCTGCGTTCCGTCGGGGGGCTGACGACCGGCGAGATCGCCCAGGCGTTCATGGTTCCGGAGCCCACCATGGGCCAGCGGATCAGCAGGGCGAAGCAGCGCATCAAGACGTCGGGGATTCCGTTCCGCATGCCGGACCGCGAGGAGTGGCCGGACCGGCTGGACGCGGTCCTTCAGGTGCTGTACCTGATCTTCAACGAGGGTCACACGAGCAGTACCGGCCCCGATGTCCGGCGCGTCGAGCTCTCGACCGAGGCGATCCGGCTGACGCGTGCCGTGCATGCCCAGCTCCCCGACGACGGCGAAGTCAGCGGACTGCTGGCCCTGATGCTTCTGAACGACGCGCGCGGACCGGCGCGGACCGGCCCCGCGGGTGAACTGATCCCCCTGGCCGAACAGGACCGCGGCCTGTGGGACGCCGAGGCGATCGCGGAGGGCGGCGCCCTGATCACCGCCGCACTGCCGCGCGGCCCGGTCGGCCCGTACCAGGTGCAGGCGGCGATCGCCGCGGTGCACGACGAGTCGCCGACGGCCGAGGAGACGGACTGGCCGCAGATCCTCGCGCTGTACGGCGTGCTCGAGCGCATCTCCGCCAACCCGTTCGTCGTCCTCAACCGGGCCGTCGCCGCCGCCATGGTGCACGGTCCCGACTCCGGTCTGGAAGTACTGGAGGACCTGGCGTCCGACGCACGGCTCAAGGACCACCACCGGCTGTACGTGGTGCGCGCCCATCTGCTGCGGATGGCCAGGGACCGGGAGGGGGCGGTGGCGAACTACCGGGCCGCCGCCAACCGGACGGCGAGCCTCCCGGAGCGGCACTACCTCACCATCCAGGCGGCCGAACTCGCTGCGGAGGGCGAAGGCGGGCCCGCGCGCCCATAGCCGCGGACAGGGGGCCGACCCGGGGAGTTCGTTTCCCGGGAGGGCGATCGATCACCCTTCCGTCAGGCACCTGTCGGCCCGGAACACCCGTTCGCCTACGATCTCTCCGCACCACGCCGACGGAGGAGCCCGTCGGCCCCTTTTCCGGTTTCTGTTATCCGCGTGGATTCCTCGTGTCTCCCTTCCGTGGGGCGGAACAGGCCCGAGTCGGGAGCAAGGAGCGGAGTGAACGTGAGCAGTGACCTCGAGGTCTCGGAGATCGTGGCGGCCCGGTCCGGGGATCAGCAGGCCCAGGACCGGCTCGTCGCCGCGTACCTCCCGCTCGTCCACAACATCGTCGGGCGGGCGCTCGACGGGCACGCCGACGTCGACGACGTGACGCAGGAGACCATGCTCCGCGCCCTGTCCGGTCTCGGAACGTTGCGCGACCCGGGCAGTTTCCGGTCGTGGCTGGTGGCCATCACGGTGAATCAGATCCGGGGCCACTGGCGCCGGCACCGGGAGGCACCGGTCACCGGCGGTCTGGACGACGCCTACGACCTCGCCGACCCCGGGGCGGACTTCGTCGACCTGACCATCGCGCGCCTCGGACTGTCGGGGCAGCGACGCGAGGTCGCCGAGGCGACCCGCTGGCTCGACGAGGACGACCGGTCGCTGCTGTCCCTGTGGTGGCTGGAGTCCACCGGCGAACTGACCCGCGCCGAGGTCGCCGTGGCCATGGAGCTGTCCCCGCAGCACACGGCCGTACGCGTGCAGCGGATGAAGGCACAGCTCGAGGCGTCGCGGGTGGTCGTGCGCGCCCTCGCGGCCCAACCCCGGTGTGTGCTGCTGGAGTCACTGGTCGAGGGGTGGGACGGGGCGCCCTCCGCCCTGTGGCGCAAGCGCATCGCCCGCCATGCCCGCGAATGCACGGTGTGTTCCGGCTTCTCGGCCGGTCTCGTCCCGGCGGAGCGCCTCCTCGTCGGCCTGGCGCTCGTGCCGCTCGCGGCCGCGGCGACGACGCTGGCTCCGGCCGGGGCGGATCCGGCGCTCGCCGCGGCACACGACCGGATACCCGGGGGTCGCGAGATACCCGGGGAGCACGAACCGGCAGGGCACCACGAGATACCCATGCAGCACGGAAGAACGGCCCTCGGACACGGCGGAAGCCGTGCCCACGGGCGCGAGACGCAGCGGCGGCTCGATCGCGCACGGCGCCGCCGGCGGACGAGTGCCGCGGCCGTGGCCGTGGCGGCGCTGATCACCGCAGGGGGCGCGCTCCACGTGTTCACGGACGACCAGGATCCCGGCACGCGGACGCCGTCGACGGTCACCGAAGCACAGGGAGTCCTGCCGTCCACTCCCCCGGCGAGGACCACGGCGACCGCCTCACCTTCGCCGTCTCCCGGCAGCGCGACGCCGACGCCCCGGCCGTCGCCGTCACCGTCGAAGCGCGCCGCGACCCGCACTCCGGCCCCACGTCCCGCCGTCTCGGACTCCGCACGCGCCCCGAAACCGGAAACAGAAACAGAAACGCAGCAGTCCCGGTCCGGGCCCACCGGCACCGTCCTCTCCCTGGTCAACAAGGAGCGTGCCGCGGCCGGATGCGGCCCCCTGAGCGGCAACGGCCGGCTGGACACGGCCGCCCGCCGGCACTCCGAGGACATGGCGGCGAAGAACTACTTCTCGCACACCTCTCAGGACGGCAGAAGCCCCGGCGACCGCATCACCGCTGCCGGCTACCAGTGGCGGACCTACGGCGAGAACATCGCGAGAGGGCAGCAGAGCGCGGCGTCGGTGATGGAGAGCTGGATGAACAGCCCCGGTCACCGTGCGAACATCCTGAACTGCGCGTTCACGAACATGGGCCTCGGCCTCCACGAAGGCCCGGGCGGCCCGTGGTGGACGCAGGTCTTCGGGGCGAGCAGCTGAGACCGGCGCGGTCTCCGGCACCGCACGCTTCTCAGATGCCGAAGCGCTCCTTCGCCAGCAGCGGGCGCACCCGCGAGCTGAACCCACCCGTGGTGAAAGGCTGTTGGAGCAGTCCCGGGCTCAGCTCCTGGGCCAGGGCCGCGGCGATCATGCCCTGGTCGAGCGCCAGGACGAAGTCGCTGACGCGTCCGGTGCCGACATTGACGGAGTCACGGAAGCCGTAGCCGTCGTCGTACGCGCCGAAGTCCCGGTCGATGGCGCGCAGATTGGCGAGGGCGTCCCGTCGGGCGTAGGGCAGGGCCAGGAAGGAGGCGTGCGGGGTGACCACGCCGTTGGTGTACGCCGACGCGGGCGGTGCCGGTTGGCCCGGGGTGACGTACGTGCGGTCGGTGTTGGAGGCGTAGCCGTCGGTCTGCATGCCGATGGCGTCGACGCCGTACTCCTGGTAGCCGCCCTCCGGCACATTGCACGGGGAGAACCCCCAGTAGCCGTACCGTGCCTCGGAGAGGCCGTGCTCGATGTGGGAACGGACGAAGCGGTGGTGGGTGGTGCCCCAGGACCGCGGTGACCAGGAGGCCTCCGGGACGAAGAGCGGCACCATCAGCGCCTCGAACATCGAGCCGCCCCAGGTGGGGATCAGCTTGCGGCCACGATAGGTGTAGTGCCCCTGCCAGAGCCGGACACCGTCGACGGTGTCGTACGCACCCTGCGGCATCTGCTCCTGCCCGTGCTCGGGAAGCATGGTGCGCAGCATGTGCCAGTAGTGCTCGCCCGGCAGCGAACCGTCCGCGATACCGAGGTAACTGGCCATCCGGGGTTCGGTGTTGAGGGCGCCGTAGTGGTGTGCGGTCGGCTCCCCCGTGTCCGTCCAGAAGCCGCCGCGCAACTGGCCCGGTCCGGCCACCGGGTCGGCGGGGTCGTACGGCGTGTAGAAGTACGACCAGTCCGCGGCGGCGAGGAGCCGGGCGATCCGGCCGCGCAGCCGCGGCTCGGCGGATGCCGCGATGCGCAGTCCGGTGACCAGCCAGGCGTTGTCGACGGAGGAGAGGAAGGGCCGGACCGGGTCTCCGGTGCCGGGCCAGCTCGTCAGGACCGAACCGTCGTGCGCGTCGTACCAGTTGAGCCAGAAGCCGTGATGGCGTTCCAGCTTCTCGACGGAGGCGACGGTGCGAGTGAGGCGGCGGTGCAGCGTGTCCCTGTCGATGACGCCCAGGCCGGCCGCGGCGACGGTGGCCCACAGTCCGCATCCGATGTTCGTCGGGGACGTGTTCCGCGAGACGACGGGGCCGCCGGGCCGGCTGAGGTCGAGCGTGTCGGCGGCCAGACCGATGTCGGTCGTCATGGCCTCGATCGACCGGTAGGTGTCGCGGAACCAGCGGCGCAGCAGCGCCGTTTCGGATTCCCGCCGGCCGGCGGCGGTGGCGCTGCCGGCCGAGGGCAGGGAGAGGGCCACGGCCCCTGCGGTGGTGGCTGCGAGAAACGAACGACGGTCCATGCGGATCCGGCTCCTGAAGTCTGGGGACTGGGAGAGGTGGCTGTTCGTGCAGGCGTGTCGGGTCGGTGAGGCGGCGGACGGGCCTGGGAGGGGTGAAGCGGGGGACGGGCGGATGTCAGGGTCCGCCCGTCCCCGGTCCCTACCGGGCGGTGCAGCCCGGTGGCACGGTGTCCGGCGGGGATGCCGGTGCGGTGTCGGCGGCGGTGGCGAACGGGCTGTTCAGCTTTCGCCCCGCGGGAGTTCACGGCTGCGGCCGAGTCCGCCGAGCCAGACCGCGGACGGTTTGGCGGTGCGGGCGAACGTCTCGGGGTCGACGGCGATCAGGCCGAAGGTGGGCCGGTACGAGCCCCATTCGTAGTTGTCGAGGGCGCTCCAGGCGAGGTAGCCCTGGATGTCGAGGCCGTCCTCGATCGCCCGGGCCACTTCGTTCAGCGCGCCGGTCAGGTAGTCGACGCGGCGGGTGTCGTCGGCCGTGGCGATGCCGTTCTCGGTGACGACGAGCGGCACGTCGCCGACGATGTCGGCGGTATGACGCAGCGCGTGTCCGACGGCCGCCGGGTAGTACTCCCACTGCGTGAGCGTGCGTTCGGCGTCCTCGGGGGCGGGGATCGGTCCGTCGGCGCCGATGCGGGTACGGGTGTAGGACTGCACGCCGACCCAGTCGTCGTCCCGCGCGGCCTCCAGGAACACGTCCTCGCGCGGGTGGCGGTAGGCCGCCGTGACCTCTTCGGCGCCGGGCAGGGCCTGGTAGACCTGGTTGGCGATCGTCCAGCCGACCCTGATCCGCGGGTTGAGGGCCCGGACCTCCTTGACGGCGGCGCGGTGGGCCTCGATGACCGCCCAGGTCGTCTCCTCGTCGGGGGTGGGCAGTCCGGCCGGCGGGAAGCCCACATCGCCCGCCTTGGCCGCTCCCGCCATCACGGCGATCATGTTGGGCTCGTTGATGGTGCAGACGTACGGCACACCCTCGGCGATCACCGGTGCCGTCGCGGCGACGTAGCGGGCGAACAGGGCGACGGCCCCCTCGGCGGTCCAGCCGCCCCGCTCGTCGAACCACCGCGGGACGGTGAAGTGGTGCAGCGTGACCATCGGGCGCAGCCCGCGGGCGATCGCGCCGTCCACCATCCGCCGGTAGTGGGCGAGTTCGGCGCGGGAGAAGTGACCGGGCGCCGGTTCGATCCGGGCCCATTCGATGCTGAACCGGTAGTCGGTGAACCCGAGTCCGGCCAGCAGGTCCATGTCCTCGTCCCACCGGTGGTAGCTGTCGCACGCATCGAGGCTGGGCGCCTCGATGTGCGAGGTACCGCTGTGCTCCTTGTGCCACCAGTCGCTGTTGGTGTTGTTGCCCTCGATCTGGTGGGCGGCGGTGGAGGCGCCCCACAGGAAGCCGTCGGGGAAGGGGGTGGTGCTGTGCGTCATCGTGAGAACTCTCCGGTACGGACGGTGGGGGGATCGGGGGCCCGGGGCTCGCTACTTCATGCCCGCGGTCGCGATGCCCTGGGTGAAGTGGCGTTGCAGGGCGATGAACACGATCAGGACGGGCAGGACGACCAGGAACGATCCGGCCATGAGCATGCCGTTGGAGCCCGCCGACTTGTTCGGATCGGTCGCGAAGGTGGCCAGTGCCACCGGCAGCGTGTACTTGCCGGGGTCGTTGGTGGCGATCAGCGGCCAGACGAAGTTGTTCCACGAGCCGAGGAAGGTCAGGATCGACAGGGTCGCGAGGGCGGGTTTCACCAGCGGCATCACGATCCGCCAGAAGATGAACCACTCCCCGGCCCCGTCGAGCCGGGCCGCTTCCAGCAGGTCGTCGGGGATCGACAGCATGAACTGCCTCATGAGGAAGACCCCGACGGCGCCCGCGGCGAACGGCAGCACCAACCCGGCGTAGGAGTCGATCAGCTGAAGCCTGCTCATCAGGACGAAGAGGGGCAGCAGCATCAGATTCCCGGGCACCATCAGCGCGCCGAGGACGATCGCGAAGACCTTGCTGCGGCCGCCGAAGTCCAGCTTGGCCAGCGCGTAGCCGAGCATCGAGCAGAAGACCAGGTTGCAGACGGTCACGAACACGGCGACGATCACCGAATTCATGAAGTACAGCGGCATGTCGAGTCGCTCGAGCAGCTCGGTGAAGTGCTGGAACGTCCACTCCGTCGGAATCCAGACCGGAGGGCTGGCGGTCAGTTCGCGGTCCGTCTTGAAGGCGGAGAGGACCATCCACAGGAACGGCGCCGCCATCACCAGCAGTCCCGCGGAGACGACGACGTAGACCGCCGGCCTGCGGATGCGGGAGGTGCCACGGATGCCCGGAGCTCGCGTGCCGCTCATGACGTGTTGTCCTTCAGCAGTCGGAGCTGGAGCACCGTGACGGCCATGATGACCACGAACAGGACGTAGGCCATGGCGCTCGCGTAGCCCATGTGGAAGAAATTGAAGCCCTCGCGGTACATGTGCAGGGAGACGGTCAGCGTGGAGTCCGACGGGCCGCCCTGCGTCATCACGAACGGTTCCTCGAAGACGTTGAGGTAGCCGATCGTGGTGATGACGGTCGCGTACAGCGTCGTCGGCCGCAGCAGGGGCACGGTGATCCGCCGGAGCTCCTGGAAGGTTCCCGCGCCGTCGAGCCGCGCGGCCTCCCGTACTTCGGTGGGAATGGCCTGGAGCCCGGCGATGAACAGCACCATCACGGTGCCGAGGTTCCGCCAGACCGCCATCGCGATGAGCGACGGCATGGCGAGCGTCTCCGATCCCAGGAAATCGGGTGCGGTGAAGCCTGCTTCGGCGGCGAGCCCGGCGATCAGGCCGTCCGTCGGGTCCAGGACGAAGCGCCATACGACGGCGACGGCGACGATGCTCGTGACGACGGGCGTGTAGAAGCCGACACGGAAGAACGTCCGGGCGCGGTCGATGCCGTTGTTCAGCAGGACGGCGACGAGCAGGCCGAGAAGGACGGTCACCGGGACGCCGACGACCACGAAGTACGCGGTGTTGAACAGCGCCCTGAGGAACTTCTCGTCCTCGAACAGCTTGGTGTAGTTCTCCAGGCCGATGAACTCGGCGTCGAGCGGGTGGGTGACATTGCGCAGCCCGAAGTCGGTGAAGCTCATGAGGAGCGTGGCGACGATCGGGAACGCCATGAACACGGCGAACAGGACGAGGAAGGGGGTGGAGAACAGCCACCCGGCGGCGTTCTGCCTGCCGAGGCGGCGCGGCGGCCCGTCGGCCGGGGCCCGCCGCTGCGCCGGTCCGTTCCGCTTGCCGGCCGTCTTCGCGGCCGGTGTGGTCGTGGTGCTCATGGCTATCGCGAGACCAGGTCCTCGACACCGGCCTGTGCCTCGCCGGCGGCCTCCCGTCCGGAGGCCTTGCCCTGCGTCACCGACTCCAGCGCGGTGTCGACCGAGGCGGATATTTCCGACCAGGTGGGCAGGGTGGGTGTGGACTTCGCGGTCTTCATCTGCTGGAAGAACACCTTCATGCCGGGGTCCTCAGCCAGTTCGCCGGAGGACCAGGCGGCGAGGTTGGCCGGGAGATCGTGGGTACGGCGGTACCAGTCGGCCTGCGCCTGGGCGCTGGTGAGATGGGCGACGAACTCCTTGGCGGCGGCCTTGTGTTCGCTGTCCTTGGAGATCACCAGACTGGAACCCCCGGCCATCGAGGTGGAGGACTTCCCGGTCGGCACGTTGGCGACCGCCCACTTGCCCTTGAGGTCCGGGTACTGCTCGTCGATCAGGGTCCTGATCCACGGGCCGGAGAAGAACATCGGGACGTTTCCGGTGTTGAAGTCCTTCAAGGGGTCGTAACCGGGCTGCACGCTCTTGGTGCTGAGTCCCTTGTCGAAGAAGGCACCGTACTGCTCGAAGGCGCCGACCGCGGCAGGGCTGTTCACCGCGGCCTTGCCGTTCTTGTCGACGATCTCACCGCCCGCCGAGTACAGGAACGGGTAGAAGCTCTGGACGGTGTCCAGACCACGGGGCTGGAGGTAGATGCCCCACTTGGTCTTCGCCTTGTCCTGATACGCGGCGGCCATGCTCTCCAGCTCGGCGAAGGTCGCCGGGGGCTTGCCGACCCCCGCCTTCCGCGCGAGATCGGTGCGGTAGTACAGGACGCGGGTGTCCACGTACCAGGGCACGCCGTAGACCTCGCCGTCGACGACACCCTGCTCCCAGCCGGCGGGGAAGAAGTCCTTCTTGTCGAAGGTCTTGGTGTCCACCGGCTCCAGCACACCGAGTTCGGCGAACTCACCCATGTACGTGCTGCCCATCTGCATCACGTCCGGCAGCGTCCCGGCGGCGGCCGCCGAGACGAGCTTCTGGTGGGCGACGTCCCAGCCGATCGGGGTGACCTTGACGTCGATCTCGGGGTTGGCCTTGGTGTACTCCGCGGCCACCGCGCCGAGTTTCTCGCCCTCGGCTCCCATCGCCCAGACAGTCAGTGTCTGTTCGGCGTCGGCGGCGAGTCCCTCACCTCCCGACCCGCATGCGGTGAGTCCGCAGGCCAGCGAGATCGCCAGGGCGGCCGAAACGGTTCGAGCGGTGCGGTGCATGGACGGCTCCTCCTTGAGCTCCGCAATGTATGCGCAGTCTGTAAGCGCATACATCACTCTCATGCAGCCTTTCCGGCCACCACAAGAGGGGCTCAGGTCACGTTCTCGCAACGGGCGCGACCTCGGCGGTTGCCCGTCGAAGGCTAGGCGGAGGATTTGCGGAACGAAAGTGACAGAAGAGATTCCGCATGCTCGGCGCGGTGCGGAGGGGTGGCGTCCGACCCTCCCGGAACCCCGGGGGCGAGCCGGGACCGCGCCCGCCACGGGGGCACGGGGTGCGGCACGCGGATGCCCGGGGCAGGGCGATGTTCAGCGCCGCGACGTGAGGGATGTCGTGGTGTGCCGGACAGGCAGGGTCGCGGCGTACGCAGGGACGCGGCGCGCCGCATGGGCAGGGTCCCGGTACAGCCGGCGTCTTCGGGCTACGCGGTACGGCCGGCGTCTTCGGGATGCGCAGGGCCGCGGCGTGCCCATGCTTGCGTGCGTGCAGGGTCGCGGGGTGCCGGATGTACGGCTGTGCCCCGCATGCGCAGCGTCGCGGTGTGCGGGATGCGCAGCGGCACGGCTACCGGGATGCCGCGTTTGCCGTGCGAACGGCCCGCCCCTGCCGCCCCCGTACCGCTGGCCCCCTCAGACGCACCCGCAACTCGCGCGCCGGGCCAGGGAGACCGGCAGGACCATCGAGACAGGCGGGCTGTCGCGGTCGCCCGACAGGCGCCGGACCAGCAGGTCCACCGCCTCCTCCCCCAGGCGGCGCATCGGCTGCCGTACCGTCGTCAGGGCGGGCCGGACCAGCCGGCCGAGCGGAATGCCGTCGAAGCCGGTGACGGCGATGTCCTGCGGCACCCGGACGCCCCGGCGTTCCAGCGCGCGCAACGCCCCCACCGCCATCTGGTCGTTGGCGAAGAGCAACGCCTGCGGTCGCTCCCCGGCCCGGTCGAGCAATGCGCCGGCGGCGCGCTCGCCCTCCGGCTGCGTCATCATCGGGGCGCGCAGGTCCGGAGCGTCGGGCACCGGCAGACCGGCCTCCGCGCACGCCTCCCGGAAGCCGCGGAAACGCGCCTCGGCGTCCGGCGAATGCTCCTCGCTCCCGACGAAGGCGAGCCGGGTGAAGCCGTGGTCCCGGATGAGATGGCGCGCCAGTTCCCGCTCGCCGTCCGTGTTGGCCACCTCGATGTGGTCGAGGTGGTCGATCTCGCGCGGTCCCGCCAGCATCACCACCGGCAGCCGTCGCGAGATCAGCTCCAGGTCCTCGGTCGGTACGGTCCGGGCGAGGACCGCGAAGCCATCGACCCGCCCGGCCACCTTCGCCACCAGGCTCTCGGGTCCGCCCTCCAGCGATGCCGCGATCAGCAGCGCGTATCCGTGCCGCCTGGCGGCCCGCTCCATACCGCGGATGATCTGGTCGGAGTAGAGCATCACGGCCGAGTCGTCGTACTCGTCGTCCGACTCGCCGCCGCTCTCCGCGGCCGGGTCCGCGTAGTCGGGGAAGCAGAGGCCGAGTACGCCGGTGCGCCGGCTGGCCAGTCCGCGCGCGTTCGCGCTCGGTACGTAACCGAGGGCCCGGGCCGCCTCCAGCACGCGGTCGCGGGTCTGGGCCCGGACGGAGTCAGGATTGCGGTAGACCCGCGAGACCGTGGCGATCGAGACGCCCGACCGTTCGGCGACGTCGTACACCGTGGGGGCACTCACCCGACCGACCGTCCATTCACAGCTCGACACCCAGGCGCTTTCCCGGGAACCGACCCCGGTGAAAGCGCATTCACAGTAGGCCGCGACCCGGTCCACGGGCAAGGCGGTCCCGCCGTGGCGGCGCCGTTTTCAGGGCCCGGCGCCGGCCAGGTCCCGCCCGGGATCGCCCGCAGTGTCGGGCTGCCGTCCGGGTCATGTCGGGCCGACGGCGACGAAAGCCGTCAGAGCGGCCGGGGTGCCGCACGCCCCGGCCACGTCGTCGAGCATGGCCAGAAGCCGCGCGGTTTCCCGCTCCCGCCATGGCGCACAGCAGCCGGACCCCGACGAGAGGCGCGCCCGGAGCGGCGCGCCGCGGGACGCCTCGGGGCAGCCGGAAGACCGGCGCAGATGGAGCGCCGAAGACCGTCGCCCGCCGTCAGGGCCAGGGGTCTCCCCGGGAGGGCGCGGGTCCGGTCGACCCTCACCGCGCGGCCGACTCCAGGGGGAAGGACTCGCGGCGGCACCCGGTGGTCGCCTTCTACACGGCGAGCCGCGCCAGTTCGTCATCGGAGAGCCCCGGAGCGGCCGCTGCCACGTTGCCGGTCAGGTGGCCCGGGTTGCCGGTGCCCGGGTTGGCCGGCACATGAGGTCCGCACGGGAGCGTCCACGCGAGCGGGATCTGCGCGGCGTTCGAACCGTGGGCCCGGGCGACGGCCGGCACCTCGTCGGTGCCGGTGGCACTCGCGCACCCCTCACGCGCGGGCGCCCGCGATGGCGACGAACGGCACGTAGGCGAGGGCCTGTTCACCGCATGCGCGCAGGAACACGTGCTCCCCGGGCGGCGCTCCGCCGGGATCATTTCCGTGACGCCCCGACCGGAATGGTCCAGACCTATTGACGCACTGGTCTAGTCCTCTTAGCCTCTGCGTCACCTGCGCGGATCCGGTCCCGGGCGGTGCGCACCTCACGGGACCAACTGCACCCATCCCCATGCCAGTTGTTGTGCGAGGCCGATCAACCCTGCGCCCCGGTGGGTGCAGGGGGACCCCCACCAGGAGGATCCGACCGTGCTGTCCCTCACCCGTACCAGAGCATCGCTGCTCGCAGCCGGCGCAGCCGCCGCCGCGCTGCTCGCCGGCTCACTCTCCTCAGGCGTCTCCCACGCCGCCGCCCAGGAGTCCTGTCGACCCGACGGGCTCTACTCGACCCCGGGCGTCGACGTCCCCTACTGCTCCGTCTACGACGCCGAGGGCCGGGAGAAGATGGGCGCGGACCACCAGCGCCGCGTCATCGGCTACTTCACCGGCTGGCGCACCGGCAAGGACGGCACTCCCGCCTACCTCGCCTCGGACATCCCGTGGAACAAGGTCACCCACATCAACTACGCCTTCGGGCACATCGACTCCGCCAACGGGCTGTCGGTGGGCGCGGACACCCCGGCCAACGCCGCCACCGGGCTGACCTGGCCCGGGGTCGCCGGGGCCGAGATGGACCCCGCCCTGCCCTACAAGGGGCACTTCAACCTGCTGACGAAGTTCAAGAAGCAGCACCCCGACGTGAAGACACTGATCTCCGTCGGCGGCTGGGCCGAGACCGGCGGGTATTTCGCCGAAGACGGCGAGCGGGTGAACTCCGGCGGTTTCTACTCGATGGCCACCAATGCCGACGGTTCGGTGAACCAGACCGGCATCGACACCTTCGCCGAGTCGGCCGTCGCCTTCATCAAGAAGTACGGGTTCAACGGCGTCGACATCGACTACGAATACCCGACATCGATGAAGGACGCCGGGAACCCGCTCGACCACCAGTTGTCCAACGCCCGCCGCGCGGGCCTGGTCAAGGGCTACGCGGCGCTGATGAAGTCCCTGCGCGAGAAGCTCGACCGCGCGGGCGCCGCGGACGGCAAGCACTATCTGCTGACCGTGGCCGCGCCCTCGTCCGGCTATCTGCTGCGCGGCATGGAGACCTTCCAGGTCCAGAAGTACCTGGACTACGTCAACATCATGTCGTACGACCTGCACGGCGCCTGGAACGAGTACGTGGGTCCCAACGCCTCCCTGTTCGATGACGGCAAGGACGCCGAACTCGCTTCCGCCGGTGTGTACTCCACCTCGCAGTACGGCGGCATCGGATACCTCAACACCGACTGGGCGTACCACTACTTCCGCGGCTCCATGCCCGCCGGCCGCATCAACATCGGCCTGCCGTACTACACCCGCGGCTTCAAGAACGTGCAGGGCGGCACCGACGGGCTCTGGGGCAAGGCGGCCACCACCACCTGCCCGGCGGGATCGGGGCTGACCAAGTGCGGTGACGGTGCGGTGGGCATCGACAACCTCTGGCACGACAAGGACACGGCGGGCAACGAGTCCCCGGCCGGCTCCAACCCGATGTGGCACGCCAAGAATCTGGAGAAGGGCGTGGTGGGCGACTACGTCACCACGTACGGCTTCCCCGCGAACACCACGCTGACCGGCACCTACGCCCGCAGGTACGACGCGACCCTGGTCGCGCCCTGGCTGTGGAACGCGCAGAAGAAGGTCTTCCTGTCCACCGAGGACGAGCAGTCGGTCGCCGCCAAGGCGGACTATGTCGTCGACCGCGGCATCGGCGGCACGATGATCTGGGAGCTCGCGGGCGACTACGCGTGGAACGCCGCCAAGGGGCAGTACGAGACCGGTGACACGCTGACCACCGCGATGTACGCGAAGTTCCGGACCGCCGCTCCGTACGGCGCCAGAAGGGCCGCGACCGCCCTGCCGGCCGAGGCGGTCAAGGTGGACGTGGACTTCGGCCAGTTCCCCCTCGGCGACTCCAACTACCCGATCAGCCCCAAGCTCAGGATCACCAACAACACGAAGACGGCGCTGCCCGGGGGCACGGAGTTCCAGTTCGACTACGCCACCTCGTCGCCCGCCAATGCCAAGGACCAGTCCGGCTTCGGGACCACGATCGTGCGCAGTGATCACAGCGGCAGCAACATCGGCGGTCTGAAGGGCGACGTCAACCGGGTGTCGCTGAAGCTGCCGGCCTGGCAGACCCTGGCACCCGGCGCCTTCGTCGAGCTGGACTTCGTGTACTACCTGCCGACGTCCACCCCCTCCAACTGGACGGTGACAATCGGCGGCAGGACCTACGGACTCGCCGGGGATCTGACGCGCGGTACGACGGTGGTCGAGCCGGGTTCGGGCACCGGACCGAGCCCGGACCCCTCACCCGACCCGACCGGTCCGGGCACCTGCACGGCCCCCGCGTGGAGCGCCACCACCGAGTACGGCAACCCCACGACGGTGTCGCACAAGGCGCACCAGTGGAAGTCCAAGTGGTGGACGAAGGGCGAGGAGCCCGGCTCCACGGGTGAATGGGGTGTGTGGCAGGACCTCGGCGCCTGCTGACCTTCTCGGCGGACCGAACTCGCGTCTGCGGTGGCACAGTTCTCTCCTGTGCCACCGCAGACGCGTCCGTTAGCACAGCGCCGATTGCCATGGGGCGAAAGGCAGGGGGACGGCCGGATTGTCGCGGAACCGCCACCATTTCGGACAAGGATCGACGACTTGAGGGTCCTCAGACAACCGGTTCGGGCGTCCCGCGTTCTGACAGGTCGGCCAGGCTCCGATCAGAACCGATCGGGTCATTCCGCTGGCTCCTGAGGACGAGGAACCGATGACCAGACCTCACCGCAATCGTCTCTGGCGCGCCGCGTTCGCCGGCTCCGCCGCGCTGGCTGTGATCGCCGGCGTAGCCGCCGCCGCTCCCGACGCCGCCACAGCACAGACCACACCCAAGCTTCGGCTGATCGCCGCCTCCACCGCCGTCACTCTCGACCGGGACGAGGAGTCCGGGGTCTATCTCGACCTCGGCACCTACCTCACCGCCGAGGGCGCGCCCCTGGAGTTCCAGGTGAAGCGCAAGTCCTACAAGGACCCTGTCGTGGCCCAACAGGTCATCCGCCAGGGGAAGAAGACCACGACCAAGACGCTGCCGAAGGGCCTCGTCAAGGACTTCACCGGCCTGGCCGGCTTCCTCCAGGTCACCATCACGGACAAGAACGGGAAGAAGGTGCTCAGCAAGCAGGAGACCTTCTGTCCGAACAACGCCTCCGGCCGCATCCGCCCGGACGCCCCGGCGAAGTCGAAGTATCCCGAGAGCTGTCCCACCAATCCCTTCACCCTCGGATCGGTCTGGGGTGTCGAGAACGGCTGGGCCTCCAACACCTACCTCGGGTACTACTCCGAGCCGGTGAAGCTGCCGGTGGGTGAATACACCGCCAAGCTGTCGGTGACCAAGGCGTACCGCGATCTGTTCGGTATGCCCGACGAGACCAAGTCGCTCAAGGTGACCGTGCGCCAGAGCCCGCCCGGTGAAGGGGCTCGCTCGTCGAAGACCGGTCACTCCGGTCACGGCGCCGCCCACGGGAAGCCGGCTGCCGGTGGGCACGCCTACCACGAGGGCCGGGGAGCCGACGCACCCGCGCCGCCCGCCCTGCCGTACGCGCTGAAGGCCGCCCGCGCGGCCGGTCACCTCGGTGACGGCCCGGGCCACACCGACGGCTCGCGGATCGCGCCCGCCCTCACGCCCAACGCCAAGCGTCCGACCGGCCGGGCGAGTGTGCCCGACGTGCCCAAGCCCGACCTGCGTTCGCTGCCGGCCTGGGACATCGGCATCTCCGACGGCGAGGACGGTGACGTCCCGGGCAAGGACTACATGGTCTTCAGCGCCAACGTGTGGAACGCCGGTCCCGCGCCGCTCGTCGTGGACGGCTTCCGCAGTCCCGGCAAGGACCTGATGGACGCCTACCAGTACTTCTACGACGCGAAGGGCAAGCAGGTCGGCTACACCCCCACAGGCACCATGGAGTGGGACCCGCGCATCGGCCACGAGCACTGGCACTTCACCGACTTCGCCAGCTACCGCCTGCTGAGCGCCGACCAGAGCGAGATCGTCCGCAGCGGCAAGGAGGCCTTCTGCCTGGCCAACACGGACGCGATCGACTACACGGTGAAGAACGCCAACTGGCACCCGTTCAACACCGATCTGTCCACCGCCTGCGGTCAACAGAGCTCGATCTCGGTGCGTGAGGTCCTGGACGTGGGCTCCGGCGACACCTACACCCAGTACCGTCCCGGTCAGTCCTTCGACGTGACGGACCTGCCCAACGGCACGTACTACATCCAGGTCATCGCCAACCCGGAGAAGCGGCTTCAGGAGACGAACCTCAAGAACAACGTCGCCCTGCGCAAGGTCGTCCTCAGCGGCAAGGCGGGTGCCCGCAAGGTCACCGTTCCTCCGCACGACCTGATCAACGCCCCCTGACACACGGTCACACAGCACGAAGGCCCGGTCATCTCTCGCAGGTGACCGGGCCTCCTGCCGCTCTCAGTCCACCGGCCAGGTGTGGACGGGTGCGTTGAGATGCATGTAGTCGCTGTACTGCCGGGTCATCCGGCGCAGTGCCTCGCGGGAGCCGACGTGGCTGGAGTCGGCGATGTGATGGAACATCTCCTTCTGCCAGACCGCCCCGTTGCGGCCCGTGACGCACCGCTGCTCGATGATTCCCAGCAGCGGCTCCCGCCATGCCGCGTCCATGCCGGAGCGCTCCAGCCCCTGGTGCGCCAGCGGCAGCAGCCGGCGCAGCACCAGTTCGACCACGGGCACCTCACCCATTCCGGGCCAGTACAGCCGTGCGTCGATCCCGTTCCGCGCGGCGGCGTGCAGATTGTCCTCCGCGGCCGAGAACGACATGCGGGACCAGACCGGACGCTCCTCGTCGACCAGCGCGCGGGTCAGACCGTAGTAGAACGCTCCGTTGGCGAGGACGTCGGCGACCGTGGGCCCGGCGGGGAGTACGCGGTTCTCCACGCGCAGATGCGGTTTGTCGTGGTCGATCGCGTACACCGGGCGGTTCCAGCGGTAGATCGTGCCGTTGTGCAGGGTGAGTTCGGCCAGCTCGGGGATGTCGCCGCCGTCCAGGGTCTGCAGCGGGTCCTGGTCGTCGCACAGCGGCAGCAGCGCGGGGAAGTACCGCACGTTCTCCTCGAAGAGGTCGAAGACGCTGTTGATCCACCGTTCGCCGAACCACACGCGGGGCCGAACCCCCTGCACCTTGATCTCGTCGGAGCGGGTGTCGGTGGCCTGCTCGAAGAGGGGGATACGGGTCTCGTGCCACAGCTCCTTGCCGAACAGGAACGGTGAGTTCGCCGCCAGCGCCACCTGGACGCCGGCGATGGCCTGTGCGGCGTTCCAGTAGCCGGCGAACTCGTCGGGCGAGACCTGCAGATGGAACTGGGTACTGGTGCACGCCGCCTCGGGCGTGATGGTGTCGGCATACGTCCTCAGCCGGTCCACCCCGTCCACGGCGATCCTCAGATCCTCGCCGCGGGCAGCGAAGACCTGCTCGTTCAGCAGCCTGTAGCGCGGATCCTCCGACAGCGCGGCCTCGCCCACGTCCGGCTGCCGCAGGGTCGGCAGGATGCCCACCATGATCAGATGCGCGCCGACGGCGGCGGCCCGCTCCTCGGCATGATTGAGCGCGTCGCGGATCTCCTGCTCCCAGTCGTCGGGGCCGCCGGCCGTGAGCCGCCGTGGCGGGATGTTGATCTCCAGATTGAACCGGCCCAGCTCGGTCGCCCACGCGGGATCGGCGATCGCCTCCAGCACGTCGGTGCTGCGCATCGCGGGCCGGCCCTCGGCGTCCGCCAGATTGAGTTCGATCTCCAGACCGACCTGCGGCCGCTCGAACTCGAACCGGGAGTCGCGCAGCATCTGCGCGAAGGCGTCGAGGCACGCCTGCATCTTGATCCGGTACCGGCGGCGGTCCTCACGTGTGAACACCTTCGCCGGGACATCTCGTCCCATCGGCCCTCCCGAGTCCCCTCGGCAGACTGCCCTCTCCCAGAATCGCACTCCCGGGCCGACCCGACCAGCGAGGGAGCCGCGGCAGCCTCTCGTCGTGGGTGTGACGGCACGGGGCGTCTCGGGTTCACCGGGGCCGGGCCGATGCCCCCTCGGCGCGGCGGCAGCGGGCCGCCGCCTCGTCCCACGCTTCGCGCGTGGTGCCGCTCGCACCCCCTGGCTCGTGAACCCGCAGCTCCTGGGTGGTGCGGAGCAGTGCGCGCAGATCCCCGAGACCTCCGGTGACGGCCCCCGCCGCCCGCGCCTGCACCAGCAGATTGCCGAAGGCGGCGGCCTCCGCGGGACCGGCGACGACCGGCAGGCCCGTCGCCTGGGCCGTCAGCCGGCACAGCAACGTATTGCGCACTCCGCCCCCGACGATGTGCACCCGCGAGACAGGGCGTCCGGCCAGCCGGACGGCGTCCTCGACGGCCTGCCGGTGGGCCAGCGCGAGCGAGTCGAGAACACAGCGCACCGTCTCGGCCTCGGTGCGGGGCTCGGGCTGTCCCGTCCGCAGACAGGCGTCTGCGATACGGCGGGGCA
This sequence comes from Streptomyces sp. AM8-1-1, assembly GCF_032229325.1. Taxonomy (NCBI): domain Bacteria; kingdom Bacillati; phylum Actinomycetota; class Actinomycetes; order Kitasatosporales; family Streptomycetaceae; genus Streptomyces; species Streptomyces sp. AM8-1-1. The sequence continues at coordinate 750,840 of NZ_CP135086.1, forward strand.
TGTCGCCGGGGGCGATGAAGGCGGGGTCGCTCGCGTCGACCACCGAGCGCAGCGGTACGGCGGCCGCGGCGGCGTCGAGCAGTGCGGGAAGATCCTGGGCCCGGCCCTGCGTCTCCCAGCTCCGCAGGCACTCCTGGAGGAGCCACAGGCCCATGATGTTGCGCAGATACCGGACCGTGCCGTCCACACCGAGCTCATTGGTGAAGTTGGCGCGTCTGCTCGCCTCCCCGAGGACCGGTGCGGGCAGCTCCACCCCGGCGAGTGACCAGGTGCCGGTGGCGACATAGGCGAAGTCCTCGCCGTCGGCGGGGACGCCGACAACGGCCGACGCGGTGTCGTGCGAACCGACGACGATCACCGGCACGGGCCCGGTGAGCCCGGTCTCGGCCAGCACCTCGGGGCGCAGGGTGCCGGCGGTGTCGCCGGGTGCCCGCAGCGGCGGGAAGAGGGAGAGGTCGATCCCCAGACGCCGGGCGACGGTGGGGGACCAGTCGCGGGTGCGGGGGTCGACCAGCTGGGTGGTGGAGGCGTTGGTGATCTCCGTCCCGGCCCCGCCGGTCAGCCAGTAACTGATCAGATCGGGGATCATCAACACCTGCCGGGCGGCGGCGAGTTGGGGTGTTCCGTGTGCCGCGACCAGCTGGTAGACGGTGTTGAACGGCAGATACTGGAGCCCTGTCGCCGCATACAGCTCGCCGGCCGGCAGGGCGGCCGCGACCTTCTCCGCCACTCCCTTCGTACGGTCGTCCCGGTAATGGACCGGATTGCCGAGGAGCTCGCCGGACGCGTCGAGAAGTCCGTAGTCGACGGCCCAGCTGTCGATGCCGATACCCGCGAGGCGTCCGCCCGCCGCGGCGGCCGCGGCCCGCAGGCCGTCGAGCACACCCCGGTAGAGGGCGAGGATGTCCCAGTGCAGGGTGGCACCGGTCCTGACCGGCCGGTTGGGGAACCGGTGGACCTCGGTCAGCTCCAGGACGCCCGGACCGGCGCGGCCCAGCATCACCCGCCCGCTCGACGCACCGAGGTCGACGGCGGCGAAAGCGAGGGGGTCGGTCATGTTCACCTCCTGCCGGTCGGGTGCCGGCGCTGCCAGGTCGGATGCCGGGCCGGCTGCGGGGTTCGGATTGTCGTCATCGGGACCCGCTCGGTCAGCGGAGGAAGGCGGCCGCCACCCCGGCGTCCACCGGGATGTGCAGTCCGGTGGTGTGCGAGAGGTCCCCGCCGGTCAGCGCGAAGACCGCGTTGGCCACATGCTCCGGCAGCACCTCCCGCTTCAGCAGTGTGCGCCGGGCGTAGAACGCGCCGAGCTCCGCCTCCTCCACGCCGTACACGGCGGCCCGCTGGGCACCCCAGCCGCCGGCGAAGATGCCGGAGCCGCGCACCACACCGTCGGGGTTGACCCCGTTGACCCGGATCCCGTGCTCGCCGACCTCGGCCGCCAGCAGCCTGACCTGGTGGGCCTGGTCGGCCTTCGTCGCGCCGTAGGCGATGTTGTTGGGACCCGCGAAGACCCCGTTCTTGGACGCGATGTAGACGATGTCGCCGCCCAGTTGCTGGGCGGTCATGGTACGGACGGCCTCCCGGGAGACCAGGAAGGATCCGCGGGCCATGATGTCGTGCTGGAGATCCCAGTCCTTCGCCGATGTCTCCAGCAACGGCTTGGAGATGGAGATCCCGGCGTTGTTCACGACCAGGTCGACGCCGCCGAAGGCGAGATGGGCGGCCGCGAAGGCCTCGGTGATCTGTTCCTCGCTCGTCACGTCGACGGTCACCGCGACCGCGTGATCGGGCCCGCCGAGCTCGGCGGCCACCGTCTCGGCGCCGGCACTGGAGCGATCGGCGACGACGACACAGGCGCCTTCGGCGACGAGCCGGTGCGCGATGGCCCGGCCGATGCCGGAGCCGGCTCCGGTGACCAGCGCGATCCTGGCGGCCAGCGGCCTGGGCCTCGGCATCCGCCGGAGCTTGGCCTCCTCCAGTTCCCAGTACTCGATGCGGAACTTCTCGGACTCCTCGATCGGCGTGTAGGACGAGGCGGCCTCGGCACCGCGCATCACATGGACGGCGTTGAGATAGAACTCGCCGGCGACGCGCGCCGTCTGCTTGTCCTTGCCGAACGAGAACATGCCCACGCCGGGCACCAGCACGATCGCCGGATCGGCGCCGCGCATGGGGGGCGTGTGCTCGTCGGCGTGCCGCTCGTAGTACGCCCGGTACTCCTCGCGGTACTCCCGGTGGAGCTCCTTCAGCCGGTCCACGGCGGCGTCGAGCCCGGCGCCCGGCGGCAGGTCGAGGACCAGCGGCCGTATCTTCGTGCGCAGGAAGTGGTCGGGGCACGAGGTGCCCAGCGCCGACAGTCGCGGATGCTCCGACCGGGACAGGAAGTCGAGCACCGGTCCGGCATCGGTGAAGTGGCCGACCTGCGCCCGGTCGTGGGAGGCGAGACCGCGGATCACCGGCGCGAGGGCGGCGGCGCGGACCCGCCGCTCGGCCTCGGGCAGAGGCTCGTACCCCGCGAGCACCGGGCCGAAGGGTTCGGGTGCGCCGCGCTCGGCCAGGAAGGTCTCGGCCGTACGGATGATGTCCAGCGAGTTGCGCTCGCACTCCTCGGACGTCGCCCCCCAGGCGGTGATCCCGTGGCCGCCGAGGACGCAGCCGATCGCCTGTGGGTGGGCCTTCTTGACGGCCGCGATGTCGAGGCCGAGCTGGAAGCCGGGCCGCCGCCATGGCACCCACACCACCCGCTCGCCGAAGCACTCCTTGGTCAGGGCTTCACCGTCCGCCGCGCAGGCGAGCGCGATGCCCGAGTCCGGGTGGAGGTGGTCGACATGGACCGCGTCCACGAGGCCGTGCATCGCGGTGTCGATGGAGGGAGCGGCCCCGCCCTTGCCGTGCAGGCAGTAGTCGAAGGCGGCCACCATCTCGTCCTCGCGCTCGATGCCGGGGTAGGCGGCGGTGAGCGCGCGCAGCCGGTCGAGCCGGAGGGCGGCCAGGCCGCCGGCGGTGAGCGTGCCGAGGTCGCCACCGGATCCCTTGACCCACATCAGCTCGACGTCCGTGCCGGTGACGGGGTCGGTGCCGGTGCCCTTGGCGGAGGTGTTGCCGCCGGCGAAGTTGGTATTGCGCGGGTCCGCTCCCAGCCGGTGGGAACGGGCGAGCAGTTCGGCGGCCGTCGGGTGCTGCGCCATGTCGTTCATGCCCCCCACCCCGCCTGCGTACCGCCGACGCGCTCGTCGATGATCTTCTCGGCCCAGCCGGAGCGGCGGTAGGCGCCGACGGGATCGGGGTCGATGCCCATCTCCTCGCGCACCTCGGCGAGGAGCGGCCGTACATCCGTGTTGTAGGCGTCCATGAGGACGGCGTTGGCCTCCAGCACATCGCCGCTCGCCTGTGCGGCGGCGAGGCTCTCGGCGTCCACGAGCAGCGCCTTGGCCGTCGCCTCCTGGACGTTCATCACCGAGCGGATGATCGCGGGGATCTTCGCCTCGATGTTGTGGCACTGGTCGAGCATGAAGGCGGTGCCGGGCACGAGACCGCCACCGCGGATGACCTCGTACATGATCCGGAAGAGCTGGAAGGGGTCCGCCGCGCCGACCATGAGGTCGTCGTCGGCGTAGAACCGTGAGTTGAAGTCGAAGCCGCCGAGTTTCCCCTCCCGCAGCAGCAGCGCGACGATGAACTCGATGTTGGTGCCCGGCGCGTGGTGGCCGGTGTCCACGACGACCTGCGCCTTCTCCCCCAGCCTCAGGCAGTGCGCGTACGCGGTGCCCCAGTCCGGCACGTCGGTCGTGTAGAAGGCGGGCTCGAAGAGCTTGTACTCCAGCAGCATCCGCCGGTCGTCGCCGAGTCGCTCGTACACCGCGGCGAGCGCCTCGGAGAGCCGGTCCTGCCGGTCCCGGATGTCGTCCTGGCCGGGGTAGTTGGTGCCGTCCGAGAACCACAGTTTGAGGTCGCGCGAGCCGGTGGCCTCCATGATGTCGACGCACTCGAAGAGATGGTCCAGTGCCTTGCGGCGTACCGAGGCGTCGGGGTGGCACACGCTGCCGAGTTTGTAGTCGTCGTCCTGGAACACATTGGCGTTGATCGCGCCGAGGCGCAGTCCGCGCTCCTCGGCGTACTTCGCGAGAGCCGCGTAGTCGTCGACCCTGTCCCAGGGGATGTGCAGCGCCACGGTCGGCGCCACGCCGGTGTGGCGGTGGACCTGGGCGGCGTCGTCCAGTTTCTCCTGCGGGGTGCGGGGGACGCCCCGCTGGGCGAAGACCTTGAAACGGGTGCCGGAGTTCGCGTACGCCCAGGAGGCCGTCTCGACGGCCTGCGTCCGGAGGGCGGCGATGACGGTGGTTCGGCTCGGCATGGTCAGCACTCCCGTGTCACGGACAACAACGCCATGAATCGATTCATCAGGGTGAAGCTAAGGAGCCCGCACGGGACTGTCAAGGGCTCAACCCGCGCCACGTACCGTGCTGTTGAGGTACCAGAATCGACGGGGAAACTCAGGGCTGCAGACCCATTGACGGCGCCGGGCCCGCACGTCTAGCTTCCGTGAAACTCATTTGAAACCTTTCACGGCGTCAGGGACGAACGCCCCGGCGACCCTGAGGAGTCCCCATGAACCAGTCCGACACGGGCCCGGCCCCCGTTCTGGCGCTGACGGACGTCTCCAAGTCCTTCGGCGCCGTACGGGCCCTGCAGGACGTCTCGTTGAGCCTTCTCCCCGGCGAGGTCCATGCCCTCGCCGGCGAGAACGGCGCGGGCAAGTCGACCCTCATCAAGATCCTTGCCGGAGTGCACCGGCCCGACGCGGGCACGCTCCTGCTCGACGGCGACCCGGTGGTCTTCCACGGGCCCGGTGACGCCCGGGACGCCGGTATCGCCGTCATCTACCAGGAACCGACGCTCTTCCCCGACCTGTCCGTCGCCGAGAACATCTTCATGGGCCGTCAGCCGCTGGGTGCGCTGCGCCGTATCGACCGCGGCTCGGTCCACGCGGCCACGTCGGCCCTGATGAGCCGGCTCGGTGTCGGACTCGACCCGCAGCGCCCCGCCCGCGGACTGTCCATCGCGGACCAGCAGATCGTCGAGATCGCCAAAGCCCTCTCCTTCGACGCGCGGGTCCTGATCATGGACGAACCCACGGCGGCGCTCACGACGAGCGAGACGGCACGCCTCTTCTCCGTCGTCGAGACGCTGCGCGGCGAGGGCACCGCCGTCCTGTTCATCTCCCACCGCCTGGAGGAGATCTTTCAGATCTGCCGGCGTGTCACCACGCTGCGGGACGGACGGCTGATCGCCACGGAACCGCTGGAGGGCCTCACCGAAGAGGCGCTCGTACGACGGATGGTCGGCCGGGACCTCGACGAGCTGTATCCCAAACAGCGCACCACCGTCGGGGAGTCGGCCCTGTCCGTGCGGCGGCTCACGCGGGAGGGTGTCTTCCGCGACATCTCCTTCGACGTGCACCGCGGTGAGATCGTGGCGCTCGCCGGACTCGTCGGCGCAGGACGCAGCGAAGTGGTCCAGGCGGTCTTCGGAGTCGACCGCCCCGACGCCGGTGAGGTGACGGTGGCGGGACGCACGCTGCCCGCCGGCTCCCCCACCGCCTCGATGGACGCGGGCATCGCGCTCGTGCCCGAGGACCGCAGACAGCGCGGACTGGTCATGGAGATGTCCATCGAGCGCAACATCGCCCTCACCGGGCTGGACCGGCTCGGCAGGGGCGGCCTCGTACGCCGTGCCCTCGAACAGGCCAGGGCCGCCGACTGGGCGGTCCGCCTCCAGCTCAAGTACAACAAGCTGTCCGACCCGGTCGGCGTGCTGTCCGGCGGCAATCAGCAGAAGGTCGTCCTCGCCAAGTGGCTGGCCACCCGGCCCGGCGTCCTCATCGTCGACGAACCCACCCGGGGCATCGACGTGGGGACGAAGGCCGAGGTCCACCGGCTGCTCTCGTCGCTCGCCGCCGACGGACTCGCGGTGCTGATGGTCTCCTCCGATCTGCCCGAGGTGCTCGGCATGGCCGACCGGATCCTCGTGATGCGCGAAGGCCGGCTCGTCGGAGAACTGGACCGGTCCGAGGCCACCGAGGAGACGGTGATGGCCGCCGCCACCGGAGCGGGAGCCGCCCGGCCGCCGGTACCCGCGCCGTCGGCCGGCGACAACGAAAAGAGCTCCGCATGACCACCGCGCTCGACAAGCCGCCCACCACCGGGACGCCGTCCGAGCGTTCGGCGCGCTCCCTCGCCGACGCCGTCTTCCGCGCCCGCGAGATCAGCATCGGCGGCGCGCTCGCCCTGCTGATCGCCGGCACCTGGCTCGCCAATCCGTCCTTCCTCGACGACCAGGGCATCAAGGACCTGCTCCTCAACTCCTCGATCCTGGTGCTGCTCGCCGTCGGCCAGTCCGTCGTCGTCATCACCCGCAACATCGACCTCTCGGTCGGTTCCGTCGTCGGCCTGACCGCCTTCGCCTGTGGCCACTTCGTCTCCGGCACGGACCACAGCGCCTTCACCGTCGTCGTGCTCGGCATCGCGCTCGGTGTGGTGTGCGGACTGGTCAGCGGTGCGCTGGTCAGCTTCGGCCGGGTCCCGGCCCTCGTCGTCACCCTCGGCATGCTCTACGTCATCCAGGGCCTCGACCACGCATGGGCCCACGGCGAACAGATCAACGCCGCCAATGTCCCCGACGGGGTCCTCTCCCTCGGCAGCGGTTCCGTGGCGGGCATCCCCTATCTGCCGCTCATCTCCGCCGCGGTCCTGGCCGGCACCGCGTACTTCCTGCGGACCTACCGCAGCGGCCGCGAGCTGTACGCGATCGGCTCCAACCCCGAGGCCGCGCGGCTGGCCGGCATCCCGATCCGCCGGCGCGTCCTGGCCGCCTACGCCTTCTCCGGCGCTGTCGCCGGTTTCGCCGGCGCCCTGTGGCTGGCACGGTTCGGCACGGTCGTCGCCGACGCCGCGAACGGCTGGGAACTCACGGTCGTGAGCGCGGTCGTGGTCGGCGGAATCGCCATCACCGGCGGCACCGGCAGCGTGTGGGGCGCGGCGCTCGGTGCCCTGCTGCTCACCACGATCGGCAGCGCTCTGGTCGTGCTGAAGGTGGATTCCTTCTGGCAGCAGGCGATCACCGGTGTCCTGTTGCTCCTGGCCATCACCACCGACCGTGTCGTCCAGGTGCGCACCACCAGCGCCCTGAGGAAGAAGAGCCGGCGATGAGCACTCTGACCAAGTACCTCCGCTGGGACACCGCGGTCGGGATCCTGCTGATCGCCGTCTTCCTCGCCGGCGCGGGCACCACCGAGGGCTTCGCCGACACCGCGAACCTCTCGGCGGCGCTGGACGACACGGCGGAGATCGCGCTGATCGCGCTGCCCATGACGCTGCTCGTCGTCGCGGGGCAGGTCGACCTGTCCGTGGCCTCCATGCTGGGCCTGTCCAGCGCGCTGGCCGGTTCGCTGTGGGACGCCGGCTGGACGTTCGAACTGATCGTGCCGATCTGCCTGTTGACCGGTGTCCTCGGCGGACTCCTCAACGGCTGGCTGGTCACCCGGGTGGGACTGCCCTCGCTCGCCGTCACCATCGGCACCCTCACCCTCTACCGGGGTCTCGCCTCCGTGGCCCTGGGTGACAAGGCCGTGGCCGACTTCCCCGAGTCGTACGCCCAATGGGCCCGCTACACCGAGACCATTCCCGGTACGTTCGTGCCCTATCCCGTCGCACTGTTCGCCGTCCTCGCGGTCGTCGCCGCCGTCGTCCTGCACTGCACCGGGTTCGGCCGCTCCCTGTACGCCGTCGGCGCGCAGGAGGACGCTGCCCACTTCGCCGGCATCCGGGTCAAGCGCATCAAGCTGGCGCTGTTCATGGTCTCCGGGCTGGTCGCCTCGTTCGCCGGGATCGTCTACACGCTGCGCTACGGCAGCGCCCGCGCCGACAACGGCGTCGGGCTCGAACTCGTCGTCATCGCCTCGGTGTTGCTGGGCGGCGTCGACTTCGACGGCGGCAAGGGGACCCTCGGCGGCGCCGTCGCCGGCGTCCTGCTGATCGGCCTCCTCAACAACCTGCTCACGCTCAACGACGTGTCCAACGAGATCCAGGTGATCGTCACCGGGCTGCTGCTCATCGCGTCCGTGCTCACCCCGAGGGTCATCACCACGGTCAGCGAGCGCCGACACCGGCGCAACGCCGCTACAGCGTCCGTGAGTTGACCCGGCACCTCCCCCACCGCTCGTCCCCGATGCCCGCCCCCGCAACCCGAAAGGCCCCGTCATGCATCCGCACTCCCGCGCACGCCGCCGTATCCTGCCCGCCGCGGCAGCCGTGTGCGCCCTCGCCGTCGCTCTCGTCGGCTGCTCGGGCACCACCAAGGACGACGCCGCCAAGGACACCGGGACCGCGGCGGCCGGCGCGAAGGCTGATCCCGGCGCGCCGATGAAGAAGGGCCTCAAGCTCGCCTTCCTGCCGAAGCAGATCAACAACCCGTACGAGAAGATCGTCGACGACGCGGGGATCGCCGCGGCCAAGGAGTTCGGCGCCACGGGCAAGGAGGTCGGCCCCTCCGACGCCAAGGCCTCGTCCCAGGTCTCGTACATCAACACCCTGATCCAGCAGCGCCAGGACGCCATCCTGATCGCGGCGAACGACCCCAACGCCGTCTGCGGCCCCCTCAAGCAGGCCATGCGGCAGAACATCAAGGTCGTGGCCTACGACTCGGACACCGCCAAGGACTGCCGGCAGATCTTCATCAACCAGGCCAGTTCCGAGGAGATCGGCCGCACCCAGGTGCAGCATCTCGCGAAGCAGCTCGGCAACAAGGGTGAGATAGCGGTCCTCTCGGCCACCCAGAACGCGACCAACCAGAACACCTGGATCGAGTTCATGAAGGACGAGCTGAAGAAGCCCGCCTACCAGGACATGAAGCTGGTGAAGGTCGCCTACGGGGACGACGACGACCAGAAGTCCTTCCAGGAGACGCAGGGGCTGCTCAAGGCGTATCCGAACCTGAAGGGCATCATCTCCCCCACCACCGTCGGCATCGCCGCGGCCGCCCGCTACATCAGCGGCTCGTCGTACAAGGGCAAGGTCGTGCTCAACGGCCTCGGCACGCCCAACCAGATGCGCAAGTACGTCAAGGACGGCACCGTCGAGCAGTTCTCGCTGTGGGACCCCAAGAAGCTGGGCCGCCTCGGCGCCTACGCGGCGGCGTCCCTCGCCTCCGGCCGGATCACCGGGGCGCAGGGCGAGACGTTCACGGCCGGCGACCTGGGCGAGTACACGATCGGCAAGGACGGGGAGGTCATCCTCGGCCCGCCGACCGTCTTCGACGTCAAGAACATCGACGAATTCGACTTCTGAGCCGGAGAGCCGGGATGCAACGCGTGTGCTTCGTGCTGAAGGTCCGCCCCGAGCGGACGGAGGAGTACCGCCGGCGGCACGCGTCGGTGTGGCCCGAGATGCTCTCGGCGCTCACCGCCGCCGGCTGGCGCAACTACTCCCTCTTCCTGCGCGAGGACGGACTGCTCGTCGGCTATCTGGAGACGGAGGACTTCACCGCCGCGCGGGCGGCGATGGCCGCCACCGGGGTCAACGCCCGCTGGCAGGCGGAGATGGCGGACTTCTTCGAGGCGCTGGAGGGCGCCGGACCGGACGAGGCGATGACGCCGCTGACCGAGGTGTTCCATCTCGGCGGCGACGCGGAGGAGACGGAGATGCGGACATGACCACCGAGGCAGGCGCCTTCCGACGCGTCCCCGCCGTCAGCCGCCGACCGAGGATCGGTCTCGTCGCGGGCGGGCTGGGGGCCTACTGGCCGCAGTTCCCCGATCTCCTGCCCCGGCTGGAACGGTCGGCGGCTCGGGTCGCCGAGCGCATGCGGGCGTTCGACGCGGAGGTGGTCGACGTCGGCTTCATCTCGGACGCCACGGACGGCGCGGCGGCAGCCGAGCGGCTGCGGGCGGCCGACTGCGATCTCATCGTCGGCTTCCTGACCACCTATATGACGGCGACGATGCTCGTGCCGATCGCCCGGCGCAGCGGAGCGCCCGTGCTGCTCATCAATCTCCAGCCGACCGAGGCAATGGACCACGCGTCGTTCGGTACCGGGGACTGGCTGGCGTACTGCGGGGCCTGTCCGCTGCCCGAGATGGCCAACACGTTCGAACGCGTCGGCGTCCCCTTCCGCTCGGTGTCCGGGTACCTGGAGGACGAGCGGGCCTGGGAGCGCATCGGCCGCTGGATCAGGGCGGCGGGCGCACTCGCCGTCCTCCGCGGCGGACGGCACGGTCTCATGGGCCATCTCTACCCCGGGATGTACGACGTCTCGACGGACCTCACGATGGTGCCGGGCCATCTCGGCGGCCATGTCGAGGTCCTGGAGTTCGACGATCTGCGGGTACGGGTCCAGAAGGCCGACGACGCGGAGGTGGAGGCCCGGCTCGCCGAGACCCGCGAGGTCTTCGAACTCGACGACAGCGTGGTGACGGAGGACCTCGCCTGGGCGGCGCGGGTCTCCGTGGGCCTCGACCGGCTCGTCGCGGACTTCGACCTGGACAGCCTCGCGTACTACCACCGGGGCCTGGAGGGCGAGATCCACGAACGCCTCGGTGCGGGCATGATCCTGGGATCGTCGCTGCTGACCGCTCGCGGGATCCCGGCCTGCGGCGAGTACGAGCTCCGCACCTCGATCGCGATGCTCATCGCCGGACGCCTGGGCGGCGGCGGGTCGTTCACCGAACTCCAGGCACTGGACTTCCGGGCGGGCGTGGTCGAGATGGGCCACGACGGCCCGGGCCATCCGGCCGTCAGCGCCCGCAAACCGCTGCTCCGCGGGCTCGGCGTCTTCCACGGCAAACGGGGCTGGGGTGTGTCGGTGGAGTTCGACGTTCGCCACGGACCGGTCACCCTGGTGGGCCTCGGACAGTCCCGTCAGGGCGCATACCGGCTGGTCGCGGCCGAGGGTAAAGTGGTCGGCGGTCCGCTCCTCGAGATCGGCAACACCACGTCGCGCGTCGATTTCGGCTGCGACCCCGGTGAATGGACCGACGCGTGGAGTGCCGGCGGGGTCGGCCATCACTGGGCTCTGGCCACAGGTCATCTGCTGCCCGACCTTCGCGCGCTGGCCGATCTCGGCGGACTGGAGCTGGTGGAGGTCTCGGCCTGATGACGCAGTCGGTGGGTATCAAGGATGTCGCGCGCGAGGCCGGGGTGTCGGTCGGCACGGTGTCGAACGTCATCAACCGGCCCGACTCGGTGGCGGAGGCGACCCGGACACGCGTCCTGTCCACCATCGACCGGCTCGGCTATGTGCGCAGCGAGTCGGCCCGCCAGTTGCGGGCCGGGCGGAGCCGCATCATCGCGCTGCTCGTGCTCGACATGGCCAACCCCTTCTTCGTCGATGTCGCGGCCGGTGCCGAACGGGTGGCCCGTGACGCCGGACTCGGTGTGATGCTCTGCAACAGCGCGCAGAGCAGCGAGGAGGAGGCCGAGTATCTCGGCCTGTTCAGCGAGCAGCGGGTGCGTGGCGTGCTGGTGACCCCGGCGGACACCTCCGGGCGCAATCTGGCGGGCTTCCGGCGCCAGGAGATCCCGTTCGTCACCGTCGACCGGGTGGTGCCGAGCGCCGAGGGGTGTTCGGTGTCGGTGGACGACGTCGTCGGCGGCAGCCTCGCCGGGCGGCATCTGCTCGACCAGGGCCATGAGCGGATCGTGTACGTCAGCGGACCTCTTCAGCTCTCGCAGTGCCAGGACCGCCGTACGGGAGTGCTGCGGGCCCTCGCCGAGGCCGGGCTGGACGAGGACCGGCTGACGGTTCTCGAGACCCGGAAGCTCGATGTGTCGGCCGGCCGGGACGCCGGGGCCCGGCTGCTGGGGATGTCACCCCGGCCGACCGCCGTGTTCTGCGCCAACGACCTGCTCGCACTCGGCGTGCTCCAGGCGCTCTTCGCCGCCGGCGTGAGCGTCCCCGACGAGATCGCGCTGGTCGGGTACGACGACATCGAGTTCGCCTCCGCGGCCGCGGTGCCGCTCACCTCCGTGCGGCAGCCGGCCGTCCGGATGGGGCGGCTGGCGGCCGAGCTGCTGATCGAGGAGACCGGGCCGGACGCGGCGGACCACCGCCATCAGCGGATCGTGCTCCAGCCCGAGCTGGTCGTGCGGGGCTCCTCCATCGCGCGGCCGGCGGCCAAGCGGCGCTGACGACCGCTCCAACAGCGCTTCCCTGCAAGGTCTTTGACGCATCGTCATGTCACTTTCGGTGACGGGGCGCGCGTGCATCGTCGCCATCACGCTCCATCTCACACTCCACAGCGAGGGACGAGTCATGAGCAGAAACTGGAACCGCCGGGTCTTCCTGCGCGCGGCCGTCGTGACGGCAGCGGCCGGCGCCGCGGCAGGCACCATGGGCACCGCATCCGGTGCGCCACGGCCGCCGGGACCCGGCCCCGGCGCGGGCCGGCTGCGCGTCGAGCGGACGACCGTCGAGTACGCGGAGGAACTCCTCGGCATCGACACCGCCGTCCCGCACCTCGGTTGGGAGCTGGCCGCGGGCGGCCGGGGCGCCGCTCAGAGCGCGTACCAGGTGCGCGTCGCCGTTGACGCCCGTGACCTGAGCCGCCGTCCGCTGTGGGACTCGGGCCGCGTCGTCTCCACCCGGTCGGTCAACGTCCCCTATGCGGGACCGGAGTTGCGGCCCCGCACCCGCTACCACTGGCAGGTGCGCGTCTGGGACGAACAGGGCCGCGCCTCCTCGTGGAGCGCCGTCCGCTGGTGGGAGACCGCTCTGCCCGCAAACGGGTGGCGCGCCCGCTGGATCGGCGCGGAGGCGGCGCCCGAGGCGCCCGGCTTCGACGGCGCCTCCTGGATCTGGTCGGCGGGCGCGACCTCCACCGACGCCCCGGCCGGACCCCGCTGGTTCCGTGCCGCGCTGGAACTGCCCGCCGGAGCCGAGGTGTCCCGGGCGACCGTGGTGGCCACCGCCGACGACGACTTCACCCTCCACCTCGGCGGACAGCAGGTGCTGCACGCCCCCGAGCAGACCGACGGCTGGCGCACCGGCCGAAGCGCCGACGTCACCGAGCAGGTGCGTGCCTCGGGCGGCCGCATCGTGCTGGCCGCGGTGGCCACCAATCGCGGCAACGTTGTCATCAACCCCGGCGGCCTCCTGGTCCGTCTGGAGGTCGAGACCGCCGACGGCCACCGCCATCAGCTCGTGACCGGCAACGGCTGGCGGGCCGAGGACTCCGAACAGGACGGCTGGCAGCGGCCCGACCACGACGACAGCGGCTGGGCGCCGGCCGTGGTCCTCTCCCCGTACGGCCAGGGCCCCTGGGGCACGGGCGTCACCGTCGCCGTCCCCGAGCTGCCCGCGCCGCTGCTGCGCCGGGAGTTCACCCTGCGCAAGCCGGTCGCCCGCGCCCGGCTGCACATCTCCGGACTCGCCTACTACGACGCGGAGATCAACGGGCGGCGTGTGGGCCGGCAGGTGCTCGACCCCGGCTTCACCGACTACGACGAGACCGTGCTGTACGCCGTCCACGATGTCACCGGCCACCTGGAGCGCGGCGCCAACGCCATCGGTGTCACCCTCGGCCGCGGCTTCTACGGCATGACCACCCCGAACGTCTGGAACTGGCACCGCCCGCCCTGGCACGGCGAGCCCCGGCTGCTGGCGCAGCTGGAGGTCGACCACCCCGACGGCTCCCGCACGACCGTGGCGACCGGCCCCGACTGGCGGATCACGCAGGGCCCGACCCTCTCCAACTCCCTCTACGCGGGCGAGACCTACGACGCGCGCCGCGCACCACGCGCCTGGACCAAGGCGGGCTTCGACGACAGCGGCTGGTCCGCCGCCGGTGTCCAGGAGGCGCCGAAGGGCACGCTCAGGGCCCAGCCCCACGACCCGATCGAGATCATCGAGACGATCCGGCCCACCGCCGTCACCGAGCTGAGCCCCGGCGTCCACGTCGTCGACATGGGGCGCACGCTCGCCGGCTGGACCCGGCTCACCGTCACCGCCCCCGCCGGGACCACGGTTCGCCTGATCCACGGCGAGAAGCTGAAGGCCGACGGGAGCGTGCACGCCGAGACCGGCCATGTGCCCGGCCGGTTCCAGACGGACGAGTACGTGTGCGCGGGCAGCGGCAGGGAGACCTGGGAACCCAGGTTCTCCTACAAGGGCTTCCGTTACGTCCAGATCAGCGGACTGCCGCGGCGACCGGAGCCCGACGAGGTGCTCGGCCGTGTGGTGCACACCAGGGTCGACGAGGTGAGCGAGTTCCGCTGCTCCGAGCCCTTCTACGAGCGGCTCGACAAGGCGATGCGCCGCACGGTCCTCAACAATCTGCACGGCATCCCGACCGACACCCCGATGTACGAGAAGAACGGCTGGACCGGTGACGCCCAGCTCGGCGCCCCCGTGATGGCCTACGCCTTCGGAGTCCACCGCTTCCTGTCGAAGTGGCTCGACGACCTGGCGGACAGCCAGAACACGGACGGCCAGCTGCCCGTCATCGTGCCGAGCGGTGGCTGGGGCTACGGCGATCTGGGCCCCTCGCCGGAATGGACCACCGTCTATCCCTTCGTGGTCCGGGAGATGTACCGGGTGTACGGGGACGACCGAATCGCCAGGCAGCACTGGCCGGCGCTCACCCGCTATCTGGACTGGGAGATCAGCCGGCTCGAGGACGGTCTCGCGGTCACCGCCCTGGGCGACTACCTGCCTCCGGGCTACGGGGGCAATCCCCCCGAGGACACCCGTCTGACCGCCACGGCCTATCTGCGCCGTGCCCTTCTGCACACCGCCGAGATGGGCGACGTCATCGGCGAAGCGGCGACGGCCGAGCGCTACCGGGAGAGCGCCGAGCGGCTCAGGAGCGCCTTCAACGCGGCGTTCCTCGACCCGGTGTCGGGTCACTACCGCACCGCCAAGGACCCGGGATACCGGCAGACCAGCAACGCGATACCCCTGGCGTTCGGGCTCGTGCCGGAGTCCGCACGCGCCTCGGTGACCCGGAGCCTGATCGACGACATCGCCGCCCGGGGCAGCCATCTCAACACCGGCGCGCTCGGGACCAGTGTGCTGCTGCCCGCGCTGACGGCCGAGGGCCACGCGGACGTGGCCCACGCCATCGCCACGCAGAAGACCTATCCCGGCTGGGGGCACTGGTTCGAGCACGGCGCCGACACCATGTGGGAGATGTGGCCGCTCGACTCACGCTCGCGTGACCACTACTTCCAGGGAACCGTCGTGCAGTGGCTCTACGAGAACGTGGCCGGCCTGCGTCCGGGCGATGCCGGATACCGCACCTTCACCGTCCGTCCCGACGCGAGGACGGGTGTCACCTGGGCCCGCACCGCGATCCGCACCGTCAGGGGGCGGGTGTCGGCGGGCTGGCAGCGTTCGGGCCGGGAGCTTCGCCTCACGGTGGAGGTGCCGGTCGGTTCGCAGGCCGAGGTCCATGTGCCGGCCGCGGGCCGCTCCGCCGTCACGGCGCCGGAAGGTGCCTCCTACGACCGGACCGAGTCCGGTCATGTGGTCCATCGCGTTCCGCACGGCACGTGGGTGTTCACGGCGCGGGACGTGACCGGCTGACACGGGGCCGACAGGGTGTGGCCCCCGGACGACGGTCCGGGGGCCACACCGATCACTGCTTCGTCAGTCGTTGAAGCAGAGGTTGCCGGCCGCCGGGTTGAGCAGGCCGATGACGTTGACCGTGTTGCCGCAGAGGTTGAGCTGCGCGTTGATCGGCACCTGGACGACGTTGCCGGACAGGAAGCCGGGCGAGTTCGCCGCGATGCCGTCGGCGTCGCTGTCCGCGGTCGCGAAGCCGGCGCCGCCGAGCACGAGGGCGCAGACACCGGCGGCGACTGCAGCGGTCTTGATGAGAGCCATGAAGAGATCTCCTGTACAGAAGCGGGGAGGCGGCCCCTGGCGCAGGCGCCCGCTTCGGACAGCCTGACGCCACGGTCGGGAGCCGCCGAGCGTCTGCTGATGTGTCCCCCCACTTCACGCGTTCCTCGCGCTGGAGGGACTTTCTCCGCCATATCGGGTGAATTCGCCTAGGCTGTTCGCCCGGCCGTCGCGTCCGGTGAATCGCCCGCGACCAGCACGATCGTGTGCCGCCGTCTCCGCCGGATCACTGAGCGCGGGCGCGCATCCGGCGCAGCGTCCGCGCATCCTGCAAGCCCACCGAACGAGCGGCGGCATGGACCGTCGCCCCCTGTCCGATGAGGTGTTCCGCACGCTCCAGCCGGAGGGTCTGCTGATAGCGCAGCGGGGTGAGACCTCCGGTGACACGCGTGAAGGAACGGGTGAGGGTGCGCTCGCTGACGCCGACGGCCGCGGCGAGGTCGGGCAGGCGCAGGGGCTTGTCGAACTGCGCGTCGATGAGGTCCTGAGCGCGGTGGACCGTGTCACTGAGGTGCGAGCGGTGCCGGAGCATGACGCTGGTCTGCGGCTCGTCGCCGTTGCGCCGGGAGTAGACGACCATGCTCCGGGCCACCTGGGCGGCCGCGGCGGGGCCGTGCCGGGTGGCGATCAGATAGAGCGACAGATCGATGCCGCTGGCGATACCGGCAGAGGTGACCACCCGGTCGTCGGCCGTGAACAGGACGTCGCGTACGAGGTGCGAGCGCGGATGGCGACGGGCCAGTTCGTCCTGCACCTCGTGGTGCGTCGTACAGCGGCGACCGTCCAGCAGTCCCGCCTGGCCGAGTGCCTCCGCGCCCGAGCAGACGCCGGCGACCGTGCCGCCGCGGGCGTGGTGCTCCCGCAGCGCCCTCAGGGAGGCCTGCCCGAGGACCGGGCTGTCGGCGAGCGTGCGCGCCCGCCATCCCGGGACCACCACCAGATCCTCCGGCCCGAGTCCGGGCCAGTCGAGGGAGGCCCGCAGCGGCAGCCCCTGGGCGGAGGCCACATCGGTCTGCTCCGCCACATAACCGAGCGTGTAGGGGTGGCCGAAGTCCGCGGCGGTGAAGAAGACCTGCGCGGGTCCGGCCAGGTCCAGCAGATGCACGCCGGGCAGGAGCAGGAAGACGACCCGGCTCATGATCCCGTGGCGGTGTCCGGGAGTGCGGTGTGCGGGAGTGCGGCCTCCACCTCGGCGACCGTGGTGATGGTGGCGAACCGTCCGGCGAGGACGTACGCGGTGCGCCGGATGACCTCCTCGGCGCTCAGGGTGCGGGGGTCGGACAGGAGGTCGTCGATGCTCCGGTCGTCGGGGGCATCGGGGTGCGCGATCGGGTTGGTGGCGGTCGCGTCGACGACGAAGGTGACGCCGTAGCCGAGGTCGCTCGCGACCCGCGCGGTCGTCTCCACGCACTGCTCCGTGCGGATCCCGCAGACGATGACCTCACCGACCCCGTGCCGGGTGAGGGTCTGCTGCAGATTGGTGCTGGTGAAGGCGTTGTGCGAGGTCTTGCGGATGAGCGGCTCCGTGTCCAGGGGCCGCAGCTCCTCCATCAGCCGCACATGGCCGAGCACGGGGTCGAACACACCGCCGGTGCCCGGTTCGCAGTGCAGCACCCACACCACGAGGTCGCCCGCACGGCGTGCCGCCTGGACGAGACGGTCCGCCTTACGGGCCACGTCCGGGTCCGAGATGGTCTTCCACTGCGGGCGGGCACGGAAGGATTCCTGGACATCGATGACAATCAGCGCTCGGGTCATGCCGTCAGTCTGACCTGCCCGGACAGGCGCCGAACAGGGCCGACGAGGTCCACGGGCGGACCGATCCGGTCACCGCTGCCGGGGCGTCCGGAGTCCGCCCGCCCGTTCCTCAGTAGCGTTCGAGCATCGGCGGGCCGATCCAGCCGGAGCCGGACAGCCCGAGCGTCGCGTCGTACGCCTCCATCAGGTCGCCGTTCGTGTCGTGCGCCTCCAGGGCGTCGGACACCGCGTCGCGCAGGACCTTGTCGCTCTTGTCCATGCCGATGCCGTAAGGCTCCTTGGTGAACGGCCTGCCGACGACCTTCAGCTTGGACGGCCGCTGGGCGGCGAACCCCATAAGGATGGCGTCGTCGGTGGTGACGGCATCGACCTTCTTGTCGAGCAGCTGCTGGACGCACGCGGAGTACTTGGCGAGCTCCAGGGTCTTGGTCCCGTAGTCCGGCTTCTTGATCTCCTGGAGCGACGTCGAGCCCTTGATGGAGCAGACGGTCTTGCCCTGCAGGGAGAACGGTCCGGCGATGGACTTGTCGTTCTTGCGGACCAGGAGGTCGGCGCCGGCCACGAAATACGGGCCGGCGAAGCCGACCTGCTTCTTGCGCCTGTCGTTGATCGTGTACGTGCCCACGTACAGATCGACGTCCCCCTGCGCGATGGCACTCTCGCGGACGCTGGACTCGACCGTCTTGAACTCGATCTGGGCGGGCGAGAAGCCGAGATCGGCGGCGACCATCTTGGCCACCTCGGCGTCGAACCCGGAGCGTGTGCCCTCCTTGTCCTCGAAGCCGAGGAAGGGGAGGTCGTTCTTGGCACCGATGACGATCTTGCCGGCCTTCTGGGCCTTCTTGAGCGTCGGGGAGTCCAGGTCGACGGACGTGGCCACCGGGTAGGTGGGCAGCCGGGGCTGATCCTTGCCGCCCGAACCGCCGGTGATGACGTCGTCGTCGGACGTGCCGGACTCGCCGCTGCTGCAGGCGGTCGCCGTCAGCGCGAGTACAGCGATCACCGCGGTGGCGGCAGACTTGCGGACCTTCATGATCAAGAATCCCTCATGTCCGGATAGAGCAGATGCGACGGCGGGAGCACGAGGCGCGCCGTCGCAGGGCCCCCGTGTCCGCTGGGAGGAGGGTATGGACGGAGTTCGGCCACCGTCAGCAGATCTGAGCAGAACTTGAGCATTACGATCCGGCCGCAACCGGACATTCCCGTCACTCCCGTAACAGCGCTGCGGCCTGCGCGGCTGTCGTCGGCAGGGTGATCCACACCGTGGCCTGAACTCCGCGCGGGAACGGGGGTGTTCAACTGCCCCTGAGCCAGGGATGGCTGAAAAGGCATCACGTGCGCCTGTTCCCTCTCCCTTGGCCTATCCGGAGGGCTCCTCGCTCCTTAGCATGAGCGCCCAACAGGTCCTGATTTCTACTGACGCGGGTGAGAACTGGATGCGAGAGGAGTCGTGGCGCCCGGACGCCATCGACACGACGGTGCCCAGCGTGGCACGCATGTACGACTACTTCCTGGGGGGCAGCGACAACTACCAGTCGGACCGTGACGCCTGCGAGCAGCTGCTCAAGCAGGTGCCCAGCACCAAGGTGCTGGCGGTCAACAACCGCAGGTTCCTTCAGCGCGTCGTCCGTCTGCTGGCCGGCGAGTACGGCATCCGCCAGTTCATCGACCACGGCTCAGGCCTGCCCACCCAGGACAATGTCCACCAGGTCGCCCAGGCCGTCGACCCGGCATCCAAAGTGGTCTATGTCGACAGCGATCCGATCGTTCTGGCTCACGGCAGGGCACTGCTGGACGAGAACGACAACACCGCTGTCATCCAGGCAGACATGCGCGAGACGGACCACATCCTCGGGCACCCGGAGACCACGCGGCTGATCGATTTCAGTCAACCCGTGGCGGCCCTCTTCGTCTCCGTCATGCACTGCATCCCGGACGAGGACGACCCGGCGGCGTTGATCCGGCGAGTGGCGGACCGCCTGGTGCCCGGCAGCTTCCTCGTCATCTGCCAACTGGTCAGCGACCGGCCGGAGATCAGGAAGTTCGTCACCGACTTCATGGCCGAGGCCACCGGTGGCAACTGGGGCAGGGTCCGCGAGGAGCACGAGGTCACGCAGTACTTCAACGGCCTCCAGATCCTCGAGCCCGGTCTGGTGGAGGTGTCGACCTGGCGGCCGGACACCGATCTGGCGCCCACGCAGCTCACCGACGAGTGGATCGAGTGGGGCGGCGTGGCACGCCTCGGCTGACTCCCACGACAAGGAAGCGGCCCCGGCCGCGCGCTACGGCGCGTGTGCCGGGGCCGTTCTCGTGCCGGTCGTGTTGTGCGGACCGCAGGCGACGCCGGGCGCGCTTCGTCAGCGGGCCGTCAGAGAGTCCGCATGCGCTCACGCAGCGCCGCGATCGACTGCGCGGGCGTGAGGGCGCACGCGCCCAGCCGGTCGAGCATGTTCCGGTACTGCTCGACGCCCTGGGGCTTCTGGGTGAACGTCGAGTCGGTGAGGTGCTCGATGTACACGGCGTCCTTCAGGTCGCCGAGCGCGAAGCGCAGATAGGTCACTCCGGTCCCGACGCCGACCGCGGCCGTCACGTCCAGCGGCGCGATCTGCAGCGTGACACGAGGGCGCTCCATCATGGCGAGCAGATGCTCCAACTGTGCGCGCATCACGTCAGGGCCGCCGACGACCCGCAGCAGGACGGACTCGTCGATGACGGCCCAGAGCCGCGGCGCGTCCGGCTGGTCCAGCTGACGCTGCCGTTCCTGGCGCAGCTCCACGCGCCGCGTCACCTCGTGCTCGAGCAGATGTCCGGGGCCGGCCTGGATCACGGCACGGGTGTATTCCGGCGTCTGCAACAGACCGGGTACGTAGAACGGTTCGTAGGTACGGATACGTTCGGCCGCGCCTTCGAGCGCGACCAGCGGCGTGAAGAAGTCGGAGAGGACATCGCTGAACGACCGCCACCAGTCGGGCCGGCGGGACTGGTCGACCAGCCGGAGGAACTCGGCGACGCGCTCCTCGCCGTCCACCCCGTACAGATGCAGCAGGGCCAGAGCGTCGACCTGCTTGCAGCCGTGCCGGCCGAGCTCGATGCGGCTGGTTTTCGACTGCGAGAAACCCAGCTTGCTGTCGACATCGGCGGGATCCAGTCCGGCGGCGACGCGCAGTTCGCGCAACTTGCCGCCGACGATGAGCTTCAGCGCCGTCGGGTTCTTCTCCACCGCCCCTAGCGGTCGTACGAACAACGACGCATTCGGATCGGCTGCAGCCATTGGGCGCTCCTGCGGACGCGGGGAAGACGCCCAGTATCCACCAACGAGGCGTTCATGGCTCGGAATACGTCGCACTTGGAGCGATTTTCAGCCGATGAAGAAGTCGAAGTCTCCGCCTCGGGCGCCCGCCACGAACGCAGCGATCTCATCACGCGTATAGATCAACACGGGCCCCTGTGGGTCACGGGAGTTGCGCATCGCCACACGCCCCCCAGGGAGCTCTGCCAGCTCAACGCAGTTCCCGGTCGCGTTGCTGTGACTGCTCTTGGTCCACGCCACGGAGCTCAGCCCGGTCGCGCGCATGCCGTTGAAGAAAGACTCCACTGCAACAGCCCTTTCATTTTCGTACGTTCGTTCGCACCGACACCCAACCATTGCAATCCCAGATGCAATTGCATTCTTGGGTGGCGCTCGACCATACTCGCTCCACGGCGGCCGGCGCAGCGCCGAAGTCCACTTCCTCCAGGGGGACATGACCAGTGACAACTCACGTGTCAGCCTCATCGAGCACGAGCACCAGGCACGGAAGCCGGTTCTGCGGTGCGGAGCCTGGCGCGGAACCACTGCCCGCGACGATCCCCGCGGGCGAACCCCAGTGGGCCTGGAACCAGAGGATGAGCCGGACCGGATTCGCCGCGTGCGGACTCGACGGTCAGTTGCAGAACGCTTCGCAGGCACGGCAGTTCGTCGCCACGACCCTCACCGGATGGGCGCTTCCGCAGCTTGTCCCCGACGCCGAGCTGGTCGTCAGCGAACTCGTCACCAACGCGGTGCAGCACGCACTGGACCCGGCATCGCCCGAGGACGGCGACTACCCGGTCTGGCTCGGCATCTTCCGGCAGCCCGGTGACCTCGTGTGCGCGGTCACCGACCCGAGCTCCACCGCACCACGGCCCCGCAGCGCGGACGAATGCGCCCTCGGCGGCCGGGGCCTGCACCTCATCAGCGCGCTCTGCGACACATGGTCGTGGTCCCTGACCCCGCCGAAGGGCAAGACGGTCTGGGCGACCCTGCCCCTGCAGTGAAGCCCGCGCGACGCCGGTGAGGTCCGCGCCGATGACGCCCACCTCGCGCGGGTCCGGGACCGCGAGCGCCGCCGGCAGGCCCGGTCCGCCGCCCCCGACTTCGCATCGTCGGGTTCCGGGCCACTCACGGATCGTTCGGCCGCCGGACTACGGCACCTTTCGCTCGCCGGGCGCGGGTCCCCCGCGCCGCGTCTCCTCCAGTGAGACCTGCATCGCGTCCGTGGCCCGCGTGAACCAGTCGGCCAGCACCGCCACCTCGTCCGGCGAGTAGTCGGCGAAGAGCGCGGCGATGCGCTCGTAGAACGGGCCGTAGACCTCGAGGATGCGGGCCTGGGCCGACTCCTCCATCACCACGCGCACCCGGCGGCGGTCCCCCGGATCGGCCTGGCGGCGCACATAGCCGGCCTTCTCCAGACGGTTGAGCACACCCGTCACCGCGCCCGTGGTCAGCCGGGCCCGCTCGGCCAGGTCGCCCGCGGCGAGCGACTCCCCCGCCAGACCGGCCTCGATGACGAAACCGAGGCAGGTGAGGTCGGTGACGTTGAGTCCGAGCCGCCCTGCGATGTCCTGCTGGCCGAACTGCGCCAGCGCGATCATGCGGTCCATCGCGTACTGCGCCTCTGCGGCCGTCGCCTCCGGGCGCGCCTTGCCCTCCACCGGATATCCCCTTAGCATCTAAGTTACTTAGCTCGTAAGACATTCCTGGGTATGAGGTGTGCCCAGGTCGCTGATCTATCACACCACCGGTGAGGAGCCAGAGATGAGTGCGCACGGCGATCACGACATGGGCCACACGGTGGCCGGCTGGACCGGCACCGCGATGGCCACCGCGGGCACCGCCGTGCTCGGCGCGGGGCTCGCCGCCGGCTCGCCCTGGGGCCTCGGTCTGGGGGGAGCCGTCGTCGTGCTCGCCGTGCTCACCACCTGGCTGCTGCACCTCGCGGGGTGGGGCAAGCCCAGTGGGCCCCGGCCCCCCGGACGACGGAGCTGGCGCACCCGCGACACCACCGTCCGGTACGGGCACCCGGGGTGTGTCGGATGCCGGCTGGCGGGCCGCAGGCCGGAGGCGGCCCCGGCCGTCGCACCGCACGTCCCACCGGCCGCCGCCGGCACTTCTCTCGCTGCCGGCACTTCGGTCACTGCAGGCGCTCCGGTCACCGCCGACGCGCCCGCGCTGCAGACGTCAGGGTGATCCCGCGCCCGGCGCCCGGCCGGAGTCCGCGGTACGGGCGGTGCGGGAGCGGATCCGCCCAACGGTGTATCCGTTCACTCGCATCGTGTCGGCCGCCGGCGCGGTCACGCGTTCGGCCGACTGCGGTCCGCCCGGCCCGCAGCACACTGTTCCGGGGTGAGGGTCCGGAACGGATGGACGTTGACGGCGAAGGCGGTGTCGAGGAGGCGTCCGGGATCTCCAGGGCCACCCGTTCCGTACGGCACAGTCACAGGCGGCCGCCGGCCTTGTGCGGGGCGTTGCGGTCGGCCGTGAGCGCGAGCGCCACGGCCCCAGCCCGACCGGTCCTCAGCCGTTCGCACACGGGCAGCACGCCGGCTTCCGGACCGCATCCGATCGCCCGCACCGGTCGGCGGTCCCGGACTAAGGAGATCCGGCGACCACCCGATCCGGTCCGGCACCGCGTTCCGCGCAGCACTCATGGTCCGGCTCCATCGCGCCCGGGGAGGCGTCACCCGTCATCCGCGATCCGGCCGGCACGGCGGTCCGCGCAGCACTCATGGTCCGGCTCCTTCGCACCCGGGGAGGCGTCACCCGTCATCCGCGGTCCGGCGGACGCCAGCCGGCCACACTCTCACCGCGCCGCAGTGGCACGGCCCCGGCCCCGCTCACGCCGTGCCCGGGTGTCCCCCACCGTCGATGTCCTTGCCGATGTAGAGCTCGGCGAAGGCGGCCGCCGCCGCGGGCGACTCGAAGATCCGCCGCAGCCGGGCCGTCGCGGACGCCGCGCGGAACGGGTCGCCCGACGACGCCCCGTGCATCACCTCCGCGAGCCACTGCGAGAACTCCTGGTACTGCCACACCTGCCGCAGACAGGCCGCCGAGTAGCCGCGCAGCCCGCCGTCGTCGCCCTTCGCGCAGTGGGCGACCAGCGCGTCGCCGAGCAGCAGCGCGTCGTGCAGCGCCAGGTTCATGCCCTTCGCGGCGATCGGCGCCGCGAGGTGGGCCGCGTCGCCCGCCAGATACAGCCGGCCGTACGACATCGGCTCCACGACGTAGTTGTGCATGTCCAGCACGCGCTTCTCGATCAGCGGGCCCTCGGCGAGCGGCCGGGCGCCGTCCGCCGACAGCCGCGCCCGGAGCTCGGACCACACACGGTCGTGCGGCCAGTTGTCCGGGTCGTCGCCGGGCGGGCATTCGAGGTAGTAGCGGGTGACCTGGGGGCTGCGGGCCATGTGCGCGGCGAAGCCGCGGCTGTGGACGCCGAAGACGACACAGTCGTTGGACGGGGGCGCCTCGGCGAGGAGGGCGAGCCAGCCCACGCCGTAGTCGTGCCGCGCCACGACCGCGTGCTCCGGGGGCATGCTCGCGCGGGTCACTCCCCTCGCTCCGTCGCAGCCTGCCACGGCCTCGCACACGATGCGCCGGCGCTCGCCGGTGTCCGGGTCGGTGTAGGAGACCTCGGGCCGGTCCGTGTCGATGGCGTGCAGTTCCACGTCCCGTACACCGAAGCGGATCTCGCCACCCAGCTCGTCGGCATATCGGCGGACGAGGTCGGTGACCAACAGCGGCTGCGGATAGACGAAGTGGCGGTTGCCGGTCATCTCGGCGTACGGGAAGCGATGCCGCTCCCCTGCGAAGCGGAACTCGAACTCGCCGTGCATCTCGGTGTTCTGGAGCAACCGGTCGGCCAGACCACGCCGTTGGAGAGCCCGTACGGCCCATTCCTCGAGGAAGCCGGCACGGGGCCGTTGCTCGATGAACTCTCTGCTCTCCGTCTCCAGCACCACGCAGTCCACGGATGCGGCCCGCAGGATGTTGGCGACGGTGAGCCCGGCGGGACCCGCACCGATGACGACGACCCGGGTGCGGGACGGCGGCGTGACGGGCGACGAGACGGAGGCGGGGAGCGAAGAGGCGTCGGAAGACGGGGAGACGGCGGCCATGCCGAGCATTATGGCGGCGCTCAGTCAGCCTCGGCGGCCGCGAATGTGTCCGGAGCAACTCTGTTCACGGCTTCCTCGCTCCGCCATCATGGCGCAGTCATGTCAACCGCCAACCGGGGTGTCCGTGGCCGGTGTTCGTCGAATCGGATGGTCATGAACAGGTCCCTGATCAGGTTGGTGCCCGCCGCCGTGCTCGTCCTGCTGGCGGGCTCCGCCGTGCTGCCGGCCCAAGCGGTCGAATCGCCCCGCCCCGAGGCCGCTGCGAAGCCGGCCGTGCAGCAGGCGGCCTGGACCCCTCCCCTGAGCACCCGCGGCCGCTACATCGTCGACGCGGACGGCAACCGGTTCAAGCTGAAGTCGGGCAACTGGCACGGCGCGAGCGGGACCTGGACCGGCTCGGGAAGCCCGGACAACGCCGCGGACAACCACGCGGGCGAGAAGTCCGACCGTATGCCGCTGGGCCTGGACCGCGCCCCCATGGCCGCGATCGTCGAGGGCTTTCGTGAACTCGGCCTCAACAGCGTGCGGTTGCCGTTCTCCAACGAGATGCTGCGCGACACCCGTCCGGTCGCGGACGCGTCGGTGGCCGCCAATCCGGCGCTGCGCGGCAGGACCCCGCTCCAGGTGTACGACGCGGCCGTCGAGGCACTCACCGGCGCCGGCTTCGCGGTCGTCCTCAACAACCACACCAACACCACACGCTGGTGCTGCGGCGTCGACGGCAACGAGCGGTGGAACGCGAGCCAGAGCGACGCGACGTGGGAGAACGACTGGCTCTTCATGGCACGGCGCTACCGCGCCAACCCGCGCGTCGTGGGCGCCGACCTCTACAACGAGGTGCGCCGCTCGGTGTGGGACGACCCCAACTGGGGCCTCGGTGACCGCCACGACTGGTTCGCGGCGACGCAGCGGCTCGGCGACCGCATCCTCCAGGAGGCCAACCCGGACCTGTTGATCGTCGTCGAGGGCATCAACTGGACCGGCATCCCCGTCGACGGCCTGCCGCACGAGCGCCCCACCCTCGAGCCCGTCCAGCGGCTCTCGCACACCCTGGTCAGATCCGGCAAACTCGTCTACTCCGCGCACTTCTACGACTACACGGGCCCCCGCCACAGCGGCGCGACCGGGACCGGCGAGACCTCGGACAACCGCTACCGGGACTTCACCCGCGCCGAACTCCACGACGTACTGCGCCGACAGGCGTTCTATGTGAGCGGCGAAGGGGACCGGCACTTCACGGCCCCGGTGTGGATCAGCGAGTTCGGCGTCGGCGGCCGGGACGAGCACGGTGAGGAGCAGCGGGCGTGGTTCGAGAACTTCGTCGACTTCCTCGTCCAGACCGACGCCGACTTCGCGTACTGGCCGCTCGTCGGATGGCACGAGAACCGGAAGGGCAACGGCTGGGCGCTGCTGCACTGGGACGCGGCCGGCGGGCGGATCGGGGTGTTCGACGGTGACGACTGGCGTGCCGGTGCCTGGAGCCGGCTGATCGCCGCCGACGGGCGCAGCGGCCAGGTGGCCCCGGTCGACCGCTGGTCGATGCTCAGTCCCGACCACGGGGACTTCGTCCAGTCCCTGCGGATGCGCGCCCTGCCCGACTGGGACTCCGGCGCGCGCAAGGCGGTCTGTCCCGACGGTCAGCGGCTCGCCGGCCTCGGGCACACCGGCAACCGGGGGCTGTGCACCGACGCCGGCGCGCGGGACCCGTGGGCCCCGGGTGCCGGACATGAGGTGGTGCGCGACGAGCGGTACGTCGGCACGGGCGACTGGGCCCCCGGGTACACCAAGCTGGAGTGCCCGCCCCGCCATCTGCTCATCGGCTACAGCGTCCGTGGGGCAGCGGTCTCCGCCGTTCTGTGCGCAGCCTCCGACGCGGCGCCCGGTGGCGGCGGCCGGACCGTGTGGTTCGACCGCGGCGACAACCGTCCCGCGGCCCCGAAGGGCGGGGACTTCGCGCAGGGGCGCTACAAGGGGCAGTGCGCGGACGACGAGTATGCGGCCGGTGTCGCGTACACCGGCCGCGTCGGCTCGTCGAGGACGCCTGACGCCCTGCTGTGCAGAAGGCTCCGCTGAAGCATTCGGGGCGCGGTCAGCGCGACCGGAACTTCCGCAGCGTCTCCTTCGCCTGGGCGCGCTTGCGCGGGTCGGCGGCGGCCCTCCGGCCCTGCTCGATCATCCGGCGTCCCTTGGGACTGCGGGCGAACGACTTGATGCGGTCCAGGATTCCGGCCATGTCTCCTCCAACTGATCACCTATGCGTCACGGAGTGCCTACCCCCGGTCGCCCGGTCGATGTGTGTCGGGGAGGAAGCATCCGCGGTTCGGCCCACTCCGGTCAGTCCGGGCGGTGGGCGATCACCCCGAACATGGTCACGGACAGATGGAGCGCACCGTGCTCGCCGGCCGCCGTCAGCTCCTCGTACAGCCGGTCCCGCTGGGGCTCGGTGATCAGCCCACTGCGTACAGCCGTTTCCCCCAGCATCCTGATCAGCGGCTCCACAGTCTCCAGCCTGTCCTGGATGAGGGCCTGAGAGCCCACGTCGTCGATCTCGAACCCCTCGGCCCGCAGCTGACCGACGAGCCTGCGCCCCGCGTAGGGGTTGGCCGCGGCGGCGAGCGCGGCGGCGCTCAAAGCCTTCACCACCTCGGGTTCGCCGGGGTGCAGGATGGCGGTCGCCCAGTCGGTGTCGAGGAGGGCGACGCGGCCGCCGGGCCTCAGGACGCGTGCGATCTCCCCGGCCGCCTTCTGCGGCTCGTCGAGGTGCTGGAACACCCGCTCGCACCACACCAGGTCGACCGAGGCGTCATCGAGGGGCAGCGCCAGTGCGTCGCCCTCGGCGAAGCGGGCGGTGCTGCCCGCTTCGGCGGTTCGCTGCTCGGCGACCGCACGCAGACCGGGGTTCGGCTCCACGCCCAGCGCGTCGCCGCCGGGCGAAACCGCCGCGGCGAGCGCCCGCACCTCCGATCCGGTGCCCGTGCCGATGTCGAGCACCCGCTCCCCGGGCCGGGCGTCCAGCCCGCGATGCGCCCAGGCACGCAGGCGGCGCACTCCGGGGGTGCCCTCCTGCGCGTCCAGGGCGGCGACGAGCCGTTCGACGCTCGACGCGGAGATGTTCCCCGCGTGGAATTCGGAGGTCGGTCGGGAGTCCCCCATGGCCTTTCCTTCCGCAGTGAGCCCACTGGTCGTCCACCGGGCAGGCGGCCGGTTCCCCGCCGGTCTCGCGTCGGCCGCTGCCCTGATCCCATGCTCGCACCCGGGGTGTCCGCCCGTCTGTGGAAGAGTCTCCCTCCATGAACAGCGACGACCTGCTCCTGCGGCGCGCGGAAGACGCGGACGCGGATGAGATGGCCCGCACCTGGCTGCGCTCCTTCTCCGCGGCCCTTCCCACGGTGCGGCGGGCACACAGCGACGACGAGGTACGGGCGTGGTTCGCGCACGTGGTCGTTCCCCACCACGAGAGCTGGGTCGCACTCGCCGGCGGCTCGGTCGCCGGGCTGCTGGTGCTCGACGGTGGGGAACTGGAGCAGCTGTACCTGGATCCGTCGTGGCGGGGCCGCGGGCTGGGCGACCGGCTCGTCGCGCTGGCCAAGCGACAGCGCCCCGACGGGCTGGCGCTGTGGACGTTCCAGGTCAACGGGCCCGCGGGGCGGTTCTACGAGCGCCACGGCTTCACGGAGGTGGAGCGCACCGACGGCTCGCGCAACGAGGAGCGGGAGCCGGACGTCCGCTACGTCTGGAAGCCGGGGCCGTAGGCGAGGAGCTCCCGCGACGGCCGGCCGAGCCGCTGTTCGCCGGGGGTTCGCAGGTCTCAGAAGGCCCGCGGCACCGTCGCGAACGGCGGCAGGGTGAACCAGACCGGGACCGCCCTGCGCAACGCCTCGGGTCCCTGTACCTCGACCGCGCCCGAGCGCAGGGCCTCGGCCCAGGCCAGGTCGCCGCGCCAGATCTCGATCATGCGCCGCAGGGCGGCGGAAACCGTGACGGTCACGTCGAACCCCGGGTCGCGGTCGCAGACATCCGCCTCGGTCGGCGTGATCACCAGCCACCAGTCCCGTACCGGGAGGGGCACGTCCGAGAACAGGAACCGGATCACCGACCGGCCGTCGGGTACGGCTCCGTGGTCGACGCGGCGATGCATGTCCCACAGCAACAGTTTCGGGTCGAGATCCTTGTCGCCGAGCTCCCCGATCCAGCGCACCCCCCAGACGCTCAGCGCCTCGATCACCGGACGCAGCTCCTCGCCGGCCGGCGTCAGGACGTACCGGACCTCGTGCCCCTCCGCACGCCGCTCCACGATCCCGGCGCGCACCAGCTGCTGAAGCCGTTTCGAGAGCAGCGTGGGGGACATCCGCGGCACCCCGCGACGCAGCTCGTTGAAGTGCTCGGTGCCGGTCACCAGCTCCCGTACGACGAGCAGCGTCCAGCGTTCGTCGAGCAGCTCCATCGCCTTGGCGACGGGGCAGAACTGGTAGTACGAGGACCCCATAGGGGCAGGCTACGGCCGGTCCGGTGACCCGACCACCGACGGCGGGCGACGGATACGGCTTCCGTCCCGGGGGCCGCTGGTACAGATTCCGTACTAGGGGCGGTGTCCGTTCGTTTCCTACGCTCGATACAGGGCGCCGGCCAGTGTCCGTCCGGCGCGAGAGCCGAGGAGAGCCGTCATGACCGAAGCCACCGAAGCCACCGAGGCCGCCGAGGCCGACCGCGCGCTGAAGACGAAACACCGGAAGATGTGGGCGCTGGGCGACTACTCCGCCGTGGCGGCGGAGCTCATTCCTGATCTCGGCGCGACCCTCGTCGAGGCGTGCGGTGTACGGAGCGGGCAGCGGGTGCTGGACATCGCCGCCGGTACCGGCAACGTCGCGATTCCCGCCGCCCTCGCGGGGGCCGAGGTGGTCGCCAGTGACCTCACACCGGAGCTGCTGGACGTCGGGCGCAAGCTCGCTGTCGAGCGCGGGGCCGAAGTGGAGTGGCGGGAGGCCGACGCCGAGGCGCTGCCCTTCGCCGACGGTGAGTTCGACACGGTGATGTCGTGTCTCGGGGTCATGTTCGCGCCGCACCACCAGGCCGCCGCGGACGAACTGGTCCGGGTCTGCCGGACCGGCGGCACCATCGGCCTGATCTGCTGGACCCCGGAGGGCTTCGTCGGGCAGATGTTCTCGGCGATGAAGCCGTACGCCCCCAAGCCGCCTCCCGGCGCGCAGCCCCCGCCGCTGTGGGGTCGGGAAGCTCATGTCCGCGAACTCCTCGGCGACCGGGTGACGGACCTGGAGGCGCGCCGGCAGACCGTGCGGATCGGCCGTTTCGACAGGCCCGACGCGTTCCGTGAGTACTTCAAGGCGAACTACGGTCCGACCGTCGCCACCTACCGGAACATCGCGGACGACGCCGAGAAGGTCGCCGCGCTGGACCGTGACCTCGACGACCTCGCCCTGCGCCACGCGGACGCCTCCGGGACCACCGCGCTGGACTGGGAGTACCTCCTCGTCACCGCCCGCAGGAGCGCCTGAGACCCCGCCGGGGCGTCACCGGGAGCGGAACCACTCGACGGTCGCGGCCACCGCCTCCGCGTGCGGTGTGGGTTCGAACGGGCCCAGTGCGGTACCGAACTTCGAGCTGTCGACGACAAAGGGAGCGCTGAACTGGTAGGCGGTCTCCCGCAGTTCGCGCAGCATCCGTGAGAACAGTCCGCCCACGGCGAGCACGGCCGGTCCCGCGACGGCGATCGGGGCCGGCACGGGTCGTCCGGCGGTCTCGGCGACGAGATCGGTGAACTGCTGGGCGGTCAGCGCTTCGTCGGCCGGCAGGTGCCAGACCTGGCCGTCCGCCTCGGGGCGGTCGGCGAGCGTGACAAGCCCCCGCGCGATGTCCGGCAGGTAGTGCAGCGTGTGCGGCTGGACCGTACTGCCGATCCACTGGGGCTTCCTGCCGGCGAGAAGACGCCCGAACAGGGAGTCGCCCGCGGTGGAGTTGGTGCCCCGCGGCCCGTAATAGTCCGACGCCCGGCCGATCGCGACCCGCGCCCGGCCCGCGCGGTGCGCGTCGAGCAGTTCGGCCGCCATGGCGGTGCGCGTCCGCCCCTTGCGGCCCTGCGCCGCGGCCGGGAGGTCCTCACGCAGAGGCCCGTCGACGGGTCCGTAGGAGTACAGATTGTCGGCGAACACCAGCTTGGCACCCGCGGACTCGGCGGCAGCCAGCACGGAGCGGGTCAGCACGGGGAACAGCTCGGGCCACCGGGTGTACGCAGGGGCGGCGCAGTGGTGGACGACCGCTGCCCCGGCGGCCGCCGAAGCGGCCTGGGCCGGGTCGGCGGCGTCGGCGGCGACTCCCTCGGCACCTTCCGGAGCACGGCCACCGCGGCTCACGGCCCGCACCGGGCGTCCCCGGCGCAGCAGTTCGGCCACCACCGCGCTCCCGATCGCACCGGTGGCGCCGAACACCACATGAAGCCCATCGCCGGGCGAGGTCATCGCAGCTCCTCGAAGGTCGGTCACCGCACGGTCGCGGCTCCGTCCAGTCTCCATGATCCGCGCGGT
This sequence comes from Streptomyces sp. AM8-1-1, assembly GCF_032229325.1. Lineage (NCBI taxonomy): Bacteria > Bacillati > Actinomycetota > Actinomycetes > Kitasatosporales > Streptomycetaceae > Streptomyces > Streptomyces sp. AM8-1-1. The sequence continues at coordinate 782,444 of NZ_CP135086.1, forward strand.
GAACGGGCCAGGACGGTCAGGGCGCCAACTGCCCTTCCACATCGGCTACTTCGGGACCTGTGCTCCCGGCCGGCATCTTCCAGCGGTAGGAAGCCTGCACGCCGTCCGTGTAGACGATCCTGCCGCTCCTGGCCTGCGCGGGAGTGAGGTCGAAGACCTTGGCGGCCATCCGCGTGGCGCCCGGTTCGAGGGGGCCGGAGCTGTCGTATCCGTCGAGGGTGACCTGGCGGGCGTTGCCGTTGCCGGCGGGGATCGTCCGCCCGTCGGGCGTCAGCCACTCCCAGCCACCGCCGGCGGCCGGCAGTTCCTCGGCGGCAGGGTTGGCGCTGAGCGACTTCTCCTTCATCGTCACGACGGCGAAGACGCCGGACTGCGGTGTCGCTCCGGCGCCTTCGTCGGCATAGACCACGGACGACGGGGTGATCTCCAGGATTCCGACGGTCCTGGCGCCCACGGTCCGGGACGGCTCGCCGAGGTCGAGAGCGGCGGGCCCGGCGTCCGTGGGGCCCGGTTCACCGGCGGGTGCGGGTGTGGCGGACGCCGGTGTCGCGGGTGCCGTGGGCCGCGGTCGTGTCGTGGACGGCGCGGCGTCGCCGCCGGCCTCGGCACCGCCCTCACAGGCGGTCAGGGCGAGGCAGGTGGCGGCGGTGACGACAGCGGCGAGCAGGGTCTTGCGCATGGTGTCCCCCCAGGGCTTCGGTACGCAGAAGGTACCGCCACATAGGGGGCGCACGGGGCGTTCGTCACGGTGTCGGTACGTATGGGGCACGGCCGTGACAGATCCACCGTTCGAGGGCGTACCGGGTCGTGTCCGTTCCCGGCGACGGTGGGCGGTGTCGACAGGGATTCGGCCCCCACGGGGGCTCAAGGGCGCCCGCGGACCGGCAGGGCTCAGGGGCGCCCCGCCGCCGGGACCTCCTCCTCCGCGGGCACCGGACCCGGGGGTGTGCCGTCGCCGAAGGGGCGTCCGCCCAGCTCCTCGCGGTGGTGCGGGGTCAGCCATCCCGCCGTGTCCGGTCCCAGCGGCACGATCTTCGTCGGGTTGATGCCTTCGTGCACCTGGTAGTAGTGCCGCTTGATGTGGTCGAAGTCGACGGTGTCGCCGAAGCCGGGCGTCTGGAAGAGGTCCCGGACGTACGCCCACAGCACCGGGTCCTCGGTCAGTTTCGAGCGGTTGCACTTGAAGTGACCGTGGTAGACCGCGTCGAAGCGCACGAGCGTGGTGAACAGCCGGATGTCCGCCTCCGTGATCGTCTCCCCCATGAGATAGCGCCTGTCCGACAGCCGCTCGGAGACCAGGTCGAGCTGCCGGAACACATCGCGGTACGCGGCTTCGTAGTCCTTCTGCTCCGAGGCGAAACCGGCGCGGTAGACACCGTTGTTGACGTTCCGGTAGATGCCGTCCATCACCTCGTCCATCTCGTCGCGGAGCCGCTCGGGGTAGAGGTCGGGGGCGCCGGGGCGGTGCAGCGCCGTCCACTCCGTCGCGAAGTCCAGGGTGATCTGCTGATAGTCGTTGGTGACGAGCTCGCCGGTGGGGACGTCCACGATCGCCGGCACGCTGACGCCGCCCGGGTAGTCCTTCTCCCGCGCGTCGTACGCCTCGCTGAGGAACCGGATCCCGAGCACGGGGTCGCGGTCGTCCGGGTCGAGGGTGAAGCGCCAGCTGCGGTCGTCCTGGATCGGGTCGGTGACGGCGAGCGGCACCACGTTCTCCAGCCCGAGGAGCCGCCGGGAGACGAGCGCGCGGCTCGCCCAGGGGCAGGCACGGCTCACCACCAGGCGGTAGCGGCCCGCCTCCACCGGCCAGCCGTCCCTCCCGTCGGCGGTGATGCGGTCGGCGAAATGACTGGTGGACCGCTTGAAGGGCTTCTTCCCGTACCCGGCGTTGCCCCCCTGGTCGTCGCGCGTGCTGCCGTCGCTGTCGGTGGGGCGGCTCATGTGCTGTCTCCTTCCGCTCTGCGTCCTGCCGCGCGGCCGGGTGCGGCCGTGCGCTGTACGCATGCCCAGTCTGCGTCGCGCCCTGCCCTCTCGCGGGTCCTCGCACGGGGTGACAAGGGTTTTCCCCGTATCGGGTTCATCTCGGCGTTCCCTACTGTCTGCCGAACCGGCGGATCTCGTGCCCCGACTCGTTGATGTCAGGTGCATGGAAATCAGGGGTTTCGCCGGTGGCGGCCCTTGACCAGGGGCCGTTTGCGACGGCGGGGGGCGCACGGGCGTACCCGGCCCAGGGAATCGCGGGTCGCACCCCCACAGCGAACCGCGATTCCCGCGCCGTCCGCCGCGCTCCGCGCCGTCATCTGAAGGGGAACACCTTGAACGGTTCCAGACGGAGACTCATAGCCGTCGTGGCTGCGAGTGCCACGATCGCCGCCGTGGCCGCCACGTCCTCCGTAGCCCTCGCCGCCACCCCGCCCCCCTCGCCGAAGCCGGCTCCGGCCTCGCAGGCCATGGCCGGCCTGCCGGTCTCGCCGGTCGAGAAGGTCATCGTCACCTACAAGGCGACCACGGCGGAGGCGCGTTCCAACACCGCCGCCGCCGGTGACGCGACCGCCAAGGGTTCCGCGACCGGCGAGGACCTTGCCTTCGAGCGCCGGCTGGCCGGCGGTGCCGCCCTGGTGGACCTGGGCGGCGAGGCCTCGAAGAAGGACCTCGCCGAGGTCATGAACGCCTTCCGCGGTGACCCCTCGGTGGCATCCGTCGAACCCGACATCCGTGCCTACGCGATGGCGGTCACGCCCGACGACACCGAGTACGCCAAGCAGTGGGACCTGTTCGAGGCCACCGGCGGCATGAACGTGCCCGGCGCCTGGGACAAGACCACCGGCAGCGGTGTCACCGTCGCCGTCATCGACACCGGCTACGCCACCCACTCCGACGTCGCGGGCAACGTGGTGTCGGGCTACGACTTCATCTCCTCCTCCGCGGACGCCCGTGACGGCAACGGCCGGGACAACAACGCCAAGGACGAGGGCGACTGGAACGCCACCGACGGCGAGTGCGGTGCGGGCTCCAAGGCGAGCAACTCGTCCTGGCACGGTACGCACGTCGCGGGCACCGTGGCGGCGTCCACGAACAACACCAAGGGCGTCGCCGGCATCGCGTACAACGCGAAGATCCAGCCCGTCCGGGTGCTCGGCAAGTGCGGCGGGTCCTCCGCGGACATCGCCGACGCGATCACCTGGGCCTCGGGCGGCAGTGTGCCCGGCGTCCCGGCGAACGCCACCCCCGCGAAGGTCATCAACCTGAGCCTCGGTGGTTCGAGCGCCACCTGCCCGAGCGTCTACCAGAACGCGATCAACGGCGCCGTCTCCCGCGGCACCACGGTCGTCGTCGCGGCCGGCAACAGCAACGCGAACGCGTCCGGCTTCACCCCCGCGAACTGCGCCAACATCATCAACGTGGCCTCCACCAGCCGCGAGGGCAACCGGTCGTTCTACTCGAACTTCGGCACCAGCGTCGATGTGGCCGCGCCCGGCGGTGAGACCCGTCGCGCCACCGACACCCCCGGTACCGTGACGACCCCCGAGAACGGCATTCTCTCCACCCTGAACTCCGGTACCACCACGCAGTCGGCGGAGAACTACAAGCCGTACCAGGGCACTTCGATGGCGGCCCCGCACATCGCCGGGCTCGCCGCGCTGCTGGAGTCGGCCAAGCCGGCCCTGACGCCCGCCGACATCGAGTCCGCGATCAAGGCCAACGCCCGTGCGCTGCCGGGCACGTGCACCGGCGGCTGCGGCACCGGCATCGCCGACGCCACCAAGACCGTGAACGCCGTGACGACCACGACTCCCGGTGGCGCGACGTTCACCAACGCCGCGGACGTCACGATCAGCGACAACGCGACCGTGAGCTCCACGATCGCCGTCTCGGGCCGCTCCGGCAACGCCCCCGCCGCGCTCAAGGTCGCCGTCGACATCAAGCACACCTGGCGCGGCGACCTGGTCGTCGATCTGGTCGCTCCCGACGGCACCGTGCGCAACCTGAAGGCGTCCTCGTCCTCCGACAGCGCCGACAACGTCGTGGCGACCTACACCGTCGACGCCTCCAGCGAGGTCGCCAACGGAATGTGGAAGCTGCAGGTCCGCGATGTGGCCTCGGGTGACACCGGTTACATCGACTCCTGGAGTCTCACCTTCTGAGCACCCGCACCACAGCAGCACAGGGCTGGTCAGGGGCGCGTTCGCGGCACATTCCGCGGGCGCGCCCCACCGCCGTTCCCGGACCTCGCGTCCGAATGTCGGACGCGGGGCCTGGACTGCCGTGGCCTGATTCGTATGCTCTGCACTCACAGGCAGAGACCTGCGCAGGTCACAAGGGGGGTGAAGGGCGTGACGTCGACGGTTCACCGCCCCGCGCCGGTCGGGCGGGCCGAGCTCCTGGCCCGGCTCGAGCGGGTCCTGCACACCCGGGGGCGCGCGCTCCTCACCGGTCCCGCCGGAATCGGCAAGACGGAGATGGCCCTGGCCGCCGCCGCACAGGCCGAGTCCCGCGGCGAGACCGTGCTCTGGCTGGCCACATTGCCCGCCGACCGGGACATACCCGGAGCGGCGGCGGCCGCCCTTCTCGCGTCCGTCCGGGCCTCCGTGTCGTGGCCCGCCGCCCCATCCCCCGCCGGGCCCGGCGGTCCCGGAGCGGCCGACGCACTCGAAGCACTGCCCGGACCGCAGCGCAGCGCCGTCGCCATGCTGTGCCGCGAGGCGCCCATCCCCGAGGGCGGTTGGGATCCCATCGCGCTGCGGCTCGCCCTGGCCCAGATCCTGCGGACCCTCGCCGCGCGGGCTCCGGTCCTGCTCGTCGTCGACGGCGTCCAGCACATCGACGCCGACAGCGCGGACCTGCTGCGCTTCGCGCTGCATCTGGCTCCGCCGGCGCTGCGGGTCATCGCCGCCGAGACCCCTTCCGCGTACTCCCCCACGGCTCCGGGACCCGGCGAGCCCCCGCAGGACCCGTCAGGCCCCGAAGCTCTGTGGGTGCCCTCCGAGGCGGATGTGCTGTTCGTGCCGGCCCTGCACGCCGACGAGATCGCCGAGCTCCTCGTCCACCACCGGCTGCCGTCCCGGATGGCCGGCCGTATCCACCGGGCCAGCGGCGGCAATCCCCGGCTGGCGCTCGCCGTCGGCCGTTCGCTCGCCGACGCCCGGACACCGGTCCACCACGCCGAGGCACTGTCGCTGTCGGGCCGTGCCCGCGACCTCGCCCGGCAGCTCCTGGGCGCCGCCTCCCCGGCCGTACGCGCCACCCTGCTGCTCGCCGCCCTGGCGTTGCGGCCGACGGCGGCTCTGATCCGCCGCGCCGGCCGCGCCACGGCAGAGGCCGACCTCGCCGCCGCCGAGCGGGCGAACCTCATCACGCTCACCGAGGACGGCACCGTCGCCTTCAGCGCCGGCGTCCTGCCGTCCACACTCGTGCACGACGCCTGCTGGAACGAGCGCAGCGCGGGGCACACCGCACTGGCCCGCGTGGTCAACGACCCCGTCGAAGCGGTACGGCACCGGGCGCTGGCCGCCGACGCGCCCGACGAACACCTCGCGCAGGAGGTCGCCGCGGCGGCCGACACCGCGCGCCGCCGCGGCAACAGCGCCCTGGCCGCCGAACTCGCCCTGCTCGCCGCCGAGTCCACACCCGTCGAGCACGGCGGGAAGCGGATAGCGCGGCTCGTGGATGCGGCCGAGGAAGCCGCGCGGGCGGCACGCGCGGATCTCGCGATGCGCGCCGCCACCGATCTGCTGGCCCGCGACGCCACCCCCGCCGACCGGGTGCGCGCACGTCTCGCGGTGCTGGACACGGCGGGCCAGGGGCTCGGCGACCTCGACGAGACCTATGTGCACGCCATGGAGGACTCGGAGGACGACACGGCCCTGCGAGCGGCCGTCCAGCTCAGGCTGGCGGTCAAGTACGTGCTCGCCGACGGTGATCCCGTACGCTCCCGCGCGGCCGCCGTCGAATCGGCCCGGCTCGCAGCCTCGGTGGGTGACCGGCAGACGGCGACCCGGGCCCTGACGGTGCAGGCACGCATGGAACGGGTCCTCGGCTCCGCGGAGGAGCAGCGGGTGCTCGCGGAGGCGCGCGCGCTCGAACTGGTCGACCGTCCGCTCGGCATCCGCAACGCGGCCCAGATCCTGACGATCCGTCATGCCCTGTTCGACGACCGGCTCACCGACGCCCGCGATCAGCTGAACGCGCTGCTGCCGCTCGTCGAGCGGCGGGGCACCGTCGAGGACGCCATCGAACTCTTCCGGACGCTCGCGGAGATCGAGGCCCGCCAGGGCCTGTGTGCCGCGGCGGTGGCCCACGCCGGACGGTCCCTCGCCCTGACCCTGGAGGCCGGGCTGTCCCCCGGGCCCGCCTGGTACGCCCTGGCCCTCGCCGAGACCGCGGGCGGCAGCTTCGCGCGCGCCGCGAGCTACGCCCGGCGCAGTGTCCAGGCATCCGAGGAGGAGGGTGACCGGGTCTTCCTCTCCCGCAGTCTCTACGCGCTCGGCCGGGTCCAACTCGTCGCAGGCGACGTGACGGAAGCCGTGGAGACGCTGCGCCGTGTCCGCGCGGACGAGCAGGCCCAGTCGACCGTGGACCCGTCGATGCTGCGCTGGCACGAGGAGTTGGCGGAGGCGCTGGTCGCCGGAGACGCCCCGGAAGAGGCCGCCTTCCTCCTCTCCGGTGTCCGCCCGGTGGCCGAACGGCTCGGCCGGACGACCGTACTGCTCGGCTGCGACCGGGCGTACGCGCTGTATCTGGCGGCGAGCGGCAAGCCCGAGGAGGCGGCGGAGCTGCTGACGGAGACCGCCGAGCGGTTCGACGCGGCGGGACTGCCGCTGGAGCGGGGGCGGGCCCTCATCGCGCTGGCCCGCGTCGAGCGCCGTCGCCGACGGCGCTCCTCCGCTCAGAACGCCCTCCAGACAGCGGCCGCGGTCTTCGAACGCACGGGAGCACTGCCCTGGCTGGCGCTGGCGGCGGAGACGCCGTCCCGATCGGCCGAGCCCGATCCTGCCCGCGGCGGCGCTCAGAACTCCCTGACGGAGGCGGAGCTGCGTCTCGCGGCACTGGTCCGCGAGGGCGCCAGCAACCAGGAGGCGGCGGCGAAGCTCTACCTCAGCGTGAAGACGGTCGAGGCCCGGCTGACCCGCATCTACCAGAAGCTGGACGTCCGTTCGCGCGCGCAGCTGGCCACCGCGCTGAACTCCTGGCCCGCGCACCGTCCGCCGCCGGAGACGACGGACGGCCCGGCGGGCCCCTGAGGGGCGCGCGCCGGACCGTCCGCGGTGTGCGTCAGCCGAGCTCGATGAGCAGATCGCCCGCCTCGACCTGCTGAATCCTGCCGATCGCGAGCCTGCTCACGGTGCCCGCGCTCTGGGCGGTGATGGACGCCTCCATCTTCATCGCCTCGATGGTGGCGACCGTCTGACCGGCGTCCACCGAATCACCCTCGGCGACCTGGAGGGTGACCACTCCGGCGAACGGCGCCGCGACATGACGCTCGTTGCCGCGCTCCGCCTTCTCCGCCGCCTTGACCTCGGTCGCGACGGACTCGTCCCGCACGGCCACCGGCCGCAACTGCCCGTTGAGGGTGGCCATGACCGTACGGAAGCCCCGCTCGTCGGCCTCCGAGATGGCCTCCAGCTCGATCAGCAGGGTCACTCCGGGTTCGAGGGTGACCGTGTGCTCGGTCTCGGGCTCCAGGCCGTAGAGGAAGTCGCGCGTCGGCAGGACCGAGGTGTCGCCGTAGGACTCACGGTGCGCCTCGAACTCCTTGGTCGGCCCGGGGAACAGCAGCCGGTTCAGGGTCGCCCTGCGCGTCTGAGCAAGACCTCGCCGGTCCTCGTCGTCGAGGGTCGGGGCGTCCGCCTTCTCCGGTCGGCCCTGCAGCGCACGGGTACGGAAGGGCTCCGGCCACCCGCCGGGCGGGTCGCCCAGCTCGCCGCGGAGAAACCCGATCACCGAGTCCGGGACATCGAACTTGCCCGGATCGGACTCGAAGTCCGAGGCCTCCACACCGGCGCCCACCAGATGCAGCGCCAGGTCGCCCACGACCTTCGACGACGGGGTCACCTTCACCAGGCGGCCCAGCATCCGGTCGGCCGCGGCGTAGCAGTCCTCGATCAGTTCGAACCGGTCGCCCAGGCCGAGCGCGATGGCCTGCTGGCGCAGGTTCGACAGCTGGCCGCCCGGAATCTCGTGGTGGTAGATCCGGCCGGTGGGCGAGGCGAGACCGGACTCGAACGGCGCGTAGACCTTCCGGGTCGCCTCCCAGTACGGCTCCAAATCACCGACCGCCTGGAGCGAGAGCCCGGTGGCCCGCTCGCTGTGGTCGGTCGCGGCGACCAGCGCCGACAGCGGCGGCTGGCTGGTGGTGCCCGCCATCGACGCGACGGCGGCGTCCACGGCGTCGACTCCCGCGTCGATCGCGGCGATCAGTGTCGCGAGCTGTCCGCCGGCCGTGTCGTGGGTGTGCAGATGCACCGGCAGATCGAACCGCTCCCGCAGCGCGGTCACCAGCGTGCGGGCGGCCGGCGGGCGCAGCAGGCCCGCCATGTCCTTGATGGCCAGGACGTGCGCCCCGGCCTCGACGATCTCCTCGGCGAGGCGCAGGTAGTAGTCCAGCGTGTAGAGGGACTCGGCGGGGTCGGAGAGATCGGCGGTGTAGCACAGGGCGACTTCCGCCAGGGCCGTACCCGTGGCCCGCACCGCGTCGATCGCCGGCCGCATCTGGTTGACGTCGTTGAGCGCGTCGAAGATGCGGAAGATGTCCATACCGGTCGCCGCGGCCTCGGCCACGAACGCCTCGGTCACCTCGGTCGGGTAGGGCGTGTAGCCGACGGTGTTGCGTCCGCGCAGCAGCATCTGCGTACAGATGTTGGGCACCGCTTCGCGCAGTTGGGCGAGCCGCTCCCAGGGGTCCTCGGCGAGGAAGCGCAGCGCCGCGTCGTAGGTCGCGCCGCCCCAGCACTCCAGGCTGAGCAGTTCCGGAGCCGTCCGGGCGACGTAGGGGGCGACGGCGAGCAGATCGCGGGTCCGCACCCGGGTCGCGAGCAGGGACTGATGGGCGTCACGGAACGTCGTGTCGGTGACGGCCACGGCCTTCTGCCTGCGCAGTTCGGCGGCGAACGCCTCCGGTCCGAGAGCCGCGAGGCGCTGCCGGGAGCCGTCGGGCGCCGGTGTGGTGAGGGAGACGGCGGGCAGCTTGTCGACGGGGTCGATGACCTGCGGCCGCGGGCCGTGGGGCCGGTTGACGGTCGTCTCCGCGAGATAGCTGAGCATACGGCTGCCGCGGTCGGCGGAGGGGCGGGCGCGGATGAGCTCCGGGTGCTCGTCGATGAAGCTCGTGGTGATACGGCCGGCCCGGAAGTCGGGGTGGTCGAGCACGGCGCCGAGGAAGGGCAGGTTGGTGGACACACCGCGGATGCGGAACTCGGCGATGGCGCGGCGCGCCCGACGGGCGGCGTTCGCGAAGTCGTGCCCGTGGCAGGTCAGCTTGACGAGCATCGAGTCGAAGTGCGCGGACACCTCGGCGCCGGTGTGCACGGTGCCGCCGTCGAGCCGTACGCCGGGGCCGCCCGGTGACCGGTAGGCGGAGATGGTGCCGGTGTCGGGCCGGAAGCCGTTGGCCGGGTCCTCGGTGGTGATCCGGCACTGGAGCGCGGTGCCGTTCAGCTCGATGTCGTCCTGGGTGAGCCGCAGTTCCGGCAGCGACATCCCGGCCGCGATGCGCAGCTGTCCGATCACCAGGTCACGGCCGGTGACCTGCTCGGTGACCGTGTGCTCCACCTGGATGCGGGGGTTCATCTCGATGAAGACGTGGTTGCCGCGCTCGTCGACGAGGAACTCGACGGTGCCCGCGTTCACATAGCCGATGTGCCGGGCGAAGGCGACGGCGTCGGCGCAGATGCGCGCCCGCAGGTCGGGGTCCAGATTCGGGGCCGGGGCGATCTCGACGACCTTCTGGTGACGCCGCTGCACCGAGCAGTCGCGCTCGTACAGGTGCACCACGTTGCCCTCGGCGTCGGCGAGGATCTGCACCTCGATGTGGCGGGGGTTGACGACCGCCTGCTCGAGGAAGACGGTGGCGTCGCCGAACGCGGACTGCGCCTCGCGCATGGCCGCGTCGATGGATTCGCGCAGCTCGCCGGGCTCGGCGACCCGGCGCATGCCCCGGCCGCCGCCGCCGGCGACGGCCTTGACGAAGACGGGGAAGCCGATGTCCTCGGAGGCCGCCACGAGCGCGTCCACATCGGTGGTCGGCTCCGACGACTTGAGGACCGGTACACCGGCCTCCTTCGCCGCCGCGACGGCACGGGCCTTGTTGCCGGTCAGATGGAGGACCGAGGCCGGCGGCCCGACGAACGTGATGCCGGCCTCCGCGCAGGCGGCGGCCAGGTCCGGATTCTCCGAGAGGAATCCGTAGCCGGGGTAGATCGCGTCGGCCCCCGCCTTCTGGGCGGCCTTGACGACCTCGTCCACGGACAGGTAGGCCCGCACGGGATGGCCGGGTTCGCCGATCTGATACGCCTCGTCCGCTTTGGCCCGGTGCAATGAGTTGCGGTCCTCGTGCGGAAAGACCGCCACCGTGGAGATGCCGAGCTCGAACGCAGCGCGGAACGCGCGAATGGCGATCTCACCGCGGTTGGCGACCAATACCTTGCCGAACATCAAACTCCCCAGTCGTGTCGCGGGCCGGCGGCCTCGGGACGGGCGCTGTCGCCACCGGCGCCTGAGGCGTCCGGTGCCCTCGTGGAGGGTGTCGTCGTGGACGGTGTCGATGAGTTCGCTGATCGGTGCACCACGCTGTGCACCGCACCGGCCGATGTCTGGTGATGGGAGGCCGGAGCGTGGCCACCGTACCGGACGACCTGCGACGGATCGCGAAGCGGTGATGACCGGTGCGCGTAAGTTACCGGCCGGTTCGTCCAGCTCGCAACGGATGGCGCCGTGGGATGACCGACACCGCCCGCCTGTTTCAGACGTCGTAGCCAGGGGGCAGACGCAGGTGTTGCAGATCGGCGGGGACCGGTTCCGAGGCCGGCCACAGACGCGCGGGGTCGCCCGCCGCCGCGGCCGCCGGGGCGTCCGTGAGCCCCATCCGGTCCCGCAGCCGGCCGTAGAAGTCGGTCGGTCCGAACCGGATCACCCGCAGCCGGCGCTCGGCGGCGAAGACGCCGATCCAGTCGCCGGGGTCGAGCAGCCCCCGCAGCTGACCGTCGACGCTCACCGCGGCCCGTCCGGAGTGCGGCAGGACCCGCAGCCCGATCGGCTCGTCGGGGGCGGCGACGACGGACCGGTTGAAGGTCATGTGCGGGGCGACCGGAGTGAACACCACGGCCTCGGCGAACGGCGACACGACCGGACCGCCGGCGGCGAAACTGTAGGCGGTGGACCCGGTGGGGGTCGCGACCAGGACGGCGTCCGCGGAGTACGAGGCGAGCAGCCGCCCCGAGACGTAGACGCCCAGGGCGACCTGGCGGTCGCGGACGAGTTTCTCCACCACGACGTCGTTGACCGCCCGGACGTGCAGCGAGACTCCCCACCCGCCCTGGTCGGACTCGTCGGGGACGACCGGGGGCGGCAGCATCGGGCCCCGGCCGTAGCAGAGCACCGTCTCCATCTCCTGGGGCAGTTGGAGGCGACGTGAGGCACGCATGGTGAGCAGCATGCGGGTCTCCACCCGGGCGCGCCCGGCGTGCACGGCGTCGAGTGCCCGGCGGACGTCCGCCGCGGGGACCTCGGTGAGGAAACCCACCGTGCCCAGGTCCACCCCGAGGACGACCGCGTCGCTCTCGGCGGCCAGCCGGGCTCCCCGCAGGAAGGTGCCGTCACCGCCCAGAGTGACGATGAGATCGGGATGCCCGGCGGCATCGACCTCCTCACGCGCGCTGTGCCGCTGCTCGCCCAGGTTCCACACGTCGGTCTCGGTGCAGGCGATGTCGTTCTCCGCGCACCATGCGGTCACGACATCGGCCGCCGCCACGGCCTCGGGGCGCCCCCGGTGCACCACGAGTCCCACTCGCTTCACTGTCATGTCGAGTCCTCTCCGGTCGTACGCCTCGCACGATCAACGATCAGAGAGGTGTGCGGAGCGGACGCGGCGCGCCGCAGGCGGCTGGATGAGCCGTGCACGTTCACCCGGTAGTCGGCGGCACGGCATCCGGCCGGCACCGCGGAGTGCGGCGCCGGCCGGTGAGGTGAGCCCTCGGCGTGTCCCCAGAGGCACGCGCCTGCGGCCGGCGGGGCGGGCATGCCCGCCCCGCCGGACCCGGTCTACGGGAAGTTGGCGACGACCGAGGGCACGGTCGACGTTCCCGAGGTGGGTGAGCCGGTGTTGTTGATGACGTGCTCGTACTGTCCGTTGCCGCTGAGCGAGACGACGAGGAGGCCGTGGAATCGGACGCCCGGTTTCACCGGGGCCTGGAAGCCGTGGTCCTGCCGGATCGTCGGGTCGACGTTGTAGTAGCAGTAGCTGCCCATCCCCCAGCCCTCGTGCGTGTTCACCGAGTCGGCGACCTTGTAGGCCGCGTACCCCTTGGTGCCGCCGTTCTGGATGGCGGCCTGGTTGGGTGCGTCGTACGCCTTCTCGTTCTGGAAGAAGATCGTTCTGCCGCGTTCGCCGTACCACTCCACGTCGTACTTGTTGAAGTGCTCGACGAACAGTCCGGTGGCCAGCACGTCGTCACCGTTGACCCGGACCCCGTAGTCGGCGCGGTTGGTCTCCCAGCCCACGCCGTCGCCGTGGTCGGCGCGCCACACCCAGGTGTGGTCGATGATCGCGTCGTCGCTGTTGACGACCATGCTGGTGGTGGCCTTGCCGGGGCCCGCGCCGCCGACGCGGATGAACACGTCCTGGACGGTCGTCGGGTTCGCCGCGTGGTCCGCCGACGATCCGGCCGGACCGACCTCCAGCAGGGTCGGGGAGTTGACCGGTCCCGCGTCGATGAGGAAGCCAGCCAGCTTCACACCGTCCACGTCGGCCACCTTCATGGCGGTCACACCGTTGTCCGGAATGATCGTGGCGAGCCCGAGACCGAGCACGATCGTGTTGGCACGGTTCACGTTGATCGTGCTGTCGACGTGGTACACGCCGGGGGTGAACAGCAGGTGCAACCCCTGGTCGAGGGCCGCGTTGATGGTGGCGGCGGTGGCACCGGGCTTGACCACGTAGAACCTGCTGAGCGGGATCGACTCGCCCTGCGGCGTGCCGTTGCCCCACGAGGTGCCGCGCGCCCCCACCCGCTTGGCGGGCGCGAACACCTTGTACTCGTTGCCGTCGAGGTACAGGAAGGGCTTCTCGCGGGAGACCGGGGTGGTCTCCAGCGTGGTGTACGGCGGGTTCGGGAAGCTCTGCGCCGGTGCCCCCTGTACACCGGAGAAGGTCATGTTCCAGACGCCGTTGGTCCAGCCGCCGACCGAGCTGTCACGGGTGTACCACTGCTGCTGCGAGTACGGGCCGACCGTGCCGTCGATCTTGCTGTCGGCGATGTAGCCGCCGCTGGCCCAGCCGTAACCGGTCGGCGCGAGGTTGAGCCCACCCTTGACGTGCATACGGCGGAAGGGCGCGGCCTGGGAGACCGCCCAGCGGTTGGTGCCGTTGACCGGGTTGAGCGCGAGGTTCTCGGCGGAGCGCCAGAAGTTCTGCGTGGCGTTGCCGTTGAACCAGCCGGCGTCGACGGTCACGTCCCCGTTGAAGGTGGTGTCGTCCGGGTTCAGCCCGAGGCCGGAGATGGAGGTGTAGAAGCCGATCTGCGCGTTGATGCTGTTGTACGTGCCGGGCTTGAAGAGCAGCTGGTAGCGGCTGCTGCCGAACTGCGCGGACTCCTGCTGCCGGAAGATCTGGTCGAGCCTGCCCTGGATGTTCGGGGTGGACGGGTCGAAGACGACGACGTTGGGGCCGAGGTCACCGCCGCCCGGTATCTGCGGGCCGCCGTCCGTCGTGCCGTAGACCTTGAACTCCCAGAGCGAGTAGCCGTACTGGGTGGCACGGGCCGTGCCGTACACCCGGACGTAGCGCGCGGTGCCGGAGACGTTGAGCGTCTCGGTGCCGCCGGTCGCGGTGGTGGTGGAGTGCACGGTGGTCCAACTGGTGCCGTTGGTGGAGAACTCGACGCGGTACGCCTTGGCGTAGGCCGTCTCCCAGGCGAGGACGACCTGGTTCACCGTGGCACTGGTGCCGAGGTCGACTTGGATCCACTGCGGGTCGCTGAACGCGCTCGCCCACCGGGTGCCGTTGTCGCCGTCCACCGCGGCGGATGCGGGTGTCCCGCCGTTCTCCTGGCTGGAGGCGGTCACCGTCCTGCCCTGGGAGAGCAGGACGGGTGCCGCCTGCGCCGGCGAGGCGGGCAGGATGCCGAGCAGGGTCGCGACGAGGGCGGTGATGACGAGTGCCGTCAATGTGCGGTGCTGCGCGGGGCCGGCGGGTGGGCGCAGGGGTCTGGCGAGGGTGGCGGGCATCAGCGGCTCCTGTGATGTCAGGGGTGGGGGCGAACGCGCGCATGAGAGAGCGCTCTCTCACCGTTGTCGATGCTCAACCTGTCAGACAGCCGCGTCAAGACTTGTGCACACGATCGTTCGTCAACTGCCCTTGCATGCCTGTAGTGTTCAGGATCTAAAGGCGTACGGCGGGCCGGATCAACTCCTGGGGCCCTCAACGCCGTAACCGAGCACGCGAGTTGAATTGACCTGTCCGCAATACTTGACGGTTCAAAGGTGACGCCCATGCTCCCGGTTGCGGGGAGCGCTCTCTCTGTGCCGCAACACCCTCACCCGCTGGAGGAGTTCGCAGGGACCCTCCCAGGAAGGCACCGAGGAACACCCCGCAGGGCCGGCCCGCCACCGCCCTCCAGCACCGAAGGGCGGCGAGCCCGAGCCGAAGAGCCCATCAGAGCCGGCTGAACCTCCCCGGGGCAGTCGCCCGGCGACGTGTCCGGTGCACCGGAATGGTCTGGCATGACGTATGCGATCACCGCCGCTCAGCCTGACGACGCCGCGACGTTGGGGCCCTTGCACCTGCGGAACTGGCTGCAGAACTACCTCAACGCAGACGCAGGGATCGATGAGTCCTGGATCCGTGAGCACCGCGGTTCATCCGCCACTGCGGAAGGCATCACGCAGTGGCGAGAGTTCATCGAGGTGGCGAACCAGCACCCCGCCCCACACTTCTGCCGTGTCGTCCGGTCCGAGACGGAGATCGTCGGCTATCTCTGCGGCCACCGGGACGAATCGGTCACCCTCGGACCGATGTACTTGCTGGACCATGCCCAGGGTCAGGGACTCGGCGGCCACATGATGACCGAGTTCCTCACCTGGGCAGGGCCTTCACGCATCCGCCTGGGGGTCACCGACCACAACGAACGCGCGATCCGGTTCTACCGACGCCACGGCTTTGAGGTCACAGGCGAGCGCTACCTCTGGCGAGGAAGACTGCCAACCCTGCCCATGACCCGCGAGGCCCCATCGGCCGCCGACTTCGGCTGAGCACGGGCATCGGGCCGTGCCCGGTCACGGCACCACCGTCATTTCTCGCGAACATCGCGAGCCGGGTTGATCAACGACTGCCGGCGAAACGCGGATCAGGCACAAATGCCGTGAGGATGCCTCTCAGGAGGGCGAGGGCTCGGAGTCGTCCCATTTCCACCCGGTTTCGGGGAACTGCGCGAGCAGGGCTGAGAACGAAGTTGCCTGATGGATGGCCGACGACCAGTCGTGAGCGGAGACGTCGAGCAGGACCAGAGACGGAGGTTCCTGCCGGAAGTCGTAGGTGAGCATTTCGCGGCTTCCGTCCCCGCCGATGACGACGCTCCGGGGGAAGCGTTCCTGGAAGTCGCCGGCTTCATTGACTTCGATGAGTTCTGCAATGGCATTGATCATCAGGAAGTCGTCCGCAGGAGTAACGAACTGGGCCATGCTCCCCTCCGTAGCCAGGAAGTGTCGGTAGTCCTCGGGAAATCGGACTCCGAAGCGGCTCTCGGCCTGCGCGATCTGGTCGTCGTTCGAACTCATGAGGCCGTTCTATCAAGGCCGGTCACGCCTGGTGGCGGTGGCTGCCTCGAGATGCGGTGAGCAGGACCCGCCTTCCGGAGGAGAGGAAGTTTCACTCCTCCGAACATCTGGCGTTTCGCACCTCGCCACGGCCGGTCACCGCGCAACCGCCGGCACCCCGTGTGGTGGCGAGATGGATCCCTCACTCGAAGGCCACGTCACCGGATCAAGATGCTCAAACGCCGGACGTTCGGCCGGGCCGGCGTCGCGCTGCTCCGCAAGCGAGTCCCGTTGGCTCACCGATCGATGTCAGAGGCGCGCGACCCGGTGGACGGTTGAGCGAGGGAACCTCAGCGATTGCTCGAATGAGTTGATCACCCCGCCAAGATCGATAGTGTTCATGCTGCTCCGCCGAACACGACGCTCAACAGCGGTAGTAGCAGCGACGGATGCTGCAAGTACAGCAGTAGACGGACCACCGGTCACCGCTCTCGCGTCGGCCGCTTTCGGCTCCACCCTGTATCTCACGACTTTCTCGGCTGTGAGCTGGCTGAACCAGATGCCCTCGCGTATCAGAATCGCCGGCCTGGTGGTAACCGTCGTGGTTCTGTGCGCAGTTATCGGGATGCTCGCGTTCGCGAGCCTGAGCGTCACGATCGGGTTCATCGTGGGTGCCGGCATGACACCGCCCGTACACCGGTGGATCCTGCAACGACGCAGCCCCGTCGCCAGTTCCTGACCTTTCGGCGAACTCGAACCCTGGGGAACCGGCAACTACTGCCGGACGCCTGCCTCGCTCCAGTCCCGCAGCCGCCGCCAGCGCGTCATCCCGGGCGGAAGCCCAACTCCTGCGGCAGGTACTCCCCTGGGAAGCCGGTGTGCAGCCCGAACAGGGTGCCGCGCAGCATCTGCCAGGCCCTACGCCGACACCGCACGTGCAAGCGGCTTCCACCTTGAGCTTCCCAACAGACGCTCAGGCCGACTCGCGTACCACCAGGGCCGGATGGAAGATCACCGACGGCGGGCGCAGTCCCGGCTCGTTGATCTGCCGCAGCAGCAACCTGGCCATCTCGGACGACATCTCCTCCACCGGCTGACGCACGGTCGTCAGCGGAGGGTCACAGGCAAGGGCGGCGTTGCTGTCGTCGAAACCGACGACAGCAACGTCCTGCGGCACCCTGCGGCCTTCCCGCGCGAGCACCGGCAGCGCGCCGAGCGCCATCAGGTCGGAGGCGACGAAGACACCGTCGAGGTCGGGCCGCCCGGCCAGGAGCTGCTTCATCGCGGCGGCTCCTCCCGCATGGGTGAAGTCGCCCTCGACACAGGCGACATCGTCGATGCCGTGCCGCGCCATCGCGCCGAGAAACCCGTCGAGACGCTCCTGTGCGGCCGGCATGTCCTGCGGACCCGTCACGGTGCCGATCCGCCGGCGGCCGAGCCCCACCAGGTGGTCGGCGGCCAGCTGGACGCCCGCGCGCTGGTCCACCTCGACATAAGTGACGCCGGTGAGCTGCGCACGCCGCCCCGCGTGAACGGCGGGCAGCCGCGTCTCGGTGATCATCTGCGGCAACGGGTCCGCGCCGTGGGCGGAGACGAGCACCACGCCGTCGACATGCCCTTGCCGCAGATAGGACAGCAACTGGCCGCGGGAGACCTCGTCGTCCACCAGCATGAGCATCATCTGCACCCCGGCCGGGCGCAGCACGTCGAGCAGTCCGCCGACCACCCGCCCGAAGTAGGGGTCCGTGAACATCCGCCCGATGAACGGGGTGGCGACGGACCGCTGTTCCTGCTCGGAGACCACGAGGGCTATGGAGTCGGTACGCCGGGTCACCAGCGACCGGGCGGCGCGGTTGGGTACGTAGTGGGTGGCGGCGATGGCTTCCTCGACGATCTGCCGGAGCGCAGGGTCCACCGTCGGCGCACCGTTGATCACACGGGAAACGGTGGCCCGGGAGACGCCGGCCACCCGGGCCACATCCTCGAGGGTCACGGGACGTGTGGACGGGGGCACGTCGGCAGTCATGACCTCTTTATACCGGCAGGTACCGGCGGTGCGGCGGCCTGTTCCCCCGATGGTTGCGCCTGACACCTAACGCAGCGAGGACCGAAGTCCTTCGCATGCCGTGCCCCGCGTGCACATCGCTGCGGTGCAGCCCCATCCGGTTCAACAGCGGCAGTGAGTTGTCCGAACAACACGCTCTCCCGACTGCGCGCGAAGGAACTTCCTTGACCGGCGGTGCAGAGAGCGCTCTCCCGCAGACGCTGGAGAACGCTCCCCGAGCTGTCAAGGAGCTGTCAAGGCTTAGCGCGAGAGCGAGTTGAGGCCCGACAGCGCGCTCAGGCCGGCGTTGACAGACTCGCGCGGGGCTGGTTGTAATGACCGGCGTGACGCGCGGCGTCGGCCAC
The DNA here is from genome assembly GCF_032229325.1 of Streptomyces sp. AM8-1-1. Lineage (NCBI taxonomy): Bacteria > Bacillati > Actinomycetota > Actinomycetes > Kitasatosporales > Streptomycetaceae > Streptomyces > Streptomyces sp. AM8-1-1. The sequence continues at coordinate 800,819 of NZ_CP135086.1, forward strand.
AGAGCAGTGGGCCGGCCGGCGATCGGGCGATCACCGTACATCGAAGGGTCCCGCCATGAGTTCACACTCCGCGACCTGCGTCTGACCTGAGCGTCCCCGCGCACCCATCGGCGGTTGCGCGCCACGCTCTCCTCATGCGCCCTGTTCATCTCGTTCTGCCGCATCCGTAGGTCATCCGTACGCAGCCGTGCCGCGGTCCGTGCGCAGCCTCGGCCGGTCCTGCCGCCATCGCCCCGAGTCCCGGGGTGCGTGGTGCACGGCTGCCGGGCCGCGTGACCCGGTCCCGTGCCCGGCAGCACCCGCGATGTCCGGCGGCACCCGGCCGTCCCAGGTCACAACCGCCCCCTCGCCCTCCCTCGCCGTCCGCCGGCGATCCCTTGGGCGATCCCTCGGCGTCATCGAGCGCCGTCACTCACCGTTCAGGAGTATCGAGACCGTATGTCCACGTCCTCCCACCAGCACGTCATCGAGGAGTTCCGAGCCGGCCGGGGAAAGGTCGGCGGCCCCTTCGAGGGCGGTGATCTCCTTCTGCTGACGACGACCGGCGCGCAGTCCGGCAAGGAGCACACCACACCCCTCGGCTATGTGCGCAACGGCGATCTGCTGTTGATCGTCGCGTCCAACCTCGGAGCCTCCCGGCACCCCGACTGGTACCGCAACCTGCTCGCCCACCCCCTCGTCCAGGTGGAGATCGGCACCGAGTCCTTCGAAGCCGTCGCGGTACCCGCCGAAAGGGCCCGCCGTGACCGGTTGTTCGAGAGTGTCGTCGCGGTGTCACCCGGCTATGCCGACTACCAGGCCCTCACGACCCGGACGCTGCCGGTCGTGGTACTCGAACGCACCGAGCCGGAGGAGCAGCCGCGGCCGATCAACACCCTGGCCGACAAACTCCTGGAGGTCCACACCTGGCTGCGCTCCCAGCTGCGCCACGTACGGGCCGAGGCCGACGCACACCTCGCCGCGCGCGCGGCGCGGGGGCCCGGTGCGTCAGCGGCACCCGGGCTCGGATTCCAGATCCGGCAGCACTGTCTGGCGTTCTGCGAGACCCTGACGTTCCATCACACCAGCGAGGACGCGCACATCTTCCCCGCCATCGCGCACTACCACCCGGACCTGGTGCCCGTGCTCGACCGACTCCGCCAGGAGCACGGGGCCGTGGCCCGGATCAAGGACGAACTGGCGGCGCTGCTGGCCGACATCGGCGCCGCCGATCCGCGGCAGTTCCTCGCCGAACTGGACCGGATGACGGTCGAACTGACAGCCCATCTCGACTACGAGGAGCAGTGGCTGCTGCCCGTGCTGGCGGAGGTCCCGTTCCCGCCGGGTCCGCCTCCGGGTGCGGGTCCCGCCGAGTAGCACCTGAGGTGTGAACGGGCGGGCGGCGGATGTGGTGATCCGCCGCCCGCCCTGCCCACGCATGCCCCTCGGTTCGCACGGGCCCCGGGTTCACACAACCGTGGAACATTGCCGCTTCATTGCAGCCCTGTGGCCATGTCGGGCCGCCCCTTCCCCGTTCGATTTTCCGGTCGTTACGTTGCCGAAGACCGCACCGGAGAAGGCGAGTTCACCATGCCGGAGATCTCAGCGACCGACGAATACCTGACCAACAACCAGGCCTATGCCGCATCGTTCAGCGGGCCCCTTCCCCTCCCGCCCTCGCGGCAGGTCGCCGTGGTCGCGTGCATGGACGCGCGGCTGAACGTGTACGCGATCCTGGGCCTCGACGACGGCGAGGCGCACGTCATCCGCAATGCCGGCGGCGTGGTGACGGACGACGAGATCCGCTCGCTGGCCATCAGCCAACGACTCCTCGGCACCCGCGAGATCATCCTCATTCACCACACCGATTGCGGGATGCTCACGTTCACCGACGACGGATTCAAGGCACAGATCGGGAAAGAGACCGGAATCAAGCCGCCCTGGTCCGCGGAGTCCTTCTCCGATATCGAGGATGACGTCCGGCAGTCGATCCGCCGCATTTCCGCGAGCCCTTTCGTGCCGCACACCGATTCCGTCCGGGGGTTCGTGTTCGACGTGGCCACCGGACACCTCGCGGAAGTCGCCTGACCACCTCGGGCATCCGTCACGGCACGCCCCCGGGCCCCGGCCGCACCACCGCTTCCCACCCTGCCTGCCCCTGCCTCCGCCTCCGTACGAAGAGAGAGCCATGAGCCAGCCGATCGACTCCGTCACCGCCGGACACACCCCTGACGGCACAGCCCCCGATCCCGCATCCCGCTGGTCGTTCGAGACCCGGCAGATCCACGCGGGGACGGCGCCCGATCCCGTCACCGGCGCCCGCGCGGTGCCGATCTACCAGACGAGCTCCTTCGTCTTCCGCGACACCCAGCACGCCGCCGACCTGTTCTCGTTGGCCGAACCGGGCAACATCTACACCCGCATCCACAACCCCACCCAGGACGCCTTCGAGCAGCGTGTGGCCGCGCTGGAGGGCGGAGTCGCCGCGGTGGCACTCGCATCCGGGCAGGCGGCCGAGACCCTCGCGATCCTGACGCTGGCGAGCGCCGGCGACCACATCGTCTCCAGCGCCTCTCTCTACGGGGGCACGTACAACCTCTTCCGGCACACGCTGCCGAAGTTCGGGATCGAGGTCTCCTTCGTCGACGACCCGGACGACGTGGAGGCATGGCGCGCCGCGGTCCGGCCCAACACCAAGGCGCTGTTCGCGGAGACGCTCGGCAATCCGCGCGGCAACGTGCTCGACGTCCGGGCCGTCGCGGACACCGCGCACGAGGCCGGGGTACCGCTCATCGTGGACAACACCGTGCCGACCCCCTTCCTGCTGCGGCCGATCGAGCACGGCGCCGATGTCGTGGTGCACTCGGCGACGAAGTTCCTCGGCGGCCACGGCACCACCATCGGCGGTGTCGTGGTGGACGGCGGCACCTTCGACTTCGGTGCCCACGCCGAACGCTTCCCGGACTTCAACGAGCCCGACCCCAGCTACCACGGTCTGCGCTACTGGCCCGCTCTCGGCCCGAGCGCCTTCGCGGTCAAGCTCCGGGTCCAACTGCTCCGCGACCTCGGCCCCGCCATCTCGCCGCACTCGTCCTTCCTGCTCCTCCAGGGCGTGGAGACGCTCAGTCTCCGCATCGAACGGCACTCGGCCAACGCAGAGGCGCTGGCGGAGTGGCTGGAGCAGCGTGACGAGGTGGCGGCGGTCCACTACCCGGGCCTGCCGTCGAGCCGTTGGTACGAGGCCGCGCAGCGCTATCTGCCCCGGGGCTCGGGTGCCGTCCTCTCCTTCGAACTGCGCGACGGCGTGGCGGCGGGGAGGAAGTTCGTCGACGCGGTCGAGCTGTTCAGCCATCTCGCGAACATCGGGGACGTTCGCAGCCTGATCATCCATCCCGCGTCCACGACCCACAGCCAGCTCGACGCCGACCAGCTCGCGGCCACGGGAGCGTCCCCGGGCCTCGTGCGGCTCTCGGTCGGTATCGAGAACATCGCCGACCTGAAGGCCGATCTCGAAGCGGGGTTCCGAGCGGCCAAGGAGGCCTCCTGACCGCGGAGGCCGCGGCGACCGTCCCTCTCCTGCCGGCCACGGGGGCCTGGCAGGAGGGGGACGCGCCGGGCCGGCGCCGATGGGCGGTGCTGGAGAAGCCGTTGCCCCTGGAGGCCGGCGGTGCGCTGCCCGGCGTACGCCTGGCGTACGAGACCTGGGGCCGGCTCGCCCCGGATGCCTCCAACGCCGTGCTCGTCCTGCACGCGCTGACCGGCGACAGTCACGTCAGCGGTCCCGTGGAGCCCGGCCACCCGACACCCGGCTGGTGGGACGGCCTGATCGGCCCCGGCAGCGCGGTGGACACCGACCGCTGGTTCGTCGTCGCCCCGAATGTGCTCGGCGGCTGCCAGGGCAGTACGGGCCCCTCCTCACGCCGCGCGGACGGCAGGCGCTGGGGCGGCAGCTTCCCCTTCCTCACCCAGCGGGACCAGGTCTCGGCCGAGGCATGCCTGGCAGACCTGCTGGGGATCGACCGCTGGGCGGCGGTGATCGGCGGGTCGATGGGCGGCATGCGCGCGCTGGAGTGGGCGGTGTCCCGTCCGGATCGCACGGAGTCCCTGCTGCTGCTCGCCTGCCCGCCCTCCGCGAGCGCCGAACAGATCGCCTGGGCCGACATCCAGCTCCGCGCCATCCGTTCGGATCCGCACTGGCGCAACGGCGACTACCACGACGCGGGAGACGGCCATGGCCCGCACTCCGGCCTCGGCCTCGCTCGCCGGCTGGCCCATGTCACCTACCGCAGCGAGCCCGAACTCGACGCACGCTTCGGCCGAGCCGCCCAGGGCGACGAACAGCCCTGGCGGGGTGGCCGGTACCAGGTGGAGTCCTACCTCGACCATCACGCGGCCAAGCTGGTCCGCCGTTTCGACGCCGGGAGCTATGTGACGCTCACCGAATCGATGAACAGCCACGACATCGGCCGGGGACGTGGGGGCACGGCCGCGGCGCTGTCGCGGGTGCGGGCCCGGACGCTGGTCGCCGGTGTCGATTCGGACCGGCTGTACCCACCGCACCAGCAGGCGGAGCTGGCGGCCGGCATTCCGCATGCGGACCGTTTGCGGACGATCGAATCGCCGTACGGACATGACGGGTTCCTGATCGAGACGGGACAGGTCGGGGCGCTGGTACGGGAGTTGCTCGACGGGTAGGCCCGCTCTCCACGTGCCGTGGAGCTGCGACGGCCGGGTCGGCGGGTCCGGCCATGCCCGCCGCGCAGGCCCTCCCCTGCCCGCCGCCGAACACACTCACCCTCACGCCGCCATCGCCACACCCGTCCTCGCGAGCACCCGCTCCCGGCGCACCTTTCGCTCCCCGCCGAACACCAAGACACGCAGTACCGCGAACCGTGCGATGCCCGCCAGAGCCGAGGCCGTCAGATACACGGCCTGTTCGGTGAGAACCGACGGGGTCGACTGCACGGCGTACAGGGCGAGCAGCGCCCCCGTCGTGAACGCATAGCTGACGGCCACCGTCAGTCCGGACTGGAGGTGGACTCCCCAACCCCTGCGCTCACTGCGGAAGGTGACCCTGCCGTGCAGTTCCGTGGCGATCAGGGTCGAGACGACGGTGATCACCGCGTTGGCCACTGCCACCGGCAGCAGGTCGTGGGTCAGGACCAGCACACCGCTGGAGGCGAGCCCCACGCCGCCACCGCAGAGGACGAACCGGACGAAGGCCGCGGCCACATGCCCTGACGGCTTCGACTGGTTCGACTGCGCGGTCACGGGAGGGCCTCCGATACGGGTTGCTGGGCTCGTGTTCCATTCCAGTCCAGAACCTAGGGGGAGCGCGTCGGCCCAGCGATGGGGTTCACCCCCCACTTCGATCAGGGTTGCCCCCTACGACCCGGGGGGTATCCCCCCGGGCCGGGCGGTCGTCCGCTGCCCCCGGGCCCGGACGGGCGCGCTCCCGGCCGTGACGCGAGGGGTTTACAGCCTCAGGAGAACGCTGTAGTCACTGTTGGTGCGCCGTCCGATTTCGTTTGAGCCTGTTGGTAGTTGAGGAACCATCAGGCGCGCATCGGCGCGCGGAGCGAGACTGACAACGTTGCCACATGGCGAGGTGGAGGCTTTCGGTGCTCACAGGGTCACCCAGCTCGAAGTTCGGACTTCTGACGTGGCTTGCCGTCGTGCTGAGCACCGTGCTCAGCGTCGGCACGCTCACGGCTCCCGCCTCCGCCGAGGAGCGGAAGGGCGGATCCTGGACGGTCACACGGCAGACAGGGGCTCCAGGTCGTCTCTCGGCGGATGTCCGGCTCGACGGTACGGACGGCACGCTGTCGTTCGCCGTCCGCCGCGGTGGCGCGACCGTACTGGAACCCGCACCCCTCGGCATCGTCACCGACGCCGCCGACCTGACCACGGGCCTGCGGCTGCGCGGCCGGGACACTCGCGATGTGACCGAGCACTACACCACGACGACCGGCAAGGAGCGCCGGCGAACCGCACGCATGACACAGACGCGCTTCTCCTTCACCGGTGACGGCGGCGCCCGGCTCGACCTCGATGTGCGGGTGTCCGACGACGGGGTCGCGTACCGTTATGTGCTGCCCGACAAGGACGGTGCGACCGTCCTCCGGGAAGCGTCCGCCTTCCAGCTTCCCGCCGCGTCGCCGGCCTGGCTCATGCCCTACACCGTCAACTACGAGCGCCCGCGCACCGAGACGACCGCCGGCGGCGCGGCCGCGGGCGACTACGGCTACCCCTCCCTCTTCCGGTCCGGCGACAGCTTCGTGCTGCTGACCGAGTCGGACGTAGACGGCCGGTACGCGGGCAGCCGTCTGACCCATGAGACGGGCAGCGCCCGGTACACGGTCCGCCTCGCGGACGAGCGCATCAGCTCGCCTGGCCCGCTGGCCACCCCCTGGCGCACCGCCGTCATCGGTGACCTGGCCACGGTCACCGGGTCCACGCTCGTCGACGACCTCGCCCCGGCGTCACGCATCCGGGACACGTCGTGGATCCGGCCGGGCAGGGTCGCGTGGTCCTGGCTCGCCGGATTCGGCGCCGCGCAGCGGAGCCTGGAGACGCAGCAGCGGTTCGTCGACTACAGCGCGGCGCACGGCTGGGAGTACACGCTCGTCGACGACGGCTGGAAGACCACCGACTGGATGCCCCAGCTGATCACCTACGCGCAACAGCGAGGCGTGAAGGTTCTGTTGTGGATGCACTGGAGTGATCTGGACACCGCCGCCGAGCGGGCGGAGGTGCTGCCCCGGATCAAGAAGTGGGGCGCGTCGGGACTGAAGATCGACTTCATGGACTCGGATTCCCAGGCACGTTTCCGCTGGTACGACGACATCCTGCGGGCCACCGCAGAGCACAAGCTGCTGGTCAACTTCCATGGCTCGACGCTGCCGCACGGTATCCAGCGCACCTGGCCGCAGGTGATGACGATGGAGGCGGTCTACGGCGCCGAGCAGGGCAATGTCTCCGTCGCGGATGTCACCACCCTGCCGTTCACGCGCAATGCCGTGGGTTCCATGGACTACACGCCCATGGGGTTCCAGTTCGGTACACGCAACACCTCCGAAGCCGCCGAACTGGCCCTGTCCGTCGTCTACGAATCCGGGTTCCAGAACTACGCCGGCTCGGTCCAGGCCTACCGCGACCGGCCCCAGGTGGAGCGCTTCCTGGAGCAAGTGCCCACCGTCTGGGACGAGTCCAGGCTCCTGTCCGGGCACCCGGGCGAGGGTGCCGCCTTCGCCCGGCGCAGCGGCGACCGCTGGTTCCTCGGCAGCGTCACCGCCGGCGGGCCCGCCACCGAACGCGTACCGCTCGGCTTCCTCGGTTCCGGCCGCTGGCGGGTCGAGGTGGTACGCGACGGAGCGGACGGGCTGATCCGCGAGTCCCGGATCGTCGACCGACACGACACCCTGTCGGTCCCGACCCTGCGCAACGGCGGATTCGCCGCGCTCGCCTGCCGGGACAGGCCCGGGCGCACCACCTGCGACGAGCCGGTCCGCCGTGTGCCGCTGACGTCCCTGACAGCGACGCCGCAGAAGGCGGAGGCGGACCCGGGAGGGAGCGTGGCGGTCGACGGCCGGTTCCTCGTGGAGGAGTTCGGCCCCGCGGCGGACGTCCGGCTCACGGCGAGCGCGCCCAGCGGCTGGACGGTCGGGGGCGCGGGCGCCGAGGCCGAACAGCTGCCCACGGGCAGCACGCTGGATGCGAACTGGACGGTGCGGGTGCCGAAGGACACCGCATACGGCAACCACGACGTGGTGGTGACCGCGGAGTACCGGGCTCCCGGGGCATCGCCCCGTACTCCTCCGCTGCGTTCGCTGAGGACGGTGCGCGTCTTCGTGTCCCCGCCCGGGGTCGACTTCGTGAGCGACCTGCCGTTCGCCGCCGAGCGCAACGGCTGGGGACCCATCGAGCGCGACCGGTCCAACGGAGAGAACAGCGCGGGCGACGGAGGCTCCTTGACCATCCGCGGGGCGACGTACGACAAGGGCCTCGGCATGCATGCCGAGGGCGAGGTCGAGGTCGACATCGGCGGGGCGTACGACCGGTTCACCGCGCAGGTCGGCATCGACGACGAGGTCAGCGGCGAGGGCACGGTGGTCTTCCAGGTCATCGGCGACGGGCGGGTGCTGGCGACAACGGGCGTACTGAGCCGCGCCGACACCGCGCACCCGATCGATGTCGACGTCACGGGTGTACGACGGCTGACGCTCCGCGCGAGGGACGGCGGTGACGGCATCAACTTCGACCACGCGGACTGGGGGGACGCGCAACTGCGGTCGGCAGACGCCTCCTGAGGCGCGACTCCCGCCTGCCCTCGGTGGCACACGGCCGTGCCGGTGGCGCGGCCGTGTGCCACCGGTCCACCATGGGCGGGCCGATGGATCACAGGAGGACGTCGTGGACGCGTGATGAACGCCGTGGTGCTCGACGCGCCGGGGCCGGTGGACCACCTGCATCTGCGCCGCCTCCCGGTCCCCGAGCCGGGTCCCGGCCACGTGCGGATCAAGGTCGAGGCGTTCGGGCTGAACCGGTCGGAACTGCACACACGCCTCGGCCTCGCCGAAGGGGTGACCTTCCCTCGCGTGCTCGGCATCGAGGCGACGGGGACGGTGGACGCGGACCCGGACGGTCGACTGCCGCGGGGCACGCAGGTGGCCACCATGATGGGCGGCATGGGCCGCACGTACGACGGCGGATACGCCGAGTACACCGTGGTGCCCCGGTCGCAGGTGATCCCGTTCCGCTCCGACCTTCCGTGGGAGATCCTCGGCGCGGTCCCGGAGACCCTCCAGACCGCGTACGGATCACTGACCACCGGCCTGGACCTCCGGCCCGGGCAGACGCTGCTGATCCGGGGCGGCACCTCGGCGCTCGGGCCGGCCGCCACCGGTCTGGCGAAGCAGCTCGGGGCGACCGTGCTGGCGACGACCCGCAGCGCGAGTCGCCTCGACGACCTCGCCGCCCATGGTGCCGATCATCCGCTGGTCGACGACGGCAGCATCGCCGACCGGGTACGGAAGATCCTTCCCGAGGGCGTCCATGCCGCCCTGGAGCTGGTCGGCGCACCCACGCTGCCCGACACTCTCTCCGCCACCCGCGTCCATGGCACCGTCTGCTTCGCGGGCATGCTGTCGAACCAGTGGACCGTGCCCGACTTCTATCCCATCGGCTACCTGCCGAACGGCGTCCGGCTGACCGGCTACGGAGGCGAGGCCGCCGACCTGCCTGCCGAGGTGCTGCAAGGCCATCTCGACCGCATCGCCGACGGCGACGTCACCCCCGGTCCCGTCCACGTCTACACCCTGGACGAGATCAGAACCGCGCACGACGACCTGGAACAAGGCCGGAGGTGGGCAAGCTCGTCGTCCGGACGGCGTCGTGAGGTGACCGCGGTTCGACGCGGCCTGGGGCGATGAATCGCGCGCGTCGTGACGGTCTGCCCCTGTGTACGGGTGCGAGCGTTCCGTCCAGGGACACGACCGAAAGGAACGAGGTCATGACTGACGACGAGACACAGATCCGGACACTGATCGAACGCTGGGCGAAGGCCGCGCACGAGGGCGACATCGAGGGTGTCCTCGCCGACCACGCCGACGACATCGTCATGTTCGACGTACCGCCGCCGGACGACGGCGTCCGGGGCATCGACCGCTACCGGGAGACCTGGCCGCCGTTCTTCGTCTGGCAGCAGCTGGGCGCCTGCTTCGATCTCCTCTCGCTCGACATCACGGCCGGCGACGACGTCGCCTTCGCGCACGCGCTGCTGCGCTGCGGCACCGAGGAGGAGTTGCGGAAGGACCCCGGGGGCCGGCTGCGTCTGACCATCGGGCTGCGCAAGGAGGCCGGCCGCTGGGTCGTCACGCACGAGCACCATTCGTTCCCGGCCAAGGTCTGATGCCGCCGTTCTCCCCCACGGTCGCCGGCCGCCTGGAAAACCCGTAACCGATGGGTTACGCTTTTCCCATGGACGAGGTGGCAGAGGCGATCGCCGACCCGGTGCGCCGGGAGATCCTCGTCATGCTGCGCGGCACCGCGCTCACCGCCGGCGACATCGCCCGGCGGTTCACCATCAGCCGTCCGGCCGTCAGCCGTCATCTGCGCGTCCTGCGCGAGAGCGGCCTGGTCCATGACGAACTGGTCGGCAGACAGCGGTTCTACCGCCTCGACACCGCACCGCTCGTCGAGGTCGCCGAGTGGATCACGGCTCTCCGGGCCCCGGAGGGCTGGGAGCACCGGCTCGACGCGCTGGAGACCGAGGTCCGCCGCACCACCCGTGAGCGCACCCGGCGTGAGCGCACCGGACAGCCCGTCCCAGGATCCGTCGAACGCACAGAGGACACCGCATGAACCCCACACCCACCGGCCGGCTCCTGCGCACCGCCGACGGCAGCGATCTGGTGGTCACCCGCACGATGCGGGCGCCCATCGACGACGTCTGGGCGAGCGTCACCGAGCCCGAACGCACCGCCCGCTGGTTCGGGCCCTGGGAGGGCGACGCCGCACCCGGGCGAACGATCAAGGTCCGGATGTCGTTCGAGGAAGGGGCGCCGTGGTTCGACGCGCACATCGACGCGTGCGAGCCCCCGCGGCGCCTTGCCCTCACCACGACGGACGAGGCGGGCGCCTGGCACATGGAGCTGCGGCTGTCCGAGTCGGACGGGACCACGGAACTCCAGCTGATCCACCACCTCAGGTCCGACCAGGGCATCGGCGAGATGGGGCCCGGCTGGGAGTACTACCTCGACAATCTGGTCGCCTCGCGCGACGGCACGGCGGCGCCGGCCTTCGACGACTACTACCCGGCGCAGAAGGCGTACTTCGAGGATCTGGCCAAGGGCGACTGAGGCACGGGCAACGGCGACGGGCGACTGCGGCGCGGGGAACCTGACACAGGGACTGAGGCACGGGCAACGGCGACGGGCCCGCGCCGCGCTGCGGGACCGGGGTGGTCAGGCGGTCGGCCCGGGTCAGCGGCCGGCGGGTTCGGCCGCCGCCGGCCCCATCATTCCCAGCAGGATCCGCACCAGCTCGTCCACGACCTGATCGAGCGTCGCATCGACGCGCCCGGCACTCCAGTCGTGGAGCAGTCCGTTCACGCTGCCGATGAACGCCGCGGCGGCGATGCGGTAGTCGCGCGCCGCCGCTTCGCCGCGGGCGGCCGCCGCGGTCGCCTCGGCGCAGAGGAGGTCGACCCAGCGAGAACGCCGGTTCAGCCGTTGCTCCTCCAACCGCGGGCTGACGCCGATGATCTCGACGAACGAGATGCGGATACGCCGGGGGTCGCCGGTGACATCGGCCGCATACGCGCGGAAGGCGGCCGAGGCCCGCTCCGCCATGGGCCGGCCCTCCGCGTCCGCGAGCGCCGCGACGGCCGCCGCCTCCGCCCAGTCGTTGACCTGGAGGTGAACGGCGGCCAGCACGTCCTCCAGCGTGCGGAACTCCTCGTAGAACTGACGCGTGGACAGGCCCGCCGCCTCGCTCAGGGCGGAGACGGTCGTGGCCCGGTAGCCGGGGCTGTCCCCGAAGAGCTGAAGTCCCGCGGCCAGGAACCGCCGCCGCCGGTCGGTCCGGCGCTCCTCCGCCGACATGCCCCCGTAGCGGCCGGTCGGTTGTCTCAGCCTGCCGGCCACTGTGCCTCCCCCGCTGACGTCCCGGCCATCTTCTCCTGTCACGACTCTTGTGGCGTGGGCCGCTTGTCGTTACTTTCCAGTAGCTCAATCTGAAGTCACGCGTATTCAGATTCTCCCAGCATCGCAAGGCCCGACCCGCCCCCACGGAAAGGACCGCAGATGTCCCTGCCCGCACGCCGGCATCCCTGGCGCGAGGCCCCGTCGGCCGCTTCCCGCCGACGCCCGTTACTGCGCACGCTCGGCACCCTCGCCACCGTGGTCGCCCTCACGGTCACCGGCTCGGCCACCGCACTTGCCGGCCCGGCCTCGCCCATGGCCCCCACCGTCACTCCCGACCCGCCCCCTGGCCTCCAGCAGGTGATGTTCGTCGGCAACAACTGGGACGGCACCGCCGATGTCATCAAGGCCCGCGGCGACTTCGCCAGGATCGGCAGGATCAATGTCATCCCGGACAAGGACCAGCGCCTGACGGAGATCTACCTCAACCCGCTGAAGCTCGTCTTCTTCCTCGGTATCCGCAGCGGCCCCGGTGAGGGTCACGACCAGTTCGTCGACGACATGTACGCCACTCCCGACGGCACGGCGATGGTGGTCTCGCGCCCGAGCTTCGCGGACGTCGTGTCGATCGACCTCGCCACCGGACGCATCAACTGGCGCTTCCCCGTCTCCGGTTTCCGCTCCGACCACATGGCGGTCTCGCCCGACGGAACCCGCGTCGCCGTGTCGGCATCGACGTCGAACACCGTCCACGTGCTCGACATCCGGACGGGCAGGCAGCTCGGCTCGTTCAAGACCGGCGACAAGCCCCACGAGAACGTCTTCACCGGCGGCGGCAGGTACTTGTGGAACATGTCGATCGGCGAGGTCAACACCGCGCTGGACGACCCGCTGATGGACTGGACGAAGGGCGACCGACGCATCACGGTCGTCGACACCGAGACCTTCAAGGAGGTCAAGGTGATCGACATGCGGGCCCGTCTCGACGCCTTCGGCCGCAAGGACCTCTCGGACTCGGTACGACCGGTCGCCTTCACACCGGACGAGTCGAAGCTGTACTTCCAGGTCTCCTTCTTCAACGGCTTCCTGGAGTACGACATCGCCTCCGACAGGATCACCCGCCTCAAGACCCTGCCGAAGAACCCGGCGACCAGCGAGGACCGCACGACCTGGGTCAACGACTCCCGCCACCACGGCATGTCGATGAGCCCCGCCGGCGACAAGCTCTGCGTCGCCGGGACCATGGACGACTACGCCATGGTCGTCGACAGGGCCTCGCTTCAGGAGGGACCTCTGGTGACCGCCTCCAAGCCGTACTGGGCGACCGTCAGCGGTGACGGAGCCTCCTGTGTCATCTCCGAGGCCGGCGCCGACCGCGTGACGGCGATCGACTTCGCCACGGGCCGGAAGGTGGCGTCCGTGGACGTCGGCGACCACCCGCAGCGGGTACGGATAGCGCATGTGACGGCCGGCTGGACCGGGCCGGAGATGCGCTGACAACCGGTCAGCAGGTACCGCGCGAGGGCCGGGCCGGCCGACCGGTCCGGCCCTCGTTCATGCCGCGCGACGCCGCGGCCGCCGTCCACCCCCCGAATGCCGGTCCCGGATGGCGGAACGCCCTGACCTCGCGTTTGGATGAAGCGAAGCGTGCGCCGCATGGCGCACAGAGGCCATCACGGTGCCGTCACCGTGGAATCTGGCACAGGGAGCCCGCCATGTCCTTTGAACCCACCCCCTCCCCGGAGGACCGTTCCGACGACGGTTCTGCGGGTCGGACGGGTCCCTTCCCCGCGGGACGACCGGATGCGACCGCGAGCAGCAGCGACGAGCCGATACGCACCCTCCTGTGGACCGCGGCGACGCACCGTCCCCTGGACGAGGTCGCAGCACTCGTCGCTCTGCTGAACCGGACCGGTGAACTGTCGCGTCCCGGCGACGAAGCACTGCGCGCCGCCGCGGTGGCCCGTCCTCTGGAAGAGGTCCGCCAGCTGGTCACTCTGCTCAACGAGACGCCCCACGACACCGGCGAGGCCGGTACGACGCTTCGCGCGGCAGCCATGGGCAGGTCGATCGAGGACGTCGCCGAACTGGTGGCGATCCTCGGTATGGACCACGGCACGCGGAGCGGCACAGGGTCGATGACCGTGCCCGGTGCGGAGTCCGGCACGGAGCCCCACCCGGAGACCGACGTGGAGCCCCACCCGGAGTCCGGCACGGAGGCCGAGGCATCGTTGGACGCGGAGGCGCAGAGCACACTGTTCGGCACGGAACCGCAAACGTCCCCCCGTAGCGAGTTCGGCACGGAGCCGCAAGCGCCCCTCAGTACCGAGTTCGACACCGAGTTCGCCGCTGACCCCCACGAGCCGTCCAGCACGGACGAGCCGTCGGCAGCCGTTCTTCCCCCCGCTTTTCCCCCCGCCTTCGACGAACTCCCCGGCGTCCACGACACCACCCACTTCGCCACGGGTGAGGGCTGGCCCGCCGTGCACGTCTGCGCCGCGGCCGCCACGCAGGTGGCCGACCGCCCGGCCACGCAGGTCGCGGCCCGGCCCGTCATGGTGCGCACGACCGCGCCGACGTTCATGGCGTCCGCCGGCACCCTGCCGGTCCTCGTCCCGCCCCTCTCCATCCCGTCGACGGCTCCCACCACGCCCCCCGCCGAAGCGGCCACCCCTGCCCGCGGCGGCTCGTCGGTCGTGCGTGCGCTCCCGCGCTGGGCCGCTGCGCTGGCCCTGTTGGCATGCGGCGTGATTCACGTCCCGATGGATCTCGGAGCCCTGCGCGACGGTGGGTACGCGGACGTGGTGTCGCCGGCCATCGCCGTCCTGTGCCTCGTGTTCGGCATCTGGCTCGCGGTGCAGGAGTCGGTGGGGACCTGGGCGGCGGCCGCCGCCACGGCCATCGGGGTCCTCACCGTCTACTCGACCTCGGGCTTCGGCGCCATCGACGTCCTCGGCAACACACTCGGTGAGACCTTCGCCTGGGCGGATGTGACGGCGGTGGGCTGCGTGGCACTCGCCGCGGTGCTGGCCGCTGCCGCCCTGTTCCGCCGTCAGAAGGCGGCAGGGCCCGCCGCCGGCGACAGCTGACAGACACAACGCCGGATCGCCGCCGCCCTGTTACGGGCGGCGGCGATCCGGCGTTGCGGCCCGCTCCCCCGCGGAATCCATGTGCCTTCCTGGTGTCTTCGTCCTCCCCCGGTGGCGTGGATCCGCGTCGAGCGGTCACACGAGAGAGCAGGAGCCCGATCGGCGTCGCAGCCGCCTCGGCCGTCACCGGCCGCCGGGGTGGCGTTCGCGTCGTACGGCTTCCCCGTGCGCAAGGATCACCGGTGCGGTGCCACTGAACGATCCCCCTGGCACGGGGGTGAGACGAGGAGAACCGACGTGATCAAGAGTGCAGACATCCGGGAATGGCGCACCCACGGCGTGATCGACCCCGAGGGGCGCAAGATCGGATCGCTGGAGGCCGTCTACGTCGACACGAGGACCGACGAGCCGGCGGTGGCGACGGTTCTCATCGGGCTGCCGACGCGGCACCGGCTCGTGTTCGTGCCGTTGGCGGGCGCAGTGGTCGGGCCCGACTATGTGCGGGTCGCGTATCCCAAGTCCCTGGTGAAGGACGCGCCGTCGATCGGAACCGACGACGTGCTTCCCGCCGAGAACGAGCAGGGGATCTTCGAGCACTACGAACTGCCCTACCAGCCGGGCGCGGGCGGCGAACGTCAGCTCGCGCGCCGCTGACCCGCTCCGTCTTCTCTCAGAAAGAAGCGCCATGGCTCTGGTCCTGTTCGTGGTCATCGTGGCCCTCGTGCTGGGCATCATCGGCGTCGCGGCCGAGGGGCTCGCCTATCTGCTGGTCGTCGGCGCCCTCGTCCTGCTGGCCGACCTGGTCTACGCGGCACTGCGCTGGCGCCGTACGGGCCGCCGCCCCGCCCGCTGACGCCGTCGTCCGGCGCCGGGCGCCGCGCGGCCCACGGCGCCGCCCCGCCCGGTTCGCCGGCCGGCGCCTCCTGGGCCCGCCTGCCCCACCATTCAACTCCGCGATCGCTGCAGGACGTCCGCTCTGCGTACCGCAACCGCTGATCCCTGGGTGCCCGCGAGGCAACATCGCGTCCGTGCGAGGATTCCGCGGTCTTCGGGGAAGCCGATGACGAGGGACGATGTGCAGCGGACCAGGAGCTTCGCCTTCAGGGGCGGGGGTGGAGGCGGACCATGGGAACAGCGGTGCATGTGCCGCAGACGCGGGACATGGTGGGCGAGGAGCTCTCCGGGGACGAGGCCTTCGCCGCGCTGCGCCACTACGGCGGGCGCAAGCTGTTCCTCGACGCGTTCGCCCGCTTCCGTTACGCGGACGGCTTCAGTTCGTCCCGCTCGCTCGGCTACCAGGTCGTGCTGGGCATCGTGCCCTTCGTCATCGCCCTCGTGGGCGTGGCCACCACGCTGCACACGGAGAGCGTGGGCCGGATCGTCGATCTGACGCTCGGCAGAATCGTGCCCGGTGCGAGTTCCGACCTCATCCAGCAGGCACTCACCGACACCCGGCGCAGCGCCGACGCGGACCGGGCCGGCGCTGTCGCCATGTGGCTCGGCCTCGGCTTCGCCGTGGTCAATCTGGCCTCGGCGATGGGCCAGATCGAACGGGGCTGCAACCGCATCTACGGGATCGAGCGCGACCGCCCTTTCCTGCGCAAGTACGGCAGGGGCGTCGTCCTCGCCCTCTTCGCGGGGCTGCCGCTCGGCGGCGGTTTCCTTGCGATCGTCGCCGGCCAGGACGTCGGCGCGGCCGTGGTGGAGGCCATGGGCTGGTCGCCGTCCCTGCTGGACTGGTGGCGGCCCTTGCACATCCCGGTCGGTGTCCTGCTCGCCGGCGTGGCGTCGGCCGTCATCTTCCGCTGGTCGCCGCGCCGCGACCAGCCGGGCTACACCTGGCTCGCGTTCGGGTCGGGCATTCATCTGATCCTGTGGGTCGCGGCCACCTGGCTCCTCGCCCTCTACATCGGCGAGAGCGGGTCCTTCGGTGCGGTGTACGGCCCCCTGACGGCGTTCGTCGCGCTGTTGCTGTGGGCCAATGTGACCGGCGTGGCGCTGTTCCTGGGCATAGCGTTCGCGGCGCAGCTGGAGGCCGCGAGGGCGGGCATCGAAGACGCGGTGCGACCGGACCCGGGTCCCGGCGACTGATCGGGGGGTCAGCCCTTCCAGAGTTTGCCAATACAGCAAGGGTGTTTGTCGTTCTGTCGGTACGGCTCCATCATCGGCCTGGTACGGAGGTACGGGGACACGAAGGAGCGAACGATGCGGACATCACCCGGGACAGCGAACGGCCACCGCTACGACGTCGTCGTCATCGGTGGGGGCGCCGCCGGACTCAGTGGGGCACTGACTCTCGCCAGGGCCCGGCGTTCGGTACTGGTGATCGACGGGCGGAGGCCCCGTAACGCGCCCGCGGCGCACGCCCACGGCTTTCTCACCCGCGACGGCGTGCCGCCCCTTCAGCTGCTGGCCATGGGGCGCGACGAGGTCGCCGGGTACGGCGGTGAGATCGCCGAAGGCCAGGTCGTGGCCGCCGAGCGCCTGGCGAGCGGTGACTTCCGCGTCACCCTCGCCGACGGCACGGCGGCACTGGCGAAGCGGCTCCTGATCACGACGGGCCTCGTCGACGAACTCCCCGACATCCCCGGTCTGGCGGACCGTTGGGGCCGCGAGGTCCTCCACTGCCCGTACTGCCACGGCTGGGAGGTGAGCGATCAGGCGATCGGCATTCTCGCGACGGGTCCGCTCGCCGTGCACCAGGCCCTGATGTGGCGGCAGTGGAGCAAGGACGTGACGCTCTTTCTGCACACGGCGCCCGAACCGGATTCCGAGCAGTACGAGCAGCTCGCCGCCCGGGACATCGCCGTGGTCGACGGGGAGGTGACGGCCGTGGAGACGGCGGACGGACGGCTCAGCGGGGTACGGCTCGCCGACGGTCATGTCATCGCGCGCCAAGCCCTCGTCGTGGCCCCGCGGTTCACCGCGCGCGCCGATCTGCTGGGCGGGCTCGGGCTGCTACCGACCGAGCAGGAGGTGAACGGTGTCGTCATCGGCAGCTGCATCGCCGCTGACCCGACCGGGGCGACGGACGTCCCCGGGGTGTGGGTGGCCGGCAACGTCGTCAACCTGACCGATCAGGTCGTCGGCGCCGCCGCCGCGGGCGTGCGGGCGGGCGCGGCCGTCAACGCCGATCTGACCGCGGACGAGACCCGCCGGGCCGTCGCGGCCCGGCGCACGATCTTCTCCCCGGGGATGGAGCGGGAGGTCGCCGAACGGGTTCTCGGCGACCGTCGTCACGGCTTCTGAACGGCACGCTGCCGTCTCACACCGTCCGCACGGACACGCTCCCTCTTCTGCCTCTTCTGCCTCTTCTGCCGGGGTTCGAAGACGTCGCGGTGCCCGTTCGCGCCTGCCTGATGCCTGGCCCGCACCGGGCGTTGACGCCCGATGCGGGCCGGAGGGCCTCGCTGCCATCACATGTCGGTGGCGTCCACCACCGCGCCGAGATCGACGAACTTGAAGCCGGTCGTCTCCCGTTCGCCGCCCTCACCGTCCGGTGCGGCGGGTGTCTCCTGGCCGTCCTGGACGACGAGAAGACCGCGGGGGTACCGCCGGCCGAGAGGTTCGTTCATCACGGCCGCGCCGTCGCACACCTCGCTGCCGTCGAGCGTGGCGGAGGCGGGGCCGATGCGGAAGCCGCCCTCGTACGCGTTGCGCTCGGAGATCTCCCGGTCGTAGAGCGCGAAGGTGTTGTCGCCCTGGCTGGACGCCAGCAGATAGCCGTCGCCGTCACGCTCCTGGAACAGCGTGAGCCCTTCCACGTCGGCCGACAGGTGCTTGCCGCCGTACCCCGGGTCGGCGCCGGGTGTGCACTCCTCGGTCTCCTCGTCGTAGACGCCGGGAACGCCGAACTCCCGTACCTTGTCGACGAGTACGGGCTTGCCGGAGAGATCGGCGCGCATCCGCCAGATGCCGATGTCCTCCTGGCCCGCGTAGAGGACACCGGCCGCGGGATCGACGACCATGCCCTCGACCTGGGGCAGTTCACCGGGCTCGCCGCAGGGGGTCCACGTCGTGCCGTTGGGCAGCCGGTAGGACGCCGGGAGCTCGATCGTGCGGATCTTCCGGTAGCCGACGGTGCCGGCGGCCGTCGGGCGGAGTTCCAGCAGCGCGACGGCGGTCTCGCTCCGCCGGCTGACCAGGGCGTACGAACGGCCGGTGCGCCGGTCGGTCCAGGTGGCCAGACCGTAGGCGGTCCGCTGGTCGTCGACCTCGGACTCGCTCGCCGAGAACACGGGCGCGGCGGCCGGGTCGGTGACGTCGACCAGCGGG
Organism: Streptomyces sp. AM8-1-1; assembly: GCF_032229325.1. NCBI lineage: Bacteria > Bacillati > Actinomycetota > Actinomycetes > Kitasatosporales > Streptomycetaceae > Streptomyces > Streptomyces sp. AM8-1-1. The sequence goes on from NZ_CP135086.1 coordinate 819,804, forward strand.
CGGCCCGGGCGGGAGGGATCGATGCGGTAGACACGCAGCCGGTCGCGGCCTCGGTCGGTCACCACGGCGATGTCGGCGCGGCCGGTGGGCGTGCGCAGCCCGGAGACGAGGTCGACGTTGTTGAACCGGCCGGGCGCGGCGCCCTTAGAGGGCGGGGCGGGTGCGGCGATCGACTGGACCAGGTCGGCCTTCAGGTCGTAGACCCGCAGACCGCCCTCCTTCGCGGTGGCGACCACGATACTGCGGTCGGGGTGGGCGTCGTTGCGCCAGATCGCCGGGTCGTCGGCGTTGGCGTTGCCGCCCGCCTCGTCGTCGTGGAGAGGCGCGGTCTCGGCGGACGGGGTGACGGTCGGCAGGGCCGCCGGGACCGCCTGCGCGGAGGACGGGACGAGGAGCGCCAACAGCACGGTGCCCAGGGCGGCGCCGGCCGTCGTGCGGGGAGAACGGTTCAGTCTCACGGGCGCTTCCTTAGATGCCGGGGACAGGAAATGTCGGGGACATGCCGATGGTCCGTCAGGAGCCTCCGGCGAAGCGGCGACGTGTGGCCGTCATCGAGATGACGGCGTTGTGTTCGAACCGTGAACTCGCGCTGCGGGCGCGGGTGTCGGGGCCCGTACGGGCAGCCGCCAAAGCAGCCGGCGCGCGTCTGGCACCGCAGGGGCTGGTGGGCGACGACGGTTGCTCGTCGCCGCGAGCGCTCGCACGCGACGGCGAGTGACGGCCCATGGCCCCGGAGGCAGGACGGCCCTCAGACCCCAGGCGCTTGCGGCAGGGGCACCAGGACGCTGATGGTCTTGCCGCCGGAGCGGGGGATGACCGCGATGTCGCGGGCAAGGCGGCGGATCAGGGGCCAGCCGTAGCCACCGACCCGTACGGTTCCCTCGGCGTTCGTCGGGGTGATGACCGTGGGCGGAACCTCACTGTGATCACTGACAGTGACACGCAAGCCCCTCTCGGTCAGGTCGGCCTGGAAGGCGGACACGCCATCGCCGTGCCGGATCGCGTTGGTCACCAACTCGGTGGTGACCAGCAGCGCGTCCGCGAGCACGACCTCGTCGGCCACGCCCTGCCGGGCGCGGCGGAACCAGTCACCCAGCAGTCTCTGGACCTCGTCCCGTGCGTCGCCGGCCGTCATCGGAACCGGTCGCGGCACGACGTCTCCACGCTCCCTGCCGGCTGTCACCTCGTCAGCGGTCACAGGCGTACCCTGCCCTTTCGCATCCCCCGTTGTTGTGCGTACACCTCATCTGCCCGACCTTCGGGGGCCTACACGGCACAGTTCGTCCGCCGGGGCGCGCCGGGCCGTACCGCGCAGGGGCGCGCCCGGCTCCGGGCGGACGTCATGCCTCGGCGCTCAGCCAGGCGGCGACCGCCGCGGCGATCGGCTGTTCGGTCTGGAGTTCGATGAAGCCGAACTGGCCGCCCTGATTGCATTCCAGGAACCACCACGTCCCATCGCCGTCCTCGGCGAAATCGAAGGCACCGTAGGCGAGGCCGGCCATGTCCTTGTACATGGCAACGGCCCGTGCGACGCGTGGCGGCACGTCGACGGGCTTCCAGTCGTGTCCGGTCTCCCCGTACCGGCCGTCCACCTGCCCCGGCTCGGCGACCTTGCGGGCGGCGAACAGCTCGTCGCCGACGCTGGTCAGCCGGATGTCGGCGGCCTTGGTGATGTAGCGCTGAAGGAGCGTGGGGCCCGCGGCCACCCCGGAGAAGTCCGCGTCCGGCGGTACGAGGGTCGTGGGCAGCGCCATCGGCGGATCGGCCGGCGGCTTGCCCGACACGGCTTTCACCACGACGTGCCGGTACTGCTCGGCGAACCGGCGCGCCACCTGCGGATACGTCGTGATGATCGTCGCCGGCACCGGAAAGCCGCTGCGGTGTGCCGTACGCAGCTGCCATGGCTTGAGGCGCGCTCGCGCGGCGGCGCCGGGGTGGTTCATCCAGCGCGCGGTGGTGGAGTCCAGCATCCCGTACAGCGCCTGGCCGGTCTCGGCGGACAGCCAGGGAGACGGCTCGGACGCGTGAGCAGCCGGTTCACCGGGTCTTCGGATCCAGATGGAACGCAGTCCGTCCATGCTGACGACCCGCCCACCCGTGGAGAGGTAGCCGCGGAACTCGCCCCGTACGTATTCGGCGGACAGGGCTCCCTCGCCGGGAATGTCACCCGGGTCGAACCGTACGAGCGGGACGCAGCTCTTGTGCAGCTCCGCCACCACCATGTCCGCGGTCACATCCTGCTCACAGGTCAGGATCAGTACCGTCATCGTGCGCGTCGGGTCAGTCGTCGAAGTGGGTCGCGGAGCCGGCTGTCGAGGTGGTGGTGCCGACCGCCGCGAGCAGGGCCCTGTCCATGATGGCGGGGCGCCCGTCGGGCAGGACGTTCAGCTGCAGGGCAGCGTCGTACGAGTACTGGTCGACCACCGGTGACAGCGCAGCCGGCCGTGCGTAGGTCCACGCGAACGGTTTCATGCTTCTCTCCCTGGCCCGCAAAGGGCTGTCTGGGGGCCACTGCGTGGCCTCACGGTGAGCAATACGTGGAGATGGATGTATTGGTTTCATCACATACCGTCATATTCCGGATACCGCTCGCCAGACAGGACATCGGATCGGAGCGGCCGCACAACCGGCTCACGAACAGGCCCTCGCACACGGGCCGTTGACGTCCCCCTGACATAAGTAGAGACGCCTGAAGGAGCCATTCCGTGCACCGAGTGGGTGCGTGACCTCCGTCACTGCCGTCTCAAACGCCTCAACAGTCACAGCTTTATCACTGTTCACACAGGTAACAGCGAGGGCCGAGGTACCGCCCGCGCGAAAAAATTCCGCCACATCTCGTGGCGGTGTGGACAACGAACGGCCCCGTTCGGCACAGGGGTGGAGGCAAGAGAGGGCGACACCCGACACAGAGCGCGTACCTCAGGAGAGCCGGATCATGCGAAGGATCATGCATGTCGTTCATGCGCCCGCCGCCGGCCGGCGGCGGGAACGATCGTGGCCTGGTGGTAGTACATCCGCCATGTCCCGTCATGTCCCGCGCGCCACAGCGAACTCCGGCGCGCCCGCTCCTCGTTGATGGTGGTCTCGTAGGTGAGGTGCACCAGCCCGGGCGCCAGGACCACACCTCTGAGGTCCGAGGGTTCGTACCGGGCACCGTCCTCCGCCGCGCCGTCCATCTCCGGCAGTGCGGCAAGAATGTCCTCACGGCTCCACCGCCGTCCCGAGGCGCCGACCTCCACGAAGTCCGGGTCGAGCAACTGCCGGGCCACGTCCCGTGCGGAACGCACCGTCGGGTCCATCAGCCGTAGCTCACCGGCGACCGCTGCGCGCACATCGTCGTCCCACTGGTCCCATGCGTGCTGCTCGTTCACCTCGTCGGTCATGGAAGCATCTTCGTCCGGGTGCCCACTGCCCGGGCAACCGGATTTCGGCGGATCCCGACGGTCGGCAGGACCGCTGCTGACCTCCTGAAGCCGCTGCGGCCCACCCGGCACATGGTCCGGCCGTACGCCCCCGCCTGCGAAGGGAGAGACGCGAGGGCACACTGGTCGAGGAGGCGCGGCCACGGCCGGGGCGGCCGGAGGCCGCGTGGCTGCCGAAAGCGGTGCGAACGGCCCGTCCCCGATGCCTTCGGAGAACCATGAGCAACCCGGCCAACGATCCGTACGTACGGGTGCGTGGTGCCCGCGAGCACAATCTGCGCCGCATCGACGTGGACATCCCGCGGGACGTGCTCGCCGTCTTCACCGGAGTCTCCGGGTCGGGCAAGTCCTCCCTCGCCTTCGGCACGATCTACGCAGAGGCGCAGCGGCGCTACTTCGAGTCCGTCGCGCCCTACGCCCGCCGGCTGATCCACCAGGTGGGGGCGCCCGCGGTGGACGACATCCTCGGGCTGCCGCCCGCCGTCGCCCTCGAACAGCGGCGCGGTTCGGCCACCTCCCGCTCCTACGTGGGCACCGTGACCACCCTGTCGAACACGCTCCGGATGCTCTTCTCCCGGGCGGGGACCTATCCCCCGGGTGCCGAACCGGTGGACTCCGACGCCTTCTCCCCCAACACCGCGGCCGGCGCCTGCCCGGTCTGCCACGGCTTGGGCCGAGTGCACCGCACCACCGAGGAGCTGATGGTCCCCGACCCGTCACTGAGCATCCGCGAGGGGGCGATCGCCGCCTGGCCGGGAGCCTGGCACGGCAAGAACCTGCGGGATGTGACCGGGACCCTCGGCCACGACATCGACCGCCCGTGGCGGGAACTCCCGCAGCAGGACCGGGACTGGATCCTGTTCACCGACGAGCAGCCGGTGGTGACCGTGCACCCGGTGCGGGAGGCGGGCCGCATCCAGGCGCCCTACCAGGGCACGTTCCAGAGCGCCCGGCGGTATGTGATGCACACCTTCGCCGACTCCAAGAGCCAGGCGCTGCGTGCCCGAGCCGAACGGTTCCTGGAGAGCTCGCCCTGTCCGGCCTGCGGCGGCAGCCGGCTGCGCCCGGAGTCCCTGGCCGTCACCTTCTCAGGACGCACCATCGCGCAGCTCAACGCCATGCCGCTGACCGCACTCGCCGAGGTGCTGCGACCCGCCGCCCGGGGCGAGGTGGCGGATCTCCCCGAAGGGCCCGAACGGCAGATCGCCACGACGCTCTCCGCCGACCTGGCCGCCCGGATCGAGGTGATCACCGAACTGGGGCTGGGCTATCTGAGCCTGGACCGTACGACGCCGACGCTGTCCCCCGGCGAACTGCAACGGCTGCGCCTGGCGACCCAGTTGCGGTCCGGACTGTTCGGCGTGGTGTACGTCCTGGACGAACCGTCGGCGGGCCTGCATCCCGCGGACACCGAAGCGCTGCTGACCGTGCTGATGCGGCTGCGGGAGGCGGGGAACTCGGTCTACGTCGTCGAGCACGACATGGACGTGGTCCGCAGGGCCGACTGGATCGTCGACGTCGGGCCGCACGCCGGCGAACTCGGCGGCCGGGTCCTGCACAGCGGACCGGTGGCGGAGCTGGCGTCCGTCACCGAGTCGGTGACCCGCCGGTTCCTGTTCGACGGGGAGCCGGACACAGGGGTGGGGCGGCCCTCGCGCGAGCCGTCCGCCTGGCTGCATCTGCGCGGCATCACCCGGCACAACCTGCGCGACCTGGACGTGGACCTGCCGCTCGGGGTCTTCACCGCGGTCACCGGCGTGTCGGGGTCGGGAAAGTCGACGCTGATCGGCCAGGTGCTCGCGGGTGTCCTCACCGAGCACCTGGGCGCGGACCCGGCGGACCGGAGCGGCACGGACACCGACGAGGGCGAGGGCGACGGGGCGCTCAGCCATGACGCCCGCGCGGGAGCGGGCGTCGAGGCCAAGGGCATGGACGTCGTGGACCGCCTCGTACAGGTGGACCAGAAGCCGATCGGCCGCACCCCACGCTCCAACCTGGCGACGTACACAGGGCTGTTCGACGCCGTACGGAAGGTCTTCGCGGCCACCGACGATGCGCGGCAACGGGGCTACCGGGCCGGGCGGTTCTCGTTCAACGTCGCCGGAGGCCGGTGCGAGACCTGCCAGGGCGAGGGATTCGTGGCCGTGGAGCTGCTGTTCCTGCCCGGTACGTACACGCCCTGCCCGACCTGCCACGGCGCCCGATACAACGAGGAGACGCTGCAGGTCCGGTACCGGGGACGGAGCGTCGCCGACGTCCTCGGTATGACGGTGGACACGGCCGCGGAGTTCTTCGCGGACGTCCCCGCGGCGGCGCGGAGCCTGCGCACGCTGAAGGAAGTGGGCCTCGGCTATCTGCGGCTCGGTCAGCCCGCCACCGAACTGTCGGGCGGCGAGGCACAGCGCATCAAGCTGGCGTCGGAGCTCCAGCGCAACCGCCGTGGCCACACGGTGTATCTGCTGGACGAGCCCACGACGGGGCTGCATCCGGCCGATGTGGAGCTGTTGATGCGCCAGTTGCACGGGCTCGTGGACGCGGGCCACTCGGTGTTCGTGGTCGAGCACGAGATGGGGGTGGTCGCCGGGGCGGACTGGGTGCTGGACCTGGGACCCGGCGGCGGGGACGCGGGAGGCCGCGTCGTGGCCGCGGGCCGCCCGTCGGAGGTGGCGTCGGCGCCGGGGAGCCGGACGGCGGAGTATCTGGCACGTCGGCTCGCACGTTGAGTGCGGTGCCTGCGCGAGCCGGACGACTCGCCCGGGCAACCGGGCCCATGCGCGCGGCCGTTGACGGCATCGTCAGGAACGGGCCCATTTCCGCTCCTCGGACCGGCGTCCGATCCCCGAGAGCATGCGCCGCACACCGACCCCATGCCCTCCCGTCCCGATGACGAGCAGCCGGTAGACGCCCCCGGCGGGGCCGGGAAAGACCGCACGGCTCTCGGCACGCAACCGCGTCCTGCCGGGGGCCGCCTCGTCGAGACGGAAGATCAGGGCGTACGAGGAGAAGCGATGGCGCCCCTGGAGGGCGAGCTCCTGACCGGGGACCGCGGCGACCACCCGGAACCCCGGAAGTACCGATCCTTCGGCGAGCGGGCGCGGCCCGGACGCGGAACGGTCGTCGCAGCGGACGAGCCGGGCGTAACCGGCCGCACCCGGACGCGAGAACGACCGGTCCAGGGTTTCGAGGAGACTGCGCCAGACGTCGTCCGCCCCCGCCTCGACGACCGTCGCGTGCTCATCGAGGTACGGCAGCGACGCGATCTGCATCCAAGCCTCCGTGAGGTCCGAGCACGAACGGCCCTCCGGCGGCTACCGGAACGGCCCTGACCCAAGCGTCGCACCTCGTCCGGCGTCCCGGGCGGCCGGCCCGTGATGATCGCTCAGCGGTCCGTCAGCATGCCGGTACGGAGCTTCGTCAGCGTGCGCGTCAGCAGACGGGAGACATGCATCTGGGACACGTTCAGTTCCCGGCCGATCTCCGCCTGCGTCATCTCCTGCCCGAAGCGCATCTGCAGGATGCGCTTCTCCCGCTCGTCCAGCCGCTCCAGCAGAGGGGCGAGCGAGTGCAGGTCCTCGACCAGTTCCATGTACGGGTCGTCACCGCCGAGGATGTCCGCGTACGCACGGCCGGTCCGGGCGCCGACCGGGGCGTCGTCGCTGTCGGCGTTCGGGGTGTCGAGGGAGCCGGCGGTGTAGCCGTTGGCGGCGACCAGGCCCTCGCGCACCTCGTCCTCGGTGAGTTCGAGCAGCTCCGCGAGTTCCTTCACCGTCGGGTCGCGGTCCAGTACGGCGGCGAGTTCGTCCTTGGCCTTCGCCAGTTCGGTGCGGAGTTCCTGGAGCCGGCGGGGCACATGGACGGCCCAGCTGGTGTCGCGGAAGAACCGCTTGATCTCGCCCACGATGTACGGAATCGCGAACGAGGTGAACTCGACCTCGCGGGACAGGTCGAACCGGTCGATCGCCTTGATGAGGCCGATCGTGCCGACCTGGATGACGTCCTCCATCTCGCCGCTGCCGCGGTTGCGGAACCGGCGGGCGGCGAACTGCACGAGGGAGAGGTTCATCTCGATGAGCGTGTTGCGGGCGTACTGGTACTCGTGGGTGCCTTCCTCCAGCACCTTGAGGCGGTCGAAGAACACCTTCGACAGGCTCTTCGCGTTCTTCGGCGCGAGCTTGCCGGCGTTCTCGACCCAGGGCAGTTCCCCCACGCGCGAGGGGGACCCCGCGGAAACGTCCTCCTGCTTCGTCCCGCTCCGGGTGCTTTCGGACGACATGGTGCTGAGCATGATGTTCCCTCCCCTTCGGCGATGCTGCGTGGGTCCAGGTTCCCCGCCTCGCCGGCATCACGCATCCGATTCCTGCGGACTCTCCCCGAGGGGCGCGGCACGGGATCAGCAGGCGGTGTCCAGCCTGGCCCGCTGATCCGCCGTCAGCTCCAGGTCCACCGCGGCAAGGCTCTCGTCGAGCTGCGCCACCGACGAGGCGCCGACCAGCGGGATGACCGGTATCTCCCCGCCGATGAGCCAGGCGAGCACCACCTGGTTGACGGTGGCTCCGGCCTCCTGCGCCACCGCACGCAGAGCGGCCTTCCGCGCGGGCGTGCCCGCGTGGTCGAACTCGGGGCCGAAGGGCTTGTCGTCACGCACATAGCGGCCACCCAGCAGTGGCGAGTAGGCGACCAGTGTCAGGCCGGGGTCGTGGCGGACGTAACTGAGCAGATCCCCGCCGGCGACGCCCTGGCTGCCGTCCGCGGACATGTCCCCCGGCCGGTCGGTACGCGGCCGCAGATAGCTGTGCTGGTACTGGAGCACCTCGTAACCGGGCAGTCCGGCCGCCGCGGCGATGGTGCGGGCCCGTTCGATCTTCCACGTCCAGTGGTTGCTGACGCCGAGCAGTCCGACCGTTCCCTCGGCGACGAGCTGCGCGAACCCTTCCACGGTCTCCTCGGGGGCGACCGAGGGATCCTCGATGTGGGCGTAGAGCAGATCCAGTTTGTCCGTACCGAGACGTTCCCTGCTGCGCTCGGCGGCCTCCCGGATGACCTTGGCCGAGAGCCCTTCGGCGTTGTCGAGGTAGCCGGTCCCGGGGGCGAGGGGGCGGGCACCGAGTTTGGTGGCGACGGTGATCTCGTTCCCGATGCCCCGGCTGCGCCGCCAGCGGCCGAGGAGCTGCTCGCTCTCTCCGCCCTGCCCGCCGGTGAACCAGTACGCGTAGTTGTCGGACGTGTCGACGAACGTGCCGCCGGCCTCGACGTAGCGGTCGAGAATCGCGAACGCCGTCGGCTCGTCGGTCGCCGTCCCGAACAGCATCGCTCCCAGGCTGAGCACGCTGACCTCCCGGCGGTGGTCCGGGTTCTGGCCGATGGTGCGGTACCGCATGACAGGTCCTCCCTGTTGGGCCCCTACCGGGCGGCCGGGGCGATGTGCGGGAGTCTGGGTGTTGGAGCGCTCACGAAGTCAAGGAACCGAGTGCCGACGGTTCCGCCCAGGCTCCCCGTCCGCCTGCCGGCCGGACGTGCCGCGTCCCCCGACCGACTGCCGGCCGAACCCGCCAGCGTCCGGCGCCCGGCGGCCCCACGCCCGTAGGTGCCGGAAATCCACGTGCGCCGACCGCGCAGCCCTGGCACGCTGCGCCGGTGAACCGTGAACTGATCTCCCGAATCGCCCATGCGGGCCACCCCGTCGCCGCGCCGCTGGACGACGACGCTGTACGCGGCCTGCTCGACCACTCCCTCCCGCGGGGCGACGAACGCGTCCTGGATCTCGGCTGCGGAGGCGGTGAGTGGGTGCTGCGCGCCCTGGCCGGCCGTCCGCAGGTGCGTGCTGAGGGTGTCGACCTCGCCGAGAGCGCTCTGCTCCACGCCCGCGAGGCCGCACAGGAACGGGGAGTCGGGGACCGTCTGAATCTGCACCGGCAGGACGCTGCCGACTTCACAGCGCCGCACGCCTTCGACCTCGTGATCAGTGTCGGTGCGACCCACGCCTTCGGCGGCCTGCTCCCCACCCTCGCGGCCGCTCGCAAGCACCTGGCGCCCGACGGGCGCGTGTTGGTCGGCGACGGGATATGGGAGCGCGAGCCCTCGGCGGAAGCCGTCGGGATGCTCGGCGACTTCGCCGATCTGGCGACCACGATGGACCGGGTGACCGCCGAGGGATGGACCCCTGTCCACGGCCATGTCAGCACGCGCCGGGAGCTGGACGACTACGAATGGTCGTGGACGGGTTCGCTGGCGTCGTGGGCGCTTGACCGGCCCGCGGACCCCGACAGCGCCGAGGCCCTGCGTGCGGCCACGATCCACCGGGAGGAGTGGCTGCGGGTCTACCGCGACACCATGGGCTTCGTCTCGCTGGTGCTGCGCCCGACGTCCGGCTGACACGGGCACCGGGTCAGTCCACCCGGGCGGTCACCGACTTCTCGATGTGGGCGAGTTCGGCGGCAAGGACCCTCAGCCAGTGCTCCAGGTCCATCAGCAGCGGGAGCGGCCGGCCGTGGCGGGGTCCGAGGGAGAGACCGGTGGGCGGGCCCTCGGAAGGCGGCGGCCCTTCACCGGCGCAGAGCGCGGCGATCCGGTCGGTGGCGAGCTCCAGCCGGTCGGCGCCCGCACGCGCCCACGCCACGTCGTCCGGCCGGCCCGCGGCCGGAGGCGGGTCGAAGCGGGGCAGCAGCTGGACGCCGAGGAGGATGTCGTTCGCGGTGATGAGGACGGCGTGCCAGTCCGTTGCATCGGCCGGCCGCTGCCCGGGCTCGCTCTCGAACTGGAGGTAGGCCGCCTCCGCGAGGCGCAGCCGGTGCAGCGCGGGGAGCGTCGTGGGCTGCGGCTCCGGGCCCGCCGGCAGCAGGACGCGCACGGTCGCTGGGATCAGCGGACCCGAGGCGCGCAGCAGCGCGGCCATGTTCCTGTGCACCTCGCGCCGGGCGCCCGCGGGCCAGGCGAGGAGCCCGCACAGCAGCCCGATGACGCTGCCGGTGACCACGTCGATGAGCCGGACCTCGGCCAACTGCCAGGAGACGTGGGCGATCTGGGCGAAGGCCGCCGACACCACCAGGGTGAACAGTGCCTGGGCCCAGGCGACTCCCAGCATCGGCCCGAGGGCGAAGGCGGCGAGCATGGCCGGTGCGAGGACCACGGCGTACGCATCGGTGTGGTGTCCGACCGCGAGGAGCAGCGCCCCCGCCGCCGTGGCGCCGACGAGGGTGCCGATGAGGGCCGAGCGCACCGCCGACCATGTCTCCGTCGCCGTCGTGCGGCCCAGGGTGAGCACCGCGAGCAGCACCCAGAAGCCGTGGGTGAGGTCGAGGGAGCCGGCCACCAGGCGGGCTGCTCCCAGACCGAGGGCGATCCGCACGGCGTTCTGGAACTGGACCGAGCGCAGGGTGGTGTTGCCGGCGACGCGCCGCCACCAGAGGCGGGCGGACGTGAGACCGGCGTACCAGAACAGTTCCTGCGGCTGGACGCCCGGAGTACGCCTGCCGTCGAGACCGATACGGACCGACGTCTCGAGGATCCGGGCGGACTCGGCGATCGCGAGAACCGCGGCCTGTCGGCGCAGTACCTGAAGAGGCGGCGCGGCCTCGGACGGATTCGTCGTCTGCGCCGTCCGTACCGCCTGGAATTCGTCGATCGCGGCGCCGAGCCCCATCATCCCGTACGCAGGCATCGGCTGTCCGCCGCGCAGCGCGGTCGCGGCGGTGGCACAGAGGGCCGCGACGCGGTCGAGCATCGCGGCCGAGGCAGCGTCCACCGAGGCGGGGGCGTCCCGCAACCGTGCCAGCTGTACGAGGAGCCTGCGCGCGGCACCGCTGGCCTGTGCGAGGGCGCGGTCCCTGCGGCCTGCGCCGGCCGGCCGCTCGGCGGTCGGCAGCCGGGACAGCCGCAGCCGCCCGCCGAATTCCCGCAGCCGCTCGGCCGACGTGTCGTCCGCGACGGGCGGCTGCGCGACCGGTCTGTCGTCCGCGACCGGCGGCTGCACGGCAGGTGTCTCGTCGGCAGCCTGCTGTCGCTCGGACGGTGAGTCGGCGGTGGCCGCGGCTCGGCCCGCCAGTGCCACGGCATCGGCGAGGAGCTCCCGGTAGGAGACGGTGGCCGGCGCGGGCAGCAGCAGGACCTCGCAGGCCGCGAGCAGGAGTACGCCGAGGGTCAGGCCCGCCAGCCGCTGACCCAGGGCCCCCGGCGCGTACGGCGGGAAGCAGGCGAGGATGTAGAAGAGCTGGAGTCCGGGCGCCGCTCCCGCCGGGAGTGGTCCTCCGACGGCTGCGAAGGCCAGGAGGAAGCCGACGACCAGCATGCCGGCGACGGCCGCCCAGGTCTCCACGGCGAGGACGGTGCCCAGAGCGACGAGCACCAGGCCGACGGGCAGTGCCCGCAGGATCACACCGGCCCGGACGCGTCCGGACCCGGGGATCGGCGAGAGCATGCCGAGCGCCACGGGGGCGAACAGGGCGTACAGCGCGACCGCGGGCCGGTCCACCGCGTAGACGAACGGGTAGAACCCGGCGCAGGACGCCACACTCACCCGGACGGCGCGGTGCACGATCGTCGTACGGTCCGCCTTCGGCACGCGCATGGGCACGTTCCTCTCAGCCGCGGCACCGCCGGTGGGAGCCACGCGCGGTCCGGCGGGCTCCCCGGTCCCATTGTCGGCTCGTGATCAACGGTCCGCAGCCCGGGCGCGTCCCGATCGCGCGGAGGGCCGCGGCGAGGTGACCATGGCAGGAGACCACCGGCGGGGCGCGCCTCGCCTGTCCTCTGGAGGCCGCCACGCTGCACACCCTGCTCCCGGTCGTCTTCGCGCTCTGCGCGGCGTTCAGCAACGCCGTCGCCACCGTCCTTCAGCGCAAGGCGGCCCTCACGGTGCCGCGGTCCGAGGGGCTCCGCGCCGGGCTGATGCTGGATCTCCTGCGGCGTCCCGTGTGGCTGGCCGGGATCCTCGCGGTGATCGCCGCAGGTGTCTGCCAGGCGCTGGCGCTGGCGACCGGGCCGCTCACGATCGTGCAGCCGCTGTTCGTCCTCGAACTGCCGCTCACCCTCGTCGTCGCCTCCCTGCTGATGCACCGGCATCTGCCGCGCACGGGCTGGCTGGCCGTGGCGGTCGTCGTGGGCGGTCTGGTGGTCGCGCTGGCCTCCGCGGCCCCGACCGGCAACCGCACCCATGTGGCACTGGACCGCTGGATTCCCGCGCTGGCCGTCTGCGTGGGGGCGGTCGTCGTCCTCGCCCTTGCGGGGCTCAAGCGTCCCGAGGGCCGCGCGCGTGCGGCCTGTCTGGGAGGGGCGACAGCGATCAGCTACGCCCTGACGGCGGCGCTGATGAAGGCGTCGATGCACATTCTCGACGACCAGGGCATCGCTGCGTTCTTCAGTGCCTGGCAGACCTACGGCTTCGCCGCGGCCGGCGTCTGCGCGCTCTTCCTGCTGGAGAACGCGATGCAGGCAGGCCCTCTGGTGGCGTCCCAGCCCGCGCTCACACTCGGCGACGCGGCGGTCAGCCTGGCGCTCGGCATCACCCTGTACGAGGAGGAGGTCCGTTCCGGCTGGTGGCTGCTGCCCCAGCTCTGCGGTGTCGCCCTGATCGCCGCGGGTGTTCTCGCACTGTCCCGGATTCCGCTCACCCGCTCCGTCGTGGCCCCGGACGACTCGGAGTCGGAGAAGGCCACGGAGGCCCCTTGAGTCACGCCGCCCCTCACAGGATTCCGCGCGCCGGAAGGGGTGTCCGTATCTGTGGGTTGTCCGGCCTCACAGCCATGGCGGCGCCGGCAGCGGCGGTCGAAGCTGGAGTGGTCGGACCGACCGGCACCCCGATGACGAAAGGTCTGTGACAGCGATGACGACCACCTCTCCCGCGCCCGCCGGAGTGCGCGTTCCGGACACCCGGCTCGCCCGCGAGGCGACCGAGCTGGTGCGCGACACGACCGACGAGCTGATCTACGGCCACTCCCGCCGTGTGTACTTCTTCGCCGCCCTCCAGGGCCGTCACCGTGATCTGTCGTTCGATCCCGAGCTGCTGTACGTCGGAGCGATGTTCCACGACCTGGGCCTCGGCGAGCGGTTCAGGACCAGCGGGCGGCGTTTCGAGGTGGACAGCGCGGACGAGGCACGGCGTTTCCTGGCGGCCCGGCAGGTGCCGGAGGACAGCGTCCGGCGGGTGTGGACGGCGATCGCCCTGCACACCACCCCGGGGATTCCCGAGTTCATGGAGCCCGAGGTGGCGCTGGTGACGGCGGGCGTCGAGTACGACGTCCTGGGCATCGGCTACGGGGACCTCTCGGACGCGGAGCGCGCGGCCGTCGTCGCGCTTCATCCGCGCCCCGACTTCAAGCAGCGCATCCTGGCGGCGTTCACGGACGGGATCCGGCCGAAGCCGGAGACGACGTTCGGCAACGTCAAGGCCGATGTGCTCGAACACTTTGTGCCGGGCTTCCAGCGGGGTGACTTCGTCCGTACGATCGTCGACTCCCCGTGGCCCGAGTGACCGGCGGCCCGGCGCGCCATGTGGTGGCCGTGGTGGCGTTCGACGAGGTGCAGCTGCTCGATGTGACCGGCCCGGCCGAGGTGTTCACGACGGCCAACGGCTACGGCGCGCGCTACGACGTCCGGATCGTCTCCCTCACCGGGGCCGATGTCCGGACGTCGTCCGGGGTGCGTGTGGGGGTGGACGGCGGGCCGGAGAGCCTGCCGCGACGCGTCGGCACGGTGGTGGTGCCCGGCCGGAAGGACTGGCGCGGGGCGGTCGCGGACCGCGATCTCGTCGCGTTCGCGGGCGGGCTCGCGGACCGCTCGAAGCGGGTCGCGTCCGTGTGTGCGGGCGCGTTCGTCCTGGCGGAGAGCGGCGTGCTCGACGGGCGGCGTACGGCGACCCACTGGCAGCTCGCCGGGGAGCTGGCGGCCGCCTACCCCGAGGTGCGGGTGGAGGCCGATCCCGTGTTCGTCCGGGACGGCCACGTGGTCACCTCCGCGGGCGTCACCGCGGGCATCGACCTCGCGCTGGCGCTGGTCGAGGAGGACCACGGACCGGACATGGCCCGGAACGTGGCCCGCGAGCTCGTGGTGTTCATGGCCCGGCCGGGCGGGCAGTCCCAGTTCAGCGCGCGCCTGACGCCCCGGGAGTCCGGGCACCCCGTGGTGCGCCGGGTGATGGACGCCGTCGGGGCCGACCCCGGCGCACCGTACGGTCTCGACGCACTGGCCCGCGATGCGGGCGTCAGCGCACGGCACCTCACCAGACTCTTCCGCAGCGAGATCGGGATGACACCGGGTCAGTATCTGGAGTCGGTGCGGCTGGAGGCCGCCCAGGCACTGCTGGAGGCGGGCAGCGATCCGGTCGAGGAGGTCGCCGGCCGCTCGGGATTCGGGTCGGCGGAGACCATGCGGCGCACGTTCCGGAACACGCTCGGTGTCTCGCCGACGGTCTACCGCGCCCGATTCCGTACGACGGCTGTCGCGGAACCCCTCGGCTAGGGCTTGTTGTTCGGATCTTGCGGGGATCGCGTGCCCTGGCACGCGATCCCGCGTAGCCCTTGGGGCGTGGGGGGGGGACCCACTCACTGACCCAGCCTGATCCGAACGACAGACCCCAGAGGCGGTCGGGGCGCGGGTCAGAGGGCTGCGGTGCCGATCAACGCGTTGCGGGACACCAGGGCCGCCAGCTCCTCTTCGGAGAGCCCTTCGGTGTTCTGCGGTCGTCGCGGCAGGACCATGTACCGCGTCTCGGACGTCGAGTCCCACACCGTGATCCGGGTCTCCGGCGGCAGGTGAAGGCCGAACTCCGCCAGTACGGACCGGGGTTCACGGACCACCCTGGACCGGTAGGCCTCGCTCTTGTACCAGCTCGGGGACGGCCCGAGCAGCCGGATCGGGTAGCAGGAGCAGAGTGTGCAGACGATGACGTTGTGCGTGTCGGCGGTGTTCTCGACGACGCGCAGGCGCTGCGGTTGCACTCCCCCGGCCGCGAATCCCAGCTCGGCGACGGCCGCGGTGCCGTCGTCGAGCAGTCGTGCGCGGAAGGCCGGGTCCGTCCAGGCGCGGGCCGTCACCCGGGCCCCGTTGGCCGGTGACGCCTCGTTCATGAAGGCGTCGATGACCTCGTCCACGGCGGCGCCCGTGATCACGCCGCGCTCTTCGAGAAGGGTTTCCAGGCGGCGTACGCGACGGGAGACGGCCGCGTCGGCGTGGGTTCCGGTCACGGGCGGTCGTCCTCCAGATAGCTCTCGGACAGATCGAGCACGACGTGGTGGTCGCCTGCGCCCCACAGTTCGCGGGCAGCGAAGCGTACGGCGTAGACCTGCTCGACCGGGGCGTCGTCGCGGCCCTGGGATCGGATGTCGGCGAGCGGGGACCGGCCCTCGGGCTCGACCACGGTGCCCAGCTTGCCGCGGGCGTAGCGCGGGAGCCGCGTGTGGTGCGGCGGGTCGTGGTGGATCGTCCGCACGCGCGCGCCGGGCGTGAAGCGGTCGGCGGTGTCAGTCATCGAGCTCACCGGCCTCGATGACACCCTTCGCCTCCAGGAGGGCGACGATGGCGTGGAGCCAGCGCTCGTAGTACGAGGCGGCCAAGTAGTCGGACGGCGGCATGGATTCGACGGCGTCGCGGAACTCGTCGAGGTTGAAGACGTTGCCCGCGACCAGGGCACGGTTCAGCGCGAAGACCCTGGCTTCCCAGTCCGCGTGGAAGGGCTCGGTGTCGTCGGTGGTGTCGATGGGGCCGAAGCCCTCCATGCCGCCGACGTCGTTGATCCTGGCCATGGCACCAGCCTAGATCGTGGCCGGAGGTCTCGTCCGCTTCGCGGGCATGACCCAGGCCTTCTGGTGGCGCGGGACACGACCGGCCACCCGAGTGCGGGGCCGAGCGCGGACCGCGACGGGCCCGCGCCGCGTCAGGTCGACGCCGTCCGGCACGGGCCGCGGGGTCAGTCGTTCGGCGGAGTGGAGCTGATGTCGCCGAGTGCCGATGTGGGGTCGCGCTCGATGGCCAGGTCCCCCAGGGCGATGATGCCCACGGGCTTCCCGCCGTCGAGCACGGGCAGCCGGCGCAGCGAGTGCTTGCGCATCAGCTGCACGGCCCGCAGCACGTCGTCGTCGGCGGCGACCGTGACGGGTTCGTCGCTGCAGGCTTCCTGCGCTGTCGTGTCGTCGGGGTTCCGTCCCTCGGCCATCACCCTGACCACCAGGTCCCGGTCGGTGACCAGACCGCGCAGCCGATCCCCGTCGGTGACGAGGACGGCGCCGATGTCCGCGTCCCGCATCCGGTGCGCGACCTCGCTGACGGCGGTGAGCGCGCCGACGGTGACCGGTGGGCCGGTCATGATCTCGCGAACCTTCTGAGTCATCGCACTGTCCTCCTCCGACCTCCGACGGACGACCGCGTGCCCGCGGCCGCCGGTTCCGCCGCTCGGGTACCCGCCAGGACGGACACCACGCTCGCGGTGCACGAAGAGACCAATCGGTGGAAAGTGGGTGTGTTCCCGGCCGAGATCCGGGTACCGACGGCCTATACCGGAGCGTGGCCTTCGGCCGCGCGGACCGGCGCACCACGGGAATCGGACGCACAAGGAGTACGAGGAGACGGCCATGCCGCGAGGTTCCAGCCCCAAGCGCGAGCGTCAGTACGAACACATCAAGGAGAGTGCCGAGGAACGCGGCGCCTCCACCGGCCGTGCCAAGGAGATCGCCTCGCGCACCGTGAACAAGGAGCGCGCGCGTTCCGGCGAGGCGAAGACGGCGAGCAGGACGTCCACCCAGGACCCGAAGTCCGCCTCTCAGCGTGGCGGCGAGCGTTCGCACAGCGGTGCGCAGGGGCCGACGAAGGACCAGCTGTACGCCGAGGCGAAGAAGAAGGGCGTCGAGGGACGGTCCTCGATGACGAAGGCCCAGCTGGCCAGGGCCGTCGGCCGCTGAGTCCGCGGGCCGTGACGCGCGGCCCCGACTCGGCACGCTTCCCATGAGCGGCCTCCTCGACGCGCTTCCCGCCGCGCAGCGGCGCCTGCTGAGCGCCGCCCCCTCCGGGGACGACCTCGCGACGCACCCGATGCTGGCGGTGCTCAGCGACCGCCGCGTCTTCGACGACACCTGGGTCTTCGAGCGCAAACTCGACGGCATCCGGGCGCTGACCGTCCGCGCCCCCGAGGGGACGCGGCTGCTGTCGCGCACGGGCCGCGCCATGAACAACAGCTATCCCGAGCTGGTGGAGGCGCTGGCGGCGCAGTCGTGCGAGGACTTCACGGTGGACGGCGAGATCGTGGCGTACTCCCACGGCCGCACCGACTTCAGCCGGCTCCAGCAGCGCATGCAGTTGACCGACCCGCGGAAGGCGCGCGCGAGCGGGGTCGCGGTGACGTACTACCTCTTCGATCTGCTCACGCTCGACGGGAAGGATCTCCGGCGTCTGCCGCTGCGGACACGCAAGTCACTGCTGCGGCGCGCGCTGGACTTCGCTCCTCCCGTGCGCTTCACACCGCACCGCAATCAGGGCGGGCAGCGCGAGCTGGACGAGGCGTGCGCCCGGGGCTGGGAAGGCCTCATCGCCAAGCGGGCCGAGGGGTCCTACCTGCCCCGGCGTTCACCCGACTGGCTGAAGCTCAAGTGCGCCCGGGCGCAGGAGTTCGTCATCGGCGGATTCACCGAACCGGCGGGCAGCCGGGTCGGCTTCGGCGCACTGCTGATCGGCTACTACGCGGATGGGGAACTGAGGTACGCGGGAAAGGTGGGCACCGGCTACGACCAGGCCGCACTCCGCCGGCTGCGCGGAGCGCTGGACGGCCTGGGGCAGCGGCAGTCCCCCTTCGCCGGAGTGGTCCGCGAGCGAGGCGTGCACTGGGTGGAGCCTCGGCTCGTCGCACAGGTCGGGTTCACGGAGTGGACGCGTGACGGCATGCTGCGCCACCCCCGGTTCCTCGGGCTGCGCGACGACAAGGAACCGGCCGACGTGGTCAGGGAGGAACCGGCGGCGGGCTGACCCGCCCGGCACACCCCGCACGGGAAAGCCCGCACGGGAAAGCCCCCACAGGAAAGGCGGCTCACCATGGCCGGGAAGGACGACCTGTCGGAGTACCGCAGGAAGCGGGACTTCGACAAGACGCGAGAGCCGCAGGGCGGTGCCCCGGCGTCCGGATCGGCCCCCCGGTTCGTCGTCCAGTTGCACGACGCCCGCAGCGTCCATTTCGACTTCCGGCTGGAGGTCGACGGCGTCCTGAAGTCCTGGGCGATCCCCAAGGGGCCCTCGCACGATCCGCACGACAAGCGCCTCGCGATGCCGACCGAGGACCATCCGCTGGACTACCGGGACTTCGAGGGCATCATCCCCGAGGGGCAGTACGGCGGCGGCACGGTGATCATCTGGGACGAGGGCACCTACCGGCCGAAGGGCAGCCCCGAGGAGTTCGAGAAGGCCCTGGAGAAGGGCCATGCCTCGTTCTGGCTCGACGGCCGCAAGCTGCACGGCGGTTACGCGCTCACGCGGTTCCGCGGCGGAGACGGCGACGACGACCGTGAGGCATGGATGCTGGTGAAGCGGAACGACACCCATGCCTCCGACCAGGACGCACCCGACCCCAAACGGGCCCGCTCCGCCCGCAGCGGCCGCACGCTCGGGCAGATCGCGGCCGACCCGGACGCCGACCGGTGGGAGAGCAACCGGTCCTGACGACCGGCGGACGGTCCGCGTCAGGCGTTCCGGTGCACCGTGGTCAGCCAGTCGACCAGCAGGCGGTTGACCTCGTCCGCCCGTTCCTGCTGGACCCAGTGGCCGCAGCCTTCGATGATGTGCGACGAGACGAGGCCCGGCAGTGTCGCCGGGAAGGCCTTGATGGCGTCCGCCAGCCAGACGATGGACGCGTCGCGTTCGCCGCCGATGAACAGCGAGGGCTGGGTGAGCGGCGCGCCGTCCCAGGCTGCCAGGTCCTCCCAGTCGCGGTCGATGTTGCGGTACCGGTTGAGCGCTCCGGTCAGCCCGGACCGTTCGAACTCCCCGGCGTAGACGTCGAGATCGGCCTCGGTGAGCCAGGCCGGCCGGACATCGCCCGGGAAGCGGTCGCGCATCCGCGCCCCCGGCGGGACGAAGAACAGGCTGCCGTCGCCGTCCGACGGTGCGGTGTCGCCGGAGAGCGCGGCGTAGTAGCCGGCGAGCCAGCCCCGTACATCGGGCTCGATCTCCGACTCGGCGCGGCCCGGCGCCTGGAAGTAGCTCATGGAGAACTCGGCCGCCCCGCCGAACTGTGCGAAGAGCTCCGTCGGCCGCCCGCCGCCCCGCGGTGCGTAGGGCACGCCGAGCAGGGCGGCGGCGGTGAAGACGTCGGGGCGGAGCAGCGCCGAGCTGGAGGCGATGGGTGAGCCCCAGTCGTGGCCCACGACCGTCGCGGTCTCCTCACCGAGGGCACGTACGACGCCGACGTTGTCGGCCACATGGGCGAGCATCCGGTACGCGTCCACGTCGCGGGGCTTCGAGGAACGTCCGTAGCCGCGGACGTCGATCGCGACGGCGCGGTATCCCGCGGCGGCCAGCGCGGGAAGCTGGTGGCGCCAGGAGTACCACGACTCGGGGAACCCGTGGACCAGGAGGACGAGCGGGCCGCTGCCCTGTTCCACCAGGTGGATACGGCCACCCGGAACATCCACCAGGCGGTGTACGGCCTCATCGGTCGGCTGCGCGGGTGTCTCGGTGGGCTGCGACATGGTTCCTCCCCGGGAACGTCTGCGTCTGTTCGGCGGCCGGCGCACCGCCGCCGCTGCCCACGATCATGCGGGGGCAGGGAGCAGCGGTACGACGGTTGTTGCCGATTCGGCAAAAGCGGGGAGTCGACTACTCGCCGGGGGTGTCCCACAGTTCGCGGCTGCGCACCGCGACGAGCGCACCGATCCGGGCCAGGGCCTGGTCCGCGGACAACGCCTTCAGCCGGCGTCCGTCCCGCAGGCGCAGGGCGACCAGGTCGTCGGCGGCCTCCTCGGAGCCGATCACCGCCTGGTGCGGGACGAGCCGGGCGGCCCTGATCCGCGCACCCAGACTGCCGTGCTCCGGCCCCGAAAGCTCGGCCCGCAGCCCCTGTTCGACGGCCCGCCGTACCACCTCTGCGGAGCGCGGCACCTGTGCGTCGGTCACCGGCAGGACGACCAGCTGGGTGGGTGCCAGCCAGGCCGGGAAGGCACCGCCGTACAGCTCGATGAGGTGCGCGACGGCCCGCTCCACGCTGCCGATGATGCTGCGGTGGACCATGACCGGGCGGTGTTTCGCGCCGTCGGCACCGATGTAGTGCAGATCGAACTGCCCGGGCTGATGGAAGTCGATCTGCACGGTCGACAGGGTCGCCTCCCGGCCCGCGTCGTCCGCGACCTGGACGTCGATCTTGGGACCGTAGAACGCCGCCTCGCCCTCGACGGCTTCGTACGGCACGCCCGACGCGTCGAGCACCTCCCGCAGCAGCAGGGCCGCCCGCTGCCACATCCCCGGGTCCGCCACGTACTTCCCGCCCGCTCCGGGCAGGGACAGCCGGTGGCGGACGGGCCGGATGCCGAGGACGCCGTACGCCTCACGGATCAGCTCCAGGGCGGCCCGCGCCTCCTCGGCCACCTGATCGGCGGTGCAGAAGACATGGGCGTCGTTGAGATGGATGGCCCGGACACGGGTCAGCCCGCCGAGCACGCCCGAGAGTTCGGAGCGGTACATGCCTCCGAGCTCCGCCATTCTGAGGGGCAGTTCGCGGTGACTGTGCGGTCGGGAGCGGTACATGAGCGCGTGATGGGGACACAGGCTCGGACGCAGCACCACCTGCTCCCCGCCGATGTCCATGGGCGGGAACATGTCCTCGCTGTAGTGGGACCAGTGGCCGGAGATCTCGTACAGCTCTCGCTTTCCGAGCACCGGTGAGTACACATGCCGGTAGCCGGCCCGCTGTTCCGCGCCGCGGATGTACTCCTCCAGCGCATGCCGTACGACCGCTCCGTCGGGCAGCCAGTACGGCAGACCGGCGCCGATCAGCGGGTCGGTGTCGAACAGGTCCAGTTCACGTCCGAGCCTTCGGTGGTCGTGCATGGCGGTCTCCTCGCGGGAAGGGAGCGAGTGGCCGCACGGCGAAGCCCCGGGGCACTCGCCCCGGGGCTTCGACTTGGGTCAGCAGTCAGCGCGCCGGGACACTCTCCGGCGTCGTCGTCAGGTCGGCGCGCTTCATGCCGCGGACGCTAGCAGTCGAAGCGGCTCCGGGCCCGCGGTTTTTCGTCTGCCGGGCAGCAGAGGTCACAGGGCCGGTTCGGCCAGGGCCGCACGCAGGCGGTCGCAGACGTCCACCACGTCCGCCTCGCGGGGTACACGGCCGGCTCCGAACATGGCGACCTGGAGCGCGGGACCGTACGCGTCGTGCCGGGCCATGTCATCGGCGCGGGCGGGCTGGACGACGAAGTGGATGTGGCCGGGGACGCGGCCGGCGTGCGACCAGAGGCATACGTACACCTGCTCGGGGCTCGTCACCGCGGTGACGGCCTCGCTGGTCCGGCGCAGCAGCGGGCCGAGTTCGGCGGACTCGTCGGCGGTGAGGTCCGCGACATGCACGACATGCCTGAGCGGCTTGACGATGAGGGTGCCGAGTCCGAGCGGTCCGACGCAGTGTTCTACGGTCCAGTGACCGGTCCGGCTGACCGTCCCGCCCGCGGGCGCGACGGTACCGGAGATCAGATCGCACGCGAGGCATCCCCCACCACTGCCGTCCTCCCTGTGCTCAGCACTCGCCCCCACCGCGCTCCCCCTCTGTCAGGTCTGCTCTGCCACGTCCGTGAAAGGCAGCGGGCATCCGGGGCTCGCCGCACATCCCGTCAGATCCTCGCAGCCCACCGCCGACGCGAAGACGAGTGAGGCGCGGACCGTCATGCGGACCGTCATGAGGTCGGCGACCTATTCGTCGGTCTCCTCGATCCTGCTCCGTGCCCGCTCGCGGCCCCAACCCGGCTCCCGTGTGCCGGTGCCCCGCGGCCTCCACCGGCCGCCTCCGCGACCCGGCCGCTGCGCAGGGCCACGGTGGTCATGCCCCCTCCCGGGCTCCGTCCGCCCGGTCCGCGAGCGCGTCCACGACGTCGGCGTACGCGGCGGGTGCCGTCACCTCCATCACCGTCCGGCCGTCGTCCGACTCGGTGAAACCGAAGGTGAAGAACGAGCAGCAGGCGCTCTCCCGCCGGGCGAGTTCGCGCGCCGGTCCGTCGGCCGCAGGGTCGAGAACCAGCCGCACCGACCTGGGCGCCACCCGCTCGACGCGGTGCAACGAGCGGGCGAACAGGGCGTCGAACTCCGCGAGCCTCAGTGGCTGCTCCGTCGTCGGCAGCGTGCAGGCTTCCGGCACCCACATGGTCATGTCCGCTCCCTCTTCCGTGACGTACGCACTCCCCTTGTGCGGCCCCTCTTCCCCGACGGTAGACCTGTACCCGGGTACCGGATGCACGTCCGGGCGCGGTCGGCGGGAACCCGCTGCCCACGTACGATGCTGACCGGTGTCACCGCCGCCGCGCGCCTCCCGCTCCCTGGGGTAACTCTGAACTCCGTCGTCGCCGAGATCCTCTCCGTCGCCCTGCTGCTCGCCGTACTGGCCTTCGCCGTGGCGCGCCCCCGCGGATGGCCGGAAGCCGTCGCCGCGGTCCCCGCGGCCGCGCTCCTCGTGGCCCTCGGCGCGGTCTCCCCCGCCGAGGCCTGGGAGCAGACGCAGAGCCTCCTTCCGGTCGTGGGCTTCCTCGCCGCGGTTCTGGTCCTGGCTCAGCTCTGTGCGGTCGACGGGCTCTTCACCGCGGCCGGCGATGTCGTCGCCCGCGCCTGCCGGGGGCGGGCCGACCGGCTGCTGGGGGGCGTGTTCGCGGCGGCGGCGCTGATCACGGCCGTCCTGAGCCTCGACGCGACCGTCGTGCTGCTGACCCCGGTGGTGTTCGCCGCCGCCACCCGCGTCGGAGCCAGACCGCGCCCGCATGTGTACGCCACGGCCCATCTCGCCAATTCGGCGTCGCTGCTGCTGCCGGTGTCCAACCTGACCAATCTGCTGGCCTTCACCGCCAGCGGCCTGACCTTCACCCGGTTCGCGGTCCTGATGGCGCCCGCCTGGCTGATCGTCATCGTGATCGAGTACGTGGTCTTCCGCCGCTTCTTCGCCGCCGACCTGGCCGCCGGCGCACCGGACGAGCCGAAGGCCGGGCGGGTCGCCGTACCGGTCTTCACCCTCGTCGTCCTGGGTCTGACGCTCGCCGGATTCGTCGTCGCCTCGCTCCTGGGCGCCGAGCCGGCGTGGGCGGCGCTGGGCGGCGCCGTCGTCCTCGGCGTCCGTGCGCTGGTCCGGCGGAAGACATCCGTACGGGCCATGGTGGGGGCGGCGAGCCCGCAGTTCTGTCTCTTCGTCCTCGCGCTGGGCGTCGTCGTCAAGGCGGTCGTCGACCACGGGCTGGAGAGCGGCATCAGCCAGGTGCTGCCGCACGGAGACAGCCTGGGCGCGCTGCTGGCGATCGCGGCCCTGGCGGCCGTCCTCTCCAATCTCATCAACAACCTCCCCGCGATCCTCGCCCTGCTGCCGATCGTCGCGTCGAGCGGTCCGGGAGCCGTGCTGGCGGCGCTGATCGGCGTGAACCTCGGGCCGAACCTCACGTACGTCGGCTCGCTCGCCACCCTTCTGTGGCGGCGGGTCCTGCGGGAGCACGACACCGATTCCGGCCTCGGCGACTTCACCCGCCTCGGCCTGTGGACTGTGCCTCCGACCCTTGTCGCCGCCACCATGGCCCTGTGGGCGATGTTGCAGGCGACCGGAGGGGGCTGAATCCGTGACAGTGATCATCTGGATCACGGAGGGCACGTGGCGGGCGTGCGTGGATGCCGCACGGGCGCAGGTTCCCGCCCGGGCCGATGTGACCTTGCTGTACGTCACCGGCGACGACGTGGCCGAGACCGCTCACGGAGCGTTCGCGGGTCTGCTCGGCCGCGGCCACCCGGAACGCGACCCCGGGGACCAGGTGGCGGCCCTCTCTGCGTCCGCCGCCGCCGAACTCCTGGACCGGGCCGCGGAACGCCTCGGCAGACCCGCCGAGCGCCGTTTCGCGCACGGCCGCGTGGAGCGTGAGGTCGTCACCGCCGCCGAGGGTGCCGACCTGCTCGTTTGCGCCCGGGACGGCGACCGGCACCGTCTGGGTCCCCGCAGCCTCGGCCCCGCCACGCGTTTCGTCGTCGATCACGCTCCGTGTCCGGTGCTGCTGGTGTGGCCCGGGGCCGCGCCCGGCATCGACCGTCTTCCACCGCCTCCACCGCCTCCGCCGCCTCCGCCTCCACCGCCTCCACCGCCTCCGCGGCCTCCCGGCTGACGCTCCGTGGTGGCCGCTTCCGGTCTCGAATGGCGAAGCGGGGACGGCCGGGCGAAGAATGGATCAGACCCGCGTCCGGGGAGGTCTTGATGCTGATGCCGAACGAACCTGTGGTCGCCGAGCTTCTGAGCAACTACCGTCTGCAGGAACGCCGCATGCTGCGCAACCCGGCCGATGCCGAGATCAGCGCGAGCTTTCGGGATGCCGCAACCACGTTGTGCGTCCTCATGGGCCGGCGCACCGCCCTCGAGGCGGTACGTCTGGCGGAGAGCTATCTCGGAGTACGCCCGCGCGGCAGTAGCCCCACCACGGCCTGAGCAGGAGTGACGATGAGCATTGCAGGTGAATCCGGCCGAGCCCAGCAGATGCGGGACAAGGCACAGCAGCTGAGTGAAGCCGCTGAGCAGTCGACGGACCCGCGGAGGCGTCAGCGACTGCAGGAGAAGGCGCGCAAGCTCCAGGACCAGAGCGAGGTCGAGCGCGGGCTCGGCGCCGACGACGGCAAGCCCTCGCAGTAGCGGCCCCCGCTCCCGGTTGTCCGGCAGCGGCCCGGCGGTCACACCACCTGGATACCGACGACGCAGGTGTCGTCGTCGGTGTCCGCCCTGCTGTGCGTGAGCAGCCGGTCCAGCCGGTGCTCCAGCGAGGGCGTGGCCAGGCCCGCGGTGACGATCAGATGGCGCAGGGAGTCCTGGAGCGAGGAGTCCCTGCGCTCGACCAGTCCGTCCGTGTACATCAGCAGGGTGTCGCCGACCTCCAGCTGGACCTCGCCCTCCTCGTACGCCGCCTGTGCGACGGCGCCGAGGAGCATGCCCTTGATGAGCGGCAGGTTGGCGGTCGTCTCGCCGCTCACGAGGACGGGCGGCAGATGCCCGGCCCGCGCCCAGCGCAGGGTGCGGCGGTCCGGGTCGTACAGTCCGCAGACGGCCGTGGCCGTGACCTGTTCGGTCAGATGGTGGGCCACGATGTTGAGCCAGGTCAGCAGCTGTGCCGGTCCGGCGCCGGTGACGGCGAGACCGCGCAGCGCGTTGCGCAGCACGATCATGCTGGTGGCCGCCTCGATGCCGTGGCCCGCGATGTCGCCCACGCAGACGAGGACCTGCTTGGAGGGCAGAACGAAGGCGTCGTACCAGTCACCGCCGACCAGGTGCTCGGTCTCGGCGGGCCGGTAGCGCACGCCGACGCGCAGACCGGGAGCGTCGAGGGGACCGCGTGCGGGCGGCATGATCGCGTGCTGGAGTTGCAGGGCGAGCCGGTTGCGTTCGGCCGACTCCTGTTCGGTGTGGGCGAGTTGGTCACGCGTCGCGGCCAGGGCGACCTCGGTCCAGTGCTGCGACGAGATGTCCTGGTAGGCGCCGCGTACGGCGAGGAGCCGGGCGGCGGGGTCCAGCACCGGTTCGGCGATGACACGGACGTGCCGGGTGACCCCGTCGGGGCGTTGGAGCCGGAAGGCGGTGGAGGCGGGCCGCCGCTTGTGCAGCAGGGTCCGCAGGAAGCGTCCGATGGCGACCGCGTCGTCGGGGTGGGCGTGCGCGGGCAGTTGCTCCAGTGAGACCGGTGCGGCGGTGGACGGCAGTCCGTAGAGGCTGCTGAGCTGATCGTTCCAGGTGATCTCACCGGTGACGGTGTTCTCCTCGAACCCTCCTATACGGCCCAGGCGTTGGGCGTGCTGGAGCAGACTGGCGAGCCTGGCCGCCTGGTCCTCGATCCGCCAGATGAGCAGCACCGAGCCGCCGTGCCGGCTGATGCCGACGTCGGCGACGGCTTCCAGCGGCACCTGGTCGACCAGTGCGGTGAGGGCCATCCGGGAGGCGCGGAACGCCTCGCCCGTGGCCCACACCCGCTCGGCCTGCTCGAACAGTCCTCCGTCACCGGCGGCCATGGGGTAGGCCTCCAGCATCAGCGTTCCGGCCACGGCGCCTCGGGGGCGCCCGGCCGGATCGGCGAAGTTGCGGTTGGCGTGGTGAATCCGGAAGTCGACGAGGTGGCCTTCGGTGTCGAGGTGGGGCAGCAGGACGAGGGCCGGGTCGTGGAGGCAGTCGACGAGGTCCACCAGTTCGGCGAGGTCCTGCTGGAGCGGGCTCGCGGCGGGCGGGGAGCCGGGGACCGCCGGCGGGTGCGACCCCAGTGTGTGGGCGCAGAGTTCGGCCAGCGCCTCCATCTGGCGCTGTATCTGCGGCGGCTGCGGCGGCAGATGGTGGGGCCAGCAGATCTCCAGGACGCCGAGGATGCGGCCCCCGGTGCCGGCGGGCACGGCGACGCGCCCCCCGTCCGTGGTGGGCTCGTCGTGGATGGACGGCACGCCGGCCTCGGCGAACTCCCGCAGCCACACGGTCCGGCGCTCCGCCAGCGCCTGGCGGGCCACGGTCGCCACGCCGGGCGGCACATAGCGCCAGCGCCCGGCCTCCTCCGTGGGGAAGCCGGCGTGGCCGGCGAGGGTGAGGGAGCCGTCGTGGCCCGCGGACCAGACGGCGACGGCGGTGGCACCGAGGGGACTGAGGGCGTGCTCCAGGAGCGATTCGGCGACCGCCTGGGTGTCGTCGGCGGCCAGTGCGGCGCTCTCGGCGGTACGCAGCCGTACCGCGGCGGACCGGACGGTGTCGTCCGGCGGCGTGGCCGTGCCCGCCTTGGTTACGAAGTCCCCCACCGCCTCGGAGAGACGGTCGCGCGCCGTCTCGTTGATGATGTCCGCGGCCAGCTCCAGCTGCGAGAGACCGGCCTGGTCGGCGAGGTCCGCGAGCTGCCGTGCCGCCTCGGCAGGACCACATCGCAGGCGCTCGACCAGCATGCCCTTGGCGAGCTCGATCAGCGCACGGCCGTCCGCCGCGGCGTGGGCCGCCTGCACCTCCTTGCGGAGACGGTCGACGGTCGCGGCCAGCCGTCCGACCGCGGACGAACGGTCGCCCTCGGCCGGAGCCGGGTCCACGGTGGCCGCTACGAGATCACCGCCCCGGGCCGCGGGCACGGCGCCGTGGGCGTGTCCCGGCAGACCGTCGTTGCGGCCCGGCTCACCGGGTGGCTGAGTGTTCACGTACCGCTGCTCCTGGGCGACATGGTGAGGGGACGGGCGTCGTGGGCGGGAGGTTCCGCCCGGCTGCGGACAGACCCTAGGTGGCGACCCAGCGGCGGACGCAGGCGATCAGATCGTTGGCGTCCAGGGGCTTGGTGACGTAGTCGCTCGCTCCCGCGGCGAGACACTTCTCGCGGTCGCCCGGCATCGCCTTCGCGGTCACCGCGATGATGGGCAGGCTGCTGTGCGCCGGCATGCCCCGGATCTCCGCGGTGGCCGCGTAACCGTCCATCTCCGGCATCATCACGTCCATGAGGATGAGGTCGATGCCCGGGTGCTCGGCGAGGGTGTCGATGCCCTTGCGACCGTTCTCGGCGTGCAGGACCTGGATGCCGTGGAGTTCCAGGATGCCGCTGAGCGCGTAGAGGTTGCGGGCGTCGTCGTCGACGACGAGCACCGTGCGCCCGGCGAGGGTGGCGTCCGTGTCGTGCGGCGAGGTGTGCGCCGCTTCCTCGATCCGCATCAGCGGCAGGACGTCGCCCGGCTGGTCCGCCGACAGATACAGCGCGATGCGCTCCCTCAACTCGTCCAGACTGGAGAGCAGTTCGAGGGGCCGGCTCTCGGCGCGCGTCTGGAGGGTGCGCTCCTGGGCAGCGCCCAGCCGGCGGTTGTTGTGGGCCAGCACCGGTACGTTGCGCAGCGCCGCGTCGCCGTCCATCGCCTCCAGGAACCGGAAGGCCTCGCCGTCGGGCATGTCCAGGTCGAGCACGACACAGTGGCATGCCTCCGCAGCCAGGGCGGCGGCCGCCTCCTGGGCTCCGACCGTGCCGATGACGTCGACCGTCGCGCGGGGGTCGGCCAGTTCGCGTCCGCCGCTGAACTCGGCCACGACACTCTCGGTGACCAGTGACATCAGCCCACGGGGGCGCTCCTCGATGACCAGCAGGCGCCGGCGGCGCTGGGGCGGCTCGATGGCGATACGGGCGGTCCGCGCACCGGGCTCCACCGCCTTCTCACCGTGCGGCTCGGCACTGATCTGGCGGGGCAGGGCGCGGTCCTTGAACTCGGTGTGCGTCACGGGCAGATACAGCGTGAACGTGCTGCCCTGGCCCGGCGCGCTCTCGGCCGTGACGGCGCCGCCGAGCAGATACGCGATCTCACGGCTGATGGAGAGTCCGAGCCCGGTGCCGCCGTACTTGCGGCTGGTGGTGCCGTCGGCCTGCTGGAAGGCGCCGAAGATCGCCTCGAGTTGCTGCTCGGCGATGCCGATCCCGGTGTCCCGGACACGGAACGCGACGACCGGACCGCCGCGGGGAAGGGCCCGAGGCAGTTCGCTGTCCGCGGCCGGTTCGATCCGCAGCTCGACGCTGCCCCGTTCGGTGAACTTGACCGCGTTGGACAGCAGATTGCGCAGCACCTGACGCAGCCGTGAGTCGTCCGTGAGCAGGTCGGACGGTGCGCCGGGGGCCGTGGTGATGGTGAAGTTGAGGCTCTTCTGCGTGGTCAGCGGCCGGAAGGTGGCCTCGACGTACTCCAGCAGCCGGCGCAGCGAGACCCGTTCGGGGTTGATGTCCATCTTGCCGGCCTCGACCTTGGACAGGTCCAGGATGTCGTTGATCAGCTGGAGGAGGTCGGAGCCCGCGGAGTGGATGATGCCCGCGTACTCGACCTGCTTGGGCGTGAGGTTCCTGGTGGGGTTCTGGGACAGCAACTGGGCCAGGATGAGGAGGCTGTTGAGCGGCGTACGCAGCTCATGGCTCATGTTGGCCAGGAACTCCGACTTGTACTTCGAGGTGAGCGAGAGCTGCTGGGCGCGGGTCTCGAGCTCTCCCCTGGCCTGTTCGATCTCCAGGTTCTTGGCCTCGATGTCCCGGTTCTGCTCGACCAGCAGCGCCGCCTTCTCCTCCAGTTCGGCGTTGGAGCGCTGCAACTCCTCCTGCTGGACCTGGAGTTCCTCGGAGCGGGCCTGGAGCTCGCCCGTCAGGCGCTGGGACTCGCCCAGCAGCTCGTCGGTGCGGGCGTTGGCGACGATGGTGCTCACGTTCACGCCCACGGTCGCCATGAGCCGTTCGAGGAAGTCGCGGTGGAGGGCGGTGAAGGCGGTGAAGGAGGCGAGTTCGATGACGCCGAGGACCTGTTCCTCGACCAGGATGGGCAGCACGATCAGGCTGCCGGGCGCGGCTTTGCCCAAGCCGGAGGAGAGGGTGACGTAGTCGCCGGGAACGCCGTCCGCCGCGATCACCCGGCGGCTTCGGGCCGCCTGGCCGACCAGGGACTCCCCGAGCGCGAACCGGGTGACCTCGAAGGATCCGGCGGGACGGCCGTAGGCGCTGACCAGGGTGAGTTCCGTGCCCTGCCGACCGTCGACGGCGAGGTAGAACGCGCCGTACTGGGCGTTCACCAGCGGGGTGAGCTCGTCCATGATGTTCTCGGCGACCACGGCGAGGTCGCGGTGGCCCTGCATCAGACCGGAGATTCTCGCCAGGTTGGTCTTGAGCCAGTCCTGTTCCTGGTTGGCCCGTGTCGTCTCGCGCAGGGACCCCACCATCGAGTTGATGTTGTCCTTGAGTTCGGCGACCTCGCCGGAGGCGTCGACGGTGATGGACCGGGTCAGGTCGCCCTCGGCGACCGCGCTGGTGACCTCGGCGATGGCGCGGACCTGTCGGGTGAGGTTCCCGGCCAGTTCGTTCACGTTCTCGGTGAGGCGCTTCCACATGCCCGAGACGCCTTCGACCTCGGCCTGCCCACCGAGGCGGCCCTCGCTGCCGACCTCGCGGGCCACGCGGGTGACCTCGGCCGCGAACGAGGACAGCTGGTCGACCATGGTGTTGATGGTGGTCTTCAGCGCGAGGATCTCGCCGCGTGCGTCGACGTCGATCTTCTTGGACAGGTCGCCGTTGGCGACGGCGGTGGTGACCAGGGCGATGTTGCGGACCTGGTTGGTGAGGTTGTTCGCCATCGAGTTGACGTTGTCGGTGAGGTCCTTCCAGGTACCGGCCACATTGGGCACGCGCGCCTGCCCGCCGAGCCGCCCCTCGGTACCCACCTCGCGGGCCACCCGGGTCACCTCGTCCGCGAACGCGGACAGGGTGTCGACCATGGTGTTGATGACGCCGGCGAGAGCGGCGACCTCGCCCTTCGCCTCGATGGTGATCTTCTGCGACAGATCACCGCGGGCGACGGCTGCGGCGACCTGGGCGATGGAACGGACCTGGCCCGTCAGATTGGACGCCATGACGTTGACGTTGTCGGTGAGGTCCTTCCAGGTGCCGGAGACTCCGCGCACGGTCGCCTGGCCGCCGAGGTTGCCCTCCGTACCCACCTCGCGGGCCACCCGGGTCACCTCGTCGGCGAAGGCCGAGAGCTGGTCGACCATCGTATTGATGGTGTTCTTCAGCTCCAGGATCTCGCCGCGGGCCGTGACGTTGATCTTCTGCGAGAGATCGCCCTCGGCCACGGCGGTGGCCACCTGAGCGATCGAGCGCACCTGGGCCGTGAGGTTGCCGGCCATGAAGTTGACCGAATCCGTCAGGTCGCGCCACACACCACCGACACCCGGCACCTCGGCCTGGCCACCGAGGCGGCCGTCCGTTCCCACCTCGCGCGCCATACGGGTGACCTCACCCGCGAACGCGGAGAGCTGGTCGACCATCGTGTTGATGGTGTTCTTCAGCTCCAGGATCTCTCCGCGCGCGTCGACGGTGATCTTCTGCGAGAGGTCGCCCTCGGCGACCGCGGTCGTGACCTGAGCGATGTTGCGGACCTGGTTGGTCAGGTTGCCGGCCATGAAGTTGACCGAATCCGTCAGGTCGCGCCACACACCACCGACACCCGGCACCTCGGCCTGCCCGCCGAGGCGGCCCTCGCTGCCCACGTCGCGTGCCATGCGTGTGACCTCGTCGGCGAAGGCCGAGAGCTGGTCCACCATCGTGTTGACGGTGTCCTTCAGCTCCAGGATCTCCCCACGGGCGTCCACGTCGATCTTCTGCGAGAGGTCTCCCTTGGCGACCGCGGTGGCCACCTGGGCGATGTCCCGCACCTGCGTGGTGAGGTTGCCGGCCATGGCGTTCACCGAGTCGGTGAGGTCGGCCCAGGTGCCGGAGACTCCGGGCACCTCGGCCTGCCCGCCGAGCGTTCCCTCGGTGCCCACCTCCCGGGCCACACGGGTCACTTCGGACGTGAAGAGCGAGAGCTGGTCCACCATGCCGTTGAAGACCGTGGCGATGTCACCGAGCAGTCCGTCGGCCTCGTCGGGGAGGCGGGTGCCGAAGTCTCCGTCACGGACCGCCGTCAACCCGACCAGCAGCTGGCGCAGTTCGGGTTCTCCGACCTTGCCCGTGCCGCGCGCGGCCCCGCCCCCCGCGGGACGGGCTACGGACTTCTCAACCATGCCAACCTCGTTCCAGTTCTTCACAAACCGCCGGAGAACCCACCCAATTCACGCGGATTCCGCTGCATGGAAATTCGTCAAAGGCTAGCTCAGCGCGCGCGACACCCACAAAGAGCTCCGGCGCCGCCCGGCGCCGGAGCCCAGAGGTCACCAGCATGCTTCCGCCCCCCTGCGGGCCGCCGCTCCCCGGCGGCGGCCGCTCGGGAACCTTACCCGGGCGGCGACTTCATGTCTACATCGGCCATGACAGATTTGTTTTGATCAAGGAGCCAACTAGTCTCCTCCGGGCCCGGAGGTGCCACACCCGGCCGGATCCGTGGGCGGGAGCCGTAATCCAGGAGCTTTCCTCCGACCGCCCGGGCAGGATGTGGCCGTGAATCACCTGCTGCTCGGGCTCGCCTCCAACCCGTCCCTGCCCCCGGACCTGACCGACCGGCTGATCGCGATCACGGTCGCGGGCACGGATGCGGATGGGGATGCGGATGCGGATGCGGATGCGGATGCGGCCGACGATCTCGCCTCGGCCCTCACCCACCGCACGGACCTCAGCCGCGCCCAGACTCTCGCGCTCGCCGCGCGCCGCGACGTCGACGCGGCGACGCTCGTCCACGGCGGCGGGCTGACCGCCGCCGACATCGACCCGGCGATTCGGCCGCGGGCCGCGCTCGCACTGCTCGACGCGGACGCTGGCCCTCCCGGGTGGGCACGCCGCTTCGCGGAGGACACCGATGCCTGGCGACGGTGGACTCTCGCCTCCTGCCCGGACCTTCCGCCGGACGTGACGGAGAAACTGGCAGCGGACCCGGACCTGGACGTCGTCGTGGAGCTGGCACTGTTCACCACGCCGGAGACGGCCACCCGGCTCGCCGGACATCCGCACGCCGAGGTCCGCCGGGCAGTGGCGGCCAACGAGGCGACACCACCGGCCGTACTGGCCGTGCTGGCCACGGGCACCGACGCGAATCCCGCCGAACGGTGCCTGGTCTGCGACCGCGAAGAGATCCCCTTTGTGCACGACCCGCACTGCCCGCGACCCGACTGCATCCTCCGGGCGGGGGCTTCCTGCGACGGCTCCCACGAGTCCACGGTGCACGACACGCAGCAGGCCGCGCTCCAGAACCCGGCCACACCGGTCGAAGCACTCACCGGCTTCGCCGACCATCCCTCCATCCTGTTCCGCCGCGAGCTCGCCGCCCGTACCGACCTGTCGCCGCAGCTGTGCGCGCGGCTGGCCACCGATCCCGATCCCGGAGTACGGGGTGAACTCGCCGCGAATCCGTCGCTCGGCGAGTCCTTCATCCGCGCCCTGGCCACGGACACGGGCTACGACGTGCGGCGCCGGCTCCTGCACCATCCGCACATACCCCTCGACGTGCTCACCCAGTTGGCGGATCTCGTCAGGGTCGGCCCGACGCTGCTGCCGCGGATCGCCACCGCATCGGCAGCGGAAGTGGCGGAGCTGAGCGCGTCGCCGACCGCGGCCGTACGGATTCTGCCGGCCGAACGTCGCGACCTGCCGCACGCGATCCGCGACGCACTCGCCGCCGACCCCGACGCCAAGGTGGCCAAGGCCGTGGCTCCGCACCCCGGCCTCACCGACACCCAGCTGCGGGCGATGGTCGCCACCCACGGCGTCCAGGTCGTGGCCGGGGTGGCCGCCAACCCGGACGCTTCCCCGGCGTTGCTCGCGGATCTCGCGCGGCACGACCCGCCGGCCCGCAAGGCACTCACCGCGATCGCGCGGCGCGCGGACGCACCGGCCGCGGCACTGATCACCTGCCTGACGGACAAGAAGGCACGGCGCCCGGCCGCCGGCCATCCGGCCCTGCCGCCGTCGGCCATCACCGGCCTGCTCACGGATGACGACTGGCACGTGGTGGAAGCGGCGGCGTCCAATCCGTCACTCCCGGCCGGCGTGATGAGGGAGGTGGTGGCCCGGGAGGAGGCACGTGCGGCGGCCGCCGCGGGGACGGGCTGACGCGGGGGCACGTCCGACACGAGCCACGCGACGGCCCTGCGGCCGGACCGGATCGTGGCGACGTGCGGCCAAGTGAACCGCCCGGTGACACTCGCGGGCGACATCACGGCCCGGCACTCGCCATTCGAATTCGAACAGGCGTACCATTCTGCTGTGGCCGAAAAGTACGACTTCCCCGACGACCTCCGTGACGCGCAGCTGGAGCTGCACCAGGCACAGGCGGAGTACAGGGCGCTGTGCCGAAGGCTGCCGTGGTCGGTGGAGCCGGAACCGGGCTGGACGAGCGAGAAGCAGATGCTCAATGAACGCGTGGTGTCCTTCCCGGCCAGCCCGGGTTACACGGCCGAGGAGCTGGCGCAGGTGGACGAGTTCCGGCGACGGATCCTCGACCTGTCGGTGACGGTGAGCACGCACCCGTACTGGACGTCGCTCACGGCGGGTGTGGTGGACGCGCGGATGGCGCTGAAGCACACCGGGGGGCGAGGCGACGGGGACGCGGCGGCCTAGGGGCTGTCCCGTCATCGCCGGTGGATCAGCGCGCGGCGTCGGATGCGGTGCACCGCAAGGCGGTGGGGGCACCCCCGCCGGAGGCTGGGCGAGTGCGGCCTCGTACCGGTCGCATCCGGGCGATCCGACAACGCAGCGTGGGGGTCCCCCCTGCTCGAAGAGCTTGGGGGAGTGCCGTAGCTGTCGTCGTGCGCCCGCCGGGTATTGCGCGGCGGCCTAGTTGCTCCGGGCCGGCCACGTGGGCAGCGCGGCGGGAGGTGTGACAACCGGGGCGCCTCCCCGGTCGCTTCCGCCGGATCGACGGACGGGCCGCCTCCCGGGTGATCACCCCTGCATGTTCGACAGCCTGTCCAGCCACTCCGACATCAACGCACCCTCCGCGCCCGTGAGCGCCGGGCCGGGCGAGTCGTGCAGGAGCGTGTTGAGGCGTGCCGCCGTGGCCGGGATGAGGAAGTCCTCCGTCCCTCCCCCGGCCGCGGCAGCGTCGCCGGGGGCGAAGACGTCCGGCGTGAAGATCGCCGCGTGCACCGCGTCCCGCACCCGCCGCGACATGGCCGTGTCCGTGTAGGTGGCGGGTCGGGAGACCAGCATCAGCGCCACCCCCACATTCGCCGACATCACCATCTGGGCGGCCAGTTCGGGTGCCAGCCGCAGCTTGCCGACGGCCGCCGCCCGCTTCAGGTCGCGGGTCAGGATCCGGTGGGATTCGAGCGCGGCCTCCGGTGGCCTGCGCATGGCGGGCGAGTTCATCAGCCGGTACAGGTTCGGGTGCCGCAACGCGAAGTCGACGTGGGTGTCCCAGCCGTTGCGCAGGTCCTCGATCGGGTCGGCGCCCGGAGCGTACTCACGCTTGGTCGCGAGGTACCTGTCGAACCCGTGGTCGACCACCGCCGACAACAGGCCCTCCTTGTCACCGAAGTGGCGGTACAGCGCCGGTGCGCCGACCTGAGCGGCCTCGCACACCGCGCGGGTGGAGACATCGCCGTCCGGGGACCGGTCGACCAGGTCGGCGGCCACTTCGAGGATGCGCTCACGTGTCGTCACCGACCGGACGCTACCAAGCGGTGTAGCGGTGTTACGCACTGCGGGGCCGGGCGTGCGGGGCGAGGAGGTCGTCGAGCCCGATCCGGGTGAGGAAGTCGCTCCGGACGCGGTCGGCCACCGCGCTGACCTCCTCGGAGCCGTCGTTCGCCGGGTCGACGTGCACCCGGAAGGGCCGGGAGCCGTGCGGGGTGTCCACGACCGTGACGATCGCGTCGGCGACCAGCGAGACGTCGGCGTCGGCCGGTGCGAGGTCGGCCAGCCGGCGGGCCACCTGGTCCATCAGTCCCGCATAGCGGGCCTCGTAGTCGCCGATGACCGTCTGTTCGGCGGGGTGGCCGCCGGTCGCGAAGTGATTCGTGCCGGAGGTGAAGGCGCCCGGCACCACGATGGAGGTCTCGATGCCGAACCGGGCCAGCTCGGCGGCGTACGAGACGGCGAGGGCGTCCATCGCGGCCTTGGCGGCGAAGTAGGGGGCCAGGTAGGGCGGGGTGCCGCCGCGTGTCGAGGTGGATCCGACCCACACCACCAGGCCCTTCCGCTGGGCCCGCAGGTGCGGCAGGGCCGCCCGGTTCACGCGCTGCGTACCGAGGACATTGGTGTCGTGGACGGCGGCCAGTTCCTCGGGCGTGAACGCCTCGGTGGGGCCGGTGACCATGTGGCCGGCGTTGTGTATGAGGACGTCGAGCCGTCCGTCCTCGGCGAGGACGGTGCTGACGGCCGCATCGGCCGATTCCTGCGAGAGGACGTCCAGTTCGACGGTGCGCAGGTCGACTCCGTGCTCGGTGGCGTAGGCCCGGGCGTCGGCGACACGGCCGGCGTTGCGGCGCTCGGTGTTCCGCATGGCGGCGTAGACGGTGTGTCCGGCCCGGGCGAGGGCGCGGGCGGTCAGCGCTCCGAATCCGGAACCGGCTCCCGTGATGAGGACGGTCTTGCTCATGGCGAAGCTCCTTGTGCGGTCGAGAGGACTGACGAGGGACGGGGTGCTGAAGAAGGTCGGGGTGCGGACGAGGGACGGGTCGGAGCCGAGAGCGCGGCCGCTCAGACGATGCCGCCGTTGGCGCGCAGGACCTGGCCGTTGACCCAGCGGGCGGGACCGGCGAGGAAGGCGACGACCTCGGCGATGTCCTCGGGGGTGCCGAGCCGCTCCAGCGGAGGCTGTGCGGCCATCCGCGCGATGGTCTCCTCGTCCTTGCCGTCCAGGAACAGTTCGGTGGCGGTCGGGCCGGGGGCGACGGCGTTGACGGTGACGTCCCGTCCCCGCATCTCGCGCGCCAGGATCATGGTGATGGCCTCGACAGCACCCTTGCTGGCGGCATAGGCGCCGTAGCCGGGCAGGCGGAGCGCGAGCATGGACGTCGAGATGTTGATGACGGCGCCGCCCCGGCGCAGCCTGCGTGCGGCCTGCTGGTTGACGACGAACGTGCCGCGGATGTTGGTGCGGTGCATACGGTCCAGCACGTCCAGATCGGTCTCGGCGAGCGGGGCGAGGATCATGACGCCCGCCGCGTGCACGACGACATCGACGCCACCGAAGGCCTCTTCGGCGCGGTCGAACATCGCGGAGACGGCCGCTTCGTCGGCCACGTCGGCGCGGAAGGCGAGGGCCTCGCCGCCGGCGGCGGCGATCGCGGCCACGGCGGACTCGGCCTCGGCCTGGTTGCCGGCGTAGTTGACGACGACGGCGAACCCGTCGGCGGCGAGACGCGCGGCGGCCTCGCGGCCGATACCGCGGGACCCTCCGGTGACGACGGCGACCCGGCGAGGGGTGGTGGTCTGCTCGGTCATGGCGTGCTCCCTGTCTTCTGAGCGGTGTCTCGGGACGACGGGTTCCGGACGGTCTGCGGCACACCGGCCCGGGCCGAGCGCCGGGTGCGGAGACCCGCCGCTGCCGTAGCGGCGTTGCCCGCCTCTGCGGTAGCGACGCTAACACTGATTCGTTAGCGCCGCTACCCCTTCGGCGCGTAGCACCGCTACGGGGCATCCCGGAGTACGGGCGATCCGCTGGGTACACGCGTGAAGCACGAGGCCGGCACAGGGAAGGGACCTCATGTTCTTCATCGACACCCTCGGGACCGAGGGGCTGGGCAACCGCGGCTATGTGTGCGGCGGCACGGACACGGCTCTGGTGGTGGACCCGCCCCGCGACATCGACCGGGTACTCGCCGCCGCGGCCGTGCGCGGTGTTCGCATCGAGTACGTCGCGGAGACCCACCTCCACAACGACGCCGTGTCCGGTGGTCTCGAACTGGCCAGGGTGACCGGCGCCCGGTATCTGGTCCCGGCCGAGGCCCGGGTGACCTTCCCGAGAACGCCGGTGGCCGACGGCGACGAGGTCGCACTGGAGCCGGACCTCACGGTGCGGGCCCTCGCCACCCCCGGGCACACCCCGCACCACACGTCGTACGTCCTGGCCGACGGCGGGCACGACGTGGCCGTCTTCACCGGCGGGTCGCTGCTGATCGGCGGTGTGGGCAGGCCCGATCTGGTCGAACCCGCGCTGACCGAGCGGCTGGCGCGCGCCCAGCACGCGTCGGCACACCGTCTCGCCGACGCGTTGCACGACGACGTCCAGGTGCTGCCCACCCACGGCTTCGGCAGTTTCTGCGCCTCCTCACCGCCCACGGACGAAGCCGGCACCATCGGCCAGGAGCGCCGGAACAACGAGGCCTTCGCTCTCGGCACCGACGCCTTCGTGTCGCAGCTCCTCGCCGGCCTGGACGACGTTCCCGCGTACTACGCGCGCGTGGGCGCGCTCAATGCGGCCGGCCCCGCGCCGGTGGATCTCACCGCGCCCCCGGTCGCCGATGCCGACGAGGTCGCCGCCCGGCTGGCCGCGGGCGAGTGGGTCGTGGATGTGCGCAGCCGCACCCTCTTCTCCGAGGGGCATGTGAGTGGATCGTTCAATATCGAGGCCGAGGGGCGGCCGGCCACGTATCTGGCCTGGCTGATCCCCGACGGCAAACCCGTGACGCTGCTGGCCGCGTCCCCCGCGCAACTGGCCGCGGTACAGCGGGAACTCGTGCGGGTGGGCATCGACCGCCCCGTCGCCGCGGCCACCGGGGACCCGGGCTCATGGATCCGCACGGGAGAGATGCTGCGACTGCTCCCCCGCGCCGACTTCGCCGCACTCGCGCAGGCCCGTGGGCGCGGCGAGGAGCCGGTGGTACTCGATGTGCGCCGCGACTCCGAGCGGGCGGGCCGCCACGTCGAGGGGTCGGTCCACATTCCGGTCCACGAACTCCAAGGCCGCGTGGCGGATGTGCCGCCAGGGGTGGTGTGGGTGCACTGCGCCACCGGACTGCGGGCCACGATCGGGGCCTCCCTGCTGGAGGCGACGGGGCGTGACGTGGTCACCGTCGACGACGACCTGGAGGCTGCGGAGTCGGCAGGTCTGATGGTCGCAGGCTGACGTCCGGGGCCGCGGTCAGAGGCCGCCCTCGCCCGCGCCGGCCAGGGGGCCGCTCCCGGCCGCGGTGAGCATCTCGCCGGTACCGGTCAGGTCGAGCAGCCGCCACACGCATCTGCTGGCCGCGCTCACGGCGACCGTCCGGCCCGACGCGAGCGCGGCGAAGTGGATCTCCATGAGGACGCGAAGGCACGAGCAGTCGCAGAACGAGACGCGGGTGAGGTCGAGGTCCAGCCCAGTGGCCGCGCCCAGGGCGGAGTCGAGAGCCACCCGGAAGGCCGGAGCTTCCTCGAGGTCGATCTCGCCCACGACGACCACTCGGGAACGGCCGCTCTCACCCGTGGTCACGGTGACCGCGAGGCGGCTGTCGCAGGCCGGACCGCTGCCGTGCCGGTCCGGCGCCTGGTCCCCGTAGCTGCTGGAAGGGGATGCCATCGGTCCACTCCCTCGAACGGAATGCTCTCGTGACTCATGGTGAGCCGTTCACAAACACACGTCAAGAGATACCGGAATCTCATTTCATGTACTGGGAAACATGCATGGCGCGTCGTACGATGAGCCCATGGAACAAGCACCGGGGCCCCGCAGCACATGGACCTTTCTCACCAGCCATGCGCGCGTGCTTTCGGCCATCTCCCGCGATCCGTGGGCCCGGATTCGCGATCTCGCCGTGGCACTGCAGCTGACCGAGCGGACCGTCCAGGCCGTGATCGCCGATCTCGAGGAGGCCGGCTATCTCTCGCGCACCCGTGAGGGCCGGCGGAACAAGTACGAGATGCGAGGTGGCCGGTTTCGGCATCCCGCGGAGGAACACAGGGACATCGCCCCCTTGCTGGACATCCTGGCGACACCCCCGCACCTGGCCGGTGACGACAGCGGTGCGAGTGATGGGGCCCAGCCCGAGAGCGGTCGGCAGGAGTCCGTCGACGCGGACGGACGAATGTCCTGAAGCGGCCTCACGGGGTGCGAGTGACCTGAGCCGAGCGTCGTCGGCTGCTCCTGAAGAAGCGCCATAGGGACTGCCCCGCCGGTCGCGCACGGACGGGGCGGCGTCCCGTACCGCCCCGTCCGTGCGCCTCACCGACCAGTACCGGTCAGCGCTACAGCGTGCTGCCCCGGAAGAACTTCCAGATCACGGGCGTCGCGTCGATCACCGTGGGCGTGCTCGAATCATTGTTGGGGCCGGTGCTGGGCCATACATGCCCGGCACCTTCGACGCGGTAGTGCACGAGGCGCGACGACTTGTCGCAGCCGGTCCAGCGCTGGACCTCCACCTGCGGGTGGGGACGGGAGGACTTCGCTTCCGGCCGGCATCCGTTGCGTTCGGCCCGGTCCGCGAGCCAGTCGGGCAGCGCGGGAAGCCCCTTGGCCGGGTTCCCCTCGTACGGAATGGTCGCGTCGGCCGTGCCGTGGAAAGCGATCACCGAGGTGGGGCGGGACGGTCCGCACGGTCCGCCCTGCGGGTAGTACGCGCCGGCCACCGGGGCGAAGGCGGCGATCCGACCGGGCATGCGGCACGCCAGGACGCCGACGAAGCCGCCCCCGTTCGACTTTCCGGCAGCGTAGATGCGCTTGTTGTCCACGCAGAACTGCCGCTGCAGCCGGTCGAGAAGGTCGCTGGTGAAGCGGACGTCGTCCACCGGGGCGGAATACGGTGCGCCCTGCCAGGCGGACTCCCCGTCGGTACCGATCAGGCCCTGCGGGTAGACCGCGATCGTGTCCAGGGCCGAGAAGCCGGAGAGCTCCTCCTGCCACTGCGATGTGCGCTTGTGACCGTGGAAGGAGAGGACCACCGGGTAGCTGCGCCGGGGGTCGTAGCGCTTCGGCAGATGGACGGTGTAGGTACGGGCCACACCCCCGGACTCCATCTCCTGCGCGGTCGTGACACCGGGCGGCACCACGGGTGCCGTGCGGCAACCGGTGGTCCTGACCGGCTCGTCGAGCCGGTCCGGCGCCCGGTACGAGGTCGTGTACGGCACCTGGTTCGGTGCCTGGCCGGGTGCCGCGTGTGCGGCCCCGGGGAGAGCGGGCACTCCCAGTGCGGTGAGTGCCGTGGCAGTCGCGGCGGCTCGTGCAAACCTCAGGTGTCTGCTGATCGCGAGCATGCGTCATGTCCTCCGCATCGGTCCGCGGGTGCGGACGTGGCTGGTGAAGTCGACGTGGTGGAGGAGACTTTCGACGACATGCCGACCGCCGTACAGCTTGAGTTCTTTCTGTTCTCGGCGGATCGGCGCCCAGGCACCGACGCGGGGCGGGGACGCCGTCAGTCGTCGACGCGACGGTCGTCCATATGGGCGCCGTAGAAGCGGGACTGACGCGCCATCACCTCACGCATCGAGGTGCCGCGCGGCAGCCCGTAGACCGTTCCCGGGAAGTCGAGCCCGCGCTGGACCTCCCACAGTTCGTCGTGCCGGTCCGGTGAGAACAGTTCGGCCGGATCACCGACCGCGATCCACCCGATCGGCAGGACCGTCGCGGGCAGGAGCCGCGAGTTGACCTGGAGAACGCTGTTGATCCTCAGCTCGGACCCTGCGCCGGCCACGGAGCCGGGGAACATCGAGACGCCCGTGGCCACGAAGACCTCGTCCTCGACGACCGCTCCGTTGATGTGGGCGTGCGGGCCGATCAGGACCGCGTCGCCGATGACGGCCGGATGCTCGGCCCGTCCGCGGACCAGGGCGTTCTCCATCACCACCACGTCCGCGCCGATGCGTACGTCGCCGTCCTCGGCGGTGAGAACGGCACCGTGAAGAACACGTGCCCGCTCGCCCAGGACGACCGCTCCGCACAGGACGGCGGAGGGCGCGACATAGGCGGACTCAGGGACGACGGGCCGTCTGCCGCGGTGCTCGTACAGCATGCGTCGAGCCTAAGGGCTGTCCGTTCGGATCGGGCCGGACCGTCGACCGCGGCGCTCAGCCGAGTTCCGCTTCCGCCCGGGCGATGGTCGCCGCGTGGCCGAAGAGGCCCGGCATCCCACCGGTGTGCAGGAACACCGTCCGCTGCCCGGGGACGATGTCGCCGTCCTCGACCGCCGCGACCAGCCCGGCCATCGCCCGGCCGGTGTAGATCGGGTCCAGCACCAGCCCCTCGGTGCGGCCCGCCAGCGTCAGCGCGGCCATCACCGGTTCCGTCAGCGTGCTGTAGCCGGCGCCCACCTGGTCGGTACGCATACGGAATGCGGCCGGATCGCACGGGCTCTCGGCGAGACCGGAGACCAGTCCGGCGACGGTGGCGGCCGGGTCCGCGACCGCGCCGACGTGGATGCCGAGCACCCGGTCGACACCGAGCGCGCCGACGAGGCCCGCCATGGTGCCGCCGGAGCCGGCAGCGACAACGACATGGGACAACCCCGGCGCCTGGGCGAGGAGTTCCTGTCCGCAGAGGGCATAGCCGCGCGCTCCGAGCACACTG
This sequence comes from Streptomyces sp. AM8-1-1, assembly GCF_032229325.1. Taxonomy (NCBI): domain Bacteria; kingdom Bacillati; phylum Actinomycetota; class Actinomycetes; order Kitasatosporales; family Streptomycetaceae; genus Streptomyces; species Streptomyces sp. AM8-1-1. Next base: position 862,268 of record NZ_CP135086.1, read on the forward strand.
GATCCGCCGAACGGGATGAGCGAGGGAACCGCTCCGTCCTTCCGCAGACGCTCGACCACCTCGTCGGCCGTGGCGGCGAGCTGCCGTGCGTCGGCGTCACCGGCCCATACGACGCGAGCGCCGAAGAGGCCGTCGAGCGCCAGGTTCCCCGAGGCCGACGAGTCGGGCGTCCCGGCCAGCACCAGGACGACATCGAGCCCGAGCCGCGCCCCGGCGGCCGCGGTCAGCCGTGCGTGGTTGCTCTGCGGCGCTCCGGTGGTCACCAGGACGGTGGCACCGGCGGCCAGCGCCGCGCCGCAGGTCCATTCGAGCTTGCGGACCTTGTTGCCGCCGCCTCCGAGCCCGATGAGATCGTCGCGCTTGACCAGGAGGTCACCGTCGCCGAGACCCAGAGCGCGGGCCAGCCGCGGTGCGGGCTCCAGCGGCGTCGGCCAGGTCCCCAGTGTCACCCGCTGCGGATCCGATTCCTCGGCGACCACCGTCACCATCTCCTCAAAAGTGATGGACCGCCTCGGCGGGCGGCCGAGCGGTCGGTGCGTACGCGACCCGCCCCCGCCGGAAATCTACCCGCGCACGCCGGCCGACGGCTCGGCGGCTCCCGGCGCACGCGGGGGAACCGCGGCGGTGCCCAGGAAGTGAAAGCCCGGCCGGGGATGCATCAGGAAATCGTGGTGCGAGATGTTCCACGCGTACGCCCCGGCCAGCGCGAACACCACCCGGTCGCCCGACCGCAGTCCTGCCGTGGGCACCCCGCGCGCCAGGACGTCCTTCGGCGTACAGAGCTGACCCACGAAGGTGACCGGGCCACCGCCCACCGCAGCCCGTGGCCAGGGGTGCGGCCAGGTGTCGACGGACAGGACGGCGCACGGCTGGTCGTGCCCCTTGGTGGCAGGGGTGCGCAGATGGTGGGTCCCGCCGCGCACGACCGCGAAGTCCTCACCGTGGCTGTGCTTCACGTCCAGCACGTCGGTGGCGTACCAGCCGCAGTAGGCGGTGAGGGCACGGCCCGGTTCGATGCGCAGCACGAGGCCGGGGTGGTCGTCGGCGATGCGGGCGAGACCGGCACCGAAGGCGGCCCAGTCGAACCGGGCGTCCGGGTCGGCGTAGTCGACGGTCATCCCACCGCCCACGTTGACCTCCCGCAGGGCGACGCGGTGACGCGCGGCGAGCTCCGCTGCCCAGTCGACGACGGACTCGGTGACCGCGAGCTGGGGCTGCGCAGTCAGGCCGCTGGCCAAATGGGCATGCACACCGAGGAGTTCGAGTTGCGGGAAGCTGCCGTCGGTCAACTGCCGGACCAGGCCCTCGGCCTGCGACGGGTCGATCCCGAACGGCGCGGCCCTGCCGCCCATCGCCAGGGCGCTCGACTCCAGGTAGTCCGAGGGAACCGGCAGGTTGAAGCGGAGCAGGACGCCGATGCGGACCCGAGGAACCAGTCGTTCGGCGAGGTCCGCGAGCATACGGAGTTCGTAGGCGCTCTCGACATGGAACCGCTCCACCCCGAGCAGCAGGGCGGATTCGATCTCCGCGGCGGTCTTGCCGGGCCCGCCGAAAGCGAGCGCGTGCCCCGGGACTGCCTTCGCGACATGGGCGAGTTCACCGCCGGAGGAGACCTCGAAGCCGTCCGTGTACGGCGCGAGAGCGGCCAGGATCTCCGCTTCCGGATTGGCCTTGGCCGCGTAGTACAGCTCAACGCGTTCCGGCAGGACCGACCGCACGAAGGCCGCGTGCTCGCGCAGTGCGTCGAGGTCGTACACATAGGCCGGCAGCCGGTCGGCGGGAAGCGACAGCGCGAGGTCGCGTACGGCGTCGGTCAGCAGGGTCATCGGGAACTCCGGTGGGCGTCGGCCCGGGTCGCCTCGGACAGCACGTCCTCGGCGAGGGGCGAGGGCAGCCGGACATAGCCGGCGTCGCGGTCGGCGGCACGCTCCCAGCGGGCGAGCAGATTCGCCTTGGCGGGCAGCGGTACGCCCGCCAGCAGGGCGCTCAGCCGGGGCGGGCACCCGTGCTCGTCGGCGTACTCCGTGAGCGTGCGCCGGACGAGCGACCACAGGGCGGCCTCGGTCTGCGGATGCAGATCGGCGAGTGCGGCGAGCATCTCCGCGATGTGATTGACGATCAGGCAGTAGACGACACGGTCCCAGCCGCGCCGGGCGTCGTAGGTGAGGGGCCCGGCGACCTCGGCGGGCAGGGCGGCGAGCGTGCGGGCGTGGTGCTCGGGCACCAGCTTGGTCCCCTCCAGGTCACGGAAGAGGATCTGGGCGGGCCTGCCGTCGGTGTCCACTGCGACCACCACGTTCTGCAGATGGGGTTCGAGGACGACCCCGTGGTCGAAGTAGGCGGCCAGGACGGGTGGGACGAGCAGCCGCAGATAGTCACGCCACCAGGCGAGGGCGGCCGTGGGGTCCGTGGCGGCGGACAGGCCGGAGACATGGCCGGGACCGGACGGATATTCGTCGGCGACAGCGGCGGCGAGCAGGGGCGTGACACCGGGCCGCAGCCGGCGTCCGAGCCCTTCGCGGACGATGACGCCGAAGCCCTCCAGCAGCGCGCGGTCGGCGGAGCCGTCCGGGCCGCGCAGGGCGATGCTGCGGTAGGCCGGTTCCCGGAGCATGCCCGATCCCGGGAATCGCGCGGCGAGATCGCCGAACACGGGGCCGAGGAGCCGGGTGAGGGCCACCGCGCCGGAGAGTTCGTAATGGGCGTTCTTGCGCACGCAGTTGGTGATGCGGATGTTGAGACTGAACTTCAGGAACGTGTCACCGTCGTACAGGGTGCGCACCGAGGCCGTCGGGGTGAACTGCCGTTCTCCGGTGCCGAGATCGAGAATGTCGCCCCGTCCGAGCGCCGCGCGCAGAGCGGGACGTGCGGCGAGTTGGTCGTACTGCCACGGGTGGGCAGGGAGCAGCCGGTACCCCTCGGGGACGGCTCCCAGACGGTCCAGCGGGTCGGTGGCGCCGGGTTCGGCGCACTCCTGCGCGATCAGATGGCTCCGGACGGCCAGCAGACGCAGCGGGAAGGACCCGCCGGTCTCCGGGGCGAAGGAGGCCCAGGCCCCCGGGTCGCCGCTGTGCGCCTTCGGTGTGGGGTGGAAGCGATGGCCGAGGACGAGCGACTGTTCGGAGGCGAGGTAGGTGGCGAGCGGGTCACCGTGCGGCGCCCGCGTGCGGGGGACGCGGGCGGAGAGCGCGGCGGCGACTCCGCGGTGACCGGCGGCCATCTGATCCAGGAACTCGTCGTTGGACGCGCCGGTGCGCAGGGACAGTTCGGACTGCACGTATTCGGCGAGCCGCCGCCAGCCGACGGGGGACCAGCCCGTGCCGCTCTCCTCGGTGACCGGTCCGGTGAAGCGATGGGCGCCGATGAGCGACGTCCGGCGCACTGCCACACGGAGCAGTACACCGCGTCGCGGCAGCCTCAGCAGCAGGCGGCCGTCGATGACCGCCGTCTGATGCTCGGGGCCCGACACCTCCCGCAGCAGGCAGTTGAGGAGGGTGTGCGCCACGGCCTCCTCGGCCGAGGGAAGTTCGCTCGGCGGCTCGGCCGAATGGGCGGGACGGTCCGGGGTGATGCTCGTCATCGCAGGTCACGCTCCCCGCAGCAGATAGTTGGGGCCCGTGCTGTAGTGCTTGTTGATGTCCGACGCCCCCGATCTGTCCTTGGACAGAAGTGTGCCTGCCGTGACCATCGCCTTGACGGGCAGGTCCGTCGCGTCGAGGACATGGGCGCGCAGAACGGCTCCTGGTTGGCCGGGACCGGTGCCGAGGCGCTCGCATGCTTCGGCCAGGCGTTCACGGACGAGAGTGAGCAGGGCGTCGAGCGGTGCGCGCCCGTGCCGGGCGAGACCGAAGGCGTAGGCGCCCGCACACAGATGGACGGTGATGGTGGTGAACAGGTCCAGGACCGGTTCGTCGCTGTCCGTGAAGATTCTGGGGTCGTCGAACTCCTCCCGGGCCGGGGCGTCCTGGCCCAGCGATGCCCGCATCCGGGCCGCGTTGACGCGAGGGCCGTCGTTGTCCTTGAACAGCAGCCTCAGCCGGGTGCGGCCGCTGTTGCGGTCGAGCAGCAGCGAGATGTTCTGCCCGTGGGATTCGAGGGCGATGCCATGTCCGAACAGCGTGGTCTGCCAGTCGAGGAGAAGGGTGAGGACGGCGTCGAGGAGTGCGACCGGATCGCCGGTGTAGAACCGGTCGGCGAGCCGGTCGATGACGAGCCCGCCGCCCGGGGACGTGCCGAGCAGCGCGGCCATCGGCACCACGGTCGTCTCGTCGAGCCCGGACGGGTAACGGCGTACGAGTACGGCGAGCAGCTCGTGGCCGGCGTGGACGAACGTCGACTCGTCCGCGAGCAGGACGGTGTCCCGGAAGCGGGGAGTGCGCCCGATCACGGTCTCCAGGAGGCGCCCTGTCGCCGCTCCGTCGATGAGGGTGCCGGGCTTGATGGTGCGACGGTTGAGCCGCCCGAGCGTGGCGGTGGCCAGGGGCAGCTTGAGATGGATGCCGGGGTGTGCGGTGAGTGCCACGGTGCGCATCGACAGGGTCGGCAGGGCCTCCAGGTACGGCGTCTCGGCGAGAAGGGCGTCGAGCCCGGTGTCGCGCAGTGCCTGCCGCAGAGGGCCGCCCGCGGTCAGCGGATGGACGGGAACGGCTTGATGCGTGTCGTCGAGTCCGGGCGGCAGTCCGAGTGACGATGGTGTGGGCCACGGGAGTTGATCCGTCGGACCGTGCGCGGTGAGGCGGTCCCGGTGTACGGCCAGCCAGCGCAGCGGAAACCGCTGATGGAACTCGGGTGCGTAGGACCGCAGTTCGCCTTCGGTGAGGCCGGATCGGCTCCGTCCCGTCGGATACACGGGGTGGTCGGTGCGCGCGGCCGGCGTGTCGAAGGCGAGTCCGGCGGCGAGGCCCGTCCAGCGCGCCGGGTCGGGGCCGTACGCGTCGGTGAGCTGTGCGGTCACCTCGTCGCCGGTGGCGGTGTGCAGTCGGAGCGCCGCCAGAGCCTGCCGGCATTCGGTCGCGAAGGCGTCGAAGCCGTCGCGGTCGACCGGGTCGGCCAGGCCGGCGAGTGCGGTCATGATGCTGTCGGTGTCGGCCAGCTCCGCTCCGTCGGACTCACGCCGCAGCAGGGGCAGGCGGGCTTCGAGCGTGGACTGGAAGCCGGGCCGGGCGGCGGACACGGGCATCAGGAGGGCGTCGTGATCCCCGGTTGCCAGTCGCAGCCAGGTACCGTCCGCCTGTTCCAGTGCCGTACTACGGGTGCGCAGTCCGACGACGTCCTCCCGCAGCAGCGCGCTGAGGACGCTCGTCACCAGGGCGCCCTCACCCGGTGTGCCGTCGGAGGCGGCGCCCGGTGCGCCCTGGACCGTCACGGCGTGATCTCCCAGCTCTGCCGGGCGAGGAAGCCGGCCACCACCCGGTCCACGGACTCCTGTTGCCTGCCGACGGCTCTGACGATACCGAGGAAGTCCCGGTTGGTGTGGTGGAGTTCGAGCCGCTCTCCGACCTCGCGGACGGGCCGGTAGGTCAGCTTCACGTCCCCGACGGTCAGGTCGGCCGGCCCGGGTGCGGCCGCGAGCGTGCCGGCGCGATCGGCGCAGGGGTAGTCGAGCCGCGCGGCCCCGTCGGTGCGCGCCCCGAGGTCCGCGGGCAGTGCCTCGCCCAGGTGCGTCCGCAGGATGTGCTCGAAGAGCGGGATGCCGAGCAGTTCGGCCAGCAGGAGATCGCACTGGTCGCCGATGGCCCGGTAGTTGACCTCGATCAGCCGCACACGGCCGTCGTCCACCACGAACTCGGTGTGGCAGGCTCCGAAACCCACACCCAGTGCGCCCAGTTGACGGAGCACCTGGTCCTCCACGGACGGTGGCCGGGAGGCGACGAAGGACATGCGCTCCTCGATGAAGTACGGGAGCGGGGACAACTCGGTGCGGAATCCGCCGAGGACGTGGAGCCGCTCACCGTCGCCCAGGGTTTCCAGGGTGTGCAGCTCCCCCTCCAGATACTCCTCGACGACCAGTGCCGCGCCCGGTCTGCGCGCACGGATCTGGTCGCAGCGCCGGGCCAGCTCCTCGGCGTTCTCGACGCAGAACACGTCCTCGCTCGCCACGCCCTCACGCGGTTTCACCACACAGGGGAAGGGCATGTCGCCGAGTGTTTCGGTGGGGTCCTGACCCGGGGCGAGCTCGGCCGAGCGTACGGTGTCGGCGCCCGCGGCTGCCAGGTGGCGCCGCATGAGCGCCTTGTCCTTGGTGCGGAGCGTGGTGTGCCAGCTCTTGCCCGGCAGACCGAAGTAGTCCGCGGCCAGCGCGGTCTGGGTCTGGAGGTGATCGCTGTTGCTGAACACCGCCGCGGGGGCGCGGCCGGCCTCCGACCGGCTGCGTTCCGAGATCGCGCTGATGACGGCGTGGTGGTCGCGGACGTCGCAGGCCAGTACCTCGACGTCGGGATGGCGTGCCCGGTGCGCCTCCGGTTGATCCGTCAGCAGAGTGACATGGAGTCCGAGCCGGCGTGCGGCGGGAAGGAAGCCCTCGGAGACCGAGTCGGTCGGATTGAGGGCGAGGAGGTACGTCTGGATCACCACCCGGAGCTTAGGTTAGGCATCCCTAATAGTGCCAATTCGCCGTGTCGTGGCCCCGGGTGACCGAGCCTCAGGAACTTGTGGTTAAGGTGAGGCTTCCCTTACCCCCTCACTCATGTTCAGCGCTGAGGAGTACCTGTGATCCTGGCCCCGGCATGGGCACCGGCCGGAGCTGCCCCGAGCTGCTCCACCCTGCTCGCATCGGACTACCGACGGCTCACCGCCCTGTGCCAGGCACTGCACGTCAACGTCGCGGAACCGTTCTCACCGGCCGGACAGGGCTGGATCGACGGCGCCGAACTGGCCCACCGTCCCGAGCTCCTGGACGCCTTCCTCGACGCAGAGGCGGCGCGCGTCCGGGAGCGGTACGGGCACACCGCGCGCCCCGATGTCATCGCCTCCCGCGCACTGCACGGCTACCTCTGGTCCGTCTGCCTGCTGATGAGCGGCCCCTGGTACCTGGAGCGGCGCGTCCCGCGTATCCGCCCCGCGGACGTCCGCGTCAGCCGTACGGCAGATGCCTACGCCGTGGTCCCCGGCGGCTTCTCGTGCCTGCCCGACGATCCCGCCGCCGGACTGCCCGGCGTACGCGTCCTGCCCCACGCCGGCGCGCTGCGGGACGAGTTGCGCCGGGCCGTGGCCGACCATGTGGGCCCGCTGCTGACCGCGATCGCCCCGCGGATACGGCGCGGACCACGCGCCCTGTGGGGCATGGTCGGGGACGACCTGGTGTCCGGGATCTGGTACCTCGGCAGGTCGGCCGGCGACGAGGAACGCGGCGTGCGGGAGGCCGGGGAAGTGCTCCCGGGGCCCGTGGCGCCGTACCTGGAGGTGCCGACTTCCGCCGGCTGACGGACCGCGACGGCCGCTCGCACCCCACGCGCACACGCCTCGGCTGCTGCCTCTACTACACGATCCGGCCCGCGGAGGCGTGCGGCACCTGTCCCAGGACGTGCGACAGCGAGCGGCTGCGGCGGATCGAGGCCGAGACGGCGGCCGGCTGAGCGGATCGCACGACGGCGGACCCACCCGTCGGGAGACGACGGGTGGGTCCGCCCCGGATGCGTTCCGCCCTGTGCGTCGGGGCCGTCACTCAGGTCGCGTGCGAGCTGCGCGACGAGTGGTAGGAAGCCAGCGCCCAGATCACGAAGACATCGATCGCGATCATGATCACCGACCACACGGGCGCATACGGCAGGAAGAGGAACTGGAACACGAGGCTGAGGGCTGCCAGCAGAATGCCCACATAGCGGGCCCACGCCGCACCCCGCAACACCCCGGCGCCCGCGAGCAGGGCGAACACGCCGAGGATGAGGTGGATCCAGCCCCAGCCGGTGAGGCTGATCCGGTACACGTAGGTGCCGACGGCGTCGTACACGTCGTCCGTGGCAATGGCCGCGATGCCCTGGAGGATCGCGAGCACACCGTTGCACACCAACAGCACGCCGGCGAAGACGACTCCGCCCTCCACCCAGCCGCTGTTCGTCCCGGTCGCCGACGACCTCGCGCCGGCCGGGTGAGTTTGCTGGCTCATGGGCCAACCCTTCGTCGTCCCGCACGCCGGTAGCGGACGGGGCTTCGAGCCTCCGTCGCCGCACACGGCGCCGCCATTCGGGTGCGTCCGTTCGGGTGAGGCGGGACCCTTTCCGTGTAGGGACGGCGCGTACCGCGCCTCCGAGAGCCCGCCTCCACGATAAGCATCCAGCGCGGGCGAGTCCGCCCCGTCCCGCCCGTGCGTCCGGAGGAGCCGCATGACCACGCCACCGGCCGAGGCACCGCCCACTCCCCCACTGCACGAGATGATCCTCACCCGCGGTTACCTCAAGCTCCTGCTGCTGTCCGTCGTCGCCGGCGTGGTGATCGCCTTCGCCTCGTTCTGTCTCGTCAGCCTCCAGCACGAGCTCCAGCACCAGGTGTGGGAAGTCCTGCCCGAGACGGTCGGTTATGACCAGCCGCCGTGGTGGTGGCCCCTGCCGTCACTGCTGCTGGCAGGGCTCCTGGCGATGCCGATCATCACCCGCTTTCCGGGCACGGGCGGCCATGTGCCCGCCCACGGACTCGGCGGACCGATGCTCGGACCGAAGGATCTGCCGGGTGTCGTCCTCGCAGCCGTCGCCACGCTGCCACTCGGCATCGTCCTCGGGCCGGAGGCTCCCCTGATGGCGCTGGGCAGCGGCCTCGCCCTGCTCGCACTGCGCCGGTCCAAGAGGGCTGCGGAGCCGAAAGCCGCCCTGGTCCTCGGCACCGCGGGTTCGACCGCCGCGATCTCCACCATCCTCGGTGGACCCGTGGTGGCCGCCGTGCTGGTGCTGGAGGCGGCCGGCATGGGAGGTGCGCAGCTCTTCGTCCTGCTGCTGCCCTGTCTGGTGGCCAGTGGCGCGGGCGCTCTGGTCTTCACCGGCTTCGGGCAGTGGACGGGTCTGTCGATCGGGGCACTGTCCCTGCCCGAGGTGCCGCCCGACGTCACCCCGGACGCGGCGGACTTCCTGTGGGGAATCCCCCTGGCGGTGCTGATCGGCGTGGTCGTCTCGACGATGCACCAGCTCGGACACCTCACCGCGGCCTGGACGCAGAAGCACACGGCCCTGCGCACGGTGCTGTGCGCCGTGGCCGTGGGCGTCTGCATCGCGGCGTACGCGCTGACCACCGGGCGTTCACCGGCCGAGGCCGCGTTGTCGGGCCAGGCGACACTCGCCGTCGTGGCAGGGCAACCGCACACGTTCGCCGTCTCCGCGCTGATCCTGCTCGTCCTCTTCAAGGGCCTGGCCTGGGGTATCTGCCTCGGCAGTCTGCGCGGCGGACCCATCTTCCCCGCCGTGCTGATGGGGGCGGCGGCGGGCATCGCCGCCTCGGGCCTGCCCGGGCTCGGTACGACAGCGGGACTGGCGCTCGGCGTGGCCACCGCGACGGCCGTCGTCACGCGGCTCCCGGTCACCAGCTCCGTGCTCGCGGTACTCCTTCTCGGCCACGACGCGCACAACCAGGCGCCACTCATCGTGCTCTGTGCGGTGGTCGGCTTCATCACCGCCGAAATCGTCGAGCGGATCAGGCAGCCGAGCAGCTGAGCCGGCGGCCGCCGTGGGCCCGCGTCGTCCTGTGAGCCTCACGACGGGCCGGGACCGACTCGCCTTCGGTGCGGTGGGCGGTTCGGGCCGAAGCCTGTCGGTGGTGTTCGGGCTGGAACACCGTGCTCGGCGCGTTCGCCGCGAGCCTGCCGACCCGGCTGATCCTGAGCCATCCGGCCCCGGCAGCAGCGAGGAGATCCTGGGCCGGACCGAGGCAAGGGAATTCGGTTTCCTCACCCGCGAACTGCGGGCCACGGGCGGAGAGGTGTCCGCAACCCGAGGTCGGGGCGGCGGCCACGAATCCTGGTGTGTGCCCACAGTTGGTCGGGCCCGGGTTGTTCGACCCCGCGTCCCCGTCGCGCCCCCGGGTGTTCCGTGCGCGGTGCCTGTGCGCCTTGTCGGGCGACCGGGCGGGCATGAGGATGGCCTGTCATGGCGATCGTTGCGCTGGTGGGGACGCTGGACACCAAAGGTACGGAGTACGGCCTGCTGCGGGACCATCTGCACCGGCGGGGAATCGAGACGGTCCTCGTCGACACCAGTGCGTCCGGAACACCCCGGGTGCATCCGGACGTCCACGGCGCCGACGTGGCGCGGGCCGCGGGCACCGAACTCGCCGACGTCCGGGCCCTGGACCGCGGCCGGGCCGTTGCCACGATGGCGCGCGGAGCCACGCACATCGTCGTGGATCTGTACGACAGCGGCCGGCTGCACGGCGTACTGGCTCTCGGCGGCAGCGGCGGCACCTCCATGGCCACCCAGGTGATGCGGGCACTGCCGCTCGGCGTGCCCAAGGTGATGGTCTCGTCCATGGCTTCGGGCAATGTGGCCCCGTACGTGGGCGCCTGCGACATCACCATGATGTACAGCGTCGTCGACATCGCGGGCGTCAACCGGATCTCGGCGCCGCTGCTCGCCAACGCCGCCGACGCCGTCGCCGGAATGGCCGAGGGCTTCGCCCGCTCACCGCGGGCCATCAGGGCGGCGGATCTGCGCGCCCAAGGCAGGCCGCTGATCGCGGCATCCATGGCGGGCGTGACGACCCCCGGAGTCGACGCGGCACGCGAGCGGCTGACCCGGCTCGGCTACGAGGTGCTGGTGTTCCACGCCAGTGGAGCGGGTGGCCGGTCACTGGAGACGCTGGCGGGCCAGGGGCTGTTCGCGGGTGTACTGGACCTCACCACCTGCGAACTCGCCGACGAGCTGGTCGGCGGCATCCTCACGGCCGGACCCGACCGGCTGGAGGCCGCGGGGCGGGCCGGTGTGCCTCAGGTGGTCAGCCTGGGGGCCCTGGACATGGTGAAGTTCGGGCCGCTGGACAGCCTTCCCCGCCGGTTCCGCGACCGTCATGTCCACGTGCACAACTCGTCCATCACCGTCATCCGCACCACCGTGACGGAGTGCGCGGAGCTCGGGCGTCTCATGGCCGCGAAACTGCGGACGGCGACGGGGCCGACGGCGGTTCTCGCTCCGCTGCGCGGGCTGTCGACGCTCGGGGTCGCCACGGGGCCGTATCACGACCCCCACGCCGATGCCGCGCTCGTCGCGGAACTGTCGGCGGGTCTCGGCGGCTCGGCCGTGGAGCTGCGTACCGTCGACACGCATCTGAACGACCCCGCGTTCGGGCGGGCGGCGGCCGATCGGCTCCACGGCATGATCGGCGCGGAGGCGTCCCGCGCGGCAGGTTGACGACCACCGCCGACTTGCCGGGGACCGGCGCCGCGCATGAAGGGGCGTACCGCGGATATCGTCCCTCAGGCCACACCCAGAGCCGGGCACCATGTGCCCCACGACCGTGAGGAATCCGGATGAGCACGCAGCAGGACCAGGCCCGCACCGCCTCGGAGCCGGCGTCCGAGATGCCCTCTCCCGCGGAGAAGGCGGGCTGGACGGCTGCCCGGCAGCGTGCCGCCGGTATGACGCATCACGAGGCGAAGGCAGCACTCGAAGCCGCGCAGCACGCCGCGAAGAGGGACGCGTTCGACGATGCGGCCGATGCCGTACGCGTCCATGCGGAGATCGAGGAGTGGGAGCGCATCGTAGAGGCCCTGGCGGACCACGCCGGCGCCTACGACCCCGTGGCTGATCCGTTCGTCCAGGGCGAGCTGGCGGGCGAGCAGGACCACCGGTCGGCCCGGTAGGGCACCGCCCTACCGAGGGCCGGCGCAGTCGGGGTCGGCGCCTACCGCGGACGGGGGCAGTCGGGGTCGGCCTCGGCGCTCGGCAGCTGGTTGTGCCCGTCGCTCCAGTGGTTGACCCATTCGCAGTTCGGGCACGCGTACCTGCCGTTGATGCCCCGCACCTCGGTCCCGCACCTGGTGCACTCGGTGCGGGTGATCTCCGGAAGGCTGTAGGTGCTCATGCTGCACCTTATCGCTCGCGGCGAACACACATCCGGACGGTAGGTCCCCGCTGTGACCTCGTACGGTGCGAACCGGCGCGGCACGCAGCGATGAGTTTCGCCCCGCCGAGCAGTCACCCCTCACGACCGGATCAGGCTGTGAGGAGCCGTGGTGAGCGACATTCAGAAGCAGGTACAGCAGAGCATCGACCAGCTCGTGGAATCGGGGGCCGAGCGCGGTGTGCAAGTCTCCGTCCTCCGGCACGGCGAGCTGCTCGTGGACGCGGTTGCCGGCATCGCCGATCCCGCCACCGGGCAGGCGGTGACCCCGGCGACCGTCTTCTACAACTTCTCCATCGGCAAAGCGGCCACCTCGACCGTGGTCCATGTGCTCGTCGAGCGCGGCACCTTCGGCTACGACACTCCCGTGGCCGACCTGTGGCCCGAGTTCGCGGCTCACGGCAAGGAGAACGTGACGGTGCGGCAGGTCCTGACGCACTCGGCCGGAGTCCCCGGCCTGCCGCTCGACACCACCGCCGAGGACATCTGCGACTGGGACCGGATCTGCGCGAAGATCGCCGACGCCGAACTGTGGTGGGAGCCGGGTACGGCCGTCGGGTACCACGCCTACACCTTCGGCTACATCCTCGGCGAGGTCGTCCGCCGGGCCACGGGCCGCCCCATCTCCCAGGTCCTCCGCGAAGAGGTCACCGGCCCGCTGGGCGTCGCCGACGAGCTGTACTTCGGCATGCCCGCGAGTGAACACGGCCGACTGGCCCGGCTGGAGGACCAGGAGGGCGCGGCCGACATGATGGCGGGTATGCCGGAGGATCTGCCGATGCTCAAGGCGGGCCCGCTGTCCCTGTTCCCGACGGCCGAACTCGGCAACCGCACCGACGTCCTCTCCGCCGACATCCCCGCGGGTGGCAAGACATCTGCCCGCGCGATGGCCCGTATGTACGCCGCACTGCTGGGCGACGTCCCCGGCGTCGCGCTGATCTCCCCGGAACGCCTGCGTGAGGTGACCGCACCGGCGGCGAGCGGGGTGGACCAGGTCTTCGGCAACGATGCCTCGTGGGGCCTGGGCTACGCCCTGGGCCTTCCCGGGATGGAGGAGACGACCCGCAGCGCCTTCGCGATGGGTGGTGCGGGAGGGAGCTTCGCGTACGGGGACACGGAGACGGGGATCGCGTTCGCGATGACGAAGAACAGGCTGACGATGGACTTCAGCGCGGCGACGGATCTGATCGGGCTGGTGAACGAGGGGCTGACGAAGGGCTGACAGGTGGGTGAGAGGGGCGTCGGTGCGGATCGGCGCTCCTTGCCGCCCCATGTTCCCCGCTCGCGCAGCAGCGAGCCCGCGGTCAGACGGGCTGAGGTTCGATCTCCGGACTCGTCGGGAGCCAGGCGAACAGAGCGGAGGCCGCCGGGTGCCCCTCGCGCAATCGCTTCCCCATCTCGGTCAGAACGTCCTGGCGCAGGGTTTCGCCACTGCGGTCACCCAGGTACACCGGCACGAAGACCTGACACACCGACAGAGCCCTATTGAGATTGGAACCATGGGAGCGTGAAATCCCACAGCGCCGAAAGGGGTTGGCGAAGTCGCTGGACGCGACCGCCGCCGGTGCACGGAGGCTCAGCGGGCGCACGCCGACGCCCTCAGGCCGGCGGAATCGCGAGCCGACGGCATCGGAACAATCCGCCTGACACATCACGCGGGCCCCATCACCTCAGCACCTCCCCCGCCGCCTCCGAGATCGCCACCGCCAGCACTTCCGGCGCGTCCCGGTGTGCCGTGTGGCCCTGGCCGTGGAGGGTGATCACGTGGGCGTTCGGGAGCGTCGCCGCCAGGTCGGACACGCGCTCGTGCAGATGCGCCGGGCTGCGGTCGCCCCGGATCAGGGTGGTCGGCAGCGACAGGTACCGGTAGCGGTCGATGCCCACGCCGAGAGCGTCGATCGCCTCGTTGTCGGTGATCTGGGCGGAGGCGTACGCGGCGAGCGCGTCCCGGGTCGGCCCGTCGGCGAGCATCGCGTCGACCGACTCGGCCGGCATCCCGGCGATGTCGCGCAGATGGATGCGCATCGCTCCGGCGGGGTCGGACGCGTCGAGCGCGGCACGGGCGCGGTGGCCCGCCTCTCCGGCCGCCGGGGAGCGGGTCGGCATCGGGGGCTCGTAGGCGATCACCCCGGCGAAGAGGGCCGGCGAGCGCAGGGCGGTCTCGAGGGCGACCACCGCGCCGGAGGAGTGGCCGACCAGGATCAGAGGTCCGCCCAGGAGACCCGCGATGGCGAGCACGTCCGCCGTCTCCGTCCGCAGGGAGTGCTGCAGGGGAGGAGTGGACCGCGGTGAGACATAGATGCGCCGGTTGACGCGGACCACCCGGAAGCTGTCGGCCAGGCGGGCCGTCACGCCGTTCCAGGAGACGGCGGGGCCGCCGCCCGGGTGGACCACCAGCAGGGTGGGTCCTTCGCCCTCGTCGAGTGCGGTGACCGGGACGCCGTCGCCCGATATCGCGAGAAGGTCGGCCATGCCCACCAGCATGCACCGCGGGCAGAGGGATCAGAGGATGGACAGCGAAGGCGGCAGAACCGGCGGCGGAAAAGAGACGGAGGTGCGTCGTGCTCATTCCCCGTGCCGTGCTGGACGGGATCGTGGAGGGCCGGGTCGATCTGGCGTTCCGTACCTGGCGGGCGCCGCGGGTGCGGGCCGGGACCCGGATGCGTACGGCTGTCGGCCTCGTCGAGGTGCTGTCCGTCGAGCCGGTCGGGCTGGACACGCTCTCCGAGCAGGATGCCCGGCGGGCCGGCTCACCGTCGCTGGACTCCCTTCTGTCGTTCCTGACTGGGCGCGAGGGAACGCCGTACCGCATGGAGGTGCGGCACGCCGGCGCCGATCCGCGCGAGCAGCTGCGCCGCGACGACGCCCTCGACGACACGGCGCTGGCCGAGCTGCGCCGACGGCTGGACCGGCTGGACGCGGCCTCCCGGCACGGCGCGTGGACGCTCCGGGTGCTGGCCCTGATCGCCGACCATCCGGCGACGAACTCCGCCGAACTCGCACCCCGCGTCGGCCGCGAGCGGCTTCCCTTCAAGGCGGACGTCCGCAAGCTGAAGGAACTGGGGCTCACCGAGAGCCTGGACGTCGGATACCGGCTCTCCCCTCGCGGCCGTGCCGCGCTGGCAGCCCTGCGCCCCGGCGGACGGCCGGCACCGCCCGCTCCTGAGGCGCCCTGACCGGACCTGGGTCACGATGGAAAGCGCAGGTCCCGGCTCTGCGCCCGTGTGTCAGGAGTCTCCATGAGCTACCCGGACAGCTATGAACTGGTATTTCGCGCGTCCACTGTCGAGGACGATGTGGTGATCGTCCGGCGTACCGAGAGAGCGGGAGCGAGCGGCTCCCCCGTGTACGAGGACGACACCGGCATCGTGCGCGCCGAGATCAGCGACCGCGGCGAGGTGCGCATGCTGGCCAGCGGGGGCCATCAGGCGCCCGGCATGCCGGTGACCGTGCGCTCTCTTGGGTCGTGAGCTCCGGGGCCGGGGTGCCCCGGGGTATGTATCTGCTCTGTCGTGGAATCCGGGAGAGACCGGCAGCAGCGAGCGAAGCCGGCGGACAGGGGGTGTCGTGACGTCCTTCGGCGACCAGGGCCCGACGGTGGGGGTGGAGGAGGAGTACCTCCTCGTCGACCCCCTCACCCGGGCCGTCGAAGCCGCCGGCCCCCGAGTCGTGGCGCGCGCCCGCACGGCGGTGGGCGAGAGCGTCACCGGCGAGTTCACGCGCTATCAGGTCGAGGGCAGGACCGAGCCGTGCGTGCGGTCCTCGGACCTGCGCAACGCGCTGACCGGGATGCGCGCCGCGCTCTGCTCCGCTGCCGAGAAGGAGGGCCTGCGGCTCTGCGCCTCGGGCACACCGGTCGTGGGGCGCACCGATCCCGCGGAGGTCGGTGACCACTGGCGCTACCGGGCGGGGGTGGACCAGTACCGGGCCATGCTCGACGACTTCGCCGTCTGCGCCGTGCATGTCCATGTGCATCTGCCGGACCGGGAGGCGAGCGTCCTCGTCGGCAACCACCTTCGGCCGTGGCTGCCGCTTCTGGTGGCGATGAGTTCCAACTCCCCCTTCCATCAAGGCCACGACACGGGCTATGCCGGCTGGCGCTCGGTGATCCGGGGGCGGTTCCCGTGCCTCGGCCCGCCTCCGTACGCCGAGTCGCTCGATGACCACGAGCGTCTGGCCACCGCCATGGAGGAGACCGAGGCGATGCTGGACGCCGCGACTCCGTTCTGGGACATCCGGCCCAATCCGCGCCTTCCGACGCTCGAGGTCCGGGCGATGGACGTCCTGCCGGACATCGAGGACACCGTGGCCCTGACGCTCCTCGTCAGGGCGCTGGTGGTGACCGCGGCAGCGCGGGTGGCCCACGGCGATCTGGGGCCTCGTGTGTGCGGTGAGGTGTTGCGGGCCGCGTACTGGCGGGCCGCGCGGGACGGCTGGGCCGGCAGCGGCGTCGACGCGCTGGGCGGCGGGATTCTCCCCTCGGCGGTGCAGGCCGAACGCCTGGTGGCGTTCGTCCGTCCCGCCCTCGATGAGCAGGGTGACCTCGACACGGTGACGGCGTTCCTGCGGCGGCTCGCGACGCGTGGCTCCGGTGCGGAACGCCAGAGGGCGGCCCGCGAGCGTGGCGGGCTCAAGGCTGTCGTGGACGATCTGGTGGCCGCGACCGCCCGCTGACCCACGGGACCGACGCCCGGGGTCGGTCCGGTCCCAGGCCCGCTCAGCCCGTCGTGCCACGACGTGGCGCGTATGTCACCACCAGGACGTCCCGGCGCGCCTGGGTGTGCGGGTCCAGCGGCCGGACGGGCGACACTCCGTGCAGCGTGCGCCGGTCGTCACCGAGCAGCAGTGTCCCCGGTTCGTCGAGGGTCGTGGCCAGCAGCCGGTTTCCGTCCATGTCCCGGACCTCGCTCTCCCCTCCCGTGGCGTTGCGCCGGCCCACCATGAGCGACGAGACGAGGGTGACCCCGTCCCGGTGCAGTCCCTCGGGAGTGGGCAGCCCCGCGGCTTCGCCGGACGCGATGACCCGGAAGGGGTGCACCTTCACGTCCCACCGCTCGCTGTCGTCCAGGCCCGTCGCCAGCCGGCCCAGCATCCGCAGCAGGGAACCCACCACGGGATCGGCGACGAAGGAGCTGGTCAGGGGATCGAATCGGCGGTCGACATCGACATAGAGCGGATTGCTGCTCTCCGGCTGCACGAAGGCGGCGGGCGGCAGCAGGTGAAAACACCTTCTCGGTGCGGAAAAGACGAAGTGCCCGTACCGGCGCAGCCTGCGGGTGCCCCGCTCGGAGGCGTACGGGTCCGCCGTCAAGGATTCCCAGTGGGTGGTGAACCGCCGCCACTGGTCCACATCGACGCCCAGGCAGGCCATCGTGGCGGCCGCGGGCATCAGATGCGCGCCGGTGGTCGTCAGCGCCTGCCCGGCGGCAGCCGCGGGATCGAACGAGGGAGCGAGGGGGGTGCGTCCGGAAACGTCGACGACGTGGTCCATGAGGTGCCTGCCTTCCTCCCGGGGAGCAGAGCGTGTGCCTCTGCGAATACCCCGCCGGACCGCACCTAACAATCACCCGGGAAACTCCCTGACCTGCGACGACCTCCTCGCTTATGTGAAATGTCCCCTTCGGCGGTGAGGAGTCCGTCTCACTGGGCACACGGGCACCGTGAGAGATCCGGAGGTTGGGACACAGCAGCCACCACGCGGTGAACCCGCCCATGACCGTCCGTACCGCGCGGCACCGAGTCAGGGCTCCCGAATTGCAGAGGTGATTGTGGATGCTCGGCCTTGTGGACGGAACCGGTCTGGGGTGCCGCGTATGGGTGCCACCGCGCGTGTACGCACCCCAGGAGGACACCTTCCTCCTTGCGGACGCCCTGGGGCGCCTCCCGCTGGCACCGGGTGCTGACGTGCTGGACGTCGGGACCGGAACGGGTGCCCTGGCCCTGGCCGCCGCTCGGCGCGGAGCGAGGGTGACCGCCGTCGACCGTGCCCGGCGGGCCGTGGTGACCACCCGTGTCAACGCGGCCCTCGCCGGGCTACGGGTCCAGGTGCTGCGCGGCGACCTGCTGGAGCCCGTCGCGCACCGCCGGTTCGATGTCGTCCTCAGCAATCCGCCGTACGTACCGGCGCCCGAGCCGGGGCTGCCTCGCCGAGGGCCCTCGCTCGCCTGGGACGCCGGACACAGCGGTCGGGCGCTGGTGGACCGGATCTGCGACGGCGCGGCGGGCGTGCTGCGGCCAGGAGGTGTGCTGCTGCTGGTGCATTCCGGCCTGTGCGGTGTGCCGCCGACCCTGGAGCGCCTGAGCCGGGCCGGTCTGCGCGCGACGGTGGAGGACCGCCGCTATGTGCCCTTCGGACCGGTGCTGAGTTCGCGAAGGAAGTGGCTGGAGATACAGGGGCTGATCGGGCCCGGTGAGGAGAAGGAAGAGCTCGTGGTGATTCGTGCGGAGCGCGCCGAGGAGGCCGGGAAGTGACAGCCGTGCAGACCCCCGGACAGCCGTCGAGGGCGGAACGGCCCGCCGACAGGACCGACGACGGGCGGTCGGCCGGGCCCGTCCTGCCCGAGCACCGGGGTGACCTGTCCTCCGCCGTCGCGACCGCCCTGCGCTCCCGGCCCGGTACGCCGCTCCCCCCGGCCGACGCGGTCGGGCGGGCGGAACCGTACGGCGACGATCTGCAGCTCGCCCTCTACCTCTGCTACGAGCTCCACTACCGGGGATTCGCGGGTGTCGATCCGGACTGGGAGTGGGATCCCGAACTGCTGCGGCTGCGCGGCGCGATGGAGCAGCGCTTCCTGACCGCGCTCCGTGCCGACGTACCCCGGCGCGAGAGCGTGACGGAAGCGCTGGAGGAGATCCTGGTCGAGCCGGTCGACGGCGCCGGGACCTCGCACTATCTGAAGGACGAGGGCGAGGTGTGGCAGCTGCGCGAGTACGCAGCCCAGCGCTCGCTCTACCACCTCAAGGAGGCCGACCCGCACGCCTGGGTCATCCCCCGGCTGTGGGGCAGGGCGAAGGCGGCCATGGTCGCGGTGGAGTACGACGAGTTCGGTGCGGGCCGCGCGGAGCGTGTGCACGCCCAGCTGTTCGCCGACCTGATGGCGGATCTCGGCCTGGACACGTCGTACGGGCACTACGTCGACGCGGCGGCCTCCGAGATGCTGACGCTCGCCAATCTGATGTCCCTGTTCGGGCTGCACCGAGCACTGCGTGGGGCCCTGGTGGGGCACTTCGCGGCCGTCGAAGTGACGTCGTCGCCCGGCTCACGCCGGATGGCCGCGGCCATGCGGCGGCTGGAGGCGGGCCCGGCCGCCGTCCACTTCTACGCGGAGCACGTGGAGGCGGACGCGGTGCACGAGCAGGTGGTGAGGCGTGAGGTGATCGCGGGGCTCCTCGAGGAGGAACCGTGGCTGGAGGCGGACGTGGCCTTCGGCATCGACGCGACGGAGTGGGCCGACGCCAGGCTGGGCGACCGGCTGCTGAGGTCGTGGCGCAAGGGGGAGTCGACTCTGCGTAAGCCGCTGTGAGATCGATGGGGCGGGTGGGGTCTCAGACCCCACCCGTACCCGAGCGTTCCGGGCGGACCGCTCAGTGCGGCCGGCTCGTGACGGTGAACAGTGCCCCGTCCGGGTCCAGCAGCGTCGCCTCCGTGCCGTAGGGCGTCGGCCCCTCCCGCAGTACGGACCCTCCGTGGCGGACGGCCGCCGCCGTGGTCGCGGCGACGTCCCGCACCGGGAAGTGGATGTGCCAGCGGGGCTGGATCAGCGGGTCGGGGGCGGTGTCGACCGCTCCCGAGCTGAGCCGGGCGAGGACCTGCCCGTGCTGGCTCAGCACGACCTCGTCCTGCTCGTAGTCGACATCGCAGCAGCCCGGCCGGTCACAGGCCCATTCGAGCACCTGTCCGTAGAAGATCGCCGCGTCGAACGCATTGCGGGTCCGCAGGCGCAGCCAAGCAGGTGCGTTCTTGCGCCAGGCCTGCCAGTCGGAGACGAGCTGGCCCTCCCAGATCCCGAAGACGGCGCCGTCGCGGTCGGCCGCGAGGGCTCCGCGGCCCACCGGGAAGCGCAGCGGCCCGACGGCGACGGTGGCACTGCGTTCGCGGATGCGGGCGGCGGTCCGGTCGACGTCGGAGACGGCGAAGTACGGCGTCCAGGCCACGGGCACACGCAGGGCGGGGGCCAGCGCTCCGATGCCCGCGACAGGAGTTCCCTCGTAGAGCGCGAGGCTGAAGTCGTCACCCAGCCGGGCCCGCCGGAAATCCCACCCGAGGACCGCGCCGTAGAAGGCCTGAGCGGCCGGCAGGTCGCGCGCCATGAGGGTGATCCAGCAGGGTGCGCCGAACACCTCGTGGCTCGTGGTCACGCCTGGGGCCGTCTGCGTCGTCGTCGGCTTTTTGTCCATCACGCTGGGTGTCCAGGGATCGAGGCGGGCTGTCGTCAGCCGATGGGTACCCGGATCCGGGCGATCCATCCGGGAGGTCACCGAAACGATGGGTCCGTCGGATCGCCGCGAGACCATGGTCGGGCGTCTCCGGGGCCGCCCCTGCCGGACCGCTGCAATGTGGTCGGGCGCGTGAGTGCACGCCGGGGTGCCGGCCGCCGTGTCCCGAGGATCCGCCCACGTGGCCCGCAGCGGACTCACGTCGAGGCACGGCGGGAGCCCGAGGGCGTCGGGGCGAACGAAGAACGGCTGACACCCCATGAGCTCGGCGGCTGCGGGACCCAGGGGTGGAGGTCCGCGCCCGGCGACAGGCGGCGCGATGCCGCGAATCCGGCGGCTTCTTCGGCAGCGGCGGAACCGGCGGCCGAAGGCCCGACGGGTCGGCAGCCAGACAGCCCGCCAGGTACAGCAATGGGCCCTGCCGGCAGGGGGAGTTCGCCGCCGACTCAGGGGGTCCGCAACGAAGTCTCTCGCGCAGGACCAACGACAGCGGACGGGGCCGTGGTGATACACGGCCCCGTCCCACGTCGCGTCAGAACCGCGCGATGTCGGTCGTCAGCTCTCGTGGGCCGACGTCTCGGCAGGCACTCCGCGCCGGGTCGTGAGTCGTCGCGCGCCCCAGCGGCAGGCCAGTTGGAGCAGGCAGACCGCGGTGAGCACCCACACGCCGGCAAAGACCCACAGCAGAACGGGAGTTGAACTGACGGCGGCCATGACGAACAGCATCACCGCCACGGCGGACAGCAAAGATGCCAGTGTCGCCAGCCGGAATCCGCGGAACGAGCCGAAGGCTCCTCCCACAGGTGCCGTCGGGCGCATGGTCCGCAGTCGGCGGTCCAGGGCTTCGTCGGTGCGCAGCTCGCGCTCGATCTCAGCCAGGATCACCCGCTCGGGCTCCGAAAGTCCGGCTCCGTCCATGACTGGCGCCTCCCTACGCTCGCAGAAGACATCTCAGGGTCCAGTCGTCTCCCCGGACGATGTTCCCCAGCGTCGGGTGCCGGCCCGGACCACGGTCATGGCGAGCACCTTCCCCTCAAGTGTGCGCGACAACCGGCGGATTCGCTGGCCCACTGCCGGATTTTGTCTCACTGCGCATACCCGGTGGGGGCAGCTTCAGTCGGGCGCGGGGCGGCGAGGTCGTACAGAAGCAGTTGCACGTCGGCCACGAGCCCGCCGATCGCCGTCGCGGTCTCCGTGTCGTGATCGTGCAGACGGCGTTTGAGGTCCGCCAGGGCGTCCCAGGCGCTCTGCACCGCGGTCTCGCGCTGTGAGGCGGGGTGTGGGCCCGGTTCGGTGAGCGCCTCCTCGTCCGCCTCGCACACCTCGGCCACCGCGGTCAGCAGCTCCCGCAGCCGCACGAGTACCGGATCGGGCGGTGCCGCCAGCCTGCGGTCCTCGCCGGCCGTGTCGACGAGCTTGCCGGTGATCGACATCAGGCGATCGGCGATGCGCTGCCACAGCGCGTCCCACTCGCTCGACGGCAGAGCGGGCACCGAGCGCCGCATCCGGTAGCCCGGGTTGAAGCGGTAGCTCTCGCGGGTCCAGGTCCGCGCGTTGCGCAGGTCGTCCAGGAGGCGTATCAGCCGCTGGGCCCGTTCGTACCACCGCTCCGCGCTGTGCCGGTCGTAGCCGCGCTCGACGTCGTCCGCCATGGTGCGCAGCAGCTCTGCGCTGTCGCGGGGCAGCCGGTGGAGGCAGTCGCGTACGTCGCGAAGGTGCACCGGGGGCAGGATCAGCGCGTTCACCCCGATACCGATGAGCGCTCCGACCAGCGATTCGAGCAGCCGGTGCCAGATGTCGGAGCTGGAGTACGAGCCGTAGGCGAGGACGAACAGCACGGTCGTGGAGGCGTACACGCCCTGCTCGCCGAAGCGCGCGTAGGTGCCGATGAGTACCGCCACCGGCAGGGCGATGGCCATCGCCGCCGTCGTGTTGCCGGTCAGGGAGGCGGCACCGGCCGCCAGCAGTGTGCCGAGACCGATGAGGATCATCTGCTGGAGTCCGGCGCGCAGTGACCGGTAGACCGTGCTCTGGACGAGCACCACCGCACTCCAGGGCGCCATCAGCGCCATCGGCGCGTCCCACCACCAGCCGACGAGTGCCCAGGCGAGCAGGGCGGCGCCCGCCGCTTTGAGTGCCTGGACGGTCACATCTCGTTCGGGCCCCGGGCCGGTCAGGGCCCGGTGTACGGAGCCCCGTACCGCGGACACCTCCCAGGCCGCTCTGCGCCACCAGCTCATCGTCACTACGCGCCACAACTTCCGTCGGATGGTGAGGTCGACAGAGAGCGGGTTTCCGCCCGGCAGGCGATGAATCATCCGCTTCTCGACTGCCACGGCTCGTGGGTGCCGGACGGCGACACCGACGGCTGACGGCCCGATGGACCGGGTCCGGGTCCGGGTCCGGGTCCGGCGACCGTCGGGCCCGGCCGCCTCGTGCTGTGCCCGTGCCGCGCCCGCCGCGTAATTCGGTTGCCCGACGCCACGGGCCGCTGCTGGAATCGTCCGGCGAACGACGGCCGAAACGGCCGGCGCCACCGAACGACCGAGGAGACGGTTATGCGAGGAACTCTCATGTCCATCGAGAAGGGAATTTCCATCTACCCAGAGGACATGACAGTTCGTGCGTACGTTGAACTTGGGAATTCTGGCGCATGTCGACGCCGGTAAGACCAGCCTGACCGAGCGGCTTCTGCACACCGCCGGTGTCATCGACGCGATCGGCAGCGTCGACGACGGCAATACCCAGACCGATTCACTGGCCCTGGAACGGCAACGCGGTATCACCATCAAATCCGCGGTCGTCTCCTTCGCCGTGGACGACATCACCGTCAATCTCATCGACACTCCCGGACACCCGGACTTCATCGCCGAGGTCGAGCGGGTGCTGAGTGTGCTCGACGGTGCGGTGCTCGTCGTCTCCGCCGTGGAGGGCGTCCAGGCGCAGACGCGAGTGCTGATGCGGACCCTGCGCCGGCTGCGTATCCCCACCCTCGTCTTCGTGAACAAGATCGACCGTGGTGGCGCTGATCCCGAGCGCGTGCTGCGGAGCGTCTCCGGAAAGCTGACCGAGGCCGTGATCCCGATGGGGACGGTCGACGCTCCGGGGACGAGTGACGCCTCCTTCACCCCGTCCATGGCGGCCGACCCCGCCTTCACGACCCGGCTGGTCGATCTGCTCTCCGGACAGGACGACGCGCTGCTCGCGGCGTATGTGCGGGACGAGGCGGCGGTGTCGTACGACCTGCTCCGCGCCGAGCTTGCCGCGCAGACCGCACGGGCACAGGTCCATCCTGTGTTCTTCGGCTCCGCCATCACGGGCGCCGGTGTGGACACGCTGATCGCCGGGGTGCGCGAGCTGCTGCCGGCGGGTGAGGGCGACCGCGACGGGCCGGTCTCCGGGACGGTGTTCAAGGTGGAGCGCGGCCCGGCGGGCGAGAAGATCGCGTACGTCCGGATGCTGTCGGGCACCGTGCGGACACGGGACCGGTTGCCGGTCCGGTCCGACGCGGAGGGCAAGGTGACCGCGATCCAGGTGTTCGACAGGGGCCCGGCCGTACGCAGCCCCGCGGTCACGGCCGGGCAGATCGGCAAGCTGTGGGGTCTGCACGACGTCCGCATCGGTGATGCGATCGGCTTCCCGCCCGACTCTCCCGCGAACGGCCACCACTTCGCCCCGCCGACGCTGGAGACGGTTGTCGTGCCCGTCCGGGCCGCCGACAAGGGCGCCATGCACGCAGCGCTCAGCCGGCTCGCCGAGCAGGACCCGTTGATCGATCTGCGCCAGGACGACCTGCGTCAGGAGGTCGCGGTCTCGCTCTACGGAGAGGTGCAGAAGGAGGTCATTCAGGCGACTCTGGCCGCCGATTTCGGGGTGCACGTGACCTTCCGCGAAACGACCACCATCTGTCTCGAACGACCGGTCGGCACGGGCACCGCACTCCAGATCATCGACACGGACCCCAACCCTTTCCTGGCGACGATCGGTCTGCGCGTCGACCCGGCCCCGGTCGGATCCGGTGTGGAATTCCGGCTGGAGATCGAACTCGGATCGCTGCCGTATTCCTTCATCACAGCGGTCGCGGAGACCGTGCCGGAGACATTGCGGGAGGGAATTCATGGTTGGGAGGTCACCGACTGCACCGTCACCATGACGCATTCCGGCTACTGGGCGAGGCAGAGCCATTCCCATGCCGTTTTCGACAAGAGCATGTCCAGTACGGCGGGCGATTTCCGTCATCTGACGCCCATGGTTCTGATGAGCGCTCTGCGCGAGGCCGGCACGCAGGTGTACGAGCCGATGCACCGGTTCCGGCTCGAATTCCCGGCCGATCTGCTGGGGCAGCTTCTGCCGGTACTGGGAAGCCTGCGGGCGAACCTGAGCACGCCTGTGCCGCGGGGGATGTCCTACGTCCTGGAGGGCGAGATCCCGGCGGCGTCCGTGCACGCGCTGCAACAGCAACTGCCCGCTCTGAGCCGGGGAGAGGGGGTGCTGGAGACGGAGTTCGCACGCCACCAGCCGGTGGTGGGCACCGTGCCGACCCGGCCGCGGACGGCTCCGGACCCGCTTGCCCGGTCGTAGCGCCGGCCGACGCACCCCCTCGTCCCCGGTGCCCGGACCGCACCGCCGGGCCCCACCGGGCCCCTTTGCCCTGCCCCTCACCCGGGCGATGGGCGACTGAAAGCGGCACAAAGCAGGCGTACGCTGACGAGAAGGCCGTAATGCACCGCGTGTGCGCATGGAGGCGGCGCATGACCGATCCTTTCGGCTTCCTCAGAATCCCCCGGCGGCCCGTCCCGCCCCGCCCCGTGACAGAGCGGTTGAACGACTGGGACGAGGTCTACGCCGGGCAGTCGCAGCTGCCCCTCATCGCCGAGCAGGCCGGACGCTGCATGGACTGCGGCATCCCGTTCTGCCACCACGGCTGCCCCCTCGGGAATCTGATCCCGGAGTGGAACGCCTACGCGACCCGCGGCAGCTGGCGCGACGCGGCGGAGCGGCTGCACGCGACGAACAATTTCCCGGAGTTCACCGGGCGGCTGTGCCCGGCGCCGTGTGAGGACGCCTGCGTACTGACCATCAATGCCGACCCGGTGACGATCAAGAACGTCGAGAACGCCATCGCGGACGAGATCTGGGCCCGCGGTTACGCCTCCCCACAGCCGCCCGAGCGTCTCAGCGGGAAGACCGTGGCCGTGGTCGGCTCCGGACCGGCCGGGCTGGCGGCGGCGCAGCAGCTCACGCGTATCGGTCACACCGTCGCCGTGTACGAGCGCGCCGACCGCATCGGCGGACTGCTGCGCTACGGCATCCCCGCCTTCAAGATGGAGAAGCAGCACCTGGACCGGCGGCTCGGCCAGATGCGGGCGGAGGGCACCAAGTTCCGTACGGGCGTGGACGTGGGCGGCGATCTCGACGCCACCGAACTCCTCCGACGGCACGACGCCGTGATCCTCGCCGTGGGTGCGCGGGAGCAGCGGGAGCTGCCCGTCCCCGGCCGGGAGCTGTCGGGCATCCACCAGGCGATGGACTACCTCACCTTCGCCAACCGGGTGTGCGAGGGCGACTACGCCGCGCCACCCGTCACCGCGGCGGACAAGCACGTGGTGATCATCGGCGGCGGTGACACCGGCTCCGACTGTCTGGGCACGGTCCTGCGCCAGGGCGCGGCCTCCGTCGTACAGCTGGACATCAATCCCGAGCCCGGCGAAGCGAGACGTGCCACCGAACCCTGGCCCGTGTACCCGAAGGTCTACCGGATCTCCCACGCGCATGAGGAGGCACGGGGTCGTGAGGGTACGGATCCACGGGTCTTCTCCTCCGCCACCCTGCGCTTCGAAGAGGGCCGCGCGGGACAGGTGGGCGCGCTGCATCTGACGGAGGTGGAACCCACGGCCAGAGAGCCGCGTCCGGACACCGAGCAGCGGATCCCCGCGGACCTCGTGCTCCTCGCCCTGGGCTTCTCCGGTCCCGAGCGTGACAGCGGCCTGATCGCACAGCTCGGGCTGACGCTGGACGACCGGGGCAACTTCGCCAGGAACGCCTGCTTCGCGGCCGAGACGGTCGAGCGGGCCGGGCCGGCACGCTCACGCGCGGACGGGGTCTTCGTCGCCGGTGACGCGGGGCGCGGGCAGTCACTCGTGGTGTGGGCCATCGCGGAGGGCCGCTCTGCCGCGGCGGCGACGGACAGCTATCTGAGTGGTTCCACCGTGCTGCCGGCGCCGGTGGCACCCCACGACCGGCCGCTGGTGGCGTGATTCGGGCGTGCCTCGCGCCAAGGGCCGAACTCCGCTTCCCTGCACGACATTTCACGGCGGCAGGGGCGACCCGCGGTCACCGGCGCGCCCCGGCTAAGGCTTCCTGCCGGTCCCGTCGGGCGCGCGGCCCAGGCACACCGCGACGAGAGCGGCGACGGTCGACCGTGAGAGCAGATGGACCGCCCTGCCCGCCGGCGAGACGCCGACCGCGTGCCGGGGCACCCGCAGGCGCAGAGCACCCGGACGTACGGCGAACACGACCGGCGGCTCGAACGTCACCGCCTCGCCGTCGACTCCGACGGCCAGCGGGCCACCCGATCGCACCTCGAACCGCTCCGCGGTCCACTGGCGCCAACCGGGGAACCGGCGGATCTGCCCGGTCGCCTGGAGGGTGGCGAACCGTACGGCTTCGGAGGCGTCGCGGACCGTCAGCGTCACCACGCCGAGCCGTCCGGAATCCATGCGCTCGCGGGTGCCGAGGCCTTCCAGGCGATCGAGCAGATAGGGGCCGTTGGAGACGAGAATCAGCTGGGCGGTGGAGTATTCGGTGCCGTCGGGTCCCGTGAAGCGCAGATCGGGCGGGACGGCGTCCGGGCCGAGGAAGTCGGACATGGTCTCCGCGGCGGTTCGGAGCTTGGCATCGCGGTAGCGGGGCGTCTGCACCACGTGCGCGTACAGGCCGAGTGAGGCGTTGTTGACGAAGACGCGGCCGTTGACGGTCGCCAGGTCGATCCGCCGCTCCGTCCCGTCGGTGAACGCGTCGAGGGCGCCGACCACGTCGTCGCGGTTCAGGCCGAGGTCGAGCGCGAGGTGGTTGCGTGTGCCCGCGGGGACCACGATGTACGGAATCCCGTGGGCTGCGGCGACCTCCGCGACGACCGCGTGAGAGCCGTCCCCGCCGGCCATGCCCAGCGCGTCGGCTCCTCGCGCGACGGCTTCCTCGGCGAGTTCCCTCAGGTCCTCGCCGGGCCGCAGCGGGACTGCCTCGATTCCGCGGCGGCGGCATTCACCGGCCAGCCCGAACTTCTCGACCTTGCCGCCGCCGGACCTCGGGTTCATCAGCAGGACCGGCCGGGCAGGCCTCGGTGCGGGTCGAGTGACCGCCGTCCTGGCACGCCGTCGCAGTGCGATGCGTGCCGTCGCCGCGGACAGCGCGATCAGCACGAGGATCACCGCGACCCGCGACAGATCGAGGTCCGCGAGAATCCCGGCGGCGAGCAGGACGACGAACGCGAGGACGGCGACCAGGCCTGCCGCGGCGCGCCGCAGCCTCTTGCGTGTGACGACGTGCCAGCCGGCGATCACACCGACGAGCAGTGCCACGACGGCCGCGAGCAGGGCGGCCCAGTTCCTGAAGGCTCCGACGACAAGGATGATCAGCGCTGCCGGCAGCGCCACCAGGGAGACGGACGCGGCAAGTCGCTCGACGGGGCGCGGTCGGCGCGTCGAGTCGTCCCGGTCCGCTGCGGCAGGCATCGGGGGCGCGACCGCCGTCAGGAGCCCTGGTGGTGGAACAGGGCGCCGACCTTCTCCCGGAATTCCGTACCCCGGCTCTCCCGATGCTGCCTGCGCGCCTCCCGCACCGCCGTGGCGGCGGCGTCCTGCGCGGCCCTCACCTCGGCGGTCACCTCCTCGGCCGGGACCCGGACGACCGTGCCGCCGAGGCGCGCGGCCATGGTGTCGACGACGGCGGGGTCCGTCTCGGTCATGCCGACGATCAGGACGTTGGTGCCGTCGGCGACGCCGCGACTGAAGTAGGTGAGGCTGTCGACCGAGTCCGCGGCGGCGTCGTTGTCCGCCACCATCCCGATCATGGTTCCCGCGCCCCAGCCGAACAGCAGCCCGACCGGGCCACCGAGCAGACCGAGCAGCGCACCGATCGATCCGCCGAGGAGCGTGGAGCGGCCGGCCGACGACGTATAGCTTTCCGGCACCGACAGGAAGCCGGCCGGGGAGCGCTCCATGATCGCCGCCTGGTCGACACCGGGGAGCTCGGTGACGAGGTGGAAGGCCTCGTAGGCGTGGCTGGGGTCCCCGAAGGTGAGGAAGAGGACCGTGTCGTCGGAGGAATCGGAGGCCTCGGGCGACACGGAGGAGTCATGGGACATGGTCGTTCCTTTCTCGGCGCTCACCCAGCGGATCACGGTCGAGGAGCCCCCACCACTCGCAAGCTCATTGTGCTCGCACCCTCCTGTCGCCGCCCGGCGTCCGGGTCCGGGGTGCTCCGGGGGGCAGGGCCGCTGTGCGCGGGTTGACCTCAAGCGTGGTTGACGTTCGAGACTCGAGACCTGACCGCAGGGCCGGGATCCCGGCCGCGACCGAGGTGAGGTGTGACCGCATGCGCGCGATCCGTGTGGACGGGTACGGGGGTCCCGAGGTGCTGGTGCCGGTGGAGGAGCCGGACCCGGTGGCAGGGGACGGAGAGGTCGTCGTACGGGCCGAGGCAATCGACACCATCTTCGTCGAGACGCAGATCCGTGGCGGCTGGGGCGAGGCGTTCGGCATCACCCCGCCGTACGTGCCGGGAGGCGCCGCGGCCGGGGTCGTCGTCGCCACCGGTCCCGGGGTCGACCCGTCGTGGACCGGGCGCAGGGTGCTGGCCGGGGCGGGCACGAGAGGTACGTACGCCGAACTCGTCCGGACCGGGGTCGACCGGCTGGTGCCGGTTCCCGAAGGCCTCGGCCCGCGGGAGGCAGCCGCCCTCGCCCACGACGGTGTGACCGGCATCGGCATCGCGGAGGCGGCGGGCATCACACCGGGCGACCGGGTGCTCGTCCTGGGGGCCGCGGGCGGCATGGGCACTCTGTTGGTTCAGCTCGCGCACGCGGCCGGGGCACGGCTCGTCGGGGCTGCGCGCGGGGAGCAGAAGCTGGCGCTGGTGAAGCGGCTGGGCGCCGATGCCGTCGTCGACTACAGCGCGGACGGCTGGACGGATGACGTCCGTGAGGCGTTCGGGGGGCAGCCCGTGGATGTGCTGCTGGACGGGGTCGGCGGCGAACTCGGCGCCCGCGCCTTCACTCTCGTGGCGGACGGCGGCCGCGTGTCGGCCCATGGCGCGTCGAGCGGCGGGTTCGCCGAGCTCGACGAGGAGAGCGCGCGGGCGCGGGGCATCACCCTCCGGGGAATCGCGGACGTGCAGTTCGGAGCGTCGGACGTGGTGCGGCTGGCGACGAAGGCGCTGGCCGAGGCCGCGGCGGGGCGGCTGCGCCCGGTCATCGCGCGGGAGTTCCCGCTGTCCCGGGCGGCCGATGCCCACCGTGCGATCGAGGCCCGTTCGATCCCCGGCAAGGCGCTGCTCATTCCGTGACCGGCGCGCGGCAGGACAGGACCCGCGCCCGCCCGCGAGGCGAGCGAACGCGGACCCGGCGCGCCCGGACACGCGCCGGGGCTCTCGGGCGCGGGTCTGCGGCGGATGGCCTATTGAGGCCTGCGCTCCGCCTCCAGCAGGGCCATCACCGACTCCAGTTTCGCCGCCCTCGCCGTGGGCGTACGCGCCCGCAGCAGCTGGAGGATCACCCCGTAGCGGTCGGTCTTGTTGAGCCGCTCGAAGAAGGCCTTCGCCTTCTCGGCGGCGTCCAGGGCAGCCGCCAGGTCGGGCGGCACACGCGCCGTCCTCTGGGATTCGTACGCCGCGTCCCAACGGCCGTCGGCCTTGGCCGCCTCGACCTGCGCCCGGCCCGGGTCCCGCATCCTTCCGGCCTCCTCGAGCGCGGCGACCTTGCCGACATTGACCTGGGACCACTGGCTCCTCGGCCGTCGAGGGGTGATCTTCTGCAGGTAGTACGTCGCGTCGAGCGAGCGACGCTGACCGTCGATCCAGCCATAACAGAGGGCGACGTCGATGACCTGACCGGGCGTCACGGACCGGATCCCCGAGCTCTTCTTGGCGAGCTTCAGCCACACCCCTGCCGCAAGGCCGTGATGCTCGGCGAGCCAGGCCTCCAGCCGGTCGTCGTCCTCGAAGAAGAGGACCTCCACCCCGTCGATCGGCTCCATGCACCCTCCGTCCGCCCGCGCCCGGCCGGGCGTTGCCACTCCGGCCCAGTTTCGCGCACCCGTGGTCGCGGCGCGCGAGCTTGGCACAGACACGGAGAGATGGTTAGGTAAGGCATACCTAAGTACCCTCGACAGCGGAGATCTGGATGCGCCTGTTCACCACCCCCGTCGCGCAGCCGACCAGCGCGGAACGAATCCGGTCGATCCTGATGGCAGCCGACTCGATGACCATCGTCACGGACGAGGGGCGTACCGAGGTCTCCCGGCTGCACGGGCCCGGCGCCACCGAGCACATCCACCTCCACCCCCCGACGGACGCGGACGATGCCGGCGCGGACGGCACCGCGGACGGTTATACGCGCGCCACGCTGGAGTTCACCGACATCGCGCCGACTCCCGTGCGCGACCGGGTCCGCGCCCGTGTCCTCCTGGCGGGGCGGCTGCTGACGGCCCCGCGGCACGCGGCGCCGGCGGGGAGCCGGTGCATGGAGCTGGCACACGCCGTCCTCGACACGGGAGAGGAGCGGATCACCGTCGGCCTCGAAGAGCTGATGGAGGCCGACACCGATCCCCTGGCCACCTGCGAGGCCGGCATGCTGACGCACCTGGTGGACGACCACAGCGACATCGTCGGACTGCTGCTGCGTCTGGTGAAGCCGCGTCTGGTGCTGGGCGTGCAGCGCGCCCTGCCCGTCGCCATCGACCGGTACGGCATCACCCTGCGTCTGGAGTACGCACGCTCCCACCAGGACGCCCGCCTGCCGTTCCCCGCGCCCATCAAGGACATCGACCAGGCGGGCGTACGCATCCACGCACTGCTCAACGCGGCACGGCACCGCTCACCGCGGAGCCGGCTGTTGAGCGACTCGTAGGCCTCCGCATCCCTCCGAAGCCTCAGGCGCCGCTCGGCTTCAATTGCCGCATACGGCTGTCGAGTTCCCGCCGGTAGAAGTCGATGAACCCGTCAGGGTCCGGGCCGGAGTTCATCATGACCAGGCGGTCGAAGCCGGCGTCGACGTACGGCTGCGCCACCGCGACATGGCGTTCCGGGTCGGAGCCGCAGGCGAAGTGTTCGAGGATGTCCTCCTCGCGCACCGTGCCGGTCGCCGCGTCGAAGTTGACCGGGTTGGGCAGCTCGCTCATCACCTTCCAGCCCGTCAACGCCCAGCGAGTGGTCTCCAACGCGGCCCGTGCCGCGGTGTGTTCGTCGGGTGCCCAGGCGAGGGGTACCTCCGCGTATCCCGGTCCGTCGCCACCGGCGGCGCGGTACTGCCGGACGATCTCCGGGTCGGGCTCGGTGGCGAACAGCGCGTCACCCAGCTCCGCCGCGATCGCCGTTGACGCCTTGCCGCTCACGGCCACCGCGATCGGCGGCAGTTCGTCGGGCAGGTCGAAGACCCGGGCGTCCTCGAGACGCAGGTGCTTGCCCTCGTACGACCGGTAGCCGCCGCGCCAGAGCAGCCGGATGATCTCCAGTGCCTCGCGCAGCAGCTGATGGCGTTCGGCCACGGCCGGGTAGCCGCGGCCGACGACGTGCTCGTTGAGCCGCTCCCCCGAACCGACGCCGAGGGTGAAGCGGCCGTCCGACAGCAGCGCGAGCGTCGCCGCCGCCTGCGCGATGATCGCGGGGTGGTAGCGGATGGTCGGACAGGTCACGCCGGTGGCGAGCTCGATGCGCTCGGTCCTGGCGGCGATCGTGCCGAGGACGGTCCAGGCGAACGGGGAGTGCCCCTGGTTGTCCAGCCAGGGGTGGAAGTGGTCACTGATCTCGACGAAGTCGAAGCCCGCCTGCTCCGCCAGAACCGCCTGCCGTACCAGTTCGGCCGGGCCGAACGCCTCGGCCGCCAGCTTGTACCCGATCTTCATGAGCTCCTCGCCCCGTCGCGCCGTCCGGTCCGCGCAGAGGTACCCCGCCGCGGAGGTCCTTAACGGGCCGGAGCCGCTGAACGGAGGAAGCGCCCCTCACCGTCCCCGGGGCGGCGCCTGCCGCTACCGGCGCCTGCGCAGCAGCACGGAGGTGCTCACGGCGATCAGCGCGAGCACGGCGGCCACGGCGCCGATGAGGACGGTGGAGTGGTCCTTCGCGGTGTCCGCCACGGCCTGCGGGCGCCCCGCTCCCCCGACGACGGGCTGTTCCCGTACGGGCGGTGGCGTGGACGCCTGCGACGGCGGGGCCTGCCCGGCCTCCGACGCCTCGGCCGCCGGGGGCTCGGGGGTGGCCGGCTGCTTCTCAGGTGGAGGAGCCGCCTCCTCGGGCGCGGGCCGCGCCGGCGGGGTGTTCTCCTCGCCCCGCAGCACTACGTCGGAGCAGGAGTAGTAGGTGTCCGGCGTATCGGTGTTCCGCCAGATCGTGTACAGCACATGACGCCCCCTCAGCCCGGCGGGGAGCGTCCCGCGGATGCGGTACGCCCCGTCCCTGAGCGCGGGATCGGTCACCCTCGCGAACGGCTCGCTCTGCAGATCCGACCAGCGCAGCGGAGCGGCCGGATCATAGCCCTGCTTGGTGAGATACAGGCTGAACGTGCCCCGGTGCGGGATCGTCGACCGGTAGGTCATCGTGAGGCCGGCACCCGCCTTCAGCGGTGTGCTGGGCCAGTCCACACGTGTCGCGTCCAGTCCCCGGTAGTCACGCAGTCCCGCGCTGCACAGCTGCCCGTCCGGGATGACCTGGCGGTCCCTGCCGCGCACGTCGGCCACTCGGAGGTTGTCCCATGCGCCGAAGGCCGCGCCGCCGTTGGCCGCGACGGCCGTGCGGCAGGCCGCCGATCCCTGCCGGGTCCCCTCGGGACCGCACGCGGCGATCCTGCTGAGCGGGTCGGTGGGCGCTCCGTGGGCGTGCACCGGCCCCGCGGCGAGCGTCGTGAGCACGAGCGGCACGACGCCGACGAGCGCGGCGACGGTGGCGGTGCGATGCGCGGTCATTCTCGGCAGACCTCCTTGGCGGCCCGGCGGCCTGCCGTGTATTACGCGCGCGCCCACCGCGCTGTTCACCCCGATGGCAGAGCCGTCCCTCCCGTCACAGCGACGGCCCGCTCCCGTGCTGGGACACTGCTCATGGGCCTGGAGAGCTGCCCTGAACCCCGCAGCGCGTCACGAGCAGTCAGTGGAGGAATCATGGCCGGTCAGTTCGAGGCAACGGTCGAGGTCAACCGCCCCATCGAGGAGGTGTTCGCCTTCCTCGGCGACGGTACGAACGACCCCAAGTTCAGCCCGAGGGTGCAGAAGATCGACAAGACGCCGCCGGGACCGACGACCGTCGGGACCGTTTTCACGAGCACCGTCAAGGACGCCGGACTCACCACCAAGCGCGAGTTCCGCATCACCGAGTTCACGGCTCCCACCAGAATCCGCTGGGCCGAGACGTCGAAGAACCTCGTGACCGCGAAGGAAGGCGGCTACGACCTCGAGTCCACCGGCCCGGGAACCACCAAGGTGCGCATCTTCAACGTCCTGGAGGGCCACGGCGTCGGCAAGGCCCTCGCCGGTCTCGCCGTGAGCGCCGCCCGCAAGGACGCGGATGCCTTCGGACAGCGGATCAAGACGGCCGCCGAAGCGTCCTGAGGGACACTCCCCGACCCGGCCCTCCGCCACCCGGCCGGCCGCCCCGAGCGGAGCTGGACGGTCCGCGTCCGCGCACTGGCCGCTCCCGCCCCGCACTGTCACGATGGCAGTCCGGGCAGTCACAGGACGGGAGCCGGCCATGCTCCTCGGGACATGG
This sequence comes from Streptomyces sp. AM8-1-1, assembly GCF_032229325.1. Lineage (NCBI taxonomy): Bacteria > Bacillati > Actinomycetota > Actinomycetes > Kitasatosporales > Streptomycetaceae > Streptomyces > Streptomyces sp. AM8-1-1. The sequence goes on from NZ_CP135086.1 coordinate 896,711, forward strand.
AACCTCGAGAACCTCTACCGGCCCGGAGGGCCGTACGGGCCGCGGGACGGGGTCGTCTACGAAGCGAAACTCGCCGCCCTCGCCGCCACGCTCGAAGCGCTCGGACCGACGGTCCTCGGCATCCAGGAGGTCGGCGATCCCGAGGCGCTGCAGGATCTGGTGGGTCTGCTGCCCGGCACCTGGCACACGGCGCTGTCGGAGCATCCCGACGGCCGGGGCATCCGGGTCGGATTCCTCAGCAGGCATCCGCTCGACGTCGTCTCCGACGCCCAGACGTTTCCGCAGCGCCTGCGTGCCGTGCAGAGCGACGACAGCGCCGACCCGACCGCCAGGATGGGCCGCGGGGCGCTCGCCGTACGCGTCGAGCCCGACGACGGGCCGCAGATGTGGGTGGCCGTCTGTCATCTGAAGTCCAAGCTGCTCACCTTTCCCGGCAACCGGTTCCAGCCGCACGACGAGGGCGAGCGTGCGCGGTACGCGGCCTACGCGCTGTTCCGCCGCGGCGCCGAGGCGGTGACCCTGCGGTCCGTGGCCGACGAGCTGCTGGAGGAACAGGGCAAGGAGCGGGCCGTGGTCGTCCTGGGTGACCTCAACGACGAGCCGGCCGCCGCCACGACGCAGATCCTGCACGGCCCGCCGGGCTCCGAGATCGGCACCCCGGGCTTCCTGCGCGAGGACAAGGGCGATGCGATGCGCCTGTGGAACGTGGCGCAGTGGATACCCGAGGACCGTCGCTACTCCCGTGTTCACGCGGGGCGGCCCGAGCTGATCGACCACATCCTGATCAGCCATCAGCTCCTCGACCGGGTCGCCGCGGCGGGCACCGGCATCGTCGGCGCCGCCCGCCGAACCGCCGCCGCTGCCGTCGGTGGACGAGGTTCCCACGGAGCGCCGCGATGCCACGGGCTCCGACCACGCACCGGTCTGGATACGGCTCGGCGACTGACGGTGGACGGCTGGGACGGGGCCACTGACGCCGGCCGCTGTCCCTGGGCGATGTGGCCCTTGGCGATGTGGCCCTGCGCGACCGACACGATCCGTCACACGGCGTACGCCGTCGCCGTCCTGGCCTTTCCGGCCCGGCGCACCGCAGGTCCCATGGCCAGTCCGGCCGCGAGGAACAGCGCGCCCAGGATCAGCCACCCGACGACACCCAGGCCGACGACCAGCGTGGTCAGCAGAACAGGCCCCAGCATCCGCGCCACGGGCACACCCGCGCCGAAGAAGCCCTGGTACTGGCCGTGCCGCCCGGCGGGGGCGAGGTCGAAGCTGATCTGCCAGGCGCCGGCCGACTGCATCATCTCGCCCCACACCTGCAGCGCTGCCCCGGCGAGCAGCACGGCGACGGCGACCCGGGCCGGTACTCCCGCGGCGGCCGAGAGGGCGAAGACCGCGCAGGAGGCGAGCATCGCCACGCCCCCGCGCCGAACTGTCCTGGTGGCGCTGGGCAGATCGCGTACGGCGGCGGCCGTGCGGACCTGGAAGAGCATCACCGCACCGGTGTTGAGCACCAGCAGTGCGGAGACGGTCCAGCCGGGGGCCGATGCCCGCTCCACGATCCACAGCGGGATGGCGAGGCTGATCAGCGGCATGCGCAGCAGCATGATCATGTTGAGGAAGGTCACCACGGCGTAGGGAAGATCACGGAACACCGCCTGCTGCGCGGCGGTCCGGTGCGGCGGGCGGCCGACTCGGACATCGGGCAGCCTCAGCAGGACCAGGGCGCAGAGCGCGAAGGCCGCTGCGTCGAGGACGAAGACCGACAGATACGCCTCGCGGCTGCCGAAGTGCAGGGCGACGCCGCCGAGAGCGGCGCCGACGGCGAGCCCGGCATTGAGCGTCGACTGGAGGTACGCGAGCGTTCCGGTCCGCTCCTCCTTCGCCACCAGGGAGGCGAGCAGCGCCTGGCGGGCAGCGGCCAGTCCGCACTGGGCCGTTGCGTAGCAGCAGGCGGCCAGCAGGAAGAGGGGGAAGGAGCGCACGAAGAGGAACGAGGCGACGGAGGCCGAAGTGGCGAGCGCCAGGACGACCGCCGTCGGCCGCGGCCCTCTGCGGTCGGCGAGCTGACCGAGTGCGACGCCCGCGAGTGAGCCGATGCCCCAGGCCACGGTGAGGCCCAGGCCGATCCGGGCCGGTGAGAGTCCGACGACCCGGGCGAAGTACAGGGCGGAGCAGACGTAATAGGCGCCGTCGCCCAGCGAGTTCACCAGCTGGGCGAGGGCGAGCGTCCGCGGGGATCCGCTCGGCGGCACGATACGCAGGGGCATGCGGCTCCTCGGGAGGGTGCGACCGTCCTTCCGGCCGCTCTGCCCTTCACCCTAGGAAGCCGAATGGCCCAGAACACTGGCCACTTGGGCTCGTATCGACTGGGCCATTTACCGGCGTGAGTTCACCGGCGAAGCCGGTCGACCCGCCACGGGGCGGGCCGACCGGCGCTCTGCGCACATCCCGTCGAGGAAAGCGCCGTCACATGGAGGTGCGACTGCTCCTCATCGCGACGGCCGTGCAGACCAGCCCCAGCAGGAAGGTGAGACCGCCGATGATGATGTTGGTCCAGATCACTCCCGCGTCCGGGCTGCTGCCCACGATCCAGGGTGCGATGATCAACCACACGCCCATGGCGCACATCGCCCCGCTCAGGCCGTACATCCGCGCCGGCATGACGGTGAAACCGATCGCGAGCACCGCTATGGCGATACCCATGATCAGGTTGTGCATCGCGAGTGCCGGCTGGTTGCCCGCGAAGTGGACCACCCATGGGGACACCGCACAGGCGAGGCCGACCAGGAACACCGGGCCGTCCACCAGGGCCACATCGCGCCCTCCGAGCACCCGCGCGTAGCGGTCCTGCATTTCGTCGATGTCGGGATGACCCGCGAGGTCTCCCCTGTGTGAAACGTCGGCCATGCGACTCGCCTCCTTCTTCTCGCTGCAAGTCGGACCGCGCCGCGCGGCAGAGCCACGCTCCTCCAGTTTGCGCTTATCTGTTCCTTATGTGTAGTGATCCGGAGCAATAGATTCCGATATCCGGTACCCGCCTGCCCCCAGGACGCCTGATGGCGAAAGAGGCTGAATAGGATGCCGGTCATGGAACAGCGCGTCTTGGGCAGGACCGGTCGGAACGTCTCCGTCGTGGGGCTGGGCACATGGCAGCTCGGCGCGGACTGGGGGGATGTCCGCGAGGAGGACGCCCTCGCCGTGCTCGACGCCGCCGTGGACGCGGGCGTCACCTTCTTCGACACCGCCGATGTGTACGGCGACGGCCGCAGCGAGCAGCTGATCGGCCGCTATCTGCGGGAGCGGCCGGACGCCGGCATCGTCGTCGCCACCAAGATGGGCCGCCGCGTCGACCAGCTCCCCGAGAACTACGTCCTCGACAACTTCCGTGCCTGGAACGACCGTTCCCGCCGGAACCTGGGTGTGGACACCCTCGACCTGGTGCAGCTGCACTGCCCGCCGTCCTCCGTGTACTCCTCCGACGCCGTCTTCGACGCGCTCGACACGCTTGTGGCGGAGAAGCGGATCGCGGCCTACGGGGTCAGCGTCGAGACCTGCGCCGAAGCCCTCACCGCCATCGCACGCCCGGGCACGGCGAGCGTCCAGATCATCCTCAACCCCTTCCGGCTCAAGCCCCTGGAAGAGGTCCTGCCCGCCGCCGCGGAGGCGGGTGTCGGCATCATCGCGCGGGTACCGCTCGCGTCCGGTCTGCTGTCGGGCAAGTACACCAAGGACACGGTCTTCACGGCCGACGACCACCGCACCTACAACCGGCACGGTGAGGCCTTCGACCAGGGCGAGACCTTCTCCGGCGTCGACTACGCCACGGGCGTCGAGGCCGCGGCGGAGTTCGCCGCGCTCGCTCCCGAAGGAGCGACACCGGCCGGCACCGCCCTGCGGTGGATCATGCAGCAGCCCGGTGTCACGAGCGTCATCCCGGGCGCCCGGTCCGCCGAGCAGGCGCGCGCCAACGCCGCGGCGGCGGCCCTGGACCCACTGCCGCAGGTCACGCTGGACGCGGTGCGCGACCTCTACGACCGCCGGATCCGCGCTCAGGTCCACCACCGCTGGTAGACCCGGCCCTCGGCCGCACGGCCGTCGGCACCTCCCGGCCGCACGACCCTCCGCAGCACCCGGCCCACGGACCGCGCACGACCGCCGGCAGCCCTCGCGTGCCCCGGCCCCTCCCGCACCTACCGGAGGGGCCCGGAACCCCCGCCGGTAGGGTGATGGGCCTATGCGCCACTCCCCCCGCCGCACCGGCGCCCACCGCTTCCGGCGGCCGGTGCCGGCCGCTCTCGCCGTCTGCCTGACGGCCGCGGGCATCGCCGGGTGCGCTGCCGACACCGGCGCCCGGGACGACGGCGCCGTCCCTCAGGTGTCGCCGCCCATCTCCGCCTCACCGCTGTGGCCCCGGTACGAGGGACCCACCCCCGACGAGGGTGAGACCGCCGCCCCCTACCGGCGCTATGTGAACGTCAAGGGCATCGAGGTGCCCGCCGGTGACCTCCGGCGGGTTTCCGTCCTGCGACTGCTGGACCAGGACCCCAACGTCCCGCAGCTCGTACGTACCGCTCTGCAGAGCTGCCCCGGCGGCAGCTGCGGCCTGCGCACACCCGCGTACCGGGATCTCACCGACGACGGCAGGGACGAACTGGTGGTGGCCCTCGACGATCCGGTCGGCGGCCTGACGCTGATCCAGGTCTACCGGGCCTTCGGCACGTCCGTCCGGCCGATCCTCATCAGCTGGAACACCATCGGCGCCACGGGCGTGACCCTCGGCAACGACCTGATCCTGTCCTCGACCGGCAAGGACGGCCGCTTCACCACCCGCTACCGCTGGAACGGCACCGAACTCGTCGCGACCGCACCGCAGGACGCGCTCGGCGATGACGAGCCCTCCGGGACACCGGTGCCCCCGGCAGACGCGACCCCGCTCCCCCCGAACCCCGCGACACCGATCCCCCCGACCAGGACGCCATGATGAGCAGCCCTCACATATCCCCCGGCACGGCCGACGAGGCACATCTGCTGCTCGTCGAGGACGACGAGGTCATCCGCAGCACCGTCCGCATGCTGCTGGAGCGGTACGGCTTCACCGTCTCCACGGCCGCCGACGGCCTGACCGGCCTGGAGATCTTCCGGGAGCGGAACCCGGATCTGCTGCTCCTCGACGTGATGCTGCCGCACCTCGACGGCATCGGACTCTGCCGCCGTATCCGGGAGTTCAGCCTCGCCCCGATCCTGATGATGTCCGCGCGCGGCGACTCCCTCGACGTCGTCTCCGGACTGGAGGCCGGCGCCGACGACTATGTCGTCAAACCGTGCGAGAGCTCGGTGCTCGTGGCCCGTATCCGCTCCCTGCTGCGTCGCGCGTCCTTCACCCCGGTCTCCGACACGACTCCGGAGACCGCGGTTCTCGTCTTCGGCGAACTGACCGTCGACACCCGCGGCATGGACGTGCTCCGCGACGGGAAGCCGGTCGCCCTCACCCCCACCGAACTGCGGATGCTGCTCGAATTCGCCGCCTCCCCGGGGGTGGTGCTCGAACGCCGGACGCTGCTCAGCCGGGTGTGGGACCACGCCTGGCACGGCGACACCCGGGTCGTCGACCTCCATGTGCAGCGGCTGCGGGCGAAGATCGGATCCGACCGGATCGAGACGGTCCGCGGCTTCGGCTACAAGTTCCGGCGCTGACCATGCCGTTGAGATGGCGTATCGCCGCCCTGGTCGCCGCCGCGATCTGCTCGGTCGCCGCAGCGGTCGGTATCCTCGTCCATCACGCCTCGCGCGACCGCGAACTGACCCAGGCGCGTGACGCCGCCCGCACCACGCTCGACCGGGCCGCGGTGACCTACGCCCGCACGGGCACGGTCGAGGGCACGGGCGCCGTGCTCGACGCCCCCGGGCTGCCGGCCGGGCTGCGCGGCATCGCGGACCGCGGCCATCAGGGCACGGAGTTCTCCACCCGGCCCACCGGTCCGGCGATGTGGGCCGCGCGTCCCGCGGGCGAGCAAGTCCTGTCCGTACGGATCGACATGACGACGACGCTGCGGGACATCAGCGCGCTGGACACGACGATCGCCTGGGCCGGAGCGCTGACGACCGCGGCCGTGCTGCCGCTCGGCGTGATCATCGCCGGGGGCATGAGCCGCCGGCTGAGGTCCGCCGCCGGCACGGCCCGGCGCATCGCGGCCGGGGACCTCGACGCCCGTATCGAGGCACCGCCCCGGCCGCGGGACGAGATCGCCGAGATCTCCGCCGCCGTCGACACCATGGCCGCCGCACTCCAGCAACGGCTGCGCAGCGAGCAGCGCTTCACGGCGGACGTCGCACATGAACTGCGCACCCCCCTGATGGGTCTCGTCACGGCGGCGGAACTGCTCCCCGACGGCGAAGCGGCTTCCTTCGTACGCGACCGGGTGCGTGTCCTGGCCGCCCTCGTCGAGGATCTTCTGGAGATCTCCCGGCTCGACGCCGGGGCGGAGGAGGCCGATCTGTCGCCCTGCCGTCTCAGCTCTCTCGTCGAGGACATCACGACGCTGCACGGGCTGCCGGCGGAGCCGGTCGAGCTCGTCGTCGAGGGCGATGCGCCGACGGCCGAGGTGTGGACCGATCCACGCAGGCTGGAGCGCATTGTGACCAATCTGATCGTCAACGGGCACCGACACGGCAGCCGTCCGGTCACGGTCACCGTCGCCGCGGACGGGCGGACCGTGACGGTACGGGACCGGGGACGCGGCTATCCCGACACCCTGCTCGACGACGGTCCGCAGCGGTTCCGCACGGGCGCCCGCGAACGCGGTACCGGCCACGGCCTGGGGCTGACCATCGCGATCGGCCAGGCCCGGGTGATCGGGGCGCAACTGGAGTTCGCCAACGCGGCCGACGGTGGTGCGGTGGCGACCCTGCGGCTCCCTCCGAGGGAGCCGATACACGGCTGATACATCTCCGAGGCAAAGCCGATGGCTCGCTTTGGGTTTCCGAAGATCTTCGGCGCTGAGGATGGCGCCATGCGAACCACTGGGAGTCCTGACCGGACAGCGGAGTTGCCGAGCGCGGGCGAGGTCGACCGGGCAGGTTCGCTCAGAACGGTCGCGGAAGCCCCCGGCCGGCGCTCACGACGGCGCGGCCGGGCGCTCCCCCGGCGGTGCCGGCACCGCTCACCGCGGCAGAAGGCCCGCAAGCGGCGCGGGCTGCGCCGACTCCTCAGCTGGCGGAAGACGCTGGCCGCTCTCATCACCGTATGCGCCCTGGTGACCGGCACGTTCGCCGTCCTGTATGTCGCGATCGACATTCCGCGGGCCAATGATCTGGCCAAGGCGCAGAGCAATGTGTACCTCTTCAGCGACGGCAGCCGGCTCGCCCGTACCGGCGAGATCAACCGAGAGACCGTTCCGATCGACCGGGTGCCCGAGAACGTCCGGCTCGCCTTCGTCGCCGCCGAGAACAAGGACTTCTACACGGACTCAGGTGTCTCCTTCTCGGGCACGGCACGCGGCATCCTGAACACCGTCACCGGCCGTGGCACACAGGGCGGTTCGACGATCACCCAGCAGTACGTGAAGAACTACTACCTGAGCCAGGAACAGACCGTGACCCGCAAGGTCAAGGAACTGATCATCTCGCTCAAGGTCGACCAGCGGAACTCCAAGTCCGACATCCTCGCCGGGTATCTGAACAGCAGTTACTACGGACGCCAGGCGTACGGCATCCAGGCGGCCGCACGGGCCTACTACCACCGGGAGGTCGAGCAGCTGACGGTGGAACAGGGTGCCTATCTGGCCGCGCTGTTGCAGGCCCCGAGCCAGTACGACTGGGCGATCGCGGGCCCTGAGGGCAAGCGCCTCGTCACCCAGCGCTGGAACTACGTGCTCGACAACATGGTCGGTCAGGGCTGGCTGGACAAGGCCACGCGCGGGCGGATGAAGTTCCCCGTGCCCGTGGGGCCTTCCCCGACGGCGGGTCTCTCCGGGCAGACCGGATATCTCGTGGAAGCGGCCCGGCGCGAGCTGATGGAGTCCGGCGTGAGCGAGCAGGAACTGGCAGGTGGCGGCTGGCGGATCACCCTCACCGTCGACCCCCGCAAACAGAAGGCCCTGGAGAAGACGGTCTCCGCGGCGGGCGGCACACCCGGCGGCCCTGTGCTGGACAAGAACATCCAGGCGGGAGCGGTGTCGATGGACCCGAGGAACGGCCATGTCGTCGCCCTCTACGGAGGCCGGGACTACATGCGGCAGTACATCAGCAACGCCACACGCGCCGATTACCAGGTCGGCCCTCTGTTCGAGCCCGTCGTCGTGGCGGCGTCGATGGAGGCCAAGGCCGATGAGCGTCCTCCGGCCGACGACGATGCGGTCATGAGCACCGCGAACGCCCTCGGCATGGACCTGAAGCCGAGGGATGTCGCCTCGCCGCAGGCGCTGTCCCTCGGCCTCATGGGGGCGAGTCCCCTGGAGATCGCGGGTGTCTACGCCGGCTTCCGGCACGACGGGAAGAAGGTCACCCCGTCGATCGTGAAGTCGGCCCAGCGGGACGGCGAGGTCACACCGCTGCGTGACCCGGTCGGCGGCAGCGCCATCAGCTCACTGGCGGCCGAAACGGTCACCGATGTCCTCAACCGGGCATCGGGCCGGCGTGATGCCGTGCCGTCGATGTGGACCGAGGACGGCCGGCAAGACGTCACACAGAAGTCCGGCCGCAGTGACGACGGGAAGGCGGAGTGGTTCGTCGGCTCGACCGAGGAACTGCTCACGACGATCGGGCTGTTCGGCGAGAACGCCACCACGCACAAGCAGATACCGCTGCCGAACGCCGGGGAGGGATACCCGGCCAGGATGTGGATGACCTACACGCAGACGGCACTCGGCGGCGGCGAGGCGTACTTCCCTGGGGCGGTGCCCGAGCCGACGTCCGGCTGAGTGGCGGGACCCCGGACTCACACGGATGCAGCAGGCGCAACTGGAGGGCGGGCGAGCAGAAATCTGCAGGTCAGAGCTTTCCGATGGACGAAGATCCGCCCGATCGGCGGTATGGTTCGCGGTTGCACAGGGTTGACCTTCCTTCACACGGTGAGCGAGAAGTCCCCTCTCTGGAAGGAACCCCTGCATGCGTCTCACATCGGTGACCCGCGTCATGGCGCCGCCCGCCCTGTGCGCTGCACTCGTCTTCACGGCGGTCGGCCCCGCGGCCGCAGTTACCTCCGTACCCGATACCGTCCCCGCCGCCGCCGCGGTCCAGTCCGCCATCCCGGGCGCCACCGAGCTGAGCCGGCAGGTCGAGGTCATGCGTCACACGCACGGTGTTCCGCCGGCGATGACCGACTTCCTCACCGACGTGCTGGCGACCGACGCCGGGCGCATGCCGCTCGCGACGGCCATCAGACACAAGGCCAACCTGCAGGTGGCCATGGCCACTCTGGAGATGAACCGTACGGACCGGGCCGTCCGCGCGGATGCGATCGGCGACGCCCTGGCCGATCTGCAGAAGACGCTCGACGAGCTGCTGGGCGCCGCCACGTCCGGTCTCACGAACGTGGTCGGCTCGCTGCTGGGTGTCGTCACCGGCCTGCTCGACACGGTGCTCGGCACGGTGACCGGCCTGCTGTCGGGTGTCAGCCTTCCGGCTGCGGCCCAGGCGGAGACCGCCGCACTCCCGGCGACGCCCGCGCTGCCTGCCGCCGCGGTCGCCCCGGAGGTCCCGGCCCTGCCGTGACCGCGCGATGGCGGGCCCGGTGACGGGCCCGCCATGCGCCGGATGTCCGGCACTCAGCGGGGCGGCTTCGCCCGGCGCATCCGCAGGGGGGCGTCCGCGCCCAGATGCGTGAGGACGTCGGCCAGCAGGAGGCGGGCGGCTTCGACCCGCTCGGCGCCGAGCGCGGCGATCACCTCGCCCTCGATCGCCGCCCGGTGCATGCGCGCCGCAGTGATCACTCCCCTGCCCCGGTCGGTGAGATCGACCAGCCGGGCTCGCGCATCGCCCGGATCGGGCCGTCGCAGGAGGTAGTCGCGCCGCTCCAGATCGGCGACGGACTTCGACGCCGCCTGCTGCGTGACCCCGAGCCGCTCGGCGATCGCGCCGATGGCCAGAGGACGTTCGATCAGATGCTGGAACACCACGCCGTCGGCGAATCGGCTGTCCTCGAAGCCGTCGGCCGCCAGCCGCCGTTGCAGCTCGTCGGCGAGGCCCCAGCCCGCGAAGAGCGAGAGCAGCGAGAGATCGGCGTCGGCCGGATCGAAATCGGTCACACCGGAAGAGTACAACCAAGGTTGTGCATCAAGTAATGTACAACCATGGTTGTGGAAAATGCTCACACGCGGACCGCCCGCATTCCGGCGGACATCGCCGAGGAGTTCATCACCCTCGCCCACCGCATCGTCTGGTGCACGGTGGCCACCGTCGACACCCGTGGACGGCCGCGCGGGCGGATACTCCATCCCTTCTGGGAGTACGGCGAGACGGGCCTCACCGGCTGGATCGTCACCCGGCCCAGCCCGGTCAAGGTGGCCCATCTGGCCCGGACTCCCTATGCGACCTGCTCCTACTGGGACCCGGCCCACGACGTCGCCCTCGCGGACTGCGCGGTGGAGTGGATCGAGGACACCGCGACGCGAACGCGCATCTGGGAACGGTTCCGGGACACACCGCCGCCGCTCGGCTTCGACTTCTGGAGCAGCTTCCCCGACGGGCCCGCGGGCGGGACGACCTCGCTGCTGAGGCTCGACCCCTACCGCGTGCGCGTCAGCAAAGTGGACGCGCTCCTGGGCAGGACGCCCCATCTGAACTGGTCGCGGCCCACCGCCGCTTGAGAAACGGCAGCGGGCCGCCCCGATGGTGACCGGTGCGGCCCGCGAGCCGGTGGTGCGACGTCCGTACTTGCCGCGACGGCGGCTACGCGCGGGCGAGCGCGTCCACGGCCGCGGTCGCGAAACCGTGGTCCTGCTCCGGCGCTCCCCCACCGACACCGATCGCGCCGATCAGACGGCCGTCGCGCTGGACGGGGACTCCGCCCGCGATGAACAGCAGCGGCTTGTCGAGCGCGGTCGGCAGGGTGTGGAAGAGGCCGCCGGGCTGCACGGCGTCGACGAGGTCCGCCGTCGGGGCGTTCAACTGGAGGGCGGTGTACGCCTTGCGGGTGCTGGTCTCACCGGCGATGAGGACGGCCCGGTCGTCGCGGCGGAAGGCCAGCAGATGGCCGCCCGCGTCCAGAACGGTGACCGCGACGGTGACGCCGGCGGACTCGGCCGCGCTGCGGGCGGCCTCGACGAGGGTCTCCGCGTCCTGCGTGGTCAGCGGCGCGACGGCGGTGGTGGTGATGCTGGTGGTCATGGGGTGGCTCCTAGCCGTGGTGGGTGGATGCTGCGGTGGTGGGGGGATGCTGCGGTGGTGGGGACGGTGAACCAGGGACCTCCCGCCGATCAGCGGCGGCCGGCGGGACTCAGCGGCGAGTGGCAGCCGTCGATCGCGGTCGACGGGGGCGTCCGTCGATCGCGATCGACGGGGGTGTCCGCGAGGCTCAGTGGCGGCCGGCGGGGACGACGACTGCCTCGGGGGCGGAGGCCGCGACGACCTGGCCGGTGCCGGGCGAACGGCGCTCGAGGATCTGGGCCAGGACCGCGAGGGCGAGGGCGGAGGCGGCGAGGGCGGCACCGACCCAGTTGGGGGCGGTGTAGCCGAAGCCTGCCGCGATCACCATGCCGCCGAGCCAGGCGGCGAGGGCGTTGCCCAGGTTGAACGCACCGATGTTGACGGCCGAGGCCAGCGTGGGCGCGCCCGCGGCCTGGTCGAGCACCCTCTTCTGCAGCGGCGGCACGGTCGCGAAGCCGAGCGCGCCGATGAGGACGATGGTGATCGCCGCGGTGACGGGGTTGTGGGCAGTGAGAGTGAACAGGGCGAGCACGAGAGAGAGTGCGCCGAGCGAGACGTAGAGCAGCGGCATGAGCGCGCGGTCCGCGAACCTTCCGCCGATGAGGTTGCCACCGACCATGCCGAGTCCGAACAGGACCAGCAGCCAGGTGACGGAGGAGTCGGCGAAGCCGGTGACCTCGGTCATCATCGGCGTGATGTAGGTGATGGCGGCGAAGACGCCACCGAAACCGAGCACGGTCATCGCCATGGCGAGCAGGACCTGGACGTTGCGGAACGCGGCGATCTCGTGGCGCAGCCGCACGCCTTCGGGCCTGGGCTGTTCCGGTACCAGCTTGGCGACGCCGAGCAGCCCGAGGACGCCGAGGCCGGCGACGACGAGGAAGGTGGCGCGCCAGCCGGCGCTCTGGCCGACGAAGGTGCCGAGCGGGACGCCGACGACGTTGGCGACGGTCAGACCGGTGAACATCATCGCGATGGCGCCGGCCTTCTTCTGCGGGGCCACCAGGTCGGCGGCGACGACGGAGCCGATACCGAAGAAGGCTCCGTGGGCGAGCGAGGCGACGACGCGGCCGGCGAGCATCACGCCGAAGACGGGTGCCACGGCGGAGAGCACATTGCCGACGATGAACAGGCCCATCAGCACCATGAGCATCCGCTTACGGGACACCTTCGTGCCGAGGACGGTCATCAGCGGGGCGCCGATCACGACACCGAGGGCGTACCCGGTGACGAGGAACCCGGCCGTCGGGATCGAGACCCCGAAGTCCGCGGCGACCTCGGGCAGCAAGCCCATGATCACGAACTCGGTGGTGCCGATTCCGAAGGCCCCGATGGCGAGGGCGAGCAGCGCGAGTGGCATGGGGAGAACCTCCGGACGATTGCTTCTGCGCCTTACGAGCGCCCACAATAATTGCAACCGCCATTACTTGCAAGCGCGCTATATCGGCGCCAGCACGGACCTCCCTCGACCCCCGTCCATGGGTCGGGCTTCCGTTCATGGATGCGGTCCATACCAAGCCCTTGACAGGGTCTTTGTTCACTTCTTAAATCACGTAGTGAACTAAGCACCCCCCAGCTCCACTTGCTACCCCCCACCCCGGTCGGCGCAGCAACCACTCGGTTCCGCATGCGCCCACGTCTGACATATGCATGCCATAGCAGACACTCCCCCGTCATGCTCCCGGAAGGGAGAGTCATGGACTCCCCGCGCTTATCCCGGCGACTCGTGCTGTCCGTCGCCTCGCTCCTCACCTTCGCGTCGCTGTCCACCGGACTCGCGCAGGGGGCGACCGCGCCCGCAGCGAAGCCGCCCGCTCCTCCCGCAGCCGCATCGGCAGCCGCCGCCGTCACCTTCTCCGACGAGTTCAACGGGCCCGCGGGCTCGGCCGTGGACGGCGGCAAGTGGCAGATCGAGACGGGCGACAACGTCAACAACCACGAGCGGCAGTACTACACCGCAGGGAACCGCAACGCCGCTCTCGACGGACAGGGCCATCTGGCCATCACCGCCCGTCGCGAGAACCCCGGCAACTACCAGTGCTGGTACGGGCGTTGTGAGTACACCTCGGCGCGGCTGAACACCGCCGGCAAGTTCACCACGACGTACGGCCGCGTCGAGGCGAGGATGAAGATCCCGCGCGGGCAGGGCATGTGGCCCGCCTTCTGGATGCTGGGCAACGACATCGGCCAGGTCGGCTGGCCGAACTCCGGCGAGATCGACGTCATGGAGAACGTGGGCTTCGAGCCGTCCACGGTCCACGGCACCCTGCACGGCCCGGGCTACTCCGGATCGGGCGGCATCGGCGCCGGATACACCCTGCCGGGCGGCCAGGCGTTCGCCGACGCCTTCCACACCTTCTCCGTCGACTGGAGCCCGAACGCGATCACGTGGTCCGTCGACGGCAACGTCTACCAGCGGCGCACACCCGCCGACCTCGGCGGACGGCAGTGGGTCTTCAACAAGCCCTTCTTCCTCATCCTCAATCTCGCGGTCGGCGGCTACTGGCCCGGAGACCCCAACGGCAGCACGGTCTTCCCCCAGCAGCTCCTCGTCGACTACGTCCGGGTCAGCACCGACAGCGGCACGCCCGGTGGCGGCGGTCCGATCACCGGCGTCGGCGGCAAGTGCGTGGACGTGCCCAGCGCGAACAACGCCAACGGCACCCCCGTCCAGCTCTACGACTGCAACGGCAGTGACGCTCAGCGCTGGACCGTGGGCGCCGACGGCACCATCCGCGCACTCGGCAAGTGCCTGGACGTGGCGTCCGGAGGTACCGCCGACGGAACTCCCGTCCAGCTGTGGGACTGCAACGGCAGCGCAGCCCAGCAATGGGCCGTCCCCGCGGCCCAGGACATCGTCAATCCCCAGGCCAACAAGTGCCTCGACGCCAGCGGCGGCAGCTCGGCCAACGGCACCCGCCTGCAGATATGGACCTGTGGCGGCACGGCCAACCAGAAGTGGGCGGTGACCCGATGACCACAGGACTCCTCCGCAGGCCCGCGATGCGCGGGGTACTGGGCACGGCAGCGGCCGCCGCCCTGGTCACCGGCCTGACCGGTAGCCCCGCGAGCGGCGCCCCCGCCGCGACGGGCCAGATCACCGGTATCGGCGGCAAGTGCGTGGACGTCGCCGGCGCGAGCAGCGCCAACGGTGCCGCCGTACAGCTCTACGACTGCAACGGCAGCGCGGCGCAGCAGTGGAATGTCGGCGCGGACGGCACCATCCGCGCGCTCGGCAAATGCCTCGACGTCACCTCCGCGGGCACGGCCAACGGCACCCGGATCCAGCTGTGGGACTGCAACGGCAGCGCGGCGCAGCAGTGGTCGGCCGGCGCGTCCCGTGACATCGTCAACCCCCAGGCCGACAAGTGCCTGGACGCCACCGGCAACAGCTCGGCCAACGGCACCCGCCTGCAGATATGGACCTGCACGGGCGCCGCCAATCAGAAGTGGACCGCACCCGGCGGCGGGGAGAACCCGGCACCGACCGGACCCATGGCCGTCGCGCCGTACCTCTACAACGGCTGGGGCAGTCCGCCGAGCCCGACCACCGTGATGAACGCGACCGGCGTCAAGTGGTTCACGCTGGCCTTCGTGCTCAGCAACGGCTACTGCAACCCGCAGTGGGACGGCGGCAGGCCGCTGACCGGTGGGGTGGACCAGCAGACGATCAACACCGTCCGCGGCGCCGGCGGAGATGTGATCCCGTCGTTCGGCGGGTGGAGCGGCAACAAGCTGGAGAGCTCCTGCGGCAGCGCGGGTGAGCTGGCCGCGGCGTACCAGAAGGTCATCAACGCTTACGGCCTCAAGGCGATCGACATCGACATCGAGGCCGCGGCGTACGACAGCCCGACCGTCCAGCAGCGCACGGTCGACGCGCTGAAGACGGTCAAGGCCAACAACCCCGGCATCAAGGTGTTCGTCACCTTCGGCACCGGCCAGAACGGCCCCGACGACAGCCTGATCCGCAAGGCCGCCGCCTCCGGTCTGACCGTGGACAGCTGGACGATCATGCCGTTCAACTTCGGCGGGGCGGGCCAGAACATGGGCCAGCTCACCGTCCGGGCCGCGGAGGGCCTGAAGAACACGGTCAAGAGTGCCTACGGCTACTCCGACGACCAGGCGTACCGGCACACCGGCATCTCTTCGATGAACGGCATCACCGACAACAACGAGACGGTGACCGTCGCCGACTTCCGCACCATCCTCGGCTACGCCCAGCAGCGGCATCTCGCACGGCTGACCTTCTGGTCGGTCAACCGCGACCGCCCCTGCACCGGCGGCGGGGCCGACACCTGCTCGGGCGTGTCCCAGCAGCCGTGGGACTTCACCCGCGTCTTCGCGCAGTACAACGGCTGACCTGCAGCTTCCCTCACCTTCCCTGCTCAGCATCCCTGCTCACCTTCCCCGGCTCAACCCCCCACCCACGCCGTGCAGTCGGCACAGGAGAAACCGTGCTCCGATCCCTGCGAACGCCCCGAGCGGATCGCCGCAGTCCCATCCCGGCCCGTATCACGAGACCCTGGGTCGCGGCCTTCGTGGTCGCGACTTCCGCCGCCTCGGTCCTCACCGCGGTCCAGCCCACCCAGGCCGCCACTCCCCGCGCCGCAGAGGCAGCCGCCGCGCTGCCCGCCGGCTGGTCCACGGTGGTCAACGCCGGCAGCGGCAAGTGCCTGGACGCGCGCTCGGCCGCGACCGTCAACGGCACCGCGGTGCAGCAGTACGCCTGCAACAACAGCACCGCGCAGCAGTGGAGTTTCACACCGACGAGCGACGGCTTCGTGCGGATCAACAACCGCAACGACGCCGCTCAGGTCGTGGATGTGAGCGACACCTCCTCCGCCGACAACGCGGCCGTGCACCTGTGGACGTACGGCGGCGGCAACAACCAGCAGTGGCAGGCCGTCGACGAGGGAGGCGGCGCCTACCACTTCGTCAACCGGCACAGCGGCAAGTGTCTGGACGTCCCGTCCGCCTCGACGGCCGACAGCGTTCAACTCGTGCAGTACACCTGCAACGGCTCCGCCGCACAGCGTTTCCAGGTGGCACCCGTGAGCACCGCGCCCGGTGACGTCGATCTCGGTCCGAACGTGGTCGTCTTCGACCCGTCCATGCCGTCGTCGACGATTCAGAGCAGGCTGAACTCGATCTTCCAGCAACAGGAGAAGAACCAGTTCGGACCGCAGCGCTACGCGGTGATGTTCAAGCCGGGTACGTACAGCAACGACGTCAACGTCGGCTTCTACACACAGGTCCTCGGTCTCGGCCAGTCGCCGGACTCGGTGACCATCAACGGCGCGGTGCACGTCGAGGCGGACTGGTTCCCGCCGCAGAACGCCACCCAGAACTTCTGGCGCGGCGCCGAGAACCTGTCGGTGAACCCGACGGGCGGCACCGACCGGTGGGCGGTCTCCCAGGCGTCCGCGTACCGGCGCATGCACGTCCGCGGCAATCTGGCGCTGGACGACGGTGGCTGGGCCAGCGGCGGATTCATGGCCGACAGCAAGGTCGACGGCCAGGTGCGGTCCGGCACCCAGCAGCAGTGGCTGACCCGCAACTCGCAGCTCGGCAGCTGGAACGGGTCCAACTGGAACATGGTCTTCGTCGGCAGCCAGGGCGTGCCGGGCAACAGCTTCCCCAACCCGCCCTACACCACGGTGAACCAGACCCCGACGGTCCGGGAGAAGCCGTTCCTGTACGTGGACAGCGCGGGCGCCTACAAGGTGTTCGTCCCGTCCCTGCGGGCCAACTCCTCGGCCACCACCTGGGCGGGCGGAAGCGCCGGGGGCAGCTCGCTCGGCATGGACCAGTTCTTCGTCGTCAAGCCGGGCGCGACCGCGGCGCAGATCAACGCCGCACTGGCCGAGGGCAAGAACCTCCTGGTCACCCCCGGCGTCTACCGCCTGAACCAGACGCTGCGGGTGACCCGTCCCGACACCGTCGTCCTCGGTCTGGGCCTGGCCACGTTCATCCCGGACAACGGCATCACGGCGATGACGGTCGCCGATGTCGACGGGGTGAAGGTCGCGGGTGTCCTCTTCGACGCCGGTACGACCAACTCGCAGACGCTGATGGAGGTCGGCCCGGCCGGCGCCGCGGCGAACCACTCCGCCAACCCCACCTCGCTGCACGACGTCTACTTCCGCGTCGGCGGGGCGGCCGTGGGCAAGGCGACGACGAGCCTCGTGGTCAACAGTGACAACGTCATCGGCGACCACATGTGGATCTGGCGCGGCGACCACGGCAGCGGCATCGGCTGGAACACCAACACCGCGGACACGGGACTCGTCGTCAACGGCGACAACGTGACCATGTACGGCCTGTTCGTCGAGCACTACCAGAAGCACCAGACCATCTGGAACGGCAACGGCGGCCGGACGTACTTCTACCAGAACGAGATGCCGTACGACCCGCCGAACCAGGCGGCCTGGATGAACGGTTCGACCCAGGGCTACGCGGCCTACAAGGTCGCCAACAACGTGACCAGTCACCAGGCCTACGGACTCGGCAGCTACTGCTTCTTCAACGTCAACAACAGTGTGACCGCGGAGCACGCGTTCGAGGTCCCCAACAACCCCAACGTCAGGTTCCAGAACATGGTGACCGTCTCGCTCGGCGGCACCGGGACCATCCGTCATGTCATCAACGACAGGGGCGGTCCGTCCAACTCGTCCACCAACGTGGCCAACCTGGTGAGCTACCCGTGAGGCGGCTCGGAGCAAGGCTTCTGATTCTGCTGGCGCTGCTGGTCGGTGTCACGACGGTCCCGGCGCACGCCGGGCCCCAGGCGCCCGCCTTCAAGGTGATCGCCTTCTACAACGGCACCTGGGACGCGGCACACATCAACTTCGTCAAGGAAGCCAACGAGTGGTTCCCGCGCACGGCCGCGCAGAACAACTTCAGTTACACGGCCACGACCAACTGGGAGCTGCTGGCGAACGGCGGGGTCAACGAGTACCAGGTGGTGCTGTTCCTGGACGACGCACCCCAGTCGGCGGCCCAGCGGGCCGGCTTCGAACGGTACATGCGTGCGGGCGGCGGCTGGATGGGCTTCCATGTCTCGGCGTTCACCACGAACGCGGCGGCGTGGCCCTGGTACTACAACCAGTTCCTCGGGAGCGGCAACTTCCGGTCGAACACCTGGGGTCCGACGACCTCGGTGCTGCGGACGGAGGACCGGACCCACCCTTCGACCACCGGGCTGCCCGCGACGTTCACGTCGTCGGTGAGCGAGTGGTACAGCTGGTCGAACGATCTGCGTACCAACCAGAACATCAAGATCCTGGCATCGGTGGACCCGTCGAGCTTCCCGCTGGGGACGGACCCCAACCAGACGTGGTACAGCGGCTACTACCCGATCCTGTGGACCAACACCCAGTACAAGATGCTGTACGCGAACTTCGGGCACAACGCGATGAACTACGACACCAACCAGCCGTTGTCGTCGACGTTCGCGAGCGCCACGCAGAACCGCTTCCTGATCGACGGGCTGAAGTGGCTCGGCGGCGCGGGCGGCGGTCCGGCACCGAACGATCCGATCTCCGAGACGGCGTGGTATGCGCTGACCAACAACGCGAACGGCGCCTGCGCCGACGCGCGGTCGGCCGCCACCGCCAACGGGACCGCGATCCAGCAGTACACCTGCAACGGGACCGCGGCTCAGCAGTTCCAGTTCCGCACGACGGACAGCGGCTACACGAGGATCGGGATACGGGGCAATCCCCAGCAGGTGATCGACGTGACGGGGGTGTCGGCGGCGGACAACGCGCCGGTGCAGCTGTGGTCCTACAGCGGCGGCGGCAACCAGCAGTGGCTGCCGGTGCGGGAGGCGTCCGGGCGTTACCACTTCACCGCTCGGCACAGCGGCAAGTGCCTGAGCACGACAGGCAGTTCGGCCAACAGTGTGCAGTTGGTGCAGCGTGCCTGCGACAACTCGGCGGCGCAGAGTTTCCAGTTGACCGCGCAGCCCTGACGCTCTGACAGCTCACCCAGTGGGCCCGGGTCCCCCTTCGGGGGTGCCCGGGCCTACTGCTGCGCCGCCTGCTTCAGGGCGTCGAGCAGGGCGCGAAGGGCGGGCTGGGTCAGTGAGCTCTCCCGTACCGCCGCGTGGATCGCCCGTACCGGCTCGGGCCTGCGGACCTTGCGTACGACGACACCGGGGTGGCGGTTGCCGAGACCGATCCGCGGCATGAGCCCCACTCCGAGACCGGCGGCGACGAAGCCCTGGGCGGTCGCGTAGTCCTCGCTCTGCACCACGATGTCGGGGGTGAATCCGGCCGCACCGCAGGCTCCGAGGACGACGTCGAGGCAGGGCCCCGGCCATTCGCTGCCGATCCACCGTTCCCCCGCGAGGTCGGCCAGATCGATCACCCTTCGGGCCGCGAGCGGGTGCTCTTTGGGCAGAACGGCACGGTAGGGGTCGTCGAGGAGATGGACGAGCCGGACGTCCTCGCTTGGCCGGTCCGGCAGTTGGACGACGACGGCGAGGTCCGCGCGGCCGTGCTTGACCTCGGGAAGCGGGTCCTCCGGGTCGATCAGCCTGAGGTCGATCCGCACCCCCGGATGTGTACGGCGCAGATCGGCGAGCGCCGGCGCGACGATCGTGCCCCCGGCGGTGGCGAAGTACCGTACGGCCAGCCGCCCCGTGCGCCCCTCGCGCAGATCGGCCAGCGCGGTCTCCGCCTCGGCGATGTTCCTGCTGATGACGTCGGCGTGCTCGGTGAGCAGCCGTCCGGCCGCGGTCGGCTGGACTCCACGGCCGACGCGTTCCAGCAGCGCGGTGCCGGCCTGTTTCTCCAGTGCCGCGACCTGCTGGCTGACGGCGGACGGCGTGTAGCCGAGGTTCGCGGCCGCGGCAGTGACCGAGCCACTGGTGACGACCGCCCTGAGGACCTGCATCCTGCGCACATCGAGCATGTAGCAGAGGTTAACGCTGACCCCACAACTTTTCACTGGTGCTGCCAGGTCGGGTGCGGCACGGTGGTCGGGGAGGGCCTCGACGGGAGCGCCCGACAAAGCCTGGAGGAGACGGACGTGGTCAGTGGCGGAAGAGGAACTTTCCTGCGCATGGGCGTACTCGCCCTGCTGTGGGGATCGGGATTCCTCTGGATCAAGGTGGCGCTCGACCACGGCCTGACCCCGGCGCAGATCACCTTCGCGCGCTGCGCGCTCGGCGCGCTGGTGCTGGTCGCGATGGCGGCCTGGGCCCGTAAGCGGCTGCCGCGCGACCGTGCGACCTGGGGACATCTGGCGGTGGCGGCCTTCTTCTGCAACGCCCTGCCGTTCGCGCTGTTCAGCATCGGCCAGCAGACGGTCGACTCCGGGGTGGCGGGCGTGCTCAACGCGACCACTCCCCTGTGGTCGCTGCTGATCGGCCTCGCCATCGGTACGGAACGGGGAATCCGGCCGGTCCGCCTCGCCGGACTCCTTCTGGGATTCGCCGGCACCTTGTTGATCTTCGCACCGTGGCAGCAGGGCGGTCTGACCAGCTGGGGCGCGCTCGCCATCCTTGCGGCGGCGGCCAGTTACGCCGTGGCGTTCACCTACATGGGACGCAAGCTCACCGGGAAGGGCTCGGCGCCCATCGCACTCTCGGCGGCCCAGCTCCTCGCCGCAACGGGCCTGAGCACCCTCGCGCTGCCCGTCGCGGATACGTCGGCCTCGGACGTCACGCTCGTCGGTGTGCTGGCCGTCATCGCCCTCGGCGTCTTCGCCACCGGGTTCACGTTCGCGCTCAACTACCGGCTCATCGCTGACGAGGGTGCCACGAACGCGGCCACGGTGGGCTATCTGCTGCCGGTGGTCTCCCTGACCCTCGGGGCACTCGTCCTCGACGAGGCGCTCACTCTGCGCGTCGTTATCGGAATGTTGGTTGTCCTCGTCGGCGTCGGACTGACGCGCAGGCAGAAGGGGACAAATTCACTGTCGCCGCTGGTCGACGCGCCGGCTGCGGGTTCCGCGCGAGAGCCGCGACTCCGGACAGACCGGGTCAACTGACCGACCAATCAGTCCATGTGAGAATGCTCCGGCACTCCTACCGGCGGGTAACGTGTGCCGCTCCACCGGCATGCGCCAGCCGTCGCAGGCCGACCGCGAAGGCATTCGAGGACCAGAACGCGATGTCGTACCACCGCTCACAGCCCTCATATCCCGAGTTCCCGGACTTCCCCGAACAGCATCCGGGACAGGCCCATCAGTCCCAGCAGCGCGCCCAGCCCGCTGCGGACCATCGCCGTGATGTGCGCGCGCTGAGCACCGCCTACAAGAGACTGCGCCGCGTCGCGACGTTCTCCGCCCTCGGGTACTTCGTCGTCTTCCTCGTCCTGTGCGCCTACGCCCCCGACCTCATGTCGAGCAGGGTCACCGGCGGCCTCACCACCGGCCTTCTGCTGGGCCTGCTTCAACTCCCCGTGACCGCGCTGGCCGTCGCCTGGTACGAGCGCACCGCACGCCGCCGCGTCGACCCCCTCACCGCAGCGGTACGCCGCAACACCGCCCCGTCCCCGCAGGGAGCACGACGATGACCGGATTCAGCACCGAAGCCCAGACCATGTCCCTGGTCGCGTTCATCGCCGTGATCACCGTGACCCTGCTCCTGTGCGTGATGACGGGGCCGGACCGGGACGACCTGGACGAGTTCTACACCGGCTTCCGCTCGCTGTCGCCGATGCAGAGCGGACTCGCCATCGCCGGCGACTACATCTCCGCGGCGAGCGTCCTCGGCACCATCGGCGTCATCTCGCTCGTCGGCCAGGACGGCCTCGTACTCGCGCTGAGTACCGCGCTGTCCCTGGTCCTGCTGATGTTCCTGCTGGCCGAACCACTGCGCAACGCGGGCCGGTTCACCATGGGCGACGTCCTCACCCGGCGCGCGCCCAGCCCCGCCGTACGCATCACCGCCTGCATCGTGACGCTGGTGGCCCTCTTCCCGTTGCTGATCTTCCAACTCGCGGGCGCGGGCGATCTGCTGGCCTTCGTCCTCGGCATCGACGCCGCCGGCTTCAAGACCGGCTCGATCGTGCTCCTCGGCCTGCTGATGATCATCTACGCAGCCATCGGCGGCATGAAGGGCACGGCGTTCATCCAGTTGGTGAAGACCCTGGTGCTGCTGGCCGCTGCCCTCGCCATCGCGGCCCTCGTGCTGTACCGCTTCGACTTCAGCGTGCCGTCGCTTCTCGACGCCGCGGCACGGGGAAGCGGCGCGGGCGAGGCGTATCTCACCCCCGGCCTCCAGTTCGGCGGCGACGGGCTCGACCTCATCAGCACGCAGCTGACCGTGGTCCTCGGCGCAGCGTGCCTCCCGCACATCACCATGCGCATGTTCAGCTCCCGCAGCGCGCCCGCAGTGCGCCGCTCGATGAGCTGGGCCGTCTCCACCGTCGTCGTCATGGGTCTGCTCAGCGCCGTGATCGGCTTCGGCGCGGCGGCGCTCGTCGGCCGCCAGCAGATCACGCTCAGCGACCCGCAGGGCAAGACGTCGATCCTCCTCGTCAGCCAGGCCGTCATGGGCGAGTCCGTGTCCAGCTTCGAGACGCTGCTCTTCACGGT
Source organism: Streptomyces sp. AM8-1-1 (assembly GCF_032229325.1). Lineage (NCBI taxonomy): Bacteria > Bacillati > Actinomycetota > Actinomycetes > Kitasatosporales > Streptomycetaceae > Streptomyces > Streptomyces sp. AM8-1-1. The sequence goes on from NZ_CP135086.1 coordinate 919,622, forward strand.
CATGGCCACGGCCATCTTCCTGACACTGCTGGCATCCGTCGCCGGCATCACGCTCGCCTGCGCCAACTCCCTGGCCCATGATCTGATCACGAACGGCCTGCGGCGCAGGCAACAGCTGCGGGCCGGCACCGAGATGATGCTCGCCCGCGCGACGGCGGCGCTGGTCGGCCTCGCGGCGATCGTCCTCGCGGCGGCCTCCCGGCACTGGAATCTCCAGGCGATGGTCACCCTGTCGTTCTGTCTGGGCGCCTCGGCGGTCGCTCCGGCGCTCGTCTACAGCCTGTTCTGGCAGCGCTTCAACCGCGCGGGGCTCCTGGCGTCGATGATCGGTGGCGCGGTCAGCGTCCTGATCCTCATCACCGGCACCACACTGGTCTCGGGTTCTCCCCAAGCGATCTTCCCGGACCAGGACTTCACCTGGTTCCCGTACACGACCACGGGTCTCGTCTCGATTCCCGTCGGATTCCTCGCGGGCTGGCTCGCCACCCGCCTGACGAACAGCCGTACGGGCACCCGCCGGCAGGAGGAGTTCGACGACGAGGCGGCGGAGGCGGCGATCCTGGTCGACACCTCGGCAGGGCGGTACTGACTCCGGATGCCACCGGCGTCCGGGCGGACGGGTCCCGCGGCGACACCACGGGGCCGTCCGCCCGAGTACGCCCTCCACATCCGAGCACGACCCGCACAGCGACCTTCCTGCACACCGAACGGAACGACCTCCACGGCGAGATGATCGCCCGCGGAGTCCCGGGCAGCCACGAGAGCGGAGCCGTACCCATGAAACGCACCATGACGGTCTCGGACAGCATCGTCGTCGACGCCCCGCCGGCGGCGATCTACGACCAGGTCAGTGATCCGACCCGGATGGGGCGGTGGAGCCCGGAGAACCAGGGCGCGACGGTGACGGACGGCACCCGGGTCGCCCATGTGGGCATGGTCTTCGACGGGCACAACAAGCGCGGACCCCTCCGCTGGACGACGCGCTGCACCGTGACGGCCGCGGAGCCGGGCGAGCGCTTCGCGTTCCGGGTGCACGCCATCGGTCGGCGCAAGCCCGTGCTGAAGGCGCCGATCGCCTCCTGGGAGTACCGCTTCGAGGCCGTCGCCGACGGCACACGGGTGACCGAGACCTGGACCGACGACCGTCGGTCGTGGCCCGACGCGATGGCCGGCGCGTTCGACAGGGTGGCGACCCGCGGCCGGACGTTCGCCGAGTTCCAGCGCAAGAACATCGCGATCACCCTGCGCAACCTCAAGAAGGTGATGGAGTCGCCCCAGGACGGCTCCTGAGAGGTCCGAAGTACGCAAGAATGTGCCCGTGTTGGGCATTATTCCGGAGGAATCGACCAGCTTCGTCGGACGGAACTGGGAACTGTTCCGATTGGACCGCGCGCTGGCCCGCGACCGGCTGGTCACCCTCGTCGGAACGGGCGGGGTCGGCAAGTCACGACTGGCGTTGCGGGCCGCGCGCGAAGCGCAGGCCCTGTTCCCCGACGGCGTGGCCTGGGCAGATCTGTCGCCGCTCCACGGGGACCGGCTGCTGCTGTCCACCGTCTCGGACGCGTGCGACCTCGCGGACCACACGCCGCGTATGCCGGTCGACGCCTTGTGCGAGTGGCTGGCGGGCAAGCGGCTGCTCCTCGTCCTCGACTCCTGCGAACATCTGGTCGACGCCTGCCGGGAGTTGGTCGCCGATCTGCTGACCGCCGTGGCGGACCTGACCGTGCTGGTCACGAGTCGCGAACCGCTGGGCATGGAGGGCGAGCGGCTGATCGAAGTCGAGCCCCTGCCGCCGGGCGGGCCGGACGCGCTGGACCTGTTCACCCAACGGGTGGCCGCGGCATCCTCCGCGGCGCAATCTCCGGAGACGGAGACGGAGACAGGGACGGGGACGGGGACGATGACGCGGACGCGGACAGGCGCAGGGGCGACGACGGGGGCGGAGGCCGGGGCCCGAAGCGCAGATGCGCAGCAGGCCGCGGCCGCCATACAGATCTGCCGCCGGCTGGAGGGGATTCCCCTGGCGCTGGAACTGGCCGCCGCCCAGGCCGGTCGGACCACGGTCGAGGAGATCGCGGAGCGGCTCGGTTCCCGTTTCGACGTCCTCGCCACCCCCGGTCCGGGGGTCCGGCCGCAGCGTCACCGCACGATGCGTACCGCGATCGGGTGGAGTCACGAGCTGTGCGCGCCGCTCGAACGGCTGTTGTGGGCGCGACTCACCGTCTTCCGCGGCGACTTCGACCTGGAGTCCGCCCGCGCGGTGTGCTCGGGCGGACCGCTCGGTGCGGATGCCGTGGACGCGCTGCTCGGGCGCCTGGTGGCCGTGTCCGTCGTCACCGTCGTCGCGGGCGGCGACGGCATCCGCTACCGCATGCTCGACACCATCCGCGAGTACGGGCACCTGTGGCTGCGCGCGCTCCATGAGGAGGCTGCCCTGGCGGAGCGGCACGCGGACCACTTCCTGCGGTTCGCCCAGGACGCGGACGCGGGCTGGCTGAGCGCCGACCAGACCCGGTGGTACCGCAGGATCGCCGAGGCGGACACCGACCTGTGCACGGCACTCGACCATCTGCTGGCCACCTCCCCGGAGCGCGCGCTGCGCCTCGTCGGCCTCGTCGGCTTCTTCTGGAGCTGCTGCGGCCATCTGCACGAGGCCCGCGGATACCTCGAACAGGCCCTGGCCGCACATCCGTCGGACGGAGCGGACCGTACGCGGGCGCTGTGGGCACTCGGCATCACCCTCACGCTCCAGGGCGAGTACGAGGACGCTCAGCGGGTCGGTGAGCAGTGCACGCGCGCCGCATGGCGGGAGGGCGACACCGATGAATTGCTGGCGGCCGCGTATCTCACCGGGCTCATAGCGCTGCTGACCGGACGACCTGTCGCCGCCCATCTGGTGACGGAGCACGGGCTGGGAGCCGCGCCCGGTGAGCCCTTCGACTCCGCGTCCCGACTGCGTTGCCACCTCGTGCAGGTCTTCGCCCTGACCGGGCTCGGCAGACTGCACGAGGCCCGGGAGCGTGCGCTGTGGCTGCGTGCGGGATGTGTGGAGCGGGGCGAGTTCTGGTCCCGCGCCTACCTCGACTACCAGCTCGCGCTGATCGACCTCTTCTCCGGGAACCCGCTGGATGCTGCGGCACACGCCCGCTCGATGCTCGAGAGCAAAAGAGGCCTCGGCGACAGCTTCGGGATCGCGCTGGGGCTGGACGTGCTGGCGGCCGCGATCGCCGCGGCGGGCGACGGTGAACTGGCCGGGCTGGTGTACGGGACGGGCCAGTCCTTCTGGCACACGGTCGGCCACCCGCAGCGCGGCACTCCGGAACTGCGGGCGGTCCGCGAGGAGTGCGAGCGGACGGCCCGGGCCAAGGCGGGCGACGAGGCGTACGAGAGTGCGTACCAATGGGGCCTGACTGCCGACCCCGCCGTGGCGCTGAGCGCTGCGCTGGGGGCGCGGTGCGGCTCGGCGCGGGGTGGGCTCGGTACGTGAGGGGCGGCATCCGGGCGGGGGCGGTGCCTACGTGGCGGGTCCGAGCGGTGCGTCCGGGCGACGGGTCCGGGCAGTGCTGCGACAGCCGGGGCCGGTGCTTCCGTGGCGGGTCCGGGCTGTGCTGGCGCCGGGTGTGCGGGTCCGGGCTGTGCTGGCGCCCGGTGAGCGGGGCCGGGCAGTGCAGGCGCCGGGTGTGCGGGGCCGGGCCCCCTGGTCAGTCGGTGGAGAGGCCGTCCGCAGCGGCGGCGAGCGCATCGAGCACCGGGCTGATCAGCGGGTGCCGCTCCGCTCCCCGCCGTACCGCCGCGAACACCCTGCGGGTCGCGGCAGGACCGGAGACCGGCAGCACGACGGTGTCGGTGAGCTCCATGCCGCGCAGCGCGGAGCGGGGCACCAGCGCCACTCCCGCGCCCGCTCCGGCGAGGGCCACGACGGCGCGGAAGTCGTCGGACCAGTGCACGAGACGGGGCTGGAAGCCCGCCAGTTCGCAGGCGAGCAGCACCATGTCGTGGCAGGGGTTCCCGGGGTAGGGGCCGATCCAGTCGCTGTCGGCGAGTTCGGCCAGTTCGACCCGGGTCGCCGTACCGAGGGGATGGTCGGCGCGCAGGACCGCGTCGAACGGCTCCGCGTACAGCGGCACCCGTGCCAGCCGGCGGTCGCCCTCGCCCGGGGCTCCGCGGTACTCGACCGCGACGGCCAGATCCGCCTCGCCGTCGAGAACGAGCGGAAGGCTCTCGTCGCCCTCGGCGTCCCGGACACGGACCCGGATACCCGCGTGGTCCGCGGCGAGACGGCCTATGGCGGGGGCGACGACCTCGGCGATCCCGGTCGCGAAGGCGGCGACCGTGACCTCGCCCGCGGCGCCGCCCGCGTACGCGGCGAGCTCCGCCTCGGCCCGCTCCAGCTGGGCGAGCACGGCATGGGTGTGCGCGAGCAGGATCTCCCCGGCGGCCGTGAGCCGCACCCCCTTGCCGCTGCGGATCAGGAGAGCGTGACCGGTCTCCTGCTCGAGCGCGATGAGCTGCTGGGAGACGGCCGAGGGGGTCAGATACAGCGCGGAGGCCGCGGCGGTCACCGTACGGTGGTCCGCCACGGCTCGCAGGATGCGCAGCCGCCGAGGGTCGATCACGCGGCCATTTTGCCAGGTGGACTCAGCCCTTCAGCTCCTGACGTGCGTCGATGAACGCCGCGACGGCCCGCTCGACGTCTTCGGTGGAGTGCGCGGCGGACAACTGGACGCGGATACGGGCGGCGCCCATCGGCACGACGGGGTACGAGAAGCCGATGACATAGACACCGCGCTCCAGGAGGAGCTCGGCCATCCGGCCGGCCTCGGCGGCGTCGCCGATCATGACGGGCGCGATGGGGTGGTCGCCGGGCAGGATCTCGAAGCCGGCCTCGGTCATCTTCGACCGGAACAGCGCGGTGTTGGCGGTGAGCTTCTCGCGCAGGTCGCCCGCGGACTCCAGCAGGTCCAGAACCGTGAGCGAGGCGGCGGCGATGACCGGCGCGAGGGAGTTGGAGAAGAGGTACGGGCGGGAGCGCTGGCGCAGCAGGGCGACGATCTCGGCGCGGGCAGCGACATAGCCGCCGGAGGCTCCGCCGAGCGCCTTGCCGAGGGTGCCGGTGATGATGTCGACGCGGTCCATCACGCCGGCCAGCTCCGGGGTGCCCCGGCCGCCGGGGCCGACGAAGCCCACGGCGTGCGAGTCGTCGACCATGACCATGGCGTCGTAGCGGTCGGCGAGGTCGCAGATCTCGCGCAGCGGGGCCACGTACCCGTCCATGGAGAACACGCCGTCGGTGACGATGAGCCGGCGACGGGCGTCCTGGGTCTCCTTGAGCTGCTGCTCCAGCTCGGTCATGTCGCGGTTGGCGTAGCGGTGGCGGCGGGCCTTCGAGAGGCGGATGCCGTCGATGATGGACGCGTGGTTGAGCGCGTCCGAGATGACGGCGTCCTCCGGGCCGAGCAGCGTCTCGAACACACCGCCGTTGGCGTCGAAGCAGGACGAGTAGAGGATCGTGTCCTCCTGGCCGAGGAACGCGGACAGGCGGGCCTCGAGCTCCTTGTGCACGTCCTGGGTGCCGCAGATGAAGCGCACGGAGGCCATGCCGTAGCCCCAGCGGTCCAGTGCTTCCTTGGCGGAGGCGACGACCTGGGGGTGGTCGGCGAGACCGAGGTAGTTGTTGGCGCAGAAGTTGAGCACCTCGCCCGAGGGGACGGAGACGGACGCGCTCTGCGGGGTGCTGATGACCCGCTCGGGCTTGAAGAGGCCGGCGTCGCGGATCTCGTCGAGGGTGACGCGGAGGTCGTCGCGGACGGACTCGAACATGAGGTGAGCTCCCTTGAGCGGTGGCTGCGGGCTGTTGGTCGGGGCGCGGGGCGGAGCCCCTGGACGCAGACGGGGTGTCGGCGGACGACGCAGACGGGGTGTTGGCGGACGGCGGTCAGCGGATCGACAGGGCGGCCGGCGGGTGGGTGGGCAGGCCGGTGAGTCTGCGGGTCAGCGGGTCAGCGGGTCAGCGGGTCCAGTCGAGGATGATCTTGCCGCTACGGCCCTGCGCCGCCTCGTCGAAGGCCGCTCCGAAGTCCTGATACCCGTAGCTGCCGGTGATCACGGGGCTGAGGTCGAGGCCGCCTTCGAGCAGGACCGTCATCGCGTACCAGGTCTCGAACATCTCCCGGCCGTAGATGCCCTTGATCGTGATCATCGACGTGACGATCTTCGACCAGTCGACGGCGAACTCCTGCGCCGGCAGCCCGAGCATGGCGATACGACCGCCGTGCGTCATGTTGTCGACCATGTCCCGCATGGCCTCGGGGCGGCCGGACATCTCGAGACCGATGTCGAAGCCCTCCTTCAGGCCGAGCCGGCGCTGCGCCTCCGCGATGTCGTGCTCGGCGACGTTGAGCGCGAGGGTGGCACCGACCTTGCGGGCGAGGGCGAGGCGGGGCTCGCTGACGTCGGTGATCACGACATTGCGTGCGCCGGCATGGCGGGCGACGGCCGCGGCCATGATGCCGATGGGTCCCGCGCCGGTGATCAGTACGTCCTCGCCCACGAGCGGGAAGGAGAGCGCGGTGTGGACGGCGTTACCGAAGGGGTCGAAGATCGCCGCGACGTCCAGGTCCACCTCCGTGCGGTGGACCCACACATTGGCGGCGGGCAGGGCGACGTACTCGGCGAACGCCCCGTCCCGGCCGACCCCGAGGCCGATCGTGCTGCGGCACAGGTGACGGCGGCCCGCGAGACAGTTGCGGCACTTGCCGCAGACGAGGTGGCCCTCGCCGCTCACGATGTCACCCACCGCGATGTCCGCGACGTCCGCACCGACCGCCGCGACCTCGCCGACGAACTCGTGGCCGAGAACGCGCGGCGTGCTCACCGCTTGCTGGGCCCAGGCGTCCCACGACCGGATGTGCAGATCGGTGCCGCAGATGCCCGTACGGAGCACCTTGATCAGCACATCCCCCGAACCCGTCTCCGGCTCCGGCACGTCCATGAGCCACAGGCCGGGCTCGGCATGCTGCTTGACAAGGGCCTTCATCGGGGCGGCTCCAGTGCATGGTGTCGAAAGGACCGAGGACAGCTGCGACGACTGCGACAGTTGCGGCAACTACGACAAACAATGACAGCGTACGTCCATGGACCTGCACCAATCTGCCCAGCTCGGCCCGCGGAGTCCATCGAGGATTTCTTAAGCGGGGCAACAGGAGAGCTTCATGCGGCGGGTGTGAACGGGTGTGCAGGATGGCCTGAAGCGGTTGAACCGGCATGAAGCCGTCCCGCGTCCCCACCCCTGAAAGAACGGCCCGTCACACGGCTCGGCACGGCACCTTGTACGGCAGGGGGACCGCACAGTGCACGGCTTCACCGAACTCCGACTCGGCCCGCTCGACCAGGTCCGGGTCTCCGTCGCTCCTCATCCGGGAGCCACTCTTCTGTCACTCGTCGCGGACGCGCTCGGGGGACGCAGCCAGGGCGTTCCGGCGCACTGGCAGCGCATCGTCCGATCCGCCGCTCCCCGGGCCGCACCAGGAGTGGTGAGCCCGCTCTTCGCGCCCGATCACTCGATCATTCCCGACTGCCTGACCCCGACGGCGTGCATGCCGGACGGCGACGCGACCACGCAGTTCGACTACTTGGCGGATCTGTCGCCGGACACGCTGCTGGCCGAGATGGAGACGGAGTTCGCCCAGAGTGTGCCCCGGCAGTGGCAGCCGGTCGTGGACCGCCCCCGCGACTGGCTTCAGGCGTACGCGGGGCTTCTGGCCGAGGTGTGGCAGGAGTTCCTGCCGGTGTGGAAGCAGGCCGACCGGCTGTTCCACCGCGAGGCGGAACGTATCGGCAGCGCGACGGTACGGGGTTGCCTGGACAGCGTGCTTCCGGGGATCAGCCCGCGGTTCAAGCTGCGGGGCACCAGCCTCCATCTGCCGGACCAGCAGGCCGGGACCTTCGAGCTCGGCGACCGCCGGCTCGTCCTGGTCCCCATTGTTTCCGGCATGGGTGCCTCGATGTTCGCCTTCGACCGGCCCGACCTGGTGTGGATCGGCTATCCGGTGCCCGGGATCGGCCAGTTGTGGGACGGCGGCGCGGCGACCGGACAACCGGCCGAGATCAGCCGTGATCCGCTGACGCTGATCGCGGGGCGGCTGCGTGCCGCGATCCTCCGGGCGTCGGCGACACCGATGACCATGGGCGAGCTGGCGTCGCATCTGCGCTGCAGCCCGGCCAACATCACCTACCACTGCACCCAGCTCCAGGACGCCGGCCTCCTGGACCGCGAACGGCGCGGCCGCCATGTGGTGCTCCGCCGCACGGAGCGTGGGCATGCGCTCGTGGAACTCCTGTCGGAGTGAGCGGTCGTGGAACTCCCGTCGGAGTGACGTGACGGTGGGCGGCGACTGGTGCGGGCGGGGACGGTGGGGTGGCGGGGGTGCCACTGGGCAGGGCGGGGCCGGGGACGGGAGGACCGGGAGGGCGGGCCTCCGGGCGGCCCGGACGGCATCCTCCCGGGCTAGACGACGGGCGGGCGGCCCAGGCGGGTCATGCGCCAGACCGTCCGCCACCGCATGGGACGGCGGACTCCACACGGCCTGCGCACCCCTTCGGCGAAGCCGCCGAACCAGGCCCGCATGCCGGGCAGCGAACGAGTGCGGGCCACCGTGAGCGCGACCCACGTCCCCAGATAGACCGGCACGAGCGGCGCGGGCAGATGGCGCCGGGCCATCCACACCCGGTTGCGGGCGGTCAGCCGGTAGAAGTTCGCATGCCGGGCCGGCGAGGTCCGGGGGTGCTGAAGGACAAGGGCGGGCTCGTAGAGGATCTTCCAGTCCGCGTCGAGCGCCCGCCAGGCCAGATCCGTCTCCTCGTGGGTGAAGAAGAAGTCGTCGGGCCAGTCCCCGATCTCATCGAGCATCTGCATCGAGATTCCATGGCCACCGCCGAGGAACGTGGTCACCAGCCCCCGCTGCATCGGGTCTCCCGCCCGCAGCCGGGGAACGTGCCGCCGCTGGGTGAAGCCGGTCTCGTCGGCGATCCGGAAGCTGACGATGCCGAGCCGCGGATCGGCGGCGTACAGATCGGCGATCCTGGTGAACACGTCGGCGTCGATCAGCAGACCGTCGTCGTCCAGGTCCACGAGGATGTCCACGCCCCCGGCCGCGCGCAGCCTGGCGAGGGCGGCATTACGTCCGCCGGCCACGCCGAGGTTCTCCTCCAGCTCCACCCCGATCACGCCCTCGGGCAGCTCCGGGAGAACCGATCCGTTCCCGACCACCACCACGTGTGCGGCAGGCTCCTGCTGCTTGACGACGGAATCCAGCAGGACCCGCAGCTCGGCGGGCCGGGTCCCCATGGTCAGTACGGCGACACCTACCCGCGGTCGGGACACGTCACATCCTTCCAGTCCTCGGCAGCTGAGCCGGCAGCGGCAGCGGCAGCGGCAGCGGCAGCGGCAGCGGCAGCGGCAGCGGCAGAAGAGGGTGATGCTAGCGGTCTGCCCGGAGAAGCCGTTCCGGGCATATAAGCGCCGGTGGCTCGACCGGCAATCCGGGGGTCCGCCACATGGACCATCGCCGCAACAGTCGCGCTTGCGGATCCGGAGTGCGAGCCTGGGAGGATGAGCTGGGCATCATGGACGACCGCCGGCGTGTTTTCCGGCCGTGGAGGAGTGCTCACCGACGAGGTAGGCGTGCTGAGCGGTGATCTCACCGTGCACACGACCTGGGCGGGCGGAGAGGCCCGCGTCGCGGTGCAGTACAGCGGGGCCTCCGACTGGTTCACGATGACAGGGAGTCCCGCGCCCTGTCAGTCCGAGGACGACAGCCGCAGCCTGCATCAGGCCGCGGTTCAGGCGGTGCAGGAGGGCGGGCCGGCCACCGTCCCCTCCTTGCCGCAGAGACCTCGTAACGTGCGAGGGGCGCAGAACGCCTCCTGAGGCGCGGAGATCATCATCATCGACGCACGTGCGGTGCCCCACCACCGGGCTGGCGGGGCACGTGCGCGCCGATCAGGCCCGGCAGCTTCGCCGCCGAGGCTTCTGGACCAGGGCGGGGCAGCGCGCCGAGCTGAGCGCGCAGGCTCTGGTTCTCGACGTACAGGTCGGCCAGCGCCCTGACCTTCGTACGGACGACCCAGGGGTCGACGGGCTTGAACATGAAGTCGGAGACGCCCAGTTCATAGGCACGGGCGGCGAGATCGTCGTCCCGGCCGAGACCGGTCATCAGCACCACGGGCAGATTGCGGGTGTGGTCCAGCCGCTTGAGGTAGGCAAGAACTTCGAGGCCGTCCATACGCGGCATCACCACGTCGAGAACGACCACCGCGATACCGCCACGCATCACGGTCTTCAGGGCTTCGTCCCCGCTGTGCGCACGGACCACCGGACGCCCCAGGGGGCGTAAGAGACTCTCGATCGCGAAGAGGTTGTCCTCACGATCGTCCACCACAAGGATCTTCAAGGCACAACCCGTGTCCCCATTGGTGCCCCCGTCGACGGGGGGCCACATCGGCGTACGCCGCATGCTGCGGCGAGAAGGCCCCGCCTTCCTCCTCAGGCTCCACCGGGGCTTTGTACGTAGAGGAATTATGAAGCCTGTGAGGGTCTGGCGCACAGCCCTGGATGCGCCGCTCTGGCCGAACCGCCCCTGCCACGTACCGTCGTCGTCGGACCTGCCGCATCAGCGGTCACTACCGCACCAGCCACGCCGGTCGTCTTCGGTCACGGCACCGCGCCCAACCGCCACCTCAACCTCCGCACGATGGCTCGTTCGGTGACCCAGACCTGTCGTTCGGATCCTGCCGGACTCGGCGCGCCGGGGACGCACACGCACACACTCGGCCACGGCAAACGGCAGGACGGGCGCGCACGAACGCCCCGCCGGCACGGAAGCCCGCCGTCCCGGACGCCGCTTCCCCCTCAGCCCACGGCTCCCGCTCGACGCAAACGGAGCCGCCTGAGCAGGCCACGCCCGTACGGACCACGGCGCTTCCGGAGGGGATGCCCGCCTCGCGGAACGGCCTGGGGAGCCTGCGCCACCTGCCCGGCCTGGGGAGCCTGCGCCACCTGCCCCGTCCTTGCCGAGGGCCGCGGTGCGGGGCAGCTCTCGCGTGCCTCCCGCAGAGCCTGCGACAGGTTGACCCGATGCCACAGGATCTCGTCGGGATGGTCCGCCAGCAGCAGGCGCTCGACCACCGCATGGGCAGCCGGCGATTCCGGCCGCGCGGGGACGAGTTCGGGGCGCAGCACCCTCAGACGCGATCGTTCGTAGGGATCGGTCACGACTTCCGCCACCGTGACCGCGTCGAGCACGGAGGCGATCGCCGCCGCCCGCTCCCATGGATCGCCTGTCACCCTCAGCAGCATTCCGAGGCGCCTGCCGCGCCAGTTCCGCGCTCTGCGGTCCTCGCCCTCCTCGAGCAGCGACCGCAGAGCCGGTGGTGTCCTACCGGTCAGCAGGGCGGGATGCGCCCGGGCGAAGCCGAGTAGTTCTTCGCAGAGATAGAGCCACACCACGGCCCGGTAGCGATTGAGATAGAAGCGGATCGGCGTGACGTGGCCCGTGCGCGCGAGGCGGGTGAAGCGGGCGGGGCTGATCGAGAGGAGTTCCGCACCCTCCACCGTGCCCACCGTCCGCACACGCTCCCGCAATGCGTCCGGGAAACCCTCGGCCGCCCGCAGCCGCGCGATCTCTTCCTGGGCGACCCGCGGCGGCCCGCCACTCGCCCCCGCCGTGACGCGGATGTGTCCCAGTTGAACGGCGAGATCGAACTCGGTCCGCTTCAACTCCAGTTCACCGGCGGCGCGGCCCGGAGCCAGAGTGCGCGTCGCCGCTTCCTGCCTGGTCGTGTCCTGCATGGTCATATCGGTCTCCCCGTGAGTGCGAATACTCTCGGTGACGACCGTAGTCCGAAGCTGTGACATCCCGCCCGGCCTGTGGACAACCATGCCCGCCTGGGTCCGCCTGGACTGAATCCGTGCAGGTCAGATGCCGTTCACACCGGACTGCCTGGCCTCGACACCGAGGTGTTCGCCGACCCGGTTGACCATCAGCGTCATCTCGTAGGCGATCTGGCCGACATCCGCCTCGGCGTCGCTGAGCACGCACAGACAGCTTCCCTCGCCCGCCGCGGTGACGAAGAGCAGCGCCTCGTCGAACTCCACCATGGTCTGACGGGCCTTGCCCGCCCTGAAGTGCCGTCCTGAGCCCCGGGCCAAGGAGTGCAGACCCGAGGACACCGCGGCGAGGTGCTCGGCGTCCTCCCGCGCCAGGCCGGTGCTGGCGCCTGTCACCAACCCGTCGTTGGACAGCACGAGCGCGTGCCGTATGTGCTCGATCCTCTTCGTGAGGTCGTCGAGCAGCCAGTCAAGTCCCTTGTCCAACGACATCGTTGATCCTTCCCCGCTCATGCGTTCCCCGTGTGGGTCGTAAGCCTTTCGTACACAGGACCGCTCGGCAAGGTGCAACTAGCCGACGGAATCGAGCAGACGTGCCGTGTGCATCCGTCCGGCATATTCGACGAGCCGCACCAGCACCTCCTTCCCGGAGTCGCGGTCACGCGCGTCGCACAGGACAACCGGTGTTCCACGTTCCAGATCGAGGGCGCAAGAAACCTCGTGAGCTCCATATGTTCGCGCCCCGGCAAAACAGTTGACCGCGACCACGAAGGGGATCCGCCGGTGCTCGAAGTAGTCGACGGCGGGGAAACAGTCGCCGAGTCGCCGCGTGTCGGCGAGAACCACCGCCCCGAGGGCGCCTTGCGACAGTTCGTCCCACAAGAACCAGAAGCGATCCTGCCCCGGGGTACCGAAAAGGTAGAGGGACAGACCGGAACGAATAGTGATACGCCCGAAATCCATCGCGACCGTCGTGGTGGACTTCTGGTCGACGCCGCCGGTGTCGTCGACGCCGGTGCCTGCCTGGCTGAGCAGTTCCTCCGTGCGCAGGGGTCTGATTTCACTCACCGCGCCGACGAGTGTGGTCTTTCCGGCGCCGAAGCCGCCCGCAACCAGGATTTTCAATGCCAGGGCCGTGTTGTCCCCTTCGGGGGCGGAAGAGCTTTCGGAGACCATCTTTCACTTCTCTCTCAATCGTTCCGGAGTCGCACGCGAGCATGGGGAAAGCGTTGTGCGGACATTCCCGCCGAGCCGGCCCGTGCTCTTCTCCTGGTGATTTCCCGCGGATGGATTGCGGCACCATTCATGGGCGGGCAACGACCAGGGCGGGGAGGCGGCAGGCGGACCGTCCTCCTGGGCCGTGGCCGGCCCGGTCCTGCGCCTGGGCACACAGCCCCCGAGGGCGGACTTCGATCACCACGGCCGTCCGAGGTCGTCTCCTTGGCCGGCACGAGCACCACCGGCCTCCTCAGGGGCGACTGGAGGAAAGTCCAGCGCCCATTTCCTCACAAAGCCCGTTCGAGCCGTCCTGGCACCATCTTCAGAGATTGGCCGAATGTGATCGGAGGTTCCCGAATGCGGTCACATCGAATACGCCCCGGCCAGGACCGGACAGCGGCGAAAGGGGGCGCCGCGGCAGCCACTGGACCGCCACGGCACACGGCGAACGGCCATTGCGCGGTCACAGGGCCCTGAGCCCATCGATCACCTCTCTCAGAATGCGCTCGTCGGGCAGTTGGGCGGGAGGCACCGGGCGGCTGACCCGGACGTAGCCGGCTTCGAGGAGATCGCCGAGCAGCACACGGACGACGCCCACCGGCAGATCGGCATCGGCGGCCAGTTCCGCCACGGACTGGGTCTCGGTGCGGCACAGGCCGAGCAGCGAGCGGTGTTCGGGGCCGAGGAGTGATTCCTCCGCCTCGTCGGGCGCGTCCGCTGCGATGTCGACGAGCGCGATGAGGTCGAACCGCACGTGAGTGGGGCCCGGTTGGGTGCGCCCGCCCGTCATCGCGTACGGGCGAACGAGAGGGCCGGCATCGGCGTCGTACCACTCGCTGCCGGGGATGTCGGCGTCTGTCGCCTCACTCATGGACTGTCGCCCCCTTCATGGCTGTCGCCGCCGTTCGTCAGGTCGCGGCGATGCGTGGCGGGGTCCGGAGGTGCTCCCCCACGCGCTTGACGAGACGCGCCATCTCATAGGCGATCAGCCCGATGTCGGCGACGACCGAGGTGAGGACGGCGAGACAGGATCCGTCACCCGCGGCCGCCACGAAGAGGAATCCGTCGTCCATCTCCACCATCGTCTGGCGCACGCCCCCGGCGCCGAAGTGGCGCCCCGCGCCCTTGGCGAGGCTGTGGAACCCGGAGGCCACCGCAGCGAGGTGCTCGGCGTTCTCGCGGGTCAGGCCATGGGAGGCCCCGACCGGCAGGCCGTCATTGGACAGCACCACCGCATGGCGCACCTCTCCGACATGAAGGACGAGATCGTCCAGGAGCCAGTCCAGATCTCCGGTGAAAGGGCCGGCAGCGGCTGCCTCGTGCATGGTCATGATCTGTCTCCTTCGTGGCCGGGTTCTGGAGTGCCGGACGCGGACGTGCCCATGGGCGTGCCTCCGCCGGGGCTCACGTCGCGTCGCGCGGGACGCGGTACGGCCCCCCGGCCGGAGGGACCTGTCGCGGGCCCCCGGGCGGACGGTCCGGCCGCTGCCCCTTGGGAGGATCCGGGCGCGCCACCGCCGCCTCGGGTCCAGCCGTTGCGGTACGCCGTCATGCGGTCCCGCACCTGCTCGGGGGAACGCTCCGGGTTGTCCTCGGGCCCCTCGTGGGAGTCCTCCGTCTCGTCCGCCGTCGGGGCTTCGCGGAGCTGCGGGGCGAGGTGCGACTGCCTGACCCGGCGCGGGAGTTCCCCGTCCGGGGGCAGCGGTGGTGCACTGCGCAGCCGCAGGGCCGTCACCCCCGGAGGCGGAGGAGGGCCTTCCGGCTGCGCCGAGAGCACGGGGCGATGGGTGGGGGCTGCCACGGGCGCGCCGTTCGCCGGCCGCGCCGGCTCGGTCGGCGGTTCCGGGCGCCTGCCACGCGGGTCGGGCTCGGGACGCGCGCCCGCCGGTGCGGTGAGTGCGCTCTGCAGCAGAGTGGTCGGCAGCAGCACGACCGCGGTTGTGCCGCCGTACGGAGACGTCCGCAGATGGACTTTGATGTCACGGCGTACGGAGAGCCGGCTGACGACGAACAGACCGAGCCGCTCGCTGTCGAAGAGATCGAGAGCCTCGGACTCCCCCAGCCGGCGATTGGCCTCCGCCAGTGCGTCCTTGCCCATACCGAGGCCGCGGTCCTCGATTTCAAGGGCGTAGCCGTTGCCGACGGGTTCTCCGCTGACGCGCACTTTGGTGTGCGGCGGTGAGAACTGGGCGGCGTTCTCCACGAGTTCCGCCAGCAGATGCGTCACGTCGGCGACGGCGGCACCGACGATGGCCGTCTCCGGCAGTTGCCGAACCTCCACGCGCGCGTAGTCCTCGATCTCCGAGACGGCGGCCCGCACAACACTGGTCAGCGGGACAGGCATACGCCATGCGCGGCCCGGCGCGGCGCCGGAGAGGATGATCAGGCTTTCGGCGTGTCGCCTCATACGGGTGGTGAGGTGGTCGAGCCGGAAGAGGTCACCGAGTTCGCTCGGATCGTCGGCGCGGCGTTCCATCGTGTCGAGCAGGGTCAGCTGGCGGTGGACGAGGACCTGGCTGCGGCGGGCGAGATTGACGAAGACGCCGGAGATGCTGCCGGCGAGCTCGGCGCGTTCGACGGCTGCCCGCAGGGCTGCCCGGTGCACCGTGCCGAGCGCCTCACCGACCTGGCCGATCTCGTCGTCGGTGGGTCGTCCGTGCGGCGCCTCCGCCTGGATGTCGATCTCTTCGCCGCCGCGGAGCCGACGCATCGCCTGGGGCAGTCGCTGCCGGGCGATCGTGAGAGCGGTGTTGCGGAGGCTGGTCAGCTCGACGACGAGACCTCGGCCGATGCGCACCGAGATGACCAGGGACATGACGACGGCGGCGAGGCCGAGGAGAACGGCGGCACCCGCGGAGGTGAAAAGCCCGTCCTCGACGGGGTCGGCGCGTTCGGCCGCGCCGCGACGGGCGTCCCCGGCGATGGCGAGCATGCCTTCGCCGACGGCCGTGCGGGCCTCGTCCCAGCCCGATGCCGGAACCACCGACGCTGCCTTGCGCCCCGGGGAGGCGGCGACGACCTTGTCCTCGGCGGCCTCCAACTGCCGGTACGCGGGCTGCTTGGCGAGCTCTCGCCAAGCAGCGGCCTCGGACTCCCGCAGGTCGGTCCCGGCGGATACGGTGAAGGTCCTACGGGTCGCCACGGCTCCGGTGAACGTCCGAAGCCGTTCTGTGGCGATCGACTTGCTGAGATGCGCCGAGCTGAGGAGAGCGTCCTCCTGAGCGAGCATCTCGCCGGCCCGGGCGAATTCCAGGAGCACACGGGCGTCGGAGGCGGGTCCGGCGTCATGGATTCCTGCGAGCGCGCCCGAGACGTCGAGGGCATCGGCGACGACCGAGGTGTACTGCGCGTAGGTGGCGTCCCACGCGGCCTTCCCGCCGAGGACCGCGGTGCGGAGTTCCCGCAGCTTCTCCGCACGGGTGACGAACCGCTCGACGCGCACCACCACGACGGACGGGGCGCTGTCTCCGGTGGCGACGGTCGTCGTGCCATCCAGACGAAGCTTCCGCACGGCTTCGTCGGTGCGACGGCCCTCCTGCTCCAGAGCTGTTGCGCGTTCGTCGGACGGAGCCGCCACCTGACGCACCGCTGCGCGTCGCTCGGCCTGGAGGGCGGCGACGGCAGCGGTGACCGGATCGCCGACCTGGGCATCGAGTGTCTGCAGTTGCCGCAGCCGCGCGACGTCCTGGGCGGTGGAGACGGTGGCGAAGCCCCAGAGAGCCAGCAAAGAGACGACCGGAACCATCAGAAGGGAGATGATCTTCGCGCGTACCGTTCGGGGACGCAGCAGCCGGCCGCCGTTCGCGGTGCCCGAACCGGCGGGCGGTTGCGGCGCCTCATCGGGGCGCGGTTCGTGACCGGTGTGTTCGACAGCGGGCGGCCCTGCGTGGGCACGCCGTCCGCGAGGCGGCTTCGCGGATGAGGGAGGCTGCGGGTGCTGCGGCGGGGCTGCGCCCTGGTTCCTGCGGGGTGTGCGCATGGCCTCCTCGTTCCGGGTACGGGGCTGGTGGTGCGACAGCCGTGGGATCGGGCAGCTAGGCGGTGGCGGCGGGGGTCGGTGTGACGGCCTCACCGGCAGGAGCCGATTCACCGAGCGGCGTCGGATGACCCTGGGCTGCGGACTGGTCGGCCGACCGGTCCGCAGGATGACCGTCGGACGACTCGACCGGCTGCTCGGCGACGGAGTAGGCAGCGCGTTCGTCGGCCGTCGGAGAGAGCGCGACGAAGGCGGAGGTGACGAAGAGATAGGACCCGAGACCGACCGCGAGGGGGAAGATGAACTGCATCGTCGTGGCCCCGGACAGATCCCCGCCGGACGGCACGATGTGCACACCAACCGCCATCATCCCGGTGTAGTGCATGCTGCTCACCGCCGCGCCCATGAGGAGCGAGGCGCCGACGACCGCGATGGGCGACTTGATGTTGAGTGCTGCCCAGAGGGCGGCAGTCGCGGCCACCACGGCGATGGCGACGGAGAGCGCCACGAGCAACGGGTCGTAGTGCACCGAGCCGTGAAGCTTCAAGGCAGCCATGCCGAGGTAGTGCATGCTCGCCACGCCCAGGCCGGTGGTGAGCCCTCCGATCAGCAGAGACCGGACACGGTCACGTCCGTAGCCGACACAGAACACACCGACACCGACGACAAGCATGGCGACCAGGAGGCTGAGGATGGTGAGAGGCACGTTGTAGCGGATGTCCGTGCCGCGGACGGAGAAGCCGAGCATCGCGACGAAGTGCATCGTCCAGATGCCCGTGCCGATCGCGGAAGCAGCGGTGATCAGCCAGTTGCGGCGCGAGCGCCCGCTCGTGGCGAGCGCACGTACGGTGCAGCGCAGTCCCAGGGCAGCCCCGATGACGGCCATCGCGTACGACAGCGCGGGGGTCAGCAGGCCGAAGGAGGCGTGGTCCAGGTGTCCCATGGGTCAGGGACGCTAGACCCGCTCGGGGCGCACGCCAGGGGCGCAGTTCGAAAGCTGATGGAATATGACAGAGAGAGGTTTCTGCACGATCGCGCCGAGTTCGAACGTGTGCACAGCCCGGTCGCCTCAGCGACGCGTGCGACGCTGAGGGATCATGTCTCCATGTCCGACGACCACACACATGTGCAGGATTTCTTCGGCGCCCGCGCCGCCGACTGGGACTCACGATTCCCGGACGACGGTCCGGCCTACGCGGCCGCCGTCGCCGAGCTGGGGCTGACGGAGGGAGACGCGGTACTCGACGCGGGCTGCGGCACGGGGCGGGCACTGCCTGCGCTGCGATCCGCCGTAGGGACACGCGGCACCGTCCTCGGGGCCGACCTGACACCGGCGATGCTCGAAGCGGCAGTTCGGGCAGGACGCGACTCGGACGGAACCCTCCTGCTCGCCGATGTGGCGCGGCTGCCGTTGCGCGACGAGTCACTCGACGCCGTGTTCGCCGCGGGACTCATCGCCCACCTGCCCCAAGCCGACGCCGGTCTGAGGGAGTTGGCGCGTGTGGTGCGAACCGGCGGTGTGCTGGCACTGTTCCACCCCATCGGGCGGCGCGCCCTGGCAGCCCGGCAGGGGCGGCAGATCACCGACGAAGATCTGCGCGCCGAGCCCAACCTCCGTCCGTTGATGGAGGGTTCGGGCTGGCGGATGACGTCGTACGTCGATGAGGACAGCCGCTTCCTCGCGCTCGCCGCGCGTCAGGGCTGACCTCCTGCCAGAACCCTGACGAAGGCTGCGGGGTTGTCGAACATGACGTTGTGGCCGGCGCCCGGCACAGTGACGACCCTGACGCCGGAAGCCGTCAGTTCATCCTGACCGGGCAACTCGCCGCTCAGTGCGCCCTGGACAAAGATGCGGTCCATCGACAACTCCATCAGCATGTGCCGCATCGTGGGACGCGTGCCGCGCACCAGGCCGGTCGCGCTGCGGTGCAAGGCGAGCGGGTCGGCCAGGCGCATGGTGGCCGACCAGATCGGCCCCACGCGGTCGAGGACGCGAGCGAAGCCGCCACCCAGGACGAACTCCTCCTCGCTGTACGACGAGATGCCGCTGCTGCCCGCCGTGAGGGGCGGGTGGGGGTCGAGGTTGGCCTCCGTGACGAGCAGGCGCGCCACCAGGTCCGGGCGACGGTACGCCAGCACGATGGCGACAGCGCCGCCCATGCTGTGCCCGACGATCTCGCCGCCCTGCACGCCGGCCTCGTCGAGAGCGGCCGCGAGGGCCGCGGCATGGTCCTCGAGTGTGTAGCCGAAATCGGCAGGGCGGTCACTGAGACCGTGACCCGGGAGGTCCACGAACAGTGAGCGGCGCCCGGCCAGTTCCGGGCAGGCGGCGATATGGGCGTGGTAAGCCGCGGAGGCGGCACCCAGTCCGTGCAGATAGATCCTCGGCGGACCGACGCCGGCCGCCTCGGTCCACCGTACGAAGCTGCCCTGTTCGTCGAATCGAGCCTGTCGCACAAGCCCCTCCCCTGATTTGCCTTGCTCACCCGTTCCCGTAGCCCCGGGACCGCGCCTGACGGCGAAACGATCGACAGCATACATCGGAACCGATGTATTACGAGAGTGAGGTACCACCGTGCTGCGGCACAATGGACGGCATGCTGGAGCTCGCCATCCTCGGTTTTCTCTGTGACAGCCCGCTGCACGGCTACGAACTGCGCAAACGCATCACAGCCCTCACGGGGCATGTGAAGCCGGTCGCGGAGAGCACGTTGTATCCGGCGATCAAGAGGCTGGAGAAGGCGTCATTGCTGGCCCGGGAGACACAGCCCGGGGCGGTCGCGGCGCCGCGCCATGTGCTGACGCTCACCGACGAGGGGCGGCAGGAGCTGCGGCGGCGCCTTGCGAACCCCGCACGGCAGGACATCACCGACGAGAACCGGTGGTTCACGCTGCTGGCGTTCCTCCGGCACCTCGACGACCACGGCCTCCAGGCGGAGGTGCTGCGGCGTCGGCTCATGTTCCTGGAGGAGCCTGCCAGCTTCTTCTACGAGGGCGACCGGCCCCTGCGGGCCGAAGAGCTGGACGATCCGTTCCGGCGCGGCATTCTCACGATCGCCCGCGCCACCAGTGACGCCGAACTGTCGTGGCTGCGCTCGACTCTCCGCAGTCTTGACCGCAGCTGAGGCGGGTGGTGCGACATGTCCTGTTCTCCTCGCAACGCGCTGGAGCCAACAGGGCGCAGAAATGCCAGACTTGAAAGATCGGCGGCGGATGCCGCCCTGGGGAAGGTGGTCCGGGTGATCGACAGAATCAGCAGACTCCGCAAGTTCCTCGCCCACCGGCCGGTGGAGCCGACGACCGCGCCGGCCCCCTCGCGCCAGCACAACATATTCGAGGCCGCGGCGTCCTATGTGTCCGGGTGCGCGCAGGACGACCAGGACCAGATGGACGAGGCGGTCGGCTGGGTGTCGCCGGAGGCCCTGTCCTTCGGGATCAGCGAGCTCGCCTGCCGCGCGGTCATCGCCCTGGCCCGTGAGCGGGACGAGGATCCGCAGACCGTGGCCCGCAGCCTCCTCGGCCTGCCCGCGGCCTGACAGCACAGGCTCCGGGACGTACCGAGACGGCCCGCGATCGCATGCGGGCCGGGCCTCACGGCGACGCCGACGTCAATTCCGCTCCGATGCCTCTCGACGTGCGGGTTACCCACTGGTTAAGGTGCGCCGACGAGCGATCGGCCGGTACCGACGATCGGACATGGGGAGGGTGATGTGACCGGGACGGAAGAAGCCGTCGACGAGGACGCGCTGTTTGTGCTGACCGCCGTGCTCCTGACACCGGCGCAGTTCCCGAGCGTGCTCGGCGACGACTTCCCGGCCGCCTGCGCGGCGCTGCGCCTGGAACCGTACGCCGACGGATACGGGCTGGTCCTGGGCCAGGACTCCGAGGGTGCTCGCTGGACGGTCGTCGTCGACGATGTGTCCCTCGTCGCGGTCGCCATCGCCTCGTGGGACTGCGGCATGGAGTACGACCTCTCCCCGGACGAGCGCAGCGTCGTGGCAGCGCTGCCGGGCTGGCCCCTGGCCGTTGCGGTCGCCGCTCCCGGAGTGCCGGCCCCCCATGACCCGGCCCCGGAGGACGGCATGGACCTGACGCCCCTCGCGCCGCCCGACACCGAGAACTGGGGGCCCGCGCAGCGCCGGCTGGGAGCGGACGAGATCGCGCTCCAATGGGCCGAGTGGCGGCAGCAGATCAAGGACGAGGAGGCGTTCCCCTCCGCGGACGCACAAGCCGGGGGCGAGCCGAAGAAGAAGCACCCCGGTATCCGGCGCGCGTTGGAGTCGGCCCGCACCTACGTGGAGTCCCCGCCGCCCGCCGGCCGGGTCCGCTCCAGCTTCGCGCCGGGAGGCGCACGAACCCTCCGCGCCGACGGTCCCGGCTGGTCGATGGTCGCGAGGACGGACGACATCGCCTTCCTCCTGCTGGACGAGGAACCCGGCGAGGTTCTGCCGGTCGGCCGCGGGCCCGAACTGCCGGGACTGCTCGAGGCCCTGGAGAAGATGGCGGTGCGGCCGGCCTAGGCCGTGTCCGTAACGTCTCGTCCGCTCTCGTCCGGTTCACGACGCCCTGGGCACGTTCGCGACGCCCTCCGGGCGGACGCGACACCCGCGGACGCTCCCGGAGGGCTGCGGACGACACCCACGGACGCTCCCGGAGCGCTGCCGTCGGTGCTCGCGGTGGTCACGTCTTCCCGCTCACCACGCCACGGACGACCCTCGCCGGACCCGCTTGCCCGAACAGACCTGACGGCCTTCGCCGAGCGGGCCACGGCCGGTTCGCACGCACCGAGCCGTATCGGTAGCGGTGCCGGGCGCGTGGCCTCCAAGTAAGCGGAGAAGGTCGGTTCCCGTCGCCGTCGCCAGGAGCACCGTCACCCTGACGAACGGCGCACTGCGCACGGTGACCACGGCACCGCCCTGCCCTGCCCTACACCCGCTCCAGGCGCCTGTGCGGTCCCGCCGGAAGCTCTATGCCGATCAGGTCGCCCGGGCGGACCACCCCGCCCGTCCGCACCACGCTCATGATCCCGGCTTTGCGGACCACCTGACCGTCGGCGTCCCGGCCGACGACCTGCTTCAGCAGGCCCTGCCGGAAGGCCTCGATCTGCAAGCACGGGTTGCGCAGACCCGTCACCTCGACGACGGCTTCGTCCCCGAGCCTCAGCAGGGTGCCGACCGGCAGCGCCAGCAGGTCGATTCCCACCGTGGTGATGTTCTCGCCGAGGTCCCCGGGAGCGACGTCGAAGCCTGCCCCGGCGACCTCGTCGAAGAGTTCCGCGTGGATCAGGTGCACCTGCCGGAGATTCGGCTGGGTGGGGTCCTGGGCGATGCGCGAGCGGTGTTTGACGGTGACGCCCGCGTGGATGTCGCCCTCGACCCCGAGCCCGGCGAGCAGCGTGATGCTGTCGCGGTTGGGCTTGGTGAAGGAGTACTCCCCGTTGCTGCTGACCGTCGTGACTGTTCCACTCATCGCGCGGCGCTCCCCTCGTGCGTGCCGGTGATCATCCGCGACCCTACTCCGGCGCGGCGGGGAAGCGCCGGGCTCAGCGGCCGATCTCCTTGCGGGACACCCGCCGCAACCTGCGCCGCTGGCTGGGGTCGAGCATCAGATAGGCCACGGTGGGCACGCCGATGACGACCAGCAGCGAGAACCAGAATCCGATCAGCGGCATCAGGAGCAGGCCGACGGCCACTCCCCCTATGACGAGCTTCGTACGTGTCGACATGACGCCTCCTCCGCGGCCTGGGCCGCTCCTGCTGTGGGAACGCGCAGGCGCGCTCCACGGTTCCTCCGCGCGTCGGTTCCTCCGTGCGTCCGTTCCACTATGCGCCGGTCCGCAGCGGTTCGCCGACGTCGTGCATATGGTTCAGCGCCTGCCGGTAGGACTCGACGAGCCCGGTCTCGGTGTACGGGAGGCCCAGGGAGCGGCAGTGGGCGCGTACCAGCGGCTGGGCCAGCTTCAGATGGGGGCGCGGCATGCTCGGAAAGAGGTGGTGCTCGATCTGGTAGTTCAGTCCGCCGAGGAACCAGTCCGTCGCCGGGTTGCCGCGGACGTTGCGGGAGGTGAGGACCTGGCGGTGCAGATGGCCCCACCGCCGGCCGTCGGCCTCGTCCGGCATCTCCATGCCCTTGTGGTTCGGGGCGAACGCCATGCCCAGATGAAGACCGAGCAGCATCTGGTGGATCAGGGCGAAGACGAGCGCCTGGCCGATCGGCATGGCGGCCACCAGCAGCGTGGCGTATCCGGCGATGTGGGCGATGAGCAGCACGGCTTCGACGGCGCGTGAGCGTGCGGACCGGTGCGGGCCGCCCCCGGAGAACACGGCCCGGAATCCGTAGACCTTGAGCGCTATGCCTTCGAGGGTGGTCAGCGGGAAGAACAGCCAGGCCTGGTGGCGGGTGAGCCAGCCGTGGAAGCCGTCGCGCCCGACCGCCTGCTTCTGGGTGAAGACGAGGATGTCGGCGGCGACGTCCGGGTCCTTGTCGATGTGGTTGGGGTTGGCGTGATGGCGGTTGTGCTTGTCGTTCCACCACTCCTGGCTCATGCCGAGCAGCAGGTTGGCGTGGACGAGCTGGATGAGCCGGCTCCTGCCGCGGTCGGCGGTGATCTGTGCGTGCCCGGCGTCGTGGCCGAAGAAGGCGGTGCGGGTGGAGAACACGGCCAGCGGTACGGCGAGCAGGAGGACCCACCAGGAGCCGCCGGCGAGGGCGATGCCGGTGATCACGGCGGCGAGAGCGAGCAGGTTGACCGCGATCCCGCGGGCGTACCAGCCGGGGCGGCGATCGAGGAGCCCTTGTTCTCTGACGGTCCGCAGGAGAGGCGCGAACGCGCTCCCCGCGTTGTCGCTCCCCGCGCTCCGCTTCGCACCGGTCTCCGGAGGAGCCGGCACGGACGACGGATCCGTGAGGGTGGCGGTGGCCTGAGGCATGAAGGTCTCCGGTCTGTGGGCCGTGGGACGGGCTGCGACTGCGCTGACCTGAGAAAACGTATGTACGCGGGGCCCGCGCGGACCATGGCGCCACCACCCGGACCGCTGTGGGGGCAGCCCGCCGCCGACGGTGCTGCCAGCTACACCCTTAGGGGTGCACGTGAGGGGCGTCACAGCGGGAGGAGCGACGTCGCGCGGCGCCGTGGGGTACCCTCGGCGACTCCCGGCCCGCAGTAGTCAAATTTGAGGAATGCGTCTTCGCTGTGCACCGACCCTCCGCGGCAACGTTCTCCCCGACCCTCTCATCCGGTTCCCCGTCCACCCTGGCCCCCGGCTCGGTGACCGCACTCGCACGCTGCTCCGCGGTGTTCGTGCCCGCCGATCCGGCCCGCGCGGGGCACGTTGCCTTCTGGGACCCGGACGGCGCCGACCTGCCCGACATCCCCGGAACCGCCGAGTCGATCACCCTGGTGGCGGACGACACCCGCCTGCACACCGTCCCCGCCGTCCTGCTGCCCGTACGCATGGCGTTGCCCGTCCTGACGAGGGCGCGCGCCGGCAGCGACGCGTCGCCCGCCGCCGCGTTCTGGGGCGCGGCCACCGTGCTTGCGCTCCAACTCGTCGCTCGTGGGCTGCTGTTGCCGGGTCTGACCCCGACCGATCACGACACCTGGCGCGTCGGACCGCTGACGCCCGAGGATCTGGAACGCATCCGCCGGCTCGCCGCGTCGATGCCTCCCTCCGCCCACGCAGTGCCACTGGACGCCGCGGCCGATCCTCTCCTTCTGCACGAGCCCGAACGGCTGTTGCGCTCGTTCCTCGACGCCGTGGCGGACGGTCTGCCGCGTACTCCCGCCGCTCCGCGGGCCGTCGGCGGTCCCGCCTTCGCCGCCCACAAGCCGCAGCGGCTGCCCGCCGCGCGGACCTGGGCCGCGGACGTCGCCGCGGGGCACGACGCGGGCGTCCGCCTGTCCCTGCGGATCGACCTCACCGAGCAGGATTCGGCACAAGGCCCGGCCTTCCGCGCCGTGCTCCAGATGCACAGCGTCAGTGATCCGGCCGTCGTCACGGACGCGGCCGACGTCTGGGCGGGCGGCAGGTCGAGCACGGAGTTCGGGCCCAGGGCCCGGATGGACGCCCTGCTCGCGCTCCGCAGGGCCGCCCGCGCCTGGAGTCCCCTCACCCCGCTGCTCGAGGCCGCCGTGCCCGACGCCATCGAGCTCGCCGACGAGGAGATCACCGAACTCCTCGGCGAGGCCGCACGCGCACTCGCGGCAAGCGGCGTCCAGGTGCACTGGCCGAAGGAGATGGCACACCGGCTCACCGCACGTGCCGTCGTCGGCCCGCCCGACGAGGGGCCCCGCACCCCCGGCGCGGCGGGCTCCGGGATGCCCTCTTTCCTGTCCGGCGACGCCCTTCTCGCCTTCAACTGGTGGTTCGCGCTGGGCGACAAGCAACTCACTCGCGAGGAGCTGGACGAGCTCGCGGAGGCCGGCAGACCCGTGGTGCGGCTGCGCGACCAGTGGGTGCTCATCGACCCCGAAGAGGCCCGGCGCGCCCGCGAACGCCAGAACCGTACGCTCTCGCCTGTCGACGCACTCGGTGCGGTCCTCACCGGTTCGACCGAGGTCGACGGCCGCCGTGTCGACGTCGAGGCATCCGGCTGGGTGGCCCGGCTGCGCGACCGGCTCGCCGACCCCGAGGGCGGTACGCAGGAGATCGAACAGCCCGCCGCGCTGACGGCGACCCTGCGCGACTACCAGCTGCGCGGGCTGAACTGGCTGAACCGGATGACCTCCCTCGGCCTCGGCGGCTGCCTCGCCGACGACATGGGCCTCGGCAAGACCATCACCCTCATCGCGCTCCATCTGCACCGCCAGACCGACGAATCGGCCGCCGGTCCCACCCTCGTCGTCTGTCCGACGTCGTTGATGGGCAACTGGCAGCGGGAGATCGAGAGGTTCGCGCCCGGCACGCCCGTGCGCCGTTTCCACGGAGCGTCCCGCAGTCTGGAGAACCTCGCCGACGGCGAGTTCGTGCTCACCACCTACGGCACGATGCGGCTCGACGCGGCCCGCCTCGGGCAGGCCGCGTGGGGCATGGTCGTCGCCGACGAGGCCCAGCACGTCAAGAACCCGTACTCCGCCACCGCCCGCCAGTTGCGCACCATCGGCGCCAAAGCCCGGGTGGCACTCAGCGGGACGCCCGTGGAGAACAATCTCTCCGAGTTGTGGGCGATCCTCGACTGGACGACACCCGGACTCCTGGGCCGGCTCGGCACGTTCCGCAGCCGCTACGCCCAGGCGGTGGAGGGCGGGAACGATCCCGGCGCGGCCGGCCGGCTCGCCGCGCTCGTACGGCCGTTCCTGCTGCGCCGGCGCAAGTCGGACCCGGGTATCGCACCCGAACTGCCGCCGAAGACCGAGACCGACCGGGCCGTTTCACTGACCGTCGAACAGACCGGGCTGTACGAGGCCGTGGTGCGCGAGACCCTGGCCGCGATCTCCGCGGCCGACGGCATGGAACGGCGTGGCCTGGTGGTGAAGCTGTTCACCGCTCTCAAGCAGATCTGCAACCACCCGGCCCAGTACCTCAAGGAGGAGCGGCCCCGGATCCCGGGCCGTTCGGGCAAGTTGGAGCTGCTCGACGAACTGCTCGACACGATCACGTCCGAGGACGCGAGCGTGCTGGTCTTCACGCAGTACGTCCAGATGGCGCGGCTGCTGGAGCGGCATCTCGCCGCGCGCGGGGTGCGGACGCAGTTCCTGCACGGCGGTACGCCCGTCGCCGAGCGCGAAGCCATGGTGAACCGCTTCCAGGACGGTGAAGTCCCTGTCTTCCTGCTGTCGTTGAAGGCCGCCGGCACGGGACTCAACCTCACCCGCGCCGGTCATGTCGTGCACTACGACCGCTGGTGGAACCCGGCTGTCGAGGCCCAGGCGACCGACCGCGCCTACCGCATCGGGCAGACACAGCCGGTGCAGGTGCACCGGATGATCACGGAGGGGACCATCGAGGACCGCATCGCCGAGATGCTGGCGCGCAAGCAGGAGCTGGCCGACGCGGTGCTCGGCTCCGGCGAGGCCGCGCTGACGGAACTGACCGACGCCGAGCTGGCGGATCTGGTGGAGCTGCGAGGGGGCGCGCGATGAGCGTGGGGGACGACAACGAGCGGACGTTCGCGGCACTGCCGCCCGAGCGCGGCCGCGGCTTCGCCCGCACCTGGTGGGGCCTGACCTGGCTCAAGGCGCTGGAGGACACGGCTCTCGACGCCCAGCAGCTCAAGAAGGGCCGGCTGCACGCCCGCGGGGGTGCGGTCGGTGCCGTGTCGGTACGCCCCGGACGGATCACCGCCGTCGTACGCGACCGGGACGGGACCGGGCAGCGCGGCGACGTACTGCTCCAGGAGTTCGACGATGCCGCGTGGGACCGGTTCCTGGACATGGCGGTCGACCGTGCCGGGCACATCGCGGCGCTGCTCGACCGGGAGATGCCGCCCGTCCTGGTGGAGGACGCCGCCGCGGCGGGCCTCGAACTCCTGCCGGGAATCGGTGATCTGGAGCCCGAGTGCACCTGCGGCGCCTGGGATTTGTGCCCGCACACCGCGGCCCTCTGCTACCAGGTGGCGAGGCTCCTCGACCAGGACCCGTTCGTCCTGCTGCTCATGCGGGGGCGCGGTGAGCGTCGGCTATTGGACGAGCTCCAGGCCCGGAGCATGGCGCGGGCTTCGGGCGACACACCCGAGAGGGAGCCCGAGCCGGCGCCGGGAGGAGTGCGGGCCGACGAGGCGTTCGCGGCCGGGGGCATACTCCCGCCGCTGCCCGCTCCCCCACCGCTGCCGGACGAGCCGGGTCAACCGCCGTCCCTGGACACCGAGACGGTGCCACCGCCCGGCATCGACCCCGGCGCGCTGGAATTCCTCGCGGCGGACACGGCGACGCGAGCGCACCGGATGCTCGCCGAGGCACTCGCGCCGGGTCACCAAGGCCAGGCGGTCGAGGGAGAACTGACTGCCGATCAGGACCTGGTGCGTCTTGCGTCGTCGCCGCCCACAGGTGTCATCGCGTCCCGTCTCGCCTCGGCCACCGGGCGGCAGCGCGCCGAGCTGGATCTGGCGGTTCGCGCGTGGCGGTCGGGAGGCGCGGCCGCGCTGTCCGTGTTCGACGAGGAGTGGACGCCGGAGCCGGCGGACCTGGCCCGGGCGACGACGTTGCTGGAGGAAGCCTGGGAGGAGCCGGACCGGCCCCGGTTGCGCGTGTCGGGGCCGGGACAGTGGGCGGTGCCGGGCTCCGGCGCGCAGTTGCGTCTGGGCCGCGACGGCCGCTGGTGGCCATACCGCAAGGAGAGTGGCCGCTGGGCCCCCGCCGGGCCCGCGGACCACGATCCGGCGGCGGCCCTCGCGGGCGTTCTGGAACAGCCCTGACCGTCCGAGCAGAGCTGGTCCGGGCCCGGCCTCGCGCGGCGAGGGTGGGGCGAAGGGCGGCCCACTCGTGGCCGGGCCGCTCACGCCCCACGGTAGGAGCTGAACAGACTCGGCACGCACGGGCGATGGCGGTACGTCAGGCCGCGTTCACCCGGATGTCCCATGCCGTTCGGCGTGAACGCACAGCCTGTCCGCTGTCAGTCGATCTGTAGGCCAGGAGGCCCGATGTCCCCGTCTGCGCGCATGTTGCCGCGTTCCGTACGCCGTTCCCTTGCCGCGGGGCTGCCGATCGCCCTCGTCGCGGCGGTCGCCGTGGCCGGCACCGCCACGGGCGCGCCCGGCCACACGGGCGGACACGGAACGGTTCCGCGCGTGTCGGGCACCGCCGTGCTCGGGGACATCCCGCTGGCCTCGTTCAGCAACTCCCTGCTCACGGGGTCGGTGGCCGACGATCGCGGGGTCGACCTGGGCGGGATCGGCAGCGACATCTTTCCCGCGGGCCGCAAGGGCGAGTTCTGGACGGTGACCGACCGCGGACCCAACGGCCAGATCAAGATCGACGGCACGAAGCGCCGGACGTTCCCGGTCCCCGGGTTCGATCCGGCCATCGTGAAGGTGCGGGTGTCCGGCAACCGGGTGAAGGTGCTGACCGCGCTTGCGATCACCACGTCGCGGGGCAAGGCCGTCACCGGTCTGCCGAACCAGGCGTCCCGCGACGAGGCCCCGTACACGTACAACGCGTCGACGCCGCTGTCGTACGACCCGAACGGTCTGGACACCGAGGGCATCGTCCGGGCGTCCGACGGCACCTTCTGGCTCGCCGACGAGTACGGGCCCTCGCTCGTCCATGTCTCCTCGCGCGGCCGGGTGCTGGCGCGCTACGTGCCCAAGGGCTTGGGACTGCGGGGCGCCGGCTACCCGGTCGTCGAGGCGCTGCCGTCCATCCTGCTCCAGCGCAAGATCAACCGTGGTTTCGAGGGGCTGGCCCAGCTGCCCGGCGGCGATCTCGTCCTCGCGGTGCAGAGCCCGTTGTCCGTGCCGGACGAGGACGCGGGTGAGGCGTCGCGCAACGCCCGGCTGCTGCGCTTCTCGCCCACGAAGCGTGCCGTGACCGGCGAGTACGCCTACCGTTTCGACGCGGTGGACGTCGTCGACCCGGGTGAGGACGATCCGTCCGAGCTGAAGATCTCCTCGCTGGTCGCCCTCGGCCGCGACACTCTGCTCGTCCAGGAGCGCACGGACGCCTCGTCCCGGGCGCACCGTGTCACGCTGCCGCGTGGCGCGGGCATTCTCGGCAGCCGCTGGGACAGCGCCACGACCTCCCCCTCGTACGAGCAGATCGAGGACCCGGCGGCAGCGGGGGTCCCGGTGCTGCGCAAGAGCCTGGTCGCGGACTTCGGCAAGGTGGCGGGCGTGCCCGGGAAGGTCGAGGGCATCGCCGTGGTGGGCCGGAACACCCTCGCGCTCATCAACGACAACGACTTCGGCATGACGGACGGGCCCGAGGCCTTCGACGCCCAGGGCCGGCTGGTGGACAGCGGCATCGAGACGACCGTGACATACGTGCGTCTGCCTCGCCCGCTGCACGGCTGAGCCCGCCCGCCGGGAGCCGCCCGTGCCCTGAGTGCGGCGTGGCTCCCGGTGGTCAACTCCCGTTGGTTGTGCGGACTTTGAGCCGTCCCGGCATCTTCCGCCCCTCGCGCGGCCGACCGTACCGTGATCCCGCGACCGGTCCGCCCGGGGCCGGCGGAGGGGAGCGGTGGACCGTGAGCGACCCGCGGATCGTGACCGTGCGCCCGGAGCCGGGCGAGTACGCCTGGACGTTCGGCGGCGCGCCGCCCGTGGCGCGGATCGCGCCGGGCACTGTCCTCGACCTGTTCACGGAGGACTGCTTCGCGGGCCGTGTCCGCTCGGCGAAGGACCTGGTGTCCGAGGTCTGCGCGTTCCCGTTCCTCAATCCGCAGACCGGGCCGTTCCACATCGAGGGTGCCGAGCCCGGTGACACGGTGGCCGTGCACTTCGTCTCCGTGGAGCCGGCCCGCGACTGGGCGGCGTCGACGACCGTGCCGCTGTTCGGGGCGCTCACCTCCACCCATGCCACGGCCACCCTTCAGGACCCGCTGCCCGAGGTGGTGTGGATGTGGGAGCTCGACCGGGAGCGCCGCACCTGTCTGTTCAGCGCCCGGGACAGTGACATCCAGATCGAGCTGCCGATGGACCCCATGCACGGCACCGTCGGCGTGGCGCCCGCCAATCTGGAGGTGCGGTCCGCGTTGGTCCCGGACGCACACGGCGGCAACATGGACACGCCCGAGATGCGCGCCGGCGTCACCTGCTACCTGGGCGTCAACGTGCCCGGCGCGCTGCTGAGCCTGGGTGACGGGCACGCCCGGCAGGGTGAGGGCGAGACCTGCGGTGTGGCGGTGGAGTGCGCCATGAACACCGTGGTGGTGGTCGAACTGCTCAAGGGCGTGTCGACACCCTGGCCGCGTATCGAGTCCGACTCGCACATCATGTCGACGGGCTCCGCACGCCCGCTCGAAGACGCGTTCCGGATCTCCCAGTTGGACCTGGTCCAGTGGCTGGCCCGGGACTACGGACTGTCCCGGCTGGATGCGTACCAGCTGGTGGGCCAGGCGGGTGAGGCCCCGCTCGCCAATGTCTGCGACACCAACTACACCTGCGTCGCCAAGATCCGCAAGGAATGGCTGCCGGCAGGAGATCCTCATGGCGGCCTCCACCGTCATCTGCGGGAGGTCGCCTCCGCACTGCCCCGCTTCTGACACCCCCACCGGGAGAGGCCCCATGGACCGTAGACGACTGCTCAAGGGCGGCGCGGCCATGGCCGCCACAGGCGTCCTGCTGCCCGCGGCCCCCGCTCGGGCCGCAGCCTTGGACACCGACTTCCCCACCGCCGAGTGGCTGCCCGCGACGGCGTCCAACTTCACTCCGTCGAGCCGCCCTTCGTCGTACCCGGTGAACTTCGTCGTCGTCCACGTCACTCAGGAGACCTTCGGCGACACGATCGACATCTTCCAGGACGCGGCCCGGCAGGTCTCCGCCCACTACGTCGTGCGCTCCGCGGACGGACATGTGGCGCAGTGCGTGCGGGAGCGGAACGTCGGCTGGCACGCGGGCAATTGGGACTACAACACCCGCAGCATCGGCATCGAGCACGAAGGCTGGGTGGACAGGCCGGAGTATTTCACCGACGTGCTCTACGAGCGGTCCGCGGCGCTCACCGCCTCGATCTGCGACCGCTACGGCATCCCCAAGGACCGCATGCACATCATCGGCCACAACGAGGTCCCCGGCGCCACCCACTCCGACCCCGGGCCGCTCTGGGACTGGGGCCGCTACATCCGCCTCGTGAACTTCACCTGACGCCGGGACGCTTGTCGCGCCCCTCCGCCTGGGTCACGATGGGCCGGGGAGGCCGAGTTGAGCGACGCATGGGTGGCTCTCGAACCGGGCGCGGATCCGTCGGAGCGGATCGCCGTGCTGCGCAGGGCCTACGACGCCTATCTGACCGCGGGCCGTGTCGAGCGGCCCGTGCGATCCGTGGTGGCCGACTCCTGGAAGCGTTCGGCCCGCGCCCATGTCAGCCCCGACGGCACGGCCGGCGTCGAACTGGACGACGACGCCCTCACCGCCTGCCGCGAGGATCATCCGCTGGCCCGGGTCATGCCCCTGATGAGGGAGCTGATGGGCGCGTACGCCATGGACGGCGAACACCTCGTGGCGGTCTGCGACGCGCACGGACGGCTGCTCTGGGTCGAGGGTCCGCCCACCACCCGGCGCAGGGCCGATCTGATGAATTTCGTGCCGGGCGCCCGCTGGGCCGAGGCCGTCGCCGGGACGAACGCCCCGGGCACGGCGATCACCCTCGACCGGCCGGTCCAGGTCTTCGCGGCCGAGCACTTCCGCCGTCCGGTCCAGGCCTGGACCTGCGCCGCTGCCCCGATCCACGATCCCGCCACCGGGCGGCTGCTCGGCGCGGTGGACATCACCGGCGGCGACCGGCTGGCGCACCCTCACAGCCTCGCGTTCGTCGGGGCCGTGGCACGGGCCGCCGAGTCCCAGCTGGCACTTCTCGCCCCACCGCCGTCCGCGGAGAGCGTGCAATTGACGGCGCTGGGCCGCGACGAGGCGCTTTTGGTGACGGGCGGCCGCAAGGTGCGGCTCAGCCGCCGCCACAGCGAGATCCTGGTGCTACTGGCCCACCGCCCGGAGGGTGTCGGCGGCGACGAACTGATGATCGAGCTGTACGAGGACGAGTCCGTCACCCCTGTCACTCTCCGGGCGGAACTGTCCCGGCTGCGCGGTCTGCTCGGTCCCGATCTGCTGCTCTCCCGGCCCTACCGGCTGGGCGCACGCGTCGACGCGGACTTCGACGCGGTGGCCCGGCGGCTCGCCTCGGGTTCGGTGACGGGGGCGCTCACCGCGTACGCCGGTCCGTTGCTGCCCGCGTCCCAGGCACCCGCGGTGGCGCGGCTGCGCCGCCGTCTGGAGGGTCAGCTGAGGGCCGCGCTGATCGCCCGCGGCGATCCGGGCCTGCTCGCCGACTGGGCGTACAGCCCCTGGGGCGAGGACGATCTGGCGGTGTGGCGGGCCCTGGCCACCGCACTCCCGTCGGCCCAGCGTCCGTCCGCTCTCGCCCGCGTACAGGAACTGGACGCCTGGCAGCGGTCCTGACGAGAGTCCGCCGGGAGCCTTCGCGTACCCCGTCGGGCGGGGTTCCGCCACCGAATGACCGCTCCGTACTGCGAATCCCGCGCTACCTCCTTACTGTCAGTTGAATGGAGCACCAAGGTCCGACCCTGCCGCGGCGGGGTCGCCCGACCGTCCGACCCGGAGGAGCACGCCATGCCGGAGCTGTTCATCGGCGGCAAGTGGACTGCCGCCCTCGACGGGCAGGTGCGTGAGATCCGCTGCCCCGCGGACGGCACCCTCGTCGCCACCGTCGACGAGGCCGGCCCGAAGGACGCGGCGGCGGCGATCGCCGCCGCCCGCGACGCCTTCGACCGCGGGCCGTGGCCCCACACCGCGGCCGCCGACCGCGGCAGGGTGCTGCTGCGCGTCGCCGACCTGCTGGAACGCGACAAGGACGCGTTCGCCCGAGCCGAGTCCCTGGACACCGGGAAGCGGCTCGTGGAGAGCGAGTACGACATGGACGACATCGCGAACTGCTTCCGGTACTTCGGCAACCTGACGGCCGCCGGCGGCGAGGACCGGATCGTCGACACGGGCAACCCGGAAGTGGACAGCCGGGTCGTGCACGAACCCGTCGGGGTGTGCACGCTGATCACGCCGTGGAACTATCCGCTGCTGCAGACCGCCTGGAAGGTCGCTCCCGCGCTCGGTGCGGGCAACACCTTCGTCCTCAAGCCCAGCGAGCTCACGCCGCACACCTGCATCATGCTGATGCGGCTGCTGACCGAGGCGGGAGTCCCCGCCGGCGCGGCGAACCTGATCCTGGGCGCCGGTCCCACGGCGGGTGCCCCGCTCAGCGAGGACCCGCGGGTCGACATGGTCTCGTTCACGGGCGGTCTGGTCACCGGGCGGCGCATCATGGCGGCCGCCGCACCCACGGTGAAGAAGGTCGCGCTCGAGCTGGGCGGCAAGAACCCCAACATCGTCTTCGAGGACGCCGACTTCGACGCGGCCGTCGACTACGCGGTCATGGCGATCTTCCTGCACTCCGGCCAGGTCTGTTCGGCCGGGGCCCGGCTCCTGGTCCAGGACGATCTGCACGACCGGTTCGTGGACGCGGTGGTGGCCCAGGCCAAGGAGATCAGGCTCGGTGGCCCGTTCGATCAGAACGCCCGTACCGGACCGTTGATCTCCGCTCAGCACCGTGACAAGGTCGAGGCTTATGTGGCGGCAGGTCTCGCCGAGGGTGCTGTGCTGCGCTGTGGCGGCAAGCGTCCCGACGACCCGGCGCTGCAGGACGGGTTCTACTATCTGCCGACCGTGCTGGACGAGTGCGCTCCGGGCATGTCCGTCGTCCGTGACGAATCGTTCGGTCCGGTGCTGACCGTTGAACGGTTCCACGACGAGGAGGAGGCGGTCGCCCTTGCCAACGACACCGTCTACGGCCTGACCGGCGCGGTCTGGTCGCAGGATGTCGGCCGCGCCCACCGGGTGGCTTCCCGGGTGCGCGCCGGAACCGTGTGGATCAATGACTTCCATCCGTACGTCCCCCAGGCGGAATGGGGCGGGATGAAGCAGTCCGGCTTCGGCCGCGAACTGGGCCCCGCGGGTCTTGCGGAGTACCAGGAGGCCAAGCACATCTGGCGCAACCTCAGCCCACGTCCCCAGCGGTGGTTCTCATGAGTGTCCATGACGACAGCAAGAGCAGCAGGGCCAGTGCCCAAGGGCAGGAAGACGACGACGCACTCGGCGCACTCGGCTACAAGCCCGAACTGAAGCGCACCCTCGGCAACTTCCACACCTTCGCGGCCGGCATCAGCTACATCTCGATCCTCACCGGCACCTTCCAGCTCTTCTACTTCGGTGTCTCCTTCGGCGGGCCCGCCTACTGGTGGTCGTGGCCGATGGTGTTCGTCGGGCAGCTGATGGTGGCCCTGTGCTTCTGCGAGCTGGCCGCCCGCTACCCGGTGGCGGGGTCCATCTACAACTGGGCCAAGACCATGGGCGGCCCGCACGTCGGCTGGCTCGGCGGCTGGATGATGATGACGGCCACCATGGTGACGCTCTCCGCCGTGGCCCTGGCGTACCAGATCACGCTGCCGCAGATCGACAGCTGGTTCCAGTTCGTGGGCGACGGCAGTGGCAAGAACGACGCGGCGGCCAACGCCGTCCTCCTCGGCACCGTCCTCATTCTGTTCTCGACCCTGGTCAACGCCTTCGGCGTGAAGCTGATGGCGCGGATCAACTCGGCCGGCGTCTTCATCGAGCTGGTCGCGGCCGTGGCTCTGATCATCCTCCTGGCCGCCCACATCACGCGTGGTCCCAGCACCGTGCTGACGGACACCTACGGACTCGGTGAGGGCCAGACGCTGGGCTACTTCGGCGCCTTCCTGACGGCCTCGCTGGCCTCGGCCTACGTGATGTACGGCTTCGACACCGCCTCGTCGCTGGGTGAGGAGTCGCACGACCCGAGCCGCAACGCTCCGCGGGCCATCCTGCGCGCACTGGTCGCCTCGTTCCTCATCGGCGGCCTGATCCTGCTGTTCGCCCTGATGGCCGTCCCCAACATCAACGCCGAGGAACTGTCCACGATCGGCCTGCAGTACGTGGTCCTGGAGACTCTCGGTTCGACCATCGGCGAGATCGTCCTGTGGTGTGTCGTCATCGCCATCACGGTCTGTGTGCTGGCGGTCCAGGCCGCCGGTATCCGGCTGATGTTCGCCATGGCCCGCGACAACAACCTCCCCGCCGGCACGCATCTCGCCAAGGTCAGTCCCCGCTTCAAGACGCCCGTCGTGCCTGCCGTGGTCATCGGTGTGGTGGGCGTGCTGATCCTGGTGATCAACGTCAACCAGCCGCAGATCTTCTCGGTGATCACCAGCATCGCGATCATCATGATCTACGTGGCCTATCTCCTGGTCACCACGCCGATGCTGATCAAGCGGCTGCGCGGCAAGTGGACGCCTGCCGAGGGCAAGTTCTCGCTCGGCAAGTTCGGACTCCCCATCAACGTCCTCGCGGTGCTGTGGGGCCTGGCCATGTCCATCAACCTCGCCTGGCCGCGCGCCGAGGTCTACAACGCCACCGGGCCGCAGCACTGGTACCTGCGCTGGGGCGCGTTCGTGTTCGTCGGCATCGTCGGGCTCGGCGGCTTCGCCTACTACTGGTTCGTGCAGCGGCACCGGACCGGTGTCCTCGAATCACACCGCTACGTCGCATCGACCGGCACCGGTGAACCGCCGGCGCCCTCCGCCTGACTCTCCCCACGAACCAGTTCTGGAGACGCCATGTCCACACAGAGCCCCGACCAGGAGTTCGACTACGTGGTGGTCGGCGGCGGCACCGCCGGCGCCGTGATCGCCGCGCGCCTGTCCGAGGATCCGGACGTGAGCGTCTGTGTGCTGGAGGCGGGCCCCTCCGATGTCGGCGACGACAACATCCTGCGGCTCGACAGGTGGATGGCTCTGCTGGAGTCCGGCTACGACTGGGACTATCCGATCGAGCCGCAGGAGAACGGCAACAGCTTCATGCGGCACGCCCGGGCGAAGGTGCTCGGCGGCTGCTCCTCGCACAACTCCTGCATCGCGTTCTGGGCACCCGCCGAGGACCTCGACGAGTGGGGGGCGATGGGCTGCACGGGCTGGAGCGCGAAGGACTGCTTCCCGCTCTACCAGCGCCTGGAGAACAACGACGCGCCCGGTGACCACCACGGGCGCACGGGTCCGGTCGTCATCCGCACCGTCCCGCCGGTGGACCCGTGCGGGGCGGCGCTGCTGGAGGCGTGTGCCGCCGCGGACATCCCGACGACGCCGTTCAACACCGGCAGCACCGTGGTGCGAGGCGCCCACTGGTTCCAGATCAACCGCCGTGAGGACGGCGTCCGTTCGTCCGCGTCGGTGTCGTATCTGCACCCGATCCTCGGCAAGCGGCCGAACCTCGATGTACGCACGGGACTCCAGGCCCGGCGGCTGCTGTTCGGCGACGACGGCCGGTGCACCGGGGTGGAGTACCTGGAGCCCGACACCATCCACACCGGATCGGTCACCGCCCGGCGTGAAGTCGTCCTCTCCTGCGGCGCCATCGACTCGCCCAAACTGCTGATGCTGTCCGGCATCGGCCCCGCCGGTCATCTGCGGGACGTGGGGATCGACGTCCGCGTCGACTCCCCCGGTGTCGGCTCCCACCTCCAGGATCACCCGGAGGGCGTGATCATGTGGGAGGCCAAGCGGCCCATGGTGGACCGGTCCACCCAGTGGTGGGAGATCGGGATCTTCACCAACACGAGGCCCGGCCTGGACCGGCCGGACCTGATGTTCCACTACGGCTCGGTGCCGTTCGACATGAACACCTACCGGCGCGGCTACCCCACCACCGACAACGCGTTCTGTCTGACGCCGAACGTGACTCGCGCCCGGTCGATGGGCACGGTCAGGCTGCGGACGCGCGACTTCCGGGACAAGCCGAAGGTCGACCCCCGCTACTTCACCGACGAGCATGACATCCGGGTGATGACCCACGGCCTGCGTCTCGCGCGCGAGATCGTCTCCCAGTCGCCGATGGCCGACTGGGCGGGCGCGGAACTGGCGCCCGGACCGGCACTGCAGAGCGACGACGAGCTGTTCTCCTACATCCGCGAGACGCACAACACCGTCTACCACCCCGCCGGGACGGTGCGGATGGGCCCGATCGACGACGCCGACTCGCCGTTGGACCCGCAGCTGCGGGTGAAGGGCGTGCCGGGCCTGCGGGTGGCGGACGCCTCGATCATGCCGTTCCTGCCGGCGGTCAACCCGTGCATCACGACCATGATGATCGGCGAGA
Organism: Streptomyces sp. AM8-1-1; assembly: GCF_032229325.1. Classification (NCBI taxonomy): domain Bacteria; kingdom Bacillati; phylum Actinomycetota; class Actinomycetes; order Kitasatosporales; family Streptomycetaceae; genus Streptomyces; species Streptomyces sp. AM8-1-1. Next base: position 957,529 of record NZ_CP135086.1, read on the forward strand.
AGTGCGCCGACATGATCAAGTCGGGCTGAGGTTCCGCCGCACTTCCCGTGCAACGTCCTCGCAACCTCCCGGTCCCTAGCCTCCCGTCAGGCGCCGCCCAACGGCGGGCGGCACCCTCACCGGGAGGCCCTGGAGATGACCCGATACGCAAGCCCGGGCAGTGACGGCGCGATCGTCTCGTACCGCCCTCGCTACGACCACTGGATCGGCGGCCGGTACGTACCGCCGGCCCGCGGCGAGTACTTCGAGAACCCGAGCCCCGTCGACGGCCGCCCGTTCACCGAGATCGCCCGCGGCACCGCCGACGACGTCGAAGCCGCACTGGACGCGGCGCACGCCGCGGCGCCCGCGTGGGGCCGCACCTCGGCGGGCGACCGTGCGGGCATCCTGCTGAAGATCGCCGACCGTATGGAGGCGCATCTGGAGGAGCTGGCGGTCGCCGAGAGCTGGGAGAACGGGAAGCCGGTCCGCGAGACACTGGCCGCCGACATCCCTCTCGCCATCGACCACTTCCGCTACTTCGCCGGAGCCCTGCGCGCCCAGGAGGGGTCGCTGAGCGAACTCGACGACGACACCATCGCGTATCACTTCCACGAACCGCTGGGCGTCGTCGGCCAGATCATCCCCTGGAACTTCCCGATCCTGATGGCGACATGGAAGCTCGCCCCCGCCCTGGCCGCCGGCAACGCCGTGGTCCTCAAGCCCGCCGAACAGACCCCGGCCTCCATCCACTTCTGGCTGAGCCTGGTTGCCGACCTGCTGCCGGACGGTGTCGTCAACATCGTCAACGGCTTCGGCGTGGAGGCGGGCAAGCCACTCGCGTCCAGCCCGCGCGTCGCGAAGATCGCGTTCACCGGCGAGACCACGACGGGGCGGCTGATCATGCAGTACGCCTCCGAGAACATCAAACCGGTCACCCTGGAACTCGGTGGCAAGTCGCCCAACATCTTCTTCGACGACGTCTGGGCGGCCGACGACGATCTGCGTGACAAGGCGCTCGAAGGCTTCACCATGTTCGCCCTCAACCAGGGCGAGGTCTGCACCTGCCCCTCGCGCGCACTCATCCAGCGCGGCCACTACAGCGAGTTCCTCGAAGGGGCCATCGCCCGCACCGAGAAGATCGTGCCCGGCCACCCCCTGGACACCGACACCATGATCGGCGCCCAGGCCTCCAACGACCAGCTCCAGAAGATCCTTTCGTACCTCGACATAGGCCAGCAGGAGGGCGCGAAGATCCTGACGGGCGGTCAGCGCATCGAGCACGACGGGGAACTGGCCGGCGGGTACTACGTCCAGCCGACGATCTTCGAGGGCGACAACCGTATGCGCGTCTTCCAGGAGGAGATCTTCGGCCCGGTCGTCGCGGTCACCTCCTTCTCGGACTTCGACGACGCGATCAAGACCGCGAACGACACGCTGTACGGCCTGGGCGCGGGTGTCTGGACCCGCGACATCAACACGGCGTACCGGGCCGGCCGCGCCATCCAGGCGGGCCGGGTGTGGACGAACTGCTACCACGCGTACCCGGCACACGCGGCGTTCGGCGGCTACAAGCAGTCGGGCATCGGGCGGGAGAACCACCGGATGATGCTGGAGCATTACCAGCAGACGAAGAACCTGCTGGTGTCGTACTCCCCGAAGAAGCTCGGGTTCTTCTAGGGCGCAAAGCAAGGCGCCTGAGCTGGTCTTTCACCCGTCAGGCGCCTTGCTTTCAGGGCGGTAAGTCGAGGCCGTTTCGCGAGGGACCGCCCGCAAGGTCCGGGTGGGCCCGGTGCGCATCACAACCGTGCGCCGGTGCAGTCTGCGGCCTGCGTCAGGAGGCCCTGCGCCACTGAGCGGGCGAGTTCTTCGCGGCCGGGTCTTCGTACGAACCGGCCTTCCCACGGTCCACATGGAACGTGGTCAGCGTCGTGACCGGCGAGGCCGGGTCGCGGCGGTCGGCGATGACCCGCATATGGGTGCTGAATCGCTTCGGGGTGACCTCGTAGACGTCGTAGCCGTAGCGGTTGCCCTCGAAGTACTTCAGATGGGGATTCGCCGCGCCCATGAGCGGGCCGTTGGCCGCGTTCCAGTCCGGGGAGTACGCGCCCGAGGTGACGGAGTGGGCGGTGAACTCCGTACCGATCACCGGCGAGGACGTATCGTCGAAGTCGAGCCGGACGTCATCGACGAATGCCGAGTGCCAGTCGCCGGTGATGACGACGAAGTCCTCCATGCCACTGCTGTGAACGTGGTTCAGGACCTCCTTGCGCTCGGCGAGGTAGCCGTCCCATTGGTCGGTGAACATGTACGAACCGCCCGGGCGGCCGCGCAACTGGCTCAGCATGATCGAGTTGGCCCAGACGTGCCAGGTGTCGGGCGCCCGGTCGACCCCCTGCTTCAGCCACGCCTTCTGGCCCGCGCCCAGGATCGTGCCGTCCGCGAGGTTCCTTTCCGAGCGGTACGAGCGCAGGTCGAGGACGGTCAGCTCCAGCAAGTTGCCCCAGCGGCGGACCCGGTGGATCTCGGGGTCGGGCAGGGCGGAATTGCCCGCGTCACGGTGCGGCATGTTCTCGTACCAGGCCTGGTACGCGGCCGCACGGCGCTGCATGAACGGGGCGTCGCCGCCGGCGCTGGAGTAGTCGTTGGCGACCTCGTGGTCGTCCCAGGTGAGGAACCAAGGATGGGCGGCATGGGCCTCGCGCAGGGAGCGGTCCCCCTTGTAGAGGGCGTGGCGGCGGCGGTAGTCGGCGATGGTGAAGATCTCCGGGCCTTCGTGGTCGCGGACGTGTTCGGCGGGGACGCCGCCTTCCTGGCCGTGCTCGTAGATGTAGTCGCCCAGGTGGACGACGAAGTCGACGTTCTCGCGGGCGATTCCGCGATGGGCGGCGTAGAAGCCGTCGTGGAACGCCTGACAGTTGGCGGCCGCGAAGCGCACGGAGGAGATGGGGCCGACGGGCGCGGTCTTGGTCCTGCCCACCCGGCTCTTCTTGCCGAGGGCCTTGAAGGCGTACCAGTAACGGGTGCCCGGCCGGAGCCCGGCGACCGGAACGTGGACGCTGTGGCCGAGTGTCGCGGAGGCGGGGGCCGTGCCGCGGGCGACGACACGCCGGAGCTGCGGGTCGGTGGCCACGACCCAGTCGACCTCGACGATCTCGGGCAAGCGCTGTTCGGCGGCAAGGGGTTCCGGCGCGAGCCGGGTCCACAGCACGACGCTGCTGGGCTGCGGGTCGCCGGACGCGACGCCGAGGGTGAAGGGCGCAGGATCGTAGTCGGCGCCGAGCACCTCGGCGGCCTCCCGGGCCTGGGCCGGCGAGAGGCCGGCACTCAGCGGCCAGGCGAGATTGAAGGCGCCGGCGGCGCCGGCGGCCTTGAGCAGATCCCGTCGGTTGAGCGTGGTCATTTCTGTCCCTCGTGAGCCTGCGCCGTGGCGGTCAAGGTGAGCGATACGGCATCGGCGTAGCCGTCGTTGGACGTGCCGCCGCCGCTGCGGGTGAAGACGAGCAGCACACGCGCGGTGCGTGCCCCGGGCGGCACCGTCGCGGACGCGGTGCGCTTCAGGAGTGCGGTACGGGACCCGCGCTCGGTGGCGGTCACGGGGCCGAGGACGGACAGGGCGACGGGGGTGCCCTTGGCGTCCCGGAACTCCACGGACAGCCGTGCGCCGTCCTCCTGCGCCGCGTATCCGCCGAGCCATCCGGCGAGGGTGTAGCGGACCCGGCCGGTGTCGACGGCCGCCCGCCCCGTGGCGCCCCGGGTGGGCAGGGCGATGTCCTGGACGAGAGCGGTACGCGGGCTGTTCCCGCCGGAGAAGAAGCGGCTGCCCCGCCCGGCCGGCCCGGGGTCGGACGGCATCGGGTACCCGCCCCCGAGGTCGTACGCGATGAGTGCGGGCGCCCCTTCACGCACGACCCACCCCGTCACCCCCTGAACGGGCTCCGCAGACCCTCCGGGCCCGCTCTCCGCGTCACCGTTCACGACAAAATTCACTCACGCCTCCCTGTTGAACCAGCCACGCGCATCCCAGCAGTTTGCGGTGAACCGTGGAAGACGGCAGGGAGACATCGAACCGAGTGGTTCAGACAACTTTTGGATCAATGCCTGGATCAATGCGCGGCCCGGCATCCGTCCCCGAACACCGGCCGGGCCTCCCCTCGCCTGTCCTTGCGCTGGTGGAAGGACGCTGCCCTGCCTTGGGGTTGGCACAGACAGACGCCGCTGGCTTCCGCCCCGCACGGTCCGCCCGCGACCGCACGACACCGTCGGGGAGCCGCGCACGAAGACGTGCCGGATCGGCTGTCAACAGGCGGACGTGGCCCGTGAGTTGCAGCTCGACGAGGTGGGCGCAGTCACCGGCCGCGATGGGCTTCTTCCAGGGGCTCGGGAGAAGGCGCCCTGACCTGGTTTGTCGGGTCAGGGCGCCTTCTCTCCGGGCGCACCCGCCTACGAGTGCGCGAAGCGCCGCCGGACGTCGGGCCGTTCCCTGAGCTTCTCCGGATATCCCGGGCCCATCCGCGCGGACGTGTTCTCGGACCGCATCGGGTCGCCGCACGCGGAGCACACCACCTCGGGGTGGGCGTCGTGGCCGCACGCGTCGTGGTGGAGGGTGACGGGAGCGCCCTCCTCGCCCGCGAGCCACTGGTCGCCCCACCGCGCCATCGCGGCGAGGACCGGAAAGAAATCGCGCCCCTTCTCGGTCAACACATACTCGTGACGAGGAGGCTCGCTCTCGTAGAGCCGTCTGTCCATCAGCCCCTCGTCCACCAGCCGGCGCAGCCGGTCGGCCAGGGTGTTGCGGGCGATGCCCAGCTCCTGCTGGAACTCGTCGAAGCGACGGCTTCCGTAGAACGCCTCCCGCAGCAGCAGGGACGTCCAGGCGTCACCGAGCAGGTCCACGGTGCGGGCGATCGAACAGGGCCAGTTGGCGAAGGACTTGCGCGCGCTCATGACTCGCCTCCGACATCGTGAACCAGCTCGATCGCTCTGCCCAGCGTGGCCAGCCGGGCATCCAGGGTCTCACCCGCCGGGTAGAGACGGACGGTGTCCACGCCCGAGTCGCGCCATACACGCAGCCGTTGTCGCACCATGTCCTCCGTGCCGATCAGCGTGGTTGCCAGCACCATCTCGTCGGTGACGAGGCCGGCCGCGCCGTCACGGTCACCTGCCTGCCAGCGGTCTCGGACCTCCGCGGCCACGTCCGCCCAGCCCTGGCGGCTGTAGGCATGGTTGTAGAAGTTGGTCGACGCCGAGCCCATCCCGCCGAGGCTGAAGGCGAGTTCCTTCTTGCGGTCGGCGACCATGGCACCGAGCGCCTCCTCGTCGGGAGCGAACGCCACCTCGGCGCCCTGGCAGACGTCGAGCTCCGCGCGGCTTCGCCCACTGCGGGCCAGTCCTTCGTCCAGCGGGGCGAAGTAGGCCTCGCCCGCGCCTTCGGGGACGAAACTGGTGCCGAGCCATCCGTCGGCGATGCGCCCGGTCAGCTTGAGCATGGCGGGCGACAGCGCGGCCAGATAGATCGGAATCCGGTGCTGGGCCCGCTGGGAGATCCGCATGGGGACGGCCTCTCCGCCGGGCAGCGGGATCTGGAACTCGCCGCCGGCGTAGGAGATCTTGCCGCCGTCCATCACCTGCCGCACGATCTCCACGGTCTCGCGGACACGGGCCAGGGGGCGGGCGAACGGTACTCCGTGCAGGCCTTCCATCACCTGGGGACCGGACGGGCCGAGGCCCAGCAGGAACCGTCCGCCGGAGAGGTTGGACAAGGTGATGGCCGTCTGCGCGAGGGCGACCGGGGTCCGCGTGCCGACCTGCATCACGGCGGAGCCGAGCAGCATCCGGTCGGTGCGTGCGGTGTAGAAGCCCAGCGCGGAGGGGGCGTCGGAGCCCCACGCCTCGGCCACCCAGCAGATGTCGAGGCCGAGCTTCTCGGCTTCGACGACGAAATCCGTCTGATCGGACCAGGCCGCACCGCCGGCCGCCTCGATCGTGGTCGCGGTCCGCATCACGCCTCCGCCAGCTTCCTGATGTGCTCGAGGACGCCGGTCATGTTGCGCTCGAACTCCCGCAAGCGCACGAACACGATCTTCTGCTCCTTGTCGGGCATGGCGTCGATGGCGAAGGACAGCCCGGACCGGCCGGGGCCCATCTGCATCCACTGCGACAGATCGGTCCCGCCGTCCTTCGACTCCAGCCGGAAACGCCAGACCGCGCTGGGATTCTCCGTGTCCCCCACCGCCCAGGCGAAGACGCGTTCCCGGTCGTACTCGATCACCTGCGAGGTGGTTTCCCACTCCCCGAACGAATCGTGCTTGTTGCGGCCGACGAACCTGGCTCCGAGGGCGGGCCGAGTGGCTCCGCCCAACCACTCGACCGACTGGAGCTCATCGCTCATGGCCGGCATCAGGGTCACATCCGAGACCAACTCCCACACCCGGCCGGGTGGAGCGCCGACCCAGGCCCGTACCTCGACTGTCGGCCTGTCGGCGTAGCGCGCGCCTGTCCATTCCACGATGGTCCAGCCTCCTCGTCCGCGACGTGGAGGCATGGTTGCGTAACGAGACTCAGCAAGTCAATTGGGTCAACACGTCGACAGCGCCTGTTGCGATGTGCTGTGGGCCGCGATCCCTATGGCCGGCTCTCCTACGGGCGCAGGCCGTCGATCTCGATGTTGAGATGGCGCGGTCCGCGCAGAACGGCGTTGCGGCGATACGGCGGAGGGTCTTCCACCAGGCGGGGGTTGTCGAGTCTGCGGGCGAGTTCGGCCAGGGCGACCTGGGCCTCGAGGCGCGCCAGCGGAGCGCCGAAGCAGCCGTGGATACCGCTGCCGAGTCCCAGGTGCTCGATGTCCTTGCGGTCCGGGTCGAAGCGGTCGGGGTCCTCGAAGCGTTCCGGGTCACGGTTGCCCGACGCCAGAACCAGCCACAGCGACGCCCCCTTGGGGATGGTGACACCGCGGACCTCGATGTCGGTGATCGGCGTGCGCTGCGGCAGCAACTGCACCGGCGGTTCGTAGCGCAGCAGTTCCTCCACGATCGGCACGGCCATGCGCGGCTCGACCCTCAAGCGCTGGAGCACATCGGGGTGGCGCAGCAGCGTGAGCATCCCGTTGGTGATCAGGTTGACCGTCGTCTCATGGCCTGCGATCAGCAGCAGGGCCGCGGTGCTGAGCACCTCCATCGTCGACATGGGTCCGCCCGGTCCCACATTGGTGACCAGCGCGGAAAGCATGTCGTCGCGCGGCGACTTGCGCCGCTCCTCGATCAACCCTGCCAGATACATGCCCAGTTGGGTCTTGGCCTCCTCCGCGACACGGGCCTGCTCGGTGCGGTCCTCGCTCGGCGCGGGATCCAGGCTGGCGGCGAGCGTGTCGGCCCAGGAGTGGAAGCGTGACTCGTCCTCGCGCGGTACGCCGAGCAGTCGGCAGATCACCGTGACGGGGAAGGGGTACGAGAACTGCTCGACCAGATCGACGCGGCCGCCGTTCGCGAGACCGTCGATGAGACCGGAGACGATCTCACCGAGTTCCGGGCGCATGTCCTCGACGCGCCGCGGGCTGTGCGGTGGCCCGAAGGGGCGGTTGGTCATGCCACGCAGCCGGTCGTGCTCCGGGGGGTCGAGCCGCAGGAAGCTGGGCGGCAGGCTCGTCTCCTCGGGCTGCTCCAGATCGTCGGCCACCGGCGCGGAGAGGTTGCGGGCCTCGGAGCTGATCCGTGGATCGTGCAACAGGCCCAGGATGTCGTGGTAGGTGCTGATGACGTACGGGCCGTCCTCGTCGTGGATCACCGGTGTCTTGCGGAGCTCCGCGTAGAGGGGGTACGGGTTGGCGCGGTTGGCGTAGTCGGTGATCTGGTGCAGGAGAGACGTCATCGCGGGTCCTTGTGGGCGTGGGCGCCGGCCGGGGAGGCGTTGCCGGAGACGGTTCGGGCGGTGGAGTGGTCCGGCTCCCGGACGGACCCGTACCGGGGCTGCCGCGGGACGGCGGGCGGTCGTCGCGTGGCCGGCAGTTGTCGTTCGGCCGGCCATGGCCGCAGGGACGGCAGCCGCAGTACGGCGGCTGCTCGTCGTACGGCAGGTACTCGTCGTACGACGTGCGGCCGTCGGCCTGTTGCGGTCGTCATCATCGGCCGGGGGTGAAGACCATCCGCCGGTCGGCGGGCGAGTAGCCACTGAGGGTGACGGTCGGCGTGTGGGTGGGCACGGAGGGGTCCGGAAAGTCCGCCGGGAGCGGGCGTTGCCCGTCGGACCGCCTGTCCATCGTCGCGAACGGCGGCGGGAACGGCGCGGTCGACTCGATCAGCCGCTGGTAGAACGGCAGCCAGCGCGAGTTGTCGAAGGTGACGGCGCCGATGACGCGCCCCTGGTAGCCGTACACGCCCGTGAACTTGCGGTCCGCCAGCGCTCCCTGGCTGATGAGGATCTCCTCGCCCATGGACGGCACGCCGACCGACTTGATGTTCACGCCGAATTGGGAGGACCAGAAGGCCGGCACCCACATGTGCGGTCGGCGGTCCGCGGCGGCGCTGATCATGTTGTGGGCGGCGGTGTCGGCCTGCGACACGGCGTTGCCCCAGTGCTCCAGGGAGAGGAACTGGTAGCTGAACAGCGGATGCGGGGACCTCGCCACGTCGCCGGCGACGAAGACGTCGTCGGTCACGATGCCCCGGATGTCGAAGGCTCGGCATCCCGCGTCGCAGGCGATGCCACGGGGGCCCGCGCCCAGCCCTGATCCCGCCAGCCACTCCGTGTTCCGGGTGGCGCCGAGCGAGACCACGACGATGTCCGCCTCGATCTCGCTGCCGTCGGACAGATGGGCGGAACGCACGCGTCCCGCGGAGTCACCCTCCAGCGAGGTGACCATGACGCCGGTGCGCAGGTCCACGCCGTTCTCCCGCTGGAGCTGTGCGGCGACATCGCCGATCACGCCGCCGAGAGCACCGACCAGAGGGGCGGCGGCGCGTTCCGCGACGGTGACGGGGATGTCCCGCTCCCGGCATGCGGAGGCGATTTCCGAGCCCGTGAATCCCGCCCCGATCACCAGCACCCTGCGTGGCCCCTGGGAGAGCCGGCTCTCCAGCCGGGCCGCGTCGTCACAGGTGCGCAGCACGAAGACCCCGTCGAGCTCGGCCTCGGCCTCGTTCGGCCACGGACGGGCCCGCACACCGGTCGCGATCAGCAACCGGTCGTACGGCACCTCGTCACCGTCGGCGAGTTTCACCCGCCTGGCCGCCATGTCGAGACCGGTGGCGGCGACCCCGAGGCGCCACTGCGCCTGCGGGTCCCGTCGCCGGGGAAGCGCGGTGCGGTCGGCGGTCGCCTTCCCCAGCAGGACCTGCTTGGACAGGGGCGGCCGGTCGTACGGCTCGTACGGCTCGTCGCCGATGAGGGTCAGCGACCCGGCGAAGCCTTCCTCCCGCAGCGTCTCAGCGGCCCTCAGACCGGCCAGTGACGCGCCGACGATCACGATCCGTCCCTCGCGTCTCAACCACTCCAGCTGGTGCTCACCGTCCATGGGACGCCTCCTCGACGGGAGCCGGGGCGCCCAGGTCGTCCAGGCCCTCGACGAGGATGGCCTGGACGGGGCACGCGGCTACGGCACGCGCGACGTGATCCTTGTGCTCGGCGTCGGCCTGCGGGTTGTACAACAGTCCCTCGTCGCCATGCATGGTGAAGACGTCGGGTGCGAGGAACGCGCACTGTGCGTATCCCTGGCAGCGGTTCAGATCGACGACAAGCCTCATCAAAGGGCGCCTTTCCCGTGGTTCCGTGCCCAGCTTGCGGCTGTTGTCCGGTTGTCGCGAGCACAGAGGGCCAGAAGCGTCATGGGCCCACCGATCGCGGGGATCGGCGTCATGGCGAAGAGGCCGGTGCGGCGGGCCGGCGACGCAGACTGGCCACGAGGATGTGCAGGCTGACGATCAGCGCCCACAGCGGGAAGACCAGCTCCGACCAGGCGATGCTGTCCGTCACGAAGAGCAGAATCAGGGCGACGAGGTAGCCCAGGACGGACAGCCATCGGGGAAGGACGCCGAGCTGGTGCCCGATGGAGGAGGTCGCCAGGGTGAACACCGCCGCCATACGCATCGAGTAGGTCGTCAGCAGGCCGTAGGTGAAGTCCAGACCGAAGGACTGCAGTTGCGGGCCGGATGCGGCTCCGGGCGCACTCGCCGCCGCCAGCAGGCCTCCCGCTGCCGCCGCCGCTCCGAAGAGGGTCGCCACGAAGAGCAGACCGCTGCCCAGGAACACGGTGGAGACGAACTTGTCCTCGGCGTCGCCGATACGTGCCCGGACGGTGCCCATGAACCACAGGAAGAAGATGCCCGCGAAGGGGATGAGGCCGAGGGCCGTCTCCACCGTGTTCCGCCGCGAGGCGTCGGAGATCCAGGCCTTGCTCACGTCATCCAGGTCCTCGGGCAGCGTCAGACGCACCAGAACGATGGCGGTGCCGAGCAACAGAGCGAAGATGACGCCCACCACGCCCGCGGCGCGCGGAGTACGCAGCGCCTGATGTTGTTTTTCCATGGGCGGCGCTCGCTCCCTCTCCGCGGCTGTGGTCGCCCGCCACCGGGACGGACCTCTGCACACAGGAAGGGCCAGCATGCGTGGCGGCGCCACTCCGGGGGTGCGTGAGAGTGACGGGGGTTGGTGGTGCCATGTCGCCTGCCGCGAACCGAGGCGTCCGGCGGCCGGGCGGCTGCCGGTGGAGATCGACGGCGGGTCGTCGCATGTGCGACCTGAGTGCCCGGGCCACGGTTCCCTGCCCGGCGCGGCTCTGCCGCCACGTCGGTCACGTGTTCACGGCAGCCGTCGCCTTGACCACGGCTCCGCTGATCGACACCACCGAGGAGGCGGACCGCTTGAGAGGGCACGAGAACCAGGGCGTGTGGCAGTCTCGCAGGGCTTCGTCACGCGGTGCCCGGACTTCGTCCGCCCCTCTGGCAGACGTCTCCCGGCAATCGGGCCTGGAAGGCGTCCGTTCTCCTAGCAGGCGTCAGTTCCATGGGTCCCGGTCGGGGTCTTCACCCAGAACCCCCGCCGCGGCCACACAGAGGTCCCTGCCGTAGATCTGGTTGCTGCCGTATTCGGAACCCCACAGATCGGTCGCGGCCCGGGCCACGGAACGCCAGGTGAAATCCTCGTCGACTCGCCACTCACGAATCTGCACGGCCATCTCCCGCGTGATCGTCGCTGGATCCACGAACTCGTATTCCATGCCACCGACGCTAGGGACGCAGCGGAGGAGTCTGCCACCCGATTACCACCTGCATGCTCGCGGGACAGCCCTCAGTTCCGCCCCCGCACCCGATCAGTGATCCACGCCCCCAGACCCACCAGCACAGCCACTCCGACCGCATAGACCGGCAACCACAGGGTCGTCGTGGCGGAAAGGCAGTCGGCGACCGCGGCGTGGCTCTGGACCTCCTGGGTGTGGGCCAGGGCTTCGGCGTCGCGGCCCGACAGATTCGCCAGCGTCGCCTCCGTACGGATGCGTTCGTAGGTGCCCAGCGAGGGGCACCGGGCACGCGTGCCCGGCATCGGGAACAGCCACGCCCAGCGCTGCAGCATCGGCGCCAGGGTGATCGCTACGCACAGGCCCACGACCAGCGAATACGCCGTCAGATTCCCCACATACACCGACCGGAGGCCGGGAGTCCAGGTCGGCAGTCGGTACAGGGAGAAGAGCACCGCGAGAAGCGTCACCCCGATGTATGTGGCGAACCACTGCCACGAACCCTCGGCGAGCATGGCCGTCAGCACGGCGCCGAGTGCAATGCCGATGACCCCCGGCTGGCCGGAGATGTCGCGGCTCGCGCGGGTGGATGTCGAGCTTCGGGCTCCCTGAGGGCTGGGGTCGTCCACGGTCTCTCCTGCCTGGTTCGGCCATCAGCATCTCGGCCGACCGCGCCGTCGGTCTGCCGCCATGCCGGACCGTGCCGAAAGCCTGGCCCGGTTGGCGGGTCTCCCGGCCGGAGGGGGCCTCGCGTCGATCGGCGCGCAGCATGGTGGGAGCGGCAGTCGGATGCGGGCCGGTCCGGGCATCGGCTCTCGGCGCCCTGGTGCCAGGGGCAGACGGGTCGAGTTTCTGCGCGCCGAGGCCGTGGGACGCTGTTGGTCACGGGGCCGGCTGATGGCGTGGCCGACGGACTCCTGAGGCATCGTCAGGCAGCCGATGCGTCCAGTACATATCTGCGGGAGGCATGCACCTCCGTTCGCAGTGCGGCAGGTCGACGCCGGGGACCTGGCCGTTCCCGTTGCCGGGGCTCGCCGTTGATCAGGACGGCACTGATACTGCGGGCGTCGGAGCCCGGTACGACGGTGCCAGTCGGGTCGTCGAGCGGCATGTTGGTGAGGTCGTGCTGAACCGGGTGGTCGGCCGAAGGCCAAGGCGCGACGACGGCGCGTGTGAGGAAGGCAGGCCGCCACCCGCTTCCGGAGCGCGTCAGCCGTCCAGGGCCTCCGGGGCGGCAGCTTCGAGATCGGCGAGGCTGCCCGACATGATCGTCCGCACATGCTCGGTGATGTGCTCCGCGGGCCAGTCCCACCAGGCCACCGCCAACAGCCTGGCGATGTCCTGGTCGTCGTAGCGGGTGCGGATGAGACGGGCCGGGTTGCCGCCGACGATGCCGTAGGCGGGCACGTCGCCGGTGACCACAGCGCCGGAGGCGATGATCGCACCGTGCCCGATCCGTACGCCGGGCATCATCATCGTGCTGTTGCCGAACCAGACGTCGTTGCCGACGACGGTGTCCCCTCGGTTGGGCAGACCGGTGAGCAGGTCGAAGTGCTCGGCCCAGGAGCCTCCCATGGTGGGGAAGGGAAACGTCGAGGGGCCGTCCATCCGGTGGTTGGCGCCGTTCATGATGAACCGCACTCCGGTGCCCAGCGCGCAGAACTTGCCGATGATCAGCTTCTCCGGCCCGTAGTGGTAGAGCACATTGCGCGTCTCGAAGGCTGTCGGGTCGTCCGGGTCGTCGTAGTAGGAGTACTCCCCGACCTCGATCAGTGGGGACTTGACCAGCGGTTTGAGCAGCACCACCCGCGGCTGCTCGGGCATCGGGTGGAGGACCGTCGGGTCGGCAGGCACGGGCATGGCGAGCGATTCCTTCCGGACTGCGTGTCGGTGTCCCACCCCATGATCGCCGTACCGGGCCGAGCAGGGTACGGATTATCCGCCCGTCGGCGAACCGACTAGCCGTCGGAGCGGCCGGGCTCCTCGTCCGGGGTCGTCGCGGGTTTCGTGTAGAGGACATCGCGGGCCTGTTCCGCGGCTCGGGTGATGCTTTCGGAGACGAAGTCGACGAAACGGGCGATGTTTTCGAGGCGGGCGCCGGCCGGGGTACCGGGGCCGAGGACGGTGACACCCTGTCGTGCCGTGTCCACGAGCTGGGCGTTGGCACGGGCGCTGGCCATCATGGACTGGTACCAGACGTCGTCGTCGACGACGTACCGCTCGCGGCGGCGGTCGTCGCGTTCGCGTCGGACGAGCCCCTGGGTATCGAGGTAGGCGATCGCCTTGGAGACGGATGCCGCGCTGACCTGGAGGCGCTGGACCAGTTCGGACGCGGTGAGGCTGCCCGCGTCGGTGGTGTAGAGGCAGACAAGCACCCGGGCCATCATCTTGGGCAGACCGGACTGCATGAGGACGGTCGTGAACATCTCCTCGTACGCCAGCACCGCTTCGGCGTCGCGTCCGTGGGCCTGCGGGGCCGTCTTCGGATCCGCGGGTACTGCCGGCCGGCGGCGCTGGGTGCGGTGTCCGGTGGCGCGGTGGGCGAGGTCCGCGCGATAGGTGGTGGGCCCGCCGTTGCGCATCACCTCGCGCGTGATCGTCGAGGTCGGCCGGTCGAGGCCTCTGGCGATTTCCGCGTACGGGAGACCGTCGGCCAGTCCCAGCGCGATCTGCTGGCGTTCCTGCTGGGTGAGCCTGCCGCCCGGCATCGCGGCCTCCTTCATCGTTCGTGGTGCTCGCAGCATAGCGTTCACTCTCACCCCATTGCAACGAAGACGGAGAGGGATGTTGCATTAGCCCTCAGATCATTGCAACAATTTCTTGCCTATCACCTGCCTGAATGGCATTTTGACGCAACGTCATCATTGCCAAACCCATGAACGCAACGTAGCGTTTCCATCATCGGAAACAGCGATTCCAAGGAGAGCGCCATGCAGAAGTTCGACACCCCCGCCCCGGTCTCGGCCGTCGTCGACATCCCCGCGGGACGCATCCGGTTCATCGCCGCCGACCGGGCCGACACCACGGTCGAGATCCTTCCCGCGGACGCCTCGAAGAGCCGCGACGTGAAGGCGGCCGAGCAGACCACCGTCGCCTACGACGACGGCATCCTGCGGATCGAGGCGGCTGCGCCGAAGAACCGGGTCCTCGGCAGCTCCGGATCAGTCGAGGTGACGGTCCAACTGCCCACCGGCTCCCACGTCGAGGCGAAAGCGGCCGACGCCGAGCTCCGGGGTGTGGGACGGCTCGGCGACATCGCCTTCGAAGGTGCACAGGCTTCGGTCAAGCTCGACGAGACCGCGGGCGCCCGCCTCACCCTCCAGGCCGGCGACATCGCCATCGGCCGTCTGAGCGGCCCCGCGGAGGTCAGCATCCAGAAGGGCGACATCCGGATCACCGAGGCCCTGCGCGGTACGGTCGCCCTGCGCACCGAGTCGGGCGAGTTGTCGATCGGCGCGGCCCACGGCGTCTCCGCGACTCTGGACGCCGGCACCACCTACGGCCGTATCCACAACGCGCTGAAGAACGCCGACGGCGCCGCCGCCGACCTGACCATCCACGCGACCACCACCTACGGCAACATCACCGCCGTCAGCCTCTGAGAAGTACCCGCCGGGCCGACATGGGCCATCGCAGCAGACCGGCTGCGGCGGCCCTTCGGTGCGTCATGACCGCGCCCGACAACGTCGATCCGGGCGCGGACGCCGGCGGCGACAGCGGCGGCCTCGGAGCTCGGGGTGCACACGAGCGTGCTCGACGAGCCCCCAGCTCCTGAAGTACGACCCCGGGCAGCTCGGCCGGGCACGGTCCGGCGCGGCGCCGTGCATGACCGTCACGCCTATAGCGCCTGTCACCGCGCTTTTGTACACCGAGTGTGAGCGGACGGCCATTTTCGGTCAGAGGTGCGATTCGTCGTGCCCTGGGCCGGATCCACCCGGGATCGGCCATACGTTCCGGGCACCGATCGTCCCGCGCAGGCCCATCATGTGATGCATTCATCCGGGCGTTCCCCTCATCTGGCGAAGAATTTGCCGTTCCGGTGAAGGAAGTGACAAGGAAACGACCGAAAGTGACGTTTCCGTTTTGACGGGTGATCGACCTGGCGGTGAAGGTCTGCCGCATGGCCCCCTCACCCCCCGTCGCGTCCAGCGGTCTGCTGCGTATGCGCGACTTCCGTCTCCTGCTCGCCGGCGCGGCCGCCGGACAGGTCGGCGCTCAAGTCACTCTGGTCGCGCTGCCGTTGGTGGCCGTTCTCGTGCTGAAGGCGCCGGCGTTCGAGGTGGGTCTGCTCACCGCGGCCGAGACTGCGGCGTTTCTGCTGATCGGGCTGCCCGCGGGCGCGTGGGTCGACCGGATGCGCAAACTGCCGCTGATGATCCGGGCCGATGTGGTGCGTGCCGTCGCCATGGCCAGTGTGCCGCTGGCGGCCGTATCCGACGTCCTGACGATGGCGCAGCTGTACGTCGTCGCGCTGGTCACCGGGGCGGCGACCGTGTTCTTCGACGTGGCTCACCAGAGCTATCTGCCCCAACTGTTGCCCAAGGAGCAGCTGATGGCGGGCAACGGAGCCCTGGAGACGGTCCGTTCGTCGGCCCACGTCGCAGGCCCGGGGCTCGGCGGTGGGCTCGTCCAGCTGGTGGGCGCGCATCTGGCGATCGTGGCCGACGCGATCGGCTACGCCGTGTCCGCCCTGTTCCTCATGGCCATGAAGCGGCCGCCCGAGCCCCGGCCCGAGCCCGTGCCGGGGGCCTCCCTGCGCTCGGACATCGGGGAGGGCCTGCGGTTCGTCCTCGGGCACCCCCTGTTGCGGGTCATCGCAGCGACCACCGGTCTCGGCAACTTCTTCACCGCGATGCAGATGGCCACTCAGACCGTCTTCCTGGTACGGGTGGTGGGCCTGGAGCCGGCCGCCGTCGGGCTGATGCTCTCCGCGTCCGCCGCGGGCGGACTCCTCGGCGCGCTCACTGCCGGCGTCCTCGCCGGCCGCCTGGGCCAGGCCCGTATCATCTGGCTCTCCGCGCTGGCGACCGGCCCGTTCGCGCTGCTGTGGCCGCTGTCCGGACACGGTGCCGCCGCTGCCCTGTTCGCCGTGGGCTCGGGTGTCGTCTCCTTCGGCGCGGTCGTCTACAACGTCGCTCAGGTCAGCTTCCGGCAGACGCTCTGCGCGCCCCGGCTGCTCGGCCGCATGAACGCCACGCTGCGCTTCCTCGTGTGGGGCACCCTCCCCCTCGGCGCCGTGGTGGGCGGTGCACTCGCGGGCTCGTTCGGCGCCCGTGCCGCGCTGTGGGTCTGCGCCCTCGGATTCCTCCTCGTACCGATTCCGCTGCTGTGCTCCCCCCTGCGCCGGATGCGCGATCTGCCGGCCCCGCCCGACGACGTGGACGGCCCGGACGGGAGCGACCACGGCAGCGGTGCCGAACCCGTCACCGTCGCCTGAACCACGCTCCGTTCGCCATTCGCCGCGCCCACCACTTCTCGCCACCGTCCCACCCGAGCGACATCGGGTGAGTCGCGCGCGCCCACGCCCGAGAGGATCACGTGCACACCAGCATCACCGGTCAGTACCTGGCCCGCTTCCGACGCATCGCCGACGCCGACAACGGGGCCGGGCTGCTGCCCGTCACCGGGGCGCAGCGGCGCTTCGTCCTGGTGCGGGCGATGGACCCCGCCGGACGGCCGGACACCGTCCCGATGTTCTTCGCCTTCCCCCGCGGCACCGTGGACCCGGCGCGGCTGCGGGCGGCGGCGAATCATCTGGCGGCTCGTCACCCGGTGCTGCATGCCCGCCCCGAGGTGATCCGTGGCACCCCGGCGCTGCGACGTGAGGCGGCGGACGTCCCCCTGGAGCGGGTACGGCCCGCACCGGGCGAGAGCTCCGCCGACGCCCTGCGCCGCGCGGTGTCCGCGTGGAGTGCGCAGGGATCTCCGATGCGCCTGTATCTGACGGATGACGAACGGGCCGACGAGGAGGTCCTCGGCATCGTGCTCGATCACATCGCCTGCGACGGCCAGTCGCTGGCGCGCGTCGTCGACGAACTGGGCGACGCCTACCGCGACGGCCTGGGACCGGGCGACCTCGCACCCGCCGACGCCGAGGCGGAACTGGCGGCGTACCGCGAAGCGGTCGAGCTCCAGCTCGACGCCGAGCAGCGCGGCGGTTCACCGGCCGCGCTGGAGTACTGGGGCGACCGGCTGCGCGCGGTCCACGAACGCGCACCTCTGCCCCGTCCGCGGGACCCGGCACCCGGCGTACTGCCCACCGGAGCCGCCGAGTTGCGAAGGAGCGCCCCGGCCGGGGGCGTGCCGTTCCCTACCCTGCTCGACGCCTGCCGAGCGACGGCCCGTGTCCTGTACGGACCCGGGCATGTACCGCCGATCGGCTATCCGTGGGGCGGGCGCCCGGCCGCCGCGGCGCAGGTTCTGGGCTGCTTCCTCAACACCGTCGTCTTCCCCGCCCGTACTCACGACGCGCCTCAACTCCCGGAGGACGGCGGGTCGGAGGCGACGGCCACCGCGTGGTGGGACGACCTGGACCGGGCGGACACCCCGTTCGACGAGGTGGTGCACGCCGCCCGGTCGGCGGGTGCCCGGTGGACCGGCCGGCTGGACGGCCTGCTGACCGTGGACGATGCCCGGCGGCGTCCTCCGCTCACTCTCGGCGGGGTGCCCGGCCGCGAGGTCCACATCGACGGACGCCCGGTGCGCGCACCGTTCGCCGTCTCGCTCACCCAGGGGCCGGAGCTGCACATCCGCATGGTGTGGGACCGGTCGGTGCTCGACGACGCAGCGGCCGAGGACGGGTTCGCCGCCTTCTGCCGGGCGCTGCCCGCACCGGCATCGGCGGACCCCGCCCACTGAACCACCCGCCCGGCCCTGGTCGTACGGCCGGCGGCAGCACCCCCAACACGAGACCACAGCAGAACATCACAGCCCGGCACGGCCGATCCGCGCGATCCGCGGACCGGCCGGCGACTACGGGCAGGGAGCGCAACCGTTCCCGGCCCGCATCCGTATCACCCGACCCGACAACCTCAGGGATCGCCCATGCTTCCCCTCTCCTCCTCGCAGGAGATCGTCTGGCTGCACGAACAAGTGCAGCCCGGCAGCCGCGCCTACAACTTCACGGCCTCACTCGACCTGTGGGGGGCTCTGGACACCGACGCCCTGCGCCACGGACTCGCCGCGGCCCTCGAGCGTCACCCCGGACTCCGTCTGGAACTCGTCGCCGTGCCCGGCGCGATGCCCGGCCAACAGGTGGCCGACACCTGCGCGCCTCGTCTCAACACCGTGGATCTGACCGGTGAGTCGGACCCCGAGGCCGCGTTCCTCGAGCTGCTGCGCACCGAGGCCGAGACTCCGCTCGACACCTACGAGGCTCCGCTGCTGCGCTGGACGCTGGTCCGCCTCGCCGACGACCAGCACCGGCTCATCCACGTCGAGCACCATCTGATCCACGACGGCCACTCGTTCGCAATCCTGCTGGCCGACGTGTTCACGGTCTACCGAGCCCGCGTCCTCGGCGAGCCCGTCGTGCTGCCCCCCGCGTCGTCGTACGCGGACCATGTGCGCGACAGGACCGACGACGCCCTGACCGAGGAGCGGCAGGAGAGCCTCGCCTTCTGGGCCGACGAACTGCGCGACGCCTCCCACGACATGCCGCTGCCGGGCCTCGCCCGTCCCGGCGCACGGCGCAGGCACCACGGCGGACAGCTGAGGCAGTCGATCGGCGCCGACCTCGCACAGCGGCTGCGCGGGCATGCCCGCGAGCGCGGTCTCACCCCGTTCTCGACCCTGCTCGGCCTCTTCGCCGAGCTTCTGCGCCGCCACAGCGGCCGCTCCCAGATGGTCGTCGGCACCGCCGTGGGCAACCGCCCGCGCGGCTACGAGGACGCCGTGGGCATGTTTGTCAACACGATCCCGCTGCGGCTCCGCCTGGACCCGCGGGCTCCTGCCGAGGACACCATGGACGAGGTGACCGACACCCTGATCCGTGCTCTGCCGCATCAGGACGTGCCCGTCCAGGAGCTGACCCGTGCGCTCGGGATGCACACCTCGGGCGCCGACAACCCGCTGTTCAGCGTCATGTTCAGCGCCCATGACGCCTCCCTGCCCGAGATCGACGTGCCGGGTCTGGACATCACCCTCTTCGAAGGGTTCAACACCGGCACCACCCGCTTCGACCTCGATGTGGTGCTGCTCCCCGACGACCGGCGCGGCGTCAGCCTCCGCCACGGCGCGCCCGGCATGACCCTGGTCTGGGACTACGACGCGGATCTGCTCGGCGAGGAGGTCGCCACGCTGCTCGCGGACCGCTTCCTGGATCTGCTGCGCGCCTACCTCGACGCCCCCGCCACGGTCCTCGCCGACCTCGCGCTGCCGGCAACGCCCGTGCAGGCGACGGAGGTTGTGGCTGTAGACGACGCGGACCCGCTCGACCCGGCCGCCGCGCACGACCCCTCGCTCCCCGCCCTGCTGATCGGCGCGCGCCGGCTCACCTACGGCGACCTCGACGAGCAGGTCTCCTCCCTCGCCCGGCGCATGCACACAGCCGGGGTGAGGGCCGGACAGCCGGTCGCCGCCGTCCTGCCGCGCGGTGCCGCGTCCGTCGTGGCGCTGCTGGCCTGTCTGCGGACCGGAGCCGTGTACTGCCCGCTCTCGCCGTCCGACCCCGCGTCGCGGCTCGAGCTGCTGCTCGACCGGCTGGGCCCCGCGCTGGTCCTCACCACCGCCGATGCGGGAGTGACCCTGCCGGCGCACCTTCCGACCGCGGACATCGACACGGACTCGTTCCCCGCCGCGCGCCCGGCCGATGTGGTCCCCGGTGCGGCGTACATCATCCACACCTCCGGCTCGACCGGCATACCCAAGCCCGTCGCCGTCGGCCGGGCCGCCCTGGAGAACCATCTGACGGGCGCCGCACAGCGGTTCGGCCTGGCGGTCGGGGACCGGGCGCTGCTGTTCGCCCAGCCGTCGTTCGACGTCGCGCTGGAGGAAGTGCTGCCTTCGCTGTACGCGGGCGCCTGTCTCGTCGTGCCGGACCGCGAGGTGCCCACCGGCACCGAGCTCGCCGAACTGCTCGCCACCGCGCGCGTCACCGTGGCCAACCTGCCGACGAGCTACTTCCTCGCCGTGCGGGAGGAGTTGCGGCCCGTGCTGCGCGAGCGCCGCTGGGCGCCGCGACTGCTGGTCCTCGGCGGCGAGCGCATCCCGGCGGACGCGCTGGACGGGTTCCTGGCCGACACCGATGCCACCGTGCTCAACGTCTACGGAGTCACCGAGGCAGCGATCAGTTCGACCGTGCACGAGATCACCCGCGACGGCCTGGTGAGCGGCGCGGAGGTGCCCCTCGGCACCGAACTGCCCGGCGAGCGGATCCACGTGCTGGACTCGGCGCTGCGGCCCCTGCCGTCCGGTGCCGTCGGTGAACTGGCCATCTCCGGCGCCGGTCTGGCCGAAGGCTATGTCGGCAACCCGGACGCCACCGCCGCCCGCTTCGTCCACGTCGACGCACTGGGCGGCGAGCGGGTCTACCTCACCGGCGACCTGGGCTACCGGGACCGCGACGGTCTGCTGCACTTCCTCGGCCGGCGCGACCACCAGATCAAGCTGCGCGGCTACCGCATCGAGCTGGAGGAGGTGGAGGCCGCCGCCTCGGCGGTACTCGGCGGCCGCTCGTGCGCCGTCGTCCTGGACCGTTCGGCCTCCGGCGGACCCCGGCTGGTCGGCTTCGTGGAGAGCCGCGAAGCGCACGAACCGTGGGACGAGCAGGCGCTGCACGTCGAACTCGGTCGGCGTCTGCCCGCCGCGCTCGTCCCGGGCCGCTGGGCACGGCTGGACGCGATGCCCACTCTCGCGGGCGGCAAGCCGCACCGCAGCGAACTGACCCGTCTGGCAGCCGAGTTGGAGCAGACCGCACCGGTCGTGGAGAGCGCGGAGCCGGCCATGAGTCCGGCGGCGTTCACCGATCCGACGCTCGCGCTGCTCGCGGAGGGCTGGCGCGAGGTGCTCGGTCACGACCGCTTCTCCGAGTCCACCCACTTCTTCCGGGCCGGAGGTCACTCGCTGCTGGCCGCCCAGCTCGCGGCCTGGCTGGAGCCGCGGATCGGCACACGGCCGCCGATGCGCCTGCTCTTCCAGAACCCCGTACTCGCCGACCAGGCCCGCGCCCTCGAGCCGCTCGCCACAACGGCCGTACCCGTCCCCGCCGCCGCGACCGCACCGAAGGAGTCCTGATGACCGACCTGCTGACCGACACCGCCACGGCCTCCCCGCTGACGAGCGCTCCCGCGGCGGCACCGAGCGTCATGCACGGACGCCCCCTGCCCGCCTCCGCCACGACCGGTGTGTTCGCCCGGTACGAGGAGTGGGTGCGCCGCAGCCCCGAGGCACCCGCGGTGATCGACGGGACGCGTACCTGGAGCTACCGGGAGCTGGACGCGGCGGCCGACGAGACCGTGCGTGCGCTCGACGGGCGTGTGCGCGCCGGCGACCTCGTCGGCGTCTGCCTCGACCGCTCCGCCGGACTGGTCGTCACAGCGGTCGCTCTGGCGCGTATGCGCGCCGTCTATCTGCCGCTCGGACCTCGTCCCGGTGAGCGCCGGATCCAGGCGGTCACCGAGGACGTCGAGGTCACCTGCCTGATCGGCGACCCCGCAGTACTGCCGGAGCGCCACCAGGCGGCCGAGCGGATCACGCTGCCGCTGCCGGGTGAGGGTACGAACGCCGCACCGACCACGGTCGCGGCTTTCGCCCCGCCCGCCGCGGGCGCACGTCCCGCCCTGCCGGAGTCCTTCTACGCCGTGCTGACCTCCGGCTCGACCGGCCGGCCGAAGGCCGTCGCCGTCGCCGAGCCCGCGCTCTCCGCCCTCCTGGACTGGTATCGCGCCGAGACGGGACTTGCCCCCGGGGACCGTCAGTCCCTGCTGATCGGCGCGGCGTTCGACCCGCACGTCATGGAGCTGTGGGCGGGACTGACGTCCGGCGCCGCCCTGGTGCCCGCGCCCGACGCGGTCCGCTGGGATCCCGCCGAGCTCACCTCGTGGTGGCGCGACGCCGCGGTGACGGTGTCCGTCGCGGCCACGCCGATGGCCGAACCGGTGCTGAACCGGCCCTGGCCGCAGGACCTGTCGCTGCGTCATCTCGTCGTCGGCGGCGACCGGATGCGCCGGCGCCCCGGCGCGGACGTCACGGCGACCGTCCACAACGCGTACGGCCCGGCCGAGGCCACCGTGGTCACCACCACGCACGCCATGCGCCCGGACGACGGCGGTGTGCGGGACGAGACCCCGCCGTCGATCGGCACCCCGATCCCGGGCGCCACGGTCCTCGTCACCGACGATGAGGGCCGTATCGCGCCTCGCGGCGCGGCGGGAGAACTGTGCATCGGCGGCGAGTGCCTCGCGCTCGGCTATCTGGATCCCGAGCTGACGTCCCGCAGGTTCACCGCCCCGCCCGCGGGCATCGACCCGGAGGTCACGCGGCGCGTGTACCGCACCGGGGACCGGGTGCGGATGCTCGACGACGGGACGCTGGAGTTCCTGGGCCGTCTCGACGACCAGGTGAAGATCAGCGGAGTGCGCATCGAGCCGGCCGAGGTGGAGGCCGCGCTGGAGCAGGACCCGTCCGTGCGCAGCGCGGTCGTCACCGCGCCCCGCTCCGCCGACGGGAACGCCCGGCTGGTGGCCTTCGTCGTCGCCACGGACGCTGCACCGGCCCCGCACGCGCTCCTGAGCGCGGTGCGTGCCTGGCTGCCCGAGCAGGCCGTGCCCTCGGCCGTGCGCATCGTGGACGCCTTCCCGCTCGACGCCAACGGCAAGGTCGACCGGACAGCACTGCTGCGTACGGCCGCCGAGCCCGCCCGTCCGGCCGACTCCTCGGGCAACGACGGCCCGGGCGAGAGCGGTTCGCACGACGGCGGTTCGCACGACGGGGGTTCGGACGACGGCGCGACCGACAGCGAGCGTCTCGTCCTGCGGCTGGTCCGCGATCTGCTGGACTCCCCCGGCGCCGGTCTCGGCGACGACTTCGCCGCGGCCGGCGGCACCTCCCTCGTCGCGTCCCGGCTGCTGGCCGCGATCGAGAAGGAGACCGGCGTCCGTCTGCGCGCGCCGGAACTGCTGCGTCAGCCGGACCTGCGAGCGGTGGCCGCGGTGCTGGACAAGCGCCGCGCCGCCACGACGGCGGTGGTCTGAGATGGCGACCGTCCTCACTCACGCCCACGCCCGAGCTCACGGCCCGAACACCCCGGAGGAACAACGCGTGTCCGCCGACTCCGTATCCGCCGCTTCCGCCGCGGGTCTGCCCGCGCTCGTGGCGCGGCACGCCGAGCAGACCCCGCACGCCCTGGCCGTGATGGACGGCGACACCACGCTGACGTATGCGCAGTTGGTCACCTCGGCGCGTTCTCTGGCGGCCCACCTGCGCGCGCACGATGTCAGACCCGGTGACCGCGTGGGCCTGCTCGTGCCGCGCTCGGCCAGAACCGTCGTCGCCCAACTCGCCCTGTGGTGGGCGGGCGCGGCCTGTGTGCCGCTCGATCCGGCCCACCCCCGCCCCCGTACGGACACGATGCTCGCCGATGCCGGGGTGACCCTGACCGTCGGCGACAGCAAGCTGCTCGAAGCGATCGACACGGCCGGCCCCACCCTCGCCCTGCCTGACGAACCGCTGCTGACGGGCGAGGAGTCGGCCCCGGCCGGTCACGCCCCGCACGCGGCGGCGCTCGTCCTGTTCACCTCCGGATCCACCGGGCAGCCCAAGGGTGTCACCGTCACCCATGGCGGCATCGCGGGACTGGTCACCGACCCGACGTATGTGACGGTCACGGCACGCGACCGGGTGCTGTTCCACTCCCCCGCCACCTTCGACGCCTCGACGTTCGAGGTGTGGTCGGCGCTGGCCAACGGCGCGGCGGTCGTGGTGTGCACCGCCGAGCGGCCCTCCTTCGAGGATCTGGCCCAGCAGGTGGAACGGCACGGCGTGAGCGTGGCGTTCTTCACCACCGCGCTGTTCCACCAGCTGGCGGCGCGGCGTTCGCGCCTGTTCTCACTGCTCCGTACGGTCGTGGTGGGCGGCGAGGCGATGGCGTCCCAGCACGCCCGCGCGGTGCTGCGCGCCTTCCCCTGGCTGGAGTTGGTCAACGGCTACGGCCCGACCGAGACCACGACGTTCGCCACGGCCCACCGGGTGACGGACGCGGACTGCGACGGTCCGGTGCCCATCGGCCGTCCGATCGCGGGCGCCGTCACCCACATCCTGGACGCCGACGGACAGCCGGTCGCGCCCGGCGAGCACGGTGAACTGTGGATCGGTGGCAGCAGGTTGGCGAGCGGCTACGCCGGGCGCCCCGAGCTGACGGCGGAGCGTTTCGTGGACCATGCGTCCCTGGGCCGCCTCTACCGCACCGGCGATGTGGTCTCGGCCCGTCCGGACGGACTGCTCGACTTCCACGGACGCGCCGACGACCAGGTCAAGGTCCGCGGATTCCGGATCGAGCCCGGCGAGATCGAGCACATCCTGCGTGAACAGCCGGAGGTGGACGACGCCGCGGTGACCGTGCGCCGCGCGGCCGAGGACGACGCCCGTCTGGCCGCCTTCGTCGTCGCCGCGCCCGGCCCCGTGCCCGGTGCCGAAACCCTCAGGACCCGGCTCGCCGAGCGGCTGCCCGCCCAT
This sequence comes from Streptomyces sp. AM8-1-1, assembly GCF_032229325.1. Classification (NCBI taxonomy): domain Bacteria; kingdom Bacillati; phylum Actinomycetota; class Actinomycetes; order Kitasatosporales; family Streptomycetaceae; genus Streptomyces; species Streptomyces sp. AM8-1-1. The sequence continues at coordinate 982,406 of NZ_CP135086.1, forward strand.
CTGGTCCCCGACGAACTGAGCTTCGTGGAGCGGCTGCCGCTGACCGTCTCCGGCAAGGTGGACCGCCGCGCGCTCACGGCACTGCACAGCGCTCCCGCCGACGGCGGCGCCATCGAGCCGCTGAGCCCGTTGCAGCAGGCGGTCGCCGAGGTGTGGAGCCGCAGTCTGGGCTGCGAGGTGAACCGGCCGGACGCCGACTTCCTCGCCCTCGGCGGACACTCCCTGCTCGCCCTCGTCGTCACCGACGATCTGCGCGAGGAGCTCGGGGTCAAGCTGTCCCTGCCCGACTTCTTCGCCGCGCCCACGGTGGCCGGACACGCGGCGCTGGTGGAACGCGCTCTGCTGGCCGACCACAGCGACCTCCACCCCGACGCGTCCGAGGACGACACCCATGGCCACTGACATGACCCCCAGTTCCGCCGCGCTCCAGGAGGAGTTGCTGCGCCGGGCACGTGCCCGCGCCGGCAGCCGCCCGGCAGCCCCCGCGCCCGCCGCGGTCCGCGAGCCGTCGCCCGCGCCGCTCTCGCACGCCCAGCGGCGTATGTGGCTGATGGACCGTCTCGGCCAGGGCGGTTCGCTGTACAGCGTGCCCTTCGCCACCCGGCTGCGCGGCCCGCTCGACATCGACGCGCTGACCGCCGCGCTCACCGGGCTCGTCCGCCGTCACCACATCCTGCGCACCCGCTACGGGCAGCGCGGCGACGAGGCGTACCAGGAGGTGCTCGCCGCTCCCGACGCGATGGATGTCGTCGTGGTGGAGAGCGACGACGACGGCATGCGTCTCCTCACCGAGGAAGCACGCCGACCCTTCGACCTGTCCGCCGGTCCGCTGCCGCGCGCCCTGGTGGTGCGCCACGGCCCGCAGGACCACACCGTGCTGCTGACGTTCCATCACATCGCCATCGACGGCGGTTCGCTGGAGACGGTCGCCGACGAGCTGTCCCAGCTGTACGCCGCGGCCGTGGACGAACGCCCCCACACGCAGCCCGAGCCGCCGCAGTACGCGGACTTCGCCCGCCGGGAACACGCGGCGGCGAAGCGTCTCGGCGAGGGCCTCGACCACTGGGTGCGCCGCCTCGCGGGCGCGACTCCCGTACGGCTGCCCCGGCCCGCGCACACCCCGGGCGGGCGGGCCGCCGTCGCCCGGACCACTGCCTTGGACGCCCACGTCCTGCCGGCCCTGCGCGAGATCGGCCGACAGCACCGGGCGACCCTGTTCACCGTGTCCCTCGCCGCCTCCTTCGCGGCACTGCACCGGCTGACCGGTGAGGACGACCTGGTCATCGGCTGCGCCGGCACCCATCGCGAGGGAGCTGCCATGCGAAACCTCGTCGGGCTGTGCGTCAACACCCTTCCGATCCGGGTGAATCTGTCCGGTGACCCGGACTTCGGGACACTCGTCGAGCGCGTACGGGACGCACTGCTGGAGGCCCAGCAGCACCGGGACGTGCCGTTCGACCTGATCCTGGAGCGCCTCGGCGCCGGAGCGCGGGGCGCCGACGGTACGGCACTGGTACGGGTGTCCGCCGACGTCCTGCGGGAACCCACCGCGCTCAGGCTGCCGGGGACGGTCGCCGAGCCGGTCGACATCGGTCTCGACGAGGCGAAGTTCGACCTGTCCTTCGGGCTGGTGGACTCCGACTCCCCGGCCTGCATCGTCCAGTTCGGACAGTCGGCGCTGGACTCCGCCGCGGGAGACCGGCTGGCGGACGACTTCGCCGCCCTGCTGTCCGCGGTCGCGGCCGATCCGGGTCTGACGCTCTCACGACTCGGCGGTGGTCCTCGGGCGATCGTGGCGGACGACTGCCATCCGGCCGAGGCGCGTCTGCGGGCGGACGCCCGGATCGCCGACGCGGCCGTACCCGTACCGGCCGCCGGTCCGCTGATCGCCTACGCGGTCCTGCGGGAGACGGGTGGCCCCTCCCCCGCACAGCTGCGCTCGGACCTCCGCGCGGCCCTGCCGCGGGAAAGCGTTCCTGCCGCGGTGACGCTGCTGGACGCGATGCCTCGGACCGCCGACGGCTCACTGGACACGGCGTGCCTGCCCGGCGCGGTCGCGGCAGCCGTCCCGCAGGGGCCCCGTGCGCACGCGGTGACGAAGGCCTTCGCCGAACTGCTGGGCCGCGTTCCGGCACCGGACGACGACTTCTTCGTCCTCGGCGGTCACTCGCTGGTCGCCGTGCAACTGGCCGAACGACTGCGTACCGGGCTGAAACTGCCGGTGACCGGTCTCGATGTGATGCAGTGCCGGACTCCCCGGGCGCTGGCCGCGCTGCTGGACGAGCGGGAGAGCGAGAGGGCGGCCGTCGTCGCCACCGCCGCACCGGCGGCCGGCAGGCGGCGGGTCCGGGAGGGCACGGTGCTGGTGACGGGTGGCACGGGCGGTGTCGGCGCCTTCGTCCTGCGGGAACTGGCCGCGCAGGGACGGCCCGTGCTCGCCCTGGCCCGGCCCGAGTCCGCGCACTTGGTCGCCGGCGACGGTGTCGAGGTCGTCGAGGGCGATCTCACCGACCTGGACGGCCTGCGCGCCGCGGTGGCGAGCGCGGACGCGGTGATCCATGCCGCGTGCACCTTCACCCGCCCCGAGGTTGACGTGTCGGCGATGGAGGCAATGGTCGCGGCCTGGAGCCGCGGACCGTTCGTGTTCGTCAGCAGCGTGGACGCGTACGGAAAGCCCGCGGACCGGCAGGTGGTCGAGGACGCGGCCTCGCAGCAGCCGCTGAGCGCGTACGGCCGGGCCAAACTCGACTGCGAGCAGCTGCTGTTGCGCGCCGCCGGCACCGAGGGCCGCGGCGGCGCGAGCGTGGTCCGCTCGCCGATCGTGTGGGGTCCGCACGACCGTCTGCGGGACCAACTGCGCTGGGGAGCCACCGGAATGCTCTACCAGGCGGCACTGGCCGGAGACCCGATCCAGGTCCCCGGCCCCGGCGCCGAGGGCCACGACTGGTACGGCGCGCCGTGGGTCCACGCGTCCGCGCTGGCACGCGCGGTGACCGCCTGCCTGGACACTCCGGTCCACGGCACGGCCAACGCCGTGAGCGGTCACGTCGGGTGGGCGGACCTGGCGGCCGAGCTGGGCCGGCTGCTCGGGACCGACAGCGAGATCAGCCTCGTCGACCGGGTGCACCCGGACCTCGACCACCGCTGGCACTACCGGTCCGACCGACTGGCCACGTCCCTGGCCGAACGCCCGGGCGAGGACTGGCAGTCGGTGCTGGCGACGATGATCGAGGGTCAGGTGCGGGCGGGACGCTGAGGTGAGGACGGGGGCGCCTGCCGGGGGGCAGGCGCCCCTTTCGCCGTCCGGGCGAGTCGGGCGGGAGGTACGGCCAGGTTGTTTCGGGGTGCAACACCTCGCGGTATGCCGTGCTGCAGCGACACCCCGGCCGGGGAGGAGCTCGGCCGGGGTCGCCCCAAGGGCCAGGATTCGGACAGGCTGGGCCGTCTGGCACCGAAGGCGGAGCACCTCCGCCCCTGGTGTCACGACACGACAGGCAGGGAACCAGCGAGCCCGGGACGAGAAGGGTTGACCTGCTCAACGCGCAACGCTATTGCTGTCGTTGACCGCGGCCGAGCAGGCGCGAACGGGGGCAGCACATGATCGCGATCTGGTGCGTCGTTGCCGTGATGACCCTGAGCGCGTGGTGGGCGGTCTGGCGATTCCTCCGATATCCGGGCGGATGGGCTTTCGCGTTCCACGAGAAGCATCGGGAGGCACGCCGGGCACTGGATGAGCCCCGCCGTGCCGTGCGCGAGCTGCGAAGGACAGCTCGTCGTGAGAAGTTGCAGGCACTGGCTGCGGTGAAGCGGGCCGAGTGGGCCCACCGGCGCCACGTCCGCCAGTGCGAAGCCAAGCTGGAGCGACTGCGCACACCGCACCGCGGAGCCCGGAGACAAAAGCTCGGCCGGATCATCCTGTTCGAACGCGCGGTCCTCATCTCCAACGACGAAGTACCGCTGGCAGGCCTGCAGGTCCGATTCGAACTCTCCTCTTCTGCGCGCTCGTCGTACGTGTACCTCACGCGGCCCGACGGAAGGGAACGCTTGGAACGCTATGAGGGCAAGCAGTGGCCCGAGGACACAGTGCGCCGGTTCAGCGTCCGGATCCAGAACGCAGCCGTGGCGGCGGACAGGCTGCAGAAACGGCGCGCCGGTAAGATCCGCGCGCTCGAAGCCGAACTGGAAGAGGCACGGCGCGCGACAGAACCGATAGCGTCGGCACAGGAGCGGCTGGCGAGCACACGCGCCCGTCACGATGCCGACTTCACACTCCCGCAGGCGCGAACAGCCCTCGACAATGCCCGGAGTGTTTGGCAGGGGATGACCGGTCGCCGCCCGCTCTAACCCCGTGCCGGGACGAATCACACAGGCGGCTCAGGGCCGCCTGCCCGGGTCCACCGCCAGGACACAGTCTTGGAGCAGTGTGCATTCGGGGCCTGGACAACAGCACCATGGCGACCTCTCATGACATCAAAGCCACCAACCAAAGGCGGCGAACTCGTGAGCGCTCACCGGGCGAACGAACAAGCTTGGATCACCTACGGCCAACGCCAACTGGACTACGGCTGCACACCGCCCGTACCAACGCGAATCGACTGGGGGTTCTGGCCCGATGTGGGCCCCGGCTCTGAGGTCCTCGGCTTGATCGAGGGCAGGCGAGTGCTCGACATCGGATCCGGACCCGGCCACCATGCCGTCCACCTGGCCCGAGCACACGGCGCCCTTGTCGACGGAATCGACCTGTCACCCACCCAGCACCAGCGTGCACTGAACGCTCACGGTCTCGAGCCCGGAGTTCGCTTCGTGTGCGCGGATGTCGCGGAGCACCTGCGCCACTCCGAGCCCTATGACGCCGCGTACGGTGTCCGGACCTTCGGCTGCATCGACCCGCACCATCTGCTCCCGGCTTTGCGAGATGGCCTCACCGAGGGAGCCCCGCTCGTCTTCTCCGCTCTGCACACGGACAACGAGGGCCGCAAGCCGTCCGACCTCGTGGCACCGCGCGAGCAGGTTATCCGGCTGCGGGACGAGGAACCCATCGCCGCACAGATGTGGGTGCTCACGCCGCCGCTCTGGGAGGGTCTGCTCATCGATCACGACTTCACCCTGGAGACCGTGGAGCTATTGCGTGCGCCGGAGGGCGGTCATCACGTCGTAGTCCAGCTCCTCCGGGCGAAGCGCCAATAGTGGTTGAGGCCGCAGCACAGTGCTTGAGGCCACCTCCGTCACAAGTACTCGGCCGCCGCGTCGAGAAACGCCCGCCGGCTCGGGCTGATGCACGCCCAGACCTTCTCGTCCTGGGGTGCTCCCGGGTCGCGCGGGCCGTCTCGGATCACGTTCTGAACCGCGAACGCGACCCGCCGTGCCGCCTCGTTGACCTCGGACGGGCACAACAGGTGAATCGTCTTCTGGGCCACCCACAACGTGTCGACGGCCTGTTTGGCCCGCGCCTGCCACGCTTCATCGGTCAGGTTGTCGTGGTACCGGTCCACCGCCACCCGTTCGGCTTCCTGCACCGCGGACAGGAAGTCGATGAGGTGGGTGAGGGCTTCGGCACGGCGCCCCTCGGCTCGTTCTCGATCGCCGCGTCGCGTTTCCGTGCGCTCCGACGCGCGTCCTTGCCAGAACTGGGCCGCAAACGAGGTCAGCCCGCCGAGTACGACACCCATGAGCGGTGCAAGCGTTGTCCACACCCGTCCACTCTGGCCAGGACTCGGGTCACCGCGCGGTGGTTGCGGATATCTCGGACGGTGTCCCGTCCGGTGGTGTAGAGGCGTGGCCGCTCCCAGCACGGACATACCCGGGCGGCAGTCGGCGTGGCGTGGTCGTCCGCCCGTCCGGGACATCACGGACGCACGCCGACCCTGCGCATCGGGTCGGCGAAGCCCTGGCCCGAACCCCACCGCCAGAAAATGCGCGCACTCCGATCCGGACCTAGAATTTTTCGGATACTGCGCCGGATGGCGAAGCGTGCCCACTTCATCGCCCCGGGCAGGTTCACATCGAATTGAGGCGTTATGAAGCACGTCGACACTCAAGCACGCCCCCGCGAAGCCACACCGGAGATTCCCACCGTAGAGGTCACCCTGAACGTCAACGGCGATGCGTATCGTCTGCGGCTCGACTCGCGGGTGACCCTCCTCGACGCATTGCGTGATCACTTGGTGCTGACCGGGGCGAAAAAGGGCTGTGACCAGGGCGCTTGCGGGGCCTGTACCGTGCTGGCCGACGGGAAACGCATCGTGTCCTGCCTCGCGCTCGCCGCCCAGTACGAAGGCCGCGAGATCACCACCGTGGAGGGTCTGTCCGACAACGGTGAGCCGCACCCGATGCAGGCCGCCTTCGCACGCCGTGACGCGTTCCAGTGCGGCTACTGCACCCCTGGGCAGATCATGTCCGCCGTGTGCCTGGAGGCCGAGGGCCGGGCGGGCACGGACGAGGACATCAGCGAATTCATGAGCGGGAACATCTGCCGCTGCGGTGCCTATCCGAATATCCGTGCCGCGATACGCGACGTCGTTTCGGAGGGGTGACGATGCGCCCCTTCGAATACGTCCGGCCCTCCGAGACCGAGCAAGCAGTCGCGGCCGTGACGGCCGACCCGAAAACGTCATTCCTGGCCGGAGGCACGACCCAGCTGGATCTGATGAAGGACGGCGTCCTTCATCCCGATCGGCTGGTCGACATCACCCGGCTGCCGCTGAAGGGGATCATGCACGCCGAGTCGTCGGTGCACGTCGGTGCGCTGACGACGATGGAGGAACTGGCAGCGGATCCCGTGCTGCGCGAACGGCTTCCGTTCGTGCGTGAGGCGCTCCTGCTCGGAGCCTCCACGCAGCTGAGAAATATGGCGACCATCGGCGGCAACCTGTTGCAGCGTGCCCGGTGCCGCTACTTCAGGGACCCCACCGTAGGGGCCTGCAACAAGCGCGACCCCGGGTCCGGCTGCGCCGCGATCACCGGCTTTCAGCGCATGCACGCCATCCTGGGCACAAGCGATCAATGCATCGCGTTGCATGCCTCGGACGTCGCGATCCCCTTCGTGGCGCTGGACGTCGTCGTCCATGTCCAGGGCCAGGACGGCCCCCGGTCGGTACCCCTGACGCGGTTCTACCGGGAACCCGGTTCGACACCGCACATCGAGAACGTGCTGAACCACGGTGAGCTGATCACCGAGGTCGAGATTCCGCTGCTGCCGCAGGACACCCGGTCCCACTACCTGAAGGTCCGCGACCGGGTGTCCTACGAGTTCGCCCTGACCTCGGCCGGCGTTGCTCTGCAGTTGGAGGGCGACACCATCCGCGACGCACGGATCGGCCTGGGCGGCGTCGGCACGGTCCCGTGGCGGGCCTGGGACGCCGAGGAGGTGCTGCGAGGAGCACCGGCGAGCGACGAACGCTTCCGGATGGCCGCGGAGGCAGCCCTGGAGGGCGCACAGACGCTGCCGGGCACCGCCTTCAAGGTGGATCTGGCCAAGCGCACCCTGGTGCGCACGCTCGAGACCGTTGCAGGAGCCCCGTCATGACCACCCTCGAAACTCCCCGCGCGGTCGTCGGTGAAGGCATCGAGCGCGTAGACGCACCGCTGAAGGTCACCGGGGCAGCGCACTACCCCAATGACTTCAGCTATCCGGGCATGGTGCACGCCGCCCTGGTGGGGAGCACCATCGCCGCGGGACGCATCCGCAGTATCGACGCCTCCGACGCGCAGTCCGCACCCGGCGTCCTGACGGTGATCACCCATCTCACCGCTCCGCAGTTGCCGCGCGGACCGATGACACTGCTCGGGCCGTCGCCGCCGGCGCCCATGCAGGACGACCGGATTCTCCACTACGGCCAGCACCTCGCGATCGTGGTGGCCGACAGCGCCGAGCAGGCCCGGCACGCCGCGTCGCTGGTACGTGTGGAATACGAGCCGGCCGAAGCGTTGCTCGACGTGGAGGATCCGAACGCGCAGGTCCTGACCAACCCCTGGGGGATGGACTCGGATCGGGGCGACGTGTCCGCCGGCTTCGCCGAGGCGGACGTCGTGGTCGAAGGGCGCTACACGACGCCCGACAACACCAACAACCCGCTCGGCCTGATGAGCACCATCGCCTCATGGCACGGCGACTCCCTCACCGTGCACGACTCCACGCAGTGGCCCCACAACGTACGCACGACACTCGCCACGGTCTTCGGTGTACCGGAGAGCGGCATCCGGGTGCTCGCGCCGTTCGTCGGCGGTGGCTTCGGCGCCGGGCTGCGGGTGTGGTCCCACGTCATTCTGACCGCGCTGGCCGCCCGCGAGGTCAGGCACCCCGTGAAACTGGTGCTGACGCGACCGCAGATGTTCACCTCGGTCGGGCACCGTCCGGACAGCGTCCAGCAGATCAGGATCGGGGTCAGCAGGGCCGGGGACCTCGTCGCCATCGAGCACCACGGAATCTCGTCGGTGGCGATGGAGGACGACGACTTCGAGCCGGTCTCCGGGTGCTCGGCCGTGTCCTACGCGTGCCCCAACGTGATGACGCGCGACCGGCAGGCCCGTCTGAACATCCCCTGCCCCGGGTCCATGCGCGCTCCCGCCGAAGGCCAGGGCAACTTCGCTCTGGAGTCCGCCATCGACGAGGCGGCCCACGCCATCGGTATGGATCCGCTGGAACTCCGTCTGCGCAACTACGCCGAAGACCACCCGCTGCTCGGTCTGCCCTGGTCGAGCAAGGCCCTCCGCGACTGCTACACCCAGGGTGCGGAGCGGTTCGGCTGGTCGCGCCGTACGCCCGACATCGGCTCCATGCGTGACGGCCGATGGCTCGTCGGGTACGGCATGGCCGGTGTCTCCTACCCGTTCTACCAGGCTCCCTGCCAGGCGCGGGCGTCCCTGCGCCGCGACGGCTCGGCGTATGTACGCAGCGCCGCCACCGACATCGGCACCGGAACCTACACCGTGATGACGCAGTTCGCCGCCGAACTCCTCGGACTGGAGATCAGCCGGGTCCGCTTCGACCTCGGCGACTCCGACATGCCCTACTCGCCCCAGGCCGGCGGCTCCGGCCTGACCGGAGCGCTGGCCAACGCGATCCACACCGCGTGCGACAACCTCGTCCACGAACTGCTCGACATCGTGCGCGACGACGACAAGTCGCCACTGCGCGGTGCTTCAGCGGACGACGTCACCGTCGGCGAGGGACGGCTCCACCGCATCAGCGCTCCGGACCAGGGCGAGCCCTACACCGACATCCTCGCCCGCCACGGTCTGGAGGAGGTCAGCGCCGACGGTCGCAGTACCCCGCCCGACGGGAAGCAGATCGGCATGGCCCCCTCCGGCGCCTTCGGAGCCAAGTTCGTCGAGATCCGCATCGACCCCGGGCTCGGCCTGCTGCGGGTCAAGCGGGTGGTCTCCGCCATCGACGGCGGACGCATCCTCAACGAGAAGACGGCCACCAGCCAGATCGTCGGCGGCACCGTCGGCGGTATCAGCCAGGCCATGTTCGAGGCGACCGAGACCGACGAGGGCACCGGTCGTATCGCCAACCCCACGTTCGGCGACTACCTGATGCCCGTCAACGCCGACGTTCCCGACATGGAGGTCATCTTCTGCGGGACTCCCGACCGCGCAACGAACGTCGGAACCAAGGGTGTCGGCGAGATCGGCCTGGTCGGCGTGGCGGCAGCCATCGGCAACGCAATCCATCACGCCACCGGCCGTCGTCTGCGGTCCCTCCCCTTCACCATCGACCAGCTTCTCTGACCGGGCTTGCCGACTGCCGACGTGGGGTCAACCACCCAGTGTCCGCGTGTACTTCGCGAACTTCTCCAGGCCGTCGACGTTCCTCGGTCCGCTGATGCCCTCGTTGTAGTCGAGGACGAAGAAGTTGTTCTTCTTGACGGCGGGAAGTTCCCTCGTGTGTGGGGACTTCCGCAGAAAGTCGATCTTCTTCCGGGCCGGCAGGTCGCCGTAGTCGAGGATCATGATGACCTCGGGTTCGGCCTCGGCGACCGCCTCCCAGTTCACCTGGGTCCAGCGCTGGTCGAGTCCGTCGAAGATGTTCCTGCCGCCCGCGGTCCTGATGATGTCGTTGGGCGGGACCTGGTTGCCCGCGGTGAAGGGCTGATCGGTGCCCGAGTCGTAGAGGAAGACCGGCACCGGGTCGCCCTGGGGCGCCTGTTCCGCGACCGCCTCGACCCGGCGTTTCAGGCCGGCGACGACCTTGTCCGCCCTGTCCTCGACCCGGAAGATCCGGCCCAGTCGGTCGAGGTCGGTGTAGAGCCCCTCGAACGGGGTGACCTTCTCGGGGTACCCGGGGTAGTTGAAGCAGCTCTCGGTGTGCAGGAAACTCTGGATCCCGAGCCGGTCCAGGATCTTCGGCGTGATGCCCCGCTCGTCCTTGAAGCCGGAGTTCCAGCCCGCCACGACGAAGTCGGACTTGGCCTCCACCACCAGTTCCTTGTTGAGGAGGTCGTCGCTGAGCATCTTGACCTTGGCGTACTCGGACGCCCAGGGAGACTCGCTCACCGGCGGGTTGGCCGGCGGCATCACATAGCCGTGCACATGCTCGGTCAGGCCGAGGCTGAACAGCTTGTCGGCGCTGCCGCCCTCGTAGGCGACGGCGCGCTGCGGGGTCGTGTACGCGACCGGCTCGCCGCAGCGCTTCACGGTGACCTTCCCGGACGCCTCGGCGTCCGTCCCGACCTCGGCGCCGCAGCCGCTGAGCAGCAGGACGGCGGCGAGCGCGGATCCGATTGCGGTGCCTCGGGACACCGCGCCGGACGATCGATTCATACGCAACACGTGGATAGGCCTTTCACCAGGAGGAGTTGAGCGAATACAGCAGTTGGGGAGCCCCCGTGAGCGGGTGGGGAACCACGTCGGCCTCGACACCGAACACCTCGTCGACTAGCTCCGGGGTGAGGACATGGGCGGGCGAACCCGCCGTCACCAGGCGGCCGTCGGAGAGGACGCCGATGTGATCACAGGCCGCCGAGGCCAGGTTGAGATCGTGCAGGACGATGAGGACGGTGAGCCCCGAGCCGCGCAGGAGCGAGAGCAGCTGGACCTGGTGGCGTACGTCGAGATGGTTGGTCGGCTCGTCCAGTACGAGGATCTTCGGCTCCTGGACGAGAGCACGGGCCAGCAGGACGCGCTGACGCTCTCCGCCCGAGAGGGTGAGCACTCCGCGCCGCGCGAGATGCCGGATGTCGAGCCGCTCCATCGCCCGCTCGCACAGCTCCCGTTCCCGTCGGCCGAGTGCCTGATTGCCCTGGAGGTGGGGCGTTCGCCCCAGGGCGACGAGTTCCTCGACCGTGAAGTCGAGGTCGACGGCGCCGTCCTGGGTCATGGCGGCGACGGTCTGCGCGCTGTGGCGCATCGCGAGACGGGAGAGATCGTCGTCGCCCACCCACACCGTGCCGCTGCTGGGGCGAAGCGCCCGGTACACACAGCGCAGCGCGGTGGACTTGCCGCTGCCGTTCGGGCCGACCAGGCCCACGACCCGGCCGCTGTCCACCCGCAGCGAGAGATCGCGCACCAGACTTCTGCCGTCGGTCACCACCGAGAGCCCGTCGAGTGTCAGATCCATCTCAACGACCCCCGAACAGGTAGCTCTTGCGGCGCATCAGCACGATGAACACCGGGACTCCGACCAGTGCGGTGATCACGCCCAGCGGCAGCTCACGGGGTGCCACGAGCGTCCGCGACACCAGGTCGACCCACACCATGAAGATCGCCCCCAGCAGGGGGGCGACGGCCAGCACCCGGGCGTGGGCGGCCCCGACGACCATGCGCACCACGTGCGGCATGACCAGGCCGACGAAGGCGATGGCTCCGCTGACGGCGACCATCACCCCCGTCACGAGCGAGACGATCACGAGCAGGCCCTTGCGATGCCGGTCGGGGCTGATCCCGAGGCTCGTGGCCGTCTCGTCCCCGAGGGCGAGGACGTCCAGCGCCCGGCCGTGTCGGTGGAGCACGGCCAGACCGAGCAGGACGGCGACGCAGACGACGGGCAGCGAGCCCCAGCTCGCGGCGCCGAAGCTGCCCATCGTCCAGTGGAGGATCATGCTGGTCGCCTCGCTGTCCGGGGCGACGTAGATGATCACGCTCATCACCGCCTGGAAGCCGAGCGACATGGCCACTCCGGTCAGGACCAGGCGCAGCGGTGAGAGCGTGCCCCGGCTGGATGCGGCCGCGTGGACCAGGACCGCCGCCACCAGGGCGCCGATGAAGGCGCCGGCGGACACCGCGTAGATGCCGAGCGCGGCGAGGCCGCCGGTGACCGTGACGCCGACGGCGCCGACGGACGCCCCTGAGGAGACGCCGAGGACGAAGGGGTCCGCGAGGGCGTTGCGCACCAGGGCCTGGATGGCGACGCCGACGGCACTCAGCCCCGCGCCCACGAGGGCCGCGGTCAGGACCCGCGGTGCACGGATCTGCCAGATGATCTGATACGTCGTCACCTCGTCCTCGGCGATGTGTCCGCCGCTGAGGGCCGCCCACAGATACCGGGCGGTCTCCCCCGGCGTGATCACCGCGGATCCCAGACCGATGGCCACGACGACGGAGACGAGGAGGACGGCGAGCAGGATGAGGCAGGCCGCCAACAGGCCGTGGGGCGAGGCGAGTCGGCCCTTGAGACCGGTCGCGGCCGCGGATGTTGGGATGTCGGCTGATCCCGTTTCACCGGTGCCGACCGGTGGTGAGGTGATCGCGGGCGGAGGCATGGAGCCGGCCTTCACTTTCGGTAGGAGGAGAAGTGTTCCGGGGGGGAAGGGCCACGGTCTGTGACGACGGCCGGGCGGTACGAGGCCGGGGGCTCGTCGGCTACGCGGCGGCCGCCTCCTGCTCCCGTTCCTGGGCGCCGTGGCGGGACACCACGACGGCCGCACCGAGCGCCACGACGACAAGGGCGCCGAAGGCGGCGGCGATGCCCGGGAAACCCGCCAGGCCGAGACCGGCGCCGCCCAGGGCCGCGCCGACGAAGACCCCGAGGCTCTGGCCCGCCGCGTTGAGGCTCAGGGCCGAGCCGCGCAGCGGGCCGCAGCGCCGTACCAGGAGACTGACGGCGCACGCGGCCACGACGGCATGGCTCGCCGCATGAAGCGAGGTGAGCGTGAGGGCGAGCGGCAGCCAGTGCGTGAAGTAGAAGCCCACGACCGACACCAGCGCAGCGACGAGGCCGATGGCCAGCAGGCGTTCGGTGCTGATCCGGGGTTCGGCGGAGTTCGTGATCCGCCCGGTGAGGAGGTTGCTCACGAAGTACGACGCGCCGCTCAGCGTCCAGACGAACGCGAAGAGGCCGGGGTCGAGCCCGAAGCGGGCGTCGTAGAAGGCCGCCAGATAGGCGAGGTAGCCCATGAAGACCGCGGTGCGGAGCAGGGAGACGAGAAGCAGGGGCACGGCTCCGCGAACCGCTCCGAGCGCCGTGAACGAGGCGAGATAGCTCAGGCGTTGTTCCTTCCCGCCTTCCTCGGCCTCCTTCGGCTCGGCCCGTGCGATGAAGAGCACGGCGAGGAGAACCGAGGCCGCGGTCACGGCGAGGAGGTCCCCCTCCCAGCCCCAGAGGAGGGCGGGCAGGGCCACGAGCGGCGCCGCGAGCATGGCGGTCATCGACTGCACCGCGGTGACCAGGGTCGCCGCCCGGCCGGCCGCCCTGCCCGTACCGAAGCGGTCGGCGGCCGCCGCGGTGAGGGCCGGGTTCAGCACGGACGTACTCGCGCCGACCAGCAGACAGAACAGTGCCAGCAGCACGAAGTCCCCGCTCGCACCGAGCGCCGTTGAAGCGCCGAGAGCGACGAGTCCGCCCGCGGCCGCCCACTCCTTGCGTACGCGGTCGATGAAGGGGGCGAGCGCGGTGCCGACCAACAGGGCTGCCAGGCCGCCGAGTCCGCGCAGCCCGCCCATCGCCGCGACGCTGCTTCCCGCCTCGTCCGCGATCGGCACCAGGTAGGTGCTGAAGATGGTGAACGGCAGCAGGCCGACGGCCGAGGCGAGCAGGACGGGCCACAGGGCACCGGCCATCCTCAGGTCGCCCGGCAGCGGCTCCTCCTCCGTCCGGCGGTCCGTGGCCGACGTCTTGGCGTCGGTGGTCACGAGCCGACTCCCCCCGTGAGCACCGGCTTGTCGGCGCGGTAGCGGTACATGAGTGTCGGGTCGGCGCTGAACTGCGAGAAGGGGAAGGGCTCGGCGTTCAGTGCGGTGACTCCGCCGGACAGGAACGCACGGGCGACCGCACTGCCCGTCTGCGCGTAGACGACCAGGGGGACGCCCTGCTCGCGGCAGTGCTCGAGGATCAGGTCGAACGTGCCGTTGCTCAGGGTCATACCGGTCGCCACGACGGCATCGGCTTGGCCCAGCACCTCGGTCATGTCGTCGCCGACCCGGTCGCCCCACTGGGTGGTGCGCAGATTGAGGTCGCAGGGCAGGCACACACCTCCGCGGTCGCGTATCGCCGCGACGAGCGGATTGACCACGCCGATGAGGGCCACCTTCGCGCCCGGCTCGATGTCGAGGAGACCGGCGATGGAGGCGTCGCGGGCCCGGGCACGGATCTCCGGCGTCCCGGCCGGAAGGGTGACCGGTTCGGCATCGGGCGCATCGCGGTGCGGACGCACGTGGGAGAGGTAGGCGTCGAGTGCGGCGACACGGACCGGGGCGGACTCGTGGCGCAGCAGCGTGTCGAGGGTGTGGCCGGAGGCGTTCTCGCAGAAGTCGGGGGCGAGTTCACCGGCTTCGAAGGAGCAGGCGCCGAAGGCGTGCCCGACCCGGAGCACCAGGTAGTGGTTGTGGTACGTGGCCTCGCCCCCGGCGAGCCGGGTGGTGTGGTAGAGCCAGAAGGCGCTGGTGACGGCCAGATTCCTGGGGGCGGGACCGTGGGCGTCCGACAGTACGGCGTCGGTCAGTTCCGCGACTGTCTGCGGCATGGGGTGTGGCATCTCGGGTTCTCTCGTCGGGGTTGTATGTGCTGCGGTGCGGGCAGTTCGGCCGCGATGGGGAATCGGCGCGGTCAACTCCCGTGCGGAACACGGAGGTCGGACCAGGAGGTCGTCGACCAGGGGAGACTGAGCTCGTCGAGTGCGGTGATCTCGTGCGGCTTGAGGGTGTCGATGTCCGGGGCTTGCGCGTGCCGCGCGTAGGCGCTCTCGACGTAGCGGTGGCCGGTGTCGGCGGCGATGAAGACATGGGTGCGGGAGGCGTCCCGGGTGCGTTCCCAGCGAGTGGTGAGGTACGCGGCGCCGGCCGAGAGGCCGGCGAAGATGCCGCTGCTCCGCAGGAGTTCGACGGCGCCGGAGAGCGCGCAGTCGAAATTGACCCAGTGGATCCTGTCGTAGAGCTCGTGCCGGACGTTCCGGAACGGGATGGCGCTGCCGATCCCCGCGATGATCATGTCCGGGTCCGACACGTGCTCCGAGCCGAATGTGACGCTGCCGAAGGGCTGTACGCCGACGAGTGACACATCCCGGCCGGCCTCGCGCAGATAGGTGGCGATGGCGCCGGTCGAGGCGCCCGATCCCACACCGCCCACCAGGGCCAGGGGCCCGTCGGGGACCTCCCGGGCGATCGTGTCGGCCACGTCGCGGTAACCGAGGTAGTGGATGGAGTCGTGGTACTGCCGCATCCAGTGGTACGAGGGGTTCGCCTCCAGGATCTCGGCGATGCGCCGCACCCGGAGTTCCTGGTCGAGACGCAGGTTCTTCGACGGCCGGACCTGCTCCAGCGTGACGCCGAGGATCTCCAACTGCGCGCGGAGGGTGCGGTCCACCGTCGTGGATCCCACGATGTGGCACTTCATTCCGTACCGGTGACAGGCCAGTGCCAGCGCCTGTGCGTAGATGCCGCTGGAGCTGTCGACGAGCGTGTCACCGGGTTCGACGGCACCCGACTCCAGGAGATGGCGGACCGCCCCCAGGGCCGAGTAGATCTTCATCGTCTCGAACCGGAGACAGATGACGTCCGGCCGCAGGGAGATGAGATCGGGTTTCTTGATCGCTTCAGCTATGTGTGTGTGCATGCCCGTCTTCCTGTCAGCCGCCCCTGTGCCGGGACCGCTTGAGCAGGTAGGTCTGACCGGTGTCGGTGTCCCCGGCGCCTGGTGACGACCGGATCGAGCGAGAGCATCACACTAATTGAAAATGATTGTCAAGACCGATTACGACTCGACGCCCGGACTTGCCCCGCGGCGCCGGACTCATATAGAAACGATTATCACTTTCATTTGATGCGCCACCAGGGAGGAGTCCCGTGAAGCCGACCCAGGAGGCCGGGGCACGACCATGTCCACCGCGCGGGGAGCCGGCGAGAGGGACGACGGGCAGCGGAGTGGGGACCGCCTTCGGGACCTTCGGCGAGCTGCTCCAAGGCGTGCTGCCTGAGCAGGACGGCGACTTCCTCGTCACCCTGCCCGTCGCGCGCTGGACGAGGGCGACCTTCCGGCCCTATCCGCACATGGGCGAGGTGGTGGTGCGGCCGGCCCGTAAGCAAAAGGCCCTGCAGCTGGCACGCACCATCGTCGAGCAGACTCCGCGACCGACCGGCGGGGTGCTGACCGTCAACAGCGTCATCCCGGAGGGCAAAGGGCTGGCCAGCTCATCGGCCGACCTGGTCGCGACCGCGCGGGCCGTGGGGCAGGCCCTGGGCATCGCGATGCCCGCCGCCCGGATCGAGCGACTCCTGGCAGGCATCGAACCCACAGACGGCGTGCTCTACCCGGGCATCGTCGCCTTCCACCATCGCAGCGTGCGCCTGCGCGCCGTCCTCGGGTCCCTGCCGGCCATGACCGTGGTGGGGATCGACGAGGGCGGAGCGGTCGACACCGTCGACTTCAACCGCATCCCCAAGCCGTTCACGACAGCGGACCGGCACGAGTACGCGCGTCTGCTGGACCGGCTCACCGGCGCCGTACGCTCCCGCGACCTCGCGGAGGTCGGGCGGGTCGCCACCCGCAGCGCGCTGATGAACCAATCCCTTCGGCACAAACGGTCGTTGGAGCGCATGCGTGATGTCTGCCGCGAGGTCGGCGGACTGGGCGTGGCCGTCGGACACAGCGGCACGACGCTGGGAGTGCTGCTGGACGCGGCCGACCCCGCATGCACGCACCGCGCCACCGCCGCGGCACGGGCGTGCACGGAACTGGCGGGAGGCGTGTCGGTCTACCGGACTCTCAGCTTCCCGGACGCCCACTTCCCGGAGCCGAGCCTCGCCGTCCCCGCGTGACCCCACCCCGCGTGACCCCACCCCGCGCGAAGCCGTCGAGCGCGCGGGCCGACAAGACCCTGCGCCGGCAGGGCCGCCCACAAGAAGTCCCTGACCTGCACCTTTCTTGCCAGGCGCCATCCGAGCGCCCAAGCAGGAGGCGGGACCGCATCCCATCGCGCGCGGATCACCGCGGTCCGTTCTACGCTGTTTTCTGGACAACCCGGGCAGTCGACGACCGGTCCCGAACCGGCGGAAGCAGGCTCCCATGGCTGGGCGATTCCCCGGACGCGTTCCGGCCCCGGAAGGCTGACCGAGCCCTCCGCGCAGCACGCGGAGGCAACACCCAGCCCATCCGACAGGAGAGGCGGCACAGCCATGGCGGACTTCGTCGGCGCGGTGGATCAGGGAACCACCAGCACCCGTTTCATGATCTTCGACCACGCCGGAAACGAAGTGGCGAAGCATCAACTGGAGCACGAGCAGATCCTTCCCCGATCGGGGTGGGTCGAGCACGACCCCGTCGAGATCTGGGAGCGCACCAACTCGGTGATCCAGAACGCCCTCCGGCACGGAAATCTGTCGCCGGCCGACCTGGCGGCGATCGGTATCACCAACCAGCGGGAGACGACCGTCGTCTGGGACCCGCGCAACGGCCGCCCCTACTACAACGCCATCGTCTGGCAGGACACCCGCACCGACTCCATCGCCGCCGCCCTGGAGCGCTCGGGCAAGGGTGACGTCATCCGCCGCAAGGCGGGTCTGCCGCCCGCGACGTACTTCTCCGGCGGCAAGATCCAGTGGATCCTGGAGAACGTCGACGGCGTCCGCGAAGCCGCTCAGCAGGGCCATGCCATCTTCGGCAACACCGATGCCTGGGTGCTGTGGAACCTCACCGGCGGTCCCGACGGCGGCATCCACGCCACGGACGTGACGAACGCCAGCCGCACCATGCTGATGAACCTCGAGACGCTGGACTGGGACGACGAACTGCTGGGATTCTTCGACATCCCGCGGTCGATGCTGCCGAGCATCAAGCCGTCCTCCAGCGCGGATGCCTACGGCGAGACACGTACGTCGCGGCCCCTGCGTGAGGCCATCCCCATCGCCGGCGTGCTCGGCGACCAGCAGGCGGCGACCGTCGGCCAGGTCTGCTACTCGCCGGGCGAGGCCAAGAACACCTACGGCACCGGCAACTTCCTGGTGCTGAACACCGGTACGGAGCTGGTGCGTTCGGAGCACGGCCTGCTGACCACGGTGGCGTACCAGTTCGGCGACAGCCCCGCGGTCTACGCCCTGGAGGGCTCCATCGCGGTCACCGGTTCCGCGGTCCAGTGGCTGCGCGACCAGATGAAGATCGTCAAGACGGCCGCCGAGAGCGAGACACTGGCCCGCACGGTCGAGGACAACGGCGGGATGTACTTCGTCCCCGCCTTCTCCGGACTGTTCGCCCCGTACTGGCGTTCCGACGCCCGCGGCGCGATCGTCGGCCTCGCCCGGTACAACGACAACGGCCATCTGGCGCGGGCGACGCTCGAAGCCATCTGCTACCAGAGCCGGGACGTGGTGGAGGCCATGGAGCAGGACTCCGGCGTCCACCTCGACGTGCTCAAGGTCGACGGCGGTGTGACCGCCAACGACCTGTGCATGCAGATCCAGGCCGATGTCCTCGGCGTACCGGTCAGCCGTCCGGTCGTCGCCGAGACCACCGCGCTCGGTGCCGCCTACGCGGCCGGTCTGGCCACGGGCTTCTGGCGCGACACCGACGAACTGCGCACCCACTGGCAGGAGTCGAAGCGCTGGGAGCCGCAGTGGTCCGAGGACCAGCGTGCGGAGGGCTACGCGGGCTGGAAGAAGGCCGTGGAGCGCACGCTCGACTGGGCCAAGGTCGAATAGACCGGCACCGACGGGTGCACGTCGGCCACTGACGGCCTTCGGACGGGCCGTCAGTGGCCCTCGGGCACCCGCTCCAGCACGAAGACGGGGATTTCCCGGTCCGTCTTCTTCTGGTAGTCCGCGTAGTCGGGGTACGCCTCGACCGCGCGGGCCCACCACACGGCCTTCTCCTCGCCGGTCACCTCACGTGCCGTCATGTCCTGGCGCACGGCGCCGTCCTGGAGCTCCACCCGGGGATCGGCCACCACATTGTGGTACCAGACAGGGTGCTTCGGCGCCCCGCCCAGCGAGGCGACCACGGCGTACTCGCCCTCGTGCTCCACCCGCATCAGCGGGGACTTGCGGATCTTGCCGCTCTTGGCGCCGCGGGTGGTCAGGATGATGACCGGCATCCCGCGCAGCGTCGTGCCCTTGGAGCCGCCGGAGCTCTCGAACAGCTCCACCTGGTCACGCACCCACTTCTCCGGGCTCGGCTCGTACTCACCCTCAAGAGGCATGGTCATCCATCCCGTCGTCGGTAAAGGTCTCTGGCCAGTTGTTCAACGCGCCGCGCGTCCGGGATCATCCCGGACGCGCGTGTGGCGCGGGGTGTCCGAGGGGTCCGTCAGGGGACGATGGAGTCGACGTAGCCGCCGTCGACCCTGACGGCCGCGCCGGTGGTCGCCGACGCCTGCGCGGAGCTGAGATAGACGACCAGGTTGGCGATCTCCTCGGGCTCGATCAGCCGCCCCAGCAAGGACTGTGGACGGTGCAGTCGCATGAACTCGCGCTGCGCCTCGTCCCAGGGTCTGTCCTTGCCCACCAGTTCGTACACGAAGTCCTCCACACCCGGCGTGTGGGTGGGTCCCGCGATGACGGAGTTCACCGTCACCCCGGCGCCGGAGGCGTCCTTGGCGAAGCCGCGTGAGACGGCCAGCAGGGCCGTCTTGGACATGCCGTAGTGGATCATCTCGACCGGGACGACGAGCGCCGAGTCGCTGGCGATGTTCAGGACCCGGCCCCAGCCGCGCTCCTTCATGCCGGGCAGATAGGCACGGATGAGGCGCACGGCGCTGAGGACGTTGGTCTCGAAGTACTCGCGCCACTGGTCGTCGGTGATGTCCAGGGCTTCGGTGGGTCCGAAGATGCCGAGGTTGTTGACGAGGATGTCGGCGTCGGGGACCGCATGGCCCAGCAGCCCGGCGCCCTCCTCCGTGGTCAGGTCGCAGGTCACGGTCGCCACATCGGCCGCCGGCACCGCCTCGATCAGGCTGCCCGCGGCCTGCCGCAGACGCTCTTCGCCCCGCCCGGTGAGAACCGTCCTCGCACCCGCCCGCGCAAGGCCCGTCGCGATGGCGAGTCCGATGCCCTGGGACGATCCGGTGACGACCGCCGTCCGGCTGCTCAGATCAATGTGCACGCGTCGCACGCTCTCATATCTCCGCAGAGCGGATCGGGTTCGCCACGCGCGGGAATCCGCGCCGGCCTCGTCCCCGGTGCTCGGTACGAGACCGACGCGGATTGCCGCGTGCGGAGACTCAGATACGGCCGCCGGTCGCACGGGTCACGGGGCCGAAACCGCGTCGTGCGGAACGCCGGCCGACCGCGAAGGCCGCTGCGCCCACCGCGACGGCGCTCGCGCCACCGCCCGCGACGAGCAGGGTGCGGGCCTTCATGAACAGCCAGGCCGTGCCGGCTGCCGCGCCCACCGCCTTCGTCGCCGTACCGGCCGCACCGCCCACCGTCCTGGAGGCCGACTCCAGAGTCGTGGTGACCGACTTCCCGGCGCCCGCGAGGGCCGACGCCGTGGCGTTCCGCGCCTCGTTCGCACCGTCCGAAGCGGCGTCCGCGGCCCGGGACGAAGCCTGCTTGGCCCGCCCGCCCGCGGCTCGCGCGGCATTGACGTGTTCGTTCTTCGACGCTGTGGTTACTCGCTTGTTCGATTCAGTCATGGGGCTCGGGTAACCCCGTATCGGCGCCGAAAACCGATGTCCGCCATCCGGCTGTCGTGTCCGGTACACCTTCCGGTCCGGCCCGTCGGCACAGAGCGCACGGGAAGGGGGCGGGCCGGTGATCCGGCCCGCCCCCTTCCCGACACTGACTCAGGTCAACGTCTGCGGCTGCGCGTCGACCAGCTGCTCCCTATCCCCGCCACCTGCAGACCCAGCAGCATCAGGCCGATGAGCATGATGTTGGTGGCGGTGAACGTGTCGTTCGTCGAGATCTCCGCCGCGTTGATGAGGAACGCGATGAAGAACAGGACGGCTGCTGCGATGCCAAGCATGGAGGTTCTCCCCTCGAATCGGTGAGGACCGTGTGCCCCGCTCAGCGGGAAAGAGACCTGTTTCCCTTCAGGTGCGCCGCGGCGGCGGAACGACGAAGGAAAGGACCAGTGCGGCCGCCACCAGAGCCGCCGGCAGCCCGACGGCCGCGGGCCGGGCCTGAGTGAGCATCAGCCCGCCCAGCGCCGCGCCCGCCATCAGGACGAGGACGAGAACCGCGTTGTCCCACTGGAGCCGGCCGGTGGTCATGAGGCTCGTCAGCGCACCGGTCAGCGCGCCTGTCAGGTACGTCGTCGACAGCCCGGGGGCGCCGGCGGCCCGCACGGCCCCGCCCTGCACTCCCATCGCCACCGACATGACCGCGAGCAGGGCGAGCCTGCCGCCGCTGTGCGGAGCGCCGCCCCACAGGACCCAGGCGACGGTCGCGCCGCCCAGGACGACGGTTTCCACGAGCAGCGCGCACCGCGCTCCCGTCCACCGCGGCCCGGTGCGGAAAACGGTGATACGGCTCCCGAGGAGTACGCCGCAGACATAGCCCGTGATCGCCAGCAGCGAATGGCCGGCCAGCGGGAGTTGCCGGCTTCCGACGGAGAGTCCGAGGAGGGCCAGGTTCGCGGTCATGACGCTGGTGAAGACGCCCCCGAGGGCGAGGAAGCTGATGGCGTCGACCGCGCCGGTCGCCAGGGTCAGGAGCAGCACCGGGGCCGAGGCGAACAGATGGTGCGGCTCGGTGAGCCACGGGTCCGTGTCGTGTGCCATGCGACGGCTCCCGGCTCGTCAGACGCGTGCGCGGTCCGCCGGGCGGCGGAGGAGATAGATGCCGGCGGATCCGGCGAGCAGCACCATGCAGCAGATGAAGACCAGTCCGGCGTCCTCCAGGCCGAGCGGTTCGGCGAGGAATCCGATGCCGATGACGGGAATCGAGATGCCCGTGTAGGCGACCACGAACAGCGAGGAGATGACCCCGGCACGGTGCTCCTCGGGTGCCGCGCCCGCGACCGAGGCGACGGCGCCCCTGAGCGCGAGCCCCTGGCCCGCGCCCCCGACGAGCGCGCTGAGGACCACGAGCGCCAGCAGGTCCCAGGCGAGCGCGCCGGCCAGCAGGGCCAGCCCGGCGACGAGCGTGAAACAGCCGGCCGGCAGCGCCCGGGCCACACCCAGCCTGGGCACCAGCAACTGCCCGACGGTGGAGGCGAAGAAGGCGAGGAAGACGATGAGCCCGACGACCGCGTGGTTCTCCACGCCGAGGCTCTGTGCGAGGAACGCGGGGCTCACCGAGGTGAACACGCCGAGCAGGGAGAAGCCGACGAACGCGGCGAGGCCGGCCGGTACGAACAGGGCGCGCACCTGGGGCGGCAGGCTGGGCCGCTGCGGGCGGGCGACACGCAGCGGCTTCGGCTCGCGCACGGTCTCGGGGAGGAACCAGAGCACCGCGAACGAGACGGCGACCAGGGCGAGATGGACGAGGAAGGGGAGCTTCAGGGGCCAGGGCGCGTACTGGGCGAGCAGTCCCGCCAGCAGCGGACCGCAGCCCAGCCCGCCCATGTTGGCCGCGGTCGAGGCGAAGGCGGCTCGGCCCTCCTTGCCCGGCGGTGCGCATTCCATGACGAACGCGGTCGCGGCACCGGTGAACAGTCCGGCGGACAGTCCCGACAGGAACCGGCCGAGGAAGAGCAGGGGCAGTCCGCTCTCGGCCAGGAAGCACACCGCGCTGAGGGCGGCGAGGACCAGTCCGCACAGCAGCACGGGTCGGCGGCCGACGGTGTCGGAGATGTTGCCCGCGAGCAGGAGGACTCCGATGACACCGAAGGCGTAGACGGCGAAGACGACCGTCACGATCAGCTCGGAGAACCCGATTTCCTCCTGGTAGAGGCCGTAGAGCGGGGTGGGGAGTGTGGTTCCCGCCATGCACACCGCGAAGATCCCGGCGGCCCGGAGATAGCCGCCGCGGCGCAGGTCCGGCTGCGTGTTCAGGCGATCACTCACAGAGTGAACGGTAGGGGGCGGCGGGCGGCGGGGCACGTCCGGGGCGGCCGTGCGCCTGACGGCGGCGGAGCGGGCGCGACGGCTCCGTGAGGCGGTGCCGGCGGGGCGGCGGTGTCAGGGGTGGGTGCGCGCGCGGGCGATGAGGAGGGCGACGTCGTCGTGGTCCCCCGGCTGCCGCAGCGTCTGGAGGAGCACTTCGCAGGTCGCGTCCAGGGTTCGTTCGGGCGCGCCGAGCAGCGACAGAAGGAGGTCGAGCCGGACGTCGATGGCCTCGTCCCGTGTCTCCACCAGACCATCGGTGTAGAGGACGAGCTCGTCGCCCGGCCGCAGGTCGAAGGTGGTGGTGCGGTAGGGGAAGCCGCCGACGCCGAGCGGTACGCCGGTGGGCAGGTCGAGCAGTTCGGGCGCCCGGCCGGGACGGGCCAGAACCGGCGGCAGATGTCCGGCGGTGGAGATGAGGCACTGGGCCTGGTGGGGGTCGTAGACCGCGTACACGCAGGTGGTGATGGTCTGTCCCATGCGGTCGGTGATGCGGTCGAGGTGGCGCAGCACCTCGTCGGGGGCGAGGTCGAGTTCGGCCAGGGTGCGGGTGGCGGTGCGGAGCTGGCCCATGGTGACGGCGGCGTTGATGCCGCTGCCCATCACATCGCCGACGACGAGCGCGGTCTTCTCCCCGCTCAGCGGGATGACGTCGAACCAGTCGCCGCCCACCTCGCTGGCGGCCTGGGCGGGCTCGTAGCGGTTGGCGATCTCCAGGCCGGGCTGGTCCGACGGCTGCTGCGGGAGCAGGCTGCGCTGGAGGGTGAGCGCGGTGTTGCGCACCTGCCGGTGCCAGCGTGCGTTGTCGATGCAGACCGCGGCCCGCGCGGCCAGCTCGCCCGCGAGGAGCTCGTCGTCGTCGTTGAACGGTTCGGGGTTGCGGGTGCGCTTCAGGTCGAGTGCGCCGAGGACCTCGCCGCGGGCGATGAGGGGAACAGCCATGTAGGAGTGCACACCCGCGGCCGCCAGCAGCTCCGCGGCTTCGGGGCTGCGTGCGATCCGCCGCAGGTCGTCCTCGTCGACGTGGGACACGCGGACCGGCCGGCCCGTGTTCACGCAGTGGGTGACCAGCCGGTCGACCTCGTAGCGGGCGACCTCGCCGGGCTGGTCGGCGGCGCGTATGGCGTCGGTGGAGAACGAGGCGGCCACGGCGAGGGCGCGGAAGGTGGCGGGGCCGTCGTGCACCACCGGGCCCGTTCGGCCGTTCAGGGCGCTGTCGAGCACGTCCACCGCCGCGACGTCGGCCAGATCGGGCACCGACACCTCGGCGAGCTCCCGTGCGGTCCGGTCGAGGTCGAGGGTGGTGCCGATCCGCATCGAGGCATCGGCCACAAGAGTGAGGCGCCGGCGGGCCGCGGCCACCTCGCTCGTGGCGCGATGACGCTCGGTGACGTCCACGACGGACACGGCGAGCCCGAGCACACGCCCGTTCGAGGACTCCAGGCGGTAGAAGGAGACGGACCAGGCGCGCTGGTTGTCGGGGTCGGCCGGGGTGTGTCCCACCGACTCACGGTCGAGGATCGGCACACCCGTGGCGAGTACCTGACGCATGTCGGACTCTATGGCCACGGTGTCCAGGAACGGCAGGGCTTCACGGACGTGACGTCCCACATGCTCCTGGGCGGCGAGACCGTTGATGCGCTCCAGGGCCGGATTCACGGTGATGTACCGCAGCTCCGAGTCGACGACGGCGAGGCCGATCGGGGACTGGGCGATGAGCCGGGTCGACAGCGCGAGATCCCGCTCCACCTGCCGCAACGTGGACTGCTCGGTGGCCAGCCCCAGGGCGTAGAGGTGCTTGCGGTCGTCCTCCAGCCGCATATTGCGGAATTCCACGAGCAGGGACGTGCCGTCCTTGTGGCGTACGGGGAAGACCCCCGCCCAGTTGCCCTCACCGCCCATGACCTCGGCAAACAGCCGTTGCACCAGCTCATGGTGCTGCTCGTGCACCATGACCCGGGCGGCGGGCCGCCCCAGGGCCTCCTCGGCGCTGTACCCGAAGAGCTTCTCGGCCTGAGGGCTCCACAGTGCGATCTTGCCCTCGGCGTCCAGCATGACGGCGGCGACGTTCAGGACATCCATCAGGCCGCCGGACTCGGACGTGATGGCCGCCGGACGCACGGCCCCCTCGGCAGGGTCAGGGGAAGGCTCCGCAGCGCGCATCCCACGACCTCCGTCCGCCTGTCGTCACCTCTTGAGGCGCTGTGTACCCACTCCGGGCCTCGGCATCAGTGTGCCCCTCCAGGGACCCTCCCATCGTCCCTCCGGCCAGGCTCAGGCCGCATCCGGCGGGCGCTCCCCCGCCGGGCGGGAGAGGATCACCAACGATGCAGGCGCGGACCATCCTGCACCAGTGGGATGGCTGGATTCCACAGGTATGACAACCCCGGTTGCCCTGCGAAGGATCGGCCGAGCGTTCTGCAACGGGTTTGCAACCTCGCCCGTGCTTCGCTCGGCGCATGACCGAGACCCCGCGTGTGGAGCTGACCCCGGCCGCCGCCGATCTGCTGCGGCGGCTGCGGGCCGTACACGGACCGCTGATGTTTCACCAGTCGGGCGGCTGCTGCGACGGCAGTGCCCCCATGTGCTACCCGCAGGGAGAATTCCGTACGGGGTCCTCCGACATCCTTCTCGCGGACCTCCGGGTGGAGGGCGTCGAGGAGGACATCTCCTTCTGGATCTCCAGAAGCCAGTACGAACGGTGGAGCCACACACGGCTCGTCGTCGATGTCGTCGAAGGCCGTGGCAGCGGATTCTCGCTGGAGGCCCCGGAGGGGGTGCGTTTCCTGATCCGGTCGCATCTCGTCGGCGCCTGACCGGTCGGGTACGCCGGGCGCTTCAGGGACGCAGACTGCTGACGACCTCCGCCGTGGCGGCGACGCCTTCGCTGATGGTCGGCGCCATGCTCGTGCCCGCGAGGAAGAAGCCGAGCAGGCAGCACACGATCGCGTGCGAGAGCTTGAGTCCGCCGTTGCGCAGAAAGATCACCGCGAGGACCACCAGAAGCAGTACGACCGAAATCGACACAGCCATCGTCAACCTCCTCCGCCGCGCCGGATCCGCGGCATTCGGCCGTCAGTCTGGCGCAGCGGAGGGCCCGTACGGCCGACTGGCGTGTCCGCCGTACGGGTGCAGTCTGCGGGAGTTTCCGGCTACCGGCCGCGCCTGCGCAGGAAGGTTTCGAGGCCCGCCAGATCGTCCGAGTTGAGGTGGTCGACGCCGGCGGCGAGCAGCTCGGACCAGACGGCGTCGCGGGCCGGGCCGGGCACATCGGGTGTGGCCCAGAAGCGGACGCGCTGACCGCGGTCGTGGGCCGCGGAGACGAGCGCGTGCAGCGTGCCGCGTTCACCCGCGGGGAACGGTCCGATGCCCTGCCAGGTGAAACTCGACGTCCAGTTGCTGGAGATCAGCGGGATGAAGGAGGCGGGCGTGGCGGTGCCGAGGTCGTCGAGCCGGCCGTCGTAGAACGCGTACCGCTGCCGCTGGGCCTCCATGGGAACGCGCGCCGCGCGGTCGCCGGAGACCACCGGGGTGACGGCGCCGGGGCGGACCCGGCCGTGCGCGTAGCCGGTCAGCATCCGGCTGTAGCGCCGCAGCTGGCGGTCGAGTTCGAGGTAGCAGGCGACGCCGTCGGTCTTGATGTCGACGAGCAGCTGCACCGGCTTGCCGTAACCGCGGTACACCGAGCCGTGGTTGGCCCGCACGCGGGCCAGCAGCGGGTCGAGATAGAGCGAGCGCAGGGTGCGGGTGGGGTCGAGCTCCTCCGGGGTGTGTGCGACGAGCAGCTCGCCGTTCACCAGGAAGATGTCGGCCTCCAGGCTGGTGAATCCGTGCGACAGGGCGTCGTGCAGCGGCCGTTCGTGCAGGTAGTCGTTGTGGGCGTGCGCCTGACGCAGCGGCCGCGGGCGGTGCTGCACGCCGGGGTTCTGGGCCGCCTGCGCTGCGGCGGGTACGGCGACGGCGCCGGCCAGCGCGGCGGCGAGGGTCGTGACGGCTCTGCGACGGGTGGTCAGCACGGTGGTGCCTCCGGGCTCGTGGGGTCGGGAGGGACACCCGAGTATCAGCCCGCCAAGTCGCTGATCGGCAGTGCTGCACCAAGAGTTCGGCCATCCGTCACCTGGTGACCGTGCCGGGCGCACCGCCCCGCGCGGCTCACGGGGTCCAGGCCTCGGACCAGTGCACCGTCCGGTCGCACCAGCGCTCCAGCAGGGTCCGGTCGTGACCGACGGCGAGGAGGCCGGCGCCCTGTTCACGGCGGTAGTCCTCGACGACCGCCACCAGTGCGGCCGTTGTCGAGGCGTCGAGCATGGCGGTCATCTCGTCGCAGATCAGCCAGCGCGGGTCGAGCACCAACGCCCGGGCGACGCAGGCACGTTGCAGCTGCCCGTCGCTGACCTCGTGCGGACGGCGGCCCAGCAGCTCCCCGGTGAGTCCCACCCGGTCGGCCAGTTCCCCGGTCCGCCGGACGGCCTCGTCGCGTCTGCCGGTCGCCCGCAGCGGTTCGGCGATCAGGTCGCGCAGCGGCAGCCGGGGGTCGGCGGAGAGCCTGGGCTGCTGGAAGACCACGCCGATGGCGGTGCGCTGGGCCCGCGGGGCGGTGTGCCGCCAGCCGCGGGCGGGCTCGCCGTCGATGACGACGCGGCCGCCGTAGGGCCGGTGGAGCAGTGCGGCCACGCGGGCGAGGGTGGACTTGCCGCAGCCGCTGGGGCCGAGGAGGCCGACGGCCGCACCGGGCGCGAGGGTGAGCGATGCGTCGCGTACGACGGGGCGGCCGCGGTCGTACCCGGCGGTGATCTCCTGCAGTTCAAACACGGGCGGGCTCCCGGTCGTCGGGGGCGTTCACGGGGTGGTGGCACGCGACTCCCCCGTCGGGAACGGGCTGTGTCCCGCAGCGTTCGCTCACGCGCTCGCAGCGCGCGGCGAAGGCGCACCCGGGCGGCAGGTCTCCCAGCTCCGGCGGCAGGCCGGGGACGGGGACGAAGTCCCGTTCGGGGAGAGCCGCGAGCAGTCCCCGGGCGTACGGATGGCGGGGGCCGGGACTGCCGAAGAAAGCGTCGGCGTCCGCGAGTTCGACGATCCGCCCGGCGTACATCACGGCGACCCGGTCGGCGATCCGTTCCGCCGCCGCCAGATCGTGGGTGATCATCAGCAGGCCCCGGCCCTCGTCGGTGTGGCGGCGGAGTTCGTCGGCCGTGCGGTTCACCAGCTCGCGGTCGAGTCCGGTGGTCGGCTCGTCGGCGAGGAGCAGGGGCGCGTCGCCGACGAGGGCGAGCGCGGTCGCGGCCCGCTGGGCGAGTCCGCCGGACAGCTCGTGCGGGTAGCGGTCGAGGCCTCCGGCCGGAAAGGCGGCCCGCTCGGCCGCGGCGACGGCGGCCTTGCGCAGTTCCCCGCGCGGTGTGCCGGTGAGCGCGCGCACCGTCTCCGACACCTGCGCTCCGACGGTACGGACCGGGGTGAGATGGGCGGCCGGGCTCTGCGGTACGAGGCCGATCCTGCGCCCGCGCACCGTGCGGGCGAGGGTCCGCTCGTCGGCACCGAGCAGTTCGACACCGTCGACGGTCGCCGTGCCGGCGGTCTGGGCGTTGCCCGGCAGCAGGCCCAGCAGGGCAGAGGCGAGCACGGACTTGCCGCAGCCGCTCTCGCCGACGAGGGCCAGGCACTCCCCCGCGGCGAGGTCGAAGGTCGCTCCGGTGACGGCCGCGATGTGCCGGCCGCCGCGCATCCGGAAACGTACGGACAGGTCCCGTACGGACAGGACGGTCACAGCATCAGCTCCGATCTCCGGCGCGGGTTGATCCGCTCCCGCCAGGCGCCCGCGAGGCCCGCCACGGCGAGCGTCGGGATGATCAGGAACAGCCCGGGGAAGAGGGTGGGCCACCAGTCGCCGGCGAGGAGGGAACCACGGGCGGACTGGACGAGGTTGCCGAGGCTCGCCTCGTGGGCGGGCAGTCCGAGCCCGAGGAAGGAGAGCGCGGATTCGTGCCACATGGCGTGCGGGACCATCAGGACGGCCGCGAGGCCGGCCTGCGGCAGCACGCCCGGCAGCAGATGCCGCGCGGTGACGCGCCATCGCGAGGCACCGCCGGAGATCGCCGCGTCGATGTACGGACGGGAGCGCAGGGACAGCACTTCCGAGCGCACGATGCGGGCGGTGGACAGCCAGTGGGTGAGCGCCACGGACACGACGACCGGCCAGACCCCGGGGCGGAACATCGCCACGATGAAGATGCCGAGGAGCAGGTGGGGCACGGACGCGAACGTGTCCACGAGCCGCATCACCACCCGGTCGGTCCAGCCTCCGAAGGCCGCGGCGGCTGCGCCCACCAGGGTGCCGATCACGGTGGCGACCAGCGCGGCGACGACGCCCACGAGCAGCGAGATCCGCAGTCCGTAGACGCACCGCAGCAACAGGTCGCGGCCCACGTCGTCGGTGCCGAAGGGGTGGGCGGGCGACGGCGGTTGCAGTTTCATCGACAGATCGACCGCCTGCTCGTCGAGCTGCGCGATCGGCGGCACGACCAGCACCGCGAGGACGACCGCGGTCACCACGACGGCGGAGACGGAGACCCGGACGGTGCGGGTGGAGCGCCGGGTGCGCCCGCGACTGCGCCACACTGCCTCAGCCATCGAAGCCCACTCTCGGGTCGGCGAGCCCGTACAGCACGTCGGACAGGAGGTTGCCGGCGAGCACGGCGGCGGTGGCGAGGACCGTGAGCGCGGCCAGCAGCGGGAAGTCGACCGAGGTCGCGGCCTGGACGGTGGCGGCGGCGATGCCGGGCCAGCTGAAGACCGTCTCCACGAGCAGCGCGCCCGTGATGAGTTCGGGCACGCGCGAGCCGATGAGGGTGAGCATCGGCAGCATGCCGGAGCGCAGGGCGTGACCGAGCAGGACGGTCGGCTCGCCGAGTCCACGGGCGCGGGCCCCGCGCACCGGGTCCTCGTCGAGCGCGTCGGCGACCCCTTGGCGTACGTACAGGAAGAACCACGGCAGTTGGGAGATGCCGAGGACGGCCGCGGGCAGGACCAGGTGCGTGGCGACCTGGCCGAAGGTGACGACGTCGCTGGCGGTGTCGGTGAGCCCGCCGGCCGGGAGGACGCCCAGTTCGAGGGCGAAGAACCAGATGGCGAGCAGTCCGAGCCAGAAGGCGGGTGCCGCTTCGAGGGTGTAGGCGGCCGAGCTGACGCAGCGGTCCAGCCAGCCGCCGCGGCGGCGGGCGGCCAGTACGCCCAGTGCCGTGCCGAGCAGGATGGCGACGGCGAACGCGGTGACCGCGAGGAGCGCGGACCAGCCGATCCGCTCGCCGACGACCTCGGCGACGGGCCTGCGCAGGACGCTGGAGTTCCCCAGGTCGCCCTGGAGCGCGGACATCAGCCAGTTCCACCAGCGGGTGACGAGGGGCTGGTCGACGCCGAGGTTGGCGCGGATCTGGTCCAGGTTCTCCTGGGTGGCGGTCAGTCCGGCCGTGCCGGTGTACGCCTTGACGGGGTCGAAGGGAGAGGCGGCGGCGACGGCGAAGACGCCGAAGGTCACGACCAGGAGCACGGGGGCGGCGAACAGTGCCCGCCGC
Source organism: Streptomyces sp. AM8-1-1 (assembly GCF_032229325.1). Taxonomy (NCBI): domain Bacteria; kingdom Bacillati; phylum Actinomycetota; class Actinomycetes; order Kitasatosporales; family Streptomycetaceae; genus Streptomyces; species Streptomyces sp. AM8-1-1. The sequence goes on from NZ_CP135086.1 coordinate 1,013,325, forward strand.
CCCGCCATCCGCGCCATCGCCTCCCAGGGAAGGCGGCGGGTCACTGCTTCGGGGTCCAGTCCTCGACGTTCCACCAGGGGCCGGAGGCGAGCCCGTGGTCGTGCGGCTCGACCTGGGTGGTCAGTCCGTCCCAGCGGTCGGCGACGACGTAGAGGTGGTCGATGTGGGTGAGGAAGGTGTAGCCGGGGTTCTTCACCAGTTCGCGCTGAACGGTGTCGTAGGCCGCCTTGCGCACGGTCTTGTCGCCGCTCTTGCGGCCTTCGGCCAGGGCCGCGTCGACGGCAGGGTTGTCGTAGCGGGCCATGTTGTTGAAGCCGTCGCCGCCGAACGAGGACGTGAGCAGCAGATACTGGTCGAAGTCGGGGTCCGCCGGGGCACCGCCACCGGCGAGGACCGCGTCGTCCTTCATCCGCGGCTCGATGACCTCCCAGGTGCCGGCCTGCGTGGTGACGGCGATACCGGCCTTCTTGGCGTCGGAGGCGTAGGCGAGGGCGTGCTCCTGGCGGAGTTTGTCACCGGCGAGGTACCAGAGCGGGAACGCGGCGCGTACGCCGTTCTTCTCGCGGATCCCGTTCTTGCCGGGCTTCCAGCCGGCGTCGTCGAGGATCTTCTTCGCGCGGGCCAGGTCGTGGGGGCGCTCGGTGCCCTGGGTGAACCACTCGCTGCCGGTGGGGACCGGACCGTAGGCGGGCTTGCCGGCACCTTCGAGGATCTTGTCGACCATGGTCTGCCGGTCGACGGCGACATCGAGCGCCCGACGGATCGCGGTGTCGCCGGCGACCTTGTTGTGGGTCGGCAGCGTGACGGTCCGGTAGTCGTACGTCGTGGCCGCGTAGGTCTTCTTCGCCCCGTCGCCCTTGAACCCCTTGGCGAGGTTGGGCGGCAGGATGGCGCCGTCGAGGTCGCCCGCGCGCAGTCGCGTGGCGCGGACGTCGTCGTCCTTGATGATCGCCATGGTGAACTTCTTCACCTTCGGCTCCCCGCCCCAGTAGTGGGGGTTCGCCTTGAGGCTGATCTTCTCGCCCTTGGACCATCCGGTGAGGACGTACGGCCCGGTGCCGATCGGCTTGGTGGTGAACGGGCCGGTGTTGACGTCTTGTCCGGCCACCACGTGCTCAGGAACGATGGGCAGGACGGTGCGCTCGGCGAAGGGCGCGTAGGGGTACTTCAGCGTGAAGACCACGGTGTCCTCGCCGGTCGCCCTGACGTCCTTGATGGCGTCGAGCTCGGACTTGGAGGCGTTGTTGGTCTTCTTGTCCAGGATGGTGCGGTAGGTGAAGACGACGTCCTTGGCACCGAACGGCTTGCCGTCGCTGAACTTCACGCCCTGGCGCAGTTTGTAGGTGTACGTCAGCCGGTCCTCGCTGATTCTCGGCAGCGCGGCGGCGAGTGCGGGCTTGAGGTTCATCCCGCGGTCGAGGGCCAGCAGACCGTCGAAGATCTTCGCGTTGCCGTCCTTGCCGTAGCCGAGCAGCGGGCTGAGGCTCTCGGGCTCGTACGCGATGCCGACGACGGCGGACTCCCCGTCGCCGTTCTTGCCGGCCGCGCCGCTGTCCGGGTTGGAGCAGGCCGCCGCGCCGACGGTCAGCGCGGCGGCCAGCGTCGCTGCGGCCAGCCCTCGTATCGATCGGGCGGACATGGCCCACTCCCCTAATGAAGATCCACTGTTATTGCGAACGATTCGCAATTAAACAGCACGCCAAGGGGAGCGGACTACGCAGGTCCGCAAGGCGGTGCGGGGGCGGCCTACGGAGCCTCGATGTCGACCAGTTCGGCCAGAGCCTCCTTGTGGCTGCCCGCGGTACCGAGGGCGATCGAGTCCGACTTGGCCCGCTTGAGGTGGAGATGGGCGGGGTGTTCCCAGGTCATGCCGATGCCCGCGTGCAGCTGGACGCACTCCTCGGCCGCGTGCACCGCGACCCGTGAGGTGTACGCCTGGGCGATGGCGACCGCGAGAGCCGCTTCCGGGCTGTCGGTGGCCAGGGCGTCGGCCGCGTTCCTGACCGCGGCGCGCGCCGAGACGACCTCCAGCCACAGCTGCGCCATGCGGTGCTTGAGCGCCTGGAAGGAGCCGATCGGCCGGTTGAACTGATGGCGCTCCCGGGTGTGCCGGACGGTCTCCTCCAAGCACCACTCGGCCACGCCGAGCTGCTCGGAGGCCAACAACCCGGCCCCGGCGAGCAGTCCACGGCGGACCGCCGCCTCCGCCGCGTCGGAGTCCGCGAGCCGGGTGGCCGCCGCGGTACCGGGGACGGTCACGGCCGCGAGAGGCCGCGTCAGATCGAGCGGCGTCTGCGCCTCGACGCCCACTTCCCCGGCCTCGACCGCGTACAGGCCGTCGGACCGCAGCACCAGGAACACATCGGCGGCCGCCGCGTCGGCGACACCCGGGACCCGGGACTCACCCGCGGCGAGCGGGCCGTACGGGGAGGCCGACAGCGGGACGGCGAGCACGGCCACGGTGCGGCCGGACGCCAGCGCGGCCAGCAGGTCGGCGACCTCCGGCGTTTCCGTGTCGAGCGCGAGAAGGACCTCGGTCGCGATGACCGAACTGGTCAGATACGGCGCGGGAGTCACCTGACGGCCGAGTTCTTCGAGGACCACGGCGGCCTCACGATGACTCGCACCCTGGCCGCCCAGCTTCTCCGGAACGAGCAGCCCCGCGGCGCCCATGTCGGCGGCGAGCGCCTTCCAGAGACCCGCGTCGTACGGCGTGCCGGCCTCGGCCCGCGTCAGCAGCGCCGCGGTGTCGGCGCGGTCGGTGAGCAGGGACCGGACGGCCGCCCTCAGGTCGTCCTCGGCCTCGGAGTAGAGCAGATCGGGCTGGGTGCTCCGCGTCGGCGCCTTCGTCATCGGGCGAGGTCCTTCCAGGCGATGTCCTTGTCGTTGCGCGGCTCGGACGGCAGCCCGAGTACGCGTTCGGCGACGATGTTCAGGAGCACCTCGCTGGTGCCGCCCTCGATCGAGTTGCCCTTGGAGCGCAGATAGCGGTAGCCCGCGTCGCGGCCGGTGAAGTCGACCAGTTCGGGCCGGCGCATGGTCCAGTCGTCGTACAACAGGCCCTCTTCGCCGCGCAGTTCGACCTCCAGGCCGCTGATCTCCTGGTTGAGCCGGGCGAAGGCGAGTTTCATGCCGCTGCCCTCGGGGCCCGGCTGGCCTGCGACGAGCTGCTGGCGCAGCCGTTCGCCGGCGAGGCGGGCGACCTCCGCCTCGACCCACAGCGTCAGCAGACGCTGGTGCAGGTCGTGGGTGCGCAGTTCGGGACGCTCGCGCCAGGTCTGCGTGACGGGGCCGATCATGCCTCCCTCGCGGGGGATGCGGCTGCCGCCGATGGAGACGCGCTCGTTCATCAGGGTCGTCTGCGCGACCTTCCAGCCCTCGCCCACCTCGCCGAGGCGATGTGCGTCGGGGATGCGGACGCCGGAGAGGAAGACCTCGTTGAACTCCGCCTCGCCGGTGATCTGGCGCAGCGGACGCACCTCGACGCCGGGGTCGGTCATGTCGCAGATGAAGTAGGTGATGCCGCGGTGCTTGGGCAGATCGGGGTCGGTGCGGGCGATGAGGATGGCCCAGCGCGCCACATGGGCGCTGGAGGTCCACACCTTCTGTCCGCTCACCACCCAGTCGTCGCCGTCGCGCACGGCCCGGGTACCGAGCGCCGCGAGGTCGGAGCCCGCGCCCGGCTCGCTGAAGAGCTGGCACCAGACCTCGTCGCCGACCCACAGCGGCCGCAGGAAACGCTCCTTCACCTCTTCGGAGCCGTACGCGAGGATCGTCGGGGCCGCCATGCCGAGTCCGATGCCGATACGGCGCGGGTCATTGTCCGGCGCGTCAGCGGCGTTCAGTACGGCGTCCACGACGGCCTGAAGAGAGCGCGGCGCGTCGAGTCCGCCGAGGCCCTTCGGGTAGTGGACCCAGGCGAGGCCGGCGTCGAAGCGGGCCTTGAGGAAGGTGGTGCGGTCGGTGGTGGCCGGCGGGTGTGCGGCCAGCAACTCCTCCGCGCGGGTGCGCAGTTCGGCGGCGTCCGTCATCGGGCGGCTCCTTCCGGAATGACCACCAGACGACCGGTGGTGGTGCCGTCGGCCACGCGCTGGACCGCGTCGGCTGCGTCCTTCATCGCGACCCGTCCGCTGATCAGCGGCTTGACGGCGCCTTCGGCGGCGAGCCTGGTCAGTTCCTCGTGACAGGCGAGGATCGCGGCCGGGTCCTTCTGGTTGTACAGGCCCCAGTGCAGGCCCACGATCGAGTAGTTCTTCACCAGCGCGTGGTTGAGCGCGGGGCTCGGGATGGCACCGCTCGCGAAGCCGACGACGAGGATGCGGCCCTCGAAGGCGACGCACTTCGCGGACTTGGCGTACGCGTCACCGCCGACCGGGTCGTAGATCACGTCGGCGCCCCGGCCACCGGTCGCCTCCTTGACGGCGGCGACGATGTCATCGGTGCGGCGGTCGACGACCACGTCGCAGCCGAGCTCCCGGGCCACGCGGGCCTTGTCCTCGCCGCCGACGACACCGATCACCCGGGCGCCCGCGGCCTTGCCGAGCTGGACGGCGGCGCTGCCGACGCCGCCCGCGGCCGCGTGCACGAGCAGGGTCTCGCCCGCCCGCAGCGCGGCCCGGCGGTGCAGCCCGAACCAGCCGGTCTGGTAGCCGATGTGCAGGGCGGCGGCCTCGGCGTCGTCGAGCGCCTCGGGGGCGGGCAGTACGGCAGCGGCATCGGCCACGACGTAGTCCGCGAGCCCGCCGTCCGGCAGGGCGGGGTTGGCTATGACCCGGCGGCCGTCCTCGGTCTCGCCGCAGATCTCCACGCCCGGCGTGAAGGGCAGCGGCGGGCGCACCTGGTAGTGGCCTCGGCACAGCAGCGCGTCGGGGAAGTTGATGTTCGCGGCGCGGACCTTCAGCAGGAGCTGCCCGTCGCCCGGCGTGGGCCGGTCCACCTCTTCGAGCCGCATCACCTCGCTCGGCTCGCCGTTCCGGTGCACTCGCCATGCCTGCATTTCCGGGCCTCCACAAACCGTAGGCAGTACTGCGCTCCGGTTCGCATACTAAGCGGTCGCTTGCCGCTCGGGAAGCCCCCTTCCGGCCGCGCAGGCCCCCGCCCACCGCGAACCCCTGCCTGGCCCGACGGGAGCGTCGCCCCTCCTTCCGCCCGGGGCGTCAGCTCTGCTTCGGCCTCGCCCGGACGTGCATACGCTCGCCCTGCGGCCCGAACAGGCTCAGGAACTCCACACTCTCCTCGCCGGCAGGGCCGAACCAGTGCGGGACCCGGGTGTCGAACTCCGCGGCCTCGCCGGCTCCGAGGAGCACGTCGTGCTCGCCGAGCACCAGCCGGAGCTTCCCGGACAGGACGTACAGCCACTCGTAGCCCTCGTGCGTCCGGGGATCGGGCTGCTGACCACTCGGCTCCTGCACGACCTTGTACGCCTGGAGGCCGCCCGGCTGGCGGGTGAGCGGCAGCATGGTCCTCCCGTGCCGCACGATCGGCTTCGCCCGCACCCTCGGGTCCCCGACGGGCGGGGCGCCGACGAGTTCGTCGAGCGGCACCTGATGGGCGCGGGCGATGGGCAGCAGCAGCTCCAGGCTGGGCTTGCGCTGACCGGACTCCAGACGGGAGAGCGTGCTGACGGAGATCCCGGTCACCTCGGAGAGGGCGCCGAGGGTGGCACCACGGTCGCGGCGGATACGCCGGAGACGGGGACCGACCTCGTCGAGGACGGAATCGAGCGCGGGTTCGTCGTTCATGGAACCATTGCAGAAACAGCAAGGCCATTTGTCAATCCCGTGACCTTCGGGCTCCCAGCACCGGCATCGTCGAGATCAAAGATCGGTGCGAGCCCATGGACGATTCGGCCGCCACCGGATACTCATGCCCTCATGACAGATCGTCTCGGCATTCCCGCGCCTCCGCCCCTCGGCGCCGCCGCCCTGCCCAAGGGGACGTTCGAGGGCAGGAGCGTGATCGTCACCGGAGGCGGCTCGGGCCTCGGGAAGGCGATCGCGACGGAGTTCGCCAGGCTCGGCGCGGACCTCATGATCGTGGGCCGCAAGGCCGACCGGCTCAAGGCCGCGCAGGACGAACTCGCCGGACTCGGCGGCCGCGTGACCGCAGCCCTGTGCGACATACGCGAACCGGACCGCATAGCGGAGGTCATCGATGCCGCCGAGGCCGCTTTCGGCCTGCCGGGCGTGCTCGTCAACAACGCGGCGGGCAACTTCCCCGTGCCCGCCGAGGAGCTGTCCGCCAACGGCTGGCGTGCCGTCGTGGACATCACCCTCAGCGGGACCTGGTTCATGACGCAGGAGTTCGGCCGCCGGCATCTGGCCGCGGGCACACCGGCGTCCATCATCAATCTCGGCGCGTCGTACGCCTGGACGGGCGGGCCGGGGTTCGTGCACTCCGCGGCGGCCAAGGCGGGCGTGCAGAACATGGTCGAGACCCTGGCCGTCGAATGGGGGCCGTACGGAATCCAGATCAACGCCCTGGTGCCGGGGCTGGTGCCGCACGACGACATGAGCGCCGATCTGCGGGGCGGTCTCGACCGGGCGGAGGACAAGGACGTCCGACAACCCGCGCTGCGGGTGGGGCAGCCGAGGGAGATCGGGTGGGCGGCGACGTTCCTCGCCTCCCCCTACGCCCAGTTGATCACGGGGCACACCCTGGTGGTGGACGGCGCCAACTGGCAGCGGCGGGCACTGGTGAACGAGCCGGTGGTGACCGTGCGCGAGCAGTTGGGACGGGGTCCGTTCGCCGGCTGACCCACAGCCCGCCGCTCGGGTCGCGCCGGGCTCGTGGCGCGCGCGGTCACCGGCCCTCGAAGTCCGGGGGCCGGCGCGCAGCCTTGGCCGTGTAACCCTCGCGGCAGTCCTCCGAGGTGAGCGTGAGCGCCGCGCTCTGCGCCGTACGGTCGAGGGCCTCCGCGAGACCGGCGTCCGCGAACGCGTCGATGTCGCGCTTGACGGCCCGCACCGCGAGCGGCGCGTTCCGCGCGATCTCCGCCGCCAGTTCCTGCGCGGCAGAAGCCAGTTCGCCAGCCGGGCAGACCAGTTGGACCAGACCCAGGCGCGCGGCCGTCGCCGCGTCGATGCGCCGGCCGGTCAGCGCCAGGTACTTGGCCCAGCCCGCGCCCGCCTCGCGCGCGATCCGCAGATCACCGCCCGCGTCCACCGCCACCCCCAACTGCGCCTCGGGCAGGGCGAAGAGGGCGTCGTCCGCGGCGACGCGGATGTCCGCCATCAACGCGAGCTCGAAACCGAAGCCGAGGCAGTATCCCTGCACCGCGGCGACGACCGGCTGCGGCAGTCCGGCGAAGGCCGCGAAGCGCTCGTGCGCCCAGCGGATGCCCTCGTGGTAGCGCTGGGTGCGCTCCGCCGCGGACCTGCCGGTGATCGCGCCGCCCGGGGCGGTGACATCGATGCCCGCGCAGAAGGCACGGCCCTCTGCCCGCAGCAACACCGCTCTGACGCTGTCGTCGAAGCGGATCCGGTCGGCCATCAGGCCCAGTTGACGGGTGGACTCCCAGCTCCAGCCGTTCAGCGTGGCGGGCCGGCACAGGGTGAGGACGCCCACGCCGTCGGCGATGTCGAGGCGGATGCGCTCCTCACCCTCGGCGATATCCCGGTCCAGTGTGTCGATCATCGCCACCCCTTCTGACGCATCATCAGAAATCAGGGCAGCGTACCTCCGCCGTCAGCGTCCGAACAGCTCGAAGGCGACCGCCGGTCGGCCACCGAACCGCGCACCGACGGCTTCCGCGCTGCCGACGAGGAAGGTGCGGCAGTACTCCTCCGGGTCCTCGTCGGTCAGGACCTCGATGTAGCTGCGATGCTCCAGGAGCGAGCGGACCGAGCGTTCGAGGCCCGCGGTCGCGTCGACCGCGTGCGTCGGCGTGGTGGAGCCCGCGACCGCCACCCAGCGGACGCCGTTCCACGGCTGGAGACCCTCCTCGGAGATGAGCTCGGGGAAGATCCAGCGGTTGCCGGCGTCCCCCGCCGCGTCCAGCGTCGCCCGGCCCACCGCCCGGTGGTCGGGGGTGTTCCAGGCGACACCGCCCCAGGTGTCGCGGTGGTTGAGGGTGATGACCAGTTCGGGACGGTGGCGCCGGATCGCCGCCGCGATGTCCCGGCGCAGGGAGACGCCGTACTCGATCACGCCGTCCTGGTGGTCCAGGAACTCCACCGTGGACACCCCCACGACCGCCGCGCTCGCCCGCTGCTCCCGCTCACGCAGCGGTGCGCACTCGGCGGGCGCGATGGTGTCGATGCCCGCCTCGCCCCGGGTGGCGAGGAGATAGGAGACCTCGCGCCCGCCGTCGGTCCAGCCGGCGATCGCCGCGGCACAGCCGTACTCCAGGTCGTCGGGGTGCGCGACGACGGCCAGTGCTCTCCGCCAGTCGTCGGGCATCGGTTCCAGCTGATCCGTTACGGGAGCGCTCATGGCCGCAGGATACGTCGCTGACCTGGCGTCAGCACGGCCCGCGAACCGTGCGGGTCGGTCCTTGCCGGGTGCTGCGCGGGGCAGCGGCTCTCCCCGGCAAGTCGGCGGATCAGAGCTCCCCGCGGGCCAGGCCGAGCAGCCGGTCCAGGACCCGTGAGCCGCTCGCCCGTACCCCGTCGTGTTCGTACTCGTCCGTGACCCAGGTGCGCAGCCCGCGGACGGTACGCGCGGTCCGCAGCGAGTGCTCGGTGTCCACGTACATGTCGTCGTGGTAGACGGCCGCGGCGACCGGCACCTGGTTGGCGGCCAGGCGCGTGGCGTCGTACAGCGGTTCCCAGTCGGTGCGGGCGGCGAGCGCGTCGGCGCATTCGCGCAGCGGCCGCAGGGCCGGATCCACCTCGAAGTGCCAGGGGTGGACCGACTCCCCGGTGAACAGCAGCGGGCCGTCGCCCGCGAGGGCCGTCGCCGCGTCGAACTGCGGGAACTCGGCGCGCACCCGCTCGGCCGCCCAGTCCGTCGCCCGCTCGCCCTGGGCGTAGATCGCCTCGTGCAGGACGGCGTAGAGCGGATGGGCCGCGAAGGACAGTGCGGCGAGGACCGCTTCCTGGAAGGCGTCGGAGAGTTCGTGCCGGCGGCCCACGCGGACGAAGGCGCTTTCCAGCAGATAGTGCAGTTGGTGGCTGCCGTCCCCGGACCCGAGAAGGATGCCCAGCGACTGGAAGGCCTCGGGGGTGAGCGTGTAGCCCCCGGGCAGGACCGTCGGGTGCTCGGCGAGGTGGGCGGCGATCCGGCGTGCCCGCCGGATGTCCTGCGGGTAGCGGGCGTAGTGGGCCTCGGCCTTGCGCTCAATGCGGGGGTACGCGGCGCGGTAGACGTCGTCCGCGGAGGCGTCCAGCGACGGCAGTCCCCCGGTGACGAGTACGGCGCTCAGCCCGTGGGGCGCGGTGGAGAGATAGTGCGTGGCGCAGAATCCGCCGAAGCTCTGGCCGAGCACGGTCCAGGGCGCACCGCCGGTGAGGCGGTGTCTGACGACCTCGCAGTCTCGCACGATGCTGTCGGCCCGGAAGCGGGCGAGGTGCTCGGCCTGGGCCTCGGGTCCGCCGCGCTCCGCCAGCGTCTGCCGGTTCTGCGGACCGGAGCGGCCGGTGCCGCGCTGGTCGAGCAGGAGGACGCGGTACTCCTGCACCGCGCGGCCGAGCCATGCCTGCCGCCCGATGAAGCGGCGGGCGCCGAAGCCGGGACCGCCCTCCAGATACACCAGCCACGGCAGCTCGTCCCCGGCGCGCGAGCCGGCGACGACCTCGCGGCCGAACAGTTCGAGCTGCTCGCCACCCGGGTCGCGATGGTCGAGAGGGACGGCGAAATGCCGGTCGGTGAGGACGACTCCCGGCTGGCGGTATGTGCTCACTGGTGCTCCTGTTCTGTACGCCCCACGCCCGCCCATGGGATCACATGGGCGGGCGCGAGTCGCAGGGAACGGAGGTCAGCCGGTCGGGAAGTTGTCCGCGGACCGGATCCGGTCACGGACCCACGCACCGGCGGGCTTCAGGGGCCCGGTGCCGGTCCAGGGGCCATTGCTGTTGCAGGTGCCGTCCTTGAAGACGGCGCCGGAACGGCTGTCGTCGGAGTAGTTCCAGTTGACCCAGCTGATCTTCTTGCTCGCCATCAGATCGATGTACTGCTGGGAGCGGGTGAAGTTGTTCCCGCCGTCGCCGGAGGCCGTCTGGGTGCCGAACTCCGTGACAAACATGGGCAGTTTGTCGGCCGCGCGCGAGAGTGTGTCGAGGTACTCGCTGTCGTGCGACGCCGCGTAGAAGTGGAAGGTGTACATGATGTTGGCCGCGTTGACCGGGCTGTTCACGATCTCGGTCTCGTCGGCGCCCTCGGAGACACCGAGGGAGGACCAGGCGCGGGTGCCGACGAGGACCGGGGTGTCCGGGTCGTTCTGCCGGATGACCGGGATGAGCTGCTCGGCGTAGCTCTTGATCCGCGACCAGCTCACTCCGCTGGGCTCATTGGCGATCTCGTACAGCAGGTTGTTCTTGTTGCCGTGGCGCTGGGCGATCTCGGTGAAGAACGTCTTGGCACGGGCGAGGTTGTGGTGGGGGTCGCCCGGGGTGAGCATGTGCCAGTCGACGATCGCGTACATGCCCCGCGCGGTGGCCTGTTCGATGATCGAGTGGACCATGTCGGTGAACCTGCGCGGGTCGGTCTCGTAACCGCCCTCCTGGATGTACATGGAGATGCGCAGGACGTCGGCGTTCCAGTCGGTCGCCAGGGCGTTCAGCGAGCCGGTGGTCACACACTGGTTGTACCACTGGAGGCCATGGGTGGACATGCCGCGCAGCTGGATGGGCTTGCCGTACTGGTTGCAGAGCTTGGTGCCGCAGACCCGGAGCTGGCCGTTGATCTCCACGGGGGTCCGGCCGACGGGCGGCGGGCCTCCGGCGTCGGTGGCCAGGCTGTCCACATTGGGGCCGCCGTTGGCGGTGGTCGCGGTGGCCCGGACGGTGTTGGCGCCGGCCCTGAGGGCGGCGGTGACGGTGGCGGTGTTCCAGGAGGTCCAGGCTCCGGTGCCGGGGAAGGCCCGGTCGGCGGCCACGACGGCTCCGTTGACGGTGATGGTCATCGGCCGGTTGACCGTGGTGCCGTTGGCGTAGCGGAGGGTCAGCGTGGTGCTGCCCGCCTGTGCCGCGTTGACGGTCCACTCGACATGACTGCCGGTGCTGTTGTTGTAGTTGACGAAGCCGCTGCCGGTGAAGCCGGCGTGGTTGGACTCCACGACTCCTTGCGAGATGACGGCGTTCTCGGCCTCGTGGGTGACGGCGGCCGCCGCTTCCGGGGCCTCGGCGGCCGTGGGGGCCGCCGGTGCGGTGGGGGCCGTGGTGAGGCCGAGGAGCAGAGCGGCGGCGAGGGTGCCGACGCCGCCGAGCGAGCGTAACCAGTTCCTTGACGGTCTCATGGGTCTCCGTTGCCTGTTCGTGAGGGGGGCCCGGACTAAAAGGAAACTTTCCTAACCGGATGGAATAGCAGCCCGGCTCCCCCTCTGCAAGGGCCATGACAAGAATGATCGGCAGCGGTGTTCGGGCGTGACTCGGACAGTCGCGGCCCGTGTGCGCGGCCGCGGAGCCGCTTCTAGCGTGAGGACATGATCCGGTTCGAGCAGGTCAGCAAGGTCTACCCGGACGGCACGACGGCCGTCGACGGCCTGTCCTTCGAGGTCGCCGAGGGGGAACTGGTCACGCTCGTCGGCCCCTCGGGCTGTGGCAAGACGACCACGATGATGATGGTCAACCGGCTGATCGAGCCGACGTCGGGCCGCATCTTCGTCGACGGCCGGGACATCTCGGGTGTCGACCCCGTCGCACTGCGCCGCCGGATCGGCTACGTCATCCAGCAGGTCGGCCTCTTCCCGCACCGGACCGTTCTCGACAACACGGCGACCGTCCCCGCGCTGGTCGGCTGGAAGAAGGCGAAGGCACGCGCACGGGCGGCCGAACTGCTCGATCTGGTGGGCCTGGACCCCGCGACATACGGCTCCCGCTATCCGGCGCAGCTCTCGGGCGGTCAGCGCCAGCGGGTGGGTGTCGCCCGCGCTCTGGCCGCCGACCCACCGGTTCTGCTGATGGACGAACCGTTCGGCGCCGTGGACCCGGTGGTGCGCGAACGGCTGCAGAACGAGTTCCTGAGTCTCCAGGCCACGGTCCGCAAGACGGTGCTCCTGGTCACCCACGACATCGAGGAGGCGGTACGGATGGGGGACCGTATCGCCGTGTACGGAGAGGGGCGCATCGAGCAGTTCGACACCCCGGCGGCTGTGCTCGGGACGCCTGCGACCCCCTATGTCGCGCACTTCGTCGGTGCGGACCGCGGGCTGAAGAGGCTCTCGGTCACGGTGATCGAGGAGGACGACCTGGAGCAGCCGCCGGTCGCGCGTCTCGACGAGACGGCGAGATCGGTCGCGGACCGGCTCCGCGAGGAGGATTCCCGGTGGGCGGTGGTGCTCGGCCCGGGCGGCGATCTGCACGGCTGGGTCTCCGCGGACGCCCTCGCGAACGCCGGTGAACAGGGCACGGTCGGCGAGCTGGCCCGCCGGATGGAGGCGTGGGTACCGCTCGGAGCGCCGCTGAAGCAGGCGTTCAGCGAGATGCTCCAGCACGACGCGGGGTGGGTCGCCGTGGTGGACGGCTCCCGCTTCGTGGGAGTACTCACCCCGGCGAAGCTGCACGAGGCACTGCGCCGTTCCGTGGACGCGGACGCGCAGGGAGTGGGGCGCGATGAGGTGGACTTCGACTCGGTGTCGGACGCGTAGGGCGGGACGGTCGCGGGCCGGCCGGGTCGACTCGGCCGCAGGGAATCGACTGCTCGACCCCGACGAGCGCAGGGGCGGATGACTGTTTCGCTTCGCTGCCCAACCACGGTGCTCTGTAGGGATGTTGACGGACCATGAGGTATCCGTCGACCTGCCCACGACCTCGCACCCGGCCGGCGGTGTGCACGGCGTCGGTTACGGTGCTGGGTGTGGTGATCACGGGAGGGGACACGGCGGCACCAGGTACCGCGTTGCTGATCGCGGCCGCGCCGGTCGGTAAGGGGCGTCTGATCGACGCGAGTTCGGTGCTGCCCGCGCTGGCCGCCGTACCGCCGAGCGCGCTGACGGGCACCGCCGCCGCGACGGTGGTCGAACTCGCGGACCCGCTCGACCCGCAGACCGTTCTGACCCGGATCCGGGCGGCGGCCGCCGCCCAGGGCCCGGTGTTCCTGTACATCGCCGGTCAGCTCCAGCTCGACCGCAAGCAGCGGCTGCCCCACCTGGCGCTCGCGCGGTCCACCCCCTCGACGATGCGGTACACCGCCCTGCCCTGGCACTGGCTCGGAGCGGAGCTGATGATCAGACGGCCCGGCACCACGACGATGGTCGTGGATCTGGTCGCGGACGCGGAGACGTGGCCACGGGTGGCCCGGGAAGGACTCGGTCTGGGCGCCGGCGTGCATCTGTACGGCCGCGTCGCACCGCCCCCGCAGCGCGGGGACGCGGTGGGCCCCGCCTACCTCGCGGCCTGCGCCTCCATCTGGCGCAGCGGCTCCCGGCCGACCCTCGCGGCGCTGCATGAGCAGGCGTCGCTCCAGGCGGGGGTGGACGGTGCGCTGCTGCTGGCGCCGGCCGCGGGCACGCCACCGCATGGAACGACGGTGGGCGGCGGGTACGTTCCCCTCCCGCACGGGGCGAGCGAAGGGGGCGGGTACGTTCCCCTCCCGCCCGTGGCTCTCCCGGTGGCCCCTCCGGTCCCGGCGGACGGTGCGTACGCGCCCGTCACCACCGTCCCGTACGCGACGGCACCTGCCGGAGCGGGCGGCGGCGCCCAGACCGATGCCCGGCCGGCGCCGCTTCCCATCGCGGCCGTCGTCGCGGCCGACCCACTCGCGCCCCTGCCTCTGACCCCCGGCGCTCCGGCGTCCCTCCTCCCCGCGCAGGCCGCCGGCAGCACGATCCCGACGGCCGCGGGGTCCGGTGCGGCCTCGGTGAGCGGTCCCGCCGACGGTGGCGACCCGCATCCCGGCATCCTCGCCGCCGCACACGCGGGGCGGCATCACGAAGCCGCGGCGGCCGCCGCCTCGTGGGAGCAGCAGGCCCTGCGCAGCCACGGTGCCGCCTCTCCCGAAGCCCTGCACTGGGTCGAGGTACGCGCCGATCTCGCTCGCCTCGCGGGTGATCCCGCCCTCAGCTGCGAGTTGTGGATAGCCGCTGCCGAGGCCCGGCTCACCCGGCAGCAGGCCGCCGATGATCCCGATGTCGAGGGCGCCGTCGACCGTGCGCACCACCAGTGGGAGCAGATCAGGGACGTCGCACGGGCACGGGCGCTGGCACCGGGGCTCGTCAGCCTGCGGCGGCGCGTCCCGGGCCGCCAGCGCGGGGCCCTACAGGTGTTGCAGCGGCGCCTGGAGAATCTGCACGCCGAGCGCCCGGCCGGCCGCGGCACCTCCTGACCCTCTCGGAGGTGTGGTGGTGGTCACGCACCCCTGACCCGCGCGGCCCACGGGCGGCCCCTGAAGCACTGGCAGCGCGGCTGTGACGTACGCCCTGTCGGCGCTCCGGTGGACGCCCTTACGCTGGCCGGCCCCGCACGCCCCGGGCACGCGAGTCCTCGCGACCCGACCACGCAGTGGTGACAGCATCACGGCGGGCACAGGGAAAGGACCGTCCACCATGTCCAGCCATCTCTCGCCGGTCATCGCCGCCTCCGCGCGCTGGCTGCTGTCGGCGTTCCCGCCGGCGGCCGGCCCGCTGAACGACGCCCTGGCCGAGGCCCAGGCACGGCATGCGGTCACCATCGCCGCCGCCCTGCGTTACCCCACCGCGCTGGACGCCGAACTGCTGGACCTCCTCGGTCCCGGTGGCTCCGGCCGGCTGGACGCCGTCACCGGCGCGGACACCCACCCGCTGTGGGCGGCGGAGTTCGACTGGCGCACACGGGTGGACGAAACCGTCGTCAGCTGGGCGGCCTGCCTGCTGGCCGACGCCGATCTTGCCGTCGTCGCCGCTGCCTGCACGGCCGCGACGCATCACGGCGCGGGCGGTGTGGGCGGCGGCATGGGCGGTACGCGCCGGCTGACCGTCCCGAGCCCCCGGGATCACCGTGCCGCGCCGCTGCTGCGGCATCCGGACCTTCTCCACCCGATCGCGGACCTCCACCGCGCGGCACTGATCGAGCTCCTCACACCGGCCCCCACGGCTGCGGCGCGGGGCGGCGCGTGACGTCGTGGTCGGGGGGCATGCGGTCCCGTCACGTACCGGGCCTGGGCAGCAGGCCCTTGGACTCCAGGTAGTCCCTTGCCACGTCCTCGGGCAACCGCCGCCAGCTGTCCACCTGTTCGTTCATGGCCGCCAGATCCGCCGTCGTGAGCACCGAGTTGAGCTTGCCGAGTGCCTTCGTGACGCCGGCGCTCCCGGCGCGTGAGCGGTTCACCACCGGCACGATGTAGTCCGCGTTCTGCAGATGCTTGTCGTCCGCCAGCAGCACCAGTCCGAATTCGTCGAGCGTCCCGTCCGTCGTCGTGGTCAGCACCATCTGGTCCTGTCCGCTCTGGACCGCTTGTTTCGCCTGCGTGGTGCCGACGCCCTTGGGATCCACCGCGGTGATGTCGATGCCGTACGTCTTCTTCAGCCCGGGCTCGCAGTACGGCCGCTGGACGCACTCGTCACCGGCCGCGAGCCGTACGGGCCGGCGCGACCTGCCCAGGTCGCTCAGCGTCTTGAGCCCGTACTTCTTGGCGAACGCCGCGCTCACCGCGAACGCGTTCTGGTCGACGGCCTTCCCGGCGTCGAGCACGGTGAGACCGCGGGGCGTCGCCAGCACCCGCAGGGCCGTCATCGTCACGGCGAGATCGGGCGAGCCGACGGTGCCCGCCTTCGGTCCGTTGGCCTTGGCGTTCAGCCAGTCGGCGAAGGTGGCGGCGTACTCCGGCACCACGTCGATCTGCCCGCTCTCCAAGGCGGGTTCGTAGATCTCGCGGTTGGTCACGGACAGAATCTCGGTGCTGTAGCCGGCGTTCTGGAGCAGCAGAGCGTACATCTGGGCCAGCAGATCGCTCTCGGTGAAGCCCGCGGATCCGATCGTCAAATGCTTGCTGTCGCCGGGCGACTCGGTGACAGCGCCCTGGTTCTCCAGCGACGGGCCCGTCGCACAGGCCGTCAGGACCGCAAGCGAGGCGACGGCGAGGGCATGGCGGGGCCTCATCCGCCGCTCCCCCGCACCCACCCGGGCGCCAGCCGCTGCCCCAGTTCGAACAGGCCCTCCACGAGCAGGGCGAACACCGCGACCAGCACCGCCCCGGCGACCACCTGCGGGGTGGAGGCGAGGTTGAAGCCCGCGGTGATGATCCGTCCGAGTCCGCCGCCGCCCGCGAGTGCGGCGATGGTGGCGGTGGCGACCAGCTGCACGGCCGCGATCCGCACCCCGGTCAGGATCAGCGGCAGTGCGAGCGGGATCTCCACGCCGAGGAGCATCTGGCGGCCGGTCATTCCCATGCCGCGGGCCGCGCGGACGACGTCCTGGTCGACTCCGCGCATGCCCACGTAGGCGTTGGTCAGCAGCGGCGGAACGGCGAACAGCACCAGCGCGATGATCGTCGGCCAGGAGCCGTAGCTTCCGATCGGGCTGAGCAGCAGCAGGACCAGTACGGCGAACGTGGGCACCGCGCGCCCGACGTTGGAGATGTTCACGGCCAGCGCACCGCCCTTGCCGAGGTGCCCGAGGACGAGAGCGACCGGCAGGGCGATCAGACAGCTCAGACCGAGGCATACGACGGTGAGGAACAGATGCTCGCCGAGCCGGTTCCAGACGCCGTTGGCGCCCGACCAGTTGGCGGCGCTGGTCAGCCAGTCCCAGGCGGCTGAAAGGGTGTTCATGCCTGACCCCGTCGCGTCCAGGGCGTGGCGAACCGCTGGACGAGCAGGAGCAGCAGATCCGCGACGACGGCGATGACCACGCAGAGCAGGGAGGCGGTGAGCACCTGGGCCTTGAAGTAGGTGTTCATTCCCGCGTAGATGAGGTTGCCGAGACCGCCATAGCCGACGATCGCGCCGATGGTGACCAGGGAGACCGCGGAGACCGTCGCGATCCGCAGTCCCGCCATGGCGGCGGGCAGCGCGAGCGGCAGTTCGACGGCGAGCAGCAGGCGGATGGGGCCGTAGCCCATTCCGCGTGCGGCCTGCCGGGTCTCCTGCGGTACCGCGCGCAGTCCGGCGAGGATGTTGCGGACAAGCAGGGTGAGCGAGTACAGGACCAGACCCGCGATGACGAGCGAGGCGGAGAGCCCGTAGGCGGGGAGCAGCAGCGAGAACATCGCGAGCGACGGGATCGTGTAGAGGACGGTCGTCACCCCGAGCACGGGGCCGGCGGCCCAGCGCCAGCGGCGTGCCGCGACGGCGAGAGGGACGGCGAGCAGCAGGGCGAGCGCCACCGCGATCAGCGTGAGCTGGAGGTGCTGGAGGACGGCGTCCCAGAGGATCTCACGGCGGGTGGACACATAATCACCGCAGATCCAGTCATTGTGCGCGAGGCAGTCGTCGGGGGTCGCGGTCACCTGTTCATTGCAGCCCGGCCCGGTCCCTGACCGCGCGTTCTGCTCGCCTGTCCGGGTGCCGGCACTTCCCGACCGTTACCCGTGGGAGGCCGTGACCAGGTGATCCAGATATGTGATCGGACACAAGTTACCTAAAGGTATGTAGTGACTTCCCATGCGGGCAGCAGTAGAACGTGTTCCCATTCGTCAAGAGTGAGGAACATCACATGACCGACGCTCACCTGCACGACAAGACCCCCAAAGGCGTGTCGCGCCGCCGATTCATCACAGGAACCGGTTCCATTCTGGGCGCCGTGACTCTGGCCGGTCACACCACCCCCGCCCAGGCGAAAGCCGCCCTCGTGCCCGCTCCGATTCCGCCGGGCGCCCATGTCCCGGCCCTCGTGATCGGCACCGGCTACGGCGGCTCGGTCGCCGCCCTGCGTCTCGCCCAGGCGGGCATCGACGTGCACATGGTCGAGATGGGCATGGCCTGGGACACCCCCGGTCCGGACGGCAAGATCTTCGCCAACACCACCAAGCCGGACAGACGCTCCTACTGGCTGCGCACCAAGACCAAACAGCCCCTCAGCAACTTCCTCGGATTCCCGATCGACAAGGCCATCCCGCGCTACACCGGGATCCTGGACGCCGAGGAGATGGGCGGGATCATCGTCTACCAGGGGCGCGGAGTCGGCGGTGGCTCCCTGGTCAACGGCGGAATGGCGGTCACACCCCGCCGCGAGAACTTCCCGGCCGTCCTCCCCTCGGTCAACACCGACGAGATGTACAACGTCTACTACCCGCGCGCCAACGCCGCGCTCGGGGTCAGCACGATCGACCCGGCCTGGTTCGAGACCGCGGAGTGCTATCAGTACGCCCGGGTGGGCCGTAAGCACGCCCAGCGCTCCGGCTTCCCGTTCGTGTTCGTGCCCGATGTGTACGACTGGGACTACATGAAGCAGGAGGCGGCAGGCACCGTTCCCAAGTCGGCGCTGGAGGGCGAGATCCTCTACGGCAACAACTACGGCAAGAAGTCCCTGCAGAAGACCTACATCGCTCAGGCCAGAGCGACCGGCCGGGTCGCCATCTCACCGCTGCACAAGGTCACTTCGGTCCGTCCGGCAGCCGCGGGCGGCTACACCGTCGTCATCGACGAGATCAACACCAACGGCGACACGGTCACCACCAAGAGCGTGACGGCGGACAGGGTGTTCTTCGCGGCCGGCAGCGTCGGCACCAGCAAACTCCTGACCAAGCTGAAGGCCACCGGCGCGCTGCCCGGCCTGAACTCCGAGATCGGCAAGGGCTGGGGTGACAACGGCAACGTCATGTGCGGCCGCGCCAACCACCTGTGGGACCCGACCGGCAAGCTCCAGTCGTCCATCCCCTGCTCCGGCATCGACAACTGGGCCGCCGGAGGCGCGTTCGCGGAGGTCGCACCGCTCCCCACCGGGATCGAGACGTTCGCCTCGTTCTATCTGTCGATCACCAAGAACCCGCACCGCGCCCAGTTCACCTGGAACGCCGCGACGGGCACCGCCGATCTGAACTGGCAGACGGCCTGGAAGCAGCCGTCCATCGACATGGCCAAGACGATCTTCGACAAGATCAACGCGAAGGAAGGGACCATCTACCGGACCGACCTCTTCGGCGCCTACAAGATCTGGGGGGACCACCTCACCTACCACCCGCTCGGCGGTGCGGTTCTGAACAAGGCGACCGACAACTACGGCCGCCTCCACGGCCATCCGGGTCTGTACGTCATCGACGGCGCGCTGATCCCCGGCAACACCAGCGTCAATCCGTTCGTCACCATCACGGCGCTCGCCGAACGGAACATCGAGAGAATCATCGCCGCAGACCTGTAGGAACCGACTGACCGGCGCAGACCTGTAGCAAGGAACCGACCGGCGACGACCGGCGGAGGCCGAGGGACGAGCCTTCACGCGGGTCGGCCGGGAGCCGGGGCCGGCCCATCTCACCGAGCGGCCCCGGACACCTCAGTGGGGCAGGACGCATACCGCGTCGAGACCCAGCACATGATTGAGCCTGCCGAACGCCAGCCAGGAGCCGATGCTCATACTCAGCTCCACGATCTCGTGCTGGCTGTAGTGAGCGGTCATCCGGGTCCAGAACTCGTCGTCGAGGCCGTGGTGATCCAGGGCGTACCGCTCCGCGTACTCGGCGGCCAGCCGGGTGCGGTCGTCGAAGGCCTCCGTGGTGCGCCACTGCGTCACCGCCTCGGCGAACTCGTCCTCGACCTTCTCGCCGTCCCGGTCGGTACGCCAGTCGAGGCAGAAGAGGCATCCGTTGATCTGCGCGATCCGCAGCCGTGCGGCCTCGAACTCACGCAGTCCCAGGGTCGTGTGCTCGTACACGGACAGCGAGAAGTTGGCGGCGGCCATGCCGATGCCCGGGACCATCTCGCCCCAGACATAGCCGATCGGCTCCTGGCCCTCGGGAATGTCGATGTTCATCGCCGGCTCCTTCCGAGCCTGCCGACTGCGGCGCGCAGTGGGACGTCCAGTGCGTCATAGAGTCCGGGTTCCGCTTCCACCAGCCAGTCGATGGCGTTGACCAGCCGGCCGACCGCCGTGGCGTTCCCGCCCGCCGACCGGTTCTCCCCCTCGTCGGTGGCCTCGACCGTGACCTCGATGCGCGGGCGGCCCTCGATGATCACCCGGTGTGCGCCGGCGCCGTCCGGCGGTGTGGGCCAGTGGGGAGCACAGGACGGGTGGATACGGGTGACGTGCTCGATGACGATGCGCGGCTCACCCTCGACGATGCCCTGCACCTCGAACCGCACGGCCCCTTGGGTACCCGCCTCGAAGTCGCCCATGGTCCTGGTGCTGACCGTGGTGTCGAGGGGGCACCGGTCCAACGTCTCGCGGATCTCGTTGAGTTCGACCCCGAGCGCCCTGGCCATCAGCCGTATCTGTCCGCCCCACACCATGGTGGGGATCGACGGCGCCAGCATCAGCGGCTCGTAGTCCATCGGCTGGCCCATGCCGACCAGATACCGGACCGAGTCCGGCTGGTCGTAGGTGGAGTAGTCGAAGATCTCCTGGCACCGGATCACGTCCACGGACGTACCGAGTCCGCTGATC
This sequence comes from Streptomyces sp. AM8-1-1, assembly GCF_032229325.1. Taxonomy (NCBI): domain Bacteria; kingdom Bacillati; phylum Actinomycetota; class Actinomycetes; order Kitasatosporales; family Streptomycetaceae; genus Streptomyces; species Streptomyces sp. AM8-1-1. The sequence goes on from NZ_CP135086.1 coordinate 1,033,934, forward strand.
AGCAGTGGCAGTACATCGTTGCCCCACCCCGGGTCGACGCCGGAGACGAACAGTGATCCGCCGCCGTCCGCGATGGCCGCCAGGACCGGGTCGCGCAGTTCCTGAGGGGCGTTGCGCTGGTCGTAGAGCGCGTACAGCGCGGGAGTGACGACGACCGCGCCGGCCCGGACGGCCCTGACGATGTCGGCCTGGGCCTCATCGGGGCGGATGTCACCGGAGGCCGCGTACACGACGGCGCGTGGACTCGCGGCCAGCACCGTGTCGATGTCGTCGGTGGCCGTGACGCCCAACTCTTCGCTCAGGCCCGCGAGATGGCCCGCGTCGCGGCCCACCTTGTCGGGGTTGTGGACGATGACGGCCGCGAGCTTCAGCGCGGGATGAGCCTCGACGGCGCGGATGGCCGCACGGCCGACATTGCCGGTACCCCAGACCACCGTGGAAATCATGCGGCGGAGGGTAGCGCGGGGCCCTTGACGTTCCTAGAGCCATGAACGACCCGAAATGAGGAGTCGCACGACGGATCGCGACGCGAGCGCTGCGGGCCCGGGTGCGAGAAGCACCCGGGCCCGCCCGCCACCGTGACGAACCGTCAGGCGGCCTGTACTGCTGTGCCCGCCGTGGCCGGCGCGACACCGAAGATGTCCACTGCGTGGTAGTACGTCCAGGCGGTGCTGTTGCAGGCGGTCCTGGTCGCTCCCGAGTAGCCGGCGCAGACGCGCTTGAGGTCCTCGTAGAACGCCGAGTCGATACGGGACTTGTTGGCGGAGAACGTGCCTGCGGCCTTGTAGTTGCGGTACCCGAAGTCATGGCGGGCGCAGGCCGTCTGGAAGGGGAAGCCGAACGGGTTGTCCGGCGAGGAACTGCAGTAGTCCGTCGTCCAGTTGAAACCGTACGCGGCCCAGGCGCCCTGGTTCTGGCGGGCGGCGTTCCACGCGTTGTAGCTGGAGGCGCTGGTCTGGGTCCAGGAGCTGAGGACCTGCGGCTTGTCGGCCGGTGCGGCCGAGGCGGACGTGGCGGGGATCAGTGCCAGGGGTACTGACAGGGTGACCACGGCGAGAGGGAAGGCGAAACGGCGGCGCATGCGGAACCTCCGTGACTGGGGCCTTGTCGCCTCGCGGGCTCTCACGAGGCACGTTCAGCGTGACGTCATGTCCCTGTCAGGGATAGATGGCGGATGTCACGTGCCACTGAATTTCCCTCGGATTCAGTTCGGCGCCTCCGCTCTTCGCCGACCGAGGGGCGAAAGTTCAGGCGAATGGCCCCTCGGCCCGGCGGCAACTCCGGTATGGAGAAGGGTCAGCAGGGAGGAATGCCGGCTCCCGGGTCCCTGCCGACGTTGACGTTGCCGCCCCGGACCCACGCGCTGGAGCAGATGTGGCCGATGCCGTAGTCGAGCACGGTGCCGAAGTACCGGACGTCCGTGGTGTATCCGCCCGCCGTGACGCGCGGCCGCGCTGGTAGCACTCGACGCCCGCCTCGGTCTCCCTCGTCGTGGTGCCCATCAGCCTGCTGCTGGTGGTCGGCGCGTCACGGATGTTGCTGTGGGCCCGCACGGTGGTGGCCGTGCCCGTGACACGGGTCCCCGTCGCCTGCGCGGTGCCGGTGGCACCGAGTAGGGAGAGGGCCGCGCCGAGCGCCGGCCCCGCGGCGGCGAGTTGGGCGGATCTCATGACTGTTCCCCTTGGCTCCGACTGCGGCGGTGCCCGTGGGACGGGGCGGACGGCTCAGCCGGATGAGCGCGGTGCGCGGCAAGCGGGACGGGCCCAGGGGACGTCAGTTCTCGGCCGCCACCTTGTTCAGCACCGTGCCCTTGAAGTCCGCCGCGAGATATCCGGACGAGCTGTAGTCGTCCGTGAGGTAGACGTTCACCGTGGGGACGTCCTCGAAGACGGGCCCGCGGACGATGACATAACGCATCGTCGGCTCGCTGATGCCCAGCTCGCGGTTGGCCCGGCTGATCAGCGTCGGCAGCTTGTCCCACGTGACCTTGCTGACGTCGACCGGTCCCTCGTCCGTGCCGATCACCGTGCCGCCCGGTCCCTGCTTCGACGCGCGGCCGTCGCGGTACTCGTAGCGGTCGTACTTCTTCCGGCTGCCCTTCACCGGGACCTGGGCGATCGCGTACTCCTCGTACACGACGAGTTCGAAGAACTTCGTGGTGTGCGCCGTGGTTTCGAGTGCCTTGATCACCTCGCGCACGCCGGCGGGCGTCAGCAGGTCGGCGGACTTCTGCGACGGCGGCAGCGCTGCCTTGTCCGGCTGTTCCGTGCCCGTGTCCGTGTCCGAGCCCCCGCCGGGCGTCCGGTCCTTCTCCGAGCCCGAGGCACCGCCCGTAGCGGCCGGGGCCTTCCCCGCCGAGTCCTTCTCCCCGTCACCGCCACCGGGAAGGACCTGGAACAGCAACAGCGACACCGCGGTGATCGCCGCGGCGGCGCCGACGACGACGGCGATCCTTCTGCCGCGCTCCGGCCTGCGCGCGGCGGCCTGGGGCCCGGTGGCCGGCTGGGGCGTGTGGCCGAGCAGCAGTGTGGAGGGGTGCGGCGGACCGAAGGTACCGAGCGGTGCACCCGGTGGAAGGTCCTGCACCGCGTTGACAAGAGGCGCGTTGTGGGGCGGCGCGTTGACGGAAGGCACGTTGCCGGGTGCCGCGTTGACGGAAGGCGCGTTGTGGGGCGGCGCGTAGGAATGAGCCGCGGGCGGTGGCGGCGCCCCGCCGGGAACCTCCCGCGCGGCGCCGTCGAGCATGGCCGCGAGCCGTTCCGCGTCCGGACGCGCGGCCGTGTCGCGTACCAACAGGGCGTTCAGTACGGGAGCGAGCGCTCCGGACCGCACCGGCGGCGGAATCGGCTCGTCGAGGACCGCGACCAGGGTCGACAGACTCGTGCCGCGGCGCAGCGGATGCGTGCCCTCCAGAGCGACGTAGAGCAGCATGCCGAGCGACCACAGGTCGGAGGCGGGGTTGCCCTCCTCGCCGCGGATGCGTTCGGGAGCGATGTATTCGGGCGAGCCGATGAGGTCACCGGTCGCGGTGAGACCGGCGGACTCGCGCAGCGCGGCGATGCCGAAGTCCGTCAGCACCGGACTGCCGTCCCGGCGCAGGAGCACATTGGCGGGCTTGACGTCCCGGTGCTGGATGCCCGCGCCGTGGGCCGCGCGGAGCGCTGACAGCACGCCCCGGCCGACGCCGAGCGCCTCGGGGACGGTCAGCGGACCGCGCGTGAGCCGGTCGTGCAGCGACTCACCGTCCACCAGCTCCATCACGATCCACGGGTAGGGGACCTCGGGACCGTCCACGATGTGGAAGATGGTGACGACGTGCGGGTGGGCGATACGGGCGAGCGCCCGGGCCTCGCGCAGGACGCGCTCACTGAGCATGCGTGCCCGGGCGGGGTCCGACCCCTCCACCGCCGGGTCCGCGGGCCGCACCTCCTTCAGCGCCACTTCGCGGTGCAGAACGATGTCGCGGGCCCGCCACACGGTGCCCATGCCGCCGCTGCCAAGCCTGCCGAGCAGTTCGAAACGGCCGTCGACGATGCGTCTGCCGGCCCCCCTGGTGTCCATGGCCGGTCAGCTTACGAGGCCGGGGCCGGCCGTAAGGAATCGCATCGGGCATCGGCGGGCAGTCCCCGGCGCCGATCGGCGTCGCGGGCGTTCCCGTCGGCGGGGAACGCGCATCGGACACGGCCCGTCGTACGGCGCGCGGGGACGGCCGTCTGTGCGGACGGCGGTCCGGGTCGAAGAGGGCGATCCGTCATGGCCGGTGGCTGCCGACGTAAAATTGCGGGAGCGAAGTCCGCGCTCGGACAACGACTCGGGACCCGCGTGAGGTGCGCGCCTCAGGTGGTGAGTCCGGGCCGGCGGGCCTTCGAGGAGGCCATCGATGCCGCACCGTCTGTTCCACGATCGCCGTGACGCCGGCCGTGAGCTGGCCGGGCTCCTCGGGCACATCGACGATCCGGAAGTGATCGTTCTGGGGTTGCCGCGCGGCGGCGTCCCGGTGGCGTACGAGGTCGCCCTTTCCCTGGGCGCCCCGCTGGATGTCTTTCTGGTCCGCAAACTGGGCGTTCCCGGTCATGAGGAGGTCGCGATGGGAGCGATCGCCGGCGGTGGCGTGACGGTGCGCAACGACAACGTCATCCGCAGCCTGCGCATCTCCGACGAGGCACTGCGAAGCGTGGCGGAGCGCGAGGGCCGCGAGTTGCTGCGGCGGGAAGAGGCATACCGGGAAGGGCGTCCCTGGCCCGAACTGACCGGCAGGCCGGTCGTCCTGGTGGACGACGGCCTGGCGACGGGCGCCAGCATGAAGGCCGCCGTCCGCGCGCTGCTGGACCAGGGGCCCTCACGCGTCGTCGTCGCGATACCCACCGCACCGGCCTCCGCCTGCCGGGAGTTGAGGGCCCTGGTCGACGAGGTCGTGTGCGCCACGACGCCGTTCCCGTTCTCCGCCGTGGGGAACTCCTACGCCGACTTCGGGCAGACGACGGACGGCGAAGTACGGGAACTGCTGCGCGCGGCGCGGGATCCGGGTCGGGCCCGGCCGGCTCGGCGTACCCGTCCCGGAGGGCCGGGGGGCGCCGAGGGCGGCTCGGGGGCGGGGAGCGAATCTCCGTCGTAGGCCTCGGCCCACGTGCGAGCAACTCCGCCGCGGCCGATGCCTCTTCCGGCCGCGCCCGGACCGCAGCGCACCGGCGTCAGCGCACGCGTCCCCGTGCCTTCAGGGGTGTCGGGGGCAGCGTCGGCGCGGGGAGCGGCGCTCCGTCGTAGCCCTTCACCTCACCGAAGCGGGCCCCCTCCATCCATCCCTGGCGGGCGTCCTCGATCTCCTGCTGGGACCGCCCGATGAAGTTCCACCACATGATGATCTCCTCCTCGAACGGCTCACCGCCCAGCAGCATCAGACCGGCGTCGGACTCGGCGCGCAGGGGGAGTTCGGTGCGGCCGCAGCCGAGGTAGAGCATCGAACCGGGCATGAGGGGCACACCGTCGACATGGGCCTCGCCCGACATGGCGAGCACGGCGTACTCGAAGTCGGGGTCCAGCGGCAGGTTCGCCTCGGTGCCACGGGTGAGCGCAAGGTCCGCGCCGACGATCGGGCTGTACGTCGTGCCGGGTGACGTGGCGCCGTCGAGGGAGCCGAGGACGACCGTGGCGGTGAGTCCGGGCGCGGTGACGACGGGCAGGTCGGTGTAGTGCTCGAAGTCCGGCTCCACATGGCGGTGGGCGTCCGGGAGCGCCACCCAGAGCTGGGCGCCGTGCAGGAAGCGGGCGTGCGGCCGGGGGCTCTCCTCGGAGTGGCTGATGGCCCGGCCCGAGGTCATCAGGCCCAGCTCGCGCGGCCGGATGGTGGCGAGGCTGCCGGTGCTGTCGCGGTGGAGCACCTCGCCGTCGTGCAGCCAGCTGACGGTCTGGAGTCCCATGTGCGGGTGCGGAGGCACCTGCATCCCGGGTTCGTCGGCGATGTCGTCGGGACCGTAGTGGTCGACGAAGGCCCACGCACCGACCATCCGGCGGCCGAGGTTGGGCAGCAGCCGGCGTACCTCGGTGGACTCACCGAGCGGTACACGACGGGGACTGAGGAGCTCACGGACGGGCTCGGCGACGACGAACCCGCGACCGCCGCAGACGGAGAGGGTGGCCTGACGATCGAGATTGCTCATGACGCTCAACCTATTCCTGTACGAGCGGTGGCGGTCTGCCCCCACGCATCCCAGAGTAGTGGAATGTTCAACCATCTTGCTCTGTTGACCCCACCACAGAGACAGGACACAGGGCACGAGGAGGAGAGCGGATGAACAACACCTACTACGAGTTCGGCACCGCCGCCGAGCGGTGGGACCGCGCGCAGCTGTTCTTCGGCGCCAAGGAGTACCTGACGGCCGCCCGGATCCTGCGGGGGCTCGTCGCCGAGGAGCCGCGGCAGGTCGCGCAGCGGCTGCTGCTCGCGCGCTCCTACTACCACTCCGCCCAGCTGCAGCGCGCCGAGAGCGAGCTGCGCGCCGTTCTGGAGCTCAGCCCCGTCGAGCACTACGCACGGCTGATGCTGGGGCGGACCCTGGAGCGCCAGGGAAGGACCGCCGACGCGGCCCCGCATCTGCGGATGGCGGCCGCGATGTCCGGGGAGTGAGCGCCCGGGCCCGGCAGGTCAGGCGAGCAGCCAGGTGATGAGCGACAGGGACGCCATCGACAGCAGTGTCGACAACAGGATGGCGTCCCTGGGCAGCTCGGTGTTCAGCCGGTACTCGGACGCGAAGATGAAGGCGTTCTGGGCGGTGGGCAGACCCGCGCACAGCACCACGGCGTACAGCTCGGGCCCGCCCAGCCCGAACACCCAGCGGGCGAGCACATAGGCGACGAGCGGCTGGACCACGATCTTCAGCGCCACGAGGACCCGGCGTTCGGTCCGGGCGGTCGTGTCGGGTCCGTCCGCCCGGGTGGTGAGGGACATTCCGAGAGCGAACAGCGCTGCGGGGACGGCCGCTCCGCCGAGCATCTGCACGGGGGTGATCAGCTGGTCGGGCAGCCGCCAGCCCGCGAGCGCGACGGTCACACCGGCCGCGGAGGCCGCGATGATCGGATTGCGCAGCGGCAGGCGCAGTATGCGCCGCCGGCGCTCGCGTGCGCCGCTCCCCGCGTCGATGTCGATCAGTACGAGGATGACCGGCGTCACGAACAGGGTCTGGAACAGCGCCGCGGCGATGAAGAACGAGGCGTCGTCGAGGACGTGCACGGCGATCGGGATGCCGAGGTTCGCGGAGTTGACGTAGGCCCCGGCCATCGCGCCTATGGTCCGGTCGGCCCGGCGCCTGCGGAACACCCGGCGGCCGAGGAGCAGGCCGAGCGAGAACACGAGGACCAGGCTGAGCGCGAAGACGGCGACGCCGGGGCTCACGAGATCCGAGACCTGGGACCGCGACAGGGTCAGGAACAGCAGCGCCGGCATGGCGAACGTGAACGCGAACCGTCCCAGCACGCTCTGCGCCTGGGTGCCGAGCACCTGGGTCCGGCCGGCCGCCCAGCCGACGGCGGTGATCACCCAGATGGGCAGAAAGCCGGAGAGCACGGTCACCGCGCCAGCATGCCCGACGACGATCACGGGCCCGCGGCCGCCCCCGGGACAGCGAGGGCGGCCGGCGGCATGGCGCCCGCACCGTACGACGCCTTCTGCATGCGGGGGCGAGCCGGACCGGGGCCGCGGGGCTCAGCTGCGGTGGCTGAGCACGTTGACCACCCGTCCGTTGGGATCGCGTACGAAGAAGCGGCGTACGCCCCACTCCTCGTCCCGCAACGCGTGCACGATCTCCGCTCCCCGCTCGACCATCGCCGCGTGCACGGCGTCCACGTCGTCGACCTCGATGCTCATGTCGGCCTCGACCGGCGCGGTCTCGTCGTGGGTGGCGAACGAGATCTGGGCCGTGGGGTTGCCGGGTGACGCGAGCGTCATGACCCAGCCGAGGTTCATCACTTCTTCCAGGCCGATGAGGCCGTAGAAGTCCCGGCTCTCGGCGAGGGACGCGGTGTGGATGTCGGGCACCACGCGGCGTACGGACATGGGTGGTTCCTTCCTGGGCTGAGGCGGGTGCCGGGGCCCGGACCGGTCACCGGCGCCGGGCCGCGCGGCCGCGACCGGCGGACGGAGCTCGGTCGCGGAGTTCGGGCAGGGTCAGCCGCGGTAGGTCTCCATCAGCCGCAGCCACACCTCGCTGATCGTCGGATACGCGGGCACCGCGTGCCACAGCCGGTCGAGCGGCACCTCTCCGACCACCACGACGGTCGCCGAGTGCAGCAGCTCCGTCACGCCGGGGCCGACGAACGTGACACCGAGAACGATCTCGCGGTCCAGGTCGACCACCATCCGGGCGCGGCCGCGGTAGCCGTCGGCGAACAGACCCGCGCCCGCGACATCGCCGATCTCGTAGTCGACGGCACGCACCCGGTGTCCGGCCGCCTCGGCCTCGGCGAGCGAGAGCCCGACGGCCGCGGCTTCGGGGTGGGTGAACACGACTTGCGGGGCGCCCGCCACGTCGGCGGTGGCGACGTGCGCGCCCCAGCGGTCCGTCTCCAGAAGGGGCACCTGGCTCGCCCGGGCCGCGATGGCCGCCCCGGCGATACGCGCCTGGTACTTGCCCTGATGGGTCAGCAGCGCGCGGTGGTTGACGTCACCGACGCCGTAGAGCCAATCGCTCCCCTCGACCCGGCAGGTGTCGTCGACCGAAAGCCACGAACCCGGCTCCAGGCCCACCGTCTCGAGGCCGATGTCCTCGGTCCGCGGTGCCCGTCCGGTCGCGAAGAGGATCTCGTCGGCCTCGATACGCTCCCCGCTGTCCAGCACCACCCTGACGGGGCCCGTCCCCCCGGTGCGCTCGACCGACGCGACCTCCACGTCCGTGCGGATCTGCGCGCCGGCCTCGGTGAGGGCCTCCGCGACGTGCTCGCCCACAAAGGCTTCCATCTTGGGCAGCAGTCCGACGCTCCGGATCAGCATGGTCACCTGGGAACCCAGTGCCTGATAGGCGGTGGCCATCTCCACCCCGACGACTCCCCCGCCGACGACGATCAGCCGTCCCGGCACGGTGTGGGAGCTGGTCGCCTCACGGCTGGTCCACGCCTTGGCGCCGGCCAGGCCGGGCACATCGGGCAGGACCGCGCGGCTGCCGGTGCACACGGCGACCGCGTAGCGGGCGGTCAGGACATGGTGCTCGCCCTCGGGACCGTCGACCACGACCTTCTTGGGGCCGTGGAGGCGGCCCTGGCCCCGGTAGAAGCGGGCGCCCGTCGATTCGAGCCAGCCGACCTGGCCGTCGTCCTTCCAATGTGCGGCCTTCTCGTCCCGGTGGGCCAGCACGGCCTCGGTGTCCAGCGGCCCCTGCACCGCCTGGCGCAGACCCGGGACCAGGCGCGCCTCCGCACGGGCGGTCACGGGGCGCAACAGCGCCTTGCTGGGCATGCACGCCCAGTACGAGCATTCGCCGCCTGCCAGCTCACTCTCCACGACCGCGGTGCTCAGGCCCGCTGCCCTCAGCCGGTCCACCACGTTCTCGCCGGTGGGGCCCGCGCCCAGCACGACGACGTCGAATTCCACAGCTTCCGTCATGAAGGCCAGTCTGGTCGTGGGTGTGCGTCCTGGCCACATGGGCAGGGGCAGGAATAGCAAGGCCCCGGGCAGGGTTGTCGTGGGGCAGCTGACGGACCGGGGTGTTCCTCCGGGACGGCACACCAGCGAACATCAGGGAGAGGTAGTACGTCATGAGCACTGTTGAGCTCACCAAGGAGAACTTCGATCAGGTCGTGAGCGACAACGACTTCGTCCTGATCGACTTTTGGGCGGACTGGTGCGGCCCCTGCAAGCAGTTCGCCCCGGTGTACGAAGGTGCCGCCGAGCGTCACTCCGACCTGGTCTTCGCCAAGGTCGACACGGAGGCCCAGCAGGAGCTGGCCGCCGCGTTCGAGATCCAGTCCATCCCGACGCTGATGATCGTCCGCGACAACGTCGCCGTCTTCGCCCAGCCCGGCGCTCTCCCCGAGGCCGCGCTGGAGGACGTCATCGGCCAGGCGCGGGCCCTCGACATGGACGAGGTCCGCAAGTCGATCAAGGCCGCCGAGGCCAAGGCGGCGGGAGCGGACGGCGCGGCCGAGGCCTGACACGGCCCTGCTCCGTACGAGGCGCGGCCTCATCTGTGGTCCCGGCCGGACGGCCGGGACCACAGTCGCGTCCGGGCCCGCGCGGCCGGGTCGTCCTGCCGGCTGCGCGACATCACCGCGGGCGGCGGGCTGCCCGCAGCGCGGGCCACGTTTCGGGCGGCGTCGTCCGCGGTCGTGCCGTCAGAGGCTCTTCGGCTCGACGACGCGCGCCGAGAGGCCGTAGTCCAGCTCCGCGCCGTCGACCAGCAGGGCCTCGACGGTCCGCGTGGCGGGGTCGATGTCGGCCTCGACCCCCTGGCCCACGTACCGCGGATAGCCCGACTCACCGCGGTCGCCCGTCGCCGCGACGATGGCCGACCGGATGGCGGCCCCGGCCAGGGAGGCATGATCGTCGCCCTCGATGTGCTCGGGCACCACCAGGATTTCGAAGCGCTGCGGATCGCTGGTCATGCACGTGACGCTAGCCACCCGCCGCCCCGGGCGCACGTCGTCCGCCGGTCCGCCGGTGTGCCGGGTACGCCGGAAGGACGGACCGGGTCAGCTGGATTCGCGGTGCACGGCTCTCGCGCCCATCAGGTCGTGGATCTCCGGCTCCTCACCCGGCTCACGGACCATGCCGTCGACCAGTTCGGCCAGCCGGCGGCCGGTCACCATGTCGATGTGCACCGTGCTCAGTCGCGGGCGCAGGAGCCTGCCCAGCAGCAGATCGTCCGCGCCGATGACGGCGGTAGCGCCCGGGACATCGATGTCTTCGTCCTGGAGGGCGCGCATCAGGAGCTGGGCGTGCTCGTCGTTGTACGCGTACACCGCGTCCAGTTCCAGCTCCCGCCAGCGGGCGGCGAGGGCGGCGGCCGACACCTCGTCGTACGACAGGGGCAGCGGCTCGATGCGGGCGCCGGTGACGGCGGCCGCCCTGCGGGCGCCTTCGAGCCGCGGTTCGGAGAAGAGCTCCAGACCCGGCTCCTCGGGCATCACGACCCCGATGGCCCGTCGGCCGCGTGCGACCAGGTGCGACACCGCGCAGCTTCCGATCTCGCTCTGGTCCATGACGAGCGAGTGCGCGCCCTCGACCCGTCGCGGGCCGAGGGTTATGACGGCCTTGGCGCCGGAGCGTTTGAGTACGTCGACGCTGTGGCGGGTGAGGGCCACCTCTCCGAAGGATACGACGGCGACCGGCCGCAGCTCCGCCCAGGCCCTGGCCGCCTCGTCGCCCTCGAGTCCGAGGCTGCCGTACTGAACGACCGTGTAGTCGAGTCGGCGCAGTGCCCACTGGAGTTCGTTGAAGAACTGGCTATAGAGGGGCCCGACGGGGACGTGAGCGGTCGGCAGCAGCACCATGCGGGTGTGCCCGGCGCGCAAGCTGCGGGCGGCGGCGTGGGGGACGTATCCGAGTTCTTCGGCGGCCTCACGGACACGTCGGCGGGTGGGCTCACTGATGCGCACGGCCGAGGTGTTGTTGAGCACGTACGAGACGGTGGCCCGGGAAACTCCGGCCAGCCGGGCGACATCGGCGCTGGTGGGAACGGGGCGTTCTGCGGACTGCTTGGGTGTCTGGCTCATCGCCCTCGGCATCCTTCCAGAACGGCACCGAACGCCGTCCGGTGGATGGCCGGAAACGAGCGCCAGAAAGGGTTTACACGCGTCAGTGACACGCGCCATCCTCGGTCGGCACCCCCGCTTCGTCACCTCGTCCGGAGGGCAGTGTGGCCGCACGGACTCCCGGCTCCGCCGGCTCTGCGGCCGGCATCGGCCGGGCGGCTCCGCAAACCCCTCGAAACCGGACCGCGGAAATCCGCCGGAAGCCCTTGATCGCGGCGGGTCGCGATGAGCGCCGCGATGTAAGCGCTCTCGGGCGGCTTCCCGGCGGTCCGCCACGGCCTGCCCGCAGAGGAGATCCATCCGCCCCGGAACGTGGCCGAGTTCGGTCTGATCTTCGGCCCGAACTCCCGTGTCCTGACGGCCGGTTCGCGCGTCCGGCGTCGCGTGCCGGGCCGACACGCGACCGGCCCTGCGGTCGCGGATCGGTGCGGCCCTGCGGTCGCGGATCGGTGCGGTCCGGCGTCGGACGCGGATCGGCTCGGGTCCGGCGCCGAGTGCCGGGGCGGCACGGGGCCGGCCTGCGACCGCGGATCGGCTCGGCGTCGGGTGCCGGAGCGACGCGGTCGGGCAGCTCGCGGTCGTCGGTCCGTCTCCGCGGGACCGGTCCCGCGGTCGCGAATCGCCGCGGGTCCGCGTCGGCTCGGGTCGGCTCGGCGGCAGCCGCCGCACAGGTTCGAGGCCGGCGTCGGACGCGGGTGGCGGGGAACCGGCCCCGCGGCCGCCGCATCGGCTCGGTCCGTCCTCGGCGGCCGGAGCCCGATCCATGCCCGGCCCCGGATCGGGAAGCCGCCGTACCGCCGGGCTGTTCTCGACCACAGCGCTCCGCCCCGGCATGAACCACCCGATCCGTTGCACCAGTTCGACGCATGCACCCCCTTCGACTGCCCACCGCCCCGCACCGGAAAGGCATCACTGTGCAGCTCCACACCACGACCTGGGGGACGGGCGACCGTCTCGCGCTGCTCGTCCACGGCATCATGGCCGACCACCGCACCTGGCGGCGGGTCGGCCCCGCACTCGCCGCGCGCGGCTACCGCGTGCTCGCCGTCGATCTGCGCGGTCACGGTGCCAGCGGCCGAGCGGAGCGCTACACGCTCCAGGACCACGCGGACGACCTCGTGGAGACGCTGCCCACCGGCGCGGAGGTGGCCATGGGTCACTCGCTCGGCGGTCTGGCCCTGTCGAGGGCGGTACGGCAGCTGGCACCGGAACGAGCCGTGTACGCGGATCCCGCCTGGCATCTGCCGGACGGCGACGACGGGTACCGTCCCGACCTCTTCGCACAGGCCAAGACGCTGACACGGGAGCAGATCCGGGCCGCCGGTCCCCGCTGGGACGAGGTGGACGTCGGCATCGAGCTGGAGACCCTGCGGGTCTGGGAGGAGGGGACGGCCTACGGTCTGGCCGGCCTCGCCGGCACGGATCTGCTGCCGGCCGAGCCCGTCGTACCGTCGCTCGTCATGCTCGCGGACCCGAGCTTCCTCGTACCCGCCGAGCGGGCGGAGCTGCTCACCGCGCGCGGCTTCGAGGTGCGGACGGTCCCCGGGGCCGGGCACACCATCCACCGCGACGACTTCGACGGCTTCATGGCCGCGCTGGACGGCTGGGTCTGACGCGCGACGGACGTGGGCACCTGCGGCGCGCCGGGCACGGGCAGCAGGTCCTCGCGGCTCCGGGCGACGCGCCTTCGTCGCGCGCTCGCGCAGCTGCCCGCACCCACCAGGGACCCCCGGACCGGCGAGGCTCTACCGTGGGCGCGTGACGATCTTCCGCCGTTCCTCCGACTCCTCCGACGACCTCGCCCGGCCCGGCCGCAGCGGTCCGGGCGCGACGACCGAGGCCGACCCCGCAGAGGTGGGTCCGGTCCGCACGTCGTACGCGCCGGACCGCGACGGTGACCCGGACCCCGGCGAGATCGTGTGGACCTGGGTGCCGTTCGAGGAGAACGACGGTCGCGGCAAGGACCGCCCGGTGCTCGTCGTGGCCCGGGAGCCCGCCGGCACACTGCTCGCCGTGCAGCTCTCCAGCAGGCGGCACGACCACGACCGCGAGTGGGTGCCGATCGGCGTCGGCCCGTGGGACAGCGCGGGCCGGGAGTCGTGGGTCGACCTCGACCGTGTGCTGCGCGTCCACGAGAGCGGTATGCGCCGTGAGGCCTGCGCGCTGCCGCGGCCGCGGTTCGATGCGGTCGTCGCGCGGCTGCGGGAGCGCTACGGCTGGAGCTGACCTGGAGCTACCGGCAGGGGCCCGGCGCTACGGCCGGAGCTGACCGGCGAAGGCCCGGCGGAAGGCCTCCAGGGTCGACCCCTCCGGCGTACGGTCGAGGACCGCGAAGACGACGTGCTCGAAGTGACCCGCGAAACGGCCGTCCGCGGTGAGCAGCGCGTGGAACGCGCCCGCCACCGCGCCCGGGTCGTTGCGGAACACTCCGCAGCCCCAGGCGCCCAGCACGAGCCTGCGGTAACCGGTCGCGACGGCCGTCTCCAGGACCCGTTCGGCGCGGGCCGCGAGGGCTGCCGGGATGCGGTGGGCCTGCTCGGGTGTGCGACGGGTGATGACCCCGGCGTTCGGTGCGGGCGAGGTGAGGAAACCGGCGGTGTACGGCGCGTCGAGCAGCTGTCCGCGGTCGTCGCGGAAGACCGGGACGCCAGGGGAATGAATGACCCGGTCGGAGTAGAACGGATCGCGGTCCGCACGGTGGTGGGCGTAGTACTCGGGGGCGCGCAGCAGCGTGCTGTAGAGGGCGGAGGCCCGGCACAGCGCCTCCTCCTGGGCCTGGGCGCCGTTCAGATAGCCGCCGCCGGGGTTGCGTGCCGAGGCGAAGTTCAGCACGGCGACCGGTGCGGCGTCCGCCGCGGTGAGGCGCTGGGCGGCCTGGGTGCTGCTCTCGCCGGTGACGTCGAAGACCGTCGTACGGTCGCTGTCCGGGGTGACGGGCACGCTCTCGGGCCCGTACATCCGGGTCCCTTCCAGGGCGGCGGCCAGGTCCGGAGCGATCACCACACGGCGTCCGTCGGACGCGAAGTAGTGGCCGATTTCAACGATCTCCTGGGTGTGCTTGGCGATCCCCCGCAGTCGTGCACTCATGCGCCACATCGTGGGTGAGCGGCGACAGCTGGGGCAATCGGTTTATGTGCGCCACACGGGCCCCAAGGGCACTCTTGTGCGAACCTGCGGCGCTGGCCTTAGGTTGGCAGAGTGCCTTCGAAGGAGGAGCGGATCATGCACCCACCTGATCCCGGCGACTACGGCCGGCCGATGGACGAGGGAGAAGCAGAAGATCTCCTTCGATGTATCTGCTTCAAGAACGGCCCGCCCAGAACGGTGGGTGTGGAACTGGAATGGCTCGTACACGACCAGGACAGACCCCATGAGCCCGTCCCGGCCGACCGCCTCATAGCGGCATACGACCGGGTGCGCTCTCTGCACCTCGACTCGCTCCTGACCTTCGAACCGGGCGGCCAGCTGGAGCTCAGCTCGCTCCCCGCCGCCTCCCTGACGGAGTGCATCGACTCCGTCGCCGCCGATCTGGACGCCGTACGCGCGGTGCTCCGGCCGGCCGGACTCACCCTCGCCGGGTACGGACTGGACCCGTGGCAGACGCCGCGCCGGCTCCTCCACGAACCCCGGTACGAGGCCATGGAGGCCTTCCTCGACCGCACCGGCCCCGCCGGCCGCGCCATGATGTGCACCTCCGCCTCCGTCCAGGTGTGTCTGGACGCGGGCAACGAGGAGCCGGGACCGCTCGGCCACGGCAGACGCTGGCAGCTCGCGCATCTGCTCGGCGCGGTGCTGACCGCCGCGTTCGCCAACTCCCCCGCGCGGGAGGGCCACTACACCGGCTGGCGCTCCACGCGTCAGGCCGTGTGGGCCGAACTGGACGCCGTACGACCGCTGTCACCGCCCCTGGACCGGGAGCCGCGGGCGGCCTGGACGGCGCACGCGCTGGACGCACCCGTGATGTGTGTACGGGCGCCCGAAGGGCCCTGGGCTCGGCCGGAGGGGCTCACCTTCCGTCAGTGGCTGCGCTCCGGCGGTCCGCGCCCGCCGACCCGCGAGGATCTCGACTACCACCTGACCACGCTGTTCCCGCCCGTGCGGCCGCGTGGCCATCTCGAACTGCGCATGATCGACGCTCAGCCGGGCGAGGACGGCTGGAGGGTGCCGCTGGCCGTCACCACGGCCCTGTTCGACGACGCCGAGGCGGCCGAGACCGTCTACCGCGCCGTCAAACCGCTGGCGGAGTACGCCGGTCCGCTGCCCGCCCCGTGCAATCCGCTGTGGATGAGCGCGGCCCGGAACGGACTGACCGACCCCGAACTGCACGCGGCGGCCGTCATCTGCTTCGGCGTAGCCCTGGAGGCGCTCCCCCGCATCGGCGCTTCCACCGCGGTACAGGAGGCGGTCGCCGCCTTCAACGAGCGCCATGTCCTGCGGGGCCGATGTCCCGCCGACGATCTGCGCATCCCGTCACTCGGGAAGGAACCGAGCTCATGACCGACGACCTCAGGCGACGCGCTCTCGACGCGCTGATCACCGCCCGGGACCGCACCGCCGGTCTCACCACCTGCGTGGACGAGAACGAACTGATCGCCCAGCATTCCCCGTTGATGTCGCCGCTGGTCTGGGACCTCGCGCACATCGGCAACCAGGAAGAACAGTGGCTGCTGCGGACCGTCGGAGGCCGTGAGGCCCTGCGGCCCGAGATCGACTCCGTCTACGACGCCTTCGAGCACCCGCGCGCCCTGCGCCCGACCCTCCCCCTGCTCGCCCCGTCCGAGGCCCGCACCTACGCCTCCGACGTACGCGGCCGGGTCCTCGACATCCTCGAGCGCACCCCGCTGGAGGGCACCGACCGGCTGACCGACTCGGGCTTCGCCTTCGGCATGATCGCCCAGCACGAGCAGCAGCACGACGAGACGATGCTCATCACCCACCAGCTCCGCAAGGGTCCCGCCGTGCTCAGCGCGCCCGAGCCCCCGGCGGGCGGTATGCAGGGCCTGGCCGAGGAGATCCTGGTCCCCGGCGGCCCCTTCACCATGGGCACCTCGACCGAGCCGTGGGCGCTGGACAACGAGCGTCCCGCGCACCGGCGCGACGTGCCGGCCTTCCATCTCGACACCGCGCCGGTGACCTGCGGCGCCTACATCGCGTTCATCGAGGACGGCGGCTACGACGACCCCCGTTGGTGGGCCGCCGAGGGCTGGGACCAGATCCGCCGGCACGACATCGGCGCACCGCTGTTCTGGCGCCGGGAGGCCGGGCAGTGGCTGCGCCGCCGCTTCGGCGTGACGGAGCCGGTGCCCGCGGACGAGCCGGTGCTGCATGTGAGCTGGTACGAGGCCGACGCCTACGCCCGCTGGGCGGGGCGGCGGCTGCCGACCGAGGCCGAATGGGAGAAGGCCGCCCGCCACGACCAGGAGGCGGACCGCTCGCGGCGCTTCCCGTGGGGCGACGCGGACCCGACGCCCACGCAGGCCAACCTGGGACAGCGCCATCTGCGTCCGGCCCCTGCCGGAAGCTACCCGGAGGGCGAGTCCCCGCTCGGCGTCCGGCAGTTGATCGGCGATGTGTGGGAGTGGACGTCGAGCGACTTCCTCCCCTACCCCGGCTTCGCCGCGTTCCCCTACCGCGAGTACTCCGAGGTGTTCTTCGGCAGCGCCCACAAGGTGCTGCGCGGCGGCTCGTTCGCCGTCGACAAGGTGGCCTGCCGCGGCACCTTCCGCAACTGGGACCTCCCGGTGCGGCGCCAGATCTTCTCCGGCTTCCGCACCGCACGGGACGCCGCCGGCCACGAGGATGTCACCTGATGTGCCGTCATATCGCCTACCTCGGCCCGCCGCTGCCCCTCGGGCAGTTGCTGGCCGAACCGGCGCACGGACTGCTGCGGCAGTCGTGGGCCCCCCGCCGCCAGCGGTACGGGACGGTCAACGCCGACGGATTCGGCGTCGGCTGGTACGCCGAGGGCGATCCGGTGCCCGCACGCTACCGGCGCACCGGACCCATCTGGGCGGACCTGTCGTTCACCGACATCGCCCGGGTCGTCCGCAGCGGGGCGGTGCTCGCCGCCGTCCGGGACGCCACGGAGGCCGGTGCGGACGGCGAGGCCGCCGCGGCTCCGTTCGCCTCCGGGCCCTGGCTGTTCAGTCACAACGGGGCCGTCAGGGGCTGGCCGCGCTCCATGGCGCCGCTCTCCCTCTCCCTGCCCGCCACCGACCTGCTCTCGCTGGAATCGCGCTGCGACTCGGCGCTGCTGTGGGCCCTGGTGCTGCGCAGGCTGCGCGACGGCGACGAACCCGGCCAGGCGATCGCCGAGACGATCTACGAGGCGGCCGGGGCCGCACCGGACTCACGGCTGAACTTCCTGCTCACCGACGGCGAGACGATCGCGGCGAGCGCCTGGGGCGACACCCTGTGGTACCTCGCCGAGCCCGGCCGCCGCACGGTCGTGGCCTCGGAGCCGTACGACGACGATCCGCACTGGCGAGAGGTGCCCGACCGGACACTGCTCGCCGCAACCCGAACCGATGTCCTGCTGACACCGCTCAAGGAGCCCACTTCGTGAGCCCGTTCCTCTTGACCCGCACCCTGCCCGAGGACGCCACCGACGCCGCGCTGCGCGGCGACGTCCTGCACGGGCTCACCCGCACCCCCAAGACGCTGCCGCCGAAGTGGTTCTACGACGCCCGCGGAAGCGAGCTGTTCGAGGAGATCACCCGGCTGCCCGAGTACTACCCCACCCGAGCCGAGCGGGAGATCCTGATCGACCGCTCGGCGGAGATCG
The DNA here is from genome assembly GCF_032229325.1 of Streptomyces sp. AM8-1-1. Lineage (NCBI taxonomy): Bacteria > Bacillati > Actinomycetota > Actinomycetes > Kitasatosporales > Streptomycetaceae > Streptomyces > Streptomyces sp. AM8-1-1. Next base: position 1,051,956 of record NZ_CP135086.1, read on the forward strand.
CCGCGGCGACGAAGGCCCGGACGCTGGTGGAGCTGGGCTCGGGCTCCTCGGAGAAGACCCGTCATCTGCTGGACGAGCTGAACGACCTGCACAGTTATGTGCCGGTCGACGTGAGCGAGAGCGCCCTGCGGGGCGCGGCCGAGGCGCTGCTGGAGGAGCATCCCGGGCTCGATGTGCACGCCCTGATCGCCGACTTCACCCGCGGGCTCGCGCTGCCCGGCACTCCGGGCCCCCGGCTGGTCGCGTTCCTCGGCGGCACGATCGGCAATCTGCTGCCGGCCGAGCGGGCGGCGTTCCTGAGCTCGGTGCGGTCGCTGCTCGACCCCGGGGACGCGCTGCTGCTGGGCACGGACCTCGTCAAGGACGAGGACGTGCTGGTACGCGCCTACGACGACGCCTCCGGGGTGACGGCCGCGTTCAACAAGAACGTCCTGAACGTCCTCGCCCGGGAGCTGGGCGCGGACGTCGACCCCGCCGACTTCGACCATGTGGCGCGATGGGACCCGCAGGAGGAGTGGATCGAGATGCGGCTGCGGGCGCGTCACGCCCTGAGCGTGAAGATTCCCGAGCTGGATCTCGTGGTCGCCTTCGAGGAGGGCGAGGAGATGCGCACCGAGATCTCCGCGAAGTTCCGTCAGGAGGGTGTGCGGACGGAACTGGCGGCGGCGGGCATGGAGTTGACGAACTGGTGGACGGACAGGGAGGGCAGGTTCGCGCTGTCCCTGGCGACGGCCTGCTGAGCCGCGCGGGCCAGTGAGCGGCGGTCGGGGAAACTCCCCGCGGGGATGGCCGGCAGCAGCCGGATCTCGGCGGTGAGTTCACCGGCCGCCACGACCCGCCACAGCGACGCGGGCAGCGAGTCCTCACCGACGAAGGCGGCCGCGCCGGTGGGCAGATAGGTGATGCGGACGGGCTGCACGCTCGCGCCGGCGTCCAGAGCGGCCTGGAAGACGGCGTGCCGGAAGCGGCCCTGCTCACGCCCGCACCAGGTGGACCCTTCGGGGAACGCGATGACCCGGGCGCCCCCGCGGAGCGCGGAGGCCATCTCGGCCACGGCCGCGGGGAGTGTCCGCAACCGGTCGCGCTCCAGGAAGAAGGTGCCGCCGCGGGCCGCGAGCGGTCCGAGGACGGGCCAGTGCCTGACCTCTGTCTTGGCCAGCATCCGCCCCGGCAGGGCGGTGGCCATCAGCGGTATGTCCAGCCAGGAGATGTGGTTGGCGACGACGAGGGAGCCCCGCGGGGCGTAGGGCCGGCCGACGATCCGCAGGCGCACACCGAAGGCGCGCAGCACCGCCCGCGTCCAGCAGCGGGTCGCCAGATGCCGGAACCGGGTGCCCAGTACCAGGGCGAGCAGCGCCACCAGCGGCCCGACGAGGATGCCGGCGAGCGCGGTCAGCAGTCCTGCCGTCAGCCGGGCGACCGCGGTGATCGTGCCGGCCACCGGGCCCTGGTGGGTGGCGCATCCGGCGGGGGTGCAGGGCGCGCCGGGGAGCCAGACGCTCATCGTCCGGGGGCGAGCGAGAGGAAGTGGTTCAGGTAGCGCGGGTTGGTGCGGCGCAGCGAGAGCAGTACGTACAGGTCGGCGACACCGAAGTCGGCGTCGTGGGCGGGCGCCCCGCACACCCAGGCGCCGAGGCGGAGGTATCCGCGCAGCAGAGCGGGCAGTTCGGTGCGGCCGGCGGGAAGGGCGACGGTGTCGGCGTTCCAGACCTTGTGGGGGGTCACCCAGTACTCCTCGGGGGCCAGGTTCTTGCTGCGGACCGTGGACCAGGTGGCCGCGGCGAGGGTGCCGCCGTCCGCGAGCGGGATCGAGCAGCAGCCGGCCAGCCAGTTGTGTCCGGTGCGGGTCATGTACCGGGCGAGCCCGGCCCAGATCAGGCCGATGACGGCCCCGTTGCGGTGCAGCGGGTGGACGCAGGAGCGGCCGACCTCGACCAGGTCGTCGCGGATGGGGTCGAGCCGGGCCAGGTCGAACTCGGTCTCGGAGTAGAGCCGCCCGGCCGCACGGGCACGGTCGGGCGGCAGCAGCCGGTAGGTGCCGACGACCTCGCCGGTGTCCGCCTCGCGCACCAGCAGGTGGTCGCAGTACGCGTCGAAGGCGTCGATGTCCAGACCCGGCTCCGGTCCCTCCAGCCGTGCGCCCATCTCGCCGGCGAAGACCTGGTGGCGCAGCCGCTGGGCTGCGCTGACGTCCTCCTGGTCGCGGGCGAGCGAGACGATGTACCGGGGCTGCTCGGCCTCCGCGCCGGCCTCGGGGAGCCGGGTGGGGAGCGACGTAGGGGCCGGGGCGGGGAGTCGGAGGGGCGCGGCGACGACGGCTGGCGATGCGGGCATGGCTGTCTCCTGTGCCGGACGGAGGGGGACGGACCGCCGGTGCGGCGGCCGGCTCCTTACTTCTTCCGTGGCCGGCTGGATTCGACATGACAGCCCGGCGGAGAGTGGATGTGCGACGGCTGAATGCCGGGGTGTCACCCGCGTGCGAGGACGTCCGTGATGCGCTCGGAGGCCTGCCGCGCCGCGCGAGCGGCGTTCTTCCCCTGGAGGACGGCGGTCATATAGGTCTTGATCGGGTTGTCGGCCTCGACCTCGGCCCACTGCGGAGAGTTGGGGGTCGCCCGGCCCTGCGCGGCTCCGACGGCCATCGCGGCCGTGCCCTCCTCGCCCTTGAGCACGCCGGCGAGGGTGGTCTTGTTGGGGACGTAGTTCATGGTGCGGGCGAGATCGGTCTGCCAGCGCGTCCCGGCCAGCGCCTTGACGACCTCGATGGCCGCCGCCCGTTCGCGGGCCTTCTCCGGGACGATCAGGTCGGAGCCGCCGGTGAAGACGGCGCCGGGTCTCTGGGCCGTCTTGCCGGGCACGGGGAAGTAGCCGAGCTTGCCCTTCAGGTCCGGGTTGGCCTTTTCGATGACGGTCGCGGCGCCGGGCACGGCGATGATCTGGGCGACATCGCCCTGGGCGAAGACCTCCGCCTGGGGCGGCGTCTGCTCGTCGGCGGCCTTGGGCCCGTCGCCGTGTGCCTGGAGCTCCTTGTAGAACGCCATGCCGCGCAGCGCCGCCGGGGTGTCGAGGGTGCCCTGCCAGTCGCCGCCTCGCTCGACAGCCAGGTCACCGCCCTCGTCCCAGATGAAGCCGGACAGGGTGTACCAGTCCTGGCCGGAGAGGTAGATGCCCTGGACGCCGTTGTCGTCGAGCTGCTCCGAGGTGTCGAGCCACTGGGCCCGGGTCTTGGGAAGCGCGGTGATCCCGGCGTCCGCAAAGAGGTCCTTGTTGTAGATGACGACGCGGTTGGCCGCGTACCAGGGGATGCCGTACTGGGAGCCGTTGATGCTGCCGGGTTCGGCGAGTCCCGGCAGCCACTGCTCGTTGCCGAGGTCGCGTACGGACTCCAGCGTGAGGTCCAGCAGGGCGTCGCTCTCCGCGTACTGGGCGACCTGGGTGTTGCCGACCTCGATGATGTCGGGCCCCTTGCCGCTCTCCAGCGCGGCCATGACCTTCTTCCCGATGCCGGTCCACTCCTGGAAGGTGACGTCGAGCTCCACCGACGGGTTGTCCTTCTCGTACGCGGTCGTGAACCGCTTCAGGAAGTCGTCGGAGACGCTGTCCTGCATCAGCCAGATCCGCACGGTCCGTGTATCCGATCCGGTGCCGGGGATCACCCCGCAGCCGGTGAGCGTGAGCGCGGAGACGAGCGCGACGGACAGGGCACGGAAGTTCTTCACGGCGGTCACCTTCGGCGAGAGGACACGGGAGCGGACCCGACATGGGGGGAAAGCGCGCTCCGCGCTCGCACGGGTGTGTGGGTGGAGTTTGGTATGTACCAATGCCCGGGTCAACCCCCGGCAGCCGCCGGAGGGTTCGCGCGCGGGGGCGGGCGCGCGACGGCGCCCGCCCCCGCGACGCCGGTCAGCCGGTGCCGGGGACCGTGTCCTGGAAGGCCGTCCCGGCGGAACGGAAGGCGGCCACACGGGCGCCGACTTGGGCGGGAGTGAGCACCTGGTCCTTCACATGCAGCACGTAGTCGACCTTCTGGTCGTAGGCGCGCGGGGTGGTGCTGGTCTGGCCCGCGAGATCGATGAGCCACTGGTTGAAGTTGATGGACATCGGGCGCTCGGGCAGATACCGGGCGTCGTGCCGGCCGAACAGGGTGCCGTCGACGTAGTAGGTGATGGCGCTGTTGTCGATGGTGACGACGAGGTCGTGCCAGCCGGCGTAGCTGGTGCGGGCCTCCGAGTGCTGGTTGACCGCCTCCCAGGGGTCGGGCCGGTAGGTCTCCCACGAGGTCGTGTAGAGGATGTTGGCGGGCTCGCCCCAGCCGCCATTGGGGAGGTACTCGAAGTCGTACTCGGCGTAGTCGTCCGCCATCGGGGCCTTGAGGTCGTTGATGGTGAAGAACGTCTGGACGAGGCGGTCGCCGTCCGGGCCCGACCTCGGGGCGTCGGAGAACCTCACGCGCGCCGCGTAGGTACCGTTCTTGAACTTCGTGGCCCGGGTGAGGATTTCGGTCTGCTCGGTGGAGGCGGCCGTACCGGCCGTGGAGGTCTCCAGGTTCATGACCGAGTTGGTCCCCTCCCTGGCGAAGGTGACGTTCTCCGGCGCCCAGGCCGCGCCCGGCACTCCGGGGCCGCCGGAGTTGGAGCGGACGTTCCAGCCGTGGGCGCTGAGCGCCGGGTCGGTGTGCGAGGTGTAGGTGAAGTCGTCGAACAGCGTGGCTCCGTCGCCGGGCGGGTCGGTGGGATCCGTCGGATCCGGGTCGGGGTCGTTGCCCGCGGGGGCCGTTCCCCACACCGTCGCGCCACCGACGGCCGCGGTGACCTTGGACCAGTCGCCGTACGCCGTCCGGGAGGCGGCGAAGGAGTAGTCGTCGTGCTGGTTGATCGACTGCCAGTCGCTGCGGTGGAACCGCAGTTGCATGTCACCGGTGTCGGCGCCGGCGGCGAGCGATCCGGCCCCGGCCGTGAAGCCGATCTCCAGATAGCGGTCGGCGTCGGCCGTGGACCGGGCCAGGGTGCCGAAGGTGCCCGTGATGTTGGCGCAGCCCTTCACCGCCCAGGAGCAGGCGAAGCGGTACGAGGCTCCCGCGTCGGCCTTGAAGTAGTAGCGGATCTTCACCTGGCTCAGCGGGACCGAGCTGCTGCCGGTGTTGACCACCTTGAACCAGGGCTCGGCCTGGTCGCTGCCGGTGGCGCTCTGCCGGTACTGGACCTTGACCTGCTCGCCGGCGGCGGCCGCCGGCAACGCGGTCAGCGTCGCGCAGCCGAGGCCGGCCACGGCCGCGGCGGCCACGGCGGCTCGAAGGCGCAGGGGACTGAGGCTCATGGGGAATCCTCTCGGGACGGGTGGAGCACGGGGGGCCGGTCCGGCACGCCGAGCGCGTCGAGCCGGGCTCTGTGGCGGTGCATACGCGCCTGGAAACCGGGCCAGTCGTGGCCACCGGACCAGGCGGTGTCGGCGAGCGCGCACAGCCGGGGGAAGGCGAGGTACTCGGCGTGCGCGGGGGTGGTGACGTACTCGGTCCACAACTGGGCCTGTGTGCCGAGCACCCGGGCCGCGGCTTCCGGCTCCCAGTGGGCGGGCGCCGGTTCGGTCGCATGGACGGTCCGCAGGTCGACGACCTGGCCCGGCTGGCCGGGCGGCTCACCGGGCAGTGCGGACTGGGGGTAGTCGAGGTACGTGGAGCGGTACGGCGCCATGATCACCTGCCGGCCGCCGCGGGCGGCGGCGAGACCGTGCCGCTGGTCCCGCCACGGCAGCACGGTGAAGGTGTCCGGCAGATCGACACCGGTCTCGGTCCAGCCGAGCGGACGGCGGCCGCGCTCCGTGACGAACTCGCCCATGCGGCCCATGAACCAGCCGTGCAGGGCACCGGGGCCCTCCAGCCCTTGCTCGGCGACCCGGGCCAGCGCGGCGGGCGACTGATGCCATTCCGTCGTCGGGCACTCCTCGCCGCCCAGGTGGACGTACGGCGAGGGAAAGGTGTCCATCACCTCGTCGAGGACGGTGCGGCAGAAGTCCAGGACCTCGTCGTGGACACCGAGGACCGTGTCGCACACACCCCATCGGCGCCAGACCTCCAGCTGCCGCCCGGGGCGGTTGCCCAGATGCGGGTAGGCGGCGAGCGCCGCGCGCGCATGGCCCGGCATCTCGATCTCCGGCACGACGGTGATGCCGCGGGCGGCGGCGTGATCGATGAGCCCGGCGAGTTCCTGCCGGGTGTACGCACCGCCGTGCGGGGTTCCGCCGACCTCGGTGAGCTTGGGACGGGCGGCGACGGGCATACGCCAGCCCTGGTCGTCGGTGAGATGCAGGTGCAGCACGTTCAGCTTGTGCAGGGCCAGCAGGTCGGTGAAGCGCCGCAGGAAGGACACGGGCTGGAAGTGCCGGGCCACGTCCAGCATGGCTCCGCGCCAGGCGAACCGGGGGACGTCGGTGATCTGCACACAGGGCACGGACCACGGGGTGCCGCGCACCGGGTTCCCGGACAGGGCCTCGGGCGGCAGCAGTTGACGGATCGTCTGGACGCCGTGGACCAGTCCTTCGGGACGGGCGGCCCGCAGCAGCACCGCGTCGGCGCCCACGGTGAGTCCGTATCCCTCCGTGCCGAGTCCGGTGAGGTCCGCGTCGAGGGCGATGACGACGCGGCCGTCCGCGGCGAGGGGCAGCGGAAGTCCCGTGGCGGGGGCGAGCAGGGTGCGCAGCAGTGCGGCCGCGGGCTCGGCGCCGGGCGCCGCTCGGACGGTCGTACGGTCGTCGAAGGTGAACCTGCCGTTCATGACGGTGAGTTGGGTCGGCCGGGGCACCAGGTCGATGCGATGGCGGGACAGCGGCATGACGGCTTCTCCTATCCCTTGACCGCTCCGCCGGTCATTCCGGCGGAGACCCGGCTCTGGAGCACCAGGAAGAGGACGAGGACGGGCAGCGCGAAGAGGGTGGAGGCGGCCATGGTGGCGCCCCAGTCGGTGCCGAAGACGTTCGAGAACGAGGAGAGCCAAACCGGGAGGGTGCGGTCGTCCTGGTTCTTGATGATCAGCATGTTGGCGAAGGCGAACTCGTTCCAGGCCGTGATGAAGCCGAACAGCGAGGTGGCGAGCAGCCCGGGGGCGAGCAGCGGCAGCGTCACCCGGCGGAAGGCGGCGGCCCGGGTGCAGCCGTCGACCTGGGCGGCCTCCTCCAGTTCCACGGGGATCGCGGTGAGGAAGCTGCGCAGGGTCACGATGGTGAAGGGCAGCGTGATCATGAAGTAGACGAGGCTCAGGGTGGCGAGCCGGTCGAGCATGTCGGTGTCGCGGGCGATAACGTACATCGGGATGAGCAGCGCCTCCCAGGGCGCGACCTGGGCGATGAAGACCATCAGCACGAAGCCACGGCGGCCCCGCCAGCGCAGCCGGGCCACGGCGAAGGCCGCACCCAGCGCCACGACCAGGGCGAGCAGGACACAACTGGCCGTCACCAGCAGGCTGTTGCGCCAGAAGGACCAGAATCCGTCGGCGTTCACGGCCGCGGAGAAGTGGTCGAGCGTGAGGTCGGTGGGCAGGAACACGGGCGTCTCGGCCTGGATGTCCCGGGTGGGCTTGAAGGCGGTCAGGATCATCCAGTAGACGGGGAAGACGCTGAGGACGAAGACGATCAGCGCCCCCGCGTTCAGGGGGAGCCGGCGCAGTGCGGCGGGTCCGGGTCGCAGGAGTCTCACAGCTCGGCCTCCTGCCGGAACATCTGTCGGAAGTAGAGGATCAGCGCGGCCAGCAGGATGAGCACGGTCAGGGTGGCCGCGGCGGCGCCGAGGTCGTAGCGGTGCAGGGACTGGGCGACCTGGTAGGCGTAGACCGGCAGGGTGGTGGTCGCACCGCCGGGTCCGCCCTTGGTGACGGCCCAGATCTGGGCGAAGCAGCGGAAGACCCAGATGACTTCGAGGCACAGGACGAGCCCGAAGACGGGGCGCAGGACGGGCAGCGTGACGGAGCGGAAGATCCGCCAGCCGCCGGCGCCGTCGATCCTGGCCGATTCGACCAGTTCGGCGGGGACGGTGGTCAGGGCGGCGTGCAGGGTGACGGCCACGAACGGCACGGACTGCCAGACGACCAGCAGGACGAGGATGGTGAAAGCCGAACCGCCGTGCGCGAGCCAGGAGTAGTCCCGGAAGGAGTCGAACCCCAGCCGGACCAGCAGCCAGTTGACCACGCCGAGGCGTGAGGAGAAGAGCCACTGGAAGACGGTGGTGGTGGCGATGACCGGGCTGGCCCAGGCGAGGACCAGTCCGCTCAGCACCAGGATCCGCAGGCCCTTGCGCAGGCGCTGGAGCATCAGGGCCACGACGGTGCCGAGCACCATGATCAGTACGACGTTGAGGGCGGTCCACCACAGCGTGCGCCGCACGACCTCCCAGAAGGCCGTGTCGCCGAGGATCTCCCGGTAGTTCTCCAGGCCCGCGAAGCCGGCGCCGCCGCGGATCAGCTCCGCCATCCCGTAGTGCTGGAAGGAGATGACCAGATTGCGGACCAGGGGGTAGGCGAGGAGGAAGGCCGCGCCGAGGACGGTGGGGGCTATCAGCAGATAGGGCCAGAGGGCTCGGGGGCCGGCCCTCATGAGCCGAGGGTCTTGGTGATGCTGTCGGAGGCTTCCTTCGCCGCCTTCGCCGGGTCGCTGCCGGTCAGAACGGCGGTCATGTACTGCTTGATCGGATTGGTGGCCTCGACGGCCGCCCACTGCGGGGAGTTGGGCGTCGCCCGGCCCTGGGCGGCCGCGGCCGCCATCGCTGCCGTGCCCTCGTTGTCCTCGATGACCTTGGCGAGCGAGGTCCGGTTGGGGACATAACTCATGGTTCTGGCGAGGTCGCTCTGCCACTTCTCCCCCGCGAGCGCCTTCACCACCTGGTAAGCGGCGTCCTGGTGGGCGGAGGCGGCCGGCACGATCAGGTCGGAGCCACCGGTGAAGGTGGCCCCGGGCTTGTCCGCGGTCCGGCCGGGGATCGGGAAGAAGCCGAGCTTGCCGGCGAGCGCCGGATTGGCCTGTTCGACGATCTTCGCCCCGCCGGGCACGGAGATGATCTGGGCCACGTCGCCCTTGGCGAAGACGTCGGCCTGGGGCGGCTTCGCCTCGTCTGAGTCCTTGGGCCCCTTGCCGAGCGCCTGGAGCTGCCGGTAGAAGTCCATGCCCTTCAGGGCCTCGGGACTGTCGAGCGAACCTTTCCAGTTGCCGCCGCTCTCCTCGGCGAGTTCGCCGCCGTCCTCCCAGATGAATCCGGCGAGGGTGTACCAGTTCTGGCCCGGCAGATAGATGCCCTGCACCGGGCCCGCGTTGAGCTTGCGGGTGATCGCCAGCCACTCGTCACGTGTCTTCGGCGGCGCGGTGATGCCGGCCTTGCCGAAGAGGTCCTTGTTGTAGATCACCACACGGTTCGCCGCGTACCAGGGAATGCCGTACTGCTTGCCGTCGACCTTGCCCGGCTCGGCGAGTCCGGGGAGCCAGTCGCCGCCGCGCAGTTCGGTGACCTTGGCGCCGAGGTCGGTCACACCGCCGCTGGCCGCGTACTGCGCGACCTGGGTGTTGCCCACTTCGATGACGTCCGGTGCGTCCTTGCTGGCCAGGGCGGCGGTGACCTTCTCACCGATGCCGTCCCACTCCTGGATCTGGATGTCGAGCGTGGTGCCCCGGTGCTCCTTCTCGAAGCCCTTGGTGAACCGCTGGAGATAGGCGTCGGAGACGCTGTCCTTCATGATCCAGACGGTCAGCCGTTCGTCGCCGCTCGCCGATCCGGAGCCGGAGGACGACGTGCTGCAGGCGGTGAGCGCGGTGGTGGCTGCCAGGACGGCGGCAGCGGCGATGAAGCGAGTCTTCACGGATGTCACCTCGGAGATGAGTTGACCAATTGGTCAACTGGCCAACGGCGTGGCTAGAAGGTGGCATGGACCAATGTTGACGTCAAGAGCCTTGAAAAGCTGGGCCGTTCACGGAGTTGCCCATCGACCCGACGGAGCCTCACTGGTCAGAAAGTCGTTTACCATCTGACCAGTTGTCGACGAGGTGGACCACAGCAGAGAGGCCAGGGCGATGGAACGCAGCACTTCGGGTGCCGTACTGAAGCGGGAGCGGGTACGGGAGTTCCTGCTCGCGCTGGTCGAGGACCGCAGGCCCGGCGATGCCATCCCCTCCGAACGCACCCTCAGCGCCGAACTCGGCGTCTCCCGCCCCACCTTGCGCGCCGCCGTCGACGAACTCGTCGCCACCGGACAACTCGTCCGCGAACACGGCCGCGGCATGTTCGTCGCCCCCGCCAAGATCACTCAGGAACTCGTCTCCGACGACGCCGCGTTCGCCGTGCCGCGCGCCGCGGGCACCTGGTCCAGCACCGTGCTGGAGCTGGCCACCATCCGGGCGGGCGCCCGCATCGGCCGCAAGCTGCGCATCTCACCGGCCGCCGAACTGGTCTACATCGCCCGGCTGCGACGGGTCGACGGGGCTCCGATGGCCATCGAGCATCTGCACATCCCCGCCGGGCTGGTCCCCACCCTCACCCCCCAGGAGCTGGAGGCCGGCGACCTCTACGACCATCTGCGCGAGCATCACCGCGTCTTCGTGAACGAGGCCGTCCAGTCCATCGAGCCGACCGTGGTCAACGAGGCGGAGGCCGCCGTGCTCGACGTCCCGGTCCTCTCCCCCGCACTGCTGGTGGAACGGCTCACCACCGACACCGCCGGAAACCCCGTCGAGTACGTCCACTCCGTCTACCGCGGCGACCGGTACCGCATCGTCTCCCGGCTCGCGCTCGGCACCTCCGTGCCGCGTCCGCGTCCGGAAGGTCATCATCCCGGCATCCCGCCGGGCGACTTCGCGCACGGCGACATCATCAACTCCTCCACCACAGGCGACGCCTACTGAACCGCTGCCGCACCGCGCGTGCCCGCCTCACCCCGGCCGCACCGCGCGTCGCGTGCCGCCCGCACCGCACCTGACGACCCGGACGCCTGCCGACCCGGCGGTGAGTGCCGCCCGCGGGTGCCCGCGGTGCTGCCCGTATCCTCGAAGGCCCACCGCCGGCTCCGCCCCGGACCGGCCCGCAGTTCAGGAGGGCGAGGATGCCCGACACCCGCTCCAGGACGGTGCTCAAGCGGGAGCGGGTGCGCGCGTATCTGCTGGCGCTGGTCGAGGACCGCAGGCCCGGCGACGCCATCCCCTCCGAACGCACCCTCAGCGCCGAACTCGGCGTCTCCCGCCCCACCCTCCGCGCCGCCGTCGACGAACTCGTCGCCACCGGACAACTCGTCCGCGAACACGGCCGCGGCATGTTCGTCGCCCCCGCCAAGATCACCCAGGAACTCGTCTCCGACCGCCATCCCGCCTCGGCGCCGATGCCAACGGGCGCCTGGTCCAGCCGGGTTCTGGAGTTCAGCACGGTGAGCGCGGGCGCCCGGATCGGACGGCGCCTGAAGGTGTCCCCCGCCGACGACCTCGTGTACGTCGCGCGGCTGCGCCTGGTCGACGGCACGCCCATCGCCCTGGAGTTTCTCCACATCCCGGCAGCCCTGGTCCCCGGGCTCACGGCGGAGCAGATGGAGGCGGGCTTCTACACGCACCTCCGCGAGGCGCGCGGAGTACGGACCGCCCAGGCCGTGCAGTCGATCGAGCCGACCGTGCTGAGCGAGGACGAGGCCGTACTGCTGGGTGTGCCGGTGTTCTCCCCCGCCCTTCTGTTCGACCGTGTCACCTCCGACACCGGCGGACGCCCCGTGGAGTACGTACGGTCCCTCTACCGCGGCGACCGGTACCGCATCGTCTCCCGGCTCGCGCTCGGCACCTCGACGGACGACCGTCCTGCCCCCGACGCCTCGCGCACGGCGGCGTGGTGGGGCACGGTGGAGTAACGCATCGAGAGGAGTGCGACACCCATGTCGAATCACACCTACCGGGTCACCGAGATCGTCGGCACCTCCCCCGAAGGGATCGACGCCGCCATCCGCAACGGCATCAAGCGCGCCGGCCAGACCCTCCGAGGGCTCGACTGGTTCGAGGTGACCCAGGTCCGCGGCCACATCGTGGACGGGGAGATCGAGCACTACCAGGTCGGCCTGAAGGTCGGCTTCCGGCTCGAGGAGGGTGCCTGACCGCACCCCGCATCACCGGTTCGGCGGCGGATCAGGTGCGGCCCTCCCGCTCCTGAGCCTCCTTCATCGCCTCGGTCGTACCGGCCGCCCATACGGCCCGTACGACCGGGAAGCCGGCCTTCTCGGCCGCGTCGCACACCAGCTCGTCGTCGTCCACGAGCATCCGGATCTCCCGGTCCCGGCCGAGCCGCCGCAGGATCTGCACCTTGGTGGTGCGGGCGGGCCGGCGGTCGTCGTTGCGCCGCATGTGCACCGGCCCCTCGGGCAGTCCCTGCGCGGCGAGCCACGCCAGCGTGTCCTTGCGGCAGCGTTCCGGCCTGCCCGTGAGGTACACGACGTCGCACTCCTCGGCGGACCGCAGACACAGCTCGACACCCTCGCTCAGCGGCGGATCCTTCGGCGCGGCGGCGAAGAAGGCGTTCCAGTCCCGCGGCTTGCGCTCCAGAAAACGCTGCCGATGCCCGGAGTCGGCAAGGGTTCCGTCGAGGTCGAATACGGCCAGCGGCCTGCTGTTTCGGGTCACGCCCCCACCCTAGGTCGTGTCCGCCCTCCACCGGCGCGGGTCAGCGGTCCCTAGCCCGCCGCCGTGCGCTGCGCCGCGAGCCTCTTCTCGAACCCGTCCAGAATGGCCTCCAGACCGAACGCGAAACTGTCGTCGGGAGCCGCGTTGTACTCGGCCGCCGACGCCCCCTGGAGGCGGGAGCGCAGTCGCGGGTACGTCATGGCGATCTCACTCGCCCGGGCCATGGTGTCGCGCAGCTGCTCCTCCGCGTCGCCACCGCCGCGGTTGAGGCGCCGGGTCAGCGCGATCGTGGCAGAGGCGCCCGCCGCGTTGCCGAGAACGAACATGAAGACGGTGGCGGCCGCCTGATCGGCCTCCGCACCGACGAACCCCGCCTTCTCGTACACGGCGAGGATGTGGTCGTCGTGGCGCGCCTTGCCGGGACCGTAGAGGAGATGACCGGCGAGCGCCTGGACGAGCCAGGGGTGCCTCGCCATCATCGCGTGCTGGCCCGCGGCCATCGCCGTGGCGGCGTTCCGCCAGTCGAGCGAGTCCAGGTCGGGCAGATCGATCTCCTGCCAGACCTCGTCGCCCGCGAGTCTCACGAGGTTGTCCTTGTTCCCGACGTGCCAGTAGACGGCGGTGGCGGCGGAGCCGAGCCGGCCGCCCAGGCTGCGCATGTTGAGGCCGTCCAGCCCTTCGGCGTCCAGCAACTCGATGGCAGCGCGGACGATCTGCTCGGCGGTCAGGGTGTTCCGTGGCATACCGCCCAGCGTAGATGCACTTAGTTCAAGAAGGAGTTCACGGGCCCGAGGAAGACTCTTGCACTTAGTTCAAGTAGGCCGCTAGCCTTCACTTGCACTTAGTTCAAGTCGCCCACGTCCTCGGTTCTCGCCGCCCGTGCGGCCCAGTGAAGGAGACAGTCATGACCCCGATCGCCGCTGCGCTGCAACTGCTCATCGCGACGGCCTTCGTCAGCATCCCGATGGTGCGCGCCCGTTACGGAGCGCGGGCCCAGGCCGCCGCCGAGGCCGAACTGGACCGTCAGGGCGTCCCCGCCACGGTGCTGGCGGAGAACAAGCTGCGGTTCGACGCCGGCGGCCACGAGACGGCCGTCCCCGTCGGCGTCGCTCTGACCCTCGCGGTTCTGGCGGCGCTCAACCTCACCGGGAACGCGTGGGGCGCGACGTCGTCCTGGATCGTCCAGCCGATCGTCCTGCTCGGCAACGTACTGATCCTGCACAGCCAGTTGACCGCCGTCCGGACCGTGCGGGCGCACTTCGCGAAGAGCGGGGACGCCGCCTTGCAGCGCATGGACGTCGTCGCGCTGCTCGACGCCGCCGAGAAGGCCTTCCCCTCCTGGGTGCTGCCCGGCCTGCAGAACGTCCGGCACACCGTCGTGATGGCCGGGTCCATCGCCGTCCTCGTCCTGCTCGCGCTCGCCTGACCCCGGGAATCCTGACGCCCCCACGGCGTTGCACCCTGTGTGAGCTCATGGATCGCATCCACCCGACTGTCCGTACTGGACCGGTCCCGCACCCGCGAGGGGTACGACGGTCCCGCCGCCCTGCGGGACACGGTGTCCCTTGCCCGCGAGCTGGAGACGCTCGGCTACCACCGGTTCTGGGTCTCCGAGCACCACAGCGTGCCCGGGGTGGCCGGCTCCGCGCCGACCGTACTGGCGGCGGCGGTGGCGGCGGCGACCTCCACGATCCGGGTGGGTACCGGCGGGGTGATGCTGCCCAACCACCAACCCCTGGTCGTCGCCGAGCAGTTCGGGGTCCTGGAGTCCCTGTTCCCCGGCCGGATCGACATGGGGCTGGGCCGCTCGGTCGGCTTCACCGACGGCATCCGCAGGGCGCTGGGCCGGGACAAGAAGGACGCGGACGACTTCGCCGGCCGGCTGGAGGAACTGCTCGGATGGTTCACCGGCGAGCAGTCGTCGCATCCTCAGGTGCACGCCCGCCCGGCGGAGGGCCTCCGGGTCCCGCCCTTCGTCCTCGCCACGGGTGAGGGAGCCGCCATCGCGGCGGAGGCCGGACTGCCGATGGTCATCGGCGACCTGCGGAGCCGGGACCGGATGCTGGCCGGCGTCGAACGCTACCGCCAGGGCTTCAGGCCCTCCGTCTGGTCCGAGCGCCCCCATGTGACGATCTCCGGCACGGTCGCGGTCGCCGCGACCGAGGCGGAGGCCCGGCGGCTGCTGATGCCGGAAGCCTGGTCGATGGCGTACTCCCGCACGCACGGCGTCTTTCCCCCGCTCCTTGCGCCCGAGCGGATCGAGGTACTGACCATGACCGCGAAGGAACGGGAGTTCTACGAGTCGGGACTGCGGGGCCACATCGCCGGCACGGAGGATCAGGTCCTCGACGCGCTCGAGTCGGTGGTCAAGGACAGCGCCGCCGACGAGGTGCTGATCACGACCAGTACGTACGACCGCGGGTCACTGCTCGACTCCTACCGCAGGCTCGCGAAGGCGGCCGGTCTCGGCAGGCCTGCTCCTGATGGGGAGCGGTGATCCGTGCGGCGCCGTGCACGGCTACTGGCAGATCACCGTGAAGGCCTTCGCACCCGGCCGGGCACGGAAGACGACCTCGTGTCCGGCGTCATCGGTGAAGACGGCCCGCGTCGCGGACGTCAGCGTCATCCTGCCGCTCTGGTACGGGTTGTCCCATCCTTCGGGCGGCCCGGCCGAGCCGTCGGAGAGGGGCGTCTCGGCCTCGAAGTAGGTGGAGCCGATGCGGGCCTCGCCGATGCCGCAGTGCGTATAGAGCTGGAACGCGATCGTCCGGGCGGACGGAGCGGTGCGGACCGACGGCACGGTGCGGACGGACGGCGTGGTGCGGGCGGACGGGCTCTCCTGTGAGGCCGGTTCGCCGGTGCCGCTACAGGCCGTCAGCAGCAGCGCCGCCAGCACGAGGGTGAATGCGGCCTGTACCGGTTTCTCCGTCATGCCCCTTCGACGCCCGGACCGTGTCGCCGGTTCCGCGGGACGGCGCCTCGGAGCGAGGATGAGCCGGGACGCACGGACCAGCGATACGCGAAGGGCTCAGCCGACATGACAGCACGCCTCCCCCGCCCCTCGGACGTCCCGGACTCCCGTCCTCCCGTGGTCATGTGCGATGAACCCGGCAGCTTCGCCTGGGGAGTACTGCACCGACGCCATCCGGCCCTGATCCAGCAGGTACGCGACGCCTTCCCCTACGCTCCGCGTCAACACCGCGCGCTCGACGCCCTGTTGGCCGAGATCACCGACGGAGTCGTCGAACCGCTGGACGCGACGGCGAAGGATCACGCGCTCTGGGCGGAGCGGGCGGAGCCGTACCTCGGACGGTCGTGGTTCGACGCCCCCTTCCTGTGGGCGGAGAGCTACTTCTACCGCAAGCTCCTCGCGGCCCTCGAATACTTCGGCGAAGGCCCGTGGCAGGGTGTGGACCCGTTCGGCCCCTTCAAGGACGCCGAACTGAGCAGCACCGTCGTGGACGAGGAGCTGCGGGCCCTCGACACACTCGCCGATCTGCCCGCCGAACGGCAGGCGTCCGCACTGCTGCAGGCCTCGCTCTGGGGAAACCGTGCCGACCTCGGCTTCAGCGTGACGGCCGACGAGTCCGCCCGGACCGACACGGATGGCGGTGCTGATGCCGGTGCCGGCCTCGTCGCCGACGACAGTGCGTTGCTGTGGTCGCTGCTGCCCGTGGGAACGCCGGCCACCGTCGCCGTGGTCGCCGACAATGCGGGGCGCGAGCTGATCCCCGACCTCGTCCTCGTCGACCACCTCCTCGAACGCGGTCACGCGACGGACGTCGTCCTGCACGTCAAGCCGTATCCGTACTACGTCTCCGACGCGACGACCACCGATGTCGTCGGCGCTCTCCGGCGGCTCGTCCGGGCGTCCGGCCGGGCCGGCGAGATCGGCAGGCGCCTCTGGACCGCGGCGGGAACCGGACGCCTGGAGGTGCGCGCGCACCCGTTCTTCTGCGCACCGCTTCCGTACGAGGAGATGCCCGAGGATCTCAGGACTCAGTTCGCCTCCGTCACGCTGACGATCCTGAAGGGCGACCTCAACTACCGCCGCCTGGTGGGCGATCGGCTCTGGCCGGCGACGACGCCCTTCGCGGATGTCACGGCGTACTTCCCCGGGTCCGTCGCGGCCCTGCGCACACTGAAGTCGGACGTGATCGTCGGACTGACCGCGGCGATGACCGACGCCCTCGACCGGACGGGCGCGGCCTGGCGCACCAGTGGCACCCACGCCCTGATCCAGGCCCGGCCCGCGCCGGCCGCCACCTCGCGCCGGACCTCGTCCGGGGCGGAGGGCGACCCCGAGGGCCCGGCGTAGGCCGCCTCCGGCGGATCGCGGCACCGCCGGGTCCCGGATGGCGGCGTGACGGGGTGACGGGGACGCTGGAGGCATGCGATGGCGATGGCGTGCGTCCGGTGGTGTGGCGGCCGTGGTGGCCGTGGCCCTGCTGGTCGCGGGCACGCCCGGGGCGCCTGGCGGGGACACCGGGAAGCGGGTGGATATCGGCGGCGGGCGAAGCCTGTACCTGCAGTGCTCGGGTTCGGGGAGCCCGACCGTGGTGCTGCTGTCCGGACTCCACGAGTCCGCCGACCCGTGGTCGCTGTCCGACGTCACCCCGCCCGTGCCGAAGACACCGGTGCTACCGGGCGTGGCCGGGTTCACCCGCGTGTGCACCTACGACCGGCCGGGCACGATCCGCTACACCCAGCCCCCGACACTCACCACCCGCAGCACACCCGTGCGGGGAACCCGGGCTCTGGGCGCCATGGTCCAGGACCTGGACCGCGTCCTGACGGCCGGCCACGTGCCGGGGCCGTACGTGCTGGTGGGGCACTCCTTCGGCAGCATGCTCGCCCTGCGGTACGCACAGGAGCACCCGGAGCAGACCCGCGGGCTGGTCCTGGTCGACGCGCTGGGACCCGCGCTGAAGCCGGCGATGGGGGCCGACTGGCCGGCGTACGTCGAGGCCCTGCGGCATCCCGGTACACCCTTCGACACCGATCCGGACTTCGAGCAGGTGGACATCGACGGCGGGGTGACCGCCATCGAGCGCGGTGGCCCGCTCCCGCCGGTCCCGGTCGCGGTCCTGAGCAAGACGGAACCCTTCGCCGCGCCGCCCACCATGAACAAGCAGTTGCTGGCGAAGCTGGAGGACGCCTGGCCCAAGGCCCAGCAGGCGCTGGTGGCCCTGCGGCCGCAGACTCCGCACCTGCTGGCGACCGGCAGCGACCACTACGTCCAGCTTCACGACCCGGACCTCACGACGGCGGCGATCCGCCTGGTCGCGAACCGCGCCGCTGTCGCCCGCCCGAGCGCGAGCCCCATGAAATGACTCCGGCTCCCGTCACCCGGCTCACCGCGGCCGGCCGGCGGCCCTGCTGACGGGACGCGGTCCGTGCCGGTGGACACGGACCGCGGGGAGGCCTAGGCCGCCGTGTCGTAGGTGTAGTGCGGGGTGTGGTCGAGCATGTCCGCCGGGGTCACGTCGTTCCACGGGCGCATGGTGTCGCGCAGGTCGACGACGTTGGGCGTGCCGGCGGCGGGAAGGTACGGCGAGTCCGGGTGACGGGTCTGCCAGTCGGCCCAGAGCTTGTCGATGAAGGCGTGGTGCAGCCAGAACACCGGGTCGTTGGGCGAGACGCCGGTCCCCATCTGACCGCCGACCCAGACGTGGACGCGGTTGTGCAGATTGACTCCCCGCCAGCCCTCCAGGTGGTTGCGGAAGCTGTTGGACGCGCTGTTCCACGGCGGCGCGTCGTAGACCGGCATGGCGAGCACGGAGTCGACCTCGGCCCGGGTCGGCAGCTGGCGGACACCGACTCCCAGGTCACGGCGCAGATAGCCGCGACCGTCCACCCGGATGCTGACCGGCCAGCGGCCGCCGGAGAAGGCGAACGGACCGTCCATCACCTGGCCGTCCCTGCTGCGGCCGGTGCCACCGAGGAAGTCGGCCGCCCACAGCGACGAGGCGGTGGTGCGGTCCGCGGTCCAGTCCCAGTAGGGCAGGGCCACCGAGGGATCGACGGACTGAAGGGCCTGCTCGAACTGTATGAGGAATCTTCGGTGCCACGGCAGGAAGGACGGCGAACGGTGCCCGACACGGTCACCGGTGTCGGTGTCACCCATGATGAAGGCGTTGTGGGTGGTGACGAAGGTGTCGTACCGGCCGCTGCGCTTGAGTTCCAGCACGGCGTTGGTGAAAGAGCGCTTCTCGTCGGCGGAGAGGATCGCCTGGTTCTTGCGTACGGTCATGGCGGGTCTCCTGGATCAGACGAGGTCGAGGGGCACGAGGTCGGCGCCCTGGAGTTCGGCGACGGCGGCGCGGGCCACGGCGAGCGGGGTCGGGTGCGGCTCGTAGTGGTTGACGACGCTGATCCAGGTGCCGTCGGCGTTGCTCATCACATGCAGTTCCTCGCCGTCGATGTGCACGCGGTAGCCGCCGTGACCCTCGTGGCCCCCCTGGCCGGCGGGAGCCTGGTGACCGCCGTGGCCCCCGTGAGCGCCGTGGCCGCCGTGGCCCCCGTGCGCGGGTGCGCCCTGGATGCGGCGTCCCAGGTAGACCTCGTCGAAGGGTGCGGGACCGTCGGCCGGGCGCTTGGCCCGGCCACCGGCCGGATGCGCTCCATTGCCGGACGAGGCCCGGGCGGCGCCGGTGATCGCGAGGCCGGCAGCCGCGCCCGTGGCAGCGGTCAGGGCCTGGCGGCGGGTGATTCTGGACATGGGTGTCCCCCCAGATATGGCTGTACTTGTGTCGGACGGCGGCCCGTTGGTCAGGCAGACCGCCGTTGCCATGACTACAGGGCGGGATGCCGTGGGCCGAAGTCGGCGGAGGACGGAGGGCCACCATGCGGACATGTCCTGATTCGAAGTGCAGCGTTGAACAGTATTGATCTTGTTCCGCAGCGACCGTCACTTCGGAGGGGAGGCGAACATTCCGCTGTGAACATGCCATTCTTGTGAAGAATTTGCGGCGCAAGGTCGGAAGTTGTGCCGGTCCTCACATCTGAAACATGTCCGGAACATATGCCTGGACGGAGCCGCGGCTCCTCAGCCGAACACGACGGACCAGGGCCTCGGCTCCTGTTCCCCGGGCGGCTCCCCGCCCGCCGACGAGCTCTCGCCGTGCAGCACGCTCGCCGTGTCCCGCGACAGGACACCGGCCGCGATCTCCCCGAAAGCACGCGCCGCCGCGTGCGGCGACCGCCTCGGCCGTACGGCACAGATCCGCTGCGCGAGGGGCCGGTTGGCCAGCGGCCGCCAGGCCACCCTCGGCTCCTTGCGCGCCACCGGCCCCTGATCGAAGGCGACTCCGCAGCCCGCGG
This sequence comes from Streptomyces sp. AM8-1-1, assembly GCF_032229325.1. Lineage (NCBI taxonomy): Bacteria > Bacillati > Actinomycetota > Actinomycetes > Kitasatosporales > Streptomycetaceae > Streptomyces > Streptomyces sp. AM8-1-1. The sequence continues at coordinate 1,071,897 of NZ_CP135086.1, forward strand.
ACACCAGCCCGATGAGGAACTCCGGGTTGCGCGCGTGCCGGACGCGCCCGGGTACGAAGCCGGCGGCCCGGCAGATGTCGAGCGTCCGGTCGTACCAACCGGGTGCCGACGCCCGCGGAAACAGCACCAGATCCTGGCCCGCCAGATCGGCGAGACCCACTTCGGGAAGCCGGGTGAGCGGCGACGTACGCGGCAGCACCACCCCCAACTCGACCCGGACCTCGGGGCCCAGCAGCAACTCGGTGGCGTCGACCGGCCGGTGCACGAGCCCCGCGTCCAGCCCGCCGGAGGCGAGCAGCCGGAGCTGCTCGTCCGTCGTCACCTCCTGGAGGTCGACCCGTACGCCGGGAAGCCGCTCGGCGCACTCGGCGAGCAGCGCGCCGAGCGCCGCGGCCGGAGTGTCCGGAGGCACACCGGCACGCAGCGTGCCGAGACCGCCGTCGCGGGCCCGTCGGACGAGCGCTCTCGTACGCTCTTCCCGCGCCAGCAAGTCCCGTGCCTCGTCGAGCAGTACGGCGCCGGACGGTGTGAGCCTCACCTGCCGGTGGGTGCGGTCGAAGAGTTCGGCGCCGAGGTCGTCCTCCAGCCGCCGGATCGACCGGCTGAGCGGCGGCTGGGCCATGCCGAGCAGCTCGGCGGCCCGCCCGAAGTGCAGCTCCTCGGCGACGACGACGAAAATGCGCAGGTGGCGCAAGAGATCCACGCCACGAGCCTAGGGCCTGTCCGCTGCGTCTCGTCCGGTTGGCGGCGCCCTGCGGGCGGACGGCGATACTTTGCGGACACTCCAGAGCCGAATGAGGGGCCGGATGCTGCCGATCGAGGAGAGACTGCGCTCCGTGTTCAGGGACGCTGGAGCAGAGGGCCGGCTCCACGCACGATCCATCGACGAGGACGAGGGCCCTGGGGACACGGCCGGAGCCGGGTGTGACGCGGACGAACCGGTCGTCCTCGCCTCGGTGTTCAAGGTGCTGCTGGTGCTGGAGTTCGCGCGGCAGTCCGTGGCCGGACACCTCGATCCCCGTGAGCGGATACGGATCACCGCCGACCACCGGCTCGGCGGCTGGGGCACCGCGGGCTGCCTGGACGATGTGGAGCTGTCCCTGCGGGACCTGGCACACTTCGCGATGTCGGTCAGCGACAACACGGCGGCGGACCTGCTGCTCGACCGGGTCGGCCGGGACACCCCCGGACTGCTGGCCAAGGAGCTCGGCCTGGTGGAGACCCGCGTCGTGGGCGGGCCTCGGCAGGTGCTGGAATCCATGCTGGCGGACGTCGGAGCGCGTGACGAGCGGGAGTTCGCCGCCGTCTTCCCCACCCTGCCCGCCGACGAGGTGCACCGCCTCGCCGCTCTCGACCCGCGGCGCACGAACTCCAGCACACCGCGCGAGATGACCCGGCTCCTGCGGATGATCTGGCGTGACACGGCAGGACCACCCCAAGCCTGCGCGCAGGTAAGGCTGCTGATGTCACGTCAGGTGTTCCGGCACCGGCTGGCGGCGGGCTTCGGCGACGGCGTGCGCGTGTCCGCGAAGACCGGCACACTGCCCGGGCTGCACAACGAGGTGGGCGTGGCCGAGTATCCGGACGGCCGGCGGTACGCGGTCGCGGTGTTCGCCCGTACTCCGGGTCTCGCGGCGAACAGCACCGGCACGGACGTGGCGATCGGCACCGCCGCGCGCACCGCGGTGGATTTCCTCCGCTCGACGGCCTCTTCGCGCCCGTCCTGACCTGGCCTCATACATCAACGGGTATGGCAGGCGGGCGTTCCCGGTCTTGGACGGGCGTAGCGAGGTGCTGATCTTCTGCGTCGTATGAGCGAATCCATGAGTGACCGAGAGACCGGCTCACGGCGTGAGGTCGTCCGGCGCACGCTGCTGCGGGGCGCGGCCCTGGGTGCGGCCGCACCACTGCTCTCCGCCACCGGCGCCGGTGCGACGGGACCGGGCGGAGCGTCGGCGCCCCGTGCCGCCTCCACCCCGCAGGCGGGCACGGCCGTGCTGCGGTGGCTGGGCACCTCCGGCTGGCGTATCGGCATCGGAGCCCGGACCGTGCTGTTCGACCCGTACATCACCCGCTTCACCACGGGGCTGTTCGGCCCCAAGGGCGGTTTCGACGCGAAGACGAAACTGACGACGGACCACGCGCTGGTCGACCGGCACGCCGGCCGGCCGGAGGTGGTGCTGGTCAGCCACACGCACTGGGACCACATCAACGACGTCCCCCATATCGCGAAGTCCACGGGCGCTCGGGTCATCGGCACCGAGACGACGTACCACGTGCTGCGGGCGCTCGGTGTCGACGCGGCGCAGATCAGCGTGGTCAAGGGGGGTGAGGTGCTGGCCTTCGACGGCTACAGCGTCGAGGTCGTGTCCAGCCGGCACAGCCGCAACGCCTCCTACTCCTACTTCGCCCCCGGCACCCTCAACGCCCCGCCCCACCGCGCACCGCGGACGATCTCCGACCTGCCGGAGGGCGACACCCTCGCCTTCCAGGTGACGGTGGACGGCGGCCCCTCGCTCTTCCTCATGGGGGCGAGCGACCTCGACGAGCGGTCGGCACAGGGCCTGCGGCCGGACGTCCTGATGGCAGCGACGCCCGCGTCCCCGTCCACGTACCGCTATCTGCCCCGGCTGCTGGAGGCACTCGACCACCCGGCGACGGTCGTGCCCGTGCACTGGGACAACTTCGAGAAGCCGCTCGCCTCTCCGCCCCAGCGCGACCCGTCCATCGATCTGGACGCCTTCGTCGCCGAGGTCCGGCGGCTCAGTCCCGCGTCGAGGGTGGTCGTCCCCGACTACGGGACGGACTTCGGAGGGGACATGCGGGCCCTGCCGCCCACGGGCTGATCCGCACCCCCGCAGGCGTTCTAGCGCCGGACCTTGCGGTTCGCGCGCAGCCACTCCTTGTTCATGGCGGCGATGGACGGCAGCGGAATGCCCTTGGGGCAGGCGGTCGCGCACTCCCCCGTGAGGGTGCAGCCTCCGAAACCCTCCTCGTCCATCGTCGCCACCATGTCCAGCACCCGGGTCTCGCGCTCGGGTGCGCCCTGCGGCAGCACATTGAGGTGGTTGATCTTCGCGGAGGTGAAGAGCATCGCCGAGCCGTTCGGGCAGGCCGCGACGCAGGCGCCGCACCCGATGCACTCGGCGTGCTCGAAGGCGAAGTCGGCGTCCGGCTTGGGCACCGGCGTGGCATGCGCCTCGGGTGCGGCTCCGGTGGGCGCGGTGATGTACCCGCCGGCCTGGATGATCCGGTCGAAGGCCGAGCGGTCCACCACCAGGTCCTTGACGACGGGGAAGGCGGAGGCGCGCCACGGCTCGACGTCGATGGTGTCGCCGTCCCGGAACGAGCGCATGTGGAGCTGGCAGGTGGTGGTGCGTTCCGGCCCGTGGGCGTCGCCGTTGATGACCAGGGAACAGGCACCGCAGATGCCCTCGCGGCAGTCGTGGTCGAAGGCGACCGGGTCCTCACCGCGCAGGATGAGCTCTTCGTTGAGGGTGTCGAGCATCTCCAGGAACGACATGTCCGGGGAGATGCCGTCGACCTCGTAGGTGGCCATGGCGCCGGGTGCGTCGGCGCTGTGCTGACGCCACACGCGCAGGTTGAGCTTCATGCGTAGCTCCGCTGGGTGGGGTGGACGTAGTCGAAGACGAGGTCTTCCTTGTGCAGGACGGGCGCCCGGCCGGTGGCCGTGAACTCCCAGGCCGCGGCGTACGCGTAGGTGTCGTCCCTCCGCTCGGCCTCACCGTCGGCGGTCTGGGACTCCTCACGGAAGTGACCGCCGCAGGATTCGGCGCGGTGGAGGGCGTCGAGGCACATCAGCTCGGCGAGTTCCAGGTAGTCGACGATCCGGTTGGCCTTCTCCAGCGACTGGTTGAACTCTTCTTCGGTACCGGGCACCTTGATGCGGCGCCAGAACTCCTCACGGATCTGCGGGATGCGGTCGAGCGCCTTGCGCAGCCCTTCGTCGGTACGGGCCATGCCGCAGAACTCCCACATCAGCTCGCCGAGTTCGCGGTGGAAGGAGTCGGGGGTGCGGTCGCCGTCCACGGAGAGCAGCAGGTTCAGCCGGTCCTCGGTCTCGGCGAGCACCTCGGCGACCGCGGGGTGCGACGCGTCCGGCGAACCGTCCAGGGGTGTGCGCGCCAGATAGTCGTTGATGGTGGACGGCAGGACGAAGTAGCCGTCGGCGAGGCCCTGCATCAGGGCGGAGGCGCCGAGCCGGTTGGCGCCGTGGTCGGAGAAGTTGGCCTCGCCGATGGCGAACAGTCCGGGCACGGTGGTCTGCAGGTCGTAGTCGACCCACAGTCCGCCCATCGTGTAGTGCACGGCAGGGTAGATCCGCATGGGGACCTCGTACGGGTTCTCGGCGGTGATCCGCTCGTACATCTCGAAGAGGTTGCCGTACTTCTCCTCGACCTTCGCCCGGCCCATACGGCCGATGGCGTCGGCGAAGTCGAGGTAGACGCCCTGGCCGCCGGGGCCGACGCCGCGGCCCTCGTCGCAGACGTTCTTCGCGGCCCGTGAGGCGATGTCGCGCGGGACGAGGTTGCCGAAGGCGGGGTAGATCCGCTCCAGGTAGTAGTCCCGCTCGTCCTCGGGGATCTCATTCGCCGACCGCTGGTCACCGCGCGCCTTCGGGACCCAGATCCGGCCGTCGTTGCGCAGCGACTCGCTCATCAGGGTCAGCTTCGACTGGTGGTCGCCGGTACGCGGGATGCAGGTGGGGTGGATCTGGGTGAAGCAGGGGTTGGCGAACAGGGCGCCGCGCCGGTGGGCGCGCCACACCGCGGTGGCGTTGGAGTTCATGGCGTTCGTCGACAGGTAGAAGACGTTGCCGTAGCCGCCGGTGGCGAGGACCACCGCGTCGGCGAAGTGGCTGGTGATCTCGCCCGTGATCAGGTCCCGGGCCACGATGCCGCGGGCCCGTCCGTCGATGACGATCAGATCGAGCATCTCGGTGCGGGCGTGCAGGTTCACCGTGCCGGCGGCGATCTGCCGGGACAGGGCCTGGTACGCGCCGAGCAGCAACTGCTGGCCGGTCTGGCCGCGGGCGTAGAAGGTGCGGGAGACCTGGACGCCGCCGAAGGAACGGGTGTCGAGCAGCCCGCCGTACTCGCGGGCGAACGGCACGCCCTGGGCCACGCACTGGTCGATGATCTCCACGGAGATCTGTGCGAGCCGGTGCACGTTGGACTCGCGCGCCCGGAAGTCGCCGCCCTTGACGGTGTCGTAGAAGAGGCGGTGGATCGAGTCGCCGTCGTTGCGGTAGTTCTTGGCCGCGTTGATGCCGCCCTGCGCGGCGATGGAGTGGGCCCGGCGGGGCGAGTCCTGATAGCAGAACTGCTCGACGTGGTAGCCCTGTTCGGCGAGTGTCGCGCCGGCGGCTCCGCCGGCGAGGCCGGTGCCGACGACGATGACGGTGTGCTTGCGGCGGTTGGCGGGGTTGACCAGCCGGGCCTCGAAGCGGCGGCGGTCCCAGCGCTCGGCGATGGGTCCTTCGGGTGCCTTGGTGTCGGCGATCGGATCGCCGGTCGTGAAGGCCGCGTAGTCGATGGAGTTCATGGTCACTTCACCACTCCGGTCATGACGCCGACGGGTACGGCGATGAAGCCCGCGGTCAGCACCAGCGCGAGCCCGCCTGCGAGGGTCTTGAGTGCGCGGTCCCGGGCGGCGTTGCCGACGCCGAGCGTCTGGGCCGCACTCCAGAAGCCGTGTCTGATGTGCAGGCCCACGGCCAGCATCGCGACGATGTAGATGACGTTGCCGTACCAGGTGGAGAAGGTGGCGACGACGTTCTCGTAGGGATGGCCGGGCTGTGCGTGCTCGTTGACCGTGAGGGTGGTCAGGTCGAGGAGGTGCCAGACGATGAACAGCGCGACGATGATGCCGCCCCAGCGCATGGTGCGGGTGGCGTAGCTCGCGCGCTTGCGGCGGTGGACGTAGCGGTCCGGCCGGGCCTTGATGTCACGCCTGCTGAGCTGGTAGGCGGAGACCGCGTGCGCGACCACGGCGGCGACCAGCAGGAGACGGACACCCCACAGCGCCCACTCGTAGTGGAGGAAGGGCTCTCCCAGCGTACGGAGCCAGTGCGCGTAGCCGTTGAACTCACCGGGCCCGAAGAAGACCTTGAGGTTGCCGAGGACGTGGGCGACGAGATACCCGAGCATGATCAGGCCGCTCACGGCCATGACCGTCTTCTTGCCGATCGTCGATCCCCAGAAGGTGCGCGGGGGCGACGGTTTTCGGTCCGTCCGCGTTGCCAGAGCCATGCAAGGACGCTACGTCCGGGAACCTCCAGAGGTCCAAGACATGATCCTGCTGATCTCCATAGGCATCACCTATCATGGGTCCCATGCAGTTCCAGCAGCTCCTCTACTTCGTCGCGGTCGCCGAGACCCGGCACTTCACGCACGCCGCCGAGCGCGTCCATGTGTCCCAGCCCTCGCTCTCCCAGCAGATCCGGGCGCTGGAGAAGGAGCTGGGCGCGACCCTGTTCAGCCGCGCCCGCGGAAACATCGCGCTCACCGAGGCCGGAGAGGCGCTGCTGCCGCTCGCCCGCCGTATCCTCGCTGACGCCGACACCGCGCGGCACGAGGTGCAGGAACTGGTCCAGCTACGGCGCGGCCGGGTGCGGCTGGGAGCCACTCCGAGTCTGTGCACGGGCCTCCTCCCGGACGTCCTGCGCGTCTTCCACGACCGGCATCCGGGGATCGAGCTGCTGATCGAGGAAGGCGGCTCGCACGACCTCGTACGCGAGCTGGCACGCGGCGCACTCGATCTGGCACTGATCGTCCTGCCGCTGCCGCCCGCCTCCCCCGCCCTGACCACCGTGGAACTGCTGCGGGAGGACCTGGTGGTGGTGTCGGCGGCCACGGCGAAGCCGCCGCGCAGCCCCGTACGCATCGCCGATCTGCGCGATCAACCGCTGGTGATGTTCCGGCACGGCTACGACCTGCGGGAACTCACCGTGGCCGCATGCCGCGCCGAAGGCTTCGAGCCGGCCTTCACCGTCGAGGGCGGCGAGATGGACGCCGTGCTGGGTTTCGTACGGGCAGGTCTCGGCGTCGCCGTGGTGCCCAGCATGGTGGCCGGCCGCGCGGGTCCCGACCTGCGGGTCACACCGCTGGCACCTCCCGGGCTGCGCCGCACCATCGCGCTGGCCCACCGCAGCGACGTGGCACCGCCGCGTGCGGCCCGTGAGCTCCAGAAGGTGCTGTTCGGCTCACGGGCGGCGGTGCTCTGACGGGTGGTGCCGAGGATGCGGTCGAAGCACCGGCGGGACCCTCGGCCGGGTGCCCCCGCTACACCGCGTCGGCCATCGACAGCGCGTGCAGCTTGTCCGGCGGCCCGGGCCTGGCGTAGTACCAGCCCTGGGCCGTGTCGCAGCCGAGCTCCCGCAGCTGTTCCGCCTGCGCCCCGGTCTCCACGCCCTCCACCGTGACGGCCAGCTCCAGGCTGTGCGCCAGGGTGACGATGCCCTCGACGATCTTCAGGTCGACCGGGTCGGCAGGATGGCGCTGCATCCCCTGGGTGAAGGAGCGGTCGAGTTTGAGGACACTGACCGGCAGCCGGCGCAGATTGGCGAGGTTGGAGTAGCCCGTACCGAAGTCGTCGAGCGCTATGTCGACGCCCATCTCGGCGAGTTGGCGCAGCGGCTTCAGCAGATCCTCGTTCGCGCCGATGAGCGCGGACTCGGTGACCTCCAGGCACAGTGCGCCCGGTTCCAGCCCGGAGCGTTCCAGGACATCGACGGTGTCGGCGACCAGTCCGGGGTGGTGGAGCTGGGTCGGCGACAGATTGACGTTGATCCGCAGCGGGCCACCGTCGCTGTGCCGCTCCTGCCAGTACCTCGCCTGGCGTACGGACTCCTGGAGCACCCAGCGGCCGAGCGGCACGATGAGACCGGTGTGTTCGGCGAGCGGGATGAACTGGTCGGGACCGAGGACCCCGTGCTGCGGATGGCACCAGCGCACGAGCGCCTCGGCCCCGTGCACCGTGCCGTCGCCGAGGTGCACCAGCGGCTGGTACTCGATGAAGAACTCGCCGCGCTCCAGCGCTGCGGGCAGCGCGGTCGTCAGCCCGTGCCGGGTGATCGCACGGGCGTCCGCCTCCGGATCGGCGAGCTCGAAGCGGTTGCCGCCCGCCGACTTGGCCCGGTACATCGTGATGTCGGCGCTCCGGAGCACCTCGGCGGTGGTCCGCTCACCGGCGGGTCCCTCGACGATACCGATGCTGCCGCGGACCGTGAACTCCCGCCCGTCGACCCGGATCGGCGAACCGAGGACGGCGAGGATGCGGGCCGCGAGTTCGTCGACCTGGCTCTCGGTGTCGGGTCCGGTGGTCAGGGCGACGAACTCGTCGCCGCCGAGCCTGGCCACCATCTCGCCCGGCGCGGTGGCGCAGCTCTGCAGCCGGTCGGCCACCTCCACCAGCAGCCGGTCGCCGGCGGCGTGGCCGAGGCTGTCGTTGATGGCCTTGAAGCCGTCGAGGTCGAGGTAGCACAGCCCGAACCGGGAACCCTCGCTCGCCGCGAGCGCCTTCTCCAGCCGCTCGAAGAACAGCGTCCGGTTCGGCAGGCCGGTGAGGGCGTCGTGGGTGGCCTCGTAGCGCAGCCGCAGGTTGAGCAGCCGCCGCTCCGTGGTGTCCTCCATCAGCGCGAGCTGGTACTGCGGACGGCCGTCGGGGTCGCGCAGCAAGGAGACCGTCAGGTTGGTCCACAGCACGGTGCCGTCGTTGCGGTAGAAGGGCTTCTCGACGTGGAAGTGCTCACGCTCGCCCTTCACCAACTCCCGGTGCAGCTGCCAGACATGGGGCCGGTCCTCGGGGTGCGACCAGTCGGTGACCTTCTTGCCGCGCACATGGTTCTCGAGACCGCCGAACATGCGCAGCAGGGTCCCGTTCACCTCGAGGATGTTGCCTTCGAGGTCGGCGATGCCGATACCGATCGCCGCCCCCTCGAAGACCGCGCGGAACCGGGTCTCGGTGGCGTGCAGCGCCTCGACCGCGTCCGTGCGCGCCTGGAGCGAGGAGCGTGCGATGGCCTCCTGCTCGGCGAGTGTGCGCTCGCGAAGGCCCTGCGCGAAACCGGCGGCCAGTGCGTGCTGGAGCCGGGCGCACCGCGCGCGGCTCTCCTCGGCCGTCTGCTCGATCTCTCCGCTGCCGCAGTAGAGCACCAGATAGGAGTCGATGACGCCGAGGGTGCGGCTGAGCGCTTCCGGATCGGTGCAGTGGGCGTCGACGAGGGCGACGCCGATCCGCTGAGCGGCCTGCGGATCGAAGGTGCGGCCGTGCAGCGACTCGCTCAACTGCCGCGCGAGCGGCAGCAGATGCTGCTCGACCTCGATACGGGTCAGCGAGGTCGCCGTCACGGGGAAGACGGCGCGGCTCCATATCGTCGCGAACCTGCGGAGTCTGTCCTCGAGACCGTCCGGGTCCGCCGCGGAACCCGCCGCCTGCGACGGTGCCATCACGCCCTGCGCCCCACCCCGGCGAAGCCAGAAAAGGCGTATGGGTCCTCCTGCTCGGCGGGGGCGTCGGGGCGCCAGAGGGGCATGGACACCAGACCGGGCTCGACCATCTCGTACCCCTCGAAGAATCGCGCGATCTCCTCGCGCGAACGCATGACCAGCGGATTGCGGATGTCCCGGTAGACGTCGACGGCACCGACCGCCCGCTCCTCGGGCACCGGGACTCCGTCGTACGAGGCGTGGGTGAGGATGAGGAGGCTGCCGGGCGCCAGTGCCTCCCGCAGCTCCGTCACCGCGGCGATCGGATCGTCCGCGTCCTCGATGAAGTGGAGCACGGCGACCAGCAGAAGCGCCACCGGCTGCCGCAGATCGAGCATCGAGGAGACCTCGGAACTGTCCAGGATCTGCCGCGGCTTGCGCAGATCGGCGGAGACCACGGTCGCCCGGGTGTTCCCTTCGAGCACGGCCCGGCCGTGGGCGACGGCGACCTGGTCATGGTCGACGTAGACCACGCGTGCGTCGTCGGAGGCGTTCTGGGCCACTTCGTGGACGTTGCCGAACGTCGGAATGCCCGAGCCGATGTCGAGGAACTGTGTGACGCCCTCGTTCACCGCGTATCGCACGGCCCGCCGCATGAAGGCGCGGTTCGCCTGCATGATCTTCGGCAGGCCAGGAAGGAACGCCATCGCCTTGCGGGCGGCCTCCCGGTCGACCTCGAAATTGTGCGAACCGCCCAGGTAGTAGTCGTAAATGCGGGACACGCTCGGCACCGAAATGTCGATGCCCTGCGGGGCCCAGGCGGGACGCTCCATCGATGTCTCCAACAAGTCGCCACGGGGGAAGTCGGCCATGTCCATGGCCAGTTGTTCGAGCCGAGGCTACTGATCGCCCGCCAAGAGGGCGAGCCCAAACGGAAATTCGCGGTCCGTTCTTGGTCACACAACAACGCGACGACAACCGGCCCGCCATCACGCGGGGGGCGTGAGACGGGCCGGCTGAGGCCGGAGGCGCTGCGTGGGGACTACTTGGGCGCTCCGACCGGCTTGCCCTCCGGGCTCACCACGTACCAGGTACCGCCGACACCCTGTCCGTTGGTGTCTCCGGGCTTGGCGTCACCCGCGAAGGTGTAGATCGGCCAGCAGTCGATCGTCTGCTGCTTGACGCCGTCGGGGCGGTCGAAGGTGACGAAGCCCTTCTTCAGGATTCCCTTGGTGTCGTTCTTGGAGACGGGGGCGACAACCGGCCACTTCTTGAGGCATTCGCCGGTGCAGGCCGTCTTCATCGGCCATGCGCTGTCCTTCATGAACCGGTAGACCGTCATACCGTTCTTGTCGACGACGATCTCACCGAGCTTGGCGTCTTTGCGGGTGGACAGTCCCGCCTGGTCGGCGGGCTGACCGCCGGCCTCGGCGCCGCCGTCGCCGTAGTCCGCACCGCCACCGGAGCCGGCCGCCGCGCCGCCGCCCGCCTTCTTTCCGTCGGGGGCAGAGGCGTACCAGGTACCGCCGACGCCCTGACCCTTGGCGTCGCCCGCCTTGGTGTCCTTGGCGTAGCGGTACATCGGCCAGCCGCCGATGGTGAGCTGCTTGGAGCCGTCGGACCGGGTGACCTCACCGATCAGCGCGGCGTCGATCCCGGGAGCGGCGGAGGCTCCGCCGGCCGCCACCACGGGCCAGGTCTTGGCGCACTCGCCCTCGCAGCTGGACTTCGGCGGCGAGGCGGTGTCCTTGTCGAAGCGGTAGAGCGTGAGACCGGCGCTGTCCGTGACGACCTTGCCGAGTTGCTTGCTGTCCCAGACGGCGAGCTGGCCGGCCGGCTTGGCCGCCGCTCCCTGAGCGTTCGAACCGGCGCCGGAACCGTAGTCGGATCCGTATCCGCCGCTGCCGGGCTGCTGGCCTGCCGGGTTGGCCGCGCCGACGGCCTGACCGTTGGGCGTCTGCGTACCCTGTTCCTGACCGCACGCCGTCGTCAGCGCGAGTACGGCCGCCGCAGTCACCGCGAGCGAGGCGTTACGCCAGGTGTTCATGTCCACTCCTGTTGTCCTCTGAGCCTGTTGCGACGCCTGGGTGCGCCGTTCATGGCTCTAGGTACGGACAGGGAGCCGCTCAGTGTTCAACGAGGCTGAGAAAATCTTCCGGAGCGCCGATGTGAACGTCCGCGTTCCGTAGGCGGCGGGCATGCCTCCGCGCGGAATGGCTCGATCTCATCCGCCCCACCCGCTGCACCTGTCACACCGTGAGGGCCCCGCACCGGCGGCGGCGGGCAGCGGGCAGCGGGCAGCGGGACCCCCTTTCCCATCCGGCACCGGCCGGGACCGTGCGACACGCTCAGATGTCCTCCAGCCGGGGGAACGAATAACCCATTCGCCGGACAGCGATCGCGGCGCGCACCCCTCACTCCTAGCGTTTCGCTCATCGAGGGGCATTCTCTGCCTTTTGTGGAAATCGGTTCCGCGCCTGCTCCTCGGGGACCGGAGGATTCACCATGCGCGCGATACGTGCCGCAACAGCCACTCTGCTGGGAGCGGCTTCTCTCGCCTTGGCCGCCCCCTTCGCGGTGGCCGACGACGACGCCAAGCAGACCTCGCCGCTATTCACCGTCAGCCCCTCGACGGTCTCCGCGGGCGGGCGTGTCAATCTGTCCGCCAGCGGCTGCGACACCACGGCCTATGCCTCGTCCGGCGTCTTCGACGCCGTGACCATTCAGCCCGGCACCTCCGCCTCCGCCGTGGTGGACTCCGACGCCAGGCCGGGCGCCCAGTACTCCGTGCAGTTCAACTGCGGCAACGACCGGGGCACCTTCAACCTCACCATCGCGGGCGGCCGCTCCACGCCGACGACCGGCTCCACCGTCACCACGACGCCTCAGGGCGTCCAGGGCGGGCTCGGCGGCAGTGTCGGAGGCCTGGACCGCGGCGAGATCGCCGCGGGCGCCGGACTCGTCCTGGCCGCCGCCACCGCGACCGTCTTCGTACTCCGCAGGCGGGTGGCCGACCGCCGGCACTGACCGGCACGCCACTCCCCCCGTACCGTCAACGCCCGTCGCCCCGAGTCCTGGCCAGGACTCGGGGCGACGGGCGGTTCAGCTCGACCGGGGAGGTTCGGCCGGTCAGGCCTTGCCGCTGATCGTGCGGCGGCGACGGGCGATGAACAGCGTGCCGCCGACGGCCGCCGTGACGACGAGGCCCGCTCCGACCGCCATCTCGGCCGAGCTGGGCGCGACCGAGCCGCCGAGACCACCCTGCGCGCCCCTGCCCGTGAGAACGGTGAACTGCGCCGTCGCCACCGTCTGGTTGTTGTTGTTGAAGTTGTTGTTGTTATTGAAGTTGTTGTTGTTGTTCTGGTTGTTGCCGTTGTTGTGGTTGTTGTTGTTCTGGTTGTTGTTGTTGTTGCCCTGGTTGTTGCCGTTGCCGTTGCCGTTGTTGTGGTTCCCGTTGCCGTTGTTGTTGCCCTGGTTGTTGTTGCCCTGGTTGTTGTTGCCGCCGTTGTCGTTACCGCGGCCGTTGTCGTTGCCGTTACCGCGGTCGTTGTCGTTCCCGTTACCACGGTCGTTGCCGTTACCGCGGTCGTTGTCGTTCCCGTGGTAGTTGTTGCTGCTGCCCTTGTTACCGGCAGTGTTGTTGCACCGGACGGCCAGGTTGTACTGGCCCGGCGAGGCGTTGTCGTTGATCCGGGCGATCGCCGTCGCGATACCGCCGCGGTTCTCCGAGAGGTGGACCTGACGGAAGGCGTTGGACGTCACCGTGCCGCCCCGGCTGCAGCCCCGGACGCTGATTGTCAGCGTGCCGCCCTGGTGGACCGACCGCGGGTTGACGGAGACGCTGATCGGGCTGTTGTCATTGTTGTTGCTGTCACCGCCGGCGGCGGCCAGCGGGGCAGACAGCCCGACGGCCACGCACGCGGCCGCGGCCACTGCGAGAGTGCGTGAAGCACGCATCGTGAACCTCCAGCGGAAGACGCTCCGAAGCGGCGCCCCGGGAAATTCGACGAGTACGCCTTCCATGACGAACCCTCACTGTGTGCACCTTTCTCCGCATGTCGGCGCTGGTCCACCCCGGTGAGACGACACGCCGACGACACGCCCTCGCGACTGACGGACCCGCAGGTCACAGACCGTCAGAAGTTTTATCGGCCCGGTGACACGGATGGGTCACGCCGACTGGCCCTCGCCACCCGTTCGCTCTTCCCTCCTCGCCAGTCCCGTGACGCTCACTTAGCGTGCCTACAGGCGCCTGGAAAAGATGACAAAAGGGAGAATCATGGGCGAGGACTACAACGGCTCGGTGTCGAGGAAACGCTCGCCCTGGGGCGTGGTGGCCCTGGTGATGCTCACGGGGATCGCGATGATGAAGAACGGGGTCGACGTCGGCCTGGGTCCGCCCCAGCCGGCCGCGGCGGCGTCACTCGCCCGGCCCAGCGGCGAAACGTTCACCCCCCTCCTCACCCCGAAGGCCCTCAGCTACGCCCCCGCGGCCCGGGTGCACATCCCCTCGATCGACGTCGACGCCCCGCTCATGAACGTCGGCCTGGACCCCGACGGCTGGATCGAGGCACCGCCGCCCGAGGATCCGAACATGGCCGGCTGGTACCAGAACGGTGTCGCCCCCGGCCAGCGCGGAACCGCGGTCGTCGTCGGCCATGTCGACAACCTCTCGGGCCCGGCCGTCTTCTACGGCCTCGGTTCGCTCGAGAAGGGCGGACGCATCGAGGTGAGCCGGTTCGACGGCAAGACGGCCGTCTTCGAGGTGTACGGCGTGGAGGTGTTCTCCAAGGAGAACTTCCCCGGCAGCCGCGTCTACGGCGACACCGGCTACGCCGAGCTCCGGGTCATCACCTGCGGCGGCGGCTACTCGAAGACGCAGGGTTACGACGGCAACGTCGTCGTGTTCGCACGGATGGTCAAGTCCCTCTGACCTCCGGCGCCTTGCGCCTCGGGCAGCCGCCGCGAGCCGCTCAGCGCCGGGGGACCGTGATCCGGTACCCGTCGTCCAGCAGCTTCGGCAGATAGCTGCGCAGGGCGGCCACGCTCTGCGCGCGGTCGCCGCCGGCGTCGTGCGAGAGGACCACCACTCCGGGCCCGGCACCCTCCATCACCCGGCGCACGATCGTCCTCGTGCCGGGCTCGGTCCAGTCGAGCGTGTCGACCGTCCAGGCCAGCGGCTCCATGCCGAGTTCGGCACCGATTTCGAAGGAGTGCTTGTTCCAGGCCCCGAAGGGGGCCCGGTACCAGAGCGGGGGTCTGCCGAGTACGTCGTCGATCACCTCGCTGGTGCGGCCCAGTTCGCTGCGGATGCCGGACGGCGGCAGCTTCGTGATCAGCGGATGGGACCAGGAGTGGTTGCCCACCACATGACCGTCGTCGGCCATCCTGCGGAGCAGATCACGGTTGTCGGTGGCCATCTCGCCGCAGACGAAGAACATCGCGCGCACGTCGTACTCGCGCAGGGTGCGCAGGATGTCCGGGGTGTAGCGCGGGTCGGGGCCGTCGTCGAAGGTCAGGACCATGGTCCGGCCGGCCTCCGACATCCTGAGGAACGGGCGCTGACGCACCGGCGGCAGGGCCCGCCGGTACCTCGGCGGGGCGTACGCCGTCATGGGCTGCAGCCGGTACGCGGATGCCCGGACGGACGGACCGGTGGCCGCCCGGGGGCCGGAGGCGATCTGGGGGCCGCCTGCCGGGCGGGTGGCGGCCGCCCCGCCCGATGTCCCCGACCGTTCGGTGACGAGCAGCCCCGCCGTGGCGGCAGCGCCGAGACAGGCGACGATGCGGAGCGCCGACCGACGCCCCGGAAGCATCTGATCCTTTTTCATGACCAACTGCTCGCACGGCTCTTGTCCGGCACGCCGTATCAACACGCGGGCGGTCGCGAAAGTACCCGTTCGAGGCGGGCTGTTCGGACGGACGGACGAGATCAGTTCCGGCGTACGAGAGGGAAGGGCAGAGTCTCGCGAATGGTCAGTCCGGTGAGGAACATGACGAGCCGGTCGACGCCGATGCCCAGTCCCCCGGTCGGCGGCATCGCGTACTCCAGCGCGTCCAGGAAGTCCTCGTCGATCTCCATGGCTTCCGGGTCGCCACCCGCCGCGAGCAGGGACTGAGCGGTGAGCCTGCGCCGCTGTTCCACCGGGTCGGTCAGCTCGGAGTAGGCGGTGCCCAGTTCCGTGCCGAAGGCGACCAGGTCCCACCGCTCCGCGAGCCGCGGGTCGCGCCGGTGCTGCCGGGTCAGCGGCGAGACATCGGTCGGGAAGTCCTTGTAGAACGTCGGCATCACGGTCCGCTCCTCGACCAGGCGCTCGTACATCTCCAGCACCACGTCGCCGCGGGTGTCGTCGGGTGTGTGCGGCACACCCGCCCCGTCGCACAGCCGGCGCAGCGCGGTCTCCTCGGTGTCGGCGTCGATCTCCTCGCCGAGCGCCTCGGACACCGCTCCGTAGAGCGTCTTGACCGGCCACGGGCCGGAGATGTCGTGTTCGACGAGCTTGCCGTCGCGGTCCGCCTTGTGGGCGACAGGCGAGCCGAAGGCCGCGGTCGCCGCTCCCTGGATGAGTTCCCGGGTCAGATCGAGCATCACGTCGTAGTCGGCGAAGGCCTGGTAGGCCTCCAGCATGGTGAACTCGGGGTTGTGCTTGTAGGAGACGCCTTCGTTGCGGAAGGTACGGCCCATCTCGAAGACCTTCTCCATACCGCCGACGCACAGCCGCTTCAGATACAGCTCGGGCGCGATACGCAGATACAGGTCGAGGTCGTAGGCGTTGATGTGGGTGGTGAAGGGGCGGGCGTTGGCGCCTCCGTGGATCTGCTGGAGCATCGGGGTCTCGACCTCGAGGTAGCCGCGCTCCAGGAGCCCCTGACGCAGTGCCTGGACCGCGGTGGAACGCCGGCGTACGACATCCCGTGCGTCCGGACTCGACACCAGGTCCAGATAGCGGCGGCGGACACGGGCCTCGGGATCGGCCAGACCGCGCCGCTTGTCGGGCAGCGGGCGCAGGCACTTGCCGGTCAGCCGCCAGTCCGTCACGAAGACCGACAGCTCGCCCTTGTCGCTGGCGCCGACCTCGCCGGTCGCGGTGATGTGGTCGCCGATGTCGATGTCGGAGGTGAAGGACCCCAGCACCTGGGCCCCCGTACCGTCCCGGGTGAAGGCGAGCTGAAGGTCACCGGACCAGTCGCGCAGGACGGCGAAGACCACGCCGCCGAGGTCGCGTACGACCATGACCCGGCCCGCGACCGTCACCGTGGTGCCCGTCCGGCTCCCGGGTACCGGAGCGGGGTGAGCGGCGCGGATCGCGGCGAGGGTGTCGGTGCGCAGGGGGACGCCGACGGGGTACGGATCGATGCCCGCCTCCCGCAGCCGCTCCAATTTGGTGTGGCGGACGCGCACCTGGTCGGGCAGCCGCCGTTCCCTCTCCTCCGCTGGTGAGTCCGGACCCACGAGCCCCAGCGCCTCGATGGCGGGCAGGCCCTCGGTGGTGACCGGCTTGGTGACGCCGGCGCGGGCGCCCGGCCGGCCGCGGCCGAAGCGCTTGCGCAGGCTCGGGACGGAGACGAAGCCCTCGGCGATGCCCGAGGCCAGACCGACCCGGGCGAGCGAGCCCGCGTCGCCGAAGCAGAGGAAGCGCGGGAACCACTCCGGCTGGTACTTCACGTTCGACCGGTAGAGCGCCTCCAGCTGCCACCACTTGGAGAAGATGAGCAGCAGTCTGCGCCACATCCGCAGAACGGGGCCCGCACCGATGCGGGCGCCCTCCTCGAAGGCCGAGCGGAAGACGGCGAAGTTGAGGGAGATGCGGCGGACGCCGAGCTTCGCGGC
The DNA here is from genome assembly GCF_032229325.1 of Streptomyces sp. AM8-1-1. Lineage (NCBI taxonomy): Bacteria > Bacillati > Actinomycetota > Actinomycetes > Kitasatosporales > Streptomycetaceae > Streptomyces > Streptomyces sp. AM8-1-1. The sequence continues at coordinate 1,089,177 of NZ_CP135086.1, forward strand.
CTCCCCGCAGAGTTCGGCGACCATGAACTCCATGACGCCGTTGGGTGCGGCGCGGTCGCGGCGCATCAGGTCGAGCGAGATGCCGTCCCTGCCCCAGGGCACGAAGGAGAGCAGGGCGGTCAGGCGGCCTTCGCCGTCGAAGGCCTCGACGAGAAGGCAGTCGCCGTCGGCGGGGTCGCCGAGCCGGTCGAGCGCCATGGAGAAGCCGCGTTCGGTCTCGGTGTCCCGCCAGGCGTCGGCCTTGTCGACGACGCGCCGCATCTCCTCGTCGGTGAGGGCGGAGTGCCGGCGGATGCGCGTGGTCGCCCCCGTGCGCTTGACCCGGTTGACGGCCTGCCGCGTGACCCGCATGTCGCGGCCGTTCAGGTCGAACCGGGCGACCTGGAGGATCGCCTCGTCACCGAGCTGGATCGCGCCGAGCCCGGCGCGGGCGAACATCTTCGCGCCGTCCTCGGACGCTCCCATCACGGCCGGTGCCCAGGCGTGGCGCTTGGCCACCGCCAGCCAGGCGTCGATGGCCTGCCGCCAGGCACCGTGGTCCCCCACCGGGTCTCCGCTGGCCAGCGCCACGCCGGTCTCGACGCGGTAGGTGACCGCGGCCTTGCCGTTGGGCGAGAAGACGACGGCCTTGTCGCGGCGGGTGGCGAAGTAGCCGAGCGAGTCCTGGGAGCCGTAGGCGCCGAGGAGGGCGCGGATCCGGTCCTCCTCGTCGCCGTGCAGAGCGGCTTCCATGCGCTGCGAGCGGAAGAGCGTGGCCGCGGCGCAGAGCAGGGCGATCGCGCCGAACAGACCGAGCAGGAAGTAGAGCCCGCGCGGTGGGGTGCCGTCGAACTGGCCGGCGGAGGCCAGCCCGCCGAGCACCCGGTTGGCGGACCAGACCAGCCGCTGGGACTGCGGCAGGGAGCCGGGGAACAGCTCGACGAGCCCCCAGCCGGCGAGGACGCCGGCGGCCAGCCCGAGGACGAGGACCATCAGGGCTCGGCGCAGGGACCCGCGTCTGGTCCTGGCGTAGAACTCTCCGCGGGCCGCGACGAGCACGCCCAGCGCGAGTGCGCACAGCACCAGGTTGGCGACCCAGCCCCATTCACGGTCGAAGGCCACGCCCAGGATGTCGGTGAGCAGCACCAGCGACAGATAGACGACCACCAGCCACCAGGCGGTCTTCTTGCGGGCGCCGACGGCCGCGGCGAGCAGCAGCAGGAAGACGGCGTAGGCGAGGTTCGCGCTGACGGGGACGGCGACCTGGTCGACGAAGCGCGAGACGGGCGCGAGCAGGCGGCGCAGGGGCGGGATGAGCGAGATGAGGATGCAGTAGACACCCAGCAGGCCGAAGAAGATCGCGAACGCGTTCGGGACCCGGCTCAGCAAGGGGCCGCGTGCCTGAGAGGGCTCCTGCACGGTGACACTCATGATCAGACTGTACGGAGACCGGCCACGGCCCGCCTCTCGGGAGCGGATAGCCTCGGCTGTGTGACTGAGCAGCGACCTCACCGTTTCGAACGCGGCACCGACGGCCCGAAGGTCATCGTCGCCGGTGTGGACGGTTCCGACTCCTCCCTGCGGGCTGCGGCCTACGCCAGTGGCCTGGCCCGCCGCCAGAACGCCCTGCTGGCGGTGGTGTACGTCCAGCCGGTGATGTCGACCGGCGCGGCACTGGGGGTTCCGGTCGCGGACACCACCGAGGAGATAGCGGAGGGGCTGGTGGCCGAGATCCGGTCGGCCGCCGAGCGCGTCCGGGAGATCTGGGAGGTGCGCTGGGAGTTCCACACCTTCCGCGGCGATCCCTACAGCGGCCTGGTGAAGGCCGCCGACGAGCTGAAGGCGGACGCCGTGGTCGTCGGGGCGTCGGAGTCGGCCGGTCACCGCTTCATCGGCTCGGTGGCGGTGCGGCTGGTCAAGGCAGGACGCTGGCCGGTCACCGTCGTTCCCTGACCTCCCGTTCGGCCGTCCGGTGGTCACTGCGGAGCGCTCGGCTCCGGATGCCGCCCGGCGCCTTCCGTCCCTGCCGGGCCTGCACCATCATGAGCCGCCATCGGTCCCACCAGACCTTCGGAGAGGTGAGTCATGGCAGGCCTGTGGTCAGGGCAGGGCGTACTGCGGCGCAAGCCCATCGAACGTATCGAGGAAGGCGGCACAGCCGAACAGCTCACCAGAACGCTCGGCCTGTGGCAGCTGACCGCGATCGGTGTCGGCGGCATCATCGGAGCCGGCATCTTCACCCTCGCGGGCACGGTCGCCAACGGCACGGCGGGTCCCGCGGTCCTCATCTCGTTCCTGATCGCCGGGGTGGCGAGTGCGGCCGCGGCCTTCTCCTACGCCGAGTTCGCGGGGCTCATTCCGAAGGCCGGGTCGGCGTACACCTACGGCTATGCCGTACTCGGCGAACTGGCGGGCTGGTTCATCGGGTGGGATCTCCTGCTGGAGTACACGGCGATCGTGGCGGTCGTCGCCATCGGCATCTCGGGGTACTTCAACTTCCTGCTCGGCGAGACGGGTGCCGAGCTGCCGAACTGGATGCTGGGTGCGCCCGGCACGGGTGACGGACACCGGATCGACCTGTTCGCCGCGATCCTGTGCCTGCTGATCGCCTATCTCCTCACCCTCGGCATCAAGAACGCGGCCCGCTTCGAGACGGTCGTGGTGGTGCTGAAGGTCCTGGTCGTGCTGCTGGTGATCGGTGTCGGCGTGTTCCACATCGAGACCGCGAACTACAACCCGTTCTTCCCGTTCGGGGTGAGCGGAGCGTTCACCGGCGCAGCGACGGTCTTCTTCGCGGTCTTCGGCTACGACGCCATGTCGACGGCGGCCGAGGAGTCCAAGGACGCCCAGCGCCACATGCCGAAGGCGATCCTGTACTCGCTGGCGATCTCGATGGTGCTGTACGTCCTTGCGTGCCTGGTGCTGACGGGTATGCAGAACTACACGGAGATCGACCCGGAGAGCGGCTTCTCGACGGCCTTCAAGTCGGTCGGCCTGGGCGGTCTGGCGGACGTCATCGCCGTCGGCGCCATCATCGGCATCCTCACCGTCATGTTCACGTTCATGCTGGGCGTGACCCGTGTCTGGTTCTCGATGAGCCGCGACGGACTCCTGCCCAAGTGGTTCGCCAAGACGCATCCGACACGCCATGTGCCGACCCGCGTGACCTGGATCGTCGGTGTGGCGTCGGCGGCGATCGCCGGTTTCCTGCCGATCGGCGAGGCGGCGGAACTGACCAACATCGGCATTCTGCTCGCCTTCGTGGTCGTGTGTGTGGCGGTCATCGTGCTGCGCTATCGGCGACCCGATCTGCCGCGTACGTTCCGCTGCCCGGGCATGCCCTTCGTCCCGGCGATCGGTGTGGTGTTCTCGATCTGGCTCATCACCTTCCTGGCCTGGCACACATGGGTCCGCTTCGCGGTGTGGCTGCTGATCGGCCTGGTCATCTACTTCGCGTACTCCTACCGGAAGTCGGATCTGGCGACGTCTCAGAACACCGGGCAGGAGAAGGGGTTGCGCTGAGGAACCGCGCGCCGGGCGGTCGTGCTTGGCCGGGGGCTCAGGTGACCTCGCCCGCTCAGCGGCCCATCGTCAGACCGTGTTCAGCCGCGCCGCGGCTGAACACGGCAGCGCTGACGGCATCCTTCGCCTGCTTGCGGTCGTGTCGGTCCGCGTCCCTCGACGATGCGTCCGCCGTGTTCACCACACGCCCCGCGGCGTCCGTCCACTGCGGGACGAACTCCGCCTTCGCCACCTCCCAGCGTTCTCCGGGACGGGCGGGGGGCGCGAAGGTGAAGCGGCCGAGGGTCGCCTGGTTGGCGCGGGGGTCGCGCTGCCGGTCGCGGCCGCGGCCGGGACCGGGACCGGCTCCGGCTCCGGCTCCGGCTCCGGCTCCGGCTCCGGCTCCGGCGAGCTGGTCGCCGGTCCCGTAGACCACCCAGGTGCCGTTGACCTTCTCGTACGGCTGCGGGACATGCGCGTGGGCACCCACGATCAGGTCGATGTCCGGGCGGCCCGCGGTCTTCGAGGCGGTGAGGGCGCCGGCGAGCGCCAGTTGCCGTTCGTCGGGGGCGGTCTGCCATGCGGTGCCCCAGTGCAGGCTGACGAGGACGACATCCGCGCCCGCCTTCCGGGCGGCCCGGGCGTCGGCGACGATCCGCTCCTCGTCGATCAGCGCGACCGCCCAGGGCTGTGCCCCGGGGTGCCGGTCGCCGTCCAGGCCGTAGGTGTAGGCCAGCTGGGCGACCCTGGCACCGCCTGCTTTCAGCCACGCGGGCTCGCGTGCCTCGGCGGCGGTACGGGCGGTGCCGGTGTGTCCGATGCCGGCGGTGTCCAGTGCGTCCAGCGTGCGTTCGACGCCTGCGGCGCCGTCCGCCAAGGCGTGGTCGGAGGCCGTGGAACAGGCGTCGTAGCCGATGGCCGCGAGGTTCTTCGCGAGCTCGGGCGGGGAGATGACGGCCGAGCGGCCGCGCTCGTCACCGCCCTGTTCCTCGACCGTCCCGAACACCGTCTCCAGCTGGCAGATCGCCAGGTCCGCGGCGGAGACGACCGGCCGGACACCGGCGAGCACGGGGCGGAAGTCGTAGTCGTCGCCGCGGACGCGGGCCTGTCGGACGACCGCGTCGTGCGGCAGGACACCACCGCCCGCGACGAGGGTGAAGCCGCGTGCGGGTGCCGCGCCGCCGGCGGCCGCGGGCGCGGACGCGGGGCGCTCGGAGCGACCGTCCGCAGACCAGGGGCCCGGCGCGGCGCAGGCGGCCGTCGCCCCGAGCAGTACGGCGGCGAGCGCCGTCGCTCCCCGTCGCGCGAGCGGCGTCGCGAGCGGGGTGGGGCCCTGTAGCGGGCGGCGTGTCATGGAGTGCTCCCGACCAATGCGAACCGGCGTGACAGCGGCACACCGAATGCATCGTTCGGGCCCGGGCGCGTCAAGCGACCCGGCCGCGCGGGTCACCGGATCGGACCTGATCCCGGGCTCATTCCGAGCCCTGTCCCGGGCCGGTTCACCGGCCGTCGGTATCCGGCCACCCGCTCACCGCACCATTCGTCGCTCCGAGCGACCGCTCGCCGAAGACAGTGGTGCGCCGTCTGTCCCTTCGCGCCCGGATGCGTTCGTATACGCCACGTAGCAGCGACCTCCGCGCGAAAGGGTGTTGGCAATGGCGACGGCAACCGTGACCGCTTCCGCGACGACCGACGAGCGGGCCATGGCGGACCTGCAACGCGAGCACGGCCCCGCACTGCTCAGCTTCCTCCAGGGCCTCACCTACGGGGACCAGCAGCGCGCGGAGGACCTGCTCCAGGAGACCCTGGTCCGCGCCTGGCAGCACCCGGAGGCCTTCGAGGGTCCGTACGAGTCGATGCGCCCGTGGCTCTTCACGGTCGGCCGCCGCCTCGCCATCGACGCACGCCGCTCTCGTCTCGCCCGCCCCACCGAGATCGGCGACGGGGTCCTCGCCACCACCCCGGATCCGGCGGACGTCACCGAGACGGCCGTCGCCGCCCTCGACGTCCGCGCGGCGGTCGAGTCCCTGAGCCCCGAGCACCAGGCGGTGCTGGTCCGGATCTACTTCGAGGGACTGAGCGTCAACGAGGCCGCGGAGTCGCTCGGGATACCGCCGGGGACGGTCAAGTCCCGTTCGTACTACGCGCTGCGGGCCCTCGCCCGCTGCCTCCCCGGCTATGCGCGCCCACGCCCGGCCATGAGTCGCTGAACCCGGGCCGGGTGTATCAATCGCTTGACACAGTTGCTCCCCAGGCGACAGATTGTCTCAAGCGATTGATACGCATGGCCGGTCATCAGGGGGTTCGCATGTCCACCATTCGGGAGTTCCGCACCGACTGGCGCAACTGGATCGACACCCCGGTCCGCTGGACAGGGCTCGCCGCAGGCGTCGTGGTGAACAATCTCGTCACCTTCAGCCCCGAGTCCGACGTCGACCTGCTCTACGCCATCCCCGTCCTCGGTATCTGCGCCGTCGGCGGAGTGCTTCTCGCGGACGTGGTCGCCCATCCGGCGGCGCGCGGAGTACGGCAGGCCTCGGCGGCGCCCCGCCGGATACGTGACCACGTCCCGCGCGGGCTTTCGTCGACCCTGCTCGTGCAGGCTTTGCTGCTCGTCGTCCTCCTGGTCGTCGCCGTCGCCACCGCCTCCACCGACGCCACCGGGCACGCGGGCCGCGCCGTCGCCTGCGACGGACGGGACCAGCTGGTGGGGCCCTGGCCCGGGCCGTACTACGCCTGGCCGGTGCTCGGTGGACTCGCTGTCGGGACCGTGGTGTGCGCCGCGACACTGCGGCGCATCACGATGCGAGCGGCCGACGACGAGCGGCGCCGGATCAGAGCGCGCGCCACGGTCGGCGCGTGGGGTCTGCTGACGGCAGCACCGTTGTTCGCCGTGTCGCTGACCATGGCGACCGCGATGCTCAGCCTGAGCTGTGGTGGTTGGATGGAGACCGTGAGTTTCTGGGCCCTCGGAATCGTCGCGTTCGTCTCGGTACTGACCGCCGGCTGGTGCCTGAGCGCCCTCCTGCTGCCGCAGGCGTACATCAAGGAACGCCCGTGACCGCCGCCGGCCTGACGATCCGGGTCGACCCGGCCACACCCGTGCCTCCGTACGAGCAGATCAGACAGCAGTTCGCCGATCTCATCGCGGTCGGCCGGATGCGCGAGGGCGAGAAGCTGCCTCCGGTGCGCCAGCTCGCCTCCGACCTCGGTCTCGCCAACAACACTGTGGTCCGCGCCTACCGGGAACTCGAGTCGGCCGGGCTGGTGCACAGCCGGCGCGGCTCCGGCACCCGCGTCGCCGCCGTCGCGAGCGGCCCCGACGCCGCCACCCGGCTCGCCGACCACGCCCGCCACTTCGCCGTCGCCGCCAGGAACCTCGGTGTCACCGACGAAGATGCCCTGGCCGCCCTGCGCCACGCGCTCGCCACCCCCGACGGCTGAGAGGAACCCGGCCGATGACCGACATCGCCGACCGATACCGCAGACACGCCGACGACTTCGAGAGCAAGGTCGCCGCCGTCCGGCCCGAGCAGTGGGACAACCCGTCGCCGTGCGCCCGCTGGTCCGCCCGGGACGTCGTCGGACACATCGTCGTGATGCACGGCGTCATGCTGCGCCCGCTCGACCGCCGTCCCTCCCGCGCACCGTCCGTCGAGAAGGATCCCCTCGCCGCGTTCCGGGCCGCACGCGCCGATGTCGAGGCCGTGCTCGACGACCCCGAACTCGCGGCGGCTCCCTGCGAGACACCCAGCGGGCCACTGACGGCCGAACAGCACATCGACCGGGTCATCAGTGACGACCTCGTGCTGCATGGCTGGGACCTGGCGCGGGCCACCGGGCAGGACGAGACGATGCCCGCCGACGACGTGGAACGGATGTGGCGTGGCACCTCCGCGATCCCGGCCGAGGTGATGGAGAAGTTCCGGACGCCCGGCGCGTTCGGTCCGGGGGTGGAGGTCTTCGGCCCCGAGGTGCCCGTCCCCGAGGACGCTCCCCTCCAGGACCGGCTCCTCGGACTCATCGGACGCGATCCTCACTGAGACGCCTGCCTTACGGCACGAGCCGCCCGCTCCCTTCCGGAGCGGGCGTCGTCGTACCCGCCCCATGGCGGACTCCAAACCTCGGCGGCGCAGTCACGTGCGCCCCTGATGTCCCGCCGGTGTCCCCGTCTCCCTGGGGCCACGGCCAAGGGGCGACAGTATGCGAAACCTCACGGTGAAGTTGAGTAAAGATGCGCCCCCAGCCGTGTCACACGGTGGAGGCTCGTCTCCGAGTCGGCACACGACGTCGTCCGGAAGAAGGTGGGAAGGTTGCAGCCCGAGAGCACGAACGGCACCAGCGGAGGCGCGCTGGCAGTCCCCATGGCATGGCTCTGCGCCGAGTACATCGCCGACGAGATGCTCCGCACCGGCGCCCTCGTCGAGGGCGGCTCGCTCGAATACCGGGCGGGCCGCGAGACGCTGGCGCTGACCATCTATCTCTGTGACGGTTCGGACGAACTCGCCGGTGTCCGCGCGGTGTCCAGGATCGAGGAGTGGCTGAACCTCACCGCGTACGGACATCCCTGGCCGGCCTGGGCACGGGAGAGACTCGACGCACGCGGCGAGCGGGAGCGGCAGCTCGGCGGCGGACCCGATCCGGATCTCGCCCTGGCACGGGACTCATGGAAGTGGCTGCGGCAGACCGAACTGCTCGCCGCCGACCTCGGGGACACGGAACCGTGGCACCCGGCGAATCCGCTGGATGCGTGCGTCGACGAGGGCGAACAGATATGGATGCCCGCCTGGCAGTTGGGCCTGCCGCTGAGTCATCTGGCCATCCACCTGTTCTGAGCAGGCAGTTGTCAGGGGCCCGGCCGCCGGCCGCAGTCCTTGAGCGCGATCTCCAGCTCGACGTACGACTCCTCCGCCCGGCGGAAGGCGACTTCGAGGGCCGCCTCGGCGCGCGGGCCGACCAGCCCCTGGGCCGACTGCCGGATCTCGTACAGCACGTCCGCCCAGCGCCCCGCGGCGCTCTTGACCGTGGCGAGCAGCGCCTCGATGTCCCCCGGGCCGGACGCCGGGGTCGCCGGCAGGCTCCGCAGTTCCGCGAGCAGCGCTTCGATGTCGGACATCAGACCCCTTACCTCCTGATCAAGGCTAGGCCGCCGCCGGAGCCCGGTGCGCCGAATCCCCTCGTCTCTCGGCCAGCGGATGACGCTCGTCGCCGGGTGGGCCTGTCCCGCGACGAACGGTTGGCCCCAACCGGTGAACGGTCGGTCGGGCGCGTCCGGTGAACGGCCGGTGCGGCGCGTCCGGTGAAACGGCCGGCGGGTGCATGTCCGGTCGCCGGTGTGCGTGAGGCCCCGGGCAATCGGCGCGGAAGGCCGGCTTCCTTCAGCCGGCGCAGCGGGTCAGCTGCCGGCGTGCCGCATCAGCAGGTCCCGCAGCTGCCGCGCATGACGCCGGCTGACGGCAAGTTCGGCCGATCCCACCCGGACCGTCGTCGTCCCCGCGTCCAGGCGCAGTTCGTCGATACGGGCCAGCGCGACGAGATGGCTGCGGTGGATGCGGACGAAGCCGCGGGAGGCCCACCGCTCCTCCAGGGCGGACAGCGGAATGCGGACGAGGTGGCTGCCGTCCTCCGTGTGCAGCCGGGCGTAGTCCCCCTGTGCCTCGACATAGGCGATGTCGTCGACCGCCACGAACCGCGTGACACCGCCCAGTTCGACGGGTATCTGCTCGGCGGCGTTGTGCACGGGCGCACGGGTGGCGGGGGCCGTCACCGCGGTCTCGTGCTCCGGCTGGCGGGTCTCCCGGGCGGCGAGCACCTGGTCGCGCACCCTGCGCACCGCCTCGGCCAGCCGCTCCCTGCGCACCGGCTTGAGGACGTAGTCGACGGCCTTGAGGTCGAAGGCCTGGACGGCGAAGCCCTCGTGCGCGGTGACGAACACGATCAGCGGCGGCCTGGCGAACCCCGCGAGCAGCCTGGCGACATCGAGTCCGGTGAGTCCGGCCATGTGGATGTCGAGAAAGACGACGTCGATGCCGTCCTCACCGTCCGGTCCCGCCTCCAGCGCCCGGCTGATCCGGCGCAGCGCCTCGGTGGCGTCCGTCGCGCCCTCCGCGCTCGTGACCCGGGCGTCGGAACGCAACAGATAGAGGAGTTCCTCGAGCGCCGGATTCTCGTCGTCGACCGCCAGTACACGCAGCATGCTGCGGAGTTTAGGCGCGCCCCGATCGCCGGGGCCACGGTCCTTCGCCCGCGGGAAGGGGTCCGCGAAGAGAGTTCGTCTCATCGTGGCCGCGGTTGAGCAGAGAACGCGCCTGATCCGTATTCAACGGCGACCGACCGCAACGGACACAGCACGGCCAGAGACGAAACGAGGACGCCATGGGCATGCAGCAGCGGCACCAGGACGTGGCCGCCTATGCGCTGGGCGTGCTGGAACCGGGGGACGCGTTCCGCTTCGAGGAGCATCTCGCCGAGTGCGTGCTGTGCACAGTACAGCTCTCGGACTTCTCGTCGGTCGCTTCGGCGATTTCCGACCTCACGGGACCCGGCGTGATCGCGTCCCGGCCCTCGCCCCGGCTGCTGGAGCGGCTGACCGAGGAGGTCGCGCTGATGCGGAGGCGGAGCAGCAGACGCCGGCTCCGGCTGGTCGCCGCGGTGGCGGCGCTGATCGTCGCCCTGCCGCTGGGCGCGCTCGCGATGCGGACCCCGCAGGACCCCGCCCCGCCGGCCGTCGCGGGCAAGCAGGTCACGGTGAAGGACGCCGGCTCCGGCGTCACGGCGTCCGCCTTCGTGGAGGACCGGATGTGGGGCACGGCGGTGGCGATGCGGCTCTCGGGCCTCACCGGGCCCGGCTCCTGCCGGCTGGTCGCCGTCGGCAAGGACGGCATCGAGCATCCGGTGCTCAGCTGGCGCGTTCCCCAGGGCGGATACGGCACGGATGTCCCCGGTCATGCCAAGCCCCTGGAGATCGAGGGGGGCACCGACCTGTCGAGCAGTGACATCGGCCGCTGGGAAGTGCGGACGTTCGACGGCAAGCCGCTGCTGACGATCAAGTGACCGTCAGGAGCTGAACCGAGCGCCTGCGCACCGCGATCGGATCACTTCAGCAGGCGCGACAGTCTGCGGTCGGCCAGCGGCTTGCCGCCGGTCTGGCAGGTGGGGCAGTACTGGAGCGACGAGTCGCTGAACGAGACCTCGCGAATCGTGTCGCCGCAGACCGGGCACGGCTGACCGGTCCGGCCATGGACCCGCAGACCGCTCTTCTTCTCCGCCTTGAGCCGTCCCGCCGCGACTCCGCGCGAGCGCTCGACGGCCTCACCGAGGGTGCTGCGGAGGGCTTCGTACAGTGTGGTGATCTCGTCCTCGCCCAAATTCTGCACCGGTTTGAAGGGCGACATCTTCGCGGCGTGCAGGATCTCGTCGCTGTAGGCGTTGCCGATTCCCGCGATCAGACTCTGGTCCCGCAGCGCGCCCTTGATCTGCCGCCGCTCCCCCGCGAGCAGCGCGGCGAACGCGTCGCGGTCGAAGGCGTCGGCCAGCGGATCGGGGCCGAGGCGGGCGACGCCCGGCACCTCGCCGGCGTCGCGGACGAGATGGACGGCGAGCCTCTTGGTGGTACCGGCCTCGGTCAGATCGAAGCCGCTCCCGGAGGCGAGCACCACGCGCAGGGCGAGCGGGCCCTTGCCCGGGCGCGGCGGCGCGGCAGGGACCTCGTCCTTCCACTGGAGCCAGCCCGCGCGGGCCAGGTGCGTGACCAGGTGGAGGCCGCCGACGGTGATGTCGAGCCACTTGCCGCGGCGTTCCACGGCAGTGACCTCGGCGCCCTCGATCACGGACAGGGGCGGGTCGTACGTCTTCAGCACGCTGATCGCCAGCGGCAGGACACGGACGATCTCCTGTCCCACCAGATGGGTGTCGAGGAACTCTCTCAGCGCTTCGACCTCGGGCAGCTCCGGCATGCCTCCAGGGTGCCGCAGGGGCCACAGGGATGCAGGTTCATTCCGCCGGGAGCCCGTAGACCCGGCAGGCGGTGGTCTCGAAGACGGCGGAGCGCTCGTCCGCGCTCAGACCCCGGGTGAGCGTGCGGGCGGCCTCCACGACCTCGGCGTAACTCGCGGCGAGCCGGCAGACCGGCCAGTCGGAGCCGAACATGAGGCGGTCGGGCCCGAAGGCCTCGACGACCGTCTCGGCGTACGGGGCGAGATCCGCGGTGGTCCAGGTCGCCCAGGCGGCCTCCGTCACCATGCCGGAGAGTTTGCCGACGGTGTTGGGCCGCTCGGCGAGCGCACGCACCCGGCCCGCCCACGGTTCCAGCTCCTCGGCGGCGATGGGGGGCTTGCCCAGATGGTCGAGGACGAAGGTGAGTCCGGGGACCCGGCTCACCACCTCGACCGCGGCGGGCAGCTGACGGGGCTGGACCAGCAGGTCGTAGACGAGGCCGGCGGACGCGACGGCTTCGAGTCCCCGTCGGACGTCGTCCCGCAGCAGCCACACGGGATCGGGTTCGCCCTGCACCTGGTGGCGGATGCCGACGAGCCGGTCGCCGCCCGGCCCCTCCCGTAGCGCGGCCAGTGCGTCGGCGACGTCGGGGGCGGTGAGGTCGGTCCATCCGACGACCCCCGCGACGAGGTCGCTGCCGTCGGCGAGCGCGAGGAACTCCGGTGTCTCCCCGGCGACGGTGACGGTCTGGACGAGCACGGTCGCGCGGACTCCCGCGGCGCGCGCCTCCGGCCGCAGGTCGTCGAGCGTGAAGGTACGGCGCAGGGGCGCGAGGTCGGGGCCGGTGATCCAGTCCTGGTCCCGGACGGAGAGGTCCCACACATGGTGGTGGGCATCGACGACGGCCATACCTCACAGCTCCCAGACGACGGGCAGTCCGGCGCCGGCGCCGTCCGCGGTGTAGTCGTGCACGACGTCGAGGAGTTCGGCCATCCGGGCCTGCCAGGCGATGTTGGCGGGGAGTGTTTCGAGCGCCGCCAGCAACCCGGCGTAGTCGTCGCAGTCGAGGAGGTGGAAGAGGTCGGTTCCGCTGCGCCAGATGGTCCAGGAGGTGACGCCGGCTGCGCGGATCGCCTCGGTCAGTTCGGCCGGGACCTCGCGGTGGGCGGCCTCGTACTCCTCGATACGGTCGGGGCGGACCGCGGTGTGCAGGGCCACTCTCATCGGGCGCCTCCGCCCTGGGGCAGCGGGCCATCCTTCGGCAGGAGCCCCTCGGCGAGCAGGTCGTCCCACAGGGCGGCCGGAACGTCCTGGGCGAGAAGGCCGGCCGCGTCCCGTACCTCGCGGGCGGAGCGTGTGCCGACCAGGACACCGGCGACGGCCGGATGACCGAGTGAGTAGTGCAGTGCGGCGGCCCGCAGCACAACTCCATGCCGTGCGGCGACGGCCTCGATCCGCAGCGCGCGCCGCAGGAGGTCGTCGGGTGCGGCCGTGTAGTCGTAGGTGGCGCCCGGGCGCGGGTCGGCGAGCAGCCCCGAGTTGAAGACCCCTCCGACGATGACGCTGATGCCCCGGGCCTCGGCCTCGGGCAGCAGTTCGGCGAGGGCGCTCTGGTCCAGGAGGGTGTAGCGCCCGGCGCAGAGCACGGTGTCGACGTCGGTGTCGCGGACGAACCGGGTCAGCATGGCGGCCTGGTTCATACCGGCGCCGATCGCACCGACCACGCCTTCCGCACGCAGCCGCTCCAGCGCCGGGTACCCGTGCCGGAACGCGGCCTCCTCGTGCTCGTCCGGATCGTGGAGATGAACGATGTCGATCCGGTCGAGGCCCAGGCGGGTGAGGCTCTCTTCGACGCTGCGGCGCACACCGTCGGCGCTGAAGTCCCAGACGCGCCGGTGGTCGGCCGGGACGGCGAAGCCATGGGCCAGGTCGTCGCCGTCGGCCGGGCAGGGTTCGAGCAGCCGCCCCACCTTGGTGGAGAGGGTGTACGCCTCGCGGGGCCGGCCGCGCAGTGCCTCGCCGAGCCTGCGCTCGGAGAGGCCGAGACCGTAGTGCGGCGCCGTGTCGAAGGTGCGGATGCCCACGTCCCAGGCGGCGTCGACCGCGGCCGCCGCCTCCTCGGGCGCGACCGGGGTGAAGAGGTTGCCGATGGCCGCGGCCCCGAAGGACAGTTCGGTGATCTCGACCCCGCTGCGGCCGAGCCTGCTTCGTCGCATCCCGCTGCTGCCCCCTCGCCCCTGGTGTCCGCCGACGCGGCCGCATCGAGCTCGCCGGTCGGTGCATCGATCCATCAATCCATCGATCACTGCCGAATATTCATCGGATCACTCAGGGCGTCAACACCCGCGAAGGGGCGAGATGTTACGGACGGCGGTCGATGTGTCCGATCTTTCGGACACTTCGGCTCACAGCGTCAGTGCCATGTCGAGCAGCTCGGCCAGCTCGTCCTCCACGCTGCGGGCGAGCCGGTCGAGGTCGGGCACGGCCTTGCCGTCGGCCACCAGGCCCACGTGCACCTGCCCGCCGTAGGTGGTCAGGGCGACGGCCAGCGACTGACCGCGCGCCAGCGGCGCCATCGGGTAGATCGAGAGCAGCGGGCAGCCGCCCAGCGAGAGGGCCGAGCGCGGCAGCGGCACGCTGGTCACCAGGACATCGAAGAGCATCCGGGCCGCGCCGCCTGCCAGCGGCGCACCGAACCGGTGTGCCAGCGGCGGGAGTTGATCGGCGAGTACGGCGACGGCCCCGGCTCCGCGCATCGGCCCCGCCGCCTTGTTGCGGTTCATGGCGATCCGGACGGTGTCGAGCCGCGCACGGGGGTCGGGATCGGAGACGGGCAGGTCGACCAGGTACGCGGAGAGCCGGTTCCCGGATCCGGCCGGACTGCCGGGCCTGCGCCGCGACACCGGCACCAGCGCCCGGGGGTCCGCGGTCGGCAGCAGGTCTCCGCGCTCCCGCGTCCACCGCCGCAGCGCTCCGGCGACGATGGCGAGCAGGACGTCGTTGGCCGTGCCGCCCACGGCCTTGCGCACACGCTGCACATCGTCGAGGTCGAGTGCGACGGTGCCGAGCCTGCGGGTTCCGCTGGAGCCTGCCGCCAGGGCGGGCATGCCCCGGGAGTCGAAGCGGCTGGCCCGTACGACGGAGGCCCCGACACCCACGGCGTTGCCGAGATCGTCGATACGGTCCCGGGCGAAGCCGATGAGCTGGGCCGGCACGCTGCGCCACGACGAGGCCGGCACCGGCCGGGACCGGCGCGCCCTCATCCCGCGCGCGCCGGCGATCTCGTCGAAGATGCCGGCGCCGATGGCGACCGCGCGCATCCCGTCGGCGAGGGCGTGATGGAGCTTGACGAGCACCGCGAAGGGGCCGCCGGGCTCGCCGGTGAGGAGGTACATCTCCCACGGCGGGAGTCCGCGCTCCAGCGGGCGCTCCATGAGCTCCCCGGCGATGCCGGTGGCCGCGGCGGTGAAGTCGCCCGCCGGAAGGCGCACATGGTGGACGTGGCGCGTCACGTCGAAGTCCGGGGCCACCGACCAGGCGGCCCCGCCGACCGGCAGCAGGACGTCGCGTACATGCATCCGCAGCCGGTGGATGGCCGCCGCGCGGGTGGCGAGCAGGTCGAGAACCTCGTCGTCGCTCCTGTCCCCTTCGGCGGAGCCGAAGAAGGCGAGGGCACCGAGGTGCATGGGGTGGCCGGTGGATTCGAGGTGCCAGAACGCCAGGTCGAGGGGGGCGAGAAGCTCGCTGCTCACGGTGTCCTCATGTCCTAGATAGCCAGGGAGTGCGAAGTCAATCGCCTTCGGTCGGTTACGGTCAAGTACGATCAGTTCACGGACAGTTAACATCGGATTCTTATTCCCCGCCCGCTCTGTCCGGGACGGTGAACTCGCACCACACGCACTTGCCACTGCCGCGTGACTCCACTCCCCATGCATCGGCCAGCCGGTCCACCAGCAGAAGCCCCCGTCCGGAGACTCCCGACTCCCCCGCGTCCCGCCGCCGCGGCAGCGCGCTGGAACGGTCCTCGACCTCCACCCGCAGCCGCCGCTGCGGCCCGGAGAGGACCCGCACCGTGACGATCGCTCCGCCGTCGGTGTGCATCAGCGCATTGGTGATCATCTCGTCCGCGGCGAGTTCGATCTCGTCGGCGCGCTCACGCGCGCCCCAGGCGCGTACCGTGGCGCGGACCATGTGCCGGGCGGAACGCAGTGCCTCCGCGTCGTTCTGGGCGACGTGCTGACGCAGCCGGCCGCCCGTCCGCGGAGCGAACGCGCCCTTCCGGCGGAGCAGCAGTAGCGCCACGTCGTCGCCACCGCCCCGCTCCTCCACCACGTCGCACAGATGGTCCGCCAGCAGCTGGAGGTCACGGGGGCCGGCGTGGACCAGGGCAGTGAGCAGCTGAAGTCCGTCGTCCAGATCGGCGCCGGGCATCTCGACCAGGCCGTCGGTGTACAGGATGAGTGTCGCTCCGGGGTCCAGCTCCACCGTGTTGACCGGGTATTCGAGCTGCCCGAACTCCGCCGACAGCCCCAGCGGGAGGCCGCCCTCCACCGGGACCCTGCGGCAGTCGCCGTCCGCGTCCCTGATGAGGGGGTCCATGTGCCCGGCGCGCACCACCTGGACCACCCCGGTCGTCAGATCGGCCTCGGCGTACATGCAGGTCGCGAACCGGTCGGTGTCCAGCTCGTGCAGGAAGACGGAGGCGCGCGCCATCACGGTGGCCGGGGTGTGGCCCTCGGCCGCGTACGCCCGCAGCACGATGCGCAGCTGCCCCATCACCGCCGCGGCGTCCGTGTCGTGGCCCTGCACGTCGCCGATGACCGCCCCGACCCGGCCGCCCGGCAGGGTGATGACGTCGTACCAGTCGCCGCCGACGTCCCGGCCCATCCGGGCCGAGCGGTAGCGCACGGCGATCCCGGCCCCGGGGACCTGGGGGATCTTGCGCGGCAGCATGGCCTGCTGAAGACCCTCCGCGAGGTCGTGCTCCTGGTCGTAGAGCACGGCGCGCTGGAGACTCTGCGCGATGCTGCTGCCGAGGGCGACCAGCACGTTGCGCTCCTCCGCGCTGAAGCCCGACTTGTCGCGGTAGAGCAGTCCGAGCGCTCCGATGGGCTGAGCCTGGGCGATCAGCGGAAGATAGGCGGCCGCCTCGATGCCGAGCCCTTCGATGTCCGGCCACAGCACCGGATAGGAGGTGGCGAAGTCCTCCTTGGACTCGATGAAGCGCGGGGCCAGGGTGCGCACGACCTCACTCATCGGGTACTGCTCGTCCACCCGGGTGTAGCGGGTCCCCGGCACGAACGAGCCCTCCGGGCCCTCCGCGACCAGATGGATGCGCCCGCCCGACTCCAGCAGTCCCATCACCAGGCTGGTCGCGCCGAAGTGCTCGAGACCGTGCGAGTCCTTGAGCACGTCGATGACGTCCTGCACGGTCCTGGCATGGGCGAGCGCCGCGGTGGTGCTCTCGACGACGCTGGTCTGCCGGCGGCGCTCGATGTCGACCGCGATCCGCGCGGAGGAGTCGGCCAGCTCCTCGGTGGCGTCGCGGACGATGCCGATGATGCGCACCGGCCGGCCCCTGCCGTCACGGCGGACGCGTCCCTGGGTGTGGGTCCAGCGCAGACTGCCGTCGCGGCGGCGGATGCGGAAGTACGCGCCGTAGTGGTCGCTGCCGGTCTTCAGCGCCTGCGCGACCATGGCATCGAGCCGCGCGGCTTCCTCGGGCGGCACGCGGAAGGCAAGACTCTCCGGCCGGCCGTCGTACTCCTCGGGACGGACGTCGAACACGTCGAGAGCGGGCTCGTCCATGTGCATCAGCCCGCTGGCCAGATCCCAGTCCCAGAGCCCCATGCGGTTGAGAATCAGGCTCAGATCGGGGTCGGCAGGCCAGTCGTCGGGAAGCGACAGGGCCCCCGCTGCCCGGTCAACCATGGAGCCACTCTGCCATCATTCGTCCGATTCTTCGACCGGTTCGGACGGCCCGCTCAGCCCGCGAAGGTGTCCGGCTCGGACGGCTCGTCGAAGGGGATGAGCAGGTTCGGATCGGAGGGATCGACGTCCTCCTCGGAGGGCATGCCGGGATCGGCCGAGGGCAGCTCCTCGCTCGGCGGGTCGGCCGGCGGGGCCACGTCCTGGCGGGACGGGGACTCGGCCGGGACGGACGGATCGCCGGGGGCGGCGGGCTCGCTCGGGGTGCCCGGCGGGGTGGAGCCGTCCGGCGGGGGCGGCATGGCCGGCGGGTAGGTGAAGATGTCGTCCGGGGCGACGGGCGGGAGCACCTCGGGCCTTCTGTCCTGCTCACCGTCGCTCCCGGCCTTCCGCTCGATCCAGGTGCTGTCGAGGATGTTGACGATGATCAGGGTGCTGACGGCCTGGGCGGTGGGCTTGATGACGACGACCCGGTCCGGCCGGAAGCCCATCCACGGCCTGCCCTGGTGAATCACGGCTCCCTTGACGGCGACCGGCGCCTTCAGCGGGTTTCCGCCGACGCAGCGGACCCGGGGCGCGCCGTACTCGTCGACCAGCACAGGGGTGCCCGCCTGGAGCAGGGACTGCCGGGCGACGGCCGACCCGTCCTCGAAGCCGTGGCCGGTCACCCGGGTGTCGGCGCGCAGGACGACCGGGGTCAGGCTGCGCAGATGGGCCGGCACCTTCGCCTCGGAGACCCCGGCGGCCTTGGCGAAGGCGCGCTGCTTCGCCGCGTCCTTGCCGAGGAAGGTGATCTGCTGCTCGATGTCGCAGCTGCCGATGGTCTCGGTACCGCCGTAGAGACCGGGCGTGCCGCCCGAGAGGGTGCGCAGGCTCTGCCCGCGGGCGGGTTCGCTGCTCGTGGCGGCCGACGGGGCGGGCGGGTCGGGCGCGGGCGAGGAGAGGGAGCGTGCCGTCGACGCCGTGAAGGGATCCGGTCCCGGAGCCGTCGCCGACTGGAGGAGCACCTTTTCCTCGGTGTCCGTCGCCGCACTGCTGTCGCCGCCGCAGCCGGCGGTCAGGAGTCCGAGTGAGAGCGCGACGGCCAGAGCCATGGCCGCGGAGTACCGACGACGAACGGGACGCACGAACCTCTCCCACCTTTTCTCCCGATGCATTTCTCAAGTTCTGCCGGACTGCCGCCACCTCCGCTACTTGAACGCGTTCAAGTACGGGCCTAGGCTCAGATCCGGGAAGGTGAACGTGCTCGGCCTCGGGGAGGGGTGCGCGATGTTCGCGCTGGTCAACGTGATCTTGACGTCCGCAGGAACGGCTCCCGGGCCCCGGGAGGGGCCACCGGCCCCGTGCGTGGGGCTCGCACCCATTCGGCCGACCTCATCGCCGGAGGACGTATGAACAGCGTCCACCGCACCGGCGCCCTCAGCTACCCGGAGGCCGGGGCCACCCGCCTCGGGCCGATGCCCGACGGCTACCGCCATCTGCATCGCACGGTCCGGATCGGCCGCGGCCGGGCGGTGTTCGCGGCGGCGGGCGAGGCCCTCGCCACCTGGCGTGCGCACCGGGCTTCGGGGGTGCGGCTGCGCACGTCGGCCCGGCGGGCCGAGCCCGGCGTACGGGTCGAGGTCTCCGCGGGCTTCGGCCCCCTGCGGATCACCGCCCCTTGCGAGGTGGTGTGGACGGTGCACGAGCGGGACCGGACCGGTTTCGGCTACGGCACTCTGCGGGGGCACCCCGTCCGCGGAGAGGAGTCGTTCGTCGTCGATCTGCGGGACGACGGCTCGGTCTGGTTCACCGTGATGGCCTTCAGCCGCCCGGCGGTCTGGTGGTCCCGGCTCGGCGGGCCTCTCGTGCCGCTGATGCAGACGGCGTACGTACGCCGGCTCGGTCGCACCGTGCGCCGGCTCGCGGAGACCGATACTGGAGGTGATGGAGTGGTTCGTCGACAGTGACTACTGGCTGAGCCGGCTGGTGTTCCAGCGGGCTCTGGCCGGCGTGTACCTGGTCGCCTTCCTGACCGCGGCCCTTCAGTTCCGGGCCCTGATCGGCGAACGGGGCATGCTGCCGGTGCCCGCCTTCGTACGCCGGACGACGTGGCGGCAGGCGCCGAGCCTCTTCCAACTGCACTACTCCGACCGCTTCTTCGCCCTCGTCGCCTGGAGCGGTTGTCTGCTGTCCGCGGCGCTGCTGGCGGGAGCCGCCGACCACATCCCGCTCGGGGCGGCGATGGCCTGGTGGGCGGTGCTGTGGCTGCTGTATCTGTCGATCGTCAACGTGGGACAGACCTGGTACGGCTTCGGCTGGGAGTCCCTGCTGCTGGAGACCGGCTTCCTGGCCGTGTTCCTCGGCAACGAACGCACCGCACCGCCCGTCCTGGTGCTGTTCCTGCTGCGCTGGGTGCTGTTCCGGGTGGAGTTCGGGGCGGGCCTGATCAAGATCCGCGGGGACGAGTGCTGGCGCAAGCTGACCTGTCTGGACTACCACCACGAGACCCAGCCGATGCCCGGCCCGCTGAGCTGGTTCTTCCACCATCTGCCACGTCCGGCCCACCGTGTCGAGGTCGCCGCCAACCATGTCACGCAACTCGTCGTGCCGTTCCTGCTGTTCACGCCCCAGCCGGTGGCGGGTGCGGCCGCCGCGCTGATCGTGGTGACGCAGCTGTGGCTGGTGCTCTCCGGCAATTTCGCCTGGCTCAACTGGATCACGATCGTGCTCGCGCTCTCCGCCGTCGACGGCTCACTGATCTCCGAGGCGCCTGCGCTGCCCGCTGCCCCGCTCTGGTACGAGATCGTGGTCATCGCGGTCACCGTGCTCGTCCTGGTGCTCAGCTACCGCCCGGCGCGCAATCTGCTCTCCCGACGGCAGCAGATGAACCGCTCCTACGACTCGCTGCATCTGGTCAACGCCTACGGCGCGTTCGGAACGGTCGGGCGGATCCGCCACGAAGTGGTGATCGAGGGCACCGAGGAGACCGTTCTCCACGAGGGCACCGAGTGGCGGGAGTACGGGTTCCGGGGCAAGCCCGGCGATGTCCGCGCGATGCCGCGTCAGTTCGCCCCCTACCATCTGCGGCTCGACTGGATGATGTGGTTCGCCGCGCTCTCCCCCGCCTACGCGGGGCCCTGGTTCGGGACGTTCATGGAGCGGCTGCTGGAGGGCGACCGGGACACGCTGAAGCTGCTGCGCCACAATCCGTTCCCCGACGCCCCGCCCGCGTATGTCCGCGCCAGGGTGTACCACTACCGGTACACGACCTGGCGCGAACTGCGGGCCACCGGTGCCTGGTGGCACCGGAGCCATGTGCGCGAGTTCCTCAGGCCGACCAGGCTACTTTGAACACCCAGACATGCCGGCCCGCCCGGCGGGCCGCGGCCGGCACGTCGACGACGAACGTGTCCCCCGTGGTACGCCAGGTCAGCGAACGGTCGTGGCCGAGCATCGTCACGCGGTCGCCCTGGCGGACCGGTACCGGCGCCTCGACGGTGAGGGTGCTGCCGGGTGCGGCGAGCGAGTGGATGTAGAAGGCCTCGTCCGGCCGGACGGTGAAGCGCAGATCCTCGCCGAGCTGCGGCATCCGCGCCCAGTACGTACTGCCGTATATCGCCTCGCCGTTGACCTTCAGCCACGCGCCCGTCTCACGCAGCCGGCGCTCCATGATCTCGGGGATGGTGCCGTCGGCCCGCGGTCCGATGTCGAGCAGGAAGTTGCCGTTCTTGGAGACGATGTCGACGAGGGAGTGCACCACCTCCTCGGTCGTCATGTACCGGTCGTCGGGGGTCTGCGCGTTGTAGCCGTAGCTGAACGGGTCGAGTCCCCTGCTCGACTCCCACTTGTCGGTGACGATCGAGTCGTACGTCGTGTACTCGGGCGTCGTGAAGTCGTGCGGCCCGATGCCGGAACGGTTGTTGACGGTCACCTCGATGGGGCGGGCCCGGTTCTTCGCGTGGTTGAAGTACTCCGCGAGCACCCGGTGGCTGTCGTTCGCCCCGCCGATGTCGCACCACAGGATCTCGGGGTCGTAGCCGTCGATCAGCTCCAGCATCTGCGGTGCCTGAAGATCCTTGATGTAGTCGCCGCTGCGGTGGCCGGTGTACGGCACGGGCTCCAGCGTGTACGGGTTCCGCGGTGCGTGCCCCGACCAGGGGTTGTCGGGGTTGAACCACTCGGGCATGGAGAAGTACAGGCCGCGGTGCAGCTCGGGGGCGTAGCGGCGGGAGGCGTCGAAGAGTTCCCCGATCAGGTCTCTGCGGGGGCCCATCTTCACGGAGTTGCGGTCGCTGACCTTGGTGTCCCAGAGCGCGAAGCCCTCGTGGTGCTTGGAGGTCAGGACGTGGTACTGCGCTCCGGCGTCACGGAAGAGTTCGACCCAGGAGCGGGGGTTGAACCGCTCCGCCCGGAACCGCGGAATGAAGTCGTCGTAGGCGAAGGACTCACCGTACGTCTGACGGTGATGGGCGTACGTCGGGTTGTTCGGGTCCTGCATCTGGCTCCAGTACCACTCGGCGTACTGCTTGCCGACCGGTGCCCACGCCGGGACCGAGTAGAGACCCCAGTGGATGAAGATCCCGAACTTCGCGTCCTGGAACCAGTAGGGGGCCTGATGGGTGTTCAGCGAGGCGTCGGTGGGCTCGTAGTCGGGAACGCCGAGCGTCAGGGTGCGCCGCGCGGCGGCCGCCTGCTGCCCCCGGCCGCGGGCGAGCACGGTGCCGTCCTGCCGGGTGCCGGGCGTAGTACCGGGCCGGCGGCGGATGCCGACCCGCACTCTCGCCTGCTCCCCCGGGGCGAGCCGGCCGACCGTGGCGGGGGCGACCGTGCGGGCGCCGGGCACGTCGACGGAGACGGTGAGCCGGTCGGAGGGGAGGATGCCGACGGTGCCGGCGTTGATGACGGTGGCCTCGACACTCTGCGCGCCCGCGCCGAGCAGCGAGCTGGTCGAGTGCGCTTCGCGCAGCGCCAACGCCCGTCCAGTGGCTGCCGGCTGGAGAGTGAGAGCGAAGATGTGGAGGGAACTCCTGTCCGCCTCCGCCGGGTTGGTGACCGGCAGCGTCAGCGCCACGGCCTCCTTGGTCGGGTCCATGGTGAGTTCGGCGGTGGCGATGACGACGGGGTGCGGGTCCTTGGCACCGGTCGGGGTGTAGCGGTAGGCGGCCGTGATCGCACCGCTGCCGGAGTACCAGTCGGGGCCGCCGAGTGCCACCGGCCGGCTGGAGCCGTCGGCGTAGTGGAGGGTCGCCGTGCCGGAGGCCGCGCCGTAGCTGCTCGCGACGAGAAGGAGCCCGGAGAGATAGCGGCCGGCCGGGAGGTCGATGCGCTGGCCGAGCGCGACGATGTTGTTCTTGGCCCCCGCCGCGGCGGTGGGGAAGAGATAGGGGATGCCGTCGATCTCCCGCTTGCCTGCGGGGAGTTCCTCGCCGGGGAAGGTGTAGCCGGAGCCGTCGAAGTTGCCGCCGCGGGCGTCCGCGGTGTCGATGCCGTCGTTGTCGAACCAGCGATCCAGCGGTACGGGCACGGCGGGCGGGACCGTGCCCCAGTCACCGCCTGTCGTATCGCGTGGTGTCGCCTGCGGGCTCGCATCGGCCGTGGCCGGGGTGATGAAGGCGGCGCCGACTGCCGCCCCCGCCGTCATTCCGAGTACGTGGCGCCTGGGAAGTTCGGTCATGAGGTCCGATGATTGAAGGGTGTCGGGAACCTGTCAATACTCTTCACAGCGAGGAACGGGAGTTCCCTCACCCATCCATCGGATGAATCAGGGTGAGGTGATCTTGACCGGTCGGCGCGGCGACCGCAGACATGTGCGCTTCACCGTGGGGTCGGGGTCTTTCATTTGATCTTGCCGGGCTCACGGGACCGGGGGTCAGTGCCCGCGGACCCGGTACTCCGCCGCAAGTCGGCGCACGTGTGCGCGGATGTGGTCACGGTCCTCGGGGAACACCGACTCCCACGGCTCGTCGAGCGCGAACCAGCGCGGGGGCTGCCCCGCTTCGCCGCCCAGCGGCACGTCGCGGCTCACGATCGCGGCATAGGAAAGACCCAGCGTCGGCGGCCGGTCGGGCCGGTACGAACGCACGGAGGTAGCCGCCGGCCGTGGCAGCAGTTCCACCCGTACGCCGGTCTCCTCGGCGAGCTCGCGGGCTGCGGCGGCGCGAGGCGTCTCGCCCGGTTCGACCTTCCCCCCGGGTGGCACCCAGCCGCGCCATCGGTGCTTCACGAGCAGGACGTGGTCGAAGGCCTGGTCGGTCACCCAGACCTCTGCCGCCAGCGGCTCCCCGGGGTGGTGTTGCGCCCGGTCGAGCCACGCCCGCGCCTCGTCGAGCTCCAGAGCGGCGAGCCCGACATCGGCCACCAGCGCGTCCAGGATCTCTGCGTCGGTCTCACCGTGGATCACCCGCACACCCTATGCCGACCGCGCTTCGGGGCGGTGTCCGGGATCGCGGGACCGAAGTCAACTGCCCACCGCACAAGCCTCGTCGGGGGCGTCGCGCGCCGGGCGGGACGGCGGGGGCCCGGGCCGGGACGTACGCGTCGGCGACGGGATGCGCGCGGCACCTCGACCGTTCGTGCCCCCTGCCGTCGGCAGGGGGCACGGGGTGAAGCGATCCGCTCAGTCGATGCCGGGCAGGATGTGCGGCTCTGCCAGGTCGTCCTCGTAGCCGGCCAGCCGGATCGGGGCCGAGCGGGCCCAGACTTCCAGGCTTCCGAGCTCGTCGGGACGACGGGACCGCTCGCCGCTGAGATCCAGCGGTCGCTTCTCGTGTTTCTTCACATCAGGTGTCACCGCGCACTCCTCTGTGTCGCGTAACTGGGACAAGGCAGGTCGGTCGCGGTGGCGCCGGTCTTCGGGCGGGACCGCAGCCTGGTTGCAGGCTTGTCCCAGGACGGCCAAGTGGTTTTCGTGAACCCCTTGGTGGCGTCCGTTCGCCTCAGAGTAACCAAATGAGCAGAGGCCCGCTCTATGGGGCCGTAAAATCAACGCAAATCCGGCCAACGATCTCTGCCTGTCCGGGCCTTCGGGGGATCGAGGCCGAACTGCCCCGGGATGATCACGGGACCGCCTCGGTACCGGCGCGGCAGCGGGGACCGGGGCCTCCTCGGCACCGGTCAGGCGGGCGACCGGAGACCGGCTGACGAGGAGCCATGGCGGGCCTCACGACCGTCCCCGCCGGACACCCGGATGGAGTAGCGGGCGTGGTGGCCGGCAACGGACGGGGGCGGCCGGGGCACGGTGCGCGGAGCAGGTCGACCGAGACCCGAGACCGGCACAGCGGTCCCCCACGAGGTCCCCCGCCGGGACCGTGTGCGGTACGCAGAAGACGGCGCACGGGAGTCCCGTACGCCGTCCACCAGGGAGGGAGGGTTACCAGTTCGCCGGAGCGTAGTCCTTGAGGAAGCAGCCGAAGAGGTCGTCACCGGACTCGCCGCGCACGATCGGGTCGTAGACGCGGGCGGCACCGTCGATCAGGTCGAGCGGGGCGTGGAAGCCCTCGTCCGCGAGACGCATCTTGTCGGGGTGCGGGCGTTCGTCGGTGATCCATCCGGTGTCGACGGCGGTCATCAGGATGCCGTCGCTCTCGAACATCTCCTGGGCGCTGGTGCGGGTGAGCATGTTCAGCGCGGCCTTGGCCATGTTGGTGTGCGGGTGGCCCGCCCCCTTGTAGCCGCGGCTGAAGACACCCTCCATCGCGGAGACGTTCACCACGTAGGTGCGCTTGGCGGCGGAGGCGGCCATCGCCGGGCGCAGCCTGCTGATGAGGATGAACGGGGCCGTGGAGTTGCACAGCTGGACCTCGAGCAGCTCCACCGGGTCGACCTCGGACACCGTCTGGATCCAGCTGTTGGTGTGGTGCAGATCGGGAACGAGACCGCCGGCGTCGATCGCGTTGCCGGCCGCGATCCGCGCCGGGGACGCCGAGCCGCTGACGAGAGCGAGCCCGGTCACGTCCTGGGCGGTGAGGCCCTCGCCCGCGGCGGAGGGCAGCGCGGCCACCGTCTCCACCGCGCCGCTGCCGAAGGTGCCGATGACCTCGGCGGGCGGCAGCTCGCCGGCGGGCAGCGGGGCGGACTCGGCGCTGACGAGTTCGCTGTAGGCCTGCGGGGACCGGCGCACCGTCTGCGCCGCGTTGTTGATCAGGATGTCCAGGGGGCCCTGCGCGGACACGGAGTCGGCGAGGGCGACGACCTGCGCCGGGTCGCGCAGGTCGATACCGACGATCTTGAGGCGGTGGATCCACAAGTCACTGTCCGGCATCGCCTTGAAGCGGCGGATCGCGTCGTTCGGGAAGCGCGTGGTGATCGTGGTGTGGGCACCGTCACGGAGCAGTCGCAGCGCGATGTACATACCGATCTTGGCGCGCCCGCCGGTGAGGAGCGCCCGCTTGCCGGTAAGGTCGGTCCGGGCGTCGCGGCGGGCCCGGTTCTCGGCCGCGCACTTCTGGCAGAGCTGGTGGTAGAAGGCGTCGACCTCGACGTAGCGGGTCTTGCAGATGTAGCAGGACCGGGGGCGCTGGAGTATGCCGGCGATCTCGCCGGTGGCCGACGACGAAGGAAGGAGACCTTCGGTCTCGTCGTCGATCCGCTCGGCGGATCCGGTGGCGGTGGCCTCGGTGACCGACTTGTCGTGCGCGGTCTTCGCGGCGCGGCGCTCCTGGCGGCGGCGCTGCTTCACGGTCCGGTAGATACCGGCGGTGGCCCGGCGGACCGCGATGGCGTCGGGGTGGTCGACGTCCAGCTTGTCGAGCTCGTCGAGCACGCTCAGGCAGACGGCCATCCGCTCCGGGTCGATGCCCGGGCCGAATACCTGACTGTCCTCTGTCACCGTCATGGCCTTTGCCGTTCCTCGGTCGCTCGCGCGCTGTGGGGGTTTCAAAAGCGCAACTTTACTGAGCAAATGGGTGACGACAAAATCCCGTGACCGGGGGCTTCGAGCCTGCCCGCGCGACGCCGGTGTCCCTCCCCCACTGGGCCTCGGTCGCCACCCGGTCTCCCCCACCCGGCCGCCGTCGGTCTCCCCGGCCCGGCTGATAGGGGAAGACCGACGGCGCGGCACGGGTCGGCTACGCGAACAGGCCGGTCAGCCAGGTGCGCCAGGCTTCCTCGTTCTTCTGTGCGTCCGCTCCGGCGGCGAAGTCGTGGACGCTGACGCCGACAGGGGCGCCGAAGTGGTTGCGACCGAAGACGCGGTACATGGCGTCGTCCGTGCGCAGCCCCACGAAGTAGGGATTGCGGTAGTCGAGGACGGCGTCGACCGGGCCGGTGCCGGGCAGTTCGACGCGTACGGTCGCGCCCTCGGCCGCGTCGTCCGCCAGTCCGAGTCCCCGGCTCACGACGTCGAGACCGTCCGGCTCGTTCGAGGTGTCGGGGGCGTCGACGCTCATGAACACGGCCGCCTTGCCGGTGTAGTGCAGCAGGTACTGGCGCAGGGTGTGCAGATAGAAGTCGGTGTGCTTGTCGGCACCGTCGTACTGGTTGTCCCAGTCCTCGACCAGGATGCCGCTGTGCACGTAGCGCACCCAGGAGCCGCCGCCCTCGCGGGGCTCGATGACGTGATCGAGCTGGTTGAAGGTCTGCTGGGAGATGCCTTCCGCGTCCTCGGTGCGGCCGGTCAACCGGTGGGGCGGGTCCCAGGCGGTGACGGTGCCGCCGTGCGGGGCCGCACCTCCCTCGCGGGGTTCGTACTCCATCGGCCAGAGCCAGCCGGCGGTCCCGGTGGTGATCGCCTCCCAGACCTGCTGGGGCTCGGCGTCGACCTCGAACTCCCGGACGATCTCGAATTCCTTGGACATGACGTCTCCTTGTGTCGTGCTGGTTCGGTGCGTTGATGGGGGGATGGGGCGGATGGCCGGTCAGGCGGGCCGCGGCGCTCCGGCGAGGTGCTGGACGCGCGGACCGGGTGGCTTCGTCATGACGGCTCGCCGGGCAGCGCGGCGGGGCTCTCGGTGTCCGGGTCCCTGGCGTCCGCCCCCTCGACGGCGTCCGGGATCTTCACGGTCGGATGAAGCGCCACGACCAGGCGGTGATCGCGGCCGCCCGGGGCGTCCTCGGCGTGGTAGCGGGCGATCAGCGCGCTCACGCCCTGGGTGAGTTCCTCGACGAAGGCCGCACGGTCGGCTGCGGAGGCGAACCGCACCTCGCCGTCCAGGGCGTAGGTCGCGAGTCGCTTGCGCGCCTTGGCCGCGCCGGTGATCAGGCTGCCGACATCGCGCACGAGACGCGCGGCGACCGCGAGCATCCAGCGCGCGGAGAGCTGGTCGCGGAACCCCGCCGGGTCCGGCTGCACCGCGGCCAGGGCCAGTGGAGAGATGACGTACGAGGCCGCTGTGGCCCGCATCAGCCGCTCCGTGACGTTGCCCTTGCGGCGTTCCCCGGCCAGCTCGACCAGGCCGTGCCGCTCCAGCGCCTTGAGGTGGTAGTTCACCTTCTGACGGGGCAGCCCGACCCGGCCGGCGAGCATGGCCGCAGAGGCGGGGCCCGCGGCGAGCTCCGCCAGGAGCCGGGAGCGCACGGGGTCCAGCGAGACGGCGGCTGCCGCGGAGTCCTCGATCACTGTGACGTCCAACATGGCTCCACCGTCTCACCGAACACTTTTCTTGTCCAGCACTCTTTTGTTGTCGGTCTCGGGCCATGGCGGGACACGGTCGGCCACACCACCGACCCGGTCAGGTACAGAACAAGAGCCGTGTCCCGGTCGCACGGGAAGGCAGGGGAGCAAGGGATGCACGGGCGTCCGCCGCATCGGCTTCAGGGACGACGCGGCGCCCGCTGATGGCGGCCAGGATCGAGGTGCGCCGTGAGCGCGGAGTCGCTGCGGCGGAGCCCGGTCTGCTCGACGCCTGTCTCGACACCACCGGCTTCCCGCTGACGGCAGCTCACCAGCTCGCGTGCAAGGGGACGATCGCGCGGCTCGCGCACGAGAGCGCGGAATGCCCACCGGGCTCAGGAACGATGTTCGTGGCGGCGGGCAAGACCCTGATCCCCGTCGAACACGCCGTGCCGGTCCGCGCGTTCTGCCACGGTGCGTGGCAGACGGGGTTCAGCTCGATGTGCAAGGAGCCCGGAGTGTGGCCTCAGCCGTGCCGAACGGTGAGCGTCCTCGGAACTCCTCAGGACGCCGCGAGCACCGCCTGGACGGTCTTGCCGCCGCCCGGTCCGCCTCGTACCGCGAAGTGCCGGGACAGCTCGCGCACCATGAAGATGCCGCGCCCGCTCTCGTCGCTCTCCAGGGGCGAGCACTCTCTCGGGTGGATCGGACTGGCGTCCTCCACCTCGACGGTGACCAGGCCCGGGTCGACATGCAGCCGCAGCCGGCAGCCGCTGCGGCCGTGCCGGGTGGCGTTGGTGACCAGCTCGGACACGACGAGGGTGGCGTCCTCGATCTGGTCCCCCGTCACCGGCTCGCCGCAGCGGCGGCTCAGGAAGACCGTGGTCAGATGGCGCGCCCAGCGGGCGGAGGTCTCCGCCTGCGGCAGTTGGTACGTCGCACGCGCGGCGCGCCGACGGGTGCGCCCTTGCGTACGCATCCTCATCACTCCGTCCCGGTCGATGGCAGCCTCAAAGCCGAACGGGGCTGCCGTGCTCCGCGGATGCGCGACGGCGTGCCCCTACCTCCAAGTGGTGCCCGGACGGAGTGATCCGCAATCGGGGTTCATGTCACGGAGCGTTCACAGGACTACTCCCAGGACGGCTCACAGGACCCGCTGGCCCTTGCCGAGCGCGATGACACCGTTCTTGGAGACGGTGTAAAGCTCCTGATCCCGCTCGGGGTTGACGCCGATGGTCGCACCGGGCGGCACGTCGACGTTCTTGTCCAGGATCGAACCGCGGACGACGGCGCCCCGGCCTATGCGGACGTTGTCGTGCAGCACCGAGCCCTGCACCACCGCGCCCTCCCCGACCATCACCCCGGGAGAGAGGACGGACCGGGTGACCTGCCCGCGGACGACACAGCCGGGGCTGACGATCGACTCGCTCGCGATGCCGGCCCCGATGAAGCGTGCCGGGGGAAGCTGGCCCGGATGGGTGTAGATGGGCCAGCGGCGGTTGTACAGGTCGAAGGCCGGCCGGTCGGGGATCAGATCCATGTGGGCGTCGTAGTACGAGTCGAGGGTGCCCACGTCGCGCCAGTAGCCGTGTTCCCGTGGCGTCTCCCCCGGCACATGGTTCTCGTTGAAGTCGTAGACCTGTGCCATGCCCTGCTCGGTGAGCATCGGCAGGATCGAACCACCCATGTCGTGCACGGAGTTGTCGTCCTCGGCGTCCCGGTACAGCGCGTCGACGAGGACCTTGGTGGTGAAGAGGTAGTTGCCCATGGAGGCGAACACCCGCTCGGGATCGCCGGGCAGTCCGGGCGGGTCCGCGGGCTTCTCGAGGAACCGCTCCACTCTCGCGCCGTCCGACGCGGGCGTGATGATCCCGAAGGACGAGGCCTCGGCGCGCGGGACCCGGATCCCGGCGACGGTGACCCCTGCCCCGCCCTCGATGTGCTGCTTGAGCATCTGCCGCGGGTCCATCCGGTACACATGGTCGGCACCGAACACCGCGATGTAGTCGGGCTGTTCGTCGTTGACCAGGTTGAGCGACTGGAGGATCGCGTCCGCGCTGCCGAGGTACCACCGTCGGCCGAGCCGCTGTTGGGCGGGTACGGGCGTCACGTAGTTGCCGAGGAGACTCGACATCCGCCAGGTGGTGGTGACATGGCGGTCCAGCGAGTGCGACTTGTACTGCGTCAGCACGCAGATGCGCAGAATGTCCCCATTGACGAGACTGGAGAGGACGAAGTCGACGAGGCGGTACATCCCGCCGAAGGTCACCGCCGGTTTCGCACGGTCGGCGGTGAGCGGCATCAGCCGCTTGCCCTCCCCGCCGGCCAGAACGATCCCGAGCACCGAAGGTCCACCGCGCATCGTGCCCCCTCACACCTGCTGTGTGTGTCGCACTGCCGTCCCTGTCACACCTGCTTGAGCAGGTCCTCGTACAGCTCGTACGTCCGCCGGGCCACCTGGTCCCAGCCGAACTCGCGCACCGCGCGCTGCCGGCCGGCGGCGCCCATCCTGGCGGCCTCCGCCGGATCGTCGAGTACCCGGTTCACCGCCTGTGTAAGACCGGATTCGAAATCCTCCGGGTGACGCGCCACGTAGGGCACGAGCAGTCCGGTGCGTCCGTCGTCCACGACCTCGGGAATGCCTCCGACCGAGGAGGCGACGACGGGGGTACCGCACGCCATGGCCTCCAGGTTGACGATGCCGAGGGGCTCGTAGACCGAGGGGCAGACGAACACGGCCGCATGGCTGAGGAGTTGGATGACCTGTGGCCGTGGCAGCATCTCGGGGATCCAGTGCACGCCGTCGCGCACCCGCTCGAGTTCGTCGACCAGTTCGCGGAACTCGGCGCCGATCTCGGGGGTGTCCGGGGCTCCGGCACACAGCACCAACTGGGCGTCGGGGTCGAACGAGCGGGCCGCGCGCAGCAGATGCGGGACCCCCTTCTGACGGGTGATGCGGCCGACGAACAGGACGAAGGGCCGGTCCGGATCGAGTCCGATCCGCCTCAGCGCGGCCGTCTCGTGATCGGGCCGGTAGAGCCGGGTGTCGATGCCGTTGTGGATCACGTGCACGCGGTCGGCGTCGAGGGCGGGATAGCAGGCGAGGATGTCGTCCCGCATACCGCGGGACACGGCGACGACGGCATCGGCCGACTCGATCGCCGTGCGCTCGGCCCAGCTGGAGAGGGCGTAACCGCCGCCGAGCTGCTCCGCCTTCCAGGGCCGCAGCGGCTCCAGGGAATGCGCCGTCATCACATGCGGGACCCCGTGGAAGAGCTTGGCGAGATGACCCGCCAGGTTGGCGTACCAGGTGTGGGAGTGGACCAGTTCGCGGCCGCCGAGCTCGGCGGCCATGGCCAGGTCGACGGCGAAGGTGCGCAGTGCGTCGTTCGCACCGTCGAGCTGGGAGGGCGCCCGGTGCCGCAGCACCCCTTCCGCCTCGCCCTCGCCCCAACAGTGGACCTCCAGGTCGGCGAGTGCT
Organism: Streptomyces sp. AM8-1-1; assembly: GCF_032229325.1. Classification (NCBI taxonomy): domain Bacteria; kingdom Bacillati; phylum Actinomycetota; class Actinomycetes; order Kitasatosporales; family Streptomycetaceae; genus Streptomyces; species Streptomyces sp. AM8-1-1. Next base: position 1,120,532 of record NZ_CP135086.1, read on the forward strand.
CTCAACTCCCGGGCGAGGAACTCCACATGGACACCGGCGCCCCCGTACACGTCCGGGGGGTACTCGCGTGTGAGCAGTCCGACCTTCACCCCTTGATGGTCACCCACGCGCGGCGTACGGGGAAGACCGCCGTCAGGATCACTGCGGTGTCCGGCGGGGCGGACGGTCGAAAACGCAGTCGCCGCACAGCCCGCCGCCGGGCACGCGGTAGTAGAGACAGCAGGTGCTGCGGCGCATGGCCGGGCCGCGGACGGTGCCCGCCAGATCGGGGTGGCTCAGCAGTTCGGCGGCGAGGGCGGCGGCCCGTTCGCCCACAGCGGCCCTGCCGCCGCGGCGGGCCCAGTCGGCGAGCATGCGCACGGCTCCGGCGAGTGCCGATCCTGCGTTTCCCCACAGCAGCTGCCGCGAGACGGGCGTGTCCTGACGCAGCGCGTCGGCGAAGGGGACGAGGTGTCCGTACTGAACCGCCTCACGCAGGGTGACCGCGGTGGCGGACAGTGAACCGGAGCCGGTGAGCCACAGATCGTCGGGTGCGCTGCGTTGGGGTGCCCAGTGCAGCCGCGCGGGATCGAGATCGGGGATCTCCCCGTGGAGAGCGGCCGACCCGAGGGCGATGGACCACAGCCGGGCCGCGAACCCCAGGTGCGCGACGGACGCGGCCACGCGCCGCTCTCCGGTGCCGAGGCGGGCGGCGACGGTGTCGATCCTGCTGCTGAGGGGGGCGGTGTCGCCGGCGTACAGCCGGGCCAGGGGCGCCCCTCCGCCGCCGGACGGATCCGCACGCAGCGCGAAGAAGCCGCCGACCGCGTCCAGCTCCGTCAGGTCCATCCCCTGCTCACCGCCTTGTTCTCGAGCATTTCTCGACCGCCGCGCAACACCGGTCACCGTAGCGTCGGGCGTACACCGGTCCACCCCCGCTGACCTGCTCGACCGCCGTACGGGGGACTTTTGGCCTAGGCTCGTACTACGTCGGCAGTACGTCCAAATGCCTGCTCAAGGACGACGACGCGAACGCGGAACAGGGAGATCGTGGTCTCTATGAGTTCCCTTGTGCTGGCAGTGCTGCTGTCACTGGTCTCCGCGGTCGCCTATGCGGCCGGGGCGATCGTGCAGGAGCATGTCGCGGCATCCACCTCCGCCCGGCCCTACGCCCCGCTGCACCACGCGGGGTGGTGGTTCGCCGTGGCCCTGAACTCCCTGGGTGCGGTGCTCCATGTCGTCGCGCTGGCGTACGGGCCGCTGAGCCTGGTGCAGCCGCTCGGCGCGCTCACGATCGTCTTCGCCCTGCCGATGGCCGCCCTGTTCGTGCGGCGTGGGGTGGGCGCCACCGCGTGGAAGGGCGCGCTGATGGCGACGGCCGGTCTCGCCGGCCTGCTGGCACTGACGGACACGGCGGACGCCCAATCGCTGGGCACGGGCCAGCGCGGGGTGCTCGCGGCGGCGACGTTCGGCGGGGTGGCTCTCCTCTTCCTGGTCGCCCAGACCATTCACCGGCCGGTGCTGCGCAGTGTGCTGCTGGCCGCGTCGGCCGGTGTGGCCTTCGGTATCGCGTCGGTCTTCACGAAGACCGTGGCGGTGGACTGGGACTGGTCGGCCCCGCTCGCCCAGTGGAGCAGTCTGCTGGTGATGGCGGTGCTGGCGATCGGCGGTCTGCTGCTGTCCCAGGCGTCGTACCGCGGCGCGGGTCTGGCCGCGCCGCTGGCCACGGTGACCGTGGTCAACCCGGTCGTCGCGGCGGCCGTCGGCATCACGATGTTCGGCGAATCGTTCCGGGGCGGCATCCCGGGCACTCTGCTCGCGCTCGGCTTCGGCGCCCTGGCGGCAGGCGGTCTGATCCTGCTGACGACGGAACGTCTCGCCGCCGCCGGGAGGAACGATGCGGACGGTTCACCGGCGGCGGGGGACGCGGACGGGCGCGGGCACCGGGACGACCGGCACGCGCCCGGGGACGACCGGTCGTCACAGACCCCCGGGACGCCGATGAAAGCGCCCGAGCAGCGGACCCCGGTCTCAGACCGGGACGCCGCCCGCCCTGAGGTAGGCGAGGGGATCGATGTCGGAGCCGTACCCCGGACCTGTCCGGATCTCGAAGTGGAGATGCGGTCCTGAGCTGTTGCCGGTGGACCCCGAGCGGCCGATCCGCTGGCCGCTGGTGACCTGCTGCCCGGAGCGCACGGTGAGCGCCGACAGATGTGCGTACTGGCTGTACTTGCCGTCCGTGTGACGGATGACGACCTGGTAGCCGTACGCACCGGCCCAGCCGGCCGAGACGACCCGGCCGGAGGCGACGGACTTCACGGAGGTCCCGGTCGGGACGGGGAAGTCGACGCCCGTGTGGTAGCCGCTGGACCAGGAGGAGCCGGCCTTGCGGTACGGCGTGCCGGTGGAGGCGTCGACCGGGGCGCTGAAGCCGGACCTCTGCACGGGCTTCTTGACGTGTGCGGGCTTGGCCGCCTGCTGCTTGGGGGCCTGTTGCTTGGGCGGCTGCTGCCCGGGGGCCGGGCGGGGCTTGGCGGCGGGCCTGCGCTCAGGTGCCTCGGCGGACGGAACGGGTCCCGTGCGGCTCCTGGGCGCCTCGATGCGCAGGATCAGCTTCTGGCCGGGGTGGATGAGGTCGGGGTCGGGCCCCACGACCGTACGGTTCTGCGCGTACAGGCCCTGCCAGCCGCCGCGTACGTCTTCGGCGTCGGCGATCCGGGAGAGCGAGTCGCCGCGGGCCACGGTGTAGCCCTCCCGGTGCGTGGGCACCGTCGTCGGCGTCGCCTTCGGGGGCGCGGACTGCCGCTGGGCCGCGGGTCTGTCCCGGCGGTCGCTCTGCTTGCTCTTCGCGTCGGTCTTCGCCGCTAATCGGCGGTCCGGCGCGATGTCGGGAGCGTCCCCGCCGCGGGTGAGACCGGCGCGCGCGGAGCAGACCGGCCACGCTCTTGGGCCCTGCCCCTCGAGGACCTTCTCGGCGACGGCTATCTGCTGGTCCTTGCTGGCGAGGTCGGCGCGCGGGGCGTACTGCCTGCCGCCGTACGCCTCCCAGGTGGACTGGGTGAACTGGAGCCCGCCGTAGTAGCCGTTGCCGGTGTTGATGCGCCAGTTGTTGGTGGACTCGCAGGCGGCCACCTTCTCCCAGACGTCCACCGAGGCCGCATGGGTCGTACCGGCACCGATGAGCGGCAGCGCCATGCCGGCTCCGCCCGCGGTGACGGTGAGTGAGGCGCGGTTGATGCGGCTCGGCTGATATCGGCGGTGCCGACCGGTTGCGGCCATCTCGAGACTCCCCCACTGACATGTAGGTCACGTCGCAAGCGGTCAACTTAGGTGCTGTGCACCGACCGTGACAAGGGTTCAGGCCCGGCGTACCGGGGCGCAGGGGGCCGGAGAGCCGCCCCGGGAGATCAGCCGGGGGCGCCCTCCGTCGCGGCCGGGGCAGGTGACCAGCGGCGGCCGACGCCGACCCGCTCGGCGCGCTCCGGATCGCCGGCCCCGCCGGCCGGCGGACGGCTGCCGCCCCGGGCGAGGAAGTCGGCGAGCGGCAGGGTCGCGGCGCCGACGGTCACGGCATCGGGGCCGAGCCGGCCGAGCTCGATGGTGGTACGGGCGGCGGCGTGGTCGAGGGCGTACTCGCCCGCGTACCGGCGCACTTCGGGGAGCAGATGGGGTCCGATCAGCAGTCCGGCCCAGCCGCCGAGCAGGATGCGCTCGGGACGGAAGAGGTTGATCAGGTCGGCGACCGCGGCGCCCAGGTACTCGGCGGTGTCGTCGAGCAGGGCGAGGGCGACCGGATCCGGATCGGGGCCGTGGGCTCCGGGGAAGGCGGCGGTCAGCAGGGTGGCGAGCGCGGTCTCGTCGTCGGCGGCGGCCGGGAGCGGGCCGCCCGCCTCCTGCCAGCGTTCGCGGAGCGCCTCCGCGCCGGCGTACGCCTCCAGACAGCCGAGGGATCCGCAGCGGCAGCGCCTGCCCCGGATCCGGACCGTGGTGTGACCCCATTCGAGGGCGCTGTTGCTGGCGGACTCCTCGCGCGTGGCGGCGTGGACGACACAGGCACCGACACCGGACCCGATGAGGGCCACGGCCGCTTCCCGGGCGCCGCGTCCGCCGCCGAACCACATCTCGGCCTGCCCCAGGGTCTTGGCGCCGTTGTCGATGAACAGCGGTACTTCCCGGGGCAGTTCGATGGCGTCGCGGAGCAGTTTCTCGAAGGGGACGGCGGTCCAGCCGATGGTCTGGCCGTGCACGATCGCGCCGTCCCGCGCGTCCTGCTCGATGATGCCGGGCACGCCGATGCCGATGCCGAGCAGACCGGCGGCGTCCACGCCGGCGTCCCGCAGGACATCGGCGACGCCGATGCTCACATGGGAGACGACGCGGTCGACGTCGTAGCCGTGCTGGGCCAGCAGCCGTTCCGTGCGGGCGAGCTCGGTGAGGGACAGATCGAAGAGTTCGACCCGTACGCGCGTCTCGCCGATGTCGATGCCGATGAGCAGACCGCCGGACGGGGTGACACGCAGCAGGGTGCGCGGCCGGCCGCCGTCGGAGTCGACGACACCGGCCTCCTCGAGCACTCCCTCGGCGACCAGCTCGGCCACCACATTGCTGATAGAGCCTGAACTCAGGCCGGTGGCCGGTCCGAGCTCCTGGCGGCTCAACGGGCCGTCGAAATACAACCGTTGCAGAACCCTGGCACGGTTGCCGCGCCGCAGGTCACGCACTGTCCGTCTGTTGCGCTCCGCCATGGTGCTCCTTCCCTCGTCGCAACATACCCCGGTCGCAGACCTTGACGCGACCTTCCCTCACCTCTTAAATCACGATCTAAATTAAGTCATGGATGCCGTTCGGGAATCGAACGCAGCCATCCCCGGGAAGGGGCCCTCTCTCATGCGCACCATCAGAGCCGCAGCAGCCGTCACCGTCATCAGCGCGCTTGTCGCCATATCCGGCTGCGGCGGTGGTTCCTCCACCGACGGAAGCGGCAGCAACGAATCCCCCAAAACGCTCACGTACTGGGCCTCCAACCAGGGCCCCAACATCGAGGCCGACAAGAAGATCCTCACGCCCGAACTCAAGAAGTTCGAGAAGGAAACGGGCATCAAGGTCAAGTTGGAGGTCATTCCCTGGTCCGACCTCCTCAACCGGATCCTTGCCGCCACGAGTTCCGGACAGGGCCCCGACGTCCTGAACATCGGCAACACCTGGTCCGCATCGCTCCAGGCGACGGGCGCCCTGCTGCCCTGGGACCAGAAGAACTTCGACGCGATCGGCGGACGGGACCGCTTCGTCGACTCGGCCGTCGCCTCCGCGGGCGCCGAGGGCAAGGACCCCGCGGCCGTGCCGCTGTACTCGCTCGCGTACGCCCTCTACTACAACAAGAAGATGTTCGCCGACGCGGGCATCTCGCAGCCGCCGGCCACCTGGGACCAGCTCGTGGCGGACGGCAAGAAGATCTCCAAGGGCGGGAAGTGGGCGCTGGGTGCCGAGGGCGGCAACCTCGCCAACAACATCCACCAGGTCTTCGTCCTCGCCAAGCAGCACAACGCCGACTTCTTCGACTCCGCGGGCAAGCCCACCTTCACCTCCGACGGCGCGGTCGCCGCGGTGAAGCAGTACGTGGACTTCATGGCCAAGGACAAGATCGTCGCTCCGGGCAACGCGGAGTACGCGCAGAACCAGTCGCTCCAGGACTTCGCCCGCGGCAAGACGGCGATGGTGCTGTGGCAGGCCGCCGCGTCCACCTTCGCGGCCCAGGGCATGAAGCCCGCCGACTGGGGCGTGGCCCCCGTCCCCGTCCAGCAGGGCACACCCGGCACCGGCGCTAACACCAACTCCATGGTCGCCGGCATCAACATCGCGGTCTTCAACAACACCAAGAACGTGGACGGCGCGAAGAAGTTCGTGAAGTTCATGACCAGCGACGCCGAGCAGAAGCTCCTCAACAAGACGTACGGATCGATCCCGCCGGTCACGGCCGCGCAGCAGGACCCGGCGTTCGCCGCACCGGACCTGAAGGTCCTGCGCGACACGCTGTCCACGAGCGCCGCGCCGCTGCCGCAGGTGCCGACGGAGTCGCAGTTCGAGACCACGGTCGGCACGGCCGTGAAGGAGCTGTGGGCGGACGCCGCGGCCGGACGCCCGGTGACCACGGCGTCCGTCAAGGAACGTCTGAACAAGGCCCAGCAGCAGATGCAGCAGTGAGGCACACCCGATGACCACCACCGTCACTCCCGGCCGCACCGGCCCGGCGGACAGCGGTGAGCGGGTGGGGAAGGGGGATGCGCGGCGCAGGATGCCGCGCATCCCCGACCGGATCCGCCACGGCGGTCTGCCCTATCTCCTCCTGCTGCCCGCGGTCCTGCTCGAACTCCTCATCCACCTGATCCCGATGGTGATCGGGATCGTGATGAGCTTCCGTCAGCTCACGCAGTTCTACATCCGCAACTGGGGCGAGGCCCCGTGGACGGCCTTCGACAACTACCGCATCGCCGTCGACTTCAGCGCACCGATCGGCGAGGACCTGCTCAACTCGTTCCTCGTCACCTGTGCGTTCACCGTTCTCGCCGTCGGCCTGTCCTGGCTCTTCGGCGTCGCCGCGGCGATCATGATGCAGGAGAACTTCCGCGGCCGCGGACTGCTGCGGGCCGTCTTCCTCACGCCGTACGCGCTGCCGGTGTACGCGGCCGTCATCACCTGGGCGTTCATGTTCCAGCGGGACAACGGCATGATCAACCACGTCCTGCACGACCAGCTGGGACTGACCGACCAGCCGTCCTTCTGGCTGATCGGCGACAACGCGTTCTTCGCCGTGGTCGTCGTCGCGGTCTGGAAGTCGTGGCCGTTCGCGTTCCTGATCGTGATGGCGGGGCTCCAGAACATCCCGCGTGAGCTCTACGAGGCCGCCGCGATCGACGGTGCCGGCGTCTGGCAGCAGATCCGCAAGATCACCCTGCCGTCGCTGCGGCCGGTCAACCAGGTGCTCGTCCTGGTGCTGTTCCTGTGGACGTTCAACGACTTCAACACGCCGTACGTGCTCTTCGGACGGGCGGCCCCGGAGGCGGCCGACCTGATCTCGGTGCACATCTACCAGTCGTCGTTCGTCACCTGGAACTTCGGCCAGGGTTCGGCGATGTCCGTCCTGCTGCTGCTCTTCCTGCTGGTGGTGACGGCCGTCTATCTGCTGCTCACCTCCCGCACCCCGCGAGGAGCCTCCCGCACAAGGAAGAGCGCCGATGCCTAAGCCACCGCGGTCCCCGATCGCACCGCCGCAGTCCTTCCTCTGGACCCGCCGGGTCGTGCTGACGCTGCTGACGGTCTTCGCCCTGCTGCCCGTCTATGTGATGCTCAGCAGTTCGCTGAAGCCGCTCCAGGACGTCTCGGGCCAGTTCCGCTGGATTCCGTCCGGGCTCACCATCCGGCCCTACATCGACATCTGGAACACCGTTCCCCTCGCCCACTACTTCGTCAACTCGCTGATCGTGGCGGTGTCGGCGACGGTGCTGTCCGTGGTGATCGCGGTGTTCGCCGCCTACGCGGTGAGCCGCTACCGGTTCCGCGGCAAGCGGATCTTCACCGTCACCGTGCTCTCCACGCAGATGTTCCCGGGGATCCTGTTCCTCCTGCCGCTGTTCCTGATCTTCGTGAACATCGGCAACAGCACGGGCATCGCGCTGTACGGCTCGCGCGGCGGACTGATCCTCACCTATCTGACGTTCTCGCTCCCCTTCTCGATCTGGATGCTGATCGGCTACTTCGACTCCATCCCGCGAGACCTGGACGAAGCCGCGATGGTGGACGGCTGCGGCGCCCTCGGGGCGCTCTTCCGGGTCGTCGTGCCCGCCGCGGTCCCCGGCATCGTCGCCGTGTCGGTCTACGCGTTCATGACGGCCTGGGGCGAAGTCCTCTTCGCCTCCGTGATGACGAACGACACCACACGAACGCTCTCCGTCGGTCTGCGCGGCTACGCCACCGAGAACGACGTGTACTGGAACCAGGTCATGGCCGCGTCGCTGGTCGTCAGCGTGCCCGTCGTCGCCGGGTTCCTGCTCCTCCAGCGCTACCTCGTCGCCGGCCTCACCGCCGGCGCAGTCAAGTGACCTCAAGCGAAAGGCAGTCCGTGAACGACCTCAACGCCCTTCCGCCCGATTTCACCTGGGGCGTCGCGACCGCCGCCTACCAGATCGAGGGTGCCGTGGCCGAGGACGGCCGCTCGCCCTCCATCTGGGACACGTTCTCGCACACCCCGGGCGCGGTGGACAACGGCGACACCGGCGACGTGGCCTGCGACCACTACCACCGCTGGCCCGAGGACATCTCTTTGATGCGGCAGCTCGGCGTGGGCGCCTACCGGTTCTCGATCGCCTGGCCGCGCATCGTCCCCGGCGGTGACGGTCCGGTGAACCCCGCGGGCCTCGCCTTCTACGACCGTCTCGTCGACGGTCTGCTCGAAGCGGGCATCACCCCCTTCGCCACGCTGTACCACTGGGATCTGCCGCAGGCGATGCAGGACCGGGGCGGCTGGCCGGCCCGCGAGACCGCCGAGCACTTCGCCGCGTACGCGTCGGCCGTCGCCGAACGGCTCGGCGACCGCGTGAAGGACTGGGCGACGCTGAACGAGCCGCTGTGCTCGTCGTGGATCGGCCATCTGGAAGGCAAGATGGCGCCCGGTCTCACCGATCTGACGGCCGCGGTACGCGCCTCGTACCATCTGCACCTCGGCCACGGGCTCGCCGTGCAGGCAATCCGCGCGGCCTCGTCCGACGCACGCGTCGGCATCGTCAACAACCTCTCCCCCATCGAGCCCGCGAGCGACCGTCCCGAGGACCGGGCCGCGGCGGTGCGGGCGGACGGTCACACCAACCGCTGGTGGCTCGACCCGATCCACGGCCGCGGGTACCCGCAGGACATGCTGGACCTGTACGGGGTCGAACTCCCCGAGAAGTCCGGCGACTTGGAGACCATCGCCTCTCCGCTCGACTGGCTCGGGCTCAACTACTACTTCCGGCAGATCGTCACCGCGGACCTCAGCGGCCCGGTCCCGTACGCCAAGCAGATCTACACGCCCGGCGCCCGGCACACCGCCATGGACTGGGAGGTGCACGCCGACGGTCTGGAGCAGCTGCTCGTGCGGCTGTCGGAGGAGTACGGCGCGCAGCGCGTCTTCGTCACGGAGAACGGCTCGGCGTATCCCGACGTCGTCCGCGCGGACGGGACCGTCGACGACCCCGAGCGGGTGCGCTATCTGGAGGAGCACCTCGCTGCATGCGGTCGGGCGGCTCGCCGGGGCGCGTCCGTCGCGGGCTACTTCGCCTGGTCGCTGCTGGACAACTTCGAGTGGGCGTACGGCTACGACAAGCGCTTCGGCCTGGTGCATGTCGACTACACGACGCAGAAGCGGACCATCAAGGGCAGCGGGTACCGGTACGCGGACATCGTCCGCGCCGCGTCCCGCAGGGCCCGCCGGGCGGCCTGAGCCGACGCGGGCCACGCCGGACCTGGTCCGGCGTGGCCCGCCCGCTCGGCCACTCGCTCTCCGGCCGGGTCACACAGCGGCCGGGGCCGTGGGCTCGGTCCCCGTCCTGGCGCAGACGGAGGCGGCGACCTGGGAGGCGAACTCCAGCATCGCCCTGGCGGACGACGGCGAGAGCGCACGGTCCCAGCCCCGCTCGGCGCCCAGCCAGGCCAGGATCCCGGTCATGAACGCGTCGCCCGCGCCGATGGTGTTGACCACCTCGACGGGAACCGCCGGGACGGAGACGGGTTCCCCGCCGGGCACATACGCGGTCGCGCCCTGCGCCCCGCGGGTCACCACCACCAGCCGGCCCTCGTCCGCCAGCCTGCGGCAGCTCCGGTCCGGGTCGGTGTCCGGCCAGAGCCGCACCAGGTCCTCGTCGCTGGCCTTCACGACATGCGCGAGGGCGCACAGGTCCCGCAGCCGTCGCAGACCGCGGACGGCGTCGACGGTCCGGTCCTCGCGCACATTGGGGTCGACCACCAGCAGCGAGTGCCGTGCCGCCTCCTGTGCGACGGCGGCGACCGCCCTCGCCGCGGGTTCGACGACCGCCGCGAGCCCGCCCACGTACACGGCGCCGAACCGGGCCGCCTCCTCGGCCGGCCGCGGCAGCCGGAAGGTCGCCGTGTCCTCGAGGTGGAAGTGGTAGGCATTGCCGCTGCTGCCCGGGTCGGCGACCGCGAGCGCCGTCGGGAGGTCCGCCCTCGCACTGAGCCCGAGGTCGACGCCCGCACCGGTCAGCCACTGCTCCACGGACCGTCCGAAGCCGTCGTCGCCGAGACCTCCGGCGAAGCAGACCCGCCGGCCGAGCAGGGCGAGGCCGACCGCCACATTGGCGGGCGCGCCGCCCGGCTGGGCACGCAGCACGCCGGGCTCACCGGGCACCGGGACGAGGTCGATCAGCGCCTCGCCGACGACGAGGACCGCAGCGGACCCGCCGGTCACGGCTCCACCACGATCTTGCGCCCGATGCCGGCCTGGAAGCGTTCGATCGCCTGCGGGTACCGCTCCAGGGGCAGCCGGTCGCTGATGAAGACGGACGGGTCGAGCACGCCGGCCGCGAAGAGGGCCGCGGCCCTCTCGTAGCTGTGGAGCACCGCCATCGAACCGGTGATGGTGATCTCCTGGTTGTAGATCCGGTAGGGCTCGATGACGGCGGTCGTCGCGTAGTCGGCGACCCCGAACTGGAGGAAGGTGCCTCCCTTGGCGACGCGGCCGAGGCCGTCCTGAATGGCTCCGGCGTTGCCCGTGGCGTCGATGACGACGTCCCAGCCGCCCGGCCGGTCCAGCGCGTCCGCGCCGGATGCCGTCCGTGAGCAGCCGAGCAGGCCCGCGGTGGCGAGGCGTTCGGGGTTGACGTCGAGGACGTCGACGGATGCGGCGCCGGTGCGTTTGGCGAGCTCCAGCATCATCAGGCCCATGGTGCCGGAGCCGTAGATCAGCACCTCGGCGGCGAGCGTGCTGTTGAGCACGTCGTAGCCGCGCACCGCGCAGGACAGCGGCTCGATGAGGGCCGCGTCGTGGACGTCGATATGGTCCGGCAGCCGTACACAGTTGGCGACCGGTGCGACGGCGTACTCGGCCGCGCCGCCGGGGACGGTGACCCCGATGGCGGCCCACCGGTCGCAGAGATTGCCGCGTCCGGACCGGCAGTAGCGGCACTCGTGGCAGTGCAGCGACGGATCGACGGCGACCTTGTCCCCGACGGCCAGTTCGGTGACATCGGCGCCGATACCGACGACCTCACCGGCGAACTCGTGGCCGGGCACGATCGGCAGCGTCGGTGCGAACTCGCCCTGGAGGATGTGCAGATCGGTGCCACACAGCCCGCAGGAGGCGACGTCGACGACGACCTCGCGGGGCCCGGGGGTGGGGTCGGGAACCGTCGTGACCGAGACCTTGCCGGGGGCTTCGACGATCGCTGCCCTCATTTGACTGCTCCAAGCGAGAGGCCCTGAACGAGCTTGTCCTGGGCGGCGTAGCCGGCGGCGAGCACCGGCAGGGACACGATGACGGAGGCGGCGCACAGCTGGGCGAGGAAGAGGCCCTGGCTGGTGACGAATCCGGTCAGGTAGACGGGTGCCGTCTGGGCGACGACGCCGGTGAGCACCCGTGCGAACAACAGCTCGTTCCAGCTGAAGATGAAGCAGATCAGGGCGGTGGCCGCGATACCCGGCCCGGCGACGGGCGCGACGACCCGGGCCAGCACGGTGGGCAGCCGGGCGCCGTCCACCTGGGCGGCCTCGATGATGGAGACCGGCACGTCGGCGAGGAAGGACTGCATCATCCACACCGCGATCGGCAGATTCATCGAGGTGTAGAGGATGACGAGCAGCCAGATGTTGTCCAGCATCCCGGCGTTCTTCGCGAACAGATAGACGGGCAGCAGTCCGGCGACGACGGGCAGCATCTTCGTGGAGAGGAAGAAGAACATCACGTCGGTCCACTTGCGGACCCGCCGGATGGACAGGGCGTAGGCGGCCGGCAACGCGAGGACGAGCACCAGGACGGTCGAGAACAGTGACGCGGACAGGGAGTTGATCAGGGGTGGCCAGGGGGTCGGGCCGCCTCCGCCGCCGAAGAACTGGCGGTAGCCGTCCAGTGTCAGCGAGGCGGCGAGCGACGGCGGGTTGGTGGCGGCGTCGGCCTCGGAGTGCAGCGAGGTCAGCACCATCCACAGCGCGGGCAGGCAGAAGGCGAGCCCGACGATCCAGGCGACGACTCCGAGTGCCGCGGAACGCCGTCCGGCCTTCCGCGCCGCGGGCGGCAGTTGGGGTGTACGGCCGGTGGCCGCGGGCTCAGTGGTGGTGGCAGCGCTCATGCGCGATTCGCCTCCTCGCGGAAGAGGGAGGAGACCACCCGGAGAGCGAAGGTCGCGATGATCATGGTGCCGATCACCACGACGACTCCCGCGGCGGACGCCAGCCCGTACTCGTGGGCTCGGTAGAAGGTCTCGTAGATCGTGTAGGGGAGGTTGGCGGTGCCCAGTCCGCCGGAGGTGATGGTGAACACCGCGTCGAAGTTCTGCACGATGTACACGGAGCCGAGCAGGACGCCGAGTTCGAGGTAGCGACGCAGATGCGGCAGTGTCAGATAGCGGAAGGTCTGCCAGCTGCTCGCGCCGTCCAGCCGCGCGGCCTCCATCATCTCGGCGGGCCGGCTCTGCAGACCCGCGAGCAGGATCAGCATCATGAACGGGGTCCACTGCCACACCAGCGCCGCCTCGACAGCGAGGAGCGGCATGCCGGAGATCCAGTCCGGCTGCGACATGCTCTCGATCCCGAACAGGTCGCCGACCCAGGTGAGCGCTCCGTTCAGCAGCCCGTACTCCGGGTTGTAGAGCGCGTGCTTCCACAGCAGGGCGGCGGAGATCGGCACGATGAGGAAGGGCGTGATGAGCAGTGTGCGCACCATGCCCCGGCCGAAGAAGGTGCGGTCCAGGAGGAGGGCGAAGAGCAGGCCGAGGACCACGGTGACGAGGACGACGGCCACCGTCAGCACCACGGTCGTGATGACGGAGTCCCGCAGCGCCGGGTCGGTGACGACGGAGGCGTAGTTGGACAGGCCCGTGAAGTGGCGCTTGTCCGGGCTGAGGGAGTTCCAGTCGAAGAGCGAGATCACCAGGGTTGCCACGAACGGCAGTTGGGTGACGGCGATCAAGAAGATGAGGGCGGGCAGCAGCGGGGCGCGAGTGGCCCATGCGCGGGCCCGGCCGCTCTTTCCGGTTCGCGCCACGGCGGGACGGCGCGACAGGGCCGGCCGGCTGATCGATGTGGTCATCGGTACTCCTCGGCGACCTTCTCGGCCAGCTTCTGGGAGGCGGAGAGGGCCTTGTCCACGGACTGGCGGCCGGCGATGGCGGCACTGATCTCCTGGGCGACCTTGGTGCCGAGATCGGTGAACTCGGGTACGCCGACGAACTGGATCCCGGCGGTCGGCCGGGGCTGGGTGCCGGGGTTCTTCGGGTCGGCACTGGAGATGGCCTGCTCGGTGACGTCGGCGAACGCACCGGCTTCCTTGCGGTAGTCGGGGTTGGCGTAGGTCGACGCCCGTTTGCCCGCGGGCACGTTCGCCCAGCCGCTCGTCCCGCCGACGAGGGCCTCGTAGTCCTTTCCGGAGGCCCAGGAGATGAACTCCCAGGCGTCGTCGGACTTCTTGGAGGCCTTCTGCATGCCCCAGGCCCAGGTGTAGAGCCAGCCGGAGCTCTTGGTGCGCTCGACCGGGGCCGGTACGTATCCGATCTTCCCCTTCACCGGGGAGCCCGACGCCTCCAGCGATCCGGCGCCGGCGGTGGCGTCGTACCACATCGCCGTCTTGCCCTGCGTCATGTTGTTGAGGCACTCGGCGTAGCCGGACTGAGGTGCGCCCAGCTCCCCGTGTTCGCGGACCAGGTTCACATAGAACTCGGTGGCCTTCTTGAACTCCGGTGAGGTGAGCTTCGGTTCCCAGTCCTCGGTGAACCAGGTGCCGCCCATGGTGTTGACCACGGTGGTCAGCGGGGCGATGACCTCGCCCCAGCCGGGCAGGCCGCGCAGACAGATGCCCTTCATACCGCGCTCGGCCCCGTCCGCCTTCGCGGCGAGGTCGGCGACCTGCTGCCAGGTCGGTTTCGGCGGCATCGTCAGGCCCTTCTTCGCGAAGACGTCCTTGCGGTACATGAGGAAGGACGACTCGCCGTAGAAGGGCTCGGCGTAGAGCCTGCCGTCCTCGGCGGTCAGGGAGTCCCGCAGCGGCTCGAGGATGTCCTGCTGGTCGAAGGCGGTGTCGGCCCGGGCGTACTCGTCCAGCGGGTGCAGCCAGCCGTTCTTCGCGAAGAAGGGCACCTCGAAGTTGCTGATGGTGGCGATGTCGTACTGACCCGCCTGGTTGGAGAAGTCCTGGCTGATCTTGTCGCGGACGTCGTTCTCCGGGAGCACCGTGAAGTTGACCTTGATACCGGTCTCCTCGGTGAAGTGCTTCTTGGTGAGCTTCTGCAGCTCGACCATCTGCGGGTTGTTCACCATCAGGACGTTGAGCGCGTCGCCGCCCCCGAAGGAGGTGCCGCCCGCTCCGGCGCAGCCTGCCGCGAGGAGTGCCATCGCTGCCGTGCCCGCGCCCGCACGTACGCGGATTCCCCGTCGTCGTCGGTGGTGGGGCATGAGTTCTCCTGATCAGTCGTAGCGGCTCGGTGATCGGTGGTGCGGGGCATGGCCGGCCCGTCCCCCGGCCGGTGACGGGGGCTGGACGCGACATGTGTGGGGACTGGAGGGGAGGCCGGAGGAGGGGTCCTCCTCAGACGCGGACGACCTGGGGGCCGAGGAGTGAGTAGCGCTGGGCCTCGGCGGAGGGCAGGGCGGCGTCGGTGACGATGGCCTCGAAGTCACCGACGTCGGCGAAGCGGCAGAAGCTGACCGCGCCGAACTTCGTGTGGATTCCGGTGAACACCCGCCGTCGTGAGCTGCGCATGGCCTGCGCCTTGACCTCGCTGACGGCCGGGTCGGGGGTGGTCAGTCCGTACTCGCGGGAGATCCCGTTCGCGCCGACGTACGCCAGGTCGATGACGAAGTCGGCGAGCATCCGGGTGGCCCAGTGGTCGACGGTGGCCATGGTGCCGCCGCGCACCCGGCCGCCGAGGAGGAGTACGGCGATCTTCTCGGCGTCCGCGAGGACGGTCGCGACCGCGAGGGACGCGGTGACCACGGTCAGCGGCCGGTCCCTCGGCAGTGCCTCCGCGACGAGCTGCGGGGTGAAGCCCTCGTCGACGAAGACGGTTTCCGCGTCACCCAGCAGATCGGCGGCCGCGGCCGCGATCCGTGACTTCTGCGGCACATGACGGGTGGTGCGCACGGCGAGGGTGGTCTCGAACCCGGCGGACTCGACGGGGTACGCCCCGCCGTGGGTGCGCCGCACGAGGCCGTGCTCCTCCAGGACGTGCAGATCGCGCCTGATGGTCTCCTTGGCCACTCGGAAGAGACCCGCGAGAGCGGTGACATCGACCGACCCGTCCCGTCGGGCCGTGTCGAGAATTCCCCGTCGGCGTTCCTCGGTGTCCACGACACACTTCCCTGTTTCCGCTCCGTGCACTGTTGCGCGCCGGGTCCGAAGTCCGTTCGGGCCCATGCGTCGTTTGTACAAGCAGTCCCGGCCGCTCGACCAGGCTCTTCGCTGAATCCCGTGTGCCCGTATGCGCCCGTTTCCCCGACGCGATCCGCGCTGGTCGCGGCGCCGGGCACGGGGATCGCGGGCCCCGGCCGTGCCCGCTTGGCCCCCCTGCCGAGTCCGAACGGCGCCCGAGGGCGGAGACTGGAGCCGCACACCCCTTCGGGACCCGGAATGCGGTGAGCTCCGGAGGGCTGGAAAATCGATGAATGGCTGGGTCCGCCCGTACGTATGCGTAGGCGCGGACATGGATTCTCCGACGGACTTCCAGGAGCACACGTATGAGTGGTACAGCCCAGATCGGTGTCACCGGGCTCGCGGTGATGGGGCGCAACCTCGCCCGTAACTTCGCGCGCAACGGCTTCACCGTCGCCGTGCACAACCGCACAGCGACGAAGACACGGGCGCTGGTGGAGGAGTTCGGCGACGAGGGCACGTTCGTCCCCGCCGAGTCGGCGGAGGAGTTCGTCGCGGCGCTGGAGCGGCCGCGCCGCCTGGTCATCATGGTCAAGGCCGGTGACCCCACGGACGCGGTGATCGAGGAGTTCGCGCCGCTTCTGGAGGAGGGCGACGTCATCATCGACGGCGGCAACGCCCACTTCGCGGACACCCGGCGCCGGGAGAAGGAGCTGCGCGAGCGCGGCATCCACTTCGTCGGTACCGGCATCTCCGGCGGCGAGGAGGGCGCGCTGCACGGGCCGAGCATCATGCCGGGCGGCTCGGCCGAGTCGTACGCGACGCTGGGTCCGATGCTGGAGAAGATCGCGGCGAAGGCGCCCGACGGCACCCCGACGGTGGCCCACATGGGCCCCGACGGTGCCGGTCACTTCGTGAAGATGGTGCACAACGGCATCGAGTACGCCGACATGCAGCTGATCGCCGAGGCGTACCACCTGCTGCGGTCGGTCGCGGGCTACTCCCCCGCGCAGATCGCCGAGACGTTCAGGACCTGGAACACGGGCCGGCTGGACTCGTATCTGATCGAGATCACGGCGGAGGTGCTGGCCCACACGGACGCCGCCACCGGAAAGCCGTTCGTCGACATCGTCACCGACCAGGCCGAGCAGAAGGGCACGGGCCGCTGGACCGTGCAGATCGCGCTCGACCTCGGTGTGCCGGTCTCCGGTATCGCCGAGGCGGTCTTCGCCCGGTCGCTGTCGGGGCACGCGGATCTGCGCGCGGCCTCGCGCGGGCTGCCCGGCCCGACGCCCCGTGCGCTGAGCGACGAGGAGGCCTCGCGCTTCGCCGACCAGGTGGAGCAGGCCCTCTACGCGTCCAAGATCGTGTCGTACACCCAGGGCTTCCACCAGATCCAGGCGGGCAGTGATGCCTACGACTGGAACATCGACCTCGGCTCCGTCGCGGCGATCTGGCGGGCGGGCTGCATCATCCGGGCCGCGTTCCTGGACCGGATCCGTGCCGCGTACGACACCCAGCGGGACCTGCCGAGCCTGCTGTCGGACAAGGAGTTCGCCTCGGAGATCGGCTCGGCGCAGGACGACTGGCGCGATGTGGTCGCGACGGCGGCGCACCAGGGCGTGCCCACGCCCGGTTTCTCGGCGGCTCTCGCGTACTACGACGCGCTGCGGGCCGACCGGCTGCCTGCCGCGCTCACCCAGGCGCAGCGGGACTTCTTCGGTGCGCACACCTACCGGCGCGTGGACCGGGAGGGCTCGTTCCACACCCTCTGGGGTGGCGACCGCTCCGAGGTCGGCACCGACTGACGCCGCGACAGCCGCTGCTCAGCCCACCGGGCCCGTGCCTTTCGGCCGGGCCCGGTGCGGGTTCTCTGTCTGTCACGCCTGGTCTTCTACGGCTTCGTACGCCGGGCCGGGCGTGTGCTTCCCGGTTCTCACGCGGGGCCGGGCGTTTGCTCGCCCGGTTTCTCACGCGGGGCCTGGCGCGGGTTCGGGCTCCGGCGACGGGTCCGGGTCGGGGCCCGGCGGCTTCGGAATCGGGTCGGGCGCCGGCCCCGGCGGGGGCGAGGGCACCGGCACGGGACCGGGCAGGGGGCCCGGTGTCGGGCCGGGCGGTCCCGGCGAGGGGACGGGTGACGGCGGAACGGGCGGCTGGGTCATGCCTGACCTCCAGGGTTCGGAGTCGTGCCTTCCCAATGTCTCGTGCTCCGCCTGCCCACGCGCGCCGGGTCCACACGCCTCAAGATCCGGAACGTGCCGCTCCCACGGCCGCCCGCAGGCCCGGGCGAGGGCTGGACAGGACGGGGAGAGCGGTTGTCGTACGGGCGGCGGCGTCCGCCATCGACGCCTGGGCCAGCACGACGACATCGGCGTCCCGCACGGCGTCGACCTCGGCGGCCACCCGGTCGAGATACCGCTCGCGATCACCCGCGAGGAAGTGCTCCCAGGCCTCGCCGGCCAGAACGGTCCGCAGGTCGACACGGCGCCCGGCGGCCTCCTCACGGATGAGCGAGGCGGTGGGCTCCAGGGTGCTGTGCAGGGCGGCGACCACCACGACGCGCTGGTGAGCCGCCGCCGCGGCGGCCATCGGCCGGTCGACCCGCAGCACGGGTACGCCGGTCCCTACCGCTTGCCTCTCGGCGACTGATCCGATCGTGGAACAGGTGCACAGCACGGCCCTCGCCCCGCCCGCCACGGCCTCCTCGAGCACGGCGGCGACGTCCGCGCCGACGGCGTCGGGTCCCTGGGCCACCGCACGGGACAACAGCTCTTCCCGCACGTAGTGGCGCAGCGGGACGCCGGGGTGGTCGGCGTCCCGCAGGGAGTCGAAGACCGGCACGTGGACCGGGGAGGTGTGGAGCAGGGCCAGCATGTTCTCGCTCACCAGAGGTCGGGGTTCGCCTTCAACTGGTCCTCGGCGGCCACGACCAGTTCGGACGGGGGCGTGGGGCCCTCGTCGGGGTGCTTCTGCACCCAGCGGGCGGCGTACGGGCAGAGCGTCACGACGGGCACGCCCTCCCGCTCGGCGATCCGGAACAGCTCACGCACCAGGGCGCTCGCGATGCCCTTGCCCTCGTGCTCCGGTTCGACGATGGTGTGCACCGCGACGAGGGCCGGCGGCACCGCGTCCAGGGTGAAGTAGGCGATGTGCCCGGTGACCTGGCCGTCCTCATAGGCCTCGAGGAGGCCCTTCGACCGGTTGTCGCGGATGTCGGGCTCGGACATGGCGGCGGGCTCCCTCGCTCGGATCAGCTTCTGCTGTGGTTGCCGTCTGACGGGTCTGCTGTCTGACGGGCGATCATGTTACGGCGTGGGGGCTGCGCTGGGTGCGGCTGCCGGGCACGGGCGCGGCGGCGTGGGGACTGCGCTCGGTGCCGCTGCCGGGCACGGGCGCGGCGGCGTCCGAGCCGAGCTCGATGATGCGGTTGCGCGCGTCCACATGTACGACGGCGGGCACGAGCGCACGCGCCTCGGCGTCGTCGACCTGGGCGTAGCTGATCAGGATGACGAGGTCCCCGGGGTGGACGAGATGGGCGGCGGCGCCGTTGATCCCGATGACTCCGGAGCCCCGTTCACCCTCGATGACATAGGTCTCGAGGCGGGCGCCGTTGGTGATGTCGACGATGTGGACGAGCTCGCCGGGAAGGAGGTCGGCGGCGTCCATGAGATCGCGGTCGACGGTGACGGATCCGACGTAGTGCAGATCGGCCTGGGTCACGGTGGCACGGTGAATCTTGGACTTGAACATGGTGCGCAGCATGGGGTGCTCCTGCAAGTAGGCTCCCTGCCTGCGTTCTTGCAGGTCAAGGGCTGTGCGCATACCTTACCCGCCAGTCGCGCGCCAGGGCAGGGCCAGCCGGGATTTGCGGGCCTGGACGGGCACGGACGGCTGCCACCTCCAGGATCACCGCGCAGCCCTCGCCCTCGCCCTTGTCAGCGAGCGATCGAGACGGCGAAGGGCGCGAACCCGCCGGAACGCATCACGTGAGGGACGAACAGGACCGCGGCCTCGACGGCCTGCGCGGTCTCGATCCCGCCGAGGTCCGTGATCCAGTCCCGCTGCCAGCCGAGGTCTTCGAGGAGCCCTTGGACGACCCGCTTCGCCTCCTCGTCGTCACCGGAGAGGAAGGCGGTGGGCGATTGGGAGAGTGCCGCCGGCGCGGTCATCACGGTGTAGAGCATGGTGTTGAGCGTCTTGACCACGCGCGTGCCGGGGAGCGCTTCCTGGAGTTGCCTCCCGAGGCTCGAGCCGGGGTAGATCAGGTCGGCGGGGAGTCCGTCCGGTCCGTCGACGGTGGCGTTGGAGACATCCATGAGGATCTTGCCCTCCAGCGCCTCCCGCAGAGCGAGAAGCCGTTCCAGCGAGCCGGCGCCCGGCGTCGCGTTGATGACGATCCGCGCCGCTCGGGCAGCGTCGGCCGCGGCGCCCGGCGAGCGGTCCGCGACGGTCACCTGATGCCCGGCCCGGCTCAGGGCTGCGGACAGGCTGCCGCCGACGCGGCCGTTTCCGAGTACGGCGATCTTGGTCATGTCGATCTGGTCCTTTCGGTGCTACTGGATCTCAACGGTGGTCAGCGGGAGAGCGTGGCGACAGCGTCGGTGTGCACACCGGGTGCGGCGGCCAGCAGGCTCTCGCTCTGTGTCGTCCACGGGCGGCCCTCGGCGTCGGAGATCCGCCCGCCGGCCTCGGAGACGAGCAACGCGCCGGGAAGCAGGTCCGCCCGGGCGCCGGCGAACTGCCAGAAGGCGTCGATCCGGCCGGCGGCCACGTTCAGCAGGTGCAGGGTTGCGGGCACTGACGTCCGCACCACGAGCGCGTCGAGCAGCATCGCCGTGATCGAGGCGCCGATGCGCCGTGTGACGGCTTCGTCCTCGTCCGGCCTGGCCTGGCTCGTGGCCACCAGGCCGAGTCCGAGGTCCGTGGTCTCGGAAACGTGCAACGGGCGGCCGTCGAGGTGGGCGCCACCGCCCGCGAGCGCGGTGTAGGTCTCACCGGTCAACGGCAGATGGACAGCGGTCAGCACCGGCTGGTTCTCGCGCACGAGTGTGGCGGTGACCGCCCAATCCGGCAGACCGTGCAGGTGGTTGACGTTGCCCTCGGCCGGATCGACGACCCACCATTCACCGGCGGGCAGAGCCCCGCCGTCGAGCTCTTCCTCGACCCAACGGGCGCCGGGGCGCAGGAACGTGAGGCGCGGACGCAGAACATCGAGGGCCGCTTCGTCATTGGCGGCGAGCGCGCGCATCAGCTCCTCGCGCGTCCGGTGGCGGACCACGCCGCCGAACCGCTCTCGCAGCACCGAGCCCGCAGCCTCCACGGCGATCGCGGTCTGCGCCAGCAGATCGGCGTCGGACGCCGCATCGGCAACTACGGCACTACCGGTGCCACCGGTGCCACCGGTGCTCTGAATCGATTCGGACATGGCTGTACTCCCAACTCAGCAGGGGTGATGAGGGCGAGGGCGTGATCGACGATCTCCGCGCCCCGCACATCGAAGGTATGGGCGCGCATCGTTAACCTCAAGTGCATGTAAAGCACGGCTAGAGTGACTCGCATGCAACTGGATCTGAACCTGCTCGCCGCCCTCGACGCGCTCCTCGATGAAGGAAGCGTCGCCGGCGCGGCCGAGCGCCTGCACGTGACGGCACCGGCGATGAGCCGGAGTCTCGGCCGGATCCGGAGAACAACGGGTGATCAGATCCTGGTGCGCACCGGGCGGACCATGACCCCGACTCCGTACGCCATCGCCGTTCGGGAGCAGGTCCACGAGCTGCTCCAGCAGGTCCAGAGCGTGCTGGCGCCCAGCCGAGAACTCGATCTCACGACACTCGAGCGGACGTTCACCCTGCGCTGGCACGACTCTCTCGTCGGGCTCGGCGGCCCCGCACTGCTCGCGGAAGTACGAAAGCAGGCACCGGGCGTTCGGTTGCGTTTCATCGCTGAATCGAGCACCGACACGCCTGAGTTGCGCCGCGGCGAAGTCGACCTCGAGGCCAACGCGAACCGCCCGACGCAGTCCGACATTCGCGGCGAGCTCCTCGCCGAGACCGGGCACGTCGTCGTCGTACGCCCGGACCATCCGCTCGCCCGCGCCAAGGCCGTCACCCTCGCCCGGTACGCCGAGGCCGAGCACATCACCATCTCGAGACGCGGAAGGTTCGACAACGCACTCGACGGCGCTCTGGCGCAGCTCGGACTCACACGACGTGTGGTGGCGACCGCGCCGACCGAAGCGGCCGGCCTGAGCTTCGTGCGTGACTCCGACCTGCTGGTCACCGCCCCCGAATCGACAACCCGCTCAACGGCCGCGGACCTCGGGCTGGTGCTTCTCCCCCTGCCGTTCGAACTTCCGCCGGCTCCGGTGTACTTGTCCTGGCATCAGCGCTACGACACCGACCCCGCACATGCGTGGCTGCGCAATCTGGCGCGAGCCGCGCTGACTGAGGCGGCACATTGACCACGGAACCGCCGCGGAGCACCACGCTCAGCCGTCGGTCTCGGTGATGTCCACGCCGCTGATGTCCTGGTCCAAGAAGGCGGTCAGGGCATCGGCTTCGGCGCTCACGGCCTCGCGCTCCGAAGCGGCGAGAGGCCGGAGCAGAGTGACGTGCAGGTGCTTGTCGCGCACGGTCCAGGTGGCTCGGACCCGGCCGTCGACGAGCACGACGCGGTGACCCGTGACCGACAGGCCGAGGTGGGCGTCGTCGATGATGCGGCTGCGGTCGCGGTAGCCGAGGATCGCGTTGTCGAACGCCGGGAGGAAGCGCACGGGGGCGGGAGTGTCCGGATCGGGGCGTGGCGCGTCGGGCAGATCGAGGAGCTCGCGGCCGCGTTCGTCACGGAAGGCGACGAGCTCCTCCCGGAGGGCTCCGACTGCTGCGGGAAGTCCCGCGAGACCGCACCAGGAACGCAGGTCCGCCGAGGCAGCAGGCCCGTAGGCGGCGAGATAGCGTCGCACCAGCTGCTGCCCGACCGGATCGTTCCCGTCGGAGGGGAGCGGATCCACGTCGCGGCCGAGCCAGGTGGCCAGCGGCAGATTGCGCACACCGGCGGTCGTCCGCCACAGACCGCGAGGCGGGAGCTGCACCATCGGGATCAGGGCGGCCACGAGCAGTTCCCCCAGCGCCCGGCGCGGCGGGCCCGGCCAGCGGTCTTCGAGTGCCTGGACGAGTTGGGCCATGGTGCGGGGCCGTTCGTCGGCCATGACCGCACGGCCGGCCGCGGCCACCTCGTCCAGGTCGATGCCCGCGAGTTCGTGCCGGTATGTGGCCAACACGCGCTGGCACAGCATCGGTTCATGGCGGGCCCGCCAGGCCAGCGCGTCCTCGGCGGTGACGAGATGGACGGTGCGGCGCATCAGGTGCGTGCGGACGACATCAGCGCCCGTCAGCGCTTCGTCCAGTTCGGTGGGCTCGAAGGCGCGCAACCTGGACCACAGTCCGACGAACGGTTCCTGAGGCTCCTGCGCCTGCAAGCCGCACAGGTGCGCCACGGCATCGCACACGGACGTGTCCGCACGGTCGAGCAGGTACTGACGAGCGAGTGTCGCGCGGTTGAGAGCACGTGTGCCGAGTACCGTCATGGTGTTCCCAGGCCACCTCGTACCCGGCCGACAGACACAACTGCCGTGCGGGTACGGCGACCTGGCCCCTCCCTTCTGTCCCGGGGCCGGCCACGGTGGCGTGGCCGGCCCTGACTGCCATGAGCCGAGCCGGAGCGGATCAGCCGTTGTGCGGAGCGTCGTACGGAGCAGTGACGTCCAGGACCCAGGTCACGCCGAAGCGGTCGGTGAGCATGCCGTAGAGCGGCGCCCACGGCGCGGCCTCCAGGGGTCGCACCACTGTCGAACCCTGCGCCAGCTTCTGCCACAAGGCGCTGATCTCGTCGGCATCGTCACCGCGCACGGAGGCGAAGAACGGGTTCTCCCCTTGGTTCCAGGCGAGTTGTGACGGCACGTCGTAGGCCATGACGCGGAAACCGTTCTCCCCCACCACCTCACCCCACATCACCCAGTCCGCCTCGTTCTCGCCCTGGACGTTGCCGGCGTCCTTGTACGTGACGGTGACGCCGCGTCCGCCGAAGACGGACTGGTAGAACCCCAGCGCCTCACGCGCGGCGCCCCGGAAGTTCAGGTGGGTGGTGGTCATGACGGACATGGCTGCTCCCTTTTGACGGACGGATGTGCGCGGCAACGCACTGACCGAGCCCCGGAAGGGGTGCCCTGACCAGGGCGGCGCACCCTCGGCGGCTCGGTCGCCACCGTTCCACGGGTAGCGGACAGGATGTGTCCTCTACTGCGGGCACCATGACGTCGGTGCAGACAACTTCCTCGCGACTGCTCGCGCTGCTCTCGCTGCTTCGGACGCGCCGCGCCTGGTCCGGCGAGAACCTCGCCGAGCGGCTCGACGTCACTCCGCGCACGGTGCGCCGCGACATCGACCGCCTGCGCGACCTCGGGTATCCGATCACCGCCGTCAAGGGACCCTCCGGCGGATACCGTCTCGGCGCAGGCGCGCATCTGCCTCCGCTGCTGTTCGACGACGGCCAAGCCGTGGCACTCACGGTGGCCCTGCAATCCGTCGCAGCCGGGGACGCCGTCGCCGATGACGCAGCACGGGCCCTCGGCACCATCCGGCAGGTCATGCCACCACGACTACGGCACCGCACAGACACGGTGAGCGTCACCGCCGTACACCCACCCGAAAAGGAGGACACCGCTCAGGTCGACCCTCAGACCTTCGTGGAGCTGAGCACCGCCATCCACGCACACGTGGAACTCCGCTTCGACTACGGCCAGGGGCCGGCAACCGCCACCGAGGAACCCCGGCGGGTCCAACCGCACCACCTGGTCACCTGGCGCGGCCGCTGGTACCTCGCGGCCTGGGACCTGGACCGCGACGACTGGCGGACCTTCCGCGTCGACCGCATACGCCCCCGCACGCCCACGGGCCCCCGCTTCGTACCGCGCGAACTTCCCGGTGGCACCGTTTCCGCGTTCATCACCAACCGCTTCCGCGGCAGCGACGGCAGCGACGGCAGCGATTGGCCGTGCCGAGGCGAAGTGATCCTCAACCTCCCTGCCACCGCCGTCGCGCCCTTCGCCCAGGACGGAATCGCCGAGGCACTCGCGCCCGACCGCTGCCGGCTCGTCCTCGGCTCATGGTCATGGACCGGTCTGGCCGCCGCCGTCAGCCGCTTCGACGCGGACATCGAGGTGGTCGGCCCGCCCGAGCTCAAGAGCGCGTTCGCCCGCCTCGCCACCCGCTTCTCCAAGGCGGCCGGCACGACCGCGCCGTGACAGGCGGCGGGGTGCTGCGCCGGCTCACGCGAAAGACGGCCCAGGCTTCCTGGACGTCGCCCGGGCGCGCGCTCGTACTCGCTGCGCCGGGGAACAGCTCGGCGCACTCACCAGCGGGGAGTTGTGTACCGGCTCGCCTACGACTCCACAGCCCCCCGTCCCTTCGCCCGCCTCCCCACCACCATCGCCGCCCCCACCGCGCTCCCCACGAACGCCGCCGCCAGCGTCCAGCCCCGGTCGAACAGGTGCCCGCTGGCGTGGTCGAGGGAGTAGCGGCCCGGGCCGGTGAGGCCCACCGTAGCCGCGGTGAAGCCGAGGAAGGCCGGGTATTCGAAGCCGCCCTCCTGGGCGAAGAACCCCGCGGGGGCGTGGACCGCCACCGCGCCGGCCATCGCTCCCGCCGCGGCCGCTCCGGCCGCCGGTGTGGCGAGGCCCAGGGCGAGCAGCACGCCGCCGCCCGTCTCTCCCACCCCGGCGGCGATCGCGCTCTGGCGGCCGGGGTGGTAGCCCATGGCCTCCATGCCCTGGGCCGTGCCCTCGATGCCTGGGCCGCCGAACCAGCCGAACAGCTTCTGCGATCCGTGCGCCACGAGCACCGTTGCGGTGCCGAGGCGCAGGGCGAGCAGTCCGAGGTCACGTCGGTTGAGGCGGGCCATGAGTGTCTCCCGGTGCCGGTGGGGCGCGAAGGGTGGGGCGCCGCCGCGGAGGCGCATGTGACCACTCTCGTCCCGCCCGGCCGCCCACCCTCGGTACTGCTACTCCATACGGGTGACATGGGTGCCTGATCCGCTCCGCGGGCCGTGCGGTAGATTTTGCGCGCCCTTGACCGGCATCAACCTCATCGACACGGAGACCGGCCCCTCAATGAGCGACATCGTCAACGGACTTGGCCGCGCGACCGCGTACGGCGCACTCGGTGTGGTCCTCCTGATCCTCGGGATCGTCCTGATCGACCTGCTGACGCCGGGCAAGCTCGGCCGTCAGATATGGGAGGACCGCAACCGCAATGCCGCGCTGCTGCTGAGCTCCGCGCTCCTCGGTATCGGCGGCATCGTGTTCACCTCGATCTGGACGACGTACGACCACTTCGGCAAGGGCCTCGCCTCGACGGCCGCGTTCGGCCTCCTCGGTCTGGTGATGATGGCGGTCGCGTTCCTGGTGGTGGACCTGGTGACGCCGGGCAAGCTGGGCGCGACCCTCGTGGAGCCGGAGCCGCATCCGGCGGTGTGGGTGACCGCCTCCTGCAATCTGGCGGTGTCGGCGATCATCTCCGCGTCGATCGCCTGACGCGCACGCAGGGAGGGATGGGCGGACTCGCTACGACGCGTCGTGGAAAACGAGTCCCAGGGTGTGCCGCTCCCCCGACCTGATCGCGCTCACCCCGTGCCGTACCGGTGACGCCGACCAGCCGCGGCTGGAGCGGACCGGGCGGTCGCGGGTGGTGAAGATCAGGGCGCGGCCCTGCTCCAGCAGGGTCGCCGTGCCGCGGGACTGCGCCCGGGGCCGCTGTTCGACGAGGAGGAACTCGCCGCCCGTGTAGTCGGTACCGGGCCGGTCGAGGCCGATGGCCACCTGCAACGGGAAGACCGCTTCGCCGAAGACGTCACGGTGCAGGGCGTTCCAGTCGCCGGGTCCGTAACGCAGCAGGATCTGCGAGGACTTCGTCTGGCCGGCCTCGTGGCAGATCGCCGGCCAGTCGTCCAGCTCGTCGGGCCAGGGTGCCGGCCGGCCCAGGCGCTCGGCCCAGGCGCGGGCGATCGGCAGCAGCCGCGGGTAGAACGCTGCGCGCAGTGCCCGGACGGTCGGCGGCAGAGGGTCGGAGAAGTAGCGATAGGTGCCGGAGCCGAACCGGTGGCGGGCCATGTCGACCGTGGACCTGAAGTGCTCGGGCTCGTCCCAGAGGGCGGCGATCGCGCGGCGCTCGGCCGGATCCAGGATGCGCGGCGTCAGGGCGCAGCCGTATGCGTCGATCTCCTCCGCGAGTGCCGCCCAGTCCGTCGCGGGAAACCCTGCTTCGGTGGGAAACGCTGCTTCGGCAGCGAGGGCTTCGGTGCTCCGCACGGTCATGGTGTGCTCCAGAAGTGGTGCATGGCGTACGAACTCCACGGCCGCCACGCCTCGGGGTCGGACGCCTGGGCGCCCGCCCGGCGCATGCCCGCGCGGACGGCCGGGTCCTCGGTGAGGAGGACGTCGGGGTCGCCCAGGGCCCGCATCCGGATGTAGCCGGCCGTCCAGCGGTCGATGCCCGGCAGGGCGAGCAGTCGGCGTTCGGCGTCGTCCCGGTCGGCACCGGGGTCGAGGGTCACCGAGCCGTCGGCGAGGGCGGTGGTGAGGGTGCGCAGGGCGGCCCGCCGCGCGTCGGGCAGGTCGAGATCGTCGAGGTCGGCGCCCGCCAAGGTGGCGGTGTCCGGGAAGAGATGGGTGAGTCCGCCGCTCGGTTCGCACAGGGGACTGCCGTGTGCCACGACGAGCGCGTGGCCGCGTCGGCGTCCCTCCTCGGTCGTCGCCCGGTGGCCGAGCACGGCGCGTACGGCGAGCTCGTGCGGGTCGGCCGCTCCGGGGGCGCGCAGTCCGGGGCGCGCGGCGACCAGGGGCGCCAGCGCCGGGTCCGCTCCCAGGCGTTCGGCCACCGCGCACGGGTCCGCGTCCAGGTCGAACAGGCGGCGCACGCGCTGGGTGGCCGTCGTCAGGTCGCGCAGATCGGTCAGATGCAGCCGGCACTCCAGCCAGCCGCCAGCGCCCGGCTGTTCACCGATTTCGGCCACTCCGGCGCCGCTGGGCAGCCGCAGGGTGCGCCGGTAGGTCCGGGACCCGCGTTCGCCGACGATCTCCTCGATTCCGGGAACGGCACGGGCGGCGAGGTGATCGAAGACCTCGACGGAGGCGTAGGGGCCGCGGTGGGCGAGTCGAAGAGGCACGCCGGCGCGGCCGTTCGCCGCCGCGACGGGTCCGAAGCGTGAGGCGCGCCCGGGGCGGGCGGAGCGGATCTCGCTGGGCGTCGCCGCGTAGATCTCGCGCATGGTGTCGTTGAATTGCCTGACACTGGCGAATCCGGCGGCAAAGGCGATCTCCGCGGCCTGGAGGGTCGTCGTCTGGAGCAGTACGCGGGCGGTGTGGCCGCGTTGGGCCCGGGCCAGCGCGATGGGGCCGGCGCCGAGCTCGGCGTTGAGCTGCCGTTGCACCTGACGGGCGCTGTAGCCCAGTCGGCCGGCGAGCCCCGCCACACCCTCACGGTCGACGATCCCGTCGCCGATCAGCCGCATCGCTCGGCCCACGACGTCGGCGCGGGCGTTCCACTCGGCGGAGCCCGGTACCGCGTCGGGCCGGCAGCGGCGGCAGGCGCGGTAGCCCGCGCCCTGGGCGGCCGCCGCCGTGCGGTAGAAGGTCACGTTCCGGCGCTTGGGGGTGATCGCCGGGCAGCTCGGCCGGCAGTAGATCCCGGTGGTGGAGACGGCGAAGAAGAAGACGCCGTCGAACCGGGCGTCCCGGCTGCTCACCGCCTCGTACCTGCTGTCCTCGATCGTCATACGGCCAGTATGGGCACGGCCCCGGCAGCCGGGCTGGCGGAATTCGGACGTCACGTTCGGCAGGCTCGGACGAGCTCTCGGGCCGTCAGAGGCTGATCAGCACCGGGCCGCCCTCGGGGTCCAGGCCATCGAGCCGGCCGGCTCGCAGATGCAGCGGGCGCCCGGGCCGGGCGGGCATCAGCAGCTGCTGCCGGTGCAGTACCCGGCCGTCCTGGCTGACCAGCACGCGCGGTGGTGCCAGCGGTGTCGAGGGGCGCAGGACGAACCGCACCGGCCGGGGACCGTGCGGGCGGACGATGTTCGGCACGGCCCACAGCAGCGGGGCGTCGACCCGTACGGGCAGCCCGGGGCCCGGCCACGGCTCGCCCGCGATATGGCGCAGCACGTCCTCCGCGGCGGCGCTGCCCTCCTCGGCGGCGATGCCGGCCCGCTCACCGCCGTGCAGCAGATTTCCCGCGGCGAAAACACCGGGTTCGGCCGTGCGGAAGGCGGTGTCGACGGCCGGTCCGCGGGTGCCCGCGTCGAGCGCGATCCCGCCGCGTCTGGCCAGTTCGTGGTCGGGGATCCAGTCGCCGGTGAACACGATCGTGTCGCAGCCGAGGGTGGTGGTCCGCCCGTCCTCGTGACGCAGCCGCACGCCGGTCAGCCGGCGCCGGCCGAGCAGTTCGACGATGTGTGTCCTGGCCAGCAGGGGGACGGGCCGGCGCAGGGACGGCACGCGGGTGCGGGGCTGTTCGGTGACCATGGCGACGGTCTCGGCGCCGCTCGCGCGCAAGGTGCGTACCGCGGAGAAGGCGACCGGTTCCGCGCCGACGACGACCGCGCGGCTGCCGACCCACTGGTCGTGCAGATGGACGGCCTGCTGGAGTTCGCCGGTGGTGAGGACGCCCGCGGGCCGGGTGCCGGGGACGAGCCGTGCGCTGCGCGAACGTTCACGGGCTCCGGTGGCGAGAACCACGGCCCGTGCCGAGACGGTCTCCGGGCCTGCCGGTCCGACCGTCTCCAGGGTGCGCGGGCCCGCCCAGCCGGTGACGGTGACGCCGGTGCGCAGCCGGGCGCCGGAGCGTACGGCGCCGTGGACGAGCCGGCGGGCGTACTCGGGGCCGCTGAGCGGCCGCTGCAGATCGCGGAGCCCGAAGCCGCCATGGCAGCAGTGGCGCGGGATGCCGCCGGCCTGCTGCTCACGTTCGACGACCTCGACCCGGCCCGCTCCGGCGGCGGCCAGGCGGGTGGCCGCGGCGAGCCCGGCCGGGCCCGCCCCGACGACGAGGACGTCGACCGTGCGTACCGTCATCGCCGCCCCTCCTCGAACAGGGAGCGCACCGCGGGCCCGCAGAAGAATCCCTGACAGCGGCCACCGCGGGCCCGGGTCCGCCGGCGCAGTCCGTCCAGGGAGCCGGGTGGGACGGTGCTGTCCAGCGCGTCGCGTATCTCTCCGAGGGAGACGCGTTCGCAGTGGCAGACGAGGGTGCCGTACGCCGGGTCGGCGGCGATGAGCTCGGCCTGCTGCCAGGGGCGCGGAAACGCCTCGCCGAGGTTCGGCATCCGCACCGGTTCCAGGTCGTGGGCGGGACCGGGGTCGAGTCCGACGTCGGACAGAAGGTCCATGACGTACGCGGCGATGGCCATGGACGCGGTCAGGCCGGTGGAACGGATTCCTCCCACGGTGATGTACCGCTGTCGTGCGTGGGCGCGCACCTGGTAGTCGTCGTGCTCGGTGGCGGCGCGCAGTCCGGCGTAGACGGCGGTGACCTCCTCGGTCACCAGCTCCGGCAGGATCCGCCGGCCCTGCTCGCGCAGCAGCGCGAGTCCTTCGGCCGTGGAGCCGGTGGCCTGCTTGTCGTCCAGGTCCTCGGCGGTCGGTCCGAGCATCACATTGCCGTACACGGTCGGGGACACGAGCACGCCCTTGCCGAGGGCGGTCGGCACCGGGAGCAGAATGTGGCGGACCAGAGGGCGGGCGAACTTGTCGAAGACGATGAGCTGACCGCGGCGCGGGGTGACGGTGAAGGTGTCGTGGCCGAGCTGCCGGTCGAGTTCGTCGGCGTACAGTCCGGCGGCGTTGACGAGGAAGCGGGTGCGCAACAGACCGCGGCTGGTGGCCAGTTCATGGTGGGTGGTGCCGGTGATGCTCTGCACCCGGCAGTTGAGATGCAGATCGACGCCGCCGCGGACGGCCTGGGTGGCGTAGGCGAGGGTGGTCGTCCACGGGCAGATGATGCTCTCGCCGGGAACGTCGAGTGCGCCCAGTGCGCCGGGGCCGAGGTGCGGTTCGCGGCGGCGCACCTCGTCGGCGTCGATCAGGCGGGCGTCGTGGTAGCCGTTGCGTTCGGCTTTGGCTGCGAGCGCCGGCAGCGCGTCCAGCTGCGTCCGGTCCCAGGCGACGAGCAGGGCGCCGATCGGTTCGACGGGGATACCGGCCTCGGCCGCGTAGGCCGCGAGCCGGCGCTGTCCGTCGCGTACGAGCCGGGCTTCCAGCGAACCGGGCACGGCGTCGAAACCGGTGTGCAGGATCGCCGTGTTGGCCTTGGAGGTTCCGTTGCCGACGTCGTCGGAGGCGTCCACGAAGGCGGTACGCAGCCGGCGGCGGGCGAGCTCGCGGGCGATGGCCGATCCGACGACTCCGGCGCCGACGACGATCACGTCGTAGAGCGAGTCCGGCAGTTCGCCGGCGGTGGTGACGGTCATGCGCCCGCCGTCCCCGCTCCCCCGGCCATGGGCGTACGGTCCAGCAGCGCGGACACCTCACCGCGGAACCGGCCGAGGCGTTCGGCCGCCTGCGAGGCACTGATCCTCGGTTCGTAGACGGCGGAGGGCCGCCAGGCCGGTACCACCTGGTCGGTGGTCAGTGCGGCGTCCATGCCGAGCCGGGCGACGGCGCCGACACCGAGCGCGGTGACATCGGGCAACGCCGATACCTCCACCGGCAGTTGCAGCAGATCGGCCTGGGTCTGCATCAGCAGCGCGGAGCGGGTCAGTCCGCCGTCCACCCGCAGGCCGGTCAGTGGCCGGCCGAGGTCGGCGGCGACCGCGTCGGTCAGTTCGGCCACCTGGGCGGCGATGCCTTCGCAGAGCGCACGCACGAGATGCCCGGGACCGGTGTCGAGTCCGAGTCCGGTGAGTGAGCCGCGCAGGTCGCCCCGCCACCACGGGGCGGCGAGTCCGGCGAACGCCGGGACGAAGGTGACACCACCGCTGTCCGGTACGGACGAGCCCACCGGGTCCAGGTCGGCCGCGCCCGCGATCACCCCCAGATCGGTGAGCCAGCGGACGGCGGACGCGGCCGTGTAGACCTGTCCGTCGAGGCAGTAGCTGGTGTGTCCGCCCAGCCGCCAGGCGACACAGCTGACCAGGCCGCTGCCGGTGCGGCGCGGGCTCGATCCGGTCTGCGCGAGCAGGAACGCCCCCGTGCCGTACGTGCACTTGGCGCTGCCGGGCTCGGTGACGCTCTGCGCGAGGAGGGCCGCCTGCTGGTCGACGAGGAGCCCGGTCAGCGGGATGCCGTCGCCGAAGGCGGTGGTGATGCCGACGGGTCCGTCCGCGTCGACGACCTCCGGCATCCGTTCGCCGTCCAGGCCGAAGATGCCGAGCGCCTCCGGCGACCAGGCGACCTTGTCGAGGTCGAGGAGCTGGGTACGGCCGGCGGTCGCCGCATCGGTGACGAAGGCGCCCGTGAGCCGGTGGACCAGCCAGGCGTCGCTGGTGGTGACGACGCCGTCCCGGGTGCGTTCACGGCGTATCCACGCCATCTTGGGCGCGGCGAAGTAGGGGTCGAGGGGCAGGCCGGTCAGCCGGGTCAGTTCATCGGCGTGCGGGGCGAGTTCCTCGCACAGCGGCTCCGCCCGCCGGTCCTGCCAGACGATGGCGTCGGTGAGCGGATCGCCCCTCACGGGATCCCAGGCCAGCACCGTCTCGCCCTGGTTGGCGAGCCCGACCGCGTGGACCGGTTCCCCGGCGTCGGCGAGGGCCTGGCGGCCCGCGTCGACCACGGATGTCAGCAGGCTCATCGGGTCGACCTCGACGCTGCCACCCGCGCCGTAGCGGGGTTCCACCGCCGCCGATCCGGTGCCGATCACTCCGCGTTCGGGGCAGATGACCAGCGCTTTCGTGCCGGAAGTGCCCTGGTCGACGGCAAGCACCGGGCCGGTCATCGGCCACCCCGCCCCTCGCTGGAAGGAAACCTTGATCGTGGACGCAAGAAGCCTGGATCAGGGCACGTCGGTCGTCAAGTAACGATCGAAACTGTCCACGGACCGATACTTCATCAACTTCTTGTCGTCATCGAACAGTTGAGTAAGATCGGCGAAACTACGGGCCGTGGAGCGACCACTCCATTCCGGTCCCAACCCCCCACTGTCCCAAGAGGACCCATGACGCCCAGAATGCGACATCCGCGCCGTTGGACACCGACGGCGGCGGCTACGCGCTGATGGCCCAGGACCAGAACCGCCCGGTGTACCACCCGGCGGGTCACGACAATGAACTGCGCGCCGCCATGCAGGACTTACGCACCGGACGCTGGTTATCCATGCGGAACCTGCTGGCCTCGACCTCCGACTGGGGCCTTTGGACGCAGCGGACACAGGTCCTCGCCGCGGTGGCGGCCGGTTCCGACGCCGTACAGGCATGGCGGGCCGAGGAACCCCACTCCCTCGCCGCGACCGTGATGCACTGCCGGATCTCCGTCGAACGGGCGCTGCGGGCCCACCGCGAACAGCACCAGCGCACCCAGGACCTGTGGCACGAGGCCTGGGAGGCGTGCCGGATCGCCGCCCACCAGGGGCCCGACGACCCGGTGCCGTGGGTGTGTCTGCTGGCCCTGGCCCAACTCGACGAGAAGCAGCGGCTGGAGGAGCACCGGCAGATCCCGCCGGGCCCCATGCTCTTCCCCGGACCGTGGGGCCTGCTGTCGGAGGCCCACAAACGGGACCCGCACAACCGCGAGGCGTACCACCGCATGCTGCAGTTCGTGTACGCCCGCAAGTCGGGCGGGCATCTGTCGGAGGCGGTCAACTTCGTCCAGTGGGCGTCCTCCGCCGCCCCGACCGGTTCCGCTCTCCTCGCCCTTCCGCTCTATGTCCGTGTCGAGCGCTACCGCCGCGACAACGGGCATGAGCGGGCGCTGGACCTGCACTGGGTGACGGACGACGCCACCCGGGAGGCCACGCGCGCGCTGGACGGCTGGTTCGACCATGTGAACCCGGCCCTGTCCTCGCTGCTCGACCTCAACCACCTCGCCCACGCGCTGTGGGGCTCGGGCCAGTTCGCCGAGGCCGCGCGGGTGTTCGAGGCGTTGGGCCCGTACTACACGGCACCGCCCTGGTCGTACCGCACCCAGAGTCCCGGCGACGCGGGCCTGGCCGAGGAAGTCTTCCTCCGTGCCCGCGGAAGATGTCTGGCCGCCGCGCACGAGGCAGGTACGTAGCCGAGCGCTGCCGCCGTCCCGGTCCCCCCTCGCACCACAGCACCTCCCCTTCGCCCTGTCCGCTCAGTGCATCTTCCTTTCCCCCCGGAGGTACAACGATGTCCATATCCCCGCCCAGGTGGTCGAAGTCGGACCAGTCGCCGCCCAAGGACGAGGAGGAGCGGCTGCGGGAACTGGGCTACCAGCCGGTTCTGGCCCGCCGCATGGGAGGCTTCGGCAACTTCGCCATCAGCTTCTCCGTCATCTCGATCCTGTCGGGATGCATGACGCTGTACGGCTTCGGTCTGAACACCGGTGGCCCGGCGGTGATGCTCTGGGGCTGGGCGGGCGTCGGCCTGTTCGTCCTGTGTGTCGGTATGGCGCTGGCCGAGGTCACGAGCGCGTACCCGACCTCCGGTGCGCTCTACTACATGGCCGACCGGCTGGGCGGACGCAAGTGGGGCTGGTACACGGGCTGGCTGAACCTGCTGGGCCTGCTGGGCGCGATCGCCGGTATCGACTACGGCTGCGCCCTGTTCACCGGCGCCTTTCTGAATCTTCAGTGGGGTTTCGACCCCACACCCGGCTCCACCATGATCATTTTCATATGCATTCTGCTGATCCATGCCACCTTGAACCTCTTCGGTGTACGGCTGGTCAGCCTGCTCAACTCCGTCAGCGTGTGGTGGCACCTGGGCGGTGTGGCCATCATCGTCGGCGCGCTCGCCATCGTGCCGTCGAGCCACCAGTCCCCCGAGTTCGTCTTCACCGAGTTCGTCAACAACACCGGCTGGGACAGCCCGATCTATGTGGCGGCGATCGGCCTGCTGCTCGCCCAGTACACGTTCTCCGGCTACGACGCCTCGGCCCACCTCTCGGAGGAGACCTCCAACGCCTCCGTCTCCGCGGCACGTGGCATCGTCCGCTCGATCTGGGTCTCCTGGATCGCAGGATTCGCGCTGCTCGCGGGTCTGACGTTCGCCATCCAGGACTACGCGGGCACCCTGGACAGCTCGACCGGCGTGCCGCCGGCGCAGATCCTGCTCGACGCGCTCGGCACCGGTGGCGCCACCGCACTGCTGCTGGTGGTCATCGTGGCGCAGCTGTTCTGCGGCAACGCCGAGGTGGCGGCCGCCAGTCGGATGGTCTTCGCCTTCAGCCGCGACAACGCGCTGCCCGGGTCGGCCATCTGGCGCAAGGTCAGCAGCCGCACCCAGACCCCGGTCCCCGCGGTGTGGCTGTCGGTCGGCTTCGCCTGCCTGCTCGCCCTGCCCTCGCTCTACTCCACGACGGCCTACGGCGCGGTGACGGCGATCAACGTCATCGGTATCACCCCGGCGTACGCGATCCCGATCTACCTCAAGCTGCGCGCCGGCGACCGCTTCGAGCCCGGGCCGTGGAGCCTGGGCCGCTGGAGCAAGCCGATCGGCTGGATCGCGGTGGTCTGGGTGGCGTGTGTGACCGTGCTGTTCTGCCTGCCGCAGTCCAGCCCGGTGACGGTCGACACGATGAACTACGCCTCCATCGCGCTGGTCACGGTGCTGGTCCTGGCGACCGTGTGGTGGTTCGTCGCGCGTCGCTCGTACGGCACACCGCAGTCGTACGGCACCGCCCGTGAGCAGGCGGAGATCTCCGACCAGATCGTCTGACGCTCCCGCCGCAACCGTGTGGGCCCCGTCCGGGCGGACGGGGCCCACAGCTGTGCGGGGCCGCGGGACGGCTACTGCCGCGCGCGCTGTCCGGAGACCTTCAGGTTCCGCAGGCTGCCCACGTTGTCGAACGAGCCGAAGCCGACCCGGCCCGCGGCGAACGTCGTGTCGACGGCCGTCATCAGCGGGTGCTTCGAGCCGTCGGCATAGACCGCGATCTCGCCGCTGTCGGCGCAGTGCACCACGCGGACGTCGTGCCAGGCGGCGTCGGTGACGGCGGGCGGCGCACCGGTCGATCCGTTCCACTGGTGGTCGAGCCGCAGCCGGTCTTTCGTGACGGACACGGAGTTCTTCGGCGACCGCGCGACCCCGGAGTTCGTCGCCTCCCGCGTACGCCGGACACTGACCGGCCGGCCGGGCCTCCCCTCGGAGATCGCGGCGCTCGTGATGTACTCCGCCTCACCGGAGGCCGCCTATCTGACCGGCCAGATTCTGCACATCAACGGGGGTGCGGCACTCGGCCGCTGATCGATTGTCAGTGCCGCGCGAGATGCTGGACGGTCCGACACCTCTCCTAGGGGGGAACTGGCATGACCGATCCCGAACTCGCGGCGGCGCAGGCGTACGTACGACTGCTGCAGACCACCCGGGCCGTGCTCGCCGACACGGAGCAGCCCATCGTTCCGATGCCGCTGCTGATGGCCCCGATCGCCGAGGCGGACGACGCGCTGGACGCGCTGGGCATGGCGGGGAACGAGGCCGGCTTCTTCCGGCTGGTGGCCAGGTTGCAACCGGTGCTGTACGAGGATCAGCGGGTGACCTGACCCACCGGGGCACGCTCGGGGCGGGACGGCAGCACGGGGGTCCGGGCGCGACGCGGCGTGGCCGGCCGGGCACGAGGCCGCGCGGGCATCCTGGCGGGCGGCCGCTCGACCCCTGAGGTCGCGAGGCTGCTCGGCCGCGTCCCGACACACCCTCCGGGCGGAGACGGCCTCGGCGGATGCCCGCTATGCCGCCCTCTTCCGTGTGTGTCGTGCGGCACAGGCGTTTGACGTGCGGCAGACCGGTCACCCGTGACGTCATGGGCGAACTGAACCCCCTCGAAAGCCAGGCACTCTGGGAGGAGTTTCACCAGCTGGTGAACATGACGTCCCAGGAGCTGACCGCATGGCTCAGGACCAGCGAAGCGGCCGAGACGGCCGAGACGCTGCCCGAGTCGGCGGGTGCGGCCACCGGCCTCCAGGTGGTGGCCCTCCTGCACAAGCGGCGTGCCGATCTGACCGACGAGGACGTGCAGCTGATGCTGCGGGTCGTGGAGGAGATCGAGGACCAGCAGGAGCGGGCATCCGGCTCCGGTGACGAGCGATGGCGGCAGGGCCTGATGACTCTCGGACATGATCCGCTCAAGCCCTGAGAGGCAGCCCGGCCCGGTCACCGAACCGGCCCCACGCCGGCGCGGAGCATCGATTTCGCACAGCTGTGCCCCCGGAACGCACGTCATGCGCGTTCCGGGGGCACGATGCCGTTGGGAGCCGCGTCAGCGGCCCGACGGCCGCTTCATGCGCTCGCCGGCCCGCTCGGCGGTCCGCTCGACCTGCTCGTGAGCCTTGCCGGCCATCTGCTCGCCGCGGCCCTCGGCCTGCATGCCACGGTCGCCCATGGCCTTGCCGGCGACTTCCTTGACCTTGCCCTTGGCCTGCTTGCCCTTGGCCTTCGCCTTACCCATGACGTTTCCTTTCGTGCGTCGCACAAGGAGATGTATCGACATATTCACACTGACCCCATCACCCCCAGTGCGCAAACGGGCACAGAACGTAGCTACAATCGTCCCTGGTCAGAGCACTCAGGGCGCCTTTCACGCGGTCGTCAGAGTTCTTCCAGAGGCCGGGTCGCCGGGCCGTGCAGGACGGATCCGTCCGTGGCGAAGCGGGAGCCGTGGCACGGGCACTCCCAGGTCCGCTCGGCGTCGTTGAACTGCACCAGACAGCCGAGGTGGGTGCAGCGCGCGGACAGCGACCGGACCTCCCCCGACGCGTCGCGGTAGACCGCGCAGTGCTTGCCGCCGACGCGGACCACCGCCCCGCTGCCGGGTGCGACCTCCTCCACCGAGTCCACATGGCTCGAGTGGAGCCGGTCTCCGACGAAGTGCTTCGCCACCCCGGCCTGATACTTGGCCAGTTCGGCCGTGTCCCGTACGGCCGGCAGCCGGCGGGGGTCGTACAGCTCCGTCCAGGGCGGGCGCGGTCCGCCGGCGATGTGGGAGGTCAACAGCCGCCCCGCCATGACCCCGTTGCTCATCCCCCAGCCGCCGAAGCCGGTGGCCACATAGAGGTGCTGCGTACCCGGATGCGCATGACCGACGTACGGCAGGTGGTCGTGCGAGTCGTTGTCCTGGGCTGCCCACCGGTAGGTCTTCTCCGCGGCGGCGAAGCCCGCGATCCGCTCACCCGCCCAGGCCTCCAGCCGGGCGTAGCGCTCCCGCACCCCGCCCGCGCCGGGCTCGAACGACTCGCCGGTGAGGATGACCAGCCGCCGGCTCTCGTCGTACGGCGCGCTGCGCAGCGACCGCGTCCCCGACTCCGGGCTCAGATACATGCCCTCGGGCGCGTCCGCCGTGGGCACGGGCGCCGCGAGGACCAGTTCACGGCGGGGCTTGAGCCGGGTGAACAGCAGGGTCCGGTCGAAGACCGGATAATGGGTGGCGATGACGGCGTCGCTCGCGTCGACCGTGGCACCGCTCTCGGTCGTGAGGTGACAACGCCGCCCGTCCCGCAGGCCCGTGACCCGGGTGCGCTCATGGATGCGGCCGCCGGCCCGGACGAACCGTTCGGCGAGACCCAGCAGGAACTTGCGGGGATGGAACTGCAGTTGGCCCTCGACCCGTACCGCTCCGGCCACCGGGAAGGGCAGTTCGGTGTCGGTCACGAAGGTGGCCTCCAGACCGGCCCTGCGCGCGGTGTCGGCCTCGGCGCGCACCTCGTCCACCCGCTTCGGATCCTCCACAAAGGTGTAGGCGGGAACCCGTTCCAGATCCGGGTCGATACCCAGCTCGGCACAGAGCGCGGCCACGTGCTCGACGGCGTCCTGCTGCGAGAGCGCGTACAGCGCCGCGCTCTCGCCGCCGTGCCTGGCCTCCAATTGTGCGTAGTGCAGTCCGTGCAGGGAGGTCAGTTTGGCCGTCGTGTAACCGGTGACGCCCGCGGCGATCCGGTCGGCCTCCAGGACGACGACGTCCAGTCCGGCCCGCTGGAGCTCCCAGGCGGTGACGAGCCCGGCGATGCCACCGCCGATCACCGCCACGTCCGCCGTCGTCCGCGACAGCAGGGGCGGATGGTCCGTGGCGGCGGTCGTGGTCATCCAGTACGACTCGTCGACGGTCGGGCGGTGGGCGAGGGCCATGATTCCTCCGGTGTCAGCCTGCGTCCCGCAACCGGGGCAGGACGCTGGTGCGGTAGAAGTCGAAGAACCCCTGCTGTTCGGGTCCGATCTGGTTGACGTAGACCTCGTCGAATCCGGCCTTCGCGTAGGCCCCGACGGTCTTCACATGCTCGTCTACGTCATCACCGCAGGTCACGCCGTCCCGCACCATGTCCTCGGTGACCAGCTCACTGGCCTGTTCGAAGTGCCTGGGGGTGGGGAGGATCTGGGCGAGTTCACCGGGCAGGAACTGGTTCGGCCAGAGCCGGTGCACGGTCTTGACCGCCTGATCGCGGTCGGTGCCCCAGCACACCTTGAGCCCGCCGATCACCGGCTTCTGCCCGCCGCCTGACGTGCGGAACTGCTCCACCAGGCTCTCGTCCGGCATCATCGTGACGAGTCCGTCCGCGATGCGTCCGGCGAGGGCGGCGGCCTGCGGTCCGAAGCCGGAGACATAGAGCGGCGGCGGCTGGTCGGGGACGGTGTAGAGGCGGGCGTTCTCGACGGTGTAGTGCTTGCCGTGGTGCGAGACCTGCTTGCCGGTGAAGAGGTGGTTCATGACCTGGACGGCCTCCTCCAGCATCTCCATCCGCTGGTCGGCCTCCGGCCAGGCGTCGCCGTAGATGTGCTCGTTGAGGGCCTCGCCGGTGCCGATCCCGAAGCGGAAGCGCCCTTCGGTGAGCACGGCGGCGGTGGCCGCCGCCTGTGCGTTGATCGCGGGATGCATCCGGACCGTCGGGCAGGTCACGAAGGTGGTCACCGGGAGTGACGAGACCTGGGACAGTGCGCCGATCATCGACCAGACGAAGGGGCTCTGCCCCTGCTCGTCGTTCCACGGATGGAAGTGGTCCGAGATCGCCAGGGCCTCGAAGCCGGCCTGTTCGGCGGCCCTGGCCTGCGCGAGCAGCTCTGCGGGGGTGAAATCCTCGGACGAGAGAAAGTATCCGTAGGTGGTCATGACGCTCCTTCGACGGTGTACCCCGTTACCCGGATCGAACGCTGGGCGAGTAACCGCTCACCTGCCCCTCAAACGACACACGTGCCCATTCGGCGCCGTGCGCCGGCCGCCGCCCGCAGGTCGGTGACCGGCCCGGAGTGCGCCGCCCACGGTCCGTGGCCGCAGGAGGTGGTCACCAGGTGCGCTCCGTGGTCCGTGGCGTGGTGCGCCGGCCCCTCGCCCAGGGCGTCCCGGTCCGGCATCGGCAGGACGGCTGCTGCGAGAAGGACCACCGCCGCAGCGGGGCCGAACCCGGCACTGCCGGGACGGGCGGGTTCGGTCCGGGATATCAGCCGATATCCGGGGGACTCGGGAGATATCACCGCCGGTCGAGCCGATCACGACACGAGGAGGACAGCATGCGAGCACTGACCTGGCAGGGGAAGCGGGACGTGCGGGTGGAGACCGTGCCCGACCCCCGGATCGAGGAACCGACGGACGTGATCGTGAAAGTCACCTCCACCGGGATCTGCGGCTCGGACCTCCATCTGTACGAAGTGATGGGCCCCTACCTGGACCCGGGCGACATCCTCGGCCACGAGGCCATGGGCGTCGTCGAGGAGGTGGGTGCGGACGTCTCCGCCCTCTCCGCCGGCGACCGCGTCGTCATCCCGTTCAACATCTCCTGCGGTGACTGCTTCATGTGCGGGCAGGGGCTCCAGTCCCAGTGCGAGACCACGCAGAACCGCGAACGGGGCACCGGTGCCTCCCTGTTCGGCTACACCAAGCTCTACGGTCAGGTGCCGGGCGGGCAGGCCGAGTTCCTCAGGGTTCCGTTCGGCAACACGCTGCCGATCAAGGTGCCCGACGGCCCGGGCGACGAGCGGTTCGTCTATCTGTCCGACGTCCTGCCCACCGCCTGGCAGGCCGTCGAGTACGCCGGCATCCCGAAGGGCGGTTCCGTCACCGTCCTCGGCCTCGGACCGATCGGTGAGATGGCGGCACGCATCGCCCGGCACCGCGGCGCCGAACTCGTCATCGGTGTCGACCTGGTCCCGGAGCGGCTGACCCGCGCGGCCGCCCACGGCGTGAAGGGGCTCGATCTGCGCCGGCACGGCAAGAACCTCGGCGACGCCGTCCGCGATCTGACCGACGGGCGGGGCACCGACGCCGTCATCGACGCGGTGGGCATGGAGGCCCACGGCGCGCCGGTGGTGAAGGCCGCTCAGTGGGTCACCGGGCTGCTGCCCGACGCCGTCGCCGAACGCGTGATGGAGCGCGCGGGCATCGACCGGCTCAACGCCCTCTACTCGGCGATCGACATCGTGCGGCGCGGCGGCACCATCTCGATCTCCGGTGTGTACGGCGGCGCCGCCGACCCCCTGCCGCTGCTGACCATGTTCGACAAGCAGATCCAGTTGCGCATGGGCCAGGCCAACGTCTGGCGCTGGGTGCCCGACATCCTGCCGCTGCTGTCGGACGAGGACCTGCTGGGCGTGGAGGGGTTCGCGACCCACACCATGCCGCTCGAGGACGCGCCGAAGGCGTACGAGATGTTCCAGCAGAAGCAGGACGGAATGATCAAGACGCTCCTGAAGCCCTGACCGTCGTCGCCATCGCCGGTCAGACGAGCCGCAGCGTCATGGGCGGCTCGTACCCGCAGGAGGTCGACCTGTCCAGGAACTCGAATACACCCCGCCCGCACACGAGTTCAAGATGGTCCCGTCCGGGCTCGGCATGGCTCCCTACGCGCCGGTGCGGACGACGCCGACATCACCCGCGCGGCGGACCTGCTCGACGAGGGTGAGAAGGTCGCCGTTCTCATGGGCCAGGGCGCGCAGCGCCCGTGCGCGGGTCGAGCACGCCGACACGCTCTGCGCCGGCGTCGCCGAGGCACTGCTGGGCATGGACGCATCGGCGCCGCGTCCGCCCACCCGGGCGTCCGGCGATCGCACTCGTCGCGGGCGGTGGTGAACCGCGAAAAGGTCGTACCGGATGTTCCGATACGACCTCTGACCCGCGTAAACGCTGGTCGGGACGACAGGATTTGAACCTGCGACCCCTTGACCCCCAGTCAAGTGCGCTACCAAGCTGCGCCACGTCCCGATGCGTACCTGCGCCGTTCCCGGCCGGGCACGCAGGAGAAACACTACCCCACTCTCCGGCACCGGCGGACGCCCGGCCGGACGGTCGGATGCAGGTCCGGCGGGGCGGGAGGGACAATCGGGAACGTGGACGCATCACGCAGGGACCGAGACGACGACGGGCGCGCACGCAACGCCCGGCCCCGCGACGGGCTCGGGCGGCCGTTGCCGTACGGCGCGCCCGGTGTGGAGCGGCAGCCCGAGGGGATCGTGCGCTCCCCCGAGGAGACGTTGGCGGAGGCGCAGCGGCTGCTGGACGCGGGCAAGCCGTTCCACGCGCACGAGGTGTTCGAGGACGCGTGGAAGTCCGGGCCCGAGGAGGAGCGTGAGCTGTGGCGGGGCCTGGCGCAGCTCGCGGTGGGGCTGACGCATGCCGCCCGCGGCAACAGAACGGGTGGTGCGCGTCTGCTGCTGCGCGGCGCTGACCGGATCGTCGGATTCGGCGATCCGCACGGCGTCGACGTGTCCGGTCTCGCCGCCTGGGCGCGTGAACTGGCGGAGCGGCTCGACGGCCCGGTGGACCCGGTCGCCGAGGCTCCCCGGCTGGCGCTCTAGCGACGGGTGGGCCTCACCCCTGGAGCAGGATGACTTCCAGGGTGCGGGGGCCGTGGACGCCCTCGACGCGGTCCAGTTCGATGTCGCTGGTGGCGGACGGACCGGAGATCCAGGTCAGCGGGCGGGTCGGGTCCAGGCGCGGCATCGCCTGCGGCACCGAGGCGACGACCTGCTCGGGGACGCGGACGACGCAGATGTGCAGATCGGGGACGAGGGTGAGTGCCCGGCGGCCCTGTCCGGGGCCGGCGTCGAGCACGATCGTGCCGGTCTCGGCGATCGCCAGCGCGCATCCGCTGACCACCGCGTCGGTCGCGTCGAGTTCGTACGCCGTGAGCGGTCCGTCGTCGCTGCGCCGTTCGGCTGCGGTGGCCGCGAGCCAGTCCTCGGGCAGGCCGTCCGGCACCGCGACCGACCGTGCTCCGTGCCCGTCCAGCAGGTCGCCGATCAGTCCCGGCAGCGCCGCCGGCGTACTGCGGTGCACGATCGCCCGGTAGTCGGCGAGGTTCTCGTGCAGCAGGTCCAGGACGAGGGCCGGGTCGTCCGGTGTGTGGGTGGCGAGATAGTCGCGTGCGGCTTCCGGCACGTCGGGCGCGTCGCCGACGGCGGCTCGGATCCGCCCGAGGATGCGGTCACGTGAGGAGGTCATCCGCGGTTCTTCTTCCACCAGTCGCGGAAGGATTCCGCGGGCACTTCGGGCAGGTCCCTGCTCGCGGTCCATCCGCCGGCACCCGGCGGTTTCGCCGGATGGAATCTGCGGGTCCTCGAAGCAAGACGTTCACCGGCGGCGAGGGCGCCGGGGTGGTTGAGCACCCAGCCCGCCGCCATGATGGCGGCCTTCTCCAGCCGGTGTCCCTTGCCGCCCTTCTGCGCGACCGACTCCCGCAGATGGACAAGGACTTCGGGGATGTCGATGGCGACGGGACAGACCTCGTAGCAGGCGCCGCAGAGCGAGGAGGCGTACGGCAGGGAGGCGTCGATGTCGCTCTGGATGCCGCGCAGT
The DNA here is from genome assembly GCF_032229325.1 of Streptomyces sp. AM8-1-1. Taxonomy (NCBI): domain Bacteria; kingdom Bacillati; phylum Actinomycetota; class Actinomycetes; order Kitasatosporales; family Streptomycetaceae; genus Streptomyces; species Streptomyces sp. AM8-1-1. The sequence continues at coordinate 1,164,010 of NZ_CP135086.1, forward strand.
TGAGGGCTGAGGATGGCGCCGATGGGGCCGGGGTAGACCGAGCCGTAGGCGTGACCGCCGGCGCGCTCGTACACCGGGCACACGTTCAGGCAGGCGGAGCAGCGGATGCAGCGCAGCGCCTGCCGGCCGACCTCGTCGGCGAGGGTGTCGGTGCGGCCGTTGTCGAGCAGGACCAGATGGAAGGTCCGCGGCCCGTCGGCGTCCGCCGTCCCGGTCCACATGGACGTGTAGGGGTTCATCCGCTCGGCCGTCGAGGAGCGCGGCAGGGTCTGGAGAAAGACTTCGAGATCCTGCCAGCTGGGCACGACCTTCTCGATGCCGACGACGGAGATCAGGGTCTCGGGCAGGGTCAGACACATGCGTCCGTTGCCCTCGGATTCGAAGACGACGAGCGTTCCGGTCTCGGCGACCATGAAGTTGGCCCCGGAGACGCCCACCTTGGCGCGCAGGAACTTCTCGCGGAGGTGGAGCCGGGCCGCCTCCGCGAGTTCGGCCGGGGTGTCGGACAGTCCGTCGGGCGCCGCCCGCCCCCAGTCCGCCATCCGGCTGCGGAAGATGTCGCGGATCTCGCCGCGGTTGCGATGGATGGCGGGGACGAGGATGTGGGAGGGCCGGTCGTCACCGAGCTGCACGATCAGCTCCGCCAGGTCCGTCTCGTACGCGGCGATGCCCTCGGCCTCCAGTGCTTCGTTGAGGCCGATCTCCTGCGTCGCCATGGACTTGACCTTGACGACCTCCCGTTCGCCGGTGGCCTTGACCAGATCCGCGACGATGCGGTTGGCCTCGTCGGCGTCGGCGGCCCAGTGCACGACGCCGCCCGCCGCGGTCACCCGCTCCTCCAACTGCACCAGATACCGGTCCAGGTGACGGAGCGTGTGGTCCTTGATCTGCTTGCCCGCCTCCCGCAGCAGCGACCAGTCGGCGAGTTCCGCGACGGCCTTGGCCCGCTTGTCGCGGATGGTGTGGGTGGCGTGCCGCAGATTGGCCCGCAGGGTCGAGTCGTGCACCGCCTCCTTGGCGGCGGCGGGGAAGGACGGCATACCGAGATACGTCCCGCTCATACGTGGGGCTCCTCTTCCGTCGCGCTGAGGATCTCGGCGATGTGCAGCGCCCGCAGGGGCTCGTCCTGGCGGCGGATGATGCCGCCGATGTGCATCAGACAGGAGTTGTCCGCGCCGCACAGGACGGAGGCCCGGGTGGCGACGGCGTTGCGGACCTTGTCCTGACCCATGGCGGCGGAGACATCGGGGTTCTTGACGGCGAAGGTGCCGCCGAAGCCGCAGCACTCCTCGGCGCCGGGGAGCTCGCGCAGCTCCAGGCCCTTGACCGCTTCGAGGAGCCTGCGGGGTCTGTCCCCGAGCCGCAGCAGGCGCAGGCCGTGGCAGGAGGGGTGATAGGTCACGGTGTGCGGGAAGTACGCTCCGACGTCGGTGACCCCGAGGACGTCGACCAGGAACTCCGTCAGTTCGTACGTCCGCGACGGCAGACCCGTCTCCCCGAACTCCGGATAGTGGTCGCGCACCATCGCCGCGCACGACCCGGACGGGGTGACGACGTACTCGTACTCCTCGAAGACCCGGGCCGTCCGCTCGACCAGGGGCCGAGTCTCGCGGCGGTACCCGGTGTTGAACTGGGGCTGTCCGCAACAGGTCTGCCCGGCCGGGAAGTCCACCTCCACTCCGAGCCGTTCCAGGAGCCGCGTGGTCGCGATGCCGGTGGCCGGAAACATCGCGTCGTTGACGCAGGTGACGAAGAGTGCGACACGCATGGTCGGAGGATATGCCGCGACCGCGGACCCCGGTAGGTCCCGCGATCAGCCGGATGGGGCAGACTCGGCGGGGTGAGGAAGATCTATGTGATCGGCATCGGGGCGGGCGACCCCGACCATCTGACGCTCCAGGCCGTCAAGGCGCTGAACAAGGCGGATGCCTTCTTCATCCTCGACAAGGGTGAGGACAAGGCGGATCTGACCCGGCTGCGCCGGGACATTCTCGACGCGCACATCGACGACCCCGGATACCGGCTCGTCGAGGCCCGCGATCCGGAGCGGGACCGTCAGACATCGGACTACTCCCCCGCCGTCGACGACTGGCGCCGCCGCCGCGCCGATCTCTACGAGCGGTTCATCGCCGAGGAACTGGCCGACGACGAGTGCGGGGCCTTCCTCGTCTGGGGCGATCCGGCACTGTACGACTCCACGCTCGGCATCCTGGAGGAGATCCTGGAACGCGGCGCGGTCGTCTTCGACCACGAGGTCGTTCCCGGCATCAGCAGCGTCTCCGCCCTGCTCGCCCGGCATCGCACCGGCCTGAACCGGGTCGCGCGCCCGGTGCAGATCACCACCGGCCGACGGCTCGCCGAGGGCTGGCCGGAGGGGGTGGACGACGTGGTGGTGATGCTCGACGCCCGGCAGGCGTTCACCCGCCATCTGGACCAGGACCTGTACATCTACTGGGGCGCGTACGTGGGCACCGAGGACGAGATCCTGGTGTCGGGCCGGCTGTCGGAGGTGTCGGACCGCATCGAGGAACTGCGGGCGGCGGCGCGCGCCCGCAAGGGCTGGATCATGGACACCTATCTGCTGCGGCGCGGCTGAGCAGCGCGAGCACTGCGGGTACGTCCTCGGCGGCCGGCACTCCTTCGGGCACGGGCGGCCGGCGGACCACGACGACCGGCAGCCCCAGCGACCGGGCCGCTTCGAGCTTGGCCGCCGTGGCCGGTCCCCCGCTGTCCTTGGTGACCAGCACGTCGATGCGGTGGGTCCGCATCAGGTCCAGCTCGCCGTCGACGGTGAACGGGCCCCGGGCCAGGACCGTCTCGGTGTGCGGTGGCAGGGGCGGTTCGGGGAGCTCCACGGACCGTACGAGGAAGTGCAGTTCGGCGAGGCCGGCGAAGGCGGCGAGCCCGAGCCGTCCGGTGGTGAGGAAGATCCGCTGCCCCAGGGCCGGCAACTGCGCCGCGGCGTCGTCGAGGGAGAGCGCGTCGTGCCACCGGTCCCCGGGGCCGGAGTGCCAGCCGGGCCTGCGCAGGGCGACGAGCGGGATGCCGCTGAGCGCAGCGGCCCGGGCGGCATGGGTGCTGATCACGTCCGCGAACGGATGGGTGGCGTCCACGACGGCGTCCACGCGCTCGGCCCGCAGCCAGGCGGCCAGTCCCTCGGCGCCGCCGAATCCGCCGATGCGCACGTCACCGGCCGGCAACCGCGGCCGTGCCACCCGCCCGGCGAGCGAGGTGGTGACCCGGGCGCCGCCGGGCACGGCGAGCTCGGTGGCGAGCTGCCGCGCCTCGGCCGTGCCGCCGAGGATCAGGATGTGCGTGCCGGTCATGGCCCCGAGGCTACGTCGCCGCGGCTCGCCGGCCCGACCGAGGGCCCCGGGGAGCCCCGGCCGTTCAGTGGACGAGGTGCAGGGCTTCCGGTGAGCGGTGGATCAGCGTGGGGAGCATCACCGGCGCCGGCCGGTCCTCGTCGATGCGCAGCCCGGGCATACGGCGCGTGAACAGCTCCAGGGTGAGCCGCAGTTGTTCACGGGCGAGGCGGGAGCCGGGGCAGCCGTGCGGCCCGTGCCCGAAGGCCAGGTGCTGCCGCGAGAGTGGGCGGGTGATGTCGAAGACGTCCGCCCGCTCGTACCGCCGTTCGTCCCGGTTGGCCGATCCGTACGCCACGAGCAGCGTGGCTCCCTCGGGCAGCTCGGTCCCGGCGACGGTGACGGGCCGCGTGGTGACCCGCCGGAAAGCCTGCACGGCGCTGTCGTAGCGCGCGGCCTCCTCGACCGCGGCCGGGATCAACTCGGGTTCCGCGCAGAGCAGTTCCCACTGGCGGCGGTCGCTCAGAAGATGCAGGAAGGTCGTGCCGATCAGCGCGGTGGTGGTGAGATGTCCGGCGATCAGAAAGTTCTGGAGTTCGGAGACGAGTTCGTGGCGCTGGTCGAGGGTGAGTTCGCCGTCACCGGGCGCGAGCGCCGCGGCCATGTCGGAGCAGAGGTCGTCGCGGGGGTTCTCGCGCCGGTCGCGCACATAGCCGTCCAGGAGTCTCTGCAGGGCGACGATGTCCTGGGCGGCGCTGATCTGTTCGTCCGGTCCGAGTGGGCGGAACAGGAGTTGCTCGGCGCGGTGGCCGCCGTACACGACGGCCGGTACGTCCACCGGGTCGAGGCCGATCAGCCGTCCGACGACCTGGCCGGGCAACTGCCGGGCGTACGTCTCCATCAGTTCGAATCGCCCGTCCGCCGCGAAGCTGTCGACGAGCGTCCCGGCGCGCTCGACGGCGAACGGCACCAGGGCGGCGACCCGCGCGGCCGACATCCCCCTGCTGAGCGGAGCCCGGTGGCGCTGATGGGCCTCCCCGTCGCTGGACACCACGGTGGGGCGGCCGCCGAACCCCCGGCCGAGGATCTCCAGGGCCGGCGGTGAGGGCAGCACGTCGGGCAGGAGGGCCCGCCGCGAGGAGAAGTCCTCCGGTCTGCGCAGGACCTCCCGTACGTCCTCGTCCCGCGCGACCAGCCAGGCGTCGACCTCGGGGACGAAGGTCAGGCCCTCGCCCCGGCGGGCTCGCTCGTACAGCGGATAGGGGTCGCGGTACAGGTCGTCGAGCCTGGCGTGATCGGCTCTGGCCACGCGGCGCCTCCGGGGCGGCAGAAGGACCGGCGGCCGGCCACCGGTCGGTCCGGCCATGGTGCACCCGCGCGGAGGTGGCGGAAAGTACGCCCGCCGGCGAGGGTGCCGTTCTCGGACGGTCATCGGAGCATGCGCACGAACGGCTGTCAGAACAGCAGCAGTTGGAGACCGCCCAGCACGGTTGCCGCGATGACCAGCCGTTCGAAGAGCACCTGGTCGATGCGGTCCGCGCACCATTTCCCGAGCATCGCTCCCGGCAGGACGAACAGGACGAGGACCGCGTCCAGCAGGAGCGAGGTCCGGTCGATGAGCCCGAGACCCACGCTGAACGGCACCTTGGACACGTTGACGATCAGGAAGAACCACGCGGACGTGCCCAGGAAACCCAGCTTCCGGAAGCCCGCGGAGAGCAGATACAGGGACATGACCGGACCGCCCGCGTTGGCGACCATGGTGGTGAACCCGCTGAGTACCCCGTACGAACGCGCCTTCAGCCGGCCCCGCCGCCGGCTCTCCGACGACGACGGCTCCTCATCCCCTCCCGAGCGGCGGCGCAGTGCGGTGACGCCGGCCATCAGCAGCAGAATCGCCCCGATCGAGGTACGCACGACCTGGTCGTCGGCCCAGAACAGGAACACGGTGCCGACGACGACGCCCGCGGCGACCGCCGGGAACAGCCGCAGCAGCGTCGGCCAGTGCGCATGGCGCCGATAGGTGAGCACCGCGACCACGTCGCCGGCGATCAGGATGGGGAGGAGGACGCCCGTCGACTCGCGGGCGGGGAGTACGGCGGCGAAGACCGCCAGGCTGACGGTGTTCGCCCCGCTGACCGCCGTCTTGGAGAAACCGACCAGCGCGGCCGCGGCGGCGAGCGCGACCAGTCCCCAGCTCACAGTGATGTCCATGCCAGGAACCGATGGTACGGCCACGGAAAACCGAAAAGGCCGTACCGGATGATTCCGATACGGCCTCCGACCTGCGAAGTCGCTGGTCGGGACGACAGGATTTGAACCTGCGACCCCTTGACCCCCAGTCAAGTGCGCTACCAAGCTGCGCCACGTCCCGGTGCCCGTCTGACCTGGGGTTTCCCCCGGCCGAACGCGCATGAGAACAATACCGCACTTCCCCGGGTGGTCACGAACCGCTTTCCGCACGGACGGCGCATACCGGACCGGCCCACAGAAGCGCTTGACCTCAACCAAAGCTGAGGTTGCACGGTGGTCCTCATGACGACGACATCGACCACGCGCACAGCGATCTCATCGGACGCCGACGCAGCGCCCGGGCGGGCAGCACGGGATCTCGACGCACCCGGACTCGTCGCGCCGCACCTCGACGCATCGGACCTCGACGCATCGGACCTCGGAGCGCCCGACCTCGACACATCGGATCTCCATCGACTGATGGCCCTGATGACCGGCGACGAGAAGCACGGACCCGCGGCGACGTCCACGCTCGACGCCCTGTGGGTGCTCTACGACCGCGTCCTGCGTGTCTCGCCCGCCACCGCCGACGCACCCGGCCGCGACCGGTTCCTCCTCTCCAAGGGGCACGGCCCGATGGCGTACTACGCGGTCCTCGCCGCCAAGGGCTTCTTCCCCGAGGCGTGGCTGCCCGGCTTCGGCTCGTACGACTCACCTCTCGGGCATCACCCCGACCGGACGCTGGTGCCCGGGGCCGAGATCGGCAGCGGCTCACTCGGGCACGGGCTGCCCCTCGCCGTCGGCACCGCGCTCGGGCTGCGGGCCCGCGGCCTCACCGATCCGCACGTATGGGTCCTGATCGGGGATGCCGAGCTCGACGAGGGCAGCAACCACGAGGCCATCGCCTACGCGGGGCCCGCCGGTCTGGAGCGGCTGCACACGCTCGTGATCGACAACTCCTCCGCCACCCACGGCTGGCCCGGCGGCATCGCCTCCCGGTTCGAGGCCGCCGGCTGGTCGGCGCAGACCGTCGACGGCCGGGACCACGAGGCGCTGCACGCCGCGTACATCGCCCCGCATCCGGGGCGGCCGCGGGCCGTCGTCGCCCGCGTCGAGCCCAAGAACGCCTGAACCAGCGCAGCGCCCGGACCACCGCACACGGACACACCACGAGGGGATTCTGATCATGGATACGATGCGTGACAGGTTCATCGCGACCACGAGCCGCCTGCTGGACGAGGACGCGCGGCTCGCCGTCGTGCTCGCCGAGATCAGCAGGGACGGCTTCGACGGGGCGCACCGCAGGCACCCGGACCGCGTGATCAACGTGGGCATCAGGGAACAGCTGCTGGTCGGGGTCGGCGGCGGCATGGCTCTCGCCGGAATGCGCCCGGTCATGCACACCTTCGCGAGCTTCCTGGTGGAGCGGCCCTTCGAGCAGGTGAAGCTCGACTTGGGCCACCAGCACGTGGGCGGCGTACTGGTGAGCGCCGGCGCGTCCTACGACTGGCCGGCGGGCGGCTTCACCCATATGTCACCGGGCGATGTGGCGCTGCTCGACACCCTGGAGGGCTGGACGGTCCATGTACCCGGCCATCCGAACGAGGCCGAGTCGCTGATCCGGCACGCGGCGGCGGGGGACGACCGGGTGTACGTCCGGTTGTCGCTCCAGTCGAACGCGCAGGGGCTCGATGTCGACGGCGCCCGCTTCCTCCGCGTACGCGAGGGGGCCGCCGGCGTGGTCGTCGCGGTCGGCCCGATGCTGGACAACGTCCTCGCCGCCACGGAGGGTCTCGATGTGACCGTGCTCTACGCCACCACGGTGCGGCCCTTCGACGGCGAGGCGCTGCGCGCGGCGGTGTCCGGTGCGCGGGCGGCGGACGCCGTGCTCGTCGAGCCCTATCTCGCGGGCACATCGACCACCGCCGCCAATGACGCCCTCGCGGAGCTGCCGCACCGGGTCCTCGGCCTCGGCGTCTCCCGCGAGGAACTGCGCCGCTACGGCTCCCTGGACGAGCATCTGGCAGCGCAGGGCCTCGACGCGCAGGGGCTGCGCGAGCGGATCAGCGGCTTCCTCGGACGCGGGCGGTAGCCCTCGGCCGTCTCCCTCGGCCGGTCGGATGCCGGCCTTCAGCGCTCTTCCGGCACCGACAGAGCGGGGTGCGCGGCCAGCAGCTTCTTCGGAGCGGCCTGGCGCCAGGAGTCGAGGAGGATCGCACGGAGTTCCTCCTCGTCCTCCAGCGCCGCCAACCGCACGCGCAGCCAGGGCCACTGGTCGTCGTGGCCGACCCGGATGAAGAACTTCTCGGGCTCGGCGGCGATCAGCTCCTCGCGGTCCTCCCTCGGGCACTTCACCCCCAGCACCTTGTCCTCGTCGTTCAGCGAGGCGAACAGCTTGCCCTTGTCCACACGGAACGTGGGCAGGCCCCAGGAGAGCTTCTCCAGCGCCCCCGGCAGGGAGAGCGCGATTCTGCGTACGTCGTCGGCGGTCGCCATGGGACGACCGTACGACGCCGCACCGACACTCGCCTCGCGGCGGCCCAACTCCCCCTGCACTGAGGCCCGATCGCCCCACACGGGCCGCTCCCGACCCATTGACCCCCTGTGAGGCCGGAACCTACGCTGTGCGACGTATCTAGAAAGCGCTTTCTAATTCACGGTCCGCACACCAGCCACCGGGAGCGCAATGAGCAGGCATCGCACACGGCTCCGCCGGAGAATCCTCTTCCATTCCACCGTCGTCACCGCACTTCTCGCGCTCGTCGTCGGGCTCGGCCTGGCCTCGCCCCCGCGGGCCGAAGCGGCCGCGGCCTACCGGGTCCTGGTCTTCTCCAAGGTCACCAACTTCACCCATGACTCCATCCCCGCCGGGATCGAGGCCGTCAAGAAGCTGGGCAGTGAGAACGGCTTCGAGGTCGAGGCCACCGACGACGCCGCCGCCTTCACCGACGCGAACCTCGCGCGCTTCCAGGCGATCGTCTTCAACAACACCAACTCCACGCCGGAGTCCGGGGATCTGCTGGATGCCGCGCAGCGTGCCGCGCTCCAGAAGTACGTCCGCGGCGGTGGCGGCTGGGTCGGTCTGCACGCGGCCTCGGCCAGCGAGCGCGACTGGACCTGGTACGAGGGTCTCGTCGGCGCCATCTTCGACAAGCACCCCGCCGTCCAGACCGGGCGGGTCAAGGTTCTCGACCAGGCGCACCCCTCCACCAAGGGTCTCCCGGAACTCTGGGAGCGCTCGGAGGAGTGGTACAACTGGCGCACCAACCCCACCGGCAAGGTCCACACGCTCGCGCAGATCAAGGTGCGCGACGGCATCACCGGGCTCGACGAGGGCGTCGACCATCCGTGGTCCTGGTGCCAGAACTACGACGGCGGCCGCTCCTGGTTCACCGCCGGCGGGCACGACAAGGCCGCCTTCGACGAGGCCGCCTTCCTCAAGCATCTGCTCGGCGGCATCCAGTGGGCCGCGGGCGACAAGCCCGGTGACTGCACCGCGGGCAAGACAGGTGCCTTCCAGCGCACGCCGCTCGCCACCAGCGATCTGGCCGACCCCTTCGAACTGGCCGTCGCGCCCGACCGCCGGGTGTTCTTCATCCAGCGCACCGGCAAGGTCAAGGTGATCGACCAGCAGACGCTCAAGGTCACCACCGCACTGGACTTCGCCTACACCCCGGAGATGACGAGCCAGTCCGACGGTCTCCTCGGCCTGGCCCTGGACCCCGGCTTCGCCGAGAACCACTGGCTGTATCTCCTGAACTCCGACAAGACCGAGAAGCGGATCAATCTGTCGCGGTTCACCGTCACGGGCAACACGATCGACCCCGCCTCCGAGAAGCGGCTGCTCGCCATCCCCACCCTGCGGGGCGAAGGCCGGGCCAACTCCCACATGGCCGGCTCGATCGCCTTCGACAAGCACGGCGAGCTCTACATCGCGACCGGGGACAACACCGACCCCTTCGCCTCCGACGGCTTCACGCCCATCGACGAGGGTGAGGGCCGCCGCGCCTGGGACGCCCAGGGCACCTCGGGCAACACCAACGACCTGCGCGGCAAGGTCCTGCGCATCACGCCGAAGGACGACGGGACGTACAGCATCCCGGAGGGCAACCTCTTCGCGCCGGGTACGGACAAGACACGTCCCGAGGTCTACGCGATGGGTATGCGCAACCCGTTCCGGATCACCACCGATCCGCAGAGCGGTGCGCTGATGGTCGCGGACTACGGTCCCGACGCCCGTGAGGCCAAGGCGGACCGCGGGCCCGAGGGGACGGTCGAGTACACCCGGATCACCAAGGCCGGAAACTTCGGCTGGCCGTACTGCATCGGCAACAACACCCCCTTCAACGACTACGACTTCACGACCAAGACGCCGGGTCCGAAGTTCGACTGCTCCGCCCCGGTCAACGACTCCCCCAACAACACCGGGCTCACGCAGCTGCCACCGGCCCAGCCGGCCACCGTCTGGTACGCCTACTCCGCATCGCCCGAATTCCCCGAGCTGGGAACCGGTGGCGGCGGGCCGATGAGCGGTCCGGTCTACGACTACGATCCGGCGAACACCTATCGCACCAAGTTCCCGGAGTACTTCGACGGGAAGTGGCTCAACTACGAGCTCACCCGCATCTGGTTCAAGGCGTTCTCGTTCCAGCAGAAGGACCAGACGTTCACCGATCCGCGCTTCGCCCCGGCGAAGGCCGGTGATCTGCACTCCATCAACGGGATCTTCGGCGACATGAAGTGGAACCAGCCCTTCGACGCCGACTTCGGGCCCGACGGAGCGCTCTACGTCATCGACTTCGGTCTCGGCAGCGGCACCGGCCGCGGCGGCAGCAACGAGGGCTCGGGCATCTACCGCATCGACTACGTCGGTGACGACCGGCTGCCGGACGCCAAGGTGACGGCCACGCCCGACAGCGGGAAGGCACCGCTGACGGTGAAGTTCTCCAGCGCGGGATCGGGTCTGCCGAACGGCACACCCGTGACGTACGCCTGGGACTTCGACGGGAACGGCACCACCGACTCGACGACGGCCAACCCCACCCACGTCTACCGGACCAAGGGCCGTTTCACCGCCCGGCTGACGGTCACCACTCCCGGGAAGCTCAGCGGCCTCGCGGTCACCGACATCACCGTCGGCAACTCCCGGCCCGAGGTGACCATTCAACAGCCCCCGAACGGCGGGATGTTCAGCTTCGGCGACACGATCCCGTTCAAGGTCAAGGTCACGGACCGCGAGGACGGAGAGATCGACTGCTCGCGGGTGGTCGTCCAGTCGCAGCTCGGCCACGACTCGCATCTGCATCCGCTGGACAACTACACCGGCTGCGCCGGTGAGATCCGGACGGACGCCGGTGACAGCCACGGGCCCGGCCAGAACCTCTACTACGGCATCACCGCCCAGTACGAGGACAAGGGAGCACCGGGCGCACCGGCGCTCACGGGTTCCACCTCGCTCACCCTGCGCCCCGCCCTGCGCGAGGCGGAGCACCACACCTCCACCGGCGGCGCCCACGGCGGTGCGGTGGTGGCGAGCCGCACGGACGCCTCCGGCGGCAAGCGGCTGACCGAGATCGAGGACGGCGACTGGATCCGCTTCGATCCCGTGCACCTCAAGGGGATCGACTCGGTGACGGTCGGCGCGGCCTCGGGCGGACTCGGCGGTACGGTCGAGTTCCGTTCCGGATCACCCACCGGCTCCCTCCTCGGCAGCGTGAACGTGCCCAACACCGGCGACTGGGGCAATGTCGTCTCACCCACGACACCCCTGAAGTTCGCGGGGATCAGCGCGCCGCTGTACGCGGTCTTCTCCAACCCGCAGTGGAGCGCCGACAAACCGGACCTGTTCGCCGTGGACTGGCTGCACTTCAACGGACGCGGCGTCGAGAAGCACCCGGGGACCAAGGTCACCGTGCAGGCGGCTCCGGCCACCGGCACCGCGCCCCTCGCCGTCCAGCTGACGAGCACCGTGAAACCTCTCGCGGGCCGCACCATCGCCTCGTACCACTGGGACTTCGGTGACAACACCAAGCCCACCGACCCCGAGGGCGCGACGGCCACGCACAGCTACACCAGGCCCGGTACGTACACCGCACATCTGACCGTCACCGACAACGAGGGCGACACCACCAGTGCTTTCGCCCGCGTCACCGTGAGTTGAGGCAGGAGCAGAGATGAGAGGAGCTGACATGAACGGCACCCGACGCGCCTTCCTCGGAACCGCTCTGGGCGCGGCCGCGGCGACCGCCCTGGGCACGCCCGCCCAGGCCGCCGAGACGGGCCGGTGCCGGCGGCGCATACCGCCGTCCGGCCTCGGCATGCACCTGTACACGATGCGCACCCCGCTGGCGACGGACTTCAAGGGCACCCTCGCCCGGCTCGCGGACATCGGTTACGCGACGGTCGGTGTGAGCGGCCGGCACGGCAACACCGCGGCCGCGATCCGGACCATGCTGGACGAGACCCGTCTGAAGGCGGTGCTCGAGCACGTGGGGTACGACATTGTCCGCGGCAGCGGTCTGCCGCAGGCCCTGGAGGACATCCACACCCTCGGCGCCCGGTGGATCGTCGTCCCGAGCCTGCCCGGCGCCATGCACACCCCGGCGGGATTCCGGGAAGCGGCACGGGAGTTCAACAAGGCCGGGCTCGCGGCCCGCGAGGCCGGACTCGGTCCGCTCCTGTTCCACAACCACGGCCTGGACCACGAGGTCGTCGAGGGCGAGAACCTGTACGACATCCTGCTGGAGGAGACCGACCCGCACCTGGTCGGATTCGAGCTCGATGTGTACTGGGCGGCCAAGGGCGGCGCCGACCCACGGTCGCTGTTCGTGCGCCACCGCCGGCGCTTCCCCGCGCTGCACGTCAAGGACATGGCTCCGAACGGCGACTTCGCCGACGTCGGTTCCGGCGTCCTCGACTTCCGCTCGATGTTCGGGACGGCGGACAGCGGCGGCGTACGGCAGTGGCTGGTCGAGCACGACTCACCGGCCGACCCGTTCGCCACGGCCCTGAACAGCTACCGGTACCTCTCCCGGCTGAGGTACTGACGGCGGCAGGCCGGCACGCCACTGGGCCTCGCACCCCTTCGTCGGGGTGCGAGGCCCAGTGGCGTTGATCCGTGCGCCGGTCCGCGGACCCACGCGAGGCGCCGTGCGCTCCGTCCGTCAGTCCGCGGCGGAGGCCGCACCGAGCAGATGGCGGATGTGACTGGTGGCCTCCCGGAACTCCGGACGCCCCATCGTGTCGCTGTAGTTGCGCTCGGCCGGCAGCCCCACCTCGATGATCTCGGTGATGGTGCCGGGCCGCGGGCTCATCACCACCACCCGGTCGGCCAGGTAGCAGGCTTCCGAGATGGAGTGGGTGACGAGCAGCACGGTGGTGCCCGTCTCCCGCCAGATCCGGTTGAGTTCCACGTTCATCTGCTCGCGGGTCAGTGCGTCGAGCGCTCCGAACGGCTCGTCCATCAGCAGCACCGGCGGTTCGTGCAGCAGCGCGCGGCACAGCGCCACCCGCTGCTGCATACCGCCGGAGAGCTCGTGCGGATAGGCGTCCTCGAAGCCGCCGAGGCCGGTCATGGCGATCAGCTCGTCGACGCGCCGCCGGGCGGTCGTGCCCGGCATCCTGCGCATCTCGGCCTGGAGCAGGATGTTGCGGCGGGCGGAGCGCCACTCCAGGAGGGCCGCGCGCTGGAAGACGTACCCGATGTCGTGGCGCGGGCCGCGCACCTGCTCGCCCGCCAGCCGGACATCGCCGGCAGACGGCTTCAGCAGACCGGCGACCAGCTTGAGCAGGGTGGACTTCCCGCAACCCGAGGGACCGACGATGGCGACGAACTCGCCGGGGGCGACATCGAGGGAGACGCCCTCCAGCGCGGTGACGTCCCGGTTCTTGGTGCGGAAGCGCACGGCCACGTCGGCCAGACCGACCGCCGCCGTCTGCCGCTCGTCCTTGTCCAGCTGCACTGCGGGCTCCCGCACCGTCGTCTCTCTCGCCATCGTCATCCCTTCATTGCCGTGGCGCTGTCCCAGTACTCCGCCACGGCCTTGGGGCTCTTGACCAGGCCGGCCTCGGAAAAGACGTCGATCGTCTGCTGCCAGTCGGCATCGGTGTTGACGCCCGGTGCCTTGCCCTGGGTCGCCTGGGTGTGCAGCAGGGTCAGGGTCGTCTTGAACTGCTCCGACAGCACCTCCTTGGGCGGGAGTTGCTCGCTCGCGCCGTCCATCGCGCCGACGGCCGGGGCGGGTGCCTTCTCCGCCGCGGCGAAGGACTCGCTGACCGCCTTGGCCATGCGGGCGGCCACGTCCTTCTTGGTGGTCAGGAAACGCTGCCCGGTGATGAGGCCGTTGGAGTAGAAGTTGAGGCCGTTCTCGGAGAAGCGCAGATACGCGACGGGCTTCTTGGCCTTGTTCTGCATGGTGGGGCCCTGGTCGCTGGCGTAGCCGAGCAGCCCGTCCGTCTTGCCGGAGATCACCGCGGCGATCTTGCCCGCCGGGTCGGTGTTCTGGACCTTGACGTCCGACTCCTGGAGGTTGTTCTTCTTCAGGAAGATCGGGAACGTCTTCGACAGCGCGTCGCCCGCGGTGCCCGCGATCGTCTTGCCCTTGAGGTCGGCGGGGGCCTTGATGCCCTGCGACGCGAAGAACTGCACGGAGGACGGTGTGGTCTGGAGGAAGACGCCGAGGCTCTTGACCTTGACGCCGGAGTCGACGCCGGAGAGCACCGCGGGGGTGTCCGCCCAGCCGAAGTCGGTCTGGCCGGCGCCGGTGGCCTGGACGGTCTTCTGGGAACCCTGTCCGGCCCGGATGGTGAGGTCGATGCCGTGCTTCTCGAAGATCTTCTGCTGCTTGCCGTAGTAGAACGGCGCATGCTCGCCGTACGGATACCAGTTGAGGGTCAGGGTGACCTTGTCGAGCTCCTTGCCCGAGTCACTGGTGCTCTTGTCCGAGCCGTCCTCACCGCAGGCCGTGGCGACCAGGAGCAGCGGAACGAGGCCGATCAGAACTCTGCGCGCAGTCATGGCTGGTCCTTCTCGTCAGCGTGGGTCGTGCGGGATCAGTAGGCGGTGGTGGCACCGGAGTCCCGGCGGCTGGCGTGCCACGGGAGCAGGAACTTCTCGGCGATCTCGACGAGGACGAAGAGGATCACGCCGATCAGCGACATCACGAGCAGTCCCGCGAAGAGCATCGGGGTGTCGAGGTTGCCGTTGGCCTGGAGGATGACGTAGCCGAGTCCCTCGTTGGCACCGACGAACTCGCCGACGACGGCGCCGGTGACGGCGAGCGTGACCGCGACCTTGAGGCCGGAGAAGAGGTGCGGGAGGGAGGCGGGGAACCGGATCTTGACGAAGGTCTGCCAGGAGTTCGCGCCCATGGTGGACGACAGCTGGAGCATCTCCGGGTCGACCGCCTTGAGCCCGGTCACCATCGAGATGACGACGGGGAAGAAGGCGATCAGCACGGCGATCAGGATCTTCGGGGCGATGCCGAAGCCGAGCCAGACGACGAACAGCGGCGCGATGGCGATCTTGGGAACGACCTGGGCGAAGAGCAGGATCGGATAGAGCGTCTTCTCGACGGTCGTCGAGTAGACCATGATCACCGCGGCGGCGACGCCGACGACGACGGCGATCAGGAAGCCGAGCAGCGTCTCGTAGGTGGTCACCCAGGTGTGCTGCCAGAGGTAGTCGGTCTTGCCGGTCAGGACGTCGAGCGTCGCGCCGGGCGAGGGGACGAGGTAGGGCTCGACCAGTTCGGCCGCGGCGATCACCCACCACGCGCCGAAGCAGACCAGCAGCAGCGCCACGGGGCGCCAGCTCCGGTCCAGGGCGCGAGTGATCCGCTCCCCCGTTCCCGGCTTGTTCCGCTGGGCAACTCCCGCCACTTTCTCGGGTGTTGCGTTGATGACGCTCTGGCTCACGGGTCAACTCCTCCGGTCTCCGGAGCGGCTAAGAAGAGCTGTGGACTGACATCTGCGGAAAACGCTTTCAGAAAGCGCTTTCTGGTAAGGTGTCGCCACGCTAATGACTGCCTGTACGCACGGTCAATAGGTCGTCCCGAAGTTTCGGGGGGTGCGGTGAGTGAACGGCAAGCAACACCCGTCCATGTGACGCTCGACGTCGTCGCGCGGCAGGCCGGGGTCTCCCTGGCCACGGCCTCCCGCGCGCTCAACGGGACCACACGGGTCCGGGAGGACCTGCGCCGGCGGGTCCGCGCGGCCGCGGATCTGCTCGGCTACATACCCAACGCCCATGCCCAGGCGCTCGCCAGCGCCTCCAACAACACGGTCGGACTGATCTGCCACGACGTCGGCGACCCGTACTTCGCCGCGATCGCCGCCGGAGTGATGCGCGCGGCCGCCGAGCAGGACCTCCTCGTCATGCTCGCCAGCACCTTCCGGGAACCCGAGCGCGAGATCGCGTACGTCTCCACGCTCCGCGCACAGCGGGCCCGCGCGATCCTGCTCATCGGCTCGGGCTTCCAGGACCGCGCCTGGGAGCGGGCCCTCGCCGCCGAACTCGAACCGTACGTCCGCGCCGGCGGCCGGGTCGCGGTGGTGAGCCGGCACCGCAGCCTGCGGGTGGACGCCGTGCTGCCCGAGAACCGCGCCGGCGCGGCGGCCCTGGCGCGTGCTCTGCTGGGCCTCGGGCACCGGGAGTTCGCCGTGCTCAGCGGCCCGCCGGAACTGACCACCGTCTCCGACCGGCTGGCGGGCTTCCGTGACGGCCTTGCCGGGGCCGGTGTCACGCTGCCCCAGGAGCGCGTCGTGGAGGGCCCGTTCACCCGCGACGGGGGATACGCGGCCGCACGCGAGCTGTTGACCCGGCCCACCCGGCCGACCTGCGTCTTCGCCGTCACCGACGTGATGGCGGTCGGGGCACTCGCCGCCTTCCGGGAGGAGGGCGTACGGGTCCCCGAGGACATCTCCCTGGCGGGCTTCGACGACATCCCGCTCGTACGGGAGCTCTCACCGCCCCTGACCACCGTCGCCCTGCCGCTCGCCGCGATGGGGCAGCAGGTCATGGCCCTGGCCCTGCGGGAGCCACGCGGACCGCGCTCACGTGTGGTGCGGGCCGGCGGCGAGGTCGTCCTGCGGGCCAGCGCCGCGCCACCTCCCCCCGATTCCCTTGCGGAAAGGACTCGTCGATGACCGCGCACAGCCCGCTGACCGAACGGAGCACCTCCCCCGTGCAGGCCACGATCGACCGTGTCGAGACCTTCGCGGTCGCGCTGCCGACCCGCCGTTCCTTCGGCGTCTCGGGCGGGGCCGTCGCCGTCGCCGGACAGCCCTCGATACGGGTGCTGGTGAAGGTGACCGCGGACGGGGCGCACGGCTGGGGCGAGGCCACGCCGCTGCCTGCCTGGACCTACGAGACGGCCGAGTCCATCGTCACCACCATCGACCGCTATCTCGCACCGGCCGTCATCGGCACTCCGGTCTGGAATCTCGACGCCGTCGACCGCGCCTTCGATCGGGCGATCAACCGCGGCTTCACCATCGGGGCCCCCCTCGCCAAGAGCGCGGTCGACACCGCCCTGCACGACCTGCTGGGGCGGGCCGCCGGCGTACCGCTCGGCGTGCTGTGGGGACAGCGCCGGTCGGAGACGATCGAGCTCGGGTGGATCGTGTCCGGACAGTCCCCCGCCGAGGTCGGCGACAGCGTGGCGGAGGGATCGGACGCAGGCCACCGTGCGTTCAAGGTCAAGATCGGGCTCCATGACGAGGACACGGACGCCGCCGTGGTGGCCGCTGTGCGCGACCACGCGCCGGGCGCCCCGGTGTGGGTGGACGCGAATCAGGCGTACACGGTGGATGCCGCACTGCGCATGGCCCGGCGGCTGGACGAGATCGGCATCACCGCCTTCGAACAGCCGCTGCCCGCCAACGACATCGCAGGGCTTCGCCGGCTGCGCGAGCACTCCCCCGTGCCGGTGGCCCTCGACGAGAGCCTGCGCCACCCGACCGATCTGGCGACCTTCGTACGCCTGGAAGCCGTCGACGTGGCGATCGCCAAGGTGCAGCGCAGCGGCGGACTCACCCTGTCGCGCCGACTGTGTTCGCTCGCCGAGGACTGCGGGGTGCGGCTGATGGGGTCGGGGCTCACCGACTCGGATCTGGGGCTGGCCGCGTCGCTCCATCTGTTCTCGGCGTACGGCATCGACACCCCGGTCGACCTGAACGGGCGGCAGTTCATCGATTCGCCGTACGCGGGTGAGACCGTACGGGTGGAGAAGGGCGTGGCCCGTGTTCCCGACGCGCCGGGTCTCGGCGTCGAGGTCGAAGAGGCGGTGGTGCGCGAGCTGGCCGTCGACGTACTGGAGCGCCGGGCGTAACCCGGGGCGGGCGTCGCGCGTAGCGGGGCCCTGTCAGGCCGAATACGCCGGTGCATGCGCCCCTGGCGCCCCGTGCACGCCCCACGCGCCGAAATGCACCGCTGTGCGCGGGCAGCGCCGGGCCGCCCGCCGCGAGCCCGGTCCGGCCGTGCCGCTTTCCGCCCGCAGCCTTGCCGTAGCGGTCCTCCCGGTGCGCACGGATGCCCGCTTCGGGGCCCGTTCGCCACCAGCGGCTGTCCCTCAGTGCCATATGCCCACGAAACCTTTGCCGTTGGCATGTGGCAGAAAGAAGTACACGGGGAATGCCGTACCGCAGTACCGGACAGGCCACCACCACGCGCAACCCACCATCCCTCAACCCATCGACGGCCGGCATCAGGACACCGTCGGCGTCGCTCCTGTGCCACGTGCAACTGATCAACACGACCACGTGGCCGGCCTGTTCGGCACGGGACCACTGCCGATGCACCACCTGCTCGAACAACCGCCCGAGCAGGCGTTTCGCAGAGGAGGGCTCGCGTTGGACGGCTACTTCGCCAGTCGGCTGCATCATCAACTACGCGCAGAGGTACGGCGCTTCGCGGAGAGGGAGGTACGCCCCAGAATCCCCGCCATGGAGGCTGCCCGCTCGGTCCACCACGATCTGTCCCGGCTCATAGCCCGGCAGGGCTGGCTGGGGGCGACGATCAGCCGAGGCCACGGCGGCATGGGCGCGGGACACCTCGCCAAGACAATCATCATCGAGGAGCTGGCCCGCGTCAGCGGAGCCATGGGCGCGATGGTGCAGGCCTCCCAGCTGGGCGTGGCCAAGATCGTCCACTTCGGCAACGAGACACAGAAGAAGACCTGGCTGCCCGCCATCGCCGCCGGCGAGTGTCTGCCGACGATCGCGGTGACCGAACCCGAGTCGGGGGGCCATGTCCTCGGCATGAGTGCCACCGCGGTACGGGACGGTGACGACTACGTCCTGAACGGCCGGAAGGTGTACGTCGGCAACAGTCATGTGGGCGATCTGCACGGCGTGGTGGTGCGGACCGGCTCCGGATCGGGCGGTCTGACCGCCTTCCTCGTCGAGTCGGACCGCCCCGGTGTGCGTGTCGGCGACCAGCGGCCGACGATGGGTCTGCACGGCTTCAGCTTCGGCGAACTCCACTTCCACGACTGCCGGGTGCCCGCGGCGAACCGGCTCGGCCGGGAAGGCGACGGTCTGGCCGTGGCGTACTCCTCGAGCGTGCTGTACGGACGCGCGAACCTCACCGCCGTCTCGCTCGGCATCCACCAGGCGATCCTGGACGAGACGACCCGGTTCTGCGAGCAGCGCCGGCGCTACGGCAAGCCCCTGCACGAGCTGCCGACCATCAAGCTGAAGCTCGGCAAGCTCCAGTCACGGCTCATGACCGCCCGGCTGGCCGCCTATCACGCGGTGCATCTCCTCGACGCGGGCCTGCCGTGCGACGCGGAGCTGATGAACGCCAAGCTCATCAATGTGGAGTCGGCCATCGACTCGGCCCGCAACGCCATGGAGATCCACGCCGCCGCCGGGCTCTTCACCGACCGGCCCATCGAGCGCTATCTGCGGGACGCGCTGCACATGTTCGCCCCCGCCGGCACATCCGACGTCCAGCTGCTCCGCCTCGCGGAAGTGGCTCTCGGGACGGCGAAGGGCCAGTGGTCTCAGAGGCTGTCCGAGGTGGTCGGACTGGAGCCGGCGGTGTGAACGGGACCTCCGTACCGGCCCGGTCCGCCCGAGGCGTACCGGGCCGGGCACCGCCCTGCCCACGTGGGCCTGGCTCTAGATACCGCTGTCCTCGCGCCGGTGGATCTGGTCGACCAGCTCCGCCGCCAGGGACTTGATGGTCTCCAGCCCCGCCCTCCCCCAGGGGCGCGGCTCGGTGTCCACCACGCAGATCGTGCCCAGCGCGATCCCCGTACGGTCGATCAGCGGCGCACCCAGATAGGAGCGGATGCCGATCTCGTCCACCACCGGGTTGCCGGCGAACCGCGGGTAGTCGCAGACGTCTTCGAGGACGAGTGCCTTGCGCCGTACGACGACATGCGGGCAGTAGCCGTGGTCACGGGCCATGAAGCGATTGACCTCGGCGCCGCCCGACGCGGCCGCCGCGCCCAGGTCGCTGCCGCTGTGCGTGCCCGCCGGGGTGTGCAGTCCGGCGAAGAACTGCCGGTTCTCGTCGATGAAGTTGACCATGGAGTACGGAGCGCCGGTCACCTCCGCGAGCTTGCGGGCGAACTCGTCGAAAGCCTGGTCGGGCCGCTCCCCGAGTCCGAGCTGGCGCAGCCGCCGGACGCGCGTGGGCGCCTCCCGGTCGACGGGCGTCAGCAGCAGATGGCCGGTCGGGTCGTAGGTCATGTCGGTGCTCCGTAGCTCGGCGCCGGAGCCGGCACCGCGGTGGTGGTGAGCAGATGCTGGACGAGGGTGACCAGGGTCCCGATCCCCGAGCTGGCGATCCGCGCGTCGCACAGCATGACGGGCACCTCCGGCTTGAGGTCGATCGCGGCCCGCACCTCTTCGGGTTCGTAGCGGTAGGCGCCGTCGAACTCGTTCACGGCGACGACGAACCCGATGCCGCGCCGTTCGAAGAAGTCGACGGCGGAGAAGGAGTCCTCGAGTCTGCGCGTGTCGGCAAGGATGATCGCGCCGAGCGCCCCTTCGGAGAGCTCGTCCCACATGAACCAGAAGCGCTCCTGACCCGGTGTGCCGAAGAGGTACAGCACATGGCGCTCGTCCAGGGTGATCCGGCCGAAGTCCATGGCGACCGTGGTGGTGGTCTTGGACTCGATGCCGTCGAGGCTGTCCGTCGCCGCCCCGACCTGGGTCAGCAGCTCCTCCGTGCTGAGTGGTTCGATCTCGCTGACCGCTCCCACGAAGGTCGTCTTGCCCACCCCGAACCCGCCCGCTATCAGGATCTTGAGCGCGGTCGGAAAGAGGACTTCCACGTCAGAGCCGTCGTCGTAGGCCATCGAGCACTGCCTCCAGCAGAGAGCGGTCGGTGGATGCGTCGTTGCAGCGCGGAGCCCGGGCGGTCACCGCACCGCAGTCCACGAGGTCGGAGAGCAGCACCTTGGTGACGACGGCCGGCAGTCGCAGATGCGCCGAGATCTCGGCGACGGAGGTCGGCCCGCCGCACAGCCCGAGCGCGGTCGCGTGCTCGGGCCCGAGGTGCGTCTGGGGCACCGTGCCGGTGGCCATCACCAGGGAGAGCAGATCCAGCGTGGCCGTCGGGCGGGTACGTCCGCCGCTCACCGTGTAGGGGCGGATGAGGCGGCCTGCGGCGTCGTCGAGCAGCGGCCCGTCCGTGGGGGACGGCACGTTCACGGCCCCGCGACGCCGGTCGCCCCGGCCGCCTGTCTGGCAGGCGTGGCGAGGTACGGCCGCACGCTCTTGACCAGCATCGCCATCTCGTAGCCGAGGACGGCGGCGTCCGCCTCACGGCCCGCCAGCACGGCCAGACAGGTCCCGGAACCGGCGGTGGAGACGAACAGCAGCGTGCTGTCGAGTTCCACGACCACCTGACGCACCTCTCCCCCGTCGCCGAAGCGCGTTCCGGCGCTGCGGCCGAGGGAGTAGAGGCCCGACGCGAGGGCTGCCATGTGGTCGGCACTGTCGTGGTCCAGGCCGTGTACGGATTTCACCAGGCCGTCCGAGGAGAGCAGTACCGCGTTGCGGGTGTACGGCACGCGCTGGACCAGGCCGCTGAGCAGCCAGTCGAGGTCCGAGACATGGCCGTTCGGCACATCGCTCGCCATGTGCATCTACTCCTTGGGGGTGTTGTCGTGGCGCTGCGGTTCGCCCTGCCGGACGGAATCCGCGGGGGGCTGCGCCTCGGCCAGTCCGATGCCGCGCTGGAAGGCGGCCATCAGACCGGGGTCGTGCAGGGCGTGTTCGTCGTCCTTGCGGGGCGGTGGGGGGTTCTTGAGCTGCGGAACGAGGTGCTCCTGGCTGCGCCGCCTGGGTAGTTGGGGCCGGCCCATGGTGCCGCGCACCACCCCGGGGGGCCGGGTGCCCGGCGCGGAGGCCGTCTCACCGGCGGGAGGGCCCTGGGAGGGTCCCGCGGCGCTGAAGCCCGGGGGTGCCTCGGCGGGATTGGGGCGGTCGGGGTGCGCGGCCCGGACGGGCAGGGGTGCCGCTGCGCCGGGTGTGGCGTGGGCCGGCTGCGGCTGGTGCTGCGGTTGCGCGGGGTGGTGGTGCGGCGGAGGCGGTTGATGCTGTTGTGGTGGTGGTGCCTGCGGCCGCTGGTGCTGTGGCGCCTGATGCTGTGGCTGTAGCTGCCGGGGAATCGCGGGCGGCGAGGTCGCCTGGGTGACGGTCGGCTGCGCCCTGCGGCGGCGCCCGCCGCCCTCGGGCGCGGCGGCGGTGGAGTCGGTGGTATCGGACTGCTGGAGTCCTCCCGGCTCGGTGCCGAGCAGTCCTTCCGGCAGGACGAGGGTGGCCTGCACTCCGCCGTAGATGTTGGACTGGAGCCGTACCGCGATGCCGTGCCGGCGAGCGAGCGCCGAGACGACGAACAGACCGATCCGCCCGTCCTGGAGCAGATGTGCCACGTTGACCTGGTCGGGGTCGGCGAGCAGAGCGTTCATCTTGGTCTGCTCACCGAGGGGCATGCCGAGTCCGCGGTCCTCGACCTCGACGGCGAGACCGGCCGTGACGTGCTGGGCGCGCATCAGCACCTGGGTGTGCGGCGCGGAGTACAGCGTGGCGTTCTCCACCAGCTCGGCCAGCAGATGGATGACGTCGGCGACCGCGTGGCCGCGCAGGGTGCCGTCGATGGGCGGCACCAGCTTGACCCTCGGGTACTGCTCGACCTCCGCGATCGCGGAGCGCAGCACCTCGGTCATGGTGACCGGGTTGGACCACTGCCGGCGGGAGATCGCGCCACCGAGGACCGCGAGGTTCTCCGCGTGCCTGCGGATACGCGTCGCGAGGTGGTCGACGTGGAAGAGGCCCTTGAGCAGCTCGGGGTCCTCGACCTCGTTCTCCAGCTCGTCGAGGAGCTGGATCTCGCGGTGGACCAGCGACTGGAGCCGCCGGGCGAGATTGACGAAGACCTCGACCTTCTGTTCGTTGCCGACGCTGCTGGACAGCCGGGATGCCTGCACCACGGCGGCGACCGCTGCCTCGTGGGAACGGCCCAACTCGTGCGTGAGCAGGTCGAATTCGTCACCGCGCTGTGCCGCGGGCAGCGCCGGACGGGGGGCCGGCGGGCCTTCGCCCCGGCGGAGCCGGTCGACCACGGTACGCAGGTCCGCCTGGCTGCGGGCGGTGGTGCGGCGCAGTGCCGCGCACCGGTCGAGCACCGACCGGGCCATCCGGTCCGCGCCGAGCGCCGCGGCGGCCACGGCCGCTATCGCGAGCGCCGCCGAGCCGGTCAGCACGACCCAGAGACCGCCGGACGGCTGAGGCGTGGCCGAGCGGATGGTGAAGATCACCGCGGCGGCGCCGCTCAGCGCGGCGACCAGGGCCGGTAGCACCGCCGTACGCAGCAGTTGCGGGCGTATGCGGGTTTCCGGCGACGACGGCGCGGAATGCTGTCTGCCCGCCGGTGAGGCGGAGCGGGCGGCAGTCCGGCCGTGGCGCCCGCCCTCGCGGCGGTCCGGCCGCGCGGCAGGTGCGCGTAGTTGAGACATCAGCGTCCTTGGTACGTGGGGTCCCAGGATTCGGCGTGCATGGGGTCGGCACGGTTCAACGACGGCCCGGGAATGGCGATATGAGCCCACCGTTGATCACCGGGCACACACGGTAGTCGCCAGTTCGTCACGTGCGACGGGCAGTTGACAAACTTGCCCGCGAATCGTCCCGCTCTGGTATGAGGCATCGCACACCAGCTCGACAACACACAATTGACCCCTGCCGCGGCGGGGGCCACGACAGGGGTCGGACGCCGAAAGGGCGTGGGAGCGGGAGAGGGGGTCAGCCGGTGGGCGCGACCTCCGGGCTGCCGGTACCGGCGCTCTTGCCGCCGCCCTGTCCCGCGGGACCGCCGTCCGCGCGGGCGCCGTCCCGGCGGGGATGGGCGGACCATCCGCCGGCGGGCGCGGTCGCCGCCGGCCGCCACCACGGCTCGTCCGGGACGTTCTCCGTGGTCGGCTCGAAGGGCTCTCCCGGGCGCGGCAGTGCGAGCCGCGCACCCGCTTCCGCGGCGGCCGCGGCCGTGCCCTCGCCCGGCTCCGCCCACGGGTGGGGGGCGAGATTGAACGTGCCCCAGTGGATGGGCAGCATGACCCCGGACGGCTCGCCGCCCTGGAGGTCGAGATGGGCGCGCATGCCCTCGGCGGGGGTCATGTGGATGTCGGGCCAGTACTCGCTGTACGCGCCGATCTGGATCATGGTGGCGTCGAAGGGCCCGTGCTCGGCGCCGATGTCCTTGAAGCCGGGGAAGTACCCGGTGTCACCGCTGTGGTAGATCCGGTGCTCGGGACCCGCGACCGCCCAGGAGGCCCAGAGGGTGTGCTGCTGGTTACGGATGCCGCGGCCGCAGAAGTGCCGGGCGGGGGTGGCCGTGAGCCTGATGCCCGCCACCTCGGTCGTCTCGTTCCAGTCCAGCTCGCGCAGCCGGTCGGCCGGGACGCCCCAGCGCTCGAGGTGCGCACCGACGCCGAGCGGCACCGCGAAGGCGGTGTCGGTGGAGGCCAGGGCCTTGATGGAGGGCATGTCGAGGTGGTCGTAGTGATCGTGCGAGATCACGACGACGTCGACGGGACCGAGCGAGGCGATCGGCAGGGGCACGGGGTGCAGCCGCTTGGGTCCGGCGAAGGCGAACGGCGAGCAGCGGTTGCCCCAGACCGGGTCGAACAGCACCCGGCGTCCGTCGATCTCGGCGAGCACGCTGGAGTGCCCCACCCAGGTCAGGCGGAGCCCGGAGACCGGCGGGTGCTCCAGGTCCTTCAGCGTGGTGGCGTGCAGCGGCACCTGGCCGACCGGCGACCGGCGGGCCCGTGCCTCCTTCTGGAAGTAGATCTTGGCGAACTCGACCATGGAGCCACCGGACGGCCTCGTCCGCGCTCCCACCGGGTTCTGGAACGTGCCGTCCGAGAAGTTCGGCGAGCGGCGGATCCGCTCCATCCGCTCTCCGGCAGGGTCGGCGCCGAACGCGGCGGGGCGCAGCGCACGCAGCCGGGATCTCAGCGTGTGGGGGGAACCAGCGCCGGTCACGGCACCTCCTGATGTCGGGGTCTTTCCATTATGTGCGCGGGGTGTGCCGGTAGGGGAGGGTGATCCGCAGACGCGGAAGCATCGGGTCCGCTCACGCTCGGGGCTGGCCGTAGGCGCGCTCGACGCGCAGCCTCATCACCAGGCGCCGGTCGCGGACCATCGCGTGCCGGTAGTCGTCCCAGTCCGGGTGCTCCCCCTGGACGTCGCGGTAGAGGCGGATCAGCTCCTCGACGGCGTCGTCGTCCGGATCGGCCGCGACCGCGGACAGCTCCGCGGTGCCCTCGGCCACCGTCCACGCCCATCGGTCGGGGCTCGTGACGTGGTACGACGCGCGGGGGTCGCGCCTCAGGTTCCTGGTCTTGGCCCGGTCGTCCGTGATCGACACCCGGATGGTCCGCTCCCGCGGGTCATAGGCGTGGTTCACGTTCGACAGCTGGGGCCGGCCGTCCTTCTTGAGGGTGACCAGCACTCCTCCGTCATGGTCGGCGACCAGCTGGAGCAGGGATTCCTGCCGCACGTCGGATTCCGTCATGACCAAGGCAACGCATGCCCCGCTTCCGGTGTTCCTGAAGAGTCCTTCCTCTTCCCTCCGGCTCGCGGTCGGCCCGGTGCTCCGGTCCCGGATCGCGCGTCCCTCACGGGCCGGGCCACGCGCGCTCCCTCGCTCCCGATCCGTACGGGCAGCCGCCCGGCGATCATGTTGACAGCGGGCCTCAGCCATTCAGATACTGACTGACGATTCAGTTAGAAGTTCCCTGTCACGCCTGGAGGCAGCATGCCGGAGCTCCCCGCGGAGCCGGTCCCGCACACGACCGGCGGGCCCCGCACCGCCGGGCCCGGACGCGCGCTCGCGCACGACCGGATCCGGCCACGGGGAGGCCGGTGCACCCTGGCCGACGGGCGCCGGGCGACGCTCGCGGCACCCGGAAAAGCTGCATACTGCATCCGGGCAGCGGTGCCGACGCCCGACGGACGGAGTCACTCGCCCCGCCGGCCGGCGGATCAGTGGTTGCCCGACGCCAGGGCGGCGGGGATCGAGGGGAGCATCTCGGACATCATGCGGCTGATCAGCGCAGGGGGCATGTGACATGTCGGCCATGCCCCTCACCGGCGGCGAAACGGCCGTCCGCGCGCTGGCTCTGCACGGCACCGTCCGGGCCTTCGGCATCCCCGGCACCCACAACCTCGAGATCTACCGGCATCTCGCCGCCTACGGCATCGACCATGTCACCCCGCGCCACGAGCAGGGCGCGGGATACGCGGCGGACGGCTACGCACGGGTCACCGGGCGGCCCGGCGTCGCGATCACCACCACCGGGCCCGCCCTGCTGAACATCGCGGCAGCGGTCGGTCAGGCCTACTCGGACAGTGTGCCGCTGCTCGTGGTCTCCCCCGGCATGCCGCTGCGGCATCCGCGACAGGCGACCGGGCTGCTGCACGAGATGCGCAGCCAGACGGAGGCACTGCGCGGAGTGGCGGCGTTCAGCCACCGGGTGTCGTCCGTCGACGAGATCGGTACGGCCGTGGCCCGGGCGTTCACGCTGTTCACGACCGAGCGGCCGCGGCCGGTGCACATCGAGATCCCGCTGGACCTGCTGGAGTCCGCGGAATCCGTCGCACCCCTGCGCCTCTCCCCGCCCGTGCGGCCGGCCGCGCCCCGGTCCGAGCAACTCGCCCGGGCCGGCGAGGCCTTGCGGACGGCGAGCCGTCCCGCACTCGTGCTGGGCGGCGGCGCCCGCGGGGCCGCGAGCGAACTGTGCTCCCTGGTCGAGGAGTTGGCCGCACCCGTGGTCACCACGGCCAACGGCAAGGGCATCGTGGACGAGTCCCATCCCCTGTCCCTCGGCGTGTCGTTGCACAGCCCGGCCGTCCAGAAGTGGCTGGCGGACTGCGATGTGGTGCTGGCCGTGGGCACCGAACTGGCCGAGTCGGACCTGTGGTCCGAGCCCGTCCCGCTCGGCGGAACGCTGGTGCGGGTCGATCTGGATCCGGCCCAGATGTACGCGGGGATCCCGGCGCACATCCCGCTCGTGGGCGATGCGCGGGAGGTCGTGTCGGCGCTGCTCGGTGCGTACCGCGAAGGCCGGAGCGGGAGCCCGGCGGCCCCGTCCCTGCGCCTGGCCACGGGCGGCGGTACCGCGGCGGGCGCACACCGGGCCGTCGAACTGCGGCTGGTCCGGGGCGACGAGAGCGGCCCGGACACGGGCGCGGCAGAAGGGGCCGAAGCGGTCGAGGACAGGCGCGGCCCCGGACTCCGGGCAGCCGACGGAAGGCCGGACGTCGCGGGGCCGGGCGCCGTGATCGACACTTCGGGCCCGCAGGCCGGCGCCGACGTCGTCGCGGCCCGCGGGTCCGGGTCGGCCGGCACCGACCACGAGCCGGGGGACGCCACCGCCGACCACCGGATGGGCGTCGCCGAACACCGAACCGGCGTGGCCCAACACCGGACCGGCGTCGCCGACCACGAGCCGGAGGACGCCACCGCCGACCACCGGATGGGCGTCGCCGAACACCGAACCGGCGTGGCCCAACACCGGACCGGCGTCGCCGCCGTCGCCGAGCTGCGGGTCGCCCGCGACGGCGAGACCCGGGAGCGCGACGCCCGCTGGCTGCCGTACCTCCACGCCATCCGCTCCGTGCTCGACGCCGACGCCGTCATCACCTCCGACAGCGCCCAGTGCTGCTACTACGGCGCGCTCCCCCACCTGCCGATCGGCCCCGACGCCCGCTATCTGCACCCCACGGGCTTCGGCACCCTCGGCTACGCACTGCCCGCCGCGATCGGCGCGAAGAGCGCCCACCCCGACCGACAGGTTCTCGCGCTCAGCGGGGACGGCGGACTCCAGTTCTCGATCCAGGAACTCGCCACGGCGGCGCAGCTCCGACTGCCCCTGCCGATCGTCGTGTTCGACAACGGCGGCTACGGCGAGATCCGTGACGAAATGGCCGCCCGCGGCGACACCCCCGCCGCCGTCGACCTCGCGCCCGTCGATCTGCCCGGCATCGCCCGGGCGTACGGCGGGCACGGCACATCCGCCACCACCCCCGAGGCGCTGGCCGCCGCGCTCACCCGCGCGTTCGCCACCCCCGGTCCCACTGTGATCACCGTTCCCGAGGAGACCTCTCGATGACCGCCCCCGTGCTCTCGCTCACCTGGACCGACCATGTCACCGGCCGCCAGGGCCATCTGGTGATCGACCGGCTCGTGCGCGGAGTCTCCAGTGGCGGTCTGCGGATGCGGGAGGGCTGCACGCTCGACGAAGTGGCGGGTCTCGCCCGCGGCATGACCATGAAGGAGGCCCTGCACTACAACCCGGACGGGAAGTACATCCCTCTCGGCGGCGCGAAGGGCGGCATCGACTGCGATCCGCAGGACCCGCGCGCGTACGGCATCCTCGTCCGCTATCTGCGGGCCGTGCGCCCGTATGTCGAGGCGATGTGGACCACCGGCGAGGACCTCGGGCTGACGCAGGACATCGTCGACCGCGCCGCGTCGGAGGCGGGACTGGTCTCCTCCATCCAGGCCGTGTACCACCTGCTGGACGACGAGGCCACGGCCCGCCGGCGGCTCGCGGACGCCTTCGCCGTCGAGGTCGACGGCATCGGACTCGACGAACTCGTCGGCGGCTGCGGTGTCGCCGAGTCGGTCCTGGTGGCGCTCGACCGTGCGGGCGTCGCCCACGAGGGCACGCGGGTGTCCGTACAAGGGCTCGGCACGATGGGCGGAGCCACGGCGCGGTTCCTCGCGCGCGCCGGACTGAAGATCGTGGCCGTCGCCGACATCAAGGGCACGGTCGCCAACCCGGACGGCCTGGACGTCGACGCGCTCCTCGCCGCACGTGACTCCTACGGCACCGTCGACCGGACGGCACTTCGCCCCGAGGACCTGGAACTGCCGGGCGACGCCTGGCTGTCGGTGGATGCCGAGGTGCTGGTGCCCGCCGCGGTCTCGTATGCGATCGACACGGCCAACCAGGCGCAGATCACCGCCTCGTGGATCGTGGAGGCGGCGAACATGCCGGTGCTCCAGGAGGCGGAGGAACTGCTCGCCGGGCGGGGCGTCACCGTACTGCCGGACGTGGTGGTCAACTCCGGCACCAACGCCTGGTGGTGGTGGACCCTGTTCGGGGACATCGAGGCCGATGCGGATGAGGCGTTCGCGTACACCCGTCGGTCGATGCGCGAGCTGATCGACCAGATGCTGGCGCGGGCGGAGGCGGACGGCACCACCCCTCGGGCGGCCGCGCACGCCATCGTCGCCGACCGGCTGCCGGTCATCGCCGAACGCTTCGGCTGGTACCGCTGACAGCAGCCCGCGCACTGGGCCCGCCGACGACGGCGCCGACGGTGAGGCCCCCGGGGCCGGTCACGCCGGCGGCCGGCCCGGACGCACATCCATGGCTCCCACCAAGATCGGCTGTGTAGGGTGAGAACGTGGCAAGAGTCCGGTTGAGCGTGGCGGAGCGACGTGAGGAGCTTCTCGGTGCTGCCGTCGCGCAGATCGAGGAACGCGGTGTCGCTGCCGTACGCATCGCCGATGTGGCCGCGTCCCTCGGGGTGAGCAACGCGCTGGTCCTGTACCACTTCTCGACCAAGGAGAAGCTCGTCGCGGCGGCGTTCACGCATGCCGCCGACGGCGACCTGGCCCATCTGCGCAAACTGCTGGGCCGCCGCACGACCGCGGTGCGCCGACTGCGATCGGCCGTCCGCTGGTACGCGCCCACCGGAACCGCCAAGGGCTGGCGGCTGTGGATCGAGAGCTGGGCGGCATCGCTGCGCGAGCCCGCGCTCCGCGAGGTCGCCCGTGACCTCGACCAGCAGTGGAAGGCCGCTCTGACCGAGGTCATCTCGCAGGGCGCCGCCGAGGGCGAGTTCCCCTGCGATGATCCCGCGGCGGCGGCGTGGCGGCTGACCGCGTTCCTGGACGGACTCGCCGTCCAGATGACGTCGTACGGCGGTTCGCTGTCCCGGGCCGCGATGCTGGAGTGGACCGACGAGGCGCTCGCCCGTGAACTCGGCCTGGAGCGCGCGGAACTCGCCGCCGCCACCCGCTGACCGGACCACCGGTTGGCCGTCCAACGCCTCCCACTGACCGGTCATCGCCTGCACCACAGGAGTCCCAACAGCCATACTGGGCAACTGTGTCGCACCTGTCGCAGCGCCAGACGGAACATACCGCCCCCCTTTCCTCTTCCTCTCCCGATGTGCCTCCCTCCGATACACCCCCCGATGTACTCGTCATCGGTGGCACCGGTGTGGACACGGTCGTCCGTGTCGACACGCTGCCCGTACCGCTCTCCGACTCGCTCGGTGTCGGCCCCATCCTCGAATGGCCCGGCCACACCGGCGGAAACGTGGCCCTGGGCTGCCGGGCCCTGGGCCTGAACGTCACCCTCCTCGACTACATAGGCGACGACTGGCCGGGCCGCCAGGTCCGGGAACGGCTGGCCGCCGGTGATGTCGCGTTCGAGGCACTGATATCCCCCGCCGGAACCCGCCGGGCGGTCAATCTGGTCGATCCGTCCGGCCACCGCATGTCGTTCTACGACGGCCGCGACCCCGCCGATCTGCGGATGCCGCGCGATGCCTACCTCCCTCATCTGCGGCAGGCCCGCCATGTCCATCTGTCGATCGTGAACTTCGCTCGCTTCCTCTTCGACGACATCGAGGAACTCGGTGTCCCCGTCTCCACCGATCTGCACGACTGGGACGGACTCGCGGACCACCAGCGGGAGTTCGCTCTGCGTGCGGATCTCGTCTTTCTCAGCGCCGCGGGCGCCGGTGAGCGCATCGCGAACGTGATGCGGGAGATCCTGCGCGACGGCCGCGCGCAGGCCGTGGTCGCGACAGCCGGGGCCGGCGGCTCGTATCTCCTCACTCGCGACGGGAGCAGTACACCGCGACCGGTGCCCGCCGTCGCCCCGCCCGGCCGTGTGGTCGACTCCAATGGCGCCGGAGACGCCTACGTCAGCGGCTTCCTCTACGGAAGGCTGGGCGGACGCGACCTGGAGGAGTGCGCCCGGCTGGGAGCGCTCGCCGGCGCCCACGCCTGTACGGGCGAGGGCAGTACCGCACTGATCGGCCAGGAGCAGATCCGCGCGGCACAGGTCTGAGCCGGTCCGAGCAGGCTTGGCCTGAGCCGGCCGGGGCGGGGCCGGTCGGGGCGGGGCCGGTCGGACCCGGGACCGGCCGGACCCGGGTCCGGGGCCGGGGCTGGTCGGTCCCGGGTCCGAGAGGTCGATCGGCAGCAGTTCAGGTCCGCGCCGGTCAGGCCGCAGACGGTCCGACCGGCTCAGGCCCGTTCCGCCCACGTCTGATCTGCTCAGGTCCGATCTGCTCGGGGTCCGACCCGCTCAGGTCTGCAGCAGTGGTTCGTACGCCTCCTCCGCGAGGCCGAAGGTCCAGGCCACGCCTTCCCTCGCGGTCCTGGTCGTGGGCGGCACTCGCAGCCAGTAGGTGCGGTGTGTGCCGTCCGGCTCCGGGGTGGAGTTGAGCACCTCGACCATCACCACGTCCTCGTCGTCGGTCAGCGCGATCCGCCACAGAGTGCCGGACTCGTCGGTGTGGACCGGCTGGGCACCCGACTCGGCGAGGTAGCGGTCGTAGCCGTAGTACTCGAGCATCACCCGGCGCAGTTCCGCGTTCTCCTCGGTGCGTATGCGCTGGGGTGTGAGCGAGGAGAGTTCCCGCAGGAACGCTGCCGGGACGGGCATGCCCCGCCATGCGTGGAGAGCGAATCCGTCGGAGAAGGCGAGCGCGGGTCCTTCGCCGTGGTCGAGCCGGCCCGCCTCGTCACGGTGCAGTTCCACGGGCCGTTCGCAGATCACGACCGCCTTCTCGAACGGCCACCACCAGCAGGCCTGGCGAGCGACACGGGCCAGCCCGTTGAGCCGTTCGCTGCGGCCGTC
The DNA here is from genome assembly GCF_032229325.1 of Streptomyces sp. AM8-1-1. Taxonomy (NCBI): domain Bacteria; kingdom Bacillati; phylum Actinomycetota; class Actinomycetes; order Kitasatosporales; family Streptomycetaceae; genus Streptomyces; species Streptomyces sp. AM8-1-1. Next base: position 1,195,952 of record NZ_CP135086.1, read on the forward strand.
GAAGGCGGCGAGCCAGGCCGCGTCGTGCTGTCCGAGCACGGCGTCCAGCAGGATCAGGCGTATCGCGGTCTCGGCTGCCCGCGTCGCGGCGCCCCGCGTCGCCGGGTCCGCAGGCGTCTCGGTCTGCTCTCCGGCGAGGAGGTCGTCCACCACACCTGTCCGGATCCGCTCGGCGAGTGCGCGGGTGCCGTCCCAGAGCCGGGCGCCGGTCACGCTCCACAGCTCCGTCCAGCCCGCCGGGCCCAACTCGTCGTGGACACGGCGGCGTTCCTCGGCCCAGGGCCTGGTGCGTACCTCGTCGCGGACGGAGCGTCCGGCGCCCTGGAGGGCACGCACCTCGCTCACGCCCGAACGGGGCGAGGCGGCCCAGATGATCCGCTCCGGCTCCGCGAGCCCCGCGGTGCGGTAGGCGAGGCGCAGGCCCTCCTCGGCCGCCGCCCGGTCCGCCGGGCCGGTGGCCGTCGCCACGGCCCGCCACATGTCCACGTCCTGCATGTTCTTCCCCGTCCCCTGTCCGGCCGTGTCGCTGTTGCTGTTGCTCTGTGCGTTGTGTTGCTCTGTGCGTTGTGTGTCTCTGTGCCTGCCGTCCCGCTCGTCGTTCAGTCCGCGACGCTGCGCACCGCGCCCGGCAGGTACTCGCGCTGGCGCACGACGCGGTACCAGCCCTTCGGCAGCGTGATCGCCGCGTGCTCCTCGTGCACCACCCGGCCGCCCTCCGGCAGTTGGAGGACCATCGGGCCGAACGGCCCCGGTTCGCGCACCAGCCGGCCGGGCCCGGTGACCGCGTGGGCATGGCCCGTCACCTCGCCGAGCGCGAGGACCAGCCGCCCCCGCCCGTCCCGCGCCTCACCGGGAGTGCCCGCGATGTGCGACGGCACAGCCTCCTCCGCGACGGGCACGATCAGCACATCTCCCTGCCGGTACATGGCTCTCCCCTCACTTCCGACGCCGAGTGCGCCGAAGCTGATACCGACGCTAGAGGCAGGGTCTGACAACGCCGCCCGGACCAGCGGCGGCACGGCGATCGGGCCCCGGGCGGACCGGCCTCGTCCGGCGACGCGGCCGCGGTCGCCCGGCCCCGCGGAGAGCGTTGTCAGTGCGGCTTGGTAGAACTCTGCTCGTCAGCGATGTACGCCGTCCCGACCGCACCGTCCGGTGTCTGGAGCCCGCATGACCATTTCGGAGCATCTGCAGGAGCTGCACGGGCTGCCCGTGTTCGACTTCCCCGACGCCGGGTCGAAGGCCGAACTGCCGAGCGTGCCTTCTGTGGCGTGGCGGATAGCGGTCGACTCGTACGACAGCGAGGAGGAGTGGGAGGAAGCCTTCGCCCGCTTCCTCGGCGCGGTGGACACCACGCAGGTGCGGGCGCTGATCGTCGGGCCGTGGAGCGAGGCGTTCGACTCCGGTCCGGAGCCCATCATCTCGGCGCTGGTCGAGGCCCGCGAGCGACTTCCGCGGCTGCGGGCGCTGTTCGTCGGCGACATCACGTACGAGGAGTGCGAGATCTCCTGGATCAACCAGGGGCTGGTGACGCCACTCCTCGACGCCTATCCCGAGCTCCTGGAGTTCGGGGTGCGCGGCGGTCAGGGCCTGGCCTTTCCCGCCGTGCGGCACGAGAAGCTCCGCTCGCTCACCATCGAGGCGGGCGGACTGGACGCGGCCGTGGTGCGCGGTGTCGCGGCGAGTGATCTGCCCGCGCTGGAGCACCTCGACCTCTGGCTCGGCACCTCCTGGTACGGCGCGAACGCCGATGTGTCCGATCTGGAACCGATCCTCGCGGGCACCCGGCTTCCTTCCCTGACGTATCTGGCCCTGCGCAACAGCGAGATACAGGACGAGATCGCCGTGGCGGTGGCCGGCGCCCCGGTCGTCGCGCGGCTGGAGACCCTCGATCTCTCGATGGGCACGCTGGGCGACGAAGGTGCCGAAGCCCTGCTGAACGGGCAGCCGCTCTCACATCTGAAGAAGCTCGATCTGCACCACCACTTCATCAGCAAGCCGATGGCCGACCGGCTGTCCGGCGCGTTCGGGGCGGACGGCGTGGAGGTCGACCTGTCCGAGGACGAGAGCGCGGAAGGCCGGGAGGACCGCTACACGGCCGTGGCGGAGTGACAGTGCGGCCCTCGCCGCGGCTCGCGGTGGTCGGCATCCCCGGCAACCGCCGCGTCACGCTGTACCGGGACGCGGCGCGTGCCGACGGTATCGACGTGCGCGCCGTGCCGTGGATCGACGTGCTGCGCGGCCGGGCACGGTTCCGCCCCGGCGAGTGGGTCCGCATCGAGTCGCCCGGCGAGGATCCGCTGGTGGACCGGGAGCTGCGGGGCATGGACGACGCGGCGAGGGTCGAGGGTACGGCCCGCTGGTACGAGCGGTTCGTGCGCGCCGCCAGGACCGTGGCCGAGCTCGCGACGGGTGCCGGAGCGACGTTGCTGGACGACCCGGTCGAATTGGCGGTGCTGTTCGACAAGCGGCGCTGTCACGGTGTGTTGCGGGAAGCCGGGGTCCCGGTGCCCGACTCGCCCACGTCCGGCGAAGCCGCACCGAGGGTACGGGGCTGGGAGGACGTCCGTGCCCTGCAGCAGGACACCGGGCTGCGCCGGATGTTCGTCAAACTCGCCCACGGCTCCTCGGCGTCGGGCGTGCTCGCCGTGGAGACGGCAGGCGGCGGCCGAGTGCAGGCGACGACCTCCGTGGAGCGGGACGATCAGGGCCGGCTCTTCAACTCCCTGCGCGTACGCCGCTATTCGACCGAGCGTGAGGTGGCGGCCCTCGTCGACGCCCTCGCACCGGACGGTCTGCACATCGAGCGCTGGGTGCCCAAGGTCTCGCAACGCGGAAGGTCGGCCGACCTGCGGGTGGTCGTCGTCGCCGGCCGCGCCACCCACGCGGTCGTCAGAACGAGCCGCTCTCCGATGACGAACCTCCATCTTGGCGGAGCACGCGGGGATCTGGCGGCTGCCCGCGCCGCGACCGAGGCAGCGGGCGGCAGTTGGACCGGCATGCTGGAGCTGTGCGAGCGGGCCGCGGCCTGTTTCCCCGGCTCGCTGCGGGTGGGCGTCGATGTGCTGCCCGCCACCGGATGGCGGCGCTTCGCCGTCGGCGAGGTCAATGCCTTCGGCGACCTGCTGCCGGGCCTCACCGGTCTGCCGGGCAGCGGGGCCGAGGGCCAGGACACCTACGCGGCGCAGATCGCCGCCGTACGCAGAGCCGCCGATCCCGGCAGAAGAAGGAACGTGCACCGTGCCACCGCCTGAGACCTCCGCCCACCCGACGTCCGGGGCCCCGCACCCGAATCCGGCACCACCCTCACACCCGGCCGCAGCCCCGGCATCCGTACCGGCACCGGCACCGGCACCGGCACCGGCACCGGCACCGGCACCGGCGTCAGACCCCGACCCGGACCCGGACATGAACGAGGTCGTCGGGCGCGACGATCTGCTGCTCGTCACCCTCGACACACTGCGTTTCGACGTCGCCGCCGAGCTCGCGGCCGCCGGCCGCATTCCCCATCTGGCCCGTCATCTGCCCGGCGGACGCTGGCAGGAGCGACACGCGCCGGGCAGCTTCACCTACGCCTCCCACCAGGCGATCTTCGCGGGTTTCCTGCCGACACCGGCCGCACCGGGACCGCATCCGCGGCTGTTCGCCGCACGCTTCGCGGGCAGTGAGACGACCGCCCCCAGGACCTACGTCTTCGACACCCCCGACCTCGTCTCCGGTCTGGCGCAGGCCGGGTACCGCACGGTCTGCGTCGGTGGCGTGGGCTTCTTCAACCAGCAGGGCCCGCTGGGCTCCGTCCTCCCGGGGATGTTCCAGGAGAGCCACTGGGAGCCGGAGTTCGGGGTCGCGTCGCCCACCTCCTTCGAGGCGCAGGTGGCGCGTGCCGAGCAGATCGTCGCCGGGCTCCCGCACGAGCAGCGCCTGTTCCTGTTCGTCAACGTTCCCTCGCTGCACCAGCCCAACTGGTTCCATCTCCCGGGCGCCACCCGGGAGTCGGGCGACACGCGGGAGACCCACGCGGCAGCCCTGGAGTACGTCGACCGTCATATCGGCCGGCTGTTCGCCGCCGCGCGCAGCCGCCGGCGCTGCTTCGCCATCGTCTGCTCCGACCACGGCACGGCCTACGGGGACGACGGCTACACCGGGCACCGTCTCGGTCATGAGGCCGTCTGGACCGTGCCGTACGTCCACTTCTTCCTCGAAGGGGCCACGGCATGAGCGCACCGGTGAACCGCCCCCGCCCGTACCAGAGTTATGTCTACGCGTATCCGCACAAGACGGCGTACCGTCCGCTCCCCGACCGGCCGTCGCTGCGCGAGCTGTGGTCGGCGGAGCGCAAGGACGCGCTCTCCCTCTATCTGCACATACCGTTCTGTGAGGTCCGCTGCGGCTTCTGCAATCTCTTCACCCGCATCGGCGCTCCCGACGAGCTGAGCACCCGCTATGTCGACGCACTGGACCGCCAGGCGACCGCTGTCCGGGACGCGCTCGGGGACCGGGATCCGGTGCGCTTCGCCGCCGCGGCCTTCGGTGGCGGCACCCCCACCTTCCTGACCGCCGGCGAGCTGGACCGGCTGTGCGACATCGCCGAGAAGAGGACCGGCGTGGATCTGCGCGCCGTCCCGCTGTCCGTGGAGACCTCTCCGGCCACCGCGACCGCGGACCGGCTCGCCGTCCTCGCCGACCGTGGTGCCACCCGGCTCAGCATCGGCGTACAGAGCTTCGACGACCAGGAGGCCCGGGCCGCCGTCCGACCGCAGCGCCGCGCCGACGTGGAGTCCGCGCTGTCCCGGATACGCGATGCCCGCATCCCCGTCCTCAACATCGACCTGATCTACGGCATCGAGGGCCAGACCCCGGGGAGCTGGCGCCGTTCGCTGGACGCCGCGCTCGCCTGGGAGCCGGAGGAGCTGTATCTCTACCCGCTCTACGTCAGACCGCTCACGGGTCTGGGCCGTCGAGCGACGGGCAGCGACGAGGCATGGGACGCACAGCGCCTGGAGCTGTACCGCGAGGGCCGTGACCATCTCCTCGCCGAGGGATACGAGCAGGTGTCGATGCGGATGTTCCGCCGCACGGGGGCTCCCGCACAGGGCGCGGACGACTACGCCTGCCAGACCGACGGCATGATCGGCCTCGGCTGCGGCGCCCGCTCCTACACCTCCGCCCTGCACTACTCCTTCGACTACGCCGTGGACATGCACCAGGTCCGCAGCATCATCGACGACTACACGGCCACCAAGGACTTCGGCCGTGCCGAGGTCGGCCGCCGCATCGACGAGTCCGAGGCCCGGCGACGCCATCTGCTCCAGTCGCTTCTCCAGGCGGAGGGCATGGAGGTGAAGGAGTACCGGCAGCGGTTCGGACACCACCCTGCCCACGACTTCGGGGCGGAGCTGGAGCGGTTCGCGTCGCTCGGCTGGCTCGACGACACCGCCGCACCGGACCGGCTGAGGCTCAGTGCGGAGGGCCTGGCGCACTCGGACGCGCTCGGTCCGGAGCTCTTCTCACCCGCCGTGCGCGCCGCCATGGCCGCGTACGAACCGAAGTGAGCCGCAGATGGATCTGACCCTCCTGTACCGGGGCCCGCTCGCTTCGTGCGACTACGACTGCCCCTACTGCCCGTTCGCCAAGCGGCGGGACAGCACCGAGCAGCTGCGTGCTGACCGGGCAGCTCTGGAACGCTTCGCCGGATGGGTGTGCGAGCAGACCGACGACCGTCTGGCGGTGCTGTTCACGCCTTGGGGCGAGGGGCTGGTCCGTTCCTGGTACCGCAGGGCGCTCGTCGATCTGTCCCGGCTGCCGCAGGTCCGGCGGGTGGCGATCCAGACCAACCTGAGCTGCCGCACCGACTGGCTCACGGACGCGGACCCGGACACCCTGGCGCTCTGGTGCACCTACCACCCGGGCCAGACGCCGTACGACCGCTTCCTCGGCAAGTGCCGGGATCTCGCCGCGCGCGGGGTCCGCTTCAGCGTCGGCATCGTCGGCTTCCCCGAGCACCTGGAGCACGCCCGCCGGCTCCGCGCCGAACTGCCGGCCCATGTCTACCTCTGGGTGAACGCGGCGGAGGGCCGCACCTACACCCACGCCGAGGCCGCCGAGTGGAGCGAACTCGACCCGCTGTTCGCGTACAGCCGCCATCCGCACCGGTCGGCCGGGCTGCCCTGCCGGACGGGCGAATCGGTCGTCTCCGTGGACGGGGACGGCACGGTGCGGCGCTGTCACTTCGTCCCGGACGAGCTCGGGAACCTCTACGACGGCACCTACCGGCAGGCGCTGCGCCCCCGCGCCTGTCCGCTGGCCGTCTGCGACTGCCACATCGGCTATGTCCACCTGGAGTCGTTGCCGTTGTACGACGTGTTCGCCGGCGGGGTGCTGGAGCGGATCCCGGCCCGACCTGCCGGCCGCTAGCCGTTCCCCACCGCCCGCCTCACAGCGGCAGCAGGTCCGGCCGCTTCGCCGCGACGTGGTCGCCCGAGCTCTCGCCGCGCAGCCTGCGGCCGATCCACGGCACCAGGTGCTCGCGTGCCCACTGGACGTTGTCGCGGCGCACCTCGAAGGGAGCGCGCGGCGGCAGGACCGGCCACTCCTGGTCCGGGTCGGCGGGCACGTCGAGTCCGAGGACCTGGGCGGCGCGCAGGGCGACCCGGGTGTGCCCCTCGGGCGACAGGTGCAGCCGGTCGCCGTCCCACGCCCGCCTGTCCTGGACCGACTTGAGCGACCAGAGGTCGAGCACGGGACAGTCGTAGCGATCGGCGATGGCGCGGACATGGGCCGTGTACGTGGCGATCTTGCCGCGCAGATGGCGCAGCACCGGCACACCGCGGGTGTCGAAGCCGGTGGTGACCATCACCGTCCCGACCGCGCCGGTGAGGTCGGCGACGGCTCGCTCGAAGCGTTCGGCCACGTCGTCGGGGTCGCTGCCCGGGCGGATGATGTCGTTGCCGCCGGCGCAGAACGTCACCAGGTCCGGGGCGAGTTCCCTCGCCCGCGGCACCTGCTCCGCGACGATCTGGTCGAGCAGCCGGCCGCGCACGGCGAGGTTGGCGTAGCGAAAGGTGTGTTCGGGCATCCGGTCGTCGAGCAGGACCGCGAACCGGTCCGCCCAGCCGACGAACGCCCCGTCCGGTCCCGGGTCTCCGACGCCTTCGGTGAAGCTGTCACCGATCGCCGCGTACGACCCGATTGCGCCTGTTCCGTCTGTTCTCGAATCGTCTGCCACAAGGACTCATCCTGTCCTTACGGGTGTGACCTACGCGACCGTAAGGAGGGGTTGACGGTGCGTGATCTTTGCCACCGGTCAAGTTTCGACAAGCGCGGAATACGCCGAATCCCCCCGTGCCAAAAGGGGCGGCACGAGGGGATTCGGGCGTTTTGGGTGCGTCAGAGAGAAACGCCGTACTGGCGCAGGTACGAGACCGGGTCCATGTCCGAGCCGTAGCTCGGGCCGGTGCGGATCTCGAAGTGCAGGTGCGGGCCGCTGGAGTTGCCCGTGGAGCCGGAGAGGCCGATCTGCTGTCCACCGCTCACGTTCTGACCCGCGGAGACGGTCAGCGACGAGAGGTGGGCGTACTGGGAGTAGGTGCCGTCGGTGTGCTGGATGACGACCTCGTTGCCGTACGCACCGCTCCACCCGGCGGAGACGACGCTGCCCGGGCCCACGGACTTGACCGTGGTGCCGGTGGACGCGGCGAAGTCGATACCGGTGTGGTAGCCGCTGGACCACATGGCGCCGGAGGCGCGGTAGGGGGTCGTGACGGCGGCGGAGTCCAGCGGCGCGGAGTAGCCGGAGGCGTTCTCCTGCGGCGCGGATTCGGCCGCGTCGCTCGTCGAGGCCTTCGCGGCCGTGCCGCTCTCGCGGGACTCGCTGCGGGAGGCGCGGTCCTCGTTGTCCGAGGCCTTCGGCTTCGCGGGGGCGGCCTTCCGCGCCGGCTTCTCGGCCGGCTGCTCCTGGGCCTTGGCGCCGATGGTGAGCTTGAGGCCCGGGTGGATCAGCGCGGGGTCGTCGCCCACGGCGGCACGGTTGTCCGCGTACAGCTTCTGCCAGCCGCCACGGACGTCGTGCTCGGCGGCGATCTTGGACAGATAGTCACCGGCGACGACGCGGTACGACGTGGGGGCGGCCGGCTTCTGCGCGGTGGAAGCGGCCGGAGCGGCGGCCGCCTTCTGCGGAGCGACGGCCGGGGCCGCGGCGGGGGCCGCCTTGTCCGCGGCGTGGGCGCCTGCCGCACCCATCAGCGGGAGGGCGATGGCTGCGCCACCGGTACCCGCGGCGACGAAACCGCGGGAGAGGGAACGGGACTTGGGACGGCGGTGCTTACCCTTTCCGGGCATGGCGCATTCCTCTCCGGCGCCGGCGAGGTGAGCTGTCGGGTTCGGGCTGGAGATGCCCGGTCACGTTGCTGCGTGACTTCACCCCAAGCCGTCCGGAGCACCGGACGGCGTACTACCTGGGTCCCCCGCTCCTGCCACACGTGGGTGGGTGGGTATTCCGGTCGGCGGCAGGATTAGGCGGTCCGTCCGGATTTCCGTGACCGTAAGCGAGCATTGCGGACGGGAACAAGCCACCTCTTTTTCCGATCAGGGGCCACATGCATATCTGACGGGAAATTCCGGTCACACTCCGTGGACGAGGGAGCGTCAACTTCCTTCTGGTGTCGCAGTTCTGGCCGGTGGATCAGCCACGGTCCGTCACGAATGAGATCCTGCTCACGGGCCTTTTCCCATCTCCATTCCAGATGGGGCAGGCTATGGCGAACAGTTCAATTCGGACAGAAAGCCCAGACATAAAGAATGGTGAGCGGTATCAGCCAATTCGCCGCAACCTGATCACCATGGCGTCCATGTCACCCTTCAGCCCGGTCTGCAGCCCGTGATGGAGCAGCACCGATCCCCGGTGCACCTGCATGGTGTCCTGGCACTCGTAGGCCGCGGCCGGGTCGAGGCCGCGCAGCCTCAGCCGCGGCGGCTGCTCGCCGTAGTGCTGCGCCTGGAGCCAGGCGAGGACGACGGTCTCGTCCCCGCGCAGGTACTGCACGGCGCTGAGCCCGCCCTCCGGTGCCCGCAGCCGGTACAGGTCTCCGTGCTGCACGACCGGACGGATCCTCTTGTAGAGCTCCACCCAGTCGCGCGCCTCGGCCAGCTCCTCCTCGGTCCACTCGGTCAGGTCACCGCCCACCCCGAGCACACCCGCCATGGCGCTCACGAAGCGGAAGCGCAGGCTGCTGAATCGCCCGTTGAGCTGGACATTGGGGCTGTCGGTGACCCAGGCGGCCATCACCCGCGCGGGGTGGATCTGGGTGAAGCCGTCCTGGATCGCGAGCCGGTCCAGCGGATCGGTGTTGTCCGAGGTCCACACCTGGTCGGTGCGGGAGAGGATCCCCAGATCGATCCGGCCGCCACCGCCGGAGCAGGACTCGAACGCGACACCGGGGTGTGCGGCACGCAGCCGCTCCAGGAGCGCGTAGAGGGCGTCGACGTGTTCCACCCACAGCCGCTGCGGATAGTCCTCACCGGGCCAGCCGGCGTCCGTGAAGCAGCGGTTGAAGTCCCACTTCACATAGTCGATCGGTGCGCTGCCGAGCAGCGTGTGCAACTGCTCCCACAGGTAGTCCTGCACGTCCTTGCGGGCGAGGTTCAGGACCAGCTGATTGCGGAGCTCGGTCCTGGTCCGTCCGGGGTGGTGCTGCACCCAGTCGGGATGCGCCCGGTAGAGATCGCTGTCGGCGTTGACCATCTCCGGCTCGACCCAGATGCCGAACTGCATGCCCAGCTCGTGCACTTCGTCCGCGAGCGGCCGCAGGCCGTTCGGGAAGCGGTCCGGGTTGGGGGTCCAGTCGCCGAGGCCGGCGCGGTCGCTCGTCCGCTGCCCGAACCAGGCGTCGTCGACCACGAACAGCTCGACGCCCATGTCCGCCGCCCGCCGGGCGAGCGCGCGCTGCTGGTCCTCGGAGATGTCGAAGTTCGTCGCCTCCCAGGAGTTGTAGAGCACGGGCCGGTCGGCGGCGGCGTCCGGGATCACCCGCGCGCGCTGCCACGTGTGCCAGGCACGACTGGCGCCGCCGAACCCCTCGGCGCTCCACAGACCGGCGAATACGGGTGAGGTGTAGCTCTGCCCGGGAGCGAGCTTGAGCAGTCCGGAGTCGTCGTAACCGGCCCCGCCGGTAATCTGCACCAGGCCGTCGGGCAGCTGCTGGACGCTGATGCGCCAGGACCCGGACCAGCCGAGCGCGCAGCCGTAGACCTCGCCGTGTTCCTCGGTCGCCCCGTCCGCGTCGAGCGCGACCCAGGGAAGGTGCTGGTGGCCGGTGTGGCCGCGGCGGCTGCTGAGCACCTTTTCGCCATAGGTGAGCGGGGACCGTACGAGCAGGGACTCGGCGGCCCACCGGCCGTGCAGCTGGCTCAGCCGCCAGGCGTCGCGCTGCGGCAGCGTCCAGGCGGCAGAGTCGGCCCGCAGCAGCTCCAGATCGGGCCCCTCCCCTTCATGGGCGACCGTCACCCAGCGCTCGATCACATCGGCCTCGTCGCGCATGCGGTGGTGAAGGATGAGCCCCAGCCCGTGCACGGCGTCCGTGAAGCGCAGCCGCAGCTCGTCGCCGTCCGCGGAGGCGTCGGCGAAAGCCCACTCGGTACCGCGCACCTGGGGTGTGCGGACGGAGAGGGAGGGGCGGACGAAACGGGGGCCGCCCTCGACGGGGTACTCCTCGTGCCCGTCGAGAGGGGACTCGAACGGCCAGTAGGGCGGCAGCCCCCGGTCCGCGAGCGCCTCGGCGTCCGCACCGGATATGCGCGGCCCCCAGTGGAGATGCAACAGCTCGTCGTCGTCCGTGAGGTGCAGCGCATAGCTGCTCGTCGGTCCGGAGAGAACCCACGTACGACCCTTGCCAACGCTCTCGATCATCCCGACCCCTCAGATACTCACAGGTCCGCACAGGCCCGCACATCATCCGACGTGGACCACCGCCCGTGCAACGCCTCTGCGGGGTCGGGGCCAAGATGATTGCCCGACGAATCCATGTCGTATCGTCGAAACCGCCGTCGTCGGCGACCGGCGCCGACCGCAGTGACTTCAGGAGCTCACGTGACGCAGCAGCTGCCGCAGGTCCCGTCGACCGAGCCCGAACTGGCCGGTGTGCGCAACTTTCGGGACGTGGGTGGTCTGCCGACCGTGGACGGCAGGCAGGTGCGGTACGGAAAGCTCTTCCGCAGCGGCCATCTCGCGAACGCGACCGCGGCCGACGCCTCGTTCCTGACGACGCTCGGCCTGCACACGATCTTCGACTTCCGCAATGCGGCGGACATGCGGCTGGAAGGTCCTGACGTCGAGCTTCCCGGCGTACGCAATTTGAACCTGCCGCTCACCGACCCGGCCGACGGCGCGGAGTTCTGGAAGATGGTCCGCGAGGGCAACATCGACCAGCTGCGCTCGATCCTCTCGGACGGCAAGGCGGCGGACAGGATGTCCGCCTCCTACCGCACGATCATCACGCAGCGCACCGGCGAGCACAGCCGTGTCCTGCACGCACTCGCCGAGAACAGCGTGCCGGCCCTGATGCACTGCGCCGCGGGCAAGGACCGCGCGGGTCTGTCGATCGCCGTGTCCCTGATGGCGGTCGGGGTGGAGCGCGAGGCGATCGAGGCGGACTACCTCAAGTCCAACGACCCGCACCGGCGTTACGTGGTCCGGCGCAAGGACAACTCTCCCGCCGGCATGTCGCCGGAGGTGATGGAGCTGCTGAGCCCCCTCTTCGACGCACGCTCCACGTATCTGCACGCCGCGTTCGACACGATCGACCAGACCTGGGGCACCACCGACCGCTATCTCACCGAGGGCCTGAAGGTGAGCCCCGAGACGCGCGAGCAGTTGCGGGCCCGGCTCCTCGACGAGGCGTGAGCCCCTCGGCGTGAGCGCACCGGTTCACGTGCGGCCCCTCGCCGTACGTGAACCTCTCGCCGAAACCGGCTACTTCGCCCCCACGGTGAACAGCAGGTAGAGGAACCCGGCGAAGACATGGCCCGCCACCAGATACGCGAAGAGCCGGATCACCAGCCCCCGGGGAAATGACTTCTCCTCGTTGCTCTCGGACACGACGGTCTCGCTTTCGGCTCGGCGGTACGGAGGGTCCCCGGATCAGGCGTGCGGATGCAGATCGGGGCTCTGCAGCAGCGTGTGCACGAACAAGAGCTCGGCCCCGTCCGGGGTGGCCGCCGCGATGCGGTGCGGAGTCAGCGAGTCGAAGTGCGCGCTGTCCCCGGGGGCCAGTTCGTGCACCGTGTCGCCGAGGCTCAGCCGCAGCCGTCCGTCGAGGACGTGGATCCACTCCTCGCCCGGATGCACGCGCACCAGGTCGCCCTGGGCTCCGTACGGCACCACCACCCGCAGGGCCTGCATCGCGCGGCCGGATCCGCCGGCCTGGTGGTAGGTCCAGCCGTCCGCCGCGGTGGGCTCGCGCGCACCGGCCCGGATGACGGGCTCACGCTCGGGCGCCTGCTCGCCGAGAAGCTCGGCGACCGTCGTACCGTAGATCCTGGCGAGACCGAGCAGCATCGGCAGCGACGGCTGCCGGCGGCCGGTCTCCAGCCGGGACAGATGGGCGGGTGACAGCTCGGCGCGATGCGCGGCTGCTTCCAGGGTGAGCCCTCGGCGGCGGCGCAGATCGCGCAGCCGGGGCGCGACGTCGGGCAGCGCGCCCGCCGACTCTCCCGTATGGCTGGTCATGCATCCATTGGGCCAGAGAAAGTGCCTCTGAGGCAAACCGTTTGCCTCAGAGGCAAAAGCTCAGCGGTTGGCGACGGCCTGCTTCACCAGGGTCTTGCCGAAGTCCCACATCAGACCGCCCCCGGCGTGCGCGTCATCCATCACGGCCGTGAAGGCGGCGACGAACCGGTCGACCTCCCGTTCACCGATCGTCAGCGGCGGAATCAGCTTGATCACCTCCAGATGGTCGCCGGAGACCTGGGTGAGAATGCGGTGCTTCTGGAGCAGGGGCACCACGACCATCTGCGCGAACAGACCCTTACGGGCCGCCTGGAGCATGGCCCAGCGGCTGCGGAGCTTGATCGAATCGGGCCGCCCGAACTCGATGCCGATCATCAGACCGCGTCCGCGTACCTCGTGCAGGAACTCGTACCGGTCGACGAGCGCGGCCAGCCGGGACCGCAGCAGATCGCCGGTCGCCCGCGCGTTCGCCACGACCTGCTCGTCCTCGATCACCGACAGGACAGCCAGCCCCGCGGCCATGGCCTGGGCGTTGGAGCCGAAGCTCGCCGAGTGCACGAGGACCCGGTCCATCGAGGAGTAGACCTTCTTGAAGATCCAGTCCTTGCCGAGGGTCGCCCCCACCGGTACGTAGCCACCGGAGAGCGCCTTCGCCACGCAGACGAGGTCCGGCTCGACGTCCTCGTGCTGGTAGGCGTAGAAGTCGCCGGTACGGCCGAGACCGGTCTGCACCTCGTCGGCGATCAGCAGTGCCTTGTGCCGGCGCAGTGCGTCCTGAGCGGCGCGCAGGAACCCGGGCGGGGGCTCGATGACCCCCTTGCCCTGGATCGGCTCGACCACCAGGGCGGCCACGTCGCCGCGCCTCAGCTCGCGCTCCAGCGCGGCGAGGTCGCCGGGCTCGACGGCGGTGTCGGGCAGCAGCGGGGCGAACCCGTCCCGGAAGGACGCCTCGCCGTTGACGGACAGGGATCCGGTGGTCAGCCCGTGGAAGGCGTGGGTGCAGTACAGCACCCTCGGCCTGCCGGTGGCGTACCGCGCGAACTTCAGCGCGGTCTCGACCGCTTCCGTACCGCTGTTGCCGAAGAACACCCGGTCCAGATGCGGGCTGTGCGCCAGCAGCTTCTCGGCGAGCAGCCCCGGCAGGGGCTGGCAGTCGAAGCGGGTGAGATCGGCGAGCGAGGCGTCGAGCACGTCGTGCAGCGCCTTGCGGACGACGGGGTGGTGGCGGCCGAGGCCCATCACCCCGAAGCCCGCGAGCATGTCGAGGTAGTCGTTGCCCTCGGCGTCCCAGAAGTAGGCGCCTTCGGCCCGTTCGTAGACCTTGTCGAAGCCGATGGTGTGCAGCATGCGCGGCAGTTGGTGATTGAGGTGCCGCAGATGCAGGTCGTAGCGCTCGGCCCCGCGCTCGGCGAGCAGCTTCGCGAGGTCGAAGCCCTTGGGCGGCTCCGCGCCGGGAGGCTGCTCGCATGCCTTGAGCGGCTCGGTCATTCCTCAGTTCTCCTTAGGCACGAGGGCGGCACTGATCCGTCCCGCGATCTCCACCGGTGTGAGGCCGATGTCGGCGAGCACCTCGCCGCGTTTGGCGTGGGCGAGGAACTGCTCGGGGATGCCGAACGTGCGCAGCGGCACGTCCACTCCCGCGTCCCGGAGCGCCTGCCCCACGGCCGAACCCACGCCGCCGGCCCGGCTGTTGTCCTCCACGACGGCCACCAGCCGGTGCGCCGCGGCGAGCGGTGGGAGCTGTTCGTCCACCGGCTTGACCCACCGCGGGTCCACCACCGTGCAGCGGATCCCGCGCCCGCGGAGCAGGTCCACCGCCTGAAGGCAGACGGAGGCGAGTGCGCCCACGGACACCAGCAGCACCTCGGGGTCCTCCGCACGGTGCAGGACGTCCATGCCGCCGACCCGGTCGACGGCCTCGACGGGCTCGCTCACCGTCTCCTTCGGGAAGCGCAGCACGGTCGGTGCGTCGTCCACCGCGACGGCCTCGCGCAGCTCCTGGCGCAGCCGCTCGGCGTCGCGGGGAGCGGCGATCCGCAGGCCCGGGACGACCTGGAGGATCGACATGTCCCACATGCCGTTGTGCGAGGGCCCGTCGACTCCGGTGACCCCGGCCCGGTCCAGCACGAAGGTCACGCCGCACCGGTGCAGGGCGACGTCCATCAGCAGCTGGTCGAAGGCGCGGTTGAGGAAGGTGGCGTAGACGGCGACGACGGGATGCAGTCCGCCGGTGGCCAGTCCGGCCGCGGAGACCGCGGCGTGCTGCTCGGCGATCCCGACGTCCCACACACGGTCCGGGAAGCGCTCGGCGAACCGGGTGAGGCCGACCGGGTGAAGCATCGCGGCGGTGATCGCGACGACGTCCGGCCGCTCCGCACCGATCTCGGCGATCTCGTCACCGAACACCGAGGTCCACGACGGTCCGCCGGCGGGCGTCAGCGGCTCGCAGGTGAGCGGGTCCATCACGCCGACCGTGTGGAACCGGTCGGCCTCGTCCTCGACCGCCGGCTGGTAGCCGCGGCCCTTCTCGGTCAGACAGTGGACCAGGACGGGCCCGTGGAAACGGGCGGCCCGCCGCAGCGCCGACTCGACCGCCGCCACATCGTGCCCGTCGATGGGTCCCACGTACTTCAGGCCCAGGTCCTCGAACATCCCCTGCGGGGCGAAGGCGTCCTTGAAGCCCTTCTTGGCCCCGTGCAGGGACTCGTACAGCGGCTTGCCGACGACCGGGGTGTGGTGGAGGACGTCCTTGCCCCAGGCGAGGAAGCGCTCGTAGCCGTCGGTCGTCCGGAGAGTGGCGAGGTGGTTCGCGAGGCCGCCGATCGTGGGCGCGTAGGAACGCTCGTTGTCGTTCACGACGATGATCAGCGGGCGGTCCTTGGCCGCGGCGATGTTGTTCAGCGCCTCCCAGGCCATACCGCCGGTCAGCGCGCCGTCCCCGATGACGGCCACGACATGGCCGGTGGAACCGAGCACCTGATGAGCCTTGGCGAGTCCGTCGGCCCAGCCGAGCACGGTGGACGCGTGGGAGTTCTCGATGACGTCGTGCTCCGACTCCTCACGGGAGGGGTAGCCGGAGAGCCCGCCCTTGCCCCGCAGCTTGGAGAAGTCCTGACGGCCGGTGAGCAGCTTGTGCACATAGCTCTGGTGGCCGGTGTCCCACAGGATGCGGTCGACGGGCGATTCGAACACGCGGTGCAGAGCCAGCGTCAGCTCCACCACGCCGAGATTGGGGCCGAGATGGCCCCCCGTTCTGGCCACCGCATGGACCAGGAACTCTCTGATCTCTCTGCTGAGTTCCTCGATTTCCTCGTCGGTCAGCGCCTTGAGATCGCGCGGCCCCCTGATGCTCTCCAGAATCGTCACGGTCGGACCCCCTTCACTTGCCGGTTCAGCTCACGGTGACGGCGGGCGGACCCGATACCGCCCCGGTGTCCTCCATCTGTTCGGCGATCTTCAGCGCCTCTTCGATGAGGGTCTCCACGATCTTCGACTCGGGCACCGTCTTGATGACCTCGCCCTTGACGAAGATCTGACCCTTGCCATTGCCGGACGCCACACCCAGATCGGCCTCACGGGCCTCACCCGGGCCGTTCACCACACACCCCATGACCGCGACCCGCAGAGGCACCTCCATGCCCTCCAGACCCGCCGTCACCTCATCCGCCAGCTTGTACACATCCACCTGCGCCCGACCGCACGACGGACACGACACAATCTCCAGCCGGCGCTGACGCAGATTGAGCGACTCCAGAATCTGGATACCGACCTTGACCTCCTCCGCCGGCGGCGCCGACAGAGAAACCCGGATCGTGTCCCCGATCCCCTCACTCAGCAGCGCACCGAACGCCACCGCCGACTTGATCGTGCCCTGGAAGGCGGGACCGGCCTCCGTCACACCCAGGTGCAGCGGATAGTCCGACTGCGCAGCCAGCTGCCGGTAGGCGTTGACCATCACGACCGGGTCGTTGTGCTTCACCGAGATCTTGATGTCCCGGAAACCGTGCTCCTCGAACAGCGACGCCTCCCACAGCGCCGACTCCACCAGCGCCTCCGGCGTAGCCTTCCCGTACTTCGCCAGCAGCCGCGCATCCAGCGAACCCGCGTTCACCCCGATCCGGATCGGGGTCCCCGCATCACCCGCCGCCCGCGCGATCTCCTTCACCTTGTCGTCGAACTGCTTGATGTTCCCCGGGTTCACCCGCACCGCCGCACAGCCCGCGTCGATCGCCGCGAACACATACTTCGGCTGAAAATGAATGTCCGCGATCACCGGGATCTGCGACTTCCGCGCGATCGTCGACAACGCGTCCGCGTCGTCCTGCGTCGGGCACGCCACCCGCACGATCTGGCAACCGGACGCGGTCAGTTCAGCGATCTGCTGCAGCGTGGCACCGATGTCCGACGTCCTGGTCGTCGTCATCGACTGCACCGACACCGGGGCGTCCCCGCCGACGGCCACCGACCCGACCTGGATGCGCCGCGAGTGGCGGCGCATCGCGATCGGCCGGGCCGGCAGCACCGGGAGCCCCAGTGCGACAGGCTCTGAGGACATCACGTCACCCGTGGTTTCCCGAGACGGTCTCCCGCGCCGCCCTGATGGACTCCTTGAGGGAGCCCATGGTGGCGAGGACGGCGGTGGGCTCGTAGCCGCAGTGCGCCATGCAGTTGGCGCAGCGCGGGTCCTTGCCCCGGCCGTACTTGCTCCAGTCCGTCTCCTCGATGAGCTCCCGGTACGTGGGGACGTACCCGTCGCTCATCAGGTAGCAGGGCCGCTGCCAGCCGAAGAGCGAGTAGTTGGGGATCGCCCACGCCGTGCACGGGAAGTCCGCCTTGCCCTCGAGGAAGTCGAGGAACAGCGGCGAGTGGTTGAGCCGCCAGCGCCGCCGGTTGCCGCCCGCGAAGGACTTCTTGAACAGCTCGCGGGTCTGCTCGACACCCAGGAAGTGCTCCTGGTCGGGTGCCTTCTCGTACGCGTACGCGGGCGAGATCATCATCTCGTCCACCTTCAGCTCGTCGTTCAGGTAGTTGAGCACCTCGATGACGGTCTGCGGGGTGTCGGTGTTGAAGAAGGTCGAGTTCGTCGTGACCCGGAAGCCGCGGCGCTTGGCCTCCTTGATCGCCTCCACGGCCTCGTCGAAGACGCCTTCCTTGGCCACCGACTCGTCGTGCCGCTCGCGCAGCCCGTCGATGTGCACGGCGAAGGCGAAGTACGGGGAGGGGGTGAACTTCTCGATCTTCTTGCGCAGCAGCATCGCGTTGGTGCAGAGGAAGACGTACTTCTTCTTCGCGACCAACTGGCGCACGATCTCGTCGATCTGAGGATGCATCAGCGGCTCACCGCCGGCGATGGAGACCATGGGCGCGCCCGATTCGAGCACCGCACCCACCGCCTGCGCCACCGGCATGCGCTGCTTGAGGACACCGGCCGGATGCTGGATCTTCCCGCACCCCTCACACGCCAGATTGCAGGCGAAGAGCGGCTCCAGCTCGACGATGAGCGGAAACTTCTCCCGCTTGCGGAGTTTCTGTTCGAAGAGGTACGTCCCGACCCTGATGGTCTGACGAAGCGGCATGGCCATCTAGCTCACCTCCTGGGGAGCAGCAAAGAACGGTGCCATTCAAAGAAAGCAGGAAGCACGGCACGAAGAACACGGAAGGCTGATATTCCACCGCGGACCGTGCCAATACGGACGAGCTCATGCTCTGGAGCGTCCACGACCACTCGGACGGCCGCAACCGGGCGGGGTCCGGCGCCCAGCGCTGTGCGGAGCGTGACGGCGGACTCCATGTCCACCGCGATCGCGCCGGTGGCACACAGGGCCGCCCGCTCGGGACCGCGGACGACATGATCGGAACCGATCAGCGGACCGCAGTGCACCGCGCGCCCGGGCACGGCCCTGGCCACGGCCTTGACCAGCAGTTCCGTGTCCGTGCAGCGGCTGGTACCGGCGGGGTGGCGGGTCTCGTCGGCGACGATCAGGTCCCCGGGATGCATCCCCGGGGCGAGCCCCGCACAGAATCCGGACGCCACGACCGGCGCCCCGCCCATGGCCGTGGCACTCAGGGCCGCGCGTACGGCACGTTCCGCGTTCTGCGGCCCCATGCCCGTACGCAGCACGGTCACCGGCCCCCGCGCGCCGCTGCGGTCGCCGCTGCGCAGGGCGGCCTTCTCGATACCGAGCGCACAGGCGATCAGCAGCGGCGAGGCGGAGCCGGAGGGCCTCGGGGAAGCTGCCATCAGCCCCCCTTGCGGGCGGGCGCGCGCCCGGCGAACGGTTCGCCGTGCACGTACCGGCCGAGCGCGGTCAGCGGAAAGACCTGCCGGTAGAGGTGGTAGTTGATCGAGAAGTCCCAGGGGAAGCCGGTCCCCGTGAAGTGGGGCTCGTCCCAGGAACCGTCGGCCCGCTGGGTCACGGCCAGCCAGGTGACACCCCGCTCGACCGCCTTGCTCCCCCGCTCCCCCGCAGCCAGCAGCGCGAGCAGTGCCCACGCGGTCTGGGAGGCCGTGGATGCGCCGTGGCCGACCCACTCCTCCTCCCGGTAGGAGCGCAGGTCCTCGCCCCAGCCGCCGTCGTCGTTCTGGACGGATTCGAGCCAGCGGACCGCACGGCGGATCGCTGGATGCGAAGCGGGCACCCCGGCGGCGGCGAGTGCGGGGACCACCGAGCCGGTTCCGTAGACGTAGTTGACTCCCCAGCGGCCGAACCAGGCGCCGTTCGGCTCCTGTTCGGCGAGGAGCCAGTCGATACCGCGGCGGGTGCGCGGGTGATGGGCCTTTCCCTCGTGCGCGAGCATCTCCACGACATGCGCGGTGACGTCCGCCGACGGCGGGTCGATCACCTCACCGAAGTCGCAGAACGGCAGCCGGTTGGGGAAGGCGCTGGTGTTGTCGGCGTCGAAAGCACCCCAGGCGCCGTTCTTCGACTGCATGCCCAGCGTCCAGCGGCCGGCCCGGACGATGGCGCCCTCGACCTGCGAGGGGTCGGGGTGCTTGACCCTGCGCAGCGCGAGGATGACCTCGGCGGTGTCGTCGATGTCCGGGTAGTTGTCATTGTGGAACTCGAACGCCCAGCCGCCCGGCGCGAGTTGGGGCCTGCGCACCGCCCAGTCGCCGGGCCGCACGATCTCCTCGCCGAGCATCCAGTCGGCCGCCTTCACCAGGGCGGGATGGTCGGCGGGCAGTCCCGCGTCGGCGAGGGCGATGGTGGCGAGGCAGGTGTCCCACACCGGCGACTGACAGGCCTCGATCATGCGCGCGCCGTCCTCGCGCCACACGGTGAAGCGGTCCAGCGACTCCAGCCCTGCCCGCATCACCGGATGCCGGAGGTCGTATCCCAGCAGGTGCAGGGCGATGATCGAGTACACGGCGGGCGGCTGGATGCCTCCCCAGCAGCCGTCGTTCTCCTGGCGTTCGATGATCCACCGCGCGGCGGCGTTCATCGCGGCCCGGCGCAGCCTGCGCGGGGCGACCTTGCGGTACAGGTGCAGCGCCTTGTCGGTGCGCTGGAAGAAGCCGTCCCAACTGGTGGCGGGCGCAAGCGGCTTGCCCGGGTTCGGCCGCGCGGGATCGGTGTGCAGCTCGTCGAGCGCGAACGGCGCCGGCCGCACCGGCCGCTTCGCCGAGACCACCGTGAGCGGCACGATGGTCTGCCGGGCCCAGCAGCCGAAGTCGTAGATGTTCAGGGGGAACCACGAGGGCAGGAAGATCAGCTCGGGCGGCAGTTCCGGGAGGTCGTCCCACTTCCACCAGCCGAACAATGCGAGCCAGATGCGGGTGAAGACCCGGCTCTGCGCGATGCCGCCGTGTTCCCTGATCCAGGCGGCGGCGCGCGCCATGTGCGGATCGTCCGGCAGGTCGCCCGCCAGCCGGAGCGCGACGTAGGCCTCGATGGTGGTGGAGAGCTCCGCGGGACCGCCGTAGAACGTCGCCCAGGTGCCGTCCTCGCGCTGCTCACCACGGATGAAGCGGCCGGCCGCCTCGGTGGTGCGCGCGTCCTGGATACCGAGGAACTGACGGAGCAGCAGATCCTCGGCGTCCATCGTCACATTGGTCTCGAGGTCGCCCTTCCACCAGCCCTCGGCGTCCTGGATGCTCAGCAGATACTCGACGGAGCGTTCCGCGGCATGCCGTGCGGCCTCGGGCGGATCGCTCCTGGCCGGGCCCGTGAGGGAGACGAACGGTGTGTCGGTTGTTGAACTGGCCGCGGCTGCGCGGGACTTGAGGGGCCCGCTGCTTCCGTCGGTCGTCGCTGTCATGGCTTCCCCTTCGTTGCAGTGCTGATCTGCTGTGCTGGGGTCTCCGTCGGCCGGCAACCGGTTGCCCGGTCGCCGGCCGGCGACTGCGATTCATATGGTGCAGGCGATAGCGATCATCTCTTCCTGACGACGACGAAGTCGGCGAGCGCGACGAGCTGCGCCCGGACGTGCGCGGGCATCTCGACACCGTTCAGGGCGTCGACGGCGATCGCGTGCTGCCTGCGTGCCTCCTGGGAGGTCCACTCACGGCCGCCGGCCTCCTCGATGAGGGCCGCCCGGGTGGCGAACTCCTCCTCGGAGAAGCTGTCGAAGTCGTTGCTCTTGGCGTCGGCCGCGAGCAGCTCCCCGAGGCGCTGCGAGGCGGGTCCTCCGGCGGCGAGCGCGGCGACGACCGGCAGGGACTTCTTGCGCTGGCGCAGATCGCTCCAGGTCTGCTTGCCGGTGGCGACGGGGTCGCCCCAGATGCCCAGCAGATCGTCCACGGCCTGGAAGGCGAGTCCGAGGTGGTAGCCGTACGCCTCCAGCGTGTCGGCGGTACGGTCGTCCGCCCCGCCGAGCACGGCGCCGATGGAGACGGCGCAGGCGAGCAGTGCGCCGGTCTTGTTGCCCTCCATCTCCAGGCACTCCTCGACGGTGACCCGCTCGCGGTGCTCGTAGGAGATGTCCTGGGCCTGGCCGTCGATCAGCTTGCGGGTCGCGGTGGTCAGCCGCCGGGTCGCCCGCCCGGCATCGACCGTGCCGAGCTCCAGCAGGACCTCATTGGCCAGGGCGAACAGCGCGTCACCGACGAGGATCGCCTGCGCCGGGCCGTGCACCTTCCACACGGTGTCGCGGTGACGGCGCTGCTCGTCGCCGTCCATCAGGTCGTCGTGCAGCAGCGAGAAGTTGTGCACCAGCTCGACCGCGACCGCGCCGGGGATGCCGGTCTCGGGCGACGCCCCGGCCGCCTCGGCGGACAGCAGGGCGAGCGCGGGGCGCACGGCCTTGCCGCCGTCACCGTCCGAAGGCCGGCCCTCGGCGTCGATCCAGCCGAAGTGGTACGCGGCGACGGTGTCCATGGGCGGTGCGAGCCGGTCCACGGCCGCACGCAGCACCGGCGTCGACATGGTCCGCCCGCGCTCCAGCAGCGCGACGATGTCCACGTCCGCTGCGGTGTCGTCAGCCGGGTTCGCCGAAGGCACTGTCGGCACGGTCTCTCCTCTTGTTCCAGTACTGATGCTCACGCCGCCTCCTTGAGCGGATGTTCATGGGAGCGGCCGAGAGCGGAGAGCGCGGCGCCGGCGGCACTGAAGCCGCTGCGTACGGCACCCTCCATGGTCGCGGGCCAGCCGGTGGCGGTCCACGCGCCCGCAAGGTACAGCCCCGGCGCACGGGTTCGGGCACCGGGGCGCAGCCTGCCGACGCCCGGCGAGGGTGCGAAGGTCGCCGTGCGCTCACGGGTGACGAAGAAGTCACGCACCTGCGCACCGCGGGCGGCGGGCAACAGCCGCTCCAGCTCCGGCAGATAGCGTGCGCGCAGCTCGGCGACCGGGGTGTCGATCTCGTCCTGGGCGGCCGACTGGGACAGCGCCAGGTACTGACCCTCCGTGAGCCCCGATGCCTCCGTACGGTCGAACACCCACTGGACCGGGGTGCCCAGCGCGGTGAAGAACGGCCGGCGCAGCACCTTGCGGTCGTACACGACATGGATGTTGAGGATCGGCGCGGTGCCGATGTCGAGCAGCCGGTCGGGGTCCTCGACGGCGCCCTCGGGCAGCAGGTCGTGGGCCTCGCGCTGCGCCACGGCGAGGACGACGGTGTCGGCCTCCAGCCGCTCGCCGGCGATGTCGACGTGCCACCGGCCGTGGTCCGCGCGGGATACGGCGCGCACCCTGGTCGACAGCTCGGTGCGGACACCGGCGGAGTCGAGGGCCTTGCGGGCGAGGGTGTCGTGCAGGTCACCGAGCGGCACCCGGGCCCAGCCGATGTCCGCGGCACCCGGCTCGGAGAGCAGTCCGGTCTTGAAGACCATCGCGGCGAGCCCCATGGAGGCGTGGGGCGCGGTGGCGTTCAGGGTCGCGACCCCCACGAGGTCCCAGAGCGCCTCGATGGTGCGCTGCGACTGGCCGTGCCGCCCGAGCCAGGTCGCGAAGTCGATGCCGTCCAGCGCGGGATCGGCCGGGTCGAGCCTGCCGAGCGCGAGGGCGGCGCGTCCCACACTCGCCCGCTCGGCGAGCGAGAGATGCGGATAGGTGGCGAGGCTGGCGGCGAGGTGCAGCGGTACGGGCAGCGCGGTGCGGCGCAGCCGGCCGAGCCGGGGTCCGCCGGCGCGGGCCACGTCCAGGACGGGGACGTCCAGCCGGTCCTGGAGCGGGGCCAGCGCGGCACCGTCGACGCGGTCGAGGAACCAGCGGTAGGCGGTGCAGCAGCGCAGATAGACGTGCTGGCCGTTGTCGACGGTCAGGGCGCCGCGCTGGAAGGAGAAGGCGAGGCCGCCCAGTCGTGGGCGGCCTTCGACGAGAGTGACGCCCACGCCCGCGTCGGCGAGCTGAAGCGCCGCGGTGATACCGGCCAGTCCGCCGCCGATCACCACCGCGTGCCGGGAACGCATGTCCTCGTCCGTCATGCGACCTCCCCTCGGGCCGTTGCCGTCAGGGACGCCGGACCGGTCCGGACGGTTGCCCGCCGGTTGTGCGTGTCGGGCCGTGGCATCAGGCGCGCCCTCTCTGACGGGTGATGTGCCGGGCGTCGAGCCCCGACAGACCGCGCACCGCCACGAACGCCTTCTCGCGGCCGGGGAGCGAGACGCGGCCGCGCAGCACCGCTTCGGGGTCGCGCTCGATGCGGTCGAGCAGGCGGCGGTAGATGCCGGCCATGGCGGCGACACAGGCACCGCTGCGCCGGTCGAGCATGGGCAGCAGCCGGTAGCCCTCGGCGAAGAGGGCCCGGGCGCGCCGTACTTCGAAGTGGACGAGGCCCGCGAAGTCGGAGCCGGCCGGCGGGGTCGCCGAGTGGAATCCGGCGGAGCAGCCGAACTTGGCGAGATCGTCGGCGGGCAGGTAGGTGCGCCCGTTGGCCGCGTCCTCGCGAACGTCCCTGAGGATGTTGGTGAGTTGGAGGGCGAGGCCCAGCGTGTCGGCGTACTCGGGAGCGCGTTCGGCGCCGCGTGCGCCGGGCTGAGTACCGAACACGCCGAGGGAGAGCCGTCCGATCGCGCCCGCCACGCAGCGGCAGTAGACCTTGAGGTCGTCCCAGGTCTCGTAGGCCTCGCCGCGTACGTCCATCTGGACACCGTCGATGAGCTCGTCGAGCCCGTCGAGCGGGATCGGGAAGCGCTGTGCCGCGTCCGCGAGAGCGACGGCGACCGGGTCGGTGTCGTCCTCGGCGATCGCACCCTGCCGGACGCGGTCCAGCAGGGCCCGCGTCACTTCGAGGCGGTCGCGCTTGGCCTCGGGCGCGAGCGTGCCGTCGCCGATGTCGTCGACACGGCGGGAGAACGCGTACAGCGCGGACATGGCCTGCCGCTTGTCGGTCGGCAGCAGCCTGATCCCGTAGGCGAAGTTACGCGCCTGCTGTCCGGTGACGGCCTCGCAGTAGCTGTACGCGGCCTGCACCGGTGGCGACACGTCGGTCGGTCCCTCCATCGTCCCGCTCACCCCTCTCTACGCGCTCTTCGCAGGACTGCTCCGACTTCGCGCAACAGCCTTGTCCTGGCAGGTCTGGGCGGTCCCGGCAGGACGTCGTGACCGGCGGCCGCGATCGCGGCGAGGGCGGCACGCCCGCCGCCCACGAAGCCGGCGAGCAGCAGCCGCAGCCGGCCGTGGACGCTGCCGACCAGCGGCATGCCTTCGTCCAGCAGCCGGCCGGCGCGCTCGCACTCGTAGGCGATCAGGGCACGCACCGACGCACTCCCGGCCGGCGCGGCCAGATCGGCCTCCGTCACCCCGAACCGCTGCATGTCGTCGGCAGGCAGATAGATCCGGTCGCGCGCGAGGTCCTCGGTCACGTCCTGGAGGTGCTCGACGATCTGGAGCGCGGTGCACACGGCGTCGGACCGGCGCACCCGCTCGGGACTGGCCGTACCGGTGATCCGGAGGACGAGCCGGCCGACGGGGTTGGCGGACAGCTCGCAGTAGGCGAGGAGTTCGTCGTACGTCTTGTACCGCCGCACCAGCTGATCCTGACGGTTCGCGGCGATCAGCCCGGCGAAGGGCCCGGGGTCGAGCGAGCAGCGCCGCACGGTGGGGAGCAGCCCCCGCAGCAGCGGGTGGTGCGGCGTCTCGTCGCCGTCGGGGGTGAAGACGCGCCGCAGATCGGTCTCGAAGGCGTCCAGCATCACGAGGCGGTCGTCGGCGTCGGCCGGGTCCACGCCGAGATGGCGGGCGTCCGCACCGCCCGGGGCGAGGTCGCCGTCGCCGATGTCGTCGACCAGACGGGCGAAGCCGTACACGGCCATCAGATCGTCGCGCCAGGCGCGCGGCAGGAAGAAGGGGGCCACGGGAAAGTTCTCGTCCGCGGCCTTGTCGAGGGTGGCACGTGCGGAATCAGCCGAGGTCGCCACGCGTGTCTGCCGGGTGCCGGTCATACGTGGCTGCCCGGCGAGGGGACGGCGAAAGCCTCGAGGAGCTGGAGATTTTCGATCATTGCCGTCACATCTCCCGTTCTACACTGCCGATCCAATCCATCCTATTTCGGACACGCCGCCCGTCGCGCCGTCTGCGGGGGTCCCGCCCGGCGGGGGCGATACCGAGGGCGTATCGCCCCACTTGCCGTGATTCAGCACCGGTACAGCTTACGTTGTACAACGCCCAGTGATACGCCGGGGTGTTGCGCGCATTACAAGAACACTCCAATCGTGGTCAACCGTCCCTGTCCGGACAGGAATTGACTCGCCCTTGACGTTCCGGGGCCACGACCGCCTGGGCCCGGCCCCGAGGCCCGCCCGCCGCCGGGCGCGTCCGGTGGCCCGTCGACTGACAGGACGCAGAAAGGCCCCCGCCCGGATGCCAGGGCGGGGGCCTTTTCGCGGACCGGTCCAGGAAACGGCCTCGGGGACCTAGCGGCCGGTCTCCTTCTCGTACGCCTTGAGGACCTCAGCGGTGGGACCGTCCATCAGCAGCTCGCCCTTTTCCAGCCACAGGACGCGGTCGCAGGTGTCCCTGATGGAGCCGAGGC
This sequence comes from Streptomyces sp. AM8-1-1, assembly GCF_032229325.1. NCBI lineage: Bacteria > Bacillati > Actinomycetota > Actinomycetes > Kitasatosporales > Streptomycetaceae > Streptomyces > Streptomyces sp. AM8-1-1. The sequence goes on from NZ_CP135086.1 coordinate 1,222,086, forward strand.
TGTGACTGACCAGGAACACCGTGCCCGCGTGCTCCCGGAGCTCCCGGATGCGCTGCTCGGAGCGGATCTGGAACTTGCGGTCGCCCGTCGCCAGCGCCTCGTCGATCATCAGGACGTCGTGGTCCTTGGCCGCCGCGATGGCGAACCGGAGCCGCGCGCCCATGCCCGAGGAGTAGGTGCGCATCGGCAGGGTGATGAAGTCGCCCTTCTCGTTGATCCCGGAGAAGTCGACGATGTCCTGGTATCGCTCGCGGACCTCCTCGCGCGACATGCCCATGGCCAGGCCACCGAGGATGACATTGCGCTCACCGGTCAGGTCGCCCATCAGCGCGGCGTTCACGCCGAGCAGCGAGGGCTGGCCGTCGGTGTAGACCTTGCCGTGCTCGGTGGGGAGCAGGCCGGCTATGGCCCGCAGCAGGGTGGACTTGCCGGAACCGTTGGTGCCGATCAGGCCGATGGCCTCGCCGCGGTACGCGGTGAAGGAGACGCCCCGTACGGCGTGGACCTTGCGCACACCGCGGGACTCGCCCTTGTCGCGCTTGATGATCCTGTTCAGGGCTGCGGTGGCGCTGCCCTTGCCGCCCGAGCTGCCGTGCACGCGGTACACGATGTGCACGTCGTCGGCGATCACTGTGGGGACGCGCCCCAGGTTCTTGTCAGCCACGGCCGTACCGTTCTTCAGCCTTCCAGAAGTACACGAATCCACAGATGCCGAAGAGGACCGCCCAGCCCACGGCCCACATCCAGACGTGCGGCGGCAGGTTCTCCGAGCCGTAGCCGTCGATCAGACCGAAGCGGATGAGGTCCATGTAGACCGCCGCGGGGTTCAGCTGGAGGACGTCCGAGATCCAGGCCGGCTTGTCCTTCAGCATGATCGGGATGGAGTACATGACGCCCGAGGCGTACATCCACGTCCGCATGATGAAGGGCATCAGCTGGGCGAGGTCGGGCGTCTTGCTGCCGAGCCTGGCCATGACGAGCGCCAGGCCGGTGTTGAAGACGAACTGCAGAACCAGCGCCGGGATGATCAGCAGCCAGGACAGACTCGGGTAGCTGCCGAAGCCCACCGCGATCACGAACAGCACGATCATCGAGAAGAGCAGCTGCTGGAGCTGCTGGAGGGCGAAGGAGATCGGCAGGGACGCCCGGGGGAAGTGCAGGGCGCGGACCAGGCCGAGATTGCCGGAGATCGCCCGGACACCCGCCATCACCGAGCTCTGGGTGAAGGTGAAGACGAAGACGCCCGTGACCAGGAACGGGATGAAGACGTCGTTGGAGATGCCCTCCCTGGTCCCCAGGATGACCCCGAAGATCAGGTAGTAGACCATCGCGTTCAGCAGGGGCGTCACGACCTGCCACAGCTGGCCGAGCTTCGCCTGGCTGTACTGGGCCGTCAGCTTGGCCTGCGAGAAGGCCAGGATGAAGTGGCGTCGGCCCCACAGCTGCCTGATGTACTCGGCCATCCCGGGCCGGGCACCGCTGACCGACAGGCCGTACTTGGCGGCGAGGTCCGCCGCGGAAAGGCCCTGGTCGGCGGATGGCGGGGCGGTCATCGTGATCGCACCGTCGTGGGTTGTGTCACTCACAAGTTGAAACTTTCGTCTTCAAGATGCGCGGCAGATGGGGGCGCGGCGTCGGACGCGCCGGGTACCCGGACGTGCCCGATGCTCTCAGGACCGAGCTTGTCAGATGACAGGAGGTCGGCCCAGTCGGGTGAGCCGCCATACCGTACGCCACTTCATGGGCCGGCGGGGACCGCAGGGGGTCCGCCAGCCCTCCTTGAAGCCGCCCATCCATGCCTTGAGGGCGGACACCGAGGGGCGCCGGGCGAGGGTGAGCAGCACCCAGACACCGAGATAGATCGGCACCAGCGGGGCGGGCAGATTCCGGCGGGCGAGCCAGACCCGGTTACGGGCCACCATCCGGTGATAGACCGCGTGCCGCGACGGGGGCATGGTCGGGTGGAACAGCACCATGTCCGCGCGGTAGTCGATGGCCCAGCCGGCGTCGAGGGCACGCCAGGCGAGATCCGTCTCCTCGTGGGCGTAGAAGAACTCGTCGGGCAGGCCGCCGACCTCGGCGAGGACCTGTGTGCGTACGGCGTTGGCGCCGCCGAGGAAGGTCGTCACCCGCGAGGAGCGCATCGGGTCGGAGGCGCGCAGCCGCGGGACGTGGCGGCGCTGGGTGAGGCCGGTCTCCGGGTCGGCGATGCGGAAGCTGACGATGCCCAGCTTCGGATCGTCGGCGAAGGCCTGTCGCACCAGCTCCGCGGTGTCGGTGCCGGGGAGCAGACCGTCGTCGTCGAGGAAGAGCAGCGCGTCGACACCGGAGCCGGACGGCCCGAAGGCCTCGATGCCGACGTTGCGGCCGCCGGGGATGCCCAGGTTCTCGGGCAGATCCACGGTCCGGACGAACGGAAAGTCCTCGACACCCGTCACCGGGGCACCGTTGCCGACGACCACGGTCTCGATCGGGTCGCCGTCCTGCTTGGCGACCGAGTCGAGGAGCGCGCGCAGGTCGTCCGGACGGTTGCCCATGGTGATGATGACGGCGCCGACCTTCAGCGGCTTCACGGCACTCACCTCAGCCTGCTGGAGACGAGGACGGACACCAGGTGCAGCAGCGTCTGGAGCAGCGCGATACCGGCGAGGACGGCGACTCCGAGGCGGGTGAAGAACAGATCGCCGCGGATCTGGTCCACCACGGCGAGCGCCAGGATGAGCAGCGACGCCTCGATGCCGAGGATCAGCCGGTGGAACTTGAGCGCCCCGGCGGCCCGGCGGGCGAGTGCCATACCGGAGGAGCGCGGCTCGGCGGCGGCGTCCTTGACCGGAGGCAGTCCGCCCTGGTGGCGCGCGACCCCGACCAGGTCGGTCTCGGCCTTGATCAGGATCGCGCCGAGTGCGGCGAGGGTGCCGAGGAACGCCCAGAGCCAGTCGATCTGCCCCGGGCCCCACAGGTCGGCGGCGCGCAGGCCGAGACCGACGAGGACCGCCGCGTCGCACAGATAGGCGCCGACGCGGTCCAGGTAGACCCCGGAGAGCGAGAACTGCTTCTTCCAGCGGGCGACCTCACCGTCGACACAGTCCAGCAGCAGATAGAGCTGGACGGCGACGACGCCGAGGACGGCGCCCCAGATGCCCGGCACCAGCAGCGCCGGGGCGGCGAGCACGCCGCAGATGGTCATCACGTAGGTCAGCTGGTTCGGCGTGACCTTCGTGGTGACCAGGAGGCGGGTGATGCGCAGCGAGATCTCGCGCATGTACAGGCGTCCGCCCCAGTGCTCTCCGCTGCGCCGGTCCTTCACTCCCGCCGGGTGAACGACCGGGCGGAGTTCAGCTACGGATGGTCTTGGCATAGTCGGCGTACGCGTCCCTGATCTGATCGGTGGTGAGGTCAAGGTGCTCGAGGATGGTGAAACGGCCCGGACGGGTCTGCGGCGCGTACTCCACGGCTCGGACGAACTCGTCGACGGTGAAGCCGAGGTCCTCCGGGAGCACGGGCAGACCGTGTCTGCGGAGCACTGTCGCGAAGAGTCCGGCCTCGTCGTGGGCGCCGCGGAGGTGCATGGCGAACGCGGCACCCAGTCCGACCTGCTCGCCGTGCGGAGCGGAGCGGCGCGGGTAGAGCAGATCGAAGGCGTGGTTGATCTCGTGGCAGGCGCCCGACGCGGGGCGGCTGTCGCCGGCGACCGACATGGAGATGCCGGTCAGTACGAGACCTTCGGCGAGGACCGTGAGGAAGGCGTCGTCGCCGATGCCGCCGGGGTGCCGCAGGACCGCTTCGCCGGCCTGCCGGGCCATGGCAGCCGCCAGTCCGTCGATGGACTCGCCGGTCACCCGGTGGGACAGCTCCCAGTCGGCGACGCAGGAGATGTTCGAGATCGCGTCGCCGATGCCGGAACGGATGTAGCGGACCGGGGCCCCGCGCACCACGTCGAGGTCGATGACCACCGCGATCGGTGTGGGGACGCCGTACGAGCCGCGTCCGTTGTCGTTGTCGAGCGTCGAGACGGGCGAGCACAGTCCGTCGTGCGCGAGGTTCGTCGCCACGGCGACCATCGGCAGACCGACGCGCGCGGCGGCGTACTTGGCCACGTCGATGATCTTGCCGCCGCCGAGGCCCACCACGGCGTCGTAGCGCCGCTTGCCCTTGATGTCATCGGCGAGCTGTACGGCCGAGTCGATCGTGCCGTCGCAGACCTCGTACCAATCGGCACCGGGCAGCACCGACGCCAGCCGCTCGCGCAGGGCCTGGCCGGAGCCGCCACTGATCGCGATCGCCAGGTTGCCGGATCCGGAGATCCGCTGGTCGGCCAGAAGGCCCGCCAGGTCGTCCAGGGCTCCCGCGCGGATGTCGACGACGACCGGGGACGGGATCAGCCGGGTCAGTACAGGCACGCGATCTCACGGCCCTTCGCGAGGTCGTCGTGGTTGTCGATCTCGACCCACGGGACGTCGCCGATGGGAGCCACGTCGATCCGGAAGCCGCGGTTGACGAGCTCCTGGTAGCCGTCCTCGTAGTAGAGGTCGGGGTCGCGCTCGAAGGTGGTCTTCAGCGCGTCGGCCAGCTCCTCGGCCGCCTCGGGCTCGATGAGGGTGACGCCGATGTACTCGCCGGTCGCGGCGGCCGGGTCCATCAGTTTGGTAATGCGCTGCACGCCCTGGTCGCCGTCCGTGATGACCTTCATCTCCTCGTCGGCAAGCTGCTTCACCGTGTCGAGGGCGAGGATGATCTTCCGGCCGTCGCCGCGGGCGGCGAGCAGGGAGTGCTCGACCGAGACCGGGTGGACGGTGTCGCCGTTGGCGAGAATGACGCCCTTCTTCAGGACGTCGCGGGCGCACCACAGGGAGTAGGCGTTGTTCCACTCCTCGGCCTTGTCGTTGTCGACGAGGGTGAGCTTGAGGCCGTACTTCGCCTCCAGGGCCGCCTGGCGCTCGTACACGGCCTCCTTGCGGTAGCCGACGACGACGGCGACCTCGGTGAGCCCGATCTCCGCGAAGTTCTTCAGGGCGATGTCGAGGACGGTCGTGGCCTCGCCGTCCTGTTCAGGGCCTACGGGCACGAGGGCCTTGGGGAGCGTGTCGGTGTAGGGGCGCAGACGCCGTCCGGCACCGGCTGCCAAAACAAGGCCGATCATGCGGGTTCTCCTTCGTCATGAACTGCGGGTGCTGCGGAGGACACCCAGAAGCGGATGCTCTCCACGAGCACCACGAGTGCGACGGCGACAGCGAGGGCCGCCAGCGCGATGGTGAAGTCGGTGTCGGTGACCAGGGCGGCCAGCAGCACGACGAGCAGGATCCGCCCCTCGTGTCCTCCGGTCGCCCGTACCAGCCAGTGCGGCGGAGCGCCCGTGCCGCCGCGGATGCGGTACACCGTGTCGTAGTGATGGTAGGCGACCGCGGCCACCAGGCCGTAGGCCGCGGGCAGTGCTCCGTTCACGTCCGCGGCCACCGCGAGCGCCAGGATGGCCCCGTATTCGGCGGCCCTGAACACGGGCGGGACGAGCCAGTCGAGCGCGCCCTTGAGGGGGCGGGCGACGGCGAGGCCGGAGGTGATGACATACGTCACGGCCGCGACGACCGGCCAGAGGGAGCCGTAGCCGCTGAACACGGCGGCGGCCACCAGGCCCGCACCGCCCACGAACGCGATGACGGGCGGCGCCATCGCGGGGAGCCCGGCGACGAACCTGCGACCCGCGCGCGCGACCGCCTCCGCGAGCGGCCCCGAGTCGGCGAGGTCCGCCAGGGCCTGCGCGGCACGGTCGGTCCTGCGCGCCTTGCGGGTGAGGGAGCGCAGCAGCCGGCCGGCCGTGGTGTAGCAGGCGGCGAAGGCGCAGCCGACGAGGAGGGCGTAGAAGACGATCCGGGGTGTGGTGACGGCGGTCAGGACCGCGATCATGGCCCACCGCTCACCGATCGGCAGCACGATCATGCGGCGCACCCACACCGTCCAGCCGACGCTGTCGAGCTTGTCGGAGAGGGCGGCGGTCGGGCTGGTGTTGGACTCGGCGTCGTGGTTCGCCTCGTTGAAGGAGAAGTCCACGACATGGCGGCACGTCTGCAGCACCATCGCGCCCAGGGCCAGCGCCCAGACGTCGTCACCGCCGCGGGCCGCGCCCAGCGCCAGGCCCGCGTAGTAGGCGTACTCCTTGGCGCGGTCGAAGGTGGCGTCGAGCCAGGCGCCCATCGTCGAGTACTGGAGCGAGTACCGGGCGAGCTGCCCGTCCGTGCAGTCCAGGACGAAGGAGAAGAGCAGCAGCAGGCCGGCCGCGATGTACCCGCCGCGGGTGCCGGTGGCCGCGGCCCCGGCCGCGATCAGGGCGGTGATCAGGGATGCGGTGGTGACCTGGTTGGGGGTCAGCCCCCGGCGCGCGCACCAGCGGGCGATGTAGCGCGAGTACGGGCTGATGAAGAAGGTGGTGAAGAAGCCGTCCCGGGCCTTCACGGCCGACCGCAGCCGCACCTCTTCGTCGTCGACGGCCGCGACGGCCTGACGTGCCTCGTTGCGGGCCTGCGGATCGGCGGGCACGGTCGCGACGAGCGAACCGAGCTCGGGCCGGTGGACGGGGGTGCCGGCGGAGTCCAGGGTGTCGGCGAGCAGGCCGGGCAGGTCGGGGGCGCGCAGGGCGGTTCCGAGGCCGGCCGCGCTCGCCTCCGTGTCCGGGGTCGTTTGCGCGTCCGGGGTCGCCGCAGCGCTCTGCGGTGCCGCAGCGGAAGCGTCGGCGTCGCCGGGCAGGTCCGAGACTCCGGCGGCCGTCTCCGCCGCGGGGGCGGGAGCCGTGGTGGCCGCGAAGGCCTTCGCCAGGGCCGCACGCGCCTCGGGCTGCGCCGTGAGTGCGCCGGGGACCGCGGAGGCCGGGAAGCGGGGGTCCGTCAGGGCCAGCCGCAGGGAGTGGACGTGGCCGACGAAGCGCGCGTCCACCACCGCGACGCGCTCCGCGGCCGGGACGGCGGCGAGGAGCGCCTCGCTCTCGGCGGCACCCGGAGCGACGCGTACGTCGAAGCCCAGTGACCGCAGATCGCCCTCGAGCGACGATCCGGGTACGGGCGGACCGGTGAGGATGGCGGTCGACAGACGGACTCACTCCTTGGAACCGAGGGTGCGGATGCGCGGCGGCTCGGCCCGGTGTGCGGGCGGCGGCTCGTCGGCAGAGGCTATCGGATGCGCTGAGGCCGGAGTTCACTGGCCGTTTACGCCCCGCTCGACACGGCGGAACCCCCGGGAGGGTCCGCGGCCTCATCATTGTCGATCACCGCCTCGCCCCACAAACCGCGGGCCCCGGCCCCGGGAACCGCCCGGCCCGATCGCGACCGCAGACCCTAAGCTGGCGGCCATGACTTGGCTGATCACAGGTGGAGCGGGATATATCGGCGCACATGTGGCGCTGGCCATGACGGCGGCGGGCGAGAAGGTCGTCGTGCTCGACGACGTCTCGTCGGGGGTCACCGAGCGGCTGCCCGAGGGGATCGAACTCGTACGGGGGGCGGTCCTGGACCGTGAGCTGCTGGACCGTACCTTCGCGGATCACGATGTCACCGGTGTCGTCCACCTCGCGGCGAAGAAGCAGGTCGGACAGTCCGTCGAGCAGCCGCTGCACTACTACCGGGAGAACGTGCACGGGCTCACCGTGCTGCTGGAGGCGGTCGTCGAGGCAGGTGTGCGGCAGTTCCTGTTCTCGTCGTCGGCCGCCGTGTACGGGGTGCCCGAGCTGGACCTGATCCCGGAGTCGGCGCCCTGCGTCCCCATCAATCCGTACGGCGAGACCAAGCTGGCCGGTGAGTGGCTGGTACGGGCCACGGGCCGGGCGCACTCGATCTCGACGGCCTGCCTGCGGTACTTCAACGTGGCCGGCGCGGCCCGCCCCGAGCTCGCCGACACCGGAGTGTTCAACATCATTCCGATGTTTTTCGACCGGATCACGCGGGGTGAGGCACCTCGCATCTTCGGCGACGACTACCCGACCCCGGACGGCACCTGTGTCCGCGACTACATCCATGTCGCGGACCTGGCCGACGCCCATCTGACCGTCGCCCGCCGGCTGGCCGAGCAGCAGAGTGCCGGCGATCTCACGGTCAACATCGGTCGCGGGGTCGGGGTCTCGGTGCGCGAGCTCGCCGATCTGGTGGGCGAGATCACCGGGTACGACGCCCGGCCGGTCATCGAGCCACGGCGCGCGGGCGATGCCGCGAAGGCGGTCGCCTCGGTCGACCTGATCACCGAGGAGCTCGGCTGGAGCGCCTCGCGCGGGGTGCGCGAGATGGTGGAGTCGGCCTGGGAGGGCTGGTGCCTGCGGCACCCGGAAGCCCGCTCGAAGTGATCTTTCACGCGTCTGACCTGCGGGTCGTTTCCGCAGGTCAGGCGATATGACAACGGTGTTCAGTGCCGTGTTGCCCGGTACCCCGCGGGCGTAGTTCACTGAGGTCTCGGCAGCACGATTTCCGACGACCGGAGGCGTTCTCATGGGGGCTGGGCACGACCACGGGCATGCGCACGGCGGCCCGCCGCCGACCGGCACCGCGGCCTCCGCCTACAAGGGACGGCTGCGCATCGCGCTGACGATCACGCTCGGTGTGATGGTGCTGGAGATCGTCGGCGGTGTGCTGGCCGATTCTCTCGCCCTGATCGCCGACGCCGCCCACATGGCGACGGACGCGGTCGGTCTCGCGATGGCGCTGCTGGCGATCCACTTCGCCAACCGGCCGGCCGGCGGCAACCGCACCTTCGGTTTCGCGCGGGCCGAGATACTCGCGGCCCTCGCCAACTGTGTGCTGCTCCTCGGCGTCGGAGGCTTCCTGCTCTACGAGGCGGTGGAGCGGTTCATCACCCCGGCCGAGACCAAGGGCGGACTCGCCATCGCGTTCGCCCTCGTCGGTCTGGTCGCCAACGCCGTGTCCCTCTCGCTGCTGATGCGCGGGCAGAAGGAGAGCCTCAATGTCCGCGGCGCCTATCTGGAGGTGCTGGCGGACACCCTCGGATCGCTCACCGTGCTGGTGGCGGCGACGATCATCCTCTTCACCGGCTGGCAGGCCGCCGACCCGATCGCCTCACTGGTGATCGGCCTCATGATCGTGCCGCGCACCCTGAAACTGCTCCGCGAGACGCTGAACGTCCTGCTGGAGGCGGCGCCCAAGGGCGTCGACATGGCGGAGGTGCGCACGCACCTCCTGGGCCTTCAGGGCGTGGAGGACGTGCACGACCTGCACGCCTGGACGATCACCTCCGGGATGCCGGTGCTCTCCGCGCATGTGGTGGTGGACCCGGATGTGCTGGACGCGGTGGGCCACGAGAAGCTGCTGCACGATCTCCAGGGATGCGTCGGCGGCCACTTCGACGTGGAGCACTGCACCTTCCAGCTGGAGCCGGTCGGCCATGCCGAGCACGAGGCCCGGCTCTGCCACTGAGGGCTGTGCACCGGGCTGTTACGCTGGCACCCACGCTTGAGAGGAGCTGAGTTGATGACCGTCGCAGCGACGGCTGCCCTGTGCAGCCCCCGGTCCGTCCTCGGCTTCCGGGTTACCGGCTGACCCGTATCTCGTACGTCGGCCGGAGCCCTCACACACTCAAGGGTTTCCACGTTGTCCGACAACGCCATGCACGACGCCTTCTTCGCCCTGCACCACGGTCTTCCGCGGCAGGGTCCAGGTTCTGACGACACCACCCGCCGGCTGCTCGCTCTCGCGTCGCTCGCCGGCACGCTGCCCGCTGCTCCGCGGGTACTCGATCTCGGCTGCGGCCCCGGCCGTGCCGCCCTGCTGCTGGCCGCCGAGGCCGGCGCCCGGGTGACGGCGGTCGATCTGCATCAGCCGTTCCTCGACGAGCTGCGGCAGAGCGCCGAAGCCCGCGGGCTCGGCGACGCGATCAGCACCGTCACGGCCGACATGGCCGATCTCCCCTACCCCGACGGCTCGTTCGATCTCGTCTGGGCCGAGAGCTCCGCCTACAGCATCGGCTTCGACACCGCCCTGCGCCGGTGGCGGCGGCTGCTCGCGCCGGGCGGCGCGCTCGTGGTCACCGAGTGCGAGTGGACGACCGGCACCCCGTCGGCCGACGCACGCGCCTTCTGGGACCAGCACTGTCCGCTGCGCACGAGCGGCGAGAACATCGCCGCGGCCGTCGCAGCGGGCTACCACGTTCTCGGGGTGCACCAGCAGCCCGAGAGCGACTGGGAGGAGTACTACGGGCCGCTCGGCGCCCGCGCCGACGCCGCCGACCCCTCCGCTCCGGGCATGACGGAGGCGCTCGCCGCCACCCGGCAGGAGATCGCGGTACGCCGCGACCTGGGCATGGAGTACGGCTACACCGGCTACGCGCTGCGGGCCGCCGATCCGCGCTGGCGCACCAGGCCGGAGACGGCGGACGACGTCCCGGTAGTCCGTGCGGTCAACGCGTCCGCCTTCCCCACCGCGGAGGAGGCGGGGCTCGTGGACGCCCTGCGGCGGGACGCCGGGGCGTGGGTGCCGGGCATGTCGTACGTCGCCGAGGCGGCGGACGGCTCGGTCGCCGCGTACGCGCTGCTCACCCGCTGTCATGTCGACGGCGCCCCGGCACTGGCCCTGGCGCCGGTCGCCGTGTCGCCGGAGCACCAGCGCGGCGGAGCGGGTCAGGCCGTCGTGCGGGCGGTACTCGATGTGGCCCGGATGCAGGGGGAACCGCTGGTGCTGGTCCTCGGCCATCCGGACTACTATCCGCGGTTCGGTTTCGAACCTGCTTCGCAGTACGGAATCCGGCCATCTTTCGAGGTACCGGATGAGGCCATGATGGCCCTTGTGCTCGACGGTTCTTCCGGTGTGCCGCGGGGCACGATCCGCTACCCGGAGGCTTTCGGCGTCTGATGCATGAATCCGTCCCCGCCGCACGCCGGCGCGGCGGGGACGGACATGCCCGGACTGCCGAAGTGCGGACAAGCCGCTTTTGTACGGCAGACTGGGCAGGCCCCCGAGGGCCGAGGACCGACGCGAAGGATGGTTATGCCGACCTCACCCGCCACCGCCACGAACAGCACGTCGAACGGCGTCTCACCAGCGATCCTGCTCGAACTGGTCGACGAGGACGGCAATACCGTCGGCACCGCTGAGAAGCTCTCGGCCCACCAGGCTCCCGGCCGGTTGCACCGGGCGTTCTCCGTGTTCCTCTTCGACGAGCACGGCCGGCTGCTGCTCCAGCGCCGCGCGGCGGGGAAGTACCACTCCCCCGGTGTCTGGTCGAACACCTGCTGCGGACACCCCTATCCGGGCGAGGCACCCTTCGCCGCCGCAGCCCGGCGGACGCACGAGGAACTGGGCATCTCGCCCTCGCTGCTCGCCGAGGCGGGCACGGTCCGCTACAACCACCCGGACCCGGACTCGGGCCTGGTGGAGCAGGAGTACAACCACCTCTTCGTCGGTCTGGTGCAGGCTCCGCTGCGGCCGAACCCGGAGGAGGTCGGCGAGACGGCATTCGTGACGCCGGAGGAACTGGCGGAACGGCATGCCGAGGGCCCGTTCTCGGCGTGGTTCATGACGGTGCTCGACGCGGCGCGTCCGGCGGTCAAGGAACTGACGGGTCCGTCCAGCGGCTGGTGAACCAGCCCCGGGGCGGCTTCACTCCGGAGCTTGGAGCGGTGCGGTGCCGGTGCCTGCGTCCTGCTGCACCGGTGCCGGTTGCGCGTCCGGCCGCAGGGGCAGCGCCGCCCAGATGATCTTTCCGCCGCCGGCGGTGTGCTCGACGTCGCAGGAGCCGCCGGCCTCCAGCGTGATCTCCCGGACGAGCAGCAGCCCACGGCCGCCGGTCTGCCCCCAGTCGGTCACCAGCGCCTTGGGGCGGTAGGGGTGGTTGTCCTCCACGGAGACCCGGATCCACTCGGTGCCGATGGCGACCTCGACGGCGATCTCGGGCGAGAGCAGGGCCGCGTGCCGTACGGCATTGGTCACCAGCTCGGAGACGATCAGCAACAGGCCCTGGACGAGGTCGTCCTGGACCGGTACGCCCTGACGGTTGAGCAGGTCCCGCACGGCGTGTCGCGCTTGGGGTACCGACACGTCGACCGCGGGTGCGGTGAAGCGCCAGATGCCCTCGTACGACAGCGGCCGGGCCGGGACGCTCCCGCGGCTCTCCATAGTCCGGCACCACCCTTGAATCGACTGCTCCTGACCATCGAGTAATCAGTGTTGGCAGTGAGTTGGTCCGGACCGAGAGGCTGAACAGAAGTCAGCATCTATCGACGTCTTTTGACCGGGTGCGTATGACAGGGTCAAGCGCGCGACTGTTCCTGATCTTGTTCTGGTCACTTCTCCGGCGGAATCGGACATCTCCTTCTGACCACGGCCGGGCAGGCCCGGGCGAGGGCCCCGGCGCACCTGAGCGATCACCCGACGGACGCGGCGGATAGCATCCCGCGCATGGAGCAGTCGGAACCGGGTCCGCGGCTGGTGCACACCGTCACGGACGGCGTCGCCACCGTCGTCATCAGCAATCCCGCCAAGCGCAACGCCATGACCGCCGCGATGTGGCGGGCCCTGCCGGAACTGCTCGGACGGCTGGAAGCCGACGCGTCCGTCCGCGCTCTCGTCCTGACCGGCGAGGGCCCGACCTTCTGCGCGGGGGCCGACATCTCGTCGTTGCGGGAGCCCGGTGAGAGCCCGCAGGACCTCGCCGTGCGGGCCGAGGAGGCGCTCGCCGCGTTCGCCAAGCCGACCGTCGCGGCCGTCCGCGGCTACTGCGTGGGCGGCGGCTGTCAGCTGGCGGCCGCCTGCGATCTGCGATTCGCCGAGACGGACGCCCTGTTCGGGGTGACCCCGGCGAAGCTCGGCATCGTGTATCCGTCCTCGTCCACCCGCCGGCTGGTGTCCCTGGTGGGCCCCTCCGCGGCCAAGTACCTGCTGTTCTCCGGCGAGTTGATCGACACCGAACGGGCGCTGCGCAGCGGGCTGGTGGACGAGGTGCTGCCGTCCGGGGAGCTGGGCAAGCGGGTGGCCGAGTTCACCCGCGTCGTGGCGACGCGTTCGCAGCTCACGCAGGCCGCCGCGAAGGAGTTCGCGACGGGCCGCACGGACCGGGACGCGTACTGGCAGGCGCAGGCGCACGGCGGCGGCGACACCGCCGAGGGCATCGCCGCCTTCCTGGAGCGGCGCGCGCCGCGCTTCACCTGGACCGTGTGAGCCCGACGGCGTCAGCTCTCCCCGCTCAGGACCCTCTCGGCCCCGCGCCGCCAGCGGTCGACGATCCGGGCCGGGGCCTTGTCGGGTGATCCGGCGTCGTACGGCGGCTGCGGATCGTATTCGGTCAGCAGCTGCACCGTCTGGGCCAGCTCGTCGCCGCCGATCCGGCCCAGCAGATGCAGCGCCATGTCGATGCCGGACGAGACGCCCGCGGCGGTGACGTACTTCCCGTCGAACACCACCCGCTCACCGCTGGGTTCGGCGCCCAGCGGTACGAGTTCCTCCAGCGCCAGCCAGTGCGAGGTGGCCCGGCGGCCCCGCAGGAGCCCGGCGCCGGCCAACACGAGGGAACCGGTGCACACGGACGTGGTCCAGGTGCTGGTGGCGTCCGCCGTGCGCAGCCACGAGAGGACCGTCTCGTCCCGCATCGCCTCGCGGGCGCCGGGGCCACCGGGCACCAGCACGATGTCGGGGGCCGTCACCTCTGTCAGCGCCCGGTCGGCGACCAGGGCGAGCGAGCCCTGGTCGTTGCGTACCGGGCCGGGCTCCTGGGCCACGAAGACCGTCTCCGCACCCGGGACGCGGGCGAGGAGCTCGTACGGGCCGACGGCGTCCAGCGAGGTGAATCGGTCGAAGAGGAGAACGGCGATCTGCATCGGGTTCCTTGTCGGGATTGGCGGCAGGTCAGGGCGTGGTGGCAGGTCGGGAGCCGGGGAGTGACGGCTTCGCGTGCGGTGCCGCGGCGCGGAAGCGGCGGCGGTACTCCGCGGGCCCGGTGCCGAGGGCTTTCAGGAACGCCCGGCGCATTGCCTCGGGCGTGCCGTAGCCGGACGCGCGCGAGACCTCCTCGACCCCGTCGGCGGTGTCCTCCAGCAGCCGTCTGGCGTGTTCGAGCCGTACGCCGTCGACATAACGCCCGGGCGTCGTCCCCGTCTCGGCCTGGAACGCCCGGGCGAAGTGACGCGGCGACAGCCGGGCCCGGCCGGCCAGCGCCTCGACGGACAGATCGCCGCCGGGGTGCTCGGTGACCCACTGCTGGACCTCGCGCAGCGGCTCGCGGTGCGCGGTCTGGGCGGCGAGCTGCGTGCTGAACTGCGCCTGGTTGCCCGGCCGCCGGAGGAACACGACGAGGTGACGGGCGACGGTCAGTGCGATGTCACGGCCGTGGTCCTCCTCGACGAGCGCGAGGGCCAGGTCGATGCCCGCCGTGACGCCCGCGGAGGTCGCGATGTGTCCGTCGCGCACGTAGACCGGGTCCGGGTCGACCTCGACCCGCGGATAGGTGCGGGCGAAGTGATCACAGACGGCCCAGTGGGTGGTGGCCCGGCGGCCGTCGAGCAGGCCGGCCTCGGCGAGCAGCAGGGCTCCGGTGCAGACGGAGACGAGGCGCTCGGCCCGGGGGCCGTTCTCGCGAAGCCAGTCGATCAGGGCGGGGTCGGGCCGTCGGGTGCCCTGTCCGCCGGGGACGAGCAGGGTGTGCGGCGCCGGCGCCCCGGCCAGGGTGGTGTCCGGGAGCAGGGTCAGCCCGCTGGTCGTCCGTACGGGCGCGGTGCCGAGCGCGGCCGTCCGCAGCGGGTAGCCACCGCGGCCGCCGGTCACCTTGCCGGCGCCCGTGAACACCTCCACGGGGCCCGTCACATCGAGGCTCTGCACTCCGTCGAAGAGGACGACGAGCACGGATCGGTCGGTCATGCCTACATCCTTCGCCGGACGGCCGATGTCCGCAATGACGAAGAACCCACCTTTCCTGCCATGACGGCGGCGCGGAGCTGACGGGCCCGAGCAGCGGCCCGGGCACCCGCCTTCACTGCCGTACCGACCAGTCGGTAACGTGCAGTCCATGACCTCTTCGCCGCGCGCGGGACGCCGCTGCCACCACGCACTCAATCCGATGCACTCGACGGTGTACTTCTCGCCCGACCTGGCGTCGGAGATGGCCGGGATCGGCATCGAGGACTCCAGCGCCGCGTACTTCGCTGCCCGTGCCGCCGCGATGGGAGCCGTCGGGCCCGGCGCCGTGACGGCGACCTTCTACAACTTCAACCACGAGCTGATCGCGCGGCACCTGCCGGCGGTGTGGGAGACCGCGTCTCCCGAGCAGGCGCTCCAGGCGCGGCTGCGCGCCGTGGACACCACGCTGCGGCGGCTGCTGGGCGCCGAGGCGATCGCCTCCGAGGAACTGGCCGAGGCCGCCGAGCTGGCCCTGCGCGCCGCCGAGGCGTGCACGCGTCACGCCCGCCCGCTGTACTCCGCACACGCGGATCTGCCCGTCCCCGACGAGCCGCATCTCGCGTACTGGCACGCCGCGACCCTGCTGCGCGAGCACCGCGGCGACGGTCATGTCGCGGCACTGCTGGCCATGGAGCTGGACCCGCTGGAGGCGCTGGTGAGTCACACCGCCACGGGCCGTGGCATGGCACCGCGCTGGATCCTCGCGACGCGCGGCTGGCGGCGCACGGACTGGGAGGCGGCCGAGAGCCGGCTGCGGGGTCGCGGCCTGCTCTCCCCCGAGGGTGAACTGACCGACGCCGGCACCGCGCTGAGGGCGGAGCTGGAGGACCTCACGGACCGCATCGACCGCGCTCCGTACGAACACCTGGGTGCCGAGGGCGTCGAGCGGCTCACCGAGCTCGCGCGCGGGTTCCTGACGCAGGCGCTGTCGGCGGGAGCCTTCCCGTCGGATGCCGTCGGCTGACGACCGGCGGTCCGGCCCCGGCAGTGCGTCGGCCCTTCTCGGGGCGACGTTTGCCGGGGATCTTCACGGCAACCCGACCGGTGCAAGGTCATCGACACTGGAGGTTCCCGTGCGCGCCATCGCAGACGCACTTCGTACAGTCGGCTCCGCCATCGCCACCGTGGTCACGCTGCCCTTCCGCCTGCTCGCCAAGCTCTTCGGCAGTGCGTCCGGCGGCGGACGGCGCACCCGCCGCGTGTGAGGCGGCGCGCGACACGGCACCCGGCCACCCGGCACAATGCACTCTCAAGCATTGCCAGCACGAGAAGGCGAGTCGGGGAACCGTGACGACGTCCATCGAAGGCAGGATCGCCGAGGAACTCGGCGTACGGGAGCGGCAGGTCAGGGCGGCCGTGGAGTTGCTCGACGGCGGCTCGACCGTGCCGTTCATCGCGCGCTACCGCAAGGAAGCGACCGAGCTGCTCGACGACGCGCAGCTGCGCACGCTCGAGGAGCGGCTGCGTTATCTGCGGGAGCTGGAGGAGCGCCGGACCGCCGTCCTGGAGTCCGTACGCGAGCAGGGCAAGCTGGACGAGGCGCTGGAGGCGCAGATCCGGGCCGCCGACACCAAGGCGCGTCTGGAGGACATCTACCTGCCGTTCAAGCCCAAGCGGCGCACCAAGGCGCAGATCGCCCGCGAGGCCGGTCTGGAGCCGCTGGCCGAGGGGCTGCTGGGCGACCCGTCGGTGGATCCGCTGTCGGCGGCCGCCGCGTTCGTCGACGCCGACAAGGGTGTGGCGGACGCCGCCGCGGCGCTGGAGGGCGCGCGGTCGATCCTCACCGAGCGCTTCTCCGAGGACGCCGATCTGATCGGCGAACTGCGCGAACGGATGTGGACGCGCGGCCGGCTGGCGGCGAAGGTGCGGGACGGCAAAGAGGAGGCGGGCGCGAAGTTCGCCGACTACTTCGACTTCGCGGAGGCCTTCACGGAGCTCCCCTCGCACCGGGTGCTGGCGATGTTCCGGGGCGAGAAGGAGGATGTTCTCGACCTCTCGCTGGAGCCGGAGGAGCCGTCCGAGCAGCCCGGCCCGTCCGCCTACGAGAACATGGTCGCCCGTCGTTTCGGAGTGGCCGACCGCGGCCGGCCGGGCGACAAGTGGCTGGCGGACACCGTGCGCTGGGCCTGGCGGACGCGGATCCTCGTGCACCTCGGGATCGATCTGCG
Source organism: Streptomyces sp. AM8-1-1 (assembly GCF_032229325.1). Classification (NCBI taxonomy): domain Bacteria; kingdom Bacillati; phylum Actinomycetota; class Actinomycetes; order Kitasatosporales; family Streptomycetaceae; genus Streptomyces; species Streptomyces sp. AM8-1-1. The sequence goes on from NZ_CP135086.1 coordinate 1,239,124, forward strand.
GCTGCGGCTGCGCACGGCGGCCGAGGACGAGGCGGTACGGGTCTTCGCCGCGAATCTGCGCGATCTCCTGCTGGCCGCCCCCGCCGGTACGCGCGCCACGCTGGGCCTGGACCCGGGCTTCCGTACGGGTGTGAAGGTGGCCGTGGTCGACGCGACCGGCAAGGTCGTCGCCACCGACACGATCTATCCGCACGTCCCCGCGAACAAGTGGGACGAGTCGCTGGCGAAGCTGGCACGCCTCGCCAAGGAGCACGCGGTCGACCTGGTCGCCATCGGCAACGGCACGGCCTCCCGCGAGACCGACAAGCTCGCCGGTGAACTCATCACCAAGCACCCGGAGCTGAACCTCACCAAGGTGATGGTCTCGGAGGCGGGCGCCTCCGTGTACTCGGCTTCCGCCTTCGCCTCGCAGGAACTGCCGGGTCTCGATGTGTCGCTGCGCGGAGCGGTGTCGATCGCGCGCCGCCTCCAGGACCCGCTGGCCGAGCTCGTGAAGATCGACCCCAAGTCGATCGGCGTCGGCCAGTACCAGCACGACCTGTCCGAAGTGAAGCTCTCACGCTCGCTGGACGCGGTCGTCGAGGACTGTGTGAACGGCGTCGGCGTCGACGTCAACACCGCTTCCACACCGCTGCTTTCACGGGTGTCGGGCATCGGCGCGGGACTCGCGGAGAACATCGTCGCCCACCGCGACGCCAACGGCCCCTTCCGCTCCCGCAAGGCGCTCAAGGACGTGGCACGGCTCGGCCCCAAGGCGTACGAACAGTGCGCGGGCTTCCTGCGGATCCGCGACGGCGACGACCCGCTCGACGCCTCCAGCGTGCACCCGGAGGCCTATCCCGTGGTGCGCCGGATGGTGAAGACGGCGGGCGAGCAGGTCGCCTCGCTGGTCGGCAACGCGCCGGTGCTGCGCTCGCTGAGGCCGGCGGACTTCGTCGACGACACGTTCGGCCTGCCGACGGTCACGGACATCCTGCGGGAGCTGGAGAAGCCGGGGCGCGACCCGCGGCCCGCCTTCAAGACGGCCACCTTCAAGGACGGTGTCGAGAAGATCGGCGACCTGACGTCGGGGATGATCCTCGAGGGCGTGGTGACCAACGTGGCCGCGTTCGGCGCGTTCGTCGACGTCGGTGTCCACCAGGACGGTCTCGTTCATGTCTCCGCCATGTCGAAGACCTTCGTCAAGGACCCGCGGGACGTGGTCAAGCCGGGCGACGTGGTGAAGGTGAAGGTCCTCGACGTCGACATCCCGCGCAAGCGGATCTCGCTGACCCTGCGGCTGGAGGACGAGGCGGCCCCGAAGGCGCCGGCCGGCGGACCGCGGCAGCAGCGCGGTGAGCGTGGCGGCGGGCGTGCGCCCCAGCAGCGGCGTCAGCAGGGCGGCGGCCGTGGCGGGGACCGGCAGGCCCCTCCCCCGGCGAACAGCGCGATGGCGGACGCCCTGCGGCGCGCCGGTCTCACGGATCCGGGCCGGGGGCGCTGACGCTCACGAGTACGTCGAAGGGGCCCCGCAGGAGGGTGACTGCGGGGTCCCTTCGCGTGTGCGGACGGCGTGGCCCTGTCCGGGTCGTCGGCCTCCGTCGCGCCGGCCTCCGGACCTCGGTCAGCCGTCCGTCGGACCGTTCTCCGGACCCGGCCGGCCTTCCTTCGGGCAGGCTTCGGTGCGGCCGGCTGTCCGGAGGGTCAGCCCTCCGGCGAGCACTCCACGTCGAGAAGCTTCAACGGCTTCGAGGCGTCCAGGTCCACCAGCGCACGCAGCTCCGCGGTGACCTCGCCGTGGTCGCCCCAGTGGGTCGTCACCGTGGCCCAGCCGACCCGCGCGGACTGCGCGGTGGTCACCTTGCCGATGTCGATCGACCGCGGTGTGTTCTGTGCGCAGAGCAGCACGTCGAAGCCGGGGTTGGCGGCTGCCTTCTCCTTGAGCAGATCGGATACGCGGTTCCTGCGGTCCGCCGCGGAGGGTCCGTGCTCGCCGTAGAACCGGTCGAGGAAGGTGTGGATCTCCTTCGCCGTGTACCGGCCGTTGACGTCCACGGTGGGTGCCGCGGAGGCCGGTGAGACGGCGGCGAGCGAAAGGCCGAGACCGAGGACGGGGCCGCGGCCGCGACGCGACGTCCGGAACGCCTGGGAGTGCGGAACATTCTGTGTACCCCGTTTCACGATTTGTGCCCATTCTCCGGGCTGGTCATGGGAGTAGATCCGCAGGGGGTACCGAAGGTTGTCGTGGACAGCCTCGCTGTTGCCGTCCCGGGACGCTTCCCGGACGCGTGCGTGACACCGGTGGGGCCCGGCCCCTCGGCCCCGGCTCCCCCGGGACCGGCCGTCAGGAGAGCTCGGTGACCTTGCCGTCGGCAACTTCGACACGGCGCGTGGTGTGCACCGCGTCGAGCATCCGGCGGTCGTGCGTCACCAGCAGCAGAGTGCCCTGGTACGAGTCGAGGGCCGTCTCCAGCTGCTCGATCGCGGGCAGATCCAGGTGGTTGGTCGGCTCGTCGAGCACCAGGAGATTGACGCCGCGTCCCTGGAGCAGCGCCAGGGCGGCCCGGGTGCGCTCCCCCGGCGAAAGCGTCGTCGCCGGGCGCAGCACATGCGCGGCCTTGAGTCCGAACTTGGCCAGCAGGGTGCGTACCTCCGCCGGTTCGGTGTCCGGGACCGCCGCGCAGAAGGCGTCGAGGAGTTTCTCGGTGCCGTAGAACAGCCCGCGCGCCTGGTCGACCTCGCCGACGACGACGCCCGAGCCGAGTGATGCCTGGCCCGCGTCGAGGGGCAGGCGCCCGAGCAGGGCGGCGAGGAGGGTGGACTTGCCGGAGCCGTTGGCGCCGGTGATGGCGACCCGGTCCGCCCAGTCGATCTGGAGCGACGCCGGCCCGAAACGGAAGTCGCCGCGGCGCACCTCCGCCTCGCGCAGGGTGGCCACGACCGATCCGGAGCGCGGGGCGGACGCGATCTCCATCCGCAGTTCCCACTCCTTGCGCGGCTCCTCGACCACGTCGAGCCGTTCGATCATCCGCTGCGTCTGCCGCGCCTTGGCCGCCTGCTTCTCGCTCGCCTCGCTGCGGAACTTGCGGCCGAGCTTGTCGTTGTCGCTCGCCTTGCGGCGGGCGTTCTTGACACCCTTGTCCATCCAGGACCGCTGCATCTGTGCGCGGCCTTCGAGGGCGGACCTCTTGTCGGCGTACTCCTCGTAGCCCTCGCGGGCGTGCCGGCGGGCCGTCTCCCGTTCCTCCAGATAGGCCGCGTAGCCGCCGCCGTACAGGGTGATCTGCTGCTGGGCGAGGTCGAGTTCGAGGACCTTGGTGACCGTGCGGGTGAGGAACTCGCGGTCGTGGCTGACGACGACCGTGCCGGCCCGCAGTCCGCGGACGAACGCCTCCAGCCGCTCCAGGCCGTCCAGGTCGAGGTCGTTGGTCGGCTCGTCGAGCAGGAAGACGTCGTAGCGCGAGAGCAGCAGGGAGGCCAGTCCGGCGCGGGCCGCCTGGCCGCCGGAGAGTGCGGTCATGGGGAGGTCGAGTCCCACGGTCAGCCCGAGGGTGCCGGCGACCTCCTCGGCGCGCTCGTCGAGGTCGGCGCCACCGAGGCTGAGCCAGCGCTCCAGACTCGTGGCGTACGCGTCGTCGGCGCCGGGTGCGCCGTCGACGAGCGCCTGGGTCGCCTCGTCCATGGCCTCCTGCGCCGCTGCGACGCCGGTACGGCGGGCCAGGAACTGCCGCACGGTCTCGCCGGGCCGGCGTTCCGGCTCCTGCGGAAGATGCCCGACCGTGGCCGAGGGCGGCGAGAGCCTCAGCTCGCCCTCCTCGGGCCGTTCGAGACCGGCGAGCATCCGCAGCAGGGTCGACTTTCCGGCTCCGTTGGCACCGACCAGGCCGATCACGTCGCCGGGTGCGACGACGAGGTCCAGCTCGGCGAAGAGCGTACGGTCGCCGTGTCCGGCGGCGAGATCCTTGGCGACGAGAGTGGCAGTCATCAGACGGCGATCCTAACGGGGCCGGGCTCCGGTGGACCGCCCGGCCGGTCGGAGCCGGGCCGTACTCCTCATGCCGGGCCGTCGCTGGTGGAACGGCCGGCGTCGAGATCGTCGACGTACCTCGCGTGGGCGCCGCGCGCTTCGCTACGGTCCCTGCATGAGCGGCGATGTGGTGGTGGTCGGGAGCGGCGTCATCGGGCTGACGACCGCCGTGGTGCTGGCGGAGAGCGGCCGGCGTGTGCGTCTGTGGACGCGGGACGCGGCGGAGGAGACCACGTCCGCGGTGGCGGGTGCGCTGTGGTGGCCGTACCGGATCGAACCGGCGGAACGGGTCGGCGGGTGGGCGACGGCGACACTGCGGGTGTACCGGGAGCTGGCCGAGCGGCCCGAGGAGACCGGGGTGCGTCTGGTCGCGGGTGTCCTCGCCGACCAGGCGGTGACGCGGCTCGGGCCCTGGTCGGCCGAGGTGGAAGGGCTACGGGCCGCGGAGCCGGACGAGTTGCCTCCCGGCCACCGGGAGGGAGTGCGGGCGCGGCTCCCGCTGATCGACATGCCTGCCCATCTGAACTGGCTGCGGCGGCGCTTCGAGAGCGCGGGCGGCACGGTGGAGGTCAGGGACGTCCGTTCTCTCGCGCAGGCGGCAGCCGCGGGGCGAGTGGTGGTGAACTGCACGGGGCTGGGCGCCCGTGAGCTGGTGCCCGACGCAGGGGTCCAGCCCGTGCGCGGACAGCTCGTGCTGGTGGAGAACCCGGGCATCGACGAGTGGTTCGTCCTGGCCAAGGACAGGTCCGCCGAGAGCACGTACTTCTTCCCGCAGCCGGGCCGGCTCGTCCTCGGTGGCACCGCCGAGGACGGGGACCGGCGCACCGAGCCCGATCCGGCGACGGCGGAGGCGATCGTGGCGCGTTGTGCCCGGTTCCGCCCCGAGATCGCGAAGGCCCGGATTCTCGGCCACCGGGTGGGGCTGCGTCCGGCGAGGGCCGCGGGCGTACGCATCGAGGCCGAGCGGCTTCCGGGTGGCGGTGCGGTGGTGCACAACTATGGACACGGCGGGGCCGGGGTGACGGTCGCGTGGGGGTGTGCCGAGGCGGCCTCCGCCCTCGTCGAGCAGAGCTGAAGCGCCGCCGGCGGAGAACCGGCCGCAGCCGCACGAAAGCGGACGCCGTCCGGAGCCGGGCTACGGCTCCGGACGGCGTCCGGTGGTGCGACATACCGTGGCTGTCAGGGCTCCACGGGGCTCCGGTCGTCGTCGGGACCGACACCGGGGCCGATACGGATCTCGAAGTCACCGTCGTACTTGTGGTGTCCCGCGATGACCGCGGACTCCACGACCTCCGCACCCATCTCGCCGCGCACGATCAGCGGGTCGTGGCGCAGGTCGCGCATGAGCGCCACGCACATGCCGATCATCACGAGCACAAAGGGCGCGGCCACCAGGATGGTCAGATTCTGCAGACCGGCGAGCGCGTCGCCCTTGCCGTTGCCGATGAGCAGCATGATCGCCGCGACGGCGCCGGTGACCACACCCCAGAAGACGACGACCAGCTTGGTCGGCTCGAAGGAGCCCTTCTGGGAAAGCGTGCCCATCACGATCGACGCGGCGTCCGCGCCGGACACGAAGAAGATGCCGACGAGGATCATCACGAGCAGGCTCATGACGGTGGCGATCGGATACTGCTGGAGCACCGCGAAGAGCTGGCCCTCGGGCGTGGTCTCGTCGCCGAGCTGCTTGTTCTCCTGGAGCTTCATCGCCGTGCCGCCGAAGACCGCGAACCAGATCAGGCTGACGGTGCTCGGAACCAGGATGACGCCGCCGACGAACTGACGGATCGTCCGGCCGCGGCTGATGCGTGCGATGAACATGCCGACGAACGGCGTCCACGAGATCCACCAGGCCCAGTAGAAGACCGTCCAGCTGCCCAGCCACTCCGCGACGCCCTTACCGCTGGACGCCTCGGTGCGTCCGGCCAGCTCCGGCAGATCCCCGAAGTAGGCGGCGATGGACGAGGGCACCAGGTCGAGGATGATGATCGTCGGACCCGCGATGAAGACGAACAGCACGAGCAGCAGCGCCAGCACCATGTTGGTGTTGGACAGCCACTGGATGCCCTTCTCCACACCGGAGACGGCGGACAGGACGAACGCGAGCGTCAGCACCGCGATGATGCCGACGAGCAGTCCCGTGCCGACCTTGTTCATCCAGCCCAGTTCGGTGAAGCCGCTGCCGATCTGCAGGGCGCCGAGGCCGAGCGACGCCGCCGAGCCGAACAGCGTGGCGAAGATCGCCAGGATGTCGATGACCCGGCCCGTGGGGCCGTGCGCCTGCTTCTCGCCGATGAGCGGCACGAAGACCGCGCTGATCGTCTGCCGGCGGCGCCGGCGGAAGGTGCTGTAGGCGATCGCGAGTCCAACGACCGCGTAGATCGCCCACGGGTGCAGGGTCCAGTGGAAGAGCGTGGTCGCCATCGCCGTCTGCATCGCGGCCGCCGAATCGGCGGGAGCGGTGCCCGGCGGGGGCGAGGTGAAGTGGGCGAGCGGTTCGCTCACTCCGTAGAACATCAGGCCGATGCCCATACCGGCGCTGAACATCATGGCGACCCAGGAGACCGTCTTGAACTCCGGGCCCTCGCCCTCCTGGCCGAGCGGGATCTTGCCGTACCGGCTGATGGCCAGCCAGAGGGCGAAGACGACGAATCCGGAGGCGGCCAGGACGAAGGCCCAGCCGCCGTTGTGGATCAGTCCGCTCAGCATCTTGCTGGACACGCTCTCGAGCGCGTCGGTGGCTACGGCGCCCCACACCACGAAGGCAAGGGTGAGTACGGCAGTGACTCCGAAGACCACCCGGTCCGTCGTAGGGCGCCCGGTCTCGTGGGGAGAACCGGGAAGATCAGCTGGCACCAGCTTCTCCTTCCGGCCCTCCGGTTCTGGTTCGTGCGACACAAGCGGCACCTTTCACGGATTGCTCGGAACAAACCTGCTTTCGCTTCCGCTACCCCGTACCACATGTGATCCACGCCACCCACGTCAACAGGCGGGCGTTGGTTCTCCCGATGTGAGGTGGTAAGTCGCCCGGGAATCCAGCAGCAGGGGCACCAGCTGCCGTCGGGACTGCCGCAGCGGCACGAACGCACCGTGACCGTCCGGTCGCGAGACGACACCGTGCAGGGCGAGTTCGTCCCTCACATCCGCAAACTGCGCGGCGTCCAGGCGGTAGCCGCAGGGCGGGTCGGCGAGCGTCTCCTCCGGTGTCGCCGGGTCGTTGTCGGCGCCACCGAGATAGACCGGGCCGCGGTCCCTGAATCCGGCGAGAGCGGCGGCGGTCGTCGCCGCCTCGATCCGGCCGCGCCGTTCGTCGGCGAAGGAGAACAGTCCGCCGAGGGCGGCCAGCTGACTGCCGACGCGGCGGCGGTTGTTGAGGGCCGCGTCCGCCTTCTCCTCCTCGGTCATGGGGTCGACGCGGCTCTCGATGAGCAGGCCCAGGGCGTTCTTCACGCCCGAGGCGTTGCGCAGGATGCGCTCCTGGCCGTCGCCCGCGGTCTGCTTGATCGGATCGCCGGTGACGGGGTCGGTCCAGATGCCGTACGTGCCCGTGGTGTGGCCTTCGTCGTGCGCGGCGGGGCGCACATAGCGCTCGGACAGCGCCCGCGACTCGTCGTGGACGCGGGCGTGGGTGTTGAGGTTGCGCGGCCAGAGATCGAAGAGGTCCTTGTCGTAGTACGGCGGAGTCGCGCCGTACTCGTGCAGGTCGTAGACGATGTCGGGCCGCTCGTCGCGCAGGACGGCGGCCATGGCCCGCCCCTCGGCGGTCTTCAGAGCGATGTGGTCGCGGTTGATGTCGACGCCGTCGGAGTTGCCGCGGGTGTCGGCAGCCCGCCCGTCCGGATTGGCCGTCGGGACGACGAGGATGCGGGTCCGGGACAGCAGCCTGCGGGTCGTGTCGTCGTCCGTGAAGGCGAGGTCGCGGATCGTGGTGAGACAGGCGTCCCGGCCTGAGGGTTCGTCGCCGTGCTGGGAGCAGATGAGCAGGACCGTGCTTGCGGCGTGCCGCGCGCCGATCCGGACGAGCTGGAGCGGCCGGCCCTCCTTGGTCGTCCCGATGCGGGCGACCGAGACCCGGTCGCTGCCGCGGTCGACGGCGCGCAGGAACGTCTGCTCCTCCGGCTGACCGGTCCAGCGCGCGCCGTTGCTGATCTCGAAGCCTGTACGCGGCGGCCGGTGGGCCGCCTCGGCGGGCGCGGTGATCAGCGGTACGGCCACGGCGGCAGCCGTCACGGCCAGGGCGAGTGTGCGCAGCGGTGCTCTCATCGGCTGCCCCCTGAGGGAATCGGACGGAACGGACGCGGTTCGGCGACACCGCCGGGGCGGGAGTCGCGGGGCGCGGGCGGGACGGCCGAGGGGGCCGTGGCGCGTACGAAGGCCGGGGCGCCGCCGACGATCGGCAGCGAGGCCGAGGTGCGCGCCAGGTCGACGCGCAGCGTCGGGGTGCTCGCGGGCGGGTCGATGAGGTCCCGGTCCGTGCCGGCGACGATGAGTGCCAGCCGGTGGCCGGCCGGGACGACATGGTCACTTGCGTGCAGATCGAGCGTGATGGTGTACGCCCTGCCGGGTGTCAGCGGTCGGCCCTGGGCGGCGGACGCGTGGTTGCCGAGGTCGGCCCAGCCCCGGCTGAAGACGGTGTGGTCCACGGCGGCCGTGCGCGCCCGGGTCTCCTTGAAGCAGGGGCTGTCGCCGGGAGCGGTCGCACCCCAGCAGGTGCGCTCGGGAAGGGTGGTGATGCCTTCGCCGGCCGCCGCGTAGTCGCGGATGGTGTCGGGGCCGAGGTCGACGAGCACCGCGGACAGATGCGCGCTGCTGGTGTTCGGGGTGACGGTCACCTTCACCGTCGAGGACCCCGAGAGCCGCAGATCGCGTCCGAGGGGCCGGCTGACGAACCCGGCCTTGTCCGGGGTCGAGAGGTCGATGCGGGCGGCCCAGTCGGTCTCGTCCTTCGTGCGGTCGTCGGTGAAGGTCTCGCTCGCGCCGGGGCGGGCGGGGCGCAGGCCGAGCGTGCCGACCCCCGGTGCGGTGCCGATGCCGGGACGCAGTGTGGTGGCGTCCGTGGCGCGCGGCGGCCAGACACGGTCGGTGGACCACTGGTCGGGGGCGCGTTCGACGTCGGCCATGGGTTCGCGTTCGATGCCGTTGTCGTAACCGAGCAGGTAGTGGTCGAACCAGCGGTGCAGTGTCTTCACCCACTCGCCACGCCGGAAGTCGAACGGGTCGACGTGACCTGTCTGCGACAGCCACACCTTGCGCTCGACACCCTCGTCGGCGAGCGCGTCCCACCACTGGCCGAAGTGCTTGGAGCGGACGTTGAGGTCCTGCATGCCGTGCACGGCGAAAACGCTGGCGCGCACCTTGTCGGCGTCGCGGACGTAGTCGCGCTCGCTCCACAGGCGGGTGAGGTCTCCCGTGCGAGGGGCCTCGTCCACCAGGCGCTGCTGGACGGCCTGGCAGCGCGAGCGGGCGTCGGGGCTCTCGACGTAGTCGGACAGCCACTCGGGTCCCGAGTCGTAGAGGGGTGCGCCCTTGGCGAAGTAGTAGTCGTACCAGGAGGAGATGGCGGCGATCGGGACGATCGTCTCCAGGCCCTCCACTCCGGTGGCGGCGACACCGTTAACGATGGTGCCGTCGTAGCTCTTGCCGATCATGCCGGTCCGGCCGTTGCTCCAGCCGGCTCCCGCGCGCTCGGTCCCGGTCCTGGTGGTGTAGCCGCGGGCGCGGCCGTTCAGCCAGTCGACGACGGCCTTGGCGGACTGGACGTCGGAGCGGCCACCGACGTCGACGCAGCCGTCGGAGCGGTTGGTGCCGGCGAGGTCGACTGCGACGAAGGCGTAGCCGCGCGGGACGAAGAAGTTGTCGTAGTAGAGCGGGAACTGGACCGGGTTGCCGTCCGCGTCGTACGTCTTGAGCTGGCTCTCGTTGCCACGGCCGCAGCAGGAGTAGTACGGGCTGGCGTCCATGATCACCGGGATCTTCCGGCCCTGCTGTGCCGGCTCCCGGGGCCGGACGATGTCCACGGCGACCCGGTCGCTCTTCCCGTCGCCGTCACCGTCGAGCCGGGTGTCCACCCAGACGGATTCCCGGATCGCGTTCTCGTAGGAGTGGACCGGCCCGCTCTCCCGCAGCGGGGCGCTCTGGGCGCCGGTGGGCGTGAGCGTCATGGCCATCAGGGCGGCCGACGCCGCCACCACCAGCGATCTGCACGTCAAGCGGGTGCCCCCCGCGCGTATCGGCATGGGCGGGAAGCTACTCCCGTCAACTTCCCTGCGACAGAGGGCAATCAGGGGGCAATCAAGGCATCCGTGCGCCGGACGGGACAGATGGGATCGGTGGCCGGCGGGAGACGGAGCCGCGTCGCCCGGGTCCCACGGCCCGTCTCGCGGGCCATCGCCCGGTCCGGGCTGGTGGGAGCGCTCTCAGCAGCCCGCCCGGGCACGGATATCCTGATACCGGCAGCGCATTCTCGCTGTCGCCCGACGCAGCCGACCGACCCAGCCGAGGAGCATCCGCCTTGCCCGAGCAGACCACTGGGTCCCGTCCCACGCTGGAAGCCGTCGCCGCGCGCGCCGGTGTCTCCCGGGCCACGGCCTCCCGGGTCGTCAACGGCGGCGCGGGGGTGCGCCGGCCGCTGGTGGACAAGGTCCGGCAGGCGGTCGAGGAACTCGGCTACGTACCGAACCACGCGGCGCGCACCCTGGTGACCCGGCGCAACGGTGCGGTCGCCGTGATCATCGCCGAGCCCGAGTTCAGGATCTTCTCGGACCCCTTCTTCGAGCAGCAGGTGCGCGGCATCAGCCGGGAGCTCACCGCGCACGACTCCCAGTTGGTGCTGCTGTGGGTCGAGGGCCCCGGCGACCACGACCGGATCGCCCGCTATCTCGGCGGCGGCCATGTGGACGGTGCGCTGGCCTTCTCGCTGCACAACGACGACGAACTGCCCTCCATCATCAGCCGGGTCAAGGTCCCGACCGTCTTCGGCGGCCGTCCCGGCTGGCCCGGTGCCTCCTCCGGTCTCGCCCTCCCCTACGTCGACTGCGACAACCGCGGCGGCGCCCGGGAGGCCGTGCGGCATCTGGTCTCGCTCGGCCGCGAGCACATCGCGCACATCGCGGGGCCGCGCGACCAGACCTCCGCACTCGACCGGATCGACGGCTACCGGGACGTGTTGCTCGACGCCGACCCCGACCTCGTCAGCCAGGGCGACTTCACCGTGGAGAGCGGTGCCCGTGCGATGGCGGAACTGCTCGACCGGCGCCCCGGCCTCGACGCCGTGTTCGCCTCGAACGATCTGATGGCTTCCGGCGCGCTGCGGACCCTGCGGGAGCGGGGACTTCGGGTGCCGGAGGACGTGGCGGTGGTGGGCTTCGACGACATGGCCTCGGTCGTCGAGTCGACCGACCCTCCGCTGACGACGGTCCGCCAGGACATCGAGGGCATGGGCCGGCTCATGGTGCGGCTGCTGATGCGCGTCCTGAACGAGGGCGAGCAGCACACCGGCGCTCCCGCCTCGGTGATCACCCCGACCACGCTGGTGCGGCGGGCCTCGGCCTGAGAGGCCGGGTGCCCGCCGCACACGGTGCTGATCTCCTTCGCCCGCTGGTGACCGGCGCGACCGGCGGCCCGGTGCATTGGGCACCGGCACGATCCGCCGGCTCAGCCGAAGGGAATCACCAGCACCGACCTGTCCGTGCCGGTCTGGAGCTTCGCGGTGCCGTTGCCGATGGCGTGCCACACCTCCAGCCGCACCGTGCCGTTCTTCAGGTCACCGAGACTCCCGGTCGCCGAGCGCAGTCCGCGCGACTGGGCGTACTCCTCCCAGCCCGCCACCGGGTCGGTGGCGAAGTACTGGTAGGTCTCGGTGCGGTCGAAGGTGCCGTCGCCCGTGAAGTCGTAGCTGACCCGGGCCTGCTGGCCGAGGCCCACCGCCGTGCCCGCGTCGAGCTGGAGGCGGAAGGCGGTGGCTGCGCCGGGCGTGACCGTGCCGTTGACCTGCCTGGCCTGGTAGACGAGCGGCTGGTTCGGGGTGCCGTCGTGATTGCCGCCGCCGGCGGAGGCGATCGTGTCACTGCCGGCCGTGCCACCGGTGGCGGTGGTCAGCGTTCCTCCCGTACGGAGCTGGAAGGTGTTCCCGGTCGGCGGATCGGGATCCGGGTCGGGGTCCGGGTCGCCGGTGCCCGTTCCCGTGCCGGTCGCCGTCGAACGCGCCGGTACGGAGAGCGTCTTGCCGTCGGAGAACGTCACCGTGCGGGCCGTGGCGCCGTAGTTGTGCGCGGCGTAGGTCCGTGCCGTCCCCTTGGTGAACACGGCGGACGTCGGGATGTCCCCGGTGACCGTCGCGTCGGGCGCCCCGATGGCGTCGAGGGTGGTCAGCCAGTGGTAGGTGTGCGCCTTGGACTCGCCCTGTTCGGGCGTGTATCCGGCATGGCCCGCGTCCCACTTGGCCTTCGCCGCCGCGGGATCGGCGAACGACTGGAACTCCCAGAGGATGTCGCGCCATTCGACGGCGGGGCCGCCGTTCTCACGCTCCATCTCGGCGATGTTGCGCCGGATCGCGGTCTTCTCGCCGCCCAGGTGGAGCGAACCACCGGTCACGGGCAGGACGTTGATGCCATGGATCTCCTCCGGGTTGGCGGTCCACCAGGTCGCGTAGGCGCCACCGCTGCCCCACACCATGCCGACCGTGTCATGGCCGAAGGAGGACGGGAAGACCTGCTGGTCGGCGTCGAACCAGTACTGGCCGATCGCCTCGGACTCGGTGGTGAGCAGATAGGTGCCGAGGTCGCGCAGAGCGGTGTCACCGGTGGCCGAGCCCCACAGCACGAGGCCTGCGCTGAGGTTGATGGACTCCGACGACGACTCCTGGTTGTTGCCGGCGGCGAAGCCCTGGTGCCCGGAGGCCCAGCTGTGCCCGGCGTACACGTCGAAGCCCCGCAGGAAGGGGAAGGCGGAGTCACCGCGGCTGGGGTTGGCCGCGTCCCGCACCAGGGTCTTCACCATGCCGCCCCAGGCGGAGTCGGCGGCCCAGGCCTGGTCGTACTGGGCGACGATCGCGGCCGCGTAGATGTAGTAGCTGTAGTGGAAGTGGTGGTCGTTGAGTTCGGTGTCGCTGCCGTACGAGGCGGGGTATCCGGTGAGCGTCTTCCACGCCTTGTCGTAGCTGAACTCGCTGACGCCGCCCGCCGTGAACCAGTCCTGAAGACGGCCCTTGAGCAGCCCGATGAGCTTGTCGCGGGTGGCGGTCTCGCCGATCTGGTCGGCGACGGGGACCAGTTGGGCGAGGCGGCCGAGCGCCTTGCCCGTCCAGTAGGTGTCCGTGTAGCCGGAGAAGGGGTCGGCCGCGTTCACGACCTCGTTGAGATAGCCGCGCAGCCGTGCGGTGTCGACGGCGTTGGTCCTCGGCAGCCCGGGCAGCACGGCGGACGCCTTCTGGCTGGTGCTGAAGGACGCGGACTCGCGGACCTTCATCGTCCCGCGCGGTGAGACGTAGGTGTACGAGGTCAGCGGATCGGTGCTGTTCATCCACTGGTGGCGGTAGAGCGCCTGGAGCGTCCCGCGCTCGGTGCCCTCCTTGGCCTCGGTGGTCAGGGTGTACGTGGCCCGGGAGTTGCCGCCGGTGTAGCTCCAGCTCGCCTGGGAGCCGGTGACGAAACTGAAGGCGTACTTCCGGTAGGTGGCCAGCGCGTCGGTGGAGGGCAGGACGGCGAGGGAGAAGTAGTCCTTGGCGCCGAGGCCGGCGGTGATGGTCGAGCCGGAGACCGTCCAGTCGCTGCCCGTGGGGGCGAACAGCGCGTAGTGGTGGCCCGCGACCGTGATGCCGAGGACGTTGCCCTGGTCGGCGAAGACCGTGGGCGCCGCCGCGGTGGTGATCTGGGCGGCTGCCCCGGAGCCCTTGGCGTATACGAACGGCATGCCGTGGCCGATGGTGGTGCGCAGGGTGCGCGTGCCGTCCGACCAGTAGGGGGTCACGGTCCAGTCGGACCATGCATCGGCCTTGGTGTCGGGCGAGTTGAGCCCGCTCAGGCCGAGGGTGAGGTCCCGCTTGTGCGCGTACTCGTACTGACGGCCGTCGCCGACGATGGCGGCCGTCGTCGGGTAGCCGATGTCGAGCCCGCCGGCGGTGGCCTGGTACGTCAGCGGGTGGCCGTACATGGGGGTGGAGTACGGGTTGTCGCCGTAGCGCTGGAAGGCCAGGGAGGACCACCAGTCGTTGGTGGGGACCGGCTTGTCCTTGGCGGCGGGCGTGGTCTTGGGGGTGACCGGCGCGCCGGTGTTGGTGGTCGGGCCCGACGTGCCGGCGGGGCGGCTGTCGGAGTAGCTGCCAGAGCCTACGGGGATGGTTGCGGCCGCCGCCGGAGTGGCGGCCGGGCCCAGGCCGACGGCGGCCAGGGCTGTGACCAGGAACAGCGCGGCAGCTGGTCTGGTGCGGTGGGCTGGCATGGACGGCACCTCGAGTCATGAGGGAAAGGGCGTCCGAGAGCGCTCTCAGATGTCCTGCAACGTAAAACTCCTGAAACAGACGTGTCAATAGATGGGACACAGGCCCCAGTTGGGGCTGAGTCCAAGCCGTTACGCCTTCGAGTCTTGACGGGACGAGCCCCTCCGGGGCACGCTCCAGTCGCATCTTTGAGAGCGCTCTCAATGGCGGTCTCGCTCCACCGAAGCCAAGGGAGGCTTCCCATGCCCATCGCCCGAGCCGCCAAGAGGGCCGTCGTCCGCGTGGGTGCGGTCGCACTCACCGGAGCACTTCTGGCCGCATGCGGATCCGGTTCCTCGGACGGCGCGTCGGACAGCGCGGACGGGAAGGTCACGATCACGGTCGACCTCTTCGGTTCGTTCGGATACAAGGAGGCCGGGCTGTACGCGGAGTACGAGAAGCTCCACCCGGGCGTCACGATCAAGCAGAGCGACACCGAGGACGAGCAGGACTACTGGAAGTCGCTGCAGACCCGGCTCGCGGGCGGTGGCGGCCTCGCCGACGTGCAGGGCATCGAGGTGGGCCGCATCGCCGCCGTCACCCAGCAGCAGGCCGACAAGTTCGAGGACCTGAAGAAGTACGGCGCCGACAAGCTCAAGAGCCAGTTCGCCGACGCCAAGTGGTCCGCCGCCACCGGCAAGGACGGCCAGGTCCTCGGCCTCGGCACCGACGTCGGCCCGGAGGCCATGTGCTACCGCACCGATCTCTTCGAGAAGGCCGGCCTGCCCACCGACCGGACCGAGCTGGCGGCCAAGTGGTCCACCTGGGACGGCTACCTCGCCCTGGGCAAGGAGTACAAGAAGAAGGCCCCCGCCAAGAGCGCCTGGATGGACAGCGTCGGCAGCCTCTACACGATCATGGTCGGCCAGGAGGAGGAGCGGTACTACGACGCCTCCGGCAAGCTGATCTACGAGAACAACCCGCCGATCAAGGCGGCCTGGAAGGCTTCCGCCGATGCCGCGAAAGCGGGCCTGAGCGCCAAGCTCGACCAGTGGTCGCCGCAGTGGAACCAGGCGTTCTCCGCCGGCTCGTTCGCCACGATGCCCTGCCCCGCCTGGATGCTCGGCTACATCAAGGGCCAGGCCGGTGAGGCCGGCAAGGGCAAGTGGGACATCGCCAAGCTGCCCGGCGGCGCGGGCAACTGGGGCGGCTCGTACCTCTCCATCCCCCGGGCCGCCAAGCACAAGAAGGAGGCGTACGACCTGATCCAGTGGCTGACCGCCCCCGCGCAGCAGGCCAAGCTCTTCACCAAGCAGGGCAACTTCCCGTCGTCCACGGGAGCCATCGCTCAGGTCGCCGACGCCAAGGACCCGTACTTCTCCGACGCGCCGATCGGCCAGATCTTCGGTGACGCCGCCAAGGCCGCCCCGGTGCAGGTGCTCGGCGTCCACGACAAGAACGTGGCCGACCAGATCACCAACGCGCTGAGCGAGGTGGAGCGCAAGGGCACCTCGCCCGACAAGGCCTGGTCGACCGCGAAGAAGAACGTGGAGAACGCCACCGGCTGACCGCGGCCCCACGATCCGGAGGCCGGTCCTGGTCCCGGCCACCCGCTCCGGAGGCCGGTCCTGGACCCGGCCACCACGCCCCGGAGGCCGGTCCTGGACCCGGCCACCACGCCCCGGAGGCCGGTCCTCGACACCCGGCCGGACCGGCCTCCGGACTCCACGCCTCTCCCGTACGCCCGTACCCCCGTACCTCCTCCCGAAGGGCCGCTCGTGACCCTCACCGCCACCGCGAAGCCGGACGCGCCCCGGCCACCGGCGCCCCCGCAGCCGTCGGCCGCGCACCGGACCTGGCGGAAGCTGACCCCGTACGCCTATGTGGCGCCGTTCTTCACGCTGTTCGCCGCCTTCGGCCTCTTCCCGCTGATCTACACGGCGTTCGTGTCGCTGTACCGGGTGGAACTGCAGACGCCCGGCGACATGCAGTGGCGTGGCCTGGACAACTACACCGCGCTCTTCGGCGACGAGATCTTCTGGACCGCGCTGCGCAACACCTTCACCATCGGGGTGCTCTCCACGGTCCCGCAGCTGGTGATGGCGCTGGGCCTGGCCCATCTGCTCAACTACCGTCTGCGCGGCCGCACTTTCCTGCGTACGGCGATGCTGCTGCCCTACGCCACATCGGTCGCGGCGGCGACACTGGTCTTCGCCCAGCTCTTCGGCCGCGACTTCGGACTGATCAACTACGCCATCGGTCTGGTCGGCATCGACCCGGTCGACTGGCAGACCGGCACGGTCAGTTCGCAGATCGCCGTCTCCACGATCGTGATCTGGCGGTGGACCGGATACAACGCGCTGATCTATCTGGCGGGCATGCAGTCCATCCCGAGCGAGCTGTACGAGGCCGCCGAGATGGACGGCGCCTCCCGCTGGCGGCAGTTCTTCCATGTCACGCTGCCGGGGCTGCGGCCCACGATCGTCTTCACCGTCGTCGTGTCGACGATCGGCGCGACGCAGCTCTTCGGAGAGCCGCTCCTGTTCGAGGGCTCCATCTCCGGCGGTATCTCGCACCAGTACCAGACGCTCGGTCTCTACATGTACGAACAGGGCTGGGGCTTCTTCCACCTGGGCCGGGCCGCCGCCATCGCCTGGGTGATGTTCTTGCTGATCCTGGTGCTCGTCGGGGTCAACGCCCTGATCGCGCGCCGCCGTTACCGCAAGGAGGCCGGCCGATGACCGCGCTCGCCGCTCCGCCGACCGAGCCGCCCACCACGGACCGGCGCCCCCGGACCCCGCGCCGGCGCAGGACCCGCGCCGGACGCACCATGCACGGCGGCAAGCTCACCTACGCGATCCTGATCGTCGCGCTGCTGATCTCGGCGTTCCCGTTCTACTGGACGATCGTCGCGGCCAGCCGGTCCAACGCCGATCTGGCGAAGGTGCCTCCGTCGCTGCTGCCCGGGCCGAACCTGATGCGCAACTTCGAGGCGGTGATGGAGGAGGCGGACATCGGCAAGGCGCTGCTGAACTCCCTCATCGTCTCGGGCTCGATCACCGTCGGCACCGTGCTGTGCTGCACGCTCGCCGGTTTCGCCTTCGCCAAGCTGCGCTTCCGCGGCCGTGGCGCGCTGCTGGCGATCACGGTGGGCACCATGATGATCCCGCCGCAGCTCGGGGTGATCCCGCTGTTCATGCTGATCGCCGAACTGCAGTGGGTGAACCAGCTCCAGGCCGTCATCCTGCCCGGGCTCGTCTCCGCCTTCGGTGTGTTCTTCATGCGGCAGTACCTGGTGCAGTCGCTGCCGGACGAACTGATCGAGGCGGCACGGGTGGACGGCGCCTCCAGTGCCCGGATCTTCTGGTCCGTCGTGGTGCCCATCGCCCGGCCGGGCATGGCCGTCCTCGGCATGCTCACCTTCATGGCCGCGTGGAACGACTTCTTCTGGCCGATCGTCGCCCTGTCCTCGCAGGAGCCGACCGTGCAGGTCGCCCTGCGCCAGCTCGGCGGCGGCTATGTCCACGACCAGTCCGTGATCATGGCCGGCACGCTGCTCGGCACCCTTCCCGTGCTGCTCGTCTTCGGCCTGCTCGGCAGGCAGATCGTGGGAGGCATCATGCAGGGCGCCGTGAAGGGCTGAGCCCCGGCAGCCGCATTGCCACCCCCCACCGCTCCACCACACCTCCTGGGAGTTCCGCCTCATGACCGCTGTCGACGCCCGCCCCGATACGACGACGGAGCTCCGGTTCCCCGCCGCATTCCGCTGGGGCACCGCGACCGCCGCGTACCAGATCGAAGGCGCAGCCGCGGAGGACGGCCGTACGCCGTCCATCTGGGACACCTTCAGCCGCACCCCCGGCAAGGTACGCAACGGCGACACCGGCGACATCGCCGCCGACCACTACCACCGGATGCGCGAGGACGTCGCGCTGATGAAGCAGCTCGGCATCACCGACTACCGTTTCTCGGTCTCCTGGCCCCGGGTGCAGCCGACCGGCCGGGGCCCGGCCGTGCAGAAGGGCCTGGACTTCTACCGCCGGCTCACCGACGAGCTGCTGGCGGCGGGCATCCGTCCGGTGGCCACGCTCTACCACTGGGACCTGCCGCAGGAACTGGAGGACGCCGGCGGCTGGCCGCAGCGTGAGACGGCGCAGCGTTTCGGCGACTACGCGGGCATCATGGCGGACGCGCTCGGCGACCGCGTGGCTGCCTGGATCACCCTCAACGAGCCGTGGTGCGCGGCTTTCCTGGGCTACGGCAACGGCGTCCACGCGCCCGGCCGCACCAGTGCGCACGCCTCCCTGCGCGCCGCGCACCACTTCAATCTGGCGCACGGCTGGGCGGCGCAGGCGCTGCACTCCGCCCTTCCTGCGACGTCCGAGATCGCGCTGACGCTCAATCTGCACGCGGTCCGTCCGCTGACGGACTCCGCGGCCGATCTGGACGCGGTGCGGCGGATCGACGCCGTCGGCAACCGTGTCTTCCTCGAACCGGTCTTCCACGGCCGGCTCCCGGAGGACCTGGTCCGCGACACCGCGACGGTGACCGACTGGTCCTTCGTCAGGGAGGGGGATCTGGAGGCGATCTCCACCCCGATCGACTGGCTGGGCATCAACTACTACTCCCCCACGGTCGTCGCCGCCGGGTCCTCCGAGTCGCCGTCACCGTGGGCGGGAGCCGAGGAGCACGTACGGTTCGTCCCCGCGCCGGGCCCGCGCACCGCGATGGACTGGCCGGTCGACGCCGAGGGGCTGTACGACCTGCTGACCCGGCTGAGCGAGGACCTGCCGGGTGTTCCGCTGGTCATCACCGAGAACGGAGCGGCGTACGACGACTACGCCGACCCCTCGGGCGCGGTCCACGACCCCGAGCGCGTCGCCTACCTGACGTCGCATCTGACGGCCGTGCACCGGGCGATCGAGTCCGGGGCGGATGTGCGCGGGTACTTCCTGTGGTCGCTGCTGGACAACTTCGAGTGGGCTTACGGGTACAGCAAGCGGTTCGGCATCGTCCATGTCGACTTCGCGACCCAGCGGCGGACCTTCAAGGACAGCGCACGCTGGTACGGCGACGTCGTCGCGCGCGGCGGGCTGGCCCGCTGAGGCCGGCGGCCCGCCGCGCCTCGCGCGCGAGCGGGAGGTAGCGCAGCCGGTCGGGGAGTACGGGCACCACGGCCCGTACGACCCGGCCGAGGCGGACGAGCGCCCGCTCCTGGCGGTCGGTCCAGTCGAGGCCGATCGCCGCGCGTGCCTCGGGTGGCATGAGCCCGATGGTGAGGAAGCGGCGGATACGGACGAACGACGGCAGGAGCGCGGGCCAGAGGGCCCCGAGAAGCGCTCTGACGGGCAGCGGGCCGAGGCCGGGCGGCGGCACCGGCGCGTCCAGGGCGATGAGTTCGCGCAGGACGGCGGTCTCCTCCACCTCGTCGGCGAGCATCCTGCGGAAGTAGGGCCAGAAGTCCTCGATCGTCGCGGGCATGTCCCTCTCGCGGATGCCGAGGACCCGGCCGACCTGGAGCCACTCCGCGTACAGCCGGCGCTCCTGCGCCTCGGTGAGGGGACGCGCGAGGTAGCGCAGCGCGTGCTGGAACACCGGGAAGCCCGTGGCGTGCACCCAGGCGTAGTAGTCGGGGCTCAGCGCGTGGTAGACGCGGCCGTAGGGGTCGGTGCCCTGCACGGACCGGTGGAGCCGGCGCACCCGCCGCCCTTCGCGGGCGGCCTCCTCCCCGCCGTACACCCACAGCTGGAGCGAGTGCAGAGAGCGCTCACCGCGGCCCCAGGGATCGGTGCGGAAGACGGAGTGCTCGTCGACGCCCGCGGCGACGGCGGGGTGGGCGACCTGGAGGGCGAGTGCGGCGGGCAGCATGAGCAGCTCGCGGACGTCGCCGACGACGGACCACAGCACGCCGCCCGGCGGTGGCGGCGCAGGGGCCACAACCTTGGACATATCGCCATTTTACGGCCTGCTCTCCTGCCCTCACGGCCTCCTGCTCGGCTTCGTACGCCTGCGGGCCGAAGCCCTCGCCGTCCTGGTGCGTCAGGGCGTGGTGCCGGCCTTCTCCGGCTGGGCCGGGACCTGGACGAGGAGCCCTTCGAGATCCTCCAGACAGGCCCGGGCGGCGGCGATCCGGTCGCGGAGTTCCTGGGCGGCCTCGGGGTCGGGTGCCGCGGGCGCCTTGCGCTCCTCGTCCAGCACCCGGGCCTGTTCGAGCGAGTTGATGACCACCCCGATCAGCAGATTGACCAGCAGGAACGAGCTGAGCAGCACATACGAGGCGTAGTAGAGAACGGACCAGGGCGAGATCTGGAGCCCCGCGTTGACGGCGTCGCCCAGTCCGTCGAGGGTCATCAGCACGAAGAGGGTGAGTGCCGCCCTGCCGAGCGAGCCGTAGTGCTCCGGGTCGGCCGTGGCGAAGGACGCCCAGCCGAGCATCGCGTACAGATACAGCAGCAGCGTGCCGACCAGCAGGAAGCTCACGGCGCCCGGGATGCTCTTGCCGATGGCGGTGACGATGATCCGCAGCTGCGGCAGAAAGCGTGCGGTGCGGATGACCCGGGCCAGGCGCAGCAGCCGCAGCACGGTGGTGTTCTCACTGAGGAACGGCAGGAACGCGCTGAGGACGACCACCATGTCGAAGATGTTCCAGGGGTTGCGGAAGAAGTCCGCGGGGCGGTCGGCGTGAGCGGCGGCGCGCATCAGGATCTCCAGGGTGAACACCCCCAGAAGCAGGTGTTCGAGGAGTTTCAGCTGGAACTCCCAGCGGTCGGCGAAGCCCGCGTACGTCTCCACTCCCAGCAGGATCGCGTTGACCGCGATGGCGCAGACGGCGACGGTGGAGAACCAGTCCTCCTCGGTCAGCAGACGGGCGCGGTACGCCAGTTGTCGCCTTCGGTCGTTCGCCATGTCGGTGCGCAGGCTCATTCGTTCCCCACCTGAGGTGTCTTCCGCTGTGAACTCTCCAGACTTGCGCACACATGTCCGTGGGACGGGCGACGCACACACCGGGGCCCGACAAGCCCACCCGGAGGGGTACCCCCTTCGCACACATGCCCGGCCCGTGCGTTGGTGAGATCGTTTCGTGGCGGCAAGAAAGAAGGCCCCGAGCCATTACCAAGGAGTAACTGCGGCTGCTTTGATGTGCGTCGCCGCTCGTACCCCCCACCTCACCCGGGAGTCCCTGTGCCGCCGTCCTCGCTCCGCCGCCTGCCCGCCGCGGCCCTGTCGACCGCGCTCGCCGCCGCCGTCCTCACCGGCACGGCCCCGACGGCCTCCGCCGCGCCGGACGCGACGCCGCGCCTGAAGGTGCTGACGTACAACACCTTCCTCTTCAGCAAGACGCTCTATCCCAACTGGGGCCAGGACCACCGGGCCGCGGCGATTCCCGCGACCTCGTTCTTCCAGGGCAACGACGTCGTCGTCATCCAGGAGGCGTTCGACAACTCGTCCTCGGACGCCATGAAACAGAACGCCGCCGCGCAGTACCCCTACCAGACACCGGTGATGGGGCGGAGCAAGACCGGCTGGGACGCGACCGGCGGTTCCTACTCGGCCGCCACTCCCGAGGACGGCGGTGTCGCCGTCCTCAGCAAGTGGCCGATCGTCCGCAAGGAGCAGTGGGTCTACAAGGACGCGTGCGGTTCGGACTGGTGGTCCAACAAGGGTTTCGTGTACGCGGTGCTGAACGTGAACGGCACGAAGGTGCACGTCGTGGGCACGCACGCGCAGTCCACCGACTCCGGCTGCGGCACGGGCGAGGCGGCCCGGATGCGCAGCCGGCAGTTCCGGGCGATCGACGCGTTCCTGGACGCCAAGAAGATCCCGGCGTCCGAACAGGTCCTCGTGGCGGGTGACTTCAACGTGGACTCCCGCACCCCGGAGTACGCGACGATGCTCGCCGACGCCGGGCTGGTCGGGGCGGACACCCGCACGGGTCACCCGTACTCCTTCGACACCGAGCAGAACTCGATCGCCGCGGATCGCTACCCGGACGACGCCCGCGAGGACCTCGACTACGTCCTGCACCGTGCCGGGCATGCGCGGCAGGCCGGCTGGACCAATGACGTGATCAAGGAGCAGAGCGCGCCCTGGACGGTCTCCAGCTGGGGCACGGACTACACGTACACGAACCTCTCCGATCACTACCCGGTGACCGCGTCGGGGCAGTAGGCGCAAGCCCTTGGCGGCCGGCCGGGCCCCCTGGGGACCGCGACGGCGGCCGCGAGGGTGCAGGCGTTCGGACGTGGTGGCCCGTGACAGCTCTCGGGCATGTCACGGGCCACCACTGCCGTGTGCCGCCCCGAACGGTCGGCCCGCCTTCGACGGGTCAGCCATCCGGCGGCAGGGACCGTCGCGGGCCTCATGGGTTTCGTCGGCGGCACGTGGACGATACGGGTCGTGACGGTAACGGCGGGGCCGGTCCGGGCCCTCGGCCGCCGACCGGCCGCATGGCAGGCGTGACGTTTCACCTCTCTGGCCGAACTGCCGTACCCGGGCGGTGCGGCACCCGGATGGCAGCGGGCCGATCCGCTGACCGGCCCCACGGTCACGGGCACGAACGGCCGGTGCCACGACGTGCGTCGTGAGGGCACGCAGCGAGGGCCCGGCAGCGGCACGACAGCGCCGATCAGCGCGCAGCCGGCCCGTCCCGGACCAGGCCGGAGGGACGCGGTACGTCCGCGGGTCATCGAGAGGGGGCGGCGTCTCCTCCGGGACACGGGCACCGGAGGCGGACCGGTGTGGCCGGCCGCCTGGCGGCGGGCGGCACCGGGCGGATGTCCGCGAACCCAGAGCGCCGGGCGGCCGCGATGCCAGTGCGAAACGGGGAGGCCCCCGCCTGCCGCAGCCCAGCCGGCGAACGATCTGACCACCCGTGAAGAACCGCTCTTCCGGGGGCCTTCCACACCCTTGTCGGCGTGACAGGAGCATGCCACATTGAGACCACACTCCGGACTGGTCCAGTCCACACTGCTTCTCGGTAAATCCCCCCACAGCGCACACCTGCGAAGGAGAAGCCCCCCATGAGACGCACGCTCCGCGCGCGCATCTGCCTTTCGGTACTGCTCACCCTGCCCGCCGTCGGTCTCGGAACCGGGACCGCCCACGCCGCGCCCGACCCGGTGCCGAGCCCCGCCCCGGGTGTCACGGCCTCCCCCGGCCAGTACGCACTCGACTCCACGCTCGAACGGACCCTTGGCGACCGCTCGGCCGGCTCGTACCTGGACTCCCAGACCGGCGACCTCGTCATCACCGTGACCGACCAGTCCGCCGCCGAAGAGGTACGCGCCTCGGGCGCCCGGGCCGAACTCGTCGAGCGCAGCACCGCCCAGCTCGAAGCCGCCATGAACGTCCTCGAGACCAAGGCGAAGATCACCGGCACGTCGTGGGGCATCGACCCCTCGACCAACCAGGTCGCGATCGAGGCCGACCGGTCCGTCTCCACGCTCTCCATGGCGCGCCTGACGCGGGTCGCCGCCACCCTCGGCGACGCCGTCCGCATCGCGCGTGTGCCGGGGGTGTTCACCAAGGAGGTCGCCGGCGGTGACGCCATCTACGGCGGGGGCGTCCGCTGCTCCGCCGCCTTCAACGCCGCGAAGGGCACGGTCCGCTACTTCGTGACCGCGGGCCACTGCACCAATCTCGGCGACACGTGGTCGGCCACGTCCGGCGGCGCCGCGATCGGGACCCGCGAGGGCACCAGCTTCCCGACGAACGACTACGGCATCGTGCGCTACACCGGCACCGACCAGCCCGCCGGGAGCGTCAACCTGTACAACGGCAGCTACCAGGACATCGCCTCCGCCGCCGACGCCATCGTCGGCCAGGCCGTCCACAAGAGCGGCTCCACGACGCAGGTGACCGCCGGCACCGTCACCGCCGTGAATGTCACGGTGAACTACGGCGACGGACCGGTCTACGGCATGGTCCGCACCACCGCCTGCTCGGCGGGCGGCGACAGCGGCGGCGCCCACTTCGCCGGTTCCGTCGCGCTGGGCATCCACTCGGGCAGCGCCGGCTGCACGGGAACGAACGGCTCGGCGATCCACCAGCCGGTGACCGAAGCACTGGCTGCGTACGGCGTGACCGTCTACTGACGTCATCGCGCGGACGGCCGAGGGTCGCTCACCCCGAGCGCGCACCCTCGGCCGTCCCGAGCGCACGTCCTCGTCCCCTGAAGCCGCGTGCGCACGGCGCGTACGCCCGGCCTCCCGGGGCCGTGCATGCCCCTCCCGCGGCCCGCGGCCCCCCTCAGTCGTGGTCGTACACCGTCACCGCTGTCCCCCGCGATGTCAGCCGGTCGGTTATCAGCGGTTCGACCCGTGACCATCTGCCGCCCGCGAGCCCGCAGCCGATCCGCGGCATATGCACCGACGCCGACAGCTCCGCCGCCTTCACCGCCACCGCGGCGAGCGCCGTGTCGATCGCCTCGTACCGCACGGGAACGCCCTTGCTCCCGGTCCTCGTCCCCCGCTGTCCCACCATGTTGGCGACCCACAGATACGGGCCGACGCGGACGAATTGCACGGCGCCGAGGCCGAAGTCGTTCGACGCGCGCTCCCGGTGCCAGCGGCGGTAGGCCTGCTCGGGCTCCGGCCAGCGGCGGGACAACGCCAGCACGAAGCCCTTCCCCCAGCCGCCCAGGTCGTTGCAGACGTGCGCGATCAGCTTCACCCCCTTGCCCTGCGGCGCGGTGGCGTCCCCCCGTACAAACGTGATCCCCGACATGCATCCACCGTACGGATCACCACTGACAATCGTCACCGACGATCGTTCCGCCCGCTCCCACCGCTTTCACAACAATGGTGAGACAGCAATACTGTTGCACCGCAGGGAGATCGACGACGAGCGGTGGAGAGCGAGGCACGAGCGTGGCGACCGAGACCGACGAGCCGACCCTCACCGTGGACGAACTGGCTGCCCGTGCCGGGGTGACCGTACGCACCGTGCGCTTCTACAGCACCCGCGGGCTGCTGCCCCCGCCGACGATCGGGCCCCGCCGCGTGGGCCAGTACGGCCCCGCCCATCTGTCCCGGCTGGCCCTCATCGAGGAGCTCCAGCACCAGGGCATGACGCTGTCCGCCATCGAACGCTATCTCGAACAGCTGCCGGACGACCTCAGCGCCCACGACCTCGCGATCCATCGCGCGATGGTGGCGTCCTGGGCGCCGGACTCCGCGGAGGAGGCGACCGCCGCCGAGCTGGAAAGGCGGGCCGGGCGGCCGCTGAGCGAGGAGGACATCGGCCGGCTGGTCGCGATGGACGTCCTGCAACGGGCGCCGGAGCCGGGCGTCTTCCGGCTCGACCACGGACTGTTCCGGCTGGGCGTGCAGCTACTGGACGTGCCCATCGCCCACGAGACGATCCTCGCCGCCCGCACGGTTCTGGTCGAGCACACCCGCTCGGCCGCCCAGGAGCTCACCCGGCTGTTCCGCGACGAGGTGTGGAACCCCTACCGGCGCCGGGAGGCCGACCCGGAGCACGTGGCGGCGATGAAGTCCCTGTCGGCCCATATGCAGCCGCTGGTGGTGCAGGCCCTGGTCACCGCGTTCCAGCGGTCGCTCAAGGAGGAGCTACGGGCCGCGTTCGGGTCGGAGCCGGACACCGAACACGGCCCGGACCCCAGGTCCGGGACCTAGGTCCGCAGACGGCCCAGCACCCTGCCCATCGCCCGGTGCACCGCCTCGCGCGACTCGTCCGTCGGGTCACGGGTCTCGAAGCCGTGGTGCCCGTGCGGCACGTCGACCACCTCGACATGCGCTCCGCAGCCGGTGGCCACGGCCAGGAACTCTGCGACGGTGGCCGCGATCTCGGGGCTCTCCAGCCCGACCCGGGTGAGCACGATCGGCAGCGCACCCGCGTGCGTCACCGCCTCCGCGGGCCGGAAACGGCCGCCCGGGAGTCCCCAGTTCGGCAGGGGCGCCAGGACCGGGTACGTGGCCGCCAGGCAGCGCAGCCAGGTCGGCGGCGCCGCCAGCCAGTCCGCCGCGATCGGGCCGCCGCCCGAGAAGAACCACAGAGCGATCCGGTCTTCGTCCACCCGCGGATCGGCCCTGACCCTCTCCACCGCGGCCGCCACGTCGCCGGCGGCCCGCTCGTAGTCGGCCACGTCGTGCAGGCGGTGGTCGAGCGTCACGCCCACCACGCCCTCGCCGGCCGCGTACCGGGCGTACCCCGTCAGCGTCGGCCAGTCCCGTGGGGTGGGCCGGGCGTCGGCGGGCACCGGGCCGCCGTGCACGAAGACGACCGCCGGGCGCGGCCCCTCCGCGTGGGCCGGCGGATACAGGTCCACGTTACCGATCCGCTCGCGGGGAAGCTCGGGCACGTCGAGCAGGAAGGGCCGCAGATGGGCGGGCGGCTCCGTGGCGTCGGCCGGCTCAAGCCGGTCTCCCCCACCGGCGGCGGCCTTCAGCAGGACGTCGGCCAGCTCGGCGGGGCAGGACAGCATGGGCCAGTGCCCGGTGGGCAGTTCGAAGAAGGTCACCCCGGGGGCCGTCAGGACCTGGAGGGCGGGATCGCCCATGCCCACCAGCATCCGGACCAGCTCGATGCTCGTACCGTTGCCGGTGCACAGCACACCGGTGGTGGGGACCGCGGCGACGGCGCCGGTGAGCCGCAGCGGCTGGAGCAGCGTGCCCAGCGGCTGTGGTGCGGCGAGGTCGGTGAGCCGGTCGAGCGCCGCTGCGGGGACACCCGCCGTGCTGCCCCAGCGCTGCCACTCGTCACGCGCCGGGGGCGGCAACTCTCCCTGCTCCGCAGGGCCCCGCTCGGCCATCTGCTCGCGCAGGCGCTGGTCGGGCACCGCGGCCAGGGCCGGGACACCGTCCCGCGGCAGCGCGGAGTCCACGCAGACGATCCGGGCGACGCGCTCCGCCCGTCTGTCGGCGGCGCCCATCACGGGATGGACGCCGTAGTCGTGGCCGACGAGCACGATCTCCCGGCCCGGCGCCGGGTCCACCGTGTCGAGCACCCCGAGCACATCGGCGATGTGTGTCTCCAGATCGACGCGCCTCTCGGCGTCGGTGGGCTCGGCGGCGCGGGCCTCTCCGAGCCCGGTGAGGTTCACCGTGTGCACCTCGTCGCCCGCCTTCGCCAGTCGTGCGGCCGTCTCCTCCCACACCTGTGCGCCGGTGAACACGCCTGGCACCAGGATGAATACGGTCATGAGCCTCTCCTCGATCCGTCGCCCTCCGCGGACCGGTCCGGTCGACCGGCCGCGCTCGCCGGTACCGTAGGAACTCCCCCTGAGGGAGGTTCAAGTGTTCTCCTCGCCCGACGGCCTGTGCGGCATCGGCGAGCTCGCCGAACGCGCGGGTGTCAGTGTCAAGACCGTCCGCTTCTACTCCGACAGCGGGCTGCTGCCGGCGGCCTCCCGCAGTGCCGGCGGGCATCGTCGTTACGGCCCCGGCGCACTGGAGCGGCTGCGGTTGATCCGCTCGCTGCGCACCCTCGATCTGCCGGTGGCCGAGGTGCGCCGCATTCTCGACGAGCAGGACGGCGAGGGCCCCGCCATCGCGGCGGGCGGCGCTCTGGAGGACGCCGTCGCCGGGCAGTTGCGTGCGATCGGCTCCCAACTCGCGGCCCTGCGCTGGCGGGAGGCGGCGCTGCGGCTGGTGCAGGAGAGCCCGCCCGGCGAACGGGCGGACCGGCTGCGGCTGGTCGGGGCGGTGACCGCACCGCCCAGCACGGCCCCGCTGGCCCGTTTCTGGCGTGCCTGGCTGCCGCCCCGGATGCCGGCGCGGGCGACGTCCGCGTTCCTGGAGGTGGCGGTCCCCCATCCGCCCGACGACCCGGACCCGTCGCAGGTGCTCGCGTTCGCCCGGCTGTCCGCGATGACGACCGGCCCGTGCGGCGGGTCGAAGCCGTGCCGTCCCCATGCGCACCAGGTCGCGGGATCCCGTGGGGCGGCGGTGCTGTACGCGGGCCTGGCCGAGGCGTACGACCTGGCGGGCGGCCCATTGCGCCGCGGCCGGGAGCCGTACCCGGGTGAGGCACTGGACGGCTTCGTGAACGCCTACGCGAGCGCGTTCGGGACCCGGGACACCCCGGGCTTCCGCCGTCTGCTGTCCGGGCAGCTCGCCGCCGACCCGAGGATCGACCGGTACTGGGAGCTGACGGCCGAGCTGATCAGCCCGCGCGGCGGCCCGCCCGAGCCGACACCGGGGTCCGCGCACGACTGGCTCCTCGCCGCGCTGGACACCCAGTTGGGGACCGGGGCGGGTGTGCCCGTACGTGGATCGGCGCCGGCATCCGAGGACACCGACGCCGATTCCCGCAGGGCCGACCGGGGTGGGCACGCCGCCCGCGAAGGCGGCGCGCTCACCGGCGGATGACGCACGAGGCTCAAGGACCGTACGGGCGGCCCCGGTTCGGACCCGGGGCGGCCTGTCGTACGGATCGTGCCGGACTGATCCGGACGACAGACCCAGGTACCGGTCGAGGCACTAGCGGCCCTGCTCCTCGTCGCTGAACCGCTCGCCCCGCTCCGCCTTCCGCACCAGCAGCGCCGGCGGCTCGAACCGCTCGCCGTAGGCAGCGGCCAGCTCGCGGGCGCGCGCCACGAAGCCGGGCAGCCCGCCCTCGTACCCGTTGATGTACTGGAGCACGCCGCCCGTCCAGGCCGGGAAGCCGATGCCCATGATCGAGCCGATGTTGGCGTCCGCGACGGACGTCAGGACGTTCTCCTCCAGGCAGCGCACCGTGTCGAGCGCCTCCGAGAAGAGCATCCGCTCCTTCATGTCCTCGAAGGGGATCTCGACGTCCGGCTTCGCGAAGTGCTCGCGGAGTCCGGGCCAGAGCCCGGCACGCTTGCTCTCCCCGTCGTAGTCGTAGAAGCCGGCCCCGCCGCTGCGGCCCGGGCGGCCGAACTCGTCGACCATCCGGTCGATGACCGCGTCCGCCGGGTGGCCCGCCCAGGTGCCGCCGGTCTCCTCGACCGCGCGCCGGGTCTCGTTGCGGATCTTGCGCGGCAGGGTGAGCGTCAGCTCGTCCATCAGCGAGAGGACCTTGGCCGGGTAGCCCGCCTGGGCGGCGGCCTGCTCGACCGAGACGGGGTCGGCGCCCTCGCCGATCATCGCCACGCCCTCGTTGATGAACTGGCCGATCACGCGCGAGGTGAAGAAGCCGCGCGAGTCGTTGACGACGATGGGCGTCTTGTTGATCTGCCGGACCAGGTCGAAGGCGCGGGCCAGCGCCTCGTCGCCGGTGCGCTCGCCCTTGATGATCTCGACGAGCGGCATCTTGTCGACGGGCGAGAAGAAGTGCAGCCCGATGAAGTCGACGGGCCGCGTCACGCCCTCGGCGAGCGCGGTGATGGGCAGTGTCGAGGTGTTGGAGCACAGCAGCGCGTCCGGTTCGACGATGTCCTGGATCTCCTGGAACACCTTGTGCTTGAGCGCGGTGTCCTCGAAGACCGCCTCGATCACGGCGTCGCAGCCCGCGAGGTCGGCGGGGTCGGCGGTCGGCGTGATGCGGGCGAGCAGCGCGTCCCGCTTGGCCTCCGTCGTACGGCCGCGGGACAGGGCCTTCGCGAGCAGCTTCTCGCTGTACTCCTTGCCCTTCTGCGCCGCCTCGGCGGTGACGTCCTTGAGCACGACGTCGATACCGGCCCGGGCACAGGAGTAGGCGATGCCGGCGCCCATCATCCCGGCGCCGAGCACCGCCACCTTGCGCACGGGGCGCGGCTCGATGCCCTGGGGGCGGTTGGCGCCGGAGTTCACGGCCTGGAGGTCGAAGAAGAACGCCTGGATCATGTTCTTGGCGATCCGGCCGGTGACCAGCTCGGTGAAGTAGCGCGCCTCGATGGTCTGCGCGGTCTCGAAGTCGACCTGGGAGCCTTCCACGGCCGCCGCGAGGATGTTGCGGGGTGCCGGGTAGGGGGCGCCCGCGGTCTGCTTCTTGAGGTTCGCGGGGAAGGCGGGGAGGTTGGCGGCGAACCGCGGGTTCGAGGGCGTGCCGCCGGGGATCTTGTAGCCCTTGACGTCCCAGGGCTGCTGGGACTCCGGGTTGGCGTCGATGAAGGCGCGCGCCTTGGCCAGCATCTCGTCCTGGGTGGCGGCCACTTCGTGGACCAGACCGTTCTCCAGGGCCCGCTGCGGGGAGTACTGGGTGCCCTGGAGGAGCACCTTGAGCAGCGCGTCCGCGATGCCGAGCAGGCGTACGGTCCGGGTGACGCCGCCGCCCGCGGGCAGCAGTCCGAGGGTGACCTCGGGCAGGCCGATCTTCGAACCGGGTGCGTCGAGGGCGATGCGGTGGTGGCAGGCGAGGGCGATCTCGTAACCGCCGCCGAGGGCCGCGCCGTTGATGGCGGCGACGACGGGCTTGCCGAGGGTCTCGATCCGGCGCAGGGCGTGCTTGATGGACATGCCCGCGTCGAAGGCCTGCTGGGCGTTCTCCGGACCGATCCTGATCATGTCCTTGAGGTCGCCGCCGGCGAAGAAGGTCTTCTTCGCCGAGGTGAACACGATGCCGCGGATGGAGTCCTGCTCTGCCTCCGCGCGCTGCGCGACAGCCGCGATGGAATCCCTGAACGCCTGGTTCATCGTGTTCGCGGACTGGTTGGGGTCGTCGAGGACCAGGGTGACGATGCCGGTGTCGTCCTGTTCCCAGCGGATGGTCGAGGAAGTGGTGGTCTCGCTCATGGTGTGACTGCTCCGTTGTGGGGCCGTGAGGGACAGGACGGTCAGAGACGCTCGACGACGGTGGCGATACCCATGCCGCCGCCCACGCAGAGGGTGGCAAGCCCGTACCGCTTGTCCTGGCGCTCCAGTTCGTCCACGAGCGTGCCGAGGATCATCGCGCCCGTGGCGCCGAGCGGGTGGCCCATGGCGATGGCGCCGCCGTTGACGTTGATCTTGTCCAGGGAGAGGTCCATGTCGCGGGCGAAGCGCAGGACGACACCGGCGAACGCCTCGTTGATCTCGACGAGGTCGATGTCGTCGATCGTCAGCCCGGCCCTGGTGAGCGCCTTGCGGGTGGCGGGGGCGGGCCCGGTGAGCATGATGGTCGGCTCGGAGCCGGAGACCGCGGCCGCGACGATCCGGGCGCGCGGGGTGAGCCCGTAGCGCTCGCCGACCTCCTTGTTGCCGACCGCGACGAGGGCGGCGCCGTCGACGATGCCGGAGGAGTTGCCCGCGTGGTGGACATGGTCGATCTTCTCGACCCAGTGGTACTTCTGGAGCGCGACCGCGTCGAAGCCGCCCAGGTCACCGATCCCGGCGAAGGACGGCTTGAGGGAGGCGAGGGAGTCCGCGGTGGTGCCGGGGCGCATGTGCTCGTCGTGGTCCAGGACGAGCAGACCGTTGCGGTCGCGGACGGGCACGACGGACCGCTCGAAGCGGCCGTCCTTCCAGGCCGCCGCGGCCCGCTCCTGGGAGAGCGCGGCGTACTCGTCGACGTCGCGGCGGGAGAAGCCCTCGATGGTGGCGATCAGGTCGGCGCCGATGCCCTGCGGGACGAAGTCGACCGAGAAGTTGGTCATCGGGTCGGCGAACCAGGCGCCGCCGTCCGAGGCCATGGGCACCCGCGACATGGACTCGACGCCCCCGGCGAGTACGAGGTCCTCCCAGCCCGAACGGACCTTCATCGCGGCCATGTTGACCGCTTCCAGCCCCGATGCGCAGAAGCGGTTCTCCTGAACGCCGGCGACCGTGTCGGGCAGTCCCGCCGCGATCGCCGCGATACGGGCGATGTCGGAGCCCTGGTCACCGACCGGGCCGACGACGCCGAGCACGATGTCGTCGACGGCCGCCGGGTCGAGTCCGGGGAAGCGGTCGCGGATTTCGTGGATCAGGCCGACGACGAGGTCGATCGGCTTGGTGCCGTGCAGGGCGCCGGTGGCCTTGCCGCGGCCGCGAGGCGTGCGGATCGCGTCGTAGACATACGCTTCGGTACTCAAGACAGCAGCCTTTCGAGGGTGATGAAGGTCGGGTCAGGCGAGCAGGGAGCGACCGATGATCTCCTTCATGATCTCGGTCGTACCGCCGTAGATGGTCTGGATACGGCCGTCGGTGAAGGCCTTGGCCACGCGGTACTCGGTCATGTAGCCGTAGCCGCCGTGGAGTTGCAGACAGCGGTCGGCGACGCGCTTCTGCAGTTCGGTGGCCCACCACTTGGCCATCGAGGCGTGCACGGCGTCGAGCTCGCCGTTCGCGTGATCGACGATGCAGCGGTCGAGGAACGCGCGGGTGACGGCGCACTCGGTGGCCATCTCGGCGATCTCGAAGCGGATGTGCTGGAGCCGGGACAGCGGCCGTCCGAAGGCTTCCCGCTCCTTGACGTACTGGGTGGTGATCTCCAGCAGGTACTCGGCGGCGGCGATCCCGGCGACCGCGATGCCCATGCGCTCCTGGGCGAGGTTGGTCATCAGATGGATGAAGGCGCCGTCCCGTTCACCGAGGAGGTTCTCCTTGGGAACGCGTACGTCGTTGAAGAACAACTCGGCCGTGTCCTGGGACTTCTGGCCGATCTTGTCGAGGTTGCGGCCGCGCTCGAAGCCCTCCGCACCACGCTCGACGACGAGCAGCGACAGCCCCTTGGCACCGCCCTCGGGCGTCGTCTTCGCCACGACGACGACGAGGTCGGCGAGGATCCCGTTGGAGATGAAGGTCTTCGAGCCGTTGAGTATCCAGTGGTCGCCGCGGTCCTCGGCCGTCGTGCGGATGCCCTGGAGGTCGGACCCGGCGCCCGGTTCGGTCATCGCGATGGCGGTGATGATCTCGCCGCTGCAGAAGCCGGGCAGCCAGCGCCGCTTCTGCTCCTCGGTGGCGAGTCCGGTGAGGTAGGGGCCGATGATGTCGTTGTGCAGCCCGAGCGCCAGCCCGGCGGCGCCGGCGCGGGTGAACTCCTCGGCGAGGACGGCGCTGTAGCGGAAGTCCGGGTTCCCGCCGCCTCCGTACTCCTCGGGAACGGCGAGGCCGAGCAGCCCCTGCCTTCCCGCGGCGAGCCAGGCCTCCCGACTGACGATGCCGTCCTTCTCCCACTGCTCGTAGTGCGGCAGGACTTCCTTGGCTAGGAAGGTGCGGACGGTCTCGCGGAACGCTTCATGGTCCGCGGTGAAGATCTGGCGCTTCACAGGGTGCCCTCCTTGGCGGGCTCGACGAGGCCGGGCAGGTCCCAGTCACGGGCCACGGCGGCCGTGTCGGCTCCCGGCATGGCGGGACCGGTGCGCACCGAACCGGGGGTGGCGGAGAACCGGGGCGCGGGCGCCGGCTGGGTCAGCCCGCTGTGGTCGACGAAGGTGCCGCGGGCGGCGAGATGCGGGTGTGCGGGGGCTTCCCGCAGGGAGAGCACCGGTGCCACACAGGCGTCGGAGCCCTCGAAGACGGCGGTCCACTCCGCGCGGGTACGGGTCTTGAACCGGGCGGCGACGGCGGCGCGCAGCTCGTCCCAGCGGTCGAAGTCCTTACGGGCGGGGGCCTCGTCCTTGATACCGAGCAGCTCGACGAACTCGTTGTAGAACTGCTGCTCCAGCGCTCCGACCGCCATGTACTCGCGGTCGGCCGTCTCATAGGTGCCGTAGAAGGGGCAGCCGCCGTCGAGCAGATTCGCTCCGCGCCGGTCCTGCCAGCCGCCGGCCGCCATCATGCCGTGGATCATCGTGGCCAGATGGGCGGTGCCGTCGACGATGGCCGCGTCCACGACCTGGCCCCGGCCGTCCTCGGTGCGCGCGTGCTGGAGTGCCGCGAGCACACCGACGACGAGATAGAGGGAGCCGCCCGCGTAGTCGCCGACGAGGTTGGCCGGGACGGCGGGCGGTTCGTCGGGCTTGCCGATCATGCCGAGGGTGCCGGTGATCGCGATGTAGGCGATGTCGTGCCCCGCCCGCTGCGCCAGCGGTCCCTCCTGGCCCCAGCCGGTCATCCGTCCGTAGACGAGCTGCGGGTTGCGGGCCAGGCATTCCTCGGGCCCGACCCCGAGGCGCTCGGCGACGCCCGGACGGTAGCCCTCGATCAGGATGTCGGCCCGCTCGACGAGGGCGAGCACCTGCTCGGGCCCGTCGTCGGCCTTGAGGTCGATCAGTACGGAGCGCTTGTTGCGGTTGGTGAGGTCGTACGCGGGGTCGATCGCGAGTCCGGCGCCGCCGGGCCGGTCGACCCGTACGACATCGGCGCCCAGGTCGGCCAGGAGCATGGCGGCGAACGGGCCGGGGCCGATTCCTGCCAGCTCGACCACCCGTACTCCGGAGAGCGGGCCGTTCCCTGCCACTGCCATGGAGTCCCCTGCTCTGATGTGACACAACTGATGTAACACCAGCGATGGTAAGAACGCGTTCCACCGGATACAAGGGTCTGGGCCGAGCAAGCGCTTAGATTCGGCCCGCTGCGCGTCCTGACCTCGGGGCGGCCGGATGTTACCGATGGGGAACGCATCTTTTTCCGGGCGCGTTCGCACGCTAGCCTCAGCCACCGACGACAACGGCGGAGGGGCCATTGAACAGGCAGGACGCGACCGGTCGCGAGCAGCGCCCGTACGACATCGTGCTCTTCGGAGCCACGGGATTCGTCGGGGAGCTCACCGCCCAGTACCTCGCTGCGCACGCGCCGGAGGGATGCCGCTGGGCGATCGCGGGCCGCAGCCGCCAGAAGCTCGAACGGCTGCGCGAGCGCCTCGCCGAGAACCACCCCGGCTGCGCGGCCCTCCCGCTGATCGAGGCGCAGGCCGACGACGAGCAGGCGCTGCGCGAACTCGCCGAGTCCGCCCGGCTGGTGGCCACGACCGTCGGCCCCTACCTCTGGTACGGCGAGCCGCTGGTCGCCGCCTGCGCCGAGGCGGGGACGGACTACATCGACCTGACGGGCGAGCCCGAGTTCGTGGACCTGATGTACGTCCGCCACGACGCGCGGGCCCGGGAGACCGGGGCGCGGCTGGTGCACTGCTGCGGCTTCGACTCCGTGCCGCACGACCTCGGCGCGTACTACACGGTCCAGCAGCTGCCGCAGGACGTACCGCTGAACGTCGACGGGTTCGTCCGCTCCAACGCGGCCTTCTCGGGCGGCACGTTCGCGTCCGCGCTCAACGCGATGGGCCGCGGCCGGCAGATGGCGAAGGCCGCGCACCAACGACGGCTGCACGAGCCGCGGTTGATGGGACGGCGGGCACGCTCCCCGCTCGGCACACCGAGGTTCAGCCGGGAGACGCAGGCCTGGGCGCTGCCGCTGCCGGTGATCGACGGCCAGATCATCGCCCGGTCGGCGCGGGCGCTGGCCCGCTACGGGCCGGACTTCCGCTACCGCCACTACGCGGCGGTCAAAACCCTGCCCATGGCTGCGGGCGGGGTCGCGGCGGTCGGCGCCCTGGTGGGACTCGCCCAACTGTCCGCGGCGCGGCGCTGGTTGTCGGAACGGGTCAAGCCGGGCGAGGGGCCCGACGAGAAGCGCCGGGCGAAGAGCTGGTTCTCGGTGCGCTTCGTCGGCGAGGGCGGCGGACGCACCGTCTACACGGAGGTCTCGGGCGGCGATCCGGGCTACGACGAGACGGCGAAGATCTTCGCCGAGTCGGCGCTGTGCCTGGTCTTCGACACCCTGCCGGACACCTCGGGGCAGGTCACCACGGCTGTCGCGATGGGCGACGCGCTGCTGGGGCGGCTCCAGGCTGCCGGGATCCGCTTCCGGGTGGCGGCCGCGCGCTGACGGCGGGGGCGGCCCGGCTGCCGGAGCCGGCCGGGCGGTCGGGCCGTCCCGAGCCGGGTACGTCCTACGCGGTCGCCTCGATGAGTGCCCGGCGGCAGAGCCGGTCGGCACGCCGGGTGCTCTCCGGGAGCCGGTAGCGCGGTGTCAGGGCGAGGATGTGCGCGCAGGCGTTGTCGAGGCCGGTGCGGTGGCCGACCGAGACGTAGACCGGTTTCACACCGTCCTGGGTGCGCAGCGCACGGCCGACCTCCTCCCCGTCGTCCGCGAGCAGGGCGGCGACATCGCCCCGGCGGGGCCCGAGTTCGGCGTGGGTGAAGACGAAGGGGTTCTTGGCGACTCCGACGACCGGCAGTCCGGTCAGTACCCCGAGGTGGGCGGCGAGCCCGAAGCGCCGGGGGTGCGCCCGGCCGTAGCCGTCGCAGACGACGAGGCCGGGGTCACGGGTGAGGGAGGCCAGAGCGGCCATGACGGTGGGGATCTCGCGGAAGGCCAGCAGCCCGGGAACATAGGGGAAGGCCACCCGGCCGACCGCGGTGGCCTCCTCCACGACGTCGAGCGTCCCGGCGTCCAGCACGACGGCCGCCGCCGCGACGACGTCACGCTCGTCGTCGTAGGCCACGTCCACGCCCGTCACCAGCCCGGAGGACGGCGGCGGTCCCGGCTCGTCCAGGACCACGCGGGTCCGCAGTTCGTCCTGGACGGCGATGGCCGTCGCCTCGTCGGCGGGCCAGTCTGCGGGCTTCTCGATGATCTTCATGGTGCGGCCACCTTACGACGCGGGCACGGGCGGCCGCCCCGTGAACGGCAGCGGCTCCAACGGCACGGGCTCCGCGGGCATTCGGCCCGCCCGCGGAGCCGTCGCCCCGCGCCGGATACAGCAACGTCCGGCTCAGGAACGCAGACTGTGGTCGTCCACCACCTTGTTCGCCACCAGAGCCGAGCGCCTCACCAGCGTGTCCTTCGTCGTCACCTTGCCGTCGAGCTTTCCGCCGGCCAGATACAGGGTGCGTTCGCCGAGGTACGTATGGGTCGTCGGGTCGATCAGCAGCTCCCTGCGCAGGTTCAGCGACCGGGTGGTATCGGTGACCGCCTCGTACACCGCCAGGGCCGGCCGGCCCGCGGCGTCCTCGACCGGCTGCTTCGAGACCGTGACACCGGAGAGCGTGCCGAGGGCGCGGAACAGCGACTCACGAACCTTCGGCGGAATCTCGTCGACCTCCGTGAAGGCCATCACCACGCGGTGGTAGTTGGCGCTGTCCACCAGGCTCTGCTCCCCGGCACCGCCGGAACCGAGGGGAAAGATCGTGCTCAGCGCCCGGAACAGCGCGGCCGGTTCGTCGGGCAGCTTCGCGATCCTGCCGCGCAGCGCCTTCGGGGAGCCCCCGTTGGCGGTGGTGATGCCATGACGGTCGATCTGCTTCGACTGGGGCAGGGTCCGCATCAGCTTGCCGCTGCCGTACTGCGTCCAGCTCTCCGATTCATGCGTCCAGCCGTCAGGTCTCCCCGCCCTGTCGTCGGTCGTCGGGTTGAGGTCGTTGACGAAGTTCAGCGGCGCCTGCCACTCGACGACCTTGCGATAGATCCACTGACCGTCCCGGGGCTGGGACACGGCCTCGGTCCCGGTCTGCGGGCGCGGCGGAGCGGGGTCCGGTCCGAGCTGTGTCGACAGCACGGCGGCGGCCGCGACGGCGGCAGCGGCGCCGAGTGCCGTGAGTTTCCAGTTGCCGCGGAAGCGGGGCTTCCTGCCCTGTTCGGCGAGGAGCCGCTCGTGGCCGGGAGCCAGGCGGGCGCGGTCGGCGGCCGGTGCGTCGGCACGGAACTCGCCGAGCGTCTGCATCTCATCCATGGGTGGCCGCCTCCTGCGACTGGCTTGTCTCGTAGGACGTGGGATCGCTCCCGCCGACGGCCGTACGGACCTTCTTCCGGGCGCGGTTGAGCCGGGACCGCACGGTCCCGACCGGGATCGACAGTGCCTCGGCGACCTCCTGGTAGGTGAGGTCCGCCCAGGCGGTCAGCAGGAGGACATGGCGGTCGCGCGCGGGCAGCCCGGCGAGGGCGCCGGCCAGGGACCGGTGTGCGGCCTGCGCGCTCACCCGGCTGTCGGACCGGTCCGTCCACGACTCGGCGACGGGGTCGAGGCCGGTACGGGCCACGGCCTTCAACGCCCGTACCTCGGAGCGGCGTTGGCGCCCGATGAGGTTGGCCGCTATGCCGTAGAGCCAGGGCAGGGCGCTGGACCGGGTGAGGTCGTAGCGCGTGCGGGTGCGGAACGCGATGAGGAAGGTGTCGGACGTGATGTCGTCGGCCGCGTCGTCACCGAGACGGCGGGTGACGTAGCGGTGGATGCCCGCGGCGTGCCGGTGGTACAGCTCACCGAAGACCTCGGGCCGGTCCAGGGACCGGGCTATCACCGAGGCGTCCTCGTCATGTCTGTCGGGCGGGCTGGTCACACGGTCTCCGTATCGCGCGGCGGTCTGGGCACTCACTATTGCCCGAAGTCCGCGACCGGGTTCACGGAGGTGCCCGACAGGTACGCGCCCCCGAGGGGACGAAGGCGCGCGCCGGGCCGTCCCGGGTACACCGGACCACCCCGGAACGGCACGGCATACCACGGGCTAGCCTGTCGATCATGTTCGTACTGGAATTGACCTACACCGCTCCGATCGAGCACGTCGACGCGCTGCTCGATGCGCACGTGGCCTGGCTGGACGCGCTCTACGAGGAGGGTGTGTTCATCGCCTCGGGCCGCAAGAACCCGCGTGACGGCGGCGTGATCCTGGCCGTGGGGGACGACCGCGCGCGGATCGAGGAGATCGCGGCGGCCGACCCCTTCACGGTCGGCGGCGTGTGCGAGTACCGGATCACCGAGTTCATCGCGACGAAGACCGCGCCCGGACTCGCGCCGTACCGGCAGCAGCTGTAGGCCTTTCGTTCGGATCATGCCGGGTTCGCGCCGATCGACCGGACAGGACCTTCGGGGCCTGCACGACGGCTGGGACCTGGAACCTGATCCGTACAACGGGCCCTGGGGGTGTTGCAGCAGTCTCGCCTGCCCCGCCCTGCGGGTGGACGGCGCTACTTCTGGAACACGCCCTGGCGGATGACGGACCCGGCCTCGGTCCAGTTGAACTCCAGCCGTGCGACGCGGCCCTTCTCCCCCGAGGCCCAGCAGCCGAAGTCCTTCGTGCAGTCGACCGTGTCGTACGAGCCGGTGTCGACGGTGCGCCAGCGGCGGCCCCCGTCCACCGTCAGGTCGGTGCCGGTCGGGCCGACGGCCAGGGCCGCGCGGCTGCTGTGCGGCAGCCAGGTGACACCCGAGCGGTAGGCGGGCGGCGGTGTCGTGGACTGCTGCCAACTGCGGCCGCCGTCACGGCTGACCGCCGCCGCCTTCGGCGACTGCTGGTCGGGGCGGTAGTCACCGCCTACGGCCAGGCCGTGCCGGCGGTCACTGAAGGCGAGGGCGAAGACCCCACGCGCCGGATCGCCCGCCGGGATGGTGGACTCGGCGACGGTCCAGTTCAGGCCGCGATCGGAGGAGTGCAGCACACGGGCCGTGGCGCCGCCGCCGGTCGCGAGCCAGACATCCTTCGGACCCGAGCTGACGAGGCACTGGCCGCTCGCCGCGAAGCCCGCTTCGCCGGGCAGCGCGGCCGGCATCCCGGCGCTGGGCAGCACCTTCCAAGAGGCGCCGCCGTCGGCCGTCGACAGGATGCGGTACTTGCCGTCGACCGGATCGCTCATGGCGAGGCCGTGCTTGCTGTCGAAGAAGGTGACGCAGTCGTAGAAGGCCTTCGGATCCGGGTTGCGGAAGGACTCCGTCCAGGTCGCTCCCCCGTCCGTGGTGCGGAAGACACGGGAAGCCTCGCCCTCGCCGATCGCCAGCACCACGGCGCGACGGCTGTCGAACGCCTCGATGTCGCGGAACTCCAGCTCCCCCGCTCCCGGGGGCGAGATGTTGCGCCAGCTGCGTCCGCCGTCCGCGGTGCGCAGCACGGTGCCCTTGGAGCCCGCCACCCAGGCGGTGTCGCGGCTGACGGCCGCGAGTCCGCGGAACCGTACATCCGTACCGGTCTGCTTGAGGTTCCACTGCGGCGACACCGCGCCGCCGGTGTGCTGGGCCGCCTGTGCCGGGACCGTCAGAGCTGCGGCAACCGCCGCCGCGCACAGCCCCACCGACACCATTCGTCTCGTCTTCCCCATGGACGTCATGGCGCTGGAAGCTAGCCCACCCGCCGCACCCCGTCCAGGGTGCCGTCTGAC
The DNA here is from genome assembly GCF_032229325.1 of Streptomyces sp. AM8-1-1. Lineage (NCBI taxonomy): Bacteria > Bacillati > Actinomycetota > Actinomycetes > Kitasatosporales > Streptomycetaceae > Streptomyces > Streptomyces sp. AM8-1-1. The sequence goes on from NZ_CP135086.1 coordinate 1,279,430, forward strand.
GCGCGCGGGCGGTGACACACGTCACGCATGGTTCCGATGCACGCAATGGCTCGTTCTGCCGTCTCCTCCGGTGTCAGGCAGACGCCGGCGAGCCGTGCACCGAGGAGAAGGTCTTGTCCACCGTGATCGAACACGCCGTGCAGGCACGTATGGTCGCCTCGGCGCCCCGGATGGAATCCGTCCCGGCGACGCTGCTCTACGACCGCCGTGACCCTTACGCCGTACGGATCGCCTTCCCCGCCACGGCGACCCTGGAAGGCACCGACGTGTCCTGGGCGTTCTCCCGCGAGCTGCTCGCCGCGGGCGTCGACGCCCCGGCGGGGCTCGGGGACGTCCGGGTGCGGCCGTACGGCTACGACCGCACCGTCGTGGAGTTCCACGCCCCCGAGGGTGTGGCGATGGTGCACATCCGCACCAGCGAGCTGCGCCGGTTCCTGGGGCGTGTCCAGGCGGTGGTGCCCGCCGGGCGCGAGCACCTCTATCTGGACCTCGACCACAACCTGGTCGAGCTGCTGCGCGACGCGAGCTGAGTCCCGCGGACGCGGACACGAACTAGCGCCGCGCACCGAGCAGCGCGTTGAGCTCGCCGTAGTCGTAGCCGTTCGCCAGAGTCGTGCACGTGCCGTCGGTGAGCAGTTCACGGGCGGCGTCGCGGACGAGCGCGTGGGCCGCCTGGGCGATCGAGGAGCCCGCACTGATCCGCGCTGCCCCGAGCCGCGCGAACTCCGCGGTGCTCGGCGCTCCCGGACCCGTCATCACGTTCAGCGGGGCGTCGATCCCCCGCACCAGGGCCGCCACGGTGTCCGCGTCGGTGACCCCCGGCACGAAGATCCCGTCCGCGCCGGCGGCGACGCAGGCGGCGGCACGCTTCAGCGTCTCCTCCAGCCGCCGTGCATCGGGGCCGATGCCCGCCAGGAACACGTCCGTGCGGGCGTTGACGAACAGCGGGACGCCTGCCGCGTCCGCCGCGGCCCGCGCCGCCCCGATCCGGCGCAGATGCTCCTCGTGGGGGCGCGGACCGTCCTCGATGTTGATGCCGACGGCGCCCGCGGCGAGCACCGCGCGGACGGTCTCGGCGACCCCGTCCGCGGTCTGCGCGTAACCGCCCTCGATGTCCGCGGTCACCGGCACGTCGACGGCCGCGACGATACGGCCGAGGTGCTCCAGCGCGGCAGCGCGGTCCAGCCGGTCGCCGTCCGCGGCACCCAGGGCCCACGCGACGCCGGCGCTCGTGGTGGCGATCGCCTCGGCACCGGCCTGGGCGATGATGCGGGCGCTCGCGGTGTCCCAGGCGTTGGGCAGCACGAGGGGACGGTCGGCGGTGTGCAGCGAGCGGAAGCGGCGGGCGCGTTCGATCGAGGTCGTCATGCGTGGAGCCAATCACCCGGCCCCGGTGTCCGGCTGGCAGCTTTCCGACATCAATGTCCCGCGGGGGGCCGTGTCCGGTATTCAGCCGCTGCCCGCGGTGGCCGCCGTCGTCGCCGCGACCACGACGACCGCGGTCCGTACCTCGTCGATCACCTTCTTCAGGGCAGGCGCCGCCGTGCCGCTGCGCACGGTGAGGGCTTCGATGCGTTCCTTGTACCGACGGCGTTCGCTGCCGGTCGCGAGGGTCCGCAGTTCGGCCGCGGCGGCCAGCGCGACCAGTGCCGCGTCCCGGTCGGAGACCTGGTCCGCCGGGGCCGGACCGGTCAGGACGTCCCGCGCGTCCGCGCGCAACGCCTTCACGACGTCGGGACGCTCCAGGCGGTACTGCGTTCTGGAGAAGAGCCCCCGCCTGTGCTCCTTCCGCAGATGACCGGTGCCGGCGAGCTGGGTCTGGACGGCGTCGAGGGTGTACTTGGAATGGCTGGTCACCCAGCTCTTCCACGTGCGGGGCCGGGACTCCTCGATCAGTTCCAGGAGGTCGTCCAGTGCCGGATCACCGGTGCGGTCGTCGGAGACGGGCCGGGCGATCCCGCCGTCGTCGGCGAGCATGCTCCGCTGGGCGAGTTCCGTGAGTGCGCCGGCCCGGACGAGGTGGGCGAGCTGGGAGACGCCGGTGAGCTTCATCCGTTCGGTGTCCCATGCGAGGAGAGCGAGCCGGGCGGCGAGCGAGAGCGATGCGTCGGGCATGGGCTGGTGCCTCCTGGTGCGTCGCGCGGGCAGGCCCTGGTCACGTAATTCCGTTGACAGGCCCTGGGTGCGCTCTTACGGTGTACAACGGTTCTGTTGTCGTCGATCGGAGAAGGACGTTGCTCGTCTGAGGTCCTGAGACACCGTGCGTCACAGCCGCAGTCAGTGCGGCGTGCGCAGTGCGTGCGACCTCGGCATACGAGCCGTTTCTCCCCCGGCCGGGACTTATCCATCACCTCTTGTGCCCCGTCGGCGGCCGTCGCCCACATCTCGGTGTCCCCACCCGTTGCCCCGAACCCTTCCACGCAACAGGGAGACGCCCTCATGTCTACCGCTTCCACCCACATCACCTGCACCGCTCTCGGCTTCGCCTGGCCCGACGGCACCGGTGTCCTCGACGACTTCCAGCTCGCCGTGGGCCCCGGCCGTACCGGTCTCATCGGCGTCAACGGATCAGGGAAGTCGACGCTGCTGAAACTCATCGCCGGGGAGCTGACTCCCACGGACGGCACGGTCCGCACCGTGGGCGAGGTCGGCTATCTGCCGCAGAACGTCGCGCTCGGCACGAACCTGCGCGTGGACGAGGTGCTCGGCATCGCCGGGACCCGCGCCGCGCTGCACGCCATCGAGGCCGGCGACCCGAGTGAGCACCACTTCGAGACGGTCGGCGACGACTGGGACGTCGAGGAACGTGCCCGCGCGACCCTCGATCAGCTGGGCCTCGGCCAGGTGGGGCTCGACCGCACGATCGGCGAGGTCTCCGGCGGCGAGGCCGTGCTGCTGCGGCTCGCCGCGCTGCTGCTGGCCGGGCCGGACATCCTGCTGCTGGACGAGCCGACGAACAACCTCGATCTGTACGCGCGCCGCCGGCTGTACGAGGCGGTCGCCGGGTGGTCCGGGGTGATGGTCGTGGTGAGCCACGACCGCGAACTGCTGGAGCTCGTCGACCAGATCGCCGACCTGCGCGACGGGGAGGTCGTCTGGTACGGAGGCAACTTCTCGGCCTACGAGGAGGCGCTCGCCGTGGAACAGGAGGCCGCCGAGCGGATGGTGCGCGTCGCCGAGGCGGATGTGCAGCGCCAGAAGCGTGAACTGTCCGATGCCCAGGTCAAACTGGCCCGCCGCAAGCGCTACGGCCAGAAGATGTGGGACAACAAGCGCGAACCCAAGATCGTCATGGGGGCGCGCAAACGTCAGGCCCAGGTCTCGGCGGGCAAGCACCGGATCATGCACACGGAGAAGCTCGCCGAGGCGAAGGAGCGTCTCGACGAGGCCGCGCTCGCGGTCCGGGACGACGACGAGATCCGTATCGAGCTGCCGTCCACCAAGGTCCACCCGGGCCGTGAGGTCCTGCGGCTGAGCGAGTTGCGGCTGCGCTACGGAGCCGAGGTGAAGGGAGAGTTCGAGGTACGCGGCCCGGAACGGATCGCCCTGATCGGCCGCAACGGCGCGGGCAAGACGACGCTGCTGCGCACGATCACCGGTGAACTGGAACCGGTCGCGGGCGAGGCGGTGACCGCGGTGCCGCTGCGCTTTCTGCCGCAGCGGCTCGACGTACTCGACGACGCGCTCAGCGTGGTCGAGAACGTGGCCCGGTTCGCCCCGGAGGCGACCGACAACCGCATCCGGGCACGGCTGGCGCGCTTCCTGTTCAAGGGCGCACGAGCCGACCAGCCGGCCGGCACGCTCTCGGGCGGAGAACGGTTCCGGGCCGCGCTCGCCGCCCTGCTGCTGGCGGAGCCCGCACCCCAGCTGCTCATGCTCGACGAGCCGACGAACAATCTGGACATGGCGAGCGTGCGCAAACTGACGGCGGCGCTGGAGGCGTACGAGGGAGCACTGATCGTGGCGAGCCACGATGTGACGTTCCTGGAGTCGATCGGCATCACGCGCTGGCTGCTGCTGGAGGGCGAACTGCGGGACATCGGGCCGGACGACGTACGGGAGGGAGCGTTCCCGACGGCGTGACGTGCCGGACGCCTTCGCGGCGACGACCCGTGGGCCGGACCGACGTTGTCCGGCACACGGGTCGTCGCCGCCCGCACCCCGCATCCGGGCGTCGTCCGGGCCTCAGAGAATGAGCAGGAGGACGAGCAGCACGACCAGGGTGCCCGCTGTGAGCACCGACCCCACGACGGTGAACACCAGGTCGATGACGGTGGAGTCCCAGCCCTCGATGGCGAACCGCCGGGGATCCGCCGGGTCGTACCGGACCGACACGAGGGTTCCTGCGCGGAAGCCGCTCCCGTGCCGGACCGAACCGCGTCCGAGCCTGGACGAGTACTCGCACGTCACCCCGTCCCGGGTCGTCCAGACCGCGACCGGGTGGTAGAACGTGACGCCTTCGTCGTTCCGCCGGACATCGTGACGGACGATCCGCCCCTCGACGGTGACACCCGCGCTACGCAGCACCCGGGCGCGACGGAGTCCGTAGACGCCGAAGCTCAGGAAGCCCGCGCCGATCGTCAGTGGGATGAGCGGGATGAGCCATGCAGGTTCCATGTGGTGTGCACCGTGTCCGTGGGGGTGTCACGGTGGGGCTGCTGTGGCCCGCCCCACCCGCGCTCTCGTCCTCAGTCCTCGTCCGATTCACCTGGCAGCAGGGGCCGTTGCGTCCCGGGTCCTGCCGGCCCTGCGCTTCGCGCGGGCGTCGGCCAGGGCGTACGGCAGGCCGGGGGCAAGCAGCAGGAGCGAGCACCACAGCGGCAGGTGGAAGAGTGTCCGATCACCGGCCAGCCACACGATCGATATCGCTGCGGCCACCGCGGCCGTATTGGCGACCAGCCACCCCCTGCCGAGCGCGGAGCCGCCTCGTCTCATGTCCCAGGTGACGCTGACCGTGGCGAGGACCGCGAAGAAGGCGATACGGCTTGTGGAGACGGGGAGTTCCGCAGTCCAGCGGACGAGGTGCCCGAAGAGGAGCATCCAGCCGGTGACGAAAGCGGTCATGGCGGTCATACGCAGCAGCCGGACCGGCAGCGGTGCCCTCGCGCGGGCCCAGGACGCGGCGAAGGCCTTCATGTCCTTGCCGACCACCGCCTCGGCGCCACGCCCGTCGGCAGCGGCGTCCCGAAGGTGGTCGTCGAGCTCGTCGAGCATCTCCCGTACGGAGTTTTCGTCGAGGCCGCGGTACTCCCAGTTGGCCCTGCAGACCGCCAGCACCTGCTCGCGCGTCGTCATGTGGTGGTTCTCCCCGTGGTGTCGTGGTCCAGCGTCCGGCCGACCGCTTCGGTGAAGTGCGTCCAGGCGGCACGGCCGCCGGCGAGTTCAGCCTCTCCGGCGCTGGTGAGTCGGTAGTACTTGCGCGGCGCACCGCCGGTGGCCGACGGCGCCCGGAACGTGTCGACGAGCCCCGCCCGCTCCATCCGGGCCAGCAACGGATAGATGCTCCCCTCGCTGATGAGCTCCAGCCCGTCGGCGGCCAGAGCCTCCACGAACTCATAGCCGTAACGCGGCCGTTCGGCGATTTTCGCGAGCAGGCACAGGTCGAGCACGCCCCGCAACAACTGGCTGCGCCGTTGGTCGACGGCGGGCAGCTCCTTTGTCATGTGGTGCACGGTAGTGGGTCATTGCCATGCGCCGCAAGGTAGTTGGTCGTCCCGGGCCGCACGCGGGAAGCGTGGCGAGCCCGGTCGTCACGAGCTGCGCGCCGTTCACCGTCTCGGTACGAGATACGCGCATCGTGTCCACTTCCCGGCGGGCACTCCGTGCCAGTCTCCGAGGGCCAACAGCCCATCACCCCGCCGCACGTGCCGCGTTGGCCCGCAGAGCGGGGTGACCGAACCGGAGAGGACTCCCCCCACACATGTCCACTCACCGACTGTCCCGCCGGCGCCCGTGGCGCCACGCCGTCATAGCCGTGGCGGCAGCGGCCGTCGCAGTCCCCACCGTCGCCTTCGCCGGTCAGCCCGGCACCTCCCCCGACGAGCGCACGACCGTCGGGGCCCTCGACGACACCTACTACGAGGGTGCCCTCGGCAAGAGCGGCCCGGAGCTGAAAGCGGCTCTGCACACGATCATCAGCGAGCAGACGAAGCTCTCCTACGACGACGTGTGGGAAGCGCTCAAGAAGACCGACGAGGACCCCGCCAACGCGGCGAACGTCATCCTCCTCTACACCGGCCGCTCCCAGGCCAAGACCACCAACGGGAGCGGGCCCGACGACTGGAACCGCGAGCACGTATGGGCGAAGTCCCACGGCGACTTCGGTACCGCCACCGGTCCGGGCACCGACATCCACCATCTGCGGCCCGCGGACGTGTCCGTGAACAGCACGCGCGGGAACCTGGACTTCGACAACGGCGGCGACGAGGTCGCCGAGGCGCCCGGGAACTTCGCCGACGGCGACTCGTTCGAGCCCCGCGACCAGGTCAAGGGCGATGTCGCCCGCATGATCCTCTACATGGCCGTCCGCTACGACGGCGAGGACGGCGCTCCGGACCTGGAGCCGAACGACAAGGTGAACAACGGCTCCGCACCGGCGATCGGCCGGCTGTCCGTGCTCAAGCAGTGGAACACCGAGGACCCGCCGGACGCGTTCGAGCAGAAGCGCAATGAGGCCATCTTCGGCATCCAGCGCAACCGCAACCCCTTCATCGACCACCCGGAGTGGGTCAACGCGATCTGGACGTAGCCGCCTGCTCCACCGACGGTGCGGGGCTGTCGCCTCGCCGACCGGCTCCGCTGTCGGTCCGGTGAGCGGTCGGCACCCGGCGTGCGGCGATGGGCAGACCGTCGCCGCACGCCCCCGTCGGGTGTGCACACGGGGGTCAGTGGCCGGCCGGCACGGGCGAGATCTGCTGCATGAGGCCGATCATGTCCGGCGAGACCCACTCCTCCGCGATCCTGCCGCCCTCGACGCGGTAGATCTCGATGCTCCGGAAGCTGACCGGCCTCCCCGTCGCCTCTACCCCTTGGAACGTGCCCCGGTGCGTTCCACGGAAGTGGACCCGCACGGCCACCTTGTCGCCCGCGCCGAACATGTCCTCGACATCGATCGTCAGGTCGGGAAATCCCTCCACCATGGCCTCGGTGCCCAGCCGCCAGATCTCCCGGCCGTGCAACGGGTCGGGCAGCCCGGGGAGGTTGGCGATGAAGTTCTCCGCCAGCAGCTCCACGCACGCGTCGAGATCTCCGCTCTCCAGCGTCGTATAGGCCGTGCGCAGCAGGGCCAGGTTCTTCTCCGTACCGGTGTCCATCGTGGGTCCTCTCCAGGGGTTCGCCCGCCATGCGGTGATCGCTCCGATCCGCATGGCTTTCAGTAGAAACCCTGCCGCCGCGTCATGGTCAAGAACGGCCACGGACTCCCCCGCAGCCCCTCATCGATGGAACCCGTCGGGCCGATTCGCGGTCTAGCCGGGCACGAGGCGTCACTGGGGAAGCGACGCCTACCGAGCGGCACAAGGAGTACGGATGGTCACCACGGGGCTCGACCGGGCCGACGGGGCACCGAAGCCGGTGCGCCTGGCCTTCGCGCTGTCGATGGCCGGGACGGCCGTCGAACTCGTCGGGTGGGTGCTGGGCTCGTTCGTCATCGCTCCGACGGGCTGGGGCGACCTCCGCGCGGACAGGGGGCCGTCCGAGGCATTCGGGCAACTCGCCGTGTCCGCAGGCGTGCTGGTCGCGCTGAACGGCCTGTGGCTGCTCTGCGCGTACAAGATGCGAGCGGGGCACCGCTGGGCACGCGTCGTTCTCACCGCCGCCGGCGCTCTGTGCGCCCTCTGGCTCGTGAACAACCTGACCATGAGCGGCTTCGACGTGTCCCTCGCCGCGGAGCGCACCCACGAGGTCCTGGCGATCGCCGCCGCTGCGCTCCTGTACCTGCCCGCCGCAGGCGCCCACTTCACCTCGCACCGTGCCCAGCCCAGCTGCTGACCCGACCGCCCTGCCCGGCCGGCCCGCGCCGCCACGACGGCGGTGGGGCAAAGTCGCACAGGCGCTGCTCGCCGGCGCCGCGGGCGTTGCCCTGACCGCCGTGTTCTTCACCGTCCTGTGGTGGCCACGGTCCGATGTCACGTACCGCAGCAGCGCCCCCTCGTCGGTGACCTACGAGGACGACTCGGAGCACCACCTGGGCCTGGTGCACGAGCACACCCTGTCGGGCCGGCACTCCTACAGGCTGGTCATCGGACGGGACCCCGGACTGTCCTACGGGCACTGGGTAGGTGTCGACACGGATCTGGGCGCGGACGGGATCGAATCCACCACGTGGACGACAGCAGGCGTACGTGTCCGCTTCCCGACCGGCCATGAGGTCTTCGTCCCGGCGAAGTTCTTCCTGTACGGGCGGTAGGTCCGCCGGACGGCTGCGGGGCGTCACATGGTGCGCACGGCCTTGCTCGCCCGCGCGATGAACTCGGTCAGTGCAGGCCAGTAGGCACGAGTCTCTTCGGTGAGCTGTCGTTCGGCTGCCGGGTCGCCCTCGGCCATGGCTCGCATGAGGCGGGCGGTGGAAGGGGTCGCCTCGTCGAGGGCAGCGGCTGCCTCCGCCACGTCGTCCGGCCCTTCCAGCGTGACGACTTGGACGCATCGCAGGAGCGCGGCGTAGACGTCCCGTATCTGTTCGCGCAGGCGCAGGATCTCGGCGCGCCGGGCTTCGGGCTCGGTGATGCGCGTCGCCTCGGGGATCTTCCAGTACAGCTCGCCGATGGCGACGGCTTTGTCGATGACCGCCGCGTACGCCTCGCGCCGGGCTTCCCGCTGCCGGGCGGTCCGCTGTGATTCGGAGGCGGCTTCGGCCTGAAGGCGAGCGGCATTGGCGTTTCCGCGGCTGGTGACCCAGCTCGCCAGGACGGCCGTTCCGGCGGTCAGCGCAGCAACCCAGAGCGTGTTGTCGGGCACGTCCGTCATTGTGACGTCCGCGCGACAGAGGCGGGAGGGGCAACCCACAGCCAGATCCTCTGCGGAGCCCATCCGCCGCCCGGCACCGCGAGGGACAGTCGTGCGCTGCCGGACAGGTCAATCGTGGATGCATGCCCATGGGCGCCCCGGCATATCCGTGCCCCGCTGATTCTGGCTGAACTCCGCTGACAGGGCCGCGAACCTCGCTCACCGGCGGTCGACCGCGCACCTCGCGCAGGCGCCGCTGCGGTGAGTCCGCCGGGGAGGCGCGTTCCTGGTGGGCAGCCCTGTGGCATTGTCAGTGGCGTGTGGTACGGCCCGTGGCGCCCGTGTTTCACAAGTGACCGGATGCGACCAAGTGACCCCGCCCATCGCACAGTTGCGATCGATTTACAAGACGGAGGGTTTCAGTCAAAGAGTGCTGACGATCTTGGCCGAGATGGATCGACAAGACGACAATCCAACAGACGGTCTGCCTGGAGGCGGAGAACCACTGCCCGAAGGACGTCCCTCCGTATCCGAACGGACGCGGAGGCAGTGCGGAGGAGGGGTCGTGGAACGGTACTTCACCAAGCAACGGCACGAGGATCTACGGCAGCGTGTGCGTGAGTTCGCCGAGCGCGAGGTGCGTCCCCGCATACCCGAGATGGAAGCCTCCCGGGGCGTCGCCCACGACGTGTCCCGGCTGATCGCCCAGCAGGGCTGGATCGGTGTCACCATCGACCGGGCCTACGGCGGTATGGGGGCGGGCCATCTCGCCAAGACGATCATCATCGAGGAACTGGCCCGCGTCAGCGGGGCGATGGGTGCCATGGTGCAGGCATCCCAGCTGGGTACGGCCAAGATCATCCACTATGGCAACGATGTCCAGAAAACGGCCTGGCTGCCGCGTATCGCGGCCGGCGACTGCCTGCCCACCATCGCGACCACCGAGGAGGAGTCGGGCGGCCATGTCCTCGGCATGACCAGTACCGCCGTACGCGACGGTGACGACTACATCCTCAACGGCCACAAGGTCTTCGTCGGGAACAGTCACGTCGGCGACGTGCACGGCGTGATCGTCCGCACCGGTGAGGGCTCCAAGGGCCTCTCGGCCTTCCTCGTCGAGGCCGACCGCCCCGGGTTCTCGCTCGCCGAACAACAGCCCGCCATGGGGCTGCACGGATTCAGTTTCGGAAAAATGATCTTCGAGGACTGCCGGGTACCGGCCGCGAACCTGCTCGGCAGGGAAGGACAGGGCCTGGCCGTCGCGTACTCCTCCAGCGTCCTCTACGGGCGGCCCAACCTGACCGCGGTCTCCCTCGGCATCCACCAGGCCGTGATGGAGGAGACAACGGCGCTGTGCATCGAACGCGAACGGTATGGCGCGGCGCTCGGCGAGCTCAACAACATCAAGATCAAGCTGGGCCGTATGAAGCACCGGCTGATGACCGCCCGGCTCGCCGCTTATCACGCTGTTCACCTCATGGACCAAGGGCAGCCCTGCGACGCGGAGTTGATGAACGCCAAGTACCTCAATGTCGAGTCCGCCATCGATTCGGCCGGCGACGCCATGGAGATCCATGCGGCGAGCGGCCTGTTCACCGACCGCCCGGTGGAGCGCTATCTGCGCGACGCCCACCACATCTACGCGCCCGCCGGCACCTCCGACATCCAGCTTCTGCGGCTGGGCGAGGTCGCGCTCGGTACGGCCAAGGGCCAGTGGTCCGAGCGTCTGGCCGACCTGGTGCGGACCGGTCCGACGGATCACCTGGAAGAGGACCTGCTGGAGCCGGCCGGCGTGTGAGAGAACCCGGGGTGTGAGAAGCCCCGGGGAGAGAAAGAACGAAGAGCCACGGACACAGCGTCGTGTCCGAGGCTCCCGTCAGGGGTCGAGGGGCCGCGTGCAGTGAGCGGCGGCCACCCGGAGGCGCTCAGGCCTGACCCCGCTCCTCGATCTGGTGCAGCCTCTCCACCATCTGCTGCGCCATCGACTTGATGGTCTCCAGGCCCTGCCGTCCCCAGGGCCGGGTGTCCGTGTCGATCACGCAGATCGTGCCCAGGGCCATCCCCGTGTTCCAGTCGATCAGCGGCGCGCCCAGATACGAGCGGATGCCGATCTCGTCCACCACGGGGTTGCCCGCGAACCGCGGATAGTCGCAGACGTCCTCCAGCACCAGCGCCTTGCGCCGTACGACGACGTGCGGGCACCAGCCGTGATCGCGGGCCATGACCCGGCTGGTGGAGGCCTGTTGGGGCTCCAGCTCCACTCCCGGCTGACTGTCCGCGGGAGTGTAGAGCCCGGCGAAGTACTGCCGGTTCTCATCGATGAAGTTGACCATGGCGTACGGCGCTTCGAGCGTGCGCGCCAGATTGCGGGCGAACGCGTCGAACTCCGGCACGGGGGCGCTTCCGATGCCGAGCTCACGCAGCCGGGCCACGCGGGCCGGTGCGTCCCGGTCCTCGGGAGTCACCAGCATCTGGCCGGTCGGGTCGTATTGCGTGTAGGGAACAGGCGCGGACATGCAGGCTCCATTCGACAGCGCTGAGCGGGCGTCAGTGCAGCGGGGTGGGCTCCGCGGGCGACATGCCGGGAGCAGGGGCGAGCAGGTGCTCGACGAGTGCGATCAGCACCTCGGTGCTGGAGTTGCACTGGCGGGCGTCGCACATCACGACAGGCACCTCGGATTTGAGGTCGAGCGCGGCCCGGATCTCGGCGGGCTCGTAGTGGTACGCGCCGTCGAACTGGTTGACGGCCACGACGAAGCCGATACCGCGCTGCTCGAAGAAGTCGACGGCCGAGAAGCACTGGTCGAGTCTGCGGGTGTCGGCGAGTACCACCGCACCCAGCGCTCCGTTGGACAGTTCGTCCCACATGAACCAGAAGCGTTCCTGCCCCGGCGTGCCGAAGAGGTACAGGACGTGGTCCGCGCTCAGGGTGATGCGCCCGAAGTCCATCGCCACCGTGGTGGTGGTCTTGTCCTCGATGCCCACCAGGCTGTCCGTCCGAGCGCTGACCTGGGTCAGCAGCTCTTCGGTGCTCAGGGGTGCGATCTCACTGACCGCTCCGACGAAGGTCGTCTTGCCCACCCCGAATCCTCCGGCTATGAGGATCTTCAGTGCGGTCGGGAAAGGATCGTCAGAGCCGCTTGCGAAGGCCATGCAGCACCGCCTCCAGGAGGTTTCGGTCGGTTGGGGAGGCCGCCTCGATGGCCCGGGGCGCACGTGTGCTGAGCGCCTGGTGCGTCACGAGGTCGGACAGCAGGACTTTGGTGATGACGGCCGGCAGCCGCAGATGGGCCGCCACCTCGGCCACCGAGATGGGCCGGCCCCCGCACAGGGCGAGGACCTGGTCGTAGTCGGGTCCTAGGTACGTCTTCGGACGGGTGCCGGTCGCCATCACGAGGGTGAGAAGGTCGAAGTGCGCTGTCGGGCGCGTGCGGCCATTGCTGACGGCGTAGGGCCGGACCAGTCGTCCGGCCTCGTCGTCGAGCCACGCTCCGCCCTGCGCATCCGCCATCCTCAGTGCCCCGCAGCGCGCGTCGCGCCAGGTGCCTGGTTTCTGGCAGGCGTGGCGAAGTAGGGGCGGACACTCTTGACCAGCATGGCCATCTCGTAGCCGAGGACGGCCGCATCCGCCTCGCTGTCGGCGAGGACGGCGAGGCAGGCCCCGGAGCCCGCCGCTGAGACGAAGAGCAGCGCCGTGTCCAGTTCCACGACCACCTGGCGTACGTCGGCGCCGCCCGCGAAGCGGGAACCGGCGCTGCGGGCGAGGGAGTACATGCCGGACGCCAGCGCGGCCATGTGGTCGGCTTCGTCTGTGCCGAGCCCGTCGACGGCCTTGGTCAGACCGTCGGACGACAACAGAAGTGCGCTGCGGGTGTACGGGACTCTCTTGACGAGCCCCTGAAGGAGCCAGTCGAGATTCTGGTTCGAACCGGTACGCGTGTCGCTCACCATGGTGGCGTTCTTTCTCCTCGGGGGTGAGTACGGGAAGTGCGGCTGGCAGGAGCTGTCAGCGGGTCTCGTCGGATACGTCGTCGGCGAGGCTGACTCCCCGCTGGAAGGCAGCCATCAGTCCCGGATCGTGCTCCCCCTCCGGCATGTCCCCCCGCATGCGCGTGGTGGGGGCGTTCCGGAGTTGCGGTGCCAGATGCTCCTGGGCCCGGCGCTGCGGCAGCGGCGGGCGCCCGGCCTGCGGGGCCGGTGTGTCGTACGACCCGGCGTCGCGGGGTGCGGGCCGCTCGGCGGGCCGTGCGTGCTGAGACGGCTGCTGCTGGGACTGGGGCATCTGCTGCTGGGACGTGCGCTGCGGAGCCTGAGGCGCCTGCTGCTGCGGCTGGCGCGCCGGTGCGGACATGTGGTGCACCGGCGGCATCGGCTGTGACGGTGTCGGGGTCATCGGCTGAGCCGTGTCCAGCGGCGGTGGTACGTACTGGGCCTCGGGTCCGGCCTGCACCGCGGGCCGCTGGGGTGAGGCGGGCGCGGCGGACCGGGGTGCCGCGGCAGCGGCGTGGTGCGGCGCGTCCAGCGGCTCCTCGCCGAGGAGACCGGTGGGCAGGACGAGGATCGCCTGGATGCCGCCGTAGATGTTGCCCTGGAGACGGACGGCGATACCGTGCCGCCGGGCCAGCGCCGAGACCACGTAGAGACCGATGCGGCCGTCCGCGATCAGCTTGCTGATGTCGATGCGGTCGGGGTGGGCGAGCAGGGAGTTGATCCGGTCCTGCTCGTGCTGCGACATGCCGAGGCCGCGGTCCTCGACCTCGATGGCGAGTCCGGCGGTCACCCGCTGGGCGCGCATCAGTACCTGGGTGCTCGGGTCGGAGAACCCGGTGGCGTTCTCGACGAGTTCCGCCAGCAGGTGGATGACGTCGGCGACCGCGTGGCCGCGCAGCGTCCCTTCGAGCGGCGGGACGAGCTTGACGCGGGAGTAGTGCTCGACCTCGGCGATGGAGGACCGCAGCACCTCCATCATCGTCACCGGCTTGGTCCACTGGCGGCGCGACACCGAACCGCCGAGGACGGCGACGTTCTCGGCGTGACGGCGGATACGCGTCGCGAGGTGGTCGACCTGGAAGAGACCCTTGAGGAGTTCGGGGTCCTCGACCTCGTTCTCCAGCTCGTCGAGCATGCTGATCTGGCGGTGGACGAGGGACTGCAGACGACGGGCGAGGTTGACGAAGACCTCGATGCTCTCCTCATTGGGGGAGGCAGAGGCCTGGGGGAACTGCGCGGCGTGCGCGATGGCCGCCTGGGCCTGGAGCAGGCTGATCGTGAGCTCGTAGGCGAGGCGGCTGACGGGGTCGTTCGAGGGCGGGGCGGGCTGCGAGAAGAGCGGCTGCTCCACCGGCTCGCCCTGCTCCAGCCGGAGCACCATGTTCTGCAGATCGCTGACGCCCGGGGCGAGGGAGTTGCGGAGCGATGTGTGGCGTTCGGCGGTCCGCCGGGCTTCGGCGGAGGCGGCACGCGCGGCGCCGATCAGGACACTCGCGCCGAGAACGCCGGCGGTGACGAGGACGCCCCAGGTGGCGGCGTCGGCCGTGCCGGATTGTGCGCGAAGAACGAAAACGACCAGTGCGGCCGCGAGCACGGATATGAGGGCCGCGGGAAGGACCGCGAGGCGTATCGCCCTCGAGCGGGCGGCAGGATCGGCGGCCTCCTCCTGCGCCGGCCGCCTGCCGTGCCTGTTTCGTGCCGAGCCCCCAGCGGTCGTCCGACCGGATTCCGGGCGCGCTGCATACGTCGGGGATTCAGACAAAGGGAGTCCTCTCGATCACCCCGGGGGGTGGGGTGCACGGGTACGCCGCCGACTAACAGTCAACTCGTCTACACGGTTGGACAGTTGAAGGCGCCGCCACCCTAGTGCACACTCATGAACCCGTTGTAATCACATCCGGGACCGGCACACCGAAAAGGGACGTCTTGAGCTGCAGAAACGATCCCGCTCCGGTTCGCGGGAAAGAGACACCGCTGAGCGATCGGACTCGTCTACGCCGCCAATAGACACATTTACCGCGCGACGGGTCCAGTAGGACACGCCGACGAGTGTCCACACGATGACATTGGCGAAAAAGTGACACCTACGCGAGACCCCGGGACTCTGCGGCGAGTCCCGGGGTCTCACATGGGGCCGAGCGGCACAACCGTCAAGCGGCCTGGACGAGTTCGGCGCGACCGAACAGAAGGGCGTAACCGGGCTGAAGCCGGGCCAGAATGCGATCGAGAAGGTCAGGGCCCGCCAGGTCGGCAACGGTGGCGAGGACGGCGCCGGTGTCCCAACGGGCAGTTGCGGGAGTTCCACCCGTGCGGGCGGCGATCTCCTTGACGAAGCCGAAGCCGGTGAGGGGTTCGGCGGTGGGGATCTGGGCGGTGAAGGTGATCGCGGCCTCGATGGGGAGGCGAGCGGCGAGTTCGACCCGTTCCTCGCCGGAGAGCTGACGGCCGAGGCCGGTCATCACGGCGTGCACGGCCTCCGCGGCACGCTCGCGTGTCGGGTACGCGCCTGCGTAGCGGATCCTTTCCAGCATCTGGTCGAACGTCATGCCCTGAGGGTCAAAGGCCGGTGCAGGCTGGACGAACATCGGAATGCTGCCTTTCTGATCCTGAGTGACGTGCAGTGGTGTGGAGTTGGGGGGCCGCTGGGAAGGTTGCGGCCGGACGCGGGATCGAGGTGCTCGTCGGCCCGCGTCCGGGTCGTGCTGACCGCGCTGACGCCCTGGTCGCGGGCCTGTTCTTCCTGACGGCGCGCGGAGGACGGGAGGGAGGGGGAGATCGGGCCCCGTCCCCCGCGGCTCGTGCGGCGGTTCGGCGACTCAGCCGCTGATCTGCCGGGGCGATTGCTCGCCGATGGCGATCTTGCGGGGCTTGGCCCGCTCGGCGATCGGGATCCGCAGGGTCAGGACGCCCGCGTCGTAGTCGGCCGTGATGCGCTCGGTGTCGAGGGTGTCGGCCAGCACGAGCTGGCGGGAGAAGACACCGAGTGGCCGCTCGGAGAGCTCCATCTGCACATCGTCGGCCTTGACGGCCGGCCGGCGCTCGGCCCTGACGGTCAGCATGTTGCGCTCGACGTCGATGTCGATCGCTTCCCTTCCGACACCGGGCAGGTCGAGGGCGATCACATACTCGTCGCCCTCGCGATAGGCGTCCATCGGCATGGTCGAGGGCCGGGACCAGGTGCCGGGTGTGCCCAGGAGCTGCTGGGTGAGCCGGTCGAGTTCGCGGAACGGATCGGTGCGCATCAACATCGCGAAACACCTCCAGTCGGTTCAGGCAGAAACTGCCAATGCGCTTCACCTGACACCGTTGTAACATGTCATCCAAACGATGACAAGCACGATGTCGTCAGAAGGGTGACACACACGGAAAGGGCCTCCATGACCGCCGCCGACCAGGCCAAAGACCCCTCATCCCTGCCCGCCGCCGCGGCGGCGCTGAGCGCCATCGACGAGGCCGTACGCACCGCCCAGGCTCCCCCGCAAGCCGGGCAGCACCCCGAACCCGCAGCGGCCGCCGGCCCCGAACAGGCACTGGCCACCCTGCTCCTGCTGCGCGAGCTGAGGGACCGACTCGCGGGATGGGAACCCGGACTGATCGAAGCCGCCCGCGCGGCCGGCGCCAGCTGGGCCGACCTCGCCCACCCCCTCGGTGTCGCCAGCCGCCAGGCCGCCGAACGCCGCTACCTGCGCGTACGCCCCGGGACCCCCGGCAGCACCGGCGAAGAGCGGGTACAGGCCACCCGCGACCGCCGCGCCGCCGGCCGCACCGTCACCGCCTGGGCCCGCGGCAACGCCGGAGATCTGCGCCGGCTCGCCGGTCAGATCACCGCCCTCACGGATCTCCCGGCTCGGGCCCGCCTCCCGCTGGCCAGGCT
This sequence comes from Streptomyces sp. AM8-1-1, assembly GCF_032229325.1. Lineage (NCBI taxonomy): Bacteria > Bacillati > Actinomycetota > Actinomycetes > Kitasatosporales > Streptomycetaceae > Streptomyces > Streptomyces sp. AM8-1-1. The sequence goes on from NZ_CP135086.1 coordinate 1,296,237, forward strand.
CGCCGACGCCCTCGCGGACAACGACGCCGCCAACCTCATCGCACCCCTGGCCGACACCTACACCCACCTGACAGCCGGCCACCCCGACCTCGCCGCCCGTGTCCACAGCGTCACGCGCCACACCGACGAGCTCCGCAACGGACCGATGTCGGCCGAACAGCCGGGGAGTTGAGGGTCGGTGACCAGCCGCGCACGAGGAGCGAGTCGGGGCGGTGGGGTCAAAGCAAGGGTTCCCGAACAGGCGAGTCCGACTCCTCGGGAGATCGTTTCGGTGCCGCGGATGCGTCTGCGCTCACTCGACGATCCCGCCCTCACGCCAGGCCGCCAGGCCGGCCCGTACCCACCCCCTGAAAGCGGAGGACTCCGTTCCCGGGAAACGTTGGCCAGGCCGCCTTAGGCCGAATGAAACGCAAGCAGAAGACGTCCGGCATATTGCAATGCAAGACGGGGCAGATTCACTGCACACACATCTTCTGTGCACGAATCGGAGGGTCTCCATGTGGTCCCATGCCGTCACGGGTACCCGTCTGGTCATCACCCTGCACGAGGACCCGGGCATCGCGCGGCGGGCACAGCTCGCCCAGGACATCAGCGCGCTCGTCCGCTCACACCGTCCGGAGTCTGTCCTGGTCGTCCTCGAGGACGCGGCGGAGAGCAGCGCCGCCCTCAGTGCCGTACTGCGAGCGCAACGCGACCTGGGCATGCCGATGACGGTCCGCGCCGCGAGCGTCGCGGTGCGCCGCATGCTCGAGATGAACGGCAACGACGACCTGATCGTGCAGGCCCGCACCGGCGCCGCCGAGGACTCGGCCTTCACGACGGCCGTCTAGACCGTCGGCGGCCGAGGCTCGGCGGCCGCAGGCGTCGTCACCATGTGTGAGGCTCCGGGATGCGATCGGGTACGGCTGCTGCTTCGCTGAGGTGGTCCGCTCCCCCGAGTCCCTGGAGTGATCATGTCGAGTGCGAGTGAGTCCGGCGGCCCTGCCCAGCAGATGCGCGCAAAGGCCCAGGAGCTGAAGGACGCCGCCGAGCGGGCCACCGACCCGGAGGAGCGCAAGCGCCTCATGGAGAAGGCCGACCGGCTTACGGAAGAGAGCAAGCGCACGGGCGGCAAGGGCCCCGACGAGATGGGCATGAACCCGCTGTAGCGGCGGGCGTTGTGCAGGAACGCGCGCCCGCGTCGTTCCTGCAGTCCCTCGCCCAGCAGTCCCTCGCCCAGGCGCTGAAGGACGAGTCGACCTGCCAATGGTCAGGCGGCGCTCTTCTTCCGGCGGCGCCCTGCCTGGGCGAGGGCGTCGACCAGTTCCTCCCGGCCCATGTTCGAGCGGCCGGAGATTCCCCGCTCGGTGGCTCGCTGGTACAGCTCCCTCTTGGTCAGCTCCCGCAGCTCGCTCTTTCCTCCGCCCCGTGAACGAGCCTTCTTGTCGTCGGCGCTCTTCTTCGCGGCCGCTCCGGGCGACCCCTTGCGGCCGGCGGACGTCTTCCGTCGCGATGCGGAGGACCCCTTGCCTCGCGCGCCGCCCGCCCGGTCGATGCTGCCCTGCAGGACCGACATCAGGTCGACGACATTGGTGGCCTCGGGCGCCTCCTCGGCGAGGTCGATCTCCTGGTCGTCGGCCTTCGCCTGCACCAGCTCCCGTACCTTCTCCTGGTACGTGTCGGCATACCGGGCGGGATCCCACGGGCTGCTCAGGGTTCCGATCAGCTGGTTCGCCATCTCCAACTCCTTGCCCTTGCCCGTACGGCCGGAGGGCAGGTCGGGCAGTTCCTCGCCCGGGTCGCGGACCTCGTCGGCCCAGTGCAGGGTCTGGAGCACCAGGATCCTGTCCTCCGCTCGCAGGGCGGTCAGATACTGCTTGTTGCGCATCACGAAGGTGGCGATCCCGGCCTTGTCCGACTGCGCCAGCGCTGTCCGCAGCAGCCCGTACACCTTGGCGTACTCCTTGCCGCGCGGGGCCACGTAGTAGGTGCGGTCGAAGTACACCGGCTCGATGTCGGCCAGGTCGACGAAGTCGCTGATGTCGATGGTCTGGGAGCGGCCTGGCGCGATGTGGTCCAGTTCGTCCGGCTCCACGACGATGTACTCGCCCTCGGTGAGTTCGTACCCCTTGACGATGTCCTCGGATGCCACCTCCCTGCCGGTCCGTTCGTTGACCCGCTTGTTGCGGATGCGGTCCGCGGTTCCGCGCTGGAGGTGGTGGAAGTGGACCGTATGGTCCTCGATCGCGGTGAAGAGCCCGACGGGCACGCTGACCAGCCCGAAGGTGATGACACCGGTCCAGATCGCGCGTGCCATGTGCCCACTCCGCTCCCGGCCTGCCGGTGGATCGGGATCTCGGAACCCGCTTCGCCGTCTCGGGCTCGACCGCACATCGGCCGCATGTGCAGCGCTGATGAGACTCACTCTTCAGCGTGCTCACCCGCGCGGATGACGGCAACCGCTACCTGACCCGCCCCCGCCGCGGGAGGAGTCGCAGCCCGGAACCGCCGAGGGTCCGGAAAAGGGTGTACGGCGGGACTCGAACCCGCGATCTCCCGGTCCACAGCCGGGTGCTGTACCGAACTCAGCTACGAACACCATGTGCCGAGAAGCGTAGGACCCGGTCCGGCTCGGGCCCAACTCCTTTTGCACGGGGCCGACAAGGGCCCGGACGACCCCGGACGGTCCGGGCGTCGGCGCCCACCGGCCCCCTCCCCACCGCTCACAAGCCTGCAACCAGGGATTCCATGGCCCCCGCACCAAGGGTCATGATGGGCGCCACCAGCCCCGAGCCTCCCGGGAGATTCGCCCGTGCCCAGCAGGAAAGCCCTGATCCGCCGCCCCAGCCCGCGTCTCGCGGAGGGGCTGGTCACCCACATCGAGCGCACGCCCGTCGATGCCGCGCTGGCGCTCGAACAGTGGCAGACCTACGCCGAGACGCTGCGCGAGCACGGCTGGGAGACCGTCGAGACCGAGCCCGCCGACGACTGTCCGGACGGCGTGTTCGTCGAGGACACCGTCGTCGTCTTCCGCAATGTCGCTCTGATCGCCCGCCCCGGCGCCGAGTCGCGCAGGCCGGAGACCGCCGCCGTCGAGGAGTCGCTGGCGCGGCTCGGCTGCTCGGTGAACTGGGTGTGGGAGCCCGGCACCCTGGAGGGCGGCGATGTGCTCAAGGTCGGGGACACGATCTACGTCGGCCGCGGCGGCCGGACGAACGCCGCCGGCGTGGCGCAACTGCGGCAGGTCTTCGAGCCGCTGGGGGCGCGGGTCGTCGCCGTGCCGATCAGCAAGGTGCTGCACCTGAAGTCGGCGGTGACGGCCCTGCCCGACGCCACGGTCATCGGCTACCCGCCGCTGGTCGAGACCCCGTCCGTCTTCCCCCGTCATCTCCCCGTGCCGGAGGAGTCCGGGGCACATGTCGTGCTGCTCGGCGGGGGCCGGCTGCTGATGGCGGCGAGCGCCCCGAAGTCGGCCGAGCTGTTCGCGGATCTCGGCTACGAGCCGGTGCCGGTCGACATCAGCGAGTTCGAGAAGCTCGAAGGCTGCGTGACCTGCCTCTCGGTACGCCTCCGCGACCTGCATGCATAACTAAATGTAACCGGACATTCCGGGAGCGGGCTTGGCCCGACGGCTTACGGCGCCTTAACCTACGGTTTCGTAACCTACGAAGACGTAAGTAACTCTCCCGTCCCCCTGGAGCACCCGTGTCAATCACCTCTCCCCAACTCGGCAGCTCGGACGCGTGGACCGACGCCCGGCTGCTGTACGCGCTGGAAGAGGTGGTGGAGCAGGAACTCAACCGCCATCTCAAGGTTGCCAAGGACTGGATGCCGCACGAGTACGTCCCCTTCGGTGACGGCCGCAACTTCCCCGGTCTCTTCGACGACGGCGAGGCCTGGGAGCCGAGCCAGTCGAAGGTCACGGACATAGGGAAAACGGCTCTTGTGGTCAATCTGCTGACCGAGGACAACCTGCCCAGCTACCACCACGAGATCGCCAGCCTCTTCGGCCGCGACGGAGCCTGGGGCACCTGGGTTCACCGCTGGACCGCGGAAGAGGGCCGGCACGGCATCGTGATGCGCGACTACCTGCTCACCTCCCGTGCCGTCGATCCCGACAAGCTCGAGCAGTTCCGCATGGCCCACATGTCGGAGGGCTTCGAGTCCGACAACCGGCACTCCATGCTGCACTCCGTGGCGTACGTCGCCTTCCAGGAGCTCGCCACCCGCGTCTCGCACCGCAACACCGGCCACCAGTCGGGTGACCCCGTCTGCGACCGCATGCTGGCCCGGATCGCGACCGACGAGAACCTGCACATGGTCTTCTACCGGAACCTGCTGCGTGCGGCCTTCGAGATCGCCCCCGACCTCACCATGCAGTCCGTGCGCGACGTGGTCGTCGACTTCCGGATGCCCGGTCACGGCATGCCCGGCTTCGAGCGTGCCGCCGCGCAGATGGCGATCGGCGAGATCTACAACATGCGGATCCACCACGACGACGTGCTGCAGCCGGTGCTGCGCTTCCTGAAGGTGCTGGAGATCGACGGGCTGGGCCCGGAGGGTCTCAAGGCGCAGGAGGAGCTCGGGCTGTACATGGGCGGGCTGGACGCCGAGGCGTCGAAGTTCGACGAGAAGCTCGCGGCCCGCAAGGCACGTATGGCGGCGCGCGCAGCGCGCTGACTCCGCTGTCTCCCGCCCGGCCGGGCCGCGCCCACGATCCTGTGGTGCGCGGCCCGGCCGGGCGTCATTCATGAGCGGTGACGCACCCGAGGGCGGCGTCCCGCACATCGGCGACCGGATGGCGGCGCAGCCTGCGCAACTGGGCCCGCCACGGCTCGGTCCAGGACGTGCGCTCGCCGCCCGCTGCGGTGAGCGTCACCGCGAGAAGCCCCTCGGTGCGACCGCCCGCCTCGGTGAGCTGCCGGGCGGCGGTGAGCAGCGTCGCGGCGTCGCCGGCCCGGTCCGCGCCGCGGAGTCTGCGGCCGAGCGCATCGGCGGTACGGACGGCGAGGGCCGGGCGGTCCTCGTGCAGGGCGACGAGCCGGTCGTATGACACCCGCAGCGAGTCCGCGTCGGCAGTCAGGTCGAGGGACTCCGTCAGCAGCGCCGCCGCCTGCGGCACGAAGGTGTCGTGCCCCGCGAGCAGTTCGGCGGCGGCTTTCTGCACCGGGCGCAGCACCCGGGGGCGTACACCGGACCGGCGGCACAGCCGGTCCGTGAGGTGCTCGACCCGGCGGCGGGCCGGCCGGTCCCGTTCAGCGCCGGCGTCGTCGGCGTTCTCCACCGCCAGAGCGTCGGCGGTGGCCAGCCGCGTCAGCGCCTGCTCCACGGCGGCTGCCGCCTCGGGCCCGTGAACGGCAGCGGCGGCGAGCGCGTCGGCCGCCGCGTACCAGGACCGCCGGTCGGACAGATCGGTGATCGCGGACACCAGGACCGCGGAAGCCTCGGGCGACCAGGGCAGCCAGTGGGCGAGGGCCGCGAACGCCGTACCGGCGAGTTCCTTGTCGCGGATCTCGCACACACCGCGTATCAGACGCGCATAGCGCGGGCGGTACGACTCCGGGAGGTCCATCGGCACCACACGCAGCACGCCGTCGCGCAGCACCCGCTCACCGGCGGACGCGTCGGTGAGCAGGCGCCATATGCGTTCGTCACCGAGGAGGGCCGGAGCGAAGGCCACGCACGCGGCGCGGACATCACGGTGCTGGTCCTCCATCGCGTACGTGTCGGCGAGCACCGACGCCGCATCGGTCGGCGGAAGGCGGGCCGCGGCGAGCCGCACGGCCTCTTTGCGGCTGGTCACCTTGGCCGCACCCGGCTCCAGAACGCCGCGCAGCAGGGCGCCGAGTTCGGACGGCCGCGCGTACCGGGACGCCCGGGTGACCGCGTACACGGCGACGCGGGCCCGGTCGCCGTTCGCGTACGAGAGCAGTTCGGGCAGCGCGTCGGCGGGACGCAGGGTCCGGCTGAGGGCGGCGAGCGCGGCCTCGGCGAGCACCACGTCAGGGGAGCCCGTCCAGCGGCGTGCGGCATCCGCTCCGCCGGCCGGGATGCGCGCGACCGACGCGACCGCGTCCGCCCGGGTGTACAGCGGCAGCGAGGTGTCATCCGCTGCGTTCGCCAACTGCCGTACGGCGGAGCGCTGTTGGCGAGCGGTCCAGCGGTGGACAGTGCGGTCGATGTTGTTGACGGGCAGGGTCCAGTGGCTGTCCTTGGTGAGGAAGCGCCCGTACGGCGGGGTGTCCTCCAGGATGCGGTCGAGCAGATCGGTGCGGCGGGAGGTCAGTACCGCGACGACGGGCGGCAGTACGGCCGCCGATCTCTCGTGGCTCAGCAGCAGTTCCACCCGCCGGTCGCGGTCCTGGGGCGCTTCGAGCCAGAGGCCGACCGCGGTGCGTGCGGCCCGGCTGTTGCCGAACCGCACCGCCTGCCACAGCAGTTCCTGAAGCTCGGGCATGCCCGCAGCACGCCGGCCGGCCGCGCGGGCGAGTGCGAAGGCCAGACTGAAGTCCGCCTTCTCGGCGCCCGCCTCGATCCACGGGCGCAGCGCCTCGAAGACGTCGTGTTCCTGGCCGCGGCGCAGCGTACGGTCCAGCCGCCCGAGATCGGCGCCACCAGTGCTTCCGGAGATCCGCACCACCGTACGCAGCGCCCAGTTGACGAGCCCGCGCCGGCCGGCGGCGGCGTGCTCGCGCAGCACCTCGACCGCGAGGCGGCTGAGCGCCTGGCGGGTGGCCGGGGACGAGTCACGGGCCTCGACGGCGTCGGCGGCGACCCGGTCGAGATGGTCCTCAGCCTCTTCGGTGAACAGCACGGGCGGCGTGGCGGCAAGGGCGTCCAGAGCAGCGGAGCGGACCGGGTCCTGTTCGTTGCGCAGCCGTGCCATCTCGCGCAGTACCGCGGTCACGGAGTCGGCGTCGCCGGACCGCGCGGCGTTGCGGACGAGCAGCGGCCAGGCCTCGGAGCGGTCCTCCGCGGCGGGGCGGCGCGTGGCCGCGACCAGCCGTTCGCGCGCCTCGTCCACGGGCAGATACGACTCGGCGAGCAGCACCTCGCTCCACGGAGCCGAACGCTCCCGGGCCCGCTCGGCCATCCGGCGGGCCTCGACGGCGACACAGCTGCGGGGCAGGACGTCCAGGAGTTCGGCGTTCACCACCTGTGCGTCGCTGCCCCGGTCGCTGACGACGGCTTCGTGGAACGCGCCCCGCCGGGCCGGCGGATGCGCGGCGATCAGTCGCGCGAGCTGGTCGGGCCATGCGGCGCTGACCCGTCCCAGTCGAAGCATCAGATCCTCGGGGGCGTGCCGGGCGAGGAAGCTCAGCAGGGCCGGGCGCCGGGTGACGCGGCCGCGGAGTGCGTGCCCCTCGGGAGCGAGCAGCATGCCCACGATCCGCGCGGGGTCGGCCTTCGCCAGACCGGCGAGCCGATGGCTCAGCGGCACCGGCAGGGCTGCGGGTCCCATGCTCTCGAACAGGGCGAGAACCCGCCGCGGTTCGGCGTCCGCCGTGGCGGCGACCGCCCTGGCGTACCGCTGCCACCAGCCGTCCCGCAGTGACTCGGGCAGCGCGGCCAGTTCGCGCTCGGCGGCGTCGAGAACCGGACCGGGATGCCGGCGGCCGAGCGAGGTCCAGCCGTGGACGGCGTGGAACAGGGCGGGCAGCAGCCGTGCGACGGTGTCGCGCCCGCACCCGGGCAGCAGGCGCGCCGCCTCGGTGTCGCCCCAGGTCTCCCTGACGCCGTCGACGAGCCGGTCCGCGAGCGCCGTGCGCCGCTGCGAGACGACGGCTCGCAGCAACTGCCGGCGTATCGCGGCCGGTGCATCGTCCAGCGCCGCGGCGAACGCCTCGTCGGTGACGCCGAGCCCCGCGGCGACCCGCAGTGCCTGGCCGCGGACGAAGGCGTCGGGGTCCGCGAGCCGGTCACCGATCCACCCGGTCTCGCCGCCCACGGACGCGACGACGACGGCGAGCCCTCGCTCGTAGGGCCCGCGGGCGTCGAGTTCGACCAGCAGCGACCGCCGTTCCTCGGGCTCCGTCTCCCTGGTCCGCCGGGACAGTTCGCGCATGCGCAGGGGATACGGGAGGGGCTCGATCGCGGCCAGGAGGAGATCCGCCGAGCGCCGGGAGGTGTGCGGCATGCGGGAATTGTGCCTTCCGGAGAACCGTGATCCCCGGCGAATAGGGAACCTGGCATGATCGGCCGCCACAGGGACGGACGGGGCCGCCGACGGGGGCCGTGCAGGGGGACGCGATGAACGGTGACCGCAGGACCGCCATGGCTCTCCATCTGCTGTTCACACTCGCCGACGCGGACGTGGCGCGACGGGTGCGGAAGCGGCTGGCCGTGACGGAGGACCCGCCGGCCGGCCCTCCCCCCGTCTGGGAGGCCGCACGACAGGTCTCGCGGGCGGGAACACCGGCGTCGGTGCTGTTCTGGATGCTTCAGGCCGACCGGCCCGACATCAACGAAGTCGTCTACCACGTCGACGGGGTGGGCGGCCGGATCCAGCGCGACATCCTGCGCGGGGTGCCGTTCGGCGACGGTGCGCGAGGACCGCTCCCGCTCGCGCCGGGGCTGCGGAAGCAGACCGAGCCCGTGGATCTTCCGGGCACCGGACCGCGTGGTGTCGTGAGTGAACTGCGGGCGGTCACCCGCATGCGGCAGGGGCGCAGGGCGGCCGCGGCCGTCGGCCGGGACGACTGGGCCCAGGTGGCGGCGGCCGATCTCGAAGAGCCCCTGCCCGGCTTCGCGCGCTGGGCGCTGGCCACCCGCATCGACTGTCCGAAGGCGCTGCGGGAACGGTTCAGCGACCATCCGAGCTTCGCCCACCGGATGCGGCAGGCCGGGATCGTGGCGGGCCCGGGGGCGTACGCGGAGAACTGGCGCACCGCACAGGACGTGCTGTCGGTGCTGGACTCCGGCCGCTGGGCGTTCCCGGGCCGGCTGCCGGAGGCCGAGGCGGTCCTGCGGCCGCTGGTTCAGGGCTCGTTGGGCGAGAACACCGAAGCCTGGGCGGTGCTCGCCCAGTTGCTGCCGACGTTCACCGGTACCGCGCCCGAGCTGATCGTGACCTCGGGCGCCATCGCCTAGGAAGGCGCATGCCGTCCGGCCGCGGGCTCGGGACCGGAAAGGGGGCGGGGCGGCTGGAGTTGAACCAGCGTCCTCCGGTTCTGGAGACCGGCGCGTCTGCCTCTGCGCTACGGCCCCGCCCTTGCCGGAGATCCTAAGGCCGCGCGGGAGGCCGCCGCACCGTGAGCCCTCCGCCCGCTCGGCCGGCACGGCTGCGCTGCGGAAACCGCTTCGCCCGATGTCAGTGGCCCCTGGTACCAATGAGCCTGTACGAGGGGGGTGCGGGACGTGGCATACGGGGAGCGGAACGGGCACGTGCGTCCCGTGGTCGATCTGGCGGACCGGCGGGCGCTGGAGCGATGGCAGCCGGCCGACGCGGGGACCGTCGAGGAGGCACGGCAGCTCAAGGAGGCCGCGCTGCTGGACTTCGGGCTGACCGAGTCGGCGGTCGCCTCCTGGCTCTATGCCAAGTGCCACCACCAGATCGCGACGACGGCGGTGGACACGGCGGCCGTGGTGGCGAGCGGCGACGGCACCTGCCTGCTGCTCTACAACCCGCGGTTCTTCGTGGACCTCGGCCTCGACGGGGTGAAGTTCGTGCTCTTCCACGAGGCACGCCACCTGGTCCACCGGCATCTTTTCGCCGAGCCCGAACTGCGGGAGGACCCGGTGTTCACGCTCGCGGCCGAGGTCTCCATCAACCACGTGGCGATGGTCAGGCTCGGCCGGGACGCGCTGCCGTTGCTGCACGGCGAGCCGACCGGCATCGATCCCCGCGAGATCCACGAGGCCTACGAGGCGGACCTGCGGGCCCACGGCCTCGACCCCCTGGAGTACTCCGCGTTCATCGCCACCGACATGTCCGTGTACAGCGAGTTGAAGCGGATGAAGAACCCCCCGGTGCCGCAGCCGATGTGCATCCGTCTGACGGACGCCGAGGTCCCGGGCGACCAGCGGACGACCGACGCGGTCGGCTCGTCGGCCCTGCTCAATGCGCTGCTGGCGGCGCGCCGCGGTCACGCGGGAGCCGAGCAGGAGCTGGGTGACCTGATGGACCGTACGGACGGTGCGTCCGACCGGATCACCCGGATGTGGGGCCGGCTGGGGGCAGGTGCGCTGCGAGGGCGGACGGCTCGGACGGGCCGCGTCGACTGGTGGCAGCGGTGGCTGGTGGACGTCATGGCGTCCAAGCTGCGTGAGGGTGAGCGGCTGGTGTATCCGAAGAAGCGCGGGGCGCTGCTCGCCGCGCTGGGCCACGACCCGATGCTCTCGCGGCGGGGTCCGGTGCGCGACAAGGTGCTCGTCATCGCGTACGACACCTCCGGATCGATGCCGCAGCACGTGGTCACCTGGCTGACCGAACTGGTCGGCGGCATCGACGGTGTGGAGGCGCACTGGCTGTCGTTCGACGGTGTGGTGATGCCCTTCGCACCCGGCGAGCGGGTGCTCGGCGGCGGCGGTACGAGTTTCCAGGCCGTCGCGGACTACGTGGAGGGGCGCACCGCCGTGGACGGCCGGCTGTTCGACGTCACCCCGGACGCGATCGTGATGCTCACCGACGGGTACGCCCCGCACATCACGCCGGCGGAACCCGACAAGTGGATCTGGCTGATCACCGAGGGCGGGGACGACTGGCCCGATGCCCACCAACCCCCGATGGCCTGCCATCGCGTCACGACAGGATCGAGATGACCACCGCGACCGACCACCGGCGGCAGTGGCGCGGCAATGCCACCTACCCCGAGCGTCCCGAGGGCTGGACGGGTGTGTCCCGGCTCGAGTCCTTCATCGACGCGATGATCGACATGGGGCAGACCGGTCAGGTCTTCGGCGAGCACGGCATCGGCAAGACGGCGACGTTCTTCTCCCATGTGGCGGAGGCGTATCCGGACGCGGAGCTGGTCTTCGTGCCCGCGGCGAACCTCACGCCGGACGACCTGCTGGCGAACGCGCCGGTGCGAGACACCGAGAGCGGTCAACTGGTGCTGCGGCAGCTGGTGATGAGCCAGCTCAAGCCGGGAAAGCCCTTCGTCCTGCTGATCGACGACTCGCTTCAGGCCGGCGAGACGATCCAGTCGCAGCTGATGCAGATCGCCTGCAACTGGACGCTCGGCGAGTACGACCTGCGGGCGCTGGGTTGTATCGGCGTGTTCCTCGCCGACAACGAATCACTCGCCGAGACGGCCGCCCGCCGCAGCGATCTGGCGATCCTGGACCGTATGGTCACCATCCGGATCACCGCGAACGACACCTCGTGGCGCTACAAGCTGGCCGCCAAGTACCGGACATGGGACCTGCGCGGGGTGTTCGCGGTGTGGGCGTCGCTCAGCCCGGCGCTGCGCGAACTGCTGGCGCCACGCACCGTCGACCACATCCTGGCCAACGCCCAGGAGGGATTCCCGCTGCGCTGGGGGCTTCCGCTGGTCAACGGCGAGCGGCTGCGCCTCGTCGAGCCGCGTGGTGACGGCCGACCGGGGCAGAACCGGACCGCGGAGGTGCTCGACCGCATCGCGGCCGCTCTCGGCGTACCCAACCCGGCGACGATTCCCGACCCGGTGCGGCAGGTGGTGCGCGCCGCGCTGCGCAACCGCTGGACCGTGCTGCTGCAAGGTCCGCCGGGCTGTGGCAAGACGGAGCTCGTGCGCCAGACCGTACGGGAAGGGCTCGGCGGGCGCGAACCGCTGTACTTCTCGCTGCCGGTGACCAATGTCGAGGACCTGTGCGCCCCGATCCCGACGCCCGACGGCTCCCTGGACAATCTGCTGGCGGCCGGGTTCACCGGGGCGGAGCCGAAGGCCATCGTGTGGGACGAGTACAACCGGCCCAAGGACAAAGCGGCGTTCGCCAAACTGATGGAGATCACCCAGGAGTGGTCGCTGGCGGGGCGGCGGATCGAAGGGCTGCGGGCACAGATCGCCGTCCAGAACCCGCCGTACCACCTGGGCCGCAAGCTGCTCGTCTCCCGCAACAACATCGCCCAGGCGACCCGGTTCACGGCATCGCTGACCGTCGAGCCGGACGACATCCCGGCCAACGAGTGGCTGATCGGGACCTATGGGCCGGTCGCCGAGACGGTGCTCGACTGGTGGAAGCACGACATCGACGACGAGGGTCGGGCGTGGATCACCAAGCGGACGATCGAGCGGCTGATCAAGCTGCATCAGCGCGGTCTGCCGCTGGAGATGGGCACGGTCTATCTGGGGGACGGCGAGTACGCTCCGGTGCCCCTGACGTCCCTGATCGAGCGCCTGGACAACCGGCCGGTGACCGGCCTGCGGGAGCTCGCCGAGCGGGTGGAGCTGTGGGAGGGACGACTGCGCAGGGCCGCCGAGCAGTCCGGGGAGGGCGGCAACGACAGTGATGTGGTGCATCAGATCATCGCCAACGCCGAGCTGTCACAGCTGAAGAAGCACCGCAGGGTGGTGGCCCGGCTGGTGGCACTGCTGCCGCCGAAACTGCGGTCGACCTATCTGGTGGGCGCGTCCGAGAAGCACCAGCGGTTCTGGATCGAGATCTTCACGGCCGGGGTGCGCTGATCGTCAGGGTGCTTCCGGGGGCGCCGTGCGGTGCACACTGCGTACGGCGGCGACATCGGCGGAGACGGCGGGCGCGGGCAGGTGTGCGCTGAAGGCGTCGAGGCGGCGGCGCACGCTGGTGGCGATGCCCTTCCCGAGCACGAAGCGGGTGTGGCTCACGGCGCGAGGCGCGGCGTCGAGGATGCGGTGGGCCTCGCGGCTGCGCATCCCGGTGTGCGCGAGGACGAGGTGGGTCAGCCGGTGCTCGCCATCGGCGAGGCTCTCGCCGATGGCCGTCGCGGCATCCGTGTCGATCCGGTTGTCCTCGGCGCCGAGTGTGCCCGCGGCCCGAACTCGCCCCATGTCCAGCAGTTCGACGCCGGCGGCGGCCGCTGCGGCGACCAGACGGGCAGCGGCCGACGGACCGACGCCGTTGCTGGCGACGGAGAGGCGGGCCAGTCGTCCCCGCGGCGCCCGCCCCAGGGCATCGGCCAGCCGCTGGGCACCCTCGTCGCCCAGCCGGGTCGCGGACGCATAGAGTTCGCCGACCGCGCCGCTCACGATCAGTGCGGCAAGCGGCACGGCTCCGGCCTGACCGAGGGGGTTGCCCCCGACGAAGAGCCGCTCGATGCGGCGTCCCCGCGTGTCCGCGGCGAGCAGCGCCTCCGTGAGGAACGTGAGCCCGGCCGGGTCGAGCCCTGTCTGGACGAGGTCGAGCGTGCGCAGCGACGAGGCCGCGGCGATGAGTTCGGCGGCCGCCCGACCGCCGCCGGTGCCCAGCGGATTGCGTTTGAGCCAGACCCCGCTGACCACGTGTTCCGACGCCCGCAGGCTGTCGGCGATCCGGCAGGCGCCGGCCGCGGTGATGCCGTTGCACCCCAGGTACAGCGTCTCGACACCGGAGCCCACGGTCCTGTCGGCGACGGTGGCCGCACCCTCGTCGCCGAGCCCGTCGGTGCCGAGCAGCAGGTGCCGCGCGGGAACGGTGCCGCTCGCGCCGCCCTCGCGCAGCGCCTCGGCGACGAGAGCGGCGCCGTCGGGGCCGAGCGCCTGCTTGCACAGGTCGAGGCGCCCGTCCGGGAGCGCGGTGCCCGCGGCGAAGTCGAGTCTGCGGTCCGTCGTCCGCCCGTCTCGCAACCAGGCGATGAGCGGACCGAGTTCGGCGACCGAACGGGGCAGCACTTCGGGTACACCCGCGTAGGGCTCCTCCATCACCACTCCGCTTCCCGGTAGTCCTTGAGGAAGACGCCGGAGACCGGCGCGCCCGCCTCTCCCCGCACGATGGGGTCGTACACGCGCGCCGCGCCGTCGACGATGTCCAGGGGTGTGCGGAAGCCCTCGGCGGCGATCCGTTCCTTCTTCGGCACGGGATTCTCGTCGGTGATCCATCCCGTGTCGACGCTGCACATGTGGACGCCCTGCTCGGCGAGTTCGGGCCCGCTGGTGCGGGTGAGCATGTTCAGTGCGGCCTTCGCCATGTTGGTGTGGGGATGCGTGGACATCTTGCGCCGCACGGCGAATCTGCCTTCCACGGCGGTCACGTTGACGATGTAACGGCGGTGGCGGGGAGAGGCGAGCAGCAACGGCAGCAGACGGTCGACCAGCAGGGTGGGCGCCAGGGCGTTGACCAGCTGGGTCTCCAGCAGTTCGGCGGCGTCGAGTTCGCCGATGCGAGCCGACCAGGAGTTCGCCGGCGCGGTGTCGGGCAGCAGGCCCGCCTCGTCGGCCTCCGGAAGGACCATGGCAAGCGCTCCCCCGGCGCCCGCGGGTTCAAGGGCGCCCATCGGTTCGTACCCCGGAGCGCACAGCACCTCGCCGGGCAGGGCCCCGTACTCCCCGGCCGCGAGCAGGGCGTACGAAGCGGGAGGCCTGCGGACCGTCTGGGCGGCGTTGTTGACAAGGATGTCGAGCGGCTCCCCGTCCTGGCGCAGCCGCTCGCACAGGCCGAGCACCTGCCGGGGGTCCCGCAGATCGACGGCGACGACGGTGAGCCGGTCGAGCCACTTCCCGCTGCCGGGCGCGGCCCGGAAACGGCGCAGGGTGTCGTGCGGGAAACGGCTGGTGACAAGGAGTTCGGCGCCGTCGCGCAGCATCATCAGCGCCAGCTGGAAGCCGATCTTGACGCGTCCGCCGGTCAGGAGCGCCCTGCGGCCGGAGAGGTCGGTGCTCATGCCGCGCCGCGCGGTGTTGTCGGCCGCACAGCCGGGACAGAGCAGATGGTAGAAGGAGTCGGCCTGTCGATAGAACGACTTGCAGACGTAGCAGCGCCGTGGCTTCGTGAAGACGCCGGCGCTTTTGGCCGCCACCTCCAGTGGCGCGTCCTCGCGCCGGGCGACGGAACCGGTGGCGGTGGCCGCGACAACGGCGGCGTCCCTGTCGGCACGCGCGCCGATGCGGGACTTGCGCCTGCGCTGCCGTCCGTCCCGGGCAAAAGAGGATGCGACCTGCTCGGCCCGCAGCCGCACCGGGTCGTCTACGGGCAGCGCACGCAGCTTCTTGACCGTGCGGTCGAACGCCGCGAGCTCGTCGTCGCCGATGTGCTCCATCCGCCGCCCCGTCCCCCGTCGTTCTGTGCGTGGTCCCGGCCGGATTCGAACCGGCGTGACCGACCGTGTGGGGTCGTTGCGCCTGCCTCTGCGCTACGGGACCGTCCGGCCTGTCCGGCCGGCCGGATTCGAACCGGCGTGTCCGCCCTGAGAAGGCGGTGCGCCTGCCTCTGCGCTACGGCCGGACATTGCGGGGATCCTATCGGGCCCCCCGGCCATGGCTCACCGGGGCGGGTGGCCGGGGTGAGCCGGCGGGGCCGCGCCCACCGGCCGTACGAAACAGTGGTGCCGCAGCGAACCCTCCCCGGGTCACCGCGGCACCACGCGTCAGCTGCTCAGCCGCACTTGCGGCCGCCGTTGATGCAGCTCACCGCCTTCTTCATCAGCGACTTGGACATCACATTGATGAAGTCGCCGTGGTCCGTGACCGGCTTGTGCAACTGCTCGGGGAAGCTGTCGACCGCGAAGACCGATCCGGGTGTCACCTTGTAGGTGATCCTCTGCACGAGCTGCGGGATCGCGCGGAAGCCCTGCGGGCACGCTCCGTTGGCCTGGGCGAAGGCCACATGGGTGCGGTGGTTGGCGCTGTCGATGTTCGCGCCGTCCCAGCAGCTCTGGAAGTTGAACGTCCGCACGACGTTGCTGCCCCTCGGGCACAGCGGGTACTTGTCCTTCAGCTGCCGGTTCTCGAAGCCGGTGCAGCTCCAGGAGGCGTTGGCGTTGGCCGTGCCGTTGACGAAGGCCTTGGCGTCACCCGTGATGATGCGCAGGAAGGTGGGCATCTCGGCGACCTTGCCGACCGGGCTGCCGCGGAAGGTCAGCTGCACGGAGGCGGGCTGGAGGATGCGGCCGACGTTGCCGTCCTGGCCTCCGCCCGGGAGGTTCGCGTCGGCCTCGTTCTTGCCGTTGCGCAGACGCAGGACCGGCCAGTAGTGGGTGGAGCGGTCGCCGTTGGTGCAGGTCGTCCCGGCCCCGGCGAGGTCGTCGTTGGTGGAGAACGCGTCGGTCTCGAGGTTGCCGACGTAGTCGTGCATGTGGTGGGCGCCGTTGCTCACACCCGGTGCCACGATGACGTTGTCGGGGTTGAAGTGCTTGTTCTCGTTGCGCCCGCAGCGCGACGAGAAGGTGCCCTTGGAGGCGTTGGCCTTCTGACGCGGCGTGACGACGTTGGGCCGCACCTTGCGGATGTCCACGAAGTCCGCACGGCTGGGGGCGTTCTGCGCCTGGCCGCCTGCCGCGGGTGCGCTCGGGGCCGCCGAGCCGTTCGCGGCCGCGACGGCGGGGGCCGCCTCTTCCTTGCGTACCGTGCAGGCCGCCAGCGAGTCCAGTCCGGCGGGCCGCTGGGCGACCTTGCCGATCTCGGCGCCGATGCGGTCGAGCGACTGACGCCGCTCGGAGGACAGCGGGTCCAGCACGCTGGTGCGTACCCACTCCTTGTCCGTCTTCGCGCCGGTGGCGAGTTGCCCGTAGGCGTCCGCGACCTGGGTGTCCAGCTTGGCGAGTTCGGTGTCCACGGCGGGCCGCGCCTCCTGCGGCACGTCCGTCAGACGGGCAGAGACATCGGGGCAGTTGAGCGTCATCGTCGCCTGCGCGGCCGCCTGCTGGCTCGCGGATTCCCGCGACGCCGACGCGCTGTTGTTCGTCATCAGCACAGCCCCGCCGCCCACGGCCAGTGCTGCCACACCGGCGATCGTGACGCCGATCCATCTGGACCGCTTGTGTCTCTGTCTGTTCCTCACAAGTCCGTCCCTTTCTGGTTGCTCATACGCCGGGGACCGGCTGCCACTCGGCCAAGTCGGTCCGTGCCCTCACCCGCCGAGCGGACATCGGAGCGCAACGCCGTCAGATACGGAGACGGCGGCGATTCGACTCAAGAGATCCCGAACATTTTTTCAGAATCGTCACGGGGCAGAGGTTTGAGAGTGGTCGTTCTGGGCCGCGGAGGCCGGCGCAGGCCGCAGCACTGGGTCGCGTTCGAGCGCACCGCTGTGCGGCAGCAGAGCCGCCGCAAGGACGGTGGCCGGCAGCAGCGCGGCCACGAGATGCAGGCGTGGACGGCGGACACCGGACGGCCCGGGCCCGGAGGGCCGGGGTGCACCCCACAACCGCGGCCAGACCCCTTCCACGGCCGGCCACACCAGCAGGATCACCAGAATCGCGGTCCACAGCGGTACGGGCAGCAGGTTGCGGTGGGCGAGATCCAGGCTGCTCGCCACGGCGTTCCTGGCCGGATCGCCCGCGAGGATCAGACTGGGCACGGCGAAGGCGGTGACCACCACGGCCTGTACGAGCAGGGCCAGCGGACCGGCCATCAGCAGGAGCAGCGGCGCGGAGGGCCGGTGCGCCCGCGCGAGGAACCAGCGCCTCAACCACCGTGGCGGGTGGTGCAGTACGGAGCCCGCCCGCCGGAGCCGGGACTCGCGCTCGTGGGCTGCCAGGAGCGCCGCCGCGACGGTGCGGCGCCCCGCGGCGTCCACGGCGTACCGGTCCGCGGCCAGTTCGATGCACCAGAGGGCGGCCACGGGCACGATCAGCATCTGCGGCAGCTTGACCATCACGGTGAGCACCTGGGCGCTCATCAGCGAGCCGGAGGGGTGGTGTGCGATGGCGAGCCAGGTCAGCGGGCCCACCCCGAGCGCGAGGAACACCACGGGCCAAGCCGTGACCATCGTGGTGAACGGGCTGCCGAGCCCGGTGATGAGGTGTTCGCCGCGGGTGAGGTGAGCCGCCTCGTGCGCGAGCAACGCGCGGGCCCGCCGGGGATGGCTGTGCCACATGCCGAGGTACCCGAGGGATGCGGCGACCCGCCGTGTCCGCCAGCCCCGCGCGTACACCCGGATGGGCGGGCCGCCGCCGCTGCGCGACACCATGAGGACGGCCCCCGGCGCGTACCGGTCGAGGTGTTCCTGGATCTCGCGGCGCGTCTCCTCCGCACCTGGCGCCTCGACTCCGCGGGCGTCTCCGCGGGCGTCGACGAGCGCGTGACGCCATTCCGTCCAGCGGCCGCGGATGTGCGGCAGCAGGACGGTTGCGAGGCCGGCCAGCACGATGAGCGTCGGCATGGCCTGGCTGATCGTGGTGACACGCAGAGCCGCGAAGGCGGCACCCCCGACGACCTCGGGGCCGAACACCTCGGAGGTCCAGAGCCAGGTGACCTGCTCGTGCCACCATTTTGCGGTCGAGGGCAGCTCGTAGAGGTACATGACGAGAGCGAGCCACAGCCACGGCGGTGGAGGCGACGCGAGTCCGACGGCGGCGTCGATCGGTCCGTCGGTGGCCTCGGTCGGTCCGTCCCCGGCGTCGGCCGATCCGTCGCCGGCGTCGATCGGTCCGTCGGTGAGTCCGTCCGCGAAATCGCCGGCCGGGGTGTCGGCGCGGGCGCGCTTCATGCCTCCTCCGTACGGCCTCGCCACCAGCCGGCCAGCCTGCGCGGAAAGGAGACGGCCGGTCCACGGCGTCCGCCGGGGCCGGCGGGCGGGTCGCCTCCGCTCAGTAGGCCGAGGAAGGCGAGGGCGCCGTCGTCGTGGCCCTCGTACAGCGCGGCCACCGCTTCCGCGGCAGCCCGGTCGGCCTCCTGACGGCTCACGCCGCGCCCTTGGAGAAGCGCGGAAACGCGGACCACGGCATCGACGAGGCGCGCGAGTTCGGGAGCAGCGGGAGCGTCCGGGCCGGCTTCGGGGGTCGGCTGCGGGCCGGACGACGGGGCCGGGTCCGTCGGTGCGGGCTGTGTCGGCGCCGCCGGATCCTCGGGCGGCGCCTCGCGTCTCTTCATGGCGAGGAGCAGCGCGGCCCCCGACACCGCGTTGCCGACGGCCGGTGACCCGAGGGCGGACTCCAGCAGCCGGTACGACGTGGCGAGCGCGTCCCACAACAGCGGTAGTGCGGCGACGAGTTCACCGCCGGAGCCGCCGGGCGTGGAGGGCGCGGAACGGAGCAGCACCCGCCGGCCGCGGCCGCCCGCGGCATAGACGCGGGCGGTGTGCGGGGCGAAGTCGGCCTCGTGCGGGGCCGCCGCCGACGCGATACGGAGGGACCACGCGTCCAGGACGGCCGCGGCGGACTCCTCGGCGGACGGCAGCCGGGGGTCAGGACCACTCGACACGGAAGCTCCTCGTCCCGTCACTCGTCGTGCCGCTCAGCGTCAGCGAGGCGGAGTCCTCGGTCAGGGTGCCTTCCAGCGTGGTGCCTTCGGCCATCGAGTATGCGAACGGGGTGTACCCGCTGCACGGGAACAGGGGCTTGGGCACGAAGACCAGATTGAGCGCGAGACCCTGCGAACCGCCCGTGTCCGTCAGGCTCCCGGAGATGTCCCCGCCCCCGTCGTCGGTGAGCGACCAGTAGCCGGTCTCCACCGACTCGCCGTCCGTGGTGTCGGTCCCGCTGAGCGCGGAGGTCACCCCGAAGGCGCCCGCCGCACGCTGGCTGTCACTGGCCCAGGAGAGGTGGAAGTCGTTGCTCTCCGAGCCCGCCGGATCGTCGATGATCAGCGTCGCGGGCAAGCTGTACGTCTGCGACGAGGCGGCGCACCCGGGGTCCTCGAAGTCGACGCTGATCCTCGCGTTGCCGGTCCAGGTGCCGTGCGGTACGTCGGACGAATTGCTCGATTCGTCGGACTCCGTCCCCTCGTCACCGGTGTCGGTGGTGTCGATGGTGTCGTCCTCCGCCTCCGTGGTCTCCTCGTCCGGTTCTGTGCTGTCGCTCTCGCTCTCCGTCGGCGTGGAAGTGTCCTCGTCCGGCGTAGCGGTGGCCGGCGCCGTCTCGGACGTACTGGCCGTTGTTTCCGTGTCCGATGCGTCGCCGCCGTCACCGCCGTCACCGCATGCCGTCAACGTCGCCAGGGAGCACAGGCACAGCGCGGCGAGCAAGGCCGCCGACCGGTGCGTTCTGCGTCGGATCGTCACCATGGATTCCCCCCAATGGTTGGTACGGCGCCGAGCCGGTATCCCCATACCGTCGGCGCACACAGCGCCCGGCTCCCCGGGGCGACTCCTCGCGGCCCCAGGCCCCACCGGGCGGAGTACCAACGTAGGGGCGTGTTGACGAAGGGGTGTTCCGGTCGTGGAGTTCCAAGGGGGCGCACTAGCGCGCACGATTGATTCACGCACGCCGCCTGCGCGCCCTCAGTGCTCCGGGCCGCACCACCTGTCGGAGTGACACGGTTTATCCGATTCGGGCGATGATCTGCCAAGGTGGTCGGCCATGGATGTGGATCTTCAGGTGGACACCGACCAGTTGGGCCGGTTCTCACGTGCCCTCGACCGCTCGCTGACGTCGCTCGCCGAGGCGAGAGGGGCACTGGAGCATGTACGGGCGGACCAGTTGGGCACCAAGGAACTCGACGAGGCGTGCGACGGGTTCCAGCGGCGCTGGAAGTACGGCGCGGAGCAACTGAACGGGCGGATCAGGTCGGTCAACGACGGTGTGCGGCTCAGCCACCAGGGCTACGTCCAGGTGAACCGCGCGATCGTGGCGGCCTTCAAGGCGGTGCACGTCGGTGACCCCCGCGCCTGACTACCCGCACCTGGGCTGGAACCCGGTTCCGGGAAACCCGTCGGCGGTGTCCACGCTCCAGACGAAGCTCACCTCCTCGGCGGAGGCCCTGGGCACGGCGCACCGTCTGGTCAGCGAGCTGCTCGGCCAGAGCTCGTTCTGGCGCGGCGAGGCGGCGGACGCGTTCCGCGCCGCGATCGACGGTGAACTGCCGAGGTATCTGAAGAACGCGCACAGGTCGGTCTCCAAGGCGGCGAAGCAACTGGGCCGCTGGCACGACGACCTGGTGAGCTACCAGGCGACGGCCCGCCGCTACGACACCCAGGCGAAGCTGGACACGGCGGCGATCACGAAGGCGGAGGCGCACCACGACCTGCTGCGAGCGGCCGCGTCGACGCCGGAACCGGAGCTGCGGGCGGCGGCGGAGTCGGTGACGAAGGCGCGGGAGGCGCTCGCGTCGGTCCGGAAGCTGGCGCGGGAATTGGAGGATGCGCATGGGGCGGAGGCGGGGCGGATTGCGAAGGGGTTGAACGAGGCGACGGAGCGGTTGGCGCCGAAGGAGCCGGGGGCGCTGGACAGGTTCCTGAAGTGGGTGGACGAGGACCTGGGTGACCTCCTGTCCGACATTTCCGCTGGAGCGGGCTTCCTGGCCCTGGTCCTCGGCCCAGTCTGTGCACCGCTCGGCCTGGCGCTTCTCTTCGTTGCGACCGGCGCAAGCATCGGCGCGCTCGCACTTCACGCCACCGACTCCAGGATTCACAAGTCGCTGAAAGACGGATTTACGAAGGGGAAGTTCGACGCTGATTTCTGGGACAGCACAGTGACCTTGACCGGCGACGCATTGGGGTCGGTGCCTGGTGTAGCAGCCATCGCGCACGGTGCGAAATCGGCATCCGCCGCTGTTCACGCTGGCGGAGCTGTCGCGGACGCGGGCGCTATGGCTGCCATGCGCGCCGGCTCGGACGGGTTCGCCGGTGGGGCGAAAACCGCCATGGACGACATGCGCAGGGTCGAAAACCCGCTCACCGGTTGGGCGTTGCAGAGCACGCCTGTCGCGGTGAAGGAATCGGTGAAATACGGTCTACCAGCTGCGGGGGCGGCCACAGCAGTCAGCCACTACACGCCACTGGATGACAACGAGACCTTCGCGAACAGTGCCACTGGTGCTGACGGTTTTCGAGCCGTTGTCGATGACGGTCCCAGCTCTGGAGCCAAGCTGGCCCAGGCCTGGACTTCACTTGTTCGCTGACGACAAGAAGCAAGGTACTTCACTTGATGTCGAACGACCGCTCGCCTGACCCACCACCCATGTGGTTCCGGCTGCCACCTGGCTTTCACTCCCTGAGCGATGTCACGTTGGACGAACTGGAACACGCAACGACAGCTGTGCTGGCCCCGATCCTTGACGGAACAGACGTCGTCGAAAGGACCCTCGCCGACGCCCACGTACTGGTCGAACTGCTCGCTACCGTACGCGAAGGCCGTAGCATGCTGGCGTCGATCGGGGTACATCCCGACGACAGGGATGGCACCAGTCTTTCCATCTTCACGCTGACCATCATCACCGTCGCAGCGCCGACGCGAATTCTGGCTGTCGCCGAGAGCGCTCTGTCCATCGTGGAGTCTCCCCTGTGGAGAGCCCACACACGCAAACTCTTGGAACTGTCCGTCGGCCCGGCAGCGCTTGTGGCGGGAACATTGGCCGCACCACCGCCGGCAACGCTGAAGCAGATGGGCATCACGGCCGAACCGATTGACGTCTTCCAAGCGCGTCTCACAGTTTCGTGCCCGAGCAGCCAGCACGTTGCCGTGGCAGATCTGACGAGCGCAGCGACCCGTCATGCGGATTCCTACACGGACATCCTTGAGGCAATCGGTCACACGATGACGTTCACGCCACCCCATCACGTGGAGGCACCCGCACCCCGCACGTCTCGCATTCTGGAGCTCTTCTCATGACCGCACGGCCGCCCTCTCTGCCTGCGTGCCAATCAGCCCTGGATCATCAGCCCACCGTGGTGGGCCACCGCAATCTCGTCGCCAAGCGCTGGGCGTGGCTGATCCTCGTTGTCTGCCTCACGGCCATGTCCGTGTATGCGGGCGTCGGTCAATCGCTGCGCAAACTTGTCGGACTGACGCTGGTCAGCCTGTGCCTCTACCCCTTGCTGCTGTGGGCAACTGCTCTCGCGCTGCATCGAACCAGACGCGTAGCTGCCATTCTCGAGACGTACCCGTGGCGCGCCTACCCCTGCGAATTCCCCCGCCGCACGGGCGAGAGCCCCAAGGTGATCATGATCAGGTTCAGCGATGACCACGCACCGGTACTGCGCTTCACCCCGTTCTCCGTGAACCTCGCACAGAAACAGAACCCCCAGCCCGACACCATCTGGTTCGCCGGCGACCCCCGCTTCGGCGGTGTCGTCTCCCCCGTCGGCGGGCACTTCCCCGTGCGCGTCGTGCCCGAGGCCCCCGTCGGCCCCATCCCCGACGGCAGTCCTGAGGACGACGCGCTCGCCGAGCGGGCCGGGCTCATCACGGGCGGCAAGGTTCACAGGACGTGAAGCTCCGTCAGCCCCGGCTCCGCTTCAACCGGTACCGCTCCTTCTCCGACAGCCCACCCCACACCCCGAACTTCTCGTCATGCGCCAGCGCGTACTCCAGGCACGCCACCCGCCCCTCGCACGCCCTGCACAGCTGTTTCGCCTCTCGCGTCGACGAGCCCGGGGCCGGGAAGAAGAAGTCCGGGCCCGTCTGCGCGCAGAGTGCTGTCTCCTGCCAGGAGAGTTCGTCATCGGTGATGGTGTTGATCGGCATGCGCACACGCTCTCCCGTGCCGATAAACACCGGATCAACGACCCATCAACACGCCCCGGAGGCAACCGCGAGCCCGACCCCGGCCCACCCACGACCGCCCACCCGCGGCCATGCCGCCGCGACCATCCCGCCGCGACTACTCCTGCGCCGCCGCCTGCATCAGCGCGAACCTCGCGCCCGCCGGGTCCGTCAGGCTCGCGAAGCGGCCCACTCCCTCCGCTTCGACCACCGGCATCGTGACCCGGCCGCCCAGTCGTTCCGCCTTCGCCACCGCCGCGTCGCAGTCCTCGACCTCGAAGTACGGGAGCCAGTACGGGCCCTCCGTCTCCGGGGCGTCCGCCGGGACCGGGACCAGGCCGCCGAACATCGCTTCCGCGCCCTCGCCCGCCGGGTTGATCATGGTGTACATGCCGCTGCCGTCGGGGAACGGCATCGACGTGGTCTCCCAGCCGAAGACCTTGTCGTAGAAGCCGAGGGCCGCGTCCGGGGCGGTGGTGTTGAGTTCGAGCCAGCACAGGGAGCCGGGGTCGTTCACCACGTCCAGGCCCTTGTTCCGGCCGGGCTGCCAGGCGGCGAACCCGACGCCCGACGGGTCGGTGAAGACCACCATGCGGCCGAGGTCGAAGACGTCCATCGGTTCGAACATCACCGAGCCGCCGTTCTGCTGCACCGCCCGCGCTGTGGCGTCCGCGTCGGGCGTCTGGAAATAGACCGTCCAGCCGGGCGGGCTCTGCTCCAGGGGGACCTGCATGCCGCCGGCCGCGGTCTTGCCGTCCAGCTGGAACATTCCGTAACCGCCGGCCTCGGGACCCGCCGACCGGAAGGTCCATCCGAACAGGCCGCCGTAGAACGCGGTCGCCGCCTCGATGTCCGGGGTGCCGAGGTCGAGCCAGTTCGGGGAGCCTGTGACGAAACGGGTGGTGAGCATGGTGCGCTCCTTCGCGGGGTCCCGTGGTGCTCTCGCCCGAGTCTGCTACCGATCCCGGGCCTTCGCACCCGAAGCGCGGGTGAACTCCCTTGTGCCGAGGTCACGGCCTCGTGCAGGATTCCGGCCATGACGAGCAGAAAGGCCCGTGCCCGGTAGCCGCCCCGCGCTGCCGCCCTCGGCCCGTACGCCGCCGGACCTCCCCGAGACCCGCGGACCGTCCGTTCAGCCCTTGCCGAGGAGCACCACCGTGGCAGCCACCGCTCTCACCCCTTACGCCCGTCTCCCGCGTTCCCATGCGCGGCTGCACGTGCTGCACAGCACGGTCGACGCCGGCGGGCGGGCGCACTGGCTGCTCGCCGGGCGTCCCGAGGCACCGGACAGCGCCCCGGACAACCCTGCGGACGGCGCCTCGGACGGCCTGTCGGACGGCGTTCCGTACGCCGTTCCGGACGGCGTTCCGTACGACGCGCTCGTCGTCACCGTGGACGGCGGCAGCGCCCACGCCACCGAGCTGAGCGCCGTGACCGCCCGCAACCCCCGGCTGGACGCACTGCCGGACGGCGGATTCGTCGTCGCCGACACCGCCCGGATCCAGATCTTCGACGCGCTGGGCAGGGCGTCCTGGACCCTCGACCCCGGTGGCGATGTCGACCATGTGCTCACCGATGCGTCGGGCGCGCTGTGGATCACGCAGGGTCCCGCCGTGCGGCGACTGTCGCTCACGGGAGGAGTGCTCGGCGAGGTCGTGGCGCAGCCCGGGCCGGTGGGCACGGCGGACTACCTCAGCCTGAACGTGGGAGCGCACACGGCCTGGGCCGGCACCCGTACCGGTCTGCTGGAGATCCGGGACGGGCAGCCGGTCACCGTACGCACGGGTCCGGTGAAGGGCACCCACGGTCTCGCCGTCCACGGTGACCGTCTCGCCCTGCTCGGCGGCCACGGGTACGACCACTCCCGCCTGGTGATGTGCTTGCTCACCGAGACCGCCGCCGAGCCGGTGGCGTACGGAACGCTCGTCCTGCCCGACGGCGGTGAGCTCGGCCGGCGGCGGCTCGTGAACCGGGGTCCGCGGCTGTACGTGCAGTCGGAGCCGTACAGCGAGTGGTGCGTCCTGGACCTCGGCCACTGAGCCCGCCCGATCCGAACGGAAGACCCTAGTGGCTGTGGCCACCCGCCTCCGCCGCGGCCTTCTTCGCCGCGCCCTTCGCGCCCGTCGGGTGGTGCGGCTCGTACCCCGGGATCGTGCCGTCCGCCTTCGCCACCAGGAACAGCCCGGCCATGCCCATGTCCGAATGGCTCTGTACATGGCAGTGGTACATCCAGGCGCCGGCGCCGACGTTCTCGCCCGCGATGATCTGGAAGCCGAAGGAGTCCGCCGGTCCGGTGATCTTGTTGTCGATCACCCGGCTGACGTCCGCCGGACCCTCCAGCAGGCCCGTCCTGTTGTCCGCCCAGCGATGACCGTGCATATGGAACGTGTGGTAGAACTCGCCGTGCGTGATCATGATGATCTCGACCCGGTCGCCCACGGTGGCCTGGAAGTTGGGGCTCGCGTTGGCCGGCTTGTTGTTGATCAGCATGTCGTTGAAGACGATCGTGAACTGCTTGTCCGGGAGGATGTCGCCCTTCCGGCGCACGACGACGGGGCCGTAGAGCCCCTTGCGGATGCCTCCCGTGCCGTGGTCCGTGCCCACCACATGGTCGTGGTAGTGCCAGTAACCGGCGCTGCCGGGGCGCCAGGTGCCGTCCGCCCGCTTGCCCGGGAGGTGCGTGCGCCAGGTGTAGGTGCGTGTGGCGCCCGGTTCGACATGGCTCTTGCTGAGCTTGGTGCCGTCGTTGGAGATGTCGTAGTCCACACCGTGGGCGTGCAGGCTGACCGGTACGTCCATGGTGTTCTCGAACTCGATGTGCAGCGTGTCGCCCTCGTTGAGTTCGATCAGCGGGCCGGGGATGGACGCCTTGCCCTTCTCCAGCCCGTAGCCCATCTGACCGTCCGGCAACTTCTCGGCGTACAGCTTCATATGGCGCACGACGCCGCCGGCGGGTGCGGTTCTCGCCGCGCCCGCGGCCGTCGGCGCGCTGGTGGCGGTCGGTGCGGAGGCGAGAGACAACGATGTCGCCCCGGTGGCCGCGACGGCGCCTCCCGCCAGGAGCCGCCTGTTGAAGCTCCGTCTGTCCATGCCGAACTCCCCATGTCTGTCGCGGAGGTTGACGGGGCGCGTGTGACCCCGGGGACGGCCACACGGTAGCCGGGTGATCTTCGTTTATCCACACTCAGGACAAAGTTCGTGCCACTCCGGTCGTATCTATTGGCGAACCACGAAAAGAGGTCTAGTTTCCGAGGCTGTTGTTGTGACCAAAGAGGGGTGGGTGACCACATGCAGCGCACACCACACAGGTCGAGGTCCCGAAGAAGCGCTCTGGCCGCGGTACTTGGGGCCGGCGCACTGACCGTGTCGCTACTGGGCGGAGGGAATGTCGCGGCGGCCAAACCGTACCCGGAACCGCCGTCGACAACGTTGTCCCTGCCGTCGCCTCCCGGCGGCCAGAATGTGCGGGTCCTGGTCTTCCACGGCTCGGCGACCGAGGAGTCGCCGGTCGTCAACGCCGGTATCGCGGCCATCGAGAACATCGGCCTCACCGGACCCGCGGCCGGCCGGTTCAAGACCGAGGCCACGGACGATGCTTCCGTGTTCACCAATGCCACCAAGCTCGGACGGTTCAACGCCGTCGTCTTCCTGACGGGAGGCGGTGATGTGCTCGATCCGGAGCAGGAGGCAGGGCTCGAGTCCTATCTGGAGGCGGGGGGAGGCTTCCTCGGTATCCATGACGCGGCGCGGACCGAGCCGTACTCCGACTGGTTCACCGGACTGATCGGTGCCCGTCCCGCGGGTGCGGCGAGCTCGGTCCAGCGGGCCGTCGTCGAGGTCGGCGACCGTCGCCATCCGGCCACCACGTCGCTGCCGTTGCAGTGGAAGCGACCGGACAAGTGGTTCAACTGGTCGACGAATCCCTCCGGCAGTGTCCACACCGTGGCGCGCCTCAAGGAGAGTTCGTTCACTCCGGCGGCGGGCGCCAACGGCTGGGACCACCCCATCTCGTGGTGCCGTGACTACGACGGCGGGCGTTCCTTCTACACCGGCATGGGCGGTACGGCCGAGAGCTTCGCCGAGGTCGACTTCCGCGACCATCTGCGCGGCGCTCTCGCCTGGACGAGCCGTATCTCGCGTGCCGACTGCAAGGCGACGATCACCTCCAACTACACGGCGCAGCGGGTCACTCAGCCCAACCAGCCCGGGCAGAACGACCAGATCGGTGAGCCGCACGGACTGGTGACGGCTCCCGACGGGCGCGTGTTCTACATCGGGCGCGGCGGTGCGGACTCCAGCAAGCCCGTCATCACCGACTGGAACAACCCCGACATGGGCAAGGGCCAGGGCGAGATCCACGTCTACGACCCCGCGACCAAGAAGGTCACCCTGGCCGGTTCGCTGACCGTCTTCGGCAACAAGGGCGGAGGCGACGAGCTGATCAAGGTCGAGGAGGGGCTGCTCGGCATCGAGCTCGACCCCGACTTCCGGACCAACGGCTGGGTCTATCTGCACTACACCCCGCACTCGCAGATCAACCGCGAGACGCACATGGCCGAGCGCCGGGTCTCCCGCTTCACCCTGGACCCCGCGACCAACAAGCTGGACATGGCCAGTGAGAAGGTCCTGCTCAAGTGGCCGGTGCAGATCCACAGCTGCTGCCACGCGGGTGGCGGACTGGCCTGGGATTCGAAGCAGAACCTCTACATCGCGACGGGTGACAACAACTCGTCCGGCTTCAGCGGCGGTTACTCGGGCAACAACCCGCAGCCCAACTTCAAGGGTGTCTCGTTCGCCGACGCGCGCCGCACGGCGGGCAACACGAACAACCTCAACGGGAAGATCCTGCGGATCCACCCGGAGGACGACGGCACCTACACGCTCCCCGCGGGCAACCTCTTCACCGGCCAGGAGCCGGACGAGGGCGGCGGCAAGACCCGCGGCGAGATCTATGTGATGGGCGTCCGCAACCCGGCGCGCATCTTCGTCGACAAGACGACCGACACCCTGTACGCGGGCTGGGTCGGCCCGGACGCCGGCGCGCCGTCGACGACCTGGGGCCCCGCCAAGTACGACACCTTCTCCGCCATCACCAAGGCGGGCAACCACGGGTGGCCGTACTGCATGGGCAACAAGCAGCCCTACCGCGACCGCAACCTGCCCGACCCGAACCAGCCGCTCGGCTGGTACAACTGCGACGCGCCGAAGAACGAGTCGCCGAACAACGACGGCCTGGTGAATCTGCCTCCCGTCACCTCCAACACCATCTGGTACTCGCCGCAGGGCGGTGGCGTGGACTACCCGCGTAACGCCAACGGCATCCCGAGCTACAAGACGGAGGAGCAGAAGCTGCTCATGCCGTGGCTCAAGGGCGGCGGCCAGGCGACCATGAACGGCCCGGTCTACCGCTACGACGCGGCGAGCACCGGTACCGAGAAGTGGCCGGCGTACTGGGACGGCAAGTGGTTCGTCGGTGACTTCTACGACGGCGACCAGCCGCGGCACGCGGTCCTCACCGACCCGAAGACGGTCGGCAAGGGCGGCATCCCGGTTCACGCCGAATCCCTGAAGAAGATCATCCCGGTCGGCAACGGCGGCATCCGCAACCTCATGGACTGGAAGTTCGCGCCCGACGGTTCGCTCTATGTCCTCGACTACGGACGCGGGTTCTTCACCTCCGACGCCCAGTCGGCGCTGTGGCGCGTGACATACAAGGGCGGCGAGGCGACGCCGTCCGCCGACAAGCTGGCACGGAAGGCGGCACAGTGAGATTCGTCAGACACCGGACAGCGAGCCTGTGGACGGCCCTGCTGGCGTCCGTGGCCATGGTCGTCGGACTGATGTCCGCGGCCGCCTACGGGCAGACCGACGACCGGGAGGCGGCCCAGGTTCTCACCTGGACCGCGGGTGACCCGATCGACCGCTATCTCTCCTTCCCCACCACGGCGGTGGCGGGGGCGACGACGATCGTGTTCGAGAACAGCAAGGCCACCGGGAACACCACCGGGATGCCGCACACGCTGACCTTCGACGTCTCGGACCCCGAGTACAACAACGACGTACCGCTGAACATCCTGGCCAACCCCAATGACGACCAGGGTGGCAAGCACACCGCCGAGGTCACGCTGACCCCCGGCCGGTATCTCTTCCACTGCACCATTCCGGGCCACGGCTCGATGCAGGGGATCCTGACGGTCACCGAGGGCACCGGCGAGGACACCACGGCGCCCGAGACGACCGTGAAGGTCGACGGCGACAAGAACTCCGCGGGCGCGTACGTCGGTCAGGCCACCGTGACGGTGGCGGCGACCGACGCGGGCTCCGGGGTTGACAAGATCGAGTACGCGGTCGGGGCCGACGGTCCCTGGCAGGCATACACCAACCCGGTCGTCGTGAACGAGGTCGGTACGCACAAGATCCGGTACCGGGCCACGGACAGGGCCGGCAACGTCGCCGCGGAGAAGGCGGCCGACTTCTCGGTCGTCGCCCCGCCGACGGACGACAAGACCCCGCCGGAGACCTCGGCGACGGTGACCGGTGAGAAGAACGAACAGGGCCAGTACCTGGACATGGCGACGGTCACCGTGACCGCGTCCGACACCGGCTCGGGCGTCAACACCATCGAGTACGCCATCGGCGCCTCCGGCGCCTGGCAGCCCTACACGGCTCCCGTGATGGTGCACGCCGTCGGCACCCACACGGTCCGCTTCAAGGCGACCGACAAGGCCGGCAACGCGGCCGCGGAGAAGTCCGTGCAGTTCACGGTGGTCGCGCCGCCCGTCGTGGACAAGACCCCGCCGCAGACCTCGGCGGGGGTGACGGGTGAGAAGAACTCCGACGGCGCGTATGTCACCAGCGCCAAGGTGACCGTCACCGCGACGGACACCGGTGAGGGCGCCTCGGGTGTCGACAAGGTCGAGTACTCCCTCGACGGAGGCCCGTACCTCGCCTACACCGCTCCGGTGCTCGTCGACCGGGTGGGCTTCCACACCGTTCTGCACCGGGCGACCGACAAGGCCGGCAACACCTCGGCCGCGCAGAAGGTGTCGTTCACGGTCGCGGAGGGCGGCGGCGTCCCGGCGCCCAACTGCCCCGAGTGGGACGAGCGGTTGACCGTCATCGTCGGCACGGTCGACACGGGCATCCCCAACCGGATGACCCGCAGCCGGTGCACGATCAACGAACTGATCGAGGACGAGAAGGACTGGTCCTCGCACGCGCTGTTCCTCAAGCACGTGGACCAGGTCGTCGACAAGCTGCTCGCCGACAATGTGATCGACCAGCGCGAGCACAAGAAGATCTACAAGGCGGCCAAGCAGTCCGGCATCGGCAAGCCGGGCCAGAACACCGGCTACAAGGATCTGTTCGACGGCACCCAGAGCACGTTCGGCAAGTGGCAGCACGTGGGCGGCGGTTCGTTCTCGCTCAGCGGTGACGGCGCCATGACCAGCAGCACCACCGTGCCGGGCATGGGCATGCTGTGGTTCCCGCAGCGTCAGTACGGCGACTTCTCGCTCAAGCTCCAGTGGCGGGACGACGCACCGGGCACCGGCAACGCCAACGGCGGTGTCTTCGTCCGCTTCCCGAACGTCCACGACAACCCGGAGGAGTCGCGCCCGGAGTGGGTCGCGATCAAGTACGGACATGAGATCCAGGTCCTGGACCGGCCCGACGGCGACATGTACAAGTCGGGTTCGATCTACGGATTCGACCGTGTCGGCCTGGCCGGTGCGGGTGTGACTCCGAAGGGCACCTGGAACGACTACGAGATCCGCGTGGTCGGCCAGCACTACTCGGTCTTCCGCAACGGTGTCCTCATCAACGAGTTCGAGAACACCGGCGGCCAGGACTTCGTCCCGCCGCGCGGCGACGACCCCGGCACGGACGGCCGCCGGTACGCGTCGGGCTACATCGGACTCCAGGTCCACGGCACGACGGATGTCATCTCCTACCGCAACATCCGGATCCAGGAGCTCTAGGGTCTTTCATTCGGATCAGGGCAGGCCCTTGGCGTGTCCTGGCCCCGACGCTCCTGTGGACGGCAACGGCCCCCTCCCGCACACCGGGAGGGGGCCCTCGTCATTGCGGCGTCATTCCGTCTTCTTCGCCCGGCTGGGCTGCACCCGTTTCGGCTCGCCCGGCATCTTCGGGTACTCCGGCGGATACGGCAGATCGCCGAGGCCGTGCTCGGCCTCGTCCTTGTTCGCCGCCTCCAGCAGGGTCTCCAGACTGAACCGGTGGTCGTCCATGTCGGCGTGGACGTCGCCGACCTCGGCGTACCGGCCGGGCATCGTCATGATGTCGAAGTCCTCGGGCCTGGCGTCGTCGACCTCCTCCCAGCGCAGCGGGGCGGAAACGGGTGCGTGCGGCCGGGGCCGTACGGAGTAGGCGGAGGCGATGGTGCGGTCCCGCGCCGTCTGGTTGTAGTCGACGAAGATGCGCGCGCCGCGCTCCTCCTTCCACCACTTGATGGTCACCCGGTCGGGCATACGGCGCTCCAGCAGCCGGCCGGCCGCGATGGCGGACCGGCGGACCTGGGTGAAGGTCCAGCGCGGTTCGATCGGCACGAAGACATGGATACCGCGGCCGCCGGACGTCTTGGGCCAGCCGCGCAGTCCCACCTCGTCGAGCACGGCCCGCAGCTCATGGGCGGCCCGGACGGCGTCCGCGTAGTCGGTGCCCGGCTGCGGGTCGAGGTCGATGCGCAGCTCGTCGGGGTGGTCGGTGTCGTCACGGCGCACGGGCCAGGGGTGGAAGGTGACGGCGCCGAGGTTGGCGGCCCAGATGACGGCCGCGGGTTCCGTCGGGCACATCTCGTCGGCCGACCGGCCGCTGGGGAAGGTGATATGGGCCGTCGGGATCCAGTCGGGCAGGTATTTGGGCGCGCGCTTCTGGAAGAACGATTCGCCGGTCACCCCGTCGGGGTAGCGCTCAAGGGTGGTGGGACGGTTCCGCAGGGCCCGGGTGATGCCGTCGCCGACGGCCAGGTAGTAGCGGACCATGTCCAGCTTCGTGTAGCCGTGCTCAGGGAAGTAGACCTTGTCGGGATTGGACACGCGTACGGTCCGCTCCCCCACTTCCAGTTCCACCGCTCCGGCCATGCCCGTCAGCGTAGGCCGTGCCGAGTTCCCCCGCATACCGGACAATCGCGATATGGATCTGCCGGTCATGCCGCCCGTGAAGCCGATGCTCGCCAAGTCCGTGAAGAAGATCCCGCCCGGCATGCAGTACGAGGCCAAGTGGGACGGCTTCCGTGCGATCGTCCACCGGGACGGGGACGAGCTGGTGATCGGCTCCCGTACGGGCAAGCCGCTCACCCGCTACTTCCCGGAGCTCGCCGCTGATCTGGCGGCCCAGCTCCCCGACCGCTGTGTGGTGGACGGGGAGATCGTCATCGCCCATGAGGGGCGGCTGGACTTCGACAAGCTCACCGAGCGCATTCACCCGGCCGACTCCCGGGTGCGGATGCTCGCCGAGCAGACACCCGCGAGCTTCGTGGCCTTCGATCTGCTCGCTCTGGGTGACGAGGCCCTGCTGGACGCCCCGCTGTCGCTGCGGCGCACGACGCTGGCCGCCGCGCTGGCGGACGCGGCGCCACCCGTTCATCTCGCGCCCGCGACCACCGATGTGGAGCTGGCCCAGCAGTGGTTCGAGCAGTACGAGGGCGCCGGGCTCGACGGGGTGGTGGCCAAGCCGCTGGATGTGCCGTACCGCCCCGACGCACGCCTGATGTTCAAGATCAAGCACGAGCGCACGGCCGATGCCGTGGTCGCGGGCTACCGGCTCCACAAGAGCGGGCCGGTCGTGGGGTCGCTGCTGCTCGGTCTGTACGACGACTCGGGCGCGCTCCAGCACGTCGGCGTCTGCGCCGCCTTCTCCATGCAGCGGCGCGCGGAGCTGATCGAGGAGCTGGCGCCGCTGCTCATGGACTCCCCGGAGGGGCATCCGTGGGCGGCCTGGGCCGAGGAGGCCGCCCACGAGGGAGCCCGGCTGCCCGGCGCGCAGAGCCGCTGGACGGGCAAGAAGGATCTGTCATGGGTGGCCGTGCGACCGGAGCGGGTGGTCGAGGTCGCCTACGATCACATGGAAGGAGACCGCTTCCGGCACACGGCACAGTTCCGCCGCTGGCGGCCGGACCGCGAACCGGCCTCCTGCACGTACACCCAGTTGGAGGAACCGGTGTCGTACGACCTCGCCGAGGTGCTGTCACCCCGGGAGGGGTGAGCAGGGATCGTCGCCGGGGCTGCCGCTCGGCGACGGTTCCGGGGACGGCTGGGGCGAGGGT
This sequence comes from Streptomyces sp. AM8-1-1, assembly GCF_032229325.1. NCBI lineage: Bacteria > Bacillati > Actinomycetota > Actinomycetes > Kitasatosporales > Streptomycetaceae > Streptomyces > Streptomyces sp. AM8-1-1. Next base: position 1,329,953 of record NZ_CP135086.1, read on the forward strand.
GTCGGATCGGGTGAGGGACAGGGCGACGGTTCGGAAGGTGTCGGGCTGGGTGTCGGGCTCGGATCCGGCGAGGGGGTCGGATCGGGCGAGGGGCTCGGATCCGGCGAGCCGGTCGGCGGCGGCGAGGTGGGACCGCCGGGCGGCCACGGCCCCGGAGGCCGGCCGGGAGTCGGGCGGGGCCGGACGGTCGGCGCCGGTGTCGGCGTGGGACCGACGACGATGCCTCCACCGCTCCCGTTCCCCTTCCCGACAGGACGCACGGCAGGAGTCCTGCCGCCCGCACCGGGGCTCCCGGGCAGGACGCCCGTGCCGTCCGGGACGGGGTGGGCGCCGGACCGGTAGAAGTCCAGCCAGGCCAGGACCGTGCGCAGATACGCCCGCGAGTGGTTGTAGCCGAGGATCGCCCGGTCCAGATCCCTGGGTACCGTCAGATCGCGGTCGCCGGCGCACAGATAGCGTCCGGCGGCGAGGGCCGCGTCGTGGATGTTGCCCGGATCCCTGCGTCCGTCGCCGTTGGCGTCCTGGCCCCAGCGCGCCCAGGTGGAGGGGATGAACTGCATCGGCCCCACCGCACGGTCGTAGCGCCGGTCGCCGTCGTACGCGCCCCTGTCGGTGTCCCTGATGGTGGCGAAGCCGTTGCCGTCGAGGACCGGGCCGAGGATCGGCGAGAGCGTGGTGCCCGAGGCGTCCACCCGCCCGCCGCGCGCCTGACCGGACTCGACCTTGCCGATCGCCGCGAGGAGTTGCCACGGCAGCCGGCAGCCAGGATCGGTGCGGGCGATCAGTGTCTGCGCACGGCGATACGCAGCGAGAACCGTCGCGGGGATTCCCGACTCGGTCCGCACGACGCCGGTCTGGACGCCACCGGACCGCCGGCCCGGCCGGACGGGCCCGGGCGGTGTACGCAGAGGCGGCAGTTCGGTGTGGTACGAGTCGTCGTTCGGCGGCTCGGCCCATGTCCCGTACGCGGCCTCGGAGTTGGTCTCGCCGGTCGGCTTTTCGGGAACGGTTCCCGGTGCCTGGGAGGCGGTCAGCGCGGCCATCGCCGCCACCGCGGCCACGCTGCCGGCGAGTCGCTTGCGGGCGCGCGCACCGCGCGGGCGCCTCATGACCCCTCCCCGAACGTGTCGAGAGCGGCGAGGCGCCAGGTGCCGTCGGAGCGGACGGCGTCGACGGCGAGCATGGCGGCGGCGTAGGTCGTCTCGCCCTTCGTCGCGGTGCGGGTGTTGCTCTGGTCGGCGAAGACCAGCACCCGGGCCCGGTCGCCGTCGATCAGTTCCACGCCGCTCTCGGTGACGGTGGTGGTGAGGACGAGCTTCTGGCGGGGCCCTTCCTTGCGTACGGCAGCGAGCATGGCGGCATGCTGCGCGACGGCCTTGCCGGTCAGATGCTCCTTCACGGCCCGGTCGAGGCCGCCGGAATCCGCGTAGTTGTAGGAGAACAGCGCCTCGACCGCCGCCGTCACCCGGCCTTTCAGCTCGCTGGTGCGCGCGGTGTCGGCCAGGGCGGCGTTGCGTACGGCGGGCTCGTCGCGCAGGTCGGACGCCTGAGTACCGGCGAAGGCGGCGAAGCCTCCCGACAGGACGATGAGGGCGCACAGCACGGCGAGCAGCCGACTGCCGCGGGCCGCCGCCGGCTTCACGTCGGCGAGCTCCTGCGGTGCGACGGCGCCGCGTTCGCGTACGGCCGGCCGCCGCGACAGGGCTCCGGCCTTCGCGGTCGCGGTCGCGGGACGGTCGGAGGTCAGTGTGTCGCCGGGCGCGGTGCCGGGGCGGCCCGTGGTCGCCAGTCGCCTCCGGCGGTTGATGAGATGGCGGGTTGTCGACATGTCCGGGGTCCTCTCGTCACTCGGCCGCGGTGTTGCCGACGGGTGCCTGACCGAGGGCGCTGAGCTTCCAGCCCTCGGGCGTACGGGTGAGCTCGCCGAGCATCCGGCTCTCCTTCCGCGCGGGTGTGCCGGTGGGGGCCGTGACGGTGATCCGCAGAGCGACCAGCACGCTCGCACGCCCCGCGCGGTCGTCGAGTTCGGTGACCGCCCCGGACAGCACCTGGGCGCTCGTGACGGTCTTGGCCTGCTGGATCTGCTTCTCGAACTGGCTCCGCCCGTCGGTGAGTTGTTTGCGCAGCTCGCCCGTGGCCGAGTCCTCCCAGGAGTCGAGGCCCCCGTCGACGTCCCGGTGGTCGAGGGTGTTGAGATTGAGCACCGCCTGCTCCCCCGCGGTCAGGACCCGGTCCCGTTCCCTGGCGTACGCGGCGGAGTCGTCGTGCGCGGCGGCATACCAGGACCAGCCGCCCCAGCCCGCGCACCCGGCCGCCACGACCGTCAGCGCGAGCGCCGCGGCGAGCAGCGGATTCCTCCTCGTCCCTGCCATGGTCCAGTCCCTCCCTATCGGGATGCGATGTCGACGATCTGCCAGCGTCCGCCGCGCAGTTCCGCGGTGACGGACAGCTGGGCGGCGGCGGTTGCCGGCGGCTTGCCGCGGCGCTCGGCGACCTGGTCGAGGAAGACCAGGAGGTGGGCGCTGTGGCCGGTCAGCCGGGTGACCCCGGCCCGTACGACATGGGTGGTGAGTGTCAGCTTCTGCTCGGCCGCCCGTTTCTCGACCTGGCCGAAGAGCTCTCCGTACTGGCGGGCGGCCTTCCCGGCGAGGAGGCTGCGGGCGGCCTGCCGGGTCGACTCCGTGCCGGCCGGTGTGTAGGAGAAGACCTGGGTGAGCGCACCGCTGACGTCCTCGATCACCTCGGTGGTGGCCGCGGTGTCGGTCAGCGCGCGGTTGCGGGCGGCGGGTGTGTCGTTCAACCGCGCCGTGGCGAACAGGAATGCGGCGCCGCCGAGTACCAGCGCGAGCAGGAGGGCGACGGCGGCGAGCGTGCGGCGGCGGAGGCCTGGCGGGCGCTCCGGCGCCGCTGCCGACCGTGTGCCCGCCTCCGGCCCCGTCGTCTCCGGCCCCGTCTCCGGTCTCGCTTCGGGGTGCGTGCCCGCGTCCGGTCCCGTCGTCGCTGGCGTCACTTCTACCGCTTCCGCCTGTACCGCTTCGCTGTTCATGCGCCACCCACCGGGACGGCGCTCAGGGACTGCACCTTCCAGCCGTCCGGGGTGCGGGCGAGGACGGCCTCCAGCCGTTTGCGCTCGCTGCCGGCCGTGGCACCTGCCGCAGCCCCAGCCCCCGGGGCCCGTTCGACGCGGACGGTCGCGATCAGTTCGGCGGTACCTGCGCGCTTGTCGAGGGCGGTGAGCGCCGCGTCGGTGACCGTGGCACGGGCGGTACGAGCGGTGGCGCCCTTCCGCGCCTTCACCCGCTTCAGCTCGTCGTGGAGCGGCCCGGTCGAGGCGTCGAGCCACTGTCGCCTCCCGGCGGCCGGGTCCTCGGCGTCGAAGCTGGTGAGCCGGACGATGTGCTCCTTGCCGTCGGACAGCACCTCGTCGCGCGAGGTGGCGTGGGCGAGGGAGTCGTCGCCGCGCGCTTGGCCGTACGCCCATGCGGAGACGGCGCAGAACACGACGGCGAGAACGGCGGCCGTCCCCGACACCACGCGTCCGCGCTGCTCCGCGAAGCGTCGCCCCGTCCTAGTCATCGCCCGCCTCCAGGTCATCGCCCGCCTCCAGTCCGAGAAGCCCGCCGAGGCCGGGCGGGGTGCCGGCGACCGACGGCAGTCCGAGCAGCCCCGGCAGGCGTTCGGCCGGGGCGGGGGCCGTGCCGGCTCCATCGGTCCCGGCGGCCGGCGGAAGCATGGAGCCGGGTACCGCGGGGTCGGGCACCGCGCCGCCGCCGGGGGCGTTCGCGCTGCCGCGGACGTTCACTCCGCTGCCGGCCGGCGATGTGCAGCGGGCCTTGGTGTTGAGTGCCGCGGCGGGTGACGTGTCGAGTCCGTTGCGATAGGTGGTCCCGCCGTATCCGGCGGTGCACGGCAGCGGTTCGAAGAACGTCACCGCCATACCGAAGCGGGCTCCCTGGCCGGTGATCGCGGTCGATCCGGCGGCGGCCACGGCAGGCAGCTGGACCAGCAGTTCCTCGATGCCGCGCTGCCGGGTGACCGCGACCTGCGAGGTGGTGAGCAGATTGGCGACCACCACCCCGAGAGCGGGATCGAGATCGCGCAGGAGGCCGCTGATCTGGCCGGCCGCGTCGGGCGCCGCGGCGATGAGGCGCCGCAGATCGGCATCGGACCCCTTCAGCTGTCCGGCGAGCTCCTTCGCCCCCGTCGCAAAGGACTTGAGGGCCTGCCCCTGCTCGGTCTGCGTACGGAGCACGGTCTCGCTGTCGTTCATCAGCCGCGTGGTGACCGGGAGCGCCCGGTCGGCCGCACGGACGAAGTCGTCGCCGCTGTCCAGCAGCACCTGAAGGTCGTCGCCGCGTCCGCTCAGCGCGGCACCGAACTCGTCCACGACGGTGCGCAGCGACTCCGGGTCGATGGAGGAGGCCAGGGCGTCGACGCTGGTGAGGACGTCGGTGACCGGCGCGGGGACGCGGGTGTCGCGCTGTGCGACGACCGCGCCGTCGCTCAGGTACGGGCCCGCGTTGTTCCTCGGCCGCAGGTCGATGTACTGCTCGCCGACCGCGGACAGACCGGCGACGACCGCTTCCAGGTCGGCGGGGATGGGGGGTGCCGAGTCCTTGATACGGAGTTCGGCCTCGACGCCGTCCTCGCGCAGCTCGATGGGTCCGACCCGGCCGACCGACACGCCCCGGTAGGTGACGTCGGAATGGGTGAAGAGGCCGCCGGTGTGCGGGAGTTGGACGCGCACGGTGTAGTGCTCCTGAAGTCCCGCGTACCGCCCGAGGTCGGCGTAGCGGATGCCGACGAAGCCGAGCACGAGGACGGCGACGACCAGGAAGGCCACGTTCTTGAGGCGCGTGGCGGTGGTGAGCATCAGCGGCTCCCTTCCGCGGGCGTGGCGGGGTCCGCCGGGGCAGGTGCCGTCGTGACGGGCGGAAGGGGAAGAGGGAGCCCCGCGTCGCGGCCCCTCCGCACGGTTGCCTGCGCCCCCGGCGGTGTGAGCTCGGGGATGATCTGTGTGCCGGGGACCGCCGCCACGTTCAGATAGACGTTGAGGTAGTCGCCCTTCACCCCGCGCAGGACCTCGTCGGTGAACGGATAGGTCACCAGCACCTGGAGCGAGTCGGGCAGGGCCTTCCCCGAGTCCGCGAGCGCCTTCAGCGTCGGCCCGAGTGCCTTGAGGTCGGCGATCGTGTCGGCCTTGCTCCGTTCGACGGTGTCGACGGCGACGTCGGAGAGGGTGCCGAGGGCGCGCAGCATGGTGAGGAGGGAGCCGCGCTGCTGTTCCAGCACGGACAGGCCGGGGCTCAGTCCGGTGAGCACCCGGCCGACCTGCTGCTTGCGGGTCGCGAGGGTGGCGGCGAGCCGGTTGACGCCGTCGAGGGCGGCGGTGATGTTGCCCTTGTTCTTGTCGAGGCTGGTCACCAGGGTGTCGATCCGCTTGAGCACGGAGGCGACCTGGGGTTCACGCCCGCCGATGGCCTTGTTGAGCTCGGTGGCGATGGTCTTGATCTGGTTGATGCCGCCACCGTTGAGCAGCAGCGACAGCGCTCCGAAGACCTCTTCGACCTCGGGGTTGCGGTTGGTGCGGGCGATCGGGATGGCCGCGCCGTCCGCGAGGGGGCCCGCCGCCGCATGAGTGGCGGCCGCCGCCCGCGTCCTGGCGGGCGGGGGTGAGAGCTGGATGTACTTCTCGCCGAGAAGGCTGGACTGTTCCAGGTGGGCGTAGGCGTCGGCGGGCAGTTCCACGTCGCCGTTGATGCGCATGGTGACCTTCGCGGACCAGTCCTGGGAGCTGAGGGTGATGCCGGTGACGCGGCCGACGGCGACGTCGTTCACCTTGACCGCGGACTGCGGCACCAGGCTGAGGACGTCCTCGAACTCGGCGGTGATGTCGTACGGATGGCTTCCGAGATCGGCGCCGCCGGGCAGCGGCAGCTGCTCGATGCCCGACAGTTCCGGCATCGAGCAGCCGGAGGCGGTGAGCCCGAGGCCCAGGGCGAGTGCGGTCAGCGCGGCTGCCGTGCGCGTGTTCCTCACCGGGAGGCCCCCCGACGCTTGTCCGGGGTGCCGTAGACGGTGCCGACGGGCGGCAGAGGCAGACCGGGCAGGGCCTTCTGCCGGTTCGGCGCCACGGGAACCAGGCCGGCCAGTGGATGCGTACCGTCGGGGTTGACGAGATCGCCGCCGAAGCTGAGTTCGTTGATGTCGGCGCGGCCGTTGATGGTGCGGTGGACCGGGTCGTACGCGGCCATCAGATTGCCGGCGGCGAGGGGGGCGGTGTCCATCGCCTCGGCGAGTGAGGCGCGCTGATCGACCAGGGTCCGGGTCAGCGGTACGAGGGCGTCGACGTTCTTCTGGAGCCCGGCGCGGTTCTCCTTGATGAAGCCCTTCACCACGCCGAGCGCCTTGCCGAGCTCCTTGAGCGCGGCCGACAGGTTCTCCTTGTCGTCCGCCAGGAAGCCGGTGACGTTGGCGAGTTGCTGTTCGGCCTTGGCCACCGTGCCGTCGTTCTTCTTGAGCATGGCGGTGAAGGACTGGAGGTGTTCCAGGGTGCCGAAGAGGTCGCCGCTGCTTCTGTCGAGCGTGCGTGCCGCTTTGCCGAACTGTGCGACGGAGTCGCCTATCGCCTTTCCGTTGCCGTCGAGGTTGGCGGCGCCCGTGTCGAAGAGACGCGCGAGCGCGCCGTCCGCGTTCGCGCCCTTGGGCCCGAGTGCGGTGCTGAGTTCGGTGATCGACGCGTAGAGCTGGTCGACCTCCAGTGGCATGGCGTTGCGTTCCGCGGGCAGGACCGCTCCGTCCTCGAGCCGTGCGCCGCCGCGGTAGGCGGGGGCCAGCTGGATGTAGCGGTCGGCGACGACGCTGGGGGCCACGACGACGGCGTGCGCGTCCGCGGGGACCTCGACGTCGCGGTCGAGCAGCAGGGTGACCCGCACCTGGTCCCCCATCGGTTTCACCGTATCGACCGTGCCGACCTTGACACCGAGGACCCGCAGGTCGGAGCCCTCGTACACACCGGTGGCGCGGCTGAAGTAGGCGGTGACGCGGGTGGATTCGGCTTCCTTCAGCGCCATCGCCCCGGAAGCTCCCGCGACGGCGATCACCGCGAGCCCGGCAGTGATCCCGATGATCCGGCGGAGGTTCATGAGGCACCGCCTGAGGGCTTGGGCGGCATGCATCCGGTCGTGGGAGGCGTGCCGGGAGGCAGATAGGTCCGCGGGACGAGTCCGCAGAGGTAGTTGTCGAACCAGCGCCCGCTGCCGAGGGTGTTGCCGACGAGCCGGTAGTACGGTCCGGCGAGCGCCAGGGTCCGGTCGAGGCTCGTGCGGTTCTTCAGGAGCACCCCGGTGACCTTGCTCAACGCGGCCAGGGTGGGGGCCAGTTGCTGACGGTTGTCCGCGACCAGCCCGGAGAGCTGTTTCCCGAGGTTCTTGGTGCCGGTGAGCAGCAGATGGATGGCGTCGCGCCGGGCCTGGATCTCACCGAGCAGCAGACTGCCGTCCTCCAGCAGGATCTCGAAGCTGCTCTTCTTGCCGTCCAGGGTGCGCGAGAGCTGTCTGCTGCTCTTGAGGAGCGCGGCGAGCTGGGCGTCGCGCTGGGAGACGGAGCGGGAGAGTGCGGAGAGCCCGGTCGCGGCCGTGCGCACGTTCGGCGGGGAGTTCTTGAAGGTCGCGGAGATCGTCTCGAAGCTCTTGGCGAGCTGCGCGGTGTCGATCTTCCCGATGGTCTCGCCCAGTCCGTTGAAGGCCTGGGTCACGTCGTACGGGGAGGTGGTGCGGCTCGCGGGGATGCGCTCGGACGCTCTCTGGCCGGTGGTGCCGAGTGGGTCGACGGCCAGGTACTTCTGCCCGAGCAGCGTCTTGATGGCGATGGCGACCGTGCTGGAGTTGCCGATCCAGGCGTCCTCGACCCGGAAGCGGACGGCCACCCTGTCGCCGTCCAGACCGACGGAGGTGACCTCGCCGACCTTCACCCCCGCGATGCGTACCTCGTCGCCGTCCGTGAGTCCGGCGGCCTCGGTGAACTCCGCCGTATAGGTGGTGCCGCCGCCGACGAGGGGCAGGGAGTCGGCACGGAACGCCGCGAACCCGAGCAGCGCGAGGACGAGGAGTCCGACGAGGCCGACGGCGACCGGGTTGCGTTCCCTGATGGGCTTGATACGGCCCGGCATGGTCATCCTCATCCCTGGCACCTCGGTTCGCTGATCCCGATGCCCGTGGGCGGTGTGCTGCCGTCCGACGTGGTGACGCCGCTGACCTTCGCCTCGCAGAGATAGAGGTTGAGCCAGGACCCGTACGAGGCGAGCCGGGTGAGGGCCTGCATCTTGGCGGGCGTCTTCCGCAGGAAATTCTCGATGGCGGGGCTGTTGTCGCCCAACTGCCGGGAGAGACGGCCGAGTTCCCGGATGTCGTTCTTGAGCGGCGCACGGCCGTCCGTCAGCAGGTCCGCGGTGACGGTGGTGAGCCCGCCCATGGCGGCCACGGCCTCGCCGAGGGGCTTGCGGTCGCCGGAGAATCCGCTGACCAGTCGCTGGAGGGTGTCGACGAGCTGGTCGAAGCCCGCCTCGCGGTCGTTGACGGTCTTCAGCACGATGTTGAGGTTCTTGATGACCTGGCCGATGACCTGGTCCTTGCCGGCGACGGTCGTCGTCAGGGAACCGACGTGCTTCACCAGACTGTCGACGGTGCCCCCGTCGCCCTGGAGGACGGTCACGATCGAGGAGGCCAGGTCGTTGATCTCGTTCGGTGACAGACCTTCGAAGAGCGGCTGGAAGCCGTTGAAGAGCTGGGTGAGGTCGAGCGCGGGCGTGGTGCGCTTCAGGGGAATGGTGTCGCCGGCCGCCAGGTACTGCCCGACGGGGCCCGCGCCCTGGTCGAGGTCGATGTAGCGCTGCCCGACCATGTTGAGGTATTTGACCGAGGCGGTCACCGAGACGGGCAGCTTGCGCCCTTCGCGGACGCTGAAGGAGACCTCGGCCTCGCGGCGGTCGGCGACCCTGACGGACTCGACCTGGCCCACCTTCACCCCGGCGATCCGTACGCTGTCGCCCGCGATCAGTCCGGTGACATCGGTGAACCGTGCCTTGTACGGGGCCGTGTCGCCGACCCCGGTGTTGGCGATGCTGACGGCCAGGACGGTGGTGGCCAGCACGGTGACCACGATGAAGACGACCGACTTCACCAGCGGCCCGGCGATGCTGCGGCGCTTCACTTGAGCGTCACCTCCGTGCCGCGGTAGACGGGCCCGGTCAGGACGCTGCTCCAGTCGGGCAGTTCCCGCGGCGCCTTCTTCAGTTCGGGGGCCATCAGTTCGTTGACGAGCTCGTTCTCCTGGGGCGAGTTGGGCAGGCCGAGGCTCGGTGCGGCCGCTTCCGCCGCGGCGGGCGCCGGTGTGCCGTTGTAGGGCACGGCGTAGCAGTGCGGTCCGTCGCCTCCGTCGTAGACGGGTGTGTCCTTGCCGGGCACGTACTTCCCGAGGGAGGGCACCGTGGTCAGATCGACATGGAGTCCGGGCCGGTCGGTGCCCTTCCCCAGTGCCTTGTCCATGGCGGGCACGAAGCCGGCGAGGGTGCGCAGGGTGCAGGGGAACGACGGCGAGTAGCGGGCGAGCAGCTCCAGCGTCGGGCGGCTCACCGCGGCGAGCCGGATGAGGTTCTCCTTGTTGTGGCGCAGGAAGGTGGTGAGGTCCTGCGCGGTGGTGGTGGTCGAGCCGTAGAGGCGGGCGAGTTCGGCCTGCTGCCCGGCGATGGTGCCCGTGGTGGTGGTGAAGTCGGTGAGCGCCTTCAGGACGTCCGGGGCGGCGTCCGCGTACAGGTGACTGACCTTGACGAGGTGCGCGATGTCCCGGTTGAGGACGGGCAGTTGCGGGTTGAGCTTCTTGAGGTGCGCGTCCAGGGTGACCAGGGTGCGGCCGAGCTGGTCACCGCGGCCCTCCAGCGCCTGCGAGACGGCGGTCAGGGTCGCGGAGAGTTTCTGCGGCTGCACCGCGGTGAGCAGCGGCAGCACATGGTCGAGCACCTGCTCCAGCTCGATGGCGTTGCTGGAGCGGTCCTGAGTGATGGTGTCGCCGGCCCGGAGCGTGCGGGACGAGGCATTGCGGGCGGGCGGTACGAGGGCGACGAAGCGCTCGCCGAAGAGGGTGGTCGGGAGCATCTGCACGGTGACATCGGCGGGGATGCTGCTGAGCCGGCCGGGGTCGATGGCGAGGGTGAGACGGGCGCCTCTGCCGTCGGCGCGGATGTCACGCACCTCGCCGACGACGACGCCGCGGAGCTTCACCTCGGCGTTGTCGTGCATCTCGTTGCCGACGGAGCCGGCGAGGACGGTGATCGTGGCGTCGTCGGTGAACTTCTTGTCGTACACGGCGACCGACAGCCACACCAGGAGGGCGGGCACCAGCAGGAAGACCACTCCGGCAAGCCTTCGGCGTAAGACGGTTGTGTTCATCCCGCCACCTTCACCGTCGTCGTCGCGCCCCAGATGGCGAGCGAGAGGAAGAAGTCGGTGACGCTGATCAGGACGATCGCGTTGCGTACGGAGCGGCCGACGGCGATGCCCACTCCGGCCGGTCCGCCTTCGGCGCGGAAGCCGTAGTAGCAGTGGGCGAGAATCACCATCACGCTGAAGATCAGCACCTTGAGGATGGAGAGCAGGACGTCGTCCGGGGAGAGGAAGAGCCGGAAGTAGTGGTCGTAGGTGCCCGCGGACTGGCCGTTGAAGACGACGGTGATCCACCGGGAGGCGAAGTAGGACGACAGCAGCCCGATCGCGTACAGCGGGATGATCGCGACGACACCCGCGATGATGCGGGTGGTCACGAGATAGGGCATGGAGCGCACGCCCATGGCCTCCAGGGCGTCGACCTCCTCGTTGATGCGCATCGCGCCGAGCTGGGCGGTGAACCCGGCGCCGACGGTGGCGGAGAGGGCGAGGCCGGCGACGAGCGGGGCGATCTCCCGGGTGTTGAAGTACGCGGAGACGAAGCCGGTGAAGGCGGAGGTGCCGATCTGGTTGAGCGCCGCGTATCCCTGGAGGCCGACGACGGTGCCGGTGAACAGAGTCATCGCGATCATCACGCCGATGGTCCCGCCGACGACTCCGAGGCCGCCGCTCCCGAACGCGACCTCCGCCAGCAGGCGTTGCACCTCCTTGAGATAGCGGCGCAGGGTTCTCGGGATCCAGACCAGGGCCCGTACGTAGAAGGTGAGCTGGTCTCCGGCCCGGTCGAGGCGGCTGAGCACGGCCATCGGATCAGCCCCCCTTCGCGGGGACGATCTGCAGATAGACCGCCGTGAGGACCATGTTCACGAAGAACAGCAGCATGAAGGTGATGACCACGGACTGGTTGACCGCGTCGCCCACCCCCTTGGGGCCGCCGCGTGGATTGAGCCCGCGGTGGGCTGCGACGATGCCCGCGATGAAGCCGAAGACGAGCGCCTTGAACTCGCTGATGTAGAGGTCGGGCAGCTGGGCGAGTGCGGAGAAGCTCGCGAGATACGCGCCGGGGGTGCCGCCCTGCATGATCACGTTGAAGAAGTAACCGCCGAGTGTGCCGACGACGGAGACCATGCCGTTGAGCAGGACGGCGACGAACATGGTGGCCAGCACCCTCGGCACGACGAGGCGCTGGATGGGCGACACGCCCATGACCTCCATCGCGTCGAGCTCCTCGCGGATCTTGCGGGAGCCGAGGTCCGCACAGATGGCGGAGCCGCCGGCGCCGGCGATCAGCAGCGCGACGATGAGCGGACTGGCCTGCTGGATGACGGCGAGGACGCTCGCGCCGCCGGTGAACGACTGCGCGCCGAGCTGCTGGGTGAGCGAGCCGACCTGGAGGGCGATGACCGCGCCGAACGGGATCGAGACGAGTGCGGCGGGCAGGATGGTGACGCCCGCGATGAACCAGAACTGCTCGATGAACTCCCGTACCTGGAAGGGACGGCGGAAGATCGCCCGGGCGACGGCGAGCGCGAGCGCGAAGAGCCTGCCGGTCTCACGCAGCGGTGCGAGCGCCTTCAGCGGGGGTCGCGGGGTCGGCGGGCCCGGCGGCGCGGCGGGCCTGACCGGCAGCTGGGCGGTCACCTGGGCACCCCGCCGCCGGCCGGGGCGTAGCTGCGCGCGATCGCGGTCCGAGCGGCTTCGGGCAGCCGGTCCATCATCGCCAGCACGCGTTCTCTGCGGCGCTGGACGGCACGGCGCTCGGGCAGCCCCGGTGACGGCTCCAGCTGGGGTACGAGCGGGCGCGGCCCCGCCGCGGCGCTGCCGAGGGTGCGCTGCTCCATCGCCAGTGTCGCGGCGTCCTTCTCCTCGGACATCCCGATCGGGCCTTCGCGGCGGCCGCTGAGGAACTGCGCGACGACGGGTTCCTCGCTGGTGAGCAGCACTTCCCGCGGGCCGAAGGTGACGAGATTGCGCCGGAACAGCATCCCCATGTTGTCGGGGACGGTGGCGGCGATGTCGAGATTGTGGGTGACGATCAGCATGGTCGCGTCGATCTGGGCGTTGAGATCGATCAGCAACTGGGAGAGATAGGCGGTGCGCACGGGATCGAGTCCGGAGTCGGGTTCGTCGCAGAGAATGATCTGCGGGTCGAGAACGAGCGCGCGGGCGAGCCCGGCGCGTTTGCGCATTCCGCCGGATATCTCGCCGGGCAGCTTTTCCTCCGCCCCGACGAGGCCCACCATGTCCATCCGCTCCATGACGATGCGGCGGATCTCGGACTCCTTTTTGCGGGTGTGTTCACGCAAGGGAAAGGCGATGTTGTCGAAGAGGGACATCGAACCGAAGAGTGCGCCGTCCTGGAACATCAGGCCGAACAATTTGCGGGTCTCGTAGATGTCCCTTTCGGAACTGTTCACCATGTCCACGCCGTTGATGAGGACCCGTCCGCGCTCGGGCTTGAGAAGCCCGATGATCGACTTGAGGAACACGGTTTTCCCCGTGCCGGAAGGCCCCAGCATGACGCTGACTTCGCCGGCCGGCAGAGTGAGCGTGACGTCCTGCCAGATGTTCTGTTTGCCGAAGGACTTCGTCAGCCCGTCGACCACCACTTCGATTCCCATCTCACCTCCTGCGTGTGCTCACTACGTGACAGGGGTGCGCCGAGGGCGCACGTTAAGTTGACCTGTGGCGCGAGGACAAGTGCCTGAACGGTCTCGTGATCGGTGAATTGCCGGGGTGCTGAATTGTTTGTCATGCGGTGACAAGTTCCTGCCGCCGCGTTGTGGAGTTCTGCGCAGCCATCGCCCGCTTCCGCAGTCGCAGTCGCAGTCGCAGTCGCAGTCGATGGTGGCCTCGCGGCCCAGGGGGGCCGGAGCCGCGAGGCCGGTCCATTCGGGAAAGCCGTCGCTCAGGGAAGAACGGCGGAGTGCCAGTGCCGCGACAGCACCTTGCCGGCGTCCGGCTTCACGGTGCCCGGTGCCGTGAGACCGCCGCTGTAGGTGGAGGCGTTGTCGAGCGTCAGGCGGTTGTTGCCGGACGGCGAGGGAAGCCCCGTCTTCAGGTCGATGGCTCCGTTGAGGATGCCGAACAGGCCGCATCCGTTGGCCTTCGGTACGGAGAAGGCAGTGTCCCCCTGACTGTTGCCGGTGAGGGCGAACCGCAGCATCGCGCCTGCCGTGTTGGGCGTTCCACCTGCGTCGAAGCGCTGTACGGCGACGGCGGGTGCGGTCGTGTTCTGCGGCCGCAGCACGATGGGGTCGGCGGCGGAGCCGATGTAGCACTGCGAGCCCAGGAACGGGTTCTGAAGCCGTATCCGTACCGGCAGCTTCACGATGGGCTTGCCGGTGGTCAGACCCGAGGTGAGGCTGAACTCCGTGGGTGTGCCCGCCGATTCCACGGTGGCGGTGACCTTGTTGAGGGTGCTCTCGGTGAGCTGCCGGCAGATCTCGCTGACGACCGGGATGTCGCTCGGACACATCAGGCCGAGCAGTCCACCGGGGATGGCCGTCGGTGATCCGACGAGAGCGCCGCCGGCGGGCGGCACGACGGTGAAGGTGCCGGTCGCCGTCTGCTGCACCACCCCGAACTGGAGGTCGTTGGGGCCGGTCGTCGCGGTCGTCTTGCCCAGCTTGATGGAGCCGCCCGGTGACTGCGAGGACACACAGGTGGCGACCGTGGCCTGGCCGTCGGCGGCGAGCATCGCGGGGTCGTCGACCGGGCACCGGGTGAACGGCGCCCAGTGGCCGTTGAGTTGTACGGGAGCGGATGCCGTCACCGGCGGCTGCTCGCTCACGGGCTCGGCCGCGCTCGCGGGCCCCGCGGTCAAGGGTACCGCCGCCACGAGGAGGGCGGCGAGCGCGCCGCTCGCGGCGGTGCGCGCTCTGTCGGAGCTCAAGGAGACAGGTCTCATCTCTCCCTCAATCCTTTCCAGTTCTGGGGGAGTTGTGCTGCGGGGTGTGCTGTGTCAGAGGGTCAGCGCTCGGGCTTCGGCACCTTGACCGGCTGGTGGTCGGGGGTGCAGTAGCGCGCGTCGGGCCGGGGGTTGCCCGATGCGCAGGGGGCGGCCTGCACCTGTTTGAGGTAGTTGCCCGGCCCGGACACGGAGGAGGTGAAGAGGGCGTCGAGGTCCTCGTCCACTCCGCAGCCGCTGAACGGCGGGATGGTCATGGTGGAGGTGAGTACGCCTCCGGTGACGAGCTGATAGCCGTTGCCCGGCCCCTTCAGCACCCCGGTGAGCACCACATGGTCCTTGGTGTCCTGCGCGGGATCGGGGTCCGTCGAGTACAGGGAGCCGGTCGTCCGGCAGTCGGGGCCGACGTCCAGGGGGACGCCGTTGACCTTGACGTCGAACAGGCGGAGGCGGAGGGGAACCCTGATGTGTGTGAGACCGGAGGACTTGGCCAGCAGGATGTCCGAGTCGATGGTCATGGTGTCCAGTTGCGTGAGCTCCATCATGGCCGTCGTCGGCATGAACCCGTAGGTCAGGAAGGTGGCGGGGGCGGGCGGCATCTGGGGGCGGCCTTCGTGGTCCAGGACGCCGGTCGCGTGCTGGACCAGATGCAGCCCGTCGGGCTTGGGCACGATCTTCTTGGAGACGTCGATGAGCTGGGTGCAGGACAGGGGCACTTCGGATGCCGCCCGGAGCTTGGCGACGTTCGAGTAGCCCGTGATGTACGCGACCATCGCGAAGGGGTTGACGGTGTCGCCGACGCACGGGGGTGGTGCCGCGGGGGCGCTGTCGTCGTTCGGTGCGGGAGGTGCGATGCCGAGGTCGCGCGGTCCGTCCGGCCGGGGTGCTCCGGTGGTGGGGGCGGGTTGCTGCGTGGTGGGGGGCGGGGTGGAGGGGCTGTCGCCGTCGGTGATCTCGACCGTGGCGAGCAGCGTCTCCGCACTCTTGTCCGGGGTGCAGGTGAGCGGAACGACGGCCGGTTCGGTGGGGGTTCCGTCCGCCCGGCGCGGTGTGAGGTCGACGGTCAGCCGGCCCGCCGTGAAGGTGAGGCCGCCGGTGTCGCCGGCCGTGACGGTGGGGACGAGCCCGGACGTGCTGAGCGCCATCTCGCCGCTGTCCGGGACGGGAACGGGCTGCGCGGCCGTGCCCGCCCAGACCGCTTCGGCCGTGTGCTCGTCCTGGGCCACGGCGACGGTGAGCCGGCTCGCGCCGGTGACCTCGGCCGCCCGGAGGAGGGCCAGTTCGGCTCGGGTGGTCTCGGACAGGATCACCGTCGTGGAAACGCCCTCCGCCTGGACCGCCTCGCCCACCGCGTGCGCCTCGGGGAGGGTGGCGGCGATCCGTACCTGTATCCGTACGGCCTCCTGACCCGCCGGGGCCTCGCAGGTGTAGGCGAGTTCGGCGGCCACGGTCTGCTCACCGTCCGCGGCACCGGCCCCGGGGACCGTGCCGGCCACGAGGATCATGACGGCGACGGCCGCTCCCCGCACGGCCGTGCGTGAACGCGTTCCCGTCGTACGGCAGTTCCCGCTGCTGCGCAGCACCTGCATGCCTCCCTTCACGAAACCCGGTGGGCCCGCACGGCGGACGGTTCCCCGCCGCGCGGTCCCGGACGGCCGCGGACGTCTTGCGCTACTCGGTGCCCACGAGGGTGGGGTGTGCCGTGCCGCCCGCAGGCGTGACCACCGTGTAGTCGCCGTTGAAGGTGGGGTGGTCGCCGTCCTGGGCGATACCCGCGCAACCCGCACTGGCGTTGACGACCGTCAGCTGGCGGTCCGCATTGGAGACGGTCAGCACACCGGTGGAGTTGGTGTAGGTCGCGTTCACCTCGCCCGTGACGTCGAAGGTGCAGGTGAGCACCGTGAGAGAGGCGTTGATGCCGGTGAGGTAGCCGGTCGTGGTGCCGGTGGCCGCGTCGTAGTCGGTGGCCTGCAACTGCCAGGCGGGGCTGGTGTCGGCGACCGGCTCCACCGGACCCACGGGGCTGGTACAGGGGTCGGCCTCGCTGCCGAAGGCGGCACTGGCTATGTCTCCGACATGAGCCGGATTTCCGGTGGCGCTGAAGAGATTTCCGCCCGCGGTGGCGGCGGGACAGGTGAGGGGAATTCCGTTCAGGTCCAGAACCGTATTCGTCGACAGCGCCGAGAACGTCTCCGGAGAGTTCGGTCCGACGGTCCATGTCGTGGGTGCGGCAAGTGCCGGTGCGGTGGCGAGGGCAACGGCGGCTGTTGCCCCGACTGCGACTAACGCGGCCTTTCCGATCGGGTTTCGCACGGGTGGTTCCTCCGATTCGTCAGTGCGATGCATTGCTTGCGCAGGACGCGTTCCACAGCCGTGTGGGGGAAGGGCGGGACGCGACGTTGAACCCCGTTCAGTGGCGGTCGACAGGATTCAGCCAGGTACGATCTGTGACGATGCCAGACGTTACTTGCGGGAAACATCGCGCACAATCCCGCCGGTCAAGATTCTCTCGGCGAGCATTTTTCCTCGTCCCGGGGTACGCAATTCGCGCGCACCGCTTGTCATTCGGTGCGCAATTCCCGGGTGCGCACCCGGCCGACCTCCGGGGACTGCCGACGCAAGCTGTCACCTCGGGACAGAGGGCCGCATACCGGCGGAGAACCCGCGCTCGCAGCGCCGCGCGGAAGAGCCGGCCCACCGTACGGCACGGCCGTCACCGTCCGTCAGCCGCCGCATCCCCCGGGACTATCGGGCCGCAATGGCCGGAACTTTGCTGTGCCTTCACCGGAATCGGAAGCCCTTTTACGTCGTCCGGCGGCATTCCGAGCCACTCGATCACCGCCGACAGAGAGCGTTTTCTGGCCCAAGGAAACTCGTTCTGTCCCAAGTGGTGTTCAGCCCTCCGGGGTTGGTCTATCTTCGGCAAGCCGCAGTCGATGAGCGCGAGCTGCTTCCATGGCGAGCGCTTGCATCGAAACCCGACCCCCACCGGGACCGGAAAGCGAGGGGAAGCAGCCATGCCGGGAGCTGTGAATCCGTCGGACACCGGAGAGTCGCTGGGTCCGCTGCCGCAGGAGTTCGCGGCCATCATCCGGCCCGAACTGCCCAGCCTCATCAAAGAGATCGGCATCGAGGTCACCCGCGCCTATCCCGAGTACGCGCGGCTGCTGAACGGTCCGTACGGCCAGGGCATCCGGGTCGGCGTCGAGCAGAGCATCCTGGTCTTCGTCGACCAGGTCGCCGAACCGTCCGCGCCCTCCGCCCTGCGGGACGAGATGTGCCGCAGGTTCGGGCGCTACGAGGCGTACGAGGGCCGCAGCCTCGACGCGCTCCAGGGCGCGTACCGGCTCGGGGCACGCATCGCGCTGCGGCGGGCGAAGAAGGTCGGCCGGAGCTACAACCTCTCCCCCACGATGATGCTGACCTTCGCCGACGCGCTGTTCGCCTATGTCGACGAGCTCGAAGCGCTGTCCCGCGAGGGCTACCTGGAGGTGCAGTCGCGGTCCGGGGAGCAGAACGAGATCCTGCGCCGGCGGCTGCTGCATCTGCTGCTCGCCGGGCCGCCCGTCCCCCGTGCCGCCATCGCGGAGCTGTCCGAGCAGACCGCCTGGCCGCTGCCCGAGTACGTCACGCTGGTCGCCCTGCGCTCCCCCGCGGTCCTGGAGCGGGCGGACATGGACAACGATGTCCTCGCCGATCTCAGCGATCCGCATCCGCACTTACTGATCCCGGGGCCCGTCGACGCCGCGCGAAGACGCATGCTGGACGGCGCCCTGTTCGGCAACCGCGCGGCCGTCGGCCTCACCGTCCCGGCCGCCGACGCACATGACTCGATCCGGTGGGCCCGGCGCACCCTGGAACTCGTCGACGCGGGCATCGTCGAGGACGGCCCGCTGGCCTTCGCCGCCGACCACCTCGTGCCCCTGTGGCTGCTGTCCGACCCCGGGCTGCTCGACCAGCTCGCCCAGCGTGAACTCTCACCGCTCGCCGAGCTCACACCGTCTCGGCGCGACCGGCTCGTGGACACCCTGCGGATCTGGCTCGACACGCGTGGCACGGCGGCCCAGATGGGCGAGCGCCTCGACGTCCACCCCCAGACCGTCCGTTACCGCCTGCGCAGTCTGGAGTCGATACTCGGCGATCAACTCGTCGACGCCGAACGGCGGTTCGCCATCGAGGTCGTCCTGAGGGCACTGGCCCTGCGCTCACGGACCGAGGGTTCGCCGGGCAGGCCCCTGGCCGGCTGACGGCTGACGGCTTGCACCGGCGGCCGTCCCCGGCTTCCGGCTCCGCCTGCCCGCTACCGCCGCAGCACGGACTGAAGACCGCCGAGGAGATGGGCCCGGTGGTCGGGATCCGCGTACGCCTCGGGGCTGTGCCCCAGGGCGGTGTAGAACACCCGCGCCCCGGCGTGGGTGTGACACCACGCCAGCGGGTGGTCCCGGCCCATGCCGCCGCCCTCGTACGAGGCCTCGTCGGCCGAGGCGAGCACCCGCACCGCGCCCCGCGGGCTCACGTCGAAGTCGTACCACTCGTCCGTGAGGGGCCAGCGGCCGGGCAGATGCCGGGTCGCTGGGTGGTCGGCGTCCTCGACGACGACCGTCCCGGGCTGCAGCCTCGGATGGCGCACGAAACGGGCGCCGAGGAGCCCGCCGAAGAACGGCCACTCCTCCTCGGTGCAGGCGGCGGAATGCACCCCCATGAAGCCGCCGCCGGCCGCGCAGTAGGCCATCAGTCCTGAGCGGGCCTCGGGGGTGAGGACCTCGCCACTGGTGGAGAGGAAGACCACGGCGCCGTAGCCGTCGAGCGGACCGGCGAGGGCGCCGGCCTCCTCGGTGGCGTCGACGGCGAAGCCGTGCTCCTCGCCCAGGGCGGTGAAGGCCCGGATTCCGTCGGGTATGGACTCGTGCCGGTAGCCGGCGGTCCGCGTGAAGACCAGGATCCTCATGGACGGTATTCACTCATGGGACGCCGCCGTCACGCGTATCGGCCGCAGTCACGCGTATCACTCGTAGAGTGCCGCGATCTCCGCCGCGTAGTCGGCCGCGACCGCATGGCGCTTGATCTTCAGCGACGGGGTCAGCAGCCCGTTCTCCTCGGTGAACTCCCCCGGCACGATGCGGAACCGGCGGATCGACTCGGCCCGCGAGACCGCCTCGTTGGCGTGGTCGACGGCCCGCTGCACGTCGGCCAGGAGATCCGCGTCCTCGCAGAGTTCCGCGAGCGGTGTGTCCCGGGGCCGTTTGCGCACCGCGAGCCAGTGCTCGACCGCGTCCGGCTCCAGGGTCACCAGGGCCGCGACGTAGGGCCGGTTGTCGCCGACGACGATGCACTGGCCGACCGGCGGGCGGCTGCGCAGCCGGTCCTCCAGCACGGCGGGTGAGACGTTCTTGCCGCCGGAGGTGACGAGGATGTCCTTCTTGCGGCCGGTGATCGTCAGATAGCCGTCGTCGTCCAGGCGGCCGAGGTCCCCGGTGGCGAACCAGCCGTCGTCGAGCGCCTCGCCCGTGGCCACCGGGTTGTTCCAGTACGACCCGAAGACGATGCCTCCCTTGATCAGCACCTCTCCGTCGTCGGCGATACGGATCGCCGTCCCGGGCACCGGCCTGCCGACCGTGCCGGGACGCGGCGACAGCGGCGGGCTGATGGTGGCGGCCGCGGTGGTCTCCGTGAGGCCGTACCCCTCGTAGATCACGATGCCGGCGGCGTAGAAGAAGAGACTGAGCCGACGGTCGAGGGGCGAGCCGCCGCTGATGGCGTAGTGCAGTCTGCCACCGAGCTCCTTGCGGATGCGCCGGTAGACGAGCAGGTCGTAGAGCGCCCAGGCGGCGGTGAGCCGGATGCCCGGGCCCTTGCGGGAACGGGTGTCCGGGCCGGTGCGTGCGTCCGGGTCGGTGCCGGCTCCCGGCCCCTCACGGGTGCCGAGGTACCGGCCGAGGTGAGCCTCGGCGAAGCGGACGGCGATGCGGTCCGCCCGCTCGAAGGATGAGCCCCGGCCGATCTTCTCGGCGGTGGCGCGTCCGGTGTCGTGGATCTTCTCGAAGAGATAGGGGACGCCGACCACGAAGGTCGGCCGGAACCTCTGGAGCTCCGGGCGCAGTTCGTCGGGCTTGATGCTCGGACAGTGGCCGAGTTCGATCCGGGCGAGCAGACACGCGATCTGGATCGTCCGGCCGAGGATGTGGGCGAGCGGCAGGAAGAGCAGGGTGGAGGCGGCCTGTCCGGTGACCGCCTGGAAGACGGGGTGCAGCAGTTCCACCGTGTTGGCGGCCTCGGCGTGCAGATTGCCGTGGGTGAGGACGCACCCCTTGGGCCTGCCGGTGGTGCCGGAGGTGTAGCAGACGGTCGCGATCGAGTCGGGGGTGACGGCGGCCCGTCGCTCGGTCACCTCACCGTCGGGGAGATCGCTCCCGAGGGCGGTCAGCTCGTCGAGCGCTCCGGCGTCGATGCGCCAGATCCTCGGCGCCCGGGGCAGCCGGCTCGCGGCCGTGGCCACCGTCGCGGCGAGATCGTCGTTCTCCACGATCATGTGGGAGACGCCCGAGTCCTCGAGAATCCAGGCGATCTGGTCGGCGGACGAGGTGGCGTAGACGGGGACGCTCTGACCGCCGGCCGCCCAGACGGCGAAGTCGATCACGGTCCACTCGTAGCGGGTACGGGACATGATCGCGACCCGGCCGCCGGGCTCCAGCCCGGAAACGATCAACCCCTTCGCCACGGCGGTGACTTGGCGGGCGAAGCCGGCCGCGGTGACGGGCTGCCACTGTCCGTCGTCGCCCTTGCGTCGCAGGACCACCGATGCGGGTGCCTGCTCGGCGTTCGCGTAAGGTATGTCGCCGGTGCTGCCGGAGGCTGGGGGCCGGGCAAGCCGCGTGGTGCGCACTTCTCGTACGACACCGTCGCTCCTGATCAGCTCGACAGGAGCTCGGTCGGCGAGGTCGCCGCGCTGTTTCGCCTTCTTCAGATCCTTGCGCACGCCCATGGTCGGCTCCAGTTCGCGGCTCGCGGACGGTGAGTTGACGGGACTCAGCACTTACTCGGGAGTCAACTTACCCCCGCGTAACAAGAAATCAATCAGGCGGCCGGAAACGGTTGCCGCACAGAGACATCCCCGAAGACGAACACGGAAGCTCGTCCGGTACGTATGGAGGGGTGGGACGCCGACCACCGGCACCCGACCGAAGAAGAAGGACTACACACGTGACCGCGTCGCCCCTCATCCCCGTGCCGATCCCCGACCGCGTGGCCGCGTTGATCGGATCCTGCATGCCGATCGACATCCTGCAGGCCGAGGTCGACGCGGACTGTGCCGCGCGCGAGGCGAACCGGTTCCGGGGTCCTCTGTGCAACGAGGACCGGGCCGACCGCGAGCACGCCCTCTCCGCCCTCGCCCGGGCGAACAAGATCCTCGCCGCCTACAACCCGCGGCTGGTCATCGGCCCCGGCGGCGTGCACTGACCCCACCCTGCCCGGACGCACGACCCCTTCCGCACCCCACCGCCGACGGGCGGCCCCTTGCCGACGCCACGACCGCGCGGCTACCTTACTCCGAAGTAAGCTGACTCCGGAGTAAGGACGCGTTGTGGCGGAGAACATCGGCGACGAGCTCGCCGCACTCGACTTCTCGGCGGTCTCGCCCGAGGAGTTCGCGAGGATCGTCAAAGGGCTGTCCGGCAGAGAACTCGCCGATCTGATGCGAGGTGAGCTGCGCGGGCGTGTGCTCCGCGAGGTGTTCGGGCGCATGAAGCAGCAGTTCCGCCCGGAGAACGCGGGCTCCGTCGATGCGCTGATCCGCTGGAAGATCACCGGTGAGACCGAGGAGATCTTCGAGACCTCGATCACCGACGGCACCTGCACCGTCCACGAGGGCCGCTCGGAACAGGAGCCGCGCACCACGCTCGTCATGGGCGACGCCGAGTTCCTCAAGCTGGTTTCGGGCAACGGGAACCCGGTGACCATGTTCATGATGCGCAAGCTCAAGATCGCCGGGGACGTGGCACTGGCCGCGGGCCTCACCCGCTACTTCGACATCCCGAAGGCCTGACCATGTCCTTCTCCTTCCAGCTCACCGAAGAGCAGCGGGACCTGCGCGACTGGGTCCACGGATTCGCTGCCGATGTGGTCCGCCCCGCGGCGTCCGAATGGGACGAGCGCGAAGAGACCCCGTGGCCCGTCATCCAGGAGGCCGCCAAGATCGGCCTGTACGGATTCGAGTCGCTGGCCGACATGTACGGCGACCCCAGCGGGCTCTCCCTGCAGATCGCCAACGAGGAGCTGTTCTGGGGCGACGCCGGCATCGGTATGGCCCTCTTCGGCACCTCGCTCGCCGTCGCCGGCATCTTCTCCTCCGGCACACCCGACCAGCTCGCCGAGTGGGTCCCGCAGTGCTACGGCGACGAACAGGACCCCAAGGTCGCCGCCTTCTGCGTCTCCGAACCCGAGGCCGGTTCGGACGTCTCCGCGATGCGGACCCGGGCGCGCTACGACGAGGCCCGGGACGAGTGGACGCTGCAGGGCCAGAAGGCCTGGATCACCAACGGCGGCATCGCGAACGTCCATGTCGTCGTGGCCTCCGTCGAACCGGAGCTCGGCTCCCGCGGCCAGGCCGCCTTCATCGTCCCGCCCGGCACGCCCGGCCTGGAGGGCGCCCGCAAGATCAGGAAGCTGGGGCTGCGGGCCTCCCACACCGCCGATGTCTTCCTCGACGATGTCCGCGTCCCCGGCCACTGTCTGCTGGGCGGCCGGGAGAAGCTGGACGCGCGCCTCGCCCGGGCACGCGAGGGCACGACCGCCAAGTCCCAGGCGGCGATGGCCACGTTCGAGGTCAGCCGGCCCACGGTGGGCGCACAGGCCCTCGGCATCGCCCGCGCCGCGTACGAGTACGCGCTCGAGTACGCCGGGAACCGGGTGGCGTTCGGCCGTCCGATCATCGAGAACCAGTCCATCGCCTTCGCGCTGGCCGACATCCGTACCGAGATCGAGGCGGTACGGCTGCTGATCTGGCAGGCCGCCTGGATGGGTCGCAACGACCGCACCTTCGACGCGGCACAGGGCTCGATGTCCAAGCTCCGTGCGGGCGAACTGGCGGTGGCGGCGTCCGAGAAGGCGGTGCAGATCCTGGGCGGCGCGGGGTACAGCCGGGAGCACCCGGTGGAGCGGATGTACCGCGACAGCAAGATCTACACGATCTTCGAGGGGACGAGTGAGATCCAGCGTCTGGTGATCGCGAGGGCGATCTCGGGGCGTCAGATCCGCTGAGACCTGCGGGCGGCGGTCCACTGAAGCCCGCCGCGCCGAACCCGCCGGGCGTCAGATCCGCTGGGCAGCGGCCACCGGGGGTTCGGCCGCCGGCACGCCGCGGAACGCGCGGCGGTACGCGTGCGGGCTGGTGCCCACCTGCCGCTTGAACCGGTCGCGGAAGGCCGTCGGTGAGCCGAACCCGACCTGTGCCGCGATCCGGTCCACCGAGTGCGCCGTCGTCTCCAGCAGATACTGCGCCTGACGGACCCGGGCCCGGTGCAGCCACTGGAGCGGTGTGCTGGCGGTCTGCTCGCGGAAGCGGCGGTTCAGCGTGCGGGGGCTCATCCCTGCCCGGGCGGCGATCTCGGCGACCGTGAGTTCACGCCGCGCGTTCTCCTCCATCCAGCGCAGCACCGGCTCCAGCGCGGTGCCGTCGGGGCTCGGCGGTAGCTGATGCACGATGAACTGGGCCTGACCGCCCTCGCGTTCGAGCGGCATCACGGACAGCCGGGCCGCGTCGGCGGCGACCGCGGAACCGTGGTCGCGCCGGATCATGTGCAGACACAGGTCCAGGCCGGCGGCCGCGCCCGCGGAGGTGAGGAACTGGCCGTTGTCGACGTAGAGCACATCGGGGTCCACCTCGATCCGGGGGTGCAGCCGGGCGAGTGCGTCCGCGGCCAGCCAGTGGGTGGTGGCCCGCAGACCGTCGAGCAGGCCGGTGGCCGCCAGGACGAAGGCGCCCGCGCAGACCGAGGCGATACGGGTGCCGCGGGCGGCCGCCGCCCGCAGGGCCACGAGGACGTCCTCGGGCACCGGCACCGTCGGGTCGGCGCAGCCCGGCAGGATGATCGTGTCCGCCTCGGCGAGCGCTTCCAGGCCCCACGGCGCGCGCAGCGTGAACGCGCCCGCATCGATCTCCTCGGCAGGGGCGCAGACGCGGACCCGGTAGGCGGTCCGGCCGTCGGGCAGCCGGGTGCGGGTGAACACCTCGAGCGGGGTGGACAGGTCGAAGGCGATGACGCCGTCCAGGGCGAGTACGGCCACGGTGTGCATGGCGACAACTTAGGTGCTCCACGGGTTCCGGCCAAGCGGCCCCGGGCTGTTCCCCGTATCCGTGCGTACCGAATGCCCTGCTGGCGGGAATCCGTTGGACTGTGGCATTCACGCCACTGTCGATGCTCCGGCACGCTCCCTAGCGTCGTTCCGGGTCCCCGGACGGGTGCCCGGACACGAGAGACCACGAGAGACAAGGACTGGTGCCGATGTACGCCCAGATCGTCCTGTTCGACGGCTTCGACCCGTTGGACGTCATCGCCCCCTACGAAGTGCTCGGCGCCGGCGGCGCTGTTGCCGGCGGCGGCCTCACCGTCGAACTGGTCTCCGCGGAGGGCCCGCGCGATGTGCCGTCCGGCATGGGGTTGCTCTCGCTGCGGGCCGTGGCTGCGCTCGACCCCGGCCGCGCCGATCTGGTGGTCCTGCCGGGTGCCGCGGGGCGTATCTCCGACGACGGCGGCGAGGACACGGTCGCGGCGATCCTGGCCCGCAGCCTCGGCACCGGACTCGCTCCCCTGCTCAGGGCCGCGTGCGACCGGCCCGGTCCGACCATGGCCACGGTATGCGGCGGCTCCCTGCTCCTCGCCATGGCCGGGCTCATCGGCGACCGCCGGGCCACCACACATCACCTGGGCCTCGACGCGCTCGCCGAGGCCGGCGTGCACGCGATCGACGCACGGGTCGTCGACGACGGCGATCTGGTCAGCGGCGGCGGTGTCACCTCGGGACTCGATGTCGGTCTGTATCTCCTGGAGCGGGAGCTCGGGCCACGGGTGGCGCACGCGGTGGAGCAGCTCTTCCAGTACGAGCGGCGCGGCACCGTCTGGAGCGCCCGTGGCGGGCGACAGGGCGTCGCGGCGTGACCGAGTTCCTTCTCGCCGTCCATGTCCTGGCCGCGATCATCGCGATCGGTCCGGTGACGGTCGCCGCCAGCGCCTTCCCCGCCGCGGTCCGGCGCGCCGCCGCCGAGCCGGAGAGCGGGCAGACGGTGGGCGCCGTACGCAATCTGCACCGCATCTGCCGGGTCTACGCCCTGGTCGGGGTAGTCGTACCGGTCTTCGGTCTGGCCACCGCGAACAGTCTCCATGTCCTCGGTGACACCTGGCTGATCGTGTCCATCGTGCTCACCGTGGTGGCCGCCCTGGTCCTCGGACTGCTCGTCCTGCCGGGGCAGAGCGCCGTGCTGGACGACTTCGGCGCGCTCGCCGGCTCCCGGCTCGCGATGTACACGGGCATGTTCAATCTGCTCTGGGCGACCGTGACGGTCCTGATGATCGTGCGCCCGGGGTCGACCACGGGGGCCTGATCCGCTCCGCACCCGGCGACTCGTCCCGGGCGCGTCGGTCGAGGCGCGTCGGTCGAAGCGCGTCGGTCGCGGCACATCAATCGAGGCGCGTCAGTCCAGGAAGGTGCCGTCCACGTAGACCCACGCACCGTCCTGCCGCTCGAAGGTGCTGCGCTCGTGCAGCGCGCCCCGTTTGCCGTGGTGCCGGTAGCGGGCGCGGAAGGTGACCAGGCCGGAGGAGTGGAAAGGACTGCCGTCGATCGTCTGGAGGATCTCCAGACCGGCCCAGCGCATGGCGGGGTCGAGTTCGAGGTGACCGGGCCGCGTGGCGGGGTGCCAGGTGCGGAGCAGGTACTGCGTGTCGAGCAGGACGAAGGCGCTGTAGCGCGAGCGCATCAGCAGCTCGGCCGTCGGCGCTGCGGCGGCACCCGAGTGGTACCGCCCGCAGCATTCGCCGTAGGGGGCCGGCAACCCGCAGGGGCAGGGCGATGCGGCGGAGAAGGCGGGCTCGTCGGTGCGGCGGGAGCGGGAGCTGCGTCGGGACATGGCTCCATTTTCCAGCCATTGAACGAATGGGCGCACGTGTGGCTTCCGGGTCATGGGGGATCTCCGTATGCTCCTGCGCCGGACGCGACTGTTACCGTCGGTAAGGGGTTGGGGATGGACCGGGTGGGCAACTCACGACGCACCTTCATGGCCGGGGCGGCAGCGGTCGGCGGTACGGCGGCGCTGGGCACGGCGGCCACTGCGGCTCCGGCCGCCGCGGCAGGACACACCACGGCCGACGGGAACCGGGCCGCACAGTCGGTCGCCGTGCTCGGCGGCGGTGTCGCCGGTCTGACGGCCGCGCACGAACTGGCCGAGCGCGGCTTCCGGGTCACGGTGTACGAACGCAGGGCGCTCGGCGGCAAGGCGCGCAGCATGGACGTGCCCGGCAGCGCCAAGGGCACCAGGAAGCCGTTACCAGCGGAGCATGGCTTCCGCTTCATTCCCGGCATCTATCACAACCTCCCGGACACGATGCGGCGCATCCCCTTCCCGGGCAACCCGAACGGCGTGTGGGACAACCTCGTGGCACCCCCCGAGATGTCGTTCACGCGCACCGGCCGCGAGGATCTCCGGATCCCGCTCCCCTGGCCGGGGCACAAGCCCGCCGATCTCACCCTGGACGAAATCCGCCGCGCGCTCACCGCCCTGCTGGACACCGCGCTGGGCATCCCGCCGCTGGAGACCGCGTACTTCGTCAACCGGGGTCTGGTCTTCCTCACCAGCTGCGCCGAGCGCCGGGACGCCACCTGGGAGGCCACGCCCTGGTGGGACTTCATCGGGGCCGGCCGGATGAGCTACGACTACCAGCGCGTCCTCGCCATCGGGCTCACCAGGAACATCGTCGCCACCAAGGCCGAGGAGGCCAGTACGCGTACGGTCGCCACGCTCCTCGAGGCGTTCGCCTTCAACGCGCTGGGCAGGGGCGCCGACGGACCGCTCGACCGGATTCTCAACGCCCCCACGAACGAGGCCTGGATCGACCCGTGGGTGGAGCATCTCACCGGTCTCGGCGCGGAGTTCCGGGTGGGCTGGACGGTCCGGGACGTGACGTACGGCGCCGGGAAGGTCACCGCCGCGGTGATCGAGGACCCGCAGGGCGTGCGCCGGACGGTGACCGCCGACCACTACATCTCCGCGATCCCCGTGGAGCACGCGCGCCGGACCTGGGGCGCCGGGCTCCGTGCCGCGGACCCGCAGCTGGCGCGATGCGACCGGCTGGAGACCGACTGGATGACGGGCATCCAGTTCTATCTGACGGAGAGCGCGCCGCTGATCGACGGACATCTCAACTGCATCGACTCCCCTTGGTCCCTGACGGCGATTCAGCAGGCCGGGCACTGGCCCGACCGGGACTTCCCGGCCGACTACGGGGACGGCGTGGCCGTGGACTGCGTCTCGGTGGACATCTCGGAGTGGGACCGGCCCGGCATCCTGTACGGCAGGACCGCGAAGCAGTGCACCCGTGAGCAGGTCGCCCGCGAGGTGTGGGCCCAGCTGAAGGCGGCCCTCAACGACACCGGCCGGGTCGTGCTCAAGGACAGCACCCTGCACTCATGGTTCCTGGACCCGGGCGTGGACGGCATCGGCACCCCTCACCCGACCAACGACGACGAACTGCTGATCCACCCGGTCGGCACTCTCCACAACCGCCCGTCGGCCGTCACGAAGATCCCGAACTTCTTCCTGGCGGGCGACTACGTCTTGGTCGACATCGACCTCGCCACGATGGAGGGCGCGAACGCCTCGGCCCGCGCGGCGGTCAACGGCCTGCTGGACCGCGTCGGTTCGACGGCGGCCCGCTGCACGGTGAAACCCCTCTTCCGTGCCCCTGAGGTGGAGGCTCTGAAGCGCCACGACCGGACGCGGTACCGGCTGGGCCTGCGGAACCTCTTCGATCTGGGCTGAGCGGGCGCTCATCTGCCTGCGGAGGACCGCCCCGTACGACGCCGGGGTCGCCCGTGCGGAATGTCGGAATGTCGGTGGCGATGGGAATGTTGGACGCCTGCATGGATGCCTTCATCATCGGGATCACGGGCAGGACCGGCGGGCTGCTCGCACAGGAGCTTCTCTCCAGGGGAGACACCGTCCACGGGCTCGTGCGCCGCGAAGAACAGCGGGCGGACCTCGCGGCGCTCGGCGTCGATGCGGTCGTCGGGGATCTCGCCGGCATGTCCGTGGACGCGCTGGCGGCGGCCTTCGGAACCGTCGACGCCGTCGTGTTCGGAGCGGGGTCGAACGGCGGCAGTGCGCAGGACACCAAGGCGATCGACGGCGACGGCGTCGCGAAGGCGATCGAGGCGGCTCGCCGAGCAGGAGTGAGTCGTCTTGCGCTTGTCTCGGTTCTCCCGGAGTCCTGGCGGGAGCGCGACCTCGGCGAGGAGGTCGAGTACTACTTCGCCGTGAAGAAGGAAGCAGACATCGCGCTCAGCCGTAGCGATCTGGACTGGCTGATCCTTCGGCCGTCCTTGCTCGTCGATGATCCCGGCACGGGCACCGTCTCGCTCGGACCGGCCGAGTTCCACGGCCAGGTGGCCCGCGCCGATGTCGCCGCGACTCTCGCCGCGTTGCTGCACGAACCCCGCATCGGCCGGCAGATCCTCGAACTCACCACGGGATCCGTCCCGATCCGGGACGCCGTCGAAGCCAACGTCCGGCGGCGGTAGAACGCACTGGGCCTCACCCGGATCCCGGCGGTCGCGCCGCCGAGCCGTCGAGGGACCTGCGTGCCCGGTCGAGGAGTTCGGCGGGGACCGGGCTCAGGTCGTCCTCGGACAAGGTCGAGAGCAGCCGTGCGACCTCCGGACGGAGCCGCTCCTCGTGCCAGGGGTTCTGCGACCACAGACCGAGGAGCCTCGCGGGGTACGCGCGTCCGAGGGCGTCGGCACAGATGGCGGTGTACTGCTGGAGGGTGGCGTCCGAGGGGTGGGCGTGCAGGGCCGTCAGGCCCGCGGTCACGGCCAGGGCGATCGGTGACGCGCCGCACGCGACAGCCGTTGTCGCGCAGAGGTCACCTCCCCAGCCGCCCTCGGCCGGGTCGTGACATGGTGGTGCACCCGCCGACCGACCGCGCGCCACCGCGGCGTTCAGCCATCGCACAGTCAACTCGCTTGTCTTTACGGCCCGTTGAGCCTGCCCGTACGCTCCCGCCTCATGACCTCACCCGGTGCACGACCACGAAGAGCGACGCTGCTCGCCACCGCGGGCGCCCTGCTGGCCGGCTGTCTGCTGGCCGCCGCCGACCCGGCCGCCGCCGAGGAGGCCCCACCGGTCACGGAGGCCGCGACCGTCGTCCCCGTACAGACCACCGGTCCGGCCGACAAGCGCTTCAACATCGTTCTCATGGGCGACGGTTACACCGCCGAAGAGATGCCCGCCTTCCGCGCCGACGTCGACAAGCACCTCAACGTGCTCTGGTCCGTCGAACCCTTCGCCTCCTACCGCTCCTACATCAACGTCTGGGCCGTGGAGGTCCCCTCGGCCGAGTCCGGGGTGGACTGCGACCCGGGACTCGACTCCCCGCGCCGCGACACCGCCCTCGGTATGGGCTTCTGGGGCGGCTGCAACGCGGGCAGCGTGCAGCGCCTGCTCACCGTGAACAGCGGGGCGGCGAGCGCGCTGGCCGACCTCGTGCCGGGGTCGGCGGACGCGAACCGGCAGATCGTCGCGCTGGCCAACAGCGACACGTACGGCGGCGCCGGCGGCACGTACGCCACCGCCTCCGGCGGCAACGCCCTGTCCTCGCTGATCACCCCGCACGAGATAGGCCACTCCCTGGGCAAGCTCCAGGACGAGTACGACTACTACGGGCGCGGGGTTCCCGGCGGCACCCACGAGGGCGGCGAGCCCAACTCCGCCCACCACACCGTGCTCACCGAGGACCAGATGAAGCAGCAGCGCGCGAAGTGGTGGCGCTGGCTGGGCGAGAAGAGCGAGTCGGGCGGTGTCATCGGACGCCACGAAGGCGGTATGTACGCCACGAAGGGCGTCTGGCGGCCCAGCAAGCACTCGATCATGAAGACGCTGGGCTACGCGTTCGACCAGGTGGGGCGCGAGGTGATGGTCCAGAAGATCTCCGGCAAGGTGAACCTCCTCCAGGGCCACGCACCGAACACCGCGCCCGTCGGCGACGACCGCACGGTGTGGGTCGAGACGCTGCATCCGGTCGGCGGTGAGCTGGACGTCGTCTGGCGCCTGGATGGCCGCCCGCTGCACCGGGCCGGCGACGCACGCTCGCTGGACCTGCGCAGCCTGCGTCTGCCGCGCGGCACCCATGAGCTGACCGCGACGGTCACGGACCCGACGCCGTACGTGCGCGACCCGGCGATCCGCGGCTCGTCGGCCCTGACACGCACCGTCACCTGGACGGTGGACACGGCCGTGACCACCCCGCCCGAGGCGGTCCCGGCCGCCTTCACCGGTCACACGGACACCGGAGCCCCGGTGGGCTCGGAGGCGGTCGTGTACGCGGACACGACGCACCCCGCGGACCGCGCGCTCGCCGTGCGGTGGAGCATCGACGGCCGCCCGCTGGCCAACCCCGGCAACGACCGCGATCTCGACCTGGGCGCGTTGCGGCTGCGTCCGGGCAGCCACCGCCTCACCGCGCGGATCGCCGGGACGGCCACCACGCTGAACTGGACGGTGGACGCGAGCCCGGCGAGCAGCCGGTACGCGCTGTCCGAGCCCCTGCGCACGGTCCACCGGCCGGGCCGGCCCGTGGAGTACGTGTACGACGGCCCCTTCACGATGAAGCTGACGGCCCGCGACGACCGGGCCGGGCACGTCGTCTCGCAGTTCCGGGTCGACGGCGACGGCTGGCAGACGTACTACGGCTGGCCGACCGACGCCGACGCGCCCTTCCGCTTCACGCCCGGCGGAACCGTCATCGACGACCTCGTCTACGGCAAGCTCGGCGCCTCACGTGCCGTGCCCTGGGACGACGCGACCCCTGACTACGGAACGCACACGATCGAACACCGCACGATCGACGCGGCCGGGAACGTCTCGGCGCCGAAGGCGTTCCTGGCGACGCTGGTCCCGCCGGGCGCCAGCCGCTGAATCCGCCCGGGAACACCATGTCGGCGGCGCCCCGCGAGGCGCCGCCGACATGGTGTTCGTGTGTCCGTGTACCGGCCCGGAAGCCCTGGCCGGCGATGGTGAGCATCGAAAAGGCGCAGGTGGCAGCGGCCAGGGACGTGATCAGGTGAGGAGGAAGTCCGCCTGGCCCGACTTGGCCCCCTGGATGAAGGCGGCGATTTCGCTGGAGGTGTAGATCAACGCGGGCCCGTCCGGATCGGCGGACTGGCGCACCGCGACACGGCCGTCGGCGAGCTTCATGGTCTCGAAGCAGTTGCCGCCGTTCCCGCCGCTCCACGGCTTGTGCCAGCCCACCTCACCCAGGTCGGCGGCAGGCATGCCGTTGTATATGTGATCCATTCACAGCTCCTTGCGGAGATCGTTGAGGATCTCCTTCGTGCGTTGCGCAGTCGCGGCCTGAGCCGCCATGCGGTCCAGAACCTCCAGATGCGAGGCCACTTCCGGGCGCGCGTCGAGATAGACGGCACCGGTGAGGTACTCGCTGTAGACCATGTCCGGGAGCTCGGGGACAGCGAACCGGAACAGCACGAACGGCCCGTAGGTGCCGGGGTGGTGTCCGGTCGAGAACTCCGCGATCTGCAAGGTGACGTTGGGCAGCTGGGCGCCTTCGAGCAGCCGGTCGATCTGCGCTCTCATGACGCCGGGACCGCCGACGGGTCTGCGGAACACCGTCTCGTCCATGATCACCCACAGCCTGGGGGCGTCGTGCCGGGTGAGGAGTGCCTGCCGCTCCATCCGCAGCGCCACATGACGCTCGATGTCCGCGGAGTCGGTCCCTCCGACGGCGCCGCCGCGCATGATCGCCCGGGCGTAGTCCTCCGTCTGAAGCAGACCCGGCACGAAGTGCGGCTCGTAGGCACGGATGATGCTGGCCGCGCCCTCCAGGCTGACGTACATCGAGAACCAGCCAGGCAGCACATCGTGAAAGCGCTGCCACCATCCCGGCTTATTGGCTTCCTCGGCCAGCTCTATGAAGCCGCGCGCCTCCTCCTCATGGATCCCGTACGCACCCAGCAGAAGCTGGACATACGGGATCTTCAGGGCGACCTCGGCGGTCTCCATCCGGCGAATGGTGCCCGCGGCCACACGAAGAACCTTCGCGGCTTCCTCGCGCCTCAGCCCGGCTCGCTCGCGCAGATCCTGCAAGCGCTTGCCGAGTACGACCTGCCCCACGGTGGGGGCGGACCGCGGTTCACTCACTTCGAGACCTCCCCACGTGCTGTTGCGAGCAGTGTGCCACGCGCCTGCATGGATGAATATGCCCACTCTGGATTTTTCAGAGTGGGCCTTGCCAAGGTGACTATTACAGCGGGACAGTGGTGCGGTGAACCTCGACGCGCTCCTTGCCCCACTCTTGGACCCGTGCTCAGAGGCCGACCACCATCGGTACGGCTTCGAGCTGCCGGCGCGCGCCGAATGCGTCTCACGGGCCAGAAAACTCACCCGTGAGCGACTGCAGTGCTGGGGCATAGAAGGCGATGTCCATGACACGGCCATGCTGGTCGTCAGCGAGCTCGTCACCAATGCGGTGGTGCACGCCGACGGTCACCTGGTCTCGTGCGAACTTCTGAACGACGTCGAACACCTGCGGATAAGCGTCCAGGACCAGGGATGCACACCCACCGGCCCGCATGTGTGCCACGCCGTGCAGGAGGAGGAGCGCGGACGCGGACTCCTGCTGGTCGAGTCCCTGTCCAGCTCCTGGGGGGCACACGTACCGCACCACGGCGCCGGCCGGATCGTCTGGGCGGAGCTGCCGCACGTGGACATCCCCTACGGGGTGGACTTTCCGCGCGGGGCGGCGAGGCCGTGCTGAGAAATCTGGTGACGCTCCTGGTCCGGGGCGGCAGCCGAACGAGGGGGCACGGGCTGACCCGGCTCGAGCTCCCGCCCACGGTCGTACCCACCCTGGGCTGCGACGCCGTGGGCGTGCCCGCGCGGCACGGCTTCCGGATGCTCGGCCGGCTGCCGCGCAACGGCTGCGTGTTCGCCGACACCGACTGGTGGTGGTGGATCGTGCCGGCCGGCTCCGACCAGGAGCTGACCTGGCCGCTGCCATCGCACTACGCCGAAGGAGCGTACGTACCGGCCGTGAACCCGCGGCTCATCCGGCGGCCCGACGACTCCAGTCCCTACACACCACCGATTCCGCTGTACCTGGTCGCCTGCCAGCTCACCGGCACCGCTCCCCTGTGGACGGCCGGCGTCGGCAGCGTTCGGAGCGCATGAGCGGCGCACGTCTTGGACCCGACCGCCTGAGCGGGGACGAGACGGCTAATCTTCCCGACATGTCAGAAGCAGAAGCCAGTTCGGGCCCGGAGCGGCAGGGGCTCACACCACGTCAGGCACGCCACGTCCGGATCGTGCTCTCCGCGCTCATCATGGTCGCGGTCGGTCTGACACTCGTCCTGCGGCTCGGCAGCACACACTCCGTCCTGACGATGGGGTTCTACGGGATCGCGCTGATCCTCTCCGGCAGCGCACTGGTCCTGAGCAAGCAGGGGCGTACACGGGTGGCCACAGCGGTACTGGGCGCGGGAGTGGCCGTGGTGGTCGCGGCCGAGTGGGCGGTCGCCGCCCTGCGCTGAGCCGCGCGCGACGAAGGACAGCCCCGGCTGACGGCGAGCCGGGGACACAGGCCAACGGGGAAAAGGGGGGATGGGGGAGAGGCCACGACCCTGCCTGGGGGAAGGGCGGGGACATGGCCTCGCGGGGCGGGGCCCGGTCCCGCAGGGCGCTGGGGGCGTTCTGCGGGACCGGGCCCCGAACGGTTCCCGGCTCCGGCCCCCTGATCCATCCGGTGTTCAGCGCTGCGGGGCGGGGAACGCGACCGGACTGCGCAGACCGGCCCGGTTCACGGCCCGGACGCCGAAGAAGACGTTGTCCTTGGACAGGTCCACGGTGTGCCGTGTCGTATTGCCCGCCCGAACGACGTGGGTCCACTCGGGATCGGTGGTCTCCCGCCAGACGACCTCGTAACCGGCCAGATCGCTCTCCTTGCCCCGCTCCCACACCAGCTCGGTCGCGTTCGTCAGCGCACTGGTGAGGATCTTCGCGCCCTTGGGGGTGCCGGGCGCCTGGGCCAGGGTCCACACCGCGGCGGCGTTGACCTTCGCGACACGGGCGATGTAGGCGAAGTCGCAGAACTCCGGAAGGTCCCCGTACTGCTTGCCGTCGACCACCTTCACGTCCTGGTGCTGGTGGGCGTAGTCCTCGGCCGGTTCGGTGAACCGGGCGGCGGGGAAGCCCCGTTCGAGGTAGGGGATGTGATCGCCGCCGCGCAGATAGCGGTCTCTGCGGTAGACGACCCGGACGTGCATGCCGGTGGCGTCGTTGTCCGCGACGTCCCGCACGAAACGGGCCAGTTGGCGCGACCGTGAGTCGTTCTCGCCGCCGACCGACTGGCGGGTGGCCGCCTCGGCGGGGGTCTCGGTGGTGGGCACGCCTTCGGCGAAGAGCCGGACGGTGTACGGGTCACTGCTGCCGTCGTCGGCCGTCGGGCTGCCGACGATGTCGTCGGTGAACATGCCCTGGAGGTCGACCCCGGCCGACGCGAAGGTCCGGGCCATGTGAGCGGCCCCGTACAGTCCCTGTTCCTCACCCGCGACGGCCGCGAACACGAGGGTGGCGGCCGGGCGCCGCTTCGCCGTCACCCGGGCGAGTTCCATGGCGACGGCCACACCCGAGGCGTCGTCGTCGGCGCCGGGCGCGTCACCCACGGCGTCCATCACATCGGTGGCACGTGAGTCGTAGTGTCCGGAGACGACGTAGACGCGGTCCGGGTCCGTCGAACCCCGCAGCGTGGCCACGATGTTGGTGATCCGGGTCGCCACGGGGATGCGTGAGGCCGGTTCCTGGATGTAGCTCTGGAGCTCCACCGTCATCCGGCCACCGCTGACGGCCGCATACCGCTTGAGCTCGGCGAAGATCCAGTCGCGGGCCGCACCGATGCCGCGCTCCGGGTCGTCCTGGCTGGAGAGGGTGTGGCGGGTGCCGAAGGAGGCGAGCTTGCGCACGGTCGCCTCGATGCGGTCGGTGTCGATCTCCGCGAGCAGGGCCCGCAGTTCACGGGAAGGGCGCTGCGCGGTGGCGGGGAGGTCCCGGTCCGGGGTGCGACCGCGCCGCACCGGGGCGGTGCCCGTGACGGTCTCCTCGGTGACGGCGGCCGCGGGCGTCGCTCCGGCTCCGGACAGCGTCGCGCCGAGCGCGACGGTGCCGGCCGTGGCAGCGATGACCGATCTGCGGCTGGTGCCAGGGGGGAGGGCGTGATCACCGGTGGGTTCTGGCGTCTGCTGCGACATGAGGTCATGGTCGTGGCGCGCCGAGCACCTGACAAGGGCACGGGCGGGGGCCGGACGACGGGCTCGGTGAGGCCTCGCCTGGTGCCGCAGTGGGCACAGCGCGTCCGCTACGCCTGTTGCCGCGGAGGGTTCAGCCCACGCTCCTGCGCCTGGTGCCGCGAAGGGCACCCACCCCGTCGGCTGCCGCCGCGCCGGGCCCCCGCGCGACGCGCTCGGTCCTCAGCCGCCGGCGACCGCCCGCAGATGCGGCTTGCCCCGGCGCGCGGACGGCGGGGCGGCGCTCCGACGTTCGTGCAGCACCAGCGTCATCCGGGTGAAGCCCCGGTCCTGAAGCGTCGCGGGCGTCTCGTCCACGATCCGGCAATCCGTGTGGCCCCAGCGCGGGTCCGGGTGGTGCAACGGCCGTACGGCGCCGTCGTGGTGGACGGCGGCCGCGCCCGTGATCCGCATCCAGTGCGGCAGCCCGCAGCGGTAGGCGACATCCATGATCGGATCGTCGGCGATGTCGTCACGAATGGCTTGAAGGACATGGTCGTCCTCGTACCTCTCGAGCGCCGATTCCAGCTGGGCGAGCAGCGGCAGGCACCAGCTCGTCTCCCGGTCGCCGAGCACGGAGCCCGCGTCCGGGTGGAAGAGGACGAACCGCAGGAAGTTCTGGTCCGGCATGGCGGTGGGGTGCTCCCCCACTCCCCGGAACAGTGCGTGGAAGGCGGGGTTGACGTGCGCCACGTCCCAGCGGCTGTCGAAGAGGACCGACGGCAGCGGCACGGCGTCCATCATCGCGGCGTAGTCCCGCAGATACGCCTGCGTCTCCGGGTCGTGCGGCTCGGCGGGCGCGGACGGCTCGGCGGGCAGCGCGGGCGCGGGCACCGGTACGTACGGACGCACGGGCCCGGACGGAAAGGCCGGTCCGGACGGCCGCGCGGGTCCCAGCGGAGCTACGGGCGTAGAAGAAGCCCACGGTTCGGCCGAGGCGTAGGGGGGATCGCGGTCGACGGCGAGGCGGAACAGCCAGCCGCCCTGCTGGTCCGTCATCTCCAGCGCCTTGACCAGCGCGGAGAGCCTCTCGTCGGTCCATTCCTGCGCCGGTGTGCGCTCCCAGCTGCCGTAGGCGCCCGTACTGATCTCCAGCCGTGCCGCCACATCCGCCACACTCAGCCCGAGTTCCTCCCGGCGCCGTCGGAGAACGTCGGTCAGCCGTCTCGACCGGACCGTGCCGCGGTTCGTCGCCGCACACGTCCGTCGACCATGGACACCAGGCCGATCAACGCCCGCCTCATGTGTCATCGAGAACGCCACCCTTCTCGAAGTCCCGCTGCGGCAGCGCCCTTTGGATCTTCACCCCGCCTGGCGATCCTGCTACCGCGGAAGCAGCCATGTCAACTATCGTGGCATTCCACGCCGTAGAGCGTTCAGATCGCGCCACAGCTGTGGCAAGACCTGGCTGTATTTTCTTCCAGCGGCTAATCTCCGGGCAGCCAACTGTGTGCGGAGCGACCTCGCGTGATCTAGGAGACCTACTGGTGACAGACGGCTTCTCGGTTCCGGGCCCGGCAGCCGCAGGCCCCTTGGCGGCGTCGGCCGCCCGTGTCGCCGAACTCGCAGGCAAGCTCGGACTGAGCTACGGCGAGGTCCTCGACGTGCATCAGCTCTCGGAGGCCTCGGGCGTTCCCGCCGATGTGGTCAGCTCACTGCTCGACGGCCTGCCGGCCGGCGAACCCGACCTCCAGACACGCTTTCTGCAGCGCTTCGACCTGCTGCGCAGGACCCGGCTCAAGCCGAACGGCCGCCGGTACACGCAGCAGGAGATCGCCGACGGCGCCGCCATGTCACGTCAGCAGGCAGGTGCTCTCATCAACGGCGACCGTCGCCCCACCATGGAGCACTGCGATGCGATCCAGAGGTTCTTCAAGGTCCACGCGGGCTTCCTCACGGCCGAGGACGCGGACGCGCTCAACGGTGCGTTGCAGCGCACCGAGCAGCGGCTGCTTCAGGACTATGCCGGCGAGGGCGACCCGCTGGAGCGCCTGCTCCAGGACCATGGAGTACGCGGCATCGCCTGGCGCGCGGCCCAACTGCCCACCGACAAGCACCGGGACAAGGTCACCGAGTGGCTCGACCTGCTGCTGGAGAGCGTCAAACCGACCTCGCCGGCTGATCCTGCGGACCCGACGGACCCCTGATTTCAGGCCAGGCTCGACACCGCACGTGTGCACACAACCGCTGACGGGGAGAGGAGAACGGTGAGCATAGGCAAGGAGATGCGCCGGCTGTGCGGCGAGCTGGTAGCCGGAATCGACCTGCCCGCCCCCGCGGCTCCCACCGATCTCTACGGCGCGTTGTGCGGCGTCATGAGCAGACGCCGCGGCCGGCCCGTCCGTTACCGCACGGCCACCTTTCCGCCGGGCACGGCGAGCGGCCTCTGGCTGGACATGAGGGACCAGGACCTGATCGTCATCGAGGAGCGCACCGCGCCCGACCACCAGCTGGTCATCCTCGGCCATGAGCTCTGGCACATGAAGGCCGGGCACTGCACGCATCATGTCGACGGCGCGGCGGTCGCCGCACGGCTGCTCTCCGACGAGGCGGACCTCCAGGCCACCGTCCTCAAGGTCGCGGCCAGGACCCGTTTCGACCAGGCCGAGGAGAACCAGGCGGAGAGCTTCGGGCTGCTGCTCAGCAGCAAGTGCCGCTCCTGGCTGGCCGGTTCGGCGGGCCGTGGCCCTGTCAGCCGCGACGGTCTCGCCGGACGGATCGAGGCGTCCCTGGGATATCGCGGGCCACAGGGCTGATTCGTGGAACCACCCGCACGCGTGACACTGGCCGGCCCGGTGGGCCGCACACCGCTGGAGCCCAAGGCCGACAGGGACACGGTGCGACGACACAATCTGAGCCTGGTGCTGCGAGCCGTGCGCGAGGCCGGTGAGGTGACGCGGGCCGGGGTCTCCGCTCGGGTGGGCCTGACCCGCGCTGCCATCTCCTCCCTGGTGGAACAACTGCTGGAGAGCGGGTTCCTCTCGGAGTCCGGCAAGACCTTCAGCGGTCAGGCCGGCCGCCCGGGCACGGTACTGAAGGTCGCCCGGACCGGAGTCGCGGGGATCGGCGTCGAGATCAACGTCGACTATGTGTCCGTGTGCGTGGTGGACCTGGCGGGCACCGACCGGGTCCGGCTCGTCGAGCACCTCGACAACCGCGGTGCGCCGCCCGCCCGGGTGCTCGCGCGCGCCGCGGGTATCGCGGCCCGCGCGCTGACGTCCGCGGTCGAGCAGCAGCTCCAGCCGGTCGGAGCCGCCCTGGCGCTGCCCGGCCTGGTCGCCGCCGGCACCGTGCGGCAGGCACCCAACCTCGGGTGGAGCCAGGTCGCCGCCGAGCTCCCGTTCGCCGACGCGCTCGCCGCCCTGCACCCCGGACTGCCCGCGCTGCCGGTCCGTTCGGAGAACGAGGCCAACCTGGCGGCGCTGGCCGAGCTGTGGTTCGGCGGCCTCGGCGCGATGCGTACCTTCCTGTACCTGACGGGTGAGATCGGTGTCGGCGGCGCCCTGGTTCTGAACGGCGAGCTGCTGCGCGGGGCGCACGGTTTCGCCGGCGAGATCGGCCATGTCGTCGTCACGCCCGACGGTCCGGAGTGCCGCTGCGGCTCGCGCGGCTGTCTGGAGCAGTACGCGGGTCAGTCCGCCCTGCTGCGTGCCGCGGGCATCGACGAGACGAACGGCGCGGTGGCCGTGGCGGAGCTGGAGCGCCGGGCCCGGGCGGGTGAGGCGGCAGCGCTGACAGCACTGGAGCGTGCCGGGTCGATGCTGGGCCGGGTGCTGTCCGGCGCGGTCAACCTCTTCGACCCGGACGCGGTGGTGCTCGGCGGGATCTACCGCCCCCTGGTGCCCTGGCTCGCCCCGCCCGCCGGTGCGGAACTGGGCGGACGGGTGGTCTCGGGCCTGTGGCCGGAGGGCGGCGACCGGCTCCGGGCCTCCTCCCCCGCCGCGGACGCCGCGCGGGGTGCCGCGGCGCTGGTGGTGCAGGACGTGCTGACGGACCCGGTGGCGTACGCGATTCCCTCGGTCGCCGGGCGCGCCTGACCTCGGTCGCCGGACGGGCCTGACCCCGGCCGCCGGGTGGGCCTGGTGTCGGCCTCCGCCGGACGGGCCTGAACAGCCCCGGCCCGCCCGGCCCGTCCGACCTCTCGAGCCCGCCCGGCCCCGTCCAACCTCTCGAGCCCGCCCGGCCCCGTCCAACCTCTCGAGCCCGCCCGGCCCTCCCGGAGATCCGTAGCTCCGGAACAGCACCCTGGGCCTGCCCGGCAGACGGTCAGGCCACCCCGAGCAGGTGGTCCATCGCCAGCTGGTCGAGTGCCTCGAAGGCCATTCCCCGCTCCGCCGCGGCCGTCACGTCGAACTCCTCGAAGGCCGACCGGTCCGCGAGCAGCGCTGCCAGCCCGTCCTCGGCGGTCGGGAGGACCAGCTCGTCGAGCCGGGCGGCCCGCAGCGCCTCCTGCACCTTCGGGTCGGAACGGAAGGCGGCGGCCCTCTCCCGCAGGATCAGGTAGTTCCGCATGCACCCGGCCGCGGACTCCCACACCCCGTCGAAGTCCTCCGTGCGCGGCGGCTTGAAGTCGAAGTGGCGCGGGCCCTCGTAGCCGCCCGTCTCCAGCAGGTCCACCAGCCAGAACGCGGACCGCAGATCGCCCGCGCCGAAGCGCAGGTCCTGGTCGTACTTGATGCCGTTCTGCCCGTTGAGGTCGATGTGGAAGAGCTTCCCCGCCCACAGGGCCTGCGCGATGGAGTGCGGGAAGTTCAGCCCGGCCATCTGCTCGTGCCCGACCTCCGGGTTCACGCCGTACAGCTCGGGCCGCTCCAGGCGCTCGATGAAGGCCAGCGCATGGCCGACGGTGGGCAGCAGGATGTCGCCGCGCGGCTCGTTGGGCTTGGGCTCGATGGCGAAGCGCAGGTCGTAGCCCTGCTCGGTGACGTACTCCCCCAGCAGGTCGAACGCCTCCTTCATCCGGTCGAGCGCCGCCCGCACGTCCTTCGCGGCGCCGGACTCCGCACCCTCGCGCCCGCCCCAGGCGACATAGGTCTGCGCCCCGAGCTCGGCCGCCAGGTCGATGTTGCGGATCGTCTTGCGCAGGGCGTAGCGGCGCACGTCCCGGTCGTTGGACGTGAAGCCGCCGTCCTTGAAGACGGGGTGGGTGAAGAGGTTGGTGGTCGCCATCGGCACCACGAGACCGGTCTTGTCCAGCGCCTGGCGGAAGTGCTTGATGTGGGACTCGCGCTCCGCCTCGGTCGCGCCGAAGGGGATCAGGTCGTCGTCGTGGAAGGTGACGCCGTACGCACCCAGCGCGGCGAGCCGCTGCACGGACTCGACGGGGTCCAGAGGCGGCCGGGTCGCGTCCCCGAAGGGGTCCCTGCCCTGCCAGCCGACCGTCCAGAGGCCGAAGCTGAACCGGTCCTCGGGGGTGGGGGTGAAGCGTTCCGTCATCGCCATGACCGCCTTCGATCCACAGTTTGTTTTCTGGCCTTACTAATAATGCACTTCCCCCGCCGATCTCTGAAGCCCCGCAACACCTGTTCCCCGGCGATGGGTTGACGTAATTTGTTTCTCCCACGGCCAAATAGGCCCTGGACGGGACCGGTCCCGGACGGAGAGGTGGAGGCAATGCCGACGCAGGCTGTCGTCATCGGCGTGGACAGCTCGACCCAGTCCACCAAGGCGGCGTTCATCGAAGCGGCCAGCGGCAGGACACTTGCCGTCGGCCGCGCGGCCCATCAGGTCAGCGGCGACCACGGCGCTCGCGAGACCGACCCCGAGGTCTGGTGGAACGCCCTGCGCGAGGCGGTGGCCATCGGGCTGCGGGAGTCCGGCGTGTCCGCCTCCGCCGTGACGGGCATCGCGGTCGCCGGACAGCAGCACGGTCTGGTCGTCCTGGACAGCAGCGGCCGTCCCGTGCGCCCGGCGCTGCTGTGGAACGACACCCGTTCGGCCCCGCAGGCCGCCGCGCTCACGGAGGCGCTCGGCGGCCCGGAGGCCTGGACCGCCCGTACCGGCTCGGTGCCCGTCGCCTCGATGACCGCCGCGAAGTGGCAGTGGCTGCGGGAGAACGAGCCGCGCGCCGCGAAGGCCACCGCCGCCGTGCGCCTCCCCCACGACTTCCTCACCGAACGGCTGTCCGGCACCGCCGCCACCGACCCCGGCGACGCCTCGGGGACCTGCTGGTACTCCACCGCGACCGGCGCCTACGACCCGCGGCTGCTGGAGCTCGTCGGACTGGAGGCGGATCTGCTGCCCGAGGTCGCGGAGACCGGCGCCACCCGTGTCGGCTCACTCATCGACGCGGCGGCCGACGACCTCGGACTGCCCGCGGGCATCGCGGTCGCCGCCGGCACCGGGGACAACATGGCCGCGGCCGTCGGGCTGGGGCTCGGCGGCGCGGGGCTGCTCGACCATCCGGCCCTGAGCCTCGGCACGTCGGGCACGGTGTTCGCGGCGACCCGCACCCGGCCCGCCTCAGCGGTCCTCGCGGGCTTCGCCGCCGCCGACGGCACGTACCTCCCGCTGGCCTGCACCCTGAACTGCACCCAGGCCGTCGACCGGATCGCCACCCTGTTCGGCCTGAGCCGGGACACGGCGGAGGCGGGCGGCGAGGTGGTCCTGCTGCCGTACCTCGACGGGGAGCGGACACCCGATCTGCCCGCTGCCTCCGGACTCCTGACCGGACTGCGGCACACCACCAGCCGCCAGCAGATCCTCGGAGCGGCCTACGAGGGCGCTGTCGTGACCGTGCTGCGGGCCCTCGACGAGGTGCTGCGCGCCTGCGGTACGGACCCGGCGGACGCGGACGTCGCGTCGCGCCCACTGCGTCTGGTGGGCGGCGGAGCGCGGGGCAGGTACTGGGTGGAGACCGTACGCCGCCTCTCCGGACGGCCCCTGCTGATCCCCGAGAGCGAGGAGCTGGTCGCCGTGGGAGCGGCGGCGCTGGCGGCGGCAGCGGCCTCGGGCGAGGACCCGGTGGCGCTGGCGGGCCGCTGGCAGGGCGGCCGCGCTGCCCACCTTCCGCCGGTGGAAAGGGACATGGAGACATGGGAGCGGGTCTCGGAGGTGCTGGAGCGGGCGACGCCGGCGTTGCTCACGCGCTGATCCGCGGCAGGCGGGAGCCGCCTGAACGGGCCGGCCGACCCGTTCGGCCGGCCGGCCGGGCGGCACCGGCTACTGAGCGGGTGCCGCCTCCGCGGGCGGCCGGTAGACCCAGACCGCGTCCGTCCCTCCGCATTCACGGCACTCGGTGATGTCCCGCAGGTTCGACCGTCCACCGTTGCGCAGATGATCGCGGACCTGGATGACCATCGCCGAGTAGCCCTGGAAGCAGGTGAGGCAGTGGAAGCCCGCGCCGACCACCGCGCGGGTCTCGGGACAGTCCTCGCCGAAGACGGCCGCCACGACGTCGAACAGCCACATCCGGTCGCCCATGGTCAGGCCGGAGATCGTCGTTCTGAGCAGCGCGATCCTGCCCGCCGCCGCGTCCCGGCCGAAGGGTTCGAACTCCTCGTGCAGCGGGTACCGGTGGCCGTTGATCATCAACGATCGGCCGGCGGCCGCTCCTTCGCCACCGGCGAAGCCCTCGTCGTGCGCGAACGGCGCGGGCTCGGGCTCACCGGGGGCGCGCCGGCCGCCGAACATGACGAACAATCCGCCTTGCCGTCGACCGTGTTGGCGACGACACGATGAGCCTCACCCATCAGAGCGGGCTGGTCCAGCTTGTGGAGCAGGGCGTCGATCATCAAGGTGTCATGGGCGTGGTGCGGGCTTCTCAGCCAGAGGCCGGCCACGGCGCCGCTCTCGTCGAGAACGCGCGCGTAGTCACCGTGCCCCTGTTCCTCGCCGATCCGGTAGCGCTGCTGTCGGTCGCCGGGTGACGTGGACCGGCGACGTCGACGGAAGATGCCCATGCACCCTGCCTTCCCAGCACGCGACTCCCCCACCCTCCGGACGGTCGGGAGACACGAGTTCGGCGCGCCCGCTACGGCTTGCGCCCCACCGCCGCGTACAGCGACGCCCCTTCGTTCCCCTCGGCCGCCTCGTCGACGGCGAGTTCCGGATGCCACCGGGTGAGCTGGACGATTCCCGGCTCGACCACGTCGAGACCTTCGAAGAAGCGCGCGATCTCGGCCTGCGTGCGGGGCGCGAGGGTGACTCCGCCGGCGGCGTACATCTGGACTCCGCGCTGGACCGCCTCCGGGTCGAAGTCGGAGGTGAGCTGCGACAGTACGAGATAGCTGCCCGACGGCAGCGCGTCAACGAGCCGGCCGACCAGGTCGTACGGGCGGTCGGCGTCGCCGACGAAGTGCAGGAGTGCCACCAGCGACAGGGCGACGGGCCGGTCGAAGTCCAGGACCTTCCGGGCCTGTTCGAGGATGAGCTCGGGCTCGCGGACGTCGGCCTGGATGTAGTCGGTGACGCCCGCCGGGGTGCTGCGCAGCAACGCCTCCGCGTGCGTCAGCACGATGGGGTCGTTGTCCGTGTAGACCACGCGCGCCTCGGGGGCGATGCCCTGGGCTATCTGGTGCAGATTCGGCTCGGTGGGAATGCCGGTGCCGACGTCGAGGTACTGAGTGATTCCCGCCTCCCCCGCCAGCCAGCGGGTGACGCGTTGCATGAACCAGCGGTTCGTCCGGGCGACATGCTTGGCGCGCGCGTCGATGCTCATGATCTGGCGGCCGAGTTCCTCGTCCACCGGGTAGTTGTCCTTGCCGCCCAGGAACCAGTCGTACACACGGGCAGGATGCGGCTTGCTGGTGTCGATCCTGGGGCTG
This sequence comes from Streptomyces sp. AM8-1-1, assembly GCF_032229325.1. Lineage (NCBI taxonomy): Bacteria > Bacillati > Actinomycetota > Actinomycetes > Kitasatosporales > Streptomycetaceae > Streptomyces > Streptomyces sp. AM8-1-1. Next base: position 1,374,628 of record NZ_CP135086.1, read on the forward strand.
GTCGGCTCGGTCCCGGTCATACGAGGCTCCTTGGGGGCGGAGGTGCTCAGGTCAAGGGTTCAACGATCGGTGATCATCCCAGGAGGCGTGCCCTCCGGCAAGTAACCCCGTTACTCAGTAAGGGAGTTCACCGCAGGTCGGGTGCGGCCCCAGGCGGTCTGGACACCGCGCACCCGACCGGGAGTGAATGACCCCCGCACCATCACTGGCATGTTCATGCCTTCCGTCTCATGCCCATGCCGTCGCCCCGGGGCCCGACGGGTCCCGCGCCGCAAGGGAGGAACCCCGGCACATGAACACCACCCCGCCCACCACCCCCAGATCCCGGTTACGGCCGCTCACCCGGGCCCTGCACCTCACCACAGCCGTGCTGGCGACCGGCGCCCTGATCGGGGCGGCCCCGGCAGTCCCGGGCGCGGATGCCATGCCCGCGATCTCGCGCCCCACGCCCGTCGTCACCTGGGCCGCCAGTACGGACCTCGTCAGCCCCACCGCCCTCCAGGAGCGCACCTACCGCCTCATCGTCCGTACCAGCGTGGGCGGCGAGGGACTGCGCATCCGGCTCTCCAACACCTTCGGCACCCGGCCCGTGACCTTCGGCCGGGCGTACGCCGGTCTGCGGGCCACGGGTGCGGCGTTGGTGCCCGGCAGCAATCGGCAGCTCAGCTTCGGCGGCTCCCCCACCGTCACCCTGGCGCCCGGCGCGTCCGTCTACAGCGACCCGCTGCGCGGCACGCTCCGCCCGCAGGCCGACCTCGCGGTCAGTCTGTACGTGCGGCAGGCGAGCGGTCCCGCCACCGGCCACAAGATGGCGCTCCAGACCTCCTGGATCGCCCCTTCGGGCGACCACGCGCCGGACGAGGCGGCCACCGCGTACACCGACCGCGCCACCTCCTGGTTCTATCTCGACGCCGCCGTCGTGAACGCCCGGCGCGGCACCGGCGCCGTGGCCACGCTCGGCGACTCGATCACCGACGGCGCCTCGTCGACGGCCGACACCAACCGCCGCTGGCCCGACTTCCTGGCCCGCAGGCTCGCCGCCGATCCCCGCACGCGGATCAAGGGTGTGGCCAACGAAGGGATCTCCGGCAACAAGGTCCTCAGCGACGGCTCGGGCCAGAGCGCCCTCAAGCGCCTCGACCGTGACGTCCTGTCGCAGCGCGGGCTGCACACCGTGTTCCTGCTCGAAGGCGTCAACGACCTCAAGGCGACCCCCGCGCCCACCGCCGCCGCCCTCATCGCGGGCTACCGGCAGATCATCGACCGCGCGCACGCCGCCGGAATCTGCGTGGTCGGCGCGACCGTCATGCCGTACGAGGGCCGGCGTGAGTGGAGCCCCAGCGGCGAGGCGCTGCGGCAGGAGGTCAACGCCTTCGTACGGGAGAGCGGGGCGTTCGACGAGGTCGTCGACTTCGACGCGGCCGTCCGTGACCCCGCCCGCCCGTCCCGGATCCTGCCCGCGTACGACAGCGGAGACCATCTGCACCCCGGCGACGCGGGGATGCCGGTGATGGCCGACGCCGTCGACCCGGAGCAGCTGCGCTGCTCCCGCCGATAGCGGCCGGGTCGACCGGGAGGTACCCAGAGCCGCAGGTCAGCCGCCCCGGCCCGGGAGATGCCACACGGGCCGGGATTGATCGGCTTACGTAGACTGTTCGAACTCTCGGACATCACGGCCCACCCCGTCCTCGGTGGGGGCCGGCCAACGCCATGGGAGGCGAGCATGGGCACCCGTCGTACCTCATTGCCGGGAGTCGGTACGCAGTACGACTTCACGACCGAGGCGGGCCGGCACATATCCGTCGTCGTCCACCACGACGGACGGCGCTTCCTCGGCTTCTTCGCCCCCGACGACCCCGACGCGTGTCTGCTGTCCGTCCCGCTCTCGTCGGACGAGGCCACCGCCCTCGCCCATCTGATCGACCCGGCGCCCATCGACGCCGTACGGACCGACGGCATCGACCTGGTCACCGAGCACATCCCGGTCGGCATCCGGTCGCCGTACGCAGGACGGCTCCTCGGCGACACCCAGGCCCGCACCCGCACCGGCGCGTCGATCGTCGCGGTGCTCCGCCGTACCGGTGCGCATCCCTCCCCCGGACCCGACTTCCGTTTCGCGGCGGGCGACACGCTCGTCGCGGTCGGCACGCGCGAGGGCGTCGACGCCCTTGTCGAGATCATCGCCGGAGGCTGACCGTGCACGAGACGACGACCCTGCTGATCGAACTCGGCGCGATCATCCTCGGCCTGGGGCTGATAGGCCGCTTCGCCGGCCGCATCGGCCTCTCCCCCATCCCCCTGTACCTCCTGGCGGGACTCGCCTTCGGGCAGGGCGGGCTCCTGCCGCTCAGCGCCAGTGAGGACTTCATCGCCGTCGGCGCGGAGATCGGCGTCATCCTGCTGCTCCTCCTGCTCGGACTGGAGTACAGCGCGTCCGAACTCGTCGGCAGCCTCAAGACGCAGTACCCGTCGGGCGCGGTCGACTTCGTCCTCAACGCCGTACCGGGCGCGGCCGCCGCCCTGATCCTCGGCTGGGGACCCGTGGCGGCCGTGGCCCTCGCCGGTGTCACCTGGATCTCGTCCTCCGGCGTCATCGCGAAGGTGCTGACCGACCTCGGCCGTCTCGGCAACCGCGAGACACCGGTGATCCTGGGCGTCCTGGTGATCGAGGACCTGTCGATGGCCGTCTACCTGCCGCTGCTGACCGCCCTGCTGGCGGGCGCGGGACTCGCGGGCGGCAGCATCACCCTGCTGATCGCGCTGGGCACGGTCGGCGTCGTCCTCTATCTCGCGCTCCGCCACGGCAGGCTGATCAGCCGCGCGGTCTCGTCCGACAACCCCGAGATGCTGCTGCTGGTCGTCCTCGGCCTGACCCTGCTGGTGGCGGGAGTTGCCCAGGAACTGCAGGTCTCGGCGGCGGTCGGCGCGTTCCTGGTGGGCATAGCCCTCTCCGGCGAGGTCGCCGAGGGCGCGCGCAAACTCCTCACCCCGCTGCGCGACCTGTTCGCGGCCGTGTTCTTCGTCTTCTTCGGCCTCTCCACGGTCCCGTCCGAGATCCCGCCGGTCCTGCTGCCCGCGCTGCTGCTCGCGGTGGTCACGGCGGCCACCAAGATCCTGACGGGCTGGTACGCGGCCCGCCGCGCGGGCATCGCGCCCCGCGGCCGGCTCCGGGCGGGCGGCGCGCTGGTGGCCCGCGGCGAGTTCTCGATCGTGATCGCGGGCCTCGCGGTAGCGACCGAACCCCGTATCGGCCCGATCGCGACGGCGTACGTCCTGATCATGGTGATCCTCGGCCCCCTGGCGGCGCGCTGGACGGAACCGCTGCTCTCCCGGCTGCGGCGGACGCCTCCGAAGCCGGGGCTGCCGACGGGGCCGGGCGGAGTACCGGGGCACGAGGAGATCACGCCGTCGGCGAGTTCGAGCGGGCCGGTGGGTGGCTGAGGGCTGCCGGTGGCTGCGCGGTCAGGAGTGCCCGGACGGGCCAGGGCCGGTGACGGTGCGAGCCCAGCGGCAACTCGGCAGCAGGCACCTCTCGGGCTCCCGGTGCCGTACGCGTACCCCGGGTCAGGCTGTGCGCCAGCGCCGGACGGTGTCACCCTCCACGGTCAGCCACGTGCCGTCGCCCAGCGCCAGGGGGTCGAAGCAATTGGTGCCCGGGTAGTCCACCTCGGCCACGGGCTGCAGGGTGCGACCGTCGAGGACAAGGTGCCGATTGTCCTGCGAGTCCTGCTCCTTGCCGACAGCGGCCAACACCCGGTCCGTGTCCAGGAAGCCCGGACGGTACCCGACGAAACGCAGGCCTTCGGGCAGCACGTCCTCCGCGTCGACGCTGACATCGGCCTGCCCTGAGGCGTAGCGGCTCAGCCACTCCCCGCCCACGTCCAGCTTGAGAAACGCACCGTCCCTGCTCAGTCCGGCGAACGGCTCGTCCTCCAGACCCACCGGCTGCGCACGGAGCGCGTCGTCCTCGACCGTGATGACGAGGGAGTGGAACGTGTCGCCTCCCGCCGCGTCGAGGAACACCTGCGAGGGATCGGTCAGCGACTGCTGGAAGGTGTAGCCCGAGGAGGCAGAGGGCAGCACGGTCTGCGTCACCCGCCGGCCATCGGCCAGGTCGAGGGCGATACACAGGTCACCCGGGTACGAGCCGGGCTGCGCCGGACCCGACACCGTGGCGAGCAGCAGGCGACCCGATGCATCGGCGACGCACGCACCGGAGCCGATGTTCCCTTCGCCGGGCCAGGCGTCGTGGCTGTACGTCCAGCGCACCCACCCGTCCGCGTCGTACACGGTGATGGCGTGCCTGCCACTGACTGCGAGACCGCCGTCGGGGAGCGGGGAAGCGAATCCATGCCCTGCTCCGGGCCGGGGCGAAGGCCAACGTCGCTGCCGAGTGAGGACACGAGAGGAGTCCTCGTCGACCCGCCCCACGATGGTCTCCCCCGTCCGCTCGGCCACCAGCCAGCACGCTCCGTCGCGCACCAGCCAGGCGTCGCGAGGGTGAAGCGCGAATCCGGGAAACTCTTCCTGGGCCATGAGTTCAGCCGCGAAGCGTGTGCAGTCCATGTCCTGTGTCCACCTCGGGTGCAGGTGCCGCTGATACGTAGCGTGCCGTCGTCCCCGTCCTCGTCCGGAACCGGCACGCCAGGCCACCCATTACTTCGGCGCGAATACCGAAGCCGGCGGGAACACGACGTCCGTGCACCCCCTGCGCTCGGTCACGTCATCCACGTACGCACGCAGTAGCGCGGCCATCTGCCCGCTCACGACGCCGTCGTACGTGTAGCTCACGGTGAGCGCGTGCAGGGCAGGCCGCCCGTCGCAGACGGAGGAGGCCCACCAGACGCCGGCACCCTCGTCACCCCCGGCCGTGCCCGGCTTCAGGAAGGTGGTGTCGGTGAAGAGCGAGTGCCCCACCGACTCGGCCTCGGTGCCGAGGAACGACGATGCCCTCATCCACCACGGAGAGTGGGTGAGCGCCGGTTCGGCGAACTCCCTGTCCGATCCCTTCAGATCGTCGGCGATCTCGCCCACGGCGGTCGGGCTGACCGCCAACAGGCACGACTCCGTGGAGCTCTTGGCACCGAGCGGTGCCTCCAGCACGCGGTCGGGCAGCCGCCCCCGGTCCGTACGGCCCAGGTAACCCCGGTACCAACCGCAGGACGCCTTCGCGGACGTCGGATCGCCGAGTTCCCGTCCCGGCGTGGGCAACTCCGCCGGAAGAGCAGACACCTTCGCGTCGCACTTCAGCCGAGCGGCGGCCTTCACCGCCGACCCGTGGGCGACCTCGGCGAGCGTCCGGCGGTCCTGGTCCGACACGTCCTCGTAGTCGGCCCGGGCGGTGACCGACAGAGTTGCGGGCTTCCCCGACGCGCACACCGCCCGTACCGTCACGGAGTCGTCGCGGTAGTCACCCGGAGCGCCGTCCCCCAGGGGGTGGGGCTCCGCGTGGTCCGCCGTGCGGGTCACATCCTCGTCGTCGCTCTCACGGCCCAACGGGTTCTGGAACGGTTCCAGCCTGCTCTCGTCGCCCACGACATGCAGGGGACGACCGTCGGCCGTCGCGCGGACCACGAGTGAGAAGAGGCCGTCCGATCGTCCGGACTCCGATACCCCGTAGATCCGGCACGCGCTCGGCAGGGAGTCGATACGGAGCCCGGAGTCCGCACCGCTGTCGGCTTGCGTCCTGACCACCCCGCCTCGCAGCGACAACACGGCATCGGCGTCCACAAGTCCCGCGCACGCTTCGGCGATCCGGTCTTTGCTGTCGGCCTTCTCGCCCATGTCCTCCAGCGTGAGCCAGAACGCCCAGAGGCTCGCTCCCATCCCGGCCAGCGCGAGAACGTACAGCAGTTGGTTGGACCGGCGCCGCCAAGGCCCTTGATCAGGCCTGCCCGGTATCCGCGGCAGCCACCGTGGTCTCATCGGCGGCACTCCCTCGGGCAGCCGTGTGCCTGCCCGGTCCTCCCCCGCGTCGCTCACGCGCCCCCCTCGTGCTCTTTGCCGCTGGTCACAATTCGCAGAAGTTATCAGGTGCTCCGGTCGCCACGACCTGCCCGCCCACCCTTCGTCGGGGCTGCGCTCGGCTACGGTCGTGGAGTCCGACACCGGCCACCGGCCCCGGCCCACGAGAAGGCGATGACCACACTCCCCGAGAACGCGCGCGAGCCCTTCCATCTGCTGGCCGGTGCCGAGGCGTCGCCGGTGATCCTTCACGTCCCGCACTCCTCGCGGGCGCTTCCGGCGTCCGTGCGTGACGGGATCCTGCTGGACGACGACTCCCTCGCGGCCGAACTCGGCCACATCACCGACTCCCACACGGCCGAACTGGCCACCGCGGCCGCCGGACTCTGCCCCCTCCCGCCCTGGCAGTTCGTCAACCGGCTGTCCAGGCTGGTGATCGACCCGGAACGCTTCCCCGATGAGCGGGAGGAAATGCTCTCGGTCGGCATGGGCGCGGTCTACACGCGGACCACGCACCGGGAGCCGCTCCGCCCCGACGGCTTCGACGGCCGGCCGCTGATCGACCGCTACTTCCACCCGTACGCGGCGGCCATGACCGCGGCCGTTGCGGACCGGCTGGAGACGGCCGGGCGAGCCGTGATCATCGATGTCCACTCGTACCCGAGCGAGCCCCTGCCGTACGAACTCCACGGCGACGGCCCGCGGCCGCCCATCTGCCTGGGCACGGACGCCTTCCACACTCCGCCCGAACTTCTCGCCCTCGCGCAGGAGGCGTTCGGGGACTTCGGCGGAACCGGGATCAACAGCCCCTTCGCCGGGACGTACGTACCGCTGGAGTACTACGCCAAGGACGCCCGGGTCAGCGCGCTGATGGTCGAGATCCGGCGGGACGTCTACATGAAGGAACCGGGAGGGCCGACGGGGCCGGGGCTGACTCCGCTGGCGGTGGCGCTGGCGGAGCTGGTGAACGCGCTGACTCCCCCGCGTGGGTAAGAACCGGCCATCACGGCGCGCTGCTGTTGGCCCGCTCCCACGCGGTGAGGACCTCGGCGGGGATGCGTCCGCGGTCCGGTACCTGGTAGCCGTTGGCGCGGGCCCAGGCTCGGACCGTCTTGCCGTCAAGGGCTCGGGGAGCACGGGGAGCTGAGGGCTCGGGGTCGCCGGATGCTGTTGCGGAGGGGGCGAAAGACGGCCCCTGGGCGAGGAGATCATCCGGAAACAACGGCACGCGTGTCGTGCCGCTGAGCACCGACGCGAGGAAGTCGGTGAGTGTGCCGTCGAAGGTGTACCAGCCGGGGCCACGGGCTTCGTTGACAGCAATGCACCAGGTATCAGGCTCCGTGGCCGGTTCGCTGACCCAGAACAAGTACTCGCCGTTGTCGGTCACCCCGATGGCGAAGAGGTTCGCCGGGTCATGGGGCCCGGTGTCGGTGCCTCGATTGCGGTCCTGCTCCAGCTGGGCACGAACAGTGGCAGGCATCGAGCCGGTGAGACAGACCCAGTCGGTCGCCCCGTGCGGGTGGTGAACGCGCATGAAGTTGCAGAATGCGCCGGGACCGAAGGCGGCGGCCAGCTGCTTGTAGTCCTCCGGCAGCCGAATGGCCAGGGTGCCTTCGACGGCGTCCCAGTCCACCCGGGGCGGGTCGGCCGGGGGCGGACAGAGCCGGACGAGGTCGTCGAAGCTGGTCACAGAAACCCCCGCCAGTGCCGCTGTTGCAGTTCGTCAGCCTCCGCGCGGACCCCCGAAGCCCACCGAGGCCCAGGCAGCGCGCAGCCCCGACCGCGCGCCACGGTACGTTCCAGTGTGACGTCCGCCGGTGAAGCCCAGCGAGGCTCCGGGAATGACCGGGGATTCCGGCCGCGCTCGCGCCCGTGAACATTCGAGGATGTCCCCCGCGGACGTTCGGAAGACGTCCTCGCAGTCCAGCGGCACGCGCGTGCCGGTCTCCTTGCCCTCGCCCGACCACCACAGGTCTGTCGCCGTGACCTGCTGCCCGTCCCCCAGCAGCGCTGGCTTCAGCCGGATCGCCCGCGATAGGTCGTCACCCGGCAGCACAGCCCGGCGCGGTACAAGGCACCGTCGGTCCCTGTTCCACTGTTGGCCGCGACCGTGCCCGCCCCGGACGGCCGCAGGGGTCAGTCCCCGCGCGGCCCAAAGAAGTCCACCGAGGTGACGAGGGCGTAGTCGAAGTAGACCGGGTCCCCCTCCTCGTCCATCGGGTATTCGAAGCTGCTCTCGTTCGACAGAATGACTTTGAGGGCGGGAAGGGTGTCCACGCCGTCGTCGTTCTGCTCGACCGTGTGGCCACGCTCCTCAAGGCGCTCCAACAGATCTTCACTGGGAGTCCGGAAGACGTCGAGCCCGTCGAGGACGACCGTCACATCCGCGTCCTCGACTCGGAACCGGTAGACGTGGATGTCTGTCAGCGCGCCCTTGGTGAAGCCGAGATTGAACTCCGTCTGGGACTCCTCATGCTCGCAGAGCACCTGCCCAGGCGCGCCGCCGTATTCCGGGTCGGAAGGGGCAAAGCCCAGTTCGCGCGCGGCCCCAACCGCCTCGTCGGCCGACATACCGAGCCTGAGCGTGGCAACTCCCACCTCCGGCAGCAGCTCCAGAATCATCGTCCCCTCCTCACGTTGTCCACCCCCGGGGCCACACTGCTTGCCCCCCACCGAGAAGGTTGTGGGCGACTGACGTTCACCCTGAGTGCCGTCAAGAGCCGCTCTCGTAGCGGTAGTTGTAATAGTCCTCGTTCCCGACAAGGACGGACGTGAAATACAGCGGAAGGCCGTGGGAGTCACGGGGAACTTCCTGCGACGTCTGCCGTGTGAATCCCAGCGAGACGCCGGGGACGACCGGAGAATCCGGCTGGGAATCGTCGACACGCAGGCCCGCCGCCCTCGCGCGTTCGAGGATGTCCTCGGCCGGTGTCCTGAAGACGTCGTCGCCGTCCAGCAGGACGCGCGTGTTGGTCTCCTTGCCTTCACCCGGCCACCACAGTTCGATCGCGGTGACGCGCTCCCCGTCCTCCAGCAGCGCCTGATAGCTGACGCCTTCGCACACTGCCAAGACCTTCACGGACCTGCGGGTGCTACGGCGCAGCACCTTGGCCTCGCCCCAGACACTCACCGCGGACACCGCTTCATCCAGTGTCATCCCCAGGAGCACGGGCGCCACTCCACGAGGAGGGTCGAGTACCAGGTCCATGTCCACGCCGCAGTTCCGATCCGCTCGCCGTCGCTGGGAATCCGTCAGGCGACGGAGTGACCGCTTTCCTCCATCTGCGAAACCAGCTGCTCGCCGGGAGTACGGAAAACGTCCAGTCCATCGAAGGTGGCGTTGATATCGGCGTCCTCCACGCGGAAGCGCCAGAGCTCAACAGCAGTCAGCGTCCCGTCCTGAGGGAAGGACAGGACGAATGGGAACGCGGAGTCATCGAGGTTCACCGCATACATCCCCGGCGGCCGCTCGGCCCCTGGCCGATGACTGATCCGGCCCAGCCTATGAGCGCTCTCCATGGCTTCGCCGAAGGGCATGCCGTGCCGGAACGGGCCAGCACCGATGTGCGGCAGAATATCGACATCCATACGTGCTGCTCATTCCCTGTTGCCGACTCGGTGCAAGCCGGCAACCTCGGACACCCCCGCCTTCGGCAACAGCTCCGGAATCATCGCGCACCTACGAGCGGCAACAGGTCAGGCGTCCATCCGCTCGACGGCTTCACAAGGCGATCCTCGTGGCCACCAACGCGTAGTCGAAGTACAGCGGGGCACCGGTCCTCGGATCGGTGGGGAACTCCTGGCTGCTCGCGTTGGCGAGGATGACGTTGAGGTCCGGGATACCGTCGAAGCCGAGGTCGTTGTAATCGATGACGTGTCCGCGGCCCTCGATCCGGCGGCGCAGCTCCTTCTTCGGGGTGCGGAAGACATCGAACCCGTCGAGGGTGACGTGCACGTCCTCGTCCTCACTCAGAAAGCGCCACAATTCGATGCCGTCCAATTTCTCGTCTGCTTCGAAGATGAGCACAAAGTTGAGGGTGGTGTCGGGCTGCTTCACCACATACTTGCCAGGCGGCCTTTCGCCTTCGGCACCGTGCTTCACAGTGCCCCGCTCGTGCGCCACTTGCATGGCCTCATCGAAGGACATGCCGAGACGGAACGGTCCGGCGCCGACATGAGGCACGATTTCAATGTCCATCGTTGTTCTGCTTTCTATGCTCGGCCGCAACCCGTCTCAGGCCAACAGGGCCGCTTCGTCGATCGACCAGCCGCGCTTGGCCAGCATGGCCTGGAGCGGCTTATTGTGTTTGAGACTCGCGACCATCTCCTCGATGTGCTGATCGTACTTGCCAGGGAACTTACTCTTGATGTCGACGATATCCATCCTCATCGCCTCGGTCAGACGCCCCTGGCTGATCAGCTCTCGCTGCCTCAGATGCCATGCCTGCGTCTGGACGCTGTATCCGGTGCTGTAGAGGTCCAGGTGATCGTCCCGCTCCATGCGGATGGCCGGTCCCCGGCGAACCTCCTGCTCGTCGTGCGGTTTCCCCGCTCGATAGAAGCCAGGGTTGGTGACGTCTTTCCAGGCCGCCTTGGGTGGAATGTGATTGACTTCCATCCTGACGCCGTACAGGGGCTTGCCCGTCGTCTTGTCCTTCAGATTCGCGGGCATCAGACCGCCGTACCAACCACCGTTGACCGTACAGCCCTTGGAGATCAGCCCCTCAGGGTCCATCCACGTGTACGGATTGGTCACGTAGGTCGCCGGATTGGGCGCCGGCGCCAAGCCCAACGGGTCCGCCGACACATAGCGCGCCGTCTCCGGGTCGTAGTGCCGCTGGAGGTTGTAGTGGAGACCGGTTTCCGGGTCGTCGTACTGACCGGGGAAGCGCAGCGGAGTGTAAGCGTCCGCTTCGCGGGCCCAGGCTGTGAGGCCCCAGACCGTGGATCGCTTGTGCCAGGCGATCCGGCCCTGCTCGTCGACGAGTTCGGTGGGCGTGCCGACGAGGTCGGTGACGATGGCGAAGTAGCGGCTGTCGACCTCGTCCTGCGAGGAGTCCGCGACTGTACGGCGTTCCAGCTGGGAGACGGGGCGGTACCCCTCGTGGTCCCAGGTCAGCGTCACCCCGGTCGAGGTGTCCGTCTGCTCGGCCAACCGCGTGTCGTCCCAGGCGAAGTGAACGGTGGCTGCGACCGTAGCTCCGTCGGGTGCCATACGGTGCTTGGCCGTACGGCGCCCGAGCGGGTCGTAGGTGTATCGCCAGACCGTGCCGTCGGGGGTGGTGCAGGACTCCAGGCGGTCCTCGGCATCCCACGCGTAGCGCCAGGTATCGGGCTTGCGGGACAGGCGCCGCTTCTGGCGCAGCACGATCCGTCCGGCGACGTCGTACTCGTAGCGCACACCGCCCGCTCCGAGGAGGCGCGTCCCGTCGTAGGTCCGTTCGCCGCGGCCCTCCGTGTGGCGGGCCTTGTCGGGCCATTGAGCGCCGGTCTGGTTTCCGGTGGCGTCGTAGGTGTAACTCTCCGACCAGTCGCCGGCAGTGACGCCGAGCGGACGGCCCACCGGGTCAAGCTCGAACCGCGTCGTCAGGCCGCTCAGTTGGTCGGTCGCTGAGGTGAGAAAGCCGTCGGCGCGATAGGCGAATGCCCGCGAGCAGACTGTGCGCCGCGCTGTGGAAACCGTCTGCGACGTCAGGCGACCGATCGCGTCCCAGCCCGACGCGAGCGTTACCGGTGCGCCGGAGGGCCCGAACGAGCGCTGCAGCTCGCGGCCCAGTTCATCGCGCCTGTAGTCGAGGACGTGCCCGGACCCTTCGACGCGCACCCGGTTGCCGCCGGCGTCGTACGAGTACGAGGTCACCGCCCCCGTGGGGGTGGTGCGCGACACCAGTTCGCCGTGTGCGTCGTAGCCGAAGAACATGGCGCGCCCGTCGACGGTCTCTGCCAGCAGCCGCCCCGTCGCGTCGCGCTCCACGGCGAGCGTGGATGTCGGTGACTCGGCCCGGGTCAGTCGGTCCGCGACATCGTAGGAGTAGCGGGTGACGATTCCGGCGGCGTCCTTCGCCACCACGTTGCCGACGGCGTCGTACGACATGGCGATGCGCCGGCCGAGAGGGCTCGTACGGGCGATGAGGCGTCCTGCGGCATCATGGTCGTACGTAGTGGTACGCCCGTCGAAATCGGATTCCGATGTGGGGAGACCCGTCGGTCCGTAGCGGTAACTCCACGTCCTGCCCTGCGGGTTGAGGACGCCGGTGACCCGTAGCTCGGTGTCGTAGGTGAACTCGTAGCGTGCCCCGTCGGCGCCCGTCCGGGCGGCGAGCAGGTCGAACCACGTGTACTCGAACCCGACAACGCCGCCCATGGGATTGGTGTACGAGAGGCAGTTGCCCTCCTCGTCCCACGTCCACGACTCGCTCGTGCCGTCCGGTGCCGTGCATCGCGACAGCCAGCCCTCATGCGTCCACTCCAGGCGGGTGACCGACCCGGCTGGATCGATCGACTCACAGGGCTGCCCGAAGGCATCGCGCCTGACCGCGTAGGTTGCGCCCTGCGGATCGGTGACCGATAGCGTCAGACCCGCCGGGTCGTTGGTGCGCCGCTCCACGGTGCCGTTGGGGAAGGTCACCGTGGCGAGGGCGCCGGCCCCGTCGTATGTGAACGCGGTCGAGTTTCCGTCGGGGGCAATGATCGTGGTTCGGTTGCCGGACTCGTCGAATGCCTGCTGCCAGACAGTGCCGTCCGGACCCGTCATCGATACCGGCAGGTGCAGGTCGTCGTACGTGGCCGACGCCTCCCGTCCGTCCGGGTAGTGCACCGTGGTCAGGTTGCCGCGTTCGTCGTAGGTGAACCGGGACGTGGTCCCGAGTTCGTCGGTGCGGGAGAGCAGATTGTCGTAGCGGTCCCAGGTGAACAGCACGGTGTGGCCGAGGGCGTCGGTCTCGGCGATGGTCTGGCCGAGGCTGTTCAGGCGGGTGACGGTGACCGCCCCGGTGGAGTCCGTGAACCGGGTGACGCGGGACTCGGAGTCGTAGGAGAAGTGCGAGGAGAGGGCCCCGTCGGGGCCGATCGTCTCCACCACCCGCCCCGCGGTGTCGTACACATAGGAGTAGGTGTGATCATTGCGGTCGGTCCACGACGTGACGCGGCGCTCGTCGTCGTAGGTGAAACGCAACGGCACGCCGGATGCGCCCGAGACGGCCTCCAGGTTCCGCTCCGGGTCGTAGCCGAAGGACGCGACCCGCACCGGCCCCTCAGGGGTCTGCACGTCCAAAGCGGTGACCCGGCCCAGGCCGGGGTCGGTGGTGACGCGCACGCGGTACCCGCCCTCGTGGACGACAGTGACGGGCAGGCCGTCCTCGCCGCGGCCGATCAGTACGGCATTGCCGTTGCGGTCCTCGACTTCACCCAGCCAGTACAGACCCGAGCCGTACGGGTTGCCCGTGAACCGCCGGGTGATACCCGAACGCGGATCCGTGACCGCGTACGTGACATCGCCGAGGACCCCTCGCTCCTCGAAAACGAGAGGCATCCGCTCACCCTCCAGCGGCAACACCTCCACCTCGCCGTCCTCGGGCGGAAGCGCCGGATAGACCAGGACTGAGCCGTCCTCCCGTGCCCAGGCAGCGCCCGCGCCGGTCATCTCCAGGCGTTCGTCGAGCGTGGAGGCCCAGCTGGGGCCGAACCAGGTGCCGAAGCGATAGCTGGATATGTGGGTGCGCCTCAGTACCAGGGACAGGACGCCCGGCAGGGCGAGATCCGTCTGGGCGAGAACCATCTCTCCGGTCGCCACATCCACCGGGTCGGTCTTGCACCGCCGGCTGAGGAGTGCCATCGCGACCTCGCGGGCCCGTTCCACCAGCTCTCGCATCGACTTGGGACGGGGTCGCGCAGGCCCCGAAGCACCCCGCCGCCCCTCCACCCCACCCTCGCCCTTGCGGTCCCCGCCCTTGATCCCGCGCACCCTGTCGTGGATGTCCTGGTCGGTTTCCTTGTGGGTCTTCGAGCTCTTGCCGATCGCCTTCGGCAAAGTCGTGCCGACGTGTTCGCCCAGGTCCTTCAGCGCCTTGCCGAGCTTCTCCGTGACGCCTTCGATGGTCGTGTCCAGGACCGCGGTCAGGGAGTCCTTGCCCTTGGCGCGGCCGTGGTGGCCCTTGGCCCTGCCCAGCTTGCTCCCGGCCTTGTTGTTCATCGACACCTGCACGCCGGCCAGGTGCATCCCCACATTGCCGTGCGCGTCGTGGTCGATCACCGGCCCGCCACCGGGTCCCGGACCGCCCGAGCCAGGGGCGGAGTTGAGCTGAAGGCCCTCCTTCCCGGCCTTCACCGTCTGGTCCTTGTCGTACCCGTCCTGCACCCCGGCGATGTTCATCGCGGTCTGGATGGCCAGGTCCGCCACCACGTTCTCGATCGCGGCGACCGCGGGCTGGGTCAGCGTCGCGACGATCTCCGAGACCGCCGCCTCCGCCATCTCCTTCAGGATCCGCTTGAACGCGATCCGGGTGGCCGCGATCTTCGCTCCCGCGATGAGCGTCGACAGACCGGCGGTCACCGGCGCGAACGCGAGGGTGATGCCCACCGTGGCACACAGGTCGGCGAGTTCGCCGACCGCGGCGATCTTCCGGGCCACGATGATGTCGGCCACCCGGTCCAGCGCGCCGGCGATGATGCGGGCCGCCTTCGCCAGGTCCTTGTGCTTGCCCGACACCTTCTTCCAGTGCTTGTCCAGCGCCGTCAGTGATTCGCTCTGACCGCTGGAGAGCAGGCGCTGGACGTGCTGGTGCGCGGCATGGCCGTCCTCGTCCGCGTCGTCCGCGAACTCCCGCAGCGCGTCCGCCATATCGCGGTACGCGTCCTCGTCGACGTTGGGCCAGCCCACGCCGACCACGTCGAGCATCGTGTCGACGCCCTCAGGAATCGTGTAACCCACGACGCACCTACCCCCGTCACAACAACCAGTACGACTTTAAGATCATCTACTCTCGCATGAGACAACTGATGGGCTCTACAAGGTTCCAGACGACCTGTGAGGACATGGTGAGAGACCGTCAGGGGTCACTGCGGCCGGGAAAAGGGGAGA
This sequence comes from Streptomyces sp. AM8-1-1, assembly GCF_032229325.1. NCBI lineage: Bacteria > Bacillati > Actinomycetota > Actinomycetes > Kitasatosporales > Streptomycetaceae > Streptomyces > Streptomyces sp. AM8-1-1. The sequence goes on from NZ_CP135086.1 coordinate 1,389,671, forward strand.
GGATTCAGCCCCGCCCCGCCGCCCACCCCGCCAGTTCCGCCTTCGCCGCCCGCAGCAGCTCCCCCGACGGCGCCGACGCCTCCGCCCCGTTCGTCACCAGTGCGTAGTGCAGCCCCTCGGCCGCCGGTGTCAGCAGTAGCCGCCTGCTTCCCGTTCCGCCCACCTCCGGCGCCACTGCCACCGGTACCCCCGCCGCATACGCCGGCAAGCCGTGTACCGAACCCACGTCCGAGACCACCGTCGTCGTCGCACTCGGGAACGAGGCCGGCAGGTGCAGTTCTGTCGGCGCGGTGACGCCCGTCGAGCGCCAGAGCAGGAGACCGTACTGGCCCGCCCCCACCAGTTCGCGGACCTTCGGCAGCGAGGCCGGGACCGGGTTCCATGTCAGCGTCGTCGAGCCGTCGCGCGCCCGGTCCTCGTAGGTGAAGGCCACCGTGCGGCCGGCCACGGCGCTCGGGTACAGCCGGTCCAGGAGCCGGGCGTCCTGGCGCAGGACCGGGGTGCCGGAGTCGTCCAGGCGGACCGCCGAGAGGTCTTCGTCGTTCCACGCGTCCGCCGCGGTCAGGACCTTGTCCGGGTTGCCGTTCATGAGTTCGTGGTGGCGGCCGTGGTAGATGTCCCACTGCCATTGGGTGCCCGAGAGAACCGGGCCCGAGTCCTGGGGGCGTGACCACCATGTGGCGCCGGGCAGGCGGGAGTCCAGGGCCTGGTACATCGCCTTGCCGATCGTCGGGGCCTTGTCGGAGACCGAGCCCGTGAGCGGGTGGCCGAACTCGCTGACGATGCCCGCCGTACCCGCGGCCGCCGCGCGGTCGCGGACCGTGCCGAAGTCGCCGCTGTACTGGCCGTCGGCCGCCTTGCCCCACATGAAGATGCCGGAGATGGCCTTCTGGTCGTAGAAGTGGGTGTTGAAGACGTAGCGCGGGCCGAGCGTCCCGGCGTCCAGCAGGCCGCCCTCCTGCTTCTGGAAGGCGAGGTTGGCGTTCCAGAAGAGGTTCGGCTCCACGAACGCGGGCTTGTGGCGCCAGCCCGCCTCGTCCATGCGGGCACGGAACTTCTCGTAGAACGGCCAGAGGACGTCCCGTTCCCAGGCCCGGCTGCTCTGGCCGGCGTCGTAGGTCCCGGCGTGCGGTTCGTTGTAGGGGTCGAAGCCGGCGATGCCGGCGAACTCCGCCGGGGTCAGGTGCTCGGCGAGGTACGCCATCGTGGTCCGCGCGGTGGCGAGGAAGGCGTCCTGAACTCCGCCCCGGTTGTGCCAGAAGTCGTACGTGGCGCGCTTCACGGCCTCGTTCTGGGTGATGTTCTGCCCCCAGAAGAGGCAGATCCCGCAGGACTCCCGGGGGTAGCCGCCTGCCTCGACGACCCACCGCGGGGCGCCGTCGCCGGTGTACCAACTGCCCTCGTGGAAGAGGTGGCGGGAGAAGAGGTCCTGGTGGAAGTCGGGGTAGACGCGGACGCCTGCCGCGAGGAAGGCCCGTATCTGCGCGGTGACGGCGGCGAGGTAGGTGACATCGACCTGCCCGCGCACGGGCTCGGCGTACGCCCAGGAGAGCAGGAAGCGCGCCGTGTTGCCGCCGCCGAGGTTGCGCAGCGCGGCCGCCGACTTCTCCGCGTCGGCGACGGAGGCAAAGGGCAGCCCCTTGTTCTCGGCGAGCTTGGTCTCGCCCGAGACGTTGTAGCCGCGCAGGACGACCTCGCGGCCGAGTCCGTCGGTGAAGCGCCCGTTCCCGACGGTGAACGAGGAAGCGGCCTGCTCGTCGAACCAGAGCCCGCCGGGGGCGGCGCGCACGGCCGCGGCCCGTTCACCGAACGGCGGTGTACCCGGCTGGGGTTCGGGCACCGGAGCGGCAACGGACGGCTCTCCCACCGTCAACGAGGCCGTCAGGACGATGAGGAGACCGATCAGACGCCCGCGCATCTTCGCCATGCCCACAACATCCTGACGGACCATCAGCTTGTCAATGGTTCCGGCGGATGCCGCTGTCGCACCTTGCACCACCTCGTCCCGAAAGGGGGCGTTGAGCATCCTGGAGCACTGAAGAATCGGCAGTAATTCGACCATTCCGTATCTCGCCCGACGGAACTCCGTTATGCCTTTATGTGCCGCGCACCCAGGGTCGGCGGTAGCACGGAATAGCCTCTCGACTGCATCGCGTGACATCCGGCGACATGCCGCCGAAACACACGGCACTCTTCAGCGAATCTGCACACTGAATACCTCGGCGTCACAACGTTTCCGACAGCCGTTCCCCTGCGGGTCCGCGCACCGTACACGTCGAGGCGGAATGTCCCGTTCCGTCGGCCTGGTCGCGCTGACGTGCGGCGATCAATGCGTGGAGACACGTGAAGAAGCTGCCGCCAACTCATGGACGCGCGTACACGTCAGGTAATCCAGCGGCCTTGGAGACAGCGGATCGGCGCTTGTCCGATTGGCTGAGCAACGCAGCCCCGTGCTTTGATCCTTCGCACCGCGGGAGTCGTACGAAGGGGTTTCCGAATACGGGCTCGCCTGACTCGTACGACCACCGCCGCTGCGACAGGACTCACCTGACGATGGCTCGGTCGCGGCAATTTCGATATATCCATGCGAAGGGAACCCCCATCATGAACAACTTCCAGGTCGAGACCCAGGAAATCTCGGACGCCGACCTCGACAACGTGGCCGGTGGCCTCGTGAACCAGGCCGTCGGCGCCGTCACGGGCACCGTCGACTCGGTCGTTCCCGTCTCCGGCACCCTCGCCGCCGCCGCCGGCACCGTCGGCTCCGTGACCGGCACGGTCGAGGGCCTCACCGGCCTGAACACCGCCGGCGTGACGGGCCTCGTCGCCGGTCTCTGACTGGACCGTGTGCCGCCCCGAGCGGCACACCCACCGGTCGATGACGGCCCGTCGGCTGTTCCCCTCTTGAGCCGACGCGCCATGGCCGTGCTGTCCGAGCCCACCAGGTTCCGGACAGCACGGCCGTCGTCCGTGTGGGGCCCGTCCCGGTCCGCCCCCGTGTCCTTCCCGCTGTACCCGTGTACCCCACGGACCCGTACGTCCACGGGTGTTCCGCGCCCGTCACCGATTCCCGCAGCGCCGGGGATCCCCGCAGTAGAGGGAAAGCGTCGTGCAATTCCGCCAACAGGCCCTCTCCAAACTGCGTTCGCCCGAGGAACTCGACCTGCCGGTACGGTTCGCCCGGCCGCAGGGTCTGCTCGTGCTGTCCGTGACCGTTCTCGTCATGATCGCCGCAGCGTTCTGGGCCGTGACCGGATCCATCACCTCCACCGTGAAGGCCCCCGGCGTCCTCACCTACGGCCAGGGCAGCTACATCCTCCAGAGCCCCGTCTCCGGTCAGATCACCGAGGTCCTCGCCGAGGAGGGTGAGCGGGTGGCCGCCAACTCCCCCCTGGTGAAGGTGCGTACCCAGCAGGGAGCCGTCGTCGTCCGCAGCATCGCCGCCGGACGGCTGACGACGCTCGCCGCCACCATCGGCTCCGTGGTCACGACCGGAGCCGACGTGGCCGCCGTGGAGCGTGCGAAGGGGGCGAACGACCCCCTGATGGCGATGGTCTACGTACCGGCGGAGCGGGGATCGACCGTGCCCGTCGGCGCCTCGGTGGATCTCACCGTGCAGTCCGTGCCGACCCAGCAGTACGGCGTGCTCCGCGGCACGGTGAAGGCCGTGGGCAGGACCGCGCAGACCCGTCAGCGGATCAGCGGCTTCCTCGGCAGCAGCCAGCTCGGTGAGCAGTTCTCGCAGAGCGGCCAGCCGGTGGCGGTCCTGGTGCGCCTCGACGCCTCGAAGACGACCAGATCCGGCTACACCTGGTCCTCCTCGGACGGCCCGCCCTTCGAGATCGAGTCGATGACCCTCACGAGCGCTGCCATCCGTCTCAGCGAGCAGCACCCGATCGATTGGCTGCTTCCATGACCGCGACAGGCAACACCGCAGCGTCACAGCGGCGGGGGTCACAACGGCAGGCACCGCAGCAGCAGTTGCCTCCTCCGGGCCGCCGCCGCCAGCGGCAGGAGACCGGCGGCGGCCGACGGCGCGCGCAGCGCAGCCGTCCCCCGAAGCCGCGCAGGCGCAGCACCGTCCGCACCCCCACCATCCTCCAGATGGAGGCCCTGGAGTGCGGCGCCGCGTCGCTCGCCATGGTGCTCGCCCACTACGGACGGCATGTGCCGCTGGAGGAGCTGCGGATCGCCTGCGGTGTCTCCCGCGACGGATCGCGCGCCAGCAACGTCCTCAAGGCCGCCCGGAGTTACGGCCTTCAGGCCAAGGGCATGCAGATGGAGCCCGCGGCGCTCGCCGAGGTCCAGGCGCCGGCCATCCTGTTCTGGGAGTTCAACCACTACGTCGTCTACGACGGCATGGGGCGCCGCTTCGGCCGGCGCGGGGTGCACATCAACGACCCCGACAAGGGCCGCCGCTTCGTGACGATGGAGGACTTCGACACCAGCTTCACCGGTGTCGTCCTGGTCTTCGAGCCGACCGCCGCCTTCCGCCGCGGCGGCCGCAAGCCTGGCGTCGCGGGCGCGATGCCCGCCCGGCTGCGCGGCACCAAGGGCACGCTGCTGGCCGCTCTGTTCGCGAGTCTGCTGCTGGTCGCCGTGGGCGCCGCGCTGCCCGCGCTGAGCCGCACCTACATCGACATGTTCCTGATCGGCGAGCAGACCTCGCTACTGGGGCCGCTGTTCGCCTCGATGGCCGCGCTGGTGGTGCTCACCGCCGTCCTCACCTGGCTCCAGCAGGCGAATCTGCTGCGCGGCCGTGTCATTTCCTCGACCCTCGGCAGCGCGCGGTTCTTCCGGCATCTGCTGCGGTTGCCGGTCACGTTCTTCGCCCAGCGCAGCCCGGCCGATCTGGTGCAGCGGCTCCAGTCCAACGACGCGGTGGCCGAGACGCTGGCGCGCGATCTCGCAGCTGCGGGCGTGGACGGCGTCGTCGTGATCCTCTACGCCTTCCTGCTGTGGACCTACGACCCCCAACTCACCGTCATCGGTGTGCTGATCGCGCTGCTGAACGTGGTGGCGATGCGGATCGTGATCCGGCTGCGGGCCACTCATACACAGAAGCTGCGGGCCGACAGCGCGAAGCTGACGAACACCTCGTACACGGGCCTTCAGCTCATCGAGACCATGAAGGCGACCGGCGGCGAGAACGGCTTCTTCCGCCGCTGGGCCGGGCAGCACGCGACCACGCTGGAGGAGCAGCAGCGCCTCGGTGTGCCGAGCGCGGTCCTCGCGATCGTCGCACCGACCCTCGCGACCTTCAACAGCGCGCTGATCCTGTGGATCGGCGGTATGCGGGCGGTGGAGGGAGCGATCTCGGTCGGTCTCCTCGTCGCGTTCCAGGCGCTCGTGACCCGCTTCACCGCGCCGATCACCCGGCTGAACGGTGTGGCCGGCCGTATCCAGGACTTCGCCGCGGATGTGGCCCGCCTGAAGGACGTCGAGAACTTCCCGGTCGACGAGCTCTACTCGCGCGACGAGCCGGACCCCAGCACCCGCAGGCTCACGGGCCATGTGACGCTGGACGGCATCACCTTCGGCTACAGCCCGCTGGACAAGCCCCTGCTCACCGATTTCTCGCTGACCGTCGGGCCCGGGCAGCAGGTCGCGCTCGTCGGCGGGTCCGGCAGCGGCAAGTCCACCGTCTCGCGCCTCATCGCCGGGCTCTACAGCCCGTGGGAGGGCACGATCCGGATCGACGGCCGGCGTCTCGAGGACATTCCCCGCAGCGCGCTGGCGGCCTCGGTCTCCTTCGTCGACCAGGACGTCTTCCTCTTCGAGGGCACCGTCCGCGACAACGTGGCCCTGTGGGACCCCTCGATCCCGGACGACGCCGTCGTCGCGGCCCTGCGGGACGCAGCCCTCTACGACGATGTGATCGCCCGCCGCCCCGACGGCATCCACAGCCGCGTCGAGCAGGACGGCCGTAACTTCTCCGGCGGGCAGCGCCAGCGGCTGGAGATCGCCCGCGCGCTGGTGCGCCGGCCCAGCGTCCTCGTCCTCGACGAGGTGACGAGCGCCCTCGACGCGCAGACGGAGCAGCTCATCATCGACAACCTGCGGCGCCGCGGCTGTGCGTGCGTCGTCATCGCCCATCGGCTGAGCACCGTGCGGGACAGCGACGAGATCGTCGTCCTCGACCACGGCACGGTGGTCGAACGCGGCCGTCACGAGCATCTGGTGGCAGCCGGCGGTGCCTATGCCGACCTGGTCAGGGAGCACTGACGTGTCGTCCGTCCACCCGTCAGCCGTCGCCGGCGCCGGCAGCGGCGACCCCGTCACCCACGCTCTCGGCGGCCTCGGCCACCCCGTCGACTGCGCAGGACTGCGCAGTGTGCCGCTGGAGGGGCCGCAGGTGCTGTGGCTCGTCGTCGGCGGTGCGCTCGACGTGTTCGCCGTCGACGCGGCGCAGCAGGGGCAGTGGCACTTCCTCGGCCGCCTGGAGGCGGGGACCGTACTCCTCGGCCCGGTCGAGGGACCGCAGCACACCCTGGTCGGCCGCCCGTCGCAGGACTGTCTGCTGCGCCGGATCCAACTGAGGGAGCTGTACCGCCCCGAGTACGCCGGGTACGACACCGGGCAGTTCGACACGGGCCAGTACGACACCGTGCAGTACGGTCAGGAGGGGATGCCGACCGCCCTGGAGTACGCGTTCTCCCTCGGGACCGGACGGGCTCTCGGGGTCCTCTTCGAGGCTGCGCTCAACGGCCGGCCGGTCGAGGAGGCCGTCGCCGACGACGACATCCTGTGGATGCCGGTGCCGTCCGGCAGCGTCCAGTACGGCGGCGCCTACAGCGCCGACGCGGCCGGCGATCTGCTCGTCGACGCCGCACTCTGGCAGCGCATGGTGAACCAGCACTACCGGCTCCTGTCGGCGGTGGACCGCTGGATCGACCAGCTGGAGCGCGCCCACGAGGACCGTACGGCCGCCGGCATCAGGGCCGGTGAAGCCGTACGGGCCAGGGCCGACCAGGCGCTGATCGCCTCGATCGGCAGACCTGACCGGGCCGGGCGCGGCGCGAGCGGACGGGACACCGCCGCGGACGACGCCACGTACGCGGTGTGCCGTCAGGTCGCCGAGGCGGCGGGGATCACGCTGACCGAGCCGCCGAAGGGCACCGCGGTCGACGACCGGGTCGGCCCGGTGGAGCGGGTGGCGATGCACTCCCGGATCCGGACCCGCACGGTCCGGCTCTCCGGACGCTGGTGGCGCACCGACATCGGTCCGCTGGTCGGCCACTGGGCCAAGTCGGGTGCGCCGGTCGCGCTGTTGTGGCGGCGCGGACGCTACGAGGCCGTGAACCCGGCATCGGGACTGCGGCGGCGCATCGGCGGGGACAGCGCCGAGGAGTTCGAACCGAGCGGCGTGATGTTCTACCGGCCGCTGCCGGAAGAGCCTCCGACGTTCTGGCGGTTGCTGCGGTTCAGCCTGCGCGGCACGCGGATGGATCTGCGCAATCTCGCCGTCGGCGCGCTGGTGACGGTCGGTCTCGGGGCGCTGGTGCCCATCGCCACCGGACAGGTCCTCGGCGTGTACGTGCCCACGGCCGAGCGCAGCCTGATCGTGCAGGTGTCGGTGGCCGTGATGATCGCCGGCATCGTGGCCGCGGCCTTCATGCTGCTGCAGAACCTCACGGTTCTGCGGATGGAGGGGCGGATCGAGAGCTCGCTGCAACCGGCCGTGTGGGACCGGCTGCTGCGGCTGCCGACGACGTTCTTCGCCGAGCGCTCCACCGGGGAGCTGGCCAGTGCGGCGATGGGTGTCAGTGCGGTGCGCCGGGTGCTGTCCGGCATCGGTCCGGTCGCGGTGCAGGCGAGCACGATCGGAACCATGAACATCGTGCTGCTGCTCTGCTACAGCGTGCCCCTGGCGCTGGCCGCCATCGGCATGCTGGCCGTGATCGGCGCGGTCTTCCTCGGGATGGGCCTGTGGCAGTTGAAGTGGCAGCGGGAGCTGGTGGAACTCGGCAACAAGCTGAACAACCAGGCGTTCCAGACCCTGCGAGGGCTGCCGAAGCTGCGGGTCGCCGCGGCGGAGAGCTTCGCGTACGCGGCGTGGGCCCGGGAGTTCGCGCGCTCGCGCGAGTTGCAGCAGCGCGCGGGACGCATCAGGAATCTGACGACCGTGCTCGACGCCGTCTATCTGCCGCTGTGCGCCCTCACGATGTTCATGCTGCTGGCGGGCCCCGCCCGCGGCAGCATGTCGGCGGGTGAGTTCCTGACGTTCAACACCGCCGTCACCATGCTGCTCTCCTCGGTCACCCAGCTCACCGGCGCGCTCGTCTCGGTCGCCGCCGCACTGCCGATGATCGAGCAGATCAGGCCGGTGCTCGACGAGGCCCCGGAGGTGCGCGGCTCCAGCGCCCAGCCCGGCGCGCTGACCGGTGCCCTGGAGGCACGCCGGCTGTCGTTCCGCTACGGCGACGACGGCCCGCTGGTTCTCGACGACGTCTCCCTCCAGGTGGGTGCCGGCGAGTTCGTGGCGATCGTGGGGCCGAGCGGCTGCGGCAAGTCGACCCTGTTGCGGCTGCTCATCGGCTTCGACCGTCCGGTCTCCGGCAGCGTGCTCTACGACGGCCAGGATCTGGCCGCGCTGGACCAGGCGGCCGTACGACGGCAGTGCGGTGTCGTCCTGCAGAACGCGCAGCCGCTCACCGGCTCGATCCTGGACTGCATCTGCGGTGCCGAGGAATTCGCTGAGGAAGAGGTGTGGCAGGCCGCCGAGATGGCCGGCCTCGCCGAGGACATCAAGCGGATGCCGATGGGGCTGCACACCATGATCGCGGGAGGCGGCGCGGTCTCCGGTGGCCAGCGGCAGCGGCTGATGATCGCTCAGGCGCTGATCCGCCGGCCGCGCGTCCTGTTCTTCGACGAGGCGACCAGCGCGCTGGACAACGAGACCCAGCGCATCGTCATCGACAGCACCCGCACGCTCAGCGCCAGCCGGATCGTCATCGCGCACCGGCTGTCGACGGTGATGGACGCCGACCGGGTGATCGTGATGGCGGACGGCAAGGTGGTCGAGGAAGGGGCACCCGCGGACCTGCTCGCGCGCGGTGGTCACCTCCAGGAGCTGGTGCGCCGCCAGATGGCGTGAGGCGCGGCCGGAGCGGGGGGCGGTAGGGGCCGGCTGTCGACGGTTCGCCCGCCCGGCGCCGACGTACGCCCCCTGAACGGCCCTCACGCGGGCTGCCGACGCCCGGCCCCCGGGCGACGATGGGCTCGCTGTCCGCGCACGCGACGAAGGTGAGGAGGCCCATGACCGGCGCGCAGACCGAGACCGGGCCCCGACGGCGGGTGGGGAAGCGACGCTGGCGTACGTGGCTGCTCCAGGGCAGTGAACAGGCGGCCCGGTACCCCGCGCCGCACGGCGAACCGCCGCCCGACCACCCGGGCAATCCCTGGTGGCGCGTCATGTGCCTCAGCGGCGTGGACTACTTCTCGACCCTGGGCTACCAGCCCGGTATCGCGGCGCTCGCCGCGGGGCTGCTGTCCCCGATCGCGACCCTCGTCCTGCTGGCGCTGACCCTGTTCGGCGCCCTGCCCGTCTACCGGCGGGTGGCCAAGGAGTCACCGCACGGCGAGGGCTCGATCGCGATGCTGGAGCGGCTCCTGACATGGTGGTCGGGGAAGCTGTTGGTCCTGGTGCTGCTGGGTTTCGCGGCCACCGACTTCGTCATCACCATCACTCTTTCGGCCGCCGACGCCGCGGCGCACGTGGTGGAGAACCCGTTCGCGCCGCACTGGATGCACAACTCGGGCATCTGGATCACCCTGATCCTCATCGGACTGCTGGGTGCCGTCTTCCTCCGTGGTTTTCACGAGGCGATCGGCATCGCGGTCCCCCTCGTGGCCGCGTATCTCGGGCTCAATCTGGTGGTGCTGGTCTCCGCCGCCTGGCAGGTGACCGGGAAGCCCGTGGTGATCGGCGACTGGTGGAGCGCCATGACCGCCGAGCACTCCTCTCCCCTGGCCATGATCGGTGTGGCACTGCTGGTGTTCCCGAAGCTGGCGCTCGGCATGTCCGGCTTCGAGACCGGCGTGGCGGTGATGCCGCAGATCAAGGGCGGTCCCGGCGACACGTACCGGAATCCGGCCGGCCGGATCCGCGACACCCGCAAGCTGCTGACCACCGCCGCGCTGACGATGTGCTGCTTCCTTCTGCTGTCCAGCCTGGCCACCACCCTGCTGATCCCGCAGGAGGCATTCCAGGCCGGCGGCCCGGCGAACGGGCGGGCGCTCGCCTATCTGGCGCACGAGAATCTGGGCGAGGTCTTCGGCACGGTCTACGACCTCTCCACCATCTGCATCCTGTGGTTCGCCGGAGCGTCCGCGCTGGCCGGGCTGCTGAACCTCGTACCGCGGTTCCTGCCCCGCTACGGCATGGCGCCCGAATGGGCACGGGCGGTGCGGCCCCTCGTCCTGGTCTTCATGGCGATCGCCGTGATGATCACGGTGTACTTCGACGCGAACGTCGACAAGCAGAGCGGCGCGTACGCCACCGGCGTGCTGGTCCTCATGCTGTCGGCGGCCTTCGCCTCGACGGTCGCGGTGCACCGCAGCGGCCGCCGGCGGGCCGCGATCGGATTCGGGACGATCACCGCCGTCTTCGCGTACACGCTGGTCGCCAACATCATCGAACGGCCCGACGGCATCAAGATCGCGCTGCTGTTCATCTTCGCGATCATGGTGACGTCCTTCGTCTCCCGCGTCCGCCGCGCCTTCGAGCTGCGTGCGGTCGAGGTCGTCCTCGACGGCAGGGCGGCGCAGTTCATCGACGAGGCGGCCGCCGAGGGGCCGCTCCAGCTCATCGCCAACGAGCCGCAGGAACACAGCACGGCCGCCTACCGCGAGAAGGAACGGAGCCAGCGCGAGGAGACCCCCATCCCGCTCGGACGGCAGGTCCTCTTCCTGGAGGCGTTCGTGAAGGACTCCTCCGATTTCAGCGCCGACCTGATCGTCCATGGCGACGAGAAGCACGGCGTGCGCCGGCTGCGGGTGGAGGGCACGACCGTGCCCAACACGGTCGCCGCGGTGCTGATGTCGCTGCGCGACAGAACGGGCCGGGTCCCCCACGCGTACTTCACCTGGACGGAAGGCGGCCCGATCGGTCAGCTGTTCCGCTTCCTCGTCTTCGGCAGCGGCGAGGTGGCACCGGTGACACGCGAGATCCTGCGCCGTGCGGAACCGGACCCGGCCCGCAGACCCCGGGTGCACGTGGGCTGACGAGGGCTAGGATCTGCCCTCGAACGAACGGGGGCCATGACGGTGTCGATCTCGCTGAGCCGCCGCGGCTGGCTCCTTCTGGGCGGCCTCACCGTCGTCGGCGGCGGTACCGGCATCTACGCGGCCACCGATGACGACCCCTCCCGGGCGGACCGGGAGAGAGTGCGCACGGACACGGCCCCGCTCCGACGGCGGTTCACCTCCATCGGGCAGCTGTCCGATCCTCACTGGCTCGGCTTCAACCCGAACCGCCACGGACGTGCGTCCGTCCCCGAACCCGATCCGCAGATCCGGGTGGTCGGCATCGCCCGGCTGCCGGCGGGCAGAGCCGCGGCCGTCGTCGGCCTGACCGCGTACGGCTTCTCCCCCGGGGTCCCGGAGCCCGCGCCCACGGCACTGGAGAGGTTTCTGCCCGAGCATGCCCGGTGGCTGACCAGCCCGCGCTACGACCGGCACATCACGCAGGCGGTCTACCGGGGCCGGTTCCACTTCGATCTCGGCACGAACAGCGTGTACTTCGACACGGTCAATCCCGAGTTCGTGCCCGGGGTGGTGGATCCGACGGAGGCCGCCGAACCGGTCGTGTGACCGAAGCAGGGCACCGGCCGCGGGCCTCTTGACTTCACAAGACCCCCGCGCGACCTTCTCTGACGACCCATCAGCATGGCGCCGCACCGCCCCCGTCACCCCACTGGAGCGACTCACCATGCCCGAGATCACGCCGGTACCGGACACCATCGGACCCTCGCGCCGCCATGTCCTCGGGGCCGCCGGCGCGGGGCTCGCCGTCGCCGCCGGTCTGCCGGCGGCCTCCGCCCACGCGGCGGAGCCGCCTCTCCTCGGGACGTACGACGTCGTCGTGGTCGGCTCCGGTGCGGCCGGGATGACCGCCGCGCTCACCGCCGCGCGTCGCGGGCTGAGCTGCGGGGTCGTGGAGAAGGCGCCCACGTACGGAGGTTCGGCGGCCCGGTCCGGCGCGGGGATCTGGATTCCGAACAATCCGGTGACCCTCGCCGCGGGTGTGCCCGACACCCCGCAGAAGGCCGCGGCCTATCTGGCCGCCGTCGTCGGGGACGAGGTCGGCGCCGACCGGCAACGGGCGTTCCTCGCGCACGGACCGTCCATGATCTCGTTCGTGATGGCCAACAGCCCGTTGCGATTCCGCTGGATGGAGGGCTACAGCGACTACTACCCCGAGCTGCCCGGCGGACTGTCGGTGGGACGGTCCATCGAGCCCGCCCAGTTGGACGGCAACATCCTCGGCGCGGAGCTGAGCCGGCTGAACGCTCCCTACCTCCCCGTCCCCGCCGGGATGGTCGTCTTCAGCGCCGACTACAAGTGGATCGCCCTCGCCGCCGTCAGCATCAAGGGTGCCGCCGTCGCGGCCGAGTGCCTGGCCCGCGGGACCCGGGCCGCCCTGCTCGGACAGCGGCCGCTCACCATGGGCCAGGCACTGGCGGGCGGACTGCGGGCCGGGTTGATGAGCGCGGGGGTACCGGTGTGGCTGAGCACCCCGCTCTCCGATCTGCACATGGAGAACGGCCGGGTCACCGGCGCGGTCGTGACACGCGGCGGCGCACCCGGGCTCGTCCGGGCCCGGCGCGCGGTCGTCGTCGGGTCGGGCGGCTTCGAGCACAACGCGGCGATGCGCGACCGCTATCAGCAGCAGCCGATCGGCACCGACTGGACGGTGGGCGCCAAGGAGAACACGGGTGACGGGATCCGGGCGGGTAAACGGGCAGGAGGGGCGCTCGCCCTGATGGACGACGCCTGGTGGGGGCCGGCGATCCCGCTGCCGGGCGAACCGTACTTCTGCCTGGCCGAACGCACCCTGCCGGGCAGTCTCCTGGTCAACCAGGCCGGGGCGCGGTTCGTCAACGAGGCGGCGCCGTACAGCGATGTCGTCCACGTCATGTACGAGCGCAACGCGAGCTCACCGGACATCCCGGCGTGGCTGGTGGTCGACCAGAACTACCGCAACCGGTATCTGTTCAAGGACATCGCGCCCACCTTCGTCCTCCCGGACTCCTGGTACGCGTCCGGTGCCGTGCACACGGCGTGGAGCCTGGACCAGCTGGCGGGGCGGATCGGCGTACCGGCGGCGGCGCTCCGGGCGACCGTCAACCGCTTCAACAGCCAGGCCCGCGCGGGCTCGGACGCCGACTTCCACAGAGGCGACAGCGCGTACGACCACTACTACACCGACCCCGGGATCGCGCCCAACTCCTGCCTGGCACCGCTGTGGCTGCCGCCGTTCCACGCGTTCCGGATCGTGCCCGGTGACCTCGGCACCAAGGGCGGCCTGACGACCGACGCCCGCGCCCGGGTTCTCCGCCCCGACGGCTCCGTGATCCCGGGCCTGTACGCGGCGGGGAATGCCAGCGCGGCTGTCATGGGGCGCAGTTACGCCGGGGCGGGCTCGACGATCGGTCCGGCGATGACGTTCGGCTACATAGCGGCGAACGACATCGCGGACAGTCCCTGAGCCCGCCCGGGTCCGAGCGCGACGGGAACTGAGCCCCGCGCCGGCCCATGCCATGAGCACCGGCCGGCCCGTGTTTCGACTCCCGGGCCGGCCGCCCACCGCGTCGTCGGCCCGCCCCAACGACCGGGGCGCGTCCGCTAGTCCGCCGCGATGTCCAGGTGCGGCAGGTAGTGGTCGAGACGGTCGCGCTTCGTCCACTGGTAGGACTTGTTCTCCTCGCTCGGCGGAATCAGCAGCGGCACCTGGGAGTCGATCTTGATCCCGTGCCGTTGCAGCGACTCCCGCTTCCGCGGGTTGTTGGACAGCAGCCGCACGGACCGCACGCCGAGGTCGTGCAGGATGTCGGCCGCGACCTGGTAGTCACGCGCGTCGACCGGCAGCCCCTGGGCGATATTGGCCTCGACCGTGTCCATGCCCTCCGCCTGGAGTTTCATCGCACGGAGTTTGGCGAGCAGCCCGATCCCCCGGCCCTCATGTCCCTGGAGGTAGACAAGAATGCCGCGGCCCTCCTTGACTATCGCACCCAGCGCCGCGGACAGTTGCTCGCCGCAATCGCAGTGCTTGGAGCCGAAGACATCTCCGGTGAGACACTCCGAGTGCAGTCGGGTGAGCGCACCTTCGGTCTCGACGTCTCCGTAAACGAGCACCATTTGCTCCTCACCGCGATTGCGGTCGAGGTAGCCGATGGCAAGGAAATCGCCGTGCACGGTGGCAAGCCGGACACTCACCGCGCGCTCGACTCCGGACGGACGAGTACCGTCGTCGTCGAACACGTCATCACTTTCTATCATGGCTCGATCCTAACCGGGCAGGTGGTAATTCCAAGGCGGCGTGGGGGAAAATGAGAGACGACGCATCAACCGAGTGCCCGGTTCATCACGTTCGACCGGCCATATCCCTTGCAGTGACGTACGAAAGGCCGGAACGACATGAGCGGTTCGGGAACACCACAGTGGGCTTCGGGCCTGCTCCCGACGGACACCACGGAGGACGTACGGGCCCGCCGGGCCGACGTTGCCGTGCTTCCCATCGGCAGCTTCGAGCAACACGGAGCATTTCTCCCCCTGGTGACCGACACGGTCATCGCCGGCACGATCGCCGCCGAGATCGCCGCCGCGCATCCGGTTCTCCACCTTCCTCCCGTGACGGTGTCCTGCTCCCACGAGCATGCCGCCTGGCCGGGTACTGTCAGTATTTCCGCCACGACGCTTTATGCCGTGGTCCGTGATATCGCCGACTCCCTCCGCCGCTCCGGTATCACCTCGCTGATTCTGGTGAACGGGCACGGCGGAAATTACGTGCTGCGTAATGTTGTTCAGGAATCCGCCTCCTTCAGCGGTATGCGGATGGCTCTTTTCCCGGGCTCGGGCGACTGGGCTGCGGCCCGGACGAGAGCCGGTCTGGAGACCTCGTCGCACAGCGATATGCATGCCGGAGAAGTGGAGACATCCATCCTGTTGCACGCCCATCCGGACGTGGTCCGTCCCGGTTATGAGACGGCGGATCACGTCGCCGACGACCGCAGGCATCTGCTCACTCTCGGTATGCCGGGCTATACGGAGTCCGGTGTCATCGGCCGCCCGTCGCTGGCGTCCGCGGATAAGGGGAAGGAGCTGCTGGCCTCACTCGTCGATTCCTTCGGTGAATACCTGTCACTTCTCTCCGGGGAGGAGGCGCGATGAGTGTTCACGGCACCTCCCTGACGGAGGAACAGGCGTGGGAACTGCTGCTCGGTGTGCGCTCCGAGGCGGATGCCGAGGCCGCCGGGCTGGTGCTCGGCCGGGACGGGGTCCGGCGGTGGAGCCAGGACGCTTCGCCCGAAGCGGAGGCGCTCGCCGATCTGTATCTGCCGCTGTGCCTGGCCGGTCCGCGTCTGACCGTCGCTCAGCTCGGTCAGAGCGTCGACGGCTTCATCGCCACGCGTACCGGCGACGCCGACTTCGTCACCGGCGAGGAGGACCGTCGTCATCTGCACCGGCTCCGGGCGCTCGCCGACGCTGTCGTGGTCGGGGCGGGCACCGCCGTCTCGGACGATCCCCAGCTGACGGTGCGCGCCTGCGCCGGTACCAACCCGGTGCGTGTCGTGCTCGATCCGCGCGGCCGGGTCCCTCTGGAGCGCAAGGTCTTCACCGATGGGTCAGCTCCCACTCTGTGGGTGGTCGGCGCCGGCGGCGGCCACGAGAAGCGGGTGCGCGACAGTGTCGGTGGCGGCAGTGGCGGTGTTGACGTGCTGACGCTGCCGGACGACGACGCGTTCGCCCCCCGTCGGCTGGTCGAGACCCTGGCGAGCCGCGGTCTCGGCCGGATGCTGATCGAGGGCGGCGGTGTCACCGTGTCGCGCTTCCTGCACGAGCAGGCACTCGACCGGCTGTACGTCACCGTCGCACCGGTCCTGCTGGGCGACGGCGTTCCCGGTCTGCGCTTCGCGGGCACGTCCGTGATGCGTGAGGCGCTGCGTCCGCCGACGCGGCGCGCCATGCTCGGCGAGGACACCCTTTTCGAGTTCGGACTCGGAACGCCGTAGCCGCACGAGCCACTGCCCGGCAAGCACGAGCATGCCGGGCAGACTCGCGGCGAACGCGAGAACTCCGTACACCACGGCGACGGTCAGGCCCTGGGCCGCGCCGAGGCCGGCGGCGCCGAAGGCCCAGGCGGTGGCGCCTTCTCTTGGGCCCCAGCCGCCGACGTTGAGCGGCAACGCCATGGCGAGCAGCGCCAGCACCATCAGCGGGGCCAGTTCGGCGAAGGGCGCGGTGGAGCCGGCGGCGCGGGCCGCCACGAGGAACATCGCGAGGTGGCCCGCCAGTACGGCGACGGACGAGACCACCACGGCGGGCCAGCTCCCGCGGGCCAGCAGCGCGGTCCGCGCCTCGGTGAGCGTGGCGCGGACCGCCCTGCGCCAGCGGGAGGTTGCGGGCTTGCGGCGCCGGCGGACGGCGGCCGCGACACCGAGGGCGCACAGCGCCGCGAGTACGACGGCGGCCAGGGGGGACGCGACCGCGTCGCGGGTCACGGCCAGGACCGGCGAGGGCAGCGTGAGCAGGATCGTTACGCCTGCGACGAGCAGCACGATCTGGCCCGCCGTCCGCTCCAGGACGACGGCGCGGACCCCCCGGCCGATGTCGCCCGTGTTCTGCCCGTGCCGTACGGCTCGGTGCACATCGCCGAGTACGCCGCCGGGCAGTGCCGCGTTGAGGAACAAGGCCCGGTAGTAGTCGGCGACGGCGCCGCCGAGCGGCAGTTTGATGTTCAGTCCGCGGGCGACCACGCACCACCGCCAGGCGCTGAGGACGGTGGTGAACAGACCGATGCCGAGCGCGGCGAGGAGGGTGGGACCGTCGATCCTGCGCAGTCCGTCCAGGAAGGCGCCGGTGCCCAGGCGCCACAGCAGCACCGCGAGGATCGCCGCACCGGCGACCGTGCCGATCCGGCCCTTGAGGTTCTGTGCGCTCATGACGTCCCGCCCGTCGGCCGGGGCAGTGCCAGCAGATCGCTGTGGTGCACGACCACCTCCAACTCGCGCGCGGCGCAGGCCGCCAGGCGGCGCCGCAGATACTCGACGGCACGCGGCCCGAGGTCCGGGCGTTCCTCGCACGCGGCGCCGACCCAGCCCTGCAGCCACTCCCCCGTCAGCTCCGACTCCTCGGCGCCGAGCCGCCACGGGCTGGCGTGCACCCGCACGGTCATGCCGTGCCGTGCGAAGGCCTCCGAAGCCTGCGTCACGGCGTCGGGGCCCAGCAGTCCGCCGCGCCGCTGGTGGGCGTTGAAGGCCTCTTGGATCTCGGCGTCGAGCGGGTCGGCGGGGGTCAGTTCGACCCGGCCCATGACGGACAGGGCCAGCAGCGCCGGGCAGCCGGCCTCGGCACAGGCCGCGGCGAGAGAGTCGATCTCCTCGCGGGTCAGGACGTCCAGCAGGGCCGACGCCGTCACGAGTGAGGCGCCCGCGAGGGTCGCGGCGGTGAGACCGGCGAGATCACCGCGTACGGTCGCGACCGTGACGGGGCTGCCGTCGTCGGCGGTCCGGGGGGTTCGGTCGGCGGCCAGTACGAGCAGTTCGGGATCGCGGTCGTGCAGGACCCAGTGCTGCGCGCCGGTCAGCCGGGGGGCGAGCCAGCGGCCCATGGACCCGCTGCCGCAGCCGAGGTCGTGGATCACGAGACCCGTGCCGTCGTCCTGACCACTCGTCAGAGCGCTGATCAGGGGGGCGAGGAGTTCACGCGCGCGTGCGGCCGCGTCGGCGGGCTCGCGCAGCTCCAGCCACTCGGGGGCGTAACGAGGCACTTCGGTGGCGGTCATGCGACCCTCCGGGGTTCGTGCAGGAGGTGTTCGAGTGCTCCGGCGAGATGACGCGCTGTCGTCTCCCAGCCGTCGAGCACGGCGCGGCGGCCGAGTGCCGCCGCCTTCAGTTGCCGGCGCAGTTCGGGCTCGTCGAACCAGCGGCGGAGCGCCGCCGGGAGGGCCGACGGGTCCTCGGACCGGACGAGGATGCCCGGCACACTGCCGTCGGGTGCCCGGCCGACCGCCTCGGGGAGTCCGCCCACGGCCGTCGCGAGGACGGGCACGCCGTGGGCGAGTGCCTCGGTGACGGCCATGCCGTACGTCTCGGCGTACGAGGTGAGGACGAGCAGATCGGCGGCGGCGTAGTGGGCGGCGAGTTCTTCCCGCGGGAGCGGACCCGCGAGCCGGACACGGTCGGAGAGACCGGAGTTGCCGATGAGCTCACGCAGCCCGGAGACGTAGCCGGGGTCGTGGTCGAGGCCGCCGACACACAGACAGGACCAGGGCAGGTCCGCGACGCCCGCAAGCGCCTTCACCAGCCGGTACTGGCCCTTGCGCGGAGTCACGGCCGCCACGCACAGCAGCCGCGAGACACCGTCGGTGCCGGGTGCCGCGGGCTCGGTGTCGACGCCGGGGGCGGCGACATGGAGCCGGTCGGGTGCGAGCCGGTGGTGGGCCGCGAGGCGGCGTGCCGCCCAATGGCTCGTCACCACGACCGCCCTGACGGCGCGCAGGGTGTCGCGCTCCAGGGCGTCCAGCTCCGCCGCCTTGGCGGCGACCAGTCCCGTCTCGTCGCCGAGCGGCAGATGCACCAGGACCACCAGGCGCAGCCGCTCCGCCTCGGGGACGACGATGTCGGGCACCCCGCAGGCGACGATTCCGTCGACGAGGACGAGGGAACCGTCGGCCTGCTCGGCCAGGATGCGGCGCAGTTCGTTGCGCGCCGCGGCGTCGGGCTGCGGCCAGCCGCCCGCGACGGTGTGCTCGTGGACCTGCCAGCCGATACGGGACAGGTCCCGGCAGACCCGGCGGTCGTACACGTTGCCGCCGCTGGGTGCGGCGGGGTCGTCGACACCACCGGGCATGACGAAGTGCACCGCGCGCGAGGGCGGGGTGGCGGCGTCGGCACGGTCCACGGACGTCACAGCGTTCGCTCGTAACTCGCCCACGCGATGTGGGACTCGTGCAGCGTGACCGTGATGCCGGCGATCTCCCGGGCGCCTTCGCCCAGTGCACCGGCGTGCACCCGGTCGGCGAGACGGTCGGCGATGACCTTGGCCAGCGCCTCCGTGGAGGTGTTGATGCCCGCGAAGTCGGGCTCGTCGTCGAGGTTGCGGTAGTTCAGCGCGGCCACGACGGTGCCCAGCTCGGTGGTGGCGAGGCCGATGTCGACGACGATGTTGTCGGCGTCGAGTTCGGCACGCCGGAACGTGGCGTCCACGAGGAAGGTCGCTCCGTGCAGGCGCTGCGCGGGTCCGAAGACCTCTCCACGGAAGCTGTGAGCGATCATGAGGTGATCGCGGACGGTGATGCTGAACAACGGACGATCCTCCAGGTACGGCGCCTCTGACCCCCTGCCGGGGTCTGTCGTGTAGTACGGCCGGCCTGTTCTCCTTGTTCAGGCCGGATCAGCAGCAGATTCGTACAGAACCCGGAGACACATCGCAGGCAGGTCGCCCGAGGCGAGCCGCGGCAGTACCTCCGGAAGCTCGTCGAACGCGCACTCGCCGGTGACGAACGTGTCGAAGACGGGGTCCGCGAGAAGATCGAGCGCGATGGCGAGCCGGTCGGCGAACGTCCGGCGGGAGCCCCGGGCCGGGGACACGGTCCCCACCTGGCTGCTGCGGACGACCAGCCGGCGGGAGTGGAAGGCCTCCCCGAGCGGCAGGCTGACGCGGCGGTCGCCGTACCAGCTCAGTTCGAGAACCGTCCCCTCCGGGGCGAGCAACTCCAGCGAGCGGGTGAGCCCGGCCTCGGTGGCGCTGGCGTGGACGACGAGATCGCAGTCGCCCTTGGCTTCCTCGGGGAGCGCGAAGTCGACCCCGAGGGCCTTGGCGACGGTGGCACGGCCGGGGTCGGCGTCGACCAACTGGACGCGTACGGCGGGGAACCGGGCGAGGACGGCGGCCACCGACGCGCCGATCATGCCCGCTCCGACGACGGCGATCCGGTCGCCGACCAGCGGCGCGGCGTCCCACAGGGCGTTCACCGCGGTCTCCACGGTTCCGGCCAGCACGGCCCGCGCGGCGGGCACCCCGTCCGGCACCGGTGTCACGGCGCTCGCGGGGACGACATAGCGGGTCTGGTGCGGGTAGAGACAGAAGACGGTACGGCCGACCAGCTCCCGCGGCCCCGCTTCCACCAGGCCGACATTGAGGTACCCGTACTTCACCGGGCCCGGGAAGTCGCCCTCCTGGAACGGCGCCCGCATCGTCGTGTGCTGGTTCTCCGGAACTCCGCCCCGGAAGACGAGAGTCTCCGTCCCTCGGCTCACCCCCGAGTAGAGGGTGCGCACCACGACGTCGTCGTCCGTGGGGGCCGGCAGGGACACGTCCCGGATCTCTCCGTGGCCGGGTGAGCGGAGCCAGAAGGCGCGGGCGGTGAGCTCCATGAGGCGTCCTCCTGAACATTCGGGCAGCGGTCCACGTACTGATCTTTACGAAGCCGCGGACACGGTACGCGGCACTCACGGACTCTGTCACACAGCCGGAGGACACACGGTGACCTTGAACGACACGCTCGACAGGAGGCTCCTGCACCAGGAGACGGCCGTGGGTGCGGGTGCTCAACTGCTGCTGCTCGCCCTCCTCGGATCGGCGATGGGTCTGGGGCTCGCGGGGTGGCTGACGGGCCTGGCGTTCGCGCTCGTCACCTGGGCCGTGCTCACCCGCGCCCTGTCCCGCTCCTGGCTCCGCTCCTTCGGCGCGGCCAACCGCGTCACGCTCGCCCGGGCCACGCTCGTCGGCGGAGTGACCGCGCTTGTCGCGGACTCCTTCGAGAGCCCCCGCCCGGTCACCGTGCTGGTCGCCCTGACAGCGGTGGCGCTGATACTCGACGCGGTCGACGGCAAGGTGGCCCGGCGCACGGGAACGTCGTCCGCACTCGGGGCGCGCTTCGACATGGAGGTCGACGCCTTCCTCATCCTGGTGCTCAGCATCTATGTCGCCATGTCGCTGGGTCCCTGGGTGCTGCTGATCGGCACGATGCGCTACGCGTTCGTCGCCGCGGCCCGCGTCCTCCCCTGGCTGAACGGCGCCCTCCCCCCGAGCACGGCCCGCAAGACGGTGGCGGCGCTCCAGGGGATCGTGCTCCTGGTGGTGGGCGCGGAAATCCTGCCGCAGTGGCCGGCGCTGACGGCCGTGGGCATGGCGCTCGGCCTCCTGCTGTGGTCGTTCGGCCGGGACATCAGGTACCTGTGGCGGGTGCGGAACGTTCCGGAGTCGGAGGTCTTCGCATCGCCGCGTCGTACGGCGGCGGACGCGGTGCGGCACAGCTCGGCTGCGTAACGGGCCCGGCCCGTACGCGCATTGCGGCACAGCTCTCAGGACCCACGGCCCTGAGGCGCCGGGGAGTCCCGCCTGTGTGCGCCGGACGGCAGCAGAAAGACCCAGGTGCGGTACGCCCAGAACCGGAAGGCCGTCGCGGCCGCGAGGCCGAGTGCCTTCACCAGGTTGTTCTGCAGGACGCCGTTCCAGCCGAGCCAGTAGGTCGCCGCGTAGAGCGTTCCGTTCTCGATCAGCAGACCGACGAGGCTGAAGGCGACGAACAGGGAGAACTGCCGGGCGGGGCTGCGCTTGTCCCTCTCGCGGTAGGTGAAGTAGCGATAGCCCAGGTAGTTGAAGACGATCGCCGCGGCGGTGCCGGCGATACTGCATCGCACGACCGACTCGGACGTGGCCGCGCGGCACAGATTGAACACGGCGAAGTTCACCGCCACACCGAGGCCGCCGACCGTGCCGAACCGCAGCATCTCGCGCATCAGCGGGGGCGGCGTCGCGTTGTGCCTCGGCTTCGCCTCGTGCATGGGCAGCTCCGGGACGGGACGAGACACGCGCCGGTCGTGACCGGTCACGTGCGACTGGGCCCTCGTCGGGTGATGCGCTCGACGCCACCGCTCCCGCGCGACGGGTCTCCCCTGGACGAAGGGGTCCGCCCGGGCGGCAGACACACCACCTATGCCCGGGGACCTCGTGTGCGTGGTGCGTGGCGGAGGCAGTTCACCCGGTCGCTCCACAGCACGGGGCGTACGAGCTGCGCCGCGACACCGGATCCGCGGACAGGAACGGGGGCGGCGGGCAGGTCACGGGCCCCTGCGGCGCGACTCCGGCCGGCATGACACACCGTCATTCCGCGTGCCGAGCGGGCGCCACGCACACGGAAAATGTGCCGATGTGCCCGGAACCTAGGCAGCCGGACCGTCCGGACGGTATCTTGCGCTCCCTGAGTGCACGGCACGGCGCCCCGGGGGTGGGGAAGGGAGAGGCCACGATGCAAGGACACGGTCCTCCGTTCCGTCCCGGGTACGAACGCACGGGCGGCCTCGCCGATTCGGTGTTCGAGGCCGCTCTGCGTCATCCCTCCCTCGTGCAGGTGTCACGCCGCACCGGGCGGGACGAGGGCACCTGGGAGCCGGTGACCGCGCGGGAGCTGTGCGATCAAGTCGTCGCCGTGGCCAAGGGGTTCCTGGCCAACGGCATCCGCTTCGGCGACCGCGTCGCGCTCATGTCCCGTACGCGCTACGAGTGGACGGTGCTGGCCCACGCCCTGTGGTCGGTGGGCGCGGAGATCGTTCCCGTGTATCCCACCTCGTCCATCGAGCAGGTGCGCTGGATCCTCAACGACGCCCAGGTCAGGGCGATCGTGGTCGAGCACGAGAACCACGCGATGACGGTGGCGGCGGCCTCCGACTCGCAGTCGGCCCTGACCGCGATCTGGCAGATGGACCGGGGCTGTGTGGCGACCCTCGTCGAGGAAGGGCTCACGCTGGACGACGAGATGATCCACCGTCACCGTGCCGCGGTGCTGCCGGACCAGATCGCCGCGATCACCTACACCTCCGGCACCACCGGCAGCCCCAAGGGCTGCCTCATCACGCACGGCAACCTCGCCGCCGAGTGCGACATCCTGCTCGAAGGGTGGGGCGGCATTCTCGCCGAACCCGGTGTGCAGCCGTCGATCCTCAACTTTCTTCCCGTCGCGCACATTTACGGCCTGATGGTCGGGGTCGCGTGTCTGCGCGGCGGCATACGGCTGGGCCATCAGCCCGATCTGAGCCCCGAGTCGCTGCTGCCGGCCCTGTCGTCGTTCCGGCCGACGTTCCTGTTCGCGGTGCCGTACATCTTCGAGAAGATCTTCCACAAGGCCCGCCGGACCGCCGAGGGCGCGGGCAACCTCGGCCTCTTCGACAAGGCCGCCGCCGTCGCGGTGCGTTACGCGGAGTCCCTGGAGCGCCAGTCGACCGGCGCGGGCCACGGTCCGGGTCCTTCCCTGAAGGTCCTGCACGCCGTGTACGACCGTCTGGTGTACACCAAACTGCGTGCGGTACTGGGCGGCCAGGTACGCACCGCGGTCTCGGGCGGCTCCACTCTCCGCCGCGAGCTCGGGCTGTTCTTCGCGGGCGCGGGCGTCACCGTGTACGACGGCTACGGCCTCACCGAGACCGCGGGAGCGATCACGGCACAGCCGCCGGGCGAGGTCAGGTTCGGCACGGTGGGCCGGCCGATTCCGGGCTGCGCGGTGCACATCGCGGAGGACGGCGAGGTGTGGGTGGCCGGCGAGACGGTCTTCGCGGGCTATCTCAACAACCCGAAGGCCACCGAGGCGGTGCTGCGGGACGGGTGGTTCGCCACCGGTGACACCGGCCATCTCGACGAGGAGGGCTACCTCGTCATCACGGGCCGCAAGAAGGACATCATCATCACCAGCGGCGGCAAGAGCGTGGCCCCACTGCCGCTGGAGGAGCAGCTGCGCCACCATCCGCTGATCTCCCAGTGCCTGATCGTCGGCGACGACCAGCCGTACATCGCCGCCCTGATCACGGTGGACCCGGAGGCGCTGGCGCACTGGCTGGCCCTGAAGGGGAAGCCGCAGTGGGACGTGTCGGCGATGACGGACGACGAGGACCTGAGGGCCCAGATCCAGCGCGCGGTCTCCCGGGCCAACACCCGGGTGTCCCAGGCGGAGTCCATCCGCGCCTTCCGGATCCTGCCGAGGGAGTTCACGCTGGACTCCGGTCTGATGACACCGACGCTGAAGCTCAAGCGGCGGGCGATCGCGGGGGCGTACGCGGCGGACATCAACGCGCTCTACCGGCGGTGAGGGGGCCTCGCCGGGCGACCGGCACGGAGTGAGCGCGGTGCGCGGGCCGGGCGGGTGCGGCCCGAACCGGACCCCGTACCTTTCGAGCCCGGAAACAAAAGAAACCCCACATCATGTGGGGTTTCTCCGTGGTGTCCGAGGGGGGACTTGAACCCCCACGCCCGATAAAGGGCACTAGCACCTCAAGCTAGCGCGTCTGCCATTCCGCCACCCGGACAAGGTGTGTGTCGGCCGTGAGCATCCCCGCGGCGACATGGACAACAATACCAGGGGTTCAGGGCCCTCCGTGACTGCCTTTTCCCGGGGCCGGGATCGGTCGTGACCAGGCAGGACGAGCCCGGCGCGCGAGCCGGGCGGGCCCGCCGGGCACTCCGTTCCGGCCCCGGCCGGGAGCCTGCTCGCGCACCTGCCGGCGTATCCGCAGCGTCACACCGGTCACCCCCCGTGCTCGCCTCCGTATGCTCACCGGCTCCGCGCACGAGGACCGGGCGGCGTCAGTCCTTGCGGCCCGTCGCGGCGACCGTGACGCCGAGGCCGATCATGGTCACCCCGCCCACTCCGCCGACCAGTGCCAGCCGCCGCGGCGACCTGGCGAACCAGCTCCGCGCGGTGGCGGCGACCAGCCCCCAGACACTGTCGCAGGCCAGCGCGATGACGTTGAAGACCAGGCCGAGCAGCAGCATCTGGCCCGTGACGTTTCCCTGGCCGCGGTCGACGAACTGCGGCAGCACGGCGGCGAAGAACACGATGGTCTTCGGGTTGGCCACCCCGACGGCGAACCCGTCCGCGAGCGTGCGCCAACTGCTGTGCACAGGGGCGTCGCCCGAGAACGCGGCATGCAACGACCCGCGTTCCCGTACGGCCTTGATCCCCAGATACACCAGGTACGCGGCGCCCACCAGCTTCAGCGTCGTGAAGACGACGACCGAGCGTTCGACCACGGCACCGACCCCGAGGGCCACGGCGACGACGAGGACGTAGGCACCGAGCGTGTTCCCCACGACGGTGGTCAGCGCGGCGCGACGGCCCTGCGCCAATGCCCTCCCGACCACGAACAGCACGCTCGGGCCGGGTATCACGATCAGCAGGAAGGACATCGCCGCGAAGGCGAGGAGACGGTCGGTGGAGAGCATGCGGCCGATCGTAGCCAGAGCGCCACGCTCGCTCGCAGCCCTTTTTCTGCCTGCGGGTTCTCTGCCCGCTGGCCACCGGCACATCGTCCGCCGGCGGGCACGATCAGTGCAGTCGGGACAGCGCCTGCTCCAGCTCGCCCGGGGTCGGAACGGGGCCGGGCAGGGACGCGCCCGTGGCCCGCAGCCCGTTGAGGAGGATCGCCAGCGGACGCCGCCAGGCACCGGGCGACGCCGCCTCGGCGGCCGGGACGGCCCGGCCCAGGGCGGCGAGGACGAAGAGCAGGTCCTCGACCGTCACGTCCTCGCAGACCGTGCCGCTCTCGCGGCAGCGGGCGAGGAGCAGTCCGAAGGTCTCGGCGTTGTGGGCGTACAGGCCCTCCAGCGAAGGGATCCCGGGGATCGTCGTGGTCATCAGGTCGGTGACGCCCCGGTCGGCGGCGAGTCCCGTGAAGATGTGCGTCACGTAGTCGACCAGACCCGCCCACGGATCCTCGGCCTCGCGGGCACGCTCGCCCGCTTCGCGCGTCGCTGCCAGCAGATCGTGGAACACCGCCTCGATCAGGGCGGCGCGGTCCGGGAACCGCCGGTAGAGCGTGGCGTTGCCGACGGCCGCCCGGCGGGCGATCACGTCGAGGGGGGCTTCCACGCCCTGCTCCGCGTAGACCTCCCGCGCTGCTTCCAGGATCCGTAGCCGGTTGCGCTCCGCGTCTTGTCTCACGCCCTCACGCTACCCGAACCGTGGAGCACTCCCCACTTTCTGCTACGGTCGGAAACCGGAAGCGGGGAGCAGTCCCCACTTACGGCTGCTGCCGCCGTCATCCGCCGCACGTCCACGCCACCGGAGGGCAGGCACCGTGACACTCGTCGAACTGGTCCCCGACCAGGACCGCTTCACCGCCGATCCGCACAGCCGCTACGCGGAACTGCGCGCGCAGGGAGGCATCCACCATGTGCTGCTGCCGTCGAAGGAGGCCGCCTGGCTGGTGACCGACGCCCGAGCGGTACGGGCCGCGCTGGCCGACGAGCGGCTGCGCAACGACGTACGGCACTCGGCGTCCTGGACCCACGACGGCGGGTACGCGATCGGACGGAACCTGCTCCAGGTCGACCCGCCGGACCACACCCGGCTACGCCGGCTGGTGGCACGCGAGTTCACCCGGCACCGCGTCCAGGCGATGCGCGGGCGCGTCCAGGAGATGGCCGACGGCCTGGTCGGCGCGCTGGCACCGGCGGGAGAGGCCGATCTCGTCGATGCCTACGCCTTTCCGCTGCCGGTGACCGTGATCTGCGAACTGCTCGGCGTACCGGGCGAGGACCGGGCCCCCTTCCGTGCCTGGTCCGCCGAGATCGTCGCGGCCACCAGCCACGAGGCCGCGTCGGCCGCCGGCCTGGCGATGACGGCGTACCTCACCGACCTCATCGCGGCCAAGCGCGCCCTCCCGTCCCCCACGGAGACCGAGACGGCCGGCTCGGCTCGGGGCGACCTGCTGCACGCTCTCGCCCACGCGGACAGCGCGGAAGAAGAGCCCCTGACGGCACCGGAGTTGCTCGGGATGGCCTTCCTGCTCCTGGTGGCCGGCCATGAGACCACGGCCAACCTGATCTCGAGCGCCGTGAACCTGCTGCTCCGCAACCCGGCGCAGCTCGCCGCCCTGCGCGCGGACTGGACCCTCCTCGAAGGCACCGTGGAAGAGGCCATGCGCTACGAGCCGCCTGCCCTCGCCGCGGCCTACCGCTATCCGGTCACGGACGTGACGATCGCGGGCACCACGGTCCCCCAGGGCGAACCCGTCGTGCTCAGCCTGGCCGCCGCCAATCGCGACCCGGCGGTGTTCGCCGATCCGGACCGCTTCGACATCCACCGTGACCCGGCCACCACGCGTACGCATCTGTCGTTCGGCCACGGCATCCATCACTGCCTCGGCGCTCCGCTGGCCCGCATGGAATCCGCGATCGCCCTGCGCACCCTGCTCGAAGGCCTCCCGGACCTCGCTCTCGCCGACCCGTCCGCCCCGCCGGCGTGGCGGCCCAGCCTGCTGCGAGGACTGGACCGGCTTGCCGTGACGTGGTGAGGCGGAGCCCGAGCGGGGCCGCAGGCGTCAGTCGGCCATCATCTCCCGTACCAGGGGCGCCACCTTGGTCCCGAACAGCTCGATATTGGTCATCACCGCGTCGTGCGCCATGCCGTGCATGCCGTACTTCAGGTCGAAACGGGTCGCGTCCAGGTCGGTGAGCGTCCTCACGATCTTGCGGGCCACGGTCTCGGGCGAGCCGACGTGCAGTGCGCCCCCGGGGCCAACGTCGCGCAGAAGAGTCTCGCGGGTGGGGGTGCGGAAGCCGCGCTCGCGGGACACCCTGCGCATCGCGGCCTCCAGGGCGGGCAGGAACTCCTCGATCGCCTGCTCGTCGGTGGCCGCGACGTGCCCGGGCGCATGGATACCGACCGGCCGCTGTGGCTGACCGAACTGTTCCAGCGCCTGCCGGAACAGCTGTGAGAAGGGTGCGAAGCGGGCCGTCTCGCCGCCGATGATCGCGAGCATGAGGGAGAAGCCGTAGCGGGCGGTGCGGACCACCGACTGAGGGCTGCCGCCGACACCGATCCAGGTCGGGATCGCCCCCGACTCGCTGTGCGGGTAGACCGGGAGACCGTCGAGGGACGCGCGGGTGTTGCCCGACCAGGTGACCGGCTTCTCCTTCAGGAGCTCGGCGAACAGGCCCACCTTCTCCTCGAAGAGTTCCTCGTAGTCGCTGAGCTCGTAGCCGAAGAGGGGGAACGACTCGGTGCTCGATCCCCTGCCGAGGATGAGCTCGGCCCGGCCGTTCGACACGGCGTCGAGGGTGGCGTACCGCTGGAAGACGCGGACGGGGTCGTCGGAGCTGATGACCGTCACCGCCGAGCCGAGGCGTATCCGTGAGGTCCGCGACGCGATGGCGGCGAGGACGACGTCGGCGGCCGACAGGGGCATCGTGTCGGTGTGGTGCTCGCCGATGCCGAAGTGGTCGAGGCCGACCTGGTCGGCGAGGACGCCTTCCTCCACGAGATGGCGGATGGTCCGCGCGTGTGACATCGGACGGCCGTCGCGGTCATCGGTCACATCGCCGAACGTGTCCAGGCCGAGCGTGAGGTCTCCCCCATCGGTCCGGCCGGTCGAAGGGCTGGTCATGTCGTACTCCCTGCATGGTGTGACGCGTGGTTCTCGCGGTCGCGTCGCGCGTCACGGGTGGGTCAGGTCGCGATGCGCCGCAGTGCCTGGGTGAGCCGGGCCAGATCGGCGCCTTCGAGGTGGTCGAAGACATGACGGCGGGCGCTCGCGAGATGGGCGGGCCAGGCCTGTTCCAGCCGGGCGAGGCCTTCGTCGGTGAGTACGGCGTTCCAGCCGCGGGCGTCCTCGTCGCAGCGGGTCCGCGCGACCAGACCCTGGGTCTCGAGGCGGGTCACCACGCGGGTCATCCCGCTGAGGGAGAGATTGCACGCGGCGGCGAGCTCGTTCATCCGCATCAGCCGGTGCGGCGCCTCGGAGAGGTGCATCAGGGTCGTGTACTCGGAGACCGGGATGCGCTGCTCGCGCATCATGTCGGCGTCGATCACGCGCGGCAGAACGATCATCACGCGACCGAGCTCGCGCAGCAGCGCTTCCTCGTCGGTGCTCAGGGGTCGCAGCGGCTGCTGCTCGGCGTCGGTCATATCTCGATAGTACTTGCTTGACGAAGCAAGTTCTAGGTGGATACTTGACGAGGCAAGGACCTGTAGGCCGGATCACCACAGAGTCCGGATCACGACAGATTTATCGAGGGACACCCATGACCAAGATCGGCATCATTCTCGGCAGCACCCGCCCGGGGCGTAACGGAGAGGCCGTCGCCCGCTGGGTGCACGACATCGCCGCACAGCGCGACGACGCGGAGTTCGAGCTCGTCGACCTGCTCGACTACAAGCTCCCCCACCTCGACGAGGCGTACCCGCCGTCACTGGGCCAGTACTCGCAGCCGCACACGCTGAGCTGGGCGAGCAAGATCGCCTCGTTCGACGGCTTCGTGATGGTGACGCCGGAGTACAACCACTCCACCTCCGGCGCGCTGAAGAACGCCATCGACTTCCTCTACGCCGAGTGGAACAACAAGGCCGTCGGATTCGTCAGCTACGGCTCGGCCGGCGGCACCCGCGCGGTGGAGCACCTGCGCCTGATAGCAGGCGAGCTCCAGATGGCCGATGTGCGGGCGCAGGTCGCGTTGTCGCTGTTCACCGACTTCGAGAACTTCAGCGTGTTCAAGCCGGGCGACTTCCAGCGGGACGCACTCACGACGACGCTCGACCAGGTCGTCTCCTGGAGCCAGGCGCTGGCGCCGCTGCGGGCCGCCTGAGACCGGGCGGGACCCGGGGGCCGGGCCCCCGGCGTCGGCACCTCGGCAGACGTCCGCGCCCGGCGGTCAGGGCAGCAGTTTGTCGATGGCACCGGGGCCTTCCTCGGCCAGCTTGCGCTGCGCCCAGGCCAGGTTCTCGGGGGTGAGGTCACGACCTGAGGCGAGAACGAGATCCTCGGGTGAGACCTCACCCTCGGAGCCGGTGTGCAGCAACGAGTCGGGCGTGACGGAGTCATCGGGCGGGGGGTTCGCGCCGGACTGTGGATCGTTCATGGTCTCTCCCTGTTCGGTCCGATGTGTCCCCTCGTACCCACCCCCCGTCCGAGCGCGCTCCCGCGCCTCCTAAAACACTCGTCTGGCCGGTGCGGCACGCGTCCGACCGGCAGTGGTCTGCTTTTCGGGGACCCCGGGTGCCGACGGACATCCGGCGCTTCGTAGGGTGAATCCCTGGGGAGTGGTCCGGCCAGGGCCAGTGGGAGCGTGGGGGCTAGATGTTCAACGGCGAGGACGTCGGGACTGTCCGGGGGCACGGGGCGGTGCCGGACCATGGGTAGACACGGACGAGGACCCGAGACGGACGGCGACGACTCCGCACCGGCCTCCGGCCGCACCACACTGAGCGGCCTCGTCACGCGCCTCAGGGTCGCGCGCCTCCGGGAGGCGATGCAGCAGCCGAACGTCAAGCGGATCGTACGGGCGCTCGGACTGCGCACCCGGCTGGCGGACATGTGGCACAGCGTGGACTACCCGCGCTCGACCCGCCAGGGCTGGCGGCGCTGGGTGCCGTCGTGGCGCCAGTCCCTGAGTCTGTTCCTGGTCTCCACAGCCGGTGTGACGCTGCTGGTGATGTTCGCCTACGTCAAGACCGACATCCCCAAGAACCTCAACGGGTTCGCCACTCAGCAGGACAACATCTACTACTGGTCCGACGGGACGCAGATGGCGCGGTCCGGCTGGGTCAGCCGGCAGGAGACGTCGCTCGACCAGGTGCCGGAGGACGTCCAGTGGGCGGTTCTCTCCGCCGAGAACGCCAACTTCTACTCCGACCCCGGCATCTCCGTGTCGGGCATCGTCAGAGCACTCGGTCACATGGTCGGCGGCGGCGACACCGAGGGCGGCTCGACCATCACCCAGCAGTACATCAAGAACGCCTATCTGAACCAGGACCAGACCTACTCCCGGAAGTTCACCGAAGTCCTGCTCGCCGTGAAGCTGGACAACCGCCTGAGCAAGAAGGAGATCCTGGAGGGCTACCTCAACACGAGCTGGTTCGGCCGCGGGACCTATGGCATCCAGCGGGCGTCGCAGGCGTACTACGGCAAAGAGGCCTCGCAGCTCAACGCCAGCGAGGGCGCCTTTCTGGCCTCACTGCTGAAGGGCGCCGCGCTCTACGACCCGACCATCAGCGCCAAGAACCGCGAACGC
This sequence comes from Streptomyces sp. AM8-1-1, assembly GCF_032229325.1. Classification (NCBI taxonomy): domain Bacteria; kingdom Bacillati; phylum Actinomycetota; class Actinomycetes; order Kitasatosporales; family Streptomycetaceae; genus Streptomyces; species Streptomyces sp. AM8-1-1. The sequence continues at coordinate 1,420,898 of NZ_CP135086.1, forward strand.
GCGGAGCAGCGGTGGAGCTGGACGCTCGACCGTATGGTGGCGGTCGGCAAGCTCTCGCGCGAGGAGCGGGCCCGGTACACGAAGTTCCCCGAGCCGAAGAAGGCGGCCCCGCCCGGCAATCTGAGCGGTCAGCAGGGCTATCTCGTGGAGCTGGCGAAGGACTACACGTCCAAGCACGTGGAGATCTCCGACGCCCAGTTCGACCTCGGCGGCTACCAGATCTACACGACGTTCGACAAACAGCGGGTCGCCTCGCTGACCTCGTCGGTGGAGAAGGTGCGGGCGAAGCTCGACCCGAAGAAGCGTCCCACCGACACCTACGTGAAGACCGGCGCCGCGTCCGTCGCCCCGAACGGCCGCATTCTCGCCGTGTACGGCGGGCCCGACTACCTCAAGCAGGGCTTCAACGAGGCGAACGCGGTGACCGTGCCCGCCGGTTCGGCCTTCACCCCGTTCGTGTACGCGGCGGGGCTCGCCGAAGGCGTCCAGAAGGAACGGGAGGCGCCGCGCGTTCCGGTGTCCCCGGACACCCTCTACAACGGCAACGACAACGTCGCGGTCCGTACGCCGGAGGGCCCGTACTGGGACCGCAGCGGCAAGATCGTCAAGGGCCGCAACGACGATAACCGGTCGTGGGGCCAGGCGATCAGCCTGCGCACGGCCATGGCCAACTCGGTCAACACCCCGTTCCTCCAGCTCGGCATGGACGTCGGCCTGGACAAGGTCCGCAAGACCGCGGCCGACTCCGGGCTGCTGACGTCCAGCTTCGGGCGCTCCATACCGGAGTTCTCGCTCGGCAACTCCAAGCCCAGTGCCATCCGTATGGCGACCGCGTACGGGACCTTCGCCGCGGAGGGCATGCACACCGAGCCCTACTCGGTGCTGAAAGTGACCCGTAACGGGAAGCTGCTGCGGCTGCCGCGGCCGGACGCGGACCGGGCGATGAGCCCCGATGTGGCCGCCAAGGTCACCGACGCCCTCCGGGACTCGGTGCAGGAGGGCAGCGGACGGGCGGCCAAGTCGGTCGGCGAGGACGCGGCCGGCAAGACCGGGACGACACAGGACGACACGGCGGCCTGGTTCGTCGGGTACACACCGCAGGAGTCCACGGCGGTGGTGCTCTACCGGACGGACCTGAGGAAGCTGGAGCTGCTGCCGCTCAAGGGGCTGGGCGGGCCGGACGCCGGCTCACCGGTCTCGATGGCGACGAAGATCTGGAAGGACCACATGGCGTCGGCGCGGTGACCGGCGCACGCGCCCCGGCACCGGCCGGGGCGTGCGCGGCCCCGGGGCGCGTCGACAGGTCTGCCGCGCCCCCTGACCCGCCTCAGTCGATCAAGGCCTTCCAGTCCGGGGACTGCGCCGGGTCGAGGCCGCGCAGATTGGCGAGGACCTGGGGGTCCTGGACGTCGAGCCAGTCGCTGAGCTCCCGGAACGACACACACTTCACGTCGGAGCGGGGGCAGACCTTCCGCATGACGTCCTCCACGGCGTCCATGTAGATGCCGCCGTTCCAGTTCTCGAAGTGGTTTCCGATGAACATGGGGGCGCGGCTGCCGTTGTAGACCCGCTCGAACCCGTTGAGGTAGGCGTCCCGGGTCTCCTTCTCCCACTCCGCGTAGCGCGACGGATCACCTTCGGTGGTACCGCCGGACTGGTTGTAGAGGAAGTTGAAGTCCATGGCGAGGACCTGGAGTTCCTTGTCCGGGTAGGGCAGGAGCTGGAGCGGGAAGTTCCAGATGCCGTTGATCTTGGACGGCCAGATCTGGAAGTCACCGGACGAGCTCGCGTCGTAGCGCCAGCCGAACTTCTTGATCGCGGGGATCAGGTTCTTCTGGCCCTCCAGGCACGGAGCGCGACCACCCACGGTCTCCTTCTGCACGTCGAAGGGCAGCGGCGGCAGATCCTTCATGCCCGTGTTCGTCTTCCACTTCTTGACGAACCCGTAGGTCTGCTCGATCTCGCTCTTCCACTCCTCGACGCTCCAGTCGCCGCCGCCCTTCTCACCGCAGAAGTGGCCGTTGAAGTGGGAGCCGATCTCGTTGCCGTCCTTCCAGGCGCCGCCGAGCTCCTTCAGGGTGGTGCGGATGTGCTCGTCCGTGGGGTACGAGATCGCGGCCGCGCCGACGCCGTGCTGCGGCGGACGGTAGAGACTGGCCTTGTCCTTGGGCAGCAGATAGATGCCCGTGAGGAAGAACGTCATGGTGGCGTCGCTCTCCCTGGCCACCTTGCGGAAGCGGGAGAACGTCCGGTCGTCGCCCTCCAGGGCGCCGTCCCAGGAGAACACGACGAACTGCGGGGGCTTCTCCCCCGGCTTGAGCTTCTTGGGCTCGAGCTGCTTGGGCTGCGGCCCGGTGTAGGAGGTCGAGCCGTCCCCCAGCACCTTGGTCGTGCCGTCCCACTTCTCCTCGTCGTCCTTGGCGGACTTCTCCCCCACGCCACTGCGTGACGCCGCGTTGGCGGCGCCGTCCCCGTCCCCGCCGGTCAACGCCAGGATTCCCACCGCTCCGGCCACGATGGCGGCCACCCCCGCGGCTCCGAACCGGATGCGTGCCCGTTTACGGGCACGGGCACGCGCCTGGGCCCTCACACTCTGCGCCATAGAATTCCGCCCCCAGAAAAACAAACACATGCCCCCGGTTACACCTGTCCGAATATACGTGTTGATTCGGAACAGGGCGGAAGTGGTCCGTGATGTGACGTGTTTTGCACGGGCGGATGTGGCCGACGCGCCGCGAGTGACGGTGCCTCGGTCCCCGTCCCCCGACGTCAAACCGGTCGACCGCCGATCCGGGACACCTCTACGGTGTCGACCATGACCGGCCTGCCTGTACGGGTACCCGACGTCCGTGTTCACGTCAAGATGAACATCGGCGCCTGCGGCCCTTTCGCGTACATCGTCGCCACCTTCGAACCGCCCCGGGCGGACGCGGCGTTGGAGCTCCGGAACTCCCTCCCGGAGGACCGGCTGCCCCCGGAGTACGTGCCGGCGCTGCGGGAGGGCCTGCTGGACGGGCTGGGCGGAGTGGCGGCCGCGGTACTGCTCACGGACGGCAGGCACCACGAGGTGGACTCGTCCGAGTACGGCTACCGGATCGCGGGCCGACAGGCCGGCCGCGCGGCGCTCATCGGCGCGGGCCTGCTGCCGCCGGAGGAGTGCGACTCCGTGCGCTGGGCGACCTGGCCGGGCCGGCTCCGGCCGTGGCCGGGGTCCGTCCGGCCGCAGACGTGACCGGACCGGCACGCCTCGCGTCGGGCCGGAAGGCTGAGGCGGCTCCCAGGAGCGACATCAGGAGGATGAGCCGATGATCAAGGTGCGCCAGGCCGAGCCGGACGACGGACGCGTGCTCGGCGAGATCCACGCCGCCGCCTGGGAGGCGGCCTACGCCCCCTTCTTCGCGCCCGATTTCGCCGCACGCGGTGTCCTCAGCAGGCGGACCCGCTGGCACGATCGGGTCGCGGGAGGGACGGGGACGATCCTGCTCGCGGCCCTCGACGACCGCCCCGTGGCGCTGTCCCTCTGTCTCCCGTCCCCGGGCCGCCCGGGTCTCGCGGAGATCTGCAGTTTCTACAGCCATCCCGACGCCTGGGGCAGCGGGGTCGCCGCCGTGTTGATGACAGGGACGCTGAACCGCCTCCGCGACGAGGGATTCACGCGGGTGCACCTGTGGACGTTGCGCGACACCCCCCAATCGCGACGGTTCTACGCCAAGTCGGGCTTCGCCGAGACCGGCGCCGCACGGGCCTTCGACTTCGGTGAGGGCAACCTGCTCGACCAGATCGAATACGAGCGAGCCTGCTGACCTCGGGGAGCCGCGTCAGCTGCTGTGCGTCCTCCCGGCAGTCGTCCCTGTTCCTGCTTCAGACCCGCGAATCCGTGGTCCCAGCGGGGGGCGACGATCTCGTCGCCGGAAACGTGTGCGCACAGCCGCAGCGGGATCGGCGGCATCCCCGATTCGCTCAGCAGGTCGGCGTGCTGGACGACGAGGTCGCGCATGGCCTGGATGGTCGGGAGGAGGACGGTCCTGACCCACAACCGCCACTCGGCGGGTTCCTCTTCGGACGGGGGTGTCTCGTGCAGGGACGGCCACCTGCCGTCGGGACGGGCGCTGCTGCCGCTGCGAGAGCCGCACGCCGTCGAGGTAGGTGGCCGCACAGCCGACGAACGCCGGCGCGATGGTGACGACCACGGTGATCATGAGAGGCGATGCTGGTGAGCGTCACCTCCCCCTCGGCCCGCGGCCCGCGACTACGCAAGTAGTCCCGGCACGTCCGCGAACGAGTCGACGACGTGGTCGGGTTCGCCGGACGCGGCCCGGTGCGTCTCGGGGCGGTACTTCCCCGTCCGGACCAGGACACCCGTGATGCCCTGACGCTGGGCGGCGAGTACGTCGGACTCGATGTCGTCGCCCACCATCAGCGTCCGCGACGCGTCCGCGCCGAGGCGGGCCAGGGCGGCTTCGAAGAACGCCCCGGCCGGCTTCCCGAGCACCTCCGCCTCGACACCGGCCGCGCGTTCCAGGCCCTGGAGGAAGGCGCCCGCGTCGAGCTGCAGCCCCGCGTCCGTACGCCAGGAGAGATTGCGGTGCATCGCGAGCAGGCGGGCTCCGCGCTGGAGGTGGGCGAAGACCGTGTTGAGGGCCTCGTAGCCGAACTCCGGTCCCGCGCCGCCGACGACGACCACATCGGGGCGGGCGTCCGGGTCGTCGAGATCCACGAGGGTCACCTCCGCCAGGTCCTCGGCGATGTCACCGCTGTTGAGAACCGCGCAGCGAGCCCCGGGGAACTGCTCCGTGAGATAGGCGGCGGTCGCCGCCGGCGCGGTGAGGATGTCGTCCGCCGTGACCGGGAATCCCGACGCCACGAGGAGCCGCGCGATGGAACTCCGGGTACGCGACGTGGTGTTGGTGAGCAGCGCCAGCGGTACCCCCGCCTCGCGCACGCGTTCCATGGCCTCGACGGCTCCCGGAAGCGGCTTCCAGGAGACCGTGAGCACACCGTCGATGTCGATCAGGACTGCGCCGACCCGTTCCATGGTCCCGACCGTACCGACGGACCGGGGCCGGACCAAGGAGCCTCCCGGCGGCCGGTCCGGTTGTTCGGTGGGGCCGGCCGCCGAGGGGACGTCACCAGTCGCCGTCGGCCACCGGCTTACCGGGCTGCGGCGCGTCGCCGAGGGGGTGCACCTGGTGGGCGCCCGGTGCCTGCCAGGGCACGGAGTCGTCGCCGAGCCACTCGCCGACCGGCTTGACCCCGCCGAGGGAATCGGTGGGTGCGAGATCGTCCGCGCCGTCGTCGTAGTAGTCGAACCACGGCAGTCCGGCACGCGTGTACGCGGCCCGGTCGACCGGCGACGGGGGTGCCGCCTCACCGGTGATGCGACGCCACTCCGGCGGCGTCACCAGGTGGACGAAAACCCGGCCCGCGGGCGTCTCTGCCCAGTCGGACAGCGGCCGGTCGTCCTGGTAGACCTCCTGGCGCATGGTGCCGCCCACGCCCAGCCCCATCGCTGCCGCCCGCGGCTGGGGCGGGGCCATGCCGGGCGCGGCCATCGCCGGTGCCATGGGCGGGGCGCCGAACGCGGCGGGCGGTGCACCCCCGGGCATCGGCATGCCTCCGTAGCCTGCCTGAGCGGTCGCCGCCCTGGCCCGCGCCTCGCGCTCGGCGCGGGCGCGCTGCTCCTCGCGCCAGGCCTCAAGGACACCGGCCGCGAGCGGGAACGACTGGAGCTGCACGCCGCCCCAGGTCTCCTCGCCGGTCACCTGGCCCTCCACGGTGGCGCCCATCCCCAGCGGTACGGCGACGAACTGACGCACCGTCCCCTTGCCGGAGTTGATGCCGTCCAGCCACGGCTGGCGGGGCAGCACCACGTAGTTCTGCGGCTTCCGGGTCAACTTGCCGCTCCAGCGCTCGCCGGACACGGCACACACCTTGCCGACCCCGACCTGGAGCGCCGCCGGCTCCACGGTGCCGGAGAAGCTCAGCCACATCGCCTCCCGCAGATACACCGGGAGCATCACCCCGCCGCGTGCCAGCCACTCGGGCGGCACGGTGTCCGGGAAGTCTGCGACACGCCGCACCGGGAACTCGCCAAGACCCGGCGGCAGCGGGTGGGTGCCGGACTCCGGAAGCCGCAGTGTGCGGATGAACCGCACCCGTGCTCCCCCGCCCAGCACCAGACAGTTACCGTCGATCCGCACATCGCTGGTGGACACAGCGAACTCCCCTCGTCCCGGCCGTCTTCCAGGTGTTATCACGACGTGCGGCCGACCGCGGTTCCGGTCGTCCGGCACGCAGCCGTGCGCCTGCGCCGGCGGCCGCCGGCCCCGCTACTCGAAGCGCTCGGGGTCGCCCGCTCCCCGGCGTACGATCTCGATGCCATCGCCGGAGAAGTCGATGACCGTGGTCGGCTCCGTGCCGCAGTCGCCGGAGTCGATCACGGCGTCCACCACGTGGTCGAGCCGTTCCTTGATCTCCCAGCCCTGGGTCATCGGTTCGTCCTCGTCGGGCAGGAGCAGGGTGCTGGAGAGCAGCGGCTCGCCCAGTTCGGCGAGCAGGGCCTGGGCCACGACGTGGTCGGGAATCCTGACGCCGACCGTCTTCTTCTTGGGGTGCAGCAGCTGGCGGGGCACCTCCTTCGTCGCGGGGAGGATGAAGGTGTAGCTGCCGGGCGTCGCCGCCTTGATCGCGCGGAACACGTCGTTGTCGATGTGCACGAACTGCCCGAGCTGCGCAAAGTTCTGGCACACCAGCGTGAAGTGGTGACGGTCGTCGAGGTTCCTGATGCTCCGGATCCGGCTGATGCCGTCACGGCTGCCCAGCTGACATCCCAGGGCGTAACAGGAATCCGTGGGATACGCGACGAGCGCACCCGACCGGATGCTGTCCGCCACACTGCTGATGGTGCGCCGCTGAGGGTTCTCGGGGTGCACGTCGAAGTACTTCGCCATCCGGCGAGCTTACGGGCTGGAACCCGTTCGGCCCCCGCAGGCGCCGTTCGCGGTGGACACGGGGAACGGCCGTGTCCCACGATGGGCCCGTGGGTTCGGGGAATTCCGCCGCAGCGTGGGCACTGAGTCAGGTCGAGGCCGTGCGGGACGATCCGGCGGCCCGCCTCGACCTGGTCACCCGCACCTATCACGGCCCGGTCGGCAGGGCCCCGCAGCATCTGCCCTTCCGGCGGGCGGCGCTGTCGTTCATGCGCTGGCAGATCCGCCGAGGTGTGCTGGCACCGGTACAGGGGGCGCTTCCCGGGAGTCCGTGGTGGCGTGCGGTCAACGAGCGGCTCCTGCGCGACGGCTGCGAGGCCGTCGCCCGCAGCGGCGGACTCGGCGGTACGGCGTCGTCGCCCACGGTGGGGCTGTGGATGTCCTTCATCTCCGAGCCGACGGCGCGTACGTGGTACCGGGCCCACAATGCGAGCATCGCCTCCGCCTACCTGGACCATCGCGACCTGGCGGGCGAGGAGAGCCGGCCCGAACGCTTCTTCATGAATGTCGTGCTGCTGCGCGTCCTCTACACCCACGCCCTGGTCTCGGCCCCGCGTCTGGCACTCGGACGCCTCGCACCGCTCGGCCCACGGCTCGGCGATCCCCGGCTCGGGATGGCCGGGATCTTCCTGTCCCTGTCGCGGGTCCTTCCCGACCGGTACCCCCTCGACGACGCGGTGGCCGATTACCTCGCCGTCGAGCACAACCTCGGCCGGATGCTGGACTACGGCCTGATCGGGCCGCGGTTGCAGCAGCTCTACGCGTGGTCGGCCGAGGAGCTCGACGAGCCACGGCTCCTCGACTGCATCCGGGACGGCAGCCCGACGTACGCCTGGCCGTTCGCCGACCGCGCGGTGTGGCATCCGACGCGGCCGACCGCGATGGTGCGGGCGATCGAGCGGGTCCTGCCGCCGGACAAACGCGCACGACGCTGACGTCTTCGGCCGGCATCCCGGGGCGACGGGCTGGTGTGTGGTGCGGCGGGGGTGCGTCGCCCCCCTACTCGTCGTACCTGAGAGCTACCCGCGCGGTCCCCTCCGCAGCGGGACGCCGGTCATGAGGTGCTGTCCCTAACTTCCGTACTGCAGCCATGTGTTGCTGCACCACGGAAGGAGCACCCTTCATGGCGTCCCGCCCCCGCCCCCGCCGCCGTCTGCGTCTGCGTCTGCGTCGAAGCCTGCTCGCCGCACTGGTCACCGCGTCCGTCGCCGTGCCGGTGTCGGGCGCCGCGCGGCCCTCGGCCGTTCCGGCACCCGCCCCGGTCGCCATCGGACCGGTGAACGTCGCCCCCGCTGCCCTGGCCGCGCGCTACGCCGCTCAGCGGGAGGGCATCCGGGCGGCCGAGCGCGCAGCCTCCGGACACGGCGACCGCCGGCGCGCGGCCGTGCTGTCCGCCATGGCCGGGCCCGACCGCCGGTTCCTCGCCTTCGACGGCCGGGACGGCGGCCGCACCGCCGAGGTGTTCGGCGATCTGTCGCACGCCGACCGGATCGCGGTGCTGGTCCCGGGGTCCGACACCGGTCTCGACCGATACGAGCGCTTCCGTGCGGACGCCCGAGAACTGCGGCGGCAGCTCGGTGGCAGCGGTGCCGTCGTCGCCTGGCTCGGCTACCGGACCCCGGCCACCCCGAGTGCGGCGGCTCTCACCGCCGCGTCGGCCGAGAGCGCGGCACCCGCCCTGCGGTCCTTCGTCGCCGAGTTGGCGGCGGCGGCCCCGGCCACCCGCATCGCGGTGCTCTGCCACTCCTACGGCTCCGTCGTGTGCGCCCGTGCCGCCTCCGGTCTGAAGGCATCGGACATCGTGCTCTACGGCAGCCCCGGCACCGGCGTCGGCCACGTCCGGGAGCTGCGCACCCGGGCGACCGTCTGGGCGGGCCGGGGCAGCGGCGACTGGATAGCGGATGTGCCCCACGTACGGCTGGGCCTGCACATCACCACCATCGGCTTCGGCGCGGACCCGGTGTCGGACAGGTTCGGTGCGCGCCGCTTCGACGCGGGCGCGTGCGGACACAGCGGCTATCTGCGGGCGGGGTCGGTGTCCCTGCGGAACATCGCGCGCATCGTTTCGGCGACCGCGCGGACGGGGGAAGGCCGTGCGTGACGTCGTCCGCCGTATCGACGCCGCCGCCCCGCCGGGCCGCGATCGCGCCGTCGACGCCCTGCGGGCCCTGGCCATCCTCGGAGTGGTGCTGGGGCACTGGCTGGTGACCGCGCTGGTCGCCGACAGCGGCACGGTGCGGGTCTCGAGCCCGCTCCAGCATCTGCCCCGACTGGCGCCGGTCTCCTGGGTGTTGCAGACGCTCGCGGTGTTCTTCCTGGTCGGTGGGCAGGTGGGGACGAGGAGTTATCTGTCGGCACGCGAACGCGGCGTGACATACCGGCAGTGGTTGCGTACGCGGCTGGGGAGGCTGTTCGGGCCGGTGTGCGCCGTGCTGGTGGTGTGGTCCCTGGCCGCCGGGACGATGCTCGCGTGCGGCACGGGGTGGGCGACGGTGCACGCTCTCGGGAAGCTGGTGCTCTCGCCGCTCTGGTTCCTGCTGATCTTCGCCGTCCTGACGGCCGCGACTCCACTCGCGGCGCGACTGCATCCGCTGTGGCCGCTCGCTGTCGTCCTGTATGTCGACCTGTTCCGCTTCGGCCTCTCCGGGCCGGACCGGATCGGCGAACTCAACGTGGTGGCGGGTTGGTTGGTCCCGTACTGTCTGGGCGCCGCCTGGGCGCGGGGCGGTCTGAGCAGCCGTGCGACGGCGTGGGCCCTGCTGGTGGGCGGTTCGGCGGCGACCACCCTGCTGGTGCTGTTCGCCGGCTATCCGGCGGCCATGGTCGGAGTGCCGGGTGCCGCCATCTCCAATCTCGCCCCGCCCACACTCGCGGCCGTCACCTTCGGGATCGCCCAGTGCGGGGCGGCACTGCTGCTGCTCGACCCGCTGCGACGGCTGTGTGCCAGACCTCTGGCCTGGGCCGCGGTGGCGCTGGTCAACCTGTCGGCGATGACCGTCTTCCTCTGGCATCAGACGGCGATGATGGCGGTCACCGCGACCGCCCTGCTCGCGGGGAGGGCGGTGCCGGGCCTGCACACGGTTCCCGACGGACCGGGCTGGGTGCAGGCCAGGGTGCTCTGGCTGCCGGTGTTCGCGGCGGCGCTGCTGGTGTGCTGGGCGGCCTTCAGAACCTACGAGCAGGATCGGGCCCACGAACGGGAGAGGCGGGGGCGCACCACGGTGGTGCGCACGGGCAGGCCCGCCCGGAGGGAGGCGGCGCGCGATGCCTAGGGTTGATCGTGTGGGAGACAGCGGGGTGGGACACGGGGGCGACGCCGCGCGCAGGGCGGGAACCGGGCGACGCGTGCCCACGGCGGCGCGCGCGGTCCTGGCGGCGCTGCGCGAGGACTTGTGGAGTACGGCCGCGCGCCCGCTGCCGCCGATCGCCACACCGGGCGGCCAGATGTGGCAGCCGGCCGTCGTCGTCCTGCTGGTGCTGATCGCCGCCGTGATCGCCCCCTTCGCCGTCAACGCCCTGGCCTTCTCCCCGCGGTACGGCATCGGCATGGGCACGGCCCTGCTGCTCGGCGTGGTGCAGGCAGCGACTCCGGTCGTGGCGGCCTTCCGTCCGGTGGTGGCCTGGTGGGTGACGACCGCCGCCATGGCGGTCACGGCTGCTCTTCCGGCGCTCGCGGGGGACGTCTCCACGGCCGGCGGCCTGACCCCGTGGACCGGGCCCGCGATCACCGCGCAGGCAGGTGTGCTGTTCCTGCTGGCACTGCGCCTGCGGCCCCGGGCGACCGCCGGGGCGCTGGCCGTCGGCGTCGTCGTGGGGCTGCTGTGTGCTCTGCTGCCGCCGGGGGCCCGTCCCGCCGGCGTCGGCCAGGCCGTCGCGATCCTTGTCACGGCCGCGGTTCTGGGTGCCGCTCTGCGCGGCCGGCAGGTCGCCCGGAGCGAATTGATCGTGCAGGAGGAGCTCACGGCCGGCGAGCGGGCCCGCCGCGCGCTGCTGGAGGAGCGCAACCGCATCGCGCGCGAGCTGCACGACGTGGTCGCCCACCACATGTCGGTGATCTCCATCCAGGCACAGGTGGCGCCCCACCTCGTCGAAGCGCCGTCCGACGAACTCAGGGAGAACCTCGCGGGCATCCGGGACAGTGCCGTCGAGGCGCTGGCGGAGTTGCGCCGGGTCCTCGGCGTCCTGCGCTCCGAGGACGCCGTCGCGGACGGGGTGCGCCATGCCCCGCAGCCCACCCTGGACCGGCTGGACGACCTGATCGGCACGGTGCGCGGCGCCGGTGTCGGCGTCGACACACAGATCAAGGGCGAGCGACGTCCGCTGGCTCCGGGCGTCGAACTCTCGGCGTTCCGCATCGTGCAGGAAGCACTCAGCAATGCGATGCGGCACGCTCCCGGGGCCCGCGTGCGGGTGGAGATCGGCTATCACGCGGCCGTACTCGCCGTCCGTGTCACGAACACCGCCGCCTCCGGTCCGGTCCCGCCCGCCCGCGACGGCGGGCACGGGCTGCTCGGGATGCGTGAGCGGGCTGACATGCTGGGCGGCGACCTGGTGAACGGACCGCTGCCCGACGGTGGTTACGAGGTGCTGGCCACGCTTCCCCTGGAGGACGGATCATGACCATCCGCGTGCTGATCGCGGACGACCAGATGATGGTGCGCCAGGGCTTCACCGTGCTGCTGAACGCCGAGCCGGGCATCGAGGTCGTCGGCCAGGCCGTGGACGGCCTCGACGCGATCGCCAAGGTGGCCGAACTGACCCCCGACGTCGTCCTCATGGACATCCGTATGCCGGGACTGGGCGGGATCGAGGCCACGGGCCGCATCACCGGGCCCGCCGGCGACCCGGCCGTGAAGGTGCTGGTCCTCACCACCTTCGACCTCGACGAGTACGTGTACGAGGCGCTGCGCGCGGGGGCCTCCGGCTTTCTGCTCAAGGACGCGTCGGCCGCCGAGCTGGCGCAGGCGGTACGGGTGGTGGCGGCAGGTGACGCGCTGCTCGCGCCGAACATCACGAAGCGGCTGATCGCCGAGTTCTCGCGGGTGACCCGCACCCACCGCGCTCCGCTCATGGAGCGCGTCGGAGCTCTGACGGAACGCGAGACCGAGGTCCTGGCCCTGATCGCGCAAGGGCTGTCGAACGCCGAGATCGCGACCCGACTGGTCGTGGCGGAGCAGACCGTGAAGACCCATGTCGGCCGGATTCTGCTGAAGCTGGGTCTGCGCGACCGTACGCAGGCGGCGGTGTACGCGTACGAAACGGGCGTCGTCCGCCCGGCCGGCTACTGACCCCGCGCTGCCTGCCGACGCACGAGAAGGCCCCGGCCGAGGACTGAGGAGGCCTGCCGGGGCCGTTCGTGGTGGCCGGCGGAGGGCGGTCGCCTCGCGGCGAAAGGCTCCATGGGGCTTCAGCCGAACGATCTTCCCCATGGGCTATGGGTAGGGCCCGGGGACACTGTCCCCTCCGCAGCCACGTAGACCAGAACCGCGGGCGTCCCCGGATTGTTCCCGCGCTCTCGCCGGGCTTCACCGCGCCCCGCGCCGGTGCGGCTCGTACGCCGGTCCGGGGCCGCGTCGGGCCCCTGGCGAGGACGCGGAGCCCGTGGTCGGTGTGGATGCGGGATTCGGGTGACGCAGGGCGATGACTTCTGCGCGCTCGTGCCGTCTGTCAGGACACGGGACATCACCGACGACTCTGGGAAGAGCCCGCCATGAAGAAGATCATCGCTCAGCTGTTCATCTCGCTCGACGGCGTCGTGGAGGCGCCAGACCAGTGGCACTTCCCGTACTTCGACGACGAGATGGGTGCGGCCGTCGACGCCGCCCTCAGCCCGTCGGAGACGCTGCTCCTGGGCCGTAAGACCTACGACAGCTTTGCCGGAGCCTGGCCGGAGCGGGAAGCGGCCGGCGGCGAGGACGCCCACTTCGCCAAGGCGCTCGGAGACGTCCGGAAGATCGTCGTCTCGCACCAGCAGCTCGACTTCACCTGGCGGAACTCCGAGCTGCTCGACGGCGACCTCGTCCAGGCGGTCACCGCCCTGAAGAACGAAGCGGGCGACGGTCCCATCGGGATCAGCGGCTCGGTCTCCGTCGTCCGGCAACTGCTGGAGGCGGGACTGCTGGACGAGCTGCGCCTGCTGGTGCACCCGATCGCCGTACGCAAGGGAATGCGCCTGTTCGACGAGGGCGAGGCCCCGGTCCCGCTGACCCTGATCTCGTCCGAGACCTTCCGGACCGGGGTGCTGAACCTCGTCTACACCCGTGCCGAATCGGCGGGCGAGGGCACCTACGACGACGCGAAGAGCCGGCTGCCCCAGCCCGAGTAGCTGCGGCCCGGGGCCTGCGCGTCAGGGCGGCGCACCGCCGGTGCGTGCCGGGCCCCCGGACCGGTGGACGACTGCCCGCGGGCCCTCGGGGCCGGGCCCGGTGCCCGCCGCCCCCGGCCATCGGGATCTACTGTGCCGGTGCCAGGACGAACTCCACCGCCCCGGCGACGAGGACGACCTCCTGCGGCGTCCAGCAGTCCGACCGCTCCACCGCGATGTCCGCCGTGCAGAACCGGCACACGAGGTTCGGCCCGTCGCAACCGTCCAGCCCGCAGCATCCGTTCAGCCGTCCCCGTACGGTCGACCGCACCAGATCCCGCACATCGCCCTGGTTCACCAGCACGCCCTGCACCTTCGCCTTACGCGGTATCACGACGGCTCGCCGCTCCGACACCGGCACGAACTGCTGCGACTGCTGCGGCGGCGGCTCGAAGGCGAAACACCCCGCCGCCATGCGCTGCGGGCACTCCTCCTGGCCGTCCGGCAGCGCGTACGGCGCGGGTGCCTCGTCCACGTCCGGGAGGGCCACCTCCTGGACGGGCCCGGTCACTTCGGCGTGGCACCGGCGGCAGCGAAATACGTACATCCCGCGATTGTGTCGTCGGAGTATCCGTCACGGCCAACACATTTCGGCCGGGCTCCGTATCCGCCGCACGTCACCGCGCGACTGCCGGCGGAACTGGCGCTGATAGCGTGCCCCGGCCCCGGAGATCACGGGGACCGGCTCCGACGGTGGACGAGAAGGTGACGATGTACGCGACATCCCTGGGTGACGACGGTTCGGAGCTGCGGCCGCTCGAGCCGTGGCAGGCCGAGGAGTTCCTCGCTCACGTGGACCGGGGGCGGGAGTTCATCGGGCGGTACAACGGCCTGCCCGACGTCGTCACCGACCTGGAGTCGAGCCGGGCCTTCCTCCAGGCGTACGCGGAGAAGACCGCCGCCGACACCGGGCGGATCTACGGCATCAGGACGGACGGCAGGCTCGTCGGCGCGGTCATCTTCCGGAGGATGGACGTACAGCAGGGCACCGCCGAGGCAGGATGCTGGCTGGAGCCTTCGGCCGTGGGCAGGGGGCTGGTGACCCGGGCCGTACGCGTGATCATCGACTGGGCCGTGGAGGAGCGGGGCATCCACCGGGTCGAGTGGTGGGTCTCGGCGGCGAACGAGCCCAGCATCGCCGTGGCCCGGCGGCTCGGGATGACGAAGGACGGCGTGCTGCGCGAGAGTTATCTGTACCGGGGGAAGCGGCACGACGAGGAGATCTGGTCGGTGCTGGCCCCGGACTGGCGGGCGGGCAGGGCGTCCTGACCACGGCCGGTTGTGGATGGCGTGTCCTGACGCCCGTGTCCTGAACGCCGCCGCGTACTGAACCCCGCCGTGTACTGAACGCCTGGCGCCTAGGGCGGCGGGGCGCAGGTCGGAGCGCGCCGCGTCTCCTCCGGCGGACAGGTCACAACGTGCCGCCGAAGTCGACCTCCTTGGTCTCCACCGTCCCGGCCGTCCGTCCCGGAGCCGTCTCGTAGGCCCAGTACAGGTTCGTGTGCGCGATGACCTGGGCGGGCGGCGGAGCGCCCCACTCCGTCAGATCCTCGGTCGTGTGGGCGTCACTGACGAGGGTCGTGTCGTATCCCCGGACGAACGCACCGTGGAGCGTGGCGCGAATACAGGCGTCGGTCTGTGCGCCGACGACGAAGAGCCGCCCGACGCCGAGTCCCGACAGCTCCGCCTCCAGGGTGGTCTCCTCGAACGAGTCGCCGTAGCCCTTCTCGATGCGGGGTTCGGCGTCGTGCGGGGCCAGTTCGGGAACGATCTGCCACTTCTCGCTCCCCTTCGCCAGCTCGTCGTCGGTCTGCTGGACCCAGAGGACGGGGACGCGTTCCCGCCGTGCCTTCTCGACGAGGCTGCCGATGTTGCCGACGGCGGCGTCACGCCGGTGCGCCCCCGCGACGACGCCGTTCTGCACGTCGACGACGAGGAGTGCGGTGTTGGGCCGGTTCTCGAGCGTGGTCATGGTCTCCTCCTCGGCCGGCGGGGCTCCTGCGCGCGCCGGCCACCCGTGTCCGCCCACGGTAAGCCCGGGGCAGGCCCGCCGTTCGGTCGGGCCGGACCGACGGGCCCGGCCGGATCCGGACGACCGGCTCTACGACGTCGGCAGCGTCAGCACCACAGCCGCCAGCAGGACGTCGAGGACGCCGCAGAACTCCGCGTACCACCGCGGGACGATCATGTCCGCCCGGTGGTGCGCGACATCCCAGCCGGCGTGGGCCAGCCATCCCGCCGCGAGTACCAGCCGTGCCTGCTCCCCGTCGAGAGCCAGGGCCACCAGCATGACGGCGCCGAAGACCAGGACACCCGCCGTCTCCAGCGTGAGCCAGCCGGCCCGCCACAGCTGCCCGCGTACGGCGCCCCAGACCCAGTACACGATCGCCGCCACGACGATGCCGTGCGCGAACTTCGTGTGCACCCCGATGACGGCGAGCAGCGCCACGGTCGCGGCCCCGACCCAGCTGGGCCAGTGGTACCTGACCAGCACCGGTCGCAGCCGGGCGGCGATGCCGGACGGGCTCATGACCGCACCCCGTGGGCGGCGCGACGGCGGAGCATCACGAGCAGCATGAGCGGGAACATCGCCACATGCAGCAGGACCATCAGGGTCTGGTCCGAGATCACGTCCAGCCACAGCAACGGGAGGAGGACGGGCAGGGGGACGAACATAACCCCCGACATTTCCGCGATGCCCGCCCGTGGGTGACCTCGCAGGCGCATCCAGATCGCCATCCCGAGCGCCATGTCGACGGTCATCACCACGGAGGCGAGGGCCGGTTGCCGCTCTGCCGAGTAACCGAGGTCAGCGGCGGCGACGATGCCCTCCACGACCGCGCCGAAGACCATCATCCCGGCGAACATCGCGACGACCATCTCCGCGTAGTGCAGTGCGAAGCGCGGCCAGTGTCCGCGTTCCGCTGCGACGTTGCTCATGAGAACCCTCCCTGCTGTGACGACCGGACCGATGTCCTCACCCTCGGATTGTGGCGAGCAGCCGACAAGGAATGACGGAGGCGGTGTCCGAATACTTGGGATCCCTGTCATTCAGACATAGGATGGGAGCCATGGACGAGCGGTTGGTGGTCGTCGTCGCCTACGACGAGGCGCAGTTGCTGGACATCGCCTGCGTGACCTCGACGCTGGAGGCGGCCAATCTCGGAGGCGCCCGGCCGCCGTACCGCGTGCGTCTGACCACGTCCGGCGGCCGGGCGGTCACCTGTGACCAGGGGCTGACTCTCCAGGCACAGGAATCCCTCGAACGGATCAAGGGCCCCCTGGACACACTGATCGTCGCGGGTGGCCTGGGATTCAAGGCGGCGGCGGCGAACCCGCGCATCGTGGGCCATGTGCGCCGCCTCGCGGGCGAGAGCCGGCGCGTGGCGTCGGTGTGCACCGGCGCCGGTGTCCTGGCGGCCGCGGGTCTCCTCGACGGCAGACGCGCCGCGACCCACTGGATGTGGGCCGACGAGATCGGCGCGACGTATCCGAAGGTCACGGTGGACCCGAGCCCGATCTACATCCGCGACGGCCAGGTGTCCACCTCCGCCGGGGTGACCAGCGCGCTGGACCTGACGCTGTCGTTCGTCGCGGAGGACAACGGCCCCGAACTGGCACGAGGGGTGGCCCAGGCACTGGTGACGTATCTGCAACGGCCGGGAAACCAGGCACAGATGAGCATGTTCGTCGCCGCCGCGCCGCCGGAGCACGACCTCGTACGCCGTGTCGTCGACCATGTCACCAGCCATCCGGGCGCCGACCTGACCACGAAGTCGCTGGCCGCGCTGGTACGGGTGAGCGAACGTCACCTCACACGGCTGTTCATCGAGCATCTCGGCCGGACGCCGGGCCGGTTCGTGCGGCACGCACGGACGGAGGCGGCCGCCCATCTGCTGGTCGCCACCGGGCTACCGGTGGCGAGCGTCGCGAAGCGCTGCGGCTTCGGGACGGCCGAGACCCTGCGGCAGGCGTTCGTCGACCGCTACGGGATCCCGCCCTCGCGCTATCGGGCGGCCCAGGCGCAGTCCGGAACGCACCCCGCCATGGCGGCCCCACCGCCCGACAGCCGGTGACAACTCCCGGCGCCGCGCGGGATATTCACGCCGTGAGGGGTGATCGTGCCTGCGCGGGGCCGATGGCGGGGCATAATTTGCCGATGGAGGGCGGCGGATGATGCGTTTGACCGGCAAAGACAGCCAAGCACCGGACCACGGGGGTCCGTTACCCGTGCCCGCCTCCTCCTGGCCCAAGTGGCGCGGCGACGAACCCGTGACCGCGCCGGACGGCCACCCCTATCTCCTGGCCACGCTGCGGATGAGCGTGACCAGCGGAAGGACGTGGCAGCGCCACCGCCTGATCGAGAACGACCGGCTCCGCACCCGGCTGGCCCCCCTCCTCGGCACCCTCCCGCTGAGTCATTCGTATTTGCAGGAGCCACACGGTGGACACGCCTGCCGCTTCAGCGAACCCAGTCTGACGATGTGGCAGGACACGGACCCGGACCACTGGCCGAACACGCTCTACCGCCGGCTCACCGCCGAGGACGGCCCCCGCCAGGGCCTGGGCGAGGTGACCGTGACCCTGCGCCTGGAACCCCGCGACGGCGAGGCCTGTCAGGTCGAACGGGTCATCAGCGAGTGCAACGTACGGGCGGACGGGCGACTCCTCGTGGCGCAACTCGGCGACGACAGACTGCCGTTCACCGGTTAGAAACCTGGCCGGCAGAAGGCCCGGAGCCGCGCCCGGGGGCGACGTAGACGTACTGCCCGCGGTACGGGCCCGGGTCCTCCAGGCGGTACGCGGGCCAGGTACGGGCGTACGGCGGCGGGCCCGAGGTGCGAGTGGTGAGCACGGCGACCGGCATCCTCTGCGCCGCTCGGCCGATCTCCGCGGCCGTGGTGTTGGCGTTGTTGCCGTGGGTGTGCACGGAGGCGCATCCGGCGTAGTAGGCGATCGGAACGGACTCGTGTCCGGAGAGCAGGCACGGCGGTCGTACCCCGAGCCGGTGCAGCTGGTCGACGACGCGGGACCAGGCCGCGTGGGAGAGCGTGGTGCGCTCCACGGCGCGGGAGAGCACCGCGTACTGCACCGCCAGATGCCCGGCCAGCGCGACCGCCAGCAGGGTGACGCCCACCGGACGCCGGCGCCCGCTCGGCGTGACGGCCAGGCGCAGGAGCCCGTCCGCGATCGGAACGGCGAGCAGGGCGTAGGCGGGCAGCAGGAACCGGGGAGCGGCATAGCCGATCAGGAACAGATACGGCACGGCCACACTGAAGGCGCAGGCCAGCGGTACCAGCGTGCGTGCCGTGCGCCGGGCCCGGACCGCGACGGCCAGCGCGAGGGCGGCGAGCAGGGGAAGGGCGCACCACCAGACGAGCACCGCCACGTCGGGCATCGCGCTGGTGCACGGCCGGCACAGCGTGCGGCCGCTCAGGCTGCGCAGCTGGTCGCCCACGGCGATGTTCCAGCCGAGATCGCCCTGCACGCGGGAGGCCTCGGCCATCCGTGTGCGCAGACCCCCGAAACTGACGTACGCCTCGACGACCCATTCCGCGGCCCCGGCCAGCAGCCCCACCGGCAGGGCGGCCAGCAGGCGCAGGTGCCGCCATCCGGGTACGCACACGAGGAGCACCAACAGGGGCAGCACCACCCAGACCGCGTCGGTCGGGCGCATCAGTGCCATCAGGGCCGCGCTGCCCGCCACTCCCCACACGGGCGCCCGGGCAGCGCGGTCGGCCTGGGCCCGCAGGAAGCAGCCCACCGCCGCCAACGCGCCGATCGCGACCCAGAAGTTGGGCATCGCCTGCGGGCCGTAGAACATCGTGATCCACAGGGTCGCGAACAGCGCGCCGCCCGACGCGAGCACCCGCACGGGGAACAGGCCACGCCAGCACCGCAGGGCGATGAACAGCCCCAGCCCTGCCAGCACCGCCAGAAAGACGCGCAGCAAAGCGGTGGACGACGACCAGGAAGCGATCGGAGCGACGAGCAGCGAGACCCCTCGCGCGCGGGGCGCGCTGAAGAACGCAGCCGGTGCCTGCCCGCCGACCTGGCTGACGTACACCGTCTCGTCCCAGCCGAGACCCATCCAGGGCCGCACCAGAACCAGTTGCAACAGCGTGAAGGCGACCGCCACGGCCGCGAGCAGCCGCGTGTCCGCCGGGCTCCACGACCGCCTGCCGACCACCGACAGTCCGCGTGAGGTGCTCCGGGTCCGCCGCGAGTGCACGGTCGTCTTCGGCATCGTCCACCCTTCGCGCCGCCGGCCGGGGCATCTCCTTCGTCCTCGGTCCGCGGAACGGAGGAGGGAGGACGAAGTACGAGGAAAACACAGGGATAAATATCGACAAATTACCCCGCTGCGGTCGGGTGCGCAGGGCGGGGACCGGCGGGACGGCCGAACGGGGACCGGGCGGACGGGTGGTTCACCCGGGTGGTCAGTGGGAGCCGTACCCCCCTGGGCGGGTAGTCAGGAGTTCTGTGCCGCCCGTCCCTTCCCCTGTCCCACCGCCCCCGGAGCCGACGTGAAATTCGGAGTCTCGACCTTCATCACCGACCAGGGCATCAGCCCCACCGCACTCGGCACCGCACTCGAGGGGCGCGGGTTCGATTCCCTGTTCATCGCCGAGCACAGCCACATCCCGGTGGCCCGCCAGACCCCCTACCCGGGCGGCGGCGACCTGCCGGACATGTACTACCGCACCCTCGACCCCTTCGTGGCCCTGACCGCGGTCGCCGTGGTGACCGAGCGGCTTCTGCTGGGCACCGGCATCGCGCTGATCCCGCAACGGGACCCGATCATCACGGCGAAGGAGGTGGCCTCCCTCGACCTGGTCTCCGGCGGCCGCGTGATCTTCGGCATCGGGGTCGGCTGGAATCGTGAGGAAATGAGGAACCACGGCGCCGACCCCGCGACCCGTGGCCGGCTCACGGACGAGCGACTGCGCGCCATGCGCGCGCTGTGGACCGAGGACACGGCCGAGTTCCACGGTGAGTTCGTCGACTTCGATCCGGTGTTCGCCTGGCCCAAGCCCGTGCAGCGCCCTCATCCGCCGATCTACGTCGGCGGCGCGGAAGGCGCGTTCCCGCGCGTGGCGCGGCTCGGCGACGCCTGGCTGGCCAACAGCGTGTCGCCGGAGCAGCTCGGTCCGCAGATCGAGCGGCTGCGCGCCCTGGCCGGCCGCGAGGTGCCGGTGACGGTGTACGCGGCGTCCGACGACCCCGAGCAGATCGAGGGGTACGCCCGCCTGGGGGTCGAGCGGCTGCTGTTCTATGTGCCGACGACGCACGAACGGGAGACGCACACGTTCCTGGACCGGCTGGCCGGCCTCGCCGCCCGGTACCGCTGAGGCAGGGAGAGTGCCATGCCCGTTCTGACGAGCACCCAGGTACGGGAGCGGTTCGCCGCGGCGCGCGTCGCCCACCTCGCGACGGCCGACGCGACGGCACACCCGCACCTGGCGCCGGTGGTCTTCGCGGTGGACGGCGACACGGTGGTGCTGGCCGTGGACCACAAACCGAAGCGGACGACACAGCTGAAACGCCTCGCAAACATCGCCGCCAACCCCTCGGTGTGCCTGATCGTCGACCACTACGAGGAGGACTGGGACCGGCTGTGGTGGGCCCGCGCGGACGGCAGGGCCCATGTGCTCCCGCCACCGGACCACTGCGCCGAGGCGGCCCGGTGGGCCGGCCTGCTGACGGCGAAGTACGAGCAGTACGCGGACCGGCAACCCGACGGGCCGGTCGTCGTGATCTCCGTCGCGCGGTGGAGCGGCTGGCAGGCGTGGTGAGCGGCAGCGCGAGCCGGCGGACAGTCCGGACCGGCAACCGGGTCGCCGTGTGGACGCGTTGCCGCCGGACGGACAGACGCCTGCGGGGCACCGGCGTCGAGCCGGCACCCCGCAGGCGCGGAGTCGCTGTTCCTTGTGCTGGTGTTCGGCGTCAGGCGGCGACCGAGCTGGCCCAGTCGTTGTAGGCGCCGAGGTTCGAGCTGTAGGAGTTGGGGCTGATGGAGATCGTGCCGCCGTTGCCTCCCTCGTCACGGGCCAGCCAGGCGTACGAGTTCGACTGCCTGTTGCGCCAGGACGACGTCTGGTCGTTGAAGCCGTACTCGTTGAGGTTGTGCCAGTAGTAGTCGCTGAAGATCAGCCGACGACCGCCACCGTTCGCGTGCTCGTACAGGCACGTCCAGCCGGAGGCACAGGCCGGCAGTGCCCGGGTGCCGATGCTGCGGGCCAGCGGATCCGTGGCGCGGGAGTAGCCGAGCGCCTTGTCCGCTTCTGCGTGGGTCTTGAAGCAGCGGACCGCGGTCTTGGAGTAGACGACGCAACTGCTGGCGTCGCCCCAGCCTTCCTGCTTGAGGTTGACCGTCTTCTGCCCGTAGGCGGCGACGGCGCCGCCACCCTGGGTTCCGGCGGCGGATGCCATCGGCGCCGTGCCGGTGAGAAGCGCGGCGGCCGCGGTCAACGCGGCTGCGGCCAAGACGGAACGTGATGTCTTCACTGTTTCCCCCTGATCGAATTCAGCAGGCCGGCCAGGTACGCCCCGGGAGAGGTCGAACGTCCCCCTGTGGTCAGTCAGGGCGTGAAATCCTCCTGGCCGTCCCTTGTGCGGACAGGAGCAACTAAAGGGGCGGCACGAATGCCCCGTCAACAGCGCACGAAAGGTTGGCAGAGGAACAAGCCATTCCTTCGGGGAATCGGGGCGCGGCACTCCACATGTCGCAATTCAGCGAATGCGGTGAATACTCTGACCGAATTCCGCCCCCGCGCATTTCTTGATCACCCGGGCCGACCTTGCACTCCCCCCTCAACGCGGCGAAGGGTTCACGGACTGGCCTTGCGCACGACGATTTCTCCGACACGACCCAGGCAACACCCATCATGCCGAGGAGCGCCACACCGCCGGCGACCATGCCCGCGACCAGGAAATAGACAGCCGTCGCAATAGCGGCCGCGATCAGCACGCGGAGGATGCCGATCATCCGCTTGACGCGCGCCTCGCGATGCAGCGAAATACTCACCTGATCCATTTCCGCATCTCTCTCTCATTCGACAAGGGATGCGCTTCGGGGAGTACGGCCGGCCGACTTCGCGGAGAGCCCGAGCGGTCCTTTGTGGAAGAGGTGGCGGAGCCCGGTCAGCGGGCGTCGAGCTCGGCGATCAGCTTCTTCGTCGCGATGACGCGGTAGCTCTCCTCCACCCAGTCGGAGAGCACCTCCGCCGAGGGTGCACCCTTCTCGGCGAGCGGGACCTGCACCCAGCCCGCCTTCCCGAGGCCGTATCCGGACGGCTCGGCGCCCGGGCAGGACAGTGCGTGAGCGTGCATCGCCTCGTCCTTGAGCTTGACGCCGACACCCAACGGGTAGCTGCCGTCCGCCACTCCGAGGAAGACGAAGATCTTCTTGTTCACCTTGACGACGGTCTCGCCCCAGGGGAACTCCTCGCCGGCACCGGGCAGCCCCAGGGCAAAGGAGCGCACCTTGTTCCACTTCGCCAGCGCGGCCTTCGGTGGAGTCGTCATGCCGTCCTCCTGATCGCGCGATCCGTCCCTCCCACGCTAGTGCCTCGACCGGCAGTGTTCGCCCGTTGACGTGCGTCGTCCGGCGCGTGCCGTTGCATCGCGGCGCGAGTGGGCAAAGCCTGCCGGGAGCAGCCTGCGGCCGGTCAGCGCTCGGGCCCCCAGTCGATTCCGGCGGCGACCGGCAGGTGGTCGCTGCCGGTCGCGGGCAGGGTCCACACCTCGGTCACCGTGGCCGAGCGGGCCATGACGTGGTCGATCCTGGACACCGGGAATCCGGCGGGCCAGCTGAAGGAGAAGCTCTGCTCGGCCGAGGTCAGCCGCGAAGTGACCGGTACGAGTCCCCGGTCGTCCAGCGTGCTGTTGAGGTCTCCGAGGAGGACCACCTTGTCCAGCTTCTCCGCGCCAAGGGCCTCACCCAGCAGGTGAGCGCTTTCGTCCCGCCGGTGTGAACCGAACCCGCCGGGTCCGATGCGGACGGAAGGCAGATGGGCGACGTACACCGCGAGGTCGCCGCGCGGCGTACGGACGATGGAGCGCAGACCGCGGCTCCAGCCGTCCCCGATCCCCTTCGGCCTGATGTCGACCGTGCGGACGTCCGACAGTGGATACGCCGACCAGAGCCCGACGGTGCCTCTGACCGCGTGGTAGGGGTAGGCCGTCTCCAGCGCCCTCTCGTAGGCCGGCAGGGCGACAGGGGTCAGCTCTTCCAGGGCGATGAGGTCCGGTGCGGAGTCGACCAGAGCGGCGGCGGTGCCCGCGGGGTCGGCGTTCTCGTCGCTGACGTTGTGCTGCACCGCCAGGAAGTCGTACGGGGTCCGGCTCTCACCGAGCAGCATCCCGCCGAAGAGGCCGGCCCAGACGGCAGCGGGCAGCAGCAGAGCAACCAGGGCGAGGGCGGAGCGGCGCAGCAGGGCCGGTCCGAGCAACACGGGGACGACCAGACCGAGCCAGGGCAGGAAAGCCTCCAGCAGGCTGCCGAGACGAACCGCGGTGTTGGGCACCGCCGAGTGGAACGCCAGGAGTCCGGCGGTCAGCACGGCGAGGGCGGCGAGAACGCGCCCGCGGGCCCAGGGCGACCGGGGCCTCGCGTCCTTGCCGCGGCGCCACGGATTGAGGCGAGACACCCTCCGCCGCGAAGCCGCGACCGTCGAAGTCGGCGGCGCAGCCGAACTGCCCGACGCCACAGAGCTGTCCGCCCGCTCCACCACGGTCCACCCATCCGTCTCGTGCTCGTCCCGCCCCGCGGTTGTGGGCGCACGGCGTGCTCAGTACCACGCATGATCGGGCGATCGGGGTTCCGTGCTGCGCCGGGGCATTTACCGCAACCGTTCATGAGGGCGGAGCTGCAGTGCGGCCGGTGCGGTTACGCTCCACGCCGGAGGCCGACATCAACCGGAGCCGGGGGCGATCGTGAGCCGACCACTGCTGTTCCTCGACGTGGACGGGCCGCTCAACCCTTATGCGGCCCAGCCGGAGAGGCGCCCCGACGGATACACCACTCTCAGAGTGCCCAGGCCGGCCGGTACCTCGGAAGGGCTGTCGCCCCGGCGGCGGCCCCTTCGGGTGTGGCTCAACCCGGAGCACGGGCCGGCCCTTCTCGGGCTCGACTACGAGTTGTGCTGGGCGACGACATGGATGGCCGATGCCAACCGGTGGATCGCCCCGGTGCTCGATCTTCCCGAGCTCCCCTATGTCGACTTCGGCGACGCGCTGTTCCAGGAACGGCCCGACGGGGTCCACTGGAAGACAGGTCCCCTGGTGGACTTCGCCGACGGCCGCACCTTCGCCTGGGTGGACGACGAACAGAGCGGCCTGGACGAGGAGTACGTGACCGCTCACCACCGCGGGCGTGGGCTTCTGCACCATGTCGATCCGCGGATCGGGTTGCGCGATGACGACTTCCGCACGCTCGCCGACTTCGCCCGGTCCCCGGACGCCTCACGCGCCGCCGGCTGAACCCGCCTCGGGGCACAACCGTTGCCGGCTACGGGAGTTCATGAGCGCCGGCCGCCGAACTGCCAGCGGTGGACCTCGATGCCGGCGTAGCGGTCCGGGGTCAGGACGGCGCGTGCCGTGTCCGGGTCCGGCGCCCGCAGCAGCGCGGCCGTACCCACCCAGGTGGCGCCGTCGTCGGACAGCAGCGGCCCGTAGGCGATCAGCTCGTCCTGGCCGTCCGGCACGGTGAGATCGGCGGCCTGTCCCGTGCCGAGGCCGAGCACCAGGTACCGGGTGCCGTCATCAGGCCCGCCGGCGAAGTCCCACATGGTGCGGCCGAGCAGATTGCGCCACCGGCGCAGCAGCACATCGCGGTACACGCCTGCCTGGTAGCCGGGCTCATCGAAGGCGAACACGCGGGCGGCGGCGGGATCGGGCAGGTCGACGATGTGCACGCTGCCGGTGGGCACCTCGCCGTCGCCGGTGAGGGTCGGGCCGCGGGCGATCATCTCCGCCGCGTATCCGTCCATGTAGGACCAGTGGGCTTCCAACAGCTCGTGACGCAGCTCCAGGGAATCCGGCCGGTCGCGGTGGTAGCAGAAGAACTCCATGGTCCACAGTCTTCATCACGGTGCGCGACGCTCCGGCAACGGGTCCCCGCGGCCCCCGACACCCGCCGCGGAACCGCTCTTCGCGGGCGAGGTGTCGTTCACAGCCAGTCCCGGCGCCTGAAGATCATGTACAGCGAAGCCGACAGGGCCACGATCAGGGTGGTCGAGACGATGAATCCCGACTCATGGTCGAAGCCGGGATACGGAAGATTCTGGCCGAAGTAGCCGGTGATCGCCGTCGGGACAGCGATGATCGCGGCCCAGCTCGTCACCTTCTTCATGATCAGATTCATGCGATTGGCCTGGACCGACAGGTTGGTCTCCATGACCGAGGCCATCATCTCCCGCAGCGATTCGGTCCATTCGGTGACGCGTAGCGCATGGTCGAAGACGTCCTGGTAATAGGCCACCAGAGGCTCGATGTTGACGTGCAGGCCGGGCCGCATGACCGCATTGACCACCTCCCGCATCGGCAGCACGATCTGGCGCAGCCGGACGAGGGACTTCCGCAACGCGAACGCCCGTCGCTGCACGGTCTCGATCTCCCGCCGGTCCGACGAGAAAAGCAGATCCTCCAATGCCTCGATGCTGTCATCGAGTTGCTGGGCCGCGGCGGAGTGTCCGTCGACGATGTCGGCGAGCAGACCGTGCAGCAGGAACGCCACACCATGACGGGCCAGGCCAGGACTCTCGTCCCAGCGGGTGACGACAGCACCGATGTCGAATCCGTCGTCCTTTCGGACGGTGATCATTGCCCGGCCGGTGAGGAATACGGCGATCTCGCTGGTGGACAGTTCCGCACCGTCCCCGCCGATGGTGACGGCATAGGCGGTGAGGACATCGTGACTGCGGAAACGATCGAGCCTCGGCCGCTGCCCGTGCTGCGCGGCGTTTTCCAGAGCCAGTTCGTGGATGTCGAATTCTTCGCCCACCATGACGAGTTCGGCGGATCCGGGGCGATAGAGGTCCAGCCACACCACGGACGTCGGGTCGGCGAGATGCTCGGAGACATCACTGGCGGGAAAGTCCTCCAGGACGAGAGTTCCGTTCTGGTACAGCCGTGTACGCGTCGCCATGGCGCGAGCCTAAGGGCTGTCCCGTCATCCCCGGCGGATCAGCGCGCGGCGGGCGAGGGGCCGTAGTTGTCGTCGTGCGCCCGCCGGGGATTGCCGGACAGCCCTGAGCGCCTCGCCGGCAGGAAGTCGGCCGGATTTCGGCAGAGCCGGGAATGTCGGAGGGGAGACCGAGTTCGGTCGTGAATCCCGTGCGGGCGGCACAGGAGTGACACGCGCATCCGTCACGACGGAGAATCCCGCTACGACAACGTGTCCGCGACCACCGAAGCCGCCTCCGCGATCAGCTTGTCGTCGTGCTCGGCAGACTCACCGGCGCGGTTCGACATGATCGACATGACGATCGGTGCAGCGCCCGGCCGCCACACCACCGCGATGTCGTTGCGGGCGCCGTATCCGCTGCCCGTGCCGGTCTTGTCCCCGACCACCCAGCCCTTCGGGACCCCGGCCCTGATGAGCTTCGCTCCGGTGGTGTTGGTCCGCAGCCACTTCGTGAGCTGAGCACGCTCGGCCCTGCCGAGGACGTCTCCCAGGACGAAGGCGCGCAGGTCCTCGGCCAGTGCGCGCGGTGTGGTCGTGTCCCGTGTGTCGCCCGGGGTCCATCGGCTCAGTTCGGGCTCGCGGCGCTCCATCCTGGTGGCGTTGTCACCGATCTCCTTCAGCACGGCACCCAGGCCCTTGGGCCCGCCCAGTGCGTCGAAGAGCAGGTTGGCCGCCGTGTTGTCGCTGAAGCGGACGGCGGCGTCGCAGAGTTGGGCCAGGGTCATCCCGGTCTCGACGTGCTTCTCGGTCACGGGGGAGTTGGCGATCAGGTCGTTTCTGGAGTAGGTGATCACGCGGTCCATCCCGCTCATGGAGTACCTGCGCAGCACGGCACCTGCCTCCAGCGCCTTGAACGTGGAGGCGTAAGGGAATCGCTCGCCGTCGTTGTGCGCCACCTCGCGCCCGGTGCCGGTGTCGATGGCGTACACACCGAGCCGTGCGTCGAACGTGCCCTCCAGAGCCTTGAGTTCGCCCGCGAACGTCTTCGCGTCCGTACGCGTGCTCCCCGGCGATGCGGACGAGGACGGGGACGACACGGACGGCGACGACGAGGACGAGGACTCCTGCGAGCCGGCGCAGGCCACCAGGGGGACGAGGGCAAGCGTGGCGAGCGCGCCGAGAAGGGCGTGGCGGACGCGGGTGTGGTGCATGGTCCGAACCTCCGGGGCGCCCCGCAGGCAGGGCGCGTAGGGGACGGAGCTCGGCTCCGTCCCGGTGCGTGGTGATGTGTGCCGGGACCACCCTCACCTTCCGGTGACCATGCGGTCCAATACGGTCCTGTGCTGTTCCATGCCGAAAAGGCATAGAGTCGGGCCGTGGATCTGGTGGCGGCATGTCGCGCGTTCGTCAGCGTGAGTGAGCACGGGAGCTTCACCGTCGGCGCCGCGGCCGCCCGGATGTCGCAGCCCGTGGCCAGCCGTCGCGTCGCCGCCCTCGAGGAACGCTTCGGCGAGCAGCTGTTCGAGCGCACCTCGCGTCGAGCCGTCCTCACTCCCTTCGGCCGGGACATGCTGCCGACGGCCAGGCAGCTCGTGCGGGCGGCCGAGGTGTTGCTGAACGAGTCGGAGGCCGCCAAGCGCAAGCCCTGGCGGCTCGCCGTGCCCGGCATCTGCTCGGTGGCCTCTCTCGCCCGCCTCGTCGCCGAGGCACGCGGGCACGGTGTCACCCTCGACCTCCGTATCGCCGCTCCCGCCCAGCGCAGGGAACTCGTCCATGCGCAGCAGGTGCGGGCCGCACTGCTGGCGGTGCCGGCGGACGAGGCGACGTGGTCCGTGCCGCTCGGGCTCGCCGGTGCCCGGGATCCCGGGGTGAAGCGCCTCTACCTCGAAACACTGCGGGTCGGCCGCGCCTCGGTCGATCCCGCGTCCCGTGTCTGGATCCAGCCGGAGGACGACGTGCCGCACATTCGCGATCCGCTGACCCGGCTGCGGGACGCGGTCGGGCTGCGGCCCGCCCAGCTCGTCGCCGCGGCCGATCTGACATCCGCGGCGGCGGAAGCGCTCTGCTCACGAGATCTGTTGCTGTGCTCCCCCGCGCAGGCGGAGGAACTCGCCCTGCACTGGCGGCCCATCGGTGAAATCGTGCTCAGCCGGGGGTTCGCTCTCGTCGCCGCCGGTGACGGCAATCCCCAGAACGTCGAGGCGCGCCTGGGCGACGGCATCGGCCGCTGTCTGGGCGCAGGCACCCGGCCAGGCACACCGGCGGCCGACCCGGCAGGCAGTGGGGCGGGCACACCGTCGGGCAGCACCGGAGGTACGGCGGCGTGAGCACCGAGGCCCTGCTGAGCGATCTGCGCCGCGAGCTGCACGACGGTGGTCTGCACGGCTGTCTGCTCGTCCGGGATCTGCACACCGGGGACGAGCTCGGGATCGAGCCGGACACCCAACTGCCCGCCGCCTCCCTGGTCAAGGTCCCGCTCGCGCTGGCGACGGCGGAGCGCATCCGCCTGGGCGAGCTGGACGGTGCGACCGTGCTCGATGTGCGCCCCGGGCGGATCACCACGCCGGGCCCCACCGGACTGAGCCGCTTCCGCCACCCCGCCAGGATCGCGCTCGACGATCTTCTCTATCTGAGCACCTGCGTGAGCGACGGCACGGCCGCCGACGTCCTCTTCGACCTCACCCCGCCGGCCCGGGTCGCCGAGATCCTCCATCGGTTCGGCCTGCGCGGCATCACCGTCCGACACAGCATGCGCGAGCTGTCCGACACACCCGTGGAACGCTTCGACGCCACCGAGGCCCATCTCGCGCACGCCCTCGCGATCGACGCCGGCACCAGCGGCCGGGGGCACCGGGTGCCGCAACTCGACACCACCCGCGCCAACACCGGCAGCCCGCGTGCCTACGTGGATCTGCTCCAGGCGCTGTGGACACCGTCGGCGATCCACTCGGAGGTGGCCGAGCGGGTGCGCGGCCTCATGGCCCACAACATGCTCCGGCACCGGCTCGCCCCGGACTTCACTGCCGATGCCACCTCCTGGTCCTCCAAGACCGGCACGCTCCTCAACCTCCGCCACGAGGTCGGGGTCGTCGAGCACGCCGACGGTCAGGCGTTCGCCGTCGCCGTCTTCACCGCGTCGCTCGTGCCGGCAGGTACCCAGCCGGGCGCCGATGCCCTGATGGCACAGGCGGCCCGCAGGCTCCGGGACCACCTGCGGCAGTTGTAGGCCGGAGCGGGCCCGGAGCCGCCCGTGCCGCACGGCCGACACAGGATTGAAAGGGTTCAATCCCCGTTCAATGAAGCGGAGTTGATCGAGCCTCAGCCGTTTTCGCAGGTCACCTCCACACGCCCGAGAAATGGCTCGCACGCGCATTGACGTCCACTCCCCGCACCCCTACCTTCGCAGCCGTGAATCGATTCACCTTCTCCCTCTAGGGGCCGCTGTGATCAGTAGAAGGAACATCCTCGCGAGCGCCGTCGCCACCGCGGGAGCCGTGGCCGCCGGAGCCGGACCGGCCGTGGCCGTTCCCTCGCCCGCCGCGGGTCGTGCGAGCAGGAGCGCCTTGCGGATCGTCTCCCCCACGGTCGAGTACGTCCGGCAACCGCTGGGGCTCGACGCCGCCCGCCCGCGCCTGAGCTGGCCGATGGTCTCGGCCCGGCCGGGGCAGCGGCAGAGCGCGTACCACGTGCGCGTCGCGACGAGCGCCGCCGGCCTGTCCCATCCGGACGTGTGGGACAGCGGCAAGACCGTCTCGGACGAATCCGTCCTCGTCCCGTACGCCGGTCCCCCGCTCGAACCCCGCACGCGCTACTTCTGGTCGGTGCGGGTGTGGGACGCCGACGGCGGTGCCTCCCCGTGGAGCGCGCCCTCGTGGTGGGAGACCGGTCTGATGGGCGCGGGCCAGTGGTCGGCGAAGTGGATCTCCGCTCCCTCCGTGCTCACGGATGCGCCGTCCCTGGAGGGCGGTTCGTGGATCTGGTTCCCCGAGGGCGATCCGGCGAGTAGCGCTCCGGCGGCGACCCGCTGGTTCCGCCGTACCGTCGACCTGCCGGCCGGCATCACCGCGGCCACGCTGGCCATCACGGCGGACAACGTCTACAGCGTCTCCCTCAACGGCGCCGAACTGGCGCGCACCGGCCTGGAGACGGACAACGAGGGCTGGCGCCGACCGGCCGTCGTCGATGTCCTCGGCCACATCCGGTCCGGCGCCAACACCCTCGCGGTCTCCGCCGTGAACGCCACGGTGGGACCCGCCGGTCTGATCTGCGTGCTGGTCCTCACCACGGCCTCAGGTGAGAAGAAGGTCTTCACCGACGCCTCGTGGAAGTGCGTTGACCACAAGCCTGCCGACGACTGGCGCGAGCCGGCCTTCGACGACAGCGCGTGGCGCGCGGCGAAGGAGGTCGCCGCGTGGGGGGCCGGGCCCTGGGGCCGCGTTGTGCCGGCCGTCTTCGCCGCGAACCAACTGCGCCACGAATTCCGGCTGCCGCGCAAGAAGGTGAGCCGCGCCCGTCTGTATGCCACGGCTCTCGGCCTGTACGAGGCGTATCTCAACGGCCGTCGCGTGGGACGCGACCAGCTCGCCCCGGGGTGGACCGACTACCGCAAGCGCGTGCAGTACCAGACCTTCGACGTCACCGGCTCGGTCCGCCCGGGCGCCAACGCCATCGCCGCCTTTGTGGCGCCCGGCTGGTACGCGGGCAACGTCGGCATGTTCGGCCCGCATCAGTACGGCGAACGCCCGGCTCTCCTCGCCCAGTTGGACATCGACTACGCCGACGGGACGAGCGAGCGCATCACCTCGGGGCCCGACTGGCGTGCCACCTCCGGCCCCATCACCTCTGCCGATCTGCTGTCGGGCGAGGTGTACGACGCACGGAAGGAGACGGCCGGGTGGACCTCACCCGGTTACGACGACGGGTCGTGGCACGCGGTTCGCGGCGCGGCCGACGACGACGTCCCGGAGCAGATCGTCGCTCAGGTGGACGGACCCGTACGCGTCACGAAGGAGCTCGCCGCCAGGAAGGTCACCGAGCCCGCACCGGGCGTCCATGTGTTCGACCTGGGGCAGAACATGGTCGGCTCCGTGCGGCTGCGCGTGTCCGGCGAGGCGGGTACCACGGTGCGGTTGCGGCACGCGGAGGTCCTCAACCCCGACGGCACGCTCTACACCGCGAACCTGCGGTCGGCGGCCGCGACGGACACGTACATCCTCAAGGGGCGTGGTGAGGAGACGTACGAGCCGCGCTTCACCTTCCACGGCTTCCGCTATGTCGAGGTGACCGGCTTCCCCGGCAAGCCGTCGACCACCGCGGTGACCGGTCGGGTGATGCACACCTCCGCACCGTTCACCTTCGACTTCGAGACGAATGTCCCGATGCTCAACACACTGCACGACAACATCGGTTGGGGACAGCGGGGCAACTTCCTCTCCGTCCCGACGGACACACCGGCCCGCGACGAGCGGCTGGGGTGGACGGGTGACATCAACGTCTTCGCTCCCACGGCCGCCTACACGATGGAGTCGGCCCGCTTCCTCACCAAGTGGCTGGTCGACCTGCGTGACGCACAGACACCCGACGGCGCGTTCACGGACGTGGCACCGATGGTCGGCACGGTCGGCAACAGCGTCGCGGGCTGGGGAGACGCGGGCGTCACCGTCCCCTGGGCGCTGTATCAGGCATACGGCGACCGGCAGGTCCTCGCGGACGCATGGCCGTCCGTCCAGGCGTGGCTGGGCCATCTGGAGAAGCACAGCAACGGACTGCTGCGGCCGGCGGCCGGATACGGCGACTGGCTGAACGTGTCGGACGAGACGCCCAAGGACGTGATCGCGACCGCCTACTTCGCGCACAGTGCCGACCTCGCGGCGCGCTTCGCGACGGAGCTCGGCAAGGATCCGGCACCCTACGCCGACCTCTTCGCCCGCGTACGCACGGCGTTCCGGACCGCGTACATCGCGGACGACGGCAAGGTGAAGGGCGACACACAGACGGCCTACGTCCTCGCCCTGTCCATGAACCTCATGCCGGACGCCCTGCGCAAGGCGGCGGCCGACCGCCTGGTCGACCTCATCCGGGCGAAGGACTGGCACCTGTCGACCGGCTTCCTCGGCACACCGCGGCTGCTGCCCGTCCTCACCGACACGGGCCACACCGATGTCGCCCACCGCCTGCTGCACCAGCGCACCTTCCCCAGCTGGGGCTACCAGATCGACAGGGGCGCGACGACCATGTGGGAACGCTGGGACTCCATCAAGCCGGACGGCGGCTTCCAGACCCCGGAGATGAACTCCTTCAACCACTACGCCTACGGCTCCGTGGGCGAGTGGATGTACGCCAACATCGCCGGCATCGCCCCGGGCCGGGCGGGCTACCGGCAGATCGTCGTCCGCCCCCGCCCGGGAGGTCAGGTCACCTCCGCCCGGGCGACGTTCGCCTCGCTCTACGGCCCGGTCTCGACGCACTGGCAGCAGCGGCCCGGCGGCTTCACGCTGTCGTGCAGCGTGCCGCCCAACACCACGGCGGAGGTGTGGATCCCGACGAACGACCCTGCCCGTGTGCGGCACACGGAGGGGAGGCTGGTGCGGACGGAGGACGGCTGCGCGGTGTTCGACGTGGGGTCGGGGAGCCACCGCTTCACGGTGTGAGCAGGGGGCGGTTCGCCCTGCGGGCCGGTGCTTCCCGGTCCGGAGGGCGAACGGCTCGCGCCGTGACGGCGACGCGTCAGCCGAGGTCGGGCGACCCTTGTCGTCGGGAGAGAAGGACGGTGCGTCGCACCCGGTCGATCCCGGCGACGGTGACCGTGACCTCGTCACCCACCTCGGGCGCAGCCACCGAAGCGTCGCCCTCGGGCGTCGAGCTGAGCTCCGGTGACGGGACCAGTCCCTCGATCCCGTCGGCGACCCGGACGAAAACGCCGATCGGCGCCAGCTTGGTGACCCGGCCCCGCAGGGTCCCGCCCATCTCGGTGCCGTCGGCGACTGCCCGGAAGGGATCCGGCCGCTTGGCGCGCAGGGACAGCCTGGCTTCTCCGTTCGTGGTGTCGAACTGGAGGAATTCACAGGAGACGCGCTGTCCGACCTGAACGACCTCGGCGATCGTCTCGAAACGCGTCCAGGACAGTTCGGGGATGCTGATGAACCCCACACCGGGGAAGGCCGGGTGGTCGGGACCGTCGTCCAGCGCCACGAACACACCGAAGTTCTCGATCGCCGCGACGGTGCCGGAAAGGGTCTCGCCCAAGCGGAGTGACCTGAGGAACGCCCACAGTTCAGGATGCTGGATGGCGGCCGTCGAGAGCCAGGCCCGGCCGTCGTCCGCATCGACGGCGAGCACCTCGGCCGTGATCCGCCGGCCGACCTCCACACCCGCGGAGTGACGCGGACCCCAGGTCAGGTCCAGCGATCCCACCACACCCAGCGGACGGGCGGCGAATCCGTCCAGGGTCACCAGCACCCCACGCGGGGTGACCTCCGTCGCCGTCCCGCCGCAGATGTCACCCACGTGGAGCCCTGCCAGAAACCGCCGGGAAGCCTGATCGTCGGAGGGGTCGCGCATATCGGGCAGCCTCTCATCCGTGACGTACTGCCGTCACGACACCGGCTCGCACCACCTCACGGTGGTGCGAGCCGGTGTCCTTCAGCTCCTCGGGGCGGACCGCCTGATCAGCCCGCCGCGTCGGGGCTCAGAGGTGACGTGCGCTTCCTCCTCTGCCGCGTACCCTCAGGAGTACGACTCCGGCGACCAGCAGGAGCGCGCCGGCCGCGAGCGGCCACATGCGGGCGCCCGTGTCGGCGAGGCCGCCCTGCGGGGCCGCCGCATTGGCGACCTGGGCCGGGGTGTTGTACGCCCTCGGCGGGGTGACTTCCTGGGTGGCCGCCTTCAGCACCTGCTGCTTCGGCTCCGCGGGCACGCCGGCCTCGGGCTCTGCCGCTCCCGGGGCATCATTTCCGCGCGGGGGCGAAGTCGCCGGGTTCTGCTCCTCGTTCTCCTCCGCAGGCTTGCCCGGCGCGGCGGGCGTCTCGTCGGGGCCGGTCGTGTCGTCGGGCTTCGGAGCGGCGCCGCCCTCGTCGGGCTTGTCCGTCTCCTCGGGAGCGGGAGGCGCTTCGGCCGAATTGCTGGGCTCGGGGGCCTTCGTCTCGTCCGGCTGGGGGGCTTGCGACTCGTCCGGTTCGGGCGCCTGCGACTCGTCCGGCTTCGGAGCCTGCGTCTCGTCCGGCTTCGGCGCCACCTCGCCCGGACCGCACTTCTGGCCGTTGTTGATGCAGTCCACGAGGTCGTTCATCAGCTTCTCGTCGAAGACGTTGATGAAGTCGCCGTGGTCCGTGATCGGCTTGTGCAGCTGCTCGGGGAAGGAGTCGAGGGCGAAGCCGGGGCCGGGCGGCACGTCGTACACGATCCGCTGCACCAGCTGGGGAATCGCCCGGAAGCCGTCGGAGCACTCGCCGTTCTCGTTCGCGAACGAGACATGTGTGCGGTGATTGGCGCTGTCGATGTTCTGACCGTCCCAGCAGCTCTGGAACTTGAAGGAGCGCACGACCTTGCTGCCCTCGGGACAGATCGGGTACTTGTCCCTCAGCTGACGGTCCTCGAATCCGGTGCAGCTCCAGGACGCGTTGGCATTCTTGTCACCATTGGTCAGCGCCTTGGCGTCACCGGTGATGATGCGCAGGAACCGCGGCATGGCGGTGACCTTGCCGACCGGGCTGCCGACGAAGTTCAGCGTGACCTCGGAAGGCCGCTGGATCTCACCGGTGTTCTGGTCCTTGCCGCCGCCGTCCGCATTGGCGTCGTTCTCGTCCTGACCGTTCTGCAGACGCAGCACGGGCCAGTAATAGGTCGACTTGTCACCCTGGTTCTGGCAGGTGGTGTCGCCGTTGGCGAGATCGTCGTCGCTCGCGAAAGCGTCGTTCGCCTGGTTGCCGACGTAGTCGTGCATATGGTGCGCGCCATTGGCGACACCGGGGGCGACGATGACGTTGTCCGGGTTGAACTTGCCGTTCTCGTTCACCCCGCAGTCGGTGGCGAAGGTGCCGGTCGAGGCGTCATTGCCCGCCTGGGGCGCCTTGACGTTCGGCTGGATGGACTGGATGTCGGCGAAGTCGCTCGCCTCGGGCCCGTTGCCGACCTGGCCGCCGTTGTCCTGGCCGCCGTCCTGACCGCCGTTGGCCTGGCCCTGGTTGTCCCCGCCCTGGTCCTGACCGCCGTCCTGGCCCTGCCCCTGGTCGTTGCCCTCCTGATTGTCTCCCTGGTTCTGGCCGTCGCCCTGGTCGTTGCCGTCATCGCGCAGCTCACAGGGAGCGAGTTCGTCCATGCCCTGCGGCTTCTCACCGCCTCGGCCGATCGCTGTCGCGATCCGGTCGATGCTCGCCTGACGCTTGTCCTTCAAAGGATTGAGAATCGCGTTCTCCGCCAACTGCGGATCACGCTGAATCTGTTCCTTCCGCTCGGCGAACTTCGCGTACGCCTCGGTGATCTGGCTGTCCATCAGGGCCAGTTCACGGTCGACCTCGGTCCGCGCCTCGACCGGAACACCCGGCAGTGCGTTGGCGACCTCGGGACACTCGATGGTGGAGGCGCCGGCACTCAGCGTCCCGTCCTGGCCGGACGAGCTTCCTTCACCGGCGGAGGCGAAGGATCCGAACCCGATGAGGCCGCCCCCTCCCAGAATCAGTGCCACGGCGGCGACAGTCGCGCGCTGTGCACCTTTTGGACGTCTTCGCGTCATGCGTCTCACGGGAACTCCCAGGGCTTCACTGCTGGACCGGTTGATAAGAAGCGCTGCGCTCTATACGCGCGAGAGTTCCGTGGTGTTCAAACCTCGCCGGAAGTTTTTTCGACGCCGCCGAGAGCGCCTCGCCTTCGCACAGCGTGTATCCGCACGACCGCTCTTCGTGACGCTACCTTCGGCTTTGTGAATGATCGCACCAGCTACCGGCGCCCACGCTTCCTCGCACCCCTGCGCGAGCACCTCCGTGACACCCTGTGGTTCGCCCCCACCCTGGGACTGATCGGCTCCGTCGCCCTGTGGGTGGGCGTATCGGAGTTGGACTTCGCGCTCGTCCGCTATCTCCAGGACGCGGAGGAGTTCGAGGTGGTGGCCGACTTCACGTCGATCACCGACGAACTGCAGACCATCGTCACGACCATCAGTTCCGCGATGATGACCTTCATCGGTGTCGTGTTCAGTATTTCGCTGGTCGCCGTGCAGATGGCGAGCGGTCAGCTCACTCCCCGCGTGGTGCGGATCTTTGTGCGGAGCCGGATCAGCAAGGCGACGCTGACGGTGTTCCTGGGAACGTTCCTGTTCTCGTTGCTCGTGCTGACGTCGTACGAGAGCGAGTCCGACCCCAGGCTCGTCACGTCCGTCCCGTTCGTCCAGAGCGCGTTGACCCTGTTCCTGGTGGGGGTGAGCCTGGTGCTCTTCATCGCGTACGTGAGTTCGACGCTGCGCCTGATGCAGGTGGGTCCGGTGGCCGACCGCATCGCGCGGGAGTCGTTGCGGGAGGTGTTGCGGCAGCCGACCGGTGGGAAGGACGCCGTCGGCATTCCCGCCGAGAGCGCCCGCATCTCGTATCACGGGCGGCCCGGCGTGCTGAGGGATGTGAACGTCGCGTGGCTCGTCCGGGTCGCCCGGCGGAACGGGATCGTCCTGCGCCTCATTCCGCGGGTCGGCGACTACGTCGTTCCCGGGACTCCCGTGCTGGCCGTGCACGGTGAGGCGGGCAGGGAGCTGAAGGCCGTGGGGCTCACGGCGTCCGTCGGGACCGAGCGCGCGACCTCTCAGGACATCGGCTTCGGGCTGCGGCAGCTCTCGGACATCGCGTTGCGTGCGCTGTCGCCGGCGGTGAACGACCCGACGACGGCCGTGCAGTGTCTGGACCGGATCGTCCTGCTGCTCTCCACGATGGCGCGCCAGCCGCTCGGGACGGCGTACCACCGCGATGCCAAGGGTGCGGTGCGGTTGGTGCAGGAGGTGCCCGGCTGGACCGATCTGGTGGATCTGGGGCTGGCCGAGATCCGTGGCGCGTCCACCGGCAGTCCGCAGGTCACCCGGCGGCTGATGGCCGCCCTCGACGATCTGATGCTGCTCACGTCGGCCGAGCGCAGGGAGCCGCTGCTGCGGCATCGAGAGCTGATGGCACAAGCGGTGGCACGGGCCGTTCCCGAGGCGGCCGAGCGGGAGTTCGCACTCCGGCCCGACCGCCAGGGGATCGGCTAGGGACCCTCATGACCTCGCGGCCCAGGGCGTGCGAGACGGTCAGGGCAGCCCAAGGCGTACGGGACGGTCAGGGCATCAGATGGTGGTCCGGGAAGTTGCCCGGCAGCCGCTCCCCCGCCGGACCGTCGGTGACCGCACGGACGAGCAGCTCGCCGCCGACGAAGGCGCCCCGCCAGGACGCGCCGAAGCCGCCGAACAGTTCGTCGCGGTCGCCCCGCGAACGGGGCTTTCCGTGGCCGGTCTTGAACGCCCGGATCTGCGGGGCCAGCCGGTCGAAGGTCTGCGGGTCGTCGGTCGACAGGGTGGCGACCAGCGCGCCGTTGGAGGCGTTCATCGCCGCGAGCAGCTCCGCCTCGGTGTCGACCAGGACGATCGTGTCGACCGGGCCGAAGGGTTCGGCGTGATGGAGCGGGGAGGAGGGCGGCGGCCCCAGGAGGGTGACCGGGGGCAGATAGGCGGAGGTGTCCTGGCCGGGCAGGAACGCACCCTCGTCCAGCGTTCCGCGGTGCAGCGGTACGGCGCCCCGCCCGATGGCCTCGTTCACCTGGTCGTCGAGTTCCTTGGCCTTGGCCGCGTTGATCAGGGGACCGAAGTCCAGTGCGGGCAACGGGTCGGACGGGTTCGCCACGGCCAGGGGGTGGCCCGTACGGATGGAGCGTACGGCGGGGAGGTAGGCCGCCAGGAAGTCCGCGAACAGCTCCCGCTGGACCACGAACCGCGGGTAGGCGGTGCAGCGTTGCTTGCCGTAGTCGAAGAGCTTCGGGACGACCGCGGTGAGGGCCTCCCAGTCGCTGTAGTTCCAGATGCCCCAGGTGTTGAGACCCTCCTGTTCGAGGATGTGGCGCTTGCCGAGGTCGGCGACGGCGGTGGCGATGTCGGCGCCGGTGTCGCGGCCGCCGACGAAGGAGACACAGCCGATCTCCGGTGAGCGCACCAGTGCTTCCGAGAGCTGGCCGCCGCTGCCGCTCACCAGGGTGAGGGGGAGCCCTTCCCGGGCGGCGAGCGCGGAGGCCAGGGTGAGGCAGGCGAGTCCGCCGTCGGTCGGGGTCTTCGCGATGACCGCGTTGCCGGCCAGTGCCTGGACGAGCATGGCGTGGACGAGGACGGACATCGGGTAGTTCCAGCTGGCGATGTTGGAGACCGGGCCGGCGAGCGGGCTGCGGCCGGTCAGCATGGGTTCGATGCCGTCGACGTACCAGCGCACTCCGTCGATCGCACGGTCGACGTCGGCCTGCGCGAGCCGCCACGGCTTGCCGATCTCCCAGACCAGCAGCAGGGCGAGCAGTTCACGGTGTTCGGTCAGCGCGTCGAGAGCGGCCGAGACCCTGGCCCGGCGTTCGGCGACCGGCACATGGCGCCAGGCGCGGTGCTGATCCAGCGAGGCTCGCACCGCCTGCTGCGCCGTCCCCGCGTCGAGGCGTGGCGGGCCGGCGATCGGACTGCCGTCCACCGGGCTGGTGGCGGGCAGCGGGTTGCCGTCGTGCTTCCAGCCGGCGGCCCAGAGGTTCAGCACCCGGTCGTGCCGGAAGGCCTCGGGGGCGGTGGTCAGGCAGCGGTGCCAGGCGTCCTGCCAGGCGGTACCGGGCTTCAGGGCGAGTGCGGGGGCGGGAGTGGGTGCGGTGAGGGTGGGTGCCATGAGGGTGGTCTCCGCTCGATAGGAGGCGGGAGGTGCCGGGCAGGCGGCCGCGTGCGATGGCACACACGCGGCCTTGGTGACCTGGGCGTCGACGACCGCGGCCGACCGGGCCGTCGGCAACGGCCTCAAC
Organism: Streptomyces sp. AM8-1-1; assembly: GCF_032229325.1. Classification (NCBI taxonomy): domain Bacteria; kingdom Bacillati; phylum Actinomycetota; class Actinomycetes; order Kitasatosporales; family Streptomycetaceae; genus Streptomyces; species Streptomyces sp. AM8-1-1. The sequence goes on from NZ_CP135086.1 coordinate 1,460,370, forward strand.
GAGACTGTTCGAGGCGGCCGATGACGAGCCGCGAGGTCTCGGTCGGGGTGGCTCCGACGCGTACGCCGGCGGCTTCGAGTGCCTGCTTCTTGGCGAGCGCGGTGCCGGTGGAGCCGGAGACGATGGCGCCCGCATGCCCCATCGTCTTGCCCTCCGGCGCGGTGAAGCCGGCGATGTAGCCGACGACGGGCTTGGTGACGTGCTCGGCGATGTACGCGGCGGCCCGCTCCTCCGCGTCCCCACCGATCTCCCCGATGAGCACGATCAGTTCGGTGTCCGGGTCGTTCTCGAAGGCGGCCAGGCAGTCGATGTGGGTGGTGCCGACGACGGGGTCGCCGCCGATGCCGACCGCGGAGGAGAAGCCGATGTCCCGCAGTTCGTACATGAGTTGGTAGGTGAGGGTGCCGGACTTGGAGACAAGTCCGATGCGGCCCGGCTCGGTGGCGATGTCGGCGGGGATGATGCCGGCGTTGGACTGTCCGGGGCTGATGAGTCCGGGGCAGTTGGGGCCGACCACGCGCGTGCCGCGCTGCCTGGCGTAGGCGTGGAAGGCGACCGAGTCGTGGACGGGGATGCCTTCGGTGATGACCACGACGAGGGCGATCCCGGCGTCGGCGGCCTCGATCACGGCCGCCTTGGCGAACGGCGGCGGCACGAACACGACGCTGACATCGGCGCCGGTGGCCTCGACGGCCTGGCGCACGGTGCCGTGCACGGGGACGGCGCGGTCGTCGAAGTCGACGACGGTGCCCGCCTTGCGCGGGTTGACGCCGGCCACGACGTCGGTGCCGGACGCCAGCATGCGCCGGGTGTGCTTCATGCCCTCGGATCCGGTCATGCCCTGGACGAGGACCTTGCTCTCCTTGGTGAGGAAGATGGCCATGTCGTGTCCTCTCAGTGCGCGTTGGCGAGGTCGGCCGCCTGCTGGGCGGCGTCGTCCATGGTGGTGGCCTGCCGGACGAGGGGATGGGCCCGGTCGTCGAGGATGGCGCGGCCGCGGGCGGCGTTGTTGCCGTCGAGACGTACGACGAGCGGCTTGGTGAGGGTCACCGTCTCCAGCGCCTGGACGATGCCGTCGGCGACGGCGTCACAGGCGGTGATACCGCCGAAGACATTGACCAGGACGCTGCTCACGGCCCGGTCGGACAGGATCACGGACAGGCCGTCGGCCATGACCTGGGCGGAGGCGCCGCCGCCGATGTCGAGGAAGTTGGCGGGGCGGGCACCGCAGCCGGCCACGACGTCGAGGGTGGACATGACGAGGCCCGCGCCGTTGCCGATGATGCCGACCTCGCCGTCGAGCTTGACGTAGTTGAGACCCTTGGCCGCCGCGGCGGCCTCCAGCGGGTCACCGTGCGGATCGTCCTCGGAGGAACCCCAACGGGCCTGCCGGAAGCGGGCGTTGTCATCCAGGGTGACCTTGCCGTCGAGGGCGAGGATCGTGTTGTCGGTGGTCCGTACGAGGGGGTTGACCTCGACGAGGAGGGCGTCCTCGCGGACGAGGACCTGCCACAGACTTGTCAGGACGGGCGCGGTCTCGGCCGGCAGTCCGGCGGCCGCGGCGATCTCGGCGGCCTTGGCCGCGGTGACTCCGCGCTCGGGATCGACGGGGATACGGGCGACGGCCTCCGGCCGGGTGGCGGCGACCTCCTCGATGTCCATGCCGCCTTCGGCGGACGCGATGGCGAGGAAGGTGCCGGCCGCGCGGTCGAGGACGTAGGAGACGTAGAACTCTGCTTCGATGTCGACGGGTTGGGCCAGCATCACCGTGCGGACGGTATGGCCCTTGATGTCCATGCCGAGGATCTGGCGGGCCGTCACTTCCGCCGCGGCAGCGTCGGCGGCGAGCTTGACCCCGCCCGCCTTTCCGCGGCCGCCGGTCTTCACCTGGGCCTTCACCACGACCCGCCCGCCGAGCCGTTCGGCGGCCTCTCGCGCCTCGCGCGCCGTGTCCGCCGTTTCGGCGTCCGGCACCGGGATGCCGTAGTCCGCGAAGAGATCCCTTGCTTGGTGCTCGTACAGATCCATGCCAACCCCTACTGCATCGATTTCACGAGTGAAAGTGCCGCACGCCCCCTGGACACCACCCACCGGATGCGGGATAACAAGCTTCATACAGTATTCGTCGACTGTATGCAATGTACTGGGACGCCGACCGACTCCCCTACGAAGGGACAGGACTTCGCCATGCCCGATGACAACAGCGGCACCAACCCGGAACTCATCTCAGGTGGTCATCTGGTCGCCAAGGCCCTCAAGGCCGAGGGCGTCGAGGTCATCTACACGCTGTGCGGCGGCCACATCATCGACATCTACGACGGCTGTGTCGACGAGGGCATCGAAGTCGTCGACGTACGCCATGAACAGGTGGCCGCACACGCCGCCGACGGGTACGCCCGCATCACGGGCAAGCCCGGCTGCGCCGTGGTGACGGCCGGCCCCGGCACCACCGACGCGGTCACCGGCGTCGCCAACGCCTTCCGCGCCGAGTCCCCCATGCTGCTCATCGGCGGTCAGGGGGCGCACACCCAGCACAAGATGGGCTCGCTCCAGGACCTGCCGCACGTCGACATGATGACGCCGATCACCAAGTTCGCCGCGACCGTGCCGGACACGGCGCGTGCGGCCGACATGGTCTCGATGGCCTTCCGCGAGTGCTTCCACGGAGCCCCGGGCCCCTCCTTCCTGGAGATACCGCGCGATGTACTGGACGCCCGGGTGCCGGTGGAGAAGGCACGGGTGCCCAAGGCCGGGCAGTACCGGGCCTCGACGCGCCAGGCCGGTGACCCCGAGGCGGTGGAGAAGCTCGCCGATCTGCTGGTCCACGCGGAGAAGCCGGCGATCCTCCTGGGCAGCCAGGTGTGGACGACTCGCGCCACCGACGCGGCCGTCGAGCTCGTCCGCACCCTCAATGTGCCCGCCTATATGAACGGCGCCGGCCGCGGCACACTGCCGCCCGGGGACCCGCACCACTTCCAGCTGTCACGGCGGTACGCGTTCTCCAACGCCGATGTCATCGTCATCGTCGGCACGCCCTTCGACTTCCGCATGGGGTACGGGAAGCGGCTCTCGCCGAACGCGACGGTCGTGCAGATCGACCTGGACTACCGCACGGTCGGCAAGAACCGGGACATCGACCTCGGCATCGTGGGCGACGCGGGACAGATCCTGAAGTCCGTCGCCGAATCGGTCACGGGACGGCTCAACGGCGGCGCGGTCAAGCGCAAGGCCTGGCTGGAGGAGCTGCGCGCGGCCGAACAGTCGGCGCTCGAGAAGCGCCTGCCGCAGCTGACGTCGGACGCCTCCCCCATCCACCCGTACCGCCTGGTCAGCGAGATCAACGACTTCCTCACCGAGGACTCCATCTACATCGGCGACGGCGGCGACATCGTCACCTTCTCCGGGCAGGTCGTGCAGCCCAAGTCGCCCGGCCACTGGATGGACCCGGGACCGCTCGGCACGCTCGGTGTCGGTGTCCCCTTCGTGCTCGCGGCCAAGAAGGCGCGGCCCGACAAGGAGGTCGTGGCGCTGTTCGGCGACGGCGCGTTCTCGCTCACCGGCTGGGACTTCGAGACGCTCGTCCGCTACAACCTGCCCTTCGTCGGGATCGTCGGCAACAACTCCTCGATGAACCAGATCCGTTACGGCCAGGCGCAGAAGTACGGACTGGAGCGCGAGCGGGTCGGCAACACCCTCGGCGACGTCCACTACGACAAGTTCGCCCAGATGCTGGGCGGTTACGGCGAAGAGGTCCGCGACCCGGCCGACATCGCGCCGGCGCTGCGCCGTGCCCGTGAGTCCGGACTGCCGTCGCTGATCAATGTCTGGGTCGACCCCGACGCGTACGCCCCCGGAACCATGAACCAGACCATGTACAAGTAGAGGAGCCCCCTCATGACCAAGGCTCTTGAGGGCGTGCGCGTCCTCGACATGACACATGTCCAGTCCGGTCCCTCGGCCACCCAGCTGCTGGGCTGGCTCGGCGCCGACGTGGTGAAGCTGGAGGCGCCGAGCGGCGACATCACCCGCAAGCAGCTCCGCGACCTGCCTGACGTCGACTCGCTCTACTTCACGATGCTCAACTGCAACAAGCGGAGCATCACGCTCAACACCAAGACGGAGCGCGGCAAGGAGATCCTCACCGAGCTCATCCGGCGCAGTGATGTGATGGTGGAGAACTTCGGCCCCGGAGCGGTGGACCGGATGGGGTTCACCTGGGACAGGATCCGGGAGATCAACCCGCGGATCGTCTACGCCTCCATCAAGGGCTTCGGCGACGGGCCGTACACCAACTTCAAGGCGTACGAGGTCGTGGCGCAGGCCATGGGCGGCTCCATGTCGACCACCGGTTTCGAGGAGGGTCCGCCGCTGGCGACCGGTGCGCAGATCGGCGACTCGGGCACCGGCGTCCACGCGGTCGCCGGCATCCTCGCCGCGCTGTTCCAGCGCGAGTCCACCGGCCGCGGGCAGCGGGTCAACGTCGCGATGCAGCACGCCGTGCTGAACCTGTGCCGGGTGAAGCTCCGGGACCAGCAGCGGCTCGCACACGGTCCGCTCGCCGAGTACCCGAACGCCCAGGACACGGCCGAGGCCGACGAGGTGCCGCGCAGCGGCAACGCGTCGGGCGGCGGACAGCCCGGCTGGGCGGTCAAGTGCGCGCCCGGCGGCCCGAACGACTATGTGTACGTCATCGTCCAGCCGGTGGGCTGGCGGCCGATGTCGGAGCTGATCGGCCGGCCGGAACTGGCCGAGGACCCGGAGTGGTCGACGCCGGAGGCGCGGCTGCCGAAGCTGTCGAAGATGTTCCAGCTGATCGAGGAGTGGTCCTCGACGCTTCCGAAGTGGGAGGTGCTGGAGCGGCTGAACGCCCACAACATCCCCTGCGGGCCGATTCTTTCCACCAGGGAAATCATCGAGGACGCGTCGCTGGTCGCGAACGAGATGGTCGTCGAGGTGGCGCACCCGCAGCGCGGTTCGTTCACCACGGTCGGCAGTCCGCTCAAGCTGTCGGACTCCCCGGTGGACGTGGTCACCTCGCCACTGCTCGGCGAGCACAACGAAGAGGTGTACGTCGGCGAGCTGGGCCTCGGCGACGAGGAGCTGCGGTTGCTGAAGACGAGTGGAGTGATCTAGTAGTGACGACGGCTCACGACGAGGGCAAGGAAGCGGTCCGGGCGCTGCTCGAGGCCGTACGGGCCGAGGGGCGCGGCGCGCTCACGGCTCCGGAGGGCAAGACGGTCGCCGACGCGTACGGGATCGCCGTGCCGGGCGAGGCGCTGGCGCGGGACGTGGACGAGGCGGTGCTGTACGCGGACCGGCTCGGCGGCAAGGTGGTCCTGAAGATCGTCTCCCCCGACATCCTGCACAAGACGGATGCCGGCGGGGTCATCGTCGGTGTGCGGGGCGCGGCCGAGGTGCGCGCGGCCTTCTGCAAGATCGTGGAGAACGCCAAGGCGTACGCACCGGACGCACGCATCGACGGTGTGCAGGTGCAGCAGATGCTGCCGCCGGGCCAGGAGGTCATCGTCGGCGCGGTCACCGACCCGACGTTCGGCAAGGTCGTCGCCTTCGGGCTGGGCGGTGTGCTGGTCGAGGTCCTGAAGGACGTCACGTTCCGGCTGGCGCCGGTGACGGCGGACGAGGCGACGTCGATGCTGGACTCGATCCGCGCGGCCGAGATCCTGCGGGGCGTGCGCGGTGCGCCGGCGGTGGACCGGTGGGCGCTGGCGGAGCAGATCCGCCGGGTGTCCCAACTGGTGAGCGACTTCCCGGAGATCGCGGAGGTCGACCTCAACCCGGTGATCGCGACGCCGGACGGGGCCGTGGCCGCTGACATCCGCGTGATCCTCGCCGACGAACAGCCGGTGAAGCGCCGTACGTACAGCCGCGAGGAGATCCTGACGTCGATGCGGCGGCTGATGAAGCCGCAGTCGGTGACGGTGATCGGCGCGTCCAACGAACAGGGCAAGATCGGCAATTCGGTCATGCGGAATCTGATCGACGGCGGTTTCTCGGGCGAAATCCATCCGGTGAACCCCAAGGCCGATGACATCCAGGGCCGCAAGGCGTACAAGAGCGTGATGGACGTGCCGGGTGAGCCCGATGTGGCGATATTCGCGATCCCCGCGAAGTTCGTCGCGTCCGCGCTCGAAGAGGTCGGACGCAAGGGCATCCCGAATGCCGTGCTGATCCCTTCCGGGTTCGCCGAGACCGGCGAACACGGGCTCCAGGCCGAGATCGTGGAGATCGCCGAACGGCACGGCATCCGCCTGCTGGGCCCCAACATCTACGGCTACTACTCCACCTGGCAGGACCTCTGCGCCACGTTCTGCACGCCGTACGACGTCAAGGGCGGGGTGGCGCTGACCTCCCAGTCCGGCGGTATCGGCATGGCGATCCTGGGCTTCGCCCGGACCACGAAGACCGGTGTGTCCGCGATCGTCGGGCTCGGCAACAAGTCCGACCTCGACGAGGACGATCTGCTCACCTGGTTCGGCGAGGACCCCAACACCGACTGCATCGCCATGCATCTGGAGGACCTCAAGGACGGCCGGGCCTTCGTCGAGGCGGCGCGGGCGACCGTGCCGAAGAAGCCGGTCGTGGTCCTCAAGGCGGGCCGTACGGCGGCGGGCGCGAAGGCGGCCGGCTCGCACACGGGCGCCCTCGCGGGCGACGACGCGGTGTACGACGACATCCTGCGCCAGTCCGGTGTGATCCGGGCTCCCGGGCTGAACGAGATGCTGGAGTACGCGCGGGCGCTGCCGGTGCTGCCGACTCCGACCGGCGACAACGTCGTGATCATCACGGGCGCCGGCGGTTCGGGTGTGCTGCTCTCCGACGCCATCGTCGACAACGGCCTGCGGCTGATGGAGATCCCGGACGATCTGGACGCGGCCTTCAAGGCGTTCATCCCTCCGTTCGGCGCGGCCGGGAACCCGATCGACATCACGGGCGGCGAGCCGCCTTCGACGTACGAGGCCACCATCCGGCTCGGGCTCGAGGATCCACGGATCCACGCGCTCGTCCTCGGCTACTGGCACACGATCGTCACTCCGCCGATGGTGTTCGCCGAACTCACGGCGCGGGTGGTCGAGGAGTTCCGCGCCCGGGGCATCGAGAAGCCGGTCGTGGCATCGCTCGCCGGTGACGTCGAGGTCGAGGAGGCGTGCCAGTACCTCTTCGAGCGGGGTGTCGTGGCGTACCCCTACACCACCGAGAAGCCGGTGGCGGCCCTCGGTGCGAAGTACCGGTGGGCCCGTGCGGCCGGTCTGTTGGGGGGCGGCCGATGAGCTGACCCCTCCCGAGCGAGTGCGAAAGGTATTGGACAGGGGGCGCTGGCCAGCTCTTTCGACGCAAGGGGTGCAAACCGACATGACTACCACCGACATCTCGACACCCGTCGCCTTCAGGGAGGTGACGGACCGCAACGGCCGCGTGTACCGCCTCGGCGAGACCGATATCGACATCATGGGCCGTAAGCGCAAGTGGATGGTCATCCTGCCGTGGGTCGGCATGATGGGCATCAGCTCGGCCGAGTACGCGTTCGCGTCGGCCGAGGACACACTGCACATCGCACACAGCTGGAACAGCGGGCACATCTTCTGGATGCTCGGTGTGTGGGTGTTCTTCCAGGCGGCGGTGGCCTTCCCCGCCGGAAAGCTCAGGGAGAGCGGCAGACTGCCCGCGCGCTGGGCGATGATGTTCGGCGCAGTCGGCACATTGCTGGGGTATCTGTCCCTCGCGTACGCGCCGCATGTGATCGTCGCGTACATCGGGTTCGGCATGTTCAGCGGTATGGGCGCCGGCATGGTCTACGCGACCTGCGTGAACATGGTCGGCAAGTGGTATCCGGAGCGCAAGGGAGGCAAGACCGGCTTCGTCAACGGCGGTTTCGCCTACGGTTCCGTGCCGTTCGTCTTCCTCTTCACCGGCTACATGGATCTGACGAACTTCCGCTGGGTGCTCGTCTCGGTCGGTCTCTTCCTGGCCGCGATGGTGGCCGTGGCCGGCTACTTCTTCCAGGACCCGCCGAAGAACTGGTGGCCTGCCGACGTCGACCCGCTGCGGCCGCCGGACGACCCCCGGGCCCGTCGCGCCCTGGCGATGAACCCGCCCGCCGTACGGCAGTACACCCCCAAGGAGGCCTGGCAGACCGGGCGGGTCGCGCTGATGTGGTTCTGCCTGCTGTGCACCTCGGGCGTGAACATCTTCGGCATCGCCTTCCAGGTCGACATCGGCAAGGAGGCCGGCTTCGCCGGCGGAATCGTCGCCACGGCCATGTCGCTGAAGGCCATCGTCAACGGCACCGGCCGAGGGGTGATCGGCTGGCTGTCCGACCGCTACGGCCGCAAGCGGTGTCTGATCTTCGTCTGTGTCGTCCTCGGGCTGTCGCAGTACGGAATCCTGTGGTCCGCCAACATCGAGAACCTCCCGCTGTTCCTGATCTTCTCCAGCATCTCCGGATTCGGCGGTGGCGCCATCTTCCCGATGTTCGCGGCGATGACGGCGGACTACTTCGGCGAGAACAACAACGCCTCCAACTACGGGCTGGTCTACAGCTCCAAGCTGGTGTCCGGGCTGATGGGATCCGGCATGGGAGCCGTCGTGGTGAGCAACTGGGGCCACAGCGGGGCGTTCACCCTCGCCGGCTCGATCTCGCTGTTCGCCGCGTTCATAGCCCTGTTCCTGACCCCACCGGGCCGGCCGAAATCCAAGAGTCTGGCGGCCAACCCGATGCCGATCAGCCGGGACGGCGACTGAACGGACGGGTGACGAGCGTGTCGCCGAGGGGGGCCGCCGCGACCGGATCGACCGGTCGCGGCGGCCCCCCTCGGCCGTGGGCGCACCATCCGCTCCCCCGCGGGCCCGGCCGTTCCGGGACGGCGGGGGTCACCCGCGTCCCGGCCCTACGAGACGCCGCTGCTCGACGGGCCGAAGAACTCGATCTCGGCGAGGGAGATCTGCTTGGCGCCCGAGGCTCCGTGGGCCGACTCCAGCGTGAAGCGCACCGCGGTGACCTCACCGACGCGGAAGGGGCGCCGCTGGCCCCCGGCACTCTGGTCGAGGGTGATGTGGCGCGTCGTCGTCCTGCCGTCGGCGGTGGTGATCAGTGCCTCGACACGGTGCGGAAGCGCGGACGAGGACAGCTGGTCGGCGCGGGCCGAGACACCGGAGGTGATCACCAGGTCGAGCAGGCGGGTGGGGCGGTCGAAGCGGGCCTCCACCCACTCCCCCTTGCCGGACTGCGAAATGCCCGGACCCCACCAGGTGTTGTTGAGCTTGTCGACCAACAGCTGCGGGCCGTGGCCGGGGTACGAGCGGGAGGCGGTGACCCGGTCCGGCGAGAGGGGGGCCCGCTTGGCGAAGTGGTCGCGTGTCGCCTGAACGCCGTCGTCGGCCTTGACCAGGGCGGTGACGAGCAGGGCGAGGACCAGCGCCGCCACCACCCAGTTGAGGACCCGGCCGAAGCCGCGGCGCAGGCGCGGGCGGTCGCCGGCCCACGGGGCCTCGGCGTTGCGGGAGGCGAAGAGGCGGCGCCACCACGGCAGTTGGCCCGGAGTGTGCGGCCGCTCGCCCATGGGCATGGCGCAGCGGCCGCAGAAGTGCCGGTCGGGCCGGTTGGCGGTGGAGCACCAGGGGCAGCGCACTCCGCCGGTGGTTCCGTGGTCCGGTTCCGGGGCCCGGACCTGCGGACGGGCGGCAACCGGGCGGCCCGGCAGCACGGGTGCCACGGCCGGCTCGGCCGGAGCCCGGTGTTCGGGATCGGCGACCGGTACGAGCAGGGATCTGGCACGTTCGGACGCCGCGTCCGGTGCGGGAGCCGGGTCATGAGCGGCGGGCGGAGCGGAGTCGGGGGCGGCCGGCGGTACCGGCCGGGTGGGGGCGGTGTCCGCGGTGGCGTCGGGGCCGGTGTCCCCTCGGCGTGCCGTGGTCCGTCCGCCTCCGTCGTGCGGGATGTCGGTCCTCGGCTCGTGCGGGCCGCCCATCGCGGCCGGTGTTGCTCCGGCCTGCGGGTGCGGGGTGGGTGCGCCGTGTCCGCGCTCGCTGTCGGCCGTCGCGCCGGGGCCGCCCGGGACCGGGGTCCGGGGCTCGGCGCCCCGGTCCGACGCATGGGCCGCCGTCCCGCCCTCGGCGCTGGGGGCCCGGTCCGGAACGGCGGCCGCGGGCACGGCCGTTGCCACGGGCCCGGCGGACGCGGACGCGGACGCCGGCGCGGACGAGGAAGAGGACGATGACGATGCGGTGGACGGGGACGCGGTCCAGCCGAGCACCGCGCCGCAGGAGTCGCAGAAGGACTGTCCGGGTTCGGCCCGGGTTCCGCACTCGGCGCAGCTCGGGACCGCTTCCCGTCCGGGGCCGGTGCCGGAGGTCTGGCTGGTCATCTCTCGGGTTTCCTTTCGGCAGCGATCACCTGGACCGCGTAGGGCATGTGGGCGGGCCGGGCGGCCGCCACGAGGCTGTCCAGACGGTGTTCGTCCGAGGGGGTCGCGTCGGGCAGCCGCAGCGTGACGTGCAGTCGCGGGCGGCGCTCGCCGGGGACGGGACCGAGCGGGCGTGCGTCCCAGTCTGCGGCGCCGCTCTCGGTGATCTCGGGCTCCACCCCGAAGGCGAGCCGGATCGCCTCGGCGAGACCGCGGCGGGTACCGCGGACGCGGTGCAGATACGCCGCGGCGGCGACGGCCTTGCGCAGCCGGACCTCCGGCTCCGTGCCGTCGGTTTCGGCTCCGACCCAGCCGCCGAGCCAGTGGGTGAAGTCCACCGGGGCGAGAGTCGGCGTGAAGTAGGAGTCCAGACAGTCGAGGACGTTGAGGATCGGCGCGATCACTTCGTCGAGCCCGGCGACGAAACGCTGCGCCAGGTCGTCGTCGGCGAAGACCGCGGGCAGCATCGCGCCGATCGGTGCGGAGGATTCCAGCCCGTCGACGGAGCCCCTCACGCCCCGTCCCCGATCACGCGGACCCGGTGGTCGAAAGAGAACACCAGGGAGGGCGGGGTGAGATCGATGCGGTTGGTGGCCTCACCGCGTTTGCCGGTGAGGGGGTCGGCGGGGTGGAGCTGCACCTCGTCGACGAGTTCGACGCCGGGGACGCGCTGGAGGACGGCGAAGACCTCGCCGGACTGCACGGGGCGGCCGAAGGGCCAGCCCCGCCCGTCGGCGCCGCCGGTCAGCGGGTCGAGGTGGCGGTAGAGGGCGTCATGTGCCTGGCGGCGGACCCGGTCGGTGTCGGTTCCCCGGAACGCGTGCAGCGTCGCGACGACCGTGATGCCCTGGTAGAAGGGCGGGCCCACGGCCAGCCGGGTGCCGATCAGACGGCGTTCGTCGAGGTACCGGGTGATGCGCCGCAGCAGCGCGTCGCCGGGGACCAGTTGCTCGAAACGCAGCCGGCCGCCGGGGTCCGGCACCGCTTGCGGGACCACCAACACCCGTACCGCGTACGCCCCGTGCTCTCCTTCGTCGCCCTCCAGGCAGGTGATGCGGGCCGTCTCGGGGGCGGCACGGCGGGCGAGTTCCTCGTAGTCGCGCAGGGTCACCGCCCTCTCCTGGGCGCGCAGGGTGATGGGCGCCCTGGTCTTTGCCTCCGCCACCGTCTCGCCGTCGACCCCGCCGCGCGCGGCCTCACGGTTGACGACCTCGGAGACGTACGGGACGGAGGTGCGCAGCACCCGGACGGCGCCGCGGGCGACGTTGCCGGCCCTGCCTCCTCCGGTGCGGTAGCGCAGGGCACGGATGACGGCGCCCTTGGCGGCCACGGCCCCGTACTGGCGCAGTGTGCCGTCGGGTTCCCGGACCGCGGGGCCGAAGGCGATCTCGCCGGTGGCGGCGTCGAGGGTGATGTGCCGGTCGTGCGGGGCGGTGGCGGCGAACGACGGCACGACGTCCCAGTCGGCCCAGCCGTCGCGCTCGGCGGTCTGGAGCAGCACCGGCGGGGTGTCGCCGACCACGGGTGCGTGGGCCAGGCGCAGCCGCTGCCCGGGCAGGCCGGTGGACTCGCCGAGCGCCTCGTCGTACACGGTCTCCGCATGCACGGCGGTGGTGGTGCCGCCGATGGTGAACGCCTCGGCGGACCGTACGGTCGGGGAGGTCGTGTAGAAGGGCTGGTCGGGCAGGGGTTCGGTGACGCGGCAGCGCAGCCAGCCGGCTTCCTGGCCGCCGGTGCGGGAGAGGGTGTGCCCGCCGGGGATGTGCAGGACGACCTCACCCGGCCTGTTCAGTCCGCCGGTGCCGTCGCGGTCGACCTCGCAGGCCGCCCAGCCGTCCTCGGTCCAGGCCTCCCAGACCAGCGGCGGCTGTCGCGGGTCGACGCCGACTCCGTCGACCCGGCTGTCCAGTTCCATCGCGAGCGCGCAGTGCGGTACGGCGGCGCTGAGGCCGAGCAGCATGCAGTCACCGGGCCGGGGGGACTCGGCGAAGCACATCACGTCCTTGCCCTCGGCGAGGTCGGCGGTCCTGTCGGCGCGGGCCTCACCGCTCTGCTGGACCACGAGGTTCCTCAACTCGCACGGCACGACGGTCAGTTCTCGCTCGGTGGCGAAGACGACCGCTTCCTCGCTCTCGGTGCGCGTGGTGGCGACCTCGGTGCCGACGGGCAGCAGGACATGGTCCTCCTGCGGTGCGGACAGCCAGAACGTGACGTCGGTGCGGGCGGCCGAGGGCGGGAAGAGGGTGATGCCGACGAGGTCCAGGAAGGCCAGGTGGTTCTTCTCCGGCACCCGGTTGAGCCGGTAGACGATCTGGTCGGCCATGTGGGCGACCGTTTCCACGAGGGTGACACCGGGGTCGGAGACGTTGTGGTCCGTCCACTCCGGGGCGCGCTGCTGGATGTAGCGCTTGGCGTCGTCGACGAACTGCTGGAAGCGGCGGTCGTCGAGGTTCGGGGAGGGCAGAGCCATCAGCGGTCGCTTTCGGGAGCCGGGTCCGGCTCGTCGTGGGAGGGGATGACATAGAAGGGGAAGACCAGGCTGCGCGGGTTGTTGGTACCGCGGATCGAGTAGCGGACGTCGATGAAGAGCACGCCCTGCTCGGTGCCCGCGGTGACCTCGACGTCGTGGACCTCGATGCGCGGTTCCCAACGGTCGAGGCCGGCGTACACCTCGTGCTGGATGCGGCCCGCGGTCGCCTCGTTGACCGGTGCGAACACCAGGTCGTGAATGGCGCAGCCGAACTCGGGGCGCATCGGCCGCTCGCCCGGGGCGGTGGCCAGCACGAGCCGGATCGCCTCCTCGATCTCGCGCTCTCCGCTGACCAGGGCGATGCCGCCGGTGGGCCCGATCCGCAGCGGGAACGCCCAGCCGGATCCGACGAACTGTTCGGCCATCAGATCACCGGCTTACCGTTGGCGGTGACCAGGCCCAGCATGCGGATGAACGGGGACTGCACGTTGACACCGCCCGGTCCGGTCGTCCGGAGCTGCACACTGCCCGACGGTCCGAGCGCCCCGAGGGCGAGGACCCCGGCGGTCGAGCTGACGTTGAGGGCGGACCGCGCCCGGATGTTCATGAGGCCGCCGCTCTTGATGGTGAGGGATTTGCCCGCCGAGAGGGTCAGGTCGTTGCCGGCCTCGACGGACACCGAGGTGCCGCCGGTGATGGTGACGGCGCCCTTGCTGTCCACGGTGATCTCTGTCCGGGTGCGGTCGAGGTCGATGGTGAGCCGGTCGTTGCCGGTGACGATGCGCACCCCCTGCTTGCGGGCGCCGGTCTTCTGGCTGAGCAGGTCCACGCGGTTGCCCTGCCGGTCGGACAGGGTGTGCCGGATCGCCTGCTTCTTGAGCCCGTCGTGCAGCGGCACGTCCTTGACGACGGTCGGCTGGTCCCGGCCGTTGTAGAGCCCGCCGATGACGAAGGGATGGTCGAGGGCGCCCCGGTCGAAGGCCACCAGCACCTCGTCGCCGACGTCCGCCGGGAAGACGCCGCCGCCGCCCGTGCCGCCCAGCTGCACGGTGCGCGTCCAGTCGCTGACGTACGCGTCGTCCAGCCACGGGAACTGCAGTTTCACGCGCCCCTGTTTCAGCGGTCCTGTACATCGGTGACCAGCGCGTTGGCCACACTCGGCAGCCGAGGGGCCGCCGTTCCGCCGCCGGACGTCAGACCGAACAGCGAGCGCCACTGCCGGCCGCTGACGGTCACCCACGTCTCGTAGTGACTGCCGTCGCCGAAGGTGTGCCGTACGGAGGTGACCGTGTACTTGCCCTCGAACGGTGTGCCCACCTCGGTGAGCGTGACGGGCACACCAGGACGCAGCTGGGGGTTGCCGCGCACCGTGACCTCGAGTTCGGCGAAGGAGGAGGTGATGTCGTCGGCGAGGGAGCCGGCGGCGAACCTGACCTCGGTCTGCCGGTCGTACGGGGTGTCGGTCTCGACCAGTTTGGCGGCCTTGAAGGCCGTGGCCGCCTTCCCCGGGGTGGTGCCGATGGCGATGCCCGGGTTGCTGCTCGCCTTCGCCAACTCGACGATCTTCTTCTTGGTCCTGACGTCCCAGCCCCGCGCCTCGACCTTGTCGACCTGGTCGGCGGCGGTGACGGCGGCCCGGCAGCGCAGTACGTCGATGCCGCCCTGGAGCACGAACGGGCTCTTCTCGCCGGGCGTGCTCGTCGGGGGCGCCCCGGACGCCGGGTCCGGTTTCACGAATCGGAACTTCCCCTTGGGGTCCAGCGACATCACCATCTCGTTCTCGTCGGCGAGCCGCGCCAGGAAGTCCCAGTCCGTCACATGGGACTGGCTGACGAAGTCGTAGACGCCCTTGGTGCCCTGGACCTCGCCGATCGGGATGCCGTTCGTCCCGGCCAGTTTCCGGGCGATGTCGGAGGCGGTCTGGTTGCGGTACGCGGCCACTCTGCGCACCCGCATCAGACGGTGGCCCGGGTCGTAGCCGCGGATGACGGTGAAGGTGCCGGTGCCGTCGTAGTCGGTCTCCATGCCGGTGACCTCGCCGGTGAGCAGCGGGGAAGCCGCTCCCTGGCCGTCGGAGACGGGGGCCAGGACCACTTTGGAGCCGAACCTGATGTTCAGTTTGCCGAGCAACTGCCCGTGCGGGTCGCGGAAGGTGAGCCGGAACGCGCCGGGCACCCCGGCACCGAGGTCGACCCAGCCGCCGACGAGCAGGTCCGCGTATGCGGGCGGCAGCTTCTTGCTGTCGATGGTGACGTGGATGACGTTGGAGAAGGAGGGCTTCACCATCAGCGTCCCACCTCCTCGGCGGCCGGAAGGACGAGTTCGATGCCGGTCGGCAGACGGGACGGGTCGTCGATGCCGTTGGCCTCGGCGATCGCCCGCCAGGCGGACGCGTTGCCGTACTCGCGCCAGGCCAGTGACGGGAGCGAGTCACCCGCGACGACCCGGTGCACGCTGCGCGCGGTCAGCGCGCCCGATGTCGGGTTCTGTCCCTTGGTCTTGGCGGGGATCTCGTGCAGCGACACCTGGCAGGTGGCACGAATGGGCACACCGGTCGTGCCGAACAGGGAGTACGTGACGTCGACGGAGCTGACGTACGCGGTGAAGCGGGCCGTGGAGAACGAGCCCCACTGGAACACCACCCACGGCGGCGACGGCTGCTTGGCGGCGATGCTCTTCGCCGTCACCTCGCAGCAGTCGAGCAGGGACTCCACCTTCTTCAGCACCGAGGTTCCGCTCGGCTTGCCGGACGAATCCAGGAAGACCTCGACCGTCATCTCCCGGGGCTCGGGCCCCATGAACTCGGGGACCGTGCCGTCACGCACGGCCGCCGCGGGCGTGGACTTCCACTGGGCGCGGCGGCTCAGCTGCAACTGAGCGGGGTTGAAGTCGAAGGTGAACGTCTTGATCAGAGCGCCCGGGGTGGTGCTGGTTCCGACGGGCGGCTCGTGGATGGCGAGCGTGGCGCGCACCAGGCTCTTGCCGGCGCCCTTCTTGCCCTGTGCCATGTCGTGTGCCGCCCCTCAGTCCGTGAACCCGTGGTGGGTGATCTCCAGGACCTCCGTGGCCACGCCCGGGTTGGCCGGGTCCAG
Source organism: Streptomyces sp. AM8-1-1 (assembly GCF_032229325.1). NCBI lineage: Bacteria > Bacillati > Actinomycetota > Actinomycetes > Kitasatosporales > Streptomycetaceae > Streptomyces > Streptomyces sp. AM8-1-1. The sequence continues at coordinate 1,476,353 of NZ_CP135086.1, forward strand.
GGTGGGGCCCTGCCAGCTGACCGGCAGCACGTCGATCAGCCCCCAGTGGGCCACCTCCGAACCGTCCGCGCGCAACGCGGCGATCTGCGCGGTCGGCCGCTTGATCCCGGTGGCCACCGAGGAGATCCAGGCCGCGACCTTGGTGGTGTCCGGGGTGAGCGGCCGGGTCAGGCGGATGGTGGAGAAGGTGACGCGCGACGGGAGTTGCCACACGAACCCGTTGTTGCCGCCCTCCTGGTGCTGCTCGACCTCCACCGCGGACGAGAGCCCTTCGCACCCGTTGAAGTAGCCGAGGCTCTCGCCGTCGATGGTGAGGGTGAAGAAGATGGTGGAGCCCGGGTCGAGATCGCGGGACATCGGGGGCGGCCTTTCTGCGGACGTCGGTGGTGCGTGCGGTGCGTGTTCCGGTGGGCGCGGGGGCCGCTCAGCGACGGGGGTCGCGGAGCTTGCCGATCCGCTCCCGGTCGAGGCGCAGTTCGGTACGGATCAGCCGGGTGATCCGGCCGATCAGCCTGTGCGTGAGCTCGTCGAGCTGGAAGTCGGTCAGGGAGCGGGGGTCGAACTGGCCCTTGGCCACCGGGGTGTACGCGGGCGGGGGTTCGCCGGCGGCGGTGTCCCGGCCCGGCGGGTCACCGGTGGAGCCGGAGACGGAGCCGGAGCCGGAGGCGGAGGAACCGGAGCCGTGGGACGTGGTGCGGTGGGCGGTAACGGGCGTGACGGCGGTGGTGGTTGTGGCGGGAGTCGGAAGAAGCGGGTTCTTGGGGTCGCGTTGGACGGGGACCGGTGCCGAGGTGCGCGCGGGGGTGGGAACGTGTGCCGCGTCGGCGGTGGTGGTGTGCGCGGGTGCGCCGGCGGTGGTGGTGTGCGCGGGTGCGCCGACGGCTGCTCTGGGGGCGTGCCGCTGGACAACTGCTGGTACGCGGGGCGTGCTTGGCCGCGGTGGTGCCTGCGACATCGGCGCGGCGCGGCCGGTGAGCGGGGCAGGCGGGGGCGCGGGCGTGGTCGGCGTGGGCCCGGCTGCCGTCAGGCGTTGGGCCACGGGGCGGGAGCCGAGGGCGGCCGACCGCTGCACGGCCGGGCCGACGCCGGAGGGTTCCGGTCGGCCGGTCGGGGGCGCGGGGCGGCGCAGGGGTACGGCGGCCGGGGCCGCACGGCGCTGGACGGCGGGTGCCGCAGGAGGTGGCACGGCCGAGGTGAGGGCGCGTGCGGGAGTCAGGGCACGGACCGGAGCGGCCGGGGGCGGCACGGGGGTCGTGGTGGCCTTGCCCTCCACGGCACCGGCGGTGACCGCAGGGCTCGTCAGAGGGACGGCTGGTGGGTCGGACGGTGTCCCGGGCCCGGTCGGCGGCCTGCGAAGGGCCTGTGCCGCCGGTGAGGCCGCAAGATCCGGCGCGGCCGCCGCCTGGAGAACGGTCGCCGCTCGCTGTACGGGCTGTGCGGGAGGCGGACCCGCGAGGCTGTGCGCGCCGGGAGAAGTGCGTCCCGCAACGGGCTTCGCGTCCGGGGGCAGGGCGGAGAGAGGTGCGCCGAGGAGGGGCCGTCGCTGGGGGGTGGGAGTGGTGGCGCGCTGTACGGGGGCGGGCGGCGGCCCACTGGTCGCGGGTGCGGGCGTCGGGATCGGGGGCGGGGTCGGGGTCTCAGGTACGGCCGAGTCGCTGCGGTCTGCCGGGCTCGACGGTGTGGCTGAACCGCTGGGCTGAGCCGGGGGATTCACGGACGCAGGGGCTGCCGAGCCGAGTGGCGGGGTCGCCGGGGCTGCCGGGGCCGCCGGGGCTGCCGGGGCTGCCGGGGCCGGGCGTACGGCCGGCGTGCCGGTTGCGGGGACGTTCCGCGAGGTCGGCGCTCCGAGGCCCGTACGCCTGACCGTGTCGGACGAGCTCCGCTGTACCGGGGGCGCGCCCGTGACGGGCTGAGGGCTCGGGACTGGGGATGCGTCTCGACTCAGCGCGAAACCAGGTGAGTTCGGGGCGGAAGCTGTGAAGGGGGCGGGGACCGCGGGGGTGTCGGAACCGATCGCCGTGCGCGGGGAGCCGGCTGCCGGGCTTTGGGTGCCGGTCACCGCCGGGGTGATCGCGCTGGGGGTGGTGGCAGCAGGGCCGCCGTCCGGTGAAGCGGCTGGCGTCGATGTCGAGGCCGAACCCAGGTACGGGTCACGGGAGTTGGCTACCGGAGCCGGGCGCGGTGCCTGGATGCCTCGGTCGGCCGCCGGACGCACGCCGGCCGCAGAAGGCGTGGGCTCGGCCCTGGTTCCGGCAGGAGGGGTCGCGGCACCGAGGGGGTCGGTCGTCGTTGTCGTGCCGCTCGGGACGTCCGCCGTCCCGCCTCGCTCGGTCGACCGTTCGGTGTGGCCCCGTTCCGCGTCGGCGGCGGTTGCCGCGGGACGGTGGTCCGTCGCCGCCGCCCGTTGGACGTTGACCACCGAGTCGCCGGGGCCGGTCGGCGTGGAGTCCGAGCCGGGAGCACGTGCCGGGCCGCGAGGCGCGGCGGCCTTCCCGCGGGCGTCGACTACCGGCCCGCTGGGGGTGGTTGCGGTCCCCCTACTGGGGTCCGCCACCGTCCCGGTGGGAGTGGTCGACGTGCTGGTGCTCGGGGGCATCTCCGCCCCCTGGAAACGTGCCACCGCCTCCCCCGCGCCTGCCGCCGGCGTGCTGGGTGCGGCCGCCCTGGTGTTGCCTCCGGCCGTCGTTCCTGTGGCCTCGGACGCGGTGCCGCTGCGGCTCACCGTCGACCGGGGGACATCGGCCGAAGCGTCGCTGGAGGCGTGTGCCGTACTGCCCGTGCGCTGCGTCGCTCCGCCGGGAGCGTCCGTCACTGCGCGCGTCGTTGCCGTGCCGTGCGGTTCGGCCGTCGCCCGCTGAACGTCGGTCTCGGCTCCGGCGGGGCCTGCTGCCTTGCGTTCGGGGATGACCGGGGGAAGCGCTGGACCGGTCGTCGCCGCATCGGAACCAGCCGCCGCGCGACGGGATTCGGCGGGCCGACTGCCGGATGCACTCGGAGCAGCACCGACCGAGACACCGGCCGCATCGGCCCCACGGGCGTCCAAACCGGCGGTCGACACGGCAGGCGTCGCCCCGACCGGGTCCGCCTCCGCGCCGATCACCGCTGAGTCGACCGGACCGACCGGACCGACCGGCGCAACCGGCGCGGCTGTCGAAAGGGCTGCGCCCACCGGCTCGCGCCCCACCGACCCGTCACCGCCCGCACGTTCGCGTCGCGCCACCGGCAGTGCACGCCGCTGCACGACAGGCGTCGCCCTGGCGCTCGTCAACAGGGTCGGCCGGTTGGACCGAGGCGCCACGGGAGTCACGCGCGGCCCCTCCGGGCGCGACGCCGTGACCTCCCGAGACGCGCGCTGTACCGGCAGCGCGGCGCCCGGCTCAGCCTCCGGCACCTCGGGTTCGGCCACCGCCACCGGCAGTGTCCGCGAGGGCAGTTCGAGTCCGGGGACCGGCCGCGCCGATGAGGTGAGCACATCCTTGACCAGCCCGCCCGGGGCCCCGTCCAGGACGGCGTGGGACAGGGTCCCGGTGAAGGAGGGGTTCTGCCAGGTGCTCAGCCGCCCGCCGAACCCGGCGTCCGCGACACCGGACTGCCTGCCGACAGCCCGCTGCATCGGAGCCAGCCCCGCCCAGCCGGCCGTCACCGCGACCGCAGCCCCGGAACCCGTGCCCGGACCCTCCGAGCCCGCGCCCGCATCCGCGCCCGCTCCCGACGAACTCCCGCCGTCCACAGCTGAGTTCGTCACGGCAGCCGGGCTCGTCACGGCAGCCGGGCTCGCGGCCGCCTCCGCGTCGCCGCCCCGGCGCCCGGCGGCAGCCGCCGACCCGCCCCTGAGCCGATCGAAGAACGCCACGCCTCAGCCCTCCGCCCCGCCCCGCGCCACCAGGGACGCGATCTGTTCCGTGTAGCGGCGGCGATCGTGGTGTTCGAGGTCCAGGATCTCCTCCATGCTCCAGTGGAAGTGGTAGGCGACGTACGCGATCTCCTCGTGCAGCCGGTCGGTCGCGTACGTCACGATTCCCCCAGGCGGCTCCCGCCGAGTTCGACCTCGAACGGCTCCGAACAGTGCGGGCACTGCACGGCGGCCCGCGTGTGGCCCTCGGCGTTCACCTGGCGGTAGAAGTCCTGGAGGAAGGCGAGGTCGGAGGCGAACATGTTCTCCACCACGCCGTCGTGCACCGACGGAAGCGTGCCGAGGCTGGAGATGACCCGGCCCAGCAGGACCACCGACAGATAGGCGGGGTTCTCCTGCACACGGACGTCCCGCAGCGGGATCAGCTCGTCCCGGGCCGTGGCGAGACGCATGACGCCGTCCCGGTGGACCGTGCCGGTCCCGTCGACGTAGCCGCGGGGCAGCTCGAAGGGGAACTCCGTCCGCAGCCGCTGCTCGACGGCGGCCGGGGCCGGTGCGGGCGCCGGAGCAACCGTCTGCTCCGGTGCCGCGGCCGCCTCCGGCGCCGGTGCGTCCGCCACCGGGCCGGCGCCCGTTCTGGACGTCGTACGCCGCATTACTCGATGACCAGTTCTTCGAAGACGATGGTCACGGTCTCGGTGAGCGCCGAGGCCTCGCCCGCCTTGAGGGTGCTGGCGTCGATCTTGCTGCACCAGGCCTTGCGCATGTTGTAGCGCTTGACCGGGTTGTTCTCGTAGTCCATCAGAATGATCGAGGCGTCCTTGCGGGCGGTGCTCATCCGGCCGGAGATCGAGTCGTTGATCCACGTCGTGAACGCCGGGGACTGGGTCATGCCGCGTACGACGGTGCACTGACCGTCCTTCTGCACACCCGGCATGAGGCTGATCTCGGGCCTGCCCTGCGCCGAGTTCTGCGGGCTCTTGATGACGTCCTGCTCGATGGTCAGACCGCTGACCTCGGCGAGGTACTCGACCATCACTCCGTCGATCTGGAGGCCGAAATTGTGTGAGGTGAGGGAGTCACCCGGGCTGAGGCTCATCTGTTCTCTGTCCTTCTGAGGAGTTCCGGAGGAAGGTGGGCGTGGGCTGGGGAGTCAGGCCGGCGGCCTACTCCTCCAGCTCCCCGCTGCCGCTGGAGAACTGGGCCAGCCGGAAGATCACGAACTCCGCGGGCTTGACCGGCGCGATGCCGATCTCGCAGATGACCCGGCCGAGGTCGACCGACTCCGGGGTGTTGGTCTCCGCGTCACACTTGACGTAGTACGCCTCCTCCGGCCGCTGGCCGAAGAGGGCGCCGCTGCGCCACTCGTTGACGAGGAACGCCGACACGTTGCGCCGGATCCGGGCCCACAGATTGTGGTCGTTCGGCTCGAACACCACCCACTGGGTGCCGAGCAGGATCGACTCCTCCAGGTAGTTGAAGTACCGGCGCACGTTCAGGTAGCGCCAGGCCGGGTCGGAGGACATCGTGCGGGCGCCCCAGACGCGGATGCCGCGGCCCGGGAAGGCGCGGATGCAGTTGACGCCGATGGGGTTCAGCAGGTCCTGCTCGCCGCGGGTGATCTGGATCTCCAGGTCGACCGCTCCGCGGACGACCTCGTTGGCGGGTGCCTTGTGCACACCGCGCTCGAAGTCGTTGCGGGCCCAGATACCGGAGATGTGACCGCTCGGCGGGACCAGCGTCGACTGGCCCGAGGCCGGGTCGAAGACCTTGACCCAGGGGTAGTACAGGGCTGCGTACTTGGAGTCGTAACCCGCGGTCTCCTGGCGCCAGACACGGATCTGACGGGCATTCAGGCCCGGCGGAGGGTCGATGATCGCGACCCGGTCGCCCATCAGCTCGCAGTGGGCGATGAGACCGAGCTGCACCGCCTTGACGGCCTCCAGGTCGACCGCACCACGCTGGTAGGCGGCCATCAGGTCGGGGACGGCGACCATGGCGATCTCGTCCACGGCCTCCAGACCGCCGAAGCCCGTGCGGTCGGCGGAGTCGCCGAGGTACTCGGCGGGGCCGGGCTGGGAGTCGCTCGCACCGGCGGGGGCGGCGGGCGCGGGGGCCGGTGCCGCCAGGGCCACGCTCTGGTTGTCGGGGCGCGCCAGCTGCCCGGCGGGTGCCGACTCCTGGACCGCGATGAGCTTGGAGCGCTCCTTGACCTGGGTGACGACGTAGTTGCGGCCGCCCTTCTTGGCGGTCACGTCGAAGGTCTCGACGGCCTTGTCGCCGTCCTTGACGATCAGCTTGAACCGCTCGGCGGGGCCCTCGCCCTCCGGGTCGGCGACCTCGACACTGAGCGATCCGCCCGCGACGGCGGTCACGCTGAAGGTGCCGAGCTGCTTCGGCTCGCCCGCCGGGAGCGCGGCCTGCTGTGCGGAGCCGCGCAGCGCGGCCGGAGAACCGTCGGACGACGCGCCGCCGGGCGTACCGCCCACGCGGACGACGTAGGCGGCGCTGCCGCCGTTGTTGAAGAACCCGTACACGGAGTGCGCCAGGTAGTACCCGTCGGTGAACTCGCCGAAGGCCGCGACGTACTGGGACCAGTTGGTGACCAGGGTCGGTTCGTTCAGCGGACCGGTCGGGGCCAGGCCGACGAAGGCCGCCACCGAGGTACCCACCCCTTCGATGGGACGGGAGCCGCTGGCCACCTCCTCGACGTATACGCCGGGCGACAGGTAGGACGGCATGCTCTGCGCTCCTCGGGGGTACGAGACAGGACGTCTCTCACCCTCACGCGCGAAGCGCGTCCGCCGAAACGGCCTCCGGTACCCGTTCAGGGGCAGGGCTTCTGCCCCGAGGGGCAATGGCGAGTGCGCTCCACGTCCGCTGCCCTCGGGGTCTGCCCCGAAGTACCTTTCGTGGCCACGGTGTTGTGCACTACGTCTTGGAGGCTGGTGTACGTCTTCGAGGGGAGTTCCCGTGCGCGCGCAGGACAAGGAGACCGACGGGGCCCGCGGCCGGGCCGGGGCGGGCCGCCCGGCAGGACGCGTGCCCGCACCGGGACCCGCCTCTGGGATCCTGGCGTTGCAGCGCTCGGCGGGCAACGCGGCGGTGTCCCGTGCGGTCGAGGAGCAGCGCCACCAGCACGACGCGAACTGCGGGCACGGTCCCGCGGTCCAGCGCTCTTCGGTGCACGACGTGCTGCGTTCGCCGGGACGGACGATGGACGCACCGCTCCAGGACGAGATGGAGAGCCGTTTCGGCGGCGAGGACTTCAGCGGCGTACGTCTCCACACGGACGCGGAGGCCCTTCGCTCCGCGGAGGAGATCGGTGCGCAGGCGTACACCTCCTTTCCGCACGTGGTGTGGGACGGCCGGGACAAGCAGGTCCTCGCCGAAGAGCTGCACCACATCGGCCAGCAGAGCCGGGGGCCCGTACCCGGCACCGACAACGGCGACGGGCTGATGATCTCCGACCCCCGTGACTGGGCGGAGGTCGAGGCGAAGGAGACCGCGCGTCAAGTGATGAGCGGGCCGGCGCCGGTGCAGCGGGCCGTGGAGAGCGAGGGCCGCGCGGGCGGGTCCGCGGGTTCCGCACGCGGCGCGCGTGGGAGGGAGCGGGGCGCGGGCACGCTCAATGTCCAGCGGGTCTCCTCCGGTACCGAGGAGGAGACCAAGGGCAAGTACCAGCAGAAGGAGCCGACCGCCGCTGAGGACCGGGACGTGACCCTGCGCATGCTGGACCGGATGTCCCGTATCGCTCTGCGGACCATCGTCGGCACGAACTCGGACTACACCAGCAAGAGCGGCAACCCCGAACGCGGCAAGGGAAAGATCACGCCGCACCTGGCCGTGTCGCTCCTTCCCGACGGCTCGCTGGCCATCGCGGGGAACACGGGCGACAAGCGGGTCATCGAGAGGGACCAGCAGGTCGTCGAGGCAGAGCTGCAGAAGTACGTGGCGATGTCCCCCGAGATGCAGCACGCCCGCGAGAAGGACCGGACGAAGCTCAAGGCCCTGTCGTCGGGCGACTACGCCAAGAAGCACGGCAACGCTCCGGGGCTGCTCGCTCTCGACGCCGCCATGCGCAGGCCGATCCAGTGGTTCGCGGTCGGTGGCACCGAGGCGGGCAAGACGTCCCAGCACGGCGAGATGACCGTGCTGGGCAAGCACGTCGCGAACTGGCTGGCGAATCCGAGGGACCCGGGCGAGCCGGAGAAGGTCATGATGGGCGGCGTCAAGAAGGCGTGCCGCAGCTGCCAGTGGGCGTTCGACGCGGTCAACGAGCACATCGGCCGGCCCAACGGGTACGAGGTCGAGGCCTCCGGCACCCACGACCAGTTCTTCCCCGGCTGGCTGATGCCCGAGTGGATGCGGGGCCACCCCCAGGTCGCGGCGGCGGTCGAGGCGAAGGCCAACGCGACCGGCGTGCGGCTGGAGAACGGCGTGCTCCAGGGGCCGATGTCGGAGAGGACCGTCGGCCACGACCCGGACTCCTCGCACTCCGAGTGGTCCTCGGAGAGCGACAGCGAGAAGCGGTAGGGAACCCGGACCGACGCCGCACGGGGAGGGCACACGGGAGGTCCGCGAGGACATCCGGTGTGCCCCTGCGACTCCTGACGCCTGCCGACTCGCCACCTAGCGTGGGCTCGTGAGCCTTTGGACTTCCCTCGAACCCGCGTCGGCCACGGTGGACCCCGGCGGCAGCACGACGGTACGGCTGCGCGTGCGCAATACCGGTGATGTGGTCGACGAGTACCGCTTCGAGCCGGTCGGCGACATCGCGCCCTGGACCACCGTCGAGCCTCAGACGCTCCGCATCTACCCCGGCACGACGGGCACGGTGGAGCTGCGGTTCGCGCCACCGCGCACCCCGGACGCGACGGCGGGCCCGAACCCGTACGCCGTGCGCATCACCCCGACCGAGCACCCGGAGGCGACGACCGTCCCCGAGGGCAATCTGACCATCACGCCCTTCACGGAGATACGGACCGAACTCGTCCCGCCCACCGTCAAGGGGCGGTTCCGCGGGCGTCCGCGGCTCGCCGTCGACAACCTCGGGAACACGAAGCTCACGGCTTCCGTCAGCGGCAGCGACACCGGCGACCATCTGTCGTACGACATCCACCCCAGCAACATCCAGATCGAACCCGGCCGCGCGGCCTTCGTGAGGACCACGCTCAAGCCGCGCCAGATCATCTGGTTCGGGTCCAAGGAGGAGCGGCCCTACACGCTCGCCGTGCAGCGCTCGGGAACCGTGCCGCTGGACGTCGAGGGCACTTACGTCCAGCGTGGGTTCCTGCCCGGCTGGCTCGCCACCTTCCTCGGCGTCTTCCTGGCGCTCGCGATCACCTTCGTCATGCTGTGGATCGCGTACAAGCCCCAGGTGCGCAGCGCCGCCACGGAAAAGCTCCAGGAGGCCGGCGTCAGCACACTGCCGCCGAGCCCTTCGGTGTCCGCCCCCGTCCCGACGCCTCCCACCCCCACACAGGCCCCGGAGCAGTCGCCGCCCCCGGCGGACGACGGCGGCGGAGGTGGGGGTGGCGGTTCCGAGGAGAAGAAGGAGTCCAAGGCCCCCGAGGACACCGCGGCGGACGCCGTCACGCGGCTGGCCGCCGAGAAGTCGGGCCGGCACATCTGCTACCGGGCCTACGTCGAGGGCGACGGCTGGACGGACCCGGCGTGCGACGGCAAGACGGCGGGCACCGTGGGCAAGGGCAAGCCGATCAAGAAGCTCAACATCGCGGTGTCCGGCACCGACGGCACGGCCGGCAGCGCCTTCGTCCACGACCCCGAGTCGACCAACGGCCGGGGCCACTACAACGCGCCGTGGTCGGGCGCGCCCGACGGCGTCGACAACTACATCGGCAGCCGGAAGAAGGGCGCTCCGGACATGCTGGGGTTCGTCATCAACGTCGGCGAGGGCAAGAACCGCGTCTGCCAGACCGCCCACGTCCGCGACGAGGGCTGGCACGGCCTGGGCTGTGACGAGCCCGGCAGCGGCGAGGGCTTCATCTTCGGCGGCACCCTGACGAACTCGCTCTGGCTGGAGGCGGTCCGGTTCACCGTGTGAGGCGAACCGGCGTCCTCACCTTGTGAAGCGACCCGGCGTCCTCACCTTGTGAAGCGACCCGGCGTCGCGGAGGTCACCAGGTGCCCTCGCCCGCGACCGGGGAAGTCACCAGTTCCCCTCGCCCGGGACCAGACGGCCGGCCTTGCGGTACTCGCGCTCGGCGCCCTCCCGCAGGTCGGCCGTCGTCACCTGTCCGGAGCGGCCCGCGGCGGCGTAGGCGGCGGTGACGACGGCGCTGCGGATGGAGCCGCCGGCGAGCTCGAAGTCGCGGGCGACCGCGGCCGGTTCCGTGTCGTCCGCGCACGGCACGGAGGCGAGACTGTGCCGCCACAGGGCCAGCCGCTGACCGGCGTCCGGGAACGGGAAGTCGACCACCAGGTCGAGCCGCCGGGTGAACGCCTCGTCGATGTTGGCGCGCAGGTTGGTGGTGAGCAGGGCGATGCCCTCGAAGGACTCCAGACGCTGGAGCAGGTAGGCGCTCTCCATATTGGCGTGTTTGTCGTGGGAGTCCTTGACCTCCGAGCGCTTGCCGAACACGGCGTCCGCCTCGTCGAAGAGGAGGACGGCATCGGTGCGGTCGGCCTCGGTGAAGATCCGTTCGAGGTTCTTCTCTGTCTCGCCGACGTACTTGTCGACGATCGAGGAGAGCTGGACCACGTAGAGATCCAGGCCGAGTTCGGCGGCGACGACCTCGGCGGACAGCGTCTTGCCGGTGCCGGACTCGCCCGCGAAGAGCCCGAGGACGCCACGGCCCCGTCCTCCCCCGGCGCTCAGCCGCCAGTCGCCGAGGACCTGGTCGCGATGGCGGGCGCGCAGGGCGAGTTCGTGCAGTTGGCCGAGCGGCTTCTCCGGCAGGACGAGATCGTCCCAGCCGACCTCGGGGCGGATCCGCCGGGCATGGCGCTCCAGACCGGACGTGGTCTGCTGCCGTGCGGCGAGCCGCAGGTGGGCGGCGGTCAGCGGGGTGCCGTCGAACGCGGCGAGGTCCAAGGCGGCGCGGGCGGCGCGCCCGATGCGGTCACCGCCGAGCCGGTAGGGGGCGACGGTGGCCGCCAGATCGAGCCCCGGACCGCCCGCCGCGGGGCCGAGCGCGGCGGACCAGGCGTCCACGGCGCCCGCACGCAGCCGGGGCGCGTCGAGGACCAGCGGATCGCGCTCGCACCACTGCGGGTCGTATGGCCGGGTCCCGGCGTACAGGACGGGTACGTCGGCCGAGCTCAACGCCCTCAGGAGCGGTCCTGGTTGCTCGGGCAGCGGTGACACCACGATCGCGCAGCCGCGCAGACGGGCTTCGCGGAGCAGACGAGGGAGAAGGTCGGGAAGCTGGTCCTTGGCGGCCGAGGGGGTGAAGTGCAGTGCCTCGGTACCCGCCGCGCGCAGGGCTGCCGCGGCGTACACGAGCCCGTCGCCCTCCCGGTGTTCGCGCAGATGGACGACGGCCGGCCGGCTGCCGAGACGCTCGGCGAGCCTGCGGGTGAACCCCTCGTCGTACGGTCCCGAAGCCGCCGCGAGCGGGCGGAGATGACCCGTGAGCGCGGCGTCCGGGGTGTCGTCGCCGAGGAGATGGGCGACGACCCGGCCGGGGACGCGCAACGAACGGCTGAGGAAGGGCCGTTCGGGCTCCTCCACCACCAGCAGCCCGAGCGTGCACAGGAGCGCCGACGGATGGACCCTCGCCCGCGCTCCGGGGTTGTGCGCGGGCAGTCCGCACAGGTCGAGGGCGAGCCCGACGGTGGCGCGCCGCCGGCTGACGTCGTCGTTGAGGTAGCCGTACAGGGGCTCGAAGGTGCGGTCCAGATCGGGGGCGAGGGCGATGAGCAGAAGGCGCACGTCCAGCCCGGTGAGCCCGAACCGCCCGGCCAGTTGCGCCAGTCGGTCCTCGGGCCCGTCGTGGTCCGGCGCGGATCCGGCGGGGTCCGGCGACACGGGCCGCAGCAGATGCCGTACGGCCTCCTCGGACAGATAGAGCCCGCGCAGGGGGTCGGTGGCGGTGGGGTCGGTGGCGGCACGGTGGTCGACCAACCGGGCGACGCTGTCGCGCAGTTGCGAGAGCCGGCCGAGGAGAGCGCCGAGGTCGGCTTCCTCCGCTGTCGTCGCCGCGTTGTGTCCGGGTGCCGCCGGGTGTGCGGTCGGAGCCGCCTCGCCGTCGGTCTCCGTCGGGGTGTACGTGCTCATGTGCCCTGATTCCTCCGGCCCGGGCCGTCTGCTTCCTGCGACGCGGCCGGCGGCCCGCCGCCGTGCTCCTCCGGGGCCGCCGTCGCCCCGGCGCGGGCGGCTGTCGCGGACGCCAGATGGTGCGGCCGGTGCCGCCGCTCGGGCGAGCCCTCCAGGGTCCCGTCGATGCCGCGCACACGCACCGCCGCGCCCTCCGTGACCGGCGGGCCCGCGTCGTACTCGGGGTAGGCCGGGAAGGGAGCCGTCACCACCAGGTCCAGGGACGGCTTCAGTTCACCGCCCAGCGCGCTCCAGATCTCCGCCATGGAGCGCGCCTCGGTGTGCAGGCCGGCAACCGTGAGGGGCACGGACAGGCCCAGTTCGCCGAGCGCTCCGGGGAGCTCGTCGGCGGGCAGGATCTCGCGGGGGATCAAGGTGGCCAGCACCGCGGACAGCAGCCGGTGCTCGTCCTCGGGCCGCTTGGTCCACGCGGTGACCAGGTAGGACAGGCGGAACCAGCGGGGCGGCTGGCGGCGGCGCACGACGAGTCCCCGTTCGTCGAGGACGGCGACGGCGCCGCGTTCACGCCGCTTCACGTCCTCGCGGATGTCGTAAAGATAGGCGTTGACGGCGGGCTGGTTGCGCCGCGCGGCCCAGTCGCGGGTCGGAGCTTCGAAGGAGATCTCGATGCCCGAGCCGGCCAGGGCGCCACCCCCGATCAGTCCCTTGAGGACCTCGTCCACCTCATGGATCACCGTCGTGCTCCTGCCCCGTCGTGAGTCTGTCCGCCGATCGTGCCCTCAGGAGCGCCGACTCCGCAGGGCACGCCGGGGACGTCGAGGGGGCAGAGCGCGGTGCCCGAGTGGCCCTGTCCGCCCGCCTGTTGGGTCAGATGTAGCCTTCTCGCAGGGCATATGCCACGGCATGTGCCCGGTTTCGGAGGTGCAGACGCGTGGTCAGCCCGTGCACGACGTTCTTGACGGTCCGTTCGGAGTAGGCGAGCTTGCTCGCGATCTCTCCGGTGTCGAGCCCTTCCGCGACCAGTCGCAGGACGTCGACCTCGCGTGGCGCCAGACCGGAGGAAGGAACACCCGAGTGGTTGGCGGCCGTCCGCTGCAACGTTCCTACTTGGCTGATCAACCGCCCCAGCAGGTCGCCCGGGAGGTCTCCGTCACCCCGGGACGCCGCGAGCACGGCCTGCAACAGCCGCTGCGCGGTGGCTTCCTGCCGCCACACGATGGTGCCGACGCCGCACTCGATGACATCGAGCAGTTGCGCCTCCCGGATCACACCCACCACGAGCACGGCACGGGCGCCGTCGCTGCGTACCAGTCTGCGCAGTCTCGCCAGGGTGGTCTCGTCCGGCGTATCGCTGATCAGCACGACCACGGTGCCCGGCCCGGCCTCCGAGTCCTCGACGAAGTCGATCACCGGCTGCTGCCGCAGCAGACTCATCGCGCCCGCACGGGACACGGGATCCGCCGCGTTGACCACCACGGGTATCCGGTGCCCCGGTTCCCCGGCGGCGGTGTCTGTGGTCCGTAATGAGCTGTGCAAACCGCTTCTCCCCTGTCCCCGTACGCGCCCGGTCGGTTGCTCGCCACCTCTGTGGCACGGGTGGCAAGCGGGCGCATTCCACACTCGTGCGCCAGGGGTGCCGCACGCAATCGTGGAGGACCACGAGACGGACCACGAGATCGGCCACGAGCCCGTCCACGGCAGGAGGCACTGATGCACGGCCCCGGACCCCTTCGCGAACGCCGGGAGGCGCTGGCCCTGGTGACCACCGAGGTCGAGCGCGCCTGGGGCGGCTCGGGCCGCCTTGTGTTGCTCAAAGGCGCCACCGGCACCGGCCGCAGCGCGCTTCTGGAAGCCGCCGCGGACCATGCGTCGGCACGGGGCATGCGGGTGCTGCGCGCCCGCTGCTCCCCCGGCGCCGCACCCCTCGCCGCCGTACGCCAACTCCTCCAGCCCGGGCATGAGTTCGGGTGCGTCGAGGAGCTGCCGGAGGCGTCCGGCACCGCGTACGACCGGAACGGGGCCGCCCGGCTGTGGCGGCTGCTGCGCGAGCACGCGGCCCAGGCACCGCTTCTGGTCGCCGTGGACGACGTGCACCTCGCCGACGAGCCCTCGCGGCGCTGGCTCGTCGAGGCGGCGCGGCACGTCGACCGATTACCGGTGCTGCTGGTGGTGACCGAACGCAGCCAGTACGACATCGACCCGCCCGCGGACTGCCTGGACCACACCCTCTCCCCGGCCCTCGTACGCGGCCACACCCTCGCCCCGCTCAGCGCGAACGCCGCCACCGACGCGGTCCGTTCGGCCGTCGGCTCCGCCGTTCCGGCGGAGTGGGCCGACGCCTGCGTACGGGCCGGCGCGGGCAGCCCGCTCCTGCTGGGCGCTCTGCTGGACGATCTGCGCCCCGAGGACCCGGACGACCGCCCGGCCGCCGTGCCGGAAACCTGCGCCGCCCTGTACCCGGGTGCCTACCCGTCCGCGGTCTCCTGGTGGCTGGACAGCGCGGGGCAGGCCACCGCGGACGTCGCCCGCGCGCTCGCCGCCGTGGACGACGTCCCCGGGCATGCGGACGACCACGCCGGTCTGGCCGCCGGGATGGTGGGCGCCGACCCTGCCCGCGTCTCGGGCTGGCTCACCGCCATGACCCGCCTGGGCGTGCTGCGCCCGGACGCCGACGGCCGCCCCCGCTACGCCCATCCGCTGTTGCGGGACGCCGTGTTGAGCGGCTGGTCCGGCACCCGGCGGCAGGAGGCGCACCGTACGGCGGCCGAGGTGATGCTGCGCCGGGGCGACCGGGCCGAGGCGGTGGCCCGGCAGCTGCTGCGCACCGACGCGATCGGCGAGGCCTGGGCCACCAGCGCGCTGCTGGACGCCGCCACCGTCGCCGTCTCCGAGGACCGCACGGACGACGCCCTGGCCTATCTGCGCCGGGTGCTGGACGAACCGATGCCGGCGGCCCGTCGCGCATCGGTCCTCACCGAGCTGGGCTCCCTCGAGTTCGCGACCGTGCGGTCGGTCACCGGCATACCGCGGCTGACCGAGGCGGTGCGGCTGCCGGGCATGCCGCACGACCGGGTGCGTGCGGCGGTGGCACTCGGCACCGCCCTCGCCCGGCGAGGCGAGGCGCGCACCGCGATCGACATCCTGCGCGCGCTGGACGAACCCCTGCGGGACCACCCGAACCTGATCCGTACGGTGCAGGCCGCCTCGGCGCTGCTCTCGGACCACGACCCGGGGATACGCGAGGAGGTGTACCGCTGGCTGCGGGAGATCGCCGAGCGGACACCGGACCTGGTGGGCGCGGCGGGACAGGCGCTGTTGGTGCGGTACGAGGCGACAGCCGGTCTGACGTCGGCGGACTCCGCGATGAAGCGGATCCGCGCGCTGCTGGAGTCACCGCCCGACCCGCTGGCGGAACCGTTCCTGCTGGGCACCGCGGCCGCCGTCGCCCAGTGGGCCGACGAACTCGACGAAGCCGAACGGCTCATCACGCGCGGCCTGACCGGACAGCGCGCGTCCCTGCTGCACCCCATGCACGAGGCGCTGCTGAACGTGCGGACGGACATCGCAGCGGCCCGGGGGCGCTACGCCGACTTGATCGCCGCCCCCGCCGCCCCGCAGGCGGGCCCGGCACAGGTGGGCCGGCGCGCGCCCTCCAACGCCCAGGCCCACGCGGTCATCGCGCTGGTGGAGACGGGCCGCACGGAGGAGGCCGCGCTGCTCACGGACGGTTTCGATCTGCGGACCGCCCCGGAGTCCTGGGAACTGCACCGGTTCCGCTACGCACGCGGCGTGCTGCGCGCGGCCCGGGGAGACACGGAAGGCGCGCTGGAGGACTTCCTGGAGTGCGGGCGCCGCCAGACGGCGCGCGATGTGGTCGCGCCCGTCGTCACACCGTGGCGGACCGCGGCGGCCGAATGCCGGCTGGCGCTCGGCCGGCCGGACGAGGCGCTCGCGCTCGCGGACGAGGAACTGCGGCTCGCCAGGGTGTGGAACACACCGCGCTGCGTGGGCAGGGCGCTGCGCGTCCTCGGCACGGCGACGGGCGGGCGGCGCGGACTGGAGCTCACGGACCGGGCGGTGCGGCTGCTGCGGGACGCGTCGGTGGAGACGGAGTTGCTGCCGGCGCTCGTCGCGCGGGGGCGGCAGCTCAACGCCGCCGGAGAGCGGGCGCGGGCGCGCGACTCCCTGCGGGAGGCGTCCGAACTCGCCGAGCGGCTGGGTGCCGTGCGGCTGCGGTCCCTCGCCGAGGAGGCCCTGCGCGAGGGCGGCGCCCGCCGTGTGGCGACGGCGCACACGGGGGCCGAGGCGCTCACCGGAAGTGAGCGGCGGATCGCCGCGCTCGCCGCGGGCGGCATGACGAACGCCGAGATCGCCGAGCTGCTGCACCTCGCACGGCGCACCGTCGAGACCCATCTGACCAGCACCTACCGCAAGATGGGCATCCGGCGCCGGACGGAGCTCGCCACCGCGCTCGACGAAGGGCCCGCGGATGCGGAGTCGGCCGAACCGGAGCAGAGCGATACGGGGCCGGCCGACTGAGCCCGCTCCCCCTCAGGAGAAGGCCGAGAGGGCCGTCACCACCGGTCGGTCCGGTCGTGACGGCCCCCTCGTCGTGCACGGCAGACCCGCGGAACGTCAGACCCGCGGAACGTCAGACCCGCGGATGTGACCAGGGAGAGACCTAGGAGAGGTCGCCGTCGTAGTCGGGCAGCTTGAACGTCTTCTCGGCGTGCCCGCCCACCAGGTCGGTGGTGTTGTTGCCGATGTTGGCGATGATCGTGTAGCCCTTGGCCTCGATCTCGGTGCGCTTGTCGGTCTTGTACTTGCTGACCTCGTGGAAGAGGTCGGGCAGGTCACGTACGTACAGACCGTCGACCGGGAAGCCGACCCGCTCCAGGTTGTACTCGGTGAGCGAGTAGATGATGCCCGGGCGCGCGGTGACGAAGAAGATGTCCACGCCGCGGGACTCCGCGTACGTGGCGAGGTCCAGCACCGGCTTCACCGCGGGGGTCGGGATCTCCCAGAAGTAGTGGAAGTCCGTCTCCAGCGAGGTGTTGTCGATGTCGAGAACGATGGCCTGCTTCTTGCCACCGGGGTTCGCGGTGCGCTGCTCGATGTAGGGGCGCGCGACATCGATGACGGCCTTCACATCGCGCTGCCAGGTCGCGTAGTCGACATCGGCGAGGAACGGACCGTTTGACTTCTGCGCCGTGGAAGCGGCCTTGGCCGCCGGGCCGTCCGACGGTGCCGGGGTCGCGGCGGTGGCCACGGGTGTGGCCACGGTGAACGCCAGTGCGGCGACGCCTGCCACCGACCGGACTCTCCACTTGCCTGCATGCATGGGGGGTTCTCCTGGTCTCGGAACAGCTCAGGGAAAGCCCCCCGTCCGGTACGGACGGAGGGCCTTGACATGCTCGCGTCCCATGATGGACGGAACCTTACGTTCCCTCTACTGGCCGGTAGCAAGATTCTCGACGGACCTCCGGGAACGGTCCGCGAACCGAACGAGAGATGAAGCGGACGGTCTAGCAGTCCTTCTCGCGCAGCGAGTGGAGATGGGTGCTGGACTTGCGGGCGAACGCGAAGGACTCGACCGGGTTGTCGTGCTCCGCCTGCCAGTGGTGGTCGCGGCGGCCGCCGTGGGTCTTGTTCACCGCCGAGATGAAGCGCTTGTAGTCGATGTCGCCGTCACCGACGTCGACCATGTCGTAACCGTCGCGGGCCGCCTCGTTGCGCTCGCCGTCCTTGACGTGGAAGAGCGGGTAGCGGTGCGGCTGCCGAAGGACGTAGCGCAGCGGGTCGAAGGGTGCGGGGGTGCCGTCGACCCGCTTGCCGAAGCGGAACTGGCCCACGTACGCCCAGTAGATGTCCATCTCCAGATAGACGAGGCTCGGGTCGGTCTCGGCGAGCAGCACGTCGTAGAGACGGACGTTCGGCTTGTCGGTGGCGAAGGAGAACTCCTCGGCGTGGTTGTGCTGGTAGAACTTCATGCCGCGCCTCCGCGCGGCGGCGCCATAGGTGTTGAAGTCCTCGGCGGCGCGCTTCCAGCCGTCGACGGTCGCGCCGTAGCGCCAGGGGCCGGACGCGGTGCCGATGTGCTTGAGCCCGAGGGCCTGGGCGTCGTCGAGCACCTTCTCCAGGTTCTGCGCGAAGCTGTACGCGCCCGGGTTGTTGTCGTCGTAGTAGTTGACGTGACTGCCGATGGGGTTCAGGCCGTGGTCCCTGGCCAGCCTCTTGAGCTGGGCGAGGGTGATGGGGCCCGCGGAGCCCTGGGTGTAGCCGGCGAACTCGACCTCGTCGTAGCCGTACTTCGCCAGCTCCGCGAACACGGGCGCGAAACCGAGCGTGGAGACCTTGTCCCGCAGCGAGTAGAGCTGGATGCCGAGACGCCCGGGCGGCAGGACGGGACCACCTCGGCCGTGTCCCCGGTCCTCGGCCGCCGTCACGGGGGCCGCGGACGCGGGGACGGCCGCGCCGAGCAGGGCGGCGGCACTGGCACCGGCGGCGACGCCGAGCATGCCTCGTCTGCTGAGACGGTGGGAGAGCTCCGGGTCGTGGTTCTTGGAGGTGCGGCTCATGTGGATAACTCCTCGTTGTCAGTGCCGTCTGGTTCAGTGGAGTCCAGCGAGGTGAAGCAGCAGGGACTTCACCTCGGTGGCTTCGACGCGGCCGGTGACTGCCTGGGGGGTGGAGCAGATGATGAGCGGGCCTTCGTCGTCGTGTGCGGGCAGCCGGCCGTGGCTGCCACGAATAGGTGACGGGTCGAGGGGGACGACGGCGAGCCGGTAGCGCATGCCGAGCTTCTTGCGCGCGATCGCCGTGGCCGCCTTGACCCTGACGTACGGATCCTGGGGATCCATGAAGAGTTCGACGGGGTCGTAGCCGGGCTTGCGGTGGATCTCGACCAGCTGGGCGAAGTCGGGGGCCCGGTTGTCGTCGAGCCAGTAGTAGTAGGTGAACCAGGCGTCCGGTTCGGCGACCGCGACGAGCTCACCGGCCCGGGGGTGGTCCAGGCCGTGAGCCTTCTTGCCCTCGTCGTCCAGGAGTTGCTCGATGCCCGGGAGGTCGGCCAGCGCCTGGCGGGTGGCCTCCAGGTCCTCGGGGCGGCGCACGTAGACGTGGGCGATCTGGTGGTCGGCCACCGCGAAGGCCCGGGAGGCCATCGCGTCCAGGTACTCCATGCCGTCCTGGGTGTGGACTTCGAGCAGCCCGGCGCGGCGCAGGGCCCGGTTGATGTCGACGGTGCGGCTGACCCGGGTGATGCCGTACTCCGACAGTGCGACGACCGTCCGGCCCTCCCGGTGGGCGTCGGCAAGGAGCGGGGCGAGGGCCGCGTCCAGGTCGGTGGCCGCCTGGTGGGAGCGGGGGTCGTCGGGGCCGAAGCGCTGGAGGTCGTAGTCGAGATGAGGGAGGTAGCACAGGGTCAGATCGGGGTGGCGCGTGGCCATGATGTGACGGGTGGCGTCGATGATCCACTGGCTGGACACCAGGTCGGCGCCGGGGCCCCAGAAGTGGAACAAGGGGAAGGTGCCGAGCTCGCCGGTGAGTTCGTCGTGGAGTTCCGGGGGGCGGGTGTAGCAGTCGGGTTCCTTGCGGCCGTCGGCGTAGTAGACGGGGCGGGGGGTGACAATGAAGTCGGTGTCCGCGCCCATCGCGTACCACCAGCAGATGTTGGCCACCGTGTAGCCGGGGTGCGCGCGCCGGGCGGCGTCCCACAGCTTGTCGCCGCCGACCAGTCCGTTGTGCTGCCGCCACAGCAGCACATCGCCCAGGTCGCGGAAGTACCAGCCATTGCCGACGATGCCGTGCTCGGCGGGCAGGGTGCCCGTCAGGAACGTCGACTGCGCGGCGCAGGTCACGGCCGGCAGCACGGTGGACAGCGGAGCCTGGGAGCCGGAACCGGCCAGTGCCCGGAGGTTGGGCATGTGCCCGAGGAGCTGAGGGGTGAGACCGACGACGTCCAGGACCAGAAGAGGGGTGGGCGCGGTCTGTCCGGCGTCGGTCATGGCAGCTCCTTGAGGCCGAGGTCGACCAGGAGGTCGCGGGCGAGGGTGAGTTCGGCGGCGATGCCGTCGGCGAGCTGGGTGCGGTTGCGGGGGCGCAGCTCGGCGGGCAGGGCCTGCCAGGTGTACGTCTCCACTTCCAGATGACGCGTCAGGGGCGCCGGTCCCCCGACGAGCCGGGACAGCGTGTCCTTCAGGACGGGGAGGGTGGAGGTGAGAGGCGGGGCGGGTGGGGCGTGCAGCGGGACGTGGAAGTGCGACCGCCAGGGTGCACCGTCGGGCAGTGCCTGGCCGGCGACGGCTTCCGGGAGGTCGTCGGTGCCGCGCAGGCCCGCGCTGGTCCGGGTGCGGGTCTGGTGCAGGAAGCGGGGTTCGGCGAAGGCGGCCAACGCGGCGCGTACTTCGGGGAGATGGGGTTCCTCGGCGTGCAGGGCCGCGGACAGCTGGGCCTTGGGAACGGTCACGCCGGCCGCGGTGAGGGCGGCCAGGGCGGTCTCCGGCTCTTCGAAGGAGGTGGCGAGATGGCAGGTGTCGATGCAGACGCCGATCCGGTGGGAGGCGATGCCGCTCAGGGGTGCGATGGCGTCGGCGGTGGTCTCGACGATGCAGCCGGGTTCGGGCTCGACGGCGATGCGGACGGACTTGCCGGTGAGGTCCTCGAGGGCGTCGAGGCGTTCGGCGAGGGTGGTCAGCGCCGCACGGGCACTCTCGGCGGCAACGTTGTCGAAGGGGGTGCGCCATGCCAGCGGCAGGGTGGAGATGGTGCCCTCGGTGACGTCGTCGGGCAGCAGGCCGGCCAGCAGCCGGGCGAGATCGGTGGTGTGGGAGAGGCGTTCGGGGTCCGTCCAGTCCGGCTTGTAGACGCGGTACTTGACCTCTTCGGCGCCGAACCCCTCGTACGGGAAGCCGTTGAGGGTGACGACCTCCAGGCCTCTCCGGTCGAGTTCGCCGCGCAGGCCCCGCAGCGCGGAGGGATCGGTGACGAGGGCGCGGGCCGCGTCCTTGGCCAGCCAGAGGCCGATGCCCAGCCGGTCACGGCCGAGACGGCGGCGCACCGGCTCGCAGTGGTCGCGGAGCTGGGCGAGGACGCCGTCGAGGGTCTCGGCGGGATGGACGTTGGTGCAGTAGCCGAGGTGGACGGTGGTGCCGTCGGGGTGGCGGAAGCGCATAGGAGTGCCTCCTCATTCCCCGCCGCGGAGGATGGAGTTGCCCTCGTGCAGGGGCTCCGGTTCCGGGGTGTCGAGCTGGAGGCGGCCGCTGAGGCCGTAGAAGGCCACGGGGTTGCGCCACAGCACCTTGTCGACGTCGTCCTCGCCGAACCCCGCGGCGAGCATGGCCTCGCCGGTGCTGCGGGTCTTGAGCGGGTCGCTCTTGCCCCAGTCCGCGGCCGAGTTGACCAGGATCTTCTCGGTTCCGTACTCCTTGAGCACGGCGACCATGCGGTCCTCGTCCATCTTGGTGTCGGGGTAGATGGAGAAGCCCATCCAGCAGCCGCTGTCGACGGCGTGCTTCATGGTGGTCTCGTTGAGGTGGTCGAGCAGGACGCGCTCCGTCGGCAGGGCGGATTCGCGGATGACGTCGACCGTGCGGTGCAGACCCGCGAGCTTGTCGCGGTGCGGGGTGTGGACGAGGGCGGGCAGGCCGTGGTCGGCCGCCAACTGGAGCTGTGCGGCCAGTGCGGTGTCCTCCGCCGGGGTCATGGAGTCGTAGCCGATCTCACCGACGGCGACGACGTTGTCCTTGACGAGATAGCGGGGCAGCTCGTCGAGCACCGGCACACAGCGGGGGTCGTTCGCCTCCTTGGGGTTCAGCGCGATGGTGCAGTGGTGCGCGATGCCGTACTGGGCCGCACGGAACGGCTCCCAGCCCAGCAGGGCGTCGAAGTAGTCGGTGAAGGAGGCGACCGAAGTGCGGGGCTGCCCGAGCCAGAACGACGGTTCGACGAGCGCGCGGACTCCCGCCGCGTACATCGCCTCGTAGTCGTCGGTGGTGCGGGAGGTCATATGGATGTGGGGGTCGAAGATGCGCATCAGATCTCCTCCGTGGGGGACGTCAGGGCGAGGACGCGGTGGAGGTCGGCGGGGACGGGACGGCCGGCCGCGGTGCGCTCGGCGGCGTAGTCGCCGAGCATCCTGGCGAGTTCCGCATCGCCGCGGACGCGCCGTTCGAGTCCGTGGGCGCTTTCCACGGGCACACCGGTGAACAGGCACTTCAGCAGGGCGTGGCGCCAGGCGTGGGGGTCGAGGTGCTCGCAGGCGTAGGGGCCGACGGCGGCGGCGACCAGCCGGGTGTCGTTGGTTCGCAGCGCGTCCTCCACCAGCGGGAGGCCGGCGGAGGGCGGTGGGGCGAGCCGGGGCAGCGCCAGGAGGACGGCTCGGCGTTCGGCGGCGCTGCCCTGTTGGTAGAGGCGGGTCAGGGTGGCGGCGTCGGCGCGTGCCTCGACGAGCAGCAGGGCGCGGACGGTGTCGGCGTTGTCCTGGCCGCATTGACGGCCCGCGGCGGCGAAGCGCATCTCCCATGAGCGTGCCGCGTACACGGTGGTGGCGTCCTCACCGGCGTCGGCGGCGTGCGCGGCCTCGGCGAGCGACTCGTCGAGCCAGGCGCGGGCGGCTCCGCCGAGCCGGCTGTCCAGCTCCTTGCGGGTCATCAGCATGCAGCCGCCCCCTTGGTGCGCAGGAACTCGATGGAGGTGCGGGCGAGTTCGGGGCCTGCGTGGGAGTGGCGGGGCAGTTCGACGACCGTCAGGCCCTGGTAGCCGGTGGCCGCGAGGGCCGCGAGTACGGGCGGGAAGTCGATCTCGCCGTCGCCGAACGGGAGGTGCTCGTGGACGCCCCGGCGCATGTCCTCGATCTGGACGTGCCGCAGCCAGGGAGCCGCGTCACGGATGCAGTCCGCGGGCGGTGCCGCCTCCAGGCACTGGCAGTGGCCGATGTCGAGCGTGAGGCCGAGCGGGGCGGGGCTGTCGAGAAGACCTCGGAGGTGGTGGAAGTCGGCGAGGGTGGCGAGCAGATGCCCCGGTTCCGGTTCGATGGCGAGGGGCACTCCGGCGCGTTCCGCGGCGTCCAGCACCGGGGTGAGGGCCTCGGTGAGGCGTTTCCACGCCGTGTCGTCGTCGGTTCCGGCCGGGGTGATGCCGCTGAAGCAGTGGACGGCGTGAGCGCCCAGGTCGGCGGCGACCTGCACGGCGGTGATGAGCAGGGCGGTCCGGGCGGCCCGCTGGTCCGGATCGGCGTCGAGCAGTGACGGCCCGTGCTTGCGCCGCGGGTCGAGCACATACCGGGCGCCCGTCTCGACCGTGACCTCCAGGCCCAGCTCCCCCAGCCGGGCGGACACCTGACGGGTGCGGGCGGCGAGATCGGAGGCCAGCGGGTCCAGGTGCATGTGGTCGAGGGTGAGACCGACGCCGTCGTAGCCGAGGTCGGCCAGCAGGGCGAGCGCGTCGGACAGACGCAGGTCCGTCAGCCCGTTCGTGCCGTAGCCGAGACGGATGGAGGGAGCGGGGCTTCGGCTCATGTGGGGCTCACCTTCCGTGCGAGCTTGCGGGCGAGCGGGACGAGTCCCATCAGGGCCAGCGCCGACGCACCGCCGCCGGCGCGTGCGGCGAGCGCTGCCTGGAGCGGGATCATCGCCCGGATGCCACCGCCCACCGCGCGCTGGGTGAGCGGCGGGGACGGGTTGAGGGCGGCGTGCAGGAAGGGCTTCGCGGCGGTGCGGACGTACGCGCCCGCGAGTGCGGTGACCAGCAGCCGTGCCGCAGGTGTGCCCGGGGAGGTGCGCTGTTCGCGGATGCCGAGCGCCCCGAGCCCCAGGGTGGCGGCGAGCGCGGTGAGGGGTACGAGCGTCGATCCGCCGTGGGCCTCGTGCCGCGACACGGAGGTGACGGCGTAGGTGTGCGCACCCATCACCAGGGCACCGGGCAGTGCGGCACGGGTCGTCGGGACGGTGGTGGCGCCAGCGCCGCGTACCGCCGTGCCGATCACGGAACTGCCGCGGGCCGGCGCACCGACGACCGACCTGGCACGCGCCATGCCGGTGGCCGCCGTACCCATACCCGACGCGGCGCGCGCAGCCGTACCGGATGTCGCCGCCGTTCCTGTCGCCGCCCTTCCTGTCGCGGCCGCTCCCAGCAGTACGTCCAGGCTCCGTGCCGCCGCCATCGCCGCCGGGCCTCCGCGGGTGTGCTTGACGTGCAGGTCGTACGACCAGACCGTTGCCGCGAGCGCGGTGGCCAGGGCGAGTGGCCGACGGCCGGCGGCCGCGGACAGGGCGAGGCCCGCTCCCGTCAGGACCGCTGCCGCCGCCAGTGCGGACCGCGGGGCGATACGGCCCGAGGGAATGGGCCGGTGCGGGCGGTCGATCGCGTCCTCGTCGCGGTCCGCCCAGTCGTTGAGGGCCATACCCGCCTCGTACAGGCAGAGCGAGGACCCGAGGGCGAGGGCCGTGCCGCGGTTGGGGGCCACACCGAGGGCCGCCGCACCGGCGAGTGCGTCTCCGGGGACGGTGAACAGGGCCGAGACACGGAGCAGTTCGGCCCAGGCTCCCAGGTCCCGCTTCCTCACGCCGTCTCCCGCAGCCGCTCGGCGAACGTCAGGAGCGCCTCGAACTGCTCGGACAGTCCGGCGGGGCCTCCGTCGGGGTCCTTGAAGTAGAAGCCCAGCTCCGGCAGCGGTCCCTCGATGCCCACTTCGTGGGCCCGGGCGACGAGCCGCGCCAGGTCGAGCACGAGCGGCGCGGCGAGTGCCGAGTCGCAGCCCTGCCAGATCGTCTGGAGGATCATCCGCGAACCGAGGAAGCCGTCGAAGGCGATGTGGTCCCAGGCGGTCTTCCAGTCGCCGAGCGCGGGCACGTCGTCGATGTGCACCTCGCCCTGCGGGGTGTGGCCGAGGGCGTCGGCGAGGACGCGTTCCTTGCCGGCGTTCTTCGCCGCCGCGGCTGCCGGATCGGCCAGCGCCGCTCCGTCCCCGCCGCCCAGCAGGTTGGTGCCCGACCAGGCCCGTACGGACAGGGCGCGTTGCACGAACATCGGGGCGAGTACGGAACGGAGCAGCGTCTGGCCTGTCTTGCCGTCACGGCCGGCGTGGGGAAGTCCACCGGCGGCGGCGGCGTCCATGAGGGCCTCGGTGCGCAGCCCGGTGGAGGGGGTGAAGTTCACGAAGGGGCAGTCGGCGCGGACGGCCGCGGCCGCGTAGAGGGAGCTGGGCGGCAGCCGCAGCTCACCTGGTTCCGGCAGGGGTTCGGTCGAGGAGACGTTGATGACGACGACCCGGGCCAGAGCGTGCCGCTCCCGGAAGTCGCGTATGTCGGCGGCGAAGGCGGCGATGAGTTCCTCGTCGCTGCGGGTGTCGCCGGACTGCGGGCCGCCGGGACGTATCTCGGCGTCGGCGGCGGTGAGTTCACCGCGTACGGCGGCCGCGAGTCCGTGCGGGAGCACCCCGGCCGCGGTGAGTTCCTCGGCCCGCTTGGGCAGCGGGCAGTGTGCGGTGTCGTGGCCGCCGAAGACCAGCGACGGCAGGGCGGGCAGCCGCGATGCCGCGAAGGGCGGTGTCTCGGTGACCATGCCCGTCGGCGGATGCAGGCCCGCGCTGACCGCGGCGCATCCGGCGACGGCCGTGGTGGCGACGGAGCCGCGGGCTCCGACGAACCAGACTCCGGTGCGTACATTCTCGTTCGTCACGGACTGCCTCCCTGCCTTGCGATGGGGTGGAGGACGGCGGGCGGGGGGTACGGCGCCTCCCCGCCCGCCGCCGTCTGGGGGGCGCCTAGGAGGGCAGCTCCCTGAGTTGGATGTTGCGGAAGGACGCCTGGTCGCCGGCTCCGTGGTTCTGGAGACCGATGTAGCCGTCCTTCAGGCTGCGGGCCGGGTCCGTGTTGGTGTAGTCGTTGATCTTCACGCCGTTCAGGAAGACCTGGAGACGTTCACCCTGGACCTTGATCTCGTAGCTGTTCCACTGTCCCGGCGGCCGCAGGACGCGGTCGCGGGCCTTGATGTCCGCCGACTTGAAGCCGTAGACGGCGCCCGTGGTGCGGTCGGCGGCGTCGGTGGCGTCGATCTGTACCTCGTAGCCGTTGTTCACGGCCGACCAGGGGTCGTCGGAGGCCGGGAAGCCCACGAAGACACCGGAGTTGTCGTCGCCGTCGAGCTTCCAGTCGAGCTTGAGGGAGTACGACTTCAGCTCCTTGGCCTGGTACCAGGCCATGCCCATGCCGCCCTCGGTGCGCATCTCGCCGTCGACGACGTTGAACTTGCCGGGCCCGGCCTGCTTCCAGCCCTCCAGCGTCTTGCCGTTGAAGATGGAGCGGTAGCCGGTCTGGGGCTTGCAGTCGGCCTTGACCTGGCCGGAGGCGTAGCGCAGTCCGCCCAGCAGGTGCTGCTTGAAGGCCGGCTCGGCGTACGACTCCTTGGTGTGGCCGCCGCCGGTGTAGAAGGAACGGCCGCCCTCGTAGGTCTGGCACCAGGCGATCGGGTGGTCGCCCTTCATCGTGCCACCCTGGTAGGTGGTCTCGTCCAGGGTCGCCAGCACCCGGGCCTGGTCACGCGGGTTGGTGCGGTAGTTGTACCACTCGTCCGTGCGCTCCCAGGCCTCGTCGAGGTGCGCGGTCGAGGGGTGGGTATGGTCCTCGACCCGCACGGTCGCGGGCTGGATCTGCGGGTGCGAGGCGAAGTAGGCGCCGACGAGCCCGCCGTAGAACTTCCAGTCGTACTCGGTGTCGGCGGCCGCGTGGATGCCCATGTACCCGCCGCCGGTGGCGACGTAGTTCTCGAACGCCTTCTGCTGGTCGGCGTTCAGGACGTCACCGGTGGTGGAGAGGAACGCGACGGCGTCGTAGCGGGCGAGGTTGCTGGTGGTGAACTGCCCGGCCTCCTCCGTCGCGTCGACCGTGATGTTGCTGGACTTGCCGAGTTCCTTCAGGGCCGCGACTCCGGTGGCGATGGAGTCGTGACGGAAGCCGGCGGTCTTGGAGAAGACGAGGACGCGCTTGGCGGTCCGGTCGGGTGCGCTGTTGGAGAGCTCGAAGTCGTCGACGTCGTAGAGCGCTCCGGCGCCGCCCTTGAAGACCAGGAAGAGTTCGGTGGTCTTCTTGGGCACGGCCCGCAGGGGCACGTCGATGTCCTGGAAGGTGTCCCAGCTTCCGGTGACCGGCACGGGCGCGGAGCCGAGGATCGGGCCCTTCGCCGAACCGGTGCGCACCTCGAGGAAGCCGCCGGCCCCGCCGGAGGAGATCCGGGCGGTGAGCTTGGTGGAGCCGGTCAGGTTGTACGGCTTGAAGGAGATCCAGTCGTCGTTGTCGATGTCACCGACGGTCTTGCCGCCGTTGGCGCTCGCCTTGTCGTAGACCTTGATGCCGGAGGAGCCGGTGAAGTGCTCGGCCTGCCGGTGGCGCGGCTGGAGCTGCGCCTGGTCGTGCGAGGTGAGCGCGGCCTGGCCGCCGCCTCCGCCGTCGGTGTACTCGGCGTCGAAGACTCCGAAGATGTTGGCGTTGGGGTCGTGTCCGCCGTCGGAGGAGGTCTTGATGGTGCCGGTGCAGCCGTTGGCCGAGGTCACGGGGTGCCCGTGGCTGTCATGGCCGAGGATGTACGTCACCTTGACCTTGGCGCAGTCGATGGCACCGTCTTCGGGATCGGTGACCGTGACCTTGAAGGGGATCTCGTCGCCGAAGCTGAACAGGGTTCCCTCGGCGGGCAGTTCGAGTGTCACCTTCGGTGCGGTGTTGCCGACGACGATGTGCACGCTGGCGGAGCCGGTGCGGCCGGTCGGGTCCTTGGCGGTGACGGTCGCGGTGTAGGTGCCGTTCTTCTTGTACGTGTGGCTGGGGTTGGCGTCGGCGGACGTGCCGCCGTCGCCGAAGTCCCAGGCGTAGGTGAGGGCGTCGCCGTCACCGTCGGTGGTGCCGGCCGAGGAGAAGGCGACCTTCAGGGGCGCCTTGCCGGAGGTCTTGCCGGCCGATGCCTCGGCGACGGGTGAGCGTCCGCCGGTGGCGTTCTCGATCCGGTAGAGGCCGGAGTTCTCGTCTCCGCCGAACCAGGCGGTTCCGTAGTCCAGCACGTACAGGGCGCCGTCCGGGCCGAAGGCCATGTCCATGATCTGCGTACCGGTCCACGGCACGGCGTTGATGGACTGGACCGCTCCGTCCTCGCCCTGCTCGATCCGCTTGATCCAGCGGCGGCCGAACTCACCGGCGAAGAAGTCGCCGTCGTAGGCCTCCGGGAACTTCACCGGGGAGTCGGACGCGGCGTCGTACCGGTAGACGGGTCCGCCCATCGGGGACTCGGAGCCACTGCCGAACTCGGGCACCGATCCGCCGTCGTAGGGGATCCAGGCTGCCTGCGCGGGCGGCAGGTCGACCAGGCCGGTGTTGTGCGGCGACTCGTTCTTGGGTGCCGCGCAGTCGAAGGCCGCGCCGGACTCCTTGGTCGCGAAGTCGTAGTCGACATAGGCGTCGTTGTTGCCGGTGCAGAACGGCCAGCCGTAGTTGCCGGGCTTGGTCACCCGGGCGAACTCCACCTGTCCGGCCGGACCGCGCTTGGGGTCGGCCGCGCCCGCGTCGGGCCCGTAGTCGCCGACGTAGACGATGCCCGTCTTCTTGTCGACGCTGAAGCGGAAGGGGTTGCGGAAGCCCATCGCGTAGATCTCGGGCCGGGTCTTGTCGGTCCCGGGCGCGAAGAGGTTGCCCTCAGGGACCGAGTAGGTCGCGTCGTCGTTCACCTTGATGCGCAGGATCTTGCCGCGCAGGTCATTGGTGTTGCCCGAGGTCCGGCGGGCGTCGTACGCGGGGTTGCGGCCGGGGCGGTCGTCGATGGGGGTGTATCCGTCGGACGCGAAGGGGTTGGAGTCGTCGCCGGTCGACAGATAGAGGTTGCCCTGCGCGTCGAAGTCGATGTCGCCGCCGACGTGGCAGCAGATGCCGCGCGTCGCCGGAACGTCGAGGATCTTCTTCTCGCTGGCGTTGTCGAGGGTGCCGTCGGCCTTGAGGACGAAGCGGGAGAGCCGGTTGACGCCGTCGAACTTGGCGAAGTCGGCGGGGGTGCCCTCATTGGGGGCGTCGCCCGCGGGGGTGTCCATCGGGGGTGCGTAATAGAGGTAGATGAAGCGGTTCTCACTGAACTTCGGGTCCAGGCCGATGCCTTGGAGACCCTCTTCGTCGTGCGAGTAGACCGGGATGGTGCCGACCACGCGGGTGTTGCCGGCGCTGTCGGTCATCCGCAGCTCGCCGTTGCGGGACGTGTGCAGCACGCTGCGGTCGGGCAGCACGGCCAGCGACATGGGTTCGCCGGTCTCCTCGCCCCCCTTGGCGAGAGTGACCTGCTGGAACTCCTCGGCGGCCGGCGCCGGCTCGGGATCGGCGGCGGCCGCGATCTGGGGTGCGGTGAAGAGAAGCGAGGTTGCGGCGAGGAGGCTGCCGGTGAGGAGTGCGAGCGATTTTCTTGCTCTGGGCCTTTTCCTGTGCACGAATGTCCTCCGGGATGGGCCGGTCGAACGGGCGGGGCGGTGTTCTGCCCTCAACCGCCGGGCGGGCTGATCGTGGAACCGGAGTGCGCCGTCACGCCGGGGACCACCTATGTCCTGTACACCTCATGGGACGGTAGTCGGGTTCGTCCTGGACGGAAAGCCCTTGTGCAGAAGGGAAGTTCAACTTTTTCCTACCGCAGGACAAAGGCGAACCCGGGCAGGCCGGACAGGCCCGGCGGCGGATCTGCCGCCGGGCGCTGAACTGCCTGAACACTGCTCGGAGAGCTAGTCGCCGCCTCCGAAGGCCGCGTCGAAGGATGCGGTGGGCGGATCGAAATCGAACCGCTTGAGGTCGGCAAGCGCTTCCGGAGCGCCCGCCAGCCGGTCCATGCCGGCGTCCTCCCACTCCACCGAGATCGGCCCGTCGTAGCCGATCGAGCGGAGCATCCGGAACACGTCCTCCCAGGGGACGTCACCATGTCCGGCCGAGACGAAGTCCCAGCCACGGCGCGGGTCGCCCCAGGGCAGATGCGAGCCGAGGCGTCCGTTCCGTCCGTCGAGACGCTTGCGCGCCTCCTTGCAGTCGACGTGGTAGATCCGGTCCCGGAAGTCGTACAGGAAGCCGACCGGGTCCAAGTCCTGCCAGACAAAGTGGCTCGGGTCGAAGTTCAGTCCGAAGGCGGGCCGGTTGCCGACGGCCTCCAGTGCCCGCTTGGTGGTCCAGTAGTCGTACGCGATCTCGCTCGGGTGCACCTCGTGCGCGAACCGCACCCCCTCGGCGTCGAAGACGTCGAGAATCGGGTTCCAGCGCTCGGCGAAGTCCTCGTAGCCCCGCTCGATCATCCGCTCCGGCACCGGCGGGAACATCGCGACCAGATGCCAGATCGAGGATCCGGTGAAACCGACCACCGTCCGCACGCCGAACGCGGCGGCGGCCCGGGCGGTGTCCTTCAGCTCCTCGGCGGCCCGCCGGCGCACACCCTCGGGCTCACCGTCGCCCCAGATACGTGCGGGCAGGATCCCCTGGTGCCGCTCGTCGATGGGGTTGTCGCAGACGGCCTGGCCGACGAGGTGGTTCGAGATCGCCCAGCACTTCAGCCCGTACTTGTCGAGCAGCGCATGCCGGCCGTCCAGGTAGGACGGGTCGGCGAGAGCCTTGTCGACCTCGAAGTGGTCGCCCCAGCAGGCCAGTTCGAGCCCGTCGTATCCGAAGTCGCGGGCGAGCCGGCACACCTCCTCGAGGGGCAGATCGGCCCACTGGCCGGTGAAGAGCGTGAACGGACGTGGCATGGAGGCCTCCTAATCGTGCGCCTGTACGGGGGTGTAGACGGCGTTCTTCTCGGCGCTCTCCTCCACCGCGGCGAGTACCCGCTGCACCTGGAGCCCGTCCGCGAACGACGGTGCGGGCTGACGGCCCGTGGCGATGGCCTCGACCAGGTCGCGCGCCTGGTGGGTGAAGGTGTGCTCGTAGCCGAGCGCGTGACCCGGCGGCCACCACGCCTCGAGATACGGATGCTCCGACTCGGTCACCAGGATCCGGCGGAACCCCGCGGTGGCCGCGGGCTCGGTGTTGTCGTGGAAGGAGAGCTCGTTGAGCCGCTCCAGATCGAACGCGATCGCTCCGAGCTCGCCGTTGATCTCCAGCCGCAGAGCGTTCTTGCGGCCCGATGCCATCCGGGTGGCCTCGAAGGAGGCGAGCGCGCCCGACGCCAGCCGCCCGGTGAACAGGGCCGCGTCGTCGACCGTGACCGGACCCCGCTCGGCGCCGCCCGCTGCGGACAGCCCCGTCGACGCCCCGGCAAGCAGCGGACGCTCCCGTACGAAGGTCTCCGAGAGGGCCGACACCCCGACGAGGGGCTCCCCCGCCAGATACTGGGCGAGGTCGACGATGTGCGCCCCCAGATCGCCGAGCGCCCCGGAGCCCGCGTGCTCGCGCTGGAGCCGCCAGGTCAGCGGGAACTCCGGGTCCACGAGCCAGTCCTGCAGATAGGTGAAGCGCAGATGGCGGAGGGTGCCGAGGCGCCCCTCCCCGATCAGCTTCCGGGCATAGGCGATGGCCGGCACCCGCCGGTAGTTGAAGCCGACCATCGCCACCTGGCCTCGCGCACGGGCGCGTTCGGCCGCCGCCGTCATCGCCTCGGCCTCCGCGACCGAGTTCGCGAGCGGCTTCTCGCACAGGACGTGCTTGCCCGCCTCCAGGGCCGCGATGGCGATCTCCGCATGGCTGTCACCCGGGGTGCAGACGTCGACGAGCTGCACGTCGTCCCGGGTGATGAGGTGGCGCCAGTCGGTCTCCGCCGCGGCCCAGCCGTGCCGGTCCGCCGCGGCGCGCACCGCAGACGGGTCGCGGCCGGCTATCGCGGCGAGGACGGGCCGCATCGGCAGGTCGAAGACCCGTCCCACGGTGCGCCACCCCTGGGAGTGGGCGGCGCCCATGAACGCGTATCCGACCATGCCGACGCCGAGTGTCGGCGGCGCGGCTCCACTGTCCCTCTGTTCCATACGGATTCCTCCTCGTCGGTCTGCTCGGTGGGGGCGGGCGCGCCGGTCAGCTGAAGCCGGTGGGCAGGTACTGGTCGACGTTCTCCTTGGTGACGACGGCCGAGTACAGGGTGAGCGAGGCGGGAATCTCGAGTTCGGCGAGGCCGCTGACACCCTTGGCCTGTCCGAGGGCGCGGGCGATGTCGATGGCGGAGGCGGCCATCGTCGGCGGGTAGAGCACGGTGGCCTTCAGCACGCTGTTGTCGGCCTTGATGGCGTCCATCGCCGACTTGGCGCCGGCGCCGCCGACCATCAGGAAGTCGTCGCGGCCTGCCTGCGCGATGGCGCGCAGCGCCCCCACGCCCTGGTCGTCGTCGTGGTTCCACAGCGCGTCGAACTGGTTCTGGGCCTGGAGGAGTTGGGCCATCTTGGCCTGGCCGGACTCGACGGTGAAGTCGGCGGCCTGACGGGCCACCTTCTTGATGTTGGGGTAGTTCTTGAGCGCGTCGTCGAAGCCCTGGGTGCGCTGCTTGGTGAGCTCGAGGTTGTCGATGCCCGCCAGCTCGATGACCTTGGCGTTGGGCTTGTTCTTGAGCTGCTCGCCGATGTACCGGCCGGCGTTGAGGCCCATGCCGTAGTTGTCGCCGCCGATCCAGCAGCGGTAGGCCTGCGGGGAGGCGAAGATGCGGTCCAGGTTGATGACGGGGATGCCCGCCTTCATGGCCTGGAGGCCGACCTGGGTCAGGGCCTTTCCGTCGGCCGGGAGGACGACGAGCACGTCGACCTTCTTGTTGATCAGCGTCTGGATCTGGCCGATCTGGGTGGCCGTGTCGTTGGAGCCCTCAGTGATGTCGAGTGTCACGTCGGAGTACTTCTTCGCCCGTGACCTGGCGTTCTGGTTGATCGCGTTCAGCCAGCCGTGGTCGGCCTGCGGTCCGGCGAAGCCGATGGTGACGGCCTTGCCGGGCTTGTCGTCGGCCACCGGCGCGTTGTTGGTGGCCTCGCCCTTCGATTCGGGCTCGTTGCTGGTGCAGGCGGTCAGCAACGCACCGGCGCCGATGGCGGCGGTGCCGAAGAGGAGTCCTCTGCGGCTGGGTACGGGGATTTCTGGCATGGCGGATCAACCCTTCGCTGGGCGGTGCGACAGATGGGGGATGGGGGACGGGGGTGGCGTGGACGGCTTGGTGGTCAGGCGTCCCCGCCGCGCAGGGTGCGGTGCTGCACCAGGACGGCCGCGACGATGATCGCGCCCTTGGCGATCTGCTGGACGGCGGTCTCCAGGTTGTTGAGGGCGAAGATATTGGTGATGGTGGTGAAGACGAGGACACCGAGGACGGAGCCGACGATGGTGCCGCGGCCTCCGCTCAGCAGGGTGCCGCCGATGATCGCGGCGGCGATGGCGTCGAGCTCGTAGAGATTGCCGTTGGTGTTCTGACCGGAGCCGGCGAGGACGATCAGCATGAAGGCCGCGATGCCGCAGCACAGTCCGGAGAGCAGGTAGAGGTAGAGCCGCTGCCTGCGGACGTCGATGCCGGCGAGCCGGGCGGCTTCCGCGTTGCCGCCGACGGCGACACTGCGGCGTCCGAACGTCGTACGGTTCAGCACCAGCCAGCCGACGACCGTGACCGCGGCGAACACGAGCACCAGCGGCGGGATGCCGAGGACGTACGCGTCCTTCACGCCGAGGTCGAGCACCGAGTTCACCGTGACGATCTGGGTGTTGCCGTCGGTGATCTGCAGAGCGAGTCCGCGGGCCGAGGCGAGCATGGCCAAAGTGGCGATGAAGGGAACCATCCGCCCGTAGGCGATCAGTACCCCGTTCACCAGTCCGCAGGCGACGCCCACGATCACGGCGGTGAACAGGATGCCGGCGAAGCCGTACTCCTGGGTGGCCAGGGTGGTCGCCCACACCGATGCCAGCGCCACGATCGCGCCGACCGACAGGTCGATGCCGCCGCTGATGATCACGAACGTCATACCGACGGTGACGACACCGATGACGGACGCCTGGGTGAGGACGAGTTGGAGGTTGCTGACGGCGAGGAACTGATCGGGCTTGGTGATGCCGCCGACCAGGATCAGCACGGCCAGCACACCGAGCAGAGAGAGGTTGCGGACATCGGCGCGCAGTCCGAGCGGTCGCCGGCCCCCGGTGTCCGGTGCTGTCTTGGCAGTGGGTGGCGGCGCGTCCTGCTGCGCAGGGGTGGCTGGCTGCGTCATGCCGTCGGGCTCCCTTCCATCACAAGGTCGAGTACGCGGTGCTCGTCCAGCTCCCGGGCGTCGGCCGTGTGCACGACGCTGCCCTCGCGCAGGACGAGCACCCGGTCGGCGAGGCCCAGGACTTCGGGGACTTCGCTGGAGACGAGCAGTACGGCGAGGCCTTCGTCGGCCAGCCGCCGGATCACGGCGTAGAGCTCGGCGCGTGCGCCGACGTCCACGCCTCGGGTCGGCTCGTCCAGCAGCAGGACCTTGCAGCCGCGCAGCAGCCAGCGCGCGAGCACGGCCTTCTGCTGGTTGCCGCCGGAGAGCGTTCGGATACGGGCGTCGGGGTTGTCCGGGCGCAGGGAGAGTTCCCTGGTCGCCTGCTGCGCCGCGGCCCGCTCGGCACGGCCGTCGAGCCAGCCGCCGCGGGAGAAGCGGGAGAGCGTGGAGACCGACACATTGCGGGTGACCGATTCGAGCATCAGCAGCGCCTGTGCCTTGCGCTCCTCGGGCGCGAGCCCGATGCCGGCGCGCACCGCGGAGCGGACGCTGCCGGTGCGCAGCGGGGTCCCGTCGACGACGACGCGTCCGGCGGTGGGCCTGCGGGCGCCGTAGATCGTCTCCAGGATCTCGGAGCGTCCCGAGCCGACCAGACCGGCGAGCCCGACGATCTCGCCCGGCCGCAGTTCGAGGTCGACGGGCGCGAACTCCCCTTTCCTGGTGAGACCTTCGACCCGCAGCACGGGCGGCCGGCTGTCGGCCGCGACCGGATCGGGGCGCTCGGGGAAGACGTACTCGACGTTCCGTCCGGTCATCAGCGCGACGACCTCGCGGGTCGGCGTGGTCTTCGCCGGCAGTCCGACCGCGACCGCGCGGCCGTCCTTGAGGACGGTGACCCGGTCGCCGATGGTGCGGATCTCCTCGAGGCGGTGGGAGATGTAGACGACCGCGACGCCCTCGGCGGTGAGGTCGCCGACGATACGGAACAGGTTGGCGACCTCGTCGGGGTCGAGCGCCGCGGACGGCTCGTCCATCACGATCAGCCGTACGTCGTGGGAGAGCGCGCGGGCCATGGACACGATCTGCTGCTGGGCGGCGGAGAGGTCGCCGACGAGGCGGCCGGGGTCGATCTCCGGGTGGCCGAGACGCTTGAGGAGCCTGCTCGCCGACGCGCGGGCCTCGCCGCCGCGTACGACGAAGCCGGCCGCGGTGGGCTCATGGCCCAGGAAGACGTTCTCGGCGACCGACAGGCCCTCCACCAGGTCGAGTTCCTGGTAGATGGTGGCGATGCCGAGCCGCATGGCCGCGATGGGCGACTTCAGCGAGACGGTCTCGCCCTGCCAGGTGATGGTGCCGCCGTCGGGCTGGTGGACTCCGGCGAGGACCTTGATCAGGGTGGACTTGCCCGCGCCGTTCTGGCCGAGCAGGCACTGCACTTCGCCGGCCTGGACCTCCAGGTCGACGCCGTCGAGTGCGCGGACGCCCGGGAACGACTTGGTGATTCCGGACATGGTGAGCAGGGGTGATTCTGGTGCCATGACAAATCCCCTCGGCGGGTGCGGCCGGTGAGTCGGGCAGTCCGTGGTGCGTGGGTGCGGCAGGGCGGGTGGAGCGAGAGAGCTGGTGGTGCCGTGGGGCTGGTGGTGCGGTGTTGCTGAACGTGCCGGTGGTGCTGAACGTGCCAGTGGTGCTCGCGGTGCCTGTGATGCCAGTGGTGCTGACGATGGCAGTGCTTCTGGTGGTGCTCGCGGTGCCTGGCAGTGCTCGTGGTGCCGTCGTGCTGGTTGCGTGAGGCGCCGGCCCGGGCGGCCGGCCCGGGGTCAGGCCGGTGAGAAGAGGTGGTCGCTGATGAGCCGGGCCGCGCCGATCACTCCGGCGGTCGGACCCAACTCGCCCAGCACAATGGGCAGGTTCCCGGTGGCCAGGGGCAGCGACTGGCGGTAGACCTGGGTCCGGACGCTGGCCAGCAGCGTGTGACCGAGTCCGGTCACCCCGCCGCCGATCACCACGAGACCCGGATTGAAGAAGCTGACGAGCCCGGCGATGACCTGGCCGACGCGGTTGCCTCCCTCTCGGATCAGCTCGATCGAGGTGGTGTCACCGGCGGCCGCCGCGGCCGCGACATCGACGGCGGTGAGCCGACCGGCCGTCTCCAGCCGTGCGGCGAGTTCTTCGGAGCGGCCGCTGCGGGCCGCTTCCTCGGCGTCCCCGGCCAGTGCGGCACCACTGAAGTGGGCCTCCAGGCAGCCCTTGTTACCGCAGGCGCAGGGGCGGCCGTCGGGCTCGACCTGGATGTGGCCGATGTCGCCCGCGCTGCCCGTCGTACCGCGGTAGACCTCTCCGCCGACGACGATGCCGCAGCCGATACCGGTGCCGATCTTGATGCAGAGGAAGTCCACGACGGAGCGCGCGACGCCCGCGTGCTGCTCCCCCATCGCCATGAGATTCACGTCGTTGTCGACCATGACCGGGCAGCCGAGGTCCTGGCTGAGCGCCTCGCGGACCGGGAATCCGTCCCAGCCGGGCATGATCGGCGGTGCGACCGGCACGCCCTCGGGGAAGCGGACCGGACCCGGCACACCGATGCCCGCGCCGTCGAAGCCCTCGGCGAGGCCGGTTGCCCGCAGCTTGGCGGCCATCGACAGCACCTGCTCGAAGACGGCGACCGGGCCCTCGCGGACGTCCATCGGGTGGTTGAGGTGTCCGAGCACTTCCAGTTCGGCGTTGGTGACGGCCACGTCGATGGACGTGGCACCGATGTCCACACCGAGGAACCGCAGTTCGGGCGCGAGCCGGATGTTGTGGGAACGCCGGCCGCCGCGCGAGGCGGCGAGTCCGTCGGCGACCACCAGTCCGGTCTCCAGCAGCCGGTCGACCTCGACGGCGAGCTTGGACCGGGAGAGGTCGACCTGGTCGCCGAGCTGCGCACGGGAGTTGGGGCCCCCGTCGCGCAGCAGCTTGAGGAGTCGCGCCTGATGCGCGTTCGCGGGTCGAGCGGTCATGCGTCTCACGAACCCCTCCCTCCCCTGGCCATCGGCACGGGGCACCTGATGCGGCTCCGTCTTGTCGTGCTTTCGAGGGGAACGTAGCAGCGCTTTCCCCAAGTGGGAAGAACTTGCGCAGAGTTCCGGTCCAACTTTCTCCACACTCGGGACAAAGACCAGTTCGTGAATCCCCTTGCGCAATGGTCAAGAGTCGTTGACCATTACTCGCATGCCTACCGATGATCTCCCCGAGACGTTTCACGTCACCACTGACGAGCAGCTGCGTGCCGTCTCCAATCTCACGCGCCACCGGATCATGGCAGTGCTCCGCTTCGAGCCCGCGACGATCACGCAGATCGCCGAGCGAGTGGGCCTCGCGAAGGGGAGTTCCAGCTACCACGTGCGGCTGCTGGAGCGGGCCGGCCTGGTGAAGGTGGTACGGACACGAAAGGTGCGGGGGGTCACCGAGCGGTACTACGCGATGGCCGCGCGGTCGGTCACGCTGCCGGATCCGGGCGAAGGAGGGCCGGATGTGCTGATGCGCCACGCGGTGGCGGACCTGGAGGCGTCGGCGGCGGACGGCGAGCGGCACGTGCGGATGGCGCATCTGCGGCTCACCGAGGAGCAGTTCGCGGAGCTGGGAGCGCGGCTCGAGGAACTGGCGGACGAGTACCGGGAGCTGTCCGATCCGTCGCTGCCGGACGCGTCACTCGTCTTCGCACTGTTCCACCCGGCACCGCGCCGGCAGACCGGAGGGGACGCCAAGTGACGTCGGACGTTCGAAAGTTGCCGACCGGCTTCGGGCGGCTGTGGACGGCACAGACCGTGTCCTCGCTCGGTGACGGGGTGTCGCATGCCGCGCTGCCGCTGCTCGCGTTGACGTTGACGCGGGATCCGATGGCGCTCGCCGCCGTCACGGCCGCCGGGACGCTGCCGTGGGTGCTCTTCGGGGTGCTCGGCGGTGCGCTGGTGGATCGCTGGGACCGTCGGCGCACGATGTGGGTCGCGGACGCGGCGCGTGCGGCGCTGCTCGCGATACCGGCGGCAGCGGCCGTGCTCGACGTGCTGAGCATTCCGCTGCTCGCGGGCGTCGCCTTTCTGCTCGGCCTCGGCGGGCTGTTCTTCGATACGGCCGCCACGGCCTACCTGCCGGATCTGCTCCGCCGCGACCCCGCGCTCCTGGAGCGCGCCAACTCCCGCCTGCGCGGCGCCCAGACCGCCATGTCCGGTTTCGCGGGGCCGCCGGCGGGCAGTGCGCTGCTCGGGCTCGGGCGGGCGGTTCCCCTGCTCGCCGACGCGGTGTCGTTCCTGTTCTCCGCGCTGCTCGTCCGTACGCTGCCCGCCACACCCCGGCCCGCACCGCAGGCGCGTGAGTCGCTGCTGCGGCAGGCGCGGGCCGGCGCCTCGTACGTGTTCCGGGATCAGCTGCTGCTCGGGCTCGCGCTGCGTCCGGCGGTCGGGAACATCGCCTTCCTCGCCGTGGAGACCGTGCTCGCCCTCTTCGCGCACGATCGTCTCGGCATCGACACCTTCGGCTTCGGCCTGCTGCTCACGGCGGAGGCCACCGGCGGTCTGCTCGGCGCAGGCATCGCCTCCTTCCTCGGCCGACGACTCGGCACCGGCGCCGCGTTGACGTGCACGGCCGCAGTCGAGGGACTCGCCATTCTGGGCCTTGCCGCCGCCCCGAACCCGTATCTCGCCGGCCTCGCGCTCGCCGTCTGCGGAGCGGGCATGGGCGCCACGATGGTGCTCGCGCCCTCCCTCCGACAGGCGATCGTCCCTGCCCACCTGATGGGCCGGGTCGCCTCCACCTCCCGCATGCTCGCCATGTGCGCCGCCCCCTTCGGTGCCTTCCTCGGCGGCTGGCTGGCCACCGCCTACGACGTGCGAACCCCGCTGTACGCCGCCGCCGGCCTCCTCCTCACGATGACCACCATCACCGCGACCATGACCAGCAACCGCCGGGTCGAGGCGGCACTGCGCGCCGCCGCCCCGGCCGATGATCCGGATCACCCGGAATCCCGGGCCCCCGTTCTGAAGCGTGCGTGAGACTCCGTGAGGTCGGTGGGCCAGTGCTGAGCCGGGCCCGGCGTTCCCCGCCTCGGCCCTCGGAGCGTCGGACGCCCGGGCCCCACGGGACCCCGGCCGGACCCGAACGCGCCCCGCCCGACCCGTAGCCGGACCCGTGGCCGCGGACCCCGCTCGCGGACCGTGCGCCGCCGGCTACGCCTGTTCGCGCTGGTGGTACGTCTGGCGGGTGTGCTCGGTGTGCGCTTTCATGACCTCGGTCGCACGCCGCTCGTCGCGGTCCGCGATCGCCGCGATCAGT
This sequence comes from Streptomyces sp. AM8-1-1, assembly GCF_032229325.1. NCBI lineage: Bacteria > Bacillati > Actinomycetota > Actinomycetes > Kitasatosporales > Streptomycetaceae > Streptomyces > Streptomyces sp. AM8-1-1. The sequence continues at coordinate 1,515,896 of NZ_CP135086.1, forward strand.
TCGCGGTGCTCGATCCACGACTGCCGGCCACGCTGCCGCGCCACGGGCGTGTAGTACCAGCGGACACGACGGTCCACCTGGGCGGCCAGTTCCCGCAGGACGACGTTCCCGGCGAGCTCCATCACCTTGGCGTGGAACGTGGCGTTGGTGGCCACCGCCAGATCCACGTCGTCGTCGGCGACGGCCCGCTCACCCTGCGCGCAGAGCTCTTCCAGCTCGGCGATGCCCGCGGAGCCGGAGTTCGCCGCGGCGAGGCGGGCGGCCTCGGCCTCCAGCAGGGTGCGCACGGAGAGCAGTTGGTCCGCCTCGTCCTCGGTGGGCTCGTGGACGAACGCGCCCTGCGCCGGCCGTAGATCGACCCATCCCTCGGTGTTCAGCCGCTGCAACGCCTCGCGCACGGGCTGCCGGGAGACCCCGAGATGCCCGGCGAGTTCACTCTCGACCAGATGCTGGCCGGGGCTCAGCGCCCGCGTCGTGATCAGCTCCAGCAACGCCTCGTACACACGCTCACGCAGCGGACCAGGTCGTTCCAGCTTGGGCACGGCGCCCTGCGGCAGTCCTGCGGACAACATCACGGTCCCCCTTGCGGCCGACGGCGGCGAGACACAATTGGTTATCGTCTACAGTCTACCGAGCGCAATCCCCGTCATGCGGAAACCGCACCGAGATACACGTCACCTCTGGCGGAAATCCCCTGCATCCAGGGGCACTTCGGGCGGGGATCACGCCGTGCCGGGCTCCCCGCGACCGTCGAGAAGGTCCTTCAGACGGTCGATGAAGACCTGCTGGCCGGCGACCAGCTTCTCGCGCGCCTCGTCCAGCCGGAGCCATGCGACCCGGTCGATCTCCGGGAACTCCTCCATCCGGCCCGAGCGAGGCGGCCACTCCATGGTGAACGTGCCCGGCACCACGAGGCCGATGTCGAGGTCGCCCTCCATCGCCCAGGCGATCACGGTCTTCCCGCTCGACTGGCGGGCGTCGCCGAGCGGCAGCCACTCGCCGTCGGGCGGCGCGAGCCCGAGCTCCTCCTCGAACTCCCGACGGGCCGCGGCCATCGGCTGCTCCTCGGCGAGGTACTCGCCCTTCGGCACCGACCAGGCCTTCTCGTCCCGGCCCTGCCAGTACGGGCCTCCCATGTGCCCGATGAGCACCTCGGTCTCCGTGCCCGTGCCGCGGAACAGCAGAAGGCCCGCGCTTCGCTTCGCCACCATGCCGTTCAGTGTGCCCGGGAGGCGGGCCGCCCGGCGCGCCGACGCTCGGCGCCGGCGAAACGGCCAGGGGGAACAGGAGCGACAGATCTCAGGGGCAGCGGACGATCTGGCCCGCGTAGGAGAGGTTGCCGCCGAAGCCGAACAGCAGCACGGGGTCGCCGGACGCGATCTCCCCGCGCTCGATCAGCTTCGACAGCGCCAGCGGGATGGAGGCGGCCGAGGTGTTGCCGGACTCGACCACATCGCGGGCGATGACGGCGTTCACGGCGCCGATCTTCTGGGCGACGGGTTCGATGATCCGCAGATTCGCCTGGTGGAGGACGACCGCAGCCAGCTCCTCGGGCGTGACTCCGCCGCGCTCGCATACCTTGCGGGCGATGGGCGGCAGCTGCGTGGTGGCCCACCGGTAGACGGACTGGCCCTCCTGCGCGAAGCGCGGCGGGGTGCCCTCGATCCGTACGGCATGGCCCATCTCGGGGACCGAGCCCCACAGCACCGGACCGATACCCGGGCGCTCGCCCTCCCGGGTCGCCTCGACGACCGCGGCCCCCGCGCCGTCACCGACGAGCACGCAGCTGGTGCGGTCGCTCCAGTCGGCCACCGCGGCCATCTTGTCGGCGCCGATGACCAGTGCCCGCTCGGCCGACCCGGCGCGCACGGCGTGGTCGGCGGTGGCGAGGGCGTGGGTGAAGCCCGCGCAGACGACATTGAGGTCCATCACGGCCGGTGAGCCCATGCCGAGCCGCGCCGCGACGCGCGCCGCCATGTTCGGGGACCGGTCGATCGCCGTGGAGGTGGCGACCAGGACGAGGTCGATGTCCCCGGGAGTGAGGCCGGCAGCGGCCAGGGCCTTGGCCGCGGCGTGCGCGGCGAGCTCGTCGACCGGCTCGTCCTCCGCCGCGACGTGCCGGGTCCGGATACCGACACGCGAGCGGATCCACTCGTCACTGGTGTCGACCATGGCCGCCAGGTCCTCGTTGGTGAGCACCTTGGCGGGCTGGTAGTGCCCCAGCGCGGTGATGCGCGTGCCGGTCATATAAGGATCCCGTCCTAGAGGCAGATGGAACGTCCCAGTGTTGGCTGCTACCACCCGGTACGACGGCACGTGACCCCACAGGATTCGGGGGGCGGATTTTGGAGCTTCCCCAAGGGTGTGACGAGTATTGACCGGCCGAAAGGCATACTGTAGACAATATTCTGTCGACTCAACCCTCGTCACCTCCGCCCTCGCTCGGTCGCTCAACCGAACGGAGAGCCCCCGTGAAAGTCGCAGTTGTCGGCGCCGGAGCCATCGGCGCATACGTCGGGGCCGCGCTGCACCGCGCCGGCGCCGAAGTCCACCTCATCGCCCGCGGTGCGCACCTCGCGGCCATGCGCCGTGACGGTGTCCGTGTCCTCAGCCCGCGCGGCGACTACACCGCGCGGCCCAACGCCACCGACGACCCCGCCTCCGTCGGGCCCGTCGACCATGTCTTCCTGGGCCTCAAGGCGAACTCCTACGCGGCGTCGGGCCCGCTGGTCCATCCCCTGCTCCACGAGCGCACCTCGGTGATCGCCGCACAGAACGGCATCCCGTGGTGGTACTTCCACGGGCTGCCCGGCCCGTACACCGGACGCCGCATCGAGAGCGTCGACCCGGGCGGTTCGGTGAGCGCGACACTGCCGCCGGAACGCGCCATCGGATGTGTCGTCTACGCGGCGACCGAACTCGAAGCACCCGGCGTCGTACGCCACTTGGAGGGCACGCGCTTCTCCATCGGCGAACCCGACCTGAGTGTGTCGCGGCGCTGCCTCGAGTTCAGTGAGGCCATGGTCGCGGGCGGGCTGAAGTGTCCCGTCGAACCCGACCTGCGCAACGACATCTGGATCAAGCTGCTCGGCAACATCTCCTTCAACCCGATCAGCGCACTCTCCCGGGCCACGATGGCGCAGATCTGTCGCCACCGGGACACGAAAGCCCTGGTCGAGACGATGATGCGGGAAACCCTCGACGTCGCGGCCGCTGTCGGATGCCACCCCAAGATCTCCGTGGAGAAGCGCATCGCCGGCGCCGAACGCGTCGGCGACCACAAGACCTCCACCCTCCAGGACCTGGAGAAGGGCAAGCCGCTCGAACTGGACGTGCTGCTCGCGGCAGTCGTCGAGCTCGCCGCACTCACCAGGACCCCGGTGCCGAAACTCTGCGCCGTGCACGCGCTCGCCGATCTCCTTGCCACCACCGCCTCAGCAGGAAGTGCAGCATGAAGAAGAAGCCGCAGAAGACGTATCCGAGGCTCACCCATCCGCTGGTCCGCGACGACGACGGACAGTTGCGCAGGGCCAGTTGGGACGAGGCACTGGACCGGGCGGCGGCCGGCTTCCGCCAGGCCCGGGAACAACACGGCCCCGACGCCTTCGCGATGCTCTCCTGCGCCCGTGCCACCAATGAAATGAACTATGTGGCGCAGAAGTTCACCCGCGTGGTGATGGGCACGAACAATGTCGACTCCTGCAACCGCACCTGTCACGCGCCGAGCGTGGCGGGCCTCTCCGCCGTCTTCGGCTCCGGCGGGGGGACCTCGTCCTACGAGGAGGTCGACCACACCGATCTCATCGTGATGTGGGGCTCCAACGCCCGCTTCGCCCACCCGATCTTCTTCCAGCACGTGCTCAAGGGGATACGCAACGGCGCGCGCATGTACGCGGTCGATCCCCGGCGCACCTCGACGGCCGAGTGGGCGGAGAGCTGGCTCGGCCTCAACGTCGGCACCGACATCCCGCTCGCGCACGCCGTCGGCCGGGAGATCATCCACGCCGGCCTGGTCAACCGGGCTTTCGTGGAGCGGGCGACGACCGGTTTCGAGGAGTACGCCGCACTCGTCGAACCCTGGACCCTGACGGCCGCCGAGAAGGTGACGGGCGTGCCGGCCGCCGCGATCCGTGAACTGGCGCACGCCTACGCCACGGCCGAACGGGCCCAGCTGTGCTGGACCCTCGGCATCACCGAGCACCACAACGGCACCGACAACGTGCGGGCACTGATCAACCTGTCGCTCCTGACCGGCCAGGTGGGGCGCTACGGAGCCGGGGTCCAGCCGCTGCGCGGCCAGAACAACGTCCAGGGTGGCGGCGACATGGGCGCCATCCCCAACCGGCTGCCCGGCTTCCAGGACATCCTCGATCCGGTGGCCCGCACCAAGTTCGAGCGGACCTGGGACGCGGTCATCCAGCCCCGCTACGGCATGACGCTCACCGAGATGTTCGAGGCGATGGAGAGCCGGGACCTGCGTGCCGTGTACTGCATCGGCGAGAACCCCGCTCAGTCCGAGGCCGACAGCGAACAGGCGGTACGGCGGCTGAAGTCGCTCGACCATCTGGTGGTGCAGGACATCTTCCTGACGAAGACCGCGGAGATGGCCGACGTGGTCCTGCCCGCGACGGCGGCCTGGGCCGAGACGGAGGGCACGACGACGAACAGCGAGCGCCGGGTGCAGCGGGTCCGGGCCGCGCTCGTGCCGCCGGGCGAGGCCCGCGAGGACATCGACATCCTCTGCGCGATGGCCGAACGCCTCGGCCACGACGGCTGGAAGTTCGCCGACTCGGAGGCGGTGTGGAACGAGCTGCGCTCCCTGTCCCCCGACCACTTCGGCATGACGTACGACCGCCTCGACGAGCACGCCGGCCTCCAGTGGCCCTGCCCCGACGTGGACACACTGCCCTCCAGCTTCCTGCACGCGCGGCTGTGGGAGACCGACCCGGTCAAGCGCGGCACCCCGGCGGCGTTCGGGCTCGTCCAGCACGATCCGCCGGTGGATCTCACCGACGAGGAGTACCCGCTGCGGCTGACGACCGGCCGGCGGCTCGACTCGTACAACACCGGTGTGCAGAGCGGCAGTTTCGCCTCTCCGCTGCGCCGTGGTGAGTACATCGAGCTGTGTCCCGAGGACGCGGCGGCCTACGGGGTCGAGGCGGACGAGGAGGTGCGGATCTCGTCGCGGCGCGGCTCGGTGACGGCACCCGTGTGGATCGAACCCGGGCTGCGGCCGGGGCTCGCGTTCATGACCATGCACTTCCCGGACGAGGTCGACACCAACCAGCTCACCATCGAGGCGAACTGCCCGATCGCGGGCACGGCCGAGTTCAAGGCGTCCGCGATCCGCATCGAGAAGCTGGTGCCGGCATGGACCTGAAGTTCGCCGACGCGGCGAAGGTGACGGACGACGAACGGGACGCGGTCGACGCCCTGCTGGGGCCGGCCGGGACGGGCTGGGAGGGCGGCACGGAACGCACCGACGAGGATCTGCGCTGGGCGCGCGGCGGTGCGGCGGCACGCGAGCGGCGGGATCTGCTGCTGCCGGCCCTGCATGCGGTGAACGACCGGGTGGGCTGGCTGAGTGAGGGGGCGCTCGACTACATCTGCCGGCGTCTGACGGTGCCACCGGCCGAGGCGTACGGCGTGGCGACCTTCTACTCGCTGTTCTCGGTGCGGCCGCGGGCGTCGAAGGTGCTGCACGTCTGCACCGACCTGGCGTGCGCGGCGAAGGGCTCGTCCACCCTGACAGCCGCGCTCGAGGACCGGCTCGGGCGCGATGTGGCCTACCAGCCGAGCCCGTGCCTGGGCCTGTGCGAACGAGCCCCCGCGGCGCTGGTCATGCAGGCCGGGCAGGGGGATCCGGCCCGGCCCGCGGGCGAGGAACCCGCCGACGGCCGTACCGGATACGCGACAGCCGTCGTCGCCCCCGCGACGGCGGAGGCCGTCATGACCGCGGTCGCCTCCGTGGCCGGCGCACCCGCCGAGGCGGGCGCCCGTACCGCCGTGCCGCAGGCGGGCGATCCCGGGCTGACGCTGCTGAGGCGGGTCGGCGTCGTCGATCCGCTGAGCATCGACGACTACCGATCGCACGGCGGTTACGCGGCCCTCCGCCGCGCCTTCGCCCTCGGCCCGGCCGGTGTGATCCGGGAGGTCACCGACTCCGGGCTCGTCGGGCGCGGCGGTGCCGCGTTCCCGACCGGCCGCAAGTGGCAGGCGACCGCCTCGCAGCCCGACCACCCCCACTACCTGGTGTGCAACGCGGACGAGAGCGAACCGGGGACCTTCAAGGACCGGGTCCTGATGGAGGGCGATCCGTACGCCCTGATCGAGGCGATGACCGTCGCCGGGTACGCCATCGGGGCCCGCCGGGGCTATCTGTACCTCCGCGGCGAGTACCCCCGCGCGCTGGCACACCTGACGAACGCCATCGACCAGGCCCGGGCCCGCAATCTGCTCGGCGACGACATCCTCGGCCACGGGTACGCGTTCGACATCGAGATACGGCGCGGCGCGGGCGCGTACATCTGCGGCGAGGAGACCGCGATCTTCAACTCGATCGAGGGCTACCGCGGCGAGCCGCGCAGCAAGCCGCCGTTCCCCGTCGAGAAGGGCCTCTTCGGCAAGCCGACGGCGGTCAACAACGTGGAGACGCTCGTCAACGTCCTGCCGATCCTCACCGGGCGCGCCGAGGAGACCAAGCTCTTCTGCCTCTCGGGGAACGTGGCACGGCCGGGCGTGTACGAACTGCCCTTCGGGGCCACGCTCGGCGAGCTCATCGAACGTGCGGGACCGCCGCGCACCATCCGCGCCGTCCTGCTCGGCGGCGCGGCCGGCAGCTTCGTCCGGCCCGACGAGCTGGACATCCCCCTCACCTTCGAGGGGACACGGGCCGCGGGCACGACGCTCGGTTCGGGGGTGATCCTCGTACTCGACGACACCGTCGAGCTGCCGCGCATCCTGCTGCGGATCGCGGAGTTCTTCCGGGACGAGTCCTGCGGTCAGTGCGTGCCCTGCCGGGTCGGCACGGTCCGGCAGGAGGAGGCCCTGCACCGCATCAAGGACCGTACGGGCGCCGCCGCCGCGGACGATATCGCCCTGCTGCGCGAGGTCGGCAGTGCCATGCGCGACGCATCGATCTGCGGTCTGGGCCAGACCGCCTGGAACGCCGTCGAATCCGCCATCGACCGGCTGGGAGCCTACGAATGACCGCGATACCGCTCGGGCCGCCGCGGCGGCTGGTCGAGTTCACCCTCGACGACGCCCCCGTCAGGGTCCCCGAGGGTGACACGATCCTGGACGCCTGCCGGGCCGCCGGCAAGGACATCCCCATGCTGTGCCAGGGCGACACGCTCACACCGAAGAACGCCTGCCGGGTGTGTGTGGTGGAGGTGGAGGGGGCGCGGACGCTCGCGCCGGCCTGTTCGCGCCGCGCGGAGCCCGGCATGACGGTGCGTACGGACACCGAGCGGGCCCGGCACAGCCGCAAGGTCGTGCTGGAACTGCTGGCCTCCTCCACCGATCTGTCGACCACCCCCCGGGCGGCCGAGTGGATCAAGGAGTACGAGGCGAAGCCCGCCCGGTTCGGCCCCGACGCGGCGACGGTCAACAAGGAGCCGAAGGTCGACAACGACCTGTACGTCCGCGACTACGACAAGTGCATCCTCTGCTACAAGTGCGTGGACGCGTGCGGCGAGCAGTGGCAGAACACCTTCGCCATCGCGGTGGCGGGCCGCGGTTTCGACGCCCGTATCTCCACCGAGCACGACGCCCCGCTCACCGACTCGGCGTGTGTCTACTGCGGCAACTGCATCGAGGTGTGCCCGACGGGCGCGCTCTCCTTCAAGTCGGAGTTCGACATGCGCGCGGCGGGTACCTGGGACGAGTCGGCGCAGACGGAGACGACCACGGTCTGCGCCTACTGCGGTGTCGGCTGCAACCTCACGCTCCATGTGCAGGAGAATGAGATCGTCAAGGTCACCTCGCCGCACGACAACCCGGTGACCCACGGCAACCTCTGCATCAAGGGTCGCTTCGGCTACCAACACGTACAGAATCGGATTTGATCGCCATGGGACGGGTCACCGAGCGCCGACGCACCATCCGCATCAGGGACGGGGCGGTGACGTCCCGCCCGGACACCCTGGTGGCCGAGGAACCGCTGGAGATCCGTCTGGGCGGCAAACCGCTCGCCATCACCATGCGTACCCCCGGCGACGACTTCGCCCTCGCCGCCGGGTTCCTGGTGAGCGAGGGCGTCCTGGGGGCGGCCGACGAGCTCCAGTCGATCGTCTACTGCGCCGGGGCGACGGCCGACGGGTCCAACACGTACAACGTGGTGGACGTGCGGCTCGCCCCCGGGGTCGAGCTGCCCGACATCACCCTCGAACGGAACGTCTACACCACCTCGTCGTGCGGACTGTGCGGCAAGGCCAGCCTCGACGCAGTCCGCACGACGGCGCGCTTCCCGATCGCCGACACTCCCCCGGTCCGTATCGAGCCCGCTCTGCTGGCGGGCCTCCCCGACCGGCTGCGCGCCGCACAGCGGGTCTTCGACCGGACCGGGGGGCTCCATGCGGCGGCACTCTTCTCCGAAGAGGGGGAGCTGCTCGACATCCGGGAGGACGTCGGACGGCACAACGCCGTCGACAAACTCATCGGCCGCGCGCTGCAGAACGGTGATCTGCCGCTGTCCCGGGCGATCCTGCTGGTCTCGGGCCGCGCCTCGTTCGAGCTGGCCCAGAAGGCGGTGATGGCCGGAATCCCGGTCCTGGCCGCCGTCTCCGCGCCCTCCTCGCTGGCCGTGGACCTGGCCGCCGAGACGGGACTGACGCTGATCGGTTTCCTGCGGGGCGCCAATATGAACGTGTACGCGGGCGACGAGCGGATCGCCCTGGGCACCGGGGTCTGACGCTCCCCGCTGCACGGGATACGGGCCCGGCCGGCGGGGAGCGCCCCCTGCGCCGGCCGGGTCCTTCCGTGAGGCACCCCCGCGAGCCGGTGCGTCAGCGCACCACGTCCACGAACACGGGGTTCGTGCAGCACCACGTGTCGAGCCACAAGTCACCGTTGCCGGGCCGGTAAGCGGGGGTTCGTGTGCGGGCGGAAGCCCGAACGGCGTCCCCGGGGCGAAGACTGGGTGAACGCCTGCGGCTGGGGGGTGAGGCCCGGCGGGAGATTTCGCGGTGCGCCGAGGCTCATGCCCGACCCGGCGAGAGGCAAGCGGGCAGGGCAGCGCGGCCGGCCTTCAACCCGCCGGTGCCCGCCTCATCTGCGCGTCGCCGGTGCCGGGATCACCTGGAGTTCCAGCGTCGGCGAGGGTTCGGCGAAGCCCGGGCCGCCCGCCTGCGCCCAGGCGAGGACGTCGTCCGTCGCGTCGTCGTCGAGCGCCCAGCCGATCCAGGTCGCCCTGGCGCCCCGGCGGCGGCCCTCCGCCGAGGGCTGGACCACGATCACGTTCGCCTGGCCGCACGGGCCGAGGCAGTCGCTCGTGCGGACCGCGAACCTGCCGTCCGACGCCTCGGCCGCCGTCCGCAACCGGGCCAGTTGGCCTTGGTGGTCGGTGCCGGGGTGCTTGGCCGCGTCCCCGCAGCAGCAGCCGCGGCAGACGACCAGGGTGCAGGGGCGGGCGCCGAAGGGGCGTATCGCGTACGTCGTCACCCGGCGATCTTGTCAGGCGCGGGCGGCCTCGCGGAGGTCCGGACGCGTGCTCTGCGGCGAGGCGTTGGTCACGTACCGAAGCCCGTGCCGGTCACCCGCGACACGAACGGGCCACGTCCGGGCCGCCGTTCAGGGGGCCGACCGCGCTTCCGACAGAACCCTCGTGCCGGGCGCGGGGGCCGCCTCGGCCGGCACCTCACGGCCGCGGCGCTTGGCGATGACCGCGCAGACCATCAGTTGCATCTGGTGGAAGAGCATCAACGGCAGGACGGCAAGGCTCGCGTGGGCGCCGAACAGCACCGTGGCCATGGGCAGACCGGCCGCAAGGCTCTTCTTCGAGCCCGCGAACTGGATCGCGACGCGGTCCGCCCGCCCGAAACCGAGCCGCCTGGAGCCGTACCAGGTGAGCGTCAGCATCGCCGCGAGGAGCGCCGCCTCGACGAGCAGCAGAGCGCCGAGGCGCCCCGGGGTGACCTGGTGCCAGACGCCCGCGTTCATGCCCGCGCTGAAGGCCGTGTAGACGACGAGCAGGATCGAGCCGCGGTCGACGTACCCGAGCACCTTCTTGTGGCGGGTGAGGAAGCCCCCGACCCACCGTCGCAGCAACTGGCCCGCCAGGAAGGGCACGAGGAGTTGCAGCACGATCCGCAGCAGCGAGTCCGCGGAGAAACCGCCGGCCCGGCCGCCGAGGACGACCGCCGCCAGCAGCGGGGTGAGCACGATGCCCGCGATGCTGGAGAAGGAACCGGCGCAGATCGCCGCGGGAACGTTCCCGCGCGCCATCGAGGTGAAGGCGATCGACGACTGGATCGTCGACGGCACGAGACACAGGAACAGCAGTCCGCTGGAGAGCTCCGGTGTGAGCAGCCACGGTTCGAGGCCCCGCGCGGCGAGCCCCAGCAGCGGGAAGACGAGGAACGTCGCGGCGAGCACCGTCACATGCAGACGCCAGTGCCGCAGGCCGTCGACCGCCTCGCGGGTCGACAGCCGCGCGCCGTACAGAAAGAACAGCAGGGCCACGGCACCGGTCGACGCCCCGCCAGCGACATCGGCGGCGCGTCCGGACGCCGGCAGGAGAGCCGCGAGTACCACCGTCCCGAGGAGCGCCAGGATGTACGGGTCGACGGGCAGCCAGGACGGCAGCGACAACGTGCGGCGGCTCATGTGCTCCACTTGCTCTCGGTTCAGGGTCGTGCCCTCCCCATGGTGCTCCTGACACGACCGATCGGGAATCCCGCACACCACGCTCACTGTCATCGCGATTTGTGATGGGTGCGCGGAAAAGGCCTACCGTGGAGGTCATGTACGACCCCGCACAACTGCGTACCTTCCTCGCGGTCGCCCAAACACTCAGCTTCACCCAGGCCGCCCGCCGGCTCGGGCTGCGCCAGTCGACCGTGAGCCAGCATGTGCGCAAGCTGGAGGAGGCCACCGGCCGGCAGCTGTTCACCCGGGACACGCACAGCGTGGAGCTCACCGAGGACGGGGAGGCCATGCTCGGCTTCGCCCGGACGATCCTCCAGGCGCACGAGCGCGCGTCCGCGTTCTTCACCGGCAAGCGGCTGCGCGGCCGTCTGCGGTTCGGGGCCTCCGAGGACTTCGTGCTGACCCGGCTGCCGGAGATCCTGGAGTCCTTCCGGCGCGACCACCCCGAGGTGGACCTGGAGCTCTCCGTGGAACTCTCGGGCACGCTGCACAGACGGCTGGAGGCGGGAAGGCTCGATCTGGTGCTGGCCAAGCGGCGGACCGGCGACACCCACGGCGAGCTCGTGTGGCAGGACACGCTCTCGTGGATCGGCGCCCCACAGCTGCGGCTCGACCCCGCCCTGCCCGTACCGCTGATCGTCTATCCGCCGCCGGGCATCACGCGGGCCCGTGCGCTGGAGGTGCTGGAGGCGGAAGGGCGCGCCTGGCGGATCGCGTGCACCAGTACCAGCCTGAGCGGGCTGATCGCGGCGGCGCGGGCGGGGCTCGGTGTGATGGCGCACAGCCGCGGGCTGATCCCGCCGGGCCTGGCTCCGGTGGCGTCGCGGGCCGGCCTGCCCGAACTGGGCGATGTGGACTTCGTCCTGCTGCACGGCCGGCGGGCGGGCGCGGGGCATGCGGCGCAGGAGGCGGCGGCCGCGCTGGCGTCGTCGATCCTGCGGGGCGCCGACCGGCTGCACCGGGGTGGCGGCCCGCGGCAGCGGTGACAGCCACGCGCAACGGCTCGATGGTCCCGGCCGCCCCGCGGCTCCGTGACGCGAGGGTCCGATGGCTCGACGGCTCGATGGCCCGATGGCCCGATGGCTCGATCATGACCCCGCACCCGGCCGTTCGCGTACCGTCACCCGCCGGACCTGGTCACGGACCCGCTCACCGGCCTGGTACGGACCAAAGCTTCTCGACTCCGTAAAGCGACGGTGCGTGCCGCGTCGAGATTCCGTGGAGATTCGATACCGGCGTACTTACTCTTCGGTCAGAACTGTGGTCCAACTCTCTTTTGTGTGGCCGGACATCCTCGTCTGACCTGTGGTGATGCCATTCGTCCACAGTTCTGCAAGGCCCTCCCGCCGGTCAGCGAGGTGGGGTAGCGTCGCGGCGCTGTGCGGAGCGCCACAAGGAGCAGGCCATTGCGCGAGTTCACTGTCCCCCCGCTGGACGCAGCGCCTCAGGTCGGTGGGCTGGCGGATGCGGTGTTCGACTATGCCCAGGAGGATCCCGATCGCGTCGTCCTCGGACGCAAGGACGCGGAAGGACATTGGCACGATGTGACGTCCGCGCAGTTCCGCGACGAGGTGCTCGCCCTGGCCAAGGGGCTGCTGGCGCAGGGAGTGCGGTTCGGTGACCGGGTCGCCCTGATGTCCCGTACCCGGTACGAGTGGACGCTCTTCGACTTCGCCGTCTGGACGGTCGGCGCGCACTCCGTGCCCATCTATCCCACCTCCTCGGCGGAGCAGGTCTTCTGGATGCTGCACGACTCCGAGGTCACGGCGTGCATGGTCGAGCACGAGGACCACTCCATGACGGTCGGCTCGGTCATCGACCGGCTTCCGCAATTGAAACGGCTGTGGCAGCTGGACGCCGGTGCCGTCGCGGAGCTCAACGCGGCGGGTGCGCACATCGACGACGAGGTGGTGCACCGGCACCGGCGCGCGGTGACCCCCGACTCGATGGCCACGGTCATCTACACCTCGGGGACCACCGGACGCCCGAAGGGCTGCGTCATCACGCACGCCAACTTCATGTTCGAGACCGACACCCTCATCACACGTTGGGAACCGGTCTTCCACTCCAAGCCGGGTGACGAGGCCGCGACGCTCCTGTTCCTGCCGCTCGCCCACGTCTTCGGACGCATGGTGGAGATCGCGGCGATCCGCGGCCGGGTCAAGCTCGGCCACCAGCCGGTGCTCCAGGCAAAGGCGTTGCTGCCCGACCTGGTGGCGTTCAGACCGACGTTCATCCTGGCGGTGCCGTACATCCTCGAGAAGATCTACAACGCGGCGCACCGCAGGGCGGAGGTCGACGGGAAGACAGGCCCGTTCGAGAAGGCCGTCGACGTGGCGGTGCGCTACGCGGAGGCCATGGAACACCGGGCCTTCGGCCTGGGCCCCGGCCCCTCCGCCGGGCTGCGGATGCAGCACCAGTTCTTCGAGAAGATGGTGTACGGCAAGGTCCGCGACGCGATGGGCGGCCGGGTCCGCCACGCCATGTCCGGCGGCTCGGCCATGGACCGGCGGCTCGGCCTCTTCTTCGAGGGGGCGGGCGTCACGGTCTTCGAGGGCTACGGACTCACCGAGACGAGCGCGGCGGCGACGGCGAACCCCCCGGAGCGCACCCGCTACGGCACGGTCGGCCAGCCGATCCCGGGAACCACGGTCCACATCGCGGAGGACGGCGAGGTGTGGCTCCACGGCGCGCACGTCTTCTCGGGCTATCTGGGCGACCCCAAGTCCACCGACGCGGTGCTGCACGACGGCTGGCTGGCGACCGGGGACCTCGGAGCGCTGGACGAGGACGGCTATCTGACGATCACGGGCCGCAAGAAGGAGATCCTGGTGACCTCCGGCGGCAAGAGCGTGTCGCCGGTGGGGCTGGAGGAGCGCGTACGGGCGCATCCGCTGGTCAACCAGTGCATCGTGGTCGGCAACGACCGCCCCTACATCGCGGCGCTGGTCACCGTCGATCAGGAGGCGGTCGACCACTGGCTGGCGATGCAGGACAAGGCACCGCTGGCCCCGGCGGATCTGGTGCGCGACCCGGATCTGGAGATGGAGGTCCGCCGGGCGGTGGTGGCCGCCAACACCCTGGTGTCGCAGGCGGAGTCGATCCGTACGTTCCGCATCCTGGCCCACCCCTTCAGCGAGGAGCACGGGCTGCTCACACCGTCGCTGAAGCTGAAGCGGAAGGCGATCGAGGCGGCGTACGCGGTCGAGGTCGACGCGCTCTACCACTGAGGGGGCGAGCACCCCCCGCACGCCGGCACTGCTGCACGGCACGGCACGGCGAACTGCCCGGCGCGGGGCAGGAAGTACGCGCCGGGCAGTGGTCGGTGAGGCCGCGGCCGACCGGCCGGGCTGTGTGTGCCGGCCGATCGTGACGCGGAAGATCCTGGTCACGCGAGGTCGGCGACGGTTCCGCGAACGCCGATCATGTCGTCCTCGTCAGACGAGCTGATAGCCGCGCATGTTGGTGAGGAGCATGTGGCAGTTCTGGAGGGAGCCCGAACTGTCGCCCAGCGAGCGGTAGATACCCCACTTGGGGCGCACCCGGTCCGCGAGGAAGGTGTCGACGCCCGACTTCGACGCGTCGATCACCGTCGTCGCGCCGTTCTTGAGGATCCAGCGGACGGAGCCGGCCGTGCCGTTCCCGATCCTGATCTGGAAGTCGACGTCGATCCACTTGTTGTGCAGCGGTTCGAGGTTGGTCCGGCCGACGAGGACATCGCCGGAGATGACCTTCAGCTCGATGGTCTGTACGCCGTTCACCCGGCGCAGCGACTGCACGACGATCGGGGACGACCCGGTGCCCGGCTGCTTCATCTGCATGATGTGCGTAAAGCTGGTGGTCGCCTTCAGCGTGCTCGGGATGAACATGCCGTAGGTGACCCGCCAGGTCTGGCCCGACTTCCACTGGAGGGACGAGCTGCCGGTGCGGCAGCCGGTGACCTCGTGGCGCTGCCGGTCGGTCGCGGTGTCGCGGTCCACGGTGTGCATCGTGAACCGGAAGTTGTCGCCCTCGGTGGTGATGTGGGGCGCGGCCGACGTGTGCGAGCCGGCCCGGTCGTCCTCGATGGTCTCGAAGGCCCGCAGTTTGTCGGTGCGTGCCGACGGGGACCAGCGAAGCTGCCAGTCGGCCGCACTGGCCTGCGACATGAGTCCGGGCAGCCCGGCCGCGACGGCGCCGCCGAGTGCCGCTCCCAGGACTGCCCTGCGTGATGCGGTCATGTTTCCTTCACCTCATTGCGAGTTGTTCGTCCATGACGAGATCGGCCCCGGGAACGTGGACGTGGGCTGTTCCGCGCGGTGGACGTACGCGGGGGCGACCGCGGGGTCCGGCAGATGCGTAGGGTCGACGAGATCGCGTATGAGAGCGTGGTCGGGCGCGAGCGAGCAGACCGGGTCCGTGCGGGTGGCGTCGCCGGTGAGGGCGTACGCCTGGCACCGGCACCCGCCGAGGTCGCGGTTGCGCAACGCCCAGCCGTAGAACTGGGTGTTGGCGAGCTCGATCCGCTCCGCGCCCCAGGCGAGGCCGAGTTCGATCAGTGCGTCGAGGGAGCCGAGGTTGTCGCGGTGGAGGACGACGTTCAGACCGAGCGGCAGGTCCGCCTCACGCACCAGGCGTGCCGCTCGTACCTTCGCTGCGAACGAGCGTGCTCCGGCGATGCGTTCGGATGCCGCGGGGTCGGCGTGCTGCACGGACAGCTGCACACTGCACAGCCCCGCTCCGACAAGTGCCGCGAGCCGTTTCTCATGGAGTTCCACTGGGGCAGTCCGCCGCCCGCCGCGGTGCCGAGCACCTGCAGCAGCACGGCGGCGTGGCTATCGGTCGGTGAGGGCGTAGGCGGTGACTTCGAGCGCGGTCCCGACGACCTCGAACCCGGGAGTCTGCCAGGTGGCCGTCTCCTCCGATGTTTCGTTGGTGTCGTTTGCTTTCTTGGTGTCGTTCATGAGCGGTGCCTGCCTTCCTGAGGTGTGGGGTCAGGATTGATCCAGGTGTCTGCTGCTCGGTGACACAGGGTGGTGCAGCTGACCGTCCGTTCACATGAGCGACCGGCGTTCAGTTACATGCCCCAGCGTTCCGGCTTGACGGGGCGCGGTCAATGGTCTGGACCGAGAAGGCCGGAGCTGTATCGGCCAACTTCACTGGCGGGAATGCGCTCGGCAGGTTGATCGTTGACGATGGGAGTACCAACCGACGACGTAAGGATCGACCGCTCGTGAGCAAGGTCCCCTCCATCACACTCAACAACGGCGTCGAGATGCCGCAGCTCGGCTTCGGTGTCTGGCAGGTACCGGACGACGAGGCGGCACAGGCGGTCTCCACCGCTCTGGAAGCCGGTTACCGCAGTATCGACACCGCGGCCATCTACGAGAACGAAGAGGGAACCGGGCAGGCCATCGCCGATTCCGGCATCCCGCGCGAGGACCTCTTCGTCACGACCAAGCTGTGGAACGGCGACCAGGGTTACGACGCGACCCTCCGCGCCTTCGACACCTCACTGGCGAAGCTCGGCCTCGACCATGTGGACCTGTATCTGATCCACTGGCCGATGCCGTCGAAGGGGCTGTACGTGGAGACGTACAAGGCCTTCGAGAAGCTTCTCGCGGACGGCCGCACCAGGGCCATCGGTGTCTCCAACTTCCTTCCGGAGCACCTCGAGCACCTGATCGCGGAGACCTCGGTCGTGCCCGCGGTGAACCAGATCGAGCTGCATCCCCAGCTTCAGCAGACCGCGTCGCGCGCGTTCCACACCCAGCACGGCATCGCCACCGAGGCATGGTCGCCGCTCGGTTCGGGCAAGGGCCTGCTGGACGTCCCGACGGTGGTCGCCGTCGCCCGGAAGCACGACCGCACGCCGGCCCAGGTGGTGCTCCGCTGGCACCTCCAGATCGGCAATGTGGTCATCCCCAAGTCCGTGACCCCCTCGCGCATCCGGGAGAACCTCGATGTCTTCGACTTCGAGCTGGACGGCGACGATCTGGCGGCCTTCGCCGCTCTGGACGAGGGCAAGCGACTGGGTCCGGACCCGGCGACGTTCAACGTCGGCTGACCTCCGGCCGCCCCACCAGCGCCCGAGCGCTCAGCGCCGCCCGGCTCCTGCCGGGCGGCGTTTCGCTGTTCCGGGCCGCCCAGAACCTCCTGAATCCCCGGAACAGCCCTCCCCGAATGGCGGGATTCCGCCGGTCGTGGTATTCCTTTCACCGCTTGCGCGTCTTCTCGTCATATTTACAGGCGGTATGCCTACTTTTGGTGCTCCGAACGAACCTGCACCCCTGGAGGCAGTCCGATGGAGCGCATCAAGAAGGCAACCGTCACCGGCATCACCACCGCCGCCCTGCTGGCCGGGTCGGTCGGCGTTTCCATGGCCGTCGTCGACTCGTCCCCCTCGAAGACCGTGACCGCTCGCGACAGCGGACGCGACGAACGCCCGGCCCTGACGGCGAGAGCCACCAAGCGCGGCGTCGCCGCGTGGCAGCAGTTCCGCGTGTACGGGTCGGCCAGGCAGCTTCCCCCCGGCACCCGTGTGCGTCTCCAGCAGCGGCAGGGCGGTCAGTGGACGACCCTCCCCGCGTCGATGAACACCACGCGCAAGGCCACCTACAAGATGCGCGTCTACCTCGGCTTCAAGGGACGCAACACGCTGCGCATCGTCGGCGGCGGCATGGCGTCGGCCCCCTTCACCGTCACGGTGCGCTGATCCGGTCGCTCCCCGGAGACGGACCATGCCCTCGTCAGCCGCATCAGCGGCGACGAGGGCATTCCGTATGTCCTCCCGCGCCCCTCTCGTACGATCGTTCCGCGTGAACATCACGGCGCCGGACAAGGAGTACGGGAATTGAGCGGGGCATTCAGACCTGGCCGTCATCTGGTGCGCAACGTCGGCAGCGGGCTGCTCCTGGAGGTGTACGGCGGGGTCAGGGGCAGCGGGGCCGTCGTCCAGCAGGGCAAGGAGACCGGCGCTCCCGGACAGCAGTGGCAGATCGACCCTGTGCCGAACGGCAGCGGACTCCACCACTTCGTGAGCGTCGTCAGCGGCAAACGGCTCGACGTCGCCGACGCCTCCACCGAGAACGGCGCCCGCATCCAGCAGTGGCGTCCCAACAACTTCGGCGCGCAGGAGTGGATCATCGAGCAGCATCTCGACACGCCGGGCACCGTCACCATCGTCAGCTTCATCAGCGGACTGCTCCTCGAAGTCGCCGACGGCAGCGCCGAGGACGGCGCACGTGTGCAGCAGTGGGAGGACACCGACTCACCCGGTCAGTGGTGGCGGCTCGAACCCTGCCCCTGACCCGGCCCGCGGCCGTCAGCCGCGGCGGGCGGTGTGCACCGTGCGTGCCATGAGCAGATAGATGTCCGGGCGCTGCGCCAGACCTTGTTCGTCGTGCGGGTCGAGCAGCCGGTCCAGTACGGCGATGTCGTCCGGAGCCAACAGCCCGTCGAGCACCTTCCGTTGCCAGGCGAAGGCCGAGGCCAGCTGCTCGCGTACGGTCCGGGGCACCGGCGCGGGGATGTCGAGGAGGAAGGACCGCGTGCCACTCGGCGCGAGACCGGCCGCGGCCATCAGCGCCCGCCAGTCCTCGATCTCGTCCTTCGCACCGGGCAGTTCGGCGCGCATACCGAGGAACCACTCGGCGGAGGCCGCGTCCAGACGGGCCTCCAGCCCCGGCCGCCCGATGCCGATGTCGCGCGGCAGATGGCGGGCGGGCAGGCCGCCCTCCACCACAGCCAGCAGGCCGCCCGGTCGCAGCAGCCGGGAGAAGCCGGCGAGAGCCGCGCGCTGGTCTCCGATGTGGTGCAGCGAGGAGCCCGCCCAGATCAGGTCCGCTTCCCCCAACGCGTCGAAGTCGTCGGGCAGTTCGGCGTGCAGCGTACGGACCCGGTCGCCGAGACCCGCCCGCTCGGCGCGGGCCCGCGCGAGCTCCAGGAGGGGGACGGTCGCGTCGACCGCCACGACCTCGGCGTACTCAAAGGCCTCGGCGAGCACCAGGCTCATCACTCCCGGTCCGCTGCCGATGTCGATGATCCGCCGGACGCCCGCCGCGGGCACCTGCTCCCCGAGCCAGGCCACGGCCTGGCGGTGCACGGGCCCCTGGAGCTCCGCGCCGCGTTCCAGCAGCGGGCTCATCTCGTCCCAGTCGATGTGGGTCTTGTCGTGGTGGTGACTGCTCATGTCCTCACCCTGTCGCGACGGTGCCGATTCGGCGAGCTTTGTTGCGGTTACGGCAGAACACTGTGCGCGCGGTGCACCATCGGGCTCACCCCGCGGACCCGCTTGAAGGCGGCGCTCAGCGCGAACGAACCGCTGTAGCCGACCTTCCTGGCCACCGCCTCGATGGTGGCGTCGCTCTCGCGCAACAGGTCCGCGGCGAGGTCGAGCCGCCAGGTGGTGAGGTAGCCCATCGGCGGCTCCCCCACCAACTCGTGGAAGCGGCGCGCGAGCTGAGCACGCGACACCCCGCACTTGGCGGCGAGGGAGGCGACCGTCCAGGGGTGGGCGGGGTCGTCCTGGAGCAGGCGCAGCGCGCGGCCCACCACCGGGTCGCCCATCGCCACGTACCACGCCGGTGCCTTCGCGTCGGGCCGGGAGAACCAGGCCCGCAGGACGGCGATGAGCAGCAGGTCGAGGATCCGGTCGAGCACCACGCTCTGGCCGGGCTCGTCCCGTGAGATCTCGTCGTCGAGGACCGGCATGAGCGGGCAGTTCCACTCGTCGGCGGTGAGATGGACCAGCGGGGGCAGGGCGTCCAGCAGCCTCGCCGAGACCTCGCCCTTCATCTGATAGGTGCCGACCAGCATCACGGACGAGCCGTCGGGGTCGTTGCCCCAGCTCCGCACACCCAGGGCCATGGATGTGGCGAGCGGTTCGCCGCGCAGGGTGTGGCAGGTGCCGCCGGGACCGATCAGCGCCAACGGCTCGGTCCGCAGGTCGTCGCCGGTGGTGTAGCCGCCCGGCCCCCGGGCGATCGCCACGTCACCGGGCCGCATCAGCACCTCGTCGCCGGCGTCGGAGCTGATCCACGTCTGCCCCTGGGTGACACACATCAGGGAGAGCGGTGCCTGGTCCTCGATCCGCACGGACCAGGGCGGCTCCATCACCATCCGCAGCAGGAAAGCGCCTCGGGCACGCGGTCCGTCGAGCAGCCCGGCAAGAGCGTCCATGACTCCAGCGTAGACGCAGAAACATGCCATTGAGGCTTTGCAGCATGGAGAGTCCAGAGCGCGGCCGCGAATCTGGAGGCATGACAGAGAACCTGAAGCAGGAAACGGTGTTGGTGACGGCGGCCACGGGCAAGACGGGTCACCGGGTGGCGCAGCGGCTCACGGAGCGCGGTGTCCAGGTGCGGGCGGGCTCGCGCCGCGGTGCGGTCCCCTTCGACTGGGAGGACGCCTCGACCTGGGGCCCGGCGCTCGGCGGCGCGGACGCGGCCTACGTCACGTACTACCCCGACCTCGCGGGTCCCGGCGCCACCGAGGCGATGCGGGCCTTCGGGCAGGCGGCGGCCGCGGCGGGCGTGGGGCGTCTGGTGCTCCTTTCCGGCCGTGGCGAGCCGGACGCCGTGAAGGCCGAGAGCGCGCTGCGGGAGGCGGGTGTACCGCTCACGGTCGTGCGGGCCAGCTTCTTCGCGCAGAACTTCAGCGAGGGCCCGATGGCCGAGGGTGTGGCCCAGGGCGAGCTCGTCTTCCCGGCGGGCGGCACGGCGGAGCCGTTCATCGACGCGGACGACCTGGCGGACGTGATGGTCGCCGTCCTCACCGAGGAGGGCCACACGGGCGAGACGTACGAGGTGACGGGCTCGCGGCTGCTGACCTTCCAGGAGGCGGCCGAGGAGATCGGGCGGGCGACCGGCCGCGAGGTGCGCTATGTGCCGGTGACCGGCGAGGAGTACCAGGGGATGCTCCAGCAGGTCGGGCTTCCCGCGCAGGACGCGCAGTGGCTGGTCGAGCTGTTCACGATGCTGATGGACGGGCACAACGCCTCGACCACGGACGGGGTCCGGCAGGTACTGGGCCGTGCGCCGAGGGACTTCGCGGACTACGCCCGGGACGCGGCGAAGGCCGGCGCCTGGGACGCGTGAGCCGTCCGGTCACGGGGCACGAAGGGGGTCGGTACGCCGCCGGTCAGCCGGTGGCGTACCGCGCCGCGAGTTCGCGGGCCGTCCCCGCCATCCGGGCACGGAGCTCGGCGGGTTCGAGCACCTCGACCTCCGTGCCCATCGCGAGGAACTCGCGGTGCGCGTGACCGAGGGACTCGATGGGGAGCGACGCGCGGGTCCAGCCGTCCGGTTCGGCCGTGCCGGTGTCCGCGAGGGCCTGCGCCACGGGCCCGGTCAGTCCCTCGGCGGCGGCGGGCGAGATCCGCACGAGTGCCCGGCCGCTGTACAGCCGGGCGTGGAAGTCGGCCTGCTGGCGCTGCCAGTGGGCGGCCAGATCGAATCCGGGCGGCGGCTCGAACACGCTCCCGTCGCAGGAGAGTCGAAGGATCTGGTCGACCCGGTACGTGCGCGGACCGGGGGCCGCGACGACGTACCAGCGCCCCGCTTTGAGCACCAGACCGTACGGCTCCAGACGGCGGTCCACATCGGTCGGCTCCTTCCAGCGGCGGTAGCGGACGTCGATCACCCGGCTGTGCCAGACCGCCTCGGCGACCTGGGTCAGATAGGGCACCTCTTCGTCGGGGGCGTACCAGCCGGGTGCGTCGAGGTGGAAGCGCGAGCGCATCCGGTCGGCCTGGTCGCGCAGTTCGGCGGGCAGCGCGGCCCGCAGCTTGAGCTGGGCGGCGGCCAGGTCCGAGCCCAGGCCGAGTTCGGCGGCGGGTCCCGGGACGCCGGACAGGAACAGGGCTTCCGCCTCTTGGGCGGACAGCCCGGTCAGATGCGTCCGGTAGCCGGCGAGCAGCTGGTAGCCACCGGCGTGGCCGGCGTCCCCGTACAGCGGCACACCGGACGCGTGCAGTGCCTCGATGTCCCGGTAGACGGTCCGGACGGACACCTCCAGCTCCTCCGCGAGGCGGGCGGCGGTCATCCGGCCCCGGGTCTGGAGGAGCAGAAGGATCGACACAAGTCGGCTGGACTTCACTGACACAGGATGTCAGTGGAGCGGCTCTAGCGTCCTGCCCATGAGTTTCGCCGAGAAGTTGCTGTTCGTGCCCCCACCGATCGAGGTGGGCGGCCGTCGGATCAAGCGCTACCACGTCACGAGGGACCCGGCAGGGATAGAGCCCGCGGTCGAGAAGGCCGCGTACGAGATCCTGCCGATGTTGCTGCCGGAGCCGGACGGTACGCCGGCGGCCGCGTTCGTCGTCCTCCACAGGGGAGAGGACGACGGCGCGTACCTCAACGCGTACAGCTGGGTGTGGGACAACGCCGTGCACTTCGCGGGCGCGGCGGCCGGACAGCCCGTACTCGACTGTCCGGACCGTGATCCGACCCATTTCATCAGGCTGTCCAAGCCCTGGATCGGCTGTGTGTACGAGCTGCCGCCGGTGGTGCACGAGCGGGACGCCTGGGTGCGGCATGTGCTCACGCCCGAGCGTCCCGACCTGGACGCCTATCTCGCCGACTCGCTCCGCGAAGGAACGACCGGAGGCCGCTCATGAGCACGACCGACTTCGACTTCCTGGTCGGCGAGTGGGTCGTCGCGAACCGCCGCCGCACGGACTTCCTGGACGCGACGAGCCCGTGGGAGGAGTTCACGGCGATGAGCCGGGCGTCAC
Organism: Streptomyces sp. AM8-1-1; assembly: GCF_032229325.1. Classification (NCBI taxonomy): domain Bacteria; kingdom Bacillati; phylum Actinomycetota; class Actinomycetes; order Kitasatosporales; family Streptomycetaceae; genus Streptomyces; species Streptomyces sp. AM8-1-1. The sequence goes on from NZ_CP135086.1 coordinate 1,538,475, forward strand.
GCCACTTCGACGGCGGGGCGAACTTCGACGAGATCGTCTTCCCGTCGCTTGGGTTCCGCGGCCTCACGCTGCGGCTGTACGACCCGGACCGCGACGTGTGGTCGCTGTACTGGGCGAACGACCGCTCCGGCGCGCTGTTCCCGCCGGTGGTGGGACGCTTCGGCGGAGACGGGCGCGGTGAGTTCCACGGCGACGACACGCACGACGGCAAGGACGTGCGGGTGCGGTTCGTCTGGTCCGGCATCAGCGACACGACGGCGCGCTGGGAGCAGGCGTTCTCGGTCGACGAGGAACGGACGTGGGTGACGAACTGGGTGATGGACCTGTCGCGGCCGGTCTGAGCCCTGGGCGGTGTGCCGGGCCGGGCCGATGTTGCCGGCCCGGCCGATGCTCGGCGACGGTGCCGGACCGCGCGGACCTCGCGGACCTCGCGCACCGGCCGGCGGACCGGTCGGCGGACCGGCCGGCAGCCGTGCCCGGCACGCTCCGGGGTCAGCTCGCGCCGTGCCCGGGCGCGAGCTGTTCCACCCGTCGCGCCAGAGTGAAGTCCTTCTCGGTGACCGCGCCGCCCGCGTCGTGCGTGTGCACCGTCAGCGAGACGCTGTTGTAGCCGAGCGTCAGATCGGAGTGGTGGTCCAGCTCCTGCTGGACCTGCGCGATGTGCACGACCATCGCGGTGGCCGCGAAGTGGTCGGCGAGCCGGTAGGAGCGGGAGATGCGGTCCCCCTCCAGCGACCAGCCGGGCAGCTCCGACAGCCGGTCCTCGATCTCCTTCTGCGACAGCGGCTCTGTGGCCATGACCAGGTCCCTTCGACAGCGGATGGGTGGGCTGAGGCGGCTTCGGCCACCATAAAGGGGATGCCCGCTCCCCTGCGATCCGTGTACCTTCCACCGGTGGAAGCGCTGACCGAAAAACAGATTCGCGGCTCGTTCGTCAACTGCACCAAGGGCGAGGCGACCCGCCTGAAGCTCCCCGCCGACTTCGGGCAACTGCCCTGGGACGATCTCGACTTTTTGGGCTGGACCGATCCGGGGGCTCCGCTGCGGGCCCATCTCGTGCTCCCCCGTGCGGACGGCCCGGTGGGCATCACGCTTCGCGTGCCCTCGGCCGGGCGGACCAGCGCCATCAAGTCGAGCATGTGCCATGTCTGCCTCACCCCGCATGCGTCGTCCGGGGTGACCCTGTTCGCCGCCCCGCTGGCGGGCACGGCCGGGCGGGAAGGCAACACCGTGGGCACCTACCTCTGCTCCGACCTCGCCTGCTCGCTCTACATCCGTGGCAAGCGGCAGCCGAAGCTGCGGACCGGGGTGGACGCGGAGACGCTCACCGAGCAGGAGCGCATCGACCGTACGGTCGCCCATCTGACGGCCTTCGCCGAGAAGGTGCTGGGCACGCGCTGACCGTGCCGCTCAGCCCCGGGACTGGAGGACCTGCTCGATGGTGTCGGCCTCCTGCGCCGCCTTGTCGGTGCGGTGGCGCAGCACCCGGGCGAAGCGGAGCGTGACACCCGCCGGGTAGCGGGGAGAGCGCTGGATTCCGTCGTACGCGATCTCCACGACCAGTTCGGGACGGACCCTGACGGTGAACCCGTCGTCGTCGACGGCGAGTTCACGGAGCCGGTCCGTCTGCCAGCGCAGCATCTCGTCGGTCAGCCCCTTGAAGGTCTTGCCGAGCATGACGTACGTACCGTCGGAGACGCGGGCGCCGAGGTGGAGGTTGGAGAGCAGGCCCGTGCGGCGGCCGTGGCCCCATTCGGCGGCCAGGACGACGAGGTCGAGGGTGTGGACGGGCTTGACCTTCAGCCATGAGCGGCCGCGCCGGCCCGCGACGTAGGCGGCGTCGAGCGCCTTGACCAGGACGCCTTCATGACCGCGGCGCAGCGTCTCGGCGAAGAACTCCTCGGCTGCGGCGACCTGTTCACTGTCGCCGGGGTCGGCGACGACATGGCGGCGGACCCGCATGGGTTCCGGCACGAGGCGGGCGAGGACTGCGTGCCGTTCGCCGCCCGGGAGGTCGAGCGTCTCCTCGCCGTCGGCCGCCAGTACGTCGAAGAAGACGGGAGAGACGGGCAGCGTGGCGCGGGCCGCCCGGACGTCGATCCGGGAGCCGACGCGGGAGGCGATCTCCTGGAAGGAGTAGGGGCGGCCGTCCCGGTCGAGCGCGATCACCTCGCCGTCGAGGATGAACTGATCACCGGTCATGTCCCGGGCCGCGTCCACGACTTCGGGCAGCCGGTCGGTGATGTCGTCCAGCGAGCGGGTGTAGATCCTGATCTCGTCGCCGCTGCGGTGCACCTGGACACGGATGCCGTCGAGCTTCTCCTCGACCACGCAGCGCGCGTCGAGGGTCATGACGGCTTCGGTGACCGACTTCGCCGTATGGGCGAGCATCGGCTGTACGGGGCTGCCGACGCGCAGCCGGAATTCCGCGAGCGCCGCCGGCCCCTCGGCGAAGAGCGCACCGGCGACACGAGGCAGCGATCCGTCCAGCATCACCGCCCGGCGTACGTCCTCGGCGGGCGCGTCCGCGGCCTTGGCGACGGCCTCCAGGGCCACGGCGTCCAGCGCGCCCTGCCGAACCTCGCCCGTCAGCAGACGGGTCAGGAACTGCTGCTCGTCGGCTGTGGCCGCGGCCATCAGATCGCGTACGAGGCGCTTGCGCTCGTTCTGGGAACCGGCGCCCTGAAGGCCGGCGAGCGCGGTGAGTGCCGCGTCGGCCTCGGGAACGGTGAGCGCGGCGGTCTCCGCGGGCGCGGGCCGCTCCTTGAGCACGCTCCACCCGATGCCGATGCGGCCCTGCGGGACCCGCCCGGAGAGATACGAGATCACGAGGGCCACGTGCTCGGGCCGGGTGTCCGCGAACAGCTCGGCGAGAAGGGCGATCTTCCGTGAGCGTGCGGAGGTGGCGGCCACGTCCCTGGACACGTCGGCGACTCGAGCCAGCAGCATGCGGCCATGGTGCCCCGAAGGAGCGTGAGGCGCACGTGCAGAGGGTCAGGCCTTCGGGAGCCCGGGCACGCGGCCGGCTCCGCACCAGGCACCCGAGGCTCCCCGGACGGCGGCAGGTCCTCCCCTTCGCCCGCGCGGCCCGCGGACAGGAACGGCTCTCCGGCGAAGACCCGGGGGACGGTCCCTCGGGCGGACAGCCCCCTGGACCGGCTCGCCCCACGGCCGGGCGCACAGGAAGCCGGTCTCGTGATCGGCGGCCGCGTCCGCGAGGCATCCCCGCGCGTCGTCGCCGGTCCGGCCCACCTCACATCAGGGACAGACCTCAGGACCGCATGGCTCGCCCTTCACCCCTCGGAAGACAGCGACGCGAACCCATTCGCGCGCCGGGGCCCATCACGCGGGCCCGGTGCGCCAGGCTGATGCGAGGAGCTGGACCGGGTCGGTACCGTGTGGTCACGCGCGGGCGCCCACCGCACGCCGCCGTCCCGACGACAACTCTCAACCGGGGGGAGTGAAGTGAGCAGCAAGAGCGCCATGCGCGAGCTCCGCGACGACCTGGCGCGCGCAGTGGAACAGGCCCGGCCGTCCGAACCCGACGAGGTGTTCGCCGCTCTCTGCGCCCGGCTCAGCAAACGGCGCGGCAGGCCGGTGATCCACCGCCTGGTGGACTTTCCGCCGGAGACCGCGAGCGGGCTGTACCTGGACATGGCCGACCGGGACATCATCTGCGTCCAGGCGACCTACCGGCCCTTCCACCAACTGGTCATCTTCGGCCACGAGGTCTGGCACATGATGGCGGGGCACGGTAGCCACGCGGGACACGGCAAGACCGGAACGTCGGTCGCGGCGCGCCTCGTCACGGACAGCGCCGACATCGATGCCACCGTGCAGAACCTGGCGGCGCGTACGGACTTCCGGCAGGCGGAGGAGAACGAGGCGGAGACCTTCGGGCTGGAGCTCGGGACTCATCTGCGGGGCTGGCTCGAGGGCACGCCCACCGTCGCGCCCCGCAGCGAGCTGGCGCAGCGCATCGGGCAATCGCTCGGCCACCACCGGACCTGACCTCATCCGAACGGAACCGCAGGACGGAGTCGGAGGCCGCCGTCCGCGGACCCCTGCCGGCACCGACGCCCTGACGGCGGCGCCGAGTCCGGGGCACGAGTGCTGCGATACCGAGGCCGGGCGGGCGCTGCGGCGCCGAGGCCGGGGCGCGAGTGCCTCGCCCAGCCCTCCCGCGCGCTGCGGCACCCGTACGTCGCCGGGGCACGGCCGGTACGCGACACCGGCGGGGACCGGTTCGCGGCAAGGCGGGGCATTCGTCCTCGCCGCTCCCCCCACCCCCTCTTTCCACGCCTTCAACGGCCGAGTCCAGTCTCCCCACGGTTCACCCAACTCCCCTAACCTTCCCTCGACTTGATCGAACAGGCGTCGTCGACGCCATCGACACAGAGGCAGGGAACCCACCATGGGGAAGCTCTCGCGTGCGGCCGTGACCACAGCGGTCGCGGCCGGTCTGCTCGGCGTCGCTCTCGCTCCGGCCCGGGCGGCCACGGACCGGGCGGCGGACCCGGGGCAGCTGCCGTACTCCTCGGCGACCTGGGTCGGTGTGCACAACGCGTACGAGAAGGCCAAGTACGGGTACTTCGCGGACGCGCTCGACTCCGGCGCCGGCATGCTCGAACTCGACGTGTGGACCAATGTGTTCGGGCGCTCCTGGCGGGTCTCGCACAGCAACCCCATCGGCAACGACAACAACTGCGAGAACGCCGCGACGGCGGCCCAGCTGCGGACCAAGGCGAGGAACCAGGACCTCGGCGGGTGCCTGTCCGACATGAAGGCCTGGCACGACGCCCACCCGGGCCACCGGCCGATCCTCGTCAAGATCGAGATGAAGGACGGCTTCCAGGGGCAGAACGGGCGCGGCCCCGCCGCACTCGACGCTCTCCTCACGGCCCGGCTCGGTGACGCGCTGTACCGGCCCGCGGACCTCGCCGGCGGGCAGCCGGACCTCGACACCGCGGTGCGGACGAACGGCTGGCCCACGCGGTCGGCACTCGCGGGCAAGTTCGTGATCGAGCTGATCCCGGGCACGGTGGAGAAGAGCAACCCGCTCGACACCCTGTGGACCGACCGCGAGTACGCCACGCATCTGCGGACCCTCGCGGGGGCGGGCCGGCTGCGCGACGCGGCCGCTTTTCCCGCGGTCCTCGGCGCGGCCGCCGGCGACCCCCGCACGCGGTACGCCGACACGACCATCCGCCCCTGGTTCGTCCTGTTCGACGGGGACGCCGGGACGTACTCCGGCGGGACCATCGACACCGCCTGGTACCAGCGCAACAGGTATCTCGTCGTGATGACGGACGCGCACAATGTGGCCCCCGCCATCGACGGCACGAACCCGACCGAGGCGCAGGCGCGCGACCGGGTCGGACTGCTGGCGGGACGGAGCGCGAGCGTGGTGTCGGCCGACTGGTACCCGCTGCCCTCCGTCCTCGCGACGGTGGTGCCACGGGCCGGGGCGCAGTAACCGACGTCACTCCTGTCACGGCGGACCCGCAGTGCGGGAACCGTCTACGATGGTTTACCGTTCATCTATAAGCGGCTGCGCACGGACGTGCCCACCGCCCCTTTGCCGCCCCGGCCAGAACCCCCGTCTGGCCGGGGCTTCTCCTTGCCCGCCCCTCCACCCCCGCCTCATGTGATGCAGGTCACATTGGACAGTGGCGGTGTCGAGAAGTGGCGAGGGCCCCGGCTGCGTCGTAGAGGCATGAGGAACTGAACAGCCACCAGCCGCAGCACAGCAGAGGAGCGATGCCGATGTCCCCGACCGTCGAACAGTCCGTGCCGGCCCACCTCATCAGCGACGCCCCGCAGCCCGCCCCCATGCCGGTCACCCTGTCCTACCGCGCCGATGATCCACTGGCCGTCCGGATGGTCTTCCCGGCGGCGGTCTCCCTCAGCGGCGCCACGGTGACCTGGACCTTTGCCCGCAGCCTGCTGGACGCGGGCCTGCACACCCCGTCCGGCACGGGCGATGTGCACGTGTGGCCGTGCGGACGCACCCAGACGATGGTCGAGCTGCGCTCCCCCGAGGGGGTGGCGCTCCTGCGGTTCGCGACCGGCAGGCTGCGTCACTTCTTACTGCACTCGTACGCGACCGTGCCCGTCGAGCTGGAGACACGGGCCATCGACATGGACAGCGGGCTGGCGTCCCTTCTGGGCGAGGCACGCGGCTGACCTCGGCGCCCGCCGTGGGCCCGTCCGCCGTATTACGGTTCCGGTATGGCAACTGTTGCGCCCGGCACCCGAGTAGGACCGCTGCTGCGCGGCTGGCGGGAGCGCCGCCGGGTGAGCCAGCTGGAACTCGCCCTGCGCGCCGACTCCTCGGCCCGCCACATCAGCTTCATCGAGACGGGCCGCTCGCGCCCGAGCGAGGAGATGATCCTGCGCCTCGCGGAACACCTGGACGTGCCGGTACGGGAGCGCAACGCCCTGCTGCTGGCGGCCGGTTACGCTCCCCGGTACGCCGAGACCTCCCTCGACGACCCGGCGCTGGGCGCCCTGCGCGAGGGCCTGGAACAGCTGCTGCACGGCTATGAGCCCTACCCGGCGATCATCGTGGACGGCACCTATACCGTGATCGCCGCGAACCGCGGCATCGCGATGCTGCTGGACGGCCTTCCCGAGCACCTGCTCACGCCCCCGCTGAACGCCATGCGGATCACGCTCCACCCCGAGGGGCTGGCCCCGAAGATCCGCAACCTGCGGGAGTGGCGCGGCCATCTGCTGGCCCAGATGGAACGCCAGATCGCCCTGGCCCGCTCCACGGAACTGCGCGCGCTCTACGACGAGGTCGCGGTCTACCCCGTCCCGGACCCACCCGCCACCGAACCGCCCCCGTCCGACCCGGCGCCCGCTCCCCCGTTCGCCCTGCCGCTGCGGATCGAGCACGAGGGCCGGGTCCTGTCGTTCGTCTCCTCGATCTCCACCTTCAACACCCCGATGGACGTGACGGTCGCGGAACTGGCCATCGAGACGCTGCTCCCGGCGGACCCGGCGACGGTGAAGTACCTCCAGTCCCTGACGCCCTAGCTCATCGGGCCGGATCACCTCCGGGCCATGGCGCGCAGGGCGGACCACTGGAGAACTGCGAAGGCGGCGACGGTCATCGCCTGCAACGGGATCCACACGGCACCGGCGGTGCTGGGCTCGAGCCAGAGGGCGAGCGCGGCGATGCTGAGGACGGCCCAGGCGAGGTTGGCGTCGATGACGCACGTCACGGCGGCGACCGGAGGCTGCGGCCGCGAGGCGAGATACCCGACCCCGGCCCCGTAGACGGCGAGGAAGACCCCCAGCCCCAGCACCACCCCGGAGTCGACCCCGAGCAACCGCCCGAGGGGCCTGGAAGCCACGGCGTACGCGAGCCCGTTGACCCCGGTCACCAGGGCATCGAGCGCGAGAAACCGGCGCAGCATGGTCCGCGGTTCGGTGGTGCGGGAGATACCGGCGAGCAGGGTTGCGGACATGACGAATCAGCCTCCATCGAGGTCGTAGGGCCTGCTGGGGACCCGGAGCTCGGACGGAGTGCGCCGCCCGAGTTCCGGTACCGCAAGAGTGCCGGGCGGTGGCGGGGCGGTCGATTACGCGGGAGGTAATGGGGTGTACTCCGCTGCCGACAGCAGCGGAGTTGAGCGCTGTTTCAGAACCTGTGCCCGAACCCAATCCGGCCCGGCCGACGGTGGGGAGGCCGCCCTGTCAGGAGGGGGAAGAGGCCGTGGGCGTATTTCAGCCGCGGGCGTTGCCGAGGAGTTGGCCGCCGACGCCGAGGCCGAGGCCGTGGAGGACGTGGCCGAGGTTGATCCCGAGGATGTCGGGGTCAGCCGACCCGAAGATGTTCGCTGGTGCGGCGGGTGTCTGGGCGTGGGCAGTTCCCGACGCGCTCAGGACGGCTCCCGCGAGGGCGAGGGCGTCGTTGCTGTACGGCTATGCCGCGGCTGCCCGCTCGGCCGCGCTGCGCTCGACGCAGAACTCGTTGCCTTCGGGGTCGGCCAGTGTCGCCCAGCCGGTGCCGTCGGGGCGGCGGTGGTCGGCCACGAGAGTGGCGCCCAGGGCCAGCAGTCGCACGATCTCCTCGTCCCGGGTACGGTCCTGCGGCTGCAGATCCAGGTGCACGCGGTTCTTGACGGCGGAGGCCTTACGCTCGGGGACCGTCACGAACAGCAGCGTGGCACCCGGCGACTCGATCAGTGCCTCCGGGTCGCCCGGGTAGTCGTCGTCGGCCAGCGGAGAATCGAGGGCCTCGGCCCAGAAGCTACCGAGTCCATAGGCGTCGGCACAGTCGATGGTTATGTGTTTCACCAGGGAAGCCATGCGCGCCACTATGTCTGGGCAGGCCACGGGCTACCACCCCTTTTGGCTCCTGGAGAACCAGTTCGGGAGATCGCGTACGCGGAAAGCCCCTGGCCTGCCAAGTCCTTGAACTGGGTTCCCGGCCTGCGCCTCCTCGATGATGGGCTCATGAGCGACGACTTGGTGGCGTTCCTACGCGCCCGACTCGACGAGGAGGCCGAACTACACCCGGCGATCGCCCGGCACGTGGCTTTCCACGATCCCGCCCGCGTCCTACGTGTGATCGAGGCCAAGCGGCGCATCCTCGCCCGGCACCGGCTCAGTCCCGCCGGCGGTGACCCCGAGTTGCCCTGGGAGGACCGCAACGACTGCCAGTTCGACGGCGAGGACTGGCCTTGCGACGACCTGAGGGACTTGGTCGTGCCCTACGCCGACCATCGGGACTGCCGTGCGGAGTGGCTGCCGCACGAGGTGCGCACCGACCAGGGCAGCCCTCAGGGCACGCAGAGCGCCCTGTAGCGTGCCCGCGGCACCCGGAAGTGGGAGAGACGTGACTGATCACATGTGGTCGTTGATGCAGGGGGACACCCACATCGGCACGCTCGTACTCGACCACATCGATCAGCCGTGGTTCCACTGCCGTTTCACGTCGACGACCGCCTGGGAGCCGATACAGCCCACGGTGTCGGCATGGACCAGAGCCGTGGAGCAGGACCGCAGCAACGATCGTGAGACGGTCGCGGCCCTGGAAGCCGTCGACGCACTGCGGCTCGTTCTCGTGCCCGTCGGCGGCTCTGAAACGATCCACGACTTCCTGATCCACGTCGAGGGCGACCACGCACGCTTCCGCTGTTGAGGCTGCTCCCCGCAGAGCACGTTCCACACGCCCTGAACGGACCGGCCCCGGCGCGACCCACACCCAACTCCCTCCTTACGGAGTCATGACGTACGGCCGCCGCACCCCGGTGCGCCACCCCCGCGGAGCTAGCGTGGCCGTATGCGTGTACTGGTCACCGGCGGCGCCGGGTTCATCGGGTCCCATGTCGTCGCCGCTCTGCGGGAACGGGGGCACGAGCCCCTTGTCTTCGACGTCAGAGTCGATCCCTCAGCCGACGTGCGGGATCCGGTTGCCGTCGGGCGGGCGCTCGGTGGGGTGGATGCCGTGTGTCATCAGGCCGCGATGGTCGGGCTCGGCAACGGGGTTGCCGATGCCGCGGAGTACGTCTCGCGCAACGACCTCGGCACCGCCGTGCTGCTCGCCGCCATGGCCGAGGCCGGTGTCCGGCGGCTGGTGCTCGCCGGGTCCATGGTCGTGTACGGGGAGGGGCGGTACGCGTGCCCGCTGCACGGAGTCGTACGGCCCGGGCCGCGGGATGTCGCCGATCTCGACGCGGGGCGGTTCGAGCCCACCTGCCCGGAGTGCGGGGAGGGTCTCTCACCCGGGCTGGTCGGGGAGGACGCCCCGGCCGATCCGCGGAACGTGTACGCGACGACCAAGCTCGCCCAGGAGCATCTGGCCGCCGTCTGGGCCCGCTGTACCGGCGGGTCGGCGGTGTCGTTGCGCTACCACAACGTGTACGGGCCGGGGATGCCCCGCGACACCCCGTACGCCGGCGTCGCCTCCTTCTTCCGCTCGGCGCTCGCCCGGGGCGAGGCACCGCGGGTGTTCGAGGACGGGGGGCAGCGGCGGGACTTCGTGCATGTCGGGGACGTGGCGGCGGCCAACCGGGTGGCGTTGGAGGCGGAGGCCGCCCCCGGGGTGCTCGCCGTGTACAACACCGGCAGCGGTGACCCGCACACCGTCGGCGAGATGGCGCGGGTGCTGGCCGCCGCGTACGGCGGACCCGAGCCGGTCGTCACCGGCGAGTACCGGCTCGGGGACGTACGGCACATCACCGCGGACTCCTCGCGGCTGCGGGACGAGCTGGGGTGGAAGCCGGAGGTCGGATTCGCGCGAGGCATGACGGAGTTCGCCCGGGCCGGGATGCAGGCGTAGCGCCCGGTGGTGGTGCCCGCGTCAGGAAGCGGCGGCGGGCAGCACCACCTCGAAGCGGCAGCCGCCGGGGATGTTGCGTACGCCGGCCCGGCCCTGATGCGCTTCCACGATTCCCCGCACGATGGCGAGGCCCAGGCCCGCGCCGGCCGGGGGTGTCCGGGCGTGGGTGCCGCGCCAGCCGGTGTCGAAGACGCGCGGCAGGTCCTCCTCGGGGATGCCGCCGCAGCCGTCCGACACCGACAACACCACGCCCTCGGGGGAACGTTCCACCGAGACCGCGACCGTGCCGTCGGCCGGGGTCCGGCGGATGGCGTTGACCAGGAGGTTGCCGAGCACCCGGCTCATCTCCTTGCCGTCCACCTCCACCGGTACCGGCTCGATGCGGCCGCCGACCAGGCGCACGCCGTGCTGCCGGGCGAGCGGGTCGACTCCCGCCAGCGCGTCGCCGACCAGGTCGTAGAGGGAGATCCGGGTGGGCATCAGGGGCAGCGTGCCGGCCTGGATGCGGGAGAGTTCGAAGAGGTCGCCGACCATGTCGTTGAGGCGTTCGACCTCGGTGCGCATCTGCCGCAGATAGCGGTCGGGGTCGGCGGCGACGCCGTCCTCCAGGGCTTCCGACATGGCGCGCAGACCGGCCAGAGGGGTGCGCAGATCGTGCGAGATCCAGGCGACGAGCTCGCGCCGGGAGGCCTCCAGGGCGCGTTCCCGCTCACGGGACCGGGCGAGCCGGGCGCTGGTGGCCGCGAGTTCGTGGCTGAGGGACTCCAGTTCGGCGGTGGCCGGGCCGTCGGGGGCGGCGAAGTCCCCTCCGTCACCGAACGAGCGTGCGGCCACGGCGAGTTCGTGGCTGCGCGCGACGACCCAGCGGCCCAGCAGCAGCGCGGTGGCGAGGGAGACGACGGCCGCCATCGCGACGACGGTCGTGACGACGGTCAGGTCGTGCGGTGACAGGAACATCGCCCAGGCGACGGCGAGCGTGCCCGCGAGCATCGCCACGACGCCGACCGCGGCAACCACGGCGAGCGAAGCGGTGAGCGAGCGGCGCCGGATGAGACGCAGGAGGCCCGCTCCGGCCAGACCGGTGGCCGCGGCACCGGCGAAGGCGTACAGGGCGATGAGCAGGGTGTCGCGCACGTCAGTTCTCCTCGGCGGCGGGGTCGAAGCGGTAGCCCACGCCCCACACGGTCTGGATCAGGCGGGGCCGGGCCTGGTCGGTCTCGACCTTGCCGCGCAGCCGGCGGATGTGGACGGTGACGGTCGACAGGTCGCCGAAGTCCCAGCCCCACACCTCGCGCATCAGGTCCTCACGGCTGAAGGCCCGCCCCGGGTTGCGCAGGAAGAAGCAGAGCAGGTCGAACTCCCGCAGGGTGAGGGCGAGTTCGGTGCCGTTCCTGGTGGCCCGGCGGGCCGCGGGGTCGAGGGTGAGACCGGCCGCCCCCAGCCGGTGTCCGGCGACGGGCCCGCTGCGGCGCAGCACCGACTCCACGCGCAGCACCAGTTCGCGAGGGCTGAAGGGCTTGGTGACGTAGTCGTCGGCGCCGACCTCCAGACCCAGGATGCGGTCGTCCTCGTCACCGCGGGCGGTGAGCATGATGACCGGCACGGGGGCGCGCTCACGGATCCGCCGGCAGACCTCCAGGCCGTCCATGCCGGGCAGCATCAGGTCGAGCACCACCAGGTCCGGCCGGTGCAAGGCGGCGCGGGTCAGGGCCGTCGGACCGTCGTCGGCGCGGTCGACGACATAGCCGGCGCGGTCCAGATACCCGGCGACGACCTCGGCGACGGTCGGGTCGTCGTCGACGACCAGGACCCGGCGGGATCTGTCGGTGGCGTGCGTCCCCGGGGACTCGTACGGCTGTTGCTGCATGTCTCCAGCCTGGCACCGTGCCGCCGGTGAGGAGCACGCCGGCCTCCGACGTCCGCGTTTCGTAAGGAGTGGGAGTCCCAAATGCCCGATTCGCGTTCGTAGGGTGAAACCGTGACCACGACACCTTCGGACGTCGATGTGGTGCTGCCCTGCCTGAACGAGGCCGAGGCCCTTCCCTGGGTGCTCGAACGGATTCCGCCGGGCTGGCGCGCCATCGTCGTCGACAACGGTTCCACCGACGGATCGGCCGCGATCGCCCGCGCGTTCGGCGCCACCGTCGTGCACGAGCCGCGCCGGGGCTTCGGCGCCGCCTGCCACACCGGGCTGACCGCCGCCACCGCCGACGTGGTGTGCTTCTGCGACTGCGACGCCTCCCTCGCCCCGTCGCTCCTCGTCCCCTTCGTCCGCGAGGTGCGCGACGGCGGGGCGGACCTGGTGCTCGGCCGGCGGCGTCCGCAGGGCCGGGGCGCCTGGCCCGCACACGCCCGGGCGGGCAACCTCGCGCTGGCACGGATACTGCGCCGCCGCACCGGACTGCGCCTGCACGACCTCGGTCCGTTGCGCGCCGCCCGCCGGGAACCGCTGCTCGCCCTCGCCCTCACCGATCGGCGCAGCGGCTATCCGCTCCAGATGGTCGTCCGCGCGGCCGACGCCGGCTGGCGGATCGCCGAGCACGACGTGCCGTACCTGCCGCGCACCGGAGCCTCGAAGGTGACCGGCACCTGGCGCGGTACCTGGCAGGCCGTACGGGACATGAGACGCGTGCTCGGCGAGAGGCCCGCGCACCCGGCAGGCACCGCACACCCAGGGGGAACCGTCCGTTGACCACGCTGCTCGTCATCGCCAAGGAGCCGCGGCCGGGACGGGTCAAGACCCGGCTGACTCCTCCCTTCACGCCGCACGAGGCGGCGGAGCTGGCCGAGGCGGCCCTCGCCGACACCCTGCACGCCGTGGCGGCCGCCCCCGCCTCCCGGCGCGTTCTCGTCCTGGACGGCACCCCCGGCCCCTGGCTGCCGTCCGGCTTCGACGTCGTACCGCAGTGCGCGGGCGGGCTCGACGAACGGCTGGCGGACGCCTTCGCGCACTGCGACGGGCCGGCCCTGCTCATCGGCATGGACACCCCGCAGGTGACGCCCGAGCTGCTCACCGTCGATTTCGCCGCCTGCGACGCCTTCTTCGGCCCGGCCGAGGACGGCGGCTTCTGGGCGCTCGGGCTGGCGCATCCCGATCCCGCGCTGCTGCGGGGCGTGCCGATGTCGACCGCCGGGACGGGAGCGGTCCAACGGGACCGCCTCCTCGCCGCCGATCTGCGGGTGCGCGACCTCCCGTGCCTGCGGGACGTCGACACGGCCGCCGACGCGCAGGCCGTCGCCGCACTGGCCCCGCACGGACGCTTCGCCTCCCGGCTGGCCCGGTGCACGTCGGTCCTGGCGGTCACGTCGGACACCGCGGACACGGCGGACACGGGCGAGGACTGCGGACCGGGTTCGCGCACGGCACCGCCCGGCCGACCGGACGACGCCGACGCGCAGCCGCCCACCCGGCCGGCCTCGCGACCGGCCACACCCCGATGAGCACGCCTCCCGCCACCGCCTTCCCCTGGGCGACCGCCGACCCCTACGCCGCCGCCCTGCGCGCCGGTCACGGTCCGCTGTTCCTGCGCCGCGCCGACGGCTCGCTGCTCCCCCTCGAGGTGGAACGCTGGTGCGCCCGCGCCGACGCCGTCGACCGGAGCGTGCTGGACCGGTGCGAGGAAACGGTGCTCGACGTCGGGTGCGGGCCCGGCCGGCTGGTGGCCGAACTCGCCGCCCGGGGGCGGGCCGTCCTCGGTATCGATGTCAGCGAGGCGGCCGTCGAACACACCGTGCGGCTCGGGGGTCAGGCGCTACGGCGTTCGGTCTTCGAGGCGATACCCGGCGAAGGCCGCTGGGGCACCGCCCTGCTCATGGACGGCAACGTCGGCATCGGCGGCGACCCGATGGCCCTGCTGGACCGGCTGGCCGTACTCCTGCGCCCCGGTGGCCTGCTGATCGCCGAGACCGTCCCGGTGGACGTCGACGAACGCGCCCGGGTGCGGGTCGTCGGTCTCGGCGACACCGACGGAACCGACCCCCTCTTTCCCTGGGCGCGGCTCGGTACACCCGCGCTGCTGAGGTACGCACGGGGCTGGGAGCAGACCGGTCAGTGGACGGCCGGCGGACGGTGCTTCGTCTCCCTGCGCAGCCACAGCCGCAGCACCAGGAGCAGCGCCGAGCCGCCGAAGAGGACGGCGGTGATCAGGAGCCAGCGGGCCAGGAACACGTCCGCGGGAAGCCCGGTGGCGGACCGGTAGCGCGCCTCGGCAGCCCCGCTGATCAGCGGGAACCACACGAGCAGGAGCAGCCCGGAGAGGGCTGCCTGTACGCGCACGTACGGGACCGAGTCCCGGCGCCGGAAGGCACCGAGCCCTCGTACGAGTGCCCGGTCGGCGACCGAGTACAAGGGCAGCAGCACGAGGTCGTGCAGCAGTGCCGCCCCCACGAACCACAGGGTGACACCGAGCCAGTCGTCCGCGAGCAGCCGCACACCCGCGTAGGCGGCGAGGGCGAACGAGCAGGCGAGCAGCAGCAGTTGCACGGGGCTGCCGATCGGGATGCGGCGAAGCGGCGGAAGCATCAGAGGTCTCCGAACGTCATCCGGGCCACCCACTTGGTGTTCAGCACACCGGGAGCCGCGGGCACGATGATGCGCGCCGGGTAGCCGTGGTCGGGCGAGAGCTGGTCGCCGTTGACGTACAGGGCGAGCAGGGAGCGCGGGTCGGCCACCTGGTTGGCACGCAGGGCGGCCCGCCGGAAGGCGCCGCTGCGCTGGAGGGACTCGACGAACACGTCGGGCGGGTCGCCGTCGTATCCGGCGAGCGCCGCGAGGTCGCGCAGCCGTACCCCGCGCCACCACTGGTCCGACGTCGACCAGCCCTCCACACAGGCGATGGGCAACGCTGCGCTGTGCAACGGGAGTTGAAGGAGCCGGTCGCGGCTGAGGCGGACGGTGCCCGAGCGTCCCGTCACCACGAGTCGCCACGCGTCGTCGCGGGTCTCCGCCGCGACGATCCCGGCGTACCGGGCGGTCTTGTTGATCTGGAAGCCGTTCGGGCCGCTGCCGGGGTCGTCGCCGCCGTGCGGTGCGAGGAGGGCGGTGCGCCGCAGCAGGCCGTCGAAGTTCTGTCCCGCGGTCGTCGCGAACAGCAGCAGCGAGCCGCCTCCGACGAACCACAGAGCGCCGCGCCGGGAGACCGTCGGCTCAGCGGGGTGCGGAGACACCAGGTCGTTCTTCTCCTCCCGCAGGTGCCGCAGGTTGCGCAGTGCGATGGGCATCTTCAGCAGGGCGTGGGCGACGAACGCGGCGAAGAACACCCACGCTCCGTAGAAGTGCAGCGGATAGAAGGAGCCGGGGAAGACGTAGTCCAGCTGGACGTTGAGCGCGCCGGTCACGAACTCGAACAGCGCACCGCCCACCAGGAGCAGCAGCGAGATCCGCTCCAGGGCGTGGGCGAGCGAGCGGGCCGGCGGCAGCGCGAACAGCTTCGGCACCACGGACCACAGCTTGGCGAGCAGGACGGGGATCACCGTGATGCCGAGGGTGACGTGGACGCCCTGGTTGAGCCGGTACAGCCAGTGCGGGTCCGTCGGCCAGGAGAAGAGGTAGAAGCCGAGGATGCCCTTGTCGGGCGTCGTGTCGTTCACCGGCGACAGATCCGGGTTGTACGCGGCGTACGAGACCAGGCCCGTCACGAACAGCACGGTGATGCCGACGAGCAGGACGAGGCCCAGCACCGAGGTGAACCAGGGGCCGCGCAGAGGGCTGCGCCAGAAGCCGGGCGAGGAGGGAAGCCGTGGGGCGTCGGGGGCGGGCATGTCCTGACGGTAGGCCGGGGGCACCCGGCAAACGGGTGCGCGACCCATGACGAAACGCTGACATCGGCCCGGACGGCGGTCCCTGGAGCGGTCGCGCGGCCTAGCGTTCCCGTGTGATCCGCACCCTGCCCCCCGCCGGGCCCGACGCCGTACCCCCCCGCGGCCTCCGCCATGACCTGTACGCCGCCGGGGCGGCCGCGCTGCTCGTGACGGCGGCCGTGCTGGTCGGCCGCCACATCCAGGGGACCAGCGGGACGCTGCTCGTCAACTGGCCCCCGCTGCTGGCGTCCTGGGGACCCCATGTGGGCCCCGGCACACCGGCGGCCGTGCTGGTGGCGATCGCCACCGTGGTGTACGGGCCCGCCCTCGCTACCCGTCTCCCCTGGCGGGCCCTGCTCCCGCTGACGTGGGCCGCGGCCATGGCGTGGATCTGCTCCCTCGCCCTGATCGACGGGTGGCACCGCGGTATCGCCGTCCGGCTCACCACCCGCCACGAGTACCTCCGGGCCGTCGACCGCTTCCACGACATCCCGGCAGCCCTGCGGGACTTCACCTCGCACATCCTCATCGGCTCCCCCGACAACTGGCCCGCCCACGTCGCCGGCCACCCACCCGGCGCCACACTCACCTTCGTGCTGCTCGACCGGGTCGGGCTGGGGGGCGGGGTCTGGGCCGGAGTGTGGTGCATCACCGTGGGAGCGACGGCCTGCGTGGCCGTGCTGGTGACGATCCGCGCCCTGGCCGACGAGTCACTCGCGCGCAGAGCTGCGCCCTTCCTGGTGGTCGCCCCGGCAGCGGTGTGGATGGGTACCTCGGCCGACGCGTACTTCGCGGCGGTGGCGGCGTGGGCGGTGGCGCTGCTGGCCCTGGCGGTCACCAGGCGGTCCGCACCGTGTGCGGGGGCGTCGGGACTGCTGTTCGGTCTGACCTGCTATCTGTCGTACGGTCTCACGCTCTTCGCCCTGATCGCGGCGGCGGTGCTGGTGCTCGGCCGGCACGGAATCCGGGAGTGCCCCGGCCTGTCGGTCGCGTTGCTCGCCGGGCTGGCGGTGGTCCCGGCGGCGTTCACGCTCGCCGGGTTCGCCTGGTGGGAGGCGTACGACGTGCTGGTCACGCGCTACTACCAGGGCGCGGGCGGCATCCGTCCCTACGGCTACTGGGTGTGGGGCAACCTGGCGTGCGCGGTGCTCATCACGGGTCTGGCGACGGCGGCGGGGCTGCGACGGTCCGGAGCGCTGCTCCTGCGGCACCGTGGCGGTGCGCTCACCCGCCCCGGCGGCCCCGTCGCCGACGCCCGTCTCGCGCTCCTCGTGGCCGCCGCCCTCCTCGCCCTGCTGGTCGCCGACCTGTCCGGCATGAGCAAGGCGGAGACGGAACGCATCTGGCTCCCCTTTGCCCTGTGGCTGCTTCCGGCCTGCGCGTTCCTCCCCCGTGCCCGCGGCTGGCTCGCCGCCCAGGCACTGCCGGCGCTGCTCCTCAACCATCTGCTGCTGACCGGCTGGTGACGGGTCGCGGCCTCCGGGCGGGGAGAAAGGTCGGCACCCCGGGCAATCCGCCGGCCCTCCCGCTCCGAAGACAACGGTGACGGCGCGCCCACCGGCGGTGCGCGGATCACCCGGGTACTGGGGGCGCAGATGCGAGCGACGGTACGGGTACGGGTACTGGCCACGGACGGGCCGCAGGTGTGGATCGCCGTGAGCGGACGGCTGGCGCGGAGCACTCTGCCCGCCCTCGCCCAGGCGCTGCGGGAGCGAGCGGGCGAGGGGTTCACGGCGATCTTCGTGGACATCAGTACGCTTGCCGACGACCGGGACGTACCGGCCGACGCGTTACGGGAGTTGTTCCCCGGCGGCGCACGGCTGACGTTCCACCTCATCGGTGCTGCCGACGGTCTTCGATTGCAACCCGGCCACGATCGCCGCCTGGTCTTCCATCCGGACCCCTCGTCGGCGTGGACTGTCTGGGTGTGCGGTCCGCCCCCGAGGGGCGCCAGGGGCCGCCGAGCCGCACGTACCCCCGCCGTCCGTACCCGTAGCCGCAGGAGTTCCCTTGGCAGCGTCACCTGAACCCGGTAAGCCCGTCCCCGACTTCACCCTCCCCGGAGGCGTGCTGGTGGACGGCGCCTTCGAGCGGCGTGAGTTCTCGCTCGCCGCTGTGAAGGGGCGGCCGCTCGTGCTCGCGTTCTACCCCGGGGACGACACCACCGTCTGCACCAAGCAGCTGTGTTCGTACTCCAGCGGTCTGGAGTCGTTCACGGAGTGCGGCGCCGAGGTGTGGGGGATCAGCCCACAGGGGGTGGACAGCCACGAGGCGTTCGCGCGCAAGCACGGGCTGCGGATGCCGCTGCTCGCGGACACCGACCGGGCGGTCTCCAAGGCGTTCGGGGTCGCGGCCCCGGGGATCGGGCTGCGGCGCGCGGTGTTCGTCGTCGCCGGGGACGGCACCCTGCACTGGAAGCATGTCGCCCTGTTCGGCGCGACGTTCCAGTCGAAGGAGACCCTGGCCGCGCAGCTCGCCGCGCTCCAGGAGGCGTAGTCCGTGGGGCGAGTGGCTGCCGGTCGCAGCCACTCGCCCGCGTGTGTCAGGCGGTCGCCGGTGTGCCTGAGGGGCGGCCCGCGCCCCGTGTCAGCGCGTATCCGGCGATCGCGCCGAGCGCACAGAGCAGCCCGCCCGCGACCGTCCAGATCCAGCGGTCCGACCACCAGCCGGAGGACCAGCCGTCCTCGGGCTCAGCGAAAACGCCCGCCTGCTTCGGTTCGCCCGCCTCGTCGGCCGTCTTCGCGCCCGCCACCAGCGGAGCGGCGAGTGAGCCGTCCACGGCGGAGGCGCCGCCCACGTCGGACACGTCCGCACGGACCTCGGCGCGGACCGGCAGTCCGAGGTCCTCCTCGGGGAGCTCGGTCACGGTCAGACGGACGTAGTAACTGCCGGGCAGCGGATCGTTGTCCCACGGCTCCGCCCAGGAACGGACGGTCCGCAGCGTGCAGGACAGCTCCACGGTCGCCGCGTCCTTCGAGGCCGCCCGGGTCTGCATGCCGTACATACAGGCCTGGCGCCGGCGCAGCCCGTCGTACACATCGAGCTGCCAGGTGGACGCCCCGGTCCGGGTGGCCGACTCGGGCAGGGTGACGGTGGCCTTCACCGTGGCCCGGTGGCCCGCGTCCGCCGGGAACACCCAGTACAGATAGTCGCCCGCCGACGCGGTGGCGGTGGCGGGCTGCCCCTGCTCGATCGCGGTGGCGTCACGGAAACCGGTACCGGCCTCGGTCGGTCCCGCCCCGCTCGCGCCGTCGCTCGGCGATGGCGACGGGTCGTCGGCGACGGCGGCACCCGCCGAGCCGCTCAGTGCGGCGGCGGCGAGCAGCACGGTCGTCAGTGCGCGTGCGATACGCATCAGTTGGTCCTCCATACGGCGACGCGCCAGCGCGAGATCCAGCCCCACAGCACTCCGGCCAGCAGGCCCGTGAGCGCGAGGACGGCCAGGAGCCACCAGCCGCGGCCGAGACCGAAGGCGGCGACGTCGGACGACCCGTCGGGCGCGTCCACGATGTCGACGGTGAGCTCGACGGGCATACCGGGCGTGGTCTTCACCGCGGGGGCCGCGGCGAAGGCGTTGCTGACCTCCAGGCAGACGGACTCGGCGGCGGGCTTGGAGTCGTCCGTGTCGTCGGCATCGTCGGCGGACTCGGGCTTCGGATAGCGCAGGCCGGTGGAGATGACGTCGGTGCGTCCGTCACCCGCCTCCGAACCGCGGACGATCTCCCGGCCGTGCACGGTGACGGCCCGCAGGAGCACGCCGTAGTCGTTGTTGACGGCACGGTCGGCGCCGATGCTCACCGAGGCGCGCAGCTCCTGGCCGGGCAGCACGTCCACGCGGTACCAGCGGTGCTGACCGAACGTCTCCCGGTCGCTGTAGAGGCCCGGTTCGAGCCGCGGGGCCTTCGCGCACTGTGCCGCGCCCTGGGTGGCGACGGGGGTGACCACGGGCTCGGCCGCGCGGTCGACCAACTGGTTGACGCGGTCGGACAGTTCGTCGGTGTGCTGCACCGAGGTATAGGTGCCGCCGGTGGCTTCCGCGATACAGCTCAGCTGGTTGCGGGTCTTCGCGTCCGGGACCAGTCCCAGGGTGTCGATGACGAGGTGGATGCCCTTGGCCGCGATGTCGCGCGCGACCTCGCACGGGTCGAGCGGGGCGCAGGTGTCCTCGCCGTCCGTGATGAGCACGATCCGCCGGGTGCCGTCGCCGCCCTCGAGGTCGTCGGCCGCGCCGAGCAGCGCCGGGCCGATGGGCGTCCAGCCGGTGGGGGCGAGGGTGGCGATCGCGGTCTTGGCCTCGGTCCGGTCGAGCGGCCCGACGGGGTAGAGCTGCTTGGTGTCCTTGCAGCCGACCTTTCTGTCCTTGCCGGGGTAGTCGGCCCCGAGGGTGCGTATGCCGAGCCGGACTTCGGCGGGCACGGCGTCCAGTACGTCGTTGAAGGCCTGCTTCGCCGCCGACATACGGGTCTGGCCGTCGATGTCGCGGGCACGCATCGAGCCGCTCACGTCGAGCACCAACTCGACCTTGGGAGCTGCCTCGGGGGACTTGTCCGCCGGTTCGTCGTCGGCGGCTGCGCCGGCCGGGAAGAGCCCGACGGCGAGGGCGGCGAGCAGGCCGCACGCCCCGGCCGCCAGCCGTTTTCTATTGATCATCAGCGGATCGTATTGATGATCTGCCGATGCTCCAAAACGGGCCGGTGGCAGGGGCGTCGGGCGCTGTGGGAGCGTCAGACGGTGCGGTCGTCGGTGCGCGAACGGCGGGCGTCCGGCCTCGGTTCCGACTCGGTCTCGGGAGGCCTGCGCCGCTCGGTGGGCTCGACGGTGTGCGTGGTCTCGGTGCGCGCCGCCTCGGCGCGGACCATGGCGCTGAGCGCGGCGAACGGGTCGATGGGCATGGCTGTGCACCTCGCGTGATGTGGGGGTGATGGTGCGGAACAGTGCTGGGGTCCTCAGCACTGTCAGCAGCGCAGCACCACACAACGCACGGCGAGCGGTACACGTGGCGGCCCGTCCGGAAAACGCTGGGAGGGCCGGACGGCTCGTCCGCCGGGCCCGGCGCCGGCATCGTCACCCGGCGGCCGCACCGAGGCGCGGGCGCGGGCCGGCGAGGAGGTCCCGGTGTCGCCCTCCTCGGGCTGGCCCGGATGCGTCGGGTCGGCGGGCGCGGAGGCCGGCGGCCGGAGTTCGCCCACCGCCATGGTCTGCGCCCCGGGTCCGAGGGACATGCCCAACAGGGCGAGGAGAGCCACCAGCGCTATCGGCGCAGCCCGGCGCGCCAGGGCGCGGAGGGCGACGGTGTACGGCGCGGGCTGGTTCATGGGGCGTGACCTTCCTGGACAGGCCTCCTTTACCCCTGCGGGCCCGCGGCGCGGCCGTCGTGGCCACAGTTCCCCTCCACCGGGGGACGCCCGTTAGCCCGATTCCCGTACACGCCGGATCCGGACGGGTGCACCGGCCCGCCGCACGGACGGCTCCACCGGCCCTCACACCCCGTGCGGCCGGATCACCGTCACTCCGCTGCCGGGCGCGGTGCCGAGCGACGCGAGCGCCTCCGGAACGGCGTCCAGACCGATCTCCTTCGTCACGAGGAGATCCGGGCGCAGCGACCCGGACGCGACCATCGCCATCATCTCCGGGTAGTCGTGGGCGGCCATGCCGTGGCTGCCGAGGATCTCCAGCTCCAGCGGCACGACCCGCTCCATCGGGAGCCGTACGCCATCGGGCAGCAGGCCCACCTGGATGTGACGGCCCTGACGGCGCAGGCACTGGACCGAGTTCACGCAGGTCACCGGGGAGCCGAGGGCGTCCAGCGAGAGGTGGGCGCCGCCGCCGGTCATCTCACGGACGGCTTCGGCCACGCCGCCGTCCGTGGCGGAGTCGGCCGCGCCGCTGTTCGGGGTGGTGTTGGGCGGGACCGGGGCGTTGACGCCACCGGGCAGTGTGGAGGCGTCGACACAGACCTCGGCGCCGACCGCCCGCGCCAGTTCCAAGGCCTCCGGCGACACGTCGACCGCGACCACCCGCGCCCCGCAGGCCGCGGCGATCATCACGGCGGACAGGCCCACCCCGCCGCAGCCGTGCACCGCGACCCACTCCCCCGCCCGCACCCGGCCCTGGCCCACCACCGCGCGGAAGGCGGTCGCGAACCGGCAGCCGAGACCGGCCGCGGTGGCGAAGGACATCGCGTCGGGCAGGGCCACCAGATTGGTGTCGGCGTACCGGAGCGGCACGTACTGCGCGAACGACCCCCAGTGCGTGAACCCGGGCTGCTCCTGCCGTTCGCACACCTGCTGCGCTCCCCGCGCGCACGCGGCGCAGCGGCCGCAGGCGCAGATGAAGGGCACGGTGACACGGTCCCCCGGGTGCCAGTTGGTGACGTCCGCGCCGACCGACTCGACGACACCGGCCAGTTCGTGGCCGGGCACATGCGGCAGCGTGATGTCGGCGTCGTGGCCCATCCAGCCGTGCCAGTCGCTGCGGCACAGCCCGGTCGCCTCGACGCGGATCACCGCACCGTCCTCCGCGGGCTCCGGTCGGGGCACCTCCCGTACGGCGAGCGGCTTCCTGAACTCCTCGAACACGACAGCACGCACCCGGCACTCCCCAGATCGGCACACGCGGTGGACCCCACAGCGCGGCCCACGCTATCCGGGCGACGCCGTCCGGCCGAGGGGGGCGATCGGCACCTGCGGCCCCTCGGACTCGTTCAGCCAGCGCCGCAGGACCTCGTGCACCTGCTCCGCCCCGATCAGTTCGGCGCCGCAGCTCACGGGCGGTGACAGCTCCAGCGGCGACAGCAGGAAGGGCTGGGACTGCTCGCCCCCGAGGCCGCCGTGGGACCCGATCTGCGCCTCGAAGGCGTGGACGGTGCCCGTCTCGGGGTCGTACATCGAGTTGACCATGATGTCCGCGACGTGCGGGAAGGAGTCGGTACGGCGCACGGCATCGGCCGCGCCTGCGCCGAACACCGCCAGCGGGCCGTCGTCGTCCAGCTCCGCGAGCGGGATCTCCACTCCGCCGGGGCCGAGGACCAACGAGCCGTGCTTCTCGCTGCGCACCAGAAGAAACCCGACGCCCGGGTGGCCGGCGAGCGTCCGCAGCAGGGCGGGGTGGCGGGCGTCGATCTCCTCCCGGCTGAGCCGCTCGGGCACGTCGGGAAAGGAGATCAGTGCGAGATTGCCGGAGGCGAGCACGATCGGTTCGGAGCTCGGTGCGGCGACTTCGTCCCCCTCCGCCAGTGGCCGGTGCAGAGCGGTGTGCAGGGTGTGGCGCGCCGCGTCCCGCGCTTCCGCGCCGCTCCTGGAGCGTTCGGCGCGCCGGGACACCGGCAGGCCGCAGCCGGCCCGGACGAGGTCCTTGAGGGTGAGACCGTAGGCGCCCTCGAAGGTCTGGCCCGGGCTCTGCCCGTGGTCGGACAGCAGCACGATCCGGTAGCCGCGCGGGGTGTGCTCGGAGACCCTGGCGATCAGGGCGAGCGAACGGTCGAGCCGCTCCAGGACCTGCATCGCGTCGCGGCTGTGGGGTCCCGAGTGATGGGCCACTTCGTCGTAGGCGACGAGGTCGGCGTAGACGGCGGTGCGCCCGGCGAGCATGTCACCGAGCACCGCGGCGACGACGACGTCGCGTTCCACGACGGTCGCGAACGCCCGGATGAAGGGGTAGAGACCGCCGCGGCCGATCCGCGGTGTGTCACCGCGCAGCCGCGCCCGCGTCGACTGGCGGATCTCACGGACCACTTCGGCGAAGAAGGCGCCGGCCGTGCGGACGGCGTTGGCGGGGTCGGAGAAGTAGGCGAAGTACCCGGCCCGGGAGCGGTTCGCCCTGCCACGCCTGGCGGCGATCGACAGCACCAGCGCGAGCTGGTCGGCGCCGCCGCTGAAGAGGTTGCCGCGGCTGGCTCCGTCGACGGTGAGCAACCCGCCGTCGCCGGTGCGCTCGATGGCGCGGCGCTGGAGCTCGGCCGCGCTGGCGGGCCGGTTGCTGACCATGACCCGGCGGGTGTCCTTCTCGTACCAGCGGAAGGCGGGGACGTCGTGGTTGCTGCCGTGCAGGATGGCGAGCTGGCTGGCGCCGGTCTGACTGGACCAGTCCGTACGCCAGGGGGTCAGCCGGTGGGTCGTGGCGAGCCACTCGGCGACGGTCGGCATCACACCGTCCTTGGCCGCGCGCTGGAGCACCTCGTGACCGACTCCGTCGAGCTGGAGGAAGACCGTGCCGTCGGCGGCGGTACGGCCGACGTCCTCACCGCGTCTTCGGCGGCGCCGGGTGGCGAGCCGGGAGAGCCGGCGCCGGTAGGCGTTGTCGTCGTGCACGGCGAGGGCCGTGGAGGTCGCGGAGGCGACGGCGGACATCACGGCGGCGACGAGGACCGCGGTCTCCGGGGCCGCCTCTCCGCCGCCGTCGGGGATCAGCCGGAGCGCGAGCAGCAGCAGGGAGCCGTTGAGGAAGAAGACCAACAGGCCGAGCAGGAGTGCCGGTACGAGCAGCAGCGCCCGTACCACCACCGGCCACACCAGCGCGCTGAGCAGACCGAAGGCGCCCGCGCCCCAGGCGGCCGTCACCGCGGTACGGGTGATGCTCTCGCCGTCCTCGGACTGGAGCCGGAAGTCGGGCAGCAGCCCGGCGAGAGCCAGCATCGTCAGTGTGGAGACCATCCACACGGCGACCACTCGCAGCAGGGTGCTCCCCGCCCTGCGCCATCGGCTTTCGACCACGCCGCTTCCACCTCACCCCTGGATCAGGTCTCCAGCGTGGCACAGCGGCGGTCACGATCCGCTCGCGCGTCCCCGCAGGCCGGGGCCGCGGGTCAGCGGCCGTTGTAGCCGGCGGTCGGCATGGAGAGCCTGCGATGGACGTCCGCCTTCATGGCCGCGTCGTAGACGGGCTCGTCCAGGCCCGCCGTCTCCAGCCGTACGCCACGGCGCTCGCACTCGGCGACGAAATCCCGCACCGACGTCAACGCCCGTGCCAGCACCCGGTCGTTGGGGGCGACGAAGAGATCCACCTCGCCGGCGTCCACATCGGCCCACAGCCCGCAGTGGTCGTGCCGCAGCCCGTAGAACAGCAGCTGGCGGGTGACGACCCCGCCCTTGTCGGCGGCCCAGCGGGCGCACATCGCGTGCTGACTGCGGGTGTCCACCAGGAACGGGTCGCTGTCGAGCTCCTCGAGGGGCGTCAGGCTGGCGATCGCCGCCACTCGTAAGGCATCCATCAACATCCCCCTGCGCTCTGCGGTCGCGCCGACCCTACTCCGGCCGGACCAGCTCCAGGGAGCGCGCACCGAGGCGCATCAGAGGGCGCGGCGGGAGCGGGCTGAGGGCTCGTGCGCCGGGACGCCCATGGCCTGCGGGGAACGACAGACCATGGGCGCCAGGCCTGCTCGGAACGACAGGCCATAGGCTCGGACGGGTACCCGCCCGCGAAACGGGCAGTGGTTCGCAGAACGGTCCTCGTGGTTCGCACAACGGGCCGACGTGGGCAGAAGGAGGCGCTGCGTGCCGGTGGAAGTCACCTGGTGGGGTCATGCCACCTGCACGGTCGAGGACTCCGGGGTCCGGGTGCTGACCGACCCGTTGTTCGTGCGCCGGCTCGCGCATCTGCGCAGGCGGCGCGGGGCCGTGCCGCCGCCGGAGGCCGCCGTCGCCGACGCGGTTCTCGTCTCCCATCTGCACTCCGACCATCTGCACCTGCCCTCACTGGCCAGGATCGCGCCGGGCACTCCGCTGATCGTGCCGGAGGGCGCGACGCGTTCCGTGCCGGGCCTGAAGCGGCTGCGGCTGCCGGTCACCGAGGTGCTCCCCGGTGACGAGGTACCGGTCGGCGACGTGGTGGTGCGGGCGGTGTCCGCCCTGCACGACGGACGGCGGTTGCCGGTCGGTCCGCACCGGTCGCCCGCGCTCGGCTATGTGATCACCGGTGAGGCCCGCACCTACTTCGCCGGGGACACCGGACTCTTCGACTCGATGGCGGACGAGGTCGGTCCGGTCGATGTGGCACTGCTGCCGGTCGGCGGCTGGGGTCCCTACCTCGGGCACGGGCATCTGGACGCGCACCGGGCCGCCGAGGCACTGGTCGCCCTCGCGCCGGGTGCCGCGGTGCCGGTGCACTACGGCACGTACTGGCCGATCGGCCTGGACGGCGTCCGCCCGCACGAGTTCTACGCCCCGGGCGAGGAGTTCCTCCGCAAGGCGGCGCGGATCGCACCGAAGGTGGCCGTGCACCGGCTCGGCCACGGTGAGCGGGTCAGACCGGAGGCGAGGCGGTGAGCTCGAAGGCCGCGGAGCTGTTCGGGCAGCTGTCGGACTTCGTGGCCCAGTTGCCGCCGGAGTCCACCCAGCAGGCCGTCACCTATCCCTCGCTGTTCCTGCTGGTGGCGCTGGGAGCCCTGGTGCCCGTGGTGCCGACGGGGGCGGTGGTGAGCTCCGCGGCGGTGGTGGCCTTCCATCAGACGTCCCCGCTGAGCCTGCTGTTCGTCTTTCTGGTGGCGTCGTTCGCCGCGTTCCTGGGCGATGTGACGCTGTACTGGCTCGGGCAGCGCGGCGTCGGGTCCAAGAACGGCTCGCGCTGGCTGGCCGCGCTCCGCGACCGCGCGGCGCCGGAGCACCTCGAACAGGCGCAGAGCAAGCTGGAGGACCACGGGGTGGCCGTCCTGGTGCTGTCGCGGCTGGTACCGGCGGGGCGCATCCCGGTGATGCTGGCCTGTCTGCTGGCCAAGATGCCGTTGCGCTCGTTCGTGCGGGGTGACATCCCGGCGTGCCTGGCATGGGCGGCGACGTACCAGCTGATCGGGATACTCGGCGGCTCGCTGTTCGACGAACCGTGGAAGGGCGTGGTCGTCGCGGTGGCGCTGACGGTGGTGCTCAGCGGGGCGCCGCCGCTGTGGCGCCGGTGGCGCCGGAAGGGGCACCGGCCGGGGTCGTCGGGGCAGCATGCGTAGAGGCTCTCGGGTCGGGTCACGGCCGTCCCACAGGCACCTGCGAGGGTCCCGTCAGCCGGCGTCCAGCACCCGCGATCCGCCGACCGGCAGGTCCCACAGCTGCTCGCGCGGCCGGCCGGTCCGCTCCCACGCGGCGCGCACCCGGACGAGCGGTTCGAGGACGGGTTCCGCCGAAAGGACGAACGTCCCCCAGTGCATCGGGGCCATGTGCCGCGCTCCGAGATCCTCGAGGGCGCGCACGGCCTCCTCCGGATCGGTGTGCACATCGCTGAGCCACCAGCGCGGGGCGTAGGCACCGATGGGCAGGAGCGCGAGATCGAGACCGGGGTGGCGGCGGCCGATCTCGCGGAACCAGTGGCCGTAGCCGGTGTCGCCGGCGAAGTACACGGACCGGCCCAGCCGGTCGCCGAGCACCCAGCCGCCCCACAGCGAGCGGCAGGTGTCGACGAGTGTCCGTTTGGACCAGTGGTGGGCCGGTACGAAGTCGAAGCGGACGCCGTCCAGCTCCGCGCCCTCCCACCAGTCGAGCTCGGTCACCCGGGTGAAGAGCCGGCGGCGGAACCAGCGGCCGAGGCCGGCGGGGGCGAAGACCGGTGTGTGCCGCGGCAGTCTCTTCAGGGTCGGAGCGTCCAGATGGTCGAAGTGGTTGTGGCTGATGACCACGGCGTCGACGGGCGGCAGGTCCTCCCAGCGCACCCCGACGGGGGTGACCCGGGCCGGGGTGCCGAAGATCCGGCGGGACCACACGGGGTCGGTCAGCACGGTGAGCCCGCCGATGCGCAGCACCCAACTGGCGTGTCCGGCCCAGGTGACGGCGACGGTGGTGGCGTCGACGGCGGGCAGCGGACCGGGTTCGAAGGGCAGCAGAGGGATGTCCTGGAGGCCGTCCCGGCCGGGACGCACCGCGCCCTCACGGGCGAGGCGGGCCATGGCCCGTACCCCGGGCAGCGGAGCGGTCAGGCGGTCGGCGAACGAGCGGGGCCAGTGACGGATCTCGCCGATCGGACGGGTCCGGAGCTGCGGCCGTACGCCGGCGGTCAGGGACGCGGTGGGCTCCGGGGTGGTGAGGGCCGGTCCCGTCGCCCCCGCACGGTCCGCCGCCCCGGGCGCCTGGTCGTCGGTCCGGTCTGCCTGTCCCGAGTGCTCCGCCTGTTCGGTCTGTTCCGTCATCCGGGGCTCCGTTCAACGCAGTTCGTCGAAGGCCGTTCCAAGAATGCTCAATGCCCTGGATACGTGCGGCAATTCCAGGGGCGCCGGTGAGGTGAGGGATGCCTGACGCTGTTCGGGGCCGGCGCCCAGCAGCGGCCCCGCGGCCAGCCGCACCCGCAGCTCACCCAGCTCGTCGCCGAACCGGTGCCCGCCGGGCGCGGGTGACCCGAGACGGTCGCTCAGATACTCCTCGAGCTCCATGGAGTCGGTCACACCCAGCCGGGCGAGGGGGGCGCGCAGCGGGCCGAGGTCGGCGTAGAGATGCCGGCCGGCCTGCGGCGGGCGGGCGACCGCTCCGGAGACGAGCACGGCGTGGTGCATCGCGGTGGTCACCGCCCCGTACAGCCCGGCCGCCTGCTCCGACCTGGTGACGACGGGCGCGGGCTCGTCCAGTGCCAAGGCGGCGGCGGCCGCGACGGGTTCCGCCACCACGGCGCCGAGGGCGGTGAGGATGTCGAGGGTTCTGGCGCGCCGGGCGGCCCCCTGGTCCGTCGGGGGGAACCGGGCGACGGCGACCGGCCACGAGGCGGGCATCAGCCCGCCGGCCAGATCGCTGAGCACGGTGACCTCTCCCGGGCACATCTCCGCCGGGCTCACCAGCACCGTCTCGTGCGGCCGGTGGAGGGTGTCCCGCCAGGTCTCGTCGCTGATGATGAGCAGGCCCTCGGCGACGGCAGCCTCGCAGGCCTCGCGCATGAGCTCGGGCGGCGCCACGGTCGCGGTGGGGTCGTCGGCGACGGAGAGCAGCAGCAGCCCCGGGTCGCCGCCCTCCGCCCGCACCCGTCGCACGGTCTCCAGCAGCGCGTACGGGTCGGGCACGCCGCCGCACTCCGCCGGGGTCGGCACGTGGTAGGCGGGCCGGCCGAGGAGCCGGGCCTGCGGGGTCCACCATGCGGGGCAGGGCCGGGGCAGCAGCACGTCCCCGCGGTGGGCGGCGATGAGGGCGAACAGCAGGGGCTGAGGGCCGGAGGCGGCGACGACCTCGTCGGACCGGCTGCGCAGCCCGCGCCGCGACCAGTAGCCGCAGGCCGCTTCCCGCAGCTCGGGGCCGCCGCCCGGCGGCTCGCCCACGGGCCGTGCGGCCGCCGCGGCGGTCGCCTCGGCGAGCTCGGGCAGGACGGGGAGTCCCGGTTCGGGCGCCGGCGGTCCGTAGCGGACAGGTCCGCGGCCTTCCGGCTCCGTCCGCTGCATGCCGCCGCCTCCGCCGTTCGTGTCCCGAGGGCCCGCCCGGCCCACGAGCCCTTTATACGGAGGTTTGCCCGAGCCCGCCGTGCGGGAGAGCCGGTCCGCGCGAACGCAGCAGGGGCGTCAGACGACGGTGACGGGATGGCGGACCACCGCGTCGAAGAGATAGCCCTGGGTGTTGTGGACCGACCGCGCCGGCTGGGTGTTGCCCGAGCGGTCCGTCGTCCGGGCGAGCAGTTCGGCCGGGCCGGTGCGGCGCGGCCTCCAGTCGGCGGTCCAGCGGACCCAGCCGTCGCGCCGTGGAGTGTCGCGCAGCCGGGTCCGGCGCCAGTGGCTCCCGCCGTCGGTGCTGATCTCGACCTCGCGCACCGGGGCGGCGGCCGACCAGGCCCGGCCGGTCAGCCGATGGGTCCGGCCCGCTTCGAGGGTCGCGCCGAAGGGCAGCTCGATGGCGCTCTTGATCGTCTGGCGAGTGAGCGGAGCACTGCCGCCGGGCGGGTGTGCGGGCCCGAAGAGGCGGTAGAAGTCCGTGTTCCACGGCGAGGCGAGCGGTGTGTCGCTGACCTCGATGTCCCCCAGCCATTTGATCGAGGCGATCCCGATCCAGGAGGGGACGATCACGCGGACGGGAAAGCCGTGGTCGTACGGCAGGGGTTCACCGTTCATCTCGTACGCGAGGATGACGTCGTCGAGCGCCTTGGCGAGCGGCAGCGGGCGCCGCACCCGGCCGAGGTCGACGCCGCTGCTGACGAAGGGGTCGTCCAGACCGCGCGGCATGACGTCCACCGCGGACGAGGAGACCCCGGCGTGGTGCAGGACGTCCCGCAGCCGGACCCCGCGCCAGCGCGCCGCTCCGATGGCACCGAGCGTCCAGGCGGTTCCCGTGACCGTCTCGCCCTGCTGGGTGGTGTAGAAACTGCGGCCGTTGCCGGCGCACTCGACGACCGCGGTCCGGGTGACCGAGGGCAGGGACCGGAGCCGGCCGTAGCTGAAGTCGACCGGGCGGCGGCCGTGCAGTCCGCTGCCCCAGACCGTCAGCTTCCAGTCGCTCTCCGCGATCCGTGGGGTGGAGGTGTGGTTCCGCACGAAGAAGTGGTCGGCGGGGGTGAGCAGACCGGTGGCACGCAGCGCCGCGGGGTTGGTCTCGGCGTTGGTGCCGCGCACGGTGAAGATCTCCGGTGGGAGCGGCTTGAGAATGCCGGGGGCGGCAGGGGCCGCGGGAGCAGCCGCGGCGGGGGCGACGGCCGGCAGGTGGGCCGCGGCGGGTGCGGTGACGAGCAGTCTCAGCAGGTCACGACGGTTCAGGGCAGAAATCACCACAAACTCCTCGAAATCAAGAAGGCGTCAGAGGCAGGGGTGCTGGTCGAACGGAACGCCGGTGAGGCGGAAGAGACGCGAAGGCCGGAGGAATCCGGGAAGCGCGTCCGGAATCAACAGGGACAGGAGGACCGCGGGCGGCGCGAAGAAGCGGCCGGGAGCGCGCGGTTGTGCCTGTCGACGACCATGCCCCTGATCGTAGGCGGTGGAAGTCCTTGCGTCGGGGTGTTCGCGGATGCCGGACGGACAGGTGCCCGATGGCGGACGTTCAGCGTGGCGGACCCGTCCACGGGGTACCCGCGACCCATGTCTGACGCTCATACACAGGTGAACCCTCAGCTCCGGGACAGAATCTCGGCGCTGCTCAGCAGCTGGGACCGGCAGATTTTCAGCACCGTGGCCGCCCGGGAGTGGCCGGGTGCCGAGCCGGTGCTGCCACGGCTGAGCCGCAGCGCCAACCACGGACTGCTCTGGTTCGGTGCGGCGGCAGGGATGGTCGCGCTGGGGCGCAGCCCCCGCTCCCGCCGGGCCGCCGTGCGCGGGGTGGCGTCCCTGGCACTGGCCTCGGCCACCATCAACACGGTCGCGAAGCGGTCGGTGCGCCGGGCGCGGCCGATGCTGGACGCGGTGCCGGTGATACGGCAGCTGAAGCGGCAGCCCTTCACGACGTCCTTCCCGTCCGGGCACGCCGCCTCGGCCGCCGCCTTCGCGACCGGTGTCGCCCTGGAGTCCAAGAGCTGGGGCGCGATCATCGCCCCCGCTGCGGTCTCGGTGGCGTTCTCCCGTATCTACACGGGCGTGCACTACCCGAGCGACGTCCTGGTGGGGGCGGCGCTGGGCGTCGGGGCGGCCTTCGCCGTCCGCGGGGTGGTGCCGACCAGGTCCCAGCTGCCGCCGCCCGGCCGGCCGCAGACCAGCGCGCCCGTACTGCCCGGCGGCGACGGCCTGGTGGTCGTGGTCAACCGCCAGTCGGGATCGGCGGACTCGTCGCACCTGCTGCAAGAGGCGCTGCCGATGGCCGAGGTCGTGGAGTGCGAACCGGAGGATCTGCACGCGGAGCTGGAGAAGGCGGCCGGACGCGGACAGGCGCTGGGCATCTTCGGCGGCGACGGCACCATCAACCGGGCGGCTGTCGTGGCCGCGCACCGCGGTGTGCCGTTGGCGGTCTTCCCCGGCGGTACGTTCAACCACTTCGCCTACGACCTCGGCATCGAGTCGGTCCACGACACATGCCGAGCGCTCGCGGGCGGCGAGGCCGTCAAGGTCGACCTCGGCCGCTTCACGCCCGGCCCGCCCGCAGCCCAGGGCAAGGAGCGCTCCGGATACTTCCTCAACACCTTCAGCCTGGGCGTCTACCCGGAACTGGTCCGCATCCGCGAACACTGGTCGCCGCGGATCGGCGGCTGGCCGGCGGGGGTGCTCGCGGCGCTGGTCGTCCTGCGCGGCGAGCATCCTCTGGAGGCCGACGTCCAGGGTCGCCGGCGCCCGATGTGGCTGCTGTTCGCCGGCAACGGCATGTACCAGCGCATGGGGCCGACGCCCGGGCACCGGCAGGATCTCGCCGACGGACTGCTGGACGTACGCGTCGTGCACGGCGGCCGGTGGCCGGGCGTGCGCCTGCTGGCGGCGGCACTCGCGGGACCGCTGAGCCGGTCGCCGGTGCACGCGGCCCAGAAGCTGCGCAGGGTCCGCATCACGGGCCTGGCGCCGGGCACTCCGCTGGCGTTCGACGGTGAAGTGACCGAGGCCCCCGGTGAGTTGGTCATCGACAAGGCGGCGGAGGCGCTCACGGTCTACCGGCCGCAGGCGCTTCTGTGACGTCGGGCGGGCAAGGGCTCACGTCGAGGAGCGTGAGCTCGGCGGCGCGTCGTGCGAACCCGGCGGCGCGTCGTGCGAACCCGGCGGCGCGTCGTTCGCGCTCACAGGCGCGTCGCGCGCGGCGGGGAGTTCCCGACCCAGGCGGGCGAGTGGGGACACAGCCATCACCGCCGGGGACAGCATCATGCCCGCGGCCGTCACCAGCAGGCTGGTGCGCAGTCCCCACTCCTGTGCCAGGAATCCGCCGAGCAGAGAACCGAGCGGGGTCAGTCCCATGCCGACAAACGTGATCGTCGCGGCCGCGCGGCCCTGCATCCCGGCCGGAGTGACGGCCTGCCGGACGGCCATGACCGTGACGTTCACCAACTGGCCGCCGAGCCCGAACACGAAGCCGGCCGCGAGGAGTACGGGAATCGTCACCGCGGAGGAGCCGCGCAGCGCGGGCACGCACAGGAACACGCCGTCGCCGAGTACCGCCGCACACACGAGCACCACGCCGTGGCCGAACCGGCTCGGCAGGCGGGCCGCCAGCAGCGCGCCCAGCAGCGCGCCGGGTCCCGCCGCCGCGAGTACCAGCCCTACGACCGTGCCCGACAGGTGCAGTTCCCGCGGCAGGAAGAGCAGATAGACGGTCATCATGGCCGCGAAGGAGAACTGGAAGGCGGCCGAGGCCAGGCACACGGCCCGCAGTGCGGTGTCGCCGGCGACGAATCGCAGGCCCTCCTGGATCCGCCGCCAGAGGCGTGGGGGACGTTCCGCGCGTTCCGGGACGGATTCGGAGCGGCGGATCCGCCGGATCGACAGGAACGACAGCGCGAAGAACAGTGCGTTGGAGGCGGTGGCGAGCGGCGCCGACAACAGGGTCACCAACGCACCGCCGAGAGCGGGACCGGCGATCTGCGCCGCGGACCGGCTGCCCTCCAGCGCGCTGTTGCCTCGCACCAGTCGGTCGCGTTCCACCAGCCGTACGAGAGACGCCTGGTAGGCCACGTCGAAGAACACGGACAGGGTCCCGACGGCGAAGGCGAGCGCCGTCAACGCGGGCAGGCCGAGCACGCCGAAGAGGCCGGCCACGGCGGCGGCGCCCAGGACGAGAGCCCGGCCGACGTCCGTGAGCACCATCGTCGTACGGGTCCGCCATCTGTCGACCCACGCGCCGGCGAAGAGCGAGAGCAGCAGGATCGGCGCCTGCCCCACCGCGCGAAGGGCGCCCAGTTGGCCGGCGCTGGCGTCGAGTGTCACGACGGCGAAGAGCGGCAGGATCACCAGATGGGCGTGTTCGCCGAGTTGGGAGGCTGTCTGCCCCATCCAGAGTCTGCGGAAGTCGGCGTCCCGCCACAGGCTCGACGGAGCAGGCCGGCCGGAATCGGATGCGGCGGAGGATGCGGACGGCACGGGGATCCCTCGGGTTGCCGACAACGAGGCCCGTCACCCGGCGCGTCTCAGGCGCACCGGTTCGGGCAGGGGAAGGCTCGCTGTGCCGCAACGTCAAGGGCAGCACGCGATGACAGGCCGGTCACGGCCTACAACGTCAACGCGCGCTCGGACGACCGGGCATCTCTGGCTCCTCGTGGGTGGCTCGCTGCGCCGGAACCCTAGCCTTCCCGAGCCCGACGCAAAAGGCGGCCTCGCTCGCCCCTCCTGGATACGGGTGAGGGGGCGTCCACCGCGGTGGACGCCCCCTCACCTGTCCGCGCACCCCCGTTGCCGGGTCGGGGACTTGCCTCGGAGACCTACTCCTTCTCGCGTGCGTGCGGCACGGCCGGCGGTGTGACGGGCGGCGGGCCGACCGGGCTCCCGGCGGGCGGTACGACCGGGGGCGCCTCCGGCATGGGCGGCTCCTCGACCACCGCCGGGGTTCCGGTCGTCCCGGCGACGGCCGCATCCGGTCCCGGCTTCGCGGCGCGCTTCATCATCTCGGCCGCGGCCAGCAGCAGAACGGCGACGATCAGGGCGGCCGCCCAGCCGGGTATCACGAGGGCGAGCGCGAGGACGGCGCAGGCGACGACCGCCGCACCGCCGTAGAGACCGGCGGCACTGGCGCCCGCGTACATACGGGCGGCGTGCCGCTGCTTCCTGGTCTGCTCGCGCAACTCGTCCTTGAGGGCGTCCCGGACGACCTGCGCCACATTCTGAGCCGCGAGATCCGACAGGTTCGTGTCCATGGGGCGCGGGTACCCGGCGGCCTCGGTGCCTAACGCGCCACGCCCGGTCCGCGTCCATCATGCAAGACGCGGGTCTCAATATGCGGCGCAGCGCCCTAGGCTGTTCTCATCATCCGGGGCAGTTCGCACCAGAGGAGATCCGGCCATGCCGCAGGAGACCGCCGTCTACACCCACGGTCACCACGAGTCCGTACTGCGCTCGCACACCTGGCGCACCGCGGCCAATTCGGCCGCCTACCTCCTCGACGAGCTGCATCCCGGCATGAGGATCCTCGACATCGGCTGCGGCCCGGGGACCATCACCGCCGACCTGGCGGCCCTGGTCCCCGAGGGCCATGTCACGGGCGTGGACCTGGCCGCGGACATCGTCGGCAAGGCCCGTGAGCTGGCGGCCGAACGCGGGCTGGGCAACACGGACTTCACCGTCGCCGACGTCCACGCACTGGACTTCCCCGACGACTCGTTCGACGTCGTCCATGCCCATCAGGTGCTTCAGCACGTGGGTGACCCGGTCCAGGCGCTGCGCGAGATGCGACGGGTGTGCCGCCCCGGCGGCACGGTCGCCGCGCGCGACAGCGACTACGGCACCTTCACCTGGTTCCCCGAGACACCTCTGCTGGAGGAGTGGCTGGACCTCTACCGTCGGGTCGCACGGGCCAACGGCGGTGAGCCCGACGCCGGCCGGCAGCTGCTGTCCTGGGCGCGCGCCGCCGGCTTCGACGAGGTCACCGTCACCGCCTCGGCGTGGTGTTTCGCCGGAGGGCAGGACCGGGCGTGGTGGAGCGGGCTGTGGGCGGACCGGACGACGGCGTCGGTGTATGCCGAACTCGCGGTCGACGGCGGTCACACCACCGCCGACCGGCTGAAGGCCATCGCCGAGGGCTGGCGCGCGTGGGGCTCGCACGAGGACGCCTGTTTCCTCGTGCCGCACGCCGAGGTGCTCTGCCGGGCCTGAACGCCCCGCGGTGGACCGCCATCCCCGCAAGCCCGACCGGCGCCGCGGATCCTCGCATCACGCCCTCAATCGGGCAACTGATTCCACCTCCCCGCCCCCTTTACTAGGCTCTGCCTATGGAGATCCTGGGAACCACGCTGCGCATCTGCGTCGACGACCTGGAGGCCGCGGCGGCCTTCTACCAACGCCTCACCGGCACCGAGCCGATGCGCTTCGAGCGCGGCGGTGTCTCGGTCGCGGCCGTCGGCTGCTTCCTGCTGATGAGCGGCCCCGAGTCGGAGCTCGAAGTGCTGCGCAAGGTGACGGCGACGATCGCGGTCGCCGACGTGGACGATGCGTACGCCACCCTCTCCCAGGTCGGCGCACAGGTCGTGGCCGGACCGGTCCCGACCCCCGCGGGCCGCAATCTGATCGCCGTTCACCCCGACGGCGCGGTCTTCGAGTACGTCGACCGCAAGGCGGTCTGAGCACCGGCCGCCGGGGCAACCGCGTCAGCCCTGCGGCCGCATCCGGTACTCGTACGCGTCGGGCAGCGGGTCATCCGTCGTGGCCGCCCAGACCTCGTTGAGGATCTCCGCACCCTCCCGCAGGTCGGCGACCTCGAAGCCCTCGTCGAAGACCGCCCGTGCCTCCCGCGGCCGGCCCTCGGCGAGGAGCAGTCTGGCCTCCGCGAGACGGAACCGGCCGCGCTGCCGTACCGCCGGGCGCAGCCGGGACCAGACCGAGCGGGCGTCCGCCGGACGGTCGGCCGCGAGGAGTGCGTCGATCGCCTCACGGCCGAGAGCCGCCAGGGCCGCCGTCCATGCCTCGCCGTCGTCGCGACGCTCCTGGCACAGGTCGTCGAACGCCTCCAGATAGCGTTCGGCGGCCCGTCGGCCGTTGCCGCCCTCCTGGTCCGCGACGGCGAGGCAGCGCAGCAACGGCCAGCGCGAGGGGGCGAGCGCCAGTCCCCGCTCCCAGCTCCGGACGGCCTGCGCGAGATCGCCGGCGTGCCACTGGGCGACACCCAGGTGGTACTCGGTCAGCGGGTCGGCGGGAGCGGTCTCCAGCATGTCCCGCCAGTGCGGGGCGACGAGTGAGGGGCCCGGCGGAGCGACGCGGCGCGGCTCGGGCAGGACACCGCTCGTCAACAGCTCACGCCAGGGCGCCTGTTCTTCGTCGAGCGTCGACTCGTCGAAGGGTGTGCCCGGCAGTTTGTGGCCCGCGCGCAGGACTTCGAGCGCGCCCCAGCCGGATCCGCGGGCGAGCCGGGTGGCCGGTTCGGTGTCCGCGCAGGGCAGCCAGGCCTCGTACGCGGCGTCGACGGTCTCGCGCGGCAGCGCGTCCGCGAGGCGCGCCTCCACCTCGGCACGGGCCGCGCCCCAGTCCTCGCCGTGCACCGTGTCGGGGTCCGCGGCCAGCGGGCCGTACGACTCCAGCCAGCTGAACTCCTCGCCGCCGTCGAGCCGTACGTGTTCCAGCTGGGTGCGGGCGAGACCGGCCTGGATCTCGGCGTATCCCGGGGTGTCCGGCTCGGTCAGCCACTGCTGCCAGCGCCGGCCACCGCGTCCGGAGCCCCACAGGAACAGCTTCCGGCCGCGCAGGGTGTCGGTCGATGTCTGCACGAGGCCCTGCCCCGCGGCGTCCAGGGACGCGATCCATTTGCGGGCCTCGGGGGGCACTTCGTAGAAGTAGTCGGCCGGGTACTCACTGCGCAGCGGATACGTCCGGTCCGCGCCGCGGTACTCCGGTACGGGCACCCGGCGCAGGCTGCGTTCGTAACCGAAGTGCCAGGCTTCGTCGGCGGGGGCGAGCACGCGGGTGGTCGCGTGCTCCTCGACGGCGATGTTGGACCACCAGTACACCGGCGCGGGCTTCTCGTGCGGATTGCGGATCCGCACGCCGACATGGAGGAACGCGGAGTCGGCGGGCAGCCACAGATCGACCTGGAAGGGCAGGTCCCGCAGCCGTTCCCATTCCCAGAGTCTGACCATCCGGCCGCCGTCCGGGGCGGGCACGACGGCCGCGTGCAGGGGTGCGCAGGACAGTGTGGTGTGGCCGGTCGCGCCGATGTTCCACTCGATGCCGCCGGAGTACCAGGCACCGTTGAGCGCGAAGTCGGCGGGCTGGAACACCGGGTTGCGGTAGAGGAGTTCACGGCCGGTGGGCTTGTGGTGCAGCGAGTGGATCCGGCCGCCGAGGCCCGGGAGCACGGTCGCACGCAGGTGGTCGTTCTCGATGACGATCGCGTCGAGATCGGCGGGGGCGCGGTTGCGGCCGTAGCCGTCCAGCACACGCACCGGCAGCAGGGTGCGCAACGGCTCGTAGCCGATCTGCCGCGCCATCTCGCGCGGCAGTTCCGCTCTGGTCCGCTCGTCGATCGCGTGCATCTCGTCGAGCGGTCGCAGCGCGGGCAACGGGTTCGGCGGCCCCACGGGGGCTGCGGGCAGGGTCAGTACGGTGCGCCGGACGGTCGTGGCCAAGGCAACCTCGCTTTGCTCGCCGCGGGGCCGCCGACGGTTCCGGCGGCAACCCGACGACCATGGAACAGCTTTGTCGCCGCCCCGGCCAGAGGGCTCGGGGGGTCAGTCCTCGGTGAAGGCGGCGACGATCAGGTCGGTGAGCAGCGCCCCCGCGCCGCCGTCCGGGTCGAGATCTGGGTCGTACACGGTCACATTCATGCCCACGCAACGGGGCGAACGCACCAGTCCCTTGAGCAGCAGGGTCAGTTCGTGCGGCAGCAGCCCGTCCGGGTCGGGGCTGTCGACGGCCGGCATGACGCGCGGGTCGAGCACATCGGCGTCGAGATGGACCCAATAGCCCTCCAGCGGGGGCACTTCGAGGGTCTGCACGACGGCCGACGTCAGTTCGGGGATGCCCCACTCGCGCAGTTCCGCCACCGTCATCGTCGGGATCTTCAGCTCGGCGAGTTCGGCGCGGTCGTCGTGGAAGCAGTCGCGGATGCCGATGAGCCGGATGTCCTCGTCCCGCAGATAGGGCCGCAGCCCTTCCAGGTTCGTCAGGTCCTCCTGGCCGCGCCCGGTGGCGAGCGCCAGTTCCTCACCGGCCGCCGCGCCCACGTGCGCGGAGTTGCCGGGGTGCCGGAAATCCGCGGAGGCGTCGACCGCGGCGAGCCCGTACCGGCCCAGCCGGCGCAGGGCGAGCGAGGCGCCGAGCTGGATCGAACAGTCCCCGCCGAGGACGAGGGGGAAGTCACCGGCGCGCACATGGTGTTCGATACGGTCCGCGAGCCTGGGGGTGTACGCGGCGATCGCGTCGGCGTTGAAGACACCGTCGCCCTCCTGCCAGTCGCCCCGGTCGTAGCGCGGCGGTACGACGACACCGCCCTCGAAGGCTCCGAGCCGCTGGACGATGCGCTGTTCCCGCAGCGCGCCGGCGAGCTTGTAGCAGCCCGGCACGGCTCCGGGGGCGGGCGGGCGCAGGCCCAGGTTCGAGGGAGCGTCGACGATCACGATATTTCGCATCGTTCCATCCTCACGCGCGTCCACCGGGTCTTCAACGTGTGCGACGAGAGGAAGGCGGCGGCAGGAAAGCGGGCGGGAGGAAGGCGGGAGGCGGAATCCGACATCGCGTCAGGTCACAACCCGCGGGCAGGGGCCTGCCGGACACCGGAGCCGGACGTGCGGGTGGAGGCATGGCAAGCTGACGACACCGGCCGTCGGCGGCTTGCCACCCTGAGCGCCGTTCACCATCCTTGTCTGACAAGTGGCCGAGGCGAACCGAGGAGGGGCCATGGCAGTCGGCGGGCAGCAGCGCAGACCGGTCGTCGTGCTGTACGAGCGGATCGCCGACGCGATCCACGACGGCACCTACCCGCCCGGCTCCACTCTTCCGTCGGAACCCCGGCTGGCCGGTGAACTGGGGGTGAGCCGACCCGCCCTGCGCGAGGCCCTGCTCCTGCTCCAGGAGGACGGACTGCTCTCGGTCCGGCGAGGCGTCGGCAGGACCGTCAGCGACCGCCCGCCCCGACGGGGCTACGAGCACATCCAGCCGCTGGAGGACCTGCTCGCCGCAGGCTCCCCGCTGCGGGTGCGGCCGCTGCTGCGCACGGTCGAGGAACCCACCGACTTCACCACCCAGCATCTGCTGGCACCGGCCGGCGCGGAGCTGCGGTTCTGGGAGTCGCTGCTGGCCGGGGACGGTACGGCGGCGGCGCTCAGCCAGGAGTGGGCGGCCGCCGACGAGGTGCTGGAGAAGGCGCACCCGGACTTCGCCGAGGCGCTGCGCACCGCGTCCGCCCCTGCCGGCTCGATGCTCGCGGTCCTGACCGGCGCCTCGCGCGGAGTGGCCCTGACCGCGCACAGCGCGATGAGCGCGACACTGCTCGGGCGGCGGCGCGGCGAGCAGCTGGGCCGGGCGGCCGACACCCCCGCCGTGCTCATCACGCAGGTGGTACGGGTCGGGGACACCGCGATCCTGGCCGCCAAGCACATGCTGCCGACGGGGGCGCCCGCGATGCCGGTGCTCCAGACGAACTGACCGGCGGGGCCGACGCTCCGGACGAACCGATCGGAGGGACCGGTGCTCTGACGAACCGGCCGGCGGGCTCGTGAGACGGCCGTCACGGCCCGCCCGAAGCGGGTGCCGTACACTCCCGGTGCATGCACTTGTCTGACATCCTGCGCGCGCCCAAGGCCGTCCT
The DNA here is from genome assembly GCF_032229325.1 of Streptomyces sp. AM8-1-1. Classification (NCBI taxonomy): domain Bacteria; kingdom Bacillati; phylum Actinomycetota; class Actinomycetes; order Kitasatosporales; family Streptomycetaceae; genus Streptomyces; species Streptomyces sp. AM8-1-1. The sequence goes on from NZ_CP135086.1 coordinate 1,578,792, forward strand.
CCACGACCACCTCGACGGCGGCCTGCGCCCCGCCACGATCATCGAACTGGCCCGGGAGTGCGGCTACCGCGATCTGCCCACCGAGGACCCGGCCGCGCTCGCGACCTGGTTCCGTGACGCGGCGGACTCCGGCTCGCTCGAGCGCTATCTCGAGACCTTCGCCCACACCTGCGCGGTGATGCAGACCCGCGAGGCGCTGGAGCGCATCGCGGCGGAGTGCGCCGAGGACCTGGCGGCGGACGGCGTCGTCTACGCCGAGGTGCGCTACGCCCCCGAGCAGCACCTGGAGCGCGGTCTGACCCTCGACGAGGTCGTGGACGCGGTCAACGCCGGATTCCGCGAGGGCGAGCGCCGCGCGGACGGCCGGATCACCGTCCGCGCCCTGCTCACCGGCATGCGTCACACCGACCGGTCGCTGGAGATAGCCGAGCTCACGGTCGCCCACCGGGACCGTGGGGTGGCGGGCTTCGACATCGCGGGCGGCGAGATCGGCAACCCGCCGGCCCGCCATCTGCCCGCCTTCCAGCATCTGAAGCGGCACAACTGCCACTTCACGATCCACGCCGGTGAGGCCGTGGGCGCCGAGTCGATCCACGAGGCCGTGCAGATCTGCGGCGCTGAGCGGATCGGGCACGGTGTGCGCATCACCGACGACATCACGGTGCACGACGACGGCACCGCGGAGCTGGGCGGGCTCGCCGCCTACATCCGGGACAACGGCATCGCGCTGGAGGTCTGCCCGACCTCCAACCTCCAGACGGGCGCGGCCAAGGACTACGCGACGCACCCGCTCGACCTGCTGCGCCGCCTCGGCTTCCGCGTCACGCTCAACACCGACAACCGTCTGGTGTCGGGGACGACCATGAGCCAGGAGTTCCAGCACATGGCCGACGCGTTCGGCTACGGCCCCGAGGTCTTCGAGGAGCTCACGGTCGCCGCGGTCGAGTCCGCGTTCCTGCCGCTGCCGGAGCGCCGCCGGCTGATCGACGAGGTCATCAGGCCGGGGTACGCGGCGCTCGGCCGCTGACCGTCGTCAGATCAGCGCCGGTTCGTCCAGCGTGAGGGTGCACGACTCGGCGTCCAGCTCCGCCGGAACGCCGAGCGGCATCGTCAGAGCGGTGTCGCTGTGCCCGAAGCCCAGCTCCTCGACCACCGGGACACCGAGGCCGCCCAGGCGGTCCCGCAGCACGGCCCGGATCTGTTCGTAGGGGCCGCACTGCGCCCAGGAGCCGAGGGCGACACCCGCGACGCCGTCGAGCCAGCCGGTGCGCAGGAGCTGGGTGAGCACCCGGTCGAGGCGGTAGTCCTCCTCGCCCACGTCCTCCAGCAGCAGCAGTCCGCCCCGGGCGGAGGGCCTGGCGTGCGGTGTGCCGAGGTCCGCGGCGAGGAGGCTCACGCAGCCACCGAGGGTGATGCCCCGGGCCCGGCCGGGGATCATCGTGCGGGCGGTGTCCAGGCCGAGTGTGCGCACCGACTCCGGCTCGAACAGCGTGGCCCGCAGCGACTCCTGCGTGCGGTCGTCCTTGAGGAAGGTGGTCGCACCCACCATCGGCCCGTGCAGTGTGGCGAGGCCCAGACGGGTCGCGAACGCCTCGTGCAGGGCGGTCACATCGCTGTAGCCGACGAACGCCTTGGGGCCGGCCGACCGTATGGCCGTCCAGTCGAGGAGGTCGGTCATGCGCTGCGCGCCGTACCCTCCGCGGGCGCAGATGACGGCCGACACCGACGGGTCGCACCAGGCGTCCGTCAGGTCCCGGGCGCGGTCGTCGTCGGATGCCGAGAGGTACCAGAAATCCGGATGCCGCCCGCGGACATGGGGCATCACGACAGGCTCCAGGCCCCAGCCCCGCAGGATGCCGAGGCCCTCCTCCAGACGGTCGTCGGGGACGGGTCCGCTCGGAGCAACGACGGCGACCCTGTCCCCCGCCCGCAGTCGTCGGGGCCGCGTCAGGGGTGTGACGGTCACTTCTTGAGCTCCAGCAACGGGATGTCGGGCCGGGCGATGCCGAAGGTCTGCGCGTACAGGGAGAGTTCGGCCTCCAGGGCGCGGATCATGGTCTCCGCACGGCGGAAGCCGTGGCCCTCCCCCTCGAAGGCGATGTAGGCGTGCGGCACACCGCGGCCCGCCATCCGCGCCAGGAACCGCTCGCACTGCACGGGCGGGCAGATGACGTCGTCGAGACCCTGGAGCAGCAGGAACGGTGTGGTGATCCGGTCGACGTGCTCCGACGGAGAGCGCTCGCGATAGCGGCCGGGCACCTCGTCGATCGGCCCGATCAGCGAATCCAGATAGCGGGACTCGAAGTCGTGGGTCTCGCTCGCGGCCCAGCTCACCAGATCCAGCACGGGGAAGATGACCGTGCCGCAGGCGTACACATCGGTGCTGGTCAGCGATGAGGCGGTGGTCCATCCCCCGGCGCTGCCGCCGCGGATCGCGAGGCGGGCCGGATCCGCGGTGCCCTCGTCCGCGAGGGCGGCGGCGACGGCCGCGCAGTCCTCGACGTCGACGACCCCCCACTGCTCGCGCAGGCGCTCGCGGTATTCCCTGCCGTATCCGGTGGAGCCGCCGTAGTTCACCTCGGCGACCCCGATGCCGCGGGAGGTGAAGTAGGCGATCCCCAGGTCGAGGACGAGGGGGACCTGACTGGTGGGCCCGCCGTGGGCCCAGACCACGTAGGGCGGCAGCTCGTCGTCGGGCGCCACCCGGTCGGGGCTGTGCGGCGGATAGATGTGGGCATGGATCGCCCGGTCGTCGGGACCGGCGAAGGTACGGATCTGCGGCTCCGGGTAGTACGCCGGGTCCACCGGGTCGTCGTGCGCCGAGCCGATGACCCGGGTACGCCCGGTGCGGGTGTCCAGCTCGACGATCTCGTAGGCGCTGCGCGGGCTGGCCGCCACGCCGATCACCCGGTCGCCGTGCACGGTGAGCATCGGGGCCCAGTCGGTCCAGGGCCCGGCGGCGTCCACGAGTTCGCCGGTCTCCGGGTCGAGTATCCCGAGGGTGGTGGCGCCCTTGCCGTGGATCACGGCGACGAGTCCGTCGGCCAGGGGGCGGAACCAGGTGAGGCCCAGCTTCCACAGCGGCCCGCCGAACTCCTCCCCGCGGCCGGGACACAGCGGGGTGGGCCGCGCGGCACCGGACCCGAGGGCTTCCGGCCGGACGCGCTGGAGCTCCCACCAGTTGCCGGCGTCGGAGACGAAGAGCAGCGAGCCGTCCGGAGCCCAGTCGACCTGGCATACCGACTCGTCGCTCTCCCCGACGACGGGGCGCACCGAGGCGAACGGGCCGTCGTGCGTCACCTCGCCGAGCATCACCACGGTGCCGTCCCAGGGCATCCGCGGATGGTCCCAGGCGATCCAGGCCGCGTGCCGTCCGTCCGGCGAGAGCCGTGGCCCGGTGACGAAGCGGTGGCGGTCGTCGGAGAGCTCCCGTACGGCGCCGCGGTCCCGGGCGGCCGATCCGTCCAGTGGCACGGCCGCGATCACGCGCCGCACATCGGTGGGCGCCTCGCCGGTGAACTCCTCCAGCACGCACCACACTTCGTTCCGCTCGGCGTGGATCCTCGGCTCGGCCCAGCGCAGGCCGCCGCCGACGGACGAGAGCGGTGTGAGGGGGCGCGGTTCGGCGCCGGGCTCGTCCGGCTCGAAGGCGTACAGCCGCTGGTCGACGAAGTTCACGAAGACGACGAGCGCTCCGCCGTCGCCTTCCACGACGCCGTCCCACGGGTGTCCGCCGTACTCGATGACGCGGCTGCGGACGTTCCACGGAGCGGGGAGCACGGATTCCTCGACTCCGTCGGCCCGGCGGCGCATCAGGGCCCGTCTGCCGCCTTCGGTCGGGCGCGGCGCCGTCCACCAGACCTCGTCACCGACCATGCCGGGGAACTCGGGCCTTCCGCTGTGCGACGCGGCGAGCGCCGCGGCGATGGGCGAAGGCCACGTTCCATAGGCTCCTGTCGGTACCATTTCCAACTCCCCCTATGCGGAACGCAGATAGTGGTCGAGCACCCGCACCCCGAAGTGGAGTGCCTCCACCGGGACCCGCTCGTCGACACCGTGGAACATCGCCGCGTAGTCGTAGCCGTGGGGCAGCTTCAGCGGCGAGAAGCCGTAGCCCGTGATCCCGAGCCGGGAGAACTGCTTGGCGTCGGTGCCGCCGGGCATGCAGTACGGCACGACATGGCCCTCGGGGTCGAACCGCTCGACGGCGGCGCGCAGTTGGGCGAAGGTCGGGGAGTCGACGGGTGCCTGGAGGGGCACCTCGCGGTGGTGGAACTCCCAGTCCACGTCCGGTCCCGTCAGCCGGTCCATGGTCTCGCGGAACTCGTCCTCGCCGCCGGGCACCATGCGTCCGTCGATGAAGGCCGTGGCATGGCCGGGGATCACATTGATCTTGTAGCCGGCGTCCAGCATGGTCGGATTGGCGCTGTTGCGCACGGTCGGCTCGACGAGGGCCGCTGACGTGCCGAGCTTCAGCATCAGTTCGTCCGCGTCGAAGTCCTCGGCTTCGACATCGGCGTCGAGGCCCTGAAGGGCGGCGAGCTCGGCGAGAGCGGCACGCACCGTCGGGGTGAGCCGCAGGGGCCACCGGTGGTCCCCGATCCTGGCGACAGCGGCCGCGAGGCGGCTGACGGCGTTGGTCCGGTTGACCTTGGAGCCGTGACCGGCCCGGCCACGTGCGGTCAGCTTGAGCCACGCGGTGCCCCGCTCCCCCGCGGCGATGGGGTAGAGCGTCATCCCGGGACCGGCGTGGAAGCTGAACGCCCCGGACTCGCTGATCCCTTCCGTGCACCCCTCGAAGAGACCGGGGTGCTCGTCGGCGAGGAAGCCGGAACCGTCGGCCGCGCTGGCCTCCTCGTCGGCGGTGTAGGCGATGACGATGTCCCGCCGGGGCCTGACGCCCGCCCGGGCCCAGGCCCGGACGACGGCCAGGATCATCGCGTCCATGTTCTTCATGTCGACCGCGCCGCGGCCCCAGACGACGCCGTCGCGGATCTCGCCGGAGAAGGGGTGCACCGTCCAGTCGTCGGGTTCGGCGGGCACGACGTCCAGATGACCGTGGACCAGCAGGGCATCCGCCGACGGATCGGTGCCCTCGATACGCGCGACGACATTGGTGCGCCCGGGCGTGCGTTCCAGCAGGGTCGGTTCGATGCCGGCGTCGGCGAGCCGCTGCGCCACGTACTCCGCGGCGGGCCGCTCGACGCAGTCCCCGCCCCCGCGGTTGGTCGTGTCGATCCGGATGAGCTCGGAGGTGAAGGTCACCACCTCGTCGAGCGCCCGGTCGTCGATGGGCCCTGTCACGTCAGCCATACTGCTCCTCCATCGCCGCCGAGACGATCGTCGTGACCGCTTTGAAGGTGCGGATGCCCTCGTACATGGTCTCGCTGCTGTAGGCGACGCGCCGCTCCCCGCTGCCCGCGACCCCGGGCACGACGGTGGCGGCGGCCGCCAGATGGTCCGCGTCGAACTCCAGCTCCACGGTGAACGGCCCGCCACGCACCGGTTCGTGGCGCACCGCGAGCGCGGTCGCTTCCTTGGCCGCGGCTCGGATGTCCGCCGCGGTACGGGCCGGGGTCCGGCACACCGCCGCGTACCGCGAGACATGGTCCTTCACCGCGACCGCGCGGGCCGCGGGCGCGTATCCCCCGGCGTCGACGCAGGTCAGGTCGTCCCCGGTGACGAGGACGACCGGCACGCCGTACTCCGCGACCACGTGCGCGTTCAGCAGGCCCTCGCTCGCCCGGGTGCCGTTCAGCCAGACGCCCGTGATCGAGTTGGCCAGATAGGTGTGCGCGAGCACGCCCTGGGTGCCGGCGCCCGTGTGATAGCCGACGAAGGCGATGCCGTCCACGTCGCCGTGCTGCACACCCTCGACCATGGACAGCGACTTGTGCTTCCCGGTGAGCATCTGCACCCGCTCGTCCAGCTGCTCCAGCAGCAGATTGCGCATGGTCCAGTGCGCTTCGTTGATGAGCACCTCATCGGCACCGCCGTCGAAGAAGCCGAGAGCCGCGGCGTTCACATCGGAGGTGAACAGGGCCCGGCAGCGCTCCCACTGGGGAGTGCCCGGCAGCACGTCGGCAGGCCAGGTGACACCGGTGGCGCCCTCCATGTCGGCGCTGATGAGGATCTTCATGCGACGAAACCGTACGCGTCGCCCGGCACGTCGACCAGCCCTGTGGATAACTGCCTCTGGGGTGGACCACTGGCATCACCCGTTCCGGTCAACGCGCGCGGTCCGCCGACGTCAGGACGCGCCGTCCGCCGACGTCAGGACCCCGCCTCCGGAGGTGTCCCCGGCTCCAGGGACCAGACCAACTCGGCGCTCAGCGGTCCCGTGCGGGCGAGGAATCCGCCGTGGTCACCGGCGAGCGCGGCGTGCTGCGAGCCGTGGCACAGCACGGCCGCCCGCTTGCGCGCCCACTGGTCGTCGTCGAGGCGCAGACCGTGCCGGACCGTGGTGCGGTGGCCGTCCAGCAGTTCCCGGTACGCCGGGCCGTAGGTGGTGTTCACCGCGAGGGCCGCGTCGGCCTCGTCGGTTCCCCACTCGGGCAGATGGCCGGTGTAGGGGAGGTCCGCGTAGACCCAGGGCAGGGGCGCGCGGAGGGCGGCGAGGACCTTCAGGGCCCGGCGCCGCACCGTCGCGTGGTCGGGCTGGTTCGTGCCGAGCGGGACGAGGAGGCGGACGTCCGGCGCGAGAGTCTCCAGAAAGGCGTCCAGGCCGGGGAGTTCGGCGCTGTCGGCGTAGGGGCCGTCGGGATGGTCGAGCACCACCTGCTCCGCGCCGAGCAGGCCGCACGCCGCGGCGTCCTCGGCACGGCGGCACCGGTAGGCCTCGGCCGCGGAGGAGAAACCGCAGGAACTGTCCCACCAGGACGTCGGAGCGTCCGCGGGCGGGGCGCCGCCGTACACGGTGACGATGGCGGTCGGCCCGGGCAGCAGGGGCAGCAGCCCGCCCAGGGAGAGCGCGGCGTCGTCGAAGTGCGGCGAGAGGACGACCGTGCGCCATAAGGGGTGTGCGGACACAGACATGGGCTCCTCGTGGAGTGGGACGGGCGGGAGGGGTCGGGCGGAGCCCGCCCTCCGGGGAACAGTGGCACCCGGGGTTCAGGGATCAGCCGGATCCGGGCCACAGGACGTGAGGGTCGAGCCGGGCGAACACGGCGTCCCAGGCGTCGTCGTCGCCTTCCCAGCGTCCGGGCCGGGCCGCGACGGTGTCCCAGCCGATGCCGGGCGGCAGCGCGGCGGCGTCCGGCGGAGGTGTCCGGCGCAGCCAGAGCAGCGCGAACCGGTGGCCGGGGTTGCGGGCGGACAGCAGTGCTCGGAGCCGTCGGAGGTCGGCCGCGGTGAGTTCGTCGAAGGCGTCGTGGTGCACATAGAGGACCCGGGCGTCGGAGGCGGTCAGTTCACGCCATCGCACGGCCAGGTGCTCGAACTTGGCCTTGACCGCCGGGAACTGCCGCGCGATGTCGTCCGCGGTCAGCGGTTGTCCCTCCACGGCTCGGAACTCGTGGAAGAACCGGATGTCGGACCCTCGGTCGAGTGCGCAGGCCCCGTCGCTGAACGGCTCGGTCAACCCGGGTCGCAGCACATTGCGGAAGTCGGATTCGACGGCTTCGAGCACGGACTCGAACTCGAGGTCCAGCCAGTCGAAGAAGTGGGCGCGGTCGCTGCCGGTGACGCGCCGGATCTGGTAGGTCGACTCGCAGTGGTATCCGAGCCCGACACAGACGTCGTACACAGGGGCCTCCGGGGCGTGACAGCGATGTCAGCCGGCGGTCCGGCGCAGCAGGACGCCGACGCTGCCGCGTTTGCTCAGATAGGCCCGGCCGCCGCACACCGACTCCACCGCGGGGAAGACCAGTTGGGTCTCGTCGACCTGTTCCCAGCCCGTCGAGGCCGCGAGCCAGGGGCGCAGCCGTGTGGCGAGGGCGGCCGGTTCCAGGGCGACGAAGACCAGATCGGCCGGAAGCGTGTCCAGGAGGCCGAGATCCTGGCCGTAGTAGAGCATCTCGATCAGCAGGTACGCGGCGCCCGGAAGGCGTCGTCCGGCGGCGAGCGTCTCGAGGTCGTCGGGGTGCACGCGGGCTTCGCCGGCGACGCGTTCGGCGAGCCGGGCGCGGAACGCAGCGTTGGGCTCGGTGGCCTCGACGTCGAAGCCTTTGCCGGTCAGCCGGGTGGTGAGTGCTCCCTCACAGGCGCCGACCTCGATCAGCGGTCCGTCGTCCAGGGTGCACCAGCCGGCGATCCACGAGGTCGTGGCGTCGAGTCGTTCCTGCTCGTAGGCGGAGGTGGCGAACTCCCAGGGGTCGACGACCGAGGCGGCGTCGTCCCCGAGACTCGCGAGGAGGGCGAACAGCCGCTCGCGCTCGTCGGCGCCCGCGGCGAAGAAGCGTTCGGTCGCCGGGATACGGGCGGTGTCGATCCGGTGCTGGGCCGAGTCGGCACGCAGCAGATGACCGCAATGGCGGTTCACGAAGCGGAGTTTGGCGGCGGCGAGGTCGCGGTCGAGGGGACGGTCGAGGTCGCTGACGACCTGGAGGTAGGGCGAGTACCCCACCGCGTGGAGGACGGACAGGTCCCCGGCCGCGATGGCCGCGTCCCGCCCGAGCAGGCCGCGGCTGCCCCGGTTGTCGGCGGGCGAGTGCGTCCAGACACGGGCCGCCCGGCCCGCCGCGGCTTTGCCGATGGCTTCGGCGAGCGGACCGGACCCGGGTGAGGCGGCGGCTTCGTCCACCGGCCGTTCCCGCCGGGCCAGCGCGGCGAGCCGGTCGGCCCGGTCGCTTCCGGCGGGCAGCACCACCGATTCCGCGGTGCCTGCGCACAGGACGTGGACCTCGCGGGCCTCGGGGTCGGTGAGTATGGAGAGAAAGTCGAGAACCGCGTCCTCGGCCCTCAGCACCACCACGATGTCGATCACAGCCCGGTCCCATCAGCAGCTCGGCAGGAGCGGACCCGTGACCGGGGTGAGCGGTGCGGGTCCACAGCGCACCCTAACCACAGTTCACCGTTGTGGTCCAGACCAATTTTCGGCGACGGAAAGGAACCTGGCGCTCCGTCAGACGACGTACTGGGAAGGGGAAATGGAGCTCGTGGTGCATTCTCAGCGGCGGCCGAGAACCAGCCACTTCGAGGGCAGCTCGATCCGCGAACCGTCCTTCTGATACTCGGTCGTCGTCAGCGGAAGGCTTCCGCTCGCGAACACCGTGAGTCCCGCCGTACGGAAGTACTCGACCATGTCCGCGTCCGACACCGCTCCGGGCACGATGCCGTGCCGGAACACCGGCTGGAGCTTGGGCGGCGGGCCGGACGCCGCCTGGGCCAGCCGGGCCAGCTGCTGTCCCGCGGCCTCCGCCAGCTCCACCACGAACGCCCGCCCCCGCTCACCGACCAGGGTCGCGACCGTGTCGGCAAGATCCTGGCGGTCCTGTGGGTCGCTCTGATGGAGCACCCCGCGCATATAGACGTTGCAGTCGCCGAGCTCCTCGCGCAGTGCGGCCACCTGCTCGGCATCGACGGCGTCGAGCTGGCGGAACCGCATCTCGCCCGAGGGTGCGTCGCCGCCCGCGGCCGGGGACTTCTCCTGCTGCACGGCGAGTTCGATGGCGGCGGCCGAGAGATCCGCTCCCATCACCGTGGGGAAGCGGTCGGCGAGGAAACGGGTCTGGGTGCCGTTGCCGCAGCCGAGGTCCAGCAGGGTCAGTCCGGGGTGGTCCACATGCGGTTCGTACAGCGCCAGATGCAGTCCCGCGGTCAGCGCCGGCTCGGCGTCCCACAGGACCGATCCCGGTTCACCGGAGGCCTCGCCCCAGAAGCCGTCCCAGGCGTCCTTGTACCGACTCGTCACGCTCATGACCAGCTCCCCAGGATGTGACACCACGTCAAGATCGGTCTACCGCTCCGGTGTTACGGCGACAAGCATCGTGTGCATACCTTCACGTCGCGTTCGACAGCGTGACGGTCGGGCCACTCGTGCCTCGCCGGCACAGAAGTGGGTCTGCCTTACGCCTGCCCCGCCGGCACGGACACAGACGCGCCTGCACCCGCCGGGCTCGCGCGGACACGGACCCGCCCTACGGGGTGCCCCCGCAGGGCTCCTGCACGCCCTACCGGTGCCCCGCTCGCGCAGCGGCCCCTGCCCGGGGCAGAGCCAGCTCGAACCACACGGTCTTGCCGCCTGCCGTACGGCTGGTCCCCCACTCACGCGCCAGCGCGCTCACCACCCGCAGTCCGCGCCCGGCCTCGTCGTCCCCCGAGGTGTCGAGCAGCGTCGGCAGGGTGTGGTCGTCGTCCGCCACTTCGCACACCAGCGACTCGGCCCTGACCAGCCGCAGTTCCGCACGGCGCCCGTCCGCGTGGCGGATCGCGTTGGTCACGACCTCGCCGACCAGGAGCTCCACGGTCTCCGTCACCGAGGCGAGCCCCCAGGACGCCAGCTGCCCACGGACCAGCCGGCGCGCCCGGGCTGCCTCCCGCGGCTCCAGCGACAGTTCCCAGGTCGCGACCGACTCGGGAGCGATGCCGTTGAGCCGGGCCATCAGCAGAGCGACGTCGTCCTTGCGCCCACCACGGGTGTTGAGCGATCGGATGATCGTGTCGCAGGCGTCGTCCATCGAGGCGGCCGGGTGCGCCGCCGACTCGCACAGTGTCGCGAGGCCGACCCCGATGTCCTCTCCCCGAACCTCCACCAGCCCGTCGGTGCACATCACGAGACGATCGCCGGGGGCCACGGGCACCCGAACGCTCCGGAAGGGCACTCCGCCGACGCCGATCGGGGCACCGGTGGGCAGGTCGAGCAGTTCGCTGCGCCCATCGGCCGCCCGGACGAGGACCGGCGGCACATGCCCGGCGTTCGCCATCAGCAGCTCGTGCCGGATCGGGTCGTAGACCGCGTACAGACAGGTGGCGAGATAGTGCTCGCCGAGACGCTGGGCGAGGTCGTCGAGGTTGCGCAGCAGCTGCTCGGGGGGCAGGTCGAGCGCGGCCATCGTCTGTACGGCGGTCCGCAACTGCCCCATCATCGCTGCCGAGTTGAGCCCGTGACCCATGACGTCACCCACCACCAGGGCGGTCCGTGAACCGGGCAGCTTCACGGAGTCGAACCAGTCGCCGCCGACCCGGCCGAGCAGGGTGCCCGGCAGATAGCGGGTGGCCGTGTCGCACCCGGCCATCCGCGGGGTGACCTGCGGCAGCATCGAGTCCTGGAGCGTCTCGGCGACGCTCTCCTGGTAGGTGTACATCCGGGCGTTGTCGAGGACGAGCCCCGCGCGTGCGGCCAGTTCGGCCCCGGTCACCCGGTCCATGTCGTTGAACAGGGCGCGCTCCGCGTGGCGCAGCAGGATCATGAAGCCGAGGACGACGTTGCGTGCCTTCAGCGGCACGACGAGCATGGAGCGGCCGTTGATCAGCGGCCGGATGTCGCGCTTCTCGAACTGCGAGGCGATGGCGGTGCCCATCTGCTCGCTGATCCTCGGCACCAGCACCGGATCACCGGTGGTCATGCACTGGAAGAACGGCGTGTGCTCGGGGAACGGCATCGACTCGCCGACCGGTACGACATCGTCCCAGCGGCCCGGTTCGTCGACGTGCTCGACGGCGACCCGGTGCCACAGGGTGGTCGCGTCGGGCGGCCCGTCCGGGAAGCCTTCGCCCGCGATGACCTGCTCACGCAGGTACGTGCCCGCGACATCCGTGAAGCGCGGCACCACGGCGGCGCTGACCTCCTGGATGGTGCGGGAGAGGTCGAGGGATGATCCGATGCGGCCGCTCACCTCGTTGAGGAATTCGAGGCGCTCGCGGACGGCGGCGTATTCGAGGTCCTGCTCCAGATCGGCGCCGTCCGCCTCCCGGCCCGCGGCGACGGCCGCCTCGGCCGCCCGTTGCCGTGCCCTGCGCTCGGCGCGCCGCGGCACACCCCAGTCGGGTGTGACCGGCACCCGATCGTGGTGACTGAACTCCAGCACGGGGTAGCCGAGTTCGAGGATCTGAGAAACGATCCGCGTCGACTCCTGCACGCTCATGCTCGGCAGGATCTCGGGGAGCCTGCGCGCCAGTTCGTCCGAGCCGGAGAACTCGGTGTGCAGGGCGAAGCCGGGCGCGATGCGTTCGACGCTCTCGTCCTCGGCGCCGAACAGCCGCGCGTCGGCGGCCAGGACGAGCAGTCGCTCGGTTCCCGGTCCGACCATGGGATACGCCCACCAGAGCACGTCGATGCGCTCGCTGCCGGGCTCGGAGAGCCGGGCCCTTCCCGCCGCCGGGTAGGAGGTGCGGCCGTTCAGCGGGGCGTCGAGGCCCGTGCCGGGGCCGCCGTAGCCGTCGTACCCCTCGTACTCACCATCAGCCGCCAACGCTCCGGTGACGGGGAGCAGTTCGGTGGCGGGCCGGCCGACGGCCTCCTGACGGTCGCGGCCGAAGAGCCGGCGTGCTCCGGTCGACCAGTGGGAGACCAGGCCGTCGCCGTCCACGACGACCACGGCGAGCGGAATCCGGCCGGCCACGGCGAACTGCCGTGGCGGTGTCGGAACACCACTGTCCATGGCTGGGAGGCTCCTTCCCCGCCGCCGGAAACCGCGGCCTCGGCACCACGGTACGGCGACGGCGACACGGTGTGCGGCGCAACCGTGGAATAGGTGGTGCGCCCGCGCGAAACTGACGAAGAGTCAGTCCTCGTGCCCCAACTGGAGATCGCGTTCGGTACGCCCCCCGCCCGCCACCTGCAGAACTGTGGCGACCGGCGGGTAACCTGCCGCGATGACCGTGTACTCACCCGAGGAGAGGTCGACGAAGCGGAAGGTGCCGTCGGGGCCCGTGGTGAGAGTGTCGACCACGTTGCCCGCCGCGTCGAGGAGCGTCACACGGGCCTCCTCCACGGGACGCCCGCCGCCGGCCCGCACCGTGCCGCGCAGCATCGCGCCTCCGGCCAGTTCGACGTCCTGCCGGGTCTCCCTCGCGGCCTGCACACTCACCGGGAGCGCGGCGGGGCGGAAGGCGGGGGCGCTCGCGGCGAGCGTGTACTCCCCCGCCACCAGCTCCGTCATCACATACCCGCCCTCGTGCCCGCTGCGAGTGGTGGCCACGACGTCGCCGCGGACATCGGTGAGGGTGACCGTCGCCTCCCGTACGGGCATGCCGTCGGCGGTGGTCACCGTCCCCGCGAGACGTCCGGCGCCGCCGAGGACCACGTCCAGTTCGACGGGGCGTTCGCCGACCGTGACGGTGACCGCCTGCGGCTGGTGCCCGCCGGCGGCGGCGATCATCACATAGGAGCCGGAGCCGGGCACGCTCAGCGCATACCGCCCGTCCTCGCCGCTGGCGCCCCGGCCGATCTGCTGCCCCTGGACATCGATGAGGGTGAGGGCGGCGCGCGGCACCGTGGTGCCGTCGTGGTGCTGGACGGTCCCGCAGACGGGGACCCCGAAGGAGTGGGCGGGCGCACTGCGGGCCGGGGGCACCGAAGCGGTCTCGGCGGCGGAGGCGTTGTGGGACACCAGCGGTTTCTCCTTGAGGAAGAAGGCGATGAACAGGCCGAGCACGAGCACCGGCACGAGATAGAGGAAGATCCGCGGCATGGCGTCGGCGTACGCCTGGATGTAGCCGTCGCGCATCGCCGGCGGCATGGCGTGCACGAGCTGCGGGGTGATCGACTCGGGGTCCGGCAGGCCCGCGCCCTGCGGGAGGCGGTCGGCCAGCGAGTCGGTGAGCCGGTCGGCGAAGAGGGTGCCGAAGACGGCCGCGCCCACGCTGCCGCCGATCTGGCGGAAGTAGTTGTTGGCGCTGGTGGCGGTGCCGAGGTCGGCGGGCGGTACGGCGTTCTGCACGGCGAGGATCAGGACCGGCATCACCAGACCGATCCCGACGCCGAGCACCGCCTGCCAGACGCTGTACTCCAGCCGGGAGGTGTCGGTCTCCAGGCGCGACAGCAGCCACATACCGGCGACCGAGACTGCGCTGCCGAGCACCGGGTAGACCTTGTAGCGCCCGGTGCGGCTGATGAGCTGGCCGGAGACGATGGAGGCGACGACGATGCCGCCCATCATCGGGAGCATCAGCAGGCCCGACTCGGTGGCGCTGGCTCCGTCGACCATCTGGAGGAAGGTCGGCAGATAACTCGCGGCACCGAAGAGCGCCACACCGACGACGGCGCCGACGAGGCTGGTGATGTTGAAGACCGAGTCGCGGAACAGCCTCAGCGGGATGATCGGTTCGGGGGCGAAGGACTCGACGACGAGGAAGAGGACGGCCGTTGCGGCGGCGCCGGCCGCCAGTCCGAGGATGACGTGCGAGTCCCAGTCGTACTCGGTGCCGCCCCAACTGGTCAGCAGGACAAGGCAGGTGGAGGCGGCCGCGAGGAAGAGCGCGCCCAGCACGTCGAGCCGTCCCCGTGCGGCGGGCTTCGGGAGCTTCAGCACGGCGGTCACCACGACGAGCGTGAGCACGCCGAAGGGGACGTTGAAGTAGAAGCACCAGCGCCACGAGACATGGTCGGTGAAGAACCCGCCGAGGAGGGGTCCGGCCACGGACGCGAGACCGAAGGCGGCCCCGATGAGGCCCATGAACCGCCCGCGGTCACGGGCCGGGACGATGTCGGCGATGATCGCCTGGACGCCGATCATCAGGCCGCCGGCGCCGATGCCCTGGACGGCGCGGAAGGCGATGAGCTGGTCCATGCTGCGAGACCATCCGGCCAGTGCCGAGCCGATGATGAAGACGACGATGGCGAACTGGAAGACGCCTTTGCGTCCGAAGAGGTCACCGAGCTTGCCGTAGATGGGCAGGCCCACCGTGGCGGTGAGCAGATAGGCGGTGATCGCCCAGGGCATCCGGTCCAGCCCCTGGAGCTCACCGACGATCTTGGGCAGCGCGGTGGCGACGATCATCTGCTCCAGCGCTGCGAGGAGCAGCGCGAGCATCAGGCCGCAGAAGACGAGGCGTACACGCCGGGGGCTGAGCGGTTCGGGAGCCGCTGCCGCGGCGGCCGGGGGTGAGGGATCCGAGGGACCGCCGGTGACCGGTGCGGCCTGCTCGTCCTTCACCAGAGTGATGCCGCCCACGTATCTGCTCCCCTCGTCACGCCCTGCGCGGCGTCATTCTTCGCATTACACGCCAAGAGGGAGCAAGCGGGGCGTTGTTCGGGGACGCGGCGCGCCGGGGGCGCCAACTGCCGTTCGGGGGGCGCGCGTCGGGCGCTCATCAGGGGCTTTCCCGCGGCTCGTGGCGCCGGGGGCGCATCACGAGACCGCGGGGAAAACCACTCGAAACGGTGAGTGTTACAGCAACTCGGGCCGGCCTACTTCTCGACCGCGTGCGCGAGCTTGTCGAGCTCGGCGTCGTAGATGCGGGCGAGCCCCTTGGGGGCGAAGGTCCGCTCGAAGAACCCGCCGATACCGCCGGCGCCGTTCCAGACGCTGGTGACGACGACCTTGGACTTCCCCTCCCCGGCGGGAGTGACGGTCCAGGTGGTGACCATGGAGGAGTTGCGGTCCTTCTCGACCAGCTGCCCGTCGGTGGGCTCGGTCACCTCGAGGAGGCAGTCGCGGATGCGCTTGCTCGTGGCCTGGAGCTTCCAGTGCACGAGGGTGCCCTCGCCGTCCCCGCCCTCCCGGACCTCGTACTCGCTGAAGTGCTCGGGCAGCAGCTTCGCGCGGGTGTTCTCGTAGTCGGCCAGGGCATCGAACACCTTCTCCGCGTCCGCCGAGATGATTCGTTCCGTGGTGGCCTCGACCTGCGCCATTGCTGTTCCTCCAGCACTCGGTTGTTCGGGGTGGCGCTAGCCAACCACCTCGGGTGCGGGCACCCAAATCCGCGGCGTCGGCGCCGCCGGCGCACCCGCCTTCACACAGGGGTTGCAGTGATCAAGGGAACACGTGTTCTATTCTGGGGTCAGTGCTACCGAGGAGGCGACCATGCGCTGGGACAATCTGGTCGAGAACCCCGCAACGGCCGGGGAGACCGCGCTGTTCGGGACGTCCGCGGTGACCACCAGGACGTTCGACACACCGGAGTTCCGGGGGATCACCTTCCACGAGGTCCGCGCGCGTTCGATTCTGAACCGGGTGCCCGGTGCCTCCCGCATGCCGTTCGAGTGGACGGTGAACCCCTACCGCGGCTGCTCGCACGCCTGCGTCTACTGCTTCGCCCGCAAGACCCACAGCTATCTCGATCTCGACACCGGCCTCGGCTTCGACTCCCAGATCGTGGTGAAGATCAACGCCCCCGATCTGCTCCGCCGCCAGCTCGCGTCCCGCCAGTGGCAGGGCGCGCATGTCGCGATGGGCACGAACGTCGACTGCTACCAGCGGGCCGAGGGGCGCTACCGCCTGATGCCGGGCATCATCTCGGCGCTGCGGGACCGGGCGAACCCGTTCTCCATCCTCACCAAGGGGACGTTGATCCTGCGCGACCTGGATCTGCTGGTGCAGGCGGCGGAGGTGACCGACGTCGGGATATCCGTGTCGGTGGGCTTCATCGACGAGACACTGTGGCGCACGGTCGAACCGGGCACACCGGCACCGGAGCGCCGCCTCGACGTCGTCCGCACCCTCACCGACCACGGCATCGGCTGCGGGGTTCTGATGGCACCCGTCATCCCCTTCCTCGGAGACCGCCCGGACCAGCTGCGGGCGACGGTGAAGGCGATCGCCGCCTCCGGAGCCACGTCGGTGACCCCGCTCGTCCTGCATCTGCGACCCGGTGCGCGTGAGTGGTTCATGGCCTGGGTGTCCGAGCACCACCCTCATCTCGTACGGCGCTACGAGCGGCTGTACGCGGAGGGGGCGTACGCACCGAAGTGGTACCAGCGGCGGATCACCCGCCATGTCCACGAACTGGCGGCCGAGTTCGGGATCGGACCGGCGGACCGCGGGATGCCCCGGCGGATCCGTACGCCGGAGGCGGCGGTCGAGGAGGCTGTGGCGCCGACGCAGCTGACCCTGCTCTGAGGGCGCCGCCCGCCGGGCGGGCGGGGCAGCGCGGGGCCGGTGAGCAGGCGGGCGAGGGGGCCGTCGGTCCGGATTGTCAGTGGCGTACGCAAGGATGTACGCATGACTGCACAGCTCACCCATGTGAAAGCCCCTCACGGCGTGGCCCCCGGCACCGGCTACAGCCATGTCGTCTGGGGCACCGGCCGGTTCGTCGCGATATCCGGGCAGTGTGCCTTCGACGAGGACGGCAGGATCGTGGGCGAGGGCGACCCCGCGGCGCAGGCGCGGCAGGTGTTCGAGAACATCCGCCGGTGTCTCGCGTCGGCGGGTGCGACGTTCTCGGACGTCGTGAAGCTCACCTACTTCGTGACCGATGTGGCTCAGCTGCCCGCGGTGCGTGCCGCCCGGGACGAGGTGTTCGCCGGGCAGCACCTGCCGGCGAGTTCGGCGGTCCAGGTGGCTGCCCTGTTCCGGCCCGAACTGCTCGTGGAGATCGAGGCGTTCGCGCTGGTCGGGGAGGAGAACTGAGCCGTGGGGGTGCGGATCCGGGACATGACGATCGATGACTGCGACGCCGTCGCCACCGTCCGGGTGCGAGGCTGGCAGGCCGCGTACGCGGGGCTGATGCCGCAGTCCTACCTCGACGCGATGAGTGTGGCCGAGGACGCGGAGAAGCGCCGCGGCTTCTTCGCCCGGAGCGCGGGCCGGGTGACCAATGTGGTCGCGGAGCGGGACGGCTCCGTGGTCGGCTGGGGCTGCTTCGGGCCGAGCAGGGACGCGGGCACGACCGCCGACAGAAGCGAGTTGTACGCGATATACGTGCTGCCCGAGCAGGTCGCCACAGGGGTGGGGCGTGAGCTGATGGAGGAGCTGACGCGCCGGGCGTGGGAGGCCGGGTTCCGCGGGATGGAGCTGTGGGTGCTCAAGGAGAACGACCGCGCGCGCCGGTTCTACGAACGGGCAGGCTTCACTCCCGACGGCGCGGAGGAACTCTTCGACGTGGACGGTGTGCCGGTCCCTGAGGTCCGCTACACGCGGTCTCTCACCGGCTAGCTCCTGTCGTTTCGCTGAACGGCCGGGCCGGTGCCGCCGACGGATGTGCGCCCGCCCCCGTCCCGGCACCGGCTTGCGTGCCCGCACCCGACTCGGCGTCCGCGCCTCGTTCGGCGCCCGCTTCCGTGCCGCCGTCCCCTTCCGTATCGGCGTCCGTTTCGGCGTCCGTTTCGGCGTCCGTCTCGCTCCCTGCCGAGATCCAGCGGCGGGAACCGGAGTCGTACTCGTGGACCGGCCTGCCCTGGTAGCCGCTCGTGCGGAACGGGCGCCCGTGGTCGTCGATGCGCACGGTGCCGGACCGGTCGCCGCTGCTCCACGCCAGCTCCAGGAACCAGTCGCAGTCACAGGTGACCGTGCGGCCGGTGACCAGCAGGATCTCCGGGTCCTTCGCCGAGACCTTGTAGGGGAAGGAGAGTGCGGGGATCGCGTCACCGGCATCGTTGCCCGCCACGGAGCGGGCGACCGGGCGGGAGGCGTCGAGGTTCACGTCGAACAGCCGGGGAGTGATCGATCCGCCGCAGCCGGGGCTCATGCTGTAGGCGTCGGCCTTCAGTGGTGCCCGGCGCGCGACCACCCGGACCTGGATGCCCTGGAGCACGACGGCGGTGTCGCTGCGGCCCTGCACCGTGATCCGTACACCCGCGTCGCCCGCGTGCACCGCACCCACGGACCGCGCCCACTGTTCGGCGTCGGCCTCGGCCGGCGGAGGGGGTACGGCGGAGGGGCCACGCTTCACGAGATAGGTGTGGCCGCAGCCGTTCTGCCACACATGCTGATCCGTGGTCCAGGTGAACGGCGTGCCGTTTCCGCGGGGTTGGGACCCACCGGGCGCCCGGGTGGCCTTCGTCCGGGGATCGGGGCTCTTCCCCTCCCCCGAGCCGTGCCCCCCTTCCGCGGAATCCGTACCGGCCGCCTCGGGAGTGGTGAGCTCCTGGGGAGCGGAGCCGCCCCCAGGCGGCTGAGAGGTGCCCGTGTCCTGGTCGCCGGGCTGCTGGGCGGTCGGGCGCTGTCGGTCAGCGGCGGAGAGCGGTGATTGGTCGAAGGCCATGAGCAGGACGAGCGCGAGGACGGACGCGACGAGGGCGGCGGCGTAGGCAGCGGGACGACGGAACAGACGCGCGCCGGCCCATGGGGGCATTGCTGCCGGTGCGGGCGCTCGCGCGGGACGTTCTGCGGATACCTGGTCTGCGTGCGGGAGCCCGCCCGGTACGGGGATGCCGACACTCGAATCCTCGGCGGGGGCGGCCGGAACGGGGGTGCCCGAAGCGGGATTGCCCGACGCCTCCGAGGTGACCGACGTGCCCGACGCCTCCGAGGTGCCCGACGTGTCCGACGCCTCCGAGGTGGCCGAGGTGTCCGACGCCTCCGAGGTGGCCGAGGTGGCCGCGGTGGCCGCCAGGCCCGAAGTGCCGTGCGGGTCACCTGCGTCGGCCCGCCCACCGCCGCTCTCCATGCGCCGGCGGCGGTCGGCGTCCGCCCGAACCCACAACCGGTGCAGCGCGATCAGGTCGTCACCGGCGCACCCGCACAGCCGGGCCAGTCGTTCGATCGGCGCGAACTCCACCGGCACCGTGCTTCCCGAGCAGTACCGGTGCAGGGTCGACGCGCTGACGCCCACCCGACGTGCCAGAGCGCCGTAGCTGCGGCCCGACGCGTCCCGGATCTCGCGCAGCCGCTGCGCGAACGCCTCGGTCTCGGACTCTCGCGGTGTGCTCACGCCTTTCAACTCCCCCCGGCCGTCCCAGGACGGCGTTTCACCCCTGCTGAAGAGTCCCACGTCAGCGGGGGTGGAATGGTTCCACGGTTCCGGACGTGCCTCAGGTGCTTGCCGCCACCTCACGAGCCGTCAAAGCTGGTGATCGCTCCACCAACCACGAACAACGGGGAAGTCCTTTCATGAACATGTTCCGCACCGCTGCCCTGACCACGGCGGCCGTCGGTCTGACGGTCGTCACGATCGGCGCGGCCACCGCCGCTCCCGTGACGCCCGCCTTCCTGTCCGCCTCCCAGCTGCCGGCCGCCTCCACGGCCTGGCACGCCGACCCGGTGAAGCCCGGCACGGGCGACGACTTCTGCACCCAGGGAGTCGCGCCCAAGGCCGGCAGCAAGCACCGGGAGTTCAGGACCGAGCTGGACACCGGAGCGCAGCAGACCATCACGGTCGCGGCCACCGAGGCCAAGGCGAAGGCGCTCGTCACCAAGCTCCGGGCATCGGTCGAGAGCTGCCTCGACCGGATGAAGGAGCAGTACCCGACCATCGAGGGCGAGGCCTTCCACCACGGCAGGGTCGATGTGGAGGAAGGTGCGAACGTCTACAGCATCGACACCCACGACACCGAGATCGGCTCCTCCGACATCGCGCTCTACTCGGTCGGCCGCGACGGCAAGGCCGTGACGGTGGTCCGCTGGAGCCAGTTGGGCGAGTTGGACGGAGCGCCGCTGGACGGGTTCCGGAAGACCACGCGCACGGCGGTCGCCAAGCTCTACTGATCCTCGCGCGGAGCCGGCCCACCGACAGCGCGGGCCGGCGCGGGACCGGCGCGCACGAGCACGCCACAGACTGCCCGTCGGGTTCTACCGACCCCGACGGGCACATCGGGGGAGCCCGCGGGCTCCGGGTCCGGAATCTCTTCCGGCCCGGAGCCCGCTTGCACTTCTCCCCGGCTTGCACTTCTCCCCGGCTTGCGCATCTCCCCGCTTGCGTTTCCGCGGCCCGGAGCGCGCTTGCGTTGCGCCACCCCCCGTGCCCGGTCGCCCAGCAAGCGCCTCCGCGGCGGGACCGTAGGGCACCCGCGGCCTCGCCGGCCTCGTCACCCGATCCTGGCCAGCGCCGCCTCCGCCGCCGCCGTCAGACGCGGATGCGTCCGCGCGGATCGCAGTATGTCCCCCGCGCGCCGGTCGCCCAGTGCCCCGAGACCCTCCACACAGGCGAGCGCCACCCGCCAGTGCGGATCGCCCGGCGCCAGCCGCCGCCGGAGCACCGTGATCAGGGCCGGTGCGGATTCCGGGGCGCGCAGGCGGGTGAGCAGCCGGACCGGCACCAGGGCGTAGGCGACCCTCAGCTCGTTCGTGGCCAGCGCGGCCGCCGCTCGCGGGGTACGGGGGTCCCCCAGCGCGGCCAGCGCGTGCGCGGCGGAGACACAGCGCGCCGGATCACGGTGGTTGAGCAGCAGTACCAGGGCCTCGAAGGCCCGCCGGTCCCCCGCGCACCCGAGCCGGAAGGCTGCCATCTCCCGCGCCCACAAGGGGCGTTCCTGTTCGATGAGGACGCCCGCGAGCTCCTCCTGGTCCTCGGTCGCCAGCAGCCGTTCATAGGCGACCGAGCCGCCCGACTCGCCCCTCAGCCGCTGGGCCAGGGACCATAACTCCTCGTCCATGCCGGTCAGCGTAGCGACGGCAGGGGCCGCGCACGGCGGCGATCCAGATCACACCGGACCAGGTCTGGCGCGCTCGTTACTGGCGAGTTAATCTCAAGTGAGCGGGTAACCCCCGCAGAGCTCCCGGTGGCCTGGTGACGCAGCCGCCGCGAGTGCAGTCGGTTCGGCAAGCACCGTGATGCGTCGGTGGACGTATCGCGTACGGCGTGACTCCGGGACAGAGTCCGCCGGCCCTGCACCACGACACGCAATCGACGTGCGCCGTGCGCCCTTTGGCACCTCCCCACGCGCACCGCCCGTGCGCATCTCCCCGCGCGCACCTCTTCTTCAGTCGTCACTCATCCCTGGAGTCCCCTGATGGACACCCCTCTCCACACCATTGCCGTCGTCGGCCTCGGCACCATGGGCACCGGCATCGCCGAGGTGCTCGCCCGGGCCGGCCGTGAGGTCATCGGCATCGACATCAGCGCCGCGGCCGCCCGCCAGGCCGTCGTCGCCCTCGAAGCCTCCACCGCACGCGCCGTGGAGCGTGAGCGGATCACCGAGGAGGAGCGCCGCAACACGCTCGCCCGCTTCCGCACGTTCTCCGATCTCCAGGCGGCCGCCGACGCGGATCTCGTGATCGAGGTGGTGTCCGAGTCGTACGAGGCCAAGCAGCAGGTCTTCCGTGCGCTGGACGGCATCGTGCGCCCCACGACCATCGTCGCCACCGGCACCAACGCCCTGTCCGTGACCCGTCTGGCCGCCGACTCCTCGCACCCCGAGCGCGTGCTCGGGCTGCACTTCTTCAACCCGGCTCCCGCGATGAAGCTGGTCGAGGTCGTCTCCTCGGTGCTGACCGCGCCCGCCGCCGTCGAAGCGGTCACCGCGCTGGCGCGTGAACTCGGCAAGGAGCCCGTCGCCGTGGGTGACCGGCCCGGTTTCGTCGCCGACGGTCTGCTCTTCGGCTACCTCAACCAGGCCGCCGCGATGTACGAGGCCAAGTACGCCTCCCGTGAGGACATCGACGCCGCGATGAAGCTCGGCTGCGGCCTGCCGATGGGACCGCTGGCACTGCTGGACCTGATCGGCATCGACACCGCCCGGACGGTTCTCGACGCGATGTACTCCGCGTCCCGCGACCGGCTGCACGCGCCGGCCCCCATCCTCAAGCAGCTGAGCGAGGCCGGTCTGACCGGCCGCAAGGCGGGGCGCGGCTTCTACACCTACGCGGCACCCGGTGCCGCGACCCCGGTGCCGGACGCGCTCACCCCGCAGCCGGCGGCCGAGGGAGCGGGTGGCCGTGAGGTCCGTTCCGTGGGCGTGGCCGGTTCCGGGACCATGGCGAGCGGCATCGCCGAGGTCTTCGCCAAGGCGGGCTACGACGTGGTGCTCGCCGCGCGCTCGCTGGAGAAGGCGGAGACGGCCAAGTCCCGTATCACCAAGTCTCTTTCCCGTTCTGTCGACAAGGGACGGATGACGGCCGAGGCGCGGGACGAGACGCTCGGCCGGATCACTCCCGCCGGCTCCCTGGACGCCTTCGCGGACGTCGATCTCGCGGTCGAGGCCGTCGCCGAGGACCTGGAGATCAAGCAGCAGCTGTTCGCCACCCTGGACAAGATCTGCAAGGAGGGTGCGGTGCTCGCCACCACCACCTCCTCGCTGCCGGTCGTGGCCTGTGCCCGCGCCACCTCGCGTCCGCAGGACGTCATCGGCATGCACTTCTTCAACCCGGCGCCGGCGATGAAGCTGGTCGAGGTCGTCCGTACCGTCCTGACGGCCGACGACGTCCACGCCACGGTCCGCGCGGTGACCGCGAAGATCAAGAAGCACCCGGTGGACTGCGGCGACCGCGCCGGATTCATCGTGAACGCACTGCTCTTCCCGTACCTGAACAACGCGATCAAGATGGTCGAGGAGCACTACGCCACCCTCGACGACATCGACGCCGCCATGAAGCTGGGCGGCGGCTACCCGATGGGGCCCTTCGAACTCCTCGACGTGGTGGGGCTCGACGTCTCGCTCGCGATCGAGAAGGTGCTGCACCGCGAGTTCCGCGACCCGGGTCTCGCTCCCGCGCCACTGCTGGAGCACCTGGTGGCCGCGGGCTGCCTCGGCCGGAAGACCGGGCGCGGCTTCCGCGAATATGCCCGCCGCTGATCACACCGCCGGCTGGGGCGGACTGCTCGATCCCTCGGACGGTCCGCCCCCGGCTCCGGCCCCCGTTTCCGCCCCCGCCACAGGGGCGGGCGCTCCTCACCCACAGGCGCGCTCTCCTGCACGGATGCAGTACGTTCAGGTCATGCCGCAGCCCGCCAAGCCCGCCCGTACCAAGGCCACGTCCGACGCCCCGGAGAGCGCAGCCGGCAGTCGCGCCGCCGCACAGCGCCTCAAGATGCGGCGCGAACTGGCCGCCGCGGCGATGGAACTGTTCGCGACCAAGGGCTACGAAGCGACGACGGTGGACGAGATCGCGGCGGCCGCGGGCGTCGCGCGGCGGACCTTCTTCCGCCACTTCCGCTCCAAGGAAGAGGCGATCTTCCCGGACCACGACGACACGCTCGTACGGGCCGAGGCGGTGCTGAACGCGGCTCCGCCCCACGAGCACCCGCTCGACACGGTGTGCCGGGGAATCAAGGAGGTCATGCGGATGTACGCGGCCTCCCCCGCCGTCTCCGTGGAGCGCTACCGGCTGACCCGCGAGGTCCCGACCCTGCGGGAGCGCGAGATCGCCTCGGTGGCCCGCTACGAGCGGCTGTTCACCCGCTATCTGCTGGGGCACTTCGACGAGCGCGACCACCACGACGGCAACGACGATCCGCTGCTGGCGGAGGTGGCGGCGTCCGCGGTGGTCACCGCGCACAACCACGTGCTGCGCCGCTGGCTGCGCGCCGGCGGCCAGGGCGACGTGGAGACCCAGCTCGACCACGCCTTCGCGATCGTCCGCGACACCTTCGGCACCGGCATAGGAGCGGGCCGCTCACGGGACGGGGTGCCCACGGCGTCCGCGCCCCGCTCCGGCGATCCGGCACCGGCCGCGGCGGTGACCACCGAGGGCGAGGTCCTGGTGGCCGTGGCGCGTACGGACGCGCCGCTGGACGACGTGATGCGGACGATCGAGCGGGCGCTTCAGGACCGCCGCGCCTGACCCGGTGTGCCGGGGGTTCTGACCCCTCCGCCAGGCCCTGAAGTTCATACGGATGGCGGTACCCGCGACCCCCGGGCCACCCCGGGAATCACACTCGGGCCCCCCGCTCCGAGCAGCGGAGCGCATTCGGTCACTCACAGTGAGCAACGGCCGCCCCCTCGGGGGCGGCCGTTGTTGCTCATACGTGCCCCCCCCCCCCCGGATGACAACTGAGAGAAATTGTTGGCACGCAGTGTCTTGTCACATGGCACGCCGTGCCATACGTTGAAGTTGTCCGGGCGGCCGGCGTGCAGAGACCATTCGTACGCCGGCTGTCCCAGCAAACCCTGAGTTTGCGGCCCGGACGCCTGCGTCACAGGCACCCTTCGCGCCCACCGGCGCCGCCACACCCGCACCACCCGCCGAACCGACGGCACACCTCCACACAGCAGCACACCGACGTTCCCCTCAGCGTTCCCCGCAACGCGCTTCGCCGGAGGCACCCGTGAAGGACATCCTGGACGCCATTCAGTCGACGGACAGCACCCCCGCCGACTTCGCCGCACTGCCCATCCCCGAGTCCTACCGCGCGGTCACCGTGCACAAGGACGAGGTCGAGATGTTCAACGGCCTCGAAACCAAGGAGAAGGACCCCCGCAAGTCCATCCATGTCGAGGACGTCGCGGTGCCCGAACTCGGCCCCGGCGAGGCACTGGTGGCCGTCATGGCCAGCTCGGTGAACTACAACTCCGTCTGGACCTCGATCTTCGAGCCGATGTCCACCTTCGGCTTCCTGGAGCGCTACGGACGGCTCTCGGAACTCACCAAGCGCCACGATCTGCCCTACCACGTCATCGGATCCGACCTGGCGGGCGTCGTCCTGCGCACCGGGCCCGGCGTCAACGCCTGGCGGCCCGGCGACGAGGTCGTCGCCCACTGCCTGTCCGTCGAGCTCGAGTCCTCCGACGGCCACAACGACACGATGCTCGACCCCGAGCAGCGGATCTGGGGCTTCGAGACCAACTTCGGCGGCCTGGCGGAGATCGCACTCGTCAAGTCCAACCAGCTGATGCCCAAGCCCCAGCACCTCAGCTGGGAGGAGGCCGCAGCCCCGGGCCTGGTGAACTCCACCGCGTACCGTCAGCTCGTCTCGCGCAACGGCGCGGGCATGAAGCAGGGCGACAACGTCCTGATCTGGGGTGCCAGCGGCGGACTCGGCTCCTACGCCACCCAGTTCGCCCTGGCCGGCGGCGCCAACCCGATCTGTGTCGTCTCCAGCGAGCAGAAGGCGGACATCTGCCGCGCGATGGGCGCCGAGGCGATCATCGACCGCAGCGCCGAGGGCTACAGGTTCTGGAAGGACGAGCACACGCAGGACCCGAAGGAGTGGAAGCGCTTCGGCAAGCGCATCCGCGAGTTCACGGGCGGCGAGGACATCGACATCGTCTTCGAGCACCCCGGCCGCGAGACCTTCGGGGCGAGCGTCTACGTCACCCGCAAGGGCGGCACCATCACCACCTGCGCCTCCACCTCGGGCTACATGCACGAGTACGACAACCGCTACCTGTGGATGTCGCTCAAGCGCATCATCGGCTCCCACTTCGCCAACTACCGCGAGGCATGGGAGGCCAACCGCCTGATCGCCAAGGGCAAGATCCACCCCACCCTCTCCAAGGTCTACTCCCTCGAAGAGACCGGCCAGGCCGCGTACGACGTGCACCGCAATCTCCACCAGGGCAAGGTCGGCGTCCTCGCTCTCGCCCCGAGCGAGGGTCTGGGTGTGCGCGACGAAGAGATGCGCGAGAAGCACGTGGACGCCATCAACCGCTTCCGCAACGTCTGACTGAGGTCCCACACATGACAGAGCGTCAGAAGGACCGGCCGTGGCTCATGCGGACGTACGCGGGCCACTCCACCGCCGAGGCGTCCAACGAGCTCTACCGGCGCAATCTCGCCAAGGGCCAGACCGGTCTGTCGGTCGCCTTCGACCTGCCGACACAGACGGGCTACGACCCCGACCACATCCTCGCCCGCGGCGAGGTCGGCCGGGTCGGGGTTCCCGTCTCGCATCTCGGTGACATGCGCAGGCTGTTCCAGGACATCCCCCTGGAGCAGATGAACACCTCGATGACGATCAACGCCACCGCGATGTGGCTGCTGGCGCTCTATCAGGTCGTCGCGGAGGAGCAGGGCGCGGACGCCACCCGGCTTCAGGGCACCACGCAGAACGACATCGTCAAGGAGTACCTGTCGCGCGGGACGCATGTCTTCCCGCCCGTGCCCTCCCTGCGGCTGACCACCGACATGATCACGTACACGGTCGCCAACATCCCCAAGTGGAACCCCATCAACATCTGCAGTTACCACCTGCAGGAGGCGGGCGCCACGCCGGTCCAGGAGATCGCGTACGCGATGTCCACCGCGATCGCGGTGCTGGACGCGGTGCGGGACTCGGGTCAGGTGCCGGCGGAGAAGTTCGGCGACGTGGTCGCCCGTATCTCCTTCTTCGTGAACGCCGGTGTCCGCTTCATCGAGGAGATGTGCAAGATGCGTGCGTTCGGCCGCATCTGGGACCAGGTCACCCGTGAGCGGTACGGCATCGAGAACGAGAAGCAGCGCCGGTTCCGCTACGGCGTCCAGGTCAACTCCCTGGGGCTCACCGAGGCGCAGCCGGAGAACAACGTCCAGCGCATCGTGCTGGAGATGCTGGCCGTCACACTCTCCAAGGACGCCCGCGCCCGCGCGGTGCAACTCCCGGCCTGGAACGAGGCGCTCGGTCTGCCGCGGCCGTGGGACCAGCAGTGGTCCCTGCGCATCCAGCAGGTCCTCGCCCACGAGTCGGACCTGCTGGAGTACGAGGACATCTTCGCCGGCTCGCACGTCATCGAGGCCAAGGTGGACTCGCTGGTCGACGAGTGCCTGGCGGAGATCACCCGGATCCAGGAGATGGGCGGCGCGATGGCGGCCGTCGAGTCCGGGTACCTCAAGTCGCAGCTGGTCTCCTCGCACGCGGAGCGGCGGGCGCGGATCGAGGGCGGCGACGACAAGATCGTCGGCGTGAACATCTTCGAGACCACCGAGCCGAACCCGCTGACGGCCGACCTCGACACGGCGATCATGACGGTCGACCCGGAGAACGAGGCGCGGGTGGTGGCCAAACTGCACGAGTGGCGGGACAACCGCGACGAGACCCGTGCCACGGAATCGCTCACCGCGCTGAAGAAGGCCGCCGCGGGGACCGAGAACCTGATGGCGGCCACCGTCGAGTGCGCCCGTGCGGGTGTCACCACCGGCGAGTGGGCGTGGGCGCTGCGCGATGTGTTCGGCGAGTTCCGCGCCCCGACGGGCGTCTCCAGCGCACCTGTCGCGGTCACCGCGGAAGCGGGCACGCCGCTCGCGGTCGTCCGCGACAAGGTCTCCCGCACCGCCGACGAGCTCGGCTCGGGACGGCTGCGGCTGCTGGTCGGCAAGCCGGGCCTGGACGGGCACTCCAACGGCGCCGAGCAGATCGCCGTACGCGCCCGCGACGCCGGCTTCGAGGTGGTCTACCAGGGCATACGGCTCACGCCCGAGCAGATCGTCAACGCGGCGCTGGCCGAGGACGTGCACTGCGTGGGCCTGTCCATCCTGTCGGGGTCGCACGCCGAGCTGGTGCCCGACGTGCTGGACCGGCTCCGCGAGGCGGGGGCGCCGGACATCCCGGTCGTCGTCGGCGGAATCATCCCGAACGCCGACGCCACCGCTCTGAAAGCGGCCGGCGTGGCCGCCGTGTTCACCCCGAAGGACTTCGGCATCACCGAGATCATCGGCCGTATCGTCGACGAGATCCGGAAAGCGAACAAGCTCGACCCTCTGGAGGTCCCCGCATGACTGTCAACCGTCTGAGGCCGCGCCGTTCCTGCCTCGCAGTGCCGGGCAGCAACCCGCGCTTCCTGGAGAAGGCCCAGGGCCTCCCGGCGGACCAGGTCTTCCTGGACCTGGAGGACGCCTGCGCGCCGCTCGCCAAGCCGGACGCCCGGCACACCATCGTGAAGTTCCTCAACGAGGGTGACTGGACGGGCAAGACCAGGGTCGTGCGGGTCAACGACTGGACCACCGAGTGGACCTACCGCGACGTGGTCACCGTCGTCGAGGGCGCCGGGCAGAACCTCGACTGCATCATGCTGCCGAAGGTGCAGGACGCCCAGCAGATCGTGGCGCTGGACCTGCTGCTGACCCAGATCGAGAAGACGATGGGCTTCGAGGTCGGCAAGATCGGCATCGAGGCGCAGATCGAGAACGCGCAGGGTCTGAACAACGTCAACGAGATCGCCCAGGCATCCCCGCGCACGGAGACCATCATCTTCGGCCCGGCCGACTTCATGGCGTCGATCAACATGAAGTCGCTGGTCGTCGGCGAGCAGCCGCCCGGCTACCCGGCGGACGCCTACCACTACATCCTGATGAAGATCCTGATGGCCGCCCGTGCCAACAACCTCCAGGCGATCGACGGCCCCTACCTCCAGATCAAGAACATCGAGGGCTACAAGGCCGTCGCCCAGCGGGCCGCGGCGCTCGGCTTCGACGGCAAGTGGGTCCTGCACCCGGGTCAGGTCGAGGCGTCCAACGAGGTGTTCTCGCCCTCACAGGAGGACTACGACCACGCCGAGCTGATCCTGGACGCGTACGACTACTACACGTCCGAGGCCGGCGGCAAGAAGGGCTCGGCGATGCTCGGCGACGAGATGATCGACGAGGCCAGCCGCAAGATGGCCCTGGTCATCTCGGGCAAGGGCCGTGCCGCGGGCATGATCCGTACCTCGACGTTCGAAGCCCCGGAGGCCTGAGCACCATGCAGTTCGGACGCACCTACGAAGAGTTCGAGGTCGGGGCGGTCTACAAGCACTGGCCCGGGAAGACGGTCACCGAGTACGACGACCACCTCTTCTGTCTGCTGACCATGAACCACCACCCCCTCCACATGGACACGAACTATGCGGAGAAGACGACGGACTTCGGCAAGAACGTCGTCGTCGGCAACTACATCTACTCGCTGCTCCTCGGTATGTCCGTGCCGGACGTCTCCGGCAAGGCCATCGCCAACCTGGAGATCGAGTCGCTGAAGCACGTCGCGCCGACGTTCCACGGCGACACGATCTACGGCGAGACCACCGTTCTCGACAAGACGCCGTCCCGGTCCAAGAGCGACCGCGGCATCGTCCACGTCGAGACGAAGGGGTACAAGCAGGACGGCACGCTGGTCTGCGTGTTCCGCCGCAAGGTGATGGTCCCCACCGAGACGTACATCAAGGAGCGCGGCGGCGAGCAGCCCGGCCGCCCGGAGTTGATCGAGCCCTCCAAGAAGCCGGAGAAGTAGTCATGAGCCGACTCGCCCAGACGCACGGGCTGACCGACATCCAGCAGGAAATCCTGTCGACGGTCCGGGACTTCGTCGACAAGGAGATCGTCCCGGTCGCCACCGAGCTGGAGCACCGCGACGAGTACCCGACGCAGATCGTCGAAGGCCTCAAGGAGCTCGGCCTGTTCGGGCTGATGATTCCCGAGGAGTACGGCGGTCTGGGCGAGTCGCTGCTCACGTACGCGCTGTGCGTCGAGGAGATCGCCCGTGGCTGGATGTCCGTCTCGGGCATCATCAACACGCATTTCATCGTGGCGTACATGCTCAAGCAGCACGGCACCCAGGAGCAGAAGGACACCTTCCTGCCCCGGATGGCGCTGGGCGAGGTGCGCGGCGCGTTCTCCATGTCGGAGCCGGCGCTCGGCTCGGACGTGTCGGCCATCACGTCCAAGGGCGTCAGGGACGGCGACGAGTACATCCTCAACGGCCAGAAGATGTGGCTCACGAACGGCGGAACGTCGAATCTGGTGGCCGTTCTGTGCCGGAGTGACGAAGGACACCCGGAGGGCACCGCCCGGCACAAGTCGATGACGACCTTCCTCGTCGAGAAGGAGCCCGGCTTCGGAGAGGTCCGTCCGGGCCTCACCATCCCCGGGAAGATCGACAAGATGGGTTACAAGGGCGTCGACACGACCGAACTCATCATGGACGGACTGCGCATTCCGGCCAATCGGGTACTCGGCGGCACCACCGGCCGAGGGTTTTACCAAATGATGGACGGCGTCGAGGTCGGCCGCGTCAATGTCGCGGCACGTGGCTGCGGTGTCGCGCAACGTGCCTTTGAGCTGGGCGTCTCGTACGCACAGCAGCGCCACACCTTCGGCAAGCCCATCGCCCAGCACCAGGGGATCCAGTTCAAACTGGCCGAGATGGCTACCAAGGTCGAGGCCGCGCATGCGATGATGGTGAATGCGGCACGCAAAAAGGACTCCGGGGAACGAAACGACCTGGAGGCAGGGATGGCGAAGTACCTCGCCTCCGAGTACTGCAAGGAAGTCGTCGAGGACGCCTTCCGGATCCACGGCGGCTACGGCTTCTCCAAGGAGTACGAGATCGAGCGCCTCTACCGCGAGGCTCCGATGCTGTTGATCGGTGAAGGTACCGCCGAAATCCAGAAAATGATCATTGGACGCAGGCTGCTCGAGGAGTACCGGTTCCAGGGATGATTGTCGCTTTCGCGGCGGTTCGGCCGCGAAGAAGATCACACCCTGTCAGCATTCTCTGAGGGTTTCCGGCCGACCGACTCGGCTTCTGGCTTTCCCAGTTACGGCTCACAACCGATAACATCGCTCGGAAAGCCGCCGTCCCCCGTTGCCAGCGCGGCATCATCCGCTACGAAGGTCATCCATGCCCCACAGCCAAACCTCTGCACCTCGCGACAGCCTCCGTGGCGTACGCCTCGCGCGCGGAGCATCGCCGTGGCTTCTGCCGACCGTCGCCACCGCCGCCCTCAGCCTCGCCCGCTCGCGCCGTTCGCGGCGCGCGGCGGTCGTGGCCGTGCCCGCCACCGCGCTCGCGGCGGGCATGCTGTGGTTCTTCCGCGACCCCGAGCGCGAGATCACTCAGGGTCGCGTCATCTCTCCGGCCGACGGTGTGGTGCAGAGCATCATGCCGTGGAAGGACGGGCGCACCCGGGTCGCGATCTTCATGAGCCCGCTGAACGTCCACGTCAACCGCGCGCCCCTCGCGGGCACGGTGACGTCCGTGGAGCACATCCCCGGCGGCTTCGTGCCGGCGTTCAACAAGGAGAGCGAGAACAACGAGCGCGTTGTCTGGCACTTCGACACCGAGCTCGGTGACATCGAGATGGTGCAGATCGCCGGTGCCGTCGCGCGGCGCATCGTTCCTTACGTGCCGCAGGGCACGAAGGTCGAGCAGGGCGACCGTATCGGCCTGATCCGCTTCGGCTCGCGCGTGGACATCTACCTTCCGGAAGGTGTCGATGTCGCTGTCGAGGTCGGTCAGACCACGACCGCGGGGGTGACTCGCATTGACCGTGGTTGATCCCGACGCACAGGCGGGCTGGGTCGCCGAGGACGACGCCGAGGACGACGCGGAGGAGATGCCTCTCTCTCTGCGGCTGTCAATAGCGGACACCCTCACGCTCGGTAACGCGACGTGTGGATTCATGGCGGTGTACTTCACCACCACCGGCATCCTCATCCCGCATCTCCAGGGCAGCCAGGAGACCGGCATGGCGCGGCACAGTGCCGCCACCGCCGTGATCCTGATGCTGCTCGCCGCGATCTTCGACCTCTGCGACGGGCTCGTGGCGCGCAAGCTGCGCAGCTCGCCGATGGGTGCGGAGCTGGACAACCTCTCCGACCTGATCAGCTTCGGGCTCGCCCCGGCCTACTTCGTACTCGTGTACGGCATGGTCGCGGACGACGCCCACCAGCGGGTCTCGGCGGTGGCCGCGATCGTGGTGCTCCTGGCGGTGGTCCTGCGGCTTGCGAGATTCTCGTGCGTGACCCTGAAGGACGGCATGTTCCAGGGCATGCCGAGCCCCTTCGGCGCGCTCACGGTGGTCTCGATCGTCCTGCTGGAGCTGCCGTTCATCCCGACGCTGCTGGCGATCATCGGTACGGCGTGGCTGATGGTGAGCCGGGTCGAGTACCCGAAGCCGCGGGGCGTCCTGGCGGTGGCGATGCTCGGATGGATCGTGGCCGCGATGGGTCTGCTGGCGGCCTGGGCGTTCGACGCCCCGGCGGGCCAGCTGCTGCTGCAGACCGGCTGTGCGCTGCAGATCGTGCTGGCGGCGACGATCCCGCTGTTCGCGACGGCACGACGGGTGAACACGTTCCGTGACAACCGTCGTGAGAGCCGTGAGGCCAGGGCGGCTCAGCCCTGACACGGCGACGGCATACGAGGAGGGCCCGGGTGCGATCCGCACCCGGGCCCTCCTCGTGTGTGCGACAGGTTCAGCCGCGGTGGGACACGTCCTAGCCGCCGCTCTTGAAGGACTCCGCCGCCTTCGCGACGGCCGCGGGCCGCACCACCTTCAGTCCGCCCGGGACCTTGTTGTCCGGCTTCATGATGACGCTCTGCCGGGTCGACGGTGCTGCCGGGTCGGAGAAGTCGTGGGTGATGCCGAAGCCGCTCTCGTACGCGGAGAGGGTCAGCAGGGCCTTGTCGATGCCCTCCCGGGTGAGGTTCTTGTCGGCGCAGGCCTTCTTCAGCACCTCGCCGTAGACCCCCATGGCCGTGTACCCGGCGACCACACCGTTGTCGAGGCCGTCCTTGGGGTAGGCGGCCGCGTACTCCTTCGCCAGCTTGGCCGGCGCCGCGTCCGTGGCGCCGATGGGGAGGGTGGAGGCGGCGACGTAGTAGTCCTTCATCAGCGCGGGCCCCGCCGGGGTCGCGAGGAGCTGCGGGGCGTAGGCGGAGTTGTTGCCGACGACCGGCACATTGAAGCCGCCGGCGGCCGCCACGCCGACGAGGGAGGCCGCCTGCCGCGGTCCGGCGCTGATGACGACGGCCTTGACGCCCGCCTTCTTGAGCGCGGCCACCTGGGCCGACATGTCGTTGTCGGTCGGTTTGATCTTCTGCTCGACGATGCTGAGGCCCGCCTGCTGGGCCGCGTACTTGGAACCGGCGAGGGCGTTCTCGCCGTAGTCGCCCTCGAAGTAGACGTGACCGATCTTGTCGCCCTTGGCGATGCGCTTCTGGGTGAGCAGATAGTCGATCGCGTTGATCGTCTCGATGTCGTACGTCGCGCCGACCACCCGGACGTACGGGCTGCCGAGCAGACTGGCCGACCATGCCTGTGGCAGGACGAGGCCCTTGTCCTGGCCGTCGATGCGCTGCTTGACGGCCGCCACGAACGGCGAGCCGATGAACTGCGCGAAGCCCAGCACCTTCGGTTCGAGCTCGGTGTAGCCGGCGAGGGCCTTCTGCGGGTCGTAGCCGTGGTCGCGCACGGTCAGCTCGATCTGCCGGCCGCAGACACCGCCGGCCGCGTTGGTCTGCTTCGCCCACAGCTGCTGGGCCTGGGTGACGCTCTTGCCGAGTGAGGCGTAGACACCGGTCATGTCGGTGAGCACACCGAGCGTGATGGTCTTGGCGGTGACGCCTTCACCGGTCTTCACTCCCCCGGCGTCCTTCCCACCGCCGTCACCGCTCGTCGCCTTCTCGCTGCAACCGACGGCGCTGAGCGCCAGTACGGCCAGCACCGCCATGTATCTCTTCGGCTTCATGTCTTCTCCCGTCGGGACACTGTCGGGCGGGTGAGTCCGCCGGGCAGGAACAGCACCACCGCGACCACCGCGGCGCCGTACAGATAGCGCGACGCCTCCCCCGGCGAGACGCCGCCCGTGCCCGGGGCGGCGACCAGCGGGAGGCTGTCGCTGTAGTGGGTGAGCACTTGGGGCAGCAGGGACACGAACGCCGCGCCGACGACCGCGCCCGCGACCGTGCCGAGACCGCCGATCACGATCATGGCGAGGTATTCGAGCGAGAGGATCATGCCGAAGTACTCGGGGACCGTGCGCTGGAAGACCAGGGCGAGCAGAACACCCGCGAGACCCGCGTACATCGACGAGAGGACGAAGACGGCGGCCCGGTAGCGGGCGACCGGAACTCCCATCACGCCCGCCGCTATGCGGTGGTCGCGCAGGGCGTTCATGGCGCGCCCGGGGCGGCCACGCAGCACACCGCGGGCGAACAGCCCGCAGGCGAGGAGCGCGACCAGGGCCGCGTACCAGAGCTTCTCCGCCGACTGGAAGGGCACGGCGGCGATCACGACCTCCGTGTCGTCGAAGGTGAAGCCGAACAGGGACAGCGGCGGGACGGCGCGGCCGTTGAACCCCCCTGTCAGATCACTCGCGTTGAACAGCACATGCTGGCCGATGAAGATCAGGGCGAGGGTGGCGATACCGAGATACGCCCCGCTCAGCCGGCCGGCGATGGGGCTGAACAGGCCGCCCGCCGCGCCGGCGAGCAGGACGGCGAGGATCGCGGCCAGCCAGGTCGGCAGGCCGAGGCCGGTGAGACGGTGGCCGTTCTCGGCCTCGTTTCCGCCCGCGAGGACGCAGTAGCCGTACGCGCCGACGGCGAGGAAGAAGGCGTGGCCCATGGAGAGTTGGCCGGTCGCGCCGGTGAGCAGATTGATGCCGATGGCGCCGATCGCCGCGGCCATCGCGAACAGTCCGGCCTGGAGCCAGAAGCGGTCGAGGTAGAAGGGCAGGGCGAGGAGGAGGAGACCGCCCAGGATCCAGGCGTACGCCCGGGGGTTCCTGAACGCCACCGAGACCCTGGGCGCCCTGAGGGACGGGGCCTTGTCGAGCGTCTCGGGCAGGGTGTCAGACACGCGCGGGCTCCTTCGTGCCGAAGAGTCCGGCCGGCCTGATGAGCAGGACGAGCACCATCACCAGATAGGGCGCGAGATCGCCGATGCCCCGGCCCAGGAAGGACAGTTCGCTCTGGTACCCGGTGGCGAACGACTCGGTGACACCGACGATCAGCCCGCCCGCGAGGGCGCCGGTGGTGGAGTCGAGTCCGCCGAGGATCGCGGCGGGGAAGGCCTTGAGCGCCGCGAGCGAGGTGGCGCGTTCCAGCCCGGGGGTCGGGAAGACCGTGAGGAACAGCGCGGCGACGGCCGCGAGGCCGCCCGCCACGCCCCACGCGGCGAGCGAGACCCTGCCGAGCCGCACCCCCATCAGCGCGGCGGTCTGCGGGTTCTCCGCAGCCGCCCGCATGGCCACTCCCCAGGAGGTGAAACGGAAGGCCAGCAGGAACGCGGTGATGAGGAGGGCGGCGGCGACGAACGCGGCGATCCGGGTCTGCGCGATGGTGATGTCGCCGATGGTGACCACCCGGTCGCCCCACGGGTCGCCGAGGGCGAGGACGTCCGTGCCGATACGACGGGTGAGTTCGGTGGTCAGCAGGATGTCGACACCGATGGTGACGATGGCGAGGACGCTGTGGTCGGAGCCGCGGTAGCGGCGCATCACGAAGAACTCGACGGCGGCTCCCACCACGGCCGCGCTCGCGATGCCGACGGCGAGCGCCGCCCAGAAGCCGATGTCGTCGTGGAGGACGGCCGTGACGTAGCCGCCGGCCAGCAGGAGGGACGCGTGGGCGAAGTTGACGACCTCGGTGGCCTTGAAGATGACGACGAAGCCGAGGGCGATCAGGGCGTAGACGGAGCCGATGGAGAGCCCGCCGAGAAGAAGTTCGGTGAAGGTCGTCATGCCTGCGCACCTGTTCCGAGGTAAGCCCGGACGACCGCCGGGTCGCTCTGCACCTGGGCCGGGGTGCCGTCCGCGATCCGGCGCCCGAAGTCGAGTACGGTCACGGCGTCCGCGAGCCGCATCACCACCCCCATGTCGTGTTCGACCAGCACGATGGATATGCCGAGACCGTCGCGCACGCCCGCGATGACGGCGGCGGTCTGCTGCCGCTCGTCGGCGGTCATGCCCGCGACGGGTTCGTCGAGCAGGAGCAGCCGCGGCTCCATGCACAGCGCGCGGCCCAGCTCGACAAGCTTCTGTTTGCCGTACGGGAGCGCTCCGGCAGGACGGCCGAGATCGGCCGCGAGCCCGACGAACTCCGCTATCTCGCCGACGCGTTCCCGGTGTCGCCGTTCCTCGCGGGCGGCGGACGGCAGCCGCAGCCCGGCGGAGAGGAAGCCGGCGCGGGTGAGCCGGTGGCGGCCGAGCAGCAGGCTGTCCGCGACGGTGGCGTGCGGCGGGAGGGCGAGATTCTGGAAGGTGCGGGCGACACCGAGCGCCGCGATGCGGTGCGGGGGCAGGCCGGTGAGTTCGCTGTCGCCGAAGTGGACCGTGCCGGCTGTGGCGCGGTAGACACCCGACAGGACGTTGAAGCAGGTGGACTTCCCCGCGCCGTTCGGGCCGATGACGGCATGGACACTGCCGGGCGCGACGGTGAAGGAGACGTCGTCGAGCGCGGTGAGACCGGCGAAGCGGACGGTGAGGCCGGAGACGGTGAGCGCCGGCGTGGCGGCGGCGTCGTCCACGGCAGCGGCCGTGTCCGGGGCCGTCATGCGGACCACCTCCGCAGCGCCGGTGCGGCCGCCTCGGCCCGTACGGCGTCCTCCGCGGCCTCCTCGTCGACCACTCCCAGATAGCGCCGGCGCACCTCGTCGGAGGCGGCCAGCCGGTCCGCGGGTCCCTCCAGGGCGACCTCGCCGACCTCCAGGACGTACGCCGTGGAGGCGAGCCGCAGCGCGATCGCCGCGTTCTGCTCCACCAGCAGGACCGAGGTGCCGGCGGTGTTGATCTCCTGGACGGTCTGCGCGATCCGTTCGGCCATCAGCGGGGCGAGTCCCAGGGACGGCTCGTCGAGCAGCAGCAGCCGGGGCCGTGCCATCAGCGCCCTGCCCAGCGCGAGCATCTGCTGCTCGCCGCCGGAGAGCAGACCGGCCCGCTGGTGGGCGCGGTCGGCCAGGACCGGGAAGAGTTCGTGTACGCGGGCGAGCGCCGCGGCGGCCTCCCGCCGGCCGCCACGCGCCCCCAGTGCGCCCGCCCGCAGATTGTCGGCCACCGTCATCCGTGCGAACACCTGCCGTCCTTCGGGCACTTGGACCACTCCGGCGGCCACGACGCGCGCCGGGCTGAGCCCGTTCAGCGGGCGGCCCTCGAAGTGGACGGAGCCCGCGGTGACCCGGCCCCGCTGAAAGGTGAGGGTGCGTGAGATCGCGCGCAGCAGGGTGGACTTGCCCGCGCCGTTGCCGCCGAGCACGGCGACGATCCTGCCCTCCGGCACATCGACGGAGACCTCACGCAGCGCCCGCACCGGCCCGTAGCCGACGGACAGTGCTCGTACCTCGAGCGAGGCGGCCATGCAGTCCCCCTTCCGGGGCCTGTGTCCTGCGTGCCCCTGTGGTGCCTCACATCACCACCGGCGCTGCCCGGCCGTCCACGCCGCCGGGGCGAATCGCTGCGGATGACCAGCGGCGCAGCGCACACCTTGTGCACGGGCACAAGCGCCGCCACCCTCGGCGGCGGGTGGCTGCGGGGCACGCGGTGGACATCGGCGCAGGGCGTGCGAGTCCCGCCGGAGCGGGCTGCCGAACAGCCGCTGCCGTGAAACCCGTTCGACCGTGGCCCCGGGACAT
This sequence comes from Streptomyces sp. AM8-1-1, assembly GCF_032229325.1. Lineage (NCBI taxonomy): Bacteria > Bacillati > Actinomycetota > Actinomycetes > Kitasatosporales > Streptomycetaceae > Streptomyces > Streptomyces sp. AM8-1-1. The sequence continues at coordinate 1,616,725 of NZ_CP135086.1, forward strand.
GGGGATCATGGCCGGATGCCGTCGCCCGAAGCAGCGCTGAGTGAACTCCAGGACCGTGCCACGCTCTGGAGCGTGGGCGAGATCCCCGCGGCCGATGTCGTCGACGCGGCCTGCGACGCGCTCGTCGCCGGACTCGATCGCCCCGGCCTCCGGCAGCTGGCGGCCTGCACCCGCGCCGAGGCGGGCTACGCCGTGCACGACCTGCTCCCCGTGGCGCTGGACGAGCTCGGCGTGGCCTTCCATACGGTCGCGGGCGAGGCCCGTGAGGAGGCAGCTGTGCGAGCGCTCGCCCGGCGCATGCTGTCCGGGCAGTCGGCGCCCTGGGAACTCACGTTCCGGCTCCACCAGCTCTACGGGCACGAACTGCCCCTTGCCAAGCGGCTCGTCGAGCTCGACGACGAGTACGCCGTGATCGAGAACGACGACGGAGAGGTGGCCCGGGTGACGGCCGCGGTCGTGGAGGAGGCGCGACGCATCACGGGCGACCCGCGCGGCCCGATCGAACTCGCGGACGCGCAGGGCTGATACGGCCCGGGTCGACCGGGCGGCTCCGACGACCGACCGGCTCGATAGGGACGACCGGCCGGCTCGATATGGATGACCGGCCGGGGCGGACGACCGGCTCGGTGGGACGACCGGCTCGGCGGGACGATCGGCTCGGGGCGGACGACGGGCTGGCGGGGACGACCGGCTCGGCGGGACGATCGGCGGGCGGTCGACGGACTCGGCGCGGGCAACCGGCTCGGCGGGACGATCGGCTCGGGCGGTCGACGGACTCGGCGGGACGACCGGCTCGGCGCTGAGGAGCGCGCTGCCCTCCTGGAACGCGCACGCACCTACCAGCAGACCTCTGCCGACCAGATGGAGAGGCCCCCGCGGCCGGCTCTTCCGCGCCGAGGATGTGAAGGAAGCCTGCGGGCCCGCCTGGCACGACGCGCGCCGGCCGCCCGTGACTGACGGTCGCCCCCCGCGGCTCATGCAGCAGGCAGCTTCACGAACACATCGCGGCCTCGCCGAGCCGAGCGGAGCAGCGACGGGCCCGTGGGCGCCGGGCTTCGCCCGGCCCGGGTGCCGGCCCGCACATCCCGGCCGTGCCCCGCCGCTCCGGCTCAGTTCACGTCAGGCAATCCCCCGCGATGTTCTCCGCCACCTTCTCCAGCAGCGGGCGGGGTCCGGTTCCAGCTCCAGCAGGGGCGCCCTCTCGGCTCCGGCAGCAGGCAGCTTCACGAACGCGTCGTTCGCTCGCCGACCGAAGCAGCGACGGGCCTGTGGACGCCGGACGTACGCCATCCGGGCCCGGGTGCCCGGCCCGCACCTCCCTGCGCGCCCCCGCCGCCCCGGCTCAGCTCACGTCAGGAAGTCCCGCGCGATGTTCTCCGCCACCTTCTCCAGCAGCGGGCCCGCCTCCGCCATACAGCGGGCGGGGTCAGGTTGCAGCTCCAGCAGGGCGTAGGCACGGCGGATGCCCGCGCGGCCGAGGGCCTCCGGGGGCAGGGTCAGCCGGCCGCAGACCGCGACGACCTCGATGTCCTGCGCGCGCGCCGCCGCCGCGACGCCCGCCGGTGCCTTGCCGTGCAGGGTCTGCTCGTCGAGGGAACCCTCGCCAGTGATCACCAGGGTCGCTCGCGCCAGGGCGGGGGCGAACCCGAGCACGTCGAGCATCACCTCGATGCCGGGGCGGAAGCTCGCGCCGAGCGCGACCAGCGCCCCGTAGCCGATACCGCCCGCCGCACCCGCGCCGGGCAGGCCGGCCTGGTCGGGGCCGAGGATCGAGGCGTAGTGGGTCAGCGCCTCGTCCAGGGTGGCCACGTCCTGCGGTGTCGCGCCCTTCTGCGGGCCGTACACGGCGGGCGCGCCCTTAGGGCCGGTGAGGGGGTTGTCGACGTCGCTGGCGAGGACGAGTTCCACGTCCTCGAAGCGCGGGTCGAGCCCGGACAGATCCGCGGTGGCCAGCTCCCGCAGACCACCGCCGCCGGGGGTGACGGGCGCACCGCCCTCGTCGAGGAAACGGGCGCCGAGCGCGGCCAGCATGCCCGCGCCGCCGTCGGTCGTCGCGCTGCCGCCGACGCCGAAGACGATCGTGCGGGCGCCCGCGTCGAGCGCGGCACGCAGCAGCTCGCCCGAGCCGTAGGTGGTGGCGGTGAGCGGCGCGAAGACCCCTTCGGGAAGGTGCTGGAGGCCGGACGCCTCCGCCATCTCCACGACGGCGGTGCCGTCCCGCAGGGCGTAGGTCGCCGTCACGGCCTGGCCGAGAGGACCGGTCACCTGGGCCTCACGGCGTTCGAAACCGGCCGCCACCGCAGCCGCGACGGTGCCGTCGCCGCCGTCGGCGACGGGCAGGGTCTCCACCTCCAGGCCGGGCACCACCCGCTGGAGGCCCGCCGTCACCCGCTCCGCGACCTGTACGGCCGTGAGCGAGCCTTTGAACTTGTCAGCCGCCACGAGCACGCGCGCGGGCTGATGAACTGCTCCGTCCGTCACTCTGCTATCCCTTGCTGTCGAACAGGCAGTCGCGCCGCCCCGACCTTATCCGGCAGGTCACAGGACGTGCCACCCCACCACGAAGCGTGAGAACCCGCGCACGAGGCAGAACGGCCGGCCCACCACCGCGCGCTTCGCGCCGCATTTCGGTACACCGGACGTATGGGACTGCACCATGCGGAGCTCGCCGACCGGACGCTCGGCGGCTGGCTCGGCAGGATCGCGGGGAACATGCTCGGCAAACCGGTGGAGCGTGGCGATCACTGGACGCGCGAGCGTATCGACCGGTATCTGCGCCGCACCGGTGCCCTGCCGCTCACGGACTATCTGCCCGGCCCGCCGCCCGACGCGGGGCCCGGTGAGTTCGAGCTGCGCCCGGAGTGGCGGGAGTGTGTGCGCGGCCGGATCCACGGCAGCTGCCGGGACGACGACATCGACTACGCGATCCTCGGTCTGCATCTGCTGGAGACCCACGGCTTCGCCTTCACCACCGAGCAGGTGGGCGACCTGTGGCTGCTGCGGCTGCCGTATCTCCAGACGTTCACCGCCGAGCGGGCCGCGTACCGCAGTCTGGCGAACGGCATCAAGCCGCCGCTCACCGCCTCGTACGACAATCCGTACCAGGAGTGGATCGGCGCTCTCATCCGCGCGGACATCTTCGGCTGGACGTCCCCCGGCGATCCGCACCGCGCCGCCGCGCTGGCCCGTCGGGACGCGGTCCTGTCGCACACCGGCAACGGTGTCTACGGATCGATGTGGGCCGCCGCCCTGGTGGCCGCCGCGTTCACCGCGAGCCGCCCGCGCGAGGCGATCGAGGCGGCCCTGGAGCGCATCCCGGCGAGCTGCCGACTGGCCCGTACGGTCCGCCACACCACGGCCCTGTACGACGCGGGGACGTCCTGGTCCGACACGCTGGCCGAGATGGAGGACCGTACGGGCGGCCTCGGCTGGATCCACGTCGTGCCCAACGCCGCCGTCATCACGGCCGGACTCCTCTACGGCGCCGGGGACTTCAGCGGCACCGTCGCCCTCACCGTCCGCGGCGGGCTGGACACCGACTCCAACGGCGCCACGGCGGGCTCGGTCGTGGGCGTGCTGTGCGGAGCCGCCGCCATCCCCGCGCAGTGGACACGGCCGCTGGAGGACCGGGTGCGCAGCGCGGTGTTCGGATTCGACGGCTCACGCATCAGTGAACTCGCGGAGCGTACGGTCCGGCTGACCGCGACGGCGGGAGACGGCGGCGGCTGACGTTCAGTCGTCGAGGACGGCGAGGTCCATCCGGCCCAGCCGTTCGCGGTCCGCGATGACGTCGATCTGCGTGATCCCGTCCTCGGTGACCGTGAAGGCGAGGACCAGGGACAGCCGGCCGCGCGGTGCCATCGCCAGGCCGATCCGGTCGTCGAGGAGCGCGAGTCCGGTGAAGCGCGCCCGGCCGGTGGCGGCCATCGCGCCCTTCGCGACGGTGGCAGCACCGCTGACCACGACGGGCTGGGGGGTGGGAATGACCGACGGGTCGGCGGTGAGGACGACGTCGGGGTGGAGCAGCGCCACCAGCGCGTCGAAGTTCCCGCCGCGGGTGGCCGCCAGGAATGCCTCCACGGCCTCACGCTGACGGATCATGTCGGCGTCGGGCGCCGGGGTGCCGCCCTTGATCCGGCGGCGTGCCCGGCTCGCGAGCTGTCTCACCGCGGCCGGCGAGCGTTCGAGCATCGGACCGATCTCGTCGAAGGGCACCGCGAACATGTCGTGCAGGACGAAGGCGAGCCGCTCGGCCGGCGTCAGCATGTCGAGGACCACTAGCAGGGCGACCCCGACCGAGTCGGCCAGCAGTGCCTCCTCTTCGGGGTCACCGCCGGTCTCGGAGCCGAGGGGCGGTTCGGGCACCCCGGCGTCCAGGGGGTCCTCACGCCGTGACTGGCGTGAGCGCAGCATGTTCAGACAGACCCGGGCGACCACGGTGGTCAGCCAGCCGGTGAGGTTCTCCACGCCGTCGGTACCGGCGCGGCGGGCACGCAGCCAGGCTTCCTGCACCGCGTCCTCGGCCTCGCTCAGCGAGCCGAGCATCCGGTAGGCCACCGCCACGAGGTGTGTCCGGTCGGCCGCGAACCGCTCGGTCAGAAAGTCGTGCTCGTCCATCGGTCACGTTCCCCGTTCGCCATGTGTCAGAGAAGCAGAACCTCGAAAACTACCGAGCGGGCCCGGGAGTTGCCTTCCCGGCCCCACGACGTCAGGAGAAGAAGATGGCATCGACGATTCTCGTCACCGGTGGTACGGGCACCCTGGGCCGGCACGTGATTCCGCTGCTGCTGGACGCCGGCCCCGAGGTGCGGGTGTTCAGCCGCCACGGCCGCGAGCCGGGGGACGGCGTCGAGTACATGACCGGTGATCTGGTCAAGGGCGAGGGCATCGAGGCCGCCGTGGAGGGGGTCGAGATCGTGCTGCACCTCGCGGGCGGGCCGAAGGGTGACGACGAGGCCACCCGCCATCTGGTGCGGGCGGCGTCGGCGGCCGGGGTGCGGCACCTCGTCTCCATCTCGGTCATCGGGGCGGACAGGGTCCCGCTGGCGTGGCTCCGGTCGAAGCTGGCCGCGGAGCAGGCCGTGGCAGGGTCCGGGATTCCGTGGACGACGCTGCGGGCCGCGCAGTTCCACGATCTGGCGCTGACCCTGGCGGAGAAGATGGCCAAGCTGCCGGTGATCCCCGCTCCGGGCATGCGTCTCCAGCCGGTCGACTCCCGCGAGGTGGCCGCCCGTCTCGTGGAACTGACGCTCGGCGCCCCGGCCGGCCTGGTGCCGGACCTCGCCGGTCCCAAGGTCCACACGATGGCCGACCTGCTCGGCGGCTACCTCCGGGCGAGCGGCCGGCGCCGGCCGATGCTGCCGGTCCGCATCCCGGGGAAGGCCGGCCGTGCCTACCGGGCCGGGGAGAACCTGTCGCTCGACGGGGCCGTCCTGGGGAAGCGCACCTGGGAGGAGTTCCTGGCGGAGCGGGTCGGCCGGGACCGGTCCCCGCACGGTGCGGACAAGAGCTGAGGCGCTCCGGCGCGGTGGCCCGAGAGCCGGGGGCGGCTCCGAGGGACAGGGCCCGCCTTCACGTTCCAGTGCCGGGAGCGGCACTAGGCTTCCTGCGTGACTTCCGACTACTCCGCGTACATCGCCTCGCTCCCCCGCGTCCTCGTCGGCGCCGCCACGCTCTTCCTCGACGAACAGGGCCGGGTGCTGATCGTCGAACCCAACTACCGCAAGGGCTGGGCACTTCCCGGCGGGACGGTCGAGTCGGACGACAACGAGACGCCCCGGCAGGCGGCCCGCCGGGAGACGCTGGAGGAGATCGGCCTCGATGTGCAGCCGGGGCGGCTGCTCGCGGTCGACTGGGTCCCGGGCGCGGGACGCCCGCCGATCATCGCCTATGTGTACGACGGCGGGGTGCTCAGCGAGTCCCGTCTCAAGGCGATCCGGCTCCAGGAGGAGGAGCTGCTGTCGTGGCGGCTGGTGGGCCGCGAGGAGATCCACACCTATCTGCTGGGCGAACTGGGCCACCGGGTGGTGGCCGCGCTCGATGTCCTGGCCACGGGGGCGGGTGCGGTGGAACTGGAGGACGGCCGGCCGGCAGTCTGACGCTCTGCCGTGCGGCCGGCGCGGCGAACGGTCGGGTGTATCCGCCCCGGCGCGGCGAGCGGTCGGGCGTGTCCGCCCGGCGCGGCGAGCGGTCGGGCCTACCCGCCCCGGCGCGGCAAAACCGGTTCGCTGTCCCGGGACTCGCTGCATAGGCTCGCCGTATGACTCTCGTCGCGATTCTCAGCGGCGCCGGGATCTCCACGGACTCCGGCATTCCCGACTACCGCGGGCCCAACGGCCTGTGGCGGCGCGATCCGGAGGCCGAGAAGCTCGTCACGTACGACTACTACATGGCCGATCCGGACATCCGGCGCCGCGCCTGGCAGATGCGACGGGACAGCCCGACATGGCGCGCACGCCCCAACGCCGCGCACCGTGCCGTCGCCGAGCTGGAGAAGCGGCCGGGGTTCGCGGTCCGGGTGATCACCCAGAACGTGGACGGGCTGCACCAGCTGGCAGGGATGCCCGACCGCAAGGTGCTCGAACTGCACGGCACGTCACGGTCGGTGGTGTGCACGAGGTGCCATCTGCGCTCCTCGATGGAGGACGCGCTGGCGCGGGTCGAGGCGGGCGAGGAGGATCCTTCCTGCCTGGCCTGCGGCGGGATTCTGAAGTCGGCGACGGTGATGTTCGGGCAGCGGCTCGACTCCCAGGTGCTGTCCGAGGCGATGGCGATCGCCAAGGCGAGCGAGATCTTCGTCGCGGTCGGCACGAGCCTTCAGGTGCAGCCGGCCGCGTCGCTCGCGGGGATCGCGGCCGAGCACGGCGCGCGTCTGTCGATCGTCAACGCGGACCCGACGCCGTACGACGAACTCGCCGACGAGCTCGTCCGCGAGCCGATCGGCACGGCGCTGCCGAAGCTCCTCGCGGCTCTCCGGGGTCCGTCCGGCGGATGACGACCTCATAGGCTCGGCTCCATGCACCGCACCCTGACCGAGCACGCCCGGTGTCTTTACGGAGACGAGTACCGACCGACTCCGGCATGCGGTCGGGAACATCACGAGCACTGCTTCATCGAGGAGCTGACCTTCGCCGAGGCGGAGACGATCCTCGCGATGCTGCGCGAGCTGTGCCCGCAGCTGGTCGACGGCCTTCTTCCGGTGTGGGTTCGAAACCTCGCCCATCGACTCGTGCTCCTTCAGCGGCCCGACGACCCGGCTCTCCTTCGCGAGGCCGCTGAGAGCCTGTGGCTGCACGGGCCGGACCGGGACGACGTCGCGGCGGAACTCACGCGGCGCGCCGACGCCCTGGAGACTGAACCCGGAGACCCCGCCCAAGGGCCGGGATTCCCACGGCCCGTGCCGTGATCCTTCCTGATATCCACGGAGGCAACCGATGACCGACAACGACTTCTGGGAGTACCCGCCCGAGCAGTCCATCGCTCAGCTCGGCGAGTTCAGGCTCACCCTCGTCGAGCCGCCCTTCCCCGTCGGCGAGGAGGCACTGCCCCCGCATGACCCGGCGCGGGCACGGGAGTTCGCCGCTGCCTTCGGCACCATCGGCACCGTGGTGGAGGAGGTCGACCGGATCGAGGCGACCGAGCGGCCCCCCTTCGCCACCCGTGCCGACCTCGATCTGGTCGGTGTCGGGTGCTGGGGAACGGTGACCGAGATCAACGATCCCGCCCTGGTGTTCACCGGGGGCACCTTCCCCCTCGCCGAGCAGGCCGACGCGCTGTCCGAGCGCTTCCCCGGGGCGGTCGTCATCGGCTCGGCGACGATCGACCACAACATGACCTACGGCACCCATGTGATCCACCACCCGGGCGGCGCGCGCCTGTTCGCCGCCGGGTGGAGCGGAGAAGGGGACTGGGATCTCCTCGGCACCCCGCAGGAGATCGTCGACGCCTTCGGCATCTCCCCCGACGACCTGGCAGGCAAGGACGTCGAACTCGACGCTGCCCCAGGGTCGTTCGCCTGGGAAGGTCTGGTCCGGCTCGCTCTGGGGCGCACCGCCCCGCTGTTCCGCAAGGGCCGCACTCTCTCCGTCTTCCGCGTCCGGCACACCGAAGAGGCCACCGGCGATCTGGAGGACACCTGGATCGGCGAGCTCGGGGAGTTCGACGAGTTCTGACCGTAACAATCGCGAAACAGCGCCCAGTTGTCGGGGACATGCCGCACAAAACCCCGGGAACCCCGGACGCCACACCCCTAGTGTGAACAACTGGCGGCGCACACGGACCAGTTGACATCGGAGCCCCCTTGGTGCCGCGCGACTCTCCCAGTGACAACGGGGGTTCCAACGGGGAGAAAGCCAGTGATCACTCAGACACCTCGACCTGCGCGTCATCGGCGTGTGTGGGCGCGCTTAGCGATCGCCTTCACCGCCGCGGGAACCCTGACCCTGACGGGCCTGCCCGCACTCGACGAGGCGCACGCCGCGAAGCCGCCCAACGTCAAGCCGATCCGGTGCGACGAGAAGTTCCTCAAGAAGAAGTTTCCCTCGACGCCCGCCAACTCCGGGCCGCCGAACAGTCTTCCGTACGAGGCGTGGCCGAACGACGAGAACTACACCTACGACAACCCCGCGAAGGCCTATGACGGGGTGCTGCCGCCGACCGACGCCCAGCGCGAGGCCGCGGGAACGAACTACCGCAAGTGGCAGCGCAAGTTCAACCGGACGAAGAACCCGGCCGACAAGGTCATGGAGATCTACGCCCGCTACAACAGCCAGTACAACAACCCGACGGGCTACAAGGACTTCAAGCGGTACCTCGACGTGCGCTACATCGGCGCGCACGGCAACCCTCCGCGGGGCGAGGCGTTCGAGGCCCGCATGGTCAAGAAGTACAACATGGTCGGTCCCGACTGGTGGTGCCAGGACGTCATCGAGTACACCGACCCGGAGACCGGCGAGAAGCGCTACCGCGTCGTCGACATGCACAACCGCCGGACCGAGGGCAAGGTCGAGGCGAAGTCGAACGGCAGGATCGAGAGCGACCAGCTCAAGGCGGACCGGCAGATCGCCAAGGAGAAGCCGAAGTCGACGTTCCGGTACCTCACCGGCGCCCGGACCGAGGACTCGACGAAGGCCAAGATCAAGCAGTTCGACGACGACCTCAAGCGGGACCGGGGCACCGACCGCACCCAGGCCGGGGTCAACGAGCGCCGGTCGAACGCCATCGAGCGCACACAGAAGCCGAACGTCTACACCAACTACGACAAGCGCTTCAACCCGGATCCCCTCAAGGGCGGCCGGGGGCCGATCATCGACCAGGCACTGCGGTCGGGGAAGACGCTCGAAGAAGCCCGCCGGCTGCAGGGGATGTACAACCAGAACAACGGCGGCGGCTACTTCAACCGCGGGCCGGGCGGCATCGACTTCTCCACCCTGGAGATCAACTACGTCGGCACGCCGGTCAAGGGCAAGGGCCTCGACTATTCGATGAAGGCCGACTACGTCAAGAACCCGGACGAGAACCCCGGCTACGGCGGTGACGCCAAGCTCCAGCTCGCCTCGGACGCCTTCTTCACCTGGCTCGCCCTGACCCCGGACAAGTTCTGGGTCAACCTCAACCCGATCCGTCCCGACGTGATCATGGACAAGGAGTTCGCGAAGACCGACGCCGGGCGCATCCTGCTGGAGGCGGACCTGACTCTCAAGCACGACTACGCGGATGCGATGAACCCCGACAAGTACGAGCGCGGGGAGCGCTTCTGGCGCGAGGCGCCGCGTACCCCGGAAGGCATGCCGTGCCTGCCGGTCATCCGCCAGTGGATCACCCCGAAGCCCGCGAAGATCCGGGAGCAGGACGGCGGCATCTACATCCTGGACGCGCCGCTCAAGGTCAACATGGAGGTCCCCACCGGACCCGATGTGCCGCCCGGCAACTGCAAGCTCACCGAGGCGCAGACCAAGCAGGCCGAGAACCTGATCCTCACGATGATCCAGCCGGAACTCGAACGCCGCGTCAACGACGACGCGTCGTACGTCGATCTGCGCCGTGTGTACTCCTCGCGGGTGGCGGCCGAGTACATCCGCCGCCAGGACGCGGTCAGCCCGACCGACTTCCGCAAGATCATCAACAGCAACGATGTGAAGCGGTGGCCGCTCAGGGGCGAGAACAAGGACTGGGACAAGAAGACCGTCTACGACAAGTACGTCCACTCGTTCAAGAACGGTGACTACAAGTTCGAGCGCGTCTACGACGGCAAGGTGTGGATCCTGTCCATGGGCGGGGTCGACTTCTCCAAGGCGCCGAAGCGGAACATCACCCGCACCGAGTTCAACACGCAGCACCGCGGCCTGGACAAGACCACCAGGACATCGGTCCAGTCCGAGGTGACCTACCAGGACAGTGAGACCGCCTACTTCGGCGGAAGCACCTCCGATCAGCAAACCAGCCCGGAGGACCCGAAGCCGACACCGACACCGACCGGCCCGGACGACCCGACGCCGACCGATCCCCCGTCGACCCCGGCACCCGGACCGTCCACGCCCGGCGGCGACACGACTCCGCCGGCCAAGGACCCGGACGGCGACCTCGCCGACACCGGCAACAGCACGCCCGTCGGCCTGATCGCCGCCGCGGCTGCCGCGCTCGCCGTCGCGGGCGGCGGGCTGACGTGGTGGATGCGGCGCCGCAGGGCCTCGCGCGGCTAGGGCCTTCTCGTTCGCATGAGGGCCTGAACGTCCGACGGTGCGCTCGCGCGCATGCTGTCCCCCGCACCCGAGGTCAGGGTGCGGGGGACAGTCATGTCGTGGGGGTCCGGCGGACAGGCCCTAGAACAAGGCGCCCTCCGCGCCGCGCTCGTGGGCGAGCAGCCGCTGCTTGCGGTCCAGCCCGCCGCCGTAACCGATGAGGCTGCCCGAGGCGCCGATCACCCGGTGGCACGGGACGATGATCGACACCGGATTCTTGCCGTTGGCGAGCCCCACGGCCCGCGAGGCGCTCGCCCTGCCGAGTTGCCCGGCGAGTTCGCCGTACGTCCGCGTCTCGCCGTACGGGATCTTCATCAGCAGGTCCCACACGCTCCGCTGGAAGGGGGTGCCCTCCAGCCGGACCGGCACGTCGAACGCGGTCAGTTCGCCGGCGAAGTACGCGTCCAGCTGTCCGATCACCTCACCGAACGGGGCCGGGTCCTCCTCACCGAACGTCTCCTCGCCGGGGCGGTGGCGCTGATCGGTCATGTAGAGGCCGCTCAGCGTGCCGTCGGTGGCGACGAGCGTCAGCGGGCCGTAGGCGCTGTCGACCACCGTGTACTGCTTGGTCATGAGGAAACTCCTTACGCGGGCAGGCGGTTGACGGGGTGGTCGCCGGTGGCCCACAGGTGCTGGACGGCATAGGCGCGCCAAGGGCGCCAGGCCGCGGCGCGTGCGGTGAGAGCGGCCGGGGTGACGGGCAGGCCGAGTCCGGCAGCCGCGTGGCGCACTCCGAGGTCGCCCGGCAGGAAGGCGTCCGGGTCACCGAGGGCCCGCATGGCGATCGTCTCGACCGTCCACGGCCCGAACCCGGGCAGGGCGGTCAGTTCCGCGCGGGCCTTGTCCCAGTCACTGTCGACGCCCAGCCGGAGCGAGCCGTCGGCCAGCGCCCCGACCAGCGTGGTCAGTGTGGTGCGCCGGCTGCGGGGCAGTGCCAGGGACTCGGGGTCGAGCGCCGCGAGGGCCTCGGGGGACGGGAAGAGGTGGGAGAGGCCACCCTCCGGGTCCTCGACCGGCTCACCGTGCGCGAGAACCAGCCGGCCGGCGTGCGTACGGGCCGCGGCCGTGGAGACCTGCTGGCCGAGCACCGCCCGTACGGCGAACTCCGCCGCGTCGACGGTGCGCGGCACCCGGCGCCCGGGGGCCTTGTCGACGAGGGGCGCGAGCAGGGGATCGGTCCGCAGCTGGTCGTCGACCGCGACGGGATCGGCGTCCAGGTCGAGCATCCAGCGGCAGCGGCTGATGGCGAGGGTGAGATCGCGCGGATCGGTCAGTGACAGCCGGCAGGCGATGTGGTCGGGGCGGGGGGTGAGGGCGACGACGCCGTGGCCGTGCGGAAGCCGCAGGGTGCGCCGGTAGGCGCCGTCGCGCCACTCCTCGACGCCGGGCACGGCCGTGGCCACGAGATGCCCGAAGAGATTGCTCGGATCGAGCGGCGCCCGGTACGGCAGCCTGAGCGCGATGACTCCCGGGGTCTGCGGCGGGGCGGTCGTGCTGCGGGCGGCACGGGTGCGCAGGTCACCGGGTGCGAGCGCGAAGACCTCGCGGACGGTGTCGTTGAAGGTGCGGATCGAGGAGAAGCCGGCCGCGAAGGCGACCTCGGCCATCGGAAGGCCCGTCGTCTCGATCAGGACGCGCGCGGTCTGCGCGCGCTGGGCCCGGGCGAGGGCGAGAGGGCCCGCACCCAGCTCCGCGAGCAGTTGCCGCTCGATCTGGCGGGTGGAGTAGCCGAGGCGGGCGGCGAGGCCCGGGACGCCCTCACGGTCGACGACCCCGTCCCGGATCAGGCGCATGGCACGGGCCACGGAGTCCGCGCGGGCGTTCCACTCGGGGGAGCCGGGTGTGGTGTCGGGGCGGCAGCGCTTACAGGCGCGGAAACCGGCCTGCTGGCAGGCGGCGGCGCTCGGGTAGAAGGTCATGTTCTCGACCTTCGGCGGCACCACCGGGCAGCTGGGACGGCAGTAGATCCGCGTCGTCAGGACGGCCGTGAAGAACCAGCCGTCGAATCGGGCGTCCTTCGACCGGACGGCGCGCACGCAGCGCTCGGTGTCGGTGTGCATGGGTCAAGCATCGTGCACAGGCAGTGCCGAAGCTGGCGGGAAAACGACATCAGCCTCGAGCTGCCAGGACCGGGCCCGGGCCCGGTGTCACCGTGCGAGGCCAGGCCCGGTGTCACCCGTACGAGACCACGACCGCGGTCGCCCTACCCACGAGGCAGGACCGCGTCGGCGCCCCCTCGGGAGGCGCGGCCGGATCGCGAGGGATCACTCCTCCGCGGCCAGCACCGCGGCGAACTGCTCATACGCGCGGTCGTCGAACAGGACGAACCGCACCTCCGCGACCGGCGGCCCCGCCTCGGCGCGGACCGTTCGGACGGCGATCCGGGCCCCGTCGTCCATCGGCCAGCCGTAGATGCCCGTCGAGATGGCCGGGAAGGCCACGGTGCCCGCCCCCAACTCCCGCGCCACGCGCAGCGATTCGCGGTAGCAGGAGGCGAGGAGGGCGCTGCGGTCCTGCTCCCGTGACCACACCGGACCGACGGTGTGGATCACATGGCCGGCGGGCAGATGGCCCGCGGTGGTGGCGACCGCCTGGCCGGTCGGCAGGCCCTTGCCGTAGTGCGAGGCACGCAGGTCGCGGCACTCCGCGAGGATCGCCGGGCCGCCGCGGCGGTGGATGGCACCGTCGACACCGCCGCCGCCGAGGAGCGAGGAGTTGGCCGCGTTGACGACGGCGTCGACCCGCTGCTCGGTGATGTCCCCGCGGACGAGCACGATCTTCGGCTGCTGCTGTGTCATACGTCCATCATCCGCCTGCGTGCCCACCGCCGCAGTGACCTCCTCACCGGGCGCCCCGCAGCCGGCGCCACACGGCCTTGGCGGCGTGGTGACCCGACATCCCGTGGACCCCCGGACCCGGCGGGGTCGCCGACGAGCAGAGGAACACGGCGGGGTGCGCGGTCGCGTACGGGACGCGGGCGAGCTTGGGCCGGAGGATCGTCTGGAGTCCGGCGAAGGCGCCGCAGGCGATGTCCCCGCCGATGTAGTTGGCGTTGCGCGCGGCCAGTTCGGGCGGGCCGGCGACCGCGCGGGCGAGCACGAGATCGCGGAAACCGGGCGCGAAGCGCTCCAGTTGGCGCTCGATCGCCTCGGTGGCGTCCCCGTCCCAGCCGGCCGGTACATGGCCGTACACCCACAGGACATGCTTGCCGGCAGGCGCCCGTGAGGAGTCGATGAGGCTCGGCTGTGCGGTGATCAGGAACGGCTTGTCGGGCTGCCGGCCGTGCAGAGCCGCGCCGAGCGCCGCCTCGATCTCGCCGGCCGTGGGGCCGATGTGCACCGTCCCGGCGCTGCGGGCCTCCTTCGCGGTCCACGGCATGGGGCCGGAGAGCGCGTAATCGATCTTGAAGGCGGCGGGGCCGTAGCGGTAGTGCTCGTACGCGTTCCCGAGGCCCGCGATACGGGCGAGGGCCGTCGGTGAGGTGTCGAAGATGTACGCGCGGGCCGGGGGCAGTTCGTCGAGGCGCTTGACCTCGGCGCCGGTGTGGATCGTGCCGCCCTGGTCCCGCAGATACGCGGCGAGGGCGTCGGAGATCGACTGCGAGCCGCCGCGGGGCACCGGCCAGCCCTTGGCATGGGCGGCGAGCGCGAACATCATGGCGATACCGGCCGTCGCGATACCGCTGGTCGGCGCGATGGCGTGGGCGGCCAGCCCGGCGAACAGACCTCGGGCCTTCTCGCCCCGGAACCGGCGCGCGACCCAGGTCGCGGGCTGGATCGCGGTCGTCCCGAAGCGGGCGAAGCGGTACGGGTCCCGGGGCAGCCCGTCCCAGGGCGTGCGCAGGAAGTCGGCGGCCATCGTGTCCCAGTGCCCGATGTACGGCGCGACGAGCCGGCGGTACGTCCCCGCGTCCCCGGCCCCCAGCGACATCGCGCTCTCCCCCACCGAGCGGCTCAGCACGGCGGCCGTGCCATCCGGGAACGGGTGCGCCAGCGGCAGTTCGGGCTGCAACCACTCCAGGCCGTACCGACCGAGCGGCATGTCCGCGAAGGCGGGCGAGCCGACGCCCAGCGGGTGGACGGCGGAGCAGGGGTCGTGGCGGAAGCCGGGGAGGGTGAGCTCCTCGGTCCTGGCTCCCCCGCCGACGGTGTCCAGGGCTTCGAACACCGCCACTGAGTGGCCACGGCGGGCCAGTTCGACGGCGGCGGTCAGTCCGTTGGGGCCCGCCCCCACGACGACGGCATCGAGCATCGACGGCACCTTCGGACTCCTTTGTCAGCCGATGGCCAGGAGCCCCAGGATATTCCGGGGCGCCGACAGCGGTGCCCTGGGTAGGGTCCGATGCCGTGAACAACGTGATCGAGACGATGTCCGCGCAGCTCATGAGCGTCGCCGGGGTACGCGCCGTGGCACTCGGCGGAAGCCGTGCCCGGGGTACGCACCGGCCCGACTCCGACTGGGATCTCGGCGTCTACTACCGGGGTTCGGTGGACGTCGCCGCCCTGGCCGCGCAGGCGGCGGAGGCGACGGGGCGGCCGGTCGAGGTGGCAGGGCCGGGCGGGTGGGGACCGTGGGTCGACGGCGGGGCGTGGCTGGTCGTCGACGGCACGCCCGTGGACTGGATCCTGCGGGACCTGGACCGGGTGGAGCGCGTCTGGGCGGACTGCCGCACCGGCCGCTACGAAACGGGCATACAGCCGGGCCACCCGCTGGGGTTCTGGTCGCCCGCGTACGCCGGGGAAGTGGCGCTGTGCCGCGTACTGGCCGACACGGACGGCGCGTTGACGGCGCTGCGGCAGGAGACACAGGTGTACCCGGAAGCGCTGCGCGAGGCCCTGATCCGCGCCTCGTGGGAGGCGGAGTTCTCGGTGGCGGCGGCGGCGAAGTCGGTGAGCACCGGGGACGTACTGCACCAGTCGCTGTGCCTGTCCCGCGCGATGGGCATCCTGGTCCAGTCCCTGCACGCCCACCACAGGGTGTGGTGCCTGAACGAGAAGGGCGCGCTGCCGGCGGCGGCGACGATGCGGGACACGCCGGAGGGGTTCGCGAAGGACGCCGGGAGGGTGCTGAAGGGGCTGGACGGGGAAGCGGTGGAAGTGGCGGGGAGGCTGGTGCGGGAGGTGAGGGCGGCGGTGGGCGCGTAGGCCTCCCGTGCGTCTACGAGCGGGTGGCGGTCCCGCATCCCGCTTCGGCGGCGTCTCTCATACGCACGTCCATCGAGGTGCTCCGGTCGTACGGGTCGACCTCGGGACCGTCTCCCGGGCCCGAGACCGCCCGCTCGGCGGTGAACGCGGGGGTGAAGTAGCCGGTGAAGGTGTCGCAACCGCCGTTGGCGGTATCCACCTTGTAGGAGATGAGAGAGAACGTCCCGGGCTCGACGGTCACCTTCTGCGGGTCGTCCCAGCTCATCACGACCTCGCGGCGCACGACGGTGCGCGCGACCTCGCTGCTCCCCGCAGCGGCGCGTACGACCGGATAGACGTAGGTGACATCGGTGGTCACCTCGACCGCACCGCGCTCACCTTCCCGGTACGTGACCCGTCCCCGTGCCTTGATCACGTCCCCGACGAGCCGCACGTGCTCTTTCCCGAACCGGCTGAACAGCAGCAGGGGATCGTTCTGACGGCTGGGCGCGCGGAAGGCGGTCGCCAGATAGTTCTGGACGTCCTGCTGATGCGGATTGATCAACGCGATCGCCTTGCCCGGCCGCTCCCCGCGCAGCACTCCGGGATCCAGACTGGACGCGGCGAGGAAGTCCCGGGTCCGTTCGATCGTCCGGGCGACCTGCTGCTTGCTCATCCAGCCGGTGGCCCGTGCCACAGGGAGATGGACCCCGGCCGTCCCATCGCCCCACTCCGCGGCGGGCGACCCTCTGAACGGCTCTTCCACTGTGGGAAGTTGGACTGCCACCTCGCTCGGCGGCGGCTGATCCGGACGTTCCGACTCCGCAGCGAGCGGCTGACTCCCGCCGCCTCCGCCTCCGAGGCGGCCGGTGACCCAGCCCGGGTTCAGGGCCACGACGAACAGGCCGATCGCGACCAGCAGACCGACTCCGTACCAGCCGTTGCCCCGCCGCCGCCGGGCCGGCCGGTGAGTGCGCCAGCCCTCCGGAGGGGCGGGCTCGTCCCGCAGCCGCCGCGTGACCATCCGGGCCCGTGCCGACGGCTCCTCGGGGGCGTCATGGGTTCCGGCCTCCGACTCCCGCAGGAAGCGCTCCCACTCCTCGTCCGATATGGACGCCCCGTCCTTCCCCACGCCCCGTCCCCGCCCCTCCGCCTCACCGGTCCTCCCCAGGGCCGGTTCTTGTCCGTACATCATCACACAGGGCGATCACCCGGTCTCAACCACATGATCCGCGAAGCCTGTTCACGCGAAGGCGGACGGACCGCCCGCGCCTCAGGTCGTCAGCAGCGCGCGAATCCTCCGGGCCACCGCGTCCGTCCGCGCCGACGTGAACGGCAGCGTGTTCCCGCCCGCTATGCGGAACCTCTCCCCCGCGACCGTCACGTCCGTGCCGCCCGCCTCCTCCACCAGCAGCAGTCCCGCCGCGTGGTCCCACGCGTTCTCCCAGGAGAAGGCCACTCCATCCAGGTCGCCGCGGGCGACCGACAGGTACTCCAGGCCCGCCGAACCGCACGGGCGGGCGTCGACGCCGTCGACGTTCAGTCCGAGGAGGGCGCGCTTCTGATCGGGGGTGGTGTAGTCGGGGTGGGACATGGCCACGCGCAGGACGGCGTCGGGGCCGGGCGAGCCCGCGCGGAGGGGCTCACCGTTGAGGCGGGCGCCGCGGCCGCGGACCGCCGTCGCCATGTCGTCGCGGACGGGTGCGTACGTCCAGGACGCCAGCACCTTCCCGTGCTGCGCGAGCGCGACCAGCGTGCAGAAGCCGGGATCGCCGTGCACGAACTGGCGCGTGCCGTCGACGGGGTCGACGATCCACACGGGTGCGTCGCCCCGGAGCGCGTCGTACACGGCGGGATCCGCGTGCACCGCCTCCTCGCCGACCACGACCGACCCGGGCAGCAGCGCGGTGAGGGAGGCGGTGAGGTGCTCCTCGGCCTGACGGTCGGCCGTCGTCACCAGGTCGTGCGGGCCGGTCTTCTCGACGATCTCGTGTGCGGCGAGCTGGCGGTACCGCGGCATGATCTCGGCGGCGGCCGCCTTGCGGATCGCCTCCTCGACGTCGGACAGGTCACCGGCAACAAAGTCATCGATCATATGTCCAGCTAAGCACGGCCCTCTGACATCGGGCTGTCCCCTCAGCGTCCCACCGCGTAACCCTGCATTCCCCTCGGGTTCGCCCCGGCGGACAGCACCCCGGTGCGCGGGTCCCGGGCGACCGCGCACAGCCGCCCTTCGGACCACGCGTCACCCACCGTGACGTCATGGCCGCGCCGCCGCAGCTCCGCGATCACGTCGGGCCCGACGCGGGACTCGACCGTGACGCTGCCGGGCGACATGCCGCGCGGGTAGAAGGAGCCGGGGAAGCTGTCGTTGTGCCAGTTGGGGGCGTCGATCGCGCCCTGGAGGTCGAGCCCGCCGCGTACGGCGGAGCCCAGCGCCACCGCCAGGAAGAAGTGCAGCTGCCACTGGTCCTGCTGATCCCCGCCGGGGGTGCCGAAGGCCATCACCGGCTCGCCGTCACGCAGGGCGATCGAGGGCGTCAGGGTGGTGCGCGGCCGCCGGCCGGGGGTCAGGGAGTTGGGCAGTCCGGGGTCGAGCCAGGCCATCTGGAGGCGGGTGCCGAGGGGAAAGCCCAGCTCGGGTACGACCGGGTTCGACTGGAGCCAGCCGCCGCTCGGAGTGGCGGCGACCATGTTGCCCCAGCGGTCGACGACGTCGATGTGGCAGGTGTCGCCGCTGCTCCTGCCGTCCTTGGCGACGGTGGGCTCGCCGACGCCCATGGCGTCGTCACCGGCGTTCCCCGCCACGTCCGTGGCGTGCGGACTGAGCCGGGGCGTCCGGCCGCCGGGGCTGCCGGGCCGCAGTTCACGGGAGGCGTGCTCGCCGATCAGGGCGCGCCGTGCGGTGTTGTACGGCTGCGAGAGCAGCTCCTCCAGGGGCACGTCGTCGGCGTCCCCGTACCAGGCCTCCCGGTCGGCCATGGCGAGCTTGCAGCCCTCCACGAGCAGGTGGATGTACGCGGCGGAGCCGTACGGCGGCAGGTCGTCGGGAAGCAGCGCGAGCTGTTGCAGGAGCGCGGGGCCCTGGCTCCAGGGGCCCGCCTTGCACAGGGTCCAGCCGTTCCAGTCGTAGGTGGCCGGTGCTTCGTGAGTGGCGGACCAGCCGGCGAGGTCGGCGGCGGTCAGCGTGCCGGTGTGCCGTCGGCCGCTGGTGTCCATGGTGGGGCGACCGGACTGCTTCAGCAGTGCCTCGGCGACGAAGCCTTCGCGCCACACCCGCCGCGCCGTCTCGATCTCGGCCACCCGTCCGCCGCCCGCGCTCTCGCTCTCGCTCTCGGCGACGAGCCGTCGCCAGGTCGCCGCGAGGGCGGGGTTGCGGAACAACTCGCCGGGCTCGGGGGCGCGGCCGCCCGGCAGATAGACGTCGGCGGACGAGGTCCACTCCGTCTCGAAGAGCTCGCGGACCACCTCCACGGTCGCCCCGACGCGCTCCACCGGCGGATGCCCGTCCTCGGCGTACCCGATCGCGTGACGCAGCACCTCGGCGAGGGACTTGGTCCCGTGGTCGCGCAACAGCACCATCCAGGCGTCGAAGGCGCCGGGCACCGCGGCGGCCAGCGGCCCGGTGCCGGGCACCAGGTCGAGTCCGAGGGACCGGTAGTGGCCGATGGTGGCCCCGGCGGGTGCGGGACCCTGTCCGCAGAGCACGCGTACGTCGCCGCCGGCCGGGGCGAGGAGGATCGGCACCTCGCCCGCGGGCCCGCACAGATGCGGCTCGACGACGTGCAGCACGAAGCCGGCCGCCACGGCCGCGTCATAGGCGTTGCCACCGTCCTCGAGGACCGCCATCGCGGACTGCGAGGCAAGCCAGTGCGTGGACGAGACCATGCCGAACGTGCCCTGGAGGGTGGGCCGGGTGGTGAACATGGAGCCCCTTTCGCAGCAGTGGGCCGTACGCGGCCCCTCTCGCCGGCCCGCCCCCGTCGAGCCGTACGACCGGTCACCGAATCTGTGCGGCATCCCGAATTCACCGGGCGCGAGACGGGAGTTCGGCATTCGTGCAGGCTAGTCGCCTACGCTGCGGCGGCATGAGCCACTCCCCCGCCCCGCCCGCATCTGTCCTCACCGCGTTCGGAACGGCCGGCAGGCCGGCTCCCCTGCCCGGCGGCCAGGGTTCGGCCTGGCGGTCCGACGCCGTGGTGCTGAAGCCCGCGGCGATGGGACCCGAGACCTCGTGGCGCGCCGGGGTGCTGTGCCACCTCCCGGAGACGGCCGGCTTCCGGGTCGCACGGCCGGTCGCGGCGGCCGACGGCTCCTGGTGCGCCGGCGGCTGGGAGGCGTGGCGCATGGTCGGCGGTACGGCCGATCCGCGCCGGCCGGACGAGGTGATCCGCGCGGGCGAGGCATTCCACGCGGCGGTGGCGCACCTGCCCCGGCCGCGCTTCCTCGGCGTACGGGACAACGCCTGGTCACGGGCGGACCGGCTGGCGTGGGGCGAGAGCGAGGAGGGCCCGGACTTCCCGCTGCTGCGGCCACTGCTGGCCGCGCGCCGTCCCGTCGCGGCACCCGCGCAGATCGTGCACGGCGACCTGCTGGGCAATGTGCTCTTCGCGACGGACGCTCCGCCCGCGATCATCGACTGGCCGCCGTACTGGCGGCCGGCGTCCTGGGCCTCCGCGGTCGTCGCCGTCGACGCGCTGTGCTGGTGGGACGCCGATCCCGCGCTGCTGGAGCGCTGGTCGCATCTGCCGGACTGGACCCAACTGCTCGTGCGCGCACTGGTCTTCCGCATCGCCACGCATGCGACGCTCGACGCGGCGCAGGAGAGCGAGTACCGCAAGGTCGTGGACCTGGTCCTCGGCTGATCGGAACGACGGGCCCTACCGGCTCGTGTCCGCGGCTGCCGCCCCCCGCGCGAGCAGCAGCAGCGCGTCCACCAGGTCGTCGGCCGAGCTGCCCGTCGCGAGTCGGCGCAGTTGGAGGCCCATCACGAGGGCGACGGTCGTCGCCGCGAGCCGTTCCGCGTCGGGTACGCCCAGGCCCGTGAGGATCTGCGCCGCCAGCCGGTCGTATGCGGTGAACGCCTCCGCCGCCGCCTCCCGCAGCCGCTCGTCGCGTCCCGCCTCGACGTACAGCTCGAAGGGCGCGATGTGCGCGCTGTCGAAGGAGGTGCCGTCCGCGACCTGGCCCGCCAGGGACGCGGCGCCGCCGATGTCGATGCCCTCGCTCTGGCACTGGTCGGCGAGTTCGGTGAAGCGGCGGGTCTCCTCGCGTACGAAGTGCAGCAGGCTCTCCCGCAACAGGTCGTGCTGGGTCTCGAAGTGGTAGGTGACCGAGCCGAGCGAGACCCCGGCCTCCTTGGCTATGCGCCGGTTGGTGACCGCCGCGACACCGCCCTCTCCGATGATGTGCAGGACGGCGGTGATGATGCGCTGCCGGGTCGGCGCGGAGCGGGCGGCGTGGGACATGCCTCTCATTGTTCCACCGGGGTGCTCCTGGAGATCCCGGGGGCTTGGGGACGCTTCTCGTACCAGCGCTGGTCGGCCTCCAGTTGAGCGGCGAGCGAGATGAGCGTCTCCTCGCTGCCGGCCGGGCCGAGGAGCTGGGCGCCGACGGGCAGGCCGTCGGCGGTGAGACCCGCGGGTACGTTGACACCCGGCCAGCCGAGGACGTTCCAGGGCCAGGCGTAGGGGCACGCGGCCGCCATGACGGCGTTCGTCCGCCAGGCGCCCAGGTGGTCGAAGGTGCCGATGCGCGGGGGCGGTGTCGCGGTGGTCGGGGCGAGCACGACGTCGAACCCGCGGCCGTCGAAGATCTCGCCGATCCGTGTGTGCTGGCGGGCCTCACGGGCGCGGGCCGCGCGCACGACCCGGCCGCCGAGTCGCTTGCCGGAGCGCATCGCGCTGCGGGTGCGCGGGTCGAGCAGCGCCGGGTCGGGGTGCAGTGCGGCGACCTCCGCGACACCGGCGGTGGCACGCGGCACGAAGGAGAGGCCGATCAGGCCGTAGCGCGGCCGGGCCTCCTCGACGTGGTGGCCGAGCCGGGCGAGCGCCTCGGCGATCCCGGTGACCGCGCGCCGCACCTCGGGGTGGGGGCCGGTGCGGGTGAGGGTCAGCGGGGGCCGCCAGGCGAGCGCGATCCGCAGCCTGCCCGGTTCGCGGCGGGC
Source organism: Streptomyces sp. AM8-1-1 (assembly GCF_032229325.1). Lineage (NCBI taxonomy): Bacteria > Bacillati > Actinomycetota > Actinomycetes > Kitasatosporales > Streptomycetaceae > Streptomyces > Streptomyces sp. AM8-1-1. Next base: position 1,638,753 of record NZ_CP135086.1, read on the forward strand.
GGCGGTGGAGGCGTCGATCGCGTCCGGGCGGTGCAGATCCTCGGGGTGCGGGCCCTGCACGACGTCGAGCAGCAGGGCGGCGTCCGCCACGGTGCGGGCGAGCGGGCCGTTGACGGCGAGGCCCTGGAAGGCGTCGGAGTACGGGTGCAGGGAGACGCGGCCACGCTGGGGCTTGATGCCCACCAGGTGCGTCCAGGCGGACGGGATGCGAATGGACCCGGCGCCGTCCGAGCCGAGGGCCGCGGGCACGAGCCCGGCCGAGACGGCGGCGGCAGAGCCGCCGGACGAACCGCCCGGGGTGTGGTCGGTGGACCAGGGGTTGCGGGTGGCGCCGAAGGCGGGTCCTTCGGTGAACGGCCACTGGCCGAGTTCGCAGGAGTTGGTCTTGCCGACGATCACCGCTCCCGCCGCGCGCAGCCGGCGGGTCGCCTCACCGTCCGAACCCGCGGCGACGATGTCCCCCTGACAGCCGAAGAGGGTGGGCAGTCCGGCCACGTCGGTGTCGTCCTTGACGGCGACCGGCACGCCGAGCAGCGGCAGCCTCTCCCCCGCGGCGAGCCGCCGGTCGGCTTCCCGGGCCTCGGCGAGTGCTTCCTCGGAGCGCACCCAGCGGAAGGCGTTGATGGTGCCCTGACTTGCCTCGATGCGCTCGACGGCACGTGCCACAAGGGCCTCGGACGTGGTGTGGCCGTCCGCCAACTCGCTTACGTATTCCGTCAGTCCGCCGAATTCGTCTGTGGACACGACCGCCCCGCCTCCCTATTGTTCGTTCGAACGAACAGAACTGGAGGGTAACCAGATGCGCATCACCGGAGCAACCGTTCTGCTCACCGGCGTGACGGGGGGCATCGGCGGGGCGCTCGCCGCCGAACTGGCGGCGCGAGGGGCGACCTTGGTGGTGTCCGGCCGGCGTGCCGAAGCACTGACACCGCTCGCCGACGCCTATGGCGCCCGCACGATTCTCGCGGACCTCGGTGACCCGGACGACGTACGGCGGCTGGCCGAGGAGGCCGCGGGGACGGACATCCTGATAGCCAACGCCGCCCTGCCCTCCAGCGGCGACGTCCTCGACTACTCGCCCGAGGAGATCGACCGGGCCCTCGCGGTGAATCTGCGGGCGCCCACGATGCTGGCCCGGCTGCTCGCGCCCGCGATGGTCGACGCGGGCAGAGGCCACATCGCCTTCGTCGGCTCCCTGTCCGGGAAGGCGGCGACCAAGTCGTCGTCCCTCTACAACGCGACCAAGTTCGGGCTGCGCGGCTTCTCCCTCGGCTTCCGCCAGGATCTGCACGGTACGGGCGTCGGCGTCTCCGTCGTGCAGCCCGGTTTCGTCCGCGACCTCGGGATGTTCGCCGCCACCGGTTCGGGGACGCCCGGCGGGGTCCGCACCGTCTCGCCGCGCGCGGTCGTGAACGCCGTGATGCGGGCGGTCGAGCGCGACGTCGCCGAGATCAACGTCGCTCCCCTGGAGCTGAAGATCCTGAGCGCGATCGCCGGCCAGTTCCCCGGATTCGCCGAGCGGGTGCAGCGGCGGGCCGGGGCGGAGCCGACGGTCGAGAAGATCGTGGAGGCGCAGCGTTCCCGTCGCTGAGCGGCGCTGAACGGCGGGGACGCCGCGCCTCCGTGGGGTCTCACGCCTTCCGGCGCTCCGAGATCCGCATGAGCGAGACGTAGAGCAGCAGCGAGGCCGCGAGCCCGACGGCCCAGCCGTAGTCGGCGAGGGGCTTGAGGAACGGGATGAGGCCGTCCTCGGGGAAGGGCCCCTTGCCCGGCGCCGAGTGCGAGCCGCCGATCGCCAGCACACCGCCGACGACGAAGGCGGCCACGGCCCGCAGATTCCAGCCGGAGGTGTACCAGTAGCGGCCGCCCTCGGTGTAGAGGCCGGGCAGATCGAGGACCGTGCGCCGGATCAGCCAGTAGTCCGCGATGAGGATGCCCGCGACCGTGCCGAGCAGGCCGCCGACCAGGCCGAGCCAGGTGAAGATGTACAGCTCGGGTGTCTCGGTCAGCTTCCACGGCATGATCAGGACGCCCACCACACCCGTGATCAGCGCTCCGGTGCGGAAGTTGATGAACTTCGGCGCCAGGTTCGCCAGGTCGTACGCGGGTGAGACGACGTTGGCCGCGATGTTCACCGAGATCGTCGCGATCAGCACCGTCACCAGCGCGAAGAGCAGCCCGAAGACGTTGTCGGTCTTGGCGGCGAGCTGGACCGGGTCCCAGACGGCCTCCCCGTACACCGCCTGCGAGCCGGAGGTGACGAAGACCGACAGCAGGGCGAAGAGCGTCATCGTCGTCGGCAGACCGAGCGTCTGGCCCCAGATCTGGGCCCGCTGCCCGGCGCCGAACCGGGTGAAGTCCGGGATGTTGAGGCTCAGGGTCGACCAGAAGGCGATCATGCCCATCAGGGAGGGGAAGAAGACGGGCCAGAAGTCGGCGCCCCAGCCGAGCTTGGAGGGCTGGTCGAGGAGCGGGCCGAAGCCGCCCGCCTTGACGGCGATCCACACGAGCAGCACCACGGCGCCGACGATGACGAACGGCGCCGCCCAGTTCTCGAACCGCCGCAGGGCCTCCATCCCCCGGTAGATGATGGCGAGTTCGAGGATCCAGAAGAGCAGGAAGCAGACCCACAGCGTCCAGGGCTGGCCGCCGATCTCCGCGGCCGAGGTCCAGCCGCCGAAGATCTTGCCCAGCAGGATGAAGATGCCCTGCCCGCCGATCCAGGTCTGGATGCCGAACCAGGCACAGGCCACCGCGGCCCGGATCAGGGCGGGCAGATTCGCGCCGCGCAGCCCGAACGAGGCGCGCGCCAGGACCGGGAAGGGGATGCCGTACTTCGGTCCGGCGTGCCCGGTGAGCAGCATCGGCGCGAGGACGATCACGTTGGCAAGCCCGATGGTGAAGACCGCCTGCTTCCAGTCCATGCCCAGAGCGACGAGTCCCGAGGCGAGCAGCCAGGACGGGATGTTGTGGGCCATGCCGACCCACAGGGCGGCGAAGTTGTAGGTGGTCCAGCGGCGTCGGGCGACGGGGACGGGCAGCAGATCGTCGTTGACGAAGCGGCCGTCCGCGGGTACGGCGCCGGGCGCGAGCTCGACGCGGCCGGACGAATCCGGTATCGGTTGGCCGGAGGGGGCAGGGGGGACGGTCGCGGTCATGGCGCTGGCCCTTCGGAGGTCTTCAGCGGTGGTGAGCGGTCGTGCACGGTTCAGCGGGGGCAGGCTGCGGTGGGGGATCTCAGCCGTTCAGCGCGGGGATGATCTCGGCGCCGTACGCGTCGATCGTCACTTCCTTGGCGTCGTGCATGTTGTAGACGGCGAACTGGTCCACGCCCAGGTCGCGCAGTGTCCGCAGCTTCTCGATGTGCGCCTCGGCCGGGCCCAGCAGACAGAACCGGTCGACGATCTCGTCCGGGACGAAGTCCGTGGACGGATTGCCCGCGCGGCCGTGGTGGCTGTAGTCGTATCCCTCCCGCGACTTGATGTACGAGGTGAGGGCCTCGGGCACCAGGCCGGAGTGTTCGCCGTAGCGCGAGACCAGGTCGGCGACGTGGTTGCCGACCATCCCGCCGAACCACCGGCACTGGTCTCGGGCGTGGGCCAGATCGTCGCCGACGTAGGCGGGCGCCGAGACGCAGATGGTGATCGAATCGGGGTCCCGTCCGGCGTCGGACGCGGCGGTGCGCACGGCGTTGATCATCGACTCGGTGAGATACGGGTCGGCGAGCTGGAGGATGAAACCGTCGGCCTTCTGGCCCGCGAGCGCGAGCGCCTTGGGGCCGTACGCGGCCATCCACACCGGCAGTTTGCCGCCCTGCACCCATGGAAGTCGCAGCGGCTGACCGTCGACCACGGCCTCGCGTCCCTCCGCGAGATCGCGGATCACGCCCATCGCCTCGCCCAGCCGGGCAAGGGTGTTGGGCTTGCGGCCCGCGACCCGCATCGCCGAGTCGCCCCGGCCGATGCCGCAGACCGTGCGGTTGCCGTACATGTCGTTGAGCGTGGCGAAGGTGGAGGCGGTGACCTCCCAGGTCCGGGTGCCCGGGTTGGTCACCATCGGCCCGACGATCATCGTCTCGGTGTGTTCGAGGATGCGGCTGTAGATGACGAACGGCTCCTGCCAGAGCACCGCCGAGTCGAAGGTCCAGCCGTAGCGGAAGCCGTTGCGCTCCGCGCGCCGCATCAGTCCGACGACACCGGATGCCGGCGGATCCGTCTGCAGGACGAGTCCGAAGTCCATGGTCTTTGACCCCTTCTAGCCGAGGTACTGGCAGGTTCCGCGCGGGGTGTACTGGCCGTGTCCCGCCCGGCCGGTGAACTTCCGCTGGTCGATGACGACTTCACCGCGAGAGAGCACGGTCTCCACCTGTCCGGTGACCCGCTTGCCCTCGTACGCGGAGTAGTCGACGTTCATGTGGTGGGTCTCCACCGAGAGGGTCTGCTCGGTGTGCGGGTCGTAGACGACGACGTCGGCGTCCGCGCCCGGCGCGATGGTCCCCTTCTTCGGGTACATACCGAACATGCGGGCCGGGGTGGCGCACGCGATCTCGATCCACCGGCGGCGGGTGATGTGCCCGTCGACGACGGCCTGGTGCAGCAGGTCCATCCGGTTCTCGACGCCCGGCAGGCCGTTGGGAATCTTGGAGAAGTCGCCGCGGCCCAGTTCCTTCTGCCCGACGAAGCAGAACGGGCAGTGGTCGGTGGAGACCACCTGGAGATCGTTGGTCCGCAGTCCGCGCCAGAGCGCCGCCTGGTGCTCCTTTGGTCGCAGCGGGGTGCTGCAGACGTACTTCGCGCCCCCGAAGTCGGGCTCGGCCAGGTTGTCCGTGGACAGGAAGAGATACTGCGGACAGGTCTCGCCGAAGACATTGAGCCCCATGTCGCGGGCGGCGGCGAGTTCGGCGAGGGCCTCCTCTGCCGAGACGTGCACGACGTAGAGCGGGGCGCCCGCGACCCGGGCCAGCTGGATGGCCCGGTGGGTGGCCTCGGCCTCCAGCAGTACCCGGCGCACCTCGCCGTGGTAGCGGGGGTCGGTGCGGCCCTCGGCGAGTGCCTGTTCGACGAGGACGTCGATGGCGATGCCGTTCTCGGCGTGCATCATGATCAGCCCGCCGTTGGTGGCGGAGCGCTGCATGGCGCGCAGGATCTGGCCGTCGTCGCTGTAGAAGACGCCCGGATAGGCCATGAACAGCTTGAAGGAGGTGACACCCTCCTCGACCAGCCGGTCCATCTCCTTCAGGGACGACTCGTTGACGTCCGAGAGGATCATGTGGAAGCCGTAGTCGACGGCGCAGTTGCCGTCGGCCTTCGCGTACCAGGCGTCGAGCCCCTCGCGCAGCGGGCGGCCCACCGACTGGACGGCGAAGTCGACGATGGTGGTCGTGCCGCCCCAGGCGGCGGCGCGGGTGCCCGTCTCGAAGGTGTCGGAGGCGAAGGTCCCGCCGAACGGGAGCTCCATGTGCGTATGGGCGTCGACGCCGCCCGGGATGACGTACTTGTTCGTCGCGTCGATGATGCGGTCGGCGGTCCAGGGCTCGGAGACGGCGGACCCCTGCGCGGCGAGCGCGGCGATGCGGCCGTCCTCGATCAGTACGTCTGCGTGGATCTCGTCCGATGCGGTGATGACCAGTCCGCCACGGATGAGGGTGCGGGTGCTGCTCATGGCTGGTGCGCTCCCTTGGGATACGTACGGTCGGCTGGGCCCGATCCCGACGACAGGCCCTGCGCGGGGCCTGTCCGGCGTCAGGCCCTGGGCCTGTCGTGTGGATCGGGCCCTAAACGCTGCGCAGGGCGTGTTCGAGGATGGACGCGCCCTCTTCCGCCTCGGCCACGGTCAGGGAGAGCGGCGGCGCGACGCGCAGCGCACTGGTGTTGTGCCCGCCGCCCTTGCCGATCAGCAGCCCGCCCTCGCGCGCGGCCTCCAGGACGGCCGCCGCCGCCTGCGGATCGGCCTCGTCGGTGCCGGGCCTGACCAGTTCGATGCCGAGCATCAGCCCCCGGCCGCGCACCTCGCGGACGGCGGGCACGCTCGCCCCGATCCCGCGCAGCCGCTCGAGCAGCAGTCCGCCGACGCGGCGGGCGTTGCCCTGGAGGTCGTGCTCCAGCAGATACGCGAGGTTGGCGCTGCCCGCGGCCATGGTGACCGGTGAGCCGCCGAACGTCGAAATGGAGTTGGCGTCCAGCGAGTTCATGATCTCGGCACGCGCGACGACGCCGCCGACGGACATGCCGTTGCCGATGCCCTTGGCGAAGGTGAGGATGTCCGGCGGTCCGTTGCCGGCGTGCGCCTGCCAGCCCCAGAAGTGGTCGCCGGTACGGCCCCAGCCGGTCTGCACCTCGTCGGCGATCCACAGGATGCCGTGCCGGTCGAGGACTTCACGGAACGCGGCGTACAGCCCGTCGGGCGGGGAGGTGAACCCGCCGACGCCCTGGATGGGTTCGGCGATCAGCGCGGCGACGTCGCGGGTGTGGCCGAGCAGGTCCTCCAGGTCCGCCACGCACGCCTCGATGAACTGCGCGTCGGACAGGTGGGCGTACGGCCCCCGGGTGCGGACGCCGCCGTGCACGTACAGCGTCTGCAGCGGGGAGAGCGAGGTCGGCGACCAGCTGCGGTTGCCCGTGATGGACACGGTCGAGAACGACCGGCCGTGGTAGCTGTTGCGCATCGCCAGGATCTGGTTGGACCGGCGGTGTCCGGTGGCCAGCAGCAGGGCGGTGTCGTTGGCCTCGGTGCCCGAGGTGGTGAAGAAGACCCGCGCGTCGGGGATGCCCGAGAGCGCCGCGATCCGCTCGGCGAGCTCCACCATCGGGCGGTTCAGATAGAGCGTCGAGGAGTGGATGATCCGCCCGGCCTGCTCGCTCACCGCCTTGGTGACCTCGGGCAGCGCGTGGGCGGTCATCGTGGTGAGGATGCCGCCGAAGAAGTCGAGGTAGCGGTTGCCGTCCGCGTCCCAGACATGGCGGCCCTCGCCGTGTGTGATCTCGATGGGGCGCTGGTAGTAGAGCGCGACCCAGTCGGGGATCACGGCTTTGTGCCGGTCGTACAGATGACTCACGGCTGCACCAGCCCCTCGTACGCGTCGGGGCGCCGGTCGCGGTAGAAGGCCCACTGCTGCCGGACGGTGTCGATCAGGTCGAAGTCCAGGTCGCGTACGACGAGCTCCTCGGCCTTGTCGCTGGCCACCTCACCGACGAACTGGCCGCGCGGGTCGACGAAGTAGCTGGTGCCGTAGAAGTCGTTGTCGCCGTACTCCTCCTCGCCGACGCGGTTGATCGCGGCGATGAAGTACTCGTTCGCCACGGCGGCGGCCGGCTGTTCGAGCTGCCAGAGGTAGCTGGAGAGGCCGCGCGAGGTCGCCGACGGGTTGTAGACCAACTGGGCACCCTGGAGGCCCAGTTGCCGCCAGCCCTCCGGGAAGTGGCGGTCGTAGCAGATGTAGACACCGACCTTGCCGACCGCGGTCTCGAAGACGGGCCAGCCGGCGTTTCCGGGCCTGAAGTAGTACTTCTCCCAGAATCCCTTGACCTGAGGGATGTGGTGCTTACGGTATTTACCCAGGTAGGAGCCGTCGGCGTCGATCACGGCGGCGGTGTTGTAGTAGAAGCCCGCGCCCTCGATCTCGAAGACCGGTACCACGATGACCATGCCGGTCTCGCGGGCGAGATCCTGCATCCGGCGGACGGTGGGACCGTCCGGGACGGGCTCGGCCCAGCGGTAGTGCTCCGGGTCCTGGACCTGGCAGAAGTACGGGGCGTTGAAGACCTCTTGGAATCCGATGACCTTGGCACCCTGACGGGCCGCCTCCCGGGCATGTTCCTCGTGTTTGGCAATCATGGATTCGGTGTCGCCGGTCCAGGTCGCCTGGACGAGTGCGGCGCGTACGACAGTGGCCATGAGCTGCTCCTTCGGCCGAACGGCAGAGGGCCTCTACGCACGTAGACGAATGCGTAGATGGAGAACGTAAGCCCCGTCACACACTGGGGCAAGACCATCGTCGTCAACCCGCAGAGTCGATCGTGTTTCGCACCCGAGCGGTCGACACCGTACGGGTCAGGCGCCGAGGTGGCCCGAGACACGTAAGGCGTGGACAAGATCGCGCTCATGGGCCGCGGTTCCGGCACGGGCGGCGGCGAGCAGACGGGGGACGAGACGGGCGGGGTCGCGGTCGGCGATTCTCGCCGTGTCGGCGGGGGTGTGCAGCTGGGCGTAGGCGATGAGCAGGGCGAGCGCCTCGGGGGCGCGGCCGTCCTCGTCGAGGGAGAGCACGGCGGCGGCGATCTCGTCGGCGGGGCGGGTCACGCCCTGACGCAGGAGCTGGTGGCCGTCCTGGGCGCGGCCGGCGCCGGAGAGGGCTCCGGCGATCGCCGCGAGCCGCAGCACGGGCTGCGAGGCGGCCTCCCACAGCAGCGTGGCCCAGTCGGCCTCCAGGCCGGCGCGGTGGAGCTCGGCGGCGAGCACGGGCAACCAGGTGGCGGGCAGGGTGGCGGCCTCGCAGAGCAGGGCATGGGCCTCTCCGCTGCGGCCCTCGGCGCGCAGCCGCCCGAGGGTGCGCACGGTCTCGCGCGCGGCGCGCAGGGCGTCGTCGGGATCGGCGAGGACGGGCTGCTCCTGTTCGGGAGCCGTGCCCGCGCCGCCGTACCGTGCCCCGCGGGGCAGATCCCCGCCGACGGGGAGTTCGGGCACGGCGACGGCCTCGGCGTCCTCCTCCATGCCGGCGAACCGGGCGCCGCGCGGGCGCCGGCGCTTGTCCTTGGTCTTGCCGCCGTCCTTGCCGCCGTCCTTGCCGCCGTCCTTGCCGCCGTCCTTGCTCCTGCCCTTGCCCTGGTCGGGCCCGGCGGACGGCCCGGCCGTGTGGGTGTGCGGGCCGGGCCGGGGTCCTTCCTGTGCCGGAGCGGGCCACTGCACCGGGGCCGGGCGGGACGCCTGCCGGGGCACACGCTCCGCCGCTCCCGGGGCGCCGGCCCGGCCGTGTTCCGGTGGGGGAAGGGCGGCCAGGCGCCGGCGCAGTTCCGCGACCCTCGCGGTGGCCCGCGCGTGGTCGTCCCGGACCCACTCCAGCTCGTACGCCAGATGTTCCGCCGTCTCCGTGCCCTCCGGTTCGGAGGCGATCAGACGGATGAGCTCCTCGTCGCGACCGGTGGCGTGGATCAGTTCGCGCCGCATCAGCTCCAGGCGCTCCACAAGGGCCTCGCGACCGCCCGGCCGGCGGTCGTGGGCCGCGGCCGAGGCCGTGTGCAGCTGCTTCGCCCGGAGCTGTTCCTGCTCCACGAACTCCCGTCCGCGCACCACCGCGAGATCCTGGAGCAGTGATCCGACGACGTCCCACGGCGGGACCTCGAAGCCGTCCAGGCACGCCTGCATGCCCTGCGGGTCACGGTGCAGGAAGACCGCGTACCAGCCGCTGTCACGGTCCAGGAGCGCGGCCAGCCCCTTGAGGTACCGCGCGAACACACCGGTCTGTGCCGGTACTTGATGCACCGCCATCACTGTCCCGCCCCACCCTCGACTGGGTGGCATTGGACATCAGACGTGTTACGGCACTGCTACGCGCTGTTTTCAGACGGTTACCGCAATGCCGGTGTGCGGGCGCTTGCCGAGCCTCACCAGCGTGGCCGGCCAGTCGACCAGCCAGAACTGCCAGGTGTACTTGCGGGCCAGGAGTATGCGGATCCGTGCGGTCGCCGCCGCGTCGAGGAGCTCGGCCGTCCCTTCGGCGGTGGGGGCGCCCTCGGCGATCCGGCCGCGCACGTCGCACACGCTCACCACGACGCGCGGGTCGTTGCGCAGCCGCTTGACCTTCCAGGAATCGGTCCGTGTCCAGGCGTACAGCTTTCCGCCGTCCTCGGCGAACCAGACGGGGGTGGCGACACCCGTTCCGTTCTTACGGAACGTGGTCACGCTGATGTACTTGGCGGCGGCGAAGTCCTCGGCAGTCACGTTCGCGAGACTACGCCGTGTCCGGGGCCCCTGGCGCGGCCGGTCCGGCTATCCGCGCCCGTACTCCGGGTCCGCATCCCGGGCCGCGACGAGCTCGGGCCGGTGCGTACGCGCCCAGTCGCACGCCGCGTTCATCGGCTGGAGTGCCGAACGGCCCAGAACGGTGAGTTCGTACTCGACCCGTGGCGGATTCTCGTCGTACGCCGTCCGCTTCACGAAGCCGTCGCGTTCCATCGCGCGGAGCGTCTCGGTGAGCACTTTCGGGGTCACCCGGTGCAGCGCGACACGCAGTTCGGAGAAGCGGCGCCGTCCGTCCTCCAGGCAGCGCATCACCATCCCGGACCACTTGTCGCCGAACCGGAACGGCTGCAACCCGGCCGAGCAGTCGGGATCGTCGAACATGTCCGGCCTCAGCGGCTCCGGCTTCGTCTCCATGCGCTCCATCCTGCGTGCTCCCCCGGGTCCGCTCGGTACCTTTGCAGTAACCGGCCACCTCCGTTCTACCGTCCGGGACATGGGCCACATCATCGTTTTCGGAGCGGGCGGACGGGTCGGCAGAGCTGCGGTGTCGGAGGCGGCGGCGCGCGGCCACGAGGTGACAGCGGTGGTGCGCGACCCCGGCAGACACCCGGATCTCGCGGCGGACGGCATGACGGTCGTACCCGGCGATGCGACGGACGGAGCAGCGGTCGCCCGGCTCGCGGCGGGTCACGACGCGGCGGTCAACGCGGCGGCGCGGCTGGACGTCCCGGCGGAGGAGTTCTTCACGGGCGCGGCCGAGGCGATGGTCACCGGGCTGACCGAGGCCGGCGTGCGCCGCTTCCTGACGCTGGGCATCGCCTCGACGCTGGAGACGTCACCGGGTGTACGGGTGATGGACGATCCGGGCTTCCCCGAGCCGTACCGGGTGTTCTCCCAGGGGCATGTCGCGGAGTTCGACGTCCTGCGCCGGGCGCCCGAGGAGCTGGACTGGCTGATGGTCGTCCCGCCCATGGACCTGGACGCGGAAGCTCCCCGCACGGGCAGCTACCGGACGGCCCGGGGACGGCTCATCGACGGCGGCGGACGGATCGCGCACGGCGACCTGGCCGTGGCCCTGCTCGACGAGATCGAGCGGCCGCGCCACCGCCGTATCCAGCTCGCGGTGGCGGGCGAGGTCCCGTCGCTCGCCCGGAACCCGGTCACTGACCCGGTCTTGTTCCGAACGGCAGGCCCGGGTCGTACCTGATCGGCCCGGAGGCCCGTCAGGCGGCCGGCACCAGCGCGCAGCGCACCACGAGTTCGTCCATCGACAGACCGAGCACCCGCGCGAGAGCGGCGACCGTGAAGAACGCGGGCGTCGGGGCCCGGCCCGTCTCGATCTTGCGCAGGGTCTCGGCCGAGAGGCCGGCGGCCGCGGCGATCTCCACCATGCTGCGGTCGCCGCGCGCGACGCGCAGGATCCGGCCGAGCCGTTCGCCGCGTTCGCGCTCTTCGGGGGTGAGAGGGGTGCGCACCATGGCGGTATTCTAATGCTGGTATTCCAATACCGGTAGGACCGGTATAGTAATTGGCATGGTAGAGATCAAGACCGATGCCTCGATCGAGGCGATGCGCGAGGCCGGCCGCCTCGTGGCGCAGGCACTCACGGCGGCCCGCGAGACCGCGGCCGTGGGCGTCAGCCTGCTGGAACTGGACCGTGCCGCCCGGGCGGTGCTGGACGAGGCCGGGGCGGGATCACCGTTCCTGGACTATCACCCCTCATGGGCTCCCATCCCCTTCCCCGCGGTCATCTGCGCGTCCGTCAACGACGCGATCGTGCACGGCATCCCGGACGGATACCGCCTGCGGGACGGCGATCTGGTGAGCCTCGACTGCGGGGCGATCCGGGACGGCTGGGTGGGCGACTCGGCCGTCAGCTTCACGGTCGGGCGCGCCCGGCCCGAGGACGTACGACTGATCGCCACCGCCGAGGAGGCCCTGGAGGCCGGTATCGCGGCCGCCGTCGTCGGCAACCGCATCGGTGACATCGCCCATGCCGTCGGCCGCGTGTGCCGGACGGCCGGGTACGGCATCCCGGACGGCTTCGGCGGTCATGGCGTGGGGCGCAGCATGCACGAGGACCCGGGCGTCCCGAACGAGGGACGCCCGGGCCGGGGCATGCCGTTGCGCCACGGGATGGTGCTGGCGATCGAGCCGATGGTGATCGGCGGCGGCACCGACGGCCACCGCACGGCGGGCGACGGCTGGACGGTCCGCACGCTCGACGGCAGCCGCGCCTCGCACGCGGAGCACACGGTGGCGATCACGGACGACGGACCCCGCATCCTCACCGCGCTCTGACCGTGCCCTCGCGGACCGCAGGGCCCCGCCGCCGGATCCCCCGCCGTCAGAACCCGGCGACGAACTGCTTGGCAAGCGTCTCCCCGAGGGTCACCGCCGCCTCGTGGTTCTCGATCGGCAGCACCGTGGTGTTGGGGAAGAAGATGTACGTGACCCCGGCGGCGGTGCCGCCCGTCGACGGGTCCGGGTCGATGCCCAGCGCCCGGGCGGTGGCGTAGGACGCCTCACCGATGATCTGGCTGGGGCCCGTGTCCCCGACGACCGCGTACTGCACCTGGTTGTTGTGGATGACGGCGACCACGCCGCCCCCCTTGATGCCGGCGCTCGCGTAGTTCCAGATGGCGCTGGTGGTCGGCACGACGACATACGGCAGCCGCTCGGCGTCGAGAGCCCGGCCGTCGGACTGGTGGAAGGCCGTCGCGGCCTGGAACCAGGGGTCGGTGCCGGTGTTGCACGCGCTCGTGACCTGGCCGTCGCAGTCGATGTCCATGTCGGCCGTCCAGTACACGACGCCGTCCTTGCCGCAGACCGGGATCGTCGCCGGGGCCTCGCTGTCGGTCCGGTACAGGCCGTTCGAGATCTGCGGACAGCCCGTCACCTTGGCGAGCAGGTCGGCCGCGGTGACCGTGCCTTCGCGGAAGGCACCGGTGCCGGTCGCCGCGGAACTCGCCGTCGCGGGCAGCGCGACCGCCGCGAGGAGGGCCGCGCCGCAGACGGCGAGCGCGAGTGTGCGAGTGCGCATGGGGGGTGTCGCCTTTCTGTAAGGAAAGCGTCCTTACCCGCTCACGCGCACATCCGACCGCCCCCACCCGGCGCTCGCCGAGCCCGGAAGACCAACGTCCGCCGCCCGTCCGGGGTTTGGGGCCCCGGACGGGCGGCGGACGTTTGCGCCGTTCGGTCAGCGGCCGTACGGATCACCGCTGGGGCGGACGACCATGGCCGATCCGCCGCCCCTGCGGACCTTTTCGGCGGCGGCGAGCCAGCGGCCGTCGGGCAGCCGCTCGATGCCCGTCGCCGCGCCGATCTCCGGGTTCTGCCGGAAGGCGTGCCCGATCTTCTCCAGCTGTCCGCGGAGCGGGCTGTTCCACAGAGCCGGCTCGATCTCCGTCGTCGTCTGGTTGCGCTGGCTGGCGCGCGGCGCGGCGATCGCGTCCACCAAGGGCAGGCCCCGGTCCAGACGGCCCGTCAGGGACTGGAGGACGGTGGTGATGATGGTCGCCCCGCCCGGGGAGCCGAGTGCGAGGACGGGACGGCCGTCATCGAGGACGATCGTCGGCGAGATCGACGAGCGCGGTCGCTTGCCCGGACCCGGCAGGTTCGGGTCGTGCACCGCCGGGCTCGCCGGGGCGAACGAGAAGTCCGTGAGCTCGTTGTTGAGCAGGAAGCCCCGGTCGGGCACGGTGATGCCGCTGCCGCCGGTCGACTCGATGGTGAGGGTGTAGGCGACGACGTTGCCCCACTTGTCGGCCGCCGTCAGATGGGTGGTGTTCTCCCCCTCGAACGTGGTCGGTGCCGCCGTGCCCGATCCGCCGCACGCCACCGGCTTGCTCGGATCGCCCGGCGCCAGCGGGCTGGTGAGCACCGCGTCGTCCTTGATCAGGCATCCGCGCGAGTCGGCGAACCGCTGCGACAGGAGCCCCTTCGTCGGCACCTTCTCGAACGCCGGGTCACCGACCCAGCGCCCTCGGTCCGCGAACGCGATCCGGCTCGCCTCGATGAAGCGGTGCAGATACTGCGTCTGCGTGGCCTTCGACAGGTTGCTCCGCTCCAGGATGTTGAGCGCCTCGCCGACGCTGGTGCCGCCGGAGGAGACCGGAGCCATGCCGTAGACGTCCAGGCCGCGGTAGGAGACCTTCGTGGGCGCCCGCCGGATCGTCTCGTACGCGCGCAGGTCGCGCGTGGTCAGATCGCCGGGCCGTACGACCCGGGTGGCGCCCTTGGCCACCGGAGGCGTGCGGACGGTGCGCACGATGTCCTGGGCGATGTCGCCGCGGTACAGCGTGCCGACGCCCTTGCGGGCGATCTCCTTGTACGTACGCGCCAGATCCGGGTTCTTGAAGACCGAGCCGACGACCGGGAGCTGCCCGCCGGGCAGGAAGAGCTCCGCCGATGCGGGGAAGTCCGCGAAGCGGGCCTGGTTGGACTGGGTCTGCGAGCGGAAGGTGGCGTCGACGGTGAAGCCGTCCTTCGCCAGGCGTTCGGCCGGCTGCAACAGCTGCCCCAGCGGCCTGCTCCCCCAGGCGTCCAGCGCCGACTCCCAGGTCGCCGGGGTGCCGGGGGTGCCGACGCCCAGGCCGCTCGTCACGCCCTCCTCGAAGGGGATGGGCTTGCCGTTCTCCAGGAAGAGGGAGGCGTCGGCGGAGCGGGGCGCGGTCTCGCGGCCGTCGATGGTGTGGACCGTGCGGGACTTGGCGTTGTAGTAGACGAAGAAGCCGCCACCGCCGATGCCGGCGGAGTACGGCTCGGTGACGCCGAGCGCGGCGGCCGTCGCGACGGCCGCGTCCACGGCGTTGCCGCCACGGCGCAGCACCTCGATGCCCGCGGCCGACGCGTCCGCGTCGACACTGGCGACGGCGCCGCCGTAGCCCACGGCGACCGGCTTCTTGACCGGTGCCTCGCCCGGCGGCGAGGGGGTGGGCGGGGCCGCGGCCCCGATCGAGATGACGGCCGCGGTCACGGCCAGAGCCGACACATTCCGTGCGACGGAGCGACGCATCCGTACCTCCAGTCAACGTACGTCCGCGCAGCGTAACTTCACCGCGCACGTCTCGTCAGGACCGTCTCGAACAATGTCGCGACAACCCCGCTACCATGCGCGCCCATGACTGACGACGTACGCAACATCGTGCTCGGCGTGGTGGCCGCCGGCATCAGCGCCACGCTCGGCTGGCTCGCGCGCACGTATCTGTGGCGCCGCAAACTCCGTCGCAAGCAGGCATTCTTCGGTCTGCCCACGAACTCCGAATCGCTGCTCGTGGTCAACCGCGAGGCCGGCCGGGACGGCTCCGTGCACCGTTTCGACGTCTTCGCCCTGCTGGAGCTCTCCGCGCTGATCAAGGGCTGCGGGGCGCACGCCCAGATCGTCTGGCACGACACGGCCCAGCAGGGCTTCGGCGAGCGCACCGAGTTCTGTGTGGGCGGACCGTTCTCGAACCGGCGGATGGCCGCGCATCTGCATTCGCTGCTGCCCGGGGTGCGGATCAACACCGATCCGGAGCCGGGGCCCGACCAGGGGGCCTTCCAGATCGGGTCGGAGCGCTACCGGATGGAGCCCGGCGTCGCCGAGTACGTGTTCCTCGCCCGGCTCACCGCGGGCCAGGACGCCCGGCCGGTCTTCCTCTTCTGCGGCCAGCGCGCGATAACCAACCAGGCGGCGACCCGCTATCTCGCCCGCAACCACGAGAAGCTCACCCGCAAGCACGGGGCCTCGTCGTTCTGTCTTCTGCTCAAGGTGGTCAACTCGCAGGCGTACGGACCGGACGTGGTCGAGCTGGTCGCGGACGTCACCCGTGCGGCACAGGCACCGCTGCCCACCCCGCGGCCCTCGGCCCAGGCAGCGAGCTGAGGGCTGTCCCGTCATCGCCGTTGGATCAGCGCGCGGCGTCGGATGCGGTGCATCGCACGGCGATGGGGGCACCCCGCCGGAGGCTGGGGGAGGTCGCCCTCATACCGGTCGTATCCGGGCGATCCGTCAACGCGGCGTGGGGGCACCTCCCGTGCCCGAAGGGCTACGGGGGAGGGCCGTAGCTGTCGTCGTCCGCCCGCCGGGGACTGCCGGACAGCCCTGAGGACCGCGTTCGCGCCCCGTCAGGACCGTCCCACACGCACCGCGGCCCCCTGCGGGGCGTGCCGTGCGATCGCGTCGAGCAGTTCGGCCGCCTCCAGGTCGAAGACGCGCGTCTCGAAGCAGAGCCCCTGACCGCCGGCGGGCCGTCCGAGGTCGGCCGCGAGTCTGCGGTACGCGGCCCGTGGCCGGCAGGTCGGCGGCAGGCCCCCGACGGGTGCGGCGCAGTCGACGACGACATGGTCCGGCGGGGCACTCACGCCGGTGATCCGGGACCAGGGGACGGTCCTGGCCGGCCAGAGCGGCAGCCGTACCTCCAGCCCGCCGGCGTCGACGGTGAGGCGCATCGGCCGCACCAGATGCGCCGCGCAGCTGACGGCCAACACGGCCACCGGCACTCCGACGACCGCGAGCGCGATGCCTCCGGAGGTGCCGTTGGGCCCGTCGACGATCGACGCCGTGGCGATGCCCCAGACGACGAGCAGCACGATCGCGGCGAGCGGTATCCACTCGGCCCGCCGCCTCAGCCTCAGTCGCAGGATCGTTCCTGCCGGTGCCGGATCCATCAGGCGAGAGTGCCTGACGACCGGACAGAACACCAGGGGTCACGGCCCGCAGGAGGTCGTGGCCGGCCTCGGACCCGTGGACCAAACTTCTCTTTCCCTGCGTTTATCGTCACACCGGAGTTAGAGGGAAATCCGGGAAATTCCGGAACCCGCGACACCGGAGCGGACTCTCACTGCGCGACGAAGACCGCAACGGAGGTTTTGCCTTGAGCCGCACACGACCGCGCTTCCCGCTCGGCCGCCGACCCGTCCGCCCCGCCGTGTCCGTCGGCGGCGCGGTGCTTGCCGTGCTGCTCACCGGATGTTCCGGCGGCACGGCGGACGCCGATGCCGACGGCAAGGACGGGCCCGCCATCTCGGTGACCCCGACAGGCAAGCAGGCCGCCGGCGAGCCCGTACGGGTGACGCTCGCCGACGGAAAGCTGGCGGAGGTCACGGTCACCGACGCCAAGGGCGGACGGCTGGACGGACGCATCGCCGACGACGGCAGGAGCTGGACGTCGGTCCGCCCCGCGACCCCGGGCGCCCGCTACTCGGTCGCGGCGAAGGACACCGGCGGACGCGCCTCCACGGCGGCTTTCGCCACCGCCGCCCCCGCCAAGGTCAACAAGCTCGCGATGGCCCCGGGCAAGAACTCCACGGTCGGCGTCGCGCACCCCCTGTCGATCGTGTTCGACCACCCGGTGAAGAACAGGGCCCAGGTGGAGAAGCACCTCAAGGTCACCACCTCGAACAACACCGAGGGCTCCTGGGGCTGGATGCGCGACTGGTCGGGCAGGGACAGGGTCGACTGGCGGCCGAAGGAGTACTGGCGGCCGGGCACGAAGGTCTCGCTCGACGCCGAGCTAGCCGGCATCGACTCGGGAGCGGGCGGGTGGTTCGTCCGCGACTACGCGACGACCTACACCATCGGCAGGAGCCAGTCGGTCGCGGTGGACCTGGACCGGCACCGCCTGACGCTGGTGCGCGACGGCCGCGCGGTCAGGGAGGTGCCGATGTCCGCGGGCACCCCGGGCGGCGAGAAGGCGTCCTGGCGGGGCAGGACCGTGCTGATGGCGAAGGAGGGCACGATCAACATGCGTTCGGAGACCGTGGGCCTCGGCGACGCATACAACAAGATGGTCGACTACTCGATGCGGCTGACGTGGTCGGGCATGTACGCGCACGCGGCGCCCTGGAACACCGGCTACTTCGGCAACGCCAACCGGAGTTCCGGCTGCATCGGCATGAGCGACGCGGACGCCAAGTGGATCTACGGCCAGGTCCAGGTGGGCGATCCGTTCGAGGTCACGGGCAACGAGGCCAAGGGCACGCAGGCCCTCAACAACGGCTACGGCGAGTGGAATCTGCCGTGGGAGACCTGGCGGACGAAGAGCGCCCTGTACTGACGCGACGTCCAACAATCTTTACTCACACGTAACTTACCGAGGAGTTACCTCGCGTAAGTCGCTGACGTTACCGTCGGGTCACTTTCCCGTGACACGTGTGAGGAGTGACCTGTGGGACAGCCGCGCAAGGTTCTGCGCACCACCGCCATCGGCACCGTCTCCGCCGCGCTCCTCGCCGGGCCGGCGGCCGGTGTCGCGCCCGCCGCACCGGTCGCGGGCGTCACCGCACCGCTCAGGGCCGAACAGCAGACCGGGGTACCCGGCGTACGTTTCGTCGACATCAAGGGCGACGGCGGCACGGTGCTCAAGGGGAACGTGGTCACCCCGGCGGGCGCTGACGGCAGCCGCACCTATCCCGTACTGATCCTGCCCACCAGCTGGGCGCTGCCCCAGATCGAGTATCTCGCACAGGCCAAGAAGCTCGCCGACGCCGGATATGTGGTGGTCACCTACAACGCCCGTGGTTTCTGGCAGTCGGGCGGCTACATCGAGGTGGCGGGGCCGCCCGACGTCGCCGACGCGTCCAAGGTCATCGACTGGACGCTCGCCAACACCCCGGCCGATCCGAGCCGGATCGGGATGGCCGGTGTCTCCTACGCGGCCGGGATCAGCCTGCTGGCCGCCGCCCACGACAAGCGGATCAAGGCCGTGGCCGCCCTCAGCGGCTGGGCCGACCTCGTCGATTCCATCTACCGCGGCCGCACCCAGAACCGGCAGGCCGCTCTGCTGCTCAGCGGCGCCGGCTATCTCACCGGCCGGCCCAGCCCCGAGTTCCAGCAGTTCACCCATGACTTCCTCGGCTCCCATCTCGACAAGGAGCAGGAGATGGTCGACTGGGGGAAGAAGCGCTCACCGGCCGCCTTCGTGGACCGGATCAACGCCAACGGCACGGCCGTCATGCTGGGCAACGCCTGGGGCGACACGGTCTTCCCGCCGAACCAGACCGCGGACTTCTACGAGAAGCTGACCGTCCCCAAGCGGCTGGAGTTCCGCCCTGGCGACCACGCCACCCCCGAGATCGGCGGTCTCCTCGGGCTGCCCAACGACACCTGGACCAGCACCCACCGCTGGCTCGACCACTACCTCAAGGGCGACGACAACGGCGTGGACCGCGAGCAGCCGGTCCGTCTCAAGTCCCGTTCCACCGGCGCGTACGAGAGCTACCCCGACTGGAAGTCGGTCGCGGCGGACCGGCGCAAGCTGAACCTGGACGGCAGGAAGAAGATCTGGGCCAACGTCGATTCGGGCGCCAACGGCGGGCTCATCCTGCTGTCCAGCATGCTCGACCAGTTCGTGAAACTGCCCCCGATCGCGTCGATCCCGCTGCTGCCGCGGCCGTTCGCCGCCGTGTGGCAGTCGGAGCGCTACGACTCGACGCAGCAGATCCGGGGAACCGCGAAGCTGCACACCACGCTCACCGGTACCAAGGAGAGCGGCACCCTCGTCGCGTACCTCTACGACGTGGGCCCGCTCGGCCTCGGCAAGCTGGTCAGCAATGCGCCGTACACCTTCCACGACAAGACGCCCGGCACGCCGTTCGCCGTCGACCTGGAACTGTTCTCCACGGCCTACGACGTACCGGCGGGCCACCGTCTCGCCCTGGTCGTCGACACTGTCGACCCGCTCTACATCGAGCACAACCCGTTCGGCGCGCAGCTGACCTTCTCCTCGTCCGCAGCCGACCCGTCGTATCTGTCGGTCCCGCTGCGCCAGAAGTGATCACCGGCTGCTGCCAGGGGCCCCCGCCCAGGGCGGGGAAATGAGTTGTGCCCCATGAGCTGCTGTCCTGCCCTCCGTACCTATCGAGGCTCGGGAGGACCCCCGGGCAGCAGCGTCCCTGGTTCGGCCGGGGCGATGTCCACGGCCTCTGTTCTCGGATTGCGCCGCTGCCGCCTGGCCATCCAGTTGGCGAACCAGGAGAGCAGCATGCACATCCCGATGTAGATCGGCGAAATCACCATCACCACAGGGATGAACGGCAAATCGTAGTCGAGATTCGACGCGATGAGCTTGCCCGCGTGGAGGAATTCCTCATAGGTGATGAGATAGCCGAGTGAGGTGTCCTTGAGGGCGACCACCAGCTGACTGATGATCGTCGGCAGCATCGCGCGTACGGCCTGCGGCATCAGAACGTGGGCCATGACCTGTGTCTTGCGCATGCCGAGTGCGTACGAGGCCTCCCGCTGGCCCGGCTCCACGGAGTTGATGCCGGCCCGGAACACCTCGGCGAGCACCGAGCCGTTGTAGAGCGTCAGTCCGGCCACCAGGGCGGGCAGCGGCTGCACCTTCAGTGCGACGAAGATGAAGAAGATCATCACCAGCACGGGCATCGCCCTGAAGAACTCCACGACCACCGTGGCCGGCCAGCGCAGGGCCCGGTGTTCGGAGAGCCGGCCGACGGCGAGGATCCCGCCGAGGAGGAGCGAGAGCACAGCGGCGCAGGCGAACGCCTTGAGGGTGTTGCCGAGCCCCCTCAGCAGCAGTTCCTGGATGCCCTTGTACTCGAAGGGGGTCCACTTGGCCGCGGTGAACTGGCCGGTGTCGAACAGCAGATAAACGATCCAGCCGACCAGGGCGAGGACGGCGACGGTGGAGATGATGCCGTAGAGCCGGTGCCGCCTGCGGGTGTGGGGTCCGGGGACGTCGTAGAGGGCGGTGGAAGTCATCGGGCGACTCCGAAGCGCTTCTCGAGCACGTTGAACAGCGCACTGATGGTCAGGGTGATGATCAGGTAGCCGACAGCGATCCAGACGAAGGACCAGATGATGCTGTAGCCCATCTCGTTGAGGGGCTTGTAGACGCCGAGGAGCTCGGTGACGCTGAACGCGCCCGCGATCGCCGAGTTCTTGGCGAGGGCGATGAGTGTGGAGCCGACCGGTGGGATGACGCTGCGGAACGCCTGGGGCAGCACCACGGTGTTCAGGGTCTGGCCGAAACTCATCCCGAGGCTGCGGGCCGCCTCGCCCTGACCCGTCGGCACGGTGTTGATGCCGGAGCGCAGCGCCTCGCAGATGAAGGCCGAGGTGTAGCAGCCCAGTGCGATCACCGCGAAGACCTGGAAGGGCAGGACCAGCCCGAAACGCGGGAGTCCCAGCAGGACGGCGAAGAACAGCAGGGTGAGCGGGGTGTTGCGCAGCACGGTCACCCACACCGTGCCGACGACACGCAGCGAGCCCACGGGGGCGGCGCGGAAGGACGCCATGACGAAGCCGAGGACCAGGGCGAGGAGCGAGGCGTACACCGTGAGTTCGACGGTGCCGAGAAAGCCCTCGCCGTACAGGGAGAAGTTGTCGGTCAGTACGTTCACAGGTGCCTCGCTCAGGACGCCGGATAGCGGTCGATCGGGGGCGGCTTCGGGGCCGGTACCCCGGACAGGCCGAGCGTCGCTGCGTAGGCCTTCTGCCAGTTCCCGTTCTTCTCGTTGGCCGCGAGCGCGTCGTCGATCGCGAAGCGCAGGGCGTTGTCGTTGCGGGGGACGCCGATGCCGTACGGCTCCTGGGAGAACGGCTTGCCGACGACCTTGAGTTCGTCGGGCACCTTGGCCGCGTAGCCGGTGAGGATCGCGTCGTCGGTGGTCACGGCGTCGACCTGATAGGTGAGCAGGTTGTCGACGCAGACGGAGTAGGTGTCGTACGCGACGAGGTCGGCCTTCGGGTAGTCGCTCGCGATGCGCTGGTAGGGGGTCGAGCCGGCGGCCGAACAGACGCGCTTGCCGTCGAGGTCCTGGGGGCCCTTGATGTCGTTCTCGTCCGCCCGTACGAGCAGCGACTGGCCGGCGAGGAAGTACGGGCCCGCGAAGCCGACGAGCTTCTTGCGGTTGTCGTTGATGGTGTAGGTGCCGACGTAGTAGTCGATCTGGCCGTTCTGCAGGGCGGTTTCGCGGTTCGCGGAGGCGATCGTCCGGAAGGTGATGGTCCCGGGGTCGAAGCCCAGATAGGCGCCGACCATTTTGGCGATCTCGATGTCGAACCCGGTGTACAGGCCGGTGGCCGGGTCCTTCTCGCCGACGTACGGCTGGTCCTCCTTGGCCCCGACGACGAGGTGGCCGCGCTTCTCGGCCTTGCGCCAGGTCGGCGAATCGGGCAGCTGGAAGTCCTTGTTCACCTGGTAGTCCGGCAGTTGGTCGGCCTGCGGCCCCTTGACCGGTGGACTGCCTTCCTTGCCGCAGGCCGTGACGGCCACGGCCGCCAGGACGAGCGTCAGCGCCGCCAGGGCGCGCCTCGTACGCATCATCGGTACTGCACCCCCCGTCAGTGCTTGAGGATCTTGGACAGGAAGTCCTTGGCGCGGTCGCTCTCCGGGTGCGTGAAGAAGTCCTCCGGGGCACGGTCCTCGATGATGCGGCCGTCGGACATGAACACCACACGGTTGGCGGCGGAGCGGGCGAAGCCCATTTCGTGGGTGACGACGACCATGGTCATCCCCTCGCGGGCGAGCTGCTGCATCACCTCCAGCACCTCGTTGATCATTTCCGGGTCGAGGGCGGACGTCGGCTCGTCGAAGAGCATGACCTTGGGGTCCATCGCGAGCGCGCGGGCGATGGCGACGCGCTGCTGCTGGCCGCCGGAGAGCTGGGCGGGGTACTTGTCGGCCTGGGAGGCGAGTCCGACGCGGTCGAGGAGCTCATGGGCGCGTTTGTGCGCGTCGCTCTTCGAGCGGCCGCGGACCTTGACCGGTGCGAGGGCGACATTGGCCAGCACGGTCTTGTGCGCGAAGAGGTTGAAGGACTGGAAGACCATGCCGACGTCGGCGCGGAGCTTCGCCAGTCCTTTCCCCTCCTCCGGGAGGGGTTGACCGTCGATGGTGATGCTGCCGGATTCGATGGTCTCGAGTCTGTTCACGGTCCGGCAGAGGGTCGATTTACCGGAGCCCGAGGGGCCGATGACCACCACCACCTCACCGCGCCCGACGGTGAGGTTGATGTCCTGGAGGACGTGCAACTGTCCGTAGTACTTGTTGACGTCGCGCAGCTCGATCAACGGATCAACGGCCATAGACTGCCCTACCCACCCATCGCAGTGTCGAGGTCAGCGCAAACTATCCAGCCCGATAAGGGACTTCACACCCGACACGCATAAATGGGGCATAAGCCGTATTTACCAACTTCAGGCTTCGGCGGCCTCCGCGTAGACCTGGGAGAGCTCCGGCGAACCGGTCACGGCCCAGTCCAGACCGGCCTCCACGACGCTGATCTCACGGCCGGAGACGAGGCGCACCACCGGGCTGCCGCCCGGCCAGATGTGCCAGCTCGCGCCCGGGACGGTACGGACGATCACGGTGCCGAGGTAGAGCCCCGCGTCGTTGCCGAGCCAGGGCAGTTCCTCCGGGTCGTCGCGCCAGCGTGGCGGCAGCTGGTCGAGAGCGCTCAAGGATGCCGGGGAGTCGTCCAGTTCGAGCCCGGCCTGGCCCACTCGGACACGCAGCAGTTCGCACTCCGAGAGCAGCTCGGCGATGGCGGCCGCGCGCTCGGGGTCCTTCTCGGCGGCCGCGAAGTCACTCTCACCGGTGTCGGCGCTGTGGCGCTTGAGCCAGTTGTCCAAGAAAGGGATGTTCATACCACTCAGCCTCGCATCCCGGCGGCCCGACGCACTACAGGGCACGCGTCGGCAGTCGTCAGATGTCCAGATCCACGACCACCGGCGCATGGTCCGACGCGCCCTTGCCCTTGCGCTCCTCACGGTCCACGTAGCTGTCCTTGACGGACTTGGTGAACGGTTCGTTGCCGTAGACCAGGTCGATGCGCATGCCGCGGTTCTTCGGGAAGGCCAGCTGGCGGTAGTCCCAGTAGGTGAAGGGCTGGTCGTACTTGAGCGGACGCGGCACCACGTCGGACAGACCGGCCTCGCGCAGCGACGCCAGGGCCGCACGCTCGGGCTCGGTGACATGGGTGCTGCCCTCGAAGACCGACCGGTCCCACACGTCGTCGTCGGTCGGCGCGATGTTGAAGTCGCCCAGCACCGCGAAGGGGCGGCTGCCCGCCGTGTCCTCGGCCACCGACACCTTGAGCGCGTCGAGCCAGCTCAGCTTGTAGGTGTAGTGGTCGTGGGCGACCTCGCGGCCGTTGGGCACATAGACCGACCGGAGACGGACCGGTCCGCAGGTGCCGGCGATCGACCGAGGTTCCTGTGTGCCCTCGTAGGCCGGGCCGTCGGGCAGGCCCTTGACCACGTCCTCCAGGCCGACCCGGGAGACCAGCGCCACGCCGTTCCACCGGCCGGCGGCGTGGACCGCCGACTCGTAGCCGATCTCGCGCAGCGCGTCGGCCGGGAACTGCTCCTCGGTGCACTTGGTCTCCTGGAGGCACACCACATCGGTGCCGCTGCTCTCCAGCCAGGCCAGCAGCCGGGGCAGCCGGGCGGTGATCGAGTTGACGTTCCACGTGGCGATACGCATGAGGAGAAGCCTAACGGCGGGGTGTGACAGTCAGAGGTCCGCCGTCTCCCCCGGGCCGAGCCGGTCGTGCTCCGCGCCGCTGAGATTGCCGAGATGCTGGTCGTACAGAGGGCGTGCGAGGTCGGTGAGCAGAGCGTCGTGGATGTCGACGGACCGCCGCGGCTCCACCTCGCGCACATAGTCGATGATCTCCGCGATCTTGTTCCACGGCGCGTGGACCGGAAGCATCAGCGTCTCGACGGGGTGGTCGGGGACCGTGAGCGCGTCGCCCGGATGGAAGACCGAACCGTCCACCAGGTAGCCGACGTTGGTGACCCTCGGCAGGTCCGGGTGGATCACGGCGTGCAGTTCACCGTGGACCTGGACGTCGAAGCCCGCCGCGGTGAAGGTGTCGCCGTGCCCGACGGTGTGGACCCGCCCCGGGAACGCCGCCGAGATCTTCTCGGCGACGCTCCGCAGGGTCCAGATCTCCGCCTCCGCGTTGGCCTCCAGCGCCGCCCGCAGCCGGCCCTCGTCGAAGTGGTCGGGGTGCTCGTGGGTGACGAGGACGGCGTCGGCTCCGACGGCGGCGTCCTCCTCACTGAAGGCGCCCGGATCGACGACGAGGGTCCGTCCGTCCTTCTCCAGCCGGATGCACGCGTGCTTCTTCTTCGTGAGCCTCATGACTCCATCCTGCTACGGCCTCGGTGTGGTCTCCTCCTGGATGACGGCCTGGGCCACCTTGAAGGCGGAGTTCGCGGCGGGTACGCCGCAGTAGACGGCGGTGTGGATCAGCACTTCCTTGATCTCGTCGGGGGTGAGCCCGTTGCGCAGCGCCGCCCTGGTGTGGAACGCCAGCTCGTCCAGGTGACCGCCCGCGACCAGCGCGGTCAGGGTGATCACGCTGCGCGTGCGTCTGTCGAGTCCCTCCCGCGTCCACACCTCGCCCCAGGCGTAGCGGGTGATCAGCTCCTGGAAGTCGCCGGTGAAGCCGTCGGCGGCGGCCGTCGCGCGGTCGACGTGCGCGTCGCCGAGCACCGCGCGGCGTACCGTCATCCCCGCCTCGTAGGGGTCGGGGCGGCCGTGCGTCACCGCCTCGGGCTGGGCGTGACCGGCGGGGCCGATCTCGGCGACCGGGCCCATCGGCGCGGAGACCGCCGGTACCGCGTGCGGCACCGGGATGGCGGTCAGGGTGTCCTGCCAGGCGCTGGAGAAGTGGCGCACGAGAAGGTCGGTGACGGCGGAGGGCTGCTCGACGGGCGCGAGGTGCGAGGCACCGGGCACCAGCGCCAGCCGGGCGTCCGGTATACCGGCGACCAGGGTGCGGGCCTCGGC
Organism: Streptomyces sp. AM8-1-1; assembly: GCF_032229325.1. Classification (NCBI taxonomy): domain Bacteria; kingdom Bacillati; phylum Actinomycetota; class Actinomycetes; order Kitasatosporales; family Streptomycetaceae; genus Streptomyces; species Streptomyces sp. AM8-1-1. Next base: position 1,664,456 of record NZ_CP135086.1, read on the forward strand.
CGGTCCGGTCACCTGATCCTCGGAGCCGACCAGGACGAGCGTGGGCACCCCGACGCGGCCGAGTTCGGCACGGACGTCGAAGGCCGCGAGCGCCTCGCAGGTGGCGATGTAGCAGCCGGGGTCGGTGGTGCGCACCATCTGGACCGCCCATTCGACGATCGCCGGCTGCGCGAGGGCGAAGCCCTGGGTGAACCAGCGTTCCGGCGCGCTGCGGGCCATCGGGTCGAGGCCGTTCGTCCGCACGATCACGCCCCGCTGACGGAACTCGTCGGCCGTGCCGAACCGCGGCGATGTGGCGACCAGCGCGAGCGACGCGAGGCGGTGGGGATGGCGCAGCGCCAGTTCGAGGCCGATCGCCCCGCCGACGGAGCAGCCCGCGTATCCGAAGCGCTGGATGCCCAGTTCGTCGAGCGTCGTCAGCAGCCGGCCGGCGAGCTCGGCGACGGAGGGGGCGGGGTACGCGGGAGCGCCGCCGTGCCCGGGGAGGTCGAAGCGGAGGACCCGCCACTGGCGGGCGAGGTCCCCGATCTGGCGGTCCCACATGTGCCAGGTGGTCCCGAGCGAGGGCCCGAGGATGAGTACGGGGGCGTCGTCCGGACCGTCGATCCGGTACTGAAGGGTCTTCGGGGGCGTCTGCGTGTCACTCACCCGCTCCACGGTAGTGACTCCGGGGTCATGAGTGGACGGCCCCCCTCCGCTCGCTGCCGTGAGGCCCGGCCGTATGCCGGTCAGGGGGTGGTCGTGGAGACTCAGGGGGTGGTCGTGGAGACGACGTAGACCTTGGGACGGTCCGTACGGGTCATGTCGACCGTGATGTCCTGGCTGGGCAGCGGGTCCTTCTGCGTATGGCTGGCGCCCGCCCAGTCCCGGGACGGCGGGAATTTCCAGCCGACGGTGTCCGCGTCCCGGTCGCCGATGGTGATCTCGCCGTTCTTCAGCGCGGCGCGGTTGATGCCGACGCCTTCCAGGAACAGGTCCAGCCCCGCGGACGTGGTCCGGAACTGCACGAACAGCCGGCTGGTCTTCCAGTTGCTGGTCTCGTAGTACGCGACCCCCTTGGACTTCGGAGGGATCGGCACCCCGAAGACCCGGCGCTTCATCTGCGACGGCCAGGTGTCCCGCAGCCCGCTGGCCGAGGACTCGGCCTCCTTGTCCCGGCCGCTGTCCCGGCTCTGCTCCGCGGAGACGACCAGATAGCCGGCCGGGATACCGACGAGCAGCACGATGATGATCGCCGTCAGCCAGCGGCGGCGGATCATGTGGCGTCGGTCCTCCGGCGGACGGAAGTTCTCGTCGGGGGCGGCGGACTGGCGGGGCACGGTCATGACTACGGTTCCTGGGTGGGGCCGGGCGATCCGGCGTTGCGGAGGGCCTGCGCATAGCGCTCGTAGCGTTCGTGGCGCTCCACCCGTCGCCGGTTGGTGCGGCGGAAGCGGCGAGCCACGAGCCGAGCGAGGTCGGCCGCGCCGACCATACCCGCCTCGGGCCCGAGCTGCGCCTTCGCGATCTTGGCCTCGGGCCGGTATCCGCGGCCCGTGAGGTGGCGGCGGAAGGCGTCCCGGGCGGGTCCGATGAGCAGGTCGTCGGCGGCGCTGACACCTCCGCCGATGACGAAGCAGGAGGGGTCGAGCGCGGCGGCGAGGTTGGCGATGCCGACGCCGAGCCACTGGCCGATGTCCTGGAACAGTTCGACGCACATGGCGTCGCCCTCGCGGGCGAGTTCGGTGATCAGCGGTCCGGTGATGTCGCCGACGTTGCCGCCCACCCGGTCGATGAGGCTGTAGGCGACCGGGGAGTCGGCGGCCGCCAGCTCCCGGGCCTCCCGGACGAGGGCGTTGCCGGAGCTGTACTGCTCCCAGCAGCCACGGTTTCCGCAGGGGCAGCGGTGCCCGCCGGGGACGACCTGCATATGGCCGAACTCACCCGCGACCCCGTACTTGCCCCGCTTGACCTGGCCGTCCTCGAGGATCGCGCCGCCGATGCCGGTGCCGAGCGTGATCATGACGAGATGGTCCTCGCCGCGGCCGGCGCCGAAGCGCCACTCCGCCCATGCGGCGGTGTTGGCGTCGTTGTCGACCAGTACGGGCACGGCGAGCCGGGCCGTGAGCGCGTCGCGCAGGGGTTCGTTGCGCCAGGCGAGGTGCGGGGCGAAGAGCACCGTGGACCGGTCGGCGTCGACCCAGCCGGCCGCTCCGATGCCCACCGCGTGCACGTCGTGCCGGTCGGAGAGGTCGAGCACCAGCTCGCAGATGGTGTCCTCGACGACCTTCGGGCTCTTGGACTTGTCCGGCGTCTCGGTGCGGACCTTCTCCAGGATGACCCCGTCGGCGTCGACGACGCCGGCCATCACCTTCGTCCCGCCAATGTCGATTCCGACGGTCGGCACACGCGGCGCCGTGAGGTGCGACCGCCGCTCCCGGGTGCCGACGGTACGCAGGACGGTGGCGCGGGCGGAGCCGCGGTGGGCGAAGTCGCGGTAGGTGCTCATGTCCCTGCGGGGTTTCGGGGGCGGCTGACGGGCCCGATTCTGCCATCCGGGCCGTCGGCCCGCGGCCCCGGCCGAGGGCCGGACCGGCCCGGCGCCCCTGGGCGGGAGCGCCGGGTCCGCGGTGCGGACGGCTACTGGTCGTGGCCGCCCAGGTGCGTCGGTACGGGTGCGCGCTCCAGCTCGTGGCGCAGGTCCTCCAGCTCGCTGCCGCCCGCCATCTGGCGGGTGAGTTCGTCGAGCGTGACGGAGTCCTTGGTGTGGCTGGCGGACATGACACCGCGCTTGAGCAGGATGAAACGGTCGCCGACGAGATAGGCGTGGTGCGGGTTGTGGGTGATCAACACGACCCCCAGCCCGGCGTCGCGGGCTGCGGCCACATACTTCAGCACCACGCCCGACTGCTTCACCCCGAGGGCGGCGGTCGGCTCGTCGAGGACGAGGACCTTCGCACCGAAGTAGACGGCGCGGGCGATGGCCACGCACTGGCGCTCGCCGCCCGACAGCGTCCCGATGGGCTGGTCGACGTCGCGCAGGTCGATCCCCATGCGCAGCAGCTCGGACCTGGTGGTCTCGCGCATCTTGTCGACGTCGAGCCGCTTGAGCGGGCCCTTGCCCCTGGTCGGCTCGGAGCCGAGGAAGAAGTTCCGCCAGACCGGCATGAGCGGCACCACGGCGAGATCCTGGTAGACCGTGGCGATGCCGCGGTCCAGCGCCTCGCGGGGGCTCGACAGGTCCGCCTCCTCCCCCTCGATGAGGAAGGTGCCCGCGTCGTGCCGGTGCAGCCCCGCGATGATCTTGATGAGAGTGGACTTGCCGGCGCCGTTGTCGCCGAGGACGCAGGAGATCTCCCCGGCGTGCACCTCCAGCGAGACACCTTCCAGCGCGCGAATGTTGCCGTAGTACTTGCTGACGTCGTCGAGCTCGACGAGAGGCGTCCGCCCGGTGTCCGCGGGCTCCGTGGACTTCGGCGTGGTCATCGCGTTGCCTCCGCACGCTTGCGGACCCATGCGTTGAGCAGGGTGGCCAGAAGGAGCATCGCTCCCAGGAAGAACTTGAACCAGTCCGGGTTCCACTCGGCGTACACGATGCCCTTGCTGGTCATGCCGAAGATGAACGCGCCGACCGCCGAGCCGATCGCGGAGCCGTAGCCACCGGTGATCAGACAGCCGCCGATGACGGCCGCGATGATGTACGTCAGTTCGTTGCCGACGCCCTCCCCGGACTGCACGACGTCGAAGGAGAAGAGGAGGTGCTGTCCCGAGATCCAGGCGGCGAACGCGACGCCCATGTAGAGGCCGATCTTGGTCCTGGTGACCGGCACACCGACCGCGCGGGCCGCGTCCGCGTTGCCGCCGACGGCGAAGATCCAGTTGCCGAAGCGGGTGCGCAGCAGGATCCAGGTGGCGAGCGCGACCAGGGCGAACCACCAGAGGATCGTCACCTTCAAGGTGATGTCGCCGAGGGTGAGTTCGGAGGCGAAGAGCTTCTGCGCGGAGGTGAAGCCGTCCATGTCGGCGATGGACTTGGTGGAGACCGTGCCGCTGATCAGCTTGGTGAAGCCGAGGTTGAGGCCGGTCAGCATCAGGAACGTGCCGAGCGTGATGATGAAGCTCGGCAGTTTCGTCCGGATCAGCATGTAGCCGTTGAACACCCCGACGGCCAGCGTCACCACCAGCGAGACGAGCAGCCCGACCCAGACGTTGGCGGTCATCTGGTAGCTGAACATCGCCGAGATCAGCGCGGAGGTCGTGACCATCACGCCGGCCGACAGGTCGAACTCGCCGCCGATCATCAGCAGTGCGACCGGCACGGCCATGATGCCGAGCGTGGAGGCCGCGTACAGCACGGTGGAGAAGCTGGACGCCCGCAGGAAGGAGTCCGCGACGATCGAGAAGAAGAGGAAGACCGCGACCGCGCCGACGACCGAGCCGAGCTCGGGCCTCGCCATCAGCTTGCGCAGGGGCGAGGTGCGCATCAGCCGCTCGTCGGTCTTCTCCGGCTGCCGGGTGCCGGCAGGTGGTGCGGTAGCACTCATCGGGTTCCCCGCTCGGTGTAGTCCTCGAGCTCGGCGGCGTTCTCCTTGGTGATGATCTGCGGACCGGTGAGGACGGGCCGCCCGCCGCCGAGGACATCGGCGTTGTACTGGTAGAGCCACAGCAGATCGACGGCCTCGTACCCCTGGAGGAACGGCTGCTGGTCGACCGCGAAGCCGAGGGTCCCGGCCTTGAGACCGCTCGCGACCTTGGCGTTCAGATCGAAGGTGTCGACCTCGGCCTTGCTGCCCGCGGTCTTCTTCGCCTGTACGGCGGCGTCCGCGAACGGTGCGCCGAGGGTGACGACCGAGTCGATGGAGGGGTCGGCCTGGAGCTTGGCCTCGATGGAGGCCTGCACGTCGGGCATGTTGGTGCCGTCGACGTACAGGTTCTGGAGGGTGCCGTCGAAGGTCTTCTTGGTGCCGGCGCAGCGCTGCTCGTGTCCGACGTTGCCCTGCTCGTGCAGGACGCACAGGGCCTTCTTCTTGCCCCGCTTGTCCAGCTCGTCGCCGACGGCCTCGCCCGCGATGGTCTCGTCCTGGCCGATGTGCGTCAGCGCGCCGTACGGCTTGGACTGCTCGGATCCCGAGTTGACGGTGATCACGGGGATCCCGGCGGCAGTGGCCTTGGCGAGGACGCCCTTCATCGCGTCCGGCTTGGCAAGCGTCACGATCAGGCCGTCGACCTTCTTGTCGATGGCGGCCTGCACGAGCTGGGCCTGCTGCTGGCCCTCGTCGCTGTGGGAGTACAGGAAGTTGATGTTGTCCTTGGCGGCGGCCTGCTTGGCGCCGTTCTGGACGATGTCCCAGAAGGTGTCGCCGTCGCCCGAGTGGGTGACCATCGCGAAGGTCCAGCGAGGGGTGTTCACGGCGGCCTTGCCGGCCGCGGCCTGCGCCTTGCGCGCGTCCTCGGCCCGCTTTCCGCCGGTGCTGCTGCATCCCGCGAGAGAGGCTCCGAGTACCGCCGCCAGCAGCGCGCCCAGTGCGCGTACCCCTGTCCTTGCCCTAGCCACGACGCCGTGCCCTTCTTGCCGATTCTCCCGGTGCGGCCGGGGGGCGTGTCCTCGCGCCCCGGCCGCCCAAGTATGTGTCACGGCAGGTGGGAGGGTCGGCATCGGGTGGGCCGGGGTACGTCATCGGGTTCCGTCGGCGGTGAGCTTCTCCAGCGTGGGCACGTCCTTCTCGGTGACGAGCGCCGGGCCGGTGAGAACGGGCTTGCCGCCGCCGATGACGTTCAGGTTGGTCTTGTTGAGCCACAGCTCGTCGATGGCGAGGTAGCCCTGGAGGTAGGGCTGCTGGTCGACGGCGAAGCCGATCTCGCCGGCCTTGAGCTGTTTGACCACCTCGGCGTTCAGGTCGAAGGTGTTGACCTCCGCCTTCGAGCCCGCGCCCGACTTGGCCTTGACGGAGGCTGCGGCGAACGGGGCGCCGAGCGTGACCACGGAGTCGATGTCCTTGCCGCTCTGCAGCTTCGCCTCGATGGAGGAGGTGGAGGCGGGCATGTTCGTGCCCTCCACATTGAGGTTCTCGACCGTGCCCTTGAAGGTCTTCTTGACTCCGGCGCAGCGGGCTTCGAGGGAGACGTTGCCCTGCTCGTGGATGACGCAGAGCGCCTTCTTCTTGCCGCGCTTGTTGAGTTCCTCGCCGACCGCCTCGCCGGCGACGGCCTCGTCCTGGCCGATGTGGCTGAGCGCGCCGAGCGCATCGGAGAACTCGGCGCCGGAGTTGATCGTGACGACGGGTATCCCGGCCGCGACGGCCTTCTTGACGACGGCGCCGACCGCCTCGGGCTTGGCGAGGGTGACGATGATCCCGTCGACCTTCTGGTCGATGTAGGTCTGGACGAGCTGCGCCTGCTCCTTGCCCTCCTTGTTGGCGGCGTAGAGGAACTCGACGTTGTCCTTCTTGGCCGCGACCTTGGCGCCGCTCTGGACGATGTCCCAGAAGGTGTCGCCCTCGCCGGAGTGCGTGACCATGGCGATCTTGAGGCGTTCGGTGGCCGCGGGGACGCCGCCTCCGCCGTCCTTGGAGGTGTCCTCCTTGGCCTCCTTGCCGCCGGAACTGCTGCATCCGGCGACGGCGACCAGGGCGCATGCGGCGAGCACGGCTGCTGCCTTGCGGTGGGTTCGCATGGTGGGGTCCGCCTTCTCTCCCGGCCGCCCGGTTGCGGCTGGGTGAGTTTCTACGGCGACGGCCGCACCCCGTCAAGACTTTGTCCGAACATTCTTACCAGAAGGACATTCTTACGTGACCTGATCATGTCCATCGTCCGCCGGAAGGTCTCCGGCCGCGCTCAGGGGCGTACGAGGAGCTGGAACTCGAAGGCGTAGCGCGAGGCGCGGTAGATGTGCGAGCCGAACTCGACGGCCCGGCCGGTGTCGTCGAAGGTGGTGCGCTCCATGGTCAGCACCGGCCCGCCCGCCTCCTCGGTGAGGAGTTCCGCCTCGGGGGCGCTGGCCGCCCGCGCCCCGACCGTCTGGCGGGCACTGTGCAGGGTGATCCCCGCGGAGCGCATCATCCGGTACAGACCGGTGGCCTCCAGCCGCGCGGTGTCGTAGTCGAGCAGTCCGGCGGGCAGGTGGTTGCGCAACAGGGCCATGGGCTCGCCGTGGGCGTACCGCAGCCGCTCGATCAGCTGGACCTCACTGCCCTCGGTGACGCCGAGAGCGGCGGCGACCTGGGCACTCGCACTCTCGACGGCATTGCTCAGGACGATCGTGGCGGGCCGCTGGCCGGCCGCCTCCAGATCGTCGTAGAGGCTGCTGAGCTCCAGCGGGCGCTTGACCTGGCTGTGCACGACCTGGGTGCCGACGCCGCGGCGGCGCACCAGCAGGCCCTTGTCGACGAGGGACTGGATCGCCTGGCGGACGGTGGGTCGGGACAGCCCGAGCCGGCCGGCCAGCTCGATCTCGTTGCCGAGCAGACTGCCGGGGGTGAGGGTCCCTCTCTCGATGGCCGCTTCCAGCTGCTGCGACAGCTGGAAGTAGAGCGGGACCGGACTGGTGCGGTCCACGCTCAGCTGGAGAGACAGGGACGAGTCCGTCACGTGTCTGGGCTGCTTGGGCACGGGCCGAGCGTAGTCGCCGCTCATGTTGACGGGAAGTCGTGAAGTTCGGTTGTCAGGACAAAGTCTTGACACAGTGCCCGGCCCGGCTCCATTTTTGGGCCATGCGCATCGGACTGATCGGAACCGGACGAATCGGCACCTTCCACGCGGGCGTGCTCGCCCGCCACCGGGAGGTCGGATCCCTGGTCGTGGCGGACGCCGACCCGGCGCGGGCGGCCGCGGTCGCCGAGCGGACCGGGGCCACGGCGGCGCCCAGCGCGCACGAGATCTTCACCTGGGGCGTGGACGCGGTGGTGATCGCCTCGGCGACGGCCTCCCACGCGGAACTGATCGGTCGCGCCGCCCGGGCCGGGCTCCCCGCGTTCTGCGAGAAGCCGATCGCGGTGGACCTGCCGGGCACGCTGGGCGCGCTGCGCGAGGTGGAGACCGCGGGTACGGAGCTCCAGCTCGGCTTCATGCGCCGCTTCGACGCCGGATACACCGTGGCCCGCGACCTGGTGCGGTCGGGAGCGCTCGGCCGCCTGCACACGGTCCGGGCGATCACCTCCGACCCGGCGCCGCCGCCCGCCGACTATCTGCCGCTGTCGGGCGGCCTGTACCGGGACTGCCTGGTCCACGACTTCGACATCCTGCGCTGGGTCACCGGTCGCGAGGTGGTGGAGGTCTACGCGACCGGCTCGGACACCGGGCCGCCGATGTTCCGCGAGGCGGGCGACGTCGACACGGCGGCGGCGGTGCTGACGCTGGACGACGGGACGCTCGCCACGGCCACGGCCACGCGGTGCAACGGCGCCGGCTACGACGTCCGGATGGAGCTCGCGGGCGAACTGGACCAGGTCGCGGTCGGCCTCGATGACCGCACCCCGATCAGCTCGACCGAGCCGCAGGGCGCCCCGGCGGCCGACAAGCCGTGGCCGGGCTTCCTGGAACGCTTCGCCCCCGCGTACGAGGCGGAGCTGGACGCGTTCGTCCGGATGGTCCAGGGCGAGGGCACGAATCCGTGCGACGGGCGGGAGGCGCTGACGGCGCTACGGATCGCGGAGGCGTGCGAACTGTCCCGCCGTGAGCACAGGCCGGTGCGGCTGGAGGAGATCGCGGGCGCCTGAGAGGGCCGCGGTCGGGGCGTGGGGGCGTCGGGGGACCCGAGCCGGTTCGCGGTCAGGACGTCCGGGGCAGGTGGCGCGGCCTCAGGACGTCCGGGGCACGTGGCGGGGCCTCAGAACGTCTTGGACAGGTGGCGCGGCCTTCAGGACGTCTGGGCCGAGAGCACCGTGCCCTGGGCCACGGCGCACAGTGTCTCCTCGCCGTCCTCCCCCACCGCCAGGAGATCGCACCGCACCACGGCCTGCCGCCGCCCGCTGTGCACGACGGCGGCCCGCGCCCGGAGGATCACCCCGGTGGCGGGCCGGACGTACTGCACCGAGAACCCCGCGGTGAGGACGGCGGGCCCGAGGGTGGTGCCGGCCGCGAAGGTGATCGAGTTGTCGGCGGCGTAGGCGAGGACACCGCCGTGCAGATAGCCGTTCTGCTGCCGCAACTCGTCCCGAACATCGAGCTCCAGCACGGCGGCCCCGTCCCCGAACGCGGTGATGCGCGCCTGGAGCAGCCGGCTGAAGGGCTGACTGTCGAGGACCTTCTGCGCGAGGCCCAGGTCGAATCCGGTCATGGTGGGGGCTCCTCGGTATCCGTTGCCGCTCTGCCGCTCGTGCTCCTGCCGCCGTCGGTCACGACGGCATACCGCGCCCGGTGCGCCATCGTCGCCCTACCAGCGCACGGGGAGGCTGCGTACCCCCCGCATCAGCAGCCCCGGGATCCACTCCGGCGGGCCCGCCGACGGGTCCAGGGAGAGGTCGGGGCAGCGGACGAGCAGCGACTGGAGGGCGATGCGGGTTTCCAGGCGGGCCAGGGGCGCGCCCAGGCAGAAGTGGATGCCGTGGCCGAACGCCACATGGCCGCGGGTGTCGCGGCGGATGTCGAAGGTGTCCGGGGCCGCGTAGCGCGCCGGGTCGCGGTCGGCCGCCGCGAGGCCGACCAGGACCATCGCGCCGGCCGGGATCGTGCGGTCGCCGATCCGCAGGGACTCGGAGGTGAAGCGTACGGTCGCCGCCTCCACCGGTCCGTCGTAGCGCAGCATCTCCTCGATCGCGCCGTCCAGGAGGGAGAAGTCGGCTCGCAGGGCGGCCAGTTGGTCGGGGTGCGCGAGCAGGGCCCGTACGCCGTTGGCGATCAGGTTGACCGTCGTCTCGTGGCCCGCGATCAGCAGCAGATAGGCCAGGGCCCGCAGTTCGGCGGCCGAGAGCCGGTCGTCGTCCTCCGCGCGGGCGGTTATCAGGGCGGACAGCAGGTCACCCGTCGGCCCCTGGCTGCGTTTGTCCTCGATCAAGTCGTCGAGATAGACGGCCAGTTCGTCGACGGCCCGCTCCAGCTCGGCCTGCCCGGTGGGAGCCACCACCTCGTTGGACCAGGTGCGGAAGGCGTCACGGTCGGCGGCCGGCACGCCCAGCAGCTCGCAGATGACGATGATCGGCAACGGGAAGGCGAGAGCGTCGACCAGGTCGCCCCGCCCGGCGGGCAGCATCGCGTCGAGCAGCTCATCGGTGATCTGCTGGATGCGCGGGGCCAGTTGCTCCACGCGGCGACCGGTGAACTCCCGCGTCACCAGCCGGCGCAGCCGTGTGTGGTCCGGCGGGTCCAGGACCAGCAGATTCGGCCCGATGACCCGCTCGTCCAGCATCATCCGGCCCACCACGGCCGGTGATTTGAGCAGCCTCGGGTCAGTGAGCGCGGCGCGCGCCTCCTCATGGCCGACGATCAGCCAGAACTCTTCGCCCTGCACCCCGCGCACCTGATGGACGGGACCGGCCTCGCGCCACTTCGCATAGTACGGATACGGATCGGCGACGAAGTCCGCCCCGTACTCCCCCAGATCGATGATCGCCACCCCGCCAGCCTACGTCGGCCCCTCCCCGTCCAGCAGGCCAGCGTCGTGCGCGAGCAGCGCGATCTGGACACGGTTGTTGAGATCCAGCTTCGCGAGGATGCGCGACACATGGGTCTTCACGGTCGGCACGCTCATGTACAGCGTCGCCGCGATCTCCGCGTTGGACTGGCCGCGGCCCACCGCGACCGCCACCTCCCGCTCCCGTTCCGCGAGCGAGTCCAGCCGCTGGGCCGCCGTGCTGCGGCGCGGGTCGGGCACCCGGTCGGCGACGTGCGACATCAGCTGGCGGGTCACGGCCGGGGAGAGCACCGGGTCCCCGGAAGCCACCCGCCGCACCGCGGCGACGATCTCGGCCGGCGGGGTGTCCTTGAGGACGAACCCGGCGGCCCCGGCCCGCAGCGCCCGCAGCACCTGCTCGTCCGCGTGGAACGTGGTGAGCACCACGACCTCGGGGGCGTCGGGCCTGCGCCGCAGCTCCTCGGTGGCGCGCAGTCCGTCCACCGTCGGCATCCGGATGTCCATCAGCACGACGTCGGGCGAGAGCCGGTCGATCAGTTCCGGTACCTCGGAACCGTCCGCGCCCTCCCCGACGATCTCGAGGTCGTCGGCCCCGCCGAGCATGAAGGAGAGGCCCGCCCGGACCAGGGGGTCGTCATCGACGACGAGCAACCGGATAGTCATGCGGCCCACGGTAGCCAGGCCCGGACATGGAATCCGCCGTCTCCGGTCGCTCCGTGCTCGAGGCTGCCACCGGCGAGCGAGGCCCGTTCGGTGAGCCCGATCAGCCCCTGCCCGGAACCGGGCACGGTGCCGACGTCATCGACCGGAGCGGGATTGTCGACCGCGACGGTGACGCCGTCGCCCGGTCCTCCGCCGACGGCGACGGTGACCTCGGCGCCCGGCGCGTGTTTGCGGGCGTTGGTGAGGCCCTCCTGTGCGATGCGGTAGACGGTGCGCCCCACGATCGCCGGGACGGATGCCGTGTCGGAGATGCGGTTGTCGAGGGTCACCTTCATCCCGGCCTCACGGGACTCGGCGACCAGCGCGTCGAGCGTGGCGAGCGTCGGCTGCGGACGGTCGCCGTGGTCGCCCTCGCCGGGCGCCCGGAGCACGCCGATGATCTCGCGGAGGTCCTGGAGCGCGTCGTGCGCGCTGTCGCGGATCACCCCCGCGGCCCGCGCGACCTCGGCGGGCGGCGCGTCCGGCCGGAATTCGAGCGCGCCCGCGTGCACGCTGAGCAGGGTGAGCCGGTGGGCGAGCACATCGTGCATCTCGCGGGCGATCGCCTCACGGGCCAGCCGCTGGGCCTGCTCGGCCCGGAGCTCCGCCTCCGTCTCGGCCCGCAGGGCCCGTTCCCGCAGCGCCACGACGAGCTGGCGCCGGGCGCGTACGAGCATGCCCCAGCCGATCGCCAGCAGCAGCAGGACGACCCCGGCGATCATCGACACCCAGTAGTTCACCGTCGGGTCGGGGCGCACCAGCGGCTGGACGACGGAGCCGACCAGCGCGACGAGTCCCACCAGGGCGACCGGCCTGAACAGCCGGTGCACGGCGAGGCTGAAGACGGCGACCAGCATCGCGCCCCCGGCGACCGGCGTGAGCACGGTGGCGACGGTCAGGACCAGGGCCAGGCCGACCGGCCAGCGCCGCCGCACCCACAGGGCGCAGCACGCCGCCGCACCCAGCAGCTGATCGGCCAGGACCACCATCTCGGAGGTGTTGTACTGATCGCTGGCCTCCGCCGCGATCAGCCCGAACAGCGCGGCCAGGACGAAGGCGCAGGTGTCCACGATCCAGTCGCGCACGGTCCGCCGGCGCCGGCCCGTGGACGTCTCCCCCCGGGGGTCGGGCTCCTGGGGGTCCGCCATGGCCGAGGGCAGCAGCCAGGGGTATTCCGTACGCGTCATACCGACCAAGTTACGCAGGTGGGAGGCGTCGGACAGGCCGGGACGGACGGGAAGCTACCAAAGTCGCCGAGGTGGAGACTTTCGGAGCAGGAGTGCATGCCGAGGGCCGACGCGCCAGGGTGCGGCGCGGCACGACGATCGCGGGCATGAAGAAGATTCTCGAAGGCGCCGGCCTGATCATGCTCGTGCTGGGGGGCTGCGGCGTGATCCGCGAGCTCACGGGCTGGTTCCGCTTCATGGCCTTCACCCGCTTCCTGACGGAGAACGTCTCCTTCCTCGGGAACGCGGCCCTGCTCACGAACATCGTGATCGCCGTGGTCGGCTTCGCGGTGATGATGACGGCCGACCTCAAGTGACGACAGACGGCGGAGGCAGGCGATGCCAAAGGACGGGGACCGTCAGACCTTCGCCTCGTTGAGCCGGGTGACCTCGGCCAGATGCTCGCTCATCCGGTTGCTCACCATGCCGCTGGTGAAGAGCACCGCGCCGACGACGGAGACGGGGACGGACAGCCCGAGCACGGCGATGAGCTCGGGCCAGTCCCGCTCGGCGGGGCACGAAGAGCCGTTGCCGAGCCCTTCGTTGGCGGTGGACCGGTCCGTGAACAGGCGCGCCTCGCACTCGTAGCTCGTACCGTCGGCGTCGTACGGCGTCAGAAGCAGCACCCCGAACCACACCCACAACAGGCTGGAGAGCGCGAGCAGTCCGACGCCCCAGCCCTGAACACGCCTGGCCCGGCTGCGGAATTCGATGTCGTACGGGAGTGATCGCATGGCGGCCCAACCTAGCAACCGTGCACGCGCGCGCTGTCAGGCCCCGTACGTCCCGTACTCGGGGCGGCCGGCCAGTTCGTAGGTCTGGATCGTCACACCGCTGCCCGTGATGCGGGCGTCCGTGTGCCGGAACGCCGTGGGCACCGCGCCCTCCGGGAAGAGCCGCAGCCCCTTGCCCAGCACGACGGGGTAGGTCAGCACATGGAGGGTGTCGATCAGATCGTGCTCCAGCAGCGAGTGGGCGAGCCGGCCGCTGCCGTGGACCTGCACCTCACCGTCCGTGCGCTCCTTGAGCGCGGGGATCTCCTTGGCGAGATCGCCGCGGATGATCGTGGACGGCTCCCAGTCGGCCCGCTCCATCGTGGTGGAGACGACGTACTTCGGCCTGGAGTTGAGCTTCGAGGCGATCGGGTCGTCCGGGTCGCTCACCGTCGGCCAGAACCCGGCGAAGATCTCGTACGTGCGGCGGCCCAGCAGAAACGCACCGACGCGGCCGAAGACGCTGTCCATGAAATGACCGAAGTCGTCGTCCGCGTAGGGAACGGTCCAGCCACCGAGGTCGAAGCCGTCACGGCGGTCCTCCTCGGGCCCTCCCGGTCCCTGCATGACGCCGTCGAGAGAGACGAAGGTGGTGATCGAGAGCTTCCCCATGAGAGGCACCTGCTTCCGTTGCTCGTGTTCCCCCGGTGGTGACGCGGTCATCAGCTACGACCCTGCCGGCGCCGCGATCTCATCGGTCACCCGGCGTGAGGACGCTCGCCGAAGGGTCACACCGGGATTCAACGTCCGTTTGCCGCCAGCACCGAGGAGGCCGGGCCGCTTTGCTTGATGTCATCAGCCGTTACGACACGTCATGACACATCATCACAAGGGGAACTCATGTCCAGGACAGCTCTGGTGACAGGTGGCAGCCGCGGAATCGGTGCGGCGATCGCTCTGCGACTCGCGCAGGAGGGCGCCGATGTCGCCATCACCTATGTGCGGAGCGACGAGGCCGCCGAGGAGGTGGTCCGCAAGATCGAGGCGGCGGGCCGCCGGGGTGTCGCGCTCCGGTCGGACGCCGCAGGCACGGAATGCGGCGCCTCCGCCGTCAGCCGCGCGGCCGACGCGCTCGGCCGGCTGGACATCCTGGTCAACAACGCAGGGGTCGGCGTACTCGGACCGGTCGACAGCCTGGCGACGGCCGACGTGGACCGGGTGCTGGCGGTGAACGTGCGCGCGGTCTTCCTCGCTTCCCAGGCGGCAGCCGCGCGGATGGAGCGCGGCGGACGGATCGTCTCCATCGGCTCCTGCATGACGAAGTACGTGCCGGGCCCGGGAGGCACGCTCTATGCGATGAGCAAGTCGGCCCTGACAGGCCTGACGAAGGCACTGGCCCGCGAACTGGGCCCGCGCGGCATCACGGCGAACCTCATCCACCCGGGCCCGATCGACACGGACATGAACCCGTCGGACGGCCCGTACGCGCCTCCGCAGAAGGCGGGTACCGCACTGGACCGCTTCGGTACCCCGGAGGAGGTGGCGTCGCTGGTCGCGTATGTGACGAGCGACGAGGCGTCGTACATCACGGGAGCGGAACTGGCGGTGGACGGCGGCCACGCGGCGTGACGCCGCGGGCCCACCGCCCGGCCGCGGACGGACATTGAGCCCGTCCGGCCTGCGGTGGGTGACACACCGGGCCGACGATCAAGCCCGTCCCGGCCCGGCGTGACACTCCGGCGCATCGAGCCCGTCCGGCGATCGAGGACACGGCCGGGGGCCGTACCCCGGCGAACCGGGCGCCCGGGCCGAGCCGCGGACGAACGTCCACGGCTCGACCCGGACCGCCAGGGTCAGAACCGGAGTCAGAACCGGAGCACCCTCAGCCCCCGAGCTCCTGGTGCCGCGCCCGCAGCCGCGCCGCCCCGTCCGCCGTCAGCGACCCGAACAACCGCAGTCGCGAGATCCCGCCGTCCGGGTAGATGTCGATCCGCACCCGGCTGCCCACCGCCGGCGCATCCAGCACGAAACGGTGGTTCGTGTCCGGCTGGAGCCGGGTCCGCGGGAGGATCTCCGCCCACTCCCCCGTCTCCCCGTCGCGCAGCGAAATCGCCGCCCAGCCCGCGCTGTTGCCCTTCAGATACGCCGTGTCGATCTCCACCGCGCGGATCTCGGACTGCTCCACGAGCTGGTAGCGGATCCAGTCGTTGCCCTTGTCCCGGCGCCGGCGGGTCTCCCAGCCGTCGTCCATCTTGCGGGAACGGCCCGGCTGGATGGTGTTGGTGGCCGGGGAGTAGAAGCGGTCGGACGCGTCCTCCACCCGGCCGCCGTTCTCCAGCGCGACGAGGTCGAAGGTGCCGAGCACGCCCAGCCACGCCGGGTCGGGTGTCACCTCTCCGTACACCCGCAGGCGCGCGATGCCGCCGTCGGGGTGCTGGTTGACGCGCAGGTGCGTGAAGCGCTGTTCGACGTCGACGACGAAGCCGTTGGCCGCGTGGCCGCCGATGGCCGTCCGCGGTACGAGCGCGGTCCACTTCACGTCGTCCGCGAGCAGGTCCTCCGGCGAGGGGGACCCGGCCACCGCGGTCGCCTCGACGGAGACGGCCTGCGGGTAGTTGCCGCGGAAGTGCGCGGTGTCGATGACGATGCCGCGTACGACACCGGGCGCGCCGAGGCGTACGAGCGCCCAGTCGTGGTCGTCGTCGGTCGGATGCGGCTGCTCCGCGCCCACGCCACGGCGGCGGCGGGTCTCCCAGCCGTCCATGATCTTGCCCTTGTGGCCGAAGTGCTCCGGGTCGAACTCCGCCGCCTCGGGCTTCAGCATGTTCTCGCGCTCGGCGAAGAACTCGTCGTTGGCGGCGATGACGCCCGCGCCCAGGCGCCGGTCGGCGAGGTCGGCGTGGTGCGTGAAGGGGAAGTCGGCCGTGCGGTAGTCGCCGTACGGGTCACCGCCGCCGTAGGGGCTGGCGTCACCGGTGAAAGAAGGGATGGACACGGTCAGTTGTTCCTTTCGAGCAGACGGCCGGCCGGCTCCGCGAGGGTGCCGTTCTCCACGATGCGCTCGCCCCGCAGCCAGGTCGAACGGACGACGCCGTACAGCGTCTTGCCCGCGTACGCGGTGACCTGGTTGCGGTGGTACAGCTCGGCCGGGTCGACGGTGAAGGTCTCGTCCGGGGCGAGGACGGCGAAGTCGGCGTCGCGGCCGGCCTCGATGGCGCCCTTGTGGGTCAGCCCGGCGAGTTCGGCCGGGCCGGCGGACATCCACCGCACGACGTCCTCCAGGGAATGGCCGCGCCCGCGTGCCGCGGTCCAGATCGCCGGGAGTCCCAGCTGAAGCGAGGAGATGCCGCCCCAGGCCGAGGCGAAGTCGGGAGTCTTGAGGTCGGTGGTGCAGGGTGAGTGGTCGGAGACGATGCAGTCGATGGTGCCGTCGGCCAGGCCGGCCCAGAGCGCGTCCTGGTTCGCGGCTTCACGGATGGGCGGGCAGCACTTGAACTCCGTGGCGCCGTCCGGGACTTCCTCGGCGGTGAGGGTGAGGAAGTGCGGGCAGGACTCGACGGAGATCCGCACCCCCTCCGCCTTGGCGGCGGCGATCAGCGGCAGGGCGTCGCTGGACGACAGATGCAGGACGTGCACCCGCGCGTTCAGCCGCTTGGCGTGGGCGATCAGGTTCTCGATGGCGGTGTTCTCGGCGTCGCGGGGCCGGGAGGCGAGGAAGTCCGCGTACCGGGGGCCGGGCTCCTGGGGAGCGGCGGCGAGGTGGTGCGGGTCCTCGGCGTG
The DNA here is from genome assembly GCF_032229325.1 of Streptomyces sp. AM8-1-1. Taxonomy (NCBI): domain Bacteria; kingdom Bacillati; phylum Actinomycetota; class Actinomycetes; order Kitasatosporales; family Streptomycetaceae; genus Streptomyces; species Streptomyces sp. AM8-1-1. The sequence goes on from NZ_CP135086.1 coordinate 1,681,423, forward strand.
CACGATGAGCAGTCCGCCGAAGCCGGCGATCTCGGCCATGGAGCGGGCGAGCTGCTCCTGGTCGAGTTCCGGGAACTCCTCCACCCCGGACGGCGACAGGAAGCACTTGAAGCCGAAGACCCCGGCGTCGTGCAGTGACCGCAGATCCTTGGTGTTGTCCGGGATCGCGCCACCCCAGAAGCCCGTGTCGACATGGGCCTTGGGCCGTGCGACGTCCTGCTTGGTCCGCAGGTTGTCGACGGTCGTGGTGGGCGGAAGGGAGTTGAGAGGCATGTCGAGGAGCGTGGTGATACCGCCCGCGGCGGCGGCGCGGGTGGCGGTCCAGAAGCCCTCCCATGCGGTACGGCCGGGGTCGTTCACATGGACGTGGGTGTCCACCAGGCCGGGCAGGACGACGTCGTCGCCGACGTCCTCCAGCCTGGCCCCGGCCGGCACCTCGGTGTCGTACGGGAGCACGGCCGCGATCTTGCCGCCGGCGACGGTGACCGCCGCGGCCCGCGTTCCGTCCGGGGTGATCACCCGCGTCGAGCGCAGTACCAGGTTCACGTCCACATCGGCCACCCGTGCCCCTCACTTCCGTTCCGTGCGGCAAAAATTCAACGAACTGTTGAAGGAGTCTTCACTCCTCGGTGCGGTCCGTCAAGACCCCTCCGGGTTACCGAAGCCCCCGTGACCTGCGAAGGGATCATCCCCCCGGACCGCACGCGCGCGAGCCAACCACCCCGGAGGCGTCGATCCGCCGAGCCCGGACCAGCACCTTGGACGTTTCCACAAAGTGGAAGTAAGATTTCACAAAGCAGAACGTTGCTTCAACCAAGGCGGGCGTCGCAGTGCCTCGGAGGTCTCCGCCGACACAGGGACAAACACCACCTGACCGGCAGAGACGCCGTGAAGGGAGCAGTGTGCCGGTCGCAGCTGCCCGGTAGGCTGCTGACTTGCCCGCCCTGCCCGAAAGGACCGTTGCCGTGCCGACGTCCAGCGCCAGCACCACCGATGCAGCCAAGGCCGCGAACAGCGGCGGCGTGCAGTCCCTGGAGCGTGCCTTCGACCTGCTCGAGAGAATGGCCGACGCGGGCGGCGAGGTCGGACTGAGCGAACTCTCCGCCAGCAGCGGTCTGCCGCTGCCCACGATCCACCGCCTGATGCGCACGCTCGTGGCCTGCGGTTATGTACGCCAGCAGTCGAACCGCCGTTACGCGCTCGGCCCCCGGCTCATCCGTCTCGGCGAGTCCGCGTCACGGCTGCTCGGGACCTGGGCGCGTCCCTATCTGGCCCGCCTGGTCGAGGAGACCGGCGAGACGGCGAACATGGCGCTGCTCGACGGCGACGAGATCGTCTACGTGGCCCAGGTGCCGTCCAAGCACTCCATGCGCATGTTCACCGAGGTCGGCCGGCGGGTCCTGCCGCACTCCACGGGTGTGGGCAAGGCGCTCCTGGCCCACACCCCGCCGGACGAGGTGCGGGCCCTGCTGGCGAGGACGGGCATGCCGGCCGCCACCGAGAAGACGATCACCACCCCCGAGGGCTTCCTGGACGCGCTGGAGGTGGTCCGGGCCAGTGGGTACGCGGTGGACGACAACGAGCAGGAGATCGGCGTGCGCTGCCTCGCGGTGTCCGTGCCGAACTCACCGACGGCCGCGGCGGTCTCCATCTCCGGCCCGGCCGGACGGGTCACCGAGGCGGCCACGGAGAGGATCGTCCCGATCCTCCAGGAGGTCGCGCAGGACCTGTCGACGGCGCTGGCGAACACGGCCGGCGGGAACGGCTGACGGGAACGGCTGACGGATCCCGGCGGATTGCGCTGACCCACGCATTGCCCCGAGCGCCCAGCGCCCTCGGAGTTCAGCCAGGTGCCTGGAGGCGCCGGCGGAGCAGCTTGTTCCGGGTGGCGAGCGTGTCCGGGTGCTTCGGCCCCAGCACCCGCTCCTGCACCGGAAGCAGCTCGGCCCAGGCCTTGACCTGACCCGGGATGTCACCGAGCACACCCCGCAGACCGGCGAGCTCGTGCCGCGTGGCGAGCGTCCGCGGATGCTCCGGACCCAGTACCCGCTCCTGTACCGGAAGCAGCTCGGCGAACGCTGCGACCGCACCGGCCACATCACCTGCCAGGCCTTCGTACCGCACGAGGTGGCGCCGGTTCTCCAGAGTGACCGGGTGTTCCGGCCCCAGCGTCCGCTCGCGCACCTGGAGCAGCTCGGCCAAGGCCCGTACCGCGCCGACGGCGTTGCCGGCCTCACCCTGCCAGCGGGCGGCCTCGTGCCGGGTGGCGAGCGTGCGCGGATGCTCCGGACCCAGTACCCGCTCCTGTACCGGAAGCAGCTCGGACAGGGCCGCGACAGCGCCGGACACATCTCCCACCTCGCCCCGCCACCAGCCGAGAAGGTGCCGGGTGGTGAGCACCTCCGGGTGATCCGGGCCGAGCACCCGGACATGCACCGGCAGCAGCTCGGCGAGGGCCTCCACCGCGTCGGCCGCGTCGCCCGCCTCACCTTGCCAGACAGCGAAGCTGTGCCGGACGGCCAGCGTGTCCGCGTGCTCCGGGCCCAATACCCGCACCACCACGGGAAGCAGCTCGCCGAAAGCCTTCACCGCGCCGGCGGCATCCCCCGCCTGCCCGCGCCAGTTGGCCAGGTTGTGCCGGGTGGCCAGCGTGGCGGGGTGTTCCGGACCCATCACCCGGTCGAGCACCGGGACCAGCTCGGCGAAAGCCCCGACCGCGCCGGCCACGTCGCCCGCCTCACCTCGCAGACCGGCGAGGTTGTGCCGGGTGGCCAGCGTGTCGGGATGCTCCGGACCCAGTACGCGCTTCCGCACGGAGAGCAGCTCGGTGAAGGCCTCCGCCGCGCCGGAAGCGTCACCTGCCTTGCCCCGCCAGTGCGCGAGCGTGTGCCGCACTGCCAGCGTGAGCGGGTCCTCCGGTCGGCCCGTCTTCTTCGAGGCGGCGACAAGGAGGGTGCTCAGCCGGACCGCTTCCCGGTAGTCGCCCCTGATCTGTCCGGCCGCGACGATCGCGGGCCAGATGGTCTTGACGTTGTCCTCGGAGAAATGGCCGCTTGCGGGGTTGTCCGGCTCCTCTTCCGGGACAACCTCGGCGGGGTCCTGGGCAAAGTCCTGCGCGATGTCCCTCAGAACGTGGCCGTCCTGGTCGTTGACGGCGGATGCCCTGCGGAGAGCCTGCTCGATGTCGTCGCCGACCGGGTCCGCGGCTCCGCGGGCCTGCACCGGCCGGGGCACCGCGCGGCGGTCTTCGTCACGCGTTCCGTCGGCGGCACCCGAGCGCAGCCGGTCCAGCTGGTCGGTGAGTTCGTCGACGCGGGCCTGAACCCGCTCGGCGAGCTCCTCCGCCTGTCGCTGCTTCTCCTGCGCACGCTGAAGTTCCTGTTCGGCCCGCTGCTCCTGCTCCCGGGCGCGGGTGAGCCGGTGCTGTGTCTGCCGCAGGACCGTGGGATCGGCGTGGGAGGCGCGGAGCTGATCGCGCTCGTCGGCCAGGTCGCTGATCCGCCCCTCCAACTTGTTGATCATCGTCAGCAGGACCATGACGAGCTTGGCGGAGTTGCCGGCGGCTTCCCTGAGCTGGTTCTGCTGTTCCAGCGAGCGCGTGAGCCGGTCGTAGACGTCGACCTGCTGGGCACGGGCCTCGGCGAGCTCCAGAGCCGGTGAACGCACGGGGGCGGAAGACGTCCTGTCCGGCGAAGGACTGAGAGCGGCCCGGAGGAGTTTCCCGGCCTGGTCCAGCCGCCGCTCGCGCAGCCGTGGCTCGGGAATCGTGGCGCGGATCAGGTCGGTCACGAATCGCCGGCCGGGGACCTTCCCGGCCAGTTGCTGACTGATCTGCGACTTGGACACATGGACCTGTTCGGCCAGCGTCGTCAGCGTCTTGCCGCTGGCGTCGACCTGTGCGCGCAGAAAGAGGGCGAGCACCTCGGCTTCTCGGCTCTCCGCCCGGATCGGCCCCCAGGGCCTGCCTCCCCGATTGCGCGCGGTCACGTGTCCCCCTGCGTGGCTGCCCCGGTTGTCCACTCCGTCCCGGGACAACATCACCGTTTTCCGGACCTTACCTGCGAGAACACACCGGACAAGTCCGAACCGTACGATCCGGCCGCACAGTCTTCCCGTGCCGACAGCCCGAAGGCACGGAGACGGAGATCAGCATGCCGACGTACCGAGTCCCCGCCGCCCACGGCGGAGCGGGTTCCGAAGATGTCAGGGGGAGCCGCCGATGAACGGCCTCGACACACGTACCGCCGTCCTGATGCTCGCCGGTGCCGGCGCGACGTACATCGCGCTCCTTCACCCCGCGGCCGGTACCGCACTTCTCGTCGGCATCGCCGTCGTCACCCTGCTGCACCTGCTCGTGAAGTGACTCCGCCTCCGGCCGGGTACATCGCCCGGCCGGCGGCGGGTACGGCCCAGGTGCGGGCCCTGCCCGTCCCGCGAGCGAACCTGCCCTGCGCGGCGGTGCGCAGGAGCCGTACCGGCACCGGTACCGGCACCGGCTAGCGCGGCACCTCGCCGAAGAGGTCCATCGCGTTGCGTACCTGCATCAGCGCCGGCGCCAGCGCGCTCACCGAACCGATCGCCCCGGCGATCAGCAGCAGCGACCGCCGCATCCGGGGGATCTCCGGGTCGCCGGCCGCGACCATCGCCGCCAGCACGGCGAGTTCGTCCTCGGCGATGTCCCGGTCGGAGAACTCCGCCGGATGACCGGCGAGTTCACGGCGGAGCCGGGCGACAGCAGCACGCAGCTCCGTCGTTCTCGGGTCCTCGCCGCTCCCTGTCACCCGCGTCTGCCCCACGCTCCGCAACAAAGCTCTCCCCCTCGCACATCGTCGTGCCGCCTCTGACCGACCGTCGCCGGCCGGACACCCAGGGTCGCGGGCCAGTTAACGCCATCCGGGTCCGTGCGCGCCACCGCACGGACCGAATTCAGGACGTCGGCCGTACGGGGTCGGTGGCGCCGCGCCGCACCGTTTCTTGTCGTCGTTCCGGCCGGAAAGCGCCAGGAACACTCCGCCGCCGGCAAGCGCGCCGAGCACGACGGTGGCGACGAGGGCGATGGCCGGATCGCGACCGGACTTCTTCATTGCCGTGGCGGGCGCGAGGTGACCTGTGGGCACGCCGATCGCGTGCCGCTGCGGCGGACAGCGCACTGCGGCGTGGGAACGGCCACCGGCGCCTGCGCGTGGACCACCTGCGGATGCTGCGACTGCGGGTGGCCCTCGGCGGAGGTGTGCGAGGGGCGCACCCACTCATCGACTCGCGTGCCCCACGGCGAACTTCAGCAGGGGACGCCGGAGTACCGGACGCCCAGCGCTTCGCCCATATTTGAGGTAAGGAGTGCTCATGGCACATGCACCGAACGAACCCGTCGTCGCCGGACTGCTGCTCGCCGCGGGCGGCGGACGGCGCCTCGGCGGCCGCCCGAAGGCACTGCTGTCGCACCGCGGGCGGCCACTGGTGGAGCACGCGGTACGGGTGCTGCGCGAGGGCGGCTGCGACACCGTACACGTGGTCCTCGGCGCGGCGGCCGAGCACGTGCGGCAGGAGGCCGATCTGTCCGGCTGCGTCGTCGTCGACAACGCGGACTGGCAGGACGGCATGGGGTCGTCGCTGCGCACCGGACTGGAATCCCTGACCGCGACACCCGCGGACGCGGCGCTCGTCTGCCTGGTGGACCAGCCGGGGATCGGCGCACCCGCGGTGGCACGGGTGCGGGCCGCGTACCGGTCCCGGGACGCGCTCGTCGCGGCCTCGTACAACGGGGAACGCGGACACCCGGTGCTGTTCGGGGCGGACCGCTGGAAGGCGATCGCGGCGAGCGCGGTGGGCGATCGCGGCGCCCGCGCGTATCTGAAGGAACACGCCGACGCGATCGAGCTCGTCGAGTGCGGCGACATCGCGGAGGCGTACGACATCGACACGACCGAGGATCTGGCGCGCCTTGAATGACCGGCACACCCTGAGCAGACGGCACACCTTGAGTGAACGGCGTGGCACTCAGAGCCATGGTCTGTCGACCCGGAGAATCTCGATATCAACAAACCATTGAACTTCCACCATGAGGAAACTACTATCCACTGGTCAGAAGCGCCCGACACCACACAAGCGCCCGCGACCGCATCTCGGCTCTTGCGGCACCGAGTGCCGTACCCCTGCGCCCGGCGGCCGTCAGGCATCGCCCGCTGAAGGAAGTGACAGCTCATGTCCGCACCAGCGCCGTCCCCGCTGGCCATCGTCGAAGCCGAGCCCCTGCCCCGGCAGGAAGAGGTCCTCACGGACGCGGCACTCACCTTCGTGGCCGAGCTGCACCGGCGGTTCACGCCCCGGCGTGACGAACTGCTCGCCCGCCGCGGCGAACGCCGCGCCGAGATCGCCCGCACCTCCACGCTGGACTTCCTCCCGGACACGGCCGCCATCCGCGCGGACGACTCCTGGAAGGTCGCCCCGGCACCCGCGGCGCTGAACGACCGCCGCGTGGAGATCACCGGTCCGACCGACCGCAAGATGACCATCAACGCCCTCAACTCGGGCGCCAAGGTCTGGCTCGCCGACTTCGAGGACGCTTCGGCCCCCACGTGGGAGAACGTGGTCCTCGGCCAGCTCAATCTGATCGACGCCTACGAGCGCCGTATCGACTTCACCGACCCGAAGTCCGGGAAGTCGTACGCCCTGAAGCCCGCCGGCGAGCTCGCGACCGTCGTGATGCGCCCCCGCGGCTGGCACCTCGACGAACGCCACCTCCAGCTCGACGGCCGCCCGGTCCCCGGCGCGCTGGTCGACTTCGGCCTCTACTTCTTCCACAATGCCAAGCGGCTGATCGACCTCGGCAAGGGTCCGTACTTCTATCTGCCGAAGACGGAGTCGCACCTGGAGGCCCGCCTCTGGAACGACATCTTCGTCTTCGCCCAGGACTACGTCGGCGTCCCGCAGGGCACCGTCCGCGCGACCGTCCTGATCGAGACGATCACCGCCGCGTACGAGATGGAGGAGATCCTCTACGAACTGCGCGACCACGCCGCGGGGTTGAACGCGGGCCGCTGGGACTACCTCTTCTCGATCGTCAAGAACTTCCGGGACGGTGGCGAGAAGTTCGTGCTGCCGGACCGCAACGCGGTGACGATGACGGCGCCGTTCATGCGCGCGTACACCGAACTGCTCGTCCGCACCTGCCACAAGCGCGGCGCGCACGCCATCGGCGGCATGGCGGCGTTCATCCCGTCCCGGCGTGACGCCGAGGTCAACAAGGTCGCCTTCGAGAAGGTCAAGGCCGACAAGGACCGCGAGGCGGGCGACGGCTTCGACGGCTCCTGGGTCGCGCACCCGGACCTGGTCCCGATCGCGATGGCCTCCTTCGACGCGGTGCTGGGCACCAAGCCCAACCAGAAGGACCGGCTGCGCGAGGACGTCTCGGTGGCTCCCGGCGACCTGATCGCGATCGACTCCCTCGACGCCAAGCCGACGTACGACGGCCTGCGCAACGCCGTCCAGGTCGGCATCCGCTACATCGAGGCCTGGCTGCGGGGCCTGGGCGCGGTCGCCATCTTCAACCTGATGGAGGACGCGGCCACCGCCGAGATCTCCCGCTCGCAGATCTGGCAGTGGATCAACGCGGGCGTGGTCTTCGAGAACGGCGAGCGGGCCACGCCGGAACTGGCCCGCAAGGTCGCGGCGGAGGAACTGGCGGCGATCCGCTCCGAGTTGGGCGACGAGGCCTTCGAGTCCGGCAACTGGCAGCAGGCGCACGACCTGCTGCTGAGGGTGGCGCTGGACGAGGACTACGAGGACTTCCTCACGCTGTCGGCGTACGAGCAGCTCCGCGGCTGACCCTCCGCATCGCATCGACGCCCCCGGTACCGCACAGCACCGGGGGCGTCGTCGTGTCCGGCCCGGGACGGCCGTCTACTCCGCCGACCTGTCGGAGTGCCCAAGCGTCCGCCCGGGCGCCACGCGGTCCCGCACGAGCCGCTTGACGGCGGTCGGCTCGGGAAACCCGTGCTCGCGCCGGTCCCACACGACGTCACCGTCGACCCGCACGACGAACACCCCACCGGTCCCGGGCTTGAGAGCGAGCTCGTCCAGCTCGGCCTCGAAGGTGGTGAGCAACTCCTGCGCCAGCCACGCGGCACGGGGGAGCCAGCGGCACTGGGTGCAGTACTCGATCTGGACGCGGTGGGTGGGGGCGGGGGCGGCGGGGGTGTTCACGGGAGTGAGGCCTTTCGGCTGGTGAGGGCGGGCGGGGCCGACACCATTGTGCCGAGTAGGGGCGACGGCCGGCCCCGGCTCACTCTCTGGACCCGCGCGTCACCGCACCGCCCCGACCCGCTCCGGTCCGCCCTCCAGCCTGCGCTGCCGGTGCAGCTCCCCGATGTCCGCCGCCAAGCAGTCACGAATGTCCTTGCCCATCCGGCGCCAGCCGAAGAAGTCACACGCCTGCTTGATCAACTCCTCTTCCGACATTCCAGGACACTCGACGGCGAGTTCGCACAGCGCCAGATGTCGTTCGGCCGGAGCGATGTACGTGATCTTGCGCGGCACCTCTCCGTCCTCCGATCGACGGGCTTTCAGCCCCTCCGCTCGCTCTGCAACATCGAAGAATGAGCCCTCGCAGGCAACAAGGCCGGACCGGACCAGAGCCTGCGCGACCTCTCGTACGTTGTCCCGGATCCGGTTGCCCGCGCGCCCCAGTCCCCACGCTTCACGTGCGCGCTGAACCAGCACGTCCTCGTGGACCGGCCCCTCGGCTTCGATGATCTGCGCCAGCGCCTTGCGCAGCGCAGGCCGGGCCTCCACGGTGTGGAGTTCATAGCTCAACGTGACACTCACCATCGCGGTCCGGTACGGGGCACTCCACTCGCGTTCTACCTCGATGTCGACCGGCACACGGGCGTACGCGATTTCGACCTCTCCTTGCTCCTCCGCCCGCGGGGCCGGGACTGTGGGCAGGGCACCAGCTCCGTCCGCAGAGCCGGCCTCGGGCAGTTCGCCAGGCGTCGCAGCGGCCCGGGCAGCGGGCCCGGACGCCGCGAGTGGCCCCTGTGCAATGGCCTGCTCCACCGCCTCCCGCAGCCGCAGTTCCGCCGCCGCCCTGCCCCGGTACCAATCCGTGCCCCAAATCCGGTACAGCCGCCAGCCGAGGCCGTTCAGGACCTGCTCGCGCAGCCTGTCCCGGTCGCGGGCCGCCTTGGAGGAGTGGTACATCGCGCCGTCGCACTCGATACCGAGGGCGTACGCGCCGGGCAGCTCGGGGTGACGCAGCCCCAGGTCGATGCGATAGCCGGCAACGCCCACCTGCGGCTGAACCTGGTACCCCCAGTCGCTGAGGACCGCAAGGACGGACTCCTCGAAGGGACTGTCGGGTTCGGCGTCGGTCTGGAGCACATCCCGGGCGAGGATGGACGGCCCGTTCTCCGCATACTCGAGATAGCGCTTGAGGTACTGGACGCTCTCGTTGGTGCTGTCGGCGAGGCTGGTGCCGCGGAAGGAGGCAACGACCTCCATGCGGTAGCGGGCGCGGGTGACCGCAACGTTCAGACGGCGCCAGCCGCCGCCCTTGTTGATGGGGCCGAAGTTCAGCCCCAGTTTGCCGTGTTCGTCCGGGCCATAGCCGACCGACATGATCATCACGTCACGCTCGTCGCCCTGGACCGATTCGAGATTCTTGACGAAGAAGCCGTCGAGGCGGTCCTCGGTGAAACAGTGATCGAGGTCGGGGCGCATCAGGCGGGCCTGCTGGACGGCCTGATCGATGGCGGACGCCTGAGCCTGGGAGAGCGCGACGACACCGAGGGTTTTCCCGGGGCGGGTTTCGAAGTGGTGCATGACTCGCGCGGCGACGAAGTCGGCCTCCACGCGGTTGTCGCGGCGCCCTCCCCTGTCGTAGACGCCGTCCGCCTTGAGGAAGGCGACGCCGACGTCGTTGCCCTCGTCCAGGGCGCCGGGGAAGGTGATCATCGAGTTCCGGTAGAACTCCCGGTTACTGAAGGTGATCAGGTTCTCGTGGCGGCTGCGGTAGTGCCAACGCAGCGGCAGCTCGCGCATCGCGCCGGCCTTGCAGGCGTGCAGCAGGGACTCGAACGAGTCGGGCACGTCCTCGGCATACTCGTCGGAGTCGTCGTCGACCGCGGAGTCGAAGAAAGAGGTTGGCGGCAACTGCTTCTCGTCGCCGGCCACCACGAGGGTGCTGCCGCGGTAGATGCAGTTGATCGCGTCACTGGGCCGCACCTGGGACGCCTCGTCGAAGATCACCACGTCAAAGTGGTAGTCGGCAGGCAGCAGCTGACTTACCGTCAGCGGGCTCATCATGAAGCACGGTTTGATGGACTCCACGACCTCACGGGTCCGGCCCAGCAGCTCGCGAACCGGCATGTGGCGGGTCTTCTTCTCCGCCTCGCGAGTGATGACCGCGCCGCCTCCGCTGCCGAAACGCCGCGGGCGCCGCTTGTTGCACGCCTCGATCACCGCGCCACCGGCTGCCGCGATCAGGCGCCGGTCGGCTTCCTTGAAGTCCGCCACCCGGGCATCGAGATCGTCGGAGCGTGTGCTGCACAGTCGCTTGTCGGTGGCGAGAATGCCATCGGCCCAGGAGCGCAGTACCGCCTGCTCCACGATGTCCGGCAATTGCTGGGGCTCGACGCCTCGCTCGGCCGCACTCGCGACGAGATCTTCGGCGCTGTGGCGTGCGAGCACGGCGATGCCGTTGCGGTACGCATGCCACTCGTCGGGACCGTGCGGATCCGCAACCAGGGCGTCGATCACCTGCTGCGCCTGGTCGAAGAAGCCGAGCAGGCACGGGGACAGCTGTCCGCCGCGGGCGGCGTCGAACAGGTCGAGCAGTGCCGTGACGGACCGGGACCAGCGCTCGGCGCGGCTCGTCGCGATCGAGCACCAGGTGCCGAGGGAGCGACGGACGTTGTCCGCGAGCAGCACCGGGAGACGTTCTTCCGGATCAGAGTCGTCGGCCAGGTACTCGGCGAGCTGATCCTGACGTACAGCAGCTTGGCTCAGATCCGCGATGCGCTCAGCAGTTGCCAGCGCCTTGTCCACGTGGATCATGGCTTCGAGCGTGCGAGGGGTGTAGCGGCCGAGCAGGGCTGCGTGTGTTTCGACGAGGCGACCGACTTCGGCGGCAGCGTGGTGCCAGGCCAGCGCATGGTTCAGCCGGCCGACGAGCGGCTTCTCCCAGATCCCGTTGCGGGTCAGCGCTGCCACGGCTGCTCGGTCGGCCTTGCACTGGGCGGAGAACCGAGCCATCAACCCGCGGTGCTGGTCGGTGAAACGACCTACCAGCGCTGGAAGTTCGGCAGACTGCAGCACCTGCTCCCCGAAGACGTCTTCCGCAGCGGTGCGTGCCGCGCGCTCGGCGTCCAGCGCCCGTCGCAGTTCCTGCGCAGCGGCGCGGGCCCTGGTGAGTGCGGCGTGGTCGAACCAGCCGCGAGGTGGTCGGCAGTCCGCCGTCGTCAGATCGGCAAGCTCGCAGAGAGCGAACGCTGCTTCCGCGGTGTCCGGCTTCGGAAGGCCGAACAGATCGGCGAGTTGGGCGAGTTGGGCAGAGGGTTCGTCCGGAAGGCCAGCCGTGGGCCCCACCGTCCCATCCGGTAGCCCGGCTCGCAGGGTACGCACCATCTGCTGGAGTTCGCGGACGGAACGGGACTCGTCCTGGGTGGCCGCGAACGGGCGGCGCCCGGAGACCATACGGAGGCCGCTGAGGGCGTCCGCAGCCTCGGAGACCACGCTGTGCGCGTCACTGCCGACCAGCCCGCGCCACGGAAAGGACTCGCCTTCTGCCGCGGGGCGCCAGGCACGGCTGATGGCTTGGGAGGCGGTGGCAAGTTCCTTCAGCGAACCGGCGGAAAGACCGCGCACGGTCTTGGCGCTGTCGGCAGAGAACGGGAGGTGGGGGGTGCCTGCCCGGTCCAGCAGAACCAGACGGCCGAGAACATCGTGCAGGGTGGCCTGCAACGGTTCGCGGGACTGGTTCATGGCAGTGGCGTAGGCCGACAGCTCCTCCCGCAGCCTGCGCGCACGCTCCAATTCGTGCTCTGCAGCCCCGGTGACGCGTGCTTCGGTGGTCAGAACCCGGGCGAGCTCGGTGGCGACTGCCTTCTTGCTGGTGTCGCCACTGTGCAGGGCCATGACGAAGTCTCCGAGGCCGACGCCGCGCAACCGGTTGCGTACGACGTCGAGCGCTGCCGCCTTCTCACTGACGAACAACACGCTGCGGCCCGCGTGCATCAGCGCGGCGATCATGTTGGTGATGGTCTGGCTCTTCCCCGTCCCTGGCGGTCCGCTCATGACGAACGACCGGTTGTCGAGGGCGGCCGCGATGCATTGGCGCTGTGAGGCGTCGGCATCCAGTACCAGGGGGGTCTGCTCGGGCAGTTGTACGTCATCGATGCGGTCCAGCTCCGGCGGGTCGAAGCCGATCAGGTCATCCGGCAGGCCTGCATCCGGGCCGAGGGCAACAGCGCGAACCAGCGGGTGGGCCAGAATCTGGTCCTCGTGCTGCTGAAGGTCCTGGTACATGGCTTCGCGATGCGACGCGAACAGACCGAGCACCATTCGCTCGTCGACCGACCAGTCCTTGAGGCCGGCCGCGACTGAACGAGCGGCGGTGATCACGGCAGGAAGGTCGGTGACTTCCGTCGACGTGACCGGGCCCCAGTCGACTCCAAGTCGTTCCAGCTTCACCGCGAGCGCCGGATTGTGCGTGCGGTCCTGGTTGTCGGCGAGGTGCAGGCGGTAACGGCGGTGGCTGTCACGGCGCAGCTCGACCGGCACAAGGACGAGGGGCGCCGAGCTGCTCTCGTGCGCGCCTTCCTCGCGCCATTCCAGCATGCCGATGCCCAGCCAGAGCACCCACAGACCGTAGTCGTTGTACATCTGGCCGGACTTCTGGCGCAGTTGGTACAGGGCGCTGTCCAGTGTGTTCTGGGTGGTCTTCTGCGTGATCAGCCCGGGACGTGCGTGTGGAACGAAAGCCGCGTCCTCCATGCCGTCCGCCACCGGGGCGAAGTCCCAGCCCTTGGCCAGATCCGTGAGCAGAGCCCCGGCGCTCGGCGAGCTGATCTCCAGCGTCGCGGTCTTCGTGTGGCGGAAGTTGAGCAGCCGGTTACGCCCACCCATGTCCAGTAGCGAGTTGCGCCATCCGTCGAGAACGGCCTTCAAGCGGTCGAGGCCGGGATCAGGGGTGGCAGCGGACACGGATCGAGACTGTTGGGGCATGCGACGACTACCTCCTGAGCGGGGCGCACAGGGGTGTCTACCAGCACAGGTCCCCCCTGGAGATATCTACTTATCAGCCTCCATCTGGCGACACACCGGGGATCACCAACACGACGTTGATTTGTTGTTCAATTTCGGACAAACTTGGCCGCGTCGCCTGGTCGAGACCGGCCAGCAACGATTGAGGACCGCCACCCGGGATCCAGAGCAGCGGCGTGAACCGGCTACCGGTCGACCGGGCCGTTCGGGCGCGCTACCGCACCACGACCGTCCGCTGCGCCGAGAAGTCCCCCCACTTCCCGTCCGGCAGCTTCGCCCGCAGCTTGATGCTGTAGCGCGTGCCCGGCTTGTCGGTGACCGTCATCGTGTACGTCGCCGTCGGCCCCGTCGGCATCGTGCCCCACACGATCGTCGTGGCCGGTTTCCCGTTGAGGTACAACTCGTGGGCCTCCACGGGCTCCCCGCCGGTGTCCGGCGGGGTCCAGGTGAGGTCGATGCTGCCCTTGCGGGCCGTCGCCCTGAGGCCTGTGGGAGCCGTGCTCGGGCCCTTGCCGGGCGCGGCGGGGGTGGTGAGGTCGACGGCCGCGCTGTCGGGCGACGAGTTCTCCGCCGCGTCACGGGCGCGCACGGTGAACGTGTAGACCGTTCCCGGCCGCAGCCCGCTGACCTGTGCGGTCGTCTCGGCACCGGACACGCTGTGGATACGGGTGTCCTCCTGGTAGATGTCGTACGAGGTGACCTCGATGTTGTCCGCGGACTGCCCCCAACTGAGGCTCACCGCCCGGCCTCCGTCGACCTTGCCCTTCAATGCGGTCGGCCGTGTGGGCGCCTTCTTGTCCTCCGGGGTGGGGGCCGGAGTGGTGACGGCGATCGCGGCGCTCGCCTTCGACAGATTCCCGGCGGCATCACGCGCCCGCACGGTGAAGCTGTATGCGGTCTTCGGCGCGAGCCGGTCGATGTCCACCATCTGCTTGGTGGCCGGCAGCGACTTGACCTTGGTGCCCTTCTGGAAGACCTCGTATCCGGTGACGGCGGTGTCGTCGGTGGCGTGCTGCCACATCACGTGGACGGATGTGGCACTGCCCGCCTGCGCGCTGACGCCGGAGGGGGTGCTCGGACTGGTGGTGTCCTTCTCCTCGCCGCCGCAGGCTGTGAGGAGCAGTGCGGCCGCACAGGTCAACGCGGCGATGGTGGGGGGACGTTGCACGGTCGGGCCTCCGCGGACGACGGGCAATGGTCCAGACCTATATGCCACAGTCGGGGGCCGCTCACAAGGGGGTGGGACACCTCGACCCCCCGGCCCGGCGTCGGCACGCCGGAGTCCTGCTGCCGATTCGCCCGTACCCGGTCTGTCACCGAAGGCAGTCGACTAACGTGTACCAGCACATTCACTACCTGATCAGCCGAACGAGGACCCTCTTGCAGACGACCCCGCTCAGCCCCGAGGACCCGGCCGACCTCGGCGGCTTCGAGCTGCTCGGCCGCATCGGGCACGGCGGCATGGGGCAGGTCTATCTCGGCGAGTCACCAGGCGGTGAACCGGCCGCGGTGAAGGTGATCAAGGCGTCCGTCGTGGACTCCGAGGCCCGGCTGCGCTTCGACAGGAGACCGAGATCCTCAAGACGATCTGGGGGCCGCGCATCGCCGCGTTCCTGGACGCCGACCCGGAGGCCGAGCGCCCTTGGCTCGCGACGGAGTACGTGGACGGAGCCGATCTGCGCAAGCACATCACCACCCATGGCCCACTCTCCTCCGTCCTCGTCGCCTCCCTGGGAGCGACACTCGCGGAAGCCCTAGCCGCCGTACACAAGCAAGGGCTCGTGCATCGGGACCTCAAGCCGGCGAACCTCCTCCTCGGCCCCAACGGCCCCAACGGCCCCAAGATCATCGACTTCGGGCTCGCGGTGTTCACCGAGACCGGCGCCACCCTGGCCGCGCCCAACACCGTCATGGGAACCCCTGCCTGCATGTCGCCCGAGCAGGCCAACGGGGGCGCGACCAACCCCTTGCGCTTCCCACGGGCGAACCGGGATTCAGTCGCCGATGAGACGATGGGCCGCGGGCACGGTGCAGCCGAAAGCGATGAGTGCCACCGAGACGAACGTCGGCCAGGCAGCGCCGTTCGCGACAGCGAGACCGCCCATCAGAAGAGCAACGAGAGCCGCCACTAGCACAACGACAGCAGCGTGATGCGAGACTAAAGGCCTGTCCTCTCCGCCCTGCGTTCCGTCGTTCCCACGCATGCGCGGGCCACGAGGATTTCTGCTCATTTTACTGTTCTTCCTCAGTTCTCCGCAGCACCGTCGGACGAGCCACGAAGCGACTGCAATCGGGCGCCGGTCGCGTCGACGATCCAGAAGGACCAGCCGTTGCGATGGGGGGCGACACCTGGCTTGAAGGCCTGAATCACCGCGGTCGCAGCACCACTCGGGGACTTGTAGCGTCCCGCGGCGGGCCCGGTCAGAATCTCCACGCTCTCCGACTCGGCATCGTAAGCGCCCGGAACCCTGTGACCGGCATAGCGCACGTGCACGCCGATCCGACCGCCCAGCTCCTCCTCCCGCGGCTCGTCGATCCCTGCATCGTGAGCTTGTTCAGCCCCCTCCTGGAAGTGCTTCAGGAGCCGCAACACGACCTGCTCGGCGTCCACCCCCCACGCACGCGACAGGAGCGCGATCTGTCCCGCCGCCTCCTTGCCCAGCTTGATGTCCACAACGGGACTCCCTTTCCCTCAACGCTCGGTCAACACCACGACTGTAGAGCCAAGTTGAGCATTCCTGCACGAGTTCCACGAATATCTGCATGGCTCTTGGCTGGTCATCGAACGCCGTGTCAGCGCACATGGCGTCGCCATGGGGGACAGTGCCGGTGGTATGCCGCTGGAGGCGCGGGGTGGAGCGAGGAACGACAATCGGCGCCCTCAGGAGCGGGTGGCGTGCCGGGGCTCCCGTATCGACGAGCGGCAGAGATTGCCGCCTTTCGTCCGGCAGTTGAACGGAGTCGCTGCCCCGTCTGCACACCGGAGCGTCGTACGTCAGACCCGTTTCACATCCATACGAACCCACCCCCAACGAGATAGTCACGCCGCTCGCTGCCGAGCTCATCGCGTGGCCGCCTCCCCCTGGTCCATGGCGGGGTTCTGCCACCGCCTCTCCGGCAACAGGCCAGAGAACCCCGGAATCACGCCAAGCTGACGCACACCACCCAAGAGCGATCACCAGTTCGATAGACATGGGGGTGACCCGGTGATCGGCAACGCGCCGACACCGCACGACCCGGGGGTTTACATCCATGCCAATACCGTGGTTCCGCCATGCCCGTGGACGGACGATCGCGCTGCTCACCGTCGCCGCGCTGCTGCCCGCAGCGGCACCGTCCGCAGCATCCACCGGTCCCGACGAACTGCGCGTCGAGACCTACGTACTCCCGTCCGGCGCGTCGGCGTTGACCTTCGACGAGCTACGCGCCGCCGGTGCGGCGGGGAGCCTGCACCGACTGTCGGACGACATGCGGTCCAAGGGCAGGCTCGCCGCCGAGACCGTGGGGCCGGCCGCGTCATACGCACCACTGGCGACAGATCCGTCCGCCGTCGCACCCGCACCCGCACCCGCACCCGCACCCGACCGGACGCACGGTGCCGTCACCCGGTTCGCACCGATGGCCACCTATCCCGAGCCCGCCCGCACGATGACGTACGACGAGTGCCGCAACGGACTCGGCAGCACGCAGAAGTTCTTCATCAAGTCCCGGTTCGCCGTGTGCTCCGGCGCGACGTTCCTCCAGACCTGGCTCCAGAACAACCGGCCCGTCGGCGAGAGCATGTTCAACGTCCGGGTGGTGGGCACCATCCCGCTGAACAGCCGCAAGATCACGTTCACCTACTACTTCACCGAGATGCAGTCCACCGGCAGGACCGCGACGTCGGCCATGAAGGTCGCAACGAAGGGCGCGATCCCGCAGAGCTGGCCCTCAGGGGTTCGCTACACGCAGGGCGGAACTCCGCCGGGAACCAGGACGTTCGACGAACTCAAGCGGCAGCGGACCTATACCCATACCGTCAGCGCGGCACCGGGTCAGGGGAGCAGCAGTTCGGACAAGGTGTTCTCCGTGTACGAACCGGTCGTCACCATCACGCCGCCGCCCGGCTGGAAGCTGGGCGGTGAGCTGACCGGCAAACTGTTTATTCTCGCACCGCGTTGGGACGCCGCCATCTATCTCGCCAACTCGACGGGTGGGGGAACGCCCACGCACAAGGGCGCGGCGACCTTCAGCTACCTGCCCACTCTGACGTACAGCGCGAAGGAAGGGGCCGAGGAGAAGGCGGTGGCCGAGCACATCCGCACCGCCTTCACCAAGCCGCTCGACACCAAGCCGTACATGTCCGCCAAGAACGTGCCCGGGCAGAACACAAAGGCGCCGCTGCACCGCCTGGTGCAGAAGGCCCGCAGGGACGACAACCGAAAGGCGGCCGTCAAGCAGTGCAAGCGGTACTGGGGTGACGGATACGCCTGGGGCGGCACGCGCGAGTGTGACGAGTACCCCTTCGCCACGACATACGAGGGCGCCGCGCAGGCTGACCATGACTCGGAGGCGAAGAAGTTCAACTTCTCGGTCCTGCCGGTGGCCAAGGCCGACAACGGTGCCGCCGGCAGTCTGCTCCTCGGGTTCTACGCGAGGAACCGTCTCCTCGACGGCCTTGACGACGGGTTCCTGGTGAGAATCGCCTCGTAGTCGCCAATGGGTGGGGCCGTTGCCCGTGGACGGCCACGGCCTCACCTCCCAACCGGCGTCCCACCGCGCCTACTCCGCAGGCCAGAAGCGGATGAGGTAGCGCTCCACGCCATCGGCGGTGCCCGTCTCGGCGGACTGACGCTCGACCTCCGCCCGTCCGGCGGAGTGTACTTGGACGCGCCAACGGCCGCCCCCGGCGGACAACGGGATGTCCTGCTCGGTCCGCCCCAGGCTCATCGACCAGACCGCCACGATGCCACTCATGGAGACGTACTCGCCCTCCCCGTACTCGTCCCAGCGACTGCGATCCTCCTCCGGCGGCCGTCCGTCCCACACCTCGGCGGTCACTGCGGCGGTGTGCGTGTGACCGGCACTGAAGATGTCGATCCGGCCGGGGAACAGGCTGAGGAACTGCCCGAAGACGGAGTCGTCCGGGTAGGGCACCGGGAGGGTCGCGTCGTCCGACTCCTGGAGGCAGAAGCTGTGGTAGCCCACATCGGCTCCGAATCGCATCTGCCGCATCAGGTTCGCCACACCAACTCCTCGTCACGCGTCACACCGCACCGCACCGCCGCAGGCATGGGTGACACCGTAGCGGCGAGTCACTCCCTTCGGAGGCACTGGCCACGGCATGCCGCATTCGGGGAGAGGTCACCGGTTTCCGCCAGCCTCTTCCCGAACTTCCGCGTGGGTGCCTACCGTCGTGGCCACGGAGGACTCGCCGTCCGGGTGGGGGATCGTCTCCGAAGCATCCAAGGAGCAGCCCGCGCTCAAGCGTTGTACCGTCTGCCGCAGCGTGTGGCGGTGAGGAAGCTGGTCATGACGACCTGCGGAAGGCCGGCGCATCGATCCTGTCGACAAGGGATCCCGGACCGCTGGTCGTCGCGACGACCGAGCGTGGGCCGGTCCGGGCACCGAAGGACATCGGCCGCGCCGAGCGTCTGAAGCGCATCGAAGCCCTGCGGAAGAGTGATCCGAAGTTGAACCCCGCACGGCAAGAACGCGGCGCGTGGCAGTCGTTCCCAGCCCTCAGCGGTGTCACCAAGCCGCCGGCCGCCGGCCACCTCGGCCCAGCCCTATTGCGGCGCAGGTGGTGGTACGTCTTCCCGGGGCTGTTCGCTCTCGCCGCGGTGCTTGGGCTGACCCTGTTCGTTCCTGCGGGGTGACACCGGAGGTCTGGCGTCGTCCCGACGGGCGTGACGATCCTGAACAACCGTGCCGTGAAGGCTGCGCGTACGCAGAGCGTGCCTCCGCGTACAGAGGAACGCCGTGCGCGCGTACTCCCTGGTCACAAGGGTCAGCCCGCCCTCAGTGTGAGGGCATGAGCCGACCGATCACACAGACTTCGGCGCCCGTCCGCGAGTTCGCCATGCAGTTCACCTCGACCCCGCGCGGGGCGCGCCTCGCCCGGCGTCTGATGTCGCACTGGCTGCACGAGTGGGGCCACCCCTACGAGGGTGAGGGCAACCAGACGGTGACCCTGGTGGCAGCGGAACTGGTCGCAAACGCCGTCACGCACGGGTACGTCCCCGAGCGGGACTTCAACCTGCGGCTCACCGCAACGCCCGACACGGCACGCATCGAGGTCACCGACACCAGCTCGGAGCGACAACCGGCGTCGGGGCCACGCCCTCACGCGTCGGACCGTGAGTCCGGCCGCGGGCTGCTGCTCGTCGAGGCGTTGGCCGCCGACTGGGGTGTGACCCCGAGGACCACGGCGCCGGGCAAGACGGTGTGGGCGGTCCTCCCACTCTCACCGCCGGGTGCCGGTCCCACCGGCACCCAGGGGTCGACGCTCCGCCAGGACGCGTGACGTGGGCCTGAGGCTGCGTCAGATGATGTGTGTCGGCTCCGGCCACGACGTCGGCGGCGGGCCGAACGCGCGGCGACCGGCCCTCACCGTCAGCGTTGCGAGGGCGGCGTTGGCGCCCCCACCGATCACGGCGCCGATGCCGAACGGTGCCACGCGTCCTAGGACGATGATCCCCTGCTTGGTCCCGTACTTGGTGACGAAGTTCTTCCCCAGGATCTTGTTGATCTGACGCAACGTCTCGACCGGTACCTTGGCCACGACCTGACGGCCCCAGTGCTGGCCCGTGCGCTCGGCGACCTTGGTGATGGTGGCGGAGCCCGATCCGCCGAGCATGACCCCCATCACGATGGTCCGCCGGCGCTCGATCTCGTCGATGGAGACTCCGTGGACCTCGGCCACCGAGAGCGCGAACAGGGCGCTGAGCTCGAGCGAGGAGAGCGCCTCACCCGCCGACAGTGCCAGCGCGACTCCCGTGCCGACGCCGGGTGCGGCGGCGGCTCCCCCGACCGCGGCGCCCGTCCCGGTCAAGGCGCTGACGTACATCCGCTCCAGAGTGCGGAGCACCTCGGCCGGTGTCGCCTCCGGGTTGCGCTGGCGAGCTCGCGCGATGTTCTTGCGCACCAGCGGGCTCTGGGCGGCTATCGCCTTGTCCAGCACGGCGAGAACTTTGTGCTCGCGTCCGTCTTCCGCCGGCTCCGGATCGTCAATGTCCTCTGTTGCCATGTCCTGACTCCTCGCATCGTTGTGTGTATCGACTGCATCCCCAGCCCGGCCGGCCGCGCGGACGCGCGTAAGCCAGTGCAGGCCGCTCAGACGGCCGGCTCCTTCGCGTCCGACCATGCGGGACGCTTAGAGCCGCCATTCCTCGGCGAGCAGGCCGACCAGTTGCTTCTGCCGTGAACCGACGAGTGCGGGGTTCCACTCGGTGTGCTGGAGCACCTGGGTCGTCAGCGCGAAGGGCACCACCCCGTTCCGGCCGGCGAAGTAGGTGGCCTTCTTCACGGCGAACTCGTGGTTCTGGGCTGCCGAGTTCTTGACCCGGTTGAGAAGGACCAGGTTTCCCAGCCGGTGGGTCCAGGCAAGGCGCTGCTCCTCGTCGAAGAGACGGGTCCACTCGGAGTCCGGCTTCGGGTTCTGCGGCAGGACGTGCTCGACCGTGATGATTGGGTGGTCGTACGTGACCCCCTGGCCGCGTGCAAGAACCTCGTCGACCCTCAGGAGCACGTACTTGCGGATCCTGCCAACGAGGTAGAGGTCGCCGTCCAACTTCGCCCGCGTCTCGGCACGTTCCGGGTCCGACAACTCCAGTGCCTCGGCGTCGAGTCCGGCGCCCTGATCGAGCTGGCGCAGCAACTCCGCGTACCGGGTGACACGGGGAGTGGTGTAGACGCGCCGGATGAACATGCTGGCGGAGAGCCGTTCCAGTGCCCCCAGGAACCGGTCGAGCCACACGGGGTCGTTCTCGCGGTGGCGCAGCGCCCAGAGCGCTGCGGGGCGCCAGTCGTTGTTGTCGACCTGCTGGAGCCTGCGAAACCACGTGTTGACCTTCTCGGCTCCAAAGGGTGCTTCGTAGACGGCGTCGCGGACCCGGACGTAGGCGTCGGCGTAAGGGCGGAGCACGTCGTTGACGAACACCTCTCCCTCGCCGGGGAGGTAGCGGCTGAGCACCTGCTCCGGGAACTCCTTGAGCAGTTCCTGCTCTGCCCGCTTCTTGGCGTAGATCATGCGCAGGTGGAGGAAGAGGTCGGCGAAGTCGTCACGGCCAAGGGCTTCCTCCGCGTCCTCCCACGCTGTGGCGCACTGACCGGCGGTCGGCTCGGGAAGGTCTCCAATGATCCGCGCCTTGAAAATGTCAGTGGGCGAGAGGTCGAGTCCGCGCGAGTTCATGACACTGAAGATGCGGTGCGCGCTGTCCAGGTCCGGGGTACTGACGACGACCAGATAGGTCCGCCCGACGAGCATCCGAAGCAATTCCAGTCGACGCCTCTCCGACCAGATGGCCACTCTGTCGTGCAGCGCCCGTGCGTTGCGGATGATCGCCCTCTGCGCATCAGTGTCGAGCTTCTCCGGCACGAGGGTGAGCAAATGCGGTACGGCTTCCTTGTTCTGTACGTATCGCTCGAAGAAGTGCTTGTCACGCTCACGCAAGGCGAGGCGCGGCTGCTTGGCGAGCCCCTGGATCTTGTCACCCGGCTCACTCACGAGCTTGTCCAGGTCGTCCCGGATCTCCGCGTCTTCTGCGACGTCACGCAGCACGGAGAGCAGGATGGTCAAGGTGGTGAGCCTCTGCTGGCCGTCGATGACCTCGGCACGCGACGTCCCGCTGTTCTTGACCAGCACGATCGAGCCGAGGAAATACGGCTCCTCCGTGCCTCGGTCCAGAGCTTCCACGAGATCCGTCAGCAGCTGGACCGCCTGCTCCTCCTCCCAGGCGTAGGGGCGCTGGTAATCCGGGATGTGGAAGTCGTAGTCACTGCTGAACACCTTGTGCAAGGGCATCTCGTGTGCCTCGAGCTTTTGCATGGCCCCATGATGGCGAGGCGGAGCGCTAGGCCGTGGCCGAATGCGTAGAAACATGGATCATCGGCTACCGATGCCGTGCTCCGGGTACGTTGTCGTCCACCGCAAGACTCGGAGCGATACGGGTCAGGTGTTGGACGTGCCCGAACCGCGTCCACGTCGCCGCGGTTCCCCTGCCGGTCGGGTCGGCGCCGTACGCACTGGACTCCAGTCATCCTCTGCGGCGCTCCGGGTGTGCGGACGGTCGTCGCAGAAGGAGTTGTGATCGACGATTCACATGGCGGCCGCTCGGACCCGGTCAGTCCGCTCGACTCCTCGGATCGAGGTCGCTCCAGGAGTCCCCTCCCTGGTGGCTCTTCGTCGGAATGTCGATCGTCCGGCAACCGGCCGCCGGAGGCTTGAAGCCGACCCTCAGCACTGCCCTGGCCTCGCAACCCGCATAAGATCATTGCCAGAGACTCGGCAGCTTGGGGGAGCTATGGGATTCGAAGCGGATTGGGCGCAGCACACGTCCCACGCCCGTGCGAGGCACGCAGGCGGGATGGAGCTGAACAGCACCGGCTCGTCGGGCACAGCTGACGCAGCCGACCTGGTGGTTCACCAGGACGACCTGGGGTTGGTCGGCAACGAGGCATTCCGGGTGCACGGAGAACTGCGGAAGGGTGCCGACGTCGCCGGAGCGGGCGCGGGGTCCGACGGCGTGGGTTCGACGGCCCGCGCCGCAGCCGAACTGACAGCGCGGAACTTCAGCGCGGGCGGCGAACTCCTCATCACGCTGGAGGTCTGGGAGTCGCAGGTGAAGACAGTGCTCCAGATGTACGCGCACATCTCGAACCACCTGGACTTTTCGAAGAAGTCCCATGCGCGGGACGAGGCCGAGATCGCCGCCTCCCTGAGGGGACGTGACGGCACTGCCGTGCCGGTGTCCGAGATCTCGAAGTACGTCAAGTAGGGGACAAATCATGGGGGCTTTCACCTACACAGACCTCATCGAGGTCGACCTCGCACGACTGGATCAGTCGGCTGACCACTGGCGAGCGGTGGCCAGTAAGCTCGAGCGACTGAGGACAGACGTGTACAGCGGGCTGGTACAGCTGTCGGACCGGGCCAGGTGGGCAGGGCTGAACGCGATCGTCACGAAGGACTTCGTCCGGGCGTCGGCCAAGGAGGTCTTCGATCTTCACCACGAGGCGAAGAGCATTGCGGCTGTACTCGAGGACGCCTGCGGCGAACTCAAACACCTTCAGAAGCGCGCCAGACAGCTGACGGCCGAGGCCCGGAAGGGAAATCCGGATCGCGCCGAGGGCCCTGACCCCGGGCTGCTGGTGACCGATGCCGGCGACGGAACCGTCAAGGTGATGGAAGCTTTCTGTGACGCCGACGGGGCCTCCCAGCGCACCAAGGACATGATGCAGTGGTACGCGGACACACTCACCGCTCTCGTCAGCCATGCCGCCGAAGTGGACGCGGCTCTGACACGGGCGCTGCGACGCAGCCACGGCAGTGATCCGTACAACGCCGGGCACGCCACGTACACCTCGTTGGACGAGGACCAGATCCCGCGTGCCACCAGACTCGCATCACTCGGAGACCGCGCCAACGCCGAACAGCGGGCCGAACTTCAGCGGCTCTGGCAGTCCCTGAGCCCGTCGGCACGTGCGGACCTGTGGCTCGGCCACAAGAACGATCTGCTTGCCGCGGGGGTTTTCTCCCCCACCGTCAAGCAGGTGGCCCCCGATCCCGGGGCCGGCCTCTACGGGACAGAGAAGCCGGGAGCCGCCGACCGCAGGACGCGGGAGAAGATGAACCTCATCTCCGAAGGCGCGGACTGGATGGGTATGAGCGACGCCTCCCGCCACATGGCCCACTACCTGGGCAACAGCGGCAGGGACATGACACTCCCGGTGGACAAGATGATGTCCGACGACTCCGCCTACCGCGCTTATGTCGACAAGGCGATCACGAGCAATGAGGCCAGCTGGCGCGAGCAGGCGTTGCAGGAGTTCCACCAGAACGGGGGCCGGCCCGTGGCGTTTCCCGTCGAAACCCAGAACCTCCGGGACTACTCCTTCCCGCAGGAGACCCAGCAGAACTGGTACTACGCGGTCGGTTCCACGCGGACCAACGTCACCGGTGTGGTAACTGTCGTTCCCGACACGAACGGACAGCCGCAGGTCAGCCTGGACTACCAGGTCAACGCATGGGACCGCTACAACTGGGACGAGAACAAGGGCGTGACCATTGACGGTCCCGCGGGGGTGGACATGAGCATCCCCGATGGCGACATGGCGCGCCTGCACACGGTAGGTACGGCGAAGGAATTCGACATGGCGGGCAGCAGCTCGGTCAAGCACTACGACCTGGGCTCCACCACGTCTCCGGCCCCCCTGCCTGCACCCGACGAGGCAGGCCGTGAGGGCGGACGAACGGATCCGGGCCGCGAGCAGCAGAAGGGAAGGTGATCGGCAGCCATGAAGCGATCCGCCGACGACGAACGTGCCGGCCTCTCCGTTGCGGCACGGCTGTTGATCTCCGGCACGGCTGTGATGGTGGTCATGGCTGCGGTGGTGAGCGGGATCCTGTTCAGCGGCAGTGATGTATCCGTCGGCAGGGCAGAGAAGGCCGACGCGTGCTGCTGGCGCGAAGGCGTCACACCGGCAGCGCTGAGCGAGCTGATCGGTATCCGGATTCCCGAACCAGCGACAGACCGACGCGCGGGCCACAAGATCGGCGAGCGCGACGACACGGGAGTTCTCGCCTTCACTCTCCCCACGGACGACGCCGATGCCTACACGTCCCGCCTGTTCCGGAAGGGAACGCAAATGGTCGGCAACCTTCACCCGCAGGATCAGGACTTCCGCCCGCCGGACGGTTTCGCCCACCTCGGCCTGCCGGAGCCGGAGACCCTCGTCGAAGGGTTGACACAAGGCAGCGAGTGCCCCGACGAGTTGACCACCCCTGAGGGCAGACACCTGAAAACGTGTATCGACCTCTTCGCGCACGAACTCGGCGCCGGTGTCACCCGTATCTACATCAAGGCGACGGTTTGAAAAAGGAACGACGACCGCCCCCGATGCGGCCCGGACCCGATCAGTCCACTCGGAGACCGGCGCGTACATCAGGCGCCTGCACCCCACTCAGGCCAAGCTCGTGGAACGCGACTACTCCGGCCCTGCCCGGGTGGGCGGCGGCCCCGGCACGGGCAAGACCATCGTCGCGCTGCACCGCGTCAGGCACCTTGTGTCGCAACTGCCTGCCGGGCGAAACCGAGCCGGTCCTGCTCACCACGTACAACAAGAACCTCGCGGCGGACCTGCGGGTCCGCTGGAACTCGGCGGTGAAGAGCTACTGGGACGCGTGGAGATCAGCCGTGTCGACCCGTTGGCCCTGCGAGTCGTGCGAGTCGTGCGAGTCGTGCGAGAAGCCGAACCCGGCAACAGCAAACAGACCATCGACGACAACCCGGCTCCGCGTGAGTGGCGTTCGATGCTCGGCGAACTCAATGAGTCGGGCTGGGACGCCGAGTTCCTCACGAAGAGTGGACGCAAGTGATCCTCGGCCAGGCGGTCGCCTCCCGGACGGACTTCCTCCCTGCCGGCGCGCCGGCCGCGGCAGGAACGTGACCCGGCCGGAGAGGGCCGAGATCTGGCAGTTGACGGAGCGGTTCTTTCAAAGGGCTGGAACACCCCGACTCCCCTAGGACGCGTGCCCGAGGCGCGCCGTGACTCTCGCGCCGGCATACGGAGTTCGAAGGGCTCGACAGCTCACGATCGGCCGGTCGCGTCGATGTGCTGTTGGAGCGTCTGGGCGATCTCATCGACGCTTCCGTACGGGGGAAGATGCCCATGGGCGTCGTCACCGTTGTTCAACGCCATCTCACTGGTGAATCGGACCAGATCGGGCGAAGGGACGAACGAGTCGCGCAGCCACAGGGCGAACCTTGCGGCCTCGGCTGCCGACGCGTGCATCACCATGACCGAGCCGACCTCCGGACAGGGGGTGGTAGCCAGCCCTTCCAACCACACCCCTGCACCCAGCGGCACTTCGAAGGTCAAGGCCTCGGCCGACCGCGGCCCCAGGTCTGCGCCCCAGGAGGTGGAAGCTCCGGGAAAGGCTTCCACGATGCCTGCTGCGAGGTCGTCGAGCCGCAGGTGCCAGGCCGCAGCGTCGTCGACGGGCGGCGCGAAACTGAACGTTGTCCTCAGCACATCGCGGTCCGTCATTGCGTCTGACCCTCCTACGGCACAGCGTGAGCCGGCTGATACGCGGCTCATGGCCGTCATGCTCTGTCAGTTGGGAGCGGATCGCCCTGCGCTCTTGATGGCCTCCAGGAGATCGGGGGCCGGTCTGCTGCATTTCCGGTCCGTGCACCGGAAGGGCCTTCTGCTACGTGCTGGTCGCAGGGGGTGGGGTCAGGCCCGGCTCGATCGACGACCTGACATAGATGCGCGTACTGCCCGGCTGGAATTCGTGCGCGAAGAGGTCGACGCAACGGCGCAGATACCGGCCCTCAGGGGTCTTGAGGTCATCAGGGCACAGACTCACCCGCCGCAGCCCCTCGACGAAGATCTCCGGCTCCGGAAGCTCGAGGTGGGCGAAGGCGGCCGCCGGGCGGTAATCCTTCTCCTCGGGATGGAAGTTCCGGATCATCTTGGTACCCGGCCGGATCAGCCGGGACGTGTACTCGTTCGCCTCCTGACTGGAGAGGGTGAAGACGAGCAGTCCCGTGTCGTGGCGGCTGCCGGTCTTGTATCCGGCCCGCCGGTCCGAAGCCGCCTTCGGGATGCGGATGCCGATCTTCTCGCTCATCCATGCAGGAGTTGCGCCGCTTTCCCAGCAGCAGGTCATCTCATCGTCCGCCCGGTCCGACGACCCATCGTCGGCGAAGTACGCGAACCCTCCGACTGCCGCGGCAACGCAGGCGATGACCGCCAGCACCACGACGCCGAGGACCCGCACACGGCGACGGGCGGACCGCTCGCGAGAGGAATCACCACTGATGCTGTTCATTGAGGGACCTCTGCCGGCCTTCCTGCTGTTCACGCCCGGGATCCGTACGCCCGCCCCCGCGCCCCGGGCTCGTTCGGCTTCGGGAGAAGGTCGCCGTTGGGAGCGGATTTGCCGGGGTCGTAGTGCCTCACCGAACCGCTCCCTGCCATAGAACTCCTGGGTAATGCCTGGTGTGCAGGCGGGCCATCTGCCCGTCCGGAATACTCATCGACGGCGCCCCTGGAACCTCGATGGTCGCATCTCGTCCTTGCCCCGGTTGCACCGGTTCCCTGTTCGGGGCCGCCTTCATCACCTCGTCGATGTGACCGCCGACGAAGCGGCCCTCTTCGCCTTGTGGCTGCGGAACTCGTTCGCACCGGCGCCGGATCTCGTGCGATTCGTCAGCAGCCTCGCCATGGCCGACGGAGAGGAAATGCCGTTGCCCCTTCCGGCCACGGGCGGTGGCGAAGAGGTCCTGGCAGAGATCCGGCGGCACATCGACACGTTCGACGTCTTCTGGGAATTCCGGTCCCGCCGTCGGGCGAACCGGCTTCGCGGGTCGGCGGAAACACGTCCGCCCATGCGAGGCACGCCACCACCCGACGCCCCCCACCCGCCCGATCGAAGTCTTATGGCTTTCTTAGGGCTTGTTGAAGAAGCCCTTCCGGGCCCCCTCCCCGGCCCCCGTCCGCCATAGGCTCTCTCAGCAACCCCCCACAGTCCCGGTGGGCGCGTCCGCGCGCCTACCGGGGTTACCGGCTCGCCGAACCGACGAGGTGCCTGACGCATGAGCTCCCACCGTGCCGCTCGATCCCGCTCCCACGCCCGCCGCAAGGACGGGCCCGGAAAGCGGAACCTCGTCCTGGCACTGGGCGCGCTCACCGTCACGGCCGGCGTCGGGGCGACCTTGCTCACCGGTGGCGGGGATGAGGGCGGCAAGGGGGAGCGTGTGACGACCGCTGCCGACAGCGTTCCCGACACGACGGCCGGCGAGGACACGACCGGCAGCGCCTTGGCCTCGCCGTCCGCGTCCGCGAGTCCCAGTCCGTCGGCCACGCCGAGCCCGACCGCGAGTGTGCCGGTCAAGCCCAAGGCGAAGAAGACCCCCACGACCGCCCCGAAGACCAACGCGAAGAGCGCCAAGGGCACGGGCGGCAGCGGCGGAGGGCGCACGTCGGGCCCGGTGTCCGGTGGGTCCGGCTCCGGGTCCGGCGGGTCGGGCAATTCGGACGGCGGCAGCTCGAACGGCGCCGAGGCGCAGGTCCTCGCCCTCGTCAACAAGGAGCGCGCGTCGGCCGGTTGCTCGCCCCTGACCGCGAACGCACAGCTGACCAAGGCCGCCGACGACTACAGCGACACCATGGCCGCGAGCGGCGTGATGTCCCACACCGGCCCCGACGGGTCCACCATGACCAGCCGGGTGGAGGCCGCCGGATACGCCTGGTCCACGCTGGGCGAGAACATAGCCCGCGGCCAGTCGGACGCCGCCTCGGTCATGGACTCGTGGATGAACAGCCCCGGCCACCGCGCCAACATACTGAACTGCTCGTTCAAGGAGATAGGCGTCGGCGTACACGTCGGCGACGGCGGCCCCTGGTGGACCCAGAACTTCGGCGCCCGCCGCTGACCGGACCCGGTCGGCACCACGCAGCGCGCCGGACCCGCTGACTACTCCCCCGCGTCCGCCAGCGCGAACGACACCCGTACCCGCCCGCCCCCCATCGGCCCCCGCGATATCTCCAGCTCTCCGCCCGCGTCATGGGCCGCCCTGGCCACGATGTCCAGGCCGAGCCCCGTGGAACCGCCGACGCTGACCCCGCGGGTGAGCGCGGTCTCCGGGTCCGCGAAGCCCGGTCCCGCGTCGTCCACCGTCAGCCGCACGCTCCGGTCGTCGCGCTCCACCCGTACGGCGAAGGCGGTGCCCTGCGGGGTGTGCCGGAAGACGTTGCCGATCAGCGCGTCGACGACGGCCGCGAGATCGTCCTCCGGGAAGCGGACCGGCGTACGCCGTGGGGTGAAGGAACGCTCGCACAGCCGCTCCTGCTGTGCCGCAAGCACGGACCAGAAGTCGAGCCGCATCGCGACCACTTCGGCCATCTCCGACGATCTCGACGACACCGTCCCGCCCGCCTGGCCCGCGGCAAGCGGGGTCCGGGCCGCCGTGATGATCGAGTCGAGCTCGGTCTCGAGCTGTTCGACGGCCGCGGTGATCCGTCCGGCTCCCGGTGAGCCCCTGATCAGGTCCACTTCCAGGTACAGCGCGGTCAGCGGCGTTCTGAGCCGGTGCGAGAGGTCGGCCACCATCTCCCGCTCGATGGCGAGCAGTTGGACGACGCGGTCGGCCATGTGGTTGAACGCCGCGCCGGCCTCCTGCAGTTCCGGCGGCCCGTCCGGCTCCACCCGTACGTCGAGGTCGCCGGAGCCCAGGGCCAGGGACGCGCTCTTCAGGCTCCGCGAGGAGCGGACCACCCGGGCGCCCAGCCGGTCGGCGACCAGCACCGAACCGCCCACCAGTCCGATGGCCAGCAGCGCCATCACGCCCCACGACGCCCACACCCCGCGGGTCAGATCCGCGCCGGGCACGTACGACTCGACGACCGCGACCCGGTCCTCGGCGAGGACCACGGGCTGCAAGTAGATCCAGCCGTCTGCGGTGTTCATCGCCAGCGTCTCGCGCTTGCTCACGGCCCGTTCCAGCGCCTGCCGGGGGGCGTGCACCGTGCCGACGAGATCGCCGTCCGGGAGCCGTACGGCCAGCTGGTCGTCGGAGCCCAGGCCCGAGACCGCCTGCTGTACATCGGCCGGCTTCGTCGTCAGGGCGAGTACCGGCGACAGGGCGGCCGCCCGCTGCTCGGCGGCGGTGGTGACCCGGTCCCGGGCCTGTTCGCGTACGAGCAGGGCCAGGGGGATGAGAAAGGACAGCGCGACCATCGTGGTCACGGCGAGGGCGATGCCTGCGAGGGCGCGTCTCATGGTGAGCTGACCAGCTTGATCCCGATGCCGCGCACGGTGTGGAGGTACCGGGGCCGCGAGGCCTTCTCGCCGAGCTTTCTGCGCAGCGAGGAGAGGTGGACGTCGACCGTCTGGTCCTCCAGATACGGCTGCTGCCACACCTCGGAAAGTATTCGCGTACGGGACATGACCTGGTCGGCGTTGGCGGCGAGGTAGGCGAGCAGGTCGAACTCGCGCCGCGTGAGCGAGAGCTCGTGGTCGGCGAGGTGCACGGTACGGGCGAGCGTGTCGATGCGGAGGTCCGCGACCTGGAGGACGGGCTCCCGGTCCCGGTTCGCATCGGGCGCGGACCGCCGCAGCACGGCGGCGATCCGGGCGGCGAGCTGCCCGCCGGAGAACGGCTTGACCATGTAGTCGTCGGCCCCCGCGTTGAGGAGCCTGATGACCTCCCGGTCGTCGTCGCGGGCCGTGGCGACGAGCACCGGCACCCGGGAGATCCCGCGGATCATCCGCAGCACGTCGAGACCGTCCAGATCGGGCAGTCCGAGGTCGAGCACGACGATGTCCGGCGGGCCCTGGGTGACCTCGCGCAGCGCTTCGAACCCCTGGTGAGCGGTCTTGATCGCATACCCGTGCGCACTGAGGACCTCGGTCAGTGCGGCACGGATCACAGGGTCGTCCTCGACGACAAGTACGGAGGCCATGGGCAGGAAC
Organism: Streptomyces sp. AM8-1-1; assembly: GCF_032229325.1. Taxonomy (NCBI): domain Bacteria; kingdom Bacillati; phylum Actinomycetota; class Actinomycetes; order Kitasatosporales; family Streptomycetaceae; genus Streptomyces; species Streptomyces sp. AM8-1-1. Next base: position 1,712,363 of record NZ_CP135086.1, read on the forward strand.
GTTAGCCGGTCCGCCAGTATGGTGCCGTGCCCCGGTACCTTCGCTATCTGCTCATCTGGCTGTCGTGCACGACAGCCAGCGTCACGGCCGTGATATTCACGGTCCACTTCGTGGTCGGCTCGACCAGGCCCACGGCGCCGGTGGCGCAGTCGGCACCGGAGGACTTCGCGGCCTCCCCCACACCCTCGGCGCGTCCCACGCGCTCCCCGAGCCCCACGCCCTCTCCGAGCGCCTCCCGGCGGCAGCCTGAGCCGACTCCGACGAAGACGGCCGGCAAGCCGCGGGAGTCCCGGCCGCCGACACCGCGCGCGACGCCGAGCCCGCAGGATCCGACGTCCGACGAGAAGCCGGCCGGGAACCAGGGCTGCCAGGAGGGCGGCTCCGGTGTGCACACCATCTCGTCCCGGGGCGGCAGGGCCACGGTGCGCTACGGCAGCGGCGGGGTGTGCCTGATCTCGGCGGTGCCGAACCAGGGCTTCACGGCGAGTACGACGCAGAGCGCCCCGGAGACGCTGACGGTGACGTTCGCGGCCGAGCGGCAGCGCTCGGAGGTCACGGCGACGACGGAGCCGTCGGACCGGGCGAGTGTGCGCGAGACGTCGTTCTGAGGGCTGTCCCGTGGGCACACCATCTGGCAGCCGCAGGGTGTGGGACGCCCGGGCCGTCCCCGCTCGAGGATGTGCGGTCACTCGAGGACGTGCCGTCAGAAGATGCCGTCAGAAGATGCCGTCGGACATTTCTTCGTAGATCTGGCTCCAGGCGGAATCCTCGTCGGCGAAGGGGTTCCTGTCGAAGGTTTCGATGCTGATCCGGATCCGCTCGGGCGAGAGGTCCGGGTCCACCGCCCTGTCCTTCATGAATTCCTTCAGAACGATCAGAGCGCGCACGAGGGATTCGAGACTCTCATGGATCAGGACGGGCTCACCCTCGCCGTCGTCGGCGAACGAGTAGACCCGGCCGTCCTCCGGATTGAATGCCGCCGTGGCATAGGGGAAATACCCGAGGACGAGCCAGGATCGATACTTCTCGGGAACCGGTACATCCATTTCGGCGGCCCAGGCACCGACATGCACCGAGTCCTCAGAAGGATCTGTCGAAACATTGCGCGCGAGGAACACCGAGTCGGTCGGTATGCCGACATGCGCCAGGAAGGCGGCGGATTGGGCGCCGATCTCCGTTTTCTCATGAACCGCCCGCGGGAAGAACACAACGCCGTCGAGGCCATGGGTCGCGATGATGTCCTGCGCGGTCACGGGGGTCGGGGTCATGCACAGTCCTTGTTCTGTCTTACCGACCATGACTCTTCTTGAGTCCTGCTATGTAGTCGGTGTGCGCCCCGGGCCGACGGCCTATGGAGTCGGTGTGCGCCCCGGGCCGACGGCCATGGGAACACCGGTCTCGGACAGGACCGCCCGCACCGAGTCGTCAGGCAGCAGAACCCCGGCAAGGGACGCGGCCGGGAAGCGGCGCAGGCCCTCCGCCCCGAAGTGGTCCGTCACGGGGTCGGCCGGGTCGTTCTCAGGCACGTGCGCTCCAGGAATCGACGGTGGCAAAAGGCAGGTCGGAGCCTATCGCCCGGGCTCTGGATGCTCCAGCGATGAATTTCGGACCCGGGCACGGTCTCCCCTGGTATGGACTCCACAGCGCAGACCTCCGGCCCCGACCTCCACCCCGCCGCCGACGCGGTGAGGCAGCTCATCACCGGCATCCCGGACGAGCGGCTCGGGGATCCGACCCCCTGTCCCGAGTACGCCGTGCGGGAACTGCTGGCCCATGTCGTCCTGCTGTCCACCGCCTTCCGGCATGCCGCGCGCAAGGACCTCGGTCCGTTGACCGCCTCCAGTCCCGGCGATTCGCGGCCCGTCCTCGGCGACGACTGGCGGGACGTGCTGCCGCGACGGCTGGACGAACTGGCCGACGCGTGGACCGTGCCCGAGGCGTGGGAGGGCGATACGCAAGCCGGCGGGATCACCTTCCCCGCCGCGATCGCCGGCCGGGTGGCGCTGAACGAGCTCGTCGTCCACGGGTGGGACCTGGCCCGGGCCACCGGACAGAAGTACGCCTGCGACGAGGCGAGCCTGCGCGAGTCGTACGGGATGATGAAGCCGGCGCCCGGGGACGAAGAGGCGCGCGGCGACGCGTTCGGACCCGTCGTCGACGTCCCTGCCGACGCGCCGCTCCTCGACCAGGTCATCGGGTTCAGCGGGCGGCGTCCCGACTGGCAGCCGGGGAACTGAGCCGGCCGTCCTCGTGCCGCATCCGGGCGGGCGGTCCCTCGGGAAGCCGCGCCCGGACGGGAGGCGCCCGGTGAGTGACGCCTGGTCGTGGGCCGGAGCCCGGTCGTAGGCCGGAGCCCGGTCCGCGTCCGCCGCCGGTCGGACCCGGCACCCCCGTGACGCCCACCGGAAGCCCCCGATGCACCGTCAGGCCCCGAGCAGCTTCCGCGCGCGCTCCCTCAGCCGCTCGTCCGCCGGGACCATCTCCGGCTCCAGTCCCGACGTCACGACCCGCAGATCGCGTTCGGCCAGCGCCTTCAGCCGGGCACTGACCGTGGGCGTCAGGGCCTCGGGGCCGAGCGCGCCCAAGGCGTCGAGTGCTGTGTCGGCGTCTGCGTTCCGCTCGACGGAGGTCAGGAGTATCTCCGCCGTACGGACAGGGTCCGGCGTCCCGCTGATCGCCTGGAGGGCGCTGATCGCGGCCGGGGCATGGGAGGGGTCGTCCAGCAGACCCTCGAGGGCGGGCGTCAACGCCTGTGCCGCCGGGCCTACATGGGCGGCGGCGAGAGCTGCTTCACGAAGCGACCAGCGCGTCCAGGTTCCGTCGGAAGCCTCGGCCAGGACGCCCCCGAGCACATCGACCGTCTCGTTCGCCTCCCCGGTCAGCCGCCACAGCGCGAGCGCTGTCTGGATGTCCGCGTCGAGCTCGGGAACGGTGCGCCTACGGCCCGCGGGCGTCAGGGCCGAGCGCAACTGCGGGACCAGACAGGCGCCTTCCTCGCCGAGCGCGCCCGCGGTGCGGCAGGCCTCGGGTCCCGCGCTCTGCTCCAGCCGGCGCCGGAGTTCGTCCACCAGCGGGCCGGTCTCACCGGTCAGGTTCCACAGGGCGTCGGCCGCCGCGTACCGGCCCTCCGGCGGCCCCGTGGCGGCTGCACGCCGCAGGACGGCCGCCGTGGCGTCGCGGCTGTCGGGCGGGCAGACCGCCGCGAGCGCCCGGGGCACGGCCGCCGGGAAGCGGTCCATCACCGCGGTCAGTTCGGGCAGGGCGGCCGCCGCCCGCACACCCCAGGCCACCAGCAGGCCGGTCAGCCACACCGGTTCGTTCCCCGCCAGTTCGTCGTCGGTCAGCCGAATGCGGATGGCGTTGAGCAGCTCCGGCGCGTACGGCATATCACGCTCACGCCGCTTTCCGGGGAATCCGCACGCCGCCGCGAGGGCACGTGAGCGGTCGGGGAGGTCGCGGGCGAGCAGCGGGGCGGCCTCGTGCGGCGCGACCCGCACCAGCACCGCGAGTGCCCGGTCCGCCAGGTCGCCGCCCGCTGCGGCGAGCGCGGCCAGCGCCGGGGCTGCCGGCTGCGCGTGGACGCCGAGCTTGTCGAGGACGGGCAGCAGGGAGGCCGTGTGCTCACCGAGCTTCAGCAGGGCCAGCAGGGAGGGAGCCAGCCGGCCCGGGGCGCTGCGGGAGATCATGCAGGCGTGCTCGGCCGCCCACAGCGCCTCCTTCCGGGCCTCGGGGTCCGCGGCGGCCAGGGCCGCCTGGATCAACTCGTAGGCCGAGGAGCGGTCCTGGGCGGTGTCGCGCCGCAGCAGCGTGTCGACGACATGGTGCAGCGGCTCGGTGCGTGCCTGGTCGAAGCGGCCGGCGACATGCCGGTCCGCCGGGAGCAGCGACACCAGGGTGTCCTGGTGCGCGGGCGTCCACGACAGACCGGCGTCCAGGCAGGCCATGGCCGCGACGACCCGCAGCTCGGCGGGTTCACCGGGCGCGATCGCCTGGAGGGCGGCATCCGCGGCCTCCGGGTGGCCGAGCCGCACCAGCGCCGCGAGCACCTCCGCCCGGACACCCGGTTCGGTCTCCTCGTCCCACAACCGGCGCAGCTGCGGCAGGGCGGGAGCGGCACCGGTGCTGCCGGCCGTCCAGACCGCGGCCTGACGCACTCGCGCATCCTGGGACGCGAACAGCGGGAGGATCAGGGGGAGTTGGGCGGCGACGGCTGCCCGGCAGGCGCCGGGGTCGGCCAGTCCGTACACGTCGTCGCTCTCGGCCATGCCACCGAGCAGGACGAGCAGATCGACGGTCCGTGTCCCTGCCGCGGCCAGCCGCGCCAGGAAGGGCACGGCCTGCACGGTGGCTGCGTACACCGTGCCCTGGTGCAGGATGCTGCTCCACAGCTCGTCGAGCGCCTCGGCCGACTGCTCGTCGTCGCCCGCGAGCGCACGCAGCATGCCGGGGAGGTCGTCGGCTTCGCCGTACGCATGCTCCAACTCGGCCCAGCGCACGCTGTCCAGACCGGCGAAAACCTGCTCGTGATCCATGCTTCCGAGCATGTCACGGGGGTCTGACAACGCCTCCGACACAGGCTCCCGCCCCGATGCGCCTGTGGGCGGAGCCCGTGCCCCGTAAATGCGGATGTGCCGTCAGCCGCTCCGGTGCGATGCTCCCGGTATGGCACGACGTACGGCACCACGTGTGAAACCCAGCCTCTACATCTCCGTCGACGTCGAGGCGGACGGTCCGATCCCGGGCCCCTACTCGATGATCAGTTTCGGTGCCGCCGTGGCGGGCCGCCAGGACGCCGACGGTTATGAGCCGGCCGATCCGCAGGCGCGGACGTTCTACCGGGAACTGCGCCCCATCAGCGAGGACTTCGTACCCGAGGCCCTCGCGGTGAGCGGGCTGGACCGGGACGCACTGATCGCCGGGGGCAGCGAACCGGTCGACGCCATGGCCGAGTTCGGTGCCTGGGTGCGGGAGGTCTCCACCGGTGCGCAGCCGGTGATGTGCGGTTACCCCGCCTCCTACGACTGGATGTTCCTGTACTGGTATCTGATCAGGTTCACCGGCGCGAGCCCGTTCGGCCACTCCGGCTGCTTCGACATGAAGACCCTGTACGCCACCAAGGCGCGGCTTCCGCTGCGCGCTGTCGCGAAGGGAACCATGCCGCCGGAGCTCCACTCCACGAGGCGGCACACGCATCACGGACTGGACGACGCGATCGAGCAGGCGGAGCTCTTCAACAACCTCATGGCGTGGCCGGGGCGCTGACCTGGCGGGTCTTCCGCTGCGGGGTCCACGGCCCGCGACAGGGTCGAATTTCCTTGCGGGGAAAGGGTGTACGAGTCGTTCCCGGCTCTGATAGGAAAGCTTCCTAACAGAATACGGAACGACGAACTCCCCCTGGAGGCACGGTGCCCACCCCCCACAAGCGCGCCAAGAGTCCGCTCAGGTTCCTCCCCCGCGTGGCACTCGGCGTGACACTGATCGCGGTGCCCGCCACCGCCTTCGCGGCCAACTCCCCTTCGGACGCCGGCGACGGCCGTTCCACGACCGCGGTGGCCCCGGCCGCCGTCGGGCTCGACGACCCGGCGAAGAAGGAAATCGCCATGAAGATCGTCTCCAGCGCGGAGAACTCCTCGCTGGACTGGAAGGCCCAGTACAAGTACATCGAGGACATAGGCGACGGGCGCGGCTACACCGCAGGGATCATCGGGTTCTGCTCCGGCACCGGCGACATGCTCGACCTTGTCGAGCTCTACACGCAGCGCAAGCCGGGCAACGTCCTCGCCAAGTACCTGCCCGCGCTGCGCAACGTCGACGGCAGCGACTCGCACGCCGGCCTCGACCCGGACTTCACGAAGGACTGGAAGAAGGCGGCCGAGGACTCCGCGTTCAAGACCGCGCAGAACGACGAGCGGGACCGGGTGTACTTCAACCCGGCGGTGAGCCGTGGCAAGAGCGACGGTGTCGGCGTGCTGGGCCAGTTCATCTACTACGACGCCATCGTGATGCACGGCGACGGCGGCGACTCGACCAGCTTCAGCAGCATCCGTAAGCGGGCGCTGGCCAAGGCCAAGCCCCCGGCCCAGGGCGGCAACGAGAAGACCTACCTCAACGCGTTCCTCGACGCCCGTGTCTGGGCGATGAAGCAGGAGGAGGCGCACGAGGACACGAGCCGGGTCGACACCGCTCAGCGGGTCTTCGTGCAGAAGAACAACCTCAACCTGAACACGCCGCTCGACTGGAAGGTCTACGGCGACAGCTTCCATATCGACTGACCGCCTCGAGCCCGCCACACGCGGCCCGGCGTCGGACGGAGAGGGCGCGTACCCGTCGTGGGGTACGCGCCCTCTCGCGCGTCCGCCTCCCTGCCGTCATCGGTGAAGGCTCGCTCAGTGCACCGCCGCCGCCGGTGCGGCCACCGTCGCCCCGTCCGGCTTCCCGCTGCCCTGCCCGTCCTCCTGCACCTCGTCCGAACTGCCCTTCTTTCCCAGGTGGTTGAAGGCGAGGTTGAGCGCGATCGCCACGATGCAGCCGGTGGAGATGCCGGAGTCGAGGACGACGAGCGCGTCCTTCGGGAAGGCGTGGTAGAACTCCGGCGCGGCGATCGGGATCAGTCCGATGCCGACCGACGCGGCGACGATCAGCGCGTTCTCGCCCTTCTCCAGGGCGGCGGTGGCCAGCGTCTGGATGCCGCTCGCCGCGACCGAGCCGAAGAGCACGATCCCCGCGCCGCCGAGGACCGGCAGCGGTACGAGCGCGATCACCGAGGCGGCGACGGGGCACAGGCCCAGCAGGATCAGGATGCCGCCGCCCGCGGCGACGACGAAGCGGCTGCGGACCTTCGTCATCGCGACCAGGCCGATGTTCTGGGCGAAGGCGCTGCACATGAATCCGTTGAACAGCGGGCTGATGGCACTGCCGAGGGTGTCGGCCCGCAGCCCGCCCTCGATGACCCGCTCGTCGGCCGGCCGGTCCACGATCCTGCCGAGGGCGAGCATGTCGGCGGTCGACTCCGTCATACAGACGAGCATCACGATGCACATGGAGACGATCGCGGCGATCTCGAACTGCGGCGCGCCGAAGTGGAAGGGCGTGGGGAAGCCGACGATGTCGGCGTTCTTGATGGCGTCGAGGTTCGCCATGCCGAGCGGCGCCGCGATCACCGTGCCCGCGACGAGGCCGAGCAGGATCGCGATCTGCTGGAGAAACCCGCGCAGGACCTTGCGCAGGGCCAGCACGATCACGAAGGTGAGGGCCGCCATGCCGATGTTCTTCATCGAACCGTAGTCGTCGGCCGTGGAGTTGCCGCCCTGCGACCAGTTGAAGGCCACCGGCAGCAGCGACACGCCGATGAGGGTGATGACGGTGCCCGTGACGACGGGCGGGAAGAAGCGGACCAGCTTCGAGAAGTACGGCGTGAGGACGAAACCGAGCACGCTGGCGACGATGATCGCGCCGAAGATGACGGTGATGCCGTCCGCTCCGCGGTCCCTGCCGATGGCGACCATCGGGGTCACACCGGCGAAGGAGACACCGTTGACGAACGGGAGCCGGGCGCCGACCTTCCAGAAGCCGAGCGTCTGGAGAAGGGTGGCTATGCCGGCGGTGAAGAGGCTGGCCCCCATCAGGAAGGCCGTGTCCGTGGCGCTCAGCCCCACGGCGGGCCCCACGATCATGGGCGGGGCCACCACACCCGCATACATCGCGGCCACATGCTGAAGGCCGCTGGTGAACATCTTCAGAGGAGGCAGGGTCTCGTCGACCGGATGCTTCTCCGTCGGTACGTCCGGCGCTGCCGGTACCGCGTCTGCGTCTGCTGTCGCGTCTGCGGGTGTGTCTGCATCGTTCGGAAACCTGGGCTGTGCGGCCACGGTCGGTTCCTCCGGTCGGTTACACGTCGGCGGTGACGCGGGTGTCAGGGAGGTGGTGCGAAGTGGTGCAGCGGTGAGCCCGGTGCTTCGGGGGTGTGAAGACACGAGTCACCGTCCCGGGAGGCGCGGCACCGATATGCGGTGCCGCACCCCCGGTCACGGCTGCCATGGACCCCGCTCGGGTCCACGGCTTCCGGTCGAGGGCCGTCCCCCTCGACCGGACGCTTGGGTCAGTCCTGTGCGGCGATCCGCGCCAGGCGCTGTGCCTCGTCCCGCGCGGAGCGGGCGATGGCGTCCTCGTCCACCGTGGTCAGGTGGTTGTCCTCGACGACGGTCCTGCCGTTCACGAGGGAGAGGGATACGGGGGCTGCCGCGCCGAAGACGAGCGCGATCACCGGGTCGGCGATGGAGGAGTGGGCGAGCGTGTCCAGCTTCCACAGCACGAGGTCGGCGAGCTTGCCGGCCTCCAGCGAGCCGATCTGCTCGGCGCGGCCGAGGACCTGGGCACCGCCGTACGTGCCGAGGCGCAGGGCTTGGCGCGCGTTCAGGGCGGCCTCGCGGTGGGGGCCGAGGCGGTTGACGAGCAGCGCGTTGCGCAGCTCGGTGTGCAGTTCGCCCGACTCGTTGGAGGCGGTGCCGTCGACGCCGAGGCCGACGGGGACGCCCGCCTTCAGCATGTCGGGGACCCGGGCGATGCCGGCGGCGAGCCGTGCGTTGGAGGACGGGCAGTGCGCGACGCCCGTGCCCGTACGGCCGAAGGCGGCGATGTCCGAGTCGTTCATGTGGACGCAGTGGGCCATCCACACGTCCTGGCCGAGCCAGCCGGTCGACTCGAAGTAGTCGGTCGGACCCATCCCGAAGAGTTCCTTGCAGAACTCCTCCTCCTCGACGGTCTCCGAGCCGTGCGTGTGCAGCCGGACGTTCTTGCGGCGGGCCAGCTCGGCGCCCTGCCGCAGCAGTTCGGTGGAGACGGAGAAGGGGGAGCACGGCGCGACGGCGATCTGCGTCATCGCGTCGAAGGAGGCGTCGTGGTGCTTGTCGATGGTCTCCTCGGTGGCGGCGAGCGCGCCTTCGAGGGACTCGACGGCGAAGTCCGGCGGCAGTCCGCCGGCGGACTTGCCACGGTCCATGGAGCCGCGGGCGAGCGTGAAGCGGACACCCATCTCGCTCGCGGCGCCGATGATCGCGCCGGACAGGTCGCCGGAGCCCCGCGGGTAGACGTAGTGGTGGTCCATGGCGGTGGTGACTCCGCCGCGGGCCATCATGGCGAGGGAGCCCTGTGCGGCCGCGCGGGCCATCGGCTCGTCGATCCTCGCCCACGTCGGGTACAGCGCCACCAGCCAGTTGAACAGGTTGTGGTCGGTGGCGAGGCCCCGGGTGATCCACTGGTAGAAGTGGTGGTGCGTGTTGATCAGACCGGGCGTGGCGAGATGGCCGGTGCCGTCGATGCGGCGGACCACGTTCTCCAGTCCGGCGGGGGCCTGTCCGGCGCCCACCGACTCGATCCGGTTGTCGGCGACGACGATGTACCCGGACGCGTACTCGGTGTCGTCCGCGTCCACGGTCGCGATGGCACAGTTCTCGATGACGATGCGCGAAGCCGCCATGGCGGTTCCTCGTTCTTCCCATTGATGGAACGGGCCCGGGGGTCGAGCGGGGTGACGACCGGGTCCGCGGTTCTGTTGTTGCGCAGATGCCCCCGCTCTCCCCCTGGGACTCAACGCCGGCGCACGCGTCGGGGGTTCAAGCGGTTGGCTACAGGTTGGTCATGTCGACCGGGATCCGCGGCTCGACGCCGTCCCGCAGGATCGTGGCCTCGATCAGGCCGTACGGGCGGTCCGCCGCGAAGTACACCTCGTTGTCGTTCTTCAGCCCGAACGGCTCGAGGTCCACCAGGAAGTGGTGGTTGTTCGGCAGCGAGAAGCGGATCTCGTCGATCTCGCTGCGGCTGTTGATCACCCGCGAACCCATCTGGTAAAGGGTCTGCTGGAGCGAGAGGGAGTACGTCTCGGCGAAGGCCTGCAGGATGTGCTTCTTGGCCTGCTCGTACGACTTCTCCCAGTTGGGCATCCGGTCGTCGTCGCTGGTCCAGTTGTAGCGCCAGACCGAGGAGACGTCGGTGCACAGGATGCGGTCGTACGCCTCCTTGAGCGTCGTGTACTTGTCCTTGACGTAGCCCCAGAACTCCGAGTTGGTGGAGTTCATGACCGTGAGGTCCTTCAGACCGGACAGGACCTCCCAGTTCTCACCGTCGTAGGTGATCTGGGCGGTGCGCAGCTCCTGGCCCTTGCGGGCGAAGGAGTGCCGCACCTCGTCGGAGCCGATGAACTTGGAGTTGGCGTCCGAGGTGGCGATGCGCTCCCAGGAGTACTCCTCGATACGGATGCGCGCCCGGTGGATCGGCTCCTGGGAGGTCACGAAGTGACGGGCCAGGTGGATGCCGAACTGCTCGGCGGACTCGATGCCGTGCTCCTTGGCGAACGCGTACACCGTGTTCTTGGTGGTGTCGGTCGGCAGGACGTTGGCGTTGGAGCCGGAGTAGTGGACGTCGTCCATGTCGCCGGAGAGGGCGACGGAGACGTTCAGGTCCTTGATGTGGTGGGTGTCGCCGTCCCGCGTGATCTTGACGACGCGGTTCTCTGCTTTGCCGTACTGGTTCTGGCCGAGAATCGTGGGCATGTCTGCTAGCTCCCTCGGTAAACGGAGTAGCCGAACGGGTTGAGCAGCAGCGGTACGTGGTAGTGCTCGCCCGGTACGACGGCGAATGTGATCGCCACCTCCGGGAAGAACGCACCGCTGTCCCTTACGCGGGGGGCGTCCTGCTGCGCCTCGGCTTGCTGGTTGGCGTTGTTCTTGTTGGAGAAGTACGCCTCGGTCTCGAAGTCGAGACGTACATGGGTGGTGCCCTCCGGCAGCGCCGGAAGGTCCTTGCACCGCCCGTCGGCGTCGGTGGCGGAGCCGCCGAGCGCGGTCCACTCCGCGCCGGGGCCCGGGCGGGCCGACAGCGCGATGGCGACGCCCTCGGCGGGGCGGCCGATGCTGGTGTCCAGGATGTGGGTGGACACGGAAGCGGTGGTCTCGGTGCTCACAGGTCACTCTCCTTCTACGAGTCGGGCCAGCCGGATCCGGTTGATCTTGACGAGCTCTCCGCGGGCGATCTCCCGCTCCTTCTCGTCGGAGTTCTGGATCCGGACCCTGACCGCGTCCCGCATCTGCTCACCGGTGGCGCCGGTGGCGCAGATCAGGAAGACGTGACCGAACTTCTCCTGGTAGGCCAGGTTGAGTTCGAGCAGTTCGGCCTTCAGCTCCTCGGAGGCGCCGGCCATCCCCCGCTGTTCGCGGGCGGAGGTCGGGTCGCCCGGCTTCGGCCGGCCGATCGGCGGGTGTCCCGCCATCGCCTCGGCCAGATCCGCAGCTGTCAGCTCGGCCATCGCGGCGTCACTGGCGGTGAAGAGGGCCTCGGCGGTGGCGTAGGGACGCTGCGCGAGCAGCTTGTTTCCCCAGGCCGAACTGGCGCACACCTCGTGGAGCGCGGCGGTCGCGTCGCTCTCCGCCGATGTGTTGAACCGGGCGAGGCCCGGCGTCGAGCTCGAAGTCACGGGAGCCTCCGTGGCTGTTTTTCGCTGTGCGTTGGACGGGCTGCGGACAGCTAACGCCCTCCGGCAACATAACGTCAACACTTTGTTGAAAACTCGGTGACACGCGAGCCGCCGCCCGGAGATCGCCGCCACGGGCCGTGACCGGGAGCGATCACAGGGTGAATCGGGGGCCCGCGCTCACTCGCCCTTGGTGCCGTTCTCGCGGTTCAGATAGTTGTAGACGGTGAAGCGGCTGACGCCGAGCGCACCGGCCACCGTCTCGACGCCGTGCCGCACCGAGAAGGCCCCGCGGGCCTCCAGGGAGCGCACGACCAGCTGCTTCGTCCTGCGGTCCAGTTCGGACAGCGGCATGCCGTGACGGCGCTCCAGGGCGGCCAGGATGTGGTCGAGGGAGTCGGAGAGCTGCGGCAGCCGAACCGCTATGACGTCCTCGCCCTCCCAGGCGAGCACCACGTCGTCCGGGCTCGCCTGGCCGGGCTCGACCAGCTCCCCGCCCATCGCGTCGACGAGCGGCTTGACCGCGCGGGCCAGGGGGTGCTCCGAGGGGCCGTTCACTTCTCGCCCTCCCCGACCAGATTGATCTGGAGCGAGACCCGGGTGGCGCCGGCCTCCAGGGAGCGGCGCACGAGCGCGTCGACCGCGGTGAGCACGGCATCGGCGTCGCCCTCGGCCGTGTTGCCGAACGGCCCCACGTCGACGGCGTCGAGTTCGGCCGACTGGACGACCTCACGGGCCACCACGGCATGGGCGGGCGCTTCGTCCAGGTCGAAGGGCTCGGTCGTGAACTCCACTCTCAATCGCACGCGCACAACCTAACGCGAGAGAGGCGAAATCGGAGATGGCCCCTTGACAAGTTCGGCGGACCGCCTGCAATCTTCCGTTAAGCAGAAACTGACTTCCGCAATACGGAAGGAGCGCACAGCCTCATGGCCCCCTCTTCCACGGACAAGCACGGCACCGACCAGCGCTTCGATGTGAACCTTTCGATCCTCTTCACGGAACTCCCGCTCCTGGAGCGCCCCGCGGCAGCCGCCGCGGCGGGCTTCACGGCGGTCGAGCTGTGGTGGCCCTGGATCGAGACCCCCACCCCGGCGCAGGCCGAGCTCGACGCCCTCAAGAAGGCGCTCGACGACGCCGGCACCCAGCTGGTGGGGCTGAACTTCTACGCCGGGCAGCTGCCGGGCCCCGACCGCGGCGCGCTCTCCGTGCCCGGCAAGGAGTCCGACCGCTTCCGCGCCAACATCGAGGTGGCGGCGGACTTCGCCGCCTCGGTGGGCTGCAAGGCGCTCAACGCCCTCTACGGCAACCGCGTCGAGGACGTGAACCCGCAGATCCAGGACACCCTCGCCCTGGAGAACCTGGTGCTGGCCGCCCGCGCGGCCGACCGCATCGGGGCGATCCTGCTCGTCGAGACCCTCAACAAGCCGGAGTCCCCGCTCTACCCGCTGGTGAGCGCCCCGGCCGCGATCGAGGTCATCGACCGGGTCAACGCGGCGACCGGCCTCGGGAACGCCAAGTTCCTGCTCGACATCTACCACCTGTCGATGAACGGCGAGGACGTCAGCCAGGTCATCGCGGCCTACGCCGACAAGACCGGCCACGTGCAGATCGCCGACAACCCCGGCCGCGGCGCCCCGGGCACCGGCTCGCTCCCGCTGGAGCAGCTCCTCGAGGAGCTGACGAAGGCCGGATACGAGGGCTGGGTGGGCCTGGAGTACAAGGCCGGCGACCGGCCGAGCGCCGAGTCCTTCGACTGGCTCCCGGCCGAGGCGCGCGCTGCGCGCTGAACTCACAGACGTACAGAAGTGTTCAGGAAGGCACCCTCATGAGCAATCTCGCAGATTCCCGCCCGGCGATCGCGTGGATCGGTCTCGGCATCATGGGCTCCCCCATGTCCGAGAACCTGCTGAAGGCCGGCTACTCCGTCACCGGCTTCACGCTGGAGCAGGACAAGCTCGACCGGCTCGCCGCGGCCGGCGGCACCGTCGCGTCCTCGATCGCCGAGGCCGTCAAGGACGCCGACGTGGTCATCACGATGGTGCCCGCGTCCCCGCAGGTCGAGGCCATCGCGTACGGCCCGGACGGCATCCTGGAGAACGCCCGGTCCGGCGCACTGATCATCGACATGTCGTCGATCACCCCGCAGACCTCCGTCGACCTGGCGAAGGCCGCCGCCGAGAAGGGCCTGCGCGTCCTCGACGCCCCGGTCTCCGGCGGCGAGGCCGGCGCGATCGAGGCCGTGCTGTCCATCATGGTCGGCGGTGAGCAGAGCGACTTCGACACCGCTCTGCCGATCCTCGAAGCTCTCGGCAAGACCATCGTGCTGTGCGGCCCCCACGGCTCCGGCCAGACGGTGAAGGCCGCCAACCAGCTGATCGTCGCCGTGAACATCCAGGCATGCGCCGAGGCCGTGGTCTTCCTGGAGAAGTCCGGCGTGAACCTCCAGGCCGCACTCGACGTGCTCAACGGCGGCCTCGCCGGATCCACCGTGCTGACCCGCAAGAAGGACAACTTCCTGAACCGCGACTTCAAGCCCGGCTTCCGGATCGACCTGCACCACAAGGACATGGGCATCGTCACGGACGCCGCCCGCAATGTCGGTGCCGCGCTGCCCGTCGGCGCCGTGGTCGCCCAACTGGTCGCCTCCCTGCGTGCGCAGGGCGACGGCGGCCTGGACCACTCGGCCCTGCTGCGCGCCGTCGAGCGGCTCTCCGGCCAGCAGGTCTGAGCAACCGGCCCTCGCTCGGGGCCCCCTGATTTCCGGGCGGCGTCGGCGCTGACACCTGTCCTGTCGCGCCCAGGCGCCGGCGCCGTCCGGAACACCACACTTCGTTTTCAACAAACTGTTGACGCTGCCTCCAGGGCGAAATTACGCTCCTCGCACCGCCGGCCGCATCAACAGCTTCAGTACGGAAGGTCAGACCCGCCACCATGACGCAGCGTGTGCTTACGACCGAGTCAGGCGCCCCGGTCGCCGACAACCAGAACTCCGCCACCGCCGGCGTCGGTGGCCCGCTCCTCCTCCAGGACCAGCACCTCCTGGAGAAGCTCGCCCGCTTCAACCGCGAGCGGATCCCGGAGCGCGTGGTGCACGCCCGCGGCTCCGGCGCACACGGCTACTTCGAGGTCACCGACGACGTCACCGGCTTCACCAAGGCAGACTTCCTCTCCGCGGTGGGCAAGCGCACCGAGACCTTCATCCGCTTCTCCACCGTCGCCGACTCGCTCGGCGGCGCGGACGCGGTCCGCGACCCGCGCGGCTTCGCCCTGAAGTTCTACACCGAAGAGGGCAACTACGACCTCGTCGGCAACAACACCCCGGTGTTCTTCATCAAGGACCCGATCAAGTTCCCCGACTTCATCCACTCCCAGAAGCGCGACCCCTTCACGGGCAAGCAGGAGCCGGACAACGTCTGGGACTTCTGGGCGCACTCCCCCGAGTCCACCCACCAGATCACCTGGCTCATGGGCGACCGCGGCATCCCCGCCTCGTACCGCCACATGAACGGCTACGGCTCGCACACCTACCAGTGGATGAACGCCGAGGGCGACGCCTTCTTCGTCAAGTACCACTTCAAGACCAACCAGGGCATCCGCTGCCTCTCCTCGGAGCAGGCCGCCGAAGTCGTCGGCTCGGACGCCAACTCGCACCAGACCGACCTGCTCCAGGCCATCGAACGCGGCGTCAACCCGTCCTGGACGCTGTACGTGCAGGTCATGCCGGCGGCCGAAGCGGCCGACTACCGCTTCAACCCGTTCGACCTCACCAAGGTCTGGCCGCACGCCGACTACCCGCTCCAGCGCGTCGGCCGGCTGGTGCTCGACCGCAACCCCGAGAACGTCTTCGCCGAGGTCGAGCAGGCGGCGTTCTCCCCGAACAACTTCGTTCCCGGCATCGGCCCCTCGCCGGACAAGATGCTCCAGGGCCGGCTGTTCGCCTACGCGGACGCGCACCGCTACCGCCTCGGCGTCAACCACACCCTGCTGCCGGTGAACGCCCCCAAGGCGACGACGGCGCAGAACTACGGCCGCGACGGCATCATGGCCACCCGCAACGGCTCGCGCCACGAGAAGAACTACGAGCCCAACTCGTACGCGGGACCGGCGCAGAGCGACGGCGCCCAGTCCGCACCGCTCGCCGTGCAGGGCTGGACGGGCACCCACGCGGCCCCCGCCCACGTCAAGGACGACGACTTCTTCCAGGCCGGCGAGCTCTACCGGCTGATGTCCGAGGACGAGAAGCAGCGCCTCGTCGCCAACATCGCCGGCGGGCTGTCCCAGGTCGGCCGGGACGATGTCATCGAGAGGAACCTCGCCCACTTCCACGCCGCCGACGCCGACTACGGCAAGCGCGTCGAGGAAGCGGTCCGCGCCCTGCGCGAGGACTGAGGGCACCGACTGCGCCCAGGAACTGACGGGAGGTCATGTCCTGGGCGCCGAGCCCGCACGGCGGACCCGAATGAGGGGTGGTCCGCCGAGCGGGCGAAGGCGAGGACCGCGGCGGTCGTGCGATGCCAGTGCGGTGGTGAAGGCTCCGGAAGCCGCTTCTTGACCAGAAGGAGGCGGCCTCCCGGGACCAATCGCCGCCGCCGCGGTCCCAGCCAGACAACAGACTCCGTCCGGCGGTGCGAATGTCCTGTCGCGCCAGCCTCGCTCCGTCGGGCGGCACCACATACGTGAGGGCGTGGAGTACGGACGGTCCCGTACTCCACGCCCTCACCTCATTTCCCGGCGCACACCCCGGCCGTACGCCACAATCACCCCATGCCCACGTCGACATTCGCCGCGGTCAACGCCCTCGACGGGCTCCTCGACGAGCTCGGCGTCGGCGAAGCGCGCCGGCGGCAGCTCGACATGGTCCGCGGCGAGATGGACCGGGCGCTGACCCGCGGCGCACTGCCCGTCGGCGCACGGCGCAGCCTGCGGCGCCTCCTCGAAGAGGACGCCATCACCCCGTATCTGCGCCTCGCCGAATCCGGTGCGCTGCGGGCCCGCCGCGTCGCGGGCGGCCACCCGCCCACCTCCGGGCCGACGAACGAGATCCGACGCCGGTGCGTCGACCTCCTGCGCGAGGCCCACGGCATGCCCGCTCCACAACTGGCCGGCGGAGAAGTCGCGTTGCGCCCCGTCCCGCGGCAGGCGACGCTCTCGGCGCTGCGCCGGCAGCTCGACAGGTACCTCGGCGGCGCCATGTCCCCCGCGCAGACCCGACTGACGGCCGTGCTCTGTATGGAGCTGGACACCGCCGCACGCAGCGGCGAGTTGATCGGGCAGCGCCTGGCCCATCTGGCGGACGGCAACGCCGCCGTCTACATCGAGCGGCACCCACAGGGCGGGGCCGTCGTCGGCGCGGAGCCGGGTGAGTGGATCGACACCTCACCGCTGACCCGCGCGGCCCTGGACAGATGGCTGCCGCTGCGCGCGGAACTCGTCCGGCGCACCCACGGCACCAGCAAGCTCTGGGTCTCGCTCTGGATGAACCATGACGGGATCCTCGACGAGGACGGCCGTACCGTACTGCGTCCCGCCGGCATGCCCCTGGAGGAGAACGGCCTCATCACCTCCTACCGCGTCGGCCGTCTGCGCTACGACGGTCTGCGCCCGCTGCTTCCCCTCAAACTGGAGGCGCTGCGCCGGGCGATCGCCGCGGAACGGGAACGCACCACCGCATAGGGGCCGGGGCCCACCCGAGCGCCGCCGGGGATCTCCCGGCCCTGGTCGGCGGCTGACGGAGCAAAAGCGGAGGCGGAGACGAGGGTCGCACCGGCCAGGGTGCCCCAGAGAGCAGCCGGGCCGAGCGGTGCGAGAGCGGTGATGACCGCCGGGGAGACCGCCAGGCCGAAGCCGGTGGAGAGCTCGAAGCGGGCGAGGGTCCGTCCCAGGACATGGGCCGGAGCGACAGCGGTGACGAGCGCGGTGGCGCTGCCGGCATAGAGGATCTCGCCGAGGGTGCAGACCACGGACACCACGGCGACGGCCGGTGCGCCCCAGCCGTGTCCCAGTGACAACGCCGCCAGGAAGCCGAGGTAGGACGCGGCGAGGACCACACCCGCGAGAGCCAGCACCGTCCGCCGGGGGAAGCGGGACATCAGGACGGTCAGCGGAACCTGGAGGGTGACCACCAGCACCGTGTTGGCCACGAAGATCGCCGCCGACCACACCGGGGACGCGTGCAACTGGGTCACCAGGACGAGGGGGAGCGCGATTTCGGGGACATTGAGGCAGAAGGCGTACACCACGTTGGCCGCGAGCAGCGCCCGCATCCGGGGCGGCGGCCCGTCGTCACCGCCCTCGGGCGGGGCAGCGGCCGGATCGGCGCGCAGTCGGACCGACCACGCCAGGGCCGCCGCGGTGAGATACGCCAGCCCGGTCACGGCGGCCAGCGCCTGCAAAGCGGTGGCGCCGCCCGCCAGACATATGGTGGCGAGGAGCGCGCCCACTCCCATACCGGCGTTGCGCAGGGCGCGGCCCGCCGCGAGCGCGGTGTCGCGTTCCCGGCCGTGGGCGACCGTGGCCACGAGAGCCGCATGGGCGGCCGGCCATGCCTGGTTGCCGATGCCGAGGAGAAGCGCCGCCGCCGCGAACGGCCAGACGTACCCCGCCGGTGTGGCCAGCAGCAGGACAACGCCCAGCACCCGCACCAGCATCGATGCCGCCACGACCGTGCTGCGCGCGCCCCGGTCCAGCCATCGGCCGACCGCGGGCATGCACATCAGGCCCACGACGACACCCGCCGTCATGGCGACGCCGGTGGCGGGCGCGGACAGCCTCAGCACCATCACCCCGTAGAGCAGCAGAAAGGGCCGCAGCAGGCCGGTGCCGAGTGCGTCCACGACCAGGGCCACGGCATAGCGGGGGCCTCCAGTGGCACGGACGAGGGCGCGGGGCCGGATCTTGGTGGTGGTTGGCATGGCGTCAACGGTGCGGTCGGCCGCCGGGCTTGCCGCGTCGGTTGACGGACACTGTCAACCGACGCCATCACCGGCCGTCCGGTCGGTGATGATGAGGCGATGACGTTGAGGATCGACATCAGCGGCCTGCCGTCCGAGCGACTGCGGTTCGCCGCCTCCCCGCTGGCCGAGCTGACCGCGATGCTGCACGTACTGGCCGAACCCGGGCATCATCCGCAGCTCGCCGGCTGGGCAGGCGATGTCTGGGCCGGGCTGCGTCCGGAACTGGCCGAGCGGCTCAGGGAGGCCGAGTTCCTCTGGCGTTCCTCACAGGCGGACTTCCTGCTCCCCGCCCGGCCACGGCCCACCCTCGCCGAGGAGCTGGACGACGTGGACCGCATCGACGACGCAACGTATGTGACCGCCGCGCTGGTCACCACGTGCGGCAGCAGCAGGGTCCACTTCGCTGCGCCGTCGCCGCTCACCGACGCGGCGGCGCGCGAGCGGGCCCTGGACCTCGCCCAGGCCCGCGGTGCGCTGCAAGAGGCCTTCGCGGAACGACTGCTCGCCGACCCGGCCGCTGTACGGGCGCGGGTGCGCCACACCCTCGAACAGTGCGCCGAGGCCTTCTTCGACGCCGCCTGGGCGGGCGCCGCCGTGCAGCTCGCCACCGATCTGCGCGTGAAGAACGACCTGCTGAAGCACCACGGCGTCGGGCCGGCACTCGCATCCGTCTCCGCCGCGGTCACCCTGGCACCGGACGGCGACTGCATCTTCGTGGACAAGGTGCAGGACAAGGCGACCTCCGCCCATGGCACCGGCGTCACCTTCATCCCCAGCGTCTTCGGCCGCCCCCACCTGGTGGCCGTCCACGCGCCCGGGTGGCAGCCGGTGGTGCAGTACCCCGTGGCCGAGCCGACTCCATCAGAGCCGGTATCACTCGACACGGTCACACTCCGGCTGGAGGCGCTCGCCCATCCGGTACGGCTGCGGCTGCTGCGCACCCTCGCCCGCGGCCCGCACACCACCAGCGAACTGGCCCACGCCTGGGAACTCTCACGCCCCGAGGTCTCCCGCCACCTCGCCGTCCTGCGCCGCGCGGGCCTGCTCACGGCACAGCGGGACGGCCGGTACGTCCGTCACATCCTCAAGCCGGCCGAACTGACGGCGCTGGGCTCCGATCTGCTGGCGGCCGTGCTGCGCTGAGCGGCTGCGCCGGAACGCCGGCCGCCGCCCTCCTCGGGGCATGGTCCGGTTCTGTCGGCTGCCCGGCAGCCGACCACGGGAAGGAGACCAAGGGGCTTGTTATCAGATGATCAAACGGGTGAGGCGTGCGCGAAGAGCGTCCCGGACAAGGGAAACGGTCCCCGCCCCGGGGTCAGGACCGGGGCGGGGACCGTTGGCGAGAGGAGGGATCAGACCTTCAGGGGCTTGATGGACGTGGGCGCGTGGCCCGGCTCGGTGGCCAGGTCCTCCCACTCGTTCACGCCGTCGATCTGGACGCCCATCGAGATGTTGGTGACGCGCTCCAGGATCGCTTCGACGACCACCGGGACCCGGTACTCCGCCGCCAGCTTCTTGGCCTCCTCGAAGGCCGGCAGCAGCTGGTCCGGCTCGGTGACGCGGATGGCCTTGCAGCCGAGGCCCTCGACGACCTTGATGTGGTCGACGCCGTAGACACCCAGCTCCGGGGAGTTGATGTTCTCGAACTCCAGGTTGACCTGGAAGTTGATGTCCAGGTTGCGCTGCGCCTGGCGGATCAGGCCCAGGTAGGCGTTGTTGACCAGCACATGGACGTACGGGATCCGGTGCTGCGCGCCGACCGCCAGCTCCTCCAGCATGAACTGGAAGTCGTAGTCGCCGGACAGCGCGACCACCGGGGTCTCCGGGTCGGCGGTGGCGACGCCCAGCGCGGCCGGGATCGTCCAGCCGAGCGGGCCCGCCTGGCCGCAGTTGATCCAGTGGCGCGGCTTGTAGACGTGCAGCATCTGCGCGCCGGCGATCTGGGAGAGGCCGATGGTGGTGACATAGCGCGTCTCCGGGCCGAAGGCCTTGTTCATCTCCTCGTACACGCGCTGCGGCTTCATGGGGACGTTGTCGAAGTGCGTACGGCGCTGCAGCGTGGCCTTGCGCTCCTGCGCGGAGGCGGCCCACTCGCTGCGGTCGGGCAGCCTGCCCTCGGCCTTGAGCTCCTTGGCGACCTCGACGAACAGCTCCAGCGCCGCGCGGGCGTCGGAGACGATGCCGTAGTCGGGCGCGAAGATCTTGCCGATCTGGGTGGGCTCGATGTCGACGTGGACGAACGTGCGGTCCTTCGTGTAGACGTCGAGGCCGCCGGTGTGACGGTTGGCCCAGCGGTTGCCGATGCCGATGACGAAGTCCGACTCCAGGAACGTCGCGTTGCCGTAGCGGTGCGAGGTCTGGAGACCGACCATGCCGGCGTTCAGCTCGTGGTCGTCGGCGATGGTGCCCCAGCCCATAAGGGTCGGGATGACGGGCGTGCCGGTCAGCTCGGCGAACTCCACGAGCAGGTCGGACGCGTCGGCGTTGATGATGCCGCCGCCGGCGACGATCAGCGGCCGCTCGGAGGCCAGCAGGAGGGACAGCGCCTTCTCGATCTGCGGGCGGCTCGCGAAGGGCTTGTAGACCGGCAACGGTGTGTACGTCTCCGGGTCGAACTCGATCTCGGTCAGCTGGACGTCGATCGGCAGGTCGATGAGGACCGGCCCGGGACGGCCCGACCGCATCAGATGGAAGGCCTGCTGGAAGACGCCGGGGACCTGCGCCGCCTCCAGGACGGTGGTCGCCGCCTTGGTGACCGGCTTGGCGATCGAGGCGATGTCGACGGCCTGGAAGTCCTCCTTGTGGATCACCGCGGTCGGCGCCTGGCCGGTGATGCACAGGATCGGGATCGAGTCGCCGATCGCGGAGTAGAGGCCGGTGATCATGTCGGTGCCGGCGGGGCCGGACGTACCGATGCAGACACCGATGTTGCCCGGGTTGGCCCGCGTGTAGCCCTCCGCCATGTGGGAGGCGCCCTCGACATGGCGCGCGAGCGTGTGGTCGATGCCGCCGCCCTGCTGGAGGGCTTTGTAGAAGGGGTTGATCGCCGCGCCGGGCACGCCGAACGCGTTGGTGACGCCTTCGCGCTTGAGGATCTCAACTGCCGCTCGGGCAGCGGTCATACGAGGCATGGGGTGCTCCTGCTTCGGCCTGGCGGATCCCGGCTCCTCGCGCCCCTCAGAGCTGGATTCCGTAATGCGGAAGAATAGTTCTGCTATATGGAAGCAATGTAGGCGGCGGGCCTGGTGTCGTCAAGGGATGCCCGAAGTCCCTCCCCAAGGCCCCGCTCTTGATGGACGATGGACGGCAGCAGGACAGACCAAGGGGGAAGTAATGGCCGAGCCGGTCCCGGTGCGCTGCCCGTGCTGCCGCCGCGACCATCTGTTCGCCTCACCGGTGTATCCGTGCGCATGCGGCGCGCCGCTCGCGCCGCCGCTGGTGCGCGCGGCCCCGCCGGAACGCATCACGCACCGCACCTGGACCGACGACTGGGTGACCGTCCGCTGCGCGGAGTGCGGGCGGCAGGACCAGTGGCCGCAGCCGGAGCTCGGCTGCCCCTGCGGCACCGTGCTGCGCATTCCGGTGCGCCCGGTGAGCACCCCCGTCCCGGCCGGCCGCTCCTTCCCCGAGCCGCCCGCGCGCATACCCCTGCCCCGCACGGCGACCGTGCCGCGGCCCTCGTTCCGCCCGGTCACCATCCGTACGGCGCGCGACGCGGTGACGGCCGCGACGCGCTATCTCCAGTGGCTCGGGTTCCGCGATGTGGTCCAGCCGGACACGCGGCCCGCGTCCGGCACGGATCTGCGCGCCCAGGGCCTGATCGCACGGGTCGACCCGTCCACGCGGCCCGCGACCCTGCGCGATGTCGAGTGCCTGTGGCTGAGCGGTATGAGCGCCTCGGCGGCGACCGTCTTCTTCTCCCTCGCGGGCTACGAGCACGACGCCAGATCCCGAGCGGACGGCGTGGGCGTCCCGCTGTTCGTCATGGACCTCACGGGCAGTCCGCAGCCGGTCAACGGCCCGGCGGACGCGCTGGTCTCCACGGGCGCATAGGGTCCGCGGGTCGTGGACCGCTCGGCGCCTCGGTCCGGCACCCGCCCCGGAAGGCACGAGGGCGTTCGGTCATACTGCCCCCATGGGCATCCGACCGGCAGCGGCCGCCGAACTCCCCCTGCTCCAGGACATCGAGAGGGCGGCCGGCGAACCGTTCCGCTCCCTCGGCATGGCGGCGATCGCCGACGACGAGCCTCCGGCGCTGGACCTGCTGGAGCACTGCCGTCGCGAGGGCCGCGCCTGGGTGGCCGCCGACGACGAGGGCCACCCCCTCGCCTATCTGATCCACGACGAGGTGGACGGGACCGCGCATGTCGAGCAGGTCTCGGTCCACCCGGCCGCCGCCCACCGGCGGCTCGGGCGCGGTCTGATCGACCATCTCGGCGTACGGGCCGCGGGCAGCGGCCTGGACGCGCTCACCCTGACGACGTTCACCGAGGTCCCGTGGAACGCCCCCTACTACGCGCGCCTGGGCTTCCGGGTCCTCGACGAGGCGGAGCTCACCGAGGGCCTGCGGCGGATCAGGCGCGCGGAGAAGGAGAGCGGCCTCGACCGCTGGCCGCGGGTGTGCATGCGCCGGGAGCTGTGAGCCTCAGAGCCTGTCGGGTGACCTCTGACCGGGCGTCCACACCCTGGCACGCACCCTTCCCGCGTTGCCGAAATGCCCCAGTAGCTCCGCTACAAGGGCATCCCGGCGCCTTGGAATCGCACGCACCAGACCGCGTCCGCTTCCCGATCGAAGATCACCCGACAGGCTCTCAGCCCCGTGCGTACCGCTCACGCAGTTCGATCTTCCGCACCTTGCCGCTGACGGTCATCGGAAAGCTGTCGAGGATCTCCAGCCGGCGCGGGACCTTGTAGTGCGCCAGGCGCTCGCGGCAGAACGCGGCGATGTCCTCCAGGGCGGGCGGATCGGCCGGGTCGCGGGGGACGACGCAGGCCAGGATCTCCTCGCCGTACTTCTCGTCCGGGACGCCGACGACCTGCACGTCCGCGATCTTGGGGTGGCTGTAGAGGAACTCCTCGATCTCGCGCGGATAGACGTTCTCACCGCCCCTGATGATCATGTCCTTGATCCGGCCGACGATCTGGAGACAGCCGTCCTCGCGCATCGTCGCCAGGTCACCGGTGTGCATCCAGCGTCCGGCGTCGACCGCCTCGGCGGTCTTCTCCGGCTCGTCCCAGTAGCCGAGCATCACGCTGTAGCCGCGGGTGCAGAGCTCGCCCGCCTCGCCGCGCGGCACCGTCACCCCGGTCGCCGGGTCGATCACCTTGACCTCGACATGGGGCAGCACCCGGCCCACGGTGCTCGTGCGGCGCTCCAGGTCGTCGTCGCGGCGGGTCTGGGTGGAGACCGGGGACGTCTCCGTCATGCCGTAGCAGATCGACACCTCGGCCATGTTCATCTCGGAGACGACCCGTTTCATCACCTCCACCGGGCACGGCGAGCCCGCCATGATGCCGGTGCGCAGGGAGGTGAGGTCGTAGGAGGCGAAGCCGGGAAGGTTCAGTTCGGCGATGAACATCGTCGGCACGCCGTACAGCGAGGTGCAGCGCTCGTCCTCGACCGCGCGCAGGGTCGCCTCCGGGTCGAAGGAGGGCGCCGGGACGACCATGCACGCGGCGTGCGAGGTGGCCGCGAGGTTCCCCATGACCATGCCGAAACAGTGATAAAAGGGCACCGGGATGCAGACCCGGTCCTGCTCGGTGTAGCCGATCATCTCCCCCACGAAATAACCGTTGTTGAGGAGGTTGTGGTGCGACAGCGTCGCGCCCTTGGGGAAGCCCGTGGTGCCCGAGGTGTACTGGATGTTGACCGGGTCGTCGCAGGACAACTCCGCCTCACGCGCAGCGAGTTGCTCGTCCGAGACGGCCGGTGCCGCGTCGGTCAGCGCGTCCCAGGAGCTGTCGCCGATGTAGTGGACGGAGCGCAGACCGGGGCAGTCCGCCCGTACCTGCTCGACGAGCGCCCGGTAGTCGCTGCTCTTGTGGCGCTGGGAGGCGCACAGCACCGAGACACCCGCCTGCCGGAGGACGAACTCCAGCTCGTGCGCCCGGTACGCCGGGTTGATGTTCACCATGATCGCGCCGATGCGGGCGGTGGCGTACTGCACGAGCACCCACTCCGCGCAGTTCACCGCCCAGATCCCGACCCGGTCGCCCTTGGCGACACCGACCCCCATGAACCCGCGGGCCAGGCGGTCCACCTCCGCGCCGAACTCGGCGTACGTCCAGCGACGCCCGGAGGACACGTCGACGAGTGCCTCGCGGCCCGGGTGCGCGGCGACCGCCCGGTCGAGGTTCCGCCCGATGGTGTCGCCGAGCAGTGCCGTGGTGCCCGTGCCGTGGGCGTAGGAGAGGCTCATCGCAGGTCTCCCTCCGTGTACTCGGCGGACGAACCCTCGGCCGTACGCTCGCGCAGCTCGATCCGGCGGATCTTGCCGGAGACCGTCTTCGGCAGCTCGGCGAACTCGAGGCGGCGGATGCGCTTGTACGGGGCGAGGACCGCACGCGAGTGCTCGAAGAGCACTTTCGCGGTGTCCGGTCCCGGTTCCCAGCCCTCGGCCAGCACCACGTACGCCTTCGGGACCGCGAGCCGCAGCGGATCGGGGGCGGGCACGACGGCAGCCTCGGCGACCGCCTCGTGCTCCAGCAGCGCGCTCTCCAGCTCGAACGGCGAGATCTTGTAGTCGGACGCCTTGAAGACATCGTCGGAGCGGCCGATGTAGGTGATGTAGCCGTCCCCGTCGCGCGCGCCGATGTCGCCGGTGCGGTAGAAGCCGCCCGCCATCGACTCGTCCGTACGCTCCTGGTCACCGTGGTATCCGGTCATCAGGCCGACGGGCCGGGCGGACAGGTCGAGGGCGATCTCGCCCTCCGCGGCGCCGGGTTCACCGGTGGACGGGTCGAGCAGTTCGACCCGGTAGCCGGGACACGGCCGGCCCATGGAACCGGCCTTCAGCAGCTGGCCGGGGCTGTTGGCGACCTGCACGGCGGTCTCCGTCTGCCCGAAGCCGTCCCGGATGGTCACGCCCCACTCGCGCCGTACCGTCTCGATGACCTCGGGATTCAGCGGCTCCCCCGCCGCGACGACCTCCCGCGGCCGGGTCCGCAACTGGCCGAGGTCCGCCTGGATCAGCATGCGCCACACGGTGGGCGGTGCGCAGAAGCTGGTCACACCGGCTCGGTCCATCTCCGCCATCAGACGGCCCGCGTCGAAGCGCGTGTAGTTGTGGATGAAGACGGTCGCCTCGGCGTTCCAGGGAGCGAAGAGATTGGACCAGGCGTGCTTGGCCCAGCCGGGCGAGGAGATGTTCAGATGCACGTCGCCGGGCTTCAGCCCGATCCAGTACATCGTGGTGAGATGCCCGATCGGATACGACACATGGGTGTGCTCGACGAGCTTGGGCCGGGCGGTCGTACCGGAGGTGAAGTACAGCATCAGCGGGTCGTCGGAGCGGGTGATCCCTTCGGGTGCGAAGCCGGGATCGGCGTCGTACGCCTCGGCGTACGGGAGCCAGCCCGCCGTCTCCGCGCCGACCGCGATCCGGGTGTAGTCGCCGGGCACCTCGGCGAACTTGGCCGTGTCCTCGGACCGTACGAGTACGTGCGAGGCCCGGCCGCGCTCGATGCGGTCGCGCAGATCGACCGGACCGAGCAGGGGGGTGGCGGGGATGACGACGGCCCGCAGCTTCATGGCGGCCAGCGCGGTCTCCCACAGCTCGTGCTGGTTGCCCAGCATGACGACGATGCGGTCGCCGGGTCCGACGCCCTGGGCACGCAGCCAGTTCGCGGCCCGGTCCGAGCGCTCGGACATCTCCGCGAACGAGATCCGGGTCTCGGTGCCGTCCTCGTCGACGATGTGCAGCGCCGTGGCGTCGTTGCCCTCGGCGATCACGTCGAACCAGTCGAGGGCCCAGTTGAACCGCTCGGGGCGCGGCCAGACGAAGCCCTGGTAGGCCGCCGCGTAGTCGTCCCGGTACCGCAGCAGGAAGTCCCGTGCCGCCCGGAACTCCTCCGTCGCACCGCTTGCCGCCATGTGTCCTCCTCGTTGCCGCACCACTGCGTAGCATCGTGTAATCAGTGACCCAGGTCTCACTACCCCCTTTCGGGGGTGAACCGCCGAGGGAGATGAGCAGTGTCCGAGCCCGCCGACGCGGTCGAGATGCGAGCGGCGCTGCTGCGGCTGCGCCGGACGAGCGGGCTGCCCATCGCGTTCGGCGGTCTGCTGCACGACAGCCGCCGGCTGCGGATAGCCGAACTGAGCGGGGCGCAGACCGGTGCGCTGCGCGGGCTGGCGATCTGCGCGGGCAACGGTCTCGGCGGAAAGTCCATGGCGCTGTCCCGGCCGTGCGCGGTGACCGACTACCGCGAGGCGCGCCACATCAGTCATGAGTACGACGCGGCGGTCTCCACCGAAGGGCTGCGCTCGGTGCTCGCGGTACCGGTCGTCGTACGCCGCAAGGTGCGGGGCGTCCTGTACGCCGCCCTGCGCCGGCCGGTGCCGCTGGGCGACCGGACCTTCGACGCCGCCGTGGCCGCGGCCCGTGAGGTGGAGCAGACCCTGGTCGTACGGGACGAGGTGCGGGAGCTCCTGGCCTTCGCACAGGAGCCGGCGGCGGGGCACGGGGCATGGGAGGAGGTCCGCGAGGCGCACGGCCAGTTGCGGGCGCTGGCGCCGCGGGTCGTCGATCCGTCGCTGCGCGCGTCGCTGCTGGAGGTCTGCGGCAGGCTGGCGGCTGCCACGGGCGGCCGGTCCGCGGACCCCGCGATCGCCCTGGCGCCCCGCGAGCTGGATGTGCTGGCGTGTGTGGCCACGGGCGCGACGAACGCGGGCGCGGCGGAGCGGCTGGGTCTGAAACAGGAGACGGTGAAGGGGTATCTGCGCGCCGCGATGCGGAAGCTGGGTGCGCACACCCGGACGGAGGCGGTGGTGGCGGCACGCCGCGCGGGTCTGCTGCCGTGAGGTGATCCGCCGGGGCCTCGGGGCAGGCACGAGCGTCGCGGGTCCGCGCCGCGTGGGTCCCGACCCTGCGGGTAGGAGCCGTGCGAGCACGACCGAGGAGTGGCGATGAGCGGGCTGTTCTCACTGGAAGGACGTACGGCGCTGGTGACGGGCGCCCGTTCCGGCATCGGCCGGGCGATCGCCCTGGGGCTGGCGGAGGCGGGAGCCGATCTGGTGCTCGCCGGCCGCGGCGGCCCCCTGGAGGAGACCGAGAAGGCGGTGCGCGCCCTCGGCCGTGACGCCGAGACGCTGGTGCTCGATCTGGCCGTACCGAGCGCGATCCCGTCCGCGGTGCGGGAGTTGCTGGCCCGGCGGCCCGTCGACATCCTCGTCAACAACGCGGGCGCGATCCACCGCTCACCGGCCGAGCACACCGCCTACGAGGAGTGGCGCGGTGTCCTCGCGGTCAATCTCGACGCCGTGTTCCTGCTCTGCCGGGAGATCGGCACGGCGATGGCGGCGCGCGGCAGCGGGAAGATCGTCAACGTGGCGTCGCTGCTGTCGTTCCAGGGCGGTGTCGGGGTGCCGTCGTACGCCGCGAGCAAGCACGCGGTCGCCGGTCTGACCAAGGCGCTGGCCACCGAGTGGGGCCCGCGCGGGGTGCAGGTCAACGCGGTCGCGCCGGGCTACATCGCCACGGGTTTCACCGAGTCCCTGCGTGAGGACGCTGAGCGGAACACCGAGATCCTGGGCCGTATCCCCGCCGGCCGATGGGGCAGCCCGGAGGACCTCGCGGGCAGCGTCGTCTTCCTCTCCTCGTCGGCGGCGGACTACGTGAACGGGCATGTGCTCGTCGTGGACGGCGGCTGGATGGCACGGTGAGCCGCCGCGGGCCGGTGGACACACCACGGTGACACCACCGCCGCGCGCCGTACCGCGCCGGTGACGCGTCGGTCCGTGGTCCGGGTCACAGCAGAGGGGCGGATCCCGGCCCTGGAGGCGCCTCCTCGCCGTCGGGTTGAATGACGCCCATGGTGTCGACCGAACGCTTCCTCGCTTTTGCCGCGATGTCCCTCCTCGTGATCGTGATTCCCGGCCCGAGCGTGCTGTTCGTGATCGGGCGGGCGCTCGCGCACGGCCGCCGTACCGCGGTGGCCACGGCGCTGGGCAATGTCGTCGGCTCGTACGCGCTGGTGGTGTTCGTCGCCCTGGGCGTCGGCTCGCTCGTCGAACGCTCCGTCCTCGTGTTCATGGCGGTGAAGCTCGCCGGCGCGGCCTACCTCATCCACCTGGGCATCCAGGCCTTCCGGCACCGCAGGGACATGAAGGTCTCCGACATGTCGGCACCCGCCGGCCCCGCACGCAGCGATGTGCGGACCGTCGTGGACGGCATCCTCGTCGGCGTCACCAACCCCAAGGGCATCGTCTTCTTCGCCGCGGTGCTGCCGCAGTTCGTGGACCACTCGGCAGGCAGTCTGCCCGCGCAGATGCTGCTGCTGGGACTGGTCCCGATCTGCATCGGTCTGGTCACCGACACGCTGTGGGGTCTGGGTGCCGCCGCGGCCCGCGGCTGGTTCGCCCGCTCCGAGCGGCGGCTGTCGCTGGTGGGCGGCGCGGGCGGGTTCGCGATGATCGGGCTGGGTGTGACGGTGGCGGCGACGGGCCGCGCGGACTGACGGCGACGGCGCCTGGGGCGGCGCGGACCGACGGCGACGGTGCCCGGCGCGGCGCGGACCGACGGTGCCAGGGGCGGCGCGGACCGACCGGGAGGCGCCTGTAGCCGCCGTCGTACGGCCTGCCCGTAATCCCTTTTGACCGTGGCGTCGCCGCCCCTACTGTGGCGCGATGACTCAGCTGATCGTTCTCAACGGTGGTTCCAGCTCGGGGAAGTCGGGGATCGCCCGGTGCCTTCAGGCGGTCCTGCCGGATCCCTGGCTGGTCCTCGGGGTCGACACGCTGGTCGACGCGATGCCCGCGTCCCTGCGGACGTCCGGCGCGGGGATCGACTTCGCGGCGGACGGCGGGGTGCACGTCGGGGACGCGTTCCGGGCGGTGGAGGCGGCGTGGATCGAGGGGGTCGTCGCGATGGCGCGGGCGGGCGCCCGGGTCGTCGTCGACGAGGTGTTCCTCGGTGGAGCGGCGTCGCAGCAGCGGTGGCAGCGGGCCGCGGGCGAACTGCCGGTGCTGTGGGTCGGTGTGCGGTGCGAGAGCACTGTCGCTGCGGGCCGTGAGGTGGCGCGGGGCGACCGGATCGCCGGGATGGCCGCGGCGCAGGCGGACCTGGTCCACGCGGGCGTCCGCTACGACCTGGAGGTGGACACGACGCACACCGAGTCCATGGAGTGCGCGCGGGCCATTGCCGCTCGGGTCGGGTGAGAGCGCCGTCGGCGCTCGATTGGTACCGGTCGCGTGAGGTCCGTCGGTGGCTGTCCGCGTTCCGCACCATGACACCGGGTGATCGCCTCCGGTCACCCCGCCAAAGACGCGTCAAAGAGCGGCTCCGCACGATCAGCAGCGCGTCAGGGAACCGCCGTTCCCTGTCCGGGCGGGCATAGCTTCGAGGGGTCAGGAAAGCGCTCGACTCCCCCAGCGGAGGACATGATGAACACCCTCACCCGTGAGGACGCGGACACCGCCGACCCCGACGAACGCCGCCCGGCAGGGCCGCTCTACGTGCCGGTTCGGCTCGGCTCTGCCGGAGGACACCAGCTGCGCTTCGTGCGCACCCCGCTCGGCGTACGCACCGCGGTCGGCTTCACCAGCAAGGAACGGCTCCTCGCCGTCCTCGGCGACGAGCAGCAGTGGATCCGCCTCGCGGAGCCCGCGCTGCGCACGCTCGCCGAACCGCTGGGCGTGACGCTCGTGACGGTCGACCCCCAGCTCTCCGCACCGGCGCCCCGGCGGGTGCCCGCTCCCCCCGCTGTCCAGCCCTGCCCGCGCCGCGGCGGCTGGGACCCCGACGCGGTCGGAGTGCTCCGGGTGACCGGGGCGACCGCGTTCGTGTGGACCGCGGTCACCGCCGTCCACGCTTTCCTCGACTGAACCACTGGAGGTGTACGGATGACTGCCATCCCCGCAGTACCGGTGTCGATACCCGAACTCGCCGCACCCTCGGTGTGGCCCGTGTCCGCCGTCTCCGCACCCGGGGGCGACGTGGCGGTCGGCGGAGTCCCGCTCACCGAGATCGCCGAACGGTACGGCACCCCGGCCTACATCCTCGACGAGGACGAGGTCCGCTCCCGGGCCCGTGCGTGGCTGCGCGCCCTGCCCGACGCCGAAGTCGTCTACGCGGCGAAGGCGTTCGTGTGCCGGGCCGTCGTCGACTGGATGGAGCAGGAGGGCCTCGGCCTGGACGTCTGTTCCGCGGGCGAGCTGGAGCTGGCCGCGGTCCGCGGCTTCCCCGCCGAGCGGATCGTGCTGCACGGCAACGCCAAGTCGCCCGAGGACCTGCGCACCGCGCTGCGGCTCGGCGTCGGCCGGATCGTGATCGACTCGGACTGCGAGATAGCCCGGCTCGCCGCTCAGGTGACGGGACCCGGGGCGCAGCAGGTGATGGTGCGCGTACTGCCCGGCATCGAGGCGGGCGCCCACGCGAAGATCCGTACGGGCGCGGAGGGGCAGAAGTTCGGCCTGTCCATCGCCGACGGCGACGCCGAGGACGCGATCGCCCGCATCCTCGGGCAGCCACGGCTCGAACTGACCGGTCTGCACAGCCATCTGGGCTCGCAGATCTCCTCCCCGGAGCCGTACGCGCAGAATGTGCGGCGGGTGGTCGCCTTCATGGCCCGCATCCGCGAGCGTCATGGGATCACCCTGCCCGAGCTCGACCTCGGCGGCGGCTTCGCCGTGGCGTATCTGCCGGGAGACCCGGCGCCGGTTCCGGCGGCGTACGGCCGTCGCATCAACGACGAACTGGTGCGCAGCTGCGCGGAGTTCGACTATCCGCTGCCCCGCCTCACGGTGGAGCCGGGCCGTTCGATCATGGCTCCCGCGGGCATCGCCCTCTACCGGGTGCTGGCGGTCAAGCGGACCGGCGGGCAGGTGTTCGTGGCGGTCGACGGCGGAATGAGCGACAACCCGAGACCTGCGCTGTACGGGGCGCGGTACACCGTCCGCCTGGTGGGGCGCGCTTCGGCCGCCCCGATGCGCGCGACGACGGTGGTCGGCCGGCACTGCGAGGCGGGCGATGTGCTCGCGGAGGCGGTGGAACTGCCGGAGGACATACGGCCCGGGGACGTCCTGGCCGTGCCGGCGTCGGGCGCGTACCAGGTGTCGATGGCGTCCGGCTACAACATGACGGGGCGGCCGCCGGTGGTGGCCGTGTCGGGTGGCCGGTCGCGGCTGTTGGTCCGCCGGGAGACGTTCGACGACCACCGCAGCCGGGACGTCGGCCTCTGACCGGGACGTACTGAGCGGGACTCAGGGCCGATGAGGACGTCGGGCTCCGATCAGGACGTACCGAGAACGTCCCCGAAGCGGATGTCGTGCGCGGTGGCCGTGGACAGGGTGGAGAGCATCGACTCCCCCTCCGCGGCCACCGCGTCGCGCTGCGCGCGGCTGAGTTTCCCGAAGGCCTGGATCGTCAGGCTCACCGTGTCCTTCTCCTCCACCGACCGCCAGATCCCGGCGAGGAAGCCGTCCACGAGCAGCGTGGAGTACGCCTGGTTGCCGCGCCAGGTCAGGCTCTTGTGGTCGTCGGCCACCACGCGGCTGCGGTCGGCGTGCGAGAGCAGCAGATTGTCGAACTCGGGCAGGAAGCGCGGCGGGGCGGGGATGTCCTCGTCGGGCCGGGGCGCGTCCGGGAGGTCGAACAGCTCCACGCCCTTCTCGTCCTGGAGGACGACGAGGCCGGGCCGCTGCCGCTCGAAGACCTGCCGCATCCGGGTCAGCCCGCACCACGTCTGCATGTCCTTGACCGACGCGGGCCCGAAGGCGGCCAGATACCGCCGTACGACCTCGTCGGCGGACGCCGCCGGCGACGACTCCCGGCCGAACCACCGCTCGGCCGTCGTCAGCACGACCTGACCGCTGCGGCCCCACTCGCCGCGCGGCGTGATCTGCACCAGGGGCAGTACGCAGCGGGCGGCGACCGACAGGGAGAAGGGATCGGCGTCCGGCCACTGCTTCAGCAGCTCCTCGCGCAGTTGCCCCAGGGTCCGCGGCTCCTCCTCGACCACCTCGCGGGCGACGGTGCGGAGCCGGTCGGGATCGACCCCGTCCAGCCCGCCGCGGGACTGGAACATCCTCAGCTCCCGGTCGGGGCCGCCGGCCTGGGCGAACGGCCGCAGGCTGAGGCAGTCGTCCGCGGAGTGCGTATGGATGGTGGATCGCAGGGTGACCAGGCGCGCGACCTCGCGGGACGCCATCAGCGCGGAGAGCTCTTCGGGGCGGAAGCCGTCGAGCCGCGCCGCGAGGGCGTAGTACGGCGGTTTCACGTTCTGCGCCTGGAGGCCGACGAGGTGCTCGACGGCGCCCTTGACGGACATCTCCGAACGGGGCGCGCGGCGCAGCAGGAGCTGACGTTCGAGGGTGGCGCGGTTGAGGGCGCGCCTGCCGATCACGGGATGCGTCGTCTTCGGGGCCATGGACCACACGCTACTCAGACTTGCGGACACCTTCGGTCCTCAAGGGCGTGCGGTGGGGGTGTGATGCCGCGCCCGGGGACACTCCCCCGGCGGCGCCACGGACGCCTGTCGGTCGTACCCGCCGATGCGACGTGGATATCCTGCACCGAGGCCGTGGCGGCGCACGTCTCCCTGCGCGCCGCCGACCGACGTGGGAGGTGAGACGCCGATGCCGTTGACGCCGAAGCGACCCCAGTGGCGCCGCCGGCCCCAGCCCCCGGGCGGCTCTCCGCCGCAGAACGGTGCGGGCACCGAGCCCCCCGGCGCCGGGCCGGTGCACAAGGACCAGGGCAGCGTCGTCCAGGCGTCGCTGTACCGCGAGGGCCGTCGTGTCTCGACCCCGGACTCGCTCGCCGAGACCTACCGCGAGCTGCACGAGTACCCCGACGGCATGGCCTGGATCGGACTGCACCGCCCGTCGGAGGCCGAACTCCTGTCGCTGGCCGCAGAGTTCGACCTGCACGAACTGGCCGTCGAGGACGCGATGGAGGCCCATCAGCGCCCCAAGCTGGAGCGCTACGGCGACACGCTCTTCGTGGTCCTGCGCGCCGCGCGCTATCTCGACGCCCAGGAGGAGGTCGACTTCGGCGAGCTGCATGTGTTCGTGGGCAAGGACTTCCTCATCACGGTCCGCCACGGCGCGGCCCCGGACCTGTCCGCGGTACGCCACCGTATGGAGGAGAACCCCGAACTCCTGGCGCTGGGACCGGAAGCGGTGCTGTACGCCATCCTGGACAGCGTGGTCGACGGGTACGCCCCGGTCGTCACGGGTGTGCAGAACGACATCGACGAGATCGAGACCGAGGTGTTCGGCGGAGACCCGGCGGTCTCCCGCCGCATCTACGAACTGTCCCGGGAAATGGTCGAGTTCCAGCGGGCCACCCGTCCGCTGGTCGGCATGCTGCACGGTCTGATGGCCGGCTTCGCGAAGTACGGCACCGACGAGGAACTCCAGCGCTATCTGCGGGACGTAGCCGACCACGTGACCCACACCAGCGAGCGCGTCGACGGCTTCCGCCAGGCGCTCTCGGACATCCTCACGGTGAACGCGACGCTGGTCACGCAGCAGCAGAACGCGGAGATGCGGGCACTGGCGGAGGCGGGCTTCGAGCAGAACGAGGAGATCAAGAAGATCTCCAGCTGGGCCGCCATCCTCTTCGCCCCGACGCTGGTCGGCACGATCTACGGGATGAACTTCGAGAACATGCCGGAGCTGGGCTGGGGGTTCGGCTATCCCTTTGCCATCGGTCTGATGGGCCTGGTGTGTACGAGCCTGTACTTCATCTTCAAACGGCGTCACTGGCTCTGAGTGATCACGGCGAGGGCCACCACCGCGAGAGGGCAGAGCCCCGAGCGCGGCAGGTGATGGTCGGGCTGGAGTGTCCGAGCCGACGCACAAGGGTGACGACGGATTCTCCCGCCTCGACCGACGTTGGTTCGCCCGCCCGGCATTGCCGTACGTCGTGCAGAACCTTCGTACTCCTTCTGTGTCGTGCGGTGATGAATTCCTTTGCCGTTGGGCTGGTTCAGGCCGGAGCCGACGACAGATGCCGTCCCCAACTCCAGCCGCGCGACAGTGACATGGAGCTGGCACATCACGGTGACACGCGGATTCCACGCGCTGGGTGGTGGTCCGCCCGCCCGTGCCGCCTGCGGCACGAGCCGTACGGATCGGTCGCGGTCTTCGAGGACCTGGTACGGCAACAACTGGGGCCTGCTGCAGCCCGAGCAGGCTGCGAGCGCTTGACGGACGCCGCTCTCGAACGGCTGCGTGAACGCCCGGAGCCGGCCGAACCGGCAGCGTTGCTCAGGGGAAGCAGGCGACTCCTCTGGCGTCGAGACCGGCCCGCAGTGCGACCATGGTTTCCTGCGGAACGTCGGTGACGCTGGACACCCCAGGCGTCTGCGTGAGCGCCAGCGAGGCCTGAAATGCTGTGAGGGCGGCGCGGGTCCCCTTCCCGATGATTCCGTCGAGCCCTTTGGGGTCGAAGCCGAGTGTCTCCAGTGCCTTCTGCAGCCCGATCGTCAGGTTCAGCGGAACGGGATGATCCCCTGAGCGCATCCAGTCGTCGAGCCTGCGCACGGGGTCGAACACGAGCCTGCCGTGATCACCGTCCGGAAGAGTCGTCACCCATCCGGCAAGCGTGAAGAGCAGGCCGTTTCTCACGTTGCGCGGGATGATCCCCGGGTTTCCGGCCTCCGTCATCCTGCACTCCTGCGCCATGGTCAGCCAGTCCCCGGACGCGGCAGCTGCCTGGAACTTCGGAAAGCGGAAGAGAGGGCCCATGGCCCAGGCCATGCTGAGGAGGCCGAGCTGACCGTCGGCCGGCCAACCGTCGTACCCCGCGAACATGTCACGTCCCCGCAGGGAGTTCTCGAAGGAGTCCAGCTTGCGCGTCACGAGCGCGTCGATGGCCTGCTGAGAGGTCCGCAGCCGTGTCACGGCTCCCTTTTGATCAGTCGTCGCCAGGGACGTGCCACTGAACTTGACCTTTCGATACTCCTCCTCGATCTCGGCCCGGTCCGCCAGTACGCCGGTGTCCTTGTCGAACCAGTCCAGGGTGAAAATATCCGGGAGTGGGTTCGGGTTGCTGCCGAATGCCGACGGGTCGTCGGCATCCAGCAGATTGCCCACGCCAGTGGACACGAGGCCCTTCACGTCCAGGTACATGAAATCGAGGCGGCCCTCGAGCGGCTTGCTGAACGGCATGAACGCTTCTCTCACGCTCTGGTGCATCGCGGGCTCCTCTCGGCGTCGTCCCGTGGGACGACCCTGCTCAGCATTCGTCGACACCCGGCAGCCAGGCGTCGGGATGGTCAACGAAGATGTTGGACACGTAACCGCCCAGGTCCGGGACGAAGGACCAGGCGTCATTGGTGAGGCCCGCGGCACGAACGAGGTCGCCATGCGTCTGGCACCGGACATGGACCCGAGTGGGCCCGGGCAGGAGCCTCACGACGGCAGCGTCCAGACGCGGTTCTGCGCGGACGTTCACCGACGTCCCCCAGGTCGTGAACATCGCCCGGTTCGCGTCGTCGCCCCCCTCGCTCGGCACCTCACCGAGCGTCGGGACGGCCCACGGGCTGGTGTCGTCGCAGACCGGATCGGCCACGACGGACAGGTGGAAGTGCCGGGTGTGCGGGTTGTCGCCGTGGTACGGATTCCACTGCCATGACCGCGAGTCCAGGATCAGCCCGTTGGCGATGATGTACTTGATCCTCCGGTCCCGCGTGTCTGCCAGTTCACGGGTGAAGGGGCCGATGTCGACTCCGTTCACCAGGTCGTGGGTGAAGTCCCTCGCGGTGACGATGCCCGGCCCGTACCAGGGGTTGTGGTCGCTGTCGCGTTTCTGGTGGTCGGCGTCCCCGATCGCCCCGTCGCTCGCCCTGTCGCGGTGGGGGAATCTCCCGTCGATCTGGCGCAGCAGAACATCCAGGCACCGCGCAACTCTCCATGACATGGGAAACACCTTCCTCGAGTCGCAGCGGTGTGGCCTGCGTTGGATGTCCCCGAGGTCACGGGCCACTCGTCGCACGGCCGACCGGCGAAGGGGCCGCTGGGGGCGCCGACAGGGGGCCCAGAGGCGCCAAGGGCTGAGCCCCGCCGGATTGGGCCGCATTCGTCGCGGCTCGGATGCCGAAGTACGCGGTCGTCATGGCACTGATCGCCGTGAACGCGCTGGTGAGGACCGCAACGGCTTCGGAGCCGTCCACATGGGTGACGCCCCAGATCGCGGCCGCCGAAATGGCCAGGTCGCCCAGGCCTACGACGAGCAGGCCGGCCCATGCCCGGATCTGCTGGATCCTGCTCTCCGTCCGGTCGCCCGTCCCGTCCATGCTGTCCTCCTCGTGTCCGTGCACGCGGCCCGGCCGTCAGCGGCGGGAAGCCATCAGGAGATGCCGATTCGTGCGAGTTCCTGTCCGAGTTCCTCGACCGCCGCCGCGGCGGTCGAACGGGTGAAGCTCCCGGTTTCCGGCGCGGCGGCCGCGCCGAGCAGCGTGCCGGACTCCAGCCCGAGGGCGCGCACCGCATTGGGCATCCCGGCACCGGAGCGGCGCGGGTCACCGAAGTCGAGCGGATCGCAGCTGTCCCGCAGGATCTGGAACAGCCGCTCCACCCGAGCCTCGTTGCGGGTGGCGAACTGCTCCTGGAAATCCGGGTGGTGTGCCAGTGCCAGAGCGGCAAGGCTCGCGACATGGGGGGCGGCCATGGACGTCCCGTCCTGCGCGGCGTACCCCTGCGGCGGTACCGAGGAGATGACCGCCACTCCCGGCGCGCAAACATCGACCGCCGGACCGTGGGAGCTGAACTTGCCGGAGAAGTAGCCCTCGGCCGTGGGCTCGCCGAACACCTGGAAGGCGTGGGAGCTGTCCTCCGGACACTCTCCCTTCTTGCCCATGGCGGCGACGGTCAGCACGGTGTCGAGTGATCCCGGAAAGAGGACCTGGTCCGTGCCGTTGTTCCCGGATGCGGCGATGCACGCCATGCCGATGCCGCGGCCGGCCGCGATCTTCTGTGCGACCAGCGGCGAGTGCTCCCCGGTACCGAGGCTGAGGTTGACCACATCGATGTCGTGCTCGATGCAGTAGTCCAGAGAGGCGAGCAAGGCGCTGATGCGTCCACCGGGGAAGATCCTGCACGCATGAATTTCGGCTTCCGTGGCAGAGCCGATGATTCCCGTACCGGTGTCGGCACCTGCGATCGTGCCCGCGCAGTGCGTTCCGTGCCCGATGACATCGACGCTCCAGTCCGCGCCTTCCGCCGCGTCCACACCGCCGACCACACGACCGGCGAGGTCGGGGTGGGATGTGGCGATGCCCGAGTCGATGACCGCGACCTTGATCCCATGGGCGCGGTACGAGGGCGGGATGCGATCGAGGTGCATCGCCCGCTGTCCCCAGCCGAACATCTGGCGGCCGGGAAAGTCCGGCACGGTCTGGTCCAGGCGCACCAGGGTGACCACGTTGTCCCCGTCAGTGACCAGTTGGGGTCGCATCAGCCAGCGGTCCCAGTGCCCTTGCTCGGCCTTGACGTAGACCGCGTCGATAGATCCCGGGGTTTCGCCGTTGACGGAGATGACGACGCGTCCGTCCGGCCCGGTGACGCCCTGGGCGGGCCACGCAGACCCTCTCAGTGACACCGTCGCCTGTGGCACGGGAGTGCCGTCACTGCCCCGGACGGAGAACGCGAGGCTGAGCGTGCTTGCCAGGAGTGGCACGGCTGCGGGTTGCACGACCAGGGCGTCGTCCGAGGACGCCACGGGCATGCCGTAGATCAGCCGGCGGTCGCGCTCCACGTGGATCTCGACGTCCTGGTTGAGTCGGCGGGCCCGCTCCTCCGTCATCGTGAAGATCCCGACCTCCGGAAACGCGTCGCCTTCCGACAGAGTCTGGAGCCGCTCACCGGGCACGATGTGCCCGCACAATTGGACGTCCCTTTCGGCCGCGAGACGGTCGAAGACCGACTCGGGCGGCACGGGGCTCACGCCCTGCGGCAGTACCGCACCGGGCAGTGGTGCCACCAGCCAGCGCAGGGGGCGCTCCTGCACTTCGCGTTCCTGTTCCGATGTGTCGGGGCTGAACTCGCTCATGGGTGTCTCCGCTTTCCTGGCGCGGTGTCGAGGGGGAAGTCGGGGGACACGGCGTCGCCATGTCGAGGTGCTCCGCCATGGGTCCCCGGTGAGAGGGCTACGCGTACGGTTCGAGCGGCGCGTCGACCTCGATCGTCACCGCGGGATGGGCTCGGCGCAGCACCTCCGCGTGAGCGGCTGTCATATCGGTGAGGAGAAGGGTCGGTTCCTCGGCGGAGCCGTGGTGTCCGCGGACGGTCACCTCCGGATCACGGGCCAGTTCGGCCGCGAGGAGGCGCAGTACCGCCGGGTCGCCGGCGCCGATGATGTGCGGGAGGCGGGGCTGCTCGGGTCGGCCGCCGGCCGACCCGAGCTCCATGTCAGGGCTCACAGCGGCGGCAGTGTCGGCTGCGCGGCACGTGATTCCTCGAGCTTCCGCCCCACGGCCATCACGTGCGAGAGGCACTCCTCGTACTGCCCCTCGCCGTACAGCCTGGCTGCCTGCCTGAGCGTGGGTACGACCTCCGCGAGTTGCGGTACGTCCAGCACAGCGCGCTGCAGCCAGAGATGGATCCGGCGGAGCATTCCCGCACACATGCCTTGCACGACGTCCCGGGATTCGGGCGAGAGCACGGGGCCCGCCCCGGTGAGGCTTGCGGTGCCCACGCTTACACGGCCATCTGAGATCGGAGCTTGTTGTACATGTCACCAGCCGTGCCCCCGTAGCCCTGCGGGCTCACACTCTGCGGCTGCGCGTAGGACGGCTGGCCCTGGGGCGCACTCAGGCTCTTGACTGCGTCGCCGACGACCTCCACCAGCCCCGGCAGGAACTTGACGAGCTCGAAGAACTGCGGGTCGATCTGCTGCGACTGGCCCCCAGCGGCGGCCGTCTGCGGCTGACCCTCGGGCGCACTCAGCCCGAACATCTTGCCGATAGAACTCATCACGTTCTCCGGCTTCGGCACGAACGGCAGCGCCAAACCCGGGAACCCCGGGAGGAACTGCGGGCTCACACTCTGCGGCTGCGCCGCCCCCACACCCTGCGGCTGACCCTGCTGCGCACCCAGGCTACTGATGATGCTCTGCGCAGTGCTGGCTATCACCGGCGCCAGAGCGGCGAGTATGGGGAGGAACTGCGGGTCGATCTGCTGCGACTGGCCCCCAGCGGTGGCCGTCTGCGGCTGGCCCTGGGGCGCACTCAGGCTCTTGACGGCGTCGCCGACGACCTCCACCAGGCCCGGCAGGAACTTGACGAGCTCGAAGAACTGCGGGTCGATCTGCTGCGACTGGCCCCCAGCGGCGGCCGTCTGCGGCTGACCCTCGGGCGCACTCAGCCCGAAGATCTTGCCGATTCCACTGATCAGGTTCTCCGGCTTCGGCACGAACGGCAGCGCCAAACCCGGGAACCCCGGGAGGAACTGCGGGCTCACACTCTGCGGCTGCGCCGCCCCCACACCCTGCGGCTGACCCTGCTGCGCACCCAGGCTACTGATGATGCTCTGCGCAGTGCTGGCTATCACCGGCGCCAGAGCGGCGAGTATGGGGAGGAACTGCGGGTCGATCTGCTGCTGTTGGGGTGACGAGGGCTGAGGCGAGGCCTGTCCCGCACTCTGGGCGGAGAAGGGCATTCCCTGCCCGAGCGCATTGCCGAGAGCGTGGGCAGCGGTGGCCTGACCGCCATTGGGAGTCGTCATGATGTCCGTCCTCTCTTTGTGCCACTGAGTCGACCCAGGGCACGCCGTTCATCCCATTTTGGGGCATTTCGACACTAACTGCGCCTCCAATTCGCCGCAACAGCAGATAGTTGACGAAGTAACAATTTTATTTGAATACGCAGCAGTTGATGAAAAAACGTTTCCTCTCTGAAGAGATTCTCTGCGCCAGGTCGGCTAGAGGTTGCGCCAACGCCCCTCATGCGAATGCGAGTTGCCGGGAATGCAATTGCATTCTGGTTCTCGTGAGAAATGGGCAGTTGGGCACACGCCCGACGAGACGTCAGCGAATCCGCCGGTGTCCTGTTCGTGCTGCGGACCGGTGCGGCATGGCGGGACGTCCCGGCGGAGACCATGGGGGGCTCCGGTGTGACGGCCTGACGCCGACTGCGGGACTGGACCGAGGCCGGCTTCCGGCCCCGCCTGCACGCCGCCCTGCCGCGCGAGCTTCGCCGCGCCGACCTGCTGGACCCTGGACGACTTCTCCGTGGACGGATCGCGCGTCCGGGCCCTCAAAGGGGGGTCACGTCGGCCCCTCATCCGTCTGCCGCGCCCGTCCCGGCTCCAAGCACCACCTGATCGTCGACCGTCACGGAACCCCGCTCGCCGTCACCGACGCGGCGTCGCCCACGGCTGCGGACTGGTCAAGGTGCGCTGAGTGGTCGAGCGCGCTGTTGCCTGGCTGCACCAGTTCAACGGCTCCGCACCCGGTACGAACGATGCGTCGCCGATCTCCACCAGGGCCTGCTCGAACTGACCTGCAACCTCATATGCCTCCGCCGCCTACGAACCTCACCCTGAGCGATCAGTGGGCTACCCGGAACCACCCCGGCCTCACCTCGTGCAGAAGCGGTTGCAGCGACCGCACTGCGGACCACAGCTCCTCATCCGTGACGTCAACCGTGTCCGGCAGGCTCAGTCCCTAACAGCGCAGCCGCCAAAGGTCGAAGACTTCACTCCCGTCGACTGCGAAGTCCACATCGACCTCAGTGTCGTTGTCACTGACGAAGCGGCAGCCCGCCCCATGAACCATGTAGGAGTAGGCGCCGACGTGATCACTCCGCCTGATCCGGCGCGAACGGGCCAGGCCGACGACGTCCGCCATGCGCTCAAGCGAGGGGATCGCGACCCGCATGGCCTCATCAATCGCGCTCAGAGCGCGTACGTAGCCGAGCACGAGGTCTCGTGCAGCCCCCACCCGTTCCATACCGCGCCATCCCCCTGAGCCCGTCCGTGGCCGGCGAATTGGTCCATGGGGCCGCCGGCGTCTCCGCAGGACGGCATTCTGAAGCGATCAGTAAGATCCGGACCATACGCGGGTCGAAGCCCGCCAACTCTCCCACCGACGGTGCTTATGTGCCGGTCAGAGGTATGAAACCACGCGTGCCGCGCGGACTTCGACGGGTCCGCGCCCGGCCGGCAGCCCGCCCTCCAACTGGGACCCGGCCCACGGGCTCCTCTCGGGTGGGCCAGGCGGCTTCGACGGTGAACCGGGACCGCATGTCCCGAGCGAGCCGGCGGTGAAGGGCCTGCACGGGATCGGCGGCCGAGTCAGAGGTCGTTGAAGGTCCAGAACAGGCCGACCTCGGTGTCCGACATGACGACGAGGCCGCAGTCCTCCGTGTAGTGGGTCATCGGACTGTATTCCAGGCTGTTCAGCGTGAAGTCGAGTGTGCCGGGCGCGCTGCCGGTCATGCTGACGTTGGTGCGACAGGTGGCCGCGTCCCCGTACCGTTCGACGATCGTTCGCGCCATCGCGCGCAGTTCGCTCTCGGACTCGGTGAAGTGCTGGAGGTTGGCCAGGGTGCAGCCGCCCTCGGTGAGGGCGAGGAGCAGGTTCTCGGCACTTTCCCGGTCGATCTCCTTGAGGCGCGGCGTGACGTACTCCGTGGGCCGGATGATGAACGGGTACGTGGGGAACCGTTGGCCCTCCGGAGTTTGCGCCGGGTCGTCGATGCGTGCCCAGCCCCGGGGGTCGGGGGCAGTGCGGGACATCACCGCGAGGACGTCGAGCGTCGAGTCCTCGTTGCGGCGCGGACCGGTGGCGACGTACGAGTACGCGTCCCCGTACAGGTGGCGTACCGCTGCGTCCCCGGACGCCTGGTCGACGGACATGTGGTGCGTGCCCTTCTCGGCGACGTCAGAGCTTGCACGGCATCGACCACATGACGGTGAACGGCGGTTGCGGCGGCTGACCCGGTCCACATGGTTCTGCGGCCCGCACCCTCCTGTCAGGGTGCGGGCCGCAGACGTTGTCCGGCGACGGTCAGTGTCCGCCGGTGAGCTCCTTGAGCGCGATGTTGAGTTCGAGGACGTTCACCGTCGGCTCGCCGATGAAGCCGAGGGTTCGGCCGTCGGTGTGGTCCTTGACCAGCTTTTCGACCTTGCCGACGTCGAGGTTGTTCTTCTCGGCCACCCGGTGGACCTGGAGCTCCGCGTACTGGGGGGAGATGGCCGGGTCCAGGCCGGAGCCGGAGGAGGTGACGGCGTCTGCCGGGACCTCGGAGGGCTTGACCTTGTAGGTGGCGGTGGAGTTGTCCTTGACCACCGCGGCCTTGGCGTCCTTGACCCACTGGATCAGCTCGGGGTTGTCGCCCGAACGGTTGGTCGCTCCGGAGAGAATCAGCGAGTACTGGGTGTTGACGCTGTTGCTGCCCAGGCCGTTGGACGGGCGCGGCTGGAACCACTTCAGGTCCGGGGCCGGGGCCTCCTCCGGGTCGTTGGGGTTCTTCGGCGGAAGGTTGTACGTCTGCCCGATCAGTTCGGAGCCGACGACCTTGCCGTTCGAGGACACCTCGGACCCGTTGGCCTTGTTGTTGAAGAGTGCCTGGGCGACCCCGGTGATGGCGAGCGGGTAGATCACGCCGCAGACGACGGTCAGGACGAGGAGGGCGCGCAGCCCTGCCCCGATCAGCCGTGCCGTGCTGCCGACAGAGTTGTTCATGACGTCACCCGATGCCAGGGATGAGGGAGATGAGCAGGTCGATGAGTTTGATGCCGATGAACGG
The DNA here is from genome assembly GCF_032229325.1 of Streptomyces sp. AM8-1-1. NCBI lineage: Bacteria > Bacillati > Actinomycetota > Actinomycetes > Kitasatosporales > Streptomycetaceae > Streptomyces > Streptomyces sp. AM8-1-1. Next base: position 1,755,695 of record NZ_CP135086.1, read on the forward strand.
GGCGATGAGGCCGCCGAGTCCGTAGATCCCGAGGTTGCGGCGGAGCATCTTGTCGGCGCTGGTCGGCCGGTACTGCACGCCCTTGAGGGCGAGCGGCACGAGCGCGACGATGATCAGCGCGTTGAAGATGACCGCGGACAGGATCGCGGACTCCGGTGAGGACAGGCCCATGATGTTGAGCTTGTCCAGGCCCGGGTAGACCACCGCGAACATCGCGGGGATGATCGCGAAGTACTTCGCGACGTCGTTGGCGATCGAGAAGGTCGTCAGAGCGCCTCGGGTGATGAGGAGCTGCTTGCCGATCTCGACGATCTCGATCAGCTTCGTCGGGTTGGAGTCCAGGTCCACCATGTTCCCGGCCTCCTTGGCGGCCGAGGTACCGGTGTTCATGGCCACTCCGACGTCCGCCTGGGCCAGCGCGGGGGCGTCGTTCGTACCGTCGCCGGTCATCGCGACCAGCTTGCCGCCGGCCTGCTCCCGCTTGATGAGCGCCATCTTGTCCTCGGGCGTGGCCTCGGCGAGGAAGTCGTCGACACCCGCCTCCTCGGCGATCGCCCGGGCGGTGAGCGGGTTGTCACCCGTGATCATGACCGTCTTGATGCCCATGCGCCGCAGTTCGTCGAACCGCTCACGCATGCCTTCCTTGACGACGTCCTTGAGGTGGATGACACCCAGGATCCGGGCGCCCCGGTCGTCCTCGACGGCGACCAGCAGCGGGGTGCCGCCGGCCTGCGAGATCGTGCCTGCGAGGGTGTCGGCGTCGTCGGAGACGGTGCCACCGCGCTCGGCGACCCAGGCGATGACCGAACCCGCCGCGCCCTTGCGGACCTTGCGGCCGTCGACATCCACACCCGACATCCGGGTCTGGGCGGTGAAGGCGATCCACTCGGCGTGCGCCAGTTCGCCCTGGTGGCGCTCGCGCAGCGCGTACTTCTCCTTCGCCAGGACGACGATGGAGCGGCCCTCGGGGGTCTCGTCGGCGAGCGAGGAGAGCTGGGCCGCGTCCGCCAGGTCGGCCTCCGTGACTCCCTTGACCGGGACGAACTCGGCGGCCTGGCGGTTGCCGAGGGTGATGGTGCCGGTCTTGTCGAGAAGGAGGGTGGAGACGTCGCCCGCGGCCTCGACAGCGCGGCCGGACATGGCCAGCACATTGCGCTGGACCAGCCGGTCCATGCCCGCGATACCGATGGCCGAGAGCAGTGCGCCGATCGTGGTCGGGATCAGACAGACCAGCAGTGCGGTCAGCACGATCATGGTCTGTTCGGCGCCGGCGTACTTCGCGAACGGCTGGAGGGTGACGACCGCGAGCAGGAAGACGATGGTCAGCGAGGCGAGCAGGATGTTCAGCGCGATCTCGTTGGGTGTCTTCTGACGGGCCGCGCCCTCCACGAGCGCGATCATCCGGTCGATGAACGTCTCACCGGGCTTCGCCGTGATCTTGATGACGATCCGGTCGGACAGCACCTTCGTACCACCGGTGACCGCGCTGCGGTCACCGCCGGACTCACGGATGACCGGGGCCGACTCGCCGGTGATGGCCGACTCGTCGACCGATGCGACGCCCTCGACGACGTCACCGTCGCCGGGGATGATGTCGCCGGCCTCGCAGACGACCAGGTCGCCGATGCGCAGCTCGGTGCCGGGCACCTGCTCCTCCGCCCTGCCGTCCTTGGTCAGACGGCGGGCGACGGTGTCGGTCTTGGCCTTGCGCAGGGTGTCGGCCTGCGCCTTGCCGCGCCCCTCGGCCACGGCCTCCGCCAGGTTGGCGAAGATCGTGGTCAGCCAGAGCCAGGCGGCGATCGCCCAGCCGAACCAGTTGGTCGGGTCCGTGATCGCGAAGATCGTCGTCAGCACGGAGCCGACCAGGACCACGAACATCACGGGCGACTTGATCATCACCCGCGGGTCGAGCTTCCTGAGGGCGTCCGGCAGGGACGTGATCAGCTGCTTCGGGTCGAACAGACCCCCGCCGACGCGGGCCGCGTCGGGCTTGTGACCGGTGGGCGCATCGCTGTGAGGCGCCCGGGTCGGTGTGGCAGTGGACATGGAGCGGGGCTCCTCGTGCTTCTTCGTTGCGGGGGTCATGACGCCAGTCCTTCGGCGAGGGGGCCCAGCGCCAGTGCCGGGAAGTAGGTCAGACCCGCGATGATCAGGATGGTGCCGACCAGCAGGCCCGCGTAGAGGGGCTTGTCGGTCCGCAGGGTGCCCGCGGTCGCCGGCACCGGCTTCTGCTCGGCGAGGGAGCCCGCCAGGGCGAGGACGAACACGATCGGCAGGAAGCGGCCCAGGAGCATCGCGAGACCGAGGGTGGTGTTGAACCACTGCGTGTCCGCGTTCAGACCCGCGAAGGCCGAGCCGTTGTTGTTGGCCGCCGAGGTGTACGCGTAGAGGATCTCGGAGAAGCCGTGCGCACCCGAGTTGGTCAGCGAGTTCACCGGGGTCGGCAGGACCAGCGCCGCGGCGGTGAAGCACAGCACCAGCGCCGGGGTGATGAGGATGTAGCAGGCCGCGAGCTTGATCTCGCGGGTGCCGATCTTCTTGCCGAGGTACTCGGGGGTACGGCCGACCATCAGGCCCGCGATGAACACGGCGATGATCGCCATGATCAGGATGCCGTAGAGACCGGAACCCGTACCACCGGGGGCGATCTCGCCCAGCTGCATCCCCAGCATGGTGATACCGCCGCCGAAGCCCGTGAACGAGGAGTGGAAGGAGTTGACCGCGCCGGTCGAGGTGAGCGTCGTGGCCACCGCGAAGATCGACGAGCCGCCGACTCCGAAGCGGGTCTCCTTGCCCTCCATCGCGCCGCCGGCGATGTCGAACGCCGGGCCGCCGTGGTGGAACTCGGTCCACATCATCAGCGCGGTGAACCCGATCCAGATCGCCACCATCGTCGCCAGGATCGCGTAGCCCTGCTTGACCGAGCCGACCATCTGGCCGAAGGTGCGCGTCAGCGCGAACGGGATCAGCAGGATCAGGAAGATCTCCAGCAGATTGGACAGGCCGTTCGGGTTCTCGAAGGGGTGGGCCGAGTTGGCGTTGAAGTAACCGCCGCCGTTCGTGCCCAGCTCCTTGATGGCCTCCTGCGAGGCCACCGCGCCGCCGTTCCACTCCTGCGTGCCGCCCATGAACTGGCCGACCTCGTGGATCCCGGCGAAGTTCTGGATCGCGCCGCACGCGACCAGGAGGATCGCACCGATCACGGCGATGGGCAGCAGGATGCGGACGGTGCCGCGGACCAGGTCTGCCCAGAAGTTGCCCAGCTCACCGGTGCGGGCGCGGGCGAAGCCCCGGACGAGGGCGACCGCGACGGCGATGCCGACGGCGGCGGAGACGAAGTTCTGCACCGCCAGACCGCCGGTCTGGACGACGTGGCCCATGGCCTGCTCGCCGTAGTACGACTGCCAGTTGGTGTTCGCGACGAAGGACGCGGCGGTGTTGAACGCCTGGTCCGGGTCGATCGAGGCGAAGCCGAGCGAGCCGGGCAGGCTGCCCTGGAGCCGCTGGAGCAGGTAGAGGAAGAGGACGCCGACCGCGGAGAAGGCCAGCACACCGCGCAGATAGGCGGGCCAGCGCATCTCGGCGGACGGGTTGGCGCCGATGGCCTTGTATATCCACTTCTCGACCCGCAGATGCTTGGTCGAGGAGTAGACCCGGGCCATGTAGTCGCCGAGCGGGCGGTACGCCAGCGCCAGCGCGACGATCAGCGCGAGCATCTGGAGCACGGCGGCGAGGATGGGACTCATGACAGGGCTCAGAACCTCTCCGGGTACACAAGGGCGAGGACGAGGTAGCCCAGCAGGGCGACGGCCACGATCAGGCCGACGATGTTCTCGGCAGTCACAGCTTCGCCACCCCCTTGGCGATGAACGCCACCAGCGCGAAGACCGCGATCGTGATGACGACGAAGGCCACGTCGGCCATCGTGAGCTCCTCAAAGAGAGGCGGAAAATGTTCGGACCTCTTGAGGAAACCTCGTCCCCCGGCGGACATGCCTGTCGTTGACGGGTCTCTTACGGCCATCGGCGCTGCCTTGACGGCTCTCTGACGTCCACCGCTCCGACCTGTGAGAATGCGGTCCGGCACTCCGCCGTTCGGGGGTTGCCGGCCTCGCCGAGAGGGCGGTTTTCCGCCATCTGACCGGCGTCCGGGCGACACGGCCGGGCGCCCGCCGGATTCGGGCCGCGCGCCTGGCGCCCTGCCACGCGTCCCATGACTCCGTCGCCCGCGGAAAGGAACGGCACGGCCCCGCGGCATTCCACGATTCCGGCCGACCATGGGTCACACTGACGGTCAGTCAATGCCCGACCGGAAGGCTCTGGACGTGCTGGTCAGAAATCGCATTCGCGCATTTCTTCTCGTCTTCTCCTGCGCCGGACTTCTGCTCACGGGGTGTTCGGCGGGGCCGGACACCGGCGGCGCTCCCGACCCGGCGAACGCCCCGCGCGTCACCGCGTCGCCGCGCGGACAGGCAGGGGCGCAGGTGAAGAAGGCGGACGCCGGTGTGATCCGGGGGCTGGGACCCGTCACCAGCTCCCGCGTCCCCGCCGGCACACGGCAGGCACTGGTCGTCACCGGAGCGGGCGTGGATTCCTCCATCGCCTCGGCGGTCCTGTACCAGCGCGAGACGGGCCGGCCGTGGGCCGCGGTGGCGGGCCCCTGGCCGGCGCACAACGCACTGCGCGGGTGGACGGACGACCACGTCGTGGACGACCTGCGCTCGCCCGTCGGTGTCTTCTCCCTGGGTGACGCCGGCGGGCGGCTCCCGAATCCCGGTACGAAACTCCCCTACGACCAGGACGAGCAATTCACGGAATCCGGTATCGGCTTTCTGGGTGAATCGCTGGAAGGCTCTTTCAACTACGTCGTCGCCATTGATTACAACCGCATTCCCGGTACGTCACCGCTGGACCGGAACCGGCCCGAGGGCGAGGAAAAGGGCGGCGGTATCTGGGTACATGTGGATCACGGCGGACCCACGCGCGCGTGCGTGTCGCTGGAGCAGCCCCACATGGTGGATCTGCTGCTCCGGCTCGACCCGGCCAGGAACCCGGTCATCGTCATGGGCGATGTGGCCTCACTGATGCGCTGACCCGGCGTACGGCCGCCTGCTCGTCAGGGGCGGCCGTGCCAGTCGAGGCACACCACCATCGCGTCGTCGTCCGCCTCGCCCTCCCCGCGGTGCCCGGAGAGCTCCTTCAGAACGGCGCCGGGTACCTGGGAGGGCGGCAGCAGACGGGTGGAGGTGATGGCCCGGGCCAGGGCCTTCTCGCCGTAGCGTTCGCCGGCGGGCGAGAGGACGTCGTAGACGCCGTCGCTGGCGAACAGCAGGCGGTCGCCGGGCTGCACCTGGAAGCGCTGGGCGGTGTAGATCGTCTCCTCGAACATGCCGAGCGGCAGCTGGGGTTCGAGTTCGATGGGCTCGATCCTGCCCTGCCGCATGCGCCACATCTTCGGGGATCCGGCGTCGACGATCTCCACGTCTCCGGTGGCGAGGTCGAAGCGCAGCAGGAGCGCCGCGACATGGACGATGCCGTGGTAGTGCCCGTAGACCGCCTGGTCGGCGAGGAAGGCCTGGTCCACGAGCGAGAGTCCCGCACGGCGGGCGTTGCGCAGTCCGTTGATGGCGAGGTTGGTGAGCAGGGCGGCCTCGATGCCCTCGCCCATGCCGTTGGTGAGCGTGAGGGTGAACTGGTCCGCGTCGCCCGACCAGTCGAAGTTGTCACCGTGTGTGGAGTACGCGGGCTCCAGCTGGGCGCCGATCTCGTACTCCGGGCGGATGCGGGAGCGGCCGGGCAGGAGCTGCCACTGCATCTCGGCGGCGAGCGTGAGCCTGGTGGCGCGGCTCGCCTCGAGGAAGCGGTCGGTGTCCCGCCCGGCCACGATGATCTCGTGTCCCAGGATCTCCGCGATGTCCGTCAGTTCCCGCTCGGCGTCGGGTGTGAACCGGTCGGCGGGGAGTTCGACGGTGAGGACTCCGAGGCGGTCGCCGCGGACGCTGACCGGCAGGTGGACGGTGCACTGCTGCGACCGCTCGTCCTTCTCCACATGAGGCTGCTGGGCCCCGAAGGCGCGGCCCTGTCCGTTGGCGTGGGCGGGGACCGAGTGGTCCGCGCCGGAGGGGACGTTGACGGGCTGCAGTATGGTCATCGCGTAGTCGGCGAGGAGCAGATCGACGGAGACGGCCGCGTAGTGGACGGCGAGCGCGCCCTGCACTGCCTCGAGGAGTGCGTGAGGCGCAGCCCCGCGCAGCGCACGTTCCACGGCCGTGAATCTGTCCACCGTTCGATTACCACCTGTTCGGGAAGAATGAGCAAAAGGACCGGATGGCCTCTTATGTCTCAGCGACTGACAAGGCCGTTGCGAAGTGTCACAGTTGGGGGCATGCATTCCGAGACTTCTTCGAACGACGATCGGGCTGCCGCCGTCCACGCAGCCCGTGAGGTCATCGAACTTCTCGAAGTGCTCTGGCACCAAGGCCGCGACGCGACGTCCACGGCCCCCGTCTCGTCCTCGCAACTGCGCGTGCTGTACATCCTCGACCGCGACCAGCCCATCAACCTGCGCACACTCGGCGAGGTCCTCGGGTCGGCACCCTCGTCGGTGAGCCGGATGTGCGATCGACTCGAAGCCCTGGGCTTCATCCAGCGATCTCCCAGCTCAGCCAGCCGCCGCGAGCTGGAGCTGCGCCTGTCGGGCCGGGGTGAGAGCTACCTCCGGGATCTGCGGATCCGGCGCGAAGGCGCACTGCTCGAGGTCATCTCCAGCATGACACCCGCGGAGCGTACGGCGCTCGTGGACGGCCTCGGCGGCTTCCGCTTCGCCTTCGAGGGCGCGCCCTCCAAGGACGGACGGGCGGGCACCGCGGCGGAGTCCGCCTGACCGGGACGTTCGGGAGCGGGATCCCTGCACGGTTCACCTGCCTTGTTCCGGAGCGTAGGGACGGCGCGGAGGCACGGACGCTGATCCGCACGAGGTCAGATTGTTTCCTTTGGTGGACAGTTGTCAAACGACAACCGTTGGTGCTGCGCCACTGCCATCAGCTTCCGGGGGACGACAGCGCCCGGATGAGGTGGGCGCGCGCGATGGTGCACGCGACCCCGAAGGCCTCCACCTCGGGCCCCGACGCGGGCAGGGCCGCCCCGATCAGATCCGCCGTGCGCGCGTGATGGCTGCGCACCTCTTCCGCGCCTGCCGGGCTGAGCTCGACCAGCGTCCTGCGCCGGTCCTTCGGATCGGCGTGCCGCGCGAGGAGCCCGGCACTCTCCAGCCGGGCGCACAACCGGCTGGTGGAGGGCGCGGTGGTACCCAGTGCCCGCCGCAGCTCGGCGGGGCAGTCGGCTCCGCCCTGCACGGCGACCAGAGCCCGCAGCCACAGGTGGGGATGGGGCGCGGTGAGGCCGGCGTGCTCGGCCAGGGCCATCAGAGCCGCTACCGCGGTCTCGCTGCCCGCCGGAGCCTCGACTTCCACTTTGGCTGCATCTCTGCCTTCCCGGGGTATCAGCGCTTCACTGTCGCTCATCACACGTTCGGGTCGAGGTTCGCTGTCGTACTGCGCCTGCCCGGCATCGCGAGCGGCATGCGCGGGGCTGTCGGGGCCATCTTCGGGCCCTACAGCCCCTCCGCTAACATTTTCCGCGCGACAACCATGACGAGGTGGACCGAATGAACGCCAGTGAGCCTGAGGCCCGGCTCGACATCTGCGCAGTACTGCGCGAGCGGGGCGAGAAGGTGGCCGACCGGTGGGTGCAGCTTCAGCTGGAGCAGGCAGCGCTCGGGACCGGGATCACCGAAGCCGAACTCCGCGAGGAGGCCGACACCCTGGTCGACGCGCTGCGGGCCGGGCTGGAGAGCGACCAGCCGGTCGAGCAGCTGGTCGAGGCCCACCGGGGCCTGCACCAGGCGATCACCGAGCTGTCCCTGCTGCGGGCCCGGCGCGGAGCCTCGCCCGCCGTGATCGCGTCGGCCGTGCGGGCGCTGAAGGAAGCACTGCTGGAAGCCGTGCAGGACCTCTCGCGCGACAGCGCGTCCCTGTACGCCACCGCCCGGCTGACCGACCGCCTGCTGGACGCCGCGGCCGCGGTGTCCTTCGCCACGTTCGTGGAGGGGCGCGAGGAGATCATCCGGCGGCAGAGCCGCCAGCTGCTGGAGGTGTCCACGCCGGTCGTGCGGCTGTGGGACAAGGTGCTCGCGGTCCCGCTGATCGGCACGCTGGACACCGCCCGCACCCAGGTGGTGATGGAGAACCTGCTGGAGGCCATCCAGCAGTACGAGGCGCAGGTCGCGATCATCGACATCACCGGGGTGCCGACGGTGGACACCGCCGTGGCCCACCACCTGATGCAGACGGTCAACGCCGTACGGCTCATGGGCGCCGACTGTGTCATCAGCGGCATCCGCCCGCCCATCGCCCAGACCATCTCCCAGCTCGGCATCGACCTGTCCGCCATCCTCACCCGTGCCACCCTCGCCGACGCCCTGGCCGCCGCCATCCCTCTCACCGAGGCGTCCGGGCAGGCGACCGGTACAGCGGCTCTCCGGTGAGCGGCGGCGGTACCGCGGGCGTGCCGGTCCTGCGCCTGGGAGACGTCCTGATCACCGGGCTGCTGAACGAGCTCGACGACAAGGCGGCCATCGACTTCACCGACGAACTCACCGAGCGGATCGTCGCCGACCGGGCCTCCGGTGTGCTGATCGACATCTCCCGGCTGGAGATCATCGACTCGTTCGTCGCGCGCACCCTGATGGAACTGACCACCACCGCGGGCCTGCTCGGGGCACGCGTCGTGGTCGCCGGAATGCGGCCCGCCGTGGCCATCACCCTGGTGGAGCTCGGTCTTCAGCTCGACGGCGTCGAGACCGCGCTCAACGCCGAACAGGGCCTCGCCGCCCTGGGCTGGCGGCGGGTTCCCCAACTCCAGAAGGGGAGTGCCGGTGCTTCCACACGGTGAGGTCAACGCGGGGCCGGCCCCATCGCCGGGGCGTTCCACCGGTACGGAGACGGACGGCGACGAGACGTCCACGACGTACGAGATCCGGACCGCGGAGGACCTGCTCGTCGTCCGCCACGCGGTGCGAGCGGCCACCCAGCGCGCCGGTTTCGGACTGGTGGACCAGACACGCATCGTCACCGCCGCCAGCGAACTGGCCCGTAACGCCTACGTCCACGGCGGTGGCGGCACCCTCGCGATAGAGCACGTCCAGCGCACCGGTCAGCGCGGCCTGCGCCTGTCCGTGGCGGATCAGGGACCGGGCATCGCGGACGTCGAGCGGGCGCTCACCGACGGGTACACGACGGGCGCCGGCCTCGGACACGGCCTGGGCGGCGCGCGGCGCCTGATGGACGAGTTCGAGGTGGACACCGCCCCCGGGCAGGGCACGGTCGTCGTGGCGCTGCGATGGAACGCGCGGACGTGACGCCTGGCGTACCCCGGCCGACGGTGCAGATCCCCGTCGACCACCACAGTGCCGTTCAGGTCGCGGCGGACCGGGCGCGCGCGCTCGCACGGGAGTGCGGCCTGCCCGGGGCGCTGCCGGACCACGCGGCCGTCCTGGCCAGCGAACTCGCCACCAACATCGACAAGCACGCCCGCGACGGCGCGATCTACCTCCAGCCGTCCCCCCGCGGGGACGGGCTGGACGTCGTCGCGGTGGACCGGGGACCCGGTATCGCGGACATCCCGCTGAGCTTCACCGACGGCTACACCACGACCCGCACCCTGGGTGCCGGCCTGGGCACGGTGCTGCGTACCGCGACCGACTTCACGCTGCGCTCGGACCCCGGGCACGGCACCCTCGCCCACGCATGGCTCACCGACACGCCCGGACATCAACACCCCGCCGGCGTGGGCGGGTTGTGCCTTCCTGCGACCGGGGAGGAGGTGAGCGGGGACGGCTACGCCGTCGCCCGGCACGACGGCGTCTGGACCGGACTCGTGCTCGACGGACTCGGCCACGGCCCCGAGGCGGCCACGGCCACCCGGCGCGCCGTGCGGACGTTCCGGGCAGAACCCGACCTGCCACCGGCGGAAATCCTCACGGCCCTGCACAAGGCGCTGCGGCACAGCCGGGGCGCCGCCGCCACCGTCGTGCGGGTGCATCCGGGATACGTCGAACACTGTGGGATCGGCAACATCCGGGTGGTGATGTGCTCCCGCGAAGGCATTGCCCAGCAGTTCACCGGGCAGCCGGGGATAGTGGGATACAACATGCCGACACCACGCACCGTGCAGCTCGAACGCGCTGCCGCGGTGCTCGTGCACACCGACGGGATCGACCACCGCTGGACGCGTGACGTCCCGCCGGCACAGCTGCGCCTGCCGCCCACGCTGCTGGCGGCATCCCTGATGCACTCCCACCGCCGGCACCGGGACGATGCCACGGCACTCGTCCTCGGCGATCTCCCCCAGGGGCAGTCATGATCCGCGATACGTTCCGTACGGTGCACGCACTGCGCCGTACGGCCCGCAGGATCGCCGTCACCCACCGCCTCAGCGCCGAGCAGCGGGCCCGGCTGGTGATGTCGCTCAGCCAGGTCGCCGCCCCTCCCCTGAACAGCGGGCGTCTGGTCACGCTCACCGCCGCGCAGGAGTCCGGCCGCGGCGGCGACCAGGTGGTCGTCACGCTGCGGTTCACCCACCCGGAAGCCCCGAGCGTCACGGACCCCGAGACCCTGCCGCTGCCGGGGAGGGCCACTTCCGACGGCACCCTGGTCTGGCGCCTTGCGGCCCCTCCCACGGGGCAGCAACCCGCCGGCGGGGAGCAGCCGGGCCATCAGCCGGGCCGGATCGTCCTGCCGTCGCCGGGCGAGCGGTCGCACAACGGCCGGACGCACTCCGCCACCGCCGTGGCCGGCGCCGAGGCGGACCTGGCGCTGGTCGAGGAGGAGCTGCAGGCCACCCTCGCCCGCGCGGACGCCCTCGCGGTCGAGCACCGCCGCCTGGAGGAGGAGCTGGCGGAGACCAACAGCGGTGTCCTCGCCCTCTACGTGCAGCTGGAGGAGCGGGACGAACAACTGCGTGCGGCCCACGGGCACACCCTGCGCGCCCTGGAGGACGCGCTCCGCCCGCGCCCGCTGCGTGCGGACGGCGTCGAACTGGCCGTGCACTACGCCCCCGCCAGCGACGACGCCCCCACCGGCGGGGACCTCTACGACTGGTTCACCCTGCCGGACGGCACCGTGCACATCACCATCGTCGACGCGCTCGGCCACGGCGTCACCAGCACCCGGACCGCTCTGACCGTGACCCATGCGGTGCGCACGCTGGCGCTGGAGGGGCACTCACTCGGCAGCATCGTGTCCCGTACGGACGAGATCCTCGCGTCGTTCGACCAGAACGTGATGGCGACCCTTCTGCTGGCCCGCCTCGACCCCGCGTCCGGCGAACTCGCACTGGCCAACGGCAGCCATCCGCCCGCCCTGCTGGTGCGCGCCGACGGGACCGCGTCGTACCTGGAGGTGCGCGGCCGGGGCATCGGCTACCCCCAGCCGGGCAGCGAGCGGGTCCTCACGACCGAACTGGAGCCGGACGACCTCGTCATCCTCTACACCGACGGGCTGACCGAGTGCCGGCGCGACCCCTACGAGGGCGAAGCGGCCCTGATGACCTCCGCCCTGCGCCACCGTGCCCTGCCCACCGGCCGCATCCCCGGCGCCATCGCCGCGGACATACTCGTCGACGTGCTGCACAGCGACGACACCCTCGCCATCGCCGCCCGCTTCACCTCCACAGGAGCCGGGAGTGACGACGGAGAACCGGGGTAGACGAGCAGGGCCGCAGAGCGCGGAACACGCAGGGCGCAGGAGCAGCATGGAACAGATCGAACTGACCGGCAGGGACGCGGTGCTGTCCTCCGGTACCACGCCGTGGGCGAGCGTCTGTTACGACGGTGCGCCGGAGAGCATCGCCGCCGCACGGTCGTTCACCAAGGAATTCCTGACGCGTGTGCAGGCCGAGTTCGGCCTTCCCGTGTCGGCACACGCGATCGGGACGGCGCAGCTGGTCGTCAGCGAGCTGGTGACCAATGCCTGCAAGTACGCTCCCGGTCCCTGCCTCATGGACCTGGAAGTGACCGGAGGTCTCCTGGAGATCACCGTGTGGGACACCAGCACCGTCCTGCCGGTCGCCCGCGCGGCCGAGCCGGGAAGGGTCGGCCAGCACGGACTGGAGATCGTCCTCGCCCTGTGCGAGGGCTTCGACGTCAGGCGCGACCCGGTCGGAAAGCGGATCAAGGTCCGCACCACCCTCGGCCTGTAGACCGCCTCCGGTCCGCAGCCCGGGCGCCTGGCCTGTTCTGTCACTGCCGCGCACTCCTGCGACGCCGGCCGCGGGGGTGCTCCCGACCTTCGAGGGACGAACCACCATGGATCATCAGTCCACACACTCCGCCGCCGATGCGGACCTGCCGAGAGTGACCCTGCTGTCGGACGCGGCCGATCCGGTCCGAGTCATCTCGGCGGCCGGGGCGTTCGACCTCGGCTCGCTCCAGCAGCTTCAGGACGTCCTCGCCGAATCGGCCGGGGATGCGGCCGTACGGACCGTGCTCGACCTCTCGCGTGTGACGTTCGGCGACTCCAGCCTGCTCAATCTGCTGCTGAGCACCCACTCCGAGCAGAATCTGGTGCTGGCCGGCCCGCTCAGCCCTCCGGTGCACAGGCTCTTCCAGGTGACCGGCACGGACACGATCTTCGCCATCGCCCCCGACCTGGACGCCGCGCGCTCGGCCTGACGGGGTCCCGGCCATCGGGTGCACCGACGGACAGTGGGAGAGCGCATGCAGCGGCCGATCGACGTACTGGTGATCGGGGCGGGCCTGGCAGGCCTCGCCTGTGCTCACGACCTCGGCATGGCCGGGCTGTCCGTCCAGCTCCTGGAGGCCTCGGACGACGTCGGTGGCCGGATGCGCACCGACCGCCGTGACGGCTTTCTGCTCGACCGCGGGTTCCAGGTCTTCAACACCTCCTATCCGCAGGTCAAGAAGCGGCTGGCGCTGCGGGACCTGCGGCTGCACCCCTTCACTCCCGGCTTCCTGCTGCACCGGGGCGGCGAGATGCTGCGGGTCGTGGACCCCACCCGGCGGCCGCGGGCGGTGGCCGACCTCCGGCCGGGACGTCTCGCGCCGGCCCGGGACATGGCGGCCCTCGGCGTGCTGACAGCACGGGACATGCTGGCGCCGGCGGCCCTGCTGAAGCGGGGTCCGGACCGCACCACGTGGACTGCCCTCGCGGAGGCCGGAGTCGGTGACGAGACGGTCGACACCGTGCTGAGGCCCTTCCTCTCCGGGGTGTTCCTGGAGGACGAACTGGAGACGTCCGCGCGCTTCTTCCATCTGGTGTGGCGCAGCATGACGCGCGGCAGCCTGTGTCTGCCCGACGCGGGCATCGGGGCCGTGCCGGCGCAGCTCGCCGACCGGCTGCCGCCCGGCACGGTGAGTCTCGGGACGCCGGTCACGGCCGTCACGGACAGCGGGGTCCTGCTCGACGACGGAAGTGAGCGGTCCGCACCTGCCGTCGTCGTGGCCACCGGTCCGCGGGCGGCGTCGCGTCTGCTGCCCGGGCTGGAGGTACCGGGGACGCGGACGGTCACGACGTACTACCACGCCGCCTCCACCCCGCCGCTGGCCGAGCCGACCCTGGTCACCGACAGCAGGCACCGGTTCCTCAACACCTGTGTGCTCAGCGAGGTCTCCCGGTCGTACGCGCCCGAGGGCCGGTCGCTGATCTCCACCTCGGTGCTCGGCCGTGACGAGCCAGGACGCGAACGGGCGCTGCTCGCCGACCTCGCGGACGTCTACGTCACCGGTACCGGGTCCTGGGAGCCGGTGGCGACGTACACCGTCGAGGACGCCCTGCCGGCGATGCCGCCGCCGTGGCCGCTGAGCCGCTCCACGCGCTTCGGTCCCGGGCGCTATCTGTGCGGCGACCACCGCGCGACCGGCTCGGTGCAGGGCGCTCTGGCCTCCGGGTCGAGGGCGGCCCGCGAAATCCTGGCCGACCGGAACGCCGGGCCGCGGGGGCGCGGGTAGGGCCTGTCGTTCGGATCCTGCCGGGGCTCGCGTGCCCTGGTGCGCACTCCCCCGGTAGCCCTGCGGGCACGGGAGGTACCCCCACGCCGCGTTGTCGTCAGTCGCCGACAGGCCCCCGGTAGCCCTCCGGGCACGGGCAGTACCCCCACCGCGTCGGCTCCCTCCTCCGCCTCGCGAGCCCTGCGGGCGTAGGGGGGACCCCCTTCACTGACCCAGCCTGATCCGAACGACGGACCCCGGTCTCCCCGGCGCCCCGCCGGGCGTCGCGGGACGTCAGGCGCCCAGCGCCGATTCCAGGGCTGCGAGCGCCTCGCCCAGCCCCAGTGGACGCACCGTGCCCGCGACGCGCGGGCCAGCCCACCCCGGTCCGGCGGTCAGGACCACCGGCTTTCTGCGCGCGCCCCGGACACCCCAGGTGATCCGGGCGACGTGCTGGGCCAGCGGCGCGCTCGCGGTCGTCCGCGACTGCGCCCAGAGCACCACCGCCGCCGGCCCGGTCCTGCGGACGGCGCCGTCGAGCGCCTCGACCGGCAGGGCGGGCCCGTACATCCGCACCGGCAGACCGCGTTCGGCGAGGGCCGCCGCGAGGGCTTCGAGCGGCAGGGTGTGGTTCTCCCCCGGCACGCAGGCCAGCAGCACGGGTGCGCCCGGCTCCTTCCCGGACGCGGGGCCGACACTCCGCCGCAGTGCGCTGGAGACGTGCCACGAGAGCAGGTGCTCGACCTCGACGTATTGCTCGCCGGAGCGCTCCCACTTGCGACCGACGGCGCGCAGCGTGGGCACGATGACCTCGTCCCAGGCGGTGACCAGCCCGTGCTCCGCGATCACCGCGGCCAGCAGGGTGTCGACGGCCCGGGCGTCGAGACGGAGCGCGGCGCGTGCGAGGCCCCGGCACTCCTGGCGTACGTCGCCGAGCTGCAGTCCGGTGCGGGCCCCGCGCCGGCGGCCCGGCTCCTTGTGGACCGGCGGCTGCGGACCCGTCTCCCCCGCCGCCCCGGCACCGCCGGCCACCACGGCTCCTGACGGTGAGGCGGCGAGGACGACGCGGGCGGCCTCGGCGGGCGGGAGGCCGGTGCTGGTCAGCGCGCACATGCGCTCCAGCATCGCGATGTCCTCGTCGGTCCAGCGGCGGTGTTTCCTGCCGTCGCGCCCGGCGGGGCCGATGCCGTAACGCCGGTCCCACGAGCGCAGCGTGGTGGGCGCGACCCCGAGCCGGCGCGCGACCGCTCCGGTGGTGAGGCCGCCGGCCTGCCGTGGTCCGTCAGCCGCGGAAGTGTCCACGCCTTCGAGCATACGACGCACAAACGACGCGTGTTGCCCGCGTCGATTCGCCCGTCCAAGACTGAGTCACCCCCGCGGAACACCGGCCCGGTGTCCCAGGGGGCGAGCCGCGGACAGCGGCGTCGGACCTGTTCGACGCACCGACCGGCCGGGATCCGGCGGAGGGAGCGAGACCATGACCACGTCAGCACTGGCCGGCCCGGCCGGGCAGCTGCATCCACCGGCCGAGGAGACCCACGAGTCCGGGCAGTTCGCCGAGGGGCTGCTGCGCGGCGACGAACAGAGCTTCGCCGCGGTCTACCGCCACTGGGCACCGCTGGTGCACACACTGGCCGCCCGCACTCTCGGCGACGCGCGCGAGGCCGAGGACGTCACTCAGCAGGTCTTCCTCGCGGCATGGCGGGGCCGGTCGGGATTCCGGCCGGAGCGCGGCCCGCTCGGCGCCTGGCTCGTCGGGATCACCCGGCGCAAGACGGTGGACGCCCTGGCCGCGCGGACCCGGCGCACCGAACTCGCCGCGGCCGCCGCCCATGTACCGGCGCAGGCCGCCGAGCCGAAGTCCGGCGTGTCGCCCGAGGAGTGTCTGGACCGGGTGCTCCTCGCGGACGAACTGGCGAAACTGCCGCTCCCCCAGCGGGAGGTGCTGTGCCTGGCCTTCTACGAGGACCTGACGCAGGTGCAGATCGCCGAGCGCACCGGCATCCCGCTCGGCACGGTCAAGAGCCACGTACGGCGCGGGCTGCACCGGCTGCGGCGGCGGATCACCGAGACCTACGGCCCGTCCCGGTCCGGTGCGGCGCTGTGAGGTCCACGGCGTCTACCGGCCGGGCCCGGGGGCCGACGTGTCGCGCGCCGGCCCCCTCTACTCCTTGCCGCGTGCGTGCTTGAAGCGCGCCAGGCCCTCGGACAGTTCGACGATCGGCTCCGGGTAGTCATACTGCTCGCGGTCCAGCCCCTTAAGCCGCCACGGCTCGTGCACCGCGGAGCCGCGCAGCTCCGCCAGCTCCGGCACCCAGCGGCGTACATACACGCCGTCGGGGTCGAAGCGCTTGCCCTGGACGACCGGGTTCAGCACACGGTTGGGGCGGGTGTCGGTGCCGGTGCCGGCCACCCACTGCCAGTTGAGCTGGTTGTTGGCGATGTCGCCGTCCACCAGCTGTTCCAGGAAGTGGCGGGCGCCGATGCGCCAGTCGACGTAGAGCGTCTTGGCCAGGAAGGAGGCGGTCAGCAGCCGGCCGCGGTTGTGCATCCATCCCTCGTGCCGCAGTTGGCGCATCGCGGCGTCGACCACGGGGTATCCCGTGCGGCCCTGCTTCCAGGCCTCGATCTCCTCGGCCGCGTCCTCCTCGGTGCGCCATGCGTCGCCGTGGGGCCGGTAGTCGTCCCGGGAGGCCGCCGTACGCGCGGCCAGCACCTGGTGGTGGAAGTCGCGCCAGCACAGCTGACGGACGAAGGCCTCCGCCCCCGCGCCGCCGTGGTCCCGCGCGCGGTGCACGAGTTCGACCGGGGACAGCGCGCCGAAGTGGAGGTACGGGGAGAGCTTGGACGTGTCGTCGCCCGCCAGGTCGTCGTGGTGGTCCGCATAGCCGGCCAGTCCCCGCCGCTTCCAGGTGAGGAACTGTCTGCGGCCCGCCGTCTCGCCGCCCTCGGCCAGTCCGGGTGCCACCCCCTCCACGTCCTCGCGCGGCGGAAGCCGGTAGGAACCGACGTTGTCGGGGACCGTGACGCGCCGGGGTGCGCCGTAGGGAGTGCGAAGGTGTTCCTGCGCCCAGCGCCTGAAGTACGGGGTGAAGACGGCGAAGTGGTCGGAGCCCGCGGGCACCACAGCCCCCGGCGGTACGGCGGTGATCACGGCGTCGTGGACCTCCAGACGGCAGCCCTGCCCGTCCAGTTCGCGCCGCAGCTCCTCCTCGCGGCGGCCCGCGTACCCGGAGACTCCGGCCGCGGTGTGGACGGTCGACGCTCCCGTTTCCGCGACGACCTTGCACACCTCCTCCGCCGTACGGCCGGACCGCAGCACGAGCCGGCCTCCGCGCTCTGCGAGCCCGGCATCGAGATCCGCCAGGCAGTCCGCGAGGAACGCCCGCCGGTTGGGCGCGTCGAAACCGGCGGCCCGGATACCCGGGTCCAGCACGAACAGCGGGACCACCTCGTCCGCGGAGTTCACGGCCGCGCGCAGGGGCGGATGGTCGTGCAGCCGCAGGTCCGACGTGAACAGGACGACGGAGACCGTCATGGGCGTCTCTCCTGGTGGGGATGTCGATGTCAACGGGTGTCTACGGGGTCTACGGGGTCTACGGGGTCTACGGGGATGATTCGGGCACGGGCGGCCCGGCGGATGCACCCTGCACCGGGAGACCGGGTGCCCCGCTCAGCGGGAGACCGGCCGCCGGGAGGCCTCGGTGGGCCTGCCTTTCACCGCCGCCTGCGCGATGTTGCGGGCCATGCCGCCGAAGACGATCGTGTGGAAGGGCGACACGCTCCACCAGTAGGCGTGGCCGAGCAGGCCCCGGGGGTGGAAGAGCGCGCGCTGCCGGTAGCGGGTGCGTCCCCCGTCGTCGTCCTCGGCATACATCTCCAGCCACGCCAGACCCGGCAGCCGCATCTCGGCCCGCAGCCGCAGCAGTCGACCGGGCTCGATCGCCTCCACCCGCCAGAAGTCCAGCGAGTCCCCGACCCGCAGATGTTCGGCGTCCCGCCGTCCGCGCCGCAGGCCGACCCCGCCCACGAAGCGGTCGAGCCATCCCCGTACCGCCCACGCGAGCGGGAAGGAGTACCAGCCGTTGTCGCCGCCGATGCCCTCGATCACCCGCCACAGCGAGGCGCGCGGTGCGTCCACCACCAGTTCCCGGCAGTCCTTGTAGAGGCTGCCGCCCGCCCAGTCGGGGTCCGTCGGCAGCGGGTCGCTGGGCGCGCCGGGCAGCGAAGCCGACGACCAGCGTGTGGTGACCTGGGCCTCGCGTACCCGTCGCAGGGCGAGGGTGAGGGCCTGCTCGAAGGTGAGCGGGCGGCCCGGCACGTCGGGCACATAGCGCGCGATGTCGTGTTCGTCGCACACCACTTCGTGCCGCAGCGACTCGGTGAGGGGCCGGGCGATGGAGTGGGGTACGGGCGTCACCAGCCCGACCCAGTGGCTGGAGAGCCGAGGTGTGAGGACGGGGACGGGCACGATGAGCCGCCGCGGGAGTCCGGCCACGGTGGCGTAGCTGCGCATCATGTCGAGGTAGGTGATGACATCCGGACCGCCGATGTCGAAGGCGCGGTTCACGTCCTCGGGCATACGGGCCGCCCCGACGAGATACCGCAGGACGTCGCGTACGCCGATCGGCTGAATTCGGGTCCGCACCCAGCTGGGGGTCACCATGACCGGCAGGCGCTCGGTCAGATAGCGGAGCATCTCGAAGGACGCCGAACCGGAGCCGATGATCACGGCCGCGCGCAGGAAGGCCGCGGGGACCTCCGCGTCGAGGAAGATCTGCCCGACCTCGGCACGGGAGCGCAGATGCGCGGAGAGCTCGTGCCGGGGGACTCCGGCGGGTGTGAGACCGCCCAGGTAGACGATGCGCCGTACGCCTGCCGACCGCGCCGCGTCGGCGAAGATCCTGGCGGCCTCGCGGTCGGTGTCCTCGAAGTGCGAGCCGGTGCCCAGGGCGTGGACCAGGTAGTAGGCCACGTCGATGTCCTGCATCGCGGCCTTGACGGACGCGGGATCGGTGACATCGCCCCGGACCACCTCGGCGTCCTCGGCCCACGGATGGTCGCGCAGCTTGTCGGGAGAGCGGGCGAGACAGCGTACGGAGTGTCCGGCTTCGAGCAGCTCGGGCACCAGCCGGCCGCCGATGTATCCGGTGGCCCCGGTGACCAGGCACCGCAGCGGCGAGGTGTCCCGCCCCGTCTCCGGCTGGTCACGCGTCACCGGTCGGTACCCGGACTCCGGCCGGTCCTGCGCCCCCGTACGTCCGTTGTCCCCATCCGTCGGCATCGGCGCCTCCTGTGCCCGTGGTCCGCTCGTCCGTCGCATGATCCGCGACCGTGCTGTCGCCGAGCTGCACCGACACTTCCGGCGAAGGACGGCGAACGGATGCGGTCGCGGGACGGCGAGTGGCAGGTCACCCAGGACCGATCATGACTCGCACGGCGCCGGGACGCGCGGGGACACGGGCCCGGCAGGGCTCAGGAGCGCGCCTGCCGGGACCGCGTCATCACTTCGCCGCGACCGGGGGCGGCGGATGCACACGCACGGATGCCGCGCCCGCCGTCGTCCGGCGAGCGCGGCATCCGCTCGGAATTCGTGCCGAGTCCGGGCTCAGCGCTCGGTGAGCATGCCCGCCCGGAGCTTCGCCAGGATGCGGGTCAGCAGGCGGGAGACGTGCATCTGGGAGATGCCGAGCTCCTTGCCGATCTCGCCCTGCGTCATCTCCTGGCCGAAGCGCATCTGCAGGATGCGGCGCTCACGGTCGTCCAGCTGTCCGAGCAGCGGCGCGAGTGTGTGGAGATCCTCCGTCAGTTCCATCGCCGGATCGATGTCACCGAGCACGTCGGCATACGCACGGCCGCTTCCGGCGCCGGTGGGCGCGTCGTCGCTGTCGGCGTTCGGGGTGTCGAGGGAGCCCGCGGTGTAGCCGTTGGCGGCCACCAGGCCCTCGATGATCTCGTCCTCGCTCAGGTCGAGCAGCTCGGCGAGTTCCTTCACCGTCGGGTCGCGGTCGAGCACGCCGGCCAGTTCGTCGCGGGCCTTGGCGAGTTCGGTGCGCAGCTCCTGGAGCCGGCGCGGGACATGGACCGCCCAGCTGGTGTCACGGAAGAAGCGCTTGATCTCGCCGACGATGTACGGCACCGCGAAGGAGGTGAACTCGACCTCACGGCTCAGTTCGAAGCGGTCGATGGCCTTGATGAGACCGATGGTGCCGACCTGGATGATGTCGTCCATCTCACCGTTGCCGCGGCTGCGGAACCGGTTGGCCGCGAACCGCACCAGCGAGAGGTTCATCTCGATCAGGGTGTTGCGCGCGTACTGGTATTCGTGCGTGCCCTCTTCGAGGGTCTGCAGCCGGTCGAAGAACACCTTGGACAGGCTCTTCGCATCCCTCGGCGCGACCTTGCCGGCATCCTCGACCCACGGCAGGTCCCCCACCCACTGCGGGGCCCCGGCCGTCGACTCTGCCGAGTCCGACAGGCTGCGGTGCGTGGACGATGTGGCGCTCGGCATGTCAGGTCCCTCCCCTGAAGACGGTGTGACGAAGAGGCGTGTGCCCCCGATCCGCCCGCTCACACACCCGATCCCGAAGAGATGGAGGCAATGCCCCAGGAAATCGACCTGGGGTCCTCCATCCCTGTCGGGTGGGTACCGGGTCAGTATGCGCTCACATCACATCATGGGGACCAGCGGGACCAGTACGGAGATCCGCTTACCGCCGCCGTCATGGCGCGTGATGACCACGTCCCGCGCGATCCGGCTGATCACACGCCAGCCGTGTCCTCCGATTCTGAAGCGGCCACGAGAGTCGGTGCGTTCCTGGACGGCCGGCATCTCGTCGCTGTGATCGCTCACGCTCACACGGACACCTTCTTTCGTCAGCTCCGCCTCGAAGTCCGTGACGCCGCCACCGTGCAGAAGAGCATTGGTCACCAATTCCGAGGTCACCAGCAACGCATCCGTCAGGGCGGGATCGTCGCGATCGGAATCGGGCCGGCAGAATCGCTCGTGCAGCAGGAACTCCACTTCCCTGCGCGCTTCGGCGGGACCTTGCGGAACCGGGTGCACCGGTCCCGTCAGTTCATCAGCAGACACGCTCCAGCACTCCTTGGGCATCGTCCTGGTGGGGCCCTGGGCCCCTAAGGACAAGGGCCCGTCGCACAGCGGGGTGCGACGGGCCCGACAGTGTGTGCAGACCTCAGTGGCCGAACGCGTCCTTGGTCTTCTCCTTGGCCTGGCGGGCGTCGCCCTTCGCCTGCTCGGCGCGGCCTTCCGCGGTCATGCGCTCGTTGCCCACGGTGCGCCCGACCGCTTCCTTGGCCTTGCCCTTGGTCTGTTCCATCTTGGCCTTGGCCTTCTGGTTCTCAGCCACAGCTGTTCACTTCCAAGTCGGCTAGACAACAGGTCCTGACAGTCGCGTCACCGCTCACACCGCTGGTAAACCCGTGAGCTTCGTGGAAAAGGCGGAGGGCATGTTCGGTTGCCGCGGGGGCATGCGGCGGACCGGGGGGCTGGACAGAGGGTTCCTCGATCACGGGCACCCGCCGGCATCCTCGTGGCCCCGACCGGACCGGTCGGGGTCCCTTGCTGAGTACCGTCCCGGCGTCGCCGTCCTCCGACGCGACGCCCCTCTTGCACCGGAGCAGTGAATCGATGACGAGCACACAGGACCAGCCGCGGATACGTCCCGAAAGACGTTCCGCGAGAACAGGCGAGGCATTCGCCGCCGAGGCGTCCACGCCCGAGCAGCGGATCCGGCGTCTGCGGCGGCGGCTGGAGCGCCTCATCGGCATCGCCGCCACCGAAGGCAACGGTCTCGTCCCGCTCCGCAACGGGGACGAGATCTTCGCCGCCATGCTGGAGAGCATCAGGTCCGCGCAGCACACCGTGGACATGATGACCTTCGTGTACTGGCGGGGGGACATCGCCAAGGAGTTCGCCGAGGCCCTGGCCGAGCGGGCACGCGCGGGTGTGCGGGTGCGGCTGCTGCTGGACGGCTTCGGCTGCCGGCTGATCGAGAAGGATCAGCTGACGATGATGGAGCGGGACGGCGTGCAGGTGGCCTGGTTCCGCAAGCCGCTGTACCTGTCGCCGCTCAAGCAGAACCACCGCTGCCACCGCAAGGCGCTCGTCGTCGACGAGACGACGGCCTTCACCGGCGGTGTGGGCATCGCCGAGGAGTGGTGCGGGGACGCCCGCAATGAGAACGAGTGGCGTGACACGCACGTCCGGCTCCAGGGCGCTGCCGTGGACGGCATCGCCGCCGCGTTCGCGCAGAACTGGGCCGAGTGCCACGACGAGCTCTTCGACAAACGTGACCGGTTCGTCGAGCACGAGCGGCAGGGCTCCGCGGTCGTGCAGGTGGTGCGCGGCTCCGCCAGCTTCGGCTGGCAGGACATGCAGACGCTCATGCGCGTCATGCTGGAGTCGGCCGAGGAACGCTTCCGGCTGACCACCGCGTACTTCTCGCCGGACGCCTACTTCATCGACCTGCTGTGCGCGACGGCGCGGCGGGGCGTGGAGGTGGAGATCCTGCTGCCGGGCCCGTACACCGACAAACGCGTCTGCCAGCTGGCCGGGCAGCACTACTACGACGAGCTGCTCGCCTGCGGCGTGAAGATCTTCCAGTACCAGCCGACGATGCTGCACGCGAAGGTGATCACGGTCGACGGCGTGGCCTCGCTCATCGGGTCCACCAACTTCAACCGCCGGTCGCTCGAACACGACGAGGAAGTCATGCTGGCCGTCCTCGACGAGGAGTTCACCGCGACCCTGGACGGCCATTTCGACGAGGACGCCGCGCGGAGCGAGCCGATCAAGGGCGGCCGCTGGAAGCGGCGGTCGGTGCTCCAGCGGGCCCGTGAGGCCGCCGTCCAGCCCATCCGCCGGTATCTGTGAGCGGTGCCCGTGTACGTGAGGTGGTCCGGGGTCACGAGGAACCGGAGGTAACCACTCCGTCACCCGGGGTGTTTACGCTGCGGCACATTGGTAACACGCAGTGACACACGTAAGCCGTGGAGACTCGTCGAAAGGCAGGAACCATGTCCGTGAGCATCCTGGCGATTCTGGGACTGGTGGCAGCGATCATCGCGGTACTCCTGCTCGCCCGGCCGGTGAAGCTGTACAGCACGGCCACCCTCACGCGCCGCTTCGGACCCGAGTACGACCGGGTGGTCGCTCTGGCGGGCGGGGACGTGCGAGCGGCGGAGCGCGAACTGGCCGACCGGCTGCGGTGCTTCGGCGGTCTCTGCCCCTTCTCGCTCACCGACACCACCCGGCGGCAGTACCTGAGCCGTTGGTCAGGGCTCCAGGAGCAGTTCGTCGACGCACCCGGAGCGGCCGCCGCGCGGGCCAACCAGCTGCTGAGCCGGCTCGCCTCCGACCGGGGCCTCACGGCCGAGTCCCGCGAGCGCCAGCTCGACGCCCTGTCGGTCCATTTCCCGCGGCACATCGACGGTGCCCGCCTGCTGCACGCCGCAGCGCAGCAGGCCGCTGCGGGTGTCACGGATGCCGACGCGATGCGCCGCGCCATGGTCGCCGGCCGGGCGCATCTCGAGGAGCTCCTGGCGGACCAGGGCCCGCGGGTCCCGTCCGGCAGCGCGACGGGACGGCGGAGCGGTGCCCGTCATGCGCTGCGACTGCCGTCGCAGCGCACCATCCACTCCACCCACCTCTGACCCCGTCCCGGCCGGCGCCCTCACCCGGCCGGGTGCCCCGCGGCGCCCGGCCCCGTTTACTGGTGTGTACCGGCAGGGCGTTCCCATCCCTCCACGGCTGCGAGACAGGTGACGTTTGTGAGTGACGCACACGACCGGGACGACCAGCACAGCCTCCTCGACGGCCTGACGGTGGACGAGAGCAGGCCCGAGCATCCGCTTCTGCTGGACGAGCAGGGCCGCCCCATCAAGACCTGGCGCGAGAACTACCCCTACGACCGCAAGGTGCGGCGTTCCGAGTACGAGCGGCAGAAGCGGCTGCTCCAGATCGAGATGCTGAAGCTCCAGCGGTGGGTCAAGGACACCGGCCAGCGGCTGGTCGTCCTCTGCGAGGGCCGTGATGCGGCCGGCAAGGGCGGCACGATCCAGCGCTTCACCGAGCGGCTGAATCCGCGTGGCGCGCGCGTGGTGGCCCTGGAGAAGCCGACGGAGCGCGAAGCGGGCCAGTGGTACTTCCAGCGCTATGTGGCACATCTGCCGGCTGCCGGCGAGATCGTCTTCTTCGACCGCTCCTGGTACAACCGCGCCGGTGTGGAACGGGTCATGGGCTTTTGCAGCACGGAGCAGTACGAGCTGTTTCTGCACGAGTGCCCTCGCTTCGAACAGATGCTGGTGGACGACGGCATCGTGCTGGTGAAGTTCTGGTTCTCCGTGTCCAAGGCCGAGCAGCGCACCCGTTTCGCGATCCGCCAGATCGACCCGGTACGGCAGTGGAAGCTCTCCCCCACCGACCTCGCGTCGCTGGACCTGTGGGACGACTACACCGCCGCCAAGGTCGACATGTTCCGGGCCACCGATACCAGCCATGCCCCGTGGACCGTGGTGAAGAGCAACGACAAGCGGCGGGGGCGGCTGGAGGCGATGCGCAGCCTGCTCTCGCAGCTGGACTACGCGAGCAAGGACAAGGAGACCGTCGGCCGTCCCGACCCCTTGATCGTCGGCCCGGCGGACACCCTGCTGGAGCCGGGCGAGGAGAGCACCGCGCTGTCCCCCACCCCTCTGGCCAGCCACACCGAGGGGCCGGGCGAGCACCCGGGGAAGCCGGGCCGGCAGGACGCGTACCGCCCGGAGCGCCCCGGCAGGTGAGACGGAGGGCGGGTGAGCGGGCCGGACCCGCTGACGACCTGCCGGCTGTATCTCCCCGTCCCTGGACGGGGAGATACAGCGCAGACGAAAATGAGCCTCCGCCGGATCCAGCCGTTCTTCCGAGGAGGCCCAACCGCCGTGACCACCAGCGACCAGGAGTTCGGCTCCTACGGGGAACGGCTGGCCCAGAAGCAGTTCGGCACCGCCGAGCGGGCGGCCGACTTCTACGACCGGCAGATGCACGACGTACTCACGCCTGCCATGCGGGAGTTCATCGGTGACCAGACCATGGTGTTCCTGTCCACGGCGGACGCCGGCGGTGCCTGTGACGCGACGTTCCGCGGCGGGCCGCCCGGGTTCGTCACCGTGCTGGACGACCGCACGCTGACCTATCCCGAGTACCGCGGCAACGGCGTCCTGGCCGGTGTGGGGAACCTCGTCGAGAATCCCCATCTCGGCCTGCTGTTCGTCGACTTCACCCGGCATCACATCGGTCTGCACGTCAACGGCGCGGCCGCACTGCGCACCGACGAGGAGCAGCGTGCCGCGCACCCCGATCTTCCGCGGGACGCTGCTCCGGGACGGCAGGCGCAGTTGTGGGTGCACGTGACGGTCCACGAGGCGTACGTCCACTGCTCCAAGTACATTCCGCACCTGGAGCCGGCGCCGAGGCCCCGCACCACGGAGTTGGGCCGCCCGAAGGACGCGGAGTACTTCCTGCGGCGTGAGTCGGCCCGTCCGGCGGCTGCCGGTGCGACGACCACGACGGGTGGTGTCCCGCAGCCTCGTGGACTGCGACGGCTCTGGCGCCGCTGACGTATCTGCCGCTGACACAGCGGGCCGAAGACATGTCGCCCGGCTGCCATGCTGGACGGGTGAAGCCACCCTCTCCCGGCGCATGGCTGCGCGCCGGAATCAGCCGTGACGGCGGACCGCTGCAGGAGAACGAGCACGTGGTCTGGCTCCAGGCCGGCGACTGGTACGCCGACAGCCGGGGTTTCGCCGGCGTGACCGCCTACGGCGACGGCCTGGTCCGGTTCCATCACGACGTCGGGGAACCGGGCGAGGACGTGGGGCGGCTGGCGCGTGCGTCCGGCGGTGACATGACCGAGTCGGGCACGAACCCGGACGGCAGCACGTTCCACGAGGTCTGGACACCCCTGCCCGGCAGTCAAGGGCCGTGCGGCGCCTGGCGGTCGGGCCCGGTGCAGGTCGTCCGCGTGGGCAGATACGTGGTGCATGTCGACGAGCACGGCGGCAGCTTCTTCGCGTTGCCGGATATCGACCGCGGGTGAGTGCCCACCGCGGCTACACCTCGGTCTCTCCCCAGGTGCCGACCGTCAGCTCGTCGCCCACGGCCAGCCTGCCCGGCCGCAGCACCGCGAACTTCGCACCGAAGGCGACGCCGCCCTCCCTCGCGCGGCGGTAGCCGGCAAGCGAGCGGAGCGGCTCCGGGCCGTCCCGTTCGCCGGTGAGCTGGTCGACCACCGTGACGGCGCAGCGAATGGCCGGTTTGGCGTAGCCCAGTTCCGCCGCTCCGACGGTGATGTGGCGTGCGCGGTCCTCCGTGTGCGGCTCGTCCCAGCCGCCGACGACGATGTTGGGGCGGAAGCGGTCCATCGGCATCGGCGCAGCGCCCCGCTCGGCGAGCTTCTCGTTGAGCAGGTCGAGGCTCGACCGGGACAGCAGGTGGACGGCGCAGCTGTCGGCATAGCCGGAGGTGCCGGGTGTGCGGCCGTCGGTCACCCGGTGGTGCTCGGGCGGCACGCGGACGAGCCTGCTCGGTGCGGCGAGGACGGTGGAGAGCCACTCGGCGGCGTCGTCGCCCTGGTCGATCCCGAGGAAGGCGGCACCGAACAGATCGACGTCCCTGCGTGGTCCGGTGGTGTCGACGTCGATCGCGACCGGCTCGTGCCGGGGCGCGTTCAGAGTGAGCCGGAGGCCGTCGGCGCCGATCGTGGGGACGATCAGCGCGAGCCGCGGGTCCCGGCGCTGGGTGCGGTACACCCCCTGCTCACCCACCACCATGAAACTGCGGTCGTGTGCGAGTCCCGCGGGTGTCAGCACCGCCTCGCGCACCGCGCTGCCGGCGCACCCCTTGACGGGGTAGTACGCCAACTCCACCACTCGTGCCACATGCGCCCCCTGGTATCTCCGCACTCGGCCCGACCGTACCGCCGCCGCCGCCTCGTCAACCGGCGCACCGGCCCGGCAACTTGGTCCAGACCTATTGACGAAAGGTCTGGACCACAAGACGCTGAACTCCTCCGGTACCACTCCGGCACGAAGGGAGCACAGCATGATCGGACGGACGTTACGTCTGCTGGGCGTCGCGTGGCCTACGGATCGATCTGGGGCGCGTACCTGCCGATCGTGAAGAAGTACGCCGACAACGGCCGGCTTTGGTGGCTCAACATGCAGTACTACAACGGCAGCATGTACGGCTGTTCCCGCGACTCCTACTCCGCGGGGACCGTCCAGGGCTTCACCGCGCAGACCGACTGTCTCAACAAAGGTCTGGTCGTCCAGGGCACCACGATCCGGGTGCCGTACGACAAGCAGGTCCCCGGTCTGCCGGCCCAGCCCGGCGCCGGCGGCGGCCACATGGCGCCGAATCTGGTCGCGCAGGCCTGGAACACCTACGGCGGAGGGCTCAAGGGCCTGATGACATGGTCGGTCAACTGGGACGGGTCGAAGAACTGGACGTTCGGGAACAACGTCAAGGCGTTGCAGCGCCGTTGACGCGGAGGGCGGCAGCCGTGCGAGGGGCCCGCACCGAAGCGATGCGGGCCCCTGGTCCACCGGCGGGCTGCCGGTGCTAGATCAGGCCCTGGGCCAGCATCGCGTCCGCCACCCGCTCGAACCCCGCGATGTTGGCACCTGCCACATAGTCGCCGGGAAGGCCGTAGCGTTCCGCCGTGTCGTGGGCGACCTGGTGGATGTCCCGCATGATGACGGCGAGTTCCTCCTCCACGCGCATCGCGGTCCACGCGTCGCGGGAGGCGTTCTGCCGCATCTCCAGGGCGCTGACCGCGACGCCGCCGGCATTCGCGGCCTTGCCCGGGCCGAACGCCACACCCGCGTCCTGGAGGATGCGTACCGCCTCGGGGGTGGTGGGCATGTTGGCGCCCTCGGAGACGGCCTTGACCCCGTTGCGCACGAGGGCGAGCGCGTCGTCGGCGTGCAGCTCGTTCTGGGTGGCCGAAGGGAAGGCGATGTCGCAGGGCACGTCCCACACCCGGCCGCCGGGGAGGAAGCGCGCGGATGCGCCGCGACGCTTGGCGTACTCGCTGATCCGGGCGCGCTCCACCTCCTTGACCTGACGCAGGAGTTCGAGGTCGATGCCCTTCTCGTCCACGACACAGCCCTCGGAGTCGGAGCAGGTCATGGGGTGGGCGCCGCTGCGCGTCAGCTTCTCGATGGTGTGGATGGCGACGTTGCCGGAGCCGGAGACCACGGCCGCCTGGCCCTGGAGCTCCTCGCCGCGCAGGCGCAGCATCTCGGCGGCGAAGAGCACGCTGCCGTACCCGGTCGCCTCGGTGCGCATGGCCGAGCCGCCCCAGCCCTGGCCCTTGCCGGTGAGGACTCCGGCGTCCCAGCGGTTGGTGATCCGGCGGTACTGGCCGAACAGATAGCCGATCTCCCGGCCGCCGACGCCGATGTCCCCCGCGGGAACATCGGTGTGCTCGCCGATGTGCCGCTGCAACTCGGTCATGAAGGACTGGCAGAAGCGCATGACTTCGGCGTCCGAGCGGCCGCGCGGGTCGAAGTCGCTGCCGCCCTTGCCACCGCCGATACCGAGCCCCGTGAGCGCGTTCTTGAAGACCTGTTCGAAGCCGAGGAACTTCACCACGCCCAGGTTCACCGAGGGGTGGAAACGCAGTCCGCCCTTGTAGGGGCCCAGCGCGCTGTTGAACTCGACCCGGAATCCGCGGTTGACCTGAACCTCACCACGGTCGTCCTGCCAGGGCACGCGGAAGATGATCTGACGTTCGGGTTCACAGAGGCGCTCGACGAGCCCCGGTTCCGCGTACTCGGGCCGGGCGGCGAGTACGGGCGCCAGGGTGTCCAGCACTTCCGTCGCCGCCTGATGAAATTCGGGCTGTGCCGGATTGCGGCGCTCGAGGTCGGTGCGCAGCGCTGCCAGTCGCGCCTTCGAAGAAGACAGGGTCACAGCATGTCCCTCCTGCCCGGCCGGCGTATGACGGACCGACCGTGGCGGTGACGGTCCAGGTGTCGTTGCCAGTCAGCAGTACGGCCGTGCGGGGCCGGACGTTCATCGGCCGGAAGTCTGCCACGCCCGGCCCGCCGGGGTGCGGCTGCCGCGCAGGCGGCGCGCCGGTCAGCGGAAGATCGCCATCGCCCGCACCTCCGGCACGGCCTCCTCCGCGTTCCGGTCCCGGACCTCGCCGAGGCGGCGGGAGCCCCGTCGGACGCCATCGTCCCTTCGAGGGCGTGGTGGCCGCACGGGCACGGTCGGGCGAATCGCCGGTGCGCAACTCCGTTGCCGGTATGGCAGTTGAAGCCAGTGATGCAGGGGTCAGGAGGACGGACTGCTGCCCGGGGCGGCGTCCCGCAGACGCACGACCTCACCGCCGAGCTTGGTGCGCAGGGTGTCCAACAGCTCCGGCTTTCCACCGACGGCCCATCGCGGCCCGACCAGATAGGTCCCGCCGTACATCCGGGCACTGTCCAGCCAGATCGTCTTGAACTTCTCCTCGGGGAACGTGGTGACGGTCCAACTGCCCTGCGCCGTGGTGCACACGCCTTCACGGAGTTCCTTGGCCTGGATGCGGACCTCGGGAGTGCAGCCGGTGAGCGCGCCGATCTTCTCGACGTTCGCGGGAGCCGGCGCCGGCGCGGTCGCGGCCGGGCGGGGTTGCTGCTTCGCCGGGGTCCGCTTCTCCGCCGTCTGCCTCGCCGCCGCCTTCTTGTCCGTCGCACCGTCCGGCTCGTCGGAGCAGCCGGCGAGCGGAAGTACGAGCAGGCCTGCGAGCAACACGGTGGCCCGTCGGCTCCGGGTCGCGTATCCCATGCTGAAGGTCCCTTCGGGCGTGCGGGGGCGTACGGGAAGGGATACGTACGACGCGTGCGCCCTGCTCAGCGGAAGCCGTGACGCGTCGATCCAGGAGGGCTGTCGTGTGCCCGTCCCTTCACGAGGGCTGTTGCGCCTCCGTCGGTCCGGCGACGCCCAGCCGCTGCGCCCACTCCAGAGCGCTCGGCAGCCGTGACTCCCACGGCAGCGGGCCCGGATCGGAGGCCGAGTCCATCAGGTCCCTGAGGGCTTCGGCGTTCACCGTGCGGGCCGCGACCCGGGCCGTGAAGCGCTCGGTCACCTCCCGGTCCCGGTAGCCGGCGTCGGCGAAGCTGTCGGCGAGTGACCTGTCGTCGAAGAGTCCGGCGTATCCGTCGCAGGAGGCGGCCAGACCGTCGTCCTCGACGAAGTCGGGGTAGGGGGCGCGGCCCCAGCGGTCCCCCTCCCACCAGTACAGATAGCCCAGTTCATAGCCGTCGTTCAGATCGCGGAGCCGGCCGTAGGGCAGCCAGGAAGGTGCGCCGGCCAGCAGGTCGACGGGCTTGTCGCCCCTGTAGGTGGTGTCGCTGCAGTCGACGTCCTGGCCGAAGAAGACCGCATTGCCGTCCGGCAGCAGCTCCAGATTCCACCCGCCATTGGAATGCGAACACTCCAGCGCGCGCTCCCCCAGGCGGAATGCGGGACGGGCCGTTCTGGTGACGGCGATCAGCACGAGGAGGACAGCGCGTTCCCACATGCGCTCGGGCCTGCCCAGGAGGGCTGGCATTTCCGGCTCGTTGGTCATCTTCCGTTTCCCGTGTCGTAGCCACCTACTGACTGACGATTCAGCTGGTATAGAACCATACGGCGGTGCGCAAGGGCGCCGCCGGCGAATGCGCCGCGCCCCGGCCGCGGCATCCTTCGCCGCCACCGGGGCCTTCACCCGACACGCTCGGTGACGTCAGGCGATCGTGTGCACCAGCTGACTGTCCAGTTCGTAGCGCGCCCCGACGACGGCCAGTTCACCGGCGGCGATCTTCGCCGCCAGGTCGGGTTCCGCCGAGAGCCGGCGGTGCACCAGGGCGACCTGACGGTTGATCGTCGAGTCGACGCGTGCGTCGCCGTACTGGCCGCGGTCTATCGCCGGGCGTATCTGGTCGGCCAGATACTGGATGTGCGCGGGGAGTTCGTCCCCCGTCTCGTCGGCGTGGACCGCTGCCTCGACCGCGCCGCAGGACTGGTGCCCGAGCACGAGGACCAAGGGTATGCCGAGTTCCAGTACACCGTACGCGACGCTGCCCAGCACCGCCTCGTCCAGCACCTCGCCCGCCGACCGTACGGTGAGCAGATCACCGAGGCCCTGATCGAAGATCAGCTCCGGAGGTACACGTGAGTCGACGCAGCACAGCACGACCGCGAACGGGTTCTGTCCGGAGACCAGGGCATGGCGAACGGCCCTGGTCTCGTGGGGGTGTTGCTGGCGGAACGTGCGCCAGCGATGGTTGCCCGCGGAGAGCTCCTTGAGCGCCTGAGCGGGGGTGGCCGGGCGGTTGCCGGTCCGCGGTGCCGCCGTGGCGGGCGTCGCGCCGAGCGCGAGCCCGCCGACCGCGGTCGCACCGCCGGCGACCGCGGCGCGCAGCAGCGCACGGCGTCCGGTGCCGACCCGGTCAGGGCCTGCGCCGGTTCGGGGAAGGCCCGTGCGGGCCTGGGGGAGGTTTTTCGCATTCACGGCTCGAACGTATCCGCCGCGATCGCCGGCCCGTTCCCATTTACTGATCGTTTACCGATCAGGAATGCCCACGGTGGCTCGAATGCAATGGCCAACGGAAAAGGGGGTGTTGAGTACTCGTGTCATACCCGCGCATGCGCGGTGATGTCCGCTCCGAACTGCTCGATCATTTCGGTCGTCACCGTCGGACGGCACTGGGAGATCGCCGTCAGATAGTCCTCGGTCCCCGCCCCGAGATCGCGCCGGTCGAGCGGGGCGCCACCGATCGTCTCCAGGTCCCGCTCGAACGCACTCTGTGCCGCGATCCGTGCCGCGTGCTCGATGTCGGCGGGCGTGAACAGCTCACTGGCCGCGACCAGGACAGGGACCTCGACATCAGGGCGGCCGTCCGTGAAGCGGGACCAGATGGCGGCACGGGCCGCCGCGTCCGGCGTACCGATCGGAATCAGGTAGTCGAACCGCCCGGGCCGCAGGAACGCCGGGTCCAGTGAGCGTACGGAGTTGGTGGCGCACACCAGGAGACGCTCGTCGCCCTCCCGGAAACCCGGGATGAGCTTGAGCAGTTCATTGGTCACGCCGTGCATCCCGCCCACCTGCACCGCGTCCGAGCGCACCGGGGCGATCTCCTCGACCTCGTCGATGAAGACCAGCACCCGCTCCAGCTCCGCGATCCGGGCGAAGGCACTGCGCAGCGCGGCGGCGAGATTGCCCTCGTCCGCCAGCCGGGAGGGCAGCAGTTCGACGAAGGGCCAGCCGAGCCGGGCCGCGACGGCGCGGGCGAACGTGGTCTTACCCGTCCCCGGCGGACCGAACAGCGCGACCGCACGCGGCGGTCGGACGCCGTGCCGGGCGGCGCGCTCGGGCTCCGCCAGCGGCAGCACCACCCGCCGTTCGATCAAGTCCTTCTCTGCCTCCATGCCGGCGACCCTGGTCCACAGATCGCTCGGCAGGAACCGGCCGCCGAGGTCCTCCAGCAGATTGGCCGCCGGACCGTGCAACGGCTCGACCTTCTCGAAGTAGGCGACGGCGGGCTGCCGTGTGTATCCGGCGTTCAGCAGCCCCTCGCCGAGCAGTTCCTCCTCGGGCAGCACATAGGCGATACGCCCCACGCGGGCTGCGATCAGGCGCCGCTCCAGCTCCACGAGGAGCGCGCTCGCAAGACCCCGGCCGCGCCAGGCGGAGGAGATGGCGACACGCATCACCCAGGCCCGCTCGCCCGCCACGGTGGCCAGCGCCGCGCCGATCGGTACGCCCTGGTGCACCGCGACGACCGCGTGCTGGCGCGAGGTGAGCGCGCCGATGCACTCGGCGAGCGAGAACACGGACTCCTGGCCGAGCTCGGCCGTGGTGTCGATCAGGTGGACCACCGCCGCGAGATCGCTCTCGCGGTAGTCGCGGATGAGCCAGTTCACCGGTACCGCCCCTCGTTGGTGCTGTTCCGGCGAGGCTAGGGGCGGTGTACCGCTGCGGGCCTGCGCCGTTGTGCACAAGGCCGGCGGCGCGAACGCGACATTCCGTCCGTAGCCAGAGGTACCCGGGTCCGGCGTCGGCCGTCGGCCTCCGGTTCCCGGTCAGCCGGACGTCTCCGCTCCCGTCGTGCGGTGGACGATGTTGGACTGCTGCCCGTAGCGCAGGGGCCGGACGCGGATCGCCGCCTTCTTCTCCTGCGGCAGGGTGATCAGCCCGGCGGACTCGATGTCCGCGTCGAGGACCGCGGCGACCCGGTACTCGCGTTCGCCGGCGGGCCGTATCTCGATCAGATAGCCCACTTCGTCCCGGGCGTGGTCCTGCCAGGTGAGCTTCACACCGTTCGCGTGCATGACGGTCGCCTCCAGCTCGGTCGGCGCCGCCGCCCTGTCCGGGCCTCCCGTGACGGGGTACCGGGGTGCGCCGGCCCCTTCGTCGCCGGGGAGCTTCCGGGGCTCGGCCCACCCGTGGTCCTTCCGCTGGTCCCGCTCACCGAAGCCGCCCGGCGGCAGCGCGATGCCGACCGCGTCCGACGCGGGCCCGTAGTAGGGCCGGAGCCGGTAGTAGAAGGGGGTCATCGGGATGAGATCGGGGTGGGTGTACGCGCGCCGGCCGGGCGGCGCGAACTGCAGGACGGTGTACGGCCCCTGCCGCTCGGTGGCGAACTCGACGACGTGCCCCGCCGCTCCCGGGTCCCGGCCGCTCCAGCGCAGCGTGATGTCGATCGGTGAGTCGAGGGTGGCCGCCAGCGTCACACCGGCCGTGGTGTCAGGTTTCCCGGCGGCTTTCCCGGCGGCGGGCCCGTCCGCCCGCGCGCCCGCGGAGGCGTCCGCGGAGCTGTCCGTGCAGCCGGACAGGACGGCGGACACCAGAGCGGTGGCCAGCAGCGCGCGGGCGGCCGGGCGGGGAATCGTCGTCATCCGAGGACCGTGCGCTCACTTGCGCCAGAACTTGATGCCGCTCCACTGCACGGTGGCGGTCCCGTTGCCACTGTTCGTGCGGTAGGCGCCGAACTTGTCGTAGTAGCTGCCGCCGGGGCTGTCGTACGTGTGCCGGCGGGAGCCGTTGATGTAGGTGCGGTGGGACGTGCCCACCTGGTGAACGGTGTTGACACGGACCTGTGTGCCGACCGTCGCTCCGTCGGCGACGGTCGCTCCGCCGTGCACGGCGTACAGGCGGCCGCCGCGCTCGACGGCGAGCATGAAGTACGGACCGGCCGACGAGCCGTCGCGGAACGTCTGCTTGAGACTGATGCGGGTCCCGCTCATGGCCGTGATGCGGAAGTAGCCCTCGAACTGGTGGGTGCCGCCGTTGTACGTGGCGTACCGGCGCTCGGCGCGCTGGTCGCCGCTGGTGGTCGAGCAGGTGAGGCGGAAGGTGAGGTTGTCGACCTGGCCGCAACCCCTCTCCTGGACGGAGAAGGACGGCGAGTGCGACGTCCACCCTCCCGGCTCGACCTCCGCGGAAGCCTGGGGCGCGACGAAGATGAGTCCGCAGGTCGCTGCGGCCCCCGCCAGTAAGAGACGCTTTCCGGTCATCATGGGCTCCTTCAACCGCTGTTCGTTCAGGATTCTGAACGATGGGTTAATAGCTGAACAACCTCAGCGATAGGAAGGTAGGTCTGTGGCGTGTCTGCGTCAAGACTCGCGGACGCCGCGGTATCAGGCGGCGGGGCGGACGTGGATCGCCGCGCTGCCCGGGGCATCAGGAACTGCCCAGGCCGCGGCGAACCCCCGGCCCGTGGCGGCCAGTCCCATCTGCTCCCCCAGGAAGTAGCCGCGCGGACTGCCGGCATCGGGAATCCGGGGCGCCTGACGCATGTCGAAGGACTCGGGAGTCAGCCGTGTCTCCTTCCAACGGGCTGAACCGCGGTCCGTACCAGCGGTCGGCAGGTGACAGCCGCCCGCGGCCGATGCGAGCGGGCGGCAGCGCACCAGCCAGCGGTCCGTGAACAGGGGCGCCCGGGCGTCGTTGTGACGGAAGTCGGAGTACGCGACACCGACCGTCCCGTCCCGGGCCACGTCCAGCGAGACGGTGAACGCCTGCTGATGAGCGGCGGGGATGCCGGCCGGTGTGCGGTTCACCTTGACGGGCTCGCTCCAGGTGCGCCCTCCGTCACCGGAGGACGACAGCGCCACCCCGTCGGCGGCGCCTGCGCTGAACCTCGCGTCCTGCCAGGCCGCGTACATCCGCCCGGTACGGGGATCGACGCCCGAGTCGGAGAGCAGGCTCGTGGTGTGGGAGACCTGCTCCCCCGACTCGGGGTCCTGGAAGAGCCACTTCGTACGCAGATCGGACACCTTGACCGGCGCCGACCAGGTCCGCCCGCCGTCCGTGGAACGCGTCGCGTGCACGGACAGGACGGGGCCGCCGAACCGGATGAGGGTGTAGACGTCGACGAGGGTGCCGTCGGGCAGCACACTCAGCCGGTGCCCCGACACCATGTGGCCCTCGCCCGAGTCGACGACCAGGTGCGGGCTCTGCCAGGTCCGTCCTCCGTCGCTGCTGCGCGCGATCAGGGCCTGGTTGCGCGAGCGTTCCGTCGCCGGGAAGCGCGGGGTGACGGCGTACATCACCCGGGGGCTGCGCGGGTCGACGACGACCGGACCGGCGGCGACCCCGCCCTCGGCCGG
Organism: Streptomyces sp. AM8-1-1; assembly: GCF_032229325.1. Taxonomy (NCBI): domain Bacteria; kingdom Bacillati; phylum Actinomycetota; class Actinomycetes; order Kitasatosporales; family Streptomycetaceae; genus Streptomyces; species Streptomyces sp. AM8-1-1. The sequence continues at coordinate 1,791,342 of NZ_CP135086.1, forward strand.
GTCCGGCTCGCGGGCGATCACCGCCGGGGCGGCCCAGGTCGCCCCGTCGTCGTCGGAACGCACCGACAGACCGGCCGAGTCGGATCCGTCGGCCATGAACAGACCGCCCGACACGACGAGTCCGCCGTCGCCCGTGAAGGTCACGGCCGGCTCGTCGACGTAATCGAAGCGGCCTCCCGAGCAGCGGGTCAGACCGGGAACGACGGACCGCTTCCAGGTGCGACCGCCGTCCTTCGTCACGGCGACGACCAGACCCCGCTGGCGGTCCTGCGGCCACACCGCGGCCATCAGGCCGGGACGGGACGGGTCGGACGCGAGGCCGGGTTCGATGGCGCCCTCGGCCATCAGCCCGTCGGCCGCGCCGGGTGCACAGCCGGCGAACGGGCTGGGCCCGGACAGCCGTACCGGGCCGGATCCACCCCCGGACGCGAACGCCGTACCGGCGGTGGACAGGGCGATCAGGGGCAGCAGGGCGGTGGCAAGCAGCGCGGCAGGGTGGCGCATGACGACTCCTTCGGACGGTTGCTGCCATCCTCGGCATCCGCCTCGGGCCGGTCGTCCCCTGCTCGGCGCAACTGCCCGTACCTCACGGGGAGCAGGCCCGGCCGCCGTGTGTCGGCCTGCGGACGGACACGGCGTCAGGGCCACCTGTTTCTTGTCGCTCCGGAGGGTCACGCCCCCGCGATCAGCCGGTCGACCGCCGCCGTCCCCGACGTGTACCCGGGGACCATCGCCTGGGAGAGCGCGGCCGCGGGGGCCGCCGGGGGTGCAGCGGTGCGGCCGGGGGCCGGCTGGCGGGCCGGGGACAACCCCCGGGCCGAGACCGGTTCCTGAGCGAGCGCCAGCATCGGTGCCGGGGCCTGCATCTGCATCTGCATCTGAGGCTGCGGCTGGCGCTGGGGTTGCGGCTGGGGCTGCGGTTGGGGCTGTGCCTGCGAGGGGACCTGGGAGAGCATGGGCGCCATCGGCTGCGGAGGCTGCTCGGGGACCTGCACGCTGCGGCCGTAGAGGACCTGTTCCATCGCCGACATCAGCCGTGCCACATCGTGCTGCGGTCTGATCACGAGTCGCAGGAAGCGGCCGGAACTGCCCACCTTGTTGCTGCACTCGCGCACCAGCACGCCGTGCTCGCCGAGCAGGCGGTCACGCAGAACGGCTCCGTCCACACCCTCCGGGAGGCGTACATAGAGGAAGTTCCCCTGCGAGGGGTAGACGGTCAGCCCCGGCAGCTGGGACAGCCGCCACATCATCTCCTGCCGGTCCTGACGCGCCTGGGCGAGACTCTGCGCGTACTCCTGACGGTGTTCCCTCAGCATGAACACCACGGTCTCGGCAAAGGAGTTGAGGTTCCACTTGGGCAGCGCGGCACGCACCTTGCCCGCGAGCGTCGGGTTGGAGACGAGATAGCCGAACCGGACGCCGTGCAGGCCGAAGTTCTTGCCGAGGCTGCGCAGCACGATCACGTTCGTCCGCAGTACCGCCTCGGCGGCGACGCTCGGATCGGGCTCGGCGTCCGCGAACTCGAGGAACGACTCGTCGACGACGACCAGATCGAGGTCCTGGAGCTCGTCGAGGAGGGCGATGACCTTCTGCTTGGGCAGATAGCCGCCGTCGGGGTTGTTGGGGTTGCAGATGACGGCGGTGCGGGAGCCGCGGGACCGGATGAACTGCACGAAGGAGGCCGGGTCCAGGCCGAATCCGTGTGCCTCCGGAAGCAGCAGCATGTCGACGCGTTTGCCCGTCTCCATCGGCTGGTCGGTCCACCGTCCGAAGGTGGGCACGGGGACGGCCAGCGATTCGCGGACCAGCAAGTGATCGATCCAGGTGATCAGTTCGGTGGAGCCGTTGCCCATCGCGACGGTCTGCGGATTGAGACCGAGCACCTGGCACAGCTCGGCGGTGATGGTGTCGGCGCCGCTCGGGTAGTAGGTGAGGATCTCGCGCAGCCGGCTGCCGAGCATCTCGAACATCTCAGGGGTGGGGAAGTACGGGTTGCAGGGGATGCAGAAGTCGGTGATCTCTCCCGCCTCGGCGCCGCCCGCCCTGTTCAGGGTGAAGTACGAAGGGCTGTGCGCCGTGGACGCGCGAAAGAGTGCCGTGACATTGCTGCCGGCCATGAAGCTGCCTCCCCTGCCTGCCTGTGGCCCTCACGAAGCGCAGGGACCCTCTCCGAATACGGATCGTGGAGTGGTGATGTTCAACCCCCGGGGCGCGTGGGGCACTACTGTGAAGGTGATGTTCACCCCTTCCGGCCCCACCCTTCGCGAGCTGGCCGTCCAGGCTCTCTCGTCGGTCGAGCACGGCTACGATCTGCTGGCTCCCACGTTCGACAGGACACCCTTCCGCACCCCGGACCGCGTACTGGATCCGGTGACCCGCGCTGTGCGGTCCCTCGGTCCGTTCCGCTCGGGGCTCGACGTCTGCTGCGGCACCGGCGCGGGGGTCGGCGTACTGCGGCAGGTGTGCGAGGAGCAGGTCACGGGCGTCGACTTCAGTGCGGGGATGCTCGCCCACGCCCGGGCGGTCCTGCCGGAGCCGGGCACACCGGAGGGCCCGTCGGTGCACTGGGTCCGTGCGGACGCCCGGGCTCTTCCCTTCGCCCCGGTCTTCGACCTGGCGGTGAGTTTCGGCGCGTTCGGGCACTTCCTGCCGCGTGAACTGCCGGCGCTGTTCACCCAGGTCCATCGCTCGCTGCGGCCCGGTGGCCGGTTCGTCTTCCCGCTCCCGGCTCCCGCGCGGGTGGGCTCACGGCAGTACTGGACCCTGTGGGGCTTCGACGCGGTGATGCGCGTACGGAACCTGGTGTGGAAGCCCGAGTTCGTCATGTACTACCGCACCTTCCGCCTCGTCGAGGTGCAGGACGAGCTGACCCGGGCGGGGTTCACGGTGGAGTTGCTGCCGCTGGAGGAGCTGGGACGCCTGACGGACGGCAGCCCGCGCTGCCGGCTGGTGGTGGCGACGAAGGGCGGCTGAGCGGGCCGTGCCTCCCGGGTCCGGGGACCCGGGAGGCACGGCTCGTCGTCACAGCGCGGTCAGGCGCTCCAGCGGGAACGGCGGCTGCGCCAGCGGCCGGACCGCGAGGCGGGTCAGCGGCAGGGCGTTGTCGTCGCCCGCCGTCCGGTTGGCGTGGAGCACACCGCAGTGGGTACAGCGGTGGACGAGCACCCACTCTCCATCACCGCGTACGGAGATGGCGAGGGGTTCCATCCGGGCGCCGCAGTCGGCCGCCCGGTCGCCCGGGGTGTCGTCGAGGTGACGGCTCCACAGGCAGTTCGGACAGTGGTTGCGGTGGCCGGTGCCGGCAGCGGTCATCGGAACGTCGAGACCGCACTGCAGACAGCGGAAGGACTCGGCGCGCGCCTCGGTGCGGGCGCGCCGGGAGGTGTTGCGTGACATCGTGGACACGACTCCTGGGGTGATGCGTGGGACAGGGCGACAGCGGTCGATGTCGTCTCGCATCCGGGGAGTTCACACCACGGAGGTGGGAGGCCTTCCCCGATCGCGAGAACGCTTCCACCGGTCCCTGGGCATACACGCACCACCTCTGAGTCGTCGAGTCGTCCCCCTGATGAGACCGTGCCGTGCGGGCGTTCGGCAACCGAATTCCCGGCGGCGGCCGGATCGCCCCGGCGGGCGGCCGGGGCCTCCCCTCCGGCGGGCCGCCGTGTCCCCCGTGATCTGCCGTAGCGGCGTTCCGCGCAAGAGGCAGAGTGCCCGGCGGGGCAGCCCGCGATCGGGCGACCGGCCGATGGGTCAGGCGACCGGCCGACGGGTCAGGCGACCGAGCCGATCCGGCCCGCGGTGCGGTCCGTGGCGTCGTGGTGGATCGGGGTGTGGGCACCGGTCAGTGAGACGCCGCTGCCGCCGCGGCGGTGGGCGACGATCTCCGCGGCGATCGACAGGGCCGTCTCCTCCGGGGTACGGGCGCCGAGGTCCAGGCCGATCGGGCTGCGCAGCCGGGCCAGTTCGAGTTCGCTGACGCCCACTTCACGCAGGCGCCGGTTGCGGTCCTGGTGGGTGCGGCGGGAGCCCATCGCGCCGATGTAGGCGACCGGGAGTGCGAGGGCGAGTTCGAGGAGCGGCACATCGAACTTGGCGTCGTGGGTCAGGACGCACAGGACCGTACGGGAGTCGACCTCCGTCGATTCCAGGTAGCGGTGCGGCCAGTCGACGACGATCTCGTCCGCCTCCGGGAAGCGGGTCCGGGTCGCGAAGACGGGCCGTGCGTCGCAGACGGTCACGTGGTAGCCGAGGAACTTGCCCATCCGTACGAGCGCCGAGGCGAAGTCGATCGCACCGAAAACGATCATGCGCGGGGCGGGGACGCTCGACTCGACGAGCAGCGTCAGCGGACGGCCGCAGCGGCTGCCGTCCGCGCCGATGGTGACCGTGCCGGTGCGGCCGGCGTCCAGCAGCGCGCCCGCCTCCGCCGCGGCGGTTCGGTCCAGTTCGGGGTGGCCGCCGAGGCTGCCCTCGCGGGAGCCGTCGGGGCGTACGAGCAGCGCGCGGCCGAGCAGGTCGGCAGGGCCCTCGGTGATCCTGGCGAGGGCGGCCGCCTCACCCGACGCGGCCGCCGCAAGCGCCGCCGGGATGACGGCGCCGCGTACCGGGGTAACGAGGATGTCGATGACCCCGCCGCAGGTCAGACCCACGGCGAAGGCATCGTCGTCGCTGTAGCCGAAGCGTTCGAGGACGCTTTCGCCGTCCTCCAGTGCCTGTCGGCACAGGTCGTACACCGCGCCCTCCACACACCCGCCGGAGACCGACCCGATCGCCGTGCCCTCGCTGTCGACGGCGAGCGCGGCTCCCGGCTGCCGGGGCGCACTGCCGCCGACCGCCACCACGGTGGCGACAGCGAACTCACGGCCCTGCTCGACCCACCGGTTGAGCTCGTCGGCGATGTCCAGCATGTCGGTCTCCTCAGAGTGTGTGGCGGGCGGCGGGAGTTACTTCACTCCGAGCCAGCCCTCGATCGGGTGAAGGGCGAAGTAGGCAAGGAAGACGACCGACAGCACCCACATCAGCCAGCCGATGTCGCGGGCCCGGCCCTGGACGGCCTTGATGAGGACGTGGGCGATGACACCGGCCGCGATGCCCGCGGTGATCGAGTAGGTGAAGGGCATCAGAACGGTGGTCAGGAAGACCGGGATGGCGGTGGCCTGGTCGTTCCAGTCGATGTGCTTGGCGTTCGTGAGCATCATCGATCCGATGACGACGAGCGCGGCGGCGGCGACCTGGGTGGGGATCAGCTGGGCGAGCGGGGTGAAGAAGAGGCAGAGCGTGAAGGCGAGTCCGGTGATGACGCTGGCGAAGCCGGTGCGCGCACCGTCACCGACGCCCGCGGTGGACTCGACGAACACCGTCTGGCCGGAGGCACCGGCGAGGCCGCCGATCGCGCCGCCCGCACCGTCGATGGCCAGGGCCTTGTTGAGACCCGGCATCTTGCCCTTGTCGTCGGCGAGGTTCGCCTGCTGGCCGATGCCGATGATGGTGCCCATCGCGTCGAAGAAGCCGGCGAGCACGAGGGTGAAGACGATGACGCCGACCGTGATGCCGCCGACGCTGCCGATGCCGTCGAACGAGACCTGGCCGAAGAGGCCGAAGTCGGGGGTGCTCACGATGGAGCCGGTGAGCTCGGGAGCGTTCAGACCGCCCCAGGCCTTCTTGTCGAGCCCGGCGAACTGGTGGACGACGGCGGCGAAGACGGTGCCGCCGATGATGCCGATGAGGATCGCGCCGGGGACCTTGCGCACCTGGAGCAGGAAGATCAGCAGGACCGTGACGGCGAAGCAGAGGACCGGCCAGCCGGTGAGCATGTCGCTGGTACCGAGCTGGATGGGCTTGGCACCGGCGATGCCTCCGTCTCCGGGCATCGAGGTGACGAAGCCGGCCTGGACGAGGCCGATGAGGCAGACGAACAGGCCGATGCCCATGGTGATGGCGTGCTTGAGCGCCAACGGGATCGCGTTCATGATCAGTTCACGCAGGCCGGTGACGACCAGCAGGACGATCACGAGGCCGTAGATGACACACATGGCCATCGCGTTGCCCCAGGTCATCTCCGGGGCGACCTGGAAGGCCATGACGGCGGAGACGCTGAGTCCCGCCGCGAGGGCCAGCGGCACATTGCCGATGAAGCCCATCACGATGGTGGTGGCGGCCGCGGCGAAGACGGTGGCGGTGGTGAGCTGGTCGCCGTCGAGCCGGTGACCGGTCGCGTCGGGCACCGAGAGGATCACCGGGTTGAGAAGGATGATGTACGCCATCGCCATGAAGGTGGTGATGCCGCCGCGCACCTCCCGGCCGACGGTCGATCCACGCCGGGATATGTGGAAGTAACGGTCGAGCCAAGAGCCTCCGGCGGGCGAGCGAAGCGAGGTGGGGGTCCCCCCAGGCCGAAGGTTCGGGGGGAGGGTGCCGGTGCCGGCGTCCTCCTCGCTGCTTCTGGGCTTTTGGGACTGCTGGGTCATGATGCCTACTCCCAAGGTTCACAGGGGCACCCGCATGGAGACGGAGATTGCGGGATTTGGGATGACTGTGTGGGCTGCACGACCCGGGGGACGGCCCGAGACGAACGGTGGGGGAACGGCCGCGAGCGGTGCGGTGCTCCGGTGCTCCGGGCGGTACGCCGTGGAAGTGTGACGTTCCCTGGACGTACCGCCCGGAGGGCTTCTCTCAGGTGCCGGTGAGGTGTTCGGGACGTACCGGCGTCCTGTTGAGTTCGAGACCCGTCGCGTTCCGGATCGCCGCGAGGACGGCCGGGGTGGACGACAGGGTCGGGGCCTCACCGATGCCACGGAGCCCGTACGGCGCGTGGTCGTCGGCGAGCTCGAGCACATCGACGGGGATGGTCGGGGTGTCGAGGATGGTGGGGATCAGATAGTCCGTGAAGGAGGGGTTGCGCACCTTCGCGGTCTTCGGATCGACGATGATCTCCTCCATGACCGCCACGCCCAGTCCCTGGGTGGTTCCACCCTGGATCTGGCCGACGACGGACAGCGGGTTGAGCGCCTTGCCGACGTCCTGGGCGACCGCGAGTTCGACGACCTTGACGAGCCCGAGCTCGGTGTCGACCTCGACGACCGCGCGGTGCGCGGCGAAGGAGTACTGGACGTGGCCGTTGCCCTGGCCGGTGCGCAGGTCGAAGGCCTCGGTGGGCCGGTGGCGCCATTCGAGCTCCAGGTCGACCGCCTCGTCCTCGAGGACGTCCACCAGGTCGGCGAGGACCTCGCCGCCGTCGGTGACGACCTTGCCGCCTTCGAGCAGCAGCTCGGCGGTGGCCCACGCGGGGTGGTAGGAGCCGAACTTGCGGCGGCCGATCTCGAGGACCTTCTCGCGCACGTTCTCGCAGGTGTTCTTGACCGCGCCACCGGTGACGTACGTCTGGCGGGACGCGGACGTCGATCCGGCGGAGCCGACCTGGGTGTCGGCCGGCTGGATGGTCACCTGGGTGACGCCGAGCTCGGTGCGGGCGATCTGCGCGTGGACGGTGACACCGCCCTGACCGACCTCCGCCATGGCGGTGTGCACGGTCGCGACGGGCTCGCCGCCCACGACCTCCATGCGCACCCGGGCGGTGGAGTAGTCGTCGAAGCCCTCGGAGAAGCCGACGTTCTTGATGCCGACCGCGTAGCCGACGCCGCGGACGACGCCTTCGCCGTGGGTGGTGTTGGACAGACCGCCGGGCAGCGCGCGGACGTCCGCCTGCTCACCGGCCGCGAGCCACTGCTGCTCGGGCGGGAGCGGCCTGGCCTTGACGCGGCGCAGCAGCTCGGCGACCGGGGCCGGCGAGTCGACCGGCTGGCCGGTCGGCAGCAGGGTGCCCTGCTCCATGGCGTTGAGCTGCCGGAACTCCACCGGGTCCATGTCCAGTTTCGCGGCGAGCTTGTCCATCTGCGCCTCGTAGGCGAAGCACGCCTGGACCGCGCCGAAGCCGCGCATCGCGCCGCAGGGCGGGTTGTTGGAGTAGAGGGCGATGGCCTCGATGTCGACGTCCTCGATGACGTAGGGGCCGACGGAGAGGGAGGAGGCGTTGCCGACGACCGCCGGGGAGGCGGAGGCGTAGGCGCCGCCGTCCAGGACGATCTTGCACTTCATGTGCGTGAGCTTGCCGTCCTTGGTGGCGCCGTGCTCGTAGTAGAGCTTCGCCGGGTGCCGGTGGACGTGCCCGAAGAAGGACTCGAACCGGTTGTAGACGATCTTGACGGGCTTGCCGGTGCGCAGGGCCAGAAGACAAGCGTGGATCTGCATCGACAGGTCCTCGCGGCCGCCGAACGCGCCGCCGACGCCGGAGAGCGTCATCCGCACCTTCTCCTCGGGCAGGCCGAGTACGGGTGCGATCTGGCGGAGGTCGGAGTGCAGCCACTGGGTCGCGACGTACAGCTCGACGCCGCCGTCCTCGGACGGGACCGCGAGGCCGGACTCGGGGCCGAGGAAGGCCTGGTCCTGCATGCCGAAGGTGTACTCGCCCTTGACGATCACATCGGCGCGCTTCGCGGCCTCGTCGGCGTCGCCGCGCACGATGGGCTGGCGGTGCACGATGTTGGGGTGCGGCACATGGCCGATGTGGTGGTCGTCGCGGTTCTCGTGGACCAGGATCGCGTCCGGAGCGGTCGCCGACGCCTCGTCGGTGATGAGCGGCAGCTCGGCGTAGTCGATCTTGATCTTGGCGGCCGCGCGGCGCGCGGTCTCCGGGTGGTCGGCGGCGACGATGGCCACCGGCTCGCCGTGATGGCGGACCTTGCCGTGCGCGAGCACCGGAGTGTCCTGGATCTCCAGGCCGTAGTTCTTCACCTCGGTGGGCAGGTCGTCGTAGGTCAGCACGGCGTAGACACCGGACATCGCGAGCGCCTCGGAGACGTCGATCGACCGGATCTCGGCGTGCGCCACGGTGGAGCGCAGGGTGTGGCCCCAGAGCATGTCCTCGTGCCACATGTCGGATGAGTACGCGAACTCTCCGGTGACCTTGAGGGTGCCGTCCGGGCGGAGCGTCGACTCGCCGATGCCGCCCTTGGTCTTGGAGCCCTGGGTGATGTTCGTGGGGGTACCAGTCGTGGCCATGGCTGTCAGACCGTCTCTTCCTGGCGGGCCGCAGCGAGGCGTACCGCGTCGAGGATCTTCTCGTAGCCGGTGCAGCGGCAGAGGTTGCCGGAGAGCGCCTCGCGGATGTCCGCGTCGGACGGCTCGGCGTTGCGCTCCAGCAGCTCGTCGGCGGCGACCAGCAGGCCGGGGGTGCAGAAACCGCACTGGACGGCGCCGGCGTCGATGAACGCCTGCTGGATGGGCGAGAGCTCGGCGCCTTCGCCGGTCTGCGAGTCGGTGCCCTGGGCGCTCCACTGACGGGCGTCCTGGAGGGTCGTCCCGCAGGCGCCGGTCGCGCAGCCGCTCGCGGAGCGCTGCTGGGCGAAGTCCGCGAGGCCCTCGACCGTCACGACCTCGCGGCCCTCTACCTGGCCGGCGGCGACGAGGCAGGAACAGACCGGGACACCGTCGAGGCGGACCGTGCAGGAACCGCACTCGCCCTGCTCACAGGCGTTCTTGGAGCCGGGCAGACCCATGCGCTCGCGCAGGACGTAGAGAAGGCTCTCGCCCTCCCACACATCGTCGGCCTCCTGCTTGCGGCCGTTGACCGTGAAGTTCACGCGCATTATGCGACTCCCTCAGTGCTGCGGCCGTTGCCGCGGTACGACTCCCAGGTCCAGCCGAGCGTGCGGCGGGCCATGATCCCGACGGCGTGACGGCGGTAGTTCGCGGTGCCGCGAACGTCGTCGATCGGGTTGCAGGCGCCGGAGGCGAGCTGGGCGAACTGCTTGGCGACGGACGGGGTGATGATCTTCTTGCTGTCCCAGAAGCCGCCCTCTTCGAGCGCGGCGTTGAGGAACTCTTCGGCCGCCGTCGCCCGGACCGGGGTGGGCGCGGCCGAACCGATGCCGGTACGGACCGTGCGGGTCTCGGGGTGCAGGGCCAGACCGAACGCGCAGACCGCGATCACCATCGCGTTGCGGGTGCCGACCTTGGAGTACTGCTGCGGCCCGTCGGCCTTCTTGATGTGCACGGCGCGGATCAGCTCGTCCGCGGCCATCGCGTTGCGCTTCACGCCCGTGTAGAAGGCGTCGATGGGGATCAGGCGGCTTCCGCGCACCGACTCCACCTCGACCTCGGCGCCCGCGGCGAGCAGCGCCGGGTGGGCGTCGCCGGCCGGGGAGGCGGTGCCGAGGTTGCCGCCGACGCCGCCGCGGTTGCGGATCTGCGGGGAGGCCACGGTGTGCGAGGCGAGGGCCAGTCCCGGCAGCTCTGAGCGCAGCTGCTCCATGATCTGCGTGTACGGGACGGAGGCGCCCAGGCGGACGTTCTCCTCGCCCACCTCCCACTCGCACAGCTCACCGATGCGGTTCAGGTCCAGGAGGTACTCGGGCCGGCGGTGGTCGAAGTTGATCTCGACCATCACATCGGTGCCACCCGCAATGGGTACAGCGGTGGGGTGCTCTGCCTTGGCGGCGAGCGCCTCCTCCCAGCTGGCGGGGCGAAGGAAGTCCATGAGTGGCTCTCTTCTGAATCGAAGTCGTTCGTCTCAGCGGGCCCGGGACGGTCGGCCCTCGACTGGTTATTCACGTGCTGTTAACGCGGTGTGGCCTCAGTACACAAGGGCGTGCTCCGGTCGGTGCAGTCACCGAAACCATGAAGGAGTTGGCTGGTCGCCTGTCGCGTCTTGTAGATTCGAACGAAAGGTGGGGCTCGGTAACCCCACTGTTTTCCCCTGGAAACCCTGGCCACGGGCCACCGGCAACAACGAGACAGATCGGCGGCGACGAGATGCGGCTGCGCGCACTGCTGGAGAACGACGCGCTGGGGCTGCGGCTGCTCGGCGGCGAGGACGAACTCGACCGCGGCGTACGCGGCGTCATGACGACGGACCTCAAGGACCCGAGCCGCTATCTCTCGGGCGGCGAGCTGGTGCTGACCGGGCTGGCGTGGCGGCATTCGGCGGAGGACTCGGAGCCTTTCGTACGGATCCTCGCGGGCGCGGGGGTCGCGGGGCTGGCTGCGGGCGAGGCCGAGATGGGCGACATCCCGGACGATCTGGCGGCGGCGTGTTCGCGCCATCGCCTCCCTTTGTTTGCAGTCAATGAATCCGTTGCATTCGCAACCATCACGGAATATGTCGTCCGCCAGGTCTCCGGCGAGCGGGCCGGCGACCTGGCCGCCGTCGTAGACAGGCACAGAAGGCTGATGACCTCCGGCCCGGCCGGCGGCGGACCGGAGGTCGTCCTCGATCTACTCGGCTCCGACCTGGACCTTCATGCCTGGGTCCTCTCCCCCACCGGCCGCCAGATCGCGGGCGCGGGCGACGAGCTCCCCGCTTCCGTGAGCGCCACTCTTGCGGGTGAACATCTGGCCGCGACCCGCACGGGACGCCGTGGACCGCACCGGGCGACACTCGGCGGTACGACGTACTCGCTCTTCCCGATCCGGAACACCGGCCGCGGAGCAGCGCCCGCGTCCCGGGATGTCCGCGAGAGCGTCCTGTCCGACTGGCTGCTGGCGGTGGAGGCCGACGCGGGCGACTGGCCCGCCGCACGGCTGGACCTGCTCCAGGGCGTGACCCAGCTGATCGCCGTCGAGCGGGACCGCCGCGAGGCGGCCCGGACGGTACGGCGGCGGCTCGCCCAGGAGGTTCTGGAACTGGTCCAGACGGGTGCCGCGCCCGCCGAGATCGCGGCGCGTCTGCGGGTGGCGGCGCCCGTGCTGCTGCCCGGCCTCGGCGCCGCCCCCCACTGGCAGGTCGTGGTGGCGCGGGTGGACTGGGACCAGGAGTCCACGGGCCAGCCGGGTTCGGCGGCCACGGCGATCGAGGCCGGCCCGGTCGCCCAGTCCCTGCTGGAGGAGATCCTGGTCGACCCCACGGCCCCGGGACCCGACTCGTCGGACCGGATCGCGGTGGCCCATACGGGTGACGAGGCGATCGCCCTGGTACCGCTGCCCGCCGTATCCACGGACCCCGACGCGGAAGACGCCAAGGCCACCGACGAGGGCCTGCACGCGGACGCCCTGCTGTCGTCCGTACGCGACCCCCTGTCGGCCGGCCTCGCGGACGACGGGCGCCTGACGCTGGGCGTGAGCGCGGCGGTCAGCTCGGCGGAGGGACTGCGCGGCGCCCTGGAGGAGGCCCGGCACGCCCGCCGGGTGGCGGCGGCGCGCCCCGGCCGGGTGTGCGCGGCGGGTCACCACGAGCTGGCGTCGCACGTCCTGCTGCTGCCGTTCGTCCCGGACGACGTACGGCGCGCGTTCACGGCCAGGCTCCTCGACCCGCTGCGGGACTACGACCGCCGCCACCGCGCGGAGCTGATCCCGACGCTGGAGGCGTTCCTCGACTGCGACGGCTCCTGGACCCGCTGTGCGACCCGCCTCCATCTGCACGTGAACACGCTGCGATACCGGGTGGGCCGCATCGAACAACTGACGGGCCGTGACCTGTCGCGCCTGGAGGACAAGCTGGACTTCTTCCTGGCGCTGCGGATGAGCTGACGGGCGGCGCTTCGGGGCCGGGACGAAAGGGGCTTCGGGCGCGGGGAGTTGGCGCCGCCGCCCGCGCGGCGCGCGCGTTCACGCCCGACCGCGCGGCCGGGCCTCCCGCCCGGCGGGCGAGGTCGCTCCAGGCACTCGACCCAGAAGCCGGCCCGCCGACCCGGCCTTCCCGCTGTAACCCGCGCCGGTCTTCCCGGTCGACCCCGGAGCGGACCTCAGGGTGCTCGCCGAGGCTGGACGGCCCGACCGGCCGCAGCCGGGAAGGGCCGGGACCGGACCGCCGACACGGCTCGCAGCCGGCCTCCCCGCTGTAACCCGCTGCCGGTCTTCCCGGTCGCCCCCGGAGCGGACCTCAAGGTGCTCGCCACGGCTGTACGGCCCGACCGGCCGCAGCCGGGCACGGCCGGGACCGGACCGCCGACACGGCTCGCAGCCGGCCTCCCCGCTGTAACCCGCTGCCGGTCTTCCCGGTCGACCCCGGAGCGGACCTCAGGGTGCTCGCCGAGGCTGGACGGCCCGACCGGCCGCAGCCGGGCACGGCCGGGACCGGCCCGCCGACACAGGCGGCCAGACCCGCTCGGCGGGTGGCCGCACTTCCCGCTCGCGTCCTGCCGGGCGCGGCCGACCGACAACGAACTCGCCCCGCCCGCCGCCGGATCGCGCCCCACCCGCATCCCCGCCCGATGCCGCATCCGGGGCCGGCATCCGTTGCCGGCGGGCGCCTCGGCACGGGGCGCGGCCGTCACCCCCGCGACGTGTCGGCGGCTTCACTCGTGGCGGTCATCGAAAGATCCAGCTGGTTGACACCTCAGCGGCCGCCCCCGTAGCCGCACCGGCCGCGCGCGCCCCGGTCGATCACTCCCCACGACGGCGCATATCACGATCCCACCGCCCGCTGAGCGATTGTGAATTCATTCACCTAGCCTCTTGGCCCGGCGTACACATCCATGCTGAGATGCGACTTACTCAACAGCTCAATGGCGTGCTCGGGGAGGGCATAGTGGCGCATACCGCCATGTCTGGTTACGGAACCACTGCGGGTGACAATCCTCTCCAGACCGCGGTATGGCGGCTGCGTTCGCGCGGCTGTTGGACCGACGCGGCTGCTCTCCTAGCCCCGCGGGCCGCGGACCCCGCGGCCGCGCTCGAACGTGCCGGACTGCTCGTCGAGCGCTGCCTGTTCACCGGCGACGGCTGGGCCGAGGCCGAGGACGCGCTGCGGACCGCGGAGGCCGTCGCCCGGGACGACGAGGAGCGCGGCGGGGCCGCCTGCGAGCGCGGCAGGCTGGCTTACGCCGCCACCCGGCTCGGGGTGCGCGACCGTGCGGACGAAGCCCGCTCCGCACTCGGCCGCGCGGCCGCCCTGCTCGCGCCCACCTCACCGGGACGGCCACTGCTGGACTTCCGCAGAGGGCTGGTCGCCGAGCACATCGCCGACTCGCCGCAGGCCGCTCGCGCCGCGTACCGCCGTGCGCACGACGGCGCCACCGCGCAGGGCGACACCCTGCTGCTCTCCTTCACCTGGCACCATCAGGCCGGACTGGCCTTGCGCGAGGGCGAGTTGGCCGAGGCGCGGCACGGCTTCTCGGAGTCGCTGCGGATCCGCGAGGAGCTCGGGTATCTGATCGGCACGGCCCCGACGCTCGCCGCGCTCGCCGACTGCGAGCCGGAACCGGAGGCGTCCCGGCTCCGGGCGGAAGCGGGAAGGCTGTTCCGGCTGCTGGGCGGTGTGCCGGTGTGGCTGGAGAGCCAACTGGCCGCCCACATCCCCCCGCAGCCGTCCCCGGCCCAGCCGGAACCCGCCGCATGAGCGGGCTGTCCGTCCGGTGAGAACGCGGCGCAGGGAAGGGGACGTTCCGGAGCCGCGGTCCCGGTGGGACGAGATCACGACGGGCCTGTGGATGGGCGGCCATGTCTGGGCGGACGGGGAGCAGGGCCACCAGGACGTGGTCGTGGACCGCGAGTTCGACCTGGTGATCAGCCTCTACACCCGCGAGGGCCATGGCCCGTCCCCGGGTGTGGAGCACCGGGTCGTACCGATCCCGGACGACTGGCTCACCGCGGAGGAGATCGACCGCGTACGCCGGATCGCGGAGGTCGCGGCCGACGCGGTCCGCGGCCGGCGGCGGGTGCTGGTGCGCTGTTACTCCGGATACAACCGGTCGGGGCTGGTGGCCGCGCAGACGCTGATCGAGCTGGGCCACGACGCACCCGGGGCGATCGACCGGGTCAGGCTGCGGCGCTCACCGTGGGCGCTGCACAACCGGGCCTTCGAGGAGTACCTGCTGACGGGTCTCGACGTGGCGTCACTGCTGACCGGGCTGGAGCCACCGGCTTCCTGACGCCCGGACCGCAGAAGCGGCGGAGCCTCGGACCTCGCGAATGCCGCGAGAAGAACGGTCACCTGCGGACGGTCACGAGAACCAGGACAGCGCACGGCCGGGGTTCATGACCACCAGGGCGACCCCGACCGCCACCACCACCCAGACCAGTCCCCAGGCCCTGCTGCGAGGCTTGTGCACCCGATCCCGTGAGGCCCACGCCCGCCATGCGTCGGGCTCCGCCCTGCGGCGCTTGCCGAGGCCCTGCCGCGCGGCCTCCTCGTCGGCCCGCCGCAGCCGCTCGGCCACGATCCGGGCCCGCGCCGAAGGCTCCTTGGGCGCTCTCAGCCGCGCGGGGCCCTCGCTCTCCCGCTGGAACTGCTCCCATGCGTCGTCGGGTATCGACGACCCAGACAACTCAGACGCCTCAGTCGACTCACTCGACTCACTCGACTCATTCGATTCCGACGAGTCCGACGACTCCGCGGTCATGGATGAACCCCCCGTTGCTGAGGACGTGACCGCGCACGAGCGGTACCGCTCATCACTTTAGTCCCCACCGCCCCGGCAGCACCGGGGGTCGCGACGGCATCCCGGTCACATCGGACCTGACGTCCCGTCAGCCGTCCGCGCCGGTGAAGTGCTCCCGCACCAGCGACCGCACCACGGTCAGGTCCTGGGCGATCAGGGCCTCCAGGAGGGCCATGTGTTCCGCCGCGTCCGCGACCAGATCGGCCCGGCGGCTGACCAGGGAGGTCGACAGCGGCCACTGGGAGCGGCGGTGGAGGTCCTCGGCGACCATCACCAGCTGGTGATTGCCCGACAGGGACAGGACGGCACGGTGGAAGGCACGGTCCGTGTCCGCGTAGGCCGCGCGGTCGCCGACGGCCGCCGCCGCTGCGGTCGCGTCCGCGAGCGGACGCAGCTCGGACCAGCGCGCGGTGGGCACCGTACGTGCCAGCCGCAGCATGACGGGGATCTCGATCAGGGCGCGGACCTCGGCCAGTTCGGCGAGTTCGCGCGGGGAGCGCACGATGACGCGGAACCCGCGGTTGGGCACGACCTCGACGGCGCCCTCGACCGCCAGTTGCTGCATCGCCTCCCGGACCGGGGTGGCCGAGACGCCGAACCGTTCGCCGAGGGCCGGAGCCGAGTACACGGTGCCGGGCATCAGTTCCCCGTCGACGAGCGCGGTGCGCAGCGCGTCGAGGATCTGACCGCGGACGGAGTGACGCCGGACCGTGTGCGCGGCCGGCGGCTCGCTGTGGGTGTGCTCGCCACGGGCCTGCTCCGGGACACGGGGCGAGGAGTGGGACGCGGGGCGGCCCTCGGGTCCCTGCTGGCCGGGGATGCGCACCGAGGCGTGGGGCTGCGAGGTCGCGGCGTCGCGCGCTCGGGCCTGCTCCACTCGGGTCCTCCTCCGGCCTGGGCCTGGCCCGGCCTGCGATGGCGGGGCCCGTGGTGCACGATAGGCGGACCGGCCTCCAGTTCAAACATCGATCACATCGGGTAAGGTAAGGCTAACCTGCTAACGATCGTGATTCGGTGGTCCCCGGCATGGCCGTTCCCGCACTTCTGCCCTCCCTGACCTCGCCCGTCGAGGACGCGTACACGCGCCTCTCCGAGGTCTTCTCCGGGTTGCGCGTGCGCGAGCTCAAGGACGGCGAACAGTCCCCCGTCGGCGCCGGCTGGGTCGGTGCGAGTGATCTCGCACACGGCGGGCCCGCGCTCGACGCCTTCCTGGCGTGGGACAACGCGCAGGTGCTGCGCGACTACGGACAGCAGGCGCGGCCCGATGTGATCGCCAGCTTCGGACTCCACCGCTACGCCTGGCCCGCCTGCCTGCTGATCACCGTGCCCTGGTTCCTGCACCGCCGGGTTCCCCGGGTGCCGCCCGAGCACGTGTCCTTCCAGCGGGTGCTGGGGCACATGACGGTCCGCGTGACCGAGTTCGCCTGTCTGCCGGGGGACCCCGCGGCCGCGCTGCCCGGCGCCCGGGTCGTGCCGGACGAGGATGCCCTGCGCGACGAGGTGCGCGCCGCCGTCGCCGGGCATCTCGGGCCCGTCCTGGAAGGCTTCGGGCCGCGGATGCGGCGCGGGAAGCGGGCCCTGTGGGGCATGGCGACCGACGAGGTCGTCGAGAGCCTCTGGTACATCGCGGGCCTGTTCGGTGAGGAACAGCGCGCCATGACCGAACTGGACCTGCTGCTGCCGGGCACCACCAAGCCGTATGTCGGCACCCCCGGCTTCCGGGTGCTCACCGGGCCCGCGGGCGAGGAACTGCCGACCCGGGACCGGGCGAGCTGCTGCCTGTTCTACACACTGCGTCCGGACGAGACGTGCGGGACCTGTCCGCGCACGTGTGACGCCGACAGGATCACCCGGCTGCTGGCCGACGCCTGACCCCCGGCCCCACCCACGCCACCCGTCCGGGTGGACTAAATCGAACTCAACTTCCGCCTCACATACGGCCGTTCGAATAAATCGCACCTATCTGTGCTCCGTGTGGCCCCGTTGGCGTTCTCTTGCCCCGAAACCCTCTGCCACCCCCAGGACTTCGGCCACTATGGCGGCCGAAACGCCCTACCGCGATGCAGATGCAAGGGACACCGCACATGAGACTGACCGACATATCGCTGAACTGGCTGCTTCCCGCCGGAGTGATGCTGGTGGGAGTCCTGGTCGCGGTGGCGGTCGTCGCGCGCGGCAAGCGGGCCGCCGGGCAGGCTGCGGCCGAGGACTCCTGGGAACGCAGCGAGGAACGCCGCCGGCGCAAGGAAGCCGTGTACGGCACCGCCTCCTACGTATTGCTGTTCTGCTGCGCCGCGGTGGCCGCCGCCCTCTCCTTCCACGGACTGGTCGGCTTCGGCCAGCAGAATCTGAACCTGTCCGGGGGCTGGGAGTACCTCGTCCCCTTCGGCCTCGACGGTGCGGCCATGTTCTGCTCCGTCCTCGCCGTGCGCGAGGCCAGTCACGGTGACGCGGCCCTGGGCTCACGGCTGCTGGTGTGGACCTTCGCGGGCGCGGCGGCCTGGTTCAACTGGGTCCACGCACCACGGGGTCTGGGCCATGCCGGCGCACCGCAGTTCTTCGCCGGCATGTCGCTCTCGGCCGCGGTCCTGTTCGACCGCGCGCTCAAGCAGACACGTCGGGCAGCGCTGCGCGAACAGGGCCTGGTGCCCCGTCCGCTGCCGCAGATCCGGATCGTCCGCTGGCTGCGCGCCCCCCGGGAGACCTTCGGCGCCTGGTCGCTGATGCTGCTGGAAGGCGTACGCACCCTGGACGAGGCGGTGGAGGAGGTACGCGAGGACCGGCGCGAGAAGGAACAGAACCGTCTCCGCAGGCGGGACCGGGAGAAGCTGGAGCGGGCGCGCATCAGGGCGTTCAACCGGCAGCACCGGGCCTGGGGCCGCAGCCGCACCGGCCGGGAGCCCGAGCTGGCCGCCCTCGGTGCGGCAGGCGGCCCCGCGCTCGGTGCCGGCTCGGCCTCCGCACCGGCCGTCACCGGCGGATCGGGGTCCGTCGCGGAGCCTGCCATAACGGAGCCGGGACAGCTGCCGCTGCGTTCCCGGCCCTCCCTCCAGGCCGTCCGCTCGGACGGCGCTGAGCCCCGCACGGTCGACCTCACCGCCGAGGACGACACCCAGGCGCTGCCGCGGCTGGACTCGCTGGAGCGCAAACTCAAGGATCTGGAGCAGCAGTTCGGCTGAGTGGCACAGCCCCGGAAGGCCGGCCCGACCCTCAGGCCGGCCTTTCGTGCAGCTCGAACCAGACCACCTTGCCCATGCTGTGTGTCCGGACGCCCCAGGCGTCCGCGAGGCTCTGCACCAGCATCAAGCCCCGTCCGTGGGTCCCGAGATGGACTTCGGGGTGGCTCGGCACGGGCAGTCCCGCCATGAAGTCACGCACCTCCACCCGCAGGGTGGTGGATGCCACGGTCGCCGTCACCACGGCGCCGTGATCGGTGTGGATCAGCGCGTTGGTCACCAGCTCGCTCGTCAGCAGTTCCGCGACATGCGCTCTGTCGGACCCGTGCCAGTGGTGCAGCAACTCCCGTAATACCTGACGGACTTCGGGGACGGCTCTGAGGTCGGCGCAGCCCAATCGCCGCCGCAGCCGGCCCGTCGCCGCCTCCGCTCCCGGATCGCCGCCGTGCCCACCCGCACCGGCTCCGGCTCCTCCCTGACGCCCACTCATCATCCCCACCCGCACGTCGGAACAGCCCCTTACTCCGGAACGACCTCGAAAGTGTTCACGGAAAGCATTGCCCCGACCACGCCGCGCCACTCATCGGGCCGGGTCAAGCACTCCCAGGAGACGGACTTTGCGCACAGAAGTGGGAGGCGAGGTACGCCCATTGCCGCAGTCGGCGCGCGGTCGGAACGGCTACGGCCGCTTGTGGCGGCGGTCGCGGCGGTCGCGGTGGTCCGGACCGCCGGTCCACGGTGAGCCGTGGCGGGTTCACGCTTCGCAGTGCAGGGAGTCCAGGGCGGTGAGTTCGTCGTCGGACAGCTTCAGGGCTCCGGCGGCCACGTTCTGGGTGAGGTGGTCGGGGTTGCCGGTACCGGGGATGGCCAGCACATGGGGGCCGCGGTGCAGCGTCCACGCCAGCCGGATCTGCGCCGCGCTCACACCATGGGCGCGGGCGATGGTGTGGACCTGCGGGGTCTCGTCGGTGGTCACGCCGGCCTCACGGCCCGTGCCGGCGATCGAGTAGAACGGCACAAAGGCGATGCCTTGTTCACCACAGGTACGCAACAACGCTTCCTGTTCGGGCGACGCGCCGATGCCGTACATGTTCTGGACGCAGACCACCGGTGCGATGGCCTGAGCCTCGGCAAGGTGATGGGGGCGGATGTTGGACAGGCCCAGGTGACGGATGAGCCCCGCCTCGCGCAGCTCGGCGAGGGCACCGAAACGTTCGGCGATCGAATCGGTCCCCACGATGCGCAGGTTCACCACGTCCAGGTGGTCGCGGCCGAGCTGGCGCAGATTCTCCTCGACCTGGCCGCGGAGCTGCTGCGGGGTGGCATGGGGCAGCCATGGGCCCGACGGGCCGCGGCCCGGCCCGACCTTGGTGACGATGACGAGATCGTCGCTGTAGGGGGCGAGCGCCCGATTGATCAGTTCGTTGGCGGAGCGCAGCGCCGAGAAGTAGAAGGCGGCGGTGTCGATGTGGTTCACCCCGAGGTCGACCGCGCGGCGCAGCACACTGATCGCACGCCCACGGTCGCTCGGGCGGGCATCGGCCGCGAACGCCTCGCCCTCCTGTGTCAGGCGCATCGCGCCGAACCCCATCCGGTGGACCACACGGTCCCCGAGTGTCCAACTGCCCGATGCCGCTGCGGTGATCGTCTCCGTTGTCATGCCGCAAGGATCGCCGCCGGATAGACTCATGGACCATTGATTAAGGCATGTCCGAATCCTTGGAGTGGTACCCCTGCAGGAGCTGGCGTTCTCGGCGGACGATCTGGCGCAGCTGCGGTTCGCCGTCTCGCCGATGTGGGAGATCACACCCAGCTTCCGACTGCTGGAGTCGGCCGCCACGCATCCCGTGCACCACCCCTGGGTGGAACAGGTGCGGCCGCGCACGGCGGCCGCCGGGCCGGCCCGGGGCTGGCTCGCCGAGCTGATCCCGCCGTCGGGGTACGTGCCCGACTTCCTCAACCCCGCACCCGTGGGCCCGGCCCCGGTGCTGGCGGCGGAACTGGCCGCGATCCGCGCCGCACCCGTCGACCGGGTACGCGGCGACCTCGATCACCTGGCCCGGCATCAGGGGGGTCTCGGCCCCCGGGCACGGGCCCTGTACGCCGACCCGCGGGCCCTTCTGCCCAAGGTCACCGCAGCGGTCGAGGCCTACTGGGAGCTGGCACTCGCCCCGTACTGGGCCCGGATCCGGACCGTGCTGGACGCCGATGTCTTCCACCGGGCGCGCCAGGTCGCCGAGCGCGGCACCAGCCATCTCCTCAACGACCTGCATGCCACGGTGAGCTGGGACGACAACGCCCTGCGGCTGGCCCGCCGCAAGCAGCCGTTGACCCGTGCGACGGCGGGCGCGGGGCTGGTGCTGATCCCCTCGGCCTTCACCGGGCCCGGTCTGCGCACCCGTGTGGCCTTGCCCGACCCACCCCAACTCGCCTATTCGGCCCGGGGTGTGGGCCTGCTGTGGGAGTCCCGGCCCGTCACCGGCACCGAGGCCCTGGCCGCCGTGCTCGGCCGCTCACGCACGCGGCTGCTGACCGAACTGGAGACTCCGGCCTCCACGACCGACCTGGCACGCCGTACCGGGCTCTCGGCGGCCGGGGTGTCCCAGTACCTGACAGCCCTGCGCGACGCGGGCCTGGTCAGCGCCCACCGCGCGGGCCGCTCCGTGCTCTACGCCCGCACCGCCGCCGCCGAGACCCTCCTGGCCGCGGTCAGGGTGCGGGGCTGATCCCAACAGGCCCTACGGCCTCGGCACATTGCGCAGATTCGAGCGGGCCATCTGGAGCATCCGGCCCACCCCGCCGTTCAGCACGATCTTGCTGGTCGACAGGGCGAACCCCGTCACCATCTCCGCCCTGATCTTCGGGGGGATCGAGAGGGCGTTGGGGTCCGTGACCACGTCCACGAGCGCCGGGCCCTTGTGACGGAAGGCGTCCTTCAGGGCGCCCGCCAGTTGCTTCGGCTTCTCGACCCGGACCCCGTACGCTCCCGCCGCGCGGGCCACGGCCGCGAAGTCGGGGTTCACGTTGGTGGTGCCGTGCGAGGGAAGACCGGCGACCAGCATCTCCAGCTCCACCATGCCGAGTGCGGAGTTGTTGAACAGGACGATCTTCACCGGCAGGTCGTACTGGACGAGGGTGAGGAAGTCGCCCATCAGCATGGAGAATCCCCCGTCGCCGGACACCGAGACGACCTGGCGGTCGCGGTCGGTGAACTGCGCCCCGATCGCCTGGGGAAGGGCGTTGGCCATCGAGCCGTGGGTGAACGAACCGATGATCCGGCGCCGGCCGTTGGGGGAGAGATAGCGCGCGGCCCACACATTGCACATGCCGGTGTCGACGGTGAACACGGCGTCGTCGTCGGCGAGTTCGTCGAGCACCGCGGCGACGTACTCCGGGTGGATGGGTAGGTGTTTCTCGACCTTGCGGGTGTACGCCTTGACCACGCCCTCCAGCGCGTCGGCGTGCTTCTTCAGCATCTTGTCGAGGAACCTGCGGTCCGACTTGACCCGGACCCGCGGCGTGAGACAGCGCAGCGTCTCCCGTACGTCGCCCCAGACAGCAAGGTCCAGTTTGGAGCGGCGGCCCAGGTGTTCGGGCCGGACGTCGACCTGGGCGATCTTGACGTCGTCGGGGAGGAAGGCGTTGTACGGGAAGTCGGTGCCCAGCAGGATCAGCAGGTCGCACTCGTGCGTCGCCTCGTAGGCGGCGCCGTAGCCGAGCAGTCCGCTCATGCCGACGTCGAACGGGTTGTCGTACTGAATCCATTCCTTGCCGCGCAGGGCGTGACCGACCGGGGACTTGATGCGCTCCGCGAACTCCATGACCTCCGCGTGCGCCCCCGCCGTGCCGCTTCCGCAGAACAGCGTGACCCGGTCCGCCTCGTCGATCATCCGGACCAGCTTGTCGATCTCGGCGTCCCCGGGGCGTACCGAGGGCAAGGTCGTGACCAGTGCGTGTTCGATCGTCTTGTCCGGGGCGGGCTGGGACGCGATGTCGCCGGGGAGTGCCACGACACTGACACCACTTTGTCCGATCGCGTTCTGGATCGCGGTCTGCAGCAGCCGGGGCATCTGCCGTGCGTTGGAGATCAGCTCGCTGTAGTGGCTGCACTCGCGGAACAGCTGGTCCGGGTGGGTCTCCTGGAAGTAGCCGAGCCCGACCTCGCCGGAGGGGATGTGCGAGGCGATGGCGAGCACCGGGGCCATCGAGCGATGAGCGTCGTACAGCCCGTTGATCAGATGCAGGCTGCCCGGGCCGCTGGAGCCGGCGCAGGCCGCGAGCCTGCCGGTGATCTGTGCCTCGGCGCCCGCCGCGAAGGCGGCGGTCTCCTCGTGCCGGACGTGGATCCACTCGATGCCGTCGTGCCGCCGGACGGCGTCGACGACGGGGTTGAGGCTGTCGCCGACGACTCCGTACAGCCGCTGCACACCGGCGCGGACGAGGATGTCGACGCACTGCTCCGCGACGTTCTGCTTGGCCATGGATGCGTACCCTTCTCGGCTTGACGGCCCGGAGGTCCATCAACCCATGGCGCAGCGGGTTACGCCTCCCAGACGCCGACGGCCGTACGGTCGTCGGCGTAGCCCTTCACCCGCACCTGGGTGTCGGCGAGGAAGGTCGCGAGGCCCGGCGGTCCGGCGGATGCCCAGCGTCCGGCCAGTTCGTCGGCGAGCGCGGGCTCGCCGCGCAGCGGTTCCGCCAGGCCCGGGCTGCACAGCAGGAGCGCGTCACCCGGGCGGGCCACGGAGGCCCGGAAGCGGAACGGCTCGGGAGGCGGCGGTGGTGGTGCCTCGACGTAGGGGGCCGGGGGCGTCGGGATGCCGAGGTCCATCGTCAGCCGGTCGCCGGCGGGGGTCTCCGAGGGGATGCCGTCGAGCGGATTCCCCTGGATCCCGTCCCTTCCGTCCCCGGCGGGTACGGAGCCGAACCCGACCACGGGAGCGCCGGTGACGGCCGCCGGCTCGGGAACGGACGGCTCGATGTCCTGCCACACGCCGTCGCGCAGCCGGAAGAGGCCGCCGGGGCCCACCCCGAAGAAGACGCGGGTACGGCAGTCGGGGTCGGCGGAGAGCAGAAGGCAGCGCAGACCGGCGCTGTAGTCCTCGGGCTCCACGCCCCGCGCCGCGGCGCCGGCCCGGAGCTTGCCGAGGCTGCGGTCGGTGAGCCGGTGCAGACCGGATTTGAGGTCGCCGCGCCGGCCCGCCCGGATGTCCTCCGACAGCCGGGCATGACTGCGGCCGACCGCTCCGCCGATCCAGCGACAGGCGTCGGCGGCGGCGAGATGGGCACCCTCGGTCGCGCGGGCGCCGCTCGCGACGGCGACGAGGAGCAGTGCGGCGGGTCCGCTGCCGAAGCGGGCGGTGAGCAGGGCGTCGCGCCGAGGCTCCCCCCGGAAGCGGGCGGAGTCCCCGCGCACGGACGCCGCGCGCAGGGTGTACGTGCCGTACCGGGCGCCGTCGAGCACGGTGTCGGCGACCAGGTCGTCGAGCTCGTCGGGGCCGACGGCCGGGAGGGCGGTGGGCTCGGGGTCGTAGGTGGGCGGCCCGTCCCCGATGTGGTCGACGCGGGGGCGCGGCGGGGCGACGGGCGGGGCGACAGGCGGCTCGGGTACCTCGACGGCGACGGGTGCGGGCGCGTATCGGGGCTCCGGCGGCTCGGCCTCCTCCTGGGCCGCGGGCGCGTACCGGGGCTCGGGAGGCGAGGACTGCGGCTGTGCCGGTACGACAGGCGGCTCCCACGGAGCGCGCCGGCGCGGCGGTGACGGGGGCACAGGCGGCGTACCGGGTGCGGCCGGCCCGCTGTCGTCCGCCGGCCATGGCGGACGGGAGGACGCGCCCCCCGGCCGGTACGGATCGAACCCGGGCCCCGCTGACCGGTCGTCGGTGGACGCCGGCGGCCTGTCGGGGCGGTCCGGCAGTCCGGGCTCGGGCGCCGCCGGCCGGGCGGACGCCCGGGGTTCGTCGGCGTGGCGGGGTGCGGGTGGCCGCGGCGCCTGGCGGGCCGGGGCGGTGAACGGCCAGTCCGGACTGTCCGGGCCGACCGGGGGCGCGTCGCCGGACGGGCCGCCCGCCGCCGGGGCCGGGTCGGCCAAGCCCTCCGGGAGGCCCGGGACTTCCAGCGTGTCCGCCGGGTCCGTCTCCCACCACGCCTTCGGCCGGTCCGGCTGATCGGCGGCGGGCCCGGGCGCGGAGACCGCGTCCGCTGCCGAGTCGAAACGGTCGTCCAAGGTGTCGCCCGGCTTTGTCGCCGGGCCGGTGTCCGGGGCGGACTCGTCGTACAGCCGGTTCCACCAGTCGTTCTCGGTGGTGGGCCTCTCCCCCTGCTGGCTCATGCCCTTATTGTCCACCGCCAGGGCGGTACGAAAACGGGGCATCCACAAAAAGAACGCGACGAAAGTGGTCCGCCGGGCGCCTCAACCCCCCACGGGAAGAACGCCCGGCGGACCCGTTCGTGGTCAGCGCACGGCGTACGCGTCGACCACGAGCTGGGTGACGGAGTTGCCGCGCGCGTCCGTCAGTTCGGTCCTGAGGGTCACGGGCCGGCCCGCCGCCCCCGCGTGGTCGACGGTCGCGGTCCAGGCTCCGTCCTTACGGGCGGTCGACACCTGGATCCACGTCTCGCCCCCGTCGTACGAGTACGACAGTTTGGCGGCGGTCAGGGCGCCGGGCGTGTAGCCCGCGTGCCCGGTGACGCTCAGGGCGATCTTCTGGCCGTCCTTCGCCGGCAGGGTCTTGAGCCCGTCCTCGGGCAGGCCGTAGTGCGGGAACAGGAGCCCGAGGCCCTGGGAGTAGACGTTCTCGTCCAGCCGGGAGCGGAACTTCCAGGTCGTCAGCACCTCGGTCGAGCGCTTCCAGACCGCGGCGGGCTGCCCGAACTTGGTGGTGGCGAGGGACAGTTCGTATGCGGCCTCGTCCGCCGGGACCTCGAAGACCCCGAACGGGTACGGACTCTCGCCGATCTGCTCGCCGTCACGGCTCAGCCGCATGCTGCCGATGTCACCGAACGAGCCCGCGACGCCGGCGTGTTCGGCGTCTCCCCAGAACGCGGGGGCCACGCCGAGGAGATTGCCCTGCCGTTCACCGGCCAGCGCCGGCCGGCCCGTGGTGTCGCGCGGGGCGGCCGGTGCGAGGACCCCGCCGTACCAGCTCTCCTTGCGCACCGAGCCGGCCCTGTAGGTGCGCGGCTCGTCGATCAGGAACTCGCCCCAGGGGAAGCTGGAGGAGACGTAGTGGTCCCAGGAGGTGTCACCGGCGGTGTAGTACTCGGTGCGGGTGCCGGGGACGGTGACCAGGTCGAATCCGGAGGCGGAGGCCGTCGCGCCGCTGGGGCGCTGGGCGAGGACGGAGTCGGAGTAGTCGGCCTTCAGACCCATGGCGTGGTACGT
The DNA here is from genome assembly GCF_032229325.1 of Streptomyces sp. AM8-1-1. Classification (NCBI taxonomy): domain Bacteria; kingdom Bacillati; phylum Actinomycetota; class Actinomycetes; order Kitasatosporales; family Streptomycetaceae; genus Streptomyces; species Streptomyces sp. AM8-1-1. The sequence goes on from NZ_CP135086.1 coordinate 1,817,279, forward strand.
CGACTCGTTGCGGCCGAGCTTGCTGTCGCGCACCCGGTAGGCGCGGTCCGAGGTGACCGGGCCGGTCTCGGGGAAGGCCAGGTTGTAGACGTACGGGCTCGCGGCGGTGGCCTTCCAGCGGAGAGTGACCAGGCCGTCCGCGAGCCGCGTCAGCAGGTCCTTCGCCTCGGCGGCCTCCAGGCCGAGCACCGGGTGCGGCGCGGTCCCGAAGCCGGTCGACGGGAGCCAGCGCCCGGCGGACGGGCGGTGCACGATGACGGCCTTGGCGCCCGCGGCCTTCGCGTTGCGGGCGAGCGTGATGATGTCGGCGTCGGTGTCGGGGACCTCGACCAGGGCGAATGCGCCGTCGGCGCCCGCGGCCCGGAGCTCCTCGGGTGTGCCCGTGCCGGCGTCGACGACGGAGGCCTGTCCGGTGCCGTCGAGGTTGACGGAGCCGAGGCTCGCGACCACGGGGTGCAGTGCGGGTCCGCCGGCCACGGAGAGCTTCTCGATCTGCGGGGCGTAGGCGCGCCAGTAGCTGGCGAACTCGAATTCGCCGTCCTCGGCGCGGCCCTGGACGTCGGCGTAGTAGCCGGCGGCGAGCCGGTTGCCGGAGATGCTTCCGGAGTGCAGCCAGGTGTCGTCCCAGCTGCGGGCGAAGCCCAGGGTGACGGTGCGGCTCTCGCTGGTGCGGTCGGTCCGCACGCTCAGCCGGTGGGCCCTGCGGGCGTCGAGGACGACCGTGGTGTCCTTCGTCAGATCGAGCTGGGGACGGCCCAGGTAGCCGACCGTCAGGTCGGGCGAGTCGACGAACGAGGACAGAAAGTACGCGCCGGGCCGCAGCCGGTAGACCTGGTCGGCGGCGCCGTCGTTGAACCGCCGCTCGCCGCTCGCGTCGTCGGTGCCGATGACGTCCAGCGAGGACGCTCCCCCGGCGGGCCTGCCGGAGCGGTCGACGAGCTTGACGCGCAGGGTGACGGTCTCGGGCTGCACGTACAGCGCGAAGGGGGTGGAGACACCGACGCCGGACGCGGTGGCGACGACGCGGCCGGTGATGTCGCCGTACTGGGCGCGGTCGATACGGGCGGACGGGTCGAGGGTCAGTGGCACCTTCACCGTGGCGCCGGCCGGGACGGTGACGGACCGTGCGCCGAGGCGGGCGAGCGAGGAGCGGATGCGGGAGCCGTCGTTGCCGGTGACGGACCGGACGTCCAGGCTCAGCCGGACCGGCTTGTCGCCGGAGTTGGTGTAAGGGATCTGGACGGTGGTGCGGTCGCTGCTGTCCTGGGGCCAGTTGAAGGTGCCGCCCTGGACGGCCGGCGCACCGGTCACGGTCGTGGAGATCGCGGCCTTGGCGTCGAGCCGCCCGCCGCCGGTCTCACGCACGTCCCCGGGGACGGCGGTCGTGGCGGAGGAGACGAGCGCGGCCTTGATCTGCTGGGCCGTCCAGTTGGGTGGCGCTGCTTGACGAGGGCCGCGGCGCCCGCGACATGGGGCGTCGCCATCGACGTGCCGGACATCGCCTGGTAGGCGTACACCCCGCGGCCGCCCGCGGCGGCGGCGGAGATGGCGACGCCGGGCGCGGAGATCTCCGGTTTGAGGGTGTGGGTGACGGGCGCGGGGCCACGGCTGGAGAACGAAGCCGTGGAGTCGTCGCGGTCGACGGCGCCGACGGTGAGCACGCCAGGAGTGCAGCCCGGCGAGGAGACGGTGTTGAGGGCGGGACCGGCGTTGCCGGCGGCGACGACGAACAGCGTGTCCTCGCTGCGGGAGAGTTCTTCCGCGGCGACGCTCATCGGGTCGGTGCAGTCGGTCGGTTCGGGGCTGCCGAGGCTCATGGAGACGACGTCGGCCTTGTTGTCGACGGCCCATTGCATTCCGGCGATGATCCACGAAGTGGCGCCGGAGCCGCTGTCGTTGAGCACCTTGCCGTTCAGCAGTGCGGCGCCGGGCGCGACGCCCTTCTTCTTGCCGCCGCTCGCCGCACCCGAGCCGCCGGCCGTGGAGAGGGTGTGGGTGCCGTGCCCCTGGCGGTCGGTCTCGGAGTCGGAGTCGGTGAAGTTCTTCGCCTCGGCGATACGGCCCGCGAGATCGGGGTGTTCGGCGTCCGCGCCGGTGTCGAGCACGGCGATCCTGGTGCCCTTGCCGTCGTAGCCGGCGGCCCAGGCGAGGTCTGCGCCGATCTGACGCGTGGAGCGGTCGAGCGTGGCCTCGACCTTGCGGTCCAGCCAGAGCTTGCGGAGCCCCGCCGCGGCGCGCGAGCGGGTGGCGGTGACGTCGGACCAGAAGTGCGCGGCCTGCTTCTTGTCGGCCTGGAGGGCGACGCCGTCGACGGCGTTCAGGACGAGGCCGCGGCGCGCGCCCCGGGGGACGACGGGCACCGAGCGGGAGACGTCCGTGCCGTACACGGCGATCAGCGGCAGGGTGGCGGAGTGGGCGTCGTCGTAGCCCTGGCGGACCAGGCCGGTGACGTTGAAGAGTTCCTCGTCGACCGTGCCGGCCGCGAGGGCCGCGGCGGCGCCCTCGGGGTAGACGTAGAGGTCCTGGCCGGACCGGCGGGTCTGTACGAGCGGAGCCGTTCCGTCGCCGCCGGGCAGGACGGTGGCGGACGGTGCTCCGGAACGGTCACGGCTCACGGCCACCCGGTCGCCGGTCACGAGGGTCACGGTGACCGGCCGCTCCGCCTGCGCGGCGGCGGACCCGCTGCCGGTCAGCGGTCTCTTGCCTGTCGTACCGTCGTCGGGCCGCCCGGCGGCCGTCGACGGCGCGACCGCCGTGACGGCCAGAACGGCGGCGGTGGCCGCCCCCAGGGCCGTACGCGTCATCAGGCGCATCGCTCTCCCCATCTGAATTCGGCACAAGTGCACACCAAAGGCACTGATGCCGAAGGCTGTTGGTGCTGCGGTGGCGCCACATTGGCAGAGCGGCGGGTGGTGCAGGGATGATGGGCGCGGCGGGAACACGCCGTGGCCGGTTTCCGCCAACGCGGCGAGGAAGTGCACGTCCGGGGAGGGTTCTGGTGCTGGGAGCGATAGGTCTCGACGAGAAGCAGGAGTCCGCGTACCGCGCGTTGGTGGCGCTCGGGGCGGCGGAGGTCAGCGATCTCGCCCATCGGCTCGCGCTGCCCGAGACCGTGACGGAGCGGGCGCTGCGGCGGCTCGAACAGCACGGGCTGGCGGCCCAGTCGTCGGCGCGCACCGGCCGCTGGGTGGCGGCGCCTCCGGGGGTGGCCCTGGGCGCCCTGCTGACCCAGCAGCGGCACGAGCTGGAGCAGGCGGAACTGGCCGCCGCACTGCTGGCCGAGGAGTACCGCGCCGAGGCCGCCGAGCCGGCCGTGCACGACCTGGTGGAGGTGGTGACGGGCGCGAGTGCGGTCGCGCACCGTTTCGTCCAGCTCCAGCTCGGGGCGACGGAGGAGGTCTGTGCCCTGGTCACCGGAAATCCGGTCCTGATCACCGGAGCGGACAACGACGCCGAGGAGAAGGCGGCGCGGCGCGGGGTGACCTACCGCGCGGTGATCGAGCGCGAGGTGCTGTCCGCGCCGGGCGGGGTCACGGAGCTGACCGCCGCACTGGGCCGCGACGAGCAGGTACGGGTGGTGGACCGGGTGCCGACCAAGCTGGTCGTCGCGGACCGCACCCTGGCGATGGTTCCGCTGACGGGCCGCGGGGCCGACCCGGCCGCGCTGGTGGTCCACGGCAGCGGCCTGCTGGACTCGCTCATGGGCCTGTTCGAGGCCGTGTGGCGGGAGGCGCTGCCGCTGCGGCTCGGGTTGGGCGCGGTGGGCGGCTCCTTCGAGGAGGTGTCGTCGGGCCCCGACGCGACGGATCTGGAGATCCTGTCGCTGCTGCTCGCGGGAATGACGGACGCACGGGTGGCCAAGCAGCTGGACCTGGGACTGCGGACGGTCCAGCGGCGGGTGAAGGGGCTCATGGAGCTCACCGGGGTAACGACCCGTCTGCAGCTCGGCTGGCATGCGTACGCGAAGGGCTGGGTGGCTCGCGACCTGCGGGAATGATCCCGATCCTGCACGCTGGGCAAATGAGCGTGTGGCAGCTCCTGCTGGTCGGCCTGGTCATGGTGCTGGGTCTGGTCGGGGTGCTCGTCCCCGGTGTGCCGGGGCGCTGGCTGGTGTGGGCGGGGATGCTCTGGTGGTCCCTGCATGTGCAGACGGGCCTGGCCTGGACGCTTCTGGTGGCGTCGACGGTGGTGCTGATCGTCGACCAGGTCGTGGTGTGGCAGCTGCCACCACGCAGGATCCGCGAGGTGGGCGTGATGCCGAAGCTGGCCGTCTGGGCGGGCACGGGAGCGCTGCTGGGTTTCGTCGTACTGCCCGTGGTGGGCTCGATCCCGGGGTTCATCGGCGGGATCTATCTGAGTGAGCGTCGGCGACTCGGCGGGCACGGTCCCGCGGCCGCGTCCACCCGCGCGGTGATGCGGGCCGTGGGGACGAGTGTGCTGGTGGAGCTGTTCGCCTCGCTGCTCGTGGTGGGCGCCTGGCTCGGCGCGGTCGTCTGGGGCTGACCGCCCGGCATCGCCGGTCGTGAACAGGATGCAGATGGGCAGAGACACATCGGATCTCTCTCGGTCTATTGACGGCATCCCGCCACTTCCCTACGTTCCCTCCCTGGATAGCTCGGATGAATGGACGCGCCTGACAGACGAGCCGCCGGGAGGCGACATGGCAACCGCACCTGACTCATCTCCTGTCGGGGCCGCGCACGCGGCGGGAGGCGTCGAGCCACGGTCCAGACGGTCCGTGCTGGCCACCGGGGCCGCGGTCGGCGGTGCACTGACCGTAGGAGGTCCGGCCGCCCCTCCTGCCGCCGCGCTTCCCGCCCCGGCCCCGCCCGTGGACGCGGCGGCCACCGTCACCGCGCCCGAGGACAGCTGGCGCACCGTCCTGGACGACGCCGACCTCGTCTGGCAGAAGACGCCGAGGACCTGGTACGAGGGCCCTTACCTCGGCAACGGCCACCTCGGGTCCGGCATCTACGCCGAACCCGGCAGAAACGCCGTGCGCTTCAACGTCCAGCACTCCGAAGTACAGGACCACCGGCCGGAGTTCGGCTCCCTCTTCGGTCTCGCCCGGCTTCCCATCGGCCACTTCACGCTGGAGCCGGTCGGCACGATCACCGGCCTCGACTGGCGGCTGCGGCTGCGCGACGCGGAGCTCACCGGAACCCTCACCACCACCGCCGGCACCGTACGGTAGCGCGCTTTCATCCACACCACGGCCTCCGTCATGGCCGTCGAGATCACCCCGAGCGCGGGCGAGCAGGACATCCGCTGGGTCTTCCACCCGGCCGAGGCCATCAGCCCGCGGGCCGCTTTCAAGCCGCTGCCCGACGGATACCGCGGCAATCCGCCGGCCGTCGTGGAGGACCACGGTGAACTGACCGCGGCGGTCCAGCCGTTGCTGGCCGGGGGCCAGCATGTGACCGCCTGGCGCGAACGCGCCCACCGGCGGGGCGCCGGGCGCACCCTCTACGTCGGTGTGGAGCACTCCTTCCCGAAGGCGACCGCCCGCGACCGTGCGCTGCGCGCCGTCCGTACCGCCTCGGCCGTTCCGTACGACGTGCTCGCACTCCCCCACCGCGCCTGGTGGGACCGCTTCTACCGCAAGAGCTTCCTGTCCCTGCCCGATGCCCGGTTGCAGCGCTTCCACTGGATCCAGCTGTACAAGACGGCGTCCGCGGCCCGGCGCGACGCGCCCGTCATGGCGACCTGCGGACCCTGGCTCGAATCCACTCCCTGGCCCAACACCTGGTGGAACCTCAACGTCCAGCTGGAGTACTGGCTGATCCACGGCTCCAACCATCTCGAACTCGACGCCGTGACCCGGGCGCTGAGCGAGTTCAGGTCCCAGCTGACCGCCGAGGTCGCCGCCCCCTACCGCGCGGACTCGGCCGGCATCCCCCGCACCACCGACACCCGTCTCGTCAACGGTGGCGCGACACCGACCGGCAACGGGTACGGCGTCGGCATCCCCGGCGAGAACCCGCCGTCCCCCGAGGTCGGCAACCTCACCTGGGCCCTGCACAACGTCTGGCTCTCCTACCGCCACACCATGGACAGGTCGATCCTGCGCGACACCCTGTTCCCGCTGCTGCGCAAGGCGGTCAACTACTACCTGCACTTCCTCACCCCTGGCGCGGACGGCAAGCTGCATCTGCCCGCGACCTTCTCCCCCGAGTACGGCGTGGACGCCCCGGACTGCAACTACGACCTCATGCTGCTGCGCTGGGGCTGCCGCACCCTGCTGGACTCGGCCGCGGAACTGGGCGTCGTCGACCCCCTGGCCCCCCGCTGGCAGGAGGTGCTCGCGCGGCTGGTGCCGTATCCGGCGGACGCGAACGGCTACATGATCGGCGCGGGCGTCCCCTTCGCGACGTCGCACCGGCACTACTCGCATCTGCTGGCCGTCTATCCGCTGTACGAGGTCACCGGCCGCACACCCGAAGAGCGCGCCCTGATCGAGAAGTCCCTCGACCACTGGGTGAGCTTCGAAGGCGCCCTCCAGGGCTACACCTTCACCGGGGCCGCCTCGATGTCCGCACTGCTGGGCAAGGGCGAGGACGCGCTCAGGTACCTCGGCGAGCTGATGAGCCGTTTCATCCAGGCCAACACGATGTACAAGGAGTCCGGCCCGGTCATCGAGACGCCGCTGTCGGCGTCCCAGTCGGTGCACGACATGGTCTGCCAGTCGTGGGGCGGGGTGATCCGGGTCTTCCCCGCGCTGCCGGCCGCCTGGCGGGAGCTGGTCGTGCACGACTTCCGTACGCAGGGGGCGTTCCTGCTCAGCGCGGTCCGCGAGAACGGCAGGACGCGCTGGGTCCGGCTGCGGAGCGAGGCGGGCGCGCCCTGCGTCGTACGCCACGGCATCGAGGGACCCGTCGAGGTGCGCGACGGGCACGGGCGGCGGCTGCACTGGGAGCCGGAGGGCGACGGGGCGATCCGCATCCGTCTGCCCAAGGGCGAGTCGGCCCTGATCACGGCCCATGGCGACCGCCCCGACCTGCGGATCGTGCCGGTACGGCCGAACGCGCCGGCGCCGCGGTGGGGGTTGCCGGCTTGAGGTGGGGGCCGGGAGCCGTGGACCGTTGATCCGATGCGGTGGGCCCGCCCGGCGTGTGAGGCTGGGCGGCATGACCGAATTCAGTGATGCCGAGCGTGCCTACCTGGCGTCCCAGCGGCTGGGGCGGCTCGCGACCGTCGATCCGAAGGGCCAGCCGCAGGCCAACCCGGTCGGCTTCTACCCGCAGGAGGACGGCACGATCCTGGTCGGCGGATACGCCCTGGCGACCACCAAGAAATGGCGCAACCTTCAGGCGAACCCGAAGGTCGCGCTCGTCGTCGACGACATCGTGAGCCTGAGGCCGTGGAAGGTGCGCGGTGTGGACATCAGGGGCGAGGCCGAACTGCTCACCGGACCGCACGAGCTGGGCCCGCACTTCAGTGAGGAGCTGATCCGGATCCACCCCAGGAAGATCCACAGCTGGGGCCTGGACTGACCGGGTGCGGCGCGCGGAGACCGCGCGCCGCACCCTGCCCGTCGGGACCCTTCGAGACCCGTCGGGACCCGCCGGGACCCGCCGAGCCGACGTCAGCGCAGACGCCCGCGCTTCGCCTGCATCGCCGCGCGCCCTTCCGCGCCCTTGCGCTTCCAGTCCTTCAGGATCTCCGAGCGGAGCCGGGCATCGGTCTTGGCGACGATGCGGCGGTTCTCCCGGAGCAGCTTGCGGTAGCTGTCGAGACGGCGTTCGGGCAGTGAGCCGTCCTCGACGGCGGCGAGCACCGCGCAGCCCGGCTCCGCCTCATGGGCGCAGTCGTGGAAGCGGCACTGCTGCGCGAATTCCTCGATCTCCGCGAAGACCTGGCCGACGCCGGCCTCCGCGTCCCAGAGCCCGACACCGCGCAGCCCCGGCGTGTCGATGAGGACACCGCCACCGGGCAGGACGAGCAGGTTGCGGGTCGTGGTGGTGTGCCGGCCCTTGCCGTCGATGTCACGGGTGGCCTGCACGTCCATCACGTCCTCGCCGAGGAGCGCGTTGGCGAGGGTGGACTTGCCCGCGCCGGAGACCCCGAGCAGCACGCTCGTACCACCGGAGACGACGGCACCGAACACGTCCATGCCGTCGCCGGTCAGCGAACTGACGGTCAGTACCTGCACGCCGGGCGCGGTCGTCTCGACGTCCTGGACGAGATACGACAGCCCGGTCGCGTCCGGCACCAGGTCCGCCTTGGTGAGCACCACGATCGGCTGGGCCCCGCTCTCCCACGCGAGCGCCAGGAAGCGCTCGATCCGGCCGAGGTCCAGCTCAACCGCGAGCGAGACCGCGATGACGGCGTGGTCGACGTTGGCGGCGAGGATCTGCCCCTCGGAGCGGTTGGACGAGGTGGAGCGTACGAAGGCGGTCCGGCGCGGCAGATACGTCCGGACGAACCGGGGATCGCCGTCCGGGTCGACGGCCGCCCAGTCACCGGTGCAGACGACCCGCAGCGGATCGTGCGGGGTGACGAACGCCGTGTCGGCCCGGACCGGGCCGTCGGCCGTGACGACGTCGCACTGGCCACGGTCGACCCGTACGACACGGCCGGCCAGCAGACCCTGCTCGGCGTAGGGAGCGAACTCGGCCTCCCAGCCCTCGTCCCAGCCGTAGGCCGACAGTGAATGCGAGGACGACGCGACCGGCGAAGAAGACGACGAAGACGACGAAGACGACGGAAGAGAAGAGTGGGACGGAGAGAAAGACAAGGGGTGACCCTTCACAGGGGTGGCCCCGGCACGCGCGCACTGGCGCGGAGAAGTGAGGTGAGGTCAGCCGGAGACCACGGGGGTGGAGTGGATGAACATCTGAGTGAGGGCAGCGCCCAGCGCGATGACAGCCATCGTTCACACCTCCCGGATCATGCTCGGCCTGACGCGGCGACAGCGGGCCACCGCGGGAACGCCGTCACGTTAGCCCGGACCGCCGTTCCGCCGCCACGGGTTTTTCTCAGCCGTACCGGCGCGGGGCGGAAAACACCCGGTCGCCGCACGCGGTGTATCCATCCGCTCACTCCGTGTGGCGGCCCCGAATGATCACCCATAGCTTCGGCTCATGACGAAACGACAGATCAGGTGCCTCGCATGCACCGCAGTCGTCATGGTCTCGGGACTGGGCGCCGCCGCCCCCTCGTCCGGAGCGACCATGCGCGCGGTCCATCCGGGCGAATCCATCCAGGCAGCAGTGGACGCGGCGAAGCCGGGCGACACGATTTTCGTCGCACCCGGCACCTACCGCGAGAGCGTCCTTGTCACCACGTCCGGTCTGACCCTGCGGGGCGCCGGCCCGGCCACCGTCATCCGTCCCGCCGCGGCCGGTACGCGGGCCGCCAACGCCTGCGCGCAGATCGGCAGCGGCATCTGCGTACGGGGCACGGACAGCAAGCCCGTCAAGGATGTCACCGTCCGCTCTCTGACGCTGAGCGGCTTCGCGAAGAACGGTCTGTGGGCCACCCGTACCGACAGGCTCTCGGTCCGGAAGGTGACCGCGGAGAAGAACGGCACCTGGGGTCTCGCCCAGGAGCGCTCCACCCGGGGCGTGTTCCGCGAGAACACCGCCCGCTCCAACGGTGACGCCGGGATCTTCCTGGCGAACACCATCGACAGCGAGGGCGGCGCCACCGACATCGGCGGTGCGGTGGTCGCCGGCAACCGGCTGTCGGACAACCGCATCGGCATCACCGTGCGGCGGGTCCGGAACCTCTCCGTGCTCCGCAACGAGATCACCGCCAACTGCGCCGGCATCTTCGTCGTGGGTGACGAGTCGAAGCCGGCGGCCGGCGCCATGACGATCGCACGCAACGACGTCAGCAAGAACAACAAGCACTGCCCGGCCACGGCCCGGCTGCCCTTCCTCCAGGGCTCCGGCATCGTGCTCACCGGCTCCGAGGCCACCGTCGTGCGCCACAACAAGGTGACCGACAACGTGGGCACGTCGCCCCTGTCCGGCGGCATCGTCCTGTTCCAGAGCTTCGTGGGAGCGGCCAACACCGACAACGTCATCGAGAACAACCGGGTGACGGGCAACGGCAAGGCCGACCTCGCCAATGCCGCCGGCGGCGCGACCAACAAGTTCAGCGGCAACCGCTGCAACACGTCCGTACCCGCGGGGATGTGCTGAGCCCGTGACCGCGATCAGCCCCAACCCCCGTTTCACCGGGTCCGCCGGAGCGCGGCCCCTCAGACGATTCGAGGCCGCATGACCACCGTAAGCCCCAGACCTGTCCAGCCCGTCGTGGACGACGTCGCCGCCCCTCCCCCGGCCATGCGCCTGCGCGAGCTGGTCTTCGGCGCGGCGGTGTCCGCGGCCGTCCGCGCGGCGGCCCGGCTCGGCGTGGCGGACGCTCTCGACGAGACGCCCACCACCGCCGAGGCGCTCGCCGTCAAGGTGACCACCGAGCCGCAGCCCCTGCGCCGGCTGCTGCATGCGCTGTCCTGCTACGGCATCTTCGTGGAGACCGAGGACGGCACGTTCGCCCACACCCCCATGTCCCGCATGCTGCGCGAGGACGACCCGAACAGCCTGCGCTACATCTCCCTGTGGTGCACCGAGCCGTGGACCTGGGACGCCTGGCCGCGGCTGGACCAGGCCGTGCGCTCCGGCGAGAGCGTGTTCCAGGACCTGTACGGCAAGGGGTTCTTCGAGTACCTCCACGACGACGCCCGTGAGTCGGCGCACGTGTTCAACCGCGCGATGACCACCTCCAGCGTGCAGTCGGCGCAGGACGTCGCCGACCTGCTCGACCTCAAGGGCGTCAGGACGGTCGCCGACATCGGCGGCGGTCAGGGCCATGTGCTGGCCAGCCTGCTGGAGAAGCACCCGACGGTGAAGGGCACCCTGCTCGACCTGCCGGGCGTCGTGGCGAAGGCGGACCCGCGGCTGCGGGACGGCGGTCACCTCGCGGGCCGGGTCACCATCGTGGCCGGCGACTGCCGCCGCGAGATGCCGGTCGACGTCGACCTGTACGTCATCAAGAACATCCTGGAGTGGGACGACGAGAGCACCCGCAGCACCCTGCGGAACGTCGTCGAGGCGGCCCGGCCCGGCGCGCGGGTCGTCGTGATCGAGAACCTGGTCGACGACACCCCGTCGATGAAGTTCACGACCGCCATGGATCTGCTTCTGCTGCTGAACGTCGGCGGCGCGAAGCACACCCAGAAGTCGATGACGGACCGGATGACGCAAGCGGGCCTGGTGGTCGGTGAGGTCCGTCCGGTCAACGCCTACCTCCACGCGTTCGAGTCCGTCGTGCCGGGGTGAGTCGGTCCCACCACCCCCGCTACACACGCCGACGCCCCGGGTCCTCCGATCAGGAGGAGCCGGGGCGTCGTCGCGGTCTCACGCGGTGCTGTCGCGTTCCCACCGGTAGAACTGACGGGCCATCGCGTCCTTGGGACTCCGCCAGGTCTGCGGGTCGTAGGGGCTGACGAAGGCCGTCAGCCGGTCGCTGATGTCCTTGAACGCCGGGTGCTCGGTCACCTGGGCGATCGCCGGTCCCGGGGGACGGTCCGATTCGATCAGATGCATGTACACATCGCCGAACTGGAACAGACTGCGCCGGGTGACTCCGACGAGGTGCGGCAGTTCGCCGCCGTCGGAAGCCGCGAACAGCTCGGCGATGTCGGGTGCCGACTCGGGCGCCATGCGGGCCACGATCAGCGCCTGGTGCGGGGAGTTCATCCGCTGTGCCCTTCCTTCCGGGTCAGTTGGAGGGAACCGCGGCGCCGCGGCTCTCCCGGTCGCGCTGCTCGATCTTGTCCTTGATGAGCGCCATCTGGACCTTCGAGTTGCGGTTGATGTTGTCGGTCATCCACTCGTCGTCGACGGGCGCGTCGGGCTTCATCGCGAAGTCCTGGCGCCAGAGCATCCGGGTGCCGCCGGCGACCTCGGAGTACTCCCAGTGGATGTTCATGTGCTCGAAGGGGCCGGTCTCGACGCGACGGGCCTTCACCGTGCGCGCCGCGCGGTTCGGGGTGCGCTCGGAGACCCAGCTCCAGACCGTCCCGTTCTCGTCCGGGTGCATGGTCAGCCGGAACGTCGTGGTGTCGCCCTGGCGCTCGATGACGTCGACGGAGGCGTACTCGCTGAACAGCTGCGGCCAGTTCTCCAGGTCGTTGGTCATGTCCCAGACGAGATCCAGCGGCGCTGCGACGACGATCTCGTTCTCGGTGTGTCCGGACACTTCAGGCTCCGCTCATGAGGGTGGTGTTGACGAGGTCGAGGAACTCCCGCGGGGTCTTGCACCGGTCGGCGTCGGGCGGGAGAGGTCGGCCGTGCCGGTTCTCCAGCTCGCCGACGATGCCGAGCAGGCCGAGCGAGTCGAGGCCGAACTCGTCGAAGCGGGTTTCGCTCCGGCCGGCGAGGTCGGCGGGATCCACGGTGAGTCCGGCGCCCTTCTTCATCAGGGCGGCGAGCTCTTCGATGGTCAGTACGTCTGACATGGCAGTTCTCCTTGTCACGAGTTGTCACGAGGGCGATCGGCCGCGCCGCGCACCACCAGGGCCGCGTTCGAGCCCATCAGCCCGCGGCTCAGGACGAGGGCTGTACGCAGCGGTGCCTTGCGGGCCTTGCCCGTCACGACGTCGATGTCGTGGCACACGTCGAAGACACCCGGGGTGGGCGGCACGACGCCGTGCTCCATCGCGAGGACCGCCGTGGCCACGTCGAGCACGGGCCCGCCGCAGTACGCCCGGCCGATCCCGGTCTTGGGCGCGGTCACCGGGACCCGGCGGCCGTGAGCGCCCAGGGCGTCGGAGATCGCCAGCGCCTCGGCACGGTCGGCCTCGGGCACGCCGAGCGCGTCGGCGAAGACCACATCGATCTCCTCCGGGGCGCAGCCGGCCTGCTCGAGTGCGCCACGAATCGACATGGCCAGTCCTTCCCGGGACTCCTTCCACCGGGAAGGACCGGTGAAGGTGGCCCCGTGCCCGGCCACGTATGCCCGCGGCTGCACACCGCGGCGCAGGGCCGCCGACTCCTCCTCGACGACGAGCATCGCCCCGCCCTCGGCGGGGACGAAGCCGCAGGCCTCCGAGGTGAAGGGCCGGTAGGCCCGGGCCGGGTCGTCGCTGGTGCTCAGGTCCTGGTAGCCGAGCTGGCAGACGACCGAGTAGGGCGCGAGCGGGGCCTCGGCGGAGCCGACGACCACCGCGTTCGTGCCGCGGGCGACAGCGCCCGCGGCATGGGCGAAGGCGTCGAGTCCGCCCGCCTCGTCACTGGCCACCACACCGCAGGGGCCCTTGAAGCCCCCGCGGATGGAGATCTGGCCGGTGCTGGCCGCGTAGAACCAGGCGATGGACTGGTACGGCCCGACATAGCGGGAGCCCTGGCCCCACAGCCGCTGGAGCTCACGCTGGCCGAACTCACCGCCGCCCGACCCGGCGGCGGTGACGACACCGACGTCGTAGGGCTCGTCCTCGTAGTCGGCGCGGCCGAGCCGCGCGTCCTCGAGGGCGAGATCGGCGGCCGCCATCGCGAAGTGCGTGAACCGGTCGGTCTGGACGAGGTAACGCCCCTCGACCATGGTGGCCGGATCCAGTCCGCGCACTTCGCCGGCGACGCGCAGCGGCAGATCGCCGCACCCCTCCCGGGTGACCCGGTCGAGGACGCTGATGCCCTCCTGCGTCGCCTTCCAGAAGACATCGGTACCGACCCCGTTGGGGGCAATGACACCGATCCCGGTGACAACCGTGCGCCGGTCGCTGCGGGTGCTCATCCTGACCTCCCACTGGGTCGGGTCATGACGACCGCCGACTGGAACCCGCCGAACCCACTGCCGACGGAGAGCACGCTGCGCAGCTTCCGGGAGCGGGCGGTGCGCGGCACGTAGTCCAGATCGCACTCGGGGTCGGGGGTCTGGTAGTTGGCCGTCGGCGGGACCACCTGCCGGTCCATCGCCAGGACGCACGCGACGAGTTCGATGGCGCCGATGGCACCCAGCGAGTGACCCACCATGGATTTGATGGAGCTCATGGGCGTCTTGTAGGCGTGGTCGCCGAGGGAACGTTTCACCGCCGCGGTCTCGTGGCGGTCGTTCTGCTTGGTTCCCGACCCGTGCGCGTTGACGTAGTCGATGGCGGAGCTGTTGATCCGGGCGTGGCCGAGGGCGGTGTCGATGGCGCGGGCCATCTCCAGGCCCTCGGGCGTCAGTCCGGTCATGTGGTACGCGTTGCCGAAGGTCGCGTAGCCACCGATCTCGCAGTACACGGTCGCGCCACGGGCACGGGCGTGCTCCAGCTCCTCGAGGACGAGTACCGCTCCGCCCTCGCCCATGACGAACCCGTCACGGTCGGCGTCGAACGGCCGGGAGGCGTGCTCCGGGTCGTCGTTGTTCGCCGATGTCGCCTTGATCGCGTCGAAGCACGCCACGGTGATCGGGGATATGGGCGAGTCCGACGCGCCGGCTATGCACACGTCCATCCGCCCGTCCTCGATCGCGTGGAACGCGTAGCCGATCGCGTCGAGTCCGGAGGTGCAGCCCGTCGAGACGGTCTGCACCGGACCGTGGGCACCGATCTGTTCGGCGACCGCCGAGGCGAGGGTGCTCGGCGAGAACGCGCGCTCGAGGTGCGGTCCCGCCGGGCGGTGGTCCACGTCCCAGCGCGCGCCCGAACCGCTGACGGCGACGTAGTCGTGCTCGAGGCGCGTGGTGCCGCCGACCGCGGTGCCGAGCGACACCCCGATCCGCCAGGGGTCCTCGTTCTCGGGGTCGAGACCGGAGTCCTGTACGGCTTCCCGGGCGGCCACCAGCGCGAACTGGATGTACCGGTCCGAGCGCGCCACCAGCTCGGCTTCGAGACCGTGCCGCGCGGGGTCGAAGTCGACCTCGGCGGCGATACGCGAGCGGAAGCCCTCGGGGTTGAAGAGGGTGATGCCCCGCGTGGCCGTACGTCCGCTCGCGAGCAGGTCCCAGAACGCCGGGGCGCCGACACCGCCGGGGGCGACGATGCCGACCCCGGTGACCGCCACCCGCCGGTTCACGAAACGGCCCCAGTCCGTTCCGGCGGCCTGCCCTGCTCGGCAGCCTCCTCGACATGCTCGGTGTCGACGTGCCCGAGTTCGGGGCGCGGCGCGAGCGGGCCGAGGTGGAAGACCATGCGGGCTTCCTCGTTGCCGACATTGCGGAACCGGTGCCGCACGTTCAGCGGGATCATGAGGCCCTGGTCGGGACTCATGGAGTGCGTCTCGCCGTCCAGGTCCACCTCCAGGAGCCCCTTCACCACGTACACGAACTCCTCCGAGTACGGGTGGTAGTGCTCGGCGATGGACTCACCGGGCGGCACGATCGCCAGGCCCATGAACCCGCTGGTCGCGCCCACGGCCGTCGGCGTGAGCACGGCGCGCAGGTCACCGCCTCGCCGGGTGTTGGGCTGGGTCTCGCTGAGGTCCACGATGCGTGGGCTGTGCGTGGTCATGCTGCTTCCTCCAGATGCAGGGTCCCGGTGGTTCGGCCCTCTGGCCGCTTCGCCGGGCGCGGGGTCAGGACGCCGTCAGGACTCGGGCGGCGCGCTCCGGTCGGTGATGAGCTGCATGTCGGAGCGCGCGAGGAAGCGCGAAATCTCCGCGTCGGTGGTCGGCACGCCCTCGTCGCCGTCGGCGAGGAGCTTGGCGAGGCAGGCGGCCTTGCGGTCACCTGCGACGCCGAGTGCCAGCGCGGGGTGCCCGTCCAGCGGCCCGACGACGTCCACCAGGCGGACGACGATGTCGTCGCGCTGGAAGACCGTGCTGCCGGCGATAGGGTTCCCGGGGCTGTCGGCCGCCGCCTCGTCCTGCTTGGCGAGCATCCGGGCCAGGGCCATCCCGCAGCCCTCCTTGGCCTGGTAGAACAGCGCGTGCCGGTTGACCTCGTCGGTGTCCACTCCGTCGCCCGACACATGGTGCACGGCGGGCAGTGCGGCACGGGTGAAGAAGAGCCGCGCGGAGTTGGGGTCGTCGAGATCCCGGTCCTGCTCCAGGTACGGGTTGATGGCGTCCTCGACGGCCCGCACCTCGGGCTGCCGTGCCACGTGCCGCAGCGCGGCCATCAGGTCGCCCTGCACCTCGATCGCCCTGACGACGCGGTTGCCGTGCATGAAGAGCGAGGTGCGGCGCAGCCGGGTGTCGTCGTCGACGCGAGACGACGGCGAGGTGTAGCCGGCAAGGATCTTGGCGACCTTCTCCTCGGAGCCCGGCTTGACCGTGAACGTCAGCGCGTGGCGAACCACTCCGTCGCCGACGCGAGGAGCCGCCTGGAGGCCGCCCTTGCTGGGCGCGAAGGACTCGGTGAACGGCGCTCCGGTCTCCCGCAGCACACTGAAGCGCAGTGAACGCGTGTCCCGTACGCAGCTGTGCAGCGGCTGGACCGTCTCCACGTGCTCCTCGCTGTTGACCCACGCGAGGAAGGGCGGTGCACTCTCCCACTCGCTCGTGATGAGCCACTGCGACGGGTTCTCGATCGACTGGCAGAGCTGGTCGTTGATGTGCCCCGGTACGGAGGCGACCTGGTTCCGCATGTGCTCGTACGCCTCGAGGAACTGCTTCTGCGCCCCGTCGTGGAGGTCCAGCAGCAAAATCACCCGAAGCCTGGAGCCGTCGAAGGCGGACTGCGATATCCGTTCCGACAAGGTTGTCATCCTTGTTCACACTCCTTCGCGACCGTGCCAGACATGGCCCGTCGTCAGTTGTCGGTGGAATCCGCACGGTCGAGCCCTGCGGATCCGCAACGATCGCCCCACATGGCCCGGGGGCGCTCCCGCAACCGATCGTGGTCCGGGCCCGCGTCCGGCGCGAGAGCTGAGCACCATGCGGGTGAATGGGCGAGGGAACCCCTGTCCCGCCGGGCATCTAGTTCCCATGGAAGAGAACGCCGATCACCGCGTGCCGGTACTGATCGTCGGCGGGTCCCTGGTGGGCCTGGCCACCTCGATGTTCCTGAGCCGTCATGGCATCGGGCATCTGCTCGTCGAGAAGCACTCGGGCACATCCACACACCCCCGCGGACGAGGAATGAACGTCCGCACGATGGAGCTGTTCCGCGTCTGCGGAGTGGAACAGGACATCCGCGAGGCGGCGGCCGTCCTCGCCGACAACCACGGAATCCTTCAGGGCGGGTCCCTGACGGGCAATGACTCCGCCTGGCTGTTCAAGGAGATCGACCCCGGCGGCCGGCTGGCGCGGATCAGTCCCGCCGGCTGGTGCCTGTGCAGCCAGAACGACATCGAGCCGGTGCTCTCCGAGCATTCGCGACGGCTCGGGGCGCAGATGCTGTACTCGAACGAGATGCTCTCGTTCGAGCAGGACGCAGGCGGTGTCAGCGCGATCGTCAAGGACCGTACGACGGGCGAGCACAGGACCGTGCGCGCCGACTACCTCGTCGCCGCCGACGGGCCGCGCAGTCCCGTCCGGGAACAGCTGGGCATCGGCCAGACCGGCAACGGCGAGTTGTTCCACAACGTCAGCGTCACGTTCAACTCCCGGCAGCTCGCCGACGTCGTCGGCGACCGGCGCTTCATCGTCTGCTACCTGACCAAGCCCGGAGCGGACGGGGCCCTGCTGCCGGTGAACAACGTCGACCGCTGGGTCTTCCACGCACCGTGGCACCCCGAGGACGGTGAGACCCTCGACGACTTCACCGACGAGCGGTGCGCCGACCACATCCGCCGGGCGGTCGGGGCCGAGGACCTGGATGTCGAGATCACCGGCAAGGCGCCGTGGCACGCGGCCGAACGGGTCGCGGAACGCTACTCGGACGGCCGGGTCTTCCTCGCCGGCGACTCCGCCCACGAGATGTCCCCGACCGGCGCGTTCGGCTCCAACACCGGTATCCAGGACGCCCACAACATCGCCTGGAAGCTGGCGGCGGTGCTGAAGGGCTGGGCCGGGCCGGGGCTGCTCGACACCTACGGCATGGAGCGGCTGCCGGTCGCGCGGGTCACCAGCGAGCGCGCCTCGGCCCGCTCGGCGGAGCACAGCCACCCCGGCTATGCACCGTCGCCCACCTCGGGCGGCGGCCGGCAGGGCGGCGTGCTGATGGTGGCCATGGGCTACGGCTACCGCTCGGGCGCCGTCGTCGGGGTCGACCCCTCGCTGGCCGTGGTGCCCGAGCGCATGCAGCTCTCGGGGGACCCCGGCACCCGGGCCCCGCACATCTGGGTCACCGGACAGAACGGCCGTGTGTCGACGGTGGACCTGTACGAGCAGTCGCTCGTGCTGCTGTGCGCCGAGAACTCACCCTGGCGCGAAGGCGCCCGCAAGGCCGCGGCGGGACTGTCCGTACCTCTGGAGGCCTACGCGATCGGCGGCGGGCCCGCCGCCGACCTCGCCCCCGAGGACGGGGAGGACTGGGCCGAGAGGCACGGCACCACCCCCGAGGGCGCGGTGCTCGTGCGTCCCGACGGCTTCGTGGCCTGGCGTTCGCCGGGTGCGGCGGCCGATCCGGAGGCGACGCTGCGCAAGGTGCTCACGGAGGTTCTGAGCCTGGGCTGAGTACTTCCCGGGCAGACAGCAGGTCCGGCACGCGCGACGCATCTGGGCAAAGGCGTCGCGCGTGCGGCCGTTGCGCTCTACGGTGCGCGGATAGCCCACCGTATGCGGGAGGTGTAGAAATAGGACATGGCCGCACGCTACGGCCGCCGGCGCTCGGTTCTCCGGATGAGAACCCTCGCAGGTCAGGTCTTTCTCCTGCAGGTGGCGATCGTGGTGTTGCTCGTCGCCGCAGGCATGGGCGCGCTCGTTCTGCAGTCCCGGTCGGACAGTGAGCGCGAGGCCCGCAACCGTTCGGTGGCGGTGGCCGAGACGTTCGCGCACTCGCCCGGCATCGAGGCGGCGCTGGAGAGCCCGAACCCCACCGCGATCCTGCAGCCGCGCGCCGAGGAGGCGCGAAAACGTTCCGGCGTCGACTTCATCGTCGTCCTCAGCACCCAGGGCATCCGCTACACCCATCCGCTCCCCGACCGGATCGGCAAGCAGTTCGTCGGCAATCTGGCCCCGGCCCGGGCCGGCGAGGTGGTCACCGAGAAGATCACCGGGACCATCGGGCCACTCGTCCAGGCTGTGGTGCCGGTGCGGGGGTCCAACGGGGCGGTCATCGGCATGGTGTCGGCGGGCATCACGATCGACCACGTCAGCGGTGTCGTGGAGGACCAGTTCCCGCTGCTGCTGGGCGCCGCGGGAGTGGTGCTGCTGCTGACGACCGGTGGCACGGCCCTGGTCAGCAGACGGCTGCGACGGCAGACGCACGGCCTCGGGCCCACCGAGATGACCCGGATGTACGAGCACCACGACGCCGTCCTGCACGCCGTACGCGAGGGCGTGCTCATCGTCGACGGCGAGGGGCGGCTGCTGCTCGCCAACGACGAGGCGCGGCGACTGCTGAGTCTTCCGGCGGACGTGGAGGGCCGGCCGGTCGCCGAGCTGGGTCTGGACCCCCGTACCGCGGAGCTGCTGACCTCGGGGCGCATCGCGAGTGACGAGGTCCATCTGGTCGGGGACCGGCTGCTCGCCGTGAACCAGCGCTCGACCGACGCGGACGGCGGACCGCCCGGCAGTGTGGCGACGATCCGCGACACCACCGAGCTCCAGGCCCTCACCGGCCGGGCGGACGTGGCCCAGGCGCGGCTGAAGCTGCTGTACGACGCGGGTACGGAGATCGGCACCACGCTGGACGTGGTGCGCACCTGTGAGGAGCTGGCGGAGTTCGCCGTGGGCCGCTTCGCCGACTACGCCACCGTCGACCTGATGTCGGCCGTGCTGCGCGGCGAGGAGCCGACCCCGAGCGGCGGCGGCGCGGAGATGCATCGCGTGGCCTTCCACGGACTGCGGCAGGACTCGGCGCTCTACCCGCTGGGCACGGCCATCCGCTTTCTGCCGACCACCCCGATGGGCGCGGGGATCGGCAAGGGCGAAGCCGTCCTGGAGCCGGATCTCGCCGCGCTGAGAGGCTGGCAGCAGCAGTCGCCCGTTCGGGCGCAGAAGCTGGTCGACTCCGGATTTCACTCCATGATCGCGGTGCCGCTGCGAGCCCGCGGGGTGATCCTGGGCGTGGCGATGTTCTGGCGCTCCAAGCGGCCGGAGGCCTTCGAGGAGGAGGACCTCTCCCTCGCCGAGGAGCTGGTCGCCCGGGCGGCGGTGAGCGTGGACAACGCCCGCCGGTACACGCGCGAGCACACGATGGCGGTGACGCTCCAGCGCAGTCTGCTCCCCCGCGGGCTGCCGGAGCAGAACGCCCTGGACGTCGCCTTCCGCTACCGCCCCGCCCAGGCGGGCCTCGGCGGGCTCGGCGGAGTGGGCGGCGACTGGTTCGACATCATCCCGTTGCCGGGCGCGCGGGTGGCGCTCGTCGTCGGCGACGTCGTGGGGCACGGGCTGCACGCGGCGGCCACCATGGGCCGGCTCCGGACGGCGGTGCACAACTTCTCCACCCTGGATCTGCCGCCCGACGAGCTGCTGTGGCATCTGGACGAACTGGTCGCCCGGATCGATCAGGAGGAGGTCGCCGACGGCAACGAGGGCGGCGAGTCGGGCGTCACCGGCGCGACCTGCCTCTACGCGATCTACGACCCGTCCACCGGCCGCTGCACGATGGCGCGGGCCGGGCACGTCCAGCCGGTGGTCCTCCACGCGAACGGGACCGCGGACTTCGCGGAGGTCCCCGGAGGTCCGCCCCTCGGTCTCGGCGGGCTGCCCTTCGAGACGCTCGAACTCCAGCTGCCGGAGAACAGCAGCCTGGTGCTCTACACGGACGGTCTCGTCGAGGACCGCGAGCGGGACATCGACGAGAGTCTGGCCCTGCTGCGCCGTACCGTCGCGGGGCATCCGGACCGCAGTCCCGACGAGACGTGCGAGGCGGTGCTCCGGGCCCTGCTCCCCGAGCGTCCGCGGGACGACATCGCGCTGCTCGTGGGCCGTACCCGCGTACTCGACCCGGCGAAGGTGGCGGACTGGGAGGTCCGGCAGGATCCGTCCGCGGTGGGCGAGGTCCGGGGGGCTGTGGCACGCACGCTCGGGGAGTGGGGTCTGGAGGAGGAGGCCTTCACGACGGAGCTGATCCTCAGCGAGCTCGTCACCAATGCCATCCGGTACGCGATCGGGCCGATCCATGTCCGGCTGATCCTGGACCGCAGCCTGATCTGCGAGGTCTCCGACCACAGCAGCACCTCGCCACATCTGCGCCAGGCCGCGACCACCGACGAGGGGGGCCGCGGGCTGTTCCTGGTGGCCCAGTTCGCCGACCGCTGGGGCACCCGGTACACACCGGACGGCAAGGTGATCTGGACGGAGCAGCCGTTGCCGTCCGAGGACCTGTGACGGGTGGTGAGGGCGCCGGGGTGCTGTGGATCGGCGGCCCGCCCGGGGCCGGCAAGACGACCGTGGCCAGGCTGCTCGCCCGTCGGCACGGTCTGCGCTGGTACAACGCCGACGCGCACACCTGGGAGCACCGGGACCGCGCGCTCGCGGCGGGCCACCCGGCGGCGGTGAGGTGGGAGGCACTGTCGCGTGAGGAGCGGTGGTCTGCGCCGGTGGCGGAGATGCTCGCGATGTCACTGCACCGCGAACGCGGGCCCATGATCCTCGATGATCTCCGGGCGCTGCCGCCCGCACCGCTGACCGTCGCCGAGGGCACCCCGGTCACGCCCTCGGTCACCGGCGCCGGCGCCGCCGCGGTGTGGCTTTTGCCCACGCCGGCGGTGCAGGATGCCCGGCTGGCCGAACGCGGTCTGGAGCGGGGCCAGAGGGAGCTCTACAGGTTCCTGGTTCGCGAGATCGCCGAGGAGGTGGAGGCGTACGGGGGTGCGACGGTCGTGGTGGACGGCAGCGACAGCGTCGAGGACACGCTTGCCGAGGTCGGGAAGCACGTCGCGGCGGCGCCGGCCGACGGCCCGGTGGCACGGACGGCGGCCGGGCGCGCTGAGCTGCTGCGGTATGCGAACCGGGCTGTCGTCTCCCAGTACCTGGCCTTCTTCGCCCGGCCGTGGGCACCGGGAGATCCGCGGACGACGGTCCTCGCCTTCGCCTGCGAGTGCGGTGCGGACGGGTGCGAGGAGGATGTACGGCTCACGGTCGCCGCGTTTCCGCGCAGCCCGGTGCACGCGCCGGGACACGGATAGCCGGGGACATGGACAGGGGCCGAGGCGACGGACGCCGGTCGTGCGGCCGGCCCCTGCCCGCCGACCGCCGACCGCCGCAACTGCCCGCATCGCGGCGGCCGGACGAAGCACGTCGGTCAGGGACGGTCCCGCTCCCCCGCGAGCGGCCGGCCGCAGCGCAGATTCCACCGGCCGGCCCGGCCGCTCAGTTCGGTGAGCGTCAGCGGTGCCACGTCGAGCCGCCAGAACACCTCCGTGGGAAGGCCCAGCGCATGGACGGTCACCGCTCGCGCGAACGCGGGCTCCACGACCGCCAGCACCCGCCCCGCGTCGTCGGGCAGGGAGCGCAGCCAATCGCCCGCCCGGGCGCGGAGCGCGGTCAGGGACTCGCCGCCGTGCGGGACGGCCGACGGGTCGGACAGCCAGGCGGCCACCGCCTCGGGTTCGCTCGCGCTCACCTCGTCCAGCCGCCGACCCCGCCAGCGGCCCATGTCCCAGTCGCCGAGCCGGTCCGCCGGTTCGGCCTGAAGCCCCAGCGCCTCGGCCGTCGCGCGGCAGCGCAAAGACGGTCCGCACAACGGCTGTTGGACCCGCGGCAGATCGCCCGCGGCGGCCCGGGCCGCGCGTGCCCCGAGCTCGTCCAGCGGCTCGTCCGCCCCGAAGCGCGCTTCCCGCACCGCGGCCGTCGTCGCAGGTGAGACCAACATCACCCGTACTGTCATCGGTTGCCCGTCCTTCCCGCCGCAGTCCCCACGGCGCAAGCACATCACGGGTGTTCCGGTGTTCTCTCGCGCCCCCACGCGCCGTAGCGGCGCGGGCCCGCAAGCGGTACGGTCGCGTGGACATGACGACGGTGTGACGGAAGTCCGGTGAGAATCCGGCACGGTCGCGCCACTGTGTACCCGTACCTCTGCGGGAAGTCAGACCCAGCACCTTCGTCTCAGGCACCACGATCGGGACGCGTGTTCCCCAAGGAGGTTCTGCCATGGCTCAGTCCGTTGCGCCCGCCACCACCGCGCCGGCCATCACTCCCATCTCGCTGAAGGCGATTGCTCCCTGGGCGGTCTTCTTCGGCATTCTGATGCTGGTCCTGCTGTACTTCGTCGGCGCCGAGCAGGGCGCCACCTCGCTCATCGCCGGTGAGAACGTTCACGAGTGGGTCCACGACGGACGCCACCTGCTCGGCTTCCCCTGCCACTGAGACCCCGGGGGAACGATCATGAACTCCATATCTGTGAGAGCCCTGCTCGTCCGCGGCATGCTCGCCGGACTGGTCGCGGGCGCGGTCGCGATGGCCGTCGCGTACTTCCTGGGTGAGGGTCCGGTCGACTCCGCCATCGCGTTCGAGGAGAGCCACTCCCACGAGCACGGCGGCGAGGAACTGGTCACCAGGGCCATGCAGTCGACCGCGGGGCTCGCCACCGGTGTGCTCGTCTTCGGTGTGGCGGTCGGCGGCATCGCCGCCCTCGCCTACTGTGTCGCGCTCGGCCGCATCGGCCGGTTCGGTCCGCGCGCCACGGCCGCGCTGCTCGCGCTCGGTGCGCTGCTGAGTGTGTACGTCGTGCCGTATCTGAAGTACCCGCCGAACCCGCCGGCCGTCGGGGATCCCGACACGATCGGCCAGCGGACCTCGCTGTACTTCCTGATGGTCCTGCTCAGCGTGCTGCTGTCGGTGGCCGCGGTGATCCTCGGCAAGCGGCTGGCCCCGCGCCTGGGCAACTGGAACGCGACGATCGCCGCGGGCGGTGCGTTCGTGGTCGCCGTCGGTCTCGCCTACGCGTTCCTGCCGTCGTTCAACGAGGTGCCGAAGGGCTTCCCGGCCACGGTGGTCTGGGAGTTCCGGCTGGCGACGCTGGCCATCCAGGCGACGCTGTGGACCGTCTTCGGTCTGGTCTTCGGCTTCCTGGCCGAGCGGCTTCTGACGCCGAGGACGGTGCCGGCGGCGGAGGAGAGAGCCTCGGCCTCCCCTGCCGTGGCAGCGAACTGATTTACCGTCAGCATCCAGGAACCCGCCGGGAGACCGGCGGGTTCCTGTGTTTCGCCCGCCCCGGCCCCTTGCAGAAGGGGGGCCGGGTCGTCGCCTCACGAGCGGGGCGGGCAGCGGCGTCGCCTCCCCCATCGAGGGCTTCGCCCCACGGAGTTCAGCGCGTGAACGTCACGCCGACCTGTTCCGGAGCCTTCCCCGCGGCTCCGCGGCACTGGGCGTCCATGCCCGGCCCGGCGGTCGCCAGCCGGCCGACGACGAGCGTCAGACAGCGGCCGAGCGCCTGCTGACCGTAGTAGTTGGGGTGCAGGAGCTCCTGTGCCTCGTCGGCGGGGAGTTCGGTCTTCGTCCGCGGCACGTAGCGGACCCATTCGGCCTTGGCGGCGGGCGGCGAGACGACGGTGCCGTCCGCGGCGAACGCGGTCTGGAGAGGCTGCTTGCCACAGACCTGGTGGCCGTCGAGCAGCCGGCCGAGGTCGACGTGGTCCGCGCCGGTCCGCACGGCCGCCTTCTTGATCTCCCGGTTGAGGGCGGCGCCCAGACCGGTCGCGATCCAGCGCAGGTCACGGTTGTAGAAGGGACAGCCGTACGCGCTCCAGCGGTCCCAGCCGTTCTCGTCGTGCGCGGCGGTCGTGGCCGCCTTCCCCGAGGCCAGCGGCAGCGGATAGGACTGCACGAGGATGCGCGGGGAGGACCCGGTGTCCTTGACCGCTGCCCGGACCGCCTCGACGGCCCGGGCCACCTTGGCGCCCACGGTGCGCACGCGCTCGACGGCCGGACCGGTGACCGCGGTGTCGGTCGAGCAGTAGCGGTCGTTCTTCCAGGCGTCGGCGCACACCTTCATCGTGTCCGTCAGGCGGACGTCGTTCCCGCCGACCGAGACGACGACCACCGTGACGTTGTTCTCGGTGGCCAGCGTCCTCAGCTGGGCCAGCTGCGACTCCTCCGCGCGGAAGTTCCGCGACAGATGCGTCGTCGCCGCCCCGGAACAGGCGATGTTGAAGCGCTTCGGGGTGCCCGCACCGATGACGGCGGCGTCCGCGCGGTGGCAGCCGGGGCTGTAGATCTTCTCCAGGCCGATGCCCGCGGTCTTCACACGGTCGGTCGCATCGCGCAGGGCCTGCGGGATCCCGCCGAAGTTCTTGAGCCCTTCGGCGTTCCCCTGCCACCGGGCGCCCTCGCCGGAGATGAAGCTGTCGCCCATGGTCACCAGAGCGTCGGGCTTCGCCTCGGCCGCCACGGCGGCCGGGGTGCCCAAGGTGGCCGTGGCGGGCAGCACCGCGAGGGCGCACAGCGTCGCGGCGGCCCGGTACCGGCGTGCGCGCACCGTCCCGGATCCGGCCGTGGCGAGGGCCGGCCCCGTGGCCGGCCCCGTGGTGGCAGGCGCGGATCCGGTCGTGTCAGGGGCGGGGCATGTGGTCATCGGCGAGTCCTTCCGCAGTGGTTCCCCCTCTCACTCAGTGATGTTGGAGTCGGCGCGGGACGGTCAGTCCTGCCGGGGCGGGAAGTCACCCGTACGGAGCGGGACGCTCGGCCGGCCGCAGAGGTCCGATTCGTTCAAGACCCCTGGCGCGCGCCCTGCCTAGATTGACGACATGACTCCACGACTCGACGCGATCGGCATCGTCGCCTCCGACATGGCCGCATCTCTCGCCTTCTACCGCCGCATCGGCCTGGACATCCCGGCCGACGCCGACACCGCCCCGCACGCCGAGGCGACGCTGCCCAACGGGCTGCGTGTGCTGTGGGACACCGAGGAGACCATCCGCTCCTTCGACCCCGAGTGGACCCGCCCCACGGGCGGCGGCGAGCGCATCGGTCTCGCCTTCCGCTGCGACAGCCCGGCCGAGGTGGACGCCGTGTACGCGGACCTCACCGCGGCCGGGTACCAGGGGCACCTCAAGCCCTGGGACGCGTTCTGGGGGCAGCGCTACGCCGTGGTGCTCGACCCCGACGGCTGTGGGATCTCGTTCTTCGCGGACTCCGCGTAAGCACTGAGGGTCGTACCCCCGAGGTCCCGCATCTCCCGGGCGAGGTGCGCCTGGTCGGCGCAGCCCGCGGTGAGTGCGGCGTCGGCGTACGGCACTCCGGCCCGCACCAGCGTCAGCGCGCGCTGGAGCCGCAGCACCCGGGCCAGGGTCTTGGGCCCGTATCCGAAGGCGAGCAGGGAGCGGCGGTGCAGCTGGCGGGCGCCGAGGCCGGCCGCGGAGGCGGCGCCGGCGACGGTGCCGCCCTCGTCGAGACGGCGGACGACCTCGCCCAGCACCGGGTCGGGACGGTCGGCGCCCGCGGCGCGGGCGATCGCCACGGTCTCCAGCTCCCCGGCGGGGTCGGCGGCCGTCAGGATGCGCTCGGTGAGCCTGCGGGCCTCGGCCGCACCCCACAGATCGGCGATGTCGACACGCCGGTCCCGCAGTTCGTGCGCCGGTACGCCGAGGAGCGCGGGCGCGGTGCCAGGGGCGAACCGGACACCCATGGCCGTGATGAGCCGGGTGTCCGCGATCTGGGCGCGGGAGTCGGGACCGGCCACGAGGAGCCGGCCGTCGACCACCATGAGGTCCATGCAGCCGTCGGGCAGTACGGGGTGGGCGGGACCCGGGAGGTCGGCCGGGGTGCGGGTCCACACGGCGGCGCCCTCCAGGCGCGACGGGCGTTCCACGTACATGCCATCGAGGCTAGTGCGTCGCGCAGGCGCCGTCCCGCGTCCGGGGGCAGCGCGGACGAACGGCCTCAGGAACCCGCCGTCACTCCCCCGGCGGGGTCTGCTTGTGGTGCTCCCTGCCGGAGTGCAGCCGGGAACGTACGTCGTCCGGGGGCAGGAAGCGCGACCAGCGCTCCGGGAACTCCGAGGGCATGGGGGCGTCGTCCCCGTCCGCCTCGTCGTCGTCCGGGTCGTCGTACATGTGCGCCGCCTTGGCGCGGGCGAGGATCTCCGCCGCCTGGGCGGCGCGCATGCGCTCGTTGGCGGCGCGGGCCGCCGCGGTCGCGACCGACGGCCAGACACGGTCGATGGCGGCATTGACCGCGGCGCCCACGAGCACCGCGAACGCGGTCAGACCGATCCAGAGCAGGACGGCGATGGGCGCGGCGAGCGAGCCGTAGATCGTCGGGCCCTCGACCGTGCTGGTCAGGTAGATCCGCAGCAGGAAGCTGCCGAGCACCCACATCGCGAGCGCCACCAGGGCGCCGGGGACGTCCTCGATCCACGGGGAGCGCACGGGTACGGACACGTGGTACAGCGTGGTCAGGAAGGCGATGGACAGCAGGATGACCACCGGCCAGTACAGAACCGCCACCACTTCCGTGCCCCACGGCATCAGCTCCACCACCCGGTCGGGGCCGACGACCGCCAGGGGCAGGACCACCGCCCCGATCAGCAGGGCGATGATGTAGAGCAGGAACGCGAGCAGGCGGGTGGCGACGATGCCGCGCTGGCCGTCGAGGCCGTACATCACGGTGATGGTGTCGATGAAGACGTTGACCGCGCGCGACCCCGACCACAGGGCGATCGCGAAACCGATGGAGATGATGTCCGGCCGGCCGCCGTGGGTGACGTCCTCCAGCAGCGGCTTGGCGATCTGGTTGACGCCCCGGTCGGACAGCACGGTGCCCACCGCGGTGAGGATGTTCTCCTCGATGGAGGCGACGGTGGTGGTGTCGGTCCAGTCGTCTATGTAGCCGAGCAGACCGATCAGGCCCAGCATCAGCGGCGGCAGGGACAGCAGCGTGAAGAACGCGGCCTCGGCCGCGAGGCCCAGAATGCGGTA
The DNA here is from genome assembly GCF_032229325.1 of Streptomyces sp. AM8-1-1. NCBI lineage: Bacteria > Bacillati > Actinomycetota > Actinomycetes > Kitasatosporales > Streptomycetaceae > Streptomyces > Streptomyces sp. AM8-1-1. The sequence goes on from NZ_CP135086.1 coordinate 1,845,120, forward strand.
CTCGATGCACGAATTGACCGTGTCTTTCAGGAGCAGCCACGCCATCTTCCGCTTCGAGACGTTGCGGTAGAGGACCCGGGCCCGGTGGAGCCGTCCCGGTGGCCGCTCGGGTGTTTCATTTGCTGCCTGCACCTCCTTACCGTATCGGCATGGCAGCTACCACCCACACAGTGACCAACCAGGCTCCGCCCCTGGTGGGGTACGACGTCTACACGTCCGACCGGGCCCTCACCGAAGCCGTGGAGCGGCATGTCGCACCGGGCCTTCTCGACGAGGCACGAGAGGAGCTCTCGGAACTCGGCCGCAGCGCCGGATCCGCCCAGGCGCAGGAGTGGGGGACGCAGGCGAACGAGAACCCGCCGAAGCTGCGGACGCACGACCGGTACGGCAACCGGATCGACGAGGTCGACTTCCATCCGGCCTGGCACCGGCTGCTCGGCCACGGCGTCACCTCGGGTCTGACGAACGCCTGGGGCAGGCCCGCCGGACACGTCCGGCGCGCGGCCGGTTTCCTGGTGTGGACGCAGGCCGAGCCCGGACACGGTTGTCCCCTGTCCATGACGCACGCGGCCGTGCCCGCGCTGCGGACGGACCCGGCGCTGGCCGCCGAGTGGGAGCCGAAGCTGACGTCGCAGATCTACGAGGAGGGTCTGCGGCCCGCGGCCGACAAGCCGGGTGTGCTGTTCGGGATGGGGATGACCGAGAAGCAGGGCGGCAGCGACGTCCGGGCGAACACGACCCGGGCCGAGCCGGTCGGCGGGGACGGCGAGTATCTGCTGACCGGTCACAAGTGGTTCTGCTCCGCCCCGATGTCCGACGGCTTCCTGGTCCTCGCCCAGGCCGCCGAGGGTCTGACATGTTTCCTCGTGCCGCGGATCCTCGAGGACGGCACCCGCAACGTGTTCCGGATCCAGCGGCTCAAGGACAAGCTGGGCAACCGGTCGAACGCGTCGAGCGAGGTGGAGTTCGACGGGACGTGGGCGCGCCGGGTCGGTGACGAGGGGCGCGGGGTGCGCACCATCATCGAGATGGTCGCGGCGACGCGGCTGGACTGTGTGCTGGGCTCCGCCGCACTGATGCGGCAGTCGGTGGCGCAGGCCGTGCACCACTCCGTGTACCGCAGCACCTTCGGCGGTCCGCTGATCGACAAGCCGCTGATGCGCAACGTCCTGGCGGACCTGGCGCTGGAGTCGGAGGCGGCCACGGCGCTCGGGCTGCGGCTGGCCGCCGCGTACGACGCCGACACGGAGGAGGAGCGGGCCTTCCTGCGCCTCGCCGTGCCCGCCGCCAAGTACTGGGTGACCAAGCGGTGCACGCCGACGGTCGCCGAGTCTCTGGAGTGCCTGGGCGGCAACGGCTATGTCGAGGAGTCGGGGATGCCCCGGCTGCTGCGCGAGTCGCCGCTCAACTCGATCTGGGAGGGCTCGGGCAATGTCCAGGCGCTGGACCTTCTGCGCGCGCTCCAGAGGGAGCCGCAGGCTCTGAACGCCTTCCTCCAGGAGGTGGGCCGGGCGCGCGGGGCCGACCACCGGCTGGACGCGGCGATCAAGGACCTGCTGACGGAGCTGGCGGACCTGGACGGCATCGAGGCGCGGGGCCGCCGGCTGGCGGAGCGGATCGCGCTGGTGCTCCAGGGTTCGCTGCTGGTGCGGTGGGCCCCGCCGGAGGTGTCGGACGCGTTCTGCGCCTCACGGCTGGGCGGTGACTGGGGTACGGCCTTCGGCACCCTGCCGCACACGCTGGATCTGGCGTCGGTCGTCGAACGGGCGCGGGCCGAGGTCTGAGCCGGCGCGCCGATACGACCCGGGGCGGTGCCGCGCCGAATCGGCACCGCCCCGGGGGCCGTGCACCCTCGTATTCGCGCAGGCATGTGCGGGGCCACGGCAGCCGGCGCGTGCCCCCGGGCCCGCGCCCGCCTTCCGACCCCCCTTGCGCCCCACCGCCCCCCTCATGGTTCCCTGGCGCTCATGAGCATCACCGTGACCACCTGGCACCTGGAGCAGACCTCCCCCTCCGATCTGCGGCCCGCGGCCGCCCCCGGGGACGACGTGCGCATCGTGCGCGCCGAGGTGCCGTCGCCCGAGTTCAGCCGTTTTCTGTACACGGCCGTCGGCGGCGACATCCGGTGGACCGACCGGCTCACGATGACGTACGCGCAGTGGGAGGAGGTGCTCGGCAGGCCGGGTACCGAGACCTGGGTGGCGTACGACCGGGGCACGCCGGCCGGCTACGCGGAGCTGGAGGCCCAGGACGGCGGCTCGGTGGAGATCGTCTACTTCGGACTCGTCCCGGCGTTCCGGGGGCGCGGCATCGGCGGGCATCTGCTGTCGTACGCGACGGCGAGGGCCTGGGACCTGGCGGAACGGCGGCCGGGCATCGCGCCGACGAAGCGCGTCTGGCTGCACACCTGCTCCAAGGACGGTCCGCACGCCATGGACAACTACCTGCGGCGCGGCTTCTCCCTCTTCGACACCACGGTGGAGGAGGAGCAGGAGTCGGTCACGCCCGGCCCCTGGCCCGGCGCCCACGGCTGAGTGACCGGCAGCACTCGTCTCACAGTACGGGACATCCCTGTCCACATCGTGGATAATGGTGGACTGCCGTCGGATCCGCGTGACACGCTTCCGTCATGTCTCGAGCTGGAATTGCCTTGGTGAGTCGGCGGCACGTCGACCTCGGCCGCATGTCCAGCGCCATCTGTCCGGTCTGCTGACAGACCAGCACAGCCGAGCATTCCCCACCGAGCAACCGCCCTGCGCACCGACGCGCCTCCGCGCGAGTGTGCAGCTCAGAGCCGCCCTCCTGCAGTCTCGAAGGACGTACAGCCATGGCCTCCACCCCCGAAAAGCCCACTCCCGCCGCGTCGCGTCGCAAGACCGGACGTCACCGCGGCGAGGGCCAGTGGGCTGCAGGGCACATGACGCCGCTCAACGCCAACGAGCAGACCAAGAAGGACGACGACGGTCTCAATGTGCGGACACGCATTGAGACGATCTACGCCCACCGCGGCTTCGACTCCATCGACGGCGCCGACCTGCGCGGACGCATGCGCTGGTGGGGTCTCTACACCCAGCGCAAGCCCGGCATCGACGGCGGCAAGACCGCGATCCTGGAGCCGGAGGAGCTGGACGACAAGTACTTCATGCTGCGCGTCCGGATCGACGGAGGACGGCTGACCACCGAGCAGCTGCGGGTGATCGGCGAGATCTCCGAGGAGTTCGCACGCGGCACCGCCGATCTCACCGACCGGCAGAACGTGCAGTACCACTGGATCCGTATCGAGGACATGCCGGAGATCTGGCGCCGCCTCGAAGGGGTCGGCCTGTCGACGACCGAGGCCTGCGGTGACACCCCCCGCGTGATCCTCGGCTCGCCCGTCGCCGGTATCGCCGAGGACGAGATCATCGACGGCACGCCCGCCATCGAGGAGATCCACCGCCGGATCATCGGCAACAAGGCCTTCTCGAACCTCCCCCGCAAGTTCAAGTCCGCGGTCTCCGGCTCTCCGCTGCTGGACGTCGCGCACGAGATCAACGACATCGCCTTCGTCGGGGTGAACCACCCCGAGCACGGCCCCGGTTTCGACCTGTGGGTCGGCGGCGGACTCTCCACCAACCCCAAGATCGGCGTCCGGCTGGGCGCCTGGGTGCCGCTGGACGAGGTGGCCGACGTCCACGAGGGCGTCATCTCGATCTTCCGGGACTACGGCTACCGCCGGCTGCGCACCCGCGCCCGGCTGAAGTTCCTGGTCGCCGACTGGGGGCCGGAGAAGTTCCGTCAGGTGCTGGAGGACGAGTACCTGCAGCGCAAGCTCGTCGACGGCCCCGCGCCCGAGCAGCCCGTACAGCAGTGGCGCGACCACGTCGGTGTGCACCGGCAGCAGGACGGCCGGTTCTACGTCGGGTTCGCCCCGCGCGTCGGACGCATCGACGGCGCCACCCTCACCAAGATCGCGGACGTCGCCGCGGAGCACGGCTCCGGCCGGCTGCGGACCACCGTCGAGCAGAAGATGATCGTGCTCGACATCGAGGAGGACCGGATCGAGTCGCTCGTGTCCGGCCTGGAGGCGCTCGATCTGCGGGTGAACCCCTCGCCCTTCCGGCGCGGCACCATGGCCTGCACCGGCATCGAGTTCTGCAAGCTGGCGATCGTCGAGACGAAGGCGCGCGGCGCCTCGCTGATCGACGAACTCGAGCGGCGCATGCCCGAGTTCGACCAGCCGGTCACCATCAACATCAACGGCTGCCCCAACGCCTGCGCCCGGATCCAGGTCGCGGACATCGGCCTCAAGGGCCAGTTGGTCCTGGACGACGAGGGCAACCAGGTGGAGGGCTTCCAGGTGCACCTCGGCGGCGCCCTCGGCCTGGAGCCCGGCTTCGGCCGCAAGGTCCGCGGACTGAAGGTCACCTCCGCCGAACTGCCCGACTACGTCGAGCGGGTCCTCAAGCGCTTCGAGGCGGAGCGCGAGGACGACGAGCGCTTCGCCACCTGGGCGGCGCGCGCCAGCGAGGAGGCCCTCTCATGAGCGAGCGCGCCGCCCCGTTCTACTGCCCCTACTGCGGCGACGAGGACCTGCGTCCGAACGAGCAGGGCCACGGCGCCTGGGAATGCGCGGCATGCAACCGGGCCTTCCAGTTGAAGTTCCTCGGGCTGCTGACCCGTGGACTTCAGCGCAACGACGGTGGAGGGGACGAGATATGACGCTGACTCAGACACATCTCAAAGAGCTCGCCGAGCAGGCCGGGCGGGAGCTCGAGGACGCGCCGGCCCTGGACATCCTGAGGTGGGCGACCGAGACCTTCGGGGCGCGCTTCTGCGTCACCTCCTCGATGGAGGACGCGGTCGTCGCCCATCTCGCCTCCCGCGCCCTGCCGGGCGTGGACGTCGTCTTCCTCGACACGGGCTACCACTTCGAGGAGACCATCGGCACGCGGGACGCCGTCGAGGCCGTGATGGACGTCAACGTCATCACACTCACGCCCCGTCAGTCGGTGGCCGAGCAGGACGCCGAGTACGGCCCGAAGCTGCACGACCGCAACCCCGACCTGTGCTGCGCGCTGCGCAAGGTCAGGCCGCTGGAAGAAGGCCTGACCGGGTACGACGCCTGGGCGACCGGGCTGCGCCGCGACGAGTCCCCGACCCGGGCGAACACCCCGGTCGTCGGCTGGGACGAGAAGCGGCAGAAGGTCAAGGTCTCCCCGATCGCCCGCTGGACACAGGACGACGTGGACGCCTACGTCGCCGAGCACGGCGTGCTCACCAACCCGCTGCTGACGGACGGTTACGCCTCCGTCGGCTGCGCGCCCTGCACCCGCCGGGTGCTGGAGGGCGAGGACGCACGGGCCGGCCGCTGGGCAGGGCGCGGCAAGACCGAGTGCGGGCTGCACGGCTGATGGACGACGACGAGAAGCAGCGGGAGAAGCACGTGACTGGGGCCACTGTCTGGCTCACCGGTCTGCCGAGTGCCGGCAAGACCACGATCGCCTACGAACTCGCCGCACGGCTGCGCGCCGACGGGCACCGCACCGAGGTGCTCGACGGCGACGAGATCCGCGAGTTCCTCTCGGCGGGACTGGGCTTCAGCCGCGAGGACCGCCACACCAACGTCCAGCGGATCGGCTTCGTCGCCGAACTGCTGGCGTCCAACGGCGTCACGGCTCTCGTCCCGGTGATCGCGCCGTACGCGGACAGCCGTGAGGCGGTGCGCAAGCGGCACGCGGCGGAGGGCACCGCTTATGTCGAGGTGCATGTCGCCACCCCGGTGGACGTCTGCTCCGAGCGCGATGTGAAGGGTCTCTACGCCAAGCAGGCGGCGGGCGAGATCAGCGGGCTCACCGGCGTCGACGACCCGTACGAGGAGCCGGCGAGCCCGGATCTGCGGATCGAGTCGCAGAACCAGACCGTTCAGCAGTCCGCGGCGGCGCTGCACGCGCTGCTCATCGAGAAGGGCCTGGCATGACGACGAGCGTCAACCATCCGACCGGGGACGTCGACAGCCCGTACGCGCTGTCGCACCTGGACGCCCTGGAGTCGGAGGCCGTCCACATCTTCCGTGAGGTGGCGGGTGAGTTCGAGCGGCCGGTGATCCTCTTCTCCGGCGGCAAGGACTCCATCGTCATGCTGCACCTCGCGCTCAAGGCCTTCGCGCCGGCCCCGGTCCCCTTCACGCTGCTGCACGTCGACACCGGGCACAACTTCCCCGAGGTCATCGAGTACCGCGACCGCACGGTCGAGCGGCACGGTCTGCGTCTGCACGTCGCGTCCGTGCAGGAGTACATCGACGCCGGCACCCTGCGCGAGCGGCCCGACGGCACCCGCAACCCGTTGCAGACCGTCCCGTTGACCGAGGCGATCCAGCAGCACCGTTTCGACGCGGTCTTCGGCGGCGGGCGGCGCGACGAGGAGAAGGCGCGCGCCAAGGAGCGGGTCTTCTCGCTGCGCGACGAGTTCTCGCAGTGGGACCCGCGCCGGCAGCGCCCCGAGCTGTGGCAGCTGTACAACGGCCGGCACGCTCCGGGCGAGCACGTCCGGGTCTTCCCGCTCTCCAACTGGACCGAGCTGGACGTCTGGCAGTACATCCAGCGCGAGAAGATCGAACTGCCGGGGATCTACTTCGCCCATGAGCGCGAGGTGTTCGCCCGCAGCGGTATGTGGCTGACCGCCGGCGACTGGGGCGGCCCCAAGGAGTCCGAGTCGGTGGAGACCCGGCTCATCCGCTACCGCACGGTGGGCGACATGTCCTGCACCGGCGCCGTCGACTCCGACGCCACCACGCTCGATGCCGTGATCGCCGAGATCGCCGCCTCCCGGCTCACCGAGCGGGGCGCGACCCGTGCCGACGACAAGATGTCCGAGGCCGCGATGGAAGACCGCAAGCGCGAAGGGTACTTCTAGCCATGACGACCACCACCGGGCAGCTCGCCGGGATCTCGGCCACCACCCTGCTGCGTTTCGCCACCGCCGGCTCCGTCGACGACGGCAAGTCCACGCTGGTCGGACGGCTGCTGCACGACTCCAAGTCGGTTCTCACCGACCAGTTGGAGGCCGTGGAACACGCCTCCCGCTCGCGCGGCCAGGAGACGCCGGACCTGGCGCTGCTCACCGACGGCCTGCGGGCCGAGCGGGAGCAGGGCATCACCATCGACGTGGCGTACCGCTACTTCGCCACCGCGCGCAGGCGGTTCATCCTCGCCGACACCCCGGGCCATGTGCAGTACACCCGCAACATGGTGACCGGCGCGTCGACCGCCGAGCTCGCGGTGGTACTGGTCGACGCGCGCAACGGAGTGGTCGAGCAGACCCGCCGGCACGCCGCCGTCGCCGCTCTGCTGCGCGTTCCGCACGTCGTCCTCGCGGTGAACAAGATGGACCTCGTCGACTACGCCGAGCCCGTCTTCGCCGCCATCGCCGAGGAGTTCACCGCGTACGCGGCCTCCCTCGGCGTGCCCGAGATCACCGCGATCCCGATCTCGGCGCTCGCCGGTGACAATGTGGTCGACCCGTCCGCGAACATGGACTGGTACGGCGGCCCGACCGTGCTGGAGCACCTGGAGACGGTGCCGGTCAGCCATGATCTGACGAGCTGCCACGCGCGGCTGCCGGTGCAGTACGTGATCCGTCCGCAGACCGCCGAGCACCCGGACTACCGAGGCTACGCGGGCCAGATCGCCGCCGGCACCTTCCGGGTGGGCGAGCAGGTGACCGTGCTCCCCGCGGGTCGCACCTCGAAGATCGCGGCGATCGATCTGCTCGGCAACGCGGTGGACGTCGCCTGGACGCCTCAGTCGGTGACCCTCCTGCTGGAGGACGACATCGACATCTCGCGCGGCGACCTCATCGTGCCGAGCGACGACGCCCCGGCCACCACCCAGGACATCGAGGCGACGGTCTGCCATGTGGCGGACCAGCCGCTGACGGTGGGCCGGCGCGTGCTGCTGAAGCACACGACCCGCACGGTCAAGGCGATCGTCAAGGAGATCCCCTCGCGGCTCACCCTCGACGACCTCTCCCAGCACCCGAACCCGGGGCAGCTGGTCGCCAACGACATCGGGCTGGTGAAGGTGCGGACCGCCGAACCGCTCGCGCTCGACTCGTACGCGCACTCCCGGCGTACCGGATCCTTCCTGCTGATCGACCCCGCCGACGGCACCACGCTGGCCGCGGGTATGGCGGGCGATTCCTTCGCCACCACCGCCGAGGCCGTGCAGGCGGCCGACGACGACGCCGAATGGGACTTCTGATGACCGACGTCTTCTCCACCTTCGCGAAGGAGGGCGGCCGCGTGGGCAGCGGCACCCTCGGCGCGGGATCCGGGGGTGTCGTGCGATGTGCGCGCTGACCCGAATGCACCACCGAACACTGCACCACAGACGAAGACACAGACCAGTCGACCTCCCGGCCACGCTCCGTAGGACGTGACCGCCGGGCCTCCGAGAGGAACACCTCCCGTGCCTGCCACCCGTACCACCCTGCGCCGCGGTATCGCCGCCGCCGCCGCACTGCCGTTGCTGATCGGCGCACTCGCCTCCTGCGGATACGGCTCCGAGGCCGACAAGGACGACAAGGTCGCTCCCGCCGCGAACGGCAAGAAGCTCTCCGCCGACAGCGTGAAGCTCGGCTACTTCCCCAACCTGACCCATGCCACCGCCCTCGTGGGCGAGCAGGAGGGCCTCCTCCAGAAGGAACTGGGCGGGACGCAGATCAAGTCCACGACGTTCAACGCCGGTCCGTCCGAGATCGAGGCGCTGAACGCGGGCGCGATCGACATCGGTTTCATCGGCCCCTCCCCCTCGATCAACGCCTACACCAAGTCCAAGGGCAAGAACCTCCGGATCGTCGGCGGGTCCGCGTCCGGCGGTGTGAAGCTGGTGGTCAACCCCAAGAAGATCAAGACCCTGGACGACCTCAAGGGCAAGAAGATCGCCACTCCCCAGCTGGGCAACACGCAGGACGTGGCCTTCCTCAACTGGATCAAGGAGAAGGGCTGGAAGGTCGACGCCCAGAGCGGCAAGGGCGACGTCTCCGTGGTCCGTTCGGACAACAAGATCACCCCGGACGCCTACAAGTCCGGCTCCGTGGACGGCGCGTGGGTGCCGGAGCCGACCGCGTCCAAGCTGGTCAGCCAGGGCGCCAAGGTCCTGCTCGACGAGTCCGCCCTGTGGCCCGACAAGAAGTTCGTCATCACGAACATCATCGTGTCGCAGAAGTTCCTCAAGGAGCACCCGGACGTCGTCGAGGCGCTGCTGCGCGGCACGGTGAAGACGAACGCCTGGATCAACGCCAACCCGGACAAGGCGAAGGCCTCCGCCAACGCCAAGCTGAAGGCGCTCACCGGCAAGGATCTGCCCGCCGACATCATCGACCCGGCGTGGAAGTCCGTGCAGTTCATCGACGACCCGCTGGCAGCGACGCTGCAGGCACAGGCGGACCACGCGGTGAAGGCGGGGCTGCTGGAGAAGCCGGACCTGAACGGCATCTACGACCTGACGACGCTGAACAAGGTCCTGAAGGCCGAGGGCAAGCCCGAGGTCGCCGACGCCGGTCTCGGCGTCAAGTAACCACGTAAGCCCACGTTCCCAGGAGGTGACGACCATGGCCAGCACCCTCACCAAGGACCAGGCCGAGGAGCGCACGACGGCCGGGCACGCCGCCCGTCTCGAGCATGTCTCCAAGTCCTTCGCAGGACCTGCCGGACAGCAGCTCGTCCTGGACGACATCACTCTCGATGTCGCGCCGGGAGAGTTCGTCACGCTCCTGGGGGCATCGGGCTGCGGCAAGTCCACGCTGCTCAATCTGGTCGCCGGGCTGGACGCGCCGAGCGCCGGGGCCATCGAGACCCCCGGCGGGCGGCCGGCCCTGATGTTCCAGGAGCACGCGCTGTTCCCGTGGCTGACCGCGGGGAAGAACATCGAACTCGCGCTGCGGCTGCGCGGTGTCGCCAAGGCCGAGCGGCGCACGGAGGCCGAACGGCTGCTGGAGCTCGTCCGGCTCAGCGGCGCGTACGGCAAGCGGGTGCACGAGCTGTCGGGCGGTATGCGCCAGCGTGTCGCCCTGGCCCGTGCGCTGGCGCAGGACAGCCAACTGCTGCTGATGGACGAGCCGTTCGCGGCGCTGGACGCGATCACCCGGGACGTGCTGCACGACGAGCTGACCCGGATCTGGCGCGAGACGAACGTGTCCGTGCTGTTCGTCACCCACAACGTCCGCGAGGCCGTCCGGCTGGCCGAGCGTGTGGTGCTGCTGTCCTCCCGTCCGGGGCGCATCGCCCGCGAGTGGACGGTGGGCATCCCGCAGCCGCGCCGGATCGAGGACGCCGCCGTGGCGGAGCTGTCGATCGAGATCACTGAACAACTGCGTGGGGAGATCCGCCGACATGGCCAGCACTGAGACCACCGCGAAGGTCACCAAGTCCGACGACCTCGCCGGGCTCGAGGCCGGCCTGGACGCACTGGACGCGGTGCAGTCGCACCGCACCCCGGTGCGAGAGGTGCTCCTCAAGAAGGTGCTGCCGCCGCTCACCGCCGTCGCGCTGGTGATCGTGGTCTGGCAGGTGCTGGTGTGGGCGAAGGTCACCGACGAGGGCAGTCTGCCCGCGCCGGGCGCCGTCTGGACCAGCGTCTCCGACCTGTGGCTCCAGGGCAGCCTGCTGGAGATCGTGTGGACGAGCATCTCGCGCGGTCTGCTCGGCTTCCTCCTGGCGCTCGCCATCGGCACACCGCTGGGTCTGCTGGTCGCCCGGGTGAAGTTCGTCCGGGCGGCGATCGGCCCGATCCTGTCGGGTCTCCAGTCGCTGCCGTCGGTGGCCTGGGTGCCGCCGGCCGTGATCTGGCTCGGGCTGAACAACCAGATGATGTACGCGGTGATCCTGCTGGGAGCCGTCCCCTCGATCGCCAACGGTCTCGTCTCCGGCGTCGACCAGGTGCCTCCGCTGTTCCTGCGGGCGGGCCGGACGATGGGAGCGACGGGCCTGCGCGGCACCTGGCACATCGTCATGCCGGCCGCGCTGCCGGGCTATGTGGCCGGCCTCAAGCAGGGCTGGGCCTTCTCCTGGCGCTCGCTGATGGCCGCGGAGATCATCGCCTCGTCGCCCGATCTGGGCCTCGGGCTCGGCCAGTTGCTGGAGAACGGCCGCAACAACTCCGACATGCCCGGGGTGTTCCTGGCGATCCTTCTGATCCTGATCGTCGGCATCGCCATCGACCTGCTGATCTTCAGTCCGCTGGAGCGCGCGGTGCTGCGGGGCCGCGGTCTCCTCGTCAAGAGCTGAGTGACGTCATGTCCCGACCCGTACTCCTCGTCGTCGCCCACGGCAGCCGCGATCCGCGGCATGCCGCGACCGTCCATGCGCTGGTGAACCGGGTACGGGCCCGGCGGCCGGGGCTGCGGGTCGAGACGGGCTTCCTGGACTTCAACGCACCGTCGGTGCCGCGGGTCCTGGAGCGGCTGGCGGCGGAGGGTACGGAGGAGGTCGTGGCACTTCCGCTGCTGCTGACCCGCGCCTTCCACGCCAAGTCCGACATCCCCGCCGTGCTGCGGGAGGCGTCGGGGAGGCTGCCGCGGCTGCGGGTGCACCAGGCGGAGGTGCTGGGCCCCTCGCCGCTGCTGCTGGCCGCGGTGGAACGGCGGCTGCGGGAGGCCGGGCTCGGCCCGGCCGACAAGCGCTCGACCGGGCTGGTTCTGGCCTCGGCGGGCTCCACGGACCCGGAGGCGATCGCAGTGATCGCAGAAGTAGCGCGGGAGCTGCGGGACACCGGTTGGTGCGCCGTGCGGCCTGCGTTCGCCTCCGCATCACTGCCCCGCACCGAGGACGCGGTGCGTTCCCTGCGGGCCGACGGCTGCGCGCGCGTCGCGGTGGCCCCGTACGTCATCGCGCCGGGCCGGCTGCCGGACCGGATCGCGGAGGGGGCCGCCGGGGCGGATGTCCTGGCGGATGTGCTGGGCCCGTCACCCGAGCTGGTCAGCCTGCTGCTGGAGCGCTACGACGAGGCGCGGGTCGGGCACCGGATCGCGGCCACCGCCTGACGGCGGAGCGTCTGGGTCGTACGGCCCCAGGTGCTGGAGGGCCGAGCGATCAGCACGCTCAGGCGCCGAATCCGGTCTCATGAGCCCACAGATGGGCGCAGTTGGAGCACTGGAGCTGGAGTGTGCTGCCCCGGCTGGAGAGCAGATAGCGCCAGTGGGTGCTGCACGAGCGGCCGGCCAGGCAGACGGCGCAGTCCCGGTGGTCGGCGCACCCCGGGCACCGCACCCAGGCCCGTCGTCCGGCGTCGGCCGTGGGATCAAGCGGCAGCACGGCCCTCGCCCTCCCCTCCCGGAAGGACGCCGGCCGCGACCAGCCGGTCGTAGGTCTCCTGCTGCTCGGCGTCGAGGTTCGAGTAGAGCAGTCGGTACGCCTCCTGCTCGCCCGCCAGCACGGCCACCGGGTCCCAGTCGTCCCCGAGTGCGCGGAGCACCGCGGCGCGCCGCCGGACCTCGTCACGGGTCAGGTCCATCTCGAACTCGTGGAGATCCGGAGTCTGGTCGTGGATCATGCCTTGCTTCTCCCGCCGGGTCGCTGACCGAACCCCCTGTGTCTATCAAGGGCATCCGAACCGAGGAAGCGTCAGCTCAAAGGGGTCGTCACCACCTGAAACGGACGGTCGACCCACTGAAGTCACCACCCTCACATACCGGGCAAAAGCCACCGAAAACGGTGGGTCGTGTGAGGGACTCCACAGGGTCCGCGGGCGCCGCCCGGCCGCACTCGCGCACCGGTGGGACAGCGCCCTCAGCCCCGTGGGTCGCGGCCGCTCGTCGCGAGTGCCCGCTCGAAGGCCGTGGCGTCCCCGGCCGTCGGAACGGGGGCGGCGAAGCCGTCGTACTGCCGGTAGACATCGGCGTGCTCCTCGACGACCGCGAGAACGAACGCACCCGTCCCCTCCGGGAGGCTGAACGCCTGGCCGGTGGATCGGGCCAGGTCCCAGCCGTGGAGAGCCAGTTCCTTGACGATGAGCGAGGCGATCTCCGAGGCGGGCATCACGGTGAAACCGAGGTCCACCTCTCCCTCCCAGGCCTCCGGCACCGACCAGGCCTTCAGTGCGCGCTCCAGCTGGGCCGCGTACTGCTCGGCCCAGTCGGCCTCGGCGGTGAAGTCCCGTCGCACGAGCTCGTCGGGCAGCTGGACGCGCAGGGCGCGGTGCTCCAGTCCGTGCGAGGAGTACAGGACGAGATGGTTGGCGAGGTCCCGTACGGTCCAGGCGTCACAGACGGACGGCATGGTCAGCTGGTCGGGGCTCACGGCGCGGGCGACACGAGCGGCCTCGGCGGCACAGGCCGTCAGGTGCGGGTGAATGCTGTTCATGCCTCGACGCTAGGGCGACGCCTCCGACGGGTCTTGAAGAATCGCGACAGCCTCGTCGACCAGGGCGGTCAGCTCGGCGACCGTCATCGAACCGGCCGGCCGGCGCTCGCGGGCGAAGCTGTTGGCAACGCGCTGGAGGGTGTCGTTGACCGGGGTCGGTACGCCGTGCAGCCGGCCGAGCAGGGCGATCTCGCCGTTGAGGTAGTCGGACTCGATCGTGCCCGTGCCGCGGTCGAGCGACTGCCAGGACGAGCCGCCGCGCCGCTTGGAACCGTCGAAGGGATCGAAGCGGATCTTGTCGGTCCGCACCTCCTTCTGCTCCTCCTCACCGGCCACCTCGATGCCCGCGGCCGCGAGGACCACGCGGCCCTCCGCCATCACACGCCGGGCGAGGGCGACTCCGGCCTCGTCGGCGAGGACGCCGGTCGCGGCCTCGATGGCGTTGGCGAGGTTGCTGGTGAGCTTCGCGTACTTCCAGCGCATGACGTCGGCGACGACCGGCGCGAGAAAGTTCGACCTCTCCAGGTCGGCGGAGACGCGCCGGGCGGTCTCATCCGTGCCGCCCGGGAAGCGGCCGATGTGCAGAACGCCGGTCAGCGGCCGGCCGGACGCGGAGACGGCACCCGGTTCGAGATGGGTGGCGGGCAGATAGACGCACATCCCGTAGACCCTGCGGAACCGGCGCAGCGCGAGACGTTCGCTCTCCACGCCGTTCTGCGCGCAGACCAGGGGCAGCCGCTCCGACGCGGTGCCGCCGCCGTCCACGGGCTGCGCGGCCCAGTCCTCGAGCGCGGCCGTGCTGTCCTGTGTTTTCACGGAGAGCACCAGCACGTCCTCCGGCGTCAGCCGCACCGCGTCGGCGCGGTCGACGACCGGCAGCCGGTGCGTGCTGGTGCCGTCCGCCGCGGTCAGGCGCAGTCCGCCGTCCCGCAGTGCCGCGTGGTGCGCGCCGCGCGCGACGAGCACCACCTCATGGCCGGCCTCCGCCAGCCGTCCGCCGATCGTGCCGCCGACCGCCCCTGCCCCGATGATGATGTAGCGCATACGTACGAGGCTCGCACAGCCGTAGTGGATCTCGCACGGGCCCGCGGTGACACAACCGTGGCGTGGCGGTGACGGCCACGGGGCCCGGACGGTTCACCATCGAGGGAAGGAGGCCGACATGTCGTTCTATTACCACAAGCGGATCACCATCATCCCCAAGCTGCTGCACCTGAACATCGGCTCGCACGGCTGGTCCTGGACTCTCGGCGGGCGTCGCGCCCACCTCACCCGGGACAGCCACGGGCACCGCAGCGCGTCGGTGCGGCTGCCGGGCGGCTTCAGCTGGCGCCGGCACTCCGGGCGGCACTGATCCGCGCCGGGCGGGTCAGCTCCGTGTCAGCTCGACCAGCTTGACGACCGTGTTCCAGTTGCGGGTGGTGGCGACGATGCCCCGGCTGAACCGTGGCCTGCCGAGCGCCTCGGCGAGCTTGGAGCGCCCGAGCCCGTTCGGTGCGTAGAGGTACAGCGCCCGGTCGCCGATCCGGAACTCCTCGGGGGCGAAGGCGGCCGGGTCGATCTCCGCGAACCGTTCGGGGCCGACGGGGTCCGAGAGATACGTGACGTGGAGCTGCTTGCCCTCCAACTCGGCCGCGGGGAACGGGCAGTTGTCGGCGATCGCCCGCAGATAGGCGGCGTCGCGTACGAGACAGTCGACGCGGAAGCCGAAGCGGTCCTCGATGCCTCGCTCCAGTTCCACCACGAGGGACTGTTCGTCGCCGGAGGCCGCGTCGAAGACGGCGTTGCCGCTCTGGAGGTGGGTGGCGACAGCCGTATGGCCCAACTCCTCGATGAGCGCACGGAGTTCGGCCATGGGAACTCGCTTGTGCCCGCCCACATTGATCCCGCGCAGCAGTGCCGCATACCTCGTGGTCATCGGCACAGCCTAAGAGGTCATCTCATTTGGTGAGTCTGCGGTAGCAGATGAGGGTGCAGGCGATGCTGGTGAAGGCGAGGAAGTGGTCGGCTTCGCGTTCGTAGCGGCGGTGGAGTCGGCGGCAGCCGGCGAGCCAGGCCATGGTGCGTTCCACGGTCCAGCGGTGGCGGCCCAGTCGTTGCGAGGACTCGACTCCCTTGCGGGCGATGCGGTGGGTGATGCCGCGCTGGCGTAACCAGCGCCGCAGGTGGGCGTAGTCGTAGCCCTTGTCGGCGTGGAGCTTGCCGGGCTTGCGCCGCCGCCGGCCTCGGCGCGAGCGGATCGGCGGGATGCCCTTCACGAGCGGGATCAGGGCTTGGCTGTCGTGCAGGTTGGCACCGGAAATACCGACGGATATGGGCAGACCGGTCCGCTCGGTGATCAAGTGGATCTTCGACCCGTACTTGCCCCGGTCGACAGGATTCGGACCCGTCAGGTCCCCCTTTTCAGGGCCCGCATGTTCACCGAGTCGATCGCGCAACGAGACCAGTCCAACTCGCCACGAACGCCGAGTTCGTCGAGGACCAGGCGGTGGAGCTTGGCCCACACCCTGGCCTTCGACCACTCCGAGAACCGCCGGTGGGCCGTCGCTCCGGACGGCCCGAACGACGCCGACGGCACCTGCTGCCATGTACAACCCGAGGTGGCCACGAATACGATCGCGGCCAGCACCTCCCGGTCGCCGTGCCGTCGCCGCCCACCACCCTGCGGCCGCGACGGCGCCTCCGGCACCACCCGCTGGAACAACTCCCACAACTCGTCCGGCACCAACCGCTCAACGATCCCCACCATGACCGGCATCCTACCGAGCCAGCCAAATGAGATGACGTCTAAGGCGACCGCCGCGCCCCGTGGGGGAGGGCGCGGCGGCCGCCGGTTCAGCGCGGGTGGGCGTCGGTCACTCGACGACCTTCAGCAGCTTGTTGGGCGTGCCGGCGCTCGGGTTGGAGATCTTGTCGGCCGTGGCACCGTCGGTGAGGGCCTTGGCGACCTGCTCCGGGGTGGCGTCCTGGTGACCTGCGAGGTAGACGGCCGCGGCACCGACGACATGGGGCGTCGCCATGGAGGTGCCGGAGATCGTCTTGGTGCCCTCGTCACTGTCGTTCCACGCCGAGGTGATGTCCGAGCCCGGGGCGTAGATGTCCACGACCTTGCCGAAGTTGGAGAACTCCGACTGTGCGTCCTCCTTGGTGGAGGAGGCGACGGTGATGGCCTCGGTCACCCGTGACGGCGAACCCTGGCCAGCGTCCGAGGACTCGTTGCCGGCCGCGACCGCGAAGGTGACGCCGGCGGCGACCGCCTTGCGGACGGCCTCGTCGAGCGCCTCGTCCGCGCCGCCGCCGAGGCTCATGTTGGCGACGGAGGGGCCCTTGTGGTTCTTGGTGACCCAGTCGATGCCCGCGACGACCTGCTCCGTGGTGCCGGAGCCGTTGTCGTCGAGCACCCGGACGGCGACGATCTTCGCCTTCTTGGCGACACCGTGGCTCGCACCGGCGATGGTGCCGGCGACATGCGTGCCGTGGCCGTTGCCGTCGTCGGCGTTGTCGTCGTTGTCGATCGCGTCGAAGCCGCTGGTCGCCCGGCCCTCGAAGTCCTTGTGCGTGACACGGACTCCGGTGTCGATCACGTACGCCGTCACCCCCTCGCCCGCGCTGTCGGGGTAGGTGAACTTGTTGTCGCCCGCCGTGTCGGCCTGGTCGACACGGTCGAGGCCCCACGACGGCGGGTTGTCCTGCGTCGCGTTGGCCCTGAACTTCTTGTTCTGCACGACCTTGTCGACCGCGGGGTCGGCGGCGAGGCGCTTGGCCTCGGTCTCCGTGAGGCCACTCGCGGAGAAGCCGTTGATGGCGGAGCCGTAGTTGCGCTGGAGCTTGCCGCCGTACTCGGTGGCCAGGT
Source organism: Streptomyces sp. AM8-1-1 (assembly GCF_032229325.1). NCBI lineage: Bacteria > Bacillati > Actinomycetota > Actinomycetes > Kitasatosporales > Streptomycetaceae > Streptomyces > Streptomyces sp. AM8-1-1. The sequence continues at coordinate 1,862,312 of NZ_CP135086.1, forward strand.
CCTGCTTGTCGGCCTTCTTGTCCAGCATCACGATGTAGCTGCCGGCGACCGCGCCTTCGGCGTTGGCCCCGAATATCGTGCCTTCGGCGGGAGTTGCCGCACCGGCGAAGGACGTGCCGAGCACGGTCACTCCGGCCGCTGCCGCGACAGCTGTGATGGCAGCGGTGAGCTTCATCCTGCTCGTGCGCTTGTGATCTGCCATGAAGAGGGGTCTCCTCGTCATCATTTGTGGGGGGATTGGCCCTCGGCCGGAAGATCTCCGGGGGCTGGTTCGAAACCCTGACCGATTGACGCGCCCAGATCAAGACCTTCATGCAGCTGTGACTTAGACAACAAGGTTTCGTAATAAGAAACCGGCCAAGGCCTCCCACATCGGGCAGCAGACCCATCTGGCTTTACATGTAAGGGGCTTCGATCCTTCTTGTCGGGGATGCACCCGGTCCGAAAGGAGGAGGTGACGGCCTCCCGGGGTCACCGCCGGGCAGGAGGAGACGGCCTGAATGTGCCCCTAGCGTCAGAACGGAGACGCAGGCGCCGTGTTCGCGTCCGGGAAAAGGGGGCAGCTGTCATGGAGAACGCAGGGAGAGGACCGCGCGGTCTCGCCGCGCGGGCAGGCGGCTGGAGCGCCCGGCACCGATGGGCCGCGGTGGGGATCTGGGTGGTGTTCGTCCTGGTCGCCATGGTGGCCGGCTCGGCCGCCGGCACGGTGGAACTGAAGGACAGCGACCAGTTGAAGGGGGAGACCACTCAGGCATCGAAGATCACCGAGGACGCCGGGGTCGACGAGCCCGCGAGCGAGTCCGTACTCCTCCAGTCGAGGAACGGCTCTCTCAAGGCCACCGACGCCGAGTTCCGGTCGGCGGTCGACGCGGTGATGAAGGCGGTGAACGCCACCGGTGAGGTCAGCGGCGTCACCTCGCCGTACACCACCCGGAGCATTTCGAAGGACGGGCGCAGTGCGCTCGTCCAGTTCGATGTGCGCGGTGAGGCCGAGACGGCGAGCGAGCGGATCGAGCCGGTGCTGAAGGCCGTTGCCGACGTGCAGGACAAGCATCAGGAGCTGCGGATCGAGGAGATCGGCGGCGCCAGTATGAACAAGACGTTCGACGACGCCTTCGGTGACGACTTCAAGCAGGCCGAACTCTCCGCCGTGCCGGTCGCGCTCGGCATTCTGCTGATCGCCTTCGGCGCGCTGGTGGCGGCCCTGCTGCCCGTCGCGCTCGCCATCACCGCCATCATGGCGACGATGGGTCTGATGGGTGTCGTCAGCCATGTCATGCCGATGAGCGAGACGGCGAACTCGGTGATGCTGCTGGTCGGTCTCGCGGTCGGCGTCGACTACTGCCTCTTCTATCTGCGCCGTGAGCGCGAGGAGAGGGCCGCGGGGCGCGACGCGCACACCGCGATGCAGATCGCCGCGGCGACCAGCGGCCGGGCCGTCATCGTCTCCGGGGTGACGGTGTGCGTGGCCATGGCGGGCATGCTGTTCACGGGCATCGGTGAGTTCGAGTCCATGGGTCTCGCCTCGCTGATCGTGGTGGCCGTGGCGATGGCCGGCTCGGTGACCGTCCTTCCCGCGCTGCTCTCCCTGCTCGGCGAGCGGGTGGAGAAGGGGCGCATCCCGTTCCTCAACCGGGCCAAGCGCGGCACGAACGGCGAGAGCCGGCTGTGGACCGCGGTCCTCGGCGGTGTGCTCAAGCGGCCGATGGTCTCTCTCGTGGTCGCCGCGGGCGCACTGGTGGCCATCGCCCTACCCGCGATCGGGATGAAGACCCAGAACCTCACGCTGGACCAGGAGTTCGGCGACTCGGTGCCGATCGTGGCCACCTACGAGCGGGTCAACGAGGCCTTCCCCGGCGGCGCCGACCCGGCGGAGGTCGTCATCAAGGCGGACGACATCAACGCGGCGCCCGTGAAGTCGGCCATCGCCGACTTCCGCGCACAGGCGGTGAGTTCGGGCGCGTCCAGGGGCCCGGTCGAGGTCGTCACGCACGACGCCGAGAACATCGCCTTCATCTACGTCCCGCTGGTCGGCGGTTCCGACCAGGAGAAGGCGGAGAAGAGCCTGGGCATCCTGCGCGAGGAGGTCCGGCCCGCCACGCTGGGCGCGGTCGACGGCCTCGAGGCGCCGATCAGCGGCCAGGTCGCCGGCTCGAAGGACTTCAACGATCAGCTCACGGGGTCCGTCGCACCGGTCTTCGCCTTCGTGGTGGTGTTCGCCTTCATCCTGATGCTGCTGTCGTTCCGGTCGCTGACGATCGCGGTCACCTCGATCGCACTCAACCTGCTGTCGGTGGGCGCGGCGTACGGAATCCTGACCGCGGTCTTCCAGCACGGCTGGGGCGCGTCGCTGGTGGGCGCCGAGGGTGTGGGCGCGATCATCTCCTGGCTGCCGCTGTTCCTCTTCGTGATCCTGTTCGGGCTCTCGATGGACTACCACGTGTTCGTGGTGTCGCGGATCCGCGAGGCGAAGATGCAGGGCCGGAGCACACGCGACGCGATCACGCACGGCGTGGTCACGACCGCGGGAGTGGTGACGAGCGCGGCGGTCATCATGGTGGCGGTGTTCGCCATCTTCGGGACGCTGTCGATGCAGTCGATGAAGCAGATGGGCGTGGGCCTGGCGGCAGCGGTGCTGATCGACGCGACGATCATCCGCGGAGTGCTGCTGCCGGCGGTGATGGCACTGCTGGGTGAGAAGAACTGGTACTTCCCGAAGTGGCTCCGGTGGCTGCCGGACATGACGCACGACGAGCCGGTGGTTCCGGTGGAGGCGGGAGCGGGGGTACGGGGTCATGACGACGACGGGCGTGGTGCGCCGGTAGCCGTGTAGGAGCCGTGGGTCCGGGGCGAGCTCGGGTGCGCAGCCCCGGACGGGATACGCGGGTCCGGACCCGAGGTGCCCGAACGACGGGGGCGGGGCCTCGAACCTGGTTGACGAAGCCGTGTGCGCGGCTCGGGGCCAAAGCACCCGAACCCCGGGGGCTCGGCCCCGAGTCCGGGGCGGGGGTCCGAGTCCGGGGCGCGGGTCCCCGACCCGGGCGCGGGTCCGGGCGCGGATACGGACCCGGGGCGCGGATACGGGCCCGGGGCGCGGATACGGACCCGGGGCGCGGATACGGACCCGGGGCGCGGATACGGGCCCGGGGCGCGGGTACGGCCCCGGGCACAGCCCCGAGCCGGGCACGGCCCTCAACCGGGGCCCGGGCCCCAACTCGGGCGCGGGTCCCAACCCGGGCGGCGGTACGGACCCCGGCTCGGCCCTGAGCCGGGGGCTCGGCCCTGAGCCGGGGGCTCGGCCCTGAAGCCGCGGGCTCGGCCCCGAGTCCGGACGCAGCTCCGAACCCGGGCCCGGCCCTGAGCCGAGGAACGTCCCCGAGTCCGGACGCGGGTCCCAACTCGGGTACGGGTACGGACCCGCGCACGGCTCCCAACCGGGGGCACGGCCCCCAACCCGGGCGCGGCCCTGAGCCGGGGACTCGGCCTCGAGTCCGGGCGCGGGCCCCAACTCGGGCGCGGGTCCCAACCCGGGCACGGGACCCAACCCGGGCACAGCCCAGAGCCGGGGGCACGGGCCCAACCCGCGCCGCTGGCACCGCCCCTGAGGCGAAGCTCTCGGTGCACCGCCTCTGACAAATCGCCCCTGCGGCAAGCACCCCGACCCGCGTCCTCGATCGCCGGACCAGCTTCCTCCCGAAGCCCGTCCGGCGATCGCCTCATGTCCGCGGCAGCTCCACCCCGCTCACACCCGAGCAAGCTCGGCCTCTTGTCACACCCGCGGCAGCTCCGCCTCGATCAGGTCCGCCGCGCGCGGTGTGCCGCCCTCCGCCGCCATGCCCGCCCCGATCTCCGTCAGCCGGCGGGCCACCTCCGGGTCCGAGGTCAGGGACAGCACCGCCTCCCGCAAGTCCTCCGCCGTCGCCGTCGTCGAGTCCAGACGGCGCGCCACTCCCAGTCCCACCAGCATGTCCGCGTTGCCGAACTGGTCGACCGCCTGCGGCACCGCGACCATCGGGGTTGCCGTCGCCAGGCCCTCCTGGCTGCCGCCCGCTCCCGCGTGCGTGATGAACGCGTCCGCCTCGCGCAGCACCGCCAGTTGCGGCACCCATGAGCGCACCTCGATGTTCGGCGGTACGTCCCCGAGCTCCGACTCCTCGACGTAGCGGCCGATCTGGAGCACCACGTGCCAGCCCGGCAGCCCTCCGAAGGCCTTCACGCACTCGCGGTAGAACGCGGGGACCTTGGTGAAGGCCGAGCCCAGCGAGACGAGCAGCACCTTCTCCGCGCCGGCCGGCCGCTGCCACTCCCCCTGGTCCTTGCGCTCGCCCTGGCATGCGCCGACGAAGGTGTGGACGGACGCGTCGACCCGGTCGGCGTTCGGCTGAAGTGCCCTGGGGATCAGGACGATCGACCGCGCCGGGCGGCCGACGAAGGCGTCGGGGTCACGGTCGGCGAGCCCGTTCTCCGCGAGCCACCCGCGAAAGCGCGCGTAGTACGCCCGGCCGCGCTCGGACGCCTTGAGTTCCGCGAACATCGGCTCGGCCACTTCTTCCTCGTATCCCTCCCAGGCGACGAGGTTCGGGGAGAGCGAGACGGCGGGCACGCCCCAGCGGTGGGCGAGGACGCGCGCCGGGTAGGAGGCGATGTCGTGGATCACGAGGTCCGGCTCGTCGCCCTCGAAGGCCTCCGCCAGCTGGGGCAGCACCTGGATGGCGTCGTGGAGGAAGGGCTCGATGTTGTCGATGAGTTCGGTCCCCCACGCCTCCGGTTCCTCCTCCGTGGGCAGGGTCGAGGTGTAGACGACGCGCGTCGCTCCCGTCGCGGCGACGCGGTCGGCGTACGAGGCGGGGATCGCGTAGCTGACGCGGTGGCCGCGTGCGACCAGTTCCCGGACGACCTCGATGCTCGGGTTCACATGCCCGGGGGCGGCGATGGAGAACATGGCGATATGGGCACGCTGTCGTTCGGTCATGGGACCGAGCGTAAACGAGACGAGACGTCTCGTGCAACAGAGCTCCCTGCCGTGTCAGCGCTGATAGCGCGCGAGCACCAGATTGCCGTCCCTCTCCAGCCGCTTCTCCAGCTCCTTCCGGTCGATGGCACCGCTGTAGTACTCCTGCAGTGCGGGCGTGGCCACCTTGTCCTTCCACTCCGGATAGCCGCGGACCGACTGCGCCGGGGCGGACCGCAGACTCCGCGCGAGCTCGGCGCCGGTGGCCCAGCCGTCCTTCGGGGTGTGCAGTGCCGGGTCCGCGAGTGCCCGGGTGCCGGTCGGCAGCATCCAGTCCCCCTTCGCGAGCCGCACCATGTTCGGCGGCCGGAGCATGAAGTCGATGAACGCGGCCGCCTCCTTCTTATAAGGACTGTCCTGCGCGACCGACAGGGTCTGCGGACTGACGCCCTGTGCGTTCCCCTCGTCGCCGGCGGGAGCCGGCAACACCGTCCACTCGAAGCCCTTCGGCGCCTGCTGCACGACCTGCTGCCGGAAGGAGAAGCCCAGCGGCACCATCGCGTACTTACCACCGAAGAGACCGGGCAGCGTGTCCGAGCCGCTCATGCCGAGCGTGGTCCGCGCGGCACTCCGGTCGGTGTTGACCTGGTCGTGGACCGTCCCGGGCATCACCCCGTCGGCGTCCGTGAACCGGACGGTGACCCTGCCGTCGTCGCCCCGGTGGAAGAGCCGCCCGCCCGCCGACAGCCCGAGGTTGAGGGTGACGGAGACCGGCTCCTTGAGCGGCCAGGCGACGCCGTACCTCCCCTTGCCCATCGCGGCCGTCAGCGTCTTGGTGACCTCACGGAACTCGGCCCAGCTCCACGGATCCGCGGCCGTCGGGACCCTGACCCCCGAGGCGTCGAGGATCTTCTTGTTGGCGATCAGGACCCGTGGTTCCTGGAGGAAGGGGACGCCGTAGGTCTTCCCGTCGAAGGTGGCCGTCTCCCAGCTCTGCCGGGGGATGTCGTCCTTCAGCCGCTGGGGCAGGAGGCCGGTCAGGTCGGCGAGATAGCCGCCGTACGCGAAGTCGGCGAGGTCGTCGGACGCGTCATGGATGATGTCCGGCGCCTCACCGCCCTCGAACGAGGTCAGCAACTGGTCGTGGACGCTGTCCCAGCTGCCCTGGACATAGTCGACCTGCACACCGGGATGGGTTCTGTTCCACTCCGCGACGAGCTCCTTGTTCGCGTCGACGGACTCCTTCTGCCAGGCGAGGGACTGGAACCGCAGCCTGACGGTCCCGTCCGTCCGCCCGTCGTCGCCGTCCGAGCAGCCGGTCAGCAGCAGGGCCAGCACCGTGGCCGCGGCGGCCAGCGTCCGCGCCCGCATCAGGACTTCACCGCCCCGGCCAGCATGCCGCCGGTGATCCGCTTCTGGATGACCGCGAAGAGGACGAGCGAGGGAAGCGTGGCGAGGAACGCCGCGGCGGCGAGCGGCCCGAGATCGGCGGCCCCCTCCGCGCCGAGGAAGTGCGTCAGGACGACCGGCAAGGTCTGCTTCTCCGGGGTCTTGAGCAGGACGAGCGCGAAGAAGAACTCGTTCCATGCGGTGATGAACGCGAACAGCGCGGTGGCGACGATGCCCGGCGCCAGGAGAGGGGCGGTGACCGACACCAGCGTGCGCAGCCGGCCCGCACCGTCGACGGCCGCGGCTTCCTCCAGCTCGCGCGGCACGGCCCGTACGTATCCGACGAGCATCCAGAGCGCGAACGGCAGCGCCCACACGACGTACACCATGATCAGCCCGGCGAGGGTGTTGATCAGATGCAGGTTCTTGAGGATCAGGAACAGCGGAATGATCACCAGGACGAACGGGAACGCCTGGCTGACCACCACCCACCCGGTGGCGGCCGTGGAGAGATTGCTGCGGTTGCGGGCCATGACGTACGCCATCGGGGTCGCGATCAGCACCGCGATCACGGAGGCGGACACCGCGGCGATCAGGCTGTTCCCGGCCGCCTGGAGCAGGGGCTGTTCGTCGAAAGCCTGACGGAAGTTGTCGAGCGTCGGGTTCTCGGGGATCCAGGTGGGGTGGAGCGAGCCCAGTTCCCGCGGCGGCTTGAAGGCCGTGGAGATCAGCCAGAGGAAGGGAAAGGCCAGAAAGACGAGGTAGCAGGCCAGTGCGGCGTACTGTCCCGCGCGGCCGGCCCTGCCGGTACGGAGCGTGGTCACTCGTCCCCTCCCTTGAGCCGTCCCACGAGATAGAGGGCGAGCATCACGGAGATGACCGCGACCATCACACAGCCCATGGCGGCGGCGTAGCCGAACTGTCCGTAGCGGAAGGCCTCTTCGTAGGCGAAGAGCATGGGGAGGCGGGTGCGCCCTCCGGGCCCGCCGTTGGTGAGCACGTACACCAGCGCGAACGAGTTGAAGTTCCAGATGAAGTTGAGCGCGGTGATCGCGAGGGCGATGGGCTTCAACGCCGGCCAGGTGACCGTGCGGAACCGGCGCCAGGCGCCCGCGCCGTCGAGGGCGGCGGCCTCGTGCAGTTCGTGCGGTGTGTTCTGCAGTCCGGCGAGCAGGGCCACGGTGGTCTGCGGCATGCCCGCCCAGATGCCGACGACGATCACGGCGGGCAGGGCGGTGGCCAGCCCGGTCAGCCAGTCGCGTCCGTCGCCGAGTCCCAGATCGCGGATCGTCTCGCTGAGGATGCCCGCGTCGGGGTTGTAGACGAGACGCCACATGATGCCGACGACCACCTCGGGCATCGCCCAGGGAATGATCGCGAGGGCGCGGGCCAGCCAGCGCAGCCGGAGCTGCTGGTTCAGCAGCAGCGCGAGACCGAGCGCCAGCACGAACTGCGGCACCGTCACGCCGACCGCCCACAGCAGGCCGATTCTGAAGGAGTCCCAGAACAGCGTGTCGTGGAGCAGGTCCTGGAAGTTGAGGGTGCCGATCCACTGGGTCGGCTCGGTGCGTCCGGCCTGGGAGTCCGTGAACGCCAGCGAGATGCCGTAGAGCAGCGGCCCCACGCTGAGCACCAGTATGGGGATCAGCGCCGGGAGGACCAGGAACCAGGCTCCATGGTCCGTCCTGCGCGCGGACCGCGGCGCTGCGGTCGCCGATGTCACGGAATCGACTCCTTCGGGCGGCTGGTCCTGCTGGTCCGGCCGCCCTGGCGGCCCCCGTCATCGTGCTGACGGCCCGTCGCTTCGTCAACCCCACCTGCACGGATGCAAGACTTTGGCGGATTCACAGGGTCGTGGGAGCGAGAGCGGGAGTGGTGCCGGATGGACGAGACGAGGGCACGTGAGGTGCTGAGGGCCGCCGGACTGCCCGCCGACGCGGCGCTGCTGGCGCTCGGCGAGAACGCGGTCTTCTCGGCGGACGACCTGGTCGTGAAGGTCGGCCGGAGCGTCGGCGACGAGACCCTTCAGGCGCGGGCGGAACGCGAACTGGCCATCGGCGTCTGGCTCGCGGAGGCGGGGGTACCCGCGGTACGGCCCGCGGAGCCGCGGGCACGGCGGGTCGAAGGGCATCCGGTGACGCTCTGGCACCGCCTCCCCGACGCGGTACGCCCGGCCGACGCGACGGACCTCGCCGGTCTGCTGCGTCAGGTGCACGCGCTGCCCGAGCCGGACTTCACGCTGCCGCGGCGGGAGCTGCTGGGCGGGGTCGAGCGGTGGCTGCACCTGGCCGGGGATGCGATCGACCCGGCGGACGCGGCCTTTCTGCGGGAGCGGCGCGACGGTTTCGCGGCGGCGTCTGCCGCGCTCACTCCGCACCTGCCGCCCGGGCCTATCCACGGGGACGCACTGCCCCGCAATGTCCATGTGGGCCCGGACGGCCCGGTGCTGGTGGACCTGGAGACGTTCTCCGGCGACTTCCGCGAGCACGACCTGGTGGTGATGGCCCTGTCCAGGGACCGGTACGGCCTGGGGTGGGAGGCGTACGAGTCCTTCACCGAGGCGTACGGGTGGGATGTGCGGGAGTGGGAGGGGTGCGAGGTGCTGCGGGGCGCACGGGAGACGGCGAGCTGTGCGTGGGTGGCGCAGCACGCGCCGACGAACGAGGCGGCGCGGCTGGAGTTCGGCCGCAGGGTGGAGTCCCTGCGGACGGCCACGCCGGACGTCCGCTGGTACCCCTTCTGACCATCCGTCTCCAACCCGCGCGACCGGGACGGCCGCGCGACCCGCGTCGCCCCGACCCGAACGGCGTCAGGCCTGGAGCACGGCCTGGATGTCGAGGTCGATCTTGATCTTGTCGCCGACGACGGTACCGCCGCCCTCGAGGGGCATGTCGAAGGTGATGCCGAACTCCTTGCGGCTGATCTCGGTCGTGGCGGCGAACCCGGCCCGGGTGCCCAGGGGGCTGTCGACCTGGACACCGTTGTACTCGACGTCGAGCTCCACCGGACGGGTGGTGCCCTTGATGGTGAGGTCGCCGGTGACCGTGTAGTCCGTGCCGGAGCCGCGCACGCCGGTCGTCACGAAGGTCATGACCGGATAGCGGTCGCTCTCGAAGAAGTTGGTGCTGCGCAGGTCGTTGTCGCGGTCCTCGTTGCGGGTGTCGATCGAGGACATGTCGATCTCCACGCGTGCGGAGGAGAGCAGCGGGTCCTCGGCGATGGTGATCTCGCCGGAGAATCTCTCGAAGCTGCCGCGGACCTTGGACACCATCAGGTGGCGTACCGAGAAGCCCACCGAGGAGTGGACGGGGTCGATGGTCCACGTGGCGGGGGTGAGGTCCGGGATCTGCTGTGCAGCGGTCATGCGAAGCGCCTCCGAGTGTCGTTCGAACCGTCGACAACGGTCTCGTGGGATGCGTAACCCGGTCGGACGTCACCAAACGGCCCGTCCGGGCGAGGCACCGCCGACCCCCTGCCGTGGCGCGTGCACGGCCCCGGCCCGTCCCCGGATGGCCCCGGACGGCGCTCTTCGTCACCGGACGGGAGGACGTCAGGAGCCCGTCGGTGCAACCTCCCGCAGGGGCCAGGACGCGTCCACCGTCGCGTCCGCGCTCCCCTTGCGCCGCAGGAAGGCCTCGAAGTCCGTCGCCCACTGTGCGTACCACTCGATCTGACGCTCATGCAGCTGCTCCGGCGTCAGCGACGCCACCGGCACATGACGCTGAGCCAGCGCGCACGCCACCCGCACGGCCGCCAGCGCGTCGGAGGTCGCGTCGTGGGCGGTGTCGAGCAGCACGCCGTACTCTCCGCACACCGCCTCCAGATTTCGCTTCCCCTTGCGGTAGCGGTCGACGGCGCGGTCGATGGTGTACGGGTCGATCACCGGGCCGATGGGCCGGCCGTCCAGCCGGTCGCTCAGCGACGCCAGCCCGTGCCGGCGCAACTCGGCCGTCAGCAGCGTCAGATCGAACGCGGCGTTGTACGCGACCACCGGCACGCCCCGCGCCCAGTACCCGCACAGCGTCGAGGCGACCTCCTCGGCCACCTCGCGCGCCGGACGTCCTTCCGAGGTCGCCCGCTCACTGCTGATGCCGTGGATCGCCGAGGCCTGTGCGGGGATGAGGATGCCCGGGTCCGCGAGCCACACCCGCCGGTCCACCGGCTCCCCCGCCCGGACCTCGACGACCGCGGCCGTTACGATCCGGGCCTCCAGCGGCTCCGTGCCCGTCGTCTCCAGGTCGAAGCCGACCAGCGGTTCCCCGTGCCAAGCCATCGTGGCCCTCCTCCGTACTGCGTGATGCTGTCCCCCGTGCGTTGCTCACCCTGCCACGCGGCACTGACAACCCGGGCCGCCGGCCGCCGGCCGCCACCGATCGGTCCGGTCAGGAGACGGGCCGTGAGTCCGCCCAGACGGACTCGAACTCCTCGCGGTAGGTCTGGAACAGACCGTTCTCGGTGTCGTTGCCGGCGCGGACCACGGCCCGGCCCCCGCCGCGGAGCACCAGGACGGGCGCCTCCATGCCGCGCGCCTTGCGCAGATAGGACTGGATGACGGCGAGCCCGTCGGCGCCGTCGCCGTCGACGAGGTAGGCGGTGAAGCGCGGGGTCTCGTCGAAGACGTGGATCTCGAAGGCCCCGGGGTCACGCAGCCGGGAGCGCACCCGGCGCATATGGAGGATGTTCATCTCCACCGTGCGGCTCAATTCGCCCTTTCTGATGCCCAGTTCCCGCTCGCGCCGCTTGACCGCGCTGCTGGCCGGGTTCAGGAAGAGGAGGCGGATGCGGCAGCCCGACTCGGCGAGGCGGACCAGCCGGCGGCCGGAGAAGTTCTGGACGAGGAGGTTCAGGCCTATCCCGATGGCGTCGAGCCGGCGCGCGCCGCCGAACAGGTCCTCGGCCGGCAGCTGGCGCTGGAGCCGTACCCGGTCAGGGTGGACGGAGACGACGTCCGCGTACCGGTCGCCGACGAGCTCCTCGACCGCGTCGACCGGGAGCCGGTCGGCGGAGGGGACGCCGGCGCCGCTGCCGAGTATCTCCAGCAGCCGCGCCGAGGCGCGCTCCGCCTGGGCGAGCACCGCCTCGTTCAGGGCGCGGTTGCGGGAGACGACGTTGCGCGCCACCTCCAGCTCGTCCAGCGCGAGCTCGACGTCGCGCCGGTCGTCGAAGTAGGGCTCGAAGCAGGGCCAGTGCTGGACCATCAGCTCGCGCAGCTGGGGCAGGGTGAGAAAGGAGAGGACATTGTCGTCGGCGGGGTCCAGCAGATAGCCCTTGCGACGGGAGACCTCGCGTACGGCGACGGCCCGCTGCACCCACTCCTGCCCGGCGGGCCCGGCCGCGGCCACCACCCAGTCGTCGCCGTGCACCGGTTCGTAGATCGGGCGCAGCACCGCGGCCACCACGGCCCGCAGCCGCTGCTCCACCAGATTCAGCCAGATGTAGGCCCGTCCGGCCCGTTGCGCGCGCGTACGCACCTCGCTCCAGGCGTCCGCGCCCCAGTCCAGTTCCGCCCCGATCTCCATCGGCCTGGCGAGGGAGACCGCTCCTGGCGGGACCTCGGCGGAGTCCCCCTCGTGACTCGCGTCACCTGGGGGTAGCTCCAGCCCTCCCGAGCTCACCCGCGCACCGCCTTCCCGTCCCCCACCCAACGATCAAGGAAGACTACTCCGCATGCGGGACAAGGTGCAGCCGGATCGACGGGCGGCTTTCCCAACTCCCTTGATCCTTCTGGACGTTCCGCCTGGCGAGATCTGCCGGAGTGAGGGGTTTCATAGCGGTTGGGGTACCCGGGCGACAGAAGGAACACGATGTTGACCGCGTCGTCCACTGCCATGGAGGCGTTCGGCGGCGATACTTTCGGGGAGGATCTGGGCCAAGTGCCCTCCAGCACCCGGATCAGAAGTGGAAGAGTCATATCTATGCAGGTCTGGCCGGGACAGGCGTATCCGCTCGGCGCCACGTACGACGGCGCCGGCACCAACTTCGCGGTGTACTCCGAAGCCGCACAGCGCATCGAGCTGTGCTTGCTGCACGACGACGGATCAGAAACGGCGGTGGAGCTGCGCGAGACGGACGCCTTCGTGCGGCACGCGTATCTGCCGGGTGTGATGCCGGGTCAGCGGTACGGCTTCCGGGTGCACGGCCCATACGAACCGGAGCGGGGGCAGCGCTGCAATTCCGCCAAGCTGCTCCTCGACCCGTACGCGCGTGCGATAAGCGGAAGCATCGACTGGGGCGAATCGGTGTACGGCTACCACTTCGGCAAGCCGGACTCCCGCAACGACCTGGACTCCGCGCCGAACACGATGACGTCGGTCGTGGTCAACCCGTACTTCGACTGGGGCGACGACCGGTCCCCCCGGACGGACTATCACCGGACGGTGATCTACGAGGCCCATGTGAAGGGCCTGACGATGCTCCATCCGGAGCTGCCGCAGGAGCTGCGCGGCACCTACGCGGGGCTCGCGCACCCGGCGGTCCTCTCGCATCTGACCGAGCTCGGGGTGACGACGCTCGAACTGATGCCGGTGCATCAGTTCGTCAACGACCACCGGCTGGTGGACGCCGGTCTCAACAACTACTGGGGCTACAACACCATCGGCTTCTTCGCCCCGCACAACGCCTACGCCTCCTGGGGCGACCGCGGTGAGCAGGTGCTGGAGTTCAAGCAGGCGGTGCGGGCCCTGCACCAGGCCGGTATCGAGGTCATCCTCGACGTCGTCTACAACCACACGGCCGAGGGCAATCACCTCGGCCCCACGCTGTCCTTCCGGGGCCTCGACAACGCCTCGTACTACCGGCTCACCGACGACCGCCGCTACTACATGGACACCACGGGCACCGGGAACTCGCTGCTGATGCGCAGCCCCCATGTGCTCCAGCTGATCATGGACTCGCTGCGGTACTGGGTGACCGAGATGCACGTCGACGGGTTCCGCTTCGACCTGGCGGCCACGCTGGCCCGTCAGTTCCACGAGGTGGACCGGCTGTCGTCCTTCTTCGACCTGGTGCAGCAGGACCCGGTGGTCAGCCAGGTGAAGCTGATCGCCGAGCCGTGGGACGTGGGCGAGGGCGGCTACCAGGTGGGGAACTTCCCGCCGCTGTGGACCGAGTGGAACGGCAAGTACCGCGACACCGTGCGGGACCTGTGGCGGGGCGAGCCGCGCACGCTCGCCGAGTTCGCCTCCCGGCTGACCGGCTCGTCCGACCTCTACCAGGACGACGGCCGACGGCCGCTCGCCTCGATCAACTTCACCACCTGCCACGACGGCTTCACCCTGCACGACCTCGTCTCGTACAACGACAAGCACAACGACGCCAACGGCGAGGGCAACCGCGACGGCGAGAGCCACAACCGGTCCTGGAACTGCGGCACCGAGGGCGACACCGACGACCCCGAGGTCGTGGAGCTGCGGGACCGTCAGATGCGCAACTTCATCGCGACGCTGATGCTCTCCCAGGGTGTGCCGATGCTCAGCCACGGCGACGAGTTCGCCCGCACCCAGGGCGGCAACAACAACGCCTACTGCCAGGACAACGAGGTGTCCTGGGTGCAGTGGCCCGAGCCGGGCACGGACACGGACGGCACACTGCTCGCCTTCACCCGGGCGATGGTGTGGCTGCGCCGCGACCACCCGGTGTTCCGCCGCCGGCGCTTCTTCCACGGCCGTCCGGTGGAGGGGACGCACGACGAGCTCTCGGACATCGCCTGGTTCACGCCCGAGGGCGAAGAGATGACCCAGCGGGACTGGCAGGCGGCGCACGCCAAGGCGCTGTCCGTCTTCCTGAACGGGCACGCCATCTCGGAGCCCGGGCCCCGGGGCGAACGGATCGGCGACGACTCGTTCCTGCTGATGTTCAACGCCAGCGCCGAGGAGCTGGACTTCGCGGTGCCGGTGAACCACGGCCGGCAGTGGCAGGTGGTGGTGGACACCGCCCGCAAGGAGGGCGTCCCGCCGGGCGAGGGCCCGAAGGTGGCGGCCGGTGAACGGGTGAAGCTGGTGGGCCGGAGCCTGACGGTGCTGCGCCGGCCGGCCTGAACCGCCGGCCCCGACCGAGATTCCCGGCGCGCGGCCACGGACATCAGCGGGCGGAGCTCTCCACGGGCTCCGCCCGCTCCGTCGTCGCCGGTGCCCCGGTCCGTACCGTCCACGACAGCACGGCGCACAGGGCGGCGGCCGCCACCGCCACGGCGAAGGCCGCAGCCGGGCCGCCGGACTCCGCGAGCGCGCCGGACAGCATGACGGCCGCGGCCTGACCGGCGACGACACCGCTCGTCAGGAAGGCCATGCATTCGGCGAGCCGGGCGGCCGGGACACCGCGCTCGGTCAGGGCGAAGACCGTGATCAGCTGAGGCGCGTACGCGACGCCGAGCACGGTCACCACCGCGTACAGAGCGCCGAGCGAGTCCACGAACAGCAGGGGCGCCGACAGGACGACCAGCGCGGCGGTCGAGACCCGCCAGCGGGTGGTGAGCCCGAGGCTCTGCGGGAGGGCGGCCATGGCGAGGCCGGCCGCCGCGCTCATCACTCCCATGGCCGCATAGACCAGGGCCGCTTGTTCCGGACGTCCGAGCCGGTCCGTCAGTGCGGTGATGCCGGCCTGCGAGGCGCCGAACATGGCGCCCTGGAGGACCATCGCGATCCGCAGCCCGTGGACGGCGCCGGACAGCCGGGGCTTTGCACGGGACGGGGCCGGTGCGGCCGTGGCTCCGGTCCGTGCGGCCGTCGGATGCAGGGCGAAGGCCGTGCCGCACACCGCCAGCAGCGCCGCGGCCATCAGCAGCGCGGCCGCCGGATGGGCGAGGGCGGCGGCGATGCCGACGAGCGCGGGACCGAGGACGAACGACACCTCGTCGAGGGTGCCCTCGAAGGAGAGCACCGCGCCGGTCACCCGGTCGTCAGCGCCGGAGCCGCGGGCCAGGGCCACCGAGCGGCTGCGGGCCAGCGGACCGATCTGCGGCACCGTCGCGCCCGCGAGAGCACCGAGGAGCACCAGCAGGGCTGTTCCGGCGTCGCCGAGGGCGGCGAGCACGAGTGCGGTCACCGCGACCGCGTTGGCGAGAGCGGCGGCGAGCACGACGCCCCGCTGGCCGCGGCGGTCCGCCGCACGGCCGAGCAGGGGGCCACCCACCGTCTGGCCCCCCGCCAGCGCTCCCCCGACGAGTCCCGCGGCCGCGAGGCTGCCACTGGTCTCCGCGACCAGCAGCAGACTGCCGAACTGGCACATCGCCGTGGGCAGTCGCCCGAGGAAGGAGATGACCGGCAGCAGCGGCCCGGTGAGGGCCACGACCTCGCGATACGTGCGGAGCATCGGGCGAACGTAACCCGATCGGCCGATACCGGCGCAGGGACGGATGACACAGAAGCCCTCAAGGTGGGTACGTACGTTCGCATGAGGCCCACCGCCACGTACCGGCTCCAGATCCAGCCGGACTTCCCGTTCACGTCCGCCGCGGCAGCAGTGCCGTACATCGCCGGACTCGGCGTCTCGCATCTGCATCTGTCGCCGGTGCTGGAAGCCGTGCCCGGCTCGACGCACGGGTACGACGTCGTCGATCCGACCCGGGTGCGTGAGGAGCTGGGCGGTGAGGAGGGCCTGCGGGCGCTCGCCCGCACGGCACGCGAGCACGGTCTCGGGCTCGTCCTGGACATCGTGCCGAACCACATGGCGGCCGTCCCACGGCACAACCCCGCCCTGTGGGAGGTGCTGCGGGAGGGACCGCTCTCCCCGTACGCGCCGTGGTTCGACATCGACTGGGAGGCCGGCGGCGGGAAGGTGCTGCTGCCGGTGCTCGGCGGGCGGGTCGGCGACGAGCTCGGCTCCCTGAAGGTCGAGGGGGATGTGCTGCACTACGGGGAGCAGCGCTTCCCGCTGCGCGAGTCGACGTCACACCTTCCGCTGCCCGAGCTGCTCGAAGCGCAGTGGTACCGGCTCGGCTGGTGGCGCCTCGCCCGCACCGAGCTCAACTACCGCCGCTTCTTCACGATTTCGGACCTGATCGGGGTCCGGGTCGAGGACCCGGACGTCTTCGAGGCCACGCACAGCAAGATCCTGGAGCTGGTGCGGGACGGTGTGGTGGAGGGGCTGCGAATCGACCATCCGGACGGGCTCGCCGACCCGGAGGGCTATCTGCGGCGGCTGGACGAGGCGACGGGTGGCGGGTGCTGGACCGTCGTCGAGAAGATCCTGACCGGTGACGAACGGCTGCCCGCAGGCTGGCCGGTGGCGGGCACGACGGGGTACGACGCGCTGCGGCAGCTGGACGGGCTGTTCACGGATCCGGTGGGCGCCGGGGAACTGGTCACGCTGTACCGGGAGTTCGCGGGCCCCGCGGGCGACCGCGGCGGGTACTGGGAGGCCACGGTGCGCCGCGCCGCGTACCGGGTGGTCACCCATGAACTGGCCGCCGAGACCGCCGCGCTGACCCGGCTGGCCGAGCGGGTGTGCGACCGGGATACAGCGCTGCGCGACCATGCGCCCTGGGCGCTGCGGACGGCGATCCGGGAACTGCTGGTGCGGGTGCCGGTCTACCGTCCGTACCGCGTCGGCGGGGACGAGGTGCTCACCGTGAAGGCGGCGGCGAGCGCCAAGGGCGCCTTCGCGGTCCCGGAGGAGGGCACCGCGGTCGACGTGGTGCGCGATCTGGCGCTCGGCCGGCTCGGCGACGGCCCCGACCACGTGGCCTTCCGTGCCCGCTTCGCACAGACGTCCTCGGCCCTGCGCGCCAAGTCCGTGGAGGACACGGCGTTCTACCGCTACGTCCCGCTGATCTCGGCCAACGAGGTCGGCGGTGACCCGGGCAGCCCGGCGGTCGCCCCCGAGGACTTCCACGCCTACTGCGAACGGCTGGCACGCGACTGGCCCGCCACCGGCACCGTGCTGACCACCCACGACACCAAGCGCAGCTCCGATGTGCGGGCCAGGATCGCGGTGCTGTCCGAGTGCCCGGACCGGTGGGCGGCGTTCGTGCAGCAGATCACCGAGGAGGCGGGCCGGCTGGAGGGCGGGCGGGCTCCCGATCCTCATCTGGCCTGGGTGGCATGGCAGACCGCCGTCGGCTTCGGGTTCCCCTACGAGGGGCGGCTGCGGGAGGCACTGCTCAAGAGCGTGCGGGAGGCGGCGCTGCACACCACCTGGACGGAGCCCGACGAGGCGTACGAGAAGGCCGTCGCCGACTTCGTGGAGGCGGGTCCCGAGGGGCCGCCGCTGTATTCGGTGGCGCAGTTCGCGCGTGAGCTGGACCCGTTCGTGCGGGCCAATGTGCTGGGGTCCGCGCTGCTCCAGCTGACGATGCCGGGGGTGCCCGACCTCTACCAGCGCACGGAGGGTGAGTTCCTGGCGCTGGTGGATCCGGACAACCGGTACCCGTTCGGCGAGGCCGTGCCGAACGAGAAGACGGCGCTGACCCGCGTGGCGCTGCTGCTGCGCCGGGAGAGGCCGGAGGCCTTCGGCGAATCGGGGACCTATGTGCCGCTGGCCGCCAGCGGTCCGGCCGCCGCGCACTGTGTGGCCTTCTGCCGTACGGGCGAGGTGGTCACGGCCGTCACCCGGCTCTCCAAGCGCCTGTCGGCGGCGGGCGGCTGGGAGGGGACGGAGTTGTCCCTGCCGCCGGGACGCTGGGCGGATCTGCTCGACGGGGCGCGGGAGTTCGACGGTGGCGCGGTGCCGCTGGACACCCTGTTCGCGGACCGGCCCGTCGCGCTCCTCAGCCGCACGGCCGTACGAGAAGGCTCCGAGGGGAGCGGGTGAACAGTCCGGTCGCCGCGGGCCGGAACCCGTCGGCCCACCGGAGGCGGGGCATCGCGTCGAAGAGCGCGCGCAGTCCGTGGTCCGCCTCCAGCGCGGCGAGCTCCACGGCGGGGCAGTCGCCGGGCCCGAAGGTCAGCTGACCGCTGTCCTCCCGGGTGAGGTCGAACAGGTCGGGTTCCCGGAACCGGTCGGGGTCGCGGCCGGCGGCCCCGACCAGACAGGCGACGGCGGCGCCCGCGGGGATCGTGCCGCCGCTCACCCGTATCTCGATGGCGGCCCGGCGCACCACGACGAGGACGGGCGGGTCGCGGCGCAGCGACTCCTGCCAGGCGCGCCCGATCAGCCCGGGGACCCTGCGGAGCGCGGCGACGCGGTCGGGATGGCCGAGGACGTTGGCGAAGAAGGACGCGAGGGCCATCTCGCGGACCGACAGTTGGGCGACGCACCTCCCGGCGGGACCCGCGGCAGGCGCCCGTCGTCCGCGCCCGCCGAGGGATCCCGTGGGCAGCCAGCGGCAGAACTCCTCGACCAGGTCTGCCTGTTCACGCCGGGCGATGCGGTGCGCGAGGACGTACGAGGTGCGCTCGACGACCTCCTGCATCGCCAGCGGCACGGCTCCCCGGTGCCGGCCGCAGGCCCGGTCGCCGGGCCGGCGGCCGTCGACGAGGCGGGGGTCGCGCAGGGCCGCGGCGACGTCGGCGTAACGGCTGAGCAGCCAGGCGCCGATGGAGGGGTCGTGGACGAGGGGATGGTCCTCGCGCAGCCGGCGGTAGTACGCGTACGGGTCCTGCTCACGGGTCTGGGAGAGCAGGCCGGGCAGGGGCGCGGGACGTGCCGTCGCGGAAGGCTGGACCGGTATCAGATCGCCGGGGGCGGCAGCGTCCATCGTGACTCGTTTCCCTGAGGCCGCCGCGCGCGTCTGGTCACGCGGATCTCCCCAAGGCGACCACCGGTACGCGCTCGGCGCAGTCCGCGTGCGCCGGACGGGTGAGGATGCGGCGGGCTGGGGCTCGTCCGCGGGTGGGCTCGGGCGCGGAACGGCCTGCGTAGGGACGTAGGGCGTCGGGCCGGAGGGGCGTCGGGCCGGATCGGGGGCCGGACCACCTGCCCCGTCAGCGCGCCGTGAGCCGGAAGCTCATCCGGCCGAAGCCCACCATGTCGCCCTCGCGCACCACGACCGCGCCGGTCACCCGCTGTCCGTTGACGGTGGTGCCGTTGGTGGAGCCGAGATCGCGCAGGATCCACCGGCTGCCCTGCAGGCCCAGTTCGGCATGCAGCCGCGAGACGCTGTCGTGGCTCAGCCGCAGACCGTTGCCCGGGTCGCGGCCGATCCGCAGGGGGTACGGGCCGGGTTCCGGCAGCAGCAGCGGGGGCAGCTTCTCGGCCTGCCACGCCCTGCGGAGGCGTACGAAGAACGCGGACACTCCGCCCACCGCGCCGAACAGCACCTGTGACGCACGGTTCTCGACGCGGAGATCGGCGGTGAGCACGCTCAGTTCCTCCGGCCGGCGCGCGACCAGGGCCAGCTCCATGCGCCGCAGGAAGGTGTCGTGCGACAGCTTGCCCTGCGCGGCGCCCTCGCGGAGCACGCCGACGACACGGTCCCGCTCGGCATCCGAAAGCCGTGCGGGGTACGTGTGGAACTCGGGGGACGACGTCACGTCCGTAATTGTCGGGCCGAAAGGCCTGAGGTGTCCAGAAGAACCGGCGTTCTCATCCCGCCCGACCTGCCGCTGACCTGCACGGAAGCAACCATTCCGGCCCGGGAAAACCTCGTTGCCCCTGCCCGCGCGGCTGTTACTGTCCCTCGGACCCGGACACCGAGGAGCCCTCACACGTGACAGCTGCACCGGCGGCACACCCGGAGTTCACCGTCCGCGCGCTGAGCGGACCGGACGAACTCCCGCTGTTCCAGCGCCTTTCGTACGTTCTCGACCATGAACTCGAGGACGATCTCGCCACCGGCCGGCGGCGGCCCGAGTGGATGTGGGTCGCGTTGCGCGGGGAGCGGGTGCTCGCCCGGCTCTCCTGGTGGACGACCGCCGGCGGCGACAGGCCGCTCGCTCTCGACTTCTTCGACGTCGACGACGAACTGCCCCCGGCCGAGCGGTCGGAGGCCGGGCTGCGGCTGCTGAAGACCGCGACCGCCGCGGTCCTCCCGGCGGACGCGCCCCGGCCGGAGTACGGACGCTTCGTCCCACCCGACTGGAGCGAGGACCCGGCGGCCCGCGCGGTGGTGGAGACGCGTACCGCCATCCTGGAGGCGACGGGCGCCCGGCCGCTGGTGGAACGGCTGCGGCTGGAGTGGCGCCCGGGAACGGCCGTGCCGGCGCCGGGCGGACGTCTGGACTTCCGCGCCGTCGCCGGCCGGGACGATCTCCTCGCGCTGATGACTCCGGTCATGGAGGGCACCCTCGACGCGCACACCCGGGACGATCTCGCCTCCGGCCTCAGCGCCCGCGAGGCGGCGGAGAAGCACTACGACGAGGAGCTCGCCGGCTACGCGTCGCCGCGAGCGTGGTGGCGGATCGCCCAACTGCCCGGCAGCGGTGAGCCCGTGGGATTCGTGATCCCCGCCCGCAACAACTACAACGCGATCATCGCGTACATCGGGGTGCTGCCCGGCCACCGCGGCAAGGGTTACATCGACGAGATCCTCGCCGAGGGCACCCGCGTCCTGGCCGCCGAGGACGTTCCGCGGATCCGGGCGGCGACGGACCTGGCCAATGTGCCCATGGCCAAGGCCTTCGAGCGGGCCGGGTACGTGAACTTCGAGCGGGCGCTCAATTTCGTCTGGGACTGATGCCGGCGCTCGACGTCGCCCGGGCCCGACTCCGAGGACCGGGACCGCGGGCCGGAGTTCACCGGGGAAAAGCACTGGACGGCCCGGGCCGGGCCGTCTACGGTGATCACAACGCCTGTGACGACGGAAGGAGGCGAGTGCGATGTGCACCACACGATTCCCGCGCTCCCGCCCCGTCCGCCCGGCGTTCGCAGTCTGACCGGGAGCGCATCAACCCTGATCTCTTCCCGGAGGACATCCTCATGACCGATCTGGTCATCCGCGCGCTCGACGAGAGCGACGCACACCTCTTCGACTCGCTTCCCGACCCGCTCGGCGTCGGCCGTGCGCTGTCCCGCGCCACCCACCGGCCCGACTGGAAGCGCGTCGCCCTGCGCGACGGCAAGGTCGTCGCACGGGCCGCCTGGTGGGGCGGGCCCGACGACACGGCCCCTGTCAACATCAACTGGTTCGATGTCGCCGACGGCGAGGAGGACGCGGGCGCCGAACTGCTGCGCACCTCCCCGCACCAGGTGGAGTACGAGCTGATCCTGCCCGCCGGCTGGCGCGAGGACCCGGTCCTGCGGGCCGCAGGTGAGAGCCGGCTGCGGGCCGCGCAGGCGGCCGGGATGACGGTGCTGGTGGAACGCTTCCAGTACCGGTGGACACCGCAGAACGGGCTGCCGGAGCGGCCGGGCCGGCTGGTCTTCCGGCCGGACCCGGACGACGAGGTGTTCCTCGACGTCCTGCGCCGGGTGCACTCATCGACCCTCGACGCCCATGCCCTGCGCGCGATCGCGGAGGGCGGTCCGGACCGGGCGGCCCAGGAGGAGCTGGACTTCTTCCACTGGTGCCCGTCGCCGCGCGAGTGGTGGCAGCTGGCCCACACCCCGGACGGTGAACTGGTCGGGTTGCACATCCCGGCGCGCAATCCGTCGGGGCCGTGCGTCGGCTTCATCGGGGTGGTGCCCGAGCAGCGCGGTCGCGGTTACGCGTACGACCTGCTCGCCGAGTGCACGCACTTCCTGGCCGAGCGGGGCGCGGAGTTCATCGCGGGCGCCACCGACCAGGGCAACTTCCCGATGGCGGCGAACTTCACCAAGGCCGGGCACCCGGTCGTGCAGGAGCGCGTCCACCTGGAGCCGGGCTCGCAGGACTGAGGTGAGGGCCGGGGCGTCCGGGGTTCCGGGCGTCCCGGCCCGCGTCCTCGTCTCCCTGCCCGTGGCCCCTGCCCTACTCCGGCGCCGGCGTGCCGATCCGCTTCTCGAACCAGTGGTGGGCGTACGGCTCGTCGTTGAAGGCCGGGACCTCCTCGAAGCCGGCGGAGTGGTACAGGCCGATGGCCGCGTCGAGTGCCTTGTTGGTGTCCAGGCGCAGGACGCCGCAGCCGTGCCGGACGGCCCGCGCCTCCAGCTCCGCGAGGAACCGGCGGCCGAGACCGAGGCCCCGCGCCCGGGGTGCGACCCACATCCGTTTGATCTCGGCCGGGGCGCCGGCCGGCAGCTTCAGACCGGCGCAGCCGATGGGTTCGCCCTGCATCCGGGCGACGAGAAACAGGCCGTGCGGCGGCCGGAGTTCACCCGCGTCGGGCAACAGGCTCCGGGCGGGATCGAAGCCGTTGTCGAAGCGCTCCTGAAGCTCGGTGAAGTAGGACCGCAGACAGTCCCGGGCGTCGGGGCTGTCCGGGTCGACGGCGTCCAGTACGACCGTCGCGGCGGTCAGCAGGCGGTCGACCTCGGCCATGGCCGCGACCAGCCGGCCGCGCTGGGCGGGGCTGAGCGGTTCGAGCATGGAGCCCGCCAGCTCGTCGCTGCGGCCGTCGAGCACGGCGCGCTCCGCGCGGCCCGCGTCGGTGAGCCGGACGGTGCGCACCCGTCTGTCCCGGGGCTGGGGTTCCACCGTCACGAGACCGGCGGCTTCCAGCGAACGCAGGAGACGGCTGACGTATCCGGAATCGAGCCCGAGACGCTCGCGCAGGCGCCGCACGTCCTGGCCCCGGTCGTCGATCTCCCAGAGCAGCCGGGCCTCGCCGATGGGCCGGTCGCGGCCCAGGTAGTGATCCTGGAGCGCGCCGACGCGTTCGGTGACGGTTCGATTGAACCGTCGCACCTGTCCGATCTGCGCCGCATCCATTCTCTGACTTTAGTCAGAGAATGGCGAGGGGTCCAGTGCGGCCGTCACCGCGGCCGTACGGCGTGCTGGGCCGCGATCACGTCCCGGTACCAGGCGTACGAGGCCTTGGGCGTGCGCCGCAGCGTCGCGTAGTCGATGTGGACGAGACCGAAGCGCTGGGAGGCACCCTCGACCCATTCGATGTTGTCGGTGAGCGACCAGGTGAAGTAGCCGCGAACATCGACCCCCTCGTCGACGGCCCGGTGCAGTGCCCGCAGATGCGCGTCGAGGAACGTGATCCGGCGATGGTCGTCCAGTCCGTCGTAGGAGCAGCCGTTCTCCGTGATGTACACCGGCGGCAGGCGGTCGCCGTAGCGGTCCTTGAGGTGGATCAGCATCTCGCGCAGTCCGTCGGGGACGACGGGCCAGCCGAAGGCCGTGCGCTCCTCGCTCGGTGTCTCCCGCAGCCCGAAGGGCAGTTCGGCCGGCATACCGACCCCCGCGAAGTCATCGAGCGCGTCCTGGGCGGGGGCTCCGACGAGCATGGGGTGGTAGTAGTTCACGCCGTACCAGTCGAGCGGAGCGGCGATGACGGCGAGATCCTCGGCGACCGGGCCGGGCATCAGCGCGGCGAGGCTCTCGTCGGGGTAGGCGCCGGTGAGGACCGGGTCGGCGAAGAGCCAGTTGGTCAGCGTGTCGTAGAGGTCCGCGGCGAACCGGTCCTCCTCCCCGGCGCTCGCGGCCCGTACGGGCGAGTGCGACACGGCGATGCCGACGTTCGTCGCGCCGGCCGCCCGCAGGGCCTGGACCCCGAGTCCGTGGGCGAGCAACTGGTGGTGGGCGGCGGGCAGGGCGTCGAACAGCAGTTGTCTGCCGGGGGCGTGCTCGCCGAGTGCGTAGCCGAGCAGGGTGACCTCGGCGGGCTCGTTGACGGTGATCCACATGGGGACGCGGTCCGCGAGGCGGTCGGCGACCGCGGAGACGTAGTCGGCGAAGCGGTACGCGGTGTCCCGGTTCAGCCAGCCTCCCGCCTCGTCCAGCGGGAGCGGGGTGTCCCAGTGGTACAGCGTGGGCGCCGGGATGATGCCGTTCGCGCACAGTTCGTCGACGAGCCGGTCGTAGAAGCCGAGCCCGGCCGCATTGACCGGACCGCTGCCGCCGGGCACGACCCGCGGCCAGCTGACGGAGAACCGGAAGGCGTCCGCGCCGAGTCCGGCGAGCAGGGCGACGTCCTCGCGGTAGTGCTCGTGGAAGCCGGTGCCGCGCGAGGCGTCGGAACCGTCCTTGATACGGCCCCGGGCCGCGAAGGCGTCCCATCCCGACGGCCCTTTGCCGTCGGTGTCCGCGGCCCCTTCCGTCTGGAAGGCGGAAGCGGAGGCGCCCCACAGGAAGCCGGGTGGAAAGGCGGGCAGCGGTGGCATGGACCTGACCGATGACATAGCCGTTGACCTTAATGGCCGCAACGTCACCCCCTCCAGACCCCGGCCTTGTCAGGATGGGGGTCGGCATCGACGACGAGGGGACCGCCAGTGCTGTTCGAGGTATGGGCACCGCAGGCCGAGGAGCAGGTCACGCTGTGGCTGGAGGGCGCCGAGCGCCCGATGGCCAGGGACGCAGAGCGCAGGGACTGGTGGACCGCCGAGGCGGAGGCCGACGACGGCGCCCGCTACGGCTTCTCGCTGGACGGCGGCCCGGTGCTGCCCGACCCCCGCTCGCGCCGCCAGCCCGACGGCCCGGACGGCCCGAGCGCGCTGGTGCGGCATGACACCTATGTGTGGCGCCATGCCTGGACCGGGAAAGGTCTGCGGGGTGCGGTGCTGTACGAGCTCCACATCGGCACATACACCCCCGAGGGAACACTCGACGCGGCGGCCGAACGTCTGGGCGAACTGGCCGAGTTGGGCATCACCCACATCGAGCTGATGCCGCTCTGCCCGTTCCCCGGGGTGCACGGCTGGGGCTACGAGGGGGTGTCACTGTGGGCCGTGCACGAGCCGTACGGCGGCCCGGAGGCACTGAAGCGCTTCGTCGACACGGCGCACTCGCACGGCCTCGGCGTGGTGCTGGACGTGGTCCACAACCACTTCGGCCCGTCCGGCAACTACCTGCCCGCCTTCGGCCCCTACCTCACCGACACCCACACCACGCCCTGGGGCTCGGCGGTCAACCTCGATGCCCCCGGCTCGGACGAGGTCCGCACCTTCCTGCTCGGCAGCGCGCTCGCCTGGCTGAGGGACTACCGGCTGGATGGCCTGCGCCTCGACGCCGTGCACGCCCTGGTCGACCACCGGGCGCTCACCTTCCTGGAGGAGCTCGCGGCGGCGGTCGACGGACTCTCCGCAGAGGTGGGGCGCCCGCTGTTCCTGATCGGCGAGTCGGATCTGTGCGACCCGCGCACGACGACACCGCGCGACGCGGGCGGCATCGGCCTGCACGCCCAGTGGAACGACGACTTCCACCACGGCCTGCACACCGCCCTGACCGGCGAGTCCCAGGGCTACTACGCCGACTTCGCCGCAGCGCCGCTCGCGGCCGTCGCCAGGACCCTCACCCACGGCTTCTTCCACGACGGCACGTACTCCAGTTTCCGCGGCCGCACCCACGGCCGCGCCCTGGACGTGGCCGCCACGCCCGCCCACCGCTTCCTCGGCTACGCCCAGACGCACGACCAGATCGGCAACCGGGCACTCGGCGACCGGCTCTCGGCCTCCCTCTCCCCCGGGATGCTGGCCTGCGCGGCCGCGCTGGTACTGACCGGGCCGTTCACCCCGATGCTGTTCATGGGGGAGGAGTGGGGCGCCCGTACGCCCTGGCAGTTCTTCACGGACCACACCGACCCGGAACTCGCCGAAGCCGTACGCAACGGCAGGCGGCGGGAGTTCGGAGAACACGGCTGGCCGGAGGAGGAGATCCCGGACCCCCAGGACCCGGCCACCCGGGACCGCTCCTGCCTGGACCGCGCGGAACGCGACCGCGACCCGCACGCCCGGCTGCTGGCCTGGCACCGCGAACTGATCGCCCTGCGCCACGCCCAGTCGGACCTGGCGGACCCGGACCTGGCCGCGGTGAAGGTGGCGTTCGACGAACAGGCGCGCTGGCTGGCCTACCGACGCGGCGATCTGCGGGTGGCGGTCAACCTGTCGAAGGAACCGGCGGCGATCCCGCTGGGAGGCGGGGGGAGGGTGCTGGCGGCGTGGGAAGCGGTCGAACCGCCGGGCGGGGACGGGGTGTTGCACCTGCCGGCGGAGTCGTGTGTGGTGCTGGCGGACGGGTGAGGCCTGCCTGTGCGGTGCGGCTTTCCGGCGGCGGGGGCGCGGTCAATCGACCAGGTCGGACCAGGTGTTGACATCCGTGTCGTCCACGACGTCCTCACCGAGGCCGAGTTCGTCCCCGAGCGCGAGGTAGCGCTCGTACCGGGCCTCGCTGATCGGTACGGAGTACGCCTTCAGGGCCCGGAGCAGCAGCCGGAACCCGAGGTCCGCCTCGATGTCCGCTGCCTGTTCCAGGGCCGGGACGACACCGTCGAGCGCGTTGTAGGAGTGGTGGGCTGTGGCCTGCTCCAGGGCAGGCCCGACCGACGTGATCTCGGCCCGGACCGACTCTTTCGTCGCGTCGTCCACGATCGGGGCGACAGCCTCGGGCTCGAAGGAGGGGTCGTCGCGCCGGATCCGGTCGGTACAGATGCCAGCGATCCGGCGCAGCCACACTCGCCCGTCGATGCCGAGGCGTTCCAGGTCGAATTCCCGGAACGTCCCCGCCAGCCAAAGGATCTCGACGTCCCGACTGGACAGAGGTGAGTCCAGTAGCACGAGACAGTCCCGCAGAAGCTGGTGGGCGACCGCACCGTCGAAGCGGTCGGCGACACTCCCGACGACCTCCAGGCCTGCGGCCTCACTGTTGACCAAGGGGTAGCGGATCCACTTGATCAGCCCGCTGAGGCCGATGTCGACACCGAGATGCCGGTGTGGATGCGTCATGGTTCCGTCTCCTGCTGCGGGTGGGACGTGGGTACTCGGTGTCCGTCGACTGCCTCCTCCCGGCGGCAGCGGGCTCAGCGGATCACGCCGGGCCCGGTGGCAAACGCTCGTCAATATGGTCATCGCTGTAGCCCAGTTGATCGGCGATCGCCTTGTAGCGGGTGCGCGGGCCCTCAGGGACAGCGATCTCGCACGCACCGACCATCTGCAGGAACAGGCGAAAACCCAGGTCGGGGTCGACGGCCATGACCACCTCTTGCAGCGCCTCCACGGCGTTCCGCAGGGTCGCGGCGCCGGTCTCTTCGGTCCTGTCCGTCACGTTCGGGACCATCTGCCTGACCTCCGCGAGGACCGTCTGCGCCAACTCGGTCCGGGCGGGCGACACAACGGGGGTGTAAGTGGGGTCGACGTTCTTCAGGTGCTCACGGCACACGTCGGCGATCTGCCGGAGCCATGTCCGGCCGTCCGCGTCGAACTCGTCGGTGTTGTTCCACCGTCCCGAAGCCGCCCGCCACAGCGCGGTGACAGCGTCGTCCGGCAGAGTGGAATGCAACAGCCGTTGCACGTCTTCCAGCAGCACGGACGCGTAGGAGCCGGGAACGTATCCGGAGTCGGCAGTGGTGACGTTCTCGATGTTCTCCCGCACGGTGCCGACGTACGGCCACCCGGGTCCCTGGAAAACGGCCGCGAGGATCGGTAGTCCGAAGCGCCCCAGCTCGAAGTCACGCCAGCTCGAATCGATCGGTGCCCACGACACGTTCAGATCCTTGTAGACGGCGGCTGCCGGATAGGCCAGTCGTTCACCGATCGCCATCAGCCGGTCGTACTGCACCATCCCGATCGGCATGGAGTACGCCTTGGCTGCCCGCAGAAACATTCGCAGACCGAGGTCGGCGTCGACCTGAGCCACCACCTGGTGCAGCGCCGCGACAATGCCGGTGACCGCGACAGCCCTTTCCAGGCCGGCTGCGGCCCGGTCGATCTCCGCCGCCACGGCTGCGCGCAGTTCCTCCTCGGCTACCACCGGTCGTTCCGCGTCCAGCACCTTGGCTTCGAACGGATCCCTCCCCCGGACCTGCGGCGGGCATACATCCGAGATGCGGCGCAGCCAGGCGCGCACGTTCGAACCCAGCTCAACCGGATCGAAACACCTTCGCGCGGCAGCCAGCCACAGGGCATGGATCGTCGTGTCCGAAAGCGAAGAATCCAGCAGTAGCCGTACGTCCTTGCCGAGCTGATCGTCCTCGTCCTCCTCGGCCGCCTTCGCAGCGAGGGCGAGCACCACCGGATCGTCGAGACGCAGGTTCGTACGGGAGGACAGGGTTTCCGCGAGGCCGCTGAGCCCGAAGTCCGCACCGAAGTCGTAGTAGTACACCTCGCGGGGCCGAACCATCACACACCTTTCACCGGGGACGGGCCCCCTCATCGTGAGGGGGCCCGCGTCCAGGCCTGCCCGGCTCTGTCTGCTTCGAGTTCGAGTCGCGTTCGATGCTGGACCAGGAGTAACCGGCTGAGGGGCGGCACCCGCGATGCGGGTGCCGCCCTCACCTTTCGTGTCCGCGTCGCCGAGGCGTCAGAAAAGGTTTCCCGAATCCGTCGGGAAGTCCGGTGGCCAGGGCCCGGCGCACAGCGACTCCCGGCCGCCCATCATTGCGTACTCCGCCTCGCGCCAGTCCGGAGGGCTGCCGACAACGAAGCTGTCACTGTCAGGGTCCAGCATCCAGGTGTAGATCGCTTCCTCGGGCTCCAGCCCGTGCCGCTCCGCCAGCACCGCGAACTCCTCCGGACTGGCGCGCCGGATGTGGTCATGCCCGAAGCCCTCTCTTGATCACGGCACCGGCTCCCCGTTGGGCCAGGTCGTCCGCGCGGGGGGTTGATGCCGAGGACGTTGTGCTCTCCGTCCTTCACCAGGTCCCTGAGGACCCTCTCTATGCACTCCTGAGACGAGCTCTGGGCAGCGAACGCCCGAGCGCCCGCGGCCGACAGCGCCCTCCAAGTAGCTGATTCACACGCCTCGTACACCGCCTGCATGATCTTGCTGGCGATGCTCGCGACGGCGACCTCGGACAACCGGAGGGAGCGCAGGGCCGCCCACGCGTTCGATGAATCCGACTCCGGTCCTGGCGGCAGCGTCCATCGCCCGGACTGCATCCGCGATCGGGCGGATGATCTTGCCTGCGAACAGTAGCGCCACATCCACCACGGCCGAGGCGTAACCGCCCCAGCTCCCGTTCTCACCACCGGGGGTGAGTTTCTGGGCGCATCGGATCCAGCTGCCTAAGAGAATGTCGACGGGTCGAGGTCGATGCCCTGGACCGGTCCTGACCGGCGGGCATGCCTCGCTGCGGGACGACTTCAGGATCTCCCGCCCGAACTGGATCTGGTGGTGGACACGTTACTGGCCGCGGGCGCGTTGGGCGCCCGGATGGCGGGCGGCGGCTTCGGCGGTTCGGCGATCGTGCTGACGGAGTCGTCGTCGGCGTCCGTCGTGAGCAAGGCGGTCGTCGACGCCTTCGAGGCGCGGTCGCTGGAAACACCCCGGGTGTTCACGGCGGTGCCGTCGGCGGGAGCGCGTCGGCTTTCGTGACGCGGGCCGTTCGGCTCTCAGCGAGGAGGAGCACGTCCGTGAGAGCGTCGGTGAGGTGCGTCGCGAACGTGTGCATCTGCGACCGCGGC
This sequence comes from Streptomyces sp. AM8-1-1, assembly GCF_032229325.1. Lineage (NCBI taxonomy): Bacteria > Bacillati > Actinomycetota > Actinomycetes > Kitasatosporales > Streptomycetaceae > Streptomyces > Streptomyces sp. AM8-1-1. The sequence goes on from NZ_CP135086.1 coordinate 1,891,947, forward strand.
GGACGACTCTCGCGGCTGTCCACGGCTGACCTGGCACCGCTTTAATGCAGTATGCCGCCTTCGTGCGCCGCGGCGACCACTGCGAGACCAGCCGGCCCTCCCTCGGAGATCAGCTTTCAACGCGGATCAGGTAGGGAGTCATGTCGTCATCGGCATCACCAGCCTGAAAGCCCGCGGATCCGAGAATTGCGATCAACGTCGCGTACATGTGCTCGGTCACAAAGCTGAACTGCCGGAATGCCGACGACTGGATCTCGCCCTTCTGCGCACTCTCCGCTGCAGCGAGACTGAGGGACGAACTGATCAGCCACTGGACGAAGACCCCTCCCCTGGAGTCATCTGCCGGGTCCACCCAGACCATCGCGCCCAGCGCCGCAGACGCATCGTTTACGTCCTGGTGCACGGTGAATCCGGCCATCGCCAACGCTTCGGCCACCTTTCCGGCCAGATCGTTCCGTTCGGCGATCTCCGCCTCGCTCGCCTTTTTGATTTCGAACATCTCTACCTGCTGTCATTTCGCCATGAGTTTAGGAGAAGGGGTGGGTGACCCATCGGGTCCCCACCCCATTACATCCTACGGGGCTAGCCGGCCGAGATCAGGACCTAGGGGCGCCCCTGGGCCTGGATCATACCGGCCAGAATTTTTTCGAACGCCTTGTTCATCAATCCGTTCGATCCCCACTGTACGGACCACGTGATCTCCGTGCCCTCCTTGAGGAGGTTCTCCAGATTCGGTCCGCACACGGGGCACGGCTGCCGTTCGGTGTAGAGCGCGTTGATCTGCTTCGGTGAGACATCCTTTGCAGCCAGCTGAGTAAGGATGTCGTCTTCCGCGTGGAACCCGCCCCCCTTACTGAAACCGATGACGAGGTCGCCGGTCTTCGGGTCATTCCAGCCCGGCACCCTCGCGACGGCCACATTCCTGTTGCCGAAGACACCGAAACCCGACTCGATTCTGGCCCGATAGGCCATGTTGGAGAGTTCGGTGCTGTTGTACGCGATCAGCCCTTCGCAGGAATACTCGGGAACCGGGCTTCCGATGCTGCCCATCGGAGCGACGGCCGCGACCCGCGACTTCGGCCCGACAGAGGCGACCCGCGAAGCCTTCCGGCAGGCGGTGTAGAACCTCTCCGCCATCTTCCCGGCGATTCCGGCCATAGCGGCGTCGGAAAGCCTGAGGGCGCTCAGCGCCTTCCACGCGTCGATGAATCCGATTCCGGTCCTGGCGGCACCGTCCACCGCCCGGACGGCGTCCGCGATGGGACGGATGATCTTGCCTGCGAACAGTAGGGCCACATCGACCACGGCCCAGGCGCAACCGCCCCAGCTCCCGTTCTCACCACCGGGGGTGAGTTTCTGGGCGCATCGGATCCAGCTGCCGAACAGGATGTCGACGGGGTCGACGCCCTGCTGGTACTCCGCGATCGTGATGTTGTGCGTGACCTCGGTGTACAGCGTGTCCGTCTTGTGCTCGCCCAGGTGGAGCGTGTCCGCGGAGGGGCACGTGTTCTCCCATACCTCCGTGGCGCACATGTACAGGTCGAGGTCGGCCTTGTATCCGATCTTCTCGGTCATCGTGCAGTCGCCGTCGTAGGCGAGCTGGTCCCACCAGCCGTCGCAGCCGTCGGTCTTCTTCAAGACCTGCGGCTTGCCGACCTGCTCGATGTGGTTGACGACGTAGAACACGCCTCCGATGGGTCCGCCGGCCTGGTCAGGAACCGTCCCGGTCTCGATCTGGCCGGTGTTCCCCGCGTTCTCGGCCTGCTTCGCGGCCTCCTGGGCCTCCTTGGCGTATTTCAGTGCGTCCTTGGCGGCCTGCTCGGCCTCGGTCGCTGCGGCGTCGGCGCGGTTCGCGGCTGCGCGTGCGTCCTTGGCCGACTGCTCCGCCGCGGCTGCGGCGTCGCGGGCGGCCTGGGCGTCGAGCGCGGCCTGGTCGGCGGAGTCCCGCGCGGCTTGGGCGTAGCCCTCGGCACGGCCCGCCGCCTGGTCGGCCGCGGCCGCGTCCACGGTGGCCTTGCGGTCGTACTCGACCGTGCGGGCCAGGGACGCCGATGCCTTGGCGGCGGCGGCTGCTGCGTCGGCCGCGTAGCCCAGAGCCTCCTTGGAGTAGGTGCGGGCGTTCGCCGCATGACCGGCTGCGTTGGCCGCGTACTGGTAGGCGATCTTCGCGTCGCCCGTTGCCTGTTCGGCGAGGTTCTTCGCGGCGGCCGCTTCGGCCTGTGCGTTCTTGGCGTGGGCGTCCGCGACGGCCTTCTGCTGTTCCGCGATCGACTTCGACGCCTGCCCGGTCAGCACGACCAGGCTCGCGGCCGAGTCGGTGGTGACATACGGCGAGCCGAGCTGGATCGCGTCGTTCGCCGGCTTGGCGACCTGGGCCGCTGCGTTGCCCGCGTCGACCGCGGCCTGCGCGGTGACATGGGCGAAGCCCGCGGCCTTCGCAGAGGCGACCAGCGCCTTGCCGGCCTCCTTGAATGCCTCGTCCGCATGCGACTTGGCGGCCTTGGCCAGCTTCTCCGCCTCCTCCGCCAGCTTGACGGCCGACTTGGCCTCGCCGGAGGCGTGCTCGGACGCGTCGATGGCGTCGGCCGCCGCGCTCGTCGCGGTCTTCACCGCGGCATCGGCCTTGAGCTTTGCGGCCTGGGCGTCGTCCGCGTGTGCACGGGACCGCTTGGCCGCTGCCTCCGCACGGGTCGCCGCCGCGTCCGCCTCGGCGGCCGCGTCGGTCGCGGCATCCGCCGCGGTGCGAGCACGGCCGGCAGCCGCTTCGGCGTCGTCGGCGTGAGCGCTCGCCGCGTCCGCAGCCGCCCTGGACTCCTGGGCATTGCTGTCGGACTCGTGCGCCTGCGCGAACGCCTCCTTCGCATCCGCCTTGGCGCGCGCCGCGTCGGCCTTCTGCGCGGCGTCCCACGCGTCGTCCCGCAACTCGCGGGCCTTGTCGCGGGCCTTGACCGCGCCGTTCTTCTTCTCGACCGCGGTGGCCTCGGCGGCTTCGGCCTTCTCCTTGGCCTCCTTGGCGTTCGTCGCCTCGGCCTGCGCGGTCTGCTTGTGCTGGTTGGCCTCGGCCTGCTTGGCCGCGGCGGTGTCCTTCTCCGCCTTGGCCGTCTTCTCCTCGGCCTCGGCCGCGAGCCGCTTTGCGTGCGCCTCCGCGGCAGCCGCCTTGGCATCGGCCTCGGCCTTCAGCGCCTCGGTGAGCTTGGCCTCCGCGGTCTCCTTGTCCTTCTTCGCGTTGTCCCGGTGGATCTTGGCCGCATCCGCCGCGGCCTTGGCCTGCAACTCGGCGGTGTGCGCGGCCTCCTTGCGGAACTCCGCCTTCGACTGCGCGGCCTGCGCCAGCGCGCGCTGCGCGATCGTCTCGCTGTCGCCCGCGGACGACCGGGTCGCCGCCTCCGCCGTCTCACCGGCCTTCACCATCGCGGTCAGGGCGGCCACGGAACCCTTGGTGACCTGTGCCTTCTGCTGACCCACCAGCAGCCCACGGCCCCGCGGCGCCCCAGCGGCGTCCGCGATGCCGTACGCGGCCTTCTCCGCGGTGTCGGACACGGTGGCCGCCTGCTTGGCACTCTCCAACTGCGCCTTGAGCGTGGCGAGCTGCTTCTTCGCCGCCGCCTGGGTGTCGGTGATGCCCTTCTTCGCCTTGTCGAACTGCGCCTTGTCCGGGTACGACAGGCTGTCCGTGCCCTTGTGGCCGGACGGCTTGATCAGGAACTTCTGCGCACTGGCGTCCTTGCAGTCGTACAGCCGCGCGTCCGTGCTCTTGGTGAACGAGCTGAGGTCCAGGCACTTGCCCGTGGTGACGCTCTTCAGCGGCGAGGACGCACGGACGTCGCCCTTCCACGACTGTCCCTTGGACTTGTAGCAGTCCGAGATCTGGATCTTCGTGCCGTTCGCCGACGCGTTCCCGGCCACGTCCAGGCACTTCTGCGAGCCGACATTGCGCAGGTGGAGGTCGTCCTCGCTGCCCTCCAGCGTCCACTGCTGGGCCGCGCCGTTGTTGCAGGTGTAGATCTGGATCGGCGTGCCGTTGGTCTTGGCACCGCCTGCGACGTCCAGGCACATGCCCTTCGCGCCCGGCACTTCGATCGTCGCGTAGCTGTCACCGATCCAGCCCAGCCCACCGGCGGACCAGTAGTCCTGCCAGCGAGCCAGATGGTCGGCAACCCAGGAATGACCCAGCATGTCCCCCAGGGCCTTTGCCCCGGTGGCCAGCGCCTTGGTGGCATCCTTGTTGGACGTCAGGAGCTGGTTGCGCTGAACGGCCTGAGAGGCGATCTCCTGCTGCCACTCCGTGGCGGCGGTGGTGGAGATACCGCCCAGCGCCTTGTTCGGGTCGATCGGATCACGCCATGTGCACGCGGCGAACCGGGTCTTGAAGTCCTCGACCGCGATGCGGTGCTCCGCCGTGCCCGGCTGCGGCGCCGTGCGAGGGAACCCGCCGGAGGCGAGGAACAGACGGGCGTTGTCCGCACCCGTCGGCTCCAGCGACCAGTCCGTCAGGTAGTCGAAAGCTCCGTGCTCAGCGACCTGTCGGTCCCACTCGGGCAGCTGCGGATCGGGCTCCTTGCCGTACAGCGGCAGGCCGAGGTCCTTGACGGCCTTCGCCGTCGCGGCGTCGGCCTTGGGGGTGGGGTCCTCGTAGAAGTCGCTGTCGCTCTTCCAGAACCGGTCGGCGGTCCACTTCGTCAGACCCGTCTGACCGTAGAAGTCGTCCTTGCCGTCTCCCGGCGAGCCCGGAGGCCAGTGGAAGTCGGCGTCGGTGAAGCCGCGCGGTGTCTCAAGACCGTCGAGCGGCTTCTTCCACGTGCCTCGCAGAGCATGAACGGCTTCCAGCTCCTTGGAGGCCGCCTCCTTGTCCTTGTTGTACGCCTGCGCCAGCGGCGTGTCCTCCCAGTGCTCCCGGTTCGCCAGCTCGTGGAGCTTGTCCTGCGGCTGGTTGAGCCCGTCCTGCGCGACGGCGGCCATGGACGGCCCACCCAGCCGCAGCACATCGCTCATCAGGCACTGGTCCTGCCGCAACTGTTCCGCGGCGGTGTCCTCGAACCAGTCCTCGGATTCGCTCGCCGTGGCCGTGCGCTGTGCGGCGAACTGGTTGAGCACGTCAGGCTGGACGGCCAAGCCGCCGAGGACGGCCAAGCCGGCAACGGACGTGACGACAGAGGTGAAAATCGCAGATCTTCGTGATCGGGGTCTGAACAACCCAGGTCTGGAGCGCAAGAGGGCATCCTTCGTCGCGTACGTGGGGCAGGCGGGGGTCACTGTCCGGATGAGGCAGAGGCGGTGTGGGCTGATCAGCCCGTTTTGCCGGCACGGGGACGGGGACAGCAGGCGGCGCACACAGTGAGCCGGTGTCGCGGCATGGCGGTCCCCTCCCCGTGGCGGCACTGTTCCCCCGGCCGCCGGCTGATGCGCGTACGTCACGGCGGAGCGGTCAGGGACCGCCGCGCGTGCGCGGTGATCACCATAGACACAGGTCAACGCCCTTGGGCAAGGGATAACTTGAGCATCCCGGGCTCACGACTCGAAGACATGAGCGAGGGTCGCCACGCGCCCATCTGTGGAAATCCCGTGCTCACGCCGGGAGTTATCTATGAAGTTCCTGTGAATACAGAACGGAACCAGAGGTCATGTCCTGGCCAAAACTTGACCGATATTCAGCCCTGTCCGACCCCGCCCCCGACGGGCCACTGCTGCGACGCGACCGCCGTCAGCCCAGCCGCACATCCTCCCCCCGCGCGTGCACCGTCACCCCCAACTCCCCGACCGTCACATCCGTCGGGCTGAGGCCCGCCGGCAGAACCGGTACCACGCGGTCCCGTTCCGCGAAGGCCCGGGCGATCCGGGGAGCGGACGGGTCGAGGGGGCGTCCCGCGAACGAGGCCGACACCGGGACCGCCGTGATGGTGCGTCCGGTGAGCCGCAGTTCCGCCGTCACGGTCAGCGGGAGCCCGCGCACCCCCTCGATACGCAGCCGTCCGTCCTCGTCGGCGGAGAGCGACGCGGCACCGCCGGAATTGCCGCCCAACGAGTCGAGGGGCACCGTGAATCGTCCGTCCGCGCTCGCCGCCGTATAGGTGCCGGCCTTCTCCGTCACGCCGTGCAGTTCTATCGCGGCGCGCACGGGCTGCTCCTCGGCGGTGACCGCGTCGGCCCGCACCGACACCTGCGGGAAGGTTCCACGGGCCGCGCCCAGGAGGAAGGGGAAGCCGTCGATCCGTACCTGCGGGGTGCCGACCACCGTGGTGCTCACGGCGGCGACCCGGTCGGCGATCCGTTCCTCGGCGACGCCGGCGGCGACGCGGTCGGCAATGGGCAGAGCGGCGAGCACGGCGCACAGCGCGAGAACGGTCCAGCGGCGCCGGCCGCGCCACGCTCTGAACAGGCGGGTCATGACGCACTTCCGTCACTCGCGAGGGCCGCATCGGCGACCGCTTCCTTCGGTGGTCGCGCCGGACCGTGGCCGTCGTCCTCGATGTCCATGTGCGGCAGCAGCCGGTCCAGCCAGGCGGGCAGCCACCAGTTGACGCGGCCGAGCAGGACCATCGTGGACGGGACGAGAATGCCGCGGGCGACCGTCGCGTCCAGGGCCACGGCGACGGCCAGTCCGATGCCGAACATCTTCACCACAGGGTCGTCGGACAGTACGTAGCTCAGGAAGACGCTGACCATGATCAGTGCCGCGGAGGTGACGATCCGGCCGGTGCCCGCCAGGCCGCTGATCACCGCACCGCGGTTGTCGCCGTCGCGTACATACGCCGCCCTGATGGCGCTGAGCAGGAAGACCTCGTAGTCCATCGAGAGCCCGAACAGCACCGCGAACATCAGCAGCGGTACGTAGCCGGGTATCGGGACGGCCCCCTCCAGGCCGATCAGTTGCGCGCCCCAGCCCCACTGGAAGACCGCGGTGAGCACTCCGTAGGCGGCCGCCACGGACACCAGGTTCAGCACCGCGGCCTTCACCGCGATGACAGGGGAACGGAAGGCGGGCAGGAGGAGCAGCCCCGCCACCGCCAGGACGAATCCGACCACCAGCGGCATCCGCCGGGCGAGGCGTTCGTTGAGGTCGGCCTGGGCTGCCGTCGCACCGCCGACATGCGTGACGAGTCCACTGCCGGCCGTGGCCTCGGGCAGGGTGTCCTCCCGCAGCCGGTGCACGAGAGCGGCGGTGTCCGGATCCCCCGGCGCGGTCTCGGGGGTGACCTGCCAGCGCGCGTGGCGACCGTCGGCGGCCAGTTCGGCCGGTGCGACCGCGGCGACGCCGGGGGTGGTCCGCAGCGCGGCCGTGACCGGGGCGAGCCTCGGGTCGTCGGGTGCGGCCGCGGGGTCGGACAGGGTGCCGGTGACCTGGAGCGGCCCGTTGGCGCCGGGGCCGAAGGCGGCCGCGGTCCGGTCGTACGCCGTACGGCTCGCCGTGCCCACGGTCCGGTCGCCGCCGTCGAGTTGACCGAACGTCAAGTGGGCTGCGGGTGCGGCCAGGACGCCGGTCAGGACGAGCCCGGCCGCCAGACAGCGCCACGGCCGGGCGGCGACGTACTCGGCGATACGTCCCCAGCCGCGCGGGCGGGCGTCGGTGCCGGTGCCGGCGCCCGCGTCAGCGACCCGGTCGCTCCCCGCCGGCCGCGACGCGGAACGCTTCGAGGCGAGCTTCGCCATGAACCTCGGTACGCGTGCCGTTACGGGCTTCGGTGCGAGCCTCGGCCCGAGCAGCGCCAGCACCGCCGGCAGCAGCGTCAGCGTGGCCGCCACCGCGACCAGTACGGCGATCCCCGGTGCCAGCGCCAGGGCGTGCAGCAGCGGCAGCCCGCCCAGCGCGAGACCGGCGAGCGCGGCGATGACCGCGGCTCCGGCGAAGAGCACCGATTTGCCGGAGCCGGCCATGGTGCGTGCGACCGCGTCCTCCACGCCCGCCCCGGCGGCCAGCAGTTCACGGAACCGGGTCAGGCAGAACAGCGTGTAGTCGATGCCCACACCGAGGCCGATCATCGCCGCGATCGTGGTGCCCGAGGACGGCATGTCGACGAGGTGTCCGACCAGGCCGACCACGCACAGGGACCCGACGAGCCCCAGCGCACCCGTGAGCAGCGGCACCCCGGCCGCCACGAGACTGCCGAAGCCCAGGGCGAGGACGACGAAGGCGGCGCCGAGCCCGATGATCTCGCTGTGCCCGGTGGAGCCCTTGTCCTCCGCCTCGGCGAGATCGCCGCCGGGCGTGACCTCGATGCCCGCGTCGGCGGCGGGGCCGGCCGCGTCGACGATGCCGCGGGTGATCGAGGGGGTGATGTCCCGCCCGGTGAGATCGAGTTCGACCAGCATCCGGCCGGTACGGCCGTCGGCGCTGAGGGCGCTCCCGCCCGCCCGGCCGTAGGGGGTGGTGACGGCCACGACGTGGTCCACGTCGGCGATGGCCCGCGCGGCCGCCTCGACCGCCGCCCGCTGCGCCGAGGAGGTCAGTTCCGCCTCGCCGGCCGTGGTGTGGAGCAGGACGGGCTGCGGCCCGGAGGCCGCGTCGCCGAAAGCCTCGCCCGCGTCGCGGGCCGCCTGGCTGTCGCTGCCCGGGATGGTGACGGCCTCGCTGGTGACCGTCCCGAAGACACCGACAGCGGCAGCCAGGGCGGTGAGCAGCAGCAGCCAGGCGGCCACGGTTCTCTTGGGTCTGCGGGCGCACCAGCGCCCGACGGACAGGAGCATCAGGATTGTCGCCCTTCCGTACGAACTCATTGCACTCGGCGTGCAATCAGAACCGTTGCATCGCGAGTGCAACAATGTCAACAGCGAGACTTCAGGAGGGACCGTGGTGAAGCAGCCGGCGCGACAGTCACCGGAGGGCGGCGAGACGCGTGCCCCGGGCCGGGCACAGGGCGGCAGCGAGGGCAACACCCCAGCCCGCGCTCCGGACGGGCGTACCGAGCGGGGGCGGCAGACGCGCGAGAAGATCGCCGACGCGCTGCTGGCGCTGCTCGACGAGGGCGAGGCGCACTTCTCCGCGGACCGGGTCGCCGAGCGGGCCGGTGTGTCCCGGCGGTTGGTGTTCCATCACTTCGCCGACATGTCCCAGGTCATCGACACCGCGATCACCCGCCGGCTGGAGCAGCTGTTCGCACAGATCAAGCCGCTGCCGACAGACGGTCCGCGCGGTGTGCGGGTCGCGGCGATGGCCGAACAGCGCTCCCGGATCCTGGAGTGGATGACCCCGACGCGGCTGGCGATCATGCGCCAGGACCAGCCGTCGGAACGCGTCGAGCAGGTGACCCGTGAGGTCTACGACTTCGCGCGCGATCGCCTGGCCGAGATCTTCGCCGAGGAACTCGACCGGCTGCCCGCGGACCGCCGGGCGGATCTGCTCAACGGGCTGGATGGGGTGACCACTTGGGGGGCCTGGTACCACTGGCGCAGCAGCGGCCTGGACACCGCGACGGCCCGGCGCGCGATGGAGACGACCGTGCACGCGCTGCTCGCGACGACCGACGCGCCCGCCTCGGCGCCGAGCCCGTAGATCTCCCTGCGCCGGCGACATCGGCCGAGGACGAGTCCTGCGATCGAGAGCGCTCCAACTCGTGGGGAGTGTCCGCAAAGTGTCGTCGTCCGTCGGAGGACGCCGCGCCCCAGACGAGACGTTGCGGACACGACCTAGTCTCGGAGCATGAAGCAACTCAATCTCGGCAGGACGGGTCTGCGCGTCAGCGAACTGTGCCTCGGCACCATGAGCTTCGGCGACGACACGAGCGGCCACGGCGCCCTCGACGCCTTCACCGAGGCGGGCGGCACCTTCATCGACACCGCCGACATGTATGCGCGGGGAGGCTCCGAGGAGATCCTCGGGCGCTGGCTGAAGGGACGCCGCAGGGACGATCTCGTCATCGCGACCAAGGTGTGGGGGCGGATGGGCGAGGCGCCGAACGACGGCGGGCTCAGCCGCAAACACATCATCGCCGCGGTGGAGGCCAGCCTGCGGCGGCTCGGCACGGACTACATCGACCTCTACCAGACGCACATCTGGGACGCGACCACCCCGCTCGAGGAGACTCTCGCGACGCTGGACACGCTCGTACGGTCGGGCAAGGTCCGCTATGTCGGCACCAGCAATGTGACACCGTCTCAGCTTCAACGGGCTCTGGATCTCGCACAGTTCCGCGGCTGGGAGCCGTACGTCAGTCTCCAGCCGCGCTACAGCCTGCTCAGCCGCGAACTGGAATGGGAGCTGGCGCCGATGTGCGAGGAGCAGGGCATCGCCGTCATTCCGTGGAGCCCCCTCGCGGGCGGCTGGCTGACGGGCAAGTACCGGCGCGGCATGGACTCCGTGCCCGCGGGTTCGCGTGAGGCCCACTTCCAGGAGCAGTCGGGCAAAGAGGGCTGGCGCGAGCGGGACACCGAGGAGACCTGGCGGACGCTCGACGCGGTCGACGAGGTGGCGCGGGAGACCGGCCGTACGGCCTTGCAGGTGTCGCTGCGGTGGCTGATGCAGCAGCCGGCGGTGACGGCTCCCATCATCGGCCCGCGGAACGCCGAGCAGTTGAAGGAGAATCTCGGGGCGGTCTCATTCGAGCTGACGGACGCGCAGTCGGCGCGGCTGGACGAGGCGAGCCGCAGGCCGCTGCCGTATCCGTACGAGATGCTGGCGCGGCTGTCCCACCACGACCCGCGGTAGCCGGCATTACCCGGCCCGGGGCCGCTAGGTCCTGTCCGGGCGATCTTGTCGGGCCTGTGACGACAGCTACGGCACTCCCCCGTAGCCCTTCGGGCACGGGAGGCGCCCCCACGCTGTGTTGTCTCAGTCGCCCGAGTACGCCCAGTACGAGGACGATCTCCCCCAGCCTCCGGCGGGGGGCGCCCCCACCGCCGTGCGATGCACCGCATCTGACGCCACAGGCTGATCCTCGAAGATCGCCCCGACAGGACCTAGTCGACGATCGCCATGGTGCGGGGCGTGTTGTTGAGCCGGCGGCCCCCGGTCTCCGTCACCGTCACGATGTCCTCGATGCGGACCCCGAACCGGCCCGGCAGATAGATCCCCGGCTCGACCGAGAAGCACATCCCCGGGACGAGCGGCTGCTCCTCGCCCTCGATCATGTACGGCGGTTCGTGCGTGGTCACACCGATGCCGTGGCCCGTGCGGTGGATGAACAGGTCGCCGTATCCGGCCTCTTCGATGATCTCGCGGGCGGCCCGGTCGACCTCCTGGCAGGCGACACCCGGCTTCACCGCGTCGACGCCGGCCTGCTGGGCCTCCAGCACCACGTCGTGGATGTGCTGTTCGGCGGGGGCGGGCTCGCCGACGTGGACCGTGCGGGAGGTGTCGGAGCCGTAGCCGTCCAGCAGCCCGCCGAAGTCGAGGACGACCATGTCACCGGTCTCGATGGTCCGCTCCCCCGCCTCGTGGTGCGGGTTGGCGCCGTTGGGCCCGGAGCCGACGACCGTGAAGTCGACCTGCGAGTGGCCGAACTGCCGCAGCAGACCGGCGAGATCGGCGGCGATGTCCGACTCCTTCCGCCCGGAGAAGCGGACCTTGAGGATCTCCTCGTAGGTCGCGTCCGCGGCGGCACCGGCCGCGGCCAGCCGCTCCAGTTCCGGTCCGTCCTTCACCGCGCGCAGCATGGGCAGCACCTCGGTCACCGAGGCGTACGAGGCATCCGGCAACTGCCGCTGGAGACCGAGCAGATGCATCGCCCAGGCGTTGTCGCTGACGCCGAACCGGCCGCCGGCAGGGAGCAGCGGCCCGGTCACCCCGTAGGGGTCGGTGCCGTCCGTCCAGTCGCGCAGCGTGAGAGCGGGCCCGCCGACGGCGCCCTCCGCGTCCGGCGCCTCCAGCTTGGGAACGACGAGCACCGGGTCGCGGCCCGCGACGAGGACGAGCAGCGTGAGCCGTTCGGTGACCCCCGGCTGATAGCCGGTGAGATGCACGAGATCGGGCCCGGGAGCGATCAGCAGACCGTCGAGCCCCGCAGCGGCGGCGGCCTCGGCGGCGCGGGCCATCCGGGCCCGGTAGTCGTCGGCGGTGAAGGGCGCGGGAGTCGTCGGCATGAGCCCATCCTGCCTCCGGCTCACATCCCGCGCGAGCTCAATCTCCGTATCCGCCGTCCTCGGCCACGAGCCGTTCCAGCAGCTCCTGGAAGTCCTCGCCGACGACGATCCGCAGGCCGTCGCCGTCCTCGTCCCGGTCGCTGAGCTGGGTGAGCGTCCCGTCGCGCCACCAGTAGACGTACGGACTGATCGCGCCGGGGGTGTCGGCGAAGCCGGAGGCCGCGAACGAGGTCATGGCGCTCAGCGTGGGGATCACACCGGTGTCGTGGATGGCGTGGAAGGCGAGCTGGTGCCGGAACGGCATGGCCACCAGGGCGCCGTCGGCGGTGAGCTGCTCGCCGCCGATCTGCCGGACCACGCTCTCCAGCGCGAGGACGCGGCTCGCGGTGTAGAAGGAATCGCCGAGGACGACCTCGAAGCACATACCTCCCTCGCCCTTGACCGTCTCGTGCCCCTCGACCGGCAGACCGCGCAGGTTGTAGAGCGCCTGCTCACGGAGGTAGGGCAGATCACCGAGCGGCTCCAGGGCCTCGTCGGTGAGCATCATGACGCTCTCCGGGAGATCGAGCGCGATGATCTCGAAGAGGCCGGGGGCGAGGGGGCGGGCGTAGCCGAAATTCTGCGGATCGAAACCCTCGTGGCCGACAACCCGGGGGTAGAGCTGGGCTCGGATCTGCTCCGTCGGCAGGGTGTCCAGGGCGGAGGGCGCGTTCATGGTGCGCAGGACCATGCCGACGTGCCGCCGGACCAGCTCGGACCAGGCACGCGGTCCGCGGTCGTCGTTGTGCAGGACGGCGGCCAGATTGCCGAGTCCGAACTGACGTCCGTCGCTGTCGGTGACGACATCGGCGAACACGGTCACTTCGAGGCCGTGCTCCGCGAAAGCCTCCCGCACCTGGCCCCGGAAGCGCGCACCCTCGTCGACCGAGAAGAAGGAGAACTCGGGGTCCCGGGGCACATCGAGTCCGTCGCGCTTCGGCCCCCGCCGGAACAACCCCACGTCATCAGCCCTTTCGTTTGCCCGCCAGGACCGGACCTGCCTGGACTCCGAGCGTACCCACCCCATCGGCGGGTGATCCCCCGGGAGAGGGGTCGTGGCCTGCGCTTTGCCCGGCCTGTGCCGACTCATGGGCCGATGCCCGGACGGCACAGGGGCGCGCCGGGCTGTCGGTACGGCTCAGTAGCATGCGGCCGCATGACCGATCCCTCCCTGGCGCTGCTTCGGCGGCGGCCGGATCTGGCGGCCCTGGCCGCGTTCCCCTTCGACTTCGACCTGGACCGGGCGGAGCACGGCGAGGAGGTGCACCTCGCCTCCGGCGCCGCGCTGGAGCCGATCGCCGGGGACGACACCGGCGGGACCTTCTTCCTGTGCGGGGGCAACGCCGTGCTGTACGCCGACTCGGAGGGCGGTGCGGGTCTCCTGGCGGACAGCGTGACGGACGCGCTGGACATCATCGTGGGGCTGCCGGCGTGGCGAGACCTGATGGGTCCCGACCCCGGTCCGGAGGAGATCCGCGAACTGGAGGACGGGATGCGCACCTCCTACGCACCCGACCTGGACGCCCGGCGCACCGAACTGCGCACCGCCCTCGGCCTGCCCGCGCGCTCCCCCGCCGAGCTGGTGGCCCGTCTTCATGCCGCGCTGCTGCGCACCGATCCGGACCATCTGCTGCTGAACTCGCAGGAGTTGCTCGCGTACGAGCTCCTGGACCGGCTGCCCCGCCATCCGGAGCGCTCGATCGGGCCGGTCCGCAGGGAAGTTGTCCGCGCCTCGCTGATCCGCCGGCTCGACGACACGGGCCCGGATCCGGAGCGGCTGGGCGAACTGGGCCGGGAACTGGAGCAGATCGGCGAGTACGCGCAGGCCGCCCGGGCGCAGCGCGGGTTCCTCTCGCTCCAGGACAGCGCCTGGGACCGGGCCGCGGCCGGGCATGTGCTCGCGCGGCGAGAACGCTCGGCGGGCGATCTCGAGGCCGCCGGCCGGACCCTGGCGCGCGTCCGTACGGCGATCGGCCTGGACTCCCCCGCCCCGCCACCCTCGCACGAGCAACAGACGCTGGACCTCGGTGCGGCCGGCGAGCCGCCCGCCCCGGACGCGAGCGCCGAGGAGTGGCACCGTCGCGGTCTCGGCCGGATGATCACCGAGGAGCATCTCGAGCTGGTGCTCGCCGCGATCGCCGCCGGGAAAGAGGACCTGGCCCGGGAGACGCTGGCGCACGCCCGTGACCTGCTCACGGTGATGGCGAAGCAGTTCCGCCAGTCGCTGGGCGATCTGCCCGCCCGGGCGAAGTGGGCGGTCGCGCGCCTCCCGAAGGTGTGAGCCCTCAGGGCTTCCCGTTCCCGAGATCGAGCTCCGCGCGCACGGTCTTTCCCACCGGGACGCGGTCCAGCACCGACCACCGGTCCGCCAGCGCGTCCACCAGCATCAGCCCCCGGCCGGCTCCGTCGAGCGCGGCGGGCGGGTGGACATCTCCGGGGCCGGGCGGACGGCATTCCCCGCGGGTGTCGGAGACCTCGATACGCAGGGTTGCGGGCGTACGGGTGAGCCGCAGCTCGAAGTCCCGGCCGGGGACCCGGCCGTGCGTCACGGCGTTCGCCGCCAGCTCGGCGACGATCAGTGCGGCGTTGTCGGACGCCTCGGAGCCGTGCGGCACGTCCCAGGCGTGGAGTTGATGGAGAGCCAGGTGACGGGCGAGCCGGGCGCCGAGAGCCGTGGAGCTGAATCGCTGCGTGAACACACGTACGGTGCCGAGCTGTTGGGGTGTGACGGGTGAGTGCATGGGCCCACCGTGGCCGCCCGGAAGGGGGCCGCTCCAGATCAGCGACTCGTACGCTGCGTCAGCGTACGAGTACACACGGTGGACAGTCGCAGTGACCCTCCGTGACCATGGACGCGGGAGGTGGCCGTCCATGGTGGACAGCGGATGCGGGGAGCCGGAGGTCTCGGACAGCCTGAAGGCGTTCGGGGAAGTGGTCAAGGCTTTCAGGAAGAGGGCGCGACTGACGCAGGAACAGTTCGCGCCACGGGTGCGGTATTCGATGCCGACGGTGGCGTCGATCGAGCAGGGCCGGAGGTTTCCGCCGGCGGATTTCGTGGACCGGGCGGAGGAGGCGCTGGACGCGTTCGGAACGATCCGGGGCGCGGCACGGCACTTGTCGCGGCGACCCGGGCTGGCGAGCTGGTTCCGGCAGTGGGCGCGCCTCGAGGCGGAGGCGGTCAGTCTTGATACGTACGAGTGCCGACTCGTACCGGGCCTGCTCCAGTCGGAGGCGTACGCACGGGCCGTGTTCGCACAGAGTGTGCCGCCCCTGACGGATGAACAGCTCGAAGCCCAGGTGACCGCGCGCATGGACCGGCAGCGGCTGTTCCGCGAGCGGGGCAATCTGCCGTTCAGCTTCATCATCGAGGAGGCGGTGGTGGTGACACGGCACTTGGGTGGCGCACGGGTGACGCGGGACCTGCTGGACCACATGCTGGAGTGCGCGACGCTGCGGAACGTCGAGATCCAAGTGAAGCCGACCCGGCAGGAGCAGCATGCGGGCCTGGACGGCCCCGTCCGGCTCCTGGAAACAGCAAACAACAGGTGGCTCGGATACGCCGAGGGGCAACAGTCGGGCCATCTCATCGCCGACGCGAAACAGGTCAGCATCCTGCTCCAGCGGTATGCAAAACTGCGGTCGCAGGCCCTTACCCCCGGGGACTCCTTGGGCCTGTTGGAGCGACTGCGAGGAGCGCTATGAGCGGCACAGAACTCCACTGGTTCAAGAGCACCTACAGCGGCACGCAGGGCGACGACTGTGTCGAAGTCGCCCTCGACTGGCACAAGTCCAGCCACAGCGGCACGCAGGGCGACTCGTGCGTCGAGGTCGCCACCTGCCCAACCACCGTCCACGTCCGGGACTCCAAGGTCGAGCAGGGCCCTCAACTCGCCCTCCCCCCCGCCTCCTGGACCGCCTTCCTCACCCACACCGCTCAGGTCTGACGGCGTCTCACACGCCCTACGGCATCGGGACGACGACGTCCGCCCGGTCCCTGCCCCGTGCGACCAGGCGGGCGTTGGCCTCGTCGGAGTCGCGGACCCAGCGCTCGGCGAAGGACCTCTCCTTGCCGAACTCCACGTGCCGGTCCACCAGTCGGGGCACACGGACCGCGGGATCGAGCTCCAGGTACCAGATCTCGTCGAGCAGGGCTCGGATGCCGGCCCAGGCGCCTTCGTCGTGCAGGAGGTAGTTCCCCTCCGTGACGACGAGGGGGACGTCCGGCGGGACGGCGATGCTCCCGGCGACGGGTTCCTCCAGCCTCCGGTCGAAGGCGGGGGCGTAGACGGTGGTGTCCGCGGATCGCGTGCGCAGCCGGGCGAGGAGAGCGGCGTATCCGGCCGCGTCGAAGGTGTCGGGGGCGCCCTTGCGCCCGGCCCGGCCGAGGCGTTCGAGCTCGGCCTGTGCCAGATGGAATCCGTCCATGGGGACGAGGACGGCGAGACCGTCGAGGGCGTCGACGAGACGGCCGGCGAGCGTCGACTTGCCCGCGCCGGGCGCTCCGGCGAGCCCCAGGATGCGGCGCCGGCCGGGGACGGCGAGGGCGCGGGCTCGTTCCAGCAGGTGCGGAGGGGGCGGCTGCGCAAGCATGTGCCGCATTGTTCCATCACCGGTCATACGTATAACGTGAGGTCCATGTCGTTCATCGCCCTGGTCACCCTCGTCGTCCGTGACTACGACGAGGCCATTGCCTTCTACACCGACGCGCTCGGCTTCGAACTGGTCGAGGACACCGACCGCGGCGACGGGAGCCGCTGGGTCGTGGTCCGCCCGGCCGGTTCCGGCCATGGCAGCGCACTGCTGCTGGCCGGCGCCAAGGACGAGGAGCAGCGCGCGAGTGTGGGCGCCCAGACGGGCGGCCGGGTCGGTTTCTTCCTGCACACCGAGGACTTCGCGGGCGACCACGCACGCATGACGGCGGCGGGCGTGCGCTTCCTGGAGGAGCCGAGGCACGAGGTCTACGGTTCGGTCGCGGTCTTCGAGGACCTGTACGGCAACCGGTGGGACCTGCTCCAGCCCAAGTAGCCCCGCTCGCCGCCCCCGGGATGTGCCGGCGAACGGGCCGGCCGCGGCCTGGGGGCTGCCCGGCTCGTACTCGGACAGGGCCCCGGCCGCGGCCGGCTGTGCTCGGTGGGGGTCACCCGGCCGTGGCCGGGATCGCCCGTGGGATCAGCTCTCGTCCGGCGTCAGCCGCAGCGAGATGCTGTTGATGCAGTACCGCTGGTCGGTCGGGGTGGGGTATCCCTCACCCTCGAACACGTGCCCGAGGTGCGATCCGCAGCGCGCGCAGCGCACCTCGACGCGCACCATGCCGTGCGAGCGGTCCTCGATGAGTTCGACCGCGTCGGTGTCCTTCGGGTCGTAGAAGGACGGCCAGCCGCAGTGCGACTCGAACTTCGTGTCGGAGCGGAACAGCTCGGCGCTGCACGCCCGGCAGGAATAGACGCCCTCCGTCTTGGTGTCGGTGTACTCACCGACGAAGGCGGGCTCCGTACCGGCCTGGCGCAGCACCTTGTACTCCGCCGGATTCAGCTCCGCGCGCCACTGCTCGTCCGGCTTCTCGATGTCGTACGCCATGAAATTCGGCTCCCTCAGCTCGACAGACGGGCCAGGATCAGCGGACCGAGGTCCGTGACGTCTCCCGCGCCCATCGTGAGAACGAGATCGCCGGGCTTCGCCATTCCCGCGACCACCTCGGGGACCGTCTCCTTGTCGTGGACGGCGGTGACATCCGCGCCCGCCGCACGGGCGGCGTCGATGATCAGCTCGCTGGTGACGCCGGGGATCGGGTCCTCGCGGGCCGGATAGATGTCGAGGACCACCGAGGCGTCGGTCAGGGCGAGTGCCTGGCCCATCTCGGTCGCGAGCTCCTGCGTACGGGAGAAGAGGTGGGGCTGGAAGACGACCAGCAGCCTGGAGTCGGCCGCGGCGCCCCGCATGGCCTCCAGGTCGGCGGTCATCTCGGTGGGGTGGTGGGCGTAGGAGTCGATGACCTGGACGCCCGCGGCCTCGCCCTTCAGCTGGAGCCGGCGCTTGACCCCGGTGTACTTGCCGAGGGCGGAGGCGAGATTGTGCGCCGGGATGCCCAGCGCGACGCCGGCGGCGAGCGCGGCCACGGCGTTGTGCGCGTAGTGGCTGCCGGGGACCGAGACGGTGAAGGTCAGGAACTTGCCGTTGAGCAGGACGGTGACCTCGCTGGTGAGGCCGCGCGGGGTGACCTTGTGCACCCGTACGTCCGCGGACTCGGAGGCGCCGTAGGTGACGACCTTCAGCGTCGACAGGTCACGGATGCGGGAGGTGAGCTCCACCGCGCCCGGCTGGTCGGCGGAGATCACCAGGGTGCCGCCGGGGACGACCTTGCCGACGAAGGTCTCGAAGGAGTCGTAGATCTCGTCCATCGAGGCGTAGTTGGCGTGGTGGTCGAGCTCGACGTTGAGGACGATCGCGACCTCGGGGTCGTACTTCTGGAAGCTGCGGTCGCTCTCGTCGGCCTCGGCGACGAAGATGTCACCGGCGCCGTGCCGGGCATTGGTCCCGGGGCCCTCCAGGTCACCGCCGATGGCGTACGAGGGATCGAGACCGAGCTCGGTGAGCGCCACCGCCAGCATGGACGTGGTGGTGGTCTTGCCGTGGGTGCCCGCCACCGCGATCGAGCGCAGGCCGGTCATCAGGGACGCGAGCGCGTCGGAGCGGTGGACGACCGGGACCGAGAGCTCACCGGCACGGGCCAGCTCCGGGTTGTCGGCGCGGATGGCGCTGGAGACGACGACACAGCTGGCATCGGAGGCCAGGTGCTCGGCGGCGTGCCCGATGTGGACCGTGGCGCCCAGCGAACGCAGGCTCTCGGCGGTCGCGGACTCCTTGGCGTCGCTGCCCGCCACCGCGGCGCCGCGCTGGGCGAGGATCTTCGCGATGCCCGACATTCCGGCGCCACCGATGCCGATGAAGTGCGGGCGTTCCATGGCGCTAGGGATGGCGGGTGCCATGCGTGTGTCTCCCCACGAGGTACGAGTACGTGCGAGGGGCCAGCCTATTCGCTGTGCGCGAAGAGCTTGAGCACCGGGACGCCGACCTTGTGGCGGGCCCGGGAGGCCCAGTCCCGGTGGAAGAACTCCTCGACGTAGTGAGGTGCGGTCAGCACGATCACCTCGTCGGCGCCCGCCTCGTCGACGACCGCTTTGAGCTTGTCGAGCGGATGGTCCTCGACGACCTGGCCCACGGCCTCGCTGCCGGCGGCGCGCAGGGCGGCCAGGGAGTTCTCCAGCGCCCGCTCGGCGGGAGCCTTGGCAGCCTCGCCCTCCGGCTCCTCACCCTCCTTGACGGCCTCTTTCAGTTCACCGAAGGCCACGTCGTCGATGGCACGCAGCAGGAGGTCGGCCTGGTCGCCGCGCGGCTGCATCAGGACGACGAAGGAGACGTTCTCGTCACCGTGCAGTGTGGTGACGAATTCCACATCTTCCGAGGTCAGGGGCTTCTCGATCATCAATACGCTAGTGAACACGTCAGGAGCCCTTCTGCGGAAACCATCCTTCCCCGCGCCGACACGGGGACTGCGAGAGTAGTCTGCCCGGCCGGAGCAAACCGGAACGACGAATTCCGCCGATTGTCAGATGCGACGGTAGCGGGTGAAAAGGAACCCTGCCTCCTCCAGTACGGACGTCGGGGCGAAGCGCGCCGGGACGGCGAGTCCCGGCCCGCCCGTGATGCGCTGCGCGTCCCCGACGGTGAGCGTGGGCGACACGGTCAGACACAGTTCGTCGAGCACGCCCGACGCGGCGAACTGCCCCAGCATGCGCGGCCCGCCCTCGGTGAGCAGCCGCCGCAGGCCTCGTTCGGCGAGCGCCCGCACAGCCCTCGGCGGATCCACCCCGGGCCCGTCGCCCGCGACCACCACCTCGGCGCCTGCCTTCTCCGCCTCCCGGACCCGGTCCGCCGGGGCCGCGGCGCCTGTCAGCACCAGCGTCGGCACCAGGGGTTCGGTGAACAGGGGCAGGGTGAAGTCGAGGTTCAGCGAGGCGCTGACCACGGCGATCGCGGGGGCGGGACCCTGACCGGCAGCGGCCCGGCGCTCCGCGAAGGCTTCCCGGGCACGTGCGGGCCGGTAGCCCTCGAGACGGACCGTCTCCGCGCCGACCACGACCGCGTCGGCGAGGCCCCGCAGGGTGCCGAAGATCCGCATGTCCGTGTCGGAGGACAGGGGCTGGGACCGGCCGTCGTGCTGGGCCGCCCCGTCCAGCGAGGACACCATGTTGGCCCGCAGCCAGGCACCCTGAAGGGCGTCCGGATACGCGTAGGCCTCCGCCAGCTCGTCCAGGGACCATTCGCGGTCCTCACCGGATGTCTGGTCGGTCACAGGGAGCAGTCGTCGCATGCGGAGCAGTCTGGCACGACCCTTACAGTTGGGAACTGTGTCGACCAGTGCCATGACCGAAGCGGCCCCCCTTTCGCTGTGCGCCCGCGAGCCGCACGTCCCCGCCGACCGGCTGGTCGCGGAGATGGTGCCGCCGCCGCGTTTCGACTCGGTGCGCTTCGACACCTACGTCCCGGACCCGAACCAGCCCAGCCAGCGCGAGGCGGTCACGGTCCTCAGCTCGTTCGCTGCGAGCCTCGGCGGGGCGCACGCGAGCGGATCCGGCAAGCGCCGGTGGTTCGCGAAGAAGCCGGCCGCTCCCACCGGGCCTCGCGGGGTCTACCTCGACGGCGGCTACGGCGTCGGCAAGACCCACCTCCTCGCCTCCCTGTGGCACGCCACCCCGGCCGAGCCCTCGCTCAAGGCCTTCGGCACCTTCGTGGAGCTCACCAATCTGGTCGGCGCCCTCGGCTTCCAGCAGACCGTGCGCACCCTGAGCGGTCACCGGCTGCTGTGCATCGACGAGTTCGAGCTCGACGACCCGGGCGACACCGTCCTCGTCTCGACCCTCCTCGGCAAGCTCGTCGAGGCGGGTGTGGCACTCGCGGCCACCTCCAACACCCTGCCGGGCAAACTGGGCGAGGGCCGGTTCGCCGCCGCCGACTTCCTCCGCGAGATCCAGGGCCTCTCCGCGCAGTTCCGTCCGCTGCGGATCGACGGGGAGGACTACCGCCACCGCGGACTGCCCGACGCCCCTCCCCCGTACTCCGAGGAGACGGTCACCCAGGCCGCGTACGCCACCGAAGGCGCCGCGCTCGACGACTTCCCGGCACTGCTGGACCACCTCGCCAAGGTGCACCCGAGCCGCTACGGCGCCCTGACCGACGGCATACGCGCGGTCTGCCTCACCGATGTGCAGCCGGTGCCCGACCAGTCGACCGCCCTGCGCCTCGTCGTACTCGCCGACCGGCTGTACGACCGCGAAGTGCCGGTGCTCGCCTCGGGCATGCCCTTCGACCGACTGTTCAGCGAAGAGATGCTGAACGGCGGCTACCGCAAGAAGTACTTCCGCGCCATCTCCCGTCTCACCGCGCTGGCCCGTGACGCGAAGGGCCTTGTGGAGCAGTAGGTTCGGGTGCGTAACCACCTTTCCGTCAGAAGGGATTCGCATCATGGCCACCACGCGTCAGGCGCACACGGTCTGGGAGGGCAACCTCACCGAAGGCACGGGCACCGTCACCTTCGACTCCTCCGGAATCGGCGAGTACGCCGTCTCCTGGCCCTCCCGCGCCGAGCAGGCCAATGGAAAGACGAGCCCCGAAGAGCTCATTGCCGGCGCCCACTCCAGCTGCTTCTCGATGGCCCTCTCGCACGGGCTCGCCCAGGCCGGCACCCCGCCGACCCGGCTCAACACCCAGGCCGAGGTGACCTTCCAGCCCGGCACGGGCATTACCGGAATCCACCTCACCGTCGAGGGCACGGTCCCCGGTCTCGACGAGGCGGGTTTCGTCAAGGCGGCCGAGGACGCGAAGGCCAACTGCCCGGTCAGCCAGGCCCTGTCGGGCACGACGATCACCCTGAGTGCCTCGCTCGCCTGAACGGTTGACTTGTAGGGACAGCTGAAGGCTCATGTGGCCCGCACGGTTCCCGTGCATCCAGGTGCGTGATACACACGTGCGGGTCACATCTCCTGTCCCCTCCCCGGGCTTCGGCAACGGGAGGTCCCCCCAACAGGGAGTTGCCTCATGTCCGCAACACGTCGACAAGTTCTGGCCCGTACCGGCGCACTGACCGCCGGAATCGCGTTCACCGGCGCCTTCTCCGAGCTCTTCGCGGGGACCGCGGCCGCTCGCGGGCACCACGCCGGCTACGGACCCCTCGTCCCCGACCCAGCCGGTCTGCTCGATCTGCCGAAAGGATTCCGCTATCGGGTCCTCTCACGGGAGGGCGAACCGCTGAGCTCCGGCGAGGGCCGCGTTCCGAGCAATCACGACGGCATGGCGGCCTTCGCCGGTCGCCGCGGCCGGGTGCACCTCGTCCGCAACCACGAGAACCGCGCGGACGCCGCGATCCCCGTCCCCACGGTCAAGGGTCTGACCTACGACCCGATGGGCAAGGGCGGTTGCACGTCCCTGGAGCTCGACGGACGGGGCAACGTCCTGTCCGAGCGGGTCGCGATCGCCGGCACCGCCGTCAACTGCGCGGGTGGGCCCACCCCTTGGGGAACCTGGCTGACCTGCGAGGAGACCGAGGACAAGGCCGGCACCAACGGCTACACCAAGGATCACGGGTTCGTCTTCGAGGTGCACGGCGCCGACCCGCAGCGCACCGGGGCCGTACCGCTCACCGCGATGGGCCGCTTCCAGCACGAGGCGATCGCGGTCGATCCGCAGAGCGGGATCATCTACGAGACGGAGGACGCCTTCCAGCGTCCCTTCGGCCTCTTCTACCGCTTCCTGCCGAACAGGCCACTGGGCGGGACGCGTTCACTGCGCGCGGGTGGCGAACTGGAGGCCATGCGAGTGCCGGGCGTGCCCGACCTCTCCGCGATCCAGGAACCGGGAGCGAGCTTCGACCGGATCGAGTGGGTGCCCGTACCGGACAGCCAGGCGAAGGAAACACCCATCCGGCTCCAGGACTTCGGCCCCAAGGGCATCACCCACGCGCAGAAGCTGGAGGGCTGCTACTGGGGCGGGCGCTCCGTCTACTTCGTCTCCAGTTTCGCCCGCAGCGGCGAGGGCTCGGCGGCGGACCACTTCGGCCAGGTGTGGAAGTACGAACCGCACCGGCGCCGGCTCACGCTGGTCATCGCCTTCGGTCCGAGCACGGACATCCAGCTCCCCGGCGAATCCCCGGACAACATCTGCCTCGCTCCCAGCGGCGGGCTGATGGTCTGCGAGGACGGCAGCGGCGCCCAGCACGTGTACGGGCTGACCAAGTCCGGCGCCGTGTACGCGATGGCCCGCGGCCGCCAGAACATCGGGACCCCCGAGGCACCGGAGTGGGGCGAGTTCGCGGGGGTCACCTTCTCGCCGGACGGCGAGACGATGTACGTCAACTGCTACACACCGGGGACGACGTTCGCGGTCACGGGGCCCTGGGGCTGACGGACGCGGGCGGGGTGGGTGGCGCGGCGGCGGTTCCGGGCGGGGTGGTGGATGCCCGGCCCGGGACGTCACCGGGTGACCGGTCCATGAGTGCCGGGCGGTCGTGCCCCCTGGGCCCATGAGCCGCGGGCCGCGGGCCGTGGGCCGTGGGCTTGCGGGCTCAGGGGGGCGGGCTCAGGAGTACGGGGCGCGGCCGCCGTGAGCTCCGGGTGGTGCCGGTCCGGCCGGCGGGCGTGATCCCCTGGTCAGCCGCGCCCGGCGTGCGCCCGGGAGAGGCGCGCCGCACGATGGAGCCGTCTCCAGAAGCGCTCCCAGAATTCTGGAGCAATCGGCGAAGCCCGGGACAGGTCCGGTAACTCCCTGTCCCGGGCTTCGCCTTGCACGGGGCGATTACTCGATGACGAGCTCGACCGGCAGGTTGCCGCGGGTCGCCTTGGAGTAGGGGCAGTACGCGTGGGTCTTCTCCAGGAGGTCACGGCCGGCCTCGCCCTGGAGGTGGTCCGGAAGCTCGACGCGCATGATCACGGAGAGACCGAAGCCGCCGTCGGTGTCCTTGCCGATGCTGACCTCGGCGGTCACGGACGCGTCCTTGACGTCGATCCGCTCCTGGCGGCCGATGGCGCCCATCGCGCTGGCGAAGCAGGCCGCGTAGCCGGCGGCGAAGAGCTGCTCGGGGTTGGTGCCCTGACCGTTGCCGCCCAGCGCCGCGGGGAAGGCGAGCGGGAGATCGATCTGACCGTCGGAGCTGACGGCGCGGCCCTCACGGCCATTGGCGGTGGCGACTGCGGTGTAGATCGCGTCCATGAAATGCATCCCTCTTCGTCCGTTGCGAATCGATGGCGTAAGTAGAGCACACAACTAAGTTGTGCACAACTCAATGGGGCGCAGGTATGCTGGACGCATGGAGAAGACGCCACTGACCGATGTGCCGGACGAGGCCTTCCTCCGCCTCGACCACCAGATCTGCTTCTCGCTGCACGCCGCGTCCCGGGCGTTCAACAGCGTCTACCGGATCGCCCTCAAGGATCTGGGGATCACCTACCCGCAGTACCTGGTGATGCTGGTGCTGTGGGAGCACGGCGAGCTGCCCGTCAAACAGATCGGCGAGCATCTGCGCCTGGACTCCGGGACTCTGTCCCCGCTGCTCAAGCGGCTCGAAGCGGCGGGTTATGTGGAGCGTCGGCGCAGCAAGGAGGACGAGCGCTCCGTGACGGCCCGGCCCACGGCGGCGGGCGCGGAGCTGCGGGAGAAGGCTCTGGACGTGCCCCGCAGGATCGGCGAGGCCACCGGGCTGTCGGTGGAGCGGATCCGCGCGCTGCGCTCCGAGCTGGAAGCGCTGACCGCCACGCTGGACACGACCGGGCTGGAGGCAGCGGCCTGCCTGACGGAGGACGACTGACGCCCGGCGGGGTGGGCACGGCACGCACGCAGGAACGCGGGTCCGGCCGACGCGCCGGACACCCCGGGCACGGACGAGCCCCGGGCACCCCGGGCACGGACGAGCCCCGGACATCCGCCGATGTCCGGGGCTCCTCGTCTGCGCGTGTCCGCGGAGAGACCGGCCTCAGTTGTGCTGGCCCGTGCCGTCGCCGGCCGCGTCACCCCCCGCGTCGTTCCCGCCGGCACCGTTGTCGTCGGCGCCGCCGTTGCCGTCGGCTCCGCCGTTGTTCTGCAGACCGCCGTCGGCACCGGCATTGGCCTCGGCACCGCCGTTGTCCTGGACGCCTCCGTCGAGGCCGCCGTTGTCCTCGGCACCGCCGTCGGCACCCGCGTTCGCCTCGGCACCGGCGTTGGCCTCGGCACCGCCGTCAGCACCCGCGTTCGCCTCGGCACCGCCGTCAGCACCAGCGTTCGCCTCGGCACCGGCATTGGCCTCGGCGCCGCCGTCAGCGCCCTCTCCGGCGCCCGCCCCGTCACCGATCTGCGCGCCGACCGCCGCGAGGGCCGTGGTCACCGGCTGGAAGAACGTCTCGCCGCCCGCGGTGCAGTCGCCACTGCCGCCCGACGTGAGGCCGATCGCGCTGCCGTCCTGGGTGAACAGCGCGCCGCCGCTGTCACCCGGCTCGGCACACACGTTGGTCTGGATCAGACCGGTGACGGTGCCCTCGGGGTAGTTCACGGTGGCGTCGAGTCCGGTGACCTGGCCGTCGTTGAGCCCGGTGGTGCTGCCCATCCGGATCACGTCCTGGCCCACGGCCGCGTCGGCCGCCTGGGTGATCGCGACCGTCTGGCCGTTGCCGAGGTCGACCTCGCTCGGCGCCTGGGTCGCCGGGTCGTCGTACGTCACCAGTGCGAAGTCACCCTCGCCCGGGAACACCGCTTCCTGGACCGTGCCGATCGGCTCGCCGTTCGCCTCCTCGGACCACTGCTCGGCCGCGACACCGCAGTGTCCGGCGGTCAGGAAGCCGGGGCTGCCGTCCTGCGTGGTCACGTTGAAGCCCAGGGAGCAGCGCGCACCGCCACCGAAGATGGCGTCGCCGCCCTCGAGGAAGGTCTTGAACTCACCGGCGGACTTCTGGATGCGGGCCACGCCGGGGCCGAGGGCCTGCACGGCGGATTCCAGTCTGTCCCAGCGCTCGCCGGCGACGGTGCGGTCCGCGGTCACCAGGACCTGGTTGTTCCGCGGGTCGACGGCCCAGGAGGTGCCGGCCATGGTGGCCTGCTTGCTGAGCGTGCTCTTCGCCGCGGTCAGCTTCGTGGCGCTGTTCTGGACGCTCCTCGGCACCGCGCCGGCCTTCTTGACCTGGACGACGACGTTGTTGTTGTTGCCCACGACGTTCACGACGAGCTGCTGCTTGTCGGAGTCGTAGTACGCACCGCCGTAGGACTCGCCGAGCTGCTGGCCGAGCTGCTGGAGGAGCTCTGCCGCGGAGGCGGCGCTCATCTTCTTCGGAGCCGACGCCGCCTCGGACTGGGAACCGTCCTGCCCAGCGTAGGCCTGTGGGAGCAGGATGGCGGCCGCGGCGATGCCGACGGCACCCGCTCCCGCCAGAACGGCCTTTCGCTTGGATATTCGCCTGTGACTCAACTCGTCGCCTCCTGTAGGGGGTACGGAGTCCGGTTGCCGATGGACACCGGGGGACGCGTCCGCCCTTGGATACGCATGAGGCGCGTGTTGTTCTCATCGCACAAGCAAAAGAACCTTGTTGATGGTTCGTCAGAAGGCGCTCAGGGCGCCAGTGAACTGCCGCAACGGGTGCAGTAACGTGCGTCGATTGCTTCGGCCGGACGATCGCACGCGGGACAGATCCGGTTCAGCAGGCAGGCCGCTTCGCCGCCTTCGGGCTCCGCGGAAACGGCAGCGACGGCGGAGGCGGAGGCATTGCGGATGGCGAGCCCGGGACGGCGGGTGTGCGCGGTGACGTAGGCGAGTCCGTCCGCTCCGGCCGACAGCGCCCGGTGGCTGCCACGCGGGAGCCAGGCCACCGAACCGGCCTCCAGGCGCTGCCGGCCCGCGTCGGTCTCCAGCTCACCGCTGCCGTCGAGTACACAGAGCAGGACGTCCAGGTCCGCTTCGGCATGGCGCGCGACCCGGTCACCGGGCGGTACGCGGATGATGTTGGCGTCCAGTTGCCTGCCCGCCTCCGACAGTCGCCACAGCGCGCCGCCCCGGTCCACGGGTACCGCGCGCACGTCGGCCAAGCCGGCGAGAACTCCGGCTCTCGGGGACACCGTCATCGCATTCCTCCCGAACAGGGCCCGGACGTCGGCGAGCCCCCGCCGGGCATCATTGCACAGTGCAAGAGAGCGGTACCGCGACCGGCGGCCGGTGCGGCGCCCCGCCATGAGTACGGGTCGGGCGAAGGGCACGTTCATCGGCGGCGGTCGCGGCAGGGTAGAAAGAGGCCCATGAAGGAGCAGACACAGCAGTCCGGCGCGACCGGTCACCTCCGGGAGCCGGCCGGTCCCGGCAGCGGGCTGCGCGCCGACAGGATGGACGACGTGGAGGCGGTCACGGGCGCGGTGCTCACCGCCTCCCGACTGCTGGTCGCGATCTCGGCGCGGTCCCTCGCGTCGGTGGAGGACCGGGTCACGCTCCCTCAGTTCCGGCTGCTGGTCGTGCTGTCCACGCACGGTGCCGCCAAGCTCGTCCTGCTCGCGGAGCGGCTGGCGGTCAGCCCCTCGACGGCGATGCGCATGGTGGACCGGCTCATCGCCGTCGGCCTGGTGGACCGCCGGACCAACCCCGGCAACCGCCGCGAGACGGAGCTTCGGCTCACCCCGGAGGGCGCGCGCATCGTGGACGAGGTGATGACCAAGCGGCGTGGGGAGATCAGCACGATCGTCGAGCGCCTGGCTCCGGAGCAGCGCGCGGCCCTCATCGCGGCGCTGAACGCCTTCTCCGAGGCGGGCGGCGAGCCGGACGCCCCGTCCGGCCCGGTGGAACTGCACCCGCTCGGCTGGACCTCCGGGTCGTAGAACCCGACACCGAGCGAGGTGTCCCTTCATTGATGGAATGATCGTATATTTTCCGTCAGTGATCATTATCGTACGAAGGCTTGCGGCCGTGGCCGCCCTGGGTGCCGTGCTCGCCGGCTGCGGAAGCGGGTCGTCGTCCGCGCCGCCCTCCCCCGGCAAGGCCGCCGCTGCCTCGCCCCACCCCGGAAAACCCCCGCAGCAGCGCCCGAAGCAGGCCCCGCCGACACTCGCCCCCGGTCCGGGCGGGGTGACACCCGTCTTCGAGCGGGCCGCTTCCTCCACCGCGACGGGCGACATGACCGTGGCGCTCACCTTCGACGCCGACATGACGGCGGATCAGGGACCGCGGGCGGCCGACGGAGAGCACTTCGACAATCCAGGCCTCATCGCGTCACTGCGGGAGATGAAGGTCCCCTCGACGGTCTTCATGACCGGCCGCTGGGCCGAGCAGTATCCGGACCAGGCGAGGGCGATCGGCAACGACCCGCTCTTCGAGACCGCCAACCACTCCTACAGCCACCATGCCTTCAAGGCCTCCTGCTACGGCCTCCCGACGGTGGCCAGGAGCGAGATGCGGGCCGATGTGGACCGGGCGTTCGCCGCGTTCGCGAAGGCCGGGGTCCGCAATACCGTGCCGTACTTCCGGTTCCCGGGCGGCTGTTACGACGACGCCGCGCTGCGGGCCATCGCCCCGGCCCAGGTGACCGCCGTCCAGTGGGACGTCGTCAGCGGGGACGCCTTCGCGACGGACGCGGACGCGGTCGCGGAACAGGTCCTCGCCGGGGTGAAGCCCGGATCACTGGTGGTGATGCACTGCACGCGCAGCGCGGCCCCGGTCACCGAACAAGCGGTCCGGAAGATCGTCCCCGAACTGCGCAAGCGCGGCTACCGCCTCGTCAAGGTCTCGGAGCTGATGCGGCGGGGCCGGGCCTAGGGGGTTGCCGGGTGCCCGGGTGCCTCGCCCCCGCCCGCCCCGAGTGGAGCAATCGCCGCCCGCGGGCGCATGCTGGATACAGGCCTTCAGGGCAAGGGACCCCTTTGTCCTCGAAGCGCGTCCTGCGCTGAGGAAGGCGATGCGCGCATGCCCATCATTTCGCCAGGATTCCACGGCCGGCGGCCCACCGACGGCAAGAAGCTGCCGCCCGGCCAGTACGAGACATACGACTTCCCGGTGCTCTCCACCGGCCCGACTCCCCATGTGCCGCTGGAGACCTGGGAACTCGCGGTCGTCGCGGAGGACGGCCGGCGGCACACGTGGGACTGGGCGGCCTTGCAGAAGCTGCCGATGGAGACGCCCACGGTCGACCTGCACTGCGTGACCAAGTGGTCCAAGTTCGACACCGAGTGGCGAGGAGTGTCCCTCGACGTCCTGCTCGCGGATGTCGAGACCGCGGCGGACTTCGCCCTCGTCCACTCCTACGGCGGCTACACCACCAATCTCCCGCTGGAGGACCTGCTCGACGGCAAGGCGTGGATCGTGCACGACTACGACGGCCAGGAGTTGGCGCCCGAGCACGGCGGCCCCGCCCGGCTTCTCGTTCCGCATCTGTATCTGTGGAAGTCCGCGAAATGGGTGCGCGCGATCGAGCTCCGCCTGGACGACGAACCGGGGTTCTGGGAGAGCGCCGGCTACCACAACTACGGAGACCCATGGCAAGAGCAGCGATACAGGGGCGACTAGGTGACCGTCTGCGCTGGCGAACCGCTCAGGTGGAGGACCGGCGTACGGAGTCGGGAACGGCGACCACGCTCGTGCTGAGCGTGCCGGACTGGCCGGGTCATCTCGCGGGTCAGCACGTCGACGTCCGGCTGACCGCCGAGGACGGGTACAGCACGCAGCGCAGCTATTCGATCGCGTCCGTCCCGGACGGCGAGCACCTGGAACTCACGGTGCAGCGCATCGATGACGGGGAGGTCTCGCCCTATCTCGTGGACACGCTGCTGGTCGGGGGCCTCGTCGAGATACGCGGGCCGGTCGGTGGCTGGTTCGTCTGGCAGCCCGAGCAGGCGGAGCCGGTCCTGCTGGTGGCGGGCGGCTCCGGCATCGTGCCGCTGATGTCCATGATCCGTACGAGGTCGTCGATCGGCAGCCGGGTGCCGTTCCGCCTGCTGTACTCCGTGCGCGATCCGGCGGACCGTCTCTATGCCGACGAGCTGCGCAAGGGGTCTCCGGGCCTCGACATGACGTACGTCTACACACGGGTGACACCCGACGGGTGGCCCCGGCCGGCGGGACGCGTGGAGCCGGACGACCTGGCGCGGCACGGCTGGCCCCCGGATTTCGAGCCGACCTGCTACGTCTGCGGCCCGACCGGCTTCGTCGAGAAGGCCGCCGCCTACCTGGTCCTTCTCGGCCATTCCCCCGATCGCGTCCGCACAGAACGATTCGGCTAGCGGAGGGTGACATGACGGTTTCAGCCGGCTACCCGTTCAGCGGGCCCACCTACAGGGACGGCAACGCACTCGCGGGGCCACTGTCCGAGATCTTCGCGGTCGATGTCACCGCGGCGGTGAGCCGGTGTGCGCACTGCACCCGTACCGGGCCCCTGGGCGGGCTGCATGTGTACGACCGCGGCCCCGGCCGCGTCGCTCGCTGCCCGGGGTGCGGGGAGGTCATGATGCGCATGGTCCGCGGCAGGGGCGAGGTCTGGCTCGACATGAGCGGCACCGCGGCGCTCGCCATTCCGATGGACGACCGGTGAGCAGGCGCCGAACACGCCTGCCCACGTCGGCGCGTCCCTTCACGTCGCCCCGAAAAGGCCCGCATAAGCCCCGTAGCCCTCACGCTCCAGGTCGTCGCGGTGGATGAAACGCAGGGAAGCCGAGTTGATGCAGTAGCGCAGTCCGCCCGCGGACCTGGGGCCGTCGGGGAACAGATGGCCGAGGTGGCTGTCCCCGTGGGCCGAGCGGACTTCGGTACGCAGCATCCCGTGCGAGGCGTCCCGCCGCTCGACGACGTTCGACGCGTCGATCACCTTGGTGAAACTGGGCCACCCCGTTCCGCTGTCGTACTTGTCCACCGAAGCGAACAGGGGCTCACCGGAGACGACATCCACATAGATGCCGGGCTCCTTGTTGTCCCAGTACTCGTTGGCGAACGCGCGCTCCGTGCCGTCCTGTTGCGTGACCCGGTACTGCTCGGGTGCGAGTTGCGCGACGGCCTCGGGGTTCTTGACGTACTCGGGCATGGCACCTCCTGGGGCGGATCCTCGGACGGACGGCACCGAGTCGACGGGCGCCCCGAAGCGACCGCACCGATCGACCGCTCCCGATCTCAGCGCTGCTGGTCCTGGGCGTCCGGGACGATGTGCACGGCAGCCTCCTCCGCGGAGGCGGCCCCGCCGTCGATGCCCACGTCGTGCGCCCAGTAGTCGTAGCCGTCGTCGCGCCGGCCGCCCGTCACGTCGGTGTCCCAGGCCAGCAGACGGCCCGCCCGCTCGTCGCCCACCTCGTCGTCGATCAGCTCGCCATCCGTGTCCGAGGCGTCACCGATTCCGTCACCCTCGTCGACGGCGTTCTCGCCGACCTCCCGGGCCAGCCGATGGTCGAGGTCCTCGTGCGACAGCGCCTCTCGGGCCGTGACGCCCCACTCGCCGATACCCAGAGGCCGTTCCGGCGGCGAGTACCCGGCGTCCAGGAAGTCGCCGATCTCCTCGTCGTCCAGACCCTCCTGGGATCTGAGCAGCCCCGCCGATTCGGAGCTTTCCGACTCGCTCGTCGATGCCATCGCTGAGTCCTTCGTGCCGTGGGATGCGCCCCGGCGGGAGCTGAACAGCGGCCCGGGGGACGCCGCCATCCCGGAATGCATCGTTCCACCCAGCGTAACGCTGTTGGCCGTCACGGGAATGTGGAAGGAGAGAGTCCTGCCTCGCTCAGTCCTCCGCGACACGGATGATCGTCTTGCCGCGGCCGCGCCGGCCGGGGCCGAGTGCGT
Source organism: Streptomyces sp. AM8-1-1 (assembly GCF_032229325.1). Taxonomy (NCBI): domain Bacteria; kingdom Bacillati; phylum Actinomycetota; class Actinomycetes; order Kitasatosporales; family Streptomycetaceae; genus Streptomyces; species Streptomyces sp. AM8-1-1. Next base: position 1,923,808 of record NZ_CP135086.1, read on the forward strand.
CCGGCGCTTCGGCGAGCGGCCGCACGGATCCGACGATCGGCTTCACCCTGCCGTCGCGGAGTCTCCGGGCGAGATCCACGAGCCCGGCGCGATCGGGTTCGACGATGAAGAAGACGGCGCGCCCGTCCTCGGGACGGACCGTGGGCGGCATGGCGACGGCGACGAGCGTGCCACCGGCGCGCACCAGCGCGGCCGAGCGGTCGAGGACCTCGCCGCCGATCGCGTCGAACACCACGTCGACCTCGCCGGCGTCCTCCAGCCGGTCGTTCTCGAGATCCAGGTAGACATCGACGCCGAGACCGAGGGCCACGTCCCTGCCGCCGGCCCGCCCGGTGCCGATCACCCGGGCCCCGGCATCGCGCGCGAACTGCACCGCGATCGACCCGACGCCGCCCGCGGCACCGTGGATCAGCACGGTCTGCCCCGTCGTGAGACGTCCGTGGCCGAACAGGCCCTGCTGCGCGGTCAGCCCGGAGATCGGCACCGCGGCGGCCACCACGTGGTCGACGTCCGACGGGAGCGGCGCGAGGTTGCGGGCCTCCACGGCGGTGTACTCGGCCAGTGAGCCGTTGCGGGTCCAGTCGGTCAGTCCGAACACCCGCTGGCCGATGGTGAGGCCGGTCGTTCCGTAACCGAGTTCGGCGACGACACCGGACAGTTCATGGCCGGGCACGCTCGGGGTCCGGTCGCGGCCGGCGCGGTCGGTCCAGGTCCCCGGCCAGTCGAGCTCCCCGGACGTGAACCCCGCGGCGTGGACCTTCACGATGACGTCGTTCTCGGCGGCATGCGGGTGGGGCATGTCCGTCAGGGAGAGTCCACCGAGACCGGCGTCGCGGTCTCGAACGGTGATGGCTTGCATGGCAGGTCCTCTCTGTGACGAAGGATCACATCGCTCACCCCGCGCGCACGCCCGTCCATCGACACAACCACCCGGCCGTGGCACGGGCAACTCGGCCGCACTCACACACCGTCGCGCCGCCGGACCTCCCTGTGGTCGCCGGTGCGTGGTTCACGGAGTGCGGCCCCGCCCGGCCGTTGGGCTGGTGGTGTGGTCGTCCGCCGCCCTCCGCGCCGCAGCGGCCGGAGCGGAGCCCGGGAGCGCACCATGGACGGCGTCGCACCGCCGTGAACGGCACGGTGACAGAATCCAGGAGGGCTCCGTGACCGCCCAGCCGCCGACCGCCGACGCGCTTCCCGACCGCTTCGACGGCCTCCGCGCCCTCGTCGTCAACTGCACGCTCAAGCGGTCGCCCGAGGTGAGCAACACCCAGGGACTCATCGACAAGAGCCGGGCCCTGATGGAGACGCAGGGGGTCCGGGTCGACGTCGTACGGGCCGTCGACCACGACATCGCGACCGGCGTGTGGCCGGACATGACCGAGCACGGGTGGCCCAGCGACGAGTGGCCCGCCCTGTACGAGCGGGTCCTCGCGGCCGACATCCTCGTCCTGGCCGGTCCGATCTGGCTGGGCGACAACAGTTCCGTCATGAAGCAGGTCGTCGAGCGGCTGTACGCGTGCTCGTCGCTGCTCAACGACCGTGGCCAGTACGCGTATTACGGGCGGGTCGGCGGGTGTCTGATCACGGGCAACGAGGACGGGGTGAAGCACTGCGCCATGAACGTCCTCTACAGCCTCCAGCACCTCGGGTACACGATCCCGCCGCAGGCGGACGCGGGCTGGATCGGTGAGGCCGGCCCCGGGCCCTCGTATCTCGACCCCGGATCGGGCGGCCCCGAGAACGATTTCACCAATCGCAACGTCACCTTCATGACCTGGAACCTGATGCACCTCGCGGCCATGATCAAGCGGGCGGGGGGCATCCCGGCCCGCGGCAACCAGCGCACCGAGTGGGACGCGGGCGCACGCTTCGACCAGCCGAACCCCGAACACCGGTGAGCGGGCCGGCTGCCTGCGGACAGGTCGCCCGGGTGCCCGCGGGGCGGTGCGGGACCCCCCGGGCTTACTGCTTCGGCCCGCCGCCGGATCCGCTCTCACCATGGCTCGTCTCGACGAAGCGCGCTTCTTCGTCCACCACCCGCACGGCCTCCTCCAGGATCGTGAGCACCTCCGCCCCGGGGATGATCGCCGCCCCGGCCGCGTCGGCGAACACATAGTCACCGGGACGCACCACCACTCCGGACACCACGGCCGGCCGGTTCGCCTCGTACGGCGTGACGGCGTTCCCGCCCCAGTGCACGGCTTCGCCGCTGCAGTAGGCGGTGAACTCGTACTCCGCGAGCTCGCTGAAGTCCCGCAGGCGGGCGTCCGTGAGGATTCCGGCGAGCCCGTGGGCAGCGAGCGGGGAGAGTTTGACCTTGCCGCCGAGCGACGCGTCCGGGTAGCCGTTGCTCGCCAGAACCAGCACCCGCCCCTGCCCGCCTTCACGGATGGCCTCACGGAAGAGCTCGGTGAAGTTGTACCGGTCCGTCGGCAGGGACTTCTCGCACGACGGCAGATACGAGACGGTGACGGCCGGTCCGAAGAGCAGACGATCCGGCGTGGGGCTCTTGAGATCCATCAGATGGCATCGGTGCCGGTGAAATCGCCCCATGGCGTCCACGACGTCTGCGGTGTGCACACGGGCCGCGAGTTCGCGCAGTCGCGGCGCTTCCTCCACCATCGGACCTCCCGCACGTCCGCCGCAGCCCTGCCTGCGGCGCGGGAACGGCGGCGCCCGATGGCGTGCCGGCGCCTTCGGCGAGCTCTTCAGCAGCACTCTCCATCTTGCGCCGCCGCGCCGTCGGCGGCTACCCGATCACCCGCCGCGTCAGTTCGACGCGGGCTGCGCCGTGAGCTCGCTGGGCCGCACGATCACGAAGCCCTCGCCCTGGAGCATCAGCTGGACGGCCTCGCCCGAGCCGCCGCGGATCATCGAGCCGACGGACTGGGAGCGGTGCAGCGAGGTGTTCAGCTGGGCGCTCCAGCCGACGACGGCGTCCGTGTCCACGTAGACGGGCTGCTGCGCGGTGACGGGAATGACGATGGGGTTGCCCTCGCAGATGACGGCGAGCTTCCCGTAGCCGGTGAAGAGACTGTTGAAGAGGCCCCCGCCGGTCATGCCGGCGCCCTTCACCGTCCGTATCTCGTACGAGAGTGTGGCGTCGAAACAGAGGACGTTGCGGCCGTTGATCGTCAGGGCGTCGCCCTGGTCGATGTCGACGATGAAACAGTTCTGCGCCTCGTGCGCGAACCACGCCTCTCCCTGGCCGCGCACCGCCATCAACGCCAGGCCCTCACCGGTGACCGCACGCTTGAGCATGCCGCCGATGCCCTGGCTCTTGCGCTCGAACTGGAGGTTTCCGCGGTAGGCGATCATCGATCCCTGCCGCGCGTGCATCTCGCCGTTCACGGCGTACTTGACCGATTTGGCGTTCTGCAGGGTCATTCCGGGCACGGTGGCCTGCTGCGCCATGTTCTCCGAGGCAAAAAGATCGCTTTTCATGGGGTGCATCGTCGCCCGGACGCGTCCGTTCCGCCAACAGCCCCGCGAATCGGGTTCCGGAGCGGCTGGCAGACTGGCGGTGTGAGCAGCGAAGACATCAGCCCCGACAGTCCCTTCCGGCACGAGAGCGTCTCGCGCGACGAAGCCCCGCAGTACGTACTGCCGCTGGTCGTGCGGATCGAGAAGGCCGCGCCCCCGGCGCGCACCGACGCGCTGGAGACCGCCGCACGGGCCGTGCTCACGATCCTGTCCGACGACCGCTCGGCCGGGGACGGCGAGTGGGCGCAGGCGATGCGCGACTGGCAGGACGCCCGCATCCGCAAGGTCGTCCGGCGGGCGCGGGGCGCGGAGTGGCGCAAGGCGTCGGCGCTGCCCGGGATCACGGTGACGGGCGAGGAGGCGGAAGTACGCGTCTTCCCGCCGGTGCCCCTCGACGGCTGGCCCAAGGAGCTGGCCAAACTACAGGTTTCCGGCACGGATCTGGACGATCCGGAGCCGCCGGCCGAGCCGGGCCCGGGAGAGCCGGTGCTGTGGCTGAGCCCCGAACTGGACATGTCGGCCGGCAAGGCGATGGCCCAGGCCGGACACGGCGCCCAACTGGCGTGGTGGGAACTGTCGGACGCCGACCGCAAGTCGTGGCGGGACACGGGATTTCGGCTGTCCGTCCGCACCCCGGGGCGTGCCCTGTGGCAGGAACTCACGGTCAGCGGGCTGCCCGTGGTGCGCGACGCCGGCTTCACGGAGATCGCTCCGGGCTCCTGCACGGTGGTCGCCGATCATCCCTCGCTCCGGAGTTGAACACTCCGCCGCCGCGTTACGTACCTCTCAGTACCGCCGAATGCATTGAACACGGATTCAGTTGGCGGTTGGTTTGCGGTGTAGCACATCGGCTCAGGAGGCATTTTGTTGCGGCGCATCAACGGGACGGCACTCATCATCGCGGCCCTGGTCGCCACGGTAGGGGCCCTGGCGTTCCCTGTGTGGTCGTACGCGGACCGTTCCGGTACCGGCCAGGACAACATCAACGCCTCTACGGTGGCCACCCAGTGGGGACCCCTGACGGCGATGGACCGCGACCTGCTGGTGAAGGTCCGCCTGGCGGGGCTCTGGGAGCTGCCCGCGGGGCAGCAGGCGATCGAACGGGCCCCCACGAAGGCGATCAAGGACGCCGGTGACCACCTGATCGTCGGGCACGCGGACCTCGACAAGCGGGCCCGCACCGTGGCGGCGCAGCTCGGCGTGGAGCTGCCGAACCAGCCGACCGAGCAGCAGCAGGGCTGGCTGCGGGAACTGTCGGCGGCGAGCGGGCGGGAGTACGAGTACAAGTTCGCCAACCTGCTGCGCAACGCGCACGGCAAGGTCTTCTCCGCTATCGCGCTGGTCCGGCACACCACCAGGAACACGCTGATCCGCCAGCTCGCGAGCGACGCCAACCTGACGGTCCTGGACCACATCACCATGCTGGAGAACACCGGCATGGTCGACTTCGACGCCATCGCCAACGAGGCGGCCACCGGCGTGACCGCGAGCCCCACGGGCCCGCCGCCGCCGGACGGCAACCTGCCGCCGGCGCCGCAGCCCGCGGAGCCGTCGCAACCCGGCACCTCGAAGCCCTCGCCGGTCGCGCCGGGCACGGTCAACACCAACCGCCCGGAGGCGCCGGAACCGCAGCCCGCCGGCTAGGTCCCTGTCCGGACCGCAACCTCAAATGAACCTCTGAACGTCCCCTCCTCCGGGTTCACCGCCGTCCTGCGGGGCCATAGGCCCTGCACGCACCGTCACACGGCGCAGTGGGCAGAGGAGGGGACTTCCCATGGAACTGGGTATCGGAATCGGCTGGCGTCCTGAGATCGCGGACGCCGTGGAGGGCCTGCCGGGCCTCGACTGGGTCGAGGTCGTGGCGGAGAACGTCTGCCCCGGCCATCTGCCCGCCTCGCTGACGCGGCTGCGTTCGCGCGGCACCAAGATCGTCCCGCACGGGGTCTCCCTCGGTCTCGGCGGCGCGGACCGTCCCTCGGAGCAGAAACTGGGGGATCTCGCGGAGCGGGCCGTGGCGCTGGATTCGCCCCTCGTGACGGAGCACATCGCGTTCGTCCGGGCCGGCGGTGTGCTCACCGCATCCCCCCAGCTCGAGGCCGGCCATCTGCTGCCGGTGCCCCGCACCTGGGACGCGCTCAAGGTGCTCTGCGAGAACGTGCGCATCGCGCAGGACCTCCTGCCGGTGCCGCTGGCGCTGGAGAACATCGCCGCGCTGATCTCCTGGCCCGACGAGGAGCTCACGGAGGGCCAGTTCCTGGCCGAGCTGGTCGAACGCACCGGCGTGGGCCTGCTGATCGACGTGGCGAACCTCCACACGAACCACGTGAACCGCGGCGAGGACCCGGCGAAGGCGCTCGACGAACTGCCGGTCGAGGCGATCCGGTACGTCCATGTCGCGGGCGGTGTCGAACGCGACGGCGTCTGGCACGACACCCACGCCCACCCGGTCACCGAACCGGTCCTTGAGGTCCTGCGCGAGCTGCGGTCGCGGGTCGCGCCGCCCGGTGTCCTGCTGGAGCGCGACGACGACTTCCCCCCGCCGGGGGAGCTGGCGGCCGAACTGGAGACCGTCCGCGCGACGGTGGTGAACGGCGCCGGGCCCGCGGCCCGCACCGACGAGGCACGCACGGTCCGCGCCGGCGATGGCGTGCGCGTGGCGGCGGGGACCACGGACGGCGACGTGCGCGCCGCCGTCGGGGACGTGGACCCCGGGGCGCGTGAGCGCGTCGGTATCGCCCAGGCCTCCCTGCTCTCCGCCCTGGTCGCCGGGACTCCCGCCCCCGAGGGCTTCGACCCGCAGCGGCTCCGTGTGCAGAGCCGGGCGCTCGCCGCCAAGCGCGCCGACGTCGTCGCCAAGGTCGCGCCCGAACTCCCGGAGATCCTCGGCGCGGGCTACCGGCCCGCCTTCCTCGCCTACGCCAAGTACCGCCCCATGCAGGCCGGTTACCGGCGTGACGCGCTCGACTTCGCGGAGCAGCTGCTCGTGGCCGGGCAGCCCGCCGACGAGAGCGCCCGCCGGCTGCTGACCCGGTGGTGGGAGGAGCGCGCCGGAGCGCACCCGCCCCGGCGCACCGCCCGCATCGTGCGGGCGGCCCGGGCCGCGCTGGTGAGGAGGTGACCGCCGTGACCGTCCTCGCGATCCTCGTCTACGTCGCCGTGGCCGCCTCGTCCACCACGCTGCTGGTCCGGGTGTCCTGGTCGCAGCGCCGCCCCGCCCCCGGCGTCCGGGCACAGATCCACGACGTGTACGAGGCCGCCTTCCTCGGCGGCGGTCCGGCGCGGGTGGTGGACGCGGCGCTCGCCGTGCTGCACGCGGACGGGCGGCTGGCGATCGGCGGTCCCGGCATCGCCGTCGCCCAGCGCCCGGTCGCCCAGGACCTCGTGGAACGGGCGGTGTTCGACGAACTGGCCGCGTCGCCCACCGGTGCGCTGCACACCCTGCGCCGCTCGGTGATGCGCAGCCCCGCCGTGCAGGAGATCGGCGACGGTCTCGCCGCGCGCGGGCTGATGCTCCCGCCGCGGGCGAACCGCGCGCTGACCGTCTGGGGCCTCTGTCAGGGGTTCGTGTGCGTGATGGGGATTCCGTTCGCGTTCGTCGTCACGGTTCTGAGCTTCGTCTCCGGTCCCGACGACCCCGACATTCCGTTCATCATGCTGGTACTGCCCGCCCTGTTCGTGGGCATCGGGTTCGGCTTCACGGCGGCCGCCCGCTCGCGCCGCCGGATCAGTTCGGCCGGCCAGGACGCCCTGCGTTCCTTCGGGGTGCAGTTCGCGCATCTGCACTCCCCCGCCCATCTCGTCGCCCTCCACGGCCTGCACGGCGTGACGGATCCCTTCCTCCAGGCCCAGCTGAGGACCGCGGCCCGGACTCCCGTGTCCCGGTACGAGCGTTCGGCCGCGTTCGCGGCCACCACCACGGTCGTGTGGTGCGCGGCGTCGAGCCCGGACGGCGGCGGAGGGTCCGGCTGCGGCAGCAGTTCCGGCTCGGGGTGCGGCGGTTCGTCGGGCGGGTCGGGCTGCGGCGGGTCCTCCGGCGGTTCGTCGGGCGGCTCCAGCTGCGGGGGCGGGGGTTCGTCCGGCGGGTCGAGCTGCGGGGGCGGCAGCAGCTCCTGACCCCGGTCCCCCGTGACCGCCGGTGCGTCACCGGTCCGCGATGCCGTGTCCGGATCGTGGACAAGATGTGGCGCCGCGAAGGAGATCTCGCGTACAACACGCGCATGCTCTCGCTCGTGTTTCTGTTCCTGGCCTGGTCAGCGGCGGGACTCAGCTGCGCCCGCCTGTGTCTCGCGGCGGTCGACACGGCGCGCCCGCCCAGCGCGCGGCTCGGCGCACAGCGGGAGTTGACGCTGTACGAGGCGGCCTTCCTGGCCGGCGGCCCGCAGCGGGTCACCGAGCTCACCCTCGTCTCGATGCACCGCCGGCGCAGGCTGCTGCTGGCGCACACGGGCTGGGCCACCGTCGTGGACCCGGACGGCGAGGACGATCTGGAACGTTCGGTGATCGGCGCTATCGGGGCCGCGGGCCAGGCGCGGATAGGGGCGGTACGGGCCGCCGCCTCCGCCGCCGACGCGGTGCGCACCCTCGCCGACCGTCTGGTCCACGCGGGCCTCGCCGTCCCGGACGGCGACCGGACGCAGGTGGCCTCCGCCGTCCGTCAGGTGCGCGGCGCGACCGTGCTCACCGCGGCGCTGGCGGCCCTCTCGCTGCTGATGGTCCCTCAGGAGGAGGGCGGCGGCGGGCCCCTGCTCGTCTGGTTCGCGCTGCCGCTCGTCCTCACGCTCGGCGCTCTGGCGATCGCGCGGATCGAGGTGCATCCCTACACCCGGTGGGCCTCACCCGACGGCCGGCGTCTGCTGGTCGGCCTCGTCGGCACCGGGGACGGCAGCGAGCGGGCGTTTCTGACCGCGGTGGCGGTGCACGGCGTCGGCGCGGTCGACGACCCGTCGCTGCGGGCCGCTCTCACGGTCGGCCGCACAAGTGGTTCACCTCTTACGGGTCATTGAGGGCCGACACCCCATTCAGGTTCTTTACATGACTATCTGCTCCGCGAAGGATCTCCCTTTCCACGGCCGCACAGCCGCCGTCCGTACGAAGGGAACGCGATGAGAGCAGTGACGAAGTACGGGGCCGTGAGCGGCCTCGGCTCCTTGGTCATCACCGCACTGGCCGTCGCCCCGGCCGGCGGTACCACCACCCTCGACACCGAGATGCAGGGAACGGCTGTCGCCGCGAAGCGGGCCGCCGACGCGGGCATCGTGTTCGGCACCTGCCCCAAGGTCGAGGGGCTGCCCTCATCCGTCAGCTGCGGCACGGTCAAGGTTCCGCTGGACTACGCGGACCCGTCGGGCCGTCAGATCACCCTGACCGTCAGCCGCGTGAAGGCGAGCGGTGAGGCGACCGAGTACCAGGGGGCCTTCGTCTACAACCCGGGCGGCCCGGGCGCCTCCAGCATGTACTTCCCGATGGCGGCCCAGCTCCCGGAGTGGAAGCGGATCGCGCGGGCGTACGACATCGTGGGCTACGCCCCGCGCGGGGTGGGCCGTTCGGCGCCGCTGTCCTGCCAGGACTCCGCCGACTTCGGCAAGGCTCCGACGCCGTCACCGGTACACCCCTCCCCCGCGTACAAGACCGAGCGGATCGCGCAGGCGAAGGCGTACGCGGAGGGCTGTGCGCGCAAGACCGGAGCGGCGCTGCGTCACTACACCTCGCTCAACAACGCCCGTGACCTCGATGTGCTGCGGGCCGCGCTCGGCCAGCCGCGGCTGACCTTCATGGGCGCCAGCTACGGCACGTACTTCGGCGCGCTGTACGCGACCCTCTTCCCCTCGCACGTACGCCGCTTGGTCTTCGACTCGGCGGTGAACCCGGACACCGACCAGATCTGGTACCGCAACAACCTCAACCAGTCACTGGCCTTCGAGAGCCGCTGGTCGGACTTCCGCGCCTGGGCCGCGCGGCACGACGCGACGTTCCATCTCGGCACCACGCCCGAGCAGGTGATGCGCAGTTACGAGAAGGCGCGCGACCGTCTCGCCGCGAAGCCGGCGGGCGGCAAGGTCGGCCCGGGTCAGTTGCACGCGGCGTTCCTCGGCACCGGGTACTACGACGACGTCTGGGTGGCGCGGGCGACCGCGCTCTCGGAGTATCTGAAGGGCAACGAGAAGCCGCTGATCGCGCAGGCCGCCCCGAGGCCGGAGTACGCCAAGGAATCGGAGAACGCCAACGCCGTCTACACCGCCGTCGAGTGCAACGACGCCCCGTGGCCCACCGAGTGGGAGGTCTGGGACCGCGACAACACCGCACTCGCCCGCAGGGCGCCGTTCGAGACCTGGGACAACGCCTTCATGAACCTGCCCTGCGCGTTCTGGACGGCGCCCCGGCAGGAGCCGCTGGAGGTCCGGACGAAGCGCGGGGCGCTGCCGCCGACGCTGATCCTGGCGGCCGAGAGGGACGCGGCGACACCGTACGAAGGGGCGCGCGAACTGGCGCAGCGGCTGAAGGGTTCGGTGCTGATCACGGAGGAGGACTCCGGGACGCACGGCATCGGGGGCGGCAGCAACGGGTGCGTCAACGCCCACCTGGAGAACTACCTGCTCCGCGGTGAGACACCGGTGCGGCGCGCGTCGTGCGCGCCGCACCCGGAGCCTGACCCGGTGTCGCTGGACCGGCGGGCCGCACAGCCGAAGCTGCCGCACGCCGTCTGATCTTCCGGGTCGCCGAGGCCGGGTCCGCGGATGCGGGCCCGGCCTTCATGGTGTGGCCGGCCTCAGGCGAGGCCCGCCACCAGGTCGCCGACCGACTTGCGACGGCCGGTGTAGAACGGGACTTCTTCACGGACGTGCATCCGTGCCTCGGAGGCGCGCAGATGACGCATCAGGTCGACGATGCGGTACAGCTCGTCCGCCTCGAAGGCCAGCAGCCACTCGTAGTCGCCGAGCGAGAAGGACGCCACGGTGTTGGCGCGCACGTCCGGGTAGCCGCGGGCCATCTTGCCGTGGTCGGCGAGCATGCGGCGGCGGTCCTCGTCGGGCAGCAGGTACCAGTCGTAGGAGCGCACGAAGGGGTAGACGCTGACGTAGTCGCGCGGCGTCTCGTCGGCCAGGAAGGCCGGGATGTGCGACTTGTTGAACTCGGCGGGGCGGTGCAGCGCCATGTTCGACCAGACCGGCTCCAGCGCCCGGCCGAGGCGGGTGCGCCGGAAGAGGTTGTACGCGTCCTGGAGCTCGTCCGCGGTCTCGGCGTGCCACCAGATCATCAGGTCGGCGTCGGCGCGCAGCCCGGAGAGGTCGTACGTGCCGCGCACGGTGACGTCCTTGGCGGCGAGCTGGTCGAACAGCTCCTGGACCTCGTCGGCGTAGGCGGACCGGTCGGTGTCGCTGGGGAGCACATCGCGCAGCTTGAAGACGGACCACAGCGTGTACCGGATGACCTCGTTGAGGTCCTTGGCCTTCTTGCCTGCGTTCGGGATCTTTTCGGGCGCACTCATGTGGCTATTCTCCCGCCTGCCGACCGGTGCCTCGCGCCAGGGTGGGCGTGGCGATGATCTCGTCCGCGGCGCGCCGTCCGTCGGCGATGCATGCGGGGATGCCGACACCGTCGTACGCGGCCCCGCAGATCCGCAGGCCGGGCAGTTTGGCGACCTCGTCACGGATGCGGGCGACGCGGGACAGGTGGCCGACCGGGTACTGGGGCAGCCCGCCGATCCAGCGGGTCACCTCGGTGGCCACGGGCCGGGCCGCGAGCCCCGTCGCCGCCCCGAGGTCGTCCAGGGACACCCCGACGAGGTCGGCGTCCTCGCGGTGCAGATGCTCCTCCTCGCCGTACCGGCCGACGGAGGTGCGCAGGACGAACAGGTCCGACGAGCTCTCGCCGACCCAGCCCCACTTGTTGCTGGAGAAGGTGGAGGCCTTGATGGTGCGGCCGTCGACCGGCGGCACCAGGAAGCCGCTGCCGTCCGGCAGGCCGGTCAGGTCCGCTCGCCGGAAGGCCAGGGTCACCAGGGCCATGGAGGCGTACTCGATCCGGCCGAGTTCGGCCGAGGCTTCGGGCGACTCGGCGGAGAGCAGGGCCGAGGCCGACCAGGCGGGGGTGGCGAGCACCACGGCGTCGGCGGCGAACTCCCCGCGGTCGGTGCGGATCCGCCAGCCCTCGGTGTCGCGGCTCAGACCGACGACGGGGGTCTCGGTGAGGATCTCACCCCCGGCGGCGCGCACGGCGTCGGCGACGGCCCCCGGCAGCAGCCCGACGCCGCCCGCGATGCCCATGAAGACGGGCCCGCTCTGCGGCCGTTCCTGCGCCCGGCGCTGGATCTCGGCCACGCCCTCCAGCAGGGAGTCGTGTGTCCTGGCCGCCTCGAAGAGCTGGGGGACGGCGGCGCGCATCGAGATCCGGTAGGCGTCACCCGCGTACACCCCGCCGAGGAGGGGCTCGACCAGCCGGTCGACGACCTCGCGGCCGAGGCGCTCGGCGACGTAGGTGCCCACCGCGACATCGTCGCCGAGTTCGACGGGGGCGAGGTCGCGCTCCCGCTCGATCCGGGCGATGCCGTCGGCGGAGAGGAGGCCGGCGAGGGCGTCGGCGGAGCCCGGTACGCCCATCACATGCCCCTTGGGCATCGGTCGCAGTGCGCCGCGCGTCCACACGGAGGCGGTGGCCGTGGCGGGGGGCTGAAGCCGCTCGCCGAGTCCCACGGCACGGGCCAGGTCCACGGCCTCCGGGCGGCGGGCGAGCATGGACTCGGCGCCGAGATCGACGGTCAGCCCTTCGATCTCGCCGGTCTGCAGCTTGCCGCCCAGCCGGTCGGTCGCCTCCAGCAGCGTCACACGCACCCCGGCGGTGACGAGCCGGTGGGCGGCCGCGAGGCCGGCGATGCCGCCGCCCACGACGACGACATGGCCGGTGGGGGTGCCCGTGTTCGGTGAAGACTCCATGTCCCCACTCTCTCAAACGCCGTTCCGAGTCCCGACCGTGACCGCTTCGGGACCGCAGGACGGCAACCCTTGCCGCGGGCCCGCCGTCGAACCGGTGACACTCACCGATGTCCCTGGGGGGCCGACATGCGGGCTCGACGTACGTTCGCGGCACTGCTGCTCACCGCTTCACTCACCGTCGCCGGATGCAGTGGCGGGGCGAGCGACGACAAGGGGGAGAGCGCGGCCGGTCCGGCCGCGCGGGAGGGGCGGCGGGTTCCGCCGCGGACAGGGCGGAGTCCGACGCACAGCACGCCGCGCCGAAGAAGCCGGTCTCCCTCGCGCCGGCGCACATCATCCGTACCGCGGCACTGGAGGTGGAGGTCGCGGATGCGCAGAAGGCCCTGGCCTCCGCCCGCAGCGCCGTCGAGACGGCCGGGGGTCATGTCGCCGACGAGTCGACGGAACGGATCGACGACACCCATGTGGCCTCGCGGGTCGTGCTGCGCGTGCCGCAGGAGAAGTACGACGAGGTGCTGTCGGCACTGGCGGGCACGGGCAGGCTGCTGTCCCGCAAGGCGGACGCCAAGGACGTCACCGACCAGGTCGTGGACGTGGAGAGCCGGATCGCCACCCAGCGGGCGAGCGTGGCCCGGGTGCGGGCACTGATGGACCGGGCCACCAAGCTCGGCGACATCGTCGCGCTCGAAGGCCAGCTGAGCAGCCGTCAGGCCGATCTGGAGTCGCTGCTCGCGCAGCAGGCCGCGCTCAAGGACCGCACCACGCTGGCGACGATCACCCTCTCGCTCTCCGAGAAGGAGAAGAAGGAGGAGCAGCGCGACGACGACCCGGGCTTCCTGGACGCGCTCGGCGGCGGCTGGGACGCGCTGCTTGCCACGGGCCGCTGGGCGGGCGTCGTGATCGGCGCGGTGGCCCCGTTCGCCGCGGTGCTCGTGCTGCTCTACGCGCTCTGGCGGTGGGGGGTACGGCCGCGGCTGCCGCGGCGCGCGGCCACCGAGCCGGCGGCGCCCGCGCATCTGCCGTGGCCGGGCGACGGCACTGCGGGTGGCAGTGGATCCGGACCGGCGCGCGGCCCTGGTCAGGACTGAACCACGGCTCCCCCGTAGCGTGTTCCCATGGCAACAGAGCGACTGGTGATCGTCGGGGGCGATGCGGCGGGCATGTCCGCCGCATCGCAGGCACGCAGGCTCAAGGGCCCGGAGGAACTGGAGATCGTCGCGTTCGAGCGCGGCCACTTCAGCTCGTTCTCGGCCTGCGGGATCCCCTACTGGGTCAGCGGTGACGTACGCGAACGGGAGCGGCTGATCGCCCGTACGCCCGAGGAGCACCGCGAGCGCGCCATCGATCTGCGCATGCGCACGGAGGTCACGGAGATCGATGTGGCCGGCCGCCGGGTGCGCTCGCGTGACCTGGAGAGCGGCGAGGTGGCCTGGACGGGCTACGACAAGCTGGTGATCGCGGCCGGCGCCCGCCCGGTACGCCCGCCGCTGCCGGGCATCGACGCGCCCGGGGTGCACGGCGTGCAGAACCTGGACGACGGTCAGCAGCTGCTGGACACGCTCGCCGGCATCGAGGGGCGCCGCGCGGTGGTGGTCGGCGCGGGCTACATCGGTGTCGAGATGGCCGAGGCGATGCTGAAGCGCGGCTTCGAGGTGACCGTGCTCAACCGCGGCGAGCAGCCGATGATCACCCTCGACCCGGACATGGGCCGGCTGGTCCACACCGCGATGGACAACATGGGCATCACGACGGTGAACGAGGCAGAGGTCACCAAGGTCCTCACCGGTGAGGACGGCCGGGTCCGGGCGGTGGCCACGGATGACAGGGAGTACCCGGCGGACGTGGTGATCCTCGGCATCGGTGTGCGGCCGGAGACGACGCTCGCCGAGGCCGCGGGGCTGCCGCTCGGTGCGTACGGAGGGCTGCTGACCGATCTGGGCATGCGGGTCCGCGGTCACGACAACATCTGGGCGGGCGGTGACTGCGTCGAGGTGCTCGACCTGGTCTCGGGCCGCGAGAGGCACGTCCCGCTGGGCACGCACGCCAACAAGCACGGCCAGATCATCGGGTCGAACGTCGGCGGCGGGTACGGGACGTTCCCGGGCATCGTCGGTACGGCGGTCAGCAAGGTGTGCGAGCTGGAGATCGCGCGGACCGGTCTGCGCGAGAAGGACGCGGCCGCGGTCGGACTCCAGTACGTCACCGCGACGATCGAGTCGACGAGCCGGGCCGGCTACTACCCGGACTCGGCGCCCATGACGGTGAAGATCCTCGCCGAGCGCCGCACGGGGCGGCTGCTGGGCACGCAGATCGTCGGCCGGGAGGGTGCGGGCAAGCGGGTCGACATCGCGGCGGTGGCGCTGACGGCCGGGATGACGGTGGAGCAGATGACGGCCCTGGACCTGGGCTACGCACCGCCGTTCTCACCGGTCTGGGACCCGGTCCTGGTCGCGGCCCGCAAGGCAGTGGCAGCGGTCCGCAAGGCGGGCTGAGCCCGGTCCGAACCCTGCTGTGACCGGGCCTGGAGCCCGGTCACGGTCACGGCGGGGAGGACCTAGCGGACGGTCCGCTCGTGGACGAACTCCACGAGCCGGGTCAGGGCGTCCGGGTCCGTCGTCGGGAGCACCCCGTGGCCCAGGTTGAAGATGTGGCCATCCAGGTCCGACGCCGCGTCCAGCACCTCGCGGGTCTTCGTCTCGACCGCCTCGCGGGTGGAGAAGAGCACCGCCGGGTCGAGATTGCCCTGGAGCGCCTTGCCGGGGCCGACGCGGCGCGCGGCCTCGTCCATCGGGACGCGCCAGTCGACACCCACGACGTCCGCGCCGGCCTCGCCCATCAGACCGAGCAGTTCGCCCGTGCCCACGCCGAAGTGGATGCGGGGCACGCCGTACGAGGCGACCGCGTCGAACACCTTCGCCGACGCCGGCATCACCGAGCGCCGGTAGTCCGCGGGAGCCAGCGCCCCCACCCAGGAGTCGAACAGCTGCACCGCACTCGCGCCCGCCTCGATCTGCACCTTGAGGAACGCGGACGTGATCTCCGCGAGCCGGTCCAGCAGATCCGCCCACAGCTGCGGGTCGCCGTACATCAGCGCCTTGGTGTGCTCGTGGTTGCGCGAGGGGCCGCCCTCGACGAGATAGCTCGCGAGAGTGAAGGGCGCACCGGCGAAGCCGATGAGCGGGGTGGAGCCGAGCTCCTGGGTGAGCATGCCCATCGCCTCGGTGACGTACCAGACGTCCTCGGGCGTGAGATCGCGCAGCCGGTCCAGGTCGGCCCGGGTGCGGATCGGATCGGCGACGACGGGTCCGACGCCGGGCTTGATGTCGAGGTCGATGCCGATCGCCTTGAGCGGGACGACGATGTCGCTGAAGTAGATCGCGGCGTCGACCTTGTGGCGCCGTACGGGCTGCAGCGTGATCTCGGTGACGAGCTCGGGACGCATGCACGACTCGAGCATCGGGATGCCCTCGCGGACCTTCAGGTACTCGGGCAGTGAGCGGCCCGCCTGCCGCATGAACCAGACCGGCGTGTGCGGCACCGGCTCGCGCCTGCACGCCTTGAGAAAGGCGGAGTCGTACGTCTTCGGCTGCTGGCCCGAGGGGCGTTCGTTGGCGCTCACGCCCCAAATCTTCGCACGTACACCTGAAGTGGCTGCCCCGGCCCGGGTGTCCCTCCCTGCGCCGAGCCCCCGTTCCGCCTACTCTTCCCCGCATGGCTGCGGCTCAGGGACAGTTTTCCGATCATCCGGATCATTCCAACGGCGCTGATGCGACGGACAGCGCGGAGGGGAATGCCGTCCCGCGCGCGTTCTCACAGGCGGTCGATGCGCTGCGGGCCGCACGGCTGCGCCCCGAGATCGAGGTGGATCCGGCCCGGCCGCCACAGCGGCTCGCCCCGCACGCGTACGCACTGGAGGCGGCGGTGGTCGACGGCGAGGACGATCTCGCCGACGGACGTCTGGTGCTGCTGCACGACCCGGCCGGCCACGACGCCTGGCAGGGCACGTTCCGGATGGTGACGCTGGTGCGGGCGGAGCTCGAACCGGAGATGGCCGCCGACCCGCTGCTTCCGGAGGTGTGCTGGTCGTGGCTGACGGGCGCGCTGGAAGCGCGCGGACTTTCGTACGGTGAGCCGAGCGGCACCGTCACCCGTGCGGGGTCTCACTATTTCGGTGGACTCTCCGACCGGCGGCCCGCGACGCAGATCGAGATCCGTGCGTCCTGGACACCGCGCGAGGGCCACGGCGGGGTGCCGGACTCGGGCGCACACCTCGCTGCCTGGTGCGATCTGCTCTGTCAGGTCGCGGGACTGCCACCGATGCCGGCCGGTCCGGCGGACGCGGTGACGGGCGTGGTCTCCCTTCCGCAGCGGCGGGGCCCGCAACATCGGTGACGTTCACCCCCGGCACGGCCCGCGACACTGTGCGCGGGCCGTGCTTTGTGTCGTGCCCGTACCGCTCTCCCCACCCGGCCTCGCGCGAACAGCCTGATGAGCTCGCTCGTAGGATGATCGATCACCTGTCCGAATTGCCCCAATTGTTACTCACTAAATCGTGATCATTCTCTAAAGGCGGCCGGGTTCGGTGCCGAAGAGGTCAGTGACCTAACTGCACGGTTTCGCCCCGGCTTCCCCGAGCCGGCCCCGTCCCGCACCTTCCCCAGGAGGCCTGGTGTCCGTTCTTCTCGAGCAGCCCGCAAGCCTGGTCGCCTACCGCCCGAACAAGCCGACGGCCATGGTCGTCGTGGCCGACCCGCGCGTCCGCTCCACCGTCACCCGCCACCTGTGGGCCCTCGGAGTACGTGACGTGATCGAGGCGTCGTCCATCGCGGAGGCGCGTCCCCGCGTCGGCAACCCGCGCGACATCTGCGTTGCCGACGTCCACCTGCCCGATGGTTCCGGGCTGACCCTCCTGTCCGAGACCCGCGCGGCCGGCTGGCCGAACGGTCTGGCGCTGTCCGCCGCCGACGACATCGGCGCCGTGCGCAACGCGCTCGCCGGCGGCGTCAAGGGATACGTCGTCACCGGTACCCGTACGAACATCGGTCACCCCACCCGTCCCGGCGCGGCACCCATCGGCGCCGGAGCCGGCCGACTGCACCGCCGCCCCCCGGGTGCCCCGAGCCACCCGGGCGGCTACCGCGAGCTCTCCGGCCGTGAGGTCGAGGTGCTCCGGCTCGTCGCCGAAGGCCAGTCGAACAAGGCCATCGGCGTCTCGATGGGCCTGTCCGCGCTCACCGTCAAGAGCCACCTCGCCCGCATCGCCCGCAAGCTCGGCACGGGCGACCGTGCCGGCATGGTCGCCGTCGCCCTGCGCACCGGCATCATTCACTGATCGCTCCACATTTCTTTCGCGCCCGTCGACGGAACGTTCCGTCGACGGGCGCTGTCCGTTCACAGATACCCTTGACACGTGACCGACGCCCAAGAGACCGCAGCAGAGACCGCACTGCGAACCGCCGGGGGCGCTCCCCCGGACGACGGCGTCGCAGCCGAAGAAGTACCGATCCCCTTGCTGGAGCCCCGCGAGGGGATCCCTCCCGTCGTCGCCGACGCCGATGCGCTGGCCGAAGTGATCGCCGCGTTCGCCGCCGGCACCGGCCCGGTCGCCGTCGACGCGGAGCGCGCGTCCGGCTACCGCTACGGCCAGCGCGCCTATCTCGTACAGCTGCGCCGTGAGGGCGCGGGCAGCGCGCTGATCGATCCGATCGGCTGCCCCGATCTGTCCGGTCTGGGCGAGGCGCTGTCCGGCACGGAGTGGATCCTGCACGCGGCGACACAGGACCTGCCGTGCCTGCGCGAAATAGGCATGCTCCCCACCCGGCTCTTCGACACCGAGCTGGCCGGGCGGCTCGCCGGCTTCCCCCGGGTCGGGCTCGGCGCGATGGTGGAGTCCGTCCTCGGTTTCGCCCTGGAGAAGGGCCACTCCGCCGTCGACTGGTCGACCCGCCCGCTCCCCGAGCCGTGGCTGCGCTACGCCGCGCTCGACGTCGAGCTGCTGATCGATCTGCGCGATTCGCTGGAGAAGGAGCTGGACCGGCAGGGCAAGCTGGAGTGGGCCCACCAGGAGTTCGACGCGATCGCCTCGGCGCCGCCCGCTCCCCCGCGCAAGGACCCCTGGCGGCGGACGTCCGGCATGCACAAGGTGCGCCGGCGGCGTCAGATGGCCGTCGTACGGGAGCTGTGGACGACCCGGGACCGGGTGGCCCAGCGGCGGGACGTGTCACCGGGCAAGGTGCTGGGCGACGGCGCGATCGTGGAAGCGGCGCTCGCCCTCCCGGCGAACGTTCAGGAGCTGACCGCGCTGCCCGGGTTCGGACACCGGATGGGCCGGCGGCAGCTGGAGCAGTGGCAGACGGCGGTCGACCGGGCGAAGGCACTGCCCGACGCCGAGCTGCCGCAGCCGGGCCAGCAGCTGAACGGCCCGCCGCCGCCGCGGTCCTGGGCCGACAAGGACCCGGCCGCCGCCGCTCGTCTGACGGCGGCGCGGGCAGCGGTGTCCGCGCTCGCGGAGGAGCTGAACCTGCCGCAGGAGAACCTGATCACTCCGGACACGGTCCGACGCGTGTGCTGGGAACCGCCGGCGCAGCCGTCGGTCGAGTCGGTGGCACAGGCGCTGGCGTCGTACGGGGCGCGTCCGTGGCAGATCGAGCAGGTGGCACCGCTGCTGACGCGCGCGCTGGCGGCGACGGCGACGACCTGACGCGGCCGGGACCCGCGTCTGCGTCCGCCCGGCGTTCGGGACGCGGGTCCCGCACGCGGTGGCCGAGCACACCCTGCGGGCGGGCTCTCCCTCGCGTGACGGGCCGGATGCGCCGGCCCGCCGCCGGCCCAGAGACGGAGCCCCACCGAGACCCACACGCCGGTGGCGCACCCTGCGGGCGGGGTCGCACGCGGGACGGGCTGGACGCCCGGGTTCCGCCTGGCAGTCGGACTCGGGGCCTGCGCCGGCGGCCACGCCTGCGGGCGCGTACCTCCCACGCCAGACGGGCTGAATGCCCCGCCCGCCACCGACCCGGGGCGGACTCCGCCCCGCCGCGCACGCCGGTGGTACGCCGCATCTTGCAGGCCTGCCCTCCCCCGGCGCCCGGTCACGGCTCACCCTGGGGCGGTGTCCTCCCGGCTCCGGCCACGCCCGCAACGCACAGGCCCCACGGCGGAACCGCCGTGCATCCGCACGCCGTTGGCACGACATCCTGCGGACGGGTCTCCCGCGCTGGAAGGCTGGACGTTCCGGCCCGACCCGGCCATCGAACGCGGTCCCGGGGCGTCACCCAGGCGCAGGTGGCTCGGTCCACCCGGCGCGTACCTCCCACGCGGGACGGGCTGAATGTCCCGCCCGCCGCCGGCCCAGAGGCGGAGCCCCACCGAGACCCGCACGCCGGTGGCACGCAACCAAGCAGGCGCGCGCCCTGCCGAACCCCACGCATCCCCGCCCCCGGAAACGGCGGAAGCGCCTCACCCCGGTGTGACGTTCGCCGCTCCCGCCTCTTGGGGTGGGCAGCTTGGTTACCCACAAGTAGCATGGCCGGAGGAAAGCGCGCGCTCAGCGCGCCCCGCAGCAGTGCCACCCCGCACCCTGGAGGAGAGCCATCGTGCCTCGTACCGTCAGGGACGTCGTCTTCGTCGACGGCGTCCGCACCCCGTTCGGCAAGGCGGGCCCGAAGGGCATTTACCACGAGACCCGGGCCGACGATCTCGTCGTGAAGGCGATCCGGGAGCTGCTGCGCCGCAACCCGGACCTCGACCCCGCGAAGATCGACGAGGTGGCGATCGCCGCGACCACGCAGATCGGTGACCAGGGCCTGACCATCGGCCGCACCGCGGGCATCCTCGCGGGTCTGCCGCAGTCCGTGCCCGGCTACTCGATCGACCGCATGTGTGCCGGCGCCCTGACCGCCGTCACCTCCGTCGCGGGCAGCGTGGCCTTCGGTGCGTACGACATCGCCGTCGCCGGCGGTGTCGAGCACATGGGCCGCCACCCCATGGGTGAGGGCGTCGACCCGAACCCGCGGTTCGTGAGCGAGAAGCTCGTCGACGAGTCCGCCCTGTTCATGGGCATGACCGCGGAGAACCTTCACGACCGCTACCCGCACATCACCAAGCAGCGCGCCGACGAGTACGCCGTGCGCTCGCAGGAGAAGGCGGCGAAGGCGTACGCGAACGGCAAGATCCAGCAGGACCTGGTGCCGATCTCGGTCCGCCGCACCAACCCCGAGGCCGGCGAGACCGGCTGGGGCCTGGTCACGCAGGACGAGCCGATGCGTCCCGGCACCACGCTGGAGAGCCTCGCGGGTCTGAAGACCCCCTTCCGTGTGCACGGCCGCGTCACCGCGGGCAACGCCGCCGGTCTCAACGACGGCGCCACCGCCTCGCTCATCGCGTCCGAGGAGTTCGCGCGCGAGAACAACCTGCCGGTCAAGATGCGTCTCGTCTCGTACGCCTTCGCCGGCGTCGAGCCCGAGGTGATGGGCTACGGCCCGATCCCGGCGACCGAGAAGGCGCTGGCCAAGGCGGGCCTGTCGATCGAGGACATCAACCTCTTCGAGGTCAACGAGGCCTTCGCCGTCCAGGTGCTCGCCTTCCTCGACCACTACGGCATCGCCGACGACGACGCGCGCGTCAACCAGTACGGCGGCGCGATCGCGTTCGGCCACCCGCTGGCCTCCTCCGGCGTCCGTCTGATGACGCAGCTGGCCCGCCAGTTCGAGGAGCAGCCCGAGGTCCGCTACGGCCTCACCACGATGTGCGTCGGCTTCGGCATGGGCGCGACGGTCATCTGGGAGAACCCGCACTTCGACGGAGGCACCAAGTGAGCACCACCACGGAACTCCTGAAGGGCGCGGCCGAGCTGTTCCCGGACGAGGTCGTCACGCAGGCGCACGTACGCCACCTCGACCTGCCCGGCGCGGGCCGGTTCGCGCTGATCACGCTCGACAACGGCCTGGACCACACCAAGCCGACCACCTTCGGCCCGCAGTCGCTCGCGAATCTCGACGCCGCGATCGACCAGGTCGAGAAGGAGGCGTCGGAGGGCTCGATCACCGGCGTCGGCATCACCGGCAAGCCGTTCATCTTCGCCGTCGGCGCCGACCTCAAGGGTGTGGAGCTGCTCAAGGAGCACTCCGACGCGCTCGCCATCGGCAAGGGCGGCCACGACGTCTTCAAGCGTCTGTCCCACCTCGCGGTGCCGACCTTCGCGTACTACAACGGCGCGGCGATGGGCGGCGGTGTCGAGGTCGGTCTGCACTGCTCGTACCGCACCGTCTCGCAGGCCATCCCCGCCTTCTCGCTGCCCGAGGTCTTCCTCGGTCTCGTCCCCGGCTGGGGCGGCTGCGCACTGCTGCCGAACCTGATCGGCCCCGAGCGCGCGGTCTCGGTCATCATCGAGAACTCGCTCAACCAGAACAAGCAGCTCAAGGGCGCGCAGGTCTTCGAGCTCGGCATCGCCGACGCGATCTTCGAGGGCGCCGACTTCCTGGAGCAGTCGCTGCTGTGGACGGCGTCCGTCCTCAAGGGCGAGATCGTCGTCGAGCGGGCGGAGATCGACCGCGGTGACGCCTGGGACCAGGCCGTCGCCCGTGGCCGTGCCATCGCCGACTCCAAGGTGCACGGCGCCGCCCCGGCCGCCTACCGCGCCCTGGACATCGTCGCCGCCGCCAAGGACGGCGACCTCCAGGCCGGCTTCGACGCCGAGGACACCGCGCTGGCCGACCTGATCATGGGCGGCGAACTGCGCAGCGGTATCTACGCCTTCAACCTGGTGCAGAAGCGGGCCAAGCGTCCCGCGGGCGCCCCGGACAAGAGCCTGGCGCGCCCGGTCACCAAGGTCGGTGTCGTGGGCGCGGGCCTGATGGCCTCCCAGCTGGCGCTGCTCTTCCTGCGCCGCCTCGAGGTGCCGGTCGTCCTGACCGACATCGACCAGGAGCGCGTCGACAAGGGTGTGGGCTACGTCCACGCCGAGATCGACAAGCTGCTCGGCAAGGGCCGCGTCAACCAGGACAAGGCCAACCGCCTGAAGGCCCTGGTCTCCGGTGTGCTGGACAAGGCGGAGGGCTTCTCCGACGCCGACTTCATCATCGAGGCCGTCTTCGAGGAGATCGGCGTCAAGCAGCAGGTGTTCGCCGAGGTGGAGGCCGTCGCCCCCGCCCACGCGATCTTCGCCACCAACACCTCCTCGCTGTCCGTCACCGAGATGGCGTCGAAGCTCCAGCACCCGGAGCGGGTCGTCGGCTTCCACTTCTTCAACCCGGTCGCGGTCCTGCCGCTGCTGGAGATCGTCCGCGGCGAGCAGACGGACGACGCCTCGCTCGCCACCGCGTTCGGTGTCGCGAAGAAGCTGAAGAAGACCGCGGTCCTGACGAAGGACGCCCCGGCGTTCGTCGTGAACCGCATCCTGACCCGCTTCATGGGCGAGATCCAGAACGTCATCGACGAGGGCACCCCGGTCGCCACCGCCGAGAAGGCGATCGAGCCGCTCGGTCTGCCGATGTCGCCGCTGGTCCTGCTGGAGCTCGTCGGCCCGGCGATCGGTCTGCATGTCTCCGAGACCCTCAACCGCGCCTTCCCGGACCGCTTCACGGTCTCGGCGAACCTGGCCGCGGTGGTCAAGGCCGGCAAGCGCGGCTTCTACGTCTACGATTCCGGCAAGCCGGAGCTGGACCCCGAGGTCGCCGCACTCCTCCAGCAGGGCGACTCCGTCCTCACCGAGGAGCAGGTCCGCGACCGCGTTCTCGACGCGGTGGCGCAGGAGATCGGTCTGATGCTGGACGAGGGTGTCGTGGCCGAGGCCCAGGACATCGACCTCTGCCTGATCACCGGCGCCGGCTGGCCCTTCCACCTGGGCGGCATCACGCCGTACCTGGACCGTGAGGGTGTCTCCCAGCGGGTGAACGGCAAGCCGTTCCTGGCGCAGGGCGTCGCGAGCGTCCCCGCGTAGTCGTACCGCTGACGAAGGCCCCGGCACCTCTCTCGGTGCCGGGGCCTTCGCATGTCACGCTGAATGCATGGAACCCCTGCTGATCGTCGACGCGGCCAACGTCATCGGATCCGTGCCGGACGGCTGGTGGCGGGACCGGCGCGGGGCCGTGGAACGACTGCGCGACCGGCTGCCGCAGGTCGCCGCCGCCGGGCTGGCCGCGCATCCCGGCCCCCTCGACGTGGTGCTCGTCGCGGAGGGGGCCGCGCGCGGTGTGGAGAGCATCCCCGCGGTACGGGTCTCCTCGGCGCCCGGCAGCGGTGACGACCGGATCGTGGAGCTGGTCGCCGAGGCGGATGCCGGCCGGGACGTCGTGGTGGTCACGGCCGACCGGGAACTGCGGCGGCGCGTCGAGGCACTCGGCGCCGGCTGCGTGGGTCCCCGGGCGCTTCAGAACCTGCCGGGTGACCTCTGACCG
The DNA here is from genome assembly GCF_032229325.1 of Streptomyces sp. AM8-1-1. Lineage (NCBI taxonomy): Bacteria > Bacillati > Actinomycetota > Actinomycetes > Kitasatosporales > Streptomycetaceae > Streptomyces > Streptomyces sp. AM8-1-1. The sequence goes on from NZ_CP135086.1 coordinate 1,947,614, forward strand.
GGCGTCCACACCCTGGCACGCACCCTTCCCGCGTTACCGAAATACCCTGGCAGCTCCGCTACAAGGGCATCCTGGCGCCTTGGAATCGCACGCACCAGACCGCATCCGCTTCCCGGTCGAAGATCACCCGACAGGCTCTCAGCCGCCGGACGAGCGGACGTAGAGCACCGCGCCGTCGATCTCGCCGGGGAGCGGTTCGTAGTGCCGCTCCAGCAGTCTGCGCAGGGTCGGGACGCGTTCGGGGGCGAAGGGTTTGCCCCGGGAGTCGTCGACGATCAGCGCCGGCGGGTGGGCGCGCATCTCGTCGGCGAACGTGGGCCAGGCGCCCTCCACCCCGTACTTCTCCCCCACCTGGGGGCCGTTGCGGCCGCCGCTGTAGTTGGTGAGCAGACCGGCCGTCAGAAAGCGGCTGGCGGGCGGCCGGTCGGCGAGCCAGTACGTCTCGGGGTGTATCCCCCACACGAGAACGCTCTCAGCGGGGCCTGTACGGGCCTGTACGGCCGTCGCGAGGCGCTGGGCGTGGGCCAGCTCCGGACGAGGCGTCAGCGTCCCCCAGAGGAGGAACAGGGCGCAGCCGCAGGCCGACCACGCCAGCGCGGACGCCAGCCGGTGACGCGGCAGGATCTGCAGGGCTCCCGTCGCCAACAGGGCCAGCGGCGGGATCAGTTGCAGGTAGTAGTGCCCGAAGAAGTGGAAACCCAGCAGCACGGCGGCCGCCGACGACGCCAGCCACAGCCAGAGGTCGCCCACGCCCGTGCGCGCACTGCGCAGCACCCGCACGACCGGCGGGACCAGTCCCGCGCAGGCGGCCCCGAGCAGCGCCGTGTTGGCCACGGCCCGGGACAGGACGTGCAGTTCGGAGCCGGTGAACGAGGCGTACGCCCCCGATCCGGTGACCGTCCAGAACAGAAAGCCGGACGGGTCGGTGAGCAGCGCGGCGGCCAGGACCGGCAGGGCGAATCCCAGAGCCGTGCGCAGCAGTGCGCTGCGGTGCACCGGCGCGGTCTGCCAGAGCAGCCACAGGACCGGACCGAGGACGGCTCCGCCGGTCTGCTTGGTCAGGAACGCCCCCGCAACCGCGACGCCCGCGGCGCCCCAGCGGCCGCGGTCCGCGTACCGGACGGCCGCGGCCGTGAACGGCAGCATGAAGACCTCGAAGGTGGCGGCCTGGGCGTCCTCGGGATTCAGGCCGATGGACACCAGCAGATACAGCACGCCCGCGGTGCGCCCGGCGCGATCGCCCCAGCGGCGGCGGGCGATGCTGGCGAGCAGTGCGGCGGTGACGAGCTGGGCGAGGACCGCGAGGACCCTCACCGAGCGCAGCGACTCGTCGCCGAACAGCGCGAACAGCGTCTCGTAGAGCAGCGGCAGCAGGGGCGGCTTGCGGTCGACGACGGTCTCGTACAGCGCTCCGCCGTCCGCCAGTATCCGCGCCTGGACGGCGAGATAGCCCTCGTCCGGGCTCCACAGCCGGTGCCCGAAGGACGGGATGCGGGTGACGAGCGCGAGCAGGCCGAGGGCCGGAAGCAGCCGCCGCCAGTAGTGGAGACGGCGCGCCGGGGCCGGTACCCGGCGGCGCTGCCGGGGCAGGGACCGCGCGGGGACGCGGCGTAGCGAGGATGGCGGCTCCGCCGGCATGAGTGCCTTTCCGGGTCAGGGTGCAGGCCCGGAAACGCACAGTATCCGGCCCCGCAGGTCCTGCCGGAGCAGGACATACGGGGCCGGTGCGAAAGGTGGCGCTGTTACCGCTGCTGAGCGGGGGTGCGGCCCGCCGGGCTACTTGGGGTTGCCGTCACCCGAGAGGGATCCGCCGGACCCTGCTCGCGTCTGCAACCGGCTGTGCCCGCGGCCGTAGAGGTAGTACACGACCACACCGATCAGCATCCAGACGCCGAACCGCAGCCAGGTCTCGGTCGGCAGGTTCAGCATCAGCCACAGCGACGCCGCGATGGAGATGATGGGGAGCGCCGGCACCCACGGGGTACGGAAGGCGCGGTGCAGGTCGGGGCGGGTGCGGCGGAGGACGATGACGCCGAGGGCCACGATCACGAAGGCGAAGAGCGTGCCGATGTTCACCAGGGCCGCGAGCGCCTCGAGGCTGGTGAAGCCCGCGATGACGGCGATGGCGCAGCCGAGCACGATGGTCGCCCGGTGGGGGGTCCGGAACTTCGGGTGGGTGACGGAGAAGAAGCGCGGCAGCAGTCCGTCACGGCTCATCGCGAAGAACACCCGGGTCTGGCCCAGAAGCAGGATCATGCAGACGGTGATGAGGCCCACGACCGCGCCGAGGCTGATGGCACCGGCGAAGAAGGGCTGGTCGACGGACTTGAAGGCGTCGGCGAGCGGCGCGGTCGCCGACATCTCCTTGTAGTTCTGCATACCGGTGACGACGAGCGTCACGGCCACGTAGAGCACGGTGCAGATGATCAGGGAGCCCAGGATGCCGCGGGGCATGTCCCGCTGGGGGTTCTTGGTCTCCTCCGCCGCGGTGGCGACGACGTCGAACCCGATGAAGGCGAAGAAGACGATGGACGCCGCGGTGAAGATGCCCATGACGCCGAAGTTGGTGGGGTCGTAGCCGAACAGGACCTGCACCAGCGGCGCCGTGAGACCGCCCCCCGTCTCCTGCGCCTCGGCCGGAGGGATGAACGGGGTGTAGTTGTCGGCCTTGATGAAGAACAGGCCCGCGACGATGACCAGCAGGACCACGGTGACCTTGATCGCGACGACGATCGCGGTGATCCGGGCGGACAGTTTCATGCCGATGACCAGGATGGCGGTCAGCGCCAGGATGAGCAGGAAGGCCAGCAGGTCGAAGTGCCCTCCCGCATCGGGTCCCGACAGGGCGGAGGGCATCTGCCAGCCGAGGTTGGTGTCCAGGAGGTGCCGCGCGTACCCGGACCAGCCGACCGCCACCACGGCGGTGCCGAGCGCGAACTCCAGGACCAGGTCCCAGCCGATGATCCAGGCCGGAAGTTCGCCGATGGAGGCGTAGGAGAACGTGTACGCGGAACCCGCCACCGGCACGGTGGAGGCGAACTCCGCGTAGCAGAGCGCCGCCAGTGCGCAGACGACGCCGGCGACGACGAAGGACAGGGCGGTCGCGGGCCCGGCGTTCTCCTTGGCCGCGATACCCGTGAGGACGAAGATGCCCGTGCCGATGATGACGCCGACGCCGAAGACGGTCAGGTCCCAGGCGGAGAGCGACTTCTTCAGCGCGTGCTCCGGCTCCTCCGTGTCGCGGATCGACTGCTCGACCGTCTTGGTCCGGAAGGCGCCCCTTCTGCCTGCTGGGCCGCCCGCAGGGTCTGTCTGTGTGCTCACCGTGCACCTCCACGCTTGACGTCCCCGACATCATCGGGACGGTGGGTGGTCCACGGGCGGCCGTCACAGCACGCTTCACGCGAATGGGCCGGAAGGACCACCCCACCAGGGTGACCCTCCGGCCCCTATTCATGCACGCTGTGCAGCGCCATTCGCGTCAACCGGGTGACGGTCAGTCGCGGGCGGGCTCCACGGCCTCGCTGTCGAAACGGCCGTCGAGCCTGGCCACGAGCCCCGTCACCTGACGGGCGATGTCCGGTGCCGTCAGGCCGATCTCGGCCATGACCTCCTTGCGGGAGGCGTGGTCGAGGAAGCGCGGCGGGATGCCGAAGTCACGCAGCGGGACATCAACGCCGGCGTCCCGCAGCGCCTGGGCGACGGCGGATCCGACGCCGCCGACCCTGCTGTTGTCCTCGACGGTGACGACGACCCGGTGCAGCTCGGCGAGCGGCGCGAGGGCCTCGTCGACCGGCTTGACCCAGCGGGGGTCGATCACGGTGGTGGAGATGCCCTGCTTGTCGAGGAGATCGGCGATCTCCAGGCACATCGGGGCGAGCGCGCCGACGGAGACGAGCAGGACGTCGGGGTCGGCAACCTTCGCCTCCCGCAGGACGTCCATGCCTCCGACCCGGCCCACGGCCTGCACCGAGGGGCCGACGGCGCCCTTGGAGAACCGCACGACGGTCGGCGCGTCGTCGACCTCGACCGCCTCGCGCAGCTGGGCCCGTACCTGGTCCGCGTCACGCGGGGCGGCGATCCGCAGGCCGGGGACGACCTGGAGGATCGACATGTCCCACATGCCGTTGTGCGAGGCGCCGTCGGTGCCGGTGACACCGGCGCGGTCCAGGACGAATGTGACGCCGCAGCGGTGCAGGGCCACGTCCATCAGGACCTGGTCGAAGGCGCGGTTGAGGAAGGTGGCGTAGACCGCGAAGACGGGGTGCACGCCGCCGGTCGCCAGACCCGCCGCGGAGACCGCGCCGTGCTGCTCGGCGATGCCGACGTCGTAGACACGGTCGGGGAAGGCCTTGGCGAACCTGTCGAGCCCGACCGGCTGGAGCATCGCGGCGGTGATCGCCACGATGTCCTCCCGCTCCTTGCCGAGCTGGACCATCTCCTCGCCGAACACGGAGGTCCAGTCGAGTCCCGAACTCGCGATCGGCAGACCGGTGTCGGGGTGGATCTTGCCCACCGCGTGGAAGCGGTCCGCCTCGTCCTGGAGGGCGGGCTGGTAGCCGCGGCCCTTCTCGGTGAGGCAGTGCACGATCACGGGCCCGCCGAAGCGCTTGGCGCGGGCGAGGGCGGACTCCAGCGCCTCGATGTCGTGGCCGTCGATGGGGCCGACGTACTTCAGTCCCAGGTCCTCGAACATGCCCTGCGGAGCGATGAAGTCCTTGAGGCCCTTCTTGGCGCCGTGCAGGGTCTCGTAGAGCGGCCTGCCGACGACGGGGGTGCGCTCCAGGATGTCCTTGCCGCGGGCGAGGAAGCGCTCGTAGCCGTCGGTCGTCCGGAGGGTGGCGAGGTGGTTGGCCAGGCCGCCGATGGTGGGCGCGTAGGAGCGCTCGTTGTCGTTGACGACGATGACGAGCGGGCGGTCCTTGGCGGCGGCGATGTTGTTCAGCGCCTCCCAGGCCATACCGCCGGTCAGGGCTCCGTCACCGATGACCGCGACGACGTGGTCGTCCTTGCGGAGCACCTCGTTGGCCTTGGCGAGGCCGTCGGCCCAGCCGAGCACCGTGGAGGCGTGGGAGTTCTCGATGACGTCGTGGTCGGACTCGGCCTGCGACGGGTAGCCGGAGAGGCCGCCCTTCATCTTGAGCCGTGAGAAGTCCTGACGGCCGGTGAGGAGCTTGTGCACGTAGCTCTGGTGACCGGTGTCCCACAGGACCTTGTCCTTCGGGGACTCGAAGACCCGGTGGAGAGCGATGGTCAGCTCGACGACGCCGAGGTTGGGACCGAGGTGTCCGCCGGTCTTGGAGACCGCGTCGACGAGAAAGGTCCGGATCTCTGCGGCCAGCTGATCCAGCTGCTCCGGGCTGAGCCGGTCCAGATCGCGCGGTCCCTTGATACGGGTAAGCAAAGCCACCCGTGCCTCCTTGACTGTTGAGCTGGTCGAGCGTGCCGATTCGTCGAGTCTAATGTTCCGCGCCGGAGCGCAGTCATCGGGCGGTGCGTTCCGCATCACTCCAACGGCCCAGACGCAGCAGTGCCCGGCACCGTGTCACGGTGCCGGGCACTGGCCGGTTGTGCTAGGCGCGACCTGCGGTCTTCTGCGTCTTGCGGGTGATCGAGTCGATCACAACAGTGGCCAGCAGCACACCACCGGTGATCATGTACTGGATCGGGGTGGCGATGCCCTCGAGCGCCAGTCCGTACTGGATCGAGACGATGACCATGACGCCGAGGAGGGCGTTCCAGGTCCGGCCCCGGCCACCGAAGAGGCTGGTGCCGCCGATGACGGCCGCCGCGATGACGTTCATCAGCAGGTCACCGGCGCCGGCGCTCTGGTTCGCCGCCGCGATCTTGGAGGCCCAGAACAGGCCGCCGATGGCCGCGAAGGTGCCGGCGAGCGAGAAGACGGAGATCCGGATCGCCGTGACGTTGATACCGGCACGCCGCGAGGCCTCCACGCTGCCGCCGAGCGCGAAGATCTTCCGGCCGTAGGTGGTACGGCGGAGGACGAAGTCCGTGATCACGAGGACGGCGAGGAACAGGACCAGCGCCAGCGGCAGGCCCTTGTACTGGTTGAACATGATCGCGCCGGCGAAGGCGATCACGGCCAGGGCCACGGTGCGCACCACGATGTCGACGAGCGGCCGGGACGGGATGCCGGCGGCCGCACGGCGGCGGTTGTCGTAGAAGCTGGAGAGGAAGAAGCCGGCCACGGCGACCGCGGCCAGACCGTAGGCGGCAGCCACGTCGGTGAAGTAGTACGTGGTCAGCTTGCCGACGACACCTTCGCCGTCCAGGTTGATCGTGCCGTTCTCGCCGAGCAGCTGGAGCATGAAGCCGAGCCAGAACAGCAGGCCGGCCAGCGTGACGGCGAACGCGGGGGCGCCGATCCGGGCGAAGAAGAAGCCGTGGAGCGCGCCGATGGCGGCGCCGGAGACGACCGCGACGAGGACCGCGAGCCACTCGTTCATGCCGTGGGTGACACTCAGCACCGCGACGACGGCGCCGGAGACACCGCTGACGGAGCCGACCGACAGGTCGATCTCACCGAGCAGCAGAACGAAGATGATGCCGACGGCCATCATGCCGGTGGCGACCATCGTGACCGCGATGTTGCTCAGGTTCTCGGCCGAGAGGAAGTTCGAGTTCAGGCTCTGGAAGATCGCGCCGATGATGATCAGACCGACGATGACCGGCATCGAGCCCAGGTCACCGGCGTGCATCTTGCGCTTGAACTCGGAGAAGTAGCCCGCGAGGCCCTGCTCGCGTACCAGCAGCCGCGGGTCGACCGCGGTGACGGCGGCCTTGGCGGCCTCCGGGTTCACGACGGGCGCGTCCGCGGGCGCGTCGGTCGTCGTGGAGGTCTTGTCGATGTTCACTTCTGAACCTCCGCGTTGCGCGCCGCACGACGGGTCACGGCGTTGTCCGTGGCGCCCGTGATGGCGGAGATGATCTCTTCCTGCGACGTGGACTTCACGTCGAAGACACCGTTGTTGCGCCCGAGGCGCAGGACGGCGACCTTGTCGGCGACGGCCTTGACGTCAGCCATGTTGTGGCTGATCAGGATCACCGCGTGACCGCGCTCGCGCAGGCGCTCGACGAGGTCGAGGACCTGGGCGGTCTGCTCGACACCGAGGGCCGCGGTCGGCTCGTCGAGGATGACGAGCTTGGGCTCGCCGAGCATCGAACGGGCGATGGCCACCGTCTGGCGCTGACCGCCGGACAGCGACGCGATCGGGATGCGCACGCTGGGGATGCGGATCGACAGCGTGTTCAGGAGCTCGAGTGCACGACGCTCCATCTCGACCTCGTTGAGAATGCCGCGCTTGCGGATCTCCCGGCCGAGGTAGAGGTTTCCGACAACGTCGATGTTGTCGCACAGCGCGAGGTCCTGGTAGACGGTCGCGATGCCCAGGGCCTGGGCGTCGTGCGGACGGTTGATCGACACCGACTTGCCGTCCCACTCGATGACACCGTCATCGATGGGGTGCACGCCGGCGATCGTCTTGACCAGCGTGGACTTTCCGGCGCCGTTGTCGCCCACCAGGGCTACGACCTCTCCGGAGTGGACCTCAAGCTCTACGTCGGTGAGCGCCTGGACGGCACCGAATCGCTTGGAGACCCCTCGCAACGCCAACACGGGCGTAGCGGACACGTGAACCATCTCCTTCGCCGCCTGACCGGCGGGGATGCCGCGCCGGGGTGTGGCGCGGAGGCTGAGCAGCAGGGAACTAGTGCCCCGGGAGCGGCACCAGGGGCGAAGCGATCCGTCCGGCGCCCCGCCCCATCAGCGGGGTGGTTGGGATGGGGCGGGACGCCGGACAGGCTTCTGCGGGGGCGGGCCCGGAGGGGCCCCCGGCCTTACTTCAGGCCCGCCGCGTCACAGGCGGCCTTGTACTTCGGGGTGCAGATCTCCTGGACGGTGTAGACGCCGTCCTTGATGACCGTGTCGTTGATGTTGGCCTTGGTCAGCGAGACGACCGGGACGAGCACGGTCGGGATGCCCTTGGTGGTGGGGCTGTCCACGGTGTCCTTGGCGATCGAGTCGAGCTTCTCGCCCTTGGCGAGCGCGACAGCCATCTCGGCGGCGGCCGCGGCCTCCGGCTGGTACGGCTTGTAGACGCTCATGAACTGCTCACCCGCGACGATGCGCTGCACACCGGCGAGCTCGGCGTCCTGGCCGGTGACCGGCGGGAGCGGGGAGATGCCGGCGGCCTTGAGGGCGGTGATGATGCCGCCCGCCATGCCGTCGTTGGCGGAGTAGACGCCGACGATCTTGTTCTTGCCGAGGGCCGAGATCGCCGCCTCCATGTTGGCGTTGGCGTTCTCCGGCTTCCACTCCTTGGTGTCGTACTCCTTGCCGACGGTGACCTTGCCATCGAGCTCGGCCTTCGCGCCCTTCTTGAAGAGCGCGGCGTTCGGGTCGGTGATCGCACCGTTCATCATGACGATGGAGCCGGCCTTGGCCTTGGTGCCCAGCGCTCCGAGGAGCGCCTTGCCCTGGACGTGGCCGACCTCTTCGTTGTCGAAGGAGGTGTAGGCGTCGATCGGGCCCTCGGCCAGGCGGTCGAAGGCGACGACGGGGATGCCCGCCTCCTTGGCCTTCTTGACGCCACCGGCTATGGCCTTGGAGTCGACAGCGTCGACGATCAGCACGTCGACCTTGTTCGTGATCATGGTGTCGACCTGCTGCGTCTGCAGCGTCGCGTCCTGCTTGGCGTTGGCGTAGACGACCTTCGCCTTGCCGTTCGTCAGCTCGCCGACCTTCTTCTCGATCAGCGGCTTGTCGAACTTCTCGTAGCGCGCGGTCTGGTTCTCCGGCAGCAGCAGACCGACCGTGATGTCGTCGCCCTTCGCGGCGCCCGACTCCTTGGCCTTGTCGCCGGACTCCTTCGCGCTGCCACAGGCAGCGAGCGAGACGGCCATGGCGGTGGCGGCAGTAGCAACGGCGGCACGACGCAGATGTGCGTTCATCTGTGGAAACCTCCCTGACGGGGCCGCGTCGTTGCGGCCGAGGTGGCTGGAAGTCAACTCGGCCCCGGTGCCAGCGTCAAGGAGTAAATCCTTAACGAGATGACAACGGTGCCATTCGTTATCTAAGTGAAGGCAGGCGCACTGGTCGGCAGAGCGCTGTCAAGAAGGGTCGAATCGCCCATTTCGCTGAGCACCAGAGCCAGTGCGCCAAGCACCTCGGCCCGTCCACCAAGAGCGCCCGGTGCCACCGACAGCTGCCGCGCTGCGCTGGGGATGGCGTACCGGGAGACGGACTCACGAATGGGTCCGAGAACCAATTCTCCGGCCTCCGCGAGGTCCCCGCCCAGTACTACGCGGCTCGGGTTCAGGAGATTGCAGAGATTGGCGACGCCGCTGCCGATGTGGCGGCCCACGTCGGCGACGACCCGGCGGCAGCCGGGGTCGCCCTCCCGGGCCAGCTGGACCACGCGTTCCATGGTCAGATCGACGCCGTGGCTGGACTGGAGCAGCGGCAGGACGTAGCGGGCTGCGGCGAACGTCTCGAGGCAGCCGCGGTTGCCGCAGCGGCACACGGGACCGGACTCGTCCAGGGTGATGTGGCCGATCTCCCCGGCCGTGCCGCCCGGCCCGCGGTAGATCTGGCCGTCGATCACCAGACCGGCGCCGACACCGCTGGCGACCTTGATGTACGCGAGGTCCCGCACCCCCCGTCCGCTGCCCCAGACGAGCTCGCCGAGGGCGCCGAGGTTGGCGTCATTGTCCACGTAGACCGGGACGCCGAGCCGTCCGGAGAGCTCCTCGCTGGGGTTTATCCCCGTCCAGCCCGGCAGGATCGAGGTGGAGCCGAGGGTGCCGGACTCCACGTCGATGGGACCGGGCACACCGAGGCCCACGCCGATCACCTTGTCCGGGCCGATACCGGTCGCCGAGATCAGCCGGTTGACCAGCTGTTCGGCCCGCCCGAAGCCCTGTGCGGAAGAGGCGTCGACGTCGAGCGGTTCCGACTCCTCGGCCAGCACCTGGTGGGCGAGATTGCCGACGGCGACCCGCAGATGCGTATGGCCGAAGTCGACGCCGATGACGATGCCCGCGTCACCGCTGAGGGAGACGCTGCGGGCCCGCCGGCCGCCCGCGGAGGTGGGTGTGACCTCGACGGTGCCGCCGTCTTTCAGTTCGCGAACGATGTTGGAGACCGTGGCCGCGGACAGGCCGGTGCTCCTCGCGATCTCGGCCTGCGTCAGCGAGCCCGCCATGCGGACCGCGCGCACAACCCGTTCGAGGTTGGCCCGGTGCAGAGATGTCTGCGATCCCGGAGTCTCCATTGACTCATCCACTCCTGCCCCCGGTGGGCGGCACGACGGCCGCCCCCGGCCGGAATGCCCGTGAGGCAATCCCGACGTCTCTCCAACTTGTGAACTCTAAGCTGAACGCCCAGGGGGTTATCCCGTCAAGACCTTGAGCGGCGCGAGGGACACCCGCGCACCGTCGCACAGGGCACCGGTACGGCGAATGCCCCGGCGGGAAGGCCCGCCGGGGCACGGCCGTCGCTTCGGCACGGACGGGCTACTTGATCGCGCCGGCCGTCAGTCCCGCCACCACCTGACGCTGGAAGATGATGTACGCGGCAAGCACCGGCAGCATCGCCATCACCAGACCGGCGAACAGTCCGGACCAGTCGCCCTTGTACCCCTGGCTCACGGCCAGCTCCACCAGACCCTGCGAGAGCACCTTGCGGTCCGGGTCCGTGTTGAGCACGGTCGGCAGCATGTACTGGTTCCACTGACCGAGGAAGTTGAAGATGCCGACACTGATCAGTCCCGGCTTGGCCATCGGCAGCATGACCTGGAAGAAGGTCCGGGTGTGCGACGCGCCGTCGATCATCGCGGCCTCGGCCACCGACGACGGCAGAGTCCGGAAGAAGGCAGTCAGGAAGAAGACCGTGAACGGCAGCGAGTAGGCGATGTAGACGAGGATCAGCCCGTGCAGCGTGTTCAGCAGGCTGACGTTGTTCAGCACGTAGAACAGCGGCACCAGCGCCAGCATGATCGGGAAGCTCATCCCTCCGATGAAGAGGAAGTAGATGAAGCGGTTCCCGGGGAAGTCGAAGCGCGCCAGGACGTACGCGGCCATGGAGCCGAACAGCAGCGTGCCGATCAGCGAACCGCCCACGACCAGGATGGTGTTGAGGAAGTAGTCGCTCATGTGCGCCTGGCTCCAGGCGCGCGACCAGTTCTCGAAGTGCAGTGAGTCGGGCAGCGACCACGGCGAGGTGAAGATCGCCCGGTCCGTCTTGAAGGACGTCATCACCGCCCACAGCAGCGGCAGCACGACCATGATCGCCCAGATGACGAGCACGCCGTGCGAGAAGACGTTGAGCACACTGCCCGAGGTCTTCTTGGCGGGGGCGGCGGGCTCCGCCTTCGTCTTCATGACCGGCTGGCGGACCTCGGAGACACCGGCGGGCGGCGCGTCAGTGGATTTCACCGGAAATCACCTCGTGCTGTCGTGCCGGCCACCGCGACCGAGCTGTTTTTCTGCCGGGGGTCCGAGGGCCTGTCCCCGGGATGACGCCGCATCAGTACTCCAGCCGCTCGCGCCGGCCCAGCCGCATCACGACGGCCGCGAAGGCCAGGGTGACGACGAGCAGGGCGACACCGATCGTGGTCGCGTAGGCGGCCTGTCCGTCGCGGAAGGCCGTTTGGTACACGTACAGCGTGAGGACCGTGGTCGAGTAGTCGGGTCCGCCCGGTCCCACGGTCATGATCTGCACGACCGCGAACGACTCCGCGCCCAGGGCGAGGATGCCCATGTAGACCCAGCCGGACTGCACGGTGTCCCACAGCAGCGGAAGGGTGATGCGGAAGAAGGTGGTGAACCGGCTCGCGCCGTCGAGCAGTGCCGCCTCGTAGAAGTCCTTGGGAATGGACGCCATACCGGCGGAGAAGAGGACGACGAAGAATCCGACCGTGCTCCAGACCAGGACCGCCATGACACACCACAGGGCGAGATCGGGGTCGCCGAGCCAGTCCGGCTGGATGCTGTCGAGACCGACGGCCTGGAGAGCGCCGTTGATCGCACCGTCGTTGGGGTTGTACGCGAACTGGAACAGCAGGGCGACAATCGCGATCGACAGCACCTGCGGGAAGAAGTACGCGATTTTGTAGAAGGACGAACCGCGGACACCGGCGATGGCGGCGCCTTTCCGGCGCCGCCCGCCGACATTCAGCATGAACGCGAAGAACAGTGCGAGGCCGAGCGTCACCAGCGGCAGGAGCAGCGCGAACCAGAGGCTGTGCTGCAGCGATTTCCAGAAGATGTCGTCGTCGAGCATTCGACTGTAATTGTCGAAGCCGACCATCTTGAAGTCCGGGCTCAGGCCCGTCCAGTCCGTGAACGAATAGTAGATGGACTGGATGAACGGCCAGATGACGAAGACCGCGTACAAGGCCAAGGGGGCAGCCAAGAAGCCCACGATGAACCGGTACTTGCCGTGTTGCATGGTTACCGACCCCGATCTTCCGGCGAATGCCGCCGCTGGTGACGCCTGCTCACTGGTGCTTGTAGTGCTTGATCGACTGGTCCTTGGCCGCCGCGTCCGCGAAGCCCTGGATCTTCTTGATGGTCTCCGCGGGGGTCGCGCGGCCGGCCATCATCTCACCGAGACCGGCAACGCCGATCTGCTCCTTCTGGAGCTTCACGTACCAGTCCTGGATGCGCGGGTTGACCACGTTGTCGCCGGCCTTCTTCAGCGAGTCGACGCCGGACTGCATGGCTGTCGAGAGCGTCAGACCGTCGGTTCCGCCGTTGAACGCCGTCAGGGACTTCACCGACGCGGTGAAGCTCTTCGACGAGGCCTCGCTGAGCATGATGCGCAGCTGCTCCATACCGCCCTCGGCGTTCTTCGCCTTGGCCGGCACGATGAAGGGCTCGCCGCCGGACGCCCAGATGGTGCCGAACGGCAGCTTGTCGGACGCGTCCAGGCTGGAGGGCGCGGCCACCATCATCTTGAAGTCCTTGGGCGTGGTCTTCGCCGCCTCGTTCTCCACCCAGGAGCCGTTGGGGATGAAGAGCGCCTTGCCCTCGGTCCAGGCCGTCTGGGACTGGATGTGGTCGATGCCGGGCGTGCCCTTGAGGATGTAGCCCTTCTTGTAGAGCTCGTAGTAGGCCTCGAACGCGGCCTTGACCGCGGAGTGCTCCCAGGCCTTCGGCTCCAGGTTGTCGATGGCGTCGAGGACCTCGCGGCCGCCGATCTTGGCGATGAAGGGGTAGAGCGAGAACGGCAGGTAGTACGGGTGCTTGCCCGCGTAGGTCCAGCCGGCGATGCCCTTCTTCTTCGCCTTCGCGCAGAGCGCGAGCATCTCGTCCCAGGTCTCCGGGTACGCGGAGTCGAGCTTCTCGAGGTTGGTCTGCGAGTACCACACGCCGTAGACGGTGTAGGCGTAGTAGAGGATCCAGACCGGCTCGCCGTCGAACTGGCCCATCTCGACGATCCCCGGCCGCAGGGTGTCGCGGACCTTCTTGTTGGGGTCGTCGATGGAGGGCGCGTCGAGCAGCGGGGTGAGGTCGGAGAGCTGCTTCTTGCCGACCAGGACGCCCATGTCCATCTGCTGGGCGCCGGAGTTGTCGATCAGGTCCGGCGGGGTGCCGCCGTTGAAGCGCGGCTGGAGCTCCGACTGGATCTTCTGGGTGGCCCGGTGCTTGACCTTGGGGGCCTTGGGGAAGGCGGCCTCGTACTTCTTCTCGGCGTCCAGTGCGTACTGCTGGCCGAATCCGCCGTCGAAGATGACCACCTCGAGCTGCGCCGTCTCGTTGACGCCGAGCGGGTTCTTGGCGGACTTCTGGCCCTTGTCGACCTTGTCGCTGCTGCCACCGTCGCCGCTCGCGCAGGCGGACAGGAAGCTCATCGTCGGCACGGTCAGCAGGCCGAGTGCGGCAGACCGCTTGATCAGACTACGACGGCCAAGGCCCTCATTGTTGTGGGCGGAGGTGGATCCCATGCTCAAGTCCTCGCCTTCTCCAGGACTCAGGCGGTGTACCGGTCGCCCGTCCATATCGCCACAGGCGAAGGGCCCCGCCACCGCGGTCAGTTGCTGTGTTCTCCCGGGGGGAAAACCAGTGAAGCTCGGGGTCGTGCACGGTTGGCAGCGGGAACGGATCGTGTGGGGACGGTAGTCGATACGCTCGGCCGTCCGCCTCCCCCGTCCCCCCTGGCCCGCTGCCATATAAAACAGGTAGGCGGACGCCGACAGGTATAGTCCACTTCAGGTCAACGGAGCAAGATCGAAAGCAACTTTGGGGGGCAGTCTTTCCCGAGTTGAGACCTCGACGGATACCTGGCCCCCGTGCGCGCCCATATGACCACATCATTTGTTGCGGAACGGTCGAATCCAGCCGCGCCACATCGCCAACACCCTTGACACCGCGTAGCACTTGCCTCCCTACTGGAGCCTGCGCATCGCGCTGACAACGTTGTCCGACGCGGCTTCACCTGGAGGACAGGCCCGTGATGGCCAGACCCAGACTTCGGCAGAGTCCACTCAATGCGGCAGCCCTGGTGGCTGCCGCTTCCCTGCTCGTGGTGACGGGCCAGTCGGCCGCCGTCGCCCAGCCCGCGCCGGCGGCTCCATCCGCCGCGGCAGACCGGGAATTCACGACCTCCTTCGAGGAGGACGAACGCCAGCCCGACTGGCGCAATACCGTAGAAGACGGCCCGGACGGAAAGAAGCGGTCATCCGGTGTCGACGGCGGCTTCTCCACCGGAATACCGGGCAATATCACCGACAAGGTGATAGAGCTCCGCGCGAGCGGCGAGAACACCGGCGCGGGAGAAACCAAGGAGAACCTGGTCGACCTTCAGCCGGGCACCAAATGGCTGGGATTCGAGCCCACCGCCTGGATCGAGTTCGACACCGACGAGCCGGTCAAGGTCGTCACGTACGCCATGACGTCCGCGAACGACCACGCCGAACGGGACCCGAAGGACTGGACCCTCAAGGGCTCCGCCGACGGCAAGGACTGGAAGGTCCTGGACACCCGCGAGGGCCAGAGCTTCGAGAAGCGCTTCCAGACCAGGACGTACGACATCGGCGCCGCGTCCGAGGTGACGGCCTACGCGCACTACCGGCTGGAGATCACCAAGAACAACGGTGCCTCCGACGCCACCCAGTTGGCCGACGTCCAGTTCTCCAACGGTGACACCAGCGCCCCGACGCCGGACGAGATGCGCAGCCTCGTCGACCGCGGGCCGGCCGGCTCCCCCACCGCCAAGTCGAACGCCGGATTCACCGGAAAGCGTGCCCTGCGTTACGCCGGCAACCACAAGGCGGACGGACGGGCCTACTCGTACAACAAGGTCTTCGACGTCAACACGGCCGTCGGCCGCGACACCGAGCTCTCGTACCGGATCTTCCCCTCCCTCCCGGAGACGGATCTGAACTACCCGGCCACGAACGTGTCGGTGGACCTCGCCTTCACCGACGGCACCTATCTGAGCGATCTGCGGGCCGTGGACGCGCACGGCGGGCTGCTGACCCCGCAGGGCCAGGGGGCCGCCAAGCGGCTGTACGTCAACCAGTGGAACCACGTGGCCTCCCGGATCGGCTCGGTGGCGTCCGGCAAGACCGTCGACCGCGTGCTGGTGGCGTACGACTCCCCCAAGGGCCCGGCGAAGTTCCAGGGCTGGGTCGACGACATCACGCTCGCGCCGAAGGCCCCGGAGAAGCGCCTGGCGCACCTGTCGGACTACGCCTCGACCACGCGCGGCACCAACTCCAGCGGCTCCTTCTCACGCGGCAACACGTTCCCCGCGACCGCCGTGCCGCACGGCTTCAACTTCTGGACCCCGGTCACCAACGCCGAGTCCAAGAGCTGGCTGTACGAGTACTCCCGCGGGAACAACGCGGACAATCTGCCCGCCGTGGAGGCGTTCGCCGCCAGCCACGAGCCCAGCCCCTGGATGGGTGACCGGCAGACGTTCCAGGTGATGCCGTCGGCGCTCGCCGGCACCCCGGACACCGACCGTGACAAGCGGGCGCTGCCCTTCAGGCACGAGAACGAGACCGCGCGTCCGCACTACTACGGCGTCACGTTCGAGAACGGCCTCAAGGCCGAGATGACCCCGACCGACCACGCGGCGATGATGCGGTTCACCTATCCCGGTGACGACGCGAGCATCCTCTTCGACAACGTGACGAAGGAGGGCGGCCTGACCCTCGATGCGGCCACCCGTTCCTTCAGCGGCTACTCGGACGTGAAGAGCGGCCTGTCGACGGGCGCCACCCGGCTCTTCGTCCACGGCGTCTTCGACGCCCCGGTCACCGACTCGGGCGCCACCGGCGTCAGCGGTCACTTCCGGTTCGACGCCGGCAAGGACCGGAGCGTCACACTGCGCCTGGCCACCTCGCTCATCAGCGTCGACCAGGCGAAGAAGAACCTGGCCGACGAACTCCCGGCGAGCAGCCGCTTCGACCGGGTCAAGGACAAGGCGCAGGACGCATGGGACGAGGTGCTCGGCCGGATCGAGGTGGAGGGCGCCAACCGCGACCAGCTGACCACGCTCTACTCCAGCCTGTACCGGCTGTACCTCTACCCGAACTCCGGGTTCGAGAACACCGGCACGAAGTCGCGGCCCAAGCAGCAGTACGCGAGCCCGTTCTCGCCGATGACCGGCCCGGACACCCCCACCCACACCGGCGCGAAGATCGTCGACGGTGAGGTCTACGTCAACAACGGTTTCTGGGACACCTACCGCACCACCTGGCCCGCGTACTCCTTCCTCACTCCGAAGAAGGCGGGCGAGCTGGTGGACGGCTTCGTCCAGCAGTACAAGGACGGCGGCTGGATCTCCCGCTGGTCCTCACCGGGCTACGCGGACCTGATGACCGGCACCAGCTCCGATGTCGCCTTCGCGGACGCGTACGTCAAGGGCGTGGACTTCGACGCCGAGGCGGCGTACGAGGCGGCGCTGAAGAACGCGTCGGTCGTCCCGCCGTCCTCGGGCGTCGGCCGCAAGGGCATGGAGACCTCGCCGTTCCTCGGCTACGCCTCCACCTCGACCCATGAGGGCCTGTCCTGGTCGCTGGAGGGCTACCTGAACGACTACGGCATCGCCTCGATGGGCAAGGCGCTCTACCAGAAGACCAAGAACCCGCGGTACAAGGAGGAGTCGGAGTACTTCCTCAACCGGGCGCGCAACTACGTCTCGCTCTTCGACTCCGAGGCCGGCTTCTTCCAGGGCCGCGATCTCAAGGGCGACTGGCGGGTGCCGAGCGCCTCGTACGACCCGCGGGTGTGGGGCTACGACTACACGGAGACCAACGGCTGGGGCTACGCCTTCACCGCTCCGCAGGACAGCCGGGGCCTGGCGAACCTCTACGGCGGACGTTCCGGGCTCGGCAAGAAGCTCGACACCTACTTCTCGACCCCGGAGACGGCCTCCCCCGAGTTCGTCGGTTCGTACGGCAGCGTCATCCACGAGATGACCGAGGCGCGTGACGTACGGATGGGCATGTACGGCCACTCCAACCAGGTCGCCCACCACGTCACCTACATGTACAACGCGGCCTCGCAGCCCTGGAAGACGCAGGAGAAGGTGCGCGAGGTGCTCTCCCGCCTCTACACCGGCAGCGAGATCGGGCAGGGCTACCACGGCGACGAGGACAACGGCGAGCAGTCGGCCTGGTACCTGTTCTCCTCGCTCGGCTTCTACCCGCTGGTGATGGGCAGTGGTGAGTACGCGATCGGCTCGCCGCTGTTCACCAAGGTGACGGTCCGGATGGACAACGGCCGCAAGCTGGTCGTCAAGGCGCCCAAGAACAGCGCGAAGAACATCTACGTCCAGGGCCTGAAGGTGAACGGCAAGTCCTGGAACTCCACTGCCCTGCCGCACGAACTGATCGCCCGCGGCGGCACCCTGGAGTTCGCGATGGGGCCGAAGCCGTCCGCCTGGGGCAGCGGGAAGAAGGCGGCCCCGGTCTCCATCACCCAGGACGACCAGGCGCCGAAGCCGCGGCACGACGTGATCGAGGGTTCGGGTCCGCTGTTCGACAACTCGTCGGCGACGGAGACGACGCTCGGCACGGTGGAGCTGCCGGTGGCGTCGAAGACGCGGGCGCTCCAGTACACCCTGACCTCCTCGGCCCGCGCCAAGGCGCCGACCGGGTGGGTGCTCCAGGGTTCGAACGACGGGGAGCGCTGGAAGGATCTCGACCAGCGGTCCGGCCAGAAGTTCACCTGGGACAAGCAGACCCGGGCCTTCACCGTCGCGCGGCCCGGTACGTACACCACGTACCGGCTGGTGGCGGTGGGGACACCGACGCTGGCGGAGATCGAGCTGATCTCCTGATCCCGCTCTCCCGATCCGGGAACCGCCCCGGACAGGCGGAAGGGCCGCACCCCCACCGGGGGTGCGGCCCTTCCGTCGTACTGCCGTACTCAGTTGCGGATCAGGTTCCGCAGCACGTACTGCATGATGCCGCCGTTGCGGTAGTAGTCCGCCTCACCGGGGGTGTCGATGCGGACGACCGCGTCGAACTCCACACCCGTGTCGGTGGTGACCTTGACCGTGCGCGGCGTGGAGCCGTTGTTCAGCTCGGTCACGCCGGTGAAGGAGAAGGTCTCCTCGCCGGTCAGACCGAGGGACTCGGCAGTCGCGCCCTCCGGGAACTGGAGCGGCAGGACGCCCATGCCGATGAGGTTCGAGCGGTGGATGCGCTCGTACGACTCGGCGATGACGGCCTTGACGCCGAGGAGTGCGGTGCCCTTGGCGGCCCAGTCACGGGACGAGCCGGAGCCGTACTCCTTGCCCGCCAGGATCACCAGCGGGGTGCCCTGCTCGATGTAGTTGCGCGAGGCGTCGTAGATGAACGACACCGGAGCGCCGTCCTGCGTGAAGTCGCGGGTGTAGCCGCCCTCGGTGCCCGGCGCGATCTGGTTGCGCAGGCGGATGTTGGCGAACGTGCCGCGGATCATGACCTCGTGGTTGCCTCGGCGCGAGCCGTAGGAGTTGAAGTCCCGGCGCTCGACGCCGTGCTCCGTGAGGTACTTGCCGGCCGGGGTGTCGGCCTTGATGGCACCCGCCGGGGAGATGTGGTCGGTGGTGACCGAGTCGCCGAGCTTGGCGAGCACCCGGGCGCCGGTGATGTCCTCGACCGGGGTGGTCTCCATGGTCATGCCCTCGAAGTACGGGGGCTTGCGCACGTAGGTGGACTGCGGGTCCCACTCGAAGGTGTTGCCGGTCGGGATCGGCAGCGCCTGCCACTGGGCGTCGCCCGCGAAGACGTCCTGGTAGGACTTGTTGAACATGTCCTCGCCGATGGCGTTCGCCACGACGTCGTTGACCTCGGCCTCGGTCGGCCAGATGTCCTCGAGGAACACCGGCTTGCCGTCCTGGTCGATGCCGAGGGCGTCCTTCGTGATGTCGACCTTCATCGAACCGGCGAGGGCGTACGCGACGACCAGCGGCGGGGACGCCAGGTAGTTCATCTTGACGTCGGGGTTGATCCGGCCCTCGAAGTTGCGGTTGCCCGAGAGCACCGAGGTGACCGCGAGGTCGTGGTCGTTGACGGCCTTGGAGACCTCGTCCGGCAGCGGGCCGGAGTTGCCGATGCAGGTGGTGCAGCCGTAACCGACCAGGTTGAAGCCGACCTTGTCGAGGTAGGGGGTCAGGCCCGCCTTGTCGAAGTAGTCGGTGACGACCTTGGAGCCCGGGGCGAGCGTGGTCTTGACCCACGGCTTGCGGGTCAGGCCCTTCTCGACCGCCTTCTTCGCCACCAGCGCGGCGGCGACCATGACGTACGGGTTCGAGGTGTTGGTGCACGAGGTGATCGCGGCGACGGTGACGGCGCCGTGGTCGATCTCGTAGGTCGAGCCGTCGGGGGCCGTGACGGTCGTCGGACGCGACGGCACGCCGTTGGTGGAGGCCGGGGCGTCGGAGGCCGGGAAGGACTCCTTGCCCGCCTCGTCGTCGTCCTCGACGTAGTTGCGTACGTCGAGCGCGAACTGCTGGGAGGCGCCTGCGAGGACGATGCGGTCCTGCGGACGCTTCGGGCCGGCGATGGAGGGGACGACCGTGGAGAGGTCGAGCTCCAGCTTCTCGGAGAAGTCGGGCTCGGCGGCCGGGTCGAGCCAGAGGCCCTGCTCCTTGGCGTACGCCTCGACGAGCGCGACCTGCTGGGCGTCGCGGCCCGTCAGACGCAGGTACTTCAGGGTCTCGTCGTCGATCGGGAAGATCGCGGCGGTGGAGCCGAACTCCGGCGACATGTTGCCGATGGTGGCGCGGTTCGCGAGAGAGGTGGCGGCGACGCCCTCACCGTAGAACTCGACGAACTTGCCGACGACGCCGTGCTTGCGCAGCATCTCGGTGATCGTGAGGACCAGGTCGGTGGCGGTGGTGCCGGCCGGCAGCTCGCCGGTCAGCTTGAAGCCGACGACGCGCGGGATGAGCATCGAGACGGGCTGGCCCAGCATCGCGGCCTCGGCCTCGATGCCACCGACGCCCCAGCCCAGCACGCCCAGGCCGTTGACCATGGTGGTGTGCGAGTCGGTGCCGACGAGGGTGTCGGGGTAGGCCTGGCCGCCTCGGACCATGACCGTACGAGCGAGGTGCTCGATGTTGACCTGGTGCACGATGCCGGTGCCCGGCGGGACGACCTTGAAGTCGTCGAACGCGGTCTGACCCCAGCGCAGGAACTGGTAGCGCTCCTTGTTGCGGCCGTACTCCAGCTCCACGTTCTGGCCGAAGGCCTCCGCGGTGCCGAACTTGTCGGCGATGACGGAGTGGTCGATGACCAGCTCGGCCGGGGAGAGCGGGTTGACCTTCGCCGGGTCGCCGCCGAGCTCCTTGACGGCCTCACGCATGGTGGCGAGGTCGACGACACAGGGCACACCGGTGAAGTCCTGCATGATCACACGGGCCGGCGTGAACTGGATCTCCTGGCTCGGCTGCGCCTGGGAGTCCCAGTTGCCGATGGAGCGGATGTGGTCGGCGGTGATGTTCGCGCCGTCCTCGGTGCGGAGCAGGTTCTCCAGCAGCACCTTCAGGCTGTAAGGGAGGCGGGCGGCCCCCTCGACCTTGTCCAGCCTGAAGATCTCGTACGACTCGTCGCCCACGCGCAGCGTGCTGCGGGCGTCGAAGCTGTTCGCCGACACGACAGTCTCCTTCATCAATGTGCGCGTACTACGTCCATGCTGCCGCCACGGCTCCTCGCCGATCCGCTAAGGTAAGGCTTAGTTAGGTAACCCTTACCGGTGGCGGCTGCGGTACGCCTTCGGCAGATATCTCGATGTCGAGATAACTCTAGTACATGACCGCGGATCGGTCATGCCTGGACTCAGGTGACGGACCTCATGCCCCGGACGGATACCGGCGGGCGAACCGGGTCATTTCTGCCGACGGGGGGATGCGCGGAGAGCGCCCCGGGCGGGGCGGCACGTATGGGCTGCGCGCGCCCGCGGAGAGCAGGCCGCGGCGAGCGGGCCGCGGCGAGTGGGCCGCGGCGAGCGGGCAGTCGCGGGCCGGCCGCTGCACGGCACCCGGCGCCGCGCGCGACCACGCGTCAGCGCGGCCCCGGAGTGAAGGCGGCGACCACAGAACAGGGCCGGCGACGCCCGGCCGAGCGCGCCGACGGTGCGGCGCTGCGGGTTGCGCCGCGGGTTGCGCCGCCGGCGCCGTGTACCGACCTCGCCCGGCGCCTTCACGACCGGCCGGCCCGGCCACGGCGGCCACGGCCGAACGGAACGGCGACGCGGGGCGCGCTTGAAAGAACGGCAGCCCGGGACGCTCGGCGACCGAAGCTCTCGACGCCCCGAACTGTCCCTGGATGAGCAACATCACCCGTTTGCTAACGATTCGTCACTCCGACAGGCCCCTTTGCGCGATCGCATCTCATATCTGAGATAGCGTGCCCCCATGGCAGACGACTACCTCGTACGCATCGGCAAGCTCATCCGTGACGCCCGACAACACCGGGGCTGGACACAGACACAGCTCGCGGAGGCACTCGGCACCAGCCAGAGCGCTGTGAACCGCATCGAGCGCGGCAATCAGAACATCAGCCTTGAGATGATCGCTCGCATCGGCGAGGCGCTCGACAGCGAGATCGTCTCCCTCGGCTATGCCGGGCCCATGCATCTGCGGGTGGTCGGCGGACGCCGGCTCTCCGGCGCCATCGACGTCAAGACGAGCAAGAACGCCTGTGTGGCGCTGCTGTGCGGCTCCCTGCTCAACAAGGGCCGCACCGTGCTGCGCCGCGTGGCCCGCATCGAAGAGGTCTTCCGCCTGCTGGAGGTGCTCAACTCCATCGGTGTACGCACCCGTTGGATCAACGAGGGCCTGGACCTGGAGATCGTGCCGCCCGCCGAGCTCGACATGGACGCCATCGACGCCGAGGCCGCCCGGCGGACCCGGTCGATCATCATGTTCCTGGGCCCGCTGCTGCACAAGATGGACGCCTTCAAGCTCCCGTACGCGGGTGGCTGCGACCTCGGTACCCGCACGATCGAGCCGCACATGATCGCGCTGCGCCGCTTCGGCCTCGACATCACCGCGACGGAAGGGCTGTACCACGCGGAGGTGGAGCGGGCGACGACGCCGGACCGGCCGATCGTGCTGACCGAGCGCGGCGACACGGTGACCGAGAACGCGCTGCTGGCCGCGGCCCGGCACGACGGTGTGACCGTCATCCGCAACGCCTCCTCCAACTATATGGTCCAGGACCTGTGCTTCTTCCTGGAGGCGCTCGGTGTACGGGTGGAGGGCGTCGGCACCACGACGCTCACCGTGCACGGCATCCCGACCATCGACGTGGACGTCGACTACTCCCCCTCCGAGGACCCGGTCGAGGCGATGAGCCTGCTGGCCGCCGCCGTCGTCACGGAGTCCGAACTCACCATCCGGCGCGTCCCGATCGAGTTCCTGGAGATCGAGCTCGCGGTGCTGGAGGAGATGGGCCTGGACCACGACCGCACGGCGGAGTACGCGGCGGACAACGGCCGCACCCGGCTGGTGGACCTGACGGTGCGTCCCTCGAAGCTGGAGGCGCCGATCGACAAGATCCACCCGATGCCGTTCCCGGGCCTGAACATCGACAACGTCCCGTTCTTCGCGGCGATCGCGGCGGTGGCCCAGGGCAAGACGCTGATCCACGACTGGGTCTACGACAACCGGGCGATCTACCTGACCGACCTCAACCGCCTCGGCGGCCGCCTCCAGCTCCTGGACCCCCACCGCGTCCTGGTCGAGGGCCCGACCCGCTGGCGCGCGGCGGAGATGATGTGCCCGCCGGCCCTGCGCCCGGCGGTGGTGGTGCTGCTGGCGATGATGGCGGCGGAGGGGACGTCGGTCCTGCGCAACGTGTATGTGATCAACCGGGGTTACGAGGAGCTGGCGGAGCGGCTGAACTCGGTGGGGGCGCAGATCGAGATCTTCCGGGACATCTGAGCCCGCCGCGGGTCCTGCTGCCTGGCGGCATGCCGGCCGTCGGCCGTGTCACCGGCGTGGTCCGGACACGGCCGAGGCCGGGAACTCGGGGTCAGTTGGCGGTGCACGCCTCGGCGATGGACAGACTGTTCTCGTACAGATGGTGCCGGGTGATCCGGCCCTCCTCGACCGTGAGGTGGAGGGCGAAGGGGCCCTCGAAGCTCTTTCCCGTGGCTCGCACGGTTCCCGAGAGGTGTCCCATCAGGACGGCGTCGGCGCCGTCCACGAGGAAGGTGTCGACGGAGGCCCGCGCATCCTCGGCGACCGTGTGCTCGGCGAGGTCGGTGAACTGGGCGGCGCACTCCGCTCCGGTGGAGCGCGGGCGGATCCACGGGACGGCGGGGTTCTCGGCGAGCTGCCAGTCGACCTGGTCGGCGAAGATCTCGACGAGCCGCTCGACGTCACCGGCCACCCGGGCGGCGATGAACTCCTGGACGACGTGACGGGTGGCGTCGGCGGTGGAACCCGCGGTGGTGTCGGGGGACGTGAGAGACATGGTGCGCGCTCCTCGGGCCTGCGGTTCGGGATCCCTCGCCGGGGCTCCCGCTGACGTGTTCCACGGTGCCGTGGTGGCGCGGTGGGGTCGATTACGTCAGGGGTAATGCGGAGCCTGATCGATCAGGCCTCTGCCCCGTGGCCGAGCGCAACCGAGGAGGTCTGCACCGGGGATGGGAGTCCGTCGGGGGCGCAGGAGACTTCATAGGTGGGCCAGGCGAGTATGTCAGAGGCTTCTACAGCTGATGAACCGACGTCGCTGCCTGCGGCTCAGCAGTGGATCGAGGTTGACCGTAGGGTGGACCGATGTTCGATCGGCTTGAGATCAGAGTGCTTCCCCGAGGCCCGCGATGGGCTGCGCAGGTACGGTTTCTGGTCAACGGAGAGGACATCGTGCACGGTGCAGTGAACGGTGTCGTCGGCGAGGGCGGCCGCGGCCCTTTCGCCCAGGATGCACTGCCGGTCGACCGCCCGAGCCCCTTCCGCGCTACGGGAGAGGCACGGCGTCTCTTCTTCGGCGAAACCGCATGCACGGCTGGTTGCTGCGGCGCATTGAGCGCTGTCGTTCAGCGAACGGAGGGCGTCGTGTGCTGGACGGACTGGGAAGCTCCGCGCGACGAGACCCCTCCGCTTGACCTTCACTTCCTGGGCACCCTCTACGACGCCGAACTGGCTCGGGCAGAGGCCGACCGATCTTGGCGGACGGACACCACCGAACAGGCTTGAAAACCGTCGTGGCAGCGATGCACCGTGGGTTCAAATCCCACACCCACCGCAGGTGAACGGCCCCTGACCAGCCATCTTGGTCAGGGGCCCTCGGCATGTCCAGCCGTCGTGGTTGCCGGTCTTCCCCGTGAATCCCCGCTCGATCGGGCACGGCAGGGGCACGGCTTGGTCAGAAGGCGCTCTGCCACCAGCGATGGGGTGTGTGGACGTACGGCACGGCGTCGGGACGGTCGAGGATCTTCAGGTCGAGAGGCTGCACGATGTTGCGGAGCTCCAGGGAGCTCTTCTTGGGGAGAGCGCGGATTGCTAGTTCCAGAAGATCTCGCTCGTCCGCCGGCTCGCGGCAACAGTCCAGGACCCCGCACCGATCGCTGAACGGCGAAGGGAGCTGATCCCTCGGTGCTCGTGCGATGGCAGCCCACCGAGAGAGAGCCTGCTCGACCACGCCGGGTTGGAGTCGCGTCCGCTCCAACTGAATGATCTGTGCCTGAGCTGGGCCGGAAAGCCGACTGATCTTCGAGTAGCTGCCGAGATGTGCGGCAAAGCGCTTGTTGTCGGCCCGGAGGCTTGAGGGGCGCCTACGCGCCATGGACCTTTCGGCTGTGAGTCATGAACGGCAGTCTGACACGCGGCTGGTCGGATGCGAAGGTCGGTGTAGCGGCTTTGGGCGGGAGCTGCCCCGCCGGTCGAGCCAAGTCCCGTTGTCCGCTCGGCGGATCGCCAGGAGCCTGCCGTCGCCGCGCGTGACAGCCCCGGCCAACGGGCACGGAGTGCAGTGACGTTGACTGGCTTTCGCGCGCGCTATGCCTCGTCCAGTGGAGCACAGGGTGCACGACCCGGTCCGGTGCCGGCGCTCACGGACACGGACACGGACACGGACACGGCAGAGTGAGCCAGCAGGTCGCCGCCGGCCACGACCATGTGGAGAGGCCCAACCAGGAATCGCGGACGATCAACCACGTGATTCGAGGCGCCCAGCTCGGTTCGGACAACCAACAAAGGCCCGGGTCTACGACCTGGGCCTTTTTCATGGAGCGGGTGAAAGGAATCGAACCCGCGCTCTGAAGCTTGGGAATCACCGCGCTATGGGGCCACGGCTGCGGCCTGACCTGTGTGGACGGGCGCCTGGGGTAACTCAAGGGCTTGGTTGAGGGCCCGCCTCGTGCATCGGTGCCACAACCGCCGATCGTCGCCGCCGTCCGTGGTCGTTGCTGTCAGCGAAAGAGCTCCGACACCGGGCAAACTTCCAAAGGCTCATCCGGCAGGTCGGCCCAGCCCCACCAGACATGCCGACCGGCACACCTCCAGAGCGTCCGGCAGGTCCGCTGGCCAACGTCCTCACGCTTGGAGAGCACGAAGCCGCCTGACTCCATGGGCCGGCCGCACTCGGGACAGGCCGGGGCATCGTCGGTCATGCGGCGCACCCTAACGGAGCGACCGCTTCGTTCCGAAGCAACGTGCGAGGGCGCTCGACCAGGCGCTGGCACGCCTCATACCTGCTGCAATGCTCCGCAGGGTGTGTGCAGATCTCCGCCGCTGTCCGTCGGCGTTGTGACGCAGTCAGACACTCAGGGTGCTTGATCTCAGGCCACTAGTGGACCAGCTCCATGGCATTCGTGGAGCTGCTTCACTTGCTTGACCCAGGAGCCCCCATCGCGGCGCTCGTCAGCACGCTCAAAGTCGAAGGGACGGCAGCCTGTTCGCCTGGCCAGAGTCACGTTGAGCTCGGTGTACGAGGTGAGCTTGCCCAGCTTCGCTCGCTCAACGAGGAAGCCACGACCGGCACGTACCAGCTCTTCCCACTCGCTTTCCGCGCGGCCGTATCCAGACATCCCCGCCCCCTGAGCTACGTCGATCCGTGTGCGGGAACGTACAGTGCCGGCGCAGGGCCCACAATCGCTCGATGGGCTACTCCCCGGGTCGATCACATGAGCAACTGGCAGGCGACGGGGAGCTGTTCGTTGTAGAGCCAGGTGAAGGTGCGGTCCGGCTCGAGGTATGCGTCTCCCCAATGAATGGCGTGGATGCCGCTCTCCGGGTGAGCCGTGAAGAACAGGCACACGAGCTTCGTGGCCGCCCCCAGGGCCTCGAAGGTCTCGTGCAGGTCGTCGTACTCCTCCGTCGTCAGGTCGTCGTCGAGAGGAAACAGCCCCTCCGCAGGCTGCGGCCCATGACTCAAGAGCATCCGGCGGCGCGTGGGGGATGCGTTGGAAGCCAACCGGGCACGCTCGAGCGGCCGAGGACGGTCCGAGTACTTGAAGGGGAAGAGCGCGTGGTCGTTGATGACGGCGTATTCGTACCCACGCACGTCCCGCACGGCTTCGTCCAGCCCTCGTGCCGCATCCGCCAGGTTCTCGCGTACGGCCTCGGCCAGGGTGGCACCGTAGGGGCTTCGCTTCTTCAACCGCGCCTCCAGGTGCACGGCATGGGCCCGAGCGTGAGCCTGGGCCAGCTGCACCGGAAGCGCCGCAGCGAGCTGGCCGGCCTTCCGGCCAAACCGCTCCATCGCCCAATCTGAGGGCACGACCTGATCGTCGCCGAACGTAGACATGCAGCGCCTCCCCCTCCCCCGATCACCCCGCCTCTCAACTGTGTGACATGCACGCGATGCGCACACAAGGGAGCAATCCGGCCACGAGGGGGCAGGCCGATCGACGTGTCGTGATCTCCCCTGCCGGCGAACAGCTTGAAGCCGGCGGCGTCCGTGTCAATGGTCATCTCGCCCATGCCCGGCACGGACGCATGAACGGACGCCCAGTACCTGGCTTCTTCGCATGCCCACGCCTACGGAGGGGTATCCAAGAATGGCTGAAGACCTGGCTTACACGCGGCCACGTGCCGAGCCGTCCCTTTACACACGCAGAGCCGAGCACGGTATCGCTTTCCGGACGAAGTGGGGGCGCATGGAAAGCCTGATCAGTCCTCTAATTCTGGCTGTCTTCGGAATTCTCGGAACTCTGCTTTCGCCCATCGTAACCGTGCGAGTGACAGCCCGCATGCAGCGAGAACTCGCTGACCAGCAGTCAAGGCAGGCGCGAGAATTGCGGGACCGCGACGACTCAAATGCCGCACTGGCAGCAAAGCGAGCGTGCTATGTCACGGTTTCAAGCGCACGCTGGTATCGAATAGCACAGATGAACTACCTTCACGCCCTGCACGAGGATCGCTTGCAAGAAGACGATCGCAACGAATTTCATGCAGCCCGTCGAGCCTACGCAGCGGCATTAGCGGAAGGTCAACTCGTAGCATCTCGCGCAGTTCTGGACGAAATGGAAATAGTCTTCTCCGGATTGTCTCGAACCTTCCAAAGGATCAAGCGTCTGGAACGAGGGGACGCCGAGGAAGGGGGTTCATTCGACGAAATCCGCACTGACTTGCTGGCGCTCTGGGAAAAGTGGATCGGCCTGAGAGACGCCATGCGCCAGGACCTCGGAACACACAACCCGTAGATGGTCGTGAGGAGTTCGACTCAATTCGCGGGGAGTTGTCGCGGTCGGTCAACTCGCCCCGTCTCTCGATTGACCGGCCGCTGAGGTTCTGCGTCGACCGGCGCTGTACGTGCCTGGTGGTGTCTGTCGCTGATGTCAGAAATCTGGGCACCCTTTGCAGACATGGCTGGTGCATGACCGTTGGACTAGCCTCGTGTCAGCAGGGCGACGGCCGCCACCAGTCCCGTCAGGCCTGCTACTGCAAGCATGGCGCCTATCACTCGCACACCACCGAAGTTCTGCGCACGGGCCTGCTGCGCGGGCCACCCCTGGAGCCCGGACCTGACCACTTCGCGGAACCAGCCGGACCCCTTCTGCGAGGAGAGTACCGACCCCATGAGCAGTGCGACCACTCCCCAGATCAACAGGAACACTTGACCGCCATGGGTGGCCTGGGCACTGAGCTGCATGACACGCATCCTGACGCGTCGCCCTGAGCGCGTCAACGATCACCCTCGCCCACCACTCTCCCCAGCTCCCATCCCGTCTGCCGTCGACCCGCGCACCGTGAAGCGGGCGTGGTTCAGGTCGTCAAGGTGGAGCGCGCCACTGTACGAACGACCTGCCTGGGCCCGGTCTGCACGGCCGGGAGGGGAGCCCCCGCACCAACCCCACTCACGGCCGGCACTCGCGAACGGCGCACGTGCCGTCTGCCGTTCCTGATCCACCCCGGTAGCCGGCTGTCCGCACTCCAAGGCGAGCAGCGACCCGCAGGGCCGTCACGCCCCGATGAAGACGCGCCGGCGCGGAAGTCCCCCGCCGGAGGCATATCTCCGCGGGGCGGGTCTCCCCCAGCGAGCGCGTTCGGCGTGCACGGAGGACCGGACGAAGGAGCGGCCCCCTTGTGCAGCGCACCTTCCGCGGGCACTGCAGGGGCCGCTCCCCGGTCCTTAGGTGGAATCCGATGCAGGCACCGGCACCTCACTGGCCAGTTGTCGCCGAGGCCACGCACTCCTGGAACGGGTTCTGTTGCAGGCACTTCGGAAGCGAGTCGTCCCACTGGGTCAGCTTCTTTGTTGCCTCAGACCGTTGCTCGGACGAGGATTTCGGGTTCTGGGCCGCCTTCAGCGTGTTGTTCACCTGGTTCGCAAAGTTCGTTGCCGCCTTCTGCTGCGCCGGTGGCGTACCAGCCTTCAGAGAAGCAACCAGGATCTCCGACGTCGACTTCACGACATTGGTCGCCGACACCTTGACCGACGACGGCGCGTCCGACTTCAGCACGTCCACCAGGACACTCGTCGTCGTCTCCACAGTGTTCGTCACCGCGACCTTCACCGCCGGCGACGCGTCCGACTTCAGCACGTCCACCAGAACGCTCGTCGTCGTCTTCACCGTGTTCGTCACCGCGACCTTCACCGCCGGCGACGCACCGGACTTCAGGACGTCGACCAGGACACTCGTCGTCGTCTCCACGGTGTTCGTCACCGCGACCTTCACGGACGACGGCGCGTCCGACTTCAGCACGTCCACCAGCACACTCGTGGTCGTCTTCACCGTGTTCGTCACCGCGACCTTCACCGCCGGCGATGCATCCGACTTCAGCACGTCCACCAGAACGCTCGTCGTCGTCTCCACCGTGTTCGTCACAGCGATCTTGACTGCGGGCGAAGCATTGGACTTCAGGACGTCGACCAGCACGCTCGTCGACTGCTTCACCGTGTTCGACACAGCGATCTTGACCGACGACGGCGCGTCCGACTTCAGCACGTCCACCAGAACGCTCGTCGTCGTCTTCACCGTGTTCGTCACCGCGACCTTCACCGACGACGGCGCATCCGACTTCAGCACGTCCACCAGAACGCTCGTCGTCGTCTCCACGGTGTTGTTCACGGCCACCTTGACCGACGACGGCGCATCCGACTTCCCGACATCCACCAGGACATCCGTCGACTGCTCCACGGTGTTGGTCACTGCCGCCTTCACCTCGGCCGACGCATTCGACTTGTCGACATTCGCCAGGACGTCCGACGACTGCTTCACGATGTTCGCCAGCGTGACCCGCTCTGCGAGCGGTGTGTTCGGGTTCTCGATCACCTTGAGCGTGTCGTTCAGCTTGGTTGCCGTCTCCTTGAGCTCTTGCGGGGCGTCCTGCTGATTCGTCAGTTCCTGAACGTCCTTCTTCAGGTCAGGAGTCAGCTTCTTCAAGTCCGCCTCCTGCTCCGCCGGGGGCGGCGGGGGCTGCTGCTCCTCCTCCTGGGGCGGCGGCGGGGGCTGCTGCTCCTCCTCCTGGGGCGGAGGTGGAGGCTGCTGCTCCTCCTGCGGGGGCGGAGGCGGTGGCTGCTCCTGCTCCTCCTGGGGCGGCGGAGGCGGCTGCTCCTGCTCCTGCGGGGGCGGCGGAGGCTGCTCTTCTTCCGCCGGCGGTGGAGAAGGAGGACTTGGTGCGGCCGGCAGCGCGGTCGCTGCTTCAGCGCGTGCTTGGGGTGCTGCCTCAGCACTCGCCAGGCCCGGCGACAGCGCGAGCGCCGCAGCCAGGCAGGAGGCACCGACGAAACGGAAGACTTGTTGCTGGGCAGTTCTCGACATGGCTGTTCCAAGTGTGCTCTGCACGTACTTTCTTGGCGCCCCGAGGAACCCGGTTCTGAAGGCGGCGACTGCCCGTGGCATGGAGATCTACAGCTCAACGATGCACAGGCGATACAAGAACCACTCTTCTCCTCCCTGAGGGATCTCGCAACGCGGGAGAACCGGGGACAGACCCGGCAGATCACCCCTGACGGACTCTCACCTGTGACGCAGCACCGAAGGGGCTCATGGC
The DNA here is from genome assembly GCF_032229325.1 of Streptomyces sp. AM8-1-1. NCBI lineage: Bacteria > Bacillati > Actinomycetota > Actinomycetes > Kitasatosporales > Streptomycetaceae > Streptomyces > Streptomyces sp. AM8-1-1. The sequence goes on from NZ_CP135086.1 coordinate 1,978,524, forward strand.
ACCCGCTCCCACTCCGAAATCAAGGGAGACCGGTGTCATACGACAGGCCTGCGGGACCCGTCTCCTGAGCGAACAGCCCCGTCCTCGCAGACACTTCAAGGAGCGCCCCATGCCCAGGAATCGCACCCGTCTCGCCGCCGCCGGCCTCGCGCTCGTAGGAGCCGCCACCATGACCGGTGTCGCCGCGGGGACCGCCCACGCGGGGGCTTCGGGGTTCTACGTGTCGTTGCAGCCGAACAGCAACGTCCGTACAGGACCCTTCGTCGTGGCCAGACTGCTCACCAACACGGGCCCCACGGTGGACCGCTTCTACATGGACGGCGTCTGCTACCTGGAAGGCGACCGCGTCACGGCCGGCGGCTACACCACCGACATCTGGTACCGGGGAACGGTCTTCGACAGTGCCTCTCCCGCCACCTATCGGACCGCTTGGGTGTGGGGCGGCAATGTGAACATCGGGAAGGACCCCTCGGACTCCGTCGACCAGTGCTGACATCCCCCGGCGACGAGCCCCCGGTCGCCCTCGGCCCTTCGGCCGCGTCCCGTGCGTCGCACGCTCACTCCTCCCCCGGCGCCTTGCGCCGGATCCTCACCGCCATCAGGGCCACGTCGTCCTCCGCGTGCGCCGCGTCCAGCTCACGCAGGACCTCGTCCACCAGGTCGTCCAGCGAGCCCTTCGGGTCGGGGCGGACCGCGGCCAGGCGGGCGAGGGAGGCGTCGATGTCCTCGCCGCGGCGCTCCACCAGGCCGTCCGTGAACAGCAGGAGCGTGTCCCCCGGGTCGAGGGCGCGGGACAGGATGTCGTAGCCGCCGAGGCCCGTGCCGAGCGGGGGGCCGACCGGGACGCGGATCAGGTCCGCGACTCCCTCGCGGTTGAAGACCACCGGCGGGAGGTGGCCGGCGCTGGAGAAGGTGGCGAGCCCTCGGGCGGGGTCGAGGCGGGCCAGCAGGCAGGTCGCCGGGCGGCGGGTGTCGGCGTCGGAGATGTCCTGGTCGAGGCGGCGCAGGACGCGGTGCGGCGGGAGGTCGGCGGAGGCGAAGTCCCGCAGGGCCGAGCGGTAGCTGTTCATGTCGACCGCGGCCTCGACGCCGTGGCCCATGACGTCGCCCATGGCCAGCAGGGTGCGGCCGAAGTGCAGCCGTACGGTCTCGAACCAGTCGCCGCCCACCAGCGTTCCCATGCCCGAGGGCAGGTAGCGGGTGGCGAGCTGGAGGTTGGGGTGCGGCAGGCCGGGGTCGGTCAGCAGGGCCCGCTGGAGTTCGACCGCCGTGCGCTGGGCCTGGGCGAACATCCGGGCGTGCTCGATGGCGACGGCCGCCCGCCGGGCCGCGGACTGGGCGATCAGCAGATCGCGGTCGGTGAAGTCCCCCTCGGCGCGGGCGAGGGTCACGGCGCCCAGGACGCGGCCCTTCAGCGTGAGCGGCAGGGCGAGCCGTCCTTCGACGAGGACCGGGCGACCGCGCAGGACGGCCCGGGGCGGGTGGTCCGGCAGCAGTTCGACCCTCCCGGCGGAGGCCACCCGGTCCGCCACGGGGCTGGTGTGGGCCGCCGGATCCTCCGGCAGCAGGTCGACGGCGGCCGCGTCGGCCAGTTCGGTGTGCAGGAAGCTGACGACTTCCGATGAGGTGGCCCGCTCGTCCAGGGTCGTGCCGATCCGGTCGGCGGCCTCGGCGATGCGGAGCCGGTCGGCCGTGGTGACGGTCTCGGTGACCAGCACCACCACACCCAGTACCTCGCCGTGGACGGTGAGCCGCTCCCAGGTGCAGCGCGTGGCGGGCGTAGCGAACGAACGGGTGTGGCCATCGGCGAGCACGGCGGCCGGCAGGGGTGCGGCGCCGACGCTGAGCGCCGCGCGGGCGCTGATGCCGCGGCCCTCCAGACCCGCGCGTACTTCGCCCGAGATCCGGCAGTAGGACGGGTCGGCGAAGAGGTATTTCATGTCCGTATCGAGCACGGCGAGACCCACCGCCTGGGACGCACCCCCGTCTCCGTCAGGCGAGTCGGCACGCACACGATCACCTCCTCCGTCACCGGCGATGATCTCAGTCTCGTGCGCCCCACGGGACACCGCATCCGGCCTGCCGACCGTGGGACGGAAGGGCCTGGTAAGGGGGGGTGGTGGCAGGAGGTGACGACGGGCGGGTGGTGTCAGGGGCCGGGGGTCACACCGCCCTTCAGCCGTTCCAGGTCGGAGGGACGGACCTGGATCACCAGGAGAGCGATCACGGCGGCGATCAACGTGAAGATCGCGGCCACCACGAAGGCCGCGGAGACCCCGGAGGTCAGCACCTCGTCGCCCCAGTGCGCCGGCAGCTGCCCCGTCCGCTGGAAGATCAGCCGTTCCGCCGGGGTGGCGTTGGTCATGAAGTCCGCGATCTGGTCCTCGGCCTCGTTGCGGCTGGCGGTGCCGAACACCGTGACCAGGATGGACAGTCCCAGTGAACCGCCCACCTGCTGGGTGGCGTTGAGGAGGCCGGAGGCCGCTCCCGTCTCGGCCGGCGCCACTCCCGAGACCGCCATCAGCGTCAGCGAGACGAACTGCATGCCCATACCGAGGCTGAAGATCAGCATGGGTCCGAGGATGCTGCCGAGATACGTGGAGTGGATGTCGGTCTGCGTCAGCCAGCCGAGCCCCGCCGCGGCGAGGATCGCACCGGTCACCATGAAGGGTTTCGGCCCGAATCTCGGCAGGAGTTGGGAGGCAAGTCCCGCGCCCACGGCGATGACGGCGCTGACGGGCAGGAAGGCGAGACCGGCCATGAGCGGGCTGAAGTCGAGGACGTTCTGGACGAAGAGCGTGAGGAAGAAGAACATGCCGAAGATCGCTGCCGCGAGGCTCAGCATGATGCCGTACGTGCCCGCGCGGTTGCGGTCGGCGAACATGTGCAGCGGTGTGATGGGCTGGGACGAGCGGCGCTCGACCATGATGAACGACGCGAGCAGCACCACCGCCGCCGCGAACGAGCCGAGCGTGACCGGATCGCGCCAGCCTTCCTGGGCGGCCCGGATGAAGCCGTAGACCAGCGCGACCATGCCGAGGGTGGAGGTCAGTGCCCCGAGGAGGTCGAAGTTTCCGGGGTGGCGTTCGGACTCGTTGATGTGCCGGGGGGTCAGCAGCACGATGATCAGGGCGATCGGCACATTGACGAAGAACACCCAGCGCCAGTTGAGCCATTCGACGAGCATGCCGCCCGCGAGCAGGCCGATCGCTCCGCCGCCCGCGGACACGGCCGCGAACACGCCGAACGCCCGGTTGCGGGCCGGGCCTTCGGGGAACGTCGTGGTGATCAGCGAGAGAGCGGTCGGCGACGCGATGGCGCCGCCGACGCCCTGGAGGGCGCGTGCGGCGAGGAGTTGGGCCTCGTTCTGGGCGAATCCGCCGAGGAACGAGGCGAGTGCGAAGAGCAGCACACCGAAGATGAAGACCCGGCGCCGGCCGAGGATGTCACCTGCGCGTCCGCCGAGCAGGAGCAGTCCGCCGAAGGTCAGGGTGTAGGCATTGACCACCCAGGCCAGGCTCGTCGTGGAGAAGTCCAGCGAGCTCTGGATGTGGGGGAGCGCGATGTTCACGATGGTGATGTCGAGAACCACCATGAGCTGGCAGGACGCTATGACGAGAAGAGCTATTCCGTGGCCTCCGCCGGAGTCCGGCGTGGTGGCCGGCGAGGCGGGTGTCGGCTGCGAGCTCGTCATGGCGCATCGTGCCCTCACACAGCGGTGAGCAGACGGTTCCGTCCACTCATCGACGGTAAACCCGGGCACCCGGCGCCACCAGTCGATCAACAGCCCCCGGCGGTGGGCTCCGCGGTGAACGCGCGCAGGGCGCTCGCGAGCCGCTGCGGCTGGTCCTCCGCGACGAGGGTACGGCTGTCGTCGATCTCCAGCAGGCGTCCCCGGGGCAGCAGTTCGGCCAGCCGCCGGCCGTGCTCACGCGGCATCATCCGGTCCTCGGTGGCCCAGACCACCAGGGCGGGACGGCCGAAGGCCCGCAGTCCGTCGACTGCTTCGAGCAGTTCGGTCCTGCGGACGGCGTTGCCGTAGCGCCGGAAGTCGGCCCGGATCGCCTTGTCGGTCAGCAACGGCCGCAGCCAGGCGTCGACGACGTCGTCCGGTACTCCGTGCTTGGTGAGCGCGCCGAAACCGACGGGCAGCCGGCGCAGCGGCTTCAGAGCGAGCGTGCGCACCAGCAGGCCGACACCGCCCGGGACTTTGCAGGCCGCCGAGATCATCTTGCCCGGCAGACCGGGCGGGTAGTTGTCGAAGGCCTCGCAGGAGATGAGCACCAGCCGCGCGAGCCGTTCCGGATGCCGGCCGGCGACGGTCTGGGCGCGTCCGCAGTCGCTCTCGACGAGGGTCACTTCGCGCAGACCGAGCCTGTCCAGGAACTCCGCGATCAGCTCGTTGACGGAGTCGGGGCTCAGCGGGACGTCCGGGCGCATGGGCGTGCGGTGGGCACCGTAGGGCAGGGTCGGGGCGATGCAGCGGTGGTCCCGGCGCAGATCCGCGATCACCTTGCGCCAGACCGTCGCGTCGTGGACGAGACCGTGCAGCAGAACGACGACGGGACCGGAACCGCCGGTGTCCTCGTAGGCGATCGTCCCGGCCCGCAGCTCGATCTCCGGCATGGCATGTCCCCCTGGTCCCAGGTCGTCACGGCGTCACGGCGTCACGGCGTCGCGGGGAGGGCGTTACGGCAGGACCGCCATGCCGTCGAGCTCCACCATCGCCTGCTCGTCCCAGAGCCGCACGACACCGATGACGGCCATCGCGGGATAGTCACGGCCCGCCAACCGCCGCCAGATGGTGCCCAGTTCGTGCGCGTGGGCGCGATAGTCCTCGACATCGGTGGCGTAGACGGTCACCCGGGCCAGGTCCTGCGGTGCTCCGCCGGCGCCTGCGAGGGCCGTCAGCAGGTTGGCCAGAGCCGTCTCGAACTGTTCGGTGAGGGTCTCCCCCACGACCTTCCCGCCCATGTCCAGCGAGGTCTGTCCGGCGAGGAACACCAGCCGGGACCCCGTCGCCGTGACGGCGTGCGTGAAGCCGGTGGGCGGCGAGAGCTCGGCCGGGTTGTGGCGGTGCAGGCTCATACGGGCGGCTCCTTGGCGGCGTGCGGCTTCCCGGCGTACAGCTCCTTGGCGATGATCGAGCGCTGGACCTCGGTGGCACCCTCGTAGATCCGGGGAGCCCGCACCTCACGGTACAGATGCTCCAGCAGATGGCCACGCTGCAGCGCACGCGCGCCGTGGAGTTGAACGGCCGCGTCGACGACGAACTGCGCCGTCTCCGTCGCGAGAAGCTTCGCCATCGCGGAGCGCTTGGGCACATCGGCGGCGCCGTCGTCGTACGCCTCGGCCGCCGCGTACACCAGCAGCCGGGCCGCCTCGGTGCGGGTCGCCATCTCGGCGACCCGGTGGGCGACGGACTGGAGGTCCTTGAGCGGGCCGCCGAACGCCGTGCGGCGGGCGGTGTGCTCCACCGTGGCGTCGAGGGCCGCCTGCGCCATACCGACGGCGAAGGCACCGACGCTGGGCCGGAACAGGTTGAGGGTGTTCATGGCGACGCGGAAGCCGCGGTCGGGCTCGCCGAGCATGTCGTCCCGGGTGACCGGTACGCCGTCGAAGGTCAGGGCCCCGATCGGGTGCGGCGAGAGCATCTCCAGCGCCTGTCCGCCGAGCCCCGGCCGGTCGGCAGGTACGAGGAAGGCGGTCACCCCGCGGGCGCCCGCGCCCTCGGTGGTGCGGGCGAAGACGGTGCAGAAGTCGGCCTCGGGGGCGTTGGAGATCCAGCGCTTCTCGCCGGTCAGCCGCCATCCTTCGCCGTCCGGTTCGGCCCGCAGCGCGAGGGCGGCCGCGTCCGAGCCGGCGTCCGGCTCGCTCAGCGCGAAGGCGGCGACGGCGCGGCCCGCGATGACCTCGGGGAGCCATCGTTCCTGCTGGGCGCGGGTGCCGGCCTGGACGACCGGGTACGTGCCGAGCCCCTGGAGGGCGAGTGCGGTCTCGGCCTCGGTGCAGCCGTGGGCGAGCGATTCGCGCAGCAGGCACAGTTCCAGCGCGCCCGCTCCGAAGAGACGGGCGAGGAGGCCGCGCTCGCCGAGAGCGGCGACCAGGGGGCGGTTCACCCGGCCCGGTTCGCCCTTCTCCGCCAGCGGGCGGAGCGTCTCGGCCGCCAGGGTGCGCAGCTCCGCACACCAGGCGGTCTGAGCCGGATCGAGCGAGAATACGGGCATTCGTGCCCCCACTTCGACGGCCGGGGGTCCGGCGGTGGCCCCCGGAGAAGCACAATATCGCGGACCATTGACTGTCGTCACCTTAACGATACGCTCCATTCACGACCCCACGACGAGAAGGGGGCGCACCATGGAGCTGACACCCTCGGCCCACGTCGACACCTTTCCGCGCGACCACCTCCCGCCCGCCGGGCAGTGGCCGGAACTCCTCTTCGAGCTGCCCGCTCTGCACCATCCCCAGCGGCTCAACTGCGCCGCCGAGCTGCTGGACCGCACGATCGACCGCTTCGGGGCCGACAGGCCCGTCTTCCGTACCGGAGGGGGCGAGACCTGGTCGTACGGAGACCTGCGCGAGCGGGTCGACCGCATCGCCCGCACCCTCACGACCGACCTCGGGGTCGTCCCGGGCAACCGCGTCCTGCTGCGCGGCCCCACGACACCGTGGCTCGCGGCCTGCTGGCTGGCCGTGCTGAAGGCGGGTGCGGTCGCCGTCACCGTGCTGGCCCAGCAGCGGGCGGGAGAACTGGCCACCGTGTGCGAGATCGGCGCGGTCAGCCATGCCCTGTGCGACATCCGCTCGCTCGACGACCTGGCGAAGGCCGAGGTGCCGGGGCTGCGGATCACCTCGTACGGCGGCGACTCCCCCGACGACCTGCTCCAGCTGGCCGCCGGGCAGTCCGCGGAGCCGTTCACCGCGGTGGAGACGGCCGCCGACGACGTCGCGCTGATCGCCTTCACCTCCGGCACCACCGGCCGCCCCAAGGGGTGCATGCACTTCCACCGGGACGTGCTGGCCGTCGCGGACACCTTCTCCGCGCAGGTGCTGAAGCCGGAGCCGGACGACGTCTTCGCCGGCAGCCCGCCGCTCGGCTTCACCTTCGGCCTGGGCGGGCTGGTGATCTTCCCGATGCGGGCGGGTGCCTCCGCGCTCCTGCTGGAACAGGCGGGTCCGCTGCAGATGCTGCCGGCCATCGCCGAGCACCGGGTGTCGGTGCTGTTCACCGCTCCGACCGCCTACCGCGTGATGCTGAACAACCTGGACGCGCACGACGTCGGCTCGCTGCGCCGCTGCGTGTCCGCCGGTGAGAACCTCCCGTCCGCCACCTGGCAGGACTGGCTGGAGCGGACAGGTCTGCGCATCATCAACGGCATCGGCGCGACCGAACTGCTGCACATCTTCATCTCCGCGGCCGACGAGGACATCAAGCCGGGCACGACGGGCATCCCCGTGCCCGGCTGGCAGGCACGGGTGGTGGATCGTTCCGGCACACCGGTCCCGGACGGCGAACCGGGGCTGCTCGCGGTCCGCGGCCCGATCGGCTGCCGCTATCTGAGCGACCCCCGGCAGCTGGACTACGTGCGCGACGGCTGGAACCTCACGGGCGACACCTATGTGCGCGACCCGGACGGCTGGTTCCGCTATGTCGCCCGCGCCGACGACATGATCATCTCCGCCGGCTACAACATCGCCGGACCCGAGGTCGAGGAGGCCCTGCTGCACCACCCGGACGTCGCGGAGGCCGCGGTCATCGGGCGGGAGGACGGACTGCGCGGGCAGATCGTGGTGGCGTACGTCGTCCTGAGCGACGGGGTCTCCCGGGGCGAGGAGACGGCGGCCGCGCTCACCGAGTCGGTCAAGGACCGGCTCACGCCGTACAAGTGCCCCCGCGAGATCGTCTTCCTCGACGCGCTGCCGCGCACCCCGACCGGCAAGCTGCAGCGCTTCCGGCTGCGGGCCCTAGAGTGATCACGTGGCCGACCAGCACACCCCCCGTTCCCTGATCGTCACCCTCTACGGCGCGTACGGACGTGAACGGCCCGGGCCCCTGCCCGTCGCCGAGCTCATCCGGCTCATGGCGGTACTCGGCGTGGACGCGCCCTCGGTGCGCTCGTCCGTCTCCCGTCTCAAGCGCCGCGGACTGCTGATCGCCGGCCGCGCGCCCGACGGCGCGGCCGGATACGCGCTGTCCGATGACGCCCGGCAACTGCTCGACGACGGCGACCGGCGCATCTACGAGCCGCCGGCGCCGCTGCTCACGGACGGCTGGGTGCTGGCCGTCTTCTCGGTCCCCGAGGCCGAACGCCACAAGCGGCATCTGCTGCGTTCGCGGCTGGGCCGTCTCGGCTTCGGGTCGGCGGCGCCGGGGGTGTGGATCGCCCCGGCCCGGCTGTACCAGGAGACCCGGCACACGCTGCGCCGCCTCCAGCTCGACCCGTACGTCGAGCTCTTCCGCGGTGAGCACCTCGGCTTCGCGGCCACGGCGGAGGCGGTCGCGCGCTGGTGGGACCTGGGAGCGATCGCCAAGCAGCACGAGGAGTTCCTCGACGCGCACGAGCCGGTGCTGCGGATCTGGTCCGCGGGGCACACGGGCTCGCCCGAGGAGGCGTACCGGGACTATCTGCGGGCGCTCGACTCCTGGCGCCGGCTGCCGTACGTGGACCCCGGGCTGCCGCTCGAACTGCTCCCGGAGGGCTGGCCGGGCGGCCGTTCCGCCGAGGTGTTCACCCGTCTGCACGAGCTGCTGCGGGACGCGGGAGCGGTCTTCGTCGAGACGTGAGGGTGGTCAAGGCCGGGGCGGCGGGCGCCGGTCGGAGCTCGTCGGCCCCCGCCCTCCGTGCCATCCGCCTCAGCGCAGCGTGAGCCTCGGTTTGGGAGCGTCCGTACGGCCTGTCGGCGGCTTGCGGCTGCCCGCGCCGTACGGCAGCGGCCAGGGCGCGCCCGGGCCCGAGTAGTCCTGTTCGGCCGCCGCGTGCAGCGTCCAGTGCGGGTCGTAGAGATGAGGGCGGGCGAGGGCGCAGAGGTCCGCGCGGCCGGCCAGCAGCAGCGAGTTGACGTCGTCCCAGGACGAGATCGCTCCGACCGAGATGACCGGTACGCCGAGGGTGTTGCGGATCCGGTCGGCGTACGGCGTCTGGTACGAGCGGCCGTACTCGGGGCGTTCCTCGGCGACGACCTGTCCGGTGGAGACGTCGATCGCGTCGGCGCCGTGGGCGACGAAGGCCCGGGCCATCTCCACGGCGTCCTCGGCGGTCGTGCCGCCTTCCGCCCAGTCGGTGGCGGAGATACGCACGGTCATGGGCCGGTCGTCGGGCCAGATGTCCCGCACGGTGTCGAAGACTTCGAGGGGGAAGCGCAGCCGGTTCTCCGGCGATCCCCCGTACGCGTCCGTGCGGTGGTTGGTGAGCGGCGAGAGGAACCCGGACAGCAAATAGCCGTGCGCGCAGTGGAGTTCGAGGAGGTCGAAGCCGCTGCGGACGGCTCGGCGGGCCGCGTCCGCGAACTGTTCGCGGATGTCCGCGAGTCCCGCACTGTCCAGTTCTCGCGGGATCTGGTTGACGCCCGGGCGGTACGAGAGCGGTGAGGCGGCGACGAGCGGCCAGTTGCCGGTGGGCAGCGGCTCGTCGATGCCCTCCCACATGAGCTTCGTGGATCCCTTGCGGCCGGAGTGGCCCAGCTGCACACCGATGGCTGTACCGGGCGCCTGCTGGTGCACGAAGTCGGTGATGCGGCGCCAGGCCGTCGCGTGCTCCTCGGTGTACAGGCCCGTGCAGCCGGGTGTGATGCGGCCCTCCGCGCTCACGCACACCATCTCGGTCATGACCAGCGCGGCGCCGCCGAGGGCCCGCGCGCCGAGGTGGACGAGGTGGAAGTCGGCGGGCAGCCCGTCCGTCGCGGAGTACATGTCCATCGGCGAGACGACGACCCGGTTGCGCAGTTCGAGGCCGCGCAGCCGGAGGGGGGTGAACATGGGAGGCGTGGCGGGCGGACACCCGAAGTCCTTCTGGACGTCGTCGGTGAACGCCGGATCACGCAGCCGGAGGTTGTCGTGGGTGACGCGGCGGCTGCGGGTCAGCAGGTTGAAGGCGAACTGCCGCGGCGGCTGGCCGAGATAGGTGCCGAGCTCCTCGAACCAGCGCAGGCTCGCGGCGGCCGCCCGCTGGGTCGACTCCACGACCGGCCGGCGCTCGCTCTCGTACGCGGCCAGTGCCTCGTCGAGCGTCGGCTGCTCATCGATGCAGGCGGCGAGGGCGAGTGCGTCCTCGACGGCGAGCTTGGTGCCGGAGCCGATGGAGAAGTGGGCGGTGTGCGCGGCGTCGCCCAGCAGCACGGTGCGGCCGTGGGACCAGCGGTCGTTGACGACCGTCCGGAAGGCGATCCAGGCGGAGTTGTTGCTCCGCAGCGGCCGGCCGTCGAGGGCGTCGGCGAAGATCTTGGCGCAGCGTTCGGTGGACTCCTGCTCGTCACAGGCGTCGAAGCCCGCCGCCCGCCACACCTCCTCGCGCATCTCGACGATGACGGTGGAGGCGTCTGGCGAGAAGGGGTAGCCGTGGAGCTGCATCGCGCCGTGCTCGGTCTCGGCGATCTCGAACCGGAACGCGTCGAGGGCGAAGTCGGCGGCCAGCCAGATGTAGCGGCACCGGTGGGTGGTGATCCGGGGCGCGAAGGCGTCGGCGTGTGCCTCGCGGGTGAGGCTGTTGACCCCGTCGGCCGCGATGACGAGGTCGTGCGTGGCGGCGAGTTCGGCGGCGGGAGGCGCGGGGGTGCGGAAGCGGATCCGTACGCCGAGGGACTCGCAGCGCTCGTGCAGTATCCCCAGCAGTCTGCGCCGGCCCAGCGCGGCGAAGCCGTGGCCGCCGGAGGTGAGGGTGCGGCCGCGGTGGACGATGTCGATGTCGTCCCAGCGGACGAACTCGTCCTGGAGCGCGCGGTAGATGACGGGGTCGGCGTGCTCGATGCCGCCGAGGGTCTCGTCGGAGAGGACGACTCCGAAGCCGAAGGTGTCGTCGGGGGCGTTGCGCTCCCAGACGGTGATGTCGCGGGCAGGATCGAGCCGCTTGAGCAGGGCGGCGGCGTACAGACCGCCGGGTCCGCCGCCGATGACGGCGACGCGCAGGGGGCGCGGGCCGGTGCCGGTGCCGGTGGAGTCCGTCCCGGGCAGCGGGGTCCCAGCGGGCCGGCCGGAGGTGCGGGGTTCTTGACCGCCGGCGGCCGGGTTCGCCGGTCCTACGGCATCCGCGGGGTTCACCGGCCCTGCCATTTCGGCGGACGCTTCTCGGTGAAGGCCGCGTGGAACTCCGCGTAGTCCTCGCCCGTCATCAGCAGGGCCTGCGTCGAGGCGTCGAGCTCCACGGACGCGGCGAGCGGCATGTCCAGTTCGGCGGTCAGCAGCGCCTTGGTCTGGGCGAGGGCCAGCGCCGGGCCGTCGGCGAGACGGCGGGCGAGTTCGGCCGCGCGGGCGTCCGCGTGGCCCTCGTCCGTCAGCTCGCTGATCAGTCCGATGCGTTCGGCCTCGGGGGCGCGCACCGCTTCGCCGAGCATCAGCAGCCGGGTGGCGTGTCCGAGGCCGACGACGCGCGGCAGCAGATAGGCGGCGCCCATGTCACCGCCCGAGAGCCCGACCTTCGTGAACAGGAACGCGAACCGGGCGGACGGGTCGGCCACCCGGAAGTCGGAGGCCAGCGCGAGCACGGCGCCGGCGCCGGCGGCGACCCCGTGGACCGCCGCGATCACCGGGAAGGGGCACTCACGGATGGCCCGGACGACCTGCCCGGTCATCCGGTTGAAGTCGAGCAGCTGCGCGGTGTCCATGGAGAGCGTCGCGCCGATGATCTCGTCGACGTCGCCGCCGGAGCAGAAGCCGCGGCCCTCACCGGCGAGCACCAGCGCCCGCACGGAGCGCTCGCGCGACAGCTGGGCGAGCAGATCGCGCAGATCGGCGTAGGCGCCGAAGGTGAGGGCGTTCAGTTTCTCGGGCCGGGCGAGCGTGACGGTCGCGACGCCGTCCTGCGTGGTGACGCGCAGATGACGCCATGCGTCCGCGCGCGGCGCTGAGCTGGGAAAGGGGCTCATGGAGTGGTGCCTCCCTCGGCCGGCGGTCCTGCCTGCCCTTCGAAGCTATCACTCGTACGTGACTGCCGTCACGAGTGCGCTATACGACAGGACCGGGCGGACACCGAGGCTGTGATGTGCGCGACAGAGGTGGCGTGACACGGCAATGGTCCTGTAGCGGTTGTGACACAGGTCCTGATCGGGGTGGCCTGCGCCCCTTGTTCCCGCAGCCGCGATTCCTATGGTGGAGAGCAGGACCCTCACCTCGTGAACGGACCCACCCAGAGCTGACCCCTGAATGGACCCTGCCTTGCTCGATGCCTCCGGCCCCGCCTCGTGGCGCATCGCCCTGCCGCACACCACGGCAGCGGTGCCCATCGCGCGTGCCCTGATCCGCACGGCGCTCGCGGAGATCGAGGCGACGGCGGACAGTGACACGGCGGAGCTGCTGACGGCCGAGCTGGTGGCGAACGCCGTGGAGCACACCCCCAGCGAGTCACCCATAGAGCTGGTGGTGGAGCTGCTCGCGGGCGGCTGCCAGGTGGAGGTCCATGACGGTGATCCGGCGCCGCCGGGGGATCTGTGCCGGATCGCCGTGCCGGGCGGTGAGCCGGACCCTTGGCAGGAGCACGGGCGCGGACTGCTGCTGATACGGGCCCTGAGCTCGGACTGCGGGCACCGGGCGACCGCGGAGGGCAAGGCCGTCTGGTTCACGCTGCCGTCGCGGACCTGACGCGGTTCCCCCCGCATGACTATCCGGAGATACCGGCGCCGGCGGGTCCCGCCAGCGTGGCGACCAGGACCGCCTTGATCGTGTGCATACGGTTCTCGGCCTCGTCGAAGACGACGGAGTGCTCCGACTCGAACACCTCGTCCGTCACCTCCAGTTCGCCCAGACCGTACGTCTCGTGGATCTCCCGGCCGACCGCGGTGCCGAGGTCGTGGAACGCGGGCAGGCAGTGCAGGAACTTCACCTCCGGGTTGCCCGTCGCCCGCAGGACGTCCATGGTCACCGCGTACGCCGCCAGCGCCTTGATGCGCTCGGCCCAGATCTCCTTGGGCTCCCCCATCGACACCCAGACATCGGTGGCGACGAAGTCCGCACCCCGGACACCCTCGGCGATGTCCTCGGTCAGGGTGATGCGGGCACCGCTGGACTCCGCGGCAGCGCGGGCTCGGGTCACGATCTCGTCGGCCGGCCAGTAGGCCCGTGGTGCGGCGATCCGCACATCCATGCCCAGCAGGGCGCCGGTGACCAGATACGAATTGCCCATGTTGAAGCGGGCGTCGCCGAGGTAGGCATACGCGATCTCCCCGAGCGGCTTGCCGCTGTGCTCGACCATGGTGAGCACATCGGCGAGCATCTGGGTGGGGTGCCAGTCCGCGGTGAGGCCGTTGTAGACGGGCACCCCGGCGAACCGTGCCAGTTCCTCGACGGTGGCCTGCGCGTCACCGCGGAACTCGATGGCGTCGAACATCCGGCCGAGGACCCGTGCGGAGTCCCTGGCGGACTCCTTGGTGCCGATGTGGGAGCTCGACGGGTCGATGTACGTCGTCGCGGCGCCCTGGTCCGCGGCCGCGACCTCGAACGCACAGCGTGTACGTGTCGAGGCCTTCTCGAAGATCAGCGCGATGTTCTTACCGCGCAGCCGCTGCACCTCGGTACCGGCCCGCTTGGCAGCCTTGAGCTCGGCGGCCAGCTCGACCAGACCGCGGAACTCCTCCGCGGTGAAGTCGAGCTCCTTGAGGAAGTGGCGGCCTTCGAGATGTATGGCCATGGCGGCTGCTCCTGGGTCGCGAAAATGCGGTGACCATGGAAGTGTATACGAGAGGCTGTATTGCTATACAGCATCCCTCTCGACCGGGCAGCTCATGCAGCGCGGCCCGCCCCTCCCCCGCCCCAGTTCGCTGCCGGGGATCTCGATCACTTCGATGCCCTGTTTGCGCAGATGTGTGTTGGTGGTGACATTGCGTTCGTACGCGACGACGACGCCCGGCTCCACCGCGAGAACGTTGCACCCGTCGTCCCACTGCTCCCGCTCCGCCGAGTGCACGTCCTGCGTCGCCGTGAGGACGCGGATCTCCTTGAGGCCCAGCGCCGCGGCGATCGCGCTGTGCATGTGCTCGGGGGGATGGTCGCTCACCTTCAGACCGCTCGAACCGTCCGCGGGCTCGATGGTGTACGAGCGCAGCATGCCGAGGCCCGCGTACTGCGTGAAGGTGTCCGCGTCGACCATGGTCATCACGGTGTCGAGGTGCATGAAGGCGCGTCTCTTCGGCATGTCCAGCGCCACGATCGTGCGTGCCGATCCGGCCGCGAACAGCCCACGCGCCAGCATCTCCACCGCCTGCGGTGTGGTGCGCTCGCTCATCCCGATCAGCACCGCGCCGTTGCCGATGACGAGCACGTCGCCGCCCTCGATGGTGGAGGGGTAGTCGTCCTGCCCCTCCGACCAGTGGTGGAACGGTCCGGCCTGGGAGCCGGTGAACAGCGGGTGGTACTTGTAGATCGCCTCGAAGTGGACCGTCTCGCGCTGCCGGGCGGGCCAGCGCATGGCATTGATCGAGACCCCGTCGTAGATCCAGGCCGACGTGTCGCGGGTGAACAGGTGGTTGGGCAGCGGGTCGAGAAGGAAGTCGTCCAGGTCCATCACATGGAAACGCACGGACGTCGGCTCGGGGTGACCGGCGAGGAACTCCCGCTTGGTCATCCCTCCGACCAGCGCCTCGACGAGATCGGGCGTCGGCAACTCGTCGAAGGCGACCCTGAGGTGGTCGGTGGCGAGCGGACCGTACTCCTTCTCGTCGAAGACCCGGTCCAGCACGATCTTGCGTGCCTCGGGGATGTCCAGCGACTCGCGCAGCAGATCGCCGAAGAGGTGCACCTCCACCCCGCGGTCACGCAGTATGTCCGCGAACCCGTCGTGCTCGTGGCGGGCTCGGCGCACCCACAGCACGTCGTCGAAGAGCAGCGCGTCCTTGTTGCTCGGAGTGAGGCGCTTCAGTTCGAGGTCGGGCCGGTGCAGTATGACCCGGCGCAGCCGCCCGGTCTCGGAGTCGACGTGGAATCCCATGTCCCCATCCTCACCGCGCAATGCGCCGTTCACCCGGCGAATGGCCAGTCAAACGATGAATCCTGATGCTTGCCGCCGCCGCATCGGGCATTTCGACGGCGTTTCTCCCTCGCGCACGGATACCCGCACACCGTTGTACGGGCTCGACTGCCTGCGTGCCGGTCCGGAGTCCGCCGTGACGGCGGACCCGGACCGGGCAGCGGCGGCGGATCCGGCCGCCGCGGCCCGGCCCCCGCCCGGCGGGAAATCAGAGCCGCGGGTCCACCGGCTCCGACTCCAGTGCCAGCACCGCGAACACCGCCTCGTGGACCCGCCACAGCGGCTCCCCGTCGGCCAGCCTGTCCAGCGCCTCGAGACCGAGCGCGTACTCCCGCAGCGCCAGCGAACGCTTGTGGTTCAGGAACCGGCCGCGCAGGCGCTCCAGGTTCTCCGGGCGGGTGTACTCGGGGCCGTAGATGATCCGCAGGTACTCACGGCCGCGGACCTTGATGCCCGGCTGCACCAGGCGGCCCTTCCCGTCGCGGGCGAGCGCTCCGAGCGGCTTGACGACCATCCCCTCGCCGCCCCGCCCCGTCATCTCCAGCCACCAGTCGACCCCGGACGCGACCGAGGACGCGTCCGCCGTCTCCACGACGAGCCGGCGGGTGACCTGGAGCAGACCGGTGGGGTCGTGCTCCACCAGGCGGTCCAGCCAGACCAACTGCTCGTCGTGCGGCACGGCCGCGAGCGAACGCCCCCGCACGGCGAGGATCTGGAACGGCGCGAGACGCACCCCCTCCAGCCCCTCGGTCGTCCAGCAGTAGCGCCGGTACGCGTCGGTGAACGCGGCCGCGTCGGCGGCCCGTTCGCGCTGCGTGGCCAGCAGGCCGTCGACCGGGACGCCGCGCCCGACCGCCTTCTCGAGGGCGGCCGTGGCACCCGGGAACACCGCCCCGGCCGCGGCACCGACCGCCGCGTACTGCGAGCGCAGCAGCCCCGCGGCCTTCAGCGACCACGGCATCAGCTCCGCGTCGATCAGCAGCCAGTCCGTGTCCAGCTCGTCCCAGAGCCCCGCCTCGGTCACGGCCGTCCGCAGCCGGTCCAGGATCTCCTCGGTGACGGCCGGGTCGTCGAAGAAGGGCCGGCCGGTACGGGTGTGCAGGGCGCCCGTCGGTCCCTCGACCCCGAACCGCTCGCGCGCGGCAGCGGCGTCGCGGCACACCAGCGCCACCGCCCGCGAACCCATGTGCTTCTCCTCGCACACGACCTTCTCGACACCGTCCGCGCGGTACTGCGCGAACGCCTCGACGGGGTGCTCCAGAAAACCCTCCGCCTTCGAGGTGGCCGTCGGTGCCATCGTCGGCGGCAGATAGGCCAGCAGCCGAGGGTCGACGGCGAAGCGGCTCATGACCTCCAGCGCCGCCGCCGCGTTCTCCTCGCGCACACCGATCCGTGCCATGTGCCGGGTCTCCACGACCCGGCGTCCCTGGACGTCGGCGAGATCCAGCGGCCTGCCCTCCCGTCCGCCCGGTGCCTCGGTGAGCAGGGGCCGGACCGGCTCGTACCAGACCTTCTCGGCCGGTACGTCGACCAGTTCACGCTCGGGCCAGCGCAGCGCCGTCATCTTTCCGCCGAACACCGCGCCGGTGTCGAGGCAGATGGTGTTGTTGATCCATGAGGTGCTGGGGACCGGGGTGTGGCCGTAGACCACAGCGGCGCGTCCCCGGTAGTCCTCGGCCCACGGATAGCGCACGGGCAGCCCGAACTCGTCGGTCTCGCCGGTCGTGTCGCCGTACAGCGCGTGCGAGCGGACCCGGCCGGAGGTGCGGCCGTGGTACTTCTCGGGCAGTCCGGCGTGACAGACGACCAGGTTCCCCCCGTCCAGGACGTAGTGGCTGACCAGGCCGTCGATGAACTCCCGTACCTCCGCCCGGAACGCGTCGTCCTCCTTGTCCAGCTGCTCGATCGTCTCGGCCAGTCCGTGGGTGTGCTGGACGTTGCGTCCCTTGAGGTAGCGGCCGAGCTTGTTCTCGTGGTTTCCGGGCACGCACAGCGCGTTGCCGGAGGCGACCATGGACATCACACGGCGCAGGACGCCGGGGCTGTCCGGACCGCGGTCGACCAGGTCACCGACGAACACGGCCGTACGCCCCTCGGGGTGCACGCCGTCGCTGTAGCCGAGCGCGGCGAGCAGCGTCTCCAGCTCGGAGCTGCAGCCGTGGATGTCGCCGATGATGTCGAACGGCCCCGTCAGATGGGTGAGGTCGTTGTAGCGCCGCTCCAGGACGACTTCGGCGGCCTCGACCTCCTCCACGCTGCGCAGGATGTGGACCTTGCGGAAGCCCTCGCGCTCCAGGCCGCGCAGGGAGCGGCGCAGTTCGCGGCGGTGACGCGAGATGACGTGGCGGGGCATGCCGGCACGGTCGGGACGTGCGGCATTGCGTTCGGCGCACACGTCCTCCGGCAGGTCGAGGACGATCGCGATGGGCAGCACGTCGTGCTGCCGTGCCAGCTGGACGAGCTGACGACGGCTCTCGGACTGCACGCTGGTGGCGTCGACGACGGTCAGCCGCCCGGCGGCGAGCCGCTTGCCCGCGATGTAGTGCAGGACGTCGAAGGCGTCGCCGCTCGCGCTCTGGTCGTTCTCGTCGTCCGCGACGAGTCCCCGGCAGAAGTCCGAGGAGATGACCTCGGTGGGCTTGAAGTGCTTGCGGGCGAAGGTGGACTTGCCCGACCCGGTGGCGCCGATGAGCACGACGAGGGACAGGTCGGTGACGGGGAGCACGCGCTTCGCCGGCGCGGCGGTGGTACTCGTCGTGGTCATGCGGCCTTCGCCTCCTTCTCGGTCCCGGTGGTGTCGTTCGTGGTGTTGTTCCGACTGTCGGTGTCGCGCTTGCTGCCGCTGTCGTTCGTGGTGTCGTTCCCGGTGTCGCTCTTGCTGTCGTTCCTGGTGTCGTTCCTGGTGAACACGGCCATCTGGGTCGGCGGTCCGACCTCGGGGTCGTCGGGCCCGACGGGGACGAACGCGACGCTGTAGCCGTCACGTTCGGCGACGCCCGTCGCCCAGCCGCGGAACTCCTCACGGGTCCACTCGAACCGATGGTCGCCGTGGCGGACATGTCCGGCGGGCAGCGTCTCCCAGCGGACGTTGTACTCGACGTTCGGCGTCGTCACGATCACGGTCTGCGGCCGGGCGGACCCGAACACCGCGTACTCCAGGGCGGGCAGCCGCGGCAGGTCGAGATGCTCGATGACCTCGCTGAGAACAGCCGCGTCATAGCCGGTCAGCCGCTTGTCGGTATAGGTGAGCGAGCCCTGCATCAGCCGGACGCGCGCGGCCTGGCGCTCGCCCATGCGGTCCAGCTTCAGCCGCCGCCCGGCGATGGTCAGGGCGCGTACGGACACATCGACGCCGACGATCTCGGTGAAGCGCACGTCCTTGAGCAGCGCCTGCACCAACTGGCCCTGCCCGCAGCCCAGGTCGAGCACCCGGCTCGCACCGGCCGCGCGCAGCGCTTCGAGGATGGCGTCCCGCCGCTGCACGGCGAGCGGCACGGGCCGGTCCTCGGTGTCGGTCGTCTCGTCGACGGCGTTGTCCACGGCCTCGACCTCGAGGTCGTCGGCCTCGGCGAGGCGGACCAGTTCGAGACGTTCCATCGCCTGCCGGGTCAGCCCCCAGCGCCGTGACAGATAGCGGCTGGTGATGAGCTTCTGCTCCGGGTGCTCGGCCAGCCATCCCTCGCCCGCCCGCAGCAGTTTGTCGACCTCGTCGGGAGCGACCCAGTAGTGCTTGGCGTCGTCGAGCACCGGCAGCAGCACATACAGCTGCCGCAGCGCGTCGGAGAGCCGCAGGTCCCCCTCCAGCACCAGCTGTACGTAGCGGGAGTCTCCCCACTCCGGGAACTGCTCGTCCAGCGCCACCGGCCGCGCGTCCACCGAGGTCCAGCCCAGCGGGCCGAACAGCTTCCGCACCAGTTCGGCGCCACCGCGCGCGGGCATGGCGGGCACCTCGATCCGCAGCGGCAGAGGTGCCTCGGCCCGCTCGGGAAGCGCGGCGCACACGCCCCGCAGGGCGCTCTTGAACACGGTGGTCATGGCGACGGAGAGCAGCGAGGACGCGGCGTACGGGCGGTCGTTGACGTACTGCGCGAGCGCCGCGTCGGGCGCGCCGCCACGGCCCTTGCCCTTGCCACGCCGCACGAGCGCCACCGGATCCACCTCCAGCAGAAGTGCGGCAGTGCACCGCTCGGCGGACGCCTCGGGGTAGAAGACGTGCGCCGTGCCGTGCGAGGTGGAGAACGTCTGCGCCTTGTCGGGATGCTTGTGCAGCAGAAAGCCGAGGTCGGTCGCGGGACGCTCTGGGGTGCCGGTGGTGCTGATCGTCAGGAACACCCGTCCGAGTATGGCCGTATTCACCGGTCCCGACCAGGGAATTCCCCGTCGGACGGAAGCCGGGCGACGGGGCGGCGGCGGGCCGCACCGCACCTGCGGTTGCTTCGGGTGCCGGGGAGTCGGGACGGATAATCCGCATGCGTTCCGGCCGCCCCGCGTGCTACTTCAGCGCCCATGGACGACCTTGTGACAGCGCGGCTCGTACTGCATCCGATGAGCCCCGGCGACGCGGAACGCGTGGTGGCGGGCGAGCCGGACTGCGGCGACCGCTGGGCGCCCGGATACCCGGCCGACGGGGACATGGCCGGAGCCAGGCGCTTCCTGGATGTGTGCGCGAGCACCGGTGATCCCCAGCCCTTCGGCGCCTATGAGATCCGGCTGCGCGAGGACGGACGGGCGATCGGCGGGACGGGCTTCCACGGCCCCGCGGACCACAGCGGCAGCGTCACGATCGGCTACGGCCTGATCCCGTCGGTGCAGGGCAAGGGGTACGCCTCCGAGGCGCTCCGCGCTCTGCTGGCGTTCGCCCGCGCACGCGGCATCACCTGCGTGCAGGGTGACACCGACCGCGACAACATCGCGTCCCAACGCGTCATGGCCGCAGCCGGCATGGAGCAGTTCGCGGAGGACGAACGCCTGACGTACTACAAGATCACCTGGCCCGACGCGGCGCCGGCCGAACCACGCGCCTGAGGGCTGTCCAGCTGATCGCGTCCGCGTATGCGACGGTCGACCGGTCACGACCTACCGGCAGGGTTCAGCCGCCGCCACGTGTGAGGGCGGCGACGCGGGCGATCGTGTCGGGACCGACCCGGCAGCAGCCGCCGATCAGGCGGGCGCCCGACGCCGACCAGTCCGGTGAGCGGGCGGGATCGTAGGTCGGCCCGCCCCGCCAGCGCCGCGCACCGGCGTCCCACCGCTCGCCGCTGTTGGGATAGACGACGACGGGCTTTCCGGTCACCGCGGCCACCTGCTCGACCGCGGGGCCGGCGTCGTCCGGCTCGCAGCAGTTGATGCCCACCGCGATCACCTGGTCATGCCCGGCGGCCGGTGCACAGGCGGCTGCCAGCGGCTGGCCGGCCCGGGTCCGGTCACCCGCGATGCTGTACGACAGCCACACGGGAATCCCGCAGCCGTCGACCGCGCGCAGCAGCGCCTCGGCCTCGTCGAGGTCCGGCACCGTCTCCAGGGCGAGGACATCGGGCCCCGCGTCGGCCAGGGCCTCGATCCTGGGCCGGTGGAAACGCTCCAGCTCCCGCACGGACAGCCCGTACCTCCCGCGGTACTCGCTCCCGTCGGCGAGCATCGCCCCGTACGGACCCACCGAGGCCGCCACCCACACCTCGTTCCGTGTCGACTCGGCGGCGGCCCGGGCCCGCTGCACGCTGCGGGCGAACAGCCTCGCCGCCTCGGGACGGCGCACGCCGTGGCGGGCGAAGCCTTCGAACGTCGCCTGATAGCTGGCGGTGATGAGGACCTGCGCACCCGCCCGGACGTACGCGGCGTGGGCCGCCTCGATCTGGTGCGGATCGTCCGCGAGCAGCCTGGCCGACCAGAGGTCGTCGGACAGGTCGCATCCCTGGGCCTCCAGTTGGTTGGAGAGCCCTCCGTCGAGGACGACGGTGCCTTCGGCGAGGGCGGCGGCGAGCGAACGGGCGGGCTGCACGGGAGTCAGCTCAACTGGGGCTGGACCTGCGCGGAGATCAGCTCCAGGTGTTCCAGGTCGTGCAGGTCCAGGACCTGGAGGTAGAGCCGGGACGCGCCGATCGCCTCGTACCGCCCGATCTTGTCGACGACTTCGGCGGGCGAGCCGGCCAGTCCGTTCGCCTTGAGCTCGTCGACATCCCTGCCGATGGCAGCGGCTCGGCGGGCCACCTCGGCGTCGTCCTTGCCCACGCAGACGACCAAGGCGTTGGAGTACACCAGGTCGCCGGCCGCGCGACCGGCCGCCTCCGCGGCGGCGCGGACCCGGCCGAACTGGCGCTCGCTGTCCTCGATGGAGGCGAAGGGGATGTTGAACTCGTCGGCGTACTGCGCGGCGAGGCGCGGGGTGCGGGTCGCCCCGTGTCCGCCGATCAGCACCGGCACCTTGCCGTGTACCGGCTTGGGCAGCGCGGGCGAATCGGTCAGCTGGTAGTGCCGGCCCGTGTGGGAGAACGTCTTGCCGACCTCCGTCGCCCAGAGCCCGGTGACGATCGCGAGCTGCTCCTCCAGCCGCGCGAACTTCTCCTTGGGGAAGGGGATGCCGTAGGCCCTGTGCTCCTCCTCGAACCAGCCGGCGCCCAGGCCCAGCTCGACCCGGCCGCCCGACATCTGGTCGACCTGGGCCACCTGGATGGCCAGCACCCCCGGAAGCCGGAAGGTGCCCGCCGTCATCAGGGTCCCGAGCCGGATACGGCTGGTCTCCCGGGCGAGCCCGGCCAGGGTGATCCATGCGTCGGTGGGCCCGGGCAGCCCGTCGGCGGAGCCCATGGCGACGTAGTGGTCGGACCGGAAGAAGGCGTCGAAGCCGAGGTCCTCGGTCGCCTTGGCAACGGTCAGCAGGGTGTCGTAGCTCGCCCCTTGCTGGGGCTCGGTGAAGATTCGAAGATCCATACATCCATCCTGCACCTTCGAGGGTGAGTCAACCCCACCGTCGCGGCCAGGCCCGCCCTGCCACGGTCGGGTGAACACGCCCCGGTGCACAGGACCGGTCGTGGCGCACCGGCACCCGCACCCGAGCCGCGTCCGGCACGCGAGACCGCGCCGCCTCCGGCACGCACCCGGACCGTGCCCTGCCCGGCACCCGCATCCAAGCCCGCGTCACCCCCGGGCGCCCCAAAGGTTGTCCCGCGCCCCGCACCCACACCCGAGCCGCGTCCGGCACACGAGCCCGCGCCAGCCCCGGCACCCGCACCCGCACCCGCACCCGCACCCGCACCCGCACCCGCACCCGCACCCGTCACGATGTACCCGCCGCCGAGTCCACCGCGTCCGGCATGACCACCGGCCCGGACGTCACCGGCGTTTCTGATGCGCCCGGCAGCTCCGACGGCCCGGACCTGCCGGGCGGTACCGGCGGCCCGGACTGCCCGGACGCGCCACCCGGGCACGACGGACCGGCCCCGGACGGCTTCGTCAGCCGCTCGGCCGGAGAGTCACTCCGAACGGACGGGGTAGCCGCAGGTCCGGCTCTCCCTCTGACCGCATCAGGCGGTCTCGCCGCTTCCCGCGCCGTCAGCCGGCGCAGCATCCCGCGCACCCGGTCGTTCGACTCGTCGGCCGCGTCTATGGCCTCGATGCACTGCCAGTACAAACCCTCCTCGTCGGTGCCGCAGGCCACACCGACCAGGGCGATCCCCACATCGCCCAGCAGCGCGCCGAGTGCGATCAGCGTCTCCCGTGCGTCGGCCACCCCGGAGAGCTGCGCGGCTCTGATCCCGGCGCTGCGGACGGCCGGGTGGTCCAGCGCCACACCGCCGCCTCCGCCGATCTCGCTGAGCCCGCGCGCCTCGCCTCTCACCTCCAGTGGCCCGTGGGCCGCCAGCCTGTCTCCGATCGCCTGGGCGAGGGCCTGGGCCTGCCAGGCTTCCGCCACGATGTCCGGCACTTCCCTGCTCTGCACCAAGGCATGTCGACTCGCGTCGATGAGCCGCTCCGCGTCCATGAACGCCGCCCCCGTTCGTACGACTTACTGCCCACTCAGTTCATTACCCAGAGTGAAGGCGGTTGAGCCTGAACGCCAGAGGAATTCGGAAATCTGTGGACAGCCAGGCGGTTGTGGATAAGTAGACAACTCCGGAGAGTGACAGAAGCATGATCAACAGGCTTCCGGACCCCCTCATTCCACCTGGAGTTCACTTCACGGGGAAGCGGGTCTCGTTGCGGTCGATCTTGTCGGAGAGCGCCGACAGCGCGTCCACACCGAGCACTTCGCAGAACTGGAGCAGGTACGCCAGCACATCGGCGACCTCGTCCCGCACCCGGTGCGCCTTCTCCTCGTCGTCCATCACCCGCGCCGACTCCTCGGGCGTCAACCACTGGAAGATCTCCACCAGTTCGGCCGCCTCGACGCTGAGCGCCACTGCCAGATTCTTCGAGGTGTGGTACGGCTCCCAGCCGCGCGCCTGAGCGAATTCGGCGAGCCTGCGCTGCAACCCGGCCACATCCAGTCCGTCGTGTCTCGTCACGGGACCAGATCTACCACCGTCGCGCCCTCGACCCCGCGCGCGAAGCCCGCGTCGGCGACGGCCCCCACCAGGCGCACATGCCCGCGGGCCGTCATCTCCGCGGCCAGGAGGGTCAGTTCGCGTGCCTGCCGCGGGTCGAGACAGCGGTCGAAGCCGTCGGCGAGGACGGTGAGGGACTGATACGCGGACGGCACCTCCGCCGCCTGGTCCATCGCGAGCACGCCGGGCCCGGTGAGCAGCACCAGCGCGAGTCCCAGGTACCTCAACTCGCCCTCCCCGAGCCGCCCCACGGGTGTCGCGTCCCGCCCTTCGCCCCGGCCGAGCAGAGCCCGCACCGTCCCGTCCCCCAGTTCCTCCACGGCCAGATCCGCCACCTCCCCGGCGCATCCCGTGCGGGCCGCCGCGGCCAGCCGGGCATGTCGCTTGGCGCACTCGCTGCGCGTACGGTGCAGCACTTCGGCGAGGTTGTCGCAGCCCCGTCGCAGCCTGCCCTCCCCCGCTGCCACCGGCCGGCGCATGCCGTAGGGCTGCGGGTCGCAGGCGAAGACCGAGCGCAGAGCGACCACCATCTGTTCGGCAGCGGCGAGCACGCGTAACTGGCCGTCGGTCTTGCCGGCCACGCGCAAGGGCAGCAGCGCTGTGCCGAGCCGGTCGTCGGGGAGCGGTGCGCGGGTCACGGACACGGATCCGGCGGTGTGCCATGCGGCTTGGACCGTGGACCGTCCGGGGTCGCGCAGCGCGGTGGTGAGCAGGGTCTGGCGCCCGCAGCTCAACCGCTCGCCGACGATGCGCAGTTCGGGTTCGGCCTGGACGGCGAGGTCGAGCCGTACCGGGCCCGCGGGACCGTCGACCGTGCAGCCGATGCGGAATCCCCGCCGTCCCTGTGCGTCGGGCCCCGCCGACTCCGGTACGCAGGCCGCCGGGTCCGGGAACACCTCGTCGAGTTCGTCGCCCGCGCCGAGCCGCGCCAGTGCCTCGTACGCCTGCAGAACACTGGACTTGCCGCTGCCGCTCGGCCCGGCGAAGAGAGTGATCGGGGCGACGGGATACGTCGCTCCCCGGTGTTTGCGGAAGGCGGACAACCGCAGTTCGGTGACGGTCGGGCGAGCACTGGATGCGCCGGCCGGCACGGAATCCGGGCCGGTGAGCGGGCTGCTGGTGGTCATGAACCGGACGGTACGCAGCGCTCGACACGCCGAACCGTTCCGCCTCGGCGACCTTCCTACGAACGGGGGACGGAGCGGCTCAGGGTGTCGGTGGCGGCTGCCAGGCCCTCGACCTCGGTGCCGACGGGGGCGAGCAGAAAGACGTTCCGGTCGACTCGGTGCATGCCGCTGCCGAGGCCGAAGACGACCCCGCTGCTGAAGTCCAGGATGCGCTTGGCGACATCGGTGTCGGCGCCGGTCAGGTCGAGCAGGACGGGAATCTGCGCGACCAGGTACTCGGCCACCTCGCGCGCGTCGGCGAAGACCTGCACGCGCAGGACGACGAAGCGGCGCTGCTCGACGGCCTCGTAGTCATGGGGAACGGTCCGGTGGTCGACACGCGACGGCCACTCGTTACGGCTGCGCAGGGGGACGACCTGGGCGAGGCCCTCCCACTGCTCGTCGGTGACGTCGTACCTCTCGTACCTACTCATGCTCCCCATCCTGGCGCGCCTCACCCGTTCGGCCCAACAGCGACACGGGTGAGTCGGGCACGGATCGGACGCCCCTGGGTCAGCCCTCGGCCGGTGCGGGCACGAGGCCGTCGGCGACCAGACCCGTGAAGACGGCGTCCGACATGGCCTGCACGGCGGACAGCGGGCGGACCATCACGGTGAACTCCTTGATCCTTCCGGACTCGTCGAGCTGAAGGAGGTCGAGGCCATGGATCTCCTTGCCGTTGACCGTGGCCCGGAAGACCAGGATCTCGGACGGCGCCTCCTTGCCGTCCGCGGTCTCCCCCGTGCCGTCGAGCCGTCCGACGTAGCGGAATTCCTCGAACGTACGGAACAGCACATTGCACAGGCCGATCACCATCGGCCTGCCCTCGAAGGGCTTGAACTTGACCGGGCTGTAGAAGCGCACGTCCTCGGTGAACAGATCGTCCAGAGCGGCGAGATCACGGCTCTCCACGGCTGCACGGAATCGGTCGGTGGTGCTCGTCATGGTTCCTCCAGGCTTCCCGGACTGACTCTGCATGGATGCCATAGTCAGAATAGTGACTAGTCAGTTTCTTGAGTATCACGCGGAGTGCGGACGACGGAAGGGGTGAACGCCGACCCGACGGCCGCGGCACCCGCTGCCGACCGGGCACGCCCCGGCAACCGTCCGCGGCAGGGGTTGACTTGGAGTGCTCTCGAAGATCCAGACTCCCCGCCAGCGCCCTGGCCCCACGGCGCAGGAGAGGAACCGGGATGAGATACCGCACGATCGGCCAGGACCCGAGGACCCGCCGCGAGGTGAGCGTCCTGAGCCTCGGCGCCATGCTGCTGGGCACCGCCACCGACGAGGCCACGTCGTTCGCCGTGCTCGACCGCTATGTCGAGGCGGGTGGCACCTTCATCGACACCGCCGACAACTACGCGTTCTGGCACACCGGAAGCCAGGGCGGGGAGAGCGAGCAGCTCCTCGGCCGCTGGCGGCGCAGCCGCGGTGTCACGGACGAGGTGGTGATCGCCACCAAACTCGGCGGACGGCCCAACAGGCCCAGCACCACGTTCTCCCACGACATCGAGGGGCTGTCGGCACGGGTGATCCGGGAGTCCGCGGAGCGGAGCCGCAAGCACCTGGGCGTGGAGAAGATCGACCTCCTCTACGCCCACACCCAGGACCGGCGGGTGCCGATGGAGGAGACCGTCGAGGCCTTCGCCGGGCTCGTCGCCGACGGCAGCGTCGGCCTGCTGGGGGTGAGCAACCACTGGGCCTGGCAGGTCGAACGCGCCCGGTCCCTGGCCAGGGACGCCGGCCTGCCGGGGTACGAAGTCCTTCAGTACCACCACAGCTATCTGCGGCGGCGCACCGATTTCCCGAGCCGTCGCTCACCCGACGGCCAGGAAGGCGTGATGAGCGGGGAGTTGCTGAGCTATCTGCGCTCCGAACCCGGGCTGCCGCTGGTCGCCTACTCGCCGCTGCTGTCCGGCGCGTACGTCCGGGAGGACAAGCCGCTGGGGAGCGACTTCGAGCATGCGGGCACGCCGGTACGGCTGGCAGCGCTGCACGAGGTGGCGAAGGAGGCCGGCGCGACGGTCAACCAGGTGGTGCTGGCCTGGCTGATCGGTGGCGAGGTTCCCATGATTCCCCTCGTCGGGGCGTCCTCGGTGGCGCAGCTGAACGAGAGCCTGGAGGCGGTCGACCTGGAGCTCACGGAGCAGCAGCGGGAGCGGCTGGATTCGGCGTACTGACCTGGCGGGCACACGGTCGCCGGTCGGCCTCAGCCCAGCGGCTTCTCCAGGACGGCCTTGCGGTGGCTGAACGTCTCGATCGAGTACCGGCCGTGGTAGTTGCCCATGCCGCTTTCACCGACTCCGCCGAACGGCAGGTCGGAGACGGTGAGATGGGCGAGCGGCAGACCGAATCCGAGGCCGCCCGAGGACGTCTCCGCCGCGAGCCGCCGGCGGGTGTCGGGCGACTCGGTGAAGGCGTACAGCGCCAGCGGCTTGTCGCGGTCGTTGATGAAGTCGATGGCCTCATCCAGTCCGGGAACGGTGACGATGGGCAGGACCGGGCCGAAGATCTCCTCCTGCATGACCGGGGCGCCGGGGTCGACATCGGCCAGGACGGTCGGGGCGATGTAC
The DNA here is from genome assembly GCF_032229325.1 of Streptomyces sp. AM8-1-1. Classification (NCBI taxonomy): domain Bacteria; kingdom Bacillati; phylum Actinomycetota; class Actinomycetes; order Kitasatosporales; family Streptomycetaceae; genus Streptomyces; species Streptomyces sp. AM8-1-1. The sequence goes on from NZ_CP135086.1 coordinate 2,005,973, forward strand.
TTGCGGTCGCGGTCGGTGGCGCCGCCGACCACCACGCGTCCGGAGTCCAGCAGGCCACGGAGCCGGTCGAAGTGGCGTTCGTTGACGATCCGGCCGTACTCGGGGGAGATCGCCGGCTCGGCGCCGTACAGCTGCCGCACGGCTTCGGTCAGGGCGGGTTCGAGGGCACGGGCCGTTTCCGGATCGGTGAGGACGTAGTCGGGTGCGACGCATGTCTGGCCGGCGTTGAGGAACTTGCCCCGTGCCAGACGGGCGGCGACCGTGGTGAGGTCGGCGTCCCGGTCGACGAACACGGGTGACTTGCCGCCCAGTTCGAGCGTGACCGGCGTGAGGTGCCGGGCCGCGGCCGTCATGACGATGCGGCCGACGGTTCCGTTGCCGGTGTAGAAGATGTGGTCGAAGCGTTCCGCGAGGAGGGCGGTGGTCTCGGGAATCCCGCCTTCGACGACAGCCACTGCGTCCGTGTCGAGGAACCGCGGCAGCAGGCGCGCGAGGACGAGGGAGGTGGCCGGGGCCATCTCGCTGGGCTTGGCCACCACCGCGTTGCCCGCGGCGAGCGCGCCGATCATGGGAGTCAGCAGCAGCTGCACCGGATAGTTCCACGGCGCGATGACGAGGACGACGCCCAGCGGGTCGTACTGGGTCCAGGCCGCCGCCTCGCCGATGTGCGCGGGGACGGGCGCGGGCTCCGGGCGCAGCCAGTCGTCGAGGTGCTCCAGCGTGTGGTCGATCTCGCGGACCGTGAAGTCGATCTCGGTACGGAATGCCTCGGCGGAACTCTTGCCGAGGTCGGCGTGGAGGGCGTCGGCGAGGTCGGTGCCGTGCTCGGTGAGCATCTCGCGCAGCCGGCGGAGCTGGGCCGTACGCCAGTCGACAGGGGCGGTGCGTCCGGCGCGGTACGTGGCCCGCAGACGGGCGACGATGTCGGCGGGCTGCTCGGGGCTGTGCTGGTTCACGGTTCCTCGCTGATGACGTGGGGACTTCCGGTCGGTCGTTGCAGATACCAACGTTCTCGCGGACGGAGACATTCCGGCGCTGGTGTGCGACTTCCCCGCGGGGGCGGGGGTACGGCTCCCCGCACCAGGCAGCCCTCACCGGCTCACAGGGGCGGCACCCCGCATCCCCCGCAACCGCACCCTGCTCCCCGCTCCCCCGCGACGGCGGGACACGACCTCGCCCCGCGGCGGCGTACGCCCCCGCCCCGCCGACCGGCCGGGCCCACGGCGGCACACCCCCCGGACCGCGTCGCAGCGTGTCAGGCCCGCGCCTGCGGCACCTTGGGCGAGGGCTGCTCCCCGCCTCCGGCCGGCGGTGCCGCGACCACGGCACGGACGGGAATGAGCGCGGCGACGACCGCGGCGGCCAGGCCCACGCAGCAGCCGATGATCACGGCGAGCCGGAATCCGCTCTCGGACGGCAGGGCGTAGCCGCCGAAGTCGGTGGTCATCTGAGCCAGCACCACACCGATGACGGCGGCGGACACGGAGCTGCCGATCGAGCGCATCAGGGTGTTGAAGCTGTTCGCCGACGCGGTCTCCGACTGCGGCACGGCGCCCATGATGAGGGCCGGCATGGCGCCGTAGGCGAAGCCCACCCCCGTGTTGCAGACGATGGTCACCGCGAGCAGCCCCCAGGTGGAGCCCGAACCGGTCATCGGTACGCACAGGCCGTAGCCGGCGGCGATGACCAGGCTGCCGACGGCCAGGGTGACCTTGGGCCCCTTGGCGGCGGAGAGTTTGGCCCCGAGGGGCGACATCACCATCATCATCAGACCGGCGGGGGCCATCCACAGGCCCATGGCGAGCATGGACTGGCCGAGGCCGTAGCCGGTCGCCTCGGGCAACTGGAGCAGCTGCGGAACGACCAGCGACTGCGCGTACATCGCGAATCCGACCAGGACCGAGGCCACGTTGGTCATCAGGACCTGGGGGCGGGCGGTCACCCGCAGATCGACCAACGGGTCGGTGATCCGCAGCTCCCACCGGCCCCAGGCCAGCAGCACGACGACGGTGGCGGCGAAGAGGCCGAGGGTGGTGGCGCTCCCCCAGCCCCAGTCGGCGCCCTTGGAGACGGCGAGCAGCAGACAGACCAGCGCGGTGCCGAGTCCGACGGCGCCGAGCCCGTCGAAGCCGCCCGTCCCGGTGGTCTGCCGGCCCGCGGGCACGACGACCCGGATCAGGGCGGCGACCGCGAGCGCCAGGACCGCGACGACCCAGAACAGCACGCGCCAGCTGACGTTCTCGGCGATCGCCGCGGAGAACGGAAGGCCGAGCGCGCCACCCACGCCCATGGACGCGCTCATGATCGCGATGGACGAACCGAGCTTCTCGGCCGGGACCACGTCGCGCAGCAGGCTGATACCGAGGGGCACGACGCCCATGCCGAGGCCCTGGAGACCCCGCCCGGCGATCATCGGGACCACGGAGGAGGAGAGGGCGCAGACGACGGAGCCGAGGACGAGGGGGGCCAGCGAGACCAGCAGCATGCGCCGCTTGCCGTACATGTCACCGAGGCGCCCGGCGACGGGGGTGGCCACGGCGGCCGCGAGCAGCGTCGCGGTGATCACCCATGAGGCGTTGGACGCCGAGGTGTCGAGCAGCTTCGGCAGTTCCGCGATCAGCGGCACCACAAGGGTCTGAGTGAGCGCGGCCACGATGCCCGCGAAGGCGAGGATCCCGACAACACCGCCGGGGCGGGCTTCGGGCTGGGAACTGTCCACGGGTACTCCTCGTGCTCTGCGGGTCCTGGTGAGGCGCGCCCGGTGCCGTCGATGCCCGGCGCTGTCGATGTCGATGTCGATGTGCACCATACAGTCGATATGCATCATGCACATTAAATGCATCATACATACGGCCCGTGGTATATCTGAACCCGAGGCGCCCTCTCGCGACGGAGGGTGCGTCAGGAGCCGAAGGAAGCCGCGCGTGGACATGCCCCTTGCCCAGATCGAGTTCGAGACCATGCTGCTCGGGCGGTACATGAACCTGCTGTCCCACCGGAGCAACCGCCTGCTCGACCGCAGTGCCTACATCCTGCTCAGCCGCATCCAGGCAGAGGGACCCATGTCGATCAGCCAGCTCAGCGACGCGTTCGGCCTGGACACCTCCACCCTCAACCGGCAGACGGCCGCGATGATGCGCGCCGGGGTCGTCGAGCGCATTCCCGACCCGGAGGGGGGCATCGCCCGCAAGTTCTCCATCACCCCCGAGGGCGAGCGCCAGTTGGAGTCGGACCGCGCCCAGAACCTGGACGGCCTGTCGAAGGTGCTGGCCGACTGGACCCCGAAGGAGGCCGGCCAACTGGCGTCCTGTCTGGACCGTCTGAACCGCGACATCGAACGCCTCGACGGGCGGCCCTGGCCGCGGACCTGAGGACACATCCGGCTCTCTCCCCAGCCTCGACTCCGACGGTCCGGAGCCAGGGGTTGCCGGAGTAGCCGGGGCGGGAGGCGGCAGGAAGACCAACGGGCGGCGTACGCCGACGCGTTGTCGGAGTACGCCGCCCTGGAGGACGGTCTGCGGGCGCGGCCCGCAAGCTGCTGCCCCCTACTTCGGGTCGCGGTTGAACACCGACTTGGACCAGACGTAGCCGAGGACGGCGAGTCCCACGCACCAGAGCACGGCGAGCCAGCCGTTGTGGCCGATCTCGGTGCCGAGCAGCAGGCCGCGCAGGGTCTCGATGGCCGGTGTGAAGGGCTGGTACTCGGCGATGGGCTGGAACCAGCCCGGCATCGCGTCGACCGGGACGAAGGTGCTGGAGATGAGCGGGAGGAAGATCAGCGGCAGGGCGTTGTTGCTGGCGGCCTCGGCGTTCGGGCTGATCAGGCCCATTCCGACGGCGATCCAGGTGAGCGCCGTGGCGAAGAGGACGAGCAGTCCGAGCGCCGCGAGCCACTCCAGAACGGAGGCGTCGGTGGAGCGGAAGCCGATGGCCACCGCCACGGCGCCGACGAGGACCACGCTGGCGACTGCCTGCAGGACGCTGCCGACGACGTGTCCGACGAGGACGGAGCTGCGGTGGATGGCCATGGTGCGGAAGCGGGCGATGATGCCCTCGGACATGTCGGTGGAGACGGAGACCGCGGTGCCGATCGTGGTGGAGCCGATGGTCATCAGCACGATGCCCGGGACGAGATACGCGATGTACTCGGATCTGTCGGCTCCGCCGCCGCCGATGCCCGCGCTCATCACGTCGCCGAAGATGTAGACGAAGAGCAGCAGCAGCATGACTGGCGTGAGCAGCAGGTTCAGGGTGAGCGAGGGATAGCGCCGCGCGTGGAGCAGGTTGCGCCGCAGCATGGTGTTCGAGTCGCGGACGGCGAGAGAGAGGGCGCTCATCGGACGGTCTCCTTGGACTGGTTGGGGACGGCGGTGGTGCCGGCAGGGCCGGTCAGGGCGAAGAACACGTCGTCGAGGTCGGGGGTGTGCACGGTGAGCTCGTCCGCCTCGATGCCGGCGGAGTCCAGCCAGTCGAGGATCGAGCGCAGTTCGCGCTGGCTGCCGTCGCTCGGGATCTGAAGCGACAGCGACTCGTCGTCGCGGGTGACCTCGTGCAGGGCAACGGCGGCCGACTGGTAGGCGGCGGGGTCGGTGAAGCGGATCCGGACGTGTCCGCCGGGAATCAGGCGCTTCAGCTCGTCCGCGCTGCCTTCGGCGACGATCTTCCCGCCGTTCAGGACGGCGATGCGGTCGGCGAGTTCGTCCGCGTCTTCGAGGTACTGCGTGGTGAGGAAGACGGTGACACCGCCGGAGACCAGCTCGCGGATGATGCCCCACATGTTGTGACGGGCACGCGGGTCGAGTCCGGTGGTCGGCTCGTCGAGGAAGATGATCCGCGGGTCACCCACCAGCGTCATGGCGATGTCGAGACGGCGCTTCATACCGCCGGAGTAGGTGGAGGCGGGCTTCTTCGCCGCGTCCGTGAGGTCGAAGCGCTCCAGCAACTCGGCGGCGGTACGCCGGCCTTCGGCACGGGAGAGATGGTGCAGGTCCGCCATCAGGAGCATGTTCTCCTCGCCGGTGATCAGACCGTCGACGGCGGAGAACTGCCCGGTGACACCGATCGCGGCCCGCACCGCCTGCGGCTCGGCGGTCAGGTCGTGACCCGCGACCTGGGCCTGCCCGCCGTCGGCCGCGATGAGCGTGGAGAGGATCTTCACGGCGGTGGTCTTGCCGGCGCCGTTCGGGCCGAGCAGCGCGAACACGGACCCGGCCGGCACGACGAGGTCGATGCCGTCGAGGACGGTCTTGTCGCCGTACGACTTGCGCAGACCGACGGCGGAGACGGCGGCCGGCGACGGGGACCCGCCGGACTGACTAGACGTGGGCATGACAGAAGAAGGCATGGGGCCCTCCCATTCGAAGGAGCGGTGAGCGGTGAAGTGGGCGTGGTGGGCAGGAGACCGGGCGGTCAGGCGCGGGCGCGGCGGATGTCGATGTTGCCGTAGCGGGTGCGGGCCTTGACCTCGACGGTCTCGTCGGTCTTGTCCGGGTTGTCGGAGGAGGCGAGTCCGTTGCGGACCTGCCCGTTGCTCGAGCTGACGTCGAGCCAGGCGGCCGTGCCCTCGCGGACACCGATCTCGATGGCGCCGTAGGAGGTCTCCAACTGGACGGTGCCACGGGCCACATCACCCACGCGCAGGGTGCCGTGGGCGGTGGTCGCGGCGACCGAGCTCTCGGCGCGCTGGATGTCGATGTCGCCGTTGGCACCGCGCACTCGCAGCTCGCCGAGAGCGGCACCGATGGTCGTGGAGCCGTGCGAGTTCTTCAGGACGGCCGGGCCGTCCACGACACCGACGCGCACGCTGCCGGAACTGGTGGTGATCTCGGCCAGGCCCTCGACCTGGCCCACGGTGATCGACCCGTGCGACGCCGTCAGCTGAAGCGGGCCCGTCTCGTCCAGGCGGACGTCACCCGACGACGTCTTCACACGGACCTCGCCGAGCCGGCCCTCGCCGAGCACCTGCGTCCAGGAGCCGGTCGCGTCGATGCGCGAGCCGGTGGGCAGTTCGACCGTCACGTCGACGCTGCCGGTGGGGCCGACGAGGTAGGGACCCTTGGGTGTCCGGATGGTCAGCACACCGCCGGCATAGGAGACCTCGGTCTGCTCGACGACCCGGACGTCCTTGTCCTTCTTCGGGTCGCGGGGCCGCACCTCGACCACGGTGTCGTGGCGGTCGGTCGCGGTGAACTGGATGGAACCGGCGGCCACGTTGGCGGTGACCGAGATCGGCAGAGGGGTGTCGAAAGAAGGCATGGCTGTCCCGTCCTCTTGGGTCTTCGCGGCGTCCCTGCTGGTGGGACGTGGTGTGAGTGAGTGGGAGCGGGGCGCGGCTAGCGCACCCAGCCCGTGAAGCTGTTTCCGACGGTGCGGGTGGCCCGGGTCTTCTCCGCCGTACGCGACTGGGTGCCACCGTCGACCGCGGCCGACACGGCCCGCACCAGCCAGGCGTTGACCGACAGGCCCTCGCGACTCGCGGCCTCCTCGGCGCGTGCCTTGAGGTGGGCCGGCAGGCGCAGATTGACGCGGGCGGTGCCGCCCTCGTCGCCGTCGGCGGGCGCCGGAGCCGGTGCCCTGAGCGGCTCGGCCGGCCCGCTCCCCTCGTCGTACGCCTCGTCGCCCGCCGGCCGTGTCACCACGAAGTCGGGGTCGAGTCCGCGCAGCCGTACGTCGACCGAACCCGGGGCGAGTTCACGGGTGACCTCGTCCATCGCGGCGGAGAGCACGTTGAGCATCGTCAGGCGGGTCGCCGACTCCAGGGGAGCGGTGAGGCGCTCGGCGATTTCGCGGGCTTCTTCGCCGCCGGCTTCGGCGGCCACCGCGAGTTCGCGGCGCAGGTTGTCGACATACGGCGTGAGGTCCATGACGTCATCATGGCACCACAGTGGCGTCACAGGCAAGTGCCCAACGGAAGCAATCACCTCACCCGACCGCCAAAAGGGCTCTGAACTGGGAAAACGCGCCAACATCGGATTGCGCCAGCGCGGCACCATACGGATGTACAACCTCCTGGGCGCCACCACAGAGGCGCCTATTGGTGCCGGTTGGCACCGCGAGACGCCGCAAGGTTCGACGAGCGACTCCCGGGAGCCCACTCAAAGGAGTCCTTCAGGGAAGACACAGAGAAGACATGCCTCTGCCCTGCACCTGCCGCTCCCCGCGACGAAGGACAGGCACCGGACCACCGACACCGCACCAAGCTTCTGACCTGCGCATTTACCAGCCGCCCCCCGCCATGCCGCTGTGAGCGGCACACGCGATGCCGAAAATGGCTCCACGTGGCGCCACTCATGTGCCATTATGGCGTCACAGCAGCGTAGCGCTCGGCCCCACGGTCGAGTCGTGCGCGTTTCGCAGAGCGAGTCCCGAAGGGGTCGGACCATGGAGACAGCACAGGGTCAGCAGCAGGCGACACCCGGCGCCGTCACCGCCTTCGCCCGCTTCGTACTCTGCGGCGGCGGGGTGGGGCTCGCCTCCAGCTTCGCCGTGGCGGCCCTCGCCTCCTGGATCCCCTGGGCCCTCGCCAACGCTCTGATCACCGTGGTCTCCACACTCCTCGCCACCGAGCTGCACGCGCGCTTCACCTTCGGCGCGGGTGGGCGCGCGACCTGGCGCCAGCATGTGCAGTCGGCCGGATCCGCGGCGGCGGCGTATGCGGTGACCTGCGTGGCGATGCTCGTTCTGCACCAACTGGCGGCGGAGCCGGGCGCGCTGCTCCAGCAGGTCGTCTACCTGTCCGCCTCCGCGCTGGCCGGTGTCGCGCGGTTCGCGGTGCTGCGTCTCGTCGTCTTCGCCCGCCGGCGCTCGCAGGGCGCGGCGGATGCTCGTCCGCTGCACCTGGCCGTGGACCGGCCCTCGATCCCGGCCGGCTCCGAGGCGCTCTGCTACGCCGCCTGACGTTCCGTCGGGCGGCCGCCGCTCGGGATCGGTCAAGCTTGCCCGTACTTCGAGCGCCGACTGCTTGTGACGCGGCCCCCATCAGCGACTCACGGCCCGCACGCGGACCGTGGGGCGCTGGGGCGCTCTTGAACTTCCCGCCGGACACCGACACGCTCGCATCGTGCACCCCTGAACGCGCGATGGAGTCAAATCACCTGCAGACGGCGGCAGTTGGGCCCGGCCTCAAAGCTTGACCACAAATTGCACACATCCTCTCTACAGATCGGCCCTGTTGGTCTAGATTGACCGTGCTTCAACCGCTCGGGCACAAGACGACCAGTCTCGGACACAACACGACCAGTAGTGACCGACAAGTCCGGCACTACGGAAAGCCAGCAGTCGCATCCCCACCGCCAGACGTGGGGCCGATCAGTTCTTGGAGCCCGAGAAGGGGCTTCGGGTGCGGGGAGCACCCGAGGTTTCGGCGGGTTCCCGTGCACGCGAGAGTCCGGCAGGACGTGCAAGTCCACCGCTGCCGGGGCGGGTTGTTCATGTAGCGCCGAAGCGGCCGTGATGTCGTGCAAGGGGCGGGCGGGGGCCCTCCCACCGAGAGGAACAGCGCGGCGCGGGGGGCGATGGGCCTCCCGAGGGGTGGAAGCGTGCGGGGGGCGGGGGCCTCCCGGGGGGAGGAACAGTGTTAGGCGAGCACGTCGAACCACTGGGAACCTGGGGGGTTCTGTGCAGCAGGGGGGACTAGTCGGCCCTGTTCCGTCGACGCGGGGGCGTCTGGCGAATGGGGCAATCAGCCGGCCGGTGAACGGCTGGGAGCAGCGATACCGCCGTACCGTGATCATCAGCGACACCGTGGCCACCGCTTTGGTGGTGGCGGCGATCGGCAACTTCTTCGGGTCCCGCGACGCGGCCAACTGGCACGAGAAGTGGGGAATTCTCGCCTTCGGCACCGAACTGCTCGTGCTGGGAGCACTCGCAGTGAACCGGTCGTGGGCCCCGGCCGTGCTCGGCCAGGGCGCCGAGGAGTTCCGCCGGCTCGGACGCTCACTGTTCACGGCCACCGTCGTACTGGCGCTCGGCGGGATCGCCCTCACCTCGCGCAACATCAAGCTCTGGATCTTCGTCGCGATCCCCGCGATCGCGCTCGTCACGATGACCGAGCGATATCTGCTCCGCCTCGGGCTGCACAAACAGCGGTACGAGGGGCGGTGTTTAAGACCGGTGCTCGCTGCCGGGAGCCCGGCAACGGTGCGCGATCTGATCAGCCGAACCCGCAAGTTCCCGCACCTCGGCTGGCGGGTGGATGCCGTGTGCACGACGGACGGTCTCGGGCTCGACGGTGACCAGCTGGACGGTGTGCCGGTCGTCGGCCGACTGACGGACGTCGCGGGCCACGTCCGCCGCGACGGCTACCGTGTCGTCGCGGTCACACCGGACCCGCACTGGTCACCGGACCGGCTGCAGCGGCTGGCGTGGAACCTCGAAGGCAGCGATGCCGAGATGGTCGTGGCCCCCGTGCTGATGGAGGTGGCCGGCCCGCGGCTGCACGTCGACGCGGTCCTCGGGATCCCGCTGTTGAGGGTCAGCATGCCGACCTTCACCGGGGGCCGCAGAGCGGTGAAAGGGGTCGTCGACCGCTTGGCCGCGGTGCTCCTGCTGATGCTGTTCGCCCCGTTGATGGTGTGCGTCGCGCTGCTCGTCCTGGTGGACAGCCGGGGTGGCGCGGTCTATCGCCAGCGCAGGGTCGGCAAGGACGGCCGCGAGTTCACCATCCTGAAGTTCCGCACCATGGTCGCCGGGGCCCACGGGGCACGTGCCGAGCTGGCCGGCCTCGACGAGGGGGCGGGACTGCTGTTCAAGCTCCGCCGGGACCCGCGCGTGACCCGGGTGGGAGCGGTGCTGCGCCGGTACTCGATCGACGAGCTCCCACAGCTCTTCAACGTGCTCACCGGCTCGATGTCGCTCGTCGGTCCGCGGCCTCCGTTGCCGGAGGAGTGCGCTGCGTACGGCCCGGACATCCGGCGGCGGCTGCTGGTCAAGCCCGGACTCACCGGTCTGTGGCAGATCAGCGGACGCAGCGACCTGCCGTGGGAGGAGGCGGTCCGCCTCGACCTGCGGTACGTGGAGGACTGGTCGCTCGCCCTGGACACGGTGATCTTGTGGAAGACGCTGCGTGCCGTGCTCCACGGACAGGGGGCCTACTGATGCGCGGAAGGCAGCGGCTCAACTGGCCGGCCGACGCAGGTACCACAGGCCACGAAGGCCTGTCTGGGGGGAGGAACGCGTCATGAGAGTCAGCGTTTTCGGGCTCGGTTACGTGGGCTGCGTGTCGGCCGCGTGCCTGGCCAGCATGGGGCACGAGGTCATCGGGGTGGACGTGAACCCGGTGAAGGTCGACCTGGTCAACGACGGCAAGGCCCCGGTGGTCGAGGAGCGGATCGGCGAGCTCATCACCGATGTCGTACGGACCGGAGCACTACGCGCCACCGGGGACGTCCGTGAGGCGATCATGGGCAGCGAGGTGTCACTGATCTGCGTCGGTACGCCGTCGGAGCCCAACGGCAGCCTGTGCACGACGTACTTGGAGCGTGTCACCGAGCAGATCGGTGCCGCGGTGGCCGAGCGGGGCGGGCGGCAGACCATCGTGTTCCGCAGCACCATGCTGCCGGGCACCTGTCTGAACCTGCTGGTCCCGATCCTGGAGAAATACGTCGGCGGCACGGCCGGCGTCGACTTCGGAGTCGCGGTCAACCCGGAGTTCCTGCGCGAAGGCACCAGCGTGCGGGACTTCTTCGACCCGCCCAAGACGGTCATCGGCGAGCTCGACCCGGCAAGCGGCGACGTACTGACGGCGCTGTACGACGGATTGCCCGGCGAGGTGTTCCGGGTGCCGGTCCCGACGGCCGAGGCGATCAAGTACGCAGACAACGCGTTCCACGGCCTCAAGGTCGGCTTCGCGAACGAACTGGGCGCGGTGTGCCAGGCGCTCGGCGTGGACTCGCACCAGGTGATGGACGTGTTCCTGGCCGACCGCAAGCTGAACATCAGCCCCGCCTACCTGCGGCCCGGCTTCGCCTTCGGCGGCTCCTGCCTGCCCAAGGACCTGCGCAGCCTGGTCCACGCGGCGCAGCGGGCCGACGTCTCGGTGCCCATCCTCGCCCATGTGCTGCCCTCCAACTCCGCACATCTGCAACGCGCGGTGGAGCTGGTCGAACGCACCGGCAAGCGCCGGGTGAGCCTGTTCGGGCTGTCCTTCAAACCCGGCACCGACGACCTCCGCGAGAGCCCGCTCGTCGAACTGGCGGAGACACTCTTCGGCAAGGGGTACGACCTGCGGATCTACGACCCCAACGTGAACCTCTCCCGGCTGCTCGGCGCGAACCGCGAGTACATCGAGACCCGGCTGCCGCACCTCGCCCGCCTGCTCGCGGATTCCGTCGACGATGTGCTCGAGCACGCCGAGGTGTGCCTGGTCGGGACCAGGGACCCAGCCGTGCTCTCGGCACTGCCCCATGGCGACGGCCCGGTGATCATCGATCTCATCCACCTTCCCGACGCCGATGCGCGCCGGACCGAACCGGGGTACGTGGGCCTTGCTTGGTGACGCAACCAGCGGCGACGGGGCGGCCCGTCGCGCGCTGATCCTGGTGGAGAACCTGTCGGTGCCGTTCGACCGGCGGGTGTGGCAGGAGTGCACGACCCTGCGGGACGCGGGCTGGGAGGTGCACGTCATCTGTCCCCGGGGGGAGAAGCGGGACACGGAGCCGGAGGCAGTGATCGACGGGGTGCGGATCCACCGCTACCCGCTGCGCGCGGCCACCGGCGGACCGGCCGGCTACCTGCGGGAGTACGGAACGGCGTTGTGGCACACGGCCCGGCTGGCCCGGAAGGTCGGTCCGGTCGACGTCGTCCACGCCTGCAACCCGCCCGACCTGCTGTTCCTGCCCGCGCTGTGGCTGAAGCGGCGCGGCGCGCGGTTCGTCTTCGACCAGCACGACCTGGTACCCGAGCTGTACCTCTCGCGGTTCGGCCGCGGCAAGGATCTGCTCTACCGCGCCGTATGCGCACTGGAACGGCGGACCTACCGTGCCGCGGACATCGTGCTCGCCACGAACGAGAGCTATCGGGACGTCGCGATAAGCCGGGGCGGTCGACGCCCTGAGGACGTTTTCGTGGTGCGCAGTGCGCCCCAGACCGACCGGTTCCAACCGGCCCCACCCGAAGCGGAGTTGAAGCGGGGCAAGCAGCATCTGCTGTGCTACCTCGGCGTCATGGGTCCTCAGGACGGGGTCGACTACGCCCTGCGGGCCCTTGCGAAGCTGCGCGACGAGTTCGGACGGACCGACTGGCACGCGGTGTTCGTCGGTTCCGGCGACGCCTTCGACGCGATGGTGGCGCTGTCACGGCAGCTCGGTCTCACCGAGCAGGTGCAGTTCACCGGGCGCATTCCGGACGCCGACCTGGTGCGCTACCTGTCCACCGCGGACGTGTGTCTCTCTCCCGACCCGCGCAATCCGCTCAACGACGTGTCGACCATGAACAAGGTCCTGGAGTACATGGCGATGGGCCGGCCGATCGTCTCGTTCGACCTCAAGGAGGCGCGCGTCTCCGCCGGTGACGCCGCCGTCTACGCGCCGGCCGACGACGAGGCCGAGTTCGCCAAGCTCATCGCGCTGCTGCTCGATGATCCGCAGGAGCGGGCCCGGATGGGCAGGATCGGACAGGAACGGATCAGCGGACCGCTCTCCTGGCGGAACTCGCAAGCGTCACTGCTCGCCGCCTACGCCGCAGCCTGCCGGAACCACACTCCGGTGTCGGCGGGCGACCCCGACCGTGCAGGGAAGAGGCCGCACCGTTGAGCGATGACACGATACGCCTGGCCACGATCGGCAGGATCATCCGTCGGCGCCGGCGGCTTCTCACCATCCTCACCCTGGTGGGTGCGCTCGCCGGCTACGGCACCTCTTTGCTGTTGCCGCCGCGCTACACGACGTCGGCATCCGTCCTGCTGCCCGGGGCGTGGGAGGAACGCGAGCTGCTCACCCAGGCGGAGATCGCGACCAGTTCGGTCGTGGTCGACCGCGCGGCCGGCGCACTCGGCTGGAGCGGGGTCAGCGGCAGCGAGCTGCGGGACCGGGTGAACGCCGAGGCCGCCGACGGAAACATCATCAAGATCTCGGGCACGGCCGAGACCCCGGAGCGTGCGCAGCGGCTGTCCGACCAGGTGGCCCAGCAGTACGTCACCTTCGCCGCGCGGATCGCGGGCGACAACGCCGACCCCGAAACGGCGGAGGCGCCCGAAGCGCTGCGGAAGATGGTGATGCAGACCAGCCGCCGTATCACCGACCTGGCCGAGGCAGCCGATCCGGGCCGGACCGTGGAGAGCGTGCAGACCCGCACCGAGCTCGCGAAGCTGCGCACCGCGCTCCAGGTGGCCGTCAGCAAACTGGAGCAGGCCGATCCGGCCACCAACAAGGCCAACATGGTCGTCATGGGGCCGGCAGCCCGGCCGGCCGGCGAGGCACCGCCGACGCGGATGCAGCTCATCGTCGGCGGTGCGCTGCTGTTCTTCCTGATCACGGTCATCGGCCATCTCACCGCCGCACGGATGAGCCGCCGGCTGCGCACCGAACCCGAGATCGCCGCCGCGCTGGGCTCGGCGCTCCTCGGCACCGTCGACGTGCCGGGTGAACCCCGCGCGCGCCGGCCGAAAGGTCTTGGCCCGCGTGCCCGGATCCGCCGGCTGCTCGGCGTCGACACGCGGTGGGACACACCGCCCCCGCAGACGTCCGGCGACGAGGCCGGCAGGAAGATCCGCTACCGGCGGGTGTGCGCCCGCCTCCGGGACCAACTGCCCTCCCCCGCAAGGCTGCTGGTCGTCGTCCCGGAAGGCGACGAGATCGCCCACCGGGCCGCCGGGCACCTGGTCACCGAGGCGCAGGGCGATCCTTCCCCCAGCTCTGCGAGCAGGGGATACCCCGTGCTGCGCGTGGTGGGGGTTTCGGTGTCCCAGCCGCTGATTCCGGACCGCGACGAAGAGTCCGGTGCCGTGGTTGTGCTCAGCGCGGGCAACTGGACCGCGGCGGAGCTCGCCGGCATCGCCGAGGCGTGCGCGGACGCCGGGCACGAGGTCGTCGGCACCGTCGTCGCCGGTCCGGTCCGCGGCCGTCCGACGTCATCCGCCGGCGATTCTCCGGATGGCGCCACGGCGGCCGTTCCGGTGGGCGTCGACGCACGGGGAGGTACAGCATGACGACGAGCACGACGTCGAAGTCGTCGGCCGCCACTCCGCTCTTCGACCTGCACGCGCTGGTCGTCGCGGTGCGCAGGCGCCGCCGTCTGTGGGGCTCCCTGGCGCTTCTCGGACTGCTGGTCGGCGCCGCGGTGGCGGTCCTGATGCCGCCGCCGCCGACCGCGGTGACCAAGGTGCTCGTCGCCCATCAGGCGGACCAGCCGAACGACCCCGGAACACTGATCCGCACCGACGTCGCCCTGCTCCAGACCACGCGCATTGCCGGTACGGCCCTGAAGTCCCTCGACTCCCCCGCGGAACCCGAGGACTTCATGCGGGACTACGAGGGTGTCGGTCTGACCAACAACCTGCTGCAGATCAATGCGAGGGGTGACAGCGACACCGAAGCGGTGGCCCGCGCCAAGGCGCTGGCCGAAGCGTTCGTCGCGGACCATGTCCGACGGATCCAGCAGGCCGCGAACGCCGAGGCCAAGGATCTGCTCGGCCAGCGTGACCGCATGCGGGCCGAACTCGCCCAGGTCAACGAGGCGATCGGCGAGGCATCGCCGCAGAGCGGCCCGGAAGACTCCGCGAACCTCGAGTCGCTCTTCGCCCGCCGGGCCGAACTCACCTCGCGCATAGCCGATTTCGATCAACGGGCCGGAGAGGCGCGCACCGGCACACCCCGGCTCGTCGCCGGCACACAGATCGTGGACGCCCCACGCGCGGTGCGGCATTCCCTGCCCAGGGCCGCTGCCACCAACGCCGCAATCGGGCTCGTCCTCGGGCTGGTCCTCGGACTCGCGCTGGCCGCGGTCGGCACCGTGGTGGCGGACCGACCCGTACTGCGCCGGGACATCGCGGCGAACCTCGGCGCCTCGGTCATCGCGGAACTGCCCCGCCGTTCGGGCCGGCTGTGGCAGCGCCGACGGACCCGGGCGACACGCGAACGGCTCACCGCGTCCCTGGCCCGCACCGTGCGCGGTTCCTCGGAACCGGTGTCGCTGCTCGAACTGGGCTGCGCGCACAGCACGAGCGTGATCGTCCTGGACCTCGCCAGGGCCCTCGCGGCCGAGGAGCCGGTGGTCGTCATCGACGCCCTGCCCGGCCGGCACCTCGCCAAGCGCCGCCCGAAGCCGGGGGACCCCACCGTGGTCGGCAGCGACCGCGCCGCGACCGTGTCGCACCGGGAGCGCCGACTCGGCGTCGGCTCCGTGGCGCCCGGCACCGCATGGACCGGCCTTCAGGACCTCGGCGCACAGACCGTGCTCGTCGTGCGTGCCGGACACGGCAGCGCCGCATGGCTGCACACCGTGGCGCGGCAACTCGCGGACCTGCTCATACCCGTGATCGGTGTGGTGCTGATCGACCCCGATCCGCGGGACCGGACCGACGGCACGCTGTGGGACGGCCTGCACACCGCGCTGCGCGGCCACAACGCGCGGCCGGCCCGGGAGAACGTGACGGACCGACCGCGGAGTCAGCCGCCGTCATGGGCACGGGTCCCGGACATCGACCAGGAAGCGCGGTAAGACATGTGTGGCATCGCAGGCACGTACCGATGGCCGGACGGAAAGGCCGTGACCGACCGGCTCACCGATACCCTCGCCCACCGCGGTCCGGACGGAGCGGGCCGCTACAGCCATCCCGTCGGTGACGGCGAAGTACAGCTCGGACACCGCCGGCTGGCCATCATCGACCTGTCCGGAACCGGCGCCCAGCCGATGGTCTCGGGCGGCCTCGCCCTCACCTACAACGGAGAGCTGTACAACGCGCCCGAGCTACGGGCCGAGCTGACAGCCGCCGGGGTGCGCTTTCGCGGAACCTCCGACTCCGAGGTGCTGCTGGAGGCCTGGCGACGCTGGGGCACGGACTGCCTGCCCCGGCTGCGCGGGATGTTCGCGTTCGGGATCTTCGACGAGCGAACCGGTGACCTGGTGCTCGCCCGCGACCAGCTCGGCATCAAGCCGCTGTTCCTGCTCCGGCGCGGTGAGGGCCTCGTGTTCGCCTCCGAGCTCAAGGCGCTCGCCGCGGCCACCGGCAAAGGCCTGGAGGTGGACCATGCGGCGCTGGTGGCCTCGCTGCTGTACTACTGGGTGCCCGACTCGCGGTGCGCGTTCCGCGAAGCGGAGAAGCTGCCACCGGGAAGCTGGCTCCGGTGCCGGCCCGACGGCCGGGTGGAGCGCGGCCGGTACTGGAACCTGAAGGACATCGCCGCCGAGGGCCAGGAGCGGGCCCGGGCCGGCGAGCAGCCGGACCTGGCCGCCATCGTCGAGGAGTCGACGCGTCGCCACCTGCTCGCCGACGTGCCGGTGGCGACCTTCCTCTCCGGCGGTCTCGACTCCAGCTATCTGACCGCGCTGGCGGCCCGCGACCGGCCCGGGATCTCCGCCTACACGATCGGGTTCCGCGCCGAGGACGCCAAGTTCGAGGCGATGCCGGACGACCTGCGCTATGCCCGGCAGGTGGCCGCACGGTTCGGCGTCGACCTGCACGAGATCGAGATCGCTCCGAACGTGCTCGACCTGCTGCCCCGGATGACGTACCACCTGGACGAGCCGATCGGCGACCCCGCCGCGATCAACACCTTTCTGATCTGCTCGGCCGCCCGGGATGCCGGGGTCAAGGTGATGCTCTCGGGGATGGGCGCCGACGAACTGTTCGCCGGGTACCGCAAGCACCTGGCCAACCTGATCGCGCTGCGCTACCAGCGCGTCCCACGGCCGCTGCGCCGCGTCCTGTCCCGGTCCGTGAACCGGCTGCCGGTCGCCACGGCCCGCCGGGGGTACCGGTCGGTGCGCTTCGCGAAGCGCTTCCTCTCCTTCGCCGACCTGCCGGAGGAGACCGCGTTCCGGCGCAGTTACACCATGTACGACCAGGACGAGCTGCTCGCCCTGATCGATCCGGACCTGGCACCGACGGTCGACGACGTGCTGACCGAACATGCGGACATCTACCAGGACAACGACCTCGACGACTTCGTCAACCGCATGTGCCTGGGCGACGCCCGGATGTTCCTGCCGGGCCTGAACCTCGCGTACACGGACCGCTCGAGCATGGCCGCGTCGACCGAGGTGCGCGTGCCGTACGTGGACGTCGAGGTGGTCAAGGCGGCCTTCGCCGTGCCCGGCGAACGCAAGATCGCCGGACGACAGGGCAAGGCCGTCCTCAAGGAGGCGGCCGCCTCGATCCTCCCCCGGGAGATCGTGTACCGGCCCAAGGGCCTGTTCAGCGCCCCGCTGCGCGCCTGGATGAGCAGGGACCTGGCACCGCTGGTGCGCGAGGTGGTCAACGACGGCGTGCTCGTCAATTCCGGTTTCCTGCGCCGCGATGCGCTGGCGCGCATGGTCGCCGAGGACGCCGCAGGGCAGCGGGACTTCTCCAAGCATCTGTGGCATGTGCTGACGCTCGAGTACTGGTATCGCGACGCGACCTCTGGCTCCGGCCAGAGCCAAGCGGCTTGACGGCGTAGAAACAAGAGGAGCTCGGGTGAAGCAGGTTGTTCAGAACTACAAGAGCGGCGAGCTGGCGGTGCTCGACGTGCCGGTGCCGGGGTGCAAACCGGGCGGGGTGCTGGTCCGCACCGCCTACTCGCTGATATCCACCGGGACCGAGCTCATGAAGGTGTCCGAGGCCGGCATGTCGATGCTCGGCAAGGCCCGCTCCCGCCCGGACCAGGTGGCCAAGGTCATGCAGAGCGTGGCCGCCAACGGGGTGCCCGCCACCTACCGCAAGGTGATGGGCAAGCTGGACTCCTACACACCGCTGGGCTACTCGCTGTGCGGGGTGGTCGAGCAGGTCGGCGCCGGGATCGACGATGTGAAGGTCGGCGACCTGGTGGCCTGCGCCGGCAACGAGCACGCGTTGCACGCCGAGCTGAACTGGGTGCCGAAGAACCTCTACGCGCCGGTGCCGGACGGCCTCGCGCCGCGCCACGCGGCCTTCGGCACGGTCGGGTCCATCGCGATGCAGGGCGTCCGCCAAGGCGAGTCGCGGCTCGGCGAGGTCGCGCTGGTCATCGGCCTCGGGCTGATCGGGCAGCTGGTGGTGCAGCTGCTCACCGCCTCGGGAGTCCGTGTCGTCGGGGCCGACCCCGATCCGGCGCGCTGCGAGCTCGCCGAGCGCCTGGGAGCCGCGGCCTGCGGCGATCCCGCTTCCGCCGCCGTGGAGGCCGCCGTCGCCGAACTCACCGGCGGTCACGGCGTGGACCAGGTGTACCTGGCCGCCGGCGGCAGCAGCAACCAGCCCGTCGAGCTGGCCGCGCGGCTCTGCCGGGACCGCGGCCGCGTCGTCGACATCGGCAAGTGCCGCCTGGACCTGCCGTGGAACGCGTACTACGAGAAGGAGCTCGACGTCCGCTTCTCGCGCAGTTACGGCCCCGGGCGCTACGACCCGGAGTACGAACTCGAAGGACGGGACTACCCGATCGGCTACATACGCTGGACCGAGCGCCGCAATCTGGCGTGCTTCCTGGACCTCGTCGCCCGCGGCAGCGTCGATGTGGAGCCGCTGGTCTCCCACATCGCCGACTTCGATGACGCCGTCGAGACGTACCAGAGCCTCAAGGACGGCGATCTGAAGGCCGTGGCCGTCCTGTTCCGGTACGCCGGCCCCGCTGAGGACACAGCCGAGGCGGTGGCCCCGGCGGTCACGGTGCCCGCGGTGAAGCGACGCAGCGGCTCGGTGTCCACCCCGGCCCGATCCGCCACGTCGCCGGTGCGGCTGGCGTTCGTCGGCGCGGGCAACTACGCGACGTCGATGCTGCTGCCTCATCTGGCACAGCGCGACGGCGTGGAGCTGTCGACCGTCGTCACCACGACGGCGCTGTCCGCGGCCAACGCCCGGCGGAAGTTCGGCTTCGCCGAGGCGACCACCGATCTGGACGCCGTACTCGGCGACAAGTCCATCGACGCGGTGTTCGTCGTCACCCGCCACAGCTCGCACGCCGAACTGACCCGAAAGGCGCTGCTGGCCGGCAAGACGGTGTTCGTGGAGAAGCCGCTGGCGCTCACCGGGGACGAACTGGCCGGTGTGCTCGCGGCGGTGGAGGAGTCCGGCAACGACCGGCTGCAGGTCGGCTTCAACCGCCGGTTCGCGCCGCTGCTGCAGGAGGCCAGGAA
Source organism: Streptomyces sp. AM8-1-1 (assembly GCF_032229325.1). Lineage (NCBI taxonomy): Bacteria > Bacillati > Actinomycetota > Actinomycetes > Kitasatosporales > Streptomycetaceae > Streptomyces > Streptomyces sp. AM8-1-1. The sequence goes on from NZ_CP135086.1 coordinate 2,025,215, forward strand.
GCGGTTCGGAGCCCGGACCGGTCCGGCGAGCCTCCGTTATCTGGTCAACGCGGGCCGGCTGCAACACGGCAGCTGGTACCTCCAACAGGGCAGCGAGGGCTCACGGTTCGCCGGCGAGGGCGGACACTTCATCGACACGGCGAGCTGGCTCCTCGATGCCGACCCGGTCTCGGTGTACGCGGTCGCCACGACCGGCAACGAGGATCTGCAGGTCGTGCTGCGCTACCCGGACGGGTCGACCGCCACCATCAGCTACGTCACCACCGGCGCGGCCGGCTTCCCCAAGGAAACGCTGGACCTGGTCGCGGACGGCAAGGTGCTGCGGCTCGACGACTTCGTCCGTGCCTCGCTGTTCGCCGACGGAGGGGTCGGCCGCAGACGGTGGGTCAGCTCCCGGCTCCCCAAAGCACGGGACAAGGGCCAGTCCGCCGAACTCGCCGCGTTCATCAGGGCCGTGCGGACCGGAGGGCCGATGCCGGTTCCGCTGGAATCCCTGGTCGCCACCACATCGGCCACCCTCGCCGTGCAGGCCGGTCTGGCCGGCGGCGCACCGGTGACGCTGGCGAGGACACGATGACGATGAGCTCGGGGAGTCCGGGCTGGTACCTGAGGCGGCTGTCCCGGATGGGACCGCGGGAGATCGGCGGCCGGGCGGGCGACGCGGTACGCAGGCGCCGTTGGCGTTCGGCACGCCCGGACTGCCCGAGTGTGACGGGCGCGCGGTTCACCGCGGTACTGCCCGCCGGGACGATCGCCGCCATACCTCCGGACGCCGCGAAACGTCTGGTCGCCGAGGCGGACCGGCTCATGTACGGGCACGCCGAGTACTTCGGCGTGGTCCGCGACGACCTGGACGACCCGGACTGGTGGTGCGACCCGAAGACCGGCCGCCGCGCCCCGTGGGGCTACGCCTTCGACGTGCCGTACCGCAACGAAGAAGCGGTCGGGGACATCAAGCAGATCTGGGAACTGTCCCGGCATCAGTACCTCACCGTGCTCGCCGCCGCCTACGCGATCACCGGCGACGAGCGGTACGCGGAGCGCGTCGCCGAGCACCTGCGCTCGTGGTGGACAGCCAACCCACCGCTGCGCGGCGTGCACTGGATCAGCGGCATCGAGCTGGGCATCCGGCTGCTGTCCTGGGTGTGGATCCGCCGGCTGCTCGACGGCTGGCCGGGTGCGGCCGTGCTCTTCGAGGGCAACCCGGTGGCGCTGAACCAGATCTGGCACCACCAGCGCTGGCTGGCCGCCTTCCCCAGCCGGGGGTCGTCGGCGAACAACCACGTCATCGCCGAGGCCGCCGGACAGTTCGCCGCGGCCTGCGCGTTCGGGTGGTTCCCGTCCTCCGCACGCTGGCGAGCCGGCGCGCTGCGGTCGCTGGAGCGGCATCTGCACGCCAATACCTTCGCATCCGGCCTCAACCGCGAGCTGGCCACCGAGTACCACGGACTGGTGCTGGAACTCGGCCTGGCCGCGACGGCCGAGGCGGATGCCGCCGGCGTGCCGCTCCCCGCGTCGATCCGGCTGGTGCTGCAGCGGATGACCGACGCGCTCGCGGCCGTCGTGGACAGCCGGTTACGTCCGCCACGCCAGGGAGACGCGGACGACGGGCACGGTCTGATCGTGGACGGCGCGGGCACCGACCGCTGGGCCTCGCTGCTCGCCACCGGGGACGCCGTGTTCGGCCGGCTCGCATGGTGGCCGGCGGTGACCGGCACCGATGTGCGCACCCCGCTGCTGGCCGCGCTCATCCGGCCACGCACGCACACGGGAGGGGCACCCGCCGCGACCCGACCGGCAAGCCGGCCGGACCACTTCGCCGACGCGGGCATGACCATCCTGCGCGGTCCGGGGGAGATCTGGTGCCGTTGCGACGGTGGCCCGCACGGCTTCCTGTCCATCGCCGCGCACGGCCACGCGGACGCGCTGTCCCTGGAGGTCCGGCACGACGGGGTCGACGTACTCGCCGACCCGGGGACGTACTGCTACCACGGGCAACCCGAGTGGCGGCAGTACTTCCGGTCGACCCTCGGCCACAACACCCTGCAACTGGACGGCCATGACCAGTCCGTGTCCGGCGGCCCGTTCCTGTGGACCCGCCATGCCCGCAGCCGCGTCCTGACCGCGGACACATCCGGAGCCTTTGAAGGAGGGACAGCCCGCTGGTGCGCCGAACACGACGGCTACCAGCACTCCGTGCACCGCCGCCGGGTGGAACTGACGGCCGCAGCACAGGAGCTGAGGGTGGTCGACGAGGTACGCGGCCCACGCCGGGCCGTGCGCCTGGCGTTCCACCTCGGTCCGGCGATCACCGCGGACCTGGCGGACAACCGGGCACGGCTCACCTGGTCACGGGACGCACAGGAGCGCACCGCGGAGCTCGACCTGCCCGGCCGGCTGACCTGGCAGGCGCATCGCGGCGAGACCGACCCGCCGTTGGGCTGGTACTCCGCCGGCTTCGGGCGCAAGGAACCCACCACAACGCTGGTCGGCACCGGCTTCACCGACGGCACGGAAGGCTTCACCACCGTGCTCAGGTTCCACGGCTAGGGGGGCGCGTGGGGATCAAGAGGCGGCACCGGGCATGGGCTGCGGCACCACTGACGCTGGCCCTGCTGGCAGCGACCGGCTGTGACAGTGAGAGCACGCCCACCGCCCGGGCGAAGCCGACCGCCGCGCCGTCGACGCCCGTGGCCCGGGTGTGCGCCAAGCCCGCCGCCGGGCCCGCGAAGGCGCCGGCGGGCGCCGTGACGGTCGACCCCGCGGTGGTCGGCGACCTGGCGGCGAAGACCCGGATCAGCCCTCCGAACACCTCGTTCTGGCTTCGGCCGGGCAAGCACACGCTCGCCCCGGACCGCTACGCCCAGGTCGTCCCCAAGGAGGGGAACCGCTACTTCGGTGCGCCGGGCGCGGTGCTCGACGGCCGGAAGAAGAACCAGTACGCGTTCAGCGGCAATGCCCGCAACGTCACCATCCGGCATCTGACCGTGCAGGGCTTCGTCGCGCCGCACAACGAGGGCGTGGTCAACCATGACTCGGCCGACGGGTGGGTGATCGAGCACGCGACGATCCGCAACAACTCCGGCGCCGGGCTGATGGCCGGTGCCCGCCAGCAGGTCCGCGCCAGCTGCCTGCGCGACAACGGACAGTACGGCATCAACGCCTACAAGGCCGGCGACGCCATCCGCGGCCTGGTGGTCGAGGGCAACGAGATCGCGGGAAACAACACCGAGGACTGGGAACGGCGTCGGCCGGGCTGCGGCTGCACCGGAGGCATCAAGTTCTGGGCCGTCAACGGCGCCGACGTCCGCGGCAACTGGGTGCACGACAACCGTGGATCAGGGCTGTGGGCGGACACCAACAACAACGACTTCCGCATCGAGAACAACCTGCTCGAGGCGAACGACGGTGCCGCGCTGATCTACGAGACCAGCTACAACGCGGTCATCCGGAACAACACGATCCGGCGGAACAACTGGGTCGAGGGCCGCAGATACGCCGACCGCGGGGACAGCTTCCCGTTCGCGACCGTCTACCTGTCCGAGTCCGGTGGCGAACCCCGCGTCCGGGCCCGCACCGACAAGATCGAGATCTACCGGAACGTGCTGGAGAACAACTGGTCCGGCATCACCCTGTGGGAAAACGCCGACCGGTTCTGCAACAGCCCGGCCAACACCTCGGCCGGCGACTGCACGTTGCTGGTGGACAACACCGACCGCTGCGCACAGCCGGCGATCGCCGGCGCACCGCTGTACGCCGACTGCCGGTGGAAGACACAGCGGGTGGACATCCACCACAACCGCTTCGTGCTGGACACCTCGGTCGTCGACTGCACGGTCAAGTGCGACCGCATGGCGGTGCTGGCCAACTACGGCACCTATCCGGACTGGTCGCCGTACCAGGGCGAACGGGTGGCCGAGGCGATCACCCACCAGCAGCACAATCGATGGCACGACAACGTCTACATCGGACCATGGAAGTTCGTCGCCCACGACCCGAGCCGGATACTCGACCCCGTGCAGTGGCAGGGCACGCCGTACCAGCAGGACGCGGGCAGCACCTTCCGCGCAGGGGTCGGTGGTTGAGATGAGCCGTGACCACGCGGAACACACGGGCCACACAGACCACACTGACCACACGTCGAAGATCGTCGGGACGGTCTGGGGGCTGCTGATCCTCAACACGCTCGGCTCCGCCGGGGCGAAGACCATCGTCCCCCTCCCCCGCTCCCTCATCCAGATGGTCACCATGGGGGCCCTGGTCGCCGCGTTCGCGCTGGCGCTCGCGATCAACCTCCAACTACGCATCCGGCCCAGCGCCTTCGTCTTCCTGCTCACCCTGCTGCTGGTGCCGAGCGTGATCTCCAGCGCGGACCTGGAGTCCGGGTTCGGCGCACTGTTCCGCTGCGCCCGGCTGGCTCTCTTCATCGGCACGCTGTGGCTGCTCAGCCGCTGGTGGAACGGCGGCCTCACCTTCGTCCGGCACCACATCCGGATGTACTTCGCGGTGCTCGGGTCGGTGGCCGCCGGCCTGGTCGTCTCGCCGGGCGCGGCCATGCCCGAGCTCTACGGCGGGCGGCTGGTCGGCGCGTTGTGGCCCCTCACCCCGCCGCAGATCGGACAGTACGCCGCCGTGATCATCGGGCTCACCGTGCTGCTCGTACTGGGCCGGCGGACCGACCGGGTCAGCGCCGCGGTGGTCATCGTGCCGTCCCTCGTCCTGCTCGCTCTGACCCATACCCGGACGGCCACGCTCGGCCTGTTCATCGGGCTGGCTCTGGCGATCGGCTCGCTCTTCCTGACCAGCACGGCGGCCCGCCGGTTCTTCACCTGGGCGGTGGCCTGCGCCGCGGTGGCCGCGGTGGCATTCGGCTCCGCGCTGCGGGAGTGGTTCCTGCGCGGACAGAGCCAGGAGAACTTCACCAGCCTCACCGGTCGGGCCAAGGTCTGGGACGCCCTGCTGGCAGCGCCCCGCACGACCGCGGACGAGTGGCTCGGTATGGGCCTGGGCGACAAGTCGTTCGGAGGACTGCCCATCGACAACAGCTGGCTGGCCGTCTACCACGAGCAGGGTCTGACCGGCGTCACCCTGGTAGCGGCGATCATCATCGTGCTGGGCGGCGTCGCGTTGCTGAGGCCGCCGTCGCTGCCGAGGGCCTGTGCGATCTTCCTGATCAGCTACTGCGCGATCGCGTCGTACACCGAGGCCGGCCTCGGCGACGCCTCGCCGTATCTGCTGCATCTGGCCCTGGCCGCCTCGCTGCTGGCGGCACCCGCCACGGCCGCCCCCCTCGCCACACCCGACGTACCCCGACGACGTATTCCGCGATGGGCCCGAAGATCGGAGGTGGCCTGACCATGCACATCCTCGTGGTGCACAACCGCTACGCCTCGGCGCAGCCGAGCGGGGAGAACAAGGTCGTCGACCAGGAGGCGGAGCTGCTGCGCGCGGCCGGCCACCGGGTCACGGTCTTCGAGCGGCGCAGCGACGACATCGCCGCCCGTTCTCTGCTCAGCAAGGCCGCGGTGCCGCTGCTCGTGCCGTGGAACCCGGCCGTCCGCGCGGAGCTCGCCGCCCGGCTGCACACCGAGCGGCCGGACGTGGTGCACATCCACAACGTCTTCCCGCTCCTGTCGCCCGCGGTGCTGGCTGCCTGCGCCGACGCCGACGTGCCCGCCGTCGCCACCCTGCACAACTACACCCAGGTCTGCCCGCCCGGCACGCTGCAGCGGGACGGCCGGCCGTGCACCGAGTGCGTCGGGTCGGCGACGGCGCTGCCCGCCGTCCGGCACGGCTGCTACCGGAACTCCCGCCTCGCGACGGTGCCGCTCGCCGTCAGCCTGAGGGTCAACCGGCGGCGGTGGTGGTCCGGCGTGGAGCGGTTCCTCTGCATCTCCGCGGCGCAGCGCGATGTCCTGGTGCGGTCCGGCATGCCGGCCGAACGGCTGGCGGTGAAGCACAACTTCGTGCCCGACACGGATGCCCGCCGATCGGGCGCGGGCGAGCATCTGCTCTATCTGGGCCGGCTCGCGGAGGCCAAGGGCATACGGCTGCTCATGGCCGCGTGGGACGAGATCGCAGCGAGCGGCGGTGTGGGCGTGCCGCTCGTGATCGCCGGCACGGGACCGCTGGAGCACGAGGTCACCGCCTGGGCGGCGGGACGCGACGACGTGCGCCACGTCGGCCTGTACGACACGGACCAGTGCAGGCAGGCCATCGCGCGATCGGTCGCGGTGGTGGCTCCCTCGACATGGCTCGAGGCGTTCGGCCTCGTGGTCGTCGAGGCGATGGCGGCCGGCGTCCCGATCGTCGCCGCCGGTCACGGCGCCTTCGTCGAACTGGTCGAGGACGGCGTGACCGGGCTGCTGCACCGGCCGGGCGAGGTGGCCTCGCTCGCGTCCTGCATACGCCGGATCGCGGCCGAACCAGCCCGCAACCGGGAGATGGGCCAGGCGGCCAGGCGCCGGTACGAGCAGGGGTTCAGCCCGGCCGTCGGCCTGGAGCGCCTGCTGGAGGAGTACCGCACCGCGATCGCGGGACGGTCAGCACTGGCTCGCGGCGGAACCGTCCGCGCGAGCAGGGGGGATGGGGACAGCAGATGACACGATGCCGACTCTGCGGCTCGGAAGCGATGGCGAGCGTCGTCGACCTTGGGGCGACGCCGCCATGTGAGAGCTTTCTCGCCGCGGACCAACTCGACCGGCCGGAGCCGGCGTACCCGCTGCACCTGCGGGTCTGCACCGACTGCTGGCTGGCGCAGCTCCCGCCGCTGATCACGCCGCAGGAGACGTTCAGCGAGTACGCGTACTTCTCCTCCTTCTCGACCTCCTGGGTGGAGCACGCGCGCACGTTCGTCGCCGACGCCGTGGAGCGGCTGGGGCTGGGCACCGACGCCTTCGTGGTCGAGGTCGCGAGCAACGACGGGTACCTGCTGAGGCATGTGGTGGACCGCGGGATCCGCTGCCTCGGTATCGAGCCGTCGGTGAACGTCGGCAAGGCAGCGCGGGACGCGGGGGTGCCGACGCTCACGGAGTTCCTGGACCCGGCCACCGCCGCCGCCGTCCGTAAGGAGCACGGACCGGCGGACCTGGTCGTGGCCAACAACGTGTACGCGCACATCCCCGACGTGGTCGGGTTCACCGAGGGACTGCGTGCCCTGGTCGCCGACGACGGCTGGGTCTCCATCGAGGTGCAGCACCTGCTGACCCTGATCGAGGACAACCAGTACGACACGATCTATCACGAGCACTTCCAGTACTACACGGTCGCATCCGCGATCCGGGCACTGGCCGGCGGCGGACTCGCGCTCGTGGACGTCGAGTTGCTGCCCACGCACGGCGGCTCCATCCGGCTGTGGGCCCGGCCGGCCGAGGCGGCCGGCGAGCCGAGCGGACGGGTGGCCGACGTGCTGGCCCGGGAGAAGGCCGCCGGACTCCAGGAGCTGTCCGGGTACACCGAGTTCTCCGCCCGTGTGGCCAAGGTGCGCCGGGACCTCCTGCGGTTCCTCATCGAAGCGGCCGACCGCGGCGAGACGGTCGTCGGCTACGGCGCGCCGGGCAAGGGCAACACCCTGCTCAACCACTGCGGCATCCGGCCCGACCTGCTCCCGTACACGGTCGACCGCAACCCCTACAAGCACGGCAGGTTCACCCCGGGCACCCGCGTCCCGATCCTGCCGCCCGAGCGGATATCCGTCGATCGGCCGGACTACGTCCTCGTCCTCCCGTGGAACCTGCGGGCCGAGCTGGTCGAGCAACTGTCCTTCATCGGCGAGTGGGGCGGCCGGCTGGTCTTCCCCATCCCGGAACTGAGCATTGTCGAGGTCGCGTCGTGAAGGTCGTCCTGTTCTGCGGCGGTTACGGGATGCGGATGCGCAACGGAACCCCCGACGACGTGCCCAAGCCGATGGCGATGGTCGGCCCGCGGCCGCTGATCTGGCACGTCATGCGCTACTACGCGCACTTCGGGCACACGGAGTTCATCCTGTGCCTCGGGTACGGCGCCCACCACATCAAGGACTTCTTCCTCAACTACGAGGAGACGACGTCCAACGACTTCGTGCTGAGAAGGGGTCGGACCGAGCTGCTGTCCACCGACATCTCGGACTGGACGATCACGTTCGCGCAGACCGGCGTCGAGTCACCGATCGGGGAGCGGCTGCGCCGGGTGCGACACCACCTGGACGGCGACGAGATGTTCCTCGCCAACTACGCCGACGTACTCACCGACGCCCCGCTGCCGGAGATGATCGACCGCTTCGCCGCGCGCGACGCCGGTGCGTCGATGATGGTGGTGCCGCCGCAGTCGTCCTTCCACTGCGTGGACCTGGGCGAGGACGGCCTGGTGGGAGGCATCACCGCGGTGAGCGAGCTGCCGCTGTGGGAGAACGGCGGCTACTTCGTGCTCCGCCAGGAGATCTTCGACCATATCCCGGAGGACGGGGACCTGGTCGCCGACGGCTGCTCCCAACTGGCCAAGCGCGGACGGTTGGTGGCGCACCAGCACCGTGGCTTCTGGAAACCGACCGACACCGTGAAGGAGCGGGCCGCGCTCGACGCCGCCTACGCCCGGGGCGACCGCCCGTGGGCCGTGTGGGAACGGGACGGCGCGGGGGCCAAGGCCGGGGTGAGGACCGTATGATCCGGCTCGGCGCCGGACGCCTGGACCGGATCGTCGCGGTGGGCGCGCACTGCGACGACATCGCCATCGGCGCCGGCGGCACGCTGCTGACGCTGTGCCTCGCGCGCCCGGGCATCCGCGTCGACGCGCTGGTGCTCTCCGGCGGTGGCAGTGACCGGGAGCAGGAGGAGCAGGCCGCGCTGACCGCCTTCTGCCCGGGCGCCGACCTGCGGCTCACCGTGCACAAGCTGCCGGACGGCCGGCTGCCCGCGTACTGGGAAGAGGCCAAGTCGGCGGTCGAGGAGCTGCGCGGACAGGCCGAGCCGGATCTGATCCTGGCCCCGCGCACCGATGACGCGCACCAGGATCACCGCGGCCTGGCGCAGCTGATACCCACCGCGTTCCGCGACCACCTCGTCCTCGGCTACGAGATCGTCAAGTGGGACGGCGACCTCGGCCGTCCGTCGGCGTACCAGCCGCTGTCACCGGAGATCGCCGAACAGAAGGTGCGACTGCTGCAGGAGCACTACCCCTCGCAGCGGCACCGGCCCTGGTACGACCGGGAGGCCTTCCTCGGGCTGGCCCGGATCCGCGGTATCGAATGCCAGGCGCGCTACGCCGAGGCCTTCGCCGTCACCAAACTCACTCTCGACCTGGGGGAATGAACCTTGCGCGTACTTCTGACCGGACACCAGGGCTATCTGGGCACCGTCATGGCTCCGGTGCTCACGGCCGCCGGGCACGAGGTCGTCGGGCTCGACGCCGGCCTGTTCGCCGACTGCGTGCTGGGCCCGCCGCCCGCGGACCTGACGGCTCACCGGGTGGACCTGCGCGACGTCACCGCCGACCACGTGGCCGGGGTGGACGCCGTGATCCACCTGGCCGCCCTGTCCAACGACCCGTTGGGATCGCTGGCGCCGGAGCTCACCTACGACATCAACCACCACGCGTCCGTACACCTGGCCCGGCTGGCCCGCGACGCCGGAGCCCGGCGCTTCCTGTACGCGTCGACCTGCTCGGTGTACGGCGCCTCCGGCGGTGACGACCTGGTGACCGAGGACGCCCCGCTGCGCCCGGTGACGCCGTACGCGGAGTCGAAGGTGCGGGTCGAGGACGATCTGCACGCGCTGGCCGACGCCGAGTTCAGCCCGGTGTACATGCGCAACGCCACCGCCTTCGGCTTCTCACCCCGGCTGCGCGCCGACATCGTGCTCAACAACCTGGTGGGCCACGCACTCCTGTCCGGCCAGGTGCTGGTGCTCTCCGACGGCACCCCCTGGCGTCCGCTGGTCCACGCCGCCGACATCGCACGGGCCTTCGCGGCCGCGCTGACCGCGCCGCGCGAGGCGGTGCACGACCGGGCGTTCAACATCGGCAGCGAGGTCAACAATGTCACGGTCGCCGAGATCGCCGATCAGGTCGCCGAGGCGGTCTCCGGCGCGCAGGTGAAGATCACCGGGGAGAACGGCGCCGATCCGCGCTCGTACCGCGTGGACTTCTCCCGGTTCCGCGCCGCGATACCCGGCTTCGACTGCGAGTGGACGGTCAAGCAGGGCGCGCTCGAACTCGCCGACGCCTACCGGAAACACGGGCTCACGCGGGAGGACTTCGAGCAGCGCTTCACCCGCCTCGCCGTGCTGCGCGAGGCGTCCGAGACCGGCGCCGTCGACGACACCCTGCGGTGGCGCCGATGACCTCTGCCGGCGAAGACATGCACACACTGGTGGAGCGGCTCTACCCGCTCTGCCGGAGCATCACCGGCGACGGAGTGCGCGCCACCCTGGACATCGTCGGCGAGTACGTCCCGCTCCAGGTGCACGAGGTGCCGACCGGGACACCGGTACTCGACTGGACGGTGCCCCAGGAGTGGAACATCCGGGACGCGTACATCGCCGACGCCGCCGGCAACCGGGTGGTCGACTTCGCCGCGTCCAGCCTGCACGTGCTCGGTTACAGCGTGCCGGTGTCGCGCACCATGCCGCTCTCCGAGCTGCGCGCGCACCTGCACACCCTGCCGGACCACCCGAGCTGGGTGCCGTACCGCACGAGCTACTACAAGCCGGAGTGGGGATTCTGCCTGTCGCAGGAGACCCTGGACGCACTGCCGGACGGCGACTACGAGGTACGTATCGACTCCACCCTCGCGGACGGCCACCTCACCTACGCCGAGCATGTGATCCCCGGTCAGGTCCCCGACGAGGTGATCGTCTCCTGCCACGTCTGCCACCCGTCGCTGGCCAACGACAATCTGGCGGGCATCGCGGTGGCGACGTACCTGGCCCGGGCACTGGCGCAGGAAACGCCGTACTACACCTACCGGTTCATCTACGCGCCCGGCACCATCGGGGCGATCACCTGGCTGGCCCGCAACGCGGAGCGGGTGGAGAGCGTCAAGCACGGGCTGGTGCTGGCCTGCGCCGGCGACGCGGGCTCACTGACGTACAAACAGAGCAGACGCGGCGAAGCGGAGATCGACAAGGTCATGCGACACGTCCTCGCCGCCTCCGAACGCCCGCACCACGTCAATGAGTTCACCCCGTACGGCTACGACGAGCGGCAGTACTGCTCGCCCGGGTTCAATCTCGGCGTGGGTTCGCTCAGCCGCACGCCGTACGCCGGCTACCCCGAGTACCACACCTCGGCGGACAACCCGGACTTCGTCTCCCCCGCGGCCATGGCGGACACGCTCGCCGTCTGCCGCGAGGCGTTCGCCCTGCTGGACCGCAACCGGCGGTATCTCAACCTGAGCCCTTACGGGGAGCCGCAGTTGGGGCGGCGCGGGCTGTACGACTCGCTCGGCGGCCGCAGCGATGCCCAGCAGGCCCAGATGGCCATGCTCTGGGTCCTCAGCCTCTCCGACGGCGAGCACAGTCTGCTGGATGTCGCCGAGCGGTCCGGGCTGCCGTTCGACACCGTCGCGGCCGCGGCCGACGCCCTGCACGGCGCCGGTCTGATCAAGGCATGACGCGGATGGCCATCGAGGAGGAGAAGGCGACGGCAGCAGCCGGATCCGCCCGGCGTGCCTTCGCCGGGCGGCTGTCCTGGGGACTGGCCGACCAGGCGGCCTCCAGCATCAGCAACTTCGCGGTGGGCGTCTACGTGGCGCGCTCGCTGGGCGTGACGGCGTTCGGCGTGTTCAGCCTCGCCTGGGTGACGTACGGCGTGGTGCTCAACGTCTCCCGCGGCCTTGCCACCGATCCGCTCGTGGTGCGCTTCAGCGGCGTGTCGGAGGCGTCCTGGCGCGGGGCCGTGGCCCGGTCGTCGGGTACCGCGCTCGTCGTCGGCGGCGCCATCGGTGCGATGTGCCTGGTGATCGGCGTCGCTCTCGGTGGCAGTGTGGGACCCGCGTTCGCGTGTCTCGGCGTCATGCTGCCGGGGCTGCTGCTCCAGGACGCCTGGCGGTACTCGTTCTTCGCCGCGGGCCTCGGGCGGAAGGCGTTCGTCAACGACCTCGTGTGGGGCATCGCGCTCGTCCCGGCCCTGGTCGTGGCGGCCCACGCGGGCAGCGTGGCCGCCTTCGTGCTCGCGTGGGGCGCGTCCGCCACGGTGGCCGCGGGGTACGGATACATCCAGTCCGGTATCCGGCCCCGGACGACCCAGGCACGCGCGTGGCTCCGCGAGCAACGCGACCTCGGCTACCGGTACCTCGTCGAGAACGTCAGCCTCAGCGGCGCCGGCCAGCTGCGTGCGTACGGGCTCGGTGTGATCGTCGGGGTCGGCGCGGTGGGTGCGGTCCGCGGCGCCGAACTCCTCCTCGGCCCGTTCCTCGCCGTGCTGATGGGCCTCTCGCTGGTCACGGTCGCGGAGGCGGCACGGGTGCTGCGGCAGTCCCCGCACCGCCTCGGCAGGTTCTGCCTCCTGCTGGGAGGCGGGCAGGCCGTCGCCGCGCTGCTCTGGGGCGGGGCGCTGCTCCTGATGCCGGACCGGCTCGGCGAACTCGTGCTCGGCGACGTCTGGCACTCCGCCTCCCAGCTCATCGTGCCGGTCACCCTCGGCGTCGCATGGGCCGGGCTCGGCACCGGCGCGGCGGCGGGGCTGCGCGCGCTCGCCGCGGCCCGGCGCAGCCTGCGCTGCCAACTGTTCGCCTCCGCCTGCTACGTGGCGGGCGGGCTGGGCGGAGCCGCCCTCGGCGGCACGGTCGGCTCGGCCTGGGGCGTCGCCGCAGCGACGCTCGCCGGCTCCGCCGTGTGGTGGCTCCAGCTGCGCTCCGCCCTGCGCGAACACCACCAGGACACCATCCCCGAAGCGAGGACGCCATGACCGCGCAACCCAGGCTGAGCATCGGCCTGCCCGTGTACAACGGCGAGGAGTACCTCGCCGAATCGCTCGACGCCCTCCTCGGTCAGACCTACGAGGACTTCGAGCTGGTCATCTCCGACAACGCCTCGACCGACGGGACCGAGGACATCTGCCGCACGTACGCCGCGCAGGACTCGCGCATCCGGTACATCCGGCTGCTGCGCAACATCGGCGCCGCTCCGAACCACAACTACGTCTTCACCGAGTGCCGCGGCGAGTTGTTCAAGTGGGCCTCGCACGACGACCTTTACGCCCGCGACCTGCTGCGACGGTGCGTCGAGGCGCTGGACGAGCGGCCGGACGTGATCCTCGCGCACTCCGACCAGGCGGTCATCGACGGCGAAGGACAGCTGAAGGTCCCCTACGAGTACGGCCTCGCCACCGCCTCGCCGCATGCGCCCGAGCGCTTCCGCAGTTTCCTGTTCGAACCCGGTGGCGACGACTTCTACGGGGTGATGCGCGCCGACATGCTGCGCCGCGTGAGGCCGCACAACAGCTATCACCACGCGGACCGGACGTTCGTCGCCGAGATCGTCCTGAACGGGCCCTTCCACCAGGTGCCGGAGCTGCTGTACTTCCGCCGCGACCACCCCACCCGTGCCGAGCGGGCGAACCCGTCCAAGCGCTCCCGGTGCGTCAATCTGGACCCGCGGCGGGCAGGCGCGCTGCACCCGACGCCCCGGCTGCTCGCCGAGTACGTCTGGGGCTTCGTCGCGGCGATCCGGCGGGCCCCGTTGTCCCCGGCCGACCGGCGCGCGTGCTTCCGCCATCTGGCCGCGTGGGCGACCAGCCGGGTCCGGCCGGGCGCCGGCGAGCGGGTCGAGGACCGCGCCCCGGTCGACCCGGGCCGGCTCACCGTCTCCGTCGACGCCCTCGTCGCCGGGCGTGAGCGGAGGCAGGCGTGACGCCCGTGGACGAAACCCCGGTGCGTGTCGGGGTGTTCGGCCTGCTCGGCTCCGGCAACCTCGGCAACGACGGGTCGCTCGAGGCCGTGCTCGGCTACCTCCGTGCCGAGCACCCGGAGGCGGTCGTGGACGCGCTGTGCGGCGGGCCCGAGGTCGTCGCGGCCCGGTACGGGATCCCCGCGACACGGCTGCACTGGTACCGCGGGGAGTACCGGACCGCGTCGCGTGCGGGCGCGATCGCGGGCAAGGCTCTGGGCAAGCTCGTCGACGCGTTCCGCACCGCCGCGTGGGTGCGCCGGCACGACGTGGTGATCGTGCCGGGCATGGGCGTCCTGGAGGCCACGCTGCCGCTGCGGCCGTGGGGCTTCCCGTACTCGCTGTTCCTGCTCTGCGCGACCGGCCGGCTGTTCCGCACCCGGGTCGCGCTGGTCGGCGTCGGCGCCACCGCGATCGCCGACCGGCCGACCCGGGCCCTGGTTCGCCGGTCGGCACGGCTGGCCACGTACCGGTCGTACCGGGACACCCAGTCCCGCGACGCGATGCGGGCGATGGGCGTGGACACCGCGCGCGACGAGATCTACCCGGACCTCGCCTTCGCCCTGCCGACACCGCCGGCAGGCGGTCCCGACGGGCTCTCGGTCCCGCCGGGCCCGGTATGCGTCGGCGTCATGGATTTCCACGGGAGCAACGACGACCGCGCCCGGTCCGAGGAGATCCACCGGCGCTACCTCGACGGAACGACCCGGTTCGTCCGCGCGCTGGCCGAGGACGGCAGGCCGGTCCGGCTGCTGACCGGCGACGCGTGCGATGCGCCGGTGGTCGCCGCGATCCTCGACGCGGTGGACTCACCGCTGGTCACCGCTGCCGAGGCGGCCACGCTGGCGGACCTGATGAAGGAGATGGCGGCTGCCGAGACCGTCGTGGCGACCCGGTACCACAACCTGATCTGCGCGCTGAAGGTCGGCACCCCGACGCTTGCCCTGAGTTATGCGGCGAAGAGCGACGCGCTCATGGATCGGATGGGGTTGGACGCGTACTGCCACCCGGCTCGCGAGGTGGACGCCGACCGGCTGCTGGAGCAGTTCCGGGAGCTGGAGAAGCAATCGGCGGAGCTGCGGCACATCCTCGCCGAGCGGAACCTGGTCGCCGCCCGCCAACTCAAGGACCAGTTCATCGCGTTGACCGCCGCTCTGTTCCCGGCGACCGGCCACGGACACGCCCGCACCCGGCAGGAGACACCATGAAGGCGACCGAAGTCCCGGCGATCGCGGGCGCGTACCTCTTCGAGCCGACGTCGTACGCCGACGAACGCGGCTTCTTCTGCCGCACCTTCGACGCCGACGTGGTCCGCTCGGTGGGCCTCGATCCGAACGCCTTCGTCCAGGACAGCGTGTCCCGCTCGGTCCGAGGCGTGCTGCGCGGTCTGCACCTGCGCTCAGGCGCCGGCGAGGCCAAGCTGGTGCGGTGCTCGTACGGGCAGATCTTCGACGTCGTCGTGGATCTGCGGCCGGACTCGCCGACCTACCGCAACCACACCTCCTTCGAGCTGTCCGGCGATACGCAGACGACCCTGTACATCCCGGCGGGGTGCGCGCACGGCTTCCAGGCGCTGACCGAAACCGCCGACACCTCGTACCGGATCGACCGCCCCCACGATCCGGCAGAGGACGTGACGATCGCCTTCGACGACCCGGAGCTCGCCATCCCCTGGCCCCTGCCGGTCACATCGATGTCCCAGCGGGACCGGGAGGCGCCGGGTCTCGCCGAGGTCCTGAAGAACAGAGAGAGTTGAGGTCGGCGTGGACACCGAAGAGTTCCAACTGCCCCGGTCGCAGGCGGCGAACGAACGCCTGCACGCCATGATCCCCGGCGGTGCGCACACCTACGCCAAGGGCGACGACCAGTACCCCGAGAACCTGGCCCCCGTCATCAGCCACGGCCGCGGTGCCCATGTGTGGGACGTCGACGGCAACCGCTACATCGAGTACGGCTCCGGCCTGCGGTCGGTCAGCCTCGGCCACGCCCACCCGCGCGTGACCGAGGCGGTGCGACGGGAGATCGACCGTGGCAGCAACTTCGTCCGGCCGTCGATCGTGGAGGCCGAAGCCGCGGAACGCTTCCTGGCCACGGTGCCGACCGCCGAGATGGTGAAGTTCGCGAAGAACGGTTCCGACGCCACCACCGCCGCGGTGCGCCTCGCCCGCGCCGCCACCGGGCGCCCGCGGGTGGCCATCTGCGGCGACCAGCCGTTCTTCTCCGTCGACGACTGGTTCATCGGCTCCACACCGATGTCCGCCGGTATTCCGTCGGCGATCACCGACCTCACCGTGGCGTTCCCCTACGGGGACCTCGCCGCGACGGAGGAGTTGCTCGCCCGGTACCAGGACGAGGTCGCCTGTCTGATCCTCGAACCCGCCGGCCACACCGAGCCGCCGCCCGGCTATCTGACCGGCCTGCGCGAACTGGCCGACCGGCACGGCTGCGTGCTGGTCTTCGACGAGATGATCAGCGGCTTCCGCTGGTCCGAGGCGGGCGCCCAGGGCCTGTACGGCGTCGTCCCGGACCTCTCCACCTTCGGCAAGGCGCTGGGCAACGGATTCGCCATCTCCGCACTGGCCGGATGCCGCGAGCTGATGGAGCGGGGCGGGCTGCGGCACTTGGATGACCGGGTGTTCCTGCTGTCCACCACGCACGGCGCGGAGACGCACTCCCTGGCAGCCGCGATGGCCGTGCAGACCACCTACGTCGAGGAGGGCATCACCGCGCAACTGCACGCCCTCGGCGAACGGTTGGCCGTCGGCGTCCGCGAAGCCGCGACCGGCATGGGCGTCGGCGACCATGTCGTCGTCCGGGGCCGGGCCAGCAATCTGGTCTTCGCCACTCTCGACGAGAACGGGCAGCCGTCGCAGCAGTACCGCACCCTCTTCCTGCGCCGTCTTCTCGCGGGCGGGGTGCTGGCCCCGTCGTTCGTGGTGAGCAGCGCGCTCAGCGACGCCGACATCGATCACACCGTCGACGCGGTGGCCCAGGCTTGTGCGGTGTACCGCAAGGCACTTGACGTGGGTGATCCCACGTCCTGGCTGGGCGGACGACCGGTGAAACCCGTGTTCCGCCGCCTGGCATGACGTGACGTCAGCGACGGCGCCACCGGCCGTCGCCGGCGATCCGGTCCGCCGGCCACGCGGTCGCCGGGATCACCGCCAGCGCGGTGCACCAGCCGCCGATGACGTCGGTCGGGTAGTGCGCGCCCAGGGCGACCTGCGCCCAGCCCATGGCGACACCGGCAACCAGCGCCGCGGTGAGCACTGTCAGCGTGCGGGCTGTCCTGCCGAGTCCGAGCCGGCCGGTCGCGAGCAGTGCCGCCACAAGGGCGAGCGCGGTGAAGAAGGCGGTGTGCCCGCTCGGGTAGGACAGATTGTCGGCGCCGTGGATGGTGCGTCCCACCAGAGGCTTGAGGAGCGTGGTCGTCGCCACGGTCGTGCCGGCGCCGGCAACGAGGAACACCGCCGCGCGAGGACGCCGGAGCAGCAGGCAGCCCGTCAGGGCGGCCACGACCAGCATCGCCGCTCCGGCGGGCTCGCCCAAGAAGTCGATGGCCAGGGCGACTTCCCGCCACGGCGACCGCACATCGCCCACCGCCGACTGGATCCGCATGTCCACGCGGCCGGGCTCGCTGTGGCCGGCGTACAGGACCCCGAGCACGACGACCACGAGCGCGGCGAGGGCCGCGACGAACCCGAGCCCGGCGCCCAGCGAGGGAGGCAGCACCGCGGGCACCGACGGGCCGGCCACGCGGCCACCGGGGGCGGTCGACCCGCGGTCATCTGCCGCGATGGACAGGGGGTGTTCAGGGCCCTGACATCTGCGCCTCCCCCGTCCGTCACGACAACTGCCCACTGCCGGCCGCCGAGATGGGCGGGACGTCAGATGTAAGGGCTGCGGCTCAGCCTCGTCCGGTTTCGATTCCACGAACCTTCCCTTCATCGAACCTTCCCTCCAGCTCGGGGCAGAACCGGCTGCCACGACCGGCTCCCCGGGCAGTCTCCGCCCCGCTCAATCCGGCCGCGGCTCGCACATCATGACCCGCGCCAGGTGTCCGGGTGGTGCTCTCCGAATTCAACGTCCGCCTGGGCGGCACCACCATCTCCATTGGTTCGGAGAGTGGCACCGCGGTTCCCACACCGACTGCGTGGGGGGCCTTCGAGCACCCTCGGCAGGGCCGCGGTCCTTCGAATGCTGCCACGTAGGATCGATTCACCCGAGCCGGGCAGCGACAGGAAGGCGAACTCATATGACGGATCAGCGCGTTGTGGTCGTGACGGGGGGAGGAACCGGAATCGGTGCGGCGACGGCGCGGCTGCTCCGGGCGTCCGGCCACGACGTCGTCGTCTCCGGTCGACGCCCGGAACCGTTGCACCGCATAGCCGCGGAAACCGGAGCTCTGGCCTGTCCGGCCGACACCGCCGCCCCGGACGCCGTTCACCGTCTCGTCGAAACCACCATGGCGCGATTCGGCCGACTTGATGGATTGGTCCTCAATGCAGGAGTGGGACGCGGCGGAGGCGTCGGCGACCTGTCGAACGAGGACTGGGATCTGGTACTCCGCACCAACGTGACCGGCCCTTTCCTCTTGATGCGCGCGGCATTGCCCCACCTGCTCCGGGCCCATGGCTCCGTCGTCGCGGTTTCCTCGGTTTCCGCCCTCCGAAACGGAGTGGGTAATGCCGCGTACGCCACCTCCAAAGCGGCATTGCTGCAGTTGTGCCGGTCGCTTTGCGTGGACTACGGGCCGCAAGGCTTGCGGGCCAACGTGGTCTGCCCCAGTTGGATACGTACGGAGATGGCCGACCGCCGCATGACACGGTTCGCGGACGACGCCGGACCGACCATCGACGACGTCGACGACGCATACGAAGAAGCCACGAGGCTGCTGCCGGCACAGCGCCCCGGAGACCCTCGTGAGGTTGCCGAGGCAATTTCCTGGCTGCTGTCCTCGGCCGCGTCCTTCGTCAACGGAGCCGTCCTGACCGTGGATGGCGGAGTGACCGCACTGGATCCCGGAACTGTTCCCTTCGAATTCCACGTCACCCGACGCGATGACAACCATTGAGCTTTCGAACACGCCGGTCGTGGTCAGCACGACCTCGTCCACCCCCGCGTCCGGGAACTCGGCGAGCTGTTCGACGAGTTCGCCGATGTCCCCGTGGAGGAAACCGCGGCCCTCCACCAGGCGTTCGGCGCTCAGTGTCGTGTCGCCCTCGTCCACCGCGACACCGGCGCGGTGGAGCATGTCGAGGTAGTGCAGTGCCGCGAGGTGTGGAGCGTTGCCGGCCAGCGCGACCTCCGCCGGGTCACGGTCCGGCCGGCGCAGGGCCAGCGGCACCATGGCCACGATCCGGGGCACCGGCCGGTCTGCCGCCGCGGCCCCCTCCCGCAGGGCCGGAGCACGGTAAGGTACGACGCCGGGGTCAGCCAGGTGATGGCGCAGCCCGCGACCGCACCGGCGACGCGTGCCATGCCAGGACGCAGCACACCGAGTCCGAGTTCCACCGGAGGAGCCGGGCTCGGCGAAAGTCCGCCGTGGCATGAGAAGTACTCGCCTTCGGCCTGCACGGTTTCGCCGTCGAGCAGCCCGCGGACGATGCCGAGATACTCACGGGCCGCCGTCACGCGAGGGCTCGCTGCCACTCGGCGGCCACGATATCTCTGCAGCCCGCGTCACAGTCCTCCTTCGTCTCGTCAGTGGCCTATTCGCTGCCCTCGGGAAGACTCCCCGCGACCAGAGAAAAAGCTTCCTCGAGCGTGTCCACTTCGCCGAGTGAGCCCACACCAAGAGGCCCACGGACCCAGAAGCGCCCGTCTTCTTGGGGGTACACGTAGCCCCCAACAGGGTCTCCCGAGATCCCGTCGCCTTGTTTGAAGAACATGATGCCGTGACTCACACCGGGGTAAAGACTCCGCAATCGAGGTTGTGCGTATGCCGCTCGGACCATCGCCGGATCGACTACCTCCTCCCCCCCCTCGATGAGCCGGCGCCACTGCGCGGTCACCGCATCTGCGGCGCTTTCAGAGCCTTGCGGGTATGTCATGATGCGATGCACCATTTCCTCTCGCTGTATTCACGGGCTGACGCGGCGCGCCTGGATCTCAGGGATGTCCGGTTTGGGGACCTTGATTTCTTTGAATCCCCCATCTTCGTCTTGGGTGTACCAATGGATCGACTCCCATGGGCGTCCGCTGCGCATCTCCTCCGGCTCATCCATCGCGACGTCGATCTCGTACTTGCGCACGTAGTAAGCGACTTGACTCATCTCCCAGGCGGTCCCCCCCACACCCGGCGGCGGGTAGTCCGCGCGGCGTTCCATGTTGAACTGAGATCCGAAGTTCGCTGCTTTCTGGAAGGCCTCCACTATTGTTTCCGGTGAGTCCCAGTTGAGTTTCTCGCCCTTCTCATTCGGCATGCCATCGAGAGTGATCGACAACGTAGTCCCACGATCACTCACCGAATTCACGACGTTCGTCATCCACTCAGGAGGCTCGCCGTTAGCGTAGTCCGGGCCGTTGTATGTGTGTGCACCTGGATCCTGCGGGCGATCCGGATCGTGGTTTACGTCGTTGGGATCGTTGCGCAGATACCTTGCCAGTCTGTTCGAAGGGCCCTCGGGGGCCCCAGGGTTGTTCGGGCCCAGTACGACGCTGTGCCGAGGCTTGCCATCACCCCTGTGCGGGCATGTCGCCAGTCCCAGTGGGTCGATCCACCGCGTCGGGTTGTCGACATACGTGACCGCGTTCGGGGCCGGGACGAGGCCCAGCGGGTCCGGGGAGACATAGCGACCCGACTCGGGGTCGTAGTGGCGGTGACGGTTGTAGTGGAGACCCGACTCCGGGTCGAAGTACTGGCCGGGGAACCGCAGCGGCGTGTACGCCGTCGCGCTGCGGTTCCATGTCGTCGTGCCCCACAGCGTCGCGCGGGTGTGCCAGGCCACCTCGCCCTGTTCGTCGACGAGTTCGCGTGGTGTGCCGACGAGGTCGGTGACGATCGCGAAGAAGCGACGGTCGACCTCCGACTGCTCCAGGAGACGGCGTTCCACCTGAGTGACCGGCTTCACGCCGTCGTGGTCCCAGGTCAGGGCGATGGTGTCGGGGGAGTCGGACGCAGAGGTTGTCTGTTCGCACAGGGTGTCGCCGTCCCAGGTGAAGGTCACCTCCTCGGCGACTGTCGCCCCGTCCGTCGAAAGACGCTGCTTCGCGATGCGGCGGCCCAGTGCGTCGTACAGGTAGCGCCAGTGCATGCCGTCCGGTGTGGTGACCGAGACCAGGCGGTCCTCGGCGTCCCAGCCGTAGTGCCAGGTGTCCGGCTTCCGCGACAGGCGGGCCTTCTGGCGCAGGACTACCCGGCCCTGCGCGTCGTGCTCGTAGCGGACCCGTCCCGCGCGGGTGATGCGGGTACCGGTGTACTCGCGTGAGCCGTCGGCGTCGCCGTTGCCGGGCGTGGTCGCCGCCGTTTGGTTGCCGGCCTCGTCGTACGCGTACCGCTCGCTCCAGTTGTCGGCGGTGACGCCCCTGACCCGGCCTTCACGCGTCAGGTCAAGCTGCCGCCGGCCTCCCAACTGGTCGTTGACGGCCGTCAGATGCCCGTCCGCGCGGTACGTGTAGGAGCGGTGCTGGAGAGTACGGTCGTCGGCGGCTCGGACCCGCTGGTCGGTCAAGCGTCCGGCCGCGTCGTAGGCGTGCTCGATGGCCAGCGCGTCGCCGATGCGGCGGGCGCTCTCCCTGCCCGACTCGTCGAACTCGAAGACCACCTGGTGGCCCGATGCGTTCAGCTCCGCATGCAGATCGGCGGGGAAGGACCAGGTGCTGACCGCCCCCGTTGGTGTGGTGCGGCTGACACGGCGGCCGGTCTCGTCATAGACGTTGGTCAGTTCCCGGCCGTTGCAGATCTCTCGGAGGATCCGGCCCGAGCTGTCGCGTATGAAGGTCAGTTCCGCGTCGGGACCGACGGCACGGGCGAGGTGACCGTGGATGTCGTAGGTGAAGCGGGTGACCGCTCCCTCCGCATCCTTGGTGATGACGCGGCCCGCGGCATCGCGCTCGAAGCGGACGGTCTGCCCGAGGCCGTTCGTGCGCGCCGACAGGCGGCCCATCGCGTCATGGGTGTAGGCGAGCGTGCGGCCGTCGAAGTCGGTCTCGGAGATGAGACGACCCGCCGCGTCGTATGCGTAACTCCAGGTGAGGCCCTGCGGGTTCGTCACGGCAGCGAGACGCAGCTCCGTGTCGTGAGCGAACTCGTGGCGTGCGCCGTCCGGTGTGATCCGGGCGCTGACCAGGTCGAAGTGCGTGTACTCGAAGCGCGTCTCACCGCCCACCGCGTCCGTGTGGACGAGGCAGTTGCCTTCGCCGTCGTACAT
This sequence comes from Streptomyces sp. AM8-1-1, assembly GCF_032229325.1. Taxonomy (NCBI): domain Bacteria; kingdom Bacillati; phylum Actinomycetota; class Actinomycetes; order Kitasatosporales; family Streptomycetaceae; genus Streptomyces; species Streptomyces sp. AM8-1-1. Next base: position 2,047,446 of record NZ_CP135086.1, read on the forward strand.
CCAGGACTGCTGGGAGCCGTCCGGATCGGTCCGGCGCGCGAGCTTGCCCTCGACCGTCCACTCCAAGGCGGTGGTGCGCCCCTCGAGGGCTGTGATCCCGACCGCGCGACCGAACGCGTCCCGTGTGTAGCGGGTGATCACGCCGAGCGGGCCGCGGATCGCCAGAGGGAGGCCGGCCGCGTCGCAGTGCACCCGGTCCAGCGCGCCTTGGGAGTCGTCGACGCCGGTGAGCTGGCCGCGCGGGCCGTGGGTGAGCCGGGTTGTCGACCCGTTCGGACGGGTGAAGAGGGTCGGGTTGCCGCGTTCGTCGTACTCCTGGCGAGACGTCGCGCCGTCCGGGCCGGTCACGGAGGTGAGCTGGTTCAGCTCGTTGTACTCGACGCCTGCGACGGTGCCGTCCGGGTGGTCGACACGGGTGAGGTTGCCCCGGTCGTCGTACGTGTACGTGGTGGTCCGGCCGAGCACGTCCCTGCGGGAGAGGAGGCGGTCGTAGCGGTCGTACTCCCGGTGGGTCGTGCTGCCCAGAGGGTCGGTTTCCGCGACGACCTGCAGGCGGTCGTTGAAGTGGAAGACCTTCGTGGCGCCCACCGAATCGGTGTAACGCGTGATGTGGTCGCCGGTCTCCGGGTGGGCACCGTACGCGAACGTGGAGGACAGGTAGCCGTCCGGGCCGATCGTGCGGACGACACGGCCGTCGGCGTCGTATACGTACCGGAATGTGGAGTCGTTCCGGTCGGTCCACGAGGTGATCCGCGCGTCCGCATCGTACGTGAAGCGGAGCGGCAGGCCCGAGGAGTTGGTGACGGCGTCGACGTTGCCCTGCGGGTCGTAGCCGTAGCGCATGACGGTGACCGGACCGTCGGGCGTGCGCAGGGCGAGTTCGCGTATTCGTGCATCCTCGACGGCCAGGAGGACCCGGTAGCCAGCGTCGTGAGTGACGGCCGTGGGGCTGCCGTCGCCGCGGCGCGTGAACGTAATCCGGTTGTGGTTGCGGTCCTCGATCTCGGCGAGCCAGTACGCCGGGGACTCGTTGTACGGGCTGCCCGTGAAGGAGCGCGTCAGACCCGAGTGCGGGTCGGTGACCTGGTAAGTGGTTTCCGCGTTGTCCTGTCCGCCGTACAGGAGGGGCAGCCGTGCACCCTCCAGGGGCAGGACGCCGTCCGTGTCGTCCGGCAGCGGCAGCCGGGGGTAGACCAGGAGCGAGCCGTCCTCGCGTGACCAGACCGCACCGGCGCCGAGCGGGGCGAGTTCGATCCGCTCGTCCAGGGTGGAAGCCCAACTGCGGCCGAACCACTGGCCGTAACGGTATGAGGAGAGATGCGTGCGGCGCAGGACGAGGGGCAGGACACCGGGCAGGGACAGGTCGGTCTGGGGCAGTGTCATCTCGCCGGTGGCGACATCGACCGGGTCGTTCTCACAGGTCTTCTTGTCGAGCGAGATGCCGTTGCGGCGCGCGTCGTCCTTGGCGGTGTCCAGACGGTCCGGCTTCGTCCGCTTGTCGTCGGCTCGGCGCTGTTCTCGCCCGGGCTCGGAGCTGCCCTGCTTCCCGCCCAGGCCCCCGTCGTCCTTGCCGTCCTTGGTGAGGATGCTCTTGACGCGGTCGCGGACGTCGCCGTCGGTGTCCTTGTGGGTCTTGGAGCCTCCGGTGATGGCGTCGGGGACCTTCTTGCCGACGTGGTCGCCGAGGTCGTCCAGCGCCTTGCCGAGCTTCACCGTGACGCCTTCGATGGTGGTGTCGAGGACGGCGGTCAGGGAGTCCTTGCCCTTGGCACGCCCGTGGTGGCCCCTGGCCTTGCCGAGCTTGCCCTTCGTCCTGCCTTTCATGGAGATCTGCACGTTGGCCAGGTGCATGCCGGCCTTGCCGTGCGCGTCGTGGTCGATCTCCGGACCACCACCGCCCCCGGGTCCGGTCGGTCCGCCGGCGGAATTGATCTGCAGCCCGTCCTTGCCGGCCTGCACCGTCTGGTCGGTGTTATAGCCGTCCTGGACACCGGCGGCGTTCAGCGCTGTCTGGATGGCGAGGTCGGCGACGATGTTCTCGATCGCGGCGACCGCGGGCTCGGTGAGCGTCGCGACGATCTCCGCGACGGCCGCCTCCGCCATCTCCTTCAGGATCTTCTTGAACGCGATCCGGGTGGCCGCGATCTTGGCACCGGCGAGCAGCGTCGACAGACCGGCCGTCACCGGTGCGAACGCCAGCGTGATGCCCACCGTGGCGCACAGGTCCGCCAGTTCACCCACCGCGGCGATCTTCCGGGCCACGATGATGTCCGCCACGCGGTCCAGCGCGCCGGCCACCAGCCGGGCCGCCTTCGCCAGGTCCTTGTGCTTGCCCTGCACCTTCGACCAGTGCTTGTCCAGCGCCGTCAGCGACTCGCTCCGGCCCGTGGAGAGCAGTTTCTGGATGTGCCCGTACGCGGCCCCCGCGTCGTCGTCGGCGTCATCCGCGAACTCCCGCAGCGAGTCCGCCATATCGCGGTAGGCGTCCTCGTCCACATTCGGCCAGCCCACACCGACGACATCGAGCATCGTGTCGACGCCCTCAGGAATCGTGTACCCCACGACAACAGCCCCCGTTCCCACCTGCAATCGGTCAGTCAGGAGAACACCCTTTCATGTGACGTCCCGTCGGTACCAAGTGGATTCAGGGGGCTGGCCGTTGGGGCACAAGAAGGGTGGCGAACTGTCGGCCGGGCATCTTGAAGATGTCTGCCCGCCGGCTCAGTTCAGCATCGCGCGGCGCCGCCCGCGCCGACCCCTGATCGCCTCCGCCGAGAACTGGGTAACCCGCACTACACCCTCTTCACGACAGAGCCCCGGATCCGGGGCTCTGTCGTGCGCGCACGCGCGCGGCCCTCCGCAGTGATGGACCCCACTTCGCTCCCCGGCGATCTCTCCGAACTGCACCTGCGCATCTCCTACGACGACCAACTCCGGGATATCCCGCAGGCCGACACGCTGGAGCGCTGGAAACTCTCGGAATGCCTCGTGGACGGTGCCCATCGGTTGGGTCGATCAGCTGTGTTGGGCGGCCGAGTGGCGCTTGGTCTCGTCCGTGAAGACCGCAGTGGCTCGGTGGAGCGGTTCGAGGAACTGGGTAAGGGTTTGGGCTGTCGGCCCGAAGTCGTCGAACCATGACGTTGCGGTGGGCGTGTCGTGAAGTCGGCGAGCGCGGGGATGTCGAGCGGGCCGCGGTAACCGGTGGGAGCGGTACTGGCGGGTGCGTAGAGCCACAAGGTACCCAAGTCGGATATTCCTGAGATCCAAGTGCCCAATCCGAATGGAAGGTGAAGCGTGAAATGAAGAACACTGGTTCCACGGACGCCGCAGCCGCTGTAGCCGCCGAATGGCGGGCGATCCTGGAGTTCGACCCCGATCTCATCGATCCTGCTATGGTCCGAGCCGCCTACGCCCAGCCCCGGCTGCAGGAACTGTATCCACGCGTCAGCCACGGGATCCTGCACCTGAGCCGGTGCACGGGCTTCCCCTCATCGCATGACATCCCCCTGGTGTACCCCCTGGTCAAGGGAGGCTTCCAAGTCTCTGGCGCATCCGACACCGGAGTCCTGGGCGAGGTGGCCACGGTCGAGGAGGCGTTCGCCCTGGTGGCAGTCAACCTGCCGGAAGGCTGCGGACCAGCCATCACCGGAACGGCCAACGACCTGTGACCGCAGACAGTGCGACCCCCCGGTGGCTGGAAGAGGGCTCCTTGCTGGCGAGCAACTTCGCAATGTAGGGGGTCAGGTGCCGCGTCAGTTGAACGAGCGTCAACTGCATGTGCTGCGGTGGGTCGGACAGGGCTGCCCCGACGGCGCATGTGAGGGAGAGACGCACAAGCTCAGCTGCCAGGCGCTACAGAGCCGAGGGCTGGTCAAAGTATCCAACCGAGTCCCAACCCAAGGGCTTGAGAGGAAGAAGACCGTCACTGAGCAGCTTCTGGAAGACCTTGCTGAGGCGGGCGGCCGGATCGTCAAACAGGAGGCCAGTGGGCGCTTGGCCACGCTGGTACCCGTTCCGGTACCAGCACGGCTCGCAAGACCACACCCAGTCGTCAAAGCCCCACAGGGCATTCCCCAGCCCACGGGACTCACAGATTCCGTGCAGAACCGAGCTTTCCGGCTCATCCACGCCCTGCTCACGGCAACGCAGAGGGCAAGTCACATCAGCGCAATCGGCACAGCGCATGGTGCACCGCTACCGCATCGTCGGCGAAGTGGCCCACCTCATTTCACCATCACGACACGAGGCCAGAACTGCGAATTCCTCGTCCTGCAAGAACAGGACCGGGTCGAGCACGTCCCCGCACAGAAGGAACTCGCGGAGGCCGAGAAGCACTCCTGGGTCAGGATCCCTCGCTACGACTGCTCCCCCGCTGACCGCTTGAGAATCCGTGTAAGCGGTGGGCGGCCACACCGGGCCGGCGAGTGGGCCGACACGGTCGCACGCCCTCTTGAGGACCAGCTCGCCGAGTTCGTGCAAGAGGTCGGTCTCCGCGGAGAGGCGGCCGAACGCAAGCGCCAGGCGCCGACCTGGAGGAAGCACGGCAGCAGCGCCTGCGCTGGGAGGCCGCAAAGCGGCGGGCAACGACCGAGTACGCAGAGACATACCGTGTCCGGCACCTCGAAGCGCAAGAAGAAACGTGGCGGCGCCCAGCGGGCTTGGCCGAGTACGTCAGTGCGCTACGCCTCCATGCAGAGAGTCTGCCGACCGGACCGGCCAGGGACGAAGCCGAGGCATGGATCATGTGGGCCGAGAGTCACGTGCAACGCCTGAACCCCCTCAACGGGTTCACCGTTGCTGCCGGACATCCCCGAACCCCGCCCCGAAGATCTCAAGCCGTTCATGCGCGGCTGGAGCCCCTACGGGCCCACCTACTGAGCGCACACTCCGCCAGACATTCGGCCCGCCGAAGCACGGCGGCAGCGCGTCTGCCGCCGCAATCAGGAGCGCCGGAACCCGACTGATTTGCTTCGAGTTCCCGCCAAGCCAGCCCTCGGGAAGTGCGCCACCCCCAGCATGCCTGCACGATCAGCCATTTGACGTCCCATCAGAACGAGCGTCGCGAGCGTCGTTTCAGCGTCAAGATACCGCCCATAACGCACACCACCCGAAGCTGCAGGTCAGGCACCCTTGTCCGCAGGCTCCAAAATCGCCACGCACTCCACGTGATGCGTCATCGGAAACAGGTCGAACGCCCGCAGCGTCCGCACCCGGTACCCGTTCTCCGCGAAGTACGAGATGTCCCGCGCCAGCGCCGCCGGGTCGCACGCCACGTACGCGATCTTGCGCGCTCCCAGGCCCGCCAGGTGCTTCACCGTCTGCTTGCCCGCCCCCGCGCGCGGCGGGTCGAGCACGATCAGGTCCACCTCGGTGATCTGCGTGCGCGGCAGCACCTGGTCGACCTTGCCCTGTTCGATGCGGACGCGGTCGAAGTTCTGCAGGTTGTGACGCGCGTCCTCGACCGCGCGCTTGCTCGATTCGATGCCGAGCACCGCGCCCTTCTCGCCCACCCGGTCGGCGAGGGCGCCCGCGAACAGGCCGACGCCGCAGTACAGGTCCAGCGCCATGTCGCCCTTGCGCGGGAGCAGGCCCTGCATGACGGCCTTCATCAGGGTGTCCGCGGCCTGCGGATGGACCTGCCAGAAACCGCCGTTGCCGACGCGGTAGGTGCGGTCGTCGGCACGCTCGCGGACGAAGGCGCGGCCGTGCACCCGGTGCACTCCCCCGTCGCGCTCGTCCACCCGCAGCACCGAGACCGGCTTGTCCAGCTCGACCAGCGGGAGCCGGCCGCCCGGCTTCGGGGTCAGGATGACCTGGCGGTCGTGGGAGCCGGTGGCCGCGATCGCCTCGACCGTGGACATCTGGGCCCAGTCCTGCTTCTCGATGCCCAGTTCCGTCACGCCCGGGGCCGCGATCATGCAGTGGTCGATCGGCTGGACGTCGTGCGAGCGGTGCTTGCGCAGACCCGCGCGGCCCTCCGTGTCGATCGCGTACTGCACGCGCGTGCGCCAGGCCGGCACCTCGCCCTGCGGCAGCTTGTCGCCCTCGGCCGGCATGACCGTGCCGTCCCAGCCGGCCTCCTCGGGGGTGAGACCCGCGAGCCGCTCGAGCTGTTCGGCGATCACCTCGCCCTTGAGCCGGCGCTGGGCACCCGGCTTGGCGTGCTGCCAGTCGCAGCCGCCGCAGTTACCCGGGCCGGAGTACGGGCACGGCGCCTCGACGCGGTCCTTGGAGGCGTCGATGATCCGTACGGCGTCGGCGCGCAGGAAGCGGGAGTCCTCCTCGCCCTCGGTGACCCGGGCGACGACCTTCTCACCGGGCAGCGTGTGCCGGACGAACAGCACCCGCCCCTCCTCGGTGCGGGCGATGCAGTGGCCACCGTGGGCGACCGGCCCGACCTCGACCTCGTACTCTTCCCCGACCAGCGAAGACTCAGGTGCGTTCTGCATGGCGGGGTGACTCCAGGGATCAAAGGAAAACGGCCGGACAACAACCCACCACTGTACGTGGGTCCCGACCGGCCGCTTGCCATGAACGTCTCAGCGCGGGCTCACCCCTTGCCGGTCGGCTCCTTGGGCCGCTGGTCCACAGGACCGCGCCGTACCGAGCCGGGTGCGCTCCAGTCCTGGCGCTTGCCCGCCCGCTTCTTCGCCGCCTCCGAGGACTCCAGCTGGTACGGCACCGAAGTGACCATCACACCGGGCGTGAACAGCAGCCGGCCCTTGAGCCGCAGGGCGCTCTGGTTGTGCAGCAGGTGCTCGTACCAGTGGCCCACCACGTACTCGGGGATGACGACACTCACCACGTCCCGCGGGCTCTCGCGGCGCAGTCCCTTCACGTACTCGATGATCGGCCGGGTGATCTCGCGATACGGGGAGTCGAGGATCTTCAGCGGCACATTGATGCCCCGCCGGTCCCACTCCTGGCGCAGTGCCTTCGTCTCGGCCGTGTCCACGCTGATGCTGAGTGCCTCGAGCTTGTCGACCCGCATCAGCTTGGCGTACGACAGGGCCCGCAGGGTGGGCTTGTGGAGCTTGGAGACGAGCACGATGGCGTGCACCCGGGAGGGCCGCGCGGTGTCGTCGCTGGGCTCGTCCGGTGCCGCGATCTCCTCGGAGACCCGGTCGTAGTGCTTACGGATCGCGCTCATCGTGCCGTAGAAGATCACCATGCCCAGCAGGGCCACCCACGCGCCGTGGGTGAACTTGGTGGCGAGCACGACCACGAGCACCAGGCCGGTGAAGAAGGCACCGAAGGTGTTGATCGCGCGGGAGCGGATCATGTGGCGGCGCTTGGCGGCGTTCTTCTCGGTCCGCAGATGGCGGTTCCAGTGCCGCACCATGCCGGTCTGGCTGAGCGTGAAGGACACGAAGACGCCGACGATGTAGAGCTGGATCAGCTTGGTGGAGTCGGCTCCGTAGATCCCGACGAGCAGGATGGCCGCGCCGGCCAGCAGCACGATGCCGTTGGAGAACGCGAGCCGGTCGCCGCGGGTGTGCAGCTGGCGAGGCAGGTAGCGGTCCTGCGCGAGGATCGAGCCGAGCAGCGGGAAGCCGTTGTACGCGGTGTTCGCGGCCAGGAACAGGACGAGCGCGGTGGCCGCGGCGAGGACGATGAAGAAGAACGTCCCGTCGCCGAAGACGGCGGCCGCCACCTGGGAGATCACCGGGTTCTGGACGTAGCTCTCGCCGACGGGGGTGCCGTCGCGGAGCAGATCGTGCGCGGGCTGCTCGGCCATCTTCACGTCGGTGGCCATGGCCAGGCCGATGATGCCGCAGAACATGGTGACGGCCAGGCCGCCCATCAGGGCCAGCGTGGTCGCGGCGTTCTTGCTCTTCGGCTTGCGGAAGGCCGGCACTCCGTTGCTGATCGCCTCGACACCGGTGAGCGCGGCACAGCCGGAGGAGAACGCGCGCAGCAGCAGGAAGACCAGGGCGAAGCCGGCGAGCCCCTGGTGCTCGGGCTTGATCTCGAAGTCCGCCGTCGGGGCCCGCATGGTGTCGTCGAGGACGAGGCCCCGGTAAGCACCCCAGGCGATCATGATGAACACGCCGGTGACGAAGACGTACGTCGGGATCGCGAAGAGCTTGCCCGACTCCTTCACACCGCGCAGGTTCATCACCGTCAGCAGCACGATTATCCCGACCGCGCAGAAGACCTTGTGCTCGACGACGAAGGGGATCGCGGAGCCCAGGTTCTCCACGCCGGAGGAGATGGAGACGGCGACCGTGAGGACGTAGTCGACGAGCAGGGCGCTGGCGACGGTGAGACCGGCCTTCGGGCCGAGGTTCGTGTTGGCGACCTCGTAGTCGCCGCCGCCGCTCGGGTACGCGTGGACGTTCTGCCGGTAGGACGCGACCACCGTGAACATCAGAACCACGACGGCCAGCGCGATCCACGGGCTGAAGTGGTAGGCCGACACGCCCGCGATGGAGAGCACGAGCAGGACTTCACCGGGTGCGTAAGCCACCGAGGACAGCGGGTCGGAGGCGAACACGGGAAGCGCGATGCGCTTGGGGAGAAACGTCTCCCCCAGCTTGTCGCTGCGCAGGGCCCTTCCGATGAGGATCCGTTTGGGAATGTCGGTCAGTTTGGACACGCAGAGGATCGTATGCGGTCCATATGAACAGCGCCCACCCACCACCCCCATCGCCCGGGATTCTTCGCCCCCAGCCTCGCGAGGGTCCCCGCGCGGACCGCGCGTGTGTAGCTTGGGCCACGGTCTGAGACCCTGTTAAGCCTGAGTAAGGCCCTTTGCAGAACTGACAGCCGGAAGGACGGGCGTGCACATCGTCATCATGGGATGCGGGCGAGTGGGATCCGCTCTCGCGCAGACCCTGGAGCAGCGGGGGCACACGGTCGCCGTCGTCGACCAGGACCCCACGGCCTTCCGCCGCCTGGGCTCGGGGTTCGGTGGCCGTCGCGTCACCGGAGTCGGGTTCGACCAGGACACCCTGCGCGAAGCGGGGATCGAGGAAGCCGGCGCGTTCGCAGCCGTCAGCAGCGGCGACAACTCCAACATCATCGCGGCGCGGGTGGCACGCGAGATGTTCGGCATCGAGAACGTCGCCGCCCGCATCTACGACCCCCGCCGCGCCGAGGTCTACCAGCGTCTCGGCATTCCGACCGTCGCCACGGTGCGCTGGACGGCCGACCAGATGCTGCGGCGGCTGCTGCCGTCGGGGGCGGAGCCCCTGTGGCGCGACCCGAGCGGCGGGGTCCAGCTCGCGGAGGTGCACACCTCCGCCGCCTGGATCGGGCACAAGGTCAGCACCCTCCAGGAGGAGACCGGCGTACGGGTCGCCTTCCTCACCCGGCTCGGGGAGGCGGAGCTGCCGACTTCGCAGACCGTGCTCCAGGAAGGCGACCTCGTCCACGTGATGATGCGCACGGACGAGATCGAGAAGGTCGAAGCGGCGTTCGCCGAAGGCCCTGAGGGGGGCGGTCACTGATGCGCGTCGCAATCGCGGGCGCCGGCGCGGTGGGCCGTTCCATCGCGGGCGAACTGCTGGAGAACGGGCACGAGGTCCTCCTCGTCGACAAGGCACCGACCGCCATCTCGGTGGAGCGGGTGCCGCAGGCCGAGTGGCTGCTCGCCGACGCGTGCGAGATCACCTCGCTCGACGAGGCGGCGCTCCAGCGGTGCAACGTCGTGATCGCGGCGACCGGTGACGACAAGGTCAATCTGGTCGTCTCGCTGCTGGCGAAGACCGAGTACGGGGTGCCGAGGGTGGTGGCCCGGGTCAACAACCCGAAGAACGAGTGGCTCTTCAACGAGTCCTGGGGCGTCGACGTCGCGGTCTCCACACCGCGCCTGATGTCGGCGCTGGTGGAGGAGGCGGTGAGCGTCGGTGATCTCGTCCGGCTGCTCCGCTTCAGCCACGGCGACGCGAACCTGGTGGAGCTGACGCTCCCGCCGGAGTCGGCGCTGGCGGGCACCTCGGTCGGCGATGTGGCCTGGCCGGAGGACACCTCCCTGGTCACGATCATCCGCGGCTCGCGGGTGCTCACGCCCAGCACGGAGGAGACGCTGGAGGCGGGTGACGAGCTGCTGTTCGTGGCGGCCCAGGCCCGCGAGGAACAACTGGAGGACCTGCTCTCGGTCCGCCGGGAGATTTCCTGAACGGCACAGCATGACGAGAGGGGCCCGGGACCGATCGGTCCGGCCCCTCTCGTCGTCGGAGCTCCGTGCGCTGTCGGCGAGGGCTACGCCTCGCGCTGCTGCGCCGCCGCCTTGCGCTCCTTCTCGGCGAGCTCCTCCGCCTCCATCTCGGCGAAGACGTCGATGGGCGGGGGCGCCTTCGCCAGGAACAGCCAGGTCAGATAGACGGCCAGTAGGAACGGCGGGATCTTGAGGGCGACCAGGACCCAGCCGAACTGTGTGGTGTCGGCCCACCAGTAGAGCGGGAAGAGAATCGCGCACTTGGCGAGCAGGATCAGGCCCCACGCCCAGCTGGCCTTGGCGTACGCCTTCTTGCGGCCCGGGTTACGGGTGCGCCAGGACAGGTTCTCCTTGAAGACCGGTCCGAGGATCAGACCGATCAGCGGGACGCCCGCGATGGTCGTGATGATGTACGCGAGGGCCAGGCCGAGGGTGTAGAGCATGCCCGGCAGATAGAAGTCCTTGGCGTTGCCGGTCATCATCGCGAAGACGACACCGAAGGCCACCCCGAAGACGCCGCTGAAGGCGTGCTTGACGGTGTCCTTGCGCAGCAGGCGGACCGCGACGAGCGTCAGGGAGACCGCGAGAGCCGCGATCGCCGCGATGTGCAGGTCCTTGTTGATCGTGAAGATCGTGACGAAAAGCAGTCCGGGCAGGACCGTCTCCACCATGCCGCGCACGCCGCCGAAGGCCTCGAACAGGGCCGCCTCGGTGACCGCCTTGGCGTCCCTGTCCTGCTGCTGCTGGTCGTTCGTCGTGGTCGGCTTGTCGACAGACGTCACCGGCTACTCCTGTCCGAGTGGTCGGAGTTCGTATTTGGGATTGAACAGCACCCGGCGGCCGTGGCTCATGGAGATCCGTCCCGAGGCGATCAGCCTGCGGCCCGGTTCTATGCCCACGATCGACCGGCGGCCGAGCCAGACGACGTCCAGTGGGGCCGTACCGTCGAAGAGCTCCGCCTCCAGAGCGGGCACTCCGGCCCGCGGGCGCAGGGTGACCGTGCGCAAGGTACCAGCCACCCGGACTATCTGGCGGTCGTTGCACTCGGATATGCGGGTACACCCCGATGCCTGCGCGTCTTCTCGCAGCTCCTCCGATTCGAGGTCTTCCTGCGAGCTGGACAGCCGGTCGAGCATGCGGCGGAAGCGGCCGGCGGGCTTCTCTGCCCTGTCGGCATTCCCGGAACGGGGTACAGCGCTCATACAGCAAGCCTACCGGCCGCCGACGGCGGCTCCGGGTGCCGCATTGCCACGGCTGCCGGGGCGGCCGGAAGGGGCCTCAGGATCGCTCGAAGCGGTAGCCCATTCCGGGCTCGGTGACGAAGTGCCTCGGGTGCGAGGGGTCGGTCTCCAGCTTGCGGCGGAGCTGGGCCATGTAGACCCGCAGATAGTTGGTCTCGGTGCCGTAGGACGGGCCCCAGACCTCCTGGAGGAGCTGCTTCTGGCTGACCAGACGGCCGGCGTTGCGCACCAGGACCTCCAGCAGATGCCACTCGGTCGGGGTCAGCCGTACGTCGCGTCCGTCGCGGTGGACCTTCTTGGCGGCGAGGTCGACGGTGAAGCCCTCGGTCTCGACGATCACGACGTCGTCGTCACCTCCGCCGACGGGCTCGGCCCTGCGGACGGCGGCCCGCAGCCGTGCGAGCAGTTCGTCCATGCCGAAGGGCTTGGTGACGTAGTCGTCGGCGCCGGCGTCCAGCGCCTCGACCTTCTCGTCGGAGGTGTGCCGCGCGGAGAGGACCAGGATCGGCACCCGGGTCCAGCCGCGCAGGCCCTTGATCACCTCGACACCGTCCATGTCCGGAAGGCCGAGGTCCAGCACGATGACGTCGGGGTGCCGGGCGGCGGCCAGCTGGAGCGCCGTCGCACCGTCGGGAGCCGCGTCCACGTCGTACTTGCGTGCTTTCAGATTGATCACGAGGGCACGTACGATCTGCGGCTCGTCGTCGACCACGAGCACCCGGGTCATGGCGGGCCTGCCTTTCTGCACTGTCGTTTCTCCACTGTCCCCGCCCACACTGCCCCCGGCTCCCCCGTCCCGGCCGTTCACGAGGTGATCCCGGAGGAGAGACCGGGCTCGGCGGGCTCATGGCGAGGGGCCGCCTGGAGGGTGAGGACCATGGTCATGCCGCCGCCGGGGGTGTCCTCGGCGGTGAGGGTGCCGCCCATGGCCTCGACGAAGCCGCGGGCGACCGCGAGGCCGAGGCCGACTCCGGCACCCCGTGGAGCGTCACCGTAGCGCTGGAACGGTTCGAATATCCGCTCCTTCTCGTCATCGGGGACGCCGGGGCCGCGGTCGGCGACGCGCACCTCGACCCGGTCGCCGAGGGCGCTCGCGGCCACGGTGACGGGGGTGGCGTCGGGGCTGTACTTGACGGCGTTCTCGACGATGTTCGCGACGGCGCGCTCCAGCAGGCCACGGTCGACGGCCACCATCGGCAGGGTCTCGGGCACGTCCAGTTCGACGCTGTCGTCGGGGACCGAGACGAGGGCCATCGGCACCACCTCGTCGAGGTCGGTCACCCGGATCAGCGGGGTGACGGTGCCGGTCTGGAGGCGGGACATGTCGAGGAGGTTGCCGACGAGATGGTCGAGCCGGTCGGCGCCGTCCTCGATCCCTTCGAGGAACTCGTCCCGGTCCTCCTGCGACCATGCGACGTCGTCGGACCGCAGCGAGGTGACGGCGGCCTTGATGGCGGCCAGCGGCGTGCGCAGATCGTGGCTGACGGCGGCGAGGAGCGAGGTACGGATCTTGTTGCCCTCCGCGAGCCTGCGGGCCTCCTCCGCCTGCCCGACCAGACGCTGCCGGTCGAGGACCACGGCGGCCTGCGCGGCGAACGCGGCCAGCACCCTGCGGTCCTCGGCGGGCAGCACCCGTCCGGAGAGCGCGAGCGCCATGTGGTCGCCGACGGGCATGTCCACCTCGGCGTCCTCGGGCCGCACGACGGAGCTGGGGCCGACGCTGCCCGCGGTGGTCCACGGATCGACGTCGCTCTGTCTCTCCAGCAGCGCCACGGACTCCATGGCGAAGGTCTCGCGGACCCGTTCCAGCAGGGCGTCCAGAGTGGTCTCGCCGCGCAGCACGCTGCCGGCGAGGAAGGAGAGGATCTCGGATTCGGCGCGCAGCCGGGCGGCCTGATGGGTGCGCCGGGCGGCGAGATCGACCACGGAGGCCACCGCCACGCCCACCGCGAAGAAGATCACGATGGCGACGAGGTTCTTGGGGTCGGCGACCGTGAGCGTGCGCGTGGGTGGGGTGAAGTAGTAGTTCAGCAGCAGCGAGCCCACCGCCGCGGAGGCCAGGGCGGGCAGCAGCCCGCCGAGCAGCGCCGCCAGCACGGTCAGGAACAGGAAGAGCAGGACGTCGTTGGCGAGACCCAGACGGTCGTCGAGGGCGGTGAGCAGCAGGGAGAGCAGTATCGGGGCGACGACGCCGACGATCCAGCCCCAGATGATCCGGGAGCGGCCGAGTCGCGCGCCGCGGGCCACCGGCAGTCCGCGGCCCTTGCCGGCCTCGCCGTGGGTGACGATGTGCACGTCGAGGTCGGGTCCCGACTCGCGGGCGACCGTGGCTCCCACGCCGGGTCCGAAGATGTACTGCCAGGCCTTGCGGCGGCTGGAGCCGAGCACGATCTGGGTGGCGTTGACCCCGCGCGCGAAGTCCAGCAGCGATGTGGGGACGTCGTCGCCGATGACGTGGTGGAAGGTGCCGCCGAGGTCCTCGACGAGGGTCCGCTGGACGGCCAGCTCCTTGGGTGACGCGGAGGTCAGTCCGTCGCTGCGGGCGATGTAGACGGCGAGGATCTCGCTGCCGGAGCCCTTGGCGGCCATGCGGGCGGCGCGCCGGATGAGGGTGCGGCCCTCGGGTCCGCCGGTGAGGCCGACGACGATGCGTTCCCGGGCCTGCCAGGTGGAGCGGATGTTGTGCTCGCCGCGGTACTGCTGGAGGTATTCGTCCACCCGGTCGGCAACCCACAGGAGCGCCAGTTCCCGCAGGGCCGTGAGGTTGCCGGGGCGGAAGTAGTTGGAGAGGGCCGCGTCGACCTTGTCCGGCTTGTAGATGTTGCCGTGGGCCATGCGGCGGCGGAGTGCCTGTGGCGACATGTCGACCAGTTCGAGCTGATCGGCACGGCGGACGACCTCGTCGGGTACGGTCTCGCGCTGCCGTACCCCGGTGATCGACTCGACCACGTCACCCAGCGACTCGAAGTGCTGGATGTTGACGCTCGACACGACGTCGATCCCGGCCGCGAGCAGCTCCTCGACGTCCTGCCACCGCTTGGAATTGCGCGAGCCCGGCACATTGGTGTGGGCCAGTTCGTCCACCAGGGCGACAGCGGGCCGTCGCTCCAGTACGGCGTCGACGTCCATCTCCGTGAAGACGCTGCCGCGGTACTCGATCTCACGTCGCCGGATCTGTTCGAGGCCGTGCAGCATGACCTCGGTACGGGGACGGTCGTGGTGCTCCACGAAGGCCACGACACAGTCCGTGCCCCGCTCCACACGGCGGTGTGCCTCGGAGAGCATGGCGTAGGTCTTGCCCACACCCGGCGCCGCACCGAGGTATATCCGAAGCTTGCCGCGTGCCATGGCCCCATTGTCTTTCAGAAACTGCCCGTCAACCTGCGTGCACCCTACGGCGGGGGTTTCGGACATTTCGGACCGATGGCCGTCCTGACCGGCGTCTTTGACGTGATTCTGATGCGTGTGCGGCCGCGGTGTCGGGGGCCTCGCCCAGCGCCGGTTCCGGCGCCTGCCACGCGACGGCGCCCGGACAGCCGGACGGGCCGCACCCCCGCTCGGGGAGTACGGCCCATCCGTCGTGCTGGAACGCTGTCAGCGATCCGTCGTGCGTGACCTGCGTCAGCGGACCTCGGTGATCTCGGGGCCCCGCTGCAGCTGTCCCATGCCTCCGGAGAAGCGGGAGCCTTCCTGCTCCTCCTGCTGGACACCCTCGGGCACCATCTGGGCGTCGTCGGGCAGCTTGAGGACGATCGGGTCGCGCGGAGCCATCGGGCCCTCGCCGCGTACCACGACCGCGTCCCGGAAGATCTGCTCGAGCAGACCGGCGGCCTCCGGCTGCACCGCTCCCTGGCCGGAGATCACTCCGCGCAGGAACCAGCGGGGGCCGTCGACGCCGACGAAGCGCACGAGCTGCACACCGCCGGTGCCGTCCGGGAGCTGGACCGGTACCTGGGCCCGCAGTTCCCAGCCGAGCGGGCCCTCGACCTCGTCGATGATGCCGCCCTGCTGGGTGATGCCCGAGGCGATCTCCTCGCGGACCTCGCCCCAGATGCCTTCCTTCTTGGGCGCGGCGAACGCCTGGAGCTGGACCGCGCTGTCGCGCAGGACGACCGTCGCGGCGACGATCGCGTCACCCGCTACCTCGACGCGCAGCTCCATGCCCTCGACTCCGGGCACGAAGAGGCCGCCCAGGTCGACCCGGCCCTCGCCGGGCTTGGAGACCTCGGAGAGGTCCCAGGGGCCGTCGGGCCGCGGCGCCGGCGGAAGATTCGTCCGGCGGGGGCCGTCCTCGTCGTCGGCATACTCCGTGTCGCGCTCGGCAGACAAGTCTGCGACTCGCTCGGCCTCGCCCGTTGCGTCCGCGTCCTCCGCGGAACCACTCTTCTTGCGACGTCCGAACACGTCACTGTCCTTCCCGGTCGGATACGGCCGAAGCGTATCGATTCCCACCCGTAGAGCCGTCCACGACGGAGTGACCGCCGGTGGACCCGAAGCCCCCTTCGGCCCGCGCCGAGCCGGGAAGCTCCGCCACCTCGTGGAAGCGCACCTTCTCGACCTGCTGGACGACCAGTTGGGCAATCCGGTCGAACCGATCGAACCGCACACTCTCGCGCGGGTCGAGGTTGACCACGATCACCTTGATCTCCCCACGGTACCCGGCATCCACCGTCCCCGGGGCATTCACGAGGGCTACTCCGCAGCGGGCGGCGAGACCCGATCGCGGGTGCACGAAGGCCGCGTACCCGTCGGGGAGCGCGATGGACACCCCCGTCGGCAGCACGGCGCGCTCACCGGGGGCGAGTTCGGCGGCCTCGCAGGTCACCAGATCGGCACCGGCATCGCCGGGGTGCGCGTACGCCGGCAGCGGAACCTCGGGGTCCACACGACGGATCAGCACGTCGACAGGGTTGGGCATCAGGGGTTCACCTCGAAGGCGCGTGCGCGCCGGATCTGATCGGGGTCGGCCATGGCCGCGCGGATCTCCTCCGTGCGGCCGTTGTCGATGAAGTGGTCGACCTTGACCTCGATGAAGAGTGCGTTGGCGCGGACGGCGACGGGCCCTTCGGGGCCGCCGATCCGGCCGACGGCGGTGGAGTAGATCTTGCGGCCGGCGACGGCGGTGACCTCGGCCTTCAGATGGAGCACGGTGTCCACGGGCACCGGGCGCACGAAGTCGGTCTCCAGCCGGCCGGTGACCGCGATGGTCCGCAGCAGCCAGTTCAGCGAGCCGAGCGTCTCGTCCAGGGCGGTGGCGAGGACCCCGCCGTGCGCGAGGCCCGGCGCTCCCTGGTGGGCCTCCTTGACGGTGAACTCGGCGGTGATGCTCACGCCTTCACCGGCCCGCGCCTGGAGATGGAGTCCGTGGGGCTGGCCCTCGCCGCAGCCGAAGCAGTGGTCGTAGTGAGCGCCGAGGAGTTCACCGGGGGCCGGGGCGTCCGGGTGGCGGGCCGGCGCTATGGCGTCGGCCGGCGGGATCAGAGCCGAGGCCCGGTCCTGGCGGTCTCCCCGCGCCCCGGGGGCGGAGGGGGAGGATCCGGGGTTCTCCCCCCGGGATTTCGCAGTACTCACAGGCGCAGACCTTACCCGCGCGAATACCCCCCGGCCGCACCGTGCCAAGCTTGAGCGCATGCAGCCTTCCGCCCCGCAGTACGACGAACGTCTGACCGCTCCCGCTTCGTGGTGGGCCATCACCGCTCTCCTCGGGATCTCGGGCGGTCTCGTCGCCCTCCCGCTCGGCACGCTGCCGATGCTCGCGGGGCTCGTGGGCGCCTCCGCGCTGGCGGCCGTCGTGGTCAGTTCCTACGGCTCGGTCCGCATCCGGGTGGTGGCCGGCTCGCTGGTCGCGGGCGATGCGCGCATCCCGCTGACGGCGCTCGGTGAGCCCGTGGCGCTGGATGCCGAGGAGGCGCGTGCCTGGCGGTCGTACAAGGCCGATCCGCGGGCGTTCATGCTGCTGCGCAGCTACGTGCCCACCGCGCTGAAGGTGGAGATCACGGACCCGGACGACCCGACTCCGTACGTGTATCTGTCGACGCGCGATCCTCAGGCGCTGGCGGCGGCCCTCACCGCGGTGCGGGCGGCCTGACGCCAGGACCGGCGCTCGGGCTCAGTGCCCGAGCTCCCGGGGCCACTGGCTCGCGTCCAGGGCGTCCTTGTGCTGTTCCAGGGGCGGCAGGGCGGGCAGGGCGTCCCAGGGCACCTGCCGGGTGCGCAGATCCTTGCGGATGCGGTCCGCGAGCTTTCTGGTGTCCCGCCGGTTCATCACCGCACCGACCGCGGCGCCGACCATGAACGGCATCAGGTTCGGCAGGTTGCGGATCGTGCGCTTCATGATCTGCTGGCGCAGCTCGCGCTTGAGACCGCCGCTCAGCGCGATGTTCTTGTAGGTGGCCGGCTTGGTCACATCGAGTCCGCGCTCCTCCGTCCAGGCGGTCAGATACGCGGTGCTGCGCTCCCTGAGATTGCCTTCCGGCCTCATGCCGTAGACCTCGTGGAGCTCGGCGATGAGCTTCATTTCGATCGCCGATACGCCGGCGATCTCCGCGGCCAGTTCGGCGGGCATCGCCGGAGGTACGGGCATCATCGCGGCGGCTCCGATGCCGGCGCCCACCGTCGAGGTGGCGTTTGCAGCGCCCGCGACGAGTTTGTCCGCGAGCTGCTCCGGGCCGAGGCCCGGGAACTGCCGGCGGAGTGTGTCGAGATCACGCACCGGCACACGCGGCGCGATCTCGATGATCCGGTCCGCGAGGTGGCCGAGCGCCGCCTTGGCGTTCTCGCCGCTCTTGCGGACGCCCTGGCGCACCGCGGCCAGACGCCCCGGCTTGGCCGGGGTCCCGGGTCCGTCCGCCGCGTGCGGGGGTCCTTCGAACGAGGCCGGAAGGCCCCGCCCGTCGTCTCCTGCGCCGTGGGGCAGGAGGACGGCCGAGTGCCCGTCAGAAGGCGTGGCGCCTTCTGCGGGTCCCGAACCGCCCCAGGGCGTCTCCGACGGCTTCTGACGCCGGAAACGCCGCTTCCTGGACGGTGTGTCGCCTGCCACGGCCGACCAGTCCTCAGTCGCAGTCGCGGCAGATGGGCTGGCCGTTCTTCTCGCGCGCCAGCTGACTGCGGTGGTGCACGAGGAAGCAGCTCATGCAGGTGAACTCATCGGCCTGCTTGGGAAGGACCCGGACGGCCAGTTCCTCGTTGGAAAGGTCCGCGCCGGGCAGTTCCATGCCCTCGGCTGCCTCGAACTCGTCGACGTCGACGGTCGAGGTCGACTTGTCGTTCCGGCGGGCCTTCAGTTCCTCAAGGCTGTCGGAATCGACGTCGTCGTCGGTCTTGCGTGGGGTGTCGTAGTCCGTTGCCATGTCGCTCTCCCCCTCTGGGTGGTTGCGGTGTCTCCAGCGCACGTAACGCGTGAGAGGCCGGACTTGTGCCCGACCTGAGGCGGAGATTTTGCCTCACATCAAGGTCTGTTACTCAATCGACACCCAACCGGATCCCTCGAGAGGTGATCCGTTGAGTGGCGAAGGGGACCGTACACGGTCCGAATGCCGCACTTCACAGCGCCACCCCGTGTACTTCCCGTGATCCGGACCCCCGGAAACCCGGACTTTTCCCGGCTTTCCGGCAAGAGTCTTGATCACGGAGAGTAGATGGCCTGAAATTCATATCTGTGATCGATCCCACACCCTCAACTTCGGAACAGGTCCCGAAAATTCCGCGTAAAGCGAACCAAGTGCGCAGGTGCCGACCACTGTCTCAGACGGGCAGGGTGACTCGCATCACGAGGCCTCCGCCCTCGCGAGGCTCCGCGATGATACGGCCTCCGTGAGCCCTGGCCACCGAGCGGGCGATCGAGAGCCCCAGGCCCACCCCCTTGTCGCTGCCCGTGCGCTCCTGCCGCAGCCTTCTGAACGGCTCGAAGAGGTTGTCGATCTCGTACGCGGGAACCACCGGTCCGGTGTTCGAGACCACCAGGACCGCCTGGCCGCCGTCCGTCTCCGTGGTGACCTCCACCCAGCCGTCGTCCGGCACGTTGTAGCGCACGGCGTTCTGTACGAGGTTCAGCGCGATCCGCTCCAGCAGGACGCCGTTGCCCTGCACGGTGGCGGGCCCGCGCTCGCCGCGGATCTCCACCCCCTTGGCCTCGGCCTCACCCCGTGTCTGGTCGACCGCCCGGGTAGCGACCTCCGCCAGGTCCACCGGCTTGCGTTCGATGACCTGGTTGTCGCTGCGGGCGAGCAGCAGCAGACCCTCGACGAGCTGTTCGCTGCGCTCGTTGGTGGCCAGCAGGGTCTTGCCGAGCTGCTGGAGCTCGACGGGTGCCCCGGGGTCGGAGAGGTGGACCTCCAGCAGCGTGCGGTTGATGGCGAGGGGGGTCCGCAGCTCGTGCGAGGCGTTCGCGACGAAGCGCTGCTGGGCGGTGAAGGCCCGCTCCAGGCGGTCCAGCATCTCGTCGAAGGTGTCGGACAGCTCCTTCAGCTCGTCGTCGGGCCCGTCGAGCTCGATACGGCGCGAGAGGTCCGAGCCGGCGACCTGGCGTGCGGTGCGGGTGATCCGGCCGAGCGGCGACAGGACGCGGCCCGCCATCGCGTAGCCGAAGGCGAAGGCGATGATGCTGAGGCCGAGCAGCGCGAAGAGCGAGCGGCGCAGCAGGTTGTCCAGGGCGATCTCGCGCTGGTGCGAGACGCAGGCCCGCAGAGCGGCGTTCGCCTCGTCGGCGGAGAGGTCCGAGGTCAGGCCCGCACAGCTGTTGTCGGTCAGCTGCACCCTGCTGTCGGGCAGCAGCTTGATCGGCACACCGTTACCGGCGTGCAGGGCCTGCGCGGTCAGCAGGTAGATGATCGACAGCAGCAGGATGCCCGCGATCAGGAACATCCCGCCGTACAGCAGCGTGAGCCGTATCCGGATCGTCGGGCGGAGCAGGGGGCGTACCGGGTCGCGCGGGTCCCAGGTCGGCTTCGGGGGCGCCGTGGGCGGCGCCGGAGCGGCGGTCACGGGGTCAGATCCGGTATCCGGAGCCGGGCACGGTGACGATCACGGCCGGTTCGCCGAGCTTGCGGCGCAGCGTCATGACGGTCACGCGCACGACGTTGGTGAACGGGTCGGTGTTCTCGTCCCAGGCCTTCTCCAGCAGCTGCTCGGCCGAGACGACCGCGCCCTCGCTGCGCATGAGGACCTCCAGGACCGCGAACTCCTTGGGGGCGAGCTGGATCTCCCTGCCGTCGCGGAAGATCTCCCGGCGGTTGGGATCCAGCTTGATCCCGGCGCGCTCCAGGACCGGCGGCAGCGGCACCGTCGTACGCCGGCCGAGCGCGCGCACCCGGGCGGTGAGCTCGGTGAAGGCGAACGGCTTCGGCAGATAGTCGTCGGCGCCGAGCTCCAGGCCCTCGACCCGGTCGCTGACGTCGCCGGAGGCCGTCAGCATCAGCACGCGGGTCGGCATGCCCAGCTCGACGATCTTCCGGCAGACGTCGTCGCCGTGGACGAGGGGGAGGTCGCGGTCCAGGACGACCACGTCGTAGTCGTTGACGCCGATTCGTTCCAGGGCCGCCGAGCCGTCGTACACGACGTCGACGGCCATGGCCTCCCGGCGCAGTCCGGTGGCCACCGCATCGGCGAGCAGCTGCTCGTCCTCGACGACGAGTACGCGCACGTCGCGTTCCTTCCTCCGGGGCCCGTCACCCATGATCAGGGCTGGTTGTGCACTGTCTGTGTGTCTCCATCCTGCCCGTTACGCGCGTAAACCGGCTGTAAGGCGAGGAGGGCCGGCCCCGGCGGACCAGGGTCTTCCGGAAAGGGGCGGATTCCTGGGCCAGTTGAGGTTTCTCTGAGGGAAGCGCTGGGGAGGACGACTAAACACCCGCGATCACGCCCTGTATGTGGCACGCCACGACTTGTTCCAGGGTTGATCACCCCACCTCTGCTGCGGCAGGGGGACCCCGAAGGCACACCCCCGTGCCACCGACCCACGACGAGGGGGCGCACATGGACGCATTCACCGCAGGACTGCTTCAGCGCATAAAGGCCGCGGAGACCGACCTGACACTGGCGCGTGAGACGGGCGACGACTTCCTGGCGGATGTCGAGCAGGCGGAGCTGGACGATCTGCACCGCCTGGCCGCCGAGCACGGTGTCCACGTCGACGAGGAGCAGCGGGTCGGCGCAGCCTGACGCCGGACCACGCACAGGGGCCCCGACGCCGCGGGACGGCGTCGGGGCCCCTGTGTGTGCGGGTTCCGCCTCGTGCTCGGAGTTCCGTGCGCGCGGCGAGGCGTCAGTCGTGCCAGGCCCCGAACTCCTCCAGCAGACCCTGGAGCGGCTCGAAGACGCCCGGGCTCGCCGCCAGCGTGAGGTCGTAGGACGGCCGCTCCCCGGGGCGCCCGCCGGTCAGCGCGCCCGCCTCGCGGGCGATGAGGTCACCGGCCGCGAGGTCCCAGGGGCTCAGCCCGCGCTCGTAGTACCCGTCGAGGCGGCCCGCCGCGACGTCGCAGAGGTCCACGGCCGCCGAACCGCTGCGGCGGATGTCCCGCAGCCGCGGGATCAGCCGCTGGGCCACGTCCGCCTGGTGGCTGCGCACGGTCGCCACGTAGTTGAAGCCGGTGGAGACGAGGGCCTCCGCCAGCGGGGGCGCGGGACGGCAGCGCAGCGGCCGGTCACCGGCGTACGCGCCACCGCCGGTCACCGCACGGTAGGTCTCGCGGCGCATGGGAGCCTCGACGACACCGACGAGCGTCTCGCCGTCGCGCTCGGCGGCGATGGAGACGGCCCAGGTCGGCAGGCCGTACAGATAGTTCACCGTGCCGTCGAGCGGGTCGACGACCCAGCGGATGCCGCTGGTGCCCGCGCTGGACGCGCCCTCCTCGCCGAGTACTCCGTCGTCGGGACGGCGTTCGGCCAGGAAGCCGGTGATCAGCTTCTCGGCGGCGATGTCCATCTCGGTGACGACATCGATGGGGCTGGACTTGGTGGCGGCGACACCGAGGTCGGCGGGGCGGCCGTCGCGCAGCAGCTCCCCAGCCCGTCGGGCGGCCTCCAGGGCGATGTCGAGCAGTTCGGACAGGAGAGGGTCGGTCACGGCGACTCCTTGGGCGTACGGATCATGCGTACGGGCTGTCGGCGCCGGCGGCCGCGGGGCGAGGGGCCCGGGCCGGGCAGCAGCCGATGGGGCAGAGGTCGTGGGAGGGGCCGAGGGCGCCCAGCGCGCAGCGCTCGGCGGGCACACCGCGCTCGGTGGCGGCGCGCTCCAGCACCAGGTCGCGGACGGCTTCGGCGAAGCGCGGGTCGGCGCCCACGGTCGCCGAGCGGCGTACGGGCAGCCCCAGCTCGGCCGCCTTGGCGGTGGCCTCGGTGTCGAGGTCGTACAGGACCTCCATGTGGTCGGAGACGAAGCCGATCGGCACCATCACCACCGCCGGTACGCCGGAGCCGTGCAGCTCCTCCAGGTGGTCGCAGATGTCCGGCTCCAGCCACGGGATGTGCGGGGCGCCGCTGCGGGACTGGTAGACGAGCTCCCAGGGGTGCTCGGTGCCCGTCTCCGCGCGCACGGCGTCGGCGATCTGCCGGGCCACGTCCAGGTGCTGGCGTACGTAGGCGCCACCGCCCCCGTGGTCCTCGACAGGGCCCGAGGTGTCGGCCGCGGCGGTCGGGATCGAGTGGGTGGTGAAGGCGAGGTGCGCTCCTTCGCGTACGTCTGCGGGGAGGTCCGCGAGGGCGCGCAGCACCCCCTCGGTCATGGGGCCGACGAAGCCGGGGTGGTTGAAGTAGTGCCGCAGCTTGTCGACCCGCGGGAGCTCCAGCCCCTCCGCCTCCAGGGTGGCGAGCGCGTCCGCGAGGTTCTCGCGGTACTGGCGGCAGCCCGAGTACGAGGCGTAGGCGCTGGTGGCGAGGACCGCGATGCGGCGGTGGCCGTCGCGGGTCATCTCGCGGAGCGTGTCGGTCAGATACGGCGCCCAGTTGCGGTTGCCCCAGTACACCGGGAGATCCAGTCCGTGGTCCGCGAAGTCCTTGCGCAGGGCGCCCAGCAGGGCACGGTTCTGGTCGTTGATGGGGCTGACGCCGCCGAACAGGAAGTAGTGCTGCCCCACCTCCTTGAGCCGCTCCGTGGGGATACCGCGGCCGCGCGTCACGTTCTCCAGGAACGGAACGACATCGTCCGGGCCCTCGGGGCCGCCGAAGGAGAGCAGCAGCAGGGCGTCATAGGGGGTGGGATCGCGATCGTCGGACATGAAAACGATCCTGCCACCACCCCCGCGCCGTCCGGCGGGGACCCACCCCACGCCGGTGAACCGGAAACGGCGGTGCGCGGCCCCCGCCGGCGGACGTAATCTGTCAACGTCACTGATACGCCTTACGGAGCCCCCCGTTGCCGAGTCCCTACCGCGCCATCTTCGCCGCCCCCGGCAGCAAGGGTTTCTCCTTCGCGGGGTTCTTCGGCCGAATGCCGCTGTCGATGATGGGCATCGGCGTCGTGACCATGATTTCCCAGCTCACCGGCCGTTACGGGCTGGCCGGCGCGCTCTCGGCGACGCTGGCGATGTCGGCCGCGGTGATGGGACCGCAGATCTCCCGGCTGGTCGACCGGCACGGCCAGGCCAGGGTGCTGCGTCCAGCCACCCTCGCGTCGGTGGCCGCGGTGGCGGGCCTGCTGGTCTGCGCGCAGCAGGGTGCGCCCGACTGGACGCTGTTCGTCTTCTCCGCCGCTGCCGGGTGCGTGCCGAGCGTGGGCTCGATGGTCCGCGCCCGGTGGGCCGCGATCTACCGAGGCTCACCGCGCGAGCTGCACACCGCGTACGCGTGGGAGTCGATCGTCGACGAGGCGTGCTTCGTCCTCGGTCCGATCATCGCCATCGGGCTGTCCACGGCGTGGTTCCCCGAGGCGGGACCGCTGCTGGCGGCCGTCCTGCTGCTCATCGGCGTCTTCTGGCTGACCGCTCAGCGCTCCACCGAGCCGGTGCCGCATCCGCGCGAGCAGCACACCCGGGCGTCGGCCATGCGCTCCGGCGGACTTCAGGTCCTGGTGCTCACCTTCGTGGCCACGGGCGCGATCTTCGGGGCGGTCGACGTGGTCACCGTGGCGTTCGCCGAGGAGCAGGGGCACAAGGCCGCGGCCAGTGTGGTGCTGGCGGTCTACGCGCTCGGCTCCTGCGTCGCGGGCCTCGTCTTCGGACTGCTGCATCTGAAGGGTCCGGCCGGCCGGAGGTGGCTGGTGGGAGTCTGTGCGATGGCCGTGAGTATGATCCCCCTCCAACTGGCCGGGAGCCTCACGTTCCTGGCCGTGGCGCTCTTTGTCGCGGGCCTGTCCATCGCACCGACGATGGTGACCACGATGGCTCTCGTCGAAGCGCACGTACCGCGCACCAAACTGACCGAAGGCATGACCTGGATCAGCACCGGCCTCGCGGTCGGAGTGGCGCTCGGCTCCTCGGCCGCCGGCTGGACGGTCGATGCCGCCGGAGCGGACGCGGGGTACGCGGTGCCCGCTGTCGCGGGAGCGGTCGCGGCCGTGGTGGCGTTCCTGGGGTATCGCCGGCTGAACAGGCCGGTGCCGACGCGGGAGGGGCGGGCCGATGAGCACGATCAGCACGACGAGCACGAGCCGCACGTGGCGTAACTGGGCCGGGAACGTCTCCGCTCGTCCGGCCAGGGAGGCCTCCCCCGCATCGGCCGAGGAGGTCGCCGACGTCGTACGGCAGGCGGCCGAGGCCGGTCTGCGGGTGAAGACGGCGGGTGCCGGTCACTCCTTCACGGCGGTCGCCGCCACCGACGGACTGCTGATACGGCCCGACCTGCTCACGGGTATCCGGCACATCGACCGCACGGCGATGACCGTGACGGTCGAGTCGGGCACCCCGCTGAAGCGGCTGAACGCGGCCCTGGCCCGCGAGGGCCTGTCGCTCACGAACATGGGCGACATCATGGAGCAGACGGTGGCGGGCGCCACCAGCACCGGTACCCACGGCACGGGCCGCGAGTCCGCCTCGATCGCCGCCCAGATCAGGGGCCTCGAACTGGTGACGGCCGACGGCTCGTTGCTGACGTGCTCGGAGAAGGAGCGTCCGGAGGTCTTCGCGGCGGCCCGGATCGGTCTCGGCGCACTCGGCGTGATCACCGCGATCACCTTCGCCGTGGAGCCGATCTTTCTGCTGACGGCGCGCGAGGAACCGATGACCTTCGACAAGGTCACCGCGGAGTTCGACGCGCTGCACGCGGAGAACGAGCACTTCGAGTTCTACTGGTTCCCGCACACCGGCAACTGCAACACCAAGCGCAACAACCGCAGCATGGGCCCGGCGGCCCCTCCCGGTACGGTCAGCGGCTGGATCGAGGACGAACTGCTCTCCAACGGGCTGTTCCAGGTGGTCAATTCGGTGGGCCGGGCCGTGCCGGCGACCATCCCCGCGATCGCCAAGGTCTCCAGCCGGGCCCTGTCCGCCCGCACCTACACCGACATCCCGTACAAGGTCTTCACCTCGCCGCGCCGGGTGCGCTTCGTGGAGATGGAGTACGCGCTCCCGCGGGAGACCGCGGTCGCGGCCCTGCGCGAGGTGAAGGCGATGATCGAGCGCTCCCCGCTCAGGGTCAGCTTCCCGGTGGAGGTCCGCACGGCTCCGGCCGACGACATCACGCTGTCCACCGCCTCGGGCCGGGAGAGCGCCTACATCGCGGTGCACATGTACCGGGGGACGCCGTACCAGTCGTACTTCACCGCGGTCGAGCGGATCATGACGGCGCACGGCGGGCGGCCGCACTGGGGCAAGGTGAACACCCGCGACGCGGAGTACTTCGCCGAGGTGTACCCGCGCTTCGGCGAGTTCACGGCGCTGCGCGACCGGCTGGACCCGGAGCGGCGGTTCGGGAACGACTATCTGCGGCGGGTCCTGGGCGACTGACCGCCCCCGGCATCGTCGGCGCCGCGTTCCGTTCTCCGGGTGTCACCGTTGCCGCGGTCCGTTCACCGGGCGTCGTCGGTGCCCGCGTCCGCGCCGGTTCCGGTACCGGGATCCGGGGCGGAGCCGGACGGCGTGGGAGTCGGTGTGGGCGTGGGCGTCGGGCTCTGCGTCCCCTCGTCACCGGTGGACGGGGACGAGTCGGGGGTCGTGGGCTCGGTGTCCTCGCCGTCGCCCTGCCGGCCGGTCCCGGAATCCTGTGAACGGCCGTCGCCGGGGCTCGACTTCGTCTCCCCTTCCGGAGAGCGCCGCTGATCGCGGTCTTCGTCGGGGCTCTGCGACGGGCTGGTGGCCGGCGTGGGATGCCCACCGCCCCCGCCCCCGCTGCCCCCGCCGCGGACGGCCGAGCCGACGGTCGTGCCGTTGCCGCCGCCCAGTTCGGACCCTGAGGCCACCTCGTACCCGGTGATGCCGAGCATGGCCACCCCGAACACGACGGACGCCGCGACGAGGGGCCGCTTCCAGCCGCGGACGCGGGTGCCGTGGGTGCTCGCCGCGCTGAACTCCTCGCGGGCCTCGTCCCGGTGGACCTGCCGGAGCATCTGTGTCGCGTCGTCGGCCGGCGGCAGCGGCACCTGACGGCCCTTCGGCTTCGCCTGGACCGTCACATCGCGTATCTGCTCTCCGGTGCGGCGGAAGAAGTGCTGGAACACCGAGCCGCCACAGGTGGCGACGACACTGACGAGGCCCGCCCCGATGATCGTGCCGTAGACGCCGAGTTGGGAGGCGAGCACCGCCGCCGCGATCGCCGCGAGCGCGCTGCCCGCCACTTGCGGGACGCTCAGGTCCAGTCGCTGTCCTCCCTCTTCCGTGCGCTGTGCTCCGGTGTCCGGCTTCTGATGCATCCTCAGTCCCTGCTTGCCCTTCTGTCACGTCTGTACCAATGAAGGACAAACGAGCGAAGCGAATAGTTCCCTTTGGGAAGATTCTGTGAATCACGACACCCGTCACCCATGTCCCGGCCCCGAACTGCCGTACGCAGGCAGAAGTTCGGCGGCGCGGCAGTCCACCCACATGGCCCGAATGGAGTACTGTGGCGAGCCCTGGGCCCGGCGTCCCTTGTGGATGTCAGGACCCCAGGTAGGGGGCCGAATCTGGCGCTCGATCCGGCGGCGCCGCGGTACCGCACGGGAACCTGCACACAGAGTGACCGTCGGTCACGCTGAGTGCCGAACAGGTAACCGTGCCATAACGGCGATCCAGGGCCTGTGCCCGACACGCCGGGCAACTCGGCAAGGTTGTGGCAGGCTGCACCCGGGCAGGCCACACTCGACTAGCGGAAGCAGCGACGCACGTGACGTCGGCAGGCACCACCCGGGAGGTCCCCATGCCCGAACTGCGTGTCGTGGCCGTCTCCAACGACGGCACACGACTGGTGCTCAAGGCTGCGGACAGCACGGAATACACGCTTCCGATCGATGAGCGGCTGCGCGCCGCCGTGCGCAACGACCGCGCCCGCCTCGGGCAGATCGAGATCGAGGTGGAGAGCCACCTCCGTCCCCGCGACATCCAGGCACGTATACGCGCAGGTGCCTCCGCCGAAGAGGTCGCGCAGATGGCCGGCATCCCGGTCGACCGCGTACGCCGCTTCGAGGGCCCCGTGCTCGCCGAGCGCGCGTTCATGGCGGAGCGGGCCCGCAAGACTCCCGTGCGCCGCCCCGGCGAGAACACCGGACCGCAGCTCGGCGAGGCCGTGCAGGAGAGGCTGACCCTGCGCGGCGCGGAGAAGGACGCCGTGCAGTGGGACTCGTGGCGCCGCGACGACGGCACCTGGGAAGTGCTGCTGGTCTACCGGGTGGCGGGCGAACCGCACTCGGCGAGCTGGACGTACGACCCGCCGCGGCGGCTCGTCCAGGCCGTCGACGACGAGGCGCGCGCGCTGATCGGCGAGACCGACGACACGATCGCCTCGCAGGAGCCGAGCTTCCCGTTCGTTCCGCGCATCGCACGGCTGCCGAGGGACCGGCCGCTGGACCGTGGCACGGAGCGTCCGGCGGAGCCCCCGTCGGCGGAGGACAACAGCAACGGCACCAGTGAGCGCGATTCGCTGACGAGTCTGCTGGAGGCGGTGCCGAGCTTCCGCGGCGACATGGTGGTGCCGGAGCGCCCGGCCCCGCCCGAGCCGCCGACGGAGCCGGCGCAGGAGCCCGAGGCGGAGGAGCCGGTTGCCCCGGCGGCGTCCGCGGGCGCCGGTTCGGCGTACGCGGATGTGCTGATGCCCCGGTCGGTGGCGGGTCACCGCGACCGTCTGACCGGCACCACGGACCGCCAGGCCGAGGCGGACGGCGTCCGACCGGGCCGCCGTGCGGCGGTCCCGAGCTGGGACGAGATCGTCTTCGGCACGCGGCGCAAGAAGCAGGAGTAGCAGGCGCAGTGACGCGAAGGGCCCGGCACCGTGGGTGCCGGGCCCTTCGCGTGTCCCGTCCGGATGCCCGCGGGGGCCTCAGCCCCTGTCCGGGCCCGTCGCCACCGGGCGGTCCGGGTCCTGGGACCACTCCGACCAGGAGCCGGCGTAGAGGGCGGGGTGGAAGCCCGCCAGTTCCAGAGCGAGGATCTCCTGGGCTGCGGACACGCCCGAACCGCAGTAGACCCCGATCTCCGTACCGGGTTCGGCTCCCAGCGCCGCGAAGCGTGCCCCCAGCGCCTGGGGCGGGAGGTAGTGGCCCTTGTCGTCCAGGTTCTCGGTCGTCGGGGCCGAGACCGCGCCGGGGATGTGGCCCGCCACCTTGTCGATCGGCTCGACCTCACCCCGGTACCGCTCCCCCGCGCGGGCGTCCAGGAGCAGGCCCGAGCGCGCCAGCGCGGCCGCGGTGTCCGCCGTCAGGACCCGCAGCGCCCCCGGGGCGGGCATGAAGTCGCCCTCCGCGGGCTCCGGCGTCGCGGTCTCCAGCGGCCCGGTCCAGGCCGCGAGGCCGCCGTCCAGGACCCGTACCTCCGTGTGGCCGGTCCAGCGCAGGAGCCACCAGGCGCGGGCGGCCGCCCACCCCTGGGCCGCGTCGTACGCGACGACGGGCGTGCCGGCCGAGACCCCGGCGCGGCGCATCACCGCTCCGAACGCCGAGGGATCGGGCAGCGGATGGCGGCCCGCCGCTCCGGGCGGGGTGGCCAGTTCCGCGTCCAGGTCGACGAAGACCGCGCCGGGGATGTGACCGGCGTCGTAGTCGGGCCGCCCGTGCGGCCCGCCGAGCTGGTAGCGCACGTCGAGGAGCACCGGCGGGCGGGGGCCGGCCAGCTCATTCGCAAGATCGGCAGCAGTGATGATGGGGTTCATGAAAGCCATCCTCGCGCAGCACCAGGCCCTCCCGTAACGCCGCTGATTCGGATGTGCCGCCTCAAAACGGGCATCCTCCATCGGGAACCCGCCAAATCCGGCGCGGCCGGGGCGCGTCGGACGCTTCGGGGTGCAAGCATCTGCTGGGGCGACCGGCCGTTCCGCACAACGGCCCACATCCTGTTCCCCCGCACGGCCACCACGATGGTCCGAGGAGAGAGAAGACAATGACCGAGGCGACTCGGCACACGCCCGGCACACCCTGCTGGGTCAGCTTGATGGTGCACGGCCTTGAGGCGACTCAGGCTTTCTACGGCGAGCTGTTCGGCTGGGAGTTCGCTCCCGGGCCGCAGCAACTCGGCCCGTACGTCCGCGCCCTGATCGACGGCAACGAGGTCGCGGGCATCGGGCGGCTGCCCGTCGACCGGCATCTGCCGACCGCGTGGACGCCGTATCTGGCGACCGACGACGCGGATGTGACCGCGGAGGCGGTCCGCAGCCGCGGGGGCACGGTGGGCGTCGGCCCGCTGGACGCCGGCGACGCCGGCCGCATGGCGATCGTGACCGACCCGGCGGGCGCCGTGTTCGGTCTGTGGCAACCGGCCGCACACGCGGGCACCGCCCTGCACGGCACACATGGCACGCCGGTGTGGAACGAGCTGCTCACCACGGAGACGCAGTCCGTCACGAAGTTCTACCAGGCCGTCTTCGGCTACGAGACCAAGCCCGACGGCGATCCCGGCGAGGACCGGGTGACGCTCTGCCTCGACGGCCGTCCCGTGGCCGCCCTGCACGGCGTCCCGTCCCGGACCCGCGACCGGGGCAGCCACTGGATGACCTGGTTCGAGGTCGAGGACCCCGACATGACGGCACGCCAGATCACGAGGATCGGCGGTCAGGTCCTCGAACCTCCCGCTGACGGCCCCCACGGACGGCTCGCGAGGGTCGCCGACCCGGAGGGCGCGGTGTTCACGATCGTACGGTCACTCCGTTGACGTCCACCGGCAGGACGTCCGGGGACAGCGTCGCCGCACGGGCGCTCGCGGCGGTCATCCGGCGCCGGTGGTGCCGCCGGCACAACACCTCGTAGCCGACCTCGTCGCCCGCGTTGACGTCTCCGACCACGACCTGGGCGCCTTCGACGACCATCACCCCGCCGACCGTACGGGCGTTGTGCGTGGCCCGAGCGCCGCACCAGCACAGCGCCTCGACCTGAAGCACCTCGACCCGGTCGGCGAGTTCCACCAGCCGCTGCGAGCCCGGGAAGAGCTTGGAGCGGAAGTCGGTCGTGATGCCGAAGGCGAAGACGTCCAGGTCAAGGTCGTCCACCACCCGGGCGAGCTGGTCGATCTGCTCCGGCGCGAGGAACTGCGCCTCGTCGGCGATCACATAGTCGCAACGGCCGCCCTGGGAGAGGCTCTCGACCAGGTACGCGTAGAAGTCGAAGCCCTCCGCGGCCTCGACCGCGTCGGTCACCAGGCCGAGCCGGGAGGAGAGCTTGCCCTCGCCGGCCCGGTCGTCGCGCGTGAAGATCATGCCCTGGAGACCGCGCGTGGACCGGTTGTGCTCGATCTGAAGAGCGAGGGTGCTCTTTCCGCAGTCCATGGTTCCGGAGAAGAACACCAGCTCGGGCATGGGAGGTTGAGGACCTTTCGGGTCTGTGGGCGTCGTTCGGGGGTGTTCTGGGGTGAGGTACGGGGCGGCGGGACGGCTACGAGCGTACTTCGATCAGCGGCACGAGCTGCTCGACGGGGGTCATCGAGCCGTGCATCCCGACCATCGCCGACTCGTTCGGCTCGCGCACGGAGGCGGTCACCACGACGTCGT
Source organism: Streptomyces sp. AM8-1-1 (assembly GCF_032229325.1). Taxonomy (NCBI): domain Bacteria; kingdom Bacillati; phylum Actinomycetota; class Actinomycetes; order Kitasatosporales; family Streptomycetaceae; genus Streptomyces; species Streptomyces sp. AM8-1-1. Next base: position 2,078,880 of record NZ_CP135086.1, read on the forward strand.
CGCAGGCCGCGGCCACCACATCGCCGATCCGGCCGTGGACGCGGTCGTCGATCACGGGACCGAACCAGCCCGCCTCGATCGCCTCCTCGCGGCCCGCCACCCAGAACTGCTCGCCGAGCACCTCGCGCCAGACGGCGAGGACATCGGCCTCGGCGCCGGGGACCGCGTAGACATGACGGGCGCGGCCCTCACCGCCCAGCAGGGCGACTCCGGCGCGCAGTTCCCAGTCCTCGTCGAAGTCGATGCGCGACTGCTCGTCGAAGGGGATGTCGATCATGCCGTGGTCGGCGGTGACGTACAGCGCGGAGCGGGGCGGCAGTTGCTCGGCCAGGCGTTGCACCAGCCGGTCGACGTACATCAGCTGACCGCGCCAGGCGTCCGAGTCGACACCGAAACGGTGGCCCTTTCCGTCGACCTCGCTGTAGTACGTGTAGACCAGCGAGCGGTCACCGGCGGCCAGTTGCTCGGCCGCCAGGTCCATCCGCTCCTCGGCCCCGAGCCGTCCGTGAAACGTTCCTCCGCTGAGCGCGACCTGGGTGAGCGGGGTCTGCTCGAAGGTGGGCGAGGAGACCTGCGCGGTGTGCACACCCGCCGCGTCCGCGAGCTGGAAGACGGTGGGGTACGGCTGCCAGACCTTCGGCGGAGTCCACGGCTTCCAGCGCAGCTGGTTCATCAGCGCGCCCGAGTCGGGGTCGCGGACGGTGTAGCCGGGCAGGCCGTGGACGCCGGGCGGCAGGCCCGTGCCGACGGAGGCCAGTGAGGTCGCGGTGGTGGCGGGGAAGCCGACGGTGATGGGACGTCCCGTGCCGCCGCGCGAGGTGCCGAGGAGCGAGGTGAGGTACGGGGCCTCGTCGGGATGGTTCTTGATCTGCTCCCAGCCCAGGCCGTCGATCAGGAAGACGCAGTTCCGGTCGGCGGGGGTGAGCTCGGGGATGCTGTGGGTGAAGCCGGGGACGCCCTGGCCGGCGGCGAGCGTCGGCAGCAGATCGGCGAGGGAGCCGGTGCCGTAGGCGGGCACGGGCGCGGTGTCGACGGCGAGCGGGGCGGGGTGGACGTTCCCCCAGCCCGCAGGCTCCGGGGCCGGGGTCGAGTCGTCTCGCCAGGCAGCGGGCTGGGCCATCAGCGCGTGGCTGCCGTGGCTTCGGAGAGCGCCTGGGCGAAGGCGAGGGTCTGGCGGACCGTGTCGGGTCCGTCGCCGGCCTCGCTGACCCGCAGGCTCAGATCGTCCGCCGTGGAGCTGCCGGTGTAGCCGTGGTCCGCCTCGCAGTTGGGGTCGCCGCAGGCGGCGGGCTCCAGGTCGAGACGGGAGACGGCGCCCCAGCCGATGGTGAGGACGACCTCACGCGGCAGCGTGCCCGGGGTGTACGACTCGGGATTGGCGACGACCCGGCTGACCACGACCGACGAGATCCGGCTGAGCTTGACCGATTCGGTGGAGGTGGTGGCGTACGGCGTCGGGGAGCTGGTGTCGGCGGCCTGCTCGTCGGTGTGGCTCACGATGAAGCGGTTGGCCGTCAGCACGAGGACCGTCACATGGCGGCGCACTTCGTTGGCGTCGAACGTGGTCTCCTGGTGCACCATGTAGGACGCGATCTGCTCGCCTCCGACGGCGGCCTCCACCGCCTCGGCCACGAGAGCCGGGTAGTAGCCGCTGCGCTCGATCGCCGCGCGCAGCCCCTGGGTCGTCGTACCGGTCTTCGCCATGGGGCCCATCCTACGGGCCCCGACAGCGGTGAGCGTTCAGTAGCTGGGGAGTCGTCGGGGTCCCAGGTCGGTCTGGGTGGCAGGTGGGGCGAGGCGTACGGACGCGCCGAGGACCGTGAGCCCGTGTTGAGCGACGACGACCGGTTCAAGACTGATCCCGATCACTTCCGGATGGTCGTCGACCAGTCGTGACACGCGGAGCAGCAGTTCCTCCAGGGCGGGGGTGTCGACCGGCGCCGAACCCCGCCAGCCGAACAGCAGCGGGGCACTGCGGATGGACCTGATCAGCTCGGCCGCGTCGCGATCGGTGGCCGGAACGAGACGGTGCGAGGTGTCCCCGAGCAGCTCGGAGGGAGCGCCCGCGAGCCCGAAGGAGAGCACCGCGCCCACGGCGGGATCGAGGGCGGCACGGACCACGGTGTCGACACCCCGCGGAGCCATCGCCTGCACGACCGGCTGAAGCTCCTCGGGCTTGCCGAGCAGCTCGGTCAACTCGGCGTACGCCTGCCGCAGTTGCTCCTCGTTGGCCAGGTCAAGCCGCACGCCGCCGAGGTCGGCACGGTGCCGCAGATGGGGGGCGGTGGTCTTGAGCGCGACGGGGTAGCCGAGCCGGCCGGCCGCCCGTACGGCGTCGTCCGGTCCGGGAGCGGGCAGGGTCGGCCGCACATGGATCCCGTACCGCGCCAGCAGATCATGGGCGTCGGCCGCGGCGAGGGTGATGCCCCGGGCGTCCCCGGGGGCCTGGAGCAGCGCCTCGATCCTGGCGCCGGCGCCGGCCTCGTCGATGTCCTCGTACTCGGGGACGCGCCCGGGCTCGGCCGCCTGCCGTCGCCACTGGGCGTATCCGACCGCCTCGGTCAGGGCGCGGACGGCACGCTCGGCCGCGGGATAGGCGGGGATGCGGCTGCCCGCCGGCCGGGCGCCTGGCGCCTCCTGTGCACCGCCGTCGGCCTCGCTCGCGTCCGCGGGGCCGCGCGTGTCCCGGATGCCCCCGGCCGGCGGCGCGGCCGGAGACGGCTGTCCGGGTGCGGTCCGGGTGCTGGTCGCCGCCGAGAGGGCGTCCGCGAGACCGCCGAGTTCGACGTGTACCACCATGACCGGCTTGGCCGGGGCAGTGGCGGCCGCGTCGCGGAGCGCGGCCGCCAGGACCTCGCCGTCGCCCGCCTGGGGGTCTCCGTCCTCCCCCACCCACGGAATCGCCGTCACGACCACCGAGTCGCAGCCCTCGTCCGCCAGGGCCCGGGCCAGCGCCGCGCGGAAGTCCGACGGCGTCGCCGCCGTCGTCAGGTCCAGCGGGGGCAGCGGACGCAGACCGGCCGCGAGGCAGGCGTCGTAGGTGAGCAGACCGAGGGACTCGGAATTGCCGAGGACGGCGACCCGCGGGCCCGCGGGCAGGGGCTGGTCGGCGAGGAGGATGCCGGCGTCGACGAGTTCCGTGACGGTGTCGACGCGGATCACACCCGCTTGGCGCAGCAGCGCACCGACCGTCGCGTCCGGGACGCGGGTCACCGGCACCGCATGACCGGGCGGCTCGCTGCCGCTGTGCCGCGCGCCCTTGACGACCACGACCGGCTTGACCGCCGCCGTGCGCCGGGCGAGGCGGGAGAACTTGCGCGGATTGCCGATCGTCTCCAGGTAGAGCAGGACGACATCGGTGTCCTGGTCCTCGTACCAGTACTGGAGGAAGTCGTTGCCGGACACGTCCGCGCGGTTGCCGGACGAGATGAAGGAGGAGAGCCCGGCGCCCCTGCGGTGCAGTCCCGCGAGGAGCGCGATGCCGATCGCCCCGGACTGGGTGAACAGACCGATGCGGCCGGCGGCCGGGGTCTCGGGCGCCAGCGAGGCGTTCAGCCGGACGGCCTGCGCGGTGTTGATGATGCCGAAGGCGTTCGGACCGATGATCCGCATGCCGTACGACCGTGCCTGGCGCACCAGTTCCCGCTGGAGAAGCCGGCCTTCGGCACCCGATTCCGCGTATCCCGCGGACAGTACGACCAGGCCCTGGACGCCGTGCTCACCGCAGTCGGCGACGACCTCCGGCACCCGTTCGGCGGGCACGGCGACGATCGCCAGGTCGACCGGCTCCGCCGTCCCGGCCACGATCTCGCCGACCGAGCGGAACGCCGGCACGCCCTCCAGCTCCGTCTGCGACGCGGGGAAGGCCCGGTTCACCGCATACGTACGGCCGGTGTAGCCCGCCCCCAGCAGATTGCGCAGCACCGTACGGCCCACACCGCCGGGCGCCCGTCCGGTGCCGATGACCGCGACCGAGCGCGGCGCGAGCAGCCGCTGCACCGAGCGCGCCTCCGCTCGCTGCTCGCGGCCGCGCTGCACCGCGAGGGACTCCGCCGTCGGTTCGAGGTCGAGGGTGAGATGGACCGAGCCGTCCTCGAAGCTGCGCTTCTGGGTGTAGCCGGCGTCCCGGAACACCTTGATCATCTTGCTGTTCGCGGGCAGCACCTCGGCCGCGAAGCGGCGGATGCCCCGCTCCCGGGCCACCGCCGCGATGTGTTCGAGCAGCGCGGAGGCCACGCCCCGGCCCTGGTGCGCGTCCTGGACCAGGAACGCGACCTCGGCCTCGTCCGCGGGCGCGCTCGCCGGGCGTCCCGTGGGGTCGATCCGGTCGAAGCGGACGGTCGCGATGAACTCGCCGCCGACCGTGACCGCGAGACCCACCCGGTCCACGTAGTCGTGATGGGTGAACCGGTGGACGTCCTTGGCGGACAGCCGGGGGTAGGGCGCGAAGAAGCGGTAGTACTTCGACTCGTCCGAGACCTGTTCGTAGAAGCTGACCAGGCGATCCGCGTCCTCGGTGGTGATCGGCCTGATGCGCGCGGTGCCTCCGTCGCGCAGCACCACGTCTGCTTCCCAGTGAGCGGGGTAGGCGTGGTCCGGCTGGGTCTGCATGGCAGAAAGCGTACGGCGCGATCACCGGTCGCGGAGGGTGTTGGGGCGCGGCAGTCTGAGGATGGCCCGCGGGCGTCCGCGGTCGGACCCGGGGCCGGTGCCCACCCGCGACCGCACATGAGAGACTGGTCTAGACAACCGCTAAGACTTGAAGGGCAACACCATGGCTGAGCGCCGCGTCAACGTCGGCTGGGCCGAGGGCCTTCACGCCCGCCCCGCTTCCATCTTCGTCCGTGCCGCCACGGCCTCCGGCGTCCCCGTGACGATCGCCAAGGCCGACGGCAACCCGGTCAACGCCGCCTCGATGCTCGCCGTGCTCGGCCTGGGCGCCCAGGGTGGCGAGGAGATCGTGCTGGCCTCCGACGCGGACGGCGCCGACGCCGCCCTGGACCGGCTCGCCAAGCTGGTGGCCGAGGGCCTCGACGAGCTTCCCGAGACCGTCTGACACCCGACGGTCCGGCGGCAAGGAGCCGCGGCATCCCGGATACGGGAGGCCGCGGCTCCTGCATTTCCCGCCCGACTCTCGGCCTTTTCCGGGCGTTCTGACTATTCGGACTGCACCGCCCGGCCATTCCGAGCCCGTGAAAGGAATTCGGGCAGCCGGAAAGAAGCCCCGCGAACAGTTCCCTCTTTGTATACGGCGCGCCTGTTAATTGCGGGCGCTCGCGGTGTTTACGGGATGTTGCGAAGTCCTCACGCGTTCCGTGATCCGCAGCCGGTGCGCGGCCGCAGCCCGCTCTGTGTGCAGGGCGGTCAGCGCCCGGGCCCGTTCGGCGTCGCCCCGCGCGACGGCATCCACGATCGCGCCGTGCTCGGCCCACGACTCGACGGGCGCGGCAGGCTGCTCCACGACGTACATCCAGGCGATCTTGTGCCGCAGCTGGGTGAGCAGAGCGATCAGGCCGGGGCTGCCGGAGGCCTGGGCGAGCGTCTCGTGGAACCAGCCGCCGAGCGAGCGCAGATCCTCGCCCTGACCACGGCGGGCGCGCTCCTGGCCCAGCCTCACCAGGCCGCGCAGGACCTTGAGATGGGCCTCGGTGCGTCGTTGGGCCGCCCGCGCCGCGCCCAGCGGCTCCAGCAGCATCCGCACCTCCAGCAGATCGGCCGCCTCCCGCTCGGTCGGCTCCGCCACACACGCGCCCGCGTGACGCCGGGTGGTGACGAAGCCCTCCGACTCCAGGGTCCGCAGGGCCTCGCGCACCGGGACGCGTGAGACGCCGTAGCGGCGGGCCAGCTGCTCCTCGGTGAGTCTGCTGCCGCGCCCGAACACACCGGAGACGATGTCGTCGCGGATCGCCGTGCATACCGAGTGCGCGGGAATGCGCATGACCGAACCTCCGCTTTAATCCGCGCGAAACGCAGCCGATTGACGACCGTTCGGTGACTCTATTGCAGCGTTCCACATTTTCCGATGCCCGGCGGGCATTCATGGATATCTTTTGGCCAGTTACCGGCCTACATCACGCGTACATCACGCGGCATACCCACACCGGCGCACACACATCGGCGCACACGAAAGGCCCCGGCGGTGGGCCGGGGCCTTGGGTGCGATGCGCGGACGCCGGGCGCACACGGCGCCTCCCGGCCGTCCGAGCCGTCAGACGGTCGAGCCGACCAGATGGTCACGCGGCTCTGTCGGTCACGCGGTTCAGTGGTCACGTGGCTCAGTGGTCACGCGGCCCTGTCGGCACCGCGGCTCCGTCCGTCACGTGGCTCAGATGTTGACGCCGTGCGAGCGCAGGTACGAGACCGGGTCGATGTCCGATCCGTACTCGGCGCCGCTGCGGGCCTCGAAGTGCAGGTGCGGTCCGGTGGTGTTGCCGGTCGAGCCGGCGAGGCCGATCTGCCGGCCCGGGGTGACACTCTCGCCGACCGAGACGTTCAGCGACGAGAGGTGGCCGTACTGGGTGTACGAGCCGTCCTTCATCTTGATCACGATGTTGTTGCCGTAGGCGCCGCCCCAGCCGGCCTCGACGACGGTGCCCGCGCCGACCGCGTGCACCGGGGTGCCGGTGGCGGCGTGGAAGTCGATGCCGGTGTGGCTGCCGGAGGACCAGACGGCTCCGCCTGCCTGGTAGCCCGTGGAGACGTACGAGCCGGAGATGGGTGACACGAAGGCGTTCAGGCGCTTGCGCTCGGCCTCGCGGGCGGCGCGCTCCCGAGCCTCGCGGGCCTCCTTGGCGCGGGCCTCGGCCTTGCGCTTGGCCTCGGCTGCGGCCTTGGCGCGGGCGACGGCCTCTTCGGCCTCCTGCTCCTGGGCCGCGGCCTGGTCGGCTATCTCGGTGGCGAGCGAGTCGGCGGCGACGGCCGTACTCAGCCCGGTGCTCTCGAGAGTGACGGTGCCGGGCTCGGGAGCGGCGGCTCCGGACTCGGCGGCCAGCGACGGAGAGGCGAGGGTTCCGATGACGCCGGTGGTGGCCAGGGCCGCGACGCCGGCGATGCTCGCGCCTCTGCGCGTCATACGGCTCGGGGCACGGTGCTTCCCGGTGGGACGGGCGAACGCCATGAAGTGGCTGGTCCTTTCCTTCCTTCTCGCCTACCGGGTTAGCTGACGGGTTCGGAGCAGGAAGGTCTCCTACGGGCGCCTCCGCCGCGACACAGCCGCGAAGGCATCCGATTCACCCCAGGGACTTCGTGTGGGTCCCCGGCTCCCCAGGCTCGCGCCTGACGGGGACTCGGCGATGGCTGTCCGTGCCGCGGATGCGGCGGTACTGGCGAACAGCCGGACCGACGCTAAGCGTGGCAACTTTCAATCACCAAACAGACAGCCCTGTTTGTAGCGCATGCCACAGGGCAGAGCGGAAGCCCCGCAGCAAATCGGGCAAACGACGGAACCCCGGCATCGTGTGATGCCGGGGTCCCTGGCCGCGCCCACTGCCCCACCGGACCGCGGAGGCCGCTCCACCGGGAGGCAGAGGCTGCTCCGCCGCGAGGGGAAGCGGCCGACGGCCTCAATCAGCCGGTGACAACCGTCACTTCACCGATACCGAGCGCCTTGACCGGCTCCTCGATCGCGGACGCGTCACCGACGAGCACCGTGACGAGACGGTCCTGGGGGAAGGCGCTGACGGCCGCTGCCGTCGCCTCCACCGTGCCCGTCTCGGCCAGCCGCACGTACAGCTGCGCCTGGTAGTCGTCGGGCAGATGCTGCTCCACCTGGTCGACGAGCGTGCTCGCGACGGACGCCGCCGTCTCGTACTTCAGCGGGGCGACGCCCACCAGGTTCTGCACGGCCACGTCGCGCTCGGCGTCGGTGAGACCCTCGGCCGCCAGCGTGCGCAGCACCTTCCACAGATCGTCCAGCGCCGGGCCGGTGTTGGGCGTGTCCACCGAGCCGCTGATGGCGAGCATCGAGGCACCCGTGCCGTCGGGCGCCGAACGCAAGACCTGACCGAACGCCCGTACGCCGTAGGTGTAGCCCTTCTCCTCGCGCAGCACGCGGTCGAGACGGGAGGTGAGCGTGCCGCCGAGGCAGTACGCACCGAGTACCTGGGCGGGCCAGACGCGGTCGTGGCGGTCCGGGCCGACGCGGCCGATCAGCAGCTGCGTCTGTACGGCTCCGGGCCGGTCCACGATGATCACGCGGCCGGTGTCGTCGGCGGTGATCGCCGGGACGGGCCGGGACTGCGCGGTGTCGCCCGTCCAGTCGCCGAGGGTCTCGGCGAGCACGGCGTCGAGGTCGACCCCGGTGAGGTCGCCGACGATCACCGCGGTCGCGGTCGCGGGCCTGACGTGGGCGTCGTAGAACGCCCGCACGCCCGCGGCGTCGATCCGGGCCACGGTCTCCTCGGTGCCCTGACGCGGGCGCGACATCCGCAGCGATGCCGGGAAGAGCTGCTTGGACAGCTCCTTGGCGGCGCGGCGGGCCGGGTTGGCCATCTCGTGCGGAATCTCGTCCAGCCGGTTGCGCACCAGCCGCTCGACCTCGCTGTCGTCGAAGGCGGGCGCGCGCAGGGCCTCGGCGAGCAGCCCGAGCGCCTTCAGCAGCCGGGAGACCGGCACCTCCAGCGAGACCCGGACGCCGGCGTGGTCGGCGTGCGCGTCGAGGGTGGCCCCGCAGCGCTCCAGCTCGGCGGCGAACTCCTCGGCGGAGTGCTTGTCGGTGCCCTCGGACAGGGCGCGCGCCATGATCGTGGCGACGCCGTCGAGGCCCTCCGGCTCGGCGTCGAGCGGGGCGTCGAGAGAGATCTCGACGGCCACGACCTGCTGACCGGGCCGGTGGCAGCGCAGCACGGTCAGACCGTTGTCCAGGGTGCCGCGGTCGGGCGCGGGGAAGGCCCACGGCTTGGCGGTACCCGCCTGCGGCTGCGGGTGGAACGTCATGGCGGTCAATGGCTCGGCGGCGTCGCTCACTGGTCCGCCCCTTCTTCCTCGTCGCTCTGGTCGTCCTGCTCGTCCTGGTCGGCGGAGACCGGTTCGTACACCAGCACCGCCCTGTTGTCGGGGCGCAGCCGGGCCTGGGCGACCGCCTGCACCTCCTCGGCGGTGATGTCCAGCACGCGGTTGACGGCCGTCAGCGCGAGCTGCGGGTCGCCGAACAGCACGGCGTAGCGGGCCAGTTCGTCGGCGCGGCCGGCGACCGTGCTGAGCCGGTCCAGCCATTCGCGCTCCAGCTGCGCCTGCGCGCGCTCCATCTCCTCCGGCGTCGGGCCCTCGGCGGCGAACCGCGCGAGTTCCTCGTCGACGGCGGACTCGATCTGCGGGACCTCGACGCCACCGGACGTCTTCACGTCCAGCCAGCCGAGCGAGGGAGCACCGGACAGACGCAGCAGACCGAACCCGGCGGCGACGGCCGTGCGATCCCGCCGCACCAGACGGTTGTGCAGCCGGGAGGACTCGCCGCCGCCGAGGACGGTGAGCGCCAGGTCGGCCGCGTCGGCCTCGCGGGTGCCGTCGTGCGGCAGCCGGTAGGCGGCCATCAGCGCACGCGCCGGGACCTCCTCCCGGATCTCCTCGCGCAGCTGCTCACCGATGATCTCCGGCAGGGAGCCGTCGCGCGGCGGCTGCTTGCCGTCGTGTGAGGGGATGGAGCCGAAGTACTTCTCGATCCAGGCGAGCGTCTGCTCCGGGTCGATGTCGCCGACGACCGACAGCACGGCGTTGTTCGGCGCGTAGTACGTACGGAAGAAGGCGCGGGCGTCCTCGAGGGTCGCGGCGTCGAGGTCGGCCATCGAGCCGATCGGGGTGTGGTGGTACGGGTGGCCCTCGGGGTAGGCGAGGGCGGTCAGCTTCTCGAACGCCGTGCCGTACGGCACATTGTCGTAGCGCTGACGGCGCTCGTTCTTGACGACGTCGCGCTGGTTCTCCATGGACTCGTCGTCGAGGGCGGCGAGCAGGGAGCCCATACGGTCGGCCTCCAGCCAGAGCGCCAGCTCCAACTGGTGGGTGGGCATCGTCTCGAAATAGTTGGTGCGCTCGAAGCTGGTGGTGCCGTTCAGCGAGCCGCCGGCGCCCTGCACGAGCTCGAAGTGACCGTTCCCCTTCACCTGGCCCGAGCCCTGGAACATCAGGTGCTCGAAGAGGTGAGCAAGCCCTGTACGGCCCTTGACCTCGTGGCGCGAGCCCACGTCGTACCAGAGGCAGACCGCGGCGACCGGGGTCAGGTGGTCCTCGGAGAGCACCACGCGCAGGCCGTTGGCCAGCCGATGCTCAGTCGCTGTCAGGCCGCCGGAGCCGGCCTGCGCTGTGGCCGTGTGACCCATGGGCATGTACGTCCCTTCGATCGCGATATGGAGAGTGCTGCCACTGTATGCAAGCGGGCTGACACCTGGCGAAGTTCCCGGGTCGTGGTCTGCGTTGTCAGTGGGACGGTCCACAATGGTCCGCGTCAGATCCAGATCCGGTACGTGAAGGAGCAGCAGCCGCGATGGCCCGCCGCAGCACGAAGACCCCTCCGCCCGACGACTTCGAGGAGCGGATCCTCGACATCGACGTCGTCGACGAGATGCAGGGCTCCTTCCTCGAGTACGCGTACTCCGTGATCTACTCGCGCGCCCTGCCCGACGCCCGCGACGGCATGAAGCCGGTGCACCGCCGCATCGTCTACCAGATGAACGAGATGGGCCTGCGGCCCGACCGCGGATACGTCAAGTGTGCACGTGTCGTCGGCGAGGTGATGGGCAAGCTGCACCCCCATGGCGACGCCTCGATCTACGACGCCCTGGTGCGGATGGCGCAGCCCTTCTCCATGCGGGTGCCCCTGGTCGACGGGCACGGAAACTTCGGCTCGCTCGGCAATGACGACCCGCCCGCGGCGATGCGTTACACCGAGTGCCGGATGGCCGACGCGACGTCGCTGATGACCGAGTCGATCGACGAGGACACCGTCGATTTCTCGCCGAACTACGACGGCCAGGAGCGGGAACCGGTCGCTCTTCCGGCGGCCTTCCCGAACCTTCTGGTCAACGGCGCGTCCGGCATCGCGGTCGGCATGGCGACCAACATGCCGCCGCACAATCTGGGCGAGGTCATCGCCGCGGCCCGCCATCTGATCAAGCACCCGGGCGCGGACCTCGAGACCCTCATGCGGTACGTCCCGGGGCCCGACCTGCCGACCGGCGGGCGGATCGTGGGCCTCACGGGCATCAAGGACGCGTACGAATCCGGCCGCGGCACCTTCAAGATCCGTGCCACGGTCACGATCGAGGACGTCACGCCCCGCCGCAAGGGCCTCGTCGTCACCGAACTGCCCTTCACGGTCGGTCCGGAGAAGGTGATCGCGAAGATCAAGGACCTGGTCGCCGCGAAGAAGCTCCAGGGCATCGCTGACGTCAAGGACCTCACCGACCGTGCGCACGGACTGCGCCTGGTCATCGAGATCAAGAACGGCTTCGTTCCCGAGGCCGTCCTGGAGCAGCTCTACAAGCTGACGCCGATGGAGGAGTCCTTCGGCATCAACAACGTGGCGCTGGTGGACGGCCAGCCGCTGACGCTGGGGCTGAAGGAGCTGCTGGAGGTCTACCTCGACCACCGCTTCGAGGTCGTGCGCCGGCGCAGCGAGTTCCGCCGCACCAAGCGCCGCGACCGGCTGCACCTGGTCGAGGGCCTGCTCGTCGCCCTGATCGACATCGACGAGGTCATCCGGCTCATCCGGTCCAGCGAGAACTCCGCGGAGGCGAAGCAGCGGCTGATCGAGCGCTTCTCGCTGAGCGACATCCAGACGCAGTACATCCTCGACACCCCGCTGCGCCGGCTGACCAAGTTCGACCGGCTGGAGCTGGAGAGCGAGCGCGACCGGCTGAACACCGAGATCGACGAGCTGACGGCGATCCTGGAGTCCGACGCCGAGTTGCGGAAGCTGGTCTCGGGCGAACTGGCCGCGGTGGCGAAGAAGTTCGGCACCGACCGGCGCACGGTGCTGCTGGAGTCCGGTGCCACGCCGGTCGCGGCGGTGGCGCTGGAGGTCGCGGACGACCCGTGCCGGGTGCTGCTGTCCTCGACCGGACTGCTGGCGCGTACCGTGACCGGCGAGCCGATCCCTGACGACGAGGGCAAGCGCGCCAAGCACGATGTGATCGTCTCCGCCGTCCCCGCGACCGCGCGAGGCGATGTGGGAGCGGTGACGTCGACGGGCCGGCTGCTGCGGATCTCGGTGATCGACCTGCCGCAGCTGCCGCACACCGCGTCCGCGCCGAACCTGTCGGGAGGCGCACCGCTCTCGGAGTTCCTCTCGCTGGAGACGGACGAGACGGTGATCTGCCTGACCACGCTCGACGAGTCGTCCCCGGGCCTCGCGCTCGGCACACTCCAGGGTGTCGTCAAGCGGGTGGTGCCCGACTATCCGGCGAACAAGGACGAGCTGGAAGTCATCACCCTCAAGGAGGGTGACCGGATCGTCGGCGGCGTCGAGCTGCGGACCGGCGAGGAGGACCTGGTCTTCATCGCCTCCGACGCCCAGTTGCTGCGCTACCAGGCGTCGCAGGTGCGGCCGCAGGGCCGGGCGGCGGGCGGCATGGCCGGCATCAAGCTCGCGGACGGCGCGCAGGTGATCTCGTTCACCGCGGTGGACCCGGCCGCGGACGCGGTGGTGTTCACGGCCGCGGGCTCCACCGGCGCGCTGGACGACTCGATCACGACGGTGAAGATGACGCCGTTCGACCAGTACCCGCGCAAGGGGCGGGCGACCGGTGGCGTGCGCTGCCAGCGCTTCCTGAAGGGTGAGGACATCCTGCTGCTGGCCTGGGCGGGCGCGAATCCGGTCCGGGCGGCCCAGCCGAACGGCTCCCCGGCGCGGCTCCCGGATCTGGACCCGCGCCGTGACGGCTCGGGCACCCCGCCGCCGTCGCCGGTGGCGGTGCTGGCCGGTCCTTCGAGCTGATCGAGGCTCTGCCGAAGGGCGCGCCGGAGGGCCTTACGAACCCTCCGGCACGTCGGGTACGAAACGCAGGACGCCCCACATGGTGTGTTCATCGGGGGCGTCCTGCGGCCCGGTCACGGGCAGGGCGTCGAGCTCCTTGCGCAGGGCCGCGGTGTCGATGCCCGAGCCGATCAGGACGATCCCGGTCTGCCGCCGCCCGCCCGCCGGCCAGGGCTCCGGGTGGAACCGGAGGAACCGGCCGACGGCGTGGACGGCGTAGCGATTGCGCGGATCGAGAGCGCCGAAGTCGACGAATCCCTTGATGCGGTACAGGCCTTCGGGCCGTGAGTCGAGGAAGTCCAGCAGCCGGCGCGGGTGCAGGGGTTCGTCCGCGGTGAAGGAGACGCTCTCGTAGGCGGCATGCAGATGGCCGTCGTGCGCCTGCCCATGAGGGTGGCCGTCACCGTCCTGGTGCCCGTCGCCGTCCTCCTCCTCGCGCAGGTCCTCGAACGAGAGCTGGCCGACGCGCTCGCCGCGGGGCCGGCACTCGAAGAGCAGCTCCGGGTCGATCCGCCCGTACGTCGCGGTGACCAGTGCCCCGCCGCCGAGCCCGCGGATCCGCTCCCGCAGCCGCTGCCCGGCCGCGTCGTCGACCCGGTCCGCCTTGTTGAGCACGACGAGATCGGCGATGCCGAGGTGCCGGGCGATCTCGGGGTGCCGTTCCAGGGTGGCGTCGAACTCGGCCGCGTCGACGACCTCGACGAGCCCGCCGTACATGACGCGCTCGTTCTCACTGGCGAGCACCATCCGGACGAGTTCCTGCGGCTCGGCGAGCCCGCTCGCCTCGATGACGATGACATCGAGGCGGGCGTCGGGGCGGGTGAGCCGGTCCAGGAAGACGTCGAGCTCGCTCGCGTCGACGGCACAGCACAGACAGCCGTTCCCGAGCGACACGGTGGAGTCCCCGAGCTGCCCGGCCACGGTCATGGCGTCGATCTCGATGGCCCCGAAGTCGTTGACGACGACGCCGATACGGGTGCCACGGCTCGCGCGGAGAAGGTGGTTGAGCAGGGTGGTCTTGCCGGATCCCAGGAAGCCCGCGAGGACGACGACGGGCACGGGTTTGCTGGTCATGGGGGTCGAGCGTAGTGGACGCGGCCGACAACTCCGGGCCGCGCACGGCGCTTCAGGACGCCCGCGGCAGCACCGGCGGCGGCCCGACATACCTCGCCGCCGGGCGGATGATCTTGGAGTCCTCTGACTGTTCCAGGATGTTCGCGCTCCAGCCCACCACCCTCGCCGCGCAGAACGTCGGCGTGAACATCTCCCGCGGCAGTCCGCACAGCTCCATGACCACGCCCGCGTAGAACTCCACGTTCGTGTGCAGTTCCCGGCCCGGCTTCAGTTCCGCCAGGATCGCCTCGACCTGCGCCTCCACCTGGACCGCGAACTCCACCAGGGGGCCACCGAAGCTCTCCGCGATGCCGCGCAGCATGCGGGAGCGCGGGTCCTCGGTGCGGTAGACGGGGTGGCCGAAGCCCATGATGCGTTCGCCCGCGAGGACCCGTTCGCGGATCCAGGGGTCGATCCGGTCCGGGGTGCCGATGGCGTCGAGGGTGTCCAGGGCGCGGCTCGGGGCGCCGCCGTGCAGAGGGCCCGAGAGCGCGCCCGTCGCGCCGACCAGGCAGGCCGCGAGGTCCGCGCCCGTGGACGCGATGACCCGGGCGGTGAACGTGGAGGCGTTGAAGCCGTGGTCGACGGTGGAGATGAGGTACTGCTCGATCGCCCTGGCCCGGGCGGGTTCCGGCTCCGAACCGGACAGCATGTAGAGGTAGTTGGCCGCGAACGGCAGGTCCTCGCGCGGTTCGACCGGTTCGAGCCCCCGGCCCAGCCGGTACAGCGCGGTGAGCAGCGTCGGGACGACGGCGCACGCGGCCAGCGCGTCCCTGCGGCGGGACTCGGTGTCGAGGTCGTAGACCGGCCGCAGTCCGGAGGCGGCTCCCAGCAGCGAGAGCGCCGTCCGCAGCCCGGACAGCGGGCCGGACGGCGCGCCGGCGCGGGCGATCGCCGGCAGTGCCGCCCGTACGTCGTCGGGCAGCCGGCGCAAGGACACCGTCTCGGCGAGGAAGGCCCGGCGCCGGTCGGCGTCGGGGAGCTCCCCGTAGAACATCAGATGCCAGACGTCCTCGAACCCGGTGCTCTGCGCGAGCTCGACGGCCGAGTACTGGCGGTAGTGGTAGAAGCCCTCCCGCCCCCGGACATCTCCCAGTGCGGTGTCGGTGACCACGACCCCGGCGAGTCCGCGCGGTACGTCCATCTGCATAACAGCCTCCTTGAATTGATTCGACTGTCCATGCTTGATTGCACCACTGTCAATATTGATTGAATCAATATGTGTACGGTGTTCCTCATGACGGAGAACGCACCGGAGACGGACCGGATCACCACGCGCGAGGCGGCCGAGCGGCTCGGTGTGAAACCCGAGACGGTGTACGCGTACGTCAGCCGCGGACAGCTCTCCAGCCGCCGCGACCCCACCGGCCGCGGCAGCACCTTCGACGCCAAGGAGGTCGACGCGCTCGTCCGCAAGGGGCGGCGCGAGCCCTCTGCCGGCAGTGACGTCACCCAGCGGATCCGTACCGGCATCACGCTGATCGACAAGGACCGGTACTACTTCCGGGGGGTGGACGCCACGGAGCTGGCCCGCAGCCACTCCTACGAGGAGATCGCCGACTGGCTCTGGACCGGCACACTGCACAGCGGCATCCGCTTCACCTCCCCGCCCGAGCCGCTGGCCGCCGCCCGCCGGGCGGTCGAGGCGCTGCCCGTGCACAGCGGGTCCACGGACCGGCTCCGGGTGGCGGCGATCGCCGCGGCCGTCGCCGATCCGCTCCGCTTCGACCTCGGCCGTGACGCCGTCCTCGGCAGCGCCCGCTCCCTGATCCCCGTCCTGGTCGACGCGCTCCCCACGGTCGGTGAGCCGCATCGGGGAGAGGGCCGGCTGGCCTGGCGGCTGTGGTCACGGCTCACCGCGATGCGCCCCGACGAGGCGTTTCTGCGCGCCCTGGACATGGCGCTCTCGCTGCTCATCGACCACGACCTGGCCGCGTCCACCCTCGCGGTGCGGGTCGCCGCCTCCGCGCGCGCCCATCCGTACGCCGTCGTGTCCGCCGGACTCGGCGCGCTGGACGGGCCGCTGCACGGGGCGGCCAGCGGGCTCGCCCACCGGATGCTCGCCGAGGTGCTCGAACGCGGCGGGGCGGCACCGGTCGTCGCCGACCATCTGCGGGCGGGACGCCGGGTCCCGGGGCTCGGGCACCGTCTGTACCCGGCCCAGGACCCGCGCGCCGAGGCCCTGTTCGGTGCGTTGGAGCAGATCCCGGCCGCCGGTCCGGCACTGGACGCGGCTCGTGAGGTGGAGTCGACGACCGCCCGTCATGTGGAGCTGCACGCCAATGTCGACATGGCGCTCGCCGTGCTCTCGCTGTCGTCGGGGATGCCGGCCGAGGCGGGTGAGACCGTGTTCGCCGTGGCGCGTACGGCAGGCTGGATCGCGCATGCGCTCGAGGAGTACGAGGAGCAGCCGCTGCGGATGCGGCCGAGCGGTCACTACAGCGGCCCCCGCCCGCCCAGGCCCGCGCCGTGAACGGGCGGGAAGGGCCGGGGTGGGCGGGCGGCGCGCGTCCGTCGGCAGCGGCAGGCCCTGAGACCTACGGACGGCCGGCGGCCCCGGCCGCGGGTCAGGACCGCAGCCAGGCCGCCGTGTCCTGCGGGAGCCGCCCGCCGTCGTCCAGAGGGCCGCTCGTCAGCAGGACGCCCGTGTGGCCGGGGAGTTCGACGGGTTCCTCGGAGAGGTTGACGACGCAGATCAGCCCGCCGGTCCGGACGAAGGCGAGGACGTCCTGGCCGGATGGCAGCCAGTTCAGGGGGCCGTCGCCGAAGCCCGTTTCGGTGCGGCGCAGGCGCAGGGCTTCGCGGTAGAGGACGAGCATGGAGTCCTCCGTCGCGGCCTGCCGGTCGGCTGCGTACGCGGACCAGTCCGCGGGCTGCGGCAGCCAGGGCTCCTGCTCGGAACCGAAGCCGTAGTGCGGGGCGTCCGCGCGCCACGGCAGGGGCACCCGGCAGCCGTCCCGTCCGGGGTCCACCCCGAGCGAGCGGAAATGCATCGGGTCCTGGATGCGGTCCAGCGGTATGTCCGCCTCGGGGAGGCCCAGTTCCTCGCCCTGGAACAGATAGACGCTGCCGGGCAGCGCGAGCGAGAGCAGGGCGGCGGCGCGTGCCCGCCGGGTTCCGGTGACCAGGTCGGACGGTGTACCGAAGCGCTTCTTGGCGAAGTCGAAGCCGGTGTCCTCGGCCCGTCCGTAGCGGGTGACCGTGCGGGTCACGTCGTGGTTGCAGAGCACCCAGGTGGCGGGCGCGCCCACCGGCGCGTGGAAGGCCAGCGTCGTGTCGATGGAGGCACGCAGCTCCGCCGCGTCCCAGGGCCGGGCGAGAAAGTCGAAGTTGAAGGCGGTGTGCAGCTCGTCGGGGCGCAGATAGCGCGAGAACCGGTCCGGGTCGGGCACCCACAGTTCGCCGATGAGGACACCGTTGTACTCGTCGGCGACGGCCCGCCAGGAGCGGTAGATGTCGTGCAGTTCGTCGCGGTCGACGTAAGGGGTGGTGTCCTCCTCGGCGGCGTCCGGCAGATCGGGGTCCTTGGCGCACAGGGCGGCCGAGTCGATGCGGACGCCGGCGGCTCCCCGCTCGAACCAGAAGCGCAGGACGTCCTCGTGCTCCTGGCGGACGACCGGGTGACTCCAGTTGAGGTCCGGCTGCTCGGGCGTGAACAGATGCAGATACCACTCGCCGTCCGCGACCCTGGTCCAGGTCTCCCCCGAGAACTGCGACGGCCAGTTGTTGGGCGGCAGTTCACCGTTCTCGCCGCGGCCGGGACGGAAGTGGAACAGCTCGCGCTCCGCGCTGCCGGGCCCTGCCGCGACCGCGGCCCGGAACCAGGCGTGCTGGTCCGACAGATGGTTGGGCACGATGTCGACGATGGTGCGGATGCCCAGTCCGCGTGCCTCGCTGATGAGCTTCTCGGCCTCGGCGAGGGTGCCGAAGGCCGGGTCGATGGCACGGTAGTCGGCGACGTCGTAGCCGCCGTCCGCCATCGGTGAGAGGTACCAGGGGTTGAACCAGATGGCGTCGATGCCGAGTTCGGCGAGGTAGGGCAGCCGGGCCCGCACCCCGGCGAGATCACCGGTGCCGTCGCCGTCACCGTCGGCGAAGCTGCGTACGTAGACCTGATAGATGGCGGCGGCGCGCCACCAGTCGTCCGTGTGATCCAGAGGGGCTGCCACGTGAGGTCCTTTCGGGCAGGTGGGACTCCGCCGCCGGCCCGGACAGCGGGGCGCCAGGGCAGGGCCGGCGGCGGAGGCTCGAGGGGGAACGGGCGGTGCGGGCCGAGGTCAGCCCTTGAGTCCGCCCGCGGTGAGACCGCTCATGATGTTGCGCTGGAAGGCGAGGAAGATCAGGAGTGTGGGGATCGAGGCGATCGTGAGCGCGGCGATCAGCACGTTCTCCGGTACGCCGTTGGAGAGGGAGTAGATGCCGACGTTGAGCGTCTGTTTGGTCGGGTCGGGCAGGGTGAGCATCGGCCAGAGGAAGTCCTTCCAGACGCCGACGACCGCGAAGATCGACACGACGCCCAGGATGGGCCGCGAGATCGGCAGCACCACCGACCACAGGGTTCTGAACCGGGACGCGCCGTCGATGGCGGCCGCGTCGAGCAGCTCGTGCGGGATCGAGTCGAAGAACCGCTTGAGCAGGAAGATGTTGAAGGCGTTGGTGACCGACGGAAGCCAGATCGCCCAGGGCGAGTTGAGCAGGTTGCGCTCGATGATCGGGACGTCGAGCACCGTCAGGTACTGGGGCACGACGAGGACGGTGGCCGGGATCATCAGCGTCACCAGCATCATCGCCAGGATGGCCTTGCCGAAGACGGGCCGCAGCCGGGAGAGCGAGTAGGCCGCGGCGACGTCGAAGACCAGCTGGAACGCGAGTGCGCCGAAGGCGTAGTAGAGCGTGTTGAACAGCAGCCGGGAGAGGTCCATCACCTCCCAGGCCCGGGAGTAGTTCTCCGGATTCACCGAGCCCGGGACCAGGGTGGGCGGCGACTGGACGACTTCCTGGGTGGTCTTGAGCCCGCCGGAGACCATCCAGTAGAGCGGTCCGAGGAAGACCAGCGTGAACAGGACCATCACCAGGACGAAGGCGGTCCAGTAGAGCAGTCTGCCGCGGGGCCTGGCGAGTTGGGCCGGTGAGATGAGCGTGCGTGTGGTCATGGCCGTCTTCCCGCCTACTCTTCCGCGGCGCGGCTGAGCCGGACGTACGCCGCGGAGAATCCCGCGAGCAGCACGAGCAGGACCAGGCCGAGCGCGGCCGCGCTGCCGTAGTTGTTGAAGTTGAAGGCGTACTGGTAGATCAGATAGACGACCGTGGTGGTCGAGCCCTCGGGGCCGGCGCCGCCGGCGAGCAGGAACGGCTCGGTGAAGACCTGCATCGTCGCGATGATCTGCATCAGCAGCATCAGCGAGAGGATGAGCCGGGTCTGCGGGATGGTGACGTACCAGATCTTGCGCAGCACGCCGGCGCCGTCCAGCTCGGCCGCCTCGTAGAGCTCCCCCGGTATGCCCTGGAGGGCGGCCAGGTAGATGAGGGTGGCGCCGCCCATGTTCATCCAGGTGGCGGCGATGA
Source organism: Streptomyces sp. AM8-1-1 (assembly GCF_032229325.1). Taxonomy (NCBI): domain Bacteria; kingdom Bacillati; phylum Actinomycetota; class Actinomycetes; order Kitasatosporales; family Streptomycetaceae; genus Streptomyces; species Streptomyces sp. AM8-1-1. Next base: position 2,098,525 of record NZ_CP135086.1, read on the forward strand.
CCACGGAGAGCATCGCGGTGTCGGGATCCTGGAGCCATTGCTGCTGGGGAAGGTGCGCGAGCTCCAGGAGCCGGTTCAGCAGTCCGTAGCCCGGGTCGTAGAGGTACTTGAACAGCAGGACCGAGGCGACCGGCGGCAGCATCACGGGCAGGTAGACGAGCAGGCGCAGGAACCCCTGTCCGTGGCGGAACTCGTTGAGGACCAGGGCGACGACGAACGGGACGATGAATCCGAAGACCAGCGCGAGCCCCGTGAACAGGAGGGTGTTGCGCCAGGCCTGCCAGAACGCCGGGTCGTTGAAGACGGTGGTCAGGTTGGACCAGCCGGCCCAGGTGGTCTGTCCGTTCTCGGTCTTCTGGAAGGCCAGGATGAACTCCCTGACCATGGGATACCAGGAGAAGAACGAGAAGCAGACGACGGCGCCGATCAGAAAGCCGTGCGCCGACAGATTGCGGCGCAGGGCCCGTACGAACGCCTCCCTCGACGCGTTCGTACGGGGCCCGCCGCCGCGCCCGGGACGCGGTGCGGCCTTGCGTGGGATGAGAGTGGGGGCCGACATCGGCTACTGGTTCGCCAGGATCTGGTTGACCTGCGACTCGGCGGTGGCCAGCAGCTTGCCCGCGTCCGCGTTCTTGTTGGTCAGGACGCCCGACATCACGTTGTCGAGGACCTTGTAGATCTCCTGCGCCTTGGGCGGCTCCGCCTTGCCCTGCACCGGGTTGTCCATGAAGGGCTTGAAGTTCTCGACCGGCATGGTGGCGTTGGCCGCGCGCGCCGCGTCGTCCTTCGTCTTGCTGCCGCCCAGCCAGAAGTTGGGCTGCGGCACACCGACGGGCAGACCGTCGGCCTTGGTCCGGGCCCAGTCGAACTGGCCCTTGCCGACCGTGAGGTTCTTGAAGTTGAGCCAGGCGACGGCGGCCTTGATCTTGTCGGGCGAGATGCCCTTCTTGACCATGTAGTTGTTGCCGCCGAAGAGGGTGGCCTTCTGGCCGGGGATCGGGCCCATGCCGAAGTTCTCGTATTTGGCGCCGAGTTGCTGGACCATGTACGCGATGTCGTCGGGCGCGGCGAGGAACATGCCGAGCTTGTCGCTGGCTATCTGCTTCTGCAGGTCGCCCCACTTGAGCAGCTGGGTCTTGCCCATGCTGTCGTCCTGCCAGCGCATCGCCTTGAGGTTCTCGACGACCTGCTTGCCGGTCGCGTCGTTGAAGGCGGCCTTCTTGCCGCTCTCGTCCACGATGTTCCCGCCGAGGCCGTACATCTGGGCGGTGAAGTGCCAGCCGCCGGTGTTGCCGGCGCTGTACTCCCCGAACCCGGCGATGCCGTTGCCGAGTCCGGCGATCTTCTTCGCGGCCGCGCGGACGCCCTCCCAGGTCGTCGGCGGGGCGTCGGGATCGAGCCCAGCCCGCTCGAAGAGCTTGCGGTTGATCAGCAGGCCCATGGTGTAGTTGCTGGTGGGCAGGCCGTAGAGCTTGCCGTCCTTCTTCAGGGAGTTCAGGACGTTCGGGTCGATGTCCGCGATCGCCGGGACGGTCTTCGGGGTGACGTACGCGGTGATGTCCTCGCCGCCGGCGTTGTCCAGCACCTGCGTCAGGTCCGTGAAGTACGTGTAGAAGACGTCCGGCTGGGACTTGGCCTTGAGCATCGCGGTGAACCGCGGCGGCTCCAGGCACTGGCCGGGGGTGGACCGGCCCTCGATCCTGATGTTCGGGTACGTCTTGTTGAACGCCTTGACGTCCTCTTTCCACTCCTTGAGTTCCGCGGCCTTCGCAGCCGGCGGCATGCAGTCGATCGTCAGCGTCAGCTTGGTCTTCGGGTCCAGCGGAGCTGACGGGTCGGACGAACCGCCGCCGGATCCCTCGTCGTTGTCACCGCTGCTGCTCGTGCCGCAGGCGGCCAGGGCGGTCAGGGCGAGCGCGGAGACGAGCGCGGTCGCGGCGGAACGGCGCGTACGGCGGAACCCAGCACTTCTCATCGGTGGTCCCCTTCGGGCCTGAGCGTGGATGACCCGCGGCTGACACGCAGCGGGAACGCGGCACACTCAACCACCGGCGACAGAAGACCGCAATATGTCGCGCCGATTTCGTAAATGATTGACAGGCGGTTGAATCAGGAGCGCGGAGCCTTTGCGGTGGAGCCGCGCACCACCAGTTCCGGCTCGAAGAGCAGCTCACCGGGCGGGACCTCGCCGCCCTGGATCTGCGCACAGAGCAGTTCGACCGCGGCACGGCCCATGGCCTCGATGGGCTGACGGACGGTCGTCAGCGGCGGCTCGGTGCAGTTCATGAAGGCGGAGTCGTCGTAGCCCACGACGGAGATGTCTCCCGGAACGGCGAGCCCCCGCCGGCGCGCCGCGCGTACGGCACCGAGGGCGAGCGGATCGCTCGCGCAGATGATGCCGGTGACACCGCGGTCGAGCAGCCTGGAGGCCGCCGCCTGCCCGCCTTCCAGGGAGAACATGGAGCGCTCGACGCGCTCGTCGGTCAGCTCCCCGCCGGATGCCTTCGCGGCCGCGTGGGCAGCCGCGAGCTTGCGCCGGGACGGCACGTGGTCGAGCGGGCCGAGGACGAGACCGATGCGGTCGTGGCCGAGCGAGGCGAGGTGGCGCCAGGCCTGCTCGACCGCCACGGCGTCGTCGCACGCGATGCAGGGGAAGTCGAGATTCTCGATGGCGGCGTTGATGAGCACCACCGGAATCCGGCGTTCGGCCAGCAGCCGGTAGTGGTCGTGCGGGGCGTCCTCCTGGGCGAAGAGCCCGCCGGCGAACACCACGCCGGACACCTGCTGCTGGAGCAGCAGTTCGACGTAGTCGGCCTCGGAGACCCCGCCCTTCGTCTGGGTGCACAGGACCGGCGTGAGGCCCTGCTGGGCCAGCGCTCCGCCGATCACTTCGGCGAACGCCGGGAAGATCGGGTTCTGGAGCTCCGGCAGCACGAGGCCCACGAGGCGCGCGCGCTCGCCGCGCAGCTGGGTGGGGCGCTCGTAGCCGAGGACGTCCAGCGCGGTCAGGACGGACTGGCGGGTGGCCTCGGAGACCCCCGGCTTGCCGTTGAGCACCCGGCTGACCGTGGCCTCGCTGACCCCTACCTTCTTCGCCACCTGAGCAAGTCGTCGCGTCATGCACGCAAGACTAGCGCAAGCCATGCAAGCGGCTTGCGCTAGTCCGCGTTTCGATCAGTAGTCGATCACGGGCGTGATCCCGGGGCCGGCCTAGGGGTTGATGTTGATCTTGAAAGTGGACGTGGTGTTCTTGATGTCCTGGGCGTTGCCGGCGAACCGCAGGCCGTTGAAGGTGACCTCACCCACCGCGGGGCCCTGCCCCGCCTCGGGCATCTCGTTCGCCCAGAGGCCGAAGCCGGACTTGGCGTCGAAGGCGTCGCCGCTCTTGCGTGCACCGGTGATCGAGATGTCACTGAGCACGGTGTCCTTGATCGGGAACTGCGGCTGTCCTCCCACGTAGTTGGTCTGGAACATGATCCCGCTGTACGTCGGATCGACGATGTCGACGTTGTTGACGCGGATCCCCTGGAACACCTTCGAGGCCGAGAAGAGCCAGATCCCGGGGAAGGTCTGCGCGCCCCAGAAGTGGCCGCCGGCCCGGACGATCGAGACGTTCTCGACGGTCGTCGGCTCGGTCCCGAAGCCGTTCATCGGATACCCGAAGTCCAGTGAGCTGATCGTGATGCCCGAGTAGACGAGGGTGTCCGCGATGTGGATGTTGCGGAAGGTGTTGTTGTAGCCGCCGTAGACGGCGATACCCGCCGCACGCCAGGTGAGGATCGACGTCAGGTTCTCGTAGACGTTGTTCTTCATGTCCGCCCCGCCGGCGTCGATCGCCGAGAACAGGGCGAAGCTGTCGTCGCCGGTGGCCCGGGCCTCGTTGTTGGTGACGAGGTTGTCCGTGGACCCGTTGGTCATGTTGATGCCGTCGGCGAACATGTTGCGGATCCGCGAGTTCTTGATCGTGATCCTGTCGGTGTTCGCACCCCAGTAGAGGCACACCATGTGCTCGTTCCAGATGTTGTCGATCACGATGTCGGTGACGTTGGAGAAGTCGAACACCTTGCCCGGGCCGTCGATGCGCGAGGTGTAGTTCCCGAAGTAGGCGAAGCCCGTGAACGACGAGCCCTTCGCCGCTGCCTCCGCCCGGAAGCCCACATCGGTGTTGTCCTGCGTCGAGGGGGCGTTGAACCGGGTGTACCAGGGCCCCGCGCCGGCCACCTTGACGGCCTTGCCGTAGACCTGGAACTTGCTCGCCGTCTGGTAGTCACCCGCCGGCAGATACACGCCGACCAGCGTGCCGGTGGTGTCCATGCGCACCTTGTCCAGGGCGTTCTGCACGTCCTGGTGCGTGAATCCGGCCGGGACGGTGTACCTCGCCGGGTCCGGGTTGGCGACCGGCGCGACCTGCTCCAGGCTGACGAAGTCGATCGCGTAGCGCGAGGTGTTCGCCGCGTCCTTCTGCAGCCTGATCGTGCTGCCCGCCGGGACGGTCTCGCCCAGCATCACGTGCGCCTCGTCGTAGATGTGCCGAGGGGCGCCGGAGCCCGGCGAGTTCCCGGGGCTCGCCTCCGCCCCGTACAGCCAGGAGTACTTCGACGTCAGGTCGATGGCTTTGCGGAAGGTGCCGTTGACGTACACGTTCAGCGTGGAGTCGATGCCTCCGCCGCCGGGCGCGTCCGGGATGGAGAACCGGGTCACCAGGGTGTTCGTACTGGCCCTGGTCGTGAACTCGACGTAGTTGCCGGTGTTGTCGAGGGTGACCGCCTTGCGGCCCGAGGCCTCTCCCGCGATGTCGCCCACCGTGCGGCTCGGTCCGACGACGGCCGCTCCGCCGCCCGCGGAGCCGTCCTCGGCCTCGTACATGTCGTAGGGCATGTTCGCCCCGCGGCCGATGAACAGCGACTGGCTGCTCGTGTTGTTGGCCCTCTTCACGGGCAGTTCGTTGGCGTCGTCGGCGACGACAACCTTCACGGTGTACGAGCCGTTGGCGGCGGCCCAGGTGCCGAGGCCGACCGGCGCAGCGGTCGCACCCGCGGCGATGACCCCGCTGTGCGCACCGGTGAGGGTCTTCACCGTGGCGCCCTTGGAGTCGGTCAGGGTCAGCGTGATGCCGTGACTTCCGCCTGCCGAGGCGATCGTGCCCTGGTTCTTCAGGGCCACGGAGAAGGTGACGGTGTCACCCGCGGAGGCGCCGCTCGGCGTCCAGTTCACGGCCGAGGCGATCAGGTCGGAGCTGTCGACGGGCTTCACCACCAGCGAGGTGGGGCTGGTGTAGGTGTTGTTGGACTCGTTCTGCTCGATGACGGCGTTCGCCTCGTCGGCCACCGCGCTCAGCTGGTAGGTACCCGCGTCGCGGGCACCGATGGTGGCACTGACGACGGTCTGCGCCCCGGCCGCGAGGGCCCCGACCGCGGCCGAGCCCACCTTCGTCCCGCCGAGGCGGAAGGCGAGGGTGCTCGCGGCGGAGGCCGCGGGACCGCTGTTGCGGATGGTGGCGGACAGCGTGATCGGATCCGACTCGACGGGCGCGGCGGGCGCGGCCGTGAGACCGGTGACCTCCAGGTCCGGGTTGGGCGCGGCGACTCCGATGACCTGGAGCTCGGCGATCTGCCCCGCGGACGAGCCGGTGTTGGAGGTGAACCTCAGCTGGACGTCCGCGACGCGGGCGTCGACCGGGACCGTCACGGTGTTCTGGCTCGCGGGGTTGAAGGTGTAGTCCTTGGCGGCCACCAGGCCGGTGAAGCCGGATGCGCTCTGTTCACGGCCGAGGACCTGGATGTTCTGGGTGCGGCTGCCCCAGGAGCTGTCGGGGTTGAGCTTCAGGACGAGACTGCTGACGTCCGCGTTGGCACCCAGCTTGACGGTGAGGGTGTTCGGGTAGCTGCCCGCCGCGCCCTCCCAGTAGGTGGCGAGGCTGTTGTCGTTGGCGTTCTCGGCGACGAACGTGTGGATCACGGACGACGCGGTGATCGGCCTGCCGACCGCGAGGTTGGACCCGTTGCCCCCACTGCCGTTGCGGGTGACGGTGTTGCTGTTGCCGGACTGGTTCCCGGCAGCGTCCTTGGCCCGCACGAAGTACGACACGGTCGCACTCGCCGGCTGGGTGTCCGTGAACGTCGTGACATTGCCCGCCACGCTCTGGCGCAGCGAGTTGTTCGCGTAGATGTCGTAACCGGTCACCGCCGTGTTGTCGGTGGACGCGCCCCAGGTCAGCCTGATCTGTCCGGCGCCGGGTTCGGTGAAGGCGAGGCCGGCCGGGGCCGTCGGGGCCTGGGTGTCGCCGGTGTCGCCCCTGCGGGTGACGGTGTTGCTGTTGCCGGACTGGTTCCCGGCAGCGTCCTTGGCCCGCACGAAGTACGACACGGTCGCACTCGCCGGCTGGGTGTCCGTGAACGTCGTGACATTGCCCGCCACGCTCGTCCGCAGGTCGCCGCCTGCGTAGATGTCGTAGCCGGTCACCGCGGTGTTGTCGGTGGACGGCTTCCAGGACAGCCTGATCTGTCCGGTGGCCGGTTCCGTGTAAGCGAGTTCGGTGGGTGCGGTCGGAGCCTGCGTGTCCCCGGTGGCCGGTCCGTAGATCTCCAGCTCGGACAGCTGGGCTGCCGCCCTGCCGGAGTTGGCGGTGACGAGGACCCGGACGTACCGCGTGGTGGCGGCGTCGAAGGTGATCGTCGCCGACTGCCCGCCGGCCGCGTTGAAGGCGTACGCCTTGGACGCGGTCAGGTCCGTGTAGTCGGTGCCGTTGGCGCTGCCCTGGATCTGGAGGGTCTGCGTTCGATCCGGCCAGCCGTCCGGCAGCCGCAGCACCACGCGGTCGATGCGGACGGATGCGCCGAGGTCGGCGCGGATCCACTGCGGGAGGCTGCCGTTGGCGCTCTCCCAGTAGCTGGCCTTGTTGCCGTCGTTCGCGTTGGCCGCGGTGTAGACCTCGGTGTGGCTGCTCGCGGTGAGCGTCTTGCCGCGGGCCAGATCGACGGACGACTCGCCGGCCGCGTGCACCTCCAGCTCACTGAGCTGGGCGGCGGCCCAGCCGGTGTTGGCCGTGATGTGGATGCGGACGAATCTGGTCTGCGTGGCCGGGAAGCCGACGGTCACGGTATTGGCCGAGCCCGGCTGGAAGCTGTAGGCGGCAGAGCTCTTGATCGTGGTGAAGCTGGTGCCGTCGGCGCTGCCCTGCACGGACAGCGTCTGGCTGCGGCTCTCCCAGCCCGCGGGCAGCTTCAGCACCACCTCGTCGACCCGGCTGGTGGCCCCGAGATCGGTCTGCACCCACTGGGGAAGACCCGGCCCGGCGCTCTGCCAGTACGTCCCCTGGCTGCCGTCGGTGATGTTCCCGGCGGGGTACTCGGCATGGGCGGTGCTGGCGGTCGCGGGTCTGCCCGCGGCGATATTGGGGCCGTCGGCCGCCGAGGCGGTGAGCGTCGGCCATCCGATCAGCAGAAGGCTGGTCGTGATCACGGCGGAGAGCACCCGCCAACTCCGGCGTTGCGGTCTCATTTGTCCCCGATCTTCGGCCTCGCGCCGAGGCGAGGCGCGGCTCTGTCGGCGTACATGACGACGTGCCCGTGCGACTGGCGTTTGTGCACGGTTGAACTGAGACTTTTGCGTTCGGCGGTCAGAGAGTTGCAGAGAACTGCTAAGTCGTCTACCGCCATGACCGCGTCAAATTCGGTCGCCGATCGCTGGGGAACTCGCGAATCCGCCCACACCAGCGGCTTTATCGCCGACTTTCAGGAAATCGCAAACAGACGGCAATCCACGCAAGCGGCTTGCGTCACAGTCCGGAAATTTCAGAAAGGGCTGCTCGACCTCTACCGTTCGTAGGCATGAGTCCCGAACCGACCCCGCCGGCCGGACGTCGGCGGTTCGGCTGGCCGCAGCGGGTCTTCTCCCAGGTCCTGCTGATGCAGCTGGCCATCGCGACCGGTGTGACCGTCCTGGCCACCGGTCTCTTTCTGGCGCCTCTCAGCGAGCAGCTCGACGACCAGGCCATGCGCAGGGCGCTGGCGATCGCCGAGACCACGGCGTCCGCCGAGGTCGCCGAGGACCTCACCGGCACCGAGCCCACGGCCACCGGACCGGTCCAGACCGAGGCCGAGCGGATCCGCAGGGCCACCGGCGCCGAGTACGTCGTGATCATGGACCGGACCGGGGTGCGCTGGTCGCACACCTCCCCCGCCCAGATCGGCCGGGTCGTCTCCACCGACCCGAGCGAAGCGCTCGCGGGCCGGGACGTCATGGAGATCGACAGCGGCACGCTCGGCCGCTCCGCCCGGGGCAAGGTGCCCCTGCGCGACGACAGCGGCGCGATCGTCGGAGCGGTGTCCGTCGGTATCGAGTACGACAGCGTCCGCGCCCGTCTCCTCGCGGCGATCCCCGGCCTGCTCGCCTACGCCGGGGGCGCCCTGGCCGTCGGGGCGCTGGCCGCCTATCTGATCTCCCGCAGACTCCAGCGCCAGACCCATGACCTGGCCTTCTCCGACATCTCCGCGCTGCTGGCCGAGCGCGAGGCGATGCTGCACGGCATCCGCGAGGGCGTCGTGGCCCTCGACGCGACAGGCAGGATCCGGCTGATGAACGACGAGGCGGAGCGGCTGCTCGGCCTCGGCTCCGACGTCAGAGGCCGGCCGCTCACCGAGGTGCTGGGCGAGGGCCGTACGGCCGACGTCCTGACCGGCCGCGTCGCCGGCGAGGACCTCGTCACCGTGCGCGGCCACCGAGTGCTGATCGCCAACCGGATGCCCACGGACGACGGCGGCGCCGTCGCCACCCTGCGCGACCGCACCGAGCTGGAACAGCTGGGCCGGGAACTGGACTCCACCCGCGGACTCATCGACGCCCTGCGGGCCCAGGACCACGAGCACGCCAACCGGATGCACACCCTGCTCGGGCTGCTCGAGCTGGAGATGCACGAGGAAGCGGTGGAGTTCGTCACCGAGGTCGTCGGGGTGCACCGGGCCACCGCCGAGCAGGTCACCGAGAAGATCCATGACCCGCTGCTGGCCTCGCTGCTGGTGGGCAAGGCGACCGTCGCGGCCGAGCGCGGGGTCTCCCTGCGCATCGCACCGGACACCCTGCTGCCCGACCGCCTGGTGGATCCGCGCGGCATCGTCACGGTCGTCGGCAACCTCGTCGACAACGCCATGGACGCCGCAGCCGGCTCAACGGACGCACGCGTCGAGGTCCGCCTGCGGGCAGAGGGGCGTACCGCGGTGCTGCGGATCTCGGACAGCGGCCCCGGAGTGCCGCCTGAACAGCGTGAGCAGATCTTCACCGAGGGCTGGTCCACCAAGGAACTCCCGGCCCACGGCAAGCGCGGCATCGGGCTGGCACTGGTGCGCCGACTCGCGGAACGGCAGGGCGGCAGCGCCGCGGTCGGCGAAGGGGCCGGCGGAGGCGCGGAGTTCACCGTCGTGCTCCCCGAGGCACTGACCGAACTGGCCGATCCGGAGCCGGCCGTCGCCGGGGAGGCACCGTGAACGACCGACCCTCCGAGACCACCGGGATCACCGAGACCGCCGAGAATCCCGTCGAGGTCCTCGTCGTGGACGACGACGTACGCGTGGCGGCGATCAACGCGGCCTACGTGGCGAAGGTGCCGGGCTTCCACGTCGCGGCGACAGCGCATTCGGCGAGCGAGGCACTCGCCCGAATCGCCGACACCCCCGTGGACCTGGTGCTGATGGACCACTATCTGCCGGACGGGAACGGCCTCGCGGTCGTCCGGGAGCTTCGCCGGCTGGGTCATCAGACCGACGTGATCATGGTGACGGCGGCGCGCGACGTGGCCACCGTCCAGGCGGCGATGCGCCACGGCGCGCTCCAGTACCTGGTGAAACCGTTCAACTTCGCCGGTCTGCGGGCCAAGTTGGAGGCGTACGCGGGGCTGCGCCGCACCCTGCGCGGTGGCGGGGAGGCGGAACAGGCCGAGGTGGACCGGATCTTCGGCGCCCTGTCGGCCGGATCGGTCGCCCCTGATCTGCCGAAGGGCCACTCACCGACCACCGCCGAAGTCGTACGCCAGGTGCTGCTGGCGGCCGACGGGCCGCTGTCCACACAGGAGATCGCGGACCGGGCGGGCGTCAGCAGACAGACCGCCCAGCGCTATCTGAAGCTGCTGGAGCGCACGAGCCGCGTACAGCTGAGTCTGCGGTACGGCGAGACCGGCCGCCCCGAGCACCGCTACTCCTGGGCCACGAGCCTCTGACCGATCGCCAGGGGCCGCCGGCGGATGCGCCGCGCGTCAGACCGCGCCCGCGCCGGTCAGCGCCCGTACCTCCGTCTCGGCGTGCCGGGCGTCGTCCGGGGGCTCCGAGGAGGTGACGGTGCCGATCCAGCCCGCGAGGAAGCCCAGCGGAATGGAGATCACGCCCGGGTTCTGCAGCGGGAAGACATGGAAGTCGACTCCCGGGAACAGGGACTCCGGGGTGCCGGAGACCACCGGTGAGAGCACCACCAGCAGCATGGCGGGGATCAGTCCCCCGTACACCGACCAGACGGCGCCGCGCGTCGTGAAGTTCCGCCAGAACAGCGAGTAGAGCAGGACGGGCAGATTGGCGGAGGCGGCGACCGCGAAGGCCAGGCCGACCAGGAACGCCACGTTCAGATCGCGGGCCAGCAGGCCGAGGGCGATCGCCACGGCACCGATCCCGGCGGCGGCGAGCCGCGCGACCGCGACCTCGCTGCGCTGCTTGGCGTGCCGGCGCTTGAGCGAGGCGTACAGATCGTGGGCGACCGAGGCCGACGACGCCAGGGTGATGCCGGCGACCACCGCCAGGATCGTCGCGAAGGCGACGGCGGCGACCACCGCGAACAGCACCGTGCCTCCGGTGGAGCCCGCGCCGCCTCCGAGGTCCAGGGCGAGCAGCGGTACGGCCGTGTTCCCCGCGGCGTTCGAGGCACGGACCTCCTCGGTGCCGAGCACGGCGGCGGCACCGAAACCGAGCACGATCGTCATCAGATAGAAGCTGCCGATGAGGCCGATCGACCAGACCACCGAACGGCGGGCGGCCCGCGCGGTGGGCACGGTGTAGAACCGCGACAGGATGTGCGGCAGGCCGGCCGTGCCCAGGACGAGCGCGAGACCGAGGCTGATGAAGTCCAGTCGCGCGGTCCAGTCCCCGCCGTACCGCAGGCCGGGCGCGAGGAAGTCCTTGCCGTGGCCGCTGCGTTCGGCGGCGGTGTTGAGCAGGTGGTTCACATCGCCATGGAAGCGGGCGAGGACGAGCAGCGTCATGGCGATCGCACCCGCCATCAGCAGCACGGCCTTGACGATCTGGATCCAGGTCGTCGCCCGCATGCCGCCGAACGACACATAGATGACCATCAGCGCGCCCACGCCGATCACCGTCCAGGACTGAGCGGCCTCACTGGTGCCGCCGAGGAGCAGCGCGACGAGACTGCCGGCGCCGACCATCTGCGCCACCAGGTAGAGCACCGACACGGTGACCGCCGACGTACCCGACGCGATACGCACCGGGCGCTCGCGCATCCTCGACGCGATGACATCGGCGAGGGTGAACCGGCCGCAGTTGCGCACGAGTTCGGCGACGAACAGCAGCACGACCAGCCAGGCCACGAGGAAGCCGACGGAGTAGAGCATGCCGTCGTACCCGTAGAGCGCGATCAGACCGGAGATGCCGAGGAAGGAGGCGGCGGACATGTAGTCGCCGGCGATGGCGAAGCCGTTCTCCATCGGGGAGAACAGCCGGCCGCCGGCGTAGAACTCCTCCGCCGAGCCGTGTCTGTTGCGGCTCACCCACGTGGTGATGCCGAGCGTGACCGCGATGAACGCGCTGAACAGCAGCAGCGCCAGGGTCTGGTGGTCGCCGGTCACCGCTCGCTCCCCCGGGACGTCTCCTGCGCCCGCGCCCGGTCGAACACGGTCCAGCGCAGATCGAGCGCGGCCCGGTCCCGGCGCAGTCGCGCATGGCGGGCGTACGCCCAGGTCAGCAGGAACGTGGTGAGGAACTGGCCGAGGCCCGCGACCATGGCCACGTTAACGGCGCCCACGACGGGCCGGGCCATCAGACCGGGGGCTGCGGTGGCCGCCACGACGTAGGCCAGGTACCAGAGGAGGAAGGCGAGGGCGGCAGGGACGACGAAGCGGCGGTAGCGGCTGCGGACCTCCTGGAAGGCGGCGCTGCGGTGCACCTCCAGGTAGATCTCCGCGGTCCCGGGCCGGTCGGCGGCCCGCTCCACGGGCTGGACCGGTACGGCGGTGGCGGGCGCACCCGTGCTGTCCAGTTCGCCCCAGCCGGCGGCCAGTGCGTCGTACCACGGGTCGTCGAGCCGCACCGCGGCGGCGTCCTGCCCGTCCTGCTTCTCCACCGATCAACTCTCCTTGTCAGCGAACCGTTTCGGCCGCGTGCCCAAGGATGGACAGAGCGGGAAGATCCCGGACTCTTCTCCCGCCGGTCTTCACCCCATCAGGTGACGCTCGTCCCAGGTGGCTGCGCCAGACCTTCCCGATAGGCGTAGCGCACGGCCTGGGCGCGGTCGTGCAGATCGGCCTTCGAGAACAGGTTGTTGATGTGGGTCTTCACGGTGGCGGTGGAGATGTGCAGCCGGCGGGCGATCTCGGCGTTGGTGAGCCCTTCCGCGATGAGGGTGAGCACCTCGCCCTCACGGGCGGTCAGCCCGTCGGGCAGCTGCGGCGCGGCCGGCGGGCCGGCGGCGGTGACCTGCTCCAGCAGACGGCGCTGGACGACCGGTGAGAGCCCGGCCCGCCCGGCCATGACGTCCTGGATCGCCCGGACGATCTCGTCGCCGTCGGCGTCCTTGGTGAGATAGCCGCGCGCTCCCGCCCGCAGAGCGGGGAAGAGGGACTCGTCGTCGGCGTACGTCGTCAGCACCACGATCTGGGTCGCGGGGTACTCGCTGCGGATCCGGCGCGTGGCCTCGACCCCGTCGCAGCGGGGCATCCGGAGATCCATCAGCACGACATCGGGGGCGAGTTCGGCGACCAGGGCGACCGCTTCGTCGCCGTCCTTCGCCGAGCCGACGACCTCGATGCCGGGCAGCAGCCCCAGCAGCATCACGATCCCCTCGCGCACCACCGCCTGGTCGTCGGCGACGATCACTCTGGCGTTCTGCTCGCTCATGCCGGCACTCGCAGCCGCACCACGAAACCCTCTCCCTCCGGTCCCGCCTCCAGGCTGCCGCCGAGGAGTTCGGCCCGCTCGCGCATTCCCAGCAGACCGTACCCGGACCCGGAGGCCCCGAGCTCGCCCGTCTTCTCGGCCGTGCCCGAATCCCGTACTTCCAGCATCACGTGGTCCGTCTCGTAGGCGAGCAGCACCCGCACCGTGGCGCCGGGGGCGTGCTTGCGCGCGTTCGTGAGGGCCTCCTGGGCCACCCTGCGTACAGCTTGTGAAGCCTCGGCGGTCAGCAGCCTCGGGGCGCCCCTCACCTCGGTCGCGGCTCCGTCCGCGACGGCCGGCTCCCGCAGGAAGTCCTCGACGGGCACCATCTCGCCACGGAGCGCGGACAGCGCCTGTCTGGTCTCGGCGAGCCCTTCGCGCGCCATGCCGCGGGCCGCGACCACCCGCTCCAGGATCCGGTCGCGGAAAGGTCCTTCCGGCTCTCTCTCGATCTGGATCCGGGCGGCCTCCAGGTGCACGAGCTGCGCGGAGAGACTGTGGGCGAGGACGTCGTGGATCTCCCTGGCGATCCGCGCGCGTTCCCCGAGAGCCGCCGAGACGGCCTCGGCCTCGCGCGCGGCCCGCTCCTGTGCGAGCAGCCGGAACCCCGCACCGCGGGCCTGCCCGTCCAGCCGGAGCGAATAGCCACCGAAGAGGATCGCGGCGACGGTGATGACCGAGCCGAGCGGTCCGCCCTGCTGCATCATCGCGAAGGAGCCGACCATCAGCACCCCGGTGGCCAGGCCGTACGCGAGCGGCAGCCGCTCCATCGCCAGGATGGCCGCCGTGATCCACGGGACGGCCGCGGCCACCTCGGCGCCCTCCGCGTACGCCCCCCAGCCCACCCCGGCGAGGACGAGCAGCATGCCGAGGGACGGCAGCAGCCGGTGCTTGAGGGTCGTCTCGTGGAAAGCGAGGAAGGCGCCGGCGCAGAGCAGCAGCCCGACGGGCGGCAGGACCGTCTCCAGGCCGCTGAAGGCGCCCGAGGCGTAGGAGCCGGCCAGCGCCCAGGTGGCCAGTCCGGCGAGCACGATGCCGTCGAGGACCGCGCGGGTGCGCGGCACACCGATCCGGGACAGCGACTCCCGCGTGGGCCACGCGGTCCCTCTGCTGCTCAGCACATTCATGCCCCTCCTCCGTCGCCTCGATGCTACGGAGGAGGGCCGCCGCCCGGAATCGGCTCAGGGGTGGAGCCGGCGGCTCCACCCCTGGGTGGGCGGACGGTGGATCAGGCGTCGATCCGGGACCGGTCCAGCGTGGCCGCGGAGCTGGTGATGAATTCCTTGCGGGGCGCGACCTCGTTGCCCATCAGCAGGTCGAAGACCTGCTCGGAGGAGTCGAGGTCACCGATGTTGATCCGGCGCAGCGTGCGGTGACGCGGGTCCATCGTCGTCTCCGCCAGCTGGTCGGCGTCCATCTCGCCGAGACCCTTGTAGCGCTGGATGGAGTCCTTGAAGCGGACCCCCTTGCGCTGGAACTCCAGCAGGGTCTGCCGCAGCTCGTTGTCGGAGTAGGTGTAGACGTACTTGTCCTGGCCCTTCTTGGGCTGGACCAGCTCGATCCGGTGCAGCGGCGGGACCGCGGCGAAGACCCGGCCCGCCTCCACCATCGGGCGCATGTAGCGCTGGAACAAGGTCAGCAGCAGGCAGCGGATGTGGGCTCCGTCGACGTCGGCGTCGACGAGCAGCACGATCTTTCCGTAGCGGGCGGCGTCGATGTCGAACGTCCGGCCCGAACCGGCTCCTATGACCTGGATGATCGCGCCGCACTCGGCGTTCTTCAGCATGTCCGACACGGACGACTTCTGAACGTTGAGGATCTTTCCGCGGATCGGCAGCAGCGCTTGGAACTCGCTGTTCCGAGCGAGCTTGGCGGTACCGAGCGCGGAGTCCCCCTCGACGATGAAGAGCTCGCTGCGCTCCACGTCGTCGCTGCGGCAGTCGGCGAGCTTGGCCGGCAGCGAGGACGACTCCAGGGCCGTCTTCCGGCGCTGCGCCTCCTTGTGCTGCCGGGCGGCGATCCGGGTGCGCGCGGCGGAGACGGCCTTCTCCAGGACGGCCCTGGCCTGCGCCTTCGCGTCCCGCTTGGTGGAGGTCAGGAAGGCCTTGAGCTCCTTGGCGACGACGGCTGCGACGATCCTGTTGGCGGCCGAGGTGCCCAGCACCTCCTTGGTCTGGCCCTCGAACTGGGGCTCCGCCAGCCGGACCGTGACGACCGCGGTGATGCCCTCCAGGGCGTCGTCCTTGACGATGTCGTCCTCGGCGACGCGCAGCATCTTGGCCGAACGGAGCACTTCGTTCACCGTCCGGGTCAGCGAGCGCTCGAAGCCGCTGACGTGGGTGCCGCCCTTGGGGGTGGCGATGATGTTCACGAAGGACTTGACCGTGCTGTCGTAGCCCGTGCCCCAGCGCAGCGCGATGTCGACGCCGAGCTCACGGGTGACCTCGGTAGGGGTCATGTGGCCGCGGTCGTCCAGGACCGGGACGGTCTCCTTGAAGCTGCCGGTGCCGTTGAGCCGCACGACGTCGCAGACGGCCTTGTCCTGGGCGAGGTACTCGCAGAACTCGCTGATGCCTCCGTCGAAGCGGAAGATCTCCTCGCTCTTGCCCTGGCCCTCCAGGTCCCGCTCGTCGCGCACGACGATGGTGAGACCAGGCACCAGGAAGGCGGTCTGGCGGGCGCGCTGGTGGAGCGTGTCCAGGTTGAGCTTGGCGTCCTTGAGGAAGATCTGGCGGTCCGCCCAGTACCGCACACGGGTGCCGGTACGGGCCTTGGGTACCCGCTTGCCCTTCAGCAGGCCGTTCGCCGGGTCGAAGGGGGCGTCGGGGCCCTGCTCGGTGAAGATGCCGGGCACACCGCGGCGGAAGCTGATCGCGTGGGTGGCGCTGTTGCGGTCGACCTCGACGTCGAGGCGGGCCGAGAGCGCGTTGACCACGGACGCACCCACGCCGTGCAGACCGCCGGAGGCGGCGTAGGAGCCACCGCCGAACTTGCCGCCGGCGTGCAGCTTGGTCATCACGACCTCGATGCCGGACAGGCCGGTCTTGGGCTCCACGTCGACCGGGATGCCCCGGCCGTTGTCCCGGACCTCGACGGAGCTGTCGTCGTGCAGGATCACTTCGATGTGGTCGCAATAGCCACCGAGAGCCTCGTCGACGGAGTTGTCGATGATCTCCCAGAGACAGTGCATCAGACCGCGGCTGTCGGTCGACCCGATGTACATGCCGGGGCGCTTGCGGACCGCTTCGAGCCCTTCGAGGACGAGCAGGTGCCGCGCGGTGTAGTTGGACCCGTCACGGTCTGCGGTCAGTACCGCACTGGACGGCACGGACGTTTCGGCGGTCACGCGGTTCGCTCCTCGCTGAATTTCAGATGTGGCCAAGTGGGGTAGAGGCCCGGCGTCGGTCGCCGGTCAGAGGGTACCGAGGCCTGGTAGAGCCGATGTAACGCCACCCACGTGATTTTTCATGCTAGTCCAGCCTCGCATACATGTTCGATCCCTCGATGGGGTGACGCGTACATCACGTTCCCTTCGAGGCATGAACCATTTAGGCTCCGGGCACGTCCTCATCAACAACCGGCAACCCAGCCGGGAGGGCCAATCGAGACAAGCAACGCGAAATCCGTAGAGCGAAGCAATACGGCTCATTCGCCGCCAACCGGCAGCAGACAGCTACCTCGAGAAGAAGTTTCGAGGAAAAGCCCCGAGCGGGAACGTTTTCGGGCTGGTTGGATGTTGACCCTGGTACGACAGCTCGTCGAGCTAGAGAAGAGGCGACGTGACTACTGTTCTGACCCCCGCGAGCCCGCTGACGGCCGGTGACCGCTGCGACCGCTGCGGTGCGCAGGCCTATCTGCGTGTCGTCCTGACCAGCGGCGGTGAACTGCTCTTCTGCGCCCACCATGGACGCAAGTTCGAGCCGGAACTCAAGAAGATCGCCGCAGAAATACAGGATGAGACCGACCGACTCACGGCCGTACCGGCCGCCGTCGGTGAAGAGGATCACTGATACCTCACATCCACGACGAGCCAAGGTCGGTCCAGGACCGGCTGACGGGCGGCAGCCCCTGAACACCAGGGGCGGCCGCCCGCTCTCGTACCGTGACCGCGTCAGCGGTCCGTTCTGACCCGGAGGCCTTTCAGGTCCCGGACACCGCGGAGACCCGCGTGTACACCCCCGGACTGTCGGCCCGCCCGCAGCCGCTCCCCCAGGACACCAGCCCGATGAGGCGGCCCTGGGCCACCAGCGGGCCTCCACTGTCCCCCTGACAGGCGTCGTGGCCTCCTCGAGGGTCTCCGGCGCAGAGCATCGTGGAAGCCACGTAGCGGCCCCCCAGACCGCCGGGATAGGCCTGCTCGCAGGTCCCGTCCGACAGGACGGTCACCGGGGCGGCACGCAGCGACGAGGCGTAGAGGCCGCTGCCGCTCATGTCGCCCCATCCGTAGACGGTGGCGCTGGTGCCCGGCGCGTACGCGGCGTCACCGGCACCCGCCAGCGGCAGGACGAAGGACGCCGGGAGGGCCTTCGCCAGCGTCAACACCGCCATATCCGCACTGTTGGTCGCAGGGTCGTAACGGGGCGAGACCCAGCTGTCACTGACGGCGATCTCCTGCCCGCCCGCGCCGGCCAGCGCCGACCGTCCGGCGATGACCCGCAGGTCCGCGACGTCGCTCACCTTCTGGCCCAGCACGGTCCGGCTCAGGCAGTGCGCCGCGGTCATCACCTTGGTCGGCGCCACCACGACGCCGCCGCAGAACTGACCCGCGCGGGTTCCTCCGAACCGGTCACGGCTGGAGAGGGCCACCACCCAGGGACTGTCGGCGGCGCGTACCGGGGAGCCACCCACGACGACGCCGTCGGCGGCTGCCGGGACGGACGCCGCCAGGGGCGCGAGAACCGCCGAGGACATGAGGGCCAGCGCCCCTGTCAAGGCTCGGACGAGGGGACGACGCATACGGCCTCCTGACTCTGCGTGAATGGAGTCCACTCAGAGTCACGCAGGTCGACCGCAGGCGCACCCTCACACAGGCCGAGGGCCCGGATCCCTGACGGGATCCGGGCCCTCGAACGACCGAAAATCAACTGTGCCGACTAGTCGAGGTAGTCGCGCAGCACCTGCGAACGCGACGGGTGGCGCAGCTTCGACATCGTCTTCGATTCGATCTGGCGAATCCGCTCCCGCGTCACGCCGTAGACCTTGCCGATCTCGTCCAGCGTCTTCGGCTGACCGTCGGTGAGACCGAAGCGCATGGAGACGACACCGGCCTCACGCTCGGAGAGCGTGTCGAGCACCGAGTGGAGCTGCTCCTGCAGCAGGGTGAAGCTGACCGCGTCGGCCGGGACGACCGCCTCGGAGTCCTCGATGAGGTCACCGAATTCGCTGTCGCCGTCCTCGCCCAGCGGGGTGTGCAGGGAGATCGGCTCACGGCCGTACTTCTGGACCTCGATGACCTTCTCGGGGGTCATGTCGAGTTCCTTGGCCAGCTCCTCCGGGGTGGGCTCGCGGCCCAGGTCCTGGAGCATCTGGCGCTGCACACGCGCGAGCTTGTTGATGACCTCGACCATGTGCACCGGGATACGGATGGTGCGGGCCTGGTCGGCCATGGCGCGGGTGATGGCCTGACGGATCCACCAGGTGGCGTACGTGGAGAACTTGTAGCCCTTGGTGTAGTCGAACTTCTCGACCGCGCGGATCAGACCGAGGTTGCCCTCCTGGATGAGGTCCAGGAAGAGCATGCCGCGACCGGTGTAGCGCTTGGCCAGCGAGACGACCAGCCGGAGGTTGGCCTCCAGCAGGTGGTTCTTGGCGCGGCGGCCGTCCTCGGCGATGATCTCCAGCTCGCGCTTGAGCTTCGGCGCCAGCTTGTCGGAGTTCGCCAGCTTGTCCTCGGCGAACAGGCCGGCCTCGATGCGCTTGGCGAGCTCGACCTCCTGCTCGGCGTTGAGGAGGGGGACCTTGCCGATCTGCTTCAGGTAGTCCTTGACCGGGTCGGCGGTGGCGCCGGCGACCGCGACCTGCTGTGCGGGCGCGTCGTCCTCGTCGTCGTCGGACAGGACGAAGCCCTTGCTCTCGCCCTCGGTCTCTTCCTCTTCGCCCTTGGCTCCGGGCTGTGCCTCGTCGACGAGCTCCTCGCCCTCGGCGGGCTCGTCGGAGTCCTTCTTCGACGTGGCCTTCTTCGCCACGGTCTTCTTGGCGGCGGTCTTCTTGGCCGCCGTCTTCTTCGCAACCGTCTTCTTGGCGGCCGCCTTCTTGGCAGGCGCGGCCTCCGAGACCTCGTCGCCGGCCTGGACGTCGACGGACTCGGCCGTCGGCGCCGCGGAGGCGGCGACAGTTTTCGCCGTGGCGGTCTTGGCCGCGACGGTCTTGGTGGCGGTGCGCTTTGCCGGGCTCTTCGCAGCGACGCTCTTGCGGGCGCGCTTCGGCGACTCCGCGGCACTGACCATCAGCGTCACACCCTCTTCCTCGAGGATCTGGTTGAGGCTGCGCAGAACATTCTTCCACTGGGTTGGCGGAATCTGGTCAGCCTCGAAGGCCCGACGCACGTCATCGCCGGCGATCTGCCCATCAGCCTTTCCCCGCTCGATGAGCGCCATCACAGACTCGGACTCGGCGATCTCCGGCGGGAGCGTACGGGATGTGCTGGCCGACACGAACAACCTCTCGGAACGATGGAAACGGCTTCCGGCCCCGCCCATGATCGGGCCGGAGCCGACGACCACCTGGCTGCGGATGTGCCGGTGGCGCGGGCGGAACCTTGGAACTCGACAGCGCCGTGAACGACTGCTGTATTCCCTCCTCGGCTGCCACCTCTTAGGTCATCGCACTGTTTCGAGGAGTGTTACGCCCAATCCGCGTGGCCCGAGTCACACCCCATTCTCCGCGAAACGACCAGAACAGGCGTTCCCCACACAATCGTGCCGCCGGACCCCCGTGGAATCCGGCGACACGCGGTGCGTACGCCTCTGCGTTCCGGCCGTGAGCGGATCAGTGCTCGCGAGGGGCGGGCACGACGCGCTCCACCTCCGGATGAACGGTCAACAGTTGACGCATGGCGGACTCGGCGCCGGGCGCGTCCCCGGCCGCGAGAGCTTCGACGATACGGCCGTGGTGCGCCAGAGAGGCCTCGTTCGGGCGGTCACAGCCCGTGACCGGACCGCCGGAGACCTGGAGGGCCGCCGAGACGATGCCGGAGAGGTGCTCCAGCATGCGGTTCCCGGCGAGCTGGATGAGCAGGGCATGGAATTCGGTGTCGGCCCGCGAGAACGTGATGCCGTCACCCTGGGCAAGGGCGTGGCCCATGATCTCGACCATGTCGGAGAGCCGCTGCTGGATGTCCTCACGGCCGTGGCCGGCGGCGAGACGGGCGGCGAGGGGCTCGATGGTCCAGCGCAGCTCGGAGAGCTCGCGACGCTGATCGTCACGCTGCGGACCGAAGGCGCGCCACTCGATGATGTCGGCGTCCAGAAGATTCCAGTCGCTGACGGGCCGGACCCTGGTGCCGACATTGGGGCGGGCGCTGACGAGGCCCTTCGCCTCGAGGACGCGCAGTGACTCACGGACGACGGTGCGGGAGACCTCGAAACGCTGGCCGATCTCCTCGGGAACGAGCGGGCGGTCGGCACCCAGATCCCCGGAAACAATCATCTGGCCGAGCTGTTGCACGAGTTGGCCGTGCAGCCCGCGGCCCCGGTTGCCTGCCGCGCGGCGGCCGACCCGGCCCAACTCCGATTCCGAACCCTCCCAGGAGGGCGGGCCGACGCGGTCGACACCCGGGGACTCCGGGTAGGGGTAGCGGTCGAGTTCGCCCGGTCCTGCGAGGCCCGAATCGGCGGGGCGGGCGGCGGTCATCATGGTGTGCGCAAGGGTACTCACGCATCCTTTGTCGGCGAGGCTCCGGCAGCCCTTGAGGTCTTTGGTGAAAAGCACACGAAAGGGTGATCGGCGCTCGCCCCGCAATTGACGCCTTATCGGAAGGAAACGGGCGCACTCAAGGGAGTTGTGAGCAGAAGCCCGCTCCGCGGTCGCTCATGATCACCAAGGTGCCCGACGGCGAAGGCCGGTGACCATATATGCGCAGATCAGGACCGACAACGACAAGACCAGTGCGGCTCCGACGGGTTGGGCGAGGACCCGCACCCCGGCCATGACCAGGTCGTCGGCCTGCCGGGGAAGCCGCACCCAGGTCAGTTCGCGAAGTCTCCCGGAGATTCCGGCGATCGAACGCACGGACGGTCCGATGATCGCCTTCTGCACCAGTGGGGCAATGATGATCGGCACGGCGAGCACGGCGGCCACTCCGGCGGCCGTGACGCGGAAGACTCCCGCCGCGAGCAGACCGGCCCAGGCGCAGCCGACGGAGAGACCGCCCCAACCGGCCGCCAGCGCGGGCCAGTTCCGTGGCAGGTCGGTGACATCGCTCCCGTAGACGACGCGCAGAGCCTGGGCGTCTGCCACCACGACGACGAGCGCCAGCAGCAGGGCGGCAGTGGCGGTGACCATGAGTTTGGCGATCAGCAGCCCGAGTCGGCGCGGGACGGTGCCTCGGGCGGTGGCGAGCGCGGGGTGGCGGAACTCCTCACCGAAGGACAGGGCCCCGATCAGCCCGGCACCGAAGGCCGCGGGCGGCAGCGGGAAGAACGGCGGCCAGGCGGCGAGCACGACCGGCAGCGGCATGGTCCGGGAGCGGGCGAGCAGGATGCAGGCGGCGAGGGAGACGAGGATGACGACGGCGAGGATGACGGCGGGAGTACGCACGCCGAGGAGCCGCAGCAGTTCGTAACGCAGCGGCCTGACAGGGCTGGTGGCGGGGCGGGGCAGCGGCGGAGGGCCGGCGGCGGGCGGCGTCGGCCGTGCCCCTGCCGCGACTTCGGCGTCCCCGGCAACCGGGGACGCGAGGCCGGTGTCACCGATCTCGTCGGTGAGCCGGTGTACGAGCACGCCGTGCCGGAAGGCCGTTTCACCGATCTCGGCACAGCTGCTGCCGTAGACCGAGAGCCGGTTGCTGGCCTCGGTCACCACTTCGACCGACCGCTGGGCGGCCCGCGCCTCGCGCTGCACGACGGCGGCGAGACGCGCCGCGTGGGGGGTGCGGACGGCGACCCGGGGGCGCAGCCGCGTGCGGGAGAACTCCCGGGCGTCCTGGTCCCCGACGAGCCGCCCGCCGTCGAGGGTGACGACATGATCCGCGAGGCGGGCCGCCTCTCTGGGGTCGCTCGTCGTACAGAGCACGGTTCCGCCCTGTTCGGCGTGCTCGCGCAGCAGGGTGTACAACCAGCCCGTCTCGCGCGGGGCGAGGCCCTTGCCGGGCTCGTCGAGGATGAGGGTCTGCGGGTCGCCCAACAGGGCGGAGGCGAGGCCGAGTCTGCGGTCCATCCCGCGCGAGAGCGTACCGAGTTGCTGGGCGCCGAGACCTGCGAGCCCGACGACGTCGAGCATCTCGTCGGCCCTTGCCACCGGCACGCCGGCGGCGGCGCAGAGCATACGGAGCTGACCTCGGGCGGTGCGTGCGGGATGGCCGGGCACGTCGCCGAGGAGTACCCCGACCTCGCGGGCGGGGTGGGCGATGCGATGCAGGGGGTTGCCGCGGAAGTAGGTGATGCCGCGGCCCGGTTCGAGTTCGAGCATCAGGCGCAGTGCCGTCGACTTGCCGGAACCGTCCGCCCCGAGGAGGGCCGTGACCTGGCCGGGCCGCGCCTCGAAGGTGAGGTCGTCGACGGCGGGCGGGAGGTCCCGCCGGTGGGCACTGGTCAGTCCGATGGCCTGGAGCATCTGTTCTCTCGCGGAGGAGCGGTGTACCGCTCGGCGGCGTGGGGCTACCGCAGCAAGATAACGCGACATTTTGGACTTTTGGCGCAGGGTGGAGGGGTGACTCGGCGGGTGTCAGGCAGCGCGGGTGTCAGGCAGCGCGGGGCGCAGGACGGCGGGGTTGGGGCGATGGGGGTGCCCGCAGGGGGGTGTGGGGGGCCCGTGCGGGTCGGAGCGGGCAAGGTGTCAGGCGGCGGCGCGTGCCCTGAGGGTGCGGGGCATGCGGGAGGGGCGTGCGGGCGAGGCGTGCGGATCGGGCTGGGTTGGAGGGCCGCCGGAGCGGGGCGGGGGCCGCGGGAGGCTCAGACCGGCGGCGTGGGCGGGGCACCCGGGTCCTTGGCGCGGCGGCCCGGGCGTGACGCGGTCGGACGCGCCGCGGCGGTGTCAGACTTCCGGACGCAGCATCGGCGGGTTCAGCACGGTGGCCCCACCCGCCCGGAAGAGCTGCGCGGGCCGGCCGCCCTGACGAGTGGTCGTGCCGCCCGCCGGGACAAGGAACCCTGGCGTGCCGGTCACCTTGCGGTGGAAGTTTCTCGGGTCCAGAGCGACACCCCACACCGCCTCGTACACCCTGCGCAGCTCACCGACGGTGAACTCGGGCGGGCAGAAGGCTGTGGCCAGCGACGAGTACTCGATCTTGGAGCGCGCCCGCTCCACCCCGTCCCCCAGAATCCGCGCGTGGTCGAACGCCAGCGGAGCCGCCGACTCACCCTCCCGCGCGAACCCGCTCTCCTGGCCGAGAAGGTCCTCGACCGGCGCCCACCGCGCACTGTTCGCGTCCCCGCCGGCCCGGGGAGCCGGCAGATCGGGAGCCAGAACCAGATGGGCGACGCTGACGACCCGCATCCTCGGGTCCCGTTTCGGATCGCCATAGGTGGCGAGCTGCTCGAGGTGCGCACCATTGCCGGGGGCCGGCGACAAGGGGTCGTGGACGCACAGGCCCGTCTCCTCGGAGAGCTCACGTGCCGCGGCCGCCGACAGATCCTCGTCCCCGCGGACAAAGCCACCGGGCAGCGCCCACCGGCCCTGGAACGGCGGCTCCCCGCGGCGAACGACCAGCGCGCAGAGCGCATGCCGACGCACGGTGAGCACGACCAGATCGACGGTGACAGCAAAAGGGGGGTAGGCCGACGGGTCGTAGGGAGGCATGCCGTGATCATAGTCGTCTGCCTGACGATAAACACTCGTTTCGTCGGGGTGGGGGGCGCTTTCCTCCCCCCCTTCCCCACCCACCCCGCCCACCCGCTCACACCCCCAGTCGGAGGCCCGGCGCTGCCTCCTCGATCATGCCGGGCAGCCAGCGGCTGTCATGGCTCGCTCCGTGAGTCCTGCCGGCCGTCGCGCCGACTGTCCGGGCTGCGCTGACCTGCTGCCTTACGGGGGTGCGCCGACGCGGAGGCCGTCTTCGCGGGCCGGCGGGGCCGGGTGCCGATCGGGGCTCGGGCCTGCCGGGTGCGCGGGCGCCCGCGCCGCCCGGCAGCGTCGGGGGTCTGCGGCTGGTCAGGTGTCTCGTGGATACGCCCGCTTTCTCCGTCGGCGGCGCTCTGGAGCTCCTCTCGTGAAGTGCGCTCCCTACGGAGGCAGTTGCGCAGGGTCTCCGGGTCCAGGCCCTCGTTGCAGGCCTGGTGGAGGAGGCGGGCGAAGACGTACTGATCGTCGAGGCGCAGGGCGAGTCCGAGAGCGACGCGGGCACTGGGCTCGTCCCCGGTGGACCACGCGACCCAGCCCGCGAGGGTGAGGGGGGCTGTGGCGTGCTCGGCATACGGGGCGACGCATCGCCGGCACAGGGCCCGCCACAGGCGCAGGGCCGAATCCGCGTCGGGGCCCTCCATCCACTCCGCTGCGCGGTCCCGGGTCTCCCGGTCCTGCAGTCCGAGAATCATGGCGGCGGCTTCGTCGTGGCTGAGGAGTGCGTCGTCGGTGGCGTCGGTCTGCGACCTGCTGGAGGTCCAGGGCGCCCCGGCGATGCGTGCCATGAGCGTCCGGGCCAGGGTGAGCGTCTCCGCGGCCACCTGCTTGCGTCCCAGTTCGTCGAGGATCCTCGGCACGAGTGCTGCTCCCGCCTTGTCGAGCGCTTTCGCCTGGGCGCCGGCCGACGGAGCCGTCGTGGGTGCGAGTCGCGCCTCCATCTCGCGCAGTGATCCGCGCACGTGGACCCCGGCGTAGGCCGCGGCGGCCGCCATCACCGATGTGCCGGGGATGGCGAGCCTCTTCCCTTCCGGCGGGCAGCAGCGTTCGTCGGGGCAGCAGTAGGACCAGAAGCGTCCGTCGGAGATGCACAGCGCCTCGTAGACGGGCACGTCGAGGGAACCGCAAGCGGTCCGCAGCCGCTGGGCGAGAGGGCGCAGTCGCTCCATCACGCTTCGGCTCGTCTCGCCTTCGGCAGGGTCCTGGCAGAGGTAGACGACGAAGCCGTCGGGACGCGACCCTCGCCGTTCGCTCCCTTCGATCAGGCATTCCGCGAGCTGCTGTGCCACGGGTGACCATTCACGCTGCGAGCGGGGAATGCCGAGCCTCACCCGGCCTCCGAAGCGGCCGCGGCTGCCGTGCAGGGCGACGATCACAATGGAGTCGGTGGGGTGAAAACCCATCATGTACGGAAGCGCGTCGGCCAGTTCGGCGGGGCCGCGCAGGGTGATCTGCTGGTCGTCGGTGCGGTGGACGGGTTCGTGGTGCTTGTTCATGGCATGACGGTCTCGCGGGAGATCACCGTCCGCGACCCCTGTGGATAACGTTATCCACAGGCTGGCGGCTCATTCGCGGTTTGTCGGTGCCATCGGGTTGCATGGGGTCATGACCAACGCAGACCTCGCGGATTCCGCGGACCTCAGGGCCTCGGCCGACGCCGTGCTCGCCCGCCTCGTCTCGGACAGTTCGGGCACGGCCCGGCTGCGCGAGGACCAGTGGCGGGCGATCGAGGCGCTCGTCGCCGACAAGCGCCGGGCCCTGGTGGTGCAGCGGACCGGCTGGGGGAAGTCGGCGGTGTACTTCGTCGCGACGGCGCTGCTGCGCGGGCAGGGCAGCGGCCCGACCGTGATCGTCTCTCCGCTGCTCGCTCTCATGCGCAACCAGGTCGACGCAGCGGCCCGGGCGGGCATCCGCGCCCGGACGATCAATTCGTCCAACACGGAGGAGTGGGACACCGTCCAGGAGGAGGTGGCCGCGGGCGAGGTCGACGTCCTGCTCGTCAGCCCCGAGCGGCTGAACAATCCGGACTTCCGCGACCAGGTGCTGCCCAAGCTCGCCGCCGCCACCGGCCTCCTGGTGGTGGACGAGGCTCACTGCATCTCCGACTGGGGCCATGATTTCCGCCCCGACTACCGACGGCTGCGGACCATGCTGGCGGAGCTGCCGGCCGGGGTGCCGGTGCTGGCGACCACCGCGACGGCCAATGCCCGGGTGACGGCGGACGTGGCGGAGCAGCTGGGTACGGGCGCGGGGACGGACGCCCTGGTGCTGCGAGGCCCGCTGGATCGGGAGAGCCTCAGCCTGAGTGTGCTCCAGCTCCCCGATGCCGCCACCCGTCTTGCGTGGCTCGCCGATCATCTCGGCGAGCTGCCGGGGTCGGGGATCATCTACACCCTCACGGTCGCGGCGGCCGAGGAAGTCACGGCGTATCTGCGCCAGTGCGGGCACACGGTGGCCTCGTACACGGGTCGTACGGAGAACGCGGATCGCCAGCAGGCCGAGGAGGATCTCCTCGCCAACCGCGTCAAGGCGCTGGTGGCCACATCCGCGCTCGGGATGGGGTTCGACAAGCCCGACCTCGGTTTCGTGGTCCATCTGGGTTCACCGTCGTCGCCCATCGCCTACTACCAGCAGGTGGGCCGTGCGGGACGTGGGGTGAAGCACGCGGAAGTGCTGCTGCTGCCCGGCAAGGAGGACGAGGCGATCTGGCAGTACTTCGCATCGGTCGCCTTTCCTCCGGAGGAGTTGGTGCGGCGCACTCTCGATGTGCTGGCGCAGGCGGACAGGCCGCTTTCCCTGCCGGCGCTGGAGCCGTTGGTGGAACTGCGGCGTACGCGCCTGGAGACCATGCTCAAGGTGCTGGACGTGGACGGCGCGGTGCGCCGGGTGAAGGGCGGCTGGACGACCACGGGCCGGCCCTGGCAGTACGACGCCGACCGCTACGCGTGGGTGGCCCGGCAGCGGGACGCCGAGCAGCAGGCGATGCGGGAGTACGCGCGGTCGACGGGTTGCCGGATGGAGTTCCTGCGGCGCCAGCTGGACGACGAGGAGGCGGTTCCGTGCGGCCGCTGTGACAACTGTGCGGGGGGCCGGTTCAGCGACAAGGTCTCCGACACGGCGCTGGACGCCGCTCGCGGTGAGTTGAGCAGGCCCGGTGTCGACCTCGATCCCCGCAAGATGTGGCCGACCGGTCTGTCCGCGGTGGGCGTCAATCTCAAGGGCCGGATTCCGGAAGGCGAGCAGGCCTTCACCGGGCGGGCGCTGGGCCGGCTCTCCGACATCGGCTGGGGGAATCGTCTGCGACCGATGCTGACCGCGCAGTCGCCGGACGCTCCGGTGACGGACGACGTGGTGAACGCGGTGGTGACGGTCCTCGCCGACTGGGCGAAGGGGCCCGGCGGCTGGGCATCGGGTGCACCGGACGCACCGGCGCGTCCGGTCGGCATCGTGACCGTCGCATCGCGGAGCAAGCCACAGCTGGTCGGATCTCTGGGCGCCAGAATCGCCGAGGTGGGGCGGATGCCGCTGCTGGGCTCCGTCGAGTACGCACCCGAGGCGACGGACACCCGCATCTCGCGCACCAACAGCGCTCAGCGGGTGCGGGCCCTGCATGAAGCCTTCACGGTGCCGGCCGAGCTGGCCGAAACGCTGACGGCGACCGGCGGGCCCGTGCTGCTGGTCGATGATCTTTCGGACAGCGGCTGGACACTGGCTGTGGCGGCGCGGTTGCTGCGCAGGGCCGGTGCAAAGGGGGTGTTCCCGCTGGTCCTTGCAGTCCAGGCGTGACCGGAGGGGTCAAAGAAGCTGTCGATGGGCAGGGATATCTGCGTCATACCCGCCGAATCCCGCCGGTGGCGCCAAATTGCTCGTTGCCGCATGCCGACGCGCCAGCGAGAATTGGAACGCTCCCCGCACGGCCCGTTCGCGGTCCGGATGAGCCGTGCCGCGGTGCGCCTCCACCCGATCCTGCCCGCACTGTGGGCGCGTATGCGAAGGGAGTTTCGTGACCTTCGGATTCGCTTCGTCCGCAGCCACTTCGATCACCAGCTCGGGCAATTCCGCCAACCGCCTCGCCAGGCTGCTCGAGCCCGCCGAGTGGGCGGCCGCGGGAATCCCGTTGCTGCGCAATCCGCGAGAAGTGGTCAGTGGTCTGCACGCCCGGCACAGTCCCGCCCCGACGACGGCGGTCGTCGCCGTCCTCGATCATGAGGAACGGCTCGCCGCCAGTGCGTCGTTCGCGCGGCGCTCCGCACCGGTCGACGGCTGGGAGTTCCGGAACGTCCTGCTGGCCCATCTGCGCCGGGTCATCCCACACGATCTTCGCCGTCGTACGCCGGTGCGGACAGCCGTGCTGCTCTACTGCCGGGAGGGCGACGAGCGGTGGACGGAGGAGGACGGTGCGTGGATGTGGGGGCTTCGGGACGCCTGCACTCTCCACGGGCTGCGCTGCGGTGCGTACATCACGCTGACCCGTGGCGGCTGGCAGGTCCTGGGCGAGGGCCGGGGTGGCCGCCGGCCGAGTTCCACATCGACTCCGGGGGATCTGGCGGAGATGGCGGCGGTCGGCGAGCCGTTGGAGCTGCGCACCGCCAGCGGCGCGGTGGACGCGTTGCGTCGCGCAGCCGCCCGCTGAAGCCCTGAGCTGCCGGCGCGTGGGAGCCGGTGGCGGCCGCGACTGATCAACGGCCGACGCCGGGCGCCCCGCGAACCTGCCATGGCTGCGGTCAACCCGATGCCGGACAGGCCCGCCGGGCCCCGTGTCGCGCATCGGCCCCCTCGGCCGGCCCCCGCACCACGAGGTGTCCCGTCAACTCACCGTGCGCCCGGCCAACTGACGGCCACCTGACCAGGGCTCATGGAGCAGGTACGGAGACCCGTCGCGGCTTCTTCATCGGGCGACGCGCACACCGAAGCACCCTCTGTGCCCTACCGTGTCCGGCTGTCCTTCGTCAGGGCAGCCGGACCACGGCACACCGGGAGGTTCGGGCAGGCTCGCGGTCAGGCCGCCACACCGAGTGCGGTGTTGATCCGCTTCGGGTCACCGCACACGATGAGCAGTGCACCTGCCTTGGCCATCGCCGCCGGGAGCGCTGTGGCGGCTTCCTCGTCGGTACCACCGTTGAGCGCGACGACCACGACGGGACGGGTGGAGGCCCGGCCCACAGCGGTGGCGGCGGCGTAGAACACGTCGTCGCCGGCGTCGTGCTGTGCCCAATAGGCGGATTCGCCGAAGGACAGCTCATGCGCGGCCCACGGGTGCTGTTCGCCCGTGGTGAGCACCAGGACGTCGCCCGGTGCCCTGCCTGTGTCGAGCAGAAGGTCGATCGCCTCCTCGGCGGCGTCGAGTGCGCCGTCCGCGGGGGCGGGGATCAACTGGATCTGGGGCTGGGGTCGGGTCTCCGACCGGATAGCCTGCGGCTGTCCGGTGGAGGCGTGCGTACGCGGTGTCGGCGCGGGCCGGGTGGAACCCGGGCCCGGATGTCCGGGACGCGGCGAGGCCATGGAACGCGGACCGGGTACGGGACGGGGGGTCGGCGCGGTGCGGCCGGCGGCCGGTGTAGCGCGGGGACCCTGGGCGCTCTCGTGAATCTGAGGCTCCTCGGGAATGAGAGGCATGGGTGGATGTCTATCAAATGCCGGTTCGAACGGCATAGGCGGGTGGGCACATGAGTGCGACTGCCCTGCCGGCAGGGCTGGTTCAGAATTCGAAGCCGAGCTGTCCCCCACTCTCCAGTTCTGCCGCCTCCGGAGAGAGTCGAATCTTCTTCAGGTGCCGCCAAGCAGGCAGGGCGTCGAGATAGGCCCACGAGAGCCGGTGATACGGCGTGGGGCCGAGCTCCCTGAGAGCGGCCTGGTGGACGGGTGAGGGGTAGCCGGCGTTGTCGGCGAAGGCGAAGTCGAGGAACTCCCCCTGCAGTTCGGCCATCATCGCGTCCCTGCGCACCTTGGCGAGCACCGAGGCCGCGGCGACCGCGACGCACGACTGGTCTCCCTTGATCACCGTACGGACGCGCCACGGATCCCCGAGGTAGTCGTGCTTGCCGTCGAGGATGACCGCGTCCGGGCGTACCGGCAGCGCGTCCAACGCGCGGGTGGCCGCGAGCCGGAGGGCCGCGGTCATGCCGAGTTCGTCGATCTCCTCCGGCGAGGCATGCCCCAGGGAGTGGGCCGTGACCCACTTCTCCAGCTGGACGGCGAGCTCCTCGCGGCGCTTCTGGCTCAGCAGTTTGGAGTCGGTGAGCCCGACTGGCGGCCGGCGCAGTCCGGTGATCGCGGCGCATACCGTGACGGGACCGGCCCAGGCGCCTCGTCCGACCTCGTCGACACCGGCAATGATCTTGGCGCCGGTGGTCGCTCGGATCGAGCGCTCGACTGTGTGTGTGGGTGGTTCGTACGGCATGGCGCCAGCAAGCCTACGCCGACCGACCCCGCCCGGAACAACCGGATTCCCGTCACGGTTCGACCGCGCCCGACGACCTCGCCCGGGAGAGGCGGTCAGCCCTTGTACGGACGGAGCAGTGGCACCATCACCTGGTCGATCATTTCGGCGATGTCTCCGTCCGGCCATTCGCTTCCGCACACCTTGGATCGGTACATCATCAGGCCCGGAATCACGTCGATGACGAGGTCGTGAGCGGCGTCGGGGCGGACATCCCCCCTGACCATTCCGCGACGTACGACGTCACGGAAGAGCTGCGTGGACGGTTCGATCACCTGGCGGACGATCACCGCGAGGAACCGTTCGGCAGCGGCAGAGTCGCACTCGTGAAGCACTGAGCGGAGTGCGAATCCGGACCGCGAGTACATCGCGTCCCGCACTCGACGGCACAGCTGGAAGAGGTCCTCGCGGATGCTTCCGTGATCATCGGCCTCGACCAGCTGGGGCAGGGCGGCCTGCAGGGCATCGGCGACGAGGTCCTCCTTCGAGGGCCAGCGCCGGTAGACGGCCGCCTTTCCGGTCTGGGCACCGGCGGCGACACCTTCCATGGTGAGTCCGCTCCAGCCGACGGTGCTCAGCTGCTCCAGCGCAGCATCGAGGATCGCGCGTTCCAGCACCTGCCCACGACGGCGCAGCGAGACCGGGGATGTCTCGGCAGCGACCGTCCAGCGCGAATTGGCCATCATCTTCTCTCCGTTGGGGACTGGAGTTCAGTGAACGCTTGCGTTCACTGATGGGGACTCTCTACGGTTGACAACAGTGAACGACCGCGTTCACTAACACACTTGTGGGGGGACACCAGTGACAACTTCTGAACTAGCAGCTCCCAGTACGCCCGGGGCCGCTCGCCGACCAGGACGCCCCGGGATTGCCCTCACTGTCATCGCCGCCCTCCAGCTCATGGTGGTCCTCGACACCACGATTGTGAATATCGCGCTCCCCCACATCCAGGGGACACTCGAGTTCACCACGACCCAGCTGTCCTGGGTGGTCAACGCCTACACACTCACCTTCGGCGGGCTGCTGCTGCTCGGCGGCCGGGCGGGCGACATACTCGGCCGCCGGAGAGTCTTCATCTTCGGCGTGCTGCTGTTCACCTTCGCCTCGCTGCTGTGCGGCGTCGCGCAGGAGGCCTGGCAGATGCTCGCCGCGCGCGCACTCCAGGGCGTCGGTGGCGCGATCGCCTCGCCCACCGCGCTGGCACTGATCACCACCACTTTCCGCGAAGGCCCGGAGCGCAACCGCGCGTTCGGCATCTTCGCCGCCGTCTCCGCCAGCGGCGCGGCCATCGGTCTGCTCGCCGGCGGCATGCTCACCGAGTGGCTGGACTGGCGCTGGGTGTTCTACGTCAACCTGCCGATCGGCATCCTCATCGCCGTACTCGCGCCGATGTTCATCAACGAGTCCGACCGGCACTCCGGGCGCTTCGACATCACGGGTGCGCTCACCTCGACCGTGGGCATGGCGTCCTTGGTCTACGGGTTCATCAGGGCCTCCGAGGACGGCTGGAGCGACGGGCTCACGCTCGCCGCGTTCGCCGCGGCGATCATCCTGCTCACCGCGTTCGTCATGATCGAACGTAAGGCACGCGAACCGATCACACCGCTGCGCATGTTCGCCGACCGCAACCGCTCGGGCACATATCTGATCATGATGAGCCTCGCCGCGGCCATGTTCGGCATGTTCTTCTTCATCGTGCTGTTCGTGCAGAACGTGCTGGACTACAGCCCCATCACCTCCGGTCTCGCGTTCCTGCCGGTCACCGTCATGATCGTGACTGCGGCCGGGCTCTCGTCGAAGCTGCTCCCCGTGCTCGGCCCCAAGCCGTTCCTGGTGGCCGGGGCGCTGTTCACGGGTAGCGGTATGGCGTGGCTGACCGCACTCTCCCCGGAGAGCTCGTACCTCGGCGGGGTGCTGGGGCCGATGCTCCTCTTCGGTTTCGGCATGGGCCTGGTCTTCGTGACCGCCACTCTCACCGCGGTCTCCGGGGTGTCGCAGCACGAGTCGGGGGCGGCATCCAGTCTGCTCAACGCCACCCAGATGGTGGGCGGTTCGCTGGGGCTGTCGATCCTCATGACCATCTTCAGCACCGCCAGCCGCGACGAGGCCGAGCGACAGCTGCCGTCATTCCTTGCCGAGTCCACTCCGGCACAAAAAGCCGTGTTCGAGAAGACTCACGAGATGCCGCCGCCGTGGGGACACCAAGTACTCGCCGAGGGCATCGCGACATCGTTCTGGGCAGGTGTCGGCCTGGTCGGACTGGCCGCGGTGATCGCCCTGTTCGTCATTCGGGTCCGCAAGAGCGACTTGGAGGCGCTCAGTGGTACAGCGGGCCCGGGAGGGCACGCCGCGTAGCGCCGGGTGCGGGCCGCGTCGGCCACCGACGCGGCCCGCACAGAGGCCCCGGCTGCCGACGCGGCTCGCACCACGTTCTGTCAGCGGGACTGAGCAACAGACCCCGAGCAGGTCGAAGCCGCACACTCACGCAGTGTGAATCGACGATCAGCGGCAGAGCGTCAGCGAGCCGATGCCGGGAGCCAGTCCGGCAGCGTCTCCGTACGCTCCAGCCACGCGGCCGGCGGCTGTCCGGCCTTCCCCGCGGCGACCACCCCGCAGGCGATGGCGCACGTCGTGTCCACGTCGCCTCCGACCTGCGCGGTCGTCCAGAACGTCCGCTCGAAGTCACCGAGCGACCGAGCGGCCGACCAGAGCGCGAACGGCACGGTGTCGTGCGCGCTCGTGCGCCTGCCGCTGCCCAGGACCGCGGCGACGGTCCCGGCGTCGTTGTAGTCGAGCATGTCCCGCGCCCGGCGCAGCCCCGCTCCCACCGCACTGCGCGGCACGAGCGCGATGACGCCGTCGAGCAGATCCGTGGGCTGGGGCGGTCCCGCCGGATTCGCTGCGATCGCTGCTGCCGCCGCCACAGCCATGGCGCCGACCACAGCCTCACGGTGCTGGTGCGTGGTGTACGAGGAGATCTCGGCCTGGTGCGTGGCCTGCTCCGGGTCGTCCGCGTACCAGGCGCCGAGGGGCGCGATCCGCATCGCAGATCCATTTCCCCACGAACCCTGGCCCTTGAACAGCCCCGTGGCCAGTTCTCGCCAGTCGCCGCCTTCGCGGATCAGCCGGAGCATGCGATTGACAGCGGGGCCGTACCCGCGGTCGAAGTCATGATGCTCGGCGAAGGAGCCGGCCAGCGCGTCCTGGTCGATGCGGCCGTGATCGGCGAGCACGGCGAGAACCGAGGAGGCCATTTCCGTGTCATCGGTCCACTGCCAGGTGCCCGAGGGCACCTCGCGCCGCTTCAGCAGCGGGTAGTTCGACGGTACGAAGTACTGGGAGCCAAGGGCGTCTCCCACGGACAGTCCGCGCAGGCTGTCCAGGGCGCGTGCGAAGCGCCGGTCACGAGAGGAGTCAGCGGTCATCTTCCTGCCACTCTATCCGGTGACGCCGTACGGCTCGGGGGTGCGCCAGCGCTCGAACGGCCGGTCAAGGGCGTAGCGGCCGTCCTCGCCGAGCTCCAGCACCCGCATGTCCCCGTTGCAGGGATTGGCCAGCGACTCGAAGTCCGCGACCGTCCAGTGGAACCAGCGCATACAGAAGAGCCGCATGGTCAGTCCGTGCGTCACGAGCAGCACGTTCGGCGGGTGGTCGGGCGACTCGAAGCTCCGGTGAAGGCTCTCCAGGAAGGCGCCGACCCTGTCGTACACGTCCGCTCCGGACTCGCCCTGGGCGAAGCGGTAGAAGAAGTGCCCATAGGCGTCTCGATAGGCCTTCTGGAGCCGTACGTCGTCCCTGTCCTGCCAGTTTCCCCAGTCCTGCTCCCGCAGCCGCGGCTCCTCGCGGACCCGGACGAGTTCGGGGTCGAGGTCGAAGGCGCGGAAGGTCTGGTGCGTGCGGCGGTAGGGAGAGACGTAGACGCTCACCTGCTCGCGGCCGAACAGCTCACGCACCCGGCGGCCCGTCTCCTCGGACTGGGCCCAGCCCTTGCTGGTCAGCCCCAGCGCATGGTCGGGCTCGCGTTCGTACACGGTGTCGTCGGCGTTCCCTTCCGACTCTCCGTGCCGGACGAGGACGATGCGTTGCGGTCTTGCCATGTCTCGACCCTAGATCGCCCTGGGGCCCGCTGAGCGGCGGGACAGGATCCAGGCGGCCGATCCGGCCCGTGAGGTGTGGCACATCAGGGGCCGCCGCCCTGTCGGCAGGAGGCCGTCAGACGGTCCAGGACGGTTCGAGCTGGACGACATCACCGCTGAGTGCCGCGACATCCGCCTCGGTCTGCGCCCGCAGGAGCAGCCTCTCCACGCGCTCCCGGCGGTACTTCCCGTGCTCGGCGGCCGACTGCCACATCGACATCACCAGGAACTCGTTCTCGGGAGCCTCGCCGAACAGCCCCCGGACCATTCCGGGCGAGCCCGCCATGGCCGGGTTCCACACCTTCTCCTGCATGAGCGCATAGTGCTCGACCCGTTCCTCGCGGACCTTGCAGTGCGCGACCCGCACCACGTCGGCCCCGGTGAACCGCGGCTCGAAGCCGGTCTTCACATCGAAGCGGTGGTCGAACAGCTTGGCCTGGCTGTCCTTGTACGTGCCGGACTGGCCGGACGCCAGCCGGTCGTGTGAGCGCGCCATGAACGAGTCGTAGAACGCCCGGCTCTCCCAGAATGCGAACACATGCGCCACATGCGGCCGCCCCTTGCTCCACCCGCCACCCTGTCCCCGGAATCCCGGCTCACCCAGCAGCCCCGCCCACTTCCGCTGTCCCCGCTCGAACCCACGACGGTCCACCACGGTGCAGCGAATCCACTTGACCAGCACCGCGCCATCGTACGGCTCGGAACGTGGCGCCGGTCACTCTCCCGAGGAGTGCACTCCTTCCAGATCGGCAGAAGCATCGGCCGCCAGTTCGATCTCGAACCCGCCGACGAGGATCCGGGCCCCACCGACCCTCGGAAATGATCGATTCCGGGCCGCGTGCCGTTCGGAGCGGGCGGGACCGGCCCCGCCCCTCCCCTGAAAGCCGGCCGCGCTGTCAGACCCACGCTGCACAATGATCGTCATGACGGCGTTGCACACCAATCCCCTGTTCAGCCGGCTGGAGTCGGCCGAGCGCGTCCTCGTCGCCGGCGCGGGCGGCGGGTTCGACGTGTATGCCGGCTTGCCGGTGGCACTGTCCCTGCATCACCAGGGCAAAGAGGTCCACCTCGCGAATCTGTCGTTCAGCGCCCTCGAAGGTCTCCCGCTCGACGCCTGGCTCGCACCCGACCTCGCAGTCGTCACCCCGGCAACATCGCTTCACCAGACCTATTTCCCCGAGCGCACCCTCGCCCAGTGGCTGGACCTCCACGGCTGTCCGAGCACGGTCCACGCCTTCTCCCGCGTGGGAGTCCAGCCGTTGCGCGCCGCGTACACGGCTCTCCTGGAGCAGTACGACATCGACGCTGTGGTCCTGGTGGACGGCGGCACGGACATCCTGATGCGCGGCGACGAATCGGGGCTCGGCACCCCCGAGGAGGATCTGACGAGCGTGGCCGCGCTCCACGGAATCCCGAAGGATCTCGCGCCGGAGCGGCTGGTCGTCTCCGTCGGCTTCGGTGTCGACGCCCACCACGGGGTGAGTCACGGCCTGGTACTGGAGAACATCGCCGCGCTGGACGCCGACGGTGCGTACCTCGGCGCCTTCTCGGTGCCGCGCACCACCCGCGAGGGTGCGCTCTTCCTGGATGCCGTGGCCCATGCTCAGGCGCACACCGCGGATCATCCGAGCATCGTCAACGGCTCGATCGCCGCCGCGGTCCGAGGCGATTTCGGCAACGTCCAGTTCACCACCCGCACCCGGGGCAGCGAACTCTTCATCAACCCTCTGATGTCCCTCTGCTTCGCCTTCGAGCTGGACGGACTGGCCCGGCGCTGCCTCTACCTGGACCGTATCGAGCACACCCATCTCATACGCCAGGTCAGCAGCGCGATCGAGGCATTCCGCGACGAGATCGTTCGACAGCGACCGCCTCGCCGCATCCCGCACTGAGCCGATAACGTCAACCGACCGTGAAATCCCGACAGTTACGGGAAGGGCAAACTGGTGAGCAGCCTCAGCAAGGGCGTCGGCAAGGTCGAGGTGTCCCTCCGATGGGATCCGAGTCCCCTGGGCGAGGCGCCCCACGACCTGGACATAGTCGCCGCGACGTACACCGCGGAAGCGCCCCACGGTGAACCGGCGTACGTCGTGCACTTCGACAGCCGGTCGCCCGACGGCACCATCAATCTGACCCGGGACAGCAAGACGGGGCAGGGCTTCGGGTCCGACGAGGTCATGACGCTGGAATTCGACCGGCTGGCCCCCACGTACGGACGTGTTCTGGTGGGTGTGGTCATACAGCAGCGGGACGGTCACCGGGTGTTCGGCGATGTGGCGAACACCCTGGTGAAAGTCGCCGAGGGCCATACCGAGCTCGGGCAGAACGACCTCTCGGGCCTCCCGACGGCCACGGCGGCCGTCGTCGCGGAGTTCGTCCGCGGCGACACGGGCGAGTGGCAGTTCCGCGAGGTCGTGCGCGGCTACGACACCGAGCCGCAGGAATTCATCTCGCTGATGGGCAACGACTGAGAGGCCGGCCCGGATGGATCAAGAACTTCGGAAGCGTTTCGCGATGCTGACGACCGCCCATCTCACCGACGCCTGCATCCGCGCCCGGCTGCCGGTTCGTTGCGCCCCGGCAGCGATGCACGCGGTGGTGCCGGGCAGCAGGCTGGCCGGGCGGGCCGTGCCCGCCCGGCATGTCGGCAGCGTCGACATCTTCCTGGAGGCGTTCGAGGGGGCGCGGCCCGGCGACGTGCTCGTGGTCGACAACCGCGGCCGTACGGACGAGGCGTGCGTCGGTGACCTCGTGGCTCTGGAGGCGCTGGACGCGGGTCTGGACGGCATCGTGATCTGGGGCCTTCACCGCGACACGGCCGACATCCGGGAGATCGGCCTGCCGGTCTTCAGCCTGGGAGCCGTCCCGACGGGCCCGCTGAGACTCGATGTCCGTCCGGACGATGCCCTGGAGTCGGCAATGGTCGGCGAGTGGACGGTGGACGGCGCGGACCTGGTCCTGGGCGACGAGGACGGCGTCCTGTTCATCCCGGCGGCGCATGCCGATGAGCTGTTCGCACTCGCGGAGTCGATCCGGGACACGGAGCGCCGCCAGGCGGAACGCATCCGCGCGGGTGAGTCGCTGCGCAGCCAGGTCCGGTTCAGGGCCTATCTGACCGCGCGGGAGCAGACGCCGTCGCTGACCTTCCGCGACCATCTGCGCGCCGTGGGCGGGGCGATCGAGGAGTAGTTCCCGCCCCTCGGTAGTCCCGCCCCACGGGCTCAGACCAAGGGGCGGGGAGCCGAAGAATTCGACTCCCCGCCCCGACAGGGTGGTTCACCCTCGAGGGGTGCCCGGGATCAGCTGCAGCCGCTCGTCGAGCCGCAGCCCTCGCAGATGTAGCAGGAGCCGGCCCGCTGCATCTTCGTCCCGCAGGAGAAGCACAGCGGCGCGTCGGCACTGATGCCCAGCTGCATCTCCACCAGCTCCGCAGAGGTGTGCGCCTGCTGCGGGGCCGGGATGGCCGCCTCCGGGGTGGCGACCGCCTTCAGTTCCTGCTGCCGCGGAGCGGACTGGGCCAGGCCCTCGACGTCCAGCTCCTCGTCGGTCGGCTCGTACGACCCGGTCTCGAGGTGACGCTGACGCTCGTCGGCCGAGTGGATGCCGAGCGCCGAACGGGTCTCGAAGGGCAGGAAGTCGAGCGCCAGACGGCGGAAGATGTAGTCGACGATCGACTGCGCCATCCGCACGTCCGGGTCGTCCGTCATACCGGCCGGCTCGAAGCGCATGTTGGTGAACTTCGAGACGTACGTCTCCAGCGGGACGCCGTACTGCAGACCGACCGAGACGGCGATGGAGAAGGCGTCCATCATGCCCGCGAGGGTGGAACCCTGCTTGGACATCTTCAGGAAGACCTCGCCCAGACCGTCGTCCGGGTAGGAGTTGGCGGTCATGTAGCCCTCGGCGCCACCCACCGTGAAGGAGGTGGTGATGCCCGGACGGCCCTTCGGGAGGCGCTTGCGGACCGGACGGTACTCGACGACCTTCTCGACCGCGGTCCGGATCGTCTCCTCCGCCTTCGCGGTGACCTCGGCCTTCTCCTTGTCCTTGGTCTTGGCGGAGAGCGGCTGGCCGACCTTGCAGTTGTCGCGGTAGATCGCGAGCGCCTTGACGCCCATCTTCCACGCCTCGAAGTAGACCTCTTCGACGTCCTCGACGGTGGCGGTCTCCGGCAGGTTGACCGTCTTGGAGAGGGCGCCGGAGATCCACGGCTGGATGGCCGCCATCATGCGGACGTGTCCCATCGCGGAGATGGAACGCTCACCCATGGCGCAGTCGAAGACCTCGTAGTGCTCGGTCTTGAGGCCGGGGGCGTCGATCACATTGCCGTGGTCGGCGATGTGGGCGACGATCGCCTCGATCTGCTCCTCCTGGTAGCCCAGGCGGCGCAGGGCCTGCGGCACGGTGCCGTTGACGATCTGCATCGAGCCGCCGCCGACGAGCTTCTTGAACTTGACCAGGGCGAGGTCGGGCTCGAGACCGGTGGTGTCGCAGGACATCGCGAGACCGATGGTGCCGGTGGGCGCGATGACCGAGGCCTGCGCGTTGCGGAAGCCGTTCTTCTCACCGAGGCGGATGACGTCCTGCCAGGCCTCCGTCGCGGCGGCCCAGATCGGCGAGTCCAGGTCGTCCATGCGGACGGCCGCGGTGTTGGCGTCGGCGTGCTGCTTCATGACGCGCTGGTGCGGAGCCGCGTTGCGGGCGTAGCCGTCGTACGGGCCGACAACCGCGGCGAGTTCGGCGGAGCGCCGGTACGACGTACCGGTCATCAGCGAGGTGATGGAGCCGGCGAGCGCGCGGCCACCGTCGGAGTCGTAGGCGTGACCCGTCGCCATCAGCAGGGCGCCGAGGTTGGCGTAGCCGATGCCGAGCTGGCGGTAGGCGCGGGTGTTCTCGCCGATCTTCTGCGTCGGGAAGTCCGCGAAGCAGATGGAGATGTCCATCGCGGTGATGACCAGCTCGACGACCTTGGCGAAGCGCTCGACGTCGAAGGACTGGTTGCCCTTGTCGTCGTCCTTGAGGAACTTCATCAGGTTCAGCGAGGCGAGGTTGCACGAGGTGTTGTCCAGGTGCATGTACTCGCTGCAAGGGTTCGAGCCGTTGATACGGCCGGACTCCGGGCAGGTGTGCCAGTTGTTGATGGTGTCGTCGTACTGGATGCCGGGGTCGGCGCAGGCCCAGGCCGCCTCGGCCATCTTGCGGAAGAGCGACTTGGCGTCGACCTCCTCGATGACGTCGCCGGTCATCCGGGCGCGCAGACCGAACTTGTCACCGGCCTCGACGGCCCGCATGAACGCGTCGTTCACCCGCACCGAGTTGTTGGCGTTCTGGTACTGGACGGACGTGATGTCGTCGCCGCCCAGGTCCATGTCGAAGCCCGCGTCGCGCAGGGCGCGGATCTTCTCCTCCTCCTTCACCTTGGTCTCGATGAAGTTCTCGATGTCGGGGTGGTCGACGTCGAGGATGACCATCTTGGCCGCGCGACGGGTGGCGCCGCCCGACTTGATCGTTCCTGCAGAGGCGTCCGCACCGCGCATGAAGGAGACCGGACCGGAGGCGTTGCCGCCGGAGGACAGCAGTTCCTTGGAGGAACGGATCCGGGAGAGGTTCAGGCCGGCGCCCGAGCCGCCCTTGAAGATCATGCCCTCTTCCTTGTACCAGTCGAGGATCGACTCCATGGAGTCGTCGACGGACAGGATGAAGCAGGCGGAGACCTGCTGGGGCTGAGGCGTGCCGACGTTGAACCACACCGGCGAGTTGAAGCTGAAGATCTGGTGCAGGAGGGCGTACGCCAGCTCGTGCTCGAAGATCTCGGCGTCGGCGGGCGAGGCGAAGTAGTTGTAGTCCTCACCGGCCTTCCGGTAGGTCTTCACGATCCGGTCGATGAGCTGCCGCAGACCGGTCTCGCGCTGCGGGGTACCGACGGCCCCGCGGAAGTACTTGCTGGTGACGATGTTGACCGCGTTGACCGACCAGAAGTCGGGAAACTCGACGCCCCGCTGCTCGAAGTTGACCGAGCCGTCGCGCCAGTTGGTCATGACGACGTCACGGCGCTCCCAGACCACCTCGTCGTACGGATGCACTCCGGGGGTGGTGTGGATTCGCTCGATGCGCAGACCCTTGCTCGCCTTGGACCCCTTGGCTCGGGATCCTCGTGCCGGGCCGCTCGCCGTCTCTGTCATGCCGCCTCCCATACGTGGGCAAAAACGCCCTGATGTGCCCAGATCTTCCCGAGGCACAGTTCTTGTCCGATGCCGTGAACGCCGCAGGGCGCCGTAGCAGGTCCTGGTGCCGCCTGACTGTGGTCGGCGGGCGGTCGGGTGTCCGACCGCTCCGGCCGGCGTCGCTCAGTCGGCGGCGGTGGCGGGAACGGGGACCTCGAGGGTCTCGCCCGTGCCGCCTTCCTCTGCGGGCGGCCGTTGCTCGCGGAGCTCCGCGATGGCCGCCTCGAAGTCTTCGAGTGAGTCGAATGCCCGGTAGACGGACGCGAAGCGCAGGTAGGCGACGAGGTCGAGCTCCTGCAGGGGACCGAGTATGGCCAGACCCACGTCGTGGGTGGTCAGCTCGGCGCTTCCCGTGGCGCGCACCGCCTCCTCGACCCGCTGGCCGAGCTGGGCGAGGGCGTCCTCGGTGACCGGCCGCCCCTGGCACGCCTTGCGCACGCCGGAGATGACCTTGTTACGGCTGAAGGGCTCGGTCACACCGCTGCGCTTGATCACCATCAGCGAGGCGGATTCCACCGTCGTGAAGCGACGGGAGCAGTCGGGACACTGCCGACGGCGCCGGATCGACGTCCCGTCGTCGGTGGTGCGACTGTCGACGACACGGCTGTCGGGGTGCCTGCAGAAGGGGCAGTGCATGGTTCCCAACCCTCCTTCGCAGCACGACTGAATAGCCTCGACAGGCGGTCGAAGCCCTTTCGAAGCAGCCCCAAGCATAGGCGATGACCACGGTCTTGAAGCACCGGGGACCACAACTTGTGGGCGACAGACACAATCCAACCACTAGATCTGGGGTTGGGCCGCCTTTTTCACCCCAAGCGCGTGTCGCGTGGCGAGCACGGATCGCAGACGGCATACGGGCGGTGACACCCCGGCACCGACGGCGCCCGGCAGGCGGCGAACCGATGCAGCGAAGACGCTCAGGGAGTCCGGCGCGGAACCGCTCACGGAGACCGGCCACGAGGGTACGCGAGGGGCGCGGCGCCACCTCTTTCCGGGGCCTGGATGCAAGACTGCGGGCACCGTCCCGCCGTTCCGCGAGGCGGGTGATCACCGTCATGACCCGAATTGCTCGCCGAGCGATCATTCGCACATACACCCAGCCACGCGCTTGCGTCAGCTAATCTGCCATATTTCACTCGAACGTGTGTTTGGCGCAACCTTTCGAAAGCAACTACCGTTGTCCAGCTAGGGAGACCATTCGAGAGGGGCCGACGTGACCACCACCGCAGACAGTGCCACCATCACTGCCCAGGACCGCTCCCAGAACCGATTCGAGCCGGTGCATGCCATGAATGACGCAGCCACGACCCCCGAGGGTCCCAAGCCGACGCGTTCGCTGCCCGGCCGGCCCCCAGGGATCAGGGCGGACAGCTCCGGGCTCACGGATCGGCAGCGGCGTGTCATCGAGGTGATCCGTGACTCCGTCCAGCGACGGGGTTACCCGCCGTCGATGCGCGAGATCGGACAGGCCGTGGGCCTGTCCAGCACCTCTTCGGTCGCTCATCAGCTGATGGCGCTCGAGCGCAAGGGCTTCCTGCGCCGGGACCCTCATCGGCCCAGGGCCTACGAGGTGCGCGGCTCCGACCAGCCCAGCACCCAGCCGACGGACACCAGCGGCAAGCCCGCCGCATCGTACGTCCCGCTGGTCGGCCGGATCGCGGCCGGTGGCCCGATCCTGGCCGAGGAGTCGGTCGAGGACGTCTTCCCGCTCCCCCGGCAGCTGGTCGGCGACGGCGAGCTGTTCGTCCTCAAGGTCGTCGGTGACTCGATGATCGAGGCCGCCATCTGTGACGGCGACTGGGTGACGGTGCGGCGCCAGCCCGTCGCGGAGAACGGTGACATCGTGGCAGCCATGCTCGACGGCGAGGCCACGGTCAAGCGGTTCAAGCGGGAGAACGGCCATGTCTGGCTGCTCCCGCACAATGCGGCGTACCAGCCGATCCCCGGCGACGAAGCGACCATCCTCGGCAAGGTGGTGGCTGTGCTGCGGCGGGTCTGACACCACCCGCCGGCTCCGACCGGGCCCCGGGACCCACTGCGCCGGTCCCGGGGCCCTGCCATGTCCGCAGGGCCCGCACTCCACCGCGTCTCGCGCGTACCCCGGCGTCAGGTTCCTGCCTTGGCTGCGGCGTCGATCGCGGACAGTGAGCGACGCACCTGGTTGCGGTCCGTGGTGTACCAGAAGTCCGGCAACGACGCTCTCAGGTAGCTCCCGTACCGTGCGTTGGCCAGCCGGGGATCGAGTACAGCAACGACGCCGCGGTCGCCCGTGGCCCGTACGAGACGTCCGGCGCCCTGCGCCATCAGCAGCGCGGCATGCGTCGCCGCTACGGCCATGAAGCCATTGCCACCCGCCTCTTCCACTGCCTTCTGGCGGGCGCTCATCAGGGGGTCGTCGGGCCGTGGGAAGGGAATGCGGTCCATCACCACCAGCTGACAGCTGGGGCCCGGCACATCGACGCCCTGCCAGAGCGAGAGTGTGCCGAACAGACAGGTCTCCGGGTCAGCGGCGAAGGCCTTGATCAGCTCGCCGAGTGTCTCCTCGCCCTGCAACAGGATCCGGTTGTCGAGCCGGCCACGCAGCTCCTCGGCCGCAGCCTGGGCGGCCCGCATGGACGAGAACAGTCCGAGCGTGCGGCCGCCCGCCGCCTCCACCAGCTCGGAGAGTTCGTCCATCATGTCGCCGCGGGACCCCTCGCGGCCCGGCGTCGCCAGATGGCGTGCGACGTAGAGAATCCCCTGCTTCGGGTAGTCGAACGGTGAGCCGACGTCGAGGCCCTTCCACTGCGGGACGTCCTCCCCGGCAAACCCCTCGGGGGACAGACCGAGGGACGCGCCCACACCGTTGAAGTCGCCGCCGAGCCTGAGGGTCGCGGACGTCAGCACCACCGACCGCTCGGTGAACAGCTTCTCCCGCAGCAATCCCGAGACGGTCAGCGGGGCGACCCGCAGGGAGGCACCGAACCGGTCGTGGCGCTCGTACCAGACGACGTCGTATTCGGAACCCTGGGTGATGCGCTCCGCGACGCCGTGGATGTTCTCGACGGCTGCCAGCGCCTGCTTGCGTACCGCGTCCTCGTCCTGGACGGACTTGTCGCGGGTGGAGCCGAGCGCCGAGATGACATTGCGCGATGCGTCGCGCAGCGCCAGCAAGGCGTATCCGAGGTCCTCGGGAATCTCCTCCAGTCGGCCGGGAAGGGCGAGCTCCATCAGCCGCTCGAAGGTCTCCGAAGCGGTCTGCAGGGCATCCGCCGCCTTCTCGTTGACCAGCTTGGCCGCGCGCCGCACCGCCCGGTTGACCTGGCCCGGCGTGAGCTCCCCGGTCGCCGCACCCGTCACCCGGGACACGAGCTCGTGGGCCTCGTCGATGATCAGGACCTCATGGCTGGGCAGCACGGGCGCGCCCTCGATCGCGTCGATGGCCAGTAGCGCGTGATTGGTGACGACGACGTCCGAGAGCTTGGCCCGCTCCCGGGCCATCTCGGCGAAGCACTCAGCGCCGTACGCACACTTGCTGGCGCCCAGGCACTCGCGGGAGGAGACGGAGATCTGTCCCCACGCCCGGTCGGAGACCCCGGGCGTGAGGTCGTCCCGGTCGCCGGTCTCCGTCTCGTCGGCCCAGTC
Organism: Streptomyces sp. AM8-1-1; assembly: GCF_032229325.1. Taxonomy (NCBI): domain Bacteria; kingdom Bacillati; phylum Actinomycetota; class Actinomycetes; order Kitasatosporales; family Streptomycetaceae; genus Streptomyces; species Streptomyces sp. AM8-1-1. The sequence continues at coordinate 2,143,088 of NZ_CP135086.1, forward strand.
CCGCATACGGAGCAGATCCTGGCCCAGCTTGCTGGTGGGGGCGGCCGCCTCGAAGGGATCGAACAGCCCGTCCTCCTCTTCCTGCGGCACACCTTCGTGCAGACGGTGCAGACAGAGGTAGTTGGACCGGCCTTTGAGCATGGCGAACTCCGGCCGGCGGCGCAGCAGGGGATGCAGTGCGTCCACCGTGCGCGGCAGGTCCCGCTCGACGAGCTGCCGCTGGAGGGCCAGGGTGGCCGTGGCGATGACGACGCGCTCCCCGTGCGCCAGCGCGGGCACCAGATAGCCCAAGGACTTTCCGGTGCCGGTACCGGCCTGGACCAGCAGATGCGAACCGTCGTCGACGGCGGCGGCCACGGCCTCGGCCATGGTGACCTGGCCAGGCCTCTCCACACCACCGACGGCGGTGACGGCGGCGTGGAGTAGTTCGGGGAGGGATGGCTTCGTCATAGGCCGACCACCCTACGGCTCACCACTGACAACTCCGATCCGATCACGCCAGAGGGTTGGGGACGGTGCCGTGCACTGCGGCGTGCGGGCGCTGCGGCCGGTCCCGGTAGCCGTCCAGGTGGAGCCGGTTTCGATTGAGACAGAGCCGGTCGATACGGGGAGTGAGCAGGTCGAACGCTTCGTAGCGGTCCTTGAGCTCGGGGAACCGGCCCTGGTGACGCAGGATCTCCGCTCTGACCAGCGCCCAGAAGTCGGCTTCCGGCACGGCCAAGTGGTCTTCGCACAGAGGCGCGAGGTAGCGGAAGACGCCGATGAAGAGGCCGGAGTGGATGAACTGGGTGAGGAACGCAGGCTCCTCCGTGAGCAGCACGGAACGCACGTCGTGCGGCATCGAATCGTGCTCGGGCAGTGGCTGTGCGCTGACGTTGACGTCGTCGACGAAGTCCTTGATCGCGAGACGTACGGGAACGTCCTGGCCGTCGTAGACGACGATGGCGTTCTCGCCATGCGGGGAGAAGACCGTTCCGTAGCGGTAGAGAAAGTGCAGCAGCGGCGGAAGCAGGGCGGCGAACAGGCGCTGCAGCCAGGCAGCGGGGTCGAGTCCGGAGCGGGTGACGAGCTCGGCGGTGAACGAGCGGCCCTGCGGGTCGGTGTGCAGCAGCGATGCGAGCGTCCTCGCCCGCTCGCCGGGTGCCAGGCGCGGCTGCAAGGGCTCGCGCCAGATCGCACCGAGCAGTTCCTTGTACTGGTACGGCACCTCGGGCAGACGGTCGTAGAGCGGATGCTCGACGCTGACCGACGCGACTTCACCCAGAAGGATCACGCCGCAGTCGTCCCGCAGAAAGGGGTCCTCGTCGCGCAGTCCGTGCACCCAGGCGGTGACGGCGGGGGCGGCAAGCGTGCGCTCGGTCGGCAGGCCGCGCCAGACGAGGGTGTTGAGGATGGACAGCGGCAGCTTGACGGTGTGCCGTTGGGGGCAGTCCAGGTTGACGAAGGTGCGGATGGACTGCTGGGGCAGCCGCAGATCACCGTCGGTCGGCAATGGCACGATCTCGCCACGCGCGATAGCCGGCGCGTAGAGGGGAAGGATCACCTCGTCCCACTGCCAGGGGTGCACCGGCAGGAGCAGGTAGGAGTCCGGGTCGAGCTGCCTGGCGCGCAGGGCGTCGACGAAGGACTCGCGCACGGGGGTGTCGAGTTCGCGGGCGTACAAGTCGCCTGCGGTGGCGAGGGAGGAGACTCCGCGGAAGGAGGCGAGCGATGTACTGACAGCGATCCACGGCAGCCGTGCGGGCCTGCGGGCCTCGGGCGCCCACGCGGCGGTGTCGGTGGCGGAGAAGCCGATACGGCCCTTGTTGAGCACGAGCCAGGGGTGACCGGTCTGGTGACCTTCGAGTTCGGCGTAGCCGAGATCGGCGAGTTCGGCGGCGGCCGGTGCCGTGTGGTCGAGACCCGTGTCGGCGACAAGGGTGACGCTGAGCTCACGGAGCAGGTGGCCGAGGGTGGCGCCGTCGAGGTCGATGAGGTTGCGGGCCCGGACGAGGAAGTCGAGCGGATCGGCATACGGCCTGTCGTCGCACCGGATGGAGTCGGCGTCCACACGCCAGCTTCCGTAGGCACCACGGCGGGCACTGAAGGACAGGCGGACGGCGTCGTCGAGATCGAGGGTGTAGTGAGCGGGCCGGGGGCAGCCGTTCCCGCTCGGAGCTATGCCCGGTGCCTGAGGGCGCTGGGCGTCAGCCTCCCGGTTCCGTTCGCCACCGGCTGACGCAGGTGGCTCACCGGCCTCGTCCCGTACCGGCTCGATGATCTCCTCGTACGCGAACTCGCCGAGCATCTTGGCGAGAAGGCGGGCTCCCGCCCGGTCCCAGCGCTGGGCGGTCAGGCCGGGTGGGCTGAAGGGTGCCGCGGACGGGTGCTCGGAGTCGGAGCTGACAGGAGGCTTGGGCACGGGGACTCCTCGAGTGGAACCGATGCGGGGCGAGCGGTGTATGTAAGGCAGCGGATCGTTCACAGCAGGTTGCGCAGCGCGCGCTCGCGGACCATGAGAGCGGCCCGCTTGCGGGGAAGGTCGATCTCCGCGGAGTAGCGGTAGCCACCGCTGAGGAAGGCGGAGACGGAGGGGGTGTTGCGGAGGTCGGGTTCTGCGATGACGCGTGTACACCGGGGGCGCTTGTCGAAGATGAGATCGGCGACCGCTCTGAGCAGGGTGGAGCCGACGCCGCGGCCGCGGTCGGCGACACCGCCGACGAGGAGGTGAAGGCCGGTGTCATGAGGACGAGCCGGATAGTGCCGCGCCAGGGGATCGAGGTCGGCCCGGTAGATCTCGAAGTAGCTCATGGGCACGCCATCGAGCACACCCAGGCAGGGGAAGCTGCGGCCGTCGCCGTCGAGCTGGGTGCGCAGATGGGCGGCGGTGACGGAGTCGGGTCCCGCCAGCTCCCAGAAGGCTGCGACAGCAGGGTCGTTCATCCAGCGGCTGATCAGGGCCAGGTCCCGCTCGACGCGCACGGGGACGAGCTGGAAGGAGCCGTGGGAGGTGGTCGCCGGCCCCCATTCGGCGAGGTGGTCGAGCAGATCGCCGGCACAGCCGTCGGCCTGCTCGGGGGCGGCGTCGGCCTCGCCCTCCCGGAACAGCGCCAGAAGCTCGTCCGGGATCCGTAGATCGAGGGTGTCCTCGACGCTGTCGGCGAGCTGGGGTGCGGCGGCACCGGCTTCGGTTCCGTTGCTCGCATCGATGGGAGGCATTGCGGCGCTCTCCTCTCGCAGGTCGGTCAGGGGTGTGCTTCCTCAAGAACGAAGGGGGTTGGCGATGGTGACGTAGACGGACTGGGTGTCGACGGGGCCCACGAGCTCGTCGAGGCCGCGCAGCCGGGTCAGCAGATTGGCCTTGGAGCGCAGGGTCGGGGACTCCAGGAGCTGCGCGGGCAGCGGGGAGCCGAGGCCGGTGGCCGCCGCGAGGAAGCGGCGCAGGCCGGCGATGAGGATCCGCTCGTCGGCGAGGCGCTGTGCTCCGAAAGCACCGATCAGGCCGAGGACGTTGTTGATGCCGAGGTAGTAGGCGAAGCGCTCGTCGGTCACCGCGTCGGAGACGAACGTGTCGCTGAGGGTGCCGATGCCGGGGAGACGGCGCTGGAGTTCGTCGCGGTGCGACTCGCGGAAGTAGTAGCCCTGGTTGTCCCGGTAGCGGCCGCCGACGGGCCAGCCTTCGGGGTCGAGGATGACGAGGGTGTTCTGCTGGTGCGCTTCGAGGGCGATGCCCGCGGTGCCGTCCAGCCAGAGCACGGGGCGGACCACGCGGTCGAGGTAGCGCAGGAACCACTCGGCGGCGACGGCGCCGACGGGCCTGCCGGTGCGCACGGCCAGTCGGCCCACGAGCTCGGCGAGGCGCGAGTGCATGCCCGGGTGCCCGGGCCAGGGCCGGAGGGCGGTCAGTCCTGCCATGCAGGCGGCGTCGTCCCCGGGCCCGAACGGGTTGTGCCGGAGCAGGACGTCGAGCCCCGGCACCGGTTCACCGTCGGCGGTGTCCACGGCGAGCCAGGCGGGGTCGCGGACGATGTCGAAACCGGGGTGAGCCGCCCGCCACTGCTTGGCCAGGCCGGTGCGCAGCAGTCGGTGGACCTCGACACCGCGGTGGAGTTCCTTGCGGAGGTTCTCACGACGGGAGTTGGTGATGCGCAGGCCGAGGGAGAGTTTGAGCATGGCGGGGGCGCCGGGGCGGTGCACGGTCCGGATCGAGGAGGTGGGGTGCCAGGGATCTCCGTGGGCGCCGAGGTCATGGAGAAGACCGGCATCAAGGAGTGCGGCGACAGCGGGGCGGTCCCGCAGCTCTCGTGCCTGCCATGGGTGCAGGGGCAGGGCGACGCATCTGTCGGGGAGTGCCAGGTCGCCGCTGAGCCGGGCGGTGAGCTGTTCGGCGGGCAGCGCGCGGCCCTGCTCGGTCCACGCGGAATCGGTGGCGAGGACGGACCGGTCCACGGCCATCCAGTGCAGAGGGAAGGAGCCGTACAACTCCGGTGAATAGCTCCGGATTTCGCTCTCGGAGAGCCCTTCTCGGCTCTTGGGCGTCGGGTGCAGGGGGTGGCCGAGCAGCAGCGACTGCTCGGCGTTGAGGAAGAGATCCGACTCGGCCGCGGGGGTGGGGCGGACGCGGCGGTCGGCGATGAAGTCGGCTGTGCGGCGTACGGAGTCGGCGACGCGGCCGACCAGATCGGTCCCTTCGCTCTGGCCGGCTTCCCGGCTGAGAAGGGCGGCGACGGTCACGGCGTCGACGGCCTGCGCGTCGCGAAGTGCACTCTCCATGGAGGGCGCGCCGAAGCGGTGCAGGCCTGCGGCCGACCAGTAGCGCACAGGGACGAGCAGCGCGGTGCCGCTGGCGTGCAGAGGGATGCGCAGGGCGGGTCCTTCGGGCCTGTCGAGGTTGTTCTCCCGCGCCCAGCAACGGAGCAGGCTCTCGACCGCTGCCGCGTCCGCCGCGCGGTGGGCGTCGGGGTGGTCGAGAAGTTCGGTGTTCAGGGCTCCGACGGGCAGCACCGCAGGAGGCTGCGGTGCACCATGGCTCCCCTGCTGGCGCGGCACCGTCGCCGACTCGGCCGTGAGAGGGCCCTGGTCACCGTCGTGTCGGCGGTCGGCAGCGGTGGAACGGCCGTCGGCCTCGGGGGCGTCGGGAACGGGAATGGGGTTCACGGATGCTTCCTTGCGTTCTGTCCGTCAGGAGGACTGCCTGGTGTCGTTGCGTCCACGCAGGGACCGCTCGGCCGCGGCCAGAGCGTCGGCGAATCGGTCGAGGACGGCCATCGCCTGTTCGTCGGTGAGGGTGAGAGGAGGAAGGAGCCGTACGACGGCGGAGTGCCGGCCGCCGAGTTCGACGATGAGCCCGCGGTCGAGGCACTGCTGCTGGACGGCCGAGGCGAGTTCCGGGGCGGGCGGGGGCACCATCGCGTCCGGGGCCGCGGAATCCGGGTCGACGAGTTCGACGCCGATCATGAGGCCCCGCCCTCGGACGTCCCCGATGCAGGGGTGGGCCGTCGCCAGGCCCTGGAGGCGGCCGAGCATGCGGGCGCCCAGGGTGGCGGCGCGGTCGGCCAGCCGGTTCTCGCGTACGAAGGCGAGTGTGGCCGCACCGGCGGCCATGGCGAGCTGGTTGCCACGGAAGGTGCCTGCGTGCGCGCCTGGTTGCCAGGCGTCGAGCTCGGAGCGGTAGACGATCACAGCCAGCGGGAGGGAGCCGCCGATCGCTTTGGAGAGGACCATGACATCGGGGACGACTCCGCTGTGTTCCACAGCCCAGAAGGTGCCGGTGCGCCCCACTCCGGTCTGCACTTCGTCGGCGATCAGCGGGATGGCGCGGTCCGCGGTGATCTCCCGCATTCTGCGCATCCAGTTGTCGGGGGCCGGGTTCACTCCGCCCTCCCCCTGGACGGGTTCGAGGATCATCCCGGCCGGCATCGGCACACCGCTCTGGGGATCGTCGAGAAGGCTCTCGGTCCACCGCGCGCCCAGTTCGGCTCCGCGCTCACCACCGACGCCGTAGGGACAGCGGTAGTTCTGAGGAAACGGCAGCCGGCTCACCCGGACGTCGGTCGCGCCGCCGGACACGTCGAGGGCACCGGACGTCATGCCGTGATACGCACCGGTGAAGGCAAGAAGCCCGGAGCGGCCGGTCGCCTTGCGCACGAGCTTGAGGGCCGCTTCGACGGCGTCGGTGCCCGCGGGCCCGCAGAACTGGATGCGGGCGTCATCGGCCAACTCCCGGGGCAGCGTGGCAAAGAGCTCGGTGGTGAAGGCGTCCTTGACCGGGGTCGCGAGGTCCAGGACGTGGAGGGGTGCGCCGGAGTCGAGGACCTTCTTGATGGCTTCGAGCACCACCGGGTGGTTGTGACCGAGCGCCAGGGTCCCCGCCCCGGAGAGGCAGTCCAGGTAGCGCCGGCCGTCCGCACCCTCGATCGTGAGCCCTCGTGCGCGCACGGGAACGATGGGCAGCGAGCGCGCGTAGGTCCTGGCCGCGGACTCGCGCAGCGACTGCCGACGGAGAATTCCCTCATGCGCGGCCGGCGGCGCCGGAGCAGGTTCGGTCACGGCCACGGCTGTTGGTCCTCCAGCTGTAACAGTTGCGTTGCACATCGGTACGGCGTCCGTACGCCGCCCACCTGGGATGAACGCTGTCCTGGTGTCCCCCGTACGTACCAACGACGCCGGAAGCCGGAGATCACGGGCAATCGGAAGATCCTTGGGCCGGCGGAACCGCGAACCTGCCGCGTGCCGTCCCCAACGGCACCGGCATAGTGGGGGACGCCTTCCGGCTCCGGGCATCACCGCCGGGAGCGGGGGCCCTTGTAGGGTTCCGGCAGTTCGACGGTTCAATAGCTCATCAGTTCTGAAGTCCCAGGGGGATCACGACATGCGACCCATTCGCCCGAAGCTGGCAGCGGCATCCTTCGCCGCCGTGCTCGCACTGGCTGCCACTGCCTGCGGTCCGAGCGAGGACAACGCGGGCGACAAGCCGAGCGCCGCCGCCAGCGAGTCCACCGACGGCAAGATCACCATTCCGGACGATCTCAAGGACCGGCTCAAGGAGCACGGGATCGATCTGGACAAGTGGAAGAACGGCGAGTGGAAGAACTGGGACCGGGACAAGTGGCTGCGCGAGGCCCAGGACTTCGTCAACCCGATCATCGAGGACCTGTGGGACCCGGACCGGATGCGTGAGGCGGAGAAGCCGCCGGAGAAGCCGGTCGACCCCGACATCTCCGGTGACGAGGGTGTCACCGACCCGACGCCGGACCCGGTGAAGGCGCAGGCGGTGAAGGCCCCGTACAACTCCAGCGAGCCCGAGGCGGGCAAGCTCCTCTTCGACGGCCCCGACGGTTCCATGGTCTGTTCGGCGACCGTCGTGAAGGACCCGGCGCACCCCGGCAAGTCCAACATGGTGTGGACGGCGGGCCACTGCGTGCACGCAGGCAAGAACGGCGGCTGGTACCGCAACATCGCCTTCGTGCCGTCGTACAACGACAGCGCCAAGTCCACCGCCGAGCTGGCGAAGGCGCCCAGGGAAGAGATCGCTCCGTACGGTGTGTGGTGGGGCGACTGGGCCCAGACGTCCGAGCAGTGGATCAACCAGGGTGCGGCGACGGGCGGTCAGGGCGCGCCGTACGACTACGCCGTGATCCATGTGACCCCGGAGAAGGGCGGCACGGGCAAGTCGCTGGAGGAGACGGTCGGTTCCGCGCTCCCCGTCGACTTCAACGCACCGGCCGCGACGGACATCGCCAAGATGACCGCCACGGGGTACCCGGCGGCGCCGCCGTTCGACGGCGAGAAGATGTTCCAGTGCGCCGACAAGCCGGGCCGTCTCTCCCTCAAGGCCGACGAGCCCACGATGCACCGCATCGGGTGCACCATGACCGGCGGTTCGTCCGGCGGCGGCTGGGTGGCCGAGGGCCAGGACGGCAAGCCCGCGCTGGTGTCCAACACCTCGATCGGCCCGGTCACGGCCGGCTGGCTGGCCGGCCCGCGCCTGGGTGACGGGGCGAAGGCCATCTACGACGCCGTGAGCAAGAAGTTCGCCGGCCAGTAGGCACGGTTTCGAAGGAATGAAGGGCAGGGGCCCGTGGCCGGGCGGTCGCGGGCCCCTGCCTTCTCCATGCGGGCATCCGGCGTTGAGCGTTGGCCCGGCGTTCTGAACCGGCGTTCGCCAGTGCCCGCGGAGCCCAATGACGTCCCGCCTCGTGGAGACTCCGTGCAGGTGAGGGTCCGCCCCAACTCCGTGGCATGCCACCGTCATAGAGTGGCCCCGCGGTAGCGGGCGGCCCCGGAAGGCCGCCCTTTCGCATGACCGGTGCACGGCCTGTCACGTGACGCGTTCATGACGCATTCCGCAGCACGTCAGAAGCATCTACAGAAAGCACCTTCAGGGGGAATCGTTTCCATGCGATCCATACGTCCGCTGGTGGCCGTCATCGGCACCGCCGCGGCGCTCGCGCTGACGGCCACCGCATGTGGCCCGGGTGAGGACAAGGCCGCCGACAAGCCCGCTTCTTCCAGCTCCGCCGCCGATCAGGGCGGCGCCGAGATTCCCGCGGATCTGGCCGACCGGCTCAAGGAGCACGGTGTCGACCCGGAGAAGTGGAAGAACGGCGAGTGGAAGAACTGGAACAAGGACACGTGGCTGCGTGAGGCCAAGGACTTCGTCAACCCGGTGATCGAGGGACTGTGGAAGCCCGAGCGGATGACGACGGCCAAGGCGCCGGCGAAGACGCTCGCCGCCGGCGACATCTCCGGCGATCAGGACGTCACCGACCCGGAGCCGCGCCCGGTGCAGGCCGTCCCGGAGAAGAAGCCGTACGTCCAGAACGCCGCACCGGTCGGCAAGGTCTTCTTCGATGCCCCGCAGGGCTCGATGGTCTGCTCGGCCACCGTCGTCAAGGACCCGAAGAACCCGGGCAAGTCCAACCTCGTCTGGACCGCGGGTCATTGTGTCCACGCCGGTCAGGCGGGCGGCTGGTACCGCAACATCGCCTTCGTCCCCGCCTACAACAGCAAGGGCCAGTCCCCCGCGGCGCTGGAGTCCGCGCAGCCGCAGGACGTCGCTCCGTTCGGCGTGTACTGGGCGGACTGGGTCTCGACCTCCGGCGAGTGGATCAGCCAGGGCGGTCCCACCGGTGGCACGGGCGCTCCGTACGACTACGCCGTGATGCATGTGAAGCCGGAGCGGGGCGGCAAGTCGCTGGAGGAGACCGTCGGAGTCGCGCTCGACGTGAACTTCGCCGCTCCCGAGGCACGGAGCATCAGCTCGATGGGCGCGTGGGGCTACCCGGCAGCACCGCCGTACGACGGCGCGATCATGCACAAGTGCATCGACCGTCCCGGCCGTCTCTCCATCGCGCCGGGCACGCCCACGATGTGGCGGATCGGCTGCACGATGACCGGCGGTTCGTCCGGCGGCGGATGGTTCGCCACCCAGCCGAACGGCAAGCTCGCGCTCGTGTCCAACACGTCCATCGGCCCGGTCACCTCGGGCTGGCTGGCGGGCCCGCGCCTGGGTGAGGGCGCGCAGCAGATCTACACGACGATGAGCGACAAGTTCGCGAACCAGTAGACCCGGCGCGGGACGTCACCCTCGGGTGAGCGCGGACCACCACCGCCGGACAGCCCGCGCAACAGAGCGACGGCGCCCGCCCCTCTCGACGAGGGGCGGGCGCCGTCGGCTGTGATCAGTGCGCGATCAGTCGGGCGATCAGTGAGGCACCGGTACATAGGGGGCCAGCGCGGCGGCCAGCTCCTCGTGCACCCGCGCCTTGAGCAGAGTGCCCTCCGTGGTGTGCTCCTCGGAGAGGACCTCACCGTCGGCGTGCACCCGCGAGACCAGGCTGCCCTGCGTGTACGGAACGAGTGCCTCGATCTCGACCTCGGGCCGCGGCAGTTCGATGTCGATGAGCGCCAGCAGCTCGTCGATACCCTTGCCGGTCCGGGCCGACACCGCGATCGCGTGCCGCTCGATGCGCAGCAGTCGCTGCAGCACCAGCGGGTCGGCCGCGTCCGCCTTGTTGATCACCACGATCTCGGGTACGTCGACCGCACCCACATCGCGGATCACCTCACGCACGGCGGCCAGCTGCTCCTCCGGTGCGGGGTGCGAGCCGTCCACCACGTGCAGGATCAGATCGGCGTCACCGACCTCTTCCATGGTGGAGCGGAACGCCTCGACGAGGTGGTGCGGCAGATGCCGTACGAACCCGACGGTGTCGGCCAGCGTGTAGAGCCGGCCGCTCGGCGTCTCGGCTCGGCGGACGGTCGGGTCCAGGGTGGCGAACAGGGAGTTCTCCACCAGGACACCGGCGCCCGTGAGGCGGTTGAGCAGGGACGACTTTCCGGCGTTGGTGTAACCGGCGATCGCCACGGAAGGCACCTTGTTGCGCCGGCGCTCCTGCCGCTTGATCTCGCGGCCGGTCTTCATCTCCGCGATCTCCCGGCGCATCTTCGCCATCTTCTCGCGGATCCGACGACGGTCCGTCTCGATCTTGGTCTCACCGGGGCCTCGGGTGGCCATGCCGCCACCGCCGCCGCCACCCATCTGCCGGGACAGCGACTGACCCCAGCCGCGCAGCCTCGGCAGCATGTACTGCATCTGTGCCAGGGCCACCTGCGCCTTGCCCTCTCGGGACTTGGCGTGCTGGGCGAAGATGTCGAGGATCAGTGCGGTCCGGTCGACCACCTTGACCTTGACGACGTCTTCCAGGTGGATCAGCTGGCCGGGGCTCAGCTCACCGTCGCAGACAACGGTGTCGGCGCCGGTCTCGAGCACGATGTCCCGCAGCTCCTGCGCCTTGCCGGAGCCGATGTAGGTGGCCGGGTCCGGCTTGTCGCGGCGCTGGATGACACCGTCGAGGACCAGGGCGCCCGCCGTCTCGGCGAGGGCCGCAAGCTCTGCGAGGGAGTTCTCCGAGTCCTGCACCGTCCCCGTGGTCCAGACACCGACGAGCACCACGCGCTCCAGGCGCAGCTGCCGGTACTCGACCTCGGTGACGTCCTCGAGCTCGGTGGAGAGGCCCGCCACACGCCGTAGCGCCGCACGCTCGGAACGGTCGAACTGATCGCCGTCCCGGTCTCCGTCGATCTCGTGGCTCCAGGCGACGTCCTCTTCCATCAGGGCATCGGCCCGAAGGCTCTCGGTGCGCGTCTCCGCGAAACTCTGCTCGTCCTGGGAAGGGGATGAAGAGGAGGTCATTGGATCCTTTGCGTCGAAGAAAAATGCCGTGACGTGCCGGAGAGCTCCGGTACGTATGTCAGTGACAACGGGTGACGGGCCCGGATCATTCCCGTGGGGAGATTCCGGCCCCGGCCGCGTCGCCGACCTGATGATGGTCGCACGGTGCCTCCGGGGCCGTCACCCTTATTTCACCGGGCCGCGGCCTGCTTCGGAGCCGTGGTACGCCAGTCCGGGTGGCCCGGCATGGCCGGGGTCCGCTGCCCGTAGAGCCACTCACGGAAGAACACCGAGAGGTCACGCCCCGCGATCTCGGAGGCGAGTGCGGTGAAGTCCGCGGTGGTCGCGGTGCCGTCCCGGTGCTCACTCACCCAGGTCCGCTCCAACTTCTCGAAGGCCTCCTTGCCGATCGTCTGCCGCAGTGCGTAGAGGGCCAGCGCGCTGCCGTCGTAGACCACCGGGCGGAAGAGGCTGATCTTCTTCCCCGGGGCGGGCGGCTTCGGTGCCGCCGGCGGGCCGCCGTCGGTCCGCCACTGGTCGGAGTGCTTGTACGCCTCGCGCATCCGGCTCTCGACCGTGTGGCCGGACTTCTCCTCCGCGTAGAGGGCTTCGTACCAGGTGGCGTGGCCTTCGTTGAGCCACAGGTCGGACCAGGTGCGGGGTGAGACGCTGTTGCCGAACCACTGGTGGGCCAGCTCGTGCACCATGATCGAGTCGACGTACCACTCCGGGTAGGCGGGGTTCGTGAAGAGCGCGCGTTCGAACAGCGAGAGGGTCTGGGTCTCCAGCTCGTACCCGGTGTCGGCGTCGGCGACCAGCACGCCGTAGGTCTCGAAGGGGTAGCGGCCGGCCTTCTCCTCCATCCACTCGAGCTGGCCGGGCGTCTTCGCCAGCCACTTCTCCAGCCGGTCCCGGTCCTTCGCGGGGACCACGTCGCGCACGGGCAGTCCGCCGGGGCCGTGGCGGTTCACCACGGCCGAGGAGCCGATGGAGACCTGCGCCAGCTCGGTGGCCATGGGGTGGGCGGTGCGGTAGGACCAGGTGGTGGTGGTGCCGTTCCGGCGCTTCGACTCGGCGAGCCCGTTGGCCACCGCCGTGAGCTGGCTGGGGGCGGTGATGCGGAAGGTGAAGAACGCCTTGTCGGCGGGATGGTCGTTCGACGGGAACACCCGGTGGGCGGCGTCGGCCTGGTTGGCCATGGCCAGCCCGTCCCCGGTGCGCACCCAGCCGCCCGCACTGGCCGCGCCCCTCGGGTCGCTGGTGTGCGCGACGGTGATGCGCACCTGGGAGCCGCGTTGAAGGGCGACGGCCGGTTCGACGACGAGGTCCTCGCCCGCGGTGGCGAACTCGGCCGGAAGGCCGTTCACCACGACTTCGCTCACCGTGCCGTGGGTGAAGTCGAGGTTGATGCGGTCGAGCCGCTGGGTGGCGACGGCGTCGATCCTGGTGACGGCGTCCAGCGGTGTGGTGTTGGTGCCGTTGTAGGTGAGGTCGATGTCGTAGGCGACCACGTCGTAGCCGGGATTGCCGAGGTGCGGGAACAGCGGGTCGCCGATGCCGAGCGGCGTCGGTGACGGCAGGGCGGCGGCGACGAGGGTGGCCGACGCGGCGGCCAGCAGGGCGGCACGCAGACGGCGCCGGGAAGAGAGCAGCATGCCCTACCGCTACCAGCGCGTACGGCGGCGGCGGTGACGACGCGCGTCGCGCCACCCGAACGAGGTCAGGTGGTGGCCGCCGGATGCTGGGTGCGGCTCACGTCGTACACCCCCGGCACATCGCGCATGGCGCGCATCAGGGCGGGAAGCCCGGCCGCGTCGGGGAGTTGCAGGGTGTAGGTGTGGCGGACGCGCGACTGGCTCGGCGGCTCGACGGTCGCGGAGACGATGGCGGCGCCCTCGGTGGCGATGGCCTCGGTGAGATCGGCGAGGAGCCGGGGACGGCCGAAGGACTCGGCGACCAGGGTGACCCGGCATGCGGCGGCGTCGCCCCAGCTGACCTTGATCGGCTCGCGCTCCAGGGACCTCATCCGCGCGACGGCGGAACACTCCTCGCGATGGACGGTCACCACTCCGCCGCGTACGGCGAAGCCGGTGACGGCGTCGGGCGGTACGGGTGTACAACAGCCGGCGAGCCGTACGGTCGCGTCGGGCAGATCGACGACCGCGTTCGCGTCGGCGGGCCGCTCGGTGGTGACGGGTACGGGCCGGCGGGGCGCCGCCGCCGCGTCCTTGGTCTCTTCGGGGTTGGCCTGGAGCCAGGTGGTGATGGCGATGCGCGCCGCGGGCGTGCGGGCGTGGTCGAGCCATTCCGGCGAGGGCCCCGATGCGGAGTCGTGGGCAAGCAGCAGATGCACCGTGTCGCCGTCGCTGAGCACCGTACTCAGCGTCGCCAGACGGCCGTTGACGCGCGCGCCGATGCAGGCGTGGGCCTCGTCGCCGTACTGCGCGTAGGCGGCGTCGACGCAGCTCGCGCCTGCGGGCAGACCGAGCATCCGCCCGTCGGCACGGAAGACCGTGATCTCGCGGTCCTGCGCCAGATCGGCGTGCAGCGACGTCCAGAAGGTGTCGGGGTCCGGCGTGGACTCCTGCCACTCCAGCAGCCGCGAGAGCCAGCCCGGCCGGGTGGGGTCGGCGCGCTCGCCGTCGGCCGGTTCCGCACCTTCCAGGGGTACGTACGGATTGCCGAGCGCGATGACGCCGGCCTCGGCGACCTTGTGCATCTGGTGCGTACGGATGAGGACTTCGGCGACCGCACCGTCCGGGCCCGCGACGGCGGTGTGCAGCGACTGGTACAGGTTGAACTTGGGGGCGGCGATGAAGTCCTTGAACTCGGAGATCACCGGCGTGAAGCAGGTGTGCAGTTCGCCGAGGACCGCGTAGCAGTCGGCATCCTCGCCGACGAGGACCAGCAGGCGTCCGAAGTCCGTGCCGCGCAGATCGCCGCGCTTGAGGCTGACGCGGTGAACGGAGACGAAGTGCCGCGGCCTGATGAGGACTTCGGCGGTGATGTCCGCCTCCCGCAGCACCGCGCCGAATCGCTCCGCCATGGCATCGAGCAGCTCTCCGGCGGCGGTGTTCTCGGCGATCAAGGCGCGGGTCTGCTCGTACTCCTCCGGGTGAAGGATGGCGAAGACGAGGTCTTCCAGCTCGGTCTTGAGCGCCTGGACGCCGAGCCGTTCGGCGAGCGGGATGAGGACGTCGCGGGTGACCTTGGCGATGCGGGCCTGTTTCTCGGGGCGCATCACGCCGAGCGTGCGCATGTTGTGCAACCGGTCCGCGAGCTTGATGGACATGACGCGGACGTCGTTGCCGGTGGCGACGAGCATTTTCCGGAAGGTCTCGGGTTCGGCGGCGGCGCCGTAGTCGACCTTCTCCAGCTTGGTGACTCCGTCGACGAGATAGGCGACTTCGGCGCCGAACTCCGCCTTCACCTGCTCCAGCGTCACATCGGTGTCCTCGACGGTGTCGTGGAGCAGAGACGCCGTCAACGTCGTGGTCTCGGCGCCCAGTTCGGCGAGGATCAGCGTGACCGCGAGCGGATGGGTGATGTAGGGCTCGCCGCTCTTGCGGAACTGTCCGCGGTGCGACGTCTCCGCCAGGACGTACGCCTTGTGCAGGATGGCGAGGTCGGCGTCGGGGTGGTGGGCGCGGTGCGCTTCGGCGACATGCCCGATGGCGTCGGGCAGCCGGTCACGCCCGGCGGGTCCGAGGAGCGCGGCACGCCCCAGCCGGCGGAGGTCGATCCTGGGACGGCCGCGTCTGCGGCTGTGGGCACCAGGGTTGGCGGCCTCTGCACTCATGGGGGCACCTCCGGCAACAATCGACCGGCGGTGGAAGAGCAGGCGTGCCCTCCGGGCCGGTGCTTGATGCTACCGAGCCCACCACGTGGCGCAGTCCGGCTCTCGCTGAGCGTGAACCGGATCACCCATTCGAGCGAAGCTCTATCCGAGCGGGGTTTCGGTCTGTGCGAGGAGACCGGACTCGATGTACCCCTCGGCGACGATCACAGCGGGCCCGGTCATCTCGACCTCTCCGTCGGGACGCTCCGTGATCACCAGCCGTCCGCCCGGCAGATCCACGGTGTACGTCACGGGGACACCGGTGGCCGCGGGGTCGATGCCGTCCCTGCGGGCCGCCGCGACGGCGACGGCGCAGGCACCGGTGCCGCAGGAGCGGGTCTCGCCGGAGCCGCGTTCGTGCACCCGCATGGCGACATGGCGTTCACCGCGGTCGACGACGAACTCGACGTTCACCCCGTCCGGGTAGACGGCCACCGGGGAGAAGGACGGTTCGGTGTACAGGGTGCCCGCGTCGTCGAGGTGCTCGACGAAGGCGACGGCGTGCGGATTGCCCATGTTCACGTTCTGTGTGGGCCAACTGTGGTCCTGCACCGTGACGGTGACGGACTGTCCGGGCAGGGCCGCCCGGCCCATCGACACGGTGATGTCACCCGCGTCGGCTCCGCTGCCGGGTGCGCCCTTCGCGATGTGCACGGTCTTGACGCCGCCGCGGGTGGCCAAGGCGAGATCGCCGGACTCGACATGGCCCGCCCGCTGGAGGTAGCGGGCGAAGACGCGTACGCCGTTGCCGCACATCTCGGCAATGGACCCGTCGGCATTGCGGTAGTCCATGAACCATGCGGCCTCGTCCGCCATGGCCCGCGCCTCGGGATGGGCCGCGGAGCGCACGACGTGCAGCAGCCCGTCGCCGCCGATGCCGGCCCGGCGGTCGCACAGCCGCCCGACGACGGGCGCGGGCAGGTCGATGACGTTGTCCGGGTCGGGGACGATCACGAAGTCGTTCTCGGTCCCGTGACCCTTGAGGAAGGGGACCGCCGAGGTCTGCGAGGTGCTCACGCCGTCCATCGTACGAGGATGGTGCGACAACGGGTGATCCGAGGCGGACTCCCCGGCGCGACCGAGGGGTGCGCCGCGGCAGGAGTCAGCGGAGGCGGGCCACGCGCCAGACGGCGAGCGTGACGATCACGACGCCCACGCCGACGTAGAGGGCGATGACACGCCAGTCGGGACGTTCGCCGGAGCCGCGGGGCGGCAGTCCGGGCCAGATGTGGCCGACCCGGCGGGCGGCCATGACGCCCCAGCCCGCGGCGCAGCAGCTGATCAGGAGGCCCAGCATGGCGACGACCGCGCCGCCGTCCCCGGTGCCGAAGGCGAGGGGGAAGGCGAACATCAGCGAGCCGAGGGCGGCGAGCATCACGATGGGGGCGAGCTGCCAGATCCGCAGCCGGCGCGGCGGCCGGAGTTCGACCTCGACCTCGTCCGCGAGAACGTCCTGCTCGTCGGGTCCGTCAGGGCTCAACCGGGACGCGCTGTCCGTCGCGCCCAGCGGTTGTTGCTCTGTGTCATGAGGGCCGGCCTCCATCGCCACGCGCCCTCCCAACTCGGACTCACCGTCGATCGATGCTCGATGATGGCACGGTCCGGGGCGCCGAAATGACGGGCAGGGCGTCCCGATGCCATCACGTGATCAGGCTGTGACCGCTCGTTCGACCAACGTCAGCGCCTGATGCGGAAGTTCCTCCCGGTGGGCGGCAGCCCCGCTCAGCCAGTGCACACGCGGGTCCCTGCGGAACCACGAATCCTGACGGCGCGCGAAGCGTTTGGTAGCGCGTACGGTCTCCGCGCGCGCCTCCTGCTCGGTGCACTCCCCCGCGAGCGCCGTGAGGACCTGCTGGTAGCCGAGCGCGCGTGAGGCCGTGCGCCCCTCCCGCAGTCCCAGCGCCTCCAGGGCGCGCACCTCGTCGACGAGCCCCGCCTCCCACATCCGGTCGACACGCAGCGCGATGCGTTCGTCGAGCTCGGGCCGCTCGACGTCGACGCCGATCTGCACGGTGTCGTAGACGGCGTCATGGCCGGGCAGATTGGCGGTGAAGGGCCGGCCGGTGATCTCGATCACTTCGAGTGCTCGGACGATACGGCGGCCGTTGCTGGGGAGGATCGCCTTGCCCGCGCCGGGATCGGCGGCGGCGAGCCGGTCGTGCAGAGCGCCGGGGCCGAGCTCGGCGAGTTCGTCCTCCAGGCGGGCGCGGATCGCCGGGTCGGTGCCGGGGAATTCGAGGGCGTCGATGGCACCGCGTACGTACAGCCCGGAACCGCCGACGAGAACCGGGGTGCGGCCCGCGGCGAGCAGCCGGTCGATCTCCGCGCGGGCCAGCCTCTGGTACTCGGCGACGCTCGCGGCCTCGGTGACGTCCCAGATGTCGAGGAGATGGTGCGGGACGCCGCCGCGCTCGCCGGGCGTCAGTTTGGCGGTGCCGATGTCCATCCCCCGGTAGAGCTGCATGGAGTCGGAGTTGACGACCTCGCCCCCGAGCTGCTGGGCGAGAAAGACACCCAGATCGGACTTTCCGGCCGCGGTGGGACCGACGACGGCGATGACCCGCGGTGCGGGAGCTGCAGTTCTCACCGACCCAGTTTCGCAAACATGCGGAGGAGTCCCCGAACGAGCGAGGTGACGGTACGGCCGGGGGTTCGTTGCCTGTTGCGAGGTTCCGAACGCCGGTTTACCGACCGGTGCCCGCGGGCGGCGCAAGGAGACGCTCCGGGCGGTACGGAACTTCGCCCACACGAGTAGGTTTTGGAGTAGATATGGGCGTTTTTTCACGTTTCCGCCGTAAGGCGACACCCGAGGCGCCGTCCGAGGAGACGAACGCCGCGCCGGTGACGGCGGAGGACCCGGCCGATGGCGCTGCCGAAGCAGTCTCCGACGCGGCCTCGGAGACCGCCCGCGAGGCCGCCCCCGAGGCGGAGGCGTCCCCGGTGACGCCGGAGGCCGCCACGTCCGACGAGCCGGAGGCCGCGGAGGCCCCCAGCGCCGACGTCGTGGAGATCCCGAAGCAGCAGTCGGCCGAGGAGGCGGCGGAGACGACAGCGGGCGAGAGCGCGCGCACCTGAGGTTGCTCGGCAGCCACCAAACCGCCTGCTCTCCGGGCCGGCGGTACTGAACGGCGGACGGCCGCGGAACGACATGTCCGCGGCCGTCCGCCGTTGAGTCGACGGGCCCGGGAGCGCACCACTACCGGTCCAGGGCCGGGGGCCGGTCCAGGACCAGGTGGCCGGTCTAGGACCAGGTGGCCACGAAGTAGCCGACGCCGTACGGAGCGTCGTCGTACAGCAGCCGGCCCTCCGGATCGGCGCCCTCGGCCGCCCCGGCGAGAACCTGCCACGGGGCCCGGCCCGCCGCCTTGAGTTCGTGCGCCAGGGACTCGTCCAGCGCCTTCAGCGCCTCGACATCGGCGTCGCCGAGCGCACGCGCGGCGAGTGCGTCGAAGTCCGCGGCACGCTCGTCCAGGTATCCCGGTGCCTTGAGCGTGCGGCAGGCGCTGCCGTCGCCCATCACCAGCAGAGCGACCCGCCCGGCCCGGGCACCGAGCTCCCGCCCCGTCTCGGCGCAGCGTTCGGCAGAGAGGTCCTCGCCGACACCGAGGCCCTCCACCGGGCCCGACCACTGGGCGCGGTCGAGCAGCCAGGCACCGACCGCGAGAGGCAGCGGCAGGATCCGGTCCAGCGTCTGAGCCCGGTCGTCGCCGAGGCGGACATCGACGTCCACGCCGAAGCCACGGAAGGAACCGGGCGCCCCGGCGGCATACGGACCGCTGTCGCTCTCACCGGTGGGCCCGACCACGACCAGCAGATCGGGGCGGGCGGCGGCGAGCACCCCGAGGGCATCCGCGCACGCGGTGCGCGCCACGTCGAGTTCGGGCGCGGCCCCCGCGGCGACCTCGGGCACGAGCAGCGGCGGACTGGGGCACACGGCGGCGGCGACAAGCATGATCGGCAGCCTAGTCCGCCCGGGCAAGCCGCGGCGCGGTCGGTCGAAAGCCCCGCGGAGGGCCTGGCGGCGTCCAGTCGCTCAGGCCCCGTCCGGACCCGGTCCTGGGCCCTGTCCGGGCGATCTTGTCGGGCCTGTGACGACAGCTACGGCACTCCCCCGTAGCCCTTCGGGCACGGGAGATGCCCCCACGCTGTGTTGCCTGAGTCGCCCGAGTACGACCAGTACGACCATCTCCCCCAGCCTCCGGCGGGGGTGCCCCCACCGCCGTGCGATGCACCGCATCCGACGCCACAGGCTGATCCTCGAAGACCGCCCGGACAGGACCTAGTCGCAGCCGCAGCCCGGTGCCGCGGCCGCCGGAAGCGGCTCCGGGACGCCGATCTTCGGCAGACCCAGCATCACGCCCGCGGGCTGCGCCGCCTGCGTGGCATTGCGCTTCTCCCAGGCGTCGCCCGCGCGGGTGCGGCGCACCGACGTGGCCCGGCCCTCCGCGAGCAGATGGTGCGGCGCCGCGTAGGTGATCTCGACCGTCACCACGTCGCCCGGCCGTACCGCCTCGTCCGGCTTGGTGAAGTGCACCAGGCGGTTGTCGGGCGCACGGCCCGACAGACGGTGGGTGGCACCGTCCTTGCGGCCCTCACCCTCGGCGACCATGACGTCGAGGACCCGGCCGACCTGCTTCTTGTTCTCCGCCCAGGAGATCTCCTCCTGGAGGGCGACCAGACGCTCGTAGCGCGCCTGCACGACCTCCTTGGGGATCTGGCCGTCCATGGTGGCGGCCGGAGTGCCGGGGCGCTTGGAGTACTGGAAGGTGAAGGCGTTCGCGAAACGTGCCTCGCGCACCGTGTGCATCGTCTGCTCGAAGTCCTCGTCGGTCTCGCCGGGGAAGCCCACGATGATGTCGGTGGAGATGGCGGCGTGCGGGATCGCGGTGCGCACCTTCTCGATGATCCCGAGGAAACGCTCCTGCCGGTACGAGCGACGCATGGCCTTGAGCACGGTGTCCGAACCGGACTGCAGCGGCATGTGCAGCTGCGGCATCACGTTCGGGGTCTCGGCCATGGCCGCGATGACATCGTCCGTGAAGTCGCGCGGGTGCGGCGAGGTGAAGCGCACGCGCTCGAGACCCTCGATCGCACCGCAGGCGCGCAGCAGCTTGCTGAACGCCTCACGATCGCCGATGTCGGAGCCGTACGCGTTGACGTTCTGGCCGAGCAGGGTGATCTCGGAGACGCCCTCGGCGACGAGTGCCTCGATCTCGGCGAGGATGTCGCCCGGCCGGCGGTCCTTTTCCTTGCCGCGGAGCGCGGGGACGATGCAGAAGGTGCACGTGTTGTTGCAGCCGACGGAGATCGAGACCCAGGCCGCGTACGCCGACTCGCGGCGGGTCGGCAGCGTCGAGGGGAAGGCCTCGAGCGACTCGGCGATCTCGACCTGCGCCTCTTCCTGGACGCGGGCGCGCTCCAGCAGGACGGGCAGCTTGCCGATGTTGTGCGTACCGAAGACGACGTCGACCCAGGGCGCTCTGGTGACGATCGTGTCGCGGTCCTTCTGGGCCAGGCAGCCTCCGACGGCGATCTGCATGCCGGGCCGCTTGGTCTTCATCGGGGCGAGCCGGCCGAGATTGCCGTACAGCTTGTTGTCCGCGTTCTCCCGCACCGCGCAGGTGTTGAAGACGACGACATCGGCGTCACCGTCGGCCCCCTCGGGCGCACGGACGTATCCGGCACCCTCCAGCAGGCCCGACAGGCGCTCGGAGTCGTGGACGTTCATCTGGCACCCGTAGGTGCGCACCTCGTAAGTTTTCGCACTCATCGCGCCAACCAGGGTACGGGGTGGCACCGGCCCTCCGCCCCGGCCTTCCACGAGGCAGGGCCTGGCCATCACAGGGAGTGAGCTGGCAGGATCGCCAGCATGCTCCAGCCCTTGTCCCGTGTCAGCCGTCGTCGTGCTCTGCAGACGTCGGCCACCGCGCTCGCGGTGGTGGGACTGCTGCTCTGGTGGCTGCTGCCCTTCGGCAGTACCTCGCCCGAGGGCTCGATCACGTTCAGTACGGGCTCGCAGAGCGGTGTCTACCAGCGATACGGCGTGCTGCTGAAGGACGCGCTCGCCAAGGACCTGCCGGACGTCGACATAGATCTGCGGCTCAGCGAGGGGTCGCAGGAGAATCTGGCGCGGGTGGCCTCCGGCGAGGCCGACTTCACCATCGCCACCGCCGATGCCGTCGCGAAGTACAAGCGCGAGAACAAGGCGGGCGCGGAGCGGCTGCGGGGCTGTGCGCGCCTGTACGACGACTATGTCCAGCTCGTGGTGCCCCGGAACTCGCCGGTGTTCAATATCGAGGACCTGCGCGGCAGAAAGGTCGGCGTGGGCCAGGTGGGGTCAGGAGTGCGTCTGGTCGCCGAGCGGCTGCTGACCGCCGCGGGCATCGATCCCAAGAGCGACATCACGGCCGTGCCTGCCGGCATCGACACCATGCCGTCGCAGCTGGAGCGCGGAAAGCTCGACGCCTTCTTCTGGTCGGGCGGTCTGCCCACCAGCACCGTGCAGAAGCTGTCGGAGCGCTACCAGATCCGGCTCGTGCCGCTGGAGTCGGAACTGGTGGAGAAACTGCACGTCGCCAGCGCGGCGAACTACTACCGCTCGGCCATCATGCCGCCCGACGCCTACCTCGAGGCGCAGAGCGGGGCGACCGTACCGACGATGGCGGTGGCGAACCTGCTGGTGACGACCGACCGGATCGACCCGGCAATGGTGGAGGGGTTCACCCGTACGGTGATCAGGAGCCGCGACCGGATCGGCAACACCGTCCATCCCGCCCAGCTGGTGGATCTGCGGACCGCGGTCTACACCGACCCGCTGCCACTGCACGAGGGCGCCCGGCGCTACTACAGCTCCTCGAAGCCCTGAGCGAGTACGGCTCCGCTTCACGCGAGAGCGGCTGCGGCTCCCCCACACCCTGAGCCCCGCCAGGACCGGCCGCTCGCGGCATCCCTCACGGAGACGTGCGCGGCACACTCACCGTCACCACAAGTCCGCGCGGATCATGGTGCGCGTAGGAGATCCGACCGCCGCCCGCCGACAGCAGGGCACGCGAGATGGACAGTCCGAGGCCCGAGCCCTTGACGTTCTGGTGGCGGCCGCTGCGCCAGAAGCGGTCGCCGACGCGCGTGAGCTCCTCGTCGGTCAGGCCGGGTCCGCAGTCGGTGATCACGATGGTGGACCTCTCGCCGTTGGAGGCGACCGTCACCGTGACCTCCTCACCCGCCGGCGTGAACTTCAGGGCGTTGTCGATCACCGCGTCCAGGGCGCTGGACAGGGCGATCGGGTCGA
Source organism: Streptomyces sp. AM8-1-1 (assembly GCF_032229325.1). Lineage (NCBI taxonomy): Bacteria > Bacillati > Actinomycetota > Actinomycetes > Kitasatosporales > Streptomycetaceae > Streptomyces > Streptomyces sp. AM8-1-1. Next base: position 2,165,369 of record NZ_CP135086.1, read on the forward strand.
CCCAGGCGGTGACCGCGGCCCGGTGCTCGACGAGCCGGATGCCCTTCTCCTCGGCGAGCGGACGCCAGGCGGCGACGCGTTCTGCCGCCAGCTCACCGATGTCGGTGAGCTGCAGATCCGCGGCGGCGTGCTCGGCCAGCGCCAGGTCCAGCAGATCGTCGAGGACCTGGGCGAGACGCTTCCCCTCGGTACGGACGGAGGCGATCTCCTCGTTGCCTTCGGGCAGTTCGAGGGCGAGGAGTTCGATACGCAGCAGCAGCGCGGCCAGGGGGTTGCGCAGTTGGTGGGAGGCGTCGGCGACGAACGCGCGCTGCTGTTCCAGCACTTGCTCGACGTTGTCCGCCATCTCGTTGAACGAGCCGGCCAGCCGTCTGAGCTCGGGCGGCCCGCCGGCCGCGGCGACCCGCGACTTCATCCGGCCCGTCGCGATGTCGTGCGTGGCGGCGTCGAGGACGCGGACCGGCCGCAGCACCCACCCGGTCAGACGGATGGCCGCGCCGACGGCGACCAGCATGGCCGCGCTCTCGCCGGCGATGATCAACAGCCAGCCGCGCAGCACTCGCGAGCGCAGCTGGCTGGTGGGTGAGTCGGTGAAGACGACCGCGACGACGTCCCCGTCCCGTACGACGGGCGAGGCGACGACGAGACGGCCGCCCTGCTGCCACGGCCACACCTGCGGCGGGTCCTGGCTGCGGCGGCCCGACAGGGCGTCCCTGAAGGCCTCGCGGCCCTCGCCGTCCGTCGGCACGGACCAGTCCTCGGGCGCGCGGGCCAAGGCATCGCCGTCACGGTAGAAGACGGCGGCCTTGATGCCGTACGTGGCGTGGTAGCGGCGGAGCTGCTCCTGGAGCGTGGAGCGCCGCTCGTCCAGGCTGGAAGGATCGGTGACGAACTGCGCGAGCGCCGCGAAGCGCACCGTGTCGTCGATACGGTCCACGACCACCCGCTGCTGCTCCGCCGCCGCGACGCTCACCGCGAGCGGAAAGCCGAGCGCGAGCAGCACGCCCGCCATGAGGACGATGAGGAGCGGAAGAAGTCGGGTACGCACAGGGAGTTACACGGCCGGGGCGACCAGGCGGTAGCCGACGCCACGCACGGTCTCGATCAGTGCGGGCATCCGGAGCTTGGAGCGCAGGGAGGCGACGTGCACCTCGAGCGTGCGGCCGGTGCCTTCCCAACTGGTGCGCCAGACCTCGCTGATGATCTGTTCCCGGCGGAAGACGACACCGGGCCGCTGGGCGAGCAGCGCCAACAGGTCGAACTCCTTGCGGGTGAGCTGTACCGGGGCGCCGTCGACGCTGACGCGCCGGGTGGGCAGCTCGATGGTCACGGCACCGAGCCGCAGCGCCTCGTCACCCACGACCACCGCCGGTTCGTCGCCTCCCGACTTGCGCCGGCTGACGGCGTGGATACGGGCCAGCAGTTCGCCGGTGTCGTACGGCTTGACGACATAGTCGTCGGCGCCGAGGTTGAGGCCGTGGATCCGGGAGCGCACATCGGCGCGTGCGGTCACCATGATCACCGGGGTCGACGTGATCTTCCGGAGTTTTCCGCACACTTGGTAGCCGTCCTGGTCGGGCAGCCCCAGGTCGAGCAGGACGACGCCGAACGGCGGCTTGTCGGGGTGCGTCGCCGGCAGCACCGCGTGCAGGGCCTGCTCGCCGTTGCGAGCGTGCACGACGTCGAAACCGTGCCGGGCGAGCACCGCGGACAGGGCGGCGGCGACATGGTCGTCGTCCTCGACGAGCAGCAGCCTCATGGCCCCCCTTCGGTCGTGCGGTCTTCCGGCGTACCAGGGCATCAAGGCCGATTCCCGGGCGGACAGTCAAGAGACTTTCCCACTCCCGACGCTTTCCGTTATCCACCCGGTACGCCGACCGTACGCCCTGCGTCAGCGCGTTCACACATAGTGTCCGTTTGCAGCCGGATCGTTATGCTCAATTTCAGCTCAGATGTAATGACGCTGGTCGCGGTGCGTGACTAAGGTCCTTCCAACCGAGGAGGACGGAGCTAGAAGCCGATGAGCGGAGTGTCAGTGACCAAGGGCGCCGACGACGCCGTACCCGCAGCGGGCGACCTGGTCGTGCTGAGCAACGTGAACAAGCACTTCGGCGCGTTGCATGTGCTCCAGGACATCGACCTGACGATCACTCGCGGCGAGGTCGTCGTGGTGATCGGACCGTCCGGGTCCGGTAAGTCCACGCTGTGCCGCACCGTCAACCGTCTGGAGACGATCGACTCCGGAGCGATCTCGATCGACGGCAAGCCGCTGCCCCAGGAGGGCAAGGAGCTGGCCCGGCTGCGTGCCGATGTCGGCATGGTCTTCCAGTCGTTCAACCTCTTCGCGCACAAGACCGTCCTGGAGAACGTGACTCTGGGCCAGGTCAAGGTGCGCAAGACGGACAAGAAGGCCGCCGAGGAGAAGGCGCGAGCACTTCTCGACCGTGTGGGCGTCAGCGCCCAGGCCGACAAGTACCCCGCCCAGCTCTCGGGCGGCCAGCAGCAGCGCGTCGCGATCGCGCGGGCACTGGCGATGGACCCCAAGGTCATGCTGTTCGACGAGCCGACCTCGGCCCTCGACCCCGAGATGATCAACGAGGTCCTCGAGGTCATGCAGCAGTTGGCCCGTGACGGAATGACGATGGTGGTCGTCACCCACGAGATGGGCTTCGCCCGGTCCGCCGCCAACCGGGTCGTGTTCATGGCAGATGGCAAGATCGTCGAAGAGGCCACCCCCGAGGAGTTCTTCAGCAACCCGCGCAGCGACCGGGCCAAGGACTTCCTGTCGAAGATCCTTCACCACTGAGTCCTGGATCCCCCCGATCCGCATCACTTCGCGTCAACTCTAGGGAAATCATCATGAAGCTTCGCAAGGTCACCGCCGCTTCGGCCACCGTGTTCGCGCTTGCCCTGACCGCCACTGCCTGCGGCTCGGACGACAAGGACAGCGGCTCGGGCGACTCGGGCGGCAAGAAGATCACCGTCGGTATCAAGTACGACCAGCCGGGCCTCGGCCTGAAGACGCCTGACGGCAAGTTCACCGGCTTCGACGTGGACGTCGCCAACTACGTCGCCAAGGAGCTCGGCTACGCCCCGGGCGACGTCGAGTTCAAGGAGACGAAGAGCGCCGACCGCGAGACCGCGCTGGCCCGCGGCGACGTGGACTTCATCGCCGCCACGTACTCGATCAACGACGAGCGCGCGCAGAAGGTCGACTTCGCCGGCCCCTACTTGCTCGCCCACCAGGACCTGCTGATCCGGTCGGACGACAACGTCGCCAAGGGCGATGACCTCAACGGCAAGAAGCTCTGCTCGGTCACCGGCTCCACGTCCGCCCAGAACGTGAAGAAGGACTTCGCGCCGAAGGCCCAGCTGAAGCAGGTCGGCACCTACTCCGAGTGCCTCAGCGCCCTCCAGAGCGGCGCCGTCGACGCGCTGACCACGGACGACTCGATCCTCGCCGGCTTCGCCGCGCAGGACCAGTACAAGGGCAAGTTCAAGCTCGCCGGTCTGAAGCTGAGCAACGAGAACTACGGCATCGGCGTCAAGAAGGGCGACAAGGCGATGGTCGACAAGATCAACGCCGCGCTCGAGAAGATGGTCAAGGACAAGGCCTGGGACAAGGCCGTGACGGACAACTTCGGTCCGGCCAACTACAAGAACGAGCCCGCCCCGAAGATCGGCAACATCGTCAAGTGAAGCAGGGCTGACCCGGCACGCCGCCACTGACGGCGGCGTGCCGCGCCCTCCTACACGCGGAAGCGCGGGAGACAGTGTTCGACTTTCTTGAAGGTTACGACTTGCTCGGAGCGTTCTGGGTGACGGTGCAGCTCACCGTCTTCTCCGGAATCGGCTCCTTGGTACTGGGCACCATTCTTGCCGCGATGCGGGTGAGCCCTGTTCCTCTGATGCGTGCCTTCGGCACGGTCTACGTGAACCTGGTCCGGAACATTCCGCTGACCGTCATCATCGTCTTCTCCTCGCTCGGTCTCGCCGATGTCTTCGGCATGACACTGGGCGTGGCGGACGACTTCGACACCCTGGCGTTCAGGCTGTCCGTCCTCGGACTGTCGGCGTACACCGCGGCGTTCGTCTGCGAGGCCGTGCGGTCGGGCATCAACACGGTGCCGGTCGGCCAGGCGGAGGCGGCGCGGGCCATCGGGCTCAGCTTCACCCAGGTGCTCATGAGTGTCGTTCTCCCGCAGGCGTTCCGCTCGGTGGTCGGCCCGCTCACCAACGTGCTGATCGCCCTGACGAAGAACACCACGGTCGCAGCGGCCATCGGTGTGGCGGAAGCGGCCCTGCTGATGAAGGAGATGATCGAGAACGAAGCGCAGTTGGTGCTCATCTCGGCCGTCTTCGCCTTCGGGTTCGTCGTTCTGACTCTCCCCACCGGCCTCCTCCTCGGCTGGGTCGGCAAGCGCGTGGCGGTGAAGCGATGACGTCGGTCCTCTACGACGCTCCCGGCCCCCGCGCCAAGCGCCGCAACATCGTCTACACCGCCGGATTCCTGGCAGTGCTTGCGCTGCTGTGCTGGTGGATCTTCAGCGTGATGTCGGACAAGGGACAGCTCGAATGGTCCCTGTGGAAGCCGTTCACCGAGGCACAGGCCTGGACGACCTATCTGCTGCCCGGCCTCGGGAACACGCTGAAGGCCGCTGCGCTCGCGATGGTCATCGCCCTGCCCCTGGGCGCGATCTTCGGCATCGCCCGGATGTCGGACCACCGCTGGATCAGGGTTCCGGCCTCGGTCGTCGTGGAGTTCTTCCGCGCGATCCCGGTCCTTCTCCTGATGCTGTTCGCGAACCAGCTGTACGCGAACTCCTCCGGCATCAGCAGTGACCTGCGTCCGCTGTACGCCGTGGTCACCGGCCTCGTCCTGTACAACGCCTCGGTGCTCGCCGAGGTCGTTCGGGCCGGCATCCTGTCGCTGCCCAAGGGCCAGACGGAGGCCGCCAAGGCCATCGGTCTGCGCAAGGGTCAGACGATGACCAGCATTCTGCTGCCGCAGTCCGTGACCGCGATGCTCCCCGCGCTGGTCAGCCAGCTCGTCGTCATCGTCAAGGACACCGCTCTCGGCGGCGCGATCCTGGCCTTCACGGAACTGCTGAACGCCCGCGGCACCCTCGCCGCGAACTACGCGAACGTCATTCCCAGCTTCATCGTCGTCGCGCTGATCTACATCGTCCTCAACCTGATCCTCACGACCTTCGCGTCGTGGCTGGAGCGCAGGCTGCGCCGTGCGAAGAAGAGCACGGGGGCGGTGCTCGCCGCCGACCTGGCCGGTGCCGAGGAGCCCGTCGCGGAGCCAGGCATCAGGACCGGTGACGGCAGCACCACCTGACGGCTCATCGAGATGTACGACCGGTGAGGGGGCGGCGGCCATGGGCTGCCGCCCCCTCACCGCGTTCCGGTGGCGCGTCACACGAGTGCCCGCAAAACGCAGGGCCCTCCGTTGCGTACCGTGGTCGCTTGACGCGGGCACGCGCAATAGGTTGCATACGTTCTGTGATCGCGCACCGGGCTCCTACCGCACCTCTCCGCACGTCCCTCCGGGCCCGAGGAGTCACGCCGTGGACCCGGTGATCATCGTCGGCGCGGGTCCCGTGGGGCTGGCGCTCTCCGTGGCCCTTGCCCAGCGAGGTGTCCCTTCTGTCCTGCTCGACGACAGCGTCGGCAAGGAGGAGCCCCGCCCCGCACGCACGGTCGTGCTGCGCCCCGATGTCGCGTCCATGATGGAGCGGCTCGGATGCACCACTCTTCGTGACGAAGGAGCCCGCTGGGCCGGCTGGCGCACGATGCGACGGAAGCAGGACGTGCGCGTGGTCGCGCTGGGGGACGACCTTGCTCCCTCACCGCTGCACATCCCTCAGCACGCCCTGGCCCGCGGGCTGCGCGACGCCGTCGCCGCCCAGCCGCTGATCAATCTCGTGACCGAGAGCCATGTGGATTCGCTGGAGCAGGACGACGACGGGGTCAGCGTCCACACTCGCGGCCCGGAGGCGACGTGGTGGCGCGGGAGCCATCTCGTGGGGTGCGACGGCGCCCGGTCGACGGTCCGCAAGCTCCTCGGTGTCCGTTTCCCGGGGCGTACGGCGGTGGAGCGCCACGCGGTCGCCACGCTGCGCGCCGAACTCCCCTGGCCCGACGAGGCGTTGCTGCACCGCCTGCCGCCGTGGCGGACGGGCGGTGAGGAGATCACCGCGCGCCCGCTGCCGGACGACGTCTGGCGGTTGGACTGGCTGCTGCCGGCCCGCGGCGAACTGGTCACTCCCGACGCCCTGATCGCACGGGTCCGGGACACGCTGGCCGGCTGGTCCGGCGGGGCGGCGTCGTACGAACTGATCGACACCGGCGTCCATACGTTGCACCACCGGCTCGCCCGGCGCTGGCGCGTGGGCCGTGCCTTCCTCGCCGGCGACGCCGCGCATCTGCTCGGTGCCGTGGGCACTCAGGGGCTCGACGAAGGCCTCAGGGACGCGGAGAACCTTGCCTGGAAGCTGGCGCACGTCTGGCACCACGGTGGGTCCGAGCTGCTGCTGGACAGCTACCAGGCGGAACGCCGGTCGTGTGTCGCTGCCCGGCTGCGGGCCGCGGACCAGTCACTGCCGATACTGCGCGGCAGCAGCGCGCTGCGTACGTACCTTCCCGGTGCGGCACGCGGCCACGACGCCCTCCTCATGGACGGCCATCTGGGGCTGGGCCCGCTCGGTGCGCCCCCCGTCTACACGCACTCCCCTCTCGCGCCCGAATACGCCCCTGGGCAGACCCTCGTCGGCACGGAGGCCGGCGCCCCGGTCGTCGACGTCCGGGTGACGACACCCGACGGGACCAGCGCGCGGCTGCGGGACCGGCTGGGCGGCGGGCAGTTGCTCGTGGTCCTCGTCGCACCGGGTACGGGGGTGTGGGACCAACGGCACTGGATGAGCGCGGGGGTGATGCCGCGCCTGGCGGCGGCGGTGACGGCACTGCCCGTGCGGGCGGAGCTGCTGGTGACGGAGAGCTATCCCGGCGCCTCGGCACACACCGTGCTGCTGGTGCGGCCGGACGGGCATCTGGTCGCCGCGTTCACGGGTGTGCGACCCGCGGAGCTGTACGCGGCGGCGGACGCGGCGCGAGGTGGCCCACCATCTTCGGTGCGCAGTGACCGCACTGCGGACATCAATTGACCGTCGCGGACACGCGTGGTGTACTCCGGAACGTGACTGACACCGATGTGCGCCTGTGGCGGAGGGTCCATATGGACCTCGTCCGCTATGCGGGCTGCGTGTGTCGCCCCTCCTGCTGAATTCGCCTCTCCCTCGCGCGCGGGCCCGCTGAGCCTGCGCGCGCACCCGCGAACTTCCAGGACGGTTTCCGTGTCCCAGTCTGTCGTCACCCCTACCCCTGGCACCCCTGCGTCCGACACCTCTGCCTCTGACCCCTCGGTCTCCGGCACCCCTGTCTCCGGCACCGCTGTCTCCGGCACCGCTGCCTCTGGTGCCGCTGTCGCGGAGCCCGCCGTGACCGTCTCCGGCGCTCCGGTCGAGAGCGTGCCCGCCTCGGTGGACTTGGTGGCCGAGCCGTCGGCTCCGACCGTGGCCGAGCTCCTCGCATTCGTGCAGAACGCCGCAGCCGACACCGACCTCATCGCCTCACTGCCCCTCGACCCCGAGGGCCGCACCTGGGTACGGCTCGAAGGACCCGGCGGCAGCGAGGCCTGGCTCATCGCCTGGCCACCCGGCACGGGCACCGGCTGGCACGACCACGCCGAGTCGTTCGGCGCGTTCGCCACGGCCGCCGGTGAGCTGAAGGAGAACTCCCTCGCCGTACGGCTGCCCGCGAGCGGCTGGAAGACCTTGGAACTGCACGAAGGCGTCGACCGCGAGCGGCAGTTGGGCCCGGGCCGGGGCCGCGCCTTCGGCACGCACCATGTGCACGAGGTGCTGAACGAGTCGGCGAGCGAGCATGCCGTCTCGGTCCATGCGTACTACCCGCCGCTGCCGTTGATCCGGCGCTTCAGCCGGACCGGTGCGGTGCTCCGTCTCGAGCAGGTCGAGAGCCCGGAGGACTGGCAGTGAGTAGGCAGGGTGACCGGGTCGGGATCGACGAACTGCTGGATCGGGTCCGCGAAGGACTGGACCGTGTCGAGCCGAAGCAGGCCTTCGCGGAGGCGGCGGAGGGCGCCCTGCTGGTGGACATCCGCTATGCGGCCCTGCGCGACCAGGACGGGCTGATCCCCGGCGCGCTGGTCGTGGAGCGCAACGAGCTGGAGTGGCGCCTGGATCCGCAGGGCAGCCATCGCGCACCTCAGGCGGTCAGCCACGATCTGCGGGTCGTGGTGATCTGCAACGAGGGCTACGCGTCCTCCCTCGCGGCGGCCTCACTGCGCGACCTGGGCCTGCACCGCGCGACCGACCTCATCGGCGGGTTCCAGGCGTGGAAGGCAGCGGGCTTCCCGGTCGAGGCGTAGGGCGGCACGGGGACGCGCCGCCCGCCTGCGGGTCCGGCTTCCGGCTTCCGGCTTCCGGCTTCCGGCTTCCGGCTTCCGGCTTCCGGCTGGAAGCTAGCCCGTTCCCCGTGGCTCCTCCCCCGTCGGCCCGAGAGGCTAGAACCCACCGCCCTCGTCCAGGCCTTCCACGTCCTCGCCCTCTTCCTCCAAGGCCCGTCTGACCACCCGCAGCGCCATGCCCTCCGGGTAGCCCTTGCGGGCCAGCATGCCCGCGAGGCGGCGTATGCGGCGGTCGCGGTCGAGGCCGCGGGTGGAGCGGAGTCTGCGGGCGACCAGCTCCCGCGCGGTCTCCTCCTCCTGCTCGGAGTCGAGCTGCCCCACCGCCTCGTCGATCAGCGACGAGTCCACGCCCTTCGTCCGCAGCTCCCGCGCCAGCGCCCGTCGGGCGAGGCCGCGGCCGTGGTGGCGGGACTCCACCCACGCGTCCGCGAAGGCCGCGTCATTGATCAGGCCAACGTCCTCGAAGCGGGAGAGAACCTCCTCGGCCACCTCCGAGGGGATCTCCCGCTTGTGCAGCGCATCCGCGAGCTGTTTGCGGGTGCGCGGCGTCCCGGTGAGCAGGCGCAGGCAGATCGCCCGCGCCCGCTCCGCCGGGTCCTGGGGCGACAGCTCCTTCTCGGCCCTCGACGAGTCGGCGCTGTCGCCCGGCCATTCGGTTCGCCGGGCCATGCGCTAGCCCTTGGCCGCCGCCGTCTTGGCCGCCTTGGCCTTGGTGGCGGGCGCAGGCACCGACTTCGCCGCGTCCTCGGCCGGAGCAGCCGGGCTGCCCGCCGCGTCCGCACCGGGCTCGGCGGCCGGCGCCTCCGGCTTCACGCCGACGCCCAGCTTCTCGAGGATCTTCTTCTCGATCTCGTTGGCGAGATCGGGGTTGTCCTTCAGGAAGTTACGGGCGTTCTCCTTGCCCTGTCCGAGCTGGTCGCCCTCGTACGTGTACCAGGCGCCCGCCTTGCGCACGAAGCCGTTCTCCACGCCCATGTCGATCAGACCGCCCTCGCGGCTGATGCCCTGGCCGTAGAGGATGTCGAACTCGGCCTGCTTGAACGGCGGTGCGACCTTGTTCTTGACGACCTTGACCCGGGTGCGGTTGCCCACCGCGTCGGTGCCGTCCTTCAGGGTCTCGATTCGCCGGATGTCGAGGCGCACCGAGGCGTAGAACTTCAGCGCGCGGCCACCGGTCGTGGTCTCCGGCGAGCCGAACATCACGCCGATCTTCTCGCGGAGCTGGTTGATGAAGATCGCGGTGGTCTTCGACTGGTTCAGCGCGGAGGTGATCTTCCGCAGCGCCTGGCTCATCAGCCGCGCCTGCAGACCGACGTGCGAGTCGCCCATCTCGCCCTCGATCTCCGCCCGCGGCACCAGCGCGGCGACGGAGTCGATGACGATCAGGTCGAGCGCGCCGGAGCGGACGAGCATGTCGACGATCTCGAGCGCCTGTTCACCGTTGTCCGGCTGGGACAGGATGAGGTTGTCGATGTCGACACCGAGCTTCTTCGCGTACTCGGGGTCGAGGGCGTGCTCCGCGTCCACGAATGCCACCGAGCCGCCTGCCCTCTGGGCGTTGGCGACGGCGTGCAGCGTGAGAGTCGTCTTTCCGGAGGACTCCGGGCCGTACACCTCCACCACACGGCCGCGCGGCAGTCCGCCGACGCCGAGCGCGACGTCGAGCGCGGTCGACCCGGTGGGGATGACCTCGATGGGCTCGTTCGGCCGCTCGCCCAGGCGCATCACCGCGCCCTTGCCGAATTGCCGTTCAATCTGTGCGAGCGCGGCGTCGAGCGCCTTCTCGCGGTCGGTTCCTGCCATGGGTTCCACCCGATTTGCTTGAGTCGATCGCTTCACGTCAAAGACGCTATCCCCTGCCACTGACAATGGGCCTCGACGTCCTTCCAGCCTGTGGACAACTCCCGGGTCACCGCGGCCGGAATCCCATAAGAATGGATGTTCGATTTCGGTGTCAAGCGCATCACGCGGCGCGCCACGAACCGTCGCCCCCGGCCTGTCCGGGCAGGCCCGCACCCTGCCTGGTGGCACCCGTCAGGCGGGACGACCGGGGCCGTCGATGCCGGGCCCCGCACCGGGTTCGTCGGGCGGATCCCCTGCCGACGGACCACCTGCGGCGGGCGGACCGCCGACGGGCGGCTCCCCCTCGCGCGCGGCTCCCTCAGGCGGCTCGGCCTCGTGCGCGGCCTCAGCGGGCGCGTTCTTCCCCGCGCCCGGGGCATCCCGTTTCTTGCCCAGCACATCGCGCATCCGCCGGAGCGTCCGGCCGCCGCGGTGCCGGTGACCGTGCACCCGCGGGTCGTCGGTCACCTCGTAGCGCTTCACATAGGCACCCAGGAAGGCCTGGAGCGTGGCGACCGCCGGAATCGCCACCAGGGCGCCCACCGCTCCGAGCAGCGCCGTGCCGGCCACGACCGATCCGAAGGCCACCGCGGGATGGATGTCGACCGTCTTGGAGGTGAGCTTCGGCTGGAGCACGTAGTTCTCGAACTGCTGGTAGACCACCACGAAGCCGAGCACCCACAGCGCGTACCAGGGGTTCACGGTGAAGGCGATCAGCATCGGCAGCGCGCCCGCCAGGTAGGTGCCGATGGTCGGGATGAACTGGGAGACCAGGCCGACCCACACGGCGAGCGCCGGGGCGTAGGGCACACCCAGGATCTCCAGCAGGACGTAGTGCGCGCCGCCCGAAATCAGTGCCATCAGGCCGCGCGAGTAGATGTAGCCACCCGTCTTGTCGACGGCGATCTCCCACGCCCGCAGCACCTCGGTCTGCCGGGCCGGCGGCAGGACGGAGCACAGGGCACGGCGCAGCCGGGGTCCGTCGGCCGCGAAGTAGAACGAGAACAGGAAGATCGTCAGCACCTGGAACAGACCGCCGAGCACGGTGGCCGAGATGTCCAGCACGCCGCTCGCGCTGTTCTGCACATAGCGACGGAGCCAGTCCGAGCGCAGCAGGCTGTCCTGGACCTCCACCCGGGACAGCTGGGTGCTGAAGGTGTCGTTGATCCACTTGATGACCGAGTCGAGGTATTGGGGGAAGTCCTCGACGATCTGCACGATCTGACCGGCCAGCATCGAGCCGAGCAGGAAGACGAAGCCGGCTCCCGCGATCAGCACGGCGAAGAAGACCAGGAAGGTGGCGAGTCCTCGCCGCATCCCCCGCGCGGCCATCCTGCCGACTGCGGGCTCGATCGCCAGCGCCACGAAGAAAGCGATCAGGATGTTGATCAGCAGCCCGATGAGCTGATGGAAGGCCCAACTGCCGAGCTGGAAGCAGGCGTAGAGCGTCAGAGCGAGCACCAGCGCGCGCGGCAGCCAGCGGGGCATCCGGGCAGAACCGGCGGGCTCGGCCACCGGCGGGCTCGGCGGCGCCTGCGGAGGAGTCGCGCCTCCCGCGGGCGTGCCCTGCTCGGTTCTGTCCTGGTCACTCTCGTCGGTCTGGGCCACGGGCTCAGTCTCGCCTACAGCCGCGGCCGCTGGTCGGCCGCCCGGGTGTCCATCACATGAATCACCTCTTGTCGGCAGGTACGTCCATGGCCGCGCACACGGCTCGCCAGACGTCCTTCGCCTCCCAGCCGGACCGCAGCGCCTCGTGGACCGTACGCCCTCCGAGTTCGGTCATCACATGGTCGCGCGCGAAGGAGTCGGCGTAGGAAGGACCGAAGTGGTCCGCCATCCGCTCCCAGAAAATCGTCAACCGCATGACTGCATTATCCCGCTCCCGGGGGTGCAGCATCGTCCGTCCCGCATGCCGAAAGCTCTTTCCGCCCTACCGTCGGAGGATGGCTGGAACCGGAGCAACCTCTGTGCCCTCTCCCGCGTCACCGACCGCCCGCGCCGAGCAGTTCGTCTGGCTCACGGCCCGGGTGCTGGAGCAGCGGCGATTCGCGTATCACTTCCTGCGCGGAAGCTCTGATGCCGTCGAGACCGCCCTGGCCGCCTATCTCGACGAGGACGGGGGCTACGGCCACGCCCTCGAACCGGATCTGCGCGGACCCGTGAGCCAGCCCCTGCACACCGCACACGCCCTGCGCGTCCTGGACTCCATCGGTCGTTGCGGCGGGCTCCGCATCGAGCGGATGTGCCGCTACCTCACCGATGTCTCGACGCCGGACGGTGCGCTCCCCGCCGTCCATCCCTCGCAGCGCGGCTATCCGTCGGCGCCGTTCGTCCCCGTGGTGGACGATCCGCCGAGCGAACTCCTCACGACGGGGCCGGTGGTCGGGCTGCTGCACCGCAACCAGGTCTGGCACGCGTGGCTGTTCCGTGCCACGGACTACTGCTGGACCGCTGTCGACGCGCTGGAGAAGTCGCATCCGTACGAGATCGAGGCGGCGGTCACTTTCCTGGAGGGTGTGCCGGACCGGGTCCGGGCGGAGGCCGCTGCCGACCGGCTCGGGCGGCTGGTGCGGGAGCAGAGACTGGCGGTGCTGGACCCGGCGCGGATCGAGGCGTTCCCGGTCGCCGACGGCTATGCGCCAAAGGAGCACCACTTCCCGCACGACTACGCCCGTACACCTGAATCCCTGGCGAGACGGTGGTTCACGGACGACGAGATGGCACGGTCGCTGGACCACCTGGAGAGCCGTCAGCAGGAGGACGGCGGCTGGCCCGTGAACTGGCGCCAGTGGGCACCCGGTACGGCCCTGGAGGCCCGCCCGATCGTGACGATCGAGGCACTGCGGACACTGCGGGCGTACGGCCGCGCGATCGGCTGACCGCGCAGCCCGCCTCACCGCCCCACTCGTCGCCGCCGCTTCACCCGCCGAGTGCCCGCACTCCCGCCGTGACCGCCACGGCGGCGCCGACCACGATCAGGAAGGGCGCCCGCAGGATCAGCGCGACGGCGGCCGCCGCGAGGCCGGCCGCGCGGGCGTCGAGGACCAGGGAGCTGTTGTCACTGAAGGTCTGCTGGGCGGTCAGGGCGGCCAGCAGCGCGACGGGCAGGAGGGCCGCGAGCCGCTGGACGACCGGGCGCTCGAGCGTGTGCGCCGGCACGAGCAGACCGGCCAGCTTGACCAGGTAGCAGCCGACGGCGGTGGCTGCGATCGCGATCCAGATGCTCATCGGTCGTCTCCCTTCGTGCGGCCGGACTCGTCACTGCCGGACTCGTCACTGCCTCGTTCGGTACGGTCCGCCTGAGCCGCGCCGGCCTCAGCCGAAGCTGCCGGTCCTGCGGCCCTCGCCGCGATATCGGTCTCCTGTGCCCTGCGCCCGAGCAGCCCCCGCCCCTTGAGCCAGAGCACCGCGGGCGCGGCGAGCGCCGCCACCAGCACCGGGACTCCGGCGGGCAGCACCGGCAGGAACCCGAGCCCCAGGACGACGGCCAGCCCGGCGACCACACGTTCGGTCGTCGTCCGCAGCATGGGTGCGAGCAGTGCCAGGAACACGGCGGGTCCAGCGGCGTCCAGCCCCCAGGCATCCGTGTCACCGAGCGCCTCGGCACCGAGCGCGCCGACCAGCGTGGTCAGGTTCCACAGCACGTACAGCGTCAGACCGGTGACCGTGAAGCCGATCCGTACCGCCCTGCGGGTCGGCTGGGCGAGGGAGACGGCCGTGGTCTCGTCGATCACCCAGTGCGCGGCGAACGGACGCACGAAGCGCGGCAGGGCGAGCAACTGCGACAGGCGCAACCCGTAGAAGGCGTTCCGCACGCCGAGGAAGAACGCTCCGGCTGCGGCGGCGAGCGGGTTGCCGCCCGCAGCGATCGCGCCGACGAGCGCGAACTGCGAGGCGCCGGTGAACACCAGAAGGCTCAGCGCGCAGGTCTGGAGCAGGGTGAGTCCGGCACCCGCGGACGTCACACCGAAGGCGAAGCCGGAGAGGCCGACGGCGATGCCGACGCCGAGCGCGTCCCGGACGACGGCCGAGTCCGGCTTGGACGGGGGCTCTGGGGGTGTCGTGCGTATCTCCGGCGGGCTCGGGGTGCGGGTCTGGGGAGAGGCTGTCTGTTCTGGCACGTCAGGGACGCTACGTGGGGCTCTCGCCCGAGGTCTTGTACGTTCTTGCACGCTCTTTGCGATAAGCGCCGGGAGGCACGCCCACGATCCGGGTGAAATGCCGGTTCAGATGGGGCTGGTCGGTGAACCCCACGGCGACGGCCGCGTCGGCGGGCGCGGCCCCAGCGTCCAGGAGCCGACGGGCCCGGCGTACCCGCGCATCGGTGAGCCAGGTGTGCGGAGGCATGCCGTACGCCGCCTTGAAGGCCCGCAGGAGCGCGAAGGGGCTCGTGCCGAGCTCCAGCGCGAGTCGCTCCAGGGACGGCGGATCCGTCATGCGCTCCTCCAACAGCGCTTTCGCCTCCGCTGCCGTACGCGCCCCGGAGGCACTCGGCGTCCGGGAGGGCAGCCGGCTGCCGTGCCGCGCCACCAGCCGGGCCACGGCCACCCGGAGCAGGCTGTCGGCGGCGAGTGCGTTGCCCGCCTCCGCCGCCTGATGGACACCGCGGATGAGTTCGGCGGTCTGCGCGTCCTCGACGATCGTCTCGCCGAACGCCGGCGTGCCCCGCACCGAGCTGACCTCGCCGGCTATCTCGGTGACGAGATCCACGGAGGGATACAGGGTCGAGTACGCCCAGCCCTCGTCCACCCCGGCGCGCGCCGAGTGCGGCACCTCGGGATTGATCATGACGACCGTGCCGGGCCGGGCGCTGATGTTGCCCTCGGGCATGCTCACGTCCTCGACCCCGCCGGTGACCGCCCCGAAGACGAAGCCCTCGTGGCTGTGGCGGGGAAAGGTGTGCCGCACATAGCGGGCCCGCAGGAGGTCGAGGCCGGGCAGTTCCTCGTACTGCCAGTGCCGTGCCCACTCGTGATCCGCCGGACCGCTCATTCAGCCATTGTGCGCCCGAGCGGGCCCCGCTGACCTGCGGGTCCATGCTGCGGACAGTAATTGTCAGTGGTCCGGTGCACGATGGTGGACATGGCCAGGACCGCACTCGATTCCTTCTCTCCCGCGACCCGCAGCTGGTTCACGGGAGCTTTCAGCGCGCCCACCGCCGCGCAGGAAGGGGCCTGGCAGGCGATCGGCGAGGGCACGGACGTCCTGGTCGTGGCGCCGACGGGCTCGGGCAAGACCCTGGCCGCGTTCCTCGCCGCGCTCGACGGCCTCGCCTCCGCTCCCCCGCCCGCGGACCCGAAGAAGCGCTGCCGCGTCCTGTACGTCTCCCCGCTCAAGGCGCTCGCCGTCGACGTGGAGCGCAATCTCCGCAGCCCGCTGACCGGTATCCGCCAGGAATCCGTGCGTCTCGGGACGCCCGAACCCGAGATCCGTGTCGGCATCCGCTCGGGGGACACCCCCGCCGCCGAGCGCCGCTCCCTGGCCACGAAGCCGCCGGACATCCTCATCACCACACCCGAGTCGCTGTTCCTGATGCTCACCTCCGCCGCACGGGACGCGCTGTCGGGCATCGAGACGGTGATCCTCGACGAGGTGCACGCCGTCGCGGGGACGAAGCGGGGTGCGCACCTCGCCCTGTCGCTGGAGCGTCTCGACGAGCTGCTGCCGCGCCCGGCCCGGCGCATCGGCCTGTCGGCGACGGTCCGCCCGGTGGACGAGGTGGCCCGCTATCTCTCCCCGCAGCGGAAGGTGGAGATCGTCCAGCCGAAATCGGGCAAGGAGTTCGACCTCTCCGTGGTCGTCCCGGTCGAGGACATGGGAGAACTGGGCGGATCCCCTGCGTCCGAGGCCTCGTCGTCGCCGGACGGCGGAGACAAGCCGTCGATCTGGCCGCATGTCGAAGAGAAGATCGTCGACCTCGTCCAGGCCCATCGCTCCACGATCGTCTTCGCCAACTCCCGCCGGCTGGCCGAGCGCCTGTGCAACCGTCTCAACGAGATCGCCTATGAACGGGCCACGGGCGAGGCCATGCCGGAGGAGGCCTCGCCCGCGGAGCTCATGGGGCAGTCGGGGTCCGTGCGCGGCGCCCCGCCCCTCCTCGCCCGCGCGCACCACGGTTCGGTCTCCAAGGAGCAGCGAGCCCTGGTCGAGGAGGATCTGAAGGCGGGGCGGCTGCCCGCCGTCGTCGCCACCTCCAGCCTGGAGCTGGGGATCGACATGGGGGCGGTGGACCTCGTCGTGCAAGTCGAGTCTCCGCCGTCGGTGGCGTCCGGACTTCAGCGCGTCGGCCGCGCGGGCCATCAGGTGGGTGCGGTCTCCACCGGTGTCGTGTTCCCGAAGTACCGCGGCGACCTGGTGCAGTCGGCGGTCGTCACCGAGCGGATGCGCACCGGTTCCATCGAAGCGCTTCGCGTCCCGTCGAACCCTCTGGACGTGCTCGCCCAGCAGTTGGTGGCCATGGTCTCCCTGGACACCTGGCAGGTCGACGACCTGCTGGCGCTGACCCGGCGGGCCGCGCCGTTCGCCTCGTTGCCCGAGTCGGCGTTCACGGCCGTCCTCGACATGCTGGCGGGACGGTATCCCTCCGACGCGTTCGCCGAGCTGCGGCCGCGTGTGGTCTGGGACCGCGTCGCGGGCACGGTCACGGGCCGCCCGGGCGCGCAGCGTCTCGCCGTCACGTCCGGCGGCACCATCCCGGACCGCGGTCTGTTCGGCGTGTTCCTGGCAGGCGCGGACCCGAAGAAGGGCGGCGGCCGGGTCGGCGAGCTCGACGAGGAGATGGTGTACGAGTCGCGGGTGGGCGACGTCTTCACTCTGGGCACCACCTCGTGGCGGATCGAGGACATCACGCGCGACCGGGTGCTCGTCTCCCCCGCGCCCGGAGTTCCGGGACGCCTGCCCTTCTGGAAGGGCGACCAGCTGGGGCGCCCGCTCGAACTGGGGCGCGCGGTGGGCGCGTTCCTCCGGGAGGTCGGCGGACTGTCCTCCGAGGACGCCCGGCTGCGGATGCTGGCCGCCGGCCTGGACGCCTGGGCCGCCGACAACATCCTGGCGTACCTCGACGAGCAGCGCCGTGCGTGCGGCCATGTGCCCGACGACCGGACGATCCTCGTCGAGCGGTTCCGGGACGAGCTGGGCGACTGGCGGGTGGTGATCCACTCGCCGTTCGGCGCCCAGGTGCACGCCCCCTGGGCGCTGGCGCTCGGCGCCCGGCTCAGTGAGCGGTACGGCATGGACGCCCAGGTCATGCATGCCGACGACGGCATCGTGCTGCGGCTGCCGGACGCCGATCTGATGGGCCTGGACCTCCTGGACCAGGACCCGGTGCATCTGGACGCGACGTTCGACAGCGACCAGGCCCCGGTCGGGGCGGCCGACGCCGTCTTCGACAAGGGCGAGATCAACCAGATCGTCACCGACCAGGTGGGCGGCTCCGCGCTGTTCGCCTCCCGGTTCCGCGAGTGCGCCGCACGGGCGCTCCTGCTGCCCCGGCGCAACCCCGGCAAGCGCACCCCGCTGTGGCAGCAGCGCCAGCGTGCGGCCCAGCTCCTGGAGGTGGCGAGCGAGTTCGGGTCCTTCCCGATCGTCCTCGAAGCGGTCCGCGAGTGTCTCCAGGACGTGTTCGACGTGCCGGGCCTGACCGAGCTGATGGGCGACATCGAGGCCCGCCGGGTCCGGATGGTCGAGGTCACCACTCCCGAGCCCTCGCCCTTCGCCCGTTCGCTGCTGTTCGGCTATGTCGCCCAGTTCCTCTACGAGGGCGACTCCCCGCTGGCCGAGCGCAGGGCGGCGGCCCTGTCGCTGGACTCCCGGCTGCTGTCCGAGCTCCTCGGCCAGGCGGAGCTGCGCGAGCTGCTCGACGCCGACGTACTGACCGAGCTGGAACGCGAGCTCCAGTGGCTCACCGAGGACCGAAGGATCAAGGACGAGGAGGGCGTCGCCGACCTGCTGCGGCTCCTCGGCCCGCTGACGGACGCGGAACTCGTCGAGCGCGGCGCCGAACGGCAGTGGCCCCGGGACCTGGCCGCGTCCCGCCGGGCGATTCAGGTGCGGATCGCCGGAGCCGATCACTGGGCGGCGATCGAGGACGCCGGACGGCTGCGCGACGCACTCGGGACCGCGCTCCCGGTCGGCGTCCCCGAGGCTTTCACCGAACCGGTCAAGGATCCACTGTGCGATCTGCTCGCCCGGTACGCGCGGACGCACGGCCCGTTCACCACCGCACAGGCCGCCGGCCGCTTCGGGCTGGGCGTGGCCGTGACCGACGGTGCGCTGCACCGGCTCGCTGCGAACGGGCGCGTGGTGCAGGGCGAGTTCCACCCCGCCGGCATCGGCCAGGAATGGTGCGACGCGGCCGTGCTGCGACGGCTGCGCCGCCGGTCGCTGGCGGCCCTGCGCCACGAGCTGGAGCCCGTGCCACCGGCCGCGCTGGCCGTCTTCGTCCCCCAATGGCAGCACCTGGGCAACAACAGCCTGAGCGGCATCGACGGGCTGGCCCGCGCCATCGAGCAACTGCAGGGCGCGGCCGTCCCCGCCTCCGCCCTGGAGAAGCTGATCCTGCCCTCTCGCGTCCGCGGCTACAGCCCCGCGATGCTGGACGAGCTGACCACGGCCGGCGAAGTCCTGTGGGCCGGCGCGGGCGCGCTGCCCGGCAAGGACGGCTGGGTCTCGCTCTACCTCGCCGACGCGGCACCGCTGCTGCTTCCCCAGCCCCATCCGCTGGAGCTCACCGCCCTCCACGAATCCGTCCTGACCACCCTCGCCGCGGGATACGGACTGTTCTTCCGCCAGATCGCCGAGCAGATCCGGGCC
Source organism: Streptomyces sp. AM8-1-1 (assembly GCF_032229325.1). Taxonomy (NCBI): domain Bacteria; kingdom Bacillati; phylum Actinomycetota; class Actinomycetes; order Kitasatosporales; family Streptomycetaceae; genus Streptomyces; species Streptomyces sp. AM8-1-1. The sequence goes on from NZ_CP135086.1 coordinate 2,184,513, forward strand.
ACGACCCACCCGGACGTCAACGATCCCCAACTGGCCGACGCCGTATGGGACCTGGCCTGGTCGGGCCGGCTCACCAACGACACCCTCTCCCCGCTGCGCTCGCTGCTCGGCTCGGGCCGCACCGCCGGGTCGACGGCGCACCGCGCCAAGCGGACGGTGCCCCGCGGGCGATACGGAACCCTGACGGCGAGCGCCCGCACCGCTTCCCGTACCGGACCACCGACGGTCAGTGGCCGCTGGTCACTGCTGCCGCCCCTCGAACCCGAACCGACCCATCGCGCACACGCCCTGGCCCGCACCCTGCTCGACCGACATGGCGTGGTGACCCGGGGCGCGGTGGCGGCCGAGGGGGTCGAGGGCGGCTTCTCCGCCACGTACCGGATCCTCGCCGCCTTCGAGGACAGCGGACAGGCGCGGCGCGGCTATGTGGTCGAGGGGCTGGGGGCGGCCCAGTTCGCGATGGACGGCGCGGTGGACCGTCTCCGGGCCGCGGCCAACACCCTGGACCGGAGCGGAGGCGACGCGCCGCCCCAGGCGGTCGTGCTGGCGGCCGCGGACCCTGCCAACGCCTACGGAGCCGCGCTGCCCTGGCCCGAGCCGCCGGACGGCGCCGGCCACAAGCCGGGCCGGAAGGCGGGATCGCTGGTGGTCCTGGTCGACGGCGAGCTCACGATGTACATGGAGCGCGGCGGCAAGTCGCTGCTGTCGTGGGCGACCGACCCGGATGCGCCGGCTCTCCATGCGGCGGCCACGGCACTGGCGAACGCGGCGCGTGCGGGAGCCATCGGCACGATCACGGTGGAACGGGCGAACGGGGTCTCAGCGCTGACCTCACCGCTGTCCCGGGCGCTGGAGGTCTCGGGCTTCCTCGCCACACCGCGCGGGCTTCGGCTGCGCCCCTGAAGGCGTTGGCCGCGAGGTCGGGAGCTCGAGAGTCCGCAGAGAGACGGCCCGCCCACAGACACGTTTCCCGCGAGGTCGGGGCGCGGGAGGGTCCGGGCCGTCACAGAGAAGGCCCGCTCCCCCCTTACGGAATGCTGCGCGCACAAGGCTCGCTCCCGGGTACGCCCCCTCACCCCGAGGGCTCATTTGCGCGGCCCGGCTCCCACACCGTGCCCGCCTCGCGCATCATGGATCCATGCCCGAAGGAGACACCGTCTGGCTGACCGCGAAGCGGCTGCACACCGCCCTCGCGGGCCAGGTGCTCACCGTGTCCGATCTACGCGTGCCGCGGTTCGCGACCGCCGACCTCACCGGCCGGTCCGTTCTGGACGTCACCTCACGCGGCAAGCATCTCCTCACCCGTTTCGAGGGCGGTCTCACCCTCCATTCGCACCTGCGGATGGACGGCGCGTGGCGTGTGTTCGCCGTCGGCAAGCGCTGGAGCGGCGGACCCGCGCACCAGATCCGGGTCGTCCTCGGCACCGCCGCCCAGACGGCCGTCGGCTATCGCCTCCCCGTCCTGGAGCTGGTCCGCACGGCCGAGGAGACCACCGTCGTCGGCCATCTCGGTCCCGATCTCCTGGGCCCTGACTGGGACCCCGACACCGCCCGGGCCAACCTCCTCGCGGACCCGGCCCGCCCTCTCGGCGAAGCGCTCCTCGACCAGCGCAATCTCGCCGGGATCGGCAATGTCTACAAGTCGGAGCTCGCGTTCCTCGCCGGGGTCACGCCCTGGCTCCCCGTGGGCGAACTGCCCGCGGACGTCCCCGCCCGGCTCGTCGCCACCGCCCAGCGGCTCCTGGAGCTCAACAAGAACACCTTCGAACGGCAGACCACGGCCACCGACCGCAGTGTGCTGGCCGGCCCTCGTCGACAGGCTTTCGGCCCCCGGCTGTACGTCTACGGCCGGGGTGGCCATCCCTGTCTGCGCTGCGGCACCGCCGTACGCAAGGCGGACCAGAGCGACGGCACCGGCGAACGCGTCACGTACTGGTGCCCGGGCTGCCAGGCGGGCCCGACTCCCTGACACCTCCGGCCAGGCCACCCCGGCACCCCGGCACCCCGACCCTCACATGTACGCGTCGACGGACAACGAGTCCACGACGACCAGTTGACGGTCCGTCAGATCTGGTCGTACGGTCCCGGCATGGGTCTCACCGCGTACGACCTCACCGGCCGGACGGCGTTCGTCACCGGTGCAGCCGGCGGCATCGGCCGGGCCTCGGCCGCACTCCTGGCCGAAGCAGGTGCCGCGGTCCACTGCGCCGACATCGACGAGAAGGGACTGGACGAGACCCGCAGCATGATCAGCGACGCGGGCGGCACGGTCTCCACCCACACCCTCGATGTCGCGGACCGCGCACAGGTGAAGGCCGCGATCGAGAGCGCCGGACGGCTCGACATCCTGGCCGCGATCGCCGGAATCATGCACAGCAGCTCCGTGCTGGAGACCAGGGACGAGGACCTCGACCGTGTCCTCGCCGTCAACTTCAAGGGAGTTCTGTACGCCTGCCAGGAGGCGGCACGCACCATGATCGCGGCCGGCACTCCGGGTTCCCTCGTCACCATGGCCTCAGGAGCCGTGGACGCGGCCGGCGCAGGCCTGCTCTGCTACAGCGCGGCCAAGGCTGCCGTCGTCCAGCTGACGAAGACGCTGGCCACCGAACTGGGCCCGCACTCCATACGCGTGAACGCCATCGCCCCCGGCTGGGTCCGCACCCCGATGACCGACCGCCACGACACGACGCTCCAGCATCAGGCGGAGGCGGCCATGGTCCGGCTCTCTCCGCTCCGCAGGGTCGGTGAGCCAGAGGACATCGCGCACGCGGTCCTCCATCTCGCCTCGGATGCATCGTCGTTCACGACGGGTCAGATCATTCGCCCGAACGGGGGCGTCGCCATGCCCTGGTGAGGCCGGAACCACCGTGGACCTGGGGACCCTGCAGTGCTTGCGTGAGGCGCCGCATCCACGTGCTGCGCGATGCCTTACCGGTATGGCGCGATCCGCCACCGACGCGAGCCGGGCCCTCGGCAGCAGCCCCGCCTCCGATGCGGCCCACCGTCCCACCACCCCCGCGGGATGCCGTGACGTGCACCGGCAGAAGGCTCAGCCCCCAGCCGCCCGCCGCCACCGCCCCCTCGACCAGACCGGACTGGTCCGGCGCCAGCAGCAGACGCAACACCGCCCACCACCACAGACCGCCGGCTATGAGTCCCAGGGCGACCACGGGCACGCGCACTCCTCCGCCTCGTGCCATGGCTCGCCTCCCTCCGGACCACGCTAGACCGGCGCGATCATCCGCCGGGAGGGCGCACCGGATGCAGGCCCGGCGCGCGAAACGGCACCGGGCTCCGATCTACGCGCTCTTCTACGCGCTCTCGGCCTGGAACATCCAGGCGTGCTTCTCCAGGTCCGCGGTGAGCCCGATCAGGATGTCCTGGCTCACGGGGTCCGGTTCGTCCGTCACCTCGATACGCTCCCGCATCCGCTCGATCACCGCGCCGAGGGCGTCCACCAGCGTCTTCACGGCGTCGACATCCTTGATCCAGCCCTCCGGGACGGTGCCGATGGCACTTTGCGACGCCACGGTGCCGGCCCGGCCGTCCGGGGTCACACCGATGGCAGAGCAGCGTTCGGCCACGGTGTCCGAATGCAGGCGGGCCGTGTCCACGACCTCGTCGAGTTGGAGATGGACGGACCGGAAGCGCGGCCCCACGACGTTCCAGTGGACCTGCTTGGCCACGAGGCCGAGATCCACCAGATCCACCAGGGCTCCGCGAAGCGCGTTACCGACCGCCTTGAGGTCGGCCTCGGACAACGGGCTCTTCACGACAGACATGCGTGTCCTCCAGTAGGTGGTCAGCGCGAGTCAGCTCGAGTCAGCTCGGCTGTCAGGCTTACCCACCATGACATACGCGCCCGTACCAGACATTCGGACACAAACCGCGCAATGCAAAAACCCCGGCGCGCCGCCCGCAGGGGCAGCGACCGGGGCTCAGCTCGAAAACGAGCCGCACCAGCCGTACGTATCAGGCGGCCACGACGTCGACCGCCTCCGCAGGCGCCTTGATGGTCACCCGCTCCGTCGGCACACCTGCCACCGACGTCACGGATACGGAATTGAGCATCGGGCGTACTGGCACAGGCACCGTCTCGGTGGCCGCTGCCGACTCGGCCAGTTCGGCCAGCGACAGCTCGTCGCTCACTTCTCGCATGAGCTCGGACATCCGTACGTCAAGCGCGTCGCAGATGGCGGAGAGCAGCTCAGAGGAAGCCTCCTTCTGCCCCCGCTCCACCTCGGAGAGATAGCCGAGCGAAACTCGGGCGGACGAGGAGACTTCGCGCAGAGTACGGCCCTGGCGCTGGCGCTGCCGACGCAGCACGTCACCCAGCAGGCGACGGAGCAGAATCATCGGTGGCTCCCTCCTCGGACCGTGTAGCCGCATCCTTCACGCCCCACCGTACCGCCTCGCGCTGCGGCCGTGCGGGGAGCGATGTCGTGTTCACTCAGGGCTGCAAACATCAATTCCCCCCGTTCTGTTCCGTATCCTGTGCCCTCGCATTTTCGTGCAGTTCGCCGGAGAGCAGCTCGAGCACGCTCCGTACACTCTCTCTACGGATTTCCGCCCGGCCACCGTTCAACCGCAATGCGGCGACTTTCCGTGAACCGTCCGGCCCTGCGACGGCGACGAAGACCGTCCCGACGGGCTTCCCGTCCTGCGGCTCGGGACCTGCCACACCGGTGGTGGCGATGCCCCAGCCGGCGCCCAGGACCGTGCGCACACCGGCCGCCATCTGCACAGCGACCTCGGCGTCCACCGCGCCCCGCTCCGCCAGGAGGGTCCCGTCGACGCCCAGGACGTCCCGCTTCAGCTCCGTTGCGTACGCCGTGACGGACCCGCGGAAGGCCGCCGAGGCCCCGGGGACACCGGTGAGCTCCGCGGCCACCAGACCGCCCGTCAGGGACTCCGCGGCCGCCAGGGTCTGACCACGCTCCGCAAGCACCGCGATGATCCGGGCGGCGACGGTCACAGGTCGGCCTCCGCCACGGCACGCTCCCTGGCCAGCCCCTTGCGCCTCAGCACAATCGCCTGCCGCACGTAGTCGAGGCCGGTGAGCACCGTCAACACGACGGCGAGGGCCATCACCCAGAAGCGGAGGGTGGCGAGTGGACCGGTCAGTGCGAGGACGTACATCCCGACCGCCGCGCCCTGCGCGAGGGTCTTCATCTTGCCGCCGCGGCTGGCGGGAATCACGCCGTGGCGGATCACCCAGAACCGCATGAGCGTGATGCCGAGCTCGCGGAAGAGGATCACTCCGGTCACCCACCACGGCAGATCGCCGAGCGCGGACAGGCAGATCAGGCCGGACGCCATGATCGCCTTGTCGGCGATCGGATCGGCGATCTTCCCGAAGTCGGTGACCAGGTTGTACGTACGCGCCAGATGACCGTCGAAGATGTCCGTGATCATGGCGACGGCGAAAGCGGCCCATGCCCAGGCCCGCCATGCCGGGTCGTACCCGCCGTCCTGCAGCATGAGCAGGACGAAGGCGGGCACCAGCACCAGCCGCACCATGGTGAGGATGTTGGCGATGTTCCAGAGGCTGGCCTGATTGACGGCCGCAGCGCCGAGCTTGCCGCCGGGCGCGGGCCTACCCGTGCCGCCCCCCGCGGATGCCGGCACTCCGGTCATCTGGCCGCCTCCTGAACCCTGTGGTCGCCCTCCAGGACCTCGCAGAACTCGGCCACCAGGTCGACACCCTCCGTACCGACAGCCTTCGCCACGACCATACGGCCGGGGGCCAGGCCCTCGCCCGACGTGAAGATCACCTGGCCGTCCGTCTCCGGGGCCTGGTGCGCGGCGCGGCCGACCGCACCGTCCTCCCCGTCCACGGACTCGACGAGCACCTCCAGGCGCTCACCGAGCCGCTCCTCGGCGCGCTGCGCGGTCAGCTCCTCCGCGAGCCGCGACAGGTGCTCCAGCCGCTCGGCGATGACGTCGGCGTCCAGCTTGTTGTCGTACGAGACGGCTTCCGTGCCGTCCTCGTCGGAGTAACCGAACACACCGATGGCGTCCAGACGCGCATGCGTGAGGAAGCGTTCCAGCTCGGCGAAGTCGGCCTCGGTCTCGCCGGGGAAACCGACGATGAAGTTCGAGCGCACACCGGCCTGCGGCGCCTTGGTCCGGATGGTGTCCAGCAGCTCCAGGAACCGCTCGGTGTCGCCGAAGCGCCGCATGGCTCGGAGCACGCCGGGGGCGGAGTGCTGGAACGAGAGGTCGAAGTAGGGCGCGATCTTCGGAGTCGAGGTCAGCACGTCGATCAGCCCGGGCCGCATCTCGGCCGGCTGGAGATAGCTGACGCGCACCCGCTCGATGCCGTCGACGTCCGCGAGCTCCGGCAACAGGGTCTCCAGCAGCCGGATGTCGCCGAGGTCCTTGCCGTACGAGGTGTTGTTCTCGGAGACCAGCATGACCTCCTTGACGCCCTGCTCCGCCAGCCAGCGCGTCTCACCGAGGACGTCGCTGGGCCGCCGGGAGATGAAGGAGCCGCGGAAGGAGGGGATCGCGCAGAAGGAGCAGCGGCGGTCGCAGCCGGAGGCGAGCTTCACGGACGCGACGGGGCTGGTGCCGAGGCGCCGGCGCAGCGGGGCACGCGGCCCGGACACCGGGGCGACTCCCTCGGGAAGGTCCTCGGGCACGTCCTCGGGAGCCTGGGCGTGGCCCGGCAGCGCGACCTCGGTCGCCGACTGGCGCTCCACCGGGCTGAGCGGCAGGAGCTTGCGACGGTCGCGCGGAGTGTGCGAGGCGTGGACACCGCCGCTGAGGATGGTCTGCAGCCGGTCGGAGATGTCGGAGTAGTCGTCGAAGCCGAGCACACCGTCCGCCTCGGGCAGCGCCTCGGCGAGTTCCTTGCCGTACCGCTCGGCCATGCAGCCGACCGCCACGACGGCCTGGGTTCTCCCGTGGTCCTTCAGATCATTGGCTTCGAGGAGTGCGTCGACAGAGTCCTTCTTCGCGGCTTCGACGAAGCCACAGGTGTTGACGACGGCGACGTCCGCGTCGGCGGCTTCCTGGACGAGCTCCCAGCCGTCCGCTGCCAAGCGGCCTGCAAGCTCCTCCGAGTCCACCTCGTTACGGGCGCAGCCAAGAGTGACAAGGGCGACGGTACGGCGTTCGGGCATGGGCTCAAGACTACTTTGTCCACGCCCTCACCCCGGCCCCGAGGGTTCCCGGCCGTCCGCCGCCCTGTGGCGTCAGCCGACCTCGGGGTCACCCTTGGTGTACGACAGCCGCTCGACCTGGCCCGTCTCGAACCGGTCCTCGACCTTCTTGCCGTTGACGTACAGCTCGATCGCGCCGGCGTTGCCGAGGATCAGATCGACCCGCTCGTCGTCCTGGAAGGTCTTGGACTGGCCCTTCAGAAGGGTGCCGTCGAAGAGCAGCTTGCCGTTGTGCGACTTGGCGGAGATCCAGCTCTTGTCGTCCAGGACGGACAGCTTCACCGTGACCTTGTCCTTCGGCACCGCGGCGATCGCACTGTCGGAGGGTTCGGGCTTGGGGTCGACGGGCTTGCTCGTGGACTTGCTGGGCGAGGGCTTCTTGTCCGGCGCCGAGCCCTCGGCGACGTTGGAGCCGTCCTTGCCCTCGTCGTCGCCGTTGAACAGCGTGAAGCCGACAAAACCGATCACGGCGACGATCGCCGCGACCATCGCCGCGGTCCAGTTGGGCCGCTGGCGCTCGGGCCGGATGCGTTCGGCCTCGAACAGCGGCGCGGCGGGCGTCGGCGCGGGCCGCCCACCGTGCTCGGCGTCGAACTGGGACACGAGCGGATCAGGATCGAGGGCGACGGCACGCGCGATCATGCGGATGTGGCCGCGCGCGTACACGTCACCGCCACAGCGGGAGAAGTCGTCCTGTTCGATCGCGGTGACGATCGGGACGCGCACCCGGGTGGAGGCACTGACCTCGTCGACGGTCAGACCTGCGTCGATGCGGGCTTGCTGGAGCACATGACCGATCGAAGGCCGGTCGTCCTCGGGGGAAGGCCGGTCGTCTTCGGGGGAGTTGCCGATGGACACGGGGGTGCCTTTCGAGCGTGTAGCCACCTGCTGGAGGTTCAGTCTATGGGTGGTACGAAAGGGTGGGGCAACTGGGCGGAGGGAGTTTGTACGCCATCGGAATGGCCGGGCATCCGTGATGGTGGGACATCTGTATGTCCCTCCCTCCAACTTGACGTAGGACCGGGGGAAACGGTTGCTCTCGAAACCCTTACGAGTGAGACTCCCCGCGGATCACGGCCAGCACTCCATCCAGCTCATCAGGTTTCACCAGAACATCACGAGCCTTTGAGCCTTCGCTCGGGCCGACGATGTTGCGCGACTCCATCAGGTCCATCAGCCGTCCGGCCTTGGCGAAACCGACGCGCAGCTTGCGCTGGAGCATCGACGTGGACCCGAACTGGGTGGATACCACAAGTTCGGCTGCCTGGCAGAGCAGATCCAGGTCGTCGCCGATGTCCTCGTCGATCTCCTTCTTCTGCTTGGTGCCGACCACGACGTCGTCGCGGAAGACCGGTGCCATCTGATCCTTGCAGTGCTGGACGACGGCCGCGACCTCGTCCTCGGTCACGAAGGCACCCTGCATACGGGTGGGCTTGTTGGCCCCCATGGGCAGGAAGAGCCCGTCGCCCTTGCCGATCAGCTTCTCCGCGCCCGGCTGGTCGAGGATGACCCGGCTGTCGGCGAGCGAGGAGGTGGCGAAGGCGAGCCGGGACGGCACGTTCGCCTTGATCAGACCGGTGACGACGTCCACGGACGGCCGCTGCGTCGCCAGTACCAGATGGATGCCCGCGGCGCGCGCCAGCTGCGTGATGCGGACGATCGCGTCCTCCACGTCCCGCGGCGCGACCATCATCAGGTCGGCGAGCTCGTCCACGATGACGAGCAGATAGGGATACGGCGACAGCTCGCGCTCGCTGCCCTCGGGGGCCTTCACCTTGCCGTTGCGCACGGCCTGGTTGAAGTCGTCGATGTGCCGGTATCCGAACGCCGCGAGGTCGTCGTAGCGCAGGTCCATCTCCCGCACGACCCACTGGAGCGCCTCGGCGGCCCGCTTGGGGTTGGTGATGATCGGGGTGATCAGGTGCGGGATGCCCTCGTAAGCGGTGAGTTCGACCCGCTTGGGGTCGACGAGCACCATCCGGACGTCCTCCGGGGTGGCGCGCACCATGACCGAGGTGATCAGGCAGTTGATGCAGGACGACTTGCCGGAGCCGGTCGCGCCGGCGACCAGGACGTGTGGCATCTTGGCGAGGTTGGCCATCACATAGCCGCCCTCGACGTCCTTGCCGAGCGCGACCAGCATCGGGTGGTCGTCCTCGGCCGCGTCCGCGAGCCGCAGGACGTCGCCGAGGTTGACCATCTCGCGGTCCGTGTTGGGGATCTCGATGCCGACCGCGGACTTGCCGGGGATCGGGGAGATGATCCGGACATCGGGACTGGCGACGGCGTACGCGATGTTCTTCGTCAGGGCGGTGATCCGCTCGACCTTGACCGCCGGGCCGAGTTCCACCTCGTAGCGGGTGACCGTCGGGCCCCGGGTGAACCCGGTGACGGCCGCGTCGACCTTGAACTCCATGAAGACGTTGGAGAGCGAGGCGACGATCGCGTCGTTGGCGGCGCTGCGGGTCTTGCCCGGCCCTCCCCGCTCCAGCAGGTCGAGCGACGGGAGGGAGTACGTGATGTCGCCGGCCAGCTGGAGCTGCTCGGCGCGCGGCGGCAGGGGCTGGGAGTCGTCGGGGGCGGGCTTGGTGAGATCGGGGACGGGCCCGCTCTGCGAGGAAGTCTCCTCGGGCTCCTTGACCCGTCGCTTCCTGGGCTCCGCCTGCTCGGGCTCGCGCGCGGCCGGCAGCGGAGACGCGGCACGCTGCCGCTCCGCGGTGACGTCCTTGGTCAGATCGGCGACCAGGGGCGAGGGCGGGAATCCGTTGTAGACGGCTCCGTCGAGCGCCGCGGCCGCGGCGGCCGCCACGTCCACGGCGTCCATCGGGCGGTCCATGGAGGGCTGCACCGAGCCGCGGCGCGGCCGGCGTCGCCTCGACAGGGCCTCCGACTCGGCCTGGTCCGGGTCGTAGTCGACGGGGGCCTCGCTGCGGCGGGCGCCCGAGCGGCGGGCGCGGGCCGGAACGGCCTCGCGCCACTGCTCGTCGTAGCGGTGGTCGTCGTCCGTGCCCTCGTACTCGCCGTCCCCGTACTCCCCCGGCTCGTACACCGGGTCGACGATGCCGAGCTTGGCGCCGAGCAGTCGCAGCCGCTGCGGAATGGCGTTGACCGGCGTGGCGGTGACGACGAGCAGACCGAAGAGCGTGAGCAGGACCAGCAGCGGTACCGCGAGCACCTCACCCATCGTGAAGATCAGCGGCTTGGACGCGGCCCAGCCGATCAGACCGCCGGCGTCCTGCATGGCGCCGGTGCCCTCGCCGCGCCCCGGAGAGCCGCACGCGATGTGCACCTGGCCGAGCACGCCGACGACGAGGGCCGACAGGCCGATGACGATGCGGCCGTTGGCCTCGGGCTTCTCGGGATAGAGGATCAGCCGGACGGCGACCGCGCCGAGCAGTATCGGCACCAGCAGATCGAGCCTGCCGAAGGCACCGGTCACCAGCATCTCGACGAGATCGCCGACCGGACCGCGGAGGTTGGACCAGGTTCCGGCGGCGACGACCAGCGCGAGTCCGAGGAGCAGCAGCGCCAGGCCGTCCTTGCGGTGGGCCGGGTCGAGTCCCTTCGCGCCACGCCCTATGCCGCGGAGCATCGCACCCAGGCCGTGCGCGAGTCCGAGCCAGAGCGCGCGAGCGAGCCGATAGACACCACCGGTGGGAGACGGTGCCGGTTTCGGCGCGACTTTCTTGGCAACGGCCTTCTTGGCCGGTGCCTTCTTCGCGGGCACGGTCTTCTTTGCGACGGCTTTCCTGGCGGGCGCCGCCTTCTTCGCGGCACCGGTCGTACGGCCGGGGCGCGGCTTCGCGGTGCCCGCCGTGCCCTGGGAACCCTTGCCGGACGTACGTGAGGCCATAGTGGTGAGGTTACCGGTGTGGGAGGCAGTGGACACGTGTGCTTACTGCTTCACCCGTTCGTGTCGCCCTGCGGAGGCGGCAAAGTGACGTTCCCTCACACACCGGCCGACACTTCGGCCGCTCAGTTCTGCGAGGGCAGGGCGCTGGGGCCGCCGGTACCCGGTTCCAGTGCGTCCAGGGCTCTGCGCAAACCCGTGAGTTTGCGCTCGAGATGGGCCGCGGTCGCCACGGCGGCCGCATCCGCGGAGTCGTCGTCGAGCTGCTTCGAGAGCGCCTCCGCCTGCTCCTCGACGGCCGCGAGGCGCGCGGAGAGCTCGGCGAGCAGGCCCGCCGGCTCCTTGTGGTTGTCGGCGCCCGACTGCCCGCCGCCCTCCAGCTGAAGCCTCAGCAGCGCGGCCTGCTCCCGCAGTTGGCAGTTCTTCATGTACAGCTCGACGAAGACCGAGACCTTGGCGCGCAGCACCCACGGGTCGAACGGCTTGGAGATGTAGTCGACCGCGCCCGCGGCATAGCCCCGGAACGTGTGATGCGGTCCGTGGTTGATCGCGGTGAGGAAGATGATCGGGATGTCCCGGGTCCGCTCCCGCCGCTTGATGTGCGCCGCGGTCTCGAAACCGTCCATTCCAGGCATCTGGACGTCCAGCAGAATGACCGCGAAGTCGTCTGTCAGCAGCGCCTTGAGCGCTTCCTCCCCTGACGATGCCCGCACCAGTGTCTGATCGAGCGCAGAGAGAATGGCCTCCAGCGCCAGCAGATTCTCCGGCCGGTCATCGACCAGGAGGATCTTGGCCTTCTGCACCATGCCCCGTCCTCCTCGCCCCGGCGTGGGGTCTCCCCAGCTCTTCGAGCCGGGGGACGCACCGGGCGCCGCCCCAGGGGGCGACTCCCTTGCGTCGCCCGTCCTTGTGCCGGTCATGGTAGCCGCACCCCGCCCGTCGCCACACCCTGTCACCGCGTTGTCACAGTGCACGAAGCAGAAACGTAGCGGGAGACCAGAAGGTTCCCCGAATACCACCGCCTCACACGCCATCGGCCACAGCCGGTCGACAACGGGCGAAGGTCCGGACAGCGGCCGCTCACTCGTCGCGCATCCACTGCTCCATCACAGAGAGCAAATGGTCAGGATCGACCGGCTTGGTGACATAGTCGGATGCCCCCGACTCGATCGCCTTCTCCCGGTCCCCCTTCATCGCCTTCGCGGTGAGCGCGATGATCGGCAGTCCGGCGAACTGCGGCATCCTGCGGATCGCCGTCGTCGTCGCGTAGCCGTCCATCTCCGGCATCATGATGTCCATCAGTACGACCGTCACATCGTCGTGCTGCTCCAGGACTTCGATGCCCTCACGGCCGTTCTCCGCGTACAGCACGGACAGGCCGTGCTGCTCCAGCACGCTGGTGAGCGCGAAGACATTGCGGATGTCGTCGTCGACGATGAGCACCTTCTCGTTGTCGAAGGTGAACGTCCGCCGCTGCTCCGGCACCTCCTGGCCACCGCGGCCGCCCTGCCAATCCTCACGGCCCCGGGCACCCTCGCCCGGCGCCCCGGCGCCGTCGCCCTGCGACCCCTGCCGACCGGGCAGCGCCGTCCGCTCCTCGGTCGCCTCCAGCGCCTTGCGGCGGCGCCGGAAAAGAGCGGCCGGACCCTGCGGCGCGGACCGCTCGGGACGGGGCTGCGAAGAGGCCTCGTCCGCCGCGTCGTCGGCCGGCCCCGGCTGCGCCTCCACGGCGCCCGAGGTGACCTGCGCATAACCCTGCGGCGGCAGTTCACTCGGGTGAAGGGGCAGATAGAGCGTGAACGTCGAACCGCGGCCCGGTTCGCTCGCCGCGTGGATCTCGCCGCCGAGCAGCCGCGCGATCTCCCGGCTGATCGACAGACCCAGGCCCGTACCGCCGTACTTACGGCTCGTCGTACCGTCGGCCTGCTTGAACGCCTCGAAGATCACACGCATCTTGCCCGACGCGATCCCGATGCCGGTGTCGGTGACGGAGAAGGCGATCAGATCGGCGTCCGCGTCCTGCAACGACCCGGCCTCCAGCAGCTGCTCACGGATCGACTGCGGCACATCCGCGCTCGCCGGCCTGATGACCAGCTCTACGGCGCCGGAGTCGGTGAACTTCACCGCGTTCGACAGGAGGTTGCGCAGCACCTGAAGCAGCCGCTGCTCGTCGGTGTGCAGCGTCGCCGGCAGCTCCGGAGAGACGCGGACCGAGAAGTCGAGGCCCTTCTCCGCGGTCAGCGGACGGAAGGTGGCCTCCACGTAGTCGACCAGCTGCACCAGCGCGATCCGCGTCGGGCTGACGTCCATCTTGCCCGCCTCGACCTTCGACAGATCGAGGATGTCGTTGATCAGCTGGAGCAGGTCCGAGCCGGCGCCGTGGATCGTCTCCGCGAACTCCACCTGCTTCGGCGAGAGGTTCCCCTCGGCGTTGTCGGCGAGCAGCTTGGCCAGGATCAGCAGCGAGTTGAGCGGCGTCCGCAGCTCGTGCGACATGTTCGCCAGGAACTCGCTCTTGTAGCGCATCGAGACCGCGAGCTGCTCGGCGCGCTCCTCGAGCACCTGCCGGGCCTCTTCGATCTCGGTGTTCTTGACCTCGATGTCGCGGTTCTGCTGCGCGAGCAGTTCCGCCTTCTCCTCCAGTTCGGCGTTGGACGCCTGGAGCGCCTTCTGCCGGTTCTCCAGCTCCGCCGAGCGCTCACGCAGCTGCTCGGTCAGCTCCTGCGACTGCTTGAGCAGCACCTCGGTCTTGGTGTTGACGCTGATGGTGTTGACGCTCGTCGCGATCATCTCGGCGAGCTGGTTGAGGAAGTCCCGCTGAATCTGCGTGAACGGCTGGAACGAGGCCAGCTCGATCACCCCGAGGACCTTCCCCTCGAAGAGCACCGGCAGCACGATCACATAGGCCGGCGACGCCTCCCCGAGACCCGAGGAAATCCTCAGATAGCCCGGCGGCACATTGACCTGGATCGTCCGCTTCTCCTCGGCGGCCGTCCCGATCAGCGTCTCGCCCGGCCGGAAAGACGTCGGCATGAGCCCCGCGGAGTATCCGTAACTGCCGCGCATGCACAGCTCGTACGACAGCTCCCCGTTGCCCGGTACGTCCGAGGTGCTCCCCGTCGGCATCGCCAGGAAGAAGGCGCCGTGCTGCGCCGAGACGACCGGCGTGAGCTCGCTCATGATCAGCGAGGCCACGTCGTCCAGGTCGCGCCGGCCCTGCATCAGACCGGAGATCCGGGCGAGGTTGCCCTTCAGCCAGTCCTGCTCCTCGTTGGCGAGGGTGGTGTCGCGGAGGTTCGCGATCATCGTATTGATGTTGTCCTGAAGGACCTGGATCTCGCCGGCCGCGTCCACGTCGATCTTGAGGTTCAGATCGCCACGGGTCACCGCCGTCGCGACAGCCGCGATCGCGCGCACCTGCCGGGTCAGGTTCCCGGCCATCTCGTTCACCGACTCGGTGAGGTCGCGCCAGGTGCCGTCGACGTCCCGCACCCGGGCCTGACCGCCCAACTGCCCGTCCGTGCCCACCTCGCGGGCCACGCGGGTGACCTCCCCCGCGAACGAGGACAGCTGGTCGACCATCGTGTTGATGGTGGTCTTCAGCTCCAGGATCTCGCCCCGCGCATCGATGTCGATCTTCCTGGTGAGATCGCCCTTCGCGATGGCGGTGGTGACCGTGGCGATCTGCCGCACCTGGCCGGTCAGGTTGGACGCCATCGAGTTCACGGACTCGGTGAGGTCCTTCCAGGTACCGGAGACGCCCGGCACATGCGCCTGACCGCCCAGCTCGCCTTCGGTGCCCACCTCGCGGGCCACCCGGGTCACCTCGTCGGCGAACGACGACAGGGTCGTCACCATCGTGTTCACGGTCTCGGCGAGCTCGGCGACCTCGCCGCGCGCCTCCACCGTCACCTTCTTGGTCAGATCACCGTTGGCGACGGCCGCGGAGACGCGGGCGATGTTGCGCACCTGGCTGGTCAGGTTGTTGGCCATCAGGTTGACGTTGTCGCTCAGGTCCTTCCAGATGCCGGTGACGCCGCGCACCCGGGCCTGACCGCCCAGCACACCTTCCGTACCCACCTCACGGGCGACCCTGGTCACCTCGTCCGCGAAGTCGGAGAGCTGGTCGACCATCGTGTTGACGGTCGTCACCAGCTCGAGGATCTCGCCCTTGGCGTCGACGGTGATCTTCTTGGAGAGATCGCCCTTGGCGACCGCCGTCGTCACCTCGGCGATGTTGCGGACCTGGCTGGTCAGGTTGTTGGCCATGAAGTTCACGGACTGCGTGAGGTCCTTCCAGGTGCCGGAGACACCCTGCACCTCGGCCTGACCGCCGAGGATGCCCTCCGTACCCACCTCGCGCGCCACCCGCGTGACCTGCTCGGCGAAGTTCGAGAGCTGGTCCACCATCGTGTTGAGGGTGTTCTTCAGCTCCAGGATCTCGCCGCGTGCGTCCACGTCGATCTTCTGCGACAGGTCACCACGCGCCACCGCGGTGGCCACCTGGGCGATGTTGCGGACCTGGGCGGTGAGGTTGCCCGCCATGCCGTTCACGGAGTCGGTCAGATCGCGCCACACACCGGCGACACCGGGCACCTGCGCCTGCCCGCCGAGCCGGCCGTCCGTACCCACCTCGCGGGCCACCCTGGTGACCTGCTCGGCGAACGCGGAGAGCTGGTCGACCATCGTGTTGATGGTGTTCTTCAGCTCCAGGATCTCGCCGCGTGCGTCAACGTCGATCTTCTGCGACAGGTCACCACGCGCCACCGCCGTCGTCACCTGGGCGATCTGCCGCACCTGCGAGGTCAGGTTCCCCGCCATGAAGTTGACGGAGTCGGTCAGTTCCTTCCAGGTGCCGCTGACGCCGTCGACGCGGGCCTGGCCACCGAGGCGGCCCTCCGTACCCACGTCCCGCGCCATACGGGTCACCTGGTCGGCGAAGGACGACAGCTGCGCCACCATCGTGTTGACGGTGTTCTTCAGCTCCAGCATCTCGCCGGCCACATCGACCGTGACCTTCTGCGACAGGTCACCGTTGGCCACCGCCGTCGTCACCTGGGCGATGTCACGGACCTGGCCGGTGAGGTTGCGGAAGGCCGTGTTCACCGAGTCGGTGAGGTCCTTCCAGGTGTTCGCCGCGCCCGGCACCTCGGCCTGACCGCCCAGGCGGCCCTCGACGCCGACCTCGCGCGCCACCCGTGTGACCTCGGCACCGAAGGACTGGAGCTGGTCCACCATCGTGTTGACGGTGTTCTTCAGCTCCAGCATCTCGCCGGCCACATCGACCGTGACCTTCTGCGACAGGTCACCATTGGCCACCGCCGTCGTCACCTGGGCGATGTCACGGACCTGCGTGGTCAGATTGCGGAAGACGGTGTTGACCGAGTCGGTGAGGTCCTTCCAGGTCCCGGCGGCGCCCGGCACCTGTGCCTGGCCGCCGAGCAGGCCCTCCGCGCCGACCTCGCTCGCCACCCGCGTGACCTCGTCCGCGAACGTCCGCAGCGTCTCGGTCATCTGGTTGATCGTCTCGGCGAGTTGAGCCACTTCGCCGCGTGCGCTGACCGTCACCTTCTGCGACAGATCACCATTGGCGACCGCGGTGGTCACCTCGGCGATACCGCGCACCTGGGAGGTCAGGTTGCCGGCCATGGTGTTCACGGAATCGGTGAGGTCTTTCCACACGCCCGCCACACCCGGCACCTCGGCCTGACCGCCGAGCTCGCCTTCCGTACCGACCTCTCGGGCCACCCGCGTGACCTCGGAGCCGAAGGACTGGAGCTGGTCCACCATCGTGTTGACGGTGTTCTTCAGTTCCAGCATCTCGCCGGCGACATGGACGGTGACCTTCTGTGACAGATCACCCTTGGCCACGGCGGTCGTGACGAGAGCAATGTCACGCACCTGCGCCGTCAGCCGGTACGCCATGGTGTTGACCGAATCCGTGAGGTCCTTCCACGAACCGGACATACCGCGCACCTGCGCCTGACCGCCGAGTTTGCCCTCGGTGCCGACCTCCAGGGCGACCCGGGTCACCTCATCGGTGAACGCCGACAGCTGGTCCACCAGGCTGTTGACGGTCCGCGCGACCTTCAGGAACTCGCCGCGCAGCGGCCGTACGGCCCCCTCCCCCTCGGGGGCGTGGGAGCGCAGCTCCATCCGCTGTTCCAGATCGCCCTCGGCGACGGCCGACAGGACACGGCCCACCTCGGACACCGGTCGCGCGAGATCGTCGACCAGAGCGTTCGAGGCGTCGATCGCCGCCGCCCAGGAGCCCTCGCAGGCCCCCGTCTCCAGCCGTTCGGTGAGCTTTCCCTCACGTCCGACCACCCTGCGCACCCGGGCGAGCTCGCCCGTGAGATGAACGTTCCGGTCCGCGACCTCATTGAAGACAGCCGCGATCTCGGACATCACCCCGTCGCCGGACACGGTCAGGCGCCGACGGAAATTGCCGTCCCGCATCGACACCAAAGCTCCCAGCAGCCTGTTCAGGGCCGCTGTGTCCACCTCGGTTGTCCCATTGCTACGGGACCGTCCGCCTTTCGCACGCGTGCTCTTGCCACGCGCCGCCACGCCAGACTCCACCGTGTCCCTCCCGCAGGGGTTGACCGTACTGTCCGGGCTGTACCTGGAAGCCTGCCCAGTGTTTCACCTGCGCCGAACCAGGCCATAACAGTTCGGCAGCTTCGCATAGCGTCCCCGCCCCCGTCGGGCGGAAACAGCGGCAACCGGCATCCGCTCGGACAGCGAAGGTAAGTAACCTGGCATCCGGCTGTCCAACCGCCCCGGTCCGCCCGGCGGGGGCGGCCCGGACGCAGTACTACCACCGGGCACCGGGAGGGGCAGGCCGATCATGGCAGAGCCGGGCGTCGAGACGCGTACGAGGAGTTCTGTGATCACCGCGCGGGCGGCTGCCACCTTCGACCCTGTCGGGCGGTCCGTCGCGACCGCCCGGGCCTTCGTGCGCGACACACTCCACGGGTGGGGGTTCTCGGACGTCGTCGACGACGCGGTCGTCCTCACCAGCGAGCTCGTCACCAACGCCGTCATCCATGCCGGCACCGCGGCCGACGTCCTGTGTCTGCGCTCGGACGACGGTGTACGGGTCGAGGTCGCCGACCGCTACCCGGAGCGCGAGGTCCCGATCCAGGGCACCGGTCTCTCCCTCGGCAGCCCCGACCGCGAGAACGGCCGCGGGCTTCTGCTCTGCGCGGCGCTGGCCTCCCGCTGGGGCGTCGAGTACAGCCCCACGTTCAAGCAGGTCTGGTTCCAACTCGACCTCCCCCAGCGCCCGGTGGGCACCCGCTCCGCGGGACCCGTCCTGCCGACACCGCTCCTCCCCGTCGCCGACGAACGCGTCCGCGTGGCCGTCACCCAGATCGACAGAAGCGGCGCGATCTCCGTCTGGAACGACGACGCCGAGCACCTCTTCGGCTACGCGGCCGACCAGGTCATCGGCAAGCCGCTCACGGACTTCGCCGCCTGGCCGCACACCCCCGGCATCGGCACCGGCATCGCCGAAGCGCTCCAGCTCTCCCGCTGGGAGGGCAGTTACGGCATCCGCGGCACCGACGGCCGTGTCGTCCCGGTCTACGCCTCGCACCTGCGGGTCCGCGACACCAATGGCGAACCCTCCACCGTCTGTCTGCTCGTCAGGGACGACGAACGCGCCGTGCTCCAGAGCCCGCAGCGCGCCCCCGTGACCGACACGGGCGCCGAGAGCCACACGACAGACCCGTTCGAGGTCTTCATCGGCTCCCCTGCGCCCGACGACCTCGACGGGCTCCTCCAGCGCACGGTGGAGCGCGCCCGGGACATGCTCGACGGCGACGCCGCCTTCCTGCTGCTGGCCACCGACGACGAGACCGAACTCGAAGTGCGGGCCAGCACCGGACTCCCCTCCGCCCGCCAGCGCTTCGCCCGCGTGCCCGTGGAGGCCGGCACCGGACGCTACGGCTCGGCGCGGATGCCCGCGGTGCACGAGGACCTCACCGTGGTGCCGGGCGCGGTCCCGCTCCTCAACTCGACGGGCATGCGGTCCGTCGTCACCGTCCCGCTGAAGGTCGAGGGCCGCCTCACCGGATCGCTGGGCGTCGCCGCGGAAGCATCGGGCCGGTACTCCAACGAGGAGGCCCTGCGCCTCCAGTTCGCCGCCGACCGCATCGCGCTCGCCGTGGAGTCCGCCCGTCTCGGCGAGCTCGAACGACTGCGCCGCGGTTCGCTCTCCTTCCTCGTCGAGGCGTCCGACCTGCTCGCCGGCACCCTCGACCGCGACCAGACACTGGCGCTCATGGCACAGATGACCGTCCCGACGCTGGCCACCTGGTGTGCCGTCTACACGATCGCCGACCAGGCCTCGGACCCGTACCTCAGCTATGTGCTCCACGAGGACGAGGAACGCATCGACGGCCTCAAGGCCCTCCTCTCCAAGATCGCGCCCCCGGACCCGGTGCCCACCCCCGGCGCACGCGTGTGGACCGCACCCGCCGAAGCAGGCCAGCAGGCGGCGCTGCTCACCTCCAAGCGCGAACTCGGCATCGGCTCCACCCCGCCGGTCTCCTCCGGCATCGGCACCACGCTCGCCACGGCAGCCGCCGTCGGCGGGGAGACGGTCGTACTGCCCCTGGTGGCGCGCAACCGCGTCATCGGCATGCTGACCCTCGGCAAGCCGTCCGACGACCACTTCCGCCAGGAGATCCTGGAGCTCGCCGAGGACCTCTCGCGCCGGGCCGCCCTGGCCCTCGACAACGCGCGGCTGTACTCGGAGCGCGTGGCCATCAGCCAGTCCCTCCAGCGCAGCCTGCTGCCGCCGGAGTTGCCGCACATCCCGGGCGTCGAGGTCGAGGTCATCTACCGCGCGGCCGGCGAAGGCAACGAAGTCGGCGGCGACTTCTACGACCTCTTCCCGATCCGCGACGGCGCGTACGGCTTCGCCATCGGCGACGTCTGCGGTACGGGCCCGGAGGCCGCGGCGGTCACCGGTCTCGCCCGGCACGCTCTGCGCCTTTTGGCCAGGGAGGGCTTCGGCGGCCCCGCGGTCCTGGAGCGCCTCAACGCCGCGATCCTCGACGAGGGCGCCCGTAGCCGCTTCCTCACCCTGCTCTACGGGGAGTTGTGGCCGCAGGAGGACGGCAGTGCCGTCCTCAAGGTCGTCTGCGCCGGCCATCCGCTCCCGCTGCGGCTGCGCCAGGACGGCACCGTCGAACCGGCGGCCGACCCGCAGCCCCTGCTCGGTGTCATGGACGACCTCGAGCTGTACGAGCAGATGGTCACCCTCGACCCGGGTGACGTCCTGCTCTGCGTCACGGACGGCGTCACCGAACGCCGCGAGGGGACACGCATGCTGGGCGACGAGGGCCTCACCGATGTGCTGACCACCTGCACCGGACTGACCGCGGGCGCGGTGGCCGCGCGCGTCCTGCGAGCCGTGGAACGCTTCGCCGCGGAGCCGGCCTCGGACGACATGGCCATCCTCGCGATGCGTGTACCGGAGCCTCAGCACTCCTGAACAGCAAGAAGGCCCCCGCCACTTGGCGGGGGCCTTCTTCGTACGAGCCCCAATACGGAATCGAACCGTAGACCTTCTCCTTACCATGGAGACGCTCTACCGACTGAGCTATTGGGGCCTGCTGCGCTGTGGCAACGGGATAGATCATACCCCGAACCGAGGCGTGGTTCGAACCACCGGGGCCACAGAATCTGCGTCTTCGCCGGCGGCCGGTCGTGAACGCAAAAATGCCTCAACCCCCGGACATGATCCGGGGGTTGAGGCTAAAAATTGTTCGGCGGCGTCCTACTCTCCCACAGGGTCCCCCCTGCAGTACCATCGGCGCTGAAAGGCTTAGCTTCCGGGTTCGGAATGTAACCGGGCGTTTCCCTAACGCAATGACCACCGAAACACTATGAAGATATCGACCCGGAACCCACACAGACGGGGGTTCGACAGTTCGTTACTTCAGAACTAACACAGTGGACGCGAGCAACTGAGGACAAGCCCTCGGCCTATTAGTACCGGTCAACTCCACCCATTACTGGGCTTCCATATCCGGCCTATCAACCCAGTCGTCTACTGGGAGCCTTACCCTCTCAAGGAGGTGGGAATACTCATCTCGAAGCAGGCTTCCCGCTTAGATGCTTTCAGCGGTTATCCCTCCCGAACGTAGCCAACCAGCCATGCCCTTGGCAGGACAACTGGCACACCAGAGGTTCGTCCGTCCCGGTCCTCTCGTACTAGGGACAGCCCTTCTCAATATTCCTACGCGCACAGCGGATAGGGACCGAACTGTCTCACGACGTTCTAAACCCAGCTCGCGTACCGCTTTAATGGGCGAACAGCCCAACCCTTGGGACCGACTCCAGCCCCAGGATGCGACGAGCCGACATCGAGGTGCCAAACCATCCCGTCGATATGGACTCTTGGGGAAGATCAGCCTGTTATCCCCGGGGTACCTTTTATCCGTTGAGCGACGGCGCTTCCACAAGCCACCGCCGGATCACTAGTCCCGACTTTCGTCCCTGCTCGACCCGTCGGTCTCACAGTCAAGCTCCTTGTGCACTTACACTCAACACCTGATTGCCAACCAGGCTGAGGGAACCTTTGGGCGCCTCCGTTACCCTTTGGGAGGCAACCGCCCCAGTTAAACTACCCATCAGACACTGTCCCTGATCCGGATCACGGACCCAGGTTAGACATCCAGCACGACCAGAGTGGTATTTCAACGATGACTCCACAACCACTGGCGTGGCCGCTTCACAGTCTCCCACCTATCCTGCACAAGCCGAACCGAACACCAATATCAAACTGTAGTAAAGGTCCCGGGTCTTTCCGTCCTGCTGCGCGAAACGAGCATCTTTACTCGTAGTGCAATTTCACCGGGCCTATGGTTGAGACAGTCGAGAAGTCGTTACGCCATTCGTGCAGGTCGGAACTTACCCGACAAGGAATTTCGCTACCTTAGGATGGTTATAGTTACCACCGCCGTTTACTGGCGCTTAAGTTCTCAGCTTCGCACGCCCGAAAGCGTACTAACCGGTCCCCTTAACGTTCCAGCACCGGGCAGGCGTCAGTCCGTATACATCGCCTTACGGCTTCGCACGGACCTGTGTTTTTAGTAAACAGTCGCTTCTCGCTGGTCTCTGCGGCCACCCCCAGCTCGAGGAGCAAGTCCTCTCACCAGTGATGGCCCCCTTCTCCCGAAGTTACGGGGGCATTTTGCCGAGTTCCTTAACCATAGTTCACCCGAACGCCTCGGTATTCTCTACCTGACCACCTGAGTCGGTTTAGGGTACGGGCCGCCATGAAACTCGCTAGAGGCTTTTCTCGACAGCATAGGATCATCCACTTCACCACAATCGGCTCGGCATCAGGTCTCAGCCTTAACGAGGGACGGATTTGCCTACCCCTCGGCCTACACCCTTACCCCGGGACAACCACCGCCCGGGCTGGACTACCTTCCTGCGTCACCCCATCGCTTACCTACTACCACCTTGGATCGCCGGCTCCACCACTTTCCTTTCCCCGAAGGGTCCGGAACGGCTTCACGGGCTTAGCATTAATGGGCTCGATATTGGGCGTTTCAAAGCGGGTACCGGAATATCAACCGGTTGTCCATCGACTACGCCTGTCGGCCTCGCCTTAGGTCCCGACTTACCCTGGGCAGATCAGCTTGACCCAGGAACCCTTAGTCAATCGGCGCACACGTTTCTCACGTGTGTATCGCTACTCATGCCTGCATTCTCACTCGTGAACCGTCCACCACTGCCTTCCGGCGCGGCTTCACCCGGCACACGACGCTCCCCTACCCATCCCAGCGGGCGTTGGCCCTATATGCTGGAATGACACGACTTCGGCGGTACGCTTGAGCCCCGCTACATTGTCGGCGCGGAATCACTTGACCAGTGAGCTATTACGCACTCTTTCAAGGGTGGCTGCTTCTAAGCCAACCTCCTGGTTGTCTCTGCGACTCCACATCCTTTCCCACTTAGCGTACGCTTAGGGGCCTTAGTCGATGCTCTGGGCTGTTTCCCTCTCGACCATGGAGCTTATCCCCCACAGTCTCACTGCCGTGCTCTCACTTACCGGCATTCGGAGTTTGGCTAAGGTCAGTAACCCGGTAGGGCCCATCGCCTATCCAGTGCTCTACCTCCGGCAAGAAACACACGACGCTGCACCTAAATGCATTTCGGGGAGAACCAGCTATCACGGAGTTTGATTGGCCTTTCACCCCTAACCACAGGTCATCCCCCAGGTTTTCAACCCTGGTGGGTTCGGTCCTCCACGACCTCTTACAGCCGCTTCAACCTGCCCATGGCTAGATCACTCCGCTTCGGGTCTTGAGCGCGCTACTAAATCGCCCTATTCGGACTCGCTTTCGCTACGGCTTCCCCACACGGGTTAACCTCGCAACACACCGCAAACTCGCAGGCTCATTCTTCAAAAGGCACGCAGTCACGACGCAAGGAACAAGTTCCTTGCGCGACGCTCCCACGGCTTGTAGGCACACGGTTTCAGGTACTATTTCACTCCGCTCCCGCGGTACTTTTCACCATTCCCTCACGGTACTATCCGCTATCGGTCACCAGGGAATATTTAGGCTTAACGGGTGGTCCCGCCAGATTCACACGGGATTTCTCGGGCCCCGTGCTACTTGGGTGTCTCTTAAACGAGCCGCATGAATTTCAGCTACGGGGGTCTTACCCTCTACGCCGGACCTTTCGCATGTCCTTCGCCTATCCATACGGTTTCTGACTCGTCTCACCGCCGGCAGACGATGATAAAGAGATCCCACAACCCCGCATGCGCAACCCCTGCCGGGTATCACACGCATACGGTTTGGCCTCATCCGGTTTCGCTCGCCACTACTCCCGGAATCACGGTTGTTTTCTCTTCCTGAGGGTACTGAGATGTTTCACTTCCCCTCGTTCCCTCCACACTGCCTATGTGTTCAGCAGCGGGTGACAGCCCATGACGACTGCCGGGTTTCCCCATTCGGAAACCCCCGGATCAAAGCCTGGTTGACGACTCCCCGGGGACTATCGTGGCCTCCCACGTCCTTCATCGGTTCCTGGTGCCAAGGCATCCACCGTGCGCCCTTAAAAACTTGGCCACAGATGCTCGCGTCCACTGTGCAGTTCTCAAGCAACGACCAGCCACCCACCACCCCACCCAACAGGGCGAGTTCACTGGGGCCGGCATCGCGAAGGACGAGCTCACGCTCGCACCCTCAGATACCCAACAGCGCGCCCGGCACGACCAGTCGAATCCTGTGTTCCACGCCGAAGCAGTACTAACAGTCATCATCTGAGCCGTGCCGAATAGTCAACGTTCCACCCATGAGCTGACCACCGTCGAACATTTGCCGACGTAGTGGCTCTGGATCTCTTGCGAGATCTAGATGCTCCTTAGAAAGGAGGTGATCCAGCCGCACCTTCCGGTACGGCTACCTTGTTACGACTTCGTCCCAATCGCCAGTCCCACCTTCGACAGCTCCCTCCCACAAGGGGTTGGGCCACCGGCTTCGGGTGTTACCGACTTTCGTGACGTGACGGGCGGTGTGTACAAGGCCCGGGAACGTATTCACCGCAGCAATGCTGATCTGCGATTACTAGCAACTCCGACTTCATGGGGTCGAGTTGCAGACCCCAATCCGAACTGAGACCGGCTTTTTGAGATTCGCTCCGCCTCGCGGCATCGCAGCTCATTGTACCGGCCATTGTAGCACGTGTGCAGCCCAAGACATAAGGGGCATGATGACTTGACGTCGTCCCCACCTTCCTCCGAGTTGACCCCGGCAGTCTCCTGTGAGTCCCCATCACCCCGAAGGGCATGCTGGCAACACAGAACAAGGGTTGCGCTCGTTGCGGGACTTAACCCAACATCTCACGACACGAGCTGACGACAGCCATGCACCACCTGTCACCCGACCACAAGGGGGCACCATCTCTGATGCTTTCCGGGCGATGTCAAGCCTTGGTAAGGTTCTTCGCGTTGCGTCGAATTAAGCCACATGCTCCGCTGCTTGTGCGGGCCCCCGTCAATTCCTTTGAGTTTTAGCCTTGCGGCCGTACTCCCCAGGCGGGGAACTTAATGCGTTAGCTGCGGCACCGACGACGTGGAATGTCGCCAACACCTAGTTCCCAACGTTTACGGCGTGGACTACCAGGGTATCTAATCCTGTTCGCTCCCCACGCTTTCGCTCCTCAGCGTCAGTAATGGCCCAGAGATCCGCCTTCGCCACCGGTGTTCCTCCTGATATCTGCGCATTTCACCGCTACACCAGGAATTCCGATCTCCCCTACCACACTCTAGCTAGCCCGTATCGAATGCAGACCCGGGGTTAAGCCCCGGGCTTTCACATCCGACGTGACAAGCCGCCTACGAGCTCTTTACGCCCAATAATTCCGGACAACGCTTGCGCCCTACGTATTACCGCGGCTGCTGGCACGTAGTTAGCCGGCGCTTCTTCTGCAGGTACCGTCACTTTCGCTTCTTCCCTGCTGAAAGAGGTTTACAACCCGAAGGCCGTCATCCCTCACGCGGCGTCGCTGCATCAGGCTTTCGCCCATTGTGCAATATTCCCCCACTGCTGCCTCCCGTAGGAGTCTGGGCCGTGTCTCAGTCCCAGTGTGGCCGGTCGCCCTCTCAGGCCGGCTACCCGTCGTCGCCTTGGTAGGCCATCACCCCACCAACAAGCTGATAGGCCGCGGGCTCATCCTTCACCGCCGGAGCTTTCAACCCCCTCCCCATGCAGGAAGGAGTGTTATCCGGTATTAGACCCCGTTTCCAGGGCTTGTCCCAGAGTGAAGGGCAGATTGCCCACGTGTTACTCACCCGTTCGCCACTAATCCACCCCGAAGGGCTTCATCGTTCGACTTGCATGTGTTAAGCACGCCGCCAGCGTTCGTCCTGAGCCAGGATCAAACTCTCCATGAATGTTTTCCCGTAATCGGGATGAACACCACAAGAGCGGAACAGCCGATCGGAATAGGACCGACTGTTCACAGCGTCCTCGCTGTGTCATTGCCTACCAACCACAAGGGCCGGCAGGACTTTCAAAGGAACCTCGCCATCCGAAGATGGACGGGGTATCAACATATCTGGCGTTGACTTTTGGCACGCTGTTGAGTTCTCAAGGAACGGACGCTTCCTTTGTACTCACCCTCTCGGGCTTTCCTCCGGGCGCTTCCCTTCGGTCTTGCGTTTCCAACCCTACCAGATTCTTTTTCCGTTCCGTTTCCGGTGGAGTTTGAATCCGATGGCCGATTGGAGTGGCCTTTGCCTTTCGGCTGCACCGACTTTATCAGAGATTCTGAGTCGGAATTTCCCGCCCGTTCAGGTCACTGCTTCGAGCGCGTAAGCACATCGAGTTCCCTGCGGGCGGAGACGTAAACGTACTGGAGCGGAGCGCCCCGATGCAAATCGAGGGGCTCCGCTCCGAGAACAGCGACGTCAGAGGGTCAGACCTCGACGACGACGGGGAGGATCATCGGCCGGCGACGGTAGGTGTCGGACACCCACTTGCCCACCGTTCGGCGTACCAGCTGCTGGAGTTGGTGCGGTTCGGCGACGCCGTCGGCGCCTGCCTTGGCGATCGCGTCCTCGATCTTCGGGATGACCGCGTTGAAGGCCGAGTCCTCGATTCCGGAACCGCGCGCGTGCAGGTTCGGGCCGCCGACGACCTTGCCCGTCGTGGAGTCGACCACGACGAAGACCGAGATGATGCCCTCGTCTCCGAGGATGCGACGGTCCTTCAGGGACGCTTCGGTGACATCGCCGACCGAGAGACCGTCCACGTACACATAGCCGGCCTGGACCTTGCCGACGATCCTGGCCTTGCCGTCGACGAGGTCGACGACGACTCCGTCCTCGGCGATCACGATGCGGTCCTTGGGGACGCCCGTCTGTGCACCGAGTTCGGCATTGGCCCGCAGATGGCGCCATTCACCGTGCACAGGCATCAGGTTCTTCGGCCGGCAGATGTTGTAGAAGTACAGCAGCTCGCCCGCCGAGGCGTGGCCCGATACATGGACCTTGGCGTTGCCCTTGTGGACGACGTTCGCACCCCACCGGCTCAGGCCGTTGATCACGCGGTAGACCGCGTTCTCGTTGCCCGGGATGAGCGACGACGCCAGGATCACCGTGTCGCCCTGGACGATCCGGATCTGGTGGTCGCGGTTGGCCATGCGGGACAGGGCCGCCATGGGTTCGCCCTGCGAGCCCGTACAGACGAGGACGATCTCGTGGTCCGGCAGGTCGTCGAGCGTCTTGACGTCCACGACGAGGCCGGGCGGGACCTTCAGATAGCCGAGGTCACGGGCGATGCCCATGTTGCGGACCATCGAGCGCCCGACGAAGGCGACGCGCCTTCCGTATTCGTGGGCGGCGTCGAGGATCTGCTGGATCCGGTGCACATGGCTGGCGAAGCTCGCGACGATGATGCGCTTCTGGGCGTTCGCGAAGACCGTGCGCAGCACGTTGGAGATGTCCCGCTCCGGTGGGACGAATCCGGGGACCTCGGCGTTCGTCGAGTCGGACAGGAGAAGGTCGATACCTTCCTCGCTGAGCCGGGCGAAGGCGTGCAGGTCGGTCAGCCGGCCGTCGAGCGGCAGCTGGTCCATCTTGAAGTCGCCGGTGTGGACGGCCATGCCCGCGGGGGTGCGGATCGCGACCGCCAGGGCGTCCGGGATGGAGTGGTTGACCGCGATGAATTCGCAGTCGAACGGGCCGATGCGCTCCCGGTGGCCTTCGCTCACTTCCAGCGTGTACGGCCGGATGCGGTGCTCCTGGAGCTTCGCCTCGATCAGGGCGAGGGTCAGCTTCGAGCCGATGAGCGGGATGTCCGCCTTCAGGCGCAGCAGATAGGGGACGCCACCGATGTGGTCCTCGTGGCCGTGCGTGAGCACGATGCCTTCGATGTCGTCGAGGCGGTCCCGGAGGGTGGTGAAGTCCGGAAGGATGAGGTCGATTCCGGGCTGTTCCTCCTCGGGGAAGAGGACGCCGCAGTCGACGATGAGCAGTCGGCCTTCGTATTCGAAGACCGTCATGTTGCGGCCGATCTCGCCGAGACCACCGAGCGGGGTGACGCGAAGGCCGCCCTTCGGGAGCTTCGGCGGGGCGCCGAGTTCGGGATGCGGATGACTCAAAAGACTCTCCTCACCACGTACGCCACGTACCGCTGGGGCACGTGGCGTACATGTCATTCGTGCACTTGCTGTTGTCTGTCCGACCGCGGATGGCCGGTTCGTCCTGCTTATTCAGTTGTGAAGTCGGTGGTCAGAGCTGTACCCCGCCGGCCGCCAGGTCGATCTTGAGCTGGGCGGCTTCCTGCGGGGACAGCTCGACGAGCGGGAGCCTGAGCGGCCCGGCGGGGAGGCCCTGAAGGGTCAGCGCCGCCTTGCTGGTGATGACGCCCTGGGTGCGGAACATGCCGGTGAAGACCGGAAGCAGCCGCTGGTGGATCTCGGTGGCCTTCTGGACGTCACCGCCGGCATGGGCGTCGACGAGGGCGCGGAGCTCCGGGGTGACGACATGGCCGACGACGGAGACGAATCCGATGGCGCCGACCGAGAGCAGCGGGAGGTTCAGCATGTCGTCGCCGGAGTACCAGGCGAGGCCGCTGCGGGCGATGGCCCAGCTGGCGCGGCCGAGGTCTCCCTTGGCGTCCTTGTTGGCGACGATACGCGGGTGCTCGGACAGACGCACCAGGGTTTCCGTATCGATGGGGACACCGCTGCGGCCCGGGATGTCGTAGAGCATGACGGGCAGTTCCGTCGAGTCGGCGATCGCCGCGAAGTGACGCAACAGGCCCTCCTGCGGGGGCTTGTTGTAGTACGGCGTCACCGCGAGCAGGCCGTGCGCGCCGGCTCGTTCGGCCGCGCGGGCGAGTTCGATGCTGTGGCGGGTGTCGTTGGTGCCGACTCCGGCCACCACGTGGGCCCGGTCTCCGACCGCTTCCAGTACAGCTCGTACGAGCTGGTCTTTCTCCGCGTCGCTGGTGGTCGGCGACTCACCGGTGGTGCCGTTGATGACCAGGCCGTCGTTGCCTGCGTCCACCAGGTGGGCCGCCAGGTGCTGAGCACCGGCGAGGTCAAGTGCGCCGTCAGCCGTGAACGGCGTGACCATGGCGGTGAGGACCCTGCCGAAGGGGGTCTGCGGAGTGGAGATCGGAGCCATGGGTAACACGCTACTCGCTGCTCAGCACGGTGTGTCCCCTCGGGGCACGTGACGTACGACGTGGCATGAGGAGCCCGGCACTGCCTGCTCGGGGGTTCAAGCAGTGCCGGGTCCGTTTGATCAGCCTAGATGAACTTCACGAAACACCGCAATGCGGACACTTCACCCGTGGATGCGTACGTATGTACTCGCAGGCTGCTCAGGGAGCCACGCGGCCGTTGGCATTGAAGGCCGCGTAGGTGAGCGGCATCAGCCGCGCCCAGTGATCCTCCATCTTCTCGCCGACCATCTCGATCTCCCGCTGCGGGAAGGACGGAACGGTCGCCAGCTCGTGCTGAGTGCGCAGGCCGAGGAAGTGCATCAGCGAGCGTGCGTTGCAGGTCGCGTACATCGACGAGAAGAGACCCACGGGCAGGACCGCGCGGGCCACCTCACGGGCGACGCCCTCGGCCAGCATCTCCTGGTAGGTCTCGTAGGAGCGCCGGTAGGACTCCTCCATGGCCTCGCTGACGACCTTGTGCTGCTCCGGAGTGCCGTCGACGAAGACGTACTTGCCGGGGCGGCCCTGCTGGACGAGCTTGCGGTCCTGGCCGGGCACGTAGAAGACCGGCTGAAGCTCCCGGTAGCGGCCGGACTCCTCGTTGTACGACCAGCCCACGCGGTGCCGCATGAACTCGCGGAACACGAAGATGGGGGCGCTGATGAAGAAGGTCATCGAGTTGTGCTCGAAGGGGCTGCCGTGGCGGTCCCGCATCAGGTAGTTGATGAGCCCCTTGGAGCGCTCCGGGTCCTTCTGGAGCTCCTCCAGCGACTGCTCGCCGGCCGTGGAGACGCGGGCGGCCCACAGCACGTCGGAGTCGCCGGCAGTGTGCTTCACCAGCTCGACGGTGACATCACCGCGGAAGCTCGGAGTTGCGCTCTCGGCAGGGGTGTCGGGCACCAGGGGGTCCTTCCGGTCGTACTCAGGGGGCGGCGCCCACTTTAACGACGCAGCGTCCCGCGGGTACCTCCGCCCTCGTGAGCCTTCTGGAGCAACTTGCCGAACGATGGCACCTACGGGTGGTTTCTCGCGTCTCTACCAGGAGAAGCGACCAGATACCAGACCTCAAGGAGTTTTCTGATGTTCCTCCGGCGAGAAGCCGTCCCGTTCACCTTCGTCGCCGAGGCCGATCGCTTCCGCAGTAACGTCACTCCCCCGCCCCGTGAACGTCCGAGCGTCTCCGAACTCACCGGCCGTACGCTGCTCGGGCTGACCGTCGTCGCCGGGCTGGTCGGCTCGCTGCTGTTCGGGCTCCCCGCGCTCGGTTCCGGCCAGGCGCCGGCCCATTCTCAGCAGTCCGAGGCGTCCGAGGGGCGCTGATCTCGCCTTCGCGGCCCTCGACGGGCCGGGGAGGCACCCCCATGGCCCCCCTGGGGTGGTCGGCCGGTGACCTGCTCGGTAGCCTCACCGGGCACAGCCCAATCGAGTGTGCTGGTGAGTGAGGATCAGTCGTGCCCCTGCCCTTCCTGACGGCGGACCGCGCATTTGACACGAACGCGGACGATGTCGCGCTGCCCTTCGACGACCACGACCGGTGGCGCCGGCCCTACCGGCCGGGCCCGTGGCGGGTCGCGGCGGCCGCGCTGTTGCTGCTGCTGGCGTCGTTCATCCTGCTCGCCGCGATGATCATCGCTTTCGCCGGCGCGCTGCCCGGTGCCGCCGTCTGTGCGGGCCTGGGGCTCGCGCTCATCGTGGCGGCGCTGCGACTGCTGCGCGTGGGTGTGTGGGTCAGCAGGCACGGGCTCCGCCGGGTGGGCTTCTTCGGGACCACCACGGTTCCGTGGAACGAGGCGGCCGACGTCCGTACGGTGCAGCAGCCGGTCCGCTGGCTGGGCCTGCCGCGGACGGTGCAGGGTCAGGCACTCGTTCTCGCACGCGCGGGCAGCGAGCCGCTGCATCTGATCACCGACCACAACGCGGACTTCCTGGGGCGCGTCGAGGCGTTCGACCGGGCCGCGGACACCGTCGAGGCATGGGGCTCGGAGTACCGGCCCGTGCAGGCCTGAACCCTTTCCAGGTGACGCCGGTTTTCTAAGGGCTGTCCCGTAATCCCCGGTGGACCAGCGCGCGGCGTCAGATGCGGTGCATCGCAAGGCGAAGGGTCGTCCTCATACTGGGCGTATTCGGGCGATCCGACAACGCAGCGTGGGGGTCCCCCCTGCTCGAAGAGCTTGGGGGAGTGCCGTAGATGTCGTCGTGCGCCCGCCGGGGATTACGGGACAGCCCTTAGGTGGGAGCCGGCCGGCCGTCATGCAGGGCGATGGCGCGCTGCATCGCCTTGCGGGCGCGTGGGGTGTCCCGGGCGTCGTGGTACGCGACCGCCAGCCGGAACCAGCAGCGCCAGTCGCCCGGTGAGTCCTCGGTCTCCGCGCGGCGCCTGGCGAAGACGGCGTCCGCCGAATCGCGGTCGATACGGCCGCCGGGGGTGCGTTCCAGTTCGTCGACCGGCAGCCCTCCCTCGGCGTCCAGTTCGGCCGCGAGCCGGTTGGCCCGGGTGACGAACTGTGTGTTCTTCCAGAGGAACCAGAGGCCGATCACCGGCAGGATCAGTACGGCCACGCCGAAGCTGACGGTGAGCAGAGAGCCGTGCTGTATGAGCATCACCCCGCGGCTGCCGACCAGGACGAAGTAGACGACCAGGACGGCAGCCGTGACGAGGTACGTGATTTTCGCGCGCATGAGGGCTTTCCGGGTCAGCCGAGGTCGAGGAAGTTTTCCAGGCCGAAGGTGAGCCCGGGTGCGGACACGACCTGGCGGACGCCCAGGAGGATGCCCGGCATGAAGCTGCTGTGGTGCAGCGAGTCGTGCCGGATGGTCAGCGTCTCGCCCTCGCCGCCCAGCAGGACCTCCTGGTGGGCGAGCAGGCCCCGCAGCCGTACGGCGTGCACCGGGACGCCGTCGACATCCGCGCCACGCGCGCCGTCCAGCGCGGTGACGGTGGCGTCGGGCTGCGGTGCGAGGCCGGCCTCGGCGCGCGCGGCCGCGATCAGCTGAGCCGTGCGGGTGGCCGTGCCGGAGGGGGCGTCGGCCTTGTTCGGGTGGTGGAGCTCGACGACCTCGACGGACTCGAAGTAGCGCGCGGCCTGCTGCGCGAACTTCATGGTGAGCACTGCGCCGATCGAGAAGTTCGGCGCGATGAGCACGCCGGTCTGCGGGGACGCGGCGAGCGAGGTGTTGAGCTGCGCGAGGCGTTCGTCGGTCCAGCCGGTGGTGCCGACGACCGCATGGATGCCGTGGCGTACGCAGAAGTCGAGGTTGCCCATCACCGAGGTGGGGGTGGTCAGTTCGACCGCGACCTGGGCGCCGGCGTCCACCAGGGCCTCCAGCTTGTCGCCCCGGCCGAGTGCGGCGACCAGTTCCATGTCCTCGGCGGCCTCGACGGCCTGTACGGCTTCCGAGCCGATCCGGCCGCCTGCACCGAGGACGGCCACGCGCAGCTTGCTCATCATTTCTATCCCTAATGTGAGGAACTCTAGGAGACAGCTTCGTGCAGACGGTCGGCCTGCCTGTCCTTGAGCGGGCCGATCACCGAGAGGGACGGGCGCTGTCCCAGCACCTCGCCGGCCACCGCGCGCACCTCGTCGGGGGTGACGGCCGCGATCCTGGCGAGCATCTCGTCGACCGACATCTGCTCACCCCAGCACAGCTCGCTCTTGCCGATGCGGTTCATCAGCGCGCCGGTGTCCTCCAGACCGAGCACCGTGGAGCCGGAGAGCTGGCCGACGGCGCGGCCGATCTCGTCGTCCGACAGTCCCTCGGAGGCGACCCGGTCGAGCTCGTCCCGGCAGATCTTCAGCACGTCGTGGACCTGGCTCGGGCGGCATCCCGCGTAGACGCCGAAGAGTCCGCAGTCGGCGAAGCCGGAAGTGTACGAGTACACGCTGTAGGCGAGGCCGCGCTTCTCCCGCACCTCCTGGAAGAGGCGCGAGGACATGCCGCCGCCGAGGGCGGTGTTCAGCACGCCGAGGGCCCAGCGGCGGTCGTCGGTGCGGGCGAGGCCCGGCATGCCGAGGACGACGTGGGCCTGCTCGGTCCTGCGGTTGAGCAGTTCGACCTTGCCGGCGGTGCGCAGGGTGCGGCGTCCGTCGCGGGGGGCGAGCGGGACCGCGTCCGTGCGGGTCAGGGCGCCGGCCTTCTCGAAGGCGCGGCGGACCTGCCGTACGACGGTGGCGTGGTCGATGTTGCCCGCGGCGGCGACGACCAGATGGGTCGGGTCGTAGTGCTTCTTGTAGAAGCGGCGGACACGCTCGGCGGTCAGCGCGTTGACGGTGTCGACGGTGCCGAGGACCGGGCGGCCGAGGGGGGTGTCACCGAGCATGGTGTGCGCGAACAGGTCGTGCACGCAGTCGCCCGGATCGTCCTCGGTCATCGCGATCTCCTCGAGGATGACACCGCGCTCGGCGTCGACGTCCTCCTGGAGGATCAGCGAACCGGTGAGCATGTCGCAGACCACGTCGATGGCGAGCGGCAGATCGGTGTCGAGAACCCGCGCGTAGTAGCAGGTGTACTCCTTCGCCGTGAAGGCGTTCATCTCGCCGCCGACCGCGTCGATCGCGGAGGAGATGTCGAGGGCGGAGCGCTTGTGCGTGCCCTTGAACAGGAGGTGCTCGAGGTAGTGGGTGGCGCCGTTCAGCGCGGGGGTCTCGTCGCGGGAGCCGACGTGTGCCCAGATGCCGAAGGTCGCCGACCGGACGGACGGGAGCGACTCGGTGACGATCCGCAGGCCGCCCGGGAGGGTGGTGCGGCGGACCGTGCCGATGCCGTTCTCGCCCTTGAGAAGCGTTTGGGTACGGGCGACGGCCCGCGCCTCCGAGGAGGTGCGGGCCGTCGTCGTGGAACTACGAGCCGTCACTTGGCAGCGTCGTCCTTCTCGGCCTCGGGCTCTTCTTCACCCTCGATGACGGGGATGAGGGAGAGCTTGCCGCGGGAGTCGATCTCGGCGATCTCGACCTGGACCTTGGAGCCGACCGCGAGCACGTCCTCGACGTTCTCCACGCGCTTGCCACCGGCGAGCTTGCGGATCTGCGAGATGTGCAGCAGGCCGTCCTTGCCCGGGAGCAGGGACACGAACGCACCGAAGGTGGTGGTCTTGACGACCGTACCCAGGTAGCGCTCGCCGACCTCCGGCATGGTCGGGTTGGCGATGCCGTTGATCGTGGCGCGGGCGGCCTCGGCCTGCGAGCCCTGGGCGGCACCGATGTAGATGGTGCCGTCGTCCTCGATCGTGATGTCGGCGCCGGTGTCCTCCTGGATCTGGTTGATCATCTTGCCCTTGGGGCCGATGACCTCACCGATCTTGTCCACCGGGATCTTGACGGTGATGATCCGCGGGGCGTTCGGGGACATCTCGTCCGGGACGTCGATGGCCTCGTTCATCACATCGAGGATGTGGAGGCGGGCGTCGCGGGCCTGCTTCAGCGCGGCGGCCAGGACCGAGGCGGGGATGCCGTCGAGCTTGGTGTCGAGCTGGAGCGCGGTGACGAAGGTCTTCGTACCGGCGACCTTGAAGTCCATGTCGCCGTAGGCGTCCTCCGCACCGAGGATGTCGGTGAGGGCGACGTAGTGGGTCTCACCGTCGATCTCCTGCGAGATCAGGCCCATGGCGATACCGGCGACCGCGGCCTTGAGGGGCACACCGGCGTTCAGCAGCGACATGGTGGAGGCGCAGACCGAGCCCATGGACGTCGAGCCGTTGGAGCCCAGCGCCTCGGAGACCTGGCGGATCGCGTAGGGGAACTCCTCGCGCGTCGGCAGCACCGGCACGATGGCGCGCTCGGCGAGCGCACCGTGGCCGATCTCGCGGCGCTTCGGCGAACCGACGCGGCCGGTCTCACCGACGGAGTAGGGCGGGAAGTTGTAGTTGTGCATGTAGCGCTTGCGGGTCACCGGGGAGAGGGTGTCCAGCTGCTGCTCCATCCGGAGCATGTTGAGGGTGGTGACGCCCAGGATCTGGGTCTCGCCACGCTCGAACAGCGCCGAGCCGTGCACGCGCGGGATGGCCTCGACCTCGGCGGCGAGCGTACGGATGTCCGTGACGCCACGGCCGTCGATACGGACCTTGTCCTTGATGACGCGCTCGCGGACCAGCTTCTTGGTCAGCGCGCGGTAGGCACCGGAGATCTCCTTCTCGCGACCCTCGAACTGCGGGAGCAGCTTCTCGGCGGCGATCTCCTTGATGCGGTCGAGCTCGGTCTCGCGCTCCTGCTTGCCCGGGATGGTGAGGGCCTGGGCGAGCTCGTCCTTGACCGCGGCGGTGAGCGCCTCCAGGACGTCGTCCTGGTAGTCGAGGAAGACGGGGAACTCGCCGACGGGCTTGGCGGCCTTGGCGGCGAGGTCGGACTGGGCCTTGCAGAGCGCCTTGATGAAGGGCTTAGCGGCCTCGAGACCGGCGGCGACGATCTCCTCGGTGGGAGCCTCGGCGCCGTCCTTGACGAGCTGGATGGTCTTCTCGGTGGCCTCGGCCTCGACCATCATGATCGCGACGTCGCCGTCCTCGAGGACGCGACCGGCGACGACCATGTCGAAGACGGCGTCCTCGAGCTCGGTGTGCGTCGGGAACGCGACCCACTGGCCCTTGATCAGGGCGACACGGGTGCCGCCGATCGGGCCGGAGAAGGGCAGGCCGGCCAGCTGCGTGGAGCAGGAGGCGGCGTTGATCGCGACCACGTCGTACAGGTGGTCGGGGTTGAGCGCCATGATCGTCTCGACGATCTGGATCTCGTTGCGCAGGCCCTTCTTGAAGGAGGGGCGCAGCGGGCGGTCGATGAGGCGGCAGGTGAGGATCGCGTCCTCGGAGGGCCGGCCCTCACGACGGAAGAAGGAGCCGGGGATCTTGCCGGCTGCGTACATCCGCTCCTCGACGTCCACCGTCAGGGGGAAGAAGTCGAGCTGGTCCTTGGGCTTCTTGGAGGCGGTGGTGGCCGACAGCACCATGGTGTCGTCGTCCAGGTACGCCACGGCGGAACCGGCGGCCTGCTTGGCCAGGCGTCCCGTCTCGAAGCGGATGGTGCGGGTGCCGAAAGTACCGTTGTCAATGACGGCCTCGGCGTAGTGGGTCTCGTTCTCCACTAGCGTTTTCTCCGTTACGTTGCGTCTTTCGTCCTTCCGCCCGTGTGGCGGGAGGACGGTGGCGGAGAAGCTCTCGTTCTGCGGGCCGGTCTTCGATCGAAGCACCCGGGGGCTTGTGTCTCCGGGAGCCACTACCGAGGACCGGCGGCGGCGAGGCGGCTTCCCGCTCGTGTTCGGTGGTGCGTTCTGCGACCAGACTAATTGGCGTCCGGTACGTCGCGCACGTACAGCAAAGGGAGCGGCCCCCTCAGAGTGGGAACCGCTCCCTTCACGGCGTCCTTACTTGGCACCGCCGGCCGCACCACGGCGGATGCCGAGGCGGTCGACCAGGGCGCGGAAGCGCTGGATGTCCTTCTTGGCCAGGTACTGCAGCAGACGGCGGCGCTGGCCCACGAGGATCAGCAGACCACGACGGGAGTGGTGGTCGTGCTTGTGCGTCTTGAGGTGCTCGGTCAGGTCCGAGATACGGCGCGAGAGCATCGCGACCTGCACCTCGGGGGAGCCGGTGTCGCCCTCCTTGGTGCCGAACTCGGTCATGATCTGCTTCTTCGTAGCGGCGTCGAGAGACACTCGGTACTCCTCTTTGATGTTCGATGCGCCCACGAGTGCCCCTGGTCTTGTTCTCAGGAGAGCTTCCGTGACTCGGAGGCGAAGGTCCGATGAGCGCTGCACCCAGAGCATTGAGGCTCCGGGAATGGCGCACACAAACGGCCGTCACACAGCGTACCAGCCTCGGCTACGAGGTCAGCGCCCGGATGGAGTGGTACACGTCGAACACCGCAAGGCACAGCGGCACCAGCGTGAGCAGCACGAACGTCTCGGCGACCTCCAGGAAGCGACCCCAGAAGGGGGTCACTCCCTTGCGGGGGACGATCAGGCCGATGGCGGTGATCAGTGCGGCCACACCGGCGACGGCGGCGGTCAGCCAGATCGTACGGATGTCGAGGGCGCTGCTGTCGCCCCGCAGGGCGTCGCGCATGAGGCCGGCCGGCGGGTTGAGGCACAGGCCGAGCCCGAGCAGCACCAGGGAGCCGAGGCCGGCGGACAGCGCGCAGCCGACCTGCGCGGTGTAGCGGAAGAGGTGGGCGCGCATCAGCATGGCGATGCCGGTGCTGAGGGCGAGCAGCTGGCCCCAGACGTTGTCGGAGAAACCGAGGACGGCGGCGGAGGCGACGGCGATCAGCGCGCAGCCGCCGACGAGGCCGACCATCAGCTCGTGGCCCCGGCGGGCCTGGGCGGCGATGCGCTCGGCGTCGACCGGGCCCGCGGGCTCGGGATCGCTGCCGTACTCGCCCATGGTCGTGCGCGGCGGGTCGAAGCCGATGGGGAGCCGCGCGAAGCGGGTGGAGAAGCCCGGAAGGAACGCGAGGGCGCCGACGGCGAGGGGTGCGCACACCGCGGCGCTCTCGACCGGCTCCAGGTCACGCAGGATCGCGACGAAGGTGACGAGCACACCGACCGTCGCGGCGAAGACGAACGCGACGAAGGGACCGTCGCCGGCGGGGGCGACGATCGTCAGGAGCACCGCGAAGACCAGGACGGCGGCGCAGGCGAGCAGGAACTGGAGCTTGCCGATGCCCTCTCCGGTGGCCGGGGGCAGCAGTCCGGAGCCGGCGACGGCGGCGTTCGCCATCGCGCCGACACCGAGGGCGACGGCGGATCCGCGGTCGTCGTACACCCGGGCCCGTACGCAGGCGAGCGCGAGCAGCAGGACACCGGTGACGGCGGCCAGGATGCCGGCGAGTCCGTGCATGTCGTGCAGCGGGTCGGCCGTCCACAGCACGAAGGCGACCAGGACGAGCAGGACCGAGCCGCCGAAGAGGCCGGCGCCGCGCATCAGTCCGTCGCTCCACAGGGTGCGGTCGCGGGCGACGGCGGAGGCGACGGCGTCGGACACGTCGTCGAAGACCGCGGGCGGCAGCGACTCGGAGAACGGCCGCATGGACAGCAGTTCGCCGTCGAGGATGCGCTGGGAGGCGAGGGAGCGGGTGCTGTCGAGCACGGTGCCGTCGCGGCGCACGAGGTGGTAGCCGACCGGGGCGCCCTGCGCGGGACTCTGCCCGGACAGGCGCAGGATCTCCGGGTAGAGGTCGGCGAGGGGGATGTCCTCGGGCAGTGCCACATCGACGCGGCCGTCCGGCGCGACGACCGTCACTCGGCAGAAACCGGTTCCGCTGCTCGACGGAGTCGCGGAACCCGGATGACCCGTCCCCGCAGCCGCCGCTCGGGCCGTCATAGTCACCTGCTGCATCCCCTCGTGGTCCTCATGATTCATACGCCCGGCATTGCGCTCCGAATGACCCTTTTTTTGCGGAAGTTCACGGGTGCGCAAACACGTCGCGCCACCCTACCGCCCACCTGTCCGCCCCGGCGCAAGTAGGATCCCTCCCCGCGGACGGGACCCGTCGCCACGGGGGCGCCGATAGGAACATTTCCGTCCGGCAAGGGAATTGGTGAGCTTGTGAGTCAGATCGTCGTCAAGCGCCCACCCCGGGCCCTGCCTGCCGAGGTACCCGGCGAGCAGGTGCAGCTGCAACCTCCGCCCGAGCTGCCGAGAGGGCAGCAGGAGGGCGCGCTGATGCAGCTGCTGCCGATGCTGGGCATGGGCGGTTCCGTCGTCTTCTTCTTCATGACCCCGAATCCGATCATGCGGATCATGGGCATGGTGATGATCGCGTCGACGGTGGCCATGGCGATCGCGATGCTGGTGCGCTACCGCAAGGGCACCCAGGGACAGCTCGCCGACCTGCGGCGCGACTATCTCAAGTACCTGACGCAGACCCGCCGTACGGTGTTGCGGACGGCTCGCCTCCAGCGTGACGCGCAGTACTACCTGCACCCCTCCCCCGAGCAGCTGTGGGCCCTGGTCGCCGAGGGCAGCCGGGTGTGGGAACGCCGGGTCGGCGACGCCGACTTCGGGCAGGTGCGCATCGGGCTGGGCAGCCAGCAGCTCGCCACCCCGCTGCTGGCCCCCGACACCGCCCCCGTCGACGAGCTGGAGCCGCTGACGGCGGGTGCCATGCGGCAGTTCCTGTCGGCGCACAGCACGCTCGACGGACTGCCGATGGCCGTGTCGCTGCGGGCGTTCTACCACGTGACCGTGAGCGGTGAGCCCGAGTCCGTGCGCTCCACCGCCCGCGCGATGGTCGGCTCGCTCGCCTCCCTGCACTCCCCCGAGGACCTGGTGATCGTCGTCGCCGCGGGCCGGGAGTCGGCGCAGCACTGGGAGTGGACGAAGTGGCTGCCGCACCTCCAGGCGTCGGGCCCGGGTGACGGCGCGGGCAGCCGCCGCCTGATCACGGCCGACGCACGGGAGTTGGAGGACCTGCTCGCCGAGCGGCTCGACGGCCGGCCACGCTTCCAGGGCAGCGCGCACCCGCTGCTGGACCAGCCGCATCTCGTCGTCGTCCTCGACGGTCAGTCCGTACCGCAGACCTCGCCGCTCGCGGCGGCCGAAGGGCTCCAGGGCGTGACGGTTCTGGAGGTCGTCGCCGGTGAGGTCACCGGCGCGCGCGGTGAGCTGTCCGTGGTGGTCCACCCGGATTCGCTGCAACTGGAGTCCGGGCACGGGCTCGTGTACGACGGTGTCCCCGACCGGCTGAGCCTGGAGGCGGCCGAGGCGCTCGCCCGCCAGCTCGCGCCGCTGCGGGTCGCCACCGGTGGTGACGACGACGAACCCCTGCTCGCCAACCTCGAGTTCACCGATCTGCTGAACCTCGGCGACGCCGCGTCGGTCGACGTCAGCCGCACCTGGCGCCCCCGTTCGCAGTCGGAGCGGCTGCGGGTCCCCATCGGTGTCGGCGAGGACGGCGCCCCGGTGATGCTGGACCTCAAGGAGGCGGCGCAGGAGGGCATGGGCCCGCACGGTCTGTGCGTCGGCGCGACCGGATCCGGCAAGTCCGAACTTCTGCGCACCCTGGTGCTCGGTCTGGCCGTCACGCACTCCTCGGAGACGCTCAACTTCGTCCTCGCGGACTTCAAGGGCGGCGCGACCTTCGCCGGTATGTCGCAGATGCCGCACGTCGCCGCGGTGATCACCAACCTGGCCGACGACCTCACGCTGGTGGACCGCATGGGCGACTCCATCCGCGGTGAGCTCAACCGCCGGCAGGAGATGCTCCGCGACGCGGGCAACTACGCCAACATCCACGACTACGAGAAGGCGCGTGCGGCGGGTGCCCCGCTGCAGCCCATCCCGTCACTCGTTCTGGTCATCGACGAGTTCAGCGAACTCCTGACCGCCATGCCGGACTTCATCGAGATGTTCGTGCAGATCGGCCGTATCGGCCGTTCGCTCGGCGTCCATCTGCTGCTGGCGTCGCAGCGTCTGGAGGAGGGCCGGCTGCGCGGCCTGGAGACGTATCTGTCGTACCGGGTGGGTCTGCGGACGTTCTCGGCGGCCGAGTCCCGGGCGGCGATCGGTGTGCCCGACGCGTACTCCCTGCCCAACGTCCCCGGTTCCGGCTACCTGAAGTACGGCACGGACGAGATGGTGCGGTTCAAGGCCGCGTACGTCTCCGGTGTGTACCGCGTGAACGGCCACCAGGCCGCGTCGAGCGGCGGTCCGCTGCCGGTGGACCGCAGGCCGGTGCCGTTCACCGCGGCTCCGGTGGCGGTCCACTACGCCGAGCCGACCGCGGGGGCCCCCGTGCCGGACGCGCGCCGCTCCTCCGACGACGACGCGCTCGCCGACTCGGTGCTGGACGTGATCGTGCGCCGGCTGGAGGGCCGCGGGGCCGAGGCCCACCAGGTGTGGCTGCCTCCGCTGGACAACCCGCCTCCGCTGGACGAACTGCTGCCGGGGCTGTCGAACGTGGACGGCCGCGGACTCACCCAGCCGGGCTTCGAGGGCGCGGGCCGGCTGGTCGTACCGCTCGGTGTGGTCGACAAGCCCTTCGAGCAGCGCCGGGACACGCTCTACCGCGACTTCTCCGGCGCCGCGGGCCACATGCAGATCGTCGGTGGTCCGCAGTCGGGCAAGTCGACGCTGCTGCGCACGCTCATCGCGGCCTTCGCGCTGACCCACACTCCGCAGGAAGTGCAGTTCTACGGACTGGACTTCGGTGGTGGCAGCCTCTCCTCGATCTCCGGGCTGCCGCACGTCGGCGGGGTCGCCTCACGACTGGACCCGGAGCGCGTGCGCCGGACAGTGGCCGAGGTGTACGGCATTCTGACGCGCCGGGAGGAGTACTTCCGCAGCGCGGGCGTCGACTCCATCGCGACGTTCCGCAGGATGCGGGCGCGCGGCGACATCTCGGTGACGGAGCAGCCCTGGGGGGACGTGTTCCTGGTCATCGACGGGTGGGGCAACTTCCGGACGGACTACGAGGGTCTGGAAACCGCGGTCGTCGACATGGCGGTGCGGGGGCTGGGCTACGGGATCCACGTGATCCTGACGGCATCCCGCTCGATGGACGTGCGCTCCAACATCAAGGACCAGCTGATGAACCGCCTGGAACTGCGTCTGGGCGATCCGATGGACTCCGAGGTGG
Source organism: Streptomyces sp. AM8-1-1 (assembly GCF_032229325.1). Taxonomy (NCBI): domain Bacteria; kingdom Bacillati; phylum Actinomycetota; class Actinomycetes; order Kitasatosporales; family Streptomycetaceae; genus Streptomyces; species Streptomyces sp. AM8-1-1. The sequence goes on from NZ_CP135086.1 coordinate 2,226,298, forward strand.
ACCGCAAGATCGCCATGAACGTGCCGCCGGGCGTCCCCGGCCGCGGTCTGGTGGCCGAGAAGCTGCACTTCATGGCGTCGGTGCCGCGCATCGACGGCATCCAGTCCGACAGTGACCTGTCCGAGGCGACCACCGCGATGGTGCAGGAGGTCACCCGCCACTGGACCGGCCCCGCCGCACCGGCGGTGCGTCTGCTCCCGCGCGAGCTCCCCGCGGGGCAGCTCCCCGCGGGGTTCGTCGAACCCCGGCGCGGAGTGGCGTTCGGGATCGACGAGAACAACCTGGAGCCGGTGTTCGCCGACTTCGCCCGCGACCCGTTCTTCCTGGTGTTCGGTGAGAGCGAGTCCGGCAAGTCGAACCTGCTGCGCCTGCTCATCAAGCAGTTGACGGAACGGTACGAGGGCAACGCCGCCAAGTTCTTCGTGATCGACAACCGGCGCGCACTGCTCGACGTCACCCCTGCCACACACCTGGCCGAGTACGTGCCGATGTCCAACAACATGGACCATCACGTCGACGCGCTGGCGGAGCTGATGCAGCGCCGTGCGCCGACCGCCGACGTCACGGCACAGCAGCTCCGCGACCGGAGCTGGTGGCAGGGCCCGGACGTGTTCGTGGTCGTCGACGACTACGACCTCGTGTCCACGTCGAGCGGCAACCCGTTGGCCAAGCTCACGGAGCACCTGCCCTTCGCGCGTGACGTGGGTGTCCGCTTCATCATCGCCCGCAGCTCGGCGGGAGCGAGCCGCGCGGCTTACGAGCCGTTCCTGCAACGGATGATGGAGCTCGGCGCACAGGGTCTCCTGCTCTCCGGTGATCCGCAGGAGGGCGAGATGCTCGGCGTCCGTATGCGACCGATGCCGGCGGGGCGGGGCATCTTCGCGTCGCGGCAGCGGGGGAAGCCGCTGGTGCAGACGGGGTGGCTGGGGGATCCGCAGTGACGGCGGGCGCTGGGTACGCAGTACCCAGCGCCCTCGGCTGCGCTCTGCCGCCGGGGCGGAGCGGAGCACGACAGGCGTAGCCGAACGCACCCGGTCCTGGTGGCTGAAGGGGCGCGGTAGCACTGCCGAGCACCACGGCAGCGCTGGAGCAGCGACGCCGAGCGAACGGCTGCGAGAAGACACGTTCTCGTCACGCGGCCCATTGCGCTGCCGACGGACCTTCCCTTGAACCGTGGACATTGCCGATCGGCTGCCGCTGCCCGACACGTCGTCCGTCCCGGTCGGGGAGCGTCCCTCACCGAGAGGGGCGCTCCCCGGGCGCACCGCATGAGCCGGCGCAGGCGGGCTGTGGCGTTCGAGCGAGCCGGCGCCGAAGCGCGGACTGCGACCCGCGCGCCGGTGTCTCGGGAGGCCCTGCACGAAGTGAGCACAGGAACCGCAAACTCTTCCTCTTGAAGTGCCAGGTGAAGAACGGGAAAGGTGTGGCAGATGGCGTGGGATGAATGGGAACAGCTCAAAACGCAAGCAGCCGGGAGCCAATCGGAGCAGATGCAGCTGAACCGGGTGCCCGATGAGGGCGGCGGCGGCTCAGGCTCCTACGGCGACCTCACGGCTTCCGAAACCGATCTCTCGAAGATCGGCACCAGTGCGTTCAAGTTGTTCAACCGTCTGTACGACGAGGCGCGCGTGGCCGGCCCCAGCAGCTCCAAGGCAGCTGAGGATCTCAAGACCCAGGGCTTCGAACTCGGCGCAGGGCTCGCCCACGTGGCCAAACGGTGGGACGAACAGCTCGGCTCCCTCCGGGACGCCTGCTCCCACATCTCGAATCACATGCGGGTGACCAAGAAGATCCACAAGGACGACGAGCACTACATCACCGGACAGCTGAGCAGCATCGCCGCGTTGGACAGTGGATTCGACGAACGCGTCGGGCAGCCGGGCGAGAAGAACCCGATCTATGGCGAGAAGAAGAAGGAAGACAAATAGTCATGGATCTTGAAACCCTTCGTTTCGCCAAGTTCGGCCTTCTTGATGAAGCCGTCGCCGACTGGACGACCCTCGTCGGCAAGCTGGCCAGCATGAAGGAGGATGCCGACGACGAGCTCCGCGAGCAGGCGAACAAGGCGAACTGGACAGGCGAGAACCAGAAGATGTCCAAGCAGTTCATCGGCCGAACAGCCGGTGAGTTCGCCGACGCGCACACCCAGGCCACGTCGATCCGCAACATCCTGAGGGACACCTGCAGCGAGCTGAAGGATTACCAGACCAAGCTCAAGGACGCGATCGATCGTGGACTCAAGAAGAACCTGACCGTCGTCTCAACAGCCGGAGGCGGCTTCACGGTCACCATGAACATCCATCCCGACCGCGCCGCCAGGGGAACGAGCGTCCCCGACCACACCCAGTCGGACGTGACGGCACTACGGGACGAGGTGCAAAAGCTCCTGGACGGCGCGACCCAGAGCGACAGCTCGGCGACCACGGTCCTCAAGGCGCTCGTCGACCAGAGCAAGCTCGGCTTCTCCGACGCCAACTACGCGAACCGGGACGCGGCCGCTGACGCGCTCAAGGAGGCCGACGACCTGGCCAGGATCGCGAAGAAGAATCCCGAGGACCTCACGGTCAAGGAATTCGACCAGCTGAACGCCGGCCTCAAGAAGTACGCCAACGACGATCTCTTCGCCGAGCGGTTCGCCACGAACCTCGGTGGAAAGGGCACCCTGGACTTCTGGGCCGATCTCAACAAGCCCATGGTCAACCCGGAGCTGATGCACGAGCGCCGGGACCAGATGGACGACCTCCAGAAGAGTCTGAGCCTGACACTGGCGACCGCCAGCCAGAGCGACACAGCCGCCATGGAGACATGGAAGCGGGACGTCGTCTCCTTCGCCGACAGGCCACTTGAGAAGAACGGCGGCATGCCTTTCGGCGGTCAGGTCATGAGCAACCTGATGCGGTGGGGCGACTACGACGACAAGTTCCTGAACGAGTACGGCAACAAGCTCGTGGCAGCGGAGAAGAAGCTCACTCACAACGGCGCCCATGTCGCCTGGCAGCCCATGGGCATGGATCCGCAGCTGAACCACACGGGAACCGACTCCGGCTGGGACCCGATGACCGGCTACTTCAAGGCTCTCGCCAACAGCCCCGACGCGGCCACCGAGTTCTTCGGCGACACGTTCGTCACGAAGGACGAGGACCACGACTTCAAGGTGGAAGGCAAGGACGACAAGAGGTCTCTCAGCAACTTCGAGTACTTCTTCGAAGAGCGTAACTGGCCTCATGACTACGACAAGGACCGCGAGGAGAGCATCGCGGGGCGCAACAACCTGGCGATGGCGCTGGAAGCCGCGACGACCGGCCACCCCGCGGGCGAGAAGCCGACGCCGGACCTCCCGCCGCACTCGGAGGCGCAGGCCAATCTGATGTCGAAAATCGTCGCCTCCGTGGAGGAGGACCCCAAGCGGCTCACGGACCACTCCCACATGTCAGACAGTATGGGGCAGATCGCTTCGGAGTACCTGCCGGACATCAACCGTGCGATCGCAGACGACCCGCACGGGAATACCGAGAAGCTTTTCCCCTTGGCGGGCGCTCAGGCAAGACTCGAGCACCAGGACGTCACGGCCTTTCTGATCACCGTGGGGCAGCACCCTGACGGCTACTCAGCCGTCGAAGTGGGCCAGAAGGCCTATATGGCCAATCTCATCGACCACCACCTGAACCCTGACTTGCCGGCGGACCAGCGCTATCCGCACTCGGCTCAGGAGACGATCGAGACGATCACCCGGCGTTCCGGAGAAGTCAGCGGATCAGTCGCCATCGGCATGCAGGAAGCCGTCCTGGGTCCAGCCGCCAAGGAGGCCAAGGAGTTCTCCGACTCTGTCGCCCAGCAGAAGAACGCATGGTCCGGGGCTATCGGAACCGGCATCGGCGTCGGCGTCAGCTTCATCGCCACACCAGTAGGTGGGGCGGTCGCCGGCGGCGTCGCAGGTACCGTCAGCGGAATGGTCCTCGAGCACATCTTCCAGCAGTCGGAGACCGATGTGCTGACGGAAGCAAGCAGGGATGCGAGCGACCTGTGGGAGAAGAGCAGAGACCTGAGCGCGGAGCACGGCCAGATGGCAGCCATCAACGCAGCCAAGGCCCACGGGCTTCCAGACCAGGACAAGGTTGCGGACTGGGCTCTGACCGGTCGCGATGACGGTTTCAACGACGCCGCCACCAACGCCGATGCCATGGCGGACCACCTCACCACGGAAGTTCCCTCCTCATGACACATGCGAGCAATTTCATGGAGCCCCGACAGACTGAGGGCATGCCGGTGCCCGCTCGCGCTCCGCGTCGGCGATCACGGCGGCAGATTTCTGCTCTCGTGGTGGCCGCCCAGCTCGCGCTACTACTCACAGCTTGCTCGGAACCGGAGGAGAAGCGGTCCTTCTCTCTGCCGCCGGACCTCTGCGGCACCCCGGTACCCGCCGCCGCACTGGACGCGGTACTACCCAAGAGCGGGAAGTCTGTGAAGACGGCGGCGCGGTCGCGAGAGGTGGGTGACACGAACTGCCGAGTCGCCGTCGATGGCACGACAGCGGTCAGCGCCATCAACGAGTGGCGAGCGGATCCCTCCGTGAAGAAGGCGGCCGACATCAACCCGTACATCGAACTCGACGAGCACACCGGCGAGGACGGAACATACATGTGGTCGGGTAAGGGTGGTGTACGCCGTATCCCGTGCCCAGTGGCCGCCAAGGACCATCCCGACCGGAACCAACTCTTCGTCAGAATCCTCATCCACGACGAGAAGTTCTCGGACGCCGACGCGGCCAAGAAACTGCTGCTCGCCTACGCGAAAGCCGTAGCGGACTCGCCGGACTGCAAGGCGGCCACATAACACCCTTTGTGCCTGAGCAAACAGCAGAGACCCCGGGAGCCGCCTGCGCGGCGGCTCCCGGGGTCTCTCGCGTCGGAATGACGGGTGGGCACCCCCTGCGCGTGCCCGCCCCGGGTCGGGGTCCCGATACGCCGGCTTGGGCAGGAAGCGCCTCAGGCGAAGGAACTGCCGGCCTTCTTGTCTCCCCCATGTAGTCGCCGCCTGCCCTCGCCACGACCCGCACGCAGCACGGCTCCCGGCCCCTCGATAGGCTCGTGCGGTTGCCGTGAAGGCAGTTCGGGGCGGAAGGGGTTCGCGAATGGAGCATGTGCGTACGGAACTACCGCACGCCGGCGGGGAGGCAGCAGTCGGCGGGCGCTCGCGCCCTGCTGGTGACATCCACGGACTCGGCGCGGTTCTCACGTACGCCGCAACCGGTCACGAGCCCGAACCGTGCCGAACTCCCCAAGTCCCCGGGCCCCTTGATGCCCCGCGGCCAGTCCCGCTACGCGGGGCTCACCCGACGGCGGCCGAGCTGCTGCTTGCCCTCACGCCGTCCTCGTACGCGCCGTCTGCGACGGTGCTGGACCGGGCGTCGCTGCCCGCCCGCAGCCGGCCGCCGGGGCGCGCAGCCGCGGCCCTCGCCGGCCAGTCCGCGGAGATCTGCTCCGCGGAAGTCCGCAGCCTCCGGCCTACCATCAGGACCTGACCATGCTTGCGCCTCTGACCCACGACGACCCCAGCGAGATCGGCGGCTACCGGCTCCTCGCCCGCCTCGGCCACGGCGGCATGGGTACCGTCTACCTCGCACGCTCGGCCGGCGGGCGGACCGTCGCACTCAAGACCATGCATGCCCGCATCGCCGCCGAAGCCGCAGCACGCACCCGCTTTCACCTCGAGACCGACGCAGCACGCATCATCGGTAGCCACCACGGCGCCACGGTCGTCGACGCCGACCCCACCGCCCGAACCCCGTGGCTCGCCACGGAGTACGTCCTCGGCCCGCCCCTCGACGACGCCGTTACCCTCTGCGGCCCCCTGCCCGAGGCATCCGTCCGGGCCCTGGGCGCGGCTCTCGCCGGCGCGCTCGCTCAGCTCCACGCCTCCGACGTCGTCCACCGCGACCTGAAGCCGTCCAACATCATGGTCACCGCCTACGGTCCCAAGATCATCGACTTCGGCATCGCCCGCGCCGCCGGCGACGATCGCCTCACCCGCACCGGCACCGCCGCGGGCACCCCAGCCTTTATGTCCCCGGAGCAGGCCACGGGACAGGAACACACGCCTGCGGGCGACGTGTTCGCCCTCGCCGGTGTCCTCGTATTCGCCGCCACAGGCCACGGCCCCTTCGGCACGGGACAGGCCGCTGACCTGCTCTATCGCGTCCGCTATTCCGACCCCGACCTGACGGGACTGCCGGCGGGCCTCGCCGCCGTCCTCAGCGGGGGCCTGGCAAAAGACCCCGCGCGACGCCTCACCACCGGGCAACTGGCGGCCCAGCTGCACAACGGCCACGGCGAGTTCGCCGACCACCTCCCACCCACGCTGCTGACGGACATCGCCCGCCGGGCAACAGAGGTCTGGAAACACCAGCCACAACGACTGCCTGCACCGGCGGACCACGCCACCGAGGACACCGTGCCGGCGTCCCCACGGGAGGTCAGCCGCCGCAAGCTCCTCACCATCGGTGGCGCGGGACTCATCGGCGCCACGGCGGTCGGCGGTGGCATCTGGACCTGGGCGGCCTCGGCGGATGGAAGCCGCGACAGTGCGGGTGGCAAGAGCAAGCCACCCAAGCCGACGGCCGAGAAGGGCGATTGGCTGTGGGAGCTTCCGCTGCGCCTGAAGGGAGCCTCACTGTCCCCGCCGGTTCCCCTCTCCTTCGGCGTGAGTCTCGCCATCGCGGACGACGACGGGCTGCGGACCATCGATGTCGGCAAGGGTGGCGTCGATATCCCCTCGCTATTGAAGGGCCCGGCGCACCGGTGCACTGACGACGAGGACATCGACGAGTCCAGGGTGTACGCCTCCGAATCCCCGCGATCCGGCAACCACCCGCTCACCATCTCCTCTGTCAAGTCCGGCGGCGACCTGAAGCCTGACATCGTCGAACTGGAGGACTACAACGGAGTTCTCCCCGCGACACAGCTCCTGAGCGCTTACGCCGGCGTCGTCTTCCTCGCGGCGGGACAGGGCGAGCACTCCGACTCGGGAATCGGCTACGAGAGTTCCCAGAAGTGGTACTTGCTCGCTGTTGATGTGCACACCGCCAAGGTTCGGTGGCGTCAGCCGCTTCCCTCCCGGCCGCGAACGTCGAAGCGGTTGCATTTCCTGGCCGCGCGGGCCGTGAAGGACCATCTGGCCGTCCTTCAGGAAATGCCCAATGGCAGGGTCTCTCTGGCTGTCCACGACTCGCGTCGGGGAAAGGAACTGTGGCGGCAGGAGCTCGACGTCCCGGATCCGGAGGCCATCCGGGGAAGGCTGGCGGCCGACGACTGGAGTGTCTACCCGCCGGTGGGCCATCTGCGTGCTCTCCACCTGAAGGACGGCAAGGAGCAGTGGTCGTTCGGCCCGGGCCGGGCCAAGGCACGGACGGGACCCCCCGCGGCGAAGGGAACTTCGTTGTACGCCGTCGAGGAAGGCCTCGGCCTTGTCTCCCTCGACTCGGTCACTGGAGAATTGCTGTGGCGTGCCCCCGACCGCAGTGGGGCCGACCTCGATGTGACGCTGCCGCCCGCCCCTGGCGTCAGCGAGGTTTACGCATACAGCAGTAAATCCGGCCTGCTGCGGTCGTTCTCCTACGATACGGGCAAGGCAGGCACGGCTCGCAGGGCCAGGGGAGACCGCTTCTACGCCCACGACGGCATCCCAGAGGCGATTGTCGCGATCGGCACGGACTACTTCGCCGCCTATCCGTACAAGTGACCCCACACCTCACTGGCCCCGATTACGCAGAAAGCAGCCGTCCTCGTGAAACCCCTCGGCACCGGCGACCCGCTCCGGCTCGGACCGTACCGACTCCTCGGCGTTCTCGGCGAGGGCGGTATGGGCAAGGTCTACTTCGGCCAGGACTCCTTCGGCAGGAAAGCCGCCGTGAAGGTGCTTCACCCTGAACTGGCGCACGACACGAGCCTGGCCCAACGCTTCGTCCGCGAGGCCCAGATGGCGCGGTCCGTCACCAGCACCGGCGTGGCACGGGTACTCGGCGCACACACCGAAGGCGGGCGCCCATGGATCGCCACCGAGTTCCTGACCGGTCCGACGCTGGACGATGCCATCGGCAGACACGGACCCCTGGACGAGCCGGCACTACGTGTCCTGGCCTCCTCGCTGGCCCGGACTCTGACCGACATCCATGCGGCCGGGCTGATCCACCGCGACCTCAAGCCCGCCAACATCGTTCTGACCTCGGCCGGACCGCGCGTCATCGACTTCGGCATCGCCCGGCCCGAGCACGGGCTCACCCTCACGACCACCGGGCAGATACCCGTCACTCCCGGCTTCGGCGCTCCTGAGCAGGTGGTGGGGCAGCGCGTCGGACCCGCGGCGGACGTGTTCTCACTGGGTGCCGTACTGATCTACGCGATCACCGGGGCTCAGGCGTTCACCGGAACCCACGTGGCAGCGGTGCAGTACGAGGTCGTGCACGGAGCACCGCGTATGGACCAGGTCCCGCCCCACCTCGCGCCGCTCATCGGCCCCTGCCTCGCCAAGGAACCGGCACACCGGCCGACGCCCGCTCAGTTGGCATCAGCGTTCGCGCCCGCACGTGGCGCGGAGCGGATCTGGCGCCAAGGACCGCTGGCGTCGGACATCGAGGAGCGGGAACGCACGATCCACCACCTGACGACGGTGGTTTCCTCGGGCTCTGGGGGGACGTCACGACGGCGCCTGCTCACCACACTCGCAGTGGGCGGCGCGGTGCTCGCAGCCGGAACCGGGGCAACCGCCTGGTGGCTGGGCAACCGCGGCGACTCGGGGCCCTACGCCCTGCCACCGGCGGCCGACACCCCGATGGCCGACCCGGTCGCCGCGACGGCCGGGAAGCCCAAGCCGCTGTGGGGGCCCGTACAACTGCTGGCCAAAACGGGGGGCGGACTGGTGCCCGTACGCGACGTCGTGTTCGCCATGAACACCGCAGACACTGGGCTGACTGCCCACAGCGTCGTCGACGGCAAGCCCCGCTGGCACGCCCCCGGCCCGGTCGCTGCCGCCGGTATCGTCATCATGTCGGACGCGCTCGTCGCGGCCGTGGACAAGCAGGGCAAGGTGATGACGTTCGTCGCCTCCTCGGGCGAAGCCCGGTGGTCGGTCCCCGCATCCGCGAAGTACGTCCTCGGCGCCGACGAATCGGCCTTGTACGTCCTCACCGAGAACGACCGGCTCCGCGGCATCAGCCGCTCCGACGGCAGCATTCTCTGGACCGTCCGCCCCAAGGTCTTGCTGGATGCCAAGACCGGACCGCGCGGCGTGGCCGGGAGCGGCCGACTGGTGATCGCGACGGGCAAGGGCCGCGTCCTGGCCGTCGACACGGCCGACGGACGCGAGGTGTGGAACATCGACGACCAGTCATCCATCGACCAGGCAGGTCTCCACCCTGTGTTGCACAAGGAGATGGTCCTGATCAACGGTGCCACGCTGACCGCCCGCAACCTGTCGGACGGCACCGAACGGTGGGCAAAGAGCATCACGGTCGACGGCATGCTGCAGCCCTCGGGCCCCCCTCTCGTCCAGGACGACGTCGTGTACAACACACAGGGCCCGTACATCCTGGCCTGCGACGCGACAGACGGCTCCGAAGTCTGGAGATCACCCAAGGGCTACTACATGTACAGCCCTGTCGCAGTGCAGGGCGATGCGGTGTGCGCCATCAGCCCGAGGGCGGGCGATGGGGACGACTGGGAGCTCCACGTGATGTCCCGCAGCGACAACCAGCGCGTCTGGAGCCGCCGACTGCCGGACGATGCCGGCTCCTACTGGGTGCAGGGCGACGGCAACCGCCTCTTCGTGAGGGCGGGGGCGGAGGTGGAGGCGCTTCCGGTGTTCGAGTGAGGGGCGGTCTTGATCTGGTCCCTCGGGGGAAGGACCAGGCGTGGCGGTGGGCCGGGGGGTCCCGCCTCAGGTCCCTCACTCAGGTCAGCCGGTCTCCGCGAACAGGGCGCCCGTGTGCCGACACAGCAAGAGGGTGGGCACCCCTCGCGCGTGCCCACCCCGCCTTGCTGCGTACTGCTTCGAGCTACTAGTGGAAGTAGCTGGCAGCCTTCTTGTCGCCACCCATGTAGTCGCCGCCTGCCTGGCCGACGACCTTGCCGATCCCCTGGAGAGCCTGCTGAATGTCTGCGGCTTCCTTGTCCCACAGCTCTTGCTGCTCGACGTAGGCCTGGTGCGCTTCGCCCTCCCAGCCGGCGGCGACGCTGGCCATGGCCGTCTTGATGGAACGCAGGTCCTCTTCGAGCTTCTTGGCCTGGTTGCCGAGCACCGTGGCCGTCGCGTCGAGAGCTCCGTACTTGACGACAAGCCCGTCGTAATTCGTGCCCATGATTCCCTCACTCACCTGTTGTTGTGATTCGGCTTTTGGCCTGCCGAGATCGGATCCGCCCAGCGGTTCTAGAGCTTGCTGAGGTTCGACGGCGCGGTGGTACCGACACCGAGGTCGACGTTGATGCTCTGAACAGCGGCACGGACGTCATCCTCCGAACCGTCCTTGATCTTCCTCGAAGCGCTCAACGCCTCGAGGAACTTCGCCAGGATGTTGCCGAGACGCACCATCGAGGTGTTGATCTCTTCCTGCTTGCCGTCGAAGGCGCCGCGGGCGATACCCTGCCACTGGCCCTCAAGGCTGTCGATCGTGCCCTGAATCTGCTGAAGCTGGCCCTTGATCGAGGTGAACTTCTCGAAGAGGTGCTTCTCGAGCTGGATGACTTGCTGGTCTGAAAGCCGCTGGCCCTGTGACACGGTTGCGTTTCCCTTCTGAACTACGGTTGTGACTGGCTGGGTTGTGCCGGGTAAAGCACAACGTGCGGTGAAGGTCTGAACGGGCCTTCGCGGCCCGGCCGTTCGGTCAGACGGTGCGACGCTTTCGGACGACGGCGAAGGCGCCGACGGCGATCACCACGGCTGCGCCGATCCCGATGATGAGCCCCAACTGCCCGCCGTCCGAGGTGCTCTTGCTAGAGCCTGCCACGGTGGCGTCGGAGCCGGGCTTGGGCTTGGGGGGCTGTGACGAAGCTGGTGCAGAGGGGGCGGTGGAGCCGCCGGTCTTCTCATTGGTCAGCGGGCTGAGGTTCGGGTCGCCCGGCTTGCCGATGCCGCGGTTGATGGCGGCGTTGGGGCGGACGATGCCGTGCCCGAGGTAGTTGCTCACGGTGCCGGGCTTCCAGTCGTCGCCCCGGCCGGCCGACTCGAACATGACGCGGAGCACCTGGTTGGCGGTCCAGTCGGGATGCGCAGACCAGATGAGGGCTGCGGATGCAGATGCGATCGCGCTGGCTTGGCTCGTGCCCTGGCTGACGCAATACCGCTTGAATGACTCGTCGCACCACGAAGGGATCTTTACGCCGGGCGCCGCTAGGTGGACCTCATCGCCGTGTTCCGAAAACGACGCCACCCGTCCTTCTGAATTGGTCGCTGCAACGCCGACCACGTCCGGGTACGCGGCGGGATAGTCGACGTAGTTCAGCCCTTTGGCTTCGTTGCCGACGCTGGAGAACATCACCTTCCCCTTCTTCGCCGCGTACTGCACCGCTTCCCTGGTGTCGTCATCCCAGCCATCCTGCCCCAGGGAGACATTGATGATCTGGGCGTCGCTATCTGCGGCTGCACGGATCGCCTTGTCCAAGGTGTGCAACCGGTCAGGCGCTTCCTTGTCCCGCATTTCAGCGATAAGGGTTCGAATGGGGAGGATTTTGGCACCAGGTGCGAGCCCTTGAATGCCACCGCCTTTTCCGGTGCCGGCGATCAACTCAGCCATAGTTGTGCCATGGCCGTCGTAGTCATCTGTCTCATCGCCTGAGATACCTGCTACGTCAATGCCCTTGACAACCTGACCCTTCAGGGACGGAGTGGACGGATTCACGCCACCATCGATGACGGCGACCGAAATCCCCTTCCCCGTGCTCTTCCGCCAGATGTCAGAGGCTCGCATCGCGTCCAAGTACCACTGCTGTGGCCGTACATCCGCGGCGACAGCGGCGGGAGCAAGCCCCGTAAGGGTAAAAGTCAACGCGCCACAGGCTGCCACTGTGGACAACACTCGCCGTCCGACAGTAGGCAACTTGCGGTACATCCGAGGCTGGCTCATTGCTGCCGTCATCCTGCCTTCCGAACCTTCCCTGTCCTTAATCGATCACCGGTGGAACAGCTCCGCGCCGCCGTACCGCCCATGTCTCTTCGTCCTCTGTCAGGTAGTCCGGACGGGCAGACCCAGAACTCTCCTGCTCCTCGTCATTGTGCTGCCGCTGCCCGGGGCGACTGCCGGTGAGCCCTGCACCGCCCGTCGTGAAGCCACCCGCACCCGACCGAGAGCCACCTGCGCCGGCACTCCGCGGCGTGCCGACAACCCCGTTCGAGCTGGGAGTTCCCCGACCCGCCGGCCGTGCAGCACTCTGAGCAGGGCCGCCCACGACACCCGACTGACTAGGCCTCGCGGCGGAAGAACGCCCTGCCGTGGGCCCCTCGCCACCGATAACCGTGCCGCGAGGAATACGCGAACCGGATGAGCCACCGGCGGTGCGCTGCGGCGTCCCGCCTACGATGCCATCGGTTCGTCCGGACCTGGGCCCGGAAGCCCTTGTCCCGGCACGGCCCGCGGTCGGCTGCCCTGCTGCACCAGCTCGGCCTGCGACTGGGTTTTGCCCCCCAGCGCCTGCCCCACCGGCACGTCCAGAGGCGGGGGTGCCACCTGTCCCGCCGGCGCGTCCCACGGGAGTGCCACCTGTCCCGCCGGCGCGTCCCACGGGAGTGCCACCTGTCCCGCCGGCGCGTCCCACGGGAGTGCCAGTAGCGGTGGCTCCCGGTCGGCCGACGGCACCGGCATTGCCGGCTGTTCCCGACCGACCAACCGAGGGGGACCCGCTGCCACCCGTTGCCCGCCCGACAGGGCTGGAGGTCCCGCCGCCACCGACCCTCGGCACGCCAGACGTGCCCACTGAGCGGGCGGTCCCGCCCTTTACAGGGTTCGCGAACCCATTGGTCATCGGCGGGACCGGTCCTCCCCCTGTGGTGCTGGGGGTACCAGTGGCTGTGACGGGCTGAGCCGGTCCGGGGCCCGTAGTCGGAGCCGGCGGCGTCGCGACGCTGTCGATCTCCATCGACGTGTTCCGGTCCGGAACGGGTACGACCACGCGGTCTGGCCCAGTCCGCGAAGGGTCACGCTCGTCAACGGATACCGCACGATCCGCCGTTGCCTGTGAAGCCGCTTTGGAGTCTGCCCTGGACGTCTCAGTCTGCGACTCCGAGACCGGTCCGGCGGAACGCGGAGCCGGAACCGCCGCCTTCAGCATCTTCGGCATCTCCGGCGGCTGCTGCTGCGCCAGCGACTGCTCCGAGACCGCGTAGAACGACGACAGGCGGTTCATCTGGTTGATGGCCTCCTGGCGGTTCTTCTCCACCTTCACGGCCTCGATGTACTCCGGGTTGGTGTCCTTGGCCGGCGCCAACGCGAATGCTTCTGGCTTCTTCGCGATCAGCCGAGTGTCGCGCTCCCGCGGCATGGAGTTCTTCACCGAGGTCAGGCCCGTGCTGGCGACCGTCATCTGCGTGCCGACCACGTTGGCGAAGGCGCCCAGCTTCCAGGCATAACCGGCAAGTTCGCTGCCGTAGCGCTGGAACTCGGTCGCTCCCTCGCCTTTCCAGTCCGTCTTCTTGACGAAGTCGTCGAGGTCCTTGGCCGCCTTGTTGAGGGCGACCCGAGCCTTTTCGAGGTTCTCTCCGGCCCGCTCGAGGTCCGAGGGGTTGGAAGCTTCGAGCAGGTCGAGCATGGCGTTGAGCTGAACTTCTTCGAAGCTCGTCTTGCCGAACAGGCCGCCGGCGTTACCGAAGCCGATCTTGTCCATCACCGTTGCGAAGCGCTCGAGGGCGTCAGTCGCGCCGAATTGGCCCTCGATCTGCGAAGCGGTCTCGGCCTGCTTCTTCTCGTGATCCTGAGGGGTCAGCTCCGGCTTCTTCTCATCACCCATCAGTCGTCACCCCCATTCCCCTGTGCCACCGGTGTCGTTCTGGCGAGGTGCATCGGGCTCGCCACCCTTGTCTCCCGGCTTCTTCTCCCGCTGCTCCTGAGCCTTCCTCTCCTCTTCCAGGCGTGCCTGGATGGTGTGGAAGCGGGCCCGCAGTTCTTCCTCGACGTTGTTGTAGCCGACGTCCGCGGCATGTACGCCGATGCTCATCAGCTCGATCTGGTCGCTGAGACTCCGGGAGAGCGACGTGAGTGCCGAGTGCACACGGTTGTACTGGGTGAAGAAGCCGTCCGCTTCGGCGAAGGCCATATTGGTTCCGCTGAACGAGCCGCGCGAGACCTCCTGAGCAGCCACCTTCGACTTTCCGGCCGCACCGCTCTCGAAGTCCGCCAGCAGTGCGTTGATCTGCTTCTGGAACGTCTTCAGCGCGCCTACACCGCGCGCGAGGTCACTCCCACCGGACGCGCTGCCCCCGCCACCTTCTGCCTCGAGCACGATGCCCGTTCCTCCCCGTTTGCTCCAGCTGTCCCACGTTGCGATCGTGGTGAACCGGCCATCACCGATCGTCGACCTACCACTCTAGCCACTGGGTCTGACAGCCCCAAGTGCCTTATACGTCACTCGACTTCTCTGGTGTGACGCTTCACGACCGCTATGCGGTTGCAATCGTTCCCATCATGACAGTCCTGTGAAAGTTGACCCCACTGAGCCCATCAACCCCTCACAGAACTCCGGCTCACCCTTCCCCGAGCCTCCGCGCGCGGCGCCTCGAGTCGCGGAACGCCACCGCGCCGCCCGCGATCGACGCCACCAGGACGCCCCCTCCCACAACGACGTACGTCGCCATCCGGGAGTTGCGTTCCGCGGCCGATTCCCCGAGTTGGAGTTCGGCCGGGGTCGGGACCTCGCCCTTTGTCACTCCTTCGTGGGCCACCGGTTGCTCGATCGGCTTGTCATCCTCCGTCAGGGCGCGGACCGGGTCCACGACTCCCCAGCCGACCAGGCGGTCGTGGCCCGGGGTGGAGCGTTCCGCCGTCTGCTGGATCTGGGCCACGATCTGCTTCTGGGTCCAGTCGCCGTGCTTGCTCTTGATCAGGGCCGCGACCCCGGCGACGTAAGGGGCGGAGAAGCTGGTCCCGTTGTCGGCGCAGTGGCCTTTGCCGGGGACCGTGGTGACCATGTCCACACCGGGGGCCGCGATGCCGACGAAGTCGCCGGACTGGGAGAAGGCCGCCCGTTCGTTGTTGCGGTCCGAGGAGGCCACCGCCAGGACGCCGGGGTACGAAGCGGGATACGTCTTCTTCACGTTGCCACCGAGGCCGTCGTTGCCCGCCGAGGCGACGACCACCACGTCCTCGTCCAGGGCAGCGTCCACCGCCTGCTTCAGGGCGGGTGCCGGCTCCACCGCGTCGGCCGTGTCCTGGGAGATGTTGATCACGTCGGCACCCGCGGCGACCGACCTGGTGATCGCCGAAGCCAGCGACGCCGCGGTGCCGTTGCCCTCCGCGTCGTTCTGCTTGACCGGGATGATCGTGGCGGCGGGGGCGAGGCCCACGACGCCCGTGCCCTTGAGAGGGCGGGCGGCGATGATGCCGGCGACCTTGGTGCCGTGGCCCACCGTGTCCGTGGTGCCGTTGCTCGCACCGCGGTCGATCTTCTCGCCCTTCTTGTTCTTGGCGGGCAGAAGGTTCATGCCCTTCTTGGCGTCCACCGCGCGCTTCAGCTGTGGATTCCTGGTGTCCACGCCGGTGTCGATGACGGCGACCTGCACGCCCTTTCCGGTGGACTGCTTCCACAGTTCGTCCAGCAGCACGCGTTGCAGCGCCCAGGGCCTGCCCTTGTAGGTGTCGCCGGGGAACTTGCACTGGCCCGAGTCGGCGGTGGCCGTCGTGGCCGGCATGCCGATGAAGACCAGTGCCGTCGCCGCCGCGAGCCTGAGGGATCGGTGGGTGTACGTCATCGCGGGCGGCCTCACGAGCCCTGGGGCTGGGTCGCGGCGCCGGTCGACAGACGGGGGCCCGTCGGCAGGAAGCCGGCCCAGGCGGCCGGGATCGGCAGCGGGTCGACCTCCTTGTAGCCGAGCCGTTCCTGCGCGTCCTGCGCTTCTTGCTGGACGTCTTCCTTGCCGGAGCCCGAGGACCCGATGCCGGAGTCGTCGGTCGCACTGTCACCGTTGGACTGCATGGCATACCGCAGACCCGTGTCGGTCACGAGGAAGAGGAAGCCGGAGCGGGTCGACGATCCCTTGAACTGGCGGAACAGCTGGCCGGATCCGGGGGTGACGTACGCACTCGTGGAGCCCGTGGGCAGCTCCGCCGGAAACCGTGTGCCGGCCCAGGTGCTGAGCGTGGTGGTGCCGTCGTCCTCGTCCACCTTGCGCAGCACGTTGCACACCGTGTTGCGGCTTCCCTCGTCGGTGCTCGCGGAGTTGACCGGCCTGGGCGCGTTCGCCGGCCACTTCTTGTCGTCGCCGAAGGGGGTGCCGGGCTGGAAGCTGGCGGCGCTGACGGAGGTCGCCCGGCCCGCCTGGCCGAGCTTGATCAGGTCCCGGCTGTTGAGCAGCAGCTTCGCGGTGAAGTCGGAGACGGGGGCCACCCGGCCGCGGAGGACGACGTACTGCTGGTTCTTCGTCCCGTCGGTCGCGGTGAGGACCATGCCGACCTTGTTGACCTTGGGATCCAGCTCTCCGGACACTCCGGCGTCGGTGCCGGGGGTGTCGGGAATCCTGGGGAAGGAGATGGGGTCGCCCTTGTGCAGGGTGCTCAGCCAGGCCTCGGAGACCCGCTGCGGCTCACGGCCCTGGCCGACGAGCTGTCGCAGCAGCAACTCGTCGTCGGCGACGGAGTATGCCGTGCCGCCGGCGTCGACGATGTACCGGGCCTCGCCGGGCCCTTCCACGTACATCAGATCGCCGCCGGTGAGGCGGTTCGGCCCCTCGGTCTTCGACTCCTGGCGCTCGGCGAAGACGAAGGCCGCCTTCTCGATCGCCCTGCCGCCCTCGCCCGGACGCTCGCACACGGCCCAGCGCTTGGCCGCTCCGGCCTCCTTGGCGTCGGGCAGCCGGTCGGGGGCGTACGGGATGCCGAGAGTGGCTCCGTGCGGGATCTTGCCGCTGTCGAGTACGGATTCGTCGACGTTGATGACCTTGCCCTTGCCGGGCTTGAGGAGGAGCTTGGCCGAGGACATGTTGAGCACCGGGTGGAGCTGCCTTTTGCCCTTCGTCTTCAGGACGACGTACCGGGTGGTCGACTTGCTCGCGATGATGACGTTCTCTTCGGCGATGTCCCAGCCCTTGGGCGCGACGGGCTTGAACATCCCCCACGCACCGAACACGGCGAGGATCACGACACCGACGATCGCTCCCGGCACGACCGCACGCAGGGGACGGGGCGCGCCCTCCTCCGAGCCGGTGGCGTTGGGCTGGAGGAACTGCGCGATCAATCTCCGCTTCGCGAAGGTGTAGGCGTTGAGTTCGTCCCGACGTGATGCCATCTGTCCGCTGTCCCTCTCCCCGCTGTGCGGCCGGGCTGTGCACTCTCCGAGCGGGCCCGCCGTCGTTCCGCCCCCCTACTATGCCTGCTGGGGTTCACGACTTACTGCTCAGGTAGGGTGATCGCCCGGTCAACGCCCATGGGAATTTGGTAATTACGGACACGAGGGGGCAACGCGGCGATGGGTACGGCGACGCGCGCGCGAAATGGGCGGACTTCCGGACAGGCGCCCGGCGGTTCCCGCGGGCAACGCAGCAATGCGCAGGTGAGCACCCCTTCGTCGGCCGCCCCCGCGACGACCACCCTGCGCCCCCTGTCCCGCACCAGACGTGTCGGTCCCTTCCAGCTGCGGCAGCTCGCCCTGGTCGAGATCGCGATCGCCCTGGCGCTGATCGGGATGGTCCTCGGTGACCTGTGGATGATCCCCGCGGCGGTCATCGGCTCGGTCCTCGTCCTGCTGGCCTTCGTGCGGCGGCGTGGCCACGCCGTCCAGGACTGGGTGGCGACCGCCCTCGGCCTGCGGGTGCGCAGGCGGGCGGCAGGTCCCGCCGCGGCGGACACCGACCCCTCGCTGGCGCCTGTCGTCGAAGGCGCTCCCGGTCTGCGCCCGTTCACCTTCGTCGACCGCGACCGCCGCACCATCGGGATGCTGGGAGACGGCACGTTCCTGACCGCGGTCGTACGCGTCGAGGCGAGCGGCTCCGCGCTGCGGCCGGCGTTCGGTGCGCGGTCGTTGTCGCTCTCGCTGCTCGGCGGGGCTCTCTCGGTGGACGACATCGTGCTGGAATCGGTGCAGTTGGTGCAGCAGGTGCGTTCGGCCCCTGCGCCGCATCTGCCGCAGCAGTCGGTCGCCCGGCTCTCGTACGCACCGCTCCAGGAGCGGACCGGGGCGCCCGCCCTGCGGATGACCTGGGTGGCGGTGAAGCTCGACCCCGAACTCTGCCGGGAGGCCGTCGAGGCACGCGGCGGCGGGATCGAGGGCGCCCAGCGCTGTCTCGTCCGGGTCGCCGACCATGTGGCGAGCCGGGTCACCGGCGCCGGGTTCCAGGCTGTCGTCCTGGACCAGGAGGAGCTGAACTCCGCGATGGCGACGGCCGCTTGCGCGAGCCCGCGCCTCGCCGCCCGTGCGAGCAGGCCCGATGCCGCACCGCAGCAGCGGACCGCGGAAACGGCGCGGGTCTGGCGCTGCGACGACCGCTGGCACACGACCTATGCGGTGGGCCGCTGGCCCGAGTTGGGACGCGGCGCCGCGCCCCTTCCCAAGCTGGTGTCCACCCTCACGGCGGCGCCCGCGTATGCGACGACCTTCAGCCTCACCCTGCGCCGCGGTCCGCACCAGGGCGGTATGGCGGTGGCCGGCCATGTGCGGATCACCGGCGGCTCGGACTCCGAACTCATCGGCGTACGACGGACGTTGGAGCAGTCCGCGCGTGCGGCGAAGGTCGGTCTCGTACGGCTGGACCGCGAGCAGCTGCCCGGTGTCCACGCGACTCTCCCGCTGGGTGGTGTTCTGTAATGGCCAGGATGGCAGCGATGCGCGGACTGATCGGTCCGCGCCATGCGGGGCACACCATGGTCGCCGACCATCTCGGCGCGCTGTCCCTGCCGGTCGGGGACGACGGTGTGGTGATAGGCGACGACTCCGAGGGCCGGCCCCTGATGGTGGGCTTCCACCGGTCGACCCCCTATGACGTGCTGTTGATCGGCGGGCTGTGGACCGCGCAGGTGCTGGCACTGCGTGCGGCGGGTACCGGTGCCCGGGTCGCGGTGGAGACCGGCCGCGCCCAGGCGTGGACGACGCTTGCGCAGGCCGCCGGCGCGGGCCTCGACTGCATCGCCCTGCACGACGTGGGCCGCGTTCCGCCGATGGGCGCGACGGTCGGCAGCCCGGTCGTGGTGGTGCGGGACTGCGGTATGCGGCCGCCGCGCGGACGCGTGGTGTCGTCGCCCTGGCAGTCGGTCCTGACGCTGCTGCCGTATCTGAGCCCTGTCGCGCCGCGTCTGCTGCGGGACTCGACGCTCGTGGGCGTCCAGCGGGTCTCTCCGCAGGAGGCGGAGCAGATCGGGCGGATCCTCGGTCTGACGCGCGTCGAGATCGACGCCCTGCCGACGCTGGCGGACGGTGTCACGCTTTGGGTCGCCGGGCGTGAGCGCCACTGGGTCATGACGAGCGGCACCGACGCCGAGACGGGGCTGCTGGGCGTCGCCCGCCGGATGGACTGACCGCCGGTCCGTCCACCACCATCGCCGTCCCCGTACGGGGAAGCCCGCAGGACGCGGGAAGCGTTCCCGTTCGTGGGAAGCATCTTTGTTGCCCGGAATTCACGGGCGGGACGGACATAAACTGCCCGCGTGACGTGGACTTGCACCTGGCTCCGGGAAGCCTCCCGGCACGTGGGGCAGGTCCGTCTCGCCTTTACCGAAAGGGAGCTTGGCTGATGGGGAGCGCTCAGGAGAAGGACGAGCTGTACGCCCTCGACATCTCTGACGTCGAGTGGCTCAGCGCCCCCGGCACGAGCGAGGACGAGGAACGGGTCGAGATCGCGCATCTGCCGGGCGGAGCCGTGGCGATGCGGTCGTCCCTGGAGCCCGACACGGTCCTGCGCTACACCGAGGCCGAGTGGCGGGCGTTCGTGCTCGGTGCGCGGGACGGGGAGTTCGACCTCCGCTGAGCGCTGGGCACCGAGCGCCGAGTTCCGCGGGCGCACCGGGCGGCGTCCTTCACGGGTCGCGTCGTGCCCGCTGTGTGCCGTGAGCGGTGTCGTTCGTGTCGAGGTGCTGTGCAGGTGCTGTGTGCCGGAGCGTGGTGCGCGCATCGTGCGCGCCGGTCGTCGAGACCGGATTGTTGGCGCGGCCTCCTTGAAATCCGGTGGCGCCGAATTCCGTATGCAGTTGTGCCGGTTTGCCCCACGCGTTTCCTCACGCTCAGCCGCCCGCAGTTCACTTGGGGGCATCGGGTGACGTACGGGACAGCAGCCTGGGGGTGGGCGGGCCTGCCGGAGCGCCCTTGTTGACGATTAGGGTGGTACGGAAAGCGGCAGAGGAACATGCGGGGATGCCCGCTGCGTCCCAGGGGGAGAGCCGGGCCGATCGGTTGTCAGCGGTCGCCGCCCCCACCCACTACGGCACAAGGGTGCTCGACCACACCAGGAGGCACAGTGAACAGCGATCGGGACGAGATCCGCGGGGGATGGGACCTTCCCGCCGACGAGTCCGACGCGGAGCCCGCCGAGCTGACGGGTGAGTTCACCATCGACTACACCCCTCCGGCCTGGTACACGCAGAACGCCTCGGGTGACTCCTCGGGCGCGAACGCGGGGCAGCAGGGGCAGGGCGGTACGCCGCCTCCGCAGCCGACCGGGGCGCCGGTGGCGATGCCCGGAGCGCCCGCGAGCGGCGGCTTCGAGCCGAACTGGCAGCAGCCGGCTCCGCCCGCCGCCCAGGCACCTCACGCACCGCAGACGCCTCCTCCGTCGCAGACCCCTCCCCCTGCGCAGACACCGCCCGCGGTCGTGCCGGGCCCCGACCCGCTCCAGGGGCAGCCGCCGGTTCCGGAGTCTCCCGAGAGTGCCGGGGCACCCGAAGCCCAGGCCCCCGCTCCTCAGGCACCCACGCCCGGTCCGGAGTCGGCTCCCGAGCCCGAGCCGCAGCCCTTCGGCGGCGGTGATGTGGAGAGCGGCGCCACCATGCGGTTCTCCCCCGCCGCGCTGAGGCGCGAGATGGAGGAGCGTGCGGCGGCGAAGGAAGCGGAGGAGGCCGCGGCCTCGGACGCCGCCGGTGAGCCCGAGCCCACGTCCGCCGATGCCGACGCCGATGCTCCGGCCGACGCCGAGACCTCCGTCGACAACGAGCAGACCGGCGACGCCGAGCCGGAGTCGGACACCGAGGCCGGCTCCGAGGCGGACAGCGACACCGGCGATGACGGGGACAGCGCGCCGCGCGCCGACACCGAGCCCGAGGGTCCGGACACGGCGACGGCCGACGACGTGACCGCGGATGCGGCCGCGGTGGACGAGCCGTCCGACTCCGTGCCCGAGGACGCCGTCCCCGAGAGCCCCGCGCCCGTCACGGCCGCCGAACCGCAGGACGCTCCCCCGGCACCGGCACCGGCGCCCGCTCAGCCCTGGTCCCCCACGCCGCCCGCACAGGATGCCGGGCTGCCTCCGCTGCCGCCCGCCTTCCAGCCTGCCGCGCCCGCGCCCGCGCCGCAGTGGCCCGCGACTCCGCAGACCCCGGACCCGTCCGTGCCGCCCCAGGCCCCGGCCCCGACCGGGTACGGGTTCCCCCAGCAGGCGCAGCCCGGGCAGCCGCCGCAGGCCGTACCGCCGGCCCCGCTGCCGCCGACGGCACCGGGCCCCAACACCCCGCAGCCGCAAGCCGGTTACGGCTTCCCCCAGCCAGGCCAGCCCGGTCAGCCGCCGCAGGCACCCCAGCCTCCCCAAGCACCGCACGGCGGCGGCTACGGCTTCCCCCAGCAGGCACAGCCGCAGCCCGCACCCATGCCGCCGACGGCACCCGGCCCCAACACTCCGCAGCCGCAAGCCGGTTACGGCTTCCCCCAGCCAGGCCAGCCCGGTCAGCCGCCGCAGGCACCCCAGCCTCCCCAAGCGCCCCACGGCGGCGGCTACGGCTTCCCCCAGCAGGCACAGCCGCAGCCCGCACCCATGCCGCCCACGGCACCCGGCCCCAACGCCCCACAGCCACAAGCCGGTTACGGCTTCCCCCAGCCCGGCCAGCCTGGCCAGCCCGGCCCCGGCCAGGAGGGTCAGCCGCCGCAGACCCCCCACGTACCCCCGCAGCAGACGCACCAGCAGGGACCGCCCCCGGGCGCCCCCGTCGATCCGCGTGCCGGTGCCGCATGGCCCACGCCGGTCACGCACGACCAGCGTGAGCGGTCCGTACCGGGTGCGCCGCTCGGGTACACCGCCGCCGTCGAGCTGTCGTCCGACCGCCTGCTGCGCAACAACAAGCAGAAGGCCAAGTCGAGCCGCAACCCGTCCGGCCCCGCCGCCCGCTTCAAGCTCGGCGGCAAGAAGGAGGAGGCCGAGCGGCAGCGGAAGCTCGACCTCATCCGTACGCCGGTGCTCTCCTGCTACCGGATCGCGGTCATCAGCCTCAAGGGCGGTGTCGGCAAGACCACGACGACCACCGCGCTGGGCTCGACGCTGGCCACCGAGCGGCAGGACAAGATCCTGGCGATCGACGCCAACCCGGACGCCGGCACGCTCGGCCGCCGGGTGCGCCGCGAGACCGGGGCCACGATCCGCGACCTGGTGCAGGCGATCCCGTACCTCAACTCGTACATGGACATCCGTCGGTTCACCTCGCAGGCCTCCTCCGGTCTGGAGATCATCGCGAACGACGTGGACCCGGCCGTCTCGACGGCGTTCAACGACGAGGACTACCGGCGCGTGCTGGAGGTGCTGGGCAAGCAGTACCCGATCATCCTCACCGACTCCGGCACGGGGCTGCTCTACAGCGCCATGCGCGGCGTCCTCGACCTCGCCGACCAGCTGATCATCATCTCCACGCCGTCCGTGGACGGCGCGAGCAGTGCGTCGACGACGCTGGACTGGCTGTCGGCGCACGGGTACGCGGACCTGGTTCAGCGTTCGGTCACCGTCATCTCCGGTGTCCGTGAGACCGGCAAGATGATCAAGGTCGATGACATCGTCCAGCACTTCCAGACACGCTGCCGCGGTGTCGTCGTGGTGCCCTTCGACGAGCACCTGGCGGCCGGCGCCGAGGTCGACCTCGACATGATGCGCCCGAAGACCCGTGAGGCGTACTTCAATCTGTCCGCGCTGATCGCCGAGGACTTCGCCCGGGCCCAGCAGCAGCAGGGACTGTGGACCGCCGACGGCAACCCGCCGCCGACCATGGCGCCGCCCATGCCGGGCCACCAGCAGGCGCCGGGGCAGTACCCCGCCCCGCCCGCCCCGCAGATCCCCGGACAGCAGATGCCGGGTCAGCCTGCCCCGGGTCAGCAGCCCTACCCGCCGCAGCAGCCCTATCCGCAGGGTCAGCCGCCCCACCCCCAGGGTCAGCAGTCCTACCCGCCGCAGCAGGGCCAGCCGCCGCAGCAGTACGGCGGTCAGCAGCCGCCCCAGCAGCCCTACCCTCCCCAGGGATGGCAGCAGCAGCCGCCCCAGGCCCAGCCTCCGGCGCAGCCCGCCGGAACTCCGCCGCAGCCGGGCCACCCTGGTCAGCAGGGCCGGCAGGCCGGTCCGGGGCAAGCGGATTCCCAGGGCCCTGTTCCGCCCGCCGAGTGGATGCAGCAGCAGCCTCCGCAGGCGCCGCCAGCCCCTCAGCAGTAGGGCGTCAGAGGTCTGAACCAATGAGGGCCCGCACCGTCTCCACGGTGCGGGCCCTCGATGCATTCCCGCAGACCACACCATGTTTGACGCGCCGTTGACGCCGCTCGACCACCGCTGATAAACCTTCGCTTCACCAGCTGGCGAACCAGAGAAATGAGTCCCGCCTCCACGCGGGGCTCCACAGCGAGTGATGACGCGAGGTCACGCCCCATGGTCCACAAGGATTCGTCCCGCAGTGCCCGGCAACGCCCACGGTTCCTCCGCCTTCTCCTCGCCTCGGGCCTCGCTGCCTCCGCGCTCGTGGCCGTACCGCAGCAGGCGGTCCACGCGGCCGACGACGACGGCAAGAAGGTGCTCACCGTCGCCGTGTCGCAGAGCGTGGACTCGCTGAGCCCGTTCCTGGCGCAGCGTCTGGTCAGCACCACCGTCCACCGGTTGGCCTACGAGTACCTCACGAATTACGACGTGAAGGACGGCCACACGATCCCGGGTCTCGCGACCGAGTGGAAGTCGTCGCCGGACAAGCTGACGTGGACCTACACCATCCGCAAGGACTCCAAGTGGTCCGACGGGAAGCAGGCGACGGCCGAGGACGCCGCGTGGACGTTCAACAAGATGATGACGGACGAGAACGCCGCCACGGCCAACGGCAGCTTCACGTCCAACTTCAAGACCGTCACCGCGCCCGACCCGGAGACGCTGGTCATAGCGCTGAAGAAGCCGCAGGCCACGATGACGGCGCTGGACGTCCCGATCGTGCCGCGGCATGTGTGGGAGAAGGTCGGGGACTTCTCGAAGTTCAACAACGACAAGCAGTTCCCGATCGTCGGCAACGGCCCCTTCGTCGTCACGGACTTCAAGGTCGACCAGTTCGTCAAGCTCAAGCCGAACAAGGACTTCTGGCGCGGCGCACCCAAGTTCGACGAGCTGGTGCTCAAGTACTACAAGGACGGTGACGCGGCGGTCGCGGCACTCCAGAAGGGCGAGGTCTCCTTCGTCCAGGGCCTCACCCCCGCCCAGGCGTCCGCGCTGAAGAGCGCGAAGAACATCAATGTCAACGACGCGCCGGGCCGCCGCTTCTTCGCCCTGGCCACCAACCCGGGGGCGAAGTCGAAGGACGGCAAGGCGTTCGGCAGCGGCCACAAGGCCCTGCTCGACCCGAACGTGCGCAAGGCGCTCTTCCAGGCCACCGACCGCAAGACGATCGTGGACAAGGTCTTCCAGGGGCACGCCGTCGAGGGCGAGGGGTACATCCCGCCGCGCTTCGGCTCCTACTTCTGGAAGCCGGCGGCCACCCAGAAGATGGCGTACGACCCGGCAAAGGCGGCCACGCTGCTGGACCAGGCGGGCTACAAGAAGAACAGCAGCGGCAAGCGCGTCGGCAAGGACGGCAAGGCGCTCGACTTCCGCATCCTGTGCCACGCGACCGACCCCAACGACAAGGCGATCGGCAAGTACCTCCAGGAGTGGTGGGGTGAGCTCGGCATCGGGCTCAAGGTCGACTGTCTCGACAATGTGTCCGACCCCTGGCTCAAGGGCGACTACGACCTGGCCTTCGACGGCTGGTCGGTCAACCCCGACCCGGACTTCGTCCTGTCCATCCACACCTGCGCGGCGCTGCCGGCCACGCCGAAGGACACCGGCGCCACCGACAACTTCATCTGCGACAAGCAGTTCGACCAGCTGTACGCACAACAGGCGGTCGAGTACGACGCGGCCAAGCGGGCCGATCTAGTCAAGCAGATGCAGTCGCGGCTGTACGACACGGGTTACATGAATGTCCTCGCGTATCCGAACGCGGTCGAGGCGTACCGTACCGACCAGATCAAGTCCATCACGACGATGCCGGAGGCGGCGGGCAACCTCTGGGGTCAGGACGGGTACTGGAGCTGGTGGTCGGCCGAGCCGGCCGCCGGTGACGGCGGTTCCGACAGCGGCTCCTCCACGGGCGTCGTGATCGGCATCGGCGCGGCCGTGGTCCTCGTCGCCGCCCTCGGAGTGTTCGTCGCGATGCGCCGCCGGTCCACCGCGGAAGACCGTGAATAGCCGATGAGCACCACCAGCACGACAGGCACCGCCACCGCGGTGGCGCGGGTCCCTGAGGCCCGCGCCGCCGGCGGGAACGCGCGGGCCTATCTCCTCTATGTGGCGGGCAGGCTGGGCGGCGCGGCGATCTCGCTGCTCGCCGTGCTCGTCACCAGCTTCTTCCTCTTCCGGATCATCCCCGGTGACCCGGTGAAGGCCATGACGCACGGGATGCCGACGTCGGCCGAGCAACTGGCCACGCTGCGCAAGCAGTTCGGGCTGGACCAGCCGATGTGGCAGCAGTTCACGGACTACTGCGGCAAGGCGCTGACGGGTGATCTGGGCATGTCGTACCAGTTCCATGCGCCCGTCGGTGAGCTGATCGCCCAGAAGGTCCCGGCGACGCTGCTGCTCACGGGTGTCGCCGTCGTCGTCTACTCGGCGATCGGTCTGTGGCTCGGCACCCGTTCCGCCTGGCGGCACGGCAGCCTGGGCGACAAGGTCAACACGGGTGTCGCGCTGACGCTGTGGTCGGTGCCGTCGTTCTGGCTGGGTCTGCTGCTGATCATCACCTTCTCGGTGGGCATCGGCCCGATCCCCGGGCTGTTCCCCACCGGCGGCATGGAGTCGGGCGACGAGACGGGCTTCGCCTACATCGCCGATGTCGCCCACCACATGGTGCTGCCGGTGATCACGCTGGTCGCGGTCGGCTATGCGCAGACCCTGCTGGTGATGCGGTCCTCGCTGCTGGACGAGATGGGCAGCGACTATCTGACGACGGCACGGGCGAAGGGGCTGCGCGACGACGTCGTGCGCCGCCGGCACGCCGTGCCCAACGCCCTGCTGCCCACCGTGACCATGGTGTTCATCAATCTGGGTCATGTGGCGGCCGGCTCGATCCTGGTCGAGACGGTGTTCTCCTGGCCGGGGCTCGGCGGCCTGTTCTACCAGGCGCTGAGCGTGCCCGACCTGCCGCTCGTCCAGGGCCTGTTCGTGGTCTTCGCCGGCGCGATGATCGTGATGAACCTCCTCGCCGACCTGCTGTATCCGCTGCTCGACCCCCGGGTGGGCCGATGACGACCGCAACCACCGCCTCGTCGCTGACGTGGGCGCGCCGCCGCGACTCGGTGAGCCGCTTCTGGCGCTCGTACCGTACGCACCGGGCCGGGATCTTCGGGCTCGCGGCGCTCGCCCTGATCACCCTGATCGCGCTCGCCGCACCGCTGCTGGTCGGTGACGACGTGCAGAGCGTGACGAACGCTCCCGGCACCGCGCTGGAACGGCCGAGCACGGAATTCCCACTGGGCACCGACCAGTTCGGCCGGTCGCTGCTCGGTCTCCTGGTGTGGGGCGCCCGGATCTCGCTCACCGTCGGTCTGCTGGCCGCCGCGCTCTCGGTCGCCATCGGGACCGTCGTGGGGATCATCGCCGGGCACTACGGCGGCTGGTTCCAGACCGTGCTGATGCGGATCACCGACTGGTTCCTGGTGATGCCGGCCCTCGTGCTGGCGATCGTGCTGGCCACCGTGATGTCGCGCAGTGTGTGGACCGTGATCCTCGCCATCGGCGTGACCAGCTGGCCGACCACCGCGCGTCTGGTGCGGGCGCAGACCATCGCGGTCGAGTCGCGGCCCTACATCGAACGCGCCAAGGCGCTCGGCGGCGGCCACAGCCACATCATGAGCCGCCATGTGCTGCCGAACGTGATGCCGCTGGTCCTCGCGCAGACGACGCTCGGCATCTCGACGGCGATCCTCACCGAAGCAACGCTCGCCTTCCTCGGCCTCGGCGACCCGACGGTCGTCTCCTGGGGCGGCATGCTCCAGGACGCACGGGAGGCGGGGGCGGTCTCGTCCGGCCACTGGTGGTACCTGGCGCCGCCCGGACTGGCGATCGCGCTCGTGGCGCTGGCGTTCACGCTGTGCGGGCGGGCGATCGAGTCCGTGCTCAACCCGAGGCTGGGGGTGGCGCGTTGAGCCTCCTGGAACTCAAGAACCTTCAGGTGACGTACGGTTCCGGCGCCCGGGCCGTGCCCGCCGTTCGCGGTGTCGACCTCACGCTCGCGGCGGGACAGAAGCTGGGTGTCGCCGGTGAGTCCGGCTGCGGCAAGTCGACGCTCGCCCTCGCGCTGCTGCGTCTGCTGCCCGCCTCGGCACGGCTGAGCGGACAGATCCTGCTCGACGGCGAGGACGTCCTGAGCATGCGATGGGGGCGGCTGCGGGCCGTGCGGTGGGCGGGTGCGTCGATCGTCTTCCAGGGCGCGATGCACTCGCTCAACGCGGTGCACCGGATCGGCGACCAGATCGCGGAGCCGATCCTGCTGCACCAGAAGGCCACCCCCGCCGTCGCGAGGAAGAAGGTCGGGGAGCTGCTCCAGCAGGTGGGTCTGCCGGTGGCGCGCGCCGACGCCTATCCGCACGAGCTCTCCGGCGGTCAGCGGCAGCGCGTGATGATCGCCATGGCTCTCGCCTGCGCCCCGCGCCTGATCGTGGCGGACGAACCGACGACCGCGCTGGACGTCATGATCCAGGCCCAGATCCTGCGCCTGATCGAGCAGTTGGTGGCCGAGCAGGACATCAGCCTGCTGATGATCAGCCACGACCTGGCGGTCCTGGCCGACACCTGCGACCGCCTCGCGGTCATGTACGCCGGCCGGATCGTCGAGGAGGGCCCCGCCCGTACCGTCTACGACTCCGCCCGGCACCCCTACGGCCGGGCGCTCTCCGACGCGTTCCCGCGCATCGGCGACATCGGCTCCCGCCGGGCGCCGCGCGGACTGCCGGGCGATCCGCCGGACCCCGCCGCCCTGCCCACCGGATGCACCTTCCATCCCCGCTGTCCCGTTGCCCTGGACGTCTGCACGGACGCGGACCCGGAGCTCGTGTCGGCCGGGGAGACCCACCGGGCGGCATGCGTGCACGTCGGCGCCGCGGTGGAGGAACAGCTGTGACCCAGGAGCCCGTCATGACCACCACTCCCCTGCTCTCGGCCGCCGGTCTGCACGTCACCTTCCCCGGACGCCGCGGCGGTCCGTCCGCCCGCGCCGTCGACGGGGTGGACCTCGACATCGGCGCGGGCGAGATCGTGGCCCTGGTCGGCGAGTCCGGCTGCGGCAAGACCACCCTGGCGCGCTCGCTGCTCGGCCTGGTGCCGCCCACGTCGGGGCGTGTCACCTTCGGCGGCAGCCCGCTGGACTACGGCTCGCGTGCGCTCAAGTCGTACCGCAAGCGGGTCCAGCTGGTTCTCCAGGACCCGAGCGGCTCCCTCAACCCGCGGCACACGGTGTACGACGCGGTGGCCGAGGGCCTGCGGATCCACGGGTACGAGGGCGACGAGCGCGCGGCGGTCGGCGAGGCGCTGTCGCGGGCGGGGCTGCGTCCGCCCGAGCGCTTCTTCCTGCGCTATCCGCATGAACTCTCGGGAGGCCAGCGTCAGCGTGTCGTCATCGCCGGCGCACTGGTCCTCGAGCCCGAACTGATCGTCGCGGACGAGCCGGTGGCCTCGCTGGACGCGTCCGTGCGCGGCGAGATCCTCGCGCTGCTGCTGCGCCTGAGGGACGAACTGGGCCTGTCGGCCCTCGTGGTGACGCACGACCTCGGCCTCGCGTGGAACATCGCGGACCGGGTGGCGGTGATGTACCTGGGGCGGATCGTGGAGACCGGCACGGTGGAGGAGGTACTGACGTCCCCTCAGCATCCTTACACCCAGGCGCTTCTGTCGGTTCTCCCGGAGTCGCAGGTGCCGCCGGTCGTCCTCACGGGCGAGCCCCCGGACCCCTCCCGCATCCCGGCCGGCTGCCGCTTCCACGCCCGCTGCCAGGTGCTGTCCTCGGGCGAGGCGGACCGGGCGGGGGTGTCGGGCGACTGCCGTACGAAGGAGCTGCCGGTGCTGGGAAGCGAAGCGGTGGCCGGGGTCGCCTGTCACTGGGCATCGGCGTGAAGCCGGCGGGGCGTTGAGCGGCACGAAACGGCGGATGGAGGCGGGCCGGATCCCCTTCGGATGATGGCCCGCCCCCGGTGCCCCTATGCCGTGCGGGCTTCGAGCTCGGCGAGAACCCGGCGTGCGGTGTCGACGCTCGACTGCGGGTTCTGCCCGGTGATCAGGTTGCCGTCGACGACGACCTTGCTCTGCCAGGCCGGGCCCGCGTCGATCACGGCACCCAGTTCCCGGAGCCGCGTCTCGACGAGGTACGGGGACGCGTCCCCGAGTCCGCCCTGCTTCTCCTCCTCGTCGGTGAACGAGGTCATCGAGCGCCCGGCGAAGACGAAGCCTCCGTCCTCGCGGGTGGCGCTGAGCAGGGCGGCCGGTCCGTGGCAGAGCGCGGCGACGAGCTTTCCGCTCGCGTCGGCCTCGACGAGCAGCCCGGCGAGGTCGGCGTCGTGGGCGAGGTCGGCCATCGGGCCGTGGCCGCCGGGGATGAAGACGGCGTCGTAGTCGCCCACCGACACCGCGTCCAGGGTCAGCGGAGAGGCGAGGTCCTGCGCGATGTCGTCCAGGTACGCGCGGAACCGTGCCGCGTCCGCCTCCTCCACGCCGCCGCGCTCGTCGAGGCTGATCGGATCGACGGTGGGTGCGACGCCGCCCGGGGTGGCGATGTCGACCTGGGCGCCGGCCTCGCGCATGAGCTGGTGGGAGGCGGCGAGCTCCTCGGCCCAGAAGCCGGTGGGGTGGTCGGTGCCGTCGGCCAGCGTGAGGCTGTCGGCGGCGGAGACGATCATGAGGATCCTGGCCATGGTGTTCTTCTCTCTCGTCATTTACGGGTCGGACGCGTCGGGCGATCGCTCGCTTCCTTCGCGTACCTCGTTGCGATCGACACAACCACGAAGCCATCAGCATTAGTCCGGTAGGCTGATTTCGGTCATCACGATGCTTATGGCTGGAGGGTTGCGTGGTGGATCTGGACCTGCTGGCCACCTTTCTGGAGATCCACCGCGCTGGATCGCTGACCACCGCCGCCACCCGGCGCGGGCTCTCCCAGCCGGCCGTGACCGGCCAACTGGCGCGCCTGGAGCAGCAGATCGGGGAGCCTCTGTTCGTACGCTCGCGCCGCGGTGTGACACCGACCGCGCGCGGCGACGATCTCGCCCGGCGCGTCGGACCGCACCTCGACCGGCTGCGGTCCGCGATCAGCGACGGTGACGCCGACGGGGACGCCCTCTACGGACAGGTCCACCTCGCCGGCCCGGCGGAGCTCGTGACCGCCCGCGTCGTCCCCGCTCTCGCTCCGCTGGCGGCCCGCGGGCTACGGCTGCGGATCAGTGTCGGACTGGCCGGCGATCTGCTCTCCGCCCTGGCGAACTCCCGCCTGGATCTCGTGGTCTCCGCCGTCCGGCCCGCCCTCAAGAACGTGGCGGCGACACCGTTCGCGGACGAGGAGTTCGTGCTCGTCGGACCGCCGACGCTGGCACGCACCGTCGACCCCGCTCTGCTGGCCACGGACCCGGTCAAGGCACTGGGGGCGCTGCCCCTGGTCGCGTACGCCGAGGAGCTGCCCATCATCCGCCGCTACTGGCGCTCGGAGTTCGGCCGCCGGCCGTCCAACGACGTCGCGGTCGTCGTGCCCGACCTCCGCGCCGTGCTGGCCGCGGTGGTCGCCGGAGCGGGTGTGTCGGTGCTGCCCCGGTACCTCGCGGAGCCCGCCCTGGCCGCGGGCTCGGTGGAACTGCTCCACCAGCCGGACGCGGCACCGCTCAACACGCTCTATCTGGCCACCCGCGTCGGCGGTCTCGCCCATCCGTCCGTGGCGCTCGTCCACGACCACCTGATGAAGCGCTCACGCCGGTGGGGAGCACTGTGACCCGCACGGCGACCGGCCGGCTGCGGCGCTAGAGACCCGCCGTCAGCGCGCGGCACTTCTTGACGTCCGCGGCGATCGCCTCCAGCAGCGCCTCGATCGACTCGAACTTCTCCTGGCCCCGCACGTACGCCAGGAAGTCCACGGCCACATGCAGTCCGTACAGATCAAGACCCACCCGGTCGATCGCGTACGCCTCCACCGTGCGTTCCGTTCCCTCGAACTGCGGGTTCGTGCCCACCGAGATCGCCGCCGGCATGCGTTCGCCGTTCGCCGTCAGCCAGCCCGCGTACACACCGTCCGCCGGGATCGCCGTGTGCGGAAGCGTCTCCACGTTCGCGGTGGGGTAGCCCAGCTCGCGGCCGCGCTGCGCGCCGCGCACCACCACGCCCTCCACCCGGTGCGGGCGGCCCAGGATCTCGTTCGCGCCCTCGATGTCGCCCTCGGCGACCAGCCGCCGCGTGAGGGTGGAGGAGAACGGTTCGCCGCCGCCAGCCTCACCCGAGACGTACAGATCGACGACCTCGACCCCGTAGTCGTACGTGGGGCCCAGCTCGGCGAGGAACTCGACGTTCCCCGCCGCCTTGTGTCCGAACCGGAAGTTCGGCCCCTCGATCACCGCCTGCGCGTGCAGCTTGTCGACCAGCACCTTCACGATGAAGTCGGCCGGCGACAGCTTCGAGAACTCGGAGGTGAAGGGCAGGATCAGGACCGCGTCGACGCCCAGTTCCGCCATCAGCTCGGCGCGCCGGTGGTGCGGGGCGAGCAGCGGCGGATGGCTGCCGGGGCGGACGACCTCGCTGGGGTGCGGGTCGAAGGTGACGACGACCGACGGCACCGACAGCTCACGCGCCCGTTCCACCGCCCGCCCGATGATCAGCTGGTGCCCGCGGTGCACCCCGTCGTAGGAGCCGATGGTGACGACGCTGCGTCCCCAGTCCTGGGGGATGTCCTCCAACCCACGCCAGCGCTGCACTGTGACCGCTCCTCGCCCGAACCTGTGTCTGGATTGCCGATTACGCAGGTCTAAGACTGCCATGCCCGCGGCTTCCGGCACGCATCGGCACCGGGCTGCCCAGCGTCTCGACCATCCGCCGTGCGCTCGGACCGACGACCGCCGCCCACTCCTGCGGTGCTCCGGCCAGCCAGCCCGCGACCTGGGCGGCGAACCCGGGCACCTCACGGGCCAGCTCGACCAGTCGGCGGTCGAAGCAGGTGGCGCCCTCGGGCGTACGGACGAGGAGCATGCCGGTGCGGTGCACCAGCGCGCGGGTACGGGCCTCCGGCCGGGTCGCACAGCCCAGCGCGGCGCCCCGCAGCACCGCGTCGAGGACGGACGGATCACGGCTGCTCCGCGATCTCTGCGGCGCGACGCGCCCGTACCCCGGTGCATCGGGGGCGGACCCGTGCCCCAGGGCGGGTCCGTACCCCGGTTCCTGTTCCCTCTCCTCGCAGTCCAGCAGGAGGTCGAGCAGATCGGACCGCAGCGCCCGGGACGCCACCGTGCCAGGGGCCGCCAGCACGGGTGCCAGCGCACGGCGCACCTGCCACGGGCGGCCCCGTAGCAGACCTCTCACCAGGGGAGAGAGGACAGCTCTGGCCGCGGGCCCCCGTTCCAGACGGCGCTCGACGTACGCGGCGACATGCGCCGCGCCCTCGGGCCGGTGATCGAGGAACTCGCCGACGAGTTCCGCGGCCCGGCGCGCCAGGACCGGTTCATCGATCTCCGCCAGCGCCCGTAGCACCTCCGCCGCGCCTTCCCCTGGCTGGTGCAGCCGCTCCCGGAAGGCGGCGAGCACGGGCTCGGGGTGGGTGGTCAGGGCCATGACGAGTGCGCTCACCGGCAGCGGCGGATCCCCCGCGGTGAAGGCGGCCAGCGCCCTGCCGAGGTGCCGGGAGCGGGTGTGCGGGTCGCGGACCAGAAGAGCGAGGGCGGGCCCGTGCAGCGAGGTGTCGGCGGCGCGCGCGAGGAGGGCGAACGCGGCGTAGCGCAGCAGTTCACGGTCGGCCTCGGTGGTGACCCGGGCGGCGGTGACCGGTCCGTACGCGGCTGCCGCGACGCGCCGCTCGGGCCGGGGATCGTGGGCCCAGCGGTCGACGGCCCGGCACAGGGCGGACGGCTCGTCCTCGGCGAGCGCGGCGAGCAGTTCGTCGGCGCGGGGGTGGGCGGTGGCGACGAGGGCCTCGGTGAGGTCGTCGACGGCGAGGTCCCGGCGGGCGTAGAGCAGCGCCTGCGCGGCGCCCGCGACGGTGGGCCGCAGCTGCGCGCCGGGCTCGGCGGGCAGCGGTGTGGCGTCGGTGAACCAGCGGCACAGCAGCGGCAGTACGGCCGAGGGATGGGCGGCCAGGCGGGCGGCGGTGGCGTCCAGATAGCGGGGAAGGCGCCGGGCCCCGGGTGGCCCGTCGGCGGGCACGAGCCGGCGCAGCAGATCCAGCCGCTCGGCCTCGGGCACCTGGAGCCGCTCCCAGAACCAGGGCCCGAACTCGCCGAGTCCGCCGAGGTGTTCGGGGCCGCCCTCGCGTACGGAGCGCCGGGTGATCCGGTCGGCGAGCAGCCGCAGGACGGGGAGGTACGCACGCGCGTCGGGAACCCGCAGCAGGGTCTCGCCGAGCAGGTGGGCACCCCACCAGCGTGCGTCGTCGACCCGGTCCTGCGCACCGGCCCGGTCCCCCGCCACGGCCGGATCCGATGCCACCACTGCCTCGCTGCCGCCGACCGCCCACGCCGTAGACGCCCGCTCGCAGTCGGCGGGGGCATCGCCGCCGGAGTCCTCACGCACCTCGTCGAGGCGTTCCAGGGCATCGATCAGCCCCTCCAGACGGCGGGTGAGCGCCGCGGGGCCGTGCACCCTGTCGAGCAGGAGCAGTGCCTGGACGACGGGTCCGATGCGATGACGGGGTACGGCGAGCGTCGGGGTGCGGGCCGCGCCCGACCCCGGGGGCGGCGGAACGTGTCCGCCGCTGCCGCCGCTCGCTCCCGGCCTCGACGGCAGCCCCCTCGGCGCGCTCGCGTGCCAGCGGTGCACGAGGGAGTGCAGGGCCGCGTCCAGGTCGAGATGGGCGCCCTGGACCCAGTCGGCCGGTTCCTCGTGGGCGAAGCGGTAGCCGGTGCCCGCGGGAACGAGCAGTCCCTCGGTGAGGACCGCCGATGCCCAGCCGGTGCGCCACGGGAAGATCTCCTCGAACGACTCGCGGTCCAACTCCCCCTGCCCCGGCCCCAGACAGCGCCGTGCGGCCTCGTGGACCCGGCCGGACACCCGGGCCGCCAGCCGGCGTACGGCAGCCCCTCGCAGCGGTGGCCGGGAGGCGGCCGCGATGCGTACGGCGATCCGCAGGCACAGCAGATCCAGATGCGCGGTGAAGATCTCCTCGCGGGAGGGCCGTCCCGGTACCCCGCCGGGCAGCGCCTCGCGGACCTCGGCGAGCAGCCGCAGCGCCAGCGGGTGCCGTTCGTCGGCCGCGTCGATGGCGTAGGCGGGCAGTCCGTACCGTTCGCGCACCTCGCTCGCCTCGTCCGCCGAGAGGTCACCGACGCGGACCGCGGGCGGCAGCCGAAGGGCGGGCCGGGCCGGCTGGTGCAGTACCTCGGGCGGGCACAGTGCCCCTGCCTGCTCCCAGTACTCGGGGCGGCAGCCGACCACCATCCGCACCCCGCAGTCGCCGAGCCACTCGACCGTGCCCGCCGTCCAGTCGGTCAGACGGTGGGCCAGCTCTGGGGGCATCTCCTCGGGCCCGTCGAGCAGGATCATCAGCGGGCGCCCGGCGGCCCGGGCCAGGCGGGCGACCCGTTCGGGCGTGACGGGCCCCATGTCGCCGTGCGCACCCGACGCGGCGAGGATGCGCCCGGCCTGTCGCAGCGTGCGGGCGAAGGCGTCGGCGACGGAGGTGTCGTCGGCGTGCAGATCCGCGCCGCGCAGCCACACCGTGGGCGCGGGGCGGGCACCCTGGCCGCGGCGGCCGGCGAGCGCGGTGAGTTCGGTCGTACGGCCGGTGCCGGGGTCGCCGACGAGTCCCATGACAAGGGCGGTGAAGGAATCGAACTCCCGCAGCAGCTCGGGCCGTTCGACCGGCCCGGGCCAGGCGCTGGGGCCGCCGACCGCGCCCACGGAGGTCGCGGTGAGTTCAAGGACGGCGGCCAGGTTGAGGTCCTGCCCGTAGGCCGGGACGGTCGCGGCATTGCGCCGCAGCAGGTCGGCGAGAGGCCCGTCCGCGGGCGCCGCGGCGGTCCGCAGAGGCAGCGCGAATCCCGCCGCACGATGTCCGCTCTGGAGTGCCGTGCCGAGGACGGCGAGCACAGCACCCGTCGAGGCGTCGAGCACGGGGCCGCCGGCGGCCCCGCCACCCAGCCGCAGCGCGTCGCTGCCGTCCGTCCCGATCGCCAACTCCACTGCCTCGGCGACGAGATGGAAGCGGTCGGTGGCGGTGTAGGTCACCTGTGCCGATCCGAGGATCCGGGCCTCGCGCCAGCCGCCGGCGGGCAGTGTCACGTATGTCCCCGCCTCGATCCGCTCACGCGTGCCGATCGGCAGGGGCCGCACACCGAGGCCGTCGGTGCGCACCAGCGCGAGGCCGGCTTCCGGCAGCGGGGTGATGGCGTCGGCCTCCGCGAGGCAGGTGCGGTCGCCGGGTGCGTGCAGCACCACCCGCACCAGCCCGTCGACAGCCTCATGGCTGGTCACGACCGTGCCGAGCTGGTCGGCGACGAACCCGGTGCCACGCGGCCGCCCCGCCAGATCGCAGATACGTACCAGCGTTGCCAGGTCC
Source organism: Streptomyces sp. AM8-1-1 (assembly GCF_032229325.1). NCBI lineage: Bacteria > Bacillati > Actinomycetota > Actinomycetes > Kitasatosporales > Streptomycetaceae > Streptomyces > Streptomyces sp. AM8-1-1. Next base: position 2,262,674 of record NZ_CP135086.1, read on the forward strand.
CCGCGTCCCATGGTGCGACGGTAGGTCGGCAGTGATCAGCGGGAGAAGTACGCAAGTCGAACGCGCCCCCGAGTGCACCCGTGGTTCACTCCGAGCGCCTGCCCGATGGGGTGAATCCAGGGTGCCCGGTGGATAGACACCGTCCGAGGGGGATCGTGGAACGGGCAGCGGCCCTGCCCGTTCCACGATGAGACCCTGCTCGCCCCGGCCGTGCCGGTGGGCGTCCTGACGGGGCCGGTCCCGCCCGGTCTGCGGTCAGCCGAAGACGGCGAGGCTCTTGGCCTTGCCCTTCTGCTCCTCGACCAGGGCGATGAAGCGTCCGTCGGGCCCGAACGCGGCGACCGGAGCGCGGTCGAAGGCCGGCATGTCCAGCCGTACACCGTTGATCAGCAGCCGGGAGCGCTTCTCGTCCACGTCCCAGCGCGGGAACGCCGCCTCGGCGGCCTCCGCGATCGGCATGACCGTGAGGTCCTTCTGGAGCTCGTCCAGCGTCCTCGCCGAGTCCAGCCCGTACGGGCCGACGCGGGTACGCCGCAGCGCGGTGAGATGGCCGCCGACGCCGAGACCGGCACCGAGGTCACGCGCCAGCGCGCGGATGTACGTCCCGGACGAGCAGACGACGGAGACGATCAGGTCCACGACGGCGGTCCCGTCCTCCGCGACCGCTTCCCGCACGTCGTACACCTGGAACGAGGAGACCGTCACCGGACGGGCCGGGATCTCGAACTCCTCGCCGCCGCGCACGCGGGCGTAGGACCGCTTGCCGTCGATCTTGATGGCGCTGACCTTGGACGGCACCTGCATGATGGCGCCGCTCAGGGCCGCCACACCGGCGTCGATGCCCTCCCGGGTGACCCCGGAGGCGTCGACGGATGCCGTGACCTCGCCCTCGGCGTCATCGGTGACGGTCGTCTGACCGAGCCGGATCGTGCCGAGGTACTCCTTCTCGGTGAGCGCCAGGTGCCCGAGGAGCTTGGTGGCTCTCTCGACCCCCAGCACCAGGACCCCGGTCGCCATCGGGTCGAGTGTTCCCGCGTGTCCGACGCGACGGGTCTTGGCGATCCCGCGCATCTTGGCGACGACGTCGTGCGACGTGAAGCCGGACGGCTTGTCGACGATGACAAGGCCGTCCGGCGTCTTGTTCTGCTGTGTCATTCCGAGGCTTCGTCCTCGTCCTCCGGCTTGCGGTACGGGTCCGCCTCACCGGCGTACGCGGCGCCCGAGGACGCCTCACGCACCTTCGCGTCCGAGGCCCGTGCCTTGTCGAGCAGGTCCTCGATCGTCTTGGCGTTCTCCGGGAGGGCGTCCGCCACGAAAGCCAGGGTGGGCGTGAACTTGGTACCCGCCGCGGCGCCGACCGCGGAGCGCAGAACGCCCTTGGCGCTCTCCAGTCCGGCAGCGGCGCTGGCCCGGTCCTCGTCGTCGCCGTAGACCGTGTAGAAGACCGTGGCCTCCCTCAGGTCACCGGTCACCCGGGTGTCCGTGATGGTCACGTGCGTGCCGAGCCGCGGGTCCTTGATGCCGCGCTGCAGCTTCTCGGCGACCACCTCCCGGATGAGGTCCGCCAGTTTCTTCGCCCGCGCGTTGTCGGCCACTGGTCCTTCTCCTTCTTTGCCTTGCCATCAGTCTTCGTCGCTGTGGAGCCTGCGTCGAACGGACAGCAGCTCCACCTCCGGCCGGCCGGCGACAAGGCGCTCGCACCGGTCGAGTACGTCTGTGAGGTGCCCCGTGTCCCCGGAGACCGCCGCGAGGCCGATCTCTGCCCTGCGGTGGAGGTCCTGGTCTCCGGTCTCCGCCACGCTCACCGCGTACTTCCGGTGGAGCTCGGCGACGATCGGGCGGACCACGGAGCGCTTCTCCTTCAGCGACCGTACGTCGCCGAGAAGCAGATCGAAGGACAGTGTCCCCACATACATGTATGTATCCGGATGTCCCGCCGGTTCGGGTTCATGACACCTGCCAGGGTTTGGCAGGGACACAAGAACCGTACACGCAGCGGCCGGGGCCGCTCGACGGATATTTACCCGTCGAGCGGCCCCGACCGATGCTGCGCGGATCAGCCGCGAGGCTTCTCGCGCATCTCGTACGTCGCGATGACATCGTCGATCTTGATGTCGTTGAAGTTTCCGAGGTTGATACCGCCCTCGAAGCCTTCGCGGATCTCGGTGACGTCGTCCTTGAAGCGGCGCAGACCCTGGATGTTGAGGTCCTCCGCGATGACCTTGCCGTCGCGGATGAGCCGGGCCTTGGTGTTGCGCTTGACCTCGCCGGAGCGGATGAGAACACCCGCGATGTTGCCCAGCTTGGACGAGCGGAAGATCTCGCGGATCTCCGCCGTACCGAGCTCGACCTCTTCGTACTCCGGCTTGAGCATGCCCTTGAGGGCCGCCTCGATCTCCTCGATGGCCTGGTAGATCACCGAGTAGTACCGGACGTCGACGCCTTCGCGCTCCGCCATCTGCTGGGCACGCCCGGCAGCGCGGACGTTGAAGCCGATGACGATGGCGTCGGAGCCCATCGCCAGGTCGATGTCCGACTCCGTGACCGCACCCACACCGCGGTGCAGCACCCGGATGTCGACCTCTTCGCCGACGTCGAGCTGGAGCAGCGAGGACTCGAGAGCCTCCACCGAACCGGACGCGTCGCCCTTGATGATGAGGTTGAGTTCCTGCACCAGACCGGCCTTGAGCGCCTCGTCCAGGTTCTCCAGGGAGAACCGGACACCCTTGCGGGCGAAGTTGGCGTTCCGCTCACGGGCGGCACGCTTCTCGGCGATCTGCCGTGCGGTGCGGTCCTCGTCGACGACCAGGAAGTTGTCGCCGGCGCCGGGGACGTTGGTGAGACCCAGGACCAGGACGGGAGTGGACGGAGCCGCTTCCTCGACGTTGTTGCCGTTGTCGTCGAGCATCGCCCGGACACGGCCGTACGCGTCACCGGCGACCATCGTGTCGCCGACGCGGAGCGTTCCGCGCTGGACGAGCACCGTGGCGACGGCACCGCGGCCGCGGTCGAGGTGAGCCTCGATCGCAATACCCTGCGCGTCCTGCTCCGGGTTGGCCCGCAGGTCGAGCGAGGCGTCCGCGGTGAGGACCACGGCCTCCAGCAGGGAGTCGATGTGCAGACCCTGCTTGGCGGAGATGTCGACGAACATCGTGTCGCCGCCGTACTCCTCGGCCACCAGACCGAACTCGGTGAGCTGACCGCGCACCTTGGTCGGGTCCGCGCCCTCGACGTCGATCTTGTTGACCGCGACCACGATCGGCACACCGGCCGCCTTGGCGTGGTTCAGCGCCTCGATCGTCTGGGGCATCACACCGTCGTTCGCCGCCACCACGAGGATCGCGATGTCGGTGGACTTGGCACCACGGGCACGCATGGCGGTGAACGCCTCGTGACCCGGGGTGTCAATGAAGGTGATCTTGCGCTCTTCGCCGTTGACCTCGGTGCCGACCTGGTACGCACCGATGTGCTGCGTGATACCGCCGGCCTCGCCCGCAACGACGTTCGTCTTGCGGATCGCGTCCAGCAGTCGGGTCTTACCGTGGTCGACGTGACCCATGACGGTCACGACCGGCGGACGGGACACGAGGAACTCCTCGCCGCCCTCGTCCTCGCCGAACTCGATGTCGAAGGACTCGAGAAGCTCGCGGTCCTCCTCCTCCGGGCTGACGATCTCGAGGACGTAGTTCATCTCGTCCGCGAGCAGGCGCAGCGTCTCGTCGGAGACGGACTGCGTGGCAGTGACCATCTCGCCGAGGTTCATCATCACGGCGACGAGCGACGCCGGGTTGGCGTTGATCTTCTCCGCGAAGTCGGTGAGGGACGCACCGCGCGACAGACGGACGGACTGTCCGTTGCCACGAGGCAGCATCACACCGCCGACCGACGGGGCCTGCATGGCCTCGTACTCCTGGCGCCTCTGCCGCTTCGACTTACGGCCACGACGCGCCGGACCGCCGGGACGGCCGAACGCACCCTGCGTGCCACCACGGCCACCGGGACCACCCGGACGACCGCCGAAGCCGGGACGGCCACCGCCGCCACCGGGACCACCGGGACGACCGGCGAAACCGCCGCCACCGCCACCGGGACCGCCGGGACGACCGGCGAAGCCGCCGCCACCGCCGCCGCCACCGGGACGACCGGCGAAGCCGCCGCCGCCACCGGGACGACCGCCGCCGCCACCGCCGGGACGACCGCCACCGCCGGGACCACGGCCACCGCCGCCGCCACCGGGACCGCCACCAGGACGGGGACCGGCAGCAGGACGCTGCGGCATCATGCCCGGGTTCGGGCGGTTACCGGCAGGACCGCCGCCGCCACCGGGACGGGGCGCCTGCGGACGGGGCATGCCGCCGGGAGACGGACGAGCGCCGCCCTGGCCCTGGGGCCGGGGAGCGCCGCCGGGGCCACCCTGCGGACGCGGGGCGCCGGGAGCGCCGCCGCCACCGGGACGGGGAGCGCCACCCGGACGGGGCGCCTGCGGGCGCGCCATTCCGGTGGAGCCACCCGAGGTGAAGGGGTTGTTGCCCGGACGGGGACCGGCCGGACGGCTGCCGCCGGGACGCGGTCCACCCTGGCCCGCGGGGCGGGCAGGACGGTCGCCGCCGCGGCCGCCGTCGCGCTGGCCGCCGTCACGCTGACCACCGTCGCGCTGTCCGCCGGCCGGAGCCGGACGGGCAGGACGCGGGGCGGGGGCACCGGGACGGGGGGCCTGCGGCGCGGCGGGCTGCGCCGGGGCAGGTGCGGAGAACTCGGCCGCGGGCACCGGAGCCGCCGGAGCGGGCTTGGCCGGCGCGGGCTTGGGACCCGGGCGGGGGCCGGAAGCCGGTGCGGTCGAGGGAGTGCTGCTCGCCGGAGCCTCGGCTGCGGCCGGCTTGGGGGCCGGGACGCCGGGCTTGGGGGCAGCGGGACGGGCCGACGGCGCCGGGGAGGGCGCGCCGGGCGTGGGGGTACCGCCCGCGCGGTTTGCCGCTGCGGGGGAAGGCGCGGCCTTGCGAGGCGCGCCGGGCTTCGCAGCGGACTTGCCGGCGTTGCCGCCGGGCCCCTGCAGTGCGTCAGTCAACTTGCGTACAACCGGCGCCTCGATCGTCGAGGACGCCGAACGGACGAATTCACCGAGTTCTTGGAGCTTGGCCATGACGACCTTGCTCTCAACCCCGAACTCCTTGGCGAGTTCGTATACCCGGACCTTAGCCACTTCGCTCCTTTTAGGTCCGGGTTACCGCCGGACCGTCGCTACTTCATGGGCGTACTCATCGCGTACTCATCGAGTGCTCATCGCAATCTCGACCTACTTCCAACTCGCGAGGTACCTGACCGCACGGGGTTCCGTGCCGTACTTCTCTTCCTTACGGTGCTGCCTGCTCGACATACCGCCGTACTCCAGCCGTGTCGAGCGGTCCCTGGGCCCGGAAGGCCCGTGGGAAAGCCCGGCGGCGTACAGCCAGGTCGAGACAGACCGAGGCGGGGTGTACATACGCACCCCGGCCGGGCAGCGTACCGCGATCATCGGGGACACATTCGCCACCGACCACCACGATGCGCAGCAGATCGCTCTTGGCCGCCCGCTCCCGGCATCCCACACATGTGCGTTCAGGGCATGCGCGGTCGAGCGTCCGGCCAGACACGTTTAAGTCTACCTCCCCGTAGCGACCTCACCCCTTCGGGGCAAAAATCGAACGATCGTTGTCTCGATCCCGGTGAGGCGCCCCGTTGGTAAAACGGCGCTCAGCCCGGTGGCATTCCTCAGCCCTGGTCGGGGCCGTGGTCGTCGCTCTGCTCCGTGTCCGGGCGGATGTCGATGCGCCAGCCGGTGAGACGGGCGGCCAGACGGGCGTTCTGCCCCTCCTTGCCGATCGCCAGTGACAGCTGGTAGTCGGGGACGGTCACCCGGGCCGAGCGCGCGCCGAGGTCCACGACCTCGACCTTGCTGACGCGGGCCGGCGAGAGGGCGTTGGCCACCATCTCGGCGGGGTCGTCCGACCAGTCCACGATGTCGATCTTCTCGCCGTGCAGCTCGGCCATGACATTGCGGACACGGCTGCCCATGGGGCCGATGCAGGCGCCCTTGGGGTTGAGTCCGGAACGGGTGGAGCGGACCGCGATCTTGGTGCGGTGACCGGCCTCGCGGGCGATCGCCGCGATCTCGACGCTGCCGTCCGCGATCTCCGGGACCTCCAGCGCGAAGAGCTTCTTCACCAGGTTGGGGTGGGTGCGGGAGAGCGTCACGGACGGGCCGCGCACGCCCTTCGCCACCCGGACGACGTACGTGCGCAGACGCAGACCGTGGGTGTACTCCTCGCCCGGGACCTGCTCCTGCACCGGCAGGATCGCCTCGAGCTTGTCGTCCAGCTTGACCAGGACGTTCTTCGGGTCCTTGCCCTGCTGCACCATGCCGGCGACGACATCGCCCTCACGGCGGGCGTACTCGCCGAAGGTGACGTCGTTCTCGGCGTCCCGCAGCCGCTGCTGGATGACCTGGCGGGCGGTGGTGGCGGCGATACGGCCGAAGTCCGAGGGAGTGTCGTCGAACTCCTTGGGCTCCTGGCCCTCCTCCAGATCGGCCTGCTCCTCCTTCGCCCACACGGTCACATGGCCGGTGTCGCGGCTGAGCACGACACGAGCGTGACGGCGGCTGCCGTCGGTGCGGTGGTACGCGATGAGGAGGGCCGACTCGATCGCCTCGACCAGCAGGTCGAAGGGGATCTCCTTCTCTTGTGCCAAGCCCTTCAGGAGCTTCACGTCGATGTCCACGGCTACGCCTCCTCTTCCTTCTTGTCCTTGCGGCTGAACTCGATCTCCACGCGAGCCTTGGCGATCTCGGCGAAGGCGACCCGGCGGGCGGTGGGCTTTCGGCCCTTCACTCCGGGCACCTCGAGGTCGAGCCCCTCGTCGTCCACGGCCAGGATGCGGGCCACCACGTCCCCGCCCTCGGTGAGTTGAAGCTTCACGAGCCGGCCGACGGCACGCACGTAGTGGCGGTGCTCGGTCAGGGGGCGGTCCGCGCCGGGCGAGCTCACTTCGAGGACGTACTCGTCCTCGCCCATGGCGTCGGTCTCGTCGAGCTTGGCGGAGATGGCGCGGCTCAGCTCGGCACAGGCGTCCAGAGTGGCGCCTTCGTCGGAGTCCACGATGATCCTCAGCATGCGACGCCGGCCGGCCCGGGACACCTCGATCTCTTCCAGATCCAGGTCCGCGGCGCTGACGAGCGGTTCCAGCAGCCCGCGCAGCCTCTCGCTCTGGGTGGTGCTCATCCGGGTGACTCCTCGGCCGCGTGTGCTGTTGTGGGATCGTCGCGTGTCAGATCAAAGGGTATCCGGTCCCGAGGGGTGTTGCCGTCCACCTGCACGGCACCCGCAGGTACGCTCGCCTGCGGCGATGATCACAAGATGCCGAGGGAGAGACGCGTGGGGCGCACGGGGACGACACGCAGACGTGCGCTCATGGCCACGGGTGCGGCCGCGGCGGCGGTGTTGACGGGTTGTTCGGACCGGCCGTCCACCGAGACCCGGACCTCCGGCCCGGCGGGCGATCCGGCCCGGGCGGAGAAGGCCCTGCGCAAGCGCCTGGCCGCGACGAGCGGGTCCCTGCGGGACCACTACGACGCCGCCATCGCACAGCATCCGGCGCTGGCGGGGCGGCTCACTCCCCTGCGCACGGCGGTGGCCGCGCATGTCACCGCGCTCGGCGGGACGCCCCCGGTGGCCCTCACGGCACCGGTCCCGACTGTTCCCGCGGAAGCTCTCGCCTCGCTCGCCAGTGCGGAGAAACGTGCCTTCGAGGCACACACCGCCGCTCTGGACGAGGCGCCACCCGAACTCGCCCGCCTGCTGGCGTCGGTCGCCGCGGCGGGCGCGACGCACGTCTACCTGCTGACGAACGGGGCCCCGCGATGAGCACGGACGACGTCCTGAGGGCTCTTCAGGCGGCGCTGGCCGCGGAGCACGCCGCGGTCTACGGGTACGGAGTCGTCGGAGCCCGGGTCGGCGAGGCCCGCCGGGCGGAGGCCACCGCGGCACACGGAGCGCACCGCGCCCGGCGCGACGCGCTCGTCCGCACCGTGCGGGACCTCGGCGGCACGCCGGAGGCGGCAGCCGCCGCGTACAACCTGCCCTTCGCGGTGCCGGACTCGGCCGCGGCCGTGCGCCTCGCGGCGGTGCTGGAGGACCGGGTCGCGGGCGTCTGCTCCGATCTCGTACGGGCCGCCGACGGGCCGCTGCGGCGCGAGGCCGCCGGTGCCCTGCGGGAGGCGGCGGTGCGTGCCGTGCGCTGGCGCGGCAGCGGCGTAGCCTTTCCTGGGCTCGCCGAGCGGGCGGCCGGGCAGTGAAAGGGAAGCACACACGTGGGTTTTGAAGCGCCCCGGCGTCTGGTTCGGGCGCTCGGCGAGAGCGACGACTGGCTCGGGCTGCTGCCCGCGCTCACCGACGAGGCGATGTCCCGCGAGGGGCTGGACGTCGAGCGGGTGATGGCCCCGGGGGGCCGGAGCAGCCTGGTCGTCCTCGTACGCCTGGAGAACGGCACCCCGGCCGCGCTGAAGCTCGCCCCGCCCGCGGCCACGCCCGCCCTGGAACGGGCCGCGCTGGAGCACTGGGACGGCTGGGGCGCGGTGCGCCTGCTCGCGGCTCCGGGCGACGCGCTGCTGCTGGAGCGGCTGCACCCGGAGATGAGCCTGCGCTCGCTGCCGGAGGCGAAGGCGCTGCTGGAGGCGTCGGGGATCGTACGGCGGCTGTGGGTCGAGCCGCCCGCGGCCCATGGCTTCGAGTCGGTGGCGGACCGGACGGCACGGCAGGCGGAGGCGATGCGGGTCTCGGCGGAGGCGTCGTCGGATGCGTCGTCGGCGCTGGTCTCCGAGGCGCTCGCGGCCCGCGACGAACTGACCGCCGCGCCGCCGGAGACGCTGTTGCTGCACGGCAACTTCCGCCAGGGCAAGGTCCTCGCGGGCGACCGCACGCCGTGGCTGGCGGTGGGCCCGGAACCGCTGGTGGGTGAACGCGCCTACGACCTGGCGCGGCTGGTCCGCGACCGGGTGGAGGACCTGATCGCCGCGTCCTCGGGGGCGTCGGCGGCCCGCCGCCGGGTGAACAAGCTGGCGGACTCACTGGAGGTGGACCCGGACCGGCTGCGGGGCTGGACGCTGTTCCGCGCGGTGGAGTCGGCGACGAGGGCGCAGTCGTCGGGCCGGGCGCAAGAGGCGGAACTGAGCCTGGAGTTCGCGAGCTGGCTCTGAGGCGTGGCCGACCCCCTCCCCGGCGGGGGTCCCCTGCCGCATGCGCCGTGTCCGCCGGCATGTCCTCAATCGCCGGACGGGCTGAACTCGCCCCGCACACAAGGCCGGACAAGCCGAACCGCGTCAGAGCAACAGGCCACGCATCCAGCCCTCGCCATAACAACAGGCTGCACATTCCGCCCTCGCCAGGGCGACAGGCCGCACATCAAGCCCCGCCGGGACGACAGGCCGCACATCAAGCCCCGCCGGCGATTGAGGCGCGGGGTCCGGGGCAGCGCCCCGCGAACCACCCGCACCATCACGGCCGGGCACGCCTACCGGCATGTCCTCACACGTCGAACAGGCTGAACTCGCCCCGCACACAAGGCCGGACAAGCCCAGCCGCGTCAGAGCAACAGGCCGCACATTCCGCCCCGCCGGGACAACAGGCCGCACATTCCGCCCCGCCGGCGATTGAGGCGCGGGGCCCGGGGCAGCGCCCCGCGAACCACCCGCACCCTCACCGCCGGGCACGCCCTGCCGGCATGTCCTCAAACCCAGGGCCGGCCGGAATCGCGCCCCCCCGTTCCCTCAGCCCCGCAGCCGCGCGATCGCCTCCGACACCGGGAGCTCCTCCCGCTCCCCCGTGCGGCGGTCCTTCAGTTCCACCACGCCCTCCGCCGAGCGGCGGCCCGCCACCAGGATCTTCGGGACGCCGATCAGCTCCGCGTCCGTGAACTTCACGCCCGGCGAGACCCCGGGACGCTCGTCCACCAGGACCCGCAGGCCCGCCGCCGCCAGCTGGTCGGCGACGTCCAGGGCGAGCTCCGTCTGGAGCGCCTTGCCCGCGGCGACCACGTGGACGTCCGCCGGGGCGATCTCCCGCGGCCAGCACAGGCCCTGCTCGTCCGCCGTCTGCTCCGCCAGTGCCGCCACCGCGCGCGAGACACCGATGCCGTACGAGCCCATCGTCACCCGGGCCGGCTTGCCGTTCTGGCCGAGCACGTCGAGCTGGAAGGCGTCCGCGTACTTCCGGCCGAGCTGGAAGATGTGGCCGATCTCGATCGCACGGTCGAGCTTGAGCCCCGTACCGCACTGCGGGCAGGGGTCGCCGTCCTGGACCACGACGACGTCGAGGTAGTCGTCCACCTCGAAGTCGCGGCCCGCGACGACGTTGCGGGCGTGGGTGTCGGGCTTGTTCGCGCCGGTGATCCAGGCCGTGCCCCGTGCCACCCGCGGGTCGGCGATGTAGCGGACCTTCTCCAGGCCCTGCGGGCCGACGTAGCCGCGTACGAGGTCGGGCCGGCCGGTGAAGTCGTCCGCGGTGACGAGTTCCACGGTGGCGGGCGCGAGGTGGTCCGTCAGCTTGCCGAGGTCGACCTCGCGGTCACCGGGCACACCGACGGCGACGATCTCGCCGTCGACCTTGACCAGCAGGTTCTTCAGCGTCGCGGAGGCAGGCACCTCCAGGAGCGCGGCGAGCGTCTCGATGGTCGGGGTCTCGGGGGTGTCCAGCTCCTCCACCGCGGGGTGGTCGCCGGAGGCCACCTGGGCGGCGAAGGTCACGGCCTCCGTGTTCGCGGCGTAGTCGCAGGACGGGCAGTACACGAAGGTGTCCTCGCCCGCGGCCGCCGGCGCCAGGAACTCCTCCGACGCGGAGCCGCCCATGGCTCCGGAGACGGCCGAGACGATGCGGTGGGAGAGTCCGAGTCGCTCGAAGATCTTGATGTACGCGGCGCGGTGCAGCGCGTACGACTCCGCCAGGCCCTCGTCGGTCGTGTCGAAGGAGTACGAGTCCTTCATCTGGAACTCACGGCCCCGCAGGATGCCCGAACGGGGACGCGCCTCGTCGCGGTACTTCGCCTGGATCTGGTAGAGGATCACCGGCAGGTCCTTGTAGGACGTGCACTGGTCCTTGACCAGCTGGGTGAAGATCTCCTCGTGGGTCGGGCCGAGCAGGTACTCCGCGCCCTTGCGGTCCTTGAGGCGGAACAGCTCCGCGCCGTACTCCTCCCAGCGGCCCGTCGCCTCGTAGGGCTCCTTGGGCAGCAGGGCGGGCAGCAGGACCTCCTGGGCGCCGATGGCGTCCATCTCCTCGCGCACGACGCGCGTGACGTTCTCCAGGACCCTCTTGCCGAGCGGCAGCCAGGACCAGATGCCCGCCGCGTTGCGCCGGACGTACCCGGCGCGGACGAGCAGCTTGTGGCTGAGCGTCTCGGCGTCCGCCGGGTCGTCGCGCAGTGTCTTGACCATCAGACGGGACATGCGCTGGACCTGGGCTGCCATGGGGAATTCTCCTGCGTCGTATAAGGATGCTGGCAGGAGGTTATCCGGGCGGTGGGTGCGGGCGGAAATCAGTTCCCGCGGAGCAGGGGCAGCGGGGCGCCCATCACGGCGTACGGACTGGGGGCGCTGGGGAACAGGACCTGGCGCGCGAGGTCCCGGTAGCCGAGCGAGCGGTAGAGGGCGCGGGCCGGGCTCTCGATGTCGATGGCGGAGAGGATCGACCGCGGCTGAAGTGCCCGGTCGGTGATCGTGGTGATCAGCTCACGGCCGATGCCCTGGCCCTGGAAAGCGGGGTGGACGTGCAGTTCGGTGATGACGAAGGAGTCGTCGAGCCAGCCGTCGCTGTCGCCTCGCCGCAGATAGGGCTCGACGACGGTGGACCACCAGTGGGTGCGGTCGTTGGGCATGCCGTAGACGAAGCCGACGAGGCGCCCGTTGCCGGTCAGTGCGCCGAGGGCGCAGGCGCCGGGCTGCAGGAGATGGCGGTCGACGATGTGGCGCCGGACCTCGACCTCGTCGTCGCTCAGCCCGAAGGCGAGGGCCTGTACCGCGAGGGCCTCGTCGATGCGCGCGGCCAGATCGACCGGTCCGACCACGATGTCGGGGGTCCGGGGTGCGCCTCCGGGAAGTGCTGCCATGCGCGAACCCTACTTGCCGTCGCGCTCCGTCAGAACAGCACGCTCATGAAGGCTCCGACCTCGCGGAAGCCGACGCGGCGGTACGACGCCCTGGCAGCGGTGTTGTAGTCGTTGACGTACAGGCTGACGACCGGAGCGACATCCGCGAGCGCGTAGCGCAGCACGGCCGCCATGCCCGTCTCGGACAGTCCCCGGCCGCGGAACTCCGGGTCCACCCACACCCCTTGGATCTGGCAGGCGTCCGTGGTCGCCGCGCCGATCTCGGCCTTGAAGACGACCCTGCCGTCCTCGATACGGGCGAACGACCTCCCCGCGGCGACGAGTTCGGCCACGCGTGCCTGGTAGAGCAGTCCGCCGTCGCCCGCCATCGGGGAGATGCCGACCTCCTCGGTGAACATGGCCACGCAGGCGGGCATGATCACTTCCATCTCGTCCTTGCGGATGCGGCGGACGTGCGGGTCGGGCTCGATGTCGTCGGGGACCTGCTCGGTGACCATGAGCGGCTGGTTGGCGCGTACGTCCCTGGCGGGGCCCCAGCTCGGTTCGAGCAGCCGCCACAGCTGGGCGGTGGGCTCGGCGGGGCCGACGATGGACGAGCAGCGGCGGCCGGCTCTGCGGGCGCGGTCGGCGAAGGCGCGTACGGCTTCGGGTCCGGCGCAGATCGGCACGAGGTTGGCGCCGGAGTAGCAGAGCGAGCGGAGCCGCCCGTCCGCGTACCAGCCCCACATCTCGCCGCCGAGGCGCCAGGGGTCGAGCCCGGCGACCTGGACCCGGGATGCGACGAAGGCGTTCGTCACGGGCTCGCTCTCGAGGACGGCGAGCGCTGCGCCGAGGTCGCTGGGTTCAAGGACCCGGGTGGTGGTCTGCGTCAACACGAGGGGCCTCACCATACGGTCTGCTGATCTCCGAACTGTACCTGGCGGGTACCCCGGGTGCCGAGCTCAGCAACAGGCCCCGGTGCACGACACTGCGTGCCCGGGGCCGATGGCGCCTGTCAGCTGACCGAGACCTCGGGTTCGCCGGACATGACGCCGTCCTTCTCCATCTGTTCGGCGATCTTCAGCGCCTCTTCGATGAGGGTCTCCACGATCCTCGACTCGGGCACCGTCTTGATGACCTCGCCCTTGACGAAGATCTGACCCTTGCCGTTGCCGGACGCGACACCCAGGTCGGCCTCACGGGCCTCGCCCGGGCCGTTCACCACACACCCCATGACCGCGACCCGCAGAGGCACCTCCATGCCCTCCAGACCCGCCGTCACCTCATCCGCCAGCTTGTACACATCCACCTGCGCCCGACCGCACGACGGACACGACACGATCTCCAGCCGGCGCTGACGCAGATTGAGCGACTCCAGAATCTGGATACCGACCTTCACCTCCTCCGCCGGCGGCGCCGACAGAGAAACCCGGATCGTGTCCCCGATCCCCTCACTCAGCAGCGCACCGAACGCCACCGCCGACTTGATCGTGCCCTGGAAGGCGGGACCGGCCTCCGTCACACCCAGGTGCAGCGGATAGTCCGACTGCGCAGCCAGCTGCCGGTAGGCGTTGACCATCACGACCGGGTCGTTGTGCTTCACCGAGATCTTGATGTCCCGGAAACCGTGCTCCTCGAACAGCGACGCCTCCCACAGCGCCGACTCCACCAGCGCCTCCGGCGTCGCCTTGCCGTACTTCGCCAGCAGCCGCGCATCCAGCGAACCCGCGTTCACCCCGATCCGGATCGGGGTCCCCGCATCACCCGCCGCCCGCGCGATCTCCTTCACCTTGTCGTCGAACTGCTTGATGTTGCCCGGGTTCACCCGCACCGCCGCACAGCCCGCGTCGATCGCCGCGAACACATACTTCGGCTGAAAATGAATGTCCGCGATCACCGGGATCTGCGACTTCCGCGCGATCGTCGACAACGCGTCCGCGTCGTCCTGCGTCGGGCACGCCACCCGCACGATCTGGCAACCGGACGCGGTCAGTTCGGCGATCTGCTGCAGCGTGGCACCGATGTCCGACGTCCTGGTCGTCGTCATCGACTGGACGGAGACGGGGGCGTCGCCACCGACGGCGACGGTGCCGACCTGGATCTTCCGGCTCACCCGGCGGTCGGCGAGCTTGGTCGGAACGGATGGCATACCGAGAGAAATCGCGGTCATCTGCTGTGCAACCCCAAGGAGTGGATCGAGGTCCCGAGATCGGCGGGCTCCAGCAGTCGAGATTACGGCACCCGGGTTGTCGTCAGCACATCGCGCAGGCAAACACCCCGAAAAGGTGAGCGGCCGGACACATAGGGTGTCCGGCCGTCTCCGTACCTTTCCGCCGCGGCGGATCCGCTCAGCTGATCTTGACGGGGTTGACGATGTCGGCGACCAGGACGAGCAGGGTGAAGCAGATGAAGATGCCCGCGACCACGTAGGCGACCGGCATCAGCTTGGCCACGTCGAAGGGGCCGGGATCGGGGCGCCGGAACAGCTTGGCGAGATTGCGGCGTACGGACTCCCACAGGGCGCCCGCGATATGACCGCCGTCCAGCGGCAGCAGCGGCAGCATGTTGAACAGGAACAGCGACAGGTTGAAGCCGGCGAGCAGCATCATGAACATCGCGATCAGGTTCTGTGCCGGTGCGTCGAGGTTCATCACCTCACCGCTGATACGGGCCGCACCGACCACGCCCACCGGGGAGTCGTCCTTGCGGTCGCCGTCGCTGAAGGCGGCGTTCCACAGGTCCGGGACCTTGGCGGGCAGCGCCACCATGGACTCGACACCGTTCTCGATCATGTCGCCCATGCGGTCGACCGAATCGGGGAAGGACAGCGGCAGGATCTCGGTCTTGGCGGCGAAGCCGAGGTAGCCCGCGGGGACGTACTGCCCGGGGACGACCTCGCCGTCGGCGTTCTTCTTGGCCACCGAGTTCTTGGCGAGCGTGGCCTCGAGGACCTGCTCCTGTCCGCCGCGCTCGACGGTGATGGTGGCCGGGCCGATGGTCTCGCGGATGCGGTTCGACAGGGTGGCCCAGTCGTCGACCGGCTTGCCGTTGAAGGCGACGATCTTGTCGCCCGTCTTCAGCCCGGCGGCCTCGGCGGGCGAGACCGGGTCGCCCTTGGCGCAGGTGTCACGGTTCTCGCTCTGGGAGATGACGCACTTCTGGACCCCGGCGACCTCGGTGGTCTGGGTCGCGAAGCCGAAGGTCATCGCCACCCCGAGGAAGATCGCGACGGCGAGGATCAGGTTCATGAACGGCCCGGCGAACATCACGATCACGCGCTTCCAGGGCTTGCGCGTGTAGAAGAGCCGCTTCTCGTCCCCGGGCTTCAGTTCCTCGAAGGCCGCCGAGCGGGCGTCCTCGATCATTCCGCGCCAGGGCGACGTCGACCGCGCCTCCAGCCGGCCGTCCTCGCCGGGCGGGAACATCCCGATCATGCGGATGTAGCCGCCCATGGGGATGGCCTTGATGCCGTACTCCGTCTCGCCCTTGTGCCGCGACCAGATGGTCGGGCCGAAGCCGACCATGTACTGGGGGACGCGGATGCCGAAGAGCTTGGCCGTGGAAAGGTGGCCGAGCTCGTGCCAGGCGATGGAGATCAGCAGCCCCACTGCGAAGAGAGCTATGCCGAGGACCGTCAACAGAATCGTCATGCGCGAGCCTCCGCCGTAGCCTTCACTGCCAGTTCCCGGGCCCTCGCCCGGGCCCAGGTCTCCGCTTCCAGGACGTCCGACACCGTCAGCCGGGTTCCCTCGGCGGGCACTCCGTGTTCGGTGACGACTTCGGTGACCGTATCCAGGATTCCGTTGAACGGCAGCCGCCCTGCGAGAAACGCGTCGACGCACTCCTCGTTCGCGGCATTGAACACCGCCGGCGCCGTGCCGCCCAGCTGCCCCACGTGCCGGGCGAGTCCGACGGACGGGAACGCCTCGGTGTCCAGCGGGAAGAACTCCCAGGTCGACGCCGTGGTCCAGTCGAAAGCCGGGGCGGCGCCCGGGACCCGCTCGGGCCAGCCGATGCCGACGGCGATCGGTCCGCGCATGTCGGGCGGGGTGGCCTGGGCGATGGTCGATCCGTCCGTGAACTCCACCATCGAGTGGACATAGGACTGAGGGTGGACGACGACCTCGATGCGGTCGAACGGGATGTCGTAGAGGAGGTGCGCCTCGATGACCTCCAGTCCCTTGTTGACCAGCGTCGCGCTGTTGATGGTGATCACCGGGCCCATCGCCCAGGTGGGGTGCGCGAGGGCGTCGTCGGGGGTGACGTTCGCCAGTTCCGCGCGGGTCCGGCCGCGGAAGGGGCCGCCCGACGCGGTGACGACGAGCTTGCGCACATCGGCCCGGGTGCCCGCGGCCAGCGCCTGGAAGAGTGCCGCGTGCTCGGAGTCGACCGGGATGATCTGGCCGGGCGCGGCGAGCGCCTTCACCAACGGCCCGCCGACGATGAGCGACTCCTTGTTGGCGAGGGCGAGAGTGCGGCCCGCCTCGAGCGCGGCAAGGGTCGGGGCGAGGCCGATGGAGCCGGTGATGCCGTTGAGCACGGTGTGGCAGGCGGAGGCGGCGAGCTGGGTGGCGGCGTCCGGCCCGGCGAGGATCTCCGGCAGGGGCTCGGTGCCGTACTGCCCCGCGAGCGCCTCGCGCAGCGCGGGCACGGCGTCCTCGCGTGCCACGGCCACCGTGTCGACCCGCAGCTGCCGGGCCTGCTCGGCCAGGAGCCCGACCCGTCCGCCGGCGGCGGAGAGCGCGGTGACGCGGAAGCGGTCGGGGTTGCGCAGGACCAGGTCGATGGCCTGCGTGCCGATGGACCCGGTGGAGCCGAGGACGACGATGTCCCGGCGGCCTTCGGACGGATCGAAGGCGATATGGGGGTCGGCGAGAGGGGATGGGCTGTCGCTCATCCCCCCATTGTGGCCGCATCCGCTGTGCGGTCGGACAGTGCGTCCCGCGAACCGGCGCCCGGGCCGGGTGAACGGGGGCCGCGTGCACGGCCGGGCACCGGATGCCGGTCGGCGCGTCGGTGCCCCGGCCGCCGCTGATCCGGAGATCGACGACGGCCGGGGCACCGGGCGCGCACGGGTCAGCGGATGGGGCGGTGGACATTCTCCCGCTGCGCCGGGCCCGGGGTCGCGTCCGCGATCCAGGGGCCTTCGCCGCTCGGGTCGACGATGCCCTCCTCCAGCCAGGTGTACGTGCCGGACAGCACACCGCCCACGACCTTGTTGTCGAGGTCGTCGGTGTTCGACCACAGACGGGTGAAGAGTTCCTCGACCCGGATGCGGGACTGCCGGCAGAACACGTCGGCCAGCTGGTACGCCTCACGGCCGTGCGCCTCGGTGGTGCGCAGCAGTTCGGCACGTACGCAGGCCGCGCTCATCGCGAACAGTTCGGCTCCGATGTCGACGATCCGGCCGAGGAAGCCCTGCTTCGTCTCCATGCGGCCCTGCCAGCGGGACATCGCGTAGAACGTCGAGCGGGCGAGCTTGCGGGCCGAACGCTCGACGTAGCGCAGGTGTCCGGACAGATCCGGGTGCCCGGGCGGGTGGAATTCGTTGTACGTGCGCGGTAGTTGACCCGGACCGGTGACCAGCTTCGGCAGCCAGCGGGCGTAGAAGGCCGCCGCGTTGGCGCCGGCCCTCGCCTTGTCGCCGAGCGTCTTGTCGGGGTCGATGATGTCCCCGGCCACGGCGAGATGCGCGTCGACGGCCTCGCGGGCGATCAGCAGATGCATGATCTCGGTGGA
This sequence comes from Streptomyces sp. AM8-1-1, assembly GCF_032229325.1. Classification (NCBI taxonomy): domain Bacteria; kingdom Bacillati; phylum Actinomycetota; class Actinomycetes; order Kitasatosporales; family Streptomycetaceae; genus Streptomyces; species Streptomyces sp. AM8-1-1. Next base: position 2,280,524 of record NZ_CP135086.1, read on the forward strand.
GCCCTCGAAGATGCGGTTGATGCGCAGGTCGCGCAGCATCTGCTCGGCGGGGACGGCCCGTTCGCCGCGCGCCGCCAGCGAGTCGGCGGTCTCGAAGCCGCGGCCGCCGCGGATCTGCACCAGCTCGTCCGCCATCAGCCAGGCCATCTCGGAGCCGTAGAGCTTGGCGAGCGCCGCCTCGATACGGATGTCGTTGCGGTCCTCGTCGGCCATCTGGGACGAGAGGTCGAGCACCGCCTCCAGCGCGAAGGTGGTCGCCGCGATGAAGGAGATCTTCGCGCCGACGGCCTCGTGCTTGGCGACCGGCCTGCCCCACTGCTCGCGCACCGCCGACCATTCACGGGCGATCTTCAGGCACCACTTGCCCGCTCCGACACACATCGCGGGCAGCGAGAGCCGGCCCGTGTTGAGCGTGGTGAGGGCGATCTTGAGTCCGGCACCTTCGGCGCCGATGCGGTTGGCGGCCGGGACGCGGACCTTGTGGAAGCGGGTGACGCCGTTCTCCAGGCCGCGCAGGCCCATGAAGGCGTTCCGGTTCTCGACGGTGATGCCCTCGCTCGCGGCTTCGACGACGAAGGCGGTGATGCCGCCCTTGTGCCCCTCGGACTTGGGCACACGGGCCATCACGACGAGGAGGTCGGCGACGACGCCGTTGGTGGTCCAGAGCTTGACGCCGTCGAGGATGTAGTCGTCGCCGTCGGGGACGGCGGTGGTGGCGAGACGGGCGGGGTCCGAGCCGACGTCCGGCTCGGTCAGCAGGAAGGCGGAGATATCGGTACGGGCAAGGCGCGGCAGGAACGCGTCCTTCTGCTCCTGCGTGCCGAAGATCTTCAGGGGCTGCGGTACGCCGATCGACTGGTGCGCCGACAGGAGCGCGCCGATCGCGGGGTTGGCGGAGCCGACGAGCGCCAGGGCCTTGTTGTAGTACACCTGGGTGAGGCCGAGGCCGCCGTACTTGATGTCGATCTTCATACCGAGGGCGCCGAGCTCCTTGAGCCCGTCGATCACCTCGTCGGGGATCCGCGCCTCGCGCTCGATGAGCGCGCCGTCGATCCGGGTCTCGCAGAAGTCGCGCAGTTTCGCGAGGAATTCCTCGCCGCGGCGGGCGTCCTCGCCGGCGGGCATGGGATGCGGATGGATCAGGTCGAGCCGGAAGCGGCCGAGGAACAGTTCCTTGGCGAAGCTCGGCTTGCGCCAGTCCTTCTCGCGCGCGGCTTCGGCGACCTGTCGTGCTTCACGCTCGCTGACCTTGGGACGGTTTTTCTCGAGTGGTGCGGTCATGAGGCTCACCTCGCCGCGAGTCGGGGCCGGGGGCATGGGCCGGGGCACGGAAGCGCCTTTACCGGCCGGTGCTACTCGTTCGTAGTACCCGATTACCGCGCGCTCCACCAGTCCGCGTGCCGCACCGAAAGCCCCCTCCGACGGGGTACGGGAACGGCCGGAGCCCCCGCACAGTGGGCTCCGGCCGTGGTCGGTGACGTACGGGCGCTACAGGGCCAGTCCAGTGAGGACCAGAACCCGCTCGTACGTGTAGTCGTCCATCGCGAAGGCCACGCCCTCGCGGCCGACACCGGACTGCTTGGCTCCGCCGTACGGCATCTGGTCCGCGCGGTAGGACGGCACATCGCCGATGATCACGCCGCCGACCTCCAGCGCGCGGTGGGCACGGAAGGCGGTCTGTACGTCGTGGGTGAACACGCCTGCCTGAAGGCCGTACTTGGAGTCGTTGACCGCGGCGAAGGCCTCGGCCTCGCCGTCCACCTTGCGGATGGTGAGGACGGGCCCGAAGACCTCCTCGCAGGCGATGGTGGAGTCGGCGGGGACGTCGGCGAGGACGGTCGGCGCGTACGACGCACCGTCACGCTTGCCGCCGGCCAGGAGCGTGGCGCCCGCCTGCACGGCCTCGTCGACCCACGCCTCGACGCGCTTCGCGGCGTCCTCGCTGACGAGGGGGCCGACATCGGTGGCGTCGTCGGACGGGTCACCGGTGACCTGGGCCTCGACCGCCGCGACGATCTTGGGGACCAGGCGGTCGTGGACGGAGGCGTCGGCAATGACGCGCTGCACGGAGATGCAGGACTGGCCGCCCTGGTAGTTGGAGAAGGTGGCGATACGGGTCGCCGCCCAGTCCAGGTCCTTCTCGGAGGCGAAGTCGCCGAGGACCACGGCCGCGCCGTTGCCGCCGAGCTCCAGGGTGCAGTGCTTGCGCGGCACGGAGTCCATGATCGCGAAGCCGACCTTGTCGGAACCGGTGAAGGAGATGACCGGCAGCCGCTCGTCCTGGACGAGGGCGGGCATCTTGTCGTTCGGCACCGGCAGCACGGACCAGGAGCCCGCGGGCAGCTCGGTCTCGGCGAGCAGCTCGCCGATGATCAGGCCGGAGAGCGGGGTGGCGGGCGCGGGCTTGAGGATGATCGGCGCGCCGACGGCGATCGCCGGGGCGATCTTGTGCGCGCAGAGGTTCAGCGGGAAGTTGAACGGCGCGATCCCGAGGACGACACCCTTGGGGAAGCGGCGGGTGAGCGCGAGACGGCCCTGGCCGCCGGCGTCGGTGTCCAGGCGCTGGGCCTCGCCACCGTTGAAGCGGCGAGCCTCCTCGGCGGCGAACCGGAAGACGGACACGGCACGGCCGACCTCGCCGCGGGCCCACTTGACGGGCTTGCCGTTCTCGGCGGAGATGAGCTGCGCGATCTCCTCGGTGCGCTCGACGAGCCGGCGCGACACGTGGTCGAGGGCGGCGGCGCGTACGTGGGCGGGGGTGGCGGCGAACTCGTCGCGCACGGCGTACGCGGCGGCGACCGCCTCCTCGACCTGGGCCTCGGTCGGGACGGAGACCTGACCGACGAGCCGTCCGTCCCAGGGGGAGGTGACGTCGAAGGTGGCCTCACCGGTGGCCTGACGGCCGGCGAGCCAGAAGGCGTGGGTGGAAGTCATGTCCCGGCCCTTCCGAGATAGATGGGGATGTCTGCGCCCCACGGTAGGGGCGGGAGGCCGTCCTGGCGTTTGTCCGCGATGGAGTGTTGTCGGGCCCGCCCCCGCCGCTTTGTCGTGCGGGTGGCAGCCCCCTTGGACGACGCGGCGAACGGGCCCCGGGGATCGTGCGGATCGTGCGGCGGCAGAACCCGCCGTTCCCTGCCACCACCCCCGCCTCACCGCCGACGTTCCGTCGAGACGATCAGGCACACCCCCGCCACCACCACCGCTCCTCCCAGCGCGATCGGCCACGACAGCTCCTCGTTCAGGATCAGCGCACCGAGCAGCACCGCCACCACCGGATTGACGTACGCGTACGTCGCCACCAGCGACAGCGGGGCCGAGTGCAGCAGCCACGCGTATGCCGTGAACGCCACGATCGAGCCGAACACCACCAGATACGCGAGCGCCGTCCAGGAGCGGGCCGAGACCTCGCCGAGGACGAAGCCGTGCTGCTCCCCGCGGCCGAGGCCCACCAGCGCGCAGCCGATGCCGCCCGCCACCATCTCGTACGCACTCGCGGCGAAGGGGTTCGCCGGCATCGGGATGCGCGACGAGGAGAACGAGCCGACCGACCACATCAGGGTCCCGACGATCACCGTGAGGACGCCCCACAGCTGTACATCACCGCTGAGGCCGGGCAGCGTCAGAACCGCGAGGCCCGCCAGTCCGAGGAGGACGCCGCAGTACGCCCCGAGGCCGGGCCGTTCGCCGGACGCCCTGCGCAGGACGACGACCCAGGCCGGTACGACGGCGATCAGCAGCGCGGCGAGGCCCGAGGGCACCGTTGTCTCGGCGAGAACGACGAGGCCGTTGCCGCCGAGCAGGAGCAGCAGGCCGACCATCGCGGCGGACGCCAGCTGCCTGCGGGTGACCTTGAGCGCGGACGGGCCCTGCCGCCAGGCCACGAGCGCTCCGAGGACGAGTCCCGCGACGACGAAGCGCGCGCCGGCGGACAGGAAGGGCGGCATCGTCTCGACCACGATGCGGATGCCGAGGTACGTGGAGCCCCAGACGACGTAGACGATGGCGAGCGCCGCCCAGACGGCTCCGGAGATCCGGCGGTCGGGGGCGGAAACCCCGTCGACCCCGGTTCCGGCGCCGGCGAGAGTTTCGGCAGAGGTGCAGGCAGCGGATGTGCCGGATGCGGATGTGCCGGATGAGGCAGCGCGTCGTGTCATCGGTCCTTCTCGTCCCTGGACGGCGCACAGGAACCCCCGACGCCGGCGACCACGAGGCAGGACACTAGGCATTTCGGCGACCGAGTGCCAGATTTCTGCCCGAGTTCGGGCACCGAAAGGGAAAATCTTTCAAGGAGTGGCCGAATTCCGCGAGTTCGGGAGTCCGGGCGTCGCGGAGTTCGAGGGGTCGGGCCGTCCGCGCACCCGGAACGGCCGACGGTTCAGGCGGAACCGGCCGACGTCTTCAGCGCCAGCCACAACTCCATCCGGACGTCCGGGTCGTCCAGCGACCGCCCGAGGATCTCCTCCACCCGCCGCATCCGGTACCGCAAGGTGTGACGGTGCACGCCGAGGTCCGCCGCCGCCGCGTCCCACTGGCCGTGCCGCGAGAGCCACGCCCGCAGCGAGGCCACCAGATCGCCCCGCCCGGTCGCGTCGTGCTCGTAGAGCGCCCGCAGCATGCCGTCCGCGAACGCCCGTACCGCGTCGTCCGCGAGCAGCGGGAGGATCGATCCCGCCGCCAGTTCCTCGTGCTCGACGAGGGCCCGGCCGCGCCGCCGGGCGACCGAGAGCGCCTGCTCGCACTGCTTGTAGGCGCCCGCCGCCGCTATCGGTCCGGTGGGGGCCGAGAGTCCGACGACCAGCGCTGCGTCGTCGGACTCCTGTTCGCCGTACGCCGCCGTGCAGGCGGTGACCACGGCGCCGCCGTCCGCGGCCAGCACCACCAGCCGGTCCTCCGTGTCCGGCACCGCGAGCACCGGCTCGGCCGCACGCGCCGCCGCCGATTCCAGCATGTCGGCGAAAGCCTGGAGGGGCTGCTCCGCGCCCGGCGCCTGCTCCCCCGCCGGCTCGGCGATCAGCAGCCGGAAAGGTGCGTCGAGCAGCCCGCCGTAGAGGTCTCCGGCGACCGCGCGCGCATGGTCGGGCTGACCGGACAGCAGCATCCGCAGCACCGCGGCGCCGAGCCGCTGCTCCGCCTCCTGGAACGCTCGCGAGCGCTCCGTGGACAGGGTGAGCAGGGCGACGGCCGAGTGGACGGCGTACCGCGACGCGGTGCCCAGTGGCGCGCCCGTGCCGACGGCCAGCGCACCGCGCACCCGCCGTCCGCTGCCGAGCGACTGGAGTTCGACGCGGTCGTCGTCGGTGTCGCCGACGACCGCGCTCGCGGGCGCCGCCCGCTCCCGCAGCCGTTCCACGTCCCCGGTGAGGCGGGCCGCCCGCCGCGCGGCCCACTCGGGCGAGGCCGCGACGACGGAGCCCGATGCGTCGTACAGCGCGGCCCAGCCGTCGACGTGGGCGGCCAGTTTGGCGACGACCGCGCCGGGGCCCTCGGCCAGCGCTGCCCGGGTCAGTTCCCGCTGGACCTCGAAGCCGGCGGTCACAGCGCGGTACTGGTCGGCCGCGATCGCCGCGGAGACCGCCTTGCTGATGGCGAGGAAGGGTGTGCGGCGCGGCACGGCGAGGAGCGGGAAATCCTCCGCCTTCGCCGCGTCGAGCAGCGCGTCCGGGATGTCCTCGTAGTACACGCCGACCGCGAAGCCGAGCCCGACGACACCGGCGCCCACCAGCCTGCGCACATAGCGGCGCATGGCCTCGGGGTCCTCGGCGTCCAGGGTCATCGCCGTGACGAGCAGCAGCTCGCCGCCCTCCATGTACGGCACCGGGTCGGCGAGCTCGCTGACGTGGGCCCAGCGCACGGGCGTCTCGAGCCGGTCCTCCCCGGAGCGCACGGTGAGTTTGAGCGCCGAGTGCTGGACGAGCGAGGCGAGCGTGGGCGGCATGGGACTTCTCGGCCCTTCGAGCAGCGATGAATTTCGCCGTCCCGTATGAACGGCGTACTTCGATTCTGCCAGGGCGTAGCAGTACGGGCTCCGCGGCGGGAGCCCGTACCTCAGCCGCGCGGACTCCGGTCTCAGGTGCGCAAGTCCACCAGCAGCGGAGGCGCGTGCTCGCCGCGGACGCTGGTGAGGGAGAGCACGGCGTGGCCGGCCGGGACCGCGTGCGCCAGGTCCGAGGCGGACCAGCGGGCCCGCTCGACCTCCCGGACCGTGATCGCCTCGGCCGTGGCCGCCTTGCCGGTGACCAGGCGGCGCATCATGTGCAGCGCCTTGGTCAGCGGTTCGTCGGAGATGATCTGCCGGTTGGTGACATCGCGGGTCTGGACCCATTCGGTGCCCCAGGCCTCGGCGAACCGTCCGCCGTCCCAGGGCGCGAGTCCGGCGAACGCCATCCGGCAGCCGACCGCACCGAGCAGCGGTCCGCGCAGCGGCTCGGGCACGTCCTCCAGGGTCCGCAGTGCGAAGACGACACCGGCGTTGGCGGAGCGCAGCCGCTGGACGGCGCGCACCGAGTCCGCGGTGACGGTGTAGGTCGCGTCGTCGAGGACGAGCGCGGCGAACAGCGAACGGTCCGACCGGGTCAGCGCTGCTTCGGTGAACTGCGCGAGGATCAGCCGCGCCACGATCCGCGAGGCCTCGGCGTGCCCCCGCTCGGGCAGGTCGACGCGGACGCGCAGCGGGTGTTCGATGGCGCGGAGCGAAAACTGCCGCCCGCCGCCGTCGGTGCGGAAGAACGTGGCGAAGGCGGGCCGGTCCAGGAAGGCGATCCGCTCGGCGAGCAGGACGCCGATGTCGTCGGCGCGGGCGGACTGCCGCTCCCGGGCGTCCAGCTCCCGCAGCTGCGCCGCGGCGACCGGATCGCCCTGCGACTCCAGCGCGGCCCGCAGCGCTCCGACGGCGACGGGAGCGCCGCTGAGCAGTTCCCGCAGCTCGGGTACGGCGGGGAAGCGTCCGTGGACGCAGCGGTACGGCCCGATCAGCTGGGCGAGCGCGGTCGCGGCCCGCCGGCTGTCGCCGCCGGGCAGGGTGGCGGCGAGATCCCCGACGAGCGCCTCGGCGAGCACGCGAGCCGCCTCGTCGGGGTCGTCGGCGCCGCCGTAGAGGTCGAGGTCGTGGGTGGAATCGGGGCGTCCGACGGAGATGACCAGGTCGAAGGCGTCGTCGGGCGCGGCGGCGGCCCCCTGCGCGGTGACGGTGACGACGGCGGCGCGGTTGGCGAGGGCCTGGAGGCACAGGGACTCGACGACGGGCCGCACCAGCCGCACGCTCTTCCCGGACCCGGAGGGCCCGACGGCGAGGAGGGAGGTCCCGAGGAGGGCGGGTTCGAGGGCGACACCGGTGGTGCGGCGTGCGTAGGAATTGCGCGGGTCGTCGACCACGGTGCCGATCTTGACCTGTGCGGTGGCGAGGTCGTGCGTGGCACTGCGCACGGCCAGGTCCCGACGGCCGGAGGGGTGGGCGCAGGCGGCGGGCCCGTCCCTGCGCACGGTGTCGGCGAAGGCGGAGAGCCGGTCGGGCCTGGCGTGCACTCCCTGCCAGGCGCGCCGGATCCGGGCGTAGTCCACATCGCCGAGCGTTCCGCGTGCGGTGGCGTCGGCGAGCCGGGCGGCGGCCTCGCCCAGACCGGCGGCGCGCAGCTCGGGCCAGTCGGCGGGGTCGGCTTCCGGCGGAGGCGGGGGCGCGGCCGCCGGCCCGGCGGTCCCCAGCCGACGCCGTACGGGCGGCCACGTGCCGATCCGCCCGACAGCCGCGATCACTGCGGCCACGAGCAGCACGTAGTAGATGTTCGACACCCAGGTGAGCCATGTGACGGTACGGGGCATTTCGCGCCACACGCCCGGCAGCAGGACGAAGAGCGGCCACAGCGGCACGCCGTAGCGCTGCCAGACCTCGCGCCAGTTGCCCACCCGCCCGAAGCCGACGGCGAGCAGACCGAGGACGAGGGCGTCGTAGAGGTAGGTCGCGGCGACGAAGAGTTCCGCGTTCTGGCTGCCCTGTGCCCGCCAGTCGTCCGGGACCAGCCACAGCATCGGCAGCAGCCACCAGTCCTTGACGAAGAACCACCAACCGTCCAGGTAGCCGTTCCACAGCAGTGACCAGAGGAGCCAGCCGCAGAGGTAGGCGATGAAGGCGCCACTGAACAGCTGGCGGGCGGGCACGAGGTCCGGTTCCTCCTGCGGCCGCTCACGGTGGTCCAGACGCCAGATCCCGGGGGCGGCGGCAGGCCGCGGGATGCGCAGCCATTCGGCGACCGCCAGGCGGGACACCGGCGCCTGCGCCGGCCGCGCGGGGGTTCCGGGCGGCATCGACGGCTCGTCGGGTGGTGGCCCGGCGGGACGTGGCACGGAATCGGACCGCGTACCGCGTGCGTCGAATGTGCCTTCGGATTCCATGAAACCGCTGCCCCCTGACCAGCCAGGCCCGCTCTGTGCACGGTCAATCTAGTGCCCCGGTGGGGGTAGTTCACCGATTCGCCCCGCCCGGCGTTCGCGAAGGCCCTTCCGCGCCCGCCTATGTCCGGCACGGACAACGACACACCCCCAACACTCCCGAACGGCGCATGCCCACCCCCCTCCCCCGCGCCTAGCCTGCGGAGAAAGAAACACGAAGCGTCCCACAGCACCCCAGGAGCCCCTCATGACCGCAATCCCGCAGGAGCGCCGCGTCGTCACCGCCATTCCCGGACCGAAGTCCGTGGAGCTTCAGTCCCGCCGCACCGCCGCGGTCGCCAGTGGCGTGGGGTCCGTGCTGCCCGTCTTCACCGCGCGCGCCGGCGGCGGGATCATCGAGGACGTCGACGGCAACCGGCTCATCGACTTCGGGTCGGGCATCGCCGTGACCTCCGTCGGCGCCTCCGCCGAGGCCGTCGTACGCCGCGCGACCGCGCAGCTCGCCGACTTCACCCACACCTGTTTCATGGTCACGCCGTACGAGGGCTACGTCGCGGTCGCCGAGGCCCTCGCCGAGCTGACGCCGGGCGACCACGCGAAGAAGTCCGCGCTGTTCAACTCGGGCGCCGAGGCCGTCGAGAACGCCGTCAAGATCGCCCGCGCCTACACCAAGCGCCAGGCCGTCGTCGTCTTCGACCACGGCTACCACGGCCGTACCAACCTGACGATGGCGCTGACCGCCAAGAACATGCCGTACAAGAACGGCTTCGGTCCGTTCGCGCCCGAGGTCTACCGCGTCCCGGTGGCGTACGGCTACCGCTGGCCGACCGGCGCCGAGAACGCCGGCGCCGAGGCGTCCGCCCAGGCCATCGACATGATCAACAAGCAGGTCGGCGCCGAGAACGTCGCCGCGATCATCATCGAGCCGGTCCTCGGCGAGGGCGGCTTCATCGAGCCGGCCAAGGGCTTCCTGCCGGCGATCGCGCAGTTCGCCAAGGACAACGGCATCGTCTTCGTCGCGGACGAGATCCAGTCCGGCTTCTGCCGTACCGGCGAGTGGTTCGCGTGCGAGGACGAGGGCATCGTCCCGGACCTGATCACCACCGCCAAGGGCATCGCGGGCGGTCTGCCGCTCGCCGCCGTGACGGGCCGCGCCGAGATCATGGACGCCCCGCACGCGGGCGGCCTCGGCGGTACGTACGGCGGCAACCCGGTGGCCTGTGCCGGTGCGCTCGGCGCCATCGAGACCATGAAGGAGCTCGACCTCAACGGCAAGGCCAAGCGCATCGAGGAGGTCATGAAGAGCCGCCTGGGCGCGATGGCCGAGAAGTTCGACATCATCGGCGACATCCGCGGGCGCGGCGCCATGATCGCGATCGAGCTGGTGAACGACCGCGAGACCAAGGAGCCGAACGCGGCCGCGACCGCCGCGCTCGCCAAGGCCTGCCACGCCGAGGGCCTGCTGGTCCTGACCTGTGGCACCTACGGCAACGTGCTGCGCTTCCTGCCGCCGCTGGTGATCGGCGAGGACCTGCTCAACGAGGGTCTGGACATCCTCGAGCAGGCGTTCGCGGGCGTCTGACCAGGCGCTCGAACCGTGGGCCCGAGCATCACCGGAACAGCCGCCCGGACCATGGTTGATCAGCGGCGGAGCAGCCGGAACGGTCGGGGCCTGTGAAGAACGTGTGGGGGGCCGATGGCGGGATGGAGATCCGTCTGTCGGTCCCCCCGGCCCCTGCCGTACGGTTTCTGCAGATGAGAGAAACACCCCGCTCGCAGGGGACTGCGGGCGACTCCAGGCCGAGGCCTCCCCAGCTTCGTCCTGGCCGTGCCCTCGCGCACACCACTGGAGCTTCTGGCTCCGGAACTCCTCACCGATCGGATGGCCGCCCGCCCCAAACCCCCCGGGGCGCGCGGCAAACCGGTCAGGCCGGCCGCTTCGGAACTACCCCCCCTGTTCCGAGGTGGCCGGCTTTTCCTCGTCAGGTGTGGCCGGCCGTCCTGTGCGCCGTGCTCTTCTCGCTGATCACCTGGCAGGTCGCCGCCGGCGGACCCCTGCGCTCGTTGGACGAGCGCGTCGAACTCCGCATCGCCGGCCACGGACCCCGGCCGCTCACCGAGGCGCTGGCCGACCTCGGCAGCGTGGCCGTTGCTCTGCCCGTGCTGGCCGCCGCCCTCGCGTACGCCCTGTGGCGCGACAGAAGGGCCGCGCGCCGTGACGCTCTGGTCGCCGTCCTCACGATGGCCGCCGTGCCCGCGCTGGTCGTGCCGCTCAAGGCACTGATCGACCGCCAGGGACCGCTCACCGACGCGGGCGGCTACTACCCCTCCGGCCATACGGCGACCGCGATGGTCGCCTACGGCACGGCCGCGCTGCTCCTCGCCCCGTATCTGCGATTGCGACGGTCGATGCCCGTCGCCCTGGTGCTCACCCTGGCGACGGGCATCGGTCTGGTGCTGCGCGGCTACCACTGGCCGCTGGACGTCATCGGCAGCTGGTGCCTGTGCGGGATGCTGCTGCTGATCAGCTCCAGCGGTATGCGTCGAAATTCCGGGAGAACTCCCACTGGTTGAAGCGGTCCCAGTTGATGGACCACGTCATCAGTCCGCGCAGGGCGGGCCAGGTGCCGTGGGTCGCGTACGAGCCGCAGCTCACCTTCTTCGTCAGACAGTCGAGCGCCTTGTTCACCTCGGCGGGTGAGGTGTGCCCGTTGCCCGCCTGGGTGGACGCCGGCAGACCGATGGCGACCTGCTCGGGCCGCAGGGCGGGGAAGAACTTCGACTGGTCACCGGCCACCGGGAAGCCGGTGAGCAGCATGTCGGTCATGGCGATGTGGAAGTCCGCGCCGCCCATCGAGTGGTACTGGTTGTCCAGACCCATGATCGAGCCGGAGTTGTAGTCCTGGACGTGCAGCAGGGTGAGGTCGTCCCGCAGCGCGTGGATGACGGGGAGGTAGGAGCCGGCGCGCGGGTCCTGGCCGCCCCAGGGGCCGGAGCCGTAGTACTGGTAGCCCAGCTGCACGAAGAAGGTCTCCGGGGCCATCGTGAGGACGAAGTCCGGGCCGTACTTCGCCTTGAGGGTCTTGATCGCCGAGATGAGGTTGACGATCACCGGTGAGGTCGGCGAGCGGAAGTCCGTGTCCCCGGTGTTCAGCGAGAGGGAGTGGCCCTCGAAGTCGATGTCCAGGCCGTCGAGACCGTACTCGTCGATGATCTTCGAGACGGAGGAGACGAAGGTGTCACGCGCGGCCGTACTGCCCAGCTGCACCTGCCCGTTGGCGCCGCCGATGGAGATCAGGACCTTCTTGCCGGCGGCCTGCTTCGCCTTGATGGCGGCCTTGAACTCGGCGACGGACTCGACGTTCGGGCACTCGGCCGCCGGGCAGAGGCTGAAGCGGATGTCGCCGGAGGTGACCGATGTGGGTTCGCCGAAGGCGAGGTTGATGACGTCCCAGGAGTCGGGGACGTCCGCCATGCGGGTGTAGCCGGAGCCGTTGGCGAAACTGGCGTGCAGATAGCCGACGAGGGCGTGGGCCGGGAGGCCGGCGCCCGGGTTGCCGCCGCCGGTGGTGGTGGTCGCGCCGACGACCGCGGACTTCGGGGACTCGCCCGCGCTGTTGGTCGCGGTGACCTGGAAGCTGTACGTCGTGCTGGGCGACAGCCCCGTCACGGTGGCCGACGTCCCCGTCACGGAGGTGACCTTGGCGCCGCCGCGGTAGACGTTGTAGCCGGTGGCGCCGGAGACGGGCGACCAGCTCAGCGGTACGGAGGTGGAGCCCGGCGATCCCGCGGTGAGGCCGGTGGGGGCGGCCGGCAGCTGGACCGGGTCGCCGCCCGGGCCGAACAGGGAGACGTCGTCCGCGTGGTAGGCCGCCGTGCCGTACCAGCCGTGGGTGTAGATGGTCACCGAGGTGGTCGAGGCGCCGGTGCGGAAGCTCGTCGAGAGTTTCTGCCAGCCGGACGCGGACGGTGTCCAGGTGGAGACGTCGGTGGTACCGGTGCCGGAGGTGCCGAGGTAGACGTAGCCGCCCTGGACCCAGCCACTGAGGGTGTAGTCGGAGTTGGGCTTGACGGTGACACTCTGACTGCACTTGGCGTTGTCGCTTCCGGCCGGGGTGGCCTTCAACGCCGAACTCCCGCTGCGCACGGGCGAACTGACGACGACTCCACTGCCCGTCGTGCAGCTCCAGCCGGTGAGACCGGCCTCGAAGCCGCCGTTGCGGGCGACTTCGGCGTCGGCCGCCTCGGCGGCTGTGGACGTGGCGACAAGTCCGCCGAGGGCGAGCGCGGCCGCCGTCAGGGCGGCCGAGAGTCTGGTGCGGTCCACAACTGCCTCCGGGCATGGGGGGATTCGAGTGGGAGCTCCCGCAATTTGGTCCAGACCAATGCGGTTGTCAAGACCTCTGACAGCGGCACACGAAGCCGGCGGGGTCCGGACGACAGGCCCTGGCCCCTCACTCCCCCTCGCGTCGCGCCATGGCCCCCGCCGCCTCGTGCATCGCGAGTTCCAGCAGCGTCGGATCCGTGAGCGTGCCCGAGCCGTCCGGCACGACGAGCCAGCGCACCCCGCCGCCACCGGCCCGCCCCGGGTAGGGCACGACGATCCAGGTGCCGGCGCCCGCGCTGCGCACACCGGTCCCGAGCCACCGTGCGGCCGTGCCGGGCGGCACGAAAAACCCCATGCGGGAGTCGCCGAAGTCGGCGAGCACCGGCCCCGGCCTGTCGACCAGCCTGCTCAGCACATCGAGCGTCGGATAGCCCAGCTCTCCCGGCAGGATCAGTACGTCCCAGCGCCTGCCGGCGGGCAGCAGCGCGACGCCCAGAGGGTTGCGCTCCCACTCCCACCGGCAGGCTTCCGGGTCCGGTGCGACCGACGCCAGCCACTCCACCGCGGTCCTGGCCCCCGAGTCGTTCATGACCCCTACTCCCTTCCCTGCGCACCGACGGTGCGTTCACAGGGGAGAGCGGCCCGGGGCCGTCGTATGACGCGGGTTGGGGCTACCAGTTGGTAGTGATCTGGGTCACGCCGGGTCAGCTGTCGAAGCCGAGGCCCATCCGGTCCATGGCTCGCAGCCATACATTGCGCCGCCCGCCCTGGGCGTCCGCCCTGGCCAGCGCCCACTTGGTGAGCCCGATACCGGCCCAGGCGACGGGCTCGGGCGGGAAGGGCATCGGCTTGCTGCGCACCATCTCCAGCTCCGTGCGCTCGGTGCGCTCCCCCGACAGCAGGTCGAGCATCACATCGGCGCCGAAGCGCGTGGCGCCGACCCCCAGACCGGTGTAGCCGGCGGCGTAGGCGACCTTGCCGCCGTGCGCCGTGCCGAAGAACGCGGAGAACCGCGAACAGGTGTCGATCGCCCCGCCCCACGCATGACTGAAGCGCAGCCCCTCCAGCTGCGGGAAGCAGCGGAAGAAGTGGCCGGCGAGCTTCAGATAGGTCTCGGGCCGGTGGTCCAGCTCCGCGCTGACCTTCCCGCCGTACGGATAGATCGCGTCGTAACCGCCCCACAGGATGCGGTGGTCGGCGGTGATCCGGAAGTAGTGGAACTGGTTGGCGACGTCGCCGAGGCCCTGCCGGCCCTCCCAGCCGATCTCGGCGCGCTGCTGCTCGCTGAGCGGTTCGGTCATCAGGGCGTAGTCGTAGACCGGGACGGTGTACGCGCGCACCCGCTTCACCAGCGACGGGAAGACATTGGTGCCGAGCGCGACCCGGCGGGCGAAGACCCGGCCGTACGGGGTGCGGACGGCCATTCCCGCACCGGACGCGGCGAGTTCGAGGCCGCGGGTGTTCTCGTAGATGCGGACCCCGAGGCCGCGGCAGGCCTCCTTTAGGCCCCAGGCGAGCTTCGCCGGGTTCAGCATGGCGACACCGCGGCGGTCCCACAGCCCGCCGAGGAAGGTCGGGGAGTTCACCTCGGCGCGCACCGCGTCGGCGTCGAGGAGTTCGAGTCCGTCGAAACCGTGTCGCCGCGCCTCCTCGTGCATCTCCGCCAGCTCCGCGACCTGGTACGGCTCGGTGGCGACGTCGATCTCGCCGGTGCGCTCGAAGTCGCAGTAGATGCCGTGGCGTGCCACCGCCTCCTCGATGGCGTCGAGGTTGCGGTCGCCGAGCTCCTCCAGTCGTGCGAGCTCACCGGGCCAGCGGGCGATCCCGTTGCCGAGACCGTGGGTGAGCGAGGCGGCGCAGAAGCCGCCGTTGCGGCCCGAGGCGGCCCAGCCCACCTCGTGCCCCTCGATCAGGACGACGTCCCGGCCGGGGTCGCGCTCCTTGGCGAGCAGCGCGGTCCACAGTCCGCTGTAGCCGCCGCCGACGACGAGGAGGTCGCAGTGCTCGTCACCGGTGAGCGCGGGCAGGGCGGCGGGTCTGGCGGGATCGTCCAGCCAGAAGGCGACGGGCTGGGCGTCGGAAAGGGATGAGGCAAAGGTCATGGCGTCTGGGGCCATGGTTTCCACTCCTTCGAGGGCCTTGCGGGCCTTGCGGGCCCTACTTGGCCGCGGCGCTGTTCTTTCTCCGGCCGCTGATCAGCTGGCCGGCCACGACGATCAGTACGGCGATGACGAACATGGCCGTGCCGATGACGTTGATCTGGACGGGCGTTCCGCGCTGGGCCGAGCCCCACACGAACATGGGGAAGGTGACGGTGTTGCCCGAGTTGAAGTTGGTGATGATGAAGTCGTCGAACGAGAGGGCGAAGGCGAGCATCGCGCCGGCGGCGATGCCGGGTGCCGCGATCGGCAGCGTGACCCGCAGGAAGGTCTGCACGGGTCCCGCGTACAGGTCACGGGCTGCTTCCTCGAGACGGGGGTCCATCGACAGCACGCGCGCCTTGACCGCCACCACCACGAAGCTGAGGCAGAACATGGTGTGCGCGATGAGGATGGTCCAGAAGCCCAGCTGGGCGCCCAGGTTGAGGAAGAGCGTGAGCAGCGAGGCGGCCATGACCACCTCGGGCATCGCCATCGGCAGGAAGATCAGCGAGTTGATCGCGCCGCGCGCCCGGAAGCGGTAGCGGACCAGCGCGAAGGCGATCATCGAACCGAGCACGGTGGCGCCGATCGTCGCCCACAGGGCGATCTGGAGCGACAGCGACAGCGAGCCGCACATGTCGGCCACGCCGCACGGGTCGCGCCACGCGTCGGTGGAGAACTCGCGCCAGGAGTAGTTGAACCGCCCGGCCGGCTTGTTGAACGAGAACACCATCACGACGATGTTCGGCAGAATCAGATACGCGAGCGTGAGCAGGCCCGCGATCACCACGAGGTTGCGCCGTATCCAACGCATCAGACCAGATCCTCCGTCCCGGCCCGCCGGATGTAGACCGTGACCACGATCAGCACGACTGCCATGAGAATGAACGACAACGCGGCCGCGGTCGGGTAGTCGAGCACCCTCAGGAACTGCGACTGGATGACGTTTCCGACCATTCGGGTGTCCGTGGAGCCGAGCAGTTCGGCGTTCACGTAGTCGCCGCTGGCCGGGATGAAGGTCAGCAGCGTCCCGGAGACCACACCCGGCATGGACAGCGGGAAGGTCACCTTGCGGAAGGTGGTGGACGGCTTCGCGTACAGGTCCCCCGCCGCTTCGTGGAGCCGGGGGTCGATCCGCTCCAGCGAGGTGTAGAGCGGCAGGATCATGAAGGGCAGGAAGTTGTACGTGAGACCGGTGACCACGGCCAGCGGTGTGGCCAGCACCCGGCTGCCGTCGGTCATCCCGAGCCAGTTGGTGACGTCGAGGAAGCCGATGGAGTTGAGCGTCTCCACCACGGGTCCGCTGTCCGCGAGGATCGTCTTCCAGGCGAGCGTGCGGATCAGGAAGCTGGTGAAGAACGGCGCGATGACCAGGACCAGCAGCAAATTGCGCCAGCGGCCGGCCTTGAACGCGATCAGATACGCGAGCGGGTAGCCGAACAGCAGACACAGCGCGGTGGCCGTGCCCGCGTAGAGCACCGAGCGCAGGAACTGCGGCCAGTACTCGGTGAGCGCGTCCCAGTACGTCTGGAAGTGCCAGGTGACCTGGAAGCCCTCCTCCAGCGAGCCGGTCTGCACCGAGGTCGACGCCTGGTACACCAGCGGCAGCGCGAAGAAGACCAGCAGCCACAGCATGCCGGGCAGCAGGAGCCAGTACGGCACCAGCTTGCGGCGCACGGACGGCTTGTGGACGACCGGTTCGGGGGCGGGTGGCGCGGGCGGCGCCGCGGTGACGGTCACGGCGTCGCCTCCACCGTCTCCACACCGGCGTCGATGTCCTGGCCGGCGTCGAGACCGAAGGTGTGCTCGGGGTTCCAGTGCAGGACGACCCGGGCGCCGGGGACCAGCCGGGGGTCCCGCTCGATGTTCTGCGCGTACACCTCCAGTTCCGGGCAGACCGGGCTGTCGATGACGTACTGCGTGGAGACGCCGATGAAGCTGGAGTCGGCGATGGTGCCGGTGAAGCGGTTGCGGCCGTCCGCGATGCTTCCCGCGTCGTCCGCGTGCGCCAGCGATATCTTCTCCGGCCGCACGCCGACCAGCAGCTTTCCGCCGGCGGTGGGCGCGGTCGCGCAGCGCTGCGCGGGCAGCCGCAGCTTGGCGTCGGCGGCGGTGACGACGACCTCCCCGCCGGTGTTCGACGCCACCTCGGCCTCGATGAGGTTGGAGGTGCCGAGGAAGTTGGCGACGAAGGTGGTCTGCGGGTTCTCGTAGAGCTCGGCGGGTGCGCCCAGTTGCTCGACACGTCCGCCGTTCATCACCGCGACGGTGTCGGCCATGGTCATGGCCTCCTCCTGGTCGTGGGTGACATGGACGAAGGTGATGCCGACCTCGGTCTGGATGCGCTTGAGCTCCAGCTGCATCTGGCGGCGCAGCTTGAGGTCCAGGGCGCCGAGCGGCTCGTCGAGCAGCAGCACCTGGGGGTGGTTGATGAGCGCGCGGGCCACGGCCACGCGCTGCTGCTGTCCGCCGGAGAGCTGGTGCGGCTTGCGCTGGGCGAAGTCTCCGAGCTGGACGAGGTCGAGCATGTCGCCGACCTGCTTCTTCACCGACTTGATGCCGCGGCGGCGCAGGCCGAACGCGACGTTCTCGTAGATGTCGAGGTGCGGGAAGAGCGCATAGCTCTGGAAGACGGTGTTGACGGGGCGTTTGTGCGGCGGCAGGCCGGTGACGTCTCTGTCGCCGAGGAATACGGATCCGGTGGTCGGGTCCTCCAGACCGGCGATCATCCGCAGGGTGGTGGTCTTGCCGCAGCCGGACGCGCCGAGCAGGGCGAAGAACGAGCCCTGCGGGACGGTCAGGTCCAGCGGGTGCACCGCGGTGAAGGAGCCGTAGGTCTTGCCGATCCCGGAGAGGCGGACTTCGCCGCCCGCAGTCTTGTCAGTCATGGGTCGCGATCCCGGTGGTGTCGGTGGAGCGGACGAGGTCAGGCGCCGATGAGCTTGGCGAACTTCTCTTCGTAGGCCTTCTCTTCCGCACTGGTGAGGGAGCGGAAGGAGTGGGACTTGGCGGCCATGGCCTTGTCCGGGAGGATCAGGGTGTTCGAGGCCAGCTCGGGGTCGATCTTCGCCAGTTCGGCGCCGACACCCTCCACCGGGCAGACGTAGTTGATGTACGCGGCGAGCTGGGCCGCCACCGGGAGTTCGTAGTAGTAGTCGATGAGCCGGGTGGCGTTGCGCTGGTGCCTGGCCTGCGCCGGGACCAGCAGGTTGTCGCTGGAGGTGATGTAGCCGGGGGCCGGGATCGCGTACTGGATCGCGGGGTTGTCGGCCTGAAGCTGGATGACGTCACCGGCCCAGGCCAGACAGGCCGCGAGGTCGCCCTTGTCCAGGTCCGAGGTGTAGTCGTTGCCGGTGAAACGGCGGATCTGCTTCTTGTCGACGCCCTTCTGGAGCCGGCCGATGGCGGCGTCGTAGTCGGCGTCGGTGAACTTCGCCGGGTCCTTGCCGATGTCCAGCAGCGTCATGCCGACGGTGTCGCGCATCTCCGTGAGGAAGCCGACGCGGCCCTTGAGGGAGGGGTCGTCGAGCAGCTGGGTGACGGAGTCCACCTTCTTCCCGCCGGTCGCCTTGGTGTTGTAGGCGATGACCGTCGAGATGCCCGTCCAGGGGTAGGAGAACGAGCGTCCCGGGTCCCAGTCGGGGCTGCGGAACTGGGCGGAGAGGTTCGCGTACGCGTGGGGCAGCAGCGACGGGTCGAGCTTCTGCACCCAGCCGAGGCGGATCATCCGGGAGGCCAGCCAGTCGGTGACGCATATCAGGTCGCGGCCGGTTTCCTGGCCGGCGGCGAGCTGCGGCTGGATCTTGCCGAAGAACTCGACGTTGTCGTTGATGTCCTCGGTGTACTTGACCTTGATCCCGGTGCGCCGGGTGAACTCGGTCAGTGTGGGACGGCTCTTCTCGTCCTCACTGACGTCCATGTACTCCGTCCAGTTGGAGAAGGCGATCTGCTTCTCCTTCGCGGAGTGGTCGTCCGAGGCCGCTTCGCCCTCGCGCTTGGCGGGCGGGATTCCGCAGGAGCTCAGCGCGCCGATGCCGCCGACGGTGAGGGCTCCGACGCCGGTGGCGCGCAGCATCGAACGGCGGGTGAGGGCTCCCCGGCCGTTGGTCAGACTGCGCCGCACCGCGGCCAGTTGGGCCGCGGACAGGCCGTCGGGCTCGTTGTGGTCCATGAACAGTGCCCTTTCGGGATGGGTGCCGCTGGTCGGGCGGTGCTGGCTATCGGTCCCCGAAGACGGTGCGGTGCCAGTCCTTGCGGACGACCGCGGTGTTGTCGAACATCACGTGCTTGACCTGCGTGTACTCCTCGAAGGAGTAGACGGACATGTCCTTTCCGAAGCCGGAGGCCTTGTAGCCGCCGTGGGGCATCTCGCTGATGATCGGGATGTGGTCGTTGACCCACACGCAGCCGGCCTTGATCTCACGGGTGGCGCGGCCGGCGCGGTAGACGTCCCGGGTCCAGGCCGAGGCGGCGAGGCCGTACGGGGTGTCGTTGGCGAGCGCGATGCCGTCGTCGTCGGAGTCGAAGGGGAGGACGACCAGGACCGGGCCGAAGATCTCGGCCTGCACGATCTCGCTGTCCTGGGCGGCGCCGGCGATCAGGGTGGGCCGGTAGTAGGCGCCGCTCTTCAGTGCCCCCTGCGGCGCCTCGCCGCCGGTGACGACGGTGGCGTAGCCGCGCGCCCGGTCCACGAAGGCGGCGACGCGGTCGCGCTGGAGGTGGGAGACGAGCGGGCCGAGGTCGGTCGCCGGGTCGAAGGGGTCGCCCAGCCGCACGGTGGCCATCAGATCGGCCACTCCGCTGACGAACGCGTCGTAGAGCGGGCGCTGCACATAGGCACGGGTGGCGGCGGTGCAGTCCTGGCCGGTGTTGATGAGGGAGCCGGCGACCGCCCCGTGCACCGCCGACTCCAGGTCCGCGTCGTCGAAGACGAGGAAGGGGGCCTTGCCGCCGAGTTCGAGGTGCAGCCGCTTCACGGTGGAGGTGGCGATCTCGGCGACGCGCTTGCCGACGGCGGTGGAGCCGGTGAAGGACGTCATGGCGACGTCCGGGTGCCCGACCAGATGCTCGCCCGCGTCCCGGCCCGCGCCGTTGACGACGTTGACGACGCCGTCGGGGATGCCCGCCTCGGTCGCGGCCGCCGCGAACATCAGGGAGGTCAGCGGGGTGATCTCGGCGGGCTTGAGCACGATGGTGTTGCCGGCGGCGATGGCCGGCAGGACCTTCCAGGCCGCCATCTGGAGCGGGTAGTTCCAGGGCGCGATGGAGCCGACGACCCCGATGGCCTCCCTGCGTACGTAGGAGGTGTGGTCGCCGCTGTACTCGCCGGCCGACTGGCCCTGGAGGTGGCGGGCGGCGCCGGCGAAGAAGGCGGTGTTGTCGACGGTGCCCGGCACATCGAACTCGGTGCTGAGTTTGATCGGCTTGCCGCACTGGAGGGACTCCGCGCCGGCCAGGTCCTCGGACTGCTCGGCGAGCACCGACGCGAACCGGTGCAGGGCGTCGGAGCGCTCGCCCGGCGTGGCACCCGACCAGGCCGGGAACGCGTCGCGCGCGGCGGCGACGGCCGCGTCGACGTCGGCGGCCCCGGCGAGCTCGTAGCTGTGGACCGTCTCACCGGTCGCGGGGTCCACGATGTCCTGCGTACGTCCTGAGGTGCCGGACCGCGGTCGGCCGCCGATGTACTGCGCGCCGTCCGCGAAGCGGTCCTGCACCTGGAAGCGGTTGCCCATGACGCTCTCCGTTGTCCCAGCTCGATTTGAGTGCCGATCCTGGCAGAGCACCTGTTGCCCAACAAGTGATTCCGTAGTTGCCTTTTGGTTACGCGACGGATTCGGTCGACCATGTGTCGCGTTGCGCCCCTCATCCCCGTACGGAGTGTCAGTGGTGGATGCGAGACTCGCGTGCATGGGGATGGATGAGCTGATCCGGCAGGTCAGCAGCGGTCGACATGTCAAGTATCTGCACTTCTGGGGGCACGCACCGCGCAAGGACGGTCGCATAGGTCCGAGCTGCCTCAGCCAGTGGTGGGAGGCGCCCTTCGAGGTGGACGGCGTGCGGTACGCGACGGCCGAGCACTGGATGATGGCCCACAAGGCACGGCTGTTCGGCGACGCGGAGGCGGAGCGGAAGGCGCTCGACGCGACGAACCCGGGGGCGGCGAAGCGGGCCGGGCGCGAGGTGCGCGGTTTCGACGACAGGCTCTGGAAGCGGGAGCGGTTCGCGATCGTCCGCTCGGGCAGCGTGCACAAGTTCGCCCAGCATGCGGCGCTGCGGGAGTTCCTGCTGGCCACGGGAGACCGGGTGCTCGTCGAGGCCAGCCCGCTGGACCGGATCTGGGGTATCGGGCTGGCCGCGGACGACGAGCGGGCGCAGGACCCCACGCGCTGGCGCGGGCAGAACCTGCTGGGATTCGCGCTGATGGAGGCGCGCGAGGAGCTGCGGACTGCCGGGGAGCAGGGCACCTAGGGGGCAGGGCTTGCAGGGCGCCGAGGCCGGGCGCGGGTGCGGGTCGGCGAGGGCGCGCGCCGGCCCAGGAGCCCGCGGCCGCGACCCGTCGGCGGACAGGCTTCCCAGCGGCAGTGGGCCGGAGCTACGGGTGCGGGACCCGGCCACGGGGCTGCCGACGCGAGCCGGCCCGGGGAGCAGGGTTGCTGGGCGTCAGGCGCCCCGACAGCCGGGACTGCGGGTGCGGCACCGGCCCGGGGGCCTGATCGACGCGAGCCGGCCCGGGGAGCAGGGTTGCTGGGCGTCAGGCGCCCCGACAGCCCGGGGCTGCGAGTGCGGCACCGGCCCGGGGGCCTGATCGACGCGAACCGGCCCGGGTGCCTGCTGGCGCGAACCGCCCAGGAACGCGTGGTCCGGTCAGCGCGCGGCCGAGAGCGCGGCGGGCTGCGCGGCGCCGTCGATCACCAGCGTGTTGCCGAAGTCGTCGTTCCTGTTCCGCTCGTCGTTGATCGCCTCGGTGATGCCCCAGGCCAGCAGGCCGACGACGACCAGGCCGATGACGATGCCGACGGACCCGAGGATGATCCCGGAGAGCGCCATCCCGCCGTTGGTGGCCTCGCCGCGCTGGACCCGCTTGCGGCCCAGGATGCCGAAGATCAGCGCCAGGACGCCGAGGACGATGGCGACGACGCCGTAGAGGCAGAACAGGCAGACGGACAGGATGCCGAGCACCATCGCCGTGGTGCCCATGCCGTTCGCCGGGGCCGCCTGCCAGCCGGGCTGGCCGTAGGTCTGGTAGCCGGGGTATCCGGCGTGACCGAAGGGATCGCTGGCGGGACCCGTCACCGGAGGGGCCGCGGGGTAGCCGTACGGGCCGGGAGCGGGCTGGGCGGGCCCGCCCGGGGCTATCGGGGGCGGCGGCACCGAGCCGGTGTCCCCGACACCGGGCATGGACGTGACCGTCATCTGGTCGTGCACCGGCGGCACCGACGGAGCCGGGATGGCGGGCTTGTGCAGCGGAACCTTGTCCTGCGGCGCAGTGCTCGCCGGCGGAGCCCACGGGTCGCGGTCACGGGGCTCGGGTCCGCCCGGCGGCTGGGCCTGGTTCTCTGCCATGGTTCTCCCCCATCGTGGTTCGCGCTCATGCTACGGCCTGCCCCGTGTCACGGGACGGCCGCCTACGATGATCCCTGACACCAGCGACCGCACAGCACACGGAGGACCCCGATGACCGATCTGCACCCCTTCATCGCCGGGCTCCCCAAAGCGGAACTGCATGTTCACCATGTCGGGTCGGCCTCACCGCGCATCGTCGCCGAACTCGCCGCCCGGCACCCGGACTCCAAGGTGCCGACCGACCCCGAGGCGATCGCCGACTACTTCACCTTCACGGACTTCGCCCACTTCATCGAGGTCTATCTCTCGGTCGTGGATCTGATCCGCACCCCCGAGGACGTCCGGCTGCTCACCTTCGAGATCGCCCGGGACATGGCCCGCCAGAACATCCGCTACGCCGAGCTGACCGTCACGCCGTTCAGTTCGACCCGCCGCGGTATCGACGAGAAGGCCTTCATGGCCGCGATCGAGGACGCCCGCACGGCCGCCGAGGCCGAACTCGGCGTGGTGCTGCGCTGGTGCTTCGACATTCCCGGTGAGGCGGGCCTGGAGGCGGCGGAGGAGACCACCCGGCTCGCGGTGGACCTGCACCCCGAGGGCCTGGTCGCCTTCGGTCTGGGCGGACCGGAGATCGGTGTGCCGCGCCCGCAGTTCAAGCCGTACTTCGACCGCGCCATCGCCGCCGGACTGCACTCCGTGCCGCACGCCGGCGAGACGACCGGACCGCAGACCGTCTGGGACGCGCTGAACGATCTGCGGGCCGAGCGGATCGGGCACGGCACCAGCTCCGTCCAGGACCCGGCGCTGCTCGCCCATCTCGCCGAGCACCGGATCCCGTTGGAGGTCTGCCCGACGTCCAACATCGCGACCCGGGCCGTCACCGTTCTCGACGACCACCCCATCAAGGAGATGGTCGCGGCCGGCGTGCTGGTGACCGTCAACAGCGACGACCCGCCGATGTTCGGCACCGACCTCAACAACGAGTACGGAGTGGCGGGCCGGCTGCTCGGCCTCGACGAGCGCGGTCTCGCCGCGCTCGCGAAGAACGCTGTGGAGGCCTCGTTCCTCGACCCGGCGGGCAAGGCGCGCATCGCCGAGGAGATCGACACGTACACCGCGGCATGGCTCGCGCGTTGACCCCCGTGGAGAACGGTCCCGCGCGCATCGTCGGTGTCGTCGGCCATCGCGGCGATCCCTACCGCGTGCGGGAGAACACCCTGCCCTCGCTCCGCTCGGCCGTCACCCGGGGCGCGGACGCGGTCGAGATCGACGTACGACTGACCCGCGACGGTGTGCCCGTGCTGCTGCACGACGCGACACTGAAGCGCCTGTGGGGGCACGACCGGCCGCTGTCGAAGCTGACCCGTGCCCAGGTCGAGGAGCTGACGCGGGGTGGTGTGCCGACGCTGCGGGACGCGCTGCTCGACGTCGGCGCGCACCGCCTGATGATCGACCTTCCCGGCGCCACCGAGGAGTCGGTACGCGCGGTGGTCGGCCTGGTCCGCGATTGCGGCGCGGCCGAGCGCGTGTACTACTGCGCGGGCCCCGTCGCCATGCTCGCGGTACGGAACGAGGACCCGGCGGCCGAGATCGCCCTGACGTGGACCTCGCTGGCCCCGCCGCGGCCGGTCCTCATCGACGCCGTACGTCCGCGGTTCCTCAACTACCGCTTCGGGCTGGTCGGTCAGGAGCTCGCGGAGCGTGTGCACAAGGACGGCATGCTCATCTCCGCCTGGACTGCCGACACCCGGCGCACCATGCGCCGGCTGATCCGGGCCGGCGTGGACGCCGTCACCACCAACCGGGTGGACACGCTGGCATCCGTCGTCCGGGACAACTCCCTTACCGGTCCGCCTTCTTGATCGTTCCGGCATGATGGACCCACTCACCCGGCGGAGGAGCAGAAGTGACCGACAGGATCCGTACCGACGTAGCGCACAACGCCAGGGTCTGGAACCACTGGCTGGGCGGTAAGGACAACTACCCGGTCGACCGTGCGGTGGGTGACCACGTCACCGGTCTGTACCCGAGCATCGGCGAAGTGGCCCGTGCCGACCGGGCGTTCCTGGGCCGTGCGGTGGAGTTCCTGGCCGGCGAGGCGGGCGTACGGCAGTTCCTGGACATCGGCACCGGGCTGCCGACCGTCGACAACACCCATGAGGTCGCCCAGCGCATCGCTCCCGACGCGCGGATCGTCTACGTCGACAACGACCCGATCGTCCTGGCGCACGCCCGCGCCCTGCTCACCAGCTCCACCGGCGGTACGACGGAGTACCTGGACGCGGACGCCCACGACGCGGCCGGGATCGTGCGGGCCGTCGAGCCGACACTGGACCTGCACAAGCCGGTGGCCGTGATGATGCTCGGCATCCTGAACTTCGTGATGGACACCGACGAGGCGCGCTCCATCGTGCGCACGCTGATGGACGCCGTGCCCTCCGGCAGCTACCTCGTCCTCACCCATCCCACCCTCGAACTGGGCGGAGAGGGCAACGAGGACGCCATGCGCTTCTGGAACGAGAACGCCACTCCCCCGATCACCGCCCGCAGCGGCGCGGAGTTCGCCTCGTTCCTGGAGGGCCTGGAAGTGCTGGAGCCCGGCATCGTCTCGTGCTCCCGCTGGCGGCACGACGTGACGCGGGAGAGCCGCTTCCCTCAGGTGGCGCAGTTCGGCGCGGTGGCTCGCAAGCCCTGACCTCGACGGCGAAGTCCCGCTGACCGGCGCCTTCTTCACGCGCCGGGTCACGCCCGACGACTCACGCACCCGCTCCGGAAGAGCCCGCTACAGCCCGACGAGGGAGTTCCATCGCCGGGCGAACTCCGCGCGCTCCTCCGAGGCGATGTCACGGGCGATCGCGAGCCGTCTGCGCATCACGTCGTCCGGGAAGATCAGCGGGTCCTCCGCGAGCGCCGCCGTCTCCTCGTCCTTGGACGAGGCGAGCACATCGCGTGCGGCCGGCACCGGGCAGACGTAGTTGACCCAGCTCGCGAGTTCGGCGGCGACCTCCGGCCGGTAGTAGTGGTCGACGAGTGCCTCCGCATTGCGCTTGTGGCGGGCGAGGTTGGGGATCATCAGACTCTCCGCCCACAGTTCGCCGCCCTCCTCGGGCACGACGAACTCGATGTCGGGGTTGTCCGCCTGGAGCTGGATGACATCGCCGGAGTACGCCTGGCAGGCGACGACGTCACCGGTGTCGAGGTCCTTGATGTAGTCGTTGCCCGTGAAGCGCCTGATGTGCCGGCGCTTCACCAGCTTCTCCAGCCGGTCGCAGACGGCGTGGAAGTCGTCCGCCGTCCACCGGGTGATGTCGACGCCGTCGGCCTGCATCAGCAGGGCGAAGGACTCGTCGAGCCCGGACAGCAGCGTGACCCGGCCGCGCAGATCGTCCGCCCACAGATCGCTCGTACGCCGCAGTTCACGGCCGAGCTTCCGGCGGTTGTAGGCGATGCCGGTGATTCCCGACTGCCAGGGGACGCTGTGCAGACGCCCCTTGTCGAAGGCGGGCGAGCGCAGTTGCGGGTCCAGGTACCGGGTGACGTTGGGCTGCTTCGTCCGGTCCATCTCCTGCACCCAGCCGAGGCGTACGAAGCGGGCGGCCATCCAGTCGCTGACGACGATCAGATCGCGGCCGGTCTCCTGATGGTTCATCAGGGCCGGGCTGATCTTTCCGAAGAACTCGTCGTTGTCGTTGATCTCCTCGGTGTAGGTGACGGAGATCCCGGTGCGTTCGGTGAAGGCGTCGAGCGTGGGGCGCTCGGAGGTGTTCTCGTCGTCGGTGTCGATATAGAGGGGCCAGTTGGCGAAGTCGAGACTGCGGTCGTGGGCCGAGTCGTCGCGCGCGGCACGGTCGCCGGGCTCGACGTAGGCCGCGGGCACCCCGCATCCGGCGAGCACGGCGGGGCCGGCGAGAGCGGCACCCGCGCCGACGGCGCGCAGCAGGGTCCGCCGTGACATGGGGTTCATCCGGATCGCGGGCACGTCCGCAGGATGGCGGCCGGTGCGTGCGGGCGGCAATGGACGGTGCGTCGACACCTGGGGGCAGGAGGGGACACCCTGTCGATCATGGACAGGTGTCTATACTTCATGGACACCTGTCCATGAAACCTGTCCGCGCAACAGAAAGAGCCGGTCATGAACGCAACGGCCCATGTCCTGGTCGGCCTGGTGGCCGCGCTGCACCTCTACATCCTGGTTCTGGAGATGTTCCTCTGGGAGCGGAGACCGGGCCGTCAACTCTCCGGCTTCGACGCCGAGATGGCCCGGGCCACCGCTCCCCTCGCCGCCAACCAGGGCCTCTACAACGGCTTTCTCGCGGCGGGCCTCGTCTGGGGCCTGATCGCCTCGGACCCCACCGGCTACCGGGTGCAGGTCTTCTTCACCGCGTGCGTGGTGGTCGCCGGGCTGTACGGCGGCTTCACCGCGAA
Organism: Streptomyces sp. AM8-1-1; assembly: GCF_032229325.1. Classification (NCBI taxonomy): domain Bacteria; kingdom Bacillati; phylum Actinomycetota; class Actinomycetes; order Kitasatosporales; family Streptomycetaceae; genus Streptomyces; species Streptomyces sp. AM8-1-1. Next base: position 2,307,362 of record NZ_CP135086.1, read on the forward strand.
CCGCCGCATCCTCCTTGCGCAGGCGCTGCCGGGAGCGCTCGCCCTGGCAGCGGTCCTGGTGGCCGGATGAACGACCCCAGGGCGGAACGCACCCGGGCCCGGCTGCGGGCGGCGCTGCTCGACGAGTGCGCGGACCGTGCGCTCGACGAGGTCAGCGTGGCCGCGGTCGTCCGCAGGGCGGGGCTCGGCCGCGCCACGTTCTATCTGCACTACGCGGACCTTCAGGCGCTGGCGGTCGACGCCTGCGCCGAGGTCGTACGGGAGGCGGTGGAAGCCCTGCACGCCTGGCGCGGCGTCCCCGACCCGGCGGCCCCGCCCCCGCCGCTGACGGACTTCTTCACCGGCCTGTCCGCCCGCGCGCACCTCTACCGCCCGCTCCTGCGCGAGGGCGGCAGCGGCCCGCTCGGCGATCTGCTCCACACGGAGCTGCGCGCCCGCAGCCGCCGCGAACGCGAACTGGCCGGCGCTCCCCGCCCGGATCTGATCGCCACGGCCGTGGCGGCCACCTTCGCCGGCCTGCTCGCCGACTGGCTCCACGGCGCGATCGAGGCGGACCCCGCGGAGATGGCCGGCCAGGCCTGGCGGCTGCTCATCGCGCTGCACCGGACCCCCCTGACGTAGCTCCTCGTAGCTCCGGACATGCGGCAGCCCCCGCGCCCGGACGGGGCGCGGGGGCTGCCGAGTGGCCGGCGGGTGACGCCGGTCAGACGTCCAGCGACGTCATCACGTGCTTGACGCGGGTGTAGTCGTCGAACCCGTACGCCGACAGGTCCTTGCCGTAGCCCGACTTCTTGAAGCCGCCGTGCGGCATCTCCGCCACGAGCGGGATGTGGGTGTTGATCCACACGCAGCCGAAGTCCAGCGACTTCGACATCCGCATCGCGCGGCCGTGATCCTTCGTCCACACCGACGAGGCCAGCGCGAACTCGACGCCGTTCGCCCACTCCAGGGCCTGCGCCTCGTCCGTGAAGGACTGCACGGTGATGACCGGGCCGAAGACCTCGTTCTGGATGATCTCGTCGTCCTGCTTCAGGCCGGAGACGACGGTGGGAGCGTAGAAGTAGCCCTTGTCACCGACCCGGTGACCGCCCGCCTCCACCTTCGCGTGCGCCGGGAGCCGGTCGATGAAGCCGGTGACCTGGGCGAGCTGGTTGGCGTTGTTCAGCGGGCCGTAGAGCACGTCCTCGTCGTCCGGAGCGCCCGTCTTCGTCTCCGACGCCGCCTTCGCCAGCGCCGCCACGAACTCGTCGTGGATGGACTCCTGCACGAGCACACGGGTCGCGGCCGTACAGTCCTGGCCGGCGTTGAAGTAGCCCGCCACCGAGATGTCCTCGACGGCCTTGGCGATGTCGGTGTCCTCGAAGACGACGACCGGCGCCTTGCCGCCCAGCTCCAGGTGGACCCGCTTGACGTCCTTGGCCGCGGAGGCCGCGACCTGGATGCCCGCGCGTACGGAACCGGTGATCGACGCCATCGCCGGCGTCGGGTGCTCGACCATCGTGCGGCCGGTGTCCCGGTCACCGCAGATGACGTTGAAGACGCCCTTGGGCACGATCGAGCCGATGATCTCGGCGATCAGCACCGTGGAGGCGGGGGTGGTGTCCGACGGCTTCAGCACGACGGTGTTGCCCGCCGCGAGCGCCGGAGCGAACTTCCACACCGCCATCATCATCGGGTAGTTCCACGGCGCGACCTGCGCGCAGACGCCGACCGGCTCGCGGCGGACGATGGAGGTGAGGCCCTCCATGTACTCGCCGGCCGAGCGGCCCTCGAGCATGCGCGCGGCGCCCGCGAAGAAGCGGATCTGGTCCACCATCGGCGGGATCTCTTCGGTACGGGTCAGCTCCAGCGGCTTGCCCGTGTTCTCCGACTCGGCCGCGATGAGGTCCTCGGCCCGCTCCTCGAACGCGTCCGCGATCTTCAGAAGCGCCTTCTGGCGCTCGGCGGGCGTGGCGTCGCGCCAGGCCGGGAAGGCCGCCGCGGCAGCGTCCATCGCCGCGTCCACATCCGACTGCCCGGAGAGCGGCGACGTGGCGTACACCTCGCCGGTGACCGGGTTGATGACATCGATCGTCCGCCCGTCGGCGGCGTCCCGGAACTCCCCGTTGATGTAGTTGCGCAGACGACGCAGCTCGGTGGTCACTGTTGCCACCCCTCCTGTCAGATTCCGATGGGTGAGACAACCCACCCTAATCGCACGGCCGACGCTTTCAACAGCCCCGACCCTCCCCATCTTCGGATTCGGTGATATCCAAGCCCTTCAACGACGAATATCATCGCTCAGGGCTTGCGAGACAGACGAGTCCCGGTGCACAGTGACCCCGTGGCCAGTCGAAGCGCAGAATCCAGGAAGACGAACGGATCGTCCCCGACGATCGACGCCGTCTCCCTCGCGATCATCGAGCAGCTCCAGGAGGACGGGCGTCGTCCGTACGCCGCGATCGGCAAGGCCGTGGGCCTGTCCGAGGCGGCCGTGCGCCAGCGCGTCCAGAAGCTGCTCGACCAGGGCGTGATGCAGATCGTCGCCGTCACCGACCCGCTCACCGTGGGTCTGCGACGCCAGGCGATGGTCGGCATCCGCGTCGAGGGCGACCTCGACGAGATAGCCGAAGCGCTGACGGCCATGGCCGAGTGCGAGTACGTGGTCATGACCGCGGGCTCGTTCGACCTCATGGTGGAGATCGTCTGCGAGGACGACGACCACCTTCTCGAAGTGATCAACAAACGGATTCGTGCGCTCCCCGGCGTGCGGTCCACCGAGAGCTTCGTCTACCTCAAGCTCAAGAAGCAGACCTACATGTGGGGAACCCGATAGCCGTGAGCAAGGACCTCTCCAAGACCGCGTACGACCACCTGTGGATGCACTTCACACGTATGTCGTCGTACGAGAACGCACCCGTGCCCACCATCGTGCGCGGTGAGGGCACCTACATCTACGACGACAAGGGCAAGCGCTACCTCGACGGCCTGTCCGGCCTGTTCGTCGTCAACGCCGGCCACGGCCGTCACGAGCTCGCCGAGACCGCCTACAAGCAGGCTCAGGAGCTCGCCTTTTTCCCGGTGTGGTCCTACGCCCACCCGAAGGCCGTCGAGCTCGCCGAGCGCCTGGCCCAGCACGCTCCGGGCGACCTGAACAAGGTCTTCTTCACCACCGGTGGCGGCGAGGCCGTGGAGACCGCGTGGAAGCTGGCCAAGCAGTACTTCAAGCTGCAGGGCAAGCCCACCAAGTACAAGGTCATCTCGCGTGCGGTCGCCTACCACGGCACCCCGCAGGGCGCGCTCTCCATCACCGGTCTGCCCGCGCTGAAGGCTCCCTTCGAGCCGCTGGTCCCCGGCGCGCACAAGGTGCCGAACACCAACATCTACCGCGCCCCGATCCACGGCGACGACCCCGAGGCCTTCGGCCGCTGGGCCGCCGACCAGATCGAGCAGCAGATCCTCTTCGAGGGCCCGGAGACGGTCGCCGCCGTCTTCCTGGAGCCGGTCCAGAACGCCGGCGGCTGCTTCCCGCCGCCGCCCGGGTACTTCCAGCGGGTCCGTGAGATCTGCGACCAGTACGACGTGCTGCTCGTGTCCGACGAGGTCATCTGTGCCTTCGGCCGCCTCGGCACGATGTTCGCGTGCGACAAGTTCGGCTACGTACCGGACATGATCACCTGCGCCAAGGGCATGACCTCGGGCTACTCCCCGATCGGCGCCTGCATCATCTCCGACCGCCTGGCCGAGCCGTTCTACCAGGGCGACAACACCTTCCTGCACGGCTACACCTTCGGCGGCCACCCGGTCTCCGCGGCGGTGGGCCTGGCCAACCTCGACATCTTCGAGAAGGAAGGCCTCAACCAGCACGTCCTGGACAACGAGGGCGCCTTCTTCGACACCCTGAAGAAGCTGCACGACCTGCCGATCGTCGGCGACGTCCGCGGCAACGGCTTCTTCTACGGCATCGAGCTGGTGAAGGACAAGGCCACCAAGGAGACCTTCACCGACGAGGAGACCGAGCGCGTGCTCTACGGCTTCCTCTCGAAGGCGCTCTACGACAACGGCCTGTACTGCCGCGCCGACGACCGCGGCGACCCGGTCGTCCAGCTGGCGCCGCCACTGATCTCCAACCAGGAGACCTTCGACGAGATCGAGGGCATCCTCCGGTCCGTCCTCACGGAGGCCTGGACGAAGCTCTAGTCCTCCCCGCCTCCCCGGCGCCGACACGGCCCGGGTGCGCCCATCCGAGTGAGATGGGGGCACCCGGGCCGTGTGTTTCCCCGGACCCCGCATCCGACTACCTAGCGTGCGAGTGACCGATCGGCCCTGACGTCGTTCCCCCGTACGGGGGAGGACAAATCTGATCAGAACCGAGGTGACACCATGGTGGCCCCGCCGGACAACGATGTGATCTGGGCACGCTCCCTGCACCACGCGCACAGCGGCTCCCCCGCGCTGGCAGGTGTCTCGCTGGGGGTGCGGGAAGGCGAGATCCTCGCCGTGAGCGGCCCGCGCGGCAGCGGGAAGACGACACTGCTGCAGTGCCTGTCGGGCCAACTCGTCCCGCACGAGGGCGAGGTGTGGTTCAACAGCTCCCCCGTGCACACGCTGCCCCCGCTCCAGCGGGAGCGGCTGCGCCGTGAGCGGTTCGGCTGGATCGACCCGGAGCCGACCCTCGTGCCCGAGCTGACGGCGTGGGAGAACGCCGCACTGCCGCTGCTGCTGCGCGGCACCTCCCACCGCAAGGCCAAGAAGGCCGCGACGGAATGGCTGGAGCGCCTCGACATCGGCGCGTGCGCCCGTAAGCGCCCGCGAGCCCTGGACCAGGCACAACGCCAGCGGATCGCCACCGCCCGGGCCCTCGTCAGCGAGCCGTCCGTGCTGTTCGCGGACGAGCCGACGGCCACCCTGCACCGGGCCGAGCGGGCCCAGGTGCTCCGTACGATCACGGCGGCGGCGCGCTCGCACCGGATCACCGTGGTGCTCGCGACGCACGACACGGAGGTGGCGGCGCTCGCGGACCGTTCCATCTCGCTCCTGGACGGCCGTCGCGTCAACTCCCTCACGGCCGAGGCGGAAGGCCGGGCCGAGTGCTCGCTCTCCGTCTAGCCCGCGGCTCCCACCCCCTTGCCCTGCTGCGCCGGCTGCTGGTGGCCGCGGCCTCGGCGGGCGTGGGTTTCCTGCTGCTGTGCACGCTGTCGTACGCGCTCGCGCACCCCGGCTCGGCCGCTTCCGTCGCCCGCCTCACCTGGTGTCTGATCCCGCTCGCCGCGACGGTGCACTTCGCCGTGGCCGTGGCCCGCGCGGATCCGAGCACCCGGCCGCGGCCCGGCCTCTCCGCGATCGGCCTCGGACCCGGCCGTCTTGCGGCGCTCGCCGCCGTCTCCACGGCCATGTCCGGCGCCCTCGGCAGCATGGTCGCGCTGCTGTTCTTCCTGCATCTGCGGGGCGACCTGACCGGACTGCCGTTCGACGGGGCCGCCTCCGAGCTGCTGGCCGCCGACCGGCCGCTGCCCCTGGCGGCCATGCTGATGCTGCTGGCGATCGCGCCGCTGAGCGCGACGGCCGCGACGGCTCTGACCCTGCGTCCCCGGCGGACGCCGACGGGCCTCGACCCGGAGCCCGTCGAGGAGCCCAAGGGCACGCCGGGAGGCCTGCCCTGGGGCTGCGCGCTGACCACGGCAGGACTGGCCATCGAGACGTACACGGCCCGGACCAGCCCCGGTTCGTCCTTCCCGCTCGCCGGTTCCTTCGAGTCGAACCCGGTCGGCGTCCTCGCCGGCTGGACGCTCACCGCCCTCGGCCTCGCCCTCGCGGGTCCGGCCATCACCCACTTCTGCGGCCGGCTCCTGCAGACCCTGCGGCCCGGCGCGATCCGGCTGCTCGCCGGACGGACACTGATGGACGAGGCCCGCGGCATCGGCCGTCCGCTGGGGGTGGTGTCCGCGGTCGCGTCGGCGGTGATCACGGCCTCGACGCTCTACGGGACGGGCCCGCGCCCCTTCGGCCCGCTGACCGGCCTGGGCGCCGCGCTGGTCATCGCGTGCACGACGGCGACCCTTCTGACCTCGGTGGCCGAGTCCCGCCACGCCCGCGCGGTCACCACCGCGAACCTCCGCAAGCTCGGCACCCCCGCGGCCATGCTCCGTGCGGCGGCCGGACTGCGCCTGGCGGCCGTGCTGTTGGTCTTCGGTCCCCTGACCTGGACCGTGGCGACGCTGGCGGCGATCCCGCTCTCGGGCTGAGCCGACCAGGCCGCGGGGTTCGCCGGCGGCCGCAGGCGCCGGACAGGGGGTGGGACCGGACAGGGGGTGGGGCCGTCGTCCCGGCCCGACCCCCCTATCGTGGCCGCATGGCGCACGGATCAGGGCCCGACTGCAGCGGGCACAGCAACGACCGCGAGATCGAGACCATCGAGGAGTTCGACGATGTCGTCGGCCACGGCTCACTCGCCGGCTACCGCGTCCAGTCCGTCGATCTGACGGACCGCACGTTCCCGCTCCTCTCCCTCGACTGCACCGGCGCCGTGTTCCTCGGCTGCCCGATGCAGCCCGACGCGGCCGTGAAGGTCCGCGCCGAGGGCGCGATCGTCTTCCCGCCCGTGCCCCATCTCCCCTTCGACCCGTACCGCGGGCTGCTCTACACCGCGGACGAACTCTTCGCGGAGCTCGCCCGGGGCGGCTACGAGGCCACACCCGACGCCCGCGCGTACGCCTGGTTCGAGGAGACCAAGGCCGACCGCGACATCTTCGCCTCGATGCTCCGCGCGGTACACGACGACGCGGTCTCGGACGCCCTGGACGAACACCTCGTGGGCGCCCGTGTGGTGGGGGTGATGGGCGGTCACGCGATGGCCCGCGGCACCGCCGCGTACGAGGGCGCCGCGCGCCTCGGCCGAACGCTCACCCGCTCCGGATTCACCGTCGCCACCGGCGGCGGTCCGGGCGCGATGGAGGCCGCCAACCTCGGTGCGTACGCCGCCCCGCACCCGGACGAGATGCTGCCCGAGGCGCTCGAACTCCTCGCCAAGACACCCTCGTTCGTGCCGTCGGTCTCGGACTGGGCGGCCGCCGCCCTCGACATCCGCGACCGCTGGCCGGACGGCGGGGACTCCGTCGGCATCCCGACCTGGTTCTACGGTCATGAGCCGCCGAACGCCTTCGCCGGACACATCGCCAAGTACTTCGCCAACGCCACCCGTGAGGACGGCCTCCTGGCCCGCTCCAACGCGGGCGTGATCTTCCTGCCGGGCGCCGCGGGCACGCTCCAGGAGATATTCGACAACGCGACGCCCAACTACTACGAGTCCCGCGGCGAACCGACGCCGATGGTCCTCGTGAACAAGGCGCACTGGACGGAGAAGCTGCCGGCCTGGCCACTGCTCCAGGCCCTCGCTGCGGGCCGCTCGATGGAGTCCCGTGTCGCCCTCGTCGAATCCGTGGAGGAGGCACCGGCCGCACTGGCACGGCTCGGCGGCGGCCGCCCGTAAGCCGCGAGCACTCTCCGGAGTTCCGCAACAGCTCCCGAGGATCCGCGAACGCCTCGAAGGTCTCGAAGCACAAGGCACCGAAAAGCAACGCCATCCGCCGAAATCACGTCTGGCAGTCCAGCCGGAGAGCTGAACCGACCCACGTGAATGGAGCCCTTGGTGCTGATCGGCCTTCTGACCGCTGTCGCGGCCTCGATCTGTTACGGCACGGGGTCGGTGCTGCAAGCCGTCGGTTCCCGCAGGTCCGCACGGCGCGAGGCGGCCGCGGCCGGTGTCACGCAGCACGGCGGCCCGAATCTGTCGTCCACCGCGAAAGCCGCGATGACCTGGGAGTTCATCGTCGGCACCATCCTGGACTTCGTGGGCTTCGGGCTCGGCGCCCTCGCCGCCCGGATGCTTCCGCTGTTCCTCTCGCAGACGGTCATCAGCGCCAACCTGGTGATCACGGCCGTGCTCAGTGTGAAGCTGCTCGGCATCCGGCTGAACCGCGCCGAGTGGACGTCGATCGCCGTCGTCTGTTCGGCCCTGGTGCTGCTCGCCACGGCGGCGGGCCCGGAAGGCAGCGGTCACACCCCGATCGCCACGCACTGGTGGCTGCTGGCGATCTCGGTGCTGCTGATGGTCGGTGGCACCGTGGCCGTACGGCTCCTCGGAGCGCGCGCCGCGATCCTCGCGGGTCTGCTGTCGGGCCTCGGCTTCGGCGCGCTCGGGGTCGGCGTACGCATCCTGAACGGCATCGACCCCTTCGACCTGGGCGCACTGCTCACGGACCCCGCGCTCTACGCGATCCTCGTCGCCGGCATCGGCGGCATGTATCTGCACACGGTCGCCCTGCAGATCGGCTCGGTGAACGGCGCGACGGCGGCACTGGTGGTCGGTGAGACCGTGCTGCCCGGCATGATCGGCGTCCTGTGGCTGGGCGACACCTCGCGGCCCGGCTTCGCCTGGGTGGCCATGACGGGCTTCCTGCTGGCGGTGGCCGGTGCGGTGGCGGTGGCCTGGTTCGGCGCTCCCGAGGCGCACGGGGCGACCGGGCAGGAACCGGAGCAACTGCCCGAGGACCCGGAACAGGCGGTGGAACCGGACCGGCTGGCCCACAGCGGGCCGGTGCGGTGAAGCAGCCCTGACCGCTACACGGTGGGCAGGGAGAGGCCGGCGTAGACCTGGTTGAGGACCGAGGGAAGCAGGGAGTTGGCCGTGGTCTTCCCGTCGGGCGACAGGGTCAGGTTCGCCCAGATGACCAGCGTGACGTCGTTCTCCGGGTCGTGGCCGATGAAGGAGTTGAAGCCGGGCAGTTCGCCGCCGTGGTAATACATCGCCGCGCGTGGACCGAAGCGCTGATAGGTGATGCCGTACCCGTACTTCTGCCCGTCGGACGCGGCCGGGTCCTCCGCCTGGAGGCTGTTGAGCCACTGCTTCTGGGCGGCGGGGTCGAGGACCTTGCCCGTCACCAGGGACCGGATCCAGGTGGCCATGTCCTCCGCGGTGGAGATGGCGCCGCCGGCGGCCGTGGCGTACGAGGGGTTCTGGTGGGTGTAGTCCACCGGCTTGAGCTTCCCGGACCTGGCTGCGGCCTGAAGGTCGGCGGGGTAAGGCTTGTCGACCAGCGCGTAGGACGTACCTCCGTACATGTAGCCGTGCGAGTACGGGGCCGGGAGGTTCACGTCGCTGGTGCCGGGCAGCGAGGTCCCCGCCAGCCCGAGCGGTGCGAGCAGCCGGGTCCGGAACTGCTCGCCCAGCGGGCGGCCGCCCACCTTCTCCGCGACGAGGCCCAGCAGCGCGTAGTTGGTGTTGCTGTACTCGTAGGACGCGTTCGGTGCGAAGTTGGGCGGGCGCCGGAACGCGATGTCGAGCATCTGCTGCGGCGTGCGGGCCTTTTGGGGTTCGGCGTCCAGGGACGCAGCGAGTTCGGGAGCGTTCGTGTAGTTGTAGAGCCCGCTGCGCATCTTCAGCAGCTCGGCGATGGTGATGTTCCCGCCGTTGGGCACTCCCGCAACGTAGTCGGACACCGGGTCGGTCATCCGGAGTTTGCCGTCCTGGGCAAGGAGGTTGATCAGCGCCGAGGTCAGGGTCTTGGTGTTGGAGGCGATCCGGAAGTGGTCGCTCGTCGTGGGCTTGTCGGCCTTGCCCAGTTCGGTGGTGCCGGTGGTCGCGCTGAACGTTCCCTGCGGGGTACGGAGCAGGACCACGGTGCCGGGGGTCATGAGCTTCTTCGCCGCGCTCTCCACGGCGGACTGGAGCGCGGCCGGATCGATGGTCTTGAGCGCCAAGGGAGTGGGGACGTGGGCGCTCGCTGCCGCGGATGCGGCCGAGGCGTCGGCGGCCGCCGTGAAACCCGTCCCCGAGGGCAGGACACCACCCGCGACCAGTACGGCCGCGCACGCACCCACCAGGGCAGTGCGCCGGACAGTACGCGACGCCCCCGAAGTGACTCTCGGAGGGCGCGCGGGGTCCGGGGCGTCGGAATCGGCTCGGGTGGTCCTCATACCGGCGTCACACCCCTCGTGCTCGGCGGTCCCAGACCCCGCGCCCGGGAGGCTACATGGTCATTTTAGGCGTTTTCGACACATCTGAGAGGTCGAGCGCCGGCAGGTGATCACCGAGGAGTGCCGGGGCGATCACGCCGCGTACCCATGGCTCGCCGTCCTGCTGCGGCCGCCGCCGCCCGGCGCGTCAGCCCAGCACCACGACGTCCTCGACGGCGAAGACCACATCCACCTCGGCGCCCTCGTGCGGTGCGTCGGCCGGCGCGCACTCCGCCTCCAGCGGCGGGCCGTCGACCGGCCGAAGCCGCAGGGCGACGTGGTTCCCGCGGAAGGAACGGCTCACGACCGTGCAGCGCATTCCGTCGCCGGCGTCCGTGAGGCGTACGCCCGTGGGCCGTACCAGCAGCCGGCCCTCGCCCTGACGCGAACCGTCGGGGACCGGGATCTTGCCCCACGGCGTGTCCGCGGCCGCGCCGCTGACCGTCGCCGCCACCACGTTGTCGAAGCCGAGGAAGCGGGCCACGAACGCGTCGGCCGGCCGCTGCCAGACCTCCAGCGGTGTGCCCGCCTGCGCGATCCGGCCCTCCCGCATGACCACGACCCGGTCGGCGAGCGCGAAGGCCTCGCCCTGGTCGTGGGTGACCGCGAGCACGGTGGTGCCCAACCGGCCGAACAACCCGCGGAGTTCGACGACCAGGCGCTCGCGCAGACCGCGGTCCAGCTGGCCGAGCGGTTCGTCGAGCATCAGCAGCCGCGGCTCGGGCGCGAGGGCCCGGGCGAGCGCGACCCGCTGCTGCTCACCGCCCGAGAGCGAGGCGATGGCGCGGCCCTGCGCACCGGGCAGCCCGACCATCTCCAGCAACTCCGCGACGCGGCGCTCCTGTTCGCCTCGCGCGACGCCGTGCATCCGCAGCCCGAAGGTGACATTGCCGCCGACGTCACGCTGCGGGAAGAGCTGGTGGTCCTGGAACATCAGGCCGACCCCGCGCCGGTGCACCGGAACTCCCGCCTGGTCCGCACCGGAGAGCAGCACCCGCCCCGAGTCCGCGCTCTGCAACCCCGCGACGATCCGCAGCAGTGTGGACTTGCCGCTGCCGCTGGGACCCAGTACGCACACGATCTCGTGCTCGGTGACCTCCAGGTCCACGGCGTCGAGCGCCGTATGGGTCCCGAACCGTACGGTCACGTCCTCGAGTCGCAGCAAGGCCATCAGAACTCCCCGGCGGATCGGTCGATGGGCGCACCCCGGGACGACGTCCGGGGGCGCATCCTCTCCAGCAGCAGCAGCGCGGACGCGCACACCACCATCAAAATCGTGCTCAGGGCCATCGCCTGACCGTAGTTGAGCTCACCCGGCCGGCCGAGAAGCCGGGCCACGGCCACCGGCAGCGTCGGGTTGTCCGGCCGCGCGATGAAGACGGTCGCGCCGAACTCGCCGAGGGACACGGCGAAGGCGAAGCCCGCGGCGATCAGCAACGCCCGGCGCACCAGCGGCAGGTCGACCTCGCGCCACACCCGCAGCGGGGACGCGCCGAGCACGGCGGCGGCCTCGCGCAGCCGTCCGTCCACGGCCCGCAGGACGGGCAGCATGATCCGTACGACGAAGGGAACGCCGACCAGCGCCTGCGCGAGCGGCACCAGGATCCACGACGCCCGCAGGTCCAGCGGCGGTTCGTCGAGCGTGATCAGGAAGCCGAAGCCCACGGTCACGGCCGACACCCCGAGGGGCAGCATCAGCAGGGCGTCGAACCCGCGGACCAGCCTGCCCGCCCGTCGGGTGAGCGCGGCCGCGGCGAGGCCGCCGACGGTCACGGCGATGCCGGTCGCGACGAGCGCGTACTCCAGGGAGTTCCACACGGCCTCGACGGGCGGCACGAGGAAAGTGCCGCCGGACGCGTCGAGGGAGCCGAGCGCCCGGTAGTAGCCGAAGCCGTAGCCTCCGGGTCCGTCGAGCGAGCGCTCGACGAGGACGCCGAGCGGGACGAGCAGGAGCAGCACGATGGTGGCCAGCACCCCGCCGAGCAGGGCCCACTGGCCCGCGCCGCGCGGGCGGCGGGCGGTCCGTGCCGGGTCCACGAGCCGCAGTGCGGCCTCCCGCCGCCGGACCGTCCACGCATGCACGGCGAGCACGATGCCGACCGCGGCGAACTGGACGAGGGTCAGTACGGCAGCCGTCGACAGGTCCAGCAGCTGGGCGGTCTGCCGGTAGATCTCCACCTCCAGGGTGGAGTACGACGGTCCGCCGAGGATCTGGACGACACCGAAGGAGGTGAAGGTGAAGAGGAAGACCATCAGGGCCGCCGCCGCCAGGGCGGGCGCAAGCGCGGGCAGCGTGACGCGTCGCCAGGCGGCGAAGCGTCCGGCGCCCAGTACCCGCGCGGCCTCCTCCTGCCGCGGGTCGAGCTGTGCCCACAGCCCGCCCACCGTGCGTACGACGACGGCGTAGTTGAAGAAGACGTGCGCGAGGAGGATGGCCCACACGGTGGTGTCCAGCCGGATGCCCCACAGTTCGTCGAGGAGCCCGCCGCGACCGAGCAGCGCGAGGAACGCGGTGCCGACGACGACGGTCGGCAGCACGAACGGCACCGTGACCGCCGCTCGCAGCGCCCCCTTGCCGGGGAAGTCGAACCGCGCGAAGACATACGCGCCGGGCAGCGCGATCAGCAGCGTGAGCGCGGTGGACGCCAGCGCCTGCCAGGTGGTGAACCAGAGCACGCGCTGCATGTCGGCGCGGCCGAGCACCTCACCGATCCGCCCGAACTGCCAGACACCGTCGATCTCCAGGCCGCGTCCGACGATGGCGACGACGGGGTAGGCGAAGAAGAGCGCGAAGAACGCGACGGGCACGGCCATCAGGCCGAGCCGCGTCGCGCTCCCGCGCAGCGCGGTCCCGCGGGCCCGCGGCCCGCGGTCCGTCGCCCCGCGGTCGGGCTTCGTTACTTCACTACGAGTGAGGACCACGACTGAACCCACTGCTCACGGTTCTCGGCGATCTTGTCGGGGGCGACGGTCTCCGGCTTGTCGACGACCGCGCCGAACGTGGTGAACAGTGCGGGCAGCTTCGCCCCCTCGACCACCGGGTTGACGAACATGTTCAGCGGCATGTCCTCCTGGAACTGCCGGGAGACCAGGAAGTCCAGCAGCGCCTTGCCGCCCTCCTCGTTCTTCGCGCCGTCAAGCAGTCCGGCGAACTCGATCTGACGGAAGCAGGTCCCCGTGGCGACACCCGTGGGCGCCTCCTTCGGCTGCGGCTTCGCGAACAGCACCTCGACCGGCGGGCTGGAGGCGTACGAGACGACGAGGGGCCGGTCCGCCTTGGCCTTCTTGCCGCCGGCCGAGCCGGAGAACTCCTCGTTGTACGCCTGCTCCCAGCCGTCGACGACCTTCACGCCGTTGGCCTTGAGCTTCTTCCAGTAGTCCTGCCAGCCCACGTCCCCGTACTTCCCGACGCTGCCGAGCAGGAAGCCGAGGCCGGGCGAGGACGTCGCCGCGTTCTCGGTCACGAGCAGGTTCTTGTACGCGGGCTTGATCAGGTCGTCGAACGACTGCGGCGGCGCCAGCTTCTTGTCCGCGAAGTACTTCTTGTCGTAGTTGACACAGATGTCGCCGGTGTCGACCGGCGTGACACGGTGCTTGTCCTTGTCGAGCTGCACCTCGTCGCGCACCTGGCCGAGGCCCTTGGCCTCGTACGGCGTGAAGAGAGAGTTGTCGAGCGCACGGGAGAGCAGGGTGTTGTCGACGCCGAAGAAGACGTCGCCCTGCGGAGAGCCCTTGGTCAGGATCTCCTTGTTGAGCGCGGCACCCGCGTCACCGCTCTTGAGCACCTTGACCGTGTAGCCGGTCTGCCGGGTGAACTCCTTCAGCACGGCGTCGGACGCGGCGAAGGAGTCGTGACTGACGAGGGTCACGGTCTTGGACTTCGTGGCGCCGGACGAGGAGTCCTCGGACTCTCCGCCGCAGGCCGCGAGGGTACTCACGCCTATCGCCGCGGCCACCGCGGTGACCGTGATCTTCCTGGTGGTGCTCACTGAATTCCTCCTGGGGGTGACCAGGAAGAGACGCGGCCCTGCCCGGTCTCCGAAGAGATCCGGGCAGGGCGCAACAGCTTGAGTAACGACCGAACTTCCTACCCAGAATGACCTGGGCAAGGTTCAGAGGGTCTGCGGCCTGACGGTGCCGCACTCTCAGCGCTGTGGCGCTCCCCTGTCGGAATATGAAAATGTTCGAGCCCAGCCTACAAGGTCACCGCTCGGAGGCAGCGAGCTGTCCACAGGCTCCGTCGATCTCCTGACCACGGGTGTCACGGACGGTCACCGGAACACCATGGGCGGCGATCGCCTCGACGAACGCCTTCTCGTCCTCGGGACGGGAGGCGGTCCACTTGGACCCGGGCGTCGGATTGAGCGGAATCAGGTTCACATGGACCCGCTTGCCCTTGAGCATCCGGCCCAGCAGATCCCCGCGCCACGCCTGGTCGTTGATGTCGCGGATCAGCGCGTACTCGATGGAGATGCGACGGCCCGACTTCTCGGCGTACTCCCAGGCGGCGTCCAGCACCTCACGCACCTTCCAGCGCGTGTTGACCGGGACGAGGGTGTCACGCAGTTCGTCGTCCGGGGCGTGCAGGGAGACGGCGAGACGGCACTTGAAGCCCTCGTCGGCGAAGCGCAGCATCGCGGGCACCAGACCGACGGTCGACACGGTGATCCCGCGCTGCGACAGCCCGAGCCCGTCCGGCTCGGGGTCGGTGAGCCGCCGTACGGCGCCGACGACGCGCTTGTAGTTCGCGAGCGGCTCGCCCATCCCCATGAAGACGATGTTCGACAGCCGCGCGGGACCCCCGGGCACCTCGCCGTCGCGCAGGGCACGCATGCCGTCGACGATCTGGTGGACGATCTCGGCGGTCGACAGATTGCGGTCGAGCCCGGCCTGCCCGGTGGCGCAGAAGGGACAGTTCATCCCGCAGCCGGCCTGCGACGAGATGCACATGGTGACGCGGTCCGGGTAGCGCATCAGCACGGACTCGACGAGCGTCCCGTCGTGCAGACGCCACAGGGTCTTACGGGTGGTGTCGTCGTCGCAGGAAATGTGCCGCACGACGGACATCAGGTCGGGCAGCAGCTCGGAGGCGAGCTTCTCGCGCGCGGCGGCCGGGATGTCGGTCCACTGGGCGGGTTCATGGGCGAACCGCGCGAAGTAGTGCTGCGAGAGCTGCTTGGCGCGGAAGGGCTTCTCGCCGATCGCGGCGACGGCGTCCTTGCGCTCGGCGGGCGTGAGGTCGGCGAGGTGCCGCGGGGGCTTCTTGGCTCCGCGGGGCGCGACGAAAGTGAGTTCTCCGGGCTTGGGCATGGTGGTACCAGTGTCGCAGACGGGTTGCCGTGGCCGGACTGGTCGCCCGCGGAGGAGGACGGCACGCTCCATCGGCCGGTGCGGCCCGTCCTCGGACGGCCCGGCTCCCGGTGCATCGGCGCCGGCGCGGCCGGGCGTGCCCCCGTGCAGGGTGGGCGATCAGCAGTCGCGGCGGGCTGCGAGCGGCACCCCGTTGCCGGGCTTGAAGCTGCCGCAGCGGCAGCCTCTACCGTCCTGACCAGGGCCGGAGAGACCGGCCCGACGAGTCCGGCGAGGGAGGCGGGCGATGGGCTGGCCTATCGCGGAGGTCACCCGGATGTCGGGCGGGACGGCACGGACCCTTCGGCACCACGACGAGGTCGGGCTGCTGCCACCCGCGTGGATCGGGACGAACGGCCACCGCTACGGCATACGTCACCGCTCGCCTGAGCTGAAGCAGGCGGGGCGCCGGGGGCACCGGGCCCGACAGGCGCGCGAGCCCCGCGGACACGCGAGAAGGCCAGATCGCACCCCCGTACGACCTGGCCTTCTCTCCGGTGAGCCGACCGTCCGCTCAGCAGACAGGCACTCCCGGGACCTGGTTGTCCGGCGAGCTCAGGTAGATGTTGGTCATGTAGCCGCCGTACTGCGGCAGGTACGCCCACCAGTCGTTCAGGTAGGGCGGCACGCTGACCTGCTGGCCGCGCTTCTGGCAGCCGACGAGGACTTCCACCCCGGCCGGGAGCGTGGTGAGCGGCGACGCCGCGGTGGTCGCCTGGGTGCGGAGGCGCACGCCGCTGCCCCAGGTGCCGATCCAGGTGCCCGCCGGGCGGGAGGCGCCGGGCACGTTCAGTGACCGGGTCAGCCGGCCCAGGTCCGTGTAGGCCTTGCCGTACGCGGTGCCGCTCGGGTGCAGGGTGTACGCGGCCACGATGGAACGGTCACCGGAGCCGACGACGCCCGTCGTGTGCAGCGCCGGGCGGGACAGGTCCACGGCGTTGATCCCGGCGGCCGACCGGACGGCGGTCGCCGCCGCGGCCGTCTGCTTGCCGGCGCCGGCCGGTGCCTTCGCCGCCGCGCCCGCGGGTGCCGTGCAGCCGCCCGAGCTGAAGCCCGACCAGCCCTGCTTCACGGCCCAGGGCCGGTTGAAGGCCCCGGCGATGCCGAAGTGCTGGTCGTAGCCGTCGGTGGCGCAGCGCGTCGACTGGCGCAGGTTGCCCATCATGTAGTCGCGTACGGACGCCGGGGCGGAGTCCAGCAGATAGCGGTAGATCTTCACGGTGTCGCGGGCCGACAGAGCCGTGTAGCCCCAGAATCCGGGGTGGCTCGCCGGGGGCCGGGCAGTGTCGGTGAGGCCGAGGCGCGGCACCATGCGGTCGATGATGGCGCCGCCGCCGTTGTTCGCCCAGAAGGTGCTGGCCGCGTTGTCGTCGCTGCTCCGCAGCATCGCGTCGACACGGGCCCGGTCGGTCGCCGAGAGGTCGCCGGGCTGGCGGTTCCACAGCAGGTCGAGCGCGATGAGCAGCTTCACCACGGACGCCGACCGGAACTGGGCGGCGCTGTTCACCTGCTCGGTGAAGGTGCCCGTCTGCCGGTCGAAGACCGCGACGCCGGCGGTGACCCCCGCGGGCACATCGACCTGGGCCGCGCGGGGCGCCGGCTTCTCGGGCGGCGCGGCGGACGCCGCCGAGGTGGTGGACATCAGCGCCGCCAGGCCCACCGACAGCAGCCCGGCCCAGGTGGCGCGGCGGGCCGTACGCGATCCCGGGGCTCTCGTGTCCCCGGTACGTCGTGAGCGGCGTGGCAGAGCGCGGACGAGTCCGGATCCGAGATGACGAGCCATGGTGGTGGTACCTCCGAGAGGTGAAGCCGATGCCGGCATGAGGGCGGAATCGGGGGAAGGAGTGTTCGCGAGGTGGGGAGCGCCGCCGCGGGCGGGGTCGCTCGGCCGGTCGTGGGCGGTCCCTGCGCGAGATCACGGGCAGCGCAGGCCGAGCGGCGGAGCCGGCCCGCGTCGTACCGACGTGTCACGGCCCGTAGCACCGCGGAACGTGATGTGTCACGGCCCGTAGCACCGCGGGACAAGACGTGTCACGGCCCGTAGCACCGCGGGACCAGACGTGTCACGGCCCGTAGCACTGCGGGACCCCGGGCAGCCAGTTGTCCGGGTGCGAGATCCAGTAGCTCGCCATCCACCCGTCGAAGCCCCGGGTCCGGTTCTCCACGAAGACCCAGTTCGGGTTGGTGCCGACCGTCTCGCCCCGCGTCTGGCAGGTCACTTCGAGCTGGTCGCCCGGCTGCGCCTGACCGATCACCCGCGGGCAGTTGCCGGGCGAGGGGAACTCGGGGCAGCGGAAGCCCGGGGCCGAGTCCTTGCGGATGTTCACATCCGTCGCCCAGGTGGTGAAGACCGGCCCCGCGGCACGCTGTTCGGCAGTCGCCTGGGCGGGCGCGGCGCCCACCGTCATGGCGAGTGCGCACAACACCGCCGCCGCGCCGCCCAGTCGGGCGCCGCGCCTTGCTGATTTGTTCACCATGTCGTCCCCTTCGGACCGTTCGGACGCGTGCCCGTCACGGGTTCGTGGTCGGTCAGGTGCGTTGTCCGCACCACCGGGGGGACGGGCGCACACGCCGCGCCGTATGAGGACGGGGCGAAGAAACATTTGCTGCCGGGACGGTCATACGCCGGGGCACCGAGTCCCGTCTGTGAGGCGGAAGCGGATGCCACCGGGCCGCGAGCGACGAGCCCGGTTCTGACCTGACGAGGGGTTCACCATGATGTGGTCACGCAAGAGCACGGACCGGCGCGGCAGCACCATCGCCCGCCGCGGGCTGCGCGCGGCGGGAGTGGCCGCGGTCATCCCGACGGCGTTTCTGATGGGGGCTCAGCCCGCCGCGGCCCACCCGCCGTCGGGGTCGGTCCACGTGTGGGGCAGCGACGTGCGGGTGCGCAGCTGCCAGAGCACGTCGTGCGACCTCGCCACGACGGAACGGCTCACCAATGTGCGGGTCCAGGCGTACTGCCAGGTCGACAACGGCGAGAAGGGCCGGGTGACCGACGGGCGCTACACCAACACCTACTGGGTGCAGGTCATCACTCCCGGCAGGACCCTTGGCTGGATCTCCGCCGTGTACGTCAGCGGAGGCAGCAACAACGGCCCGGTGCCCGGCGCCCCGGTGGACTCGCCGAACGACCCGACCATCGACTGCGAGTACATCTGATCTGCGCCTCCCTCAGTGCGGTGAGCAACACGTGCCCCCGGTACCGCCGTTCACGGCGGTACCGGGGGCAACTTCTTGCCCGGGTCCGTCATATGGCGTGGCGCCGCATCCGGTCTCACGGACAGAGCCCCACACCGGCATACCAAGGAGTCCACCATGTTCAAGCGCCGTGCCCGTCTCACCGCCGCCGGTCTCGCGGTGGGTACCGCCCTCACTCTGTTCGGTGGGGCCGGTACCTCCCAGGCAGCCCCCAGCACCTCCGCGCCGGCTCCCAGCACCGTCCAGGCATCTCCGATCCTGCAGCCGAACAGCAACATCAGGACCGGGCCCGGTACGTCGTACAGAATCCTCAACACCAGCGGGCCGGAGGGAGCCTCGGGAGTGGCGAAGTGCTACGCGCGCGGTGAGCGCGTCACGGCCGGCGGCTACACCACGGACGTCTGGTACCAGGTCACTGTCCACTTCCCCGGCCATACGTACTACTTCGTGTGGGCCTGGGGCGGCAACGTCAACGTCGGCGCGGATCCCGCCCCCGGCCTCGAGGTCTGCCCCTCTTGACCTCACCCCGCTACGCACTTCGCCCCCGGCACCGTGTCCAACGGTTCCAGGGGCGAAGTGCGTTACACGCAGAGGGTGTTCAGCAGATCGGCAGACCTGAGTCGCGCTCGTCGTCGCCACCGCCGACGAGGAAGATCTCGCTCATGTACGACGACGGCGCCATGCCCATGGCCGGGGTCTTGATCCACCAGGTGTGCCAGTAGCCGCCGTAGGTGGCGCGGCCGCCCTTGATCTGGCAGACGGCCCGGATGAACCCGTCATCCGGGGACTTCGCGCTCACCGGTGCATTCGGATCGGGGGCCGAGCGCAGATTGATGTCGGTCCCCCACATCGGGCACTTGTAGGTGCCCGGGTAGCCGGGGTAGGGGGTGCAGGGCGCGGAGTCGGCGGCCTGCGCGGGTGCGGTGAAACCGGGAGCGAGGAGCATCACGGCGGTCAGAGCTGCCGCCGCGATGCCCCTCGAACCGGCTTTGGTGCCGGTCAGCACGTGGGGACTCCCGGCAGCCAGGCGTCCTTGTGGTCGATGTAGATGTTGGTGATGAAGCCGCCGAGCGCCGGGATGTAGGCCCAGGCGTCGTTGCTGTAGCCCTCGGCGGTGACCATGTCGCCGCGCTTCTGGCACGTGACGTTGACGGGCGTCGGCCCGGTGAGGGTGCGGACGACGGCCGCGTTCAGCTTGGCGTCGGCCCGTACGCGTACGGACGTGCCCCAGGTGGTGAAGTTGGTGCCGGGGTTGCCTCCGCCCGGGGTGCACGGCAGGCTCACGCCGCGCTCCGCGAGATACGGGCCGGGGTTCATGCCGCGCGTGCTGGACGTGGAGCTGTGCGCCTCGAAGTGGAGGTGCGGGCCGGTGGACTGGCCCTCGGAGCCCATCCGCGCGATCAGCTGGCCGCCGCTCACCCGCTGGTTGACGGACACGAGCCGCTCGTACATGTGGCCGTACTCGGTGACCGTGCCGTCGTCGTGCCTGATCCGGATCCACTGGCCGTAGCCGCTGGCGGTGCCGGAGACGATGACGGTGCCCGCGCCGGTGGAGTAGATCGGCGTGCCCCGGGTGTTGGCGATGTCGACGCCGTCGTGGCCGGAGTGCCAGCCCTGCGTGACGGTGCCGGCGGTCGGGCAGGAACCGGCGTAGCCGGCGGGCTGGGCCGGCGCGGCCTCGGCCGTGGCGGCGGAGAGCGGGACCAGCGCGGACGCGACGGCCGCGGCTGCCAGCAGACCGAGTGACTTGGTGCGGTTGATCACGGGCATGGCGAATCTTCCTCCGAACAGGGATGGGAAAAAGGTGGGTCGAGGTTCAGTGACGCCGGCGGGCGCCGCTCAGCACTCCGGGACGCCGGGAAGCCAGGCGGCCGGGTCGTCGATGTAGATGTTCGAGATCCACGCCTTGTACTTGGGCAGGTACGACCACACGTTGTTGGTGTAGCCCTCGGCGGTGACGCTCTCCCCGTAGGCCTGGCACAGGACGTCGACGGCCGTGGGGCCGGGCAGACGGGTCACCGGCGGCTTGCCCGTGCCGGCCTCCGGGCGCAGGCCCACGCCCGTGCCCCAGGTCATGAAGCGCTTGGTGTTCGCCGGCGGCTGCTCGTTGTTGGTGATGCGCAGAGCGCCCGCGTACTGGGCGTTCAGCCGTACGTCACTGACCATCACCACGGTTCCGGACTCCCGGGCCTCGACCATCTTGCCGTTACCCAGGTAGATGGCGATGTGGTGCACGGTGTCGTGATTACCGGGGCTCGACGCCCACAGCAGCAGGTCGCCCGGCTCCAGCGGGGCGAGGCCCTGCGCACGGGTGAAGCGGGCACTGGCACCGCTCCACTTGGCCTGGTTCCACGAGCCCTCGGGCAGCGCGATCCCCGCTCCCTGCCAGGCCGCGTACTGCACCAGGTGCGAGCAGTCGAAGCCCTTCACCTTGCTGTCGTGCGCACCGGGACCGCCGCCGGGATAGTCCTGGCCGAAGGTCGGACCGTGGATCGAGCCTCCGCCCCAGGAGTACGGCACCCCCAGCTGCGAGCAGGCGGCGTTCACGATGGCCGCGGCCTGGGCGGACGCCCCGGTCAGAGGACGGCAGTCCGCGGCGGCGGTCATGGTTCGGGCCTGCTGCGGTGACTCGGCCACGGCCACGCCGGTGGTACCGACGGCGGCGAGCAGAACTCCGCCCGCCACCGTCACCAGCGTCCGATTCATGCGGCGCACGTGTGTTCCCCCTCGTTTCGGTTCCACTGCTTCCGGCTGAACTGGAGGCAGCATGCGGTCCCGCCACCCTCGTTCGTCGTAGCCGGTGCCGGTGCGCGGTTCGTGGCGCCGGCCTTCAGTGAGGGGACGGGATCGGGGACCGTTGTGTATGCGTCGAGAGCGGCACGAATTTTGGCGAGCCCCCGCATCCGGTTGCGCTGCACGGTTCCGCGGTGCGCGCCGAGCCGCTGACCTGCGACGTCGTGGCTCAGGCCTTCGAGATCGATGAGGATGACCGCGGCCGCCTCCTTGGGTGACAGATGCCGCAGCAGCGCGACCGTCACCGCCTCCGCCTCGCGTGAGGCGAGCCCGCCGTCCCAGCTCTGCTCGGGCAGCCGGTCGGTGCACCGCTCACGCCGGGAGGGGTGCAGCCAGGCGTCGCGCAGCAGATTCAGCGCGGCGGCGCAGGTGTAGGCGTACGGGTGACGCTGGCGGGCCAGGGTCTGGGCGCGGGCGCGGCGGGACAGCCGCAGATACGTCTCCTGGAGCAGGTCGTCGGCGTCGTGCGGGTTACCGGTCAGGGCCAGCAGCCGACGGCGCAGCTTCGGCATCACGGCCGTGAAGGCCTCGTCGAACTCGGCGGCGGTCATCCGGTCAGCGCCCGCGAGGGGTTCGGGGGCGAGCTGCTCGGCGCGCGTGGTCTTCGAAGCGGTCGTCCCCGCCTCGTCCGTCCGCACCGCGTTGGCCGCGTCGGTGGTGGTCGTCGGGCCCGTGGTCTTCGAGACGGTGCTCTTCGTCGTCGCGGTGGTCGTCGTCGCGGTGGTTGGTGAAGGCGAGATGCAGGTGCTGCTTTCCACGTACTTCCCCCGGGTGGTGTCGTCACAGTGCGTTCCGGCGTCTGCCGGTGTGGTTCGTCGGCTCGATGCGTGGTGGTGCGTGGTGATGCGAGGAAGGTCTTCGGACGAGCGCCGGATGCGCGGGGTGCGTCAGCCCCGCGCGACGGGCCCGTACCTGGCCGCCGGCTCTCCGCTGAGCAGCGCCCAGTACCGGTCGCCGTAGGACCAGTGCCACCATTCGGTGGGGTAGTTGACGAAGCCCCCCGCGGTCATGGCCCGGCACATCAGCTCTCGGTTGGCGCGGGGCTCACCGGTGATGCGGGGCGCGGCCGTACGGCAGCCGCCTTCGCTCTCCTCCGGGGTGGCGTTCACCTCGGTGCCGAGAGAGAGTTCGACGCCGTCCTCGGTGCACAGAGTCAGATCGACCGCACCGCCGCTGACGTGCGGGGCGACCTCCGGCGGGGAGATGTACGCGCTCGTCAGCTCGCGGACCCGGTCGGGTGACGCGTCCGGCTCGGCCGCCCGCATCACGGCGGCGTACTCCTGGAAGTAGCGGCCCTGGAGCTGAGGCGGGCGGAAGCCCTCCACCAGCAACAGTCGGATGCCCGTGGGCAGTTCGTCCTGAGCGACGAGCAGTCGGCGCACCACGTCCGCCCGCAGATGGGCGTACGAGCCGTCGCCGTCGGCCTGGCGCGCATCGACGCGCAGCCCGGCGACCTCGCGCACGTCGACCAGCGGCTCGCCGTTGTCCACGACGGGCGTTGCGGCGACTCGGCGGTCCGAGAGCAGGATGATCTCTGTCACGCTCACCAGCGTGCCCGGGGGCGCTGCAGAAGCGATGCAGATCCTCTGCAGGACCCTCTGCATCCCCGTGCATCTCTCGGCGCGCTCCTGCAGGAGGTCACGCAGAAGGTGCCTCTGCGGTCGTGCGGGCCCTTCCGGAGCGGCCCACGGCCGTGCGGACCCTTCCGGAACACTCTCCGGCGACGCCGGCCGGTCAGGGAGACAGGTCCCGACCGGCCTCCCCCGCGTCGACCGTCTCCGCGGCGACCTCCTCGGTGGCCTCCCGGCTGCCGAGCTCGCGGAACACCTCGAGCGCCTCGGCCCGCGCGGCACGGGCCGCCTGCGCGTCACCCCTGCCGGCCGCCGCCGCCCCCAGGTCCCTCACCGTACGGGCGCGCCACAGCGGCAGCTGGAGCTTCTCCCACAGGACGACCGAGCGCTGAAGCTCCGCCTCCGCCGGGTCCCACTCCCCCGCCGCGAGGTGCCACTCGCCGAGCGATCGCAGGACGAGCGCCTCGCCGAACAGGTCCTGGCGCTCGCGGGTCACCTCCAGGCACCGTTCGAGCTGCTCCCGCGCCTCGGGGAGCCGGCCCTGCCGCAGATGGACCTTGGCCAGTGACTGGCCGGCGTACATCGAGCCGAAGGTGTCACCGGTCTGCTCGAAGATGTCCAGAGAGCGCGACAACATCCGTTCGGCGTCGCCGAGTTCGCCCTTCGCCCGGTGGCACAGACCGAGAGAGCGCAGGGTCAGCCCCTCGCCGTGCCGGTCGCCCACCTCCCGGTACAGCTCCAGGGCCAGGGACAGTTCGTCCCAGGCCTCGGCGTACCGACCCAGATCGCGGTGCACACTGCCGATGCCGTAATGCAGTTGGGCCACGGCGGTGGTGTCGGCCAGTTCACCGCACAGCGCGAGTGCCTGTCCCATCAGGTCCAGGGCCTCGGTGAACCGCGCCTGTTCGCGGCGCGCCGAGCCCATGCCGGCCAGGGCGTCCGCGCGACCGCGCGCGTCATCCGTCTCCTCGAACAGCCGCAGGGCGTCCTTGAAGTACGCGTATGCGGCCTCGAAGCTGTCCTGTTCGAGGCGGAGTTGGCCCAGGCCGCTGAGCAACCACGCCTCGCCCTCGGCATCGCCGCCGCGGCGGACCGCCTCCAGGGCCACGGTGTGCGAACGGGACCAGGCGTCGAACTGGTTGTAGAGCGCCGCCGAGCTCGCCATGAGCACGGCCGCGAGATCGCGCGCCGCCCGGGCCAGTCCGTGGTCCGCGCAGTGCGTGACGGCCGCGACCAGACAGGGCTGTTCGGCCGCGAACCAGGCGGCGGGCCTGGCCAGCAGTTCCCGTACGACGAACGGGTCCAGGGTCACTTCCGCGCTCTTGCCGGCGAAGAGCCGTGCGGCCCCGCCGGGCCCGCGCGCCGCCGCTTCCTTGGCCAGTGACAACCAGCAGGAGACCAGTCGCAGGACGGCATCCTCGCGGGCCTGCTCGGTCTCCTCGGTCAGGCAGCGCTCGCGGGCGTGCTCCCGGGCTAGATCATGGATGCGGTACCGGGTCTGCCCCGTCTCGTCGACCCCCACGAGGTCGATGAAGTGGCAGTCCACCAGGCGCTCGACGGCCTCCTCGGCCTCGTCGACGCCCACGTCCAGGAGCGGGGCCGCGACCCACGCGGCGAAGTCCGGCAGATCCATCAGCGCCAGTCGGCGCAGCGCGCGGCGCTCCTGCTCGCCGAGGTCCGCGTACCCGAGCTCCAGGCTCGCCCTCAACTCCAGGTCACCGGCCTGGAGTTCGTCGAGCCGGCGGCGCTCGTCACGCAGCCGGGCGGCGAGGCGTGCGGGTGTCCAGTGCGGGCGCGCGGCGAGCCGGGCGCCCGCGATCCGTACCGCCAGGGGCAGCCTGCCGCACAGCGCGACGATCTCGGCGACCTGCCCCGGCTCGGCGGTGGCCCTCCCGGGGCCGGCGACCTTGGCCATCAGGGCCAGCGCCTCCTGCTCCCCGGGGGCCGCGAGGTCCAGATGGGCCGCACCTTCGAGCGCGACCAGCCGGCGCCGGCTGGTGATCAGCACGGCGGAGCCGGATCCCGGCGGCAGAAGCGGGCGCAGCAGGGTCTCGCCGACAGCGTTGTCCAGGATGAGGAGTATCCGGCGGCGGGCGATGTGCGTGCGATACAGCCCGACGAGATCCTCCAGGTCACCGGGCAGTGCGTCGGGGTCGGCCCCGAGGGCCCGCAGCAGCCTCGCGAGGGCGTCGGCGGTCTGCACGGGCGCGGAGTCGGACGCGCGCAGGTCCAGGAACAGCTGCCCGTCGGGGAAGAGGGCCGCCAGACGGTGGCCGATGTGCACGGCGAGCGTCGTCTTGCCCATCCCGGAACGCCCCGAGATCACCCCGATCGGTGGCGCTGTGCTCGCGGGATCGTTGACTCTGTCCAGCAGGGTGGTGGCCCAGGCGATCTGTTCGCTCCGGCCGACGAAGTCGGAGACGTCGGGCGGCAGATGGGACGGCGTGGGGTGCCCGGGGGCGTCCGGCACGGTCTCCCTGCGTACGGCCTCCCGCGCTACGGCCTGACGAGGCCCGCCCTGACGAGGTAAGGCCTCGCGCGGGACCGGCTCACCCGCTGTCGCCTCCTGCGGCGCGCGCCCGGCGCCCGGCTCGGTCCCGGCGGAGGCGGACTGCGGCCCCGCGGCAAGCAGCGCCGTGTCCCCGGTCAGCAGAGCCTGGTGCAGCGCTCGCAGCTCCGGACCGGGGTCGATCCCCAGCTCCGTGCGCAGCAGTTCGCGCCCCTCCTGATAGGTCCGCAGCGCGTCGGGCACCCGCCCGGTCCGGAACAGCGCGGTCATCAGCTGCCCCCGTGGCTGCTCCCGCAGCGGGTGGGCGGCCACATGCGCGAGGAGTTCGGCGACGAGCTCCGCCCGGCACCCGAGGGTCAGTTCCGCGGCGAACCGTGCCTCCTGGGCCACCAGCCGCAGTTCGGCCAGACGCGCGGCCTCGATCCGTGCGAAGGACTGATCGAGACCTTCCAGCGCGTCCTGCCCGCGCCACAGACCCATCGCGTCCCGCAGGATCTCCACGGCCTCGGCGGCCCGCCCCTCGGAGGCCGTGCGCCGGCCGAGCGCGAGCGCCTGCTCGAACCGGTGGGCGTCGATCCGGGACGGCGGGAAGGCTGCGAGATAGCCGGGTGAACGGGTCTGGATCGCGGTGTCGTCCCCCGCCCCGGCCAGCGCCCGGCGCAGTGCCGACACATGCGAGGCGACGAGGGCCCGCGCGGTGACGGGCGCCTGTTCCTCCCAGACCAGGTCCACGAGGCGGTCGGTGGAAAGCACCTCACCGAGATTGACGACGAGAGCCGCGAGAATCGCCGTGGGTTTGGGACCGCTCAGCGGAATGCGCCGATGTCCGTCCCACACCTCGGCCGGGCCCAGAAGGCGCACCTCCAACGTCGTCCTCCGATGTCGCGGCCCCTCACTTGCGGTGCCAACGATATTCGGTGGGAAGGTGCTGGACACGACTGTTACCGGACTGCCTGCGACGACTTCCGCAGTCCGGTGACCTGTTTGTTGCGTCGCCACGGCCCTCGGTCTCGGGAGAGGTGTCCTCGCAATCGGGAATGGGCCGTGATTCCGCTCGGGGAAGGGACGGGACTCACGCTGTCCCCGTATGAGTGAGCCGGGAAAAATTTCTCCGTTGACGAGGAATTCCCCGCGGACACGAGAGAGGCCCCCTTCCGGAACCTTCCGGAAGGGGGCCCGTCACTGCCTCAGAACGGCTGCATCGGAACGACAGGGGTCGACCGAGGGTCAGCCGCTG
Source organism: Streptomyces sp. AM8-1-1 (assembly GCF_032229325.1). Lineage (NCBI taxonomy): Bacteria > Bacillati > Actinomycetota > Actinomycetes > Kitasatosporales > Streptomycetaceae > Streptomyces > Streptomyces sp. AM8-1-1. The sequence goes on from NZ_CP135086.1 coordinate 2,334,015, forward strand.
CCCACGAAGATCACCAGCAGGAGCCACACCACGGGCGCCGTCGGCAGCAGGGAGTCGAGCCGGTCCATGATGCCGCCGTGCCCCGGCAGGAGCGTGCCCATGTCCTTGATGCCGAGGTCCCGCTTGATCATCGACTCGCCCAGGTCACCGAGGGTGGCGCTGGCCGCGACCGCGAAGCCCAGCAGCAGGCCCTGCCACCAGGTGCCGTCGTCGATGAGGAACTGCATGCACAGCGCACCTGCCGCCATCGCGAACGTGACCGCGCCCAGCAGCCCTTCGCGGGTCTTCCCGGGGCTGATGCGGGGCGCCAGCTTGTGCTTCCCGAAACGCCAGCCCACGGCGTACGCGCCGGTGTCGCTGACCACCGTGAGCACGAGGAACATCAGCACGCGCTTCGCGCCGTCGTCGGCGGTGAGCATCATCGCCACGAACGTCGCGAGGAACGGGACGTAGAACGCGGCGAACACACCCGCGGTGACGTCCTTCAGATATCCCTCGGGCGGTTCGGTCATCCGCCAGACCAGCACCGCCAGCGCGGTGAGGGCCATGGCGACCCAGGCACCCTCGGCTCCGCGCACATAACCGGCCACGACCATGGCCGCCCCGCCGACCGCGAGCGGCACCAGCGGGGCCTTGATCTGCTTGCGCTCCTCGAGCCGGGACGTCAGTTCCCACAGCCCGACCACGACGGCGACCGCTATCACGCCGACGAACACGGCCTTGACGACGAAGAGCGACGCCACGATCACCGCGCCCAGACCGACGCCGACCCCTATGGCCGCCCTCAGGTCACGCCCGGCCCGCTTCCTCTGCGGCGGTTCGGGCGCCGGCTCGGGGGTAGGCATGGGCTCCTGCGGAATCTCGTCCCGGAACAGGGGGCCACTCAGTGGAGCGGCCCCCCGGTCGAGGTCGTTGCGCTCGTCGCGGTCGTTACGGTCTTCGGCGTCTCTACCTGCGTCGGGAAAGTCCGGCACGATGGGCATGGGCCGAGTCTGCTGTGCGTCATGCTCATCGTATGCGGGACCCGCCGGGGCAGGCCCCTGGTCGGGGGGCAGCCATTCTCCGACGTACCTGGCTCTCTGCGGAGCCCCCCAGGAAGAGTCGTTCATCAGACCTCGAGCAGCTCGGCTTCCTTGTGCTTGAGCAGCTCGTCCACCTGCGCGACGTACTTCGCGGTGGTGTCGTCGAGCTCCTTCTCCGCACGGCGGCCCTCGTCCTCGCCGACCTCGCCGTCCTTGATCAGCTTGTCGATGGCTTCCTTGGCCTTGCGGCGCACGGAGCGGATCGAGATCTTCGAGTCCTCGGCCTTGCTCTTGGCCACCTTGATGTACTCGCGGCGGCGCTCCTCCGTGAGCTCGGGGAACACCACACGGATGATGTTGCCGTCGTTGCTGGGATTGACGCCCAGGTCGGAGTCACGGATCGCCTGCTCGACATTGCGCAGTGCGGTCTTGTCGAACGGGGTCACCACGGCCATCCGCGGCTCCGGCACCGAGAACGAGGCCAGCTGGTTGATCGGGGTCAGCGCACCGTAGTAGTCGGCCACGATCTTGTTGAACATCGCCGGGTGCGCACGTCCGGTGCGGATCGCGGCGAAGTCATCCTTGGCGACCAGGACGGCCTTCTCCATCTTCTCCTCGGCCTCGAGGAGGGTCTCTTCGATCACCACTTGCTCCTGCGTGTCTTGAGTGGGCCCGGCATGCAACTGGGCTGGGCGGAACCTGTGTCGCGTCTTCCCCTGCACGGTGTCCGACCGGCAGGGCTTTGTCTATCCCTGGAAGGACGCCCCCGGGTCAGCCCCGGGTGCCCTGGTCGCTCACGAGAGTCCCGATCTTCTCACCCTTGACGGCCCGCGCGATATTGCCTTCGGTGAGGAGTTCGAAGACGAGGATCGGAAGGGCGTTGTCGCGGCAGAGGGTGACCGCGGTGGCGTCCGCGACCTTGAGGTTGCGGGTGATCACCTCGCCGTACTCCAGCGCGTCGAACTTCACCGCGTCCGGGTTGGTCTTGGGGTCGGAGTCGTAGACACCGTCGACACCGTTCTTGCCCATCAGCAGGGCCTCGGCGTCGATCTCCAGGGCTCGCTGCGCGGCGGTGGTGTCGGTGGAGAAGTACGGCATGCCCATACCGGCGCCGAAGATCACGACGCGCCCCTTCTCCAGGTGGCGCACGGCGCGCAGCGGGATGTACGGCTCCGCGACCTGGCCCATGGTGATGGCTGTCTGGACACGGGAGTCGATGCCCTCCTTCTCCAGGAAGTCCTGGAGTGCGAGGCAGTTCATGACCGTGCCGAGCATGCCCATGTAGTCGGAGCGGGCCCGGTCCATGCCGCGGACCTGCAGTTCTGCGCCGCGGAAGAAGTTTCCGCCGCCGATGACGACCGCGATCTCGGCGCCGTCACGTACCACGGCGGCGATCTCGCGGGCGATGGCGTGCACGACGTCGGGGTCGACGCCGAGACCCCCACCGCCGGAGAACGCCTCACCGGACAGCTTCAGCATGAAGCGCCCGGCCTTCTTGTCGTCGTGGTCGCTCTTGTCGCCGGTTGCCTGGTTGGCGTCCGCGCCCTTGTTCATGGAGATCTCCTCGTGCACATACGAGAAGGCCATTGCCGGTGGGTCTGTTTCCCTGTCGGCAATGGCCTCCTCGTCAGATCTGCGGTCGTCCGGCGCTGCAACGCAGTGGTGCCGTCAGGCACGCGCGGCCGATGACTGCGTAGGAAACCCTATCGGGCTCCCGTGGCGATCGCGTACTTGCTCAGGCGCCGACGCGGATGCGCGCGAAGCGCTTCAGCGTGACACCGGCCTCGTCCAGAACCTTCTGGACGGACTTCTTGTTGTCCTTCGCGAACGGCTGGTCGAGGAGGGTGACCTCCTTGAAGAAACCGTTGACGCGACCCTCGACGATCTTCGGGAGGGCGGCCTCGGGCTTGCCCTCCTCACGCGAGGTGGCCTCGGCGACGCGACGCTCGTTCTCGACGATGTCGGCCGGGACCTCGTCACGGTTGAGGTACGTCGGCGCGAAGGCGGCGATGTGCTGCGCGACGTCCTTGGCGATCTGGGCGTTCTCCTTGTCGAGCTCGACCAGCACGCCGACCTGCGGCGGGAGGTCGGGCATCGTGCGGTGCATGTAGACACCGACGTACGCACCGGAGAACTGCGCGAAGCGGTCCAGGACGATCTTCTCGCCCAGGTTGGCGTTGGCCTCGTCGACGTACGCCTGGACGGTCTTGCCGGCCTCGATCTCGGAGGCGAGCAGCGCGTCGAGGTCGGCCGGGGAGGTGGCGGCGACGTGCGCGGCGAGCGAGTTGGCGACGGCCTGGAACTTGTCACCCTTGGCGACGAAGTCCGTCTCGCACTTCAGCTCGAGCAGGACACCGGAGGTCTTGTCCTCGGAGATGAGGGAGACGACGGCGCCGTTCTCGGCGTTGCGGCCCTCGCGCTTGGCGACGCCCTTCTGGCCCTTGACGCGAAGGAGCTCGACGGCCTTGTCGACGCTGCCTTCGGCCTCGTCGAGGGCCTTCTTGCAGTCCATCATGCCGGCGCCGGTGAGCTCGCGGAGCTTCTTGACGTCAGCGGCGGTGTAGTTCGCCATGTCCTTGAATCTCTCTCGAAAGTCGAAAGTCGAAGATCTACGGGTGAGCGGCGGGGGCCGGCGCTTGTGGCACCGTCCCCCGCCGTTCACCTACCGAAGCTGTGCGGTTCAGGCCTGCTCGGCGTCAGCCGGCTTCTCGGCCTCGGCGGCGGGGGCCTCGGCGGGCTTCTCCGCCTCGTCGGCCGCGGCCTCGGCCGGCTTGTCGGCCTCGGCAGCCGGAGCCTCGGCGGGCTTCTCAGCCTCGTCGGCCTTCTTCTCGCCCTCGAGGAGGTCGCGCTCCCACTCGGCGAGGGGCTCGCCGGCGGCCTTCTCGCCCGGCTTGGAGTCGCCGGTGGCGACGCCGGAACGGGCGATGAGGCCCTCGGCGACGGCGTCGGCGATCACGCGGGTGAGCAGGGTGACGGAGCGGATCGCGTCGTCGTTGCCCGGGATCTTGTAGTCGACCTCGTCGGGGTCGCAGTTGGTGTCGAGGATCGCGACGACCGGGATGTGGAGCTTGCGCGCCTCACCGACGGCGATGTGCTCCTTCTTGGTGTCGACGATCCAGACAGCGCTCGGCACCTTCTGCATCTCGCGGATGCCGCCGAGGGTCTTCTCCAGCTTGGCCTTCTCGCGCGAGAGGACCAGGAGCTCCTTCTTGGTGAGGCCGGACGCGGCCACATCCTCGAAGTCGATCTGCTCGAGCTCCTTGAGGCGCTGCAGGCGCTTGTAGACCGTGGAGAAGTTGGTCAGCATGCCGCCGAGCCAACGCTGGTTGACGTACGGCATGCCAACGCGCGTCGCCTGCTCGGCGATGGCCTCCTGGGCCTGCTTCTTGGTGCCGACGAACATGATGGAGCCGCCGTGGGCGACGGTCTCCTTGACGAACTCGTAGGCGCGGTCGATGTACGACAGCGACTGGAGCAGGTCGATGATGTAGATGCCGTTGCGCTCCGTGAAGATGAATCGCTTCATCTTCGGGTTCCAACGACGGGTCTGGTGACCGAAGTGGACGCCGCTTTCCAGCAGCTCCCGCATCGTGACGACGGCCATGGCCGTATCTCCTTGGATTCTCGGTTTGTCCTGACGCCCCGACGCGCCATGCCACAAGGGACCGAGGAGCGCGGCCATCGACCTTCAGAGGGTGAATGGCGGGGCGTGCGAAGTCGACCCGGTGACCCGGATCGCCAGAAGAAGTGTACGGGACCCGGACGGTGCCGGGTGACGGCGCTGTCCACAACCGACCGGTACTCCACAGATCCGGAGCATGATCCACTCGGTTCCGGCCTCGTACGGGACGGTCTGTGCCATGAACCGCAGACTCTTCGGGCCCTTGCTCGCCCTGTTCCTGCTGGTCGTCGCGACGGCATCGGCCGACCGGGCGTCCGCCGGCCCCTTGCCCGCGGGTGACACCGGAAGCTGGCCGCTGGGGCCACCACGGCCACAGATCGTACGGGGCTGGGAGCCACCGGCCTCGGCGTACGGACGGGGGCACCGCGGCATCGACCTCGCGGCCTCGCCCGGGGCACCCGTGCGGGCCGCCGCGTCGGGACGGGTCTCCTTCGCGGGCAAGGTGGCGGGACGGGGAGTGCTCACCATCAGTCTCACCGGTACGGGGGATCCGCCGCTGCGCACGACCTACGAGCCCGTGGCGGCGACGGCGACGGTGGGCACGGAGGTGCGTGCCGGCGAGGTGGTGGGGCACATCGAGACCGGCCGTTCGCACTGCGCGGTCGGCTGTCTGCACTGGGGTCTGCTGCGGGGCACTCAGTATCTGGACCCGCTCTCGCTGCTGCCTCCGTGGCTGCTGCGGCGCGGCCCGTCTCGGCTGCTTCCGGTCCTGGGAGTGCCTCAGCCGGACACGGGAGCGGCGGCGGCGGCTGCCGCGGAACAGGCGGCTGAGCCGGTGGCGGCGAGTGCGATGGGCTCGGCGGGGGCGCTCCACGCGGCGGCGCTGCTGGTGACGGCGGCGCTGGTGCACGGAGGGCTGAGGGGTTGGGGGCGCGGTTTCGGCGGGCCCGGGCGGCAAGATCTGTCCGCCGTGAGCGCGGGGCGCCGCGACCTTCGGCGATACGGCGGCACTCAGCGGCACGACGGAGACGGCTCCGGGCCGCGTCAGCGCGGGAAGCACGGGGGCGCGGGAGGCGCGGCCGCGGCTGGACCGCGATGGCGCTCAGAACAAGTGGGGCGTGCGAGCGCCAGGTGCCCGGCGGCGCCGAACGGCCCGAACGGCCCGCTCAACCCGAACGGCCCGGTCGACCAGGTCGGTCGATGTTCAGCAGTGGCGACAAGGAGGACCCACAGGAGCAGCAGGAGAAAGCCGGGCTCAGCCGCGCACACCCCGGAGCGCCATGGACACCGCCGCGTCCGCGACCGACGCAGGATCCTCCGCCGCGCCCAGTTCGATCCGCCGGACCGCCGCGTCCACCACGCCCTGCAAGAGCATGGCCGCGAGCCGGGGCTGCTCATGACCCAGCTCGCCGAGAGCCTCGACGATCATCGCGATCAGGCCGCCGTGCGCGGCACGGATCTTCTCCCGCGCACCCGCGTCCAGCTCGCTCGCGGAGATCGCGACCACGGCCCGGTGCCGCCGGTCCCCCACGAGGGCCAGCTGCCGGCGCACATACGCCTCGACCTTGTCCTCCGCCGAGTCCGCGCGCTGCATCGCGCTCTCGACCTCCGCCGCCCACACGGGGAAGTCCACCGCGCAGAGCTCCTCGACGACCGCCGCTCGCGAACGGAAGTACTCGTACACGGAGGACCGGGCAAGGCCCGTGCGCTCGGCGAGAGCGGGGAAGGTCAGCGCCTCCGTCCCGCCCTCGGACAACAGGGAACGCGCGGCATCCAGCAGGGCGTCGCGCTGCATCGTCCGGTGCTCGGCCACGGAGGCCGCTCGAATCCTTGGCACGCGCCCACTCTACGGATGTCTCACCGGAGGCAGGCAAGAATCGGCGTCAACGTCCCACGTCGGCGAGCTTCGCCCGCAGCTGGAGGACCGATTTCGTGTGGATCTGACTGACCCGGCTCTCGGTCACTCCGAGAACGTTGCCGATCTCGGCAAGGGTCAGCCCCTCGTAGTAGTAGAGGGTGACGACGGTCTTCTCACGATCGGGAAGGGTGTTGATGGCCCGGGCGAGCAGCCGGCGCAGTTCGCGGTCCTCGGCCACCGCGACCGGGTTGTCCGCGGCCGTGTCCTCCAGGGTGTCCATCAGGCTGAGCCGGTCGCCGCCCTCGCCCCCGGCGTGCAGCAACTCCTCCAGGGCGACCACGTTCGCCAGCGACAACTGGCTGAAAACGGCGTGCAGTTCGTCCACGCCGATCCCCATCTCGGAGGCGACCTCACCCTCGGACGGGGTACGTCTCAACTGCGCTTCGAGCGTGGCGTAGGCGCGCTCCACGGCGCGGGCCTTCTGCCGCACCGAGCGCGGGATCCAGTCCAGGGCCCGCAGCTCGTCGATCATCGCGCCGCGGATGCGGGTGATCGCGTACGTCTCGAATTTGATGGACCGCTCGATGTCGAACTTCTCGATGGCGTCGATGAGTCCGAAGACCCCCGAGGACACGAAGTCCGCCTGCTCGACATTGGACGGGAGCCCGACGCTCACCCGGCCCGCGACGTACTTCACCAGCGGTGAGTAGTGCAGGATCAACTGCTCCCGCAGCCGCTCGTCCCCTGTGTCCTTGTACGACCGCCACAGCTCCTCGAGGGAGGAGGGAGCGGGGGGCCGCACGGTGCCACGGGCAGCGGGGGGCACTGCCGCGCGGTCAGACCCGGAGGTGTGCTGGGGCATGCGTTGCCTTGAGCCGTTCTGCTGTGGGGGGAGGGGAGTGAAGGGGGACGAGCGTCGGGGCGGAAATGGTGAGCGTAGCGTGACTGCGCGGTCGCGGTGGGCGAAGGCAGGGGGATGGAACCTGTGCGAGGTATCAGCCATCGGCCACACCTTCGAACCGGCGCGAGCACGGCACGCGCCGGTCCTTCCGGTGTCAACAACAGGCCTGCGGAGGTCATCGCTCACACCATTTCACCCGAATGCTCCAGGTCAAGGACCGCCTCGCCGCGCGTTCGACCGCCGGCCGGCGGTGTGCGTCAACTGCCATCCCTCTCCGTGCCGTTCGACAAACCCCAGGGCCTGCAGTTCGTACAGCCTGCCGAGCGCCTCGTCCGGGGTGACTCCGGCGTCGTGGGCGATCCGCCCGCCGTCGACCGCGCCACTCGCCGGCAGAACGTCAAGGACCCGTGCGCTGAGGGGATCCAGCGCATCGCGCGGCAGCACCGGGCCGCGCCGCTCGGGCGCCAGCTCTCCGATCTCTCCGACCAGCTCGGCCACTTCGTCGGCGTCGGTGACCAGCACTGCCTCGCCACGCAGCAGTTCGTGCACACCGCCCGAGAGGCCGCTGGTCGCCGGTCCGGGCACCCCCATGGTGTGGCGGCCCAGTCTCTGGGCGCTGCGGGCCGTGGCCAGCGATCCGCTGCGGTACTCGGCCTCGACCACGACCGTGCCCCGGGTCAGGGCGGCGATCACCCGGTTCCGGAGGATGAACCTGCTCGGCGTCGGATGGTCGCTCGGCGGCAACTCCCCGACGACCAGACCTTGTTCGGCGATCCGTCCCAGCAACTCGGTGTGGCCCCGCGGGTAGGCGACGTTCACGCCGCAGGCCAGCACGGCAACCGTGGCACCGCCTGCCGCCAGTGCGCCGCGATGAGCCGAGCCGTCGACCCCGAAGGCAGCGCCCGACACCACGACCCAGCCCCGCTCGGCCAGCCCCGAGGCGAGGCCGGCGGCCATGTGCGCCCCGTACGGCGTGCAGGCCCGAGCGCCGACCACCGCGACCGACCGCAGAGCCCATTTCCGCAGGTCAGGGCGCCCACGGACCCACAGCCCCACGGGTCTGGCATCGCCGAGGTCGTCCAGCTGGGTCGGCCACTCCCCCTCCCCCGGACAGATGAACCGGCCGCCGAACGAGGCCACGGCCTCCAGATCGCGCAGCGGATCGACCGCCGCCGCCCGTATGCGGTAGCTCGCTACCCGGCGCGGTGACGCGCCCGGCAGCGGTACATCGTCGGGCCCGGGTGCGGTGAGACGGGCCATGAGTTCGAGGGGGCCCATCTCGGCCAGCCACCGTCCACCGCGTTCGTCCCCCGGCTCGATCACCCGGGTGAGGGCGGCCCGTGCGATGCGCTCGTCGTCCCCCACCGACGAGCCGCCGTCCCGCATCACAGCCCTCCTCCACCGGTCGGCATCGGCGCACCGCGTGAGACTCCGGTGCGCAGCTCCAGGGCCAGATCGACGTCCTGGGGCTGTGGCCTGTCGTGCCCTGCGAGGTCCGCGATCGTCCAGGCCACCCGCAGAACCCGGTCCAGCCCACGCGCTGTGAGCAGTCCGCGCTCCATGTCGCGCTCGGCGGCGTGCAGGGCGCCGGGGGCGACGACCCAGCGGGTCCGCAGTTCGTGCCCCGGCACCTCACTGTTGACGTTCCAGGGGGTGTCCCGCAGCCGGGCTGCGGCACGCTGTCTCGCCGCGAGCACCCGCTCCGCGACCACCGCTGTCGGCTCGCCCCGTCCGCCCGGACCGAGCAGGTCGCTGCGGTTGACCGGTTCCACCTCGACCCGCAGATCCACGCGGTCGAGCAGAGGTCCGGACAGACGTGCCTGATAGCGGCGGACCGCCGACGGCGGGCACTCGCAGCCAATGCCCTGCAAGGTGTGCCGCCCGCAGGGGCACGGATTGGCCGCGAGGACCATCAGAAAGCGCGCCGGCAGCCGGACCACGCCCGCGGCGCGCGCCACCACGACATGGCCCGACTCGAGCGGCTGACGCAGGGCGTCCAGTGCCTTGCCGGAGAACTCGGGCGTCTCGTCCAGGAACAGCACGCCCCGGTGTGCCAGCGACACGGCCCCCGGCCTCGGCAGCCCGTTCCCGCCGCCGACGAGCGACTGCATGGTCGCCGAGTGGTGGGGTGCGCAGTAGGGCGCTCTGCGCACCAGCGGTTCGCCGGGCGGCAGGATGCCGGCCACCGAGTGCACCGCCGTGACTTCGAGGGACTCCTGTCGCGTCAGCGGCGGCAGTACGCCGGGAAGCCGCTCCGCCAGCATCGTCTTCCCCGCACCGGGCGGGCCGTACAGCATCAGATGGTGGCCGCCCGCCGCCGCGACCTCCAGCGCCGTCCGCGCCGCCCACTGGCCCGCGACATCGGCGAGGTCGGGCCCGTCCACGGCCTCCGGCGCGAGACCCGTGCCGACGCCGGCCCCGGGCACCATCAGCCCGGCCAGTATCGGATCCGGACTGCCCTCGGGCACCGGTTCCTCCTCCGGGACCGGCTCGTCGCTCAGCACCGCGATCAGCTGCCGCAGACTTCTGACCCCGAGAACCGAGACTCCGGGGACCAGCCGGGCCTCCCCCGCGGTCTGCTCCGGTACGACCACCTGCCGGTATCCCGCTTCGGCGGCGGCGAGGACGGCGGGGAGCACGCCTCGCACGGGCCGCACCCGGCCGTCCAGCCCCAGCTCCCCGATCAGCACCAGATCGGCGATGGCCTTCGGGTCGACCCGCTCCGACGCGCCGAGGACGGCCATCGCCACGGCGAGGTCGAAACCGCTGCCGCCCTTGGGCACGGATGCCGGGCTGAGACCCACCGTGAGCTTCTTCTGCGGCCACTCGCCGCCCGAGTTCACCACCGCGGCCCTGACCCGGTCGCGGCTCTCCACCAGGCTCTTGTCCGGCAGTCCGACCAGGGTGAACGCGGCGACGCCCGGCTCCAGGTCCGCCTGGACCTCCACCACCACGCCTTCGACGCCGACCAGCGCCACCGAACACGCTCGCGCGAACCCCATCAGGCCACCCCCCGCGCATGCTCCACGACGGGCGCACCGCGGCGGGGCAGCGTCACGCCCACCAGGTCGATGCGCACCCCGCCCGGCGGCGGGCCGCCGTGCCGCTCCAGCCAGCATTCGGCCAGCCGTCTGAGGCGGTCCGCCTTCGTGGGCGTGACCGCTGCCATCGGATGCTCGAAGGGACCCGCTCGGCGGGTCTTGACCTCACAGACGACCAGCAGGTCGCCGTCCCTGGCGACGATGTCGATCTCGCCCGTCCGCCCGCAGCGCCAGTTCCTCGCGAGAAGCGTCATGCCGGCCTCGGTCAGCAGCCGCGCCGCCAACTCCTCGCCGTACCGTCCCAGTGCCCCCGTAGCGTTCATCTCGGCACCACCTCCGGCACCGACTGTGACGCTTCAGATCCTCACGTGTGGATCTTGGTGGACAACTCGCCCCTTGTGGAAAACTCAGCCACTCGGAAGTTCGAGATCGCTCTTGTTGAGCTCCTCGATATTCACGTCCTTGAACGTGAGTACCCGTACCTGCTTGACGAATCTGGCCGGTCGGTACATGTCCCAGACCCAGGCGTCGGCCATCGAGACCTCGAAGAAGACCTCGCCCTGCACCGAGTGGACCTGCATTTCGTAGTCGTTGGTGAGGTAGAAACGACGCTCGGTCTCGATCACGTACTTGAACAGCCCGACGACGTCTCGGTACTCCCGGTAGAGCTTCAGCTCCATCTCGGTCTCGTACTTCTCGAGGTCCTCGGCGCTCATGGCATGTTCCCCTTCAGCCGTGCGTCCCCCTATTGTGCGACAGCCCTGGGACCCCTAGACCACTTCTGGGGCCAGGACCACCGGTGTACTCGGAGGACCCTCGTCGAGCAGCGTGCGCAGCAGCTCGGCGAGCCTGGTCGGATACACCGTCTCACGCGCCGCCGACAGTTCGGCGGAGGTCCACCACCTCAGACCCGTGACACTGCGTCGCTCCAGCTCCGTGAGACCGCGCGTATCGGTCGCCGTCTGCTCCGTACGCGCGAGGAAGTACCACTCGTCCTGGTCCCAGCGGCGTCCGGCGAAGGGGAACGAGCAGGTCCGGCGCCACAGAACGGGCCCCAGTTCCACCTCCGTGATCCCGGTCTCCTCCACCAGCTCCCGCCGGGCCGCCTCCTCACGGGTCTCGTCGCCCTCCAGCCCGCCCCCGGGTGTGAACCACCAGGTGTGGGCCGGATCGTCGGGCTCGAAGCCGTGCATCAGCAGAATCCGGTCCTCGGGGTCCAGCAGGACGACCCGTGCGACCCTCCGCAGCTCGCCCCCGGAGCCCGGCAGACCCTCGCCACCGGCGGCACCCGAGAAAGTCTCGCCGCTCCCAAGATCCCCGCCGCCCCCGGAACCCTCCGAGACCGGTCCGGGAACCCGTCCGAGATCGTCACCCGACACCGGCCGTCGCCTTCCTGCCCCCGCCCCCGGACGCGCCGCGCTTCCTGCCGGACAGCCGCTTGGCCAGCGGCCCGTACGCCGCCCCGCCGAAGATCAGCAGCGCGCCGGTCACGATCACACCGACGATCAGTTGCACCGGCCCGATCCGGGAGATCCCTCCCGGCAGTGCCTCGAACCCCTCTGGCCGCTCCAGCAGCCCGCCGTCCAAGGGCCAGGCCACGGCGTCCAGCCGGGCCTCCACCGCCGAACGGGGCACCGACCCCTGCCCGGGGTCCTCGAGGTGCACACGGGAGTCCAGCGACCCCATGCGCTCGTCCCCGAGCAGGAACAGCTGGCCCTGCGGGACCGTCGCACTGAAGGTCTTCCCCGAGGCCGGGCCCTTCTTCTGCAGATACGGTTCGTCAATCGCCGTGCCGTTGACGGTCAGCTTTCCGCCGTCACCACAGCACGCGACCTTGTCCCCGCCGATGCCGACGACCCGCTTGACCATCGGCATGTCTCCCCACTGGGAGTCGCGGAACACGACGATGTCCCCGCGGCGCACCTCGTCGCCGTCTATCCGCTCCGCCAGCACCCGCTCCCCGACCCGCACGGTCGGCGTCATGGAGTCGGTGGGCACGGTGTACGGCTGATAGACCACGGCACCCCAGATGAACCCTCCGAGGAAGAGCACACAGCCGACGGCCACGGCCACGCCCGACAGAGCACTGCCGAGCCGACCGCGGCCGTCATCCGTACGTCCTGTTCCCATCCCAGCGCTCCCCACCTCGGAGACTCGCCCCCGGGATGCGCTGCCCGGGGTTCGTGCGATCTGGGACGGCACCCTACCCGGCGGTACGCCCTCCGGTCAGCCTCCGCCGGCGCCAGAGCACGATCGGCAGGGCGCCCACCGCGCCCATCGCCAGCGGCGCGCTCGACGAGACGGCCGCCGCGGCGGTGTTGATGCCGGGCTGGTCGAAGGTGGACGGTACCGGCAGCGTCGCCCAGCGGTTGAGCGGCCACGCGACCACGACAGCGCGTCCGACGACCTTGTCGACCGGCACGAACCCGCCGTTCACGTCCTCCATGTGGTACCGGGAGTCCCGGGAGTTCTGGCGGTGGTCGCCCATCACCCAGATCCGGTCCTTCGGCACCTTGAACGGCCCGAACGGCTGGTCGTCGCAGGGGGTGTCCCCGGGGAAGATGTACGGCTCGTCGAGCGCCTTCCCGTTGACCTTGACCGGGCCGCCCTTCTTGCACTCCACCGTGTCGCCCGCGACCGCGATCGTCCGCTTGATCAGGTCCTTCTCCTCGGACGAGGGCATCAGACCGATGAAGCTGAGGAACTTCTGCGCAACGTTCGGGGCCGGGGTGGGCTCGCCGTCGAGCCAGCCGCCCGGGTCGTGGAAGACCACGACCTCACCGCGCTCCGGTTCCGAGCCGAACCACGGCGTGAGCTTGTCCACGAGCACCCGGTCGCCGCGCTGCAGGGTGTCCTGCATCGAGTCCGACGGGATCGAGAAGGCCTGTACGAGGAACGTCTTGATGAGCAGCGCGAGAAGCAGCGCGATACCGATCAGGAGCGGCAGTTCCTTCCAGAAGGATCGCTGCTTCTTCTGTCCCGTACCACTGCCGTCCGCCGATCCGCCGTCCGCGCCGTGGTCGTCGCCGCGCGGCGGATCGCCCGCCCTCCCGCCCGTCATTTCCGCGGGTGGCTCGGCGTGCCCGCCCGGCCTGTCCTCCGGCTGTCCGTGTCCGGATCGTGCGCCGACCGCCACATCCCCCACATCCACTCCTGTCTCCGTGCGTACCGCCTGCCCCGAAGGAGAAGCAGGCCCACCACTCCCATAACGAGCGGGAGTTCCGCAGGGCTCGGGAGCAGGATCAATCCGTTCCGATCCTGAGGGGACACACTATTCGAAGCTCCGAGCGCCCCGGTCGCTCCGGCACGCGCGTTCGGGACCGATGCGTATGTCTCCGGCTCTTCCAGTTTGCGCCAGTGACCGATGGGCCAGGCGATCACGACCGCGCGCCCGACGACCTCGTCCTCGGAGACCGTGCCCCGGTCCTTCTCGTCGAGGTGGAAGCGCGAGTCGGCCGAGTTGGCGCGATGGTCACCCATCACGAAGATCCGGCCCTTGGGTACGGCGACCTCGAACTTCAGCGTCGAAGGAACGTTTCCGGGGTTCAGATAGGGCTCGATGAGCGGGGTCCCGTTGACCGTGACGCGACCGTCCTTGTCGCAGCACTTGACAGTGTCCCCGCCGACCGCGACCACTCGCTTGATCAGGTCCTGCTCGTCGTCCGACGGCAGCAGCCCGATGAAGGTCAGACCCTGTTTGACCTGCTTGACGACGATCGGATCCTCGGTCGTCGACGGGTTCTGCTCGTCCTGGAGCCAGCCGCCGGGGTCCTTGAAGACGACGACGTCACCACGTTCGGGCTTGGAGCCGAACCACGGCGTGAGCTTGTCCACCAGCACACGGTCCTGGATGCGGATCGTCTGCTCCATCGAGCCCGACGGGATCACGAACGCCTGCACCAGGAACGTCTTCAGCACCAGCGCGATCATCAGCGCCACGGTGATGAGGAGGGGTATCTCCTTGACGGCGGAACGACGGCGCTTGCGTTTCACCTTCTGCGCGAGCCGGCGCCGCTCGGCCCGGCCCGGCAGGGACCGGGAGCCGTTGGTCGGCCGGGTCCCGGTCGGCAGCCGGGTGTCGGATCGGTGGCTGGCGCGACGCCCACGGTTACCCATGGGCGCCGCCCGGCATTCGTCCCGCTTCCGGTACGCGCGAGAACGTGTCCGGGCGCTCCAGGGAGGTCCAGCGGCCCAGCGGCCAGCCGATCCAGTCCGCGCGCCCGATGACCTGGTCGACGGGCACCATGCCGCCGCCCGGCTCACCGAGATGATCGCGGGAGTCGCGCGAATTGCTCCGGTGGTCCCCCATGACCCACAGAGTGCCGTCGGGAACGACGATGTCGAAGGGCACCTCGGACGGAACGTCGTCGGGATGGAGATATCTCTCGTCCAGCGGTACGCCGTTCACCTCGACCCTGCCCCCCTTGTCGCAACAGACCACACGGTCGCCGCCCACACCCACCACGCGCTTCACGAAGTCGGTCTCGGCCGGCTCGGCGAGACCCAGTGCCGCGAGCGCACCCCGTGCCGCGGCGCTGACCGGATTCTCCGCCAGGCCTTCCCGGACGAAGGAGCCCGTGCCGTCGAAGACGACCATGTCCCCGCGCTGCGGCTCCGAGTCGAAACGGTACGCCAGCTTGTTCACCAGCACCCGGTCCCCGGCCTGGAGGGCCGGCTCCATGGAACTGCTGGGGATCTGGAAGGGCTGCACCACGAAACGGCTGAACATCAGGACCACGAACGTGCAGGCCACGCCCAGCAGCGCGGCTCTCCTCCACGACATCCCGGAGAGCCCGGAGGAACGCACGGAGCGCGACCCCTCTCCCTCTACCCCGGCTTCGGGGGTGGAAGAGCGGTCGCGCTCTGTGTTCTTCGCTTCGGTGTCCATCGAGGGCGAAGCCTATCCGGCCCTTCTGTGGACACGGGCGTCGTGTGAGCCGAAGCTCAGTCCCACGACGCTCAGTTGTCGCGCTTCTCCTTGATCTTCGCGGCCTTGCCGCGCAGCTCACGGAGGTAGTACAGCTTCGCGCGACGCACGTCACCGCGGGTGACGAGCTCGATCTTCTCGAAGATCGGGCTGTGCACCGGGAAGGTGCGCTCGACGCCGACGGAGAAGGAGACCTTGCGGACCGTGAAGGTCTCGCTGACGCCCGAACCCTGGCGGCGGATGACAACGCCCTTGAACTGCTGGATACGCGAGCGGTTGCCCTCGATGACGCGCACGTGGACGTTGACGGTGTCACCGGGACGGAAGGCGGGAAGGTCGCTGCGCAGGGAAGCCGCGTTGACGTTGTCGAGCAGGTGGGCCATGGTGATCTGCTTCCTCGCCGATGCCACAGGTCATCGACGGAACGGTCGAGAATGAGATGAGGTCGCTGTCCTCGTCGAGCGGGCGTCGGTCCCCCTGTGGCAGGGGCGCCGGCCGGACGCACAGCAGCGGCCTATTGTTCCACGGCCGGGGGCCTGCGCCAAAATCGGCCGCCGGGCTCCGGGGCCCAGCCCAGGATGGACAGCGTCTCCCGGTCCTTCTTGTCGAAGCCGGCCGGGTCGCAACGCTCGATCAGGTCCGGCCTGTTGAGTGCCGTACGCCGGAACGCCTCGTCCCTGCGCCAGCGCGCGATCTTCCCGTGGTGCCCGCTGACCAGCACATCCGGAATGGCGCGGCCACGCCACTCGGGCGGCTTGGTGTAGACGGGCCCTTCGAGGAGGTTCGCCATCGCGCCGGGTGCGAACGAGTCGTCGCGGTGCGACTCCGCGTTACCGAGGACGCCGGGCAGCAGCCTCGCCACCGCCTCGGTGATCACCAGGACGGCAGCCTCGCCGCCGGCCAGGACGTAGTCGCCGATGGAGACCTCGTGGACCGGCATCCGGGTCGCGTACTCGTCGACCACCCGGCGGTCGATGCCCTCGTAGCGGGCGGGCGTGAAGATCAGCCAGGGGTTCCCGGACAGCTCCACGGCGAGTTCCTGGGTGAAGGGCCGGCCGCTGGGGGTGGGCACGACGAGCGCGGGGCTGTGGGCGCCCGCCTCGTAGCCGCTCGCCAGCACCTCGTCCAGGGCGTCGCCCCACGGCTCGGTCTTCATGACCATGCCGGGGCCGCCGCCGTAGGGGGTGTCGTCGACCGTGTTGTGCCGGTCGTACGTCCATTCCCGCAGATCGTGCACCTGGACGTCGAGCCGTCCGCGGGCGCGTGCCTTGCCGACGAGCGAGACGTTCAGCGGTTCCAGGTACTCGGGAAAGATCGTGACGACGTCGAGCCGCATCAGTTCTCGTCCTCGGCAGCACGCGTCCCGGCATCGCGCGACGACGCGATCTCGGCCTCGCTGTCGTCGATGAGGCCGGGCGGCGGGTCGATGACGGCCCGCTGCTCCTCCAGGTCGATGCCGGTGACGATCTCCTCGACGAACGGGATCATCACCTCGCTGCCGTCCGGCCTCTCCACGATGAACAGGTCCTGCGAGGGCAGATGGCTGATCTCGGTGATCCGGCCGATCTCGGTGCCGTCGGCGAGGACGACGTCGAGGTCCATCAGCTGGTGGTCGTAGTACTCGTCGGGCTCCTCGGGCATCTGCTCCGGGTCCACGTCGGCGATCAGCAGCGTGTTGCGCAGGGCCTCGGCGGCGGTGCGGTCGCGTACGCCCTCGAAGCGCAGCAGCAGCCGGCCGCTGTGCACCCGGCCGGTCTCGATCGTCAGCGGCCCGACCGTGGCGGGCTCGGTGGCGAGGACGGCGCCGGGCCCGAGCCGCAGCTCCGGCTCGTCGGTGCGCACCTCGACGGTGACCTCGCCCTTGATGCCGTGGGCACGGCCGATCCGGGCGACTACCAACTGCACGTTGCACTCTCTCTTTCGTACGACCCGTACGACGACGGGCCGGGGACGGCTCGAAAGCCCTCCCCGGCCCGTGCCGGTGTTCCTCTGGTCAGCTGACCTGGTCCACGTCGACGAGGTCGACGCGGATACCACGGCCGCCGATTGCGCCCACGACGGTACGCAGAGCGCGCGCGGTGCGGCCGTTGCGGCCGATCACCTTACCGAGGTCGTCGGGATGGACCCGGACCTCGAGCACACGTCCACGGCGCAGGTCGCGCGAGGCGACCTGCACATCGTCCGGGTTGTCGACGATGCCCTTCACGAGGTGCTCGAGAGCCTCCTCGAGCATGCTCAGGCCTCGGTCGACTCGGCGGCCTCGGCAGCCTCAGCCGCCTCGTCCGCCTTCTTGTCGGACTTCTTCGCCTTCGGGGTGATGGCCTCACCCTTGGACTCGCCGCCCTCGATGCTCTTGGCGAACTCGTCGAACGCGGCGCGCTTGTCGGCCTTCGGCTCAGCGACCTTCAGCGGCGCCGGGGCCGGCAGGCCCTTGTGCTTCTGCCAGTCGCCGGTGAGCTTCAGGATCGCCATGACCGGCTCGGTCGGCTGGGCGCCGACGGACAGCCAGTACTGCGCGCGCTCGGAGTCGACCTCGATACGCGAGGGGTTCTGCACCGGGTGGTACAGACCGATCTCCTCGATGGCCCGGCCGTCACGGCGGGTACGGGAGTCGGCGACGACAATGCGGTAGTGAGGCGAACGGATCTTGCCCAGACGCTTCAGCTTGATCTTGACTGCCACGGAAGTGGTGTCTCCTGGTCTTGACGTGGTTGGGCACAACGGGATGCCACGTGGGGTTGCGGTACTCGGGGTGCCCGATGGACGCGTCAGCCGGAGGAGAGAGGGGTCCTGTGCGACTGTCGAGTACAGCTAGCCATTGTGCCACACGCCGACGGCGCTCTTCCCCCCGGACCTGCACCGCCCCCGTCGGCGGCCGGTGCCGGGGGTCAGCTCGCCGCGGCGACCACTTCGGGGATACGGAAGGGCTTGCCGCAGCCACCGCAGACGATCGGGGCCTGGGCCAGGACGGACGGCACCACCCGGACGTTGCGACCGCAGTCGCAGACGGCCTTCACCCGCACACCGCCGCCCGAGGATCCGTGCCGGGCGGCAGGTCCGCGGAAGGAGCGCTTGGTGTCGGAGGCTGTGGCGACCGTGTGCGCCTTGAGGGCGCGCTGCAGTCTCTCCATCGTGGGACGGTAGCGGCGCTTCGCCTCGGGGCTGAGCGCAACCAGGGAGAATCCGCTGCTGGGGTGCGGCTCCTCCACATGGTCGAGACCCATCTCCTCGGCGATCGCCAGGAATCGACGGTTGTGGTAGCGGCCGGCGCGTGAGGTGTCGCGGACACCTCGTGCGGCGGCGATGCCGTGGACTGCTTCGTGAAGCAGTCGCTCGAAGGAGAGCTCGGCGCCGCAGGCGGACGAGGACTCTCCGATCAGGGACTCGGGCGCGGCAAGATCCGGCAGTTCGGGGTGGTGCCGCTGAATGTCGGCCCACGCCTGTGCCAGCTCTGCGGCGAGAACAGGTGGTGTCGTGCTCACGTCGTGATAACGAGCCGAACGTCTCGCGGGTTCCATTACGGGGCATCCCAAATAATTTGCACGTACCAGTCAGTTGCCATTGATGCGTCCTGACGAGGGCGGGTGCGCTGATCTGCGGAGAAGCCTCGCAGCTCGCAACAAGGTGGTACGTAGCGGCTCGTACGCCCCAGCGCGTGGACGAGCGCTGCGCGCCGGGGGCGGCGGCCCGGAGCCGGGCCGCGTGGCGCGGGCCGCGCTGCCTCAGTAGGCCCGCGCGACGATCGCGACATTACCCGGCGCGTCGTCGGCGTCGGGCACCGACCCGTCCTCGGCGACCAGACAGCGCACCGACACCGACTGCTCGGCGAGCTTCGCCTCACCCTCCTGGCCCAGCGCCGCCCAGGGGATCCTGGCCCAGCCGCCGGCGGTGGCGGCCTCGGCGGCCTCGGCGATCCCGGTCACATCGGCGGTACGGGACTCGCGCCGTTCGCGGGATTCGCGCAGCAGCTGGGCCTGGTCCTCCTCCAGCAGCGCGGGCAGCAGTCCGGCGAGGTCGTCGATGCGCACCGGCTCCTTGCCTCCCGGAATCCGGCGGGCGAGCATCGCGGTGCCGGCCTCCAGGTCCCGCGGGCCGATCTCGACGCGTACCGGGACGCCCTTGAGCTCCCAGTCGACCGCTCGGCGGCCGAACGGCGTGTCCGTACGGTCGTCGACGTGGACGCGCAGACCGGCGGCCTTCAGCCGGTCGCCGATCTCGCGCACCTTGGCGACGGCCTCGTCGCCCTTGATGGCCATGACGACGACCTGGACGGCCGCGAGGCGCGGCGGGACGCGCAGTCCGTTGTCGTCACCGTGGGACATGATCAGTCCGCCGACCATCCGGGTGGAGCTGCCCCAGGAGGTCTGCCAGACGAGCTCCTGCTTGCCGTCCTTGGACAGGTACTGGGTGTTGAAGGCCTTGGCGAAGTTGGTGCCGAGCTCGTGGCTCGTACCCATCTGAAGCGCCTTGCCGTCGCCCATCATCCCTTCCAGCGTCAGGGTGTTGACGGCTCCGGCGAAGCGCTCGCGCGCGGTCTTGCGGCCGAGGACGACGTCGATACCGAGGACGTCGACCATGAATGCCGCGTACACGTTCCGGTGGATGTGCGCGGCGTAGTCCCGGGCCTCCTCGTAGGTGGCATGGGCCGTGTGGCCCTCCTGCCAGAGGAATTCCGTCGTCCGCAGGAAGACGCGCGGGCGCATCTCCCAACGGACCACGTTCGCCCACTGGTTGATCAGCAGGGGCAGGTCCCGGTAGCTCTGCACCCACTTCGAGAAGTAGTCGTTGATGATCGTCTCGGAGGTGGGGCGGACGACGACGGGCTCCTCGAGCTCCTTGCCGCCACCGTGCGTGACCACGGCGAGCTCGGGCGCGAAGCCCTCGACGTGCTCAGCCTCGCGAGTCAGGTAAGACTGGGGGATGAAGAGCGGGAAGTAGGCGTTCTGGGCACCCGCGTCCTTGATGCGGGCATCCATCTCCTGCTGCATCCGCTCCCACAGGCCGTAGCCGTACGGCCGGATGACCATGGTGCCGCGCACCGGGCCGTTGTCCGCCAACTCGGCCTTGTTGATCAGGTCCTGGTACCAGCGAGGGAAGTCTTCAGCCTGGGGCGTGAGAACGGGTGCCTTTGCCATGGCGCGCATCGTACGGCGACACGGGGCCGACCCGTGAATCGACCGGAGCCGGGGCGCACATGCGTACGGGAAGCTCCGGGAACCCCAAGCATTCCCCCCACGCCCCCTGGACGCGGGGACGCATGGGGAGTTCTCTGGCATACGGGGGAACGCACGGCGCACGGAAACACGGGGGCAGTCCAGTACTCGGCCACACACGGCGGATTGGGGCGCTTTCCATGACACCAACGCTCGTCCGACACCGACCCCGTACGGCGTCACCGACGCCCGCCGAGGCGTGCGCACGGGCCCGGGACTGGGCCGAAATCCAGGAACGGATGCTGGTGCCGCTGTACGAAGCGGTGTACTCACGACTGGAGGTCGGTTCACGGACCCGGCTGCTCGGCCTCGGCTGCGGCTCCGGTCTCGCCCTGCTGATCGCCGCCTCGCGCGGAGCGAGCGTGACGGGCGTCGACACGGACCGGGAGCGGCTCGCTCTGGCGAAGGAACGGATGACACCGTCCGACGCCTCGACGCCGCGCGCGGGCGCGCCGGACGTCGGCCTGGTGGACGGCGAGGTGCGGGACGCGGCCGGCGCGGCCGGGTCCCCGTACAACATGATCACGGCGTTCCAGCCGATCGGCTGTGCCGCCGGTGACACCGAAGGGCTCGGACCGGCGCTGGAGGAAGCCGTGGAGCTCGGCGAGCGCGGCAGCGCGGTGGTGCTCACCGGCTGGGGACCGCCGGAGCGCTGCGCCACGGCGGGCGTGCTGCGGGTGGCCGAGCGGATGCGCGGCAGCGGCTGGCGGCCGGCGCGGCGGGACGACCTGGAGGACGTGGCCTCGAAGGCGGGACTGAAACCGGACGGCTCGGGCCGGGTGGCGTGCCCCTTCGGGTACGCGGACCTGGACAGTGCGGTGCGGGGACTGCTGTCGACCGGGCTCTACTCGGCGGCGGTGCGCGCCACCGACCTGGCGCAGGTCCGCAAGGAGATGGCGGAGGCGCTGCATCCGTACGTCCGCGGTGACGGGACGGTGTGGATGCCGAATGTCTTCCGCTACCTGATAACCCGGACCCCCTGAGGGCTTCCCTTCCGACGGGAGGGACGGTCGTTCGCGCCCGCGAGGGTCGTGAGCGGGCCCACGCGGTACGGCCTCACGCGGGTACGGCGCGAGAAGCACGCGAGGGGCCCACGGCCTGCCGGCCGTGGGCCCCTCGCGTCGTGTGTGTGAGCCGTCAGCCCATGAACTTCTTGAACTCGTCCGGCAGTTCGAAGTCCTGGTCCTGGCCGCCCGGGAGACCGAAGGCACCGCCCTGCGCGGCGGCCTGCTCGCGGCGGGCGGCGGCGGCCTCCTCCTCGGCCTTGCGCTTCATCGGGTTGCCGCTCTTGCGCTTGCCCTTGGCCTGCTTGATCTGCTTCTTCTGACGGCCGGGGCCACCACCGGTGCCCGGCATCCCGGGCATGCCCGGCATCCCGCCGCCCTGGGCCATGCGCGACATCATCTTGCGGGCCTCGAAGAACCGCTCCACCAGGTTCTTCACGGCACTGACCTCGACACCGGAGCCCTTGGCGACACGGGCACGGCGCGAGCCGTTGATGATCGTCGGGTCCTGGCGCTCGGCCGGGGTCATCGACTTGATGATCGCGGCGGTGCGGTCCACCTCGCGCTCGTCGATGTTGTTGATCTGGTCCTTCATCTGCCCCATGCCGGGCAGCATCCCGAGCAGCTTGGAGATGGAGCCCATCTTGCGGACCTGCTCCATCTGGGCCAGGAAGTCGTCGAGCGTGAAGTCCTTGCCCTTGCTGCTCGCCAGCTTGGAGGCCATTTTGGCGGCCTCTTCCTGGCTGAAGGTCTGCTCGGCCTTCTCGATCAGGCTGAGCACATCGCCCATGCCGAGGATGCGGGACGCCATGCGGTCCGGGTGGAACGCGTCGAACTCGTCCAGCTTCTCGCCGTTGGAGGCGAACATGATCTGGCGGCCGGTGACGTGCGCGATGGAGAGCGCCGCACCACCGCGGGCGTCACCGTCGAGCTTGGAGAGCACCACGCCGTCGAAGCCGACGCCGTCACGGAAGGCCTCGGCGGTGTTGACCGCGTCCTGACCGATCATGGCGTCGACGACGAAGAGGACCTCGTCGGGGCTGACGGCGTCGCGGATGTCCGCGGCCTGCTGCATCAGCTCCTGGTCGATGCCCAGACGGCCGGCGGTGTCGACGACGACCACGTCGTACTGCTTGGCCTTGGCGTGCTCGATGGAGTCCTTGGCGACCTTGACCGGGTCACCGACGCCGTTGCCGGGCTCCGGCGCGTAGACCGCGACGCCCGCGCGCTCGGCGACCACGGCGAGCTGGTTCACGGCGTTGGGCCGCTGGAGGTCACAGGCGACGAGCAGCGGGGAGTGGCCCTGCCCCTTGAGCCAGAGGCCGAGCTTTCCGGCGAGGGTGGTCTTACCGGCACCCTGGAGGCCCGCGAGCATGATCACGGTCGGGGGCTGCTTGGCGAAGCGGAGCCGGCGGGTCTCGCCGCCGAGGATGCCGATGAGCTCCTCGTTGACGATCTTGATGACCTGCTGACTGGGGTTCAGCGCCTTCGAGACCTCGGCGCCCATGGCCCGCTGCTTGACGTTCGCGATGAACGCACGGACCACGGGAAGGGCGACGTCCGCTTCGAGCAGCGCGATACGGATCTCGCGTGCTGCGGAGTCGATGTCCGCCTCGGACAGGCGGCCCCGACCGCGGAGTGTCTTGAACGTCGCACTGAGACGATCGGAAAGGGTATCGAACACGGTGGTCGCAGATCCTCGGGTCGGGGGCTGAGTCAGTCGCCCCCCAGGGTATCCGGCCGCACAAATTGCGTTACCAGGCCCGTCAGGAGCTTTCCGGACACCGGTCAGCGCAGCGCCTGCTCCACCTCTCGTGCCACGTCGGCCGCGCGGGTGTCGGAGAGCATCGACCCGTCCGCGGCCGTGACGTAGACCGTGTCGACCGCGTTGGCGCCGAGAGTCGAGACATGGGCGCTGCGCACCCGCACGCCGGCCGTTTCCAGGGCGTGACCGATGCGGTGCAGCAGCCCGGGGGCGTCCTGGGCGCGGACCTCGATCACGGTGGCGTGCCGGGAGGCCGCGGAGGCGACGGTGACCCGGGGCGGCGGGGCCTGGACCCCGCGGCGGCGCGGATAGGCGGCCTCGCGTTCGGCGAGCCGGGACGCGATGTCCAGCGAGCCGTCCAGGGCCCGGACGAGGTCGGCCCGCAGCCGGGCGGCCTGCGGCAGCGAACCGAAGGCGGCGGCGACCCGCCAGTTCAGGACGAGGACGGACCCCGGCCCCATCTCGCCCGGCAGCTCGACGGCGCTGAGATCGGCGGCACGGACCGTGAGCCGGTGCAGCGCGAGGACTCCGGCCGCGGCGGGCAGCACACGCGGCTGGTCCGGCAGGGCGATCAGCAGCTCCACACCGACCGGCTCGGGCTCATCCTCACCGTCCTCCTCCCGCTCCCCCTGGGGCTGGTCCGCCTGTGCGTGCAGCGAGAGCACCGGGCCGCCGGTGCGCAGCGCCTCGACGGCGAGCCGCTCCTGCTCCGCGCTGGGTGCCGTGGGCTCCGGCTCCTCGGGGGCCTCCCCCGCGAGGACGCCGGCGACCCGCTTGACCAGGTCGGTCACGAGCGAGCCGCGCCAGGTCGACCAGGCGGCCGGCCCGGTGGCCAGCGCGTCCGCCTCGGTCAGGGCGTGCAGCAGCTCGAGGGTGCCCGGGGACTTCACGACGGCCGCGACGGAGGCCACGGTCGCCGGGTCGTCCAGATCGCGCCGGGTGGCGGTCTCGATGAGCAGCAGATGGTGACGGACGAGTGTGGCGATGACGGCGACGTCGGCGCGGTCGAAGCCGATGCGGGTGGCGACGTCCTTGGCGATGGTCTCGCCCGCCACGGAGTGGTCGCCGGGCCAGCCCTTGCCGATGTCGTGCAGCAGGGCCGCGACCAGCAGCAGGTCGGGGCGGTGGACACGGCGGGTCAGCGCGGAGGCCTTGACGGCCGCCTCGACGAGGTGCCGGTCGACGGTCCAGGTGTGCACGGCGTTGCGCTGCGGCCGGCAGCGCACCCGCTCCCAGTCGGGCAGCAGCCGGGTGATCAGTCCTTCGGCCTCCAGCGCCTCCCAGACGGCGACGGTGGACTCACCGGCGCCGAGCAGGGTGACGAGCTCCTCGCGGGCCTCGGCGGGCCACGGCACGGGCAGCGGGCGGGTGGCGGCCGCGAGCCGCCGGACGGCGTGCAGGGAGAGCGGCAGCCCGTTCTGGGCGGCGGCCGCGGCGGCCCGCAACGGCAGCACGGGATCGCGTTCGGGCTTCACGGTGCGGGCGAGCACCACCTCGCCGTCGAACTCGACGACGCCTTCGGCCAGCGGGGTGCGCTCGGGCTCCGGCCGGCGGCCCGCGCCGAGCATGGCCCTCAGCCGCGGACGTACGGACCGCGCCTTGAGGACGCGGTTCACCTCGCGCCAGGTGACATCGGTGGCGTACGAGACGGTCCGGGCCGCCTCGTACACCTGGCGCAGCAGCGTGTCGGCGTCCAGCAGGCCGAGCTCCGCGGCGACCTGGTCCTGCTCCTGGAGGGCGAGGCGGTCGGTGGCCCGTCCGGTGACCAGGTGCAGGGCGTCCCGGGCGTCGAGCAGGGTCCGGCGCGCCTCGGCGAGGCCCTCGCGCGGCGCGTCGGCGAGCCAGGAAGCGGCGACGGCCCGCAGTGCGGTGGCGTCCCGCAGCCCGCCGCGTGCCTCCTTGAGGTCGGGCTCCAGCAGGAACTGCAGCTCGCCCTGGCGCTCTGCCCGTTCCCGGCACAGCTCGTCCAGCTCGGGCAGCCGCTTGGTGGCTTGATTGCGCCAGTCGGCGAGCACGGTGGTGCGCAGCGCGGAGACCAGCCCCAGATCACCGGCGACCGGGCGGGCGTCCAGCAGCCCGAGCTGGACCTTCAGGTCCTCGCCCGCCGTCTTGCGGGCCTCGCCCGGGGTGCGTACGGAGTGGTCGAGTGCGAGCCCGAGGTCCCACACCGGGTACCAGATACGGTCCGCGAGCGTGGCGATCGCGCCGGAGCCCGCGGAGCCGTCGTGGAGCAGCAGCAGGTCGAGGTCGCTGCGCGGGGAGAGCTCACCCCGCCCGTAACCGCCGACGGCCACGAGCGCCGCGCCGCGCACCCCGGCCTCCTGGCAGGCGGTGCCGAACAGCGCGGCCAGCCACCGGTCCGTGAGGCCGGCGAGGGCCGCACGGCGCGGCGGCCCGGACCGCTCCTTCTCGGTGAGAAGGTGCAGCCGGGCCGCCGCGTAGCCGCTGGGTCCCGAGTCTTCCGCGTCGGTCGTCACTTCGAGGCTCGTCACCCGGCAGCTCCCTTTCGTCCTACAGCGCGTCCGGGCCGCGTTCGCCCGTGCGCACCCGTACCGCCGTCTCGACGGGAACGCTCCACACCTTGCCGTCACCGATCTTGCCCGTACGGGCGGCCTTGACCACCACATCGATGAGCTGTTCGGCCTCCTCGTCCTCGACCAGCACCTCGATGCGGATCTTCGGTACGAGGTCGACCGTGTACTCCGCACCCCGGTAGACCTCGGTGTGGCCGCGCTGGCGGCCGTATCCGCTGGCCTCGGTGACCGTGAGCCCCTGGACGCCGAAGGCCTGGAGGGCCTCCTTGATCTCGTCCAGCCGGTGTGGCTTCACGACTGCGGTGATGAGCTTCATGCGTCCACCTTCTTGTTCGGCGCTGCGGGAACGGCGTCACTCGGCGCGGGGGCTGCCTTGCGGGACCCGGCACCGCCGCCCGCTCCGCTGAAGTCGTAGGCGGTCTCCGCGTGCTCGTCCTGGTCGATGCCGGAGACCTCGACGTCCTCGTCGACCCGCATGCCCATCGTCTTGTCGATGACGAAGGCGAGGAGTGCCGAGGCCACCAGAGAGTAGGCCAGGACGGCGAAGACGCCGGTGGCCTGCTTGCCGAGCTGGTCGAGTCCGCCGCCGTAGAACAGGCCCTTCGCGTCCGACTGCACACCTCCGGTGGCGAAGAAGCCGACCAGCAGGGATCCGACGACACCGCCGACGAGGTGGACGCCGACGACGTCGAGGGAGTCGTCGTAGCCGAACCGGAACTTCAGGCCCACGGCCATGGCGCACAGCACACCGGCGATGGCGCCCACGGCGATGGCCCCGAGCGGGCTCACGGCACCGCCGGACGGCGTGATGGCGACGAGACCGGCGACCGCACCGGAGGCGGCACCGAGGGTGGTGAACGCGCCGTGGCGGATCTTCTCGTACGCCAGCCAGGCGAGCATGGCGGCGGCGGTGGCGACCTGGGTGTTGACGAACATCACGGCGCCCACGCCGTCGTCGTTGCCGAGCCACGAGCCGGCGTTGAAGCCGAACCAGCCGAACCACAGGAGGCCGGCACCCAGCATCACCAGCGGGAGGCTGTGCGGCCGCATCGGGTCCTTCTTGAAGCCGACCCGCTTGCCGATGACGAGGATCACGCCGAGGGCCGCGGCACCCGCGTTGATGTGGACGGCGGTACCGCCGGCGAAGTCGATGACACCCATCTCGAAGAGCCAGCCGCCCGCGCCCCAGACCCAGTGGGCGACCGGGAAGTAGACCACGGTGACCCACAGGGTGATGAACAGCGCCCAGGCGGTGAACTTCACCCGGTCCGCGAGCGCACCGCTGATCAGCGCGGGGGTGATGATGGCGAACATCAGCTGGAACACGGCGAAGACGTACACCGGGATGGTGTAGCCGTCCCACAGCTCCGTGAGGCCGAGGCCGCTCAGGCCCACGTAGTCGGACGACCAGCCGATGAGGGAGCCGTGGTCGGTGCCGAAGGCGAGGCTGAATCCGTACAGGACCCAGAGGATGGTCACGATGCCCAGGCTGATGAAGCTCATCATGAGCATGTTCAGTGTGGACTTGACGCGGACCATGCCTCCGTAGAAGAAGGCCAGGGCCGGCGTCATCAGCATCACGAGGGCGGAGCAGATGAGCATGAAGCCGGTGTTGGCGGCAGACAGCGTGGGTGCGTCTGCGGCAAGCGTCGAGATGCCTGGAGGCATCGGCGTCTCCTCGTCGTCGGTGCGGCGGCGGGTGCCGGGAAACTTCCGGAGCCTGAGCGGTGCGGGCGAGCCGGTTATGCGCCATGAGGTTGGCGCAGCGCGGTTTCCGACGATGCCGCACGATGTTTCGCCGCAGTGACGAAGAGGTCCGGCGTGTTACGCAGCCATGAACTGACGGCTCACAGATACGGCCCGGGCGTATCCTCTGCGCACATCACGGACCGGCCGCGGCGGTCACCCGATTGACCTGGCACGGGGGAGCCGAGTCGGGCTGTCGGGGTGATCGCCGCGGCCGGAGTACAGGGGGACGCGGGAGCCGGGTGTCGGGGGACGCGGCCCTCAGACGGCCTCCGCGGTCTCGGGCAGCTGCGAGGTCAGCAGGTCGGTGAGGTGGGCGACCTCGGGCACGTCGCCGAAGTCACGGGCGGCGGTGTCCACGGTCTTGCGGAGCCGGGTGTTGACCCGCTCGGAACGGACCCGCCTGGCGACGGCGAGGGCCTGGGACGCGAGGGCCGTCGACTGCTCGGGCTCCCTCTTGAGCAGATGGACCGTCGCCATGCCGACCAGATTCAGTGCGTACGACCGCTGGTGCTCGTCGTCCTTGGCGAAGAGGTCGACGGCGCGCTCCATGACCGGCTCGGCGAGGGAGGCGTAGGTGGGGCTGCGGCCGGCCACATAGGCCAGGTCGCGGTAGGAATGGGCGTTCTCGCCGTTGAGCTCGGCCTCGGAGAAGAACCGGATCCAGTCGGGCTCGGGCTCGCCGTCGATGCCGGCGTCGGAGAAGGTGTCCTCGGCCATCCGGACCGCCCGCTTGCACTTGCTGGGCTGACCCATGTTGGCGTACGCGCGGGCCTCCATCGCATACAGCATGGCCTGGGTGCGCGGGGTGGCACAGTCGCGACTGCCGTACTGGGCGAGGTGGACGAGTTCCAGCGCGTCGTCGGGCCGCCCCAGGTGGATCATCTGGCGGCTCATCGACGACAGGATGTACGAGCCGAGCGGCTTGTCGCCCGCCTCCTTGGCGGCGTGCAGCGCCAGTACGAAGTACTTCTGCGCGGTGGGCTGGAGGCCCACGTCGTAGCTCATCCAGCCGGCGAGCTCGGCGAGTTCCGCCGCGCAGACGAACAGTCGCCGGGAGGTGGCCTGCGGCTGCGGTTCCTGGAGCAGGTCGGTGACCTCGTGCAGCTGGCCGACGACCGCCTTGCGGCGCAGTCCGCCGCCGCACTGGGCGTCCCACTGGCGGAACATGGCGGTGGTGGATTCGAGCAGATCCAGCTCGGGACCGGAGAGCCGGGAGCCCTTGCGCCCGCCGGCGGTGGGCTCGGATCCGGCCTGCTCGGAGGCGGGCGAGGGCACCAGCCAGCGCTGCATGGGTTCGACGAGGGCGGGTCCCGCAGCCAGTGCCAGCGATGTCCCGAGGAAGCCGCGCCGCGCCAGCATGAGGTCGCTGCGCGAGAACTCGCTGAGCAGGGCGACGGTCTGCGGGCCCGCCCAGGGAAGGTCCACGCCGGACACCGAGGGTGACTGGTGCGCGGAGCGGAGACCGAGGTCCTCGATCGCGACGACGCTGCCGAAGCGCTCCGAGAACAGTTCCGACAGGATCCGCGGAATCGGCTCGCGCGGCTGCTCGCCGTCGAGCCAGCGCCGCACCCGCGAGGTGTCGGTGCTGATGTGGTGGGCGCCCATCTGCCGCGCCCGGCGGTTGACTTGGCGCGCCAGCTCGCCCTTGGACCAACCGCTGCGCACGAACCACGAACTGAGCTGCTCGTTCGGGCGCTTGCCGGTATTCGTACCGGCGCCGCTGCCGTCCACTGGAACGCCCCCATCCACTGATGCCCTGTCGCGCGAACCCCTACCAGAATGCCGCGAGTTGCAGCTCTCCGTACGGTGGATGCACTCCTTCGAACGGGATACCGAGTTGCCCCCGGCATACCCGTGAGTGCACACACCTCCAGGGTTCGTGCACTGAACGTAATCCTACGATCACCCGCTCAGCGAGTGGGATTGCAGAAACGCCACCATTCGCCACCCCTTCGAATGAACTCCCTTGCGGTCAGGCGCGATTCACTTGACACGGGACGATCGAGAGGGAGCGGAGCGATGCGCGCAGGGGCGCGCGGCCCGGTCCGCACCACTCCTCGCACCACAGTGCGCCGCCGGAGCTTCACCGTTTGCGACGCTGTGTAACGAGGAGACTTCAGGTCGTAACCACCGGCGAGCGCAACCCGTTGGAGGGGGCATGGGCTTCACTATCGGCGGCATGCGGGACATCCGGTCCGGGTCACGACGCCGCGGCCGCACCACTGAGTGCACCGTGGTGGCGGAGTACACCGGCCTGTGGGGCTGGGCCGTCGTGCCAGGGGCGCGGGCGGCGTCCGGCGACTGCTCGTGCGGCGTCCCGGACTGCACGTCCCCCGGGGCTCATCCCCTGGGCTACGCACCCGAGATCCCGGCCGGCGCGACGCTGGACGATGTCACCAAGGCATGGGCCGAGGTACCGGGCGCGGCCGTGCTTCTGCCCGTCGGCCGCACCTTCGACATCCTCGACGTCGCCGCACCGGCCGGCCGGCGCGCGCTGGTGCGTCTGGAGCGGATGGGACTGCCGCTGGGACCGGTCTCGGCGACTCCGGACGGGCGCTGCCAGTTCTTCGTAGCGCCGGGCGCCGCCGCCGAACTTCCGCACCTGCTCTACCGGATGGGCTGGGACGACGCCGGGCTCGATCTGCACTGCCTGGGGCCGGGCAGCCACATCACCGCGCCGCCCTCCGACCACGCGGGCCTCGGACCGGTCAGCTGGCTGCGGGCGCCCTCGCTGGACACCGCCGTGGCGCCGCCGCAGGCGCGGCTGCTGCTGGGCACGCTGGCGTACATCTGCCACCGCTCGGCGGCCTGAGGTCCACCGGGCAACGGACACACGCTCGGCGGCCTGAGGTCCGCCGGGGACGCACGAGGGCGGGGCCGGACACTCCGGCCCCGCCCTCGTGCGTCCACTGTCCGGGGCTCGCCCCGGCGCTTCCTCACTCCCCGATGAGCGCGTCGACGAACGCCTCCGGCTCAAAGGGCGCCAGGTCGTCGGCGCCCTCGCCCAGACCCACCAGCTTGACCGGCACGCCCAGCTCACGCTGGACCGCGATGACGATGCCGCCCTTGGCGGTGCCGTCGAGCTTGGTCAGCACGATGCCGGTGATGTCCACGACCTCCGCGAACACCCGCGCCTGCACCAGACCGTTCTGACCGGTCGTGGCGTCGAGGACCAGCAGGATCTCGTCCAGCGGGCCGTGCTTCTCGACGACGCGCTTGACCTTGCCGAGCTCGTCCATCAGGCCGGTCTTGGTGTGCAGCCGGCCCGCCGTGTCGATGAGCACCACGTCGGCGCCCTCGGCGATGCCTTCCTTCACGGCGTCGAACGCGATCGAGGCCGGGTCGCCGCCCTCGGGTCCGCGCACGGTGCGGGCGCCGACGCGCTCGCCCCACGTCTGGAGCTGATCGGCCGCCGCCGCACGGAAGGTGTCCGCGGCGCCGAGGACGACCGAGCGGCCGTCGGCGACGAGCACCCGGGCGAGCTTGCCGGTCGTGGTGGTCTTACCGGTGCCGTTGACACCGACGACCATGACGACGCCCGGGGTGTCCAGGCCGCTCTCGGTCTTGACCGCGCGGTCGACGTCGGTGCCGATGAGCGCCAGCAGCTCCTCGCGGAGCAGGTTGCGCAGATCGTCCGGCGTACGGGTGCCGAGCACCCTGACCCGCTCGCGCAGCCGCTCGACGAGCTCCTGGGTCGGCGCCACGCCGACGTCGGCGGTGAGCAGCGTGTCCTCGATCTCCTCCCATGTCTCCTCGTCGAGGTGCTCGCGGGACAGGAGCGTGAGCAGCCCCTTGCCGAGCGAGTTCTGCGAGCGGGCGAGGCGGGCACGCAGCCGGACGAGCCGGCCGGCGGTGGGCTCCGGGATCTCGATCGCGGGGGCGGGCGGCTCGGCGACGACCGGGTCCTCGACGGCGACCGGCGTGTCGGCGGCCTCCTCGGCCGACGGGAGGTCGACCTCCTCGATGGTCCGGCGTGGCTCGTCCCGCGGTGTCTCCGCCTCGTCGCCGACATGCGGCTCGGCGGGCGGAGCGGTGATGGTCGGCGTGCTCGACGGCGCCGAGGGCGGCAGCTGCTTCTTCTTGCGGCTGCTGACCACGAGACCGCTGATCGCGCCGAGAGCGACCAGGGCGATGACTACGGCAAGGATGACGATTTCCATAACCCACCCAGTATCGGCCACGACTCTCCGGCCGCGGCGGCGTCGGACGGTCCTTCAGGGACCTCGGACTGTATTTGGACCTTTTGGGGGGTACAGACGATGCTGGTGCCTCCGGTTTTCCACCGGCACCGGCACTGTCCCGGAGTCCCCCCACCCCCTTCACGGAGCTCCCCCATGCCCCACGCCTCCGATGCCGAAGGCGCGACAGAGAGCGCGGTCGAGACGCGCGGTCTCGAACCCGTCCCCGACGGGGAGCGCACAGGCCACGTCCGCGAACTGTTCCCCACCTGGGTCGCCGCCAACATCAGTGTGCTGTTGCTCACGATGGGCGCGGGGCTGGTGGTGTTCAACGGTCTGAACTTCTGGCAGGTCCTGGTCGTCGCGATCACGGCCCCCGTCGTCTCATACGGCATCGTCGGCCTGATATCCGTGGCGGGCAAGCGGGGCGGCTCCCCCGGCATGGCCCTGTCCCGCGCGGTCTTCGGGCAGCGCGGCAATCTGCTGCCGGGCTCGCTGATCTGGATCGCGCGCTGGGGCTGGGAGACGATCAACGCGGTCACCGGCGCCTATGCCGTGCTGACCGTGCTGGATCTGCTCTTCGGCGTACGCAGCAACACCGCGCTGATCATCGTGACGCTGCTGCTCTTCGTCGCTTGCACCTTCCTCGTGTCGGGACTGGGCATCAACGCCCTGCGGCGGTGCAGTACCTGGTCGACCTATCTCTTCGGCGCCTTCAGCGTGCTCGTCCTGGTCCATCTGGTCGCGGGCACGGACTGGTCGGCGGTCTTCGACAAGCCGGCCGGGTCGACGGCGATGATGGTCGCCGGCATCGGCACGATCGCGGCGGGCGGGATCAGCTGGGTCCCCTCGGGCCCGGACTTCACCCGCTATCTGCCGCGGACCGCGTCCAGCCGGGCGGTGGTCGGCTCGACGATCGGCGGCGCCGGGATCGTCGTCCTGCCGATGGTGCTGATGGGCGCGGTGATGGCGGTCTCGACTCCGGACCTGGCGAGTGCCACCGACCCGGTGGCGTTCATCGGCGAGATCCTGCCGCTGTGGCTCGCCGTGCCCTATCTGCTGATCGCCCTGGTCGGCATGCTGCTGATCAACTCCATGTCCATGTACTCGGCGGGCTTCACCGCGCAGACCCTGGGCATCCGGGTCCCGCGCGCCTGGGCCGTCAGTGTGAACGCGGTCATCAGCCTGGTCCTCGGCTTCCTGCTGATGGTGGTGGCGACCAGCTTCACCGGCTCGTTCATCTCGTTCCTGACGCTGCTGGCGGTGGCGTTCTCCGCGTGGATCGGTGTCTTCGGCGTGGACATGCTGCGCCGGAAGGACTACGACGGCGCGGCCCTGATGGACACCACGCGCACCAGCGCCTACTGGTACCGCGGCGGTTTCGCCTGGCAGGCGACGGCGTCCTGGGCCGCCGCGCTGTTGGTGGGTCTGCTGTTCACCAGGACCGACTGGTTCTCGGGGCCGCTCGCCACGTCGTGGCTCGGCGAGAACGGTCTCGGCTGGGGAGTGACGATCGTGGTGGCAGCGGCGCTCTACGCCGTGCTGCCCCGGACCGGGACCCCGGCGGCGGCGACGAGCGCGGAAGCGGCACAGGCCGAACCCGTACGCCTGTCGCTCTGACCCCGGCGGGGCCTGCGAGCCCCGCTCCTCCCCGCCACCGGAAGCCCGGCCGGTCCGGACCCTGGGAATCTGACAGCACGTCAGCTAACGTCCTCCCTCGCCAGGTTCACAACCGGTGGAGGGGGACGTCCCCATGGCCTTCACAGTGGCCCGCTTCAATCTCGTCGATCCCGGCGCGACACCCGAGACGCTCGCGGCCCGTTACCGCGCGGCGCTGGAGATGGCCGCGTACGCCGACGACCGCGGTATCGACACCATCCAGACCGAGGAGCACCACGGCGCGGTCAACAACTGGCTGCCCTCCCCCTTCGTGTTCGCCGGAGCCGTGCTCGGCGGCACGAGCCGCATCGCGGTCACCGTCTCCGCGATCATCGGCCCGCTCTACGATCCGCTCCGGCTGGCCGAGGACATCGCCGTGCTCGATCTGATCGGGCGCGGCCGGCTCGTCACCGTCGCGGGCATCGGCTACCGGCCGGAGGAGTACGAGCAGCTGGGAGCCGACTGGAGCCGGCGCGGCGCGCTTCAGGACGAGCTGCTGGAGACGCTGCTGACGGCCTGGAAGGGCGAGCCGTTCAGCTACCGCGGCCGTACGGTCCAGGTCACCCCGCGTCCGTACACCCAGCCGCATCCCCTGCTGCTGGTCGGCGGCTCCTCCAAGGCGGCCGCGCGGCGGGCGGCCCGTCTCGGGCTGCCGTTCTTCCCGAGTGCGCATCTGCCCGAACTGGAGGCGTACTACCAGGAACTGCGCGCGCAGTACGGCACGGACGGCTTCTGCATGATGCCCGCGGAGAAGACACCCCTGCTGCATCTGTCCGAGGACCCCGACCGCACCTGGGCGGAGTTCGGCGAGCACTTCCTGCACGAGGCGCGCACGTACGCCTCCTGGCAGTCCGCGGACATCCGATCGGCGGTGCGGTCGAAGGCGACGACGGTGGAGGAACTGCGCGCCGAAGGGGTGTACCGGATCGTCACGCCCGAGGAGTGCGTGGGCCTCGGGGCCGACAGTCTGGTCCTGCATCCACTGTGCGGCGGGATGCCGCTGGACGAGGGATGGCGTTCGCTCCAGCTCTTCGCCGAGCAGGTGATTCCCCGGCTGACCGCCGCGTAGGGCCCGTTGACGGCGGACTGCCCCGGCTCGATCGGCGAGCCGGGGCAGTTCCGTGAAGAGAAGAGGGGCAGCGGGGATTAGCCCATCTCCTCCAACGCCTTGCCCTTGGTCTCCTTCACGAACAGCAGCACGAAGGGGATGGAGAGCACGGCGAAGAATGTGTAGATGATGTAGGTGGCCGAGAGGTTCCAGTCCGACAGGCTCGGGAAGCTCGCGGTGATGGCCCAGTTGGCGATCCACTGCGCGGAGGCGGCGACGCCGAGAGCGGCGGCGCGGATCCGGTTCGGGAACATCTCGCCGAGGAAGACCCACACGACGACACCCCACGAGAGGGCGAAGAAGAGCACGAACACATGGGCCGCGATCAGGGCGACGAGGCCCTGGGTGTCGGGCAGTTTGCCGTCGACGAGGTCGGCGGAGAAGGCCCATGCCTCGACGGCGAGGGCGATGGCCATACCGGCGGAGCCGATCAGGGCGAGCGGCTTGCGGCCGACCCGGTCGACCAGGACCATCGCGATCACGGTGCCGATGATGTTCACGATCGACGTGGTGAACGAGTAGAAGAACGAGTCGGTCGGGTCGATGCCCACGGACTGCCAGAGCGTCGAGGAGTAGTAGAACGCGACGTTGATGCCGACGAGCTGCTGGAAGACCGAGAGGCCGATACCGACCCACACGATGGGCAGGAAGGCGAAGCGCCCGCCCAGCAGGTCCTTGAACGTCGACTTGTGCTCCCGGCGCATCGCCCGGTCGATCTCGGCGACCCGGGCGTCCAGGTCGATCTTCGTGCCCTCCACCTCGGCGAGGACCTCCTTCGCCTTGGCGACCTTGCCGACGGAGATGAGGAACCGGGGCGACTCGGGAATCGCGAAGGAGAGCAGTCCGTAGAGCACGGCCGGGACGACCATGACGCCGAGCATCCACTGCCAGGCCTCGATGCCGGCGATCTCGCCGCGCTGGTCGCCGTCGGCGATCTGGAGGATGCCGTAGTTCACCAGCTGGGAGATGGCGATACCGATGACGATCGCGGCCTGCTGGAAGGAGGCGAGCCGGCCTCGGTAGGCGGGCGGGGAGACCTCGGCGATGTAGGCGGGGCCGATGACCGAGGCCATACCGATGGCGAAACCGCCGACGATGCGCCAGAAGGCGAGGTCGTAGAGGGCGAACGGCAGGGCCGAGCCGACCGCGCTGATCGTGAAGAGCACGGCGGCGATCTGCATACAGCGGATACGGCCGATGCGGTCGGCGATACGGCCGGCCGTGGCGGCGCCGATGGCACAGCCGATCAGGGCGATGGCGATGACCTGGGCGAGTGTTCCGGACCCGATGTCGTAGCGGTCGCGGATGGCTTCGACGGCTCCGTTGATGACCGAACTGTCGTAGCCGAAGAGGAATCCGCCCATCGCGGCCGAGGCCGTGATGAAGATGACATGCCCGAGGTGGTCGGGGTGGGCCTCTCGGGCGCCCGATGCCGGTGGTGGCTCAGTGCTGGTCACGTGTACTCCTGGGGCCTCCGGCAGCGCCGGGCGTGGGGGGCGAGCCCTTCAAGTGGCGCACAACTTCATGCGGCCCACCACTTGAAGGTAAAAGCAACGTTGCAGAGACTATTCGTTCAAGTTTCGAAGTCAAGACCTCACCGCCAACGGATTTGGGACACCGGCGTGTGGACTTCAGTTCAAGAGTTGAAGAGTTGTCAGCGGAGGCGCTGACTGATGACCTTGGAGACTCCGTCGCCCTGCATGGACACGCCGTACAGCGCGTCCGCGACCTCCATCGTCCGCTTCTGGTGCGTGATCACGATCAGCTGGGACGACTCCTGGAGCTCCTGCATGATGCGGATCAGACGCTGGAGGTTGGTGTCGTCGAGCGCCGCCTCGACCTCGTCCATCACGTAGAACGGGCTCGGCCGCGCCTTGAAGATCGACACCAGCATCGCCACCGCGGTCAGCGAACGTTCGCCTCCCGACAGCAGGGAGAGCCGCTTGACCTTCTTGCCCGGCGGCCTGGCCTCCACATCCACACCCGTGGTGAGCATGTTGTCGGGGTCGGTCAGGATCAGCCGTCCCTCGCCCCCGGGGAAGAGGCGGGAGAAGACGCCCTCGAACTCCCGGGCAGTGTCGCGGTAGGCCTCGGTGAAGACCTGCTCGACACGCTCGTCCACCTCCTTCACCACCTGAAGCAGGTCGGCCCGTGTCTTCTTCAGGTCTTCGAGCTGCTCCGAGAGGAACTTGTGGCGCTCCTCCAGCGCCGCGAACTCCTCAAGGGCCAGCGGATTCACCTTTCCGAGCTGCTGATACGCCCGTTCGGCCGACTTCAAGCGTTTTTCCTGTTCGGCGCGGACGAAACGTCGCGGCTGGTTGCGCGGGTGCTCCGGGTCCTCCGGCAGCTCCTCGCCCTCGGCCGGCAGCGACGGCGGCACGAGCTGGTCCGGCCCGTAGTCCGAGACCAGCCCGGCGGGCTCCACACCGAGCTCTTCGAGCGCCTTCGTCTCCAGCTGCTCGATCCGCATCCGCTTCTCGGCGCCGAGCACCTCGCCCCGGTGGACCGAGTCGGTGAGCTTGTCGAGCTCGCTCTTGAGGTCGCGGCCCTCGTTGCGGGCGGCCGTCAGCTCCCTCTCCCGCTCGGCCTTCGCCGCCTCGGCAGCGACCCGTTCGGCCTCGGCGCGCACCAGCG
Organism: Streptomyces sp. AM8-1-1; assembly: GCF_032229325.1. NCBI lineage: Bacteria > Bacillati > Actinomycetota > Actinomycetes > Kitasatosporales > Streptomycetaceae > Streptomyces > Streptomyces sp. AM8-1-1. The sequence goes on from NZ_CP135086.1 coordinate 2,371,230, forward strand.
AGACCTCGACATGGGCCAGCAGCTGGCGGGCACCGCTCGCCACCGCGGAGGCGACCTCCGCCTCGTGCCGCAGCCGTGCGCGGCGCTGTTCGGCCCGTGCCCGCGCCTCACGTTCGGCGCGCGCTCCGCGGTCGAGGGCGTCGGCCCGCCCGGAGAGCCCCTTGACCCGCTCCTCGTGCGTACGGACCTGGAGCCGGGCCTCCATCTCGGTCTGCCGCGCGTTGGCGCCGTCCGCGGCGAGCCGGTCCCGTACGTGCGTGTCGGGCTCCTCCTCGGCGGGCGCCTCCTCGGCCACCAGCAGCCGTTCGGCCAGTTCCTCGGCCTCCCCGCGGGCCCGCTCCAGCGCCTCCTGCGCCCGGGCGACGGCCGCGGTCGTCCGCTCGGCCTCGCCCGCGGCGCCGCGGGCCTGCCCCGCGAGCCGGCCCAGCCGGCCGGAGACGGCCGACTTCTCCCGGTCGGCCGCCCTGCGGCGCTCCCCCAACTCCTCGACGAGCCCGGCACATGCGGTGCGCCGTCCGGCCGCCTGCTGCTGGGCGGCCGCCGCTTCCTCGCACCGCACGGCGAGCTCCTCCAGCTCGGCGGCGGCCTCGTCGACGGAGGCCTGCACCTCCAGCAGACTCGGCGCACCGGCCGAGCCGCCCTGCGCGAAGTGCGCGCCGAGAACATCGCCTTCGGCCGTCACGGCGGTGAGTCCGGGCCGGGCGTGGACCAGGTCCTCGGCGTCCTCCAGCGTGCCGACGACGACGATGCCCCGCAGCAGCGAGCGCACGGCCGGCATCAGTTCCTCGGGACCGCGCACCAGATCGGCGGCGTACACAGGACCGTCCGGGTGCCGTTGTTCGGCGGTCTCGGGGCCGCCGGCCAGCAGTATGGCGGCGCGACCGGCATCGTTCTTGCGCAGCAGCCGCAGTGCATCGGCGGCCGTCGCCGTGGTGGAGACGGCGACGGCGTCGGCGGCCGCGCCGAGGGCCGCCGCCACCGGTACCTCATGGCCGGGTGCGACCGTGAGCAGCTCCGACGCCGGTCCGAGCAGTCCGCCGAGCCGGTCCTTCGCCGCCAGCAGGGCACCGGTGCCGTCCTTGCGCCGCAGGCCCAGCGCGAGCGCCTCGCGCCGGGCGGCGACGGCGGCGCGCTTGCGTTCGGCCGCGGTGAGTTCCTCGCGGGCCGAGCTCAGGGCCGCTTCGGCCTCGCCCAGTTCCCGCTTGGCCGCATCGTGCCGCTCACCCAGCTCCGTGTCGTCGGCGTCGAGGCTGTCGACCTCGGCCTGGAGCTGCTCGTACTCCTCCTGGGCGGTGACCGCCCGCTCCTGCGCCTCGTCCCGGGCGGCGGCCAGCCGGTCGATCTCGGCCTGCGCCGAAGCGGCCCTGCTGCGGGCGGCGTTCACCTGGCCGCCCAGCCGGGCGAGGCCTTCGCGGCGGTCGGCGATGGCACGGGCCACGTCCTTGAGCCGGCGTTCCTCGACCGCGAGTTCCCGTTCCAGGTCGGCGCGGTGCGTGACGGTGTCCTCCAGGGCGCGCTCCGCCGCCTCCAGCGCGGCCTCCAGCTCGGCCTCCTGCTCACGGATCCGGGCGGCCTCGCGCTCCATGTCCTCGGGATCGCGGCCCCGCCGGTCCTCCGCGGGCTGCGCGGTCGCGCTCTTGACCCGGGCGTCGGCCAGCGAGACGGTGCCGCGGACCCGCTCGGCGAGCTGGGAGAGTTCGTACCAGCTCTGCTGGGCCTGCTGGAGCCGCGGCGCGAGCCGCCGTACCTCGTCCTCGAGATCGGCCTCCCGCCCGAGCGCGGCCTTGAGTTCGGCCTCGGCCGCCTCCTTGCGTTCCTTCAGCGCGGCCTCGTCGGCGACCTCGGTGCTCAGTGCCTGCCTGAGCTGTACGAGATCGTCGGCGAGCAGCCGCAGCCGGGCGTCGCGCAGGTCCGCCTGGATGACGGCGGCGCGGCGCGCGACCGCGGCCTGCCGTCCGAGGGGCTTGAGCTGCCGCCGCAGTTCGTCGGTCAGGTCCTGGACCCGGGCGAGATTGGCCTGCATCGCGTCCAGCTTCCGCAGCGCCTTCTCCTTGCGCTTGCGGTGCTTGAGGACGCCGGCGGCCTCCTCGATGAACGCCCGCCGCCCCATGGGGTCGGCGTGCAGGACGGAGTCGAGCTGGCCCTGGCCGACGATGACGTGCATCTCGCGGCCGATGCCGGAGTCGGAGAGCAGCTCCTGGATGTCGAGCAGCCGGCAGGTGTCGCCGTTGATCTGGTACTCGCTGCCGCCGTTGCGGAACATGATCCGCGTGATGGTGACCTCGGCGTACTCGATCGGCAGAGCGCCGTCGGAGTTGTCGATCGTGAGGGAGACCTCGGCGCGGCCGAGCGGCGGGCGCCCGGTCGTCCCGGCGAAGATGACGTCCTCCATCTTGCCGCCGCGCAGCGACTTGGCCCCCTGCTCGCCCATCACCCAGGACAGTGCGTCCACGACGTTGGACTTGCCCGAGCCGTTGGGGCCGACGACACAGGTGATGCCCGGCTCGAACCGCAGTGTCGTGGCGGAGGCGAAGGATTTGAACCCGCGCAGGGTCATGGCCTTGAGGTGCACGCAGCCGGACTCTACCTTTCGCCTCGCTCGGACCGCCGGACCCGGCCCGTCCCGGCCTGCCTTAGGGGCAGTTCGCCGGAGCGCTCGGTCTCGCCATCCGGGACGGCGGGCGGCTCACGGTTTCACCCATGAGGGCGCAGGGCAGATCACGCGGTAGAAGAAGGACTGTAAAGCGCCGGGGGGAAAGAAAGAAGGGACGCCGAAGCGTCCCTTGCATATCTTGTGCGGTTGATCTACAGGCGTGACCGAGCTCTGTCAGGTGAGCGCGGGCTCCGCCTGGGGTACGTCGATGTCGATGCCGTCAAGCAGCGACTCTCCAGGGTGCTTGGCGACGGCAGCGTTGAGCGCGTCGTTCTCGGACTGGATCCGTACAAGCTCGGATTCGAGGTCCTGGACGCGCTGCTGAAGCCGTCGCATCTCGGCGAGGAGTCGCGGGTCGGAGCCGCCGACGTAACCGAGAAGCGCCTTTGCCATGATGGATGGTCCTCCACACTGAGTGACCGACCGGAAGCGGTGTGGGTCGTGAGGGAATCGCACCCGCGGTGCTCGACAGTGCTATTGGTGCTCATGTCGCTGCGGTTCGTACTGCCAAACAGCTAAGGTGCGCGGGGCTTCCAGAGTCTCACCAAAAAGTTTGACGGTCAACACGATCACACCCCGTATCAAGGGCGAACCCGGGTGCTCACTGCCGCGGAACGCGCGGTGGAGCCTCTTCTCCGGGGCCTGGGGGCGTGGAGATCATCCTTACGGCCGCAGCCTGGCATGACAAGCCCTTCTTGGCAACCACCAGGCTGTTTCTGCCACGGACAGGTGCCGGAGGGATGCGTTCCGCGACTGGCGGGGCGGGCCGGCGGCGGACCCTCAGCGGATCGCGAAGCCCTCGTACCCTCCGCGGGGCGTGTCCCAGATCTCAGTGACGCCGTCGACTCGACCGGGTGTGTCGTCGGACCGCAGCCAGTCCAGCAGACGGTGGCAATTCTCACGTGGACCCTCGGCCACGACCTGCACTCTGCCGTCGTCCAGATTGAGGGCGAAGCCGGTGAGGCCGCCGATCTCCAAAGCGTTTGCCCTGGTGAACCAGCGGAAGCCCACTCCCTGTACTCGGCCGCGTACCCACGCCGTCAGACGTGCAACATCATTCATGGCTGCAAGGTAGCGAATGGATCAGTGCTGCATCACATCCCTATTCGGTGTTATGCCGTACAGTCCGGTCGAAATGAAACTCACCCATTCGGGTGAGCCTCTTTTTTGTACAGCCGTCGAGCACAAGGAAGGCCAGCAGATGGGACGTCATCGACGCTCCGCCAAACGTGCGGGCAGGCCCGTACGCACTGGGCTGCTCGGCGTCTCCGCTGCCGTGGCGGTGGGCGCCGTGATCGTTGCGTCCGGCCTGCTGCCGGGTGACGACACCTCCGTCGTGGGCGGCGAGAGCTCGCCCGCCAAGCAGGTGCGCAGCGAGGGATCCGCCCGGCTCCAGACCCAGGGCGACGCGAGCGCCGAGCCGACGCCCGAGGCATCCGCGCCGTCCGCGCCGTCTGCACCGACCGCGCCCGCCACGACGCCCCCGCGTCCGAAGGCACCGGCGAAAAGCCCTGCTCAGAAGCCCGTGAAGCCCGTGAAGCCCGCGGAGCCCACCAAGCCCGCGAAGCCGACGGCCAAGCCGTCGACGAAGGCTCCGGCCCCGAAGCCGGCGAAGCCCGCTCCCGAGAAGAGCGAGAAGGAGAAGAAGGAGAGCGCCCCGACCCGTACGGAGTCACGCTCCCCCGACCGCGCTCCCGATCGCGCTCCCGACCGGCAGAAGCCCGTCTCGTCCTCCTCCGAGGCAGCGGCCGAGGGCGAGGTGCTCAACCTGGTGAACGAGGAGCGGTCCAAGGTGGGCTGCAGCCCGGTCCGGACCGACGCCCCGCTCGCCAAGCTCGCCGGCACCTTCAGCAAGGACATGGCCAACCGCGGCTTCTTCGGCCACACCGACCCCGAGGGCGACTCCCCCTGGGACCGCGCCGCGCAGGCCGGCGTGAACAACCTCGGTGCCGAGAACATCGCCCGCGGCCAGGCCGACGCCTCCGCGGTCATGAATTCGTGGATGAACAGCGAAGGCCACCGGGCAAACATTCTCAACTGCGATTACAAGACGCTCGGCGTCGGTGTCCACATGGCCGACGGCGGCCCGTGGTGGACGCAGGACTTCGGTTTCTAGCAGTCGCGCCGGGAGCTGCCCGGGGGCTAGAGCTTCCCGGGCAGCGATGTGCGCACGATGCGCGGCGGGCGCTGGCAGCGCGGGCAGAAGTAGCTGGAACGGTTCATCCAGGGGCGTCGCCGCATCAGCGTGCCGCAGCGCCGGCAGGGCTCGCCCTCGCGGCCGTAGGCGTCCAACGAGCGGTCGAAATAGCCTGATTCGCCGTTCACGTTCACATACAGGCTGTCGAAGCTGGTGCCTCCGACGGCCAGGGCCGCGTTCATCACGTCCCGCACATGACCCAGCAGCTCGGCCGAGCGGGCACGGGGCAGGCCGGTCGTGGGGCGCTCGTAGTGGAGCTTCGCCCGCCACAGGGCCTCGTCGGCGTAGATGTTGCCGACCCCGCTGATCAGCGACTGGTCCAGCAGTGCTCTTTTCACGGTGGTACGCCGCAGCCGTAGCGCGGTGTGGAAGCCACCGTCGTCGAAGGCCGGGTCCAGCGGATCGCGGGCGATGTGCGCGATGACGTCGGGCAGCCCGTCCGGGGTGTTGTCGTGGAGCGAGAGCCCGCCGAAGGTGCGCTGGTCGACGAACCGGAGCTCGGTGCCCAGGGAGTCGTCGAAGCGGATCCGGATCCGCAGATGCTTCTCGTCGGCGGCGTCCTCCGGCTGCACCAGGAGCTGTCCGCTCATGCCGAGGTGTCCGAGGACGGAACTGTCGGTGTCCGCCAGCGGCAGCCACAGGTACTTTCCCCGCCTGCGCGCTATCCCGACGCTGTGCCCCTTGAGCCTGGCCGCGAAGTCCCCGGCGCCGGCGAGATGGCGGCGCACCGCGCGCGGGTGCAGGACCTGCACCTCGGCGATCGTCCGTCCGCTGACCCAGCGCTGCAGTCCGCGACGCACGACCTCGACCTCGGGCAGCTCGGGCACGGGGCTCCTTCCGGGGAGGCTCGGAGTGACGCCCGCAGCGTACCTCTCCGTCACCTGCGGAAAAACGCGGAGGCCCCTGCGTTCCCGGGGAGGGAACGAGGGGCCCCGACGTGGTCGGAAGGAATGCAGCGCCATGGTCCGGGCCGGGGCCCGGACCACCGGTTCGAAGGACTAGGCCGTGGCCCGGTCCGCCGGTTCCGAGGACGAAGAGGTGTCGGCGTCCTCTTCGTCGGAGGCCTCTTCGCCGGAGGCGTCGGCAGTGGTGGCCACCGTCTCCTCCGAGCTCGCTGCCGCGGCAGCGAGCTTGTCGGCCTCGGCCTTCTCCGCCTCGGCCTTCTCGGCCTTGGCGGCGGCGATTCGGTCGTCCGCGGCGGCACGGATCTCCCGCCATGCGGACTCCGCCGCCTGCTGCTCCGCTTCCTTCTTGCTGCGGCCGGTGCCGGTGCCGTACGAGACACCACCGACGCGGGCGGCAGCAGTGAAGGTCTTCTCGTGGTCCGGGCCCGTCTCCGTGACGAGATATTCCGGAACGCCGAGTCCCTCGGCCGCGGTGAGCTCCTGGAGACTGGTCTTCCAGTCCAGGCCCGCACCGAGGTTCGAGGATTTTTCGATCAGCGGGTCGAAGAGCCGGTGCACCAGCTCGGACGCCGCTTCGAGACCCTGATCGAGATAGACGGCGCCGATCACCGCTTCAAGGGTGTCGGCGAGGATGGATGCCTTGTCCCGTCCGCCCGTGCCTTCTTCACCCCGGCCGAGCCGGATGAAGAGACCCAGTTCCAGACCGCGACCGACTTCCGCCAGCGCACGCGAATTGACCACCGCGGCCCGCAGTTTGGCCAGTTGGCCTTCCGGCAGGTCGGGGTGGGTGCGGTACAGCGTGTCGGTGACCACCAGACCGAGCACCGAGTCCCCGAGGAACTCGAGCCGTTCGTTGGTGGGCAGGCCGCCGTTCTCGTACGCGTACGACCGGTGGGTCAGTGCTCGCACCAGAAGGGCGGACTCGAGGTGATACCCGAGCCGCCCTTCCAGAAGCGTGTGGGACGAGGCTGCGTTGGCTGTGTTTACTGCGTCTGCCTGCTTCTTGGCATGGGACAGTTCAGACATCGGGCCTCTCACCAGCCGCTCAGACCTCGAGGACCTGGCGCTTGTTGTAGGTGCCGCAGCTCGGGCACGCGATGTGCTGCTGCTTCGGCTCCTGGCAACGCTCACACGAAACCAGGGTGGGGACCGCAGCCTTCCACTGCGACCGGCGGTGGCGCGTGTTGCTGCGCGACATCTTCCGCTTCGGAACAGCCACGGCTACTTCTCCTGCTTCTCGTCGACGCCCGCTTCGGCGCCGCCCATGTTGTCCTTCTCGCCGTCCTTGATGGTTTCGGCGAGTCCCTGCAGTGCCGCCCACCGGATGTCGGCGGCGTCATGGTGGTGACCGGGGTTCTCGTCCAGCCTGATTCCGCATTCGGAACACAGGCCGGCACAGGTCTCCCGGCACACCGGCTGCATCGGCAGTGCGAGCACCACCGCATCACGCAGCACGGGCTCGAGGTCGAACAGGCCGTCCTCGAGAAAGAGCGTGTCCTCGTCCTCGGCGTCGTCGACCGGTTCCGCAGTGCGAGTGCGGCTCCGGTCATCGGCGTCCGGGTACGAGAACATCTCCTGGAAGTCCGCCGCGACCTCTTGGTGCAGCGGCTCCAGACACCTTACGCACTCCCCCTCGGCGGTCGCACGGGCGGTGCCGGTGACAAGCACACCTTCCATGACCGACTCGAGACGGAGGTCGAGCTTCACCGGCGCGTCTTCCGGTACGCCGATGACTCCTTCGATACCGAAGGTCGCCGGTGAACCGGGCGCCTCCACCGAGCGGGAGAGCCGCTGGAGCGCGCCGGGACGCCGGCCCAGCTCGTGCGTGTCGAACACGAGGGGGTTGCGGTGGTCGAGGCGGGCGTTCAGGGGTCTTCCTGCTTTCGAATCGTGGGGAGTGGGCCGGCCCGTGCTCCGAGGGAGCGGGCAGCCTGGATCGCGGATCTACGCGCGACCGAAGAACCAGGTTACCGGACGGGCCGCCGTAGACCCAATCCGGTCCCCGTCGGCAGCCGCTCCGCCCGGGTCAGCGCCCCTGCTCGTACCGGCGCAGCTGTTCGAGGTCGATCATGCTGGTGTCGAAGAGGCTGGTCTCGTCGAGGGCCGCGGCCTGCTGCTGTGGCTGGTGCTGGACCGGCTGCTGGTACGCGTACGGGTCCTGCTGCCCGTACTGCTGGTCGTAGCCCTGCTGCTGATATCCGGCGTAGGGGTCCTGCTGGTACGCCGCGTACTGCTGGTGCTGGTGCTGGTCGCCGTAGCCCGTGGCGGCGTAGGGGTCCTGCTGGGCCGGGATCGCGGGCTGGGCCTCGGCCACCGGCTGGTACTGCGGCTGCTGGGGCACAGGGGCCTGCTGCGGCACCGGGGGCTGCTGGGGCTCCGGGATCTCGGCCAGTCCGGCCAGATAGTCGGCGTCGCTGGAGCGGGTCTGGGCGCCCGCGGCGTCCTGGGCGGCCATGTGCTCGCCGAGCGCGTCGCTGGTGGTGCGGCCGTGGAGCTTCAGCCGGCCGCGGCCGACGGCCTCCAGGGTCTTGGACAGGACCGCCTCGAAGGCGCCGAGCTTGGCGTCCACGTACTCGTCGGCGCGGCCGATCAGGGTCTGCGGGTCCGAGCTGTACTCGGGGGCGTCCTCGTCGGCGTACCCCTGCGCGTCCAGGCCGGGCCCGCGGCCGAGCAGCTTCTCGCGCCCGCGGTCCACCGAGCCGATGGTCTTGGTGAGGACGACCTCGAAGTTCGCGAGCTTGGAGTCGACGTAGTCGTCGGCCTCCGCACGGATCTCCTCGGCCTCCCGGCGGGCCTCGGAGAGGATGCGGTCCGCCTCGTCCTGGGACTGGCGGGCGACATGGGTGTCCGAGATCAGCGAGCCGCGTTCCGCGTGGGCGCTCTCGATGATCCGCTCCGCCTCCTGGCGGGCCTGGGCGACCAGCTGCTCACGGCCGCCGATCAGCTCCTGGGCCTGCGCGAGCGAGCCGGGCAGGGCCTCACGGACCTCTTCGAGCATGGCGAGCAGCTCGGCGCGGTTGACCACGCAGGAGGCCGACATGGGCATGGACCGGGCTGAGCCCACCGCCTCGACGATCTCGTCGAGCTTCTTCTGCACGTCCACCGTGACTCGCCACTCTCTGCCTGATATGAGACGGACGGGACGACTGTACGGCCCCCGACCGCCCGCCGGACACCGGGTGACGAGCTGTCAGTACGTCACTTCTCGGCGAGCCGCCGGGTGAGTGCCTCGTGCACGACGGGAGGCAGCAGGTGGGAGACGTCACCGCCCCACGCGGCGACCTCCTTGACGAGGCTGGAGGAGAGGAAGCTGTAGGTGGGGTTGGTCGGGACGAAGAGCGTCTCGACGCCGGAGAGGCCGTTGTTCATCTGGGCCATCTGCAGCTCGTAGTCGAAGTCGCTGACCGCCCGCAGGCCCTTCACGATGGCCGGGATGTCCCGCTGCTTGCAGAAGTCGACGAGCAGGCCGTGGTGGGACTCCACCTCGACGTTGCCGTAGTCGCTGGTGACGTCGCGGATCAGCTCGATCCGCTCGTCCACGGTGAACAGTCCCTGCTTGGACTGATTGATCATCACCGCGACATGTACGACGTCGTACAGCTTGGAGGCGCGGGCGATGATGTCGAGGTGTCCGTTGGTGATGGGGTCGAACGACCCCGGACAGACTGCTCGGCGCAACTGAAGTCCCTCGCTCTCCGGTCCGGTCATGGTGCGTCTTCGCACGTAGAGGCGGCGCGACCGTACCAAAGCGTTCCCTCGCCGTAGCGACGGGCCCGCACCGGTTCGAAGCCCTGCGGCCAGACGAATTCACCGCCTCTGGTGCTGCGCTCCACGGTGACGACGGCATCGTCCGCGAGCCAGCCCTCAGAGCGGAGTGTGAGCAGGATCTCGCGAAGATCATCGTCGGTGACGGCGTACGGCGGGTCGAGGAAGACCACGTCGTAGGGGTCGCCCGGCGCCGGACCCGTCACGATCTGTTCCGCTTTGCCGGTACGGACCTCGGCACCCGGCAGTCCGAGCGTGCGGACGTTGTCCCGGACGATGCGGGCGGCGCGGGCGTCCGCCTCGACGAGCAGCGCGTGGGACGCACCGCGGGAGAGCGCCTCCAGGCCGACGGCGCCGGAGCCCGCGTACAGATCGGCGACCCGCAGTCCGGCCAGCGTGCCGAGGAGCGATTCCCAGCTGGAGAAGAGGCCCTCGCGAGCGCGGTCGGACGTGGGGCGGGTGCCGGTGCCGGGCGGGACGGCCAGGCGGCGTCCGCCGGCCGTACCGGCGATCACGCGGGTCATCTCAGTCCTCACTCGCAAGCGGCCGGGAGCTCGTGCCGGCCGGCCTGGCCAACATCCTCACGGACCAGTGTCTCAGCCCTTGTCGAGATACCGCTCGCGCTCCTTGTCCAGCAGGGCGTCCAGGGCCGTGCGCAGCTCGGGGAGCCGCTCCAGCTCCGGGTCCTCGCGGACGACCGTGACGGCCTCCTCGCGGGCGGCGGCGATGACCTCCTCGTCGTCGATGACGGTGAGCATCCGCAGCGAGGAGCGCACACCCGACTGGGCCTGACCGAGGACATCGCCCTCGCGGCGCTGTTCGAGGTCGATACGGGAGAGCTCGAAGCCGTCGAGGGTGGCGGCGACCGCGCCGAGCCGGGCCCTGGCCGGGGTCGCCTCGGGCATCTCGGTGACCAACAGGCACAGTCCGGGGGCGGAGCCACGGCCCACCCGGCCGCGGAGCTGGTGCAGCTGCGAGACACCGAACCGGTCCGCGTCCATGATCACCATGGCGGTGGCGTTCGGGACGTTGACCCCGACCTCGATCACGGTGGTGGCGACCAGGACGTCCACCTCTCCCGCGGCGAAGCGGCGCATGACGTCGTCCTTGTCGTCGGGCGCCATCCGGCCGTGCAGGACCTCGACGCGCAGCCCGTCGAGGGCTCCGCGGGAGAGCTCCTCGGCGATCTCCAGGACGGCGAGCGGCGGCCTCTTCTCCGCCTCGTCCTCGGCGGACTTCTTCTTCGTCTTCTCGTCCTCGCCGTCGCCGATGCGGGGGCACACCACATACGCCTGGTGGCCCTTGCCGACCTCTTCGCGGACGCGCTCCCAGGCGCGTGCCAGGAAGTGCGGCTTGTCCTGGGCCGGGACGACATGGGTGGCGATGGGTGAGCGGCCGGCGGGCAACTGGTCCAGTACGGAGGTCTCCAGGTCACCGAAGACCGTCATGGCGACCGTCCGCGGGATCGGGGTCGCGGTCATCACCAGCAGATGCGGCGGCTGCTTCCCCTTGGAGCGCAGGGCGTCGCGCTGCTCCACACCGAAGCGGTGCTGCTCGTCGACCACGACGAGTCCGAGATCGTGGAACTGCACCTTGTCCTCGATGAGTGCATGGGTGCCGATGACGATGCCGGCCTCACCGGTCACCAGGTCGAGCAGCGCCTGCCGGCGGGCGGCGGCGCCCATCGAACCGGTCAGCAGCACGACCTTGGTGGCCTTCTCCGCGCTCCCGAGCATGCCGCCCTCGGCGAGCTCGCCCATCATCTCGACGACGGAGCGGTGGTGCTGCTGGGCGAGGACCTCGGTGGGCGCGAGCATCGCCGCCTGACCGCCGGTGTCCACCACGGTGAGCATGGCGCGCAGGGCGACCATGGTCTTGCCGGAGCCGACCTCGCCCTGGAGCAGCCGGTGCATCGGGTGCTCGGTGGCCAGGTCGCCGAAGATCTCCTCGGTGACCTTGATCTGCCCGTCGGTGAGGGTGAAGGGCAGCTTGGCGTCGAAGGCGTCGAGCAGCCCGCCCGGGACGGGCCGGCGGGCCACGGCGGGCAGTTGGGTCTCCGCGAAGCGGCGCCTGGCCAGCGCCACCTGGAGCACGAACGCCTCGTCCCACTTCAGCCGCTGCCGGGCGTCCTCGATGTCGGCCTTGGTGTGCGGCCGGTGGACCTTCAGCAGCGCCTCGGGCAGCGGGACGAAGCCGCGTCCCTCCCGCAGCGCGGGCGGCAGTGGATCGACCGCCTCCGTGGCGCTCGGCAGCACGGCGTCGACCGCCTTGGCGATCTTCCACGACTCCAGCCCCTTGCAGGCCGGGTAGATGGGGATGAGCGCGCCCGCCCAGGACTCGACATCGGCGGAGTCGTCCCCGCTGTCGGCGGCGAGTTTGGCGTACGTCGGGTGGGCCAGCTGGAGCTTGCGGTTGAAGACGGAGACCTTGCCGGCGAACATCGCCCGGCTGCCGGGCAGCAGTTCCTGGTGCGGTTTGTGCACACCCCGGCCGAAGAAGACCAGCTGGAGCCGGCCACTGCCGTCCGTGATGGTGATCTCCAGCCGCTTGCCGCGGCCGGCGTTGAAGGTGTGCACCCGGGAGTCGGCGACCTGCGCGACCACGGTGACGTCCTCGTCCAGCGGCAGCTCGGCGAGCCGGGTGAGCTGGCCGCGCTCCTCATAACGCCGGGGGTAGTGGTGCAGCAGATCGCCGGTGGTGTGCAGGTCGAGCTGCTCGGCCATCACCTTCGCGGTGGCGGCTCCGAGCGTCTTCTTCAGGGGTTCGTCGAGCGCGGACACGCGATCCATTGCACACCACGGCACCGACAGACGTCGTGCAGCTGTGGATAACCGCTGGTCACACCGGTGCCGTGGACCCTAGGATGGCGCGGTCTCCCCCGCCTTCCCCGCTGCCTGCCCACGCCGCGATCACCTTCGACGGGATCGCCCGACCCGCGCCGCCGCTCGTCCCCCCACCGGCGCAGCGACGATGACTTCTGAGACCACGCGACCCACGTCCGAGACCACCCCGCACACCTTCCAGGTGGATCTGCGCGGCCTGGTGGATCTTCTCTCCCATCACCTCTATTCGAGCCCCAAGGTGTATCTGCGCGAACTGCTGCAGAACGCCGTGGACGCGATCACGGCCCGGCGGGCCGAGGAACCGGACGCGCCCGCGCGGGTACGCCTCTTCGCCGAGGGCGGGCGGCTGCGCGTCGAGGACTCCGGCATCGGTCTGACCGAGAGCGATGTGCACAGCCTGCTCGCCACGATCGGGCGCAGCTCCAAGCGTGCCGGTGCCGACGGCATCGCCTCGGCGCGCGCCGACTTCCTCGGCCAGTTCGGCATCGGGCTGCTCGCCTGCTTCGTCGTGGCGGCCGAGATCCGCGTGGTCAGCCGTTCGGCGCGGACGCCGGACGCGCCGCCCGTGGAGTGGTCGGCCCGTGACGACGGTTCGTACACCGTGCGTACGCTGCCGGACAGCGCGCGTCCCGAGCCGGGCACGACCGTGCACCTGACCGCCCGCCCGGGCAGCGGCGACTGGCTGACCGAGGAGCGGGTGCTCGCGCTCGCCCGGGACTTCGGCTCGCTGCTGCCCTACGACGTACGGGTCGGGGACACCGCGGTCACCGATCTGCCCTCGCCCTGGGACCGCGCCCACCCGGGCCCGGCGGCGCGCCGGGTGGCCCTGGCGCGCCACTGCCACGAGCTGTTCGGCTTCACCCCGCTCGACTCGCTCGACCTGAACGTCCCGCTCGCCGGGGTCCGCGGGGTCGCGTACGTCCTGCCCCAGGCCGTCAGCCCCGCCCAGCGTTCCGGCCACCGGGTGCATCTGAAGGGCATGCTGCTCACCGACCGGGCCGACGAACTCCTCCCGGACTGGGCCTTCTTCGTACGCTGTGTGATCGACACCGACTCGCTGCGGCCCACCGCCTCCCGCGAGTCGCTGTACGCCGACGAGACGCTGGCGGCCGTGCGGGAGGCGCTCGGCGCCCGGATCAGGGAGTGGCTCACCGCTCTGGCGGCCGGTGATCCCGACCGGCTGGCGCAGTTCCTGTCCGTCCACCACCTGGGTGTGAAGTCGCTGGCCAGGCACGACGGAGAGATGCTGCGCACGATGCTGCCGTGGCTGCCGTTCGAGACGACCGACGGCTCGCTCTCGCTGGAGGAGTTCGCCCGCCGGCATCCGGTGGTGCACTTCACGCGCACCGTGGAGGAGTACCGCCAGGTCGCACCGATCGCGTCCGCGCAGGGCATCGGTGTCGTCAACGGCGGCTACACGTACGACACCGAACTGGTCGAGAAGCTCCCGTCGGTACGGCCCCGAACCGTCGTCGCCGAACTGGACGCCGACACCGTCACCGCGCATCTCGACACCGTGGACCCGGACGCCGAACTCGCGCTGGCGGGCTTCCTCGCGGCGGCCCGCGCCAAGCTCGATCCGCTGGGCTGCGACGTGGCGCTGCGCGCCTTCCATCCGCTGACCGTGCCCGCACTGCATCTGGACGACCGTGCGGCCCGTCATGAGCGCTCGCGCGCCGAGGCGGAGGAGCAGGCGGACGATCTGTGGGCCGGCATCCTCGGGTCGCTGCGCGGCAGCGCGCCGCGGGCCCGGCTGGTGCTGAACCACCTCAACCCCCTGATCCGCAGGATCAGTTCGCTCGACGACAGGGAACTCGCCGGGACCGCGACGGAGGCCCTGTACGGGCAGGCCCTGCTGATGGCGCAGCGGCCGCTGCGCCCGGCCGACTCCGCGCTGCTCAACCGCGCGTTCGTCGGCCTGCTCGAATGGGCCACCCACGACCAGGAGAACGGCCGATGAGTACCGACGTCACATCCCTGCGGCAGGCCCTGGCCGACAACTACGAGGAGCCGGAGGGCCCGGCGCGCAACGCCCGCGCGGAGCGGATATTCGCCGGCATCGAGCAGTCGGGCGACACCGAGCTGCTGATCGACGGCCTCAACCATCTGATGCAGGTCTACAACTACAGCTCCGAGGCGGACAAGATGTTCGTCCCCTTCTCGCGGCTGCTGCGCATGTGGGACGAACGGCCCGGGGACTTCGACGGACAGCAGACGCACAGTCTGTTCTGGATGTTCAAGTGGGTCTCCAGCGGCATGATCGACCAGCCCCACATCCCGCTCGCCTCCATCGAGAAGTGGCAGGGCGAGATGGAGCACCGCTACCGGGTCGCCGGGCACTCCGAGCGTGCCGTGCGCCAGGGCGAGCTGCGGATCGCACGCCATGTGGGCGACACGGAGCGCGCGGAGCGCGCGTACGCGGCCTGGCAGGCGGCGGACCGCGACAACAAGAGCGACTGCCGGGCCTGCGAGTTGCGCGCCCAGGGCTCGTACCTGGCGCACCGCGGCGACGACGCGGAGGCGCTGGAGACCTGGCGGCCGGTGTACGAGGGCGAGTTCAGCTGTGCGCACGAGCCGCACGCCGTGCTCTCGTCCTCGCTGCTGCCCCTGCTCCGTCTCGGGCGGCCGGACCAGGCCCGCGCACACCATCTGCGGGGCCACCGGATGGTGCGCTCGATGGAGAGCATGCGCAGCGCCGTCGCCCAGCACGTCGAGTTCCTGGCGCTGACCGGCAACGAGGCACGCGGTCTGGAGATCCTCGCCGAGCGTCCGGCGTACTTCACCGACTCCGGGGAGCCGAGCAGCCTGATGGGCTACCTCGCGGTGACGGCGCTGCTCACCGACCGGCTCACCGCCCTCGGCCACGGGGAGCAGAGTCTCGCCGGACCGGGCGGCCGCGACTGGACGGCGCGCGAACTGGCCGTGCACGCCCGCAAGGAGGCCCTCGCTCTCGCGGCGCGGTTCGACGAGCGCAACGGCAGCTTTGAGGTGAGCCGCACGATCCGGGAACGGATGGACCAGGAACCGCTGCTGGAACGGCTGCCGCTGGGGCTGCGCCCCTCCCGGCCCGTCCCGGTGCCGCGCCCGGCCCCGGTCCCCGCGCCCGCGGCATCCCTCGACTCGCTGCTGGCCGAGGCGCGCAGCCTCTCGGAGGCGCAGCGCCCCGACTCGCTGGAGGCCTGGGCGGCCGTCGCCGCCGCGGCCGGGCACGAGGGTGCCGAGCTCGGCGCGCGCGACCGTGCCGAGCTGGAGGAGCACCGGGGCCTGGACCGCACGGTGCCGCCCGCCGAGAGCGCCGCGCACTTCCGCGCCGCCGCGGACCACTACGAGAGCGCGGGTGACCTCGGCCGGGCGGTGGCCGCACGGGCGAGGGCCGCCTACGCGCTCTGCCAGGACGAGCACTCCGACGAGCGCTTCGACGAGGCGCTGGCCGAACTGGCCGGGCTCCGCGCCCGGATGCTCGGCCTCCATGCGGAAGGCAGCGCGAGCGCCCACCAGGTGAGCCGGGTGCTGCTGTGCCGTTGCCGCATCCTCAACGACCGGATCCACCTGTCCGATGACACGGCGGCCGCGGTCGGTGCGCTGGAGGAGTCCGTACGGGAGCTGCTGGCCTTCGCCGAGCCGCACCGGGACGACGCGGGCGTCGGCACCACGGTCGGCGAGGCGCTCGGCTACCTCGGCAACATCATGGCCTTCGGGGGTGACGCGCAGGAGGCCGCCCGGCTGTACGCCCGGGCAGCCGAGGCGTACATCGCCGCGGAACGCCCCTGGTACGCGGTCGAGGCCGAGACCCAGCTCGCCGGGGTGAGCCGGCATCTCGGCGACCCGGAGACGGCCGAGCGCGCCTCCCGCGCGGCCCTGGAGCACGCACGCGCCTATGCCGAAGCGGGCGGGCTGTGCCGGCTGCACCTCCAGCTCGTGGAGTCGCTGGCGGACAACGACAAGCTCGCCGAGGCCGCCGAGCACGCGTTGGAGGCGGCGCACTGGGCGGACGAGGCGGGCGAGAGCAAGGGCAACGGCGCGTACGCGCGGCACCGGCTCGGCGGCTTCCTGCTCCAGCTGGGCCGCGTCGACGAGAGCGCCGCGGTGCTGGAGGCCGTGCTGCCGGACCTGACCGCCGACGATCACGGCGACGGCATGATCGTGCAGACGCTGTGGTGGCTGGGCGACTGTCTGGCGGCGCTGAACGAGCCGCGGTCGGCCGCCGAGCACTGGCTCAGGGCGGCGGACATCGCGCGCGGGTGGCCTGAGCAGCGCGACCACGCGATGCTCGCGAACCTGGCCGGCCAGGCGCTGTACCGGGCCGACCTCAACTCCGAGGCGGAGCTCGCCTATCAGCGTGCCGGAGAGCTGTGGCGGGAGCTGGGCGACGTCCACGCGTATGTGCGGACGCTACGGGTGCGGGCCTGGATCGCCGTCCGTGAGGGCCAGGCCGGCCCGGCGGTGGCACGCGAGCTGATGACATCGGCGGCGCAGGCGTGTGAGGCAGCCCTGGAGGGTGCCGACGACCGGGAGGCACGCGACGGGCTCCGCGCCGAACTGGCCGACACCCATCGGCAGACCGCGGAGCTGATCGCGTCCGCCGTCGAGGGCGGACCGGGCGAGGACGACACCGACGGCTCGGCACGGGCCGCGTACACGGAGGCGGTGGCGTCCGCGGAGAAGGCGATCGCCGCGTTCACGGCGGCGGGCGAGCAGTACGCCGAGCAGCGGGCCAGGTCGGAACTCCTGGCGGGCTGGCTGGAGGCGGACCTGGGCGCGGCCGACGCGGCGGAGGCCCGGGCCCGGGGAGTGCTGGCACGGCACGACGCCGAGGGTGTGGGCGCGGATGCGCGGTCGCTGCTGGAGTACGTGGGCAGGGGGTGAGCGGGGCGCCCCGCGGCCGGGAGTGAGCCGGGGGCCCGGGCCTCGGGAACCTGAAGCCGGGCCTCACGGCGGCCCGGGCCTCGGAACCTGAGGCCGGGCCTCGCACCCGGCGGATCAGGGACGGCGGATAGGGGTAGCCCCCGGCCTCGCCGTGGAGGAGGCAGCCGAGCACGGGCAGCCCGCAGGCCTCGGCCACCCGCTCGTGCAGGCGTACCGCCTCCCGCTCGCCCTCGGGGGCGTTCGGCGAACCGTGCCAGCGCCAGGCCCGGGCTCGGGAGCCTGAAACCGGGCCTGGCACCGGCCCGGCCTCGGGAACCTGAAGCCGGCCTCACGGCGCCCCGGCCGCACCCCGGGGCCTGGGAGTCACTCCGGCCCCGGTCCCGGCCACCCGCTCCCCCTACTCCACGCCGATCAGCAGCGGTGTCGAGCCGCGCCCGCCGCGGTAGAGCACGGTGTCCACGGCCAAGTGCGTGTCCCTGACGTGACGTTCCAGCTTCGCGGCCACCTCGTCGCCGTCGGCGACGCCCTCCCCCAGCACCAGCGTCACCAGTTCGCCGCCGGCCGCCAGCATCCGGTCCAGCACGGTCGTCGCCGTCGTCATGAGGTCCGTGCCGATCACCGCGACGTCTCCGTCGATCAGACCGAGCACATCGCCCTCCTGGCACACGCCGGCCGTCGTCCACGACTGCCGCTCCGCCACCGTGACTTCGGCGTAGCGCGTCGCCCCGGCGGCCGCCGTCATCGCGACCACGTCCTCGTCGAAGCGCCGGTCCGGCTCGTGCACCGCCAGTGCGGCGATGCCCTGCACGGCCGCGCGCGTGGGGACGAGAGCGACGCGGACGCCCTCCGTCCTGGCCTGTTCGGCCGCGGCGGCCGCCGTGTGCCGCAGGTCGGCGGAGTTCGGCATGAGGACGACCTCGCGGGCGTGCGCGCGACGGATGGCGTCGACGAGTTCGCCGCTGACGGGCGGCTCCCCCGGACGTGCGAGCACCGTCGTCGCGCCCGCCTCGGCGCACAGACCGGCGAGACCCTCGCCGGAGACGACCACGACCACCGCCCGCTGCACCTGCTCCCGTACGGGGGCCGCGGCCAGGTCGAAGTGCGTGATGCGGATCCGGTACGGACGCCCCGCCTCGACACCGGCCTCCACGGCGGCGCCCGCGTCGTCGACATGGACGTGGACGTTCCACAGCCCGTCGCCGCCGACGACGACCAGGGAATCGCCGAGGGAGTCCAGCCGGGTCCGCAGCCGCGCCACGGCCTCGTCCTCCGCCTCCAGCAGGTAGATCACCTCGAACGCGGGCCCGCCGTCGTCGGCGCAGGGCTGCGCCGGGCCCCCGAGGCCTTCGGGACCCGGCCGTACGTGCGCCAGCGGCGGGGGCACCGGGGCCTCGCCCGACACCGCCTCGACCAGCGCGCCCAGCACCGCGAGAAGCCCTCGCCCGCCCGCGTCGACGACTCCCGCGCGGCTGAGCACGTCGAGTTGTCCGGGCGTCGCGTCCAGCGCGGCCCGTGCCCCCTCGTAGGCCGCTCGCGCGGCATCGTCGGGGGCGCTCTCCGCGGCTTCCGCGGCCGCGGCGGCCACGCTCAGGATCGTTCCTTCGACGGGGTGCGCGACGGCCTCACGGGCGAGCGCGGAAGCCCTTCGCAGAGCACCTGCCAGGTGGTCCCCGTCGCAGAGCCGCTCCGCCATGCCCCGCAGCAGCTGCGCCAGGATGGTGCCGGAGTTCCCGCGGGCCCCGATGAGCGCTCCGTGCGCCATGGAACGGACCGCGTCGTCCGCCGCGGGGGCCGAGGACCCCGTCTCGTGCGCGGCGAAGACGGCCTCGACCGCCTGGGCCGCCGATTCGAGGGTCAGATAGAGATTGGTGCCGGTGTCCCCGTCCGCGACCGGGTAGACGTTGATCGCGTCGATCTCCTCGCGCTCCCGGCCCAGTGCCTCCAGCGCCCGTGAGCACCAGATGCGTACCGAGGCGGCGTCGAGGGTCTGCGGCACCTGGTGATCCTCCTTGAGCGGCGGGTTGCACCGCAGAGTAGACCCCGGTGGGAGCGGGGGCCGGGGAGGGGGCGGGGCGAACCGTGGTAGTTTCGTATCTCGGACGCAGTCGTTGTATGCTGCTCCGGTTGCCCGATGAAAGTCGGGCCATTCCCCCGGCAAAGCCACCGAATCAGATCACTGATTTCCGGCCGCCGGAATTCACTGTAAGTGCATCTGAAGTCTTTGGAGTGACCCGTGGCTGCCAACTGCGACGTCTGCGGCAAGGGGCCGGGCTTCGGCAACAACATTTCGCACTCGCACCGCCGTACGTCTCGTCGCTGGAACCCGAACATCCAGCGTGTGCGTGCCGTGGTCGGTCGGACGCCGAAGCGGCTCAACGTCTGCACCTCGTGCATCAAGGCCGGCAAGGTCTCGCGCTAACCGCGACGTTTCGTCGTAGCGCAGCCCCTGCGGTTGCCTTGAAAAGCCGGTCCACATCATGTGGACCGGCTTTTTGCCGTGCCGTCGTGCTGTCATCGCGCCCGACCGTGCCGCCCCGCTGCGGCCGAGGGAGCGTGCACGGCCGTGTACGTACTACGGCCGTGCCGTAGTACGTACGGCCGCCCCGCTACCGCTGACGCCAGGCGTGATCCACCGGGCCGATTCCGCCGCCCAGGGCGAACCCCGCCGCGATCGCGCCCGTGACGTACTCCTTCGCGGCCACTGCCGCCTCCGGGACGGTGAGCCCCTTCGCCAGCCCCGCGGCGACGGCGGAGGCGAGCGTGCAGCCCGTCCCGTGCGTGTGCCGGTTGTCGAGCCGGGGCGCGCGCAGCCAGTGCTCCTCGGTCCCGTCCGTCAGCAGGTCCACGGCGTCGCCGGAAAGATGCCCGCCCTTGATCAGCGCCCAGCGCGGGCCGAAGCGGAGAACGGCGTCCGCGGCCCGGCGCATCCCGGCCTCGTCCGTCACCTCCAGGCCCGTGAGCTGGGTCACCTCGTCCAGATTCGGCGTGGCCACGGTCGCGACCGGCAGCAGCTTGGTGCGGACCGAGTCCAGCGCGGAGGCCGCGAGCAGGGAGTCCCCGTGCTTGGAGACCCCCACCGGGTCGACGACGACGGGCGCGTCGGTGCCGGCCAGCAGTTCGGCCACGGTCTCCACCAGCGGCGCGGACGCCAGCATGCCGGTCTTCACGGCCTGGACGCCGATGTCGTCGACGACGCTGCGGAACTGGGCGCGTATCGCCTCGACGGGGAGCTCCCACGCGCCCTGCACACCCAGCGAGTTCTGCGCGGTGACCGCGGTGATCACGCTCATGCCGTGGGTGCCGAGCGCCATCATGGTCTTCAGATCGGCCTGGATCCCCGCGCCGCCGCCCGAGTCGGAGCCGGCGACGGTCAGGACGCGCACCGGCGTCACGAGTCCTCCCCGAAGTGGTCCCAGCCGCTCTTGCTGTGCCAGGGCAGACCGTCCACGGTCACCTGGGGCAGCGCCGACGGGTTGAGCACCTCGCCGATCACCTTCCAGCGGGCGGGCAGCTTCACGTCGGACGGGAAGGTCGCGACGATGGCGTGGTCCTCGCCGCCGGTGAGCACCCACTGCAACGGATCGACGCCGACGGCCTGGCCGATGTCGTTCATCTGGCTCGGGATGTCGATCGAGCCCGAACGCAGGTCGATCCGGACCTTGCTGGCCTCCGCGATGTGCCCGAGGTCGGCGACGAGGCCGTCGCTGACGTCGCACATGGCGGTGGCGCCGAGACCGGCCGCGGCGGGACCCGCGTGGTACGGCGGCTCGGGGCGCCGGTGCGCCTCGACGAAGGCGCGCGGGGAGCGGAACCCGCGCGAGAGGACCGCGTGCCCGGCGGCCGACCAGCCCAACCAGCCGGTGTAGGCGACGACATCGCCGGGCCGGGCGCCGCCCCGCGTCACCGGCTCGTGGTTGCGCAGATCGCCGAGTGCCGTGATGGCGAGGGTGATCACATCTCCGCGGACGACATCGCCGCCGACGACCGAGGCTCCCGCGACCTGGCACTCGTCGCGGATGCCGTCCATCAGCTCGGTGGCCCAGGTGACGGGGAGTTCGGCGGGGACGACGAGGCCGAGCAGCAGCGCGGTGGGGACCGCACCCATGGCCGCGATGTCGGCCAGATTCTGTGCGGCGGCCTTGCGGCCCACGTCGTACGCCGTCGACCAGTCACGGCGGAAGTGCCGCCCCTCCAGCAGGATGTCCGTGCTCGCCACGACACGGCGGTCGGGCGCGGCCACGACCGCCGCGTCGTCTCCCGGTCCGATGCGGACCGCTGGGGTGGAGGTGAGCCGGGATGTGAGCTCTCTGATGAGCCCGAACTCCCCCAACTCGCCCACAGTGCCCTTCACCGAGTCTCACCTCTCCGTCGTGCTGCCGGAACGTCCGGCAGAGCCGCTTCCTTGCGGTCGCGAGCGGTCTTGGCGGTGGGTACCGTCAAGAGATACGTCAACTTCTGCTTTTCCTGCGCCACGCTGCGGGTGCCACCCGGCGCGCGGGTCTCCCCGCGCCCCATCACGACGCGATACCGTGGCGTCCCTTCTCTCCCCCGGCATCTCCCCACCGAAGGTAGGGGAAACGATCCCCGGGCCGTTCTGGAGGTTCCGTGGTACAGGCGTACATCCTCATTCAGACCGAGGTGGGCAAGGCGTCGACCGTCGCCGAGACCATCGGGAAGATTCCCGGAGTGATTCAGGCCGAGGACGTCACAGGGCCCTATGACGTGATCGTGCGTGCGCAGGCCGACACGGTCGACGATCTCGGTCGCATGGTGGTCGCCAAGGTCCAGCAAGTGGACGGCATCACCCGAACCCTGACCTGCCCGGTCGTGCACCTGTAGCCCCCGTCTACGCTTGGCCGGTGACGTCTGCCCACCGGTCCTTCCGTCTGTTCGCCGCCGCGGCGGCGTTCCTCGCCGCCGCGGGGTGCTCCACCACGGACGCGACGGCGCCGGTAGCGGTTCCCAGCCCCCCGCCCGAGGAAGCGGCCCTGTGCGGTGCGCTGCACAAGGAACTGCCGAAGACTGTCGCCGGGCAGCGCCGTACCGGCACCGAGCCGGACTCCGAACTGACCGCCGGCTGGGGCGACGCCGCGATCGTACTGCGCTGCGGTGTCCCCCGGCCGGAGAAGATGAGCGACGCCCAGTCGCAGGCCGTCGACGCGAACGGGGTCAACTGGCTCCTGGAGCAGCGGGCCGACGGTCCGCGGTTCACCACCACGTACCGCAAGACCTACGTGGAGGTCACGATGGACGAGCGGTACGCGCACGACGTCACCCCGCTCGCCGAGCTGGCCGGCGCCGTCAGGAAGACGGTGCCGGCCACACTCGAAGTCCCCTAGCGATCACCACCGGGGGAAGCGTTTCCCTAGCGCAGTCCGGTGGACCGGCGCAGTGCCGCCTGGATCAGCAGGTCGATGAGCTCGGGGTAGCTGACCCCGCTCTCCTGCCACATCCGCGGGTACATGGAGATCGGCGTGAAGCCGGGCATCGTGTTGATCTCGTTGATGACGAACTCGCCGTCCTCGGTGAGGAAGAAGTCCGCGCGCACCAGGCCCTCGCAGGACGCGGCGTCGAAGGCCTCGACGGCGAGCCGGCGCACGTCCGCGGTCTGCTCGTCGGTGAGCGGGGCGGGCACGATCCCGGACGCCGAGTCGATGTACTTGGCCTCGAAGTCGTAGAAGTCGTGGCTGCTGACCGGGGGGATCTCGGCCGGAGCGCTGGCCCGCGGACCGTCGGGGAACTCCAGCACGCCGCACTCGATCTCGCGGCCGCGCAGCAGCGCCTCCACCAGGATCTTCGGGTCGTGACGCTGCGCCTCGGCGATCGCCTCGTCGAGGCCCTCGAGGCCGTCGACCTTGGTGATGCCGATCGACGAACCGGCGCGCGCGGGCTTGATGAACAGCGGCCAGCCGTGCTCACCGGCGAAGTCGATGATCTTCTTGCGGGCCGCGGCGGGGTCGAGCTTCCACTCGCGGGGGCGGATCACCTCGTACGGACCGACGGGCAGTCCGAAGGAGACGAAGACCCGCTTCATGTACTCCTTGTCCTGGCCCACCGCGGAGGCGAGGACACCGGCGCCGACGTAGGGGACACCGGCGAGTTCGAGCAGTCCCTGGAGGGTGCCGTCCTCACCGTAGGGGCCGTGCAGCATCGGGAAGACGACGTCGACCTCGCCGAGTGCCTTGGGCACGGCGCCGGGTTCGCTGTACACGACCTCGCGGTTCGCCGGGTCGACGGAGAGCACGACGCCGCCCTCGGTCGACTCGGCCAGCTGCTCCACGCTCGGCGTCCGGCGATCGGTGATCGCCATGCGGTCGGGCTCGTCGGCGGTGAGCGCCCACCGGCCGTCCGCGGTGATGCCGATGGGCAGTACGTCGTACTTCGTCCGGTCGATGGACCTCAGCACGGCTCCGGCGGTGACCACGGAGATCCCGTGTTCGGAGCTGCGGCCGCCGAAGACGACAGCCACACGCGGCTTGCGGAGCGGCTGCTCCGCGCTCTGGGGGAGGTTCTCGGTGCTCATATCGCGTTGAGACTACCGTGCGCACCCGGCGCAGTGGAGTGCAGGCACAGCGCGTGCCGGGTCAGTGGCGCTCGGGCTTCGCGCTGCGCGACATCAGCTCCTTGAGGGCCACCACCGGCGGCTTGCCCTCGTGGACGATGCCGACGACGGTCTCGGTGATCGGCATGTCGACGCCGTGCCTGCGGGCCAGATCCAGCACCGACTCACAGGACTTGACGCCCTCGGCGGTCTGCCGGGTGACCGCGATGGTCTCCTGAAGCGTCATGCCCTTGCCGAGGTTGGTGCCGAAGGTGTGGTTGCGCGAGAGCGGCGAGGAGCAGGTGGCCACCAGGTCGCCGAGCCCGGCGAGGCCGGAGAAGGTGAGCGCGTCCGCGCCCATGGCGAGGCCGAGGCGGGTGGTCTCGGCGAGGCCGCGGGTGATGAGGGAGCCCTTGGCGTTGTCGCCGAGTCCCATACCGTCCGCGATGCCGACTGCGAGGCCGATGACGTTCTTGACGGCGCCGCCGAGCTCGCAGCCGACGACGTCGGTGTTGGTGTACGGGCGGAAGTACGGGGTGTGGGCGGCGGCCTGGAGGCGCTGGGCGACGGCTTCGTCCCGGCAGGCGACGACGGCCGCGGCGGGCCGGCGCTGGGCGATCTCCTTGGCGAGGTTGGGCCCGGTGATCACGGCCACGCGGTCGGAGGGAACCCCCGCGACCTCCTCGATGACCTCGCTCATCCGCTTGGCGCTGCCGAGTTCGATGCCCTTCATCAGGGAGACGAGCACGGTGTCCGACGGCAGCTTCGGCACCCACGCCGCCAGGTTGTCCCGCAGGGTCTGGGACGGAACGGCGAGCACGGTGAAGTCCGCGCCGTGCAGTGCCTCGGCGGGGTCGGTGGTGGCCCGCAGCGTCGGGGGAAGTTCGATGCCCGGCAGATAGTCGGGGTTGGTCCGGGTGGTGTTGACGGCGTCGACGAGCTCGGCGCGGCGGCCCCAGAGGGTCACATCGCAGCCCGCGTCCGCGAGCACCATGCCGAAGGCCGTGCCCCACGAGCCCGTTCCGAAGACGGCCGCCTTGGCGGGGTGTGTCACTTGGTGCCCTCCTCGGCGGCCTTGCGGCGCTGCTCCGCGCGCATCTCGCGCAGATCGAACGGGTTGCGGGGGGCCTGCTCGCCGCGCAGTTCCTCCAGCAGTTCGGTGATCGCGGCCATGATGACCTCGGTCGCCTCCTTCAGTACCTCGGGCGTCGGCTCCTGGTGGTAGAACCGGTCGAGGTCGACCGGCGGACCGGCCTTCACCTGCAGCGTCTTGCGCGGGAACAGGCGGAGCCTGTTCTCCTTGGCGTACGGCGGCATCGCCAAGTTGGCGCCCCACTGGGCGACCGGGATGACGGGTGCGTGCGTCATCATGGCCGCCCGCGCCACTCCGGTCTTCGCGGTCATCGGCCACTGCCCGGGGTCCCGGGTGAGAGTGCCCTCCGGGTAGAAGGCGACGCATTCACCGGCCTCGACGGCCTCGACGGCGGCCCGGAAGGCACCGAAGGCGTTGGAGGACTCGCGGTAGACGGGAATCTGGCCGGTGCCCTTCAGGAGGATCCCCACGCCCGGCGCCTTGAAGAGCGCCGCCTTGGCGAGGAATCGTGGCACACGTCCGCTGTTGTACTGGAAGTGGCCATAGGAAAACATGTCCAGATACGAGTTGTGATTCACAGCGGTGATGAATCCGCCCGCGGCCGGAATGTGTTCCATTCCCTGCCAGTCCCGCTTGAACAGAACCAACAGCGGCGGTTTAGCGATGACCGCCGCCAGGCGGTACCAGAAGCCGATTCTACGGCGGGACACGCGAGCACCTTCCTCTACTGCCGGGCCACTGCCCGGCTGCTGGGGGTCAAGTGTCGCCCCAGGCCCCTGGTCTGTCGAGAACACCGTACGCCCCGGTCACCGGGCCGGTCGTCCGCCCCTTCACGGGGCCGGGACACAATGGGGGCGATGCACATGGACGATGAGCGTGCCACCAACTGCGACCCGACGGACCGCTGGTCCCTGGTCGTCCCGCTGAAACCGCTCGCAGAGGCGAAGAGCAGGCTCGCGGCCGCTGCCGGCGACAGCCTGCGCCCCCATCTGGCGCTCGCCTTCGCGGAGGACACCGTCGCAGCCGCCCTGGCCTGCCCGTCGGTACGGAATGTGGCCGTTGTCACGGACGATCCGGCGGCCTCGTTCCGGCTCGCCGCACTGGGTGCGCGGATCGTGCCGGACGCCCCCTCTGCAGGTCTCAACGCGGCGCTGACGCACGGCGCGCAAGAGGTCCGCCGCCTGCGTCCGGGCGCCGCGGTGGCCGTCCTCAACGCCGATCTGCCCGCGCTGCGCCCACAGGAATTGGCACGAGTACTCGCGTATGCATCGGGATTTCCCCGGGCATTTCTGACGGATAGGGCCGGGATCGGCACCACATTGCTCTCGGCGGCCGCGGGCACCGAATTGCGTCCCGGTTTCGGCGGCCGCTCACGCCGCCGGCATTTGGCGTCGGGGGCGGTGGAAATCCCGCTCGACGGGGTCGATTCCGTACGTCAGGACGTGGACACCGCGGAGGATCTGGCGGCGGCGCTGGCCCTGGAGGTCGGGCCGCGGACGGCCGAGCGTCTGGCGATGGCCGACCGCGTCGCGGACATCCCCTGAGGGTCGTCCCGTAAGTCGGCCGGGCAGAGCCTGCCGGGACAGCCCTTAGGCTGGCGGCATGCAGGCGACCTCGTACACCTACGACGCTTTGACCCGCAGCGGGAGCGTGCTCCTCGACGACGGCACGCCGGTCGAGTTCGACGCCGCGGCCTTCGACGCCGGCGGTCTGCGGCTGCTGAGGCCGGGCCAGCGGGTGCGTATCGAGACCGAGGGCGAGGGCGATGCCCGCAGGATCACGCTGGTGACGCTGCAGACGCTCTGACGGGCCGGGTGGGCAAACGGCTCGGCGCCGCCCGGGAAGCCCTTCACCGGGCGAAGGGTTCGACAGCGCGCCGGGAAGCACCCGTACCGGAACACGCCGCGGGCCGGGCTCCCCCAGAGGAGCCCGGCCCGGCGCGTGAGTGGCCCTGCGACCTTGTGCCGCTTACCTCTTCCTGGCAGTGGCCTTCTTGGCGGCGGTCTTGCGCGCCGTCGCCTTCCTGGCCGGCGCCTTCTTCGCGGTGGCCTTCTTGGCCGGCGCGGTCTTCTTGGCGGCCGCCTTCTTGGTGGTCGTCTTCTTGGCCGTGGCCTTCTTGGCGGTCGCCGTCTTCTTGGCGGCCGTCGTCTTCTTGGCCGCGGTCTTCTTGGCCGCGGTCTTCTTCGCGGTGGCCTTCTTCGCCGTGGCCTTCGTCGCCGTGGCCTTCTTCGCGGTGGCCTTCTTGGCCGCGGCCTTCGTGGTCGTACGGGTGGAAGGACCGCCCGAGAGGCTGCCCTTGGGCGCCTTCTTCACGGAGACCTCGCCGCCGCGCGGGAGCTTCTTCGAGCCGCTGACCAGGTCCTTGAAGCCCTGACCGGCACGGAAGCGCGGAACAGAGGTTTTCTTGACCCGGACCCGCTCCCCCGTCTGCGGGTTGCGGGCGTAGCGGGCGGGGCGGTCGACCTTCTCGAACGAGCCGAAACCGGTGACCGAGACACGGTCGCCGCCGACAACTGCGCGGACGATCGCGTCAAGTACCGCGTCGACAGCCTCGGCGGCCTGCTGACGGCCACCGACCTTGTCGGCAATCGTTTCTACGAGCTGCGCCTTGTTCACGTCTTCCCCTTCGGAGACATTGCCGGAACGAATGCGTCCAGGCTTTTTCGCACGTTAGGCAGATATATACCGCAAATCAAACACGAAACGGGCTAATCACCCTAGTGCCGCAACGAAGTGCGCCGCTGTGGAGTTCGGGTGTCAGTCGCCTTCAGGGAATCGGCCCTCGTCGAGGTCCTGCATGAAGCGGTCCAGACGCCTGGCCGCATCCGGGAGATCGTGCTTCGCCGCTGCCGTGACGACCAGCAGCTTCCGGGACAGCGCCATCCTTACGCCCTCCGGGACTTGCAGTGTGCGCACTCTTGTGTGCGCTTCTTTCAGCCGGGCCGCCACCGCCTCGTAGAGCTCGAGTTGGCTGTCACGGTCCATGCACCGATTGTGCCATCTGGGGCGAGTTGTCGCCCGGCAGGACCTCAACAGACGACTGCGCCCCCCACCGGACGGTGGAGGGCGCAGTTGGGGAAAAGCGCTGATCAGACCTGAATTGTGCGCGGTTTGAAGGCCGGCCTGGAGGCCTCATAAGTGGAGATGTCCGCTTCGTTCTGAAGGGTGAGGCTGATGTCGTCCAGACCGTTCAGCAGTCGCCAGCGGGCGTTCTCGTCCAGCTCGAAGTCGGCGGTGATGCCTGCCGCACGCACCTGCCGCTGCTCCAAGTCAACAGTGATTTCGGCCTTCGGGTCCGACTCGGCCAGCTCCCACAGCCGGTCGACCGTCTCCTGCGGCAGAACGACGGTCAGCAGCCCGTTCTTGAGCGAGTTGCCGCGGAAGATGTCGGCGAAGCGCGAGGAGATGACCGCCTTGAAGCCGTAGTTCTGCAGGGCCCAGACGGCGTGCTCGCGGGAGGAGCCGGTGCCGAAGTCGGGACCGGCGACCAGCACCGTGGCGCCCTGCCGCTCGGGCTGGTTGAGAACGAAGGAGGCGTCCTTGCGCCACGCCTCGAAGAGCCCGTCCTCGAAGCCGTCGCGGGTGACCTTCTTCAGCCAGTGGGCCGGGATGATCTGGTCCGTGTCGACGTTGCTGCGGCGCAGCGGCACGGCCCGGCCGGTGTGTGTGGTGAAAGCTTCCATGGTTCTCAGACTCCTGCGGGGGTGGCGGCCGAGTCGGACGCGGCCAGATCGGCCGGCGAGGCCAGATGGCCCAGTACCGCGGTGGCCGCGGCGACCTGCGGCGAGACCAGATGGGTGCGTCCGCCCTTGCCCTGCCTGCCCTCGAAGTTGCGGTTGGAGGTCGACGCGGAGCGCTCGCCGGGCGCCAGTTGGTCGGGGTTCATACCCAGACACATCGAGCAGCCGGCGTGCCGCCATTCGGCTCCCG
Organism: Streptomyces sp. AM8-1-1; assembly: GCF_032229325.1. Lineage (NCBI taxonomy): Bacteria > Bacillati > Actinomycetota > Actinomycetes > Kitasatosporales > Streptomycetaceae > Streptomyces > Streptomyces sp. AM8-1-1. Next base: position 2,400,023 of record NZ_CP135086.1, read on the forward strand.
CGCCGGTGAAGACCTTGTCCAGGCCCTCCTCGACGGCCTGGAGGGCGACCCGTACGGACCCGGGAACCACCAGCATCCGTACGCCGTCGGCGACTTTGCGGCCCTCCAGGAGGGATGCCGCCGAGCGCAGGTCCTCGATACGGCCGTTGGTGCAGGAGCCTACGAAGACGGTGTCGACCTTGATGTCGCGCAGCGCCTGCCCGGCGCTCAACCCCATGTACTCCAGGGCCTTTTCGGCTGCGAAGCGCTCCGAAGCGTCGTCGTACGAAGCCGGGTCGGGGACGTTGGCCGACAGGGGCGCTCCCTGGCCGGGGTTGGTGCCCCAGGTGACGAACGGCGCCAGTTCGGCGGCGTCGATGAAGACCTCCGCGTCGAATACGGCGTCGTCGTCGGTGCGCAGTGTCTTCCAGTACTCCACCGCGGCGTCCCAGTCCGCCCCCTGCGGGGCGTGGTCACGGCCGCGCAGATAGTCGAAGGTGGTGGCGTCCGGGGCGATCATGCCCGCGCGGGCGCCGGCCTCGATCGACATGTTGCAGATGGTCATCCGGGCCTCCATCGAGAGCTTCTCGATGGCCGAGCCGCGGTATTCCAGGATGTAGCCCTGGCCGCCGCCGGTGCCGATCCGCGCGATGATCGCCAGAATGAGGTCCTTGGCGGTGACGTCGTCGGGCAGCTCGCCCTCGACCGTGATCGCCATGGTCCTCGGCCGGGCCAGCGGCAGCGTCTGGGTGGCCAGTACGTGCTCGACCTGGGAGGTGCCGATGCCGAAGGCCAGCGCGCCGAATGCGCCGTGGGTGGAGGTGTGCGAGTCGCCGCAGACGACGGTGGTGCCGGGCTGGGTCAGTCCCAGCTGGGGGCCCACGACGTGGACGACGCCCTGCTCGACATCGCCCAGCGGGTGCAGCCGTACGCCGAATTCCGCGCAGTTCTTGCGCAGCGTCTCCAACTGGGCACGGGAAACCGGGTCCGCGATGGGCTTGTCGATGTCGAGGGTCGGGGTGTTGTGATCCTCGGTGGCGATGGTGAGGTCGAGGCGGCGGACCTGCCGGCCGTTCTGACGGAGACCGTCGAAGGCCTGGGGGCTGGTCACCTCGTGCAGCAGGTGCAGATCGATGAAGAGGAGGTCGGGCTCGCCCTCGGCGCGCCGGACGACATGGTCGTCCCAGACCTTCTCCGCGAGTGTCCTACCCATCGCTTTCCCTCCGGCCGGCCCGGGGGCCGACACCACTAGAGATCTTGTTGCGGAACCCGTTGGTCTGCGGGCCGCCTCTACAGACTGGCGGGTTTCCAGGAAAATTGAACTTGCGTTTCACAGTGTGAGACGTGAATATCGTTGCATGGACAACTCTAGCGGCGTCGGCGTTCTCGACAAGGCAGCTCTGGTATTGAGCGCTCTGGAGTCCGGTCCGGCCACCCTCGCCGGGCTGGTCGCGGCGACAGGGCTTGCACGGCCCACGGCACATCGTCTTGCCGTGGCACTGGAACACCACCGGATGGTGGCGAGGGACATGCAGGGCCGGTTCATCCTGGGCCCGCGGCTGGCGGAGCTCGCCGCCGCGGCGGGCGAGGACCGGCTGCTGGCCACGGCGGGGCCGGTGCTCACACATCTGCGCGATGTGACCGGCGAGAGCGCGCAGCTCTACCGCCGGCAGGGAGACATGCGCATCTGTGTGGCGGCGGCCGAGCGACTGTCCGGTCTGCGGGACACCGTGCCGGTCGGCTCCACGCTCACGATGAAGGCGGGATCGTCGGCCCAGATCCTGATGGCCTGGGAGGAGCCGGAGCGGCTGCACCGCGGCCTTCAGGGCGCGCGCTTCACGGCCACGGCCCTGTCCGGCGTACGACGCCGGGGCTGGGCCCAGTCGATCGGTGAGCGGGAGCCGGGCGTCGCCTCGGTCTCGGCACCGGTCCGCGGCCCCTCCAACCGCGTGGTCGCGGCCGTCTCGGTCTCCGGACCGATCGAGCGCCTGACCCGGCACCCGGGCCGCATGCACGCACAGGCCGTCATCGACGCCGCGGGCCGTCTGAGCGAGGCCTTGCGCCGTACCGGCTGACACTCCATCGCACTGCTTCCGGGCCGGCCGCTCCGACGCCGCAGCGGCCGGCCCGCGTGCATCCCGGTGCACAACTCCCCTTTGCGCGGGCGCGCGTTGGCAAGGAGCGCCCGAGGGGTCACTGACGTCACCAGGAGCGAGTTCGCGGGCACGGCGGACGGGCCGACCCGTCCGGACAACGCGAAGAGGCCCTCCGCTTGACGCGGAGGGCCTCTTTCGTCTGTACCCCCGACCGGATTCGAACCGGCGCTACCGCCTTGAGAGGGCGGCGTGCTAGGCCGCTACACAACGGGGGCCTTGCGGATGAGCTCCGCGAGCTGGCCTACCAGGACTCGAACCTAGAATGACGGTACCAGAAACCGTAGTGTTGCCAATTACACCATAGGCCATGGTGACTTACGTACCCCCGACCGGATTCGAACCGGCGCTACCGCCTTGAGAGGGCGGCGTGCTAGGCCGCTACACAACGGGGGCCCTAGCGATCCCACCCGGCGGGGCCGGGTGATGTCACTGCGCGGTCATCGGGAGCGACCCTGATGATCAGCAGGATGGATCTGTACCCCCGACCGGATTCGAACCGGCGCTACTGCCTTGAGAGGGCAGCGTGCTAGGCCGCTACACAACGGGGGCGATGCAGATGAGCTCTGCGAGCTGGCCTACCAGGACTCGAACCTAGACTAACGGAACCAGAAACCGTCGTGCTGCCAATTACACCATAGGCCATCAAAACTCAACCCCCGACCTGGGGGTTTTTGTTTGATTCGCACTGTCCGAGCGGGCCTTTCGGCCTTCTCGGGCGGCGCAGGAAGAACATTACCTGAAGGTGTCCGGCGCTCCAAAACGGGATTCCCCGCGCAGCAGGCCGGGAAGCTCCCCGAGGCCGGTGATCCGGATCAGCTCGGGACGGCCTCCCACACCGGTCCGGTCCAGCCAGACCGCGGCGAGTCCCGCGTCGATCGCACCGCGGGCGTCGATGTCCGGCTGATCGCCGACGTAGAGCACCTCGTCGGGCGGCAGACCGAGCGCGTCGCAGCCGGCGTGGAAGGCCTCGGCGGCGGGTTTGGAGAACCCCAGCTCGGCGGCGCACAGCAGCACCTCGAACCGGTCCCGCACACCGAGCACCCGCAGCTTGCGCTCCTGGTTGTGGAGCGAGGAGTTCGACAGGACCGCGTGCCGGTACTCCCCCGCCAGCAGGTCGAGGGCGGGCACGGCGTCCGGGAAGAGGGACCACGCGGCCTCGTAGTGAACGATGTACCGGTCGAACCAGGCGTCGGCCTCGGGATCGCTCAGGGGCAGCCCGGTGAACATCCGTACGCGATCACGCCGCTGCTCCTGCCAGCCCACCTCCCCCGCGGAGAAGCGCGCCCAGTGCAGGGCGGTGACCTCGCGCCAACGCCCGAGGGCCTGGTCGACGGAGGAGTATCCGTCGACCAGGCCCTCGGTCCGCAGGTGCCGCATCATGCCGGCGCGGTCGGCGCTGCAGTAGTCGAAGATCGTGTCGTCGATGTCCCAGAGGACCGCGCGGATCGGCATGGTCCGACCCTAGGCGGTGAGCTTCGCCAGCGCGGCGTCGATCCGGGCGAGCGTCTTCTCCCGCCCCAGGATCTCCAGCGATTCGAAGAGCGGCAGACCGACCGTGCGGCCGGTGACCGCGACGCGGACCGGGGCCTGCGCCTTGCCGAGCTTGAGGCCATGGGCCTCGCCCGCGGCCAGGACCGCCTCCTTGAGGGAGTCGGCGCTGCTCCAGTCCGCGGCCTCCAGCTTCTCGCGGGCCGTCCGCAGCAGCGCGTCCGAGCCCTCCTTCATCGCCTTGGTCCACGACGCCTCGTCCTCGACGGGGGCGTCCAGGAACAGGAAGTCGACGTTGGCGGTGATGTCGGAGAGCACCGTGACGCGGGTCTGCGCGTGCGGGGCGATCGCCTGCCAGCGGGACTCGTCGAACTGCTCCGGCGTCCAGGCCGCGTGCGGGGCCTGGAGCCAGGGGCGGCAGGCCTCGGTGAACGCCTTCACGTCCAGCATGCGGATGTGGTCCGCGTTGATCGCCTCGGCCTTCTTCAGGTCGAAGCGCGCCGGGTTGGCGTTGACCTCGGAGATGTCGAACTTCTCCACCATCTCCGGGATGGAGAAGACGTCCTGGTCGGCCGAGAAGGACCAGCCGAGCAGCGAGAGATAGTTGAGCAGACCCTCGGGGAGGAACCCGCGCTCGCGGTAGAGGTTGAGGTTCGCCTGCGGGTCGCGCTTGGAGAGCTTCTTGTTGCCCTCGCCCATCACGTACGGCAGGTGGCCGAAGGCCGGGATCTGCTGGGCGATGCCCAGCTCGATCAGCGCCTTGTAGAGCGCGATCTGCCGCGGGGTGGAGGAGAGCAGGTCCTCGCCGCGCAGGACGTGGGTGATCTCCATCAGCGCGTCGTCGATCGGGTTGACGAGCGTGTAGAGCGGGGCGCCGTTGGCCCGGACGATGCCGTAGTCCGGCACGTTGTCGGGCGTGAAGGTCAGCTCGCCGCGGACCAGGTCCGTGAAGGTGATCGGCTCGTCGGGCATCCGGAACCGGACGATCGCGGGGCGGCCCTCCTCCTTGTAGCGGGCGATGCGCTCGGCGGGGAGGTTGCGGCAGGTGCCGTCGTAGCCCGAGGGCTTGCCGGCGAGGCGGGCCGCGTCGCGTCGGGCCTCCAGCTCGACGGCGGTGCAGAAGCACTCGTAGGCGTAACCGCCGGCCTTCAGCTTCTCGGCGACGTCGCGGTAGATGTCCATCCGCTGGGACTGACGGTAGGGCTCGTGCGGGCCGCCGGTCTCGGGGCCCTCGTCCCAGTCCAGGCCGAGCCAGCGCATCGAGTCGAGCAGCTGGGTGTAGGACTCCTCCGAGTCGCGGGCCGCGTCCGTGTCCTCGATACGGAAGACCATGGTGCCGCCGTTGTGCCGGGCGAAGGCCCAGTTGAACAGGGCGGTGCGGACCAGACCCACGTGGGGGTTGCCGGTCGGGGAGGGACAGAAACGTACGCGGACATTCGCGTTAGCCACGCTTGATCACCTTGTTGGCGAGAGTGCCGATACCTTGGACGGTGACGGCGACCTCGTCGCCGACGTTGAGGGGGCCGACCCCCGCGGGGGTGCCCGTGAGGATGACGTCGCCCGGGAGCAGCGTCATGGCCTCGGTGATGTTGACGATCAGGTCCTCGATGGAGTGGATCATCTGGCTCGTCCGGCCGAGCTGGCGCTGTTCTCCGTTGACCGTGCACTGGATGGCGAGGTCGTGGGGGTCGAGGTCGGTCTCCACCCAGGGGCCGAGCGGGCACGCGGTGTCGAAGCCCTTGGCCCTCGCCCACTGCTTCTCGCGCTTCTGCACATCGCGGGCGGTGACGTCGTTGGCGCAGGTGTAGCCGAGGATGACGTCCTTGACCCGCTCGCGCGGGACCTCGCGGCACAGCCGGCCGATCACGACGGCGAGTTCGGCCTCGTGGTGGAGCTCCTGGGAGAACGAGGGGTACGCGATGTCGTCGCCGGAGCCGATCACCGAGGTGGAGGGCTTCAGGAAGGCGAACGGCGCGTCGGGGACCTCGTGGCCGAGCTCTGCCGCGTGCTCCGCGTAGTTGCGGCCGAAGGCCACGACCTTGCTGGGGAGCACCGGCGGCAGCAGGCGGACCTTGCTCAGGGGGACCTTGGTGCCGGAGAGCTCGAACTCCGCGAACGGGATGCCCTTGATGATGTCGAGGACGAGCTCGTCCGGGCTGTCGCCCTCGACCGCGCCGAAGGCGACATTCCCGTCGATGGAGAATCTGGCGATGCGCACGGGATGCGGATGCCCCTCTACTACTTCTTACGCTGCTGGCGTCTGACGCTTCAGGCTAACGCGGTAGGGGGCTCCCGCCTCGCGCATTACGCTGCGGGGGCGTCCATCAGGACCGTACGGCGGGGGTTGGCCGTCTGCGTGGGAAGATCGAGCGAGTGCTCCTGCTGCTCCGGCGTCTGGAGTTCGTCCGCATCCTTGAGGTGGGCGAGAGTGGTGCGCCGGGGGTTGGCTATGTTGCGGAACATCATCGTCTTCATCGGTGGTTTCAGACCTTGTCGGCGTACGGCCGCTCGGTGAGCGGCGGTTGACGGATTACCCATCCCTGTAAAGCGCCAGGCTAAACATCCAATTCCCCGGGGAGGGGTGTCCAAGTCCGCGATCTAGGTGTGAGTTTCCTCACCAGCGGGCGGGCAATCCGGGCAATGCGGACTATGAATCGTCCAGAGTGAAACGGACATTGCATAGCTGAACCAGCCATTCCGCTCCTGATCATGGCGACTGGGGAGCCTTCGCCCCCAGTTGACTCGTAGCGGAATGCCCCTTTTTCTCCGGGAACGGCTTCTACGTCTTGTGACACGGCGCTTACACCGTGTCATCCAGGTCACAGCCCGGTACGCGGCCCTTGTTGGAGATCCGGCACTGTGCTGGAATTCCACGCACCGCCGCGGCTTCAGGCCGGCGCGCAACGGGCGCAACGCAGCGCCGGGCAGCGGCGGAGAAGGGGGAGAAGCGCCGGTCACTCAACGACCAACAAAAGGGGCGCTCTCGCGCCCCTCACCGACGCCGACACCGTCCCGCCGTTCGCGGTGGGACGCCTGGTCCAGAGGTTGCGACGCTAGTGCAGGGACGTTTCAAGAGGGATGGCAGCGCTGCGGCGGAACAGGAGCCGCGCGGCGGGACCGACCGCGGCTCCTCGCCCCAGCACGCCCAGCACACCCACAAGGCAGATCCGGCATCCCCCGGCGACAGCGGTGACCGTGCCGCACGCCCCGGCGCCGCTTCGTCCGGAGGCGACGGGCCCAAGGCCCCGCCGAAGGCGAAGAGCCCGACGGACACCGGCTCACGAATAGCTCTGCGCAACTGGCGCATCAGCACGAGACTCGTCTCCCTGCTGACCCTGCCGGTCGTCGCGGCCACCACGCTGGGTGGACTCCGTATCAACGAGTCCATGGCGGACATGAAGCAGCTGGATCACATGCAGCTGCTCACCAACATGACCAAGCAGGCGACCGACCTCGCCCAGGCGCTCCAGGCGGAGCGGGACCTGACGGCCGGCCCGCTGGCGAACAACCCCGACGCGACCGACTTCAAGGTCACCGGTCCGCGCACGGTGACGGACCGCGCCCGCAAGGCCTTCCTCGAAGCCACCCGTGACATCCCCAACACGGACAAGGACGACGCGCTCGAGAGCATCCGGGCCAACGCGAACCAGATCGCCGTCCAGGTCAACAACCTCGGCTCCATCCGCGAGACGGCCTACCAGACGGGCCGCCCGCACTCCCTCACGGTCGAGAACTACCACCGGCTCATCGAGTCGCTGCTGAGCCTGTCGCAGGACATGGCGCAGGCCACCAGCAGCCCGGAGATGATCAAGCGCACCCGCGCGCTGGCGGCGTTCTCGTCCGCCAAGGAGTACGCCTCCATGCAGCGCGCGATCATCGCCGCCGCGCTTCCCGGCGGCAGCGGCTCCAAGGGCAAGGGCCTCGAGGAGAACGACCGCCTCTACGGCAAGGCCGCTCTCGAGAACGGCGAGTCCTCGCTGGCCGCCTTCGAGTCGGTCTACGAGTCCTCCGGCGGCAACGCCCAGGAGCTCACGGACCCGCTGGACAACGGCAACCCGACCATCGAGGCCTCCGAGAAGTACGCCAAGCGCGTCCTCGACAACAGCAACGGTCTGGCCAGCCAGACCGAGCGCTCCTTCCTGGACTGGACCGACGACTACGGCGTCCGTATCCAGGCCATGCGTGTCATCGAGTCCACGCTGCTCGGCCAGATGGAGGCCAAGGCACGTGAACTGCGCGAGGAGTCGCAGCGCGACGCGATCATCAACGGTGCGCTGATCCTGCTCGTCCTCGGTGTCTCGCTCGTCGGCGCCTTCGTCGTGGCCCGGTCCATGATCCGCTCGCTGCGCCGGCTCCAGGACACCGCGACCAAGGTCGCCCAGGACCGTCTGCCGGACCTGGTCAAGCAGCTCTCCGAGTCCGACCCGCAGGACGTGGACACCTCGGTCGAGTCCGTCGGTGTGCACTCCCGGGACGAGATCGGCAAGGTGGCCGCGGCCTTCGACGACGTGCACCGCGAGGCCGTCCGTCTGGCCGCCGAGCAGGCCCTCCTGCGAGGCAACGTCAACGCGATGTTCACCAACCTCTCGCGCCGTTCCCAGGGCCTCATCCAGCGTCAGCTCTCGCTCATCTCCGAACTGGAATCCCGCGAGGCCGACCCGGACCAGCTGTCCTCCCTCTTCAAGCTGGACCACCTCGCGACCCGTATGCGCCGGAACGGCGAAAACCTTCTCGTCCTCGCGGGCGAGGAGCCGGGCCGCCGGTGGACCCGGCCGGTTCCGCTGGTCGACGTGCTCCGTGCCGCCGCCTCCGAGGTGGAGCAGTACGAGCGCATCGAACTGGCCGCGGTCCCGGCGACCGAGGTCGCCGGACGCGTCGTCAACGACCTCGTGCACCTCCTCGCGGAGCTGCTGGAGAACGCGACGTCGTTCTCCTCCCCGCAGACGAAGGTCCGCGTCACCGGTCACGCACTGCCCGACGGCCGCGTGCTGGTCGAGATCCACGACACCGGCATCGGCCTCTCCCCCGAGGACCTCGCCGCGATCAACGAGCGGCTGGCGTCGCCGCCCACCGTGGACGTCTCGGTCTCCCGCCGCATGGGTCTGTTCGTGGTCGGCCGCCTGTCCCTGCGACACGGCATCCGTATCCAGCTCCGCCCGTCCGACTCCGGCGGCACGACCGCACTGGTCATGCTGCCCGTCGACGTCGCCCACGGCGGCAAGAAGGCTCCCGGCTCCCCCGGCGGTCCGGGCAACGGCCAGGGTGCCGTTCCCCCGGGTGCCGGCGGTCCCGCGGGACTCGGCGGCCGTCCCGGCGGCGGTCCCGGTGGAGCGGGCGGCGGCAGCCGTCCCGGCCTCGGTGGCGGCCCCGGCGGTGCCGGTGCTCCCACGGGCGGCCGGATCGGCACGGGCGCTCCGCGCGGTCAGGTCGGGGCCGGTTCGGCTCCGCGTGCCGCGCTTCCCGGCCGCGACGGCGGTCCCGGCCAGGGTCAGCCCGGTCAGGGCCGGCAGGGCGGCGGCCTCGCCGGCGCCTTCGGCTCGGGTGCCGGCCGTGGTGCTCAGAACGCTCCGGCCCGCGGCGAATCCCGCTCGGAGGGCTTCTCCCAGGGCTCCGGCGACCGCGGCAAGCAGCTGCCCGGCGGTCCGCGCGCCGAACTCCCCGGTGCCGGTGGCCCGCAGCGTCCGCCGTCCACCAGCTGGGGCAGCGAGCAGCCGCCCGCGCGCAACCAGCGTCCGGCGGACGCGCCGCGCGGTCACGAGGACAACGACCGCGGCGCCGCCGCCACGGCGGAGTTCGCACGTCCCGACTTCAACGCTCCTCCGCCGCAGCGCGGTGCGGGTTCCGGCTCGTCCACCGGGCAGTTCGTCCGCCCGGACGTGTTCGGCCCGACCTCCCCGGCCGGTCAGACGTCCGGTGGCGGTTTCCAGCCGCCGCGCAACGGCTCGCAGGGCGGCCCGTCCCAGGACCCCGCGTCCACCGGGCAGTTCGCCCGTCCCGACCTCGGGGCTCCCCAGCCGCCCGCTCCGGGCCGTGCTCCGGCACCGCGCCGCGAGGCCGCCCAGAACGGCGACTACGGCCCGCGCCGGCCCAACGCCCTGCCGCCGCAGCCGCAGCCCGAGGCGCTGCCGCCGGCGACCGGCCCCGGCGACGGCCGTACTCCGCTGTACGACACGCTCGAGACGAACTGGTTCCACGGCGGCCCGCAGGGCCGGTCCGAGGAGCAGGAGCCGTCCCGGCCCGCGTCGCCCGCCCCCGTTCCGCAGCAGTCCGCGGAGCGCCCCGCCCCGCCGATGCCGCAGCGCACCCCTGCCGCGGCACCGCACAACGGGCAGAGCACCAACGGTGGCGGCTGGCGCTCCTCCCCCAATGACGAGCTGGTGCGCCAGGCCGAGCGGGTCAGGAAGCCCGCGGCCGGCGGCGTCACCACATCAGGTCTGCCCCGCCGGGTCCCGCGAGCCAATCTCGTCGCGGGAACCGCGCAGGAACAGAACACCCAAGCAGGTCCGCAGGTCTCCCGTGCGCCGAACGACGTACGCGGCCGGCTGACCAACCTCCGTCGTGGCATTCAGCAGGGCCGTCAGCAGAACTCGACGACCGGCAGCTTCAACCTCGGCCCCACTCACCAGCAGGAGCGATAGTTGAGCCCGATGAGCCAGGCGGCGCAAAATCTGAACTGGTTGATCACCAATTTCGTGGACAACACCCCTGGGGTGTCGCACACGGTGGTGGTCTCCGCCGACGGTCTTCTGCTGGCGATGTCCGAAGGGTTTCCCCGCGACCGCGCCGACCAGCTGGCGGCTGTCGCATCCGGCCTGACCTCGCTGACCGCGGGGGCGTCCCGGATCTTCGAAGGGGGACCCGTCAGCCAGACGGTCGTCGAAATGGAACGGGGGTTCCTCTTCCTGATGTCCGTCTCCGACGGCTCGTCGCTGGCAGTGCTCGCACACCCCGAGTGCGACATCGGCCTCGTCGGCTACGAGATGGCCCTTCTCGTCGACCGCGCGGGCAGCGTCCTCACGCCGGACCTGCGCGCCGAGCTTCAGGGAAGTCTCCTGCACTGAGCCGTGCCCCACACACGGCTCCGCAGGCAAGCGCCAACGCACCAACCCGTCAGGTCGCTCTTTTGCCCCCCACCGGCCCACTCAGACGGCACGCCGACCACTTGCTGTCCCGCCCGGAGGACTCATGACCCCGCCAACCGCCTCTCACGATCCGTACGGAGCGTCGGCAGACGCCTACGGACTGGAGGGCGACCAGCCGCTGGTACGTCCGTATGCGATGACCGGCGGCCGGACCCGGCCGCGTTACCAGCTCGCCATCGAGGCGCTGGTGAGCACCACGGCCGATCCGGCGCTCCTTGCCGGGCTGCTTCCCGAGCACCAGCGGATCTGCCACCTCTGCCGTGAGGTCAAGTCGGTGGCCGAGGTGTCGGCACTGCTGTCCATGCCGCTCGGTGTCGCCCGGATTCTGGTGGCGGACCTGGCGGAGGCGGGCATGGTGGCGATCCACCAGCCGGGCAACGGAGAGGCCGGCGGCACGCCGGATGTGACACTGCTCGAAAGGGTGCTCAGTGGACTTCGCAAGCTCTAGCGGCGGTGCGGCCCGATCGACCACCAGCGCGAAGATCGTGGTGGCGGGCGGATTCGGCGTGGGCAAGACCACGTTCGTCGGCGCCGTCTCGGAGATCAACCCGCTGCGTACCGAAGCCGTCATGACCTCAGCCTCGGCCGGCATCGACGACCTCACACACACCGGGGACAAGACCACCACCACGGTGGCCATGGACTTCGGCCGCATCACCCTGGACCAGGACCTCATCCTCTACCTGTTCGGCACCCCCGGACAGGACCGCTTCTGGTTCATGTGGGACGACCTCGTACGCGGCGCCATCGGCGCCGTCGTCCTCGTCGACACCCGCCGCCTCGCCGACTGCTTCCCCGCCGTCGACTACTTCGAAAACAGCGGCCTCCCCTTCGTCATCGCCCTCAACGGCTTCGACGGACACCAGCCCTACAACCCCGAAGAAGTCCGCGAAGCACTCCAGATCGGCCCCGACACCCCGATCATCACCACCGACGCCCGCCACCGCGCAGACGCCAAGAGTGCCCTGATCACACTGGTCGAACACGCCCTGATGGCCCGGCTCAAGTAGACGGCGACATACGGCACTTGTCGTAGTTGTGACGGGGCGGGCTGTGTCCTTTGACACGGCCCGCCCCCGTGTTCATAACGTTTCGACAGAGAATTCCAGCGGTCCGGACACCCGGTGCGTTCGGCCGGTACCACTGCGCTCAACTTTGCCTCGCCTTTTGACGCCCCTCGCTCTTTATGCCCGTTTTATCTGTGGTCGCCACTACACGGAATGGCTGATTCCAACTGTTTGGAACGGACCCACCCCGCATGCTGAAATTCGATGAACTCCCTAGTAGTACGGCTCCGAACGAAATACGGCACAGCGTTGGTGCCGACGCCGAGAGGTTGTTGGTCGAGTGAGGCGAAGCATGACGAGCTCCGCACAGCAGCAGGCGCGGGGCAACTTCACCCCGCCGCCGCGCACAGTGGTGCCGCCTGCGGACGAGCCGGCGCCCACGCCGCCGCCCGGTGGTAGCTCCAGCCGGCTTTCCCCGCGCAACTGGCGAGTTCCGACGCGCCTGAACGCGATTCTCCTCATACCCGTGCTCGTGGGCCTGGTCATGGGCGGTTTCCAGGTCAAGAGCTCGATCGACACCTGGAACGAGGCCCAGGACGCCGAGAAGACGGCCCTCATCGTGCGCGCCGCCGCGGAGTACGGCCAGGCACTGCTCAACGAGCGCGACCTGACCGCCGAGCCGCTGCTGACGGCCACCTCCCCGGAAGCCCGCAACAACAGCAAGGTGACGGACGCCTACGCCACGACGGACGAGGCGAAGAGGAAGTTCGACGTCGCCGTCCAGGACATGCCGGCGAAGCAGGGCCTGGAACGCCGTCTGGCCCTGTTCCGCAACGAGGAGCCGACGCTCGCCGGGCTGCGGAAGATCGCCTACACCAGCGGGATCGAGGCGCAGTCCGCGGTCGGCACCGAAGAGGGCTATGTCAAGGTCCAGCACTCGCTGATGGAGTTCGCGAACGAACTGGGCCTCGGCACCGGCAACGTCACGAGCTACGGCCGTACGGTCTACGCCATTCAGCTCGCCAAGGCGGCCGAGTCCCTGCAGCGTTCCATTGGTACACACCTGTTGGTGCGGCCGAGCCAGAACAAGACGATCTTCGCCAAGCAGACCGTGGCGTTCAACTCGTACAACTACCTCGAGCAGATCGCGCTCGGCGAGTACAACTCCGGCGGCACCCAGGCCGACACGGACAAGCTCAGGGCGATCATGACGGCGAAGGCCGTCGCCGGGCAGAAGCAGCTCGACGCCGCCGGCCTCAAGCCGCCCGTCGGCGAGAACGACAAATCCGTCTTCACCGGTATGGCCCGCGCGATCGGCACCGGCGCGGAACCCTCCGAGCTGGCCAAGAAGGACGTCACTCCCCGGACGTGGATGGCAGCCGCCACCGCCAAGTTCGACGGCTACACGGAGATCGAGAACGACCTCGTCGACAAGGCCGTGAACGAGGCCGCGACGATCTCCAACGACGCCAAGCGCGACGCCATCCTCAACGGCGCGATCGTCGTGATCGCCCTGCTCGCGGCGTTCATCCTGGCCGGCCTCATGGCGCGCCAGATGAGCCGCTCGATGCGCCAGCTGCGCACCGCCGCCTTCGGCATCGCCGAGCAGCGTCTGCCGATGCTGGTCGACCAGCTCTCCCGTACCGAGCCGGGCCGCGTCGACACCCGGGTGCAACCGATCCCCATCGACACCCAGGACGAGATCGGCGAAGTCGCCCGCGCCTTCGACCAGGTCCACCGTGAGGCCGTCCGGCTCGCCGCCGAGCAGGCCATGCTCCGTGGCAACGTCAACGCGATCTTCACCAACCTGTCGCGCCGCAACCAGTCGCTCATCGAGGGTCAGCTGACCCTGATCACCGACCTGGAGAACAACGAGGCCGACCCGGACCAGCTGGAGAACCTCTTCAAGCTGGACCACCTCGCGACCCGTATGCGCCGTAACGGCGAGAACCTCCTGGTCCTCGCCGGCGAGGAGCCCGGCCGCCGGTGGAACCAGCCGGTCCCGCTGGTCGACGTGCTCCGCGCCGCCTCCTCCGAGGTGGAGTCCTACGAGCGCATCGAGCTGACCGGCGTGCCCGAGACGGAGATCCACGGCCAGTCCGTGACCGACCTCGTGCACCTGCTGGCCGAGCTGCTGGAGAACGCCACCACGTTCTCCTCACCGCAGACCAAGGTCCGGGTGACGGCCACCAGGCTCCCCGACGGCCGGGTCATGATCGAGATCCACGACAAGGGCATCGGCCTGACCGCCGAGGACTTCGCCGACATCAACCACAAGCTGGCCAACCCGCCGACGGTGGACGCAGCCGTCTCGCAGCGCATGGGCCTCTTCGTGGTCGGCCGCCTCGCCGACCGGCACGGCATCCGCGTCCAGCTGCGCCCCTCCGGCGAGCAGGCCGGCACCACCTCGCTGGTCATGCTCCCGGACGCCATCACCCACGGTGGCGGTGGCGAGCCCCTGCCCGAGGACGACTTCACGGTCTCCCAGATCATCCCGGAGCAGTCCTCCTTCGAGCACGCTCCCATGCTCACCGCGGCGGAGCTCGGCTTCGACGACTCCCGCTACGAGGAGCCCGAGGGCGCCCAGCTCGACCCGGTGAACCGCTCGCTGATGCGCGAGGAGCGCCGTGCGGCGCTGGAGGCGCAAACACACGGTGAGCGGCCGTACGGCCAGGAGCAGGACTACTCCCAGGAGCAGGGCTACGGGCAGGACCAGGGTTACGCCCAGGGCCAGCAGCAGTACGCCCCCGACTACGGTCAGGACTACCCGGAGCAGGGTTACGCCCAGGACCAGTCCCAGCAGGGGTACGACAACTACCCCGCGGTCAACGGCTACCCCGAGCACCAGGACCGTCAGGAGCAGCCCGAAACCAGCTATGCGGAAGCCGGTTACCAGGCTTCGCAGGGTTCCGAGCCGCAGTACGACGGGCAGTACGACACCCAGCCCCACCAGGGCGAGTGGCCGGATCAGAGCGCCTACCAGGGTGCTTATGAGCCGGAGTACCGGCAGGAATCGGAATCTGCGCCCAGCGCCCCCACGGCGGCTCCCGAGCGCGTAGGCTTCGACCGTCCGGGACCCTCTCCGAGCAACAGCCACGCGCTGACCGACGCCGGTCTGCCGCGGCGCGGCGGCCCCCAGCCGTCACAGCCCCAGCAGCAGCCCGAACAGCAGTGGCAGCAGCCCGCAGAGCAGCCTCGACAGGCTCCGCAGAACGGTCAGCCCGAGTCGGCAGGCGGCAGCAACGGCACTGTCGACACCACGGACTGGCGCTCGACCAACGACGAGCGCTGGCAGCGGGCGGAGAAGCTCCGCGAGCCGAAGGCCGGCGGAGTGACCTCCTCCGGACTTCCGCGGCGGGTGCCCAAGGCGAACCTCATCGAGGGCACCGCGGAGCAGACCCAGCAGCGGGGCCCCCAGGTTTCCCGCGCCCCTGAGGACGTGCGGGGCAGGTTGAGCAACCTGCGGCGCGGTGTCCAGCAGGGACGCAGCGCGGGATCGGACACGAACGGATCGGGCTTCGGCCCGGGCAGTACCTACAACCAGGAGCGTTAGTGTGAGCCCGATGAGCCAGGCGGCGCAGAATCTGAACTGGTTGATCACCAACTTCGTGGACAACACCCCTGGGGTGTCCCACACCGTGGTGGTCTCCGCCGACGGACTCCTGCTGGCGATGTCCGAGGGTTTCCCCCGGGACCGAGCGGATCAGCTGGCGGCGGTCGCCTCCGGTCTGACCTCGCTGACCGCGGGGGCGTCGAGGATTTTCGAAGGCGGTGCGGTCAACCAGACCGTCGTGGAGATGGAGCGCGGCTTCCTCTTCATCATGTCGATCTCCGACGGCTCCTCGCTGGCGGTGCTCGCTCACCCCGATGCCGACATCGGTCTCGTGGGCTATGAGATGGCTCTGCTGGTGGACCGGGCCGGCAGCGTGCTGACCCCGGATCTCCGTGCGGAGCTCCAGGGCAGTCTTCTCAACTAACAGACGGACAGTGCGTTTCACGCCACCGCACCATAGGGTGCGGTGGCGCGGCTCCACAGGGACAGGAACCGGCTACCGGCAGTCGGAGGAGGAAACGTGGCAACACCCCCAGGCGGACGCCCCTATGACGGCGGTGCTCACCAGATGCCGGGTGAGCACTCGCAGAACCGCTTCAACTTTCCTTCGACGCCGAGTGGTCAGGGTGCCCAACCGCCTTACCACCAGCCGCAGTCGCCCTACGGGCAGCAGCAGCCGCCGTCGCGCATCCAGCCCGTGCAGCCGCGCAGGGCACAGGAGCCGGCGTCGGGTTCGGGTTCTGCCCAGAACGCGCACAACCCGCTGGTGCGTCCGTATGCCATGACCGGCGGCCGGACCCGGCCGCGGTACCAGCTCGCCATCGAGGCGCTGGTGTCCACCACGGCCGATCCCGCCCGGCTGCAAGGGCAGTTGCCCGAGCACCAGCGGATCTGCCGGCTGTGCTTCGAGATCAAGTCGGTCGCGGAGATCTCGGCGCTTCTCACCATTCCCCTCGGCGTTGCCCGGATCCTCGTCGCCGACCTGGCGGAGGCCGGACTTGTCGCCATCCACCAGCCCGGCGGCGACGAGTCCGCCGGCGGCCAGCCAGACGTGACACTGCTCGAAAGGGTGCTCAGTGGACTTCGCAAGCTCTAGCGGCGGTGCAGCCCGCTCAACCACCAGCGCGAAGATCGTGGTGGCGGGCGGATTCGGCGTGGGCAAGACCACGTTCGTCGGCGCCGTCTCGGAGATCAACCCGCTGCGTACCGAAGCCGTCATGACCTCAGCCTCGGCCGGCATCGACGACCTCACACACACCGGGGACAAGACCACCACCACGGTGGCCATGGACTTCGGCCGCATCACCCTGGACCAGGACCTGATCCTCTACCTGTTCGGCACCCCCGGACAGGACCGCTTCTGGTTCATGTGGGACGACCTCGTACGCGGCGCCATCGGCGCCGTCGTCCTCGTCGACACCCGCCGCCTCGCCGACTGCTTCCCCGCCGTCGACTACTTCGAAAACAGCGGCCTCCCCTTCGTCATCGCCCTCAACGGCTTCGACGGACACCAGCCCTACAACCCCGAAGAAGTCCGCGAAGCACTCCAGATCGGCCCCGACACCCCGATCATCACCACCGACGCCCGCCACCGCGCAGACGCCAAGAGTGCCCTGATCACACTGGTCGAACACGCCCTGATGGCGCGTCTGCGGTAGCCGGTACCGCGGTTCGTGTCCCCAGTCGAAAAGGCCCCCGCACCGCGGGGGCCTTTCGTGTGTCCGCCGCGGCGGCGGCATGCCCGCCGGCGCTTCGCGCGGCACGACGAAGGGCCCCGCCCGCCGGAGTACCGGCGAGAGGGGCCCCAGAAAGCCTCAGGAGAGCCTGGCGTCAGCCCCGCCAGCTGTGGGAGGGCTGGAAGCCGCGCTGGCGCTCCAGGCGGCGCCAGCCGGCCGTGGAGCGGCCGCGGTGGGCGGGCGCCTCGGGCTGGGAGGCGGCACGGGCGAGCAGGACCGCGGTGATCGCGGCCAGTTCCTCGGCGTCGGCGTGACCCTTCTCGACGCGGAGCAAGGACGATGAGTCGGCAGGAGTGCTCATGGCTGTTGGGGCTCCAGATTCGTCGCAGGGTTACTGCGGGGGGTTGCCGTGCTTGCGGGACGGCAGGTCGGCGTGCTTGTTGCGGAGCATGGCCAGAGATGCGATCAGCACCTCACGGGTCTCGGCCGGGTCGATGACGTCGTCGACCAGTCCGCGCTCCGCCGCGTAGTAGGGGTGCATGAGCTCGGCCTTGTACTCCTTGACCATGCGCGTCCGCATGGCCTCGGGGTCCTCGGCCTCCGCGATCTGCTTGCGGAAGATGACGTTGGCGGCACCTTCGGCGCCCATCACCGCGATCTCGTTGGTGGGCCAGGCGTAGGTGAGGTCCGCACCGATGGACTGGGAATCCATCACGATGTAGGCACCGCCGTACGCCTTGCGCAGGATCAGCGAGATCCTCGGCACGGTGGCGTTGCAGTACGCGTACAGGAGCTTCGCTCCGTGCCGGATGATTCCACCGTGCTCCTGGTCGACGCCGGGCAGGAAGCCGGGCACGTCCAGAAGAGTGATGATCGGGATGTTGAACGCGTCGCACATCTGGACGAAGCGCGCCGCCTTCTCGGAGGCCTCGATGTCCAGGACACCGGCCAGGGACTGCGGCTGGTTGGCGACGATGCCGACCACCTGGCCGTCGAGACGGGCCAGTGCGCAGATGATGTTGCGGGCCCAGCGCTCGTGGATCTCCAGGTAGTCGCCGTCGTCGACGAGCTCCTCGATCACCTGGTGCATGTCGTAGGGCCGGTTGCCGTCCGCCGGCACGAGGTCCAGCAGGACGTCGGAGCGACGGTCGGCCGGGTCCTCGGCGGGCACCGACGGCGGGTTCTCGCGGTTGTTCGAGGGGAGCATCGCCAGCAGGTAGCGCACCTCGGCGATGCAGGTCTCCTCGTCGTCGTACGCGAAGTGCGCGACGCCCGAGGTCTCGGCGTGGACGTCCGCGCCTCCCAGGCCGTTCTGGGTGATCTCCTCACCGGTGACCGCCTTGACGACGTCCGGGCCGGTGATGAACATCTGCGAGGTCTCGCGGACCATGAACACGAAGTCCGTCAGCGCGGGCGAGTACGCCGCGCCACCGGCGCACGGGCCGAGCATCACCGAGATCTGCGGGATGACACCGGAGGCGCGGGTGTTGCGCTGGAAGATGCCGCCGTAGCCGGCGAGGGCGGAGACGCCCTCCTGGATACGGGCGCCGGCGCCGTCGTTGAGGGAGACCAGGGGGGCACCGGCCGAGATGGCCATGTCCATGATCTTGTGGATCTTGGTGGCGTGGGCCTCGCCCAGCGCGCCGCCGAAGATCCGGAAGTCGTGCGCGTAGACGAAGACCGTGCGGCCCTCGACCGTGCCCCAGCCGGTGATGACACCGTCGGTGTACGGCTTCTTCGCCTCCAGGCCGAACCCGGTCGCCCGGTGCCGGCGCAGCTGCTCGACCTCCTTGAACGAGCCCTCGTCCAGCAGCAGCGCGATGCGCTCACGGGCGGTCAGCTTGCCCTTGGCGTGCTGCGCCTCGGTGGCGCGGTCACTGGGCCCGCGCCGCGCACGGTCGCGCAGATCGTGCAGCTCGGCCACGCGTCCGCGGGCGTCGCTCGGCTCACTGGCGGTCTCGTCCAAAACGGTCATGCCTCGACCCTACGGATCCGACCGAGGAAACCCTGCCGTCGACTCCGTACAGTCTCCGGTCCGTTCTCCTGTTGGCCTTGCACAGAACCATTCGGCACAGCAGCCCAACCACCAGCTCAGTGCCACTGATGTTTGTGGAAGTCCAACAAGGAGTTCAGCTGAGAGTCACCTCACAGCGGTAGCTCGCCCCCGCGGTGCCCCCGGTGAGGCGCAGTCGCAGCTCCCGTCCGGCGGCGAGCACCTCGATGCCGTCGTCCGCGGCGACGACCCGGCGGACCGGCCGGCGCCAGGTGATCTCCACGGGTGCTCCGGTGCGCAGCGGTTCGCTGAGGTGGAGCGTGGCCGTGCGGCGGCGGGTCCGCAGCAGAACACTGGCGGGCGCCGTCGTGGTGAGCGGGCCCACCGTACCGGGCTGCCAGAAGTTCGCCGCGGTCAGGCCCAGGGAGCGGACGGCGACGGCCTGGCGGGCCGCGGTGTTGTCGAGGATCTCCAGCCAGCGGCGGTCGTGCGCTCGGGCGGCGAGCGTGCGGCGGCTCGCGCCCGGCATGAGCAGATAGGCGTAGGAGGCGTCGACGGGGTCCGTGCCGTGGTCCAGCCAGAGGGTGCGGTAGCGGCGGGTGGCGCGTTCGGTGGAGCTGGTGGTGTTGATGTCGCTCCACGCTCCGGTCCGGTCCTCCCACAGGGTGCGCAGGTCCGCCGTCCCTTCCGGGAAGACCCAGCCGCCGTGGCCGTCGAGGTGCGCCCAGCCGTGGCCGCGGGTGAAGGCGTTCGTGCCACCCTCGCCCAGATTGCGGTTGTCGACGACGGTCTCGACCGGCACCCCGTCGGTGCAGGAGATGCCGGCGCCGAGGCAGATGACCGAGTCGGCGACGCAGAACCAGGACTTGTGGGCCCGCAGGGTGGAGTCCAGCCCGAGGAGGTGCTGTCCCACGGCGGCGAACTCGCCGTCGCAGGCTCCGCCCACCCACCGCGCCGCCGGTTTGGGCAGTCCCCACTCGCCGCCCGCCCTGTCGGCCAGCCGCTTGGTCGACACGGTCGTGCCGGGGAGCCGGTAGAAGTCCACGGTGGGCCAGAACCAGTCGGTGTACTGGTCGCCCTGCGCCTCTCCCGGCCACCAGTAGAGCATTCCGGCGCCGGTGTGCCAGCCGCGTGGATTCTCGCCGTTGCCGCACTCGTAGGAGGAGATCCGCTGCGAGGCCATGGAGATGTTCGCGGCCCAGCCGGGACCGCGGTGGACGGCCCGGTCCATGGCGGCGAAGAGGTGGTGTCCGACGGGCTCGGGCGCGGCCGGGACGGGCGACGCTGCGACGGCGTGCAGCCGGGCCAGGTCGGCGACCCCGAACTGGGCGCCCTCGAGGATCGGGGTGGTGGTGTCGCGGGCGATCCAGCCCTTGATCCGCGCGTGCCAGCGTTCCCGCTCCGCCGCGCTCGCCCCGCCGGCGAGCAGCGCGATCGCGGCGATCACCGCCTGGCCGTGGAAGTGGTCGCTGCGCATGACCCGGCGGTCGTCGTCCTTGAGGTAACCCCGGCTGATGGCACGGCCGTTGACGCTGTCCATCATCAGACCGTTGTGGATCAGGGGCGCGTACGCGCGCTCGACGCTGTCCAGGATGATCTGCCGGTTGGGGTCCGTGACGGCCCAGGTGGATCCGGCGAGCAGGCTGAAGAGCCGGCCCAGACCGTCGAGCATGACCTGTCCGTAGGTGCCGGAGTAGGCGACCCAGGTGTGCTGGACGAAGGAGCCGTCGGCGTAGAGGCCGTCGCCTTCGGTGACGTACGGGAAGACGGGAGACAGGGCGTCGCGGGCCAGTGCGATCTTGGCGGGCGCCTTGCCGAGTACGCCGCGCAGGGCAACCGAGCGGCACAGGTCGACGCGGTTCGCGCCGGTGGAGGTGCCGGTGTAGTCGCCGAGCATCGTGTCGGGGACGAAGTGGTCGACGGTCGCGAAAGCGGCGTCCCGCCGGGCCTGGCCGAGGTCGCCGTACAGGACGGCGACGATGTCCATCAGGAGGCGGGGGCTGCCGATCTGCCACTCCCACCAGTTGCCGTAGCGGGTCGTCGAGGGGTTGTAGACGGTCGTCGCGAGATGGTCGAGGCCGCGGAGGATGTCGGCGAGCAGCCCGGCGTCGCCGGTGTGGCCGGTGCCCTGCTGCGCGTACGCCTGGGTCATGGTCCACAGCCGGGTGTAGCTCTGGGTGATACCGGCGGGCGGGTCGAAGGGGTGGCCGGGCCACAGCGAGGTCGCGGTGGGCGCCATCGAGGCGCGGAAGCCCGCGGCGAGCGTCCCGGTCTCGGTGAGGCGGGACGCGTACGGTTCGGCGGTCGCCTCGTAGCCGCTGCCGAGGCTGATCTCCACCCAGCGCTGCCGCAGGGTCTCGTACTCGTCGTCCGCCGCAGCGCTCACCCGTGGTGTGAGGGCGACGCAGAGAGCGCTTGCTCCCGTGGTGGCCAGAAAGGTACGGCGGGACCAGGCTGACGACAGCGGCACGGGGGCCTCCGGTGCGTAAGTGATTCGGTCCGGTCGACCTGTGGTCTAGCACGGCAGCCGGGTGCCTTCAATGGTCATGACACAAGCCGTCAGCAAGCGCTTGCGACGCGCACCCGGCCTCACATCGCCCGCCTTAACCCCGGCTTATGGGCAGTGAAAAACTGCCGAGAGCGCTCTCAGTCACACCTCTTGACGCGTGCACCGGGCGTCGCAACAGTGAGAACTCCCCCACGAGCACCAGGAGTTCTGTCCGTGATATCCCGACGTATCTTCCTCACCGGAGCGGCCGCCGCGGTCACCGCGGCCACCTATCCCGCCTGGGGAAGCGCTCTCAGCCCTCGCGCCAGGGCCGCAGCCCCCACCTGCGAGCTCGCCCTGGAGAACAAGTCCCTGCCCGGCACGGTCCACGCCTATGTCACCGGCCACGAGCAGGGCACCGACCGATGGGTGCTGCTGCGCCCGGACGGCGGGGTCCATTACCCCGAGAACCCGTCGGCGCCCGAGACCCCGCTGCCGGTCGACTGCGCCATCCCGCTGCCCGCGGCGGGCTCCGGCCCGATCGTGCTGACGCTTCCTCAGATGTTCGGCGCCCGGGTCTACTTCGTCCGCGACGACAAGCTGGACTTCTTCGTGAACCCGGGGCCCTCCCTGGTCGAGCCCGCTTTCGCGACGCCGTCCGACGCCAACTACGACCGCATCTGGTCCTTCGCCGAATTCACGTTCAACCCGCAGCAGTTGTACGCGAACATCAGCTACGTCGACCTGGTGACGGCCCTCCCCATCGGCCTCACGCTCACCGGGGACGCCACGCATACCGTGGCGCCGCTGCCGGACGGCGCGGTGCAGAAGATCGCCGACGGCCTCGCCGCCCAGGCGGCCAAGGACGGACAGCCGTGGGACAAGCTCGTCATCCGCGGCGCGGACGGTGAGGTGCTGCGCGTGATCGCGCCGCAGAACCTGATGGCCCCCTACTTCGACCGGCCCGCCGAGATGCCGTTCCGTGACGCCTTCGACTCCTACATCGACCAGGTCTGGGAGAAGTACCGCTCGACCGATCTGCGGATCGATCTCCAGGGCGGACGCGGAGTGTTCACCGGCCGGGTGAACGGCGACACGCTCACCTTCAACGGTGGTCACACCTTCGCGAAGCCGTCCTCGAAGGACGTCTTCACCTGCAACCACGGGCCCTTCGCCAACAACCCCGGCGACCCGGACGACAAGAAGGGCCTGCTCGCCCGGCTCGCCGCCGGCTTCAACCGGACGACCCTGCTGTCCCACCCGGACCAGCCGAACGGAGCGACCGCGGCCGACTACTACCTCGACCCCGGCACGAACCACTTCTCACGCGTCGTCCACGCCAACACCCCGATCGGGTACGCGTTCCCGTACGACGACGTCCGTCCGGACGGACAGCCCGACGTCTCGGGCGCGGCGCACGACGGCAACCCGCTGCGCTTCACCCTGACCGTCGGGTCCTGACCGCGGGGCCCTGACCGTCGGGCCCTGACCGTCGGCACGTGACCACGCCGAGTGCCCGGCCCCCCGCAGGCAGCGGAAGGGGCCGGGCACTCGCACGTACGGTCAGCAGCCGCCGCAGTTGTAGTAGGTCACGTCCCAGTGGTTGCCCTCGTCCGCGTAGACGTTCCCGGACCCGGACCTCCACTGCGGGGCGCCGTCGCCCGGCCGTGCGCCGATGTAGCTGAAGGTGTTCTTGATGTAGTTCCCCACGCACGTGCCCTTGGCGAAGTCGAGCTTGTAGCCGTTCCAGTGGGAGTACGTGCCGCTCGCGTGCCCGGTCTCGGTGCCGCCGGTGATGTTGAGGGCACACCCGCTCGCGCTCCTCAGGGTCTGGGCACCCTGCGCGGACATGAGGTTCAGCTGGTCGAACGACGTACAGGTGGGGTTGTTGCGGTTCGAGCAGCCGCCGGACGAGGACCAGGTGATCCCGGACGAGCGGAACATCGACGTGGCCGTGGCGTGGCTGATCTTGGTGGCCGCGTGGGCCTCGGTCGCGCTGCTGAGGACGCCGAAGCCGGGAGCGAGGAGCGCGCCGGAGACGAGCGCGAGCGCGGTGAGCGTCGAGCGGATTTTCATGGGGGGAGATCCCTCCTGCTGGTGACCGTTGGGGACCGTGCCAGTCCGGTGGTACGGGCGGTGCAGGTGGAGCACAGAGATGCTGCCCGAGTTCTACGCGCGTCGCCAGGGGGTGCGCACGTCGTTCGGGTGAACCCCTCAAGAAGATGTTGAACTTTAAACGGAATAGGTCTATGGTCGATGTCGTTGAAGGTTTAACTACCGACCGCCCCGTCCCCCGAGGAGTCCGACATCATGGGTATCTTCAATCGCAAGCCCGAAGCCGCTGCCGCTGCCACCACCACCGCCGCCCCGGTGGACCCGGCCCTGGCCGCGCTGTCCGGCAGCTACACCATCGACCCGGCGCACAGCAGCATCGGCTTCACGGTCCGCCACGCGATGGTCACCAACGTCCGCGGCTCGTTCGGCGAGTTCTCCGGCAGCCTCGAGCTGAACGGCACGGACCCGCACCACTCCACCGCCGAGATCGACGTGACGATCACCAGCATCGACACCGGGATCGCCGACCGCGACGGCCACCTGCGCAGCGGTGACTTCTTCGAGGCCGAGAAGTTCCCCCTGATGACGTTCCGCTCGACGCAGGCGGAGAACCTCGGCGGCGACACCTACCGGCTCACCGGTGACCTGACGATCAAGGACGTCACGCGCCCCCTCGCCATCGACCTGGAGTTCAACGGCTCCGCCACCGATGTCTACGGCAACGAGCGCGTCGGCTTCGAGGGCACCGCCGAGATCCTGCGCTCCGACTGGGGCCTGACCTGGAACGCCGCGCTGGAGACGGGTGGCGTGATGGTCAGCGACAAGGTGAAGCTGAACTTCGACATCTCCGCGATCAAGTCCGCGGCCTGATCCGGGACGTCACCCCGGCACCCAGAGCGCGCCCGCCCCGCCGTCCCGACGGCCGGGCGGGCGCTCCGCTGTCCGCGCGCTGTCGCCGCCGGGCCGGAACCGTGTCCCGGCGCGCACACCCTGCCGGGCTCTGGTACCCGCCCGGCTCTAGAACCCGCCCCCGAAGTCCCCGCCGCCACCGAAGCCTCCGCCACCCCCGAAGTCCCCGCCGCCGCCGCCGAAGTCCGACGAGCTGAAGTCGGCGCCCGAGTAGTCGCCGCCGCTGTAGTCGGCGCCGCCGTAGTCCGCCGCGTACGCAGGCGTCGCGAGCACGCTGCCGAGCAGCGTGCCGGCCAGCAGGCCGGGGAGGATGCCGCCGCCGAAGTAGCCGCCGGCCCAGGGGCCGTACGCCGGCCCTGCCTCCCAGTACGGCCGCCGGCCGTCCCCCGTCTCGACCGTGCGGGCCATCGGGTCCAGGCCGCCCTTGAGCCGGGAGGCGTCCACCGCGCACACCGGGATCTCGCGGGCCTGGCCACCGTCCGGGGTCCAGGTCATGTCGGTGACGGAGGGCCCGTGGCGCGGGTCGAAGAAGCAGGGGGCCCTGCGCTCCGGAATCGGCCGGTCCGTGCGCCGGGCGTCGAGTGCGGCCAGGCTGAAGCGCCCGTCCTCCAGCGCCTCGGTGACTCCTCGCACGTCGGAGGGGTGGCGGGCCGCTCCCATCAGCGACTTCGCCTTGTCGTACGAGTCGAGTGCCCGCTCGTAGTCGGCGCGCATCGCGTCGTTCGCGCCCTTCTCCGACGGGTGGAAGTCCAGTCGGTCGAGCTCTTCGCCGAAGGCGGTGATGTCCTCGTCGACCACCACCCGGAGCTTGTCGAGCGCCTCCCGCTCCTCCTGGGCCTTGCGGCGGCGGTTGCGGGCCACGAGCGCGTAGGCGCCCGCGCCGCCCGCGGCGAGCACCGCGCCGAAGGCGATCACGGCTCCGCCGTTCACTCCCTCGTCACCGCCGGTGGTACCCCAGGAGGCGGGCGCGCTGCCCCGCATCTGCGGGAGCGCTTGGTCGACGAAGTTGTTCAGCTGGGTGGCGGCATCGGCGCCGGGGGGCGTCTTGACCGCGGTGACCAGATTCTGGACGGCCTGGCCCGACAGGACGCGGCTGTCGGCCGCCGCGTTGAAACCGTCGCCGAGGCGGATGGCGTAGAGGCCGGTGACACCCGTCTCGGTGCGGACGTTCCGCAGCACGGATTCGGGCGGGAACTCGGCGGACGCCGGCAGGACGGCCACGAACAGCGGCTTGTCCGCGTTCTTGATCTTCTGTGCCAGCGCGTCCGCGTCCGCCTTCGAGAGCTGACCGGAGGCGCGCGGGTCCACATAGACCGGGCTGTTCTCCAGTGCCGCGGCCACGGTGTCGGGCCCGGTGGCCGCGTGCGCTCCCGGCGCCACCCCGAGGGCGGCCGCCGAGAGCGCGAGCAGCAGACCGGACAGTGCGGTGAACAGCCTGGTCCTCATACCTTGACGCTACCCGAAAGGGTTGATTTTCGGACATGCGCCAAGGGTCTGATTCAGGCCGCCTTGAACGCGGCCGTCAGCTTGGCCACGGCCGCGGCCGGTCTGCCCGACAGCAGCAGATGGTCCGCGTCCGCGAACGGCTTCGCCGACGCGGCCGTGATCCGCTGCCCGATCTTCTGCTGGACGAGCAGCCGGGCCTGGGAGACCAGCTCACGCGCCTCCGGGGAGTCGCCCCGGCCGGTCACCTCCAGCAGCTTCGCCGCCGGCGCCATGGCCTTGAGGGTGAGTTCCCCGCCGGCCGGCGGCTTCTTCAGGGTGGTGAGCCCCCAGCCGTAGGGGTACTGCGGGTCGTACGAGGTGTCCCCGACGTTGATCGGCAGCTGTCCGGCCGACCTGGGCCAGGTGACGGGCAGCCGGCCGGTGAAGGCCTTCTTGCCGTAGAGGACGTCGGCGACACCGTCGCCCTCGGTGCCCGGAAGCCAGGACGCCACAAGTGCGTCGATGTCACCGAGTCGGTCCCCGATCAGCTGCGGGCGGCCGGAGACGATCAGGACGGCGCACGTCATCGCGGCGCAGACCTTGTCGACGGCGGCCCGGTCGGCCGCGCTCAGCTCCAGGTCGTGACCGTTGCCGACGTCGCCGACACCCTCGGCGTAGGGGGTCTCGCCGACGACGACCACACCGACGTCGTGGCCCTCCAGGGGAGCGGACGCGTCCTTGGACCAGGTCACCGCCTCGGGGGCGGCCTTCTTCATGCCCTCGAGGACCGTCGTGCCGGGGGTGATCTTCCCGGACGAGCCCTGCCAGCTGATGGTCCAGCCGCCGGCCTGGTTGCCGATGTCGTCGGCGTTGGACCCGGCGACGTACACCTTCTGCGACGGCTTGAGCGGCAGGACCGCGCCGTCGTTCTTCAGCAGGACCTGGGACTTGGCGACGGCCTCACGGGCGACCGCGCGGTGGGCGGCCGAGCCGATGCTGCCGAGGTGGGTGGTGTCCGCGTACGGCTTCTCGAACAGGCCCAGGGCGAACTTCTGGGTCAGGATCCGCGCGACGGCGTCGTCGATCCGCGCCTCGGGGATCCGGCCCGCCGTCACCTCGTCCCGGAGGGTCCGGTGGAAGTCCGCGTAGGCCGTCGGCACCATGATCATGTCGAGCCCGGCGTTGACCGAGGTGCGCACATCGCTCGCGTAGTCACCGGGGATCTGGTCGATGGCCTGCCAGTCACTGATGACGAAGCCCTTGAAGCCCATCCTGTCCTTGAGCACGCCGTTGATCATCTCGGCGTTGGCGTGCATCTTCACCGGGCCCTGGTCGTCGCCCAGGACGTCCAGTGACGAGTACGACGGCATGACCGTGCCGGCGCCGCGCTCGACGGCCTCGGCGAACGGCGCGAGATGGACGGCCTCCAGTTCCTGCCGGGTGACCTTGGTGATGCCCTGGTCGATCGTGTACGAGCCGGTGGAGGACGAGCCGTACTCCGTACCGCCGTCGCCGACGTAGTGCTTGGCGCTGGTCAGCACCTTGTCGTTGCGGGCGAGATCCTTGCCGGACGGCGCGCCCTGCATACCCGTGATCACCGTCTCCATGGCGGTGACCAGGGCGGGGTCCTCGCCGAAGGCCTCGTAGGAGCGGCCCCAGCGCTCGTCGCGGGTCACGCAGAGGCAGGGTGCGAAGTCCCACGGGATACCGGTGGCGCGGACCTCCTTCGCCGTCACGGCGCCGGTCCTCGCCGCGACGGCCGGGTCACGGGTGGCCCCGATGCCGATGTTGTGCGGCATGATCGTCGATCCGATGACGTTGTTGTGGCCGTGCACGGCGTCCACGCCGTAGATCAACGGGATCTGGAACCGCGTCGCCTGCGCACGCAGTTGGTAGGTGTCGACCATCTTCGCCCAGGCCGCGGGGGTGTTCGGCGTCGGCACCGAACCACCGCCGGAGAGCAGCGAGCCGAGGTCGTAGGCGGCGATGTCGCCCTGAGACTTCAGGGCGTTGCGTTCGGCCTGGGTCATCTGCCCGGCCTTCTCCGCGAGCGTCATCCGGGAGAGCAGGTCGGCGACGCGTTTCTTCACCGGGAGCTTCTTGTCGAGATACGGCAGGCCGTGGGCGTCCACGACGATCTGCGGGGTCTCGGCGGGCGCCTTCGCGCCGGTGACGGTGAGCTTCAGCGGAATCGTCTCGGCCGGCTCGGCCGGGCGGTCCTTGCGGGTGGTGACGGCGACCGACGTGGACGTGCCCGAGACGGAGCCGGCCGGGAAGGTGACCGTGCCGGAGACCGGGGTGTAGTCCTTGCCGGCCTCGGCGGTCCCGCCCTCGGTGCTGTACGCGACGGTGACGGGCTCCTCGGTGGGGCCCGAGCCGGTGGTGGCGACGGAGATCTTCACCTCGGCGGTGCCGCCCTCGTCGACCGGGTGGACGGCCGCGTCGGTGATGACGCTCGCCTTCAGCGCGGGGTCGGCCTTTCCGTACAGCTCGACGCCGTCCATGGCGAACCTGCCGGGGGCGCCGGTGGGCAGGGTGAGCGCGTAGCCCCACATCTCGTTCAGTCCGAGGACCTGGTCGATGCCGCCGACGGGCTGGTAGTCGGCGCGGTAGACGAAGTCCGCGAAGGGGATCTCGACGAGGTGCCAGCCCTCCCAGTCGTCGGTGAAGGAGGTGGTCCACAGCTCGGAGGCCTCGCCGTTGGCGCCGCCGTCCTTGAGCTCGAAGTTGATCCTCTTGCCCGAACCGGGCGGCAGCGGTGCGGTGTTCTGCCCGTACCACCAGAAGCGGATGCCCTTGTACGGGGTCCAGTTCTGCGCGGGCCTGTCGAAGGTGAAGTCGTGGGTGAGGCCGCCCCAGCCGCTGATGTCGTAGGAGCCTTCGAGGACCTTGGCGCCCTCGGGGGCGTCCGCGCGCTCCTTCAGCTCCAGCCGGGGCTGGTCGTCGGCGTCGCTCCCCCACGTGAAGATGCCCTCGGCGGGCGGGTTGGCGAACGGGACCTCGCCCTCGAAGCGGTCGACGGTGAACGGCGCCGGATCGTCGGCCGCCGCGCTGACTCCGGCGCCGGCTCCGGTGAGCAGGGTGGCGAGAACGGCGGTCGCGGCGAGCGCGGCCGTGCCGGCTCTGGTTCTGAAGCGGGTACGGGTGGGGGGCACTGCGGCTCCTTCGGTGCGGACGGGGTGGCACGGCAGGAAGGTCGACGAGCGGGAGGGGTGGTGCGAAGGGAAGGTCGACGGGCCGGAGCGGTGGTGCGACGGGAACGTCAGGGAGCGGGCGCGGGTCAGGCGGGTGCGGAGGCGCGCACGATCAGTTCGGTGGGCAGCACGACGGGTTCGACCGGGGCGGGAGTGCCGGCCAGGTGGGCGAGCAGCATCCCGGCCGCCCGCTCCCCCATCCGGCGCATCGGCTGGCGGACGGTGGTCAGCGGTGGTTCGGTGTGCTGGGCCATGGGGATGTCGTCGAAGCCGACGACCGCGATGTCGTCGGGGACGCTTCGTCCCGCGGCCCGCAGGGCCCGCAGCACACCGACCGCGCTGAGGTCGTTGTGCGCGAAGACTGAGTCGAAGGCCCTGCCGGTGGCGAGGAAGCGTTCCGTCGCCAGCCGCCCGGAGACCTCGGTGAAGTCACCGCCGACGACGCGGTCGGTCGGCAGCACCTCCAGAAAGCCTTCCAGCCGCTCGCGTACACAGCCGAAGTCGGGGCGGCCGGTGACGATCAGCGGCCGGGAGCGGCCGTCGGCGAGCAGATGGCGGGCGGCCGACGCCCCGCCCTCCCGGTTGGTGGTCGCGACGGACGGGAACTCCGGGTGGTGGCCGCGGTCGTCGATGAGGACGACGGGAAGGCCCTTGCGGTGCATCGCGGTGATCGTGTCGAGGGTGTCCTCGGGCTCGACGACGAGGAGTCCGTCGAAGGCGCGGGCGGAGACCTGGCCGGCGAAGTGCTCCACGGACTCCCGTCCGCGGTTGCAGGTGAAGAGCAGCAGTCCGTAGCCGGCGGCCTCGACGGTGTCGACGACCCCTTGGAGGACTTCGCCCATCCACGGCCAGGTGAGCGGGGGCGTCAGCATGGCGACCGTACGGCTGCTGCCGCGGGCCAGTCCGACGGCTCCGCTGCTGGGCACATAGCCGAGGGTCGCGATCACTTCACGAACGCGGGCGGCGGTACCGGCGTCGACCTCGCCCCTGGTGTTGAGCACCCGGGACACGGTCGTCTTGCTGACACCCGCCTGACGTGCGACATCGGCGATGGTGACGGGCATGGGGATGCCTCCGCGACGAGGTCCGGAACCGGTGCCGGAACCGGTACCGGTGGTGCGCGGCGAGTCAACTAGCGTCCCGTCGCGCCGTCAAGACTTCACACCGGAATCGCCGAAACCCCAACTTCAGCCGCTACAGGGAGGGTTGTTCGTTCAGAGTGTGAATGCGCAATCTCTTGACGGACGTTCGCATCGGCAGTTCACTCACGCCTCGACCCCCACACCTCTGCCGAGAAGGGCTCCAGCCCATGGCAAGACGACCGAAGCGAACGATCAGAATCCTGCTCGCGGCCACCCTCGCGGCCGCCGGTCTGACCGGTCTGACCGCCGGTACGGCGCAGGCCGCGGGCGAGCAGGTGAACGTCTGGCTCACCACGACCAGCGACGCCGGCGGCCGCACCGTCACCCGCGGACTCCAGCAGCAGACACCCGTCAACTTCCAGGCGGGCAACGGCGGCAGCGGCACCAACATCACCGTCGACGAGAACACCCGCTTCCAGACCTTCAGCGGCGGCGGCGCCTCCTTCACCGACACGGCCGCATGGCTGATGAAGGGCAGCGGCGCGCTCTCCCAGGCCACGCGCGACGCGACGATGCGGAAGCTCTTCTCACCCACCGAGGGGATCGGGCTCTCCTTCGTCCGCAACCCGATGGGCGGCTCCGACCTGGCCCGCTTCGGCTACACCTACAACGACCTGCCGGCCGGGCAGACCGACCCTTCGCTGTCGCGGTTCTCCATCGCCCACGACCTCGCCGACGTGCTGCCGCTGACCAAGCAGGCGCGGCAGCTCAATCCGGGCCTCACCCTGGTGGCGTCACCGTGGACGGCGCCCGCGTGGATGAAGGACAACGGCCAGCTCAACGGCGGCTGGCTGAAGGCCGAGAACTACGGCACCTACGCCAACTACTTCGTGAAGTACCTCCAGGCCTGGCGCGATCAGGGCGTCCCCGTCGACTACGTCACCGCACAGAACGAGCCGACCTGCTGCGCCGGTTACCCGTCGATGAGCTGGAACGGCTCCGGGCTCGCCTTCTTCACCAAGAGCGAGCTGCTGCCGAGGCTCCAGGGCGCCGGCCTGCCGACCAAGGTGCTCGCCCACGACTGGAACTGGGACACCTACGACGCCTACGCGGCCCAGACGGTGAACGACGCGGCGGTGCGCAGCCACCCCAACTTCGGTGGCGTGGCGTGGCACGGCTACGGCGGAAACGTCTCCAAGC
Source organism: Streptomyces sp. AM8-1-1 (assembly GCF_032229325.1). NCBI lineage: Bacteria > Bacillati > Actinomycetota > Actinomycetes > Kitasatosporales > Streptomycetaceae > Streptomyces > Streptomyces sp. AM8-1-1. The sequence goes on from NZ_CP135086.1 coordinate 2,431,370, forward strand.
AGACGGACGTGCACAACCAGTATCCGCAGCTGGACGCCTTCCAGACCGAGCACTCGGGCGGCACCTGGATCGGCAATCAGCAGCGCGAGGACATGATGAACATCATCGACTACACCCGTAACTGGGCGAAGTCGGTGACCAAGTGGTCCCTGGCGGTCGACCAGAACCGCGGGCCCCACAACGGCGGCTGCGGGACCTGCGACGGCCTGATCACCGTGCACAACGGTGACGGCCGGCACGGGCAGGTCGACTACACCATCGAGTTCTACACGATGGGACATCTGACGAAGTTCGTGAAGCCGGGTGCCCACCGGATCGCCTCGACGGCGAGCGGTGACGTGCCGAACGTGGCCTGGCGCAATCCCGACGGTTCCAAGGCCCTGATCGCCTACAACGACTCGTCGTCGGCGCGTGAGATGCGGATCAACTGGGGCGGCCAGAACGTCCGTTACTCACTGCCGGGCAAGACGTCCGCGACCTTCACCTGGTCGGGCACGCAGAGCGGCGGTTCGGACGCGTCGGGCGCCCTGGTGGGCCTGGCCGGCAAGTGCCTCGACGTGGCGGGCGGCTCGACCGCCGACGGCACGGCCGTCCAGCTGTGGGACTGCAACGGCTCCACCGCCCAGCGCTGGACGGTCAGGGCCGACGGGTCGGTCCAGGCACTGGGCAAGTGCCTGGACGTGACGGGTGCGTCGACGGCGAACGGCGCGAAGATCCAGCTGTACGGCTGCAACGGGTCGGGGGCGCAACAGTGGCGGTACGAGGCGTCCACCGGTGATCTGGTGAACGCGGCGGCCGACAAGTGTCTCGACGTCTCGGACAACTCGTCGGCGAACGGCGCCCGGGCACAGATCTGGTCGTGCACCGGAGCCGCCAACCAGAAGTGGCGGCTCCAGCCCTGATGCGCCGGGGGCACCCCCGCCCGCGGTGCTACTCGGCCGGCTCGACGCCGGCGCGCAGCAGACCGTAGGTGTAGGCGTCCTCCAGGGCCTGCCAGGAGGCGGCGATGACATTCTCGGCGACGCCGACGGTGGACCATTCGCCGCCTCCGTCACCCGTGGTGATCAGTACGCGGGTGATGGACTCGGTGCCGTGGCGGCCTTCGAGGATGCGGACCTTGTAGTCGACCAGCTCCATCTTGGCGAGCTGCGGGTAGAACCGCTCCAGACCGACTCTCATCGCGCGGTCCAGGGCGTTGACGGGGCCGTTGCCCTCGGCGGTGGCGACGATCCGCTCGCCCTTGGCCCACAGTTTCACGGTGGCCTCGTTGGCGTGGGTGCCGTCGGGGCGGTCCTCGACGATGGCCCGCCAGGACTCGGTACGGAAGTAGCGGCGCGGTCGGCCCTCGGCCTCGGCGCGCAGCAGCAGTTCGAACGAGGCGTCGGCGGCCTCGTAGGTGTAGCCGGCGAGTTCGCGTTCCTTGACCCGCTCCACGACCCGGCCGATCAGCGCGCGGTCTCCGCCGAGCTCGACACCGAGCTCTTTGCCCTTCAGCTCGATGGACGCGCGTCCGGCCATGTCGGAGACGAGCATCCGCATGGTGTTGCCGACCTGCTCCGGGGCGATGTGCTGGTAGAGATCCGGATCGACCTTGATCGCGGAGGCGTGCAGACCGGCCTTGTGCGCGAACGCAGACACTCCCACGTACGGCTGATGCGTGGACGGCGTGAGGTTGACGACCTCCGCGATGGCGTGCGAGATGCGCGTCATCTCCGCCAGCGCACCCTCGGGCAGCACGCTCTTGCCGTACTTCAGTTCCAGCGCGGCGACGACCGGGAACAGGTTGGCGTTGCCGACCCGCTCGCCGTAACCGTTGGCGGTGCACTGGACGTGGGTCGCGCCCGCGTCGACGGCCGCGAGAGTGTTCGCCACGGCGCAGCCGGTGTCGTCCTGGGCGTGGATACCGAGCCGGGCGCCGGTGTCGGCGATGACGGTGGAGACGACGGCCTGGATCTGGGCGGGCAGCATGCCGCCGTTCGTGTCGCACAGGACCACCACATCGGCGCCCGCCTCGGACGCCGTGCGCACGACGGACTTCGCGTAGGCGGGGTTGGCGCGGTAGCCGTCGAAGAAGTGCTCGCAGTCCACGAACACCCGCCGGCCCTGCTCGCGCAGGAAGGCGACGCTGTCGCGAACCATCTCGAGGTTCTCGTCCAGGGTGGTGCGCAGGGCCAGTTCCACATGCCGGTCGTGCGACTTGGCCACCAGACAGATCACCGGCGCGCCCGACTCCAGCAGCGCCCGCATCTGCGGGTCGTCCGCCGCCTTCGCTCCCGGGCGGCGCGTGGCACCGAACGCGACCAGCTGCGCGTGCCGGAAGGTGATCTCCTGCTGCGCGCGGGCGAAGAACTCGGTGTCGCGCGGGTTGGCACCCGGCCAGCCGCCCTCGATGAAGCCCACGCCGAACTCGTCCAGGTGCCGGGCGATCGTCAGCTTGTCCGCGACGGTGAGGTTGATGCCCTCACGCTGCGCGCCGTCGCGCAGGGTCGTGTCGAAGACATGGAAGGCGTCGTCGGTATCCGTGTCCGTGGCCTGTGTGGTCATGGCTGTCCTGACTCCTGTCGGATGAGTGGCTCCGGAAATACTGGCTCCACTTGCCCCCGTCTCCGCGTGCGGCTCGCTTCCGGCCGGGTGAGGCCGTAAAACGAAAAAACCCCTCGCGGGTGCGAGAGGTCTGCGCGCGGGTCTGGGGCACGGTGGCCGCGTCATACATGGTGATATGAGGCGATCACTGCGGACCGGCGCGCCTGCTGCCGATAATCATGGCGAACGAAAGCACGCTGGCAGTCTGCCACATCGCTGCCGTCCCGTGGACGGCGGTCTCAGTATGCGGGCAGTCCGTCCCGCCCCGGGACCCGCACCCGGCCCGCACAGCCGGTGATCAGGCGCTTTCCCGCAGCAGCGCGTCGCGGAGGAACTCCCTGACATGGGTCAGGACGTGTTCGCGTCCGGTGCCGGGGATGCCGACGGCGACGTGGACGCTGAAGCCGTCGAGGAGCGCACGGAGGCGGGCGGCGAAGCGGTCGGGGTCGACGGGACGGAACTCGCCGCGCGAGATCCCCTCCGCCAGCAGCGCGACGAGATCCCGGTGCCAGGCCCCCTCGATGGCGGCCTGGCGGGCGCGGGCCTCGTCGTCGGCGTTCTGCGAGCGGTTCCAGACCTCCAGCCACAGCGTCCAGTGCGGATCGCGCGGCCCGTCGGGCACATAGAGATCGACATACGCCTCGAGCCGCTCGGCGGTGGGCGCCTGCCGGGACAGCAGTGCGCTGCGCTCGGCCCCCAGCCGGCCCTCGCTCCACTCCAGGGTCCGCAGCAGGAGTTCGTCCTTGGTGCGGAAGTAGTAGAGGAGATGGCCGCTGCTCATGCCGACCTCCCGGCCGAGCCCCGCCATGGTCAGCCCGTCGAGACCGCGCTCGGCGATGGTGGCCATGGCGGCGGCGAGGACGGACTCACGGGGCGGCGCGATGTTCCGCCGCCGGGCGGCGGGGGTCATACGGCGGCCCCGGAGGCCCCGAGGGCACCTGCAGCGGTGTGCGACTCATTCACGCGTATGTTCTACCTGATCGTCGGCGCTCGCCGTGGGCGCCCTGAAGACCTTCGGCTGCTGCTGGGTGATGCAGTGGATGCCTCCACCGCCCGCGAAGATGGCGCGCGCGTCCACCAGCGTGACCGTGCGGCCCGGGTACAGCCGCCGGAAGATACCTGCCGCCAGCTCGTCGCGGGGATCGTCGAAGGCGCACAGGACGACACCGCCGTTGCACACGTAGTGGTTGATGTACGAGTAGTCGACCCACTCACCGTCCTCCTGGAGCACGGTCGGGGCGGGGACCTCCACCACCTCGATACGGCGGCCCTTCGCATCGGTCTGCGAGCGCAGCAGCGCCACGTTCGCCTGGCACAGCTCGTGGTCCGGGTGCGCGGGGTCGGGCTGGGTGTGGGCGACGACGACGCCGGGCCCGGCGAAGGCCGCGACGATGTCGACATGGCCGCGGGTGCCGTACATGCCGTAGTCGCCGCTGAGGCCGCGCGGCAGCCAGATGGCCTTGGTCGTGCCGAGCCGGGCGTGGATCTCGGCCTCGACCTGCGGGCGCGTCCAGCCGGGGTTGCGCTCCGGGCCGAGCTGAACCGTGTCGGTGAGCAGAACGGTGCCCTCGCCGTCGACGTGGATCGCACCGCCCTCGTTGACCAGCGGAGAGGAGTGGACCTCGACGCCCGCGATGTCGGCGACATGGCGGGCGATCTTCTTGTCGTGGTCCCAGCGCGCCCAGTCGGCGGCGCCCCAGCCGTTGAACACCCAGTCCACGGCCGCCAGTCGGGAGCCGTCCGTGGTGAAGGTGGGACCGATGTCCCGCATCCAGGCGTCGTCCAGGTCGCGTTCGACCAGCTCGACACCGGGCCCGAGCAATTCGCGCGCGGACGCCGACTGCCCGGTGCCCACCACCATGGTCACCGGTTCGAAGCGGCGTACGGCATGGGCCACGGACGCCCAGGCGCTGCGGGCCTCGGCGAGTTCCTCGTCGTCGGCGAAGGTGGGGTTGGGGCCGGGCCAGGCCATCCAGGTGCGCTCGTGGGCGGCCCATTCGGGTGGCATGCGGAACATGGGTAACGTCCTAGAGGAAGTAGAGGCGGTTGAGGGAGATCGCGTCGGCGGGTTCGGAACGGATCGGGTCGCCGTCGAGGGTCACCAGGCCGGTGCGGCCGTCCACCCCCACGTCGCCGATGCGGGAATTGAGCCGGAGGTCGGCGGGGCCGATGCCGCGGGTGCCGCGGACCGCGACCCTGCGGCGGCGGGTGGGCATGTGGTCCGCGCCCAGTTCGGTCGCCGCACGTGCCACAAAGGCGACGGAGATGTCCGCCGGCGTCGCACCGTGCGCCCCGAACTGCGGCCCGAGGACCAGCGGTTCACAGGTGTCCGTCGCCGCGTTCGGGTCGCCCGTCACTCCGTACGCGGGGAAGCCCGACTTCAGGACGAGCTGCGGCTTCGCGCCGAAGAACTGCGGACGCCACAGCACGATGTCGGCGAGTTTGCCGACCTCGATGGAGCCGATCTCGTGCGCGAGGCCGTGGGCGATGGCGGGGTTGATGGTCAGCTTGGCGACGTAGCGCAGGACGCGGGCGTTGTCGTCGTGCGCGCCGTCGCCCGCCATCGGGCCGAGCTCGGCCTTCATCTTTCCGGCCATCGCGAACGTCCGGCGCACCGTCTCGCCCGCGCGGCCCATGCCCTGGGCGTCGGAGGACGTGATGCCGATGGCGCCGAGGTCGTGCAGGACGTCCTCCGCGCCCATCGTCCCGGCCCGGATGCGGTCCCGGGCCATCGCGGCGTCGCCGGGCAGGTCGGTCTTCAGGTCGTGGACGGAGACGATCATCCCGTAGTGCTCGGCGACCGCGTCCCGGCCGAAGGGCAGGGTCGGGTTGGTGGAGGAGCCGATCACGTTCGGCACACCCGCCATCTTGAGGACGTTCGGGACGTGGCCGCCGCCGCAGCCCTCGATGTGGAAGGCGTGGATGGTGCGGCCGTCGAGGACGCGGAGGGTGTCCTCCACCGACAGGCACTCGTTCAGCCCGTCGCTGTGCAGGGCGACCTGGACGTCGTGCTCCTCGGCGACCCGCAGCGCGGTGTCGAGCGCGCGGGTGTGCGCGCCCATGTCCTCGTGGACCTTGAACCCGGACGCGCCGCCCTCGGCGAGCGCCTCGACGAGCGGGGCCGGGTCGGAGGACGAACCGCGGGCGAGGAAGCCGATGTTGACGGGCCAGGCGTCGAAGGCGTTGAAGGCGTGCTTCAGCGCCCAGGGCGAGTTGACGCCGACGCCCCACACCGGGCCGAACTCCTGGCCGATGACGGTGGTGACGCCGGAGGCCAGCGACGCCTCCATGATCCGCGGCGAGAGCAGATGGACATGGGTGTCGACGGCTCCGGCGGTGGCGATCATGCCCTCGCCGGAGACGATGGAGGTCCCCGTGCCGACCACGACGTCCACCCCGTCGAGGGTGTCGGGGTTCCCGGCGCGTCCGACCGAGCAGATGCGCCCCTCGCGGATGCCGATGGAGACCTTGCGGATGCCCTGGACCGCGTCGATCACCAGGACATTGCTGATCACGACGTCACAGGTCTCGCGGACGGCGGCGGCCTTGAGGTGCAGTCCGTCGCGGGCGGTCTTGCCGAAGCCGGCGAGGAACTCGTCGCCGGGCTTCTGGGAGTCGTCCTCGACACGTACGACGAGTCCGGAGTCGCCGAGGACCACACGGTCGCCGGCGCGCGGGCCGTGCACGGACGCGTACTCGTGGGGATCGATGCCGGTCACTGGTCCTCCTCCGGGATGTCCTGCGAGGCGAGGGGCGCCTGGGTATCGGCTGCGGCGCCGGGCGGTGTCGCGCCCAGATAGCCGCACGCCGCCGCCCGGCGCAGCGCCTGCGCCCTGGCGCCCGGCGCGTCCAGCGGGCCGTCCACCAGGCCGGCGAACCCGATGGCCACGCGTGCGCCGCCGATCGGAAGCAGCCCGACCTCCAACTGCTCGCCCGCACCGAAGCGGACCGAGGACCCCGCGGGCACGCACAGCCGCATGCCGTATGCCGACGCCCGGTCGAAGTCGAGGCGCGGGTTCGCCTCGAAGAAGTGGAAGTGGGAGGTGACGCTGACCGGCACGGTCGCGGTGTTGCGCACCGTGAGGCGCACTACCGGCTCCGGCTCGACGTCCGCGGGCCCCGGCACGACCGCACCCGGCGCGGCACTGCCCAGGGAGCCGCCGCCGATCGGGTCGGAGACAACCGCGAGCCGCGAGCCGTCGTCGAAGACCGCCTCCACATGCACCTCGGTCACGACGTCCGCCACCCCGGGCAGCACATCGCCCGGGCCGAGCACCTCGCGCGCCGCCTCGATCGCCTCCGCCAGCCGCCGGCCGTCCCGGGCCGCCTCGCAGACCGTGTCGGCGATCAACGCGGTGGCTTCGGGGACATTGAGCCTCAGGCCGCGGGCCCGGCGGGCCCGGGCCAGCTCGGCGGCGCCGAAAAGCAGCAGCCGGTCGCGCTCCGTGGGGGTCAGTCGCACGTCTGGAACACCTCCTGTTTGAACGACACTCTAATCATGAGTTTCTTTTCTGGGAAGCATTGACGGGCCCACATCCCCTGGGTCACATTGAGCGGCATTCAAACAGTCGAGCGTCAGGGGCAGCCGTATGCCGATGGAACAACGCGGGGTCGACACCATCCCGGAGCAGGAGCGCACCAGCACCCCGCGCGACCTCGTCTCGATCCTGCTGGGGTCGAACCTCTGCCTGGGCGTGATCGTCTTCGGCTGGCTGCCGGTCTCCTTCGGCCTCGGCCTGTGGCCGGCCGTCACCTCGGTCGTGGCCGGCACGGCCGTCGGCGTGGCGGTCACCGCCCCGCTCGCCCTCGTCTCGCTGCGCACCGCCACCAATCTGTCGACGTCCAGCGGCGCGGCCTTCGGGGTACGCGGCCGGCTCGTCGGCTCGGTCGTCGGTCTGCTGCTCTCGCTCGGCTACACCGCCCTCACCCTGTGGATCGGCGGCGACGTGATGCTGGGCGCGCTGTCCCGGATCGCCGGAGTGCCGACGGGTGCGGCCGCCCACGCCCTCGTCTACGCCCTGCTCGCCGGCTGTACCGTCGTCGGCGCCGTGTACGGCTACCGGCTGCTGCTGCGCATGAGCCGGATCCTCGCCGTCGGCATGACGGCGCTCCTCCTGCTCGGCCTGCTCGCGTACGCACCCGACGCGACCAAGATCGCCCCGCCCGGCACCCCGTATGTGCTCGGCTCGTTCTGGCCGACATGGCTGCTGTCCGCGGTGGCGGCGGGGCTGAGCGGCCCGATCGCGTTCATCACCCTGCTCGGCGACTACACCCGCTACATCTCGCCGCAACGGCACAGCCCGCGCCGCGTGCTGCGCGCCACCTGTCTCGGGCTGTTCGCGGGACTGCTGGTCCCGCAGCTGTTCGGCACCTACACCGCGCTCGCCGCCCGCGCCGCGCTGGACTACGCCGGGCCGCTGGTCACCGCGTCACCCGGCTGGTACCTGGTCCCGCTGCTGCTCGCCGCCACCGCGGGATCGGTCGGCAACGCGGGGCTGATGCTCTACTCCATGGGCCTCGACCTGGACGCGATCCTCCCGCGTGCCACCCGGACCCGGGGCACGCTGGTCGTCGCCGTGGTCGCGACCGGCTTCGTCTTCGTCGGCCACTTCGCCTGGAACGCCCAGTCGGCGATGACCTCGTTCGTGCTGCTGCTGACCGCGATCGGCACACCCTGGGCGGTGATCACGATGATCGCGCACCTGCGCTGCGGCGGTGTCTACGACCCGGAGGCCCTCCAGGTCTACAACCGGCGGGCCCGCGGCGGGATCTACTGGTTCCGGGCGGGCTGGCACCCGCGTGCCACCGTGAGCTGGGCCGTCGGCGCCGCGGTCGGGCTGTGTGCGGTGTCCACCCCGCTCTACGAGGGTCCGCTGCTCGCGCTGACCGGCGGTGTGGACTGCAGCTTCGTCCTGTCGGGCGCGGTGGGCGGGCTGACGTACACCGCGCTGACGCTGCGGTCCTACGGGACCGTGCCGGTCAAGTCCTTGGCGTAGGCCTCGATCGCCCGCCGGAACCTGCGCACCGAGGGGTCCTCGCTGGTGGCGGCGAGGAGTTCGAGCAGCAGCCGGACGGACTCCTCGTGGCTGCCGGTGTTGAACAGCGCCATGGCGAGAAAGGCGCGCAGACCGCCGTGCGCGGGAAACTCCTCGGTCCCGCGCCGCAGGGTCCGCTCCGCGTCCTCGTACCGGCCGAGCACCCGGTAGGTGCTGCCGAGGCCCAGCAGGGCGTCGCAGCGGTCGCTGTCCGGCAGACCGTCGCCGGCGAGGGCGCGCTCGTAGTGCGCAACCGCCTCCGCCTCCAGGCCGAGCACATCGTGCACCCAGGCGGTCTGGTAGGCGATCTCCACATCGTCGGGCAGCCGTTCGGCGAGGCGCAGCAGTATCCGCCGGGCCTCCTCGGCGCTCCCCTGCTCGCGCAGTCGTACGGCCTCGGCCAGTTCACGGTCCCGCTCCGGTGCACCCATGCCCCCATCCTCGCCGATGCCGGACGGCGGGAACGGGGGCAGGGTGACAGGTGAAGTACTGAGCGGGTCAGGCGAGTTCGTGCATCCAGCCGTGCTTGTCGGGCGTGATGCCGCGCTGGATGTCCAGCAGCGCACCGCGCAGCTTCATCGTCAGCTCGCCCGGCTCACCGCCCGCCTGCGTCCACTCGCCGCTCTCGCACTTCACGGTGCCGACCGGAGTGATCACCGCGGCCGTGCCGCAGGCGAAGACCTCGGTCAGGGTGCCGTTCTCGGTGTCACGCCGCCACTGCTCGGTCGAGATACGGCCCTCCACGGACTCGTATCCGAGGTCCTCGGCGAGGGTGAGCAGCGTGTCGCGGGTCACACCGGCGAGGAGCGAACCGTTGAGCTCGGGCGTGACGATCTTGTTCCCGTACACGAAGTACAGGTTCATGCCGCCCATCTCCTCGACCCACTTGTGCTCCACGGCGTCGAGCCAGACGACCTGGTCGCAGCCCTTGGCGGCGGCCTCGGCCTGGGCGAGCAGCGAGGCGGCGTAGTTGCCGCCGGTCTTCGCGAAGCCCATGCCGCCGGGGACGGCGCGGACGTAGTTCTCGGAGAGCCAGACGGAGACCGGCTTGACGCCACCGGGGAAGTAGGCGCCGGCCGGGGAGGCGATCACGAGGAACAGGTACTCGTTGGCGGGCTTCACGCCCAGACCGACCTCGGTGGCGATCATGAAGGGCCGCAGGTAGAGCGAGGCCTCGCCGCCGTGCTCCGGGACCCATGCGTTGTCCTGCTGGACCAGGACGTCACAGGCCTCGATGAACGTCTCGACCGGCAGTTCGGGCATGGCGAGACGGCGGGCCGAGCTCTGGAAGCGCCGGGCGTTGGCGTCCGGGCGGAACGTGGCGACCGAACCGTCGGGCCGGCGGTAGGCCTTCAGGCCCTCGAAGATCTCCTGCGCGTAGTGCAGCGTCATGTTGGCCGGGTCGATCGACAGCGGCGCGTACGGGGTGAGCTGCGCGTCGTGCCAGCCACGGCCCTCCGTCCACTTGATCGTCACCATGTGATCGGTGAAGTGGCGGCCGAAACCGGGGTTGGCCAGGATCGCCTTGCGCTCCGCGTCGGACAGGGGGTACGAGGAGGGCTTGAGCTCGATCGTGGGCGTCGTCATGAGTGCAGTGTCCTTCACCGTTGGTTGTGACGGACCGCGCTCACGCCGCTACAGCTGCTAGGACGTCCGAGCATTCCCGCATGCGCCGGCCCGGTTCGATTATGGCTCGGGCCGGCGCGTGCATGAAACGGGGTGAAAGCGGTCCGGGGTTGATGGTGGCACCCGGGAGCCGCACAGGAGAAGCCGCCGGGCGCGTGTGCGACCCGGCGGCTTGGTGGAAGCTTCGGGTCAGCCCGCTACGCGTACCGCGAGCGTGTCGCCGATCTCGTCCGTCGTGCGGAACGTGCCGTCGCGTCCCGCGAGGTCGGCGGAGACGGCCTCCTCGATGCGCCCGGCCTCCGGCTCGAAGCCGAGGTGACGCAGCAGAAGGGCGACGGAGAGGATCGTGGCCGTCGGGTCGGCCTTGCCGGTGCCCGCGATGTCGGGCGCCGAGCCGTGGACGGGCTCGAACATCGACGGGAAATCGCCCGTCGGGTTGATGTTGCCGGAGGCGGCCAGGCCGATGCCACCGGACACGGCGGCGGCGAGGTCGGTGAGGATGTCACCGAAGAGGTTGTCGGTGACGATGACGTCGAAGCGCTCCGGCTGGGTGACGAAGAAGATCGTCGCGGCGTCGACGTGCAGATAGTCCGTCGTGACGTCGGGGTACTCCCGGGCGACCCGGTCGAAGATGTTCTTCCACAGGTGGCCGGCGTAGACGAGGACGTTGTTCTTGTGGACCAGCGTCAGCTTCTTGCGGGGGCGGGCGGCGGCCCGCGCGAAGGCGTCGCGGACGACGCGCTCCACGCCGTACGCGGTGTTCAGGCTGACCTCGGTGGCGACCTCGGCGGGCGTACCGGTGCGCAGGGAACCGCCGTTGCCGGTGTACGGACCCTCGGTCCCCTCGCGGACGACGACGAAGTCGATGTCCGGACGGCCGGCCAGGGGCGTCGTCGTGTTCGGGAAGAGCTTCGACGGCCGCAGGTTGACGTAGTGGTCGAAGGCGAACCGCAGCTTCAGCAGGAGACCGCGCTCGAGCACACCGGACGGCACCGACGGGTCGCCGATGGCGCCCAGCAGGATCGCGTCGTGGTTCTTGAGCGACTCCAGCTCCGCGTCGGGGAGGGTCTCCCCGGTGCGGTGCCATCGCTGGGCGCCGAGGTCGTACTCCTTGGTCTCCAGCTTCACGTCCTGGGGAAGGACGGCGGACAGGACTTTCAGGCCCTGGGCCACGACTTCCTGGCCGATGCCGTCACCGGGGATCACTGCGAGATTGATGCTGCGAGACATGTCGGCACCCTACTCGCCGTCCCAGCACATGACACATGACGTCCACCATCTGGACGATGGTGGAGTCATGGCGGAGCGGGAGAGCTCAGTGGCCGGTGGAGCCACCGTTGTCGCGGCGGTCCAGGGCCCGCTGCAGCGCGGCGGCTGCGTTCTTGCGGTCGGACTCGCTGGTGCGGGAGGTGTGACGGACTCGGCGGGCGGTCGCAGCGCGCATGATGATCGACTCCTTGAGATCGGAAAGATTTCGAGGCGCCGGAGGGCGGGGAGCGTGCCGCAGGGGTTACCTGCCGGGGGCACGAGCTCACTGCCGCCATTCGCTGGATCGAGCGAGACGTTCGGCTTCTACAAAGCTAGGACAGGTACGCGCTCCTGTCTCTACAAGTAGTCGGACTTCCTACTATATGAGACGGCGATCATGGAACGAGTCCTCCGGAGGCATCGTCAAAAGCGCGCACCGGACGGTGTTTCACCTGGTCAGGAGCGTCCGCCCGGGCCTTTGACGGTCCGCCGCACGTGCACGGCCCGACGGCCGAAGATCACCACACATGGCAGCTTCCAGGAGCGGAGAAGTGCTCGGCCGGGGACACCAGGCCCAGGTCCCCCCTCGCCCCGGAGACCGCACCGCCCACGGGATCCCCCGGCGGATACTCAGGGCGATTTGAGTACGCGGCTCGTGGTGAAGGCCCGGCTCCGGGACGACAGTTGGCCCCATGAACGGCCTCTACGCTCTCAAGCCCTGGTACGCGGCCCGGCTCTCCGGGGTCCGTGGCGCGCTCGCCCGTCGTGAGGTGTCGCCGGACACCCTGACGGCAGCCGGTGTGCTGTGCGCCGCCGGCGCGGCCGGAGCGCTCGCCTGGCTGCCCGCACCTCTCGCCGTCCTTCCGGTCGCCGTGCTCCTCGCGGCCCGGCTCGGCTTCGCCAACCTCGACGGTGCACTGGCCCGGGACACCGGCCGTACCACCCGGCGCGGCGCGGTCATCAACGAACTCGGCGACCGGGCAGCCGACTTGGTGGTCCTCGCCGGATTCCTCACCCTGGCGCCGCTGTGGCTGGTGGCCGTGGCCGCGCTGGCCGCGACGCTGCCGTCCTGGGTGTCTCTGGCGGGCGCGGCCGCGGGTGCTCCGCGCCGCAACGGCGGCCCGGTCGGCAAGACCGAACGCTGCCTCCTGGTGGCCGTCGCCGCCGCGACGGGCTGGGCGACGCCCGTACTGATCGTCATCGCCGCCGGTTCCGCGCTCACCGCGCTGATCCGGCTCGGGTGGCTCCGGAAGGAACTCGCATGAGCGCGGTCGTAGTGGCGGGAGAAGCGGTGGGCCGGGCGGTGCCGTTGGTCGCGGGTGCTCTCGGGGCCGGTGGCCTGGCGGTCGCCGCTCTGCCGTCCCGGGTGCGGATGCGGGCCGAACTGCGGCGGCGCTGGCGGACCTGGGCCCTTGCCGCGCCCGTATTCCTGGGCGCGCTGTTCCTCGGCGCGGCCGGGGCGTTCGCGCTGGCCGCCGCGCTCGGCGTGATCGCGGCCGGCGAGTACGTACGGATGGCGGGGCTGAGGCGCGCCGATCACGCGGTGCTCGTGGCCGCCTCCGTCGTCCTGCCCGGGCTCGCCTGGCTGCTGCCGCGGGCGCTCGATCTCCGGTCCGCCGCGCTGCTGCTGGTGGTGGCCGCGCTGCCGCCGCTGCTCGCCGGGGACCACGCCGCGGGCTTCACCCGCGCCTCACGGACCGTGTTCGGACTTCTGTGGATTCCGGTCGCCCTGACCGGTCTGGTGACGCTCGGCGAGACGGCGGTGGCGGTGGGCCTGGCCGTGGCGCTCGGCGACGTGGGGGCCTGGTGCGGCGGTACGGCGCTGGGGCGGCGCGGCCCGCTCGCCGCACCCCTGTCCCCCCTCTCCCCCAACAAGACCTGGGCGGGCGTCCTGGGTGCCGGTGCGGCGACCGCCCTCGCCCTGCTGGCGGTCGGGTCGTTCTCGGCCCTGCTGTGGGCGGCGGTGCTGACGGGGTGCGTACTCGGCGATCTTCTGGAGTCCATGGTCAAGCGGGAGGCGGGGGTGAAGGACGCCGGTAGCTGGCTCCCGGGGTTCGGCGGACTGCTGGACCGGATCGACTCGCTGCTCCCGGCGCTCCTGCTCGCGATGGTGGTGACGGCGTGACGGCAAGGGCTCGTGCCGCAGGGCACGCGACAGCCTCACCCCCGGCGCTGCGGGCCCGGGTCCGGCCGCGGCGGGGCCACGGGGGTGCCGTGCGACGGCTCCCCCGGACCTCCCGGCGGACCCCCGTCGTAGGCGAGAGCGCTCGCCCCGGCGCCCCGGCGCCTCACCCCGCACCGGCCACCTCCCGTACGGCCGCACTGCTCCGACGCGCCCTGTGGTGGTGCGTCCTGACGCTGACGGGCGGGGTGGAGCGCCGCGGCCACCTGCCGCGCGGCGGCTGTGTCGTCGTCGCCAACCACTCCTCGCACGCCGACACGGCAGCTCTGCTGGCCGTGCTCGACTCCCGGCACAGGCCCGCCATCGGCGCCGCGGCCGACTACTGGTTCGCCTCGCCGTGGCGGAGCAGGGTCTGCCGCCGCCTCGCGGCCGGCTTCCCGGTCCGCCGCACCGGCGGCGGTATGGACGATCTCCTCGCGACGGCCGGCGCGTTGCGGGCCGGACGCGCGGTCGTCCTCTTCCCCGAGGGCACCCGCGGCGACGGCGGCGTCGGTTCCTTCCACCGCGGAGCGCTGGTGCTCGCCGAGAGCGCGGGTGTGCCGGTGGTGCCGGTCGGCATCGCGGGCACGGACCGGCTGCTGCCCAAACACGGGCGGCTGCGTTCGTCGCTGGTGCGCGTGCGGATCGGGGCGCCCCTGCCGTCCCGGGTCACCCCGGAGGAGGCACGGGCGGCGGTGGCCGCGCTGCACGGGCGGACGAACGCCGAGTCGCTGCGGGACTCCCGTTCGCGCAGGCGGGTGGCGGCCGTGGTGACCTCGCGCTGGGGGCTGCCGATCGCGTTCCTGTGGGCCTTCGCCGAAGCGCTGAGCTGGCCGCTGATGCCGGAACTGCTGCTGGCGGTCGCCTGCGTGGCGGTCCCGCGGGCGGCTCTCCGTCTCTCGGTGGGCGCGCTCGCCGGCAGCCTGGCGGGCTCGCTGCTGGCGCTCCAACTGGCGGGCGCGGGGGTGCAGATGCCCGCACCTCTGACGACGGAACGGATGCGGGCGCAGGTGCGCCAGGAGCTCTCGCTCGAATCCGCGGACGCGGTGCGGCACCAGCCGTGGAACGGCATCCCGTTCAAGGTGTACGCCGCGGAGGGCGGGCGCGCGGACGTACCGCCCGGCTCGTGGCTGACGTCGGCGGCGGCGGCCCGCGGCTCGCGCACGCTGACGGTGGGCCTGGTCTGCGCCGCGCTGGGGCTGCTGCTGCGCCGGTACCGGCGGTTCTACGGCTCGTATCTGGTGGTGCTGGGCGGCGGGTTCACCCTCGCCCTTTCCCTGATCGTCTCCGGCTGGCGGTGATCCGGTCAGCGGGCGTCCGACGGCGACGAAACGGGGGAACCGCGGGATCGGGTCCGGACATCGCGATGCGAGGCATGCCGCTTCCCGAAGCACCCACCCGGCACCGACGAGGCAACGCGCAACCGATGGGTTGCACCATCCACCATGACGTGCAACCATTGAGTAGCACGTCATGGATGAACCGGAGGTGGAAGCCATGACCGAGAACCGGATCGAACGAGAGATCAGCATCGCGGCGCCCGTCGAGCGGGTATGGGCGGTACTCACGGAGCCGGAGCACGTCGGCAGCTGGTTCGGGCAGGGCAGTCCGACGCCCGTCGACCTGCGCCCGGGCGGCACCATGCACCTGGACCACGGCGAATGGGGACAGTTCCCGACGACCATCGTCACGGTCGACCCGCCGAACCACTTCTCCTACCGGTGGGCGAGCGCGTACCCGGGCGAGCAGGCGGTGGAGGGCAACTCCACGCTCGTCGAGTTCACTCTCACCCCCGAGGGCGACGGCACCCATCTGCGCGTGGTGGAGACCGGCTTCGCCGAGCTGGTCATCCCCGAGGACAGGAAGGAAGGGGCGTCGTACGAGAGCCACTCGCAGGGCTGGAGCGAGCAGGTCGTGAACGTCCAGAAGTACGCGGAGCAGCTCGCGGCATGACGGAGGCCGACCAGGATGCCGTGACGGAGGTCCTGTCCGCGCTGGCGGACCCGACCCGCCGCCGGATACTCGACGCGATCGCCGCCCACGGCGAGGCGACCGCCACCGTCCTGGCCCGGGAGCTGCCGGTCAGCCGGCAGGCGATCGTCAAGCACCTCGCGGTCCTCACCCGGGCCGGCCTCGTCGCCGGCCACCGGGAGGGCCGCGAGGCGCGCTACACGGTCCTGCCCGCGCGGCTGAACGTCACGGCCCGCTGGATGAACCGGGTGGCGTCCGAGTGGGACTCCCGGCTGGCGGCGATCAAGCGGCTGGCGGAGGACACCGAAGGGAACACCGCCGCGGGCGCATAGGGTCCGTCGTTCGGATCAGGCCGGCGAACGACGGACCCTGGCCGGCTCCGGTGAACCCACCGCCCCGTGCGGTGGGTTCACGGAACGGCCGGGCCGGGGCGGTCTCAGAACACCGACGCGCGGCACGCCACGCGTGTGCTCGGCCTCCCCTCGCGTCACGCAGCACCCCCTCCCGACGAGCCGCCTGGTGACCTCCCGGTTTTCACGCAGGTCCGCAGGGCACCCGCGTACGGGAGGTTCACTGATGAACGCACGTGCGTTGACGCTTCGTGGACACATGACGGCCCGTCGGGCGGCGAACAGCTCTGCCATGGACGTGGCAGCCCGCTGGGGTTTCGTCGCCCGCGGGGTGATCTATCTGCTCGTGGGCATTCTCGCCCTGCAGATCGCCTTCGGTGACGGGGGGAAGCAGGCCGACCGCGGCGGCGCGCTCGCCGAGTTGTCGGAGAAGCCCATGGGGTCCGTGATGCTGTGGGCGGTGGGGATCGGGCTGGTCGGGATGGCGCTCTGGCGTCTGTCGGAGGCGCTGTTCGGAGCCGCCGGGCCCGACGGCCACAAGACGCACAAGCGGCTGCTGTCGGCGGGCCGTTTCCTCTTCTACGGCTTCGTCGCCTACTCCGTACTGGCGTTCGCCGCGGGCGACCGCAGCAGCGGCGGAGGCGGCGGGTCCTCGGACCAGCAGTCGCAGGACATCACCGCGCGGGCGCTCGAACTGCCCGCGGGCCAGTGGCTCGTGGGCATCGGCGGAGTCGGCATAGCCGTCGCCGGTATCTGGGTCGGCGCCCGGGCCGCCATGCGGAAGTACCACAAGCATCTCAAGCTCGGCGAGATGTCCCGCAGGACCCGTCAGCTCGTCGATGTCACCGGCGTGGGCGGCGGCGCGGCGCGCGGCGCCCTCTTCACGGCGATCGGGGTGTTCGTCGTACGGGCCGCCGTCGACTACGAACCGGACAAGGCCAAGGGCTTCGACGACGCTCTCCGCTCCTTCGCCGACACCCCGGTGGGGCCGTGGCTGCTGGCCGTGATCGCCATCGGACTGGCACTGTTCGGCGTCTTCTCGTTCGCGATGGCCCGCTGGCGGAAGGTCTGAGGTTCGCCGATTCCAGGCCCGGACCGGGTCTGCGGACCCGGTCTTCCGAGCCGGTCTGACCCAGTCTTCCGACCCGGTCCGACCCGGTCTTCGAGCAAGTCCCAGAACCGAGGGCGCACATTGAAGCCGCCCCCGTGCCGGCGTGGGGGCCGGGACGGGGGCGGAGTGCTGGGGGCGACGGAAACCGTCAGCCCATGTGCGGGTAGCCGTACTCGGTCGGCGCGACCAGCGTCTCCTTGATGGCGCGGGTCAGCGTCCAGCGCATCAGGTTCTGCGGGGCACCGGCCTTGTCGTTGGTGCCGGAGGCCCGGCCGCCGCCGAAGGGCTGCTGGCCGACGACGGCGCCGGTCGACTTGTCGTTGATGTAGAAGTTGCCCGCGGCGTACCGCAGCTTCTCCATCGCGTGAGCGGCGGCCGCGCGGTCGTTGGCGATGACCGCACCCGTCAGCGCGTAGGCCGACACCGACTCCATCTGCTCCAGCATGGCCTCGTACTGGTCGTCCTCGTAGACGTGGACCGCGAGGAACGGACCGAAGTACTCGGTGGTGAAGACCTCGCTCGCGGGGTCCGAGCACTCGACGACGGTCGGGCGGACGAAGTAGCCCACCGAGTCGTCGTAGGTGCCGCCGGCGACGATGGTGCAGCTGTCGTCGGCCTTGGCCCGGTCGATCGCGGCCTTGTTCTTGGCGAAGGCACGCTCGTCGATGACGGCGCCGATGAAGTTCGTCAGATCGGTGACGTCACCCATCTTGATGCCGTCGACCTCGGCCGCGAACTCCTCCTTGAAGCCGGAGTTCCAGATGGAGGCGGGGATGTACGCACGCGAGGAGGCCGAGCACTTCTGGCCCTGGAACTCGAAGGAGCCACGGGTCAGCGCGGTCTTCAGCACGGCGCGGTCGGCGCTCGGGTGCGCGACGACGAAGTCCTTGCCGCCCGTCTCACCGACGATGCGCGGGTAGGAGCGGTACTTCTCGATGTTGTTGCCGACCGTCTTCCACAGGTGCTGGAAGGTCTTGGTCGAGCCGGTGAAGTGGATACCGGCCAGCTCGGGGTGGTTCAGCGCCACCTCGGAGACGGCGATGCCGTCGCCGGTCACCAGGTTGATGACACCCTTGGGCAGGCCCGCCTCCTCCAGCAGCTGCATCAGCAGCACGGCGGCGTGGGTCTGCGTCGGGGACGGCTTCCACACGACCACGTTGCCCATCAGGGCGGGGGCGGTGGGCAGGTTGCCGGCGATCGCGGTGAAGTTGAAGGGCGTGATCGCGTAGACGAAGCCCTCGAGCGGCCGGTGGTCCAGCCGGTTCCACACGCCCGGAGAGTTGGCGGGCGGCTGCTCGGCCAGCAGGTCACGGGCGTAGGAGACGTTGAAGCGCCAGAAGTCGACGAGCTCGCACGGGGTGTCGATCTCCGCCTGCTGCGCCGTCTTGGACTGGCCCAGCATCGTGGAGGCGGCGAGCGTCTCACGCCACGGGCCGGCCAGCAGCTCGGCGGCGCGCAGGATGATCGCGGCACGGTCGTCGAAGGACATCGCACGCCACGCCGGCGCGGCGGCGAGCGCGGCGTCCACGGCGTCCTGCGCGTCCTGCTGGGTGGCGGCGGCGAAGGTGCCGATGACCGCCTTGTGGTTGTGCGGCTGGACGACGTCGACCCGCTCGCCACCGCCCATCCGACGCACACCGCCGATGGTCATCGGCAGGTCGATCGGGTTCTCGGCCAGCTCCTTGAGCTTGGCCTCCAGGCGGGAGCGCTCGGGGGTGCCCGGCGCATAGGAGTGGACCGGCTCGTTGACCGGCGCGGGGACCTTGGTCACAGCGTCCATGGGTGCCGAATCTCCTTAATCAGTAGGTCAGTTGGGGGGTTCAGCCGCGGCTGACCAGCGAACGCAGGAAGAACGCCAGGTTGGCGGGGCGCTCCGCGAGGCGGCGCATGAAGTATCCGTACCAGTCGGTGCCGTAGGCGATGTAGACACGCATCCGGTGACCCTCGGCGGCCAGCCGGTGCTGCTCCGCCTCCCGGATGCCGAACAGCATCTGGAACTCGTAGTCGTCGAGCTTGCGGCCGGCCCGGCGGGCGAGCTCCTGGCTGATGGAGATGATCCGCGGGTCGTGGGACCCGACCATCGGATAGCCCTCACCCTCCATCAGGATCTTCAGGCAGCGGATGTACGCCTTGTCGACCTCGGCCTCGTCCTGGTACGCGACGGACGCGGGCTCCTTGTAGGCGCCCTTGACCAGCCGCACGCGCGAGCCCGCATCCGCGAGGGCCCGGCAGTCGTCCTCCGTACGGAAGAGGTACGACTGGACGACCGCGCCGGTTCCCGGGAAGCGCTCCCGCAGATCGGCGTGGATGGCCAGGGTCGAGTCGACGGTGGTGTGGTCCTCCATGTCGAGCGTCACCGTGGTGCCGATCTCGGCGGCGGCCTCGACGACGGGGGTGACGTTCTTCAGGGCGAGGTCGTGGCCCCCGGGGAGCGCCTGGCCGAAGGAGGACAGCTTCACCGACATCTCGGCGCGGGTGCCGAGGCCGAGCGGCTTCAGCGCCTCGATGAGCTCCAGGTAGGCGTCCCGGGCTCGCAGCGCCTCGGTCGGGTCGGTGATGTCCTCGCCGAGGACGTCCAGCGTGACCTCGAGACCGCGGTCGGCCGTGTCCTGGACGACGGGGATCGTCTCGCGGACCGACTCGCCGGCGATGAAGCGGTTCACCACGGGCTTGGTGACCGGGGCGGCCGAAACGACGCGGCGCATCTTGTCGCTGCGCGACGCGGCGAGGATCACGGGACCCAGCACGGGGACCTCCACGGAGAGTACGGACAGGGCCGGCTCGGCCCGCGGTGAACGGATCCGGAACGGCACGAAGAACCACCGTGAAACCTAAGGATCGCTCCGATCGTCTGCCATCGACAGCTGTCACGCATCCGTGTCCGCGATCTCATACATATGTCTGAAGGGCGTGCCAGAATATCGGCATGAAGGGCGACTACCAGGAACTCGTGGACGAGATCTCGGCGCTGCTGGCCGTTCCGGCGACGCTGGAGAACCGCGATTTCGGGCTGATCGCCTTCGGTGCGCACGACAGCGACGACGACACCGCGATGGACCCGGTCAGGACCCGTTCGATCCTCACCCGCAAGTCGACACCCGCTGTCCGCGCCTGGTTCGAGGGCTTCGGCATCACCCGGGCGACCGGTCCGGTCCGCATCCCGGCCTCCCCCGACGCGGGGGTGTTCCGGGACAGGATCTGCCTGCCCGTACGCCATCGGGGCATCGTGCTGGGTTACGTCTGGCTGCTCGACGCCACGCCGGGCCCGACCCCCGCGCAGTTGTCGGCGGCCATGGAGGTCACCGAACGCATCGGCACCCTGCTGGCGGACGAGGAGCGTGCGGGCGCGGACCTGTCGCGGGAGTTCCGTGCGGTGCTGACGGCGGAGCGCGACTGGCATTACGACATGGCGGTCGCGGACCTGCGCACGGCGCTCGGGAGCGGTCCGGGCCCGGAGGGCCCGCACGCGGTGGTGTGCGTGTCGCCCTGGCCGGCCGAGGACGCGCCCGCGCCGCGCTCCCTGCCGGGGGTGGCGGCCGTGTCCACGGTGCCCCGGTCCGGCGCGCTCCCGGCCCCGGCGTCCGCCGAGGCGGGCGCCCGGCTCGCCGCCCTGGTGCGACTGCGGACCGCCGAGTCGCCCGCCCCCGCGCTCGCCGTCGCCGAACGGCTGCTCGCGGCGGCCGGTACCGCGACCGTCGGGATCGCTCGCGCCCGTCAGGGGCTCACCGGCCTCAACGCGGCCTGGCAGGAGGCGACTTCGGCCGCCCGGGCCGCCCGTGCGCAACCCCGTCTCGGGCCGGTCGCGCAGTGGTCGGAGATCGGCCCGTACCGCATGCTGACGGCGCTGCCCGCGGAGACGACCCACGACCCCGTGGTCGCCGCCCTGTTGACCGGCTCCCACACCGAACTGGCCCGTACCGTCGAGGAGTTCCTCGACTGCGCGGGCCAGGCGAGCCGCACGGCGTCCGCGCTCGGCATCCACCGGCAGACGCTCTACTACCGTCTCTCCCGCGTCGAACAACTCACCGGCCTCGACCTCTCACAGGGCGAGGACCGCCTGCTGCTCCACATGGCGCTCAAGGCGGCGCGGCTCCAGGGAGGTCCGGGATCCGCAGTTTCGTGAGCACTTCCGCGTGATCATGGGCACCGTTCGAGCACTTCCGCGTGCGGGCTCGCCCGATCCATCAGCCAAGTCCCAGGCGTCGACAAGGCAGTTGGCTTCTTGGCTTCCAGATCACCGACGCTCCGGACCAAGGGACCGTCCGCCGATGACGTGGATAACCTGCTGCCATGGTTGCGGGCGAGGAGATGGTGCACACCGGCGCAGATCCTGATGGCCAGGGCTGGGGCGCGACGCGCGCTTGGGTGGAGAAGAGGCTGTCCGGGTCGGAGCACATCGCAGGGGTTGCGAGACTGCGTGGCGGTTGGACGTCGGAGATGCGCCGTCTGGACATCTGTGGGCCGAGCGGCAGACGCTCGCTGGCCCTGCGGTCGTTCGTCAAGCCCTTCTTCGTCCGCCATGCGGAGGGGTTGCTCACCCGCGAGGCAGCTGTTCTGCGCCTGCTGGGCGGAACGAATGTGCCTGCGGCCACGCTGATTGCCGTGGATGCGACGGCGCAGTTCTGCGACCACCCCTCCTTGCTGATGTCCTTGCTGCCCGGCAGCGTCCGCCTGGGAGACGCGGGGGCCGGCCGGCGCGCCGAACTTCTGGCCGGCCAGTTGCAGCGCATCCACCGGCTGTCGGTGACCGAAGAGGACCGGCCTCGCACCTACCAGGCGTGGACTGCTCCTGACCGGGTGACCGTGCCCGAAGACACGCAGCAGCCCGACCTGTGGCAATGGGCTGCGGACGTGATCCGCCGCGAGCCCCCGGACTACCAGGCCTGCTTTCTGCACCGAGACTTCCATCCCGGCAATGTCCTCTTCGCGGGCGACGGCAACAGTCTGCGGATCAGCGGTGTCGTCGACTGGGTGGAAACCTCTTGGGGACCGGCCGACCTGGACGTGGCCCACTGTTCGACGGCCCTCGCGTTGCTGCACGGGGTGCCCGAGGGCATGCGCTTCGCCGACCTGTACGCAGCGGCAGGAGGCAGGCTGTCCGAAGACCGCGCCGCCCATCTCTACTGGCGACTGCTGGACGCCCTGGCCTACGCTCCGGACGCCGAGAAGCTTGCTGCCCCCTGGCGGGAGCTGGGCCGTGCCGATCTGACCTCCACGGTGCTGACCAGACGGCTGGAGGGGTACCTTCAGGCTCTTTTCGACCGCTACGCCTGAACCCCGCGTCGGCGGCGCACACTTTCGCGGAACATTCAGGAGTCCCGGCCGCCCGCCCCCTGACCGCTGGTGAAACGCCGTCAGCCGCGGTCCTCCATCACGGCCCGCAGCCCGTTCGTCAGGTCGTCGGCGGACGAGGCGGTGTCCGGGTCCACCAGCCACTGGATCATCACGCCGGCCAGTGGCGCCTGGTAGAACAGGCCCGCCACCCGGGCCTTCTCGGGATCCGCCACCGGGTGGACGCGGTCCGCGAGACGCTGGGCGGGGCGGCCGCCGTCGCCGGTCAACTGCCGGGCAGGCTCGGCGAATCGGTGCTGGCGGTGGCCCGCGACGCCTTCGTCCACGGCATGCAGCTCGCGGCCGTCGGCGCGGCCGTCGTGCTGGTCGCGGCCGCGGTCCTGGCCGCCACCCTGCTGCGGAACGCCACTCCCCCGCAGACGGTGCGAGCGGCACACGACCCGGGACGGGACGGCCCGGCCGGCGCCCGCTGACACGGAGCAACGCGAAGGGCCCGGCTCACTCCGGTGAGCCGGGCCCTTCGGCGTACAACGACAGGCGGTCAGTCGGTGAGGTTCACCGAACGGGCCGAGACAGCGCCGATCTCGTCCGCGATCTCGGTCAGCACCTGCTGCGGCACGGTGTCGTCCACGGTGAGCACGACGAGCGCCTCGCCGCCCTCCTCCGCACGCGACACCTGCATGCCCGCGATGTTCAGTCCGGCCTCGCCGAGGATCCGGCCGACGGTGCCGACGACACCGGGGCGGTCGTCGTAGCGCAGGACGACCATGTGGTCGGCGAGCGCCAGGTCGATGTCGTGGTCACCGATCGCGACGATCTTCTGGAGGTGCTTGGGACCGGCCAGCGTGCCGGAGACCGCGACCTCCTCGCCGCCCGACAGGGTGCCGCGGACGGTGACGACGTTGCGGTGGTCCGGCGACTCGGAGCTGGTCGTCAGGCGCACCTCGACACCGCGCTCCTGCGCGAACAGCGGGGCGTTGACGTAGCTGACGGTCTCGTCGACGACGTCCTCGAAGACACCCTTGAGCGCGGACAGTTCCAGCACCTTGACGTCGTGCTGGGTGATCTCGCCGTAGACCTCGACGTCGAGACGGACCGCGACCTCGCCCGCGAGCGCGGTGAAGATCCGGCCGAGGCGCTCGGCCAGCGGCAGACCGGGCTTGACGTCCTCGGCGATCACGCCGCCCTGGACGTTGACCGCGTCCGGGACGAGTTCACCAGCGAGCGCGAGACGCACGGAGCGGGCGACCGAGACGCCGGCCTTCTCCTGTGCCTCGTCGGTGGAGGCGCCGAGGTGCGGGGTGCAGACGACCTCGTCCAGCTCGAAGAGCGGGGAGTCGGTGCAGGGCTCCTTGGCGTACACATCGAGGCCGGCACCGGCGACGCGGCCCTCCTTGAGCGCCGAGTACAGCGCCTCCTCGTCGACGATCCCGCCGCGCGCGGCATTGACGATGCGGACGGTCGGCTTGACCTTGTGCAGCGCCTCGTCACCGATGAGACCGAGGGTCTCGGGGGTCTTCGGCAGGTGGACGGTGATGAAGTCCGAGACCTCGAGCAGCTCGTCGAGCGAGAGGAGCTTGACACCCATCTGCGCGGCCCGCGCGGGCTGGACGTAGGGGTCGTACGCGACGATCTTCATGCCGAAGGCGGACATCCGCTGCGCGACCAGCACGCCGATGCGGCCGAGGCCGACGACGCCGAGGGTCTTCTCGCTGAGCTCGACACCCGTGTACTTGGACCGCTTCCACTCGCCGTTCTTCAGGGCGGTGTTGGCCTGCGGGATGTTGCGGGCCGTGGCGACCAGCAGACCGCAGGCGAGCTCTGCCGCGGTGACGATGTTGGACGTCGGCGCGTTGACGACCATCACGCCGGCCTTGGTGGCGGCGGAGACGTCGACGTTGTCCAGTCCGACGCCGGCGCGCGCGACGACGCGCAGCTTCCGGGCCGCGGCGATGGCCTCGGCGTCCACCTTGGTGGCGGAACGGACGAGAATCGCGTCCACATCGGCGATGGCGGGGATCAGCTCCGCGCGGTCGGCGCCGTTGCAGTGCCGGATCTCGAAGTCCGGGCCCAGCGCGTCGACGGTGGCGGGCGACAGCTCTTCAGCGATGAGTACGACAGGTTTCGAGCTCACGTGTGTCCTCACAAGTCCATGGGGCCCCCGCCCGTGCGCCACGCGCTACGGGGGAGAGCGGCCGTCCCGACGGCCGCAGGCGGTGGAGGGGCAAGCCGCGTGGAAGACGCACGACACTGTGGGCCTGACGCGTATGTGTTGAGAAGTGTAGTGGTGCTTCGGCGCAGGTCTTACGCCTCCGAGGCAGGATCACCCGTCCGTGGTCAGCCGGAATGGAGCAGCGGCCGGACCGCGGCGGGGTGTGCGACGGGGGCCGGGACTCTGTTGTCCCGGCCCCCGTCCGCGGCTCACGCCTCGTCGTTGTCGACCCAGCTCATGAGCTTGCGCAGCTCCTTGCCGGTGGTCTCCAGCAGCGACTCGCTGTCGGCCTTCTTGTACTCGTTGTACTTCTTCAGACCGCCGTGGTACTCGTCCATCCAGTTCTTGGCGAAGGTGCCGTCCTGGATCTCGGCGAGAACCTTCTTCATCTCGGCCTTGGTCTGGTCGTTGATGATCCGCGGGCCGGTGATGTAGTCGCCCCACTCGGCGGTCTCGGAGACCGACCAGCGCATCTTCTCCAGGCCGCCCTCGTACATGAGGTCCACGATCAGCTTCAGCTCGTGGAGGCACTCGAAGTACGCGATCTCCGGCTGGTAGCCCGCCTCGGTCAGGGTCTCGAAGCCCGCCTTGACGAGCGCGGACGCACCGCCGCAGAGAACGGCCTGCTCGCCGAAGAGGTCGGTCTCGGTCTCCTCGGTGAAGGTCGTCTTGATGACACCGGCGCGGGTGCCGCCGATGCCCTTGGCGTACGACAGCGCCAGCTCGAAGCCCTTGCCCGTGGCGTCCTGCTCGACGGCGGCGATACACGGAACGCCGCGGCCCTCCTCGTACTGACGGCGGACCAGGTGGCCCGGGCCCTTCGGGGCGACCATGGCGACGTCGACACCGGCCGGCGGCTTGATGAAGCCGTAGCGGATGTTCAGGCCGTGGCCGAAGAAGAGCGCGTCGCCGTCCTTGAGGTTGTCCTTGATGGACTCCTCGTAGACCTGGGCCTGGATGGGGTCCGGGACGAGGATCATGATGACGTCGGCCTCGGCGGCGGCCTCGGCCGGCGTCACCACGCGCAGGCCCTGCTCCTCGGCCTTGGCCTTGGACTTGGAGCCCTCGTGCAGACCGACGCGGACGTCGACGCCCGAGTCACGGAGCGACAGCGCGTGGGCGTGGCCCTGGCTGCCGTAGCCGATGACCGCGACCTTGCGGTTCTGGATGATGGACAGGTCGGCATCGTCGTCGTAGAACAGCTCGGCCACTGGAATATCTCCTTGGTGTGCAGGTGTGCGTCCCACCGTACGGCGGGGTCGGGGGCGGAAGTGCGACGGTCTCGCGATGCGAGCAGAGCGCGGGGCGGGCGCTGTCAGGCGCTGCGGTCCAGAGCACGCAGGGACCGGTCGGTGATGGACCGGGCACCGCGCCCTATGGCGATCGTGCCGGACTGGACGAGCTCCTTGATGCCGAACTGCTCCAGCATCTTCAGCATCGCCTCGAGCTTGTCACTCGAACCGGTGGCCTCGATGGTGACCGCCTCGGGTGAGACGTCCACGGTCTTGGCGCGGAACAGCTGGACGATCTCGACGATCTGCGAGCGCGTCTCGTTGTCGGCGCGGACCTTCACCAGCACGAGTTCGCGCTGGATCGCGCCGCCCGGTTCGAGCTCGACGATCTTCAGGACGTTGACCAGCTTGTTGAGCTGCTTGGTCACCTGCTCCAGCGGCAGGTCCTCGACATTGACCACGATGGTGATGCGGGAGATGTCGGGGTGCTCGGTGACGCCCACGGCGAGCGAGTCGATGTTGAAGCCGCGGCGGGAGAACAGGGCGGCGATCCGGGCGAGGATGCCGGGCGTGTTCTCGACCAGAACGGAGAGCGTGTGCTTGGACATGGTCGGTTTCTCTCTACTCGTTCTCTGGGCGCGCTCAGTCGTCTTCGTTGTCGCCGAAGTCGGGGCGGACCCCGCGGGCGGCCATGACCTCGTCGTTGGAGGTGCCGGCGGCGACCATCGGCCACACCATGGCGTCCTCGTGGACGATGAAGTCGATCACGACCGGGCGGTCGTTGATCGCGTTCGCCTCGGCGATGACCTTGTCCAGATCGTCCGGGGACTCGCAGCGGATCGCGTGACAGCCCATGGCCTCGGACAGCTTGACGAAGTCCGGGACGCGGGTGCCGCCGCTGGACTGGCCCGCGACGGCGATGCCGTTCTCGGGGCCGGAGTGCAGCACGGTGTTGGAGTAGCGCTGGTTGTAGAACAGGGTCTGCCACTGGCGGACCATCCCCAGGGCGCCGTTGTTGATGATGGCGACCTTGATCGGGATGTTGTTGAGCGCGCAGGTGGTCAGTTCCTGATTGGTCATCTGGAAGCAGCCGTCGCCGTCGATCGCCCAGACGGTGCGGTCCGGCATGCCGGCCTTGGCACCCATCGCGGCCGGGACCGCGTACCCCATGGTTCCGGCGCCGCCGGAGTTGAGCCAGGTGGCGGGCTTCTCGTAGTCGATGAAGTGCGCGGCCCACATCTGGTGCTGGCCGACGCCGGCGGCGAAGATCGTGCCCTCGGGCGCGAGTTGTCCGACGCGCTGGATGACCTGCTGCGGGGACAGACTGCCGTCGTCCGGCTGGTCGTAGCCGAGCGGGTAGGTGTCGCGCCAGCGGCTGAGGTCCTTCCACCAGGCGCTGTAGTCGCCGGTGCGGCCCTCGCTGTGCTCGGCCTGGACGGCCAGCACCAGGTCGGCGATGACCTCGCGGGCGTCGCCGACGATCGGGACGTCGGCTGTGCGGTTCTTGCCGATCTCGGCCGGGTCGATGTCCGCGTGCACGATCTTGGCGAACGGGGCGAAGCTGTCCAGCTTGCCGGTGACACGGTCGTCGAAACGGGCTCCGAGGGCGACGATCAGGTCGGCCTTCTGCAGCGCGGTGACGGCGGTGACCGCTCCGTGCATGCCCGGCATTCCCACGTGCAGCGGGTGGCTGTCGGGGAACGCGCCCAGCGCCATCAGGGTGGTGGTGACGGGGGCTTCGGTGAGCTCGGCGAGAACCTTCAGCTCGGCGGTGGCGTTGGCCTTCAGAACCCCGCCGCCGACGTACAGGACGGGCCGCTTGGCCTGGGTGATGAGCTTGGCGGCCTCACGGATCTGCTTGGCGTGCGGCTTGGTCACCGGACGGTAGCCGGGCAGGTCGGTCTGCGGCGGCCAGCTGAAGGTGGTCCGCGCCTGCAGGGCGTCCTTGGCGATGTCGACGAGGACGGGACCCGGGCGGCCGGTGGAGGCGATGTGGAAGGCCTCGGCGATGGTGCGCGGGATCTCGTCGGCGTTGGTGACCAGGAAGTTGTGCTTGGTGATCGGCATCGTGATGCCGCAGATGTCCGCCTCCTGGAAGGCGTCCGTGCCGATGGCCTTGGAGGCGACCTGGCCGGTGATCGCGACCATGGGGACGGAGTCCATGTGCGCGTCGGCGATCGGGGTGACCAGGTTGGTGGCGCCGGGGCCCGAGGTGGCCATGCACACGCCGACCTTGCCGGTGGCCTGCGCGTATCCGGTGGCGGCGTGCCCCGCGCCCTGCTCGTGGCGGACCAGGACGTGGCGCACCCGCTGCGAGTCCATCATCGGGTCGTACGCGGGGAGGATGGCGCCGCCGGGGATGCCGAACACGGTGTCGGCCCCCACTTCCTCGAGAGAGCGGATGAGGGACTGCGCGCCCGTGACGTGCTCAACTGCAGCGGTCTGGTGTCCGCCGGTACGGGCCCGCGGCTGCGGATGGTGGGCCCCGGTGGCCTGCTCGGTCATCGGCATTCTCTTCTCGAAGCTGAGGGTTTATGCGAGGACTGCTCGTTTTGTGCGGTATGACAGTGGTGCCGGTGCAACAAAAAACCCCTCGTGCCATGAGGCAAGCGAGGGGAGCGCGTCGGGAGGGGTCTGCGGGCCGTCATGGCCCACTCAGCCGACGCGCTTTCCAAGTACGAGAATTCGGGTGCGCATGGCACAGACCCTCCCCCCGACGCGGGGGGAGTGTCAAGTGGGTGGGACGCGCGTCTCACCATGTGATCCGCTCTGAGCCGGTAGAGCGCCACCCGTCAGCACCGGCAGAGCGATGCCGCCGGGCACCGGGAACTCGTCGCGGACCAGCGCTCTGCGCAGCCGGTACTCGTCCAGCGCGCCGGAGAAGGCCATGCCCTGACCGTGTGTGCATCCCATGGCGCGCAGCGCGAGAACCTGCTCCGGCACATCCACCCCGTCGGCCACGGACTGCATCCCGAGGTCGCAGGCGATGCGCAGCAGACCGCTGGTGATCTTGTGCAGACGCGCCGACTCGACGACGCCCTCGACCAGTCCTCTGTCCAGCTTCAAGACGTCCACCGGCAGTCTGCGAAGGGCGTTGATGGCGGCATAGCCGCTGCCGAAGCCGTCGAGGGCGATCCGCACGCCCAGCCGGCGCAGCGAGACGAGGCGCTGCTCCAGCTCGTCGAACGAGATCCGTGGATCGCTGTCGGCCAGTTCGATGATCAGCGCGCCCGACGCCAGTCCGTGCCGGGTCAGCAGCGCCTCGATGGAGCCGAGCGGCATCGATCTGTCCAGCAGTCCCCGCGCGGAGATACGGACGGAGACCGGTACCCGGTGGCCGATTCTGCTGCGCTCGGCGGCCTGCTCCACCGCTTCCTCCAGCAGCCAGCGGCCGAGCTCCGCGGTGCGGTCGCCGTCGTCGGCGACCCGCAGGAACTCCGCGGGCGTGAACAGGATGCCCTGGGTGGAGCGCCAGCGGGCCTGCGCCGCGACGGCCTCGATCCGGCCGGTGGCCAGGCTCACCACCGGCTGGTGGAGCAGCGCGAACTCGCCCTCGTGCAGCGCGCTGCGCAGCCGGGCGGCGAGTTCGGAGCGGCGGACCACCTCGGCCTGCATCTGGGGTGCGTACAGCTCGACGCGGTCCTTGCCGCCGGCCTTCGCGCGGTACATGGCGAGGTCGGCGTTGCGCATCAGGTCGGTGGGGGTGATCGAGGGCTCGGCGAAGGCCACCCCGATGGAGGCGGCCACCCGCACTTCGCTGCCGTCGATGCGGTACGGCTGCGAGAGCGTGAGACGCAGCCGGTCGGCGATCTCGCGGACCTGGGACTCACGGGCCGAC
Organism: Streptomyces sp. AM8-1-1; assembly: GCF_032229325.1. Lineage (NCBI taxonomy): Bacteria > Bacillati > Actinomycetota > Actinomycetes > Kitasatosporales > Streptomycetaceae > Streptomyces > Streptomyces sp. AM8-1-1. The sequence continues at coordinate 2,461,029 of NZ_CP135086.1, forward strand.
TCGTCGCGGGTGCCGTCACCGAGGATCAGGGCGGCGAATTCGTCCCCGCCGAGCCGCGCCGCGGTGTCCCCCGCGCGGACGGACTCGGCCAGCCGGCGGGCCGCCTGGATCAGGAGCTCGTCGCCCGCCTGGTGGCCGAGGCGGTCGTTGACCCCCTTGAAGCCGTCGAGGTCGATGAAGAGCACGGCCGTGCCCGGGTCCCCGGACCGCCGGCCGGTGAGGGACTGCCGGACGCGCTCGGTGAACAGCGCCCGGTTCGGCAGGTCGGTGAGGGGGTCGTGTTCGGCGTTGTGCTGCAACTGGGCCTGGAGTCTCACCCGTTCGGTGACATCGCGGCTGTTGAAGATCAGGCCGCCCTGGTGCCGGTTGACCGTGGACTCCACGTTGAGCCAGTCGCCGGTGCCGGAGCGGAAACGGCACTCGATCCGGGTGGTGGGCTCCTCCGCGGGGGGAGCGGCGAGAAATCGCCGCACCTCGTGGACGACACGTCCGAAGTCCTCGGGATGGATGAGCGAGGCCAGTTCCGAACCGATGAGCTCGTCCGCCTCCCGGCCGTACACACCGGCGGCGGCGGGGCTCACATAGCGCAGGATCCCGGTGGAGGCCGCGATCATGATGACGTCGCTGGAGCCCTGTACCAGGGAGCGGAAGTGGTTCTCCTTCTGCGCCAGTTCATGGGTGAGCGCGATGTTGTCGAGGAGCATGATGCCCTGCCGGACCACCAGGGCGAGCACCACCGTGCAGCCGGTCAGGACGACGACACGGTCGACCCTCCGGCCCTCGACAACGTTGTAGAGGATGCCGAGGGTGCACACCGCGGCAGCGAGGTAGGGCGTGAGCGCGGCCAGGGAGCCCGCGACCGGGCGGCTGGGCAGACGGGGGCCTCGCGGTCCTCCGGGCGCTTCTGCGGTACGCCGCGCGCCCCAGGGTGCGTAGGCCAGCAGCAGTGAGCCGGCGAACCAGCCCGCGTCGAGGATCTGGCCCGAGCGATAGCTCTCCCGCAGCAGGGGGGAGGTGAACAGCGCGTCGCACAGCACGGTCAGGGCGAGCGCGGCGATGGCGGTGTTGATGGCGGAGCGGTTGGTGGCCGAGCGCCGGAAGTGCAGTGCGAGCACCATGCTGACCAGCACGATGTCCAGCAGCGGATAGGCCAGGGACAGCGCGGCGGGCGCCACGCTCGCCTCCTGGACCTGCGTGGAGTGGGCGAGCGCGAGGCTCCAGGAAAGGGTCAGCAGCGAGCCGCCGATCAGCCAGGCGTCGAGGGCGAGGCAGACCCAGCCGGCCCGGGTGACGGGGCGCTTGGCGAGGACCAGGAGCCCGACGATGGCGGGCGGCGCGAAGCAGAGGAAGAACAGATCGGCGATGGACGGGCTCGGTACCTCACGGTCGAGCACGACCTCGTACCAGCCCCACACGGCGTTCCCCGCGGATGCCATGGCGGAGGAGACCGCGAACAGCACCCAGGCGGGACGAAAGCGGCTCTGCCCGCTGCGCGCATAGAGGAAGCAGGAGACCGCGGCGACCAGGGCGGCGGCACTGAGGCCGAAGTCGCCCATGATCAGCGCCAGTTCGCGGGAGCCCCAGCCGAAGGCCGCGCCCACGCCGTATGCCGCGCAGACGCCGGCCAGGACCAGTTGCGGGACCAGCCCCGAGCCCTTGCCGGGGACCGCCCGGCGGGCCATGAGCGCTCCCGGCGCGCTCACCGCGCCACTCCTCGCGGAGCCGGCGTCGCACCGCCGCCCGGAGGAGGGTGCAAGGGTGGTCGTCGGCGGCCCTGCCGCGTCGGATCGTTCGTCCATTGGCCGTACATCGCCCGTCGCCCCCCTCGAAGTCTGCTCGGCAGTCAGGTCGCGTCACTGCGCCGCCCCTCGCCCGGCACAGCCCCCGAGTCCGGACGATACACCAGGATCGTCACTCTGGGATATAGCCCCTCTACTCTCCGTGACCGTCTCTCGTGTCACCGGCACGCGCTGCAACCGAGTGACTTCACAGAGTTTCCGCATGTGGCGGAGTGTTCGTTCATTCAGTTGTGAGCACGACGTTGCGTACGGGGTCCCCTGCCGCGAATCGGGTGACTTGTCCGGCCAGCAGCCGCTTGGCACGCGGCATGAACGCCGAAGTGGAGCCGCCGACATGGGGGCTGATGAGTACGCCGGGAGCGTGCCACAGCGGATGCCCGGGCGGCAGCGGCTCCGGGTCGGTGACGTCCAGGGCGGCCGTCAGCCGGCCGCTGCCGAGCTCCGCGAGGAGGGCCTCGGTGTCGACGACCGGGCCGCGCGCGACATTCACCAGAAGGGCGCCGTCCTTCATCTCGGCGAGGAAGCCCGCGTTCACCAGGCCCTTCGTCGACTCGGTCAGGGGCGTGGACAGAATGACCACGTCCGCTTGCGGCAGCAGGGCCGGCAGATCGGTCAGTGCGTGCACCTCGCCGCGCTCCGAAGCGCGTGCGGAGCGCGCGACGCGCGCCACCCGCGCGCATTCGAATGGCACGAGCCGGTCCTCGATCGCCGCTCCGATCGAGCCGTACCCGACGATGAGCACCGACTTGTCGGCCAGCGCCGGATAGAAGCCCGCCCGCCATTCCTCCTTGTCCTGACCATGGACGAAACCGGGGAAGCCGCGCAGGGAGGCGAGGATCAGGGCGAGCGTGAGCTCGGCGGTCGACGCCTCGTGGACGCCCTGGGCATTGCACAGCCGTACACCCGGCGGCAGCGAGCCCACGCCCGGCTCCACATGGTCGATACCGGCGGAGAGCGTCTGCACGACCCGTACGGAGGTCATGGCGGACAGCGGACGCACCGCGACCTCCATGCCCTTCATGTAGGGGACCGCGTAGAAGACGCAGTCCGCCGGGTCGGCGGGGAAGTCCGGACCACCGTCCCAGAAACGGTAGTTCAGACCGGACCCGGCGGGGTCCGGGAGCCCGTCGATCTCGCCGGCCGGAATGGGGAGCCACACGTCTGAAGTCATGGTCAGGAGGCTAATGGTCGTGAGGCTGCGCGCAGGGCGGGCCGGCGCATTGGTTAGTTTGGGGTCGGCCGACGGAGGGATACGGGCAGTTGGAGCGCAGGACAATCGGTGCGGCGGCTCTCGAGACGGGTGCCGTCGGACTCGGCTGTATGCCGATGAGCTGGGCGTACAGCACCTCCGAGCAACGCGGCGACCGCTCGCTGCGGACGGTGCACGCCGCGCTGGACGCCGGCTCCACGCTGCTGGACACGGCCGACATGTACGGGCCGTTCACCAATGAACTGCTGGTCGGCCGGGTGCTGAAGGAGCGCCGCCGCGACGCGTTCGTCTCGACCAAGGTCGGCCTGCTCGTCGGTGATCAGCACGTGGTCGCCAACGGCCGTGCGGGCTATGTGAAGCGGGCCTGCGACGCATCGCTGCGCCGGCTCCAGACCGATGTGATCGACCTCTACCAACTGCACCGCGCCGACCCCGAGGTCCCCGTCGAGGAGACCTGGGGAGCGATGGCGGAACTGGTGGGCGCCGGGAAGGTGCGCGCGCTGGGACTGTGCGCGGTCGGGGCCCGTGCGTCGCGGCGCTCCGGCGCGCATCTGTACGAGGGAACGATCCGCCAGCTGGAACGCGTCCAGCAGGTCTTCCCGGTCAGCGCCGTGCAGGCGGAACTGTCGGTGTGGTCCCCGGACGCGCTGGAGCGGCTGCTGCCGTGGTGCGAGGCGCGCGGAGTGGGCTTCCTGGCGGCCATGCCGCTGGGGAACGGGTTTCTGAGCGGGACGCTCACGCCGGGGCAGGGTTTCGAGCCGGACGACGTACGGGCACGGCATCCGCGGTTCACGGCCGAGATGATGGCGGCGAACCAGCCCGTCGTCGCCGGCCTGCGGCGGATCGCGGAGCGGCACGGCCCGGACACCACTCCCGCGCAGGTGGCACTGGCCTGGGTGCTGGGCCGGGGGCGGCATGTGGTGGCCGTCCCGGGGGCGAAGCGGGAGCGATGGGCGGTGGAGAACGCGGACGCGGTGCGGCTGGCGCTGTCGGCCCGGGACGTGGCGGAGGTCGCGGGACTGCCGCCGGCACGCGGATCTTGGGACTGACGGCAACTCGTGCGGTCCGGTCGGGAAGATCGGGAACCTCGGGGGCCCGGGCGGTGTAGGAAGGGTAGTCAGGCAGCTTCCGCAGCCGTCGAAAGGATCAGTCCTGTGCCACGTCCCGCAGTGACGGCCGTGCTGGCCGCTGCCCTCCTGGTGTTCACCGCCGGGTGCTCGTCCGATGACGGCACGCCCCCGGGCGACCGGTCGGGGGCGACCGCGAAACCGGCCCCGACCGGGTCCGCGTCCGGCGGTGCGGCGAGTCCCTCCGCGCCTCCGGCGAAGGGCTCGGCGAAGGTGGTGTCCACGCTCACCGAGAACCTCAAGTCCCCCTGGGGCGTGGCCGCGCTGGCGGACGGCGACCTGCTGGTGGGCTCGCGCGACCAGGGGACGGTCACCCGCGTCGACGTGGAGACCGGGAAGCAGACGGAGATCGGCTCGGTGCCGGGTGTCTCCCCGGAGGGCGAGGGCGGGCTGCTGGGCCTCGCCGTCTCCCCGAGCTTCGCCTCCGACCACCAGGTGTACGCGTACTTCACCACCGCGTCGGACAACCGCATCGCCCGCATGCTGTACGACGAGCGGAAGCCGCCCGGCCAGCAGCTCGGGGCCCCGGACACGGTGCTGCGCGACATTCCCAAGGGCTCCATCCACAACGGCGGACGGATCGCGTTCGGCCCCGACAAGATGCTCTACGCGGGCACGGGCGAGACGGGTGAGACGGGGCTCGCGCAGGACAAGAAGTCGCTGGGCGGCAAGATCCTGCGGATGACCCCGGACGGGCAGCCGGTGCACGGCAATCCGGACGCCGACTCGGTCGTCTACTCGTGGGGGCACCGCAATGTGCAAGGGCTGGCCTGGGACTCCGAGAAGCGGCTGTGGGCATCGGAGTTCGGGCAGAACACCTGGGACGAGCTGAATCTGATCGAGCCGGGAAAGAACTACGGCTGGCCGGAGGTCGAGGGCAAGGGCGGCGGGTCCGGCTTCGTGCAGCCGGTGGCGGTCTGGAAGACGTCCGAGGCGTCCCCGAGCGGTATCGCGTACGCGCGGGGCTCGATCTGGATGGCGGGGCTGCGGGGCGAGCGGCTCTGGCGGATCCCGCTGGCGGGCACCAAAGCCTCGGCGGACCCGCAGTCGTTCCTGGAGGAGGAACACGGCCGGCTGCGCACCGTGCTCGCGGTGGGCGGCTCCGATCTCTGGCTGGTGACGAGCGAGACGGACAACAGGGGCACGCCCGCGGCGGGCGACGACAAGATCCTCAAGGTGGACGTCACATAGGCGCCACGTAGCGGCGTCCCGGGGGCGCCCCACCACCCGCCCCGGGCGCGGGCACCCCCGGGGCGCCCACCGGGCGCCTCGACGGCCCGCCCCGTGCAAGCCGAGCCTTGCCGTTCAGGCCGAGCCTTGACCGTTCAGGCCGAGCCCTACGGCCCGTTCAGGCCGAGCGCCACGGCCCGCTCAGGCCGAGGCCGGTTGGTCCTCGTCCGGCGTCGGGAACAGGCGCAGGCGGTGTGCCAGCGCCGCCGCCTCGCCGCGGCCCGAGACGCCCAGCTTGGCCAGGATGTTGGAGACGTGCACGCTCGCCGTCTTCGGCGAGATATAGAGCTCCTCCGCGATCTGGCGATTGCTCCGTCCCGCCGCCACGAGCCGCAGGACGTCCTCCTCGCGGCGGGTCAGACCGAACACCGGGCCAGGGGCGGCCGGAGTCGCGGCCGGGGCGGTGGGCGGGGCGTCGGCCAGGGAGATCCGGGCACGCTGGGCGAGCAGCGCGATGTCCTCGGAGAGCTGACGGGCGCACAGCCCCCGCGCCGTCTCCGCAGCCTCGCGCAGCAGTGTCGCCGCGCGGGTGCGGTCCGAGGGCAGCAGGGACTCCGCCCAGCGCACGCGGACCTGTGCCAGGTCGTAGGGGAAGTCCACGGCCTCGAAGGCGACGCCGGCCTCTTCCCAGTCGGCGGCCGTGTCCTGGCCGCCCGCGCGCAGCAGTTCGGCCCGTACCCACCGCTCGTGGGCCGTCCAGACGGGGACGGCGGTGACCAGGGTGCGGGCCGCCTTGCGGATGCGGTCCAGGGCCTCGGCGCGGCCCGGTGCCGCCGCGGGCAGGCCACGGGTGTCGGCCTCCAGCGTGGCCGCCGCGCGCAGCAGAGGCCAGGCATACCTCTGGGTGCCCGGCGGGAAGCCGGCCTTTGCCGCCCGCTCGAACTCCGTCCGCGCCTCCGTGACCCGTCCCTGCGCCGCCGCGATGCCCAGTGCGATCACGTCCAGCGGGAGTGAGCTCTGCGGCATGGGGTCGTGCGGCCCGAAGTGGGCGCGCGCCGCCTCCAGATGCTCCGTGGCCCTCCCCGTGTCACCGCGGGCCAGGGCCAGGGTCGCGAGCCGGGTGGCCGCGTAGCCCCGGGGTTTGGGGCTGAGCCCGATCCGCAGGGCCCGTTCCGCGGCCTCCAGCGTCTCGTCCCAGCGGCCGAGCGACTGGTACGACTCGGCCAGGTTGCCGAGCATCCACGCCTCGGTGTCGCACAGACCGTACTTGCGGGAGAGCGTGACGCCTTCGGTGAGCACGTCCACCGCCTCCGCCGAGCGGCCGATGCCCTCCAGTACGGACGGGAGGTTCACATGGGTGCGGCCGATGAGCGAGGGCAGATCGAGAAGCACGGCACGCTCCTTGACGAGGTACATCTCCGCCAGCCCCTCGTCGACATGACCGGCGTCGACCAGCAGACTGCCGTGTGTCAGCCGGGCCCGGAGTTCGTTGTCCTCCTCGCCGACCATGCGGGCGTACTCGACGGCGCGCTCGGCGGTCGCCAGACTCCCCGGGCCGGGGGCGTGCACCATGCCCCAACTGGCCGCCTCGGCGAGCACCTCCGCGTGCACCGGGGACGGCGGCAGTCCGCGCACCAGTTCCTGGGCGTCGGCGAGTTCGGCCCAGCCGTCGCCGCGGCCCAGCGAGGAGACCAGCAGGGAGCGCTGGAGGGAGAACCAGGCGCCGCGCAGGGGGTCGTCATCGGCCTCCGCGAGCCGCTGCCCCCGTTTGGTGATCTTCAGGGCTCGCTCGCGTTCGCCGCACAGGCGCCCGGCGACCGCGGCCTCCGCCATCAGATCGAGGAAGCGCAGTGGTGTGGTCTGCGGGTCGCCGCCGCACGGAGGGTAGGCCTCCGCGTAGTCCAGGGGCCGCAGCGCCGCCCGTACATCGGCGGGGGCGCTGTCCCACAGCTCCATCGCCCGCTCCAGCAGCCGCAGTTGCTCGGAGTAGGCATGGCGGCGGCGGGCCTCGACCGAGGCGGCGAGCACCGCGGGTAGGGCCTTGGCGGCGTCGTGCGCGTGGTACCAGTAGCTGGCCAGCCGCATGACGCGCTCCTCGTCGCGTACGAGCGTGGGATCGGCCTCCAGCGCCTCGGCGTAGCGCCGGTTGAGCCGGGAGCGCTCGCCGGGCAGCAGGTCGTCGCTGACGGCCTCGCGGGCCAGGGAGTGCCGGAAGCGGTAGCCGTCGCCGTCCGGTGTGGCCAGCAGGATGTTGGCACCAACGGCGGCCCGCAGGGCCTCGATCAGGTCGTCCTCGGAGAGCCGGGCGACGGCGAACAGCAGCCCGTACTCCACGGTCGAGCCGCCCTCGGCGACGATGCGCGCGACCCGCTGGGCGTCCTCGGGCAGCGCTTCGATGCGCACGAGCAGGATGTCCCGCAGCGAGTCGGGCAGACTCGGGCAGCGGTCGGCCATGCTGCGCGCCAGTTCCTCGACGAAGAACGCGTTGCCGTCGGAGCGCTCGAACACCCGGTCCACCATGGCCGGTTCGGGTTCCGCCGCAAGGATTCCGGCGAGCTGGCGGTGCACCTCACCGCGGTTGAACCGGGTCAGCTCGACGCGCTGCACGGTCCGCATACGGTCGAGCTCGGCGAGGAAGGGCCGCAGCGGATGGCGGCGGTGCACATCGTCGGAGCGATAGGTCGCGATCACGACCAGCCGGCCGCGCCGCAGCGTGCGGAAGAGATAAGCGAGCAGATGACGGGTCGACGCGTCGGCCCAGTGCATGTCCTCCAGCACCAGGACGACCGTGCGGTCCGCGGCGATCCGCTCCAGCAGCCGGGCGGTCAGCTCGAAGAGACGCGCCATGCCCTCCTCGTCGTGCCGGCTCCGCTCGTGACGCTCCCCCAATTCGGGGAGCAGCCGCGCCAGTTCGTGCTCCTGGCCCGCGGCCGCGGCGGCCAGCTCCTCGGGCAGCTGCCGGTGCAGGGCGCGCAGCGCCGTCGAGAACGGCGCGAACGGCAGCCCGTCCGCGCCGATCTCGACGCATCCCCCGACCGCCACGACGGCGTCGCGACGGCACGCCTCGGCGAGCACTTCCTCGACGAGACGGGTCTTGCCCACCCCGGCCTCACCGCCGACGAGCAAAGCCTGCGGCTCGCCCGCGGGGCTCCCCGAGGCACCGCCGCCGGCCGCGCGGGCGAGCGCGTCGGTGAGCACCGACAACTCCCCCGCACGCCCCACGAACACCGGACTCACGGACATGGTCTCCACGGTGCCGAGCATCGCACAGGGCTCCGACAACGCGGCGGGATCCCTGTCTGCGGCCCTGCCCTCGGCCCTGATCGGTACGACGGTCACGGTCGGACGGCCCGGCCGGTTCAGGCGGCCCGGACGAAGTGTTCCCTGAGCCGGCTCACCGGCCCCTCCCCGTCCTTGGCCGACCGCCTCGCGGCACGGCGGGCCAGTCGCACCTGGCGCACCAGGCGCTCGGTCTCGGCCTCCCGGATGAGCTCGGCCCGGCGGATCGATGCGATCTCGTACTCGAACATCTCGTACTCCCTGGTCGGATTCTTCGGTGGTCCTGCCGGCTTTCCGCCGTGCCACCAATCTCGTCCCCCAGGGGGGTCGCTCACATCGGGAGAGTGCCGCATCTTCGCCGGGGCGGGGGCCTTAGACGGGCCGTACGGCCGTCGGGTAAGGCCTAAGGCCCGCTCGCGTACCGCCTCAGGGCGCGCTGCGAGGGGCCTCAGACGGCCGGTCGCGACGGGTGGACGCGCTGCTCGTAGAGGTAGGGCGTCGTGGTGGTGAGGACGGCGAATCCGAGCCGCTCAAGAATGGGGCGGCTCTGGTCCGAGGCATCGACCTGGAGGTAGCGGTAGCCCTTCGCCGCGGCGAGGCGGGCGCGGTGGGCGACCAGCGCACGGTAGATGCCGCGGCCCCGCCAGGCCTCGAGGGTGCCGCCGCCCCACAGGCTCGCGAACCCGGTGCCGGGGTGCAGTTCCATCCGGGCCGCGCAGACCGGCACGTCACCGGCCATGGCCAGGGTCATCAGGACGGTGTCGGGTGTCCGCGAGAGCTGTGCGAGGAGCTGGTCGCGCAGTTTCGCCGCACTGGTGCCGAAGGCCTGCTCGTGCACCTCGGCCATCAGCTCCACACCCGCGGGGTCGGTGACCTCCACGAGCCGGATGCCGTCGGGGAGCGTGGTGGGGGCCGGAAGAGCGGCGGTCTCGGCGACCATCAGCGTCTCCTCGGGCTCGGGCGTGAAGCCCGCGGCCCGCAGCCGGGCACCGAGGTCGCCGGGCCGGTCGTAGGCGTACAGCTTCCACTCGAAGTCGCGTCCGAGCGCGGTGAAGTACGCGATCTGTGCGGCGATGGCCGCGTCGGCGGTGGCGGCGTCGAGACCCGACCAGACGACGCCGTGCCAGTCGTCGTCGGAGCCGCTCTCCCGGATCACGTCGCCGGCCCGCCGCAGCCGGGCCTGTGGCCCGTCGGCGCCGGTGCGCCGACGGAGCCTGCGGTCGAACAGCCGGAGTGCTTCCTCATGGTCCATCCGCACAGGGGAACACCCGGCAGGGGTTCGGGGCACCGGATTTACCGGTGCCCGGTGCCCCGGGGTGGCTGCCCGGGGCTCAGGACCCGGCGCTGGGCAGGGCCAGGATGATGTCGAAGTACATGCCGATGGACACGATCAGTCCGAGGGCGCCGAGTGCGGCTCCGGCCACGGCGACGGCGGGTACCCAGCCGGACTTCCGGGGCCGGGTGAGGACGACGAGCCCGATGATCAGCGCGAGCAGCGCGAAGACGCCGTTGCTGAGGGCGGTGGTGTGCCAGGCGTCGCCGTAGATCGCGGAGATCTGGTCGGCCGGGGAGCCGCCCTGGGACGTCTTGATCTGGCCGATCAGGGTCTGCCGCTCGGCGGCGACCCGGCCGATCCAGCTGCCGCTGAGGCCGACGACGCCCAGTCCCGCCGCGAAGACGGCTCCGGCGGACGCGACGAGGCCGGAGGACGCACGCGGCGTCGGTCCGTCGCCGTCCGCATCCGGCCGCTCGTCGTCGATGTCGTCCAAGACCGCGGTGTCGTGCTCGTCCCCCACGGTCTCCGCGGTCGTACCTGCGGTCTTCTCCGACGTCCCGGGGGCCGCGACGGCCGTGTCCTCGGCCTTCGTGTCGACAGCGCCGGTGCCGGCCGCCGCCGGCTGCGTCGTCTTGTCGGTGGTCTTGTCGGTTTCGGTGGGGTTCATGGGGCGCACGCTAGGCGGCTTGTCTGAGAGTCCCCTTAACAAGCACGGCCGGCCGGGAAGGCACGGCCGGTCAGCGGCTCCGCAGCTCCCGCCACTCCGGCGCCAGGACCGACCAGACCTCCATGTCGTGCCGTACTCCCCGGTAGGGGAACGCGTCCCGCAGCACGCCCTCCCGCGTCATCCCGAGCCGTTTGGCGACATTGACGCTCGCGGTGTTCCCGGAGGCCGCCATCCACTCGACGCGGTGGATTCCCCGCTCGACCACGGCCCAGTCGATCAGCAACCGGACCGCCCGGGTGACGAGCCCCTTGCCGACGGCCGCCGGTTCGAGCCAGCAGCCGACCTCGCAGTACTCCAGGGCGGCGTCGAAGACCCGGAAGAGCACACCGCCGACCAGCGTCCCGTCCAGCCAGATGCCGTAGATCCGTCCGCCGTCCGCCGCCTGCTTCTCCGCGTAGGAGTGCAGGAAGGCCCGGGCCGAATCGAGGTCCGTGGCCGCGGCGGCGAGGGCGATGAACTCACCGATGAACTCACGCCCGCGGTCCATGTGGGCGAGGAACTCCTCGGCCTGCCACGGCTCCAGGGGGCGCAGTTCCGCCGCCTCGTCGCCCAGGGATATCGCGAACATCGGAGCTCCTTCGGCCCGTCATGGCACGAGCTGCCCGTCATGGCACGAGCTGCCCGTCCTCGCTCGTGCGCTGCCCTGGGATCCTCGCATGCGAACGGATGTCGGGGGCTTCGATACTGATCCTCGGCAGCCGGCGGTCGAGCCAGCCGGGGAGCCACCAGTTGGCACCGCCGAGCAGGTGCATGAGGGCGGGCACCAGCAGCGTGCGCAGGACGAAGGCGTCCAGGGCGACGGCCGCCGCGAGCGCGATGCCGAACATCGCGATGACCCGGTCGCCGCTGAGGACGAAGGCGAGGAAGACGGAGATCATGATGACGGCCGCGGAGTTGATCACCCGGCCGGTCTCGGCGAGCCCGACGCGCACGGCCCGGCAGTTGTCGCCGGTCTCCAGCCACTCCTCGTACATCCGGCTGACCAGGAAGACCTGGTAGTCCATCGAGAGTCCGAAGAGCACCGAGACCATGATGACCGGCAGGAAGGGCTCGATGGGGCCCGCCCGGCCGAGTCCCAGGAGCTCACTGCCCCAGCCCCACTGGAAGACGGCGACGACGATGCCGAAGGACGAGGCGACGGCGGCCACATTCATCACGGCGGCCTTCAAGGGGATGCCGACCGAGCGGAACGCCAGCAGCAGAAGCAGACAGCCGAGGGCGATGACCACGCCCACGAAGAGGGGCAGTTTGCCGACGATGATGTCGGCGAAGTCGTCGTAGCTCGCGGTGACTCCGCCGACGTACACGGCGAGCGACGTGCCGTCGGTGGCGGCCGGCAGGACGTCGTCGCGCAGCCGGTCCACGAGTTCGCTGGTGGCCTTCGACTGGGGCGCGGACTCCGGTACGACGGGGAGCAGGGCCGTGTCGCCGCTGCCGTTGTACGTCACGGGACCGGCCGACGCGACGCCTTCCGTGCCGCGCAGGGTGCCCGCCAGGGTGTTCATCGCGAGCCGGTCGTCGGCGCTGTCGAGGCGGGCGACGAGGGTGAGGGGTCCGTTGACGCCTGCGCCGAACCCGTCGGCGAGCAGGTCGTACGCCTGCCGGGTGGTCGCGGTGGAGGCGTTGTTGCCCTGGTCCGAGGTGCCGAGGTGGAGCGAGAGGGTCGGAACCGCGAGGACCAGCATGACGACGGCCGCGACGCCTCCCAGCAGCTTCGGCCGGCGTTCCACGAACGCGGACCAGCGGGCGGCGAACCCGGAGGGCAGTTCTCGCCGGGGGCCGCGCCTGGCCAGTCGGCGCCGTTCGCGTGCGCCGAGCGCGCGCATGCCGATGAAGGACAGCAGGGCGGGCAGCAGGGTCACCGAGGCGGCCACCGTCAGAACGACGGTGAGGCATGCGGCGATCGCCACGCCGTTGAGGAAGTCGAGCCGCAGGATGAGCATGCCGAGCAGGGCGATGCAGACGGTGGCGCCGGCGAAGACCACTGCTCGCCCGGTGGTGGCGACGGCGTTGTGGGCTGCCTCCGCGACCGGCAGCCCGCGGCGCAGGCCCGTGCGGTGTCTGGTGACGATGAACAGCGCGTAGTCGATACCGACGCCCAGCCCGATCAGCAGCCCGAGCATCGGCGCGAAGTCGGCGACGGTCATCACATGGCCGAGCAGGACGATGCCCGCGTACGCCGTGCCGACGGAGACCAGGGCGGTGGCGATCGGCAGCAGACTGGCCGCGAGGGAGCCGAAGGCGAGGAACAGGACGACGGCCGCGACGGCCACCCCGACGACCTCGGCGGCATGCCCCGGCGACGCCGATTCCGTGCGGACGACCGCACTGCCGCCGAGCGCGACCTGGACCGTGTCCGTCTCGGCGGCTTCGGCGGCGTTGACGACCGCTTCGATCTGCGGCAGCGGAATGCCGTCGGCCTTCTGCGTGAAGACGACGGTGGCGAAGGCGGTGCGTCCGTCCTCGCTGATCTGCCCCACGCCCTCGGAGCCGTACGGGCCGGTGACGGCGGCGACTCCGTCGAGCCCGGCGACCTCACCGAGCATCCGGGACATGCGCTGCCGGACCTCGGCGGCCCGGACGCTGCCGTCCTCGGTGTGCCAGACGACGGTGTCGGAGTCGCCGCCCCGGCCGGGGAAGCCGGCGTCGAGCAGCGCCGTGGCGCGGCCCGACTCGGTGCCGGGGACGTCGTAGTCGGTGGAGTACGCGGAGCCCGCGAACCCCGCGGCGGCGGCGGCGCCCCCGAGGGTGAACAGCCAGAGGAGTACGGCGACGAGCCGGTGCGCGACGCACCAACGGGCAATGGCTGCCAACGGACTGCTCCCCGGATGGTTCGTGGATCTTTGTCCGGGAACAGCCCGCAAAGAACTCATGACCTACAAGGCAACACTCTGACAGCCGATCGTGATCCTTTGCCCCTTTCGTGGGCTTACTCACAGGCGTGTGCGCTCACCCCGACACGCTGGCACGGCCGTTCTCGACATGACCCGTCAACCGGCGGCGGAACGCGGGCTCGCGGTCGGCCGTCACCTCGATGTCGTACCAGCCGTGCGCGTCGGCCGCCGAGTGGACGACGGTGCGGCTGCGGCCGGGCTTGACCGTGAGGGAGCGGGTCCAGTCGTCGAGGTCGGCCTCGTCGACGTAGGCCAGCGGCCGGACGGTGAAGGTGACCGGCCTGCTGCCCGCGTTGCGCAGCACGAGGTGGAGATCCCGGTCGTGGTGGTCGACCTGCGTGGTGAGCGCGGCGGAACCTTCGGCGGTGCCCGCGAACTCACGGCGGAAGCCGTTGGGTCCGGTGATCGTGAAGCGGTAGGCGTCCCCGGCGAGGGGGACCGTCCAGCGCGCCGTGCCCCGGACGTCCTTGTGCTGCGGGACGGGGAACTCACCCGCGTACGGGTAGAGCGCGAAGTGCGCGCTCGACCGGCCGCTGTTGCTGAGCGCGACCGTGAACGAGCCGCCGGTGACCCGGCCGTGGGCATCGGGCTGGTACGGCAGCGGCCGCGCGGGCCGGCTGCCCGGCTCCTGCTCCGGCATCCGCTGGACCTGCGGGGGCTTCGGCTGCCAGCGGCCGCTGAACGCCGGAATGGCGCCGGGCTGTTCGACGTCCGGCTGCGGCCTGCCCCGGCGGAAGTCGAACGCGGAGGTGAGGTCGCCGGTGACCGTGCGACGCCAGGCGCCGATGTTGGGCTCCCGTACGCCCGTCCATTCCTCCAGGAAGCGGATCACGGAGGTGTGGTCGAAGACCTCGGAGCAGACGTATCCGCCGACGGACCAGGGCGAGACGACGAGCATCGGCACCCGGATGCCGAGGCCGGTGGGCTTGCCCTGCCACTGCTCCTCGGTGATCTCGGGGGGAGCGACGGGCGGCGGCACATGGTCGAAGAAGCCGTCGTTCTCGTCGTAGTTGATGAGCAGGGCGGTGTGCCGCCACACCTCGGGATGCCTGCCGAGGGCGTCCAGGATCTTGTAGACGATCGTGGCGCTGTGGATGGGCGAGGAGACGCTCGGGTGCTCGGAGTCGACCGCGGAGGGGACGAGATAGGACACGTCGGGCAGCGTGCCCGCGGCAACGTCCCGTGCGAACTCCTCGGCGAGGGTGCCGGTCGGCACGCGCCGCAGCCCGCGCTCGAAGAGCCGGCGCTCGGTGGGGGAGAGCGCGGCGACGCCTTCCTCCAGCAGGCCGAGCAGCCGTTCGCGTTCGGCGGTGTCGTCGGTGTCGCGGACGGCCGCGTAGAACGACTCCATGAAGGTGTGGCCGCCGGTCCGGGCGAGCGCCTTGCGGGCCACGGCCTTGAAGGTGGTGAAGAACTCCAGCTGGTTGTCGGTGAAGTTCTCCCACTCGGTGTACGTCTTCCAGCTGCGCCCGGCCCGCTCCAGACGTTCGGCGTACGTGCCCCAGTCGTAGCCGGGGTGGGTGCCCTCGTCGTAGGCGTCGTTGTCGACGGCCCGCGTCCCGTCCGCCTCGAAGCCGGTCCTCCCGCTCCACAGGTGGTTGCGGTTGGGGCTGGTGGAGGTGTGGATCGAGGAGTGGTAGGCGTCGCAGACGGTGAAGGTGTCGGCGAGTTCGTAGTGCAGCGGGATGTCACGCCGGTCGTAGTACGCCATCGTGGCGGCCGACTTGGCGGAGACCCAGTTGTTCATCCAGCCGCCGCCCCAGGCCTTGGCGCCGCCGCTCCAGGAGTGGTCGAGTGCGCCGATGTACTGGAGGTCCTTCTGCTGTGCCTCGGCGGCCTCGCGTACCGGGAAGGGCAGCACGGCGCTGCCGTTCGGTCCCGGCTGCTCGAAGACGGACCCTCCGGTGGGCAGCTCGACAGCGTTGCGGTCGCCGAAGCCGCGGACACCGCGGAGCGCGCCGAAGTAGTGGTCGAAGGACCGGTTCTCCTGCATCAGCACGACGACATGCCTGATCGCCCGCATCCCGCCGGAAGGAGGCTCGGCGGCCAGTGCCGCCTGCAGGGACGGAGGCAGCAACGACCCGGCCGCCGCGGCGCCGATGGCGCCTCCGCCGAGGGCGAGCAGACGCCGCCGTGACATGTCAGTGGTCACGTGATCCTCCTGATTCCGGTGCTGCCGGGGACCGTAATCGGGCCGGATGACCTGGGGAAGACCCACGGACGGCGCCGTGGTGAACGGTCCCGTGCCGGCCCTCCCCCTGCCGACGGGCCGTGCCCGTCCCCTCGGCACCGCGAATTCTCGCCAGGTCCGCGGGACTCCGATCCCGCTGCGTGGGCTGTGCGGCGCTTCCCGGCCGGACGGGAGAGGGCCGTGACCTGTACGCCCGCGTCCGGCCGGTGTCCCGGGGGCGAATCCGCGCCGTCCGGAAACCGTAAATCCGCCTGCGCACCCCCGGTGTTGTCTGCGGCGACTGGCACGATGGACGGCATGGAGACCACGGGGACCAATCAGCCGATCCTTAACCCCTGCGAAGCCGCGGACTTCGCGCTGGCGCTGCACGACGCGCCCGCGGGGTACATCGGCCGCGTTCCCGTGCCCGTGCTCGCCTACGACCCGAGCGCCTCGCTGCGGGAGCGGCGGGAGACGTTCCGGGAGGTGTACGACACGATCGTCGCCCGGATCGGTGAGCCCACGCTCTACGGCGGTTCGGCCGACGGGCCCAATGTCCGCTGGCGGGACGCCGCGAGGACCGTCCTCCTCTCGGCGACCCGGCACCACGCCGAGCTGTCGGTCCACCCCACGGAATACCTGGAGAGCGAGGAGCGCCGCACCTTCGAGTGGGGCGGCGCCTGGTCGGCGGACGAGCAGCACGACTTCGACCTGCTGCCGTACGTCTGGCAGCTGGATCGCAGTGGTCCCGGCGAGCGTCCGGTGGAGCGGCCCGGCGGGCGGATGGCCTCCAGCCTCGAACACTTCGAGAGCGCCCTGAGGCTGCTGCTGACCGCCTGGATCGAGCAGCTCTCCGTACAGGTCGGAGGCGACTGGGCCGGGTTCTCCCTGACCAGCGGCGCCGACCGCGGCCGCCAGCTCCAGATCTCCTACTCGCTGCAGGACGGGCTGCATGTCTCGGTCGACGACCGGGACGGGGAGGACAGCCCGGAGCGGGCCCGGCTGATGTTCTCCCGCGGCTGGCACTCCCGCGACCGAGGCTGGTGGCAGGCGGAGTTCCCGCAGCCCGAGCGGCCCGAGGCGGCGGAGGCCGCGCGGCTGGCGCTGGCGGAGCTGAGAGCCCGGGGCACGAAACTGCCGAACGAACTGCGGGCCCGGGACGCCAGCTGCAAGGACCGCGGCGAGCTGCTGCTGCCGGGCCTGGGCATACGCAACTGACCCGGGGCAGCTGCCGACCGCGGGCCTCCGTGCCGGCGACGGAGACGCCGAGGCGGCCCGCACCGTTCGGTGCGGGCCGCCTGGGATGGTGCAGGAGGGTGTCGATCAGCCCTCGGTGACGCCGAGCTTCTCCAGGATGAGCTCCTTGACGCGAGCCGCGTCCGCCTGGCCTCGGGTGGCCTTCATGACCGCGCCGACCAGCGCGCCCACCGCGGCCACCTTGCCACCGCGGATCTTGTCCGCGACGGCCGCGTTGCCGGCGATCGCCTCGTCGACGGCCGTGCCCAGCGCGCCCTCGTCGGAGACGACCTTCAGGCCGCGCTTCTCGACCACGGTGTCCGGGTCGCCCTCGCCCGCGAGAACGCCCTCGATGACCTGGCGGGCCAGCTTGTCGTTCAGATCGCCGGAAGCGACGAGCGCGGTGACGCGCGCGACCTGCTCCGGAGTGATCGGCAGCTGGTCCAGCGCACGGCCGGACTCGTTGGCGTTACGGGCCAGTTCGCCCATCCACCACTTACGGGCCTGGTCGGCCGGGGCGCCCGCGTCGGCGGTGGCGACGATCAGATCGAGCGCACCGGCGTTGAGGATCGACTGCATGTCGTGCTCGGAGACACCCCACTCCTCGCGCAGCCGGTTGCGGCGCAGCCGCGGCAGCTCGGGCAGGGACCCCCGCAGCTCCTCGACCCACTCACGCGGCGGAGCGATCGGGACGAGGTCGGGCTCCGGGAAGTACCGGTAGTCCTCGGCCTCCTCCTTCACACGGCCGGACGTCGTGGAGCCGTCCTCCTCGTGGAAGTGGCGGGTCTCCTGGACGATGGTGCCGCCGGAGCCGAGCACCGCGGCGTGCCGCTGGATCTCGAAGCGGGCCGCGCGCTCGACGGAACGCAGGGAGTTGACGTTCTTCGTCTCCGAGCGCGTGCCGAACTTCTCCCGGCCGTGCGGGCGCAGCGACAGGTTCACGTCGCAGCGCATCTGGCCCATCTCCATCCGGGCCTCGGAGACACCGAGCGCCTTGATGAGCTCGCGCAGTTCGGCGACGTACGCCTTGGCGACCTCGGGCGCGCGCTCGCCGGCTCCCTCGATCGGCTTGGTGACGATCTCGATCAGCGGGATGCCGGCACGGTTGTAGTCCAGCAGGGAGTGGGACGCGCCGTGGATACGGCCGGTGGCACCGCCGACGTGCGTCGACTTGCCGGTGTCCTCCTCCATGTGGGCGCGCTCGATCTCGACGCGGAAGATCTCCCCGTCCTCGAGCTGGACGTCCAGATAGCCGTTGAAGGCGATCGGCTCGTCGTACTGCGAGGTCTGGAAGTTCTTCGGCATGTCCGGATAGAAGTAGTTCTTCCGGGCGAAACGGCACCATTCGGCGATCTCGCAGTTGAGCGCGAGGCCGATCTTGATGGCCGACTCGACGCCGATCGCGTTGACGACCGGGAGGGAGCCGGGCATACCGAGGCACGTGGGGCAGGTCTGCGAGTTGGGCGCGGCGCCCAGCTCGGTCGAACAGCCGCAGAACATCTTGGTCTTGGTGCCGAGTTCGACATGGACCTCGAGGCCCATGACGGGGTCGTACTCGGCGAGGGCCGATTCGTACGACACCAGTTCAGTGACGGTCACGGTGAAACATTCCCTCTCAGCCCAGCAGGACGTCGTCGTCGCCGAGCCGCTTCAGCTCGCGATACAGGATCGCCAGGCCGGTCACGATGGCCGCGGCGGAGATGGCGGCATCGATGAGCCGGAGCGTGTCGTTGTCCTGGCGGGCGAGCCTGGCCTGCTTGGCGACGCTGAGCGCACCGAACGCGGTGGTGCCGAGCGACACGTAGAGACCGGACTTGGACTTCTTGAAGTTCTTGGCTTTCTTGGCCATGGCACTCATAGCGACGGAGCCTCCTCAAGCAGCGGGTGTCCCCACTTTTCCACGAAGGCGGCCTCGACGGCGGCGCCGACCTTGTACAGCCGGTCGTCCTTCATGGCGGGGGCGATGATCTGCAGTCCGACCGGGAGATTGTCCTCCGGGGCCAGGCCGACGGGCAGCGACATCGCCGCGTTGCCGGCCAGGTTGGTCGGGATGGTGCACAGGTCGGCAAGGTACATCGCCATCGGGTCGTCGGCGCGCTCACCGATCGGGAAGGCGGTGGTCGGGGTCGTCGGCGAGACGATGACGTCGACCTGCTCGAACGACCTGTCGAAGTCCTGCTTGATGAGCGTGCGGACCTTCTGGGCGCTGCCGTAGTACGCGTCGTAGTAGCCGGAGCTGAGCGCGTACGTGCCGAGCATGATGCGGCGCTTGACCTCGTCGCCGAAGCCGGCCTCACGTGTGAGGGCGGTGACCTCCTCGGCGGACTTCGTGCCGTCGTCGCCGACCCGCAGGCCGTAGCGCATGGCGTCGAAGCGGGCGAGGTTCGAGGAGCACTCGGACGGCGCGATCAGGTAGTACGCGGACAGGCCGAGGTCGAAGGACGGGCAGTCCAGCTCGATGATCTCGGCGCCCAGCTCCTTGAGCACCGCGACGGCCTCGTCGAAGCGCTGCATGACGCCGGCCTGGTAGTGCTCGCCGCGGAACTGCTGGACGACACCGACGCGCATGCCGGTGACGGAGCCGTTGCGCGCGGCCTCGACGACCGCCGGGACCGGGGCGTCGATGGACGTCGAGTCCAGCGGGTCGTGGCCGGCGATGACCTCGTGCAGCAGAGCCGCGTCCAGGACCGTGCGGGCACAGGGGCCGCCCTGGTCGAGGGAGGAGGAGAACGCCACCATGCCGTAGCGGGAGACGCCGCCGTAGGTGGGCTTGACGCCGACCGTGCCAGTGACGGCCGCGGGCTGGCGGATGGAACCGCCGGTGTCCGTGCCGATGGCGAGCGGGGCCTGGTGCGAGGCCAGCGCGGCGCTGGAGCCGCCGCCGGAACCGCCCGGGATACGGGTCAGGTCCCACGGGTTGCCCGTCGGGCCGTACGCGCTGTTCTCGGTGGAGGACCCCATGGCGAACTCGTCCATGTTGGTCTTGCCGAGGATGACGACGTCGGCCTCCTTGAGCTTGCGCGTCAGGGTGGCGTCGTACGGCGGGATCCAGCCTTCGAGGATCTTGGAGCCGACGGTGGTCGGGATGCCCTCGGTGGTGAAGATGTCCTTCAGCGCGAGCGGCACACCGGCCAGCGGGCCGAGCTTCTCGCCCGCGGCGCGCTTGGCGTCGACGGCACGGGCCTGCGCGAGCGCGCCCTCGCGGTCGACGTGCAGGAAGGCGTGCACCTTCTCGTCGACGGCTTCGATACGGGCCAGGTGGGCCTCGGTGACCTCCACGGCGGTCAGTTCGCCGGCGGCGATCTTCCCGGCGATCTCGGCCGCGGTGAGCTTGATGATGTCCGTCATGATGATCAGTCCTCCCCCAGGATCTGCGGCACCTTGAAACGCTGCTGCTCCTGGGCCGGGGCGCCGGAGAGCGCCTGCTCGGGGGTGAGCGACGGACGGACCTCGTCCGCGCGCATGACATTGGTCAGCGGCAGCGGGTGGGAGGTCGGGGGTACGTCTTGGTCGGCGACCTCGGAGACGCGGGCGACCGCGCCGATGATGTCGTCGAGCTGTCCGGCGAAGTGATCGAGCTCTTCGCCCTTCAGCTCCAGACGCGCCAGCCGGGCGAGGTGGGCGACCTCCTCGCGCGTAATGCCAGGCATGCAGCGATCCTCAGGGGTGAGTGTGTGTGGTTTGGCCCAATCCTATGGGGCCCGGGGCGCTGCCCACGAAACGGTTTCGCGTCCGGGCCGCTCCACGGGCTCCGGGCGGCCCATCCTGACAGCTGCCGGGGACGCGTCTGCGGGCGCGGGGGCCGAGGCGGGGGCGGCGCGGGGGAGGTGGCGCGGCGAGGCGGCGAGGCGAGGCGAGGCGGGGGCGGGCACCACCCTCCGGAGGGTGTCCGGCTCCGGGCACGGCTCATGGCCGTCGCACGGTACCGGCGAGGAGCGGCCACAGCGGTACGGCAGGCCCTCCCGGTGCCGTCGGACAGATCAGGGCCGGGGGGCGGCTGAGCGCCCGTCGAGGCCGGTGTACGGCCCTTCAGGGCACCACTTGGCCGGATGGTTCGTCGGCGTCCGAGGACTCGACCTCCGCATGGCGGTGCCAGCCGCGCTCACCCCTGGCCCGCAGCCAGGCCGTCGTCTCCTGGGGCGGCATGGCGGCGGCGACCAGCCATCCCTGCACGGCGTCGCAGCCCAGATCGCGCAGCCGCTCCCAGGTCTCGTCGTCCTCGACGCCCTCGGCGACGACCAGCAGGCCCAGCGAGTGGGCGAGGTCGACAGTGCAGCGGACGATCTCCGCGTCCTCGTTGTCCACGGCGAGCCTGGCCACGAAGGAGCGGTCGATCTTCAGTTCGCTGACGGGGAGCCTGCGCAGATGGACGAGCGAGGAGTAGCCGGTGCCGAAGTCGTCCAGGGACATCTTCACGCCGTGGTCGGTGAGCCCGGCGAGGGTGTCGGCGGCGCGCTGCGGGTCCTCCAGCAGCACGTGCTCGGTGATCTCCAGCTGGAGGGCTCCCGGCGGGACGCCGTGCCGGGCGAGGCGGGCGGCGACGGATCCGGCGAAGCCGGGGGTGTGGACATCACGCGGCGAGACATTGACGGCGACCGGGACGAACAGTCCCTGCGAGCGCCACTTGGCGACCTGCGCGAGGGCGGTGTCGAGCACGTACTCCGTGAGGTGGGGCATCAGGCCGGAGGACTCGGCGATGGCGATGAACTCGTCCGGCGGCACCCGCCCGCGGTCCGGGTGCACCCAGCGCACCAGGGCCTCCAGGCCCGCCACATGGCCGTCGAAGCGGACCTTGGGCTGGTAGTGCAGCTCCACGTCACCGGCGTCCAGCGCGCGGCGCAGATCGCCGAGCAGGCCGAGCCGGTCGGGGGTGTTGCTGTCGCGCTTGGATTCGTAGACCTCGACGCCCGTACGGTCCCGCTTGGCCTGGTACATGGCGACGTCCGCGCGGCGCAGCAGTCCTTCGGCGTCCAGCGCGTGATCGGGGAAGACGGCGACCCCGGCGCTCGCCTCCAGGACGAGGGTGAGCCCGTCCAGGTCGAGCGGTGAGGACAGTTCGGCGACCAGGAGGCGGGCGACGCGCTGGGCACTGGTGGTGGAGTCGGCGACCGGCAGCAGCACGGCGAACTCGTCGCCGCCGAGCCTGGCCGCCTCGGCGCCGCGCGGCAGAGCGAGCCGCAGCCGCTCGGCTATCTGCAGCAGCAGCCGGTCGCCGGCGAGATGGCCGAGGGTGTCGTTGACGGAACGGAACCGGTCGAGGTCGATGAGGACGAGCGCGGACCGCGCGCCGCTGCCCTCCGCGTCCTCCAGGGCGGCCCAGGTCCGCTCCAGCAGCCACTGCCGGTTGGGCAGCCCGGTGAGCGGGTCGCGCAACTGCTCCTCCGCCCGGGCCCGGGCGATCCACAGGGTGGAGTCCAGCGCGATCAGCGGCACCGCGAACAGCGGCAGCATCAGCGGCATGGCGACGGCGACGACGCAGATCAGCGGGGCGATGCCGAGCAGGGCGACCGCGACAAGGCCCTGCCGCATCAGGGCCGTACGGGCGATGGTGGGCAGCCCGCTGCCCTGGGGCGAGAGCACGTACCACAACAGGACGCGGGTGACGGTGAGATAGACGGTGGCCGCCAGCATCACTTCGGGCAGGGCAGCGATACCCCAGTCGAGTGGTTCCCAGGGCTGCTCGACGCTCGGAGTCACCCCGAAGAGGGCGAGCACGAGAGCCGCGGCACCGATGCCGAGGATGTCGACGGAGCCGTGCAGCAGACCTTGCCGCCGGCGGTGGGTGCGGGCCGCGCCGACGAGGGCGACGACGGCCAGGCTGACCAGTCCGGCCGGAACCCAGCCGAACAGCAGCAGGACGGCGAGGGTCAGGGCGGAGCCGGAGCCGGTGCCGCCCCACCAGCGGTCGCGGCCGAGGGCGACGAGGTGGCCCACGATGATTCCGGTGAGGACGGCGAGCGACCAGCCGGCCGTGGAGCCCGGGAAGAGAGCACGGCCTTCGCGGACGGTGTCGAGGACGCCGGCGACGAGCACCAACGCGGCGCCGGTGACGACGGTGACGGGCAGTCCCGGCGTCATGCCGGCCAGGGCCGCGAATCCCCGCGGCCGTGAGACCGGGGCGGCGCTCTCGGTCGGTTTCATTCCCGTCCCTCTCACAGCCGGCGGTGCCGATGCCTCGCGATGGCTCCCGTTGTCATGCCACCACGACTGACATCCCACCACGCAGCCGTGCACGACAGGCGCACGTCTCAACAGTAGGCCGCAGTTGGCTTCGACGGGCAGCGCTCTACAGGTCTTGCCCGAATGCGACCCGGCCACCCTTATCCATCTGCTATGCGCTGAACGGGTGACCTGTACCGGTCGTCGGAACCCCTCACGGGGCGTCTCATTCCCGCCCCGCGCGCCCCCTTCGGCTCCTCGAACGAGCCCCCTCCAAGACCCGCGCACGCCCCCTCCGTCACGCCTCTGGGGGCACAGCGGCCTCACGAGCCGCATCCGGCCCCTGTTCGAGCAGAATCACCAGCCCCTGTTCGTCCAGGACGGGCACCTTCAACTGCATCGCCTTGTCGTACTTGGAGCCGGGGTTGTCCCCGACCACCACGAACGCCGTTTTCTTCGAAACAGAACCGGCCACTTTCGCCCCGAGGCCCTGGAGGGCCTCTTTTGCGCCATCCCGCGTGTAGTTCTCCAGTGTCCCGGTGACGACGACCGTGAGTCCTTCGAGCGGGCGGGGCCCCTGGTCCTCCCCCGCTCCCTCTTCCTCCGTCCGGACGCCGGCCGCGGCCCACTTGCGCAGGATCTCCTCGTGCCACGGCTCCGCGAACCACTGCTTGAGGGAGGCGGCGATGATGCCGCCGACGCCGTCGGTGGCGGCCAGTTCCTCCTCGGTCGCCTGGCGGATCCGCTCGATGGACCGGAATTCACGGGCCAGCGCCTCCGCGGCGACCGGCCCCACATGCCGGATGGACAGGCCGGTGAGGACCCGGGCGAGCGGGCGCTCCTTGGCGGCGGCGATGTTCTCCAGCATCGCCACGGCGTTCTTCTTCGCCTCGCCCTGCTGGTTGGCGAAGACCGTCACGATCTTCTCCTCGCCGGTCTTCGGGTCGCGCTTGGGCAGTCCGCTGTCCTGGTCGAGGACGTAGGCCTTGATGGGCAGCAACTGCTCGATGGTCAGGTCGAAGAGGTCGCCCTCGTCCCGCAGCGGCGGCTCCGCCGGCTCCAGCGGTCTGGTCAGCGCGGCGGCGGCCACATAGCCGAAGTGCTCGATGTCCAGGGACTTGCGGCCCGCGAGATAGAAGAGGCGCTCGCGCAACTGGGCCGGGCAGGAACGGGCATTGGGGCAGCGCAGATCGACATCGCCCT
Organism: Streptomyces sp. AM8-1-1; assembly: GCF_032229325.1. Lineage (NCBI taxonomy): Bacteria > Bacillati > Actinomycetota > Actinomycetes > Kitasatosporales > Streptomycetaceae > Streptomyces > Streptomyces sp. AM8-1-1. The sequence continues at coordinate 2,485,279 of NZ_CP135086.1, forward strand.
CCTTCGAGGGCCGCAGGGCCGTCCCGCACTCGGGGCACTCGGCCGGCATCACGAACTCCCGCTCGCTGCCGTCCCTGAGGTCCACGACCGGACCGAGGATCTCCGGGATGACGTCACCGGCCTTGCGCAGCACCACGGTGTCCCCGATGAGCACGCCCTTGGACTTGACCACGTCCTGGTTGTGCAGGGTGGCGAACTCGACCTCGGAGCCGGCCACGGTGACCGGCTCCACCTGGGCGTACGGCGTGACGCGGCCCGTACGGCCCACGCCGACCCGGATGTTGACCAGCTTGGTGTTGACCTCCTCCGGGGCGTACTTCCAGGCGATGGCCCAGCGCGGCGCCCGCGCGGTGGAGCCGAGGCGGCCCTGGAGCGGGATCTCGTCGAGCTTGACGACCACCCCGTCGATCTCGTGCTCCATCGAGTGGCGGTTCTCGCCGAAGTGGGCGATGAACTCCCGCACGCCCTCCAGGGAATCCACGACCTTGTTGTGCCGTGCGGTGGGCAGGCCCCACTCACGCAGCAGGTCGTACGCCTGGGAGAGGCGGTCGATGTCGAAGCCCTGCCGGGCGCCGATGCCGTGCACCACCATGTGCAGCGGGAGGGTCGCGGTGACCTTGGGATCCTTCTGCCGCAGCGAGCCCGACGCGGAGTTGCGCGGGTTGGCGTACGGCTGCTCGCCGGCCTCCACGCGCCGGGCGTTGAGCTCCTGGAACTTGGCCATCGGGAAGAAGACCTCGCCGCGGATCTCCACCAGGTCCGGGATGCGGTCGCCCCGCAGCCGGTTGGGGATGTCGGCGATCGTGCGGACGTTGGGCGTGATGTCCTCGCCGACCCGGCCGTCGCCGCGCGTGGCCGCCCGGGTCAGCCTGCCCTTCTCGTACGTGAGGTTCACGGCGAGGCCGTCGACCTTGAGCTCGCACAGGAAGTGGAAGTCCGAGGTGCCGACGTCACGGGCGACGCGCTCGGCCCACGCGGACAGTTCGCCCTCGTCGAAGGCGTTGTCCAGGGAGAGCATGCGCTCGCGGTGCTCGACCTTCGCCAGGTCTGTCTCGTACTGCCCGGAGACCTTCTGTGTCGGGGACTCGGGTGTGCGCAGCTCGGGGTACTGCTCCTCGAGCTCCTCCAGCGAGCGCATCAGCCTGTCGAACTCGCCGTCGCTGACGACCGGCTGGTCCTTCACGTAGTAACGGAAGCGGTGCTCCTCGACCTGCTCGGCGATGAGGGCATGCTGCTCCCGTGCCTCTGCGGGCAGTCCCGTCTGCTGTTCGCCAGCCACCGTTTCGTCCTCCCGATTCCCCGGCACCCTTACTCAGGGTTGTCTGCGAGCGATCTCGCGGCCCGGACGCCGTGGGCGAGCGCCGCCCGCGCGTACGCCGGTGAGGCACCCGCCAGTCCACAGGTGGGAGTGATCACGACGGACTCGGCGAGAGTCCCCGGATTCAGCCCCAGCCTGCGCCACAGCGTCCTGACACCCATGACGCTACCCGCAGGGTCGGACAATGCCGTGTCAGTGGACGGCACGACTCCAGCGAACAGCTTCGTGCCGCCCTCGACCGCCTCACCGATCTCGTCGTCGTCACGCTCGGTGAGCAGACCGAAGTCGAACGAGATGCCTGCTGCGCCGGCCCGGCGCAGCAGGGCGAACGGCACGTCCGGCGCGCAGGAGTGGACGGTCACGGGGCCTTCGCTCACGCCCATGACGTCCCGCAGCGCGGACTCCACGACCTGTCGGTCCACCGCCCGGTGCGTGCGGTAGCCGCTGGCCGAGGCGACCTGCCCGCGCAGCACCGCGATCAGCGAGGGCTCGTCGAGCTGGAGCGTCACGGAGGCGCCCGGCACCCGGCGGCGTACATCCGCCAGATGCGTATGCAGTCCTTCCGCCAGCGACGCGGCGAGGTCCCGGCAGGCACCGGCGTCGGACAGGGCCGCCTCGCCGTTGCGCAGCTCCAGGGCGGCGGCGAGCGTCCACGGCCCGACCGCCTGGATCTTCAGCGGCCCCTCGTATCCCTGGGTGAACTCCTCCAGCGCGTCGAGGTCTTCGCCGAGCCAGGAGCGGGCACGCCGGGTGTCGCGGCCCGGACGGTCACTGATGCGCCAGCCGCTGGGCTCGACATGCGCGTACATCTCGACCAGCAGCCCGATGGTCCGCCCGATCATGTCGGCGCCCGGCCCGCGGGCGGGCAGCTCGGGCAGATACGGGAACTCCTCGACGGACCCGGCGACCGTCTTCGCGGCCTCGCGTGCGTCCGTGCCGGGCATGGAGCCCACTCCGGTCGCGGGTCCGAACAGCACGTCGCTCACCGGCCCGGCCGCACGGTCACGTCGTTGATCTCCGCGTCGCGCGGCAGGTCCAGTGCGGTCAGGATGACCGTCGCGACGGACTCGGGGTCGATCCAGCGCGCGGCGTCGTACTCCTTGCCCTCCTGCGAGTGCACCTTGGCCTGCATGGGGCTTGCCGTGCGGCCGGGGTAGACCGAGGTGACCCGTACGCCGTTGCCGCTCTCCTCGTGGCGCAGCGAGTCGGCGAGCGCCTTCAGTCCGTGCTTGGAGGCCGCGTACGCGGACCAGTCGGCGTGCGCGTTGAGGCCGGCGCCCGAGTTGACGAACAGCACCTGGCCCCGGGAGGCGCGCAGTTGCGGAAGCATCAGCCGGGTCAGCTCGGCGGGCGAGATCAGGTTGGCGTTGAGCTGCTGGTGCCAGGTCGTCGGCCGCAGCTCGGCCACCGGGCCGAGGTCGACGATGCCCGCGATGTGCAGGAGCGAGTCGAGCCGGTCCGGCATGGGCTGCATGCCGAACGACTTGGAGATGCGGTCCGGGTCGGCCAGGTCGGCGACGAGCGTACGGGCGCCCTCGTACCGGGCGGCGAGTTCCTTCGCGCGGCCGGCGTCGCGGGCCAGCAGGACGAGTGTGTCGCCGCGCTCGTGGAGCCGGCGGGCGACCGCCGCGCCGATGCCGGAGCCCGCCCCGGTGATCAGATGTGTTGGCATACCGCCCATGCTCGCACTGCCGCGACCGGCTACTGCACCCCGGCGGCCTCCTCCAGGTAGGCGAGGGCCGCGACACCGTCCTCGGCGAAGAACACCAGGTCGGTCAGGGGCAGGGGCAGGAAGCCCTCCTCGTCCATGCGCCGGAACTGCTGCTTGAGGCCGTCGTAGAACCCGGCGGTGTTCAGCAGGACGACCGGCTTGGTGTGCTTGCCGTGCTTCTTCAGCTCCAGGATCTCGGTCGCCTCGTCCAGGGTGCCCGTGCCGCCGACCATGATCACGACGGCGTCGGAGCGGGAGAGCAGCAGCGCCTTCCGCTCGGACAGGTCCTTGGCGATCACCATCTCGTCGGCGTCGGCGCGGGCGAGTGTGTGGAGGAAGTCGACGGAGACGCCCACGAGGCGTCCGCCCGCCGCCTGCACCCCGTCGGCGACGACCTTCATCAGCCCGCTCTCGGAGCCGCCCCACACGAGCGTGTGCCCGCCCTTGCCGAGGAGCTCGGCGAACTCGCGGGCCGGGCGGGTGTAGCGGTCGTCGAGGTCGGCGGCGGAGAGGAAGACGCAGATGTTCATGACGCCACCGTACGACCGGGTCACCCGGCGTCGGACCCCCGGAGAGGGGCCGGGCGGGAAGAAGCCGGCCGCCGCCGGTGCTGTACGTGTCATGACGAAGGCACACACCGGACATCGCATCACGGTCGAGCAGGGCTCGGTCCATGTCATCGCCCGCCATGGCGGGGTGCTGCTCGCGGAGAGCCGCAGGCCCCTGATCCTGCGCGAGACCGGCTGTCCCGACCGCTACTACCTTCCGCCCGGGGACGTGCGCAGTGATTTGCTCACCGCCTCCGGCACCCACACCCACTGTCCCTTCAAGGGCGACGCCGACTACTGGTCGCTGCCGGACGCACCGGACCTGGTCTGGTCGTATCCGGAGCCGAAGACCCAAGTCGCCGAGATCAAGGGCCACTTCTGCTTCTACGACACCGAGGTCGTCGAGGACTGACCGCCGCCCGCGCCGGGTGAGCGGAAAAGAATCTCGCGCGCGACCGATGAGTTCCCGAGCGGGCCCCGGTCAGCCTTCTCATGGACAACATGAGCAGGACGCTCAGCAAGGCGGAGTCGGAGGACGGCACCCTCATCGCGTACGAGCAGCGGGGCGACGGCCCGCCGGTGGTTCTGGTCAGCGGGGCGCTGTGCACGTCCGCGGTGGAGGCACCGCTCGCGGGGCTGCTCGCGTCGCGGTTCAGCGTGTTCACGTACGACCGGCGCGGCCGTGGCGCGAGCGGTGACACCGCGCCGTACGCCGTGGAGCGGGAGATCGAGGACCTGGCCGCAGTGATCGGCGAGGCGGGCGGAGCCGCGTCCGTGCACGGGACGTCGTCGGGTGCGGCACTGGCGCTGCGGGCGGCGGCAGCGGGACTTCCGATCACGCAGCTGTCCGCCTACGAGCCTCCGTACGACCCGGACGAGGCGCCGGGAGCCCCGCCACCGCCCTACGAACACCGGATGCGGGCTCTCCTCGCCGAGGACCGGCGCGGGGAGGCGCTCGCGGTCTTCCTGGGCGAGATGGGGGTGCCGCCCGAGGGCCTGGACGCGATGCGCGGGACGCCGATGTGGGCGGACATGGAGGCGGTCGCCCCCACGCTCGTGTACGACCACGAGGTCATGGCGGGCGGCGGGGTGCCGACCGCGATGCTGAGCGGCATCGGGACCCGGGTGATGGTCGTGGACGGGGGGATGAGCCCGCCCTTCATGCGGGAGGCCGCACGCCTGGCCGCCCAGGCCCTCCCGCGCGGCCGGCACCGCACCCTGACGGGCCAGACGCACGAGGTGGCCCCGCATGTGCTGGCGCCGCTGCTGCTGGAGTTCTTCTCCGCCTAGGCTCTGTCCGGTCGATCTTGTTGGGCCGGTGACGACAGCTACGACACTCCCCCGTAGCCCTTCGGGCACGGGAGGTGCCCCCACGCCGTGTTGTCAAAGTCGCCCGAGTACGCCCAGTACGAGGACGATCCCCCCAGCCTCCGGCGGGGGGTGCCCCCACCGCCGTGCGCTGCACCGCAACCGACGCCACAGGCTGAACATCGAAGATCGCCCGGGCTGGACCTAGAGGCGGCCTCGGACACGGGACGTCAGGCGACCGATACCGTCACGCGCCGCGTGGAGGCGATCGTCGCCGAGCCGACCACCCGCGTGCCGTCGTACAGCACGACCGCCTGGCCCGGAGCCACTCCCCGCACCGGCTCGGTGAAGGTCACCCGCAGCTCGCCGTCGACCAGTTCCGCGCTCACCTCGGTCTCGCCGCCGTGGGCCCGCAGCTGTGCGGTGTACGTCCCCGGACCCGTCGGCGCAGCCCCGCACCAGCGGGGCTTGATCGCGGTCAGGGCGGTGACGTCCAGCGCCTCCACCGGGCCGACCGTGACCGTGTTGTTCACCGGGGAGATGTCGAGGACGTAGCGCGGCTTGCCGTCCGCCGCCGGGTGCCCGATCCGCAGGCCCTTGCGCTGGCCGATCGTGAAGCCGAACGCCCCGTCGTGGGTGCCCAGCTTCGCACCGCCCTCGTCGACGATGTCGCCCTCCGCCGTGCCGAGGCGGTTCGCCAGGAAGCCCTGGGTGTCGCCGTCGGCGATGAAGCAGATGTCGTGGCTGTCCGGCTTCTTCGCGACCGCCAGCCCCCGCTCCTCGGCCTCGGCCCGGATCTCGTCCTTGGTGGTGAGGGTGTCACCGAGCGGGAACATCGCGTGCGCGAGCTGGCGCTCGTCGAGCACACCGAGGACGTACGACTGGTCCTTGGCCATGTCACTGGCACGGTGCAGCTCGCGGCTGCCGTCCTCACGCTCGACGACGGTGGCGTAGTGGCCGGTGCAGACGGCGTCGAAGCCCAGCGCGATCGCCTTGTCGAGCAGCGCCGCGAACTTGATCTTCTCGTTGCAGCGCAGACAGGGGTTGGGCGTACGGCCCGCCTCGTACTCCGCGATGAAGTCCTCGACGACGTCCTCGCGGAAGCGCTCGGCAAGATCCCAGACGTAGAAGGGGATGCCGATGACGTCGGCCGCGCGGCGGGCGTCGCGGGAGTCCTCGATGGTGCAGCAGCCGCGCGCACCCGTGCGGAAGGACTGCGGATTCGCGGAGAGCGCCAGATGGACACCGGTCACGTCGTGGCCGGCCTCGGCGGCACGTGCGGCGGCGACGGCGGAGTCCACGCCGCCCGACATGGCGGCGAGCACACGGAGGGGACGCTGGGAAGTCTGAGTCATAGCGATACCAGGGTAAGGGGCCCGGGGAACCAGAGGCTCGCGAGTATGCGTTGAACAGCGCATGGGAAGCGATGAGAAGCGCGGCGGACAGCGGCGGATCAGCAGGCGTGCCGCGCTGATCGGCGGCACGGCCGCCGTGGTGGGGGCGGGTGCGCTGGCCCACGACGAGCTGCGACGGGTCTGGTGGCGGGTGCCCGGCGTGGAGAAGAAGCGGGTGGAGGGTGAGCTGGACCACGTCGGCGCGGTCTGGACGGCAGCGGCCCGGGCGAACTGGCGCCGCGCGGACCGGCCCGACGACTACGGCATCGACCGGGTGGTCATCCATGTCGTGCAGGGCAGCTATCCGACCGCGCTGAAGGTCTTCAAGAACCCGGGGCACGGCGCGGCCACGCACTACGTGGTGGGCAAGGACGGCCGCGTCGCCCAGATGATCCGCGAGCTCGACGTTGCTTTCCACGCGGGGAACCGCGAGATGAACGAACGGAGCATCGGCATCGAGCACGAGGGCTTCGTCGACCGGCGCCGGGACTTCACCGACGCCATGTATCTGTCCTCGGCGAAGCTCACGGCGGGGATCTGCGTGCGGTACGGGATACCGGTGGACCGCGAGCACATCATCGGCCATGTGGAGGTGCCGGGGACGGACCACACGGACCCGGGACCGTACTGGAACTGGAACCGCTATCTGAAACTGGTGCGCGGCCAGATGCCGTCGGCCCGGCAGGTGGCGGAGAAGAAGGCCTGAGCCCGGTCCGGGGCGACGGGCCCAGGGGTGCCGCCCGGTCCGGGGCGACGGGCCCAGGGACGCCACCCGGCCCCGGGGACAGCCCTCAGCTGAGGCCCGCGGTGCGCGCCCGCTGCACCACCGGTCCGATCGCCTCCGCCACCGCCTTCACATCCGCCCTGGTGGAGGTGTGGCCGAGACTGAAGCGGAGCGTGCCGCGCGCGAGGTCGGGGTCCGAGCCCGTCGCCAGCAGGACATGGCTGGGCTGGGCGACACCGGCCGTGCATGCCGACCCGGTGGAGCACTCGATGCCCTGGGCGTCGAGCAGCAGGAGCAGTGAGTCCCCCTCGCAGCCGGGGAAGCTGAAGTGCGCGTTGGCGGGGAGCCGGTCGGCCGGGTCGCCGCCGAGGACCGCGTCGGGCACCGCCGTACGGACGGCGTCGACCAGTTCGTCGCGCAGGGCGCCGATCTCGCGGGCGAACTCCTCGCGCCGCTCGGCGGCGAGCCGGCCCGCGACCGCGAAGGCGGCGATCGCTGGGGTGTCGAGGGTGCCGGAGCGCACATGCCGCTCCTGGCCGCCGCCGTGCAGGACGGGGACCGGGGTGTACTCCCGGCCGAGGAGCAGCGCCCCGATGCCGTAGGGGCCGCCGATCTTGTGGCCGGAGACGGTCATCGCGGCGAGCCCGGAGTCGGCGAACCCGACGTCGAGCTGGCCGAAGGCCTGGACCGCGTCGGAGTGCAGCGGAATCCCGAATTCCCGTGCCACGGCGGACAGTTCCGCCACCGGCATGACGGTGCCGATCTCGTTGTTCGCCCACATGACGGTGGCGAGGGCCACGTCGTCGGGGTTCCGCTCGACGGCCTCGCGCAGGGCTTCGGGGTGCACCCGCCCGTACGTGTCGACCGGCAGATACTCCACGGTCGCGCCCTCGTGCTCGCCGAGCCAGTGGACGGCGTCGAGCACGGCGTGGTGCTCCACGGGGCTGGTGAGGATCCGGGTACGGGCGGGCTCCGCGTCCCGCCGCTGCCAGTACAGGCCCTTGACGGCGAGGTTGTCCGCCTCGGTGCCGCCGGCGGTGAACACCACCTCGCTCGGGCGCGCGCCGAGAGCCTCGGCGAGGGTCTCGCGGGCCTCCTCGACAGCGCGGCGGGCCCGGCGCCCGGCGGCATGCAGTGCCGAGGCGTTGCCGGTGACGGTGAGCTGCGCGGTCATCGCCTCGACGGCCTCCGGCAGCATCGGAGTGGTCGCAGCGTGGTCCAGGTAAGCCATGGTGGCCCCGATTCTACGAGGCGTGGCGGGGGCGCGGACGCGGCGCAGGGGGGCACGGGCGCGCGGGGCCCGCCACGCCCGGACACGGGGGCGGGCGAGCGGGCGCCGCGGTCAACGCGGTTGGCGCAGTCCCGCGATGAGGAGGCCGACCAGTCGGCGTGCGTCGTAGCGTGCGTCGCTGCCGGAACCGATGCAGAGATTTCCGACTCCGCGCATGAGCTCGTAGGGCTCAACGTCGGACCGGATCTCGCCGGATGCGGCGGCGGCGTCGAGCAGCTCGCCGCACACGGGCACGAGGCGGTCGAGGAAGGAGCTGTGCAGCGCCTCGAAACCGGCGCTGTCCGCCTGGAGCACGGCGGCGAGTCCGTGCTTGGTGACCAGGAAGTCGACGAAGAGGTCGATCCATCGCCCCAGGGCGGCGTGCGGAGTTGCGCCGGCCGCCAGCAGGGCGGGGCCGGCTTCGGCGCAGGCGTCCACCTGGTGCCGGTAGACGGCGATGATGAGATCCGCCCGCGTCGGGAAGTGGCGGTAGATCGTGCCCATCCCGACGCCCGCCTCGGCCGCGATGTCGCGCACCGGCGCCTCCACGCCGGATCTGACGAAGACCGTCGCGGCCGCCTCCAGCAGGGTCTGCTGGTTGCGCCGTGCGTCCTTGCGCCTTGACCCGGCCGAGCTTCCCGCGCTGGGGCCGCCTTCGTTCACCGCTGCACTCCTCCCCTGTCCTCCGCGACTCTCCTGCGAGTCTCCGGTGCACCTTGCAAAGCGGAACAACGCTCCGTATCGTTTGCGGAGCAGAGTTCCGTTTTTCTCATGATGTCAGAACCGGGGCCGGACGGCCACGCCGCACGGCGCCGCCCTGCCTCCTGCCCGGCACCGCGGCCGCCGGGCCCGTCACACCCCTCCACCGCGCACGGCAACCGAACGGAAGCACCTCCATGCCCGAATCCACGCCCGCATCCACGCCCGCATCGAACAACCCGACCGCGCTGCGGATCGCGCCCGCCCCCACGACGATCGTGTCCGCGAAGCCCGTGGTCCTGCCCGCCCCCGGCCGCGGCGAGGATCTCCAGGTCCGCGTCTCCGCGCCCGCGACCGGCGGCGACCTGCCCGTCGTCGTCCTCTCGCACGGTTTCGGCTGGTCGATGGACGGCTACGCACCGCTCGCCGACTTCTGGGCCGCCCGCGGCTTCGTGGTCGTCCAGCCCACCCATCTCGACTCGAGAACGCTCGGCCTGCCCGCCGACGACCCCCGTACGCCGCGGATCTGGCGCATACGCGTCGAGGACCTGGTGCGCGTTCTCGACGGGCTCGATGTCCTGGAGGCCGCCGTGCCGGGCCTCGGCGGACGCCTCGACCGCGGCCGTACCGCCGTGGCCGGTCACTCCTGGGGCGCCCAGACCGCGAGCACACTGCTGGGCGCACGGGTCCTCGACCCCGACGGCGCTCCCGGGGAGGACCTGTCCGACCCGCGCGTGAAGGCGGGCGTGCTGCTGACCCCGCCCGGCCGGGGCGGCGACGACCTGACCCCGTTCGCCGTCGAGAACCTGCCCTTCATGAACCCGTCCTTCGACGGCATGACCACGCCGGCTCTGATCGTCGCCGGCGACCGGGACCAGTCCGCGCTCACGACCCGCGGGCCGGACTGGTTCACCGACCCCTACCACCTCAGCCCGGGAAGCAAGAGCCTGCTCACGCTGTTCGGGGCGGAGCACTCGCTCGGCGGCATCCCGGGGTACGAGGTCGCGGAGACGACGGACGAGAGCCCCGAACGCGTCGCTCTGGTCCAGCAGTTGACCTGGGCGTATCTGCGCAGCGCGCTCGACCCCGCCGACACCGGCTGGAAGGCGGCACAGGCCGCGCTGGAGGAGGCCCCTCATCCGCTGGGGTCGCTGCAGAGCAAGTAGCCCCCGCACAACGCCGACCGCCTCCCGCAGCGCTGCGGGAGGCGGTGGGTGCGGCGGGGAACCGCTCGCGGCGCGCCGGGAGTCGCGGAGCGGTCAGCCGCCGAAGCCCCAGACCACGGTGCCGTTCATGGCCACGAGCACGCCGAGGACGACCAGGTCGGCGACGCCGAGCGCGAGTCCGAGGAGGGCGCGGCCACGGCGTGCGGTGCCCCGCCACAGGGCGAGGGAGGCGAGCACGACGGCGATCGGGCCGAGCACGATGTTCATCACGAGCAGGCCGACGAGTCCGAGCACGAAGGCGGCGACAGCCATGCCGTCCGCGTCGCGGCGGCCTGTCGGACGGGTGTGCGCGGCGGAGTCCGGGGTGCTCGGGGTACCGGAGTCCGGCGTGTCCGGGTTCGGCACGGCGGAGTTGGGGGTGCCGGCGTTCGGAGCATCGGCGCTCCGGGCGATGGTGCGTTCCCGCTCGGCGGTCCCCCGGGCGGCGCTGCGGCCGCGCGGGGTGCGGTCGCTGTGCTTGGTGCGGTCGCTGTGCTTGACGGCGGAGAGCTGCATGGCCGGTTCGGCTCCTTCCGGGTCAGTGCTGACGGGCGCGACGCTCGCGCACGGCGAAGACGAGAAGCCAGACGCCGATGACGGCGCAGGCCACGAAGGTGGCGGAAAGGGGGAGTTGGGCCACGGCGCCCAGCAGGATCCCCAGAAGGAGCAGTGCTGCGACGAGGGCGATCATCGTCATCCTTTCGACATTTCGGTGAACACTTGTCGGTACGACTGTTCACTGACTGGCGAGTCTACACTTCCCTTATCCGGAGAACGGTTGTTTACTCAGTTCCATGAGTCACACCGCCGGAATCCGCCAGGCCCAGAAGCAGAAAACCCGTCAGGCCCTCCTGGACGCAGCGCTGCAGCTGCTCGAGGAGCAGAGTCTGAGCAGTCTCGGGCTGCGCGAGGTGACCCGGGCCGTGGGTGTGGCGCCGACGGCTTTCTACCGCCACTTCCGGGACACGGCAGACCTCGGTGTCGCCCTGGTCGAGGAGGCGCTCGGCAGTCTGCACGCCACGATCGGCGAAGCGCTCACCGAGGAGGCGGACGACGCGCGCATCGACCGGACGGTGACCCTGATCATGGATCTCGTCCGCACCTCCCCCGCTCATGTGCGCTTCATCGCGCGGGAGCGGCACGGCGGAGTGCAGTCCGTACGCGAGGCGATCGCCGAGCAGTTGCGGCAGTTCGGCGACGAGGTCGCGGCGGCGTTCGCCGACGAACCCGAATCGGAGGGCTGGAGCGCCGCGGATCTGCGGATGCTCGCCGGCGTCTATGTGGACCACATGGTCATGACGGCGTCCGCGTTCCTGGAGGCCGGGCCCGCGGGGCTCGACCGGACCGCCTCCCTGGCCCGCCGCCAGCTGCGGCTGATCAGCCTCGGCCGCCGGCACTGGCTGGACTGACGGCGCCCGTCCCGTAGAGCGCGACGATCTCCGCCGCGGCGCGCGCCAGTTCCGCACGCGCCTGCGGCGGGGAGAGCACCTCGACGCTCTCGCCGAAGGCGAGCAGCACGCGGACCGCCGTCAGAGAGCCGAGGGCGAGCTCCACCCGGGTCCAGCGCGGCGTCTCCGCCTCCGCCTGCTGCCCGGCCGCGTCCGGCTCCTCCGGCACGGGCTCGCCGGTCAGCCGGCTGCCGTGCATACGCAGAAACAGATCCAGCCGCTCCTGGCTCACCCGCGCCGTCACGCACACCTCCGCGGGCCGGTCCTCGACCTGACGGCGCAGCACCTCCCAGACGTCGGCCAACTCCTGGCCGGCACGCCGCCGCACGGGGTCGTCGGTGACCGCGGCCGAGAGGACCCGGTCCGCCCGGAAGAGGCGGGGCGCGCCGCGGTGGTCGGCGACCAGGTACCAGATCCCGGCCTTCACCACGAGGCCGTACGGGTCGAGGGTGTACGTCCGCGGTTCGGTGGTGCCGCTGTGGCGGTAGCGCAGCCGCACCCGGCGGTCCGTGAAGACGGCCGAGTTGAGCGCGTCCAGATCGACGGCCGGACCCGGTGCCTTCATCCAGCGGGCGGGGTCCACCAGGATGCGGCGGCTGGTCAACTCGGCTCCGGGCCGGTGGGGTTCGGGCAGCGCCGCCATCACCTTGCGCAGCGCGGATCCCAGTGCCTCGTCGAGCCCCAGCGCGCTGTGGGCGCCCTGGGCGGCCAGCACGAACAGCGCGCGGGACTCGTCCGCCGTCAGCCCCGTGACATCCGTGCGGAAGCCCGGCAGCAGGGCGATCCCGCCGTGCCGGCCGCGCTCGGCGTAGACGGGGACGCCGGCGGCGGACAGGGCCTCGACGTCGCGGTAGATGGTGCGGACGGACACCTCCAGGCGCTCGGCGAGATCGGCGGCGGGCACGAGGCCGCGGGTCTGGAGCAGCAGGAGGATCGACAGCAGCCGGTCGGATTTCACGTGGCGAGCGTCTCCGGAAAACATGACGGGAGATGTCAGGTTATCCCGGAACAGTGCGTGTGGCCGGCGAGCAGCGAGCCCGCGGGCCTTCGGAGTTCGAGGAGATGGACGACATGAACGATCCCCGCCCCCTGTACGAGCGCGCGGCCGAGCAGTTCGCCGGCCTGGTGAAGACGGTGACACCGGACCGGCTGGACGCTCCGACGCCCTGTCCCGAGTTCGACGTACGGGCGCTGCTCTCCCATGTCGTGGGCGGCACGCACCGGATCGCGCTCGTCGGCGAGGGAGGTGACGGTCTGTCGGTGCCCGCCCGCGCGGACGGCATCGCGGACGACGGATGGAGCGCGGCGTACGACGTGGCGCGCGGCCGCTTCGGCGAGGCCTGGGCGGACGACGCGAAGCTGGTGCGACCGGTGACGGTGCCGTGGGGCGCCGAGATCCCCGGAGCGGCCGCGGTGGGCGGCTACGTCATGGAGACCCTGGCCCACACCTGGGACCTGTCCCAGGCGCTGGGGCATCCTCTCCCGCTGGAGCAGGAACTGGCGGAGATCATCCTGCCGCTGGCCCGGGAGGTCCTCCCGGTCGAACCCCGCGGCGGACCCGTCCCGTTCGGGGCGGTGCAGGAGGCGCCGGAGGGCTCCGACGCGTACACGCAGCTGGCGGCGTGGCTCGGCCGAGCCGTGTGACGGCACGCCCCGGCCAGGGCCCCGGGAGCGGACGTCAGCGCTCCTGGAGCCGGGACGCCAGGTGCTCGATGCGCTGGCGCCAGGAGTCCAGCGCGGCCCGGGTGTCCAGATCCGCCGGGCCCGTCTGCGTCAGGACGAGACGCGGGCCGTGGCCGGTGCCCTGGCCCAGTTCCCAGCGGACCTCACCCTCGGACTGCCAGGCGTAGACGAGCAGTTCGGGGGCGCGGACCTCGACGACCGGTCCCGCGGGGGCGACGGCCGCGGTGAAACCCTCGGGCACCGGGTCGCCGGCCTCGGGAGTCCCACCGCCGGTCAGGAGGTCCCACACCGTCCCTGCGGGACGGACGAGCTGCCGCTCGAAGCGGATCCGCGGGCCGACGGCCGTGTCCTCGACCGTGCCGGCGGCGAGGCCGAACCGCTCGACGTACGCCTCGTGCAGGGTGCCCGCCGCGTCCCCTTCGACGTCGGGCACCCGGCCGTCGAGCAGTTGCGCCAGCGCGGTGATGCAGACGTGCCAGCCGGAGGCGAAGCTCGCCGCACCGAACCGGTCGCCGAAGGTGTGCACCAGGGTCAGCAGCGAGCCGTCGCCGTCCGGTGTGATCTCCCAGCGCAGATGGTCCTCGCCCCAGGTGAAGGCGAACACGTGCGGCTCGTCCGCGTCGGTCACGGTGCCGGTCATGCCGGGCCCGGAATCACCGGGAAAGAGGAACCCGATGGCGCCGCCGGGACGCAGCTCCACGGTCACCTCGGAGGGGAACCACCGGGCGAGGTGTTCGGGCGCGGTGATCGCGGCCCAGACCTTCTTCGGCGGGTGCGCGAGACGGCGCTCCATCCGCAGGGCGTTGCGCCCGTCCTCGGTGGTGAGGGTGTCGGGGTGCGGGGTCATGAGGAGTCGTCCTCCATCGCGTCGAGATGACGTTCGAGCGCATCGAGGCTCCCCGCCCAGAGATGGCGGTAGTGCGCGAGCCAGGCGTCGAGCTCCGCGAGGGGCTCGGGACTCAGCTCGTACCAGCGGCGCTGCGCGTCCTGCCGGACCCGGACCAGCCCGGCCTCGCGGAGCACCCGCAGGTGCTTGGAGGTACCGGGCTGGCTGAGGCCGAGCCGGTCGGTGAGCTCACCGACCAGATGCGGACGTTCCAGGAGCAGATCCAGGATTCTGCGCCTGCTGGGCTCCGCGAGCACGTCGAACGGTATGGGCATACCCACGAACATACTCACTGAGTTATATAACCGCAAGAGAATGAATAGAGGCCGGCGCGGGGCCTGCACCCGCCGCTCGGCTAGCGCGGGGCCTTCGCCAGCTGCCGGGACTGGGCGACGAGCCGGTCGCGGCTGTCCCAGACCTCGGCGTCCTCCTCCAGGAATCCGCCCGCGAGATTGCGGGTGACGATGGAGACCCGCAGCGGGCCGGGAGCCGGACGGCAGCGGATGTGCGTGGTGAGCTCCACCGTGGGCGTCCAGCCCGTCAGCCCGAGCTCGAACGAGGTCGGCGGCAGGGCGTCGACCGTCAGGAGCAGCGAGAACGGGTCCGCGTCACGGCCGTCCGCGAGCGAGAACCAGCCGCGCATCTCCCCCTTGCCCGAGGGAGCTCCGACGGCCCAGCCGACGGTCGCCGGGTCGAGCCGGATGTTCAGCCGCTCGGTGATGGCGGAGCTGCCGGGGATCGCCACCGGACCGTCCGCGGGGCCGAGACACTGCTCGTACGGGGGCATGACCGGCGGGGCCGCGGAGGTGCGGACCTCGTCGGAGAGCGTGTCGAGATCGCCGTAGGTGGCGAGCACGCGGATGCGCTCGACCTCGGTGCCGTCCTCCTCGAACTGGACGAGGGAGGCCTGGCCCGTGGAGAGGGTGCGGCCGGTGCGGACGATCTCGGTACGGATCAGCGCGGGACCCGGCTGCGACGCGGTGAGGTAGTGCGCCGAGACGGTGAAGGGGTCCGGGTGCGGCAGGGCCTCGCCGAGGGCGCGGCCGAGAAGTGCCAGCAGGTACCCGCCGTTGACGGCGCGGACGATCGTCCAGCCCGCCGAGAGCTCCGCGTCGTAGACGCCCGGTGCGCGCAGGGACACAGCGGTGTCGCGGTCGAACTCGCTGTCCCCGATCGATGCCTGAACTGCCTGTGCCATACCGGTACGGTACAACAGGTCATTACTGAGCGGTAGCTTTTTTGTGCTGTGACGCTTCCCTCCGGGCGACCGTCAGGACGCGGGCCCGCGGAGAGGGGTCATGCCTCCTCCGCGGCGGACGAGCGCCGGTTCCAGGCGCGGGGTGCGCGCCAGTTGAACCGCATCGCCGCCAGCCGGAGCAGGAAGGCGGTGATCACGGCGGTCCCGCTGGTGAACGCGTTCAGCACGTCGAAGCGGATGCACAGGACGACCATGGTCGCGCCCACGATGGCCGGGACGGCGTAGAGGTCGCGGTCCCAGCGCAGCAGTGACGGGACCTCGTTGGCGAGGACGTCCCTCAGCACACCGCCGCCGACCGCGGTCGCGAGGCCGAGCACCGCCGACGAGGTCAGGCTGAGCCCGTACTCGTACGCCTTGGTCGTGCCCGTGACGCAGAACAGGCCGAGGCCGGCGGCGTCGA
Organism: Streptomyces sp. AM8-1-1; assembly: GCF_032229325.1. Lineage (NCBI taxonomy): Bacteria > Bacillati > Actinomycetota > Actinomycetes > Kitasatosporales > Streptomycetaceae > Streptomyces > Streptomyces sp. AM8-1-1. Next base: position 2,501,131 of record NZ_CP135086.1, read on the forward strand.
AGACGTTCACCCCGGACTGGATGCGCTCGACCTGCGGATGCAGGAAGAAGATCAGTGCGGCGGCGACCAGGGGCATGAGGAAGTAGCCCAGGTCCGTGAAGGCGGCCGGGACGACCCCGATGACCAGGTCACGGAACAGCCCTCCGCCCAGCGCGGTGACCTCGGCGAGCACCGCGATGCCGAAGACGTCGAAGTTCTTGCGCACGGCGAGCAGTGCACCGGAGATCGCGAAGACGAAGATTCCGGCGAGGTCGAGCGAATGCTGGACGGAGGGCGTGAACAGTTCTTGGAGCACCGGACGATTGTGCCGGTTCTACTCCTTGGCGGTGCCCCCCGGGCCCTTGGCCTCGTCCGCATCGGCCTCCGGCGTCTCGGACACGGCGGTCGTGGCAACAGGGGCGTCGGGCTCGGCAGCCTTCGTCACCGGCGCCTCGACCACGGCGGCCTCGGGCTCGGCGGCCTTCGTCACCGGCGCCTCGGGCTCGGCGGCCTTCGTCACCGGCGCCTCGGGCTCGGCAGCCTTCGTCACCGGCGTCTCGACCACGGCCGGCTCGGCAACCGAGGCGTCGGCCGCGGCGGCCTCCGCCGTCTCCTCCGACTTCGGCCTCGCGTCGACGATGTCGATCGCCTCCCGCGCCGACGCGATCACCACGTCCTGCGGGACCTGGTCCGGCGCGTTCTCCGGGTGGTGGCAGGCCACCTGCTGCCCCGGCTTGAGGGCGATCAGCGGCGGCTCCTGCGTGGTGCAGATCTCCGTCGCCTTCCAGCACCTGGTGTGGAAGCGGCAGCCCGTCGGCGGCGAGATCGGCGAGGGCACGTCGCCCTTGAGCAGGATGCGCTCGCTCTTGACGCCGCGACGACGCGGGTCGGGCACCGGCACCGCCGACATCAGCGCCTTCGTGTACGGGTGCATCGGCGCCTCGTACAGCGACTTGCGGTCCGCCAGCTCCACGATCTTGCCCAGGTACATGACCGCGATGCGGTCCGAGACGTGCCGGATCACCGACAGGTCGTGGGCGATGATCACATAGGTGAGGCCCAGCTCTTCCTGGAGATCGTCGAGCAGGTTCACCACCTGCGCCTGGATGGAGACGTCCAGCGCGGAGACCGGCTCGTCGGCCACGACCAGCTTCGGCTTCAGGGCGAGCGCGCGGGCGATGCCGATGCGCTGGCGCTGACCGCCGGAGAACTCGTGCGGATAGCGGTTGTAGTGCTCGGGGTTGAGACCGACCAGGCCCAGCAGGCGCTGGACCTCCTTCTTGATCCCGCCCTCGGGCGTGACGCCCTGGAGCTTGAACGGCGCGCTGACGATCGAACCGACCGTGTGACGCGGGTTCAGCGAACCGTAGGGGTCCTGGAAGATCATCTGGACGTCCCGGCGCATCGGACGCATGGCGCCCACGCCGAGGTGCGTGATGTCGGTGCCCTCGAACTCGATGGAACCGCCGGTCGGTTCGAGGAGCCGGGTGATGAGCCGGCCCATCGTCGACTTGCCGCAGCCGGACTCGCCCACGACGCCGAGCGTCTCGCCGGGAAGCACGTCGAAGCTGATGCCGTCGACCGCCTGGACGGCGCCGGCCTGCCGGCGCAGCAGCCCCTTGGTGATCGGGAAGTGCTTGACCAGTCCGGTGACCTTGAGCAGCGGCTCGGGCGAGGAGGTGGCCTGCTCCGGGATCGTCATCTCGGAATCCTTTGTCTCACTCACAGCTTCGGCGCAATCTCTTCGGTCCAGATCCGCGTGCGGTCCTCCTGCGACATGTGGCAGGCCGAGTGGTGCCGGCTGCCCACCTCACGCAGGTTCGGCCGCTCGGTGCGGGTGATGCCGCCCTTGGGCACATCGGCGTACGGGCACCGCGGGTGGAAGGCACAGCCACTGGGGATGTTGATCAGGCTGGGCGGGGAGCCCTTGACCGGGATGAGGCGTTCGGTCTGGTCGCGGTCGATGCGGGGCATCGAACCCAGCAGGCCCCAGGTGTAGGGGTGCTGCGGCTCGTAGAAGACCTTCTCGGCCGGACCGCGCTCGACGCAGCGGCCGCCGTACATCACCAGGATGTCGTCGGCCAGCTCGGCGACCACGCCCAGGTCGTGGGTGATGATGATGACCGCGGAGCCGAACTCCTTCTGCAGATCCCGGATCAGGTCGAGGATCTGCGCCTGGACGGTGACGTCGAGGGCGGTGGTCGGCTCGTCGGCGATGAGCAGCTCGGGGTTGTTGACGAGCGCCATCGCGATCATCGCGCGCTGACGCATACCGCCCGAGAACTCGTGCGGGTAGCTGTCCACGCGCTTGTGGGGCTCCGGGATGCCCACCCGGTCCAGCAGCTGGACGGCGCGCTTCATCGCCGTCTTCTTGTCCACCTTGTTGTGGACCTGGTACGCCTCACTGATCTGCTTGCCGATGGTGTAGTACGGGTGCATCGCGGACAGCGGATCCTGGAAGATCATCGCCATGTCGCGGCCGCGCAGGCGGCGCACCTCGTCCGGATCGGCGGACAGCAGTTCCTTGCCGTTCAGCCAGATCTCGCCGGACAGGTGGGCCTTCTGCCGGCCGTACTGGCCGACGCGGTGCAGGCCCATGATGCCGAGTGAGGTCACCGACTTGCCGGAGCCGGACTCGCCGACGATGCCGAGGGTCTTGCCCTTCTCCAGCTGGAAGGAGAGTCCGTCGACGGACTTCACCAGACCGTCGTCGGTGGGGAAGTGCACCTCGAGATCGCGGACTTCGAGGAAGGCCGTCGAGGGGGCCGATCCCGCGGAGACGGGCTCGCCGACGGCGCCGGTCTTCGTCAGTTCGGTCATGAGAGCCTCACTCGGGGGTCGATCACTGCGTACATGAGGTCCACGACAAGGTTCGCGAGGACCACGAAGAAGGCCGAGATGAGGGTGACCCCGAGGATCACCGGCAGGTCGTGGTCGCTGATGGCCTTCACCGCGTTGTACCCGAGGCCGTGCAGCGAGAAGGTGCTCTCGGTGAGCACCGCGCCGCCGACCAGCGCTCCGAGGTCGAGGCCGAGGACCGTGAGGATCGGGGTCATCGTCGAGCGCATCGCGTGCTTGCCGATGACCACGGGTTCGGTGAGGCCCTTGGCCCGGGCGGTACGGATGTAGTCCTCGTTGAGGACCTCCAGCATGGTGGCCCGGGTGAGCCGCGCGTACATCGCGGCGTACAGGAAGGCGAGGGTGACCCACGGCAGGATCATGCCGTTGAACCAGGTCGCCGGATCCTCACCGAATTCCGTGTCCGGGCGCCCGAACCAGCCGAGCTGGTCGGAGAAGAGCGCCAGGGACAGGATGCCGGTGAAGTAGATGGGCAGGGAGACACCGCCGAGGGCGATGCCCATCGCCGAACGGTCCAGCGGGGTACCGCGCTTGAGGGCGGAGACGATGCCGGTGGCGACACCGCCGATGACCCAGAGCACGACGGCACCGAGGGCGAGCGAGAGGGTGACCGGCAGCCACTCGAGGAGCAGCGGCCAGACCTCCTGCTCGGTCTTGAACGAGTACCCGAAGCAGGGCGCGGCGCACTGCGTCACGTCGGAACCGTTGGAGTACGTACGTCCGGCCACCAGCCCGACCACGAACTTGCCGAACTGGACCAGGATCGGGTCGTCCAGGCCCATCTTCTGCCGGATGCCCTCGATGGCGGCCGGGTCGGACTGCTTGCCGACGAAGTAAAGCGCCGGGTCCGTCCCGATCATCTTGGGGAACAGGAAGAAGATTCCGAAGGTCACCAGAGTGATGACCATCAGCATGACGATGACGGCGAAGATTCGCCGGATGAGATATGCAAGCACTGCGCTCGGCCCGACGGCGACCCGGGGGCCCTCTCTTCTGGAGAGGGCCCCGGGCCACCGCTCGCGGCCATCACCTGCCCTTCGTGCCTAGCGGGTGTGGCACTGGAACGTGAACTGACTGGGTTTTACTTGACGACGCCGAGCGAGGCGTAGTCGTAGCGGCCGTTGTAGGCGTCCGCGGTGTAGGCGTTGGTGAGGCGGGTGCTGCGCCAGGTGATCGTCTTGTCGTAGACGAAGGGCAGGTAGACAGCGGCCTCGGAGACCTTCTGGTTCATCTGCTTGTAGATCTCGCCGGCCTTGTCCGGGTCGGTCTCCGCGATGGCCTGGTCGAAGAGCTTGTTGATCGCCGGGTCGTTCAGCTCCGAGAAGTTGTTGTTACCGCTCTGGAGGATGAAACGGCCGTCGACCAGCGGCTGGGAGAAGCCCTGTCCGGACGGGAAGTCCGCACCCCAGCCCATGATGATGATGCCGTAACCCTTGTCCTTGACGACCTTCGGCGAACCGATGATGCCGGACGTCTGGGCGCCGTCGAACTGGTCGACCTGGGCGTCGATGCCGACCTGCTTCAGCGCGTTCTGCAGCGAGACGGCCGTGGCGACCTCGACCGGCTTGTTGTTGCGCACCGCGATGGTGGTCTTGAAGCCGTTCGGCTTGCCACAGGCCTTCAGCGCGGCCTTGGCCTTCTCGACGTTCGGCTTGCTGTCGTTCTTCAGGACCTCGTACGGGTCGTACGACGGGTCGGCGCCCTTGATGCCCGCGGGGAGCATGTTCGGGGCGATGTCGCCACCGGCCTGCGGGCCGCCACGGGCGGTCTGCAGGGACTTCTTGTCGGCGGCGTAGATGACGGCCTTGCGGCACTCGATGTTGTCGAACGGCGCCACCGTCTGCGGGAAGACCGCGTAACGGATGAAGCCGGTCTGGCCGTTGTCGAGGTTGCCCTTGTGCTCGCGGATCGCGGTGGTGCGGGCCGCCTGGCCGATGCCCGTCGCGTTGATGTCGATGTCGAAGTCACCCTTGAGCAGGCGCTTGTCCATGTCGTCCGCGTTGGTCATGAAGGTGACCGAGATCTTGTCCGGGAGCGCCTTGCGGATCGTGTCCGACGAGGCCTTCCAGTTGGCGTTGCGCGACAGCTTCATCGACTTGTTCGGCGCGTACGAGTCGATCTTGTACGGGCCGTTGGAGAAGGGCTTCAGGCCGTACTTGGCGGCGGTGTCCTTCTCCTTCTTGACCGGAGAGGCGGCCGGCATGGCGAGCATCTGCTCGAAGTCGCCGTTCGGCTTCGGAAGCTTGAAGATGATGGTCTTCGCGTCCGGCGTCTCGATGGCCTTCAGGCCGAGCTTGTCCGCGGACTTGTCCTTGTACGGACCCTTGTACTCGGTCTTCGGGTCGAGGACCTGCATCAGGTAGACCGGGCCGCCGGAGATGACGTCCTGGGCCCAGGTGCGCTCGATGCCGTACTTGATGTCCTGCGAGGTGACGGGCGTGCCGTCCTCCCACGTGACGTCGTCCTTCAGCGTGTACTTGTAGGTCTTGCCGTCGGGCGAGATCTCGGCCTTCGCGGTCGCGAGGTCCGGCACGAGCTCGGTGCTGCCCGCACCCGGCGCCGGCTTGAAGCTGACCAGCTGGCGGGTGTAGTAGCGGGCGAAGTCCCACATGAAGCCGTAGTAACCGCGCTGCGGGTCCCACGAGTCGGCGTCCTGCGTGCCGACGAACTTGAGCTCACCGCCCTTGGCGGTGGACGCGTTGGCGACCTTGCCGATGCCGGCGTTGAAGCCGGGCGTCTTGCCGGCTCCGTCCTTGTCGTCGTCCTTGTTGCCGCCACAGGCCGTGGTGGTGAGCAGGGCCGCGAGCACGACAGCCGTGCCTGCGGCAAGCCTGCGCTTCGACGTGCGATGGGTTGTCACGATGCTCGCAACCTCCGTAGTAGTCACGGCCCTTGAGGGCCGCGGGTTCTGGGCTATCGCTCCTGACTGGTGGCAGGGGCTGTGGATCCGCAGGGCTTGCGGTGGTTCAGCGGGATCCCTTGGGATCCAGCGCGTCCCGTACGCCGTCACCGAAGAGGTTGAAGGCGAGCACGGTGATGAAGATCGCCAGACCCGGGATGATCATGAACACCGGGTCGTCCTCGTAGGTGCGCACGGCCGTCTGGAGCATCTCGCCCCAGGACGGGGTGGGCGGCTTCACTCCGACGCCCAGGAAGCTCAGCGCGGCCTCCGTGAGGATGTTGGTCGGGATCATCAGCGTCGTGTAGACGGTGATCGGCGCGACCAGGTTCGGCAGCAGCTCGCGGAAGAGGATGTAGGACCGGCCGGCTCCCAGGCTGCGCGCCGCCTCGACGTACTCGCGTTCGCGCAGCGACAGGGTCTGGCCGCGCACGATGCGGCCGATGTAGGGCCAGCCGAAGAAGCCGATCACCAGGACCAGGACGGCGATGCGCAGTCCGGAGCCGGAGAACCCGAACAGCTCGTTCGGGGTGACGGAGATCAGGGCGATGATGAAGAGCAGCTGCGGGAAGGCGAGCAGAAGGTCCATGACCCGGCTGATCGCCGCGTCCACCCAGCCGCCGAAGTAGCCCGCGATGACACCGAAGAGGGTGCCGAGGGAGACGGCCACGAAGGCGGACAGGAAGGCGACCAGGAGCGAGATGCGGGCGCCGTAGATGATCCGGCTGAAGACGTCACGGCCGTTGACCGGCTCGACTCCGAGCAGGAAGTCGGAGCTGATGCCGCCCCAGCTGCCGATCGGGGTGCCGAGGAGCGGGTCGATCTGGTCCTCGTGCAGCTCCTCCGGCGGGTGGCCGAACGCGTCCACGATCAGCGGAGCGAGGAGCGCGACCAGGACCAGCAGGAGCACCACGACCCCACCGGCCAGCGCGACCTTGTCCCGCTTGAGGCGGACCCAGGCGATCTTCCAGGGTGAACGCCCCTCGATGGCCTTTTGCGGGACATCGGCGGCGACATCGACGGCCGCGGTCTCGGCCGCGCTCGTGTCGTGCAGTGGTGCCGTCATCGTGGTGGGGACCCCTCTCGGCCGGTGGTGACCGACCCATGCCCGCCGCTGTAGCGGCTTCGTTCACATCAGTGGTGCAGTTGTGTGTGGTGCGAGGAAAGCTTGAAGAAGCAGGTCGTACACGGGACCGAAGGGTCCTTGTTGCGGGAGTCTTCAACGCTGCCGCGATCACCCGCCAGACCCCTCGGGGAATGTTTGCGTAAACGTGATGAGGGAAGCAGGTTTCCGTTATACGGACGGGACCGCCGACTGAGCGGAACGCCAAATAGCCCATATGGGACGGAAGTTCACCGATGCACCGCCCGTCACGCAGAGGCGCCTCATTCGAATACAAGGCGCTTCACGGGTTGCGCACACACAATCCGACCAGAACATCCGCGCAGGGCATGGAAAGAGGACGAATTCGCCCTCTGGAGCGGTGTGGTGGGAAAGCGGCCGAGGCCGGTCGGTTCAGTGGCCGTGAGGCGGCGGATAGCCGTAACCGCCGCCCTGGGGGGCGCCGTGCGCATCACGGTCGTAGAACGGCCGGGAGTTGGCCCGCAGCCACATCGTGACGGGGTCGTACTCGTCGGACATCGCGACGGTGGACACCGGCAGTCCCTCCGGGACGGCCGCGATCGACTGCTGCATCATCGCGCGGACCGCGTCCACCGACTGCCGCCCCGTGTCGTACAGATCGAGCCCGATCGCCAGATAGGGAGCGCCGAGCGCGGGCTGCACCCAGGCGCGGCGCAACGAGCGGACGGCCGGGGTGCGGTGGGCGTTCTGCGAGAGCAGGGCGTAGAACTGCGGGATCTCGATGGCCGGCTCGGACAGCCGCAGCGGTCCCGCGGGCATCCGGTCGAGACCGGTGGCGATCCTGCGGAGGTCGGGCCAGGGGATGCCCACACCGCCGCCGGGGGCGTGCGGATTGAGCCAGATGCCCCAGCGGTCGGGGTAGAGGGCGCGGGCGATGTCGAGGCCGCCGACGACCTCGTGCGCGCGGTTCCAGCCGGAGACGGCGAGCTCCTGGGCGGAGGTGACACAGGGGGCGTAGCCGACGCCGTCGACCTCCATGTTCCCGTACTGGGCCTCGGGCGAGCCCGCCCGGCCGTGCCAGAGCAGCATCCAGACCTGGCCGCTCGCCGGGTCGGCCAGCGCCTTCAGCAGCGCCTCGTACGCGTCGTAGCGTCCGGGAGTCACCTGGCGCAGCATGTGCTCGACCTGCCCGGCCGCCGCGGTGCCTGACGCACTCACTCTGGGTTCCGCCCCTCTTCGCATCACGATTCAGCAGGCCATGAAACCAGCTTAATCGGCCGTTTCGACACCGACTTGACGACTACACGTGCTCTCGTTGGTAGAACGGCCGCACCCGCGCCAGCATCCAGTCGGCGACGGGGTCCTGGGCGACGTCCAGCAGGACGAGGCTGACCGGCCAGCCGACCTGGACCCGGCCGAGCGCCCGACCGAGGGCGTCCATGGGCGCGTTGCTGCCGACCGCGTCCCAGCCGGACAGCTGCACACCGATGAACAGGGTGGGCGGATCGCCCTCGATGGACGCGAGCGCCCGCCGGGCGGTGACGACGACGCCGGACTCCTGGAACTCACCGGCCGCGGCGGCCAGGAAGTCGACGGGCTCCTCCTGCCAGTCCGGCTCGAACAGCCGCACCCGCCCGCCGCTCGGCCCCCCGGCGCCGGCCTGCGCGTCGCCCGGTTCGTGCCGTCCGGCCCGGCAGAGCTCCGCCACGGCGGACGGCGGCAGCGGTGCGCCGACGACACCGCCCGGGTTGACGGCGATGCCGAGCTGCGGGGGCAGCCCGCGGGCGAACTCGCGCGCGGGCGCCACGGTGAAGGGCATATGGCTGCCCACACAGGTCAGGAACTGGTGCTCGGAGCTGAAGACCGGCACATACGCCTGTCCCTCGATCTCGGTGGTGGGCAGATCGAGGTTCGGACTGTCCGGGCCGCCGCCGTTGGGGAGCGGGACCCAGAGGAAGCTGCGGCCGAGGACCTCCACGAGCCGGCCCCCGGCGGCCGGGTTGCCGAGCGAGGCGCCGAGCACCTCTTCGAGCTCGTTCGCCGGCCAGCCGCCGGACGGATGCGGATGCGCCTGTCCCGGAATGGTCATGTGCTGGTCTCTCCCCCGGCTCTCCTCTGTGCTTCCCCCGACCCTAATGCGCGCGCCCGCCGGGCCGGGGACGGGGCCGGGCGATCACTCCTCGCCGAAACCGACCCGTGACAGCACTGTCGCCGCGTCCCGGTCGAGCAGCACCGCCGAGGCACAGCCGGCGGGCAGCTTCCCGGCCTCCGCGTCGCCGATCAGCCGGCCCACGGCACGCTGGTGCCGGGCGAAGGCGTACCCGGACACCCCACGGCCCCGCTCGCGCTGTCCCTGCCGGGCGATCCCCGGGGAGACGTCGAGGAGGACGAGGTGGAGCGCGCTGCCGCGGCGCCGCGCCTCCCGGCCCAGCCAGCGCCGCACCCAGGTCTGGGTGCCGCAGTCGTGCACGACCACGCTCTCGCCGGAGCGCAGGGCCCGGCGCAGGCCCGCGTAGTGCGCGAGGCGCACGAAGGGCCGGTAGACGGCGTACGGGAGGAGCCTCGGCATCCTCGCGTCCCACCGGTCCCGGGTGTCCTGGGAGTCGATCCGCCGGCCGCTCGCCGCGCGCCTGATCAGCGTGGACTTCCCGCTGCCGGGCAGGCCGGACACCACCACGACGTCGCCCGCGGCGAACCCCAGGCTGCGCGGGCTGCGTCCCGCGCGGTCCCGCAGGTCACGCAGCACGGGCGCCGCCCTCAGGACGTCGCCGGCCTCTCGGGTGGGTGCCTGCGGCGGCGCAGGCACTCCCGCGGCGGTCGCATATGCACCGGACTGCTGCAAAGTCATCACCCTCCCCCTGTCGGGTCACCCCACACACTTGCCCATGGAGCGTAAAGAAATGGTAATGCGACGAGGTCGATTTGCCGCTGAGGAGCGCCGCGCCGTCCCGAGAAAGCTTCGGAGCCGTCCGCTCCGTCCCCGTGGCCTCCGGCCTGGGGGGAAGCCGTTCGGCGCGATGCGTGCAATGATGTGCCCGCCAACTGCATACCGGCCGCTTGAATCCACGCGGGAGAGTCCTGGCCACAGTGTGCGCCGGGCGCCGAAGGAGCAAGTCCCTCCCTTGAATCTCTCAGGCCCCGTACCGCGTGTGATGAGGCAGATCTGAAAAGCGAGCCGCGTTCGAGTGGCTCCACCCAAGGTGCAAGTCACGTCCACCAGTACGCGTGGTCGGGACGAACCTCTCAGGTTCCGATGACAGATGGGGAGGATTGTCCTCGCCGGCCATGCCCTGGGAGTCACATCCATGACCAGTTCCCCCCGTCTCACCGCCCTCGATGCCCTGCATCGCTCGCTGGGCGCGACCATGACCGACTTCGCGGGCTGGGACATGCCCCTGCGGTACGCCAGTGAGCGCGACGAGCACACCGCGGTCCGCACCCGCGCCGGCCTCTTCGACCTCTCCCACATGGGCGAGATCACCGTCACCGGCCCGCAGGCCGTGGACCTGCTGAACTACGCGCTCGTCGGCAACATCGGCACCGTGGGCACCGGCCGTGCCCGCTACACGATGATCTGCCAGGAGGACGGCGGCATCGTCGACGACCTGATCGTCTACCGCCTCGCCGACACCGAGTACATGGTCGTCGCCAACGCGGGCAACGCCCAGATCGTGCTGGACGCGCTGACCGAGCGCGCCGCGGGCTTCGACGCCGAGGTTCGTGACGACCGCGACGCCTACGCGCTGATCGCGGTCCAGGGCCCTCAGTCGCCCGGCATCCTGCAGTCGCTCACCGACGCCGACCTCGACGGGCTGAAGTACTACGCGGGCCTGCCCGGCACCGTCGCCGGCGTCCCGGCGCTGATCGCCCGTACCGGCTACACCGGCGAGGACGGCTTCGAGCTCTTCGTCCAGCCGCAGTACGCGGAGAAGCTGTGGCAGGCGCTGACCGAGGCGGGCGCCCCGGCCGGACTGATCCCGTGCGGACTCTCCTGCCGCGACACGCTGCGCCTGGAGGCGGGCATGCCGCTGTACGGGCACGAGCTGACCACGGCGCTCACCCCCTTCGACGCCGGCCTCGGCCGGGTCGTGAAGTTCGAGAAGGACGGCGACTTCGTCGGCCGTCAGGCGCTTCAGGCCGCCGCCGAGCGGGCCGAGACCGCGCCGCCGCGCAAGCTCGTCGGCCTGATCGCCGAGGGCCGCCGGGTGCCGCGCGCCGGGATGTCCGTGGTCGCCGGCGGCCAGGTCGTCGGCGAGGTCACCTCGGGCGCCCCGAGCCCCACGCTCGGCAAGCCGATCGCGATGGCCTATGTGGACGCGGCCCACGCCGCGCCGGGCACGGAGGGTGTCGGGGTCGACATCCGCGGTACCCATGAGCCGTACGAGGTCGTCGCGCTGCCGTTCTACAAGCGCCAGAAGTGATCGTCCGCACTCCCCCCTCGTTCCCCAGCACTCCCCCGCGTACAGGAGAATTCAGGCCATGAGCAACCCCCAGCAGCTGCGCTACAGCAAGGAGCACGAGTGGCTGACGGCCGCCGAGAACGGCGTGTCGGCGGTCGGCATCACGGAGCACGCGGCCAACGCGCTCGGCGACGTGGTGTACGTACAGCTCCCGGACGTCGGCGACACGGTGACCGCGGGCGAGACCTGCGGTGAGCTGGAGTCGACCAAGTCCGTCAGCGACCTGTACTCCCCGGTCAGCGGTGAGGTCACGGAGACCAACGAGGACGTCGTCAACGACCCGTCGCTGGTGAACACGGCCCCCTTCGAGGGCGGCTGGCTCTTCAAGGTGCGTGTCTCGGAGGAGCCGAAGGATCTGCTCTCCGCGGACGAGTACACCGAGTTCTCCGGCAACTGACCACCCTCACGACAGGGACTGTGATTCCGCGATGTCGATTCTGAACACCCCTCTTCACGAACTGGACCCGGACGTCGCCGCTGCTGTCGACGCCGAGCTCCACCGTCAGCAGTCCACCCTCGAGATGATCGCCTCGGAGAACTTCGCTCCGGTCGCGGTCATGGAGGCCCAGGGCTCGGTCCTCACCAACAAGTACGCCGAGGGCTACCCCGGCCGCCGCTACTACGGCGGCTGTGAGCACGTCGACGTGGTCGAGCAGATCGCCATCGACCGCATCAAGGCGCTCTTCGGCGCCGAGCACGCCAACGTCCAGCCCCACTCGGGCGCCCAGGCGAACGCGGCCGCGATGTTCGCGCTGCTGAAGCCGGGCGACACGATCATGGGTCTGAACCTCGCGCACGGCGGGCACCTGACCCACGGCATGAAGATCAACTTCTCCGGCAAGCTCTACAACGTGGTCCCGTACCACGTCGACGCCACCGGCCAGGTCGACATGGCCGAGGTCGAGAAGCTCGCCAAGGAGTCCAAGCCGCAGCTGATCGTGGCCGGCTGGTCCGCGTACCCGCGTCAGCTGGACTTCGCCGCCTTCCGCCGCATCGCGGACGAGGTCGGCGCCTACCTGATGGTCGACATGGCGCACTTCGCGGGCCTCGTCGCCGCCGGGCTGCACCCCAACCCGGTGCCGCACGCCCATGTGGTCACCACCACCACGCACAAGACGCTGGGCGGACCCCGCGGCGGTGTGATCCTGTCGACGCAGGAACTCGCCAAGAAGATCAACTCCGCGGTCTTCCCCGGCCAGCAGGGCGGCCCGCTGGAGCACGTCATCGCGGCGAAGGCGGTCTCCTTCAAGGTCGCGGCCGGTGAGGAGTTCAAGGAGCGCCAGCAGCGCACCCTGGACGGCGCCCGCATCCTGGCCGAGCGTCTCGTCCAGGCCGATGTGACCGAGCACGGTGTCTCGGTCCTGTCCGGCGGCACGGACGTGCACCTGGTCCTGGTGGACCTGCGCAATTCCGAGCTCGACGGCCAGCAGGCCGAGGACCGGCTCCACGAGCTGGGCATCACGGTCAACCGCAACGCGATCCCGAACGACCCGCGGCCGCCGATGGTGACCTCGGGTCTGCGGATCGGCACCCCGGCGCTGGCCACCCGCGGCTTCCAGGACGACGACTTCCGCGAGGTGGCGGACATCATCGCCGAGGCGCTGAAGCCGTCGTACGACAGCGACGCCCTGCGTGCCCGGGTCTCCGAGCTGGCCGCGAAGCACCCGCTGTACCCCGGTCTGAAGTAGTTTCGTACTCTTTTTGACAGGAAACTCGGGGCACCGCGCACACTGGGCTGTGAGCGCGGTGCCCTCCCCCTTGTTCCGCCTTGTTCCGCGCCTGCTCGCACCACCCCCGGCAGACAACGGCGTCTACCAACGTTCTAGGAGTCACCCCGTGGCCATCTCGGTCTTCGACCTGTTCTCGATCGGCATCGGCCCGTCCAGCTCCCACACGGTCGGCCCGATGCGCGCGGCCCGTATGTTCGCCCACCGTCTGAAGAACGAGGGCGTACTGGACCGGACCGCCACCGTCCGGGCGGAGCTGTTCGGCTCGCTCGGCGCCACCGGCCACGGCCACGGCACCCCCAAGGCCGTCCTGCTCGGCCTGGAGGGCCACTCGCCCCGCACCGTCGACGTCGAGTCGGCTGACGGCGAGGTGGAGCGCATCCGCACCGAGAGCCGGCTCCGGCTGCTCGGCGTGCAGGAGATCGACTTCGACTTCGACGAGCACCTGGTGCTGCACCGCCGCAAGACGCTGCCGTACCACGCCAACGGCATGACGGTCTTCGCGTACGACAGCGAGGGCGCGAGCCTGCTGGAGAAGACGTACTACTCCGTGGGCGGCGGCTTCGTCGTGGACGAGGACGCCGTCGGCGAGGACCGGATCAAGCTCGACGACACCGTGCTGAAGTACCCCTTCCGCACCGGGGACGAGCTGCTGCGGCTCACCCAGGAGACCGGCCTGTCCATCTCCGCCCTGATGCTGGAGAACGAGAAGGCCTGGCGCACCGAGGAGGAGATCCGCGAGGGTCTGCTGGAGATCTGGCGGGTCATGCAGGCCTGCGTCTCGCGCGGCATGTCCCGCGAGGGCATTCTGCCGGGCGGCCTCAAGGTCCGCCGCCGCGCCGCCAACTCCGCCCGCCAGCTGCGGGCCGAGGGTGACCCGCTGGCCCGCGCGATGGAGTGGATCACTCTGTACGCGATGGCCGTGAACGAGGAGAACGCGGCGGGCGGCCGGGTCGTCACCGCGCCCACCAACGGCGCCGCGGGCATCATCCCCGCCGTGCTGCACTACTACATGAACTTCGTGCCCGGCGCGGACGAGGAGGGCATCGTCCGCTTCATGCTCTCCGCCGGCGCGATCGGCATGCTGTTCAAGGAGAACGCCTCCATCTCCGGCGCCGAGGTCGGCTGCCAGGGCGAGGTCGGCTCCGCCTGCTCGATGGCCGCGGGCGCGCTCGCGGAGGTGCTCGGCGGCAGCCCCGAGCAGGTCGAGAACGCCGCGGAGATCGGTATGGAGCACAACCTCGGTCTGACCTGCGACCCGGTCGGCGGCCTGGTGCAGATCCCGTGCATCGAGCGCAACGGCATGGCCGCGGTGAAGGCCGTGACGGCGGCCAAGATGGCGATGCGCGGCGACGGCAGCCACAAGGTGTCCCTCGACAAGGTCATCAAGACCATGAAGGAGACCGGCGCGGACATGTCGGTGAAGTACAAGGAGACCGCGCGCGGCGGACTCGCGGTGAACATCATCGAGTGCTGAGAGCCGCGACCGCGGCACCACAGTGCGGCCCCCGGCGCTCCGCCGGGGGCCGCGCGTGTGTCCGCTGCGTCAGGCCTTGTTCAGGTGGGCCCAGAACTCGTCGAACGACAGGAGCTTGTCCTTGTCGGTGTCCTGCGCGGCGATCACGGCCTCGGCCACCGGCTCGGTGACGTTCCAGTCACCCATCTGTGCCATGGCCGACTTGTACTCGGCCGCAGTGATGAAGCCGTCGCCGTCCGCGTCGTAGCGATCGAACGCCTTGCGTGCTTCCTCGATGTCCGCCACCGGTCCACCCCTTCTTGGTGCATTACTGACGTGGGTCAGATTATCCGCAGGGCGCCTCACCGGTTCCGGCGGCCGTCCCCGACCATGGACGCATGAGCGACGAGCTGGCACGGATACTGGCCGCGGCCGCGCGGGGGGACTTCCCTCCGCAGGACGGAGAGACCCGCGTGATACGGCAGCCGAGCGCGCGGGACGCCGGGGTGATGGCGTTCACCGCGCATTCGGTGGTCTTCACCGACGAGGATCCGGCGTGGGTGCGGGCCGAGTTGGCGGCCACCGACGCCGACCGGCTGGCGGCCGCGATGAACCCGTCGTTCCTGGCCGCCCTGATGGCCCGGACGGGCCGCTCCACGAACACGATCGACCTGGTGACGGTGGCGGGCGCACTGCCGGGCGGGCCGGACGTCCGGTTGCGGGAGATCGAGGATCCCGACCACCCGCGGGTGGCGCGGGCCCTGAAGGTCCGTGACGGCGTACGGGTGTGGGCCACGGACGGCGGGGTGCTGGTGCTCGGCCGGGGGGTCGCCGGCCGCTGGGAGTGCGCCGTCGAGGTGGACGTGGAGGCCCGCGGACGGGGTCTGGGCGTCGCGCTGGCGCGAGCCGCCCGCCATCTGGTGCCGGACTCGCTGGTGTGGTCCCAGCAGTCGCCCGGCAACGCCCGCAGCGTGCGGACGTTCCAGACGGCCGGCTTCCGCCCGGTCGGCTCCGAGGCGCTGCTGACCGCCAACTGACAGGGCGTCACACGGCATTCCGCAGAGCGGAAGATGTTTTTCGGTCCCGTGCTGAGCGGATCCCGCCAAACCCATGGCCCTCTTCGTCACTCTCCGCCGACGGGGGCTAACTTCATGGCGTCGCCGCCACACCAGGAGCACAGGGCTCCCAGGGACAAGCGGCGCAAGGGTGATGTCATCAGTGACGATCACAACCGAATCCTTCACGGCCCGCCCCTTCACCCCCAACTGCCGTCTCCTCATGGACGAGGGCGACCATGTCCTGATCGGGGTCTCCCCCGGCAACAGCTACTTCTCCGCCCGGCGCATCACCGAGCTCGCCCGCTGGGCGGCCCCGCGCTTCACCGCGGTGGACTTCGTCTACGCCGATCTGCATGTGGCCTCCGTCTTCGCCGCTCTCGGCCACGCCCCCGAGCAGGCCGTCCGGCGCGCGTCCAAGGAACTCAAGGCGGTACGCCGGCGGATCCTCGGCGGCGTGGAGGCAGCGGGCCCGCCGGGGCGGCGGACCGGCGTGCGGGCGCTCTCGGAGTTCTCCGGCGATCCGGTGTACGCGCTGCTGCACCGGCGGGTGCGCCACTTCCTCGCCACCGACGAGGAGTTCCGCAAGAGCTGTGACCGAATGGTGCGGCAGTTCCTGGCCTCCCGGATCGGCGAGGGCGGGGCCGTCACACCCGAGCAGCGCTCCGCGTGCCTGGACTACATCGCCGCCGAGCTCCCCTTCTTCCTCGACACCCCGGGGATTCTCGGCGTCCCCTCCTCCGTCTCCTGCTACCACGCGCTGATGCCGCTCACCGAGCTGCTCTTCGGCAAGGGCGGCGGTCTGCGCGCCGCCCGCAACCAGGGCTACGCCGTCGTACGGCCGGACGGACCCGAGAGGAGCGCGGACGATGGACACCGGACAGCTGCAGCTTGAATTCCCGCTCTCCCGGCGGGGCGACGTGCTTCCCGCGGAGTGCGCCGCACTGCGGAAAGGGGCGCCGGTGGCCCGGGTGCGGACCCTCACCGGCGACCACGCCTGGCTGGTGAGCAGCCACGGGCTGGCCCGCCAGGTTCTGGAGGACTGCCGCTTCGGCCTGAAGGAGACGGCGTCGCCGGACGCTCCGCGGCAGTACGCCCTCACCATCCCGCCCGAAGTCGTCAACAACATGGGGAACATCAACAGCGCCGGGCTGCGCGGCGCGGTGATGCGGTCGCTCAACCCGCGGTCGGACGACGGGCTGCGCGGCTGGCTGCGCACCCGGGCCGACGAACTGATCGAGGGGCTGCTCACCGAGGGGCCGCCGGTCGATCTGCGGGCCGCCTTCGCCGACCCGTTCTCGGCGGCGCTGCACTGCAAGGTGATCGGGGTCCCGTTCCGCGACTGGCGGCGGCTGATGTCCGGGCTCGACATCGCGTTCATGACCAGCGCCCGGCCCTTCGACGGGGCCGGACTGAACTGGTACAAGGACCTCGACTACATGGTCGAGCGGCTCAATGTGCCGGAGGCGGAACGCGCGGGTCTGCTCGGCCGGTTGGCGGCGCTGCGGGAGGACGAGGAGTCGGCGCATCTGACCGACGAGATGCTCGCCACCGTCGCCGTGTCACTGTTCGGCGCGGGCGCGGTCTCCACCTCCGCCTTTCTGCTGCTCGCCGTCGTCGCGCTGATGCAGCGGCCGGAGCTGATCGAGTACCTGCGGGACCATCCGGAGCGGATGGGGCCCGCCGTCGACGAACTGCTGCGGTGGAACCTCTCCATCGGCGACGGACTGCCGCGGCTCGCCCTGGAGGACGTGACGCTCGGTGACGTTCTCGTCCGCAAGGGAGAGCTGGTGCTCGTCCTGGTGGAAGGGGCCAACTTCGACCCGGAGGTCTTCGAGGACCCGGACCGTCTGGACCTGGAGCGCACGCCCAACCCGCATCTCTCCTTCGGCGGCGGACGGCACTTCTGCCCCGCATCCGCGCTGGGCCGGCTGCACGCGGAGACCGCGCTGACCGTACTCGTGACCCGGCTGCCGCGGATGCGGCTCGCCGTACCCGAGGAGCAGTTGGTGTGGCGTACGGGCTTCATCAAGCGGCTGCCGGAGAGGCTGCCCGTGCTGTGGTGACACGCGCGCGCCCCGGTGCCCGGCGCGATGCCGGGACCGGGGCGCGGCGGCGCCGGGTGACGGCGTCAGCGGAAGACGCCGGTGTGGCCGAGCGAGTAGCGGCCGGGCTGCGGGTAGACGGCGAGCCCGTGCGGCCCGCTGCCGACGGGGATACGGGCGAGCTGCTTGCCGCTCGTGGTGTCGATCGCGTACACCTCGGCGTCGTAACGGCCGGACAGCCACAGGACCTTGCCGTCCGCCGAGACACCGCCCATGTCGGGGCTGCCGCCGCCGGGCAGCCGCCACTTCTTCGTCAGCCGGTTCCGCGCGAAGTCGAAGACCGAGACGGAGCCCTCGCCGCGGTTGGGGATGTACATCTCGCGGGAGTCGCGGCTGATGTAGAGACCGTGGGCGCCCTTGCCGGTGGGCAGCAGCACCGGCGTGGTGAACTTCTCCCCGTCCAGCACCCAGACGCCGTGCGCCACCATGTCGGCGATGTAGAAGGTCTCGCCGTCCGGGGAGAGCTTCACGTCCTGCGGCATCGCGCCGGTGAACGGCAGCTTCTGCCGGCCGATGACCTCCATCCTCTCCGTGTCCACCTTGAGCAGCTCGGCCGAGAACTCGCACGAGACGATGAAGTAGCGGCCGTCGGCGGAGAAGTCGGCGTGGTTGACGCCGTAGCAGGGGACGGGCGTGGTCTTCAGCGGGGCCATCGTGTGCGGATCGCGGAAGACGAGCTGACGGTCCAGCGAGGCCATCACGACGGCGTACTTGCCGTTGGGCGTGAAGTAGAGGTTGTACGGGTCGTGCACCTCCACCGGCTTGCCCGCCGCGCCGGTGGCCGGGTCGATCGGGGTGAGCGTGTGGCCGCGGTTGTTGTTGACCCACAGCGTCTTCAGGTCCCAGGACGGGACGACGTGCTGCGGCTGGTTGCCGACGGGGATGGTGTCGACGACCTTGTAGGTCCTGGGGTCGATGACCGAGACGGTGTTGGAGTTGGTGTTGGGGACGTAGATCCGTGAGGGGAAGCCCTTGACCGCCGGCGAGAACATGCCCGGCCGGTCCGCGGCGTAGACGTCCTTCGGGTTCAGCACCGGCGGCATACCGGGCAGGGCGGCCGGGACGGCCTTCCTCGGCGGCGCGGGGGGCGGCGGCGCGGTGGAGCTGCTGTCGGCCCGCGTCGGGCCGGCGGGTGAGCCGCAGCCGGCGAGGAGGGCGAGGAGGGCGCCGGCGGCGACCGCGCCGGCCCGTCGGGTGGCAGGGAGTCTCGGGTGCATCAGCTCAGCAGCTCCGTGGTGGTGACCGCGTGCAGGCCGCGGCGGTCGAGTTCGGCGAGCAGGGCGGGGAGGGCGGCGACCGTGTCCGGGTAGCCCAGGTGCAGGCTGACCACCGAGCCGGGCCGGATCTGCCCGGTGACATTGCGGGTCACGGCCGCCGCACCCGGCGAGGTGAAGTCGAGTGAGTCGACGTCGTACGAGAGGACGTGCGGGTAGCCCGCCCTGCGCGCGAGGCGGACGAGCAGAGGGGTGGCGTACTGGGCCCGGGAGGGGCGGAACCAGGTGCCGATCGATCCGGTGAGTCTGCGCAACCGCTGTGCACAGCCGGTGATCTCGGCGTAGGCGTCGGCCTCGGACATCTCCGAGATGCTCAGATGGCGCTGGGTGTGGTTGCCGAGGTCGTGCCCGCCGTCGAGAATCCGGCGGGCCAGGTCCGGGTACCGGTCGAGCCAGCTGCCGACGGCGAGCACCGTGAGCCGGGCCCCGGCCCGCTCGGCCTCGGCGAGCACCGCCAGGGTGACGGCCGGCTCGCCCTGGCCGTGGAAGGTGAGGGCGACCCGGTCACGGTCGCGGGGGCCGTTGCGGATCTGCGCGGGCTGCCCGGGAAAACGGCGGGCGGCCGGGACGGGACGGGTGCCGGGTGACGACGGGGCGGGGGAGGCGGGCGGTTCGGGCTTCCCGGCTTCGCCCGGCCGTACCGGACTCTCGGGCTTCCCCGGCTGCGCCGTGGGAGGACCGCCGTCGGCGCAGCCCGTGGCGAGGGCGCCGGCCACGGCCGCTCCCGCTCCTGCGCGCAGCGCGCCGCGACGGTCGATCAAGGTCACGAATAAGCACAGTAGGTGCTCATCGGACAAAAGATAACGATTGCATCAGAAAGGCTCACCCGTCCGGCCCGCTCCCAAGGGAGGAACGGGGCCGGGTGGCCGGTGAAACACCTGATCCAGCTCTCATTCACTCGACATTTACCAGGCGGGTGGCCCACCTCACCTATGATTCACTTCTTGTTCGTCCTTATTTGACTGGTTATGCCGGAGTAGGAGTTTTTGGCATCGAGTCGCCCATCTGCCATAGTCGGGAACACGACCCCCATTGACCCGGGCCAGGTCGTCTTCGGACGCCGTGGAAACACCCCCCCCGTTCTACGGCGCCGTGCAGAAGCCCCCGACGTGCCGCATCCCGGCCGTACGGGGGTTTCTGCGTGGTGGCACGAAAAAAGGGGGCCGCACCGATGGGCGGCCCCGCGTCAGGGGGTGAGGCGGTCCGTCACCCGCATCTCGAACCAGGTGGTCTTGCCCCGCGGCAGCAGATCGACGCCCCAGCGGTCGGAGAGCTTGTCGACCAGGAAGAGGCCGCGTCCGCTGGTGTCCAGCTCCTGGACCGGCATCAGACAGGGCAGCCCGCGCGAGGGGTCACGCACCTCGATCCGGATCCAGCCGCGGCGGCGCAGCATCCGCAGACCGAAGACCCGTGCGCCGGTGTGCCGCACGGCGTTCCCCACAAGCTCCGAGACCAGTAAAACGGCGTGCTCCGCGGTCTGGGCGGAGAGCGCCCACTGGCGCAGCACGACGCACTGGGTCAGCCGGCGCGCGGTGGCGGCGGACTCGGGGCGCGAGGGGAGCCGGACCTCTTCCTCGGTGGGGTCACCGAACAACTCGATGACTTCGAGGGTCTGTTCGCCCTCACTCACAGGCATCCAACGCGCTGCGGTGGCACTGCCGCGCTGCCGCATGTGTTCCACACCTTCGAGGCCCGCCATGCTCCCATCATGGCCGCAACAGGCGGCCCGCGTGGCTGTTCCCGCGGAATGGAACCCCAGGAACGAGGCATTCCGAAAAGACCACATGGCATATGACTCCGGCGACATACGGGTGCATTCACCCTGCCTGAGCTGCACTGACGCACGGTCGGCGAATGATCACCGAGCGCAGCGGGCGGACGCCACTTAAGTCTGCCTTAAGGTCCGGTTAAGACCCACACATGGTTGACGGGGCACTCGAAGGTGTCAACTGACCAGAATTCAGAGGAACTTGGCCTTGCCCGGCCCTTCCTCCACAAAGCTCCGCATACCGCGCTCGCGGTCCTCCGTCGCGAACAGGCCTGCGAACCAGTTCCGTTCGATCGCGAGGCCCGTCTCGATGTCCGTCTCCAGACCGGCGTCGACGCACTCCTTGGCGGCCCGCAGCGCCAGGGCGGGTCCCTGGGCGAGCTTCGCGGCCCAGGCGTGCGCCTGCTCGTAGACCTCGGCGGCGGGGACCACGCGGTCGACGAGCCCGATCGCGAGCGCCTCCTCGGCCTTCACCTGGCGGCCGGTGAAAATGAGGTCCTTGGCCCGGGACGGGCCGACCAGCCGGGACAGCCGCTGGGTGCCGCCGGCGCCCGGGATCAGACCGAGCAGGATCTCCGGCTGGCCGAGCTTGGCGTTGTCCGCCGCGATCCGGAAGTCGGCGCAGAGCGCCAGCTCGCAGCCGCCGCCGAGCGCATAGCCGGTGACGGCCGCGACGACGGGCTTGGGGATGCGGGCGACCGCGGTGAACGACTCCTGGAGCGCACGGGACCGCACGACCATCGCCGCGTGATCCATGACCTGCATCTCCTTGATGTCCGCGCCGGCCGCGAACACCTTCTCGCCGCCGTAGAGGACGACGGCGCGCACGTCGTCCCGGCGGCCCGCCTCCTCGGCGAGCTCGCGCAAACGGTTCTGGATGGCGATGTCCAGCGCGTTCATCGGCGGGCGGTCCAGCCGGATCGTGCCGACACCTTCGGAGACCTCGAGATTCACAGTCGTCATGCAGGCAGGTTAACCGGCGCTAACGACAACGGACCCGGTGCTGTCGGTCACAGCACCGGGTCCGCCGCACGGCGTCGAGGAGGTCCGGCCTCCCCCGAGGGGAGCGTTACTTCGTCCAGTCCGCCCAGGACATGTTCCAGCCGTTCAGGCCGTTCTCCGGGGCGATCTGCTTGTCCTTGGAGTTCTTCACGATCACGACGTCGCCGATGATCGAGTTGTTGAAGAACCAGGCGGCCGGTGTGCCCTTGTCGTAGCCGCCGCGCACATCGCGCAGACCGACGCAGCCGTGGCTGACGTTGGCGGAGCCGAAGGTGCCCGACGAGGCCCAGTAGTTGCCGTGGACGAAGGTGCCGGAGGTCGACAGGCGCATCGCGTTCGGCACGTCCTTGATGTCGTACTCACCGCCGAAGCCGACGGTGGCGCCGTTCATCCGGGTCACCTTGTACTTCTCGCTGATGACCATCTGGCCGTTGTAGGTCGTCGTCGACGGCGCGCCCGCGGTGATCGCGACGTTCTTGATCTGCTTGCCGTCCCGGACCACCGTCATCCGGTGCGACTTGGCGTCGACCGTGGAGACCTGGCTGCGGCCGATGGTGAACTTCACCGTCTTGACCTGCTTGCCGTACACGCCCGGCCGTCCCTCGACGCCGTCCAGGTTGAGCTTCACCGTCACCTTGGTGCCGGCGGCCCAGTACTTCTCCGGCCGGAAGTCGAGCCGGTCGTTGCCGAACCAGTGGCCCTCGATCGGCACCGACGGCTCCGCGGTCACCTTGATGGCCTTCTCGACGGCCTCCGGGCTGGTGATGCCCCGGGTGAAGTTGATGGAGACCGGCATGCCGACACCGACCGTGGAACCGTCCTCGGGGGTGTACTGGCCGATGAAGGTGTTCTTCGGTACGAGCGTGGTGAAGGTGGTGTCCTTCGCGGACTCACGGCCGTCCGAGTCCTTGGCCACGGCGTGCACCTTGTACTTGGTGGAGCCGGCCAGGTGCTGGAGCGGCTGCCAGGAGGCGCCGTCCGCCGCGACCTTGCCCTCGATCGGGGTGCCCTTGTCGTCCTGCACGGTGACCGTGGTCAGCTTGCCCTCGGCAGCGGTGACCTTCAGCGCTCCGCTGGTGGCGACCGATGTGGCGCCGTCCTTGGGCGCGATGGTCACGACCGCCTGGGAGGCGGAGTTCCCGACCTTCCCCCCGTCCTTCTTCCCCTTGTCGCCGTCGCCCTTGCCGGAGCCCCCGCCCCCGCAGGCCGTCACGAGCACCAGCAGTGCTCCGACGACAAGAGCCAGCAGCGCGGAGCCCCCACGCCCACGCCCGGCACCGACCGATGCCCCCGATATCGGCTGCCCGTTCACCACGGTCTCTCCCCTCGCACGGCCTGGCCCCGCCACGGCCCGCACCCCCGCGCGCCTCACGCACGCACTTCGCTAGATAATCACACCGCGGGTTGTTGAATCTTCCCGCGATTGTCACCGTTCAGTCCCAACGTGTTGGCCGGGCTCGGGGGATGGGGTGCAGGCCGTGCGGGGTGCGGGCCGCGCACACCGTGAAGGCTGTGCGGGGCCGCGGGGGCGCGAGCCGTGGGGGCTGTGCCCGGGCCGCAGGGGTCAGCGCAGCGCGGAACCTGCCTTCCACTGCTTCCAGTCGAGGTTCCAGCCGCTGAGCCCGTTGCCGGGATCGACCTGCTTGTCGGACGAGTTCACCACCTCGACCACGTCGCCGATCAGCGTCCGGTCGAAGAACCAGCCGGCCGGGGTGTCCGAGCTGCCGCCCTTCACGTCCCGCAGACCGACACAGCCGTGGCTGACGTTGGTCGAGCCGAACGTCTCCGGCGCGGCCCAGTAGTTGCCGTGCAGGAAGGTGCCGGAGTCGGTCAGCCGCATCGCGTGCGGCACGTCCTTGATGTCGTACTCGCCGCCGTAGCCGACGGTCCTGCCGTCCATCCGCGTCACGTCGTGGAGCTCGCTGACGACCATCTTCCCGTTGTACGTCGTGGACTTGGGCGCCCCCGCGGTGATCGGCACGGTCGCGAGGACCTGGTCGTCCCGCCGTACCTCCATCGTCTTGGCCTCCGCGTCGACCACGGAGACCTGGGAGCGGCCGATGGTGAAGGAGACCTTCTTCTGCTGGATGCCGTAGGAGTGCGGCGCCGCCTGGACATCGCGCAGCCGCAGATCGACCGTGACCTTCGTGCCCGGCTTCCAGTACTCGCGCGGCCGGAAGTCGAGCCGGTCCTTGCCGAACCAGTGGCCCGCGATCTCGACCGGCGGCTCGGAGGTGATCCGGATGGCCCGCTCCACGGCCTCCCGGTTGCGGATCTCCTTGTTGAAGTCGAAGGAGACGATCATGCCGGTGCCCACCGTCGCCCGGTTCTCCGGTTTGAAGTAGCCGATGAAACGGCGGTCGGGGACCTCGGTGGTGAAGGTGGTGTGCCGGGCCGAGCGGCGGCCGTGGCCGTCGAGGGCCAGGACGTCGACGCTGTACTTGGCCGCGAGGCCGAGCCGGGCGCCGTCGTCGGGCTTCCACCGCAGACCGTCGTCCGAGATCCGGCCGGGGACCTCGGTCGGCGCCTCGTCCTCGATCTGCGTCACGGTGACCCGTTCGAGCCGTCCGCTGCGCAGTTTCACTTCGAGCGGCCCCTTCGGATCCACCCCCTTGGCGCCGTCCTCGGGAATCACCCGAATGGCCTCCCCGGGAGACCGCGGCTTGCTGCTGATGTCGAACGCCCCGCCGGTGCAGCCGGAGAGCCCGGCCATCAGTCCTGCGCATGTCAGGGCAACGGCCATGCCTCGCCCGGCCCGCTTCAGTACGTGTCTCACGACCACCCAACGACCGCGCCCCTCCAGGGGAAACGTGGGCGGGGGTCATGTTGGGACATCAGCAGCGAGGGAAGAACAGGTGGGAGGACCACGCGCGGGGCGTCACGGCCGGGACTCCGTGACCGCCGGGGGACGTGGCCCGACGAGCCGCGGGAGGCCGGCAGGTGACGAGCGCAGCCGAGCAGGAGACAGCGCAGCAGGAGGGGGTGCGGGCCGACGGGCCCGTCCCCCTCCGGGCAGCCGGCGTCAACGGCCGCCGGGCGGACTCCGATATGCCGGGGCTGCCCGGGCCGTCGGTGTGGCCGGGGGCACCGACGCCGCTCGGTGCCCGCTTCCGGGTGGGGCCGGACGGGGTCGCGGGATGCAACTTCGCGCTCTGGGCAGGCGGGGCGGAGGCGGTGGAGCTGTGCCTGTTCGACGAGGACGGTGTCGAGACCCGGGCGCCGCTGACCGAGCTGACCCATGAGATATGGCACGGCTTCCTCCCGGGGATCCGCCCGGGCCAGCGGTACGGCTACCGGGTCCACGGCCGCTGGGACCCGTGGACCGGAGCGCGCTGGAACCCGGCGAAGCTGCTTCTCGACCCCTACGCCCGTGCGGTGGACGCGGGCCGGGGGAACGACTGGGGTGCGCTGCCGCCCGAGGTGTACGGACACGTCCGCGACTGGCCGCAGCAGCATGTCGCCGACACCGTGCGCGACGACCGGGACTCGGCGCCGTACGTCCCCAAGGGTGTCGTGGTGCACGACGACGACGACTGGGCCGACGACCGCAGGCCCAAGACCCCGTGGGCCGACACGGTCATCTACGAACTGCACGTGAAGGGCTTCACCAAGCTCCACCCGGACATCCCCGAGGAGCTGCGGGGCACCTACGCGGGCCTCGCGCATCCGGCGGCCGTCGACCATCTGGTGCGGCTCGGGGTCACCGCCGTCGAACTGCTGCCGGTGCACCAGTTCGCCCACGAGGACCATCTGCTCAAGCGCGACCTGCGCAACTACTGGGGCTACAACTCCATCGGCTACTTCGCCCCCCATGCCGCGTACTCCTCCAGCGGGACCCGCGGCGAGCAGGTCGGCGAGTTCAAACGGATGGTGCGGGCCCTGCACGCCGCCGGGATCGAGGTCATCCTCGACGTCGTCTACAACCACACGGCGGAGGCGGGCGAGCTCGGCCCGACGCTGTCGCTGCGCGGCATCGACAACCGCGGCTACTACCGGCTGCATTCGGACCCGCGTGCCTACACGGACTACACCGGCTGCGGCAACACCCTGCACGTGGTGCAGCCCCATGTGCTGCGGCTCATCACCGACTCGCTGCGCTACTGGGTGACGGAGATGGGCGTCGACGGGTTCCGCTTCGATCTGGCCGCGGCGCTGGCCCGGTCGATGCACGACGTCGACATGCTCTCCCCCTTCCTCGCCGTCATCGCCCAGGACCCGGTGCTGCGCCGGGTGAAGCTGATCGCCGAGCCGTGGGACGTCGGCAGCGGCGGCTATCAGGTGGGGGCCTTCCCGCCGCTGTGGACGGAGTGGAACGACCGCTACCGGGACGCGGTGCGCGACTTCTGGCGCGGCTCGGTGCCGGACGTGCGCGACCTCGGGTACCGGCTGTCCGGCTCCAGCGATCTGTACGCCTGGGGCGGCCGGCGGCCGTACGCCTCGGTCAACTTCGTCACGGCGCACGACGGATTCACCCTGCGCGACCTGGTGACGTACGAGCACAAGCGCAACGAGGCCAACGGTGAGGGCAACCGCGACGGCACCAACGACAACCGGGCCTGGAACTGCGGCGCCGAGGGCGAGACCGACGATCCGCTCGTCAACGCGCTGCGCAGACGGCAGATCCGCAATCTGCTCACCACCCTCCTCGTCTCCACCGGTGTGCCGATGCTGGTCGCTGGTGACGAGATGGGGCGTACACAGGGCGGCAGCAACAACGCGTACTGCCAGGACAACGAGGTCAGCTGGGTGGACTGGTCCCTCGCCGGACAGCCCGGACCGAAGAGCCTGCTGGACCTCACCACCCGGCTGCTGGCGCTGCGCCACGCCCATCCGGTGCTGCGCCGGCGCGCCTTCTTCTCGGGCCGGGCCCATGCCGTGGACGGGCTGCGGGACCTGGCCTGGTTCACGGCGAAGGGCACGGAGATGACCGAAGGCGACTGGTACGCCCCGGCATCCACGCTGGCGCTCTATCTCTCGGGCCGTGACATCCCCGGCCGTGACGCCCGGGGAGCGGAGGTGACGGACGACAGCTTCCTGGCGATCCTGCACGGCGCGGACCGCCCGACGGACTTCCGGCTGCCGGGCGCGCCCTGGGCGCAGTCCTACGAGGTGGTCGTCGACACCTCCTGGGAGGAACAGGAGTCGGCACCGGGAGTCGTGTACCGGGGCGGGGAGACGGTGAGTGTGGGGGCGCGGTCGGTGCTGCTGCTGCGAGCGAGGATGTGAGGGGGCCGCGGCGAGGGCGTCCGGGAGATGGGTGCACGGGGCACCGGCCGTCGGTGAGTGGCCGGTAATTCGGGTGAGCGCTGTCAGTGGTGAACCGTAGGCTCACCCCTGATGTCGACACCACATGCAGCCACCGAGGACCGGTCAGCCGTGCGTTCGCTGCTGCGGTTGTGGCCCTACGTACGACCGGTGCGAACGCGTCTGTTCAGCGCGGCTTTCATCGCCGTCGTCGCCTCCTGTCTCGGCCTGGTCATCCCGCTCGTCCTGAAGTGGATCGTGGACGGCCCGGTGGCGGACCGCGATCCCGGCGGGGTGTGGCTCGGGGCGCTCGCCCTGCTGCTGCTCGGGATCGCCGAGGCCGTGCTGTTCGGCTTCCGGCGGTGGCTGGTGGCCCGGCCGCTGGCCGGGGTCGAGGCGTCGATGCGCGCCGATCTCTACCGGCATCTCCAGCGGCTGCCGGTGGCCTTCCACGACCGCTGGGCGTCGGGGCAGTTGCTCTCCCGGGGCACCACCGACCTGATGCTGCTGCGGATGTTCCTCGCCTTCCCGCTGACCTTCCTGCTCGTCAACGCGACGACGATCCTGGTCGGCTATGTGATCCTGCTGGGCCAGGACTGGACCCTCGGGCTGGTGCTGACGGCGCCGATCGTGCCGCTGGTCGTGCTCTGTTCGTACTTCGAGTCGCGCTACGCCGTCGTCGCCCGACGGGCACAGGACCAGGTCGGCGATCTGACGACGGTGGTCGAGGAGAGCGTCCTCGGCATCCGCATCATCAAGGGCTTCGGCCGCCACCGCAGCCAGGCGCTCGCCTTCCGCGAGCTCTCGCAGCGACTGCGCGGGACCGAGCTGGGCAAGGCCCGGCTGCTGGCCGGGATCTGGGCCCTGATCACCACCATCCCCGAGATCACCATCGGCGCCGCGCTGGTGCTGGGCACGGTCCAGGTCGCGGACGGCGGTCTGTCGGCGGGCACCCTGGTGGCGTTCCTGTCGACGGCGCTGGCGCTGCGCTGGCCCGTGGAGTCGATCGGTTTCCTGCTGGCGATGAGCCAGGAGGCGGCCACGGCGACCGAGCGGTTCTTCGAGGTGATGGACGCCGAGAGCGAGTCGGAGGTGCTCACCGAGTCGGGTCCGCCGGCCGCCGGCGGGGAGGGACTGTGTTTCGAGGGCGTCGAGTTCCGCTACCCGGACGCGGCGGCCGACGCCCCACCGGTGCTCGCGCGTATCGATCTGCGGGTGCGGCCCGGCGAGACGATGGCCCTGGTCGGCGGGACCGGCAGCGGGAAGACCACGCTGACCGCGCTCGTCCCCCGGCTGCACGAGGTCACGGGCGGCCGGATCACGCTCGACGGCGAGGACGTCGCCGCGATGCCGCGCGAACGGCTGCGGGAGCTGGTGTCGGTGGCCTTCGAGGAGCCGACCCTCTTCTCGGCGAGCGTCGGCGAGAACGTCCTGATGGGCACGGACGGCGCGGGCGCACCGGAGCTGGAGCGGGCACTGGAGGTGGCACAGGCCGGCTTCGTGGCGTCCCTCCCGCACGGCTGGGACACCCAGGTCGGGGAACAGGGGCTGAGCCTGTCGGGCGGTCAGCGCCAGCGGCTCGCCCTGGCCCGTGCGGTGGTCGGCCGCCCCCGCTTCCTGGTGCTGGACGACCCGCTGTCGGCGCTGGACGTCCACACGGAGGCACTGGTGGAGGCCGCGCTGCGGCGGGTTCTCCAGGACACGACGGCCCTGGTGGTCGCCCACCGGCCCTCCACGGTGCTGCTGGCCGACCGGGTGGCGCTGCTGTCGGGGGGACGGATCGCCGCGGTGGGCACGCACCACGAACTGCTGCGTACGAACGCGGAGTACGCCTGGCTGATGTCGGGGGGCGACAGCGCGGCTCCCGGCACCGACGGCGCGCAGTCCTCCCACGAGGCCCACGCCTTCGACGACCGGCTCAGTGAGGAGAGCGCACGATGACCGCGACCACGACGACGACCGCCGCTGGCGGGACCGGTCCCGCCGGCGGTAGCGGCACCCTTGTCGAGGGCGATCCCTTCGACCGGGACGACCTCCCGACGGCCAAGGGCGCGACCGGCGCCCTGCTGCGGTCGCTGCTCGCGCCGCACCGGGCGCGCGTCGTGCGGGTCGCCCTGCTCCTGCTGCTCCAGCAGGCCGCCGTGCAGGCCGGGCCGCTGCTCGTGGCATACGCGATCGACCGCGGTGTGCCGGCCTTCCGGCGCGACGACTACGGCCCGCTGATCCTGGTGGCCGTCGGCTACGCGGTCTGCTCGTTCGGCGCGGGGCTGCTCCAGTACTCCTTCATCCGGGCGTCCGCCCGGGTCAACCAGGACGTCCTGCTGGATCTGCGCGGCCGCATTTTCCGGCATGCGCAGGCCCTCAGCGTCGACTTCCACGAGCGCTACACCTCGGGGCGGCTGATCTCCCGGTCGACCACCGATGTCGAGTCGCTGCGCGAACTGCTCGGCGAGGGGCTCCAGGAGCTCATCAACGTCATCCTCGCCTTCGTCTTCATCTCCGTGATGCTGCTGTGGCTGGACCTCGGGCTCGGCGGGGTGGCCGTCGCCTCGTTCGTCCCGCTGTATCTGCTGGTACGGCTCTACCAGCGCCGGGCCAGGGCCATCTTCGCCCGCCGCTCCACCGCGATCGCCGCCGTCATCGTGAAGTTCGCCGAGACGATGAACGGCATCAGGCCGGTACGGGCGTTCCGGCGCGAGCAGGCCAACGACGCCGCCTTCCGGCAGCTCAACGACCGCCACGGCCGGATCAACGGCGACTCGCTCCTGGAGATGGCGCGCTATGTCGTCGGCTCGCGGCTCGTCGCCAACACCGCTGTCGCCGGGATCGTGCTGTGGGGTGCGTACCGGGTCGCGGACGGGACGCTCGCACTCGGTGTACTGGCGGCGGCCGTGCTGTATCTGCGGCGGCTCTACGACCCGATCGACCGCCTGGGCATGTTCCTCAACTCGTACCAGTCCGCGGCCGCTTCGCTCCAGAAGATCGCGGGCCTGCTCGCCCAGACCCCGTCGGTCCCGCAGGCCGCGGCACCCCGCCCGCTGCCCGCCCTCGCCGGTGACCGGCCGGGCCGTGAGGTCGTGTTCGACGAGGTGCGCTTCGCCTATCGCACGGGCGGCGAGGTACTGCCCCGCTTCGACCTGACGATCCCCGCGGGCCAGACCGTCGCGGTCGTGGGCACGACGGGTGCCGGAAAGTCCACGCTGGCCAAGCTGCTGGCCCGGTTCTACGACCCGACGGACGGCAGAGTCCTCCTCGACGGCGTCGATCTGCGCGACCTGGCGACGCCCGACCTGCGGCGGGGTGTCGTGATGGTCACCCAGGAGGCGTTCCTCTTCTCCGGCACGGTCGCCGAGAACATCGCCGTGGGGCGTCCCGATGCCACCCGCGAGGAGATCGAGCGCGCGGCCCGGGCGATCGGCGCGCACGACTTCATCAGCAGCCTGCCGGACGGCTACGACACGGACGTCCGCAAGCGGGGCGGCCGCATCTCGGCCGGCCAGCGGCAGCTGGTGGCCTTCGCCCGGGCGCTGCTCGCCGACCCGTCGGTACTGATCCTCGACGAGGCGACGAGCTCGCTGGACATCCCGGGCGAACGCGCGGTGCAGCGGGCGATGGACACGGTGCTGCACGGGCGTACGGCCGTGGTGATCGCCCACCGGCTGTCCACGGTGGAGATCGCGGACCGGGTGCTCGTGATGGAGCACGGCCGGATCGTCGAGGACGGCGCTCCGGCCGATCTCGTCGCGGGCACGGGCCGGTTCGCGGACCTCCACCGGGCGTGGCGGGACAGCCTGGTCTGAGGCGGTGTGGTCACGGTGGTATCCGGTGGATGCCGCCGTGGACGGACGCCGCCGGAGTCGGTCAGGGAAGCAGTTTGTTGACGGCCGCGGTGCCCTCTTCGGCCATCTTGCGCTCCGCCCACTTCAGGTTCGCGGGGGTGACGTCCCGTCCCGAAGCCAGCACCAGGTCCTCGGGGGTCACCTCGCCCTCGGCGCCGGTGCGCAGTCTCGCGTCGGGCGTCACGTCGCCGGGTGACGGCCGCTGCGACTCGGGTTGTGTGCTCATGTGCTGCCTCCTTGTGTGCTCCATGGGGCTCGCGGCCCCCTGGGGCGTCCCCTCTCGGGGCGCCGGCCGTCAGCGGCGGCCGGCGATGGTCTCCTCGACCCAGGTGCGCAGGGTCGCGGCGGGTGCCGCGCCGGCCTGGCGGGCGATCATCTCTCCGTTGTCGAGCAGGAGCAGGGTGGGTACGGCCTGCACCTGGAACCGTTGGGCGATGCGGGGAGCCTGGTCGACGTCGACCTTGACGAGCTTGATCCGGCCGGCGAGTTCGTGGGCGACCTGCTCCAGAGCGGGGCTGACCATGCGGCACGGTCCGCACCAGGTGGCCCACAGATCCACCAGGACGAACGGCGTGGCCTTCTCCGCGACCTCGGCGAAGTCGTCGTCGCCGGCGTC
This sequence comes from Streptomyces sp. AM8-1-1, assembly GCF_032229325.1. Taxonomy (NCBI): domain Bacteria; kingdom Bacillati; phylum Actinomycetota; class Actinomycetes; order Kitasatosporales; family Streptomycetaceae; genus Streptomyces; species Streptomyces sp. AM8-1-1. Next base: position 2,532,498 of record NZ_CP135086.1, read on the forward strand.
GGTGATCCAGGGCAGGTCGGCCCCGCACTTTCCGCACCGGGGGCGCCCGTCGGCGGACGCCGGCACCCGGTTCCTGCTGCCGCAGCGGATGCAGGCGACCGTTCTGTCCGTGACCGCGGCCACCGGATTCACGCGGCTTTCTGCACGTCGGCGGGGTCGGCCGCGCCGTAGGTGACCATCAGTTCGCCGTTCTGGGCGTCGACTCGGATCTCCGATCCGTCCTGCACGTCACCGCGGATCAGGGCGCGGCCGATGAGTGTCTCGACCTCGTGGGAGATGTACCGGCGCAGCGGCCGGGCTCCGTAGACGGGGTCGAAGCCCTGCTGGGCGATGAGTTCGACGGCGGGCCCGGTGAGGTGGACGGTGATCTGCCGTTCGGCCAGGCGCCGGCGCAGATCGGCGAACTGGAGCTCGACGATGTGTTTGATCTGGTCCATGCCCAGTGGCCTGAACAGGACGACGTCGTCGATACGGTTGAGGAATTCGGGGCGGAAGTGGCTCTGCAGTTCGCCCATCACCAGGGCACGCGCCTCGGGTTTGATCTCACCGTCGGCGCTCACCCCGTCCAGCAGATAGGCCGAGCCGAGGTTGGACGTCATGATGACGACCGTGTTGCGGAAGTCGACGGTGCGGCCCTGGGCGTCGGTGATGCGGCCGTCGTCGAGGACCTGGAGCAGGGTGTTGAACACATCGGCGTGCGCCTTCTCCACCTCGTCGAACAGGACCACGGAGTACGGCTTGCGGCGCACCGCCTCGGTGAGCTGGCCGCCCTCCTCGTAGCCGACGTATCCGGGCGGCGCTCCGACCAGCCGGCTCACCGTGTGGCGTTCCTGGTACTCGCTCATGTCCAGGCGGATCAAGCTCTCCTCACTGTCGAACAGGGCGGCGGCGAGTGTCTTGGCCAGCTCGGTCTTTCCGACGCCGGTGGGGCCGAGGAAGACGAACGAGCCGATGGGCCGCCGCGGGTCGCGGATGCCGGCGCGCGCGCGGATGATGGCGTCGGTGACGAGTTTGACGGCCTCGTCCTGGCCCACCACGCGCTCGCCGAGGATCTCGTCCAGTCGCAGCAGCTTGTCGCGCTCGCCTTCCTGGAGGCGGGTGACGGGGATGCCCGTCCAGGCGGCGACGATCTCGGCGATCTCGTCCTCGGTGACGACCTCGCGCAGCAGCCGGCTCTCGCCCTGCTTGGCCGCGAGTGCCTCCTCCTCGGCCGCCAGCCGCCGTTCGAGTTCGGTGAGTTGGCCGTAGCGCAGTTCGGCCGCGCGGTTGAGGTCGTAGGTGCGTTCGGCTTCCTCTGCGTCCTGGCGGACCTGTTCCAGTTCCTGCCGCAGTTGCTGCACGCGCCTGATGGCCTGGCGTTCGGCCTCCCACTGGGCGTGCATCGCGTCCGCCTCGGAGCGCAGGTCGGACAGTTCGCGGCGCAGTTCGTCCAGGCGTTTGGCGCTCGCGGTATCGCTCTCCTTCTCCAGTGCCGCCGCCTCGATCTCCAGCCGGGTCACCCGGCGGGTGATCGAGTCGAGTTCGGCCGGCATGGAGTCGATCTCGGTCCGCAGCCGGGCGCAGGCCTCGTCGACCAGGTCGATGGCCTTGTCGGGAAGGAAGCGGTCGGAGATGTAGCGGTGGCTGAGGGTTGCGGCGGCGACCAGCGCGGTGTCCTGGATCTTCACGCCGTGGAAGACCTCCAGTCGTTCACGCAGTCCGCGCAGGATGGAGACGGTGTCCTCGACGCTCGGCTCGTCCACCACGACCTGCTGGAAGCGGCGTTCGAGAGCCGCGTCGGACTCGACGTACTTGCGGTACTCCTCCAGCGTGGTGGCGCCGATCATGTGCAGCTCACCGCGGGCCAGCATGGGCTTGAGCATGTTGCCCGCGTCCATGGCGCCCTCCGCGCCGCCTCCCGCGCCGACCACGGTGTGGAGTTCGTCGATGAACAGCAGGATCCGCCCCTCCCCGCCCTTGACCTCACTCAACACCGCCTGCAGACGTTCCTCGAACTCACCCCGGTACTTCGCACCGGCCACCAGCGAACTCATGTCAAGGGCGAAGATCGTCCTGTCGCGCAGCCCGTCGGGCACATCGCCGCGGACGATCCGCTGCGCCAGACCCTCCACGATCGCGGTCTTGCCCACCCCCGGATCACCGATCAGAACGGGGTTGTTCTTCGTCTTACGGCTGAGGATCTGGATCACACGCCGGATCTCCTCGTCACGGCCGATCACCGGATCCATCCTCCCCGTCCGCGCCTCCGCCACCAGGTCACGGCCATACTTCTCCAGCGCCTCGTAAGAGCCCTCGGGCGTCGCCGACGTCACCCGCTGATTCCCGCGGATACGGGTCAGCGCGGACAGGAAACCGTCCTTCGTCACACCGTTCTCGGCAAGCAGACGCCCCGCACCCGTCGCGGACCCCTCATCGACCAACGCCAGCACAAGATGCTCGACCGACACATACTCGTCCTTCAGCCGCTTGGCCTCCTCCTCCGCCGTATCCAGCAGCTTCGCCAGCCGCTGCGTGACAAACACCTGACCCGGACTCGCACCCGGACCGGTCACCTTCGGCCGCCGCGCCAACTCCGCCGACACCGCCGAACGCAACGCCCGGGTATCGGCGCCCGCCTGATCGAACAGCCGTGGAATCAACCCGTCCGGCTGATCGAGAAGAGCAAGCAGGAGATGCTCACCGTCGACCTCGGTCTGGTTCAGCCGGCCGGCGATCGTCTGAGCCTCCTGCAAAGCCTCCTGCGACTTCTGGGTGAGCCGGTTCATATCCACGATTCGTCCCTCCTCGAACTGGTGTTGCTGCGCCGCAACGCGTCCTCGAGTTCGGCGATCCGGTCGAGCAGATCGAGAACCAGGCCAATGGACGCATAGTTGAGAGGAAGCCCCGCCCGCAACCGCTGAATACGCGCCAGGGTCGCGGGAGCGGTCGGCGGGAACCGGAGCTCTCCACGGGCGTCGCGGGTCGCCTCGACGAGGCCGAGGCTGACGAACCGCCGTACGAGGTCGGGGTGGAGACCCGAGCGCCGGGCGACGGTGTCGAGGTCGAGCCGGCGCGCGGGCACCATCGCGTAGCTGCGGACCCGTACATCGAGGTGCTGTGCCGGGGCCGCTTCCGTGCGGCTCGCGCCCCCGGGTGCCGGGGCGGCTGCGGATCGCGGATCGTTGCTCATCCTGGCTTCCTCGGGTCGAAGGTGGACACGGCCGCCAGCTTCTCGAAGAGCTCGCGCTCCTCGTCGTCGAGCTCGGGCGGCACCATGATGCGGATCTCCGCGTAGAGGTCTCCGTCGACGCCACGGGGATGGGGCATGCCCTCGCCGCGCAGCCGCAGCCGCCGGCCGCTGGAGGAACCGGCGGGCACCGTGACCCTGGCAGAGCCGGTGGGGGTGGGGACCGGCACGGTCGCGCCGAGGGCCGCCTCCCAGGGGGTCACCGGTACCGCGACATGAATGTCCCGGCCCTCCAGCCGGAACTGGGTGTCGGGCTTGATCCGGACCCGCAGGAGCAGGTCGCCCGCGGGTCCGTCCCCGCTCCCCCGTCCGCCCTCCCCGGCGAGCCGGATGCGCTGTCCGTCGACCACTCCGCGCGGGATGTTCACGTCATAGGTCCGCTGCCCGTCCGGGCCGGCGAGGGTGATACTCCGGTGACCGCCCCGGTAGGCCTCCGCGACGCTGAGCTCGATCTCCGCCTCCTGGTCGGCGCCGGGGACCGGCCCGAAGCCCCCGCCGCCGGCACCGCGCCCGAACATCCCGCCGAACAGGTCCTCGAAGTTGATGCCCGAGTCGTCGAACCCCTGGCCGCCGCCGGTGCTGTAGCGAACCCGGCCGCCCCCGCCCGGCCGGCCGTACGGGCCGCCGCGCGCACCCGCACCCGCGGCCACCCGCTCGTCGTAGTCCTCCGGAACCTGCCGGAAGTTCTCGCCGAAACGGTCGTAGCGCTGCCGCGTCTTGGGGTCGGAGAGCACGCTGTACGCCTCGTTGATCTCCTTGAAGCGCTCCTCGGACTGCGGGTCCTTGCTGATGTCGGGGTGATGCTTGCGCGCCAGTTTGCGAAACGCCTGCTGGATCTCCTCGGAGTCCGCGTCCCGCCGCACCCCGAGCACGTCGTAGTAGTCACGGGCCATGGAGGGCCTCACTCCTGCCGTTTGGCGACGACCACGGAAGCCGGCCGCAGCTGGCTCTCACCCGCGCCGTAGCCGGGGCGTACGACCTCGACGACCGTGTTCGGCTCGGCGCCCCCGGCCTCAACCACGCCGACGACCTCGTGCTCGGCCGGGTCGAACGGCACCCCCGTCCGGTCGTCACGGGGATAACCGAGGCGGGCCAGGACATCAACAGCCTGGTCCCGTACGGCTTTGACACCCTCCAACACGGGAGAGGAGTCCGACCCGGCGTGGACGAGAGCCAGTTCCAGATTGTCGAGAACCGGCAGCCAGGCCGCCGCGGTACGGGCGCGCTCGGCGCCCCGTTCGCGCTCCAGCTCCCTGGCATGACGTTTGCGGAGGTTGTCCAGATCGGCGAGGGCCCGGTGCCAGCGGTCCCGGAGGTCGGCCAGCTCGGCGGTGCGGTCGTCCGCCTCCGGCACCTGCCCGGACTCCGCGGACTCCGCCGATTCCGGCCGGCCGGCGGACCGCTCCGGCGGGGTGTCGCCCAGCTCGTCCGGGGGCGTCACCGGCCCCTGTTCGGTGGACATGACCGCACCTCAGCTCTTGTCGAATTCGGCGTCGATCACGTCGTCCTCGGATCCGCCGGGACTCGCGGCACCGGCGCCGGCCCGCTCCTGCCCGGATGCCTCCGCGCCCGCCGGCTGCGACGCCAGCGCGGCGTAGATCTGCTGGAGTTCGGAGGTCAGCGGCCTGACCTTGTCCACCGGCGCTGCCTGTTGCACGGCCTCGCGCGCTTCGGTGACGAGCATCTCGGCCCGCGCCCTCTCGTGTGCCGCCGCGGCGTCGCCCATCTCACCGAGGCGTCGTTCGACCTGGTACGCCACGGCGTCCAGCTCGTTGCGGGCGTCCACGGCCTCGCGCAGTGCCTGGTCCTCCCCGCGGTGCCGGTCGGCCTCCTGGACCATCCGCTCGACCTCGCTCTGGTCGAGGTTGGATCCCTCGCTGATGGTGATGCTCTGTTCCCTGCCGGTGTCCTTGTCGCGGGCGGTGACGTTCAGGATGCCGTTGGCGTCGACGTCGAAGATGACCTCGATCTGCGGCTCGCCGCGCGGTGCGGGGCGGATGTCGGTGAGCTGGAAACGTCCCAGGACACGGTTGTCCGCGGCGAGTTCACGCTCGCCCTGGAGGACGACGATGTCGACCGCGGCCTGGTTGTCCTCGGCCGTGGAGAAGGTCTCCGTGCGGCGGACGGGGATCGTGGTGTTCCGCTCGATGACCTTGGTCATGACTCCGCCGCGGGTCTCCACACCCAGGGACAGCGGGATGACGTCGAGCAGCAGGACGTCCTGGACCTCTCCCTTGAGCACACCGGCCTGGATCGCGCCGCCGAGCGCCACGACCTCGTCCGGGTTGACGCTCATGTTCGGGTCCTTGCCGCCGGTGAGGCGGCGGACCAGCTTCTGCACCGCCGGGATACGCGTCGATCCGCCGACCAGGATGACCTCGTCGATGTCGTTCTCGCTGATCTTGGCGTCGGCCATCGCCTGCTTGACGGGTTCCAGGGTCCGCTCGACCAGGTCCGCCGTGATCTGCTCGAACGTGGAGCGCATGACCGTCTCGGTGAGGTGCTTGGGGCCCTCGGCGTCCGCCGTGATGAACGGCAGGTTGACCTGGGTCTGGGTCACCGAGCTCAGCTCCGTCTTGGCCTTCTCCGCCGCTTCGAAGAGCCGCTGGAGCGCCTGCGGGTCCTTGCGCAGGTCGATGCCGTTGGACTGCTGGAAGTTGTCGGCCAGGTAGTCGACGAGGCGGCGGTCGAAGTCGTCGCCTCCGAGGTGGCTGTCGCCGGAGGTGGAGCGCACTTCCACCACGCCGTCGCCGACGTCCAGGATGCTCACGTCGAAGGTGCCGCCGCCGAGGTCGAAGACGAGCACGGTCTCATGCCCCTTCTTCTCCATCCCGTAGGCGAGGGCGGCCGCGGTCGGCTCGTTGATGATCCTCAGGACATCGAGGCCCGCGATGCGGCCGGCGTCCTTGGTGGCGGTGCGCTGCGCGTCGTTGAAGTATGCGGGCACCGTGATGACGGCCTCGGTGATCTTCTCGCCGAGCTGCTTGCTCGCGTCGTCGACGAGCTTGCGCAGGACCAGGGCGCTGATCTCCTCCGGCGCGTACAGCTTGTCGCGCACCTCGAAGCGGGCGACGCCGCCCTCGCCCTCGACGACGTCGTAGGCGACGGCCTTGGCCTCGTCGGAGATCTCGTCGTAGTGGCGGCCGATGAACCGCTTGGCCGAGTAGATCGTGCCCTTGGGATTGAGGATCGCCTGGCGGCGGGCAAGCTGTCCCACCAGCCGCTCACCGCTGTCGGAGAAGGCGACGATGGAAGGTGTCGTGCGGGTGCCTTCGGCGTTCGGTACGACGGTCGGTTCGCCCCCTTCCCACACGGCTATCACCGAGTTGGTGGTGCCCAGATCGATTCCGACTGCCTTACCCATGAGGAACTCCTTCGCCTGGCACTTCCCGGCGTCCGCCCGTACCTGGGGGGCGTTTCTGTTGGGGGTGGGGCTGTGGGACGGCGTTCCGCGCGGTCCTGCTCTCACGCGACGCGGGCACGCGCCGACCCGGCTCGTGGTCACCTGCGCAGGCGGACGGCATCGGTCCGTGCACCCACCGGCGCGACGAACAGCGCCGGAGCATCCCCTCGGAGGGCATCACCGCTCGGTACCTGCCCGCTCCCTTATCGTACCGAAAATGCCTAAATCGGATGGAATGCACAATTGCTGGCATGCCCGGTGTGGGGGACGGTATGCCCGGTGCCGCGAACGAGTTGGAGGGAACGATCTGCCCGGCGGCGCCGGGGACGAGCTACGGCGGGCCCGAGCCGTTCAGCCAGAAGGCTCCGTAGACGGCGCCCGCCGCGGTCATCGTGGTCAGCGTCGTCCAGAGGTATGCCGAGCGTGACCGGGCGAGCACCACCGCGAGCGGCAGCAGCAGCGGAAAGGCCGGCATCAGGAGGCGCGGCTTCGAGCCGAAGTAGCCCGAGGCACCCAGCGCCAGCAGCGTGACGACGGCCGAGTACACCACCAGAGCCACCGGCTGCCCCTGCCGCAGGCCGATCCGGTGCGGCCACGCGGCCAGCAGGAACAGCAGAACGACCACGACGGCGGTCACGACGCCCGAGCGGGCGAAGGACGAGAGGAAGCGGGCGAAGGCGATACCACCGTCGAAACCGTTGCCCCACCCCGCCTGCACGTCGAGGTATCCGAGCAGATGACCCTGCCGGTGCCCGACCCACAGGACGAAGCCCGCGGCGCCGAGCGGCGCGATCGCGCATCCCACGGCCATGGCGGCCACCGAGTCCGGGAGCCGGCGCCGGGTGCGCAGACTGTCCGCCGTCACCAGCAGCGCGGCGACGAGGAGGGCGGCGCACACGGCCAGCCCTATGGGTCGCGTGAGGCCCGCGAGAAAGGACAGCAGTCCCGCGGTGATCCATCGTCCGGTGAGGACGGAGTACAGGGACCAGGCCGCGAGGGCGACGAAGAGGGACTCGCTGTACGCCATGGACTGGACGATGCCGACGGGCAGGGCCGCCCAGAGGCCCACCAGGACGAGTCCGGCCCGGTGGCCGTGGACATGGCTCGCCACGGCGTGGATCCCCCACGCGGCCACCAGCGAGGCCAGCGCGCTGACCACGAGTCCCGCGTCGGGCAGGCTCAGCGGGCTGACCGCCGACAGGCCCTCCTCCAGCCAGGGCAGCAGGGGGAAGAAGGCCATGCCGGACAGGCTCCGCCCGTCGGGCGCCTGGAGGGTGAAGCCGTAGCCGTGCTCGGCGACGCGGGTGTACCAGAGCGAGTCCCAGCGCCTGCTCAGCAGGACGTGGGCGCTCTTGCCGGTGGACGCCGACCAGAGGACGAGGACGACGAGGCCGAGGAAGCGGATCGCGAGGTAGAGCGCGAGCGAGGGGCGGGCGGCGCGAAAGCTGTTCCGTAGCGCCGTCAGGCGGGCGGCGACGAGGTCGCCGGGTGCGCGGAGCGACGGACGGGACGAAGTGATCGACATACAGCCTTCTGGGAGACGCCGTGGAGCGGGCAGGACGGACCATTGAACCGTGGCCCGCGGCGGAGACCTATTCGACGGTGCGCGGACCCTCGCTCCCGCGGTGCGCGGACCGCCCGCTCGCGTCGTACGTGCACCGCTCTACGTACACGGCTGTACGTGCACAGCCGTACGTGCACCGCTGTATGCGCACCATCCGCCTCCGGCCCCCGCGCACCGTCCGCCTCCGCCCTGCACGGACCCGCCCGCCTCCGCCGTACGAGCGCCGTCCACGCACGTGACCCCCCGGGCAAGCACGCGAACACGGCCGCCGCCCCGGTACCCAGCCACCGCGACCCGCGCCCACCCGCGTATGTGATCGTGGTCGGCATGACGAGTGAGGTGACTCCGGACCCGGCTCCGGAGACGGTGGTGGTGCCGGAGCTCTACGTCGGCTACCCGGGCGTGGCCTTCGGGGGCTTCGTGGCGGGGCTCCTCGCCGAACGATCCGGCGCGGGCACCATACGGGTCGACTTCCGCGGGCCCGTGCCCGTCGGAGTGCCGGTGCCGATCGCCGGGACGGGCGGGGGCTGGGCCCTGGGCCCCGCGGACATGCCACTGGCGACGGCACGGCCCGCCGCACCCGACGACCGCCGGCCCGATGCGCCGCCGGCGCCCGGGTGGGACGAGGCGGTCGCCGCCACCGAGGCCTTCCGGGCGGCGCCGCCCGCGGGAATGGTCGACTGCTTCGGCTGCGGGCTGGACCGTACGCCCGACCGCGGGCTGCGCCAGCACTGCACACCGGTCCCGGGCCGCGACGTCGTCGCCTGCGGCTGGATCCCCGACCCGGCGCTCGCGGACTCCGACGGGCTGCTGCCGCCCGAACTGGTGTGGGGCGCGCTGGACTGCCCGGGGAACTGGGCGGGACGGCTGCTCGGCACCCAGCAGGCCGGGGCGGTGACGGCGTCCCTGACCGCGACGCTGCTACGGCCGGTGGCCGCGGCGGCGCCGCACGTCTCGTACGCCTGGCTGCGCGAGGAGTCGGGCCGCAAGCACACGATGGGGGTGGCCCTGGCGACCGCCGGGGGCGAGCTGTGCGCGGTCGCCGAGGCCCTGTGGCTGGATCCGCGACCGCGGGCCGCGTGACCCCGCGCGCCCGCTGACCGTCTCCGGGCCGTGCGGGTCCGAAAGGACGCGACGAGGGGCGCGGAACGCGCCACACTTCGGGGCGCTCGCCGCGGGCGGCGCGTACCCTCCGCCGGCCTGTCCGTTCGAACGGAACGCACACAGGTTTGATACCGGGATTATCGGCGGCTCAGGGCTTGTACCCCCGCCGGCCGGCGACCTGGTGATGATCGACGAAACGTTCGCTTAACGAACATGACCAAACGGGCACCGGACGAAATCCGGCCAACTTGTTGACGCGGTCCTGACAGGACCCGTTCACCCCTGCGACTCTTCCCCCGTTCCACGCACCACATGCTCCGCAGGCTCTGCCCGGACGACCCCACCCAGTCGTCCGGTACCCCCCTCGCAGAAGGAGTTCGCGTGAGACCCACGCCTCGCCGGCGCACCACAGCGACCGGAGCGCTCATAGCCACCGCGGCCCTCCTTGCCGTCGGATTCCAGGCCGGACCCTCGTCGGCCGATCCGGCGGCATCCGCCGTTCCGGCATCCGCGCAAGCAGGGAAGGCCGACCCCGGCGCCCTGCCGCTGAGCCTGAGCCCCGCCCAGCGCGCGGAGCTCATCCGCAAGCAGAGCGCCACCACGGCGGCCACGGCGGCCGAACTGGGCCTGACCGCCCAGGAGAAGCTCGTGGTCCGGGATGTCACCCAGGACCGCGACGGCACCACCCACACCCGCTACGAGCGCACCTACGCGGGCCTGCCGGTCCTCGGCGGCGACCTCGTGGTCGCCGAGAGCAAGGCCGGTGCCACCGAGTCGGTGACCAAGGCCTCGAAGACGGTGCTCAAGGACGTCGACACCAGCGCCGACGTGACGCCGGCCGCCGCGGAGAAGCAGGCACTCGGTCTCGCCAAGGCCGACGGCTCCACCAAGGCCGACGCGGACCGCGCGCCGCGCAAGGTGGTCTGGCTGGCGCAGGGCAACAAGCCGGTCCTCGCGTACGAGACCGTCGTCGGCGGCCTCCAGCACGACGGCACTCCGAACGAGTTGCACGTCGTCACCGACGCCACCACGGGCAAGAAGCTCTACGAGTGGCAGGCCGTCGAGAACGGCACCGGCAACACGCAGTACAGCGGCCAGGTGACCCTCGGCAGCACGCAGTCCGGGTCCACGTACAACCTCACGGACGCCGGACGCGGCAGCCACAAGACGTACAACCTCAACCGGGGTACGTCGGGCACCGGCACGCTGTTCTCGGGTCCGGACGACGTCTGGGGCAACGGGCAGGCCTCCAACCTGGAGACCGCCGGCGCCGACGCCGCCTACGGCGCGGGCCTCACCTGGGACTACTACAAGAACGTGCACGGCCGTTCCGGCATCCGGGGTGACGGTGTCGGCGCGTACTCCCGCGTGCACTACGGCAACAACTACATCAACGCCTTCTGGCAGGACAGCTGCTTCTGCATGACGTACGGCGACGGCGCGGGCAACGCCAAGCCGCTCACGTCGATCGACGTCGCCGCGCACGAGATGACGCACGGCGTCACGGCGGCCACCGCGAAGCTCGTCTACAGCGGTGAGTCCGGCGGCCTCAACGAGGCGACGTCCGACATCTTCGCGGCGGCCGTGGAGTTCCACGGCAACAACGCCCAGGACAAGGGCGACTACCTCGTCGGCGAGAAGATCGACATCAACGGCGACGGCACCCCGCTGCGCTACATGGACAAGCCGAGCAAGGACGGCGCGTCCAAGGACGCCTGGTACTCGGGCATCGGCGGCATCGACGTGCACTACTCCTCGGGTCCGGCGAACCACTGGTTCTACCTGCTCTCCGAGGGCAGCGGCGCGAAGACCGTCAACGACGTGAACTACGACTCCCCGACCTCGGACGGGCTGCCGGTCACCGGCATCGGCCGGGAGAAGGCCGCGCTGATCTGGTACAAGGCGCTCACCACGAAGTTCAACTCGACGACGAACTACGCGGCGGCCCGTACCGGCACGCTCGCGGTCGCGACCGAGCTCTACGGTGCCACCAGCGCCGAGGTCAAGTCCGTGACCGACGCCTGGGCCGGCATCAACGTCGGCGCCCGTCCCGGCGGCGGCGACCCCGACCCGGGCGGCGTCTTCGAGAACAGTGCCGACGTCGCGATCCCGGACAACGGTGCCGCGGTCACCTCGACGGTCAACGTCACCGGCCGCACCGGCAACGCCCCGGCCGCGCTGAAGGTCGGCGTGGACATCATCCACACCTGGCGCGGCGACCTGGTCGTCGACCTGGTGGCGCCGGACGGCACGGTGTACCCGCTGAAGCCGTTCAGCTCCTCCGACTCGGCGGACAACGTCCAGACCACGTACACGGTCAACGCCTCCTCCGAGGTGGCGAACGGCGCCTGGAAGCTGCGGGTTCAGGACCGGGCGCGGCTGGACACCGGCTACATCAACAGCTTCAAACTGACCTTCTGATCTTTCGGGATCATCGGTCGCACAGCCGCCCGGGGTGGATGTCCACCCCGGGCGGTTTCGCGTGTCCGGCGCCCTGATGTTCGGTCAGCTGGGGTTGCCGGCGTGGGTGAGCGTCTCCCAGCCGACGAACAGGTTGTTGGACCCGGCGGGCCGCTGCTGCTCGGTGAGCCTCTGGGTGTTGCTCATGTCGATGCCCATCCGGGTGTGCAGGGCGTTGAACCCGACCTCGGTGACCGGCCCCAGCTTGTCCTTGAGGCTGCCCTTGCAGAGGTTTCCGGGTACCGGGGTGCCGAGCTGGTACTTGGCGTGCAGCCCGAGCGCGTGCCGCAGCCGGTCGGCGATCTCCGGATAGAGGTCCTGACCCTGGATGCGGGTGGTCTCGGCGAAATGCGAGATGGCGGAGAGCCCGTAGCCGGTGTGGGTCAGATCGCGGCAGGTCTCCTGGCTGAGTCCGTCCATGAAGGTCGACTGGCCCTGCCAGTAACCGATGATCTTGTCCCGGGTGTCGAGGCCGGACCCCGGCGCGGTCTTGGGCAGTGCGCCGTCGGAGGCGACGTAGATGTACGCGGGCACCCGGCCGCGGAACTTGGTGACGGCCCTGTCGTATGCCGTGCGGTCCTCCAGGAAGACCGCGATGCCGATCGCGGCCTCCATCATGCTCAGCTCCCAGTTGCCGTTGGAGTGCGAGCCGTTGATGACCTCGGGCAGATAGACATTGCGCAGCATGGTGCCGAAGCGCCCGGAGTTGGGCCACGAGCTGTAGGTGTACTTGATGATCTCGGCGGCCCGCGGCCAGGAGGAGCCTGCCCAGCCGGTCTGCAGCGGGGCGTTGCTGTTCGTGTGGTCCTTGATCACCGCGGACCAGGCGTCCATGATCTGGACGGCCTTGGCGGCGTAGCGGCTGTCACCGCTGATGTACCAGGCGAGCGAGAGAGTGTACGCGGCGATCGCGTCCTCGCGCTCGTCCGTGCAGCCGTTGTTGGGGTTGGAGTACGAGCCGCACTCGACGACCGCGCGGGGCTTGGCGGTACGCGAGAGCGAGGCGTACTTGCTGCCCATCATCTGGTCGTAGGCGCCCTTCCAGGGCTGGGCGTTCGCCTGGACCTTGGCCTTGACGAAGTCCAGCTGGGGGCGGCTGACGAGCACGCCGGGGTGGGTGAAGGCGGCCGGGGCCGCGGCCGCGGCGGCCGCCTTCGCGGTGGCCCCGGGGGCCTCCTTCACGGCGGAGGCCGGGGATATGAGGGTGGCGGCGAGCACGCCGGCCAGCACGGTGGACAGAGCGAGCGCGAGCGTTCGCGGCCCGCGCAGGGCATGGGAGGTGGATCCGGTGCGCATGGGGATGCCTTCCGGGTGGGGGGCTGCGGTCCCAACTCGGTTCACTCATATGAACGTTGAGCGTGAGAGTGAACGCGATGGTGGACCAGGAAACTAAAGGCATCGCATGTGCACGTCAAGACGCTGAGTTCACGTCATGAAGAAGGCGTGCCCGGCCGCGAACGCGGCCGGGCACACAGGACTAGCGCTCCCGAAGAAGCACGGGGGTCAGCGCATCAGCACGCCCGCGCCCTCCCCCGTCGCCTCCGTCGGGAGGGCAACCAGACCCAGATCCGCACTCGCCGCGAGCAACCGGTGGGCGGGCAGGATGCGGACCGTGTAGCCGAACGGGCCGGTGCGGTCCAGCGCGAGCGGACCCTCGTACACCCAGCGGCCCTCCAGGTCCGGGCCGCTCGCCGGCTTCAGCGGGAAGGTCTGGGCGTCGGCGATCGCGTCGTCGGAGTCCACCCGGCCCGCAACCGCCTGTACCTCCACGTCGTCCGGCTCCAGGTCGCCGAGGGCGACCCGCACCCGCAGCCCGAGCGTGGCTCCCAGCTCCGCCGTGCCCTCGGACGCCGGCTGCTCCGACGCCTCCACATGGTCCAGGGCGACCCGCGGCCACGAGGTCCGCACCCGCCGCTTCCAGGAGGCCAGTTCGCGTGCGCTCTCCGCGCCCAGCGCCCGATGGGCCCGGGCCGCCGGTGCGTACAGCCGCTCCACGTACTCGCGCACCATGCGCCCCGCCAGCACCTTGGGGCCGAGGGTGGTCAGCGTGCGCCGGACCATCTCGATCCACCGCGAGGGCAGGCCCTGGTCGCCGCGGTCGTAGAAGCGCGGGGCGACCCGGTTCTCGATCAGCTCGTAGAGGGCCGCGGCCTCCAGGTCGTCACGGCGGTCGTCGTCGGTGGCCGCGCCGTCCGCGGTGGGGATCGCCCACCCGAAGTCCGGCTCGAACCACTCGTCCCACCAGCCGTCCAGCACCGACAGGTTGAGGCAGCCGTTCAGCGCCGCCTTCATCCCGCTGGTGCCGCAGGCCTCCAGCGGACGCAGCGGGTTGTTCAGCCAGACGTCGCAGCCCGGGTAGAGCTTCTGCGCCATGGCCATGCCGTAGTCGGGCAGGAAGACGATGCGGTGCCGCACCCGCGGGTCGTCCGCGAACCGCACCAGCTCCTGCACCAGCCGCTTGCCGCCGTCGTCCGCGGGATGGGCCTTGCCGGCCACCACGATCTGCACCGGCCGGGTGGGATGCAGCAGCAGCTCCATCAGCCGGTCGCGGTCGCGGAGCATCAGTGTGAGCCGCTTGTACGACGGCACGCGGCGGGCGAATCCGATGGTCAGCACATCCGGGTCGAGGACGTTGTCGACCCAGCCCAGCTCCGCCCCGTCCGCGCCCCGCTGCCGCCAGGAGGCACGCACGCGCCGGCGCACCTCGGTCACCAGCTGCTCGCGCAGTTCGCGGCGGAGCCCCCAGATGTCGGCGTCGGGGATGTCGGCGACGGCGTCCCAGGGCCCGGTGTCGCCGACGGACAGGGCGTCCTCGGCGCGGTCGGCGCCGATCCGGCGTGCGCCGAGCCGGAACACCTCGGGCGCCACCCAGGTGGGCGCGTGCACGCCGTTGGTGACGGAGGTGATCGGCACCTCCTCGGCGTCGAAGCCCGGCCACAGGCCCGCGAACATGCCGCGGCTCACGGCGCCGTGCAGGGTCGAGACCCCGTTGGCGCGCTGGGCGAGCCGCAGTCCCATCACGGCCATGTTGAAGAGGTTGGGCTCGCCGCCCGGGTAGGTCTCCATGCCGAGCTGGAGGATCTTCTCGACCGGGACCTCCGGCAGTTCGGCGTGCTCGCCGAAGTGGCGGGCGACCAGCTCCCGGTCGAAGCGGTCGATGCCGGCCGGCACGGGGGTGTGCGTGGTGAACACGGTCCCGGCCCGCACCGCTTCGAGCGCCGCCTCGAAGTCCAGGTCCCTGCCGCCGTGCTCGGCGGCCCGGCCCAGCTCGCGGATGCGCTCCAGCCCGAGGAAGCCGGCGTGCCCCTCGTTGGTGTGGAACACCTCGGGTTCCGGGTGCCCGGTGAGCCGGCAGTACGTCCGCACCGCCCGCACTCCCCCGATGCCCAGCAGCATCTCCTGGAGCAGCCGGTGTTCGCTGCCGCCGCCGTACAGCCGGTCGGTGACGTCGCGCTCGCCGGGGCCGTTCTCCTCGACGTCCGAGTCGAGCATCAGCAGGGGCACCCGGCCGACGTGGGCGACCCAGATGTGCGCCCGCAGCGCGCGCCCGCCGGGCAGCGCGAGGGACACCCGTGCCGGGGTGCCGTCCTGTTCCCGCATCAGGGTGACCGGCAGTTCGTTGGGATCGAGCACCGGATAGTGCTCCAGCTGCCAGCCGTCGCGGGAGAGGGACTGGCGGAAGTAGCCGTGGCGGTAGAGCAGTCCGACGCCGATCAGCGGTACGCCGAGGTCGCTCGCGGCCTTGAGATGGTCGCCGGCGAGGATGCCGAGACCGCCGGAGTACTGCGGGAGCGCGGCGGTGACGCCGAACTCCGGCGAGAAGTAGGCGACGGCGGCGGGAAACTCCGGCCCGCCGTCGCCGGAGGTGCCGCTGTGCGTCTGGTACCACCTGCGTCCGTGCAGATAGTCGTCCAGATCGGCGGCCGCGGCGGCCAGCCGGTGCAGAAAGGGTTGGTCCCCGGCCAGCTCCGCCAGCCGGGAGGCGGACACCGAGCCGAGCAGCCGTACGGGATCGCCTCCGGCCGCCCGCCACCCCGCGGGGTCGACGGCCTGGAAGAGGTCTCGGGTCTCGCTGTGCCAGGACCAGCGCAGATTGCGCGCGAGGTCGCTGAGCGGGCGGAGCGGTTCGGGGAGGACGGGGCGGACGGTGAATCGACGAATGGCCTTCACGGGTCCCACCTTCGCAGGGGAGGTACGCATCCGAGGGGACGCACGGCGGTGTGCGTCTCTCCGTCGCACGACGTTAGTCGCACCCCGCCCTCCGCAACCACGGCGCGCGGAGCCCGGTGGATGCCCGCCGGGGCATTCGGCGGCGGGCGCGCACCGTGGGGCCGGAGGGGGAGCCGAGGCCGACCCGAGGCCGACCGCGGGACCGGCGGTCGGCCTCGTACGCGGCCGGCGCCACGACCGGATCAGGGCGCGGGGCGCGGGTGAGAGCGCGGCCGTCGACGACCGACTGTGTCGCTCCGGGGGAGCCGTTGGGGTACCCGGCGTGGCGGCGCCCCCGATGAGGTCGCACGGTCGTGCGACCGACGTTCGAACGGTTCGCGGTCGACGCTCGGGTACGCGAACAGACGCGAACACCGCGTACGCGAACGCAACCACCGCCCGTGGAAGCTGTGGCCAGCGGCTCACCGGTCTCCCGGGAACCGCGCGGCCTCGGTCCCGGAACCGGCGGAGGCTTTCGGCCAGGGTCTGGGCCGTTCGGTGCGGTAGGTGGCCGGAGGAGTCCGGCGTGTTCGAACAGGGCCCCACCCAGATCCTGGGCACCGCGTCGGCTGCCGCGGTCGCCGGGATCCACCACTGCATGGCCTCCGCACGGGAAACCGCTCCGACGAGGGGTGATGACGGTGCGTCGGCAGCCGCCTGTCGCCGAAACCGGCGTTCGCCGACGAGTGGACGGCCCGTCAGCCGCGGCGGACGGGGTCGTGCAGGACACCAGGAACGGGCGGCGCGAACGAGCCGGGGAACCCGGGTCGCCCCCTAGCCGGAATCGAACGGAGCGCGAACGGGGTGCGGGTGGTCACGCGTCGCGTGGGCACCCGCACCCCGTTCCGCCGATTCGTTTCCCTTGTGCAGCCACCTACGTCCTAGTAGTTAACAAACCACCGGATTGCCCACCCGAAAAGCGTGGGAAGGCTCACCCGGTACGTGCGCGACCGCACTCCCTGAGCGACAGGTTTCAGCCCACCCGAGTGAACGCGGACAGGAGCGGCCATGCCCGCAGCACGCCAGCCGTCGACTGACCAGCTACAAAGAACAGGCAAAGCAGGAATTAGTAGACAATCCGCTCAATCTGTCCTGTCCGAACAGCCCTCAGGTGAGCCCATGATCGGTCGCATCCCTGTCCTGGACGTCAGTCCCCAAGTCGACTGCGGGAGGAGGCCCGCCAAAGCGGTCGTCGGCGAGACCTTCCAGGTCGCCGCCACCGTCTTCCGCGAAGGACACGACGCGGTCGCGGCCAATGTCGTGCTGCGAGACCCCAGCGGCCGCCCCGGCCCCTGGACCCCCATGCGGGAGCTCGCGCCCGGCACCGACCGCTGGGGCGCCGACATCACCCCGGACACGGAGGGCCGCTGGAGCTACGCCGTGGAGGCCTGGAGCGACCCGGTGGCCACCTGGCGCCACCAGGCCGGCATCAAGGTCCCCGCAGGCATCGACACCGCGCTCGTGCTGGCGGAGGGCGCCGAGCTGTACGAGCGGGCCGCGGCCGGCGTGCCCAAGGGCGACGGGCGCGAGGCCGTGCTCGCCGCCGTCGACGCCCTCCGCGACACCTCGCGCTCGTCGGCCGCCCGGCTCGCCGCCGCTCTGGCGCCGGACGCCGCCGCCGCGCTCACCCGTCACCCGTTGCGCGAACTGGTCACCATCTCCCGCCCGTTGTCGCTCCTGGTGGAGCGCAAGCGAGCCCTGTTCGGGTCCTGGTACGAGCTGTTCCCGCGCTCCGAGGGGGCCGTCGTCCCCGAGGAGGGCCCGCCCGTGTCCGGCACCTTCCGCACCGCCGCCGAACGGCTGCCCGCCGTTGCCGCCATGGGTTTCGACGTGATCTACCTGCCGCCGGTGCACCCCATCGGGACCACCTTCCGCAAAGGGCCCGACAACACCCTCTCCCCCGGCCCCCACGACGTCGGTGTCCCCTGGGCCATCGGCTCCGCGGACGGCGGCCACGACGCGCTCCACCCCGACCTCGGCACCTTCGAGGACTTCGACCACTTCGTCGAGACGGCACGCGGTCTGCGCATGGAGATCGCCCTCGACTTCGCGCTCCAGTGCTCGCCCGACCACCCCTGGGTGACCGAGCACCCCGAGTGGTTCCACCACCGCGCCGACGGCTCCATCGCGTACGCCGAGAACCCGCCGAAGAAGTACCAGGACATCTACCCGATCGCGTTCGACCGGGACATGCGCGGACTCGTCCAGGAAACGCTCAGAGTGCTGCGTTTCTGGATGGAACACGGTGTACGGATCTTCCGCGTGGACAACCCTCACACCAAGCCCGTCGTCTTCTGGGAAAAGGTGATCGCGGACATCAACCGGACCGATCCGGACGTGATCTTCCTGGCCGAGGCGTTCACCCGGCCGGCGATGATGCACACCCTGGGGGCCATCGGCTTCCAGCAGTCGTACACCTACTTCACCTGGCGTACCGGCAAGCAGGAACTCACCGAGTACCTCACCGAGCTCTCCGGTGACGCCGCCTCGTACATGCGCCCCAATTTCTTCGTGAACACCCCCGACATCCTCCACGCCTACCTCCAGAAGGGCGGCCGTCCGGCCTTCGAGGTGCGTGCGGTGCTCGCGGCGACGCTGTCGCCCAGCTGGGGTGTGTACGCCGGCTACGAGCTCTGCGAGAGCGTGCCGGTGCGGGAGGGCAGCGAGGAGTACCTGCACTCGGAGAAGTACCAACTACGGCCCCGTGACTGGGAGTCGGCCGAGCGCGAGGGGCGCTCCATCGCCCCCCTCATCACCAAGCTCAACCGGATCAGGCGCCGCCACGGCGCCCTCCAGCAGTTGCGCGACATCCACTTCCACCCCGTGGACAACGACGCGGTGATCGCCTACTCGAAGAAGTCCGGTCCGAATCCGGGCGACACCGTGATCGTGGTCGTCAACCTCGACCCCCACCACACCCAGGAGGCAACGGTCTCGTTGGACATGCCGCAACTCGGACTCGGCTGGCACGAGACCGTACCGGTGCGCGACGAGCTCACCGGCGAGACCTATCACTGGGGCAGATCCACCTATGTGCGCCTCGAGCCGGGCAGCACGCCCGCGCACATCGTCGTTCTGCGACCGTCCCCGCCGATCGGAGGGTCACCCACATCATGATCGTCAATGAGCCCGTCCACGACACGTTCGAGGACACTCCCGCCAAGGACCGCGATCCCGACTGGTTCAAACGGGCCGTGTTCTACGAAGTCCTCGTGCGGTCCTTCCAGGACAGCAACGGCGACGGCATCGGCGACCTCAAGGGCATCACCGCCAAACTGGACTATCTGCAATGGCTGGGGGTCGACTGCCTCTGGCTGCCGCCGTTCTTCAAATCCCCTCTGCGGGACGGCGGTTACGACGTCTCCGACTACACGTCGGTCCTCCCCGACTTCGGGGACCTCGCCGACTTCGTCGAGTTCGTGGACGCCGCCCACCAGCGCGGTATGCGGGTCATCATCGACTTCGTCATGAACCACACGAGCGACCAGCACGAGTGGTTCCAGGAGTCCCGCCGCGATCCCGACGGCCCCTACGGCGACTACTACGTCTGGGCCGACGACGACAAGCAGTACCAGGACGCGCGGATCATCTTCGTCGACACCGAGACGTCCAACTGGACCTTCGACCCGGTCCGCAAGCAGTACTACTGGCACCGCTTCTTCTCCCACCAGCCGGATCTCAACTACGAGAACCCGGCGGTGCAGGAGGAGATCATCTCGGCGCTGCGGTTCTGGCTCGACCTGGGGATCGACGGCTTCCGGCTGGACGCCGTGCCGTACCTGTACCAGGAGGAGGGCACGAACTGCGAGAACCTCCCCGCCACACACACGTTCCTCAAGCGCGTGCGCAAGGAGATCGACGCGCACTACCCGGACACGGTGCTCCTGGCGGAGGCCAACCAGTGGCCGGAGGACGTCGTCGACTACTTCGGCGACTTCCCCGCGGGCGGCGACGAATGCCACATGGCGTTCCACTTCCCGGTGATGCCGCGGATCTTCATGGCGGTACGGCGCGAGTCCCGCTACCCGGTCTCGGAAATCCTGGCCAAGACGCCGGCGATCCCGCAGAACTGCCAGTGGGGCATCTTCCTGCGCAACCACGACGAGCTCACGCTCGAGATGGTCACGGACGAAGAACGCGACTACATGTACGCCGAGTACGCCAAGGACCCGCGGATGCGGGCCAACATCGGCATCCGGCGGCGACTCGCGCCGCTCCTGGACAACGACCGCAACCAGATCGAACTCTTCACCGCCCTGCTGCTGTCGCTGCCGGGCTCGCCGATCCTGTACTACGGCGACGAGATCGGGATGGGCGACAACATCTGGCTCGGCGACCGGGACGCGGTGCGCACGCCGATGCAGTGGACCCCCGACCGGAACGCGGGCTTCTCCTCCTGCGACCCCGGACGGCTCTATCTGCCGACCATCATGGACCCGGTCTACGGCTACCAGGTCACCAATGTCGAGGCGTCGATGAGCAGCCCGTCCTCGCTGCTCCACTGGACCCGACGCATGATCGAGATCCGCAAGCAGAACCCCGCCTTCGGACTCGGCGTCTACACCGAACTGCCCTCGTCGAATCCGGCGGTGCTCGCCTTCACCCGCGAGTACAAGGACGACCTCGTGCTGTGCGTGCACAACTTCTCGCGGTTCGCGCAGCCCACCGAGCTCGACCTGCGGCAGTTCGGCGGACGGCATCCCGTGGAGCTCATCGGCGGAGTGCGGTTCCCGGCCATCGGCCAGTGGCCGTATCTGCTCACTCTCGCCGGCCACGGCTTCTACTGGTTCAGGCTCAGGAAGGACGCGGCGGCAGCCTGATGCCCAGGTAACGAGAGGTACCTCCTGCGGGGCGGTTTCCCCCGTCCCGCACCGGGCACTCTCCCCTTCATCCCCGCGCGCCGCCGGACAGCCACTGCTGTAATCCGGGACACTCTGCGCACATGTGGTGTACCCGGGGAAAGGACGCGAAGCCATGTCGGAGGCTGCATCCACCCGGACTCAGATCGCTCTTCTCCCGTCCCTCGCCCCCCTGCTGCACGCCTGGCTGCCACGGCAGCGCTGGTTCGCCGGAAAGGGCCATCCGGTCACCGGGTTCTCGCTCGTCTCGGCGACCGAGCTGCTGCCCCTGGACGGCACGGGACCCGGGCTGCTGCATCTGCTGGTGGACGTGGAGCAGCCGGGCCTGCCGGCCGACGCACCACAGGACTGCTACCAACTGCTCCTCGGCGTACGCGAGACCCTGCCCCCGCATCTCGCGCCCGCGCTGATCGGGCACCCGACGGACGGCCCGCTGGCGGGCCGGACGGTCTACGAGGGCCTGCGCGACCGGCGGCTGGCCGAGATCGTCCTGGAACGGCTGCGCCGGCCCGGACAGCTCGGACCGCTGCGCTTCGCCCGGTTCGAGGGTGCGCCGACGATCCCCGGATCGCTGGTCGCCCGCCCCCTGGAGGCCGAGCAGTCCAACTCGTCGCTCGTGTACGGCGACGCGTACATCCTCAAGTTCTTCCGCCGGGTCCAGCCCGGTCCCAACCCGGACCTGGAGCTGCCGCTGGCGCTCGCCCGCGCCGGGTGCGACCGGGTTCCGGCGCCCGTGGCCTGGTACGAGGCACGGCCCCACAGCGGTTCGGCGCCCTACACCCTCGGTGTGCTCCAGCCCTTCCTGCGCGGTTCCCAGGACGGCTGGCAGCTGGCGCTCGACGCGTTGAACAAAGGTTCCTCCTTCACCGCGGAGGCCCGCTCGCTGGGCCGCGTCACCGCCGAGGTGCACACCGCGCTGGCGGACGAACTGCCCACCGTCATGCTGCGCCGTGCGCAGACGGAGCACCTGGCGGCGGCGATGAACCGGCGCCTGGAGGAGGCCGCGCAGGCGGTGCCGGCCCTGCTGCCGTACGTCCCCCGGCTGCGGACCGCCTTCGACGCCCTGGCCGAACTCGGCCGCGACGGCCGCGCCTGGCGGGCCCAGCGGGTCCACGGCGACCTGCATCTGGGCCAGACCCTGTACGGCGGCTCGAAGACCGAGAACGAGTGGTCGGTCATCGACTTCGAGGGTGAACCGGCCCGGCCGCTCGCCGAGCGCCGCAAACCCCAGCCCCCGGTGCGCGACATCGCCGGCATACTCCGCTCCTTCGACTACGCGGCCCGCACCCACCGCCCCTGGAACCCGGCCTGGGCCGAGCTCTGCCGGGCCGCGTACTGCGAGGGCTACGCCGAGGCCGCCGGCACCGATCCGCGCACCGAGCCCGAACTGCTGCGGGCGTACGAGACGGACAAGGCCGTGTACGAGGCCCTCTACGAGGCACGGCACCGCCCCGACTGGCTGCCGGTGCCCATGGCGGCGATCGACCGCCTGGCCGCCACCCCCTGAACCCACCGCGCCCAAGGAGGCCGCCCCCGTGACCGCCCGACCCCCGTCCCGAAATTCCTCCGGATCCGATGCGACCAAGAAGCCGGCCGCCGCCGGCACGGCCGACCCCCGCGCGAAGAAGGCCGCCACGCCACCGCCGCGGGCCGGCGGCAGTCACGGCGTGCGGGCGGCCCAGCCGCTCGCGGAGGGCGACAGGGAGCGGCTGCTGAGCGGCGGGCACCACGACCCGCACGGGCTGCTCGGCGCGCACCCGGTGCGGGGCGGCGTCGAACTGCGCGTCCTGCGCCCCTTCGCCAGGACCGTGACCGTGCTCGCCAAGGGTCTGCGGGCCGAGCTGCACGAGGACGGCGACGGCCTGTTCTCCGGCGTCCTGCCGCTGCGCGAGGCCCCCGAGTACCAGCTGCTCGTCTCCTACGACGGCGAGGGGGGCGTGGGTTCGCACGAGGTCGAGGCCCACGACCCGTACCGCTTCCTGCCCTCGCTCGGCGATCTCGATCTGCATCTGATCGGCGAGGGCCGGCACGAGGAACTGTGGCGGGCGCTCGGCGCGCAGCCGATGACCCACCAGGGCGTCACCGGCACCCGGTTCACCGTGTGGGCCCCGAACGCCCGCGGTGTGCGGGTCGTCGGCGACTTCAACTACTGGGACGGCACCGGCTTCCCGATGCGCTCGCTCGGTTCGACCGGTGTGTGGGAGCTGTTCCTGCCGGGGGTGGGCGAGGGCGCTCTCTACAAGTTCCAGATCATGCGCCCCGACGGTTCGCACACCATGCGGGCCGACCCGATGGCGCGCCGCGCCGAGGTGCCGCCCGACACCGCCTCGATCGTGACCGAGTCCCACCATGTCTGGCGGGACGAGGAGTGGATGGCCCGCCGTGCGGACCGGCCGGTGCACGAGGCGCCGTTCTCGGTCTACGAGGTGCATCTGCCGTCCTGGCGACCCGGTCTGACATACCGCCAGCTGGCGCTCCAGCTCCCCGCCTATGTGAAGGACCTCGGGTTCACCCATGTCGAGCTGATGCCGGTGGCGGAGCATCCGTTCGGCGGCTCCTGGGGCTACCAGGTCACCGGCTTCTACGCCCCGACCTCCCGGATGGGCACCCCGGACGACTTCCGCTATCTGGTCGACGCCCTGCACCGGGCGGGCATCGGTGTACTGATGGACTGGGTGCCGGCGCACTTCCCGCGCGACGACTGGGCGCTCGCGGAGTTCGACGGCCGCCCGCTGTACGAGCACGAGGACCCGGCACGCGCCGCGCACCCCGACTGGGGCACCCTCGAGTTCGACTACGGCCGCAAGGAGGTCCGCAACTTCCTGGTCTCCAACGCCGTGTACTGGTGCGAGGAGTTCCACATCGACGGGCTGCGGGTGGACGCCGTCGCCTCGATGCTCTACCTCGACTACTCCCGTGAGCACGGCGAGTGGTCGCCCAACGAGCACGGCGGGCGGGAGAACCTCGACGCGGTCGCCTTCCTCCAGGAGATGAACGCCACGGTCTACCGGCGCTGCCCCGGCGTCGTCACGGTCGCCGAGGAGTCCACGGCCTGGGACGGCGTCACCCGGGCGACCCACCATGTGGGCCCGGGCGGCTTCGGCGGGCTCGGCTTCGGCCTGAAGTGGAACATGGGCTGGATGCACGACTCGCTCGACTACGTCTCGCACGAGCCGGTGCACCGCAAGTTCCACCACCACGAGATGACCTTCTCGATGGTGTACGCCTACAGCGAGAACTATGTGCTGCCGATCTCGCACGACGAGGTCGTGCACGGCAAACAGTCACTGGTGAGCAAGATGCCCGGCGACTGGTGGCAGCAGCGGGCCAACCACCGCGCCTATCTGGGCTTCATGTGGGCCCACCCGGGCAAGCAGCTTCTGTTCATGGGGCAGGAGTTCGCCCAGGGTGCGGAGTGGTCCGAGAGCCACGGCCCGGACTGGTGGCTGCTCGATCCGTCGTACGCCGCCGAGGCGGACCACCACGGGGTGCGGAAACTGGTCCGCGATCTGAACGGCGTGTACGGCGCGACGCCCGCCCTGTGGCAGCGCGACACCGATCCCGAGGGCTTCTCCTGGGTGGACGGTGACGCGGCCGAGGACAACGTCTTCGCGTTCCTGCGCTTCGACACCTCGGGCGCGCCGCTGCTCGCGATCAGCCACTTCTCCCCGGTGGTCCGCCACGAGTACCGCCTCGGGGTGCCGGACTCGGTGACCGCCTGGACGGAGGTCCTGAACACGGACGCGGCTCGGTACGGCGGCTCGGACATCCTCAACCCCGATCCGCTGAAGCCGGAGTCGACGCCGTCGCACGGCCGTCCCTCCAGCCTCCTGCTCACGCTGCCACCGCTCGCGACGGTGTGGCTGCGGCCCGCCGAGGACATGTAGGACGGAACGAGGGGCGGCCGGGCGCGTTCCGCGCCCGGCCGCCCCTTTCCCGCGCCGTCCCCCTGCTGCTCAGCTTCCGGACGTGAGCGCCGCCGGCAGCTCGCCCCGGTGGACGATGCCGAGCCGCTGGGTGGCGCGGGTCATCGCCACATACAGATCGCTCTCGCCGAAGAGCCGGGGCTCGACCACGATCACCGAGTCGAACTCCAGGCCCTTGGCCTCGCGCGGGTCGAGCAGCACGACGGACCGGGTGAGATCGACCGGGCCGCTGCCGAGCGCGGACAGTTCGCCGTGCAGTTCGCGCGGGGCGATCACCGCGAGCCTGCCCTCCTTCGGCGTCTCCCGGCCCACGGCGGCGAGGACCGTGGGCCCGAGGTCTCCCTCGGCCGCCCGCTCGGTCCACGGCCCCTCGCCGGTCGAGCGCACCGAGCGCGGCGGCTCGAAGCCGGGGTACGTCTCCCGGCGCACCTGTGCCGCGAGCTCCATGATCTCGGCCGGCGTACGGTAGTTGACCCCGAGCCGGGTGTGCTGCCACCGGTCTCCGACGTACGGACCGAGGATCTTCTCCCACGAGCCGAGGCCCGCCACGTCGCCGGTCTGGGCCGGGTCGCCGACCAGGGTCATCGACCGGGTGGGGCAGCGGCGCATCAGCAGCCGCCAGGCCATCGCGGAGAGCTCCTGCGCCTCGTCCACGATGATGTGCCCGAAGGCCCAGGTGCGGTCGGCGGCGGCACGGGCGGCGGCGCTGCGGTCGTCGCTCTCCTCCTGGCGTTCGGCCAGTTCCTCCGCGCCGATGACGTCGTGCGCGGCCAGCACCTCGGACTCCTCGTCCTCGAACTCGTAGGTCCGGGAGCCCTGGGAGAGCTCCAGCACGCCCTGCGCATAGGCGACCCGCCGCATTCGGTCGGCCTCGGCCTTCGCGCGCTCGGCGCTGTCGTCGGCGCCGAGCAGTTCGGCGGCCTCGTCCAGCAGCGGCACATCGGCGGGTGTCCAGGGGCCGGTGGCGCGCCGGATCAGGTCGGCGTCCTCGTCCGGGAGCTGCTCCTCGGGCCGGGCGAGGAGGTCCGCGACGAGCTGCTCCGGGGTGAGTACCGGCCACAGCTCGTCGATCGCGGCGTGCACCTCGGCGCTCGCGGCGATCTCCTTGGCGAGCTGCGCGACGTCGTCGGGCCCGAGGAGGTTGGGGCCGCCGAACGGGTCCGCGCCGAGCCGGTCCACCAGTTGCTCGGTCAGCAGGTCGATGATCCGGAAGGCGAAGTAGGGCCGGGCGGGATTGTGCGGCAGCCGGGTGGAGCGGGCGCGGTCGCGTGCCTCGTAGGCCATCTCCCGGTCGAGCCGCAGGACGCCGTACTCCTCGTGGTCGATCTCCAGCGCCGGCCCGGGCAGGGTGCCCTTGTCCTCGTGGTCGACGTCCGGCACCGTCTCGGGGAGCGACTGCCGGTCGCGTACGGCGCGGGCGAGCACATCGGCCATCTCCGCGCGGCCCTTCACCTCCGCGGCCGCGGCACTGTCCGTGCCGGTGGCGTGCACACCGGGGTAGAGCTCGGCCATGGTCGACAGCAGCACGCCGGTCTCACCGAGGGAGGGCAGCACTTCGCCGATGTAGCCGAGGAACGCCGGGTTGGGCCCGACGATCAGCACGGCGCGGCGGGCGAGCTGCTCGCGGTGGGCGTAGAGGAGATAGGCGGCACGGTGCAGCGCGACGGCGGTCTTGCCGGTCCCGGGCCCGCCTTCCACGACGAGAACGCCGTGCCGCGGGGCCCGGATGATCCGGTCCTGCTCGGCCTGGATGGTCTGCACGATGTCGGCCATCCGCCCGGTGCGGGCCGCGCCGAGCGCCGCGAGCAGGACGGCGTCGCCGTCGGGGTCCTCGTAGCCGGTACGGGTCGCGTCGGCGAGATCGAGGATCTCGTCGTGCAGCGCGGTGACGGTCCGCGCCTCGGTGGTGATGTGCCGACGGCGTCGGAGCCCCATCGGTTCATAGCCGGTCGCGAGGTAAAAGGGACGGGCGACGGGAGCACGCCAGTCCACGAGCATCGGTGTGTGTTCCGGGTCGTCCCGGCGGATTCCGATACGGCCGATGTGATGGAGGCTGCCGTCCTGAAGATCGAGACGGCCGAAACAGAGCCCGGCGTCCACGGCATTCAGGGCGGAGAGCCGTGCGGAATGCTCGGCAACACTGACATCGCGCTCCAGCTTGGCCTGGAGACCCGTACTGACCTGCCCGATCGTGGACCGGACCGCGGCCTCGGCCTCGTCGCGGAGCACATCGAGGCGGTCGTAGAGCAGAGAGACGAATTGCTGCTCATTATGCATTTCCTCGGTTGACAATTCCGCTCCCGACGCGATATGGTGTCCCTACTTGAGTGCCCGCATCGGTTTATGAAACCGAGCATGCAAACACTCAATATACGCAGCGAAACACCCCGGCCGTCAATTCGGTACCGGGGTATTTTTGTGCGCCGGTGAGCTCCTCCGCCGGACGGTCGTCCCGCTTCCTGCCTCAGCCGCCGGGGCGGATCACATCCTCGAGCTCCTGGAGGAGCCGGCGCTTGGGCCGCGCACCGACCATCGACTTCACCGGCTCCCCCGCGCGGAACACCATCAGCGTCGGCATCGACAGCACGGCGTACCGGGCCGTGATCTCCGGATTGGCGTCCACATCGAGCTGCACCACCTTGAGCCGGCCCGCCTCCTGGGCCGCCGTCGCACTCAGCACCGGCGCGAGCTGCCGGCACGGCCCGCACCAGTCCGCCGTGAACTCCACCAGCACCGGGAGATCCGCCCCCAGGACCTCGGCGTCGAAGTCCGCGTCGGTCACTTCCGCGACACCCTCTGCCCGCATCATGCGTGTCCTCCGAATTCGCATCGTGGTTCCGGACCCTCGGCGAAGTCCGCCTCGGCCTTCGCGAGTTGTGCGCCCACCTGAGCGCGTACCGACTGGAGCTGCCCGATGAGCGCGTCCAGTTCACCGAGCTTGGCCCGGTAGACGGCGAGCGAGGCGGGGCAGGAATCGCCCGCCGGATGCCCGGCCCGCAGGCACTCGACGAACGGCCGTGTCTCCTCCAGCTCGAAGCCGAAGTCCTGGAGGGTCCTGATCTGCTGGACGAGCCGCAGATCGCCCTCGTCGTACGTGCGGTAGCCGTTCCCCGCGCGCCGCGCGGGCAGGAGCCCCCGTGTCTCGTAGTAGCGCAGGGTCCGTGTGGTGGTCCCGGTTCGCTCCGCCAGCTCGCCGATTCGCATGCCGTCGACGGTAATCCTTGACGTCGGGGTGAAGGAAAGCCCCGCAGGGGAGGCCGACGGCGGGCCGCTGTACGCCGGTCGGCGCGGCCCTGGCTCCTTTGGTCGGCCGCTCATGGACCGAAGACGGATGCCGCCGACCCACCCGGCCTTCCTAGCGTGACGGCATGACCGTCGAAACCGAGGCACCGCCCGCGCGGCGGGGCGCCGTGCGACCTCAGGAGCGGGCGCTCGCACCCGATCTCGCGCGCGGCATCATGCTCCTGCTCATCGCCGCGTCCAACACCGCGTTCCATCTCTGGGCCGCACGCCGCGGCCCCTCGGGCTGGCAGCCCGTGGACGGCTCGTGGCTCGACCACGCCGTCCAGTTCACGATGATCACCGTGCTCGATCTGCGCGTGTACCCCCTCTTCGCCTTCCTCTTCGGGTACGGCATGACGCAGCTCTATCTGCGCCAACGGGCCGCGGGAAGATCCGAGAAGGACGCGGTCGGGATTCTGCGCCGCCGCAGTCTGTGGCTGATCGTCATCGGACTGGCGCACGCGACCCTGCTGATGGCCGGCGACATCCTGGGCTTCTACGGGCTGATGAGCCTCGTGCTCGGATGGCTCGTGCTGCGGCGCAGCGATCGCGCGCTGGGGTGGTGGATCGCCGTCGCGACCGTGCAGCTCGTGCTGCTGACCGTCGGACCGGTCCTGCCCGCCCTGTTCCAGGGCGAGTTGGGGTCGTACGGGGACGCCTCGGCGGAGCCGGGCAACGAGGCCTACGCGGCCGGCGAGGAGAGCTGGCTCGCCGCCGCCGGCACCCGGCTGACCACCGGGCTGTTCGTCACCTTCGCCGCAGCGCCGCTCTCGCTGCTCGCCGGCGCCTACGTCATCTTCCTGATCGGCTTCTGGGCCGCGCGCCGCCGCGTCCTGGAGGACAGCGGCCGTCACCTTCCGCTGCTGCGCCGGACCGCCGTCATCGGCATCACGGTCGGCTGGCTCGGCGGACTGCCCGCCGCGCTCGCGCACATCGGCGTCCTGCGGGTGCCCGACGCGGCACAGAGCGAGTCGGGGGCGCTCACCCTGCTCCGGGACGTCACCGGCAACGCGGCCGGGCTCGGCTATGTGGCCGCGGTGGCCCTCTTCGCCCACTGGTGGACCGGACGCCCGGAACGGCGGGATGCGCGCGCCGTGACGGCGGTGGCTGCCGTCGGCAAACGGTCGCTGTCCTGCTATCTGGTGCACTCGCTGGTCTTCGCACCGGTGCTCGCCGCCTGGGGGCTCGGCCTCGGGGAGCATCTGACCAGCTCCACCATGGTCCTGTTCGCGACCGGCGTCTGGCTGCTCACGGTGGCCGGGGCGTACGCCCTGGAACGCGCCGGCCGCCGCGGCCCCGCCGAGGCGGTGCTGCGACGGCTGATGTACGGCGGCGACGGCCGACGACGTGAGGCGCGCACGCACTCGGATCCGGTCAGGAAGCGGACCGCACCGCCTCCACCGTGCTCGCCCAGTCGTCCGAGCCATGACCCCGCGCGATCGCCCGGTCCGCCACCGCCTTGACCGACTCCAGCTGCGAGACGTCGAGCCCCCGGGCCCGCGCCGCGTGCAGGATGTGGCTCACGCCGGACGCCATCATGGCGAGGCCCGCCTCCTGGCCCGGGTAGCTGCCCGCGTCGATGTTCTCGGCCGTGTACTGGGCGATGGGCGGCAGGATCCGGACGATGGAGTCGAGATACGGGGCGATGTCCGCCGCCTTGACGCCGTCGGCGGTGGCCAGCGCGTAGGCGTGCACCAGACCCGAGATGCTGCCGTAGAAGAAGTCGAGCAGCGCCAGGTCGTACAGCGCGGCGAGTCCGGCGTCCGTACCGACGAAGGCAGTGCGTCCACCGAGGACTTTGAGGGTGGACTCGTGCCGTTCGTACGACTCCCGGGAGCCCGCGTAGAAGAGCAGTGCGTCGGGTGAGCCGACGAGCGGGGTGGGCACCATCACGGCGCCGTCGAGATAGTCGACGCCGTGCGAGGCCGCCCAGGCCGCGGCCTGACGCGAGCGCTCCGGGATGTCGGAGGTGACATTGAGAAGCACCCGTCCGCGGAGGGCCTCACCGAGCGGTTCGAGGATCGCGTCCGAGGCGTCGTGGTCGACGACGCAGACGATGATCAACTCGGCCGCCCGGACGGCCTCCTCGGCGCTCGCGGCTTCGACGGCGCCGCGGGCGACGAGGTCGTCCCCCTTGCCCGGAGAGCGGTTCCAGACGGTGGTGGGACGGCCCGCGTCGAGAAGCGCGCCGGCGAGTGCGCGGCCCATGGCGCCGAGGCCGATGACGGTGACAGGGGTGAGGGAGTTCTGCGTGGTGGACATGCAGACCATGCTTCTTCGCCACGAACTGCCCCACAAGTACCGACTCTTAAGTGGGATACTCACCAAAAGGTGAGCATCCAGGTCAGGGCGGTGCTCGATGCGGTACCTCGCGGTGCCGCATCGCGGTGCTTGCGGCCGGACTCACTCGCGGTGCTCACAACGGTGGCAGCAGCGGCTTCCGCTCCAGCGGCGAGGTGAGCACGATCGACGTGGTCGTCCGCCCCAGCGCCGACACCAGTTCCAGCACCTCTTCGAGGTGGACCGTGTCCGTCACGGCGACCTTGATGATCCAGCAGTCCTCGCCGACCACATGGTGCGCCTCGGTCACCTCGGGGCGCTCCAGCAGCTCGCGCGTCCGCGGGTGCCTCAGCGTGTAGCCGCCGTGCGGATCGACACGGATGAAGGCCTGGATCCCGTGGCCGAGCCGGGCCGGGGAGACATGCGCGCCGTATCCGGTGATGGCGCCGCAGGCTTCGAGCCGGCGGACCCGTTCCGTGACGGCCGCGGGGCTCAGCCGTACCCGGCGGCCCAGCTCGCTGAGCTTGATCCGGCCGTCCGTCTGAAGGAGCTCCAGGATCTGCCGGTCGATACGGTCGAAACGGCCGAAACCAGACGCCGAGGTTTCGACGGCGGCAGGACGCGAATGCCGAGGTTCTTTCGGCGAAGAGGCCGAATCTCCCATGACTCCCCCTTCAGGCTGCGGCCCGACAACGTAACACTTGCCGTACAGCGAGAGGGAGTTGAGGAATGCGCGAGATATGCGTCATCGGGGGAAGCCGCTATATCGGAAAGCGGCTGATCGCCCGGCTGCTGGAATCAGGGGACCGGGTCACCGTCGTCAACCGCGGTTCGTCCGCGCCGCCCGCCGGAGTGCGGCATCTGATCGCGGACCGGGACGACGAGAATTCCCTGCGGGCCGCGATCGGTTCACGCTCCTTCGACGTGGTCGTCGACCAGGTCTGCTACACACCGCGCCAGGCGGAGATCGCGGTGCGGGTGTTCTCGGGACGGACCCGCCGCTATGTGATGACGTCCACCGTCGAGGTCTACGAGTACGAGGACTCCGCCGAGCCGGTGCGCGAGGAGGCCGTCGACCCGCTGACGGTGAGCATCGACACGGCCCTGCCCTGGGACGACCCCATCTTCCGGGAGGAGCAGTACGGCGAGGGAAAGCGGCAGGCGGAGGCGGTGTTCGCGGCCGCGGCCGGCTTCCCGTCCGTGGCGGTGCGCGTCGCCCATGTCCTCGGCGGACACGACGACTTCACCGCGCGCGTGGACCACTACGCGGAACGCATCAGGGCCGGCGAGCCGATCGCCGTTCCGGAGAAGAACCAGCCCGCCACCTATGTGTATGTCGAGGAGATCGCGGACTTTCTCGCCTGGACGACGGGGCAGGAATTCACCGGACCGGTGAATGCGCATGCGAACGGTCCGCTGACGACGCAGGACATCTGCGCCGCGATCGAGCGGGAGACGGGCGGCCGGGTGGAATTCGCCCCGGTACACGTGGGTGAGACATCGCCGTTCTCCTTCGCCCGCGCCTACGCCATGGACAACTCCCGTGCCACAGACCTCGGATACACCTTCCGGCATACGTCGGAATGGCTTCAGCAGGCTGTGTCGGAGACTCTCGCGACGCGCCAGGAGGTGCGGTGATGCGGTACCGCACAGTCGGCGGACTGCGGGTGGGCGCCGTCGGACTGGGCGCGATGCCGCTGTCCATCGAGGGGCGCCCCGACGAGCGGCAGGCCGTCGCCACCGTGCACGCCGCGCTGGACGCGGGCGTGACGCTGATCGACACGGCCGACTCCTACTACGCGCCGGGCGGCGAACCGGGGGCGGGCGAGCTGCTGGTCGCCCGGGCGCTCGCCTCGTACGGAGGGAACACCGACGCGGTGCTCTTCGCCACGAAGGGCGGGCGTGGCCGGACGGACGACGGCGGCTGGACGGTGGACGCG
This sequence comes from Streptomyces sp. AM8-1-1, assembly GCF_032229325.1. Classification (NCBI taxonomy): domain Bacteria; kingdom Bacillati; phylum Actinomycetota; class Actinomycetes; order Kitasatosporales; family Streptomycetaceae; genus Streptomyces; species Streptomyces sp. AM8-1-1. The sequence continues at coordinate 2,564,751 of NZ_CP135086.1, forward strand.
GCACCGGAGCGCGTCCGACGGGCGGCTCATGCCTCACTGGCCCGCATCGGCGGTGCGGCGATCGGCCTCTACCAGCTGCACAAGCCCGATCCGGCCGTCCCGTTCGCCGAGTCGGTGGGCGCGCTGCGGGAGCTGCTGGACGAGGGCACGATCCGGTTCGCCGGGATCTCCAACGTGGATACGGACCAGATCAGGCTGGCACGGGAGATGCTGGGCGACCGGCTCGTCTCCGTGCAGAACCGGTTCTCGCCCGCGGTGCGCGACGGGGAGGCCGAGCTGCGGCTCTGCGCGGAGCTGGGACTGGCGTATCTGCCGTGGAGCCCGCTCGGGGGGATCTCCCGCAGTGCGCTGGACGGTCCGGCGGGCGGGCCGCAGGCGCCGGGTCCGTACGAGCCGTTCCACCGGGTGGCGCGGGCGCGCGGGGTGAGTCCTCAACAGGTGGCACTGGCCTGGCTGTTGGCGCAGTCGCCGACGGTGATCCCGATACCGGGCGCGAGCCGTCCGGAGAGCATCCGCGACTCGGCGGCGGCGGCCGGCCTCGTGCTGAGCACGGAGGAGGTGGCCGCACTGGACGCGAGCGGCTCGCGCGCGGCGGCCGGATCGGACGCGACCGGTACCGGACAGGACACCGCCGGGTCCTCCGCGTCCCCCGCCGCCACCGGGCAGGACACCGCCGGATCGCTCGCCGCCACCGGGCAGGACACCGCCGGGTCGCTCGCCGCCACCGGACAGGGCACCATGCCGAGGTGACGAACTACGAGACGGACGGCGGGCGTCCGCGGCGCTCGGTCGACCGGGGCGCCAGGATCGAGGCCTACGCCGATCTGATCCATGTGGTCTGCCCGGGGTGCGGCGGGCGGGCCGACGTCGTACCCCGGCCGGGCCTGCCGGAGCTGAAGTACCACACCGAACTGCTGTTCCGGCCGCGCCGGCTGGCGTGCGGTCGCTGCGCCACGGTGCGGGACTGGGAGGCCGAGTGCCGTGGAGGCGCGCTGATCGCCGCCACACTCGGCGGACCCGACGAACCCTTCTTCGGGCAGCCGCTCTGGCTCCGCACTCCGTGCCGCGGCAAGGTCCTGTGGGCGTACAACGAACACCACATCGACGCGCTGGAGCACTATCTCGCCGCCGGCCTCCGGGAGCGCGACGGTCATCCGCACATGAGCATGCTGACGCGGCTGCCCGCTTGGATGAAGGCCGCCGGCCACCGGGATGACGTACTGCGCGGGCTCTCACGGATGCGGGAACTGCTCCATGCCGACGCGCCCGCCGACCGCCCGTCCTCGGCCGTCGCGTCGGGGCCGGGGCGGCTCGCGCGGCCTGTCCGGGCCAGCTGGTCGCCGCCGTACTGACGCGGCCGCAGGGCCTTCGGACGTACGGACTCCGCGGCCCGGGCACCCGACCAGCCACATCGGTCAACTGCCCTGTCCCTTCAGGAAGTCGACGATGCCGAGCCATTGACGCCTCCACCGGCTCCAACTACAAAACTATCTGAGAGCGCTCTCACACACCCTTGGCACCATCCTCCCGGAGGTGTTCCGTGAGTACGAGCCGCATCAGACGCACCCCCCTGCTCACCGTCGTCGTGGCCCTCGCCGTCGCCCTCGCCGGCTTCGTCGGCGTCACCGGCGCCGGACAGGCGCGCGGTGACGTTCCCCCCACGCCCGGCTGGAATCTCCAGTGGAGCGACGACTTCAACGGCGCCAACCGCACGCTGCCCTCGTCCGCCGACTGGCAGATCGACCTCGGCCACGGCTACCCCGGCGGCCCCGGCAACTGGGGCACCGGCGAGATCCAGAACTACACCGCCAACCCGGACAACCTCAGTCTCGACGGCAGCGGAAACCTGCGGATCACCCCGCTCAGGGACGGCGCCGGCAACTGGACGTCCGGCCGCATCGAGACCAGGCGCGCCGACTTCAAGGCCCCGGCCGGCGGCACCCTGCGCATCGAGGGCCGTATCCAGATGCCGAACGTCACCGGCCAGGCCGCGCTCGGTTACTGGCCCGCCTTCTGGGCCCTCGGCGCCCCCTACCGGGGCAACTACTGGAACTGGCCGGCCATCGGTGAGTTCGACATCATGGAGAACGTCAACGGCATCAACTCGGTGTGGGCCGTGCTGCACTGCGGTGTGAACCCCGGCGGCCCCTGCAACGAGACCAACGGCATCGGCGCCAGCCGCGCCTGCCCCGGCGCCTCCTGCCAGTCGGCCTTCCACACCTACCGCTTCGAGTGGGACCGGTCCGTCTCCCCCAACCAACTGCGCTGGTACGTGGACGGCCAGCTCTTCCACAGCATCAGCCAGGACCGTTTCGACGCGGGCACCTGGGCCAATATGACCGACCACGCCGGGTACTTCATCCTGCTCAACGTCGCCATGGGCGGCGCCTTCCCCAACGGTGTCGCGGGCACCGGGACCCCGACGGCAGCCACCGTGCCCGGCCGCCCCATGCTCGTCGACTACGTCGCGGTCTGGACCCGCGGCGGCGGCACGACGCCCCCGCCCACCACCCCGCCGCCGTCCGGTTCCTCGCAGTTGTATCTGCGGACGGGAGGCGGCGCGGGCGACGCCACCGCATCGGCCGGCTCGGTGAGCGTCTCCTCGGCGGGCGGCGCCAACTACGACGGCACCCCGCACAATCCGCAGGTCTTCACCTCGTCCGGCATCACCCGCCGATACAACGGCGGAGCCACCCAGTTCGACCTGTTCACCGACTCCGGATCGACGGTCGCCAACGGGCAGCAGGTCAGGGTGAGTTACGACCGGACGGGCGACGGCAGCTGGGACCGGACGGAGACGTACCACTACTTCGCCACGGACCCCGTGCCGGGTTACGAGCACTACACCCAGGCGAAGGGCCTCAAGTCGGCGACGGGCGCACTCGGCGATCTGAGCAACGGACGGGTCCGCGTCGAGGTCTGGAACGCCATCGGCAACGGCGCGAGCACGGTGGGCGTCGGCAACCAGTCCGTCGTCCGCATCCCGTTCGACTGACACGGCGGCTCGAGAAGACGACAGGAGGGACCCCATGCTCCGCCGACTGCTCGCGAGCACGGCCGCCGTGATCTTCCTGATCACAGCGGGCTGGGTCACCGCGGGCAACCACTCACCGGCGTCCGGCTCCGCGGACGGCCACGGTGCGCCGGGCCACGCGCGCGCCGGCCACACAGCACACGACCACACCTTCAGCCCGGCGCAGGCGGCCGCCATCATCGCGCAGGCGGCGGCACCCCTGCGCGGGAGCGAGTTCCGCGCGGAGTGCTTCTCCAGCCATCGCCGGGGTGACGACCCGATCGTCTTCCCCGGCGAGGCGGACCGCTCGCACATCCACGAGTTCTACGGGAACCGGACGGCAAACGCGTCCTCGACGCTCCAGTCGCTGGCCGCCGGCACCACCAACTGCTCGCCGTCGGTGGACCTCTCCTCGTACTGGACGCCCACCCTCTACAAGAACGGAGCTCCCGTGGCCCCCGAGCGGGTCACCGTCTACTACCAGGGCATCACCGACCACACCCGTGCCGTCGCGCATCCCCGCGGCCTGCGGTACGTGGTCGGCAACGCCACCGCGACCTCGCCCGACCAGAATCCCGCCGCACGCTGGTCGTGCGTGGGCCGGCCGGAGTCCGGCCGGGACTTCGTGAACTGCCCGCCCGGCACGAAGCTGGAGAACTATCTGGACTTCCCCACCTGCTGGGACGGGCGGAACCTGGACAGCACCAACCACCGCGACCACATGGCGTACGCGGCCGGACAGACCTGTCCGGCCTCGCATCCGGTCGTCGTGCCGCGCCTGGAGCTGCTGATCACCTGGCCGGTGAACGGCGGCGGGCTGACACTCGCCGGCACCAGGAACGGGACCAACGTCACGGACCAGCCGGGTTACACCTTCCACGGGGACTTCTTCAACGCGTGGAACGACTCCGAGCTGAAGCGCCGCGTCGCCGACTGCATCGTGGCCGGCTACATCTGCGGGACCGACGGCCATCCGATCCAGCAGTGACAGCAGGGACAGCAGGGACAGCCCGGTGACGGGCGGAAACGACGGTTCCCCGGGCGCCCTCAGGGGCCCGGGGAACCGGCGGTACGCCGCCAGGTGGAATCACGGGGAAGTCGGCGTACCGCCGTGGGGAGAGAGGGAGCGTCCCTAGACCTTGGAGACGGCCCCTTCCCCGTCCCGGGGTTCCTGGCCGACGACCGTCGCGCCGGACGCGGAACCCTTGACCAGGCGGACGCCGTCGGCGTCGTCGGCGGGAGCGCCGTGGCCGTCGTCGAGCAGTGTCTGCTCGTCGAACGGGATCCGTCCGGCGAGCACCTCGTCGACCCGCACCTTGTCGATCTCCTTCGTCCAGGTGCCGATGAGCACCGTCGCGACCGCGTTGCCCGCGAAGTTGGTCAGCGCGCGCGCCTCGCTCATGAAGCGGTCGATACCGACGATCAGGCCGACGCCGTCGACCAGCTCCGGCCGGTGCGACTGCAGACCGCCGGCCAGGGTGGCCAGACCGGCGCCGCTGACGCCGGCCGCGCCCTTGGAGGCGACGAACAGGAAGAGGAGAAGCGGGATCTGCTCCCCGATCGACATCGGGTCGCCCATCGTCTCGGCGATGAAGAGCGACGCCATGGTCATGTAGATCATGGTGCCGTCGAGGTTGAAGGAGTAACCGGTCGGGACGGTGATGCCGACGACCGGCTTGCTGATGCCCAGGTGCTCCATCTTGGCGATGAGCCGCGGAAGCGCGGACTCGGAGGAGGAGGTGGAGAGGATCAGCAGGAACTCGCGGCCCAGGTACTTCAGCAGCGTGAGGATGTTGAGGCCCGCCACGACACGCAGCAGCGCACCCAGCACCACGAAGATGAACAGGAAACAGGTGACGTAGAAGCCGAGCATCAGCACGGCGAGGCTCTTCAGGGCGTCCAGACCGGCCGAGCCGGTGACGGCGGCGATCGCACCGAAGGCGCCGATCGGCGCGGCCCACATCACCATGGCGAGGATGCGGAAGACGAGGCGCTGAATGTGCTCGACACCGCGCAGCACCGGCTCACCGACCGAGCCCATCGCCTGGAGGGCGAACCCTGCCAGCAGCGCGACGAGCAGCGTCTGCAGGACCTCGCCCGAGGTGAAGGCGGAGACGATCGTCGTCGGGATGATCCCGAGCAGGAACTCGACCGTGTCCTTGGCCTCCTCGCCGACCTGGCCCTGGCCGGCCTCCTTGACCGCGTCGGTCACCGCCAGCCCGTCACCCGGGTTGAGGATGTTGCCGACGACCAGGCCGATGGCGAGAGCCACGAGCGACATGACCATGAAATAGCCGAGCGCGATGCCGCCGACGGCACCGACCTTGGCGGCTTTGCGTACCGAACCGATGCCCAGCACGATCGTGCAGAAGATGATCGGCGAAATCATCATCTTGATCAGGTTCACGAAACCGGTACCGAGTGGCTTGAGCTCAGTGGCGAACTCGGGGGCGGCCAACCCCACGGCGATACCGAGTACGACCGCGACGATCACGGCGATGTAGAGATAGTGCGTGCGGTCCCGCCTGACGGCTCCAGCAGCCACGGGTTTCCTCCTTGTTACCGGTCCATGTCCCTATGGATTGCCGTGAGCATCCACCACCCTGTGATGCCGGTCACCCTTGCGTTCGTTTCGTTCATACAAATCCGGCCAGGCAATATGGGCCCATGCGCATACCCCGCCCGCGCAGCCTCGCGGGCCAGCTCTTCGCGATGCAGGTCGTCCTGGTGGCCGCGATCGTGGCCGGCTGCGCCCTGTTCACCTACCTCAAGGACAGCTCCCAGGCCGAGGAGACCGCGCGCCTCCAGTCGAGGGCCACGGCGGCCGCGGTGGCGGAATCGCCGTCGGTCATCGCGGCCGCGCGGTCCGCGAACCCGTCGGCGACGCTCCAGCCGTACGCGGAGGGCCTGCGCCGCGACGCCGGTGTGGACTTCATCGTGATCATGGCTCCGAACGGCACGCGGTGGACGCACCCCGAGCCGGGCGAGATCGGCAGGACGTATCTCGGCCACACCGAGCAGGCGCTGCGGGGCGAGATCCACAGCGAGCGGTACGTGGGTGTGCTCGGCTCCTCGATACGGACCGTGGTGCCCGTCATCGACCGCGGGGAGATCGTCGGGCTCGTCAGCGCCGGCATCACCATCCAGAAGATCAGCGAGCAGGTCAGCAAGCAGGTCGTGGCGCTGCTGGCCATGGCGGGCGGGGCACTGGCGCTCGGCGGTCTGGGGACGTATGTGATCACCACCCGGCTGCGGCGGCACACGCACGGGATGAACGCGGCCGAGCTGAGCCGGATGCACGACTACCACGAGGCCGCGCTGCACGCGGTGCGTGAGGGGCTGCTGATGCTCGACGGGCAGCGCCGGATCGCCCTGTGCAACGACGGGGCCCGGGAACTGCTCGGCCTCGACGAGAACGCGGTGGGCCGGCCGGTCGCCGAGCTGGGCCTGCCGACTCCGCTCACCGGCGCGCTGCTGGCGTCCGAGCCCCGCGTCGACGAGGTGCATCTGACGGGCGACCGGGTCGTCGTGGTGAACACCAGCCCGGTCGTCGGCGGCGAACAGCGCGGCACGGTGGTCACCCTGCGCGACCACACCGAGCTCCAGGCCCTGGCCGGCGAGTTGGACTCCGAGCGCGGCTTCACCCAGGCCCTGCGCTCCCAGGCGCACGAGGCGGCCAACCGGCTGCACACCGTCGTCTCGCTCATCGAACTCGGCCGGGTCGACGACGCCGTCGACTTCGCCACCGCCGAACTGGAACTGGCCCAAGTGCTCACCGACCGCGTGGTCGGCGCGGTCGGCGAACCGGTGCTGGCCGCGCTTCTCCTGGGCAAGGCGGCGCAGGCGAACGAGCGGGGCGTGGAGCTGGTGCTGGCCCAGGACAGCCGCATCGACGACGGCGTCCTGCCGCCCTCGCTGCCCTCCCGCGACCTGGTGACGATCCTCGGCAATCTGATCGACAACGCGGTGGACGCGGCGTCCGAGGCAGCCGCCGGCCGCGAGGGCGGACCGCAGCCCGCCGGTCATCCGGGGCGGGCCCGCGTCACCGTCGTCGCCCGGGCCGACCGGGACGAGCTGCTCATCCGTGTGCACGACACGGGCGCGGGAATCGACCCGGCGTCCGCGGACGAGGTGTTCCGCAGCGGCTGGTCCACCCACGGATCGGGACGGGGACTGGGTCTCGCGATCGTCCGGCAGACGGTGCACCGCAGCCGGGGCACGGTGGTCCTGGCGAAGGGCCCGGACGGAGGAGCCGACTTCACCGTACGGCTGCCGCTGGAGGGCGCGGGGGTGCCGGCGTGAGCGGGGATCCCATCAGAGTGCTGGTCGTCGAGGACGACCCGGTGGCCGCCGACGCGCATGCCCTCTATGTGGGCCGCGTCGCCGGTTTCACGGTGTCGGGCGTGGCGCACTCGCGCGCGGAGGCGGTCCGGGCGCTGGAGCGGACCGAGGTCGATCTGCTGCTGCTCGACCTCTATCTGCCCGACGGACACGGCCTCCAGCTCGTACGGTCGCTGCGCGCCGCGGGTCACTCCGCGGACGTCATCGCGGTGACATCGGCCCGCGACCTCGCGATGGTGCGGGAGGGCGTGTCCCTCGGGGTGGTCCAGTACGTCCTGAAGCCGTTCACCTTCGCGACCCTGCGCGACCGCCTCGGCCGGTACGCGGAGTTCCGCGCGGCGGCCGGTGAGGCGAGCGGCCAGGACGAGGTGGACCGCGCTCTCGGCGCGCTGCGCGCCCCGCAGGGCGGTGGACTGCCCAAAGGGCTGAGCGGCCCGACGCTGGAGGCGGTCACCCGGTCGCTGCGTGACGCGCCGGAGGGGCTGACGGCCGCCGAGGCGGGCACGGCCGTCGGCATCTCCCGGATCACCGCGCGTCGCTACCTGGAACATCTGGTCACCGCGGGACGGGCGGCGCGCAGCCCGCAGTACGGGCAGATCGGCCGGCCGGAACTCCAGTACCGCTGGCTCCCCGCGACTCACTGACGGCGGCTCGTGGCACCGCACGGCGCAGGCCGGTGCGCCGGTCAACGACCGTGCCGGTACACCCCGTAGACCGGCGCGCGGCGCGCCACGCGCGGAGCATCCCAGGTCCGATCCGCGCCGTTCGCACGATTCGTCCCGGACCCCCCGCAGGAGTAGCCTGACGAGGGTCGGCGCGAGTACGCGCAGACCAGGGAGTGAACCGGGGTGGCACGGGCGCGACGCGCTGACGTGAGGGTCGAGGATTTCCAACGTCAGCACACCGAGGAGCGCCGTCATGTCACTCACGGCCGAATCAACCGACATCCACCCCTTCCGGATCGAGGTTCCGGAGAACCAGATCACCGAGCTGCGACGCCGGATCGAGGCGACGCGCTGGCCTTCGAAAGAGCTCGTCACCGACCGGTCACAGGGAGTGCAGCTGGCGACGGTTCAGGCGCTCGCCCGCTACTGGATGACCGAGTACGACTGGCGCAAGTGCGAGGCGAGGCTGGACTCGCTGCCGCAGTTCATGACGGAGATCGACGGGGTCGAGATCCACTTCCTCCACGTCAGGTCGCCGCACGAGAACGCGCTGCCGCTGATCATGACGCACGGCTGGCCCGGCTCCGTCGTCGAACTGCTGGACACCATCGGTCCGCTGACCGACCCGACCGCGCACGGCGGCTCCCCGGAGGACGCGTTCCATCTGGTGCTGCCGTCCCTGCCCGGCTACGGCTTCTCGGGCGAGCCGGGCGAACTCGGCTGGGGCAACGGGCGCATGGCGCAGGCGTGGGCGGAACTCATGAACCGCCTCGGCTACACGCGCTACGTCGCCCAGGGAGGAGATGTCGGCGCCGCGGTCACCGACGCGATGGGCCGCCAGGGCCCCGCGGGACTGCTCGGCATCCATGTGAACCTGCTCGCCGGAGCGCTCGGCATCAAGGATCACCTGCCGGTGGAGTCCGAGCAGGAACGCACGGCGTTCGACGCGCTCAACACGTTCACGACGGACGGCTTCGCCTACTTCCTGGAGCAGACCACCCGGCCGCAGACGATCGGGTACTCCCTGCTGGATTCACCCATCGGGCTGGCCGCGTGGATGCTCGATCACGACACGGACAGCTACTACAAGATCTCCCGCGCGTTCGTCGACCGAGAGCCCGTGGGCAATCTGACCCGCAAGAACATCGTCGACAACATCACGATGTACTGGCTGACGGGCACCGGTGCCTCATCCGCCCGGTGGTACTGGGAGTTCGGACGGGAGATCGCGGGCGGTGCGGCTCCTCCCCCGGTCACGGTGCCGGTCGGCTTCACGACCTTCCCCGGCGAGATCTGGGCCGCCCCGCGCAGCTGGGTGGAGACGGTCTACCCGGGCGTCGCGTACTTCAACGAGGTCGACAAGGGCGGCCACTTCGCCGCCTGGGAGGAGCCGGAGCTCTTCGCCAGGGAGGTACGGGCCGCGTTCAGCGCGCTGCGCTGACGACGCCGTTGCGTACGGCCGCCCGACCCGCCACCCGGTGACGGCGGCCGTACCCACGCAAAGCACACATCGTTGCCCCGTTCAACGACCTTGCTCTGCACGGGCATTGACCTTGTCAGCGAGCCGGTCCTACGGTCACGGCAGCCCCCTGGGCCCTCGGCCCGGACTCCGGCTCAGAGGAGGTCGTGCCCGTGCGCCCCAACGCCCCACTGATCCTCGTCACCGCCGTCACCGCTCTCGCCGCGGCGACGCTCACCGCCTGCGGCAACGGTTCGGGCAGCGACCCCGACACCGTGAAGGTCGTCTACAACCGCTCGACGGACAACAAGATCCGCTTCAAGGACCAGCATCTCGAAGCGGCGAAGAAGCAGTTCGAGAAGGAGCACCCGGGCAAGAAGGTCGAACTCGTCCCGATCCAGGCCCCGGACAACGACTACGCCACCAAGGCGCAGCAGATGATGCGTTCCCCCAAGACCGCGCCCGACCTGGTCTACGAGGACACCTTTCGCATCAACTCGGACATCAAGGCCGGGTACTTGAAGCCGCTGGACTCCTATCTGCCTCAGTGGGACCAGTGGGGCCAGTTCGTCGACACGGCGAAGGCGGCGGCCAAGGCCGAGGACGGCAAGACGTACGGCATCCCGGACGGCACCGACACCCGCGGCCTCTGGTTCAACAAGGCGATCTTCGCCAAGGCGGGTCTGCCGGCCGACTGGCAGCCGAAGAACTGGGCCGAGGTCCTGGACGCGGCCCGCACCGTCAAGCAGAAGGTCCCCGGCGTCATCCCGCTGAACGTGTACACCGGCAAGGGGCCCGGTGAGGCGGCCGTGATGCAGGGCTTCGAGATGCTGCTGTACGGCACCGGGGCCGATCCGCTCTACGACGAATCGGCCAAGAAGTGGGTCACCGGCACCAAGGGCTTCCGGGACTCGCTCGACTTCGTCCGCACGGTCTACGCGGAGAAGCTCGGCCCCGACGTCTCCGACGCGCTCGACCCCAACGTCGGCACGCGGGTCGCCACCGAGTGGTTCCCCGAGGGCAAGCTCGCGATCTCGCTCGACGGCTCCTGGATGGGCCAGAACTGGATCAACAAGGGACCCAAGGAGTGGCCGGACTGGAGCAAGGACCTCGCCCAGACCCCGATGCCCACCCAGAACGGACAGGCGCCCGGCAAGGTGTCCATGTCCGGCGGCTGGGCATGGTCGATCCCGCAGAAGGCGGACAACGCCGATCTGGCCTTCGAGTTCATCAAGACGCTCCAGACGGCCGAGAACGCGACGCAGTGGTGCGTGGTGGCCGCGCAGATCGCCGTACGCAAGGACGTGGCGGCCGACCCGAAGTATCTGAAGTCCATGCCGGGCATCGAGTTCTTCACCGGGCTCGTGCAGTACACGCACTACCGTCCCGCGCTGCCCGTCTATCCGCAGGTCTCCACCGCCATCGGTGAGGCCATGGAGAAGGTGACGACGGGTGACGCCTCGGCCGCGGAGGCGGCGAAGGCGTACGACGAGCAGCTGAAGACCGCCGTCGACGGCGCGGTCATCAGCAGGTGAGCACGACGAGAGGAGGGGTGTGGCGGTGGCTGCCCATCGCCCCCGCCACCCTCCTGCTGCTGCTCTTCCTGGCCGGTCCCATCGGCTACTGCGTCTGGATCGCCTTCACCGACACCCAGTTGACCGGTGCCTCGGGTGCCGACTTCGTGGGCCTGGACAACTTCCGCCGGGCCTTCGCGGACGACGACTTCCGCAACGCCGTCTGGCTCACCCTGGTCTTCACCTTCGTCTCGGCGGTGGTGGGGCAGAACACCCTGGGTCTGGCGCTGGCCGGCCTGATGCGGGCCGCGTCGCGCCCGGTCAGAACCGTCACCGGCACGCTGGTGATCACCGCCTGGGTGCTGCCGGAGATCGTCGCCGCGTTCCTGCTGTACACGTTCTTCCGCCGGGAGGGGACGCTGAACGCCCTGCTCGACTGGCGCCATCTGCCGTCCCAGAACTGGCTGTTCACCCTGCCCATCCTCGCCGTGTCCTTCGCCAACGTCTGGCGCGGCACCGCGTTCTCGATGCTGATCTACTCGGCGGCGCTCTCCGAGATCCCGCGGGACGTCGTCGAGGCCGCCGAGGTCGACGGGGCGAGCGGGCCGCGGCGGGTCTGGCACATCACCCTGCCGATGATCCGCCGTTCCATCGGCACCAATCTGATGCTGAACACACTCTCGACGCTCTCCGTCTTCGGGCTGATCTGGGCGATGACCCGGGGCGGGCCGGGCAACCGGAGCCAGACGCTGCCGGTGTTCATGTACGACCAGGCCTTCCTCAAGAGCCTGATCGGCTACGGCACCGCGGTGGCCCTGCTGCTTCTGCTGGTGGGCTCGCTGTTCTCGATCGTTTATCTGCGTCTGATGAAGGTGGAGGTGTGATGCGCCGGTCCACCCGCGCCCGGCTCGCCGCCAACGCCGCACTGCTGGTGACCGCTGCCGCGTTCGCCCTCCCGCTGGTGTGGCTCCTGCTGTCGTCCGTGGACGCGAACGCGGACCTGCGGGTGCGGGTTCCGTCGTCGCTCACCGGGGACAACTTCGACGCGGTGCTCACCGACGAGATCACGTTCACGCCGATGCTGAACAGTCTGCTGCTGTGCGGCGGGGCGACGCTGCTGACGGTGGTGTGCGCGGCGCTCGCGGCGTATCCGCTCTCCCGGCACCGCTCGCGCTTCAACCGCCCGTTCCTGCTGACGATCCTGTTCACCACGTGTCTGCCGATCACCGCGGTGATGGTGCCGGTCTACGGCCTGTTCGTGCAGGTCAATCTGATCGACACGATGTACGGCACGGGGCTGTTCCTCGCCACGTCCCAACTGCCCTTCTCCATCTGGCTGATGAAGAACTTCATGGACGGTGTCCCGATGGTCCTGGAGGAGGCCGCGTGGACGGACGGCGCCTCGAACCTCCAGACACTGTCCCGGGTCGTCCTGCCCCTGATGGGGCCGGGCCTGACCGTGGTGACGATCTACACCTTCATCCAGCTCTGGGGAAACTTCTTCGTTCCGTTCATGCTGATCCTGACGCCTGATCAGATGCCGGCCTCGGTCTCGATCTTCACCTTCTTCGGCAACTACGGCTCGGTGATCTACGGCCAGCTGGCGGCGTTCTCGATCCTGTACTCGGCACCGGTGCTGGTGCTGTACGTCCTGATCTCGCGCCGGCTCGGAGGCGGCTTCGCACTGGGCGGCGCGGTCAAGGGCTGACCGCCGCCCCAGCCGTCTTCGCCGGCGACGATCACTGCACGTTACCAAGTGGTAGCGATCAGCTCGGACGTTCCTACGACAGGTGGCGTTGGGTGAACGCACCGTAGTCGCGACGCCCCACCGGCCTCTAGCGTTGCCGCGTGCACCACGCTCCCACGCCCCCGTTCAACGCCCCCGCCGCCCGACGGCTGCGCGAAGCCCTCGGCATGGCCCCCGGCCATGTCGCGTACGGCCTCCGCGCCCAGTACGGGCTCCAGGTCTCACCGGACACGGTGGTCTCCTGGGAGCGCGGACTGCTCGCCCCGGATGCCCGCGAACTGGGCGCGCTGGCAGGGGTGTTGTGGTGCGCACCGCACGACCTGCTCACCGAGGCCTCCAGCCTGCGCGAGCACCGGCTGGCGCACGGGTACGCACCGGCCGATCTGGCGCGACGCCTCGGCGTGGACGCGGACAGCTATCTGCGCATGGAGGAGTCGGGCCGCTGGCGCGGCACCGAACGCCAGACGGCCGCGCTCGCCGATGCCCTGCAACTCGGCCCGCGTGAACTGCTGATCGCGACCGGCCGCGAGGAGGACCTCGCGGAGCTGCTGCGCAGCGCGGTCGCGGCACGCTGGCAGGCGTATGTCCGCCCGGTCTCCAAACTGGTCCCGCTGGAACGGCCCCAGCTCGAAGCGGTACTGGAGGAGCTCCACGCCGCCTACCAGTCGCGGATGGTGGCGACGCTCAGCTGGGGCTCGACGACGGAGGACACGGGCAGCGCGGGCCGCGAGTTCCTGGACCGGATAGCCGACCACTTCTGGGACCTGGCGCGGAGCTGAGCCGTGCACCCGGCCGTCCGGTCGTCCGGTCGTCCGGAGGGAAGCGCCCGGGAGCGGGGTCCCGCCCGCCACCGCAACGACCGACACCCCGCCGGTCAGAACACCGACTCCGCCTCGTGCATCCGGTTCGCCGGGACCGTCTTGAGGCGGGTCACCGCCTCCGCCAGTGGGACCATCTTCACCTCGGTGCCGCGCAGCGCCGTCATCATGCCGTACTCGCCGCGATGTGCCGCCTCCACCGCGTGCCAGCCGAAGCGGGTCGCGAGCACCCGGTCGTACGCCGTCGGGGTTCCGCCGCGCTGAACGTGGCCCAGGATGACCGGCTTGGCCTCCTTGCCGAGCCGGTGCTCCAGCTCCGCGGCGAGGCGGTTGCCGATGCCCTGGAAGCGCTCGTGGCCGTACTGGTCGATCTCGCCCTTGCCGTAGGCCATCGAGCCCTCGGCCGGGTGCGCTCCTTCGGCGACGCAGATGACCGCGAACTTCTTCCCCCGCGAGAACCGCTCCTCGACCATCTTCACCAGGTCCTCGATCTGGAACGGCCGCTCCGGCAGGCAGATGCCGTGGGCGCCGCCCGCCATGCCCGATTCCAGGGCGATCCAGCCGGCGTGCCGGCCCATCACCTCGACGACCATCACCCGCTGGTGCGACTCGGCGGTCGTCTTGAGGCGGTCGATGGCCTCGGTGGCGACCATCACGGCGGTGTCGAAGCCGAACGTGCGGTCGGTGGCGGAGATGTCGTTGTCGATCGTCTTCGGCACACCGACGACGGGCATACCGCCGTCGGCGAGCATCCGGGACGCGGTGAGCGTGCCTTCGCCGCCGATCGGGATGAGCGCGTCGATGCCGTGCTGCCGGGCCAACTCCGGTGCGTTCTCGCAGGCTTCGGCGAGCCGGCCGCGCTCCAGACGGGCGGAGCCGAGGATCGTGCCGCCTCTGGCGAGGATGCCGCTGACCGCGTTGAGGTCGAGCGGCCGGTAGTGGCCGTCCAGGAGCCCCTTGAATCCGTCCTCGAAGCCGATGACTTCGTCGCCGTGGAAGGTGAGGGCACGGTGCACGACCGACCGGATCACAGCGTTCAGTCCGGGGCAGTCGCCCCCTGCGGTGAGCACTCCGATGCGCATCGTGCTGTGTCTCCTGCTCGTCAGTGGTACAGGTGAGCCCACGTTCGATTGTTCCACGGACAGGGGAGAACCCGCGCTCCCGGCTGCTCCGAGGCACGGCGTACGGCCCTCGCCGAGGACGCCTCCGACCGCCCCCGGTCCGCCGGGCGCCCTAACCATCCACGGAGGTATTGTCAAGAGGGAAAGGCCGCCCTCAGCGGTTTTTTTGTACGTACCACCTTCTTCGTACCGACCTTTTTCGCACCCCAGAGAGCATGGACGGGAGAGCACGCGTGACGCGCAGCGTGTACGTGACCGGGATCGACCGCGGGGACGGCCGGCAGGTCGTCGAGCTGGGAGTCATGGAACTCCTCACCCGCCAGGTGGACCGGGTGGGTGTATTCCGCCCGCTGCTGCACGACGGCCCGGACCGGCTGTTCGACCTGCTGCGGGCCCGTTACCGGCTGTCGCAGGACCCGGCGACCGTGTACGGCATGGACTATCACGAGGCCTCCGCCCTCCAGGCCGAGCGGGGTACCGACGAGCTGGTCTCCGAGCTCGTCGAGCGCTTCCACCGGGTCGCGCGGGAGTACGAGGTCGTCCTCGTCCTCGGCACCGACTTCGCGGCCACCCAGCTCCCCGACGAGCTCGCCATCAACGCACGGCTCGCCAACGAGTTCGGCGCCTCGGTGATCGCGGTCGTCGGCGGCAAGGGCCAGAGCGCCGAGTCCGTACGGGCCGAGACGCGCAATGCCCACCGCGCGTACGAGGCCCTGGGCTGCGACGTCCTCGCCGTCGCCGTCAACCGGGTCGCCCCGGAAGAGCGCGCGGAGATCGCCGAACGACTGGCGGCCCGCCTGCCCGTCCCCTGCTACGTCCTGCCCGACGAACCGGCGCTCGCCGCGCCGACCGTCGCCCAGATCACCTCCGCGCTCGGCGGCACGGTGCTGCTCGGCGACGACGCGGGGCTCGCGCGCGACGCACTCGACTTCGTCTTCGGCGGCGCGATGCTGCCGAACTTCCTGAACGCCCTGACGCCCGGCTGCATGGTGGTGACCCCCGGAGACCGTGCCGATCTGGTGGTGGGCGCGCTGGCCGCCCACTCCGCCGGTACCCCGCCCATCGCCGGCCTGCTGCTCACCCTCAACGAGCGGCCCAGCGACGCGGTCCTCACCCTCGCCTCCCGGCTCGCGCCCGGCACCCCGGTGGTGTCGGTCGCCGGCAACAGTTTCCCCACCGCCGCAGAACTGTTCGCGCTGGAAGGCAAGTTGAACGCCTCCACGCCCCGCAAGGCGGAGACGGCACTCGGCCTGTTCGAGCGTCATGTCGACACCGGCGAACTGCTGGCCCGGCTCGCGGTGGCGCGCAGCGGCCATGTCACGCCGATGATGTTCGAGCACGAACTGCTGGAGCAGGCGCGCGCGGACCGCCGCCGGGTGGTGCTGCCGGAGGGCGCCGAGGAGCGCGTGCTGCGCGCGGCCGACGTCCTGATCCGCCGGGACGTCTGCGACCTGACCCTCCTCGGTGACACGGAGGTGATCCGCAAGAAGGCCGCCGACCTGGGCATCGACCTCAGCTCGACCCAGCTGATCGACCCGGTCACCTCCGAGCTCCGCCAGCCCTTCGCCGAGCGGTACGCCGAACTGCGTGCCCACCGCGGCGTGACGGTGGAGCTGGCGCACGACGTCGTCGCGGACGTGAACTACTTCGGCACGCTGATGGTGCAGGAGGGCCTGGCCGACGGCATGGTCTCGGGCTCGGTGCACTCCACCGCCGCCACCATCCGCCCGGCCTTCGAGATCATCAAGACGAAGCCCGAAGCGTCGATCGTCTCGTCCGTCTTCTTCATGTGCCTCGCCGACCGGGTGCTCGTGTACGGGGACTGCGCGGTCAACCCGGACCCGGACGCCGAACAGCTCGCGGACATCGCGGTCCAGTCGGCGGCGACGGCGGCCCGTTTCGGCGTCGACCCGCGGATCGCGATGCTGTCGTACTCGACGGGCACCTCCGGCTCCGGGGCGGACGTGGACAAGGTGCGCGAGGCGACCAAGCTGGTGCGGGAACGCCGGCCCGAGCTGAGGATCGAGGGCCCGATCCAGTACGACGCGGCCGTCGAGCCGTCCGTCGCGGCGACGAAGCTGCCGGACTCCGAGGTGGCGGGCCAGGCGACGGTGCTGATCTTCCCGGACCTCAACACGGGCAACAACACCTACAAGGCCGTGCAGCGTTCGGCCGGCGCCGTGGCCGTCGGACCGGTGCTCCAGGGTCTGCGCAAGCCCGTCAACGACCTGTCGCGGGGCGCGCTTGTCAGCGACATCGTGAACACGGTGGCCATCACGGCCATCCAGGCCCAGCCCGTGCCGTCCGGGCAGCCGGCCCAGCCCGTGCCGTCCGCGCAGCCTGCCCCGAGCGGGCCGGACACGCCGGCCGGCCGGCCCGCATCCGTATGACCGCCCCCCGCACAGAAGGCTCCGTGACTGTGACCGCGACCCGCGTCCTCGTCCTCAACTCCGGCTCGTCGTCGGTGAAGTACCAGCTGCTCGACATGCACGACGGTTCGCGGCTGGCCGCCGGACTGGTGGAACGGATCGGCGAGGAGACGTCCCGGCTCGTCCACACCCCGCTCGTCGGCGGCGAGAAGCGCGAGCGCACCGGTCCCATCGCGGATCACGGCGCGGCGCTGAAGGCGGTCGCCGACGAGCTGGCGTCCGACGGTCTCGGGCTCGACTCCCCCGAGCTGGCGGCGATCGGCCACCGCGTGGTGCACGGCGGTCTGCGGTTCACCGAGCCGACGGTGATCGACGACAACGTGCTGGCGGAGGTGGAGCGGCTCATTCCGGTGGCGCCGCTGCACAATCCGGCGAACATCATCGGCATCCGTACGGCACAGGCACTGCGTCCCGACCTGCCGCAGGTGGCGGTCTTCGACACGGCCTTCCACACCACGATGCCGGAGGCGGCGGCCCGCTACGCCATCGACGTGGAGACGGCGGACGCCCATCGCATCCGCCGCTACGGCTTCCACGGCACCTCCCACGCGTACGTCTCGCGCAGGACGGCGGAGCTGCTGGGCAAGGAGCCGTCCGAGGTGAACGTCATCGTGCTGCATCTGGGCAACGGCGCGTCCGCCTCGGCGGTCGCCGGCGGCCGGTGCGTGGACACCTCGATGGGGCTGACGCCTTTGGAAGGGCTGGTCATGGGCACCCGCTCCGGTGACATCGACCCCGCGGTCACCTTCCATCTGATGCGGGTCGCCGAGATGTCGGCGGACGAGATCGACGAGCTGCTCAACAAGAAGAGCGGTCTGGTGGGGCTCTGCGGTGACAACGACATGCGGGAGATCCGCCGCCGGATCGACGAGGGGGACGAGCGGGCGCAACTCGCCTTCGACATCTACATCCATCGTCTGAGGAAGTACATCGGCGCGTACTTCGCGGTGCTCGGCCGGGTGGACGCGATCGCGTTCACGGCGGGGGTCGGGGAGAACGCGGCGCCGGTGCGGGAGGCTGCCATGGCAGGTATGGAGGGATTCGGTCTGACGCTCGACCGTGAGCGGAACGCCGTCCGTTCCGACGAGGCACGGATTATTTCGGCGTCCGAGGGGCGGGTCGCGGTGGCCGTGGTCCCGACGGATGAGGAGCTGGAGATCGCGCAGCAGACATTCGCCCTGGTCACGAGCGGTTCCCGGACGGGAAATCCCTGATTCCCCGCCAGGTATCGCCTGAGCGGAGTCCCGCCCATTTGTACTTTCCACCAGACGGAATATTCCGAGTCGAAACAAACCGATAGGATCCGCCTTATGCGCCGTTCCAAAATCGTCTGCACGCTGGGCCCCGCCGTCGACTCGTACGAGCAGCTGAAATTGCTCATCGAGGCCGGTATGAACGTGGCCCGATTCAACATGAGCCACGGGACCCACTCCGAGCACGAGGAGCGGTACCACCGCGTCCGCAAGGCCGCGGAGGACACCGGCCGCGCCGTCGGCGTGCTCGCCGACCTCCAGGGCCCCAAGATCCGTCTGGAGACCTTCGCCGAGGGACCGGTCGAGCTGGTCCGCGGTGACGAATTCGTCATCACCACCGAGGACGTGGCCGGCGACAAGTCCATCTGCGGCACCACGTACAAGGGCCTGCCGGGCGACGTCTCCAAGGGCGACCCGATCCTCATCAACGACGGCAACGTCGAACTGCGCGTGGTCGAGGTGTCCGGCCCGCGGGTGAAGAGCATCGTCGTCGAGGGCGGTGTCATCTCCGACCACAAGGGCATCAACCTCCCCGGCGCGGCGGTCAATGTCCCGGCCCTGTCCGAGAAGGACATCGAGGACCTGCGCTTCGCGCTGCGGATGGGCTGCGACATGGTCGCGCTCTCCTTCGTCCGCGACGCGAGCGACGTCAAGGACGTCCACAAGGTGATGGACGAGGAGGGCCGACGGGTCCCCGTCATCGCCAAGGTGGAGAAGCCGCAGGCCGTCGAGAACATGGCGGACGTCGTCATGGCGTTCGACGGCGTGATGGTCGCGCGCGGCGACCTGGCCGTCGAGTACCCGCTGGAGCGGGTCCCGATGGTGCAGAAGCGGCTCATCGAGCTGTGCCGCCGCAACGCCAAGCCGGTGATCGTGGCGACCCAGATGATGGAGTCGATGATCACCAACTCCCGCCCGACGCGCGCCGAGGCGTCCGACGTGGCGAACGCGATCCTGGACGGCGCGGACGCGGTGATGCTCTCCGCCGAGTCCTCGGTCGGCGCGTACCCGATCGAGACGGTCAAGACGATGTCGAAGATCGTGGTCGCCGCGGAGGAGGAACTGATCTCCAAGGGCCTCCAGCCGCTGGTCCCGGGCAAGAAGCCGCGCACCCAGGGCGGCTCGGTGGCCCGCGCGGCCTGCGAGATCGCGGACTTCCTGGGCGGCAAGGCCCTGGTCGCCTTCACCAAGTCCGGCGACACGGCCCGCCGTCTCTCCCGCTACCGCGCGGAGCAGCCGATCGTGGCGTTCACGACGGACGAGTCGACGCGCAACCAACTCGCGCTGAGCTGGGGCGTGGAGTCCTATGTCGCACCGCACGTCGACAACACCGACGCGATGGTGGACCTGGTGGACGCGGAGCTGCTGAAGCTCCAGCGGTACAACGAGGGCGACATCATGATCATCACCGCCGGCTCACCTCCGGGCGTGCCGGGCACGACGAACATGGTGCGGGTGCACCACCTGGGCGGGGAGTCGAAGGCCTGAGGTCCTTCCCGCACGTCGGGCACGAGCGAGGGCGGCGCGCCGGTTCACGGGAACCGGCGCGCCGCCCTCGCTCGTTCACGTCCCCTTCACCGAAAGCCCCGCCCTCCCCCGTATACGGAGGGTCCTTCCGCTGCTGTGTTCGATATGCAATGATCTCCTGGCCTTCGGGGGGAAGGCTGGGGGATCGAGCGCCCAACAGGGTTGCGCAGAGGGCATGTTGACCGTGTTCGACCGTGCCTGATCAGTCGTCGGCACGGGGGGGTGGCGCCGCCTTCCCGCCCGTTTCCCGTCCGTACTTCCTTCCTGGGCCGACCTTTTGCCGAAAAGACAGGCTGAGAAGAAGTGCGAAGAAGCATGCTGCCCAAACCCGGGCGCGCGAGACGCGCCTGGACGAAGGGGTTCGCGGGGACCGCTCTGGTCACCGCGTCCTCGGTCCTCATGGGCCTGGTGTACGCCGTACCCGCCCAGGCGGACGAACCGGGGGACAATCCGACCGACCCGTGGCTGAGGACGCTGCGGATCAGCCTGGGCGCGGACGCCCGGAAGGACCGCTGCCAGGTGGCCCGGGCCGTCCACTACGGCGGTCCCGAGATGAAGGCCGTGGCGAACGCGGCGCTGTCGGGCACCGACGCCGACGTCAAGGCCGCCTGGAAGGACTGGCACTTCGGCTTCGGTCCTCTCGGTGAGGCACAGACGGCCGACGAGGACGCGGCCAGAGCCCGCCGTGACGCCTTCCGCGTTCGTCAGGAGAGCTCAACGAGACGAACAAGCCGTACGCGCACGACAACAGCGTCGGCGGGCGGGACTACCACGCACCGGAGTTCGGCGGGGACATCCTCGCCTTCGCCACGAAGGAGCGGGAGTTCTCCTACAAGACGGGCGAGGACCCGACGCCCAAGCCGGGCAAGGCTCCCCTGGACAAGGCCAAGGAGGTCATCGCCGCCTTCGACACCTCCGGTGACACCTGGGAGACGAACTACAAGCCGCTCGCCCGCGACGCGGTGGTGGGACTCAACAACGGTGAGAGCGGACGTCCCGGTTCGGCCAACGACGTCGCGAGTGTGCTCCGCTTCGGCGGCTTCCTGAAGACCGCGCCCGAACCCGGCTCTCTGGAGCACCGGGCGGAGGTCGAGTCCCTGAAGGTGGCCTGGGCCGGCTGCGACAGTGACAACCCCGTCGACCACTACCGCGCGCTCACGGGCGTGGTGGTGGACGCGTACTCCGAGTGGGAGGCGGAGTACGCCGGGCAGACCAAGCAGCGCCAGGAGATCGCCGCCGCCGAGCTCACCACGTCCAAGGAGGTCCGGGTCGCCACCGAGGCGATGCTGGAGTCCATCCGGCAGGCGTGGCAGGCGGACCAGATCCTGTACTTCCAGAAGTACTGGGCGGGTCAGCCCAAGGACAGCATCCTGCGTCCCAAGCCCGCGGTCTTCACCAAGGCCGCGGCCGACCTGACCGCCGCCCGCAAGGCCGCTGCGGCGCAGGTCCCGATCGCCGACAAGGCTGTCGCCACCGCCAAGGCCGCGGCCGACAAGGCGACCGCGTCGCAGAGCGCGGCGTGGGCCATCGCGGACGCGGCCAAGACGCCGCGCGGCCGCGGGCTGATGTACGCCCAGCAGTCGGTGCAGGTCACCAAGGCCTCGTACGCGGCGACCCAGGCGGCGGCGAAGACGGCGCTGACCGCGTCCAACGCGGCCAAGGCGACCGTGGCCGACAGCCAGGCGCTGCTGGCGCTCGCCAAGACGCAGTCGCACGCGCTGAACACGGAATTCCGCAAGGCCGCGGCCCTGGAGGCCGCAGCCCAGGCCAAGTCCGCCGCCGCGGCCGCGGACGCGCAGGCCAAGGAAGCCGCGGCGAACGCGGCGAAGGCGAAGACCGCGCAGGGCACGGCCGAGGCCGCGGAGCAGACGGCCAAGGCGGGTGCCGCGGAGGCGAAGAAGCAGCGCGGGATCGCCGAGAAGGAGAAGGGGATCGCGGCGGCGGAGCGCGCCAACGCGACGAAGGAGCGGGAGAAGGCGGCCGCCGCGGAGCAGCGGGCCGGGAGCGAACGGGAAGCCGCGGGACGGGCCCGTACGGCAGCCGAGTCGGCGGGTACGACCGCGGCGGCCAAGCGTGATCAGGCCGAGGAGGCGGAGGCCGAGGCCTACTTGGCTCGCGACGCCGCTGTCGAGGCCGAGCGCGAGAAGAAGGCGACCGCCTCACGCGCCGCGGCGCTGGAAGCGGCCGCCGCGGCAGCGGAAGGCACGGCCGCAGCGGGAGAGGCCCGCGAGGCGGCGACCGAGGCTCGCAGGGCGGCGAACGACGCGGCCGGGGCCGCCACGCGCGCGCGGGCCGCGGCCAACGAGGCCTCGACCGCGGCGGTGAACGCACGCGCGGCCGCCACCCGGGCCCAGGGAGCGGCGTCCCGCTCGCGGGCCGCGGCGGACAACGCCTGGTCGGCATACATGACCACGCACGCGGCCGCCGCGACCGCGCACGCCGCGGCCGCGGAAGCCATCGACGCCGCGGCCGCCGCCCGGACCAACGCCAAGAACGCGGAGGCCGAGGCCAAGAAGGCCCAGGCAGCGGCGGTCAAGGCGCGCAAGGAGGCGACAGCGGCCAAGGCTGAGGCGGACAAGACGGCCGCCTGGGCCGTCAAGACGGCCGGGTTCGCGTTCGCCGCCGGTCAGGCCGCCACCGCCGCGCGTGACGCGGCGACTGCGGTCACCAAGGCGGCGAACGAGGCCATCACGATCGGCACGCCGTATCAGGAGACCGACACGTCCGCGGCGTTCGCGGTACTCGTCGGGCAGACCTCGAAGACGATGGCCGAGCAGCAGGCGGCAGCGGCCAAGGCCAAGTCGGACGAGGCCGCCAGGGCGGCCGCCACGGCGAAGGCCCTGGCCGACAAGGCCGCCGGTGACGCCAAGATCGCGGCGCAGGCTGCCGCGGCGGCGGCTGCCGACGCCGCCAAGGCGCTGGCGTCCGTCGCGGCCGCCCGTGCCTCGGCAGCGGAGGCGGAGAAGTACGCCGCCGCCGCGAAGAAGGCCGACCTCGCCGCCCAGAAGTACGACCAGGAGGCAGGCACCGACGCCGTCTACGCGGGATTCGCCGCCACGGACGCCGAGTCGGAGGCTGCCGCCGCCGACCGCGAGGCCACCGACGCCGAGCGGGACGCCGCGAGCGCCCGCGCCTCGGCCGGTGCGGCGGAGAAGGACGCGGCGAGCGCCGATGCCACGGCCACCAAGGCCGAGAAGGACGCCACCGCGGCCGAGACCGCGGCGAAGAACGCGGACGGCGCGGCCAAGGACGCCGACTCGGCGGCCGACCGGGCCGAGGCCGATGAGCGCAAGCGCCTCGAAGAGGCCCGCAAGGCCGCGATGGAGACCGGTGACACCGGGGCCGATGGCCCCACCGAACCGGGTCTGAGCGCGGACGACGAGGCGATTCTGCGGGCGCAGTGCAGTCAGCAGTGCGTCGACCAGTTCCGCGAGGCTCTCGCGGCGGCCAACAAGTCCGTCATCGACTGGGTGCGGGAGAACGGCGGAGAGATCCTGCTCGAGGTGCTCGGCGTCAACAACGTCAAGCGCTGCTTCGGCGAAGGAGACATCGAGAGCTGCCTCTGGTCGCTCGTCGACGTGGGCAGCCTGGTGCTGGTCGTCGGCAAGCTCCCGGCGGTGACGAAGGCGATCGTGTCCGTGGTCAGCGGTGTCGCCAAGTTCTTCGAGAAGGCCCGCTGGGGCAAGAAGGTGCTGAAGTCCCTCAGGGAGATCATCGAGAAGTACCGCAAGGGCGACCTCGGTGAGTGTGTCCTCGACGCGGCCGACCTGTTCTCGGACGTCGCTCAGAGCCCCGGCGCCAGGAGCGCGAAGGCCGCTCCGGGCAAGGGCGGCGCCAGTGCCAGTGCCAAGGCGAGCGGCAAGAAGAAGCGCTTCTGCGGCATCAAGCACGCCTCCCCCGTGGACGACGACTGGTGCAGCAAGAGGGGTGCGCACATCAACCTGCTGAACGGCGCCGAGGTGGGCATCACCACCACGAACGTCAAGGGCGGGATCATGGGTACCCCGATCCGTTCCGCCAACGGCCAGTTCCCGACCGACGCCGAGATCAGGGCCACCGTCCAGGCGATCATCGACGACGACGCTCTTCGGGAGGACCTCATCTCGAAGACGACCGATGCGATGCACATCTTCAACCAGGACGAGCAGGCCAGGAAGTACAACGAGAACCTGGAGCCGGGCCAGAAGCGGAAGTCCCTGAAGTTCGGCTGTGCGACGAACTTCGCGCCGAAGCTGGCCCGTCTGGTGCAGGCGCTGAAGGCGATCAGCGCGCAGAAGGCCGCCGGCTGACCCCTCTTCCGTGAGCAGCCGGGCGAGAAGCCGGCGGAACGGGCCGGACCGCAACAGCGGTCCGGCCCGTTCCCGTTCGGCAGCCCGTTCGGCGTCGGACTGTTCCCGTACGCGAGGCTCCCGGTCGCCTCAGGGGCACATGTGCTCGGTGTCCCGGGCGATGGCGCTGTGCAGCGTTGCGTCGCTCCTGCCGGCCGCGCCTGCCCCCGCCTCGGTGGCGAAGGTGAAGCGAACCAGGACCGGCTCACGGTCCACGACGACGGAGAACTGGCTCGCGAGCTCCAGGTCCGACTCCCAGGCCACACGGGCGAGATCGAGCGCGGCACGCAGCTGCGCGAACGTGACGGTCGGCGACATACTGACCGTGCCCGCGCCCGTCTTCGTGCCCGTGTCGGTGCGGGTGCCGGTGCACGCGGCGGGGATGTCGACGGAATCCGTCCAGGTGCTGAGGGCGACCCGGTGGATCAGGCCGCAGCGGCAGACCTCCAGGCGTACGTCCCCGTACGCGAACGTCCGCGGCCAGGACGGTGCAGCGCCCGGCACGTGGTCCGCCACGGCCGGAGCCCCGAGGACGCCGGACACCTCGTCCAGTGACGCTCCGGGCTTCAGGGCACCCAGCCCGCCCGTCAGCGCCATGTCCGTCAGCACATCCATGATGTTCATACCGGTGATGATCTCAAAGGCCGGTCACCGTCGGATCAGCACGAGGGACGACTGTGGGCCGTACCCCTTGAAGGGGTACGGCCCACAGTCTTCTCGCGGCTCCCGGAGGACTCAGTTCCCGGTGTTCCCACCGGTGAAGTAGTTGTTCAGACCCGGCACCGTCAGCGTCCCGCCGAACTGGCCAGCCTGCTTCACCTTGGCGTTGGTGAAGAATGCGAACGGCACGTTCAGCGGCGGCGGGCTCGTCGGGCTGAAGGTGATCGGGATGAGGCCGAAGAGGTTGCCCTTCAGCTCTTCCGTGTACATCGTCACCGTGCCGCTGCGGATGGTCGAGGTGGAGCCCTTGTCCGCCTCGACATGCGCGGTCGACCCGTTCGGGCCGTCCACCAGCTGGTGCAGGTCCTTGATGTCCACGCCCGAGGCCGTGAACTTCAGCACCTTCTTGATCTTGCCGCTGCCGGTCTTGACCTCGACGATGCCCTTGTAGTCCAGGCCCGTCAGGGTGAGCAGCGAACTCTCCAGCACCCAGGGCTCGTCCGGGAGCAGCGGGATGCCCGGCTCCAGGTCGGCCGCGGCCAGCGCCTTGGGGTCGGCCTCGGGGCATGGGAAGCGCGGCTTGGCGCCCTCGGGGATGTCCGTGTCGCTCTTGGGGTCGAGGCTCTTGACCGCGGCTTCGAGCTCCTCGGTCGTCGCCCCGGCCTTGTCCGCCGCGTCCTTGATGGCGTCCTTGACCTTGTCGGTCTTGTCGTCCGCCTCATCGGCCTTGTCGGCGGGCTTGGACGACGGCTTCTCGTCCTGCGGCTCCGCGG
This sequence comes from Streptomyces sp. AM8-1-1, assembly GCF_032229325.1. Classification (NCBI taxonomy): domain Bacteria; kingdom Bacillati; phylum Actinomycetota; class Actinomycetes; order Kitasatosporales; family Streptomycetaceae; genus Streptomyces; species Streptomyces sp. AM8-1-1. The sequence continues at coordinate 2,590,399 of NZ_CP135086.1, forward strand.
GCTTCGCCGTCGGCTTCTCGCTCGGCTCGTCGGCCGGCTTCTCGCTCGGCTTCGCCGTCTCGCTGGGAGTCGGCGCCGGCGTGGCCGTCGGCTTGTCGGGGCCGTCGAACAGGTCCTTCAGCGCGTCACCCACACCCAGCGGATCCAGCGGGTTCCTGGTCTCCGACTCGGTGGGCGTCGGGGTGGGCGTCGGCTTCGCCTCGTCCGGCTTCTCCTCGTCGGCGCGCCCCGGGTCGGAGGCGGACGGCGTGGTGTCCGGCTTGGGCTCGGCGTTGTCGTCCTTGCCGTCGTTCTCGTCGGCCGGGGCCGTCGAGGACGGGTCGGGCGTCTCGGACGCCTCGTCGGACGGCTTGGCCGACTCGGAGGGCTTGGGCGACTCGGACTCCGCCGGCTCGTCCGAACGTGTCACACACGGACCGGGAGCGAAGGGAATGTCCTTGTCATCGGCGAGCGCCAGCTTGGGGGTGAGGCCCATGCCGACGAAGACGGCGGTGGGCATCGCGGCCAGGGCCATCGCCTTGCCCGCAGGCCTCTGGAGCTTGGTCAGCAGCGACTTCCTCGGGGCCGCGTGCCGCGGACCCTTTCTGACCTGTGCTCCATCGCCCCCAGCCGTGGTCAGCGGTGTGACATCACCCTGCACTGTTCCTCCCGCCGTTGGCTTCGATGGTGGTGTCGTGCGTGTTCGCGCCGTAGGGGCCCCAGGGCTCCGGATCGGCGCCACCCGCCGGCTCGGCCGGTGCGGATGCGGCGGTCTTGTCCTCGGCCGGCTCGGGCTCGGACTTCGCCGGTGCCCAGGCGATCGCCAGCGCGCCGCCCAGCATCGACAGCAGGAACCCGATGATGAAGCCGCCCAGATTGGCGATCGGGATCGAGATCAACGCGAGCAGGATCGAGGCGATTCCCGCGAAGACACGGACGATGCTGTGGAACCACATCGTCAGGCCCAGCGTGACCAGCAGGACGCCGATGATCAGCGAGCCCGCCCCCGCGGTCGTCGCCATGGAGAGCGTCATGTGCCCGAGCTTGAACGTCGCGTACGGGAAATAGGCGATGGGGATGCCGCCGAGCAGGGTGAACAGTCCGGCCCAGAAAGGCCGCTGGCCCCGCCACGTGCGGAAGTTTCGCCGAAGGACGCGGAGGAAGTGCTCGTCCCGTCCCGGTGACACTGCAGACTCGGCGCTCATGGAAAACAGCTCCCTGGAACTGGCATTGCTGTGTGAAGAGTTGGGCGGGCGGGCGCAGCCGTGAGAGCTCTACCCGCCCGCCCGGACGGGATGACCGTCAGTAGCACTCGACCCCGTCGCCGGAGCCCTTGAGCAGACGCATGCTCAGGCCGCTGAGCTCGAAGGTGCCGGCGGTGGTCGCCCAGGCCTTCTGCTCGACGTTGGTGAGCTCGGCACGCTCCGCCTGCTGGGCGAACCCGTTGGGCAGGATCGACTCGTCCTTGACCGCGGGGCCCTTGCCGGTCCCGGGGTTGTCCGTGTCCTTGGCCGCGACGCCGATGTCGATGTTCGTGAACTTGGCGTTCGCGTCCAGCGACGACACGTCCAGGTACAGGTTCTTCGCCTGGACCGGGGTGCCCTTGTCGCCCGCCTTCAGCTTCAGCGTGATCTTGCCCACGAAGGGCACGTCGGTGACGACCGACTGACACATCTTGGTGATCGACGCGTTCTTGAAGGTCGAGATGGCGACCGGGTGGGCCGTCTTCTCGTCGCCCTTGAGGTCCTTGTACCCCATGTCGACGCCGCCGTACTGGGCGAACCCAGTGCCGTCAAGATAGCCGGCGGTGACCTTGAACTCCTGGCCGGACACAGCGAACGACGCGGCGAGCGCGCCCTGTGCCAGACCGACGCCTATCGCAGCCGTTGCGGCCACGCTGGGCACCATGACAAGGGCGAACCGCTTCCATCTGGTTCCACCCCGAGTCACTGACTCCATGACTTTCCTCCTTCTCGGACGTACATCTCCGGTCCGGACCGTGGGTCCGTCCTGGGATGGGAGAAGTGCTACGTCCTCGGGAAGGAGAGCGCCCGTACTTTCAGGCGCATCCGCGTCCGAAACACCGGCGATCACCCCCGAGCGACAACCACTGGTCGCGCCTGACACGCATCACGCACAACCTGTCGGACAGGCCCCGCCGTTCGGCAGGAACCCCCCTGTCCGCGACCGGCGCCACTGCCGCCGGTCCACCCGGTGGGGACCCAACGACCACAGCACGGCTGGGGGCCGGGCTGGTGCGGTATTGGACCGAGCGTCGCCGATCGTGGTCCATTACCGGCCGCGACACAAGGGGGTTCGTTACTCGCTAGTAACGGCCTGATAACCACGCCACGACGGGCTGATGCCGACCGGCCACGCAGGGTGCAGGAGGCCGTCCGGCCAGAAAGGTGGATTGCCGCCAATAAGCGGACAGAACAAGCCGGTTGATTTACTACGAGTAACAGCTCGCTGAATTACCAAGTTTTGGTAAAGAGCGGCCGCGTTCTGTCACCTTGTCGCCAAAACGGCGGTGGCGCCTCACCAGCGCCACCGCCGCAAACCCCATAGACCTGGCGGAACGGAACGTTCGGCTCAGGCAGCTTCAAACATGGCTCAGAACAGCACCCGGGCGAGCGCGGAACGCGCCGCCGTCACGCGGGGGTCGTCGGGGCCGACGACCTCGAAGAGTTCGAGAAGACGCAGCCGGGCCGCGTCGCGGTCCTCGGCGGTCGTACGGCGCACGGCCTCGACGAGCCGGCCGAAGGCGTCCTCCACATGGCCGCCCACCAGGTCCAGGTCGGCCGCGGCGATCTGCGCATTCACGTCGGCCGGCTTCTCGGCGGCCTCCTGGCGCACCTGCTGCGGATCCATGTCCTGGACACGGCCCAGCAGTTCGGCCTGGGCGAGGCCGAGCTTCGCCTCCGTGTTGCCCGGGTCGTCGGACAGCACGTTCTTGTACGCCTGGACGGCACCGCCGAAGTCGCCCGCGTCAAGAGCCTGTACGGCCGCTTCCAGCAGAGCGTCGTAGGGGCCGGCGGGCACGGGCGCCGGGGCCGTCTCCTCGCCCTGTGCCGCCGCGTCGACCGCGATACCGGTGAGGCCGAAGCGCTCCTCGGCGACCTGCACCAGCTGGTCCAGCGTCTGACGGATCTGCGCCTCGGGGGCCGCTCCCTGGAAGAGGGGGAGCGCCTGCCCGGCGACGACGGCGAACACGGCCGGGATGCCCTGGATCCCGAACTGCTGCATCAGCATCTGGTTGGCGTCGACGTCGATCTTGGCGAGGAGGAAACGGCCGTTGTACTCCTGCGTCAGCCGCTCCAGCAGCGGGCTCAGCTGCTTGCAGGGCTCGCACCACTCGGCCCAGAAGTCGATGACGACCGGGACCTCGGCGGAACGCTGGAGGACGTCGCGCTCGAAGCCCGCCTCGTCGACGTCGATCACCAGGCTGGAGGGGGCTACGGCACCGCCGCCGCCGGTGCGGGCGGACTCGGCACGGGCCTGCTCCGCCTTGGCCTTGGCCTCTCCGGCCGCCTTCACCGCGGCGAGGTCGACGACGCCGCTCATGGACATGTTCCTAGGCTGCATGAGTACATCCTCCCCCCTCCGCGCACGCATGGGAAAACACGGTCACAGGACCGTCGTACGGGTACTGCTCGAAGAACGCGGCGCGGGGTCCCCACCCGTGCGCCAGTGTGGTTGTCGCGGAGCCGGTCACAGCTTTCGCTACGGGTCGTAGCGTAACTGCACCAGCCCGGCCGCGTGTGAGATTTTTCCGGTGAACTGCCTCACAACGAAACGCCTACCGGCCGGTATGGTCGCCGACATGTGCCGCCACACTTCCCCCAAACCCGTACGTACCGGGCGTACGGGCCGCCCCCGCAGCGCCGAGGCCGACTCCGCGATCCTGGACGCGACCCGGGCCGCGCTCGTCGAACTGGGCTGGTCGAAGCTGACGATGGGCGATGTGGCCACCCGCGCGGGGGTCGCCAAGACGACTCTCTACCGCCGCTGGACGAACAAGAGCGAGCTCGTGGTCGATGCCGTCGCCGTGCTCTTCGACGAACTCGAACTTCCCGACCTCGGCAGCCTGGAGGCCGATGTACGGGGCGTGGTGCTCCAGTTCGCGGCGCTGCTGGAGCGGCCGGAGGCGCGGACCGCGCTGATGGCCGTGGTCGCGGAGTCCACCCGGGACGAGGCGCTGCGGGGCCGTATCCGTACGGCGATCGTCGAGCGCCAGAAGCTGTTGGTCCTGGAGGGGCGGGCGCGGGCACAGGCGCGCGGGGAGCTGCCGTACGAAGCGGACGAGGAGACGGCGGCGCGCAACGCGGACCTGATCTTCGATGTGATTGCGGGCGCGGTGGTCCACCGGCTGCTGGTCAGCGCGGAGCCGGTGGACGAGACCTGGGCGGCCGGCTTCACCCGCCTGCTGTTGTCGGGCCTGGCCTCCCTGCAGAACTGACACCGGGCAGCCACGGAGCACGGGGGCACAGAGCACGGCAGGTACAGAGCACGCGGGCACAGAGCACACGGGCACAGAGCACACGGGCACAGAGCACACGGGCACGGGCGGCGGGAAGAATCCCGCCGCCCGTGCCCGTGTCAGCAACCGGCCGAAACCGTGGTGTTCAGAAGCCCGGCGGTTCGGTGTACGTGCCCCACTCGTCCCGCAGCGCGTCGCAGATCTCGCCCAGCGTCGCCTCCGCGCGGACCGCGTCGAGCATCGGTCCGATCATGTTGGAGCCGTCCCTGGCCGCGGCCAGCATCTTCTCCAGCGAGGACCGGACGAGGGCGTCGTCGCGGTGCGCCTTGCGGTCCGCCAGGATGCGCACCTGCTCACGCTCGACCTCGTGGCTGACCCGCAGGATCTCCAGGTCGCCGGTGACCGAGCCGTGGTGGACGTTGACGCCGACGACCCTCTTGTCGCCCTTCTCCAGCGACTGCTGGTACTGGAAGGCCGACTCGGCGATCTCGCCGGTGAACCAGCCGTCCTCGATACCGCGCAGGATGCCGGAGGTGATGGGACCGATGGGGTGCTGCCCGTCGGGGTGTGCCCGGCGGCCGCGCTCCTTGATCTGGTCGAAGATCTTCTCGGCGTCCGCCTCGATGCGGTCGGTGAGCTGCTCGACGTACCACGAACCGCCCAGCGGGTCGGCGACGTTGGCGACGCCGGTCTCCTCCATCAGCACCTGCTGGGTGCGCAGCGCGATCTCGGCCGCCTGCTCGCTGGGGAGCGCGAGGGTCTCGTCCAGGGCGTTGGTGTGCAGGGAGTTGGTGCCGCCGAGGACGGCGGAGAGCGCCTCGACCGCGGTGCGTACGACGTTGTTGTAGGGCTGCTGGGCGGTGAGCGAGACGCCGGCGGTCTGGGTGTGGAACCGCAGCCACTGCGCCTTGTCGGTCTTCGCCCCGTACTCCTCCTTCATCCAGCGCGCCCAGATCCTGCGCGCCGCGCGGAACTTGGCGATCTCCTCGAAGAAGTCGAGGTGCGCGTCGAAGAAGAAGGAGAGACCGGGCGCGAAGGTGTCGACGTCGAGGCCCCGGCTGAGCCCGAGTTCGACGTAGCCGAAGCCGTCGGCAAGGGTGTACGCGAGCTCCTGCGCGGCGGTCGCACCCGCCTCGCGGATGTGGTAGCCGGAGACGGAGAGCGGCTTGTACGCGGGGATGCCCTGCGCGCAGTGCTCCATCAGGTCGCCGATCAGCCGCAGATGGGGCTCGGGCTGGAAGAGCCACTCCTTCTGGGCGATGTACTCCTTGAAGATGTCCGTCTGGAGCGTGCCGTTGAGCACGGCCGGGTCGATGCCCTGGCGCTCGGCGGCGACGAGGTACATGCAGAAGGCGGGCACGGCGGGCCCGCTGATCGTCATGGAGGTGGTGACGTCGCCGAGCGGGATGTCCTTGAACAGGACCTCCATGTCGGCGGCGGAGTCGATGGCGACACCGCAGTGGCCGACCTCACCGAGTGAGCGGGGGTCGTCGGAGTCGCGGCCCATCAGGGTGGGCATGTCGAAGGCCACGGAGAGTCCGCCGCCGCCGTTGGCGAGGATCATCTTGTAGCGCTCGTTCGTCTGCTCGGCGTTGCCGAAGCCCGCGAACTGGCGGATGGTCCAGGTCCGGCCGCGGTAGCCGGTCGGGTAGAGCCCTCGGGTGAAGGGGTACTCCCCCGGCCAGCCGATGCGCTCGAAGCCGTCGTAGTTGTCTCCGGGCCGGGGCCCGTAGACGGGCTCCACCGGATCCCCGGAGAGCGTGGTGAAGTCCGCGTCCCGCTTGCGGGCCTTGTCGTAACGGGCCTGCCAGCGTCGGCGGCCTTCCTCGATGGCGTCAGCGTCCATACCCTCGAATTTACTAGGACGTCCTAGTAAATGTCGATGGGAAGCCCCCGCGAGCCTGCGCGCACGGGGGTGAGGCCGGGGTGAGAGCTAGGCCTTGACTGCCGCGGTGGAGCCGTCCGTGATCAGCGGACGGACCTCGCGGGTGATCTTCGGTTCCACGAAGAAGCTGGCCACAGGGATGCAGCCGGCGGCCAGCACCCACAGCAGCTTGCCGAACGGCCACTTCGCCTTGGAGCCGAGATCGAACGCGAAAATCACGTAGATGATGAACAGCACACCGTGGATCTGGGAGATCAGCATGGTGTCGCCGGTGTCGAACCCGTACTTCAGGATGATCGCGCCGGTGAACACGAGGAGCCACACGGCGGTGATGTAGGCCATCACCCGGTAGCGGGTCAGCACATTCGCTTTCATGGCACCGAGCGTAACCGGGCGCAAGGGGCGATCTTCGGGCGGGTGGGGCGGCAGAGGGCCAGGCCCCGGCGCCGGCCGGCGCACTCGGGACGACCGGCCGCGTCCCGCCGAGGACGCCGGGCTACGCGTCGTCGAAGTCGTGCGCCGACAGCCGCAGAGGACGCAGCATCGCGAAGATCTCCCCGCACTCCTCGGAGTCGTACGCCCCGAGCCCGAAGTCCATCTCCATCAGATCGCGCGTGGCCGCTTCCACGACCTCGCGCCCCTTCTCCGTGATGGAGGCGAGGGTGCCGCGGCCGTCGTTGGGGTTGGGGCGCTTGTCGACCAGACCAGACCTGACCAGGCGGTCGACGGTGTTGGTCACCGAGGTGGGGTGGACCATCAGACGCTCGCCGATCTTGGACATGGGCAGCTCGCCGGCCTTGGAGAAGGTCAGCAGCACCAGCGCCTCGTACCGCGCGAAGGTCAGCCCGTACGGCTTGACGACGGAGTCGACCTCGGCGAGCAGGATCTGCTGCGCGCGCATGATCGAGGTGATGGCCGCCATCGAGGGGACGGGACCCCAGCGCTGCTGCCACAGCTCGTCGGCGCGCGCGATGGGGTCGAAGGGGAGGCTGAGGGGCTTCGGCACGGCACCGACCCTACCGACAGGTCATATGGCGGTCAGCCCCGTCTCGCCCTTCGGTCCGCCGGGCTTCGGCGACCAGCAGCAGACAGCAGACGGTGCCGATGACTCCGGCGCCCGTCACGACCGTGCTGACCGCGTAGAACTCCGCCGCGAGACCCGCGAGAGCCATGCCCACACCCTGGATCGTCATCAGCCCGGCCGTCATCAGGGTCATGGCCCGGCCGCGCAGCTCGTCGGGCACCGCCTCGATGAACCACCGGTCCACGCCGAGGGTGTACGCGTTCGTGGCGCCGGCGACGACGAGGACGAGCAGGGCGAGAGCGAGGCCGGGGGTCAGCGCGAACGCGACGAGCGGCAGCAGGGAGACGGCGGCGAGCGGGAGGGCGATACGGGCGCGGGTGCCCGGGCCCAGCGCGGAACCGGCGTACAGCTCCCCCGCGATCGTGCCCGCGGGAAGGGCGCACATCAGCAGCCCGAGACCGGCCGACCCGATGCCGGTGGCGTCGGCGTAGGGGGTGGCGAGGACCTCCGGCGCGACGCTGAACATGGGCGGCACCCAGAACAGCAGCATCAGCACCCGCAGCCTGCGGTCGGCGAAGACCTGGCGTGCTCCGGTGAGCGACGAGCGCAGCAGGGCGCCGCTGTCGCCGTCCCGGGCGGGGCGGCGCTTCGTACCGAACCGGAGCAGGAGCGCGGAACCGAGAAAGGTGCAGCAGGTGACGGCGAGGGCGCCGCGCGGCGGCACCACGGCGAGCAGCAGACCGCCGAGCCCGAAGCCGGTCAGCACGGCGCTCTGGGACACGATCCGCAGCAGCGACCGGCCGAGGACGAAGAGGTCGCCGTCGCCCAGGATGTCGGCGAGGGTGGCGGTCCGCGTCCCGTTGAACACCGGTGAGACGGCGGCGATGGCGCAGCGGAGGGCGAGCAGGACGGCGACGGGGGTGACGGGCAGCACCATCGCCGCGGCGCATCCGGCGCACACGAGATCGCACAGCACGAGCACCCGTCGCGCGGGGTACTTGTCGGCGACGCCGGCGAGCAGCGTCCCGCCGACGAGGTACGGCAGGAAGCCGAGCGCGAAGGTGAGGGCGCTCAGCAGGGGCGAGCCCGTGAGCCGGTAGATCAGGACGGTGAGGGAGATCTCGCAGACGACGACGCCGAGCAGGGACATGAGGTGGGCGACGAACACGGCGCGGAACTCGCGGACACGGAAGACGGCGCCGTAGCCGTGCGGGGCTCCGGTGGCCGGCGGCGCGGGTACGGATGGCGGGGCACCACCGGCGGGGTGCGCACCTGCTGTCTCCGCGAGGCCAGGGTCCACACCGGCATCGTCCGCAAGGCCGAGATCCGCACCCGCATCGTCCGCAAGGCCGGGATCCGCACCCGCCTCGGCCGCGAGGCCAGGGTCCGCACCGACAGCTGCGGCGGTCGCGAGGTGCGCCTCGACCGCCGCATCGGCCGCGAGGCCAGGGTCCGCACCCGCATCGTCCGCGAGGCCAGGGGGCGCACCTGCTGTCTCCGCGAGGCCGGGGTCCGCACCGGCATCGTCGGCGAGGCCGGGGTCCGCACCGACAGCTGCGGCGGTCGCGAGGTGCGCCTCGACCGCCGCCTCGGCCGCGCGGCTCGTTCCGACGGACCGCGCACCGCCGGCCTCCACCGTCGCCGGACCTGTATCGACGTCGTGCGCACCGCCGGCTGCCGCACCCGCAGGGCGCGCGCCGACGGCTTCGGCACCCGCGGGACCGCCGGACCGCGTGTCCGCGGGCACGTTCGCGCCGCCGGGTGCGGAGGGCGGCGGGAGAGAGGGACGAGTCATGGGCGCAGCCTGCCGACCCTCTGCGCCCGGCCCTAGACTTTCGGCATCAGCCGAATCTTCAGGAGCCGTCATGCCGTCCGCCATGCACTTCCGGGAGGCGGACCTCCTGCGTATCCGGTTCGCCGTGTCACCGCTCTGGGAGACGCACGAGGCCGTACGCACCCTCAAGCGCCCCGACCGGCACGGCTACCACCTGCCCTGGCTCGCCAGGATCCGGCGGGACGCCGCACGGCTCGATCTCTCCGCCCTGTGGCTGCTGATGCCCCGTCGCGGACACGCCCCCGACTTCCTCGGGCCGCCGCCCATCGGCTCCGCCGCGTCCTTCGGCGAGGAGATCGCCGCCGTACGGGCCGCGGATCCCGAGTCCGCCCGCCAGGACATGGCGTGGTCGCTGGCCTGCACCCCCGGCGCAGCCGAGTCGCCCGCGGGCCGGGCGCTGCTCGCCGATCCCGCCCGAGCGGTCCACGAGCTCGCCGACCGCCTGGAGGAGGCGTGGCACGTCCTGGTCGAGCCCGAGTGGCCCCGGCTGCGCACGCTGCTGGAGGCCGATGTGGCCTTCCACTCGCGCCGGCTCGCCGACACCGGCATCGAGGGCCTGTTCGCCGATCTGCACCCCCGGCTGCGGTGGGCGGACGGCACGCTGACGCTGGAGAAGAGCTCGGACCATGTGCGCCATCTCGACGGCCAGGGACTGATGCTGCTGCCCAGCGTCTTCTGCTGGCCGGACGTCGTGACCGGCTTCGAACCGCCCTGGCAGCCGACCGTCGCCTACCCGGCACGCGGGATCGGCGCCCTGTGGACGGAGCCCGCGGCGAGCACACCGGACGCGCTGGCCCGGCTGCTCGGCCCCAAGCGGGCGTCCGTGCTCGTGGCCCTGGACGAGCCCGCCGGGACGAGTGCACTCGCGCACCGGCTGGGTCTCGCGCCCTCGTCCGTGTCCGCGCATCTGTCGGTGCTGCGGGACGCGGGCCTGCTGACCTCACGCCGCTACGGCCACCAGGTCCTCTACGAGCGGACCCCGCTCGGCATCGCCCTGACGGCCACGCAGCCCGGCGCCTGAACCCGGGCCGTGCTCAACGGCGGGTGGAGCGCCGCAGCTTGTGCCGGACGGCGCGCTGGGCCACCGGACCGAGCTCGTCGAGGGCGGCCGCCAGGACCGTGAGCTGCTCCAGGGCGGCCAGCGCGCGCTCCGCGCCGCCCGGGTCGACGCCCTCGTACAGTTCGAGACCCACGAACGACGCGGCGACCGCGCGCGCGAGGCCCACCGGGTCGGCGAACTCCCCGAGCGGAGATGCCGCGAGGACCCTGACCAGTACCTGCTCGATCTCGGCGATCCACAGCTCCAGGCCCGCGGCGGTGGCGGGCGCGAGGCGCGGCTGGGTCTGTGCGCCGGCGAGCAGCTGGCCGAGGACCGCGACATGGCCTCCGGACCGTTCCTCGGCGTGCATCTCGCGCCCGAACACGAGGAGTTCGGTCAGCGTGCCGATCTCACCGAGCCGTTCGCGGTAGCGGGACACCCGCTGCTCCGCGCCGTGACGGCAGGCCGCGGCAAGCAGGTCGTCGACAGAGCCGAAGTGGTAGAAGACGAGCGCCTGGTTGACTCCGGCGGCGGCGGCGATGGAGCGGGCGGAGGTCTTGGCGATGCCCTGCTCGGTGAGCGTGCGCAGCGCGCCCTCCAGCAGCTTCTCCTTGGTCTCCTGGCTCACGCCCGTATCTCCTCGCGTACCGGGCGCAGCCCGGCGCGCACCCCGTGCGAGCGTACGTCGACGTACTCGGCCGTGAACGAGCCCTCGTAGCCGAAGAGCGGCCCGAAGCGGCGGTTGGTCACCCGCACCCGGATACGGAAGCGGCCGGTGGCGTCGTCGTAGGACTCGCGCACTTCCGCGTCGCCGCCGATCAGTTCGGGAACCCGCAGGTCCACCGGCCCCTCGCGGAAGCGGTGTTCGCCGGAGCGGATGAGCAGTGAGCCGTCGGGCTCGGCGAAGAGGCGCAGATCGCTGGCGAGATGCTGGTGCGTGCCGAGATAGTCGACGATGCGGTCGCCCGACGGGGCGGCGATCATCGTCGCGTCGAAGCGGCGCGGTCCGCCGGGCAGGGCGAAGGTCCGGACGAAGGTGACGGTCTCCCGGCCGTAGCTGTCGGCGTACGGGAAGTTCTCGATGGTGAAGGGGACGCCGCGACCCGTGCGCGGCACCAGGATGTTGCGGCTGCCGCCCAGGGACAGGAACGGTTTGACGAAGCCGCGGCCGTGCCAGATACGGTCCATCACCCCCCGTCCGACGCACGCTTCACCGGACGCGAGTCCGACGGAGAAGCGGCGCTGGAGCTGCGGGTGGAGCCGGCCGAAGTCGTCGCCCATGACGGTGCGGAAGATCGAGCTCATGCGTGCTCCAGGGTGTTCGTCCGCTCCAGGGAGCCGAGGAGGGCGGGCACGGCCGCCGGTACCGGCGGGGTGCGCAGACAGCGGCGGGCTGCCGGAGTGCTGGGCGAGGGCGGCAGGACGACTGCCGTGACGGCGGCCGCGATTCCCGCGAGGGGGTCCAGCGACAGGGCTATCCCGGCGGCGAGCCCCCGGACGCCGAGTTCGGCGAGTGCGTGTACCAGTGCGCGTTCGGGGGTGATGCCCCGCTCGCACCACAGCCGCAGCCGGTCGAAGGACCAGGCGGTCGCCCATCCCATGAGCGGACGGAAGACGAGGCGGTCCGCGACGCGGCCCAACCGGCCCCAGCGCGGGCGGTAGTCGTAGCCGGTGAGGAAGCGCACGCCGTCGGCCGTCGGGACGTAACGCCAGTAGCCGCTCCCCTCCTTCAGCAGCGAGAGGGGGTGCGGCGAGGCGAACCGGAGTGCGGAGACGCGGTCGCCGGCCCGGTGGCGCTCCCCCGCGGAGACACCGGTGCCGGCGACGGTCAGCCAGGGCAGGACGCGGGTCGCGTACCGGAAGCGCTGCGGCTCTCCCGGACGGCGCGGCAGATGGTCGATCTCGGTGAAGCGCAGGTCCCACCGCTGGTGTTGCGCGGGCTCCTGGGTGCGCTCCCAGAGCGTCTCCAGCTCCACGCGTATGCACGTCTCGATGTACAGCCTCATGCCGAACCCCCGCACCGCCGACCCTTTTGAGCGATCGCTCAAAAGGAAGGTAGCAAGGATTTGAGCAGTCGCTCAACCCTCCCTCGGTCACGAGACCCGCACGGGAACCCGCCCCGGGCACGAGAAAGCCCCCGGCTAGGAGCCGGGGGCTGACGCGAAGAAGAGATGACGCAAAGAGAGAGGGAGGGCGGGGATCAGGCGGACAGATGCCGTTCCACCGTCGCGACCTTGGAGGTGAGACCGTCCTCGACGCCGGGCCGGATGTCGGCCTTGAGGACCAGGGAGACGCGCGGCGCACGGGCCTCGACGGCGGCGACGGCGCGCTTGACCACGTCCATCACCTCGTCCCACTCACCTTCCACCGAGGTGAACATGGCGTCCGTGCGGTGGGGCAGGCCCGATGCGCGGACCACCCGCACGGCGTCGGCGACGTACTCCCCGACGTCCTCACCCACGCCCAGCGGCGTGACGGAGAACGCGACGATCATGCGCTGACCCCGTCCTCGCGGCGGGCGCGGGAGGCGATGACGGCGTCGTCGGCCGCGCGCCGCAGCTTGCGCTCGGCGTAGAAGCCGCCGAAGGGCAATACGGAGAGGACGAAGTAGAGGGCCGCCGTCTTCAGGTCCCACTTGGTGCGGTTCCAGGCGTCCAGCCAGAAGAGCACGTAGAGGATGAAGAGCACACCGTGGATCGCGCCCATGACCGGGACCGCGTTGAACTCCGTCGTGCGCTTGAGAACAGAGCAGACGAGCAGCAGGAGGAAGGAGACGGCCTCCGGCGCGGAGACCAGGCGGAGACGGTGGAGTGACGAGGCGGTCTTGATGTCCACGGGGGCACCTTCGATGGGAGGGGCGGCAGTGATCTTGTGAACGCGCTCACAAGCGCTGCACCATTGTGGCAGCTCACTTTGCCAAGGCTTTGTCCGGGGGTCCGTCCAGGAGTCCGGGATCTTCCCTCGGGCCCTGTTCGTCCAGCCCACGTCCGGTTAACGTCGCTCCGTGGCAATGTTCCGGCTCCAAGGGAGCAAAGTGCTCGCGGTCGACATGACCGGCGACGCCGTCAAAGCGAAGAACGGCTCGATGGTCGCCTACGACGGCCAGATGGCGTTCAAGAAGATGTCCGGCGGCGGTGAGGGCATACGCGGGATGGTCACCCGCCGCCTCACCGGCGAACAGATGGTCGTGATGGAGGTGAGGGGCCAGGGCACCTGCTACTTCGCCGACCGCGCGTCCGAGATCAACCTCGTGAACCTGCACGGCGACAAGCTCTTCGTCGAGTCGAGCAATCTGCTCTGCACGGACGGGGGCCTGCGCACCGGGACCAGCTTCACCGGTCTGCGCGGCGGGGCGACGGGCAACGGCCTGTTCACCACCACCGTCGAGGGCACCGGCCAGGCCGCGATCATGTCGGACGGCCCGGCGGTGGTCCTGCGGGTGACACCGCAGTACCCGCTCGCGGTCGACCCCGGCGCGTACATCGCCCACCAGGGCAACCTCCAGCAGAACTTCCAGTCGGGTGTGACCTTCCGCACCTTTCTCGGCGAGGGCGGCGGCGAGGCCTTCCAGATCCGCTTCGAGGGCGACGGACTCGTCTACGTCCAGCCCAGCGAGCGGAACACCATCGGGGGCGACGTCTGATGCCGTTCCGTGAGATCAACTCCAAGATGGTCGAGGCGACTCTCGCCCCGGGCCAGAAGATGTTCAGCCAGCGCGGCGCGATGCTCGCGTACCGCGGCGAGGTCAGCTTCACGCCGAACATGCAGGGCGGCCAGGGCGGCCTGATGTCGATGATCGGCCGGCGCGTGGCCAACGAGGCGACGCCGCTGATGACGGTCGAGGGCAACGGCACCGTGATGTTCGGCCACGGCGGCCATCACATCCAGGTCATCCAGCTCACCGGCGACACTCTCTACGTCGAGGCCGACCGGCTGCTCGCGTTCGACGGCACCCTCCAGCAGGGCACGATGTTCATGGGCTCACAGGGCGGGGTCATGGGCATGGTCCGCGGCCAGGTGAGCGGTCAGGGTCTGTTCACCACGACACTCAAGGGCCACGGCGCCGTCGCGGTGATGGCGCACGGCGGCGTGATCGAGCTGCCGATCATCCCCGGGCGGGCGGTCCATGTGGACCCGCAGGCGTACGTGGCTCACCACGGCGACGTACGCAACAAACTCTCCACCGCGCTGGGCTGGCGCGACATGGTGGGGCGCGGCTCGGGCGAGGCGTTCCAGCTGGAACTGAGCGGCAGTGGCGCGGTGTACGTCCAGGCGTCGGAGGAGAAGCTGTGAGCACCCCGGTGGTTTTCGACCCGATGACGCTGCCGAGCGACGACAACGTCAACGCGTACACGTTCTGCGTGGAGCTCAAGGGCAGCCAGTGGTTCCTGCAGAAGGGGAAGATGATCGCCTACTACGGGCGCATCGACTTCAACGGCATCGGTCACGGCCGGCTCGACCGGCTGATGCGGACCTCGTTCCACTCGCCGCTGCACGCGAGCGACTGGGTGGTGGCCGAGGGCAGCGGAAAGATGCTGCTCGCCGACCGCGCCTTCGACGTGAACTCCTTCGACCTGGACAACGGCAATCTGACGATCCGGTCCGGCAATCTGCTCGCCTACGAGCCGACGCTGGCACTGAAGCAGTCGATCGTGCCGGGCTTCCTGACGCTGATCGGAACCGGGAAGTTCGTCGCCGCATCCAACGGGCCCGTGGTCTTCATGGAGCCTCCGCTCCGGGTGGACCCGCAGGCGCTGGTGGGCTGGGCCGACTGCCCCTCCCCCTGCCACCACTACGACCACGGCTATATGACCGGCGTGATGGGAGGCCTGCGCGCGATGACCGGGATCGGCGGCGCCTCCGGTGAGGAGCACCAGTTCGAGTTCATCGGGGCGGGCACGGTACTGCTCCAGTCGACCGAGATGCTGATGGCGGAGACGGCGACCGGTGCCGTGCCGCACCAGGCGGGGGTGCCGGGCGGCCACGGCGGAGGGACCCCAGGTCAACCGGGGGCCACCCCCCGTCTCCCCGGTCAGCTGGGGGATCTCCAGCGTCGCTTCGGCCTGTGAGCGGTAGTCTGCGGAGTGTGACGTCGAACGTCTGCACCCACCGTGCGCTGCGCCTTTCGTGTACCGGGTGCCCGGCGTCACAGCTCCACAATTCGTCCGTCTTTCAACTTCTTAGGTAGAATCCATATATGGAGACCGAGACGGCCACCCGCTGGCTGACCGATGACGAGCAGTGCGCCTGGCGCACGCACCTGGACGTCAGCCGACTGCTGATGCACCAGCTCGAGAAGGACCTCCAGCCGTTCGGCCTGACCAACAACGACTACGAGATCCTGGTCAACCTCTCCGAGTCACCGGACAGGCGTATGCGGATGAGCGATCTGGCGGCTGCCACGCTCCAGTCCAAGAGCCGCCTCTCCCACCAGATCACGCGTATGGAGAGCGCGGGCCTGGTCCGCCGGGAGAACTGCGAGTCCGACCGCCGCGGGCTGTACGCGGTGCTCACCGACCAGGGCACCGAGACCATGCAGAAGGTCGCGCCGCACCATGTCGCGTCCGTACGCAAGCACTTCATCGATCTGCTGACACCGGAGGCGCTCGCGGAGCTGCGGGCGTCCCTCTCGCCGGTGGCCGACCACCTGCGCGGCCGGCGCGGCAAGGCGTAAGCGGGGTACTACGCGGCGGGCAGGCGGAGCTCGAAGAGCGCGCCGCCCGCCGCGGCCCGGCCCAGCTCCAGCGTTCCGCCGTGGCGCACCGCCACATCGCGCGCGATGGCGAGCCCGAGGCCCGCGCCGCCCTCGTCCCTGCTGCGGGCGTCGTCGAGGCGCACGAACCGCTCGAAGATCCGCTCCCGTTCGCTGTCGGGGACCCCGTCACCGTCGTCCGCGACACTGAGCACCACCTGACGCCCCTGCCGGGTCACCGAGGCGCTGACCGAAGTACGCGCGTGCCGCTGGGCGTTGTCCAGAAGATTGCCCAGCACCCGCGCCAACTGGCCGCGCGATCCGGTCACTTCGAGCCCCTCGCCGGCCTCCACCACCACCGCGACCCGGTCACCCGTCCGCTGTGACGTCTCCTCGCGCACCAGCGCGGCCAGGTCCAGCCGGGTGTTCCCGGGCCGCTCCCCCGCGTCCAGCCGGGCCAGCAGCAGCAGATCGGCGGCGAGCTGCTGAAGCCGTACGGTGTCCTCCACCGCGCCCGGCACATCCAGCAACTCCGGGTGCGCCACGCCCACTTCGAGCTGCGTGCGCAGCGAGGCGATGGGGCTGCGCAGCTCGTGCGAGGCGTCCGCGACGAAAGCCCGCTGCCGCCGGACGGAGGCTTCCAGCGCGGCCAGCGTCTCGTTGGTCGTCCGGGCCAGCCGGGCGACCTCGTCCCGCGAGCCGGGCTCCGGCACGCGCCGGGAGAGATCCTCGGACGCCGTGATGGCCGCCATCTCGCTCCGGATGCCCTCGACCGGCTGAAGGGCGCGACGGGTCACCAGCCAGGTCACCCCGCCGACGACGACCAGCAGCAACGGCAGCCCGACCAGCATGGCTTCGCGCACGGTGTTCACGGCGTCCTGCTCGGGAGCCAGCGGTGCGCCCGCGTAGACGGTGAGCGTGAGACCGTCGCCGTTCGCCGCCTCGACGGCGGCGAACCGGTACTCGGCGCTCTCGCCGTCCACCGTGGCGCTGCCCGTGCTGAACCGCGGCTCGGCGCTCGACACCTCTCCCGGGCGCGGATCGTCGTCCTGCTCCTGCCCGTCGTCATCGTCCTCGCCGGGGGGCGGCTGGACGGCACCCTGGGGCTTCACCTGGCCGGTCGCGGTGCCGGAGATGCTCTCCAGCCCTTCGCTCACCGCCCGTACCCGGCCCTTCTCGTCGACGATCTGCACCGGCCGCTCGTCACCGTCGGGCAGGTCGAGCCGGTCGAGCGCCGTTCCGAGCGCGACCTGGGACGCCGTCTCGCGGGCCGCGACCTCGGCCTGGAGATCCGTCTGGTCGATGAGGTTGGTCCGCAGCACGAGGAGGACGGAGACTCCGGCGGCGATCAGGGCGACCGCGACGACCAGCGTGGCGCCCAGAGCGGCCCGCGCCCGCACCGACCTCATGTCGTGGCCACCAGACGGTAGCCCGCGCCGCGCACGGTCTGGATGCGCTCGGCACCGAGCTTGCGGCGCAGCGAACTGATGTAGACCTCGATGATGTTGGGATCGCCCTCGTAGGCGAAGTCCCAGACGTGCTCCAGGATCTGCGCCTTGCTCACCACATCCCCCGCGCGCACGGCGAGCTGCTCCAGAACGGCGAACTCCTTGGCGGTGAGCGAGGCTTCCTCCGTACCGCGGAAGACCCGGCGGGCCGCTGTCTCCACCCGCAGATCGCCGACGCTCAGGACGGGCGAACCGGCGGCCGGACCGCGGCGGCGGAGCAGGGCCTTGATCCTCGCGACGAGGACCACGTACGAGAAGGGCTTGGTCAGGTAGTCGTCGGCACCGGTGTCGAGTCCCTCGGCCTCGTCGTACTCACCGTCCTTGGCCGTGAGCATCAGGATCGGGACGTCGTGGCCCGCGGCGCGCAGCGCCCCGCAGACGCGGTAGCCGTTCATGCCGGGCAGCATGATGTCGAGGACGACGAGGTCGTAGTCGCCCTCCGAGGCCCGGTGGAGCCCCTCCAGACCGTCGTGGACCACGTCCACGGCATAGCCCTCGGCCGTCAGTCCCCTGGCCAGGGACAGAGCGAGCCGCTTCTCGTCCTCCACGATCAGCAAACGCATGTCCCCAGGGTCGCGCACCGAAGCTGAAGAACCCTTCAGGTGGCTTCAGCTCGGGTTCAGCATCACCCGAGGAGATTGGTCCCCGTCGCAACCAACCGATCCCTGAGGACACCCCATGAAGCGCAAGATCCTGATTTCCGCAGTGGCCGTGGCCGCCCTGGTCGGCGGCGGCACCTACACCGCGGTCGCCGCGTCGGCCGACGACGCCGCGCCCACGTCGAAGGTCACCGTCTCCGAAGCGGTGGACGCGGCGCTGCAGAAGGCCCCGGGCACGGTGGAGTCGGCCGGCACGGACGACGACGCGGGCGTCTGGGAGGTCGACGTGCAGGGCAAGAACGGCGACGACCGCGAGGTGACGGTGGACGCGTCGGGCAAGGCGTCCGCGGCCCAGGACGACAAGGACGACGACGACCGGTCCGACGACAGCGGGTCCGACGACGCGGCCGAGCGCAAGGCCCTGAGTGCCGCGAAGGTCGATGCCGAGCAGGCGAGCACGGCGGCGCTGGAGTTCCGCCCGGGCACGGTCACGGAGGTCGAGTTCGACGACGGTCACTGGGAGGTCGACGTCCGCGGCAAGGACGGGGCGTCGCAGGACGTGACGGTGGACGCGACGACGGGCAAGGCGTCCGCTTCGCAGGGCGACGACGCCAAGGACACCGACGACGCCGACTCCAAGAACGACAAGGACGACAAGGACGACAAGGCCAACAGCGCGTCGTACGACGGCAGTTCGAAGGACAAGGCCGACGACGGCTCGGACGACTGACCCGGTACGGCCTCCGGTCGTTTCCTCGGTCGCCGGCGGGGCTTGAGCGCGGGGGCCCCGCCGGCGGCCGAGGCACGTCGTCCCACGGCCCCGCACATCGACCCGTCAGGACTCCGTGAGACCCGCGACCAGTTCGTCCGCCGCCGTGTACGGGTCCAGTTCACCCGCCACGATCCGCTCCGCCAGCGCCCCCAGCCGGCGGTCACCGTGCAGATCACCGATCCGCTCGCGCAGGCGGGTGACCGCGATCGTCTCGACCTCGCCCGCCGCACGGCGGGCCCTGCGCTCGGTCAGGACCCCGTGCTCCTCCATCCAGGCGCGGTGCTTCTCCAGCGCCTCGACGACCTCGTCCATGCCTTCGCCCCGGGCCGCGACCGTCTTCACGATCGGCGGGCGCCAGTCGCCCGGCCCCCGGGCCTCACCGAGTCCCAGCATGTGGTTGAGCTCGCGGGCCGTCGCGTCCGCGCCGTCCCGGTCCGCCTTGTTGACGACGTAGACGTCGCCGATCTCCAGGATGCCCGCCTTCGCCGCCTGGATGCCGTCGCCCATCCCGGGCGCGAGCAGCACCACCGAGGTGTCGGCCTGCGAGGCGATCTCGACCTCGGACTGGCCCACACCGACGGTCTCCACCAGGATCACGTCGCAGCCGGCGGCGTCCAGCACCCGGATCGCCTGCGGCGCCGCCCAGGCCAGCCCGCCGAGGTGGCCGCGGGTGGCCATCGAACGGATGTAGACACCGGGGTCGGAGGCGTGGTCCGACATCCGGACCCGGTCACCGAGCAGCGCACCGCCGGAGAAGGGCGAGGAGGGGTCGACCGCCAGCACGCCGACCCGCTTCCCCGCCCGCCGGTAGGCGGTCACCAGCGCGGAGGTGGAGGTGGACTTGCCGACGCCGGGCGAGCCCGTCAGGCCGACGACATACGCACCGCCGGCCAGCGGTGCCAGCGCCGCCATCACCTCGCGCAACTGCGGGGACGCCCCCTCCACCAGCGAGATCAGCCGGGCCACCGCCCTCGGCCGGCCCTCCCTCGCCTGGGCGACGAGCTGGGGGACGTCCACCATTGCCGTGCTCCTTCTCTCGACTTGCCCGGCCTACTTCGACGGCACGCGGACGATCAGCGCGTCACCCTGTCCGCCGCCGCCGCACAGCGCGGCCGCACCCACGCCGCCGCCCCGCCGCCGCAGCTCCAGCGCCAGGTGGAGCACCACGCGCGCGCCGGACATGCCGATGGGGTGGCCGAGGGCGATCGCACCGCCGTTGACGTTCACCTTTTCCGGGGATACCCCAAGATCCTTCATTGACTGCACGGCGACCGCGGCGAACGCCTCGTTGATCTCGATGAGGTCCAGGTCGGAGACCTCGAGACCGTCCTTCTTCAGGGCGTGCGCGATCGCGTTGGCGGGCTGCGACTGGAGGGAGTTGTCCGGCCCGGCCACGTTGCCGTGGGCGCCGATCTCCGCGATCCACTCCAGGCCGAGCTCCTCGGCCTTGGCCTTGCTCATCACGACGACCGCCGCCGCACCGTCGGAGATCTGCGAGGAGGTGCCGGCCGTGATCGTGCCGTCCTTGGCGAAGGCGGGGCGCAGCTTGCTCAGCGACTCCACCGTCGTCTCGCCGCGGATGCCCTCGTCCTTGGCGAAGACGACCGGCTCGCCCTTGCGCTGCGGGATCTCGACGGGCGTGATCTCCGCCTCGAAAATGCCGTTCTTCTGCGCGGCGGCGGCACGCTGGTGGGACAGCGCCGCGATCTCGTCCTGCGCCGGGCGCTCGATACCGAGGCGGGTGTTGTGCTTCTCGGTCGACTCACCCATGGCGACGTTCTCGAAGGAGTCGGTCAGCCCGTCGTACGCCATGGCGTCGAGCATCTCGACGGCGCCGTACTTGTAGCCCTCGCGGGACTTCGGCAGCAGATGCGGCGCGTTGGTCATGGACTCCTGGCCGCCGGCGACGACGACGTCGAACTCGCCGGCGCGGATCAGCTGGTCCGCCAGCGCGATGGCGTCGAGGCCGGAGAGACAGACCTTGTTGATGGTGAGCGCGGGAACGCTCATCGGGATGCCGGCCTTGACCGCGGCCTGGCGTGCCGGGATCTGCCCCGCGCCGGCCTGCAGCACCTGGCCCATGATCACGTACTGCACCTGGTCACCGCCGATGCCCGCGCGGTCCAGCGCCGCCTTGATGGCGAAGCCGCCGAGGTCGGCACCGGAGAAGGACTTGAGTGAGCCGAGCAGACGCCCCATGGGCGTACGGGCGCCCGCGACGATCACCGAGGTGGTACCGGTCGTTCCAGACATGAGACAGGATCCCCTTTCAGCACGGGGCTGAGGAGTGAACGAGGGTTTACCTCAATGTACTGAGCGGTACTGCTCCGGGTCATCGGCCGACCGGTGTGATCGCGCGCACGTTGCGTAACCACCGCACCTGACGCTGCACTGGGGGAATGCTGACGCGAATCGACCACATCGGGATTGCCTGCTTCGACCTCGACAAGACCGTCGAGTTCTACCGGGCCACCTACGGCTTCGAGGTCTTCCACACGGAGGTCAACGAGGAGCAGGGCGTACGGGAAGCCATGCTCAAGATCAACGAGACGTCCGACGGCGGCGCCTCCTACCTCCAGCTCCTGGAGCCCACCCGGGAGGACTCCGCGGTGGGAAAGTGGCTGGCCAAGAACGGTGAGGGGGTGCACCACATCGCCTTCGGCACCGCCGACGTCGACGGGGACGCCCAGGCCGTCCGCGACAAGGGTGTGCGTGTTCTCTACGACGAGCCGCGTATCGGCTCCATGGGCTCCCGTATCACTTTTCTCCACCCCAAGGACTGCCACGGCGTGCTGACCGAACTCGTCACCTCTGCAACGGAGCACTGACCGCTGGATTCCCGGCCCGGTAGAGTGGGCGATTCCGGGCCGGGGCCGGGTCGGGGCCGCGCCGCGTTCCCTCCGTTGATCTGTCACCATTCCCCGGGGGGCCGTTCGCCGGCGAACGGTGCTCGTTTGGAGAGAGTTGCGACCAGGGGACGGATGGGACCGCGCAGTGCGGGGCTACGAACGCCAGGAGAGCCACCGAGCTGACGACGACCACCTCTCGCGGTTCGAAGCCGAGATGGACCGGCTGAAGACCGAGCGGGAGAAGGCCGTCCAGCACGCCGAAGACCTCGGCTACCAGGTCGAGGTGTTGCGCGCCAAGCTCCACGAGGCGCGACGCAGTCTCGCCTCCCGTCCGGCGTACGACAATGCGGACATCGGCTACCAGGCCGAGCAGTTGCTCCGGAACGCGCAGATCCAGGCGGATCAGCTCAGGACGGACGCCGAGCGCGAACTGCGCGACGTCCGCGCCCAGACGCAGCGCATCCTCCAGGAGCACGCCGAGCACCAGGCCCGTCTCCAGGCCGAGCTGCACACCGAGGCGAACCAGCGCCGGCAGCGCCTGGACCAGGAGCTTGCCGAGCGCCGTCAGACCGTCGAGGCGCACGTCAACGAGAACGTCGCCTGGGCCGAGCAGCTGCGCGCCCGCACCGAGGCCCAGGCCCGCCGGCTCCTCGAGGAGTCCCGCGCCGAGGCCGAGAAGTCGCTGGCCGCCGCCCGCGCGGAGGCCGCCCGGGTCGCCGAGGAGGCCGGCCGGCGCCTCGGATCCGAGGCCGAGTCGGCCCGCTCGGAGGCCGAGGCGATCCTGCTGCGCGCCCGCAAGGACGCCGAACGGCTGCTGAACGCCGCGTCCAACCAGGCGCAGGAGGCCACCAGCCACGCCGAGCAGCTGCGGACCTCCACCACCGCCGAGTCCGACCAGGCTCGCCAGCAGGCCGCCGAGCTGAGCCGCTCCGCGGAACAGCGGATACAGGAGGCCGAGGAGAAGCTGCGCGAGTCCCGCGCGGAGGCCGAGAAGCTGGTCGCCGAGGCCAAGGACGCGGCGGCGAAGCAGCTGGCGTCCGCCGATTCGGTCAACGAGCAGCGCACCCGTACGGCCAAGGCCGAGATCGCCCGGCTGGTCGCCGAGGCCACCACCGAGTCCGAGGCGCTCAAGGCGGACGCCGAGCAGGCACTCGCCGACGCCCGCGCGGAGGCCGAGAAGGTCGTCGCCGCCGCCGCGGAGAAGGCCCGCACATCCGTGGCGGAGGACTCCGCCGCCCAGCTCGCGAAGGCGGCGCGTACCGCCGAGGAGGTCCTGACCAAGGCCTCCGACGACGCCCGGGAGACCACCCGCAAGGCGGGCGAGGAGGCCGAGCGGATCCGCCGCGAGGCCGAGGCCGAGGCGGACCGGCTGCGCGGCGAGGCCGCCGAGCAGGCCGACCAGCTCAAGGGCGCGGCCAAGGACGACACCAAGGAGTACCGCGCCAAGACCGTCGAGCTCCAGGAGGAGGCGCGCCGGCTGCGCGGCGAGGCCGAGCAGCTGCGCGCCGAAGCCGTCGCCGAGGGCGAGCGCATCCGCGGCGAGGCCCGCCGGGAGGCCGTGCAGCAGATCGAGGAGGGGGCCAGTACCGCCGAGGATCTGCTCACCAAGGCCCGCGCGGACGCCGACGAACTGCGCTCCGGCGCGAGCAGCGACAGCGAGCGCGTACGCACCGAGGCCATCGAGCGCGCGACGACGCTGCGCCGGCAGGCCGAGGAGACCCTGGAGCGCACCCGCGCCGAGGCCGAGCGGCTGCGGGTGGAGGCGGAGGAGCAGGCGGACTCCGTCCGGGCCGCGGCCGAGCAGGCCGCCGAGGCCGTGCGCGAGGAGACCGAGCGGGGGGTCGCGGCCCGTCAGGAGGAGGCCGCCGACGAACTGCGGCGTCTGCACACCGAGGCTGAGTCCCGCCTGGCTTCCGCCGAGCAGAATCTGACCGACTCGCGTGCCGAGGGCGAGCGCATCCGCCGCGAGGCCGCCGAGGAGACCGAGCGGCTGCGCACCGAGGCCGCCGAGCGGATCCGCACCCTCCAGGCCCAGGCCGAGCAGGAGGCCGAGCGGCTGCGCACCGAAGCCGCGGCCGACGCCTCCACGACCCGTGCCGAGGCCGAGAACATCGCCGTACGGCTGCGCAGCGACGCCGCGAGCGAGGCCGAGCGGCTCAAGAACGAGGCGCAGGACACCGCCGACCGGCTGCGTGCCGAGGCGGCCGCCGCCGCCGACCGGGTGGGCGCCGAGGCCGCCGAGGCACTCGGCGCGGCCCAGGAGGAGGCCGTACGCCGCCGTCGTGAGGCCGAGGAGATCCTCGAGTCCGCGCGCGGCGAGGCGGACCGGGAGCGCGAGCGCGCCCGCGAGCAGAGCGAGGAACTCCTCGCGTCCGCCCGCAAGCGCGTCGAGGAGGCGCAGACCGAGGCGCACCGGCTCGTCGAGGAGGCCGACCGCCGTGCGACCGAGATGGTCGCCGCGGCCGAGCAGACCGCCAAGCAGGTACGCGACTCCGTCCAGGGGCTGCACGAGCAGGCCGAGCAGGAGATCACCGGCCTGCGGTCGGCCGCCGAGCACGCGGCGGAGCGCACCAGGTCCGAGGCGCAGGACGAGGCGGACCGTGTCCGCACCGACGCGCACGCCGAGCGCGAGCGCGCGGCCGAGGACGCGGCCCGGCTGCGGACACGGGCCCAGGAGGAGACCGACGCGGCGAACTCGCTCGCCGAACGGACCGTCACCGAAGCGATCACCGAGTCGGACCGGCTGCGGGCCGACACCCAGGAGTACGTCCAGCGGATGCGGACGGAGGCGTCGGACGCCGTCGCCTCCGCCGAGCAGGACGCGGCCCGCGCCCGCGCCGAGGCGCGCGAGGACGCCAACCGCATCCGTTCCGAGGCGGCCGCCCAGGCGGACCGTCTGATCGGCGAGGCGACGAGCGAGTCGGAGCGGGTACGTTCCGAGAGCGACGGCATCCTCGACGAGGCACGGCAGGCCGCCGACAAGCGCCGGGCGGACGCCGCCGAGCAGGCCGACCAGCTCATCAACGAGGCGGCCGGCGAGGCGGAGCGGTTGCGCGCCGAGGCGGCGGAGACGGTGGGCTCGGCCCAGCAGGCGGCCGAGCGCATCCGGGCCGAGGCGCAGAACCTCAAGGCGGAGGCCGAGGCCGAGGCCGAGCGCATGCGCAGCGAGGCCCGCGACGAGGCCGACCGGACCGTCGACGAGGCACGCGAGGCTTCGGCGAAGCGCCGGGCGGACGCCGCCGAACAGGCCGACCAGCTCATCAACAAGGCCCAGGAAGAGGCGCTGCGCGCCGCGCTGGAGGCCGAGGAGCAGGCCGACGCGATGGTCGGCGCGGCCCGCACCGAGGCCGACCGGCTGGTCGCCGAGGCGACCGTCGAGGGCAACTCCCGGGTGGAGAAGGCCCGGACGGACGCCGACGAACTGCTCGTCGGCGCACGCCGGGACGCCGCCGCCATAAGGGAGCGCGCCGAGGAGCTGCGCACCCGCATCGAGGCCGAGATCGACGAGCTGCACGAGCGGGCGCGGCGGGAGACGTCCGAGCAGATGAAGACGGCGGGCGAGCGCGTCGACCAGCTGGTGAAGGCGGCCACGGAGCAGCAGGCCGAGGCCGAGGCGAAGGCCAAGGAGCTGGTGTCCGAGGCCAATTCGGAGGCCGGCAAGGTCCGTATCGCCGCGGTGAAGAAGGCCGAGGGCCTCCTGAAGGAGGCCGAGCAGAAGAAGGCCGAGCTGACCCGTGAGGCGGAGCGGATCAAGGCGGACGCGGAGGCCGAGGCCGAGCGTCTGGTCGGCGAGGGCCAGCGTGAGCTCGATGTGCTGGTGCGCCGGCGCGAGGACATTCAGGCCGAGATTTCGCGTGTCCAGGACGTACTCGAGGCGTTGGAGTCTTTCGAGGCGCCCGGCGGGGGCAAGGACGGGGGCGTCAAAGCGGGTGCAACAGCGGGGGTTACACGTTCGAGTGGCAAGTCCCACGAGAGCTAGCCACTCAAAAGGCTGGACATTCTCCAGATCAAACGGGCATCCACTCGATGACACGCCGCCTCGGCCCCTAGGATTCCCCCTATCACCTCACCGGTCTCATTCGACAGGAACCCCATGAGCGACACTTCCTCCCCCTTCGGCTTCGAGCTCGTGCGGCGTGGTTACGACCGCGGTCAGGTGGATGACCGCATTACCAAGCTCGTCGCCGACCGTGATAGTGCTCTGGCCCGAATCACCTCACTGGAAAAGCGCATCGAGGAGCTCCACCTCGAGACGCAGAACGCCCAGGCCCAGGTCAGCGACGCAGAGCCGTCGTACGCCGGTCTCGGTGCACGCGTCGAGAAGATCCTCCGCCTCGCCGAGGAGGAGGCGAAGGACCTGCGCGAGGAGGCCCGTCGCGCGTCCGAACAGCACCGTGAGCTGGCCGAGTCCGCCGCGCAGCAGGTGCGCAACGACGCCGAGTCGTTCGCCTCCGAGCGCAAGGCCAAGGCCGAGGACGAGGGCGTCCGGATCGTCGAGAAGGCGAAGGGCGACGCCTCCACGCTGCGCAGCGAGGCGCAGAAGGACGCGCAGTCCAAGCGCGAGGAGGCCGACGCTCTCTTCGAGGAGACGCGCGCCAAGGCCGCCCAGGCCGCCGCGGACTTCGAGACGAACCTGGCCAAGCGCCGCGAGCAGTCCGAGCGCGACCTGGCCTCGCGTCAGGCGAAGGCCGAGAAGCGTCTGGCGGAGATCGAGCACCGCGCCGAGCAGCTGCGCCTGGAGGCCGAGAAGCTGCGTACGGACGCGGAGCGCCGCGCCCGTCAGACGGTGGAGACGGCGCAGCGCCAGGCCGAGGACATCGTGGCCGACGCGAACGCCAAGGCCGACCGGATCCGCAGCGAATCGGAGCGCGAGCTGGCGGCGCTCACCAACCGCCGCGACTCGATCAACGCGCAGCTGACCAACGTCCGCGAGATGCTGGCCACGCTGACCGGTGCCGCCGTTGCCGCGGCCGGCACCCCCGCCGACGACGAGCCGATCTCCCGCGGCGTCCCGGCGCAGCAGTCCCGCTAGCACAGCCCCGTTTCCTGAGCCCCGCTCAGGGACGTACGCCGTATCGCCGAGTGCCCGGCGCCCTGATGGGTGCCGGGCACTCGCGTGTTCGCCCGTCGTGTGCTCGAAGGCCGCGAGAAAGTCCCTTCCGCCCGGTGGCGCACGCCATCCCCGGCCCTTAGCGTGGCCGCATGATCGAGCTTGAGGGCCTCACCAAGCGCTTCGGCAGCAAGGTCGCCGTCGACCATCTTTCGTTTCAGGTCAGGCCGGGGATGGTGACCGGCTTCCTCGGTCCCAACGGGGCGGGCAAGTCGACGACGATGCGGATGATGCTCGACCTCGACAATCCGACGAGCGGCACCGTACGGATCGACGGCAAGCACTACCGGGATCTCGACGAGCCCCTGAAGTACATCGGCGCGCTGCTGGACGCCAAGGCCATGCACGGTGGCCGGACCGCGTACAACAACCTGCTGTGCCTGGCCCAGGCGAACCGCATCCCGGCCGCGCGTGTCTCGCAGGTCCTCGATGTCGTCGGGCTGAGCGCGGTGGCGAAGAAGAAGTCGAAGGGCTTCTCGCTCGGTATGGGCCAGCGGCTGGGAATCGCGTCGGCCCTGCTCGGTGATCCAGAGATCCTGATGTTCGACGAACCGGTCAATGGTCTGGACCCCGAGGGAATTCACTGGATCCGCAATCTGATGAAGACTCTTGCATCAGAAGGTCGCACGATCTTCGTCTCCTCGCATCTGATGAGCGAAATGGCCCTGACCGCCGATCACTTGATCGTGATCGGGCAGGGCAAGCTGCTGGCCGACACATCGATGGCGGCTTTCATCCAGGAGAACTCCCGGAGTTATGTGCGGATGCGCTCGCCGCAGCAGGAGCGACTTCGCGATGTGCTCCATGAATCGGGTTTCGTCGCGGTCGAATCGGGAAACGGCACACTGGAGATCGACGGCACCGGTCCCGAGGAGCTCGGTGAACTGGCCGCCCGGCACCAGATCGTTCTGCACGAACTGAGCTCCCAGCGCGCGTCGCTGGAGGAAGCCTTCATGCAGATGACCGCGGGCGCGGTGGAGTACCACGCACACGGCACGTCCGAGGGCCCGCAGCCGCCCGCGGCCCCACCGGGCCCCCAGTGGGGCCAGAACTACCAGAGCAGCAAGGGAGCCTGACCCATGGCCTCGGTGCCCGCGGTCCTTCAGTCCGAGTGGACCAAGATCCGTACGGTGTCGTCGACGACCTGGACGCTGGTGTGCGCGTTCGCGGTCACCGTCGCGATGGGAGCCGCGCTCAGCGCGCTGCTGGCCTCGACGTTCGACGATCTGTCACCCGAGGAGCAGCTCACGTTCGACCCGACCTTCATCAGCTTCTCCGGAATGATCCTGGGGCAGCTGGCGATGGTGGTCTTCGGTGTGCTGGTGGTCGGCACGGAGTACAGCTCCGGCATGATCCGCACCTCGCTCGCCGCCGTACCGCAGCGTGCGACATTCCTCTTCAGCAAGCTGGCGGTGGCCACGGTGCTGGCGCTCGTCGTGGGCCTCGCGACGAGCTTCGTGGCCTTCTTCCTCGGCCAGGCGCTGCTGGGCGAGCACCGCACGACGCTCGGCGCGGACAACGTCCTGCGCGCGGTCGTCGGCGGCGGTCTCTACATGGGCCTCATCGCGCTGTTCTCGATGGCGGTCGCGACGATGCTGCGCAGCTCGATGCTCTCGCTCGGCATCCTGATGCCGTTCTTCTTCCTGGTCTCGCAGATCCTCGCGTCGGTCCCCAAGGCGAAGGACGTCGCCCGCTACTTCCCCGACCAGGCCGGCTCCAAGATCATGCAGGTGGTCCCGGACGCGATGGGCAGCGACAAGGCTCCGTACGGCCCGTGGGCGGGGCTCGGGATCATGGTGCTCTGGGTGGTGGCGGCGCTGATCGGCGGCTATCTGGTACTGAAGAAGAGGGACGCCTGACGGGCGGATCGTCCCCCTCGGGCAGCAGCCGGTCGAAGTCGCGCCAGCCGCGCCAGGTCCAGACGTCCTTCTCGAGGTTCGGCTCCAGCGGCACGAAGCGGCCGGTCTCGAAGTCGTCGCCGTCGAGGTCGAACCAGCGCTCGTCGACGACTTCGGTTCCCATGCCGACGGTCCTGGCGGTCAGCCGCACGAGGAGCTTCGCCCCGTGGGACCGGGAGAGGTCCTTGCCCTGGATCTCGGAGACGGGCAGCTGCGGCACGGGAGCGTCGACCGGGATCCACACCGTGAACGGCGCTCCGCGCTCCACCGCGAGCCAGGAGCGCTCGTCGGCCGGCTCCCCCTTCTCGTCCAGCACCCGGAGCCACTTCTTGTAGATCACCAGACTGCCGTCGTGCGGCGACCGCTCCAGATAGCGCAGATGGACCCGGGCCTTCAGGTCGACGACCGAGAGGTTGTCGAGATGGTTGTAGAAGCGGACCGCGATGATGGCGTCCTCGCTCTCCGCATGCATCCGCGCGTACCCGGGGAAGTCCGCGGCCCAGGCGTGCGAGACGCTCGCCCGCCGCCGCCAGACGAACGGCCGCAGGGCGAACAGCTTGATCAGCACGATGCCGAGCACCACCGCGGGCGCCAGCGCCCCGGTCAACGAGGCGAGCGTCGCCAGCAACTGATGCGCCGAGCTGTCGTGTTCGGGGCTGAGGCTGTCCGTCCCCGCACAGGCCCGCAGCGCCTCCAGCCCGAGGTTGAGCAGCCCTTCCCCGTCGCTCAGCCGCTCGGAAACGCTGCGGGGGGACTTCTCGGTCAGTGTCCACACGACGGCGATGGCGGCGGCGAGGAGCGTCAGGGCGCCCAGCGTCATCAGGAACAGCGCGTGGACGGTACGCCCGGCGATCCACCAGCGAACCGACGTCCGATACCGCGGATGCGGTCGGCGGCTCCTCGGCCACACCCGCAACATGTTCAACTCACGCCCCCCGGTGTCCAGTTCAGCAACGGGACCAAGCTATCTGCCCGCTTCCTCTTCGGGTCAACCGTGGCACGACGGGGCGTCCCGTAGGCTCGGCCGGGGTAGATGTGCCGTGGAAGGCTCTGCTCCGTACACGTGATCAATCGCGAAGGGCGTCTCCCGTGAAGGACCGAAGCCTCGAAGCGCTGGGCCTGGACGGCGTGCCGGCCAGGGAACCGCTGACGTACCCGGGCCGCCCCACCCCCGAGCCGTCCCTGCTCAGCGGCGACAAACTGCTCCAGCTGGATGTCCGGCCGCTGCGGCTCGGTGAGTGGTACGTGGAGGAGCAGGCACAGCAGCACCGTCTCGACCAGGCGCTGTCCGACCTCGGCCAGGTGGTGACCGGCCGCCGCCACCCGGTGATCGCGGTGGGGTCCAACGCCTCGCCGGGGCAGGTCAGTCACAAGCTCACCCGGCTCGGCATCCCGGCGACGGTGCCCATGGTGCCGGTGCGGGTCGGCGGCATCGGGGTCGGCTGCTCGGGGCACATCAGTCCGGCCGGTTATGTGGCGGGCACGCCGTACGTGGCCCGCGACGCCTCCGCCGTCCTCGTCGTCGCCTGGCTGGATTCCACCCAGCTGAAGGCCGTCGACGACACGGAGTTCCCCGACTACCGGCGGGCCATACTCCCCGGCGACGAGTTCCCCATGACCATGCCGTCCGGCGAGCGTCTGAGCGGCGCCTACATCTACTTCAGCGCGCACGGCGTCCTCGCGGGGCCCGACGGCACCCCCCGGCCCGGTGGGGGCGACCAGTCCGAGCTGCTCGCCGGGCTTCTCGCGCAGTCGGACCGGCTGCGGGAGCTGCTCGGGCCCGACCCGGCGACCTGGGTGAAGAAGGCCGGCGCCGACCCGGCGCTGCGCGAGGAAGGGACCCGGATCTTCGGGTCGGAGGGCTGGGTGCTGCCGCAGACCGACTTCCTGCCCTACCTCGACGACTCCGCAGAGGTGCGGCTCTACGACGATCTGCCACCGCTCGGCGACTCCCTGCCGTCGTAGCCGGAGCGTTACGACGTGGCCGGAACCGTCAAGGCACGGATATCCTCCTAACTCTTACGGGGGCGTGCGGCCTGGCGGCCTATGCCCGACGACCGAAAGTCGATGGGGCTGGAGAATGATCGAGGCAGTCGGCCTGACGAAGCGCTACGGCGCCAAGACGGCCGTGTACAACCTTTCCTTCCAGGTACGGCCCGGCGCCGTCACCGGGTTCCTCGGGCCCAACGGTGCCGGCAAGTCGACGACGATGCGGATGATCCTCGGGCTCGACAACCCGACCGCCGGCACCGTCACGGTCTGCGGCGCCCCCTTCCGGCAGGTGCCGAACGCGCCCCGGCAGGTCGGTGCCCTGCTGGACGCCAAGGCCGTGCACGGCGGGCGCAGCGCGCGCAACCACCTGCTGTCCCTGGCCCAGCTGTCCGGCATCCCGGCCCGCCGCGTGGACGAGGTCCTCGGCGTTGTCGGCCTCCAGGAGGTCGCCAAGAGGCGCTCCAAGGGCTTCTCGCTGGGCATGGGCCAGCGGCTCGGCATCGCGGCCGCGCTGCTCGGCGACCCCCAGGTGCTGCTCTTCGACGAGCCGGTCAACGGTCTCGACCCCGAGGGCATCCTCTGGGTCCGCAACCTGATGAAGCAGCTCGCCGCCGAGGGCCGTACGGTCTTCGTCTCCTCGCACCTGATGAGCGAGATGGCGGTGACCGCCGACCACCTGATCGTGATCGGCCGGGGCCAGCTGCTCTCGGACATGAGCGTCAAGGACTTCATCTCGGCGAACTCCGCCGACTTCGCGCGGGTGCGCACCCCGGACACCGAGCCGCAGCAGCGCGAGAAGCTGTCGGCCGCGCTCACCGAGGCGGGCGGCAGCGTCCTCTCGGAGCCGGACGGGGCGCTGCGGGTCACCGGGCTCCCGCTCCCGCGGATCAGCGATCTGGCGCACTCCTCGGACGTCCGGCTGTGGGAGCTCTCGCCGCACCAGGCCTCGCTGGAGGAGGCGTACATGCGGATGACGCAGGGCGCGGTGGACTACCGGTCGACGGACGACCAGAAGGCCGGCCTGATGCAGCCGCAGCAGTTCGGGTACGCACCGCCGCCGCAGCAGGTCCCGGACGTGCCGCAGCAGGGCTGGTACGCCCCGCCGCCGCCCGGTGCCCAGCCGGCCGGCCCCGTCGGACCCGTGAGCGACAACCCCTACGCGGCCGCGCCGCCCGCTGCCCCCGGGCAGCCTGCTCCCGCCGCGCCGCACGTCGCTCCCCCGGCCGCCGCTCCCGCCGACCTGACCAAGCCCGAGGACGCCCGATGACCACGCCCTACCAGCAGCAGGCCCCGTACGCCCCGAGCTCGTACGTCTCGCCGATCCCCGTGCGCAAGGCCCACCTCGGCGATGCGCTGGCCTCCGAGTGGACGAAGATCCGCTCCGTGCGCTCCACCCTGTGGACGCTGGGCGTGATGATCCTGCTGATGCTCGGCATCGGCCTCGGTATCGCCGCGATCGTCTCCGCCAACGAGGTCGACCTGGAGGACCAGTCGGCGCTCGGGTTCGGTTTCTTCGGGGTGCTGCTCAGCACGATCTGCGTCATGACGCTGGGTGTGCTGACCATCGCCTCCGAGTACGGCACCGGCATGATCCGTACGACGCTGACGGCCTGCCCCAGCCGGGGCAGGGTGCTCGCCGCGAAGGCGATCGTGTTCTTCCTGCTCGTCTTCACCCTGACGACCGTCCTCGCCACGCTCGTCGCGGCGATCCAGACGTCGATGATCGATTCGGTCGAGGCGACCGGCGCGGAGTGGCTCCGGTCCACCGTCGGCGTTGGCCTGTTCGTCGCTCTGATCGGCCTGCTGTCGCTGGCCGTCGGCGGCATGATCCGGCACTCCGCGGGCGCGATCACGATCATGATCGGCGTGATGCTGCTGCCGCTGGTCGCGGCCATGTTCATGTTCTCGCCGTCGCTCGCCGACGTGCAGGACTTCCTGCTCCAGTACGCGATCCCGAGCCAGCTCATCGGCATCTACGGCGAGGCGGCCTCGGGCAACGGCGACGGCCCGACCGGCTGGCAGCCGGTGTGGATCATGCTCGGTCTGACCACCGCGGCGATGGCCGGCGCGTTCGCCGTGCTGCGCAGCCGCGACGTGTAACCGGCTCAGCATTTCGGCGCGTTGACGTGTAACCGGCTCAGTATTTCGGCGCGTTACGGGACCGCTGCACCCGCGAGGTGCGGCGGTCCTTCGCATTCCAGCAGGCCTTGTGCCAGTGACGCCGGTCCTCCACGCCGCCGTGCTCCGGCCAGGCGACCACATGCGGCAGGGCGGCGGGGATCTCCTGGTCGCAGCCCGGACACCGGTACCGCTTGCCCGCGGCACTTGCGCCGGCGACGTGGCGGACCGACCAGTCCTCGCCCTGCCATTCCTCGCTGCGACCGAAGCCGCCGTACCTCTCACCCGGCTCACCGGGCGGCGCGGACGGGTTCTCGCCGCCCTTGGGGCGGTTGCGGCGCGGGGACACGTGACACCTCACGGGGCAAGTCCGGACAGTTCCCCTCCAGCCTACGGCCCGAAGTCCGGGGTACTCGTCCCGGCGGTGTGGGACGGTGGCAGCCACCGGAGGGCAGTTACCGGAAAATCGCAACAACTTCACTCCTGGCCGTGCCTATGGCACGTGTCAGACGTTAATGCCACTGGGGGGAGTGACGCGTCGGCCGCAAGGAGGCACAAGGCGATGCGCGTGGGAACTTTCGTTCTGGCGGCCCAATTCCCGGGCCAGGGACAGGGGGAGGCACTGCACCGGGCGGTGCGGTCCGCCGAGGTCGCGGAGGAGTCCGGGCTGGATTCCGTCTGGCTGGCCGAGCACCACTTCGTGCCCTACGGAGTGTGCCCCTCGGCCGTGACGCTCGCCGCGCTGCTGCTCGGTCGTACGGAGAGAATCCGCGTGGGCACGGCGGTCACCGTGCTCCCCAGCGTGCACCCCGTGGCGCTCGGCGAGCAGGCCGCGCTGCTGCATCTGACCAGCGGCGGCCGCTTCTCCCTCGGTGTGGGACGCGGCGGGCCCTGGATCGACCTGGAGGTCTTCGGCTCGGGCCTCGACGCGTACGAGAGGGACTTCCCCGAATCGCTGGATCTGCTGATGCGTTGGCTGCGCGAGCCCAGCGTCGGCACCCGCGGGGACCGGTTCAGCTTCCGGGAGGTACCGGTGGTGCCCCGGCCCGACGAGCTGTTCGGCGGACCGCCGGAGGGCCCCGAGGTGGTGGTCGCCTGTACGTCCCCGAGCAGCGTGACCCTCGCCGCCGAGCGCGGACTGCCGATGCTGCTCGGAATGCACTGCGGGGACGAGGAGAAGGCGGACATGGTCGCCATGTGGCGCCGGCTGGCTCTTGCCGCGGGCCACGCGCCCGAGGAGGTCGCTCAGGCCGGTCATGTGTCCGCGGGAGTGGCGCAGATCGCGGACCGCGGCCCGGAGGCCAGGGAGACGCTGCTCAAGGCGATGCCGGGCTGGCTCAAGCAAGGCCTGGAGGCTCATGTCACGGTCGACGGGAGGCACCGCTCGATGCGGGACCCCGTCGCGTACACGGAACTGCTGTGCAAGCTGCACCCGGTGGGCCCGCCCCGGCTCGCCGCGGACCGGCTCGCGGCCACCGCCGAGCGCACCGGAATCCGGCGGTTCGCCCTGCTCGTCGAGGGCTCGGGCGATCTGGCGGCCACGGAGGAGAACGTACGACGGCTGGGCGAGGAGGTCCTGCCCCTGGTGTCGTGAGCCGGGACGCACCGCGCGTCCCCGGCGTGCTGCCGCTCCGGCACCAGTTGCACCTCCTGCGATGCGGAGCGGCAGCAAAGGAGATCAGCAGTCGCGCAGTTCGGGCGACTGGTTGAGCAACTGGCCCCGTATAGAAGTGAAGCGGGCGAGCCGCTCGTCCACCGATGAATCCAGCGGGAACACCGCAACGCGGTGGCAGTTCTGGAATGCCAGACGCACTCCGAAGTGCCGCTGCAGCGCACCGCGAATGGCATCACTCGCGAGTGCACGCAGCAGCTGACCACGTGCCTGCTCGTCCGGCGGAGGCGTCTGGTTGTCGGCGAAGTCCCCGCCGTCGACCTTCAGCTGTGCCACCAGCGAACTGATCATCTCCCATGCAAAGGGCAGGGAGGTCCGGACGCAGTCGACGAATGCTGCTTCATCGACCTCGCCTCGCTCGGCCTGTTCCAAAAGCGCCGGTGAGACGTCGAGCGACATGGGTTCTCCTCTCGCGACCCCGGGTCGACGGGGCCTTACGGGCAGGGAAGGAGGGTGCCGGACGCGACGACATGAGCCACGCCTGACGACGCAGAGTGCACAACCGACAACCTCCTGCATCCACGGTAAGTGCGCAGTCCTGCCGACACCAGGAGATTGGGAGCACAACCGGCCATTAACGAACGGGGCTTGTAGGGCGAATCGCGCGCGACCACGTGCGTCGAGTAGCGTTGCCGACCATGCGTCTTGTCATCGCCCGCTGCTCCGTGGACTACGCGGGCCGGCTCACCGCCCACCTGCCCTCTGCACCCCGTCTGATCCTGGTCAAGGCGGACGGCAGCGTCTCGATCCACGCTGACGACAGGGCCTACAAACCACTGAACTGGATGTCCCCTCCCTGCACGCTCAAGGAAGGATCCGACGAAAACGACAGCGTGTGGACGGTCATCAACAAAGCGGGCGAGAAACTGATCATCACGATGGAGGAAATCCTCCACGACTCCTCGCACGAGCTCGGCGTGGACCCCGGCCTGATCAAGGACGGTGTGGAGGCGCATCTGCAGGAACTCCTCGCCGACCGCATCGAGACGCTGGGCGAGGGCTACAGCCTCATCCGCCGCGAATACCCCACGGCCATCGGCCCGGTGGACATCCTGTGCCGTGACGCGGACGGCGCGACGGTCGCGGTGGAGATCAAGCGCCGCGGCGAGATCGACGGCGTGGAACAGCTGACGCGCTACCTGGAACTGCTGAACAGGGACCCGCATCTGGCGCCGGTGAAGGGCGTGTTCGCGGCCCAGGAGATCAAGCCGCAGGCACGGGTGCTGGCGACGGACCGGGGCATCGGGTGTGTGGTGCTGGACTACAACGCGATGCGGGGCATCGAGGACGACAAGCTGCGGCTGTTCTGAGCGGGGGCGGTGATGCTCGGGGGCGCTGCCCCCGAGTGCCCCTGGTCCTCAATCGCCGGACGGGCTGGATTTCTACGGCCCGCACATCCCGACAGCGGCCCGCACTTCAAGCCCGCCGTCGAGGGGCAAGAGCCCGCACACCAAGCCCCGCCGGCGATTGAGGCGCGGGGTCCGGGACAGCACCCCGCAAGCACCCGCACCTCACGCCGCGACGGCGGCACCGCCCTCCGGGCAGTGTCCTCAAACGCCGGACGGGCTGGAAAATCAAGCCCCGCCGGCGATTGAGGCGCGGGGTCCGGGGCAGCGCCCCGCAAGCACCCGCGCCCGTCAGATGACCGGCTCCCCCGCCGGCTCGGACACCGGCGCACTGCTCGTCATCGACGCACCCGACGATTCACTGGGCCCGCCCGCTGACGTGTTCTCCTCGGCCGGCGTGCCTGGCGTCGTGGGCGGCGTCGTCGTGGGCGGCGGCTCACTCGATGACGGGGGCGATGTCGTCGGCGGCGGTGTCGTGGGCGGCTCACTCGACGACGGCGGCCTCGTCGTCGACGACTTCGTCGGCTTCGGCTTCCCCGACGACGCCCCACCCCCCGGCTCCGACCTGCTCGGCGAGACCCCGCCCCCGGGCTCTTCCTCCCCGTCATTCGACGCACTCGACCCCGGAGTCACCGCTCCCGACGGGTCCGGGACATCGGACGGGTCGCTCGGGCCGTCGTCCGAGCCGTTCTCGGGCTCGTCCGCGGTGAGGCCGTCCTGGCCGTCGTCCTCGTTCGCCGACCGGCCGTTGCCGACCTTGTCGCTCGGCGGGTCCTGGTTGTCCGAGGTCGCGCCCAGCGTCACCACCGTGCCGAGCACGACGGCGAGCAGCGCGCCCGCACCCGCGGCGACGAGGTTGCGGCCGCTGCCGAGTACCGCGGGGCGCCGGCGCTTCTTCGTGCTGCCGTTGACCGGTGTACCGCTCGCGACCAGCGTCTCCGGCGTCGTGCCGGTCGTGGAAGACGTGTAAGACGCAGAAGACGCAGAAGACGCAGCCCGCGACGCCCCGAGGCCCGCGAGCGGCACGGGCAGGTTCGCCGGCGCACCCTTCGCGGGCGAGGACGGCTCCTTCTTGCGCACCGGGACCACTTCCTGCCCCGCCGGTACGGCAGTGGCGGGAACACTCGGCACGAGCCCGTTCTCGCGGTCCGTGACGAGCGCGAGCGCCCGCCGTCCTGCGACGGTTCCGCTCTTGTCGGCGAGTGCGCCGCGCAGGGCGATCGACGCCTCCAGCTCGGCGCGCGCCCGGTCCAGGCTGTCCGTGCAGAGCGCCAGGATGCCCAATTCGTGGTGGAAGTAGGCCTCTTCAGCCACTTCGCCCGCTATTCGAGCGGCTTCGGATCCCACCCGCAGGACACGTTCCCACGCGCCCCAGTGCATCCCGGCCGCAAAGGCGGGTGCGGCGCTGCGGGCGAGCAGGACGGCCGCGCTGGGGTGGCCCGCCTCCGTGCCCGGCACCAGTGCCGCGAGGGCGGACAGCAGGGCGTCCGACTCGGCCACGGCCCGCTCGGGGGTGACGGACGGGTGTCCGGCCCACCAGGCGTAGTGCTGGGCCGCCGTGTGCGCGTGGGCCGCCGCGTCCTCCGCGTACCCCTTCTCCGTGAGCTGGGCCGGCACACCGGCGGCCAGCCGGTAGCGTCCGCCGACCGGCGAGAGCAGGCCGCAGCTCATCAGTTCGCCGAGTGCGGCGTCCGCGTGGGTGTCCCCCACGAGCGCGGGGAGGTGGGCCTGGTGCGGCACCTCGCCGCCGAGTGCGACCGCGAAGCGCAGGGTCTCCCGGGCGGAGTCGCTCAGCCGGGAGGCCAGCAGCGCGGCGGGCGCCGCGCCCTCGCCCAGGCTGGGCAGGGGTACGTCGTTGCCCTCGGCCGCGTCGTACGGCGCGTACGCCTCGAAGGCCTCCGGGTCGGCGCGCAGTTCGTCGCACTGCCGCAGCAGCGCGCCCGCCTGCACGAAGCGGAGCGGAAGGCCCTCGGACTCGAACCAGAGGTCGCCCGCCCAGTTCGTCTCGTCCTCGGTCAGCGGCCGTTCGACCGTGCGCTGGAGGAGGTCCAGCGAGGCGGCGCGGCCGAGGCCCGTGAGGCCGACCTCTTCGAGGTGCGCGTCGGCGCCGGGCGCCGGGACGTCGGGGGTGGCGGCGAGGAGGAAGGCACACTCGGGGGCCGCGTCGAGCAGTTCGGTGAGCGACGCGCCGCCGAAGTCGAGATCGTCGAGGACGACGATCGCGCCTATCTCCCGGATGTGCGTCAGCAGGCTCGCACGGTCGGGCCGCCGCTGCGGCGCCTTGTACACGGCCGCGAACAGTTCGTGCAGCAGATCCGTCGGGGTGCGGTGCAGTCCGTTCAGGCGTACGACGCCGTCGGGTGCGAGCGTGGCGCAGTCCTCGGCGACGGTGTCGAGCAGAGCGCTGCGCCCGGAGCCCGAGGGCCCCGACAGGCGTACGGAGCGTCCTCGGCCCAGCAGCCGCACCAGCCGCTCGCGTTCCTCGTCGCGCTCCAGCAGCGGGAGCCGCGGCGCGGGCGGGCCGGGCGGCACGGGCGGCTGCGCGGCGCGCTGGAGCTCGGCCCGTTCCTCGGCGGTGTGGCGGACCGGCGCGACCGGCGCCTCTCCCGGCGGGCAGGGTTCTATCTCGCTGCCGTCGACGGGATTGACGGTGAGCAGGAAGTCGCCCGCGACGATCCGAACGGTGCGCGCGAGCGCGGGCACGTGCTGTCCGAAGTCGGGCGTGCCGGGGTCGCGCGGCGGGCGCGGCTGGCCCGCGCCCTCGCCGAAACTGTCCTTGTCCATGGTTCAAGCCCCCCAGATGCGGCTTCGCATAGGTTCGTCCCCGCCAAGATTCTGTTGACTCTGTGGCGGAGCCACGTGCCGATGTCCCTCCCGGCCACTCTGCACGCCCCGCTGTCGCTTCGGGTCCGGTGCCCGCCGCGTGGGTTCGTCAAAACGGCGGGCGACCGAACCCTAGACGGTTGCAGGGTAACGCCGAACCAGGGGGGTGCCGCCCCGCCCGGGACGTCACATTCTCGTGAGGATTGCGAGGTGCCGCACGGTGCGCACCCGGCGGAACGTTCATCCCCGGAAGGAGCGATTCCGCCCCAACCCGGGCAACTCCGTCCGGGGCGTCAGACCCGCGGCAGCGACTCGGCGGCGAGGCCGCCCTCGATCGCGAGGATGCGGTGCAGTCGGGTGGCCACCAGCAGGCGCTGCATCTGCGGCGGCACTCCGCGCAGAACCAGTCTTCGCCCGCATCGGCCGGCACGCCGGTGGGCGCCCATGATGACCCCGAGCCCGGTGGCGTCCCAGGAGTCGAGGTCGGTCAGGTCGAGCACCAGGTCGCCGACTCCGTCGTCGACGGCCGAGTGCAGGACCGTACGGGCGTCCGCCGCGCTGCGGACGTCGAGGCGGCCCCCGACGACCAGCTCGGCGTGGTCGCCCCTGATGTGCATATGCGCTCCCCGAGAGTGCTTCAGTGCCCTGTGACTGACTCTGTCTGCTCTGGCTGCTCTTCTGTCTTGCAACAACTGACTGCCGCGTGGGCCGAGTGGTTGCTGCTTGTAAGCGAACCGATACTGAATTCACCCCATGGGGTGATGCCACATCGGTTCTGGAGGATCAGTGCTTGTAGAAGCCCTGCCCGCTCTTGCGGCCGATGTCACCGGCGTCCACCATCCGGCGCATCAGCTCCGGCGGCGCGAACTTCTCGTCCTGGGACTCGGTGTAGATGTTGCTCGTCGCGTGCAGCAGGATGTCCACGCCCGTCAGGTCGGCGGTCGCGAGCGGCCCCATGGCGTGGCCGAAGCCCAGCTTGCAGGCGATGTCGATGTCCTCCGCGGAGGCGACGCCCGACTCGTAGAGCTTCGCGGCCTCGACCACGAGCGCCGAGATGAGACGGGTGGTCACGAAGCCGGCGACGTCGCGGTTGACGACGATGCAGGTCTTCCCGACGGACTCGGCGAACTCCCGTGTGGCGGCGAGGGTTTCGTCGCTGGTCTTGTAGCCGCGCACGAGTTCGCACAGCTGCATCATCGGGACGGGAGAGAAGAAGTGGGCGCCCACGACGCGTTCCGGACGCTCCGTCACGGCCGCGATCTTGGTGATCGGGATGGCGGACGTGTTGGAGGCCAGCACAGCGTCGTCGCGTACGAGCTTGTCCAGCGCACGGAAGATCTCGTGCTTGACCTCGAGCTTCTCGAAGACCGCCTCCACGACGATGTCGGCGTCGGCGACGGCGTCCAGGTCGGTCGTGGTGGTGATGCGCGCCAACGCGGCTTCCGCGTCGGACGCTTCGAGCTTGCCCTTGGAGACGAACTTCTCGTACGAGGCCTTGATGCCGTCCTTGCCGCGGGTCAGCGCCTCGTCGGTGACATCACGCAGAACCACGTCCCAGCCCGCCTGGGCAGAGACCTGCGCGATACCGGACCCCATGAGTCCGGCCCCGATGACGGCGAGCTTCCTGGCCACTGCGACACCCCTTAACACCTGTTTACATTTCGCCTCTCCGGCGGAGGTTAGCGTTCGTGAGGTGCCGTGTGGCGGCGAAGAGATGCGCGTCACGTCTCAGATGACGGACATCACACTGGTACGCGTCATTCCGCGGTGCGGACCGCGTAGCGAAGGACCCGCTCACCCAGCAGCTCCTCCATCTCGTCCAGGAGGACGAGGGCTTCACGGGACACCTCGGCGGCCGGACGCCGCTTGACCATCTCCGTACCGATCCAGCCGAGCACCGTGCTGTGCAGCCAGGAGAGCTGACCGGCGACCAGGGAGGGCAGCAGGTCGCCGTCCGCGGGGTCAGCCTCCTGTCGCATCGTGGCCTCCAGATCGAGGAGGCTCTCCTGCTGGATGGCCCACAGCCGCGAACGCAGGGTGTGCGCCTCGGTGATGACGTTCATGAAGTCCGCGTAGCCGTCGAAAAGTCCGACGGTGGGCGAAACACCCTCGACGGCCTCGCGCAGTTCGCGCAGGACGGCGTCGGCCGCCGACTCTCCGGCACGTCTGCCGCGCACCCACCGGGAGAGCCGGTCGACGACGCCGCGGCTGCGGTCGAGGAAGAGCTCCTCCTTGGCCGGGAAGTAGTTGTAGACGGTGTTGACCGACACATCGGCGGCCTCGGCGATCTCGGCGATGGTCACCGCGTCGAACCCGCGCTGGAGGAACAGACCGGTCGCGACGTCCGAGATGTGCTGTCTGGTCTGCCGCTTCTTGCGCTCTCTCAGTCCCTCG
Source organism: Streptomyces sp. AM8-1-1 (assembly GCF_032229325.1). Taxonomy (NCBI): domain Bacteria; kingdom Bacillati; phylum Actinomycetota; class Actinomycetes; order Kitasatosporales; family Streptomycetaceae; genus Streptomyces; species Streptomyces sp. AM8-1-1. The sequence continues at coordinate 2,631,413 of NZ_CP135086.1, forward strand.
GCCATGGCGTCATCGTAGCTTTCTTGGCCACAACCAAAACTTGGTGTCATTGCAAAATTTAAGAGACTCTGTTTTTCTGTGCCCCATGGCAATCATCAGTACGGCCGGGCTCTCCCGGACCTTCCGCACGAAGAACGGACCCGTGGAGGCGGTGCGCGGCATCGACCTCACCGTCCGGAGCGGCGAGATCCTCGGCTTCCTCGGGCCGAACGGCGCGGGGAAGACCACCACCCTGCGGATGCTCACCACGCTGCTCCCGCCCACCGGCGGAGCGGCCACCGTCGCCGGCTGCGACCTGGTCCGCGATCCGGCGGGCGTCCGCCGCAAGGCCGGCTACGTCGCCCAGTCCGGCGGCCTCGACCCCCAGGTCGACGTCCGGGAGGAGCTGGTCACCCAGGGGCGGCTCTACCGGCTGTCCAAGGAGGTGGCCGCCGCGCGGGCGGAGGAACTGGCGGACGAGCTCGGCTTCCGCGGACTCCTCGACCGCAGGACCGCCGCCCTGTCCGGCGGCCAGCGCCGCCGGCTCGACATCGCGATGGGCCTCGTGCACCGGCCCGCGGTGCTGTTCCTGGACGAGCCGACCACCGGACTCGACCCCGGCAGCCGCAACGACCTGTGGGATCTCGTACGCCGCCTGCGCGACAACCACGGCACGACGGTCGTCCTGACGACCCACTACCTCGACGAGGCCGACGCGCTCGCGGACAGGATCGTCGTCGTCGACCACGGCGTCGTCGCCGCCGAGGGCACCCCGGCGGCGCTGAAGGCGCGGTACGCGGGCTCGCCCGAGGCCACGCTCCAGGACGCCTTCCTCGCGATCACCGGGCGCGGACCCGCGCCCGTCGACGCCACCCCCGTAGCTGTCTGAACCCCCCTCCAGGACTCCTCATGTCTGCACTCGTCTCCGACACCGCGCTGATCTTCGGGCGGTACGCCCGGCAGACCCTGCGCTCCCCCTTCCAGATCCTCTTCGGCGTACTGATGCCGCTGCTCTACCTGCTCTTCTTCGGCCCTCTGCTCACCGGCGTGCCGCTGTCCTCAAACGGCAGTTCCTGGCAGGTCCTGGTGCCGGGGCTGCTGCTTCAGCTCGGACTGTTCGGCGCCTCCTTCGCCGGATTCGCGGTCATCATCGAGAAGAACCACGGCGTGGTGGAGCGGATGCGCGTCACCCCCGTCAGCCGGCTGGCGCTGCTGCTCGGCCGGGTCCTGCGCGACGCCGTGCTCTTCGTCTTCCAGGGCGTCCTGCTGGTGCTGGCCGCTCTGGTCATGGGACTGCGCGTACCGCTCGCCGGAGCCCTCATCGGTTTCGCCTTCGTCGGCCTGCTGACGCTCTCGCTCGCCTCGCTGTCGTACGCGCTGGCACTGAAGGTCCGCACCCCGCAGGAGTTCGGGCCGGTGATCAACGCGCTCGCCATGCCGTCGATGCTGCTCTCCGGGCTGATGCTGCCGATGACCCTGGCGCCGGGGTGGCTGGACGTGCTCTCGCATCTGATGCCGTTCCGCTATCTGGTGGACGCGATGCGGGACGCGTACGTCGGCCAGTACGCCACGGCCTCCATGCTCTACGGAGCGCTCGTCGCCCTCTCACTCACCGGTGCCGCCGTGACGGTCGGCACACGTGTCTTCCGCCGGGCCGGTGCGTAACTAGGCTGGCCACATGGTCAATCTGACGCGCATCTACACCCGTACCGGCGACCAGGGCACGACGGCTCTCGGCGACATGAGCAGGACCGCCAAGACCGATCTGCGGATCTCGGCGTACGCGGACGCCAACGAGGCCAACGCCGTTCTCGGCACCGCGGTCGCGCTGGGGCAGCTTCCGGACGAGGTCGTCGCGGTCCTGGTCCGGGTCCAGAACGATCTCTTCGACGTGGGCGCCGACCTGTCGACCCCGGTGGTGGCCGACCCCGAGTACCCGCCGCTGCGGGTCGAGCAGTTCTACATCGACCGTCTCGAAGCGGACTGCGACCGGTTCAACGACGAGCTGGAGAAGCTGCGCAGCTTCATCCTGCCGGGCGGGACCCCCGGGGCGGCCCTGCTGCACCACGCCTGCACGGTCGTCCGGCGTGCGGAGCGCTCGACGTGGGCGGCGCTGGAGGTGCACGGCGAGACCATGAACCCGCTCACCGCGACCTACCTCAACCGCCTCTCCGATCTGCTGTTCATCCTCGCGAGGACGGCGAACAAGGAGACCGGCGACGTGCTGTGGGTCCCGGGCGGGGAGCGCTGACCGGCTCCCCCCACCGGGGCCGGCTCCCCGGGACAGTCACCGGCGCTCCACCCGGACCGGTTCGCGGTCGGACGCCGCCTCGGCCGCCGGGGCCTTCTTGGGCCAGATCGCGTATGTGAGAGCGATCAGGCCGTGGATGCCCGCGGTGCGCCAGGCGACGTACATCCAGCTCTGCAGCGGACCGGTCCGGCTCGGGTCGTCCACGTACCAGACGGCGAGCTGGAGCAGTGCCGTGGCGACGACGGCCGCGATCAGCGTGCCGGTCCACACCTTGGCCTCGTGCTTCGCCCGCGCTATGCCGTGGCGCGGCGGCTTCACCGGCGGCGGGGCGCCGCCGAAGCGGTGGGCGGCGTGGCCGTCGAGCCAGGTGATGGTGCGGTGGCCGTGTCCGACCGTGTAGCCGATGTAGAGCGCGGCCAGTCCGTGCTTCCAGCTCGGCTCTCCCCCGTTCTTCAGGTCGAGTGCGGTCACGACCAGCAGGACGACCTCCAGCAGCGGTTCGCACAGCAGCAGGGCCATACCCGCACGCGGCATCTTCAGCAGATAGCGCGTGGCGAGCCCTGCGGCCAGCAGCACCCAGAAGCCGACCTCGCAGATCACGATCAGCGTGACGATCACGGCACTCTCCCTTCGTTGCTTCCAGCGTCCCGGCCGCCCGGCTGCCGGGCGTCGTCGGCAGTGAGGAAGTGGCGCTGCATCCTTCGATGTAGCCGCGGCTCACCCCGCACGGGGAGGCGGCAGATGTCCGCCGCCGTGTTTCATGGGGTGGTGACCTTCCCCCGCCCTCACCGCGACGATGTGCTCCTGGCCGTGGCCATGCTCTTCGGCGGTGTCGTGCTGTGGTCGTTCGGGCTGCACATCACGGAGAACCGGGACCTCCTGCCCCCGTGGGCGGCCCTGGTGCCGCTCGGCGTGACGGCGTTCCTGGAGCTGCTGCGCAGGACCATGCCGCGCACCTGCCTGCTGGCCGGGACGGTGATGGTGGTGGCCGACCAGTTCACGGTCGGGAACCTCTTCACCGTGCTGATGTTCACGGACCTCGTCTACGCGTCGGTGGTGTACGGATCACCCGGCACCGCCCGCCGGGTCCCGGTGATCACCGGACTGATCACGGTCGCCTCGACCATCACCTTCCTCGCCTGGTTCCGCGACCCGGCCGGGCTGCTGCTGGGCGTGGTCACCGGTCTGGTCAGCTTCGCCCCGGCCACCACCGGCGCGATCATCCGCAATCACCGCGAGGCCGCCGAGGCGGCGAAGCTGCGGGCCGAGCAGACCGCTCTGCTCGCCGAGATGGACCGGGTCCAGGCCGTGACCGCCGAGCGCGCCCGGATGGCGCGGGAACTGCACGACATGGTCGCCAACCACCTCTCCGCCATCGCCATCCACTCCACCGCCGCGCTCTCGCTCGACGATCCGAAGACCACCCAGGGCGCGCTGGAGGTGATCCGCGAGAACAGCGTCCAGGGGCTCGCGGAGATGCGCCGGCTGATCGGTCTGCTGCGGGACAGCAGCGACGACAAGGAGCCGGCCGCCGCGCCGACGCTCGACGGACTGGAGTCGCTGGTCGAGCAGGCCCGTACGAACGGCTCGGGCAGCGGGTTCGACTTCGCGCTCGACGACCGGCGCGAGAACGGCGTCAGGCTGCCCGCGCCGGTGGAACTGGCGGCGTACCGGATCGTGCAGGAGTCGCTGACGAACGCCCTCAAGCACGCGGAGTCGGGGCAGGTCCGCATCGCCCTGGCCCATGCGTCGGGCCGGGCCCTCACCGTCACGGTGACCAGCCCCTTCGGCCGCCGGCCCGGTCCGCGCGCGCCGGGTTCGGGAGCGGGCCTGGTCGGTATGCGGGAGCGGGTGGCCCTGCTGGACGGGGAGTTCGAGGCAGGACCCGCCGAAGGGCCGCCGCAGGGTCCGGAGAAGATCTGGTGCGTACGGGCGGTGCTGCCCGTACGGGACGAAGGAGAGCCGTCGGCATGACGCAGGGAGCAGGGCGCGTACGCGTGCTCGTCGCGGAGGACCAGAGCGCGGTGCGGGCGGGGCTGGTGCTCATCCTCGGCAGTGCGCCGGACATCGAGGTCGTCGGTGAGGCGGCCAACGGCGAGGAGGCGGTGCGTCTGGCGCGCGAGCTGCGGCCCGATCTGGTGCTGATGGATGTGCAGATGCCGCGGCTGGACGGCGTTGCGGCAACGCGTCAGGTCGTCGAGGAGAAGCTCGCGGATGTGCTGGTGCTGACGACCTTCGATCTGGACGAGTACGTCTTCGGGGCCCTGCGGGCGGGGGCGGCGGGGTTTCTGCTGAAGAACACGGACGCCCACGATCTGCTGGAGGCGGTGCGCACGGTGGCCCGCGGCGAGGGACTGATCGCGCCGGCCGTGACCCGGCGGCTGATCGCGGAGTTCGCCGCCCCCCGGCCCGTACGCTCCCCCGACGCACCCGACCCGGCGATCCTCGACGTGCTCACCCGCCGGGAACGTGAGGTCCTCGGCTGTCTGGGCGAGGGACTGTCGAACGCCGAGATCGCGACCCGCCTTCTGATGGCGGAGGCGACCGTGAAGACCCATGTCAGCAGGCTGCTGGGGAAGCTGGAACTGCGCAGCCGGGTCCAAGCAGCGGTTCTCGCGCAGGAGTTGGGCGTCTGAGCGGGATTCCGCCCGGAGTTGCCCCGCCTTTGGTCTGGACCTATTGACGATTGGTCCAGACCTTCCTACTCTCACCGCACAGCACGCTGCGGTGAGCCCCGCTCGCGTGCCTGCTCGGACCGACCCGTCCTGTCCGTCCGCAACTCGAGGAGCACCCCTTGAGAACGAGCACCTCCCGCACCGGTGGAAGATTCAGATCCAGAGCGACGGCGGGACTCACCGCCCTCCTGCTCCCCCTGGCCGCCATGGTCGGCCTCGCCTCCCCGGCCGAGGCCGCACCCTCGGCAACCGCCACCTACGCCAAGACCTCCGACTGGGGCTCCGGGTTCGAAGGCAAGTGGACGGTGAAGAACACCGGAACCACCTCGCTGAGCTCCTGGACCGTCGAGTGGGACTTCCCCGCCGGCACCGCGGTCACCTCCGCGTGGGACGCGGACGTCACCAGCTCCGGCACCCACTGGACCGCCAAGAACAAGGCCTGGAACGGCTCCCTCGCCCCCGGCGCCTCCGTCTCCTTCGGCTTCAACGGCACCGGCAGCGGCTCCCCCTCCGGCTGCAAGCTCAACGGCGCCTCCTGCGACGGCGGCAGCCTCCCGGGCGACAACCCGCCCTCCGCACCCGGCACCCCCTCCGCCTCCAGCATCACCAACACCGCGGTGACCCTCAGCTGGGCGGCGGCGACCGACGACAAGGGCATCAAGAACTACGACGTGCTCCGCGACGGCACCCGGGTCGCCACGGTCACCGGACTCACGTACACCAACACCGGACTCACCGCCGGCACGGACTACTCGTACGCCATCCAGGCACGCGACAGCGCCGACCAGACGGGACCGGTCAGCGGCTCCCGCGCGGTGCGGACCACCGGCGGCGGGACCGACCCCGGACCGGGCGACAAGGTCAAGCTCGGCTACTTCACCAACTGGGGCGTCTACCAGCGCAACTACCACGTGAAGAACCTGGTGAGCTCCGGCACCGCGGCCAAGATCACCCACATCAACTACGCCTTCGGCAACGTCCAGGGCGGCCGTTGCACCATCGGTGACGCCTTCGCCGACTACGACAAGGCCTACACCGCCGACCAGAGCGTCGACGGCAAGGCCGACACCTGGGACCAGCCGCTGCGCGGCAACTTCAACCAGCTGCGCAAGCTCAAGGCCCAGTACCCGAACATCAAGGTCCTGTGGTCCTTCGGCGGCTGGACCTGGTCCGGCGGCTTCGGCCAGGCCGCGGCCAATCCGGCCGCGTTCGCCGAGTCCTGCTACCAGCTGGTGGAGGACCCGCGCTGGGCCGATGTCTTCGACGGGATCGACCTGGACTGGGAGTACCCGAACGCCTGCGGTCTGACCTGCGACACCTCCGGCCCCGCGTCGCTCAAGAACGTCATGCAGGCCATGCGCGCCCGGTTCGGCTCGGGCAACCTCGTCACCGCCGCCATCTCCGCCGACGGCACCAACGGCGGCAAGCTGGACGCGGCCGACTACGCGGGCGCCGCCCAGTACGTCGACTTCTACAACGTCATGACGTACGACTTCTTCGGCACCTGGGCCGCCCAGGGTCCGACGGCCCCGCACTCCCCGCTCACCTCGTACGCGGGCATCCCGCAGGAGGGCTTCACCTCCGAGGCCGCCATCACCAAGCTCAAGGGCAAGGGCATCAGCGGCAGCAAGCTGAACCTCGGCATCGGCTTCTACGGCCGCGGGTGGACCGGCGTCACCCAGGCCACCCCCGGCGGCACCGCCACCGGCCCGGCCCCCGGCACCTACGAGCCGGGCAACGAGGACTACAAGGTCCTCAAGGTGACGTGCCCGTCCACCGGCACCATCGCCGGCACCGCCTACGCCAAGTGCGGCAGCAACTGGTGGAGCTACGACACCCCCGCCACGATCGGCACCAAGATGTCCTGGGTGAAGAGCCAGGGCCTCAAGGGCGCCTTCTACTGGGAGTTCAGCGGCGACACCGCCAACGGTGAACTCGCCAACGCGGTCCACACCGGACTGCGGTAGACGGACCGAAGCCGGGGTGGAACGGGTCCGTCCCCGTCCACCCCGGCTTCTTCATGTCCGACGCACGCCCGGTGCCCTACGCAACGTTCACCCTCTGCCCGGGAGGCGCCGCCTCCAGCCAGGCGAGGAAACCGGTCAGCGCGTCCTCGCTCATCGCGAGCTCCAGACGCGTACCCCGGTGGACACAGCCCAGCACGATCGCGTCGGACAGCAGCGCCAGCTCCTCCTCGCCCTCCGGAGTGCGGCGGGCCACGACCTCGATGGCGGAGCGCTCCAGGACCCGGCGGGGACGCGGAGAGTAGGAGAAGACGCGGAACCACATGATCCGGTCGCCGCTGTACCGCGCGACGCCGTACACCCAGCCCTTGCCGGAGACATCCGACTCGTCCAGGACGTTCCAGCGCAGGCTGCAGTCGAAGGTGCCGCCGGAACGCTGGATCAGGCGACGGCGCAGACCGAAGACGAACAGCCCGATCCCCACCAGCACAACGAAGACCAGACCGCTCACAAGCAGAGCGAGGAACATCTCCACCGACCTCCTCGCATCGATCTCGTCATGGTCCGCACCGGTGTTCCCATGTGCGCCTGCATTGCCTCAGCCGCGACACGGTCTGGAGGTGTCCAGTCCGGGCCGCGGCTGAGGGCGACAACTGTCGGCGGGGTGCTCAGCGCACCGCCACCGCACGCAGTCGGACGTCGGCACGGCGCTCTGCGGCGGCGTCGTCGTCGGACTTTGCGCGCTCCAGCGCACGCTCGGCGCGCTGGGCATCGATCTCGTCCGCCAGCTCGGCAATCTCCGCCAGCAGCGAGAGCTTGTTGTCGGCGAAGGAGATGAAACCGCCGTGCACAGCGGCGACGACAGTCCCGGCTCCGCCTTCAGAGCTTGTACGGATGGTCACCGGGCCCGACTCCAGCACACCGAGCAGCGGCTGGTGACCGGGCATGACGCCGATGTCGCCGGACGTGGTGCGCGCGACGACCAGGGTGGCCTCGCCGGACCATACCTGCCGGTCAGCGGCGACCAGCTCGACGTGCAGCTCAGCAGCCAAGGGTGGCTCCTCGGGTCACCACCCGGCGGTTCTGCCGGGTGTTGGGTCAATTCTACGGGGCGTACGAAAGGGGGCGGGACGGACCCCGCCCCCTTTCACGAGTCACGGGACTCAGGAGACGCCGAGCTCCTTGGCGTTGGCCTTGAGGTCCTCAATGCCACCGCACATGAAGAACGCCTGCTCGGGGAAGTGGTCGTACTCTCCGTCGCAGATCGCGTTGAACGCGGTGATCGACTCGTCGAGCGGCACGTCCGAGCCGTCCACGCCGGTGAACTGCTTGGCGACGTGGGTGTTCTGGGACAGGAAGCGCTCCACGCGACGGGCACGGTGGACAACGAGCTTGTCCTCCTCGCCCAGCTCGTCGATACCGAGAATCGCGATGATGTCCTGGAGGTCCTTGTACTTCTGCAGGACACCCTTGACACGGGTCGCCGTGTCGTAGTGCTCCTGCGTGATGTAGCGCGGGTCCAGGATGCGGGACGTGGAGTCCAGCGGGTCCACGGCCGGGTAGATGCCCTTCTCGGAGATCGGACGGGAGAGAACCGTCGTCGCGTCGAGGTGGGCGAAGGTGGTGGCCGGGGCCGGGTCGGTCAGGTCGTCCGCGGGGACGTAGATCGCCTGCATCGACGTGATCGAGTGACCACGCGTCGAGGTGATGCGCTCCTGCAGCAGACCCATCTCGTCGGCCAGGTTCGGCTGGTAACCCACCGCGGACGGCATACGGCCGAGCAGGGTGGACACCTCGGAGCCGGCCTGGGTGTACCGGAAGATGTTGTCGATGAAGAAGAGCACGTCCTGCTTCTGCACATCGCGGAAGTACTCCGCCATGGTCAGGCCGGCCAGCGCGACGCGAAGACGCGTGCCCGGGGGCTCGTCCATCTGACCGAAGACAAGCGCCGTCTTGTCGATGACGCCGGACTCGGTCATTTCCTCGATGAGGTCGTTGCCCTCACGAGTACGCTCACCGACGCCCGCGAACACCGACACACCGTCGTGGTTGTTGGCGACGCGGTAGATCATTTCCTGGATCAGAACGGTCTTGCCGACACCGGCACCACCGAACAGACCGATCTTTCCACCCTTGACGTACGGGGTGAGAAGGTCGATGACCTTGATGCCGGTCTCGAACATCTCGGTCTTGGACTCGAGCTGGTCGAAGCTGGGCGCCTTGCGGTGGATCGGCCAGCGCTCGGTGGTCTCGCTGTTCGCCTCGGGGACGTTCAGCACCTCACCGAGGGTGTTGAACACCTTGCCCTTGGTGAAATCGCCGACCGGGACGGTGATGCCCGCACCGGTGTTCGTCACCGTGGCCTGGCGGACCAGACCGTCGGTGGGCTGCATCGAGATCGCGCGGACCAGGCCCTCGCCGAGGTGCTGGGCGACCTCGAGGGTCAGCGTCTTGAGCTTGCCGTCCTCGGCCGGGTCGGCCACCTCGACGGTGAGCGCGTTGTAGATCTCCGGCATCGCGTCGACGGGGAACTCCACGTCGACGACCGGGCCGATGACCCGGGCGACGCGGCCCGTGGCAACGGCCGTCTCAACTGTCGTCGTCATTACTTGTCACTCCCCGCGGTCGCGTCGGCCAGGGCGCTGGCGCCACCGACGATCTCGCTGATTTCCTGGGTGATTTCGGCCTGGCGGGCCGCGTTGGCAAGCCGGGAGAGGCTCTTGATGAGCTCCCCGGCGTTGTCGGTCGCCGACTTCATCGCGCGGCGGGTGGCAGCGTGCTTGGAAGCAGCGGCCTGGAGCAGCGCGTTGTAGATCCGGCTCTCGACGTAGCGCGGCAGCAGGGCGTCGAGGACGTCCTCCGCCGACGGCTCGAAGTCGAACAGGGGCAGAATCTCCCCCTTGGTGCCGCTCTCCTCCGCCGCCTGCTCGATGCTGAGCGGCAGCAGCCGGTTCTGCACCGGCGTCTGCGTCAGCATCGAGACGAACTCGGTGAAGACGATGTGGAGCTCGTCCACGCCGCCCTCGGCCGTGTCCTGCTGGACTGCTTCGATCAGCGGTGCGGCGACCTTCTTGGCGTCCGCGTACGTCGGGTTGTCGGTGAATCCGGTCCACGACTCCGTGACCGTGCGCTCACGGAAGCCGTAGTACGAGACACCCTTGCGGCCGACGATGTAGCTGACGACCTCCTTGCCCTCGCCCTGGAGCCGCTCGGTGAGCTGGTCCGCCGCCTTGATGGCGTTGGCGGAGTAGCCGCCGGCCAGACCGCGGTCGCTCGTGATGAGCAGAACCGCGGCGCGGACCGGGGACTCCACCTCGGTGGTGAGGGGGTGCTGGGTGTTCGACCCCGTGGCCACCGCGGTCACCGCGCGGGTGAGCTCGGTCGCGTACGGGGTGGAGGCCGACACCTGGCGCTGCGCCTTGACGATGCGCGAGGCGGCGATCATCTCCATCGCCTTGGTGATCTTCTTGGTCGCGGTGACGGATTTGATGCGACGCTTGTAGACCCGGAGCTGGGCTCCCATGAGTCAGGTCCCTTCCGTCGTCACTTGCTCGTGCTGACCGGAGCGTCGTCGCCCAGAAGCTGGCCGTCCGCGGTCTCGAACTGCCGCTTGAAGGCGGTGATCGCGTCGGCGATGGACTGCAGGGTGTCGTCCGACATCTTGCCGCCCTCGGCGATGCTGGTCAGCAGCTCCTTGCGCTCGCGGCGCAGGTACTCGAGCAGCTCGGCCTCGAAGCGCCGGATGTCCTGGACCGGGACGTCGTCCATCTTGCCGGTGGTACCGGCCCAGACGGAGACGACCTGCTCCTCGACGGGCATCGGCTGGTACTGGCCCTGCTTCAGCAGCTCGACCATGCGCTTACCGCGCTCCATCTGCGCCTTGGAGGCCGCGTCCAGGTCGGAACCGAAGGCGGCGAACGCCTCCAGCTCGCGGTACTGGGCGAGGTCCACGCGAAGACGGCCGGAGACCTGCTTCATGGCCTTGTGCTGGGCGGAGCCACCGACACGGGAGACCGAGATACCGACGTTCAGCGCCGGGCGCTGGCCCGCGTTGAACAGGTCGGACTCCAGGAAGCACTGGCCGTCGGTGATGGAGATGACGTTGGTCGGGATGAACGCCGACACGTCGTTCGCCTTGGTCTCGACGATCGGCAGACCGGTCATCGAACCGGCGCCCATGTCGTCGGAGAGCTTGGCGCAGCGCTCCAGCAGACGCGAGTGCAGGTAGAAGACGTCACCGGGGTACGCCTCACGGCCCGGCGGACGGCGCAGCAGCAGCGACACGGCGCGGTAGGCGTCGGCCTGCTTCGACAGGTCGTCGAAGATGATCAGGACGTGCTTGCCGGCGTACATCCAGTGCTGGCCGATGGCCGAGCCCGTGTACGGCGCCAGGTACTTGAAGCCGGCCGGGTCGGACGCCGGGGCGGCGACGATGGTCGTGTACTCCAGGGCGCCGGCCTCCTCCAGGGCACCGCGCACGGACGCGATGGTGGAGCCCTTCTGGCCGATGGCGACGTAGATGCAGCGCACCTGCTTGTTCACGTCGCCCGAGCGCCAGTTGTCGCGCTGGTTGATGATCGTGTCGACGGCCAGAGCGGTCTTGCCGGTCTGACGGTCACCAATGATCAGCTGACGCTGACCGCGGCCGATCGGCACCATGGCGTCGACGGCCTTGTAGCCGGTCTGCATCGGCTCGTGCACCGACTTACGGATCATGACGCCAGGGGCCTGCAGCTCCAGGGCGCGGCGTCCGTCGGTCTCGATCTCGCCGAGGCCGTCGATCGGGTTGCCGAGCGGGTCGACGACACGGCCGAGGTAGCCCTCGCCGACGCCGACGGAGAGGACCTCTCCGGTGCGGCGCACCGGCTGTCCCTCCTCGATACCGCTGAACTCGCCGAGGACGACCGCACCGATCTCGCGCTCCTCGAGGTTGAGGGCGAGACCGAGGGTTCCGTCCTCGAACTTCAGCAGCTCGTTCGCCATGGCCGAGGGCAGACCCTCGACCTTCGCGATGCCGTCGCCGGCAACGCTGACCGTCCCGACCTCCTCGCGCGAGGCCGCGTCCGGCTTGTACGACTGGACAAAGTTCTCCAGCGCGTCCCGGATCTCCTCCGGCCGGATCGTGAGCTCCGCCATCTGGGTTCCCTGCTCTCCTTGTTGGGCCCGAAGTTTCTTAGGGGGTCTGGGGGCCGACCCCCAGGAATCTTCTGCAATTTCTGCACGGCCCAACCGGGCCGCTGGTACTGCTCGTCTGTCGTGTTCAGTTAGTGGCGGCCGGGTCAGCCGGCCATACGACGGGCCACCTCGTCGAGGCGGTCCGCGATGGTGCCGTTGATGACCTCGTCGCCGACCCGCACCGAGATCCCGCCGAGGACCTCGGGGTCCACGTCCAGGTTCAGGTGCATGTCGCGGCCGTACAGCTTCGCCAGAGCGGCACCGAGGCGCTGCTTCTGCCGGTCGGTGAGCGGGACCGCCGAGGTGACGACCGCGACCGTCCGCTCCCTGCGCCCGGCAGCGAGCTTGGACAGGGAGTCGAGTCCCTGCTCCAGGCTACGTCCCCGGGGCGCGGTCACAAGACTCACGACCAGTCGCTCGGTGGCCGGATCCGCCTTGCCGCCCAGCAGGCTGCGCAGCAGCTCCGCCTTGCGGGACGGCGACACCGACTTGTCGGTCAGCGCGGCCCGGAGCTCGGTGTTGGACGCGACGATCCGGCTGAACCGGAACAGCTCGTCCTCGACGTTGTCGAGCACGCCCCTGCGCTGCGCGGCGATGAGCTCGGCGGTGGCCGCCAGCTCCTCGATCGCGTCGACCAGGTCGCGCGACCTCGACCAGCGGGAGCGGACCATGCCGGAGACCAGATCGGCGGTCTCGCCACCGACCTGACCGCTCAGCAGGCGCGCCGCCAGCTCGGCCTTCGCCTCGCCGGCCTGCGCCGGGTCGGTCAGGACCCGACGCAGCGACACCTCGCGGTCGAGCAGCGCGGTGACGGCGGCCAGCTCCTCGGCGAGCTTCGCCGCGTCGACGGACGTGTTGTCCGTCAGCGCGTCGAGGGACTCGCGTGCGGCAGCCAGTGCCTCGCGGCTCGCTCCGTTCATCGCGCCGCCTCGGCCTTCTCCTCGAGGTCGTCGAGGAAGCGGTCGATGGTCCGGCTCTGCCGGGCGACGTCCTCGAGGGACTCACCCACGAGCTTGCCCGCCAGCTCGGTCGCGAGCGTGCCCACGTCCTGACGCAGCGCGGCAGCCGCAGCCTTGCGGTCGGCCTCGATCTGGGCGTGGCCGGCCGCGATGATCTCCTCACGCTGCCGCTGGCCTTCCGCCTTCATCTCCTGGATGATCGCGGTGCCCTGCTCGTTCGCCTCCTGGCGCATACGAGCGGCTTCATGACGGGCCTCGGCAAGCTGAGCCTTGTACTGCTCAAGGACGCTCTCGGCCTCGATCTTGGCCGCATCGGCCTTCTCCATGCCGCCTTCGATGGCCTCGCGACGCTCTTCCAGAACCTTGTTGATGTTCGGGAGGAGCTTCTTCGCGAAGAAGAAGAAGACGATGGCGAAGGCGATCAGGCCGACAAGCAGCTCGGGGCCCGGAGGAATGAGCGGGTTCTGCTCTTCCCCGGCCGCCAGCTGAACGATGTTGGCGATCACATCAATGCCTTTCGTCGAAAGTGGTCAGCGAAACGAGGATCACTGACCGTAAACGAACGGCAGAACGATGCCGATGAGGGCGAGCGCCTCACAGAAGGCGAAACCAAGGATCTGGTTGGCACGGATCAGGCCGGCAGCCTCGGGCTGACGGGCAAGAGCCTGGGTGCCGTTACCGAAGACAATGCCGACGCCGATGCCGGGGCCGATCGCGGCGAGGCCGTAGCCGATGGAGCCGAGCGAACCGGTGACGGCGGCGAGGGTCTCAGTGGCAGCCATGCTGATTCTTCCTTTTCATTAACGGACCGGTGGGGGTTGGCCACCGGACGCTTCTTGGTGGTGCGGGCGAGGGCTCAGTGGTGCTCGGCGAGAGCGCCCTGAATGTAGGTGCAGGCCAGGAGGACGAAGACGTATGCCTGGACGGCCTGCACGAAGAGCTCGAAGCCGATCATGGCGATCGTCATCACGAACGAGACACCGGCGGCCGGGATCAGCCAGCTGTTCAGCAGGTACCAGGAGGCGACGGTGAACATCACCAGCATCAGGTGACCGGCGAACATGTTGGCGAAGAGTCGCACGGCGTGCGTGAACGGCCGGACCAGCAGGTTCGAGAAGAACTCGATGAACGAGACCAGCCACTTGATCGGGCCGAGCGAGTTGTCGTAGCCCGTGATGTTCTTCCAGCCGCCGACGAATCCGTGGCGCTTGAACGTCAGCGACACCCAGATCACGTAGACGATCAGTGCCAGCACGATCGGGTACGCGATGATCGATGACACGGGGAACTGTGCCAGCGGGATCACGGACCAGATGTTCATGATCCAGACGAAGAAGAAGATGGAGACCATCAGCGGGACGTACTTCTCGCCGTCCCGCTTGCCGAGGGTCTCGTAGACGATGCCGCGGCGTACGAAGTCGTAGCCGGCTTCACCGATCATCTGGAGCTTGCCGGGGACGACCTTTGCCTTCCCGAAAGCCAGCGTGAAGAAGGTGACGACGACCAACGTGGTGAGCAGCGCGAGCAGCATCACCTTGTTGAACTCGAAGCCTCCGACGGTGAAGATCGGCTGGAAAAGGAAGGAGTGCAGGCCCGGTGCCGGAAAGCCACAGCCGTTGTCGGCCATGATGCGGCAGCTCCAGTCAAAGGCGAGCGTGGTCTGTTCAGCACTCACCGCGGGCTCCTTCGGCGTGACGCATGGGTTCGGCAACCTCGTTGTGTCGGAGCGGCGCGCAGCCGCGAGTCGGCACCGGAGTGGTGTTTCGGATGTGGGGGCGGCGGTCAGGCATCGAAGCCTCGCGTCGAGCAGGCGTCAGCTCGGATGCCCGCGCCCGCAGTGCCGCAGTTGGCACCGGACGATAGCAGGGTCTCGAACGGGCATTTATACCGGCCCTACCTGTCACGTCGTGGACCCCGTCGTTTCGCCCTGACGGGGAGCAGACGGTTCGGGTTCGACGTAGAGCATCTTCGCCTTCATGTGGGCACGGGCCTGCGCAGACACCCAGACGAGCGTGGCGGCGACCAATGTCGCGGCGAACGCCTTGGGGTTGAACAGCGTCGTGTCCTTGAACGCCGCGACGAAGATGAAGAGCACCAGCAGCTGCGTCGTGTACAGCATCAGGCCCATGGCCTGGAAGAGCTGCGGGAACTGCTTGGCGGTCCGCTGGAGGACCACGATGCCGATCCCCATGAAGACGATGACCACCAGTGCGCCGACCGCCGCGCCGAGCGCCCCTTTTCCACCGGCGACCACTCCACTGATCGCAGCGGCGATGGCGCCGGCCGCGGCGGTGGGGACGGCGGTGTGAAGGAGTGAGCGTGCGTCGTTGGACGGCATGGCGGCAGCTCCGCTTGCTGGTGGGGGCAGTGGTGTCGTCATGGACGAGCGTAGTCCCGGTCCGAGATGGGTCTCGGGGCCAACCAACCGTCGCACTACGGTCCTTCGGCGCTGTCTCCGGGTCTCGTGAACGGTATCACAAACTATTTGATGAGGTCTTTACCCGAAGGTGTGCCAACTCTCACACATGAGAGTGAACGCGCCCGTGTGTGCACGACAAGCCGTCGCTATGTCTGGTAATAGGCGACATACCGGAAACCGTCAGCCGCGCGTGCCGGCCTTCCGCCGGTCAGGGAGGCGCGAACGAGCGCCGATCGCTGTCGCTCCGTTGACGCCCGCCGGAATCGGCGTCCGCTCCTGGGGCTCCGCGGCCGCCTCGGACTCCGCGGTACCGGACGCGGCCGGCTCGCCCTGCGCATCGTGCGCCGACGAGGCCGGGGCGAGGTGCGGCCGCACCGCACGACGGCGGTAGCGGGGCGGAACGAACGCCTCGGCCCAGCGCGGTGCCCGCGGGGTGAAGCGCGGCAGCAGCAGAAGCACCAGGCCGACGGCGCTCAGCGCGACGACGAGCATCACGATCCACATGGACGCCGAGTGCACGGAGTACGCGACCACGCCGAAGGCGATCAGCGCCGACCAGAAGTACATGATCAGGACCGCGCGGCTGTGCGAGTGCCCGATCTCCAGCAGCCGGTGGTGGAGGTGCCCGCGGTCCGCGGCGAACGGCGACTGGCCGTTCCAGGTGCGTCGGACGATCGCCAGCACCAGGTCCGCGACCGGGATCGCGATGATCGTCAGCGGCAGCAGCAGCGGGATGAAGACCGGCAGTGCCGCGTGCGTGGCCTCACGGGTGCTGCCCTCGAAGATCTTGAGAGCGTCGGGGTCCACCTGGCCGGTCACCGAGATCGCGGCCGCCGCCAGCACCAGACCGATCAGCATCGATCCCGAGTCGCCCATGAAGATGCGCGCCGGGTGCATGTTGTGCGGCAGGAAGCCGAGGCACATGCCCATCAGGATGGCGGTGAACAGGCTGGCGGGGGCCGCCGCCTCGATCCCGTAGCTGAACCAGATGCGGTAGGCGTAGAGGAAGAAGGCCGCGGCGGCGATGCACACCATGCCGGCGGCCAGTCCGTCCAGGCCGTCGACGAAGTTCACGGCGTTGATCGTGATGACGACGAGCGCCACGGTCAGCAGGGTGCCCTGCCAGGAGGTCAGCGAGACCGTTCCCACACCGGGCACGGGGATCCACAGGATCGTCAGACCCTGCATCACCATCACACCCGCGGCGATCATCTGTCCGCCGAGCTTGATCAGGGCGTCGATCTCGAACTTGTCGTCCAGGACGCCGATGATCCAGATCAGGGCGGCTCCGGAGAGCAGCGCACGCGGTTCGTTGGACAGCTCGAAGACGCTGTTCAGGTTCTGCAGATGGTCGGCGACCAGCAGACCGGCGCACAGGCCGAAGAACATGGCGATGCCGCCGAGTCTCGGCGTCGGCTCTCGGTGTACGTCGCGGGCACGGATCTCCGGCATCGCGCCGGTCGCGATGGCGAACTTCCGCACCGGACCGGTCAGCAGATAGGTCACCGCAGCCGTGACACAGAGCGTCAGCAGGTAATCACGCACGGGCTGCCCCACAGGAATCGCTGGCCATCTCAGCCCCACACCCTAGCTCTGGTCGCCCCATGGTTGAGGACATACAGGCGCCGGAGATGGTTGCAGATGCTTCCGGCTACCTCTGGTACGGCGGAAATCTACCGGCCATCTCACGCACGTCCGTACGGATCTTCCTCGCCTCCTCGCCCTCTTCACGAATCGCCGCGGTGAACAACGACGCGATCCGGCTCATCTCGGTCTCGCCCATGCCCTGGGTGGTGACGGCCGCGGTCCCGAGCCGGATGCCGCGACCGTCCCCGTACGGCAGCGCACAGGTGTCGAGGACCAGTCCGGCGGCGGCCAGACGACCGCGCGCGATCCGGCCGTCCACCCCCAGGGGCGCGGGGTCCGCGCTGATCAGATGGGTGTCGGTGCCGCCGGTGAGAACCGCGAAGCCCTCGTCCGCGAGCTCCTCGGCCAGCACGCGGGCGTTCGCGACGACCCGATGGGCGTAGGTCGTGAACGCCGGCGTCGCCGCCTCCCCGAAGGCCACCGCCTTGGCCGCGATCGTGTGCATCTGCGCGCCGCCCTGGGTGAAGGGGAACACCGCCCGGTCGATGCGCTCCGCGAGCTCCGAACCGCACAGGATCATGCCGCCGCGCGGTCCGCGCAGCACCTTGTGCGTGGTGGCGCACACCACATCGGCGTACGGGACGGGATTGGGCGCCGCGCCACCGGCGATCAGCCCCATCGGATGGGCGGCGTCCGCGATCAGATACGCGCCGACCTCGTCCGCGATCTCGCGGAACAACGCGTAGTCGGGGTGACGCGGATAGGAGATGGAGCCGCAGACCACTGCCTTGGGCCGGTGCTGCCGGGCCAGGGAGCGCACCTGGTCGTAGTCGATGACGCCGGTCTCGGCCTCGACGCCGTAGCCGACGAAGTCGAACCAGCGGCCCGAGAAGTTCGCGGGTGAGCCGTGGGTGAGGTGTCCGCCGTACGGCAGTCCCATGGCGAGCACGGTGTCGCCGGGCCGCAGCAGCGCGGCGTAGGCCGCGAGGATCGCGGAGGAGCCGGAGTGGGACTGCACATTGGCGTGCTCCGCGCCGAACAGGGCGGTGGCGCGCTGGACGGCGATGCGCTCGGCGGTGTCGACGAGTTCGCAGCCGCCGTGGTGACGGGCGCCGGGATAGCCCTCGGCGTACTTGTTGGCCAGCGGAGAGCCGAGAGCGGCGAGGACGGCGGGCGAGGTGAAGTTCTCCGCCGCGATGAGCTGGAGGCTGTCGCTCTGCCGTTGCTCCTCCCCCAGGATCACCTCGGCGATCTCGGGGTCCTGACGGCGCAGGGCGTCGAAGTCCCCACCGTGATGGCTGATGCGGGCGGTGTCAGGTGCTGCGGTGACCGGCATCTGTGGCTCCAGGCGTGGGCTGGCCGTGAAGTCCAATGTAGGCCGGTGGGCCGCGCGATGCGCGGCGATCGCGCCGTCCGGGTGGCCGGTGGCGGTCGGTGCCCTCAGCGCCGGGCGGGAATGCCCGTCAGCGCGGTGACGACCGGGTCCAGGGCCTGGTTGATCTCGTCGCCGATCGAACGGAAGAACGTGATGGGTGCGCCGTAGGGGTCGTACACCTCGTCAGCGTCGGGGCTCGGCGCCAGCAGCCAGCCGCGCAGCGCCGCCGCGGCCCTGACGAGTGCCCTCGCCCGCTCGACGACGCCCTCGTCCCGGGTGTCCGGCAGCGTGGCCGGGTCTATCGCCCGTACGAGCCGGGTGAACTCCTTCAGCGTGAACGTCCGCAGGCCCGCCGAGTGCCCCATCGAGATGACCTGCGCCCGGTGGTCGCGGGTCGCCGTGAGGACCAGGTCCGCACGGATGACGTGCTCGTCCAGCAGTTCGCGTCCCACGAACCCGGTCGCGTCCGCGCCGAAGTCGGCGAGGACCACCTCGGCGTTGGCCTCCATGGGTGCGCCCTCGTGGCCCCAGGTGCCGGCGCTCTCCACAATCAGTCCGCGGGTCAGCGGATCACCGAGGCGCACGCTGAGGGCATGCCGCGTCAGCCGCTCGGTGATCGGCGAGCGGCACACGTTGCCGGTGCTGACGTGGAGGATTCTGAAGGTGTCGACAGCGGTCGCCGCACCTATGCCACGCCCCTCAGGGGCGGTCAATTGGCCACCTCGAGGTCGGGTACGACTTTGCGGAGCTCGTCCGCGTCGAGCGCCCCCGCCCGCAGCAGAACCGGCACCTTGCCCGTGACGTCGACGATCGAGGACGGCACGATGCCCGGCGTCGGACCGCCGTCGAGGTAGACGGAGACGGAGTCGCCGAGCATGTCCTGCGCCGCGTCGCAGTCCTCGGGCGCCGGGTGACCGGTGAGGTTGGCGGACGACACGGCCATCGGGCCGGTCTCGGTGAGCAGTTCGATCGCGACGGGGTGCAGCGGCATCCGGATCGCGACGGTGCCACGGGTGTCCCCGAGGTCCCACTGGAGCGACGGCTGGTGCTTGGCGACGAGAGTGAGCGCTCCGGGCCAAAAAGCGTCGACGAGCTCCCAGGCCTGCTCGGAGAAGTCGGTGACCAGGCCGTGGAGGGTGTTCGGGGACCCGATGAGGACAGGGGTGGGCATGTTGCGGCCACGCCCCTTCGCCGCCAGGAGGTCCGCGACGCCCTCGGAGCTGAAGGCGTCGGCGCCGATCCCGTACACGGTGTCGGTGGGCAGCACGACGAGCTCACCGCGGCGGACGGCGGACGCGGCCTCGCGCAGGCCGGTCGTGCGGTCGGTCGCGTCGTTGCAGTCGTATCGCCGTGCCATCAGTGGGCCTCCTCGTACACGTACAAGATCTTCGTCGTCTGTGTCGTCTGCGCGGTCGCGGAGCTGATCACGGCATCGCCTTGCGGGCGGTGGCGAAACGCGGCCGCTTGTTCAGGTCGGGGTGGTCGGCCGCGTCCGCCCAGCCGGACTCCTCGTTGAAGATCCACGGCACCTGGCCGCCCTGGGTGTCCGCGTGCTCGATGACCACGAGACCGCCGGGGCGCAGCAGACGGTGCGCGGTGCGCTCGATGCCGCGGATGGTGTCCAGGCCGTCCTCGCCGGAGAACAGGGCCATCTCCGGGTCGTGGTCGCGGGCCTCGGGGGCGACGTACTCCCACTCGGTGAGCGGGATGTACGGCGGGTTGGAGATGACGAGGTCGACCTGGCCGTCCAGTTCGGGCAGCGCGGTGAGCGCGTTGCCCTGGTGGATGGTGACGCGGGAGCCCTCGGCGTTCTTCCGGGCCCAGTTGAGGGCGTCGTCGGAGAGCTCGACGGCGTGCACGCGCGAGCGCGGGACCTCCTGCGCCATCGCCAGCGCGATGGCGCCCGATCCGGTGCACAGGTCGACGATGAGCGGCTCGACGACGTCCATGGCCCGTACGGCGTCTATGGCCCAGCCGACGACGGACTCGGTCTCGGGGCGCGGCACGAAGACTCCGGGGCCGACCTGGAGCTCCAGATAGCGGAAGAAGGCCCGTCCGGTGATGTGCTGGAGCGGTTCACGGGCCTCGCGGCGGGCGATGGTCTCCCAGTAACGGGCGTCGAAGTCCGCGTCCTTGACGTTGTGCAGCTCTCCCCGCTTCACACCGTGGACGAAGGCGGCGAGCTCCTCCGCGTCGAAGCGCGGCGAGGGCACGCCGGCGTCGGCCAGCCGCTGGGTGGCCTGGGCCACCTCGGCGAGCAGCAGGTTCACTGGTCCTCCACCCGTTCCGTACGAGGTGTTACTGGGCGGCCGCGAGCTTTGCGGCGGAGTCGGCGTCGACACAGGCCTGGATGACTGCGTCCAGGTCACCGTCGAGCACCTGGTCCAAGTTGTACGCCTTGAAGCCGACACGGTGGTCCGAGATGCGGTTCTCCGGGAAGTTGTACGTGCGGATCTTCTCGGAGCGGTCCACCGTGCGGACCTGGCTGCGGCGCGCGTCCGCGGCCTCCTTCTCGGCCTCCTCCTGCGCCGCGGCCAGCAGCCTGGAGCGCAGGATACGCATCGCCTGCTCCTTGTTCTGGAGCTGGCTCTTCTCGTTCTGGCAGGAGGCCACGATGCCGGTCGGCAGGTGCGTGATGCGGACCGCGGAGTCGGTGGTGTTGACGGACTGGCCGCCCGGTCCCGACGAGCGGTAGACGTCGATGCGCAGGTCGTTGGCGTGGACCTCGACGTCGATCTCCTCCGCCTCGGGCGTGACCAGCACGCCGGCCGCGGAGGTGTGGATACGGCCCTGGGACTCGGTGGCGGGCACGCGCTGCACGCGGTGCACCCCGCCCTCGTACTTCAGCCGCGCCCAGACGCCCTGTCCGGGCTCGGTGGCGCCCTGGCCGCCCTTGGTCTTCACGGCGACCTGGACGTCCTTGTAGCCGCCCAGCTCGGACTCGGTGGCGTCGATGATCTCGGTCTTCCAGCCGACGCGCTCGGCGTAGCGCAGATACATCCGCAGCAGGTCGCCGGCGAACAGGGCGGACTCGTCGCCGCCCGCGCCGGCCTTGACCTCGAGGAGGACGTCCTTGTCGTCGCTGGGGTCGCGCGGCACCAGGAGCAGCCGCAGCTTCTCGGTGAGGTCCTCGCGCTGCTGCTCCAGCTCCTTGACCTCGGCGATGAAGTCCGGGTCGTCGGCGGCGAGTTCGCGCGCGGTCAGGATGTCGTCCCCGGTCTGCTTCCAGGAGCGGTACGTGCCGACGATCGGCGTCAGCTCGGCATAACGCTTGCCCAGCTTGCGCGCGTTCGCCTGGTCGGCGTGGACCGAAGGGTCGGCGAGCTTCTTCTCCAGATCGGCGTGCTCGCCGATCAGTTCCTCGACCGCCTCGAACATTCGGGGGCTCCTGGGGGGTGACGATTACTGAACGAGACCTACGGGACGGCAAAGCGCCGGTCCCAGCCGCCCCGCGCGGGGGTGGCCGAGGACCGGCGCAGTTGGCTCGCTACTTCTTGGCGGAGCCGGCCTTGCCGAAGCGGGCCTCGAAGCGGGCCACGCGGCCACCGGTGTCGAGGATCTTCTGCTTGCCCGTGTAGAACGGGTGGCACTCGGAGCAGACCTCGGCACGGATGGCGCCGCTGTCGATGGTGCTGCGAGTGGTGAACGACGCGCCACAGGTACAGCTGACCTGGGTCTCGACGTACTCGGGGTGGATGTCGCGCTTCAAGGTGTCTCCTAGTTTCGGGAGGGCGCCGGGTCGCACGCGCGGGATACGGGTGCGTGAACCGGGGCCGACGTACCAGTCTGCCAGGACCGGCCGTATCTCCCAAAACCGGGGTGCTGTCAGAACTATTCCGCGCGGTTGCGCAGCGTCCGCCGCGCCCGGACGGATGCGGGCTAGTGCGCCCGGACGACGGTGCCGGCGTCGCCCTTGTCGCCCGCCGAATCCTTGACCGCGGAGGCCGGGATGGGCTTGTCCTGCTTGAGCGCCGTCCACACCTGCTGACCGGCGGACTTGATCGGGATCACCCGGTTCGGGTCGACCGGGTCGTACTCGACCGGCATCGTGATCATCTGCACGTCCTGGGCGTCCAGGCCGCCGAGCCCCCTGGCGAAACTCATCAGCTCCGACACGGAGTCGAGCTCGGAGTCCGGGGTGATGGCCTTGGTCGCGGTGTCGGCGACGTCCAGCAGCTTCTTCGGGTTGGTCAGCACGCCGACGCTCTTGACCTGGTCGATGAAGGCCTTCATGAAGGCCTGCTGGAGCTGGATCCGGCCCAGGTCGCTGCCGTCGCCGATGCTCTTGCGGGTGCGGACCAGACCGAGCGACTGCTCCCCGTCGAGGGTGTGCGTGCCCGGCGCCAGGTTCAGATGGCTCTTGGAGTCGTTGATGGGCTTGGCGGTGGTGATCTTCACTCCGCCCAGCTTGTCGATGAGCTTCTTGAAGCCGGTGAAGTCGACCTCGATGTAGTGGTCCATGCGGATCCCCGACATCTTTTCGACGGTCTTCACCGCACAGGCCGGGCCGCCGGACTCGTACGCCGTGTTGAACATCGCGCGCCGGGAGCCGGAGACGGTCCTGCCGTCGCTGTCGGTGCAGTCGGGGCGCTGCACGAGGGTGTCGCGGGGCACGGAGACCACGCTCGCCGTCTTGTGGCCCTCGTAGACGTGCACGATCATCGCGGTGTCCGAGCGGGCGCCGCCCTCGTCGGGGCCGTACTCGGCATTGGCTCCGGCGCGGGAGTCCGAGCCGAGGACGAGGATGTCCATGGAGCCGTTGTCGACGTCGTCGGGCCGGTCGGTGCCGAGCTGGCTGTTGATGTCGACGCCGGTGATGTTGCCGTTGAGCTTGAAGTAGACGTAGCCGAGGCCGGAGCCACCGATGAGGACGAGGCCCGCCGTGGTCCAGGCGGCGACGGTCATGGCACGGCGGCCCGTGGAGGGCTGCTTGCGGCGCTTGCCGCGGCTGCCGCGTATTCGGCTGCCACTGCTGCTCTGCTCGGCCATGATCTCCCCTGTTCCGCCGTCTGCCGCTACCCCCTGCGCGCCGAACCAGGTGCGGTTTGTCTGACCCTGTCAATTTTTGCTCCGCCACTGGTGAGACGGCGCGGCGACGGAAAGGGTTGCACGCGGGCGTGAGAACCGGGTGAGAACGCGGCTGCGCCCGCCGTGCGGGGCACGACGGGCGCAGAGCCTGTCCCATCAGGGGTTTTCCCGGACGGGACGGTGGAGCGGGGTGGGGTGGGGGCGCCGGCGGGTGTGGTGAAGGTCCCACCGGCACCGCCCGCCTCAGCAGGCGTCAGGCCTCAGCCGAAGAGGTTGTAGGCCTGCCAGCCGGTGCCGAAGTCCTTGCGTGCACCGAAGATGCCACCGGTCGCCGCGCTGTTGCCGTTGCCCGGGTAGAGCCACAGCTTGCCGGCCGAGTCACGGACCAGGAGGTCGGCGTGACCGTCGCTGTTCACGTCACCGACAGTGACCAGCGCGGTGAAGCTGCTGAGGGTGAACTTGCCGACCAGACGGCGGGCCTCGAACGGGGTCGCGGCCTTGCCGGTGCCCCGGTAGAGGTACGTGGAACCGTCGGCGCCACGGGCCAGGACGTCGGGCTTGCCGTCGCTGGTGAAGTCACCGTGACCGCGGACGACTCCGTACTGGCCCCAGCCGCCACCGACCTGGACGGGGGCGGAGAAGCCGCCGTTGCCCTTGCCCGGGTAGAGGACCAGGTTGCCGGTGGAGTTCACGGTGAGCAGGTCGGGCAGCTCGTCGCCGGTGAGGTCACCGGGGATCAGGATCTGCTTGTTCTTGGCCCAGCCGGTGGACAGCAGCTTCGGGTCCTCGGTGCCGCTGTACATCCAGTAGGTGTAGCCGTTGCTCGTGCGGTAGACGAGGTCTTCCCAGTCGTCACGGTTGAGGTCGCCCTGGATCGCCAGGTTGACGCCGGAGAAGTTGCCGTGGTTCAGCGTGCGGGCGAACGAGGTGACCTTGGAGGTCCAGCCGAACAGCGTGCTGTCCGAGGTGCGGCGGGCCAGCACGTCGGCGGTGTGGTCGTTGTTCCAGTTCGCGTCGTCGACACGGGACTGGATGGGCGCGGAGTAGGTGGAGACCTTCGCGTACACGCCGTACTTCCCGACGGCGGAGCAGTCGATGTCGCCCCACGAGACCAGACCGACGAGCTTGCCGCCGACGACCAGCGGGCCGCCGGAGTCACCGTTGCAGGTGGTCTCGCTGGTGGCGTCCTCGCCGGTGGGCGGGGCACCCGCGCACAGCATGTGGCCCTTGATGAAGTCCGCGCCGTACGCACCGGCGCAGGAGGTGTCCGAGACGGTGTCCGCGTCGGCGACCTTCAGCGTCTGCGAGGCGCTGTCCGGCTCCGTGGAGCTGGTGCGGCCCCAGCCGTAGACCTTGCCGTCCAGGCCCGCCTGGTACAGCGCGCCGTCGGTCGGCTGCGCGAGCGGCAGCGGCTTGACGGAGACGGCCCTGTCGAGCGTGAGGACCGCGACGTCGTTGTCGAGCGAGACGGCGCTGTACGACGGGTGGTTCCACTGGCGGTACGCGCCCACGATCTCACCGCCGTGGAAGTCCCACACCGGGTTGCCGTCCGGGTCCGTCTCACCGGTCTGCGTCGGCAGCTTGTCGGTGCCGACGACGACTCCGCCGTCCTGGTACCACTTGATGCCCTTGACGCAGTGCGCCGCCGTGGCGACCTTCGTCGGGGCGATCACGACACCGCCGCAGAAGTAGCCGGCACCGGTGCTGTCGCTGAAGTGGAGCTGCGCCATCCACGGCGCCGCGGAGATGGTGGTCTCCTTGCCGCCGATGATGCGGCCGCTCGGCGCGGACTTGGCGCCGTCGGGCTGGCTGACCAGGGTGCGCTTGCTCTTCTCGTCGGCCTTCATCACCCCGGCGATCCTCTTGCGGAGCTCGGCCTGGGACGGCTTCGGGGGCTTCTGCGCCGTGTCACTCAGGCGCGGCACCTCCCCCGCCTCCGCGGACTGC
The DNA here is from genome assembly GCF_032229325.1 of Streptomyces sp. AM8-1-1. NCBI lineage: Bacteria > Bacillati > Actinomycetota > Actinomycetes > Kitasatosporales > Streptomycetaceae > Streptomyces > Streptomyces sp. AM8-1-1. Next base: position 2,656,772 of record NZ_CP135086.1, read on the forward strand.
GACCCGGACAGGGCGATGCCCGACCCGATCAGCGCGGCCACCACGGCCGCCACCGGTATCGCCAGTCTCATGCGGCGCTTGTGCCGACCACCACGGGTGCGAATCTGCACGCGGTATCCCCTTGGACTTGTCCCGGGAAGCGCGAAACCCCACCGGGAAACCGAATCGGTGGGGCGTGAAGAACGTCTGGGCAGCCCTGGTCCGAGGCCCCCCGGCCTCTCCTGGCGCTGCGCGATTCCCCCCTGGAATCCCCCACCACGAAGGCCCGATCATATGTGCGGGCACGAGGGATTGACCAGCGCCGGAGGGGACTTGGGAGAAAACGAGACCGCCCCGTCACCTCTGGGGGCGACGGGGCGGTCCTGTGGCGTACGGGAACGGCGTCAGTCGTTGCCGTTGCCGACCGACGGGGTCGTCTTCTGGATCTGGAGCAGGAACTCGGCGTTCGACTTCGTCTGCTTCATCTTGTCCAGCAGCAGCTCGATCGCCTGCTGCTGGTCGAGCGCGTGCAGCACCCGGCGCAGCTTCCAGACGACGGCGAGCTCGTCGCTGCCGAGCAGGATCTCTTCCTTACGGGTGCTGGACGCGTCGACGTCCACCGCGGGGAAGATGCGCTTGTCGGAGAGCTTCCGGTCGAGCTTGAGCTCCATGTTGCCGGTGCCCTTGAACTCCTCGAAGATCACCTCGTCCATCCGCGAGCCGGTCTCGACCAGCGCGGTGGCCAGGATGGTCAGCGAGCCGCCGTCCTCGATGTTGCGCGCGGCACCGAAGAAGCGCTTCGGCGGGTACAGCGCGGTCGAGTCGACACCACCGGACAGGATGCGTCCGGAGGCGGGAGCCGCGAGGTTGTACGCACGGCCCAGACGGGTGATGGAGTCCAGCAGGACGACCACGTCGTGACCCAGCTCGACGAGACGCTTCGCGCGCTCGATGGCCAGCTCGGCGACCGTGGTGTGGTCCTCGGCCGGGCGGTCGAAGGTCGAGGAGATGACCTCGCCCTTCACCGACCGCTGCATGTCGGTGACCTCTTCCGGACGCTCGTCGACGAGGACGACCATCAGGTGGCACTCGGGGCTGTTGACCGTGATCGCGTTGGCGATCGCCTGGAGGATCATGGTCTTGCCGGTCTTCGGCGGGGCCACGATCAGGCCTCGCTGGCCCTTGCCGATCGGCGCGACGAGGTCGATGATCCGGGTCGTCAGGATGCCCGGGTCGGTCTCGAGGCGCAGCCGGTCCTGCGGGTACAGCGGGGTCAGCTTCTGGAACTCCGGGCGCCCGCGGCCGGATTCGGCCGCCATGCCGTTCGCCGAGTCCAGGCGCACGAGCGCGTTGAACTTCTCGCGGCGCTCGCCCTCCTTGGGCTGACGGACGGCACCGGTGACGTGGTCACCCTTGCGCAGGCCGTTCTTGCGGACCTGGGCGAGGGAGACGTACACGTCGTTCGGGCCCGGCAGGTAGCCGGAGGTCCGGATGAACGCGTAGTTGTCGAGGATGTCCAGGATGCCCGCGACGGGGATCAGGACGTCGTCCTCGGAGACCTGCGGCTCGTTGCCGAACTCCTCGCGGCCACCACGGCGCCCACGGCGGTCGCGGTAACGGCCCCGGCGACCGCGACGGCCGCCCGCCTCGTCGTCGTAGCCGTCGTCCTGCTGCTGGCCGCCCTGGCGCTGCTGCTGGCCGCCACCGCCCTGCTGCTGGCGCTGGCCGCCCTGCTGCTGGTCGTCGCCCTTGCCGCGGCGGTCGCGCTGACGGTCACGGCGGTCACCGCGGTCGCCACGCTCACCGCGCTGGCCGCGCTCCTGGCGGTCGCGGCGGCCTTCGCCGTCCTGCTGCGAGGACGCGCCGACGGCGGTCTCGGCCTTGGCGTCCGGCTGTGCGTCCGTCTTGACGTCGACGGCCGTGTCGCCCTTGCTCTCGGCCCGGGCGTCGCCCTGGGTCTCCGGGCTGCCCGCCTGGGCGGTGGCACGGCGACGGCGGCGCTCTCCGGCAGGCTGGTCGTCTCCCCCAGAGCCTGCGGCCTGGGCGGTGCCCCCAGCCGGCTGTCCGGGGATGTCGATCTGCTGCTGGGCGGTGGCCTTCTCGGCCTTGCTCTCGGCAGCGGCGGCGGAGTCGCCCGTACGCGCCTTGGAGGTGGCACGGCGCTTCGGCTTGGTCTCGGCCTCACCGGCGCCGGCGTCGGCGCTCTTGGGCGCGGACGCCTTGGCCGGGGCCCCACTGCCGGACTGCGCCTCCTTGATGACCTCGATCAGCTGGCTCTTGCGCATACGCGCGGTGCCCCTGATGCCGAGGCCGGACGCGACCTGCTGCAGCTCGGCCAGGACCATGCCCTCGAGGCCGGTGCCGGAGCGGCGGCGCCGTGAGGTGGTGCCGGAGGAGGCAGCACCTCCGGCGGGCGCGGAGGTGTCGACGTTGTTGTCGGCAGTCACGCCCATCAGATCGGTGGTGTCGCTCACGAAGGGTCCTTCCCTGGAGCGGACGTCGGCCTTCTGGCTCGGCGACCGGTTGTGCTGTCCGGCGACGGCCTGTGACGTTGGATGTCGCAGAACGCTGCCGGGGCGGTGGTCCCGCCGGTGATGACGGCGGAGAGAAATACGTGCAAAGTCCGGCCCGAGGTCCCCCTGCTCGGCCCACTCCTGGAGAAGCGAGGGGTGTCGTGCCGGTTCCGGAGCGTGCTCGAAACTGCTCAGGCAGGCTGCTCAGGCAGTTGGGGAGGCTCCCGGAAGAATGGCGGTCCCTAAGGGGGACACGAAGCTCCGAGCCACAAAGGCATCGGTTGCAGACTTGAGGTTAACACTACCGGCTCCAACAAACATTCCCCCTCTCCATCACCGGCAATCTCGTGTCACTACGAGCTGAGCGGCAGGACGCTCGCGCCCGTGGCGTCGAAGGTGAGCCGGTTGGCCGCCCATCCCTCACCCGCCAGTCGTGCGACCTTGTCGGCCGCACTGTCCTCGGCCAGTGCGAGCACCGTGGGGCCCGCACCGGAGATGACTGCGGGGACGCCGTTGGCACGCAGTCGGTTGACAAGGTCGATGCTCTGCGGCATCGCCGGGGCCCGGTACTCCTGGTGGAGACGGTCCTCCGTCGCAGGCAGCAGCAGGTCGGGACGCCTGGTCAGCGCCTCGACGAGGAGGGCCGCACGACCGGCGTTGGCACTTGCGTCCACATGGGGGACGCTGCGCGGCAGAAGGCCGCGCGCGGTCTCCGTGAGCACCGCCTTGCCGGGGACGAAAACCACCGGAACGACGGAATCGGCCGGGTCCATCCTGATGGCGCGTGCCGCTCCCCCGTCGGTCCAGGCGAGAGTGAACCCGCCGAGCAGACAGGCGGCGACATTGTCGGGGTGCCCCTCGATCTCCGTGGCGAGCTCCAGCAGAGCCGCGTCGTCGAGCTTGGCGTCGCCGCCTATCGTCACCGCGCGGGCGGCGACGATGCCGGCGCAGATGGCGGCCGACGACGAGCCCAGCCCGCGGCCGTGCGGGATCCGGTTGGCACAGACGACCTCGAGGCCGCGCGGCTGCCCGCCGAGCAGGTCGAAGGTCGTCCGCAGGGCACGGACGAGCAGATGGCTCTCGTCGCGGGGCAGCGTGGAGGCACCCTCACCCGCGATGTCGATGTGCAGACCGGCATCGGCGACCCGCACCACGACGTCGTCGTACAGCGCCAGGGACAACCCGAAGGCGTCGAAGCCCGGGCCGAGGTTGGCGCTGGTGGCGGGAACGCGCACCCGGACGGCGGCGGCGCGGAACGCTGGACCGGCCATCGCTCGATGACTCTCCTTGGTTCTGAGCTGTGGGATTCGAGAGGTGAGGACCCGTGGGCCGTAACGGCAGCAACACCGCGGCATATGCGGCGGGGCGGGTTCGGTACAGCTTATCGAAGGAAGGTTCTGTGGCGACATAGGGCGCACGGGAGGCGCACGATGCGTGTCGCAAGCCTCCTGTGCCCCTACGTACGCCGTTGCCCGGCTTGCCGTGCTTGTCCATCGTCCGGGAACGCAGTAGGACGCGCTCCCGGACCACAACGGGGCGGCCGGCCATTTCCGGCGAGCTCGCCCGGCCACGACCCCCGGAAGCGGGACTCTCAGGCGAGACCGAGACGCTCCGCCGCCGCCACGGCGTCCACCGGGACGGTGACGGGCTGCGGCGCACCGGCGACGGCCCAGTCCGGGTCCTTCAGGCCGTTGCCGGTGACCGTGCAGACGATCCGCTGGCCCGGGTCGACCTTGCCCTGCTCGGCCGCCTTCAGCAGACCGGCGACCGAAGCGGCCGACGCGGGCTCCACGAAGACACCCTCCTGGGAGGCCAACAGCCGGTAGGCGCGCAGGATTTCACGGTCCGTCACCTCGTCGATGAAGCCACCGGACTCGTCCCGTGCTTCGAGCGCGAACTGCCACGACGCCGGGTTGCCGATCCGGATCGCGGTGGCGATCGTCGACGGGTCCTTGACGATCTCACCGCGGACGATGGGCGCGGAACCGGAGGCCTGGAAGCCCCACATCCGCGGCCTGCGCGTGGAGAGAGCGGGCAGCGCCGGGCGGTCCGCCCCGCCGGCCAGAGTGCTCGCGGGCGACGGCTGGGAGTACTCCTTGTACCCCTTCCAGTACGCCGTGATGTTGCCGGCGTTGCCCACGGGCAGCACATGGATGTCGGGGGCGTCGCCGAGCGCGTCGACGATCTCGAACGCGGCAGTCTTCTGCCCCTCGATGCGGTACGGATTGACCGAATTGACCAGCGCCACCGGGTAGTTCTCGGAGAGCCGGCGGGCCAGGTTGAGGCAGTCGTCGAAGTTTCCGTCGACCTGAAGGATCTGCGAACCGTAGACGAGCGCCTGACCCATCTTGCCGAGCGCGATCTTGCCCTGCGGGACGAGCACGGCGCAGACCATGCCGGCCCGTACGGCATACGCGGCGGCGGACGCCGAGGTGTTGCCGGTGGAGGCGCAGATGACCGCCTGCGCACCCTCCTCCTTGGCGCGGGTGATGGCCATGGTCATGCCGCGGTCCTTGAAGGACCCGGTGGGGTTGGCGCCCTCGACCTTGAGATGCACCTCGCAGCCCGTGCGCTCGGACAGAACGCGCGCCGGGACGAGCGGCGTACCACCCTCACGGAGCGTGACGACGGGCGTCGTGTCCGTCACCGGAAGGCGGTCCCGGTACTCCTCGATGATGCCGCGCCACTGGTGGGTGCCGTTGGTCGTCATGGGTCCCTTACTCCCCTTCAACACGCATGATGCTGGCGACACCGCGCACGGTGTCGAGCTTGCGCAGCGCCTCGACGGTCCCGGAAAGGGCTGCGTCGGGCGCGCGGTGGGTGACGACGACGAGTGATGCCTCGCCGTCTGCTTCCGGTCGGCCCTGCTGGCGGACCGTGTCGATCGACACGCCGTGCTCGGCGAAGACCGTCGCGACCTGGGCGAGTACGCCAGGCTTGTCGGCCACGTCGAGGCTGATGTGGTACCGCGTCACGACGTCGCCCATGGGGCTCACGGGCAGTTGCGTGTACGCGGATTCGCCCGGCCCCGTGGCCTCGGCGAGCTTGTTGCGGCAGACGGCGACGAGATCGCCGAGCACGGCGGACGCGGTGGGAGCGCCGCCCGCGCCGGGGCCGTAGAACATCAGCTGCCCGGCCGCCTCCGCCTCGACGAAGACGGCGTTGTACGCCTCGCGGACGGACGCGAGCGGATGGCTGAGCGGGATCATCGCCGGATGGACGCGGGCGGTGACGGAGTTGCCGTCGGCCGCCCGCTCGCAGATGGCGAGGAGTTTGACGGTGCAGCCCATGCGCTGCGCGGAGACGATGTCGGCGGCGGTGACCTCCGTGAGGCCCTCGCGGTAGACGTCGTCGAGCCGCACGCGCGTGTGGAAGGCGATCCCGGCGAGGATGGCGGCCTTGGCGGCGGCGTCGAAGCCCTCGACGTCGGCGGTGGGGTCGGCCTCCGCGTACCCGAGGGCGGTGGCCTCGTCGAGCGCCTCGGAGTAACCGGCGCCCGAGCCGTCCATTTTGTCGAGAATGAAGTTGGTCGTGCCGTTGACGATGCCGAGGACGCGGTTGACCTTGTCACCGGCGAGCGACTCGCGCAGCGGCCGGATCAGCGGGATCGCACCGGCGACGGCGGCCTCGAAGTAGAGGTCGCGGCCGTGCTGCTCGGCCGCCGCGTAGAGCGTGGCGCCGTCCTCGGCGAGCAGCGCCTTGTTGGCGGAGACGACCGAGGCGCCGTGTTCGAAGGCGGTGGTGATGAGCGTGCGGGCCGGCTCGATGCCGCCGATGACCTCGATGACGACGTCGATGTCGCCGCGTTTGACGAGGGCGGTGGCATCCGTGGTGACGAGGTCCTCGGAGATCCCCTCACGCACCTTGCCGGGCCGCCGCACGGCGACGCCGGCCAGTTCCACCGGGGCGCCGATGCGGGCGGCGAGGTCGTCGGCGTGCGTCGTCATGATGCGCGCCACCTCTGAGCCGACCACTCCACAGCCCAGCAGCGCCACCTTCAGCGGACGCGTACGCATCATCCGACCTCGCTTCTCATCACTTCTACGGTGTGGACCAGTCTCACGCACCGGACGGAAGTTTCTATCCCCCGTCCGGCATACGAGACATCTATCTCAACTATCCGACGTCGAGACGCAGGAGATCTTCCTCCGTCTCCCGTCGCACGATCACCCGAGCCTCGCCGTCCGCGACGGCGACGACGGGCGGACGGAGTGCGTGGTTGTAGTTACTGGCCATCGAGCGGCAGTAGGCGCCGGTCGCGGGCACGGCGATGAGGTCGCCGGGCGCCAGGTCGGCGGGCAGGAACGCGTCCTTCACGACGATGTCGCCGCTCTCGCAGTGCTTGCCGACGACGCGGGAGAGCATCGGCTCGGCGTCGGACCTGCGGGAGACCAGCGCGACGCTGTACTCGGCGTCGTAGAGCGCGGTGCGAATGTTGTCGGACATGCCGCCGTCGACACTGACGTACGTCCGCAGGCCTTCCAGCGGCTTGATGGTGCCGACCTCGTACAGCGTGAAGGCGGTGGGGCCGACGATGGCGCGCCCCGGCTCGACGGAGATACGCGGCGTCCGCAGCCGGGCGGCCTCACACTCACGGGTGACGATCTCGTTGAGCGCCTTGGCGATGTCGTGCGGCTCGCGGGGGTCGTCGTCCGGCGTGTACGCGATGCCGAGACCGCCGCCGAGGTCGATCTCGGGCAGCTCGACGCCGTGTTCGTCGCGGATCTGCTTGAGCAGTCCCACGACGCGGTGCGCCGCGACCTCGAAGCCCGAGGTGTCGAAGATCTGCGAGCCGATGTGCGAGTGGATGCCGATGACCTCCAGCCCGTCGAGCTGGAGCGCACGGCGCACCGCCTCGGCCGCCTGGCCGCCGGCGAGCGGGATGCCGAACTTCTGGTCCTCGTGGGCCGTCGCGATGAACTCGTGCGTATGGGCCTCCACGCCGACCGTGACCCGGATCTGCACGCGCTGGCGCTTGCCGAGGCTCTGGGCGATGTGGGCGACGCGCACGATCTCCTGGAACGAGTCGAGCACGATCCGCCCGACACCGACGCGCACGGCCCGCTCGATCTCTTCCGGGGACTTGTTGTTCCCGTGGAAGGCGATGCGGTCGGCGGGCATCCCGGCGTCGAGCGCGGTGGTGAGCTCACCGCCGGAGCAGACGTCGAGGTTGAGGCCCTCCTCGTGGAGCCACTTCACCACGGCCCGCGAGAGGAACGCCTTCCCGGCGTAGAAGACGTCCGCGTCCTTGCCGAACGCGTCGGCCCAGGCACGGCAGCGGGCGCGGAAGTCGGCCTCGTCGAGGAAGTAGGCGGGGGTGCCGAACTCCTCGGCCAGCCGCGTCACTTCGATCCCGCCGACGGTGGTGACACCGGCGTCGTTACGGGTGACGGTCTTCGCCCAGACCTTCTCGTCGAGACCGTTGAGGTCGGCGGGAGGGGCGCTGTAGTGGCCCTCGGGGTAGACATCGGCGTGACGGGGCCCGGCGGGGTGTGCGGAACGGCTCATTCTTCTCTCACAGGTAGTCAGGGGCGCTGATGCCGAGCAGGGACAGGCCACCGGCGAGCACCGTCCCGGCGGCTTCGGCGAGCGCGAGGCGGGAACGGTGGGCGGCCGAGGGTTTCTCGTCACCGAGGGGCAGCACGGTGTGCTGGAAGGAGAGGAGCGCGTCGGCGGTCGCTTCCAGATGCCGGACGAGCCGGTCGGGCGCGCGGAGGCGGGCGGCGGAGGCGAGGACGGCGGGGTGATCGCCGATGGCGCCGGTCAGCGCGGGGGCGTCGACGGTCGGCTGCTCGGCGGCGGGCTGGTCCCTGGTGATGCCGAGCAGGCCGGCGTTACGACTGAGGGCGCGGCTGCGGGCGTAGGCGTAGCGGACCGTGAAGAGGGGGTTGGACTCGTGCTGCACGAGGAGATGTGCCCCGCTGCGGGGCCGGTCGTGCGCGGCGGCGGAGAGCAGGGCCCACCGGGTGGCGTCGGCGGCGGGGTCCTGGGTCTGGTCCGTGGCGGGTACGACGTGAGGACGCTCGACTTCCCCGTCCTCGGTCTCGGCTCCCTGGGACCGGAGCAGCCGGCCGAGCACGTCGGCCCACACCCGGGCGCGCAGCTCCTCGCCCGCCTCGAACCGCACGGCAACCCCGGCGAGCTGCCGGCTGTGCCCGTACGCCGCGCCCTGCTGCCGCACTGTCTCCACCAGCTCCTGCTGCGCACGGCTGTGCAGGGTGATGTTGAGGAAGCCGGGTCCGGTGATCTCGATGGAGGCGATCCCGGGCTGGCCGGCGATCCGGTCGCGTAGAGCCTCGGCGACGGCACGGGGCGGCTGATGGGCGGGCCCGGCGAGCCGGAGGGCGACATTGGTGGCGTAGTCGCCGCACCCTCCGGGCCTGGGACGTTCGACGCTGACACTCTCGGGCACCGGCGCGTCCAGCGCACCGTCCGCCACCGCGCGGCGCACGGCGTGCAGCACGGTACGAGAGAGATCGGCGGGCGTCACGGGACAAGCGTATGGGAGGAAGGGGGGCGCTTCGCGAACCGGTTTCGCGATGCGGTCAGCCGCGCGTGCTTCCCGCTCGCCCGGCCCCATGCCTGCCGTCTACGGACGGCGGACCCTCCCGGTGCATCAACTGCCGTACGAGACGGACGAGCTCGGCCGGCTCGAAGGGCTTGGCGAGGAAGGCGTCCACTCCGGCGGCGATGCCGCTCTCCACCTCGTACTGCGTACACGCGCTGATGATGGCGACGGGCAGATGGCTGGTGCGCGGATCGGCCCGCAGGAGGGCGGCGGTGCGCAGCCCGTCCAGCCGAGGCATGACCACATCGAGGGTGACGACATCGGGCCGCACCTGCTGCACGACTTCCAGACACTCGGCACCATCGGCCGCGGTCACGACCTCGAAGCCCTCCAGCTCGAGGTTGACCCTGATCAACTGCCGGATGACCCGATTGTCGTCGACAACGAGCACACGGCCGGACGCCCCTGACACAACTCGAGAGTAGGTCGCGGGGCGGGGCCGCGTCCGGGTTTTGCGGACTTCCACTCTGTGGGGGGACGGGGGGTGGGGGTGGAGGGGGTGATGGGGCGACAGGGATGGGGGTGGTGGCCGGCCGGGGGGAGGGCCGCGGGGCGCGGGGCGCGGCGAGGGTTGGGGGTGGTGGCCGGCGGGAGGCGAGGTGGCCTGCCAGGTGACGGCTGGGGGCGGCTGAACGGGATGTGGTGCGGCTCGGGGTGGCGCGCCTGAGGGCCGGCTCGCGGGCAGGTCGGAGCCCCTGAATACCTGTTCACGGGGACCCTCTGTGAGCTGGTAGGGTTCTACCCGTCACCGCGCAAGCGGGATGTACGCCCCCGTAGCTCAGGGGATAGAGCAACGGCCTCCGGAGCCGTGTGCGCAGGTTCGAATCCTGCCGGGGGCACCCTGTATGAGGTGCCCAAAGACCCCGTCACCAGCGGAAACGCTGAGGCCGGGGTCTTCGCGTATGTGCAGGCGGATGCAGTCCGATGCGGCCGTATGTCGGGGTCCGTGGACGAGGCGTGGACGGGATCTTGGCACATCACTGCAGGTCACTGTCGGATTCCAGAGACGGCCGCCGAAGGCGACCTCCCCGGCATCGTGCCGCGCTCGGCTGCTTAGATCATCGGCATGACGGACTGGTCTCGGCTCCACCACGCCTACGGCACGGCAGACGACATCCCCGGCCTGCTTGACGCATTGGGCCCGGACGCGCAGGACCCCGGCTGGGACAAGCTCTGGTCCCGGCTGTGTCATCAGGGCACCGTCTACTCGGCGAGCTACGCGGCCTTGCCCGCTCTGACGGAAATGGCGCGTCAGTGGTCAGCGATGGACCGGAAGGCGCCCCTCTACCTGGCCGGCTCCATTGTGGCTGGTACAGATCAGCCGCATGGCGATGAGGATCCCCAAGTGACCTACGCCTCCCAGATATCCGACCTGGCACAACTCACCGAGGAAGCTCTGCAGGACCCGGGACTTGCCGACGACCCCACGAATTACGTCGACTTGCTGGGCACACTGCTGAGTTTCCAAGGGGTCGAGATCTGGGGCGAGCAGCTCGATGGGCTGAACGACGAGGAGTACGAGGTGCCCTGTCTCTCGTGCAGTGCGGAGAACTTCATAGCCTTCGGCAAGTACGGCTTCTTCTCGACCACCGACAGCATGTACATGGAGCCCTCCACCACGGCGAGGCAGGTGCCGCTGCGACCGCAGGCGCCCGCAGCTTTGGAGGGGCTGGCCCAAAGGCTTCACTCCCGCGCACTCGCCGACGGTCAGTCGGACATCGCGCGTAAATTGACCTACGTCTTCGGTGACGCGCAGTGCGCCGAGTGCGATGCCGTCTTCAGCGTCGAGGAAGCCATCGTCTCCCGGTGGGGCTGAGGACACTACGCCCGCCAATCGCTGCCACAGGTTGTGCCGCCAGTGTGGGAGTCTATTGGATAGCCCGGCAAGAAGGTCTTTGTGCTGGTAGCACGGCTGGGGAGACTCTGGGTGCCCGCAACAGTGGTGTTGCTCGGTTGAGATGGCCTTAGACGTCAGTGCATGTCGTGCCCGATGACCACGCCAGGACCCTCAGCCAAGCCATCCCAGCTGGCGATCCGAAGCGGCACGGTCACCGACGAGCCTAGCGAGATGAACACCCCGCTGGTGGAGCCGCCAAAGCCCTTCTCAGCACGAGCCGCCTTTGCAGCGTCCCGCAGCAGAGCCTCCAGCCGCTGTGACTGCACGGCTATGTCCCCGTCGTGCATCTCCGTCAGCAGCCGCGTCGTAACCAGGACGCGGTCCGAGCCATGCCCACAAGGTTGGGAGAGCCGCATTGGAACCAGTTGGGTGGCGCCCCTGTCAAGTGCGCGGGCCAAAAATGCGGCCCCGTCCCCATCGCGCATGGCGCGAGCTAGCGTGGCTGTCGGCGAGTTGCGGAACTTCAGATAAGCCAGGCCAGCGAGGAAGCCAACAGCCATCCCGATGCTGGCGGGGGTATCTTCCGGGTTAGCCGCTCCTGATGCCCTGGCTATTAGGACTGCGAGACCGCCGCCAGTGGCAGTGCATGAAGCAACGTAGAACAGGATTCGGAACACGCTTCTCCCCCAGCATCGAGCGACTGACGACAGTATGACGACCACCGGTCTCTTCGTGGCATGTGGTGGCGAGGCATGTGCGGACCTTTGAAGTTTCAGCGCCTCGGTCGGCCAATGCCGTACGTTTCAGCGAGAGCAGTTGCAGGGGTGTCGCGCAGCTGGAGACGGGCTTCGACGGACCGGCAGTGCTCCTGACGATTGAGACGGCCCAGGAACAGCGAAGCCCCTGGACGAGACTCCAGGGGCTTCGATCTCTGGGCAGGCCGTGTCACTCGTATTCGCGAAGTAAGTCTTCGATACGCCGGTTGGCGACGTCCTGCCGTCCGTCAAGGCACTTCGCGTAGCGGGTCAGCAGGACCTCAACGCTGTTGCCGGCGCGCTCGGCCACCTCAGTCGGGTCGACACCCGCGTTGAGCCACGTCGATAGCGCCGAGTGACGGAGGTCGTACGGCCGACTCGCGAGGGGTGAAGCCGCGACGGCGGGCGGCAGCGCGAGGAGCCGGGCTTCCTGCCAAACGCGGTAGTACGTCGACGAGGGGACGACCGAGCCCTTCTCGCTGAAGAACAACCGCCCGTCGTCGGCAGTCCCGAAGGTGGCGAGATGCTCACGGAGCACGGCGACGAGGTGAGGCGGAATGGGCACGCGTCTGACGTCCTCCGTCGGTCGGTTCTTCAGTCCGCGGTCGTCGTGGGTCTCCCCCGAGTCGGTCCACTGCTTGCCGACCGACGGACGAGTCCGGTGCAGCAGCGCCGATCCCCAGCCCTGCCTGGGAAGGTTCAGGTCCGTCCCGACGAGGCCGACCGCTTCAGCAGGCCGGAGACCGCCGAAGTACATGGCGGCGAAGAGACCCACCAGGCGTCGCCCACGGGCCCGCTGGTAGCCGCCTACGTAGGAGACGGCCGCCAAAAGATTCCGAGCCTGCTCGGGGTTCGCGACAACGCGAGGGTCAACCTGGTTGGAGACCTTCGGCTTCTGCCAGCGAACAGCCGTGATCGGGTTTTCACGCAGCTCCCCCAGGTCGACCGCATAGTTGGCAGCGTTGACGAGAGTCCGCCGCTTACGCCGCACGGTTTCAGCCGCTGCGGCCGTGCCGTCGAGCTTGAGTTTCAGCGAGTCCAGCACCGCGCGAGCCGTGGCCGGTTCCGCGAGATCGGCAAGCGGCCGCGATGCCTTCGACACCCAGTGAAGAACGTTCCGAACATCGTCCGGGAGGTCCCGGTCATCGGGCCCGGGCAACACGAAGGCCCAGTTGCGAAGCGCTTTGCGGATGGCCTGGTCGGACGGCCGTCCAGCGCGCTCGTCGAGGAGCTCCATAGTCACGCTGGTGAGCGATTCGTTGATGCCGTCACGCGTATTGGGGGCAGCATGCGGCCACTTCATCGCGAGGTACCTGAGGGCGAACTCGTACCACGACATGGCCGACTTCTTCTGTTCCATCGAGGCCGGGAGGCCAGATGTCTTGTCAAACTCCTCTCCGTCTCGCATCGCCCGCATAAGTTTCGCGCGATAGTGATCGGCGAGGGCCTTCGTGCGGAAGGAGTCAGAGAAGACGTTTCCCGCGACAGACCACCGGACACCGTATGAGGGCGTTTTCGTATCGCGCTTTCGCACGGCCCAGACCTTCACGTCGAGAGACTTCATGCGGCGGCCTCCAGCTGCCGTAGCCACGTGGTGAAGTCGCTCCGCCACACCCGTAGCTCGCCGTTGGGCAGCTTGAATGCGGCCGGCCCGTAACCCAGCTCACGCCAGCGGTAGAACGTCCGTCGGGAGACCCCACCCAGCTCATCCAAGACTTGGCGAACGGTCATCAGCTCGTCGTGACGCGATTCCATGTCGGTTCTCCTTCCGTACCAGGGGCGGGTTCGAGCGACGCGGACAGCCAGGCTTCGGCGGCCGAGAGGCCTGTTCCGGCGAAAACCCAGTGAGCCAGGACGTACGTCGTCTCCGGCTCGCGTTCAGGCAGCGCGGCAGCCGCTTGGGCGCGGCGCCATTCGGCACGGGCGTCACGGAGGGCGCCGAGGGTGGTGGAGTAGCGGCGGGACTTGGTGGAGAAGTGACCGCGGAAACCGAGCATGTGGGCCCAGGCGCGCAGGCGGAGGTGTTCGAGGTCCTTGCGGGCGCCAAGAGTCCAGACAGTGCGGATCATGCGCCGGGCGTGGTCGGTGATCCGGGCCCCGGCCAGCTCGGCGAGGAAGCGGATCGGCCGGTCGAGCGTGCCGGTCGCTGTCTCGGCACCCTTGGTGGCGTACTTCGCGATGTACGCGGCTACTGCCCGCTCGGTCAGCTCCTGGCCGTCGTTGAAGTGGACACTGCGGATGGTGCGGACGTCGAGCTGACGACCGAACCTGAACGAGTGGGCCCGGCCGTCGACCTCCGGTCCAGTGACTCGTGCGGCGGATGCGGCAGCGCGAATGGCGTCTGTCAGCAGTTCCGCCGTTGCCCAGACCGGAGGAGCCGTGTCGCCGCCCTCGGGGCCGTCGAGGCGGATGACCGCGTGGAAGTGGACGGCGCCCCGCTTCTGGTACTCGGCCACCTTGGCGAACGAGATGCGCGCGTGGTCGCGGAAGGCACGCTGAGTGAGACCGGCACGCTTGGCGACCTCCCGACGCAGGTAGATGGAGAAGCGCCGCCAGAGGGCCCCGGCGTGCGCGTTCCACAGCACGGCCGCTTCGTAGTCGTACGCGTCGGGATCGAGCGGTGTGCCCAGGGCTGCATCCTGCTCGTCGTGCCGGTCACCGCAGCGGCAGGGCCGTCCGCTGGAAGGACGGTTGTGGACCGGGCCGAAGCTCGGAGCCGTGAACGTGGCGAACACACGAGGATGGACGGCGACCTGCTCGGGCGTGCCCTTGCCTCCGTGCAGTCCGGCGGTGATCAGGTGGTAGGTGTCGCGGCGGTAGGTCTCGGCGCAGGCCGCACAGCGTGTGGCCCGGCGGTTGTTGCAGCGGACGAGGAGTTGTCCGGCGGGGAGGGCGGTGGAGTCGAGGTGGTGCAGGACCCCGCCGATCTCACCGGTCGTGGTGTCGACCGCGTATTCGGTGCGGTGGCCGTCGAGGCGTACTGGGCGGGTGCAGCCGCCCAGCGTGGAGAGTTGGCGGGCCAGCTCGGGCATGGTGCCGAGGGAGGCAAGCATGGAGAGTTCCGCCAGCGGGGGCGGAGTCTGCCGGGTGATGATGGGTCTTCCTTTCGGCTGTTTCGGCGGTCGGGAGGGTCGGCCCCGGGGCGGCGGGATGCTTGGCGGCTTGTTGCCGCCCCGGCGGCCGGTCAGCGCTTGTTCGCGCCGTTGACGAGGGAGCGCAGCACCACGGCGGCGATGGCCACGGACACGGCCGATACGGCGACCGCCGTGAGGAGCGCCGTGAGGACGACGCCGACGACGACCACGGCGGCGACCGCGCCGACTCCGATCCCGACGAACGGGGCGACCGGGCGGCCGGCGGAGGGGGCCGGGGCGTGGTTCTGCGGGATGTGGGTGGTGATGCTCGGGACGTGCGGGATGTCGGGCAGCTTGGGGCGGAACATGGCTGGACTCCTTGTCGGTCGGGTGGTCATTCGCGGGTGCCGTTGACGACGTCGACTCCGGAGCGGGTGCCGGACTCGATGGCGGGGGCGAGGAAGGTCTGGGAGAGCCAGAAGCCGAACAGGGCGATCACAACGGCGACCCAGAGGCGGACGCCGAGGAACTTGATCGAGGCCCAGGCGATGACACCCAGGACGAAGACGAGCGGCAGAGAGACGGTCACGGGGACTCCTCAGCGCACAGAGCAGCGGTGGGTCCGGGCCGCCAGCTCGGCGGCGGCGCGGCTGTCGTAGTCGGTGGAGAAGCCGCAGCGCGGTGCCGTGCAGGCGGCCGTGTGCTTCTCGCGGCCCCGGCCGTCGTAGTAGGTGGCGACCTGGACGGGACCGATGCGGGCGACGCGTCGGAAGCGTGGGTTGGCGGACATCAGGGCATCTCCTGTTCGTCTTCGCCGGTGAAGTCGGTGACGTGGTCGGCGAGCCAGCGCAAGATCTCGTCGCCCTCGTAGCTGTCGGCGGCGAGGATCACCGGCTCGGCGATCAGGACGGCTTCGGTGAGGCGGTTCTGTCGTGTCAGCTCGGCAGCGCGTTTCAGCGCGCGGAGCGTGGACGGGCGCACGGTGGCAAGTCCTCCGGGTCAGGTGAGTTGGGTGGCGATGGCTTCGGCGAGCGGCATCGGGACGCCGAGCCGTGCGCGAAGCGTTGGGGTGTCGATGGGCGTTCCGGTCCGGGTGTGGTGTTCGTCGGCGACCCTCCGGGCCATGGCGACGAGGGCGGGTGGCACCGGGGAAGGCGAGTCCGGAGACGACGCCGGTTCAGCGGCGGGCAGTTCGGCCGTCGGCGAGGACGGTTCGACTTCCGCAACGGTGGGTTCCGGCGCTGTGACCGTCGAGGACGGTGCGGATGCCGCAGCCGGAGCGTCGATCGGCTGCGGCCCCCCGTGGGCGAGCAGGGTGCCGCCGAGGAAGGCGACCGCGGGCCAGCCCGCGACGAGGATCCGCAGCCAGGCCGGTACCTCGTCCAGGTCAAGCAGCCCGGCGGTGGCGACGTTGGCGCCGAGGGAAGCGGTAAGTGCGACGAGGAACCAGCACCACCCGGCCGCCTTCGCCTCACCGGAGCGGAGCCGCCGCCAGGCCGCGACCATCAGCAGGTCGACGGAGACCGGGTAGGCCCACGCCTTCCAGCCGTCCTGTCCGGCGGCCAACGCCAGGTCATGCAGGTGAGCGAAGGACAGCGCGGCGGCGATGAGCGCTTGGACGAGCACGGCGTCCACGCGGACGGGCAGGGTACGCACAGCCACTCCTTCCAGTTCCAGGCATGGGTGGGGTAGGGACTTGGCGCGGGACGGCCGCGCCGACCGTTGGGGCGGGGTGGGCTACTCGGTGACCGGCTGAGGAGCGGCCACAGGCCCGGACTCCTCCAGCCGCACGGGCGGGACGTACGGCCGGAACGGCGCCAGCCCCGGAACGTCCGGAGCGAGGTGCGCCGTGTCACGGCAGGTGGCCGCAGCATCAGCGAGGGACAGATGCGGAGTACGGATGCGGGACCAGCCACCGGACGTGTCACCGACGACGGCGAGGCCGGGCAGCTCGGGGGCGATGGCACAAGCGGCAGAAACCGCCTCCGGGGCGATGTCTCCGAGCGCCATCTTGGCGGAGGCTTCGTCGTTCACGCGGTGGCAGACCCGGCCGGTCAACTGGGCCCGGAGCATGGTCGCGCCCTTGCCCAGCTCGGCCCCGAACCGCTGGCCGCAGACCTCCAGATAGATGCCGGCCGCACGGCCGAGCTGAGCGAGACGGATGAGCTGGGTGACCATCTCGTCCCGCCGCTCCTCCTCCTTCTTCGTGGCGACGAGAAAGAGTTCGGCCACCTCGTCGATGAACAGCACGATGGGAGATGGGCGTTCGTCCTCAGGCAGGCCCCAGACATCCGAAGTGATCTCTTCTGCCGGAGCTCCCGGCGCGATGCCCTGACGGGCCTTGATCAGGTCGTATCGGTCCTCCATCTCCGTGACGAGCACAGGCAGCAGTTCCGCCGCCTGCTCCGGGTCGGTGGCCAGGGCGGAGAGCCGGGGCGCGAACGGCGCCAGCTCCACACCGCGCTTGCAGTCGATTCCCACGAGCACGACCGGCTGACCGGCCAGGCCCGTGAGCAGGTTTCGCAGGTACATGGACTTGCCGGAAAGCGTGGCGCCGAGCACGAGTTCATGAGGTACGGCCCGGTAGTCCCGCACGAAGGCGGTCGCGTCCTCCCGCAGGGCCACCGGCACGCGGAACGGCCCGGCGTCGGTCCGGCGAGGCATCCGCACCTTCCGCAGCACGTCGTACCCGACGAGGCGCAGTTCCACGACTCCGGGCTTGACGTCCCGGACGTACACGGCGTGAACGCCCCAGGCGTGCCGCAGCCGTTCGGCCGACGCCGCCACGTCGGCGGGTTCCTGCCCAGGCGCCAGCCGCAGCCGGAGCCGCAGCCCGGTCGAGGTGGGCCGGATCAAACCCCGCCGAGGAGGCACCGGCCGGACCTCACGGCGAGTGGTCGCCTTCACGGCCAGGGCTCGCCACCGGGACGGCTCGACCGTCAGGCCGCACGCGTCCATGGTCGAGGAGTACGAGGCCAGCACCCGGGCCACCGAGACCGGCAGCCCGACCGTGGACCAGTACGCCGCCGGGTGGGCGTGCCGGGCGTAGGCCGCGCCGCCTATCGCAGCGAGCGACCCGCCCAGCTCGGCCCATGTCACCAGGTCAGCCACGACTGTCAGCCCGCCTGGTCCATCGAGAAGGCGCCGGAAGCAACGGCGGTGGCGCGGTAGGCGATGCCGTGCCGCTGCTGGCCGTTGAACACGCTCTCCCAGGGGCGGGCGACGAGACCGGGCAGCGAGACCGGGGCACCCACGGTCAGGCCGTCCGTCACACCGCTCTCAGGGATGGTGACCTGGATCAGCGACGACTCCCCCTCGTCGATGAAGACGACGCCGACGGTCATCAGTGCCTCGCCGCTCACGGCGTCCTTGGCGATCTCACCGGTCTGCCGGTCGCGCACCTTCGGCGCCGGGGCTTCGGTGAGCAGGATCGTCGCGGTCGAGGCGTCAACGCGGATCACACGCACAGATTTCTCCTTCTGAGTCGATCAACCCATCACCTGACAGGTTGACTTAGCAAGTTCGAAGTTAGGGATGCCAAGTTGACTTGTCAAGTGAGAACGAAGAGCAAGTCGAGGTCAACTTCGTGGGCAACGGCCTCAGTTCAGGCGGTAGGTGTCTTCCAGTTCTTGCCGGTCAGCCGGAAGCAGCACGTCAGAGACTTGCAGCGCTTGGCCGGAAGCGTCGCGCGCGACGACCAGGACGCTGAGGACCGGAACCCCGTCCGGGAGGTCCAGCAGCTCGACTTCTGCACGCTCGGGCAGTCGGGCCGAGACCCGTTCCGTCACATGGTCGAAGCGGACCTTTTTCCGTCCCTCCAGATGCGCACGCGTACTGCCAGCCAGCACTTCGGCACTCTCCAGTGCGGTTCCCTCGACCAGGCCGGCGGGGAAGTACGACGAGACCAGCTCAAC
Source organism: Streptomyces sp. AM8-1-1 (assembly GCF_032229325.1). Classification (NCBI taxonomy): domain Bacteria; kingdom Bacillati; phylum Actinomycetota; class Actinomycetes; order Kitasatosporales; family Streptomycetaceae; genus Streptomyces; species Streptomyces sp. AM8-1-1. Next base: position 2,675,412 of record NZ_CP135086.1, read on the forward strand.
CGGTTCTCCGTCATCCACGACCAGGAAGCGACGCATGAGGACTTTGGTCCGCTTGGGCAGCCCGAGCACAGAGGCGACCCGTGCCGGAACAGGGACGTGGCCAACCTCGACCAATCGGCCTGGAGCTTGCGACTCGTCGCGCGCGAGCGCTTCAACCCCCCGGCGATCCTTCTGCTCCACGACGGCCGGGCGGCCCCGCACGATCGTGCCGTACCCCTGCCGTGACTCCAGCCAGCCGTCACGCTTCAGCAGTTCCAGCGCCCGGACGACAGTCGGGCGCGACATCCCGAAGCTCTGCACCAGCTGATTCTCGCTGGGCACGCGACTTCCGGGCGGGTACGTGCCGTCCTCGATGCGACGCTGAAGGGTCTGAGCGAGGCGAACGTACTTCGGTGCCTCCACTTCATACGCCATGAATGCCGCCGCCTGTCGAGATTGGCCAAGTCAACTGGTCAACCAGACTAGCGACGATTCCGCCAGCGCAGTACCAGCGGAGCGTATTCCGCTTATGACGGCCAGGCATCGGCCATCTCGAAGGAGACCACCGTTCCACCGAAGCGACTGGGCCCGTGATGCCAGGCGTCGGCGATGGAGTCGACCAGGAGCAGCCCGCGGCCGTGCGCGTCATCGGCGTCGGGACGCCGCAGCCGGACACTCGCCGGGAATCCTGGGTTGTGCACCTCTACCCGGAGGGAAGCACCCTCGCGGAACCACTCGACCCGGACGACCCAGGGGTCGTCGGCGCGACCGTAGGAGATGGCGTTGGTGACCAACTCCGAGATCATGAGAGCGCAGTCGTCGAGCGAGCAGGCCGGGTTGTAGGGAGCGATGAACTTCCGGAACCAGCGCCGGGCCCGAGGTACGGACTCCGCGACAGGGTGCAAGGTCATCGCCCCGAGTCGCGGTGAGTCCTCGGAGGGATAGCGGTCGATCTCGTAGTTGGCCATCCGTGCTCACTCCTTGCCGCTGCCGTCGCAGTCGGGGCAGCGCCGCTTCGATGTGGCACGGGTGCGGTCGGCGACGGCGGCAAGAGCCAGGGTCGTACGCGAGCCAACGCGCTTCCATCCGCGTCCTCGGCAACCCCGGCAAGGTAAGTGCGTGCCCTGGTCCGGCCGCTGACTCGTCACACCATGCCCCTTCCGATAAAGTGGCCTTAGCCACTTCCTGGATAGTGGCATTGGCCACTTCGTCGACGCAAGCGGTTCGCGTCAACTGGCTGGCTATCTGTCAGGAGAGCGGGTAGCCCTGCTCGAACGCCCAACGGTGCGGCGGGTAGGTGGCTTCGGCGAACTCCAGCGGGCGGTCCTGGAGATCGAAGACGACGTGATGCACGACCAAGACGGCCGAGTCGGCGTCGAGTTGCAGGTCAGCGGCTTCCTCGCCCGTCGCTGCCCGGGCGCACATGCGATCTTCGGCGTAACTGCCTTGCCGCCCAGTCATTTTCTCGACGTACATCAGGGTGCCTTCTTGGATCCGCTCCGGCTCCAGCAGCTTGGGCGCGCGCTCCGCGACATCCGGTGCGAACCAGGAGGTGGACAAGGTGATGGGCCCGTCCTGGTTGTTGGTCACCCGACGCCGATGAACAGCCCGCCGGTCCTTCACCAGGCCCAGCCCCTCTGCGACGTGGTCCGGCGCCTCCAGCCAGCCGGCCGACGTGATGACCGCGTACTCGCCAGGCGTGTAGATCTTCCCTGTTTGCCGAGCACGGCCGTACAACTCACGTGCACGGCGGTTGACTTCGAGGCTGCGCACATACGTGCCCGACCCCTGCCGCTTCTCGACAAGCCCCTGATGGCTCAGCGCTTCCAGCGAACGGGCCGCCGTCGGCCTGGACACCTTCCAGACCGCCGCCAGTTGCCGCTCGGAGGGAACCTCGTCCCCCGGCCGCAAGTCGCCCCGAAGGATCTGATCGCGGATGTAGTGCGCGATCTGGAGATACTTCGGCTGAGCCTCCTCGATCTTGGGCACGCGCCCTCCTCGTTCTGTGCCGCACTGGCGGCCAAGTGGCTATGGCCTCTAGCCACTATAGGGTGAGTGGTCAATATCGGACCCCGTACTCTTGCCCCCATGACGCGGTTGATCGTCGCAGCAGGAGGAGGGGGCGACGCAGTCGCCGCCGCAATGCTTGACGCCGCCCTATACGGCGACGACAACGGCCGGGCGGTGATCCTCACCTACGCGTGGGACCGCCTGCTGATCGACCCGGTCCCGGGCCCGCGTGGCCCCGAGAACTTCACCGGTCTCGAGCCCATCACTCCAGCCGTCTGGAAGGTGCCGGCGGACGCCCGCCCAGTCGCCCCGGCAGGCTCCACCCTCCCCCGGCTCGCAGCAGAGCTCCCGCACACTTTCGCACTGATCGACCCGAGCCACGGTGCTGAAGGCGTCACTCGCCAACTCGAAGAGCTCGTAGAGCACTTCCAGCCCGAGTCGATCGACCTCCTGGACGTGGGCGGCGACGTCCTGGCACAGGGCGACGAGCCGACGCTGAAGAGCCCGCTCGCGGACGCCGTGACACTTGCGGCGTGCTGCCAGGTGAACGCACCTATCCGACTGTTGATCGCAGGCCCGGGACTGGACGGGGAACTCCCACTCGACGACATGCGCCGCCTACTCGGCCCGGTAGTCCACACATTCACGGCCAGGGACGTGGAGCCGGTCAACCCGGTTCTGGAGTGGCACCCTTCCGAGGCGACCGGGATGCTCGCAGCGACGGCCCGGGGAGTACGGGGCACATGCGAGGTCAGGGATGCGGGACTTCCCATCCCCCTGACCGACGAGGGCCCGACGATCCACGAAGTCGACCTGGACGAGGCGCTGAGCCGCAACCAGTTGGCCCGCGCGATCATGACGACGGCCACGTTGGACGAGGTCGAGGCCCTGAGCCGCGAGGTATGCGGTTTCTCAGAGATCGACTACGAGCGCAACAAGGCGCTGTGGCTCAAGGAACAGCGGCAGGTGCAGCTTGACGCCGATGCGGTGCTACCCCAACTCGACCAGTTCGAGGCAGAGGCACGAAGCCGCGGAGTCACCCACACGACGTTCCGCCGACTCACAGAGGCACTGAACCTCGACGGCACCCAGCGCGAGGCCCTGCGCCAGCTGCTCATCAGTAGCCGACCGGAGCAGTACGCAGCCCCACTCTGGCGCATTACAGAGGCTCCTGAGTAACAACCTTCTTCACGGGTTCAAGGCGGCTCGCTCCGCTCACCGCGCGCGGCCCGGCCCCCGGCCGGGCCTGCGCTCCTGTCTCCGCCCCGCTCCAGCCCGGCCGACGCCCGTGCCGCGCTCATGGCGATCAGCCGCCTGACGCCAGAGAAGGGATACGTCGTGGCTGGGGCGGTCGGCTCCACGGCTTTACGGAGCCACTTTGGCGCGAGCCTCGAAGATCATGGCCCCAACGTCGTGCTTTACCGGGCAGGTCCACAGACCGCCCGACGCGCCGGAAGCTTACGGGGCCATGATCACTCGCGCCAAAGCAGCGCCACCCCAAAGCCGCTCCACCGACCGCGATGTCGGGCTCAAGATCTACTCGCGCATCCACTTGCCCCACAGAGGGAACCCTCTATAGGCGTATCAAATCTAGCGCCAGAGAGACACCTCTGGTCGACGACACACGACGGCAGCGTGGTTGAGGCCGGTAGGGGTGTAGCGATGCACACGTCGACCAGGGCGACGGCATTGTGTGGCTCGACAACATCCCCTGGTTCGTCCGAGGTACTACCTAAGGACGACCGACGACCACCACCGGGCGCACGGGCCCGCCGCTCCGGAACAGCAAAAACCCAGCTCACCAAGATCCCCGACAAGACCCAGGGCAAGGAGACAGCTCATGCCTCGCCCATAGAGGCCCCGCCGTCCGCGGTGGCACGGGGCGATTCGGCTGGTGGGGGATTGTGAGTTCGTGCGGTGGGTGAGGGTGTCGGCGTGCCAGCATGGTCGGTCCGAAGGCTGGTGCCTGACTGTTCTCGGGGGTGGGTTGTGCAGGCTGCTCTGCGGTGGCTGGTGGCGGTGGCGGGTTCAGCTCTGGCGTTCGCTGGGGTGGCGGTGCCGTGGGCGGTTCTGTCGAGAGGAGGTGACGATCCGTGGGATGTGATCGGCCCGGTGGCTGGTGTGGTGGCGGCCGGGGTGCTGGCCGCGCTGGGCTGGTGGGCGTCGCAGGCTGGCGGGGCCGGGACGGGTCGGGTGCGGCAGTCAGCACGCGGCGGGGGCCGAATTACGCAGACCGGCGGTAGTACAGGCGCGGGTGCCGGAGCGCCTAGAGCTGCGGTACGTGAGGACGTGTGGCAGAAGGCGCGTTCCGACGGCACGGGCGACATCGATCAGGTCGGCGGGAATCGGGCCTAAGGCAAGGTGGCCGGGATGGTGATGGAGGGATCGGGACAGCGCCGTTCGCGTCAGCAAGCAAGTGCGTGCGGGGATGTGACTCAAGTGGCGGGGGACATGCATGTGCACCCTGCGTCGGTGCAGGTTTCGTTGGTCGAGTGGCCGATATGGGTCGGGGATGTGCCGCGTCCTGCTGCGGCTTTCCAACCCCGCGTACCGGCGCGCAAGCAGGTGAAGGCTGCGCGTGGCGGGGGCAGCGACGTGGTGCTGTCCGGTCCTGGCGGGGTGGGCAAGAGTCAACTCGCAGCGTTGTTGGCGCGGGAGCTTCGGGATCAGAAGCGCTCCGGTAGGGCAGCGCTGGATGTGCTGGTGTGGGTGCGTGCCACCGGCGTCGACCAGGTCATCAGCGCGTATGCGAACGCGGCCGGGCAGTTGCAGCTTCCCGGAGTGTCCCCGGACGACGAGGACGGTGCGGCGCGGCGGTTTCTGCGGTGGCTGGCAGCGACCGAGCGGCGGTGGCTGGTGGTGCTGGACGATGTCACTGACCCGGCCGCCGTTCGGGAGTGGTGGCCCGACAGCGGGGTTGGCCGCGGCTGGGTCCTGGCCACCAGCCGACGTGAGGACGCCCAACTCAGCGGCCAGGGTCGCACCCTCATTCGGATCGGCCTCTACACGGATTCCGAGGCCCGCGCCTACCTGAAGCGCCGGCTCACCGATGCCGGTCACGCCCACTTGCACGACCCCGCGCAGACAGGCGGGATCGCCCTCGAGCTCGGGCACCTCCCGCTCGCGCTCGGGCACGCTGCCGCGTATCTCATCAACAAGCGGCCCACGATGGCCAACTACCTCACCCTGCTCCGCGACACCAGCAACCGGCTGGGCGACCTGCTACCGGCGAGCGCGGACACCGAAGGCTACGGACGGCCCGTCGCCGCCTCACTGCTGCTCTCCCTCGACGCGGTCGAAGAAGCCGACACCAGCCGGCTGGCCCGACCCCTGCTGTACCTCGCCTCCCTCATGGACCCCTTCGGCCACCCCGTCACCGCATGGATCACACCCGAATCGCTCAACCACCTGCGTACCGCACGCCCGCCGCAACGCCGCCGACTGCGCAAGCACCACCATCCCGTCACCGAAACAGAGGTGCACAACGCACTGGAATGCCTGCGCACTTACGCCTTGATCACCCAGGACACCGCCGCCTCCCCCCTGCGTATGCACGCCCTGACTGCCCGCGCCGTGCGGGAGACCATCCCGCCCGGCACACTGCCCGCCACCGCCCGCGCCGCCGCAGACGCCATCACCAGCCTGTGGCCCCGCCACGACCACGAAGAACGGGAACTGGCCGCCCTGCTGCGCGCCAACGTGGTTCACCTCGACAAGCTCACCCGCCCAGCCCTGTGGCAGCCCGCAACCCACCAATGCCTCTACGCGGCCAGCAACAGCCTCACCGAAGCGGGCCTGTACCACCAGGCGATCGAGTACGACGAAACGGCCGTCCACCTCAGCAGCAGTATCCACGGCCGAGACCATGCCGACACCCTCACCGCCCGTCACAACCTCGCCGTCTCTTACAGCTATGCCGGGCGGGTCCAGGACGCCCTTGACCTCAGCGAGCGAGTCTTGGCCGACTCGGAGCGGGTTTTGGGCCCGGACCACCCCGACACCCTCACCGCCCGCCACAACCTCGCCAGCTCGTACCGCGCTGCCGGGCGGCTCCAGGAAGCCCTCCACCTGCGCGAGCGGGTTCTGGCCGACCGGGAACGGGTACTGGGCCCGGACCACCCCGACACCCTCGGCGCTCGCCACAACCTCGCCGTCTCCTACCGCGCTGCCGGGCGGGTCCAGGAAGCCCTCCACCTGCGCGAGCGGGTCTTGGCCGACCGGGAACGGGTACTGGGCCCGGACCACCCCGACACCCTCACCGCCCGCAACAACCTTGCCGTCTCGTACAGCTATGCCGGGCGGGTCCAGGACGCCCTTGACCTCAGCAAGCGGGTCTTGGCCGACTACGAGCGGGTTTTGGGCCCGGACCACCCCGACACCCTCGGCGCTCGCCACACCCTCGCCAGCTCGTACCGCGCTTCCGGGCGGCTCCATGAAGCCCTCCACCTGCGCGAGCGGGTCTTGGCCGACCGGGAACGGGTTTTGGGCCCGGATCACCCCGACGCCCTCGGCGCTCGCCACAACCTCGCCGTCTCCTACCGCGATGCCGGGCGGGTCCAGGACGCCCTCCACCTGCGCGAGCGGGTCTTGGCCGACTACGAGCGGGTTTTGGGCCCGGACCACCCCGACACCCTCACCGTCCGCAATGCTGCGGCAGCTGTACAGCAATCAGATACCGCAACCCCATCAACCGCCCCCGACCAACAACCTCCCTCAGCCACTCCCGAGTAACCGGTATGACCGTCACCGACCGATCTCTGTAGAGCCTCGCATCAGAAGGTGTGACGGCCGTGGCGGCGCAACATGGCTGCACCACAAGCGCACCAGATCAGATGGGGAACCCTGGGGAATCGCGGTGAAAGACGTCGAGCCTGACAGGCGACGCCAAGACCGTTCATGCAGTTCAGCGGCCCACCGAAGCGCATATGACCGCAGCTTCCCAAGCTGATGTCCACACATCTGTGCAGGCCAGGGGTGCCCTGTCGGCGTTGACCAGTACCCTGCGGCCGTCAGCCATCACGCCTGGAGGCTTCATGGAAGCGGCCGCTCTCATCAGTCCGGCCCGGCTGTGGTCAGCACGGGAGGTCTTGTTGCGTCCGAGTCCTGAGCGCTCACGGAGATCACTTACGCCAGAGAAGTCCCTTCGGTAGCATGCTCCGAACGGGGGATTTCGGCTGGTGTGGGACAAGCAGCAACACACCCACCACACAAGGCCCGAGAGGTCCTGCCACATGCCGCTCCGCGGAGCACACAGACGAATCGACCGCACAGGACTCACCGGGTACGGAGCGTGAAGATGGACTTCGAGGTCGCCGCTCCCGACCCTGCTGGCATGGTGGCGTCGCTCAGTTCGCTCGGCTACTCGCTTCCCGCCGCCGTCGCAGACCTCGTGGACAACAGTGTCTCCGCAGAGGCCAAGAACATCGACGTCGATTTCACGTGGGACGGGCAGAGTTCCTGGATCGCAGTGATGGACGATGGCAAGGGGATGACGGAGCCCGAGCTGGTGACCGCCATGACGGTGGCGGCCCGCGGCCCGTCCGCAGAGCGGAGTGCCACCGATCTCGGACGTTTCGGTGTGGGGTTGAAGTCCGCTTCCTTCTCCCAGTGCCGCAAACTCACCGTCGCCACAGTCAAGGACGGGACTTGGCACATCCGGACGTGGGACCTCGGCGTCGTGGAGCACTACAAGGAGTGGCGGCTCCTCCGCGACCCCGGCGACAGGACCACTACCCTCCTGCGTCAGATCGCGGGAAGCATGCAGCACGGGACCGTCGTCCTGTGGGAGCAGCTCTCTGGCTACCACAACACAGCCGTGACCAGGGACGACGAAAAGACGCAGGCGCAGTTCTATGCGGAGGCGGAACGTACCGAAGCCCACCTCTCGATGGTCTTCGCCCGCTTCCTGAAGCGTCCGGCCCGGTGCCGGATCCGGGTGCGGGGCTCCGACCTCTCCCCATGGGACCCGTTCCTGTCCACGCACCCGTCGGTACAGCGGATCCCTTGGGAGCCTCTGCCGCTGGGATCGGAGTCGGTGCGCGTGGAGCCCTTCGTCCTCCCGACGGCACAGCGTCTATCGGAGGCCGAGTACGAGTCGGCTGCTGGGCAGAGGGGGTGGCTGGGGCAGCAGGGGTTTTACGTCTACCGTCGTGACCGCCTGATCCTGGCCGGTGACTGGTTGGGAATCCGCGGCCTGCGGCGCGAGGAGAAGTACAACCTCGCGCGGATCGCCGTGGACATCCCTGCGGAGGCCGACGCCGACTGGGGCGTGGACGTGCGCAAGGCGAACGTGGTTCCCCCCGTCTCCTTGCGTCGTCACTTGGAGAGGATCGCCAGGTACACCCGCGAGGCGGCCTCCCGTTCCGCACGACAGCGTGGTCAGGTGGTCTCGCGGGCGCACGGTGACCCCCTGAAGTTCGCCTGGAACGTGAAGCGCCACGACGGCCGGATCGTTCTGCGCATCAACAGAAAGCACCCGTTGGTGAAGGCAGCGGTGGACGGCCAGGGCGGCAATCCGGACGTCGTCCGCTCGATGATCCGCCTCCTTGAGGAGACGGTCCCGGTCACGGCACTCCGCATGCTCCACGAGACCGACACGGTCGACGACCCCGAACCCTTCGGTGGTCCGGGGCCGGCTGCTCCGGAGACCGTCGACATCGCCCGCCGGGTGTACGAAGCACTCCTTGGACAGGGCCGCTCTCCTGAGGATGCCCGGGGTGTACTCAGTTCCATGCCTCCTTTCGACGAGCAACAAGGTTTCTGGAACTCCTGACCCACCTGGTAGACCCCACTCTCAACCGACCCGGCCGCTGGAGGACGCTGTGAGCACCACCCCCGAAGACAGTCTCGAGAAGGCCGAGCAGACCGCGTTGCTGCTCCTGCCAGGTGACCGCCAGGCAACGCCGGCCGAGGTGGACTTCGCCGTGAACACCGCGGTCAGCATCCTCGCTGCCCAGGGGATCAGCGTGGAGCGGGACCAGGTGCGGAAGGTGCTCGAGGCCCGTGCTTCCGTGTTCCAGGCTGATTCCTCCGCGATGACGAACGACGAGGGCCACGTGCCATGGCTCGCCGACGCGAAGGCAGACCGGAAGTGGGAGTTCTGGGACCGCTACCGGCGCTACCTGCTGAGCGTGTCCAAGCTCCCGACGCAGGTCGTGCGTCGCCTCGACCAGAGCACCGACGACGTTCTAGGTGAGCTGGAAGATCCTCGGCGGGAAGGCATCTGGCGCCGGACCGGGCTCGTGATCGGACAGGTTCAGTCCGGTAAGACGGGGCAGTTCATCGGGCTTGCCGCGAAGGCAGCCGACGCCGGCTACCGGCTCATTGTGGTGTTCGCAGGGATCCACAACGACCTGCGCAGCCAGACCCAGCTCCGTATCGACGAAGGCCTCCTCGGGTTCGACACCCAGTATCAGTTCCGCTCGGACGACGACGCGCATCGTCATATCGGTGTTGGCGCGATGTCGCATCACGGCAAGCGACTTAAGGCCGCGTCGCTCACCACCAGTCACGAGAAGGGGGACTTCGCCCGCAAGACGGCGGTCTCCGCGAACGTGCCTGTGGGCAGTGTCCCGGTGGTCCTCGTGGTCAAGAAGAACCGGCGGATCATCGACAACCTGCGGGACTGGGTGATCGACAACCACGGCGTGGAGGACCCGGAGACCGGCAGGATGGTCGTTCCCGACCTCCCCTTGTTCGTGATCGACGACGAAGCCGACAACGCCGGGGTGAACACCTCCAAAGACCCCGACACCAACCCGTCGGCGATCAACAAGGCCATCAGGCGGTTGGTCAACAGCTTCACGAAGGCGTCCTACGTCGGCTACACCGCGACCCCCTTCGCGAACATCTACATCAGCCCCGACACGGACCACGACGAGCTGGGCCCTGACCTCTTCCCGGAAAGTTTCATCCGCACCCTGCGGGCACCGTCCAACTACCTCGGTCCCGAGCGTCTCTTCGGTCTGCAGACCGACGGCGACGAGGAGGACATCGAGCCGCTGCCACTGATAAGGCACATCAAGGACACAGACCTCTGGGTGCCGGACAAGCACAAGTCCTACCATCAGGTTCCCGACTTCCTGCCCGAGTCGCTGCAGCGAGCCATTCGGTCCTTTGTCCTGACCTGCGCGGCACGTCGAGCGCGGGGGCAGGTTGCCGTGCACAACTCCATGCTGGTGCACGTGACCCGCTTCACGGCCGTACAGCAGCAGGTCTGCGACCAGATCGACGCACACGCGCGTCTGCTCCTCGATGTTCTCCAGGACCGGTTCAGCAGTGCCCGTGAAGAACTCGAGGAAGACCTGCGGCAGCTCTGGGAGGAGGACTTCTTCCCCTGTACCGAGGACATGGCTGGGGACAGGCTTGACTGGGAGGACGTCGAACCCCATCTCCACGCCGCCCTCGCGAAGATCACCGTCATGGCCGTAAACGGTGCGGCGAAGGACGCCCTCCAGTACTACGAGCGCCGGGAGACCGGCCTGTCGGTCATCGCCGTAGGCGGCGAGAAGCTCTCTCGCGGTCTGACCCTCGAGGGGCTGTCGGTCAGCTACTACCTGCGTGCCTCCAAGACGTACGACACCCTGCTGCAGATGGGCCGTTGGTTCGGCTACCGTCCCCGCTACGAGGACCTGTGCAGGCTGTACACGACACGTACGCTGCAGCGCCAGTACGCGGAGATCACCGCGGCCACCGACGAACTCCGGCGCGACGTCGAGGAGATGTCCGCGGTGGGGCTGACCCCCCGCGAGTACGGTCTCAAGGTCAGGACCTCGTCGCTCGGCCTCGGCATCACGGCCTCCAACAAGATGAGGCAGGGCACGCGTGTCCGCCTCAGCTACTCCGGTGAGCTTCCTGAGACGACCATCTTCGACCTCTCCGAGAAAGTGGTTCGTAAGAACTACGACCTCCTCGAGTCGTTCGCTGCGCGCCTCGACGCGCTCTCAGCAGGGAACGTGGACGAGCGGAGCGGGAGCATCACCTGGAGTGGCGTCGCGGCCTCGGACGTCACCGAGGGTTTCCTCGACTCCTACCTCACCGACCGGCAGGCTCAGCGGGTGCGGCCGGCCTTCATCGCAGAGTACGTGCGCCAGTGCGCCAGGCAGGGTGAGCTCGGCAACTGGACGATCCGCCTCGCCAGCCGACTGCCCGAGGGTGCGCCGGCCGAGATCGCGGGCCATTCCATCGGCCTCATCACGCGCAGCCACTCCAAGTCCTCGGAGGTGGTTCCCGGCCGCTACACGATCAAGCGCGTCCTCAGCCCTGCCGACGAGCTCTGCGATCTGACCGAGGAACAGTACGACCGGGCGCTGAAGGCCACGAAGGACGCCGCGAAGGGGAAGCTCAACAGGAAGGGCGAACCGCTCGATCCGGACGCCCCCCGCGGCCGGCCTCTGCGTCACCAACGTCGCTCTGACCAGCCGTTGCTTCTGCTGTATCCCCTCAGCCCTGCCGAGGTGGCCAAGTCGTCGGGGAACGCCGAGCCGGTTGCACCGCTGGTCGGGTTCGCCATCAGCTTCCCGTTCTCCCGCCACCAGTTGAAGACCGAGTACGTGGTGAACGACATCTGGTTCAAGCAGGACATGGAGTTCGACGACTTCGAGGACGAAGAGTGATCGACGAGAGTGTGTGGCAGGAGCTGGAGGCCCACCAGCAGACCCCGGGCAGGTCCACCCGGCGGCTCCACCCCGACTCCCCGCACAACATCCAGGTGTCGGTGACGCACCCCGCCCTCCGGCGCATGCTGCTGCTCGGCACCGACGCCAGGACCGCCGACACCGTACGTCAGGAGATCCATGAACTGCCGGCGACCCGTGGACTGCAGCTGAACCTGTCGTCGGTGTCCGGCAACCACTACGAGCTCCAGGTCATGCTCACCGACGACGAACTCACCGAGGTGTTCACCCCTCTCGTCTCCGACATCGCAGAGGTTGTGCGGGACGCACCGACCACCGAGACGGCGGCGGAGGCCGCGGTTCGCCGCTACGTCCGTTGGCAGCAGCTGCTGCGCTCCGTGTCGCGCGATGGTCTGTCCCGACAGGCTCGGTGCGGCCTCTTCGGCGAACTGCACTTCCTCCTGGAGTACGTGCTTCCGGCTGTGGACCAGCAAGCGGCTGTCAGCTCCTGGACCGGTCCACGACAGACGAACCAGGACTTCCAGCTGCCCGGCGCCGCAGTCGAGGTGAAGGCGTCCACAGCCCGCGCTCCCCGGAGAGTCCAGATCGCGAGCGAGCGGCAGCTGGACACGGCCGACTCGACGCCTCTCGTACTGGCCCATGTCGTCCTCGACGACCGGCAGCGGGGGCTCGGCAAGAGTCTGAACGCCTTGGTGGACGAGATACGGGCCCGTCTGACCTCACCGTCCGCCTCACAGCGCTTCGAGAGCCTGCTGGTCCAGGCCGGCTATCTGCCGAACCAACGGGACCTCTACGATCATGATCGCTACACCCTACGTCGCAGCGAGTTCTGGATGGTCGGGGAGGGTTTTCCCCGGATCGTCGAGGCCGAACTGCCGCCCGGGGTCGGTAACTGCACCTACACCATCGACGTGTCGGCCCTGGCCACCCACAGCGTGACCGCCGAAACACTGGTCAACCTGATCCGAGGAATCCATGGCTGAGCACGACCTGCACGAGTACTCCCGCGCGCTGGTCACCGACATCCAGGCGCTGGCGGACGCCGAGGGCGGCTCGATCCCGAACACGTTCACCCAGCACGTGCTCGAGATCCTTGAGGAAGCCGGTGTCGTCACCGACGCGGCACTCGCGTACCACTCCTCCCGCGGACTGGAGATCTACGGCTACGGCCTGCCCGAGGACGGGTCCAGCCTCGACCTGTACACAACGGACTTCAACCTGACCCCGTCGAGTAGCAAGCTGACCAAGGCCGAGTCCGACAGGCTCTTCCGCAGGCTGTTCGCGTTCCTGGGCAAGCATCGGGCCATCCGCCCCAACCAGGAGGACAACACCGACGTGCATGACATGTGCGTCGGCGTGGAGAAGGCGCTGTCGAACGTTCCGAAGATCCGCCTCTTCCTGCTCAGCAACCGGGTCAGCACGACGAGCGCCCCGGAGCCCACGGAGTTCGAGGGAGTCCCGGTCGCCTACGAGCTCTGGGACCTCGCGCGGCTCCACAGGCACGAGACCTCCGGGAGCATCGGCGAGCCCATCAAGGTCACCTTCGAGCGTCCCCTTCCCTGTCTGGCGGCTCACAGCGACGAACCGAACTACTCGGTCGTCTTGGCCGTGATTCCCGGCCGACAGTTGGCCGAGCTGTACAAGGAGCACCGAACCCGGCTGCTCGAACTCAACGTCCGGTCCTTCCTCCAGACCCGCGGTGCCGTGAACAAGGGCATCCGCGACACCCTGCTGAACGCCCCGGGCAAGTTCCTCGCCTACAACAACGGTGTGACCGCCACCGCCTCGGACGTGGACTTCGAGACTGACGAGGCCGGAAGCCCTGTCGCCATCAGGAGCATGACCGGCCTCCAGATCGTCAACGGCGGCCAGACCACCGCCTCGCTGCACCACGTCCTGACCCGTGACAAGCGGGACCTAGACGGGGTCCACGTGCAGATGAAGCTCACCATCGTCGATCCTGCGTACCTGTCCGAGATCGTTCCGAAGATCTCCCAGTACTCCAACACCCAGAACAAGGTGACGTTGGTCGACTTCAGTTCGAACCACGAGTTCCACGTGGCCTTCGAGCGTGTCTCCCGCAGCCTGTGGGCTCCTGCTGCCGATGGCAGCGGCCAGGAGACGCGATGGTTCTACGAGCGGGCACGGGGCCAGTACACCGACAAGTCCGCCGAGTACGAAACCCGCGCGGCCCAGCGCAAGTTCAAGCTGATCACGCCGACGCGGCAGAGATTCAGCAAGTCCGACCTGGCCACCTTCGTGCACTCCTGGGAACAGCTCCCGTACTGGGTGAGCCGCGGCGCCCAGAAGAACTTCGCCCACTTCATGGAGCGGATCGAGAAGTCCGATCCCGTAGTGGACGTGCAGTACTGCAAGCGCGCTATAGCCACGGCCCTCCTCTTCCAGGCTGCCGACCGGATCGCCCGTACGCACTCGGCCGGCAGCCACAAACGGCTGATCACGACCTACACGGTCGCCCGGCTTTCGTTCGCCGCCGAGAAGCGGATCGACCTCGACAGGATCTGGAACGAGCAGGGCACCACGGATGCCCTGAGGGACGCCCTCGACGAACTCTGTCCCTTGATCATGGAGACGGTGATCTCCGGCGACCGGCACGTGTCGGAGTGGGCGAAGAAGCCCGACTGCTGGGACGAGGTGTCCCGCATCCCGTGGGCGCTCCCCGACGCACTGGCCGCCGAACTCACGGCCGAGCCCTTCGAGATCGCCTCCCCCGAGAGCACCGAGTCCGACGAGGCCGAAGCCGCCGTCGAGGACATCCCCAGCGAGGAGTGGCAGGCTCTCGCGGACTGGTCCCGCGAAGGCCGGGTTCTGCGCGCCGTGGACCGGCAGCTCGCCGACCGTGTCGCGCAGCGTCTGTCCCAGGGGCGACAGGTCACGGGGACCCAGGCCAGGCAGGCGATGGAGGTCTACGAGGAGGCTCTGCGGCATGGATTCCAGCCCGTGCCTGTCGACCACGACCACGAGACGACGTGAGCGCGGCACTCCCGGGACAGGCTGGGACTGCCGTTACACAAAGGCCGGATGGACAGTTGTGCGCACGTGGGAATGCGAGGTTAGGGCTGACGCAAAGGCACAGCGTCCCTGTTCTCCTGACTGAACACTGTCAGCCTGCAGTCAGCGCCGCGTCGAAGGTGGCTGCGCTTCCTGCGTCCTCCTGCGGACGGGTCGGGCAGTAGTCGCTCAGCGGGCAGCTTCCACAGACGGGCTGCTTGTCACGACACAGGTTCTCGCCGATAAACCTGATGGCGGCCATGCGCACCGGTGCGTCACGGCCAGCGCCGAGAAGCTTGATGAGGTTGAGCCGACCCTCGGTCAGTCGGTTGGTCAGGTGCGATTCGTTCTGCTGAACCCTCGCAGCCACCCGCAACGCACTCTGGCCGACCAGCATTATGTCGCCGCCGGCCAGCAGCCTGAACAAGGCGAGCTCAGCCGGCTTGAGTCCCATCACCTTGCTGTGATCAAGAACCGAATCCGCGTTCATCCAGACCTCGGGCTTGTCGACGACCGGACTGAGCCTGTCCTCCAGACGCTTGCGGAGTGCTGCTGTCGGCGCCGCGTTCACGAGGGCGAGATAGACGTCCTGCGTCAGTTCCTTGTGTCCAGCGACCTCGTCCATCACGTCGGAGAGCTGCTTCGGGTGCAGCTTGCTTCCTGAAAGCACCGCCATGACAAGAGCCCCGAGCGGCTTCATCTTCCGGCCACCGGGGAACTGGTACCACTGCCTGCCCGCACGC
This sequence comes from Streptomyces sp. AM8-1-1, assembly GCF_032229325.1. Taxonomy (NCBI): domain Bacteria; kingdom Bacillati; phylum Actinomycetota; class Actinomycetes; order Kitasatosporales; family Streptomycetaceae; genus Streptomyces; species Streptomyces sp. AM8-1-1. Next base: position 2,690,791 of record NZ_CP135086.1, read on the forward strand.
TGCTCCCTGGCCCAGCGAGTCAGTTCCTCACGTACCTTCGGCCACTTGTCCGCGGCCTCGTCCCCGGTGGGAACATCTTGCGGCAGGAGAACCCGGGCCGCGGCTTCGCCCAACAGTGGGGGAACCGCGTTGCCAATCTGGCGGAAGGCGTCGCTCCGCGTACCCGCGAACCGAAAGCGGTCCGGGAAGGTCTGGATCCTCGCGGCTTCACGCACGGTCAGCGTTCGCGCCTCTTCAGGATGGATGTACCAGTAACCGTCCTTGGCGATGTGCGCGGTGATAGTGCGGCTCAATTCATTCCAGTCCAACTTCTTGTACTTGTCGGTGAATTGCTCCGCGTCGTACCTCTGGAAATTCTTCTCGTCCTCTTCCAGTTTCTCTTCAAGCTCGGAGTAGAGGGTTTTGGAATCCATGACCGTGAAGATCCTGAAGTCGTCGGTACGAACCCGCCGCGTCATGTGGTCGTGAATTACACCCTTATCGGCCCTTCTGCGCATCTCCTTGGCGAAGGAAGAGAGCTTCGGCTCCTCCTGCTCGTCGTAGTCGCCGACTCGGGCACCTACCGCTTTCAAAGGCTCTGGATTGAGTGCAGGAAGGTCGCCGATGGCGTCCCGAAGGGTGGTCAGTTTCTTCGGCTTGCCCCAGCCGAAGCCGCCACCGTCTCTACGTGCGAGGAGGATCAGACGCTTCCTGTGCTGCGGCACGCGATAGTTCCACGCATCCACGAGACGCACCTGCGTCACGTACCCAAGACTCTCCAGCATTTCCTCAATAATGCGGATTACGCTGAAGTCATCGCCGAGTCCCATGTCAGGGACGTTCTCCATGAGGACGACACGTGGCAGGAGCCGCTCCACCACATCGACATAGGCGCGCCAGAGTTCCTTACGGAGATCGTGTGGGTCACGGTTGTGGTACTCGACTAGGTGCCGGATCTTGCTTCGTCCGGCACGACTAAACGGCTGGCAGGGGGGGCCTCCCGCCACGATGTCGATCTCGGCGCCGGAGTCCAGAATTCGCTGGACAAATTCGCCTCGCTGGACGTCGTCCCCGAGGTCGAGACAGAGACTCATTCCCGGGAAGTTCGCTGCATGAGTCTCGCGAGCCCGCTCATCGAAGTCCACGGCTGCGGCGGTGGTCCATCCGGCCCGTTCAAGGCCCAGGCTCAGCCCGCCGGCACCCGAGAAGAGGTCGACAGCCAGGCGTTTATCTTTTCCGTAACCGGACTGGACCCATTTCCTGAAATCGTCCGGCTCACAGTGGTGCCTGTGCTTGTCCAGTTTGAGGTAGTCGCTCCGCTCCAGGGGCACGCCATACGTGCTTTTTGCCCCCTTCTCCTTCGCCACGACCCACTCCTCCGTACCTGACGACCTGAACGACCTCCAGGAGATCACGCACGACGCTGCGGAGGCAAGGCTTCCGGCCGGTCCACGCCGCCGCAAAGCCTCGTCTGTCACGCGGGTGACCTGCCTGGTGAACACTGCCGTTCACTCACCGTGTCCCATTGGTAACTTGAAGCAGTGTTCTACTCTTGAGCCACCCCATGTTAGAGGACACCCCTTGGGCCCCTCCTCGGGACTCCCCCGTTCCGGTTGCGATACGTCCACGAACGTCACCTGTCTCAACGAACCCCCGAACCAGAAGACACGTTCGAGCACAGGGGCTGCGCCCCTTTCGCCGGGTGCCGCAACCACAGTGGACCGCTGCCCCGGCACGTACTGCCCCAAATATTCTGAGCAGCGTTTCCAGAGCCCTCCCCGCCGTTAAGATCGCAGCTGGTGCTCCTCGGGCGGGGGTGCGGGTACGAAGCGGTCAGAGGGGCGAGCGTGGACTCCGAGAACACACAGACGTTCCTACGTCCCCGTGCGCGCCTGATGAGCACACTCGGCGAGGAACTGATCAGCAACGAGCGGGTGGCGCTCACCGAGCTGGTCAAGAACGCCTACGACGCCGATGCCAGCCTGGTTGTGATCAGGTTCAACGGGCCGTTGGAGGAGGGCTACGGTTCCATCGAGGTGTGGGACGACGGACACGGCATGTCCCCCGAGACCGTCCGGGACACCTGGATGGAGATTGCCACACCGTTTCGGCACCGTGCTCCGCGCAGTGAGCAGTTCGGGCGACGCGTTCTTGGTGCAAAGGGGATCGGGCGCTTCTCCGCAGCCCGCCTCGGCGCCGTGACCGCGATCAGGAGTCGCAAGGCCGGCGGCCCCGAGGTGAACATCCGGCTCGACTGGAGTGACTTCGCCGCCGAGAACGCCTACCTCGACCAGGTGCCGGTCCAGTGGAACGTGGGCGCTCCCGAGGTGTTCGCTGACAACGGCCAAGCGCGTCGCCTCTTCGACGAGGTGACAACTGCTTTCCGCACAAGCGAGAAGCAGGGCGCATGGATGGGCTCTCACGGCACCCTCGTCCGGCTCGAAGGGCTTCGGCAGGACTGGGGGGCCGAGTCGGTGGAGAGCCTGAAGCGGTCCCTGTCCCGACTCCTCCCTCCTCCCCCTCCTGCGGAGCTGGACGTACCCGACCAGCCGGAGTTCGCGATCTACCTCTCCCTTCCGACTGGGCCGTTGGACCACCACACCGGTTTCGTCGGGGCCAGCGAAGCTCTGGCGCATCCGCACTACCGCCTCATAGGGACCATCGACGAAAACGGTCTCGCCGACCTGACCATGACCAACCTGACGTCCGGGCAGTCGGAGACCCTGAACCAGTACCTCTTCCCGTCGCATGGGAGGGCACCCAAGTGCGGTCGCCTGAAGCTCGACCTCCGTACCTGGGACCTCGACTCGGCGTCCCTCAAGGAGATGCTCAACATCGACCTCGGGGCCCGCAACATCACCGAGGTCCGTAAGCTGATCAAGGACAACAGCGGTGTCGCCCTCTACCGGGACGGCTTCCGGGTGCAGCCCTTCGGCGAGGTCGACTTCGACTGGCTGGGCTTCGACCTCCGCCGTGTGAACAACCCCACCATGCGGTTCTCCAACAACCAGGTCGCGGGTTTCGTGTACATATCGGCGGACGGCAACCCCGGGCTTCGGGACCGGTCGCACCGGGAAGGGCTCATCGACTCTCCGGAATACGAGGACCTGAAGGGCGTCCTGACCCAGGCCGTGAGCCGACTCGAGACCTGGCGCTACGGGCTGCGCCGTCCGAAGCGAGAGAGCCGCGAGTCGGATCCGATTACGGTGGACACCCCATCCGGTGCTGGAAGCGACCGCCACGGCCTGTTCCAGAACTTCACGCTCTCGCCCGTCCGGGACGTCGTCAACTCAAAGTACCCGGACGACACCGAGTTGAGCCGCGCACTGGAGGAGGCTCAGGAAACGATCGACGAGAGCGTCGAGAAGGTTCAGGAGGTCCTCTCGCAGTTCTCCCGCCTCGCGACTCTGGGAGCGCTGGTCGACGTCGTACTGCACGACGGTCGAACGGCACTGACCCGCATCGCCTACGTCCTCCGCCGGCTGAACAAGCTGGCGGGCCGCAAGCGCGAGGAGGACGAACAGCTCGCCTCCGCTCTCGCGAGGATGCACGTCGACCTCACCGCGCAGGAACAGGCTCTGGACCGGCTCTTCACCCGCGTCGAGCCGCTGAGCGGCAGGCGGCGAGGCCGTCCCCGCACTCTTTCCCTCCAAACCGCGATCGACGAGGCCGTCGCGGTCCACGAGGGCACGCTCGAGAAGCACGGCATCACCGTCACCGTCAGCGGCGAGGACGTGACAGTGACGGCTGACCCCGGTGACATCTCCCAGGTGGTCCACAACCTCGTAGGGAACTCGATCTACTGGCTCTCCACCCTGCCCGAGGGGAAGGAGCGCGCCATCCTCATCGAGACGAGGCGGACGCCCGAGGGCGAGGTCGAAATCGACGTGAGCGACAGCGGTCCCGGAGTGCGTGAGGAGATCCAAGAAATGATCTTCGACACGTACTTCAGCGACAAGGAGGACGGCATTGGTCTGGGCCTCAGCATCGCCGGCAGCGTCGTGAAGGACTTCTACGACGGCTCCTTGGCCCTGGTTACGCCAGGGCCCCTCGCCGGAGCCACGTTCAGGGCAAAACTGCGAAGGAGAGTTGGGTGACGGACGGGGGCGCGGTGTACCGAATCTTGATCGTCGAGGACGAGGTGGACATCGCGGAGGAACTGTCCGAGATGCTGGTGGAGGAGCTCTCGGACCTCGGAACGCTCGACATTCACGTAGAGAACGATTTCGACGAAGCTGAACGCCTGCTGGAGACTCAGGCGTTCGATCTGGTTGTTCTGGATGTCAGGGACGCGACACGGCGTGGCTCCACCGCGCATCCCAACCTGCAGGGCCGTGAACTGCACGACCGGATTGCCAAGACCCGCTGGGTGCCGGTCGTCTTCTGCACCGGCCTCGCGGAGCAGGTAAGCGACCTGGCGCAGCCACCGCTCATCCAGGTGGTCCCGAAGAATCGCTTGGACGACGCCGTCGCTGCGATACGGGAGGGACTTGAGTCCGGTGTCCCGGTCCTCACCCGGCACATCACCGCCCTCGTGGACGAGCAAGTACGCGGATTCCTGCGGGACGAGATCGCCCCGAACTGGGACCGGCTCGGGGCTGTTGACCGTAGCCAGATCACCCCCGTCCTCGTGCACCGCCTCGCAGCCTGGCTGAAGGAGAACGCGGTCGAGGCCCTCGGAGCAGTGCTCGGTTCCTCCGAGGACCGTGTGATGGGACACGCGTCGACCGCGCGGATGTACTTGATGCCACCGGTCACGAAACACGTGACCGCCGCAGACGTTCTGCGGGATCCCCAGGACGGCTGGTGGGTCGTCCTCACGCCTGCATGCGACCTCTACGAGGACTTGCCCAGCGGCGGCAATCGAGCGGCCAAGGCCGAGTACGTGCGTATCGCCAAGGCGGTTCCGTTGAGCGAAGCACCCTTGATCGCTCGTTGGATCGAGGCCGGATCCCCCGTCAAGGGGAGCCGGGAGCGGAACGCGGCTCTGGAGATGTTCCGCGACAACAACGCCCGTTACCGGATTTTGCCCAAGTACCTCGACATCCCGGACCTCTTGGTCGACTTCGAGATCGTGCAGTCTGTTCCCTTGGCAGAGGTCCGCTCGTGGACCCGCGTCGCCACGCTGGACAGCCCGTTCGCCGAGGCCATGCTGACCTCGCACGGGCACACGGTGGCCAGGATCGGCACCCCGGTCGTCGACTTCGAGAACATTAAGCAGTCCCTCGGGCTGGACGGAAAGGGGAAGGCCGCGGACCAGAACTCGGTTCCCAACCCTCGTACCACGACGAGGGAGGTCAAGGAGTCCTGACTTTCGGCCCGGTGATCAGCATGTCGGCTAGCCGTCTCGCCCAAAGTGATGGTTTTTAAGGCGTGATCTGAGCTTGACTGTGTCGAGGATCTCAGACGGCAATAGTCGTCGAGTCCTGTGATCCATAGCAGGCGAGCTGGCGAATGCTCATCGGGTTTCTGTGCCACTGATGCGAGGTGATCGCGGCTTGTGGACTATCCGTGGACGGGTGATCGATAACCGATGGGCAAGATGCCCGTGACCTGCGCAGACGCCTTAGGCTGAAGCCCCCTCCGGAGCCGTGTGTGCAGGTTCGAGTTCTGCGGGGTCACTTCCCATGAAGTGCCCAACGGAAGCGCAAGGCCCGGGTCCTCCTCTCGTGCAGCCGTGTGCCACCCGCACCGACCGTATGACAGGTGCCGTCGCCTCTTCGCGCCCGGATCACGGCCCATCGCCCCATGCCATCAGCCGGAAACGGCGCACGCCCCCAACCAGCCCCATGCCCGCCCAGTTGCCCTCCACCAGGTCACCCCCGAACCTCGCGGACCATCCCCCCGTCGGCCGCCGAGAGCTCCAAGCCGTACCGCAGCCCAAAGCGGGTGAGCAGGTCGGCCAGTTCGTCGAAGCGACGCGGGTCCACGACGCCGTTCAGCAAGAGGTCCGACGCGTCGATGGGTTCGATCTCCACCTGGCACCAGCTGGTCTCCAGCTCGTACGCGTACCAGGATGACGACCTCGACCTCCAGCCGGCTCTCACGAAGCGCTCCGCCACAGACGAGGCGTCACGACAGCCGCGCAGGCTGCCACTTATGTTGTTGCCGGCCTCGATCCACTCAGGGTCGAGCTTCCGGCCGTCGTCGGATATGTCCACGCCCGGAGTATGGATCACCATGGCCCGGCCGCGATCACTGGTCCCCTCGCAGCAGGTCTTCGATCCCCCGGTGGCGACTCCCCGACGGCCGAGCTCCAGCGGTCATCCCTCCGGAGACAAGTGCCGCTTGTGGCCACAGCCGCCCCGCGAACGGCCCGGTCCACCACCTGCCGAGCGCCCGTACCCGGGCCCAACTCCCCCACACAGGTGCCGCATTGGTCTAGGCCAACACCCTCCCGTCCCAGTAGTCTCGTCCCCGGCCAGTGGCACACCATCCCCCCCCACCCAGGTTGCGTGCTGGCGCGGGCACCCCCCTACCCCCACGCACCACTCTGCCCAGCAGCCGGGTGAACTCCCATGCGCCGCCTTCAGGAGGGTCACGGTGAACGTTCGCACCCGAAGCTCCGCGATTATCGGCACCATCTGTCTTGTTGCTTCCCTCGCCTTGTCCACTGCTTCCGCCGACGAGTCCGCCGCCCCGCCGAAAGCACCGCCGAAAGCCCCGTCGAAGGCGGCCGCGGTCGCTCTCGAGCACGTGGCCACCGCGAAGAATCCGATCGCCGGTGCCGCCGGGCCCGGTGGGACCGTGTGGATTGCCGAGCGGGCCGGGACCGTACGGGTTCTGGACAGCAGAGGGCTCGGCGCGCCCGTGCTCGACATCACCGCGGAGACCACCGTCGACGGGGAACGCGGGCTGCTGGGTATCGCGTTCGACAAGCGGTTCGCGTACTTCTACATCTCGTACACGAACCTCGAAGGCACCAGCACCATCGACGAGTTCGCCGTGCGGAACGGCAAGATACAGAAGAACACCCGGCGCACCGTCCTCACCCAGACGCAGCCGTACGCCAACCACAACGGTGGTGACATCAAGTTCGGGCCCGACGGCTACCTCTACATCGCCTTCGGGGACGGCGGCTCGGGCGGGGACCCGCACGACTACGGGCAGAACCTCGGCACCCTGCTCGGCAAGATCGTGCGGATCGACCCGAGGGGCGCCAAGCCGTACGCGATCCCGGCCGACAATCCGTTCGTGGGTGACCCGAACGCGAAGGACGAGATCTGGGCGTACGGGCTGCGCAACCCGTGGCGGTTCTCCTTCGACGCCGGCACCGGCGACATGGTCGTCGGCGATGTCGGCCAGAGCGAGTGGGAGGAGATCGACTGGGCCCCGGCGAGCAGCAGGGGCGGCGAGAACTACGGATGGTCCGAGATGGAGGGCACCCATCCCTTCCGCGGTGGGACCGAGCCGGCGAACCATGTGCCGCCCGTCCACGAGTACGGCCGTAACGGGCTGGGCTGCTCGGTGACCGGTGGATTCGTCTACCGCGGCAAGGCGATCCCGGCGCTGAAGGGGCAGTACCTCTTCAGCGACTACTGCGACGGCACCGTCCGCGCCCTGCAGATGAAGGACGGCAAGGTGACCGGCGAGAGCGACCTCGGCGTCAGTGGCGGTGAGGTCATCTCCTTCGTGCAGGACGGCTGCGGCGAGCTGTACGTCCTCGACATCGGTGGCGCCATCCACCGCATCGACCCGGCGTAACCGGGTCCGGCTTCGGTGCGCCGGTGGGGGTTCGCCCCCGCCGGCGCTGCACCCGACCGGGTGATGCGCGCGACGTAGTGCCTGCCCGGCGGCCCCGTCAGGGAACCACTCCTCCCGTACGAGGCCTCGTGCGCACCGAACTCGAAGGGACGAGCTTGTGACCACCAGAGTGAGCATCGACAGCGACAAGTGCATCGGCTCGGGCATGTGTGCTCTGACCGCGCCCGCGGTCTTCACCCAGGACGACGACGGGTACGGAGTCGTGCTGCCCGGCCGTGAGGGCGGGGACGGGGACTCGCTGCTGAAGGAGGCTGCTCGTAGCTGCCCCGTACAGGCCGTGACCGTCAGCGGTTGAGGCGGGTACGGCCGGCCGCTGATGCCGTCGGATGCCGGCCGTGGGGTGCGTGGGTACCACCGGCCCGGCGCCCGATGGCGGGATCCCAGCCCACTAGGCTCAGCGGTCGGCCGTCAGCCCACCCGTCGCAACAGGAGCCCGTCATGCCCTCGGACAGACCGGACAGACCGGCGGGCAGTCGCCACCTCACCTACGCTCCCGCCGGTGCGACCACTCCCGGCGACGGCACCTGGACCACGGGAATCCCGGGCTGCCGCCGCTATGAACGAACGGTGGTCATCGGGCATGGCGACAGCGACTGGCGCGCCGCCGCCGATGCCGTGCTGCGGTGGGGCGTCAAGCGCCGTAGCGGCTTCCGGGTCACTCCGCTCGTGGGCGCCGGTGAGCGGGTCGTCGAGGGGGCCGAGTACCGGATCACGGCGGCGTGGGGGCCGGTGGCCGTGCATGAGCCGGTGCGGGTGGTCGCCGTCGTGGACACGGCCGACAGGTGCGGCTTCGCCTACGGCACGCTGCCCGGCCATCCGGTGTCCGGAGAGGAGGCCTTCGTGGTGGGCCGCGACCCCGACGGGCGGGTCACCCTGACGCTGCGGTCGCTGACCGGCCGCGCTCCCGCGGGTCCGTGGCGGACTGTCTTCCCGGTGCTTCTGATCGCGCAGCGCTGGTACCGGCGCCGGTATCTGCGCGCCCTCCTGCACCCCGCGTCGCAGGACTGAGAAGACCGATCCCCAGCCCTGGCCTCCTCATGACCAGAGCCGGCAGTCCTCCACGGAGATCTCCGCCACCGCTTCGTTCTCCACGTGCTCGAGATCCGCGATGTAGGCAGGAACGTCGGGCAGCGGTGTGCAGAAGGTGACATTGGCTGTGAGGAGCGCGTCCTCGGTGTCGGCGAAGGACAGGGAGAGGTATCCCTTCACCCCGCTGTCCCCGAATTCCTTCTCCGCCGCCCGCAGACAGGCGCAGATGTACGCCAGGCAGCGCCGCAGCAGAAGGGGCGTGCGCTCGTGAGCCGCGGTGGGGAGGTCGTAGTCGGCCATTCCCCGGCCGTTGACCGTGGTTTCCTCCGCGAGCCGGTCGAAGTATTCGGCCGGGCCCTGTGGACGCAGATCGGTCAGCACACGGGCCCCGCCGGCCGTCGTGGACCATCCGCGTTCCACGACCTCACGGAACATCGGAGGGATGTCCTGGGATCCCAGCTTCCCGAGATCCGTTTCCTCCAGGAGCGCCTTCATCCGGGAATTGCTTCGCACATCTATCCTTCGCCGAGCGCGGCGAGTCCCTTTCTGATGCCTGCGATGAACCCCGGGTTGCTCCCGATGGCCTTCTCCACTCTGCGCGGAAGGCCCTCGAATTCCCGGTCTCGAATCCGTACTGGTACTTCGCGCCCTTGTTGCGCTGGTCCTGGAAGTGCAACTGGCCCGGTCGCCCGCCCGGGTTGGAACTCTCCACATCGATCCGACAAGGTCCATGGTTCCACAGGGTCTTGCTGGTGATCTGGGTGGCGTGCGTGCCCGTGGTGACATGAGGACATCACGCGGCGGGCCGGTGGGGACGGTTCCCGCGGAGCGGAGGAGACTGCTGGGGTCTGTGACCGTGGTGCGCGCCGGCGTCAGCGGCCAGAGGCCGTCCCGGGAAGCGCCTTCGGGTGCAGCCACGGCGAGAGTCCGACTGCGCCCTTGCCGTAGCGGCGGTCGAGCTCCCGCTGCATATGGTCGCTCGGGACCGTGACGTACAGCCGTACCCGGTTGTTCACAGGGTCCGATCCCACACCCAGATAGCCAGGGGTTCCCGCGCTCATCCGCTTCACCAAGTCCTCACGCACCGTGAGGAGTTCCTGCTGGGAGCGCTCGACGGTCAGCAGGCAGAGCGGGCCGCCCCAGGTCGTGCGGATCTGTCGTTCGTTACCGGGGAGGTCGCCGGTGAAGGTGACCACGGTGACGGTCTGCCCGCCCCTGAGCCCTGCGGGATAGGAGATCCAGTGACCTCCGTACTCCGGGTCCTGTTCGAGGAGTTCCTGGAGACGCTGCTCGGCGGCGTGCGAGACCTTGGACCGGTCGACCGGCTTCCAGCCGCCCGGAGGTGCCTTGCACGGAGTCCTGAAGTCCCTGTCGTCCGCGCCGCCGCGGGGCTTGTCGCCCGGGCGGAGGTTCTTCGCCGGCTCGGTCAGGGTGAGGCGTTTGCCGTCCCAGATACCGGTGAGGTGGTACGTGCCCCACCGGATACCGCGTACCGACTGGGACGTGACGGCGTCCCAGTCCCAGCCGACGACGTCGGGACCGCTGCACGTCGGGGGCATCATCATCCGCGCCACGTGACATATCTGCGGGCCGTGCGAGGCGTTCGCGAGGACCACCGCCGTGACGGCGTACTGCTGGGGCCGGTTGGGCCGGTTCGCGTCCGACTCCGATGCCGAGCCCGGCGCCGCGCGGTTCGTGTTCATTTCCTGCCCGCAGGCAGTGACCAGTACGAGCGCCGACAGCGCGGCGAGCGCTCCGAGGGTGCGGAGTGCGGTGAAGGGTGACCTCATGCCGTTGTGACGGGCGTCACTTCGGAACGGTTCCTGTCGTTCCGTCAGCATTCAGGCGCGCACCGGCGCCCGGGGAAGGTCAGGTGCCGGCCTTCACCGGGGCGTCGCCGCGATCGCCGACCGAGTTGTCCGCCGCCGACCCGGGGATCGGGCGGTCCTCGCGCAGGGCGTCCCACACCTGGTGGGACGCCTTCTTCAGCGGGACGACGCGGCCGGGATCCTTGGGGTCGTACGTCACGGGCAGGGTGACCATGTTCATCCGGTCCGGCTTGATGCCCTTGAGGTCCTTCGCAAGCCCGAGCAGCTTCGTCGCGGATGCCAGGTCCGAGTCCGCGCTGACCGTGCGGGTCGCGGTGTCGGCCAGGTCGTAGAGCTTGGTGGGGTCGCTCGCCAGGCCGATGGAGTCGACGCGGTGCAGCAGCGCCTTGATGAACGTCTGCTGGAGCTGGATGCGGCCGAGGTCACTGCCGTCGCTCACCGCGTGACGGGTGCGGACGAGCTCCAGCGCCTGCTCGCCCTTGAGTGTGTGCTTGCCGGCCGGCAGGGACAGGTGGCTGCTGTCATCCTTGATGGCCTTGCTGGTCGTGACGTTCACGCCGCCGAGCTCGTCGATGAGCTTGGTGAAGCCCTTGAAGTCGACTTCGAGGTAGTGGTCCATGCGGACGCCGGACATCTTCTCCACCGTCTTGACGGTGCAGGCCGGTCCGCCCGCCTGGTAGGACTCGTTGAACATCGCCCGGTGTTCGGCCGGGGCCGTGCCGCCGCCGGGCTTGGCGCACGCGGGACGCTCCACGACGGTGTCGCGCGGGACGCTGACGACACTCGCCTTCTTGTGGGTCTTGTCGACGTGCAGCACCATCGCCGTGTCCGACCGGGCGCCGGTGACGCCCGAGCCGTACTGGCCGTGCGTACCCGCCCGCGAGTCGGAGCCGAGCAGCAGGATGTCCATCGAGCCGTTGCGCTGCCCGCCGGGACGGTCCTTGCCCAGGGCCGCGTTGATGTCGGTGCCCTGGATGTTGCCGTTGAGCTGCGAGTAGAGGTAGGCCAGGCCGCCGCCTCCGACTGCCACGACACCGAGGGCGGTCCAGGCGGCGATCCGCAGTGACCTCCGCCGAGCCCGGTGCCGTGCCCTGCCCCGAGAGCGGTACACCTTGCCCGGTCCGTACGGGTCCGGCGTGGGGGCGCCGGGCCCGGAGGGCTGGTGCGGTTCTCCGCTCTCGTGCGGCATGCCTGTCCGTCCGTCCTACGCCGGCCGGGCCTTGTCGGCCTGGCCGTCGTCAATCGGGTGGCGCTGCCCGGGTGTTCCGGCAGTCGCCACCGGCCTTCGTTCGCCGTCAGGCGCTCACCGGCTGTGGGTGTGCCGGTGGTCGCTCGTGCGGCGGGTGCTGCTGCCACCGTCAGGCGCTCACCGGCAGTGGTACGCCGGTGGTCGCTCGTGCGGCGGGTGCGCTGCGCCTGTGACGCGGCTGACTCAGTACGCGGAGTCGACGTTGTCGATCGAGCCGTACTTGTCGGCGGCGTAGTTGGCGGCAGCGGTGATGTTGGCGACCGGGTCGGTCAGCTCGTGCGGGGTGCCCTTGACGTGGTAGGCGTCGAACGTGGGCTGGATCACCTGGAGCAGACCCTTGGACGGCGTGCCGTTCTGGGCGTTGATGTCCCAGCCGTTCTCGGCCTTCGGGTCACCGCCGGACTCGCGCATGATGTTGCGGTGCAGGCCCTCGTAGCTGCCGGGGATGTCCTTGGCCTTCATGATGGCCAGCGACTCCTTGATCCAGCCGTCGAGGTTGTTCGCGTACGTCTTCTTCTTCGCCTTGGCCTTCTTGGCCGCGTGGGCGTCGGCCTTGGCGTCCGCCTTGGCCTTGACCGCGGCGACGGAGGCGGTGGAGGCGCTCGCGGAGACCGGCTCGGCGGCGTGGGCGGCCGAGGGCATCACCGTGAGCGCGGCAGCCGCGGCACCGGCGGTGGCTATGCCCGCGACCGAGAACTTGCGAAGGCGGGCGATACGGCCGGTGCTGGACTTCATGTGCGTGGTCATGCGGATGTACCTCTCCATGGGGGACGTGCGGGGAGGCCGACCGGGGGGTCGGTACGGCTGGAGCGGAGTCGGACTCCGCAGCGTGGGCCGGTGCGGTCGGACGGGCGGGTTTCGCCCGGTCCGGCACTCGGCTCCCCGGAACGTCAGCCATGGTTAACGGCGCCCGGCGGTGGACGCAAAGATGTGACGTACTACCGAACTACGCAGATATGTCCCATGTGAGATCGGGTGGGGGGCGCCTGCGGTCGAGCGCGCAGGACGCCACCACTACCGCGCTTAGTAAGTGACGTGGGTCCTATGGGGCGGCTCACAAGCCGGCGGCGATTTGGGATGGTTTGAGACGGGGTGGAATTCGTGGAGTGACGGGATGCGTGCGGCGAGTGGCCGTACGGGGGTGGGCGGGCGTGGGCACGCACGCGCGGGGTTCGAGGGGGCGGGCGCGGGGTGCTTTCGCGAGCGAGGCGGGCGGCAGCGGGGCGGGGGCTTCGCGGTGCGTACGGGTTAGAGGGCTTCGCCGGGTGTAGCGGAAGCGAGGGCATCGCGGTGCGTACGGGAGCGAGGGGGGTTTCGCGAGGCGGGCGGCGGCAGGTGCGGGGGTGCTTCGCGGCGCGTACGGGAGCCGAGGCTTCGCCAGGCGTACGGGAGCTGGGGGTTCGCCGGGCCCACGGGAGCTGGGTGCTCGCGGCGCGTGCAGGAGCTGGGTGCTCGCGGCGCGTGCAGGAGCGAGGACTTCGCCGGGCGCGCGGGAGCCGGGGGCTTCGCCGGGCGTGCGGCTGCCGCGGTTACCGCTGCTGCCGCGTGAACACCGCGACACTCTTGAGCGGCGGCGCAAGCGTCAGGGCCAGGGTGCCGTCGTCCTGGCGGGTGACGGCGAACTCGTGGGCCGTGTGCTCGTCCGCGGGCCAGGTGATCCGCATGTCCCCGTCCTCCGTCTCACGGCAGTCGCCGTAGACGAGCTCCAGACGGGTGGGCGAGGAGGTCGACCAGGTGAACTCGGTGTTGGACGCGTACTCGCCCTCACGGCCGTACTCGACCCAGCCGCGGCCGGAGGCGGTGAAGAGGAGCTTGAAGGAGAGGGGGGCGCGGGACGCGGACCAGAAGCCTTCGAGGTCGGTCATGGGGTGATGGTGGCAGGGCGCGGGCCCGTGCCGGGACCCCATGGCGGGCATCGGTCCCCTCGGGACGGCAGGACCGGAAACGGCGACCACCCCTTCGGGGCCCGGGGAGCCGACCGGTGGCCCCTCACGCCGAGGCGCGCTTCTTCGGCGAGGCCTTGGCCGTCTTCTTCGCCGCCGTCTTCGCCGCGGCCGTCTTCTTCGTCGCCCCTGATGTGGCCTTCTTGCCCGCCGCCTTCGTCGCCGTCTTCGTCGGCGCCTTCGTCGCGGTCGCCTTCTTCGCCGTCCCCGACGTCGCCTGCTTGCCCGCCGCCGTCTTCGACGCGGTGGTCTTCGCGGTGGTCTTCTTCGCGGTGGTCTTCTTCGCCGCCGCCTTCGAGGCGGCCGTCTTCTTGCGGCCCTTGATCGGGGTGACCTCGGCGTGCTCGCCCGTGTCCGTGCCGGCGTCCCCGCCCTGCGCGTTCTTCGCGGCCCGCACGCTGCTCTCCAGCGCCGCCATCAGGTCGATGACCTGGCCGCCGCCGTCCTCGCCCTCGGCCGGCGCGGGCAGCTCGGCGCCCTGGGCCTTGGCCGCGATCATCTCCTCGACCGCTTCCCGGTAGTGGTCGTGCAGCGAGTCCATGTCGACCTCGCCGAGGGTGTCCATCAGGGCGTCCGCCAGGTCGAGTTCGGCCTCGCGGACCGTGACGTTCCCCTCCGGTGCCACCTCGTCCGGCGAACGGATCTCGTCCGGCCACAACAGGCCGTGCATGGCGATCACGTCATCGACGACGCGCAGCATCCCGAGCCGCTCCCGGCCGCGGAGGGCGAACTTGGCGAGGGCGACCTTCTGGCTGCGCTTGAGGGCCTCGCGCAGCACTGTGTACGGCTTGACGGCCGGGCCGCCGTTGGCCGAGAGGTAGTAGGCCGCGTCGATCTGCAACGGGTCGACCGCCGCCCCCGGCACGAAGGCCACGATCTCGATCGTCTTCGCCGTCGGGAGCGGGAGCTTGGCCAGGTCCTCGTCCGCGATCGGGATGACCGAGCCCTCCTCGGTCTCGTACCCCTTGCCGATCTCGTCGTTGGGCACCTCCTTCTCCTCCAGCTCGCAGACCTTGCGGTAGCGGATCCGGCCGCCGTCGGCGGCGTGGATCTGGCGGAAGGAGATGGAGTGGTTCTCCGTGGCGTTCATCAGCTTCACGGGGATGCTGACCAAGCCGAAGGAGATGGCCCCGTTCCAGATGGATCGCACGCTTGATCCCTTTCATCCGAAATTCCGGGAATCGTGGGATTCTCATCGTATGACGCCGATCACAGAGGTGGAGGGGCGGCGCCTGGCGCTGAGCAACCTGGAGAAGGTCATCCACCCCGCCACCGGGACGACCAAGGCAGAGCTGCTGCACTACTACGCCTCGACGGCGGAGGCGATGCTGCCCCACATCTGCGACCGGCCGGTCTCCTTCCTCAGGTACCCGGACGGCCCGGACGGGCAGATGTTCTTCACGAAGAATCCGCCGCCCGGTACGCCATCGTGGGTACGGACCGCCCCGGTGCCGCGCTCCGACGACAAGAACGCCCGGCAGGTCGTCGTCGCCGACCTGCCGTCACTCGTCTGGGCGGCGAATCTGGTCGTGGAGTTCCACACGCCCCAGTGGACGCAGGACGCACCGGCCGTCGCCGACCGGATGGTCTTCGATCTCGACCCCGGCGCCCCCGCCACGGTCGAGGAGTGCCGCACCGTGGCGCTGTGGCTGCGGGAGCGGCTGGCGGAGGACGGGTTCGAGGCGTACGTGAAGACCTCGGGGTCCAAGGGGCTGCATGTCCTGGTGCCCGTGCGGCCGACCCCGTCGGAGGAGGTGTCGGCGTACGCGAAGAGCCTGGCGGTCGAGGCGGAGGCCGCGCTGCCCCGGCTGGCCCTGTACCGGATGGCACGCAATCTGCGGCCCGGGAAGGTCTTCGTCGACCACAGCCAGAACGCCGCCGCGAAGACGACCGCCGCCCCCTACACCCTGCGGGCCCGGGCCGAGCCGACCGTGTCGGCGCCCGTCACCTGGGAGGAGGTGGAGGCGGGGCAGGAGCTGACCTTCCGGATGAGTGACATGGCACCGCGTCTTCAGAGGTACGGCGATCTGCTCGCCCCGCTGACCGATCCCGGGCAGGCGAGGCCGCTGCCGTGAACATGCCGCACCCGCCGCTGAAGGTGATGCTCGCCGAGTCGGTGAGCGCGCTGCCGCGTGGGGGGCGGCTGGCGTACGAGCCGAAGTTCGACGGCCATCGGATGGTGATCTTCCGTACCGCCGAGAAGGTCCTGCTCCAGGCGCGCTCCGGGCGGATCATCACGGACGCGTTCCCCGATCTGGCCGCCGCCGCACGGCAGTTGCCGGAGGGGACGGTGCTGGACGGCGAGGTCGTCGTCTGGTCGAAGGGGCGGACCGACTTCGCCGCCGTGCAGAAGCGCGCGGCCGCAACCCCGGGGCGGGCTCCCGCTCTTGCGCGCCGGCTTCCCGCCTCGTACGCGGCCTTCGATCTGCTGGCCGAGGACGGCGCGGACCTGCGGCGATCCGCGTACGAGAAGAGACGGCGCCGGCTGGTCACTGTGCTCGGGACACTCGGACCGCCGCTCCAGGCCGTGCCGATGACGCTCGACGCCGACGAGGCCGCGACCTGGTACGACTCGCTGCCCGGGATCGGCGTCGAGGGGCTGGTGATCAAACGGCTGGACCAGACGTACCGCAGCGGCACGCGCGCGTGGTTGAAGCTGCGGCACACGTCGGCGCACGACGCGGTGGTCGTCGGATTCACCGGGGCGCGGTCCCGGCCGCACGCTCTGGTGCTGGTCCTGCCCGACGACGACACCCCCGTGGTCTCCAGCCCGCTGACACCGGCACTGCGGGTCCAGGCGGCCGCCGCGCTGCCGGGAACGGCCGCGACGACGGCGTCCGCCACCGGCTCCGGCGATTCCCCCGTGCCGGGCGAGGCGCCCGTGGCGATGGCGGCCGGTCTCGGCGAGGTCGCGTACCAGCCGGTGGCGGCAGGGCTGAGCGCCGAGGTGGAGCAGCGGACCACGCGTCACGCGACCACCACGGTGCTGCGGCTGCGCCTTCCCCCGGACACCGACGGGGACGGGGACCTTCCGGGAACGTCCGGCTGAGGGCGCCCGATCAGGGCCCGGGGCGGTGTCCCGCCTGATCCGCCCGGACCGGCCGCTGCCCCACGCGGCCGTCACGTACCCCGCCCCAGCTGTCCCGTCAGGCCCGCAGCCACGTGCGGCGGTCGCGCGCCGTCGCGTACAGCGCCTCGATGTCCGCGGGCTTCAGCACCCCGCCGAGCCTGGCCAGCGCGGGCACCTCCGTCTCGCGAAGAATCCTCACGTCGGGCGGTGTGGGCAGGACGTCCAGCCGCGCCGCCCCGACCACGGCGAGCACCGGCCGTACGGCCGCGGTCAGGGCCAGCGAGGCGCGCTCGGCCCGGCGGCGGGTGGTGCGCAGCAGCGGGACGGGCTGTCCGCGGCCGGCGCGGACCATCGGGTCGGCGACACGTACCCGCTGCTTCCGGGCGGGCAGGGTGTGCACGGCCAGCGCGCCGGCCGGCCCGAGCAGCAGATGGTCGATGCGGTCGGCGCCGGGCAGCGGTACCGAGTGCAGGACGCGCCATCCCACCGACTCCAGGCGTTCCAGGGCGTCGCCGAGCAGCCGGTCGGCGTCGAGCTGCGCCAGGCGCGGGTCCTGGCGGAAGCGGCTGCCCGAGGCGGGGCCGCGGTCCAGGTCCGTGAGGAGGCTCTCGCCGGAGCGGTTGGGTGCCAGGTCGTCGTCGGGATGGAGGGAGAGCCTGGCGAGGTCGGCGGAGGTGGGCACGGGTGGGGGCCCGATGGTGAAGTCCCCTGTCACATAGGGCGCGAGAGCCGCGAGCACCCCGTCCCGGTACTCGGTCGCGACCAGGCTGATCCGCCCGGCGTCACGGTCGAACCAGGCGACGTTGCGACCGTCGGGAAGGCTGACGTACAGCCGGTCCCGGCCTTCCCTGTGTGCTGGTGTGACGCGCAGCGCGGTCATGCCATCACCCCCGGACCATGGGAACAGCCCCGGGGCCTTCGGGGCAATAACCCCGCGATGCCGGAGCGGTGGTGCACACTCTCCCCAAGCGCACGTTCTTGGGAGGGGGGCAGGCGTGTTCGGGGGAATCAACGACGTCGACTGGGCGTCACTGGAGCATGCCTACGGTCCGGCGGACGACGTGCCGGCCCTGTTGTACGGGCTGGCGTCCCCGGACCCCGCGGAGCGGGAGTCGGCGCTCGACGGGATGTACGGCGCGGTGCACCACCAGGGCGATGTGTACGACTCGACGCTCGCTTGCATCCCCTTCCTTCTGGAGCTGGTCGGCGATCCGTCCGTCGAGGACCGCGGTGGCGTCGTCGAGCTGCTGACCAGCATCGGCGGCATCGATCTCGACGGCGACGACGAACTGGACCCGGAGGACGAGGAGTTCGAGTACGCGGCGAACTACGCGATGGCGGCGTCGGCCGTGACCGCGGGCGCCGACGTCTTTCTCGCGCACATCGACTCCGGGGACCGCGGGGTGCGGCTCGCCGCGCCCCTCGCGCTCGCCACTCTGCACGGTGACCCGGAGCTGGTGCTCGGGCTGTTGCGCCGGCGCCTGGCCGCGGAAGAGGACGCCGAGGTCCGCTTCGCCTGTGTGGAGGCGGCGGGCCGGATAGCGCTGCGGCACGGCCGTCTGGCATCCGAGGTGGTCGAGTGGCTGACCGGGCTGACCCGGGCGACGTACGGCGCGGGGGTCCGGCTGGCCGCTCTGGCCCAGCTCGCCCGCTGCGCCCCGGACGCCCTGCCGCCCGATGTGGTGACCGACGTGACGGGCCTGCTGCGGGAGCTGCGCGCCGAACCGGTGCCCGCCTCCTCGGCGCCCGAGCGGCCGTCGACACCGACGTTGCTGGGGCAGCTGCGCGAGCGCCGCGAGTCGGAGACGGCGGGCCGGCACGCTCCCTGGACGGCGGACCTGCTGCGGACCCTCCACTCCGGTCTGGGTGACCGGGTCGAGGACCGGACTGCGCTGCTGACGGACCAGTTGTGCAGCCCCGACTGGGGGCAGCGGACCGATGCGGTACGGATGAGCGGCGCTCTGCTGCGGACCCGGCGCGGGGAGTACGGCGAGCTGGTGGGGCTCATGGGCGAGCAGCTCAGTGATCCCGAACCGCGGCTGGCGGACGCCGCGGTGCTCGCGCTCGGGGAGCTGTTCGGCCTGGCCGCGCCCGCGGCGGACGCGCTGGCGGAGCGGGTCGAGGCGGACCCGGCCGGCTGGGTGCAGGAGTGGCCCGGCGGGCCGCCCATGCTCGGCAGTGTCGTCATGACCCTCGCGCGCGTCGGCGACCGGCGGGCGGTGCCGGTGCTGGCGCGGCTGCTGGAGCTGGACGAGGCACCGCAGAACCTCGGACATGTGCTGGGCCATCTGGGCGAGAAGGCCCTGCCGCTCGTGCCCGCGCTGCGCCGCCGGCTCGGCGCGCTGGATCTGGACGAGCGGCTCCACGACCTGGCGGGCCCGCTGCTGTACGGACTGACGGCGCTGCGGGCGGCCGACGCGCTGCCGGAGGTGCTGCGGGTGCTGCGCGGGGCGCCCCGGTACCGCAAGGAGTGGGTCGTCGAGCAGGCGCTGCGGGCGCTGACCGCCTTCGGTCCCGCGGCCCGTGCGGCCGCGCCGGATCTGCGGGGACTGCTGGCCGGGGGCGAGAGTTCGGGCGCCTTCGCCGTGCAGACCGCGGCGGCGCTGTGGGCGGTGGAGCCGGGCGCGCGGGAGGTCCTTCCGGTCCTGCGTACGGCCCTGTCGGCGAGTGAACTCGCCGTCCGGCGCGCGGCGGCCGCGGCACTCGGCGCAGTGGGGAGCGAAGCGGCGGCGGCCGCCCCCGCGCTGGCCGGACTGTCGCGGGCACCCGATCCGTGGGCCCGGACGGACGCGGCGATCGCCCTGTGGCGGGTGACGGGCGACGCGCACCGTGCGTGGCCCGTGCTGCGGGCGGCCTGGGAGACCCTTCCGGGCACGCGCCCCGCGATCGCCGCATGCCTCGCGGACCTCGCGGAGGGGTCCTCGGAGCCGGTGGCGGACGAGGTGGAGCGGACGCTGCGTACGGAGATCTCGTCCGTCCGGCGGCACCAGTCGATGGACGGCGGGTACGGCAGCCATGACATCTTTACGGATGAGAAGCTGCTGGCCCTGTGCCGGCGGGCGCTGACGAGGGAGGGACCGGCAACATGATCATTTTCGGAACCAAGGGCTACATCTTCCAGCTGGCGATACTGACGCTGGTGTGCGGGCACTGCGGCAACCCGTCGGCGCACACGCTCCGCAAGCGGGTCACCAAGTTCACGCTGTTCTTCGTGCCGCTGTTCCCGGTGTCGACGAAGTACGCCACGCAGTGCACGTTCTGCGGCATGGAGCAGAAGATCACCAAGGAGCAGGCCGACCAGCTGCTGGCACAGGCCGCGGGCCCGCAGGGCGGAGCGCCCCAGGCCCAGCCGCAGGCGCAGCCGGGGCAGCAGAACCCGTACCAGCGCTGAGGCCACTGCCCGTAGCGGCGCCGGGGTCACAGCCCGTACCGGCCGGGGTCACGCCCCCGCCGGGCGCGAGGCATCCCTCACCCTGCCCCACCGGTGCGCTCCGGCCGGCGGTGCGCGACCGCCCGGCCGGTGGACAAAAAGGACTTCCCTACGAATAAGGTCTACGGGAAGACCGACTGTCCGAGGAGTCCCGTGCGCCCGCCCCGCCTGCTGTACGCCGCGCTGCTGACGGCGGCCACCGCCGCACTGCTGTCGGGATGCGGCGACGAGGGCCGGCTGGAGATCGCCGGCGCCACCCCCACGGCCGTCGGGCCCGTGCGGCTGTGGCCCGGTCTCGCGCCCGTCACCTCGCCGCCCAACGACTACGGCGAGACCGACACCGAACGGGTCCCCGGCATCACGGTCCCGGCCGGCGGGGTGCGCGCACTCGACCCGGTGACGGTCCTGCTCGCCGAAGCCGCCGCCAAGCCGAGCACCTTCACCGGCGCCGACGACCGCTACCAGGAGACGGTCGCCCAGCTCCGCGGCTGCGAGGCGAAACCCGCGTCCTGCCCGGTGCTCCCGCCCTACTACCGCGATCTGACCGGTGACGGGCAGGACGAGCTGATCGTCGGCATCACCCTGCCGCAGCAGCAGACGGCGGTGCGCTGCTACATGCCCGACAAGGGCGCCCTGATCCGGATCATGGCCACGTACGACCAGTTGGTGAACGTGGAGCTGGCCGGCCGGGACCTCGTGCTGCGTTCGGTCTCCGCCGGCATCCCCGGGTACGAGTACCGCACGGCGTGGTCCTGGGACGCCCGACAGAACGCGATGCTGGCGACCAGCGACGAGATCGTCCGCGTCACACCGTCGCCCTCCGCCACTCCGCCGCCCTCCGTCGCGCCGAGGCGTCCGGCGGCCGGGCCGTGAGAACGCCGCGACTGCCCCGCTGGACCGCGACCCTCACCTGGAAGGCCGCGGTCTTCATCACCGTGATGTGCTGTGCGCTCGCGGCGCTGCTGGGCGCGCTGGTGCACGCCGCGGTCACCCGGCAGACGGTGGAGGAGTCCCGCGGGAAGGCACTGGACCGGCTGACGGAGGCCACCGCGGCGTACGAGGGCGGCGCTCCCCTGCCCCGGTACGCGGGCGTGGATCCCCCCGGCCTGCCGGTGGCGTTGCGCGATGTCGCCGTCGGCGGGAAGCGCGGCACGGTGGTGAGCAGCTTCGAGGGGCACCCGACCATGTGGGCCGCGGGGCCCGCGGACGGCCGGGCCATCGCCGTACGCGTCGACTACACCCAGAGCGCGAGCACCATCGACGGCCTGGACCGGGCGATCGTGGGCTCGTCAGGGCTGGCCATCGGGGCCACGCTGCTGGTCGGCGCGTTCGCCGTCACCCGGGTCACGCGCCGGCTGCATCTGACCGCACAGGTGGCGCGGCGGATCAGCGCGGGCGACCTCGACGCCCGGGTCAACGACCCGCGCACCGAGGACCCTTCGCGCCGGCAGGACGAGGTGGCGACGGTCTCCGGCGCGCTGGACACGATGGCTTCCTCGCTCCAGGGAAAACTGCAGAGCGAGCAGCGGTTCACCGCGGACGTGGCGCACGAGCTGCGGACCCCGCTGACCGGGCTGACCGCGGCGGCCGAGCTGCTGCCCGAGGGCCGCCCGGCCGAGATGGTGCGGGACCGGGTGCGCGCGATGCGCTCGCTGACCGAGGACCTGCTGGAGATCTCCCGGCTGGACGCGGGCAGCGAGACGGTGGACCTGGAGGTGCATCAACTGGCGCGGCTGGCCGAGCGCGTGGTGCGGCTGTCGGGGACGGACACCGAGGTGCGGGTCGTACGGGACGCGGCGGTCGAGACCGACCGCCGCAGGCTCGAACGCGTGCTCGGCAATCTCGTCTCCAACGCCCACCGGCACGGGAGGCCGCCGGTGGTGCTGACCGTGGACGGCCCGGTGGTGACCGTCATCGACCACGGCCCGGGCTATCCCGAGTATCTGCGGGCGCACGGTCCCGCGCGGTTCCGCACCGAGGGCGGCAGCAAGGGGCACGGACTCGGGCTGACCATCGCGGTCGGCCAGTCGGCCGCGATCGGGGCGGAGTTGCGCTTCACGAACGCGCCCGAGGGCGGCGCGGCTGCCCGGCTGACGCTGCCCGAGTACGTGCGGTTCGACGACGACTCCCCCGACCTCGCCCCGGAGGACGAGAGGTGACGATCCGTCGACTCCTCATCGGCACACTATTGACATAAAGGGACATAAGACTTGCGTCTTGCTACGTTGCGTGGCATGACCGCAACGACGGCGGAGGCTCCCCCGCCCGCCCCGCGTCTTCCCCGGCGGCGGGGCGTCGAGCTCTCGCTCCTGGTGGGCGCCGTCCTCATCAGCGTCTTCGGCTATGCGGCGGTGGGGCTCGCCCGCCACAACGCCGTACCGCACGACGTCCTGCGCTACGGCGCCGGCCTCGGCGTCCTCGCGCTTGTGGCCCACCTCGCCGTGCGGTTCCGCGCCCCGTGCGCCGATCCGCTGTTGCTGCCCATCGCGGTCCTCCTCAACGGCCTGGGCCTGGTGCTCATCTACCGGCTCGACCAGGAGACGCCGCACGACATCGCCGCGCCCGTCCAGCTGATCTGGTCCACGCTCGGAGTCGCCCTCTTCATCACCGTGGTCCTCATGCTGCGCGACCACCGGCTCCTCCAGCGCTACGCCTACGTCTCGGTCGCCGCCGCGCTCGCCCTGATGCTGGTGCCGATCTTCTTCCCCGCGGTGAACGGCGCCCGGATCTGGATCCGTATCGGCGGACTGTCCTTCCAGCCGGGCGAGTTCGCGAAGATCCTGCTCGCCGTCTTCTTCGCGGCCTACCTCGCCGCCAACCACACCACGCTCGCCAGCACCGGACGCCGGATCTGGCGGATGCAGCTCCCCACCGGCCGGGTACTCGGTCCCGTCGTCGCGATCTGGCTGATCAGCGTGGCCGTGCTCGTGCTGGAACGAGACCTCGGCACCTCGCTGCTCTTCTTCGGGCTCTTCGTGATCATGCTGTACGTGGCCACCGGCCGGACCGGCTGGATCGCGGTGGGTCTGACGCTCGCGGCGGCCGGGGCGGTCGCGGTCGGTCTGCTCGAACCCCATGTGCACGGCCGGGTCCAGGACTGGCTCGACCCGTTCGCGACCATCGAGGCCGGCCAGGGCCCCAGCCAGGTCGCCCAGTCGCTGTTCGCCTTCGCCGCGGGCGGGATGCTCGGCACCGGCCTCGGCCTCGGCCACTCCACGCTCATCGGGTTCGCGACGAAGTCCGACTTCATCCTCGCCACCGCGGGCGAGGAACTCGGACTGGTCGGCCTCACCGGGATCCTGATGCTCTACGCGCTGATGGTGGCGCGCGGCTTCCAGGCCGGGCTCTGTCTGCGCGACCCGTTCGGACGGCTGCTGGCGGTGGGGCTCGCCTCGATCATCGCCCTCCAGGTCTTCGTCATCGCGGGCGGAGTGATGGGGCTGATCCCGCTCACCGGCATGGCCATGCCCTTCCTGGCGCAGGGCGGTTCGTCCGTCGTCACCAACTGGGTCATCGTGGCGCTGCTGATCCGGGTCAGCGACTCGGCCCGCAGGCCGAGCCCGGAACCGGCCGACACCGAGGTCCTCGTCCCGGCCCTGAAGGAGGACAGGTGATCCGCTACATCCGCCGCGCGGCCGGCCTCTGCTTCCTGCTGCTGCTCGCCCTGCTGATCAACGCCGCACGAGTGCAGCTCGTCGCGTCCGGCTCGCTGGACGACAACCCGGCGAACCGCCGCACGGCGATCGGCCGTTACGACGGGCCGCGCGGCGACATCCTGGTCGGCGGCAGACCCGTCACCGGCAACGAGGACACCGGCCAGCAGCTCCGCTTCGAACGCACCTATCCCCAGGGCCCGCTGTACGCGCCGGTGACCGGCTTCTCCTCGCAGACATACGGCACCACCCTCCTGGAGAACGCGGAGGACACGGTGCTCTCCGGCTCGGACCCGCTGCTCACCGCGTTCCCGTTCTGGAACGACGTGAGTGGCCACCGGCGGTCCGGCGGCCATGTCGTCACCACCATCAAGCCCTCGATGCAGGAGGCCGCGTACCGGGGACTCGGCGGCAAGCGGGGCGCCGTCGCCGCGCTCGAACCGTCGACCGGCAGGATTCTCGCGCTGGTCAGCAGCCCGTCGTACGACCCCGGCGAGCTCTCGGGCACGGGCATGTCGACGACATACGCGTGGGCACGGCTCAACGCCGAGTACACACAGCCGATGCTGAACCGGGCGATCCGGCAGACGTATCCGCCCGGCTCCGCGTTCAAGATCGTGACCGCGGCGGCGGCGCTGGACGCGGGGGTGGTCGCCGATGTCGACGCGCCGACCGGTACGCCCGACCCGTACATCCTGCCGGGCACCCGCACCACGCTGCCCAACGTGACGAAGGACTGCGGCAACGCCTCGCTCGCCTACGCGATCCAGTGGTCGTGCAACTCGGTGATGGCGGCCATCGGCGTGAAGATCGGGATGGCCGGAATGCTGGACACGGTCTCCAGGTTCGGCTTCAACGACCGCAAGCTGCGCATCCCCTCCGGGGTGGCCCCCTCGAACTTCGACAAGCGGATGACCGTGGACCAGCTGGCGCTGTCGTCGATCGGGCAGTTCAACACCACCGCGACACCGCTCCAGATGGCGATGGTCTCGGCGGCCGTCGCCAACGGCGGGGACCTCAAGCAGCCCCATCTCGTGGAGCGGGTGACGACCCCCGGCGGCCGGACGCTCTCGCAGACCGACCAGCGTTCGTACCACCAGGCGATGTCCCCCTCCACGGCACGCGAGTTGCAGCGGCTGATGGTGCGCGTGGTGGAGGACGGCACCGGCGGGAAGGCCGCGATCAAGGGGGCGAGGGTCGGCGGCAAGACAGGCACGGCGCAGCACGGTCTCGGCAACTCGGGTACGCCGTACGCCTGGTTCATCTCCTGGGCGCAGGCGCGCGGCGCCACCCAGCCCGCGGTCGCGGTCGCGGTGGTCGTCGAGGACGCCACGGGGGTACGCGGGGCCATCAGCGGCGGCGGCAGCGCGGCTCCCATCGCGCGCGCCGTCATGGAGGCGGCCCTGCGAGACTGATCCGATGACGGTGGCCCGCGCTCTGGAGCGGATCGAACGGCTGGACCCGCAGGTCTGCGCCTTCCTCGACGTGTGGCCGGAGCGGGCGCTGAGCCGGGAGCCCGATCCGGCGGGGGCGCTGGCGGGAGTTCCGTTCGCGGTGAAGGGGCCGGCCGGCATCCGCGCGCATGCGGCCCGTCGGCTGATCGCGGCGGGCGCCGTGCCGGTCGGATCGACGGCGGTGCCGGGGCCGGGCACGTATTGGCAGACCTGGGGCCTCGGCCGGCACGGCCGGACACTCAACCCGTACCGGGCGGACCGCACGCCCGGCGGCTCCTCGGCGGGTGCGGCGGTGGCGGTCGCGACGGGCATGGCCGCTCTCGCCACGGGCAGCGACGGCGCCGGGTCGGTACGTATCCCGGCGGCCTGGTGCGGGGTGTTCGGGCTGAAGACGACGAACGGCCTGCTGCCGTCGCCCGACCGTACCGGTCTCGCCTCGGCGGGTGTGCTCACCCCGACGGCCGCGGAGGCACGGACCTGTCTGCGGGCGGTGCTCGGCCCGTACGAGGAGGTGCGCCCGGTCCTGCCGCTGCGGGCGCGCTGGTCACCGGACCTGGGATTCGCACGGACGGACCCGGAGGTGGAGTCGGTGGCACGGGCGGCGGCCGGGCTGCTGGAGACGACCGGAGTGGTACGCCTGGACCGGAGCCCCCTCCACCTCCTCGACCCGCGGGACGCCTGGCAGGCGGTCCGGGGCGGCCGCCCGGCAGCCGGTGCGGCGGTCCGCGCGGAGAACGACCGCCGCCTGGACGCCCTGTTCGCCCGGACCGACGTACTGCTGACCCCCGCGACCCCGAACCGCCCCCACGGCCACGACGGCCCGGGCGACACCTACTCCACGGGGCTGACCTGGGCGTTCAACCTCAGCGGCCATCCGGCGGCGAGTGTCCCGGCGGGCTTCACGGACGACGGCTGCCCGGTGGGCCTCCAACTGGTCGCGGCGCGCGGGGCGGACGTGGCGCTGGTCGAGATGGCGGTGGCGGCGGAGGAACGGCTGCCGGCAGTGATCCGACCGGCCCAGATGCCCAGCGCGGCGAACCCGGGCGACTGAACCCGGCGTACAGCCCGGCTCGTGCCGAGCCGCCGCGTTAGCGCGCCGGTGGAGTCGCCGGAGCAGCGGGCCGCGGGCCGTACGCCGTCAGGAAGCGGTCGCGGAACGTGTCCATCGGCCAGACCGGCGCGTCCGGGGACGGCTTGAGGCCCTCGTGCCAGCCCCAGCCGGCGATCTTGTCGAGGACCGCGGGGTCGTGGGCGACGATCGAGATCGGCACGTCCCGGCCGGCGTTCTCACCGGTGACGATCTTCGCGGGCTGGTGGTCGCCGAGGAAGACCAGCACGGTGTCCTTGTCGCCGTACTTCGCCACGTACGAGACCAGGCTGTTCACCGAGTACTCGATGGAGCGCCGGTACTCGGTACGCACCTGGTCGGGGTCCTTCCAGACCTCCTTGGGGTCCTTCCCGTCCTTGCTGATGGACTGGTAGACCGAGCCGTCACCGATCTCGTCCCACCCGATCGACTTGGGGATGGGCGCCCAGGGGTTGTGGCTGGAGACGAGGATGATCTCGCTCATCAGCGGCTTGCGGCCCGGCTTGCTGTTCTCCAGACGCTCGAAGGCCGACAGGCTGTACTGGTCGGGAACGGGCGCCCAGCTGAACTTCGGGCCCTCGTAGCCGAGCTCGCGGGAGTCGTAGACGGTGTCCAGGCCGTAGAACTTCCCCTCCGGCCACGAGCGGGTGACGCCCGGCATGATGCCGACCGTCCGCCAGGCGTCGGAGCGCTGGAAGGCGCCGGTGAGCGAGAGGTGGTCGCTGGAGGTGACACTGCGGTACCGCTGCTGGTTCTTGACCCACAGGCCCGACATGAAGGTGGAGTGGGCCAGCCAGCTGCCGCCGCCGAACGTGGGCGAGGTGAGGAAGCCGCTCCGTGCGGAGAACCCGGCCGCCTTCAGCCGGTCGGTGCCCTCGGCGAGGGTTTCGTTCATCTGCGGCGCCATCGCCGGGTCCTCGATGGCGCTGCGGCCGTAGCTCTCGATGAACGCGAAGATGACGTCCTTGCCGCGCAGTCCGGTCAGCAGCTGGTCGGCGGGGGTGTCGGCGAACCTGTCGACGGCCGCCTCCCTGGCGAACGCCCGCTCGTCCTCGATGCCCGCACGCACCGTGTACAGGCGGTGCTTGGCGAGGTCGGCCGTGGCCAGGGAGGCGACGGGGACGCCGACGTTCTGTATCCCGAGCGCCATGCAGGCGACCCAGACGGTCCCGGCCACCAGGACGGAACGGGTGGCCACCGCGCTGTGCTCGGCGACGAGCCGGGTCAGCCGGACGACCGCCAGCGTGATGAGGACGAGGACGGCGATGACCAGGGCGATGACCACGACGACGGCGCCGATCGCACCGGCGGTGCCGACCGAGTCCTGGAGGAACGCCTTCGCGTCGTCGAACAGGATCCAGTCCAGTACGAGGTCGAACGGCCGGTCGAGCACCGAGTAGAACCCCATGTCCAGCAGGTTCAGGATGGTCACGAGACCGAGGCACACCCCGGCGACGACCGCCGTCACCCGTCGCGCCCGCGTCGGCAGGACCAGCAGCAGGGCGGCGCCGAAGATCGCCTCGACGGGTATGCGGGTGAAGGAGGCGGGTGTGACGCGGGTGAGTTCATTGGGGACGACGAGCGCGGCGAACACCAGCAGGGCGGCGAGCACGGTCGTCGTCGACGAGCGGGCGCGGGCGATACCCGGGTTCCTCCGCCCGCCGGCCGGGGCCGATTCGGGGTCGGCGGCGGCCTCCGGGTCGGCGGCGTCCGGGTCGGCGGCGGGCTCGGGGTCGGCGGCGGCCTCGGGGTCGGCTGCCGCGGTGCCCTCCGCTTGAGGGTCGGGGTCGGCTGCCGCGGTGTCCTCCGCGTCGGCGTCGGCCGGGGCATCCGCGGCAGCGTCACCCGCCGTCGGCGCCGGGTCCCCCTCGCTGTTCGCCGCGTCCTTGTGCAGCAGCTGACGAGAGCGCGTGAAGAGCGACACCCGAAGGTCCTTCCGTGCGAAGCGCGGTGGTGGCACGGCGGACCGGGCTCGGGAGGTCGGGCCGCCGGCTAGGAGTACGGCCGGCCGGCGGTCCCGGTTCAACCGGCAGGTCATCCGCGCGGGAAGCGTACGCCCGCCCGGAACACCGGCCGACGGCCCGGTGCCTCCCGGAACGGCACGGTCAAGGACCGGCGGTCCCGCCCTCCGCGATCGCCTCCTCGACCTCCGCCACCCTGGCCCGATCCTCCTCCGCGAACCGTTCGCGGTCCAGCTGCTCCGCGATCTCCTCGTCCTGGGTCATCAGCAGGTCGAGGTTGGCGTCACCCATCTCGAAGACGCCCATGTCCAGGTACGCCTTCTGCAGCCGCTCGCCCCACAGACCGATGTCCTTCACACACGGCACGATCCTGCTGAACAGCAGCTTGCGGAACAGCTGGAGGAACTCGGACTGTTCGGAGAGCTCGGCGGCCTCCTGCCGGGGGATGCCGAAGTTCTCCAGGACCTCGACACCGCTGAGGCGATTGCGCATCAGGTAGCAGCCCTCGATCACGAACTCCTCGCGCTCGCGCAGTTCCGCGTCGCTGAGCTGCTTGTAGTAGTCGCGCAGCGCCATCCGCCCGAACGCCACGTGCCGCGCCTCGTCCTGCATGACGTACGCCAGGATCTGCTTGGGCAGCGGCTTGTCGGTGGTGTCGCGGAGCAGGCCGAACGCGGCGAGGGCGAGCCCCTCGATGAGGACCTGCATGCCGAGGTAGGGCATGTCCCAGCGCGAGTCGCGCAGGGTGTCGCCGAGCAGCCCCTGGAGGTTGTCGTTGACCGGGTACAGCATCCCGACCTTCTCGTGCAGGAAGCGCCCGTAGATCTCGGCGTGCCGGGCCTCGTCCATGGTCTGGGTGGCGGAGTAGAACTTGGCGTCCAGATCGGGCACCGACTCGACGATGCGCGCGGCGCACACCATCGCGCCCTGCTCGCCGTGCAGGAACTGGCTGAACTGCCAGGAGGTGTAGTGCTTCCGCAGCTCGCCCTTGTCCTTCTCGGTGAGCTTCGCCCAGTGGCGCGATCCGTAGAGGGTGAGCGCCTCGTCGGGGGTGCCGAGCGGGTCGTACGGATCGACCTCGAGGTCCCAGTCGATGCGCTTGGCGCCGTCCCACTGCTTGTCCTTGCCCTTCTGGTACAGGGCGAGAAGACGGTCGCGGCCGTCGTCGTACTCCCAGCTGAAGCGGGCGGCGCCCGAGGCCGGGACCTGCCATTGGAGGCTTTCAGGGGCGTTCGTGTAGCGGTCGTACGTCGACACCGGCGACTCCTTCGCCTCATATCCCGTATACCGAAGGCCACTTGGCAGGCTCACACGTTGGTAGACGAAGAGTCAACAAGTCGTGCGCAAGGGATTGACGAGCTTACTGACAAGGAGTCTCATAACTGCCATGACGACCGTGACCGAACGCGACTTGCGGCTGCTGCGCGATGCACTCGGCCCTCTGAGGGACCGTGAACAGGTCGCCGAGCGCCTGCTCGAGTCCTCCGCCAAGCACTCTTTCGACCCCGACAAGGAGCTCGACTGGGACTCCCCCGTCGAGGACGACAAGTGGTTCTGGCCGCCGGAGCTGGTGTCGCTGTACGACACCCCGCTGTGGCGGAAGATGTCCGAGGACCAGCGGATGGACCTGGCCAGGCACGAGGCCGCCTCGCTGGCCTCGCTGGGCATCTGGTTCGAGATCATCCTGATGCAGCTGCTGGTGCGGCACATCTACGACAAGTCCGTGACCAGCAACCATGTGCGGTACGCGCTCACCGAGATCGCGGACGAGTGCCGGCATTCGATGATGTTCGCCCGGATGATCCAGAAGGGCGGAGCACCCGCCTACCCGGTGCCGCGGGTCTACCACAATCTCGCCCGCGTCCTGAAGACCGTGTCGACGACACCCGGTTCGTTCGCGGCGACCCTGCTCGGCGAGGAGATCCTCGACTGGATGCAGCGCCTCACGTTCCCGGACGAGCGGGTCCAGACCCTGGTGCGTGGTGTCACCCGTATCCATGTGGTGGAAGAGGCCCGCCATGTCCGCTACGCCCGCGAGGAGTTGCGGCGCCAGATGGTGACCGCGCCGCGCTGGGAGCAGGAGTTCACCCGGCTCAGCTGCGGCGAGGCGGCCAAGGTGTTCTCCGTCTGCTTCATCAATCCGCAGGTCTACACGAACGTCGGTCTCGACCGACGTGAGGCCGTGGCGCAGGTGAAGGCGAGCGGCCACCGTCGCGAGGTGATGCAGTCGGGCGCCAAGCGGCTCACGGACTTCCTGGACGACATCGGCGTGCTGAGGGGGCCGGGGCGGAGGCTGTGGAAGAGCTCGGGCCTGCTGGCGTAGTCGACGGCCGCCCGGCCGCACGGGCGGACGGTGTCGACGGCCCGGCCACGCGGGCCGGCCGCATCGTGCCACCGGCCGCCGGACAGGCGGCCGGGCCCGTGCCGGGCTTCCCCGCTCGCCGCCTGCCGCCGGAGCCGTGCGGTTACGCTGCGAGCATGACCAGTCCCGCTCCGGCGACCCGTGCGTACCGACGGCTCAGCGTCGAGGAACGCCGCAGGCAGCTCCTGGCGGCGGCCCTCACCCTCTTCGCGCACCAGCCGCCGGGCGAGATCTCGCTCGACGACGTGGCCGAGGCGGCCGGGGTGTCCCGGCCCCTCGTCTACCGCTACTTCCCGGGAGGGAAACCGCAGTTGTACGAGGCGGCCCTGCGCTCGGCGGCCGACGAGCTGGAGCTGTGCTTCACCGAACCGCCGTCCGGGCCGCCGACGGAGCGGCTCTCACGGGTGCTGGACCGCTATCTCGCGTTCGTCGACGAACACGACGCGGGGTTCAGCGCGCTGCTTCGCGGCGGCAGCGTGGCCGAGACCTCGCGTACGACGGCGATCGTGGACGAGGTGCGGCGGGCCGCCGCCGAGCAGATCCTCGTCCACCTCGGCGTGGACCGGCCGGGCGCGCGGCTGCGGATGATGGTGCGGACGTGGATCGCGGCGGTCGAGGCCGCGTCGCTGATCTGGCTGGACGAGGGAAAGCAGCCCGCCGCCCAGGAGCTGCGGGACTGGCTGATCGACCACTTGATCGCGCTGCTGACGGCGACGGCGGCGACGGACACGGAGACCGCGGGGGCGGTGACGGCGCTGCTGGGTCTGGAGCGGGCGGAGGGACCGGTGGGGATACTGGCGCGCCGGGTCGTCCCGGTGATGGACGACGCGACGCGCCTGCTGTAGCCGGCCCGGAACACCCCGCCCCGGGTAGGAACCTGCCCGGCGTTCCTACAGGTCGTGCCCCAGGCCAGGAGTGGTGGGGATCGCCAGCCAGCCCTGGTCCGCGGTGTGGGCGAACGCCGTCGGGGCCAAGGGCTCCTCCGAGACCAGGAGCGGTCCCACCAGGTCCGCCGGGACCGTGGCGTGCGGCAGCGACGCCGCCAGATGGGCCGCCGCCAGGGTCGCCACGCCCAGCTCCGGCATCGTGCCGAGCTTCACCGACAGCCCCGCCGCCTCCGCGAGCGCCGCGATCTGCCGGGCCCGGTGCAGACCGCCCACCTTGAGGATCTTGATGTTGAGGACGTCGGCCGCGCCCCGCCGCACGATCTCCATCGCGTCGTGCAGCGACTGCATGCTCTCGTCGGCCATCACCCGTACCCCGCCGCTGCTCCTCAGCCCCGCCATGCCCGTCAGGTCCCAGCGCGGCAGCGGCTGTTCGACCAGATCGAGTCCGGCGTCGGCCAGCCGGGCGACGGTACGGCCCGCGGTGCCGGGGTCGTAGCCCTCGTTGGCGTCGAGGCAGAGCTCGGCCGTGTCCGGCAGCACCTCGCGTACGAGGCGCACCAGCTGGACGTCGAGGTCCGGGTCCTCGCCGCCCTTGACCTTGATGTGGGTGAAGCCCCGGGCCGCGTACTCCGCCGCCTCCTTCACCATCTCGTCGACGGTGCCGAGCCCGACCACCCAGGTGGTGGGCACGCGCGGCCGGACGCAGCCGCCGAGCAGCAGATGGACCGGCCGGCCGGCGGCGCGCGCGGAGAGGTCGTGCAGGGCGATGTCCAGCGCGGCCTTGGCGAGGTGCTGGCCGCGGATCGCGCCGTCCATGGCCTGGTGCGCCCCGGCCAGATCGCGGGGATCACGGCCGATGAGCACGGGCGCCGCGTGGTCGGTGAGCGCGGCTTCGAGTCCGGCGAGGGTCTCGCCGGTGTAGGCGGTCATCGGGGAGGCCTCGCCGAAGCCGGACAGACCGTCGGCCGTGCGCACCTCGACGACGAGGCTGACGAGTTCGGGGCTGGTGCCGCTGCTGATGACGAAGGGGCGTCGATAGGGGGCCCTGACGACGCGCGTGTGGACCGAGGCGATCTTCAAGCACGGCTCCTTCGGTTTACGGCCCGGGCCGTAAGCGCGGGCTCAGAGGCGTACGCGGTAGACGATCGGAGGGCGGCCGGTCTGACCCAGTTGCCGGCTGCCGGTGGGGACCGCCACCCCCGCGCGTTCGAGTCGCTTGAGGATGCGGCGGGCGGTGCGTTGCTGGACGGAGAGGTGTTCGGCGACGCGGTGCGCGGTGATGCCGTCCTCCTCTTCCTCGGCGGCCAGTTCCCGCAGCCGGTCCAGCGTCCTCGGGTTGAGTCCGACGCGGCGGGCCAGCGTCGCCGTGCTCTCCGGACCCGTCGCGGGGCTCACGGGCGGGGTGCGTTCCGCGTCGATGACGATGTCGACATCGTCGGTCATGGAGACGACTCCGGCGACCGCGCCCACCGAGCGGGCCCGGTTGACGGCCCGTCTGGCCAGGGACTCCGCCTCCGCGGCGGTGCGTCCGAGACCGAATCCGACGTGGGCGGTGCCGTGCCGTGCCGCGAGATCGGCGAGGAAGGGGAGGCGGGTGAACTCCTCGCTGACCTCTTCCAGGACCCCGCGGGTGGTGACGACCAGCCGTGCGCCGTCCGGCAGCCCGGCGAGACTTCCGCCGAGCACCCGCAGGTCGGCGGCGAGTTCCCGGTCGTCCGCGGGCAGATCGATGATGCCGAGGGCGATCTGGGCGTCGCCGCTGTGCGCTCCGGCGGTGGCGAGGACCAGCGCCTGGAGC
This sequence comes from Streptomyces sp. AM8-1-1, assembly GCF_032229325.1. NCBI lineage: Bacteria > Bacillati > Actinomycetota > Actinomycetes > Kitasatosporales > Streptomycetaceae > Streptomyces > Streptomyces sp. AM8-1-1. The sequence continues at coordinate 2,724,286 of NZ_CP135086.1, forward strand.
GTGGAACGTATGGAATGGCGCGAGGGCGCGAGCCGGACCGCGTGCAGCTCGTGCTCGAGGAGGTGGAACGCCGAACCGAGGCAGGTGATGGCGACGCGTGTCTGCTTCTTGTCGCGTGCGTTCAGATGGAAGTCGGCGAGGTCCTGCGAGGTCAGCCCCGGCCGGTAGGGCAGGACGTGCACATGCTCGGTGGGCAGTTTGGCCTCCGTCAGCGTCTCCATGACCTCGCTGCGGCGCAGGGTGTCGATGGAGATGCGGGAGACGTCGTGGCCGAGGCGGAGCAGCTCCACCAGGGCGCGCAGCAGGGTCGCGCCGTTGTACGGGACGTACATCGCGGGCCGGTCCAGCAGGCCGGCCGCCGCGGCGAGGGTGTGCGGGACGACGCCGGTGAACAGCAGGGCGTCGGCCTCCGCCTGGGCGCGGGCGACCATACCGAGGGTCTCGTCCTCGTGCCGGTACGCGAGGGGCACGAGACGCTCGGCGCCCGACGCGCCGCCGACCGCGACCACCTTGTGGACCAGGTCCTCGGGACCGATGACGCCGACCGTGAGAGCCATCGGCCGGTCTCCGTTCTGCTGGAGTGGTTGGAGGGGGTACGACACATTCAGCCGGAGGTTGACGCCCACCAACCCACGGCCCTAATTTCGGCCCAGGCCATAACCGCACACTTGCGGAGAGGATAGTGCCCCGATGCCCGAACGGGAAATGCCACTGCCCACAGATCTCGATCCGCGCGGCCGCACCTTCGGCGAGGAGGAACGGGCCGCGGTGCTGCGGGTCCTCGACTCCGCGGTGCTGTGCAGCTCCTTCGGAAGTGAAGCACGCTCCCTGGAAGCGGAGATGTCGCACCTGTACTCCCGGCGGGAGGCCGTGGCCTGCAGTTCGGGTACTGCCTCCCTGCATCTGGCGGTAGCGGCGGCCGGGGCCGGGCCGGGCGACGAGATCATCACCACGCCCATCTCGGACTTCGGCACGGTGGCTCCCGTCATGGCCCAGGGCGCGCGGGTGGTGTTCGCCGACGTACGGGCCGAGGACGGCAATCTGGACCCGGCGGCGGTCGAGGCGGCCATCACCCCCCGCACCAAGGCGGTCATCGCCGTCCATCTCTTCGGCGCCGCGGCGGACATCGTCGCGCTGCGCGCGATCTGCGACCGGCACGGGCTCGTGCTCATCGAGGACTGCGCCCAGGCCTGGCTCGGCGAGGACGAGGAGGGCCGGCTGCTCGGCACCCTCGGCGACATCGCCTGCTTCAGCCTCCAGCAGTTCAAGCACATCACCGCGGGCGACGGCGGACTGGCCGTCACCGACGACCCGGAGCTCGCCCGCGGGATGCGGCTGTTCATGGACAAGGGCTGGGACCGCACCGAGGGCCGTATCCACCGCACGATGGGCCTCAACTACCGGATGCCGGAACTCGTCGCCGCGGTCGCGCGGGCCCAGCTGGGCAAGGTCGCGGACGTGGTGTCCCGACGGCGCCGGCGGGCCGGGCAGCTGGCCGCGGCGATCGACGGCCTGCGGGACTGCCGGTTGCCGGAGCGCCGGGAGGGCCACGCCTGGTGGGTGGTGCCGCTCCTGGTCGACGACAACGCCCGCTGGAGCAAGCGGCTCCTGGATCTGGGCATCCCGTCGGTTCCCGGCTACCTGGAACGGCCGCTGTACGCCAACCCGGCCGTGCCCGGGTATCCGCCGGGCCTGTGCCTCCGGGCGGAGGAGCTGATCGACCGTACGCTGCTCGTGCTCCCGTGGAACGAGGCGTACACCGAAGACGACGTGGACCGCATCGCGCGGGCCCTGTGCGAGGTGGGAGCACGATGAACGCGACACAGACGTACGAGTGGCTGCATCCGACACCGGCGGAGCACATCGGCTGGGACGTGGATGTGCTGTACGGGCCCTGGCCGCGGCACGAGCGGGACCTCGGGCTCGCGCAGGTGCGCGCGATCCTGGACCGCTCCCCCGTCGCCGGTGCGCTGGCGCTCTCCACGCGGGGACCCCTCTTCCACGACGGCGCGGGCAACGCCGAGACGGTGCGCGATCTCGCGGACTGCCCGGAGCTGCTGCCCGTCGGCACGGTCGACGTCCGGGACGCGCTCACCGCAGAGGAGCGGCTGGACGAACTGGCCGCCGACGGGGTCCGGTTCCTGCGGCTGTTCACCGTCGAGCAGGCGGCCGAGCCCGGCTTCCCGGGCTACCGGCGGGTGGTGAAGCTGGCCCTGGAGCGCGGGATGGTGCTCCTGCACGACGGCGACCCGCGCCGCTTCGGCCCGGTGCTCGCCGACCGGGGCGCGGAGGTGATCTTCCTGGATCTGCACGCGTATCTGCTGGCGGACTTCCTGCTGATGGCCCGTGACGAGCCGGGGTTCCGGGTCACCACGCGTCTGCTGTCCGGCTGCGACTCGATCGAGCGCGTCGTCGACCAGGTGGGCTCCCGCCATCTGGTCTTCGGCTCGCGCACGCCCTTCATGGACATCTCGCCCCTGACGCTGCGGCTGCGCTACGCGGACATCTCCGACGACGACCGTGCCGCGATCTCCACCAAGAACATCGAGGAGTTGCTCGTCTGATGCCGATCATCGATGTGCATGCGCATGTGGGCCGCTGGCAGTTCCATCTGACCTGCGGCGACGCGGACAACAACCTGCGCCAGATGGACCGCTACGGAATCGACGTCCAGCTGGTGTCGGCGTCGGAGGCGGTGGTCCTCGACGCGGTCGCCGGGAACGCGGCCCTGCGGGAGGTCCTGGAGACCCGGCCGCGGCTGCGGGGGTACGCGGTGGTGAACCCGAACCGGATCGAGGAGAGCGCGGCGGACCTCAAGCGGTGCCTGGGCACCGGGCTGTTCGTCGGGGCGAAGATCCACACCCACTACCCGGGGCGGCTGCCGGGGACCCGTGAGATGGCGGAGGCCTTCGACGTGGTCGCGGACGCGGGCGTACCGCTGCTGCTGCACACCTGGGGCCGCGAGGTGACCCTGCTGCCCGAACTCCTGGCGGAGCGCCCGGGACTGCGGGTGATCATGGGTCATGCGGGCGGGGACGCATGGCGTGAGGCCGCGCACGCGGCGGCGGGCTGCGACCGGCTGTATCTGGAGCACTGCCGTACGGCGGCGGACGCGGGACGGGTGGCCTACGCGCGGGAGGCGGGGGTGCCGGTGGAGCGGATGCTGTTCGGCACGGACGCGACGCTGATCGATCCGTGCTGGTCGCTGGGCGTGATCCGGGATGCGGGCTTCTCGGAGGAGGAGCGGGAGATGGTGCTGTGGCGCAACGCGCTGACGCTCTTCCCGGAGCTGCGCCCGGCCGTGGCCACCGCGCGGTAGCCGGGCGGGTGCGGCTGGACGGGGCTGGGCAGCCCGACCGGGCCGGCGCGGCCGGCAGGGGCCGGGTGCGACCGAACGGGCGAGGTGCAACCGAACGGGCGAGGGTCGGTGCGGTGCGGTGCGGTGAGGACAGCCCTCAGTCCTTCTCCTCCGAGAGGGACTCCAGGCACCTGATGACCGCCGTCCGCTCCGACTCCGGCAGCCGCGGCCCGTACGGGTCGTGCGCCGCCGACTCGGGGAGCAGGCCCTCCCACACCGCCGCCCACAGCATCCGCTGCACATAGCCCTCGATCGGGGCGGTGAACGTGGCCTCGGCGAAACGGTCGAGGCGGCCCGACGCGCGGACGAACGCGGTGTGGTCGCCCGCCGTCCAGGCGTCCAGGACCGCGGTCGTCAGACCCACGCGCGCCGCGGCGATGCCGACCAGGGCCGAGTCGGCGCCCCACATCAGGGACGGGCCGAACATCCGGTCCTCGCCGGTCACGACGAGCTTTCCGCTGCCCTCGGCCGCGCGGATCGCGTCCTGGCAGGCCATCGCGCGGTCCAGGGTGGCGAGCTTGACGCCGACGGCCGACGGGAGGGCCAGCAGCCGGCGGATCAGGGACGGCGGATAGGGGTAGCCCCCGGCCTCGCCGTGGAGGAAGAAGCCGAGCACGGGCAGCCCGCAGGCCTCGGCCACCCGCTCGTGCAGGCGTACCGCCTCCCGCTCGCCCTCGGGGCGTTCGGCGAACTGTGCCAGCGGATAGACCATGACCGCGTCGGCGCCCAGTCCGGCCGCCTGCACGGCCATGGTGACGGTGGCGTCCCACGCCTCCCGAAGGGTGGTGGCGCGGACCGATCGTGGCACCCCCACGCCTGCCACGATCGGTCCGTCGACCGTCTCCCGCCAGACGCGCAGGACGTCCGCGCGGTCCGGTTCGGAGAGATACAGACCGCGGCCGGTGTGCGCCCAGACGGCGACGCCTCCGATGCGTGCGGCCGCGATCCGCTCCGCGTAGCCGCGCAGCGCACCGAGGTCCACGACTCCCCGGGGATCCATGGGTGTCGCCACTGCCGGCACCACGGTGCCGCGCAGTCCGCGCACCAGGGTCTGGGTCGCAGACATGGGCGGTCTCTCCCGTCTGTTGCGGTCGTTCCCGACACGCTAGCCTTTACGGCCCGGACCGTAAAGGAAAGGCGAGCCAGAATGTCCCAGCGCCCCATGCGTCTCGGTCTGTACGTCAATCTCTACGCGGACCAGGCGGACCGGCCCCGGCTCGCCGATGCGGTGGAGCAGGTCCGGCTGGCCGAGCAGGCGGGTTTCGACTGGGTGGTGCTCGGCGAGCGCCATCTGCACCGGCCCGGATACCACGAGGCCGTCACCTCACTGGCGTATCTCGCCGCGCACACCGAGCGGATCGGGCTCGCCACCGCGGGGCTCATCGCGCCCGTCTACCAGCCCGTGTGGCTCGCCGAGACGCTGGCGCACATCGACGTGCTCTCGGGCGGGCGGCTCACGGCCGGATTCGTCCTCGGCTACCGGCCGGAGGAGTTCGCGCTGTACGGCACCCGGCCGGGCGAGCGTGTCTCCCGGTTCGAGGAGAGCCTGGAACTGGTGACCCGGCTGTGGACCGAGGACGAGGTCAGCCACGAAGGCCGCTGGACCTCGCTCGACAAGGCGTTCCTGTCCCCGCGGCCGGTGCAGTCGCCGCGCCCGCGGATCTGGAACGGCGGTCGGGTCTCGGCGGTTCTGGAGCGCACGGCCCGGATGTGCGACGGCTGGACGACGTCCTTCAACGAACTGGACTCCGAACTGCCCGAGAAGATCGCGGAGTACCGCTCGTACCCGCGCGGTGCGGCGAGCCTGGGCTCCGAGGTCATCGTCTGCCGCGAGGGTTTCGCCGCGGCCACCTCGCAGCAGGCCCGCGGGGCTCTCGAGGCGCCGCTGCGGGAGCTGTACGACGCGTACGGCGACTGGAAGCGCACCTCGGCGGACGCGGCGCGCTACGCCCAGCAGTGGGACGACATCGAGGCCCGTTCGGTGATCGGCTCGGTGGAGCAGTGCGTGCAGCGGCTGGGGGCGTACGGCGAGATGGGCGCGGACGGGGTGGTGCTGCGCATCCAGCCGCCGGGGATGCCGCAGAAGGACGCGCTGGGCGCGATCGAGGCGTTCGGCACCGAGGTGCTCCCGCGGCTCAACGCCTGAGCGCCTCGGTGCACACCCGGCTCAATGCCTGAGCGGCCGTCGTCTGAAGGCGTGCTGGACCACCAGCGCGGCCTGTGCGATGTCCGCCATGGCCGCGTCGTCCGCCATCAGCATCGGCTGACGCACCCAGACCACCGAGTCCTCGGCCGCCTCGGCGACCGGGCAGGGACGGGTCCGCACGGCGTAGGGGGTCAGGGAGGGCTCCCGGGTGAGGGAGCGGTACCCGGTGTCCAGCGGCACTCCCTCGGCGTTCATCGCGGCCAGGAAGACCGCCTTGGGGTGGCCGCCGAACGCGGCCGCCTCGTAGCGCAGCAGGGCCAGGTGCCGGGTGTGCCGCGTCGTCCCGGCGGGCTCGGGCAGGGGCGAGAGTCCTTCGACGTCGTCCAGCGCCCGGGCGAGCGTGGCCGCCCGGGCCTCGCGATGGTCGATCTGGCCCTCCAGCAGCGGGAGCTGGGGGCCGAGGACGGCCGCCTGGAACTCCGTCATCCGCAGGTTCCAGCCCAGCTCCGGGTGTTCGTACCAACCGTCGTCGGCACGGCGTCCGACGTTGTGCAGCGCCCAGAGGCGTTCGTACACCCGGCGGTCGTCGGTGACGACGATGCCGCCCTCCCCCGCGGTCATCGCCTTGCTTGACTGAAAGCTGAAGCAGGCCGCGTCGCCGAGCGTCCCCGCGGGGCGTCCGTGCCGACGGGCGCCGTGGGCCTGGGCCGCGTCCTCCACCACGGCGAGACCGTGGTGCTCGGCGGCGGCCCTCAGCGCCTCGGTGTCCGCGGGTGCGCCGGCCAGGTGCACCGGCACGACGGCCCTGGTCCGCGGGCCGGCCAGCCCTGCCAGGGACGACGGATCGAGGTGCAGGGTGTCGGTGACATCGGCGACGACGGGCGCCGCCCCGGCGAGGACGACGGCTGTGGCCGTGGCCACGAACGTGTAGGCGGGCACGATCACTTCGTCCCCGGGCCGTACGCCGAGGGCCCGCAGCGCGAGGAAGAGCGCCACGGTCCCGTTCACCGTGCAGACCCCGTGGGCGGCGCCGACACCGGCGGCGAAATCCGCCGCGAACCGCGCCACCAGGGAGTCGTCGCCGTGGCCCGCGGTCGCTCCCCAGCGGCCGCCGTCGAGGACCCGCATCAGCCGTTCGCGCTGCTCGTCGGTGGCCGGCGGTGGCCACTGCGGCCAGCCCTCGGTGCGTACGGGTGTCATCGCAGCCCCTGGAGCAGCCGGTTCATCGTGCCGTGCAGGATCTGCTGCCGGTCGGCGGCCGCGAGGCCGGCGAGCAGTACGCGCCCGAGTCCTACGCGCAGATCGAGGAAGACGGCGTCGGAGCCGAAGGCGATGCGTTCGGCGCCCGCCTCGGCGACCAGCCGGACGAGATGGCGTGCGGTCATCCGGGAGCCGCAGGTCTCCAGGACGATGCTCGGGCAGCGGGCGGCCGCTTCGGCGGCGGGCGCGAAGCCGTCGGTCCACAGGCCCGAGTGGCCCATCAGCAGGGGCAGTTCCGGGTAGCGGGGTGCGACGGCCGCGAACCGGGCAGGGTCGGACCAGGCGGAGCGGTACTGACTGTGCGCGAGGACGATGCGCCCGCGCCCGGCGGCGATCTCGAAGGCAGGCGCGTACGCGGCGTGGTCGAGCGGGAGTTCGTGGACCTCGGGGTGGAGCTTGACGCCGATGACGCCGGGGGCTTCGAGCAGGTCCCGCAGCCGCTCGGGGGCTTCGGGGTCGTGCGGGTTGAAGACGGCGTAGCCGAGCAGGCGGCCGGGGTGGCGGGCGAGTTCCGCGAGCAGGAGGGCGTTGCCGGCACGGGCGTCGGGGCCCACCGCGAGGAGGTGCGAGACACAGGCGGTGGTGACGCCGCAGCGGTCCATCACGGCCAGCAGGCTCCGCGCGGAGCCGTCAGTGACGGCGAACGCGGGCCACCGGCCGAGGTGGCCGTGCGCGTCGATCACGCTCACGGGTGCTCGCCCAGCAGCCGCAGGGCGTTGCCGCCGGCGATGAGGGCCGTGTCGGTCTTCGGCAGGTCCAGGGTGTCCAGTTGGTAGCGCGGTCCGGCGTCGTCGGTGACCGGGGCGCCCGTGCCGAAGAGGACGCGCCGGGCGCCGTAGCGCGCGGCGAACCATTCGACCTGAAGGTGCCCGGCGAGGGTGGAGGTGTCCACGGACAGCTCCTCGTGGACGTCCATGAGTTCGGCGAGCTCCCGCAGGCTGCGGTAGCCGGTGCCGGTGAGGACGATCCGCAGGGTCGGGCACGCGTCGGCGAACCGCCGCACCTCGGCGGCGCTCACCGTCTCCCAGGCGAGCAGGACGGTGGCGCGCCTGCCCGCCAGTTCCGCCGCGAGCACGAGGGAGTGCTCGCCGGTGAGGGACCAGCGGTGTTCGCCGGGGCACAGCCGCACCAGCCGCCCGGCGGGAACGTCCCCGGTGCCGAGCGGGCCGGGGATCAGCACGGGCACCGGCCGCAGTCGCGGCCCCTTCACCGCCGAAAGAGAAGCGTTGCCGTCCCGGGGGTCGCCGTACACGGCGTGCGTGTGCACCACACAAGCGCTGTCGATGTGCAGACGGTCGAGCTCCGCGGCCAGTCCCTCCGGTTCCCGGCTCGCCACCTCGTCGTACGGCAGCGGACCGAGCATCCGGTTGATGTCGATGACGGTCACGACTTGAGGCCGGAGGTGGCGATCGAGTCCGTCAGATAGCGCTGGAGCAGCCCGAAGACGAGCAGACAGGGGATCACCGTGATCGTCGCTCCGGCCATGATCTGGTTGATGGTGACGTCCTGGCCGGCGAGCGTGGCGAGCCCCACCGTGAGGGTGCGCATGTCCGAGGACTGGCCGATGACGAGAGGCCAGAGGAAGTCGTTCCAGTGCCACAGGAAGACGAAGACACCGAGGGTGGCGAGGATCGGCCGGATCAGCGGGATCACGATGGTGGTGTAGATGCGCCACTCCGACGCCCCGTCGATCTTCGCGGCCTCGAACAGCTCGTCGGGCAGCTGGTACATGAACTGCCGCATCAGGAACACCGCCTGGGAGTTCGCGAGCGTCGGCACGATCAGTCCCCAGTAGGTGTCCACCCCGCCCATCTTCGACACCAGGATGTAGTACGGGATCAGCGTCGCCTGGAACGGCACCATCAGGGTGGCCAGGAACGCCCAGAACAGCACCTCGCGGCCGGGGAAGCGCTTCTTGGCGAAGGCGTACCCGGCCATCGACGAGAACAGCAGGATGAGCACGACCGACACGAGTGAGTAGATCAGCGAGTTCACCGCCCACTGGGTGACGTCGGCACCCTCCAGGACGTCGGTGAAGTTCTGCCAGGTGGCGCGGGTGATGTCCAGGGCCCCGGGCAGCGTCGAGCCCTCCGGCGGGGCGAACGCGACGAGCACCATGACCGCGAAGGGCGCCATGGTGACGAAGGCGACCAGGACCAGCAGCACGGGCAGTCTCAGGCGGCCCATCAGTCCACCTCTCTGCCGATGAGCCGGCGCTGGATGAGCGAGAAGACCAGGACCACGACGAAGAGCATCAGGCCGACCGCGCTGGCGTAGCCGAAGTCGAAGTACTTGAAGCCCGAGTCGTAGAGAAAGTAGACGAGCGAGTAGCTGGCGCGGACGGGGCCGCCGCCGGTCATCACGTACATCGCGTCGAAGACCTGGAAGGCCTGGATCGCCTCGATGACGAGGACGAAGAACAGCACCGGCCGCAGCATCGGCAGCGTCACCCAGCGGAAGCGCTGCCAGGCGCTCGCGCCGTCGACGGTGGCCGCCTCGGTCACCTCACGGGGGATGGACTGGAGCCCGGCCAGCAGGATCAGCATGGTGTAACCGAAGCCCTTCCAGGCCGCCGTGGCGGCGATGGAGGGCAGGACGAGGTTATCGTCGCCGAGGAAGTCCACGGGTCCCAGTGAGATTGCGCCGAGCGCGGCGTTCAGCAGGCCGTCGTCGACCTCGTAGATCCACTTCCAGATGACGGCGGCCAGCACGATGCTGGTGACGTACGGCAGGAAGAACACCCCGCGGAAGAAGCCCCGCATCCAGACCGTGCGGTGCAGCAGCACGGCCGTGCCGAGGGCGAGGAGCACCGTCATCGGGACGTAGACCGCGGTGTAGATCGCGGTGACGCCGAGGCTCTCCCAGAACAGGGCGTCGCCGAACAGCCGGGTGTAGTTCCGGGCGCCGATGAACTCCCACTCGCCGCTGAGCCGGTAGTCGGTGAGCGAGAGGAAGGCGGCGCCGATCGTCGGCCCGAACCGGAAGACGATGAACAGCACCAGCATCGGGGCGATGAACGCGAAGCCCACGAGAGCCTCGCGCCGCCGCCCCTGACGCCGTCCGGGCCGGGGCGCGACGCTCTCGTGCGCTTCGGTGGTGCGCGGGAGGGCCTTGCCCGTGGCCGCCTCGCTCAACGCTGCCGTGCCAGCAGGTCGTCGGCCGCCTTCGCCGCGTCGTCCAGCGCTTCCTTGGGGCTCTTCTTCCCGGTCAGCGCCGCCTGGATCTCCGGTGCGAGCAGACCCATCAGCTGGCGGGCCGCGGGGTTGGGCTCACCGGGCGAGACCGCCGCGAGCGCCGCCTGGTACTGCTTCGCGTACGGCGAAGTGTTCGGCACGCTGACGTCCGTACGGGGCGAGAAGTAGCCGCTGGCCTTGCCGAGCGACTGGATCTGCTCCGGCTGGGTCATGAACTCCAGGAACTTCTGCGCACCGTCCACATTCTTCGACTTGGCGTTGACGCTCAGGGCACCGGGGATGCCGAAGGCGATCTCCTTGGCGGGGCCCTTGAGCGGGGCGCCCACGACGACGTTGTCCGCTCCCCAGGTCTTGGCGGCCAGTTCGGCGTCGGCGAGCACGACGGAGAAGCCCATGGCCGCCTCCTGCTTGCCGAGCGCGTGGTCGGCGAGGAGGTTGGTGTTCGTCATCGCGGACTTGGGGACCGAGCCGGCCTTCCACAGGTCGGTGAGGAAGGTGAGCGCCTCGACACCGGCGGCGCTGTTGAACGCCGCCTTCTTGCCGGACTCGTCGAACACGGTGCCGCCGGCCTGCCACAGCAGCGGGTAGAAGTTCAGGTTCAGCGAGGCCTCGGGGCTCGCCGAGTAGTCCAGTATGGCGACGCCCTTCTGCTTGAGCTTGGGGGCGGCCGCCTTGATCTCGTCCCAGGTGCCGGGCGGGGTGGCGATACCCGCCGAGGCGAGCAGTTTCTTGTTGTAGACCGTGGTGGTGACGGTCTGGTAGATCGGCGCGCCGTAGATCTTCCCGTCCTGCTTCATCGCGGCCAGGGTCGCGGGCAGGAACTTGTCGGTGCTGTTCTTCAGCGCCGCGTCCACGGGCGTGATGGCGCCGCCGGCGGAGAACTGCGGGATCTGGTCCGGTGTGAGCAGGACGACGTCCGGGCCCTTGCCGCCGCCGAACGCGGTGGCGATCTTCTGGTCGCGGTTGTCCCACGGCTGCTGCTCGACGGTGAGCTCGGTGCCCGGTGCCGATTTCTCGAAGGCCTTCTCGATTCCGTCCCAGTAGGCCGCGTTGGCCTTGGGGTCGGCGATCACCGGGTACATCCAGACGGTGACGCCGTCCGAGTCGGAGCCCGAGCCGCCGCCCCCGCACGCGGAGAGAGAGGCGGCGAGCATGAACAGAGCGAGAGGAGCGGTGGCGCGCGTGAAGCCTGTCTTCATGGGGGCCTCCGGAAGGCCTGCTGAGAAGGGAAGCGACGGGAGCCCGGCTGTTTCGGCCTGGGCCGAAAGTAGCCGCGGGGGATTTGGCCTGTCAATGAGTCAGGTACGGGGATCCGGCCGAAACAGTGCTCCGTGTCCGCCGGACGGGGCCCCGGCCGCGCTCCCACGGGTGCGGGCCGCGCCGTGGCGCGCCCGGTGACGGACGGGCCGGAGGTCCGGGAGACACTGACCGGGTGAGAAGTGAGAACACCCCCTTCGTGGGCGGGCCGCTGGACGGTCGGGTACTGCCGATCCTGGTGGGACCGACCGGACATCCGCCGAAGTGGTACGAGGTCCCCGTGCCGGACGACGACGGCGCCCCGCCGACGGTGCACACGTACCGGCGTGTCCCTTCCGGCTACACCAAGCGGCTCGGTCTCCAGCGGGGCTGGAAGTACGAGTACGCACCGGGCGGCAAGGAACGCCGTGAACTGAAGTGGCCCTGGTCGAAGCCCGGCCGCCGGTCCGACACGCCGTAGGACGCGCGCACTCCCCCTCGACGGATGACGGTATTGCGCTGAATCGACCACTCGCGGCGCGCTCCGGCTTGTGCGCTCGCACGATCGGCTGTGGGGCGGAATGCCCACCCCGCAGCCGGAGGTGATGAAGTGTCAGGCAGGTTGCTGCGCACGGTCTGTACGGCGGCCCTGGCCGCGGCGACGGTGATCGCGGCGGTACCGGCCGCGGCGGAGCCCGTACCGGAACCGCCGGGTGGGCACGCGGCCGACGCCGTCACCGGTCAGGAGGACGGGACCGGCGAGGAGCCGGTGGAGGAGACCGGCGGACCGGAGTCCGGCAGCGACGAGGCGGCCGGCACCTCCGGGAGCGCGGCTGCCCGGCCCGCCACCGTCCCCCAGATGCTCACCCGGCTCCGGACGCTGTACCTCCAGGCCGAGGAGGCCGGCGAGGCGTACAACGCCACCGAGGAGCAGCTCAGGGCCCAGCAGGCCCGGACCGCCGCCCTCGGCCGTGAGCTCGCCACGGCCCGCAACGCCCTCGCCGACAGCCGCGGCGACGCCGGGCGCCTCGCCCGCGAGCAGTACCAGGGCCGCTCCGAACTCTCCGCCTACGTCCGGCTCCTCCTCGCCCGCGACCCCCAGCACGCCCTGGACGAGGACCATCTGATGGAACGCGCGGCCGCCGACCGGCTGGCGACCACCGACCGGCTGGAGAGGGGCGCCCGGCGCGCGTCCGCGCTCGCGGCGGCCTCCCGCGCGGCGCTCGACAAGGAGCAGACGCTCGCCGCCCGGCAGAAGCGGGCCCGCGACAGGGCGGCCGTCCGGCTGAAGGCCGTCGAGGAGATGCTCGCCTCGCTCTCCCCCGAGGAGGTCGCCGCACTGACCGCGCTGGAGGAGTCGGACACCGCCGAGGCGCAGGAGAAGATCCTCGACTCCGGGGTTCTCGACGGGAAGCGGATGCCGACCGAGGAGGGCGGCAAGGCGCTGCGGTACGCGGTGGAGCAGATCGGCAAGCCGTATCTGTGGGGCGCGGAGGGTCCCGCTTCGTACGACTGCTCGGGGCTGACCTCCGAGGCCTGGGCGGCGGCGGGACGCACCATTCCGCGTACCAGCCAGGACCAGTGGGAGGAACTCCCCAAGGTCCCGCTGCGCTCGCTGCGCCCGGGTGATCTGGTGATCTACTTCCCCGGGGCCACCCATGTGGCCCTGTATCTGGGCGACGGCATGGTGGTCCAGGCGCCGCGTCCCGGGGCCACGGTGAAGGTCTCCCCCATCGCGGCGAACCCGTTGCTGGGCGCGGTGCGGCCCGACCCGAAGGGCAGCCCGCTGGAGGAGTACACCCCGCCGCGGCTCCCGGAGGGCGCCACGGCGGGGCCGGACACCGGCTACTCGGAGGCGGGAGCCCCGGAGGCCCCGGCGACCTCGGCCAGATAGGCCTCGGTGAGCGCGGGGTCGAAGAAGAAGTTCTCGAAGTCCGCCGGGTTGTTGAAGCCGTTGGCGAACCGGTCGGCCACGGGCTGCATCTGCCCCGCGGCGCCGATCAGGTTGAGCACGTGCTCCGGCGGGACGCCGAGCATGGCGTTCGTCCACTTGGTGACGTGCTGGGCCGTGTCCCAGTAGCGGTCGAAGGCGGACTGCATCCAGGCCTCGTCGAACGGCTTGTCGCCGTGCTCGACGATCGAGGAGAGGTACGCGGCCGCGCACTTGGACGCCGAGTTCGAGCCCTGGCCGGTGATCGGGTCGTTGGCGACGACCACGTCCGCGACACCGAGGACCAGGCCGCCCCCGGGCAGCCGGCCGATCGGATTGCGCACGGTCGGGGCGTACCGGCCGGAGAGCGTGCCGCCCGCGTCGGTCAGTTCGACCTTCGTGGCCCGCGCGTACTCCCACGGCGTGAACTTCTCCATGAGTTCGAGCGTCAGGGAGAGGTGCTCGGCCGGGTCCTTGACGCCCTGGAAGGCGTCGAGCGGGCCGCCGGGGATGCCCTCCCAGAAGAGGATGTCCGCCCGACCGCTGGTGGTGAAGGTCGGCATCACGAAGAGCTCGCCGACGCCGGGGATCAGGTTGCAGCGCACCGCGTCGAAGTCGGGGTGCTCGGGGCGCGGGCCGAGGCCGTGCACATAGGCGACGGCGAGCGCCCGCTGCGGGGCGTCGTACGGGGAGCGGGAGGCGTCCCGGCCGAACATCGAGACCAGTTCGCCCTTGCCCGCCGAGACCAGCACCAGGTCGTAGGTGCGCGAGAAGAAGTCCAGGTCGGAGACGGCCGCACCGTGGATGACGAGCTGTCCGCCGCGCTGGGCGAACGTCTCCATCCAGCCGGCCATCTTCACCCGCTGGTCGACGGACTGGGCGATGCCGTCCAGCTTGCCCACCCAGTCGATCACCCGCTGGGACTCGGGTCCCGCGACGGAGACGCCGAGGCCCTCGATGCGCGGGGCCTGGGACTCCCAGAAGTTGATGCCCAGATCACGCTCGTGCTGGAGCGCGGTGTGGAACATGCACTGCGTCGACATGACCCGGCCGGAGCGGATCTCGTCGGCCGTGCGGTTGGACATCAGGGTGACCTCGTAGCCCTGCGACTGCAGGCCGAGGGCGAGCTGGAGACCGGACTGGCCGGCTCCGACTATGAGTATCTTCCGCATCGGGGAGTCTCTTTCGTCTGTCAGGACTGTTCGGGGGTTGCTTCGAGCGCGTGGGCGACCAGCGCGAGCAGCGATTCGATCACGGTGATCCGGCTGCGTGCATCCATGATCACAACCGGCACGTGCGCGGGGACCGTCAGGGCCTCCCGCACGTCCTCGGCCTCGAACAGCTCGGAACCCTCGAAGTGGTTGACGGCCACGATGTACGGCAGGCCGCTGCTCTCGAAGTAGTCGAGCGCCGGGAAGCAGTCCTGGAGCCTTCGGGTGTCGGCGAGGACGATCGCCCCGATCGCACCGCGCACCAGGTCGTCCCACATGAACCAGAAGCGCTGCTGGCCGGGTGTCCCGAACACGTACAGGACGAGGTCGTCGTCCAGCGTGATCCGGCCGAAGTCCATGGCGACGGTGGTGGTCGTCTTGTCGGGCGTCGAGGTGAGGTCGTCGGTCTCCTCGCTCGCCGCCGTCATCAGCGCCTCGGTCTGCAGAGGTGTGATCTCGGAGACCGCGCCGACGAAGGTCGTCTTGCCCGCGCCGAAGCCGCCCGCGACCACGACCTTGGTGGCGGTGGGGGCACGGGTGTGGTCGAGCTGCCAGGCCTTGAGGCCCTCGTCGGCGGCCGGCGGCGGACCGGTCGCCGGCTCCGGGACGGTCGGAGCGGTCGGGGAGGGCAGCGTGTCAGAGGCGGCGGAGTCCACTCAGCACCCTTTCGAGCAGTGCGCGTTCGGGCCGTCCGGGCCCGTGCCCGGTGCCGTACACACGGATCTTTCCCTGGTCGGCGAGGTCACTGAGAAGGACCCGGACAACGCCCAGTGGCATCTTGAGGATCGCCGAGATCTCGGCGACGGTACGCATACGGCGGCACAGCTCGACGATGGCCTGGAGCTCGGGCATGACGCGCGAGGACAGGGCGCCCTGGGGCAGCTGTCTGCGTTCGGCGGGGGCCTCCAGCGCCGCGACGAAGGTCTCGACGAGCAGCACATGGCCGAAGCGGGTGCGGCCTCCGGTGAGGGAGTACGGGCGTACGCGGGCGGGGCGGCGGTTCTCGCCGCGCACCGGAAGTTTGCGGGCGGACGTCACTGGGAGCCCTCCAACGACTGGCGCAGTTCGCTGCGGAGTTCGGGGGTGAGGACGTGTCCGGCGCGGCCGACGAACATGCCCATGTGGTAGGCGACGACGGACATGTCGGAGTCGGCGTCGGCCTGGACGCCGAGCAGCGAGCCGTCGCTGATCGACATGACGAAGACGCTGGCCTCCTCCATGGCGACCATGGTCTGTTTCACACCGCCGCCGTCCATCAGCCGGGCGGCGCCGATGGTGAGGCTGCCGATGCCCGACACGATGGTGGCGAGGTCGGCGCTGGAGCCCCGCGGACCCTCCCGGCGGGGGGCCGCGGCGGAGGCGGCGTTCTGTGCCGGGTCGGAGGACAGGAGCAGCAGTCCGTCCGACGAGACGACGGCGACCGAGCGCACGCCCGGCACCTCTTCCACGAGATTGCCCAGCAACCAGTGCAGATTGCGGGCTTCACTGCTCAGGCCGAACGTCCCGGTCGCAGTCAACTGCGTGCCTCCTCGACTGTGTCCCCCGCATCTTCTGTTGTTGTCCGTGGTGCGGTGCGCTCGATCTCCGCCTGCGCATCGCGGCGGCCCTCCTCGGCCGCCTGCTGGAAGCCGCCGAGCCTGCGGCGCAGGGCGTCGGCATCGACGCTGCCGGTGCGCTCGCCGGGCGTGGTGGCGGGCTGGACGACCTTGGGCGTCCGCTTGGGCAGGCCCTTGTCGGTGACGCGGTCCCAGACGGGCGCGGGCCGGTCACCGGCGGGCTCCGGCCGCGGCCGGGCCTCGGGCTCGGCGGGCCGCGCCTGGGTCCGGTCCTGGGTCTCGGCAGGAGCCTGGGCGGGAACCGGGGACGGTGCCTGCGCCGCGGGCTCCGCCGTCTCCGGCAGGCGCATCTCGAACGTCGCCTGGTCCGTCCCGGCGGTCTCCGGCTCCCCGTCGGGCGTGCGCTCGTGCGTCTCCGCCTCCGCCTCGGCCGCCCGGACGGAGGCCTCCGCGGCCGCCACCAGCGGGTCGGCGTCGTGGGCGAGCTGTCGCGGACTGCTGGGCAGGGCGTTGGAGTTGGCCTCGGCGACCGAACCCGGCTGCTGGACCGCGGGCGTGGCGCCCGCCGTCCTCGCGGTGTGCTGCTCGGCCGGCGGCTCCTTGGGCAGCAGCCCCCTGGACAGCACGACGACCGCGGTGATGCCGCCCTGCTTCAGCTCCCGCAGCTGGACCCGTACGCCGTGGCGTGCGGCCAGCAGACCGGCGACCCGCAGCCCGAGGCCGTCGCCGTCCTTGCCCGGACGGGTCTCGAACCCCTCGGGGTCGTCCAGCCGCGCGTTGAGTTCGGCGAGCCGGCCACCGGTCATCCCTATGCCGCTGTCCTGCACGGAGAGCATCACCTCGCCGCTCTCCAGCAGCCAGCCCGAGAGCTCGACCTGCGCGTCCGGCGGGGAGAAGGAGGTGGCGTTCTCCAGCAGTTCGGCGACCAGATGGCTGAGGTCGTCGGCGGCGAAGCCGGCGACCTGGGCGTGCGGCGGCAGCGACTGGATGACCACCCGCTCGTACCGCTCGATCTCGCTCACGGCCGCGCGCAGCACGTCGACGAGGGGCACGGGGCCGGGGTTCGCGTGGCCGTGTTCGGCGCCGGCGAGGACCAGGAGGTTCTCGCTGTGCCGGCGCATCACGGTGGCCATGTGGTCGAGCTTGAAGAGGGTGGCGAGCCGCTCCGGGTCCTGCTCGCGGTCCTCCAGCTTCTCGATCACGCCGAGCTGACGCTCCACGAGGCCGAGGGTGCGCAGCGAGAGGTTGACGAAGGTGTGGTCGATCGTCGCGCGCAGCCGGGTGAGTTCGGCGGTCAGCTCCTCGGTGCGCTGCTGCAGTTCGGCGCGGCCGGTGGCGAGTTCGGCGGCCAGTTCGTCGCGTGCACCGGCCAGGTCGCCGCGGTCGCCCTCCAGCCGCTCGGCGCGCAGGGAGAGGTCGCTCAGCTTGCCGTGCAGGGTGTTGAGGGACCGTACGACCTGGGCGAACTCGTCGTTGCGGCCGGTGAAGCGTACGGGCTCCTCCACCTCGGGGGCCGCCGCGAGGCGGGCCGCGCCGATGCGCAGGACGGCGAGCGGCCGGGTGAGGGTGCGCGCGACGGCCGAGGAGACGCCGATGGCGAGGATCAGCAGACCGCCGACGAGGGCGATCTGGAGTTCCAGGGCGGTGACGTCGTCGTCCCGCAGCTTCTCGAAGCTGGTGATCCGGCCGGAGGCGAGGGAGGACTCGACGCTGCGCATCTGCTCGATGCGGGCGGTCAGCGAGGCCTCGACCTTCTCGTGGTCGGACTTGCGCTCTCCCTTGGAGAGCACCGGCTGGTCCGTCAGCCGGGCGAGATAGCCCTCGGCGGTCTTGATCTCGGGTCCGGTGACGGTGGCCGCCAGCGAATCGCGGGCGCCCTTGCCGGCGGCCTGGTCGAAGTCGGCGAGCGCGGCGAGTTCGCGTACGCGGGCCTGCTGGGCCGCGCCGCTCAGGCCGTTGCGCAGGGCGTCGCCCGGCGCGTCGGCCTCCTCCTCCTGGACGGGCAGCCCGGTGATCGGGTCGATGGTCTCGGTGGTGCCCTTGCCCGGCACGGCGAGCGCGGCGAGCAGCAGCCCGCGGGTGGCGGACGCCTGCTCGACCGCGAGCCCGAGTTCGGCGGGCGCCCGGGTGTCGCCGCCGGACGCGGTCCGGGATGCCCCCCAGGCGCGCGGCGGGGTCTTCTCGGTGAGTTCGTCGGCGACCGCGTGCAGATGGGCGATGACGGCGGAGTACGCGCGGTGGGCCTCGGTGGCGGTGCCCTTGCCCGTCAGGGCGGTGCGGCGCACGGAGGGCACGGCGGCCAGTTCACGCCGCAGTCCGGCGTGGTCGCCGGAGATGAGACTGCCGATCTCGTCGATCTGCCGGTCGACGCGGGCGCTCGTGCTGTCGGAGACGACCCGCCGGTCCTTCTCCTCGCCCTTCTGGGCCTCGCGTCCGGCCGCGATGTACGAGGTGACCTCGTCGCGCTCGTCGGCGAGCGAGTGGGCGAGGGTGACGGCCTCGCGGTTGAGGCCGGCGAGGGTGACGAGGCGCTGGGACTCGGTCAGTTCGGCGGAGGCGTTCAGGATGCCGGGCGTGCCCGCGGCGATGACGACGAGGCCGACGACGGCGACGCCCGCGACCAGCCGGTTGCGCACCCGCTTCGTGCGGCCGCGCGCGACAGGGTCCGGCGAGGTCTCCTGTGCCGGGAACGTCTCAGGGACCAGGGGGGCCTGAGGCCGCTTCTTCTGCACCGGTGCTCGCAATCCTGCTTGACTTGTCCGCCCTTGCAGCAGAGATGACGACCGGTCACACGCGAGTTCCCGCCCCCTGCACGGCTTCAGACCATTGCAGTGCTCCTGGGAGGGATGCGCGCATCGGCCGCTCCGCCACCTGAACGAGTGAACAGCAATCGGGAGTTGGCAAACAACTCGCGCCGGTCGCCGGATCACCCCTCTCCGGGCGGTCGGCTGGATCTTCCGGCCGGGCTTTGGCAGGATGCGCGCCCGCAGCTTCGCCGCCGGGCCGCCCGTCATCGAGGAACATGCCCTGACCTGCCGGTACGGGGCATTTCGGCAGTGGTGCAGGCATGGTGAACGAGTCGTGCAGACTGGGGATCATGCGTATCGAACTCGCGACCGCACCCGGCTCGCCCGAACGCCCCAACGAGGACTGGGCGTCGGTCGCCCTTCCTGCCTCGGGCCAGGGGGGAACGCTGGTGGTGCTGGACGGTGTGACCCCGCCGGTGTCGGGCTTCGGATGTGTGCACGGGGTGCCCTGGTTCACCGCACGGCTCGGCGGCGCGCTGATCGAACTGTCCGGTTCGCTCCGGGATATGACACTGGCCGATGCGCTCTCGGCGGCAATCCGGCGCACCGCCGACGCCCACCGCGACACCTGTGACCTTTCTCACGTGCGCACACCGCAGGCCACCGTGGTGATGGTGCGCTGGGGCGGCCCGCGGGACGACGTCGAGCATCTGGTGCTCTCCGACTCGGCGCTGCTGCTGGAGTCGCCCGACGGCCAGGTGCGGGCCGTGCTGGACGACCGCATCGACCGGCTGCCGCGGGAACAGCTGCGGACGCACGCCACGGCGGACCTCCTGCGCAATGCGGAGGGCGGGTTCTTCACCGCCGCGGCCGACCCGGCCGTGGCCGCCCGCGCGGTGACCGGCCGGACGCCCCGGTCCGAGGTCCGCGCGGTGGCCGCGCTGACGGACGGCGCCTCCCGGTGGGTCGACATGTTCGCCGAGGGGAGCTGGACCGAGTGCGTGGCGCTGCTGCGCAAGGAGGGACCGCAGGGCCTGATCGACCGGGTCCGGACCATCGAGGCGGCGGCGGAGGAGCGTACGGAAGTGATCCGCTGGAAGCTGCACGACGACGCGGCGGTGGTTTTCGCCGAGTTCTGAGCGGGGGCGGGCCGAGGGTCCGATGCGCCGGAGTCGGGGCCGCCGGTCCGATGCGCCCGGGTCGGGGCGCCGGTCCGATACGGCGGGGCCGGGCCGATACGCCCGGGTCGAGCCGCCGGACGGCGAGCGGGGCCCGCCACTCGTCGTCCGCTCAGGCAGCGTGGGCCCGCCACTCGTTCGGCCGCTTCAGGCAGCCTCGGAAGGCCACCCGTTCGGCCGCGGCAAGCAGCAGCGGCAGGCCACCCGTTCGGCGCCGGCAGGCATCACGGCCCCCGCCACCCGTTCGGCGGCCGGGGGCGACGGGCCCGGGCCGTCCTCCGGCAGCGGGGACCGGCCACCCGTTCGGCGCCGGCCGGTCATCCCATCGGCCGAGCGGCCGAGGACGAAATCTAGCTCTCCGCCCGCGCGTTCAGCTGATGGAGCAGCCTCGCCAGCTCCGCGATCTCGCCGCGGTCCCAGCCCGCGAGCTTGCGGACGTAGCGGTCCCGGCGGGCGTCCCTCACTCGGCGGAACCGCGCGAGACCTTCTTCGGTGAGCCGGACGAGTGACGCGCGGCCGTCGGCGGGATCGGGCTCGCGGGTCACCAGCCCGAGCTCCTCCAGCGCGTGCAACTGCCGGCTCATGGTCGCCTTGCCGACGCCGAAGTACACCGCGAGATCGGTCGCGCGCTGCGGCCCCGTCTCGTCGAGCCGGACGAGCAGACCGTAGGCAGCGGGCTCCAGTTCGGGGTGGACCTCGCGGGCCATCTCGCCGGAGGACGCCCGCGCCCGGCGCAGAAAGACCGCCAACTCCCGCTCCAGAGACAGGAATTCGTGGTCCACGCCGTTTCCGGCCTGCGGGCCCGCTTCCCCGCTCGTACCGCTTTTGTGCACGTCAGCACCCCTCGCGCGCTTCCTGATCCCGGATTTTCTCTCAGCGATTCACACGTTCGCCGCTCCGTCAGTATTTCGCAGGCGTAGACCGATGGCAGCTCCCCACCCCTCATCCTCCGGGCCGGTCTACGTGCGTAGCTTTCCGCATGGCATGTCCACACCGTAGGGCTGAGCCGGGCCCTTGCCGGCTCGTCCTCGGGTCCCCCCACCGAGGTCTTCGGAGGCACGCTGGTGCCCGTGCAAAGATCCGGAACGACCGTTCCCCTCCGCCCCGCGAGGAGATCCCGCCGCTCCCTCATCGCAGTGTCCGGCGCACTCCTCGCTGTCCTTTCCCTCCTCTTCACCTTCCCCGGCACCGCCGGCGCCGACGACGTCCCCCCTCGGGGCTCCGCCTACCTGGGCATGGGCGTCATCGAGCACGACGGCCAGGGAGGACTGCCGCGCAGCAGCCGCGCCGCCCAGTCGGAAGGCGTCGACGTCTCCAGCCACCAGGGCAACGTCGACTGGCCGACGCTGTGGAGCAGCGGTGTGAAGTGGGCCTACGTCAAGGCCACCGAGGGCACCTACTACCGGAACCCCTACTTCACCCAGCAGTACGGCGGTTCGTACGACATCGGAATGATCCGCGGCACGTACCACTTCGCCACGCCCGACAAGACGACCGGTGCCGCCCAGGCCGACTACTTCGTCAGCAACGGAGGCGGGTGGTCGCAGGACGGCCGCACCCTCCCCGGCGCGCTGGACATCGAGTGGAATCCCTACGGCGACGCCTGCTACGGCAAGTCCCCGGCAGGCATGGTGACCTGGATCGGGGACTTCCTGAACCGCTACAGGGTCCTGACCGGCCGGGACGCGGTGATCTACACCGCCACCACCTGGTGGACCCAGTGCACCGGCAACTACGCCGGCTTCGGCGCGAGCAATCCGCTGTGGATCGCGCGCTACAACACCACCCCCGGCACCCTCCCCGCAGGCTGGGGCACCCACACCATGTGGCAGTACACCTCGTCCGGACCGACCGTGGGCGACCACGACCGGTTCAACGGGGACTTCGACCGGGTCGTGGCCCTCGCGAACGGCTGACCCCTGTACCGTCCGGCAACCGCCGGTACGGCCCTGCGACCCGCACCGCCCCGCGTGTTCCCCTGGTCTCAGGACCAGTGCGCGGGGCGGTCCAGCGTTCCCGGCAGCCTGGTGGTGGCGTCGCCCCGGGCCGCGTTCAGCTGCGGCTGGGTGACGAAGAAGCTGCCGGTCAGGTCCGCCCCCGACAGGTCCGCGTCCCGCAGGTCCGCCCCGATCAGGTCGGCGAGGCGCAGATCGGCGCAGCCGAGGTCGGCGGCGATGAGATACGCGCCGCGCAGGCTCGCTCCCCGCAGGTCCGCACCCCTGAGCCGGGCGCCCATCAGGTCCGCTCCCCTGCGGTCCTTCTTCCGGCGGCCCGCTCCGGCCCGTACCAGCTCGCTGGTGCGCAGCAGGACCACGTTGACCCGCTGCCGGTGTGCCGCCACGTCCAGTTCCCCGAGGGCGTCGGGTCCCAGCTCGGTGAGCGCCTCGGTCTCCGCCAGCAGGCTCCGGATCTCGCCGTGCAGGGAGCGGGCCGGCTCCAGGCCGAGCGCCTCGTTCAGGTACCAGAGCAGCTCGTGGAGCTGACGGACGACGGGGAACACCGCGAACATCTGTGCGGCCGTGTCGGGGGCCGACCTCCAGTCCTTGCCGCCGAAGGTCGACAGGGAGACCTTCTGCCCGGCGCCGAAGCAGTCATAGACCGTGCAGCCGGTGAAGCCGCTCGGCCGCAGCCGGGTGTGGATGCCGCAGCGGAAGTCGGCGGCGAGGTTGGGGCAGGGGGTACCGGCGTCCTTGTCCAGCGCGAAGTCCGCGGACCGGGTGAAGGGCAGGGCCACACAGCACAGCCCGAAGCAGTTCCCGCAGTCCGCCCTCAGCTCGCCGTTCCCGGCCGGCCGGGACGTCGTGTTCATCACTCCATTGTGGCGGACCGGACGGGACCCCCGGCGCACGGGCGCCGGGGGTCCCTCAGTCCCTCATGTCATCCGTGCGAGCAGGTCAGCCGCACTGACCCGCGGGACGGTCCCGGGTGACCAGGTCGGTCCAGCCGGTGGTGCCGTCGATCCAGACCACCTGGCGGCCGGAGACCGCGGCCGGGGAGATCTGCTCACCGCGGTTGCAGGACAGCCGGTCCTGCTGTGAGCCGTCGGTGGTCAGCTGCCAGATCTTCGGCAGCGTCTCGTTGCGCAGCGCCAGGTCGGGCAGCTGGCTGTTCACCGTGACGGCGGTGTCGGAGACCGTGAGGTCGAAGGAGACCAGCGCCTTCGGCTTGCGCTCCGCACTGATGTCGACCGTGCCGGTGCCGTCCAGCGCAGACCGGCGGATGCCCATCTGACCCTCGTCGTTCAGGTTCTCGTCCACGAGCCAGAAGGCGTGGGTCGCGTTCACCCCGGTCTGGCCGAGGATCTGCGGCTCGCCGAGCTGCTGGGCCAGGGCCGCCTTGCCGGTCTTCAGGTCGAGGATCTCGACGCCGAGCTTGTAGTCGTCCGGGGTCGGATACAGCTTGGCGTAGGAGAGCTTTCCGTTCCTGATCGCCGGCAGGGCGGTCAGGATGTCGAAGCCGCCGCCGTCGACGAGCGTGGGCCGGGTGTCCCCGGGACGCAGATAGCTGACATGGCGGTCGCCGAAGATGCCGGACGTCTCGAAGACGACGACACCGTTCTCCACCCGCAGTCCGCTGATGTCGCTGAACGAGGTGTAGAGCTTCTTGATCGGCCCGCCGGCGACCGGCCGGGACAGGATGTCCAGGCTGGTGGTGCCGTACGCCGCCCACACGACGGTCTTGCCGTCGGTGGCCGGGTAGACGTGGTAGCGGCCGTCGTTCGGGCTGACCAGCTTCGCCGCGCCCTTGCCGTCGGTGCGGCCCGTGTAGACCGAGTACGGCTCGGAGCCCTCGTCGTTGGACTGCGAGACGACCCACTGGCCGCCGCCCGCCTGGGCGCCGGTGCCGGTGGTGTTGATCTTGCCCAGCAGCTGGTCGGAGTCGACGCCGAGGGCGTCCTCCCAGCCCGCCACGATGCCGTGGGCGTTGAAGGAACGCTTCACGGCGTTCAGCTGCTTGGCGTTGACGCCCAGGTCCTTGGCGGCGGCGAGGACGGCGTTGCGGCCGTCGGTGAAGCCGTCAAGGGGGGTCAGGTACTCCGCGAGCGCCTTGTAGACGATCCGGTCGGCGAGTTCGCCGCCCACGTCCTGGCGCAGGTCCCACAACGCACCGGAGAAGATCGTGGAGTTGAGGTGCACTCCGCCGTTGTCGGTGGAGTAGGTGACCCCGAGGAAGTTCTTCGAGGTGTTCGCACCGTCGTTGAGGTCGCGCAGCGCACAGGCGCGGGGCGCCGCCGTACGGCAGAGGTCCTCGCCGATCAGACCCGAGTCCGGGTCGTCCATGGAGGCGCCGGACGCGGCCAGGTCGATGGCGTTGCCGAAGTAGTCGGCGATGGCCTCGTTGAGAGCGCCGGACTGGCCCGCGTAGACCAGGTTGGCGGTGTTCTCCACGACGCCGTGGGTCATCTCGTGGCCGACGACGTCGAGGTCGGCGGAGAGCGGCTTGTACTCCTCGTCGCCGCCGCCGTAGACCATCTTCTGGCCGTCCCAGAAGGCGTTGACGTACGGGAAGCCGAAGCTGGTGACGCCGACGAGGGAGTTGACCGTCATCCCGCGGCCGTCGAGGCTGTCGCGGCCGTGGGCGTCGCGGTAGTAGTCGTAGACCCGGCCGGCGGCCCAGTGCGCGTCGACCGCGCCGGCGTCGGTGGCCTCCTTGCCGACGTCCTTCGACGGGTCGGCGAACTCCTTGATGCCGCCGGGCCAGACGCCCAGGACGTCATTGACGTCCAGTTGCCGGGCGTCCCAGGTGGTCAGCGTGTTCTTGCTGCCGGCCGCCATGCGCTCGGTGTCGCTCATCAGGTACTTGGCGGCGTTCCCGTCGAAGACGAGATTCAGGCCGACCTTGGTCCCGTCCAGCTTGACGCCCGTGCCCTCGGAGCCGGGGATCGCGTCCGCCGTGGCGGAGCCGGCTCCTCGCGCGGCCGCCCTGGGGGCCGTGCCCGACGCGCCGTTGCGCTGCTCGGCCAGTGTCTTGATGCTGCTGAACTGCAGGACCGGATAGCCGGCGCGGGCGTCGATGAAGACCTGCTGGAGCACGGGTTCACCGGTGGTGGGGTTCGTGCCGCGCACGGTCACCTGGTGGGCGAGGACGCCCTCGCCCCGGGGGATCACCACGAGGCCCGCGACCGAGCCGGTGAGAGCGGCGGCGCGGGCGGACTGGGCGCCCTTGGCGCGGATGGCGTCCGCCTTGCTGAGCGTCTTGCCGCCGAGCCGGGCCGCCGTCGCGGCGACCGCCCGTCGCACGGCGGTCTCGTTGCTCACCGTGGCCTGGGTGCCGGTCTTCAGACCGGTGAAGTACTTGCCGGAGGTGCCGGTGACGACCCGCTTGCCGGCCTGGTGCTCCATGCGGACGACGTACTGCCCGCCGAACACCGGTATCCCATGGTGCTTCTGCTGGAGCCGTACGGTTTCTTCCTTGCCGCGCTCGACGGTCGCGACCGGAGCGAGGTCGCGCCGGGCGTCCGCGATCCGGTAGCGGCTCTCCTTGGCGTCCAGATGGCCACGGGCCGCGTCCGCGGGGCTCGCCTTGGCGTCCGCCGCCTCTCTGATGCCGTCGACGAGCGACGGGGTGGCCGTGCCTGCCCCCGGCAGGACGTCGGCGGGCGGTGCGGCGGCCGGCGGGGTGGCCGCCTGAGCCGGTACCGCCGTCAGCAGCAGCCCTGCCGCGCCGAGCAGCGCGGCGAGACCGGTCCCCCTGGTAACTCCCGGTCTCCGTGTGCTTGTTCTGGCCATGCGCACAGTTCGTACCCCTCCCACGTGCTGGTCAAGCCGTAAAGGTGGTCATGGCCATGCAACCTGTGAGGCGCCAACCGATCAATGTGGTCGACGTGTTGACAAGTGGACACGCACACTTGTGTGGCCCGTGAAGACAAGGTGAGAATCCGATGCATGAGCGAGGGGGAACTGCAGACCCTCGGCCTGGGGGCCGCCGAGGAACGCACCTACGAAGCACTGCTCAAGGAACGGGGACTCCAAGCGGAGGAGCTGGCCCGTCTCCTGGGACTGCCGCGCGACCGTCTCGACGTGGCGCTCGGGCATCTCGTCGAACACGGGCTGGCCGTCCCGGCCGACGGGGACGGCGCGCTGCCGCACCCTGCGGCGCCCGCCGCCGCGATCCGTACGCTCATCCACCGCCGCCAGGCCGAACTGCATCTTCGCTCGGCCGAGCTGGAGCGATTACGTATGACCGCGGACCGGATCGCCGGACGGCTGATGTCCGGCTCACCCACCGCCCCGGAGGGCGGGATCGAGGTGGTGACGGGTCCGCGGGCGATCGGCGAACGGGCGGAGTACCTGCTGGCGTCGGCGGAGCGCGAGGTCGCGATCCTCGACCGCCCGCCATATGTGAAGGGCCCGCGCGACGGCAGTGCCGGGCGGTCCGGGCTCGGGATCGAAGCACTCCTCGACCGCGGGATCGAGGTACGGACCGTCCTGGACCGGGACGGACTCGCGACACCGGGCCGAATGGGCTCGGTGGCCGGACTGGTCGAACGGGGCCTGCGGGCCCGGGTCACGACCGCCGTCCCCACCAAACTGATCTGTGTGGACCGCCGGATCACCCTGCTCCCGCCGACCGACGCGGCGGACCCGAGGGCCACCGCCCTGGTCATCGGCGACGCCCTGCTGCACAACGCGCTGGTCCCCCTCTTCGAGACGGTCTGGGAACGCGCCACGCCCCTCGGCGGCCCGGACGGCGAGGACTGCACACTCCCGAAGGCGCAGAAGGAACTCCTCGGTCTGCTCGCGGCCGGCCTCAAGGACGAGGCGATCGCCCGCCGACTCGGGGTCCATGTGCACACCGCCCGCCGCAGAATCAGCCATTTACTGGCGACGCTGGGCGCGGAGACCCGCTTCCAGGCGGGCGCGCAGGCGACGTTGCGGGGCTGGCTGGACTGACGGAGCCGAGGCCGGCGCGGACCGACACGGTGAGAGAGGCCCGGGGAGTGTGATCACCGGCTCTCGGGTGATCACTGGACTCACCGCCGTCGGCGGGCAAGATGGCCGGATGACGTGGTTCGCTCTCCCGAAGAGGCTGCCGAGGTGGCCGGCCGCCGCGCTGCTCACGGCCGTGACGGCATGCGGTGGTCCGGTCTCGGCCACTCCCGACACGGATGGCGGTCCCCCGCCCCTGCCGCCGGGGCCCTCGCCGCAGTCGTCGGCGGCGCCGTTCGCCGGGCCCGCCTCTGCCGGGGTGCTGCTCGACGAGGACGGCGTGCACTACTGCTCCGCGAGCGTCGTGGACAGCCCGCGGGGCAATGTCGTCGCCACCGCGGCCCACTGCGTCTTCGAGTACGGCAGCTACATGGAGAACGTCACCTTCGCGCCCGGCTTCACCGGCCCGGGCAAGGGCAAGGCGCCCCACGGGCGGTGGAAGGTCCGCGCCATCCAGGTCGACGACCGCTGGCGCAGGAACACCGACGCCTCGGATGCCGTCGACTACGCCTTCCTCACGCTCGAACCCGATGCGAAGGGCCGCGACGTCCAGGACGTCGTGGGCGGCACCCCCGCCGACTGGGCCTCCCCGGCCGAGCGCCGGGTGACCGTCGTCGGCTACCCCAACGCGGAGCACAACCCGCAGAACCGGCCCATCTCCTGCACCACCGACACCCGGCAGGACCCGGAGCTGGACGTGTCGGTGCGGATGGAGTGCGCCGGATTCTGGGACGGCACGAGCGGCGGTCCCTGGCTCGCCGACTACCGCGACGCCGAACACCCGGGCCGGATCATCGGCGTGACCAGCGGCGGACAGACGGACCGCGAGTCGACGGCGGTCCGCTTCACCGCGGACGCCCGCAGGCTGTACGACAAGGCGGCGAAGGCCTAGATCACGGGGACGGGCGGACAGCACGGAGCCCCGGGCGAAGGGGTGTTCCCTCCGCCCGGGGCTCCCGCGTCACCGGACTTCCGTCAGGCCGCCACGGTCACGGCGACCTCCGCCGGGGCCAGCGCGATCTCCAGCACCTGCCGGACATCCGTCACCGGGTGCACCTCCAGCTTCTCGAGGATCTCGGCCGGGACGTCGTCCAGGTCGGCCTCGTTCCGCTTCGGGATCACGACCGTCGTCGTACCCGCCCGGTGAGCGGCCAGCAGCTTCTGCTTCA
This sequence comes from Streptomyces sp. AM8-1-1, assembly GCF_032229325.1. Classification (NCBI taxonomy): domain Bacteria; kingdom Bacillati; phylum Actinomycetota; class Actinomycetes; order Kitasatosporales; family Streptomycetaceae; genus Streptomyces; species Streptomyces sp. AM8-1-1. The sequence continues at coordinate 2,752,200 of NZ_CP135086.1, forward strand.
GACCGCCGATCGGCAGCACCCGTCCGGTCAGCGACACCTCACCGGTCATCGCCACGTCCGTACGCACCAGCCGTCCGGAGAGCAGCGACGCCAGCGCCGTCGTCATCGTGATGCCGGCACTCGGGCCGTCCTTGGGGACCGCGCCCGCCGGGAAGTGGATGTGCACACCCCGGTCCTTCAGGTCGGCGACCGGCAGCTCCAGTTCGGCGCCGTGCGAGCGGAGGAAGCTCAGCGCGATCTGCGCCGACTCCTTCATCACGTCACCGAGCTGACCGGTCAGGGTCAGTCCGGAGCCGCCCGTCTCCGGGTCGGCCAGCGACGCCTCGACGAAGAGCACGTCGCCGCCCGCGCCGGTGACGGCGAGACCGGTGGCCACACCGGGCACCGCGGTACGGCGCTCGGCCGGGTCCTGCGCGGCCTCGGGCACGTGGTGCGGCCGTCCGACCAGTGCGCGCAGCTGCTCGGAGCCGACGGTGAACGGCAGTTCCCGCTCACCCAGTTCGTGCTGGGCCGCCACCTTGCGCAGCAGCCTGGCCACCGAGCGCTCCAGGTTCCGCACGCCCGCCTCACGGGTGTACTCGGCGGCCAGCTTGCGCAGTGCCGAGTCCTCCAGGACGACCTCGCCGGGCTCCAGGCCCGCCCGCTCCAGCTGACGCGGCAGCAGGTGGTCCCTGGCGATGACGACCTTCTCGTCCTCGGTGTAGCCGTCCAGCCGGACCAGCTCCATACGGTCGAGCAGGGCCTCCGGGATGGCCTCCAGGACGTTCGCCGTGGCGAGGAACACCACGTCGGACAGGTCGAGTTCGACCTCCAGGTAGTGGTCGCGGAACGTGTGGTTCTGCGCCGGGTCCAGGACTTCGAGCAGCGCGGCCGCCGGGTCGCCCCGGAAGTCCGAGCCGACCTTGTCGATCTCGTCCAGCAGGACCACCGGGTTCATCGACCCGGCCTCCTTGATGGCGCGGACGATCCGGCCGGGCAGCGCGCCCACGTAGGTGCGCCGGTGGCCGCGGATCTCCGCCTCGTCGCGTACGCCGCCGAGCGCGACCCGGACGAACTTGCGTCCCATCGCGTGTGCGACGGACTCGCCGAGCGAGGTCTTGCCGACGCCGGGCGGGCCGACGAGTGCCAGCACCGCGCCGCCACGCCGTCCGCCGACCACACCGAGTCCTCGGTCGGCGCGGCGCTTGCGCACCGCCAGGTATTCGGTGATCCGCTCCTTGACGTCCTGAAGGCCCGCGTGTTCGGCGTCCAGGATCGCCTTGGCGCCCTGGATGTCGTACGCGTCCTCGGTCGTCTCGTTCCACGGCAGTTCGAGCACGGTGTCGAGCCAGGTCCGGATCCAGGAGCCCTCCGGGCTCTGGTCGCTGGACCGCTCCAGCTTCTCGACCTCCTTGAGGGCCGCTTCGCGGACCTTCTCGGGCAGGTCGGCGGCCTCGACACGGGCCCGGTAGTCGTCGGACTCGTCCTCGGCGCCGTCGCCGTCGAGCTCACGCAGCTCCTTGCGCACGGCTTCGAGCTGCCGGCGCAGCAGGAACTCGCGCTGCTGCTTGTCGACGCCCTCCTGGACGTCCTTGGCGATGGACTCGGCGACATCCTGCTCGGCCAGGTGCTCGCGCAGCTGCTCGGTGGCGAGCTTGAGGCGGGCCACCGGGTCGGCGGTGTCGAGCAGTTCGATCTTCTGGGCGGTGGTCAGGAAAGGCGAGTAGCCGGAATTGTCCGCGAGCTGCGAGACGTCGTCGATCTGCTGGACACGGTCCACGACCTGCCAGGCGCCGCGCTTCTTCAGCCAGTCCGTGGCAAGAGCCTTGTACTCCTTGACCAGGTCGGTGACCTGTCCGGGCAGCGGGTCGGGAACGGTCTCCTCGATCCGGGTGCCCTCGATCCACAGAGCGGCGCCGGGGCCGGTGGTGCCCGCGCCGATCTTCACACGGCCGCGGCCGCGGATCAGGGCACCGGGGTCGCCGTCGGAGAGCCGGCCGACCTGTTCGACGGTGCCGAGCACGCCAGTGGCGGCGTACTGGCCGTCGATCCGAGGAACAAGAAGCACCTGTGGCTTGCTTGCCCCACTGGAGCGGGCAGCGGCCTGTGCGGCCTCCACCGCGGCGCGTACGTCGGTGTCGGAAAGGTCCAGAGGCACCACCATTCCGGGCAGCACGACCTCGTCATCGAGCGGCAGCACGGGCAGGGTGAGTGGTGTGGACGTCAAAGCCATGATCTCCCCTTAGGCAGTGAAGTTGAGCTATGTCGACTCAATGCATGAGGGGCCGCAGATGTTCCCCGGCCTCTGTTCGCTCTCAGCGATCAGCCCTCCAGGTGAGGGAGAGGGCAGCGGACAGGCAGGGCGCTTCTCAGCCGAATCGCCCTCGACGGGACCGCCGGGTCGCCCATACTGCGGCGACGGACCACGGCCGGAGCTCAGCCCTCCCGAGCGGAGCACCGGACGCCGGCGGAGCGATCCGAGGGAGGTGTGCGGCCGATGACACGTCTCGGGCGCGGCACGGCGGGGGCAGTGGCGGCGGTGCTCGTCATGGCCTTCGCGGCGGGGTGCGGGCAGGGCGGGGACACGGGAGCCGGGGACGGCACGGACGGCACGGGCGGCCCGCAGAGTTCGCCGGCCTCTTCGCCTTCTTCCGCCTCACCGCCGTCCGCTTCTTCTGCGCCGGCCCCTCCTGCGCGGACCTCTCCGCCTCCGCAGCCCTCACCGCCGCCCGCTTCGTCGGCGCCCGCCCCGCCACCCCCGGCCGCCGGACGGCAGCTGGTCGCGATGACGGTCACGGGCGGGATCGCCGGTGTGCACAACCGACTCGTGGTCCGCGAGGACGGCACCTACACGACGACGTCGAAGACCGGGGCGGAACGTTCCGGCCGGATGAGCCCGGCGGAGCTGGCCGAACTGCGCGGGGCCCTGAAGAGGGCCGACTTCGCCCGGCTGCCGAGCACGGCGACCGGGAGCCCCGTCATGGACGGATTCACCTACCGGATCACCCACGCCGGCCACACGGTCACGACGGACGACACCGCCGAGGTGCCGAGGCTGCGCGAGGTGATCGCGGCCCTGCCCGAGCGGTAGGGCCGGCACCCGGGTCCGGTTGCCGGACCGGGACCGGCGTACGGCCCGGACCGGACCGGACCGGCGTACGGGCCGCCGGGATCAGACCGGGACCGGCGTACGGGCCGCCCGGATCAGACCGGCACCGGCGTACGGCCCGCGGTGCGTCCCGCCCAGCGGCGGACGGCGGGCCAGCAGGCGAGACCGGCGAGCAGGGCGAGCGGATGGCCCCAGTCGGTGAGCGGGTCCGTGAAGGCGAGCAGATCCTGCAGAAGCATTATCGAGACGAAGCCGAGGACCGTGACCCGCAGGACGGGGCTCAGCAGTCCGGCGAGCGCGCCGATGCTCGCCATCAGCCCGAAGCTGATGCCGTAGTCGAGCCGGTGCAGCGAGGTGGCGGGCAGATGACCGGCCGCCACGGATATACCGACCGGGACCTCGGTCGCCAGGGTCGCGCCGACATGGCCGACGAGAAAGACGAGAGCGGTGCGCGGACCGCCTATGCGGCGTTCCAGCGCGGTCAGCACGACGACGAAGGCGATGGCGTACGGGGACGCCAGACCGCCGGCGATCCACAACGCGCTCGCGCCGAGAACCAGCAGCGGCCTGTCCGCCAGATGGGCGACATCGGTGCTGGATCCGTGCAACAGCGCGGAGACGGTGGCGGGGTCCCCGTAGCGGGCGAAGAGGGAGGTCGCGAGCAGGACGAGGAGATAGCCGAAGGTGAAGGGAGTGCCGGTCGGAGTGGGCAGCAGCCGCAGAGCCTGCCGCCACCGGGGCGTCCGCAGAGGGCCGGCGGCCGGAAAGGGCACGGCGGCAGGCTGTGCGGCGCGTACGGGCCCGGTCCGCTGCGCCGGAATCGCGGGGAGCAGCTCCGTGAGCGCGGCCTGCTCCCCGAGCACCGGATCGGTACGGCCTCCATGAGCCTGGACCGGCGTGGTGCGGGGGCGCGCGGCTCCGTCGCCCGCGCTGGTCCGGTCGCGCCTGGTCCGGTCGCCCTTCGTGTGCTGATGCACGGCGTGAGGCCCCTTTCGCCAAGCCCCCGAACAAAACCCCACCCAATGCGATCAGCGTGACCCGCGTCTATGACGTACGCCACACGAGGCAACCTCCGCCCTCGTCCGTGCGTCGCGGGCCGCGCACCCGGCCGCCGGGCCCCGCCGTGACGCGCGTGTTCGCCGTCGGCGCGAACACCGCACGCGTGCGGGCGCCTGCACGGGGCAGGAGCCCCTCGGGCCCGCGCTCCGGAATATCGGTTTGTCCCGGTCGCGCCGTCCCGCAAGCATGGTCGACGCCATCGACGGCCAGCCATCCGGAGGTACTGCCATGCCGCTGCACGCCGACGCCGAAACTCCCGTCACCCTCGACCGGCGCGAGGGGCCCTACGGAGAGATCGTGCTGCGGCAGCGCGGGGAGCATCACGAGATCATCGCCAACGGGTGCTTCCTGATGGACACCTCCGACGGACGCTCCGAACGGCTGCTGGTGGACGCTGCGAGCGAGGCGCTCACGGCCAATGGCAAACATCCGTCCGCCCTGCTCATCGGCGGGCTCGGGGTCGGCTTCTCGCTGGCCCACGCCGCCGCCGACCCCCGTTGGCGCCGGATCACGGTGGTCGAGCGCGAGCAAGCGGTCATCGACTGGCACCGCACGGGACCGCTCGCCCGGATCTCCGGCGGGGCACTCGGCGATCCCCGTTGCGTGATCCTGCACACGGACCTCCTCACGCATCTGCGGGAGTCCGCCGATCACTACGACGCCCTGTGCCTGGACATCGACAACGGACCCGACTGGACCGTCACCGACGACAACGAGAACCTCTACTCCCCGGACGGACTCGCCGCCTGCCAGGCCCGGTTGACGCCCGGTGGAGTACTGGCCGTGTGGTCGGCCCAGCCGTCTCCGGCTTTTGAGGATGCGTTGCGGAATGCCGGATTCACCGGGGTAAGAACCGAAGAGATCCGCCTTGCCCGAGGCGTACCTGACGTGGTCCATCTCGCCGTCAGCCCTGCGTAGCCGGGACGCCGTGACTGCCTTTACGCTGCTCACCTACACACCGGATCAAATAACCAGATGCAACTCGCGAGAACGCGTACAGGGGCGGGCGATGGAGCAGACACACACCACGCACAACGGCGTCGCGGCCACGCCAGGCGCTCAGCGCCGGGTGCTGGTGGTCGAGGACGACTCGACCATCGTGGACGCCATCGCCGCCAGGCTGCGGGCCGAGGGCTTTCTCGTCCAGACGGCCTCCGACGGCCCCGCCGCCGTCGACGCGGCCGAGGCCTGGCAGCCCGACCTGATGGTCCTCGACGTGATGCTTCCGGGCTTCGACGGTCTCGAGGTCTGCCGCAGGGTCCAGGCGCAGCGCCCGGTACCGGTGCTGATGCTCACGGCCCGCGACGACGAGACCGACATGCTCGTCGGGCTGGGCGTCGGCGCCGACGACTACATGACCAAGCCGTTCTCGATGCGTGAGCTGGCGGCCCGGGTACATGTGCTCCTGCGCCGGGTGGAGCGTGCCGCGCTCGCCGCGGTGACACCGCGCAGCGGGATCCTGCGTCTCGGCGAGCTGGAGGTCGACCACGCCCAGCGCCGCGTACGTGTCCGCGGTGACGACGTGCACCTGACGCCCACCGAGTTCGATCTGCTGGTGTGCCTCGCGAACACCCCGCGCGCCGTCCTGTCCCGCGAGCAGCTTCTCGCGGAGGTGTGGGACTGGGCCGACGCCTCGGGCACCCGCACCGTCGACAGCCACATCAAGGCGCTGCGCCGGAAGATCGGCGCCGAGCGGATCCGTACGGTGCACGGCGTCGGATACGCCCTGGAGACGCCTGCCCCATGAGGCGCCGCCTCCGGGACGAGCCGCCCGGCCGCCCCGACCGGCTGAACCGGCTGCGGTCCGCCTCCCTGTCGATCTCGATCAAGACCAAGCTCGGCGCGCTCGTCGTCGTCTCGGTCTTCATCACCACGGGGCTGCTCGTCGTCGCCCTGCGCACACAGACCGAGCTGCGCTTCATCACGGTCTTCTCGGTGATAGCCACGCTGCTGATCACCCAGTTCGTGGCGCACGGCCTGACCGCGCCGCTGGACGAGATGAACACCGTGGCCAAGGGCATATCGCACGGTGACTACACCCGCCGGGTGAGCGGCGCCGACCGCCGTGACGAGCTCGGCGACCTCGCCTCGACGATCAACCGCATGGCGGACGACCTGGAGGCGGTGGACCGGCACCGCAAGGAGCTGGTCGCCAATGTCTCGCACGAGCTGCGGACCCCCATCGCCGCGCTGCGGGCCGTCCTGGAGAACGTGGTCGACGGGGTGTCCGCGGCCGATCCCGAGACGATGCGCACGGCGCTGAAGCAGACCGAGCGGCTGGGCCGGCTGGTCGAGACGTTGCTGGACCTGTCCCGGCTGGACAACGGGGTCGTGCCCCTGCGGGCCCGGCGTTTCGAGGTGTGGCCGTATCTCTCCGGGGTGCTGAAGGAGGCCAACCTGGCCGCCGCCCATCGCCGCGTGGCCTCGGGCTCGGGCAACCACACCCGTACCGACGTGCATCTCCATCTGGACGTCTCACCGCCCGAGCTGACCGCGCACGCGGACGCCGAGCGGCTGCACCAGGTGGTCGCCAATCTGATCGACAACGCGGTGAAGCACTCGCCGCCGCACGGCCGGGTGACGGTCCGGGCGCGGCGCGGCGCCCAGCCGGAGTCGCTGGACCTGGAAGTGGTCGACGAGGGCCCGGGCATTCCCGAGCAGGAGCGCCACCGGGTCTTCGAGCGGTTCAACCGGGGCAGCATCCTGGCCCCGCACGGCAAGGGCAGCGACGGCGGTACGGGTCTGGGCCTGGCCATCGCGCGCTGGGCGGTGGATCTGCACGGCGGGCGCATCGGCGTGGCCGAATCCGCCCGCGGCTGCCGGATCCGGGTCACCCTTCCGGGAATCCCGTCGCCACGCGGTTGACGTAGGGTTCGAACCGGAACCGGCTGTTCAGCGTGATGTTCTGTGAGGACGGGCCCGCGCGGCCGTTCCTACGGCGGGCCGGAGGGCCACGGCCACGGTGTCGCCGACCCGTGGCGCGGTCGAACCGTGCTTGTTTCCCGCCATTGTCAGCCCCGAAACCCGCCTTTCGGTGTGACTTGCGCGACGATGACCAGCCCGGCCTGCATCTCCCGGCCAGGGAGGCGTAGCCTTAATTCCCGCTGTCCATCACCTTGTGAAGCGGAAGAGGGCGGTTGCCGCCGTGTCGTCTCAGTCCCCCAGTAACTCGAGCATCTCGACCGACCAAGGCGCGCAGGGCGAGAACCCTGCCGCCGCATTCGGGCCCAATGAGTGGCTCGTCGACGAGATCTACCAGCAGTACCTCCAGGACCCCAATTCCGTCGACCGCGCCTGGTGGGACTTCTTCGCCGACTACAAGCCTGGCGGCGGCAGCTCTGCCGCCACGGCGGCGAAGCCCTCCGACGGAAGCACGGCCGCGGACGCTGCTCCCGCGCAGCCCGGTACCGCAGCCGCGGGGGCTGCGGGTACCGCCGGTCAGACCGGCAGTGCCGCAGCGAACGGCGTGAGCGCCGCTCCGCAGGCCGCACCCGCCGCGAAGGCCCCGTCCGCGCAGCCCGCCGCACCGGCCCAGGCCGCTCCCGCGGCGAAGGCGGCCCCGGCCGCCGCGCCCAAGGCGGCGCAGCCCGCTCCGGCCAAGGCCGCGCCGGCGAAGGCCGCACCCGCCAAGGCGGAGGCCGCGAAGGCCGCACCGGACACCGAGGCCCCCTCGGGACCCGAGTACGTGACGCTGCGCGGCCCCTCGGCCGCCGTTGCGAAGAACATGAACGCCTCGCTGGAACTGCCGACGGCCACGTCCGTGCGCGCGGTCCCGGTGAAGCTGCTCTTCGACAACCGCATCGTCATCAACAACCACCTCAAGCGCGCCCGGGGCGGGAAGGTCTCCTTCACCCACCTCATCGGGTACGCGATGGTGCAGGCCCTCAAGGCCATGCCGTCGATGAACTACTCCTTCGCGGAGAAGGACGGCAAGCCCACCCTGGTCAAGCCGGAGCACGTGAACTTCGGCCTCGCCATCGACCTGGTGAAGCCGAACGGCGACCGCCAGCTGGTCGTCGCGGCCATCAAGAAGGCCGAGACGCTCAACTTCTTCGAGTTCTGGCAGGCGTACGAGGACATCGTCCGCCGCGCCCGGAACAACAAGCTGACGATGGACGACTTCACCGGCGTCACCGTCTCGCTGACCAACCCCGGCGGCCTCGGCACCGTCCACTCGGTGCCGCGTCTGATGCCCGGGCAGTCGGTCATCATGGGCGTCGGCTCCATGGACTACCCGGCCGAGTTCCAGGGCACCTCGCAGGACACCCTGAACCGCCTGGGCATCTCCAAGGTGATGACCCTCACCAGCACGTACGACCACCGGGTCATCCAGGGCGCCGCCTCCGGCGAGTTCCTGCGGGTCGTCGCCAACTTCCTGCTCGGCGAGCAGGGCTTCTACGACGACATCTTCCAGGCGCTGCGCATCCCCTACGAGCCGGTCCGCTGGTTCAAGGACATCGACGCCAGCCACGACGACGACGTCACCAAGGCCGCCCGGGTCTTCGAGCTGATCCACTCCTACCGGGTCCGCGGCCACGTCATGGCCGACACCGACCCGCTGGAGTACCGCCAGCGCAAGCACCCCGACCTGGACATCACCGAGCACGGGCTCACGCTGTGGGACCTGGAGCGCGAGTTCGCGGTCGGCGGCTTCTCCGGCAAGTCGATGATGAAGCTGCGCGACATCCTCGGCGTCCTGCGCGACTCGTACTGCCGCACCACCGGCATCGAGTTCATGCACATCCAGGACCCGAAGCAGCGCAAGTGGATCCAGGACCGCGTCGAGCGCGGGCACACCAAGCCCGAGCGCGAGGAGCAGCTGCGGATCCTGCGCCGGCTCAACGCCGCCGAGGCGTTCGAGACGTTCCTGCAGACCAAGTACGTCGGTCAGAAGCGGTTCTCGCTGGAGGGCGGCGAGTCCGTCATCCCGCTGCTCGACGCGGTCATCGACTCCGCCGCCGAGTCCCGCCTGGACGAGGTCGTCATCGGCATGGCCCACCGCGGCCGGCTGAACGTGCTCGCGAACATCGTCGGCAAGTCGTACGCGCAGATCTTCCGGGAGTTCGAGGGCAACCTCGACCCGAAGTCGATGCACGGCTCCGGCGACGTGAAGTACCACCTGGGCGCCAACGGCACCTTCACCGGTCTGGACGGCGAGCAGATCAAGGTCTCGCTCGTCGCCAACCCCTCCCACTTGGAGGCGGTCGACCCGGTGCTGGAGGGTGTCGCACGCGCCAAGCAGGACGTCATCAACAAGGGCGGCACGGACTTCACGGTCCTGCCGGTCGCCCTGCACGGTGACGCGGCCTTCGCCGGCCAGGGTGTCGTCGCCGAGACGCTGAACATGTCGCAGCTGCGCGGCTACCGCACCGGCGGCACGGTCCACATCGTCATCAACAACCAGGTCGGCTTCACCGCCGCCCCGGAGTCGTCGCGTTCGTCGATGTACGCGACCGACGTGGCCCGCATGATCGAGGCGCCGATCTTCCACGTGAACGGCGACGACCCGGAGGCCGTGGTCCGCGTCGCGCGGCTCGCCTTCGAGTTCCGCCAGACGTTCAACAAGGACGTCGTGATCGACCTCATCTGCTACCGCCGCCGCGGTCACAACGAGGGCGACAACCCGCAGTTCACCAACCCGCAGATGTACAACCTGATCGACAAGAAGCGTTCGGTGCGCAAGCTCTACACCGAGTCGCTGATCGGCCGGGGCGACATCACGCTGGAAGAGGCGGAGCAGGCGCTCCAGGACTTCCAGGGCCAGCTGGAGAAGGTCTTCGCGGAGGTCCGCGAGGCGACCAGCCTGCCGGCCCCGGCGCATGTCCCGGACGCGCAGGCCGAGTTCCCGGTGGCCCTCACCACCGCGGTCTCCCAGGAGGTCGTGAAGCGGATCGCCGAGTCCCAGGTCAACATCCCCGACCACGTCACCGTGCACCCGCGGCTGATGCCGCAGATGCAGCGCCGTGCGGCGTCGGTCGAGGACGGCACCATCGACTGGGGCATGGGCGAGACGCTCGCCATCGGCTCGCTGCTGATGGAGGGCACCACGGTCCGGCTGTCCGGTCAGGACACCCGCCGCGGCACGTTCGGCCAGCGCCACGCGGTGCTGGTGGACCAGGAGACCGGCGAGGACTACACCCCGCTGCTCTACCTCTCCGAGGACCAGGCCCGCTACAACGTCTACGACTCACTGCTCAGCGAGTACGCGGCGATGGGCTTCGAGTACGGCTACTCGCTGGCCCGCCCGGACGCGCTGGTCATGTGGGAGGCGCAGTTCGGTGACTTCGTCAACGGCGCGCAGACCGTCGTCGACGAGTTCATCTCCTCCGCCGAGCAGAAGTGGGGCCAGACCTCCGGCGTCACGCTGCTGCTGCCGCACGGCTACGAGGGCCAGGGCCCGGACCACAGCTCCGCGCGCCCCGAGCGCTTCCTCCAGATGTGCGCGCAGAACAACATGACGGTCGCGATGCCGACCCTGCCGTCGAACTACTTCCACCTGCTGCGCTGGCAGGTCCACAACCCGCACCACAAGCCGCTGATCGTCTTCACGCCGAAGTCGATGCTGCGTCTGAAGGCCGCGGCGTCGAAGGCGGAGGAGTTCGTCAACGGCGGCTTCCGCCCGGTGATCGGCGACGAGTCGGTGGACCCGAACGCGGTCCGCAAGGTCGTCTTCTGCTCCGGCAAGGTCTACTACGACCTGGAGGCCGAGCGGGTCAAGCGCGGCGTCACGGACACCGCGATCCTGCGTCTGGAGCGGCTGTACCCGCTGCCGGGCAAGGAGCTCCAGGCAGAGATCGCCAAGTTCCCGAACGCCGAGAAGTACCTCTGGGCGCAGGAGGAGCCGGCGAACCAGGGTGCGTGGCCGTTCATCGCGCTGAACCTGATCGACCACCTGGACCTGGCCGTCGGTGCGGACATCCCGCACGGCGAGCGTCTGCGCCGCATCTCGCGTCCGCACGGCTCGTCCCCGGCGGTCGGCTCGGCCAAGCGCCACCAGGCGGAGCAGCAGCAGCTGGTCGACGAGGTCTTCGACGCCTAGTCGTCGGGACCGGTTCCGCACGGAGGGCCCGGACCGCATCACCCGATGCGGTCCGGGCCCTCCGGCGTTCCTATCCGCCGTCTTCGAGCCGCTCGATCTCCCGCAGGAACGGCTCCACATGCGGCGCGTCCGCCGGCCGGACCCGCGCCAGCACCGCGACCACTGCCCGGTGCTCCTCCAGAGCGCGCTCGGGACCGGCGGTGCGCTCCAGCCGGCCCGCCCGCAGCCACTGGGCGTTGACCAACTGGTCGAACATCACCGGGCCGGCCTCCGCGAGTGCCCGCCGGCCGTGGGCGACGGCGTCGCGGTGGAGCGGGTGCGCGGACGCCGTACGCCCGGACAGCAGGGCGGCCGCCACCGCGCGGTGCCACCAGGCGTGTGCGGCGAGTTCGGGGTCGGTCGCCGCCCGGGCCGCCGCGCCGAGCGCCCAGTCCGCCTCGTGGAGGTCGGCGACCGTGCCCTCCGCGCGGAACCGTTCGATGTAGGCGAGCCCCAGCAGGGCGCGGCGGCGCGGGAGTTCGGGGTCGCTGGGCCGGGTCTCCTCGATGGCGCCACGCAGCGCCCGTACGGCCGCCTGGATGTCGGCCCGGGCGTCCTTGTCCACGCCCCGCTCGGTCAACTGGCGGCCGAGGGAGGTGAGGACGAGCGCACGGCTCGGGTCACGCCACGGCAGCAGAGGCAGCGCCTCGGTCCAGGCCGCGACCGCGGAATCACGGTGGGCCCAGCCACCGGTGGACACATACCGCTGCTCCAGCACCCGGGCCATTCGCAGCAGGATGTCCGCCTGGGTCTCCTCGTCCCGGCCGGTGTGCTGGCGTGCCTGGTCGAGGGCCTGGAGGATACGCAGCCGGGCGTCGTCGTCGAGGTGTTCGTGGGCGAACTCGATGGCGTCGGCGTAGTCCAGCCAGGCGCAGCACAAATCGCTCTGCTCGACGCTCTCCCAGTCGATGGCGTCGATGCCCGCGTGCAGGTCCTCGTCCGCCTGTTCCGCGAAGGTGCGTGAGGCGGCGAGGTCGTGGTCGCCGGCCACGCGCGGGACCGGGCCCTCGCCCCGGTGGTGGCGGGCCAGGTCGAGGAGGAGCCCGCCGCGCAGCAGCAGGGCCGATTCCCGGCGCTCGCCCTCCAGCAGCAGTTCCGCGACGCCGAGCGCGGTGTGCAGGCACTCGGTGAAGAAGCCCTCGGGCCCGATCGGTCCGCGCAGCCCGTAGGGCGCGCCGGTCACGGCCAGCCGTCGCAGCACCCGGATCCTGGCGGACGCGGCCGCCTGCACGAGAGCGGCCGGTGTGTCCCACGGCGCCGGGTCACCGGTGAGTTCGGCGAGGCTGCTGTCGGCGGTCGACAGCAGCACGGCGGCCACCAGGTCGGTGTCGTCACCGGCCGGGCCCGCCTGCACCCATACCCATTCGGGCATCAGCTTGGGGCTGAGCCTGCCCGCGGACACCTCCTCCGCCATCGCCTCCAGGACCTGCGCCAGCGTGAGGTAGGCCCGAGCCCCGCCGGAGATCGCGTTCTGCGCCGCCTCCAGGGCCTCGGGCAGGTCCTCCGGCAGCGGGCGCACCAGCCAGCGGCGCAGCAGCGCCTCGGCCAGTTCGCCGTAGAGCGCGGCCCGTTCACCGGTCCGCCGCTCCGCCTGGGTCGCCGAGCCGAGCAGCCTGATCGCCGCGTCCAGGTCCCGTACGGTGCCGTACTGGCCGAAGTGGGCCAGGCAGCTGCGGGCCTTCGCGACGAGCGCCGCGGGGCCCTCCGTCGTCGGCCCCGGGGTCACGGCGGGCTGGGGGCCGCCGAGGCGGCGCAGCACCTGGGTGGAGACCTGGGCGAAGGCCCACAGGCCGCGGTTGTCACCGGCGGCCGGGGCCGGCGGGTGCGGATCCACCGATCCGGCGAGGAAGGCGGAGGCCATTGCGGGGAAGTTGCGCACGGTGCGTCCGTAGCGGGAGGCGACGTACTCCGAGCAGTGCTTGAGCACCAGCGACGCGCTGCTGGCCCCCAGTTGGCCGAGGAGTTCCTCGCGGACGCCGTCGAGGAAGGCGTACGCCGGGCCGCCCTCCTGCGGGCCCGTGGTGGCCGCCGTCTCCTCGGGGTCCCTCCGCAGCAGCCCGCTCAGCAGCACCTCCGCCAGGACGTCCGGGCCGCTGCGGACGAGCATCGCGCGCTGGACGAGCTGCATCACCGGCAGCACCAGGGGAACGGCCGACAGATAGACCGCGAGCTGGGCTGCGGCGGGCGACGCGGTTCTGCGGAAGGCCCGCACCCGTTCGGCGGGGTCGATGCGCCGGGCCGCGCGGGGGCGGACGGCGGCGGGTTCGTGGCGGGGCAGGACCAGCGCGGCCGCGGCGTTCATGGACTGCCCGGTCGCGCCCGCGATCAGACGGGTCCAGGCCTCGAAGGAGGAGCGGCGCAGCGCGAGAACGGGGACCGGGATGCCGTCCGCCGGGCCGGGCGCACCGAGCCGCGGAGTGAACTCCAGCCGCCCCGCCGGCCCTTCGCGCCGTTGCAGCAGTCCCGGCCGTGCGGGCAGATGCGTACGCCCCCACATCCGCTGCGGCAGCGGCTGGACGACGGCGACGGGCGCGGTCGACGCCCAGATGTGCAGCAGTCGCTGCATCCGGCCGCTGCGCCACAGCGGACCCGCGCAGTCACTGAGCACCACGGTCAGCTGCCGCCCGGTGGGATCGCCGAGCTGGGCCGGTACGGGCCGGTGCTCGCCGAGGCGGTGCACGGCCACCTCGCGGAACGCCCCGGCACGCTCGCAGAGCTCCCGCAGCTCTTCGAGTGCGGTGCTCCACACGACGTTCGACGACGACTCGTCCATCACGAGGGCGAGGCGGGCCTGACGCCGTCGGACCGTGCGGAGCACGGGCACCACCAGGCCGGTCTCGGCGGCCCGGTCCGCGGTCGCGATCTCGTCGAGCTCCCGGCGGATGAGCCGCATGGGCGGACGGTAGTGCTGCAGCGGGCGCAGGGAACGCTGGAGATCAAGGGTGTCGGGCAGCGCCGTGGGAGCCGGGACCGGGACGCTGCGCGCGGCCCCCTCCGGCAGGGACCCGGCGACGGTGTCCGGCTGGGCGGGCCCGTACAGACCGGTTGCGGGCCGCGCAGGAGGGCGGGTTCCGGGCGAGGAGACGGCCGGCTGCTCCGGGGGGCCGGCGGACGGCGGGTCGGCAGATCCGGACGGCAGCGTGGGGCCGGGTGCTTCGGCCGTGCCGGCCCGGGCCGCGGGTACGTACCGCGACAGCCACAGCGCGTCCGCCAGCTCCTCGGCGGTCGGCTTCAGTTCCGCCTCGCGCAGCCGCGCCACGAGCGCGGTCAGGGCCGCGGAGTGCACGGCTTCACCGCTGCCGGATGTCGAGCGGGCGTATCAGCAGTTCGGCGACCTCGTCCCGCCGCCCGGGCTCCGCCTGCACGGCGTGCTGGGTGAGGTAGATCGCGTTGAGCAGCTGGTCGGTGGGGCGCAGTTCGCCGTCGCCGTCCTCGCGGGTGAACCGGCCGATCAGATCGAGGTTCCGCTCGTCGGCACCGGCACCGAAGTGGGCCTGCACCATGGCGGCGAGCCGCTCGTCACGCGGCGGATCGAGGTGCAGATGGATGCAGCGGCGCAGCAGCGGGGCGGGGAAGTCGCGCTCGCCGTTGCTGGTCATCACGACGAACGGGAAGGCGGCGCAGCGCACCCGGCCGTCCCGGACGGGCACCCGGCGGCCGTCGTCGGAGAGCACCCGGACCTCGCCGTGGCCCGGCCGGTCGGCCATCCGCTCCAGCTCCGGAAGGGCGAACTCCCCTTCCTCCACCACGTTCAGCAGATCGTTCGGCAGGTCGATGTCGCTCTTGTCGAGTTCGTCGATGAGCAGTACCCGCGGCCGCTCGGACGGCAGCAGCGCGGTGCCGAGCGGCCCGAGCCGGATGTACCGGCCGATGTCGTCGGAGTGGCGCTCGGCGAGCTGGGCGTCGTGGAGCCGGCCGATGGCGTCGTAGGTGTAGAGACCGTCCTTGAGCTCGGTGCGGCTGACGACGGGCCACTGGAGCACGCGGCCGAGGCCCAGTTCGTACGCGACGGAGTGCGCGAGCGTGGACTTGCCGGAGCCGGGCTCGCCGGTGACGAGGAGCGGCCGGCGCAGGTAGAGGGCGGCGTTGATCAGTTCGAGCGCTTCGGCGTCCTGGGCACCCGGCGCCTCGACACGTGCGCCGAGCCGCCGTGTGGACGAACTGTCCACGGGGGGCGGCGGATCGGGCAGCGGCTCGCCGGAGAAGGCGCGCCAGGGCGGGGGCGGCGGCAGCCGGCGGATCCGGTCGGGATCCGGTGCACCGACACCTCGGTAGATCAGCCAGTCGTCCATCGCTCGCTCCTCGTCGGCGGCCGGTGGGCACCGTGGCGGACCACGCCGGGTATGTACCCAGCGACCCGCCGTCCCATTGCTCCGGTGCCGCTCCTCATGGGGAGTCCACCGGTCCGTTGTCGTCGGCGGGCAGCGGCCGGGTCGGGTCGTCGTACAGCATGGCCACCCCCTCCGCCCAGTGTCCGCCGTTCCTCGATCCGCTGATGTCGTCCCTGATACGGCGCAACCGGTCGGGCAGCTCACGTGCGCCCGCCGTCTGCGCGAGGAGCGCGGCCGCGCCGTCGTGCATCTCCTCGCAGAACTCGGTGCAGCCGTGCTCGGGATGACCGTCGGTGTGCCACAGCGCGACGCCGTGCCCGGCGTCCAGCGCAAGCCCGATCGCGCGGCGTCCGACGCCGCTGCCTGCGGGTCTGCACAGGACGGGCACCGCGGACGGCGGCATGTCCGCGAAGTGGCGGGCCCGTGGGACCTGCCGCGGCGGTGGCGTACGGACGGCGGTCAGCGCCCCGGCGGCCACCGTCGCCTCCCAGCGGGCCCGCCAGGTGCCGTCCGGTCTGCCTCGTCTCAGAAGGTCACGCAGCACCACCATCCGCCGTACACCGATATACGCAGGATGGTGCAGCCGCGCCATCTCGGTGAGCTGCCAGCGGTGCACGGCGGTGTCGAAATGGTCGACGGGCAGGGCGACTTCGAGCGGTGCGGGTGCACCGGGGGCGTCCACCGACGCGAAGACCTCGTCCAGCGGTCCGCGCAGCCGGCGTACGAGCTGTTCGGGCGGGACACCGTCGCCGGTCTGCTCCTCGTGCAGCGGTTCGTTGACGTCCTGGCCGTCATCGACACGGATGCGCCAGTAGAACCGGGCCGTCGGGGCGTCGCACACCGGATCCAGCTCGACGATGACGACGGTCGAGCCGTCGCCGGGTCCCGGGTAGCGGACCACGGCCCCGTCCCGGCCGTCCGGGCCGCGGGCGGGGACGAGCCGGGGCGGCAGCGTGGCCTGGGTGACGACGGTGTGCACGATCCGCGGGACGTCCTGGAGCCGGTGCGCCACCCAGTCGGCGAGCTGCGCGGGGTCACCGCCGCGGCTGCGTTCGTACTCCACGACCAGCTGGAGGTAGTGCAGCGCGGCGATGGCGGCGACGGGCTGCCCCGCCTCGTACAGCAGGCCGTGTCCGTCGCGCCAGGCGTGCGGGAGCAGCTGGCCGGGCGGGGAGGCGACACCGCCACGTGCCTTCTTGGCGAGTTCGACGACGGGCCGGATGCCGTCGGGCGGGCGCACCCCCGACAGCAGGAACAGCGCCTCGCGCCGGTCGCGGGGGCTCCACTGGTCGCCGCCGGTGTGCACGCCCGCGCCCGGCAACTGGTGCTGGCGCTCGATCCAGTTGTGTCCCCCGACCTTCGGCGACTGGCCGTGCCAGCGGTCGTGCGCGGCCATCAGCGCCTGATAGGCGGGGCCGAACCGGCGCAGGGCGGTGGCCGCGATGGCCATACCGCCGTCCCGGCCCGCCCTGCGGGATTTCAGCACGCCGACGACGGCGCCCGTGTGGGCGTCGAGAACGGGCGATCCGGAGCCGCCCTTGGGGAACTCCGCCTCGGGCCGGAAGCGCATGCCGTAGTCGTCGTCGAAGCCGTTGATCCAGGCGGTCGCCTTCCAGCGCGCGGCCCTGCGTACGACGGGGGCGGAGCCTTCCTCCTGATGCTCCGGCCGGTAGCCCTGGACGACACCCTGCCCGCCGGGATAGTCCGTGCGGTCGGTGAGCCAGACGCACTCGTGCTCGACGTCCGGATCCAGCAGCCGGACGAGGGCGAGGTCCTGCTCGACGGGCACCCGCTGCTCGGAGCGCGGCTCACCGTCGAGGAGCCAGCGGTCGAGCCGGGCCTCCAGCGGTTCGCCGTCGTTGACCTCGCTGCCGCCGAGCCGGAAGACGCGTCCGCGATCGCCCCGCAGATGCGGCGCGAGCACGTGCGCGCAGGTCAGCACCCAGCCGGGCGCGACGAAGAAGCCGCTGCCCCACATGGCGCTCTCGCCCTCGCGCGCCGAGGAGAAGTGGACGGTCGCGGCACGGGTGAGGGCGTCGATGACGGAGTCGGACTCGGTGTCACTCATGCGGTACCGGGGGCGGCGGCGGTGTGGCGGGGGCGGGTGGGTGCGCGCCGGCGGGAGGGGGCGGCGGGGCGGGCGGCGCGGGGGCGGGTACGTGGGAGCCGGCGGGAGTGGCCGGGGCGGGCTGCGTGGGCTGGTCCTTGAGCTGCCAGGTGAGCGTGACCTGCACGGATGCCTTGGCCTCGCCCGCGGCGAGCACGGCGAGCGCGACGCCGGACTTGGCGGTCAGCTCGACGCCGAAGGAGACGCTCGCCTCGTCGGGACGAGCCGCCGCCGCGGCCTCCAGGACGGATGCCCCGACCTCGGTGATCAGCTCGTGGAGCTGCCGCACCTTGGCGGTGGCGTTCTCCACGAAGCCGACGTCCTCGTCGTCCTCGCCGTACCCCCCGCCCGCGGTGGAGAGCCGGGCGAGCACGACGGCTCCCCCGGGAAGTTCGATGCGCTGGATGCGTCCGTTCACGGCTCCCCCGTTCTGACGGCCGACTCGGCCTTGTGCCGGTGCAGTTGGGCGCTGTGCGAAGGGCGACGACGTTACCGGCCCGTCCGGTTGCGGGGGAGAGCGGGAAGTCGCCGTAATCTGAGGAGGTAGTCCCCCATCCGTCCCAGGAGCATGTCTTGTACTTCACCGATCGCGGTATCGAGGAGCTGGAGAAGCGGCGCGGCGAGGAGGAGGTCACCTTCGAGTGGCTCGCCGAGCAGTTGCGTACGTTCGTCGACCTCAATCCCGACTTCGAGGTCCCGGTGGAGCGCCTCGCGACGTGGCTGGCGCGCCTGGACGACGAGGACGAGGACGAGTAGCCGGGCGGTCGTGACAGCGACCCCGTAGCGCTCGCACGGTACGGGCGGTACGGCGCCGGGTGCGGGGTTACCGGGGCGGGGTGTGCGGCTGCTCGCGGATCCGGTCGTACGTCAGCGCCAGCGCCCCGTGCGTGATCAGCACGGCCCCGGCCACCAGCCAGCCGCCGCTCCCCCGCCGCAGCCCCCACGCCACGAGGGGCAGGCCCGCGGCCATCTCGACCAGGCCCACCACACGCACCGTCGGACCCGGCCGTCTGTGGCCGAGCACGCCCTCCTCGACGGCATGGAACTCCGCCCGAACCGCGTCGCGCCAGCCCGACCACTCCACGGTCTCCGCGCCGATCGCCCGCGCGACGGACCGGAGCCGCTCGGCAGGCTCACCCGGCGCGAGCCCCTCGGGCAGATCGAGACCCGCCCTGGCCAGCACCGCGAGCAGGCCGAACAGCCGCGACTGGGCGTCCGCGACGGGGTCCGGCAGCGTCAGCGGCTCCAGCGCCTGCACATCGAGGACGGGATCCAGCCCGAGCCGAGCGGCGAAGGTCCGCATCGCCTCGTCCTCGCCCACCGGCGTCCCGTCCGCCAGCCACACGTACCCCACGGGCCTGCGGAAACCGGACGCGAGTGTGAAGCCGGCCCGGTCGCCGTCCCACCACACGGCGAGGGCCGGCCGGTTCGTACCGATGGCGACGGCCGAGGCCCAGCCGCCGAGCACCTGGTCGACCGGCTCGCCGGCCTGCTGCCAGGGTGTTCCGTCGGGGACAAGGACGCTCCAGTCGTCACCGGCCGCGACGAGGAGCTGCTGCTCGCGCAACAACTGGGCGGCCGGCCGTACGGCGGAGGGGTCGGTCCGGCACAACAGCAGCGCCCCCACGGGTGTCGCGTTCATGCGACTCACGCTAGGGCACTTTGCCCACTTTTGACGCCTCATGGCCCGTCAGGCGCGCCTTCAGCCGGCTTCGCACAGGCGCTTGACATCCCGATCTCGCGATATATCGTATCGACCAGAAGACGCGATATGTTGCGTCGCGGACCGCCCTGGGAGGTCAGGTCATGACAGATTCGACGTGGGCAGTCTCCGAGCCGAGGAAGCTCACCTTCGACGAGCCCGTGACGGCGCTCAATGTGCGCATCGTCAACGGAACGGTGAACGTCGTGGGCACGGACGAAGGTTCCGCCCGCCTCGAGATCAGCGAGATCGAAGGCCCCCCGCTGATCGTGACCCACGAGGGCTCCACGCTCACGGTCGCGTACGAGGATCTGCCCTGGAAGGGCTTCCTCAAGTGGCTCGACCCCAAGGGCTGGCACCGCAAGGCGGTCGTCTCCCTCGCCGTGCCCTCCCGGGCGCGGGTCGAGGTCGGCGTCGTCGGCGCGGGAGCCGTCGTCTCCGGCATCAAGGGAGCGACGTCCGTGCGGGGCGTCAGCGGGGACACCACACTAGTGCGGCTCTCCGGGGACGTCCACGCCGAGAGTGTCTCCGGGAACCTGGAGGCCCACTCGGTGACCGGCGGCCTCCGCTACAACTCCGTGTCCGGTGATCTGACCGTCATCGAGGGCGCGGGCTCCTCCGTCCGGGCCGAGTCCGTCAGCGGCGACATGGTCGTCGACCTCACCGTGCTCGACGCGGACGGAGTGCCGAAGCCGACCGACATCAAGCTCACGACCGTCTCCGGCGAGGTCGCCATCCGGCTGCCGCATCCCACGGACGCGCAGGTCGAGGCCAACACCGCGAGCGGTGCCGTGTCCAACGCCTTCGACGACCTCCGGGTCAGCGGCCAGTGGGGCGCGAAGAAGATTACCGGCACGCTCGGCGCGGGCACCGGCACGCTCCGGGCCACGACCGCCTCCGGCTCCATCGCCCTGCTGCGCCGGCCACCCGAGGACGACGAACCGTACGAGGCCGCCCCGACCGGAAAGGTGCTCTGACATGCCGCCTGTCTTCGCCCACGGCCGTCTGCGCCTGTACCTGCTGAAGCTCCTGGATGAGGCCCCGCGCCACGGCTACGAGGTGATCCGTCTCCTCGAGGAGCGCTTCCAGGGCCTCTACGCACCCTCGGCGGGCACCGTGTACCCCCGGCTCGCCAAACTGGAGGCCGAGGGCCTGGTCACCCACGCCACCGAGGGCGGCCGCAAGGTCTACTCGATCACCGACGCGGGCCGCGAGGAACTGGCCGGCCGCAGCGGTGAACTGGCCGACCTGGAGCTGGAGATCCGCGAGTCCGTGTCCGAACTGGCGGCGGAGATCCGCGACGACGTACGCGGCGCGGCGGGGAAGCTGCGCAGCGACATGCGCGCGGCGGCGTCCCAGACGCGCCAGTCCTCCGGCACGGAGAAGGGCGAGGCGGCCGCCTGGCGCTCGGCGAAGGAGGAACTGCGCAAGGTCACCCACGAGTGGCAGGAGCAGGCACGCCGGGCAAAGGACGAGTCGCGCCGGGCCCGCGAGGACGCCCAGCAGGCACGGCGCCAGGCCAAGGAGGCGCAGGAGACGGCCCGCCGGGAAATGCAGCGGATCGCCAAGCAGGTCCAGGACCAGATGCAGGACCACTTCACGCGGGGCGACTGGCCGACGGGCGTACGGGAAGGGCTCTCGGAGCTCACGACCCAGCTCGGCGGGCTGGCGCGCGGGGGCGGGTGGCCGTACGGCAAGCCGGAACGGGAGCCGACGGAGTCGGTACCGGATGACGCTCCGCAGGCCGAGAGTGTGCAGGTCGATCCCGAGTGGCCGTCGGGGACGGAGACGACGGGCGAACCGGCCCGCGACCTGGACCGCCTGCTGGATCGCTTCCGCGACGACATCCGGGACGCGGCGCGGGACAACGGGGTGACGGACGCGCAACTGCGCGAGGCGCGACGCCACTTGTCGACGGCGGCGGCACATGTGGCGGCGGTGCTGCGGCGGAAGTGACGGTGCGGGTCCCTTTGTGAGGGGCCTTGTGCTGCGGGTTCTTGTCCGGCGCGGGTGCTTGTGGTGCGGCCCTGTTGTGGTGCGGGTTCTTGTCCGGCGCGGGTTCTTGTGGTGCGGGTCCTTGTGGTGCGGGTCCTTGTGGTGCGGGTCCTTGTGGTGCGGGTCCTTGTGGTGCGGGTCCTTGTGGTGCGGCTGCGCCCGGTTGGTGGTGGGTGCGGGGTTCGGGTTCTCCGGAGGGGGGTGTCCGGACTGCTTTCTCACCGCGCTTCGCGCGAGTTGCTGAAGCTTTGACGTCCGGACACCCCCCTCCTGCGCCCCCGCCCCCCTCCCGCCGTCCCCGCGACCCTCCGTCCGTCCGGGACGAGGACCCGTGGACCGGGGTGCACTGCGAGCGTGGGGTGAGACGAGGGGCGTACCGCCCTGGCCGCGTTCAGGGACGGGGACGTGCAGGGGTCGTGTCCGGGACGTCAAAGCGCCCGCAACTCGCGCGAAGCGCGGTGAGGACCGCAGTCCCGGACATGACCCCGGAACGGCACCGGGACAGCAACCGCACAACCGGCCGTCGCCACAACCACCTTGAGGCCGAGCCACAAGCACCCGCACCGAACAAGCGGCCGCGCCACAAGAACCTCGGCCCGAGCCACAAGGGCCCGAGCCGAACAACCGGCCGCACCACAACGCCCCGCAGCGAACAAGGGCCCGGGCCGAAGAAGGGGCTCAGCCACCACCGCCCAGACCCCTACGCGCGGACCGGGAACAGCACCCTCTCCAGTGACTGGTACGTCACCCCGTGGTCCGCCAGCACCTCCGACACCACCCCCGGCCCCGACGTCAGCGCCAGCAGCAGATGCTCGCCGCCGATCGCCCGGTCACCCCGGCCCGTCGCGATGCGCAGCGACTTGACCAGCACCTCCTTCGCCGCGGGCGTGAACGGCCGGTGCCCGGACCACCAGGACTTCGACCTCTTCGACGCCTGCAGGGCGCCCGGCCCGTGCGCCTCCTCCACGCGCGCAACGATCTCGCCCACGTCGACGCCGAACCCCGCCAGCGCCTCGACGTCCGCGTTGGAGAGGCCGCCCCGGCGCCGTCCTTCGGCGAGGGCCGTCTCGACCGAGGCCCGCCGGTCCGTGACGCCGAGCGCGGAGAAGGCGAACGCGGCCTTCGTGCCCTGCTGGTCCAGCAGCGCGAGCAGCACATGTTCCTCGGTGACGGAGGCCGCGTCCGCCTTCTCCGCACGCGCCACGGAGTTGGTGACGACCTCCCGCGCGTCGCGGGTGAAGCGCTCGAACATCACTGCCTCCCGTATTTCTTGTGTACGGCCTGCCGGCTGACACCCAGCTCGGCGGCGATCTCCTGCCACGACCAGCCCTGGTTGCGGGCGCTGCGCACCTGCACGGCCTCGAGCTGTTCGAGAAGCCGCCGCAGGGCGGCCACCGCTCGCAGCCCGACCCGGGGGTCCCGGTCGCCCGCCCGTTCGGCGAGATCCGTTGCATCCGTCATGACTGTCAACCTACATTGACAGTTGTCCACAGTCAACCCAGGTTGACAACCGTCCGCCGTACCGTGGTCTCGTGATCGATTTCCGCACGTCCTCACCCGTGGCCGGCACCCTCGACGTCCCCTGGCATGCCGGCTGGCCCTCTCCGAAGCACGACCCCGCTCCGGAGATACAGGTGCATGCGTACGGCGAGCACACCGCGATCCTGCGGCAGAACAAGTCGGTGCACTTCGAAGCCCCGTTCCTCTTCCTGCTGTTCGGGAACGAACGCGCGCTGCTGCTGGACTCCGGCGCGACCGCCGACCCCGCCCACTTCCCGCTGCGCGCGACCGTCGACGAGCTGATCGAGGGCTGGCTGTCCCGCCATCCCCGCACCCCGGGAAGCGCGCCGTACGGACTGGTCGTCGCCCACACCCATGGGCACGGCGACCACATCGCGGGTGATCTTCAGTTCGCGGACCGCCCGCACACGGAGATCGTGGGGCCGTCGCTGGCCGAGGTGCGGGAGTTCTTCGGCTTCCGGGACTGGCCGGACGGGCAGGTGGAGCTGGATCTGGGCGGCCGGGTGCTGGATCTGCTGCCCGGCCCCGGCCACCAGGAGGCGGCCGTGGTCTTCCACGACCGGTACACCGGGCTGCTGTTCACCGGCGACTCGCTCTACCCGGGCCGGGTGTACGTCGAGGACACAGCCGCCTTCGCCACGACCGTGGACCGCCTGATCGCCTTCTGCGAGACGAGACCGGTCACCCATGTGCTCGGCTGCCACATAGAGATGACGACCGTCCCCGACCACGACTATCCCCGGGGCACCACGTATCAGCCGGACGAACCGCCGCTCCAGCTGACGCCCGGGCATCTGCGCCGGCTGGGCAAGGCGCTGGCGGAGGGCGAGAGCCGATGCGGGGACTTCATCGTCGTCCGACAGGAGTGACGGAGACGGTGATGCGCGCGCCGGGGAGGGCTGCGACACGCACCCGGTGCGACCGGCCGGCCACGGCGGTGCGGATGTCGGCGACAGCCGGTCCGGTCACGGAGATCCGCCGTTCGGACGCGCTCGGCGGCAGCGAGATCTCCGTCGTGCCGGGCCGCATCGACGCCCGGTACGTCAGCCGATAGGTCCCGAGCCCGGGATCGATCCCGGGGTCCTGCCCGGAGACAAGGCCGGGGTCCTGCCCGGGGGCAAGGCCGGGGACGAGCCCGGGGTCGTGCGCGTCGGAGATCACGCGGCCCGCGACCGCGGCGGCATAGGGGGCCGCCGTCTGCTCCTTGTTCGTGCGGAAGCGGCCGCGTTCGTCCAGCGCGCAGTACCCGCCGCCGTAGCACCAGACGTAACCCGCCCAGCCCGAGCTGTAGCGGTTCAGGGAAGTCAGGGCGTCACGGTAGAAGCGCCCCATGTTCGGAAGGGAGTTGTTGAGGGGGCCCCACTCCCCCACCACCACCGGTACGCCGTACGTACGGGGGTAGACGGTGACGGCCGTCTCGTACGACTCGATCCAGCCCGCCGAGGGGTCGTAGTCCGCGCCCGCCTCCATCGCGGCGTTGTAGAAGTGCGGTGCGTAGACGACCCCGGGGGCGCCTATCCGCCCGAGGCCGGTCGGTACCCCCTCGCCGACGATCGGCGTCGGCTCGATGAAGAGACGGCTCTCGTCGTCCACCGAACGCACCGCGTCCGCGAGGCGGTTGTACATCGGCGTCAGCTGATCGCGTTCGATCCGGCGGGCCGCCGTGGGGAGATCCTCGCCCTGCCGGAGTTCCCCCATGGGCTCGTTGATCAGGTCGTAGCCGAAGACGGCCGGGTGGTCCCCCAACCGGCCGGCGAGGACGCGCCACATCTGCGCCTGGGCCCGGCGCAGATCGTCGTCCTCGTAGAGATGGGTGAACGCGCGCTGCACGGCGGGTTCGAAGTACTCGGCGAACCAGTCGTCGGGATGCGGGGTGAAGGGGAGGCCGTCGGTGCGGGTCGCCCAGGCGGGGATCCCGCGGTGACCGAAGGCGGGACCGAAGACGTCCTGGTGGGCGTCGATCAGCACCTGGATGCCATGGGCGCGGGCCCAGTCGAGCACCCGCTCGATCCTGCGCAGATACTCCGCGCTGTAGTGGCCGCGGCGGGGTTCGAGATCGTCCCAGAAGACCATCAGACGGGCGAAGTTGAAGCCGTTCGCCCGCAGATCACGGAAGTGCTTCTCCGTGATCGCCTTCAGGGCCTGGTCTCCGCGGCCGGCCTTGTCCTCGACGTTCCAGCCTCGCAGCGTGAGGGTCCGCCCCCGGTCGTCCAGAAGCGGCGGAATACCACTCGGGCCCACGGCGCCCGAGGTGGCGGAGGCACCCACGGGGGCGGAGGCACCCACGGCACCCACGGCACCCAAGGAGGAGGAGACAAGCGCCGGTCCACCCGAGGACGCCGCGGGCGGACCGGCGCCCACGTCCGCGGGCGGACCGGCGGCCGCGGCGGGGACCGGGATCCCCGCCACCGACAGGAGGAGGCAGCCGATCAGTGTCCGGATCGTTCGGCGTGCGCGCATGGGGCGGATCCCATCAGCACACCTGACGGTCCATCAAGAGGGCGTCAGCACGATCTTCCCGAAGAGGTCGCCGCCGGCCATCCGCTCGAACCCCTCACGGGCCCGGTCCAGGGGCAGGACCTCGTCGATCACCGGACGCAGACCGGTCGCCGCACAGAAGGAAAGGAGGTCTTCCAGTTCGTCCTTGGAGCCCATCGTCGAGCCGACCACCTTGAGCTCCAGGAAGAAGATCCGGGTGAGTTCGGCGTGCGAGGGGCGGTCGCCGCTCGTCGCGCCGGAGATCACCAGGGTGCCGCCCGGGCGCAGCGACTTGACCGAGTGGGACCAGGTCGCGGCGCCGACCGTCTCGATGACGGCATCCACGCGCCGGGGCAGTCGCGCGCCCGGCTCGTACGCCTCCTCGGCGCCCAGTTCGACGGCGCGCTTGCGCTTGGCCTCGTCGCGGCTGGTGGCGTACACCCGCAGGCCCGCCGCCTTGCCGAGCGCGATCGCGGCAGTGGCGACGCCACCGCCCGCGCCCTGGACGAGGACCGAATCACCGGGCCGGACACCGGCGTTGGTGAAGAGCATGCGGTAGGCGGTGAGCCAGGCGGTCGGGAGGCAGGCCGCCTGCTCGAAGGTCAGTTCCTTCGGCTTGGGCAGCACGTTCCAGGCCGGGACGGAGACCTGCTCGGCGAAGGTGCCCTGGTAGCGCTCGGTCAGGATCGAGCGCGGCTCGTCGGGGCCGACGCCGTGACCTGTCTGCCCGATCACGGAGTGGACGACCACCTCGTTGCCGTCGGCGTCGATGCCGGCGGCATCGCAGCCGAGGATCATCGGCAGCTTGTCCTCGGCGAGGCCGACGCCCCGGAGCGACCAGAGGTCGTGGTGGTTGAGGGAGGCGGCTTTGACGGTGACGGTGGTCCAGCCGGGACGGGCCTCGGGCGCGGGGCGTTCACCCAGTTCGAGGCCGTTCAACGGGGCGTCACGGTCGATGCGGGCGGCGTAGGCGGCGAACATGACCTTGACCTTAGGGCGGCGGCACGACGCGGCGGAACCACACAACGGTGTGACACGCACCGCGCCGCCCCGGCCACGGTGACGTCGGCCCGCACCCGTTGGGCACCCGTACGGCCGAAAGGCCCGAAGGAATCGGCGCACGGGGGGCGATTCCGCGGAAGCCCGCCGGAACGGGGGCCACGCCGCGCGTGAACGCCTGCGGGCCGTGCCGCACCCCTCTCGGAGCGCGGCACGGCCCGTAGCCCGTACGCCCGCGGCCGGAGACCGGCCGGGTGGTCAGGTGGTCAGCGCCGTGCGACACCCTCGGCGCGCGCCGCCGCCGCGACCGCCGCCGTCACCGCGGGAGCGACCCGCTCGTCGAACGGCGACGGGATGACGTAGTCGGCGGCGAGCTGGTCGCCCACGACGTCGGCCAGCGCGTTCGCCGCGGCGATCTTCATGCCCTCGGTGATCCGCGACGCCCGCACCTGGAGTGCGCCCGCGAAGATCCCCGGGAAGGCCAGCACGTTGTTGATCTGGTTCGGGAAGTCGCTGCGACCGGTCGCCACGACGGCCGCGTACTTGTGCGCGACGTCGGGGTGGACCTCCGGGTTCGGGTTGGCCATGGCGAAGACGTACGCGCCGGGGGCCATCGAAGCGACGGCCGCCTCGGGCACGGTCCCGCCGGAGACGCCGATGAAGACGTCCGCGCCGGCCAGCGCGGTCTCCAGGGAGCCGCTCAGCCCGGCCTTGTTGGTGATCTCCGCGAGCTCACGCTTGACGGAGTTCAGGTCCTGGCGGTCACGGCTGACGATGCCCTTGCGGTCGGCGACCGCCACATCCCCGAGGCCGGCCTCCAGCAGGAACTTCGCGATGGCCACCCCGGCCGCGCCCGCGCCGGAGATCACGGCGCGCAGCTCGCCCAGGCCGCGCCCGGTCAGCTTCGCCGCGTTCCGCAGGGCCGCGAGGGTGACGACCGCCGTGCCGTGCTGGTCGTCGTGGAAGACGGGGATGTCCAGGCGCTCCTGGAGCTTGCGCTCGATCTCGAAGCAGCGGGGCGCCGAGATGTCCTCGAGGTTCACTCCGCCGAAAGAGGGCGCCAGGCGCACGACGGTCTCGACGATCTCGTCCGTGTCGGTCGTGGCGAGCGCGATCGGGACCGCGTCCACGCCGCCGAACTGCTTGAAGAGGATCGCTTTCCCCTCCATCACCGGAAGAGAGGCTTCCGGGCCGATGTCGCCGAGACCGAGCACCGCGGTCCCGTCCGTCACGACGGCGACGACCTGGGACTTCCAGGTGTAGTCGTGGACGAGCTCGGGCTGCTCGGCGATCGCGCTGCACACCTTGGCGACGCCGGGTGTGTACGCGAGGGACAGGTCGTCCTTGTCCCGCACCGGCACGGTGGCCTGGATGGCCATCTTGCCGCCGCGATGCAGCGCGAAGGCCGGATCGAAGGGCTCTTCGGGAGCACTCTCCGAACCGCTGTCGCTGCGAGGATTGACGATCTCCGCTGCCATGTGTTTGACCCCTTAAGTCTTCATCAGTTGAGGGTTTCCACTCCTGGTTGAGGAGGGGTGGGCGGGCACCGCGTACGTGCCCTGCCTCGGCGGTTGGCCCGCTCCGGCGGGGGGAGGTACATACGCGCGGGCGCGCCGCACACGCGCCCTGAGCCCCGGATGAGGGGTGTAAGCGTCCTTCTTACCTGACCAGGAGCACCGGCGACGAGTCGGTATCCAGTTGCTGACACGACTCGTCGCCGAATGTCAGGACACGTCAGCTACGCGCCCTGAATGCCGCCCGTAGCAGGCTACGAGCCGCAGATCTTCCGGTCGGAAGCAGGTATTCCCGTGAATGGTCCGGTCGTGATGTACCGGCCCGGGAGGGGGTCGGGGGTGTCCCGTTACCCGATTTTGACATGCGTGGCCCCCTGAATGGGCTAGTCCGAATGGCAAGATGCCGAAAACACACAAGGTGGCGACACTCGAAGATGAGTGCACGACCGCTGAAATGGCACTTCCCTCACCCGCCGGAGGACCCCGATCATGACCGCAAGCACCACTCGTCGTACGACCGCCGCCAGGACCCGGATCGCCGCGGTCGGCGCCATCGCGGTCGCGGGCGCGCTGCTCCTCACCGCCTGCGGTGACCAGACAGGCAGCGATTCGGGTAGCGACTCCACCCAGACGAGCGCGGCCCCGCTCGCCGACAAGCTTCCGCAGTCGATCCGCGACAAGGGCGTCATCAAGGTCGGTTCGGACATCGCGTACCCGCCGGTGGAGTTCAAGGACGGCGCCGGCAAGACGGCAGGTATCGACCCGGACCTCGCCGCCGCCATGGGCAAGCAGCTCGGTGTGACGTTCCAGTTCGAGAACGGCACCTTCGACACGCTGATCACTGGCCTGCGGG
Organism: Streptomyces sp. AM8-1-1; assembly: GCF_032229325.1. Classification (NCBI taxonomy): domain Bacteria; kingdom Bacillati; phylum Actinomycetota; class Actinomycetes; order Kitasatosporales; family Streptomycetaceae; genus Streptomyces; species Streptomyces sp. AM8-1-1. The sequence goes on from NZ_CP135086.1 coordinate 2,780,925, forward strand.
CCAAGCGGTACGACATCGCGATGTCGGCGATGACCGACACCAAGGACCGTCAGGACGGTGTCGACTCCGCGACCGGCAAGAAGGTCGGCGAGGGTGTCGACTTCGTCGACTACTTCAGCGCCGGCGTCTCGATCTACACCAAGAAGGGCGCCGACAAGGGCATCGCCTCCTGGTCGGACCTGTGCGGCAAGAAGATCGTCGTGCAGCGCGGCACCGTCTCCGAAGACCTGGCCAAGGCCGAGTCGAAGAAGTGTACGGAGGGCGGCAAGGGTGCGATCGCCATCGAGGCCTTCGATAATGACCAGCAGGCCCAGACCCGTCTGCGGGCCGGCGGTGCCGACGCCGGTTCCTCCGACTACCCGGTCGCGGCCTACGCCGTGAAGACCTCTGGTGGCGGCAAGGACTTCCAGCTCGTGGGCGAGCAGGTCGAGGCCGCCCCGTACGGCATCGCGGTCGCCAAGGGCAACGAGGAGCTGCGCGATGCCCTCAAGGCCGCCATGGACGCGATCATCAAGAACGGCGAGTACAAGAAGGTCATGGACAAGTGGGGCGTCAGTGCTGGAATGGTCACCGAAGCCAAGGTCAACGGCGGTTCCTGACCGGCAGACGACCGCGTCGGTACTGAAAGGCACCCCGTGACTGACATCAAGAAGACGGATCCGGCGGACGCCGTGCCGTCCGCCGGACCGGAGGCCATCAAGGCCATCCCGGTCCGGCACTACGGCCGCTACGTGACCGCCGTCCTCGCGATCGCCGCATTCGCCGCGATCGTCTATGCCTTCTCCCAAGGCAAGATCAACTGGGGCGCCGTCCCCGACTACTTCTTCGACGAGCGCATCGTCGACGGCATGGGTCAGACACTGCTTCTGACCGTGCTGTCCATGGCCATCGGCATCGTCGGCGGCATCGTCCTTGCGGTGATGCGGCTCTCCCACAACCCGGTGACTTCATCGATCGCCTGGTTCTACATCTGGTTCTTCCGGGGCACCCCGGTCCTGGTCCAGTTGTTCGTCTGGTTCAACCTCGGTCTCGTCTTCGAGTACGTGAATCTCGGCCCGTTCTACAAGGACGAGTGGTCGGACTTCATGACGCCGCTGCTGACGGCGCTGCTGGGCCTGGGACTCAACGAGGCCGCGTACATGGCCGAGATCTGCCGTGCCGGCCTCCTGTCGGTCGACGAAGGTCAGACCGAGGCCTCGCATGCACTCGGCATGAGCCACGGCAAGACCCTGCGCCGGGTGGTGATCCCGCAGGCGATGCGGGTGATCGTGCCACCGACGGGCAACGAGGTCATCAACATGCTGAAGACGACCTCGCTGGTAGCGGCTGTGCAGTACTACGAACTGCTGCGCCAGGCCCAGGACATCGGCCAGACCTCCGGTGCGCCGGTGGAAATGCTCTTCCTGGCCGCAGCGTGGTACCTGATCATGACGTCGATCCTCAGTGTCGGTCAGTACTACCTCGAGCGGTACTACGCACGCGGTTCGAGCCGCAGCCTTCCCCTCACCCCCTGGCAGAAGGTCAGGACCACCGTGTTCTCGTTCCGCCGCCCGAAGGGAGTTTCGTCATGAACCCCATGGTCAAGGCGGAAGGCGTCCACAAGTCCTTCGGATCCGTCGAAGTCCTGAAGGGAATCGACCTCGAGGTCGCGCCGCGTGAGGTCTTCTGCCTGATCGGTCCGTCCGGCTCCGGCAAGTCGACCTTCCTGCGGTGCATCAATCACCTGGAGAAGATCAACGCCGGCCGGCTGTCCGTCGACGGCGAGCTGGTCGGCTATCGCCAGAAGGGCGACAAGCTCTACGAGCTCAAGGACAGCGAAGTCGCTGTGAAACGCCGGGACATCGGCATGGTCTTCCAGCGCTTCAACCTGTTCCCGCACATGACGGCCATCGCGAACGTCATGGAGGCGCCGATCCAGGTCAAGGGCGAGTCGAGGGCCGTGGCCCGGGCGCGCGCCGAGCGGCTGCTGGACCGCGTGGGCCTGGCCGACAAGGCCGGGAACTACCCCTCGCAGCTCTCCGGCGGCCAGCAGCAGCGGGTGGCGATCGCCCGTGCGCTGGCGATGGAGCCGAAGCTGATGCTCTTCGACGAGCCGACCTCCGCGCTCGACCCGGAGCTGGTCGGCGACGTGCTGGACGTCATGCGGGGTCTCGCCGAGGACGGCATGACGATGATCGTCGTGACGCACGAGATGGGCTTCGCCCGTGAGGTCGGCGACGCGCTGGTCTTCATGGACGACGGTGTGGTGGTCGAGTCCGGCCATCCCCGCGAGGTCCTGACGAACCCGCAGCACGACCGGACGAAGTCGTTCCTGTCGAAGGTGCTCTAGCAGGTTCTCCGGACGGCGCCGGTACAGGAGTCGTCAGACGGGAGGGCGGTACGGACCTGGTCCGTACCGCCCTCCCGTGCGTTGCGCGTCAGCGCCCCGGCAGCCGGGTCACTTCAGCGCGAGCAGCAGGGTGTCGGAGGGTGAGCACCAGACCGGGCGGGCCTCGCCGAAGCCGGCCGTGCGCAGCGTCTCGGCGTGCCACCGGGCCGAGGGGGTCTCGCCGTCCGCGTGCTCGCCGTAGATCTCGTACCGGCGGGCGGTGGGCTCCGCCAGGACGGGGTCCTGACCGGCCAGGGCCCACCATTCGGCCCAGTCGACCGCTCCGGATTCCTTGGCTCGCTCCATCTGGACGTGCCGGTGGGCGCGCTCGACGGCGTTGATACGCGGGGTGGTGCGGTCGATCATGTGGTCGGCGTTCATGAAGACGCCGTCCGTGCGCACGAGCGAGGCGAGCTGCCCGTAGAGGGTGGCGAGCGGTCCGCTGCGCAGCCAGTGCAGGGCGGTCGCGGTGAGCACGGCGTCGTACGCGTCGTACGGCAGGTGCGACGTCCAGTCGGGGTCGGTCAGATCGGCGGTGACGAAGGTGACGCGGTCGTCGGCGGCGAAGGAGCCCCGGGCGATGGTCAACAGCGCTGGGTCCAGGTCGACACCCGTGCTGGTGGCCTTCGGGAACCGCTTGAGGACCCGGTCCGTAATACTTCCCGTACCGCACGCGAGGTCCAGCACTCGTGGTTCGGGGCCCACCGTGGCCTCGACCATGTCCAGCATGATCCGGAACCGCTCCTCGCGGTCGGGCATGTACCACTCCTGCTGGCGGTCCCAGCTCTCCTGCCAGGCCTGCCAGTCGGTGCCCGCACCCTTGCTCGTCACTGTCTCCGACACCGGAAACCTCCCGTCCGTAATACCCTCGAAGCAGCATCAGCTGTTACGCAGACCCTAGACCGCCGCGGTAAGGACTACAAGTGGAACTGGCCTATTACTCGGACTACGCCGTGCGCCTGGTCAACACCGAGGAGCCGGCCCGTAACAAGGACTCCCTCACCTCGGTGGACGCCGTACGGGAACTGTTCGGCGAGTCCACACAGTCCGCGCGCCGCGCGACCGACGCGGACGTCACCCGGTTCCGTTCCGTGCGGGGCCGGCTGCGGGCGGTCTTCACGGCGGCCGACGGCGGCGACGAGACGGGAGCCGTCGACCTGCTGAACTCGCTGCTGCTGGAGTTTCCGGTCAGCCCGCAGATCTCCGGCCACGATTTCCGGGACGACGACGGCCGCCCGAAGTGGCACATGCACCTGGCCGACCACCCGTCGAACGCGACCGCCGGATACGCCGCGATCGCCGCGATGGGTCTGGCGTTCCACCTCACGGAGTACGGGGTCGACCGGCTCGGCCTGTGCCAGGCGCTGCCCTGCCGCAACGCCTACCTCGACACCTCCACCAACCGCTCCCGGCGCTACTGCTCGGACCGCTGCGCGACCCGTGCCAACGTGGCCGCCTACCGCGCCCGCAAGCGCCTGGAGACCGAGCGGTCGGAGAGTACGGGACGTACCGCGGAGAGCGCCCAGGAGGCGAGCCCGCGGGCGGATCGCTGATCCTCCGCGAGCGGGCGGTATCTCCCCCGCACCCGTCCCAGCAGCAGTTCGTGGGGCACCGATCCGAACACCCGGCTGTCGCCCTCGGCCCCCGGGTTGTCCCCCAGCACCCACCAGCCGTCCTCGCGCCACTCCACCAGCCGCTTCACGATGAGCAGATCCTGCTGGAGGGGATGGCGCAGCACGGCGATGTCCCCGGGCTTCACCTCGGCGCCGTAGTGCACCAGCAGTTGATCGCCGTGCCTGAGCGTCGGATACATGGACGGCCCCGTCACTTCGGCCACCCCGAACGGCGCTCTCGGCTCCCGCCCCTGCTCACTCATCCGCCACCTCCGAGCCCCTCGGTATGTTCGGCCACCAGTCCCATACTGACCCTGGACTTTTGTCCTAAGCCCTAGGGGGCACTCGCGAAAACAGGTCTCTCACGGAGTAATGTCCCACCTGAGAAGACGATCACGAGGAAGGACAGCTCAATGCTTTCCCGCCTGTTTGCCCCCAAGGTGAAGGTCAGCGCCCACTGCGACCTGCCTTGCGGTGTCTACGACCCGGCCCAGGCCCGCATCGAGGCCGAGTCGGTCAAGGCCGTCCAGGAGAAGTACCAGGCCAACGAGGACCCGCACTTCCGGGCCCGCGCCACGGTCATCAAGGAGCAGCGAGCCGAGCTCGCGAAGCACCACGTCTCGGTGCTCTGGAGCGACTACTTCAAGCCGCCGCACTTCGAGAAGTACCCGGAGCTGCACCAGCTGGTGAACGACGCGCTCAAGGCGCTGTCGACCGCCAAGGGCTCGACGGACCCGGCGACGGGCCAGAAGGCGCTGGACTACATCGCCCAGATCGACAAGATCTTCTGGGAGACCAAGAAGGCTTGATCCGATCCGTCGGATCGCTTCGCGCTCCTGCCGCACCCGGCTCCCCGTCCTGGGGGCCGGGTGCGGTCGTTCGTCTCCCGGGGCGCACACGATCGGGAGCGGTGGTGCGGCCCCGCCTCCCGCGACCTCAAGATCTCCTCAGATCATGGATGATCACATGACAGGTATTGATCAACTCCCCTAGGGTCCCTCGTGACCACCGCCTTCAGGGCGGGAAACAAAAGGGGAGTTCACTCTTGCGTAAGTTTTCTCGAATGGCCGCATGCATCCTGGGCGCGGCTGGAATCGCCGCTTCGACGGTTGCTACGGCTCCCGCGGCTCACGCTGCGGCAAACGGCGGGTGCTGGACCTACTACGCGTCGCCCGACCCCCGCAACCCCAGGGCTCAGATGTCCGTGACGCCTTGCATCAAGAAGGCCTCCGCGGGCGTCGTGGCCCCCTCCGCCAAGTTCACCAAGAACACACACTGGAAGACTCCGAAGGGCTGCCAGATCATCATCACGGCCGTTCGGGCGGGCGACCGCAAGATCATGTCGCGCAAGGCCCACGCGTGCCCGACGGCGGCCACGACCAACAAGGTGTTCACCGCACCCACGTTCCGCGCCACGAGCGGCCAGTACACAACCTTCGTTCTCGTCACGAAGCAGGATGAGCTCACGCAGAATGCCCGGAGCCAGTTCCTGAAGATGTAGCAGCACAGCGATGGGGCAGCCTCCCGGAGGGGCTGCCCGATCGGCCGTGTGTCCGGCCTCTTGCTGCGGACCGCCTCGTACCGGGACCTGTGCGCGGAACATCACCGCGACGCTGCCCCGCCCGACGGCCGGCAGCGTCAGCGCCCCCGCCGCAGGCGGACCCCCTTCTCCGGATCGGTCATGGCGTCATCCTGCAGGGCGCCACCGACACTCCGCGGGCCCGGACCGGAGCCCCGGCCCGCGGTGGCGGTTCAGTCCAGGGAACGGAAGAAGTCACGTACGTCCTGGGTGAAGAGGTCCGGCTGCTCCAGGGGAAGGAAGTTGCCGCCGCGCTCCAGCTCCGACCAGTACGTGATGTTGTGCTCGCGCTCGGCGAAACGGCGGATGGCGATGTCGGTGGTGAGCGCCACCGCGACTCCTGTCGGTACGGTCCCGCGCTCCTTGGGGGCCCACGCCGCCGGGTCGTGAGCCGACTCGTAGTAGAGGTTCGCCGACGAGCCCGCGGTGGCCGTGAACCAGTACAGACTCACGTTGGTGAGCAGGTGGTCGCGACCGACCGCGTCCTCGGGCAGGTCCTTCTCGGCGTCCGTCCACTCCTTGAACTTCTCGACGATCCAGGCCAGTTGACCGACCGGCGAGTCGTGCAGTCCGTGGGCCAGGGTGTGCGGGCGGGTCGACTGGATGACGTTGAAGCCCATCATGTCGTCACGGAAGTTCTGGAGCCGGGCGAGGCGGCCCTGTTCGGCTTCGGTCAGACCCTCGAAGTCGGCGGGGTCGTCGGACGGGAAGACGATGAAGCCGTTGACGTGGATGCCGATGACTCGGTCCGGCGCCTGCCGGCCCATCTCGGTCGCGATCCAGGCGCCGCCGCCGGTGCCCTGAACGCCGTAACGCCCGTACCCGAGAAGGGACATGAGCTCGGTGTACGCGGCGGCGATGCGGCCGTTGTTCCATCCCGGCGCGCTGAGCGGACCGGAGAAGCCCACGCCGGGCGTACTCGCGACGACGACGTGGAAGTCCTCGGACAGCGGACGGATCACCTCGACGTACTCGATGATCGAGGCGGGCCAATCGTGCATCAGCAGCAGCGGTGTGGCGTCCGGGTTCTCGGAGCGCACATGCAGGAAGTGGATGTTCTGCCCGTCGACCTCGGCGATGAACTGCGGGAACTCGTTGAGCGCCTTCTCGGCCGCCCGCCAGTCGTAGTTCTCGGCCCAGTACTCGGCGAGCCCTTGCAGATAGCCGGCCGGCACGCCGCGGCTCCAGCCGGTGCCCGGGACCTCGGCGCCCCAGCGGGTGCGGCGCAGCCGGTCGCGCAGGTCGTCGATGTCGGCCTGCGGGATCTCGATGCGGAAGGGGCGGATCTGTGCGGAGGTGTCGGTGTCCATGAACAGAACGGTAGAAGGCGATTAGGCACGTTCGGTTCCTGAATTGCTGGCAGTCTCGACTTCATGCTGGAAACCTCCGCACGACTGCTGCGTCTGCTGTCCCTGCTCCAGACGGCCCGTGAGTGGCCGGGCACCGAACTGGCCGAGCGGCTGGGGGTGAGCGGCCGTACGGTGCGCAACGACATCGACCGGCTCCGCGAACTCGGTTATCCCGTCGACGCCACCCGTGGCCCGGCCGGCGGTTATCGGCTCGCGGCGGGCACCGCGATGCCCCCGCTGCTGCTGGACGACGAGGAGGCGGTCGCGGTGACGATCGCGCTGCGCACGGTCGCTCAGGGCGCGCTCTCGGGCATGGAGGAGACGTCGCTGCGGGCGCTGGCGAAGCTGGAGCAGGTTCTCCCCGCACGGCTGCGCCGGCGGGTGCAGACGCTGCAGACGTACACGGTGCCGGTCCCGGCCGACCAGCCGCGGCCGGCCGTGGACGCCGATGTACTGACGGTCCTGACGGCCGCCTGCCGGGACCGCGAGCGGCTGCGGTTCGACTACCGCGCCCACGACGGTTCGGCGTCCCGCCGGGTGACCGAACCGCACCGGGTGGTCTCCTGGGGGCGGCGCTGGTATCTGGTGGCGTGGGACGTGGAGCGCGGGGACTGGCGCACCTTCCGGGTGGACCGGATCCAGCCGCGAACTCCCACGGGACCCCGGTTCGCGCCGCGCGAACTGCCCGACGGCGGCGATGCGGCGACCTACGTCGCTCGGCGCGTCTCGGCGGCCGGCTGGCGCCACCGCGCCCGGGTCACCGTGCACGCCCCGGCGGAGGCCGTCGCCGAACGCATCAATCCGGCTGTCGGGGTGGTCGAGGCGCTCGACGACTCCACGTGCGTCCTCGACACCGGCGCGGACTCCGTCGAGACGCTGGGCGTGTATCTCGGCATGCTGGGCCACGACTTCGACGTCACCGGCCCCCCTGAGCTGCTCGCTCATCTACGGGAGCTGGCGCGGCGCTACGAGCGCTCGACCCCCGCGTCCTGACCGGCCGCTCGCCGCGGTGCACGACGACGACCGCCACGAGCGCGAGCGCGAGGCCGAGCCCGGTCTGCAGCCCGAACGGCTCACCGAACATCAGCGCGCCCCAGACCGCCGTCACCGGCGCCATCAGGAACATCAGTGTGTTCACCCGGGTGACCCCGGAGCGACGCAGCACCAGCCAGTACAGCCCGTATCCGCCGAAGGTGGAGAGCACCACCAGCCAGCCGACCGCCAGCCAGAACGAGCCCTCGGCGGGCGGTGCCGTCGCCCCGAAGGCGGCCGCGAGAGCGGTGAAGACGACCGCACTGGTGGCGCAGTGGACGGTCATGGCGACCGAGGGGGCGACGGGCGTGCGGGTGCGGCCCTCCAGGAACGTGGCCGCGACCAGGGAGAGCATCCCGGCGAACGGGACCGCGTACGCCCAGGGCGGGACGCCGTGCACCGCCGAGGCGTCTGCGAGGGTGACGACGGTGACGCCGGAAATGCCCAGCCAGAGACCGAGCCACTGCCGGCGCGAGACGTACTGCCGCAGCAGCGGCCCCGCGAGCGCGCCCGCGACCAGCGGCTGGGTGCCGTCGATCAGCGCGGTGGTGCCGCTGGAGACGCCGAGCTGGATCGCCGCGTAGACGGTGAGCAGATAGCCGCTCTGCGACAGGGCTCCGATCACGGTCTGCCGCAGGACGTCCCGGGCCGTGAGGCCGCGCCAGGACGCGCGGGCGACGAGCGCCGAGACCAGGGCGAGGACGAGGGCCAGCGGCAGGAACCGCCACATCAGGACCGTCACGGCGTCGGCACTGCCCGCGCCGAGTTTGGCCCCGATGAAGCCGGAGCTCCAGCAGAGGACGAAGGCCGCGGAGAGCAGGACGTTCATGTCGGTCGCACCGCCCGGGAAGCAGGTATACAGATCGGTCTACCTCTTCCACTATACAGATCGGTATACTCGACGGCATGAGCAGCACCACGGCCCCGCACCGCATCGCCATGACCCCGGGCGCCCGCCGCGCGCTGGACGCCGCCTCACGTCTCTTCTACGAACGCGGCATCCACGCGGTCGGCGTCGACCTGATCGCCGCCGAGGCGGGGGTGACCAAGAAGACCCTCTACGACCGGTTCGGCTCCAAGGACCAGATCGTCGTGGAGTACCTGGCGGCGCGCGACGAACAGTGGCGGGCCTTCCTCGCCGAGCGCCTGAACGGGGCCGGGCCGGAACCGGACGCCCGCGTCCTGGCCGTCTTCGACGCCTCCCGCGTGTGGGCGGGCGAGCACAGCACGCGCGGCTGCAGCATGGTCAACGCCCATGCAGAGATCAGCGATCCTGCGCATCCCGCGTTCCCGCTCATCACCGGCCAGAAGGCGTGGATGCTCGGGCTCTTCACCGACCTGGCCCGGGATGCCGGGGCCAAGGACCCCGACACCCTCGGCCGCACTCTGATGCTGCTGCACGAGGGCGCACTCGTGGCGCACGGCCTGAACGTCTTCCCCGACGCGCTCGGCGCCGCGCGCGAACAGGCGCGTTCCCTGCTCGCGACGAGCTGAACCGGTTCGCGAGCTGCTGAGCCCGGCGCCTGCTCCGAGCCAGCCGCCCGGACCTCTGAAGCGGGTTCGTGTCCGGCACAGCCGGCTCGTGTCCGGCACAGCCGGCTCGTGTCCAGCTGAGCCTGCTTCCGACGGGCCGAGCCGGGCGCCATTCCGAGCCGGGCCGCGCATCCCGTCGCCGCTCCCGCCCGCCCGGTTTCAGGGCACGCAGGTCACGGGCGCCGGCAGGAGCGGGCTGTTGTTCCGCAGCAGCCAGTGCCGGTAGGTGGCCGCCCGGGACGCCGCCTCGCGGTAGGCGCTCTCCAGATCGGCATACACGGCCTCGTAGAGCTCGTACGCACCGGGCAGCGAGAACAGCAACAGCCGTACCGCCAGGGGGTCTCCGCGGAGGGGGCGGATCGCCATGTCGTCGCGCGGCCCCGAGGTGGGCTGACAGGGGGCGACCGCCTCGCCGACCGCTATCAGGGAGGCGGCCGTGTGGTAATCCCCGTGCAGGACACGCGGGTTGAGCCCGGCCGCCCGAGGACCCTGCGCAGCCCGTCCCATTCGCCGTCCACCGTGGGGTCGACGATCCATCGGTCTTCGGCCAGATCGGCGAGCTCGACCACGGGAGTCGCGGCGGCCGGATGATCACGTGCCATGGAGATGAACTGCGGTTCGCGCTCGACCAGGACGCGTACCGACAGTCCGTCAGGCACCTGCAGCGGACAGCCCTCCACCTCGTGCACGAAAGCGACATCGAGCTGACCCGCGGCGACCATCCTGAGCAGGGCGTTCGCGGAGACGTCGACATGCAGCGAGATGTCCGTGCCGGGCAGCCGCTGCCTGAGTCTTCGAAGCCAGCCGGCGAGCGCACGGCTCGCGGTGGATCCGATCCGTAACCGGGGGCCGCCGGCTCTGCCCGCCGCGGCTCTGGCCTCGACGACCAGGGCCGCCATTTCGGCCACCAGGGGGCGGGCCCTGCTCAGGACGGCGCGGCCCAGCGGGGTGGGCCGGCAGCCGGAGCGTTCACGGGAGAACAGCTCCGCGCCGAGGGAGTTCTCGATACGCCGCAGCTGGGTCGTCAAAGACGGCTGACTGACGCCCAGTTGTCGGGCTGCCTTGTGCAGGCTGCCCGTGTCCGCAATCGCGCACAGGGCGCGGAGGTGCCTCACCTCGAGCTCCATGTCCCGAGAGTAGGGCGGCACCAACTGCCACACCAGACACATAGTTCGGGCACAGGGGACGGACAGGACAGGTGATGCCCCGGAGTTATCGGCAGTTGACATCATCCGCACGAGGGGGCGGCTCCCCGACACTCTGACGCACCGAACCCGTTCATAGGACGAGTAGGAGCCCCCCATGCGTCACCTGAGAACCGTACTCTCCACGGCAGTCGGACTCGGCCTCGCGGCCGCGCTCTCCGCCGTGCCCGCGACCGCTGCGACGACGGCCAACTCCCCTGCGGCCACCGCGCACACGTCGTACGCCGCCTACGAAGGATCCTCCGAGGACGCCAAGGCGACCAAGGCGTTCTTCGACGCGGTCGTCAAGTCCGTGGCCGAGAAGCGCGCCGCCAACCCGGGCGCGCAGGCCGTGACCGTCGTCTACAACGCCTCCAGCGCACCGACCTTCCGCTCGCAGATATCCCGCAGCACCCAGATCTGGAACAGCTCGGTCACCAACGTCCGGCTCCAGGAAGGCAGCAGCCCGGACTTCCGGTACTACGAGGGCAATGACTCCCGCGGCTCGTACGCGAGCACCGACGGCCACGGCCGCGGCTACATCTTCCTCGACTACCGCCAGAACCAGCAGTACAACTCGACCCGGGTCACGGCCCACGAGACCGGGCACGTGCTCGGCCTGCCGGACCACTACTCGGGCCCGTGCAGCGAACTGATGTCGGGCGGCGGTCCCGGCACGTCCTGCCAGAACGCCAACCCGAATGCCGCGGAGCGCGCGCGGGTGAACGCCCTGTGGGCGAACGGCCTGGCGGCAGCGATCGCCAAGGTCTCCTGACGCGCTGACACCCGCCCCAGCCGCAGGGGCGGACCGCGACACGAGGGGCGTCCTGCGACAAGTGGCAGGGCGCCCCTCCGCTGTTTCACACCTAGGGTTGCGCCATGACCGATCCGAGTGAGCGCACCGGGACGCTCTACGAGGCCGTGGGCGGCACCGAGACCTTGCGGCGACTGAGCAACACCTTCTACGAGGCCGTCCTGGCGGATCCGCTGCTCGCCCCCGTCTTCGCCGGCTTCACGACCACCCACATCGAGCATGTCGCGGTGTGGCTGGCCGAGATCTTCGACGGGCCCGCCCGCTTCACCGGCGAACTGGGCGGCCATCAGTCCCTGCTCCGCGCCCATCTGGGCCTGCGGATCACCGAGGAGCAGCGGCTGCGCTGGATGGAGCTGATGACCGCAGCGGTGGACAAGGAGCTCCCCGACGACGAGCTGCTGCGCCGCCGGGTGCTGGAGTACTTCGAGTGGGGCACGAAGATCGCCCGTGATGTGTCGGCCGAGCCGCCGGGCACGGATCTGGGAGATCCGGGCCCCACCCCTCGCTGGGGCTGGGAGGGCCTGCGCTGAGCCCGGTGCGGCTCAGGCCTTGACCGGGCCCGGAGCTCCGGCCGGTGTTCCGGTCCCGCTGCGGGTGTGCGCCCGCGGCTCAGGCCCCGACCGCTGCGTGCGCCCCCAGCTCCGCGCCCGGCGGAAGCTGCTCGCGGATGCGGCCGAACGCCTCATCGAAGTCGCCGCTGGCCACTCCGGACTCGTACGCCGTCCCTCCGTAGTGCAGGGTCAGATTGAGGTCCGAGCGGTCGAGGAACCCTCCCGGCTTCGGCTCGCCGAGCGTCAGCAGGCAGCTGAGTGTGGCCCGCTGGACGGCGCCGGCCGTGTACACGGGCAGCGGTATGTCCCACTCCAGCACGCACGAGGACAGCAACGCCTCGCCCCCGACGGCTCGCAGGGCGGCGAACGTCGCCCCTTCGTACTCAACACCCCTGATGCGCGTGCGCAGTTGCCGTTCGTGCGCCGCGATCGATACCGCTTCCGCGCCCTGCCGGTCGCGGTACCAGCCCGCCCAGACTTCCGTCGACTCCGATGACATGGCGCGGACTGTAGCGGTACCGCACCCGCCGCCGAACAGCAGGGATGCCTCAGGGACCGGGCCGGGGCTCCTCAGGCGGTGTCGACGGCCCGGCCGGGCGGGTCACCCGGCCGCTCGCCCCCGGATTCGGCGCTCTGCGCGCAGTCGGGATTGTGGCAGGGGCCTGGGCCCCAGAAGGGGACGTACGCCCCGAGAGTCTTGCGTCGCTTCGTCACGGTACCGACAGGCTGTCCGCACGCCGGGCATCGGTGCTCGGTCTGCGGGCTGCGGACGGTCCGACGTCCTTCGCTGCCCATATCTCCAGGATATGGCGGTACGGACGGACAGGACACCCGGCGGTCAGCGCTTCCTGAGGTACCTCCTGACGAGGACGCCGTTGTCGAATGCGCGCACGGAGTCGAGCGTGAACGCGTCGACCCGGAAATCCGCAGCGAACATGGGCATGCCGGTGCCGAGCGCCACCGGATAGGTCTTGATGACGAGCTCGTCGACCTCCTCCCTGAGCTGACCGGCGAGATCGGCACCACCGCAGAGGTAGATCCCGAGGCCCTCCTCCTGCTTGAGCTCCCGGACCTTGGCGGCGACGTCCCCGGAGACGATCTCCACATGCGGGTCGGGCGACTCGGTGATGCTGCGGGACGCCACGTACTCCCGCAGATGGGCGTACGGGCTGGTGATCTTGGCTTGGAGCGCGAGGTCGTAGCTGCCCCGCCCCTGGATGATCGTGTCGTACTCGGTGTTCGGGACGTCGTCGACACCGAGCGCCTGACGGCCGGCGGTGGGCAGGGTGTCCGGGGCTTCCGTCCTGAGGTACTCCAGGAAGTCCCCGGCCACGTACTGCATGAAGCACTCGCCGCTGCCGTCCGGGGCTCCGATGAAGCCGTCGATCGACGCCGCGATGAAATAGCTCAGCTTGCGCAAGACAGAATCACCTTCGGTCGTGGAGGATCCGCCGGGACCTGGCGAACCACTCCACTCATAGTGCTTCAATCATAGTGGTCCAGCAAGGGCTTTTCCCCTCCCGGATCCGGCGGGCCCGAACGGCACCGCGGACTTCAACGGCCCCGCGGCTCCCGCCACATCGGCCACATCACCGGGCCGTCCGGCAGGTGCACCGCCGTGCCCGTGAAGGTGAAGCCCAGCCGCTCGTACAGCCTTCTGCTGCCCGGGTTGCTCGCCTCCAGATAGGCGGGAACTCCGTCCCGGTCGCAGCGCTCCAGTGCGGGGGCCAGCAGCGCCGTCCCCCGGCCCTGCCCCTGGTGCTGCGGCGAGACAGCGATCAGCTGGAGGTACTCGTGGGACCGGTCGTGCGGATGGACCTCGTCCGTCAGCCGGCCGACCGTCTCCGCCCGGGCGCGGCTCCGTCCGGCGATCGCCATCAGCCGGGCCCCCGTTTCGTCGTCGACGTCCCCCTCCCCCGCGGCCCCGGGCTTGCGCGGGAACCAGAGGGCCGAGGCCGAGCCGTCCTCGGTGACATCGACCCGGCCCACCGCGAGGGCAAGGTCGAGAAACACCGCCAGGAAGGGGGCGTGGGCCCGGTGGAGCTCGGCCGGGTCCGGGAAGACCCACCGGCTCACCGGATCGTCCCGGAACGCCTCATGGATGAGGTGGACGAGTTCCTCGCGGTCCTCCACCGTCGCCTGCCGTACCTCCACGCTCATCGGTCTCCGCCTCTCGCCCCCGCGTCGCGTCCATGTCGCCTTCGGTCAACCCGCCTCCATGGTCGGTGAGTGGGGGCCCTCAACGGGTACGACGGGTGACGAATTCGGCCAGGGCCAGCAGATCCCCCGCGGCCCCCAGATCGGGCACCGCCCGGGAGAGCTCATGGACGGCGCGGGCCATCCGGTCGGCTGCCTGCAACTGCGCCCAGTCCCGGCCCCCGGCCCGGTCTACCGCCTCGGCGGCCCGGCGCACCGTCGCGGCGTTCATGGGTCCCCGGTACAGCTCGGCCAGTTCCGCCCCGGCGGCGGTGCCGGAGGTCAGGGCGGCCACCACCGGCAGCGACTTCTTGTGCGCGGCCAGATCGGCACCCGCCGGTTTCCCCGTCCGGTCGGGGTCGCCCCAGATGCCGATGAGATCGTCGATCAACTGGAACGCGAGGCCGGCCTCCCTGCCGAACGCGTCCATGGCTGCGGTCTCCTCCTCCCCCGCTCCGGCGTACAGGGCTCCGAGCGCGCAGGCGCACCCCAGCAGCGCCCCGGTCTTGGCGGTCGCCATCTCGAGGCACTCGTCGAGGGACACGTCGTTCGGCGCACGCTCCTCGAAGGCACAGTCCGCCTGCTGTCCTGCGCACAGCTCGATCACACAGTCCGCGAGCCGCCGGGACGCAGCCGCGGACGCCGGATGGTGGTCCTCGGCGAGCAGACGCAGCGCGACGGCGAACATGGCGTCACCCGCGATGATCGCGTCGGGGGTGCCGAAGACGGTCCAGGCGGTGGGGCGGTGTCTTCGGGTCGGGTCCTCGTCGATGACATCGTCGTGGAGCAGTGTGAAGTTGTGCGCCAGCTCGACGGCTGCCGCGGCCGGCACGGCGAGGCGCTGGTTCCCCCCGAGTGCCCTGGTGGCGGCGAGGACGAGCGCCGGCCGGATGGCCTTGCCGGTGGATCCCGCGGCCGGGGTTCCATCCGCGTGCTCCCAGCCGAAGTGGTACATCGCGACCCGGCGCAGGGAGCCGGGCAGGGAGTCGATGGCTGCTCGTAGTTGGGGATCGACGACCTCGCGGGTGCGGTCCAGAAGGGCGATGGCCTCACGGCCCTCGACGGCCTCCGACATGGTCAACTGTGCGGTCCTTTCGGGGATCCGGTGCGAGGTTGCGGCCGGTTGCTCCGCTCCGAGGAGGGCGGCCGGGAGCGCGGGTAGCAGGCGCACTCCCGGCCGCCGGCCGGGTCACCTCCAGCGGCTCACCTCCACGTTCTCCAGGACGCCGAGGGCGTCGGGCACCAGCACCGCTGCCGAGTAGTAGGCCGTGACGAGGTAGGAGATGATCGCCTGCTCGTCGATGCCCATGAAGCGCACGGACAGACTCGGCTCGATCTCGTCCGGGATGCCGGACTGCTGAAGGCCGATGACTCCCTGTTCGGCCTCGCCGGTACGCATACAGATGATCGAGGTGGTCCTGGCCTCGGTGACCGGGATCTTGTTGCACGGGAAGATCGGGACACCCCGCCAGGCCGGCAGATGGTGGCCGGCGACCTCGACACTGTCCGGGACGAGCCCGCGCCGGTTGCACTCACGCCCGAAGGCGGCGATGGCGCGTGGGTGGGCGAGGAACATCTTCGAACCGCGCCGGCGCGACAGCAGTTCGTCCATGTCGTCCGGGCTGGGCGCGCCGTCGTGCGGCTGGAGGCGCTGTCCGTAGTCGCAGTTGGCCAGGAGACCGAAGTCCCGGTTGTTGATGAGCTCGTCCTCCTGGCGCTCGCGCAGCGCCTCCACGGTGAGCCGCAACTGCTGCTCGGTCTGGTTCATCGGCTGGTTGTAGAGGTCGGCGACCCGGCTGTGCACCTTCAGCACCGTCTGGGCGACGCTCAGTTCGTACTCGCGCGGCGCACCCTCGTAGTCCACGAAGGTGTGCGGGACGAGGGCTTCGCCGACATGGCCCGCGGACAGGTCGATCGCGGCCTCGCCGTACTTGTTCGTCCGCTGATGCGGAAGTGCGGCGAGCCCCGCCAGATGGGCGCGGAGCGAGTCGGCGCGCTCCGCGAGGTTCAGCACGTCGTCCCGGGTCAGCACCAGGACCGTACAGGCGGTGGCGGCGCGGGCGGTGTAGTCCCAGGTGGCGTCGCGGTCCACCAGGGACTGCTCGCCGAAGTAGGCGCCGTCGGCGAGGACTCCGAGCACCGCCTCGTCGCCGTAGGGCCCGGTGCCGATCTGCTCCACCCGGCCGTGCGCCAGGAGGTAGACACGGTCGGCGGCCGACCCCGCCGGGGCCACCACCTCGCCCGCCGCGAACTCCCGCTGCTCGCAGCGGTTCGCCAGCTCGGCCAGCACCGACTCCTCGCCGTACTCCCGGAGGGCCGGCAGCTCGCCCAGCTCCGCCGGGATGACCGACACGCGGTCGCCGGTCTGCACAAACGTCACGCGCCCGTCGCCCACGGAGTAGCTCAGGCGGCGGTTCACCCGGTAGGTGCCACCCTGCACCTGCACCCAGGGCAGCATGCGCAGCAGCCACCGAGAGGTGATCTCCTGCATCTGCGGCACCGACTTGGTGGTGGTCGCAAGGTTCCGCGCGGCGGCCGTACCGAGGCTCTGCTGCTTCGGCGTGTGCTGCTCACGGACCTCGTCGCCGACAGAGCCAACCGAACCAACCGACATTAGGACTCCCTCTCGATCATGGTCTGACCTGCGAGAGAAAGCCTTTCAGTACGCAGAGTGCTGCCGCCATTACACAAACGGATGGGACTACTTATCCCCCAGTGGGGCACATGGGGCGGAAGCCGGTCGTCCGGTCCGGTGACCGGATCGGCTCGATCACCGCCCGAACAAGTGGTCCGGCCGCGGGAGTTCGGGTAGAAGCCCGGTACGACGCATCCGGCGTCCACCACCCCCACCATCCCCCACCATCCCCCACACCCACCATCCCCATCCCCCACCCCAGGGAGCTCCACCGATGGCCGCACCCATGTCCGCGAGCAGGTTCCTCGACGCCTTACGCGACGAGGGACTGACAGTCGTCCAGGTCGGCGAATGGCGCACGCACAACCGCAACCACAAGGGCCCGTGGGGCCCGGTGCACGGCGTGATGATCCACCACACGGTCACCAAGGGCACCGCGAACACCGTCCGTATCTGCCGCGACGGCTACGCATCCCTGCCCGGCCCGCTGTGCCACGGTGTCATCGCCAAGGACGGCAAGGTCCATCTCGTCGGCTACGGCCGCGCCAACCACGCGGGCCTGGGCGACGACGACGTCCTGCGCGCCGTGATAGCGGAGAAGGCACTCCCCGCCGACAACGAGGCGAACACCGACGGGAACCGCCACTTCTACGGCTTCGAGTGCGAGAACCTGGGCGACGGCAAGGACCCCTGGCCGGCCGTCCAGCTGGAGGCGATCGAGAAGGCGGCGGCCGCCGTCTGCCGCCACCACGGCTGGAACTCACGGTCGGTGATCGGTCACCTCGAATGGCAGCCGGGCAAGATCGACCCGCGCGGCTTCACCATGAAGGCCATGCGGGAACGCATCACCGAACGCCTGAAGTGACAATGGCCGTGTGCCACCGGAAGCGCTCGACCTCACCGCCGCCCTGCGGCCCCGTCTGCCGTCGCCGCTGCAGCCGGTCGAGGACGAGCGTTTCTCCCGGCACGGCATACGCCTGCTGCTCAAGCGCGACGATCTGATCCACCCCGACCTGCCGGGCAACAAGTGGCGCAAACTGGCGCCGAATCTGCGGGCGGCCGCGGGCCGCCCGCTGCTGACCTTCGGCGGCGCCTACTCCAACCATCTGCGGGCGACGGCCGCCGCCGGCCGGCTGCTGGGCTTCCCCACGGTCGGCGTGGTCCGCGGCGACGAACTGGCGTCCCGGCCGCTCAACCCGTCCCTCGCGCAGTGCGCGGCGGACGGCATGCTCCTGGTGTTCGTGGACCGCACCACCTACCGGTCGAAGAACGACCCCCAGGTGCTGGCCCGGATCCTGGGAGCAGCGGCGGAGGCGCGGGCCGATGGACCGGCACACCACCTGGACGCCGCGGACGACTTCTACCTCGTGCCCGAGGGCGGCAGCAACGCTCTCGCCGCACGCGGCTGCACAGCCCTCGGACACGAACTCCGGCAGCTGGCGGACGTGGTCGCCGTCGCCTGCGGCACCGGAGGAACGCTCGCCGGCCTCGCCGCGGGCCTCGCGCCGCGGCAGCGCGCCATCGGCTTCCCCGTCCTGCGGGGCGGGTTCCTCGCCGGGGAGACGGCGCGTCTCCAGCGGGAGGCCTTCGGTGGCCGCACCGGCGACTGGACGCTCGACGAGCGCTTCCACTGCGGCGGATACGCGCGCTCCACTCCCGGGCTGGATGCGTTCGCCGATGAGTTCGAGGCGCGCCACGGACTGCCGGTCGAGCGGCTGTATGTGGCCAAAATGCTCTACGGTCTGGCCACCCTGGCCGCCGAGGGTGCGTTCCCGCCGGGCACCACCATCGCCGCCGTGGTGACGGGCCGGCCGGACTCCCCCGAGCCCTCGGAAGCGCCCTGACCCGGCCCGGCCCCGTCCTCCCGACAGCTCTATCCGGCCTCCTCGCGGTACGCCGCCGCCTCCTCCAGATCCAGCCGCCGCAGCAGCGTCCGCATCATCTCGTCGTCGATCCGCCGCTCGTCCCGCAGCTGCACGAAGACCTCGCGCTCCGCTCCGATCATCTGCCGGGCGAGCCTGCGGTAGGTGTCGTCCGCCGACTCCCCGGTCGCTTCGTTCACCGCGCCGAGCCGCTCCCAGACGGAGTTCCGCCGGCGCTCCAGGACCGTGCGCAGTCGTTCCTCCAGCGGCTGGGGCAGTGCGTTGGCACTGTCGTCGAGCAGTTCGTCGAGCCGCCGGTCCGCCGCCTCGGAGGCCTCGTTCTGGGCCTGGGCCTCGGCGAGCGTCTCGGCATAGGTGTCGCGCTGCGGCAGCTTCAGCTTGCGGATCAGGACCGGCAGGGTCAGCCCCTGCACCACGAGCGTGCCGATGACCGTCGTGAAGGTCAGGAACAGCACGAGGTTGCGCGCAGGGAAGGCCTCGCCGTCGGCCGTGGTCAGCGGGATCGAGAAGGCGATCGCCATGGAGACGACCCCGCGCATCCCGGCCCAGCCGACGATCACGGGCGATTTCCAGTCGGTGTCCGGTTCCCGCTCCCGGACGCGTGAGGACAACAGCCGCGGCAGATACGTCCCCGGGAAGACCCAGACGTACCGCACCACCACCACGCAGACGAAGACCGCGAAGGCGTACCAGAGGGACTCGCCCACCCCGTAGTTGCCGAGGCCGTCCAGGACGTACGGCAGTTGCAGTCCGATCAGCGCGAACACGGCGGACTCCAGGATGAAGGCGATCATCCGCCACACGGCGTCCTCCTGGAGCCGCGTCTCGAAGTCGACCTGCCACGAGCGGTGCCCGAGGTAGAGCGCCACGACGACCACGGCGAGGACGCCGGAGGCGTGGACGTGCTCGGCCGCCGCGTAGGCGACGAAGGGGATGAGCAACGACAGCGTGTTCTGCAGCAGCGCTTCCTTCAGATGCGTCCGCAGCCAGTGGAGCGGCACCATCAGCAGCAGGCCGACGGCGATGCCGCCGAGCGAGGCCAGGGCGAATTCCCCGATGCCGCCCGCCCAGCTCGCTCCTTCGCCCACGGCGGCGGCCAGCGCCACCTTGAACGCGGTGATCGCGGTGGCGTCGTTCACCAGGGACTCGCCCTGGAGGATCGTGGTGATGCGGTTCGGCAGCCCGAGCCGGCGGGCGATCGCGGTGGCGGCCACCGCGTCCGGCGGAGCGATCACGGCCCCGAGGACCAGCGCCGCCGTCAGGGGCAGGTCGGGCACCAGCAGATAGGCGAGGTACCCCACCACGAGCGTCGCGAAGAGCACATAGCCGACCGAGAGCAGCGCGACGGGCCGGATGTTGGCCTTCAGATCGAGGTAGGAACTGTCGACCGCCGCCTTGTGCAGCAACGGCGGCAGCACCAGCGGGAGCACGATGTGCGGATCGAGCGTGTAGTCCGGGACTCCGGGCAGGTACGCGCAGATCAGCCCCGCCGCCACGAGCAGCAGGGGTACGGGTACGGGCGACCTGCGGGCCAGCCCGGCGATCGCGGCGCTGCCCGCGATCAGCGCCACCAGTGGCAATACGTCCATCTCTCGCCGTCCCTCGGTCCGTCCACGCCTCGTCCGGCACCCACCGCCGTAATCTGGCAATCATGAGCGAGTGTGCGCATGCAGCAGAACTGCCCGTCCCCGCACCGGCCGCGCTGACCGACACCTGCGCGGAGTGCGATGCGGGCGGCACCCATCCCGTGCACCTGCGACTCTGCCTGACCTGTGGGCATGTGGGGTGCTGCGACTCCTCGCCGATGCGCCACGCGTCGGCACATTTCGCGGAGACGGGCCATCCGGTGATGCGCAGTTTCGAGCCGGGAGAGAACTGGCGGTGGTGCTTCGTGGACGGTTCGATCGTCTGAAGCCTGGGTACGTCAACCCTCCGCCGGTTCCTCACAATTGGGCCCGCAGACCTCTAGCCACTGTGTGTGGTCATATGCTTACCATGAGTGACGGCCCTCGAGTGGGGGTCCGGCGACAGGGCACCATGGATCGCGATAGCGTCGCCGGGCCAGTACCGGCTGCGTTCTGATTGCGTAGCCACGGCTTCGGGATCTTTCTCCCGCGGCCCCGAAAGAGCTTGTGCCACCTTGGAGGTGAGGGTGTCCCAGATCGCAGGCGAGCCCGGGACTCAGGACTTCGTGGAAGTCCGGCTGCCCGCTGCGGGTGCCTATCTGTCCGTGCTGCGTACGGCGACGGCCGGTCTCGCAGCGCGCTTGGACTTCACCCTCGACGAGATCGAGGATCTGCGGATCGCGGTCGACGAGGCGTGCGCGATCCTGCTGCAGCAGGCGGTTCCCGGCTCCGTCCTCAGCTGTGTGTTCCGCCTGGTCGACGACTCGCTCGAGGTCACGGTCTCGGCGCCGACGACCGACGGCCGGGCGCCGGAGCGCGACACCTTCGCCTGGACGGTGCTCTCCGCACTGGCCGGCAAGGTCGACTCCTCGGTCGCCGACGACCGTACGGTCTCCATCAGCCTGTACAAACAGCGCGGCGCGGGACCCGGGCCGGCGTGAGGAACGGGGACGGTCCGGTGCGGAACGAGCCACCCGCGGTGCACGGCATCCCGGAGCAGCAGGCGCGGCCGCACCCGGTGGACGGCCTTTTGGACGCGGCGGAGCAGGCGCAGGCAGAGCGGGCGGCCCATATGAGCGAGCACGTGCACGAGCAGCAGCACCACGATCCACATGACCGCAGCGGGGCGCGGGCGATGTTCATCGAGCTTCGCAAGCTGCCCGACGGCTCCTCGGAGCGGGCGGCCCTGCGCAACCAGCTGGTGCGCATGCATCTGCCGCTGGTCGAGCACCTGGCGCGGCGCTTCCGCAACCGCGGTGAGCCGCTGGACGACCTCACCCAGGTCGCGACGATCGGTCTGATCAAGTCGGTGGACCGGTTCGACCCGGATCGTGGTGTCGAGTTCTCGACCTACGCGACGCCGACGGTCGTCGGTGAGATCAAGCGCCACTTCCGGGACAAGGGCTGGGCGGTCCGCGTCCCGCGCCGGCTTCAGGAGCTGAGGCTCGCCCTGACCACGGCGACCGCCGAACTCTCCCAGCAGCACGGCCGCTCCCCGACGGTCCACGAGCTCGCCGAGCGTCTGGGCATCTCGGAGGAGGAGGTCCTGGAGGGCCTGGAGTCGGCGAACGCGTACTCCACGCTGTCCCTGGACGTCCCCGACACCGACGACGAGTCGCCCGCCGTCGCGGACACCCTCGGCGCCGAGGACGAGGCGCTGGAAGGTGTCGAGTACCGCGAGTCGCTGAAGCCGCTGCTGGAGGATCTCCCGCCGCGGGAGAAGCGCATCCTGCTGCTGCGGTTCTTCGGCAACATGACCCAGTCGCAGATCGCGCAGGAGGTCGGCATCTCCCAGATGCACGTCTCGCGGCTGCTGGCCCGCACCCTCGCGCAGCTGCGGGAGCGGCTGCTCGTCGAGGAGTAGCAGAGCCGCACTCGGTCGTGCGGGCCGCCTACGAGGCGTCGTGGGCGCCCGGGCCGCGGATGCCGAGGGCTTCCGTGGTCGCCGGGTTGACCAGCAGCACCAGACCGGCCACCGCGACGATCGCGGTCACGATGCCGAGCGGGATCAGCGCGCCGGAGGAACGCAGCAGCGTCCAGGCCGGGATCAGCGCCATGAGGTGGGTGATCAGCGCGGGGCCCCGGCTCCAGCTGCGCAGCCGCAGCAGTCCGCGGGCGGCGATCAGCGGGATCGCGCCGAGTGCGATGAGTGTCACACCGCCCATCTCCGCCTGCGTGGGGCTGTCCGGCCGGCCGAGGAGGCCCATGACGAGCAGATAGACACCGCCCGCGACAAGTGCCAGCCCTTCGAGGCCGGACACCGCGGCAGCGGCGGTCAGGCGGACGGGGCGGGGGGTCTGGTCGGTGCTCACCCCAGCAGGGTAGCCCGCCCCCAGGTCCCGGACTGGGCCAGGTACCGCACGGTAGGTACTCTGCATCGCATGCGCGCACTCCTCGTGGTCAATCCGGCAGCAACCACCACCAGTGCCCGCACTCGTGACGTCCTGATCCACGCTCTCGCCAGCGAGATGAAGATAGAGGCGGTCACGACCGAGTACCGCGGCCACGCCCGCGACCTCGGGCGCCGGGCGGCCGATTCGGACGACATCGACATGGTCGTCGCCCTCGGCGGCGACGGCACGGTGAACGAGGTCGTCAACGGTCTGCTGCACCGCGGCCCCGACCCGGACCGTCTCCCCCGTCTCGCCGTCGTCCCCGGCGGATCCACCAATGTCTTCGCCCGCGCGCTCGGCCTGCCGAACGACGCCGTGGAGGCCACCGGCGCGATCCTGGATGCGCTGAGTGACCAGAGCGAGCGCACCGTAGGACTGGGGCTCGCCTCCGGCACGCCGGGGACCGAGGACGAGGCGGCACCCGCGCGGTGGTTCACCTTCTGCGCCGGGCTCGGTTTCGACGCCGGAGTGGTCGGCCGGGTCGAACAGCAGAGGGAGCGCGGCAAGCGGTCGACGCACGCCCTGTATCTGCGCCAGGTGGCCCGCCAGTTCCTCGACGACCCCCACCGCCGGCACGGGCTGATCACCCTGGAGCGCCCCGGCGCGGACCCCGTCAGCGACCTCGTGCTCTCCATAATCTGCAACACCTCCCCCTGGACCTACCTGGGCAATCGTCCGGTGTACGCGTCCCCGGAGGCCTCCTTCGACACCGCGCTGGACGTGCTCGCGCTGTCCAAGATGTCCACCCCCGCCATGGCTCGTTATGCGACCCAGCTGCTGACGTCGAGCCCCGAGCGCGGTCCGCACGGTAAGCACGCGGTCACACTGCACGACCTGACGGACTTCACCTTGAAATCCAAGGTTCCACTGCCCTTCCAGATGGACGGCGACCACCTGGGACTGCGCACCAGCGTGACGTTCACAGGCGTACGCCGTGCACTGCGTGTGATTGTGTGAGTGGAAGGCCCGAACCGCCTTTATCTCGAACGTATGGGCTGGGCTCCACCCCATAGAAGTACGGCTGTGACCTAGTCGACACCGAGGAATCAAAAAAAACTTTCCGGAAGGGGTTGTATCCGCAGCCGAGGTTTGCGAATCTCTACATGGCGATCGGGACGGCCCGCAGGATCGGCCCCCACAGACCGCCAGAACCCCTCCCAAAACCTCAGGACCACGCCGGTTCGTCCGGCGGTCGGCCCTTCCGTTGCGGGGGGATTCGTGAAAGCGTTCACATTCACAAGCAACGTGCATGTAATACCAAGGAGAGGTAGCAGCCATGGACTGGCGTCACAACGCCGTTTGCCGCGAGGAAGACCCCGAGCTCTTCTTCCCCATCGGCAACACCGGTCCTGCGCTGCTGCAGATCGAGGAAGCCAAGGCCGTCTGCCGTCGCTGCCCCGTCATGGAGCAGTGTCTGCAGTGGGCGCTCGAGTCCGGCCAGGACTCCGGCGTCTGGGGTGGCCTCAGCGAGGACGAGCGCCGCGCAATGAAGCGCCGCGCCGCTCGCAACCGGGCGCGTAACGCAAGCGCCTGATCGCCACCGCTACGAGCCTGAGCCCGGCGGCACGTACAGAGCGTACGCATACCCCGCCCCCGAGCCGCAGCGCGCAGCAGTAGACCCAACAGCATTCGAGCCCCGGACCGTATCGATTACGGTCCGGGGCTCGCTGCTGTGACGGGCGCCCCGGCCTTGCCCGCGGCCCCGCCCGACTGCCGTGATCCGGTTGCTACTTGTGCGCCTGGACCGGTATGTCGAGCACGACCCGCGTCCCTCGGCCCGGTGCGGGCACCGGCACCATGTCGAAGGTGCCGCCCAACTCGCCTTCCACCAGCGTCCGGACGATCTGGAGACCGAGGTTGCCGGTCCGCTGCGCGTCGAAGCCCTCGGGCAGCCCGCAGCCGTCGTCCTGGACGGTGATGAGCAGCCGGCTGTCGACCCGCTGGTCGCCGCGTACGGCCGACACCTCGACCGAGCCGTGTCCGCCCGCCGGATAGGCGTGCTCCAGGGCGTTCTGCAGGATCTCCGTGAGCACCATGGCCAGCGGGGTGGCCACCTCGGCGTCGAGGATGCCGAAGCGGCCGGTACGGCGGCACTCGACCTTGCCCGGGGAGATCTCGGCGACCATCGCGATGACGCGATCGGCGATCTCGTCGAACTCCACGCGCTCGTCCAGGTTCTGCGACAGCGTCTCGTGGACGATGGCGATGGAACCGACGCGCCGCACCGCCTCGTTCAGCGCTTCGCGGCCGCGCACGGAGTCCATCCGGCGCGCCTGGAGCCGCAACAGGGCGGCGACCGTCTGGAGGTTGTTCTTCACCCGGTGGTGGATCTCCCGGATGGTGGCGTCCTTCGTGATCAACTCGCGCTCGCGGCGTCGCAGTTCCGTGACGTCGCGCAGCAGGACGAGCGACCCGATGCGGGTGCCCTTCGGCTTGAGCGGAATGGCGCGCAGCTGGATGACCCCGCCGTTCCCCTCGACCTCGGTCTCCCGGGGGGCGTAGCCGCTGGCCAGTTTGACCAGGGCCTCGTCGACGGGGCCACGGGAGGGCGCGAGTTCGGCGGTCGTCTGGCCGAGGTGGTGCCCGACGAGATCGGACGCGAGGCCGAGACGGTGGTACGCGGAGAGACCGTTGGGGCTGGCGTACTGGACGACGCCGTCCGCGTCGAGCCGGATGAGGCCGTCGCCGACCCGCGGGGAGGCGTCCATGTCGACCTGCTGGCCGGGGAAGGGGAACGATCCTGCGGCGATCATCTGGGCGAGGTCGGACGCGGACTGGAGGTAGGTGAGCTCCAGCCGGCTCGGGGTCCGCACGGTCAGCAGATTCGTGTTGCGTGCGATGACGCCGAGAACCCGGCCCTCGCGCCGGACGGGGATGGACTCGACCCGTACCGGCACCTCCTCGCGCCACTCCGGGTCGCCCTCGCGCACGATCCTGCCCTCGTCGAGCGCGGCGTCCAGCAGTGGCCGCCGGCCGCGGGGAACGAGATGGCCGACCATGTCGTCCTGGTACGAGGTGGGGCCGGTGTTCGGCCGCATCTGGGCGACGGACACATAGCGCGTACCGTCGCGGGTGGGCACCCACAGGACGAGGTCGGCGAAAGAGAGGTCGGAGAGCAGCTGCCACTCCGAGACCAGCAGATGCAGCCACTCGAGGTCGGATTCACTCAGGGCTGTGTGCTGGCGTACGAGGTCGTTCATGGAGGGCACAGGTGCGAGCGTACCCGCGGTGCGGAGTGCGGGTTTCGAACAGACCTCGGCGCCCGGGCCGGAAAACGACCGGTCATGGTGGAGGATGGGCCAAGAACTATGCTCTGCAGATGGATGGACATCCTAGAATGGTCTAGTCCACAATGAACTGATAAAGCTTCCGCCCTCCCCGCACAGGAGGGTGGAGCGAGGGCACGGCGCTCTCTGCCCTGACTGCGCCGGGACCTCTCACACGGCCGCGTGGGACCGCACACCCACCGGCCGAGAAGCTCCGGGCTGCGGTGCCGGACGGGCTGAGGGTCCCGTCAGGCGCCGCGGCCCGCGGGTGTTTCCGGGACTGTTCTCGCGGCTGATGCGCGATCGCGGAGGCCCTTCAGGGGCCGGCGGCATCGCCACCGGCCCTCGGCCGGCCCTCCTCGGGACTGGGGGGGCACAGAGCCCTCAGCGCGTCTCCGTCACCTTCGCCAGCGCCCTCGGTGCGTCCGGGTCCTGACCCCGCGCGATCGTCACCTCGTACGCCAGCCGCTGGAGCGGCAGGATCTCCAGGATCGGCTGGAGCTCTTCCGGGACGCCCTGCGTGGGGAGCGTGAAGCCCGCGGAGGCCGCCGAGACCTGCGGGACCGGGCCGATCACCATCAGGTCCGCGCCACGGCCGCGGAGCCGGTCGAGGACCGGCTGGAGCGCTTCGCCGCCCCGGCCGTCGGTCACCACCGCGATCACCGGTGAGATGTTGTCCACCATCGCCAGGGGGCCGTGGAGCAGATCCGCACCCGAGTAGGACAGCGCGGGGATGTAGCTCGTCTCCATGAGCTTCAGCGCGGCCTCCTTCGCGGTGGGGTAGCCGTAGCCGCGCGAGGTGATGACCATGCGCTCGGCGAACCGGTAGCGGGACGCCAGCTGCCGTACCTCGTCCTCGCGGGCCAGCACCTGGGCCGCGAGGTCGGGCAGCGCCTTCGCGGCCGCCCCGTCGCCGCCCCGCAGGCCTTCCACGAACAGGTAGAGCGCCAGCAGCGAGGCCGTGTACGTCTTCGTCGCCGGGAGCGCCTTCTCGGGGCCGGCGAGGATGTCGATGTGGAACTCCGACACCGCCGCAAGCGGGGAGTCGGGGTTGTTGGTCACGGCGAGTGTGATCGCGCCGGCCTCGCGGGCCGCCTTCGTGGACGCCACCAGGTCCGGCGAACCGCCGGACTGGCTGACCGTCACCACCAGCACATCGGTCAGATCCGGCCGCGCGCCGTACGCGGTCGTCGTCGACATGGACGACAGTCCGCACGGCAGTCCCAGCTGGATCTCCAGCAGGTACTTCGCGTACAGCGCCGCGTTGTCCGACGTGCCGCGCGCCGTCAGCAGCACGAACCGCGGGCTCTTCGCCGCGATCGCCGACGCCACGTCGCGGATGTGCGGCGCACCCTGCTCCAGAATGCGCCGCAGCACCGCGGGCTGCTCTGCCATCTCGCCGGACATGATCCGGCCCGGACGCTCGCTCCGACCGGCCGGATGCGTGGCGGACATGCTGGGTGCCTCCTGTGGCAATCCTTGCGCCGGGGCCCGTGGGGGCACTGCCCCACGGGCCCCGGCACGGTCCGCGTCGGTCAGGCCCCGGCCGCCCTGCCGGTGATGACCTCCGCGGCGGCCCGTCCGCAGACGCGGGCGGCGCCATGGGTCGCGATGTGCAGGGCACCCCTCGGCTGCGCGCGGTCGACGCCCATCTCGACCACGACCGTGTCCGGCCGGGCCTCGACGAGTGCGTCCAGCGCATCCGCCATCCAGGGGTGGCGGTGAACGTCGCGTACTACAGCGACGATCCTACGGTCCGCCGCCATACCCAGCACATTTGCCACCAATACGGTCGTTCCGGACGTGTCGCCGTAGGTGTCGGTGGTGGTGCCCGGCAGCAGCGCGGCCAGTTCGGAGGCGACACCCCACGGCGTCTCGTCGCCGACGGCGATGTTGGCGACCGGAGTGAACGCGGCGACGTAGGGCGCCTCGGTGACGGGCCGGTACGGCAGTTCGCCGGCGGACACCTTCACCGCCCGCCGCGCCGCGATCAGTCCGACGTCGTTGCCGGGCGCGGTCCCGCCCCCCGGCTGCGCCGGGGTGGGAGCCGCGCCCGGCTCCCTCCTGCCCCCCTGGCCCGTCGTGTCCAGTCGGCGAGGGCGCGCACCCGCGCGGCCGCGTCGGCCAGCCGCTCTTCGGGCAGTTCGCCGTCCCGTACCGCCGTGACCAGCGCGTCGCGCAGGCGCAGTACGGTCCCCTCGTCGGCGAGGCCGCCACCGACACAGATCGCGTCGGCACCGGCGGCGATCGCCAGCACGGAGCCGCGCTCGATGCCGTACGTCGACGCGATGGCGTTCATCTCCATGCCATCGGTGACGATCAGCCCCTGGAAGCCCAACTCTTCGCGCAGCAGACCGGTGAGGATCTGCGGGCTCAGTGTTGCCGGGCGCTTCGGGTCGAGCGCGGGTAGCAGGATATGCGCGCTCATCACCGCTTTGGAACCCGCCGCGATGGCCGCGCGGAAAGGCAGCAGGTCACGGGCGTGCAGCGTGTCGAGACCCACATCGATTCGCGGCAGCGCGTGGTGCGAGTCCACGTTGGTGTCGCCGTGTCCGGGGAAGTGCTTGACGCAGGCGGCGACACCGGCGGCCTGGAGGCCCTCGACGTACGCGACGGTGTGCCGGGCGGCCAGCGCGGCATCCGCGCCGAAGGACCGCACACCGATCACCGGATTGTCGGGGTTGGCGTTGACGTCGGCGGACGGCGCCCAGTTGAGGTCGACCCCGCACTCGGCGAGCCGGCGGCCGAGTTCCCGGGCGACGTCGCGGGTGAGGCCGGTGTCGTCCACCGAGCCGAGCGCGTAGTTGCCGGGGAAGGACGACCCGGTGCGCACCTCGAGCCGGGTGACGTCACCGCCCTCCTCGTCGATCGCGACGAGGACGTCGTCCCGCTCGGCCCGCAACTGCGCGGTGAGCGCCGTCAGTTGCTCCGGGGTGACGATGTTGCGGCCGAACAGCCCGACGGCCGAGAGCCCTTCACCGATCTGCCGGAGCAGCCATTCGGGGGCGGTGGTGCCGAGGAATCCGGGCTGGAGGACGGCGAGTGCGTCACGGGTGAGGGTGTCCGAGGATCCACGTACGAGTGTGGTCATGGCGGGCGTTATCCCTTCACTGCACCTGAGGTGAGGCCTGCCGCCATCTTCTTCTGGACCATCATGAAGAAGGCGACGACCGGAATGGCGATGAGCGTCGAGGCAGCCATCAGGGCGCCGTAGTCCACGCCTCGCGAGGTGGTGAAGTTCATCAGCCACACGTTGAGGGTGTACTTGTCGTTGTCCTGGAGCACGACGTACGCCAGCAGGTACTCGTTCCACGCGTTGATGAGCGAGTAGATGGAGGCGGCCGCCAGGCCCGGCGCGACCAGCGGAAAGACGACCCGCCAGAAGGCACCCATCCTGGTGCACCCGTCCACCATCGCGGACTCCTCCAGCTCCTTCGGGATGTTGATCACGAAGCCGCGGATCATCCAGGTGGCGAAGGGCAGGGTGGAGACCAGGTAGATGACGATGACGCCCCAGTACTCGTTGAGCGCACCCAGATCGTTGAGCTGGATGTAGATGGGGATCAGCATCGCCGTCGGCGGCAGCAGCTGGACCGCGAGCAGCACGATCATGAAGGTCTTGCGGCCGGCGAACTTGAAGCGGGCGATGGCGAACGCGGCGATCGTGGAGATGATCATCGCGCCGACGACGGCGGTCAGGCAGATGATGAGGCTCGACTGGATGGCCGTGCCGAAGTTGGGCGCGTCGATGGCCCGCTTGAAGTTGTCGAAGGTGACCGACGAGGGCCAGAGCGTCTGGTCGTAGCTGCGGATCTCGTGATTGGGCCGAAGGGCGCTGATGACGAGCCAGTACACCGGGAACGCCATGGCGACGAAGGCGAGAAGGCCCACGATGTTGTAGGCGAGCCGGTGCTTCTTGCGGTCCGGGCGGTACGCGGCCCTGGTGGAGGTGGTGGCGCTCATTCGACCTCTCCGATCTTGAGCAGCTGGCGCAGGTAGTACACGGCGACGCCGGACAGCAGCAGAACCGTGATCAGCGAGATGGCAGCGCCCTGGCTGAACGAGTTGGACTCGAAGGCCTTGTCGAAGGAGTAGATGCCCAGAACGGCGTACTCGGGCTCCGGCTTGTTGCCACGCATCAGGAAGATCTGGCCGAAGACGTTGAAGTCCCAGATCACCGAGAGGGTCGCCACCATCTGGAAGACCGGCTTGATGACGGGCCAGGTGACGAAGCGGAACACACCGAAGGCGCCCGCACCGTCGAGCGCGGCCGCCTCCTCCAGTTCGCGGGGCACCTGGGTGAGCGCGGCGTAGAGGGTGATCGCCACGAAGGGGATCGCTCCCCAGACGACGACGGCCCCGATGATGACGAAGCCCTGCTTGGGGTCGAGGAACCAGTTGTGACCCTGGAAGTCGAGGCCGAGGTACTTCGACAGGATCATGTTCACCACTCCGTAGTCGGAGTCGGCGAACCACCGGAAGATCGAGGTGGCGACCAGCAGGGGCATCGACCAGGCGGCCACGAGCCCCGCGGTGAGCAGCATCCGTACCCACGGCGACATCCGCTGCATCGTCTGGGCCAGCAGCAGACCGACGCCCATGGTGGCGATGACGCAGGCGGCCATGAAGACGACGGTCCGCAGGACCACGTCCCAGAACTCGCCGTCGCCGAGGATCTCGGTGAACTTGTCGAACCCGACCCACGGGGGCGGTTCCCCGGTCCACAGCTCACGGCGGCCGACGTCCTGGAAGGACATGATGACCGTCTTGACCAGGGGCCAGGCGAAGACCGCGGCGATCGCCACGAACGCCGGGGCTATCAGCAGATACGGCAGCAGCGCGCCGGCCTTGCGCGGCGGCCGTCCGCCCTTCCGTGGCGGGGAGCCTGGTTCTTCGGGGTGCCGCTGGACGGGCACCGCCGGATCGGCTGCTTTCGTGTCGGCGGCACTCACTGTGCTCCGCCCTTCCGCTCGGACCGGATACCGGAGGGCGGGAGCGGTGGGCCGTCGGCCCGCCGCTCCCGCTGGGCGATCAAGTGATCAGGACTTCTCGTTGATCAGCTTGTCGATCTCCGCGTCGGCCGCCTTCGTGGCGTCCGCGACCGACTTGCCCTTGATGATGTCGAGCAGCATCAGCTCGAGGATTTCCTTCTTCTCGATCGCGGACCAGCCCGGGGCGATCGGGGTGAACCAGGCGTCCGGCACGGCGTTGGCGATCGGCGCGGTCTCCGGCTTCGCCTTCAGCGGCTCGAGCTGCTTGGTGTTGTTCGGAAGGATGTTCTTCGAGGCGAGCACGGCCTCGGACTTCTCGCTGGTGAACAGCGAGATCCACTCCTCGCCCAGGTCCTGGTTCTTGGACTTGGAGATGGTGGCGAGGTCGGAGCCGCCGATGAAGGACGGAAGCGCCTTGCCGTCGGGACCCGGCATACCGGCGGTGCCGATCTTGTCCTTCAGCTTGGGGTTGCCGTTGGCGGCGCTGTCGACGACGCTGCCGGCCTCCCAGCCGTTGCCGTAGAGAAGAGCGGTCTTCTCGTTGGCCATGACGTTGGCGTGGTCCTGCTCGTCCTTGGTCTTGTCGCCGTGGTTGTACTTCTTGACCAGGTCGACGAAGTGCTGGATGCCCTTCTGCGCCTCCGGAGTGGAGAGCGAGGCCTTCCACTCCTTCGAGCCGTCGTCGTACGTGGCGATCTCGCCGCCGTACGCGGCGACGTAGGACATGGCGGCGTACCAGTAGCGGCCCGGCAGGTAGAGCGGCGAGAAGGCCTTGTCCTTGCCGTACTTCGCCTGGACCTTGTCGAGGGCGGCGGTGAGCTCGGCCTCGGTGGTGGGCAGCGCGTCGGAGCCGGCGCCCGCCTTGAACATGTCCTTGTTGAAGATGGCGACACGCGCACCGGCGTAGTAGGGCACGCAGTAGAGCTTGCCCTCGTAGGTACAGGTGTCCTTCAGACCCTTGATCCAGGTGTCCGAGTTCTCGTACTTCTTCGGGTCGATCTCGCCGACCGCCCCGTTGAGGATGTACGTCATGGTCTCGGTGTTGCCCAGTTCGACCACGTCGGGGAACTTGTCTCCGGCGAGGGCGGCGTCGAGCTTCTTGGTCTTGTCGCCCCACTGCTGGTACTGGACGTTGACCTTCACGCCCGGGTACTTCGCGGCGAACTGCGTGTTGACGTCCTTGACCAGCTCGGGCCAGGTGGACTGAGCGTCCGTCATCAGCCAGACGGTCAGCGTGCCTTTGCGGTCCTTCGGGTCCTTCGCGGACTCGCTGTCGCCGGAGCCACACGCCGCGACCGAAGCCGCCATGGCCGCCACACCCACTGCAGCTATGAGCTTGCGCTTCACGCCACCCTCCTCAAGGGATGCAAGATTTTCCCCCCCACCGCCCGGGAGTCGCACAACACGCAGAGAGACAGTGCTCAGGTCTGCCCGTGGGGCTGGGACCTGGTCTTTAATGGTTTAGACCAGTACCCGGAGCTTGGCCTAGACCTTTAGGGGTGTCAAGGGTGTATAAGAAGGGCAGTCGGGTCCGTTATCGGACCGACACCTGAGGGAGGGCGACGACCCGTGACCGGACCGTGCCACCATGTGAGCCGCGACAGACGGAGGAGCCGGTGACGGCAGCAGCGCAGGAGTCGGGAAGGCGGGCCATGACCACGGACGGGGTGGGAGCGGAGACCGAGGGCGGGGCACAGACCCGGACCGCACGCGTGCCCAAGTACTACCGGCTCAAGCGCCACTTGCTCGACATGACGGAGACGCTGCCGCCCGGCACCCCGGTGCCGCCGGAGCGCACGCTCGCGGCCGAGTTCGACACCTCGCGCACCACGGTGCGTCAGGCGCTTCAGGAACTGGTCGTCGAGGGCAGGCTCGAACGCATCCAGGGCAAGGGCACGTTCGTGGCCAAGCCCAAGGTGTCGCAGGCCCTCCAGCTCACCTCGTACACCGAGGACATGAAGGCCCAGGGCCTGGAGCCGACGTCCCAACTGCTCGACATCGGCTATGTGACGGCCGACGACACGCTCGCCGGACTGCTGGACATCTCGACGGGCGGCCGCGTGCTGCGCATCGAGCGTCTGCGGCTCGCCAGCGGTGAGCCGATGGCGATCGAGACCACCCACCTCTCGGCCAAGCGCTTCCCCGCGCTGCGCCGCAGCCTGGTGAAGTACACCTCGCTCTACACGGCGCTGGCGGAGGTGTACGACGTCCATCTCGCCGAGGCCGAGGAGACGATCGAGACCTCGCTGGCGACCCCGCGCGAGGCCGGTCTGCTGGGCACCGACGTGGGCCTGCCGATGCTGATGCTCTCGCGCCACTCGCTGGACGCGCAGGGCGAACCCGTCGAGTGGGTGCGGTCGGTCTACCGCGGCGACCGGTACAAGTTCGTGGCCCGCCTGCGGCGGCCGACCGACTGACCCCCCGGGCAGTACGGCGCCCGGCAGCACGCCCCGGAGGCCTCGCCTCCGGGGCTTTGTGCTGTCCGCGCACAGAGCCGGCGGAGGGACGAAGGAGAACCGGTGCGGAATGCCGACGAAAACGGTGCGAATTCGTCGCCGTTGCCGTACCGATATGCGGACGGGGGTGACTCGCGTCGAGACGTTCCTTTAGATTTCCTGCGCATTAAAAATGCAGGTGAACAGTGAGGGGACGACCCGCCATGCCAGAACCCACACCACCGAATACCGCACCGACGTCATCCCGGAAGCTCACCCCGCGGTCCATCGCCATCTGGGGGCTGGTGGCCCTGGTGGGGGCATCGGGATGGGCTGTGCTGGCACTCTCCCGGGGCGAGGAGATCTCCGCCGCATGGATGCTGGCGGCGGCGCTGGGTTCGTATGCGATCGCGTACCGCTTCTACTCCCGCTTCATTGCCAACCGGGTGCTGAAGGTCGACAAGACCCGAGCCACCCCGGCCGAACGCCTCGACAACGGAATCGACTTCCACCCCACCGACCGGCGCGTGCTCTTCGGGCACCACTTCGCCGCGGTCGCCGGCGCCGGACCACTGGTCGGCCCGGTGCTCGCCGCCCAGATGGGATATCTGCCGGGCACGATCTGGATCGTCGCGGGCGTCATCTTCGCCGGCGCCGTCCAGGACATGGTCACGCTCTTCTTCTCCACACGCCGGGACGGCCGTTCGCTCGGCCAGATCGCCCGTGACGAGATAGGACCCTTCGGCGGAGCCGCCGCGCTGATCGCGGTGTTCGCCATCATGATCATCCTGCTGGCGGTGCTGGCACTGGTCATCGTCAACGCGCTGGCGGACTCGCCCTGGGGCGTCTTCTCGATCGCCATGACCATCCCGATCGCCCTCTTCATGGGCGTGTATCTGCGGCTGCTGCGGCCCGGCAGAGTCACCGAGGTCTCGGTCATCGGTGTGGCGCTGCTGCTGCTCGCCATCGTCTCGGGCGGCTGGGTGGCGGAGTCCTCGCTCGCGGAGACCTTCACCCTGGAGGCCGGCACGCTGGTCATCTGGATGATCGTCTACGGCTTCCTCGCGTCGGTGCTGCCGGTGTGGATGCTGCTGGCACCTCGCGACTACCTCTCCACCTTCATGAAGGTCGGCACCATCGTGCTGCTGGCCCTCGGCGTGGTGATAGCGCTGCCGACCCTGAAGATGGACGCGGTCACCGAGTTCGCGAGCCGGGGCGACGGCCCGGTGTTCGCCGGATCGATGTTCCCCTTCGTGTTCATCACCATCGCCTGCGGCGCGCTCTCCGGCTTCCACTCCCTGGTCTCCTCGGGCACCACCCCGAAGATGGTCCAGAAGGAAACGCAGATCCGGATGATCGGCTACGGCGCGATGCTGACGGAGTCGTTCGTCGCGATCATGGCGATGATCACGGCCTGCATCATCGACCCGGGTCTCTACTTCGCGGTCAACTCACCGGCCGGTGTCATCGGTCCCACGGTCGAGACGGCGTCCCAGGCCGTCGCCAATCTCGGCTTCACGATCACACCCGACCAACTGGCCCAGGCGGCCAAGGACGTCGAGGAGTCCAGCCTGCTGTCGCGGACCGGCGGCGCGCCGACGTTCGCGCTCGGTATGTCGGACATCTTCTCGTCCGTGGTCGGCGGCGCCGGGCTGAAGGCCTTCTGGTACCACTTCGCGATCATGTTCGAGGCGCTGTTCATCCTCACCACGGTGGACGCGGGCACCCGGGTCGGGCGCTTCATGCTCCAGGACATGCTCGGCAACGTCTACAAGCCGTTCCGTCAGGTCAGCTGGAGGCCCGGCGTCTGGTTCGCCAGCGCGGCCGTCGTGGGCGGCTGGGGCTACTTCCTCTGGGTCGGCGTGCATGACCCGCTGGGCGGCATCAACCAGCTCTTCCCGCTGTTCGGCATCGCCAACCAGCTGCTCGCCGCCGTGGCACTCGCCGTGTGCACCACGCTGCTGGTGAAGTCCGGTCGGCTCAAGTGGGCCTGGGTCACGGCCGTACCGCTCGCCTGGGACGCCGCCGTCACCCTCACCGCGAGCTGGCAGAAGATATTCTCCGGCGACCCACGCGTGGGCTTCTTCACCCAGCGGGACGTCTACCAGTCAGCCATCGACGAGGGCAAGATCCTGCCTCCCGCCAAGTCCATGGACGACATGCACACCGTGGTCACCAACTCCACGGTCGACGGAGCGCTCACGGCTCTCTTCGCGATCCTCATCATCGTGGTCATCGTGGACGCGGGACGCGTCTGCTACAACGCGATCCGGCACCCCGAGAGCGTGAAGCTGTCGGAGGTTCCGTACACCGAGTCGAAGATCGTCGCACCGGCCGGACTGATCCCCACCCAGGAGGAGAGGGCCGAGATGGCAACCGCCGAGGAGAACGTTCCCGCAAGGAGCGGTTCGGCATGAGCACCACGGCGAGGGCCCGCCACGTCTTCGGCCGGATCCGGTGGTACGTCAGGGAGTTCACCGGCGAATCGGCCTACGACCGGTACGTCGCCCACGCCCGCGGCTGCGACCCGGACGCCGAGGTGATGAGCCGCCGCGCTTTCGAGCGCAGCCGTACGGACGCACGTGAAGCCGATCCGCGCGAGGGCTTCCGCTGCTGCTGACCCTGAAGGGCCCCTGAAGGGCCGTCGCGTTCCCCCGGGAATGCGGCGGCCCTTCGCCGTGAAACCGTGCGCCCACGGGCCGGACCGGGCCCCCGCCGGGGCGTCCCAAGGGCCGCACCGGCCGGGATCAGCGGCGCAATGCCACAACTCCCGCACGGCGCCCCGACACAACATGTGGGGGGTGCCGCAACTGGCGGCCCCCACATGTATGCTCGACCTCGCTGTCGCCGCAGGGGAATCCGGTGCGAATCCGGAACTGTCCCGCAACGGTGTGATGTGGTGCGCTTTGTCGTACCCGAGAGTCCGAAGACCTGCCGACGGTGCATCCGGTTCGACCGATCCGGGTGCCGAGACGTCCGGGCCTCGCGGTTGGGCCGGTGGACGCCGTACGGAGTGCTGCCCTGCCCTGGGCGCGTACTGCCCGACGGCCCCGCCTCCCTCCGACGGCCCAGAGCCGAGCGAGGGAGAGCACCACGTGACCATCGCGCCAGCCGATCCGGCAGCAGGCATCGCCGAGCAGCTCGAGGACGGCCCAGGGACCGCGCTGTTGCGGATCCTGACCGACCTCACCGCTGATCTGCCCGACACCGACCCGGGCCGCGTCGCCGCCGCCGCGCTGCGGGGGCGGCACGCCGGTTCGGACATGGCCGAGCTCCGTGGGCTCGCCACCGACGCCGCCGCGGGTCTGATCTCCGAGGACCCCGCCTACTCCCGGCTCGCCGCCCGCCTGTTGACCCGGACGATCGCCGAAGAGGCGTCGGGCCAGGGCGCCGTGTCCTTCTCCGCCTCCGTCGCGGTCGGACACACCGAGGGTCTGATCGCCGACCGGACCGCCGCGTTCGTCACGCTGCACGCGGACCGCCTGGACACCCTCATCGACACCGAGGCGGACGACCGTTTCGGCTACTTCGGCCTGCGCACCCTCTACAGCCGCTATCTGCTCCGGCATCCGATCACCCGTCAGGTGATCGAGACGCCCCAGCACTTCATGCTGCGGGTCGCCTGTGGTCTCGCCGAGGACGACAGCGTGCGCGCGCTGGACGAGGTGGCCGACCTCTACGGCCTGATGAGCCGCCTCGACTACCTCCCCTCCTCCCCCACGCTGTTCAACTCCGGCACCCGCCACCCGCAGATGTCCTCCTGCTATCTGCTGGACTCGCCGGCGGACGAACTGGACTCGATCTACGACCGGTACCACCAGGTCGCCCGGCTCTCCAAGCACGCCGGCGGCATCGGGCTGTCGTACTCCCGCATCCGCGCCCGCGGTTCCCTGATCCGGGGCACCAACGGCCACTCCAACGGCATCGTGCCGTTCCTGAAGACCCTCGACGCCTCGGTCGCGGCGGTGAACCAGGGCGGACGCCGCAAGGGCGCGGCCGCCGTCTACCTGGAGACCTGGCACGCGGACATCGAGGAGTTCCTGGAGCTGCGCGACAACACCGGCGAGGACGCCCGGCGTACGCACAATCTGAACCTCGCGCACTGGATTCCCGACGAGTTCATGCGCCGTGTCGACGCCGACGCCCCGTGGTCGCTGTTCTCGCCCGCCGACGTCCCCGAGCTCGTCGACCTGTGGGGCGACGCGTTCGACGCGGCGTACCGCGACGCCGAGGCGAAGGGCCTGGCCCGCAAGACCATGCCCGCGCGTGAGCTGTACGGCCGGATGATGCGCACGCTCGCGCAGACCGGCAACGGCTGGATGACCTTCAAGGACTCCTCCAACCGCACGGCCAACCAGACCGCCGAGCCCGGCCACACCGTGCACTCGTCGAACCTGTGCACCGAGATCCTGGAGGTGACGGACGACGGCGAGACGGCCGTCTGCAACCTCGGCTCGGTGAACCTCGGCGCGTTCGTCCTGGCGGAAGGCGCCGGTGAAGGGATCGACTGGGAGCGCCTGGACGAAGCCGTCCGGACCGCCGTCACCTTCCTCGACCGCGTCGTCGACATCAACTTCTACCCGACCGAGCAGGCCGGCCGCTCCAACGCCAAGTGGCGTCCGGTGGGCCTGGGCGCGATGGGCCTGCAGGACGTCTTCTTCAAGCTGCGGATGCCGTTCGACTCCCCCGCCGCCCGCGCCCTGTCGACCCGCATCGCCGAGCGCATCATGCTCGCCGCGTACGAGGCGTCCGCCGCCCTCGCGGAGCGCAACGGCCCGCTGCCCGCCTGGGAGAAGACCCGTACCGCGCGCGGTGTGCTGCACCCCGACCACTACGGTGTCGAGCTCAACTGGCCCGAGCGCTGGGCCGCCCTGCGGGAACGTATCGCCACGACCGGGATGCGCAACTCGCTGCTCCTCGCCATCGCCCCGACGGCGACGATCGCCTCCATCGCGGGCGTCTACGAGTGCATCGAGCCGCAGGTCTCCAACCTCTTCAAGCGTGAGACGCTCAGCGGCGAATTCCTCCAGGTCAACGCCTACCTGGTGGAAGAGCTGAAGCGGCTCGGCGTGTGGGACGCACAGTCCCGTGAGGCGCTGCGCGAGTCCAGCGGTTCGGTGCAGGGCTTCAGCTGGATCCCGGCCGATGTGCGCGAGCTGTACCGCACGGCGTGGGAGATCCCGCAGCGCGGTCTGATCGACATGGCCGCGGCCCGCACCCCGTTCCTCGACCAGTCGCAGTCGCTGAACCTGTTCCTGGAGACGCCGACCATCGGGAAGCTCAGCTCGATGTACGCCTACGCCTGGAAGCAGGGCCTGAAGACCACGTACTACCTGCGCTCGCGCCCCGCGACCCGGATCGCCCGTGCGGCCGGCTCCGGAGCCGCGACCGCGGCCCCCATCCCCGTACAGGCGACGCCGGAGACCGACGCGGTCGCCTGCTCCCTGGAGAACCCCGAGTCCTGCGAGGCCTGCCAGTAATGAGTGCTCCCGAGAAGAACCTGCTCGACCCGGGATTCGAGCTGACCCTGCGTCCGATGCGCTACCCGGACTTCTACGAGCGCTACCGTGACGCGATCAAGAACACCTGGACCGTGGAGGAGGTCGACCTCCACTCCGACGTGTCCGACCTGGCCAAGCTGTCCCCGGGTGAGCAGCACATGATCGGCCGGCTGGTCGCGTTCTTCGCAACGGGTGACTCGATCGTCTCCAACAACCTGGTGCTCACGCTCTACAAGCACATCAACTCCCCCGAGGCGCGGCTGTATCTGAGCCGTCAGCTCTTCGAGGAGGCGGTGCACGTCCAGTTCTATCTGACGCTGCTGGACACCTACCTCCCCGACCCGGACGACCGCGCGGCCGCGTTCGACGCGGTCGAGGAGATCCCCTCCATCCGCGAGAAGGCGCAGTTCTGCTTCCGGTGGATGGACTCGGTGGAGAAGATCGACCGGCTGGAGACGCAGGCCGACCGCCGGCGCTTCCTGCTGAACCTGATCTGCTTCGCGGCGTGCATCGAGGGGCTGTTCTTCTACGGCGCGTTCGCGTACGTCTACTGGTTCCGCTCCCGCGGGCTGCTGCACGGCCTCGCCACCGGCACCAACTGGGTGTTCCGCGACGAGACCATGCACATGAACTTCGCCTTCGAGGTGGTGGACACGGTCCGCAAGGAGGAGCCGGAGCTCTTCGACGACGCGCTGCGTCAGCAGGTCACCGACATGCTGAAGGAGGCGGTCGAGGCGGAGCTGCAGTTCGGCCGTGACCTGTGCGGCGACGGTCTGCCGGGCATGAACACCGAGTCCATGCGCGAATACCTCCAGTGCGTCGCCGACCAGCGGCTCACCCGGCTGGGCTTCGCGCCGGTGTACGGGTCGGAGAACCCGTTCTCCTTCATGGAGTTGCAGGGTGTCCAGGAGCTGACGAACTTCTTCGAGCGCCGTCCGTCCGCCTACCAGGTGGCGGTCGAGGGCTCGGTCGGCTTCGACGACGACTTCTAGGGTCAGCCGGCAGGTCGACTTCCGACTAGGCCGCCTTGCCCCAGTCGCGCCCCGCCCCTGGTGAAGCCGGGGTGCGGGGCGCCGGCCGTGGGCCCCGGCGGTGCTGGCGGCCGCGCGACGCCCGGACTCCAGGCGTCCCGCGGCCTCCCGCAGCTGACGGTCGACGGCACGGTCCCTGGCATGCCCCACCAGGGACGGAAGAGTGATCAGTGCGAACAGGGCGATCACGAACAGGTACTCCAGGAATGCGTTCATGTCCTCCACTGTCGTCCTCGGACGGCAAAGAAGTCAGTGGCAGGACTGTCATGAACCATCGAATTACTGCCACACTGGGGCCATGCTGAAAAACGTGGCCGCCGTCCTCCTGGAGGGCGTGCATCCCTTCGAACTCGGCGTGATCAGCGAGGTGTTCGGC
Source organism: Streptomyces sp. AM8-1-1 (assembly GCF_032229325.1). NCBI lineage: Bacteria > Bacillati > Actinomycetota > Actinomycetes > Kitasatosporales > Streptomycetaceae > Streptomyces > Streptomyces sp. AM8-1-1. Next base: position 2,821,280 of record NZ_CP135086.1, read on the forward strand.
CTCGACCGCAGCGAGGACGGCATGCCCGTCTACGACTTCGCCGTGGTCTCCGCCGCGGGACCCACGCTGCACACGCACGCCGGGTTCAGCATCACCACACAGCACGGCCTGGAGCGGCTGGAGGACGCGGATCTGATCGCCGTCCCCACCGGCGGCGACTACCCGACCCGGGACTACCCGGAGGAGTTGCTGGACGCGCTGCGCCGCGCGGTCGACCGGGGCGCCCGGGTGATCAGCGTCTGCACGGGCGCCTTCGTCCTCGGCGCCGCGGGACTGCTCGACGGACGCCGCTGCACCACCCACTGGCGCCACACCGGCATCCTGGCCGAGCGCCATCCGCTGGCCGTCGTCGACCCCGACGTGCTGTACGTGGACGAGGGTTCGGTCATCACCTCGGCCGGCACCGCCGCGGCGATCGACGCCTGCCTCCATGTGGTGCGCCAGGAGCACGGCCCGGAAGTCGCCAACCACATCGCCCGGCGGATGGTGGTGCCGCCGCATCGCGACGGCGGCCAGGCGCAGTACATCGAACGCCCGCTGCCGCGGACCCGGTGCGACACGGTCGGCGATGTCCTCGCCTGGATGGAACGGCACCTGGACCGCGAGATGACCGTGGAACAGCTCGCGGAGCGTGCCCACATGTCACCGCGGACCTTCGCCCGCCGCTTCCAGCAGGAGACCGGGACGACGCCCTACCGCTGGCTGCTGCGACAGCGGGTGCTGCTGTCGCAGGAGTTGCTGGAGTCGACGGACGACACGGTGGACACGATCGCGGGACGGTCCGGGTTCGGCAACGCGGCGGCACTGCGCCACCACTTCCTGCGCACCCTCGGCACCACGCCGAACGCCTACCGCCGCACGTTCCGCGGCCCGGTGCGCACCGTCGCCTGACGGCTCACTCGTTGGGCACGACCGGGTAGCGCGGCGTGCCCTCGGCCATCTGCCGCAGCGCGTCCTTGCGCTCCCGCTTGGAGAGCCGGTCGATGTAGAGGTAGCCGTACAGGTGGTCCGTCTCGTGCTGGAGGCAGCGCGCGAAGTAGCCCGTGCCACGCACCTTGATCGGGTTGCCCTGGGCGTCCTGGCCGCGCACCACCGCGTAGTCGGGGCGGGCCAGCGAGGCATAGGCGGTCGGGACGGAGAGGCAGCCCTCGTTGGCGTCGTCGAGGACGCGCAGCTCCGGCGGCAGCTCCTCCAGGACCGGGTTGCAGACCACACCGACGTGCCGCACACCGTCGTCGTCGGGGCAGTCGTAGACGAAGACCTTCTGGTCCACGCCGATCTGGTTGGCGGCCAGGCCGACGCCCTCGGCGGTGCGCTGGCTCGCGAACATGTCGTCGATCAGCGAGGCGAGCTTGTCGTCGAAGGCGGTGACGTCCTTGCACTCCGTGTGGAGGACGGGGTTGCCGACGACCGTGATCGGGCGCGAGGTGCCCCGCTCGCGATGGGCGAGCTCACGTGCCTCGCAGTCCTCCGTGTCCACGACGAAACCATCGTTGACCTGCTGGTCCGTCTCCTGCTGCGACGCCATGTCAGCCGTACGCCTTCCTCAATACCCGATGCGAGCCCGGTGGCCGGTCACTCTGTGTCCGTACAGCCTACGGGCAGGCGTCAGCAGACTTCCTCGAGATCCCGCCACTCGCGGGTGTCCGGGCTGTCCGCGACCCACCCGTCGAGCAGTCCGCGCACCAGTCCGGCGGGGGCGGCGATGCCGCACTCGCGCTCCGGCGACCACAGATCGCCGGCCGTGCGATGGCCGAGCGGGCCGGGATGGCCGGGCTCGCTGTGATCGTGCGGGTCGAGGTGCTCACCCTCGCCCTCGGCGCTGGGCATCCGGCTCTCGGAACAGGCCCGGCACAACAGTCGTACCGACGAGGACCAGTCCTCGGCGGCGAATCCGGCGTCGGACGCCAGCTGCTCCAGGGCGTCCCGGTCGGCCTCGGTGGCCGCCTCCAGCAGCACCACCCAGGTGGGCACGGGAGAAGGCGCCCAGAGCTCGATCTCGTCGAAGACGGGGTAGGACGGGCCCGCGGACGTGGTCCGCTCGCCGTTCGGCACACCGTCGTGCAGGACGACCTCGCCCCAGCGGCGGCCGGAGGAGGGCAGCGGGATCGACAGCACCTCTATCCGGGCCGGGTCGAGCCTGCGGCCCCACACCACTTCGGCCTCGCCCTCGGGCGACAGCCGTACGGCGGCGCTGCCGAGGTCCATGCCGACCGGTTCGCCGTTCGCCGCGGCCGCGCCGGTGGCACCGGCCCGGGTGGGGCTGCCGGGTACCTTCAGTCCGTACGCCTGCCAGGCGCGGCGGGCGAGCGGCCAGTCCTGGAGGGCGGTGGCCGCGATGCCGACGTTCCACCAGTCGGGGGCCCCGGCCTCCTTGTCCAGCAGGGCGACCGCGCGCAGACCGGCGGCCCTGGCCTGCTCCCAGTCGTGCCGGAACTTGTGCAGCAGGGCGAGGTTGAACCAGGACTCGGAGAGCCAGGGCTCGAGGTCCGCCGCTCGTGTCAGCAGTGCGCCCGCGTCCTCGTACCGGCCGTCGCCGATCAGCGTGAACGCGCGGTCGGTGGCCTGCCGCCACGAGGCGGAGGGCCGATGCCGTACCTTCCCGAAGATCCTCACGATTCCCGCCTGCCGGTCGCTCGGGTCAATGCCCCCGCACGCTGCTTGTGTGTCCTCATTTGCATCCAACCATGCCCGGTCGGAGGCTGGCTCATTACCCATGGGTTACCCAGGTGGGGCGGGGGTCAGACCGCCTCTCGCCAGGACTCTGGCAAGTGATTCGACCACCTCCGGCTGATAGTCCTGTCCGGTACCGAGGCGGAGCCGTTCGAGTGCCCCGAGGGCCCCGCCCGCGGAGCGTCCGCTTCCCCCGGTCAGATCGTCGTATGCGTTGACGGCCCGGACGATCCGGGCGGGAAGCGGCTGTTCGCGGTACGGGTCGGCCTGGCGCTCCACGACGACGGCGACGGCGGACGGAACTCCGGTCTGGCGGACGACGGCTCCGCCGAGAAGCGCTATGCGGCGCTGTTCGGGCACGGGCAGGAGGGTGGTGGCCCCGTCCGGCACGGGATCCACGAGGGAGAGCTGGCCGATGTCGTGCATCAGCGCCGCGTACTCCAGAACGGTCAGATCGCCTCCGGTGAGCCCCAGCTCCCGCCCGACGGCGGTGGAGAGGGAGGCGACCCGGCGCGCATGGCCCGGCCGGGTGTATCCGGCGATCTCGGTCGCCCGCGCGAGTGAGGCGATGGTCTGCCGGTAGGTGGTCCTGACGGCCGCGTAGCGCCGGAAGGACAGCTGGGTAAGCAGGAGGGGCACACAGAAGACGGGCAGCGCCCACAGCCCGGCGACGGCGACGGCGAGCGCCATGACGGCCCCGGTGGCGCAGACGGCGGATCCTATGCCGATGATCGCCCGCAGCTCGTCGCGCAGCAGCGGCCCGTACGGGAAGCCGGTGCGGGCGCGCAGCATCACCGCGGCGAGCACGGCGTCGCACAGGGCCGTCAGGAGCAGCAGCACGAGCAGGAAGAGGGCGTAGTACGGGCCCTGACCGAGCCGTCGCTCCAGCTCGCCCGAGTTGTAGAGCGGCTGGAAACAGACGGCGGCGAACCCGACGGTGAGCACCCGGCGGGCGACATGGTCCAGTGCGGGCCCGCGTCCGCGCGCCACATGGAGGACGGCCCCCACGAGCGCGGCCGCCACGACGACGGCGACCACCTGGAGGACGCCGTGGGTGGTGTCCCTGCCCGCGCACTCCCCGAGCAGGGCGTACGCGAGCGCCCCGGCGGCCCCGATCGGCGCGGGTTCCCGCTCTCCCGGCCCCGCGCCCCAGCGGGCGAGTTCGCCGATAACGATGAGCGCGCCGAAGGCCAGGGCATAGCCGGGCTGCTCCAGACCGGCCCAGAAGGTCCACGCCAGACCGGCGCAGGTCAGTGTGGCGGCGGCGCCGTGAACGACGCGCACGGCGCCGGTCCCCGGCGTCACACCCCGCCGCCGGGAGTGCGGTTGGCGCGGCGTCGGGCAGGGATCACGGCCGGCTGCGGCGGGATGCCTGCCCGCGGGGGCCGCGCGCCCGGCGGACCGGGCTCGTCCGAGGTGACGGCCGTCTCCCAGCCGTGCCGCTCCAGCGCGCGGGCCAGGGCGCGGACCATCTGCGGGTCGAACTGGGTGCCCGCGCACCGCCGTAGTTCCTCCAGCGCCGCCGGCACGGGCCGGGCCCGCCGGTAGGAACGGGTCGAGGTCATCGCGTCGAAGGCGTCCGCCACGGCGACGACACGGGCGAACTCGGGAATCTGCCGGCCGGAGAGCCCGTAGGGGTAGCCGCTTCCGTCGAGCCGCTCGTGGTGGTGCAGGATCGCGGCCCGCGCCTCGCCGAGGAACCCGATGCCGCGCACCATCTCGTGTCCGTACTCGGGGTGCAGTTCGATGACCCGCCGCTCGTCCGGAGTGAGGGGGCCGTCCTTGCGCAGCACCCGGGTGGGCACGCCCAGCTTGCCCACGTCGTGGAGGATCCCGGCGAACCGGAGCACCTCCAGGCGCTCCTCGTCCATGTCGAGTTCGCGCGCGATGAGGGCCGAGGCCCGTCCCACCCGCTCGCTGTGCCCGCGGGTGTACTTGTCCTTCAGGTCGACGGCCTGCACCAGGGCGCGGATGGTGGCCTGGTGGGCCGCGCGCTCGCGGTGGTACTGCGCGAAGATCCAGCAGGAGATGTACATCGGCAGCAGCACGAAGAGCGCGGACAGCGGCCCGTACGGACTCGCCCACAGCACCGCCATCATCAGCCCGGCCAGCCCGTGCACCAGATGCGGCACGAGGGAGCGCAGCGCCGGGCCGCGCCACGCGGTGCGCAGGGCCAGCCGCTCCGCGGTCGCGAGGATGCCACCGTCGAGAACGGTGACGGTGAGGCAGAAGGCGAGCGCGCCGCCGGCGGCCGTCAGGAGTGCCTGGGGAAAGTCGGGTGCGCGCAGGACGTGTTCGCCGCCGAGCAGCACATAGACCTGGGCGGCGCTCCAGGTGGCGAGGGTGAGCTGGGCGGCCCGCCAGATCCGCCGCAGGCCCGTCGGCCGCAGGTCGACCCGTCCCAGCAGGGCGCCGGGCACGGCGACCAGCGCGGCGTGCGCCGGGGGCAGCAGGAACGCGGCAGCGAGCAGCACCGGGAAGAAGGAGCCGGCCGCTACAGGCACCGAGCTGCCGAGGTAGCGGCAGCGGGCGGGCAGTTCGCAGACGGCGTAGAGCCCGGCGAGCAGGCCGACGGCCCGCCAGCCGCCAGGGACGTCCTGCCGCAGCGCGGGCAGGACGCAGGCCACGGCGCCGAGCAGGGCGGCCAGAATGTACGCACGTGCCGATGCCGGTACGGACCTCACCGCTCCGCCCCCTCCCAAATCGAGCGCAAGGCTAGCGAGTTGGAGGAGACACGGCGGGGCGTTGGCCACCTTTCGCACGGACGGGTGACGCGGGAGCACGACGGCCCGGGCTCGGAAGCACGGCACCGGCGCGTGCAGCACCCGCCCATGACACCGGCGCGTGAACCACCCGCGCCCATCACACCCGCGCTTGAACCACCCGCGCCCATGACACCCGCGCGGGAAGCACCGCCCGCGGAAGCCGGCGCGTGAGGCATCCGCCCATGAAAAAGGTGCGCCACGCGTCTCGTGGCGCACCTTCCGGCTGCTGCGGCGTCCTGAACTACTCCGGGGCGAGGCCCGGCAGCTCGCTGCCCGCGACCGTCACGTCCTGCTCGGGAACGGCCTGTCCCGAACGGATGAGATCGATCCGGCCCATGACCTTGGCGCGCAGGTCCGTGGGCACGTCGTCATGCCCGCAGCAGCGCTTGACCAGCTTCTTCACGGCCTGCTCGAGCCCGTACTTCTCCAGGCACGGGGAGCACTCCTCGAAGTGGACCTCGAACTTGGTGCAGTCGCTGTCGGGCATCTCTCGGTCGAGAAACTCGTAGAGATGGTCCAGGACCTCTGAGCAGTCCGTCTCGTGCGGCTCTCCGCAGCTCATGAGCCCGAGCCTTTCGCTTCGTTCGACTCCCCCGCACCGGCCGGGACGAGTCCGCGCTCACGTGCGTAGTCCTCGAGCATGCCGCGCAGTTGACGACGGCCCCGGTGCAGGCGGGACATCACCGTCCCGATGGGTGTTCCCATGATGTCCGCGATCTCCTTGTACGCAAAGCCCTCGACGTCTGCGAGATAGACCGCGATACGGAACTCCTCGGGAATGGCCTGCAGTGCGGCCTTCACGTCCGAGTCGGGGAGGTGGTCGAGAGCCTGCGACTCGGCGGAGCGCAGTCCCGTCGACATGTGCGACTCGGCGCGCGCCAGCTGCCAGTCCTCGATCTCCTCGGCGGCACTGCGCTGGGGCTCGCGCTGCTTCTTGCGGTACGAGTTGATGAAGGTGTTCGTGAGAATCCGGTACATCCACGCCTTGAGGTTGGTCCCCTCACGGAACTGGTGGAAGGACCCGTACGCCTTGGCATACGTCTCCTGCACGAGATCCTCGGCATCGGCCGGATTGCGCGTCATGCGCAGGGCGGCGGAGTACATCTGGTCGAGGAAGCCGAGGGCGTCACGCTCGAAACGGGCGTTGCGCTCCGTGGGCGTCTCTTCCGGCTGTGCCGCCTGGCCGTCGTCGGTCCCTGCGTCGGTCCCAGTGACCGGACCCACCTCCTCCAACGCTGTGGCGAGGCCGAATGCGGACCCGCTCGAATCGGAGAATAGTCGACCTTCGGTTGCCGGCTCCTGCCGATCCACTCCGCCCGCCGCCCGAACGGGGGCGTTCTTGCCTGCCGAGAGCACGGTCCACTCCAGGTCAGCGGCGTGCCTGCGGCTCGGGCAGATGGTCGAACCCATGCGACGGACTCCCTACTCCATGCTCCGGTACTGACGTACAGACATCCCGCACAACAGAGCCGGGCCCCTGGTCATTCCCGCAGCCGTCCCAGCCAGGCGCGCACCGCGTCCGTGATGGTTGTCACGGTCTCCTCCTCGGCGATTCCGGCGCTCTTGGCGACGGCGAAGCCGTGATCCGCGTGCTCCACCGCGACCAGCTCGTACGCACCGTCCGGGAATTCGCGGGGCCTTCCGAAGGGGTCGTTGCCGCCCTGGACGACGAGTGTCGGCACCCCGGCCCCGAGGAGTTCTTCGGCCCGTGACTTCTCGGGCCTGCCGGGCGGGTGCAGCGGAAAGCTGAGGGCGAGGACCGCGGCGGCCCCGAGCTCCCGCGCGGTCCGGCAGGCCACCCGCGCACCGGCGCTGCGCCCGCCGGCGACGACGGGCAGTCCGGGTGCGGCGAGGGCCGGCCACAGGGCCCGCCAGCCGACGTCGAGGGTCTTGGGCGCGGGCGCGAGCTTCTTCCCCGCCACCCGCCAGGGCTGCTCCACCAAAGCGACGGTGACCCCGTCGGCGGGCAGCGCGGCGGCGATTCCCTGGAGGTCCCGGGCACCGATGCCGCCGCCTGCCCCGTGGCCGAGGGCCAGCACGGTGGTGGCGTCCTCGGCCGCGTACCAGGTGACACGGGCGTCCCCGGCCGGGGTTTCGACGATCTCGTTGTTCTTCACGCAGCCATCTTGGGCCGCGCGGGGTCAGAACAGCGTGCTCTCCTGCGGCGCCGCGAGTTCTTCCAGCAGTTCCGGCCCGTTGTTGCGCACATTGCTGACGGCCGTCGTCACCGGGTAGGCCCGCATCAGGCCCTCCGCCGGCGGCTGGAGCAGTGACTTCAGCTCGTCCACGTCCGTCCGGGACGGGTCCAGCCAGGCGTCCCACCGGTCCGGCGTGAGCATCAGCGGCATCCGGGGGTGGATGTCGGACAGCGAGCGCGGTCCTTCGGCGGGTGCGACGCCGAGCGGTCCCGTCTCGGCCTCCGTGGTGATCACCGAGCAGGTCACCCACCACGCCTGGGGATGGTCGTCGGGCAGGGTGCTGTCGCGCCAGAACTCGTACAGACCGGCCATGGCGAACACGGAGCCGTCGGCGGGGGTCACGAAGTACGGCTGCTTCCTCGGCCGCTTCTTCTTTCCCTGCTCCTCCAGCTGCCGTTCCTCGGCCGCGGTCACCCACTCGTAATAGCCGTCGGCCGGCAGGATGCAGCGGCGCGAGACGAAGGGCCTGCGGAACGACGGCTTCTCGTGCACGGTCTCCGCCCGGGCGTTGATCATCCGGGCCCCGCCCTCGGGCGTCTTCGCCCAGGACGGCACGAGCCCCCACTTCAGCGTGCGGAGCTGGCGAACCGGGCGGGGGTCCTCCGCGTCTTTCAGAGGGCGTTCGAGAATCGCGTAGACCTCTTTGGTCGGGGCGACATTGAAATCGGGAGCCAGGGTCTCCTTCGGCTCCCACTTCTCGACCTCGAAGAGTCCGGTGAGGTCCTCGGGTCTACGACTGGCTGCATACCGTCCGCACATAAGTGCCAGACTGCCACTCCCGACCGCCGCCCGAGGAGCCGCCCCAGAAATGGTCAGCACCGAATACCTTTCGCCGCTCAGCAGCGCGTCCATAGGTGATCTCTGGGACCGCGTCTTCGGGTCCCAGCCCGCACCGGACCGGTGGCTGGTCATCGGCACCGCGGTCCTCGCCCTCGCCGTGGTGCTGCCGCATCCCGTCTGGCGCGTCTCCCGGAACGCCGTGACGATCGCCCACGAGGGCGGCCACGGGCTCGTCGCCCTGCTCACCGGCCGCAAACTGGACGGCATCCGGCTGCACTCGGACACCAGCGGTCTGACGGTGAGCCGCGGCAAGCCCACCGGCCTCGGCATGATCCTCACCGCGGCGGCCGGCTACACCGCCCCTCCTCTGCTGGGCCTCGGCGGCGCCTGGCTGCTGGCCGCGCACCACATCACCCTGCTGCTGTGGGTGTCCACGGCGCTGCTGCTGGCCATGCTGGTGATGATCCGCAACGTCTACGGAGCGGTCACCGTCATCCTCACGGGTGCCGCTTTCCTGCTCGTCTCCTGGCTCACGGAGCCCGAGGTGCAGGCCGCGTTCGCCTATGCGGCCGTGTGGTTCCTGCTGCTCGGCGGCGTACGGCCGGCCTTCGAGCTCCAGTCCAAGCGCCGGCACGGCGGGGCGCCGGACTCCGACGCCGATCAACTCGCCCGGCTGACCCATGTACCGCCCGCCCTGTGGCTGTTCCTCTTCCACGCGGTGTCCCTGTGTTCACTGATCGGCGGCGGCCGGTGGCTGCTGGGTCTGTGAGCACATGGCGAACACTCGCCGAAGCCCTTTACCACTGATCGATTACGCCCCGGTTTCGCCGCATTTGATCAAGATCGGGGTTCGCGCGGAGCCATTAAAGTGAAGGCCATGACCGAAGCTTCCGTGCACCCTGCCCTCTGGCCCGCCCCGTTCGCGACCGGAGCCGTCGAAGCGACGGTGACCGTGCCCGGTTCCAAATCGGTCACCAACCGCGCTCTGGTGCTGGCCGCTCTCGCCGCCGAGCCGGGCTGGCTGCGCCGCCCGCTGCGTTCGCGCGACAGCCTGCTGATGGCCGACGCCCTGCGCGCCCTCGGTGTCGGCATCGAGGAGACGGTGTCCTCCAGCTCCACCGTCACCGGCGTGCACGACAGCGAGGGCGAGGCCTGGCGCGTGATCCCCGCCGGTCTGCACGGCCCGGCCACCGTCGACGTCGGCAATGCCGGCACGGTGATGCGCTTCCTCCCGCCCGTCGCCTCCCTCGCCTCCGGCCCGATCCGGTTCGACGGTGACCCCCGCTCCTACGAGCGCCCGCTGAACGGCGTGATCGACGCCCTGCGGGTGCTCGGCGCCCGTATCGACGACGACGGCCGCGGCGCGCTCCCGATGACCGTGCACGGCGGCGGCGCACTGGACGGCGGCTCCGTCGAGATCGACGCCTCCTCCTCCTCGCAGTTCGTCTCGGCGCTGCTGCTCTCCGCCCCGCGCTTCAACCAGGGTGTGGAGGTGCGGCACATCGGCGCACGTCTGCCGTCGATGCCGCACATCCGGATGACCGTCGACATGCTGCGTGCCGTCGGCGCCCAGGTCGACGAGCCGGAGACCGGCGGCGAGCCCAATGTCTGGCGGGTCTCCCCCTCGGCCCTGCTGGGCCGTGACCTCACCGTCGAGCCCGATCTGTCGAACGCGCAGCCGTTCCTGGCGGCCGCGCTCATCACCGGCGGCCGGGTGACCGTTCCGGACTGGCCCGAGCGCACCACCCAGCCCGGCGACGCGCTGCGCGAGATCTTCACCGAGATGGGCGGTTCCTGCGCGCTGACCGACGCCGGTCTCACCCTGACCGGCACGGGCCGCATCCACGGCATCGACGTCGATCTCGGCGAGGTGGGCGAGCTGACCCCGGGCATCGCGGCCGTCGCAGCCCTCGCGGACTCCCCCTCCACACTGCGCGGCGTGGCGCATCTGCGCCTCCACGAGACGGACCGTCTGGCCGCTCTCACCAAGGAGATCAACGAACTCGGCGGTGACGTCACCGAGACGGAGGACGGGCTGCACATCCGCCCCCGCCCGCTGCACGGCGGTGTGTTCCACACCTACGACGACCACCGGATGGCGACGGCCGGATCGATCATCGGCCTCGCCGTCGAGGGCGTGCAGATCGAGAACGTGGCGACGACCGCGAAGACCTTGCCCGACTTCCCGCGGATGTGGGCCGGAATGCTCGGGGCCTGAGGACATGCGGCGCTACGGCAAGAACCCCGACGAGGACGACATCCGCGTCCGCCCGAACCGCAAGGGCAACCGGCCGCGGACCAACATCCGCCCCAAGCACGAGGACGCCGTCGAGGGCATGGTCCTCACCGTCGACCGCGGGCGGCTCACCTGCCTCGTCGAGGACCGGATCGTCCACGCCATGAAGGCCCGGGAGCTCGGCCGCAAGGCCGCTGTCGTGGGTGACCGGGTCGGCATCGTCGGCGATCTGTCCGGGGACAAGGACACCCTCGCGCGCATCGTGCGGATCGAGAAGCGGAAGTCCGTCCTCCGCCGTACGGCCGACGACGACGATCCCTATGAGCGCGTGGTCGTGGCCAACGCCGACCAGCTGGCCATCGTGACCGCCCTCGCCGACCCCGAACCGCGCCCGCGTCTCATCGACCGCTGCCTGGTCGCCGCGTACGACGGCGGGCTCACCCCGCTCCTGGTCCTCACCAAGTCCGACCTGGCGTCGCCGGACGAACTGCTGGAGATGTACGGGGCGCTGGGTGTCCCCCATGTGGTCACCACGCGCGACGAGTTCGTCGACGGCGTCGCCGCGGAGCGCGTGCACGAACACCTCTCCGGCCGCACCACCGCGTTCGTCGGCCACTCCGGCGTGGGCAAGACGACGCTGGTCAACGCTCTGGTGCCGAAGGAGCGCCGGCGGAGCACCGGCCTGGTCAACGCGGTCACCGGCCGCGGCCGGCACACCACCACCTCGGCCCTCGCCCTGCCGCTCAACGACAAGGAGGGCGGCTGGGTGATCGACACCCCCGGTGTGCGGTCGTTCGGTCTGCACCACGTCGACCCGTCCCGGGTGATCCTCGCCTTCCCGGATCTCGTGCCGGGGACGGAGGGCTGTCCGCGGGCATGCAGCCACGACGAGCCGGACTGCGCGCTGGACGAGTGGGTCGCCGAGGGCCACGCGGACCCGGCCAGGCTGTACTCCCTGCGGCGACTGCTCGCCACCCGGGAGCGACGCGAGGGCGACTGACCGGCGCACGTTTGCCGCCTGTCGGTCCTGGTAAGGGCATAATCGCATCACGTCCTACCGAGCAGTCACCGAGCGTTGCGGAGGCACAGACCATGGCGTGGCTGCTGGTGGTGGTCGCCGGGATCCTGGAGACGGGATTCGCGGTCTGTCTCAAGCTCTCGCACGGATTCACCCGGCTCTGGCCGACGATCGCGTTCGCCTGCTTCGCGCTGGGCAGCTTCGGTCTGCTGACCCTGGCCCTGCGGAAGCTGGACGTCGGTCCGGCGTACGCGGTGTGGACGGGCATCGGAGCGGCGGGGACCGCGATCTACGGCATGGTCTTCCTGGACGACTTGGTCTCCACGTTGAAGATCGTCTCGATCACCCTGGTGATCGTCGGTGTCATCGGTCTCCAGCTGTCGGGGTCGGGACACTGACGCCGGCCACGGCCGTACGGACCAGCTGCCCCACGCCCTCACCGGCGGGCGCGACGACATAGGAGAACGCGAGCCGCACCGCCAGCTCGCAGCGCTGCGCGAGCGCGGCCGACTCCTCCGCCGTCCGCCCCTGGGGCCGCTCGGATTCCAGTGCGGCCTGCGATCTGTCCCGTACCTCCGTCACCACGTCCGAGGGGGCCGGAAGCCCGGCGTCCGCGCGGCGCTGGGCGGGGACGCCGGCCGCGGGCGCATCGCGGCGGGCGGGCCGGGGAACGGGCAGACGCTCGCCCCAGCAGCCGGTGAGCAGCGCACGCAGCAACGGTCTCGACCGCGCCTCGCCGACCGTCCACTCGGCCACGGCGGCCAGCCGGTCGACGGGGGCCGTCCGTTCGGCCAGCAGCTGGTCCACGCCGTACAGATAGGTGTCGGCCTCCCGCCGTGCCAGCGCACGGGCCAGCCCGTCCTTGCTGCCGAACTCGTTGTAGAGGGTCTGCCGCGAGACCCCCGCGGCGGAGGCGACGTCCACCATCCGCACCCCCGACCACGGCAGCTCGGCAAGCGCGGCGAGCGCGGCGTTCAGCAGGGACTCTCGCGCTGTAGGCATCATCGCCTCCCAGGCCGGGCGGCGCCCCGACCGGGCGCCCACCGTGCGGTACGGCACTGCGCTCAGAGTTGACGCGCCTCCATGCACTGTCAAGAGCCGGGGCGAACAGGCGCCCCCGGGAGGCCGGATGAGCCCCGATAGAGTGACGACCATGCCCGACTACCACGACGATCTGCGCCTCGCCCATGTCCTCGCCGACGCCGCCGACGCCGCGACCATGGACCGGTTCAAGGCCCTCGACCTCAAGGTCGAGACGAAGCCGGACATGACCCCGGTGACCGAGGCCGACAAGGCGGCGGAGGAACTGATCCGCGGGCAGCTGAAGAGAGCGCGGCCGCGTGACGCGATCCTCGGCGAGGAGTACGGCATCGAGGGCACGGGCCCGCGCCGCTGGGTGATCGACCCCATCGACGGCACCAAGAACTACGTCCGCGGCGTCCCGGTCTGGGCGACGCTGATCTCGCTGATGGTCCAGGGCGAGGGCGGCTTCCAGCCGGTCGTCGGCGTGGTCTCGGCCCCGGCGCTCGGCCGCCGCTGGTGGGCCGCCCAGGGTGGTGGCGCCTACACCGGGCGCAGCCTGAGCCAGGCCACCAGGCTCCACGTCAGCCGGGTCGGCAGCATTTCGGACGCCTCCTTCGCGTACTCCTCCCTCAGCGGCTGGGAGGAGCAGGGGCGGCTGGACGGCTTCATGGATCTGACCCGCGCCTGCTGGCGCACCCGCGGCTACGGCGACTTCTGGCCGTACATGATGGTGGCCGAGGGTTCGGTGGACATCTGCGCGGAGCCGGAGCTGTCGCTGTGGGACATGGCCGCCACCGCGATCGTCGTCCAGGAGGCCGGCGGCTCCTTCACCGGCCTGGACGGACGCCGCGGCCCGCACAGCGGGAACGCGGCCGCGTCCAACGGACTGCTCCACGAGGAACTGCTCGGATACCTCAACCAGCGCTACTGACGGTCACCGTCACCCGCTGAGCGGGCGGCGGCATCAGGCCGTCGGCGGCACCGTGGGCCGTACCGCCGACCGGCGGTGGCAGGCGCATCCACCCTTCCCCGGCGGTGTCCGGGCGCCGGGGAATGCGCCGCGCCCGCCCCCTTGCTGCGGTCCCCCAAGACTGCGACTCTGAGAGTCCCCCCACTTGTGAACTTGTGAATCGGTTCCCGAACTGCCGATCACCAAGGAGGTGGCTCCATTCATGCTCGTCCGTGACGCCATGAGCACGGTGGTCCTCACCATCGGACCCACGCACACACTCCGCCAGGCGGCCCGGTTGATGGCCGCACGCCGCGTCGGCGCGGCGGTCGTCCTCGACACCGACGCCGACGGCCTGGGCATTCTGACCGAGCGCGACATTCTCGTAGCGGTGGGCAAGGGCCAGGACCCCGACCAGGAGACCGCCGGCACCCACACCACCACCGACGTCGTTTTCGCCGCGCCGTCCTGGACCCTGGAGGAAGCCGCGGAGGCCATGTCGCACGGCGGCTTCCGGCATCTGATCGTGATGGACGGCGACGGCGGGCCCGTCGGCATCGTGTCGGTCCGCGACATCATCCGCTGCTGGGCCCCGGCCCGGCGGCACCACTCCACACTCGTCGGCTGAACCGCCCAGGACCTGACGCCCGGGCGATCGAGGAACGCCAGGGTCCGGCAGCCACTGACGCATGACGCACGCAATGCCGGGCGACCGGTGCGCACACAAGAGGGCCGGACCCCCTGGACAGGGATCCGGCCCTCTTTCCTCGGCAGCCGCCGGTCAGCCGCGAAGGGCCTGGACCGCGGCCTCCAGCCGCTTGCCGAAGTCACCGTCCGCCTTGCGGAAGTTGTCGACCGCCCGCTCCGCGATGTCGTCGCGCGACACCTTCGCGATGAACTGCGAGAGGTTCTCGATCAGGCGGGTCCTCTCGTCCTCCGACATCAGGCGGTAGAGATTGCCCGCCTGCACGAAGTCGTCGTCCTCGGCGTGGCGGGGCGCCTCGTGGTTGCCGGTGCCGCCGCCGACCGGGGTGGAGACCCACAGCGGACGGTCCGTCTGGAACGGGCCGCCGAAGCTGTTCGGCTCGTAGTTCTTCGCACCCTTGTGGCGGCCGTCGTACAGGAAGCCGTCACGGCTGTTCGTCCGCGCCTCGGTGGCGTGCGGGCGGTTCACCGGCAGGTGGTCGGCGTTGATGCCGACGCGGTAGCGGTGGGCGTCGCCGTACGCGAAGAGACGGCCCTGGAGCATCTTGTCCGGGGAGGGACCGATGCCCGGCACGAAATGGGCGGGGCTGAAGATGGACTGCTCGACCTCGGCGAAGATGTTCTCCGGGTTGCGGTTGAGCTCCAGCTTGCCGATCTCGATCGGCGGGTAGTCCTCGTGCGGCCACACCTTGGTGAGGTCGAACGGATTGAAGCGGTAGGTCGCCGCCTCGGCCGCCGGCATGATCTGGACCTGCACCGTCCACGACGGGAAGTCACCGCGCTCGATGGACTCGCGCAGGTCACGCTGGTGGCTGTCCGGGTCCACACCGGAGAGGCGGTTGGCCTCGTCGGTGGTGAGGTTCCTGATCCCCTGGTCCGTCTTGAAGTGGTACTTGACCCAGAAGACCTCGCCGGCCTCGTTGTTCCACTGGAAGGTGTGCGAGCCGTAGCCGTTCATGTGGCGCAGGGTGGCCGGGATGCCGCGGTCACCGAAGAGCCAGGTGACCTGGTGCGTCGACTCCGGGCTCAGACCCCAGAAGTCCCAGACGTTGTCCGCTTCCTGGCTGCCCGTGTACGGGTCGCGCTTCTGGGTGTGGATGAAGTCCGGGAACTTGATGGCGTCCTTGATGAAGAACACCGGGGTGTTGTTGCCGACGAGGTCGTAGTTGCCCTCCTCGGTGTAGAACTTCAGCGCGAAGCCGCGGGGGTCACGCACCGCGTCGGCCGAGCCGAGGTTGCCCGCGACGGTCGAGAACCGCAGGAACGTCTCGGTCTGCTTGCCGACCTCGGAGAGGAACTTCGCACGCGTCCACCGCGAGACATCGCGGGTGAGCGTGAAGGTGCCGTACGCGCCGGCGCCCCGCGCGTGGACGATGCGCTCCGGAATGCGCTCACGGTTGAAGTGCGCGAGCTTCTCGAGCAGCGCCTGGTCCTGGACCAGAACGGGACCGCCGACGCCCGCCGTCTCGCTGTTCTGGTTGTCGGCGACCGGAGCCCCGGCCTCCGTGGTGAGCGGTCCCTGCGTCACGTGCGCCTCCTGCGTCATTCCTGCCAGTCCTGTCCCTCAACGATTCTGGATCCGACCCTACAATGGACTTTGTCCAAGTCAAGTAGATATCCAAGTTCACACTCGGTCGGGACCTGGGACGAGCCACTGTTAGGCTGTTCCTATGAGTGACCTTCTTGAACGGCTTCGCGGACGCGGCTGGCGGATGACCGCCCAGCGGCGTGTCGTGGCAGAGGTCCTCGACGGCGAGCATGTGCATCTGACCGCCGACGAGGTCCACGCGCGGGCGGTGAAGAGGCTGCCCGAGATCTCGCGGGCGACGGTCTACAACACGCTCGGTGAGCTCGTGACCCTCGGCGAGGTCCTGGAAGTCTCCACGGACCACCGCGCCAAGCGGTACGACCCGAATGCCCACCAGCCCCACCAGCACCTCGTCTGCGCCCGCTGCGGCGCCATCCGCGACGTGCACCCCGCCGGCAACCCGCTGGCGGACCTGCCCGACTCCGAGCGCTTCGGCTTCACGGTCTCGGACGTCGAGGTGACCTACCGCGGCACCTGCCCGAACTGCGCGGCGGCGTAGTCGTACGACGTCGAGAGCCCCGGCACCCGAGAGTGCCGGGGCTTTCCGCTGTCCGCGCCCGTCCCCCACGACCCGTTGACCGGGCCCCGTCCCGCCGACCGGATTCAGCCCCCTCCGCCCGGGCAGACACACCAGCGACGTGTGCGCGACGGGCGCACATCGCAGTGGAGGGAGTGATCGGTCGTGCGCGTGCTCTGGGTGTCCGCCCACCCCGACCCGCGCTCGCTGAACGGGGCACTGCGCGACGAAGGCGTCGCGGTGCTGCGTGAGCGGGGGCACGAGGTCGTCGAGTCGGATCTCTACGTGATGGGCTGGAATCCCGTGGTCGACCACGGTGACTTCGCCCACGACCCGGACAAGCGCCTCGATGTGCTCACCGAGTCCCAGCGCGCCCTGGAGACCGGCACGCTGAGTGAGGACATCCGCCAGGAGCAGGCCAAGCTGCTGTGGGCGGACACGCTGGTCGTGCAGTTCCCCCTGTGGTGGTTCGGCATGCCGGCCATCCTCAAGGGCTGGTTCGACCGGCTGTTCGTCCAGGGCTTCGCCCAGGGCGTGCCGGACCCGGCCACGGGCCGGGCGATGCGCTACGGGGACGGCGGGCTGTCCGGCCGCCGCGCGCTGGTGGTGACCACGGTCGGCGCCAACGCCGCCACCACCGGGCCGCGGGGCATCCACGGCGACATCAACGACGTCCTGTTCCCGATCCTGCACGGCACCCTCTGGTACACCGGCATGTCCGTGGTCCCGCCCCTGGTCGTCAACGGCACGGTGTGTCTGTCGGGTCCCGAGTACGAGGCCGCCGCCGAGCGGCTGCGCGAACGGCTCGTCGCCCTTCCGGACACCGACCCGATTCCCTACCGCCGGCAGAGCGGCGGCGACTACGACGAGCACCTCGTCCTGCGGCCCGAGCACGCGAGGGGCGAGGAGGGCATCCGCATCCACTACACCGGCCCCGGACAGACGGAACCGTGCGAGACGACGGGCGGCCCGACCGAAGCCGACCGTTGAAGAATCGAAGCCCGGACAGACCGAAGGCCCGGATCCATCAGGATCCGGGCCTTCGGTTTCAGTAGCGGGGACAGGATTTGAACCTGCGACCTCTGGGTTATGAGCCCAGCGAGCTACCGAGCTGCTCCACCCCGCGTCGGTGAACACAACATTACGTCAGCCCACTGACCAGAGCAAATCCATTGGCGCCCGTGCGGAGTGAGCTCCGTTACGCGGTGAGCTCCTGGTGCAGCGCGTCCCGCAGCCGGGCCGCACGCTCCGCCACCTCGGCCGGACCCAGCTCGACGGCCCGCGCGCACCAGCGCTGGCCCTCGGTGAGCTCACCCCGGCGCGCGGCGAGCAGGGCCAGGCGTAGTGCCGCCCGGCCGTGTCCCGCGCGCGCTGCCCGGGTCCACCACAGGGCCGCCTCGCGCTCGTTGCCCTCACGGGCGAGGAGCAGCCCGAGGTTGAAGGCGCCGTTGCGGCTGCCCGCCTCGGCGGCCTCGCGGTACCAGCGG
Source organism: Streptomyces sp. AM8-1-1 (assembly GCF_032229325.1). NCBI lineage: Bacteria > Bacillati > Actinomycetota > Actinomycetes > Kitasatosporales > Streptomycetaceae > Streptomyces > Streptomyces sp. AM8-1-1. The sequence continues at coordinate 2,839,219 of NZ_CP135086.1, forward strand.
TCCGCCTCCGCCATGTCGCCGCGGGCGGCGGCCAGCATGCCGACCCGCACCTGAGCACGGCGGTGCCCCTGCTCGGCGGCACGCTCGTACCACTCCTCGCACTCGGTCTTCTCCGCCGGCGGCTCGCCGAGCGCCGGTGCGCCCGGCGGCGGCTGACGGGAGTCCAGCAGCGTCGCGAGCCGGAAGGCCGCCTCGGCGCTGCCGCCGCCGGCCGCACACCGCAGATGCCGCTCGGCGGCCCGGTCGTCGCCGTCGCGGAGCAGCGCTATGCCGACCTGGAGCGCCGCCTCGGTGTGACCCGCGGCCGCGGCCCTGGCGTACCAGAGCAGGGCCGTACGGTCGTCGTCCCGGCCGACGTGGAGGATGCCCAGATTGAAGGCGGCGTCCACGCTGCCGGCCTCGGCCGCCTTGGAGAACCACGGCTCGGCGCCCGTGGCGTCACCGGACTGCAGCAGCAGCACGGCGAGCGCGTTGGCGGCCTCCCGGTGCCCCGCGTAGGCGGCGCGGCGGTACCACTGCTCGGCCTGAGCGGTGCGGTCCTGGGCGGCGCAGAGCAGCCCGAGGTTGTAGGCGCCGTTGACGTCGCCCGCGTCCATGGCGGCGCGGTACCAGCGCTCGGCGGTCTGCTGCTCGCCGCGGGCGGCGTGCAGGGCGCCCAGGGCGTTGGCGGCGTTGCCGTCGCCCTCCTGGGCAGCGCGCAGCCACCAGACGGCGGCGCTCTCCTCGTCACCGGCGTCACGCAGCAGGAAGCCGAGCGCGCACGCGGCACGCGCCTCGCCGTCCTTCGCCGAGGTGAGGTACCAGCGGCCCGCCTCCTTCAGCTCTCCGCGCTTCTCGAGGATCGCGCCGAGGTGCAGCGCGGCTCTGCGGTGTCCCCGGGCGGCGGCCTGCCGGTACCACTGGGCGGCCTCGTCCAGGACGGTGGGCTCCGGGCCCGCCTGGTCCTCGGGACCGGCGCGGCCGGAGGGCGCACCGGTGTCACGGCCCCGGCCGCCGGGAGGCGCGCAGGCGCCCTCGCCGGCCGCATCTCCGTCCGTGCGGACGACCAGGAGGCCCGCGTCCCCGCCGGCGCGTGCCTCGTCCGCCGCCCGGCGCTCCAGCGCACGGGCGAGCCGGTAGGCCGCTTCACGATGGCCCTGCTCGGCGGCGGCACGCAGCCAGCGCTCGGCGCCCACGTCGCTGCGGTGCTCCAGCAGATCGGCGAGTGCGTACGCCCCCAGGGCGTGGCCCTGCTCGGCGGACTGGCGCAGCCAGTATTCGGCGGCGGGCTCGTCACCGCGCTCGCGGAAGTGGCGCCCGAGGGCGTGCGCCGCGGCGGCCGAGCCGGCGACGGCGGCGATGCGCCACCAGCCGGCCGCCTCGTCCGCGTAGCCGCGCTGGTGGAGCAGGACACCCAGGTTGTTGGCGGCCGCACGGTCGCCCTCGGAGGTGGCGGCCCGCAGATAGGGCTCGGCACCGTCGAGGTCGCCACGGCGCATCAGCAGCGCGCCGAGCACGCTCATCGACGCGGTGTCGCCGCTCTCCGCCGCACGGCGGTATCGCTCCTCGGCCCCGGCGCTCTCCACGGAGTCGGCACCCTCAGTGGCGCCCACGCCGTCGATCTGGCTCGCGGCAGGAGTGTCCGCGGCGTCGGCAGCGCTGATCACATCTGCCGCGTTACCGGCATGCTGCTGCACAAACCGCCCTGTCTCCAACAGAGTTGCCCTGTCCCCCATAAATTCCATCGTCGCACCACCTGCAACCCGCGTACACCTGGTATACCGCAGCCAGTAAGGTCACTTCAGCGTTTTGTCGACATGCCCACAGAGAGATAAGTCAAACACGTTGACGGCCAACTCGCCCCCCGGCGCGCCCAGTTCCCACCGGCAGCACATACGCGCGAAGAGGGCCCGGATCCTCAAAAGGATCCGGGCCCTCTTCGTTTCAGTAGCGGGGACAGGATTTGAACCTGCGACCTCTGGGTTATGAGCCCAGCGAGCTACCGAGCTGCTCCACCCCGCGTCGTTGTGTTGAAACACTATCACGACGCGGAGTGTTGCCTGTTCAGCAGCTACGGGGACGGGCTGGGACTCGGCTTGCCCTGAGCCGCGTTCAGCCGCTGCAGCGCCGCGTCCAGGTCCTCCTGGGCCCTGCCGTACGCCTCCCAGTCCTTCGGCGTCTTCGCCAGCGCGGCCTCGGCGTCCTGGTGCGCCTTCAGCACGTCGGCGATGGCGCCCTTGAGCGCGGCGTCACCGGTCGCCGGCGGCGGCTTGGTGGTGCCGTCTCCCGGTGGTGTCGGTGGCGTCGTCGTCGGTGGCGGCTCGGCGCCTTCCTGTGCGAAGACCGCGTCGAGCGCCTCCGTCAGGCTGTCCTTGAAGACCGGTTTGCCTCCGCCGTACGCGACGGCCACCTTCTTCAGCAGCGGATAGTTCGCGCTGCCGCCTCGGGCGTACACCGGCTCGATGTAGAGGAACCCGCCGTCGAGCGGCACCGTCAGCAGATTTCCGTACTCGATGTCCGAGTCGGTACCTCTGAGGTCCCGTACGAACGTGGCCACTTCGGGCACACCGTTCAGCTCACTCTGCACCTGTGTCGGACCCTGGACGGTCGAGGTCACTCTCAGCAGTCTGATCGAGCCGTAGCCCTTGCTCGTGGCGTCGGCGTCGACGGCCATGAACGCACCCAGGTTGGGGCGCCCGGCCGGAGTGAACGTCGTCGTCAGCGAGAACTTCTGCGCCGATTCCCCGGGCATCTTCAGGCTCAGGTAGTACGGCGGGACCGCGCTGGTGTCCTTGTTCGTCGGGTCGTCCGGCACCTGCCAGGCATCACTGCCGCTGTAGAACTGCTCGGGCTCCGTGACGTGGTACCGGGTGAGCAGCTCGCGCTGGACCTTGAACATGTCCTGCGGGTAGCGCAGATGAGCCTTGAGCGCGGGCGAGATGTCGGCCTTGGACTTCACCGTGCCGGGGAAGGCCTTCATCCAGGTCTTCAGGACGGGGTCCTCGGTGTCCCACTGGAACAGCTTGACCGAGCCGTCGTACGCGTCGACGGTCGCCTTCACCGAGTTCCGGATGTAGTTGACCTGGTTCTGCTGGGCGACGACCGCGCGCTGGTTGGTGGTCAGCGAGTCGGTCGTGGTGTCGCCGAGCGTCGTACGCGAGGCGTACGGGTAGCCGTTGGTCGTGGTGTACGCGTCGACAATCCACTGGATACGGCCGTCGACGACCGCCGGGTAGGCGTCGCCGTCGATCGTCAGCCAGGGGGCCACCGCCTCGACGCGCTCCTTGGGGGTGCGGTTGTAGAGAATCCGCGAACCCTCCCCGACAGCACCCGAGTACAGGATCTGCGGCTCGCTGAAGGCCACCGCGTACGCGGCGCGGTTCAGCGGGTTGGAGAGGCTGACGCCGCTCTTGCCCTGGTAGCTCGTGTACTTGGTGGGGCCGACGCTGGCCTCGTAGTCGAGCTCCTTCTGCGGACCGCCCACGATCGAGTACTGCTCGGTCTTCTCGCCGTAGTAGATCCGCTGCTCGTACTTCCCGAGCTGGCCCTTGGTGGGCATGCCGGCCTCGGTGAAGTCCGGTGAGCCGACGGTGCCCTGGTTCGGATCGGTGATCACGCTGGTGCCCTTGGCCGAGATCGCGCCGTAGCCATGGGTGTAGGTGAAGTGGTCGTTGATCCAGTTGCTCTTCGGGATGCCCGTGATGTTGAGCTCGCGCAGACCGATGACCGTGTCCTGCGGCTTGCCGTCGGAGCCGGTGTACCGGTCGACGTCCAGCGTCGCGGGGAACTGGTAGTACTTGCGCTCCTGCTGGAGCTGCTGGAAGGCGGGCGAGACGACGTTGGAGTCGACGACGCGGTAACTCGCCGCCGACGTGGCCGCTTCGCGCTGCTGCGCCTTCCGCTGCGGGTTGCCCTTGCCCTCGTAGTCCTCGGGCTTGGCGCTGTCGATGCCGTACGCCTCGCGCGTGGCATCGATGTTCTTCTTGATGTACGGACTTTCCTTGGCCTGCTCGTTCGGCTGGACCTGGAACTTCTGCACGATCGCCGGGTAGAGACCGCCGATGAGGATCGCGGACAGAACCATCAGGCCGAAGCCGATGACGGGCAGCTGCCACGTCCGCCGCCAGAGCGTCGCGAAGAAGAGCAGGGCACAGATGACCGCGATGCAGAAGAGGATCGTCTTCGCCGGGAGATAGGCGTTGGCGTCCACGTACCGCAGGCCTGTCCAGTTCCCCGTGGCCTTGAAGTCACTGGACTTCACCGCGAGGCCGTACCGGTCGAGCCAGTACGCCACGGCCTTCAGCGAGACGAAGACACCGAGCAGCACCGAGAGGTGGCCGGTGGCCGCCGCGGTCGCCCGGGCTCCGGGGCTGGTGATGCGCAGCCCGCCGTACAGATAGTGGGTCAGCGCGGCGGCGATCAGCGAGAGCACGGCGGCCGCGAAGCCGAAGCCGAGCAGGAAGCGGTACCAGGGCAGGTCGAACGCGTAGAACGACACGTCCATCTTGAACTGCGGGTCCTTCTGACCGAAGGGCACGCCGTTGACCCACATCAGCCAGGTGCGCCACTGACCGGTGGCGGACGCTCCGGCGATCAGCCCGACCAGAGCGGTGATCGCGAGGAGCACCCACTTCTTGTACGGGGCGATGCTCATCCGGTAGCGGTCGAGGCTCTGCTGCTCCAGCGACATCGCGCTGAGCGGCGGGCGCAGCCGGTGCGCGAGCCAGATGTTCAGCCCGACAGCTCCCGCCATGAGCAGACCGAAGACGGCGAACAGCCCGATCTTGGTCCACAGAGTGGTGGTGAACACCGAGGAGTAGTGGACTGAGCGGTACCAGAGCCAGTCCGTCCAGAACCCGGCGAACATGACGAACGCCATGGCCAGCACGGCCAGCACGGCCAGTGTCATGAGCAGGGTGCGGACGCGCCGGGACGGCCGGCCCACTCTGATCCGTGGCCCGGTCGGGCCTCCGCCGCGGTCCGGCATCTGGAAAGCCAACGTGCGCACCTCGAAGTTCGCGGTCGTGTGAAACGGGCCCCGCGATCGTAGAGCCCACTACTGCAACTTACTGAGGCTTTACCTAGTTCCCGTATCGGGCCCGGAAGGAGGCAGGATATTGGGCATGCCCAATAGTTCTTCCTCCGGCCCCCCGATGGCCGCCAGCCCACTGACCCGCGCCGTGCTCGAAATCGACGAGTACGCCTCCGGCCTCGGCTGGGACCGGCCGGCGAGGCTTTTCGCCCTCGTCGACACCGCACAGCTGCGCACCCAGGAGCCCGGCCTCGCGGGCCAGCTCGGACTCGACGGCGACAAGGCCGGCGCTCCCCTGACCCCGATCGAGCAGGACGAGATTCCGCCCGGCACTCCCCTGGACGAGTTCCTCGGCACGATCGCGTGGCCGGACGCGGTGGCCGGCTGCGCGCTGACCGTGGAGCGCCAGATGCTTCCCGCGTCGGCGGAGGCCTCGGTACCCGAAGGTCTCGACGACGCCGCCCTCACCAAGTGGGTGGCTTCTCACCCGGCCCGCCAGGAGGTGCGCATGACCGTGGCGGTGCTCCGTGACGGTGCCCGTGAGTCTGCGCTGCGGCTCCGCGAGAAGGACTCGGCGACCGAGGTGTTGACGGGTTCGGACCTGGTGCCGGGTCTGGCGGACGCGCTGTCGGCGACGTTCGAGGCCTGAGGGTCCGGGGTCCGTCGCTCGGCGCGCGCTCGCCGCGTTGCCGTCGGACGCCGGGCCCCGGTGCTCAGCCGGTCGGGCCGCTCGGCAGCCCTGCTCAGCCAGTGGTGCAGCTCGGCAGCCCTGCCGTGCTGCCCGACCTGATCTTCTCCAGCGACTTCGCGGCGTCCTCGATGGTGTTGACCTTCACGAGGGTCAGCCCGTCGGGGATGTCAGAGGCGGCCGACGCGCAGTTGTCGTTCGGCGTCAGGAAGTACTCCGCACCCGCGTTGCGGGCGCCCACCAGCTTCATCTCGATGCCACCGATGGGACCGACCTTGCCCTGGTCGTCGATGGTGCCGGTGCCCGCGACGAACTTGCCGCCGGTGAGGTTTCCGGGAGTGAGCTTGTCGACGATGCCCAGCGCGAACATCAGACCGGCGCTGGGGCCGCCCACATCGGCGAGGTTGATGTCGACCGTGAACGGGAACGTGTGGTCGGTCCCCGCCTGGATACCCACGATCGCGCGGTTGCCGGTGTCCGACGTGGTCGTGGTGATCGTGACCTTCTCGGTGGCGTCCGGCTCCTTGCCCGCCTTCTCGGCGGCGGCAGCGGCCTTCGCCGGGACGATCGTGAAGACGACCTTCTCGCCGGGCTTGTGCTTGGTGACCAGCTTGGCGACGTCGGCCGGCTGCTCGACGGCGGCGCCGTCCACGGCGCGGATCACGTCGCCGGCGTGCAGCCGGTCCTCGGAGGGCGTGTCCTTGATGACCGTGGAGACGACGACCCGCGACTTCACGGGGATCTTCAGCTGCTTCAGCGCGGCAACCTTCGCGCTCTCCTGCGACTGGGTGAATTCCTCGGCGTTCTCCTGTGTCGACTGCTCTTCCGTCTTGCCGTCCGGGTAGAGCGTGTCGTGCGGAACGACCACGTTGTCGTGGGCCAGCCAGCCGTAGACGGCCTCGACGAAGTTCATGTTGTAGTCCGCACCGGTGACCCGGACCGTCGTCATGTTGAGATGACCGGTCGTCGGGTAGGTCTTGCGGCCGGAGATCGCCAGAACCGGCTCACCGCGCGCCTCGCCGAGCGTGTTGACGGTGGGGCCGGGCGACATCTCCGAATACGGCACTTTGATGAACACCCCGGCGCACAGAAGTGCGATCAGAACGAGGGTGGAGGCGAGCATCGTCGCGGTGCGGCGTGGCATGGAACGACAGTACGGGACGCGCCTGTCAGCGCACCGCCGGGGCCGGTCCGTACGGGGCAGAAGGGCCTCTGCGCACGGACGGCGTGTGAGTCAGGACTGCGTCAGGCGGCATCTCTGCCGGTGCCCGCTTTTTCCATCGCGTCGCGGAACCGCGCGTAGCCGGCGAGCTCGGCCACGTCACCGGTTGTCCGGTTCCGCTGGGCCCAGCCTCCCCATATCGCAGCACCGACGGCAGCGAACAGCGGAATCAACAACCAGGCGAGTGCTGCCATCACGACCTCCCTACCCCATGATCGAAAGCAACTGAATGATCAGCAGATTAGCCATCTGCCAGTTCAACGCTCACGGCAGGGTGGCGGTTACGCAAATCGGGCCGCTTGGGCTTCTCGCGGGTTTCGGCCGGGCGCCGAGAACGATCCGGGAAGCCCCGCGTGCCATGCCGTCGTGACCGCCCCGCTGCCGCTTGTCGGGTACCCGTGATCGAGGGCTCCACGCCGGGGCAGGACGGCTCACGGAAGGGGGCGGCACGAAACCCGGGTCCGGCCGCTCACGGAAGGGGCGGCACCATCCCGGGTCCGGCCGCTCGCCGAAGGGGCGGCACCATCCCGGGTCCGGGCAGATCAGGAACCGGCAGGCCTACGCGCCCACCCACTCCTCGGTGCCGTCGGAGAACTTCTGGTGCTTCCAGATCGGCACCTCGTGCTTGAGGTCGTCGATCAGCTTGCGGCACGCCTCGAACGCCTCCCCGCGATGCGGGCAGGACACCGCGACGACGACCGCGAGGTCCCCGATGGCGAGATCCCCGACCCGGTGCACCGCGGCCAGCGCCCGCACCGGGAAGCGGGCGACGACCTGGTCCGCGATCCGGCGCATCTCGGCCTCGGCCGAGGGATGGCAGGAGTACCCCAGGGTGTCCACGTCGGATCCGCCGTCGTGATTGCGCACGGTGCCGACGAACAGCGCGGTGCCGCCCGAGGCGTCGTCACCGACGGCCGCGAAGACCTCGTCGACGGAGAGCGGGGTGTCGCGGATCGCGAGAAGGCGGACCGGGTCCGGTGCCGCCTGCTCGCCGGGGTGCTCGTGCGTACGTGCCATGCCGGCCATCGTGCCGCATGCCACTGACATCGCGGAATAGCCCGATCGACCGGCCGGGCGAGCCCCGCCTTGGAGCCTCCTACAGCCGGCGGCGCGCTTTGCGGGCCCGGCGGACCAGCGCGGCCGTGCCGAGCAGGGCGACCGTCGCACCGGCGGCACCCGCCGCGGTCGCGTCCTTGCGGCCGAGCCTGCGGCCCACGACCGTGTGCCGGCCCTCCACCTCTTCGAGCAGCGCCGCCAAGACCTCCTCGTTGGTCCACCGCGGACGCCAGCCCGCGTCGTGCAGCCGGCTCACGCTGACGACCCAGGGGTGCATCGTGTACGCCAGATCGCCCGCCGGGGACGGGGTGAGACCGATCCGGTGCAGCCGGGCGGCGGCGCCCAGGGCGACGGCCGAGGGCAGCTCCATGCGGCGGATGCCGCTGAGCTCCTCGACCTCCTCCTGCTCCAGCCAGCCGTCGCAGCCGACCGCGAGCTCGCCGTCCACCTTCTCCAGGGCGGCGTACTCCAGCGCGCTCACCAGGTCGTCGACGTGGCAGAACTGCCAGGTGGGACGCGATCCGGCGACCACGAGGAGACGCGGCGACTCGAAGTAGCGGGTGAGGGCGGTGTCAGTACCGCCCACCAGGACCGCGGGTCTTACCACCGTGACATTGAGCCCGGGGTGCGCACGTGGAGCCCGGCGGGCGAGCCGCTCGATCTCCATGAGGTCTCCGACGCCGGTGGCCTCCGCGGTGGCGCGCAGCTCGGCGTCCTCCGACAGCGGGATGTCGTTGTCGGGCAGTGCCCCGTAGACCATGGCGGACGTACAGAGCACGACCCGGTGCACACCGGCGGCGGCTGCCGCGGTGAGCACGGTCTGGGTGCCGCGCACGTTGTAGGCGGTGCGGGCCGCCGCGTCGGAATCCAGATCGAGATCGAGGGCCAGGTGCACCACCACGTCGGCGCCGCGCAGCTTCTCCGCGATGGCGGGGTCGCGCACGTCGAGGATGTGCCACTGCGCCTCGGCGACCTCGCCCCTGCGCTCGTCGATCGCGACGACCTGCTTGACCTCGGCGGAGTCGGCCAGCCGCCGGGCGAGCAGTTCGCCGATGCCGGTGGCGGCGCCGGTCACCGCGACGACGGGGCCCCGGCCTGAGGGCCCCTCGCCCGGGGTCGGGGTTGAGCGGTTTCGCGCTCCGCGAACCTGCGGATCTGGGGAACTCACCAGGCGTCTCCAGCGGTTGTCTTCAGTACGTAAGCGAATGACACGTACGTACCAGGTGGCGTCCATCCTGCCGCAGCCCACGAGTCGGCGGAGCACCGAGCCCATATGCGGCGCGGATGTCTACGCTGGTGGTGTTGTCGGGCATTCGCCGTCGGCCCGGAGCCGGCGGCCCTACGAGCCGAGGAAACCCGTGAGTGACACCCCATTCGGATTCGGCCTTCCGCCGGAGGAGCCGGAGAACGGCGACGAAGGCAAGAAGAAGGATCCCGCCGGCGGTGGCCAGGGCGGGCAGGCCTCCAATCCCTTCGGATTCGGCGGCGACGGCGGCGACAATCCGTTCGCGGCCATGTTCGGCTCCCTGAATCCGAACGATCTGGGTGCGGCCTTCCAGCAGCTCGGGCAGATGCTGAGCTACGAGGGCGGACCGGTGAACTGGGACATGGCGCAGCAGATCGCGCGCCAGACGGTCTCCCAGGGCACGCCGGACGGCACCAAGGACGAGAGCGTGGGTCCCGCCGAGCGGACCGCGGTCGAGGAGGCCGTGCGTCTGGCCGACCTCTGGCTGGACGGCGCGACCTCGCTGCCCTCCGGCGCGAGCACGGCCGTCGCCTGGAGCCGTGCCGAGTGGGTGGAGGCGACGCTTCCGGCGTGGAAGCAGCTCGTCGACCCGGTCGCCGAGCGCGTCGGCCTGGCCATGGGCGATGTGCTGCCCGAGGAGATGCAGGCCATGGCGGGCCCGCTGCTGGGGATGATGCGCTCCATGGGTGGAGCGATGTTCGGCCAGCAGATCGGGCAGGCCGTCGGTGTCCTGGCCGGTGAGGTGGTCGGGTCCACGGACATCGGTCTGCCGCTCGGCCCCGCCGGCAAGGCCGCGCTGCTCCCGTTGAACGTCGCGGCGCTCGGCAAGGACCTCGGAGTGTCGAAGGACGAGGTGCGGCTGTATCTGGCCCTGCGCGAGGCCGCCCACCAGCGGCTCTTCGCTCATGTGCCATGGCTTCGCTCGCATCTGTTCGGCGCCGTCGAGGGGTACGCCCGCGGGATCAAGGTCGACACCAGCAAGCTGGAGGACGTGGTCGGCCAGTTCGACCCGAGCAACCCGGAGCAGCTGCAGGAGGCTCTCCAGCAGGGCATGTTCCAGCCGGAGGACACCCCGCAGCAGAAGGCGGCACTGGCCCGTCTGGAGACGGCACTCGCGCTGGTCGAGGGCTGGGTGGACGCGGTGGTCCACGAGGCGGCCTCGTCCCGGCTGACCTCGGCGAGCGCTCTGCGCGAGACGCTGCGCAGGCGGCGTGCGTCCGGCGGCCCCGCGGAGCAGACCTTCGCGACGCTGATCGGTCTCCAGCTGCGGCCCCGGCGGCTGCGGGACGCCTCCCGGCTCTGGGCCTCGCTCACGGACGCACGGGGCGTGGACGGCCGGGACGCCCTGTGGGAGCACCCGGACATGCTGCCGACGGCATCGGATCTGGACGACCCGGACGGCTTCGTCCACCGCGAGCAGCTCGACTTCTCGGAGCTGGACAAGATGCTCGGTGAGGCGGCGACCAAGGGCGACGCCGGCACGAGCGGCACCGGCCCGACGGACGCCCCCGACACCAAGGGCACGGACGGCAAGGGCCCGGAGGACCAGGGTCCGGACAGCGGCACGAACGGCAAGGACGACTCCGACCGGTGAGCCTGTACGACGACGCCGTCCTCGTACTGAAGAGCTACGAGGACCAGGAGGAGCTGCGCGGGCTCTACCTGGACCATCTGGACACGCACCCGGACGGAATGTGGAAGGCCTGCCAGGCGGGTCATGTGACGGCAAGCGCGCTGGTCGTCGACCCGGAGAGCGAGCGAGTGCTGCTGACACTGCACAAGAAGCTCGGTATGTGGCTCCAGATGGGCGGCCACTGCGAGCCCGGTGACACGACGCTCGCCTCGGCAGCGCTGCGGGAGGCCACCGAGGAGTCCGGGATCGACGGTCTGACGCTGCTTCCCGGCGGCCCGGTCCGCCTGGACCGCCATGCGATTCCTTCGCCCTGCAACTGGCATCTGGACGTCCAGTACGCGGCACTGGCTCCCACCGGAGCCGTGGAGGCGATCAGCGACGAGTCGCTGGATCTGCGCTGGTTCGCCTACGCCGAGGTACCGGACGTGGCCGACGAGTCGGTCGTCCGTCTGGTGGAGCGGACGCGGGCCGCGCTGTAGGCCCGCACGATTCTGCGAGGCAGGTACGGGTAAGGGGCGGCCTCCAGGGAGGCCGCCCCTTACGTGCACGCGGCACGATGCATCTGCGCCGCGGCGCTGCTCAGTTCCAGGCGTTGTTCTGGTTCTGGGCGTGGGAGCCGTGCTGGCCCGCACCGAACTGGGCGCGCACGCCCTGGCCGATCTCCGCGTTCTGCGGCGGCATGACCTCGCTCGGCTGCACCAGGGCGAAGCCCTGACCGAGGAAGTTGAGTTCCCAGCCCTCGCCGGTGTTGCCGCGCCGGCGCCGTACGCCCGAGGAATGCGTCTGGGACTGCATCTGGACGCGCAGACCCGACGACCAGGCGACGATCGCGTCGGCGTCGACATTGACGTACTTGTCCGGCGTGACCTGCATCATCAGCGGCTGACCCGAGGTCATGAGTGCGACCTTGCCCCGGCCGGAGATGTTGAGCTGGTACTTGCCCGAACCGGAGATCCCGTACTGGCTGTCGACCGCGATGACCTCGGTGTGCAGCGTCGAGTCGAGCGCCAGGACATAGGCGCTGTCGACCGTCATGCCCTCCTGGTCGACGTCGACGACGTGGATGTACTGCGCGAGGTTCGCGAGGTAGACGGTGCCCTGTCCGGAACAGCGCATAAGATCCAGGCCCTCGCCGGTGTTGGCGCGGGCGCGGCGCTGCTGACCGCTCTGGTACTCACCGTCGAAATCCATCAGCCCCTGGTAGGCGACCATCGCGCCCTTGCGGGCGAGAACGTCGTCCTGCCCGGTGAGCGCGACCCGCAGCAGCTGCGGGTTCTGGACGACGTAGCGCTCCTGGGACTGCTGTTCGGCGTGGTTGAAAAGTGGGCTCTGCATGATGTGTTCGCTCCCCCTCAGCCCCGGACCCGCAGGCGGTCCGTGCTGTCCTCGCTCGGCTGTACGACGACGATGCCCTGGCCCGAGAAGGCCATCTGGTACGCCTCGCCGCTGCCCCGTCCGACGAGGGAGGAGGCCTTGAAACTGCGCTTGCCCTTCACCTTGAGGTTCGGGGACCACGCGACCAGGGCGTCCGGGTCGACGTACGTCTCGTCCTCGCCACGGCCGCAGTCGACGACGATCGGCGTGCCGCGGGAGGTCAGCGCGACCCAGCCGGTGCCCGCGATCTCCACGTTCCACAGGCCCTGGCCGGCGAACTTGGCCAGGCCCTTGACCCGCTCGACGCCCCACTGGAGGTGCGCGTCGAAGGCGAGCAGATTGGTGCCGTTGACCGAGAGGGAGTCGTTGTTGAGATTGATGACGACCACATCGGCGCCGTAGTCGGCGAGATAGAGCAGCCCGTCGCCGGAGCACTTCATGATGGGCGCGCCCTCGCCGGTCACCCACTGGGAGGCGACCTGGCGGACGCCGGGCGGGTTGGGCTCGTACTGGACGAAGCCCTCGTAGGCGACCATCGAGCCGGTGCGTGCGTACAGGTCCTGGCCGGAGGCCATGGCGACCTTGAGCATCGACCGGCCGTGGTTCTCCATACGGGCCGTGATCGGAGTCGGGGCGAAGCCCGCAAGTTGCTGGTTCATGTCTTCGGGCTCCCTCAGACCTCGTACGGCTGGACGACGATGAAGTTGCCGGGGGCGCCCCGGAACTGGAGGTTGATCGTCTCCCCGCTGTGGCCCGGGTACGCGTTGCGGCGCAGCCGGACCTGGCTGGAGAGGATCACCTGGGACGCGGACGACCAAGCGACGACGGCATTGCAGTCGGCGAAGGTGGTCGGCGTGACCGGCAGGACGACCGGGATGCCGTGCGTCTTCACGACGACGGTGCCGGTGCCCTGGAACTGCATGGTGAACAGCGCGCCGCCGGGGATGCCGTGGCCCTCGATACGACGGACCTCGTACTGGAGGGACTCGTCGAAGGCGAGGACGTTCTCCGCGGAGACGCAGATGCCGTCGCCCTGGAGCTCGATCGGGTGCAGATGCGCGCCCTCCTCCGCGAGGAAGACCTGGCCGCGGCCGGAACAGCGCATCAGCTGCATCTCCTGGCCCGTCGCATTGCCGATCACACGACCCGCGTAGCCCGCACCCTTGTGGCCGAAGTCCACCTTGCCCTGGTACATCACCATGCTGCCCTGGCGGGCCAGGACGGGCGTCCCGCCCATGGTGAGGTCGACCCGCATCAACTGCTGATTCTGCGGGGTCCAGCGCTGACCGGTGGCCGTCTCACGGTAGGGCTGGAGCGCGGCCTGGAGGCCGGCACCGCCCTGCGGGGCTCCCTGGGGGACGCCCTGCGGCGCGCCCGGAGGCATCCCCTGGGGCTGTCCGTAGGGAGCCTGCTGGCCGTACGGCGCGGGCGCGCCGGGCGGCTGGGCCTGACCCGGGAACTGACCCGGCATCTGCCCGGGCTGCTGTCCCGGCACCTGTCCGAACTGCGGCTGCTGAGGCGGCTGCCCGTACGGCGACGGCGCGGACGGCGGCATCGTGCCCTGTGGGGGCATCGGTGCTGCGACCGTGGGCGCGGCATGCATCTGCGGGTTCGCCGGAGCCGGGGCCTGCGCCGCCGGTGCACCGAACGACGGCGCGGGCTGCGGAGCCTGCGGGGCGGCGGGTGCGCCGAAAGCCGGAGGTGCCGTCGCCTGGGCGGGCGGCCCGAACGACGGCGCGGCCTGGGGCTGCTGGGCCGACGGCTGCTCCTCGGCGACCTCGCCGCCGAAGTTCTTCAGCAGGGCGTCGAGTCCGCCGTCGAAGCCCTGACCGATGGCGGCGAAACGCCAGACGTCCTTCAGATAGAAGTCGCCCAGCATCACCGCGCGCTCGGTGGTGAACTCCGAGCCGTTGAACGGATACCGGACGACCTCTTCGCCGCCGGCGACGATCCGGATGTATCCCGGGCCGACCTGCGACATCTGTCCGGCACCGTCGATCGTCGCGGTGAAGGACAGCTTGTGGATGTTCGCCGGAATACGGTCGAGCGTGACGCGGAAGGACTCGGTGTCACCGGCCTGCGCGCCCAGCAGCTGAACGGACTCCTCGGGCGACTTCGGCTGGTTGAAGAAGATGAAGTACCGGTCGTCGGAGAGCTGCTCGTTGGCGTCGAGGCCGAAGCAGCTGATGTCGAAGGTCAGCCCAGGAGCCGCGATCTGCACACCTACGTACAGATCCGTTCCCGGCGTGAGATCACTGATCTTGGCCTTGTGGCCGCGTTGGAATTCCCTGGCCATGCGTAACGACCGTCCCCCATCCCGAAGGTGAATACGTCGCGTCAGGCTAACGGCTCAAACCGACATTGAGCCAAGTCCGGACGCAGGCCGGGACACATTCGGTACACGGGATCATGGCCGGTCGGGGGTCATTCCCCGCCGGTGACGGGCAGGTGCGGCAGCCGGTCGGCGGCCACGACGCCCTCGAGATAGCCCCGGGCGCGCTCGGTCCGGGGATACGCCTCCAGCAGCCGCCAGAACCGCGGGCCGTGACCGGGCACCAGGAGATGCGCGAGTTCGTGGACGAGCACATAGTCGACGACGTACTCGGGCATGCCCTGCAGCCGGTGCGAGAGGCGGATGCTGCCCTCGGCCGGGGTGCAGGAGCCCCAGCGGGTGTTCTGATTCGTCACCCATCTCACGGATGTCGGTCTTGCGCGTCCGTCGAAGTACTGGGCGGACAACCGCTCGGCACGCTCGGTGAGTTCGCTGTCACCGAGGATCCGCTTGCTCTCCTGGGCGGCGAGTTTGTCGAGCATGACACCCACCCAGCGCTGCTCCTCCGCCTCCGACATCCGGGCGGGGATCAGGACGATGGTCCGGTCGCCCTCCCGATAGGCGGAGACCGTTCTGCTGCGGCGCGCGCTCCTGCGGACCTCGACCGCGCTGGTCCCCGATCCGCGGGACGGGCGGCCTGGCACGCTGCGCTGTTGACTTCCCGCACTGCGCGGTGGTGTCTCCCCAGCGACGCGAGGGGAAGGGTCGACGGACACGCCCCGACGTTACCCGTTGCCGGTGGGGGAAGTCCCGCCTCCGGAACGGTTCGATCTTGATCCACTCCTTGGCTGCACCATTTGAACGACTAATACCCCAAGCCTGTGGACAACTTTTCACACCCTTCGACGCGGCCGGGCATTCTGACAACGGATCAGCGGAGAGCCGTTCTTGATCATTCTTCGGTTACTCACGGTTCTGCGGGTTCTGGCGGTTCTGCGGGTTCTGGCGGTTCTGCGGGTTCCGGCGGTCTCGGTTCCAGCGGTTCTGCGAGTTCCGGCGGTCTCGGGTTCTCGCTCCGCAAGGTTCTTCGGTTCGCGGTTATCGAGGGGGAAGTGGAAATGCATCCGATGGTGAAGCCGGCGCTGAGGCGGGCATGGCGGGAGCGGCAGACCGTGCAGTTCGGGGTGACACCGGCGCACGCGGTCGTGGTCGGGCCCGTGGACACGGCGACAGGTGCTCTGCTGGAGCTGCTCGACGGCACCCGCGGGCTACCGCTGCTGCGTGAGGAGGCCCGGGTGATGGGCATGCCGGACGGGCAGGTGGATGCACTGGTCAGACGGCTGAGCACGGCGGGACTGCTCGACGACGCGACGACGGGCGGGCCGGAGGCCGATGCCTTACGGAAGCGGACGGGCGCCCTCGACCGCCTGCGTCCCGATCTGGCGACGCTCTCCGTGGTCCATCCGGAACCAGGAGGTGGGATACGGCGACTGACCGCTCGCCAGGCCATGCGCGTCCAGGTCCGGGGCGCGGGCCGCGTCGGCGCGACCGTCGCCGCGCTGCTCTCCTCGGCCGGGGTCGGACGCATCGAGGTGCTGGACGGCGGATGCACCGAACCGTGGGACATCGCTCCGGGCGGTCTGTCGGCGGGCGCGGTCGGCGGCAGAAGGGACACGACGGCCCGTCAGCTGGTCCGGCGGTCCGCCGCTGCCCCGCCACCACGGCAGAGGGGCCGGGCACGCGCGGCGTCGTCGGCGGCCTCGGCACCGACGCCGCAGTCCGCGCCGGCGGCAGGGGGAGACTCCGCGGCAGGAGGCAGGGGCGCCGAGCCCGGCCTGTCGCTGGTCGTCGTGTGCCTACGCGACGGTCTCGCCGCCTACGCACCCGACCCCGCCGGGGCCGCCGACTGGATCGCCACGGGCACTCCGCATCTGTACGCCGGTGTGATCGAGGCGACCGGTGTGGTCGGGCCGTTGGTGCTGCCCGGCGGCACGGCATGTGCCGGATGTCTCGAACTGGACCGGGCGGACCATGACCCCGGATGGCGACGGCTCCTGGCACAGTGGCGTTCGGCGGGCCGTCGCAGTGGGGCGGTGCCGGCATGTGACGTCGCACTCGCCACACTGGTGGCGGGGACAACGGCGGCGCATGCGCTGTCCTTCCTCGACGGAGAACTGCCCACCAGTACAGGAGCGCGCTGGGAGACCTCGCTGCCGCTGCTGGACTGGCGATCGGAGAGGATCTCGCCGCACATCGACTGCGTCTGCGGTGCACATGGGAAGAGTGAGAGGGAGCACACCTCGGACTTCGGGCCGTCGCACGAGACAATGGCCGGGTAACCGCCGTACGCGGCTCGGCTGCTGTCGGGGAATTGGAGGGGCGCATGTCTGATCTTCCGCGTAAGGCGGTCACCCGGACGGCCAAGTTGGCGGCACTACCACTGGGGTTCGCCGGCCGTGCCACATGGGGCCTGGGAAAGCGGATCGGCGGCAAGTCCGCCGAGATCGTCGCCAAGGAGCTGCAACAGCGCACCGCGGAGCAGCTGTTCAAGGTGCTCGGTGAGCTCAAGGGCGGGGCGATGAAGTTCGGGCAGGCCATGTCCGTCTTCGAGTCCGCGCTGCCCGAGGACATCGCCGGCCCCTACCGCGCGGCGCTCACCAAGCTCCAGGACGCCGCGCCGCCCATGCCGACGCGCACCGTCCACGCGGTTCTCGCCGAGCGGCTCGGGGAGGACTGGCGGGACTTCTTCCTGAGTTTCGAGGACAAGCCCGCCGCCGCGGCGTCGATCGGACAGGTGCACCGCGCGGTGTGGCACGACGGCCGTGAGGTCGCGGTGAAGGTGCAGTACCCGGGAGCGGGTGAAGCGCTGCTCTCCGATCTCACACAGCTCAGCCGGTTTGCCCGGCTGCTCGGACCGCTCATCCCGGGGATGGACATCAAGCCCCTGATCACCGAGCTGCGCGACCGGGTCTCCGAGGAACTCGACTACGAGCTGGAGGCGCAGGCGCAGAGCGAGCACGCGGCGGAGTTCGCGGACGATCCCGATGTGCTCGTGCCCGATGTGGTGCACCAGTCCGACCAGGTGCTGGTGACGGAGTGGATCGACGGCATCCCGCTGGCCGAAGTGATCACGAACGGCACGGAGGAGCAGCGGGACCGGGCCGGACAGCTGCTGGCGCGTTTCCTGTTCTCGGGTCCGGCACGCACCGGTCTGCTGCACGCGGATCCGCACCCGGGGAACTTCCGGCTGCTCCCCGACGAGGAGGGCGATACCTGGCGGCTCGGCGTGCTGGACTTCGGCACGGTGGACCGGCTGCCCGGCGGGCTGCCCCAGACCATCGGCGACTGCCTGCGGATGACGCTGGAGGGCGAGGCCGACGCGGTGTACGACCTGCTGCGCTCGGAGGGCTTCGTCAAGGACGAGATCGAGCTCGACCCGGAAGCGGTCCACGAGTATCTGGTGCCGATCATCGAGCCCGCGGAGGCGGAGGAGTTCACCTTCACCCGGAGCTGGATGCGAACTCAGGCCGCGCGGATCGCCGACATCCGCTCCCCCGCACACCAGCTGGGCAAGCAACTCAATCTGCCGCCGTCCTACTTGCTGATACACCGGGTGACGCTGAGCACCATCGGTGTGCTGTGCCAGCTGAACGCCACCGTGCGGCTGCGGGACGAACTGGAGTCCTGGCTGCCGGGGTTCCTTCCCGAGGACGACGAGGACAGCGCCGCGATCGAGGCGCCGGCCTGAGCGACCGGTAGGCGGCGGGAGGCAGAACGGTGGTGGCCCGGCGGCGGCAGGCACGTGGGCGGCGCCGGCACGTGGGCGGCGGGCGGCCCGGCGGCGGTCTCACCACCACTCGGAGTCGAGTCTGCCCTCGATCGCGCGGAGGTGGGAGCGCGCGCAGTCGTCGCAGAAGTAGCGACGGACACCGTTCTCCACGGAGCAGGTCCAGGTGAGCGGTGTTCCCTCGGCGGTCTTGCCGCAGTGGGAACACTCGATGCTCTCGGCACCCGGCTGTTGCGGCTGCGGAGTCTGCTGCTGGTCCACCACGTGACGATAACCCCGTGCGGAAGCCGCCGCAGGAAGAACGCACCGCGGGGGCCGGTCCGTTCGGACCGGCCCCCGCGGGTCAGTGGGTGTCACGGTGTGACGTGCCGACAGCTGTCACTGCATGACGGCCATGGCGAGCGCACGGCGGGCGCGCATCGAGACGCGCTCGGCGCGGCGCTGCATCCGCCGGGCGGCGACCAGGCGCACGGCCTGGCGTTCCGACTCGGCTTCGAGCAGGCGCTCGTGCATATGCGCACGGGCCATGGCTTCTGGGATGAGTTGCATCTCACGGGTCCTGTTCTGACGCGAGGCGGTCGCGCCGATGGTGGTGACGTCTGGGGTGGCGGAGCCGGACGGCTCGCTCGTGGAAGAGGTCATGGGGGCCAGCTTCTGGGGATCGTGCGTCAGGGGGCGATCGATGGTTCCGGTGATGTTCATGCCGCAACCGGGTTCTTGCGCGGGCGGCCACGCGGCCGCTTGCGGGCCACGACGACGCCCTGGATGAACAGCTCGCCGCCCCAGACGCCCCACGGCTCACGCCGCTCCTTGGCGCCGGCGAGGCAGGCCTCGACCAGCGGGCAGGTACGGCAGAGGGACTTGGCGTACTCGACGTCCGCGGGGGACTCGGCGAAGAAGACCTCCGGGTCGTAGGAACGGCAGGGGACGGGTACGCCGAGGTTCTCGATGGCGTCGTCGAGCGCGGTGAGCGCAGTGAGCGGAGTCAAGGTGGAGTCCTCCGTGAGGGCGGGCGGGGGGATCATCTCGGAAGGCGGTACGGACGGGGCGTGCGCTTCGAGTTGCACGGTGGTGTCGTTCCTCGTCTTGTCGGTCCGGCCTGTTGGCCGGTTGGCGGTCCCCCGGTTCGGTCCGGGGGGCTGGTACCGGGTGCTGCTGTTCCCGAGGCCCCTTCGCTCCGGCTCCCCCGTTCGGGGAAAACAGAAGGGCCGCGGATCCCGGGTGGGGTTCCGCGGCCCTGAAGGCGCCGGCCTGATCTGAATCAGGCTGGATCACTCCAGGGTTCGAGCCCACGGAAGGCCCACATCGTGTGGTGCTGCGTCTGCTTCTTGGTTTCGGCACTGGTCGCCGCAAAGGCATAGGCCTGGGCCTTCACCGCTGCTACATCTGCTGCCAGTGCCTTGGTCGGTCGCTCATTGCGGTCCCGGACAGGGAGTCCGCCCAGAGCGATTCCGCCCAGACCGATCACCGGAAGCGCGGCCGAGGAGCCGGACACACCGGTGCCGTTGAACGACGCGGAGAAGCCGAGCGAGCAGGCGGAGGCGGCCGAGCGATCGGTCATTTTGGCGGTGCTGATGAAGCTGGTCTCGATGCTGATCACTGGATTCGCCTCCTCTCGGCGTTTTGGGGACCGGCCGGGGCCGATCACGCGTATTCGGATAAGTACAGCACGACAACAGGGCTTCAGAGAAGTCGCTGTTCCCGTGGTTAAGAACCTATGGGGCCTGCCGGGGCCCGCGCAAACTATTTTTTCGACGAGTTTGTATCAGTCCTCCTCGTCGACTCCTCCAAGCTCTTGACCTGCACAGATGGCGAGGACATCGGCGCCGAAACGCTCCAGCTTGCGTCCGCCGACACCGGAGATACCGGCCAGCTCCCCCTCGTCGCCCGGCACGGCCTCGGCGATCGCCATCAGCGTCTTGTCGGTGAACACGCAGTAGGCCGGCTGGCCCAGCTCCTTCGCCTGGTCCGAGCGCCACTCGCGCAGCCGCTCGTACAGCGCCTCGTCCATGTCGGAGGGGCAGTCCTCGCAACGCATCAGCTTCATCTCGCCCGCATCGGTGAGCGTCTTGCCGCACACCCGGCACAGCACGGGACCACGCCGCTTGCGCCGGCCTCCCGCGCCGCGCTCGACGCCGGCCCCGCCACCCGCGCTGCGGGCACCCGGGGCCACCGACCCCGGACGCATGCCGTTCAGGAAACGGGTCGGGCGACGGGAGGCCCTGCCGCCGGGCGACCGGGAGAGCGCCCAGGACAGGGACAGATGCAGCCGCGCACGGGTGACCCCGACGTAGAGCAGCCGGCGCTCCTCCTCGACCTGTTCGTCGGTCTTGGCGTAGGTGATCGGCATCATGCCCTCGGTGAGGCCGACGAGGAACACCGCGTCCCACTCCAGGCCCTTGGCGGAGTGCAGCGAGGCCAGGGTCACGCCCTGGACGGTGGGGGCGTGCTGGGCGGCCGCCCGCTCGTCCAGTTCCGTCACCAGGTCGGAGAGTGTCGCCTCCGGCTTCACCCGTACGTAGTCCTCGGCAAGACGGACCAGGGCGGCCAGGGACTCCCAGCGGTCGCGCACCGCGCCCGAGCCCGCGGGTGGTTCGCTCGTCCAGTTCTTGGTCGAGAGCACCGCCCTGACCTGCGAGGGGAGGTCCCCGGCGTCGTCGAGCAGGGAGTCGTTGCCGCCGGCGCGTGCCGCGCCGCGCAGGGCGATACCCGCTTCGCGGACCTCCTGGCGCTCGAAGAACCGCTCCGCGCCGCGCAGCTGGTAGGGGACGCCCGCGTCGGCGAGTGCCTGTTCGTAGACCTCGGACTGGGAGTTGACGCGGTAGAGAACCGCGATCTCGCCGGCCGGGACGCCCGCGGCGATCAGGTCGCGGATGCGGCGGGCGGTGCCTTCGGCCTCGGCCGGTTCGTCCGCGTACTCCACGTAGGCCGGGTCGGGGCCGGTCTCGCGCTGGGAGATCAGTTCGAGCCGGTGCTCGGCGGCGCGGCCGCGGGCCTGGCTCAGCAGACCGTTGGCGAGGTGGACGACCTGAGGAGTCGAGCGGTAGTCGCGGACCAGTTTGACCATGGTCGCGCCGGGGTGGCGGGTGCGGAAGTTCAGCAGGTGGTCCGGGGTGGCCCCGGTGAAGGAGTAGATCGTCTGGCTGGCGTCTCCCACCACGCACAGGCTGTCCCGCTCGCCGAGCCACAGGTCGAGGAGCCGCTGCTGGAGCGGACTGACGTCCTGGTACTCGTCGACCACGAAGTTCTGGTACTGGCGGCGGATCTGGTCGGCGATGTCGTGGCGGTCCTGGAGGATGCCGACCGTGAGCAGCAGGACGTCCTCGAAGTCCATCGCCGAGCGGTCACGCTTGAGCTGCTCGTACATCGCGTAGATCTGGCTGATTTCGGCCGGGTCCCGGGGGGCGTCGCGGACGGACTTCGTGACGGCGGCCGGATAGTCCGCGGGGACGGTCTGGGTGACCTTCGCCCACTCGATCTCGCTCGTCACGTCGCGCAGTTCGTTGCGGTCCAGCCGGATGCGGCAGCGCGCGGCCGCCTCGGCGACCAGCTGGATCTTGCGGTCCAGCAGCCGTGGCATGTCACCGCCGACCGCCTTGGGCCAGAAGTACTGGAGCTGGCGCAGGGCGGCGGAGTGGAAGGTGCGGGCCTGGACCCCGCCGGCGCCGAGCTGGCGCAGCCGGCCCCGCATCTCGCCCGCTGCGCGGTTGGTGAAGGTGACGGCCAGCACGCTCGCGGGCTGGAGAATGCCCGCGCGCACCCCGTACGCGATGCGGTGGGTGATCGCGCGCGTCTTGCCCGTGCCGGCGCCTGCCAGCACGCACACCGGGCCGTGCAGGGAGGTCGCCACTTCGCGCTGCTCGGGGTCGAGCCCGGCGAGCACCGCGTCGGCCGACTCGGGCACCTGCGGGAAAAGGGAGGAGTGCGTTGCTGCTGTCACCCCGCCATGCTGCCAGGTCTGCAGAGGCGGGTGCGGCGCTTGTCCACAGGGGAGCGGACGTGGTCGTACTAATACGGGAATGGCGGGCCGGTCACGTACGTTCTAGTGCCGTGCGACCACGCACCGCAGTGAGTGGGACGCAGTCAGCGAGACAGAGGAGCGCGAGAGACCATGCCGGGCACTGTGACGATGTACAGCACCACGTGGTGCGGATACTGCCGTCGACTCAAGGGCCAGATGGACCGTGAGGGCATCGCTTACACCGAGATCAACATCGAGCAGGACCCGGATTCCGCGGCCTTCGTCGAGAAGGCCAACGGCGGCAACCAGACGGTGCCGACCGTGCTCTTCCCGGACGGCTCGACGCTGACCAACCCCTCGCTGGCGCAGGTCAAGCAGAAGATCGGCGCCTGACCGCACACGCCTGTGCGCGCCCCCGCTCGACGATGTCGGGCGGGGGCGTCGCCATGCCGGGACCTTGAGGACCGTGAGAAGCGCGAGGACCGCGGGCAACGGTGACCGCCGCCGGGATCGGGGATCCCGGCGGCACCTCAGTTGGCGCTGCCCGGCTTCGGCAGCGGCTTGCCGTACCAGAGCTCGATCAGGCGGGCGGCGATGGAGATCCCGTACGGCGGCAGCACCTCGCCGGACTCGAACGCGGCCCGCAGGTCCTCGCGGGAGAACCAGCGCGCCTCGTGGATCTCCTCACCGTCGACATTGATCTCGGACGAGGTCGCCCGGGCCATGAAGCCGAGCATCAGGCTCGACGGGAACGGCCAGGGCTGGCTGGCGATGTACTCGACGTCGCCGACCGTCACGCCGGCCTCCTCCCAGACCTCGCGGCGCACCGACTGCTCGATCGACTCCCCCGGCTCCACGAACCCCGCGAGCGTCGAGAAGCGGCCTTCCGGCCAGTGCACCTGGCGGCCGAGCAGAGCGCGGTCCTCCTCGTCCGTGACCAGCATGATCACGGCCGGGTCCGTACGCGGGTAGTGCTCGGCGCCGCAGGCCGGGCAGCGGCGGATGTGGCCCGCGGCCGCGATGACCGTGCGTTCGCCGCAGCGGGAGCAGAACCGGTGCAGCCGCTGCCAGTTCTCCAGCGCGACGGCGTGGACCATCAGACCGGCGTCCCGCGGGGAGAGCAGCAGACCGGCCTCCCGCAGGCCGGCGGGCCGGGCCGACTGGTCGATCCGGCCCGGCAACGCGTCCTTCTGGAGCGCGAAGTAGCTCACGCCGTCCTCGTCGGTACCGAGGAAATAGCGGTGGGTCTCGGTGACGGGGGCCTCGAAGGCCGGGGTCATCACCAGTTCGGTACGCCCGTCCGCGCGTTCGTCGATCAGGACCTGGCCGCCCGAGACCACGAAGACACGCGTCGACGGGTGGCTCCAGGCCGCCGCCAGCCATGCCTCGTCGAGACGGTGGTGCGCCTCGCGGTCGATGCCGCTCGGTGCGGTGAGACCGATGGGCAGGTCCCCGGCGCCGGCGAAAGTGTTGGTGCTCACGGTTCTTCCAACTCCCCCGAGTGGATTGGGTGTCAGTTAGCGGAGGGCGGCGGCGAGGTCGCCCCACAGGTGCGCGGTGGTCTCCACACCCTTGAGCAGCAGGTCGATCTCGACCTTCTCGTCGGGCGCGTGCCAGCCGTCGGAGGGTACGGAGATGCCCAGGAAGAGCACGGGCGCCTCCAGGACGTCCTGGAGGTCGGCCGCCGGTCCCGAGCCGCCTTCACGGGTGAAGAGGATCTTCTGCCCGTCGAAGGCCCGGCTCATGGCCCGTGCGACGGACTGAAGGGCGGGGTGGTCCAGCGGGGTGAGGCAGGGGCGGGTCGATGCCCCGAAGGTGACGTCGTAGCGGATGCCGGCGGGGACCTGGGACGCGAGCCACTGGCTGACCGCCACCTCGATCTTGTCCGGATCCTGGCCCGCGACCAGCCGGAAGGTGAGCTTCAGCTGCGCCGACGCGGGGATGATCGTCTTGCCGCCGGGGCCCTGGTAGCCGCCGCCGATGCCGTTGACCTCGGCGGTCGGCCGGGCCCAGATGCGTTCCAGGGTGGAGTAGCCGGCCTCGCCGAGCGTGCCGTGGGACTTGGCCGTCCTCAGCCAGGCCGCCTCGTCGAAGGGCAGCTCGGCGAAGAGCTCCCGCTCGGCGTCGGTCAGGGGCGTGATGTCGTCGTAGAAGCCCGGCACGGTGACCCGCTCGTCGGCGTCGTGCAGCGCGGCCACGAGCCGCGCAGCGACCGTCGCCGGGTTGGGCACCGCTCCGCCGAACGACCCGGAGTGGATGTCCTGGTCGGGGCCGTACAGCTCGATCTCGCAGTCCGCGAGGCCGCGCATGCCGGTGCAGACGGTGGGGGTGGCCTCGGACCACATTCCGGTGTCCGAGACGATCACGACATCGGCGGCGAGGCGGGCGGCCTCGGCCTCCACGAGCTCGCGGAAGTGCGGGGAGCCCGACTCCTCCTCACCCTCGATCAGCAGCTTGAGGTTGACGGCGGGCGCGGTGCGTCCGGTGGCGGCGAGGTGGGCGCGGACGCCCAGGGTGTGGAAGAAGACCTGGCCCTTGTCGTCCGCCGCGCCGCGTGCGTACAGCCGGCCGTCGACGGTCACCGGCTCGAAGGGATCGGAGTGCCAGCCGTCCTCGCGGGTGGCGGGCTGGACGTCGTGGTGTCCGTAGACGAGGACGGTCGGGGCGTCCGGGTCGCCGGCGGGCCACTCGGCGAACACCGCGGGTGCACCGGCCGTCGGCCAGACCTCGGCGACCGGGAAGCCGGTCCCCAGGAGCTTGGCGGCGAGCCAGTCGGCACTGCGTCGTACATCGGCGGCACGGTCGGGCTGTGCCGACACGGAGGGGATGCGCAGCCACTCCGCGAGGTCGTCGAGGAAGGCGGCGCGGTGCTGCTGGATGTACGTACGGACGACGCTGTCCGGGGTGTCGCTCATGCTGGTGAGCCTAACGGGCCTCGGCCGCCGGTTCCTCCGCCGTCTCGCCCAGCAGGATGCGTTCCAGAGCCGCGCGGTCCGGGAGGTCCGGCGGCCGGACGACCTCGCCGCTGCGCACGAAGACGAACGCGGCGTCGACCGCCTCCAGCGGCAGGTCGTGCTGCTCGGCCCAGGCCAGCCGGTAGACGGCCAGCTGGAGGGGGTCGGCGGTGCCGCTGCGGCTGGTCTTCCAGTCGACGATCTCGTACGCGTGGTCGGTGCCGGTCCCGGTGGGCCGGTAGACGGCGTCGATACGGCCCCTGATCACGCGGCCGGCCAGGGTGATCTGGAACGGGGACTCCACGCGGTAGGGCGTGCGGTGGGCGTACGGGGTGCGCTCGAAGGCATCCTTGAGCGCTTCCAGGTCGCGCTCGTCCGCGATCTCCGGTGTCTCGGTGTCGTCGCCCGTGAGTTCGTCCGGGCCGAGCATGGGCAGCGGGAGCTCCTCGAAGCGGGACTCCACCCAGGCGTGGAACCGGGTGCCCCTGCGGGCCGCGGGCTGGGGCGGACGCGGCATGGGGCGGGCCAGCTCCTGAGCGAAGCCGTCGGGGTCGGCGGCCAGACGCATGAGCTGGGATGCGGTGAGCGACGGGGGCACGGGCACCGCCCGCACACCGGTGCGGCTGCGGCGGAGCTCCCCGGCGAGTGCGTCGAGGTCGCGGTCCCAGGACGCGACCGCGCGGGCGTCCTCGGGGGTGAGGACGTCATCGGAGGGGCGACGGGCGGCGTCCTCGTGCCGCTCGGGCGGCGGGCCGGCCTGGTGCGGCACGGCTCGTGAGAGCTCCGGTCCGCGGGCACCCGCCGCGGCTGCGGAGGCTTTGGACGGCGCCGGTGGTTCCTGTGCGGCGGGCGGGCGGGCCGTGGCGGAACCGCGGTGGTCCGGGTCGTACGCGTGGTCCGTGACGTAGGGGTCGTCGGGGGCGTACGAGTCTTCGGGAGCGTGCGGCTCGTCCTCCGGGTCGTCGAACGGCGCCTCCTCGTCGTCCCACAGCGCCCACTCGTCGTCGGAGGACTCGGGGGCCGGTTCGGGCTCGGGCTCCGGTCCGGCGTCGAGGTGGGCCAGCACCGTCTCGGCCGCGGCCCGGCGCCGGGCCAGGGACGTGGGGTCCAGCGGAAGGGGCCAGGCCCGCTCGGGCCCGGTCGTGTCGAGGCAGGGGTTCTCCGCGTCCTCGGGCGGTTCGTCGGCCCAGACCTCGATCTCGCCGAAGCCCTCGGTGCAGTGGTCGTGCAGTGCCCGCAGGAACGCCGACGGGCCGCGCCGGCGCTTCTGCGTCGGGCCCCACCAGTGGCCGGAGCCCAGCAGCATCGTGCGGGGGCGGGTGAAGGTGACGTATCCGAGGCGCAGTTCCTCGGTGTGCTGGTGGTCCTTCATGGCGTCCTTGAATGCCTTCAGCCCACCCGCGTCCCAGCTCGTGATGTCCGGGAGGGTGTCCGCGTCACCGCGCAGGGCGTGCGGCAGGACCTTGGACTGGGAGGTCCACGCCTCCCGCGCCTGGTCGTTCGGGAAGTGCTTGGCGGTCAGGCCGGGGACCGCGACGACGTCCCATTCCAGCCCCTTGGACTTGTGCGCGGTCAGGACCTTGACGGTGTTCTCGCCGCCCGGCAGGGCGTTGTCCAGGCCCTTCTCGTACTGCACGGCCGTACGCAGGAAGGCGAGAAAGGCCAGCAGGGAGGCCTCCCCGTCCAGAGCCGCGAAACGTGCCGCTGTGTCGAGGAAGTTGGAGAGGGTCTCGCGGCGCCGGGCGGCCAGGGCGTGCGGGGACGCGGACAGTTCGACCTCGAGGCCGGTCGTGCCGAGGACGCGGTGCAGGACGTCCATCAGGGGGTCGGCCAACGAGCGCCGCAGATCGCGCAGTTCGGTCGCGAGACGGGCGAAGCGGACCCGTGCCTCGGCGGAGAAGGCCAGCTCGTCGTCGCCGTCGGCCGATTCGAGGAACGTGTCCAGGGCGTCCGCGAGCGAGATGACCTCGGCCGGGTCCGTGCCCTCGACCGCCGCCGCCAGCCGCTCGTCCGGGTCCGTCCCGTCGGCGCGGGCACGGTGCACGAGCAGCCGGGCCCGGCGGCCCAGCAGAGCCAGGTCCCGGGGGCCGATCCGCCAGCGGGGGCCCGTGAGCAGCCGTACCAGCGAGGCGTTCGCCCCCGGGTCCTGGAGGACTTCGCACACCGCGACCAGGTCGGCCACCTCGGGCAGATGGAGCAGCCCGGACAGGCCGACGACCTCGACGGGGACGTCGCGTGCGACCAGCGCGGCCTGGATCTCGGGGAAGTCGCCCGCGGTCCGGCACAGGACGGCGATCTCACCGGGCTCCTTGCCCGTACGCACGAGGTGGGCGATCGAGTCGGCGAGCCACGCGATCTCCTCCTCGTGGGTCGCCAGCAGTGCACAGCGCACCATGCCGTCGCGCTCGGCACCGGGCGCGGCCCGCAGCGCCTCGACGCCCTCGTGCATGGCGCGCAGCGGCGTCGCCAGATTGTTGGCCAGGTGCAGCAGCCGGCCGCCGCTGCGGCGGTTCTCGCTGAGCGAGAACCGCGTGGCGGGACGGGAGTCGGCGTGCGCGAAGTGGGAGGGGAAGTCGTCGAGGTTGGCCACCGACGCTCCGCGCCATCCGTAGATGGCCTGGCAGGGGTCGCCGACCGCGGTCACGGCATGACCGGTGCCCTGGCCGAACAGTCCGGACAGCAGCAGCCGTTGGGCGACGGAGGTGTCCTGGTACTCGTCGAGCAGGACGACCCGGAACTCGTCCCGCAGGATCGCACCCACCTCGGGGCGGGTGAGGGCGAGCTCGGCCGAGAGGGCGATCTGGTCGCCGAAGTCGAGCAGCTCACGGGAGCGCTTGGCCTCCCGGTAGCGGACGGTGAGGTCGAGCAGTTCACGGCGCGCGGCCGCGGCCTCGGGCACCTTGCGCAGCTCGGCGTTGCTCAGCCGGACGCCGTCGAGGGTGCGCAGCAGCTCGGAGTCGTACGAACCGAGCTGTTCCGGAGGCACCAGATGCTCCGCGAGCTCCGCGTCGAGCGCCAGCAGATCGCTGACCAGCGAGGGGAACGACCGGGTCAGCGAGGGGTAGGGACCGGGCGCCTCGCGCAGTACGCGGGCGGCGAGTTGGTAGCGGGTGGCGTCGGCGAGCAGTCGGGCGGTCGGCTCCAGGCCTATCCGCAGCCCGTGGTCGGCCAGGAGCTGTCCGGCGAAGGCATGGTAGGTGGAGATGCGCGGCTCGCCCGGGGGGTGGTCCGGGTCGATGACGTCGGGGTCGGTCACCCCTGCCCGTACGAGAGCGGTACGGACCCGCTCGGCGAGCTCCCCCGCCGCCTTGTTCGTGAACGTGAGGCCGAGGACCTGCTCCGGCGCGACCTGGCCGGTGCCCACGAGCCACACCACCCGGGCGGCCATCACCGTCGTCTTCCCCGACCCGGCTCCGGCCACGATGACCTGCGGGGCGGGCGGTGCCGTGATGCAGGCCGTCTGCTCCGGGGTGAAGGGGATGCCGAGGAGCTCCTTGAGCTGCTCGGGATCGGTGATGCGGGCGTTCACTCCAGAGAGGCTAGTGGGGACCACTGACAGCAGTGGTCCCCACCGGCTCTCCGCGGGCTCGGGCGTCCGTGCCCGGAGCCGTCAGGCATCAGGCATCAGGCATCAGGCATCAGGCATCAGCCGTCAGGCATCGGCGTTCCTGACCTCGGGCCCCTGCCGGGCGCCGCGCAGGCGTCGAGTCTCAGCGGCCGGACCGGAGCCGACTCCGGTGCCCGCGTCCGCTCAGCCCAGCTTGTCCAGCTTGTCCAGGTCGACGACCTGGTCGGCCGGCGGGGCCGTGACCTTCACCGGCTTGTCGTAGTCGGAGAACGTCATCGTGCCGGGCTCGTCTCCACCGACCACCACGACCTTGAGAAGGTAGGGCTTGCCCTCCTTGGCCACGTACATCGTGAGCGTCTCGCCGCCGGTCTTCTTCTTCACGAGGGTCACGGCGGGCACGCCGTTCACGTCGGCGTCAGGGCCCTTGGTCATGCCCTGTCGGTCCGACTTCTCCTCGTCCATGTCGCTGATCATGGTCTTCACATCGCAGGCGCCCCCCATCTCGCCGGCGGACTCCGCGGGCATCTTCAGCCAGCGGCCCTTCATCAGCTCCACCGCGGCGTCGGCCTCGGCCTTCGGCATCTCGCTCCCGGTCAACTGCGCCCGGTAGAAGTCCTCGTCGCCCTTCATGTACAGGACCTCGTTCAGCTGGACGAGCTCGAGAGAGTTGCCGTCAGGGCCCATCGTGCCCTTGCAGGAGCCCTGGGAGTCGGCCGTGACGTCGATGTCCCCTTCCTCACCGTCGCTCTTGACCCGCCCGGCCATGCGCAGCGAGCCGGCGGCCTTCGTCGCGGCGATCGCCTTGTCGCTGATCTTGTCGGCGGTGAGCCCGACGAAGGGGTCCGCCGGAGCCTTCGGCGTGGCCGCGGCTTCCTTCTTCGCGCCCGAGTTGCCGTCGCTCTTGCCGTCGCCGTCCTTCGAACAGCCCGTCAGCCCGGCGATCACGGTCGCGCAGACCGCTACCGAAACCAGGAACGTACGTCGTGCCGCCATCTGCTTCTCCTCTGAACCCCGTTGATGTCTCGCCCCTTGGGCGACACCTGCCGACAGCCAATGGATGCACGCGGATCGTGTGGCATGGGCCACAACACCCCGTCATTCGACTGTCTGGCGGCCTTCCGGCTGCGCGCTGCACGAGGCGCGGAACGCGCAGTGGGTGCAGTGCTGCCCGGCGGACGGGGTGAAGCGCTCGTCGAGGACGCGGCCCGCGGCCGTGGCGAGCAGGTCGCCGACCCACTCCCCCGTCAGCGCTTCCTGCGCCTGGATTCTGGGCAGGGCCTCGCCGCCCTCCTTCTTGGGTGCCGCCTGCCGCAGCTGGACGAGTTCGGCACCGCCGGGCTCGGGTCGGCGGCCGTCGAAGGCGTCGTCGAGCGCCCCCTCCCGCACGGCGAGCTGGTACACGGCGAGTTGGGGGTGGTGGGCGACCTCGTCCTTGGTGGGCGTCTGCTTGCCGGTCTTGAAGTCGACGACGTACGCACGCCCTTCGGCGTCCTGCTCCACGCGGTCCATGGAACCGCGGATGCGTACCTCGTACTCACCGGCCTCCAGCGTCACGTCGAAGTCGTGTTCCGTCGCGGCGGGGACGCGGCCGCCGCGGTCCATCACATGCCAGCGCAGGAACCGTTCGAGGGCCACGCGCGCGTGCTGCTTCTCCTGCTGCGACTTCCAGGGTGCGTCGAAGACGAGCGCGTCCCAGACCGAATCGAGCCGCTCCATCAGGACGGCGAGGTCGGCGGGGGTACGCCCGGAGGCCACCTCGTCGGCGAGTACGTGGACGACGTTGCCGAATCCCTGGGCGGCGGTGGCGGGAGCGTCCGCCTTCACCTCACGGCCCAGGAACCACTGGAGGGCACAGGTGTTGGCGAGCTGGTCCAGGGCACTTCCGGAGAGCGTGACCGGCTCGTTGCGGTCGCGCAGGGGGAGGCGGCTGTGGGTGGGCTCGTACAGGCCCCACCAGCGGTAGGGGTGAGCGGCGGGGACGAGCGGCTGCCCCTCGTCGTCGGCGAGGGCGGCGAGGCGGGCGAGCCTGCGGGCCGCGGCGTCCCTCAGCGCGGGGGACGCGTCGGGGTCGACGGTCGTGGCACGCAGTTCGGCGACGAGCGCGGAGACGGCGAGGGGACGGCGGGGACGGCCGGTGACATCCTTCGGCTCGGCTCCGAGCTCGGTCAGGAACCGGGAGGGCTGATCTCCGTCGTCGGCGGGCGCCTTGACCGCCGTGACGACGAGCCGGTCGCGGGCCCGGGTGGCGGCCACGTAGAAGAGCCGGCGCTCCTCGGCGAGGAGGGCGCCCGGCGTCAGCGGCTCGGCGAGACCGTCCCGTCCGATGCGGTCCGCCTCCAGGAGCGAGCCACGGCGGCGGAGGTCCGGCCACAGTCCCTCCTGGACGCCGGCCACGACGACGAGGCTCCATTCGAGGCCCTTGGAACGGTGCGCGGTCATCAGACGGACGGCATCGGGCCGCACTTCCCGTTTCGAGAGCGTGTCGGCCGCTATGTCCTGGGCCTCGATCTCCTCGATGAAGTTGAGGGCGCCGCGGCCGCCGGTGCGTTCCTCGGCGCGTGCCGCGGTGTCGAAGAGCGCGCACACGGCGTCGAGGTCGCGATCGGCGTTGCGGCCGCCGGGACCGCCGCGCAGGGCGGCGCGTTCGAGACGCTGGGGCCAGGGGGTGCCGTCCCACAGCTCCCAGAGGGCCTCTTCGGCGGTGCCGCCGCCTTCGAGCAGCTCACGCGCGGTGCGCAGGAGACCGCCGAGACGCTGGGCACCGCGGGCGTACGAGGGGTCGTGGGCGACGAGGCGTTCCGGCTCGGCGAGTGCGCGGGCGAGGAGGAGGTCGGAGGGAGGTGGAAGCTTGTTCCCGGCGGCGCGCTCCTCGTCCCGCAGGGCTCGTCCGAGCCGTCGGAGGTCGGCGGCGTCCATGCCGCCGAGGGGAGAGGCGAGAAGGGTGAGGGCGGTCTCGGTGTCGAGCCAGGGGGCGGGGGCGGCGCTCGAGCTCTCGGGGACCGCGTCATCAGGGGCGTCGGCGGAGTCGGCGTCGTCCGGGGGCGTGATCGCGTCTGCTGCGTCCGGGCCGTCCTCCGGGTTCGCCGGCGTGGCCGCCGCATCCGGGGCGTCCTCCGGGGTCACCGACGTTGCCGCCGCATCCGGGGCGTCCTCCGGGGTCACCGCCCCCGTCGCCTCCGACTGCTCGGCCTCCGTCCCGGCGGAGGGCCGCGCCGCCGGATGCGCGGTGGCCGCCGTCGCCACCGCCCTCAGTGCCGTCAGCAGCGGCGACACCGCCGGCTCGTGGCGCAGCGGGACGTCCGCGCCGTCGACTTCCAGAGGCACGCCCGCCGACGTCAGGGCACGCCGGATCGAGGGGATCGTGCGGTCACCGGCACGGACCAGCACCGCCATGTCGGACCAGGGGACGCCGTCCTCCAGATGGGCACGGCGGAGGATGTCCGCGATGTTCTCCACTTCCGTGGACGCCGTCGGGAAGGTGTACGCCTCCACCGTCCCGCCCTCACGGACGGCGGACAGATCGCGGTGCGCCCGCACCTTGTCGGAGGGCAGCCTCGTCAGCGGCATCCGGCGGGTCAGCAGCCGGGTCGCCTCCAGCAGCGACTCACCGCTGCGGCGGGAGGTCGTGAGGACCGCGACCCCCGCGGGGCCGGCGTCCGCGTGCCGGAACGCGTCCGGGAAGTCGAGGATGCCGTTCACGTCCGCGCCGCGGAACGCGTAGATCGACTGGTCCGGGTCGCCGAACGCGACCAGCGTCCGGCCGCCGCCCGCCAGCGCCTGCAACAGCCGCACCTGGGACGGGTCGGTGTCCTGGTACTCGTCGACGAACACGGCGTCGTACGGGAAGTCGTACGGAGAGGCGGTCCGTTCCGCGAGCAGCACCGCCCTGTGCACCAGTTCCGCGTAGTCGAGGACGCCCTGCATATCGAGGACGTCGAGGTACTCGGCGAGGAAGGACGCCGCCGCCCGCCAGTCGGGCCGTCCGGTGCGCGCGGCGAAGCGGGCCAGGGAGTCCGGTCCGAGGCCCAGTTCGCGGCTGCGGGCCAGCACCGCGCGGACCTCGTCGGCGAAGCCGCGCGTCGTCAGGCACGCCCGCAGATCGTCCGGCCACTGATGCCGCGCCAGGCCCTCCCCCTCCAGGTCGATCTGGCCCGCCAGCAGCTCGCGCACGGCGACGTCCTGTTCGGGACCCGACAGCAGGCGCAGCGGCTCGGAGAACAGGTCGGCGTCCTGGTGCGCGCGGACCAGGGCGTAGCAGAAGGAGTGGAACGTCGTGGCCTGCGGACCCTGTGCGCCGCCGAGCCGCACCGCCATCCTGTCCCGCAGTTCGACCGCGGCCCTGCGGCTGAAGGTGAGCACCAGGATGCGTTCCGGGTCGGCTCCCTTGGCCACCCGCGCGGCGACCGCCTCGACCAGGGTCGTGGTCTTTCCGGTCCCCGGACCAGCGAGAACGAGCAGCGGACCGTGATCGTGGTCAACCACGGCCCGCTGGGTTGCGTCCAGGAGAGGGGGATCCGCGGCGCCCGGCGGGGTACGCACCAGTCGGTAGGCGCCCGGGGTCCTCCCCCTGAGCCCCTGCGGGCGTGGGGGGACCCCCTGCCGTACCTGTTGCGGGTACGGCGTACGCCCGGTGGTGGAGGAGGAGCTCACGTGGATCGCCGGTCCTGGTGGGTGTGCTGGTGCTGATGGAGCGGTTCGTGCCGCGCCCTGGAGACGCTACGCCAGCGCGCGGCGGCGACGCAGCGAGTCCGGCGTGTACCGGAAGAACGCCGGATTCGGCGCATACTCCCCGTGCGCGACGTACTCCGGACAGTCCTTGGACCGCACGTCCGGACGCCGGATGGCGGAAGCTGTCATATGTGAGCGCCGTCGCCATCGCCGCCGTCCCACCGCGCGCGCCTCATGTCGAGGCGCGGCACATGCCCCTCGGCGCTGCGTGGGGCTTCCCGGAGCGGTGTGCCCTCGGTCCGGTACTGCGCGAGAGCGCGCAGCTCGTGGCCGGGCAGCAGCATGCCGTCGGCACGGACCACACGCCACCAGGGCACGGATCCGCCGTACAGCGCCATGACCCTGCCGACCTGGCGGGGGCCACCCTCGCCGAGCCACTCGGCGACATCGCCGTACGTCATGACCCGGCCCGGCGGGATCAGCTCGGCGACCTCCAGGACCCGCTCCGCGTACTCCGGCAGCTCTTCCATCCGGTCCATCCTGCCGCACCCCACCGACAACGCAGGGCGCGGAGGCCGAGGGGCGCATGGGGTGCCGAGCGTGTTTCAGGCGGCAAAGGGACGTATCTCACGCACCTCCCGACCCCGCAATACACCCTGATGCCCCCCTCTGTCGGCGGGGCGTGCCACCATCGTGCGGGCGGTGACTGGTGATACGAGATCAAGAAGAGACCGAGACGACCGAGGAGCAGGGCGTGCAGCCTGGCAAGGCAGCAAGCACCCCTGATGCCGGGTCGCGCCCGGACGCACCCGTTCCGCCCGCCTCGCAGGACTCCGGCCGGACCGCCGGCGACAAGGCCACCACCGGGTCCGCGGGCGGGTCGTCCGCCGCAGGCGCGAAGGAAACCTCGAAGACCACGGACGGCGCGAAGACCGCGGACGGCGCGAAGACCGCCGAGGGCGCGAAGACCGCCGAGGGCGCGAAGACCGCGCCGACGAAGGCGGACGCCGCCGGCGATGTCACCGACGTCGCCAGCATCGACCGGGTCTCCGGCGACGAACCGCTGCTCGCCGCCCGTGTGCACCGCCCCTCCGACCTGATGCGCCTACTCATCGGCATCCTCCTGATCGCCGTGGTGCTCGCCGTCGCCGCCTTCGCCCACGGCACCACGTCCGGTCTCGAACAGGACATCAACAAGGGCACCGGCCAGGCACCCGACCTGCTGGTCAAGATCGCCGGACTCGTCTCCAGCATCGCCGTCCTGCTGGTGCCGGTCGCCTTCGCGATCGAGCGCCTGATCAAACGGGACGGACTGCGGATCGCCGACGGTGTCCTCGCGGCCGTCCTCGCGCACGGCGTCACGCTCGCCACGGACCTCTGGGTCGCCCGGGGCGCGCCGGGCACGCTCCAGGACGCCCTCACCCAGACACAGACGGACGGCGGGCTCACCGACCCGGTGCACGGGTATCTCGCCCCCGTCATCGCGTACATGACCGCGGTCGGCATGTCGCGCAGACCCAGATGGCGTGTCGTGCTGTGGGTGGTGCTGCTGCTCGACGCCTTC
This sequence comes from Streptomyces sp. AM8-1-1, assembly GCF_032229325.1. Lineage (NCBI taxonomy): Bacteria > Bacillati > Actinomycetota > Actinomycetes > Kitasatosporales > Streptomycetaceae > Streptomyces > Streptomyces sp. AM8-1-1. The sequence goes on from NZ_CP135086.1 coordinate 2,874,223, forward strand.
GCGATGCTGGTCGCCGGGTACACCACCCCGTTCTCGATCATCCTGACCGTCCTGCTCGGCTGGACCGTCGCGTACGGAACGCTCTACGCGGTCGGCTCACCGAACGTCCGCCCGACCGGCCAGACGTTGATGGCCGGTCTACGCCATGTCGGTTTCCGCCCGGTCAACGCGATGCGGGCCGAGGACGTCCCCGACTCCTCCCCCCTGCGTCCCATCGGCGGCAGCCCCGCCGAGCAGGGCGACCGCGGCCGCCGGTATCTGGTGACCCTGGAGGAGGGCGCGCCGCTCGACGTCACCGTCGTCGACCGCGAGCAGCAGGCACAGGGCTTCTTCTACCGGGTGTGGCGGCGGCTGACACTGCGTTCCATCACCACCCGCCGCTCGAACCCGTCGCTGCGCCAGGCACTGGAGCAGGAGGCGCTGCTCGCCTACGCCGCCATCGCCGCCGGAGCCAACGCCCCCAAGCTGATCGCCACGTCCGAGCTCGGTCCCGATGCCGTGATGCTCGTGTACGAGCACCTGGGCGGCCGCTCACTGGACGCCATGGACGACGACGAGATCACCGACGACGTGGCGCGCGGCGCCTGGCGGCAGGTGAAGGCGCTCATGTCGCGCCGTATCGCGCACCGCAGGCTCACCGGCGACGCCATTCTGGTGGATCGTTCCGGCAAGGTGATCATCACCGATCTGCGCGGCGGCGAGATCGCGGCGGGCGACATGGTGCTGCGCATGGACATCGCGCAGTTGCTGACCACCATCGGACTGCGGGTGGGTGCCGAGCGCGCGGTGGCCACCGCCGTCGAGATCCTCGGTCCCGACACGGTCGCCGACTGTCTGCCGCTGCTCCAGCCGATCGCCCTGAGCCGCTCGACCCGGGCGACGCTGCGCAGACTCGCGCGGGAGCGCTCGCAGCGGGAGCGGGACGCCGTGCTGGAGGCCTCCGCGGCCGCCAAACGAGCCCGTACCGAAGCGGCCGAGGGGCCGGCGGCCGACGACCGCAAGGCGGTGCGCAAGACCGAGCGGGCCGAGAAGCAGGCCGACAAGCGGGCCATGGACGAAGCCATGGACGAGGTGCGCGAGGAGGACCTGCTCTCCCAGATCCGCCGCCAGGTGCTGCTGATCAGGCCGCAGGCGCCGGTCGAACCGGTACGCCTCGAACGCATCCGGCCGCGCACCCTCGTCAGCATGATCGCCGGCGCGGTGGCCGCGTACTTCCTGCTCTCGCAGCTCGCCGGCATCGACTTCGGCACCGTGTTCGGCCGGGCGCACTGGGGCTGGGTGGCGGCCGCGGTCGCCTTCTCCGCCCTCAGCTACATCGCTGCGGCGATGAGCCTGCTGGGCTTCGTGCCCGAGCGGGTGCCCTTCCTGCGGACCGTGGTCGCCCAGGTCGCCGGTTCGTTCGTCAAGATCGTCGCTCCGGCGGCGGTCGGCGGCGTCGCGCTGAACACCCGCTTCCTCCAGCGCTCGGGGGTACGTCCGGGGCTCGCGGTGGCGAGTGTCGGCGCGTCCCAGCTGTTCGGGCTCGGTGCGCACATCCTGCTGCTGCTGTCCTTCGGCTACCTCACCGGCACGGAAAAGACGGCCTCGCTCAGCCCGTCCAGGACGGTGATCGCGGGCCTGCTGACGGTCGCCGTGCTGGTGCTGGTGGTGACCGCGATCCCGTTCCTGCGGAAGTTCGTCTCGACGCGGCTGCGGTCGCTGTTCGCGGGCGTGGTGCCGCGCATGCTCGACGTACTCCAGCGGCCGATGAAGCTGATCACCGGCATCGGCGGGATGCTGCTGCTGACCGGTGTGTTCGTGATGTGCCTGGACGCGTCGATCCGGGCCTTCGGCAACGGCGCGCAGCCGCTGAGCTACGCGAGCATCGCCGTCGTGTTCCTCGCGGGCAACGCGCTCGGGTCGGCGGCGCCGACGCCCGGCGGTGTCGGCGCGGTCGAGGGCGCGCTCACCTTCGGTCTGATCGTGGCGGGCGTCCCGAAGGAGGTCGCGGCACCGGCGGTGCTGCTGTACCGGATGCTGACGCTGTGGTTGCCGGTGCTGCCGGGGTGGTTCGCGTTCAACCACCTGACCCGCAAGGGAGCGTTGTAGGCCGGGGGCGTCCGGCGGCCGGTGCTGTCCTGGGCGGACGGCCGGGTGGGTTGGTTGCGCTCGTTCGCATGTGTCAGCGCCGACGGGCGAGGGCCGTATGCGCCTGCCGGTGGCGGGCGGGGCACGGCCTGCGGCCGTGTCCTCAAGCGCCGGACGGGCTGAGATTGGCCCCGCTTCGCGCGCGTCAGCCCCTGACGGGCAAGGTCCGTATGCGCCTGCCGGTGGCGGGCGGGGCACGGCCTGCGGCCGTGTCCTCAAGCGCCGGACGGGCTGAGATTGGCCCCGCTTCGCGCGCGTCAGCCCCTGACGGGCAAGGTCCGTATGCGCCTGCCGGTCGCGGACGGGGCACGGCCTGCGGCCGTGTCCTCAAGCGCCGGACGGGCTGGGATTGGCCCTGTTCGCAGGCGTCAGCCCCTGACGAGCAGGGGTGGGACGCGCCCAGCCGGTCGCGGGCCGTGTCCTCAAACGCCGGACAGGCTGGAATTGGCCTCGTTCGCGAGCATCAGCCCCCGACGGGCAAGGTCCGTATGCGCCTGCCGGTCGCATACGGTGCAAACGCCGGACGGGCTGGAATTGGCCTCGTTCGCGAGCATCAGCCCCTCACGGCGCCGAGCCTGAGAGTGGCCCCGCTTCGCGCGCGTCAGTCCCGACGGGTGAGGGCCGCAAGGCTGCGCACCCGTGAAAAGTGACCCCCCGATCGTCGCCATCACGTCCTCCCCGGAAAAATCACCCGCTTGGGCCTGCGCACGGGCGGCGTGGGGGGTTGCGGAGCACCATGGCCGCATGCCGACCTCTTCTTCCGGCCTGCGCGCCGCCGCCCTCGCAGCGTCCCTCGCCGTGCTGTTCGTCGCCGGCTGTTCCGACGGCGGTGACAAGGAGAAGGACACCGGCTCCTCCGGGGCGAAGGACCTCGCCTCCCAGACGCTGGACTGGCAGAAGTGCCCTGCCCCCTCCGAGGCCGAGGGCGGTGGACCCGCGCCGTCGCCGCTGCCCGGGGGCACGAACTGGGAGTGCTCCTTCATGGACGCGCCCCTCGACTACGCCGAGCCGGACGGCGAGACCATCGAGATCGCCCTGATCCGTGCCACCGCGCTCGACCAGAACAACCGCATCGGCTCCCTGATCTTCAACTTCGGTGGCCCCGGAGGTTCCGGTGTCGCCACCCTGCCGCCCGCGTCCACGGACTACGCAAGTCTGCGCACCCGCTACGACCTGGTGAGTTTCGACCCGCGCGGCGTCGGCCGCAGCGTGCCCGTGGAGTGCGAGGACGACAAGCAGCTCGACGCGTACTTCGCCTCGGACTCGACGCCCGACGACCCGGCCGAGGTGACAGCGTTCACGGACAACCTGAAATCCTTCGCGGGCGCCTGCGAGAAGAACTCCGGCGACGAACTCCCCCACGTCGGCACCGTCAACGCCGCGCGCGACATGGACCTGATGCGCCAGGTGCTCGGCGACGCCAAGCTGCACTACTTCGGGATCTCGTACGGCACCGAACTCGGCGGCGTGTACGCGCACCTGTTCCCCAAGAACGTCGGGCGGGCGGTCTTCGACGCCGTGGTCGACCCGACCAAGGACTCGCAGCAGAGCTCGCTCGGCCAGGCCAAGGGTTTCCAGCTCGCGCTCGACAACTTCGCCAAGAACTGTGTGGACCGCGGCGACGAGTGCCTGCTGCCCGGCTCGACCGTGAAAGAGGTCGAGGACGGGATCATTCAATTGCAGCAGCGGCTCGACAAGAAGCCGATTCCGGGCAGCGGGGACCGGATGCTGACGCAGTCGCAGGCCACGAACGGCATCGCGCAGGCGCTGTACTCCAAGGAGTACTGGGAGCTGCTGGAACAAGGGCTCGACGAGGCCGACGGTGGTGACGGCGCGCTGCTGCTCGCACTGTCGGACGCCATGAACGGCCGCAGCGACGACGGCCACTACAGCAACATCCAGGCGGCCAACGCGGCCATCAACTGCGTGGACTCCAAGGAGCGTTACTCGTTGGACCGGACGAAGGCCGCACTGCCGGAGTTCCGCACGGCGTCCGCCGTGTTCGGTGACTATCTGGGCTGGGGAATGATGGCCTGCACCGAGTGGCCGGTGCCCGGCCAGTGGACCCACCCGGACGTCTCCGCACCCGGTTCCGCACCCATCGTCGTCATCGGCAACACCGGCGACCCGGCCACCCCGTACGAAGGTGCGCGGGCGATGGTGAACGCGCTGGGCAAGGGCGTGGGCATCGAGCTGACGTACCGGGGCGAGGGGCACGGCGCGTACAACAGCAACAGCGCATGTGTGAAGAAGGCCGTGGACGCCTATCTCCTCCAGGGGAAGGCGCCCGCCTCAGGGACGGTGTGCAGCTAGGACCCCACCAGGAGCGCCCCGGACCGGCGGCCTCCGGGGTTGTCCACAGGCCCGCGTGGGCCGGCGGGCCGCCGCCTAGGATGGCGAAATCCGTCGTCGGAGCCTGGGGGGCACGCATGATCGAACGGGTACGGGTGGGGGCCCTGGTCGCCGCGGTGCTGCTGCTGGCCGTGACAGCTGCGGGCTGCGGCAGCGGTTCGGGCGAGGGCGACGGGAAGACGGACGGGAAGAACGGTGCGCGGCCGTCCGCGGACGCACCGGCCGCCTCGGACCCCGGGAGAGCCGGCCTGCCCGCCTCGCTCACCGGCCAGAGGCCGGACTGGAAGAGGTGCAAGGCCCCGAGACAGGCGGACGGCAGCGCGGCGCAGGCTCCGGGCGGCGAGTGGAAGTGCGCCACTCTCAAAGCACCGCTCGACTACCGGAAGCCGGCAGGCGCCACCATCGGCATCGCCGTGATCCGCTCCGAGGCGAAGCACTCCTCGCGACGGATCGGCTCGCTGCTGTTCAACTTCGGCGGCCCCGGCGGCTCGGGCGTGGCCGCGCTGCCGAAGGCGGCGGCAGGTTTCGGGACTCTGCACGAGCGCTACGACCTGGTCGGCTTCGATCCGCGCGGGGTCGCGGAGAGCTCCGCCGTGATCTGCCGGGACAGCAAGCAGGCTGAGGCCGCGTTCCGGATGGACTCCACCCCGGACACCGCCGCCGAGGAGAAGGCGTTCATCGCGGACTCGACCGCCTTCGGCGCGGGCTGCGCCAAGAGGTCGGGCACGGTGCTGCCGCATGTCGGCACGGCCAACGCCGCGCGCGACATGGATCTGATCCGCCAGGTGCTCGGCGACGACAAGCTGCACTACCTCGGCTTCTCGTACGGCACCGAACTCGGAGGCGTCTACGCCCACTTGTTCCCCTCCCGGGTCGGACGGCTCGTCCTCGACGCCGTCGTGGACCCCGCCGCCGACTATGTGGGGCATGCCCGCAACCAGACGCTCGGCTTCCAGCGCGCCCTGGACAACTACTTCACCAGCCGCGGCACAGGCACGAAGGAGGGCACCGCGCGGGTGGTGCGACTGCTGGCCGAGCTGGACCGCGAGCCGCTGCCCACCGACAAGGGCCGCACCCTCACCGAAGGTCTCGCGCTCACCGGCATCATCCTGCCGCTGTACTCCGAGGAGCAGTGGCCGTCGCTGACGCAGGCGTTGAACGACGCGGAGAGCGGTGACGGCACCCGGCTGCTGGCTCTGGCCGAGTCGTACAACGGCCGGGACGCGGACGGGTCGTACACCGCGCAGGACCATGCGCAGCGCGCCATATCGTGCGCCGACACCACGGGCCGGGCGACCGCCGCCGAGGTCAGGTCCCGTCATCTCGCCGAATTCACTGCCGTGTCACCGGTGTTCGGGCCGTATCTGGCGTGGGATCTGGCGGGCTGGTGCGCGGACTGGCCGGTGGCGGGCGAGTCCGAGACGCCGGAGGTCGCGGCGAAGGGGGCGGCCCCGATCCTGGTCGTCGGCACCACGGGCGACCCGGCGACCCCGTACGAGGGGGCGCAGCGCATGGCGGACGAGCTCGGTGCGGGCGTCGGCGTGCTGGTCACCAACAAGGGCGAGGGGCACGGCGCGTACGGCAACGGGGCGTGCGTGACGGACACGATCGACGCCTATCTCCTGGAGGGCACGGTGCCGGCGAACGGCAAGACCTGCTCCTGAGCCCGGGCCCCGGGCCGCCCTCCGTGGCACACGACAAAGCCCCGGACCGTTGCCGGTCCGGGGCCCTGCGAAGCACTGTCAGTAGACGGGCTTGTCCGGCTCGATCTGGTTGACCCAGCCGATCACGCCGCCGCCCACGTGCACCGCGTCCGCGAAGCCCGCGGACTTGAGAACGGCGAGAACTTCCGCACTGCGGACACCTGTCTTGCAATGCAGGACGATCTTCTTGTCCTGCGGCAGGCTCTCCAGCGCGGTACCCATCAGGAACTCGTTCTTCGGGATCAGCTTCGCGCCCGGGATCGAGACGATCTCGTACTCGTTGACCTCACGAACGTCGATGATCTCGATGCTCTCACCGTCGTCGATCCACTCCTTGAGCTGCTTGGGAGTGATCGTCGAACCGGCAGCCGCTTCCTGCGCCTCCTCGGACACGACACCGCAGAAGGCCTCGTAGTCGATGAGCTCGGTGACGGTGGGGTTCTCGCCGCAGACCGCGCAGTCCGGGTCCTTGCGGACCTTGACCTGGCGGTACTGCATCTCCAGCGCGTCGTAGATCATCAGCCGGCCGACGAGCGGCTCACCGATGCCGGCGAGAAGCTTGATTGCCTCGTTGACCTGGATGGACCCGATGGACGCGCACAGGACGCCCAGCACGCCGCCCTCGGCGCAGCTCGGGACCATGCCCGGCGGCGGGGGCTCGGGGTAGAGGCAGCGGTAGCAGGGTCCGTGCTCGGACCAGAAGACGGAGGCCTGGCCGTCGAAACGGTAGATGGAGCCCCAGACGTACGGCTTGTTCAGCAGGACGCACGCGTCGTTGACCAGGTACCGGGTCGCGAAGTTGTCGGTGCCGTCGACGATCAGGTCGTACTGGCTGAAGATGTCCATCACGTTCTCGGCCTCGAGCCGCTCTTCGTGGAGGATCACGTTCACGTACGGGTTGATGCCGAGGACGGTGTCCTTCGCGGACACGGCCTTGGAGCGGCCGATGTCCGCCTGGCTGTGGATGATCTGACGCTGCAGGTTCGACTCGTCGACCTCGTCGAACTCCACGATGCCGAGCGTGCCGACACCGGCCGCGGCCAGGTACATCAGGGCCGGCGAGCCCAGGCCGCCGGCGCCGACACACAGCACCTTGGCGTTCTTCAGCCGCTTCTGCCCGTCCATCCCGACATCCGGGATGATCAGGTGGCGGGAGTACCTGCGGACCTCGTCGACGGTGAGCTCAGCAGCTGGCTCGACCAGGGGTGGCAGCGACACGGGGACTCCGTTGCGTCGTTGAGTCAGTACGGTTGTTCTCCCCGTAACACTGCCACGCGCCTTCTCATTCCGAGACACCACGTCCGATCTGCGAGACGATTTCGTCCCAGTAACCGGGCAGTGTCTCGAATGGACCGATCTGCCCCTTGCGTTCGCCGCGGTGCGCACCGTCGGAGGGGACGACGCGATCCGTCCTGTCGGTGAAGAAGATCGTCCCCGCGCCCTGCCAGCGGGCGATCCGGGTGGCCTCCTCCAGATGGGTGCGCGGCACACCGTGGACGAAGTGGACGAAGCGCTCCGGCGGGTGGTCCGCCGTCCACTCCGCCACCTGTGACCAGCGGTAGTCCGTCCACGGCCCGCTGAAGGTGACCAGCTGATCGGCCGCATCCGCGTATCCCGGGTGCGGGTGCGCGCCGTGCCCGAGGACCAGGTGTCCGCCGTCGAGCACCGCCTCCAGTGTCGCGGTCGTCCGCCTGACCTGGAGCAGGTCGGCGCGGTCCGTCGGGCAGCGGTCCAGGATGAAGCCGCCGACGCGGTACCACTCGAGGTAGTGGTGCGCGTCCGCGACGAGATCACCGAAGGCGCGCGAGCCGTGGGCCATGTCGAGATGGCCGAGAACGCGCACACCGGCGTTGTTCAGCCGGCCCGCGGCCGCGAGGCAGTGCGGGTCGGGACGGGAGCCCGGCCCGTTGGCGACATTGAGCACGACCCAGTGCAAGGGGGCTCCGGGCCGGGTCAGTTCGGCCCACTCGGCGGGAGCGAGCAGGGGGTGGGCGTAGCCGGGGACACCGACGCCGAGTCTCTCCGCGCCGGTGGCCGAGAGCTGGGAGCCGGTGGTCGTCAGATGCGACATGCCGCCTCCATCCAGATGTCGGCGAGCGATTCCTCGAGATTGATACGGGGGCGCCAGCCGAGCCGGTCGCGGGCCGTGCGGACGTCCGCCTGCTGCCAGCTGCCACAACCGTCCGGATACGGCACGGGGGCGGAGAGGTGATCCATCATCGCCTCGGAACGCGGCGCCCCGATGCCCGGCCGGCCGGTGGGGGCGTCGAGCTCGTGCAGCGCACCGCTGTATCCCGCGACCCTGGCCAGCACGGCGGCCGCGTCGCGCAGCCGTACGGAGCGGCCCGTGCCGATGTTGACGATGCCCTGCGCGGCCGAGAGGGAGGCCGCGTGCACGGCCCGTGCCACGTCCCGCACGTCGACGAAGTCGCGCTGCACGCCGAGGCCGCTGAGCTTGAGCTCCCCGTCGCCGGACTGCATGGCACGGCGCATCGCCTCGGCGAGACGGCCGAGCGGGGAACCCGCCGGGGTGCCGGGCCCGACGGGTGAGAAGACGCGCAGCACGACGGCGTCCAGACCGGCACCCAGGACCAGTTCGGTGGCGGCGAGCTTGCTCACGCCGTAGGGGCCGCCGGGCCGCGGAATCGCGTCCTCGGCGGTCGAGGACCCCTGCTGAGAGGGCCCGTACTCGGAGGCGCAGCCGAGCTGGACGAGCCGGGCCCCGCAGCCGCTGCGGCGCAGGGCCTCGCAGACGGTGGCCACGGCGACGGTGTTGTACCGGGTCAGATCGCGGGCACCGCCGCGGGTGGCGCCGGCGCAGTTGATGACGACGCCGGGGTGGACCGCGCCCAGGAAGCGGGTCAGGGCGCCCGGGCTGCCTCCGGCGAGGTCGAAGCGCACATCGGCGTCGTCCCCGCGGCCGAGCGCGGTGAGATGGACGGCGGGGTCGGCGAGCAGCCGGTCGGCGACGAAGCGGCCGAGGAATCCGTTGGCTCCGAGCAGCAGCACCCTCATCGCGCGGCCTTTCTGTGCCGACGGGCCGGGACTGGGGGTTGGGGGGTCATGTCGGGTTCTCCTTCGAGGTGTTGCTGTCGCTGAGGGTGCTGGATACGCCCGTGGTGTCGGCGCCGCGGGAGGCCGGGAGGTCTGTCATGCGGTGTGGGCGGATGCCCGGGACAGGGCCGCGGTGGCGTGGGCCAGCAGTCCGGCCGCGGCCGCCGCGCAGGCCGCGGCCGGTACGGCGGAAGCGCCCCAGGCGGTCACGGCCGCCTCGACCGGGGTCGCCAGGAAGCCGCAGCCGGGCAGCCGCCCGGCGAGCAGGAGCAGGATCGCGGCGGCCTCGACGGCACAGGCCGCCGCGAGTCCGGTGGCTGCCGCTGCGGGAAAGTGGTGGACGACGAGCAGCCGGGCCAGGAACAGCAGGATGCCGAGTGCGACCGCGGCGGCGAGATCGTCGTACGGGAGGGCGAGGCGGGTGACGGCGAGCAGCGCGGTCAGAGCGCCGGCGTACAGCGCGACGACGCCGAGCAGCAGGGGCCGCACTCCGGCAGCGAACTCCTCCAGGCCCCGGCTGCCGTCGAGCCGGCGCCGCGCCTGGACGGAGAAGAGGTGCGCGCACCAGGCCGCGGGGGCGACGGCGAGGGCGAGGCCGACGAGGGGGCCCGCGCTCAGGGCCGGTGCCGCCTCGCCACCGCCGTTCATGATCCTCGTCGGGAGGTCCGCCCCGTAGGCGGCGTAGGCCAGCAGCCAGAGGGTCCACAGGCGCAGGGCCGGGACCGTGCGCCGCTGGGCGCGCAGCGGGCCGCGCCGCAGACAGAGGGAGAGGGCGACGGTGACCGCGACCGCGCCGGTGACGGTGGCCGCGGTCCGCGGGGCGCCCTCCAGAGGTCGCAGACCGGCGACGGCCAGTGCACACAGGGCGCCCGGCAGCAGGGTGAGCAGGACGAGGGAGAAGCCCGCGGCGGCCGGGCGGGGCAGGCCGCGTCCGGGACGGGCCGGTGTCTGTGCCTCGCCCCTGGGGACCCGTGCGTACAGCTCCTCGGCGAGCGAGAAGACGTCACGGTGTCGGAACCGGGCGGCGGTGCGGTCGGTGACGCCGTGCGCCTCGAGACCGGCGGCGATCTCCAGCGGGTCGACGGCCCGCTCGCAGAGCTCCCGGTGCCGGTGCATGAGGGCCTTCACCGGATCCGCGGGTCCCCGGCGCGGGGTGGCCGGGGTGCGCGGAGCCGTTTTCGCCGGCTCGTCCTCCCAGACCGCGGGCCGGCTGAGCAGCGCGTCGGACGTGGTGTCCCAGCCGTCGGCGTCGGCGGGTGTACGGGGGTCGTCGAAGGCGAGTCCGTCCAGTGGGGAGGGGTCTTCGGCGTGCGCGCTGTCGGTGACGCGGGGGGTGGTCATGCGCGTGCCTCCTTCGCGGGGGTGGGGATGTCGGCGGCCGCCGGGGCGACATGACCGGTCCTCGGGCCGTCGGCCCACCGGGGCGCCTTGCGGTGCGCGGCGCCGGGAGCGGTGCGGCCGTCCGCTGCGGAGCGGGACGCGGTGCCGGATTCCGGGCCCGACGCGGTGCCGGGTCCTGCCGCCCGGCCGGTCCATCGGCCCTGCATATGTGCCTCGGCGGGGTGGCCGAAGGGGACGGGTGCGCCGTCCTCGTCGACGGCCTCGCGCCGGACCGGCGAGTGGGAGATGAGCTCCAGGTAAATGCCGCGAAATGCCGCGAGGTTCTGCTCGACGGTGAAGAGCTCCAGCGCCCGGGCGCGCGCCGCGGCGCCCAGCCGCTCCCTGCGCTCCGGGTCGCGCAGCAGCGCGATACAGGCGTCCGCGAGCGCCCTCGGGTTGCGCGGCGGCACCACCAGGCCGGTGCCGCCGATGACTTCGACGACCGCACCGACGTCGGTGGAGACGGTCGCCCGCCCGCAGAACATCGCCTCGACCAGGCTGATCGGAAAGCCCTCGACGACGCTGGAGAGCACGACCACGCCGCCGGTCGCATAGGCGTCGGCGAGTTCCGGCGCCTCGGGTCCGCCGATCTCCTCGAAGGAGACGGGGTTGTCGCCGACGGCGTGCGCGTCGGCCGCCTCGTCGGGGAACAGCTGCGCGGCCAGGGCCTGGCAGTGGGCGAGATAGGTGGCGGCCTCGGCTCCGTGCACCGGCGCCCCGAACAGCCGCAGCCGCGCCTGCGGTTCGGCCTTGCGCACCTCGGCGAAGGCGTGCAGCAGCGCGATGAGGTCCTTGGCGGGCTCGATACGGCCGATCCACACGAGGGTGTGCGGGTCGCCGCTGTCGGCCCCCTCCCCCACGGCGGCGAACCGGTCCGCCTCCATACCGGGATGGACGGTGCGCAGCCTGGCCCGGTCGGCGCCGCACTTCTCCTGCCAGCGCCGGGCGTGGGCGTTGCCGGGGGTGATCACGGAGGCCTGGGCGTATACCTCGGCGGCGAGCCGTCGCTGGAACGCGGCGAGCAGGGCGCGTACGGGGGCGCTCAGTTCGGCGCCGTCGGCGGAAAGATAGTGCGCGCGCAGATGGACGCCGTACTCGGTGACCAGCAGCGGAACCCCGAAGAAGCGTTTGGCCAACAGGCCGGGCAGGGCCGCGGATCCGCCGGACGCGGCGTGGCAGAGGTCGACGGTTCCAAGGCCGTCGTCGCCGTACCAGTCGAGGGAGAGCGGGCGCAGGGTGCGCTCCAGCTCGTCGGCGAACATGAGGTAGTCGGGCACGGTGGCGGCGTGCACGGTACGGCGTGCGCCGGGCGCGCGGCAGGCGGATTCGAGGACGCGCACGGCGACCTCCGAGCGGAGGGCCGAATAGAGTCCGCCGCGCTCGCGGGCGAGGTCGGCCAGGCCGTACAGCCCTTCGGCGAAGGCCTCGCGGTGATCGTCGCCGTCCGCGCAGACGGCGGCGGCGAGCTCCTTGAAGTGGCCGAGGAAGCGCCGCCGGTCACGGCGTCCATAGGTGTGCCCGTCGTCCTCGGGGGCCCACAGCGGGGCGGTGCGGACCCGCCGCACCTGGGGAGGGAGCTGGATCCAGCCCTGTTCCACCTGCTGGGCGCTGCGGCTGAGGGCGTAGACGTCGAAGTCGTGCTGTGCGAGCCCGCGCACGAGCCGGTCGCACCACAGCCTGGACTCACCCGTCGCATACGGATAACCACCGTCCGTAAGCAGTCCGATCCGCACGAACGCACCCCCGATCTCCCTTGTGGGCGGCCGCCGTTGGTACGGCGACTCACAGCGGGACGACGGTAAGCCGGTATGCGGGTGGCGCGACGGACGGTTGTCCGTCGCGCCACTGGAAGGGGTGAATACACGTAACTTTCACACCCCGGTAGCGTTCCGTCGCGCTACAAGGGCTTTCCATAACCGAGAGTCAGGCTGCGGCCAGCTCTCACCGCGGGGCGCCGGGCGTGCCACGGCCGCCGCGCGCTCAACCGCCGGGATGCACCCAGGGGTTGGGCCGGCACTTGACCCCGTCGACATTCAGCGACTTGGTCTGCTGCTGCATCACCGGCGCGAGCTCTCCGGCGGTCCGGCAGTTCACATGGCCGTGTCCGAGGCGGTGTCCGACCTCGTGATTGATGAGCATCTGGCGATACGGGAACATCGCCTTCGCGCCGTACGTCGACGAACCCTGCGCCCACCGGTAGGCATTGATCATCACGCGCTCGGTCGAGGCCGAGTCGCAGCTGACGTTGTCGACCGAGGTGTCCAGATCCGACTTGGCGCACCAGACGTCGGTGGTGCCCGGGCTCGCGAGGGTGATGACGAAGTCCGGCTTGCCGGACGAGATCCGCTCGAAGGTCATCGCGCCGCCGTGCGCCCAGCTCCGCTTGTCGTTCAGGGTCCGCTGCACCGCTCCGGCGAACAGCGCGCCGTCCAGGCCGAGTCCCTTCTCGATGTCCACCCGATAGCGGATCTTGCGCCCCTTGCCGGGCGCCTTCTGGAGGCCCGGCACCGCCTCGAACGAGCCGTCGGCGGTGAGCTTCGGGTCCATCTGGAATTGCGTGGCCATCAACTGCGCGTACGTGACGGGCGCCGCGGGCTTCGCCTGCTCGGCGGGCGGCGGCAGTTGCCGGTTCTGGGAGCGCGAGGCCGGGCCGTCGTCGTCCCGCTGCTCACCGGAGGCGGCGGCACCGGCCTTGTCGGACCCGTCGGAGGCGACCTGGCCGGCCACCACCACGGCGAGGACCGTGGTCACCGCGGCCGCGGCGATCCCGGTGAAGGTGCGCCCCTTGCCGCCCTTGGGCCGCTCCTCGTCGGGGGTCCCGGCGTCCACCGGCCCCGCCCCGGTGTCCTGGTCGTACGCGTCGCCCCAGGTGGTGACGGAGGCGTAGGCGTCCTGGCTCCCGCCGTGCTGCGGCTCGTCGAAGGCCTCGACGAAGTCCCGGCGCGGGCCGGGGATGCGGGCGGCCGTCGCCGTACGCGGAAAGGACTGCGGGCGCTGCGCGCCGGCAGCGCCCTGCCGGGTGCCGTAGTCCTGCGGGCCGCCCCAGCCGCCGCCGGCCTCACGCTGCTCGGGGTGTCCGCCGCGCGTCTGCGCCGACCCGTGGCCCGCGGGCGCGTGGTCGGTCCCGGACAGGCTACGCCTGCGCCGTCCGCCGCCGGGACCCGATGGCACGGGCTCCAGTTCGCCGGTGTCGTAGGCACCGCTGTCGTATGCGCCGGACCCGCGGTCCGGACCTGAGCCCTTGGGTGCGGGGCCCTTACGGCTGTGTCGTCCCACGGCCCCGGATCAGCTCCTACCGCAGTCGTCGAGCAGTTCCCGAACGGCCTGGGCGACCGTCTCCGGGTACTCCATCATGGCAACGTGTCCCGCGTCCGGCAGAGTCAGCAGCCGGGAGTCGCGGAAAGCCGCCGCCGCCCTGCGGGCCATGCGGTAGGACACGAGCTGGTCCCGTCCGCCGTACACCAGAAGGGTCGGCGCGAGGACCCGCTCCGCCTGCCGCCACAGTCCGTGCTGGCCGCCGAGCGTGTAGGCGTCGACGATACCGCGCGCCGAGCGGGCCATCGCGTCCCAGAAGTACGGCAGTTGTACGCGGCGCTCCATCTCCTCCACCGCGTTGTGCAGCGCTTCGTCGGAGACGCGGGTGGGGTCTCCGTAGCAGAGCGCCATCACACCCCTGGTGCGCTGTTCGGCCGTCCAGTCCTTCGACAGGCGCCTGAACAGCCCCGCCACGCCCGGCAGGGCGAGCAGGGCGGTGGGCACCGCGGAGCGCTGCACCCGCAGTTCGGGCAGCGCGGGCGAGACGAGTGTGAGGGTGCGCACAAGGTCGGGTCGCACGGCCGCGACGCGGGTGGAGACCGCTCCGCCGAGTGAATTGCCGATGAGGTGCACCGGGCCCCGGGCGGAGGCGTCGAGGTGGCGGATGACCGCGCGGGCATGCCCGGTCACCGAGTAGTTGCCGTCGTCCGGCGGCGGTGAGTCCCCGAAGCCGGGCAGGTCGAGCGCCTCGCCGTCCACGACGTCCTCGAGCAGCGGCATCAGGCCCGACCAGTTCTGCGAGGAGCCGCCCAGCCCGTGCACGTACAGGGCAGGCGGCAGCCCGGTGCGCGCCGGCGGCCGGGATCTCACGGTGAGGGTGAGCCCGGGCAGGGAGACGGAGCGGAGTTTCTCCCCGTCCGCCACCCGCACGGCCGCGACCTTGGGGTCCGCCGCGGCTGCGACGGCCTGAACGCCCGGAAGCTCGGTCGAAGACATGCGGGCAATGTTACGAGACGATCACACCGTGGTTCATGTGTTCGGCGTCACACACCGCATAGCGCTGCCCAGAAGTAACTCCTAGGCTCGTAGGAAAGCACCTCTCCAGGGAAAGCGGTGCCCCATGTCCGACGACCCGACCGAACCGGAAACGTTCGGAGACGACGAGGTTCCGGAACTGGACGAGGAGGTCCCCGAGGCCGACGCAGCGGAGCAGTACACGCCGGTGAACCCAGATGACACCGATGACACCGATGATCCACTGCCGCGCCCCGGGCTGGGCCCGGTGGAGGAGGTGAACGAGGCCGATGCGGCGGAACAGGCCCGTGTCGTCCCCCTCGACGAGGACGACTACCGGTGAGGTGACCCTCTTTGCCCCCGAATAGGGAGCTACCGCGACTGTCCGGTCCGTGAAATTCTGCGTCCGCAGCACGCACAGCCGGGTTACCCAAAAGTACGATGGCGGCGCGGCGCACAGCGCGCACGGAACGATTTTGGGAGGCGGCGTGACAGCCATCGAGCAGACAGAGGCGGCGCGCCCGCGAGGCACGCGTCTGCCACGCCGAGCCCGCAGGAACCAGCTCCTGGGCGCCGCCCAGGAAGTTTTCGTCGCCCAGGGCTACCACGCGGCCGCCATGGACGACATCGCCGAGCGGGCGGGCGTCAGCAAGCCCGTGCTCTACCAGCACTTCCCGGGCAAGCTCGAGCTCTATCTCGCGCTGCTCGACCAGCACTGCGAATCGCTGCTGCTCGCGGTCCGTACGGCGCTCGCGTCGACGTCGGACAACAAGCAGCGCGTCGCGGCCACCATGGACGCCTACTTCGCCTACGTCGAGGACGAGGGCGGCGCCTTCCGGCTGGTCTTCGAATCGGACCTGACCAACGAGCCCGCGGTGCGTGAGCGCGTCGAGCGCGTCTCGCTCCAGTGCGCCGAGGCCATCTCGGACGTGATCGCCGAGGACACCGGTCTGTCGAAGGACGAGTCGATGCTGCTCGCCGTCGGCCTCGGCGGTGTCTCGCAGGTCGTGGCCCGGTACTGGCTCGCCAGCGCGTCCGACATCCCGCGGGACACGGCGGTGCAGCTGCTGACCTCACTGGCCTGGCGCGGCATCGCGGGATTCCCGCTGCACGGCGCGGAGCAGCACTGAGCGCGGAGCGCCACCGGCAGGCGGACGGAGGGTGTTCGCTCCTGGCGTTCACCGACGGCGTCTGCCCGGTCCGCTCGCCGGGCTAGTGTGTGCTGCGTACGGCGCGGCTGACCGCGCACCTCACTGACCGTTCGGAGGGACATAGCCGTGGAGGTCAAGATCGGCGTGCAGCACGCGCCCCGGGAGATCGTTCTGGAGAGCGGGCAGTCCGCCGAGGACGTCGAGCGCGCCGTGGGAGACGCGCTGGCCGGCAAGGCGCAGCTGCTCAGCCTCTCGGACGACAAGGGTCGCAAGGTCCTGGTGCCGGCCGACCGTATCGCCTACGTCGAGATCGGCGAACCGGCGGCACGGCGGGTGGGGTTCGGCGCGCTCTAGAGCGTCGCCGTCCACCGGCAGGACGAGTGGGAAGGGCCCGGCGGGATTCCCGCCGGGCCCTTCCCACTGCCTGCTCATCAGCCCCTCGCGGAGGGTTGTTCCACATGGTCGCCGGGTAGGACGGGCTACGACCGCGTAGCCCGTACCGACGTCCGCGAGGTGATCAGCAGTGTTGATGGAAGCGCTCGGTTCGGTTCTGCTCGGACTCGCCCTCGCGTGGGCCGCCGACCGTCATCTGTCCGACCGCCTTCCGGCCCGCCGCGTGGTCTTCACCTCGGGTCCGCTCGGCGCCCTCTTCGGTGCCTATGTGACGCACGCCGCGCTCGGCCCCGGCCATCTGCCGGCCACCCTCGTCGGCTCCGTGCTGATCGCGGCCGTACTGCTCTCGCTGCTGATCCGGCCGTCAGGACGAAGGCTTCGTCGCGCTTTCCCTCTCTGAGGGAACGCGGGCGGGCGGCCGGATCCGGCCGGCCGCCCCGGAAGCGGTGATGTCCGACACGTCAGGCCGCGAGACCCAGCGCCGCCATCCGCTTGGTGTGCGCCTTGGTGATCCGGGAGAACATCTCGCCCACCGCCGCCAGATCGAAGCCGTCCGCGACACCGCCGACGAGCATCGTGGAGAGCGCGTCGCGGTCCGCCACCACTCGCTGCGCCTGCGAGAGCGCCTCCCCCATCAGACGCCGCGCCCACAGCGCGAGCCGGCCGCCGACGCGGGGATCGGCCTCGATGGCGGCACGCACCTTCTCGACGGCGAAGTTGCCGTGGCCCGTGTCGTCGAGGACGGCGAGCACGAGCGCGCGGGTGTCGGAGTCCAGGTGGGCCGCGACCTCCCGGTAGAAGTCGGAGGCGATCGAGTCGCCGACGTACGCCTTGACCAGGCCTTCCAGCCAGTCGGACGGTGCCGTCTGGCGGTGGAAGTCGTCCAGGGCCTGGGCGAAGGGCTCCATGGCCGCGGTCGGCTCGGCCTCGACGGCCGTCAGCCGGCCACGCAGCTGCTCGAAGTGGTGGAACTCCGCGGACGCCATCTTCGCCAGCTCCGCCTTGTCGCCGAGCGTGGGCGCGAGCTTCGCGTCCTCGGCAAGCCGCTCGAAGGCCGCGAGCTCGCCGTACGCGAGCGCTCCGAGCAGATCCACCACGGCGGCGCGGTACTGCGGGTCGGCGGACGCCGTGGCCCAGTCCTGGGCGGCGATTCCGGTGTGTTCAGTGGCGTTGTCAGGCGTCTCCATGGAGCGCACAATAGCCCGCCCCACAAGGGGCGTAAGGGGCTGGTCAGCCATGCCGCGATCCCGGTTCCCGTGAATTCACCCAACACACATGCGCGAATCCGGGGTACAGTGGTAATGCGCCTGCTGAGCGTTTTGCGTACTCGGTGGGCGATCGCAGTGTTTGACTGAGGGTTTCACTTCCCTCTGACCCCTTGTGGATGCCCGGTCGGTGGCACGATCGGCTCCGAACCGACCGCCCTCCGCGCGGACCGTGCGCAGAATCGCGCATGACCGCAGATGAGGGGCCCCCTCAGCGGTACGACGCTCGAGCGATGGCAGTGGTCCCGCACCATCCGGCCAACCCACGGCCGGCCCAGTACCCCGGTGCGGTACGACCCCCTTCGTTCGCCTCGCGCCGCGTCTCACAGAAGAGGCAGCACCCTGACTACGACTTTCCGGGATCTTGGGATCCTTCCCGAGACCGCCGAGGCCCTCGAAGCCGTCGGCATCCTGTCCCCGTTCCCCATCCAGGAGATGACGCTCCCCGTCGCGCTCTCCGGCACCGACGTCATCGGCCAGGCCAAGACCGGCACCGGCAAGACGCTCGGTTTCGGCCTGCCGCTGCTGGAGCGCGTCACCGTCCCCGCGGACGTCGAGGCCGGCCGGGCGAAGCCCGAGCAGCTCACCGACGCCCCCCAGGCGCTCGTGGTGGTTCCCACCCGCGAGCTGTGCACGCAGGTCACGAACGACCTGCTGACCGCCGGCAAGGTGCGTAACGTCCGCGTTCTCGCCATCTACGGCGGCCGTGCCTACGAGCCGCAGGTCGAGGCCCTCAGGAAGGGCGTCGACGTGATCGTCGGCACCCCCGGACGGCTGCTCGACCTGGCCGGCCAGAAGAAGCTCGATCTCTCCCACGTACGGGCGCTCGTGCTCGACGAGGCCGACGAGATGCTCGACCTGGGCTTCCTGCCCGACGTCGAGAAGATCATCCAGCAGCTGCCGGCGAAGCGCCAGACGATGCTGTTCTCGGCGACCATGCCGGGTGCGGTCATCGGTCTCGCCCGTCGCTACATGTCGCAGCCCACCCACATCAGCGCCACCTCGCCGGACGACGCGGGCGCGACCGTGGCGAACACCACGCAGCGGATCTACCGCGCGCACTCCATGGACAAGCCGGAGCTCGTCTCCCGGATCCTCCAGGCCGACGGCCGGGGTCTGGCGATGATCTTCTGCCGCACCAAGCGCACGGCCGCGGACATCGCCGAGCAGCTGGCCCGTCGTGGCTTCGCCTCCGGCGCGGTCCACGGCGACCTGGGTCAGGGCGCGCGTGAGCAGGCGCTCCGGGCGTTCCGCAACGGCAAGGTGGACGTCCTCGTCTGCACCGACGTCGCCGCTCGCGGTATCGACGTCGAGGGCGTGACGCATGTCATCAACTACCAGTCGCCCGAGGACGAGAAGACCTACCTCCACCGCATCGGCCGCACCGGCCGCGCGGGCGCGAAGGGTACGGCCGTCACGCTCGTGGACTGGGACGACATCCCCCGCTGGCAGCTGATCAACAAGGCGCTGGACCTGGGGTTCCCGGACCCGCCGGAGACGTACTCCACGTCCCCGCACCTGTTCGAGGAGCTGGGTATTCCGGCGGGCACGAAGGGCGTCCTCCCCCGCGCCGAGCGCACCCGCGCCGGTCTCGCGGCGGAAGAGGTCGAGGACCTGGGCGAGACCGGCGGGCGTTCCCGCAGGTCCGCCGCGACGGCCACGGTCACCGAGGAGCGCCCGCCGCGCACCCGGACCCCGCGCCAGCGCCGTCGTACGAGGGCCGGCGAGCCCGCGACGGCGGACGAGGCCCTCTCCGCGTCGGCTCCGGCGGCGGCTCCCTCGGAGCAGTCCACGGAGGCCCGCACCCCGAGGCGTCGTCGTCGTACCCGTGTGGGCGCGCCGGCGGAGTCCGTCGAGCAGGTCCTCACGCCGGTCACCACGGTCCCCGAGGCCCAGCCGGAGGCCGAGGCGGAGACCAAGCCGCGTCGCCGCCGCTCCCGCGCCGTGAAGGCGGTGGACACGGTCGAGGCCGTGGAGACGACCGAGGCCGAGGTCAAGCCCCGCCGCACCCGTGCGGCGAAGGCCACCGCCGTCGAGGACGTCGCGACCGCCGCGGCGCCTGAGGCCGAGGCCAAGCCGCGGCGTCGCACCCGCGCGGCGAAGGCCGTGGACACGGCGGCAGCCGTGGAGACGGCCGAGGCCGAGGTCAAGCCCCGCCGCACCCGTGCGGCGAAGGCGACCGCCGTCGCGGCCGAGGCTCCGGTCGAGGAGGCCGCGGCCCCGCGCCGTCGCACCCGCACCCGGAAGGCCGCTCAGCCCGAGAGCTGACCCAGCCCGCTCCGTACGGCCCGGCCCCTTGAGGGGGCCGGGCCGTCGGCGTTCTCCGGTCGTCCGCGCGGAAGCCGGCCGATATGCCCCCGCAACGCGCCCGGCACCCGCCGCAGTTAACCTCGTCGCATGAGCCGGCCCCCCACTTTCGTCCCGCCGCCCTGCGCCCGGTCCACCGTCCTCGCCACCTCCCGCGGGGACTTCGCCGTCCTCGACGCCCGGCCGGACGGCGACACGGTCAAGGGCACGGCTCTCCTGCTGCCCGGCTTCACGGGGAGCAAGGAGGACTTCATCGTCCTTCTGGAGCCCCTCACCTCCGCCGGCTACCGCGTGGTCTCCGTCGACGGCCGCGGCCAGTACGAGAGCGAGGGGCCCGCCGAGCAGGAGGCCTACGCACAGGAGGCACTGGCGCGCGATGTGCTCGCCCAGGCGGAGGCCGTCCGCGACGGGGACGCCGGCGACGGCTCCCTGCATCTCCTCGGCCACTCGCTCGGCGGACAGATCGCCCGGGCCGCCGTGCTGCTGGACCCCTCCCCCTTCCGCACCCTCACGCTGATGTCCTCCGGGCCCGCGCGGATCAGCTCCGGGCAGCGGGAACGGGTGAAGCTGCTCAGCGACGCGCTCGCGGTCATGCGGATGGAGGAGGTCTGGGAGGCGATGCGGACGCTCGACCCTCCGGTCGACACGGACACCGACCCGAAGAACGGCGAGGACCTGCGACACCGCTGGCTGAGCAACAACCCGCTGCAACTGATCGCCACGGGTGGTCAGCTGACCGGTGAGCCCGACCGGGTGGACGAACTGGCCGCCCTGCGAACGCTCCCCAAGCATGTGCTGAGCGGGGAGACCGACGACGCCTGGCCCGTACTCCTCCTCGACGCGATGGCGGAGCGGCTCGGCGCGCACCGGACGGTCATCGCGGGGGCCGATCACTCCCCCAACACCGACCGCCCGCAGGAGACCGCGGCGGCGATCAGGGCCTTCTGGGACCGGCACTGAGGGAACCCGGTGCTGAGGGGACCCGGTACTGAAGGACTCGGTACTGAGGGGACTCGGTGCCGAGAGGAGTCGGTACTGAAAGGACCGCGGCCCGCGGCTTCAGTACTGGGACTGAAGGTGCTGCCAGAACCCGTCCCGCAGCGCCCGCCTCAGCACCGCATGCCCACGCAGCGACCGCTGGAGCACCCGCTCGGCCTCGATCAGCAGGTCCTGGTCCACGGGGCCGGGCAGATAGGGGTGGCCCGGCAGCAGCTCGGCCATGGGCTCCCGGCCGCGTTCGGCCAGCCAGGTCGCCGCGATCTGGGCCCCGACGAACCGCACCTCGTCGCGTGAGGGCGGCGGCGCCCCTTCGTTCTCGTACGTCGTGACGGGGCGGCGGGTGATGTAGGGCCGGCAGAAGTCCAGATCGAAGGTCCGCTGACTGTCCACCTCCCAGAGCAGCGGCTCGGCCTGATTGCGTCCGTCGGAGGCCTCGATACCCCACAGATGAACGCGTGCGCCGTAGCCCTGCGCCGCTTCGACCGCCGACACGAGGTCCTCGTCACCGCCCACCAGGGCCGCGTCACTGATCGCGCGGTGGCGTGCGAGCGACTCCAGGTCCGTACGGATGAGGGAGTCGACGCCCTTCTGCTGGTTGTTGGCGTTGAGATTGCCCAGCCGCACCTTGACGTCCGGGAGCTCGGCGATCGACTGCTGCTCCGCGGTGTGGATCCGTCTGCGGGCGCCGTCGTACCAGTAGACGCGCAGCAGCCGGCTGTCGGCGAAGATCGTGCGGGCCTTGTCGATGAAGGCCTCGATGAGCCCTTCCGCGTCCAGGTCGAAGGAGCGCCGGTCCTCGGTGCCCGCCACAAGCAACCCGGCCGCAGCATAGACGTAACCCGCGTCGACGAAGATGGCATGTGTGGACGGGGTCTTGGCGACCTCGGCGAGCATGCGAAGGAGCAGCTCGTTGGTGCGCTCCAGGCGGGCGCCGATCTCGTTGATCTCTGCGTCGTTCATACGGGACTCATTGTCCGTGGGCCCGCCCGTACCTGCCAGTAGTTAGGCATCCGAAAATTTTCCTTAGCGTAGGGAATGTTTGAAGGGTGCACGATGGTTGTAGACGTACAGAACACGAACGAACACAGACGGGTATCCGTCGCCAGTAGTTCTCCAGCAGGAGGATCAGACGAAGGGAGAAGCCATGCGCTTCGAAATCATGCGACTCGACGACGTCACCGGCACCGCCGTGGACAGCACCGTCGTGGACGCCGCCTCCGTCAACCGGATCGTGCAGCAGGCCGCAGCAACTGGTCAGCGCATCTACATCCGCCCGGCAGAAACCGCGGCCCTGTAAGACCGACAGCAGGGCCGGAGCAGTACCGACGACGCAGCGCCCCCGTACGGATGATCCGTACGGGGGCGCAGGTGTGTCCGGGGGCTGCCGGTGCACGGTGCGTGCGGGGGCGCCTCAGGAGCTCTGGATGACCTGGGTGATGCCGTTGATGATCTGCTGCACGGCGATCGCGGAGAGCATCATGCCCGCCAGCCGCGTCACCAGGACGACACCGCCGTCCTTGATCAGCCGGATGATCACCAGCGAGTAGCGCATGGTCAGCCACAGCACCACGTGCATGGCGACAATGGCCGCCCACACCGAGACCTGCTGGGACGCCCCGTTCGCGTGCTGCACGGCGAGAATCACCGAGACGATCGCGCCGGGCCCGGCCAGCAGCGGCATGCCGAGCGGTACGAGCGCGACATTGACGTCCTTGGTCTGCTGCGGTTCGTCCGTCTTCCCGGTCAGCAGGTCGAGCGCGATGAGCAGCAGGAGCAGACCGCCCGCGATCATCAGCGCGGGAACGGAGACATGCAGATAGTCCAGGATCTGCTGCCCCAGGATGCCGAAGACGGTGATCACACCGAAGGCCACGGCGACCGCCTGCCACGCCATCCGGCGCTGGACCTTGGCGGGCCGCCCGGAGGTGAGGGCGAGGAAGATCGGGGTGATCCCGGGGGGATCCATGATCACGAAGAGGGTCAGGAAGAGGGAGCCGAAAACGGCAACGTCGAACACGGTGAGGCCTAGCGGGAAGAGGGGTGGAACAGAAGGGAAGGCAGGGAGAGGTCTGCGCGGGGCGAGCCGGTCGGCGCGCGCGGCGCAGCACACTCCGTGCGACAGAAGACGACGAAGAGCGGCAGAGCCTAGAGGCGCACTCCGCCGGTGCCGGGCACGGGGAAAGCACCGGTCGCCCGCCGGGTGATCTCGCCGTAGATCTCCGGGTCGGTCGTGAACTCGCCGAGCTCGCAGGTCTTGCGGCTGCCGTGGTAGTCGCTCGATCCGGTGGTCAGCAGCCCCAGCTCGGCGGCGAGACCGCGCAGCCGTACGCGCGTGGGCTCGTCGTGGTCCATGTGGTCGACCTCGATGCCGTCGAGACCGGCGGCGGCCAGTTCGGCTATCGCCTTCTCCGGCACCGTACGGCCGCGCTGGGCGGCTGCGGGGTGCGCGAAGACGGCCACTCCCCCGGCGGCCTTGACCAGCCGGATCGCCCTGAAGGGGTCCAGTTCGTGCTTGGTGATGTGCGCACGGCCGCCGTCGGCGATCCACTCGGGGGTGAAGGCGTCCGAGACGGTCGGCACGACACCGAGTTCGACGAGCGCGGAGGCGATGTGCGGTCGCCCGACGGAACCCTCTCCGGCGATCCGCGCCACGAGATCCCACTCGACGGGTACGCCGAGCTCCTGGAGCTTGGTGACCATCGCCCGGGCACGCGGCACCCGGTCGTCGCGTACGAGCTCGCGCTCGCGCAGCAGATCCGGCTCGTCCGGGTCGAAGAGGTACGCCAGCAGATGCAGGCTGACCCCGTCGAGGGCGCAGGAGATCTCGGCGCCGGTGACCAGGGTCAGCCCCGCCTCGGGGAGCGCGTGGAGCGCGGCGATCGCCTCGGCGTGCCCGCGGGTGCTGTCGTGGTCGGTGAGTGCGACCACGTCCAGTCCGGCGGCAGCGGCCTTGCGGACCAGTTCGGCCGGGGTGTCCGTGCCGTCCGACGCCGTGGAGTGGGTGTGCAGATCGATGCGCACGACGCGAGGCTCCAGGGGCGGTGGGCGGACAGGGGACGGTCCAGTGTATCGGGCAGACGAACAGCCTCAGGACGGGTGCGGGGCGGCCCGCACCCCGGCGTCAGCCTTCCGCGGGCCGCGCTCCCACGACCCACGGGTTCACGACAGAAGCCGCGGCGACAGGGCACCGCACGGCAGCAGTTCCACTTCCGCGCCCGCGTCCCGCAGATCGGTGAGGACCAACTCGTCGTACATCAGCAGCCCGGTCTGCTCCGGCCAGACGATCGCCCAGAGCCACAGCCCCCGCGCCTCGCCCGCGAAGACGGCCCGGTCGTCGGGCGCCCCGGCGACGTGCCACAGCGGCGTCGGCCGTCCGGCAGCGAGCACCTTGGCCTGCGGGGGCTTCTCCACGCTGATGTAGTGGCCCGGGTCGGGACCGTCGACCCCGGCGTAGCGCGCTCCGAGTCCGACGCCCAACTCCTCGGCGACGAGGATCAGTTCACCCAGCCCCCCGAGCGGGCCCGGTCCGGAACAGGCGACGGCGGTTGCCCGCCCTCCGCTGCGGTCGTCGCCGGCGTAGGCCACGCCGCTGAAGAGCCAGCCGACGGGCAACGGCCACGGCATCCAGACGGGGACCTTCGCACGGTGCACCACCACACCCAGGGCCTCGACACTGGGCGGTATCACCGGCTGCAGCGGGTGCACCGTGCCGTGCACATCGCACTGCCAGGAGTCGGCGAAGAGACCGGGCGCCCTGACCCGGCCACCGCACTTCGGGCAACTGGGTTCGCCCCTCATACAGCCCAACGGTCCTACCCGGCAGACCTGCCGTCAAGGACGATCACCGGCTCGGCGTGAGCTTCCACCCGGTAAAAGTAGATGCATCTTGCATTCATTAGGCTGGCTAACCTATTATGTGTACTGCACAACGATCTACTCGAGAAGCTTGCAGAGGAGCTGTCCATGCGTGGAGAGGATCCGTTCGACGAGGGAGCGCCCAGCATCCTGCGCCAGCCCAAGGCCGTCTGGGCGACGGCGGGCGCATCGGTGGTGGCCTTCATGGGCATCGGCCTGGTGGACCCGATCCTGCCGTCCATCGCCAAGGGCCTGGAGGCGACGCCCAGCCAGGTGTCGCTCCTGTTCACCTCATACTTCCTCATCACCGCCGTCGCCATGCTGGTGACCGGTTTCGTCTCCAGCCGTATCGGCGGCCGCAAGACCCTGCTCGCGGGGCTGACGCTCGTCATCGTCTTCGCCGCCCTGTCCGGGACCTCCGGTACGGTCGGCGAACTGGTCGGCTTCCGGGCCGGCTGGGGGCTCGGCAACGCCCTCTTCGTCTCGACCTCGCTCGCCGTCATCGTCGGTGCCGCCGCCGGCGGCAGCGCGGCGGCGATCCTGCTGTACGAGTCGGCGCTCGGCCTCGGCATGGCCTGCGGACCGCTGCTCGGAGCGGTGCTCGGCGACGCCAGCTGGCGCTACCCGTTCTTCGGCACCGCCGCCCTGATGGCCGTCGGATTCCTGTGCATCGCGGCGTTCCTGAAGGAGCAGCCCATACCGGCCCGCAAGACATCGCTGCTCGACCCCGTCAAGGCACTCGGCCACGGCGGGCTCGCGTCCGCCGCGGCGTCGGCGTTCTTCTACAACTACGCGTTCTTCACGGTGCTGGCCTTCACGCCGTTCGTGCTGAACATGAGCCCGTACAAGTCCGGAGGGGTGTTCTTCGCCTGGGGCGTGCTGCTCGCGGTCTTCTCGGTGCTGGTCGCGCCGCGGCTCCAGCGGCGCTTCGGCTCGCTCAAGGTGCTGGGCGGCTCGCTGCTGCTGCTCGCCGCGGACCTCGTGATGCTCGGATACGGCAGCCACACCGCGGCCGTCGTCGGCACGATCGTCTCCGGTGCCTTCATCGGCCTGAACAACACCGTCTTCACCGAGCTGGCGCTCGGTGTCTCGGACGCGCCGCGACCGGTGGCCAGCGCCGGATACAACTTCGTCCGCTGGTTCGCCGCGGCCGCGGCGCCCTACTTCGCGCCCAAGATCGAGGAATGGACCGACATCCACATCCCGTTCGTGGTGGCCGCGGTCTCGGCGGTGATCGGCGCGGGCATCGTGTGGGTGCGGCGCACGTCCCTCAGCCACACGGCGGAGGAACTCCAGCCGGTGCACGCCACCCAGGACGGCGTCACGGTCTTCGCCAACTGACGGCCGACATCGTCCGGCTCCCGGAACACCCTGCCTGACAGCAACTCAGAAAGGGTGTGCGGTAGCGGGGTTCAGTCCAGCGGTACGGACCTGCGCAGCGGATCGCGCAGGTCCGTACCGTGCGTCAGCCACCGCTCCTGGAGTTCCTGCGCCCCGTGCACCCGCTTCCAGGCCGCCTCGTTCGAGGTCATCGGCAGCAGCGGCAGGAAACGCACCGGGTCCATGGGGTCGGCCAGTTCGAGATCCTCGACGAGCCCCCCGGGCTCGGCCACCAGCACCGAGCTGAAGGCCGCCGAGGTCCACAGCGGTTCACCGACGTCCAGCGAGGCGCCGGGCGCCACGACGACGCCCTCGACCTGGGGGGACGCGGCGAGCACAGCGAGGGGCCGCAGGGCCTTGTCGGCGTCGGCGAGCCCGGCCCTGACGGAGAGGATCAACTCGGCGCGCGGACCCTTCACCGGGTCGGCCAGCGCGGCCGTGGGATCGGTCATCGGATGGGCGGACATGCCGAGTGTGGCGTATCGCACGACGTCCCCTCCGTCGTGGTCCTCGCTCCGGAACCTCAGCACCTCGATTCGGTCCGTACCCAGGAACGTCACCGCCGCGCGGGCGTCCGGCTCACCGAGTGCCGTACGCAACCGGGCCTCGACCAGATCAAGAACTTCTCCCATGCGGCGAGCATAAAGCGCGTATGGAACGGGCAAAACCAGGGATTGACCCTGAGGTGACTGCTAGTCTTGGCCGCTGGTCAGGGACGGCACGCAGAAGCGTGCTCTCCAGTCCCCGACGTCATGACTGTCCCTCACGGGGGACCGGCCGGAGGAGGTGGGGCTGCGGTGGATCGAAGTCGATCGTGCAGTACCAACCGCCCTTCCGCACCGTGTGTCTCCCCGGCGACCAGCGTCTCCTGGGTGATCTGAGGCCTCACCGCAGCGGCCCCACGGCACTTCGCACGACGGAAGAGCACTTCGTTTTTGCCTGTCTGTAGCGAACGCCGTCACCGCGACCACGCGGTGCCGCCCGCTTTGCGGACGTACGCATCACGTCCCCATTCCGGGCTGTGCCACGCCACTCGCCGACGGCCTCTCCGTGAAGGAGCAAGCCATGTCGATGATCCGTGACCTGCGCGCCGCGGTCCGTCCGTCCCTGCGCAAGAGCAACGCCCCGTACAACACGTACGACACCACGCGGGACCCCTCCGCCTCCAGCGCCGTGGTCGACTGCGCGGTCTACCGCGACGGGAGGCGGCTGGAGACCGACGCCTGCCAGACGCCGCACGAGGCCATGCTCCGTGTGCGGGAGGGCGGCGGCTTCGCCTGGATCGGGCTGCACGAGCCGACCGAGGCCGAATTCGCCGGTATCGCGGCCGAGTTCGGACTGCACCCCCTCGCCGTCGAGGACGCGGTCCACGCCCACCAGCGGCCCAAGCTGGAGCGGTACGACGACACGCTCTTCACCGTCTTCAAGACGATCCACTACGTCGAGCACGCCGAACTCACCGCGACCAGCGAGGTCGTGGAGACCGGCGAGGTCATGTGCTTCACCGGCCGGGACTTCGTCATCACCGTCCGGCACGGCGGCAAGGGCTCGCTGCGGGCGCTGCGCCACGGTCTTCAGAAGGACGCCGAGCTGCTGGCGAAGGGCCCCTCGTCGGTGCTGCACGCCATCGCCGACCATGTCGTCGACGGGTACATCGCGGTCGCGGGCGCGATGCAGGACGACATCGACGAGGTCGAGATCGATGTCTTCTCGGCTCCCGACAAGGGCAGCCCGCGCGGCAGCGACCCGGGACGGATCTACCAGCTCAAGCGCGAGGTGCTGGAGTTCAAGAGGGCCGTGTCGCCGCTGCTGCGGCCGATGCAGCTGCTCAGCGAGCGGCCGATGCGGCTGATCGACCCGGACATCCAGAAGTACTTCCGTGACGTCGCCGACCACCTCGCCCGGGTGCAGGAAGAGGTCATCGGCTTCGACGAGCTGCTCAACTCGATCCTCCAGGCCAATCTGGCGCAGGCGACGGTCGCCCAGAACGAGGACATGCGCAAGATCACCTCATGGGCGGCGATCATCGCCGTGCCGACGGCGGTCTGCGGGGTGTACGGCATGAACTTCGACCACATGCCGGAGCTGCACTGGAAGTACGGCTACGCGATGGTGATGACGGGCATCATCGGCGTCTGTCTCGTCATCCACCGCACCCTGAAGCGCAACGGCTGGCTGTAGATAGGCTGCGCGCATGACCGAACCTTCCGCCCGCTCCACCGGGGACGTCGCACTCCCCGACCAGGCGCTCGTCGAGGAAGCCACCAAGAAGTCGGGCCTCGTCTGGGTCCGGGGCGGAGGTCCCGCGCGGGCGCTCTGGCACGTGTGGCACGAGGGCGCCCTGCATCTCGTGGGCGACGGGCCCGGCGAGCAGCCGCTGCCGCAACTGGTGGACGGCGGTATGGCCGAGGTCACCGTGCGCAGCAAGGACAAGGGCGGACGGCTCGTCGTGTGGACGGCCGCGGTGTCCGAGCTGGAGCCGCACGCGCCGGCGTGGGAAGCGGCGGTCGCCGAGCTCAAGGGCAAGCGGCTGAACGCGCCGGACGCGGAGGTGATGACGGAGCGGTGGGCGCGCGAGTGCCGTGTCCTGCGACTCGAACCGCGTGCCGCGACCACGGACCTGGGGTCCACCTCGCTGGCCGAGCCGCCGCTCCCCACGCCGGCGACGACCCGCCGTCCGGCGCCTGCCGGACTTCCGCGACTGCTGGTCGGCCGTAAGAAGAAGCGCGGCTGAGAGCTGCTGGGGGCGCCGGGGCCGCATCCGTCCCGCTGAAGCCCTGCCCCCGGCTGCCTGAGCCCCAGCGGCTCGGGGCCCGGCCGCCGGCCGTCCCGGCCTCAGCCGCCGGACGATCCCGACTGGCTGTTCGTCTTCGGGAGCTGGCCGCCGTAGTCGACCGTCTCCTCCTTCGACGGCGCCTTCAGCGTGAAGTCCTTGCCCCAGTCCCCGAGCGTCAGCACACCGGCCCCGCCGGCCCGCGCGAACTGAAGGGGATAGGGCTCGCCCTCCAGGGAGACGTCGAGCGTGCCGCCCGCGCCCTCCCCCGCCGTCACCTTGATCGCGCGGACACCGCCGACCTTCGTACGGTCGCCCTTGCTCAGCTCGCCCTGCATGCCGAGCAGCCCATCCAGCAGGACGTCCATGTCCGTGAAGCCGCGGAACTGGTTGTACGCGGGGTCGCCCTCGGGGACCTTCACATACTTGTCGTCGAGCTTGTCCGCCGCCTCGTCGTCACTCTCGCCCGGCTTCGCGTCTCCCTTGCCGTCCTCGGGGTTCCAGAAACCCGCGTCGGCCTTCAGATAGAGCGCCTTGCCGATCCGCAGCAGTTCGAAGGTGTTGTCCTTCGAGGTGACGGAGCCGGTGCCGCCGTCGTGCTTGAGCCGCATGTTCAGCTTGTAGGTGCCGCCCTTGCTGACGAGGGTGCCCGACAGCCGTACGGCCGTCGCGGCGTCGGCCGCGGTCTTCGCCTTTGTCTCGATCTCGGCGGCGGAGAGCTTGCCGATTCCGTTGGTCCCCGCGTCCGGGTCCTCGCCTCCACATGCCGTGAGCGCCACGGCCAGTCCGGCGCACATCGCCACGGCGAGCGCGGCCCTGCGAGCCTGAGGAACCGGGGGGAGAAGAGTCACCGGCGCACTGCCTCTCATCTGCTTGTCATGGGTGGCAGACGGCAGCGTACCCGTGCGGAGCGGGCCGCTCCGCAGGGAGCCGTACGGACGTCGGCCAGGGGCGGCACGCATCGGTACGGGCTAGCCTGAAGCCCACGATCAGCGGCAATTCCCGGCAAAATCCGGCGAGTGAGGAGGGCGGAGACGGTGGCAGGCGCCCCTCGGATCTTCGTGTCCCATCTCGCGGGTGTGCCCGTCTTCGACCCGCAGGGCGACCAGGTGGGCCGGGTGCGCGACCTCGTCGCGATGCTGCGGGTGGGGCGGCGGCCGCCGCGGCTGCTCGGTCTGGTCGTCGAGGTGCTCAGCCGCCGCCGGATCTTCCTCCCGATGACCCGCGTCACCGGTGTGGAGTCGGGCCAGGTCATCACCACCGGCGTACTGAACGTGCGCCGGTTCGAGCAGCGGCCCACGGAGCGGCTGGTGCTCGGTGAACTGCTCGACCGCCGCGTACAGCTGGTGGACAGCGGCGAGGAGGTCACCGTCCTCGACGTCTCGATCCAGCAGCTGCCGGCCCGCCGCGACTGGGAGATCGACAAGGCGTTCGTCCGCAGGGGCAGGGCGGGGGCACTGCGGCGCAGGGGTGAGACCCTGACCGTCGAGTGGTCGGCGGTGACCGGCTTCTCGCTCGACGAGGACGCGCAGGGCGCCGAGAGCCTGGTCGCCACCTTCGAGCGGATGCGCCCGGCCGACCTCGCCAATGTGCTGCACCACCTGTCGCCGAAACGGCGCGCGGAGGTCGCCGCCGCCCTCGACGACGACCGGCTGGCCGACGTGCTGGAGGAGCTGCCGGACGACGACCAGATCGAGATCCTCGGCAAGCTCAAGGAGGAGCGGGCCGCCGACGTGCTGGAGGCCATGGACCCGGACGACGCGGCCGACCTGCTCTCCGAGCTGCCCGAGGAGGACCAGGAGCGCCTGCTCACCCTGATGCGGCCGGACGACGCCGCCGATGTGCGCCGCCTGCTGTCGTACGAGGAGCACACGGCCGGCGGTCTGATGACCACGGAACCGATCGTGCTGCGGCCGGACGCGACGGTCGCCGACGCCCTGGCGCGGGTACGCCAGCAGGACCTCTCCCCCGCGCTCGCCGCGCAGGTGTATGTGTGCCGCCCGCCGGACGAGACGCCGACGGGCAAGTACCTCGGCACCGTCCACTTCCAGCGGCTGCTGCGGGACCCGCCGTTCACCCTGGTCAGTTCCCTCGTCGACAGCGATCTGCCGCCGCTCTCGCCGGGCACCCCGCTGCCGGCGGTCACCAGCTATCTCGCGGCGTACAACATGGTCGCGGCGCCGGTCGTCGACGAGGGCGGCTCGCTGCTCGGAGCGGTGACCGTCGACGACGTCCTGGACCATCTGCTGCCGGAGGACTGGCGGGAGACGGAGTTCGAGGAGTCCGCCCATGGGTAGCGGCGGCGAGAGCGGTCCGGGAGAGCGCGGCGACACGAGGGAGCGGCTGCCGTCGGGAGCGAGCGCCGCGCCCCGCCCGCGGGTCCGGCTCGATCAGCCCCGCGCGCCGCGGCGCACTCTGCTGCCGGAGTACGACCCGGAGGCCTTCGGCCGGTTCTCCGAGCGGATCGCCCGCTTCCTGGGCACGGGACGGTTCATCGTCTGGATGACGGTGATCATCATCATGTGGGTGGTGTGGAACGTCAGCGCGCCCGCCGGTCTGCGCTTCGACGAGTACCCCTTCATCTTCCTGACCCTGATGCTGTCGCTCCAGGCGTCGTACGCCGCTCCCCTGATCCTGCTGGCGCAGAACCGCCAGGACGACCGTGACCGGGTCACCCACGAGCAGGACCGCAAGCAGAACGAGCGGTCGATCGCGGACACCGAGTACCTCACCCGGGAGATCGCCGCGCTGCGCATGGGCCTCGGCGAGGTGGCCACCCGCGACTGGATCCGCTCGGAACTCCAGGACCTCGTGAAGGAGATGGAGGAGCATCGCGCCGTATTCCCGTACGAGCGCGCCTCGGGGCGTGACGAAAGCGACCGCTGACGGCCTTACCGGCGGTGGTGGTCAGCGCCGTACCATCATCGGTATGGCTACGGAAGACGCGGTGCTTGAGGCACTGGCGACGGTGAACGACCCCGAGATCAACCGACCGATCACCGAACTCGGCATGGTCAAATCAGTCGGGATCGAGGCGGACGGCGCGGTCGCGGTCACGGTGTACCTCACCGTCTCCGGCTGCCCGATGCGCGAGACGATCACCAAGAACGTGACGGACGCGGTCGCCCGCCTCGACGGCGTCACGCGCGTCGACGTCACGCTGGATGTGATGAGCGACGAGCAGCGGCGCGATCTCGCGTCGTCGCTGCGCGGCGGTACGGCCGAGCGTGAGGTGCCGTTCGCCCAGCCCGGCTCGCTGACCAGGGTGTACGCGGTCGCCTCCGGCAAGGGCGGGGTCGGCAAGTCCTCCGTGACGGTGAACCTCGCGGCCGCGATGGCCGCCGACGGCCTGAAGGTCGGTGTCGTGGACGCCGACATCTACGGTCACTCGGTGCCCCGGATGCTGGGTGCCGACGGCCGTCCCACCCAGGTCGAGAACATGATCATGCCGCCGTCCGCGAACGGCGTGAAGGTCATCTCGATCGGCATGTTCACCCCGGGCAACGCCCCGGTGGTGTGGCGCGGCCCGATGCTGCACCGCGCGCTCCAGCAGTTCCTCGCCGACGTGTACTGGGGCGACCTGGACGTCCTGCTGCTCGACCTGCCCCCGGGCACCGGCGACATCGCGATCTCGGTGGCGCAGCTGGTACCGAACGCGGAGATCCTGGTGGTGACGACCCCCCAGCAGGCCGCGGCGGAGGTCGCCGAGCGGGCCGGCTCGATCGCCGTCCAGACCCACCAGAAGATCGTCGGCGTCGTCGAGAACATGTCGGGCCTGCCGTGCCCGCACTGCGACGAGATGGTCGACGTCTTCGGCAGCGGCGGTGGCCAGCGGGTCGCCGAGGGCCTGACGAAGACCACGGGCGCGACCGTGCCGGTGCTGGGTTCGATTCCGATCGACGTGCGCCTGCGTGAGGGCGGCGACGAGGGCAAGCCCGTCGTGCTCACCGACCCCGACTCCCCCGCGGGCTCCGCCCTGCGCGCGATCGCGGGCAAGCTGGGCGGCCGCCAGCGCGGTCTGTCGGGCATGTCGCTGGGGATCACCCCGCGGAACAAGTTCTGAGCCGTCCGGCGCCGGGTGGTCCCACGGCGGGCCCACCCGCCGCGGGAGGTGCCTGAGCCCCGTGGTCCCGCGTCCGGACGGGCTTGATTGTCAAGCCCGTCCGGTGCCGTCAGGACGGGATGTACGAGGCCAGGTCCCCGACCGCCGAGAAGCCGAGACCGTAGGCGCTCATCCCGCGCCCGTACGCGCCGATGTGCACCCCTGTCCGGGTGGAACCGGCCAGCACCCAGCCGAACTCCGACTCGCGGTAGTGGAAGGGCGTCGGCTCACCGTCGACCGGCAGCGAGAGCGCGGACCAGGCCGGTCCGCTCATGTCGTCGGCCAGCTCGAAGGCGGTCTCGGTCTGCTGGTCCAGCCAGTCGTCACGCAGCGAGTGGTCCAGCTGGGCGGGCCAGGTGTGGGCCAGCAGTCCCGAGCCGGCCAGCCAGGCCGCGGAGGAAACCGTGGTGGCGTCCAGGACGCCCGTGCCGTCACCGCTGCGGCGTACGGGGCTCGCCGCGACGGTGATGACCACCGCGAAGCGTTCCTTCTCCGTACCGGCCGCCTCCGAGCGTATCGACGGCTCGTCGCCGTGCCCCATCGCGCCGTGCTGGACCGTACCGTCAGCGGCCGCGCCGACCTGCATCAGCCAACGCGGGCCCGTGAAGGCCTCGTCCAGTCCGTACCAGGGGAACGGTGCCTTCAGATATCCGTCGACCGTGCGCCGGGCCGCGGCACCCGCCTTGCCCTCCGGTGCCGTCGTACGCTGCGCACCGGGAGCGGGGGAATCGCTGACCGTGCTCTGAGCCGCTGGTCGACTTGTCGTCTCCATCTACCCGGCCGCCTCCTCTGTGTCCGAGGTCCGGAGCGGACCCGCCCCCCTCGGGCGTCCTCGCGTCCTGACAGATGGAGAGAATAGCCACCCTGTCCCGGCTCGCAGGGATTGACGGTACTCAGGTGGCGTCTGCGTCGAAGGGCGGCCGCTCGTCCTGATCGACCTTTTCGCTCTTCTTCAGCAGGTCGGGGGTGCCGGAGGAGGCCCCCGTGGAGCCGTCGGCGTGGGAGACCGCGGCCGGCACGGAACGGTCCGCGCCGGAGCCGTTCACCGCGTCCGCGACGTCATTCATCTCTTTCTTGAGATCGAAGGAGCTGCGGAGCTCCTTGAGCTCCTTCAGGTCCTCGTTCTCGTTCAGCTGCTTGCGGATGAACGTCTTCGGGTTGAGGTCCTCGAATTCGAAGTCCTTGAACTCCGGCCCCAGTTCGGTGCGGATGTCCTCCTTGGCGCTCTCGGAGAACTCGCGGATCTTGCGGATGAAGCGGGTGACGTCCTGAATGACCTTGGGCAGCTTGTCGGGTCCGAAGACGAGCACGGCGAGCACGATGATCGTGACCAGCTCCAGTGCGCCTATGTCATTGAACACCCTGCTGCTCCTCGTGTTCTCTGTGGCCCGCAGATCGGATGGGTGCCGGGCCCGAACCACGGTACCCGGCGGAACTTCCGTGCGTCACGCGCCGTCGGCGGAGCCGAGGGTCAGTGTCATCGTCCGTTCCTTCCCGGCGCGGACCACGGTCAGCTCCAGACGGTCGCCCGGGCGGTGGGAACGGATCTTGACGATCAGCTCCTCGCCGCTGTGCACCCGCTGGCCGTCGACCTTGGTGATCACGTCACCGGCCTTGATGCCGGCCTTGGCCGCGGGACCGCCGGCCGAGACCGACCCGGAACCGTCCTTGCCCTTCTCGCCCACGCGCGCGCCGTCGCCGCTGTACTTCATGTCGAGGCTCACGCCGATCACCGGGTGGGTGGCCTTGCCGGTGTTGATCAGCTCCTCGGCGACGCGCTTGCCCTGATTGATCGGGATGGCGAAGCCGAGGCCGATCGATCCGGCCTGGCCGCCTTCCGCGCCCGCCGTGTCGGCGGCGCGGATCGCGCTGTTGATGCCGATGACGCGGGCCTTGGTGTCCACCAGCGGGCCGCCGGAGTTGCCCGGATTTATGGGGGCGTCGGTCTGGAGGGCGTCGACATAGCTGACGTCACTGCCGTCGCCCTTCTCCCCGCCCGCGGTGATCGGCCGTTCCTTGGCGCTGATGATCCCGGAGGTGACCGTGTTCTGGAGGTCGAAGGGGGCGCCGATGGCCACGACCGGGTCGCCGACCTGGACGCTGTCGGAGTTGCCGAGCGGCAGGGGCTTGAGCCCGGAGACACCCGCGACCTTGACGACGGCGAGGTCGTAGCCGCTGTCCTTGCCGACGAGGGTCGCCTTGGCCGTCTCGCCCCCGCTGAACGTGACGGAGATCTCACCGGCGGCGCCCGCCGGGTCGACGACATGGTTGTTGGTGAGGATGTGGCCCTGCTCGTCCAGGACGAAGCCGGTGCCGGTGCCCTGTTCGCCGCCGCCGCTCACATGGAGGGTGACGACACTGGGCAGGGCGCTGGAGGCGATACCGGCCACGCTGTCGGGCGCGCGGTCGCCGTTGTCCCGGGGAGCCTGCTGCAACTCGACCTGGGTGATACCGCCGTTGCGCTCGATGTACGCGCCGATCCCGCCGCCTATGCCGCCGGCGAGCAGCGCCACGACGAGGGCGCCCACCAGCAGCGAACCACGACGGCTGCGCTTCTTCGCGGGCTCACCGGGGTGGCTGAGCGGGGCGGCGCCGGGGGCGCTCCACGGGTCGTACTGGAGCCACAACGAGGGCTGCTGGTGCGCACCCTGGGGCTGGGCCTGCGCGTGGTGCGTGCCGTGAGCCTGCGGCTGCGGGTGATGCGGGACGTGGGTCTGCGACTGCGGGTGGTGCGCATCGGGCTGGGCGTGCGGGTGCGGGTGGTGAGCACCTGGGGCCTGCGCAGGCGCATCGGGCTGGGCGTGCGCAGGCGCGGGGGGAGGCGTCTGCTGGTGCGCCGGCGGGGCGAAGGCACCGCCCTCGGCGGCCTGCCCCGCGCCGTGCGGTGCCGTGTACTGCGGAGGTACGGACGTGCCCTGCGCGGGAGTCGGCGCAGGCCGCTGGACGGGCGGGGCGGGCGCCCAGGGGCCCGGTCCGCCGTACGGCGGCGTGCTGTAGACGTCCGGCTCGTGCAGCGGCTGCGGACGCTGCTGCTCGGGCACCGGTGCGGTGACGGGCTCGGCAACCGGAGCGACGGCGGGTTCGGCGACGGGTCCGGCGCCGGTCTCGGGTGCCTCGGCGCCGACGGGATCGGCCGCCGTCTGCGACTGCGCGCCCACTGAGGATGCCGCGACCGTTCCGGAAGCCGCGACCGGCACCGGCGCGAGGTGCTGCGTCTCGGATTCGCCATGAGCGGCACGTCCCGCGCTGGGCCGGCTCCACCACTTCGCCTTGGGTCCGGTGGGCTTCCCGTCGTCCATGCTCTCCCCGCAAACTGCCGACCACGGCGGCACCCCTGTGCGGTACCCCTCGGAAGATTCAACCAGGTTTGCGAATCCGCGCGCAGTGCCCGGTCAGCGCCGGGTCGTCAGGGACTGCGCGGGCTGCGTGGGGGCAATGAGGTGCGTGGGAGCCGGTGTTGCGTTCGCCTGGATGCCGACGGCGGACGCGAGCTGGAAGGCCGAGCCCGTCGGACGTATCAACGACGGTGCTGTGAACAGGGAGTTCACCACGGCCGGAACGGCGAGGGCGGGGTCCGGGGCGGCCGTCGCGGTCCCCATGTCGGGATCCGAGAGGCCGATGGGACGGTTCTCGGACCTGGCCTGGGCGTTGCTCCCGGCGCGGCGGCGATCGTACTCCGTGCTCCTGACGGATCCGGGCGCGGACGTCGACGAGGTGCCGCCGCCCGTCGTGCCGGAGCCGGCGGTGGCACGCAGCGGCGTCACGCTGTTCCCGGCGCCGCCTCCCCTGGGGTTCGCCTGGACGGAGGAGTCCAGCGGCAGCGAGCCGCCGAGGGCGATCGCGGCGAAGGAGACAGCACTCGCCGCCGCGAACGCGAACCTGCGGCCGCGCCAAGGGGAGCGTTCGGCTTCCTGACGTCCTACTTCATGGATACGGAAACCGCTCGATCCTCCGGGGAGGAACGCGGCATGCGCGCCCTCGGGGACGTATCCGAACGTCTCCGAGCGGGGGTCGCCGGTTCTACCCGCGGACGGACTCAGCGCTCCGAACACGGCTTCGGTCATGCGTCCGCCGCCGAACGGGCCGTCCCTGCCGTCGTCACCGTCGGACGGTCCGGCGGGCAGGCCCTGGAGCCGCGCCAGCAGCCCCTCGGAGGGCGGCGGTGGTGCGGTGTGGGCGAAGACGTCCTTCAGCCGTCGCTGGGCGTCGGCTTCGGCCTTGCACTTGGGGCAGGTCGCCAGGTGGGCGAGCACACGGTCCCGGGCGTCGTGTTTCAGCTCACCGTCGACAAGCGCGGCGAGCCGGTCCCCCAGGTGCTGCTCTGCAGGGGTCGGGCTGGAGCCACTCACGCCGTTCCGACCTCCCCTACCAGACCGACCGCGGCCGTCAGCGTCCGCTGTTCGGCACGGGCCTCGGGGGAACGGTGCTGAAGTGCCTTGCGCAGATGCGAGCGCCCACGGTGGATCCGGCTGCGGACCGTGCCGAGCTTGACGCCCAGGGTCGCGGCGATCTCCTCGTAGGACAGACCCTCGATGTCGCACAGGACCACGGCGGCACGGAACTCGGGTGCGAGGGTGTCCAGCGCCTGCTGGACGTCGGCGTCGAAGTGCGTGTCGTTGAAGACCTGCTGCGGGGACGGCTCACGGCTGGGCAGCCGCTCGGCCGCGTCGTCGCCGAGCGCGTCGAAGCGGATGCGCTGCTTCCTGCGGACCATGTCCAGGAAGAGGTTCGTGGTGATGCGGTGCAGCCAGCCCTCGAAGGTGCCCGGCGTGTACGTCGACAGCGAGCGGAAGACACGGACGAAGACCTCCTGTGTGAGGTCCTCGGCGTCGTGCTGGTTGCCCGTGAGGCGGTACGCGAGACGGTAGACGCGACCGCTGTGCGTGCTGACGATCTCCTCCCACGTGGGAGGCGTCCACGCCTGCGATTCCGCATCCGATGCGAAGGTCGCTGTAGTTGCGGAGTCGGCTGTGCGAGAACGGTCAGCAATGTCGGTCACGGATCTCGGCTCACCCGGTGACCTGAGGAAGCGCTTCAGCACTCCTCTCCGATCCGCAGGTGCAGCCGCACCTCCCCTGTCGGCTCTGGTGGTGTCCAGCGGAGCCCCTACCATAGCCACCTCGCCCGTTAGCTCCGGATAAGAATCTTTACGCGAATTTGGGTGCTGCTTCCGACCCTGGTCCATGTACTCCCCCCGCCTTCATAACGCCCGGTCCCATCAGCGGGTTCCCGGGCGCAACGGATACAGTCAGCGTCGCGCCAACTACGGGGACAGGAGAGGGTCATTACCGCCAACCGGCAGACGAGCTGGGCGTTCGCCGACGCCTTTGTCGCCGAGGACGACGCACTGCGCTGGGCCCGTGACCGGTCCCGGGAGTCAGGGCTCGCCTCGGTGTCGCCAGGCACCGGCGCAGCGCTGCGCCTGCTCGCTGCCACCGCCGACGCGAAGGCGGTCGCGGAGATCGGTACGGGGACAGGCGTCTCCGGGATCTATCTGCTCCAGGGCATGCGGCACGACGGCGTCCTGACCACCGTCGATCCCGAGCCGGACCGGCAGCAGTTCGCGAAGCAGGCCTTCCGCGCGGCGGGGTTCGCGGGCAACCGCGCCCGCTTCATCCCCGGCCGTGCCCTCGACGTCCTCCCCCGCCTCGCGGACGGGGGCTACGACCTCGTGTTCTGCGACGGCGACCGTATGGAGTCGCTGGACTGTCTCGCTGAATCGTTGCGCCTGCTCCGACCTGGGGGTCTTGTGTGCTTCGAAGGCGTCTTCGCGGACGGCCGCACGGTCGACTCCGCGGCCCAGCCGGCGGAGGTGCTGCGCCTGCGCGAACTGCTGCGCGCGGTCCGGGAGAGCCAGGAGCTGCTTCCGTCCCTGCTGCCGGTGGGCGACGGTCTGCTCTGCGCGGTCCGCCGGGGCTGACCCCGCCCGACCGCAGCGCCCGGCACGCGACACCGTCCCGCGACGCTCACCCTCGCGATTCCCCGTCCGCGAGTTCCGCCCCCCTCGTCCCTGAGCCCGTCGACGGTCCGACCGGCTCGCGTCGTTCGGAAACCACACTGCCCCGGCACCAAGCGTGCCGGGGCAGTGAAAAGTGTGGGGCTTCCGCGTCAGCCGACGACCTTCTTCAGGGCGTCGCCGAGAGCATCGGCTTCGTCCGGTGTCAGCTCGACAACAAGCCGACCGCCGCCTTCGAGCGGAACGCGCATGACGATGCCCCGCCCCTCCTTGGTCACCTCGAGCGGGCCGTCGCCCGTCCGCGGCTTCATGGCCGCCATGCTCGTTCCCCTTCCTGAAACCAGCTCATCGGCCGACAACCCAGGTGTCACCGGCATCGAACACAGTGCTTCCAGGTCATTATCCCGCATGGCGGGACCCGATGACCAACATCAGTCGGCATCGCTTAGGCAACGCGCTCGCGCAAAACCACTCAATTCGGCGATCCGCCTGCGATACTTCGCCGCCCTCCGCACCGAAGCCGCTCGAGATTGCCGGAAGATTGTTAGACGCAGGTCACATGCCCACCCACCGCGATCTCCGCCATGCTGGCCCTGGACACCACCGCTGAGCCGTAAAGGGGACCTGCCATGGCCGACTCCGTGCTGTACGAGGTGAGCGACGGACTCGCGACGATCACGATCAACCGGCCCGAGGCCATGAACGCGATGAACACCGAGGCGAAAGTCGCTCTGAGGGATTCGGCAGAGGCAGCCGCCGCCGATCCTGCCGTACGGGCGGTTCTGCTGACGGCGACCGGGCGCGCGTTCTGCGTGGGCCAGGACCTCAAGGAGCACATCTCGCTGCTCGCCGAGGACAAGGCCTCGGGCAGCGGCCACACCATGAACACGGTCCGGGAGCACTACAACCCCGTCGTGCGTGCGCTGACCGGGATGCCGAAGCCCGTCGTCGCGGGGATCAACGGCGTGGCCGCCGGGGCCGGCCTCGGCTTCGCACTCGCCGCGGACTACCGGGTCGTCGCCGACACCGCCTCCTTCACGACCTCGTTCGCGGGGGTGGCGCTGACGGCGGACTCCGGCGTCTCCTGGACGCTGCCGCGGCTGATCGGCCAGAGCCGGGCCGCCGACCTGCTGCTCTTCCCGCGGTCCTTCTCCGCGCAGGAGGCGTACGAGCTGGGCATCGCGAACAAGCTCGTCCCGGCGGACCAGCTGGCCGCGGAGGCCGCGGCGGTGGCCCGCGCGCTGGCGGACGGGCCGACCGTGGCCTACGCCGCGCTCAAGGAGTCGCTCGCCTACGGCGCCGGGCACACGCTCGACGAGACGCTGGAGAAGGAGGACGAGCTCCAGACGCTGGCGGGCGCGTCGGAGGACCACACCATCGCGGTGCAGGCCTTCGTCGCCAAGGAGAAGCCGAAGTACCTGGGCCGTTAAGGCCTCTCGTCAGGTGGCCCGGCCGCCCGAGGCGGAGCCTCTGGCCATGCAGTCGGCCAAGTGGTCGTCGACCAGGCCGCACGCCTGCATCAGGGCGTAGGCCGTCGTGGGTCCGATGAAACGCAGGCCCTGCTTCTTGAGGGCCTTGGCGAGCGCCGTGGACTCGTCGGTGACGGCAGGGACGTCGGCGACGGTCCGCGGCGCCGGCCGGGAAGCCGGGTCGGGTGCGTACGACCAGATGAGCGCATCCAGCTCGCCGGGCGGCCGCCCGGCGAGCACCCGCGCGTTGGCGAGGGTCGCCTCGATCTTGGCGCGGTTGCGGATGATCCCCTCGTCCGCGAGGAGGCGCTCCTTGTCCGCGTCGGTGTACTGCGCGACCGCCGCGATCGCGAAGTCGTCGAAGGCCCGGCGGAAGCCCTCGCGCCGGCGCAGGATCGTGATCCAGGACAGTCCGGACTGGAAGGCCTCCAGGCACAGCCGCTCGAAGAGCGCGTCGTCGCCGTGGACCGGCCGGCCCCACTCCTCGTCGTGGTACCTGACGTAGTCCTCGGTGGACAGTCCCCAGGGGCAGCGCAGCCGTCCGTCGGGCCCCGCCACCGCCCCGCCGGTCACTGCTCGGAGTCCTCGTCGGGCTTGCCGAAGCGGTCCTCGGGCTCGTCGAAGCGGTCTCCGCGCCGGAATCGGTCACCGGGCTTGGCGAAGGGGTCGCCGGGTCCGGAGAAGAGGTCCGCCGTGCCGACCGCGGTCGCCTGCGCACCCGCCAGGGCGGACTCCAGCTCGGCGATACGGGCGTCGCGCTCGGCGAGCTCCGCCCCGAGGCGGCCCAGCACGTCGTCCACGTCCGCCATCCGGTAGCCGCGCATGCCCACCGGCAGCCGCAGCGCCTCCACGTCCGCGCGGCCGACGGGCCGGGACTCGGGAAGGGGATCGACCAGCTGCTCGGGCGCGGCCTCGGGCAGCGCCGCGCTGTCGCCGCCGCCGACCACGGCGAGCGTGACCGCGGCGACCACCACGACCATCGCGATCAGCAAGAACAAGAACACGGGCGAACCCTCTCCACCGAACGGAATCTGTCCGCTGCTGATCGTGCCACGACCGTCCGGCGGTTAGGGTCGCAGGCGGACGAACCGAGGAGGAAACAGCTGATGCTGCGGCTGGGCCAGCGCGAATTCGACGCGCACGAGCCGGTGATCATGGCGATCGTGAACCGTACGCCCGACTCCTTCTACGACCAGGGCGCGACGTTCCGCGACGAGCCCGCGCTCGCCCGGGTCGAGCAGGCGGTGGCCGAGGGGGCCGCGATCATCGACATCGGCGGGGTGAAGGCCGGGCCCGGCGCCGAGGTCACCGCCGAGGAGGAGGCGCGGCGGACGGTCGGCTTCGTGGCCGAGGTGCGCAAGCGGTTCCCGGACGTGGTGATCAGCGTCGACACCTGGCGGCACGACGTCGGCGAGGCCGTCTGCGAGGCGGGAGCGGACCTGCTGAACGACGCGTGGGGCGGGGTCGACCCCAA
The DNA here is from genome assembly GCF_032229325.1 of Streptomyces sp. AM8-1-1. Lineage (NCBI taxonomy): Bacteria > Bacillati > Actinomycetota > Actinomycetes > Kitasatosporales > Streptomycetaceae > Streptomyces > Streptomyces sp. AM8-1-1. The sequence goes on from NZ_CP135086.1 coordinate 2,916,232, forward strand.
GCTGGCCGAGGTCGCGGCGCGGTACGGCGCCGGTCTGGTGTGCACGCACGCGGGCGGCGCCGAGCCGCGTACGCGCCCGCACCGGATCGCGTACGACGACGTCGTCGCGGACATCCTGCGGGTGACGCTGTCACTGGCGGAGCAGGCTGTGGAGCTGGGCGTACGGCGCGACGCGATCATGATCGACCCCGGACACGACTTCGGGAAGAACACGCGCCATTCGCTGGAGGCGACGCGACGGCTCGGCGAGATGGTGGAGACGGGCTGGCCCGTGCTGGTCTCGCTGTCCAACAAGGACTTCGTCGGGGAGACGCTGGACCGCCCGGTGAAGGAGCGCGTGATCGGGACGCTGGCGACGACCGCCGTGTCGGCATGGCTGGGGGCGCAGGTGTACCGGGTCCACGAGGTGGCGGAGACCCGCCAGGTGCTGGACATGGTGGCCACGATCGCGGGCCACCGGCCGCCGGCGGTGGCCCGCAGGGGCCTGGCCTAGGACTTGTCGGTCGCCGGACGGGGCGTCCGGCGACCGAGGTCCGAGGGGGCGGTGTCTAGTGACCCGTCTCCTTCGTCACCAGGGACACGGCCTCCTCCACGTCGTCCGTCACGTGGAACAGCACCAGGTCCTTCTCCGACGCCTTCCCCTGCGCCACGACCGTGTGGCGCAGCCAGTCCACCAGGCCGCTCCAGTACTCCGTGCCGAAGAGCACGATCGGGAAGCGGGTCACCTTGCCCGTCTGGACGAGGGTCAGCGCCTCGAACAGTTCGTCCAGCGTGCCCAGGCCGCCCGGCAGGACCACGAAGCCCGAGGCGTACTTCACGAACATCGTCTTGCGGACGAAGAAGTAGCGGAAGTTCACGCCGATGTCGACGTGCGGGTTGAGGCCCTGCTCGTAGGGGAGCTCGATGCCGAGGCCCACCGAGATGCCCTTGGCCTCCCGCGCACCGCGATTCGCGGCCTCCATCGCCCCCGGGCCGCCGCCCGTGATCACCGCGAAACCGGCCTCGACCAGCGCCTTCCCGATCCGGATGCCCGCCTCGTACTCGGGTGAGCCGGGCGCCGTGCGGGCGGAGCCGAAGACACTGATCGCGCTGGGCAGTTCGGCGAGCGCGCCGAAGCCCTCCACGAACTCCGACTGGATGCGCATGACCCGCCAGGGATCGGTGTGCACCCACTGGGAGTCGCCCTCGGTGTCCAGCAGCCGCTGGTCGGTGGTGCCGGGCTGCACCTGGTCCCTGCGGCGCAGCACCGGCCCCAGTCGCTGCTCCTCCAGCGCCTGCAAACCCTCGGGGTTGCCCATGACCTGCTCCCTCCGCCGAACATCGTTGCTTTGGGTCAGGGTAGGTCGGAGAACGTTACGAAATGTGAAATCCCGGCGGTCAGGAGGTGAGCCAGTCACGCAGCCGCTGCTCGCAGTGCACGATCTTGTCCACCTCGACGTGCTCGTCCCGCTTGTGCGCGTAGAGCGGGTCGCCCGGTCCGTAATTGACCGCCGGGACGCCCAGCGCGCTGAAACGGGACACGTCGGTCCACCCGAACTTCGGTCGCGCGCTCCCGCCCACGGCCTCCATGAACGCGGCGGCGGCAGGGTGGGAGAGTCCGGGCAGCGCACCGCCGGTGTGGTCGTCCACCACGAACTCCGCGACACCGCAGCCGGCGAAGACCTCGCGGACGTGGGCCACGGCCTCCTCCTCGCTGCGGTCCGGCGCGTACCGGTAGTTGACGACGACCGTGCACGCGTCCGGGATGACGTTGGTGGCGACGCCGCCCTCGATCCCCACCGCGTTGAGGCCCTCGTGGTACTCCAGTCCGTCGATCACCGGCCGGCGCGGCTCGTACGCGGCGAGGCGGGCCAGGATCGGCGCCGCCGCGTGGATGGCGTTGGACCCCATCCAGCTGCGCGCGGAGTGGGCCCGCTCCCCCGCCGTACGGAGGTGGACCCGCAGGGTCCCCTGGCAGCCGCCCTCGACCTCGCCGTACGACGGCTCCAGCAGGATGGCGAAGTCGCCCCGCAGCCACTCGGGGTGGGCCTCGGCCACATGTCCCAGACCGTTGAGGTGGGCGGCGACCTCTTCGTTGTCGTAGAAGACGAAGGTGAGATCGCGGTTGGGCTCGGGGACGGTCGCGGCCATCCGCAGCTGGAGCGCCACACCCGACTTCATGTCGCTGGTGCCGCAGCCCCAGAGGATGCCGTCGTCGTCGAGCCGTGAGGGCACGTTGTCGGCGATCGGGACCGTGTCGATGTGACCGGCGAGGATGACCCGCTCGGTGTGCCCGAGGTTCGTGCGCGCCACCACGTTGTTGCCGTGCCGGTCGACCGTGAGGTGCGGGAAGGCGCGCAATGCCTGCTCGATGGCGTCCGCGAGGGGCTTCTCCTCGCCGCTGACGGAGCGGAAATCGACCAGTGCGGCGGTCAGCGCCGGGGCATCAAGAGTGAGGTCAAGCACGGTTTCAGGCATGCCTCCGACCCTAGCGCGGGCTCCAGTACGGTGGGCACGTGCCCGAGACCGCCTCCCCCCTCCGGCGCGGCCGCCTCCCGCGCTTCGCGGCCGCGTTCGCCGTGCTGCTGGCAGTGGCCGGTTATGTCGCCGTGCAGTACGTGTCCAGCGGGGGCACCCCCCGCTGCACCGTGCGCGCCGCCTCGGGCTCGGACGGTCCGAGCTATGAACTCACCACCGAGCAGGCCGCGAACGCCGCGACCATCTCCGCCGTGGGCACCACCCGCGGCATGCCGGAGCGCGCGGTCACCATCGCGCTCGCGACCGCACTTCAGGAGTCGGGGCTGCGCAACATCGAGCACGGCGACCGTGACTCGCTCGGCCTGTTCCAGCAGCGTCCGTCCAAGGGATGGGGCACGACGGCCCAGATCCTCGACCCGGTGTACTCGGCGGGGAAGTTCTACGCCCACCTCGCGGAGGTCCCCGGCTACTCGCGCCTCCCGCTGACCGTCGCCGCGCAGCGCGTGCAGCGCAGCGGCTTCCCGCAGGCGTACGCCAAGCACGAGCCGGACGCCACCCTGCTGGCCGCCGCACTCACCGGGCGCACGAGCGGCGCGTTGACGTGCGACCCGGGCACGTCCACGGAAGCCGGCGACCCGGCCAGGGTGCGCGCCGAACTGGTGCGCGCGTTCGGGCCCGGGGTCACGCCGAAGTCCCCTGCCGCTGCGGGGGCTCCGGGCGCCGGCGAGGTGTCCGTACCGGTGGCGTCCACGGTCGCCGCGGACGGCGGCGGAGCGTCCCGGCAGGGCTGGGAGCTGGCGCACTGGGCGGTGGCCCGGGCGGACGGTCTGCGGATCGAGGAAGTGTCGTACGGCGGCAAGGTGTGGAGCGCGAAGGAGTCCGGCAGGGGCTGGCATTCCGCCGCGGCGTCCGCGGCCGGTGCGGCGGGGAATTCGCGCCAGGAATCCGGCACGGATGCCGACCCGGGTGAAGTTCGAATTCGCATCGCACGCTGATACGAGCGCTCCCCCGGAAGGGGAACGCCCGGACGCTCACACCAGGGTGTGACCCGGGCGTTTGCACTCACCATCACCCTTGCGGGAAATCCCTTGCGGCCACGGCGAAGTGACGGTTCGGCGACCCCTTGCGCAATGGAATGTTTGCCCGTCTTTATCCGGGACTGATAATGCGACACATTACTAACTCTTTACCTTCGCGTACCGCAACTTCCCCCTCCCCCCGAACGGTTGTCACTGCGTCCGAGTGCCGGAAGCGGCGCCGGACAGGCACAACCACACCGTCCTTCTCGTCTCAAGGAGCATCATGTCCCTCCCCCTGACCCGTCGGATCGCCCGTGCCGCGCTGCTCATCGCGGCGGGTGCAGCCCCCGTGGTCGGTGCGGCCGGCTCCGCAAGCGCCGTGGACCTTCCGCAGGCTCCGGTCGGCAGCCTGACCGCTCTCGACGCCGAGGGCGTCACCGGCACCCTCGAGGGTGCCACCCAGAAGTCCACCGAGGTGGCCGGCCAGACAGGTGGCTCCGCCGTGAAGAAGGCCGTCCCGGCCGCGGGCAAGACCGTCGGCAAGACCGGCAAGGCGGCGACCCCGGTTGCCCAGAAGGCCGCCGGTGACGAGGCGGGCAGCGCGGGCGACGTCCTCGGTGAGACGGCCGGCGGAGCCACCGACTCCCTGGGCGGCGGCGGCCTGCCGACGGACGCGCTCGCCGGTGGCGGCCTGCCCACCGACCAGCTGCCGGTGAAGGACCTGCCGCTCGGCTGATCACCGCACCACGACGCGGGGCCGAACGACGGAGGGGCCCCGGGAGCACGAACTCCCGGGGCCCCTCCCTGCCGTGCCGGACGGCAGACCTCAGCCGCCCAGACGCTTGACCGCGGCGGCCACGCGCTCGTCCGTGGCCGTGAGGGCCACCCGGACGAACCGCTCGCCGGCCGGCCCGTAGAAGTCACCGGGCGCGACCAGAATGCCGAGGTCCGCCAGGTGCGCGACCGTGTCCCAGCACGCCTCGTCGCGCGTCGCCCACAGGTAGAGGCTGGCCTCGCTGTGCTCGATGCGGAAGCCGTGGGCCTCCAGCGCCGCCCGCAGCGCGGTGCGCCGGGCGGCGTAGCGGGCCCGCTGCTCCGAGACGTGCGTGTCGTCGCCGAGGGCGGCGATCGTCGCGGCCTGCACCGGCGCCGGCGTCATCATTCCGCCGTGCTTGCGGATCTGGAGCAGCTCACCGAGTACCGCGTCGTCGCCGGCGATGAAGGCGGCGCGGTATCCCGCCAGGTTCGAGCGCTTGGAGAGCGAGTGCACCGCGACGACACCCTCGTAGGTCCCGCCGCAGACGTCCGGGTGCAGCACCGAGACCGGCTCGGCCTCCCAGCCCAGCTCCAGGTAGCACTCGTCGCTGAAGACCAGGATCCCGTGCTCGCGCGCCCAGGCGACGATGCGGACCAGCTCGTCCTTGGCGAGGACCCGCCCGGTCGGATTCGACGGCGAGTTGAGCCAGAGGAGTCGCAGTCCCCGCGGGTCGAGCTCGGTGGGGTCGTCGTACACGACGGGCGTGGCGCCGCACAGCCGGGCGCCGACCTCGTAGGTCGGGTAGGCCAGTCGGGGGTACGCCACCTTGTCGCCGGCGCCGAGCCCGAGCTGGGTCGGCAGCCAGGCCACGAGCTCCTTGGAGCCGACGACCGGCAGCACGTTGGTGTGCGCGACATCGACGGCGCCGAGCCGGCGCTCCACCCAGCCGGTGAGTGCGTCCCGCAGCTCGGACGTGCCCCAGACCGTGGGGTAGCCCGGCGAGTCGGCGGCCTCCACGAGGGCCTTCCGGATCAGTTCCGGCACGGAGTCGACCGGGGTGCCGACCGAGAGGTCCACGATGCCGTCCGGGTGGGCCGCGGCCGTCGTCTTGTACGGCTCGAGCTTGTCCCAGGGGAAGGTCGGAAGGCGCGAAGAGACTGCGGACACGAGGGCTTCTCTTTCTCGTTCGTGGGGCCGGCGGCCGGGTGGGGACAAACGCCTCGGTCCCGTACGGACGACGACCGTACGGGACCGGGGACGGCGACAGCTGCCGAGCCGGCTGCTACTGGTTCTGCGGCGGCAGGGCGGCGATGAAGGGGTGGTCACGCTCGATCAGACCGAGCTTGGAGGCACCACCGGGCGAACCGAGCTCGTCGAAGAACTCGACGTTCGCCTTGTAGTAGTCCTTCCACTCTTCCGGAGTGTCGTCCTCGTAGAAGATCGCCTCGACGGGGCAGACCGGCTCACAAGCACCGCAGTCGACGCATTCGTCGGGGTGGATGTACAAGGACCGGGAACCCTCGTAGATGCAGTCGACGGGGCACTCCTCGATGCACGCCTTGTCCTTGACGTCGACACAAGGCTGCGCGATGACGTAGGTCACGCTGTCGTTCCTCCTCGGTAGGGCTGGCATTGCGCGGGAGCGCGGCGTCGTCGATGCCCGCCCCTAGTATCTCCGTTCCTGGGCACGATCCGAACAGGAGGGGCTGGCAGAGCTGTGGAAATCACCGGCGGCGGACGCCTCGAAGTCCGTATTACACCCGCTGACGTGGGCAAACGAGTGTCTGTCCGGCGCCTCACGGAGGCAACCCCGGGGGGCGAGAAGTTCACCGACACGGTTGGTGTTCTCACATCATGGGACGCGGGTGTGCTGCTGATCACACGGCGGACCGGTGAGAGTGTCCGTATCCCGGAATCGTCGCTGGTCGCGGGCAAGGTGGTACCCGCGGCGCCGGCCCGCCGACGCGGTCCCGCGGCGGACTTCCACGAGCTGGCCCGGGTGACGGCACGGGCCTGGCAGCCGGTGGAGCGCGAACGGCTCGGCGACTGGGAGCTGCGGGCCGCGTCCGGCTTCACCCGGCGCGCCAACTCGGTGCTGCCGCTCGGCGACCCCGGACTGCCGCTCGACGACGCACTGGACCGGGTGCGTGCCTGGTACGAGGAGCGGGGACTGCCCGCGTATGTGCAGACGGCGACCGGTGCGGCCGGGGCGCAGGAGCAGCTGGGCGCCCAGCTGGCGGCGCGCGGCTGGGCGCGCGAGGTGTCGGCGGACCTGCGGATCGGCGCGCTGGCACCCATCGCCGACCTCGACGCGGACGTCGAACGGGTCCGGCTGGCGCGCACCTTCGACGAGTCCTGGCTCCAGCGCTACCAGCGGACCGGTGTGCCCGGCAGCCATGTGCTCAAGGTCCTGGGAAGCGGCCCGTCCGTGTGGTTCGCCTCCGTGGGCAGCGAGGGCACGGTGCCGGCGGCGATCGGACGGTGTGTGGTCGACGGACGCTGGGCGGGCTTCATGGCGGTGGAGGTGGATCCCGCCTACCGGCGCCAGGGACTCGCGACGGCGGTGATGACCTCCCTCGCACGGCGTGCCCTGGAGGAGGGCGCCTCCGCCGCGTGGCTCCAGGTGGAGGAGGACAACGCGGGGGCGGGAGCGCTGTACGAGGGCATGGGGTTCACGACCCTGTACCGCTATCACCACTTCCGATCGGCGTAGACGGGTACGACTGGCGTATGCACGACGATCCCTGGCGGCGGCGGTTCACGGACGAGGCACGCTCCGAGCGGCCCGATCTCGCCCTGCTGTGCCTGCTGATCGGCACGGAGGCGGACCCCGGCCTGGACGAGGCCGGCCTGGACGCGGCCCAGATCGAACTGGACCGTCTCGCCGGCCTGCTTCCCTACGGCGCGAAGAGCCCCCGTGCCTGGGCGGCCGCGCTGGCCGCCCTGCTCGGCGGACGCTGCGACTTCCGCGGGTCCCCCGGCGACTACCAGCGGCTCGAGTCCTCCCTGCTGCACGAGGTGCTCCGGCGGCGCCGCGGTCTGCCGATCCTGCTGTCGGTGGTGTGGATCGAGGTGGCACGGCGTGCGGGCGCGCCGGTGTACGGGGTCGCCCTGCCCGGCCACTTCGTCGTCGGCTTCGGCGAGCCGGGCGAACAGGTCCTGGCCGACCCGTTCGCCGGCGGGCGGCCGCTGACCGGGACCGACGCCGAGCTGCTGGTCGCGGGGGCGACAGGGGCCCCTCTGGACGCCTCCATGCTGACTCCGGCGAGCCCGCTCGACGTGGTGCTGCGCATCCTCAACAACATCCGCGCCTGGGCGGCTGCCCGCCCGGAACAGTCGTCGGTCGCCCTGTGGGCCGTGGAGCTCTCCCTGCTCCTGCCCTCGCATCCCGCGCGGCTGCGCTATGAGCGGGCCCAGCTGCTCGTGCAGCGCGGCGAGTTCATGACGGGCGCGGCCGAGCTGGACGCGTACGCGGACGTGGTCGCGACGGTCGAGCCGGCGACGGCGGAAGCGATCCGGGGACGGGCGCGGGCGGCGCGGTCGCGGCTGAACTGAGGCTCGCTCCCGCGACCGACGGCCGTTGACGACGCCCAGGCGTGCGCCCCTGTGCGGAATCGGGACCGCCCGTTCGGCGTTCCCCTCGCCGGCAGCCGGCAGTCGGCACCCCTGGCGCGGAAGCCGGCGGCCTGACGCGGTCATCGACGAAGCCCCCGACCGGTGGGTCGGGGGCTTCGCCGATGACGGTCGCGGGCCGTCGTCAGCTCGGGTCGAGTGCGATCTCGGCGGTCCGCTCGGCCGGGGTGGTGCCTCGCAGCGCCGTCCCCATCGCCTGGGCCACGTCGTCGGCGTTGAGCTGGTGCTTCTTGCCGTCGCCCTTGGTGATCAGCACACCGTCGAAGACGCCGTCGAGCAGCTCGTCGATCGCCTTCTTGTCGTAGACCTCCACGAGCTTCCCGTCGATCGCCTTCATCGACAGGATCTTCGGCAGTGACCGCGCGGGGCCGAACTGGATCTGCTTGCCGCCTGCCTTGATGGTGATCAGGCCGGACATCGCGGGCTCCGCGAAGTCCTTCATCGCCCGGTCGATCTCGGCCTGGGTGATGGTCGGCTGGCGGGCGGCGACGGGCAGTTCCACGAGGTTCGGCCGGCCCGTCTCGACCTGGGCGCGGTACGCGTCCTTGACCGAGATCATGGAACGGCCGACGTCCAGAGCCTGGCCCGCCTTCCCCGGTACCGGGACGACCTTGTCCGGCTCGAACCTGATCGTGCCCTCGGTGGCCGAGCCGGACACGCCGGCCAGGTCCGTGAGCGCGACGCTCAGCTTCTCCTCGTCGACGAGGATCACCGGCTCGGCGACACGCTCGCCGCCGAGGAGGGAACCGATCACCGACACCGGGTTGTAGTCGCTGCCGGCCGCATTGCGCACGGTGGCCTGGCTGTCGAGGGAGAGACCGGCCTTGTCCGGCGCGAGCTGCTCCTTCTTGCCGCCGACCGAGAGCTGGAGCGGCGAGGCCGCACGCTTGCCGAGGGCGGCCTCCAGTTTGTTGACGCCCTGCTCCGTGGAGCCGCCGCCGATGTCGACGCCGAGCACCGTGGTGCTCTTGGGCACCTCGGAGTGGTTCATCAGCAGTCCGGCGCCGTAGGCGACGCCGAGCAGACCGACCACACCGGCGCCCGCGAGCACCAGCTTCGACCGACCCTTCTTGACGGGCTTGGCCGCGGCGGGCCGGGGCTGGGCGGGCCGGGGTGCCGCGTCCGCTCCGGGGGTGGGCACGACGGGACCGGCGGGACCGCCGCCCGGGCCCGCGGGGAACTCGGGTGCGGAGAACTCCCCGGTCTCGTGCGGTCCGGGGATCGGGGGCGCGAGCGGATTCGGCCCGGGGCCCACGCCGCCTGCGCCGAGCGGTGGGAAGGGCGAGCGGTGGTCGCCGGGAACGACCGGGATGCCACTGGTGAGGGTGTCGCCGGAGACATGGCCGCCGGGACCGGGCGCGGGGTTGGCGAGCGGATCGCCGACCGGGTTCTGCGGGGTGAGCACGGCGGTGTCGTCGGACATCCGCGGGCCACCGGGACCGCCCGGACCACCAGGCCCGCCGATGCCCGGGCCGGGAACACCCGGACCGTGCGGACCGCCGGCGCCGGGACCGCCCGGAACACCGCCGCCGGGGCCGGGAGCACCCTGGTTGCCACCGGGGCGCGGACGGACCGGCATGCTGCCCTTGACCGGACCGCCGGTCGGTCCGGCGGGCTGGCGTGCCCCGGGCGGGGGCGTGCCGCCGCCGGGCGCGAAGCCGTTGGAACCGCCGGACGGCGGGCTGTCCGTGCTCGCCGCCAGATCGCTGAGCGCACTGCGCGGCTGACCGGCCTGCGGGGAGTCGGAGAAGTACGGGATGCCGCTGCCGTTGCTGCCCCCGGAGGGCGCGGGGCCCGCCGTGCCGGCACCGGGCGTGCCGCCCGAGACGGGCGGAGACGGAGCGGGGACCGCGGTCTTGCGCGGAGCGAACCAGTCGCTCGTCGGCGCCTTCTCGTCGGCCTGCGGCTCCGCCGCGGGAGCGGGAGCCTGAGCCGCCTCGGGCCGCGGTGTGCTGCCCGTGCGCTCGCTCTCCTTCTCCGCCGCAGCGGCCGTCGCGGAGGCACGCGTGGAGGCGTCGACGTCGCTCATCGGCGTACGCATCACGACCGGCGGAATCGGCCGCGAGCCCGGGATGTTGATCCGGATGCGCGTCGTCAGCGTGGTCTCGGTCCTCGGCTCGTCCGACTGGGCCTCGGGGGCCCGGTCGGCCGACGCGTCGGCCGGAGCGTCCTGCTGGGGATGCAGCGACGGATACTGGCGCGATCCGTACGGCGGTGTCCCGGAGGGATACGCGGCTCCACCGCGCCCCTGGGGGCCGGCGGACGAACTGTCAGTTTCACGACTCAAAGCAGGTTCTCCCGGTTGGCTCCGCCGCCCGTTTCTTACTGGATAGCTACTGCTGTGGGCGGCTCGGCGGCGCGCACCACCATACTGGCCGCCGCGGACACACGCCCCGTGACTGTGGAAAGCATCATTCCGCAGACCGTGCGCGCACGGTCGGTCCTGCGGCCTGCCACCCTCCGCGGCGACCCACCCTAGGGGTCCCGGGAACCGGCTGCCTGCCGGGGGTGCCGAGCGTCCTTTATCTGCCAAGTCGGCCGGTGGTGCCGCCCGGTTGCACGGGACGCGACATGGTGGCACACATCACAGCCGCCGCCAGACCACCGAGCATGTAGACGAGCGGCCCGATCCCCGCGGAGAACATCCCGTCGCCCTCCGGCCGTCCGATGCTCAGCAGCACGATGGCGGCCAGCCAGCCGGCGGCCGGCGCGACCGCGCCGAGCTGGGTGCCCGTGGCCCGCAGAGCGCCGTAGAACAGACCGGCCGAGCCGGCCAGCGACAGCAGCAACCCGCCCGGGAACCAGGCCCCTTGGACCAGCGAACCCGCCGCGCCGACGACGGCGCCGAGGACGGCGAGACCGAGGTACGCGGCGATGCGTCCGGGCTTCACCGGCCCCGCGAACCAGAGGCCCGGCGTGTGGTCCTGGCTCATGTGCTCACTCCCGCGAAGAGGTCGTGCTCGCGCTCGCCGGACGGCGCGCCCGATGCGCCCTGCACCAACTGGTAGTACTCGGTGGCGAAGATCGGTTGTCCCAGATCGTTGGAGAGTGCGAAGAAGGGGCCGTCCACGGCGATTTGGGTGGCATGGGCGCGCATGGCCGCCGCCTTCCGTTCCGCGTGGGCCGTGCCGTCGATCTCCGTGGTGATCTCGGAATCGTCGACCACGCCCGGAATGTCGTCGATCTCGGCGATGCCGGGGAAGTGCGTTCCGCTCGCGGCCCGTAGGCGGGCGAAGCCTTCCTCGGCGACGGACCGCGGCACCCGGTTCCAGTAGATCTTGGAGACGGTGTGCGCGTCGCCGAGGTCGCGCCGGAAGGCCCGCTCGCCGGCGAGTTCGGCGGCGCGCATGGCGACGCGGTGGGCCTGGATGTGGTCGGGGTGCCCGTAACCCCCGTTCGGGTCATAGGTCACCAGGACCTGGGGGCGCACCGAACGGATGATGTCGACGAGGTACAACGCCGCGTCGTCGACGGGGGTGTTCCAGAAGGCGCCCTCGCGGCGGTTCTGCGGGAGGCCCATCATCCCGGAGTCCCGGAAGCGGCCGGGGCCGCCGAGGAAGCGGTGGTCAAGGACACCGAGCTCCTTCATCGCCGCGGCGAGCTCGCCGATGCGATGGGCGCCGAGACGGTCCTCGCGGTCGGGTCCGAGGTGGGCGAGGTCGGCCGGAATGACCTCGCCTTCTTCCCCGAGGGTGCAGGTCACCAGGGTGACCTGGGCGCCGGCGGCCGCGTACAGGGCCATCGTCGCGCCGTTGTTGATCGACTCGTCGTCCGGGTGCGCGTGCACAAGGAGAAGACGACGGGCGGGAAGATCCTTCATACGGGACAGACTACGAGGCCGGGTGCGGCCCCGGGGTCCGTGGGCGCGACCCGGGCCCGTCGCCCGGATCAGGCTCTGGCACGTGATCCCTGGAAGGCGACCACCGGAAGGTGATCCCTGGAACGTGGTACCGCGATCCCTAGAACTTGATACCGCCGATCATCCCCGCCACGTTCGTGGTCAGTTCGTTGATGGTGGGGGCGATGGACGAGCTTGCGAGATAGAACCCGAGCAACACGCAGACCGCCGCATGCCCACCCTTGAGCCCGGACTTCCGGACCAGCAGGAAGACGACGATCGCCAGCAGCACCACCGCCGAAATCGAGAGTGCCACGGCGGTTCACCTCCACAGATATTCGGTCGGGACGGGCAGGTTGCATGTGCCAGGGGGGTCATACCCACCTCGCGCTACGGATCATAACTATCCGTACCAACGCATCGATCGGTGCACAGCAGCACGCGGGGGCGCACGACCGCTAGGTTCGGTCGCATGACCACGAGGCAACAGCTCTCCTTCCCGCGCCAGTACGCCAGGACCCAGCGCTTCACGCTCGGCGCACCGCGCGCCTTCACGGTGTCTCCCGACGGTTCCCGAGTGGTGTTCATCAGGTCTTCGTCCGGCACCGACCGGTCCGGCCGGCTGTGGGTGCTGGATCTCGACCAGGAGGCCGGACGGCCGCAGGAACGGGTGGCCGCCGATGCGGCCGCGCTGCTCGGCGGAGCGGACGAGAAGCTGTCCTCCGAGGAGCGCGCACGGCGCGAGCGCAGCCGTGAGGGATCGGCGGGGATCGTCACCTACGCGGTGGACCGTGCGGTCGAGTTGGCGGCCTTCACGCTCTCCGGCCGGCTCCACACGGCCGAGCTGCGCGCCGGGACCGCGCGTGAACTGCCCGTACCCGGACCGGTGATCGACCCGCGCCCGTCCCCCGACGGGCGCTGGATCGCCTACGCGGCCCAGGGCGCGTTGCGGGTGACCGGCGCCGAGGGCGAGGACGACCGGGCGCTCGCCGAGCCGAAGGACGAGGACGTCACGTACGGCCTCGCGGAGTTCATCGCGGCCGAGGAGATGGACCGGCTGCGCGGTTTCTGGTGGTCACCGGAATCGGACCGGCTGCTCGTCGCGCGCGTGGACGAGCGCGACGTGCGGCGCTGGTGGATCTCCGATCCGGCGCATCCGGACCGGGAGCCGGCGCAGGTGGCCTATCCCGCGGCCGGTACGCCCAACGCCGAAGTCCGCCTGTTCCTCGTCACACTGCAGGGGGAGCGCACGGAGGTGACGTGGGACCGAGCGCGCTACCCCTATCTGGCACGGGTCCACTGGTCGGACGCGGGCGCACCGCTGATGCTCGTCCAGTCGCGCGACCAGCGCACACAAGTACATCTGGCGGTGGACACGGAGAGCGGCACCACCCGAACGGTGCACGTGGACGAGGACCCGGTGTGGCTGGATCTCTTCCCCGGCGTCCCCGCCTGGGCGCCGGACGGGCGGCTCGTACGCATCGCGGACGAGGGCGGCGCACGTGTGCTGGCGGTCGGCGACCGGACCCTGACCGGGGCCGGGCTCCAGCTGCGGGCCGTCCTCGACATCGGCGAGAACGACGTCCTGGTCTCCGCGGTGGCCGGCGAGGACGCCGCGGACCCGGAGATCGGCGAGATCCATGTCTACCGGGTCAACGAGCTCGGTACGGAGCGGATCTCGGAGGGCGCGGGGGTGCACTCGGCCGTGCGCTCGGGTCCGGTGACGGTGCTCGCCTCGTCCCGTCCGGATGCCCCCGGGACGACGGTCCAGGTGCTGCGGGAGGGCAAGCCGGTCGCCACCGTGGCGTCGCACGCCGAGCAACCGGTGCTCACCGCGCACCCGCGGTTGTGCGAGGCGGGCGCACGGAGGATTCCCTGCGCCGTCCTGCTGCCGACCGGGTACCGGGAGTCGGACGGACCGCTTCCGGTGCTGATGGACCCGTACGGAGGGCCGCACGGACAGCGGGTGTTCGCCGCGCACAACCCCTATCTCACCTCGCAGTGGTTCGCGGACCAGGGCTTCGCGGTGATCGTCGCGGACGGGCGGGGATCGCCGGGCCGCTCCCCCGGCTGGGAGAAGGCGATCAAGGACAACTTCCCGCTGACGCTGGAGGATCAGATCGAGGCCCTGCACGGACTCGCCTCGTCCTTCCCGCTCGACCTGGAGCGGGTGGGCATCCGGGGCTGGTCGTACGGCGGCTATCTGGCGGCGCTCGCCGTGCTGCGGCGGCCGGATGTCTTCCACGCGGCGGTGGCGGGGGCTCCGGTGAGTGACATGCAGCTGTACGACACCCACTACACGGAGCGGTATCTCGGCGATCCGGCCGAGCGGCCGGAGGTCTACGCGGCGAACTCACTGGTGACGAAGGACGGTTTGACCGCACTGGAGAACCCGGCGAGGCCGCTGATGATCATCCATGGGCTGGTGGACGACAATGTGGTGGTGGCACACACGCTGCGTCTGTCGTCCGCCCTGCTGGCGGCGGGCAGGCCACATGAGGTGCTGCCGCTGACCGGGGTGACGCACATGACCCCGCAGGAGCAGATCGCGGAGAACCTGCTGCTTCTCCAGGTGGACTTCCTGAAGAGGTCACTGGGAATGCGGTAGCGAAGACGCGCTCCCCCGGACCCCTCACCAGCCCGGCGGGGGTCTCGACGGCGGTGGCGGGCCGGGCGCCCAGCCGTAGACCGGCTGCGCCACGGGCTCCCGGCGGGCGAGCACCACCAGCAGAAGCACTCCCGCCGCCGCCTGGAACAGCCAGGACAGCACCAGCAGTTGGTCGAGGCCGGACAACTCCCCCAGCCGGGGCACGAGGTCGCCCCGTACGGCGGCGTCGACGCCGCGCGCACCCTGGCCGAGGATCAGGAGCGCGGACACCAGCCCGAGCGGCCGGGCGAAGGCCGCCTGGCTCAGCGCGGCACTGCCCGCCACCACGGCCAGAAGCGCGGTCACCGCCGCCAGCCAGCCGGGAGGCGTCCCGAGTGGCGGGAGCATGACAGATTCACTGCCGGTGAAGCGGTCGAGATAGGTTCCGCCGCCGGACCGGGCGGCCGCGCGGATCTCCCAGCCCGCGAGCACCACCGCGGACGCACCCAGCAGCACGGCGGCCAGCAGTCCCGAACCCCGCTGCGGCCGCAGCGGCAGCGAGGGCACCTGCCGGCCCGCCGCCGCCACGATCAGCAGCCCGACGCCGAGTCCCGTCGCCGCGAAGACGCAGTACAGGGCGCGCGTGCGCAGATCGCCCGTGGCGCGCAGGTCCATCCAGGAGGAGCTGAGGACCCACAGCCCCGGGATCCACAGGGCGAGCGTGACGATCCCGGCGACGGCCGGGGCCGCCGCGCCGGCATGCGGACGCAGCGCGGCCGCGCCGACACACACGTACACAACCAGCAGGAGCAGGGTTTCGAGGGTGGTCGCGAGCCGGGCGGAAGGGGCACCGCGGTGCCCCCCTCCGGTCCAGAACCGCCACAGTCCGAGGGGGTCGTCGAGCACGCCGAGGTCACGGACGATCCATCCGCCCACGATCACCGCGAGCGCGGCGCACAGCACCGCTCCGATGATCCTGGCCCCCCGCGTAAGCGTCACGCATTCGATCCTGCATGTGCACGCAGAGGTGAACAAGGGCGCCACGCGCGGCCCTTGCGACCGGCCGGGGCCACATGGCGAACCCCGGCCGGCCTACGGCACCCGCACGGCCGTACGCTGTCGAGCCTGGCCCGTTCGTATATCGGAGATGCGACGGTCAAGTTGCCTGCATGTTAAAGAAGTTGATGGGCATTCATCCACTTATGTCGCTCGGTTCCGGCTCTCGCCGGGACATGCCTCAGGACGGCACCACGTGCTTCTCCTCGGCGAAATGGCACGCGGACGGGTGCCTCGCCGGCCCCTCGGCCGAGCGGAACTCCGCCGGCACCTCCAGCAGCGGGACCTCCAGAGCGCAGCGCTCCTGCGCCTTCCAGCAGCGCGTGCGGAAGCGGCAGCCGGACGGGATGTTCGCCGGGGAGGGCACGTCACCGCCGAGGATGATCCGCTCCCGGTGCTCACGCGCATCCGGGTCCGGCACCGGGACCGCGGACAGCAGGGCCTGGGTGTACGGATGCGTCGGGTGGTCGTAGATCTCCTCGTCCCTGCCGATCTCCACCACCCGCCCCAGGTACATCACGCCGACCCGGTCCGAGATGTGCCGGACGATCGAGAGGTCGTGGGCGATGAACACATAGCTGAGGCTGAACTCTCTCTGCAGCGTGGCCAGCAGATTGATGACCTGCGCCTGCACGGACACGTCGAGGGCGGAGACGGGCTCGTCGGCGACGATGATCTCCGGCTGGAGGGCGAGCCCTCGCGCGATGCCGATCCGCTGCCGCTGGCCACCGGAGAACTGGTGGGGATAGCGATTGATGTACTCGGGGTTGAGCCCGACGACGTCCAGCAGGTCCTGCACCTTGCGGCGCCGGTCGCCCTTCGGCGCGACCTCCGGGTGGATCTCGTACGGCTCCCCGATGATGTCGCCGACCGTCATCCGCGGGTTGAGCGAGGTGTACGGGTCCTGGAACACCATCTGGATGTTCCGGCGCACCGCCTTCAGCGCACGCCCGGACAGCTTGGTGATGTCCTCGCCGCGGTAGCGGATCACCCCGGCCGTCGGCCGTTCCAGATGGACCAGCATCCTGGCGAGGGTGGATTTCCCGCAGCCGGACTCCCCCACGATGCCGAGCGTCTCGCCCGCCGTCAGGTCGAGATCGACACCGTCGACCGCCTTGACCGCGCCCACCTGCTTCTTGAACAGGACGCCCTGCGTGAGCGGGTAATGCTTGACGAGGTCACGCACCTCCAGGATCGGCTCAGCCATGGAGAGTCTCCTCCCAGAAGTGGCAGGCGCTTCTGCGCTCCGGTGACACCTCGTACAGCGGCGGTACGTCCCTGCGGCAGATGTCCCGCGCCATCGGACAGCGCGGGTTGAAGGCGCAGCCGGGCGGGATGTCCATCAGGTTCGGCGGCAGGCCCTTGATCGCGTACAGCTCACGGCCCTTCTGGTCCAGGCGCGGGATCGACTCCAGCAGGCCCTTGGTGTACGGGTGGGCAGGAGCCTTGTAGATGTCGTGGACGGGGGCCGTCTCGACGATCCGGCCCGCGTACATCACGGCGATCCTGTCCGCGACGTCGGCCACCACCCCGAGGTCGTGGGTGATCAGGACGAGTCCCATCGCAAGTTCGCTCTGGAGCGTGGCCAGCAGGTCCATCACCTGGGCCTGGACGGTGACATCGAGCGCGGTCGTGGGTTCGTCGGCGATGATCAGGGCCGGTTCGAGCGCCAGGGCCATGGCGATCATGATGCGCTGGCGCATACCGCCGGAGAACTGGTGCGGGTACTGACCCACCCGCTCCTTCGCCCCCGGGATGCCGACCCGCTCCATCAGTTCGACGGCCTTCGCCCGGGCCTCTTTGCGTTTCATCCCGCGGTGCACGACGAACATCTCGCCGAGCTGGTCGCCGACGCTGAGCACCGGGTTCAGCGAGGAGAGCGCGTCCTGGAAGATCATGGCCATCCCGGCCCCGCGGATCTTCCGCCGCTCGTCCTCCTTGAGCGTCAGCAGGTCCTGTCCGCGGAAGAGGATCTCGCCGCCTGTGATCTTTCCCGGAGGGACGTCCAGGATGCCCATGACGGCCTGTGCGGTGACGGACTTCCCCGAGCCGGACTCGCCGAGCACGGCGAGCGTCTCGCCCTCGGCGACCGTGAAGGCGACGCCGTTGACGGCCTTGGCCACACCGTCGCGGGTGTGGAACTCCACGTGCAGGTCGCGCACTTCGAGCAGCGGCGCGGCGGCCCGGGTCTCGACGGTCATGACGGCTCCTCAGCGCAGCTTGGGGTCGAGGGCGTCGCGCACCGCGTCGCCGAGCATGATGAACGCCAGCACCGTGATCGCCAGCGCGCCCGCCGGCCAGAGCAGCATGTGCGGGGCGTTGCGGATGTAGGGCGAGGCGGACGAGATGTCGATGCCCCAGGAGACGGTCGGCGGTTTCAGGCCGACGCCGAGGAACGAGAGGGTCGCCTCCAGGGAGATGTAGGTGCCGAGGGCGATGGTGGCGACCACGATGACGGGGGCGACGGCGTTGGGCGCGATGTGGCGCAGCAGCATCCGCGCATTCGACGCCCCCAGCGCCCGCGCCGCCTGGACGTAGTCGTTCTGCCGCGCGGTGATGACCGAGCCGCGCGCGATGCGGGAGAGCTGCGGCCAGCCGAGCAGCACCATGAAGCCGACGACCGGCCACACGGTGGTGCTGGTGACGACGGACAGCAGGACGAGTCCGCCGAGGACGACCGGGATGCCGAAGAAGATGTCGGTGACGCGGGACAGGATCGCGTCCGACGCCCCGCCGAAGAAGCCGGCGAGCCCGCCGAGGACGGAGCCGATCAGAGCGACGCCGAGCGTGGCGCAGACGCCCACGGTGACCGACGCGCGGGCGCCGTAGACGGTCCGGGTGTAGACGTCGCAGCCCTGGCCGTTGAAGCCGAAGGGATGGCCCGGCTGGGAGCCCTCCTGCGCCTTGGCGAGGTCGCACTGGAGCGGGTTGCCCGAGGCGATCAGCGACGGCCAGATGGAGATGACGACCAGGAACAGGA
Organism: Streptomyces sp. AM8-1-1; assembly: GCF_032229325.1. NCBI lineage: Bacteria > Bacillati > Actinomycetota > Actinomycetes > Kitasatosporales > Streptomycetaceae > Streptomyces > Streptomyces sp. AM8-1-1. Next base: position 2,934,559 of record NZ_CP135086.1, read on the forward strand.
TGACCAGCGCGGAGATGATGAAGACGGGATTGCGGCGCAGGTCGCGCCAGGCGTCCGACCAGAGGCTGCGCGGTTTGCCGGACGGGCCGGTGCCCTGCGGGCCTCCCGGTGTCTTCTCCAGCGTCTCGGCCTCGCTCATGGCCAGGTCGGTGGCGCCACCCGCGCCCGTCGACGCGATCGCTCCCCCGTCGTCGTAGCGCGGCTCAGGCATAGCGGATCCTCGGGTCGAGTACGGCGTAGAGCAGGTCGACGATGAGATTCGCCACCAGGAAGACCAGCACCAGGACGGTCACGAAGCCGACGACGGTCTGGGTGTTCTGGCGGAGGATGCCCTGGTACAGCTGGTAGCCGACGCCGTGGATGTTGAAGATGCGCTCGGTGACGATCGCCCCGCCCATCAGGGCGCCGATGTCGGTGCCGATGAAGGTGACCACCGGGATCAGCGAGTTGCGCAGCAGATGACGGCTGATCACCCGGCCCCGGGGCAGGCCCTTGGCCTTCGCGGTGCGGACGTAGTCGGAGCGGGCGTTCTCGGCGATGGACGTGCGGGTGAGGCGGGTGACGTACGCCAGTGAGACGGAGGCGAGGACGAGACCGGGGATCAGCAGTTCGTCGAGCGGCGCCTCGGGCGAGACGGCCGGTTTGATCAGACCCCACTCGACGCCCAGCAGCAGCTGGAGGAGCAGACCGGTGACGAAGGTCGGGACCGAGATCACGACCAGGGTCAGCAGCAGGACTCCGGTGTCGACGGGCCGGCCGCGGCGCAGCCCGGTGATCACCCCGAGCGTGATGCCGATGACGATCTCGAAGACGATCGCCACGATGGTGAGCCGGATGGTCACCGGGAAGGCCTCGGCCATCAGCTCGGTGACCTTCTGACCGTTGAAGGCGGTCCCGAAGTCGCCGGTGAAGACGTTGCCCATGTAGATGAGGTATTGCTGCCACACGGGCTTGTCGAGGCCGAACTCCGCTCGCAGCTGGGCCGAGGTCGCCGGGTCGCACTGCCGGTCGCCGCACAGGCCCGCGATGGGGTCTCCCATCACGTTGACCATGAGAAAGATCAGCAGGGTCGCGCCGAAGAAGACCGGGATCATCTGGAGCAGACGCCGGATCACATAACGTCCCATGAAGGTCTCCGGGGGTCGTGGGAAGGAACGCGGCCCGGCGCGTGGGACACGCCGGGCCGGCACTTCCGGCGTCAGTTGACCTTGATCTCGTTGTAGACGGGGACGCTGAAGGGGTTCAGCGAGACGTTGGAGATGCGCTCCGAGTAGCCGGCGCTGCCGTTCTGGTACCAGAGCGGGATGGCCGCCATCTGGTCCCGTACGACCTCCTCGGCCTGCTGGAAGGTCTCGACGGCCTTGGCGACGTCCGTCTCCGCGTTGGCCTGGTCGACGAGCTTGTCGAACTCCTTGTTGGTCCACTTGCCGTCGTTGGACGAGGCGTTGGTGTAGTAGAGCGGCTGGAGGAAGTTCTGGATGAGCGGGTAGTCCATCTGCCAGCCGGCGCGGAACGGGCCGCGCATCTTCAGCTGGGTGATCTGGTTGCGGAAGTCGGCGAAGGTGCCGACGGGATTGCCGACGCAGGCCCGGTCGTTGCCGAGCGCGTTGTTGATGCTGTTGCAGACGGCGTCGATCCAGTCCTTGTGCGAGCCGGTGTCCGCGTTGTACGTGAGCTTCATCTGGCCGCCGGGGATGCCGCCGCCCTCGGCGACCAACTTCTTCGCCTCGGCGGCGTTGTACTCGCAGGCCTTGCCGCACAGGGTCTCGCTGAAGCCGCCGTCCGCGCCGAGCACCGGGGAGGTCCAGTCCTTCGCGGGTGTACGGGTCTTCTGGAAGATGGTGTCGGTGATCTGTTCCCGGTTGATCGCCATGGACAGACCGGTGCGGACCTTTGCGCCGTTCGGCGTGTTCCAGGCCTTGTCGTAGTACGGGAAGGCGAGCGTCTGGATGATGCCGGCGGGCGTGTTGATGTACCGGCCGCCGAGGTCCGCCTCCACGTTCTTGAGCTGGGAGGCGGGCACGTCGTCGACGAGGTCGAGGTTGCCGGCGGTCAGGTCGGTGTAGGCGGTGTTGTTGTCGGTGTAGACGTTGAGGTCGACACCGCCGTTCTGCGCCTTGTCGGGCCCCTTGTACCCGTCCCATCGGCGCATGGCCATCTTCGAGCCCTTGGCGTACGAGTCGACGGCGTACGGGCCGTTGCCGATCGGCTTGGCGATCCACGCGTCGTGGTCGTCGAAGAAGGCCTTGGGCAGCGGTGCGAAAGCGGCGTAGCCGAGGGTGTCGGGCCAGGTGGAGAACTTCTGGGAGAGCTTCACGGTGAAGGTCGTGGGGCTCACGACCTTGAGGCCGGACAGGGTCTGGGCGGTGGGCGCGCCCGACTCGGGGTGGACCGCGGCGTAGCCGTCGATGTAACCGAAGAAGTAGGCGTTCTTCTGATTGTTCTTCAGGTTCGCGCCGTAGTTCCAGGCGTCGACGAACGACTGGGCGGTCACCTTCTCCCCGTTGCTGAAGTTCCAGCCGTCCTTGATGGTGATCGTGAAGTTCACCGAGTCGGTGGTGTCGATCTTCGAGGCGATCATGTCCTGGGCCTCGCCGGTCTTCGGGTCGTACCTCTTCAGACCGCGGAAGAGCATGTCGAGGACCTTGCCGCCCTGCACCTCGTTGGTGTTGGCGGGCTCGAGCGGATTCTGCGGATCGCCCCAGGAGGAGGACACGATCCCGTCGGCGCCGCTGCCGCCGCTGTCGCTGCCACCGCCGCAGGCCGTGGCCGCGAGGGCGAGGGCCATCGCACATGCGGCCCAGGGGACGTGCGTGGCTCGACGCATGGGGTGCCTCCCGAGATCTGGGTCGTACTGTGGCCCAAATATCACCCCATCCAGGATCTAACGCACTTTCAGGGCATCCGGCCGGGCAGGGCTGCTGCCGGGCGGGTGACCTCCCAGGTGTCGACGGCGTAGTGCGAGGTCATGCCGTGTGCTTCGTAGAGAGCGAGGGCCTTCGACTCGTTCCGGGTGTCGACTCCGAGGCCGATGGTGTCGCGGCCACGGGCGGCGTACGTGGCGAAGGCATGACGGAGCAGATGTCCGCCGACCCCGCGGCCCCGGGCGGACTTCAGCACACCGATGTTGCGGATCCAGCCCATGGCCTCGCGGTCGTCCCGGGTCAGCATCACCGCGACGTCGCCCTCGTCGGCGAGCGAGGCGATCCAGACCAACGACCAGTCCAGCCGGGTGCCGTGGACGTCGTCCAGCCACTGCTCGTAGCCGCGGGCGTGATGGTCGAAGTGCTCGGCGAAGGTCTCCTCCACCAGGGCGTGCGCCAGCCGGCGGTCGGCCTCCGCGCGGCAGTCGCGCAGCGTCAGCCCGGTGGGCGGCTCGGGCGGGAGGTCGTCCGCGACGGCCAGCGGGCGCGTCATGACCTGATAGCGACGCACGGTCCGCCAGCCGCGGCGTTCGAGCAGTGCCGTGTCGACGGCCGGTCTCGTGTTGAGCTGAAGATGCAGCACGGCCCGCTCGGCACCGTCCTCCGCGGCCTTCTGCGCCGCCCGGGCCTCGATCAGCTCCAGCAGGACGACCGCGGCCGCGGACCGGCCGGGCAGGACGTAGTGGTCGACGCCTATGTCCCCGTCGCCGGAGTCGCTCCAGAGCATCCCGAACGCGACCAGGTCACGGCCCTCGGACACCAGCCAGGTGTCACGGACGAGGTCGAGGTCACAGTGGGCGAGGTCCGCCTCGACGGTGTGCAGATCGGTCTCGGCGCGGCCGATCTCGACGAGGTCGACGGCGTTGAGCAGGGCGCAGACGGCGGGGGCGTCGGCGAGCGTCGCCGGCCGCACGGTCAGGTCATCCATCGGGCCACTGTCGGGGCCGCGTCCGGCGCGGCGCAACGCGTTTTCGCGCGGTGGTACGAGGCCCGCGCGGTGGTACCAGGCTCATGCGGTGGTCCGGAGTTCTCGCGGTGTCCGCGGTCCTGCGTTGCCCCAGGACGACGAAGGCGCCCGGACCGTTCGGTCCGGGCGCCTTCGTTCATCCGCGGTGCGCGCTACACGGCGTGGACGACGTCCTTCTCCTCCGCGAAGTGGCACGCCGACTCGTGCGCCACCGGGGAGTCCAACCCCTTGAAGGGCTCGGGGATCGCCAGCAGCGGCACCTCCTCGGCGCACTTGTCCTGGGCCTTCCAGCAACGGGTGCGGAAGCGGCAGCCCGACGGCGGGTTCGCCGGCGACGGGACGTCACCGGTCAGGATGATCCGCTCGCGCCTCTCGCGGGCCTCCGGGTCGGGGACCGGGACCGCGGAGAGCAGCGCCTGGGTATAGGGGTGCGTCGGGTGGTCGTAGATCTGCGTGTCCGTGCCGATCTCGGCCATCTTGCCGAGGTACATCACGCCGACCCGGTCCGAGATGTGCCGGACGATCGACAGGTCGTGGGCGATGAAGATGTAGGAGAGGTTGAACTCGTCCTGCAGGTTCTCCATCAGGTTGATGACCTGTGCCTGGACGGAGACGTCCAGGGCCGAGACCGGCTCGTCGCAGATGATGATGTCCGGGTTGAGCGCCAGGCCACGGGCGATGCCGATGCGCTGGCGCTGACCGCCGGAGAACTGGTGCGGGTACCGGTTGATGTACTCCGGGTTGAGGCCCACGACGTCCAGGAGCTCCTGGACCTTGCGGCGGCGGTCGCCCTTGGGTGCCACCTCCGGGTGGATGTCGAAAGGCTCCCCGATGATGTCGCCGACCGTCATACGGGGGTTGAGCGAGGTGTACGGGTCCTGGAACACCATCTGGATGTTGCGGCGTACGGCTTTGAGCGCCCGGCCGGAGAGCCGGGTGATGTCCTGGCCCTTGTAGAACACCTCGCCGGCGGTCGCTGTTTCCAGCGTCATCAGCAGCTTGGCGACGGTGGACTTGCCACAGCCGGACTCGCCGACGATGCCGAGGGTCTCGCCCTGGTAGAGGTCGAAGGAGATCCCGTCCACGGCCTTGACCGCGCCGACCTTCTTCTTGAAGAGGATGCCCTGGGTCAGCGGGAAGTGCTTGACCAGGTTGCGGACCTGAAGGATCGGCTCACCCTGAGAGACGGGCGCCTCGATGGCGGCAACGGCCTCGGCCTCGGTGGCGGCGTCGAAGGTATCGACATCGGTGACGTTCGGGGTGGCGTCCACGGCGTCCGTCGGCTCGTCGGTCTTCTTGAGCTCAGCCATGGATCGTCTCCTTCCAGTAATGGCACGCGCTGCCGCGGCCGACCAGTTCCGTGCCGTCCTGCTCGGTGACCGGAAGCAGTGCCGGGATCTCGGAGCGGCAGATGTCCTCCGCCTTGGTGCAGCGCGGGTTGAACGCACAACCGGACGGTACGCGCAGCAGGTTGGGCGGCAGGCCCTTGATGGCAAACAGCTCCTGGCCCTTCTGGTCCAGGCGCGGAATGGAGTCGAGAAGGCCCCGGGTGTACGGGTGCGCGGGGCGCTTGTACAGCTCGTGCACCGGGGCGGTCTCGACGATCCGGCCCGCGTACATGACCGCGATCTTGTCCGCGACGTCGGCAACCACGCCGAGGTCGTGGGTGATCAGGATCAAGCCCATGTTGTACTCGCGCTGCAACTCCGCGAGCAGCTCCATGACCTGGGCCTGGACGGTGACGTCGAGCGCGGTCGTGGGCTCATCGGCGATGATCAGGTCCGGTTCCAGGGCGAGCGCCATCGCGATCATGATGCGCTGGCGCATACCGCCCGAGAACTGGTGCGCGTAGTCGTTGACCCGGGCCTTGGCGGCGGGGATCTTGACCTTGTCCATCAGCTCGATGGCCTTGGCCTTGGCGTCCTTCTTGGACAGGCCCTGGTGGACCCGGAACATCTCGCCGAGCTGGTAGCCCACGGTGAGGACCGGGTTCAGCGAGGAGAGCGCGTCCTGGAAGATCATGGCGATCTTGCGGCCACGGATCTGCCTGCGCTCCTCGTAGGACATCGTGAGCATGTCCTGGCCGCGGAAGAAGATCTCGCCCTGCGGGATCTTGCCGGGCGGCATGTCGAGGATGCCCATGATCGCCTGCGCGGTCACGGACTTGCCGGAGCCGGACTCGCCGAGCACCGCGAGCGTCTCACCGGCGTTCACGCTGTAGTTGACACCGTTGACCGCCTTGGCCACACCTTCGCGGGTGTGGAACTCCACATGCAGGTCGCGGACTTCGAGCAGCGAGCCATCGTAGTCGTCGCCGTCGCGCGGGGCGGGGACAGACGCGGTCTTGTCGATGATGGTCATGTCTTACGCCCTCCTCAGCGCAGCTTGGGATCGAGGGCGTTGCGCACGGCTTCGCCGAGCATGATGAACGCCAGAACGGTGATGCTCAGCATGATCGACGGGTACAGCAGAATGTGCTGCGCCGTACGGATCTGCTGGACACCGGTGGAGATGTCGACGCCCCAGGAAACGATGGGCGAGGAGAGGCCCAGACCGAGGTACGACAGGGTCGCCTCGGCCGAGATGTAGCCACCGAGCGCGATGGTCGCGACGACGATGACCGGCGCCATGGCGTTCGGCAGAATGTGCCGCAACAGGATCCGGGTGGTGCCGGCACCAAGGGCCTTGGCGGCCTGGACGTAGTCGGCCTGCTTGATGGTGATCACCGCACCGCGCATGACACGGGTGATCTGGGTCCAGCCGAGGAACGCGAGGGCGAAGACGACCACCCAGATGGTGCGCTCGGTGAAGGACTGCAGCACGACCATGGCACCGAGCAGGAACGGGATACCGAAGAAGATGTCGGTGACCCGGGAGAGAATCGCGTCCGTGATGCCGCCGAAGTAGCCGGCGACCATGCCCATGATGCTGCCGACGATGGTGACGATCAGGGTGACGCAGATGCCCACGATGACCGAGGCACGGGTGCCGTGGATGAGGCGGGCATACACGGAGCGGCCCTGGCCGTCATAGCCGAGCCAGCCCTCCGAGCCGACGCTGCCCAGGTCAGGTTTGCCGAGATAGTGGTGCACCAGGTCGCCGACGGTGGGCGAGGCGCTGGTGAACCAGCTCGGGAAGGCCGTGATGACCAGAAGGAAGAAGATCAGGACGGACGCGACCAGGAAATAGGGGTTGCGGCGGAGGTCCTGCCAGGCGTCTCCCCACAGGCTGCGCGCCTTGTCACGCTTCTGGGGCGCGGGCTCGGCTGCGGAGGGCGGCGCGATGGCGTCCTCGGTCGCGGAAACCGCGGTCTTGGTCACGTCAGGCATAACGGATCCTCGGGTCCAGGACCGCATACAGCAGGTCGATGAGCAGGCTGGTGGCGAGGTAGACGAGCACCAGGATGGTGACGAGTCCGACCAGGGTCGTGCCCTCACGTCGGCTGATCGACTCGTAGATGACGCCGCCGATGCCCTTGACGTTGAAGATGCCTTCGGTGACCACCGCGCCGCCCATCAGAGCGCCGACGTCGGTGCCGAGGAAGGTGACGACGGGGATCATCGAGTTGCGCATCAGGTGGACACCGATGACCCGCCTCTTGGGCAGACCCTTGGCCACGGCCGTGCGCATGTAGTCGGCGCGCAGGTTCTCCGCCATCGAGGTGCGGGTGAGCCGGGCGACGTACGCGAGCGACAGGCCACCGAGCACGATGGCGGGCGCGATCAGCTCGGACCACTTCTGCTCGTTGCTGACGTTCGGCGCCATCCAGCCCAGCTCGAAGGCGAAGACCATCTTGATGATGAAGCCGAGGACGAAGACCGGGATCGAGATGATCAGCAGAGTGAAGATCAGGATCGCGTTGTCGGCGAGGCGCCCGGCCCGCAGACCGGCGATGACACCGAGGCCGATGCCGAAGATGAGCTCGAAGGCGAAGGCCAGCGCCGCGAGTTGCAGCGTGATGGGGAACGCGTCGCCCAGCACTTCGGTGACCGGCCGCCCGTTGCGGATCTGGTTACCGAAGTCGAAGTGCAGGACGATATTGGTCATGTAGTTCCAGTACTGCTCCCAGAGCGGGAGGTCCAGCCCCAGCTCATGTCTCTTCGCGGCGAGAGTCGCGGGGTCGACACCCTTGTCGCCGAACAGACCCGCCACGGGGTCGCCAGGCAGGCTGTAGACCATGAAGAAGATCAGAAAGGTTGTCCCGAGGAATACCGGGATCATCTGGAGCAGTCGTCGTGCGACATAGCGCCCCATCATGCCTCCGTTGAAATATGACAGCCGCAACCAACGGGCCCTCCCCCGACAACCGCGCCCCAGCGGGTACGCGAATGTCGTGGAAGGGCCCCCCGGCCGCTGCGTAAGGCGCCGTTGCGGACTGGCGATTCGTCAGGCCCGCAACGGCTATCGGACTACGCCTGGGTGATTACTTCCTGACCTCGACGCCGGTCAGGATCGGGTCACCGTCCTGGCCGTACTTCACGCCGGAAACCTTCTCCGAGTAGCCCGCGTTGGTCTTGTAGTACCAGAGCGGGATCGACGGCATGTAGTTGACCAGGTCCTTCTCGATGGCCTGGAACTGCTTCACCGAGTCGTCGAGCGTCGCCGCGCTGTCAGCAGCCGCGATCTTGGCGTCCAGCGCCTTGTTGGAGAAGTCACCCTGGTTGCCCGCCGCGCCCGTACGGAACAGGTCGCTGATGAAGTTGGAGTTGACGGGGTAGTCCAGCACCCAGCCGGAACGGTAGATCGACTTGACCTGCTTGCTCTTACGAGCGGTCAGGTCGGCCTGGAAGTCCGGCTTGCTGTCACCGGTGCACTTGACACCGGTGGCCTGGGTGATGCTGTTGCAGACCGCGTCGACCCACTCCTTGTGGCCGCCGTCGGCGTTGAACTGGATGAAGATCTCGTTCTTCGGGACGCCGCCACCGGCCTTGATGAGCGCCTTGGCCTTGGCGGGGTCGAACTTGGTGACGTCGCCCGCGGCGTTGTCCTGATAGCCCACGACACCCTTGGCGACCCAGCCCGTGGCCGGCTCACGCGTACCCTGCAGCACCGTCTTGGTGATGGTGGCGCGGTCGATGGCCATGGACAGACCCTGGACGACCTTCGGGTCGACCTGCTTCGGCTTCTTCCACTGGTCCGCGTAGAAGGCGATGGCCAGCGTCTGGATCGCGGAGTACGGCTGGTCGACGGCGCGGTCGCCGAGGTCGTCGCGGTAGACCGGGAGGTCCTTCGGGCCGATCTGACGCAGGACGTCGACGTTGCCGGACTTCAGGTCCTCGTAGGCGGCCTCGAGGGTGGTGTAGTTCTTGAAGAGCACACCACCGTTCTTCGCCTTGTTCGGGCCCTTGTAGTCGTCGTAACGGACGATCTTGATCTGCTTCTTGTGGTCCCAGCTCTCGAACTTGTAGGGACCGTTTCCGACCGGCTTCTCGCCTGCGGCCTTCGGGTTCGCGTAGAACGACGCGGGCAGCGGCGCGAAGACGATGTAGGCGAGCTTGTGACCGAAGGCCGGGACCGCGCTCTTCAGCTCGATGGTGAAGGTGCTGTCGTCGACGACCTTCAGGCCCTCCATGGCCTTGGCGGTCGGCTTGGCGCCTTCCTTCTCCGGGTGCAGGGCTTCGAAGCCCTTGATGTCCGCGAACCAGGAGGACAGCCCCTGGGCGTTGGTGATGTTGGCGTTCCAGTTCCACGCGTCCACATAGGACTTGGCGGTCACCGGGGTGCCGTCGTGGAATGCCCAGCCCTTCTTGAGCTTGACGGTCCACGTCTTGGAGTCGGTGGTCTCCACCGACTCGGCGTTGATCATCTCCAGCGAGCCATCGGCCTTGTAGTCGACCAGGGTCGAGAACAGGCCGGCCATGACAGCAGAGCCGTTGGACTCCATCGTGTCGCCGGTGTGCAGGAGCTTCTCCGGCTCACCCAGCTCGACGGAGAAGATCCCGTTTGGGTCCACTTCACCCTTGGCGTCGGAGCCGCTGTCGCCACCGCCACCACAGGCGGTCGCTGCCAGAGCGACGACTATCGCACCCGCTACCCACTTGGCGCTCTTGGCACCGCGCATGGGTTCCTCCTCATGAGTCCACTTGTCACTACGAGAAGGGCAAAGGTAGGTGCGCCGACACCCCTGACGGCGCTCGCTCAATGCCCCGAGTGTGCTCGTGAGTCGGCGCTCCCCACAGCGCATGACCCATTGACCCGAGCTCAATGGAGCCAACTATTAAGTACGACCGGGCCGTAAACCACACTTAAAGGGTCTCGTTTTGACAACATCAGCCGACCGTGGATGCCCGAAATCCGGACAAAGCGAGCACAGACAGACACCCGCGAAACGGACCGTTAACACATGTTCCGGAGAGCGGTGGCCGATAAACGGACACTCGGGACCTCAAAGCCCTCAGAAATCCGATTGACGAACGGCCCGGACCTCCACAGATTCTGCGGAGGTCCGGGCCGTGTCACTGACGCGGTGTCAGGGCGCCGCGGGCGGCCCGCCGGAGTCCGGCGTCACCGCTGCCCGTCCGCGCCCCGTCGATCAGCCGTGCTTGGCGCGCGAGGCCGCACGGGCGCGCTCGCGGCCGTCGAGCTTCACCTTGCGGATGCGAATGGACTCCGGGGTCACCTCGACGCACTCGTCGTCGCGGCAGAACTCCAGCGACTGCTCCAGGGAGAGCTTGCGCGGCGGGACGATCGCCTCGAACGAGTCGGCCGAGGAGGACCGCATGTTCGTGAGCTTCTTCTCCTTGGTGATGTTCACGTCCATGTCGTCGGAGCGCGAGTTCTCGCCGACGATCATGCCCTCGTACACCTCGGTGCCGGGCTCGGTGAACAGCACACCGCGCTCCTGGAGGTTGGTCATCGCGAACGCGGTGACGGCACCGGAGCGGTCGGCGACCAGCGAGCCGTTGTTACGGGTCGTCAGAGGGCCGAACCAGGGCTCGTGGCCCTCGTGGATGGAGTGGGCGATGCCGGTGCCGCGAGTGCCCGTCAGGAACTCCGTACGGAAGCCGATGAGGCCACGGGACGGGACGACGAACTCCATGCGGACCCAGCCGGAGCCGTGGTTCGACATGTTGTCCATCCGGCCCTTGCGGACGCCCATGAGCTGCGTGACCGCGCCCATGTGCTCCTCGGGCACGTCGATCGTCATGCGCTCGACGGGCTCGTGGACCTTGCCGTCGACCTCCTTGGTGACGACCTGCGGCTTGCCGATGGTCAGCTCGAAGCCCTCACGGCGCATCTGCTCGACCAGGATGGCCAGCGCCAGCTCACCGCGGCCCTGCACCTCCCAGGCGTCGGGGCGCTCGGTGTCCAGGACGCGCAGCGAGACGTTACCGACGAGCTCGCGGTCGAGGCGGTCCTTGACCTGGCGGGCCGTGACCTTGCGGTCCTTGACCGCGGACTTGGCGTCCGCGCCCTTGCCGGTACCGCCGCGGCCGACCAGCGGCGAGGTGTTCGTGCCCACCGTCATGGAGATCGCGGGCTCGTCGACCGTGATCAGCGGCAGCGCGATCGGGTTCTCCGGGTCGGCCAGCGTCTCGCCGATCATGATGTCGGGGATACCGGCGACGGCGCAGATGTCACCGGGGCCCGCCATCTCGGCCGGCTTGCGGGTGAGCGCCTCGGTCATCATCAGCTCGCTGATGCGGACGTTGGCGATGGTGCCGTCCCGCTTGATCCAGGCCACGGTCTGGCCCTTGCGCAGCTCGCCCTGCTCGACACGGAGCAGCGCGATACGGCCGAGGAAGTTGTCGGCGTCCAGGTTGGTGACGTGGGCCTGGAGCGGCGCGGTCTCGTCGTACTCGGGCGCCGGGACGTGCTCGAGGATGGTGGTGAAGAACGGCTCGAGGTTGTCGCTGTCCGTGGGGACGGTGCCGTCCTCCGGCTTGGTCAGCGAGGCGACGCCGTCACGGGCGCAGGCGTAGACGATCGGGAACTCGATCTGGTCCTCGTCCGCGTCCAGGTCCAGGAACAGGTCGTAGGTCTCGTCGACGACCTCGGCGATCCGGGAGTCCGGGCGGTCCGTCTTGTTGATGCAGAGGATGACGGGCATCCGGGCCTGAAGGGCCTTGCGGAGCACGAAGCGGGTCTGCGGGAGAGGGCCCTCGGAGGCGTCCACGAGCAGGACGACCGCGTCGACCATCGACAGACCGCGCTCGACCTCGCCGCCGAAGTCGGCGTGACCGGGGGTGTCGATGATGTTGATGGTGATCGGGGCGCCGCCGGCCTTGGGGTGGTACTTCACGGCGGTGTTCTTCGCCAGGATCGTGATGCCCTTCTCACGCTCCAGGTCGTTCGAGTCCATCATGCGGTCGTCGAGGTGCTCGGCGGCGTGCGCGGCGAAGGCGCCGGCCTGCTTCAGCATGGCGTCGACCAGGGTGGTCTTGCCATGGTCGACGTGGGCGACGATGGCAACGTTACGGATGTCGTGGCGCGTGGGCATGCTGGCTGGCGCTTCTCTCGATCGGGGATCAGGCGTCTGACCGTCATGGCCTCGTCCGCCCGCCGGGCGGACACGCCACGGCTCGTCCCATGGTACGGGGCCGCCGGGTGCGGGGCTTCCCGGGCTGATCGAGAGGCAGTCACTGCTGGGGGCGCGGGGTGCGCTGGGGTGCGGAGAACCGGGTCAAGGGTGGTCATGATCTTGCCCGCCGGCGACGCCGGCGGGCAAGGGACTTGAGGCAGTTCTGAGGTTGTGCGCGAGCGCCTCACGGTAGTCTTGCGGGTTTACCCCTTCTTGAACCCGATGTCCTGGTACCGGGGTGCGGCGAAACCGAACGCACCGGCGTTGAGGACGGTGGGCTTGGCCGCCACCAGCTCGGGGCGCTGGTAGAGCGGGATGGACCCGGCCGCGGCCCAGATCCGGGCGTCGGCCTTGCGGACCAGCTCACGGGCGGCGTCCTGGTCGAGCTCGGCGGCCGCCTGGTCGAAGAGCTGGTTGATGTAGTCGGTGCCGACCCGGGTGTAGTTCTGCTCCACCAGCAGCGAGCCGTCGGACGCGGGCTCGGGCTTGGCGAAGATCGGCCGCGCGTCGGTCGCGGGGTAGGCGGTGGCGGGCCAGGAGTAGAGCGCCAGGTCGTAGTTGCCCGACGCGATGTGGTCCTTGAAGTAGCCGGCGTCGGCGACCTTGGTGATCTCGGTACGGATGCCGACCCGGTCCAGCATCCGCGCGACCTTCGCGCCGACCGCGCGCAGCGGCTCGGAGCCCGGGCCGGACGGCAGGACGAAGCGCAGGGAGAGCGGCTTGCCGTTCTTGCCCACCGCGCCGGCCACGACCGGGGCGGCCGTGCCGCGCGGGGCATACGCTCCGGCGACCTCACCCTTCTTGTCCTGGGTCCCCGCACCGCGGGCCTCGTCGTCCGAGCCGGGGCGGCCCGGCAGGGCCAGTTCCCGGCCGGCGGCGGCGGGAGCCGGCGCGAGGATGCGCGTACCGCCCGACTCGGGTCCGTGCACGGCGCTCGCGGGCTTGTCGTCGCCGACGATGTAGAGCCCGTCGTCGGAGGCGGCGTCGCCCTCCCCGGCCTTCCGGCCCGAGGGTGCGGACGAGGGGAACCCGGAGGCCTTGGGGGACGCGCTCGCGCCCGCCTCGCTGCCCGCCTTGGCCGGAGCGGGCTTCTTCAGTCCGCCCGGTGTCCAGCCGGCGTCGGCCAGCAGCGCCTGCGCCTCCTCGGTGTTCTGCTCGCCGAGCGCGCCGCTGTTGTCGGTGTACGCGCTCTGGCCCGCCAGGGCGAGATGGCTGCCGGGCGGGTCGGCGGGCAGCCCGAGCGGCGACAGCACGGTCTCGGCGAGCTCCTTGCGGTCGAGCGCACGCGCCACGGCGCGGCGGACCCGGGCGTCGGCGAGCGGGCCCGACTCTCCGTTCAGCGCGAGCTGGGTGTAGGCGGGCTCCAGGGACTTCCGGACCACATAGCCCTTCAGCGCGGTCTGTGCGGCGACGTACGCCGAGACGGACCGGCTGCGGGCGGCCAGGGCCTTGCCGTCACCCGAGCCGTGGGGCACGGCCTCGCCCTTCAGGGCGCTGGAGGGGGTCCGGCCGGCGGCCGGGGAGCTCGGCTGCCCGCTCGCGTGCCGGGGGCCCGCGGCGCCGGCGATACGGGTCGCCGTGCCCCGGTCGATCTCGGCGATGTCGACCCGGCCCGCCGCCAGGGCGTCCGCACGCTTGTCCCGCGGCACGGCGGTGAAGACCAGGTTCTCCAGCTTGGCCTGCTCGCCCCACCAGCGCGGGTTGCGCACCAGCGTGGCGGTGCCGGCCTTGCGGTCCAGCGGACCCAGGCGGAACGGTCCTGCAGTGGCCTTGAGGCCGTCGCGCGCGCCGTCGTTGAAGGCGTTCGGTGCGGAGGTCACGTCCTTCGGGTACAGCGGGGTGAAGAGGGACTGCCAGTCGGCGTACGGCTTGGTGAAGGTGACCTTGACCTCGAGGTCGCTGGCGCCCTTCTGGATCTCCTCGATCCGCTCGTACCCGGCGTTGCGCGCCGTCCAGTACGCACTGTCCTTGCCGCTGAGCGCGCGCCACTGGGCGACGAAGTCGGGTGCGCCGATCTCCCGGCCGTCGCTCCAGACGGCCTTCTGGTTGAGCTTGTAGAGCACGACCTGCTTGGGCTCGCGGTCGACGATCTCGGCGGATTCCACGAAGTCGGCGTTGCGCTGCGGCCGGCCGCTCTTGTCGAGCGTGAAGAGGGAGGGCAGTACGGCCCCGGCGATGCGCGTGGTGGCGGCGTCGGCGTCCGCCTGGAAGGCGTTCAGCGTCGTCGGCATCGCGTCGATCGCCCAGCGAAGGGTCCCCCCGTCGGCGACCTTGTCCCGGGCGGCAGCGGCGATGTCCGGGGCTGCGGCCTTCCCCGTGCGCTCGGACTCGTCCGCGCTGCAGGCCGCCAGGGCCGGCAGGGCCAGAACCCCGCTGGTGAGCAGCGCAACGGATCGGAGCGTTCGGGAGCAGGTCCTCCCGCGTGGCGCGTCGACCTGGGACATGAGTGGTACCTCTTCGTCCTGTTTGGCGGAATTTGGAGATGATCACACCGATTCCGGTCCACTGAAGTGGAAAGGGCGCGCCCGGGGGCGGAGACACGGCGCAAACCGCTGGAATGCCACCCGCTCGGCCCAATGGAGCAGCGCCCATAACCGGGCGAAAAGGGGGAAAATGGGGGGAGTGAGATCCGACTCAGGAGGGGCGCGCTCCCAGCGCATGCACCGGCAATCCCTGCACGTCCCTTCACAAGCGGGGATGTGACGCGCAACACTCGCAGGCGCATGAGCGACGCCACCGCCCCCTGCGGAAGTGAGGGCAAGTCATGTCCGAGCAGGAAGAACTGACAGCGATTCGACACCGCCTCGACGAGCTGGTCCAGCGGGTCGGGGAGCTGGAGCGAACCGTTGATCAGCTGCGTGGCGCCGGACCGGCCGCGCAAGCCGCGCGGAAGTCACCGGACCGCCCTGAGCTGGTCACCATCCCCGATGTCCCGTACAACAACGCGCTGTGGACGGACTCGGACGACGAGGGACTGGGCGTCCGAGACCGGCACGCTCCCTAGGAGACCTCGTTGGCCACTGGCACCGAACCACCACAAATCAATACAGGCGTGCACGGCGCGACGCGAGCCGCCATCGGCCCCCGCCATCTGCGGACGGACCGATGGTGGCTTGCGCCGGCCCTGACCGCCGGCGGACTGCTCGCCTTCATCGTGTACTCGACCTGGCGGGCGTTCTCCAACGCCGACTACTACGCGGCGCCGTACGTCTCGCCGTTCTACTCGCCCTGTCTCGCCGAGAACTGCGAGCCGATGCGGTCCGGGCCCAACTGGGAGATCTTCGGCAGCTGGTGGGGCCTGTCCCCCGCCCTCCTCATCCTGATCTTCCCGCTGGGCTTCCGGCTGACCTGCTACTACTACCGCAAGGCGTACTACCGCGGCTTCTGGGCCTCTCCCCCGGCCTGCGCGGTGGCGGAACCGCACAAGAAGTACACGGGCGAGACCCGCTTCCCGCTGATCCTGCAGAACATCCACCGGTACTTCTTCTACGCCGCGCTGCCGGTCGCCGGAATCCTCACGTACGACACCGTGCTCTCGTTCCGCGACGAGAACTACGCGTGGGGCCACATGGGCCTCGGCACGATCGTCTTCCTGATCAACATCGTGCTGATCTGGGCGTACACCCTCTCCTGCCACTCCTGCCGGCACATCATCGGCGGGCGGCTCAAGCACTTCTCCAAGCACCCGGTGCGCTACCGGCTGTGGGGCTGGGTCGGCAGGCTGAACGAGCGCCACATGGTGCTCGCATGGGCGTCCCTCATCAGCGTCGCGCTCGCGGACTTCTACGTCTATCTCGTCGCGTCCGGCGCCTTCGACGATCCGAGGCTGTTTTGACAAGGGAAGGCGCCTGACATGACAGAGCTCGAACGCCAGCAGTGGGACGTCGTGGTGGTGGGCGCGGGCGGCGCGGGCCTGCGCGCCGCCATCGAGGCCCGCGAGAAGGGCGCCCGTACGGCGGTCATCTGCAAGTCCCTGTTCGGCAAGGCCCACACGGTGATGGCGGAGGGCGGCATCGCCGCCTCCATGGGCAACGTGAACTCCGGGGACAACTGGCAGGTCCACTTCCGCGACACCATGCGCGGCGGCAAGTTCCTCAACCAGTGGCGGATGGCGGAACTCCACGCGCGCGAGGCGCCGGACCGCGTCTGGGAGCTGGAGACCTGGGGCGCGCTCTTCGACCGCACCGCCGACGGAAAGATCTCGCAGCGCAACTTCGGCGGGCACGAGTACCCCCGGCTGGCGCACGTCGGTGACCGGACCGGCCTGGAGCTGATCCGCACCCTTCAGCAGAAGATCGTCTCGCTCCAGCAGGAGGACTTCAAGGAGACCGGGGACTACGAGTCCCGGCTGAAGGTCTTCCAGGAGTGCACCGTCACCCGGGTCCTCAAGGACGGGGACCGGGTCTCCGGCACGTTCTGCTACGAACGCGAGTCCGGACGGTTCTTCGTCCTCGAAGCCCCCGCGGTGGTGCTCTCCACCGGCGGCATCGGCAAGTCCTTCAAGGTGACGTCGAACTCCTGGGAGTACACCGGCGACGGCCACGCGCTGGCGCTGCTCGCCGGGGCACCGCTGCTCAACATGGAGTTCGTGCAGTTCCACCCGACCGGCATGGTCTGGCCGCCGTCGGTGAAGGGGATCCTCGTCACCGAGTCCGTGCGCGGCGACGGCGGGGTGCTGCGCAACTCCGAGGGCAAGCGGTTCATGTTCGACTACATCCCCGACGTCTTCAAGGAGAAGTACGCGCAGTCGGAGGAGGAGGGCGACCGCTGGTACGAGGACCCGGACAACAACCGGCGTCCCCCCGAGCTGCTGCCGCGTGACGAGGTGGCCCGTGCCATCAACGCCGAGGTGAAGGCGGGTCGCGGCTCCCCGCACGGCGGGGTGTTCCTGGACGTGTCGACGCGGATGCCCGCCGAGGTGATCCGGCGCCGACTGCCGTCGATGTACCACCAGTTCAAGGAACTGGCGGACGTCGACATCACGGCCGAGGCCATGGAGGTCGGACCGACCTGCCACTACGTGATGGGCGGCATCGCCGTCGAGTCCGACAGCGCGTCCGCCGTGGGGGTGCCCGGTCTGTTCGCGGCCGGCGAGGTCGCCGGCGGGATGCACGGCTCCAACAGGCTCGGCGGCAACTCGCTCTCCGACCTGCTGGTCTTCGGCCGGCGCGCGGGGCTGTACGCGGCCGAGCACGCGGCGGGGCTCGCGGTACGGCCCGCTGTCGACGAGGCACAGATCGACGCGGCCGCGGCGGAGGCCCTGCGCCCCTTCAGCGCGGAGGGTCCCGAGGAGGGCGCACAGCCGGAGAATCCGTACACCCTCCATCAGGAGCTCCAGCAGACGATGAACGACCTCGTCGGCATCATCCGGCGCGCGGGCGAGATGGAACAGGCGCTGGAGAAGCTGGCCGACCTCCGGGTCCGCGCACGGCGCGCGGGTGTCGAGGGCCACCGGCAGTTCAACCCGGGCTGGCACCTCTCGCTGGATCTGCGGAACATGCTGCTGGTCAGCGAGTGCATCGCGCGGGCGGCGCTGGAACGCACCGAGAGCCGCGGCGGGCACACCCGTGAGGACTGCCCCGCGATGGAGCGCGACTGGCGGCCGGTCAATCTGATGTGCCGGCTGGTCGACCCCACCGGCGGACTGGCGGCGACCGATCCGGTACGCGGCCAGATCGCGCTGGAACGCAGGACGACCGATCCCATCCGTCCGGACCTGCTCGCTCTGTTCGACAAGGAGGAGCTGGTCAAGTACCTCGCCGAAGAGGAGCTCTACGAGTGAGTTCGTACCAAGCCGGCTTCAGGGTGTGGCGCGGCGACAAGGACAGGGGCGGGCTGGAGGACTTCTCCGTCGAGGTCAACGACGGCGAGGTCGTGCTCGACATCATCCACCGCCTCCAGGCCACCCAGGCGTCCGACCTCGCGGTCCGCTGGAACTGCAAGGCGGGCAAGTGCGGTTCGTGCAGCGCGGAGATCAACGGCCGGCCGCGGCTGATGTGCATGACGCGGATGTCCGTCTTCACCCGCGAGGAGACGATCACGGTGACCCCGCTGCGGGCGTTCCCCGTGGTGCGCGACCTCGTGACGGACGTGAACTTCAACTACACGAAGGCGCGGGAGGTGCCGTCCTTCGTTCCGCCGCCGGGGGTCGCCGCCGGTGAGTACCGCATGCAGCAGGTCGATGTGGACCGCTCGCAGGAGTTCCGCAAGTGCATCGAGTGCTTCCTGTGCCAGGACACCTGCCATGTGGTGCGCGACCACGAGGAGAACAAGACGGCCTTCGCCGGCCCGCGCTTCCTGATGCGGGTGGCGGAGCTGGACATGCACCCTCTCGACGCGGCGTCCGAGGCGGGGCTGGACCGCAAGAAGACGGCCCAGGACGAGCACGGTCTCGGCTACTGCAACATCACCAAGTGCTGTACGGAGGTGTGCCCGGAGGGCATCAAGATCACGGACAACGCCCTGATCCCGCTGAAGGAACGGGCGGTCGACCGGAAGTACGACCCGCTGGTCTGGCTGGGCAGCAAGATCGGCCGCCGGAAGGACTGACCGGGTCCTGTGGGTGTCCGCACGCGCGGACACCCACAGCACGGGCAGGTGCCGGTGATCGGCGGGCGGGGTGCATGGCTGTTCGGTGGCGTCCGGGCGGCCGCGCGGGTGGGCCGGACGGTCAGCAGGCACCGCCGTACGCCTCGACCGTAGACGCGGCCACTGACAGCGATGGTCATGCACCGTGC
Organism: Streptomyces sp. AM8-1-1; assembly: GCF_032229325.1. Classification (NCBI taxonomy): domain Bacteria; kingdom Bacillati; phylum Actinomycetota; class Actinomycetes; order Kitasatosporales; family Streptomycetaceae; genus Streptomyces; species Streptomyces sp. AM8-1-1. Next base: position 2,953,708 of record NZ_CP135086.1, read on the forward strand.
GTAGCGGTCCGGTCGCGCCAGGACAAGGCCGGACATAACCTCCCCATGTGACGCGAATAGCCACCCGAGTGCTCCTGGCGGTGCTGGTGGCGACGTGGTGGCTGGCCGTGCCCGCCGCCCGCGACGCCCTGGCCGACGAGCCCGTCAGCCTGTCCCGCGACGGCCAGATCACCGACCGGGTGGACGCGCTCGGCGACCGCGAGCAGGCGGTCGTCCAGGCTCTCGACCGGCTCTACGACACGACACGGCAGCAGCTCTTCGTCGTGTACGTACGGGACTTCTCCGGCCGCTCCGCGCAGGACTGGGCCGAGGCCACCGCGCAGAAGAACGGCCTCGGCCAGAACGACATCCTGCTCGCCGTCGCCACGCACGACCGGCAGTACGCATACTTCGTCGACGCCGCCTCCCCGCTGACGGACGCCCAGCTCGCGGACGTGGCGCGCACGGCCGTCGAGCCCGCGCTGCGGGAGAACGACTGGGCGGGCGCGGCGATCGGCGCGGCGGACGGATACGGCGCGGTCCTGAACGGGCGGCCGGTGCCCGCGCCGGCCCTCACGCCGGGCGACCCCGACCCCGGAGGATCCGACGCGACGGGCGCGGGCGACCTGGTCCTGCCGGTCGTGGTGGTCGGCGGCGCGGCCGCGATCGGGGCGTTCGCCCTCGTCAGACGCCGCAGGCGCACGGCCACCCGCACCACGCCCCAGGGCGGCAGGGCGGGCTGGGGTGACGGGGCGCAGTCGCCGGTGCCGCTGCCCGCGCTGGACGCCCGGTCCAAGCAGGCACTCGTGGACACCGACGACGCGCTGCGCACCAGCGAGGAGGAACTCGGCTTCGCCACAGCCCAGTTCGGCGACGAGGCGGCGAAGCCGTTCCGGGACGCGGTCGAGCACGCACGGAGCGAGCTGACGGCCGCGTTCAGGCTCCGCCATCAGCTCGACGACGCCCATCCCGAGGACGACGCCACCCGTCGGCGGATGCTCGACGAGATCGTCTCCCGGTGCACGGAGGCCGACCGGCGCCTCGACGCCGAGTCGGAGGACTTCGACCGGCTGCGTGCCCTGGAAGAGAACGCACCCCAGGCCCTCGCCACCGCCCGGACGGCCTTCGACGACCTCGAGGGCCGACTGGTCACGACCGAGGCCACGCTCACGGTGATGCGCGAGCGGTACGCCCCCTCCGCCGCCGCTCCCGTCGCGAACAGCGTCGAACAGGCCAGGGACCGGCTGCGTTTCGCCGGGGCGGGGCTCGACGAGGCGGACCAGGCCGTCGCAGCCTCCGACCACGCCAGGGCGGCCGTGCACGTAAGGGCGGCGGAGGGCGCTCTGGCCCAGGCGCGCCAACTGATCGAGGCCGTGGACCGGCGGGCGCAGGAGCTCGCGGAGGCGGCCGGCAAGCTGCCGGGCGCGCTGACGGAGACGGACGCGGACCTGGCGGAGGCGCGGGGACTGCTGAAGGGGACGTCGGCCGGGGTGTCGACGGCCGGTCTCCAGGGCAGCGTCGCCCGCGCCGAGACGGTGGCCGGCGAGGTGCGCCGGGAGACGGAGACGGGGCCTTACGACCCGATCGACGCCCTGCGCCGGATCGAGGAGGCGGATGCCGCGCTCGACGAGGCCCTCGCCGGTGCCCGGGAGAACGAGCAGGGGGTACGCCGGGCGGGCGCGCTGCTCGACCGGGCGGCGCTCGGTGCCCGGTCGTCCGTCGGCGCGGCCGCCGACTACATCACCACGCACCGCGGGGCGGTGGGCAGCGAGGCGAGGACCCGGCTGGCGGAGGCGCAGCGGAGGCTGGCCCGCTCGGAGGAGCTGGCCGCGTCGGGCGACGTGCAGGGCGCGCTGGCCGAGGCGCAGCAGGCGGACGCACTGGCACGGCAGGCGCAGAGCCTGGCCGAGGAGGACGTGCGCGGATTCGGGAACCCGTTCGGGCCGGGCGGTGTACAAGGAGCGGGAAGTGCGGGGGGTGGGCTCGGGGGCGCGGTGCTCGGCGGGATCATCCTCGGCGGACTGTTCGGCGGAGGAAGGGGCGGAGGGTATGGCGGGGGTTACGGAGGCGGAGGCCTCGGGGGCGGATTCGGCGGGGGTTTCGGGGGTGGCGGCTTCGGCGGCGGGCCCGGCAGTTTCGGCGGCGGGGGCACGCGCGGCCGCAGGGGTGGTGGCCGGTTCTGACGTGGTTTCCGGTGCGTGCGGCGCGCGCATCCCTGACATCAGCCCTCACAAGGAGAAGTGCGATGACGAAGCAGACGATTCTCGGCCGGGTCACCCAGCTGGCCAAGGCCAACATCAATGCCCTCCTCGACCAGGCCGAGGACCCGCAGAAGATGCTCGACCAGCTGATCAGGGACTACACGAACAACATCAACGAGGCGGAGCAGGCGGTGGCGGGCACCATCGGCAATCTGCGGCTGATGGAGGAGGACCACCGGGAGGACGTCGCCGCCGCGAAGGAGTGGGGCACCAAGGCGCTCGCGGCGAGCCGGAAGGCCGACGAGCTGAGGTCGGCCGGCCGGAGCGCGGAGGCGGACACCTTCGACAATCTCGCCAAGGTGGCCCTTCAGCGACAGCTCCAGTCCGAGAAGGAGGCGAAGACCGCCGAGCCGACGATCGCCTCCCAGACGGAGATCGTGGACAAGCTCAAGAGCGGACTGGAGCAGATGAAGACCAAGCTCACCGAGTTGAAGGCCAAGCGCGACGAACTGGTGGCGCGGGCGAAGTCGGCGCAGGCGCAGAACCAGATGCTGGACGCGGTGAAGAACATCAATGTCCTCGACCCGACGAGCGATCTGTCCCGCTTCGAGGACAAGGTCCGCCGGGAGGAGGCCAGGGCCATGGGGAAGCAGGAGCTGGCGGCGTCCTCGCTGGACGCGCAGTTCGAGCAGCTGGACAGCCTGGGGGACACGGCGGAGGTCGAGGCACGGCTGGCGGCACTGAAGGCCGCGTCCTGAGGGCGGGACGTGGGCTCCTCCGGGGAGCGCGCGTCCCGGCACCTGCGCCTTGGTCCGGCATGCGCGTCCCCGCACCGGCACGCTTGTCGGGGGCGTGCGTCCCCGCACCGCTGTCAGAACATGCTGAGCAGCTGCTCCACGGTCGGCTCGGCGGTCGAGTCCCCGTCGGGCAGCGGGAGTTCGAACCAGACCGTCTTGCCGCGCGGGGTCCGGCGCGACCCCCAGGCCGCGCTCAGCAGCCCGACCAGCTGGAGTCCGCGGCCTCCCTCGTCGGTGTCGCGTGCCCGCCGGCGGCGCGGCTGGACGAGGCCCGCGTCCCAGACCTCGCAGACGAGGGTGCGGTCCCGCAGCAGCCGCAGACGGATCTCGCCCTCGCCGTACCGCAGGGCGTTGGTGACCAGTTCGCTCACCAGCAGCTCGACCGTGTCCACGAGCGCTTCCAGGTCCCAGGAAACCAGCTGGGCCCGGGCCAGCTCGCGGGCCCTGCCCACGGAACGGGGCTCGCGCGGCAGCCGCCAGTCGCCCACCGCCTCCAGCGGCAGCCCCTGTATCCGGGCCATCAGGAGGGCGATGTCGTCCTCGCCGTGGCGGGTGTCCAGAGTCGTCAGTACGTGGTCGCAGACGTCCTCGAGCGAGCGGACCGCGCCGATCGCGGGCGGCGCGTCGGGGCGCAGCGCCGGAGAGCTGTGCGGGCCGGGTCCCGTGCGGGCCGGGTCGGTTAGCGCCGAGCGGAAGGCCCGCAGGCCTTCGTCGAGGGGGTGGTCCCGCGACTCGACGAGCCCGTCGGTGTAGAGCGCGAGGAGCGCGCCCTCGGGGAGTTCGACCTCGACCTCCTCGAAGGGCTCGCCGCCGACGCCGAGCGGCATCCCGGGCGGGACGTCGAGGAGCAGTGCCTCCTCGCCCGGTTCGACCAGGACGGGGGGCAGATGACCGGCGTTGGCGAAGGTGCAGCGCCGGGTGACCGGGTCGTAGACGGCGTAGACGCAGGTGGCGAGATAGACCTCGGAGAGGTCCGCCTCGCGGGACTTGTGGGCGACGCGCGAGGCCTGCTGGGTCCCGCTGGGGCTGCCGAGACCGCGGGCGATCTCGTCGAGTGCCGAGAGCACCTCGGCCGGTTCCAGGTCCAGCAGCGCCAAGGTGCGTACCGCGGTGCGCAGTTCACCCATGGCGACCGCGGCGCGCAGTCCTCGGCCCATCACGTCACCGACGACCAGGGCGGTGCGGTGACCGGGGAGTTCGATGACGTCGAACCAGTCACCGCCCACCTCGGTGGCGGTGTTCCCGGGGAGATAGCGACACGCGATGTCGAGGCCGGCGGCCTCCGGGTCGCCCGGCGGCAGCAGGCTGCGCTGGAGGATGAGGGCCCGCTCGTGCTCCCTGCGGTAGAGGCGGGCGTTGTCCATACAGACCGCGGCGCGCGCGGCGAGTTCGACGGCGAGTGCCTGGTCCCGCTCGCCGAAGGGCTCGCTCCCCTTGGTCCGGGAGAACTGCACCAGCCCGACGACGGTGTCGTGCGCGACCATCGGCACGGCGAGCGTGGACTGGACGAGCGTGCCCTCCTCGCCGGGTATCGCCTGCACCCGGGCGCTCCGCAGGGCTGTCGAGCAGGGCGAGTTGAAGGAGTAGCGGTGCACCTCGCCGACCGCGGTGGGGGTGCCGTCCTGCTTGCTGCAGCCCGGTGTGGTGATCAGGGGGGCGTCGGAGACGGCGCTGGCGAAGGCGACGCGGCGCAGTTCGGCGCTGCCTCCCCCGTAGCTCTCCGGGTGGGGCGCGTCCCAGCGTCCGGGCGGTGCCTCGTCACCGGTGAGCAGCCCCTGGTAGAGGTCGACGGACGCGAGGTCGCAGAAGCCGGGCACGGCCACGTCGAGGAGTTCGCGTGCGGTGGTCTCCAGGTCCAGGGAGTTGCCGATGCGGGCGCTGGCCTCGTTCAGCAGGGCGAGATTGCGACGGGCGCTGGCGGCCTCGCGGGCGGCGACGTGGCGGCGCGTCACATCGGTACCGATTCCGGCCACCCCGATGGGCCGGCCGGATCCGCTGTGCACCCGGTAGAGGTTGATCGACCAGTGCCGACGGTCGGTGCTGTTCGGTGCCGCCCCGACGATCTGGAGATCGATCGCGGCCTCGCCGGTCTCCAGCACCCGGCGCAGCGAGGCATTCATCCGTTCCGCCTCGGGGCGGGACAGATAGTCGTGGACGGTCCGTCCGCGGTGCTCGTCGGCGGTGCCGCCGAAGACCGTGGCGAACCGCTCGTTGGTGCGCTGCACCTTGAGGTCGGTGCCGAAGAGGAGGAACCCGAAAGGAGATTGGCCGAAAATCGCCTGCGATGCGGCCAGATCGGTCTCAATCCCGCGCAGCGCGCGGACGTCGACGACGATGCAGAGCGCGGCCCTCTCGCCACTCTCCGTCTCACTCGGCATCACATAGACCTCGGCGACGCCGTGCGCGCCGCCCTCCCCCGGCATGCGGAACGGGACGAGCCCCGTCCACTCCTTGCCGTCGAGGATCTCCGCCACCTGGCGGTGCCCGCGCGGACGGAGCTCGGTGGGCATGAAGACCTCGACCGGGTCCTTGCCCCTGACCTCGGCCGATGTCATGCCGAAGAGGTCCACCGCACGCCGGCTCCACTGGTCGACCAGGCCGTCGGGGCCGATCGAGAAGGAAGCGACCTTGATGTAGTCATAGATCGAGCCAGGCGGACTGCTCTGCCATACGACATCGCTCGTCGTCTCAGGTATTTCGCTCACGCGACCGTCCCCTCCAGCTCACCGCACCGGACCGGCCATGACCGCAGTATTCAGCACTACGGCCCTGACGCACACGGCGTTCACGATCACAGCCCGGTCTCGTTCATTTTGAGCCGAGGGGGTCCGTGATCGTCGTCCCTTCGGACTTTTAACCAGCGAGAGGCAGCTCGAACCACACGGTCTTGCCCGTTCTGCCACGGCGGGTGCCCCAGCGTCGGGCACTGACGGCCACCAGTTGGAGCCCGCGTCCGCCCTCGTCGTCGGTGGTGGCCGACCGCTCGGTGGGCGGATCGGGAACGGGGTCGGACACCTCCACCAGCAGCGAAGGAGCGCTGCCGGCGGGCTCGAGACGGATGAGCCGCACCCCGATCGGACCTGATGCGTGGCGCAGGGAGTTCGTCACCAGCTCACTGACCAGCAGCACCGTCATGTCCTCGGTCGCGTGGTCCAGTCCCCAGGCGCGCAGGGTGTCCCTGACGGCATGACGGGCGGTACGGACGGCGTTGGGCTCGGCAGGGAAGGTCCACTCGGCACAGTCGCCGTCGGTGTCGATCACGCCGCTCACTTCCCAGACCAGCAGCAGGCGCCCTATTTCGGGGGGTTAATCAGCACATACCCGATATTCGAACCGAGATATCCCACTCGGGACAGCAATGGGTGCACCGTGGCACGAACGGCGTACAGATCACTCCCGTGCGCTGCCTGCCGAGATGCCCGCGCCACCGCCTCGCCGGGTTCGGCCACCGATGCCACGGTCACGACCACCGACGCCGGCGCCACCGATGTCACCGTCACAGCCGGCGACCGACACGGCCGCCGCTCTCGCGCAGCAGACGGGCCGCCTCCGCGACCGCCGGGCGGTCCTGGTCGAGCCAGTCGACGGTGTCGGTCTCGTCCGGGCCCAGCCAGCGCAGCGCGTCGTGGTCCTCCAGCGGCCGGGGTTCCCCGGAGACCAGCCGGGCCGTCCAGACGTGCAGGACATATCCCGGCTTCAGGGGCCACTCCCCCGGGATGCGCGCCAGCGGCTCCGTCTCGACGCCGAGCTCCTCGCGCAGCTCGCGGACCAGCGCCTCCTCGGGCAGCTCACCCGGTTCGAGCTTGCCGCCGGGCAGTTCCCAGCGGCCGGCGAGTTCGACAGGGGCGCTGCGGCGGGCCGCCAGCAGGCGCCCCCCGTCGTACAGGGCTCCGGCCACCACGACACGATCAGTCATGCGCCGGAGCGTACTGCGCTGTGCGAACCGGCGGTCAGCGCGTGGTCTGCCCGATACGCTCGACCCAGTAGAGCTGCCTGTGACCCTTGCCGTCGAGCGTGTCGGCGATGTGCTGGGCCTCGTCCTGCGTGGCGTACCGGCCGACGCGATAGCGGTTGCCGTTGTCGTCCTGTCGTATGACCAGCCACGGGAGCACGGGGCCGCCGTCGTTCATCGCGCCCCTCCCTCGGTGGGTCGGTGTGTCTGTAACGATCGCCAGGAAACCGCACTACGCATATGCCCGAGCGTACGCCTGACCTTTACTCAGCGGATACGTGTTTACACAAAGAGATAAGAAAGAGGGGCGCATCCGGCGTGGATGCGCCCCCTTCCGGCTGGTTTCCGGCAGGTCCTACGCACCCGCGGACGGACCGGCCGGCACCGCCGCCAGGGCTCGCCGGACCGTCGGCACCGGCATCAGGACCGGTCCGGACGCCGGGTCCTTGCGGCAGACGTCACCGCACTCGGCGTCCAGGGAGCAGCACAGCGAGCAGATCGGGCCGGACTGCACCGGGCAGTCGGCGATGTCCGGGAGTTCGTACGCCGTCTCGCACACCCCGCAGGTGTGGGTCGCGGTGATGTCCCCGACCTCCACGCCGGGGCCGTTCACCGGGTTCGGCCGGGCGAGGTAGTACCGGCCCTTCGTCGCCCAGGCGATCAACGGGCACAGCACGAGCGCGAGTCCGGCGGCGATGAAGGTGGAGAAGGCCTCGGCGTACCGGCCGAAGAGTCCGAAGAACGCGAGGATCGAGACGGTGGAGGCGATGACCATCGCGCCGAAGCCGGCCGGATTGACGGAGCGGAGATAGGCCCGTTTGAACTCGATGTACGGCGGGCTGAGTCCGATCCGCTTGTTGATGACCAGGTCGGCGGCCACGGCCGCGATCCAGGCGATGCCCACGTTCGAGTAGAAGCCGAGCAGCTTGCCCAGGGCGGCGAACATGTTCATCTCCATCAGCGTCAGCGCGATGGCGAGATTGAGGAAGATGTACCAGACCCGGCCCGGGTGGCGGTGGGTGATCCGGGAGAAGAAGTTCGACCAGGACAGTGAGCCGCTGTAGGCGTTGGTCACATTGATCTTGATCTGCGAGACGATGACGAAGAGCGCGGCCGCGGGCAGCGCCACCGACCCCAGCCAGGGCTTCAGCGCCTCCAGTTGTGGCGCGATCGGCTCCAGGGCGTGCGTCTTGCCGACGGCCTCCAGCGCGACGAAGGCGAGGAACGCGCCGCCGATCTGCTTGGCGGCGCCGATGATCACCCAGCCCGGACCGGCCGCGAGAACGGCCAGATTCCAACGCCGCCTGTTCTGCTCGGTCTTGGCCGGCATGAACCGGAGGTAGTCGGCCTGTTCACCGATCTGGGCGATCAGCGAGAGCGCCACTCCAGTGCCCAGACCGAAGCCGATCCAGGAGAAGCCCGACCCGGCCCCCTCCGTACCGCCGAAGGAGCCGAACGCGCCCCAGGCGTCCGGGGCTTCGAAGGCCAGCACCACGAAGGGCAGCACCATCCCGATGATCCAGATGGGCTGGGTCCACGCCTGCACCTTCGCCAGCGCGCCCATGCCCCGGAAGACGATCGGGATGACGATCAGCGTGGTGACGAGATAGCCGATCTCGACCGGCAGCCCGACGGCCTGGTGCATCGCCTGGGCCATGATCGAGCCTTCGAGCGCGAAGAAGATGAAGGTGAAGGAGGCGTAGATCAGGGAGGTCAGCGTCGAGCCGAAGTAGCCGAATCCGGCGCCGCGCGTGACGAGGTCCATGTCCAGGCCGTACTTCGCGCACGCCCGCGCGATCGGGATCCCCGTGAGGAAGATGATCGCCGCGGCCGTGAGGATGGAGGCGAGTCCGCTCGTGAAGCCGTAGGTGAAGACGATCGACGCACCGATGGCGAAGTCGGCGAGATACGCGATACCGCCGAGTGCGGTGCCGGCGACCATCGAGGGCGACCAGCGCCGGAACGAGTGCGGCGCATAGCGCAGCGAGTAGTCCTCACGGCTCTCGTCGGCGGCCAGTCTCGCGTAGCTGCGGCGGGGTCCCGGCCCCTCGGCGACCGCTCCTCCCGCGTCGGCCGCCGGTCGACCCCCTTCGTCCGGCGTCCTGGTGACAGATGTGGCGGTGTCCGTCATCGATGGCTTCCCGTCCGTCGGTCCGTGTGCGGATACATGCGGTGCACGGACGGGAAGGTAGGAGCCGGACATGACAGGGCGGAGCAGGGGGCGATTGCCCGGTGGTTACGGCACGGCGGGCGGCGTTAACTCGTGATCACGGACCCCGGACGGTCTGTTCGGGTAGCGGTCACTTCACCGGCAGGTGGTATGCGATCCGGAAGCGGTCGGCAGGGACGACCACATCGGCCGTCTCGACCGCCCGCCCCGAGGCGTAGTAGGTCCGCTCCACGACCATGACCACATGGCCGGGCACACCGCCGAGCGCCAGGAGCTCCTCCGCCAGCCCCGGGCGCGCACCGACCTGCTCCGCCACGTTGTCCACGACGATGTCGATGGCCGCCATCCGCTCCACGACACCGCAGCCGCCCAGCGGCCCCTCCTCCGGCAGCATCACCGGGGTGCGCCCGGTCACTTCGAGCGGTTCCCAGGAGGTGGAGAGCATGGTGACCTCACCGGCGTCGCGGAACACATAGCGGGTCCGCATCACCCGGGCGCCCGGCTCGATACCGAGCCGCTCGGCGATCTCCGGGCTCGCGCCCTCCTGTTCGCTGCTGGACTCCCAGGTGCCGCGGGTGCCGTCCGCCGCCTGTTCCTGACGGAAGGGGTTCGCACCCACGGGCGGGCGGTAGCCCGAGCGGGAGATGCGGCGCGGCACGGGCCGCTCGCGGACGTACGTCCCGGAGCCGGAGCGGCCTTCGACCAGACCTTCCGCCATCAGGACCTTGCGCGCCTCCAGGGCGACCGTGTCGGACACCCCGTACTCCTCGCGGATACGGGCCTGCGAAGGGAGCCGGGTGTGCGGCGGCAGCGAGCCGCTGACGATCTTCTGGCGGAGATCGCCCGCAACGCGGAGATACGCGGGCTGCTCACCGAATGTCACTGGCCACTCCCATCGCATTGACAGACAGCAACAGCCTCGCAACCGACGGTTGTTGACCGCAACTGTGGGCCAAAGATTCACTCGAAGTGATGAGTCGCCGGTGCATCGCGGTTTGTCGCGGACAGGGGCCGATCATTCCGTGCCAACCCATTGACCACAATGGTCCAGACCAATACGTTCCTGGCAGCACAACTCCGTTCACGGAACCTTCCGGCACACGCACAGGAATGAGTCCCATGCGTCGAAGAACCTTTGTCCGGACGGCTGTTGCAGCCTGTTCGCTCTCACTCCTCGCGGCGCTCGCCCCCGCCGCGTCGGCCGGCACCAGCACATCGGCGCCGGCCGCGGCCGGCCAGAGCCACGGCGGCCCCTCGTACAAGCGCGTCGGCTACTTCACCCAATGGGGCGTCTACGGCCGGGACTTCCAGGTCCAGGACATGGACACCAGCGGCCAGGCCGCCAAGCTCACGCACATCAACTACGCCTTCGGCAACGTGAACGCCGAAGGCAGGTGCTTCACCGGGAACATCCCCGGCGAGGCCGACGCCTGGGCGGACTACGCCCGCCCGCTCGACGCGGAGAACTCGGTGGACGGCGTCGCCGACACCGCCGAACAGCCGCTCGCGGGCAACTTCAACCAGCTGCGGGAGCTCAAGGCCAAGCACCCCGGCCTCAAGGTGATGATCTCCCTGGGCGGCTGGAGCTGGTCCACCCACTTCTCCGACGCGGCCCTCACACCCGCCTCCCGCAAGGCGTTCGTCTCCTCCTGCATCGACCTCTACATCAAGGGCAATCTGCCGGTGGACGGCGCGCGCGGCGGCGCGGGCGCGGCGGCCGGGCTCTTCGACGGCATCGACCTCGACTGGGAGTGGCCCGGATCGGCGGGCGACACCGACACGGTCTACCGCCCGCAGGACAAGCGGAACTTCACCGCCCTGGTGCATGAGTTCAGGACCCAGCTGGACGCGTACGCCAAGACGCAGAAGAAGCGCAAGCACTACGAGCTGAGCGCCTTCGTGCCGACCGCGCCCGAGAAAATCGACGCGGGCTTCGAGGTCCACAAGATCATGCGGGACTTCGACTTCGTCAACCTCCAGGGATACGACTTCCATGTGTCCGGGGAGAAGACCACGGCGCAGCAGTCCGCGCTGTTCGCCAGGAACGACTTCAGCGTCGACCAGACGGTGCGCGACTGGCAGCGGCGCGGTGCTCCGGCCCGCAAGCTGGTGGTGGGCATGCCGTTCTACGGCCAGGGCTGGACGGGCGTGACGGGCGGCGGTGACGGCCTGAACCAGCCGGCGACCGCTCCCGCGCCCGCGACCTGGGCCGCCGGGTACGAGGACTACAAGGCCCTCAAGAAGCTGGCCGACGCGGGCACGTACACCGTGCACCGCGACCGGCGCGGCGGGCATGCCTGGCTCTTCGACGGCACCACCCTGTGGACGTACGACGACCCGCAGGTACTGCGGACCAAGTCCTCGTACATCCGTGACAGGGGTCTGGGTGGCGCCATGTTCTGGTCCCTGGACGGGGACACCGCGAACGGCGAGCTGATGACGGCCGTCGACCGCGGGCTCTCGCGCCGCTAGCGGCGCGCAGGCGGAACACGCGGAAGCCGGCGCCCGGGCCATGGCGGTCCGGGCGCCGGCTTCGTGCTCGCGTCGGCCGGGTTCATCGTGGTGCGTCATGGTTCGTCGTCCCGGCCGGCCGGCTGCCGCCCGGTGTCACGCCCCCGGATCGTCCGGCGGCGGCACCGACGTCAGCCCGAGAGCACGCCGTACCGAGACCTCGGTCGCCCGGACCAGTGTGTCCTCGCCCTGCAGGGCGTGGTCCCAGAAGGAGTCCTCCTCCTGGGCGCGGGCGGCCCTGTCCCAGTGGGCGCGTGCCCGGTCGAACTCCCCCGCCCGCCGCTCCGCTGCCGTCGCGACGGCAGCGGGCCACGCGTGCTCCCGCAGGGCGCGTGCCTGCGCGGCGAGTGTGGCGGACGTCTGCCGGGCCCAGTCCCGGTGACCCTGGGCGTTCTCGGGGAACTCCTCATCGGGTTCGCTCGCCGACCGCCCGGTGACGGCAGACTCGGCCTTCAGATAGGCGAGTTGATGAGGGTTCAGGCTCGTCGCGTCGCGTCGGAGCGAACCGGTCACCTTCGCACCGCTGACGGAGGCGAAACTGCAGGTCACCGCGGAGTCGCCGAGCCGCCAGCTCTCGTCGGTCGGCAGGTAGTAGTACGCCTCCATGCCCTTGGGGCGGTCCCAGGCGTCCAGGGCGTAGGCATCGTTGATCTCCTGACAGCGCTTCACGGCCAGGGTGTCGAGGCGGCTCTCCCCCGGGTAGTCGTCGAAGCCCGTCACTTCGAAGCCGCCGGACACCTCCGCCTCGTGCTTCAGCTCGCAGTCGACGACCTCGACGCCCGAGGTCTCCTCTTCCTCCGGCACCGCGGCGCCGGGGAGGTTGAAGCAGTCGCCCTTGCGCAGATCCAGGGTGCTGCGGTGCCGGGACGCCTGATCCACGCCCTTCTTGACGCCGTCCCACGTTTCGCCGATCCCGCCGGTGGCGAGTACGACCACGAGCAGCAGGGTGCTGACGGCGGAGAGGCCGGTGCCCGCGATCGCCATGCCCTTCCCGCGTTCACCCTTCTTCCTGATCTGGGCCAGGGCGATGAAGCCGAAGATCATGCCGAGCGGCGGCAGACAGCAGACGAGGCCGAGCACGAGGGAGGCGATGGACAGGCCGTTGACCGGCTGCACGGCCGGCGGCACCGGATACCCGGGGAACTGCTGGTGGGGCGGCTGCCCCCCGTACGGCTGGTACGGCTGCCCGCCGCCCTGCTGCGATGGGTACACGGCTGCGGTGCTCCTCGGGATGCGTCGACCTCGGCCGGTCCGTGCGAACGGGCGTGCGGATCATACGTGGCTCGGGAGGGCGTACGGAATGCGGGCGACGGAAAGGGGCGGCCGCCGTGGCGACCGCCCCTGCCGGCCCCTCAGGGGCCGTCGTACCGGACTGCGGATCTGTCGGACGAGCGTCGCAACGTCACCGCGTCACAACCGCGGCGCGTGCCGGCGTCACGGCGTCAGAACTGCAGGGCCCACGAGTCGATCTTGCCGACGTCCTGGGCGGCGTTGTCGCCGACCCGGAGCTTCCAGGTGCCGTTGGCGACCTCCGACGACGCGTTCACGGTGTACGTGGTGATCACGTTGTCCGCGCTGCCGCCCGTGCCGTACGCCTTGAGGTTGTAGACCGTGCCGTCGGGTGCGACCAGGTCGATGCGCAGGTCACCGATGTACGTGTGCTTGATGTCGACCGGAACGCTCAGCGCCGCGGGCGCGTTGCCGGTGACGCCGCTGACCGTGACGGGCGACTCGACCGTGGCGTTGTCGGTGATCGTGTAGTCGGCGGTGTTCTCGAACTTCTTCCCCGGGGGCGGGGTGTCGGTGCCGCCCACGTACAGCAGGCGGTTCGGCGAACCCGTGCCCGGGCTGCCCACCACACCGCTGGTGGCGGCGGTGGTCAGGGCCGTGGAGACCTGGGCCGGGGTCGCGGTCCGGTTGGCCGCGAGGTACAGCGCGGCCGCGCCGGCGACATGCGGAGTGGCCATCGAGGTGCCGGAGATGGTGTTCGTCGCCGCGTCACCGGTGTTCCAGGACGAGGTGATGGACGAGCCCGGCGCGAAGATGTCCAGCACCGTGCCGTAGTTGGAGAAGCTGGAGCGCGCGTCGGTGCTGGTGGTGGAGCCGACGGTGATGGCCTCGGTGACGCGTGCGGGCGAGTAGTTCGAGGCGTTGGCACCGTCGTTGCCCGCCGCGATGGCATAGGTGACGCCGGAGGCTATGGAGTTGCGCACCGCGGTGTCGAGGGCGGGGTCGACGCCGCCGCCCAGGCTCAGGTTGGCGACAGCCGGCTTGACGGCGTTGCGCGTCACCCAGTCGATGCCGGCGACGACCTGCTCGGTCGTGCCCGAGCCGCTGTTGTCCAGCACGCGCACGCCGACGATCCTGGCCTTCTTGGCCACACCGTGGGCGGTACCCGCGACGGTCCCGGCGACGTGTGTGCCGTGACCGTTGCCGTCCTGCGCGGTGTTGTCGTTGTCGATGGCGTCGAAGCCGTACGACGCCCGGCCGCCGAAGTCGCTGTGGGTGATCCGTACACCGGTGTCGATGATGTACGCGGTCACGCCCTCACCCGCGGTGTCCGGGTAGGTGTAGCTCCGGTTGACCGGCAGGGCGCGCTGGTCGATCCGGTCCAGGCCCCAGGACGGCGGGTTGGGCTGGGTGGCGGTCGCCTTGAAGACGCGGTTCTGTACGACGGACTCAACGGCCGGGTCCGCGGCGAACTTCCGGGCCTGCGCCTCGGAGAGCTGGACGGAGTAGCCGTTCAGCGCGGCGCTGTAGGTCTTGCGGATCTTCGCGCCGTACTCGGCGGCGAGCGCCCTGCCGGCGGTGGAGCCGGCCTCGGCCACGGATTCGTGCAGCGTGACGATGTAGCTGCCCTTGACGGCGCCGGGGGCGCCCGCGTTCTGGATGACACCTGACGGCGCCGGCTCGGCCGCACCGGCCGGGAGGGCGGAGACGGTGCCGAACGCGAGTGCCGCGACGGCTGTCGCACTGACCGCGGCGAGTCTTCGACGCGAATGACGCATCACTGACATGTGAGGGGTCCTCCTCATTGGTGGTGCGCTGCTGTGGGGGTCGGGCAGGCACATGACAATCACCGGCTGCTGAATCCCCTGTGCCGATGTGCCGCCTGCCGAGCGAAAGATTGTCGGACCCGCAGGAGTCCCCACAAGAGTTCACGGAGGGACGTAACACGCGCGCCACACAACGCCGTTGGGGCACACATGCCTGCCACGCAACGCCGTCGGACCTCATGTGCGCGCCATGTGGCGGGGGGTGGGCGGCGGGCCTGCGGCACGAGCCCGGTGGCGCCGGACGCACACGACCGGGGGCGGGCGGGGCAACACCCCTGCCCGCCCCCGAGCTTGTCCCGATCGTGAGTTCAGTGGGCCGGTTCAGTCGGGCTGTTCAGTCCGGCTGTTCACGCCGTCTGTTCAGCTCGCCTGTTCCTGCCGCCTGTTCATTCCGTCCGCAGTCCCGTCCGGTTCATTCCGTCCAGAACGTGTCGTGCCGGAAGTAGAACTCCGCCTGATCCTCCGGCGACCACTCGGTCGCCACCTCCGCGACCTTCTCGAAGTACTCCTCGCGCGGCGCCCCCGGCGTGAACAGGATCAGCATCGACGCCGGATCGTCCGACTCGTTGCGGAAGGCGTGCAGTCCGCCCTGCGGGACGTAGAGAAAGTCACCGGCCGTCCCGTCGATCCAGCTCTCGCCGTTGAACAGCCGCACCGTCCCCGAGATGACGAAGAACGACTCCGAGATCGACTTGTGGAAGTGCGTCCGCGGACCGCCGCCCCTCGGCGCCATGTCCATCCTGTAGAGCCCGAACTCACCGCCGGTGGCCGCGCCCGTGGCGAGGTAGTGCGTACGGCTGCCGCTCCCGGACACCACGTCGGCGGCGGTGTCCACGGGGCGGAACGTCGCGGAGATCTCGCCTTTCTCGCCCAGGTACTTCGGGTCCGGGTACGACATGTCCCTCACGTCTCCTCACGGTCGACCGGTCGCCCAGCGCGTCCTCCACCGCTCGGGACCGTCCGAAAAATAGGGTCCTGCGATGACCCTCTCGCGGATCTCCCCCCTCGCACCACTGGTCGCGAGCGCCCTGATCGCCACGGCTTTCCCGGCCGTCTCGCACGCCGGGACCGGCACGGCGCCCGCCCGGCCCGCGTCCGCGGCCTGCGAGAGCGACACCGATCCCGCCTGGGCACCCACGTCCACCACGCCCGAGGCGGCCGGGGACAACCACGCGTACACCGGAAACGGCTACCTCGGCATCCGGGTGCCGCCTCTCGGTTCAGGCTACGCCGAGAGTGCGGCCAAGACCGGCTGGCCGCTGTTCACGCCCCGCTACGACGGTGCCTTCGCCGCCGGTCTGTACGCGCACAACCCCGCCACCACGGCCGACCGTCAGGTCCTCGCGGCCCTGCCCACCTGGACGACGCTCGACGTACGCGTGGGCGACGAGACCTTCGGACCGGCCTCGCGGATCTCCGGCTACCGCCAGACCGTCTTCCGGCGCTGCGGTCTCGTGCGCACCTCCCTGACCTGGACGACCGCCGACGGCCGGACGACCGAGATGGTCCTCGACGTCGTCACCGACCGGTCCGATCCCCACACCGGGGCGGTACGGCTGCGGCTCACGCCGCACTGGGACGGCGAGCCCGAGGTCACCGACCGGCTCGACTGGCGCGGTGCCCGCCGGGTCACGCGCACCGGTGAGAACACCTTCCGCACGGACGGGACGGCGACGGACGGCGCGGTCGCCACGGCCCTTCGCCGCACGCGACACGGCGGCGTCCGCGAGTACGTGAAGTACGTCGGCGTGGACACCTCGCTCACCTCGCCCGATCCCCGGCGCTCCGCACGGGCCGCCGCGCGGCGGGCCGCCGACCGCGGCTGGCAGCGGCTCATGGACGCCAACTCCGCGGCCTGGTCGACGCTGTGGACGGCGGACGTGCTCACCCCCGGGCGGCCGGAGCTGCAGACCTGGCTGCGCTCGGCGCAGTACGGCCTGCTGGCGAGTTCTCGCCGAGGTTCCTCCGACAGCCTCGCCCCGACCGGTCTGACGAGCGACAATTACGCGGGACTGGTCTTCTGGGACGCGGAGACCTGGATGTACCCCGGCCTGCTCGCCACCCGCCCGGAGCTGGCACGCCCGGTCGTCGAATACCGCTACCGCACCCGAGAAGCAGCCGCCGAGAACGCCGCGAAGCTCGGCTTCAAGGGCCTGTTCTACCCCTGGACCAGCGGCGGGGAAGGCGCCCTCTGGTCCGAGTGCCAGAGCTGGAATCCGCCGCACTGTCTCACCCAGAACCACCTCCAGGGCGATGTCTCGCTGGCCGTCTGGCAGTACTACCTGGCCACCGGCGACCGCGGCTGGCTGCGCGAGCGGGGCTGGCCGCTGCTGAAGGGCATCGCCGAGTTCTGGGCCTCGCGCGTCACCGCCAACCCGGACGGCAGCTACTCCGTCAAGGACGTGGCCGGCCCCGACGAGTACAGCAACGGCGTCGACGACGGGGTGTTCACCAACGCCGGTGCGGCCACCGCTCTGCGCCATGCGATCCGCGCCGCCCGGCTCCTCGGCGAGAGCGCGCCGCCGGAGTGGCGGAGGACGGCGGACGGTCTGCGCATTCCGTACGACGCGGAGCGGAAGATCTTCCTCCAGTACGCCGGCTACAACGGCTCGCGGATCAAGCAGGCCGACACCGTGCTGCTGACCTACCCGCTCGAATGGCCGATGGAGCAGGGCGCGGGCGCGGCCACCCTCGACTACTACGCGGAGCGCACCGACCCCGACGGCCCCGCGATGACCGACTCGGTCCACGCCGTCGACGCGGCGGAGATCGGCGAGCCGGGCTGCTCGGCGTACACCTATCTCCAGCGCTCGATCAGGCCGTTCGTCCGCGGCCCGTTCGCCACGTTCGCCGAGGCCCGGGGCGACAAGGCGGGTGCGGACGATCCGCTCGCGGGCTCGCCGGCACAGGACTTCCTCACCGGGAAGGGCGGCTTCCTTCAGGTCTTCACGCACGGTCTCACGGGCCTGCGGCTGCGGGAGGACGGGGTGCGGATCGCCCCGACGCTGCCGCCGCAGCTAACGAGCGGTGTCACCCTGCGGGGCCTTCGCTGGCAGGGGCGTACGTACGACATCGCACTCGGCGCGCGTCGGACGACGGTACGGCTGACGCAGGGCGAGCCGTTCACGCTGCACACCCCCGCCGGACCGGTCCTGCTGAAACACTCGGTCACCCTGCCCACGCGCCGCCCGGACCTCGCACCGACGGACAACGCGGCCCGGTGCGTCACGGCGTCCGCGTCCTCGGAGGAGCCCGGGATGTATGCGGCAGCGGCGGTGGACGGCAGTCCGGCAACGGCCTGGGTACCGGACGGCGCGACCGGCACGCTGATGGCGGACCTCGGCCGTTCGACGGCGCTCGCGTCGGTGACCCCGCGGTGGACCGAGGTGCGCCCCGCCGCGTACACCGTCGAGGCGTCGAAGGACGCCGTGCACTGGGCGCCGTTCAGGCCGGGCGCCGCGGTGCGGCACATCCGGGTGACGGTGCGCTCGAAGGACGCGGAGAACCCGGCGGGCGTACGGGAGTTGACGGCGCGGCGCAGGGGCTGAGGCGATTGGGGCCGGGCCGAGGCCGCACCACCGGCAACGCTCGGGCCGATCCGCACCACCGGCAATGCCCGGTCCTGCCGGTCATGCCCGAGTGCCGTCCTGCCGGTCGCGCGCGTCCTGCCCGGTCCTGCCGGTCCCGGTCGACCTGCCCCGTCCTGCCGGTCCCGCCCGGGCCACCGCCGTCCCGCTCAGTCCCGCTCAGTCCCGCTTCCGAGCTCCGCGGCCCGCGGGCGCGTGCAGGCCGCGGCGGGCCGGCTGTCCGCAGTGGGCGCAGACGACCTCCGGCTCCAGCGTCTCTCCGCACGCGTGCTGAAGCGTCAGCGGCGGATCCCCGGCGTTGAGGTGCCGGTCGCCCCACTTCATCAGGGTGAGGAGGACGTCCCCGAGCTCCTGCCCCGCGGGCGTGAGGTGGTACTCGTAACGCGCCGGCCGGTCGCTGTACTGCTCCCGGCGCACGGCCCCCGCCGTCTCCAGCTTGCGCAGCCGGGCCGCGAGGATGTCCCGGGACGCCCCGGTGTTGCGGATGATCTGGTCGAAGCGCCGTACACCGTGGGTCAGTTCGCGGACGGCGAGCAGTGTCCAGCGCTCGCCGACAAGGTCGAGCGCATCCGCGATGGAGCACTCCCTGGGCTCGGCGCTCTTCGGCATACGGTTCATTCTAGGCCGCCCCTCCGTGCGGCCGGACGCCGTGGAAGCGGTGGGGGGCGGCCCTCGGACGGGCCGCCCACCGGCGCTTCAGAGGCGTTCGACGATGGTGGCGTTGGCGAGGCCGCCGGCCTCGCACATGGTCTGAAGCCCGTACCTCCCGCCGCGGTCCTCCAGGTTGTGCAGCAGCGTGGTCATCAGGCGCGCGCCGCTGGCGCCCAGCGGATGCCCGATCGCGATGGCGCCGCCCCGCACGTTCAGCCGGTCGGCCTCCACGCCCGTCTCCCGCTGCCAGGCCAGCACCACCGACGCGAACGCCTCGTTCACCTCGAACAGGCCGATGTCCCCGATGCCCAGCCCGGCCCGGGCGAGGACCTTCTCAGTGGCGGGCATGATCGCCGTAAGCATCAGCAGCGGATCGTCCCCGGCCACGGCGAAGGAGTGGAAGCGGGCGCGCGGGCGCAGACCCAGCCGCTCCGCGACATCCGCGCCCATGATCAGCAGCGCGGCCGCGCCGTCGTTCACCGGTGAGCTGTTGCCCGCCGTGATCTGCCAGCCGATCTCGGGGAAGCGCTCGCCGGTCGGGCCGTCGTGGTACGCCGACCGCAGACCGGCCAGCGCCTGCGCCGAGGTCCCCGGCCGTACGGATTCGTCCCGCTGCCCGGCCCAGGCGACCTCGCGGTCGAACTCCCCCGACTCCCAGGCGGCCGCGGCCCTGCGGTGGGACTCCAGCGCGAAGGCGTCCATCTCCTCGCGGGAGATCTTCCAGCGCGCGGCGATCAACTCGGCGCTGATGCCCTGTCCGACGAGGCCGTCCGGGTAGCGCTCGGCGAGCCGTCGCCCGTACGGGTCGCTGCCCGGCAGCACGTTGGAGCCCATCGGCACCCGCGACATCGACTCGACCCCACAGGCGATGGCGATGTCGTAGGCCCCGCTGATCACACCCTGCGCCGCGATGTGCGCGGCCTGCTGGGAGGAGCCGCACTGACGGTCCACGGTCATGCCGGGGACGCTCTCGGGGAACCCGGCGGCGAGCACCGCGTTCCGGGTGATGTTGACGGCCTGGTCGCCCACCTGGGTCACGCATCCGCCGATGACGTCGTCCACCAGACCGGGGTCGATCCCGGTGCGCTCCACCAGCGCGAGGAGCGTCCTGGCGAGCAGGTCGACGGGGGGTTCGTCGTGCAGCGCCCCTCCCGGCTTTCCCCTGCCGACCGGCGTCCGAACAGCTTCGACGATCACCGCGTCCCGCACTGTGCCTCCCGCGATCCTGCCGCCCACCCCGGTGGGCCGCACCAGTGGGTTGGAATTCACAACCCACCATGCGACGATGCATCCGTGCCGAGAGAGTTGTCAATCCCAACCGACTCCTGCGCAGGCGTTTCAGCGGCCTCGCAGCGTCGCCGCCGTGCTGCCGGTGCGCTCGCGCAGCAGGATCCGCAGGGTGTTGGCGTGCTCGTAGCCGACCTTCCGCGCGATGGAGTCCAGGGACAGATCGGTCGTCCGCAGCAGATGCGAGGCCCGCTCGACCCGCAGGTCCTGCACGAAGCGCACCGGCGAGGTCCCGAGCACCCGGCGCACGGTCCGCTGGAGGGTGCGCTCGCTGACACCCAGGGAGCGCGCGGCCTCGGCGACGTTCACCGGGCCGTCGAGATGCACCCTCACCCACCGCTCGAAGGCGGCGACCACCGGATCGCTCTGGGCCAGCGCGCTCGGGATGGTGTACGCCGACTGGGAGGGCCGCTCGTCGACGACGAGGTAGCGGGCCACGAGGTCCGCGAGGACGGGGCTGCCCATCCGGACGACCGCGAGCGCCAGATCGACGTGCCCGAACGCCGCACCCGCCGTCGTCACACCGTCCGATGTGGTGACCATCCGCGTCTCGTCGAGCGTCACCGCCGCGTAGCGCTTGCGGAAGACCGGCGCCAGCCACCAGCTGGTCGTCGCCCGGCGCCCGTCGAGTACGCCCGATTCGGCGAGCAGGAACGTCCCCGTACACGCGGACGCGACCGGCGTCCCCCGGTCACGCGCATCGGACACGAGGCGTCGTACGGCAGCCGAGTCCGGGCCGCCGACATGATCGAGCAGCGCCTCCGGACGGCGTTCCGCGAGCGCGGGCACGATCAGCAGGCCGGCTCCCTCGGCGCGGGCTGCGGGCGCCGTGGTCACGACGTGGCCCGCGCCCGTACGGATGCGCCGCCGGAAACCGATCGTCGTGACTTGCCAGGCGGGCGGCGGCTGCGGAAGCTCGCCCCGCATCGCGTTGGCCCCCTCGATCACATCGAGCACCGCCGAGAGCCCGGAATCGAACACGCCGTCGTAGACGAGCACCGCAACATCCATGGCGGAAACGGTATCGGATGCGTCGTTCACGCCACTGGGAGCGGCCGGGTCGCGACCCTAGGTTTGCGGATATCCCGCTGGACGGGACGCCCACCACGACGCGACGGAGCGACACACGATGAACATCGGACTGCTGGCCAGAATCGAGGCGCGGCCGGAGTACGCCGGCCAGGTCGAGGCGATGCTGGGCGACGCCCTGCGGCTCGCCCGCGCGGAGGACCACACCGTCACCTGGTTCGCGTTCAAGGAGAGCGACACGGTCTTCGGGGTCTTCGACACCTTCGAGAACGAGGAGGGGCGGACGGGCCATCTGCGCGGCCGTATCGCCGCCGCGCTGACGGAGGCCGCGGGGACGATGCTCGCTTCGCCACCGGACATCCGGCCCGTCGACCTGCTGGCCGTCAAGCTCCCCTGACCCATGAACCGCCCGCGGGCCGTTTCCCGGCGGCCCGCGGGCCCCATCACCCCGTCCACCGAGGAGATCCCCCATGCCCGAGCTGACGAGCCTGCCCGAGACGGTGGAGTTCACCGAGCCCCGGAGTCGTACCCACACCTGGTCCCTGCCCACGAGCTACGAGGCAGCGGGCCGGCTGACCGGGCTCGAACTGCTCAGCCTCACCATCGACGGCGGACTGCCGCAGCCGCCGATCTGCGGCACGCTCGGCTTCCGGCTCGTCGAGGCAGACGAGGGCCGCGCGGTGTTCGAGGGCGAAACCGGCGAGCACCTGCTCAACCCGATGGGCTCGGTCCACGGCGGCTACCTCGCGACGCTGCTCGACTCGGCACTCGGCTGCGCCGTGATGACCACCCTGGCGGCCGGCCGCGCCTACACGACCGTGCAGTTGGGGGTGAATCTGGTGCGCCCGGTGTTCGCCGACAGCGAGCGGCTGCGCTGCGAGGGAACGGTGATCCACGTGGGCCGCACGACGGCGACCGCCGAGGCACGGGTGACCGGGGCCGACAGCGGCAAGCTGTACGCACACGCGACGACGACCTGCGCCGTGTTCGCCTGGCAGGGAACGTCCTGACGCCGGAGGATCCACTCCATGACCGCAACGACCGTCGTCAATCTCAAGGGCCGTCGCGACGACCCCGGCTACGCGGACGTCGTCTATGTCGGCCGGCCCATGCACCGCGGGGGCTGGCACCTCGCCGGATCCCCGCTGGCGAGCCCGTACCGGCCGGGGAAGGACGGCACCCGCGAGGAGGTGGTGGAGATGTACCGGGCCCATCTGCTGTCCCGGCCCGACCTGTTGGCGATGCTTCCCGAGCTGCGGGGCCGCCGGCTCGGCTGCTGGTGCGTGCCGGAGCGCTGCCATGCGGAGCTGGTGGCGGAACTGGCGGACGCGGGGTACGGCGAGGACGGCGGGGCGTGACGGCGGCGGGGCGGTGGGCGGTGAAGTGCCGGCGAGCGTGACGGTGGCGGCGGCGGGCGGTGAGGTGCCGGCGGGCGTGACGGTGGCGGCGGCGGGCGGTGAGGTGCGGCGGGCGTGACGGTGGCGGCGGGCGGTGAGGTGCCGGCGGACCGGTGCACCACCTCCCCGCCCCTCCCCGAGGACTCAGCCCCGAGCCGCGAGTCGTCGCTGTTCCTCCTCGACGATCTGCCGGGCCAGCGACCCGTCCGAGATGTCGATCGCGTCGGGAGTGGCCTCCGCGACGTCACTGCGGCGCGCATACGCGTCGAACAGCCGTGACTTGTTCTCCAGGATCTCCAGCATCCGCTTGTCCACCCCGCTCGTGGCGAGCAGCCGGTGCACCTGCACGGCGCGTACCTGCCCCATCCGGTGCGCGCGGGCCACCGCCTGGTGCTCGATGGTCGGCTTGATCTGCGGCTCGCAGATGATCACGACGGAGGCCGCCTGAAGATTGAGCCCGACCCCGCCGGCCTCGATCTGGGCGAGGAGCACGGCATGCCCGGCCACCGCACTGAACTCGTCCACGATGTTCTGGCGCCGCCCGGGCGCCACGCTCCCGGAGATCGGGCCGTACGCCTGCGGCCCCAGGGCCTCCCCCACCGTCTCGAGCACATCGCGGAAGTAGGAGAAGACCAGTACCTTCAGCCCGTTGTCCGCCGCCTCGGCCACCAGCTCGCGCAGCCGCTGGAGCTTCGCCGACTTCTCCGCGTGGACGTACGCCGCCCGGCGCATCGCCATGAAGTTGCCCGCGTCCACGGCCTCCGCGTAGGCGTCCAGATCCGCCGCGCTGAGCTCCTCCCACTCGTCCGTGTGCAGCAGGCTGGGCAACTCGGTGAGCACGTCCTCCTGGTTGCGCCGCAGATAGCACGGCGCCACCGCCCTGCGGAACGCACGCGAGCCGACGGCACCCTCGACTCCCCCGATCTCGGGGGCCAGTTCGGGCTGGAGGTGGCGTACGAGACTGCGGAACTCCGCGACCCGGTTCTCCATGGGTGTCCCCGTGAGGAAGAGGACCCGCTCGCAGGGGGCGGCCCACTCGGCCACGGTCCTCGACCGCCGGGCCTCCGGGTTCTTCACATAGTGCGCCTCGTCGACGACCAGCATGCCCAGCTCCCCGGCGCCGGGAACGGGGAAGCCGCGCAGGGCGTCGTACGTCGTGATGGCGACACCGCCGCCGTCCTTCCACTGCGCGAACGCCTCCTGCCGGTCCGGACCGTGCAGCGGAATCGCCCGCAGGGCGCTGCGCGCCGAGACCTCGCGCGTCCAGTTGATCAGCACGCTCGCGGGGCACACCACCATGAAGTGGCTCTGCCCGGTCGCGGCGAGGTGCGCCAGGGCGGCGATGGCCTGGATGGTCTTGCCGAGGCCCATCTCATCGCCGAGGACGACGCGCCGCTGGGCCAGCACGAAGCGCGCGCCGAAGGACTGGTAGCCGCGCAACGAGACCCGGCGGAGGGTGTCGTCGAGCGGCTGCGCGCGCACCCGCTCGGCCACCTCACCGGGCAGGAACCCCTCCGCCGCCGCGAGGTCGGGCCCGCGGCCCGCGATCTCGGCCAGCAGGCTGTAGTACTCGGCCGAGCGCAGCTCGAAGTCGACCCAGGCCTCGACGTCGTCGGCGGGAGCACGCAGCAGGTCGACGGAGGCCTGCCCGAGCAGTACGGGTACGTCGTGGCTCCCGGCCTCCTCGGTCACCGCCAGGATCTCGGCGACCGCGGCGTGGACCCGCTCCCGCCGCTCCTGCCCGGCGAGCCACATCCGCAGCCGCCCACCGGCCGGCGCGGCCTCCACGAGCAGCGGCCCGAGCCGTCGGTCCAGCGCCTCGGCGGCGTCGACGGCCCGGCGCGCGTCGGGGCCGGCCTCGACGAGCCGGTGCAGGGCGACGACGAGCGCGGAGGTGCGGGGCTCGGGGTTGTCGACATCGATACGGACGGCGACGGTCTCCCCGACGGCCTCGGCGATCTGCCGGGCGGCGGCGAGCGCCTGATCGGCCGTCTGCTGCCCGACCCCGGGGATCTGCCGCAGCCGGTACCGGTCGGCGGCCAGCACGTCCCCCACGAAGCGGTACCCGGCCGCCTCGATGACGCCGAGCCTCAGCCGCCCCTCGGTGACGTCCTTGAGCCGCGCGACGGGTATCGCCGCGAGCTCGCGGCCGGCCAGTTCGTCGTGCAACGGAGCGAGGGCGGCCCGGACGGCCTCGACGGCCCGCCGATGATCCGCGAGGACCCCTAGCGCGGCCCGATGCAGCGCGGCCCCACCGCCGAGCACCTCCCGCGCCCGCCGCCCACCCGGTACGGGCCCCGCACTCACTGCCATGCCGCCCCTCGGTGCGTTTCTGCCACTGCGTGGCCGGCATCTTTCCACGGGAGCGGAGCCAAAAGCCCGGAAACCGCTACCGTGAAGCCATGACCGCACTGCCCGACTGGATGCGCCCGCCCCGCGCGGAAGGCTGGTTCGCGGAGGACTTGGACCGCCTCCCCGAGGCCCCCCGCCACACCGAGCTGATCGACGGAGCCCTCGTCTTCATGATGTCGCCGCAGCGCGCCTGGCACGGTCGCCTTGTCACCGCCCTGACCGTGGCCCTCACGTCCCAGGCTCCCGACGGCGTGGAAGTCGAACGAGAGATGACGATCCGCCTCGACGTCCGCAACCGTCCCGAGCCGGACATCGTGGTGACCACCGCCTCCTACGATCCGGACCGCACCTGGTTCGCTCCCGAGGACGTCCGGCTCGTCGTCGAGGTCGTCTCTCCCGAGTCCGCGCACCGCGATCGCACGGTCAAGCTCCGGAAATATGCGGAGGCAGGCATTCCGCACTACTGGTGCGTCGAGGACGAGGACGGCTCGCCCCTCGTCCATATCTATGAACTCGACCGCCCGACCGGCGCCTACGCGCCGGCCGGAATCGTGCGCGGGTACCTCCGCCGGACCGTGCCGTTCGAGATCACGCTCGACCTCGACAAGCTGACGCCGGGTCGTCCCCACTGACGCGTCCTGGTCGGTGGGTAGGGGCCGACCCCTGGAGGGGTCGACCCCTTCCGACCTGCCTGTTGGCGTGTCAGCGTGGCGACAAGGCGCCCGCTACACGTTGAAGCGGAACTCCACCACGTCCCCGTCCTGCATCACATACTCCTTGCCCTCCATCCGCGCCTTCCCCTTCGCGCGCGCGTCCGCCACCGACCCCGTCTCCACCAGGTCCTCGAACGAGATGACCTCCGCCTTGATGAAGCCCTTCTGGAAGTCGGTGTGGATCACACCTGCCGCCTCCGGAGCCGTCGCGCCCTTCTTGATCGTCCAGGCGCGGGACTCCTTCGGGCCCGCCGTCAGGTACGTCTGGAGGCCCAGCGTCCGGAAGCCGACGTGTGCCAGTGTCGCCAGGCCCGGCTCCTCCTGGCCCACCGACTGGAGGAGTTCGAGCGCCTCCTCGTCGTCGAGTTCCGCGAGGTCCGACTCCAGCTTCGCGTTGAGGAAGATCGCCTCCGCCGGGGCGACCAGCGCGCTCTGCTCCGCCTTGAACGTGTCGTCCGTCAGCTCGTCCTCGTCGACGTTGAAGACGTAGAGGAACGGCTTGGTGGTGAGGAGGTGCAGGTCGTGCAGGAGCTCCTCGTTGCCGGAGCCCTGGACGATGCCCGCCGAGAAGAGCGTGTCGCCCTTCTCCAGGATCTCCTTGGCCTCCTCGACCGCCTTGACCTTCGGCGCGATGTCCTTCTTGATCCGCGATTCCTTCTGCAGGCGCGGCAGGACCTTCTCGATGGTCTGGAGGTCGGCCAGGATCAGCTCGGTGTTGATCGTCTCGATGTCGTCCTTCGGCGAGACCTTGCCGTCGACGTGGACGACGTTCTCGTCCTTGAAGGCGCGGATGACCTGGCAGATCGCGTCGGACTCCCGGATGTTCGCCAGGAACTTGTTGCCCAGGCCCTCGCCCTCGCTCGCGCCGCGCACGATGCCGGCGATGTCGACGAAGTCCACCGTCGCCGGGAGGACCCGCTGGGAGGAGAAGATCTCCGCCAGCTTGGTCAGGCGCGGGTCGGGGACGCCGACCACGCCGACGTTCGGCTCGATCGTGGCGAACGGGTAGTTGGCCGCCAGCACGTCGTTCTTGGTCAGGGCGTTGAACAGGGTCGACTTGCCGACATTCGGCAGGCCGACGATTCCGATCGTGAGCGACACGTTGGCGACTTCCTGAAGTGAGGACTGGCGATGGGCGCCCGGCCCGATGGTGGGCCGATCCCCCAGTTTACGGGCGGCCCCGGCCGCACAGCGACGGGTGCCGGGAGTCGAACTCTTCGCCAAGGTCACCCAAAGGGCGTGTCCTGTGCCTGATTCCTCCCCACCGGCAACCTACGTTGGTCGGGTGGAGCAGCACAGGACGAGCAACCCCCGGCCCCGGCAGCGCCCGCAGGCACCCCTTTCGCCTCCCGGGCCCCTTTCCCCGCAGGTCGCGGACGGCCCCGCCGTGTACGGGGTACGGCCGACGCGGCCGGCACGGAACGTGCCTCCCGTGGTCCTCGCCCTGCGCAGACTGCCCAACCCCCGGCTGACGGGTATCGGCGGCGGGCTCTTCGCGTCCGCCACCATGCTGGTGCTCGGCTCGCTGGTCTGGCTGCTGTTCGACGGTTCCGCCGTGGTGTACGGGGTGCTGTTCCTGCCCGTGTGTGCGCTGACCGCGCTCTGGGTGCGCGAGGCGGACCTGGTCACCGCCCCGATCAGTGTGCCCATCGCCTTCGCCACCGGGATCGGGCCGATCTCCGGCGGTGAGGGCGGGGTCGGCGGCCAGATCATGGCGGTCGTCACCTCGCTCGCGGTGCACGCAGGCTGGCTGTACGGCGGAACGCTCGTCGCCGGGCTGATCACCTGCGTACGCAAGGTGCGGGCGATGTCACGACGCAAGCGCCGCACCAGGCCCGCACCCCCGCCCCGCCGCTAGAGCCGCTAGAGCCGCTAGAGCCGCTCTCAGCAGGACAGGCGCGGCGTCACTTGCTCGCCGACGCCATCGCCGCGCCCACGATGCCCGCGTTGTTCTGCAGCTCCGCCGGAACGATCTCCGCCCTGATCCCCTCGATCAGCGGCACGAACTTGTCGGCCTTGCGGCTGACGCCGCCGCCGATGATGAACAGCTCGGGCGAGAACAGCATCTCCACATGGGCCAGGTACTTCTGGACCCGGTGCGCCCAGTGGGGCCAGCTCAGGTCCTCGTCGTCCTTGACCTTCGTCGACGCGCGCTTCTCCGCCTCGTGACCGTGCAGCTCCAGATGGCCGAGCTCGGTGTTGGGCACGAGCCGGCCGTCGACGAAGAGTGCGCTGCCGATGCCGGTACCGAAGGTCAGCAGCATGACGACGCCCTTGCGGCCCCGGCCCGCGCCGAAGGTCATCTCCGCCACTCCCGCCGCGTCCGCGTCGTTCAGCAGGGTCACGCCGACACCGCCGAGACGCTCATTGAGCAGTCCGGCCGCGTCCACGTCGATCCAGCCCTTGTCCACGTTGGCCGCGGTGCGGGTGACGCCACTCGTCACCACGCCGGGGAAGGTCACGCCCACCGGGCCCGACCAGTCGAAATGACGCACCACTTCGGCGACGCCGTCCGCCACCGCATCCGGCGTCGCCGGATGCGGGGTCAGCACCTTATGTCGTTCCTGCGCCAGGTCACCGCGCTCCAGATCCACGGGAGCGCCCTTGATGCCCGATCCGCCGATGTCCACTCCGAACACGTTCATGGACACAACGTTACGGGCAGGGCCCGTCGGTTACTCCCCGGACGCCCGACCCGCCAGCTTCGCGGCCTCCGCGCGCAGATCGCGCCGCAGTTCCTTGGGCAGCGAGAAGGTGATGGACTCCTCGGCCGCCTTCACGATCTCGACGTCCTCGAAGCCGCGCTGCGACAGCCACTCCAGCACGCCCTCGACCAGCACGTCGGGCACGGACGCGCCCGAGGTGACGCCGACGGTGGCGACGCCCTCCAGCCAGGCCTCGTCGATCTCGTCGGCGAAGTCGACCAGGTGCGCGTCGCGTGCGCCGGCGCCGAGGGCCACCTCGACGAGCCGGACGGAGTTCGAGGAGTTCTTCGAGCCGACCACGATGACCAGGTCGGCCTCGGCGCCCATCTGCTTGACGGCGATCTGACGGTTCTGCGTCGCGTAGCAGATGTCGTCGCTGGGCGGGGAGATCAGCTGCGGGAACTTCTCCTTCAGCTTGTCCACCGTCTCCATCGTCTCGTCGACGGACAGCGTGGTCTGGGAGAGCCAGACGACCTTGGACTCGTCGCGCACCTCGACGTTCGCGACATCGTCCGGGCCGTCGACCAGGGTGATGTGGTCGGGGGCCTCGCCGGAGGTGCCGATGACCTCCTCGTGGCCGTCGTGGCCGATGAGCAGGATGTCGTAGTCGTCGTTCGCGAAGCGGACCGCTTCCTTGTGGACCTTGGTGACCAGCGGGCAGGTCGCGTCGATGGTGGCGAGCTTGCGTTCCGCCGCCTCGTCGTGGACGACCGGGGCGACGCCGTGCGCGGAGAACATGACGATCGATCCCTCGGGAACCTCGGCCGTCTCCTCGACGAAGATCGCGCCCTTCTTCTCGAGGGTCTGCACGACGTACTTGTTGTGGACGATCTCGTGGCGGACGTAGATCGGCGAGCCGTACTGCTCAAGGGCCTTCTCAACAGCGATCACGGCGCGGTCCACGCCCGCGCAGTAGCCACGAGGAGCGGCGAGGAGGACGCGGCGGGCAGGAGGCGTAGCAGTCATGCCCCCCATCGTAAGGCCGCCCAGAAGAGGCGGGAGATCACCGCCCGGGGGAAGACTGATGAACGGTACGCGACGGACGGAGGGCGGGATGGCCGCGGCGGACATGTCCCGGCCGGGCGGCGGGAGCAGCGGTCCGGACGGCAGCGACGGCAAGGGCGACGCGGGCTCAGGTCTGCGGCGCAGTCTCGGATTCCGTGACCTCATGGTCTACGGGCTGCTGTTCATCGCGCCCATGGCACCCGTCGGGATCTTCGGCACCCTGGACGCGAAGTCGGACGGCGCGGTGGCGCTCGTCTATGTCGTGGCCACGATCGCCATGGCGTTCACCGCATCGAGTTACGCGCAGATGGTGCGGGTCGCCCCGCAGGCCGGTTCGGTCTTCACCTACGCCCGCAAGGGGCTCGGCGAGGGGCCGGGCTTCGTCGCCGGGTGGATGGCGATGCTCGACTATCTGCTGATCCCGGCGGTCGCCTATCTCTTCTCGGGGATCGCGCTGGAGGCCCTGATCCCGGAGGTGGACCGGTGGGTGTGGACGGGGATCGCGGTCGTGGTGACCACGCTCCTGAATCTGTGGGGTGTACGGGCGGCGGCCCGGGTGGGCTTCGCGGTGCTGGCGATGGAGATCGTCGTCCTGCTGGTCTTCGCGGTGTCCGCGGTGGTGGTGCTCGCCCGGGACGGAGCGCAGCGCGGCTGGCTGTCGCCGTTCACCGGGGACGCGGGCTTCTCGATGACGGCGGTGCTCAGCGCGGTCTCGGTCGCGGTGCTGTCGTATCTGGGGTTCGACGCGATCGCCTCGTTCGCGGAGGAGGTCACCGGCGGATCGCGGAAGGTGGCCAGGGCGGTGCTGATCTGCCTGGGCCTCGCGGGTTTCCTGTTCGTGGCGCAGACCTATCTCGCCGCACTGCTGGAACCGGTGTCGTCGGCCGAACTGGCCGCCGATCCGGCGGCGCAGGGCTCGGCGTTCTACGACGCGGTGGACGCCTCGGTGGGCACCTGGCTGCACGATCTGGTGGCGCTGAGCAAGGCGATCGGAGCGGCGTTCGCGGCACTGGCAGCGCAGGCGGCGGCGGGCCGGCTGCTGTTCGCGATGGGCCGGGACCGGCGGCTGCCGCACATCCTGTCGCGCACCGACGCGGGCGTGCCGCGGGTCGCCCTGCTGCTGGCGGCCGCGGTGACGATGGCCGCCGCGGTGTGGGCGGCACGGCTCGACGACGGCCTGGATCAGCTGGTGTCGGTGGTCGACATCGGGGCGCTCACGGCGTTCGTGCTGCTGCACGCGAGTGTCGTCGGCTGGTTCGTGGTGCGCCGGGCGGAGGGCCGCCCGGACTGGCTGCGGCATGTGGTGGTGCCGGTGGTCGGCACCGCCGTGCTGCTGCTGGTGATCGCCGAGGCGGCCGGCTCGGCGCAACTGGTGGGCGCCGTCTGGCTGGGGGTGGGGCTGGTGGTGCTGGCGGTCCAGTGGAGGCGCCCGCGCACGCCCTTGCCCGGCGTGGAGTCCCGCCGTCGGCCATGACGGGAGGTGTTGTCGTACGCGGCCGATACGCTCGCCCGTATGGCTCTCAACACGTCAGCGGACGCGCCCCTGCCGGTCGGTGAGGTGTCCCGGCTGATCGGCGGGTGGATCGACCGGCTCGGCGCGGTCTGGGTGGAGGGGCAGATCACCCAGCTGTCGCGGCGGCCGGGCGCGGGGGTCGTCTTTCTGACCCTGCGTGATCCCTCGTACGACATCTCGGTGAGCGTGACCTGCTTCCGGCAGGTCTTCGACGCCGTCGCGGACGTCGTGGCGGAGGGCGCCCGGGTCGTGGTCCACGCCAAGCCCGAGTGGTACGCACCGCGCGGGCAGCTGTCGCTGCGTGCCGTGGAGATACGGCCGGTGGGCATCGGCGAGCTGCTGGCGCGGCTGGAGCAGCTGAAGCGGACGCTGGGCGCCGAGGGGCTGTTCGCTCTGGAGCGCAAGCGGCCGCTGCCGTTTCTGCCGCACCGGGTGGGCCTGGTGGTCGGCCGGGCGTCCGCGGCGGAGCGCGACGTCCTGGAGAACGCCCGCCGTCGCTGGCCGGCGGTCCGCTTCGAGGTGCGCAATGTGGCCGTGCAGGGCGTGCACGCGGTCTCCCAGGTGGTCCAGGCGGTCAAGGAGCTGGACGGCCTCCCGGACGTGGACGTGATCATCGTGGCGCGCGGCGGCGGCAGCGTGGAGGACCTGCTGCCGTTCTCGGACGAGCAGCTGGTGCGCGCCGTCTCCGAGTGCCGTACGCCGGTGGTGTCGGCGATCGGCCACGAGCCGGACTCGCCGCTGCTGGACCTGGTGGCGGACCTGCGGGCGTCCACGCCGACGGACGCGGCGAAGAAGGTCGTACCGGACGTCGGCGAGGAGCTGGAGCGGGTGCGGCATCTGCGGGACCGCGCGCTGCGGACGGTGCAGGCCGTGCTCGACCGCGAGGAACGGGGTCTGGCGCACGCGCTGGCCCGTCCGGTGATGGAGCATCCGCAGCGGATGGTGGAGGAACGCGAAGCCGAGGTGGACGCGCTGGTCGCCCGCAGCCGGCGGGTGCTCGGGCATCTGCTGGACCGCGCGGAGTCCGAGCTGTCGCACACCCGCGCGCGGGTGCTGTCGCTGTCGCCGGCGGCGACCATGGAGCGCGGGTACGCGGTGCTCCAGCGCACGGACGGGGCGGTCGTCAGCTCGCCGGACGATGTGGCGGCGGGCGAGGAACTGCGGGCGCGGGTCTTCGAGGGCGAGTTCGCGGTACGGGTGTCCGAGTGAGTACGAACGGGGCGAATAGGGTGGGCGGCATGGCAGCCAAGACGGAAGAGAGCACGCTCGGCTACGAGCAGGCGCGGGACGAGCTGATCGAGGTCGTGCGCCGCCTGGAGGCCGGCGGTACGACGCTCGAGGAGTCGCTGGCGCTGTGGGAGCGCGGCGAGGAGCTGGCCAAGGTCTGCCGCCACTGGCTGGAGGGCGCCCGCGCCCGTCTGGACGCGGCTCTGTCCGGAGGCGAGGACGGGGACGGCACCGCCGAATCCGACGACTGAGCAGGTCAGCGGCGTGCGGAGTGTGAGTCGGATCACGATCGCCATGTAGTTGAAATTTAATCAACCGGGGCAGGGTTGACCCCCGCGTACCGAGCACACCCTGCACCACCGGAAGGTTCGACCAGCATGACTCTCGTTCTCGACTCCGCCGCCCAGGATCTGCTGTTCCGTGAGGCCCGCACGGCCAACACGTTCACCGACGAGCCGGTGACCGAGGAGCAGATCCAGGCGATCTACGACCTGGTCAAGTTCGGCCCCACGGCCTTCAACCAGAGCCCGCTGCGTGTCGTCCTGGTCCGCTCCGAAGAGGCCCGCGAGCGCCTGGTGGACCACATGTCCGAGGGCAACCGGCCGAAGACCGCCACCGCCCCGCTCGTCGCGATCCTCGCCGCGGACAACGAGTTCCACGAGGAGCTGCCGACCCTGTTCCCGCACTTCCCGCAGGCCAAGGACGCCTTCTTCTCCGAGCGCCCGGTCCGTGAGCAGGCAGCCGGTCTCAACGCCGCCCTCCAGGCCGCGTACTTCATCGTCGGCGTCCGCGCCGCCGGTCTGGCCGCCGGCCCCATGACGGGCTTCGACCCGGCGGGCGTCCAGAAGGAGTTCCTGGACGGCGACCACACGCCGCTGATGGTCGTGAACATCGGCAAGCCCGGCGAGAACGCGAGCTTCCCGCGCTCGCCGCGGCTGGCGTACGAGGACGTCGTGACGACCGTCTGACCGCACAGGGCGCAGCCGAAGGCCGCCGCACCCTCGAGGGTGCGGCGGCCTTCGGCATGTCTGTCTCCCCCTCAGGACGGGTCCACCGTCAGAGGCCGTGCCGCGGGAAATCGGGGGTCCCGCGCGGCAGCTTCCGCCTCAGGGCGTCGCGGACGGCGCCGGCGCCTTCTCGGCCTCCAGTGCCGCGGCCATCTCCGCCAGCCGCGCCATGGACGCCGTTCCGGTCACCACGGTCGTCGAGCCCTTGTCCTCGCGCACCAGGGCGTCGTACTTCGCACCCTCCCAGCGCTGCCAGGTCACGCCGTTCACCTGCTGGGTCTTCTCGGTCCGCTCGGCGCGCTGGCTGACCTTCGCCACGTACTTGCGGGCGGGCTCGGTCGACTGCTCCACCGCGACGTACTCGCCGTCCGGGTCGAGGAACCCGAGGTGCCAGGCGTCGGCGGAGGTCCGCGCGTACGTCACCGAGGTCGGCTTCCACTCCTTCGGCAGGCCCTGGGGCGCGGCCACCGGATAGGGTGCCGCTCGCCGTGCCGTCAGCAATTCGACCCGGTAGTCGACCGCCTTGACCGGATCCGCTTTGTCGTCGTGCGGAATGAACACATAGATCACCGCGACGACGGCTCCGATCACCGCCATCGACAGCACCATGTCGCGCACCGTCTGTCTGCCTCGCATACCTGCCACGCCCCCCATGGTCGCATCAAGGGTGCGTGCTCAAACGTGGCCCCCACTGCTCATTTTGTCGACGTACCGATAGAGTCGCAGCACCCTCTATTCCGGCCGTCGTCGTACAGAAAGGTGCGCTCCGATGACCGACAACAGTCTGCCGTCCCAGCTCGAGGTCTCTCCCGAGGCTCCCGACCGCAACCTGGCCCTGGAGCTCGTCCGGGTCACCGAGGCCGCCGCCATGGCCGCGGGCAGGTGGGTCGGCCGCGGCGACAAGATCGGTGCCGACGGAGCGGCCGTCAAGGCCATGCGGACCCTCGTCTCCACCGTCTCGATGAACGGCATCGTCGTCATCGGTGAGGGCGAGAAGGACGAAGCCCCCATGCTCTTCAACGGAGAGCGCGTCGGCGACGGGACCGGTGCCGAGGTCGACATCGCCGTCGACCCGATCGACGGCACCACGCTCAACGCCAAGGGCATGCCCAACGCCATCGCCGTACTCGCCGCCGCCGACCGCGGCACCATGTTCGACCCGTCCGCGGTCTTCTACATGGACAAGCTGGTCACCGGCCCCGAGGCCGCGGACTTCGTGGACATCAACGCGCCCGTCTCGGTGAACATCCGCCGCGTCGCCAAGGCGAAGCACTCCGCGCCCGAGGACGTCACGGTCGTCATCCTGGACCGCCCCCGCCACGAGGGCATCGTCAAGGAGATCCGCGAGACCGGCGCCCGGATCAAGTTCATCTCGGACGGCGATGTCGCCGGCTCGGTGATGGCCGTTCGCGAGGGCACCGGCGTCGACATGCTCATGGGCATCGGCGGCACCCCCGAGGGCATCATCTCGGCCTGTGCGATCAAGTGCCTCGGCGGCACGATCCAGGGCAAGCTGTGGCCGAAGGACGACGCCGAGCGGCAGCGGGCGCTCGACGCGGGCCACGACCTGGACCGGGTGCTGCACACCACCGACCTGGTCAGCGGGGACAACGTCTTCTTCGTCGCCACCGGTATCACCGACGGCGAACTGCTGCGCGGCGTGCGCTACCGCTCGGAGACGGCCACGACGCAGTCCCTGGTGATGCGCTCCAAGTCCGGCACGATCCGCCAGATCGACTCCACGCACCGGCTCTCGAAGCTGCGCGCGTACAGCCAGGTGGACTTCGACCGGGCGCAGTGAGCCGCAGCGCAGTCGGCCCGAACGCGGTGCGCCCGGCGCGGTGAGGATGCGCCGCGGGCCTGAACCGGTCGCGCGGCACACCGCGGCGGTACGACGGAGCGGCGGTACGGCAGAGCGGACACGAAAGGGGCGCCCCATGTGCGGGGGCGCCCCTTTTCGTCTGTCCTGCGTCTGTCCGCGTCGTCTCAGGCCGCGGACTGCGACTTCTTGACCTCGACCTCGCGCCGCCTGCGCCTGGCCAGCACCACCCGGCGCTCCGCCGCGGTGAGGCCGCCCCACACGCCGTACGGCTCGGGCTGGAGCAGCGCGTGCTCCCGGCACTCGACCATCACCGGACAGCGGGCGCAGACCCGCTTCGCGGCTTCCTCGCGCGACAGCCGCGCGGCGGTCGGTTCCTTCGAGGGGGCGAAGAACAGCCCGGCCTCGTCCCGACGGCACACCGCCTCCGCGTGCCAGGGACCGTCCTGATCCGACCTGGCGGGTGCTCGCTGGGCCGGAACGGCGGTGACCTGCAAGGACTGGTAAGGCAGCTGCAGCACGGTCTACTCCTGACGACGGCTTCGCGAGCGAGAGACGATGCAGCACTCCCTACCCGCTGTACGCACTCCTATTCACTGCGTGGTACCGCGCTGAGGAGGCGCGGAACGGCGCACCGGCGTGCGTGGCCGAAAACCGCCCATGAGGGCGGACGTCAGCGGAAGTGTTTCCGCAGGCGATCGTGGAGGTCGGAGACCCGCCGGCCGCGTTTCGGCTTGGCTTCGACATTGCCGAAAACCGTGTACCCGTTGACGACGACCACGGGCGCCTCGGGGTCGGCCGACTCCAGGGTGAGCACCTCGAAGTTGCCGAAGAAACCGGTGCCGCTGCCGCGCAGCGAGATGTTCTCGGGTACCCGCACCTCGACGTTGCCGAAGATGGCCGTCGCGTTGATCACCGTGAGCCGCTGCTCGAACAGGGCCTCGGTGAGGTCGATCTCGATGCTCCCGAAGAGCGAGAAGGCGTTGGTGCGGCGACCGACGCGCCAGCGACCCTTGCGCACGGAGCTGGAGAAGACGGCGATCAGGTTCTCGGCGGGCCCGGCGGGCGCCTCCGGCCCGTAGGCGTACGCACCGGACTCGCCGCTCCTGCGGGTCGCGGGCAGGTCCTGGACCAGCGGTTCGAGTTCGCCGACGGTCTTGGCCCGGTAGGCGGCGTCGATCCGCTCGGCATGCTCCTCGGCGTCCAGCCGGCCCTCCGCCAGGGCGTCCCGGAGGATGTCGGCGATCCGGTCCCGGTCGGCGTCGGACGCGCGGATCCCCGCGCCGGGCTCCGCGGGGACGACGGGCTTCTGGGGCTGCTTTTCGAGGTCCACGGAACCAGCCTAGCGAAACGCGATAGATCGCGACTAGGGCCTGTCGTGTGGATCAGGCCGGATCGGTGAGTGGGGGTCCCCCCACGCCCGCAGGGCGCAGGGGGAAGGTCTGGTACGTGCGATCCGCGTCGCGAGGCGCCCGGGCGCCGGGTGAGCCTTACCTCACAAGCTCGGGGCCCGAGGGCCGTTCTACGCTGGGAGCGCGCCGCCAACGGAGGCGGCGCTGCTGTCTGCCGAGTGAGGAATGGCCGTAATGCCCTCTGTCTCCCGCCCACCGAGCCCTGCGTTCGCGTACTCCGATCTGCTCCCGCTGGGAGAGGACACCACGCCCTACCGGCTGGTGACCGCCGAGGGCGTCTCCACCTTCGAGGCCGACGGTCGTACCTTCCTCAAGGTCGAGCCCGAGGCGCTGCGCACGCTCGCCGCCGAGGCCATGCACGACATCTCGCACTACCTGCGGCCCGCCCACCTCGCCCAGCTGCGCCGGATCGTGGACGACCCGGAGGCCTCCTCCAACGACAAGTTCGTCGCGCTCGACCTGCTGAAGAACGCGAACATCGCCGCCGCCGGCGTGCTGCCCATGTGCCAGGACACCGGTACGGCCATCGTGATGGGCAAGCGCGGCCAGAACGTCCTCACCGAGGGCGGCGACGAGGAAGCCCTCTCCCACGGCATCTTCGACGCGTACACCAAGCTCAACCTGCGGTACTCGCAGATGGCTCCGCTCACCATGTGGGAGGAGAAGAACACCGGGTCCAACCTGCCGGCCCAGATCGAGCTGTACGCGACCGACGGCGGCGCGTACAAGTTCCTCTTCATGGCCAAGGGCGGCGGTTCCGCCAACAAGTCGTTCCTCTACCAGGAGACCAAGGCCGTCCTGAACGAGGCCTCCATGATGAAGTTCCTGGAGGAGAAGATCCGTTCGCTGGGCACGGCCGCGTGCCCGCCGTACCACCTGGCCATCGTCGTCGGCGGCACCAGCGCCGAGTTCGCGCTGAAGACCGCCAAGTACGCCTCCGCCCACTACCTCGACGAGCTGCCGGCGGAGGGCTCCCCCACGGGGCACGGCTTCCGTGACAAGGAGCTGGAGGAGAAGGTCTTCGAGCTCACGCAGAAGATCGGCATCGGCGCGCAGTTCGGCGGCAAGTACTTCTGCCACGACGTGCGGGTCGTCCGGCTCCCCCGCCACGGCGCGTCGCTGCCCGTCGCGATCGCCGTCTCCTGCTCGGCGGACCGCCAGGCCACCGCGAAGATCACGGCGGAGGGTGTGTTCCTGGAGCAGCTGGAGACCGACCCGGCGCGCTTCCTCCCGGACACGACGGACGAGCACCTCGGCGAGTCCGCCGAGGCGGGTGACGTCGTGGAGATCGACCTCAACCGGCCCATGGACGACGTCCTCGCCGAGCTGACCAAGTACCCGGTCAAGACCCGGCTCTCGCTGACCGGCCCGCTGGTCGTGGCGCGCGACATCGCGCACGCCAAGATCAAGGAGCGGCTGGACGCGGGCGAGGACATGCCGCAGTACCTCAAGGACCACCCGGTGTACTACGCCGGTCCGGCGAAGACCCCCGAGGGCTACGCCTCCGGCTCCTTCGGCCCGACGACGGCCGGCCGGATGGACAGCTACGTCGAGCAGTTCCAGGCGGCGGGCGGCTCCAAGGTCATGCTGGCCAAGGGCAACCGCTCGAAGCAGGTGACGGACGCGTGCGGCACGCACGGCGGCTTCTACCTGGGCTCCATCGGCGGACCGGCCGCACGCCTCGCGCAGGACTGCATCAAGAAGGTCGAGGTCCTCGAGTACGAGGAGCTCGGCATGGAAGCCGTCTGGAAGATCGAGGTGGAGGACTTCCCGGCCTTCATCGTGGTCGACGACAAGGGCAACGACTTCTTCACGGAGCCGGCTCCCGCGCCGACGTTCACCTCCATCCCGGTGCGCGGCCCCGGCCTGTAAGGGCTCGCTCTCGCTGCCCGGACCGCCCGAAGGACGGTGCGGGCAGCGGGAGTTGCTCCGATCCCTCAGACCGGGCCCGCGATCAGCTGAAGCGCTGTGTCGCGGCGCCCGAGCACGGCTGCAGCCGCAACGGCTCCCGTGCGGCCGCGTGCGTCACACACAGCCCCTGCGCCTCCGCGGGACGCAGCGTGCCCGCGGTGCGGACGAAGCGCTGGTTCGCCGCACCCGAGCAGTCCCACAGGACCAGGGCCGCTCCCGGTGTGTACTGCCCCCGTGGCACGTCCACGCAGCGGTCCTGCGTCAGCTCCGTGAGCAGCGAGCCGCGCGCTCCGTCGAACCACCAGCCCTGGTTGCGGCCGCCGTGGCAGTCCCAGCCGACGACTCCGGAGCCGTTGCGGGTGACCGCGCCCGAGACGTCCGCGCAGGACCCGGTGCCCTCGTTCTTCAGGGGCTTGAAGGCGTCGTCCCAGGCGCCCGCGTACAGGGCCGGGTTCTGCCCCGATGCCGCCGGTGCGCAACTCGCCTCACGCAGACCCGAGTTGTAGAGCTGGGTCAGGCAGGAGGCGAAGGCCGCATGGCCGCGCGCATTGGGGTGGAAGGACTGGCGCACGGAGTTGGAGTCCGGCGGGAAGGGCAGGCTGAGGTCGATGTAGAGGCCGCGTGCCCAGGGCTCCTGCATACAGACCTCGTGGCCGTGGAAGAGCCGGGAGTTGTCGAGATAGACGGCTCCGGTGGAGCGCGCCACCTGGCGCATCCCGCGTTCGAAGGCCGGGACCGCGGTGTTGCGGCCCCACACGGTGTCGGAGTCGTAGCCCATTCCGCCGCACAGCAGCTTGCCCGGGAACTGCGGGTTGTCGCGGAAGTCCGGGCCGATCGGGCTCGGGTAGCCCATGACGACCAGTTGGTAGTCGCCGTCGGCGTACCCGGCGTCGCGCATCACCGTGCGCAGGTCGCGCACGGTCTGCTCGACCTTGGGGACGAGACCGTCGACCCGCGCCTGCCAGCCGGGCGCGTACTTCGGCTCACAGGGCCCCTGGAAGGTCACGAAGCGGATCACGCAGTCGGTCATCACCGGACCGAACTGCAGGTCGTCGTTGGCCCCGGCGACCAACAGGACCATCTTGATACGGGTGTTGCGCGCCTTGACGGCCAGGTTGTCGCTCTGGACCAGTTCGTCGGCGTGCTGCTTCGAGCCGCCGATCCGGATGTTTCCGGTGCCCGCTCCGGAGCAGGCGACGTTGTACGTGACGTCCGCGGCGATGCCCGTGCGGTGGATGGCGGCCTCGGGCGAGCGATGGCACCAGTTGTCGGGGCCGTTGGTGCCCGGCTCGTAGGTGCCGACGCCCTCCCCGGAGATCTCGCTGTCGCCCAGCGAGATCAGGCCGGTCCTGCGCTCGTCGAACGGGCGCTCCGCGGGGGTGCCGTACAGCTTGACGGCCTCGGCCGCCCGGATGGCCTCCAGCTCGGGCGGGAGGGGTACGGATGCGGTGGTGCGGGTCTGGCCGGCGGTGGCCGCGGGTGCGGTGACCGCCAGTCCGCCGAGCCCGGCCGCGAGCGCGGCGGTGACCGCGACGGTACGACGGAGTCTGTGCGTGGTGCTGCGCGGGCAGGGGGATCTTCCCCCGAACAGATGCAGCATTGCGCCTCCCCGGTATGTGGTTGCTCCGGGTATTTACTGGCAGGTAGCGCAATGGGGAATAGGCAGAACAAGACAAGTGCTCAAGTTTTTCGGGGGTTCGGGACCCGGACGGCAGAGCCAGGAGGTAGGACACCGATGTCCGACGCGAGCGAGTACCGCATCGAGCACGACTCCATGGGCGAGGTGCGGGTGCCCGCACACGCCAAGTGGCGGGCCCAGACCCAGCGCGCGGTGGAGAACTTCCCCGTGTCGGGGCAGCGGCTCGAACGGTCGCACATCGAGGCCCTGGCGCACATCAAAGCGGCCGCGGCGCGGGTCAACGCCGAACTCGGCGTCCTGGACAAGGACATGGCGCAGGCCATCGCGGAGGCCGCGGCCGAGATGGCGGAAGGCCGCTGGGACCAGCACTTCCCCGTCGACGTCTTCCAGACCGGTTCCGGGACGTCGTCCAACATGAACACCAACGAGGTCCTCGCCACCCTCGCCACCGAGCGGCTCGGCCGGCCGGTGCACCCCAACGACCATGTGAACGCCTCGCAGTCGTCCAACGACGTCTTCCCCTCCTCCATCCACATCGCCGCCACCGCCGCCGTGACCCGGGACCTGATCCCGGCCCTGGAACACCTGGCGGAGGCGCTGGAGCGCAAGTCGGCCGAGTTCGCGGACGTGGTCAAGTCCGGGCGTACGCACCTGATGGACGCCACACCCGTGACGCTGGGCCAGGAGTTCGGCGGCTATGCCGCGCAGATCCGGTACGGCGTGGAGCGGCTGAAGTCGTCCCTGCCCCGGCTCGCCGAACTCCCCCTCGGCGGTACGGCGGTGGGTACCGGCATCAACACCCCGCCCGGCTTCCCGGCCGCCGTCATCGCCGAGGTGGCCCGTTCCACCGGACTGCCGCTGACCGAGGCCCGCGACCACTTCGAGGCGCAGGGAGCGCGCGACGGCCTGGTGGAGACCTCCGGGCAGCTGCGCACCATCGCCGTCTCACTCACCAAGATCTGCAACGATCTGCGCTGGATGGCGAGCGGACCGCGCACGGGTCTCGCCGAGATCAGCCTGCCCGATCTCCAGCCCGGCTCCTCGATCATGCCGGGCAAGGTCAATCCGGTGATCCCGGAGGCCGTCCTGATGGTGGCCGCCCAGGTCACCGGCAACGACACCACGGTCGCCGTGGCCGGCGCCGCGGGGAACTTCGAGCTGAACGTGATGCTCCCGGTGATCGCCAAGAACCTGCTGGAGTCGGTCCGGCTGCTCGGCAACGCCGCCCGGCTGCTCGCGGACCGCACGGTCGACGGCGTCACCGCGCATGTCGAGCGCGCCCGTGAGTACGCCGAGTCCTCGCCCTCCGTGGTCACTCCGCTCAACAAGTACATCGGCTACGAGGAGGCCGCGAAGGTCGCCAAGAAGTCGCTCGCGCAGCGGAAGACGATCCGTGAGGTCGTGCTCGAATCCGGCTATGTGGAGCGGGGAGCGCTGACCCTGGAGCAGCTCGACGAGGCCCTTGACGTGCTGCGGATGACCCGGCCCTGACGCCCGCCCGCCACACGCCCGCCACCCGGGTCGCGGCGTCGCACTGGCGGTACTCCTAAGATCTCCTCATGAAAGGCTCGGAACGCATCGAACGCTGGACGCCCGGGGACCACATCCTCTGGCGCTATCGCGGCCATGCCCCGGATCTGACGGGTCAGGGCGTCCACATCTGCCGCCCGGTGACCGTCGTGCAGGACACCGACGAGGCGCTCGCGGTGTGGCTCGCGCCGGGGACGGAGTGCGTGAAGCCGGTGCTCGCGAACGGCACTCCCGTCCACGAGGAGCCGCTCGCCACCCGCTACACGGCTCCCCGCACGGTCACCCGCGGCCACTGGTTCGGCACCGGGGTGCTGAAACTGGCCAGACCCGGCGAACCGTGGTCGGTCTGGCTCTTCTGGGAGCCTGGCTGGCGGTTCAAGAACTGGTACGTGAACCTCGAGGAGCCCCGCACCCGCTGGTCGGGCGGCATCGACTCGGAGGATCACTTTCTGGACATCTCGGTCGATCCCGACCGGAGTTGGCGCTGGCACGACGAGGACGAGTTCGACCAGGCGCAGCGAGTGGGCCTGATCGGCCCGGAGAAGGCCGAGCGGGTGCGCCTGGCGGGCGAGGAGGCCCTGCGGGCCGTACGGGCCTGGGGAGCGCCGTTCTCCGACGGCTGGGAGCACTGGCGCCCCGATCCCGCCTGGCGGGTGCCGGAGCTGCCCGCGGACTGGGCCCGTGCGGCCGTGCAGCTGACGTCCTGAACAGGGCCGCAGTCACAGATGCGATGTGACTGACTCCCGTCCAGGAACACGCTCCGGCGCATACGACCTCGTGAGACTCTTGATGCGCCCCCTGGGGGCAAACGTAGGATCGTCGTCCGCAAGGCTGCGCCGTTACCGCAACTGTTGAGCGCAGCACCTGACCTGACCGTAAGTCATCTCGGAATCATCACCAGGGGGTGGAGCTGTGCCGGATGCCTG
This sequence comes from Streptomyces sp. AM8-1-1, assembly GCF_032229325.1. Taxonomy (NCBI): domain Bacteria; kingdom Bacillati; phylum Actinomycetota; class Actinomycetes; order Kitasatosporales; family Streptomycetaceae; genus Streptomyces; species Streptomyces sp. AM8-1-1. The sequence continues at coordinate 2,996,084 of NZ_CP135086.1, forward strand.
CCACCCTGTCGCCCCCACCCGCAGAGCGGGTATACCGCCTCAAGAGGCGAATGCATCGCACCACCGGCCCGGACGGACGGAAGCCCACGCGTGACGGAGCAGCCCACCTCCCACGAAGGCCGGCAGCCCTTGGCTGCCCGGTCGCAGGAACGCACCCGGCCGCGGGCGGAGGCGACCGGTCCGTCGGCCGTTCCCTCGCCGAGCGGCCCGCCGCAGGACCTGGCGGGCACGGCCCGGCGCGAGGGTGACCGGCTGCGTTTCGTGGGAGCAGCGACCCGGCGGATCGCACGGGGCATCGACCTCGACGAGATCGTCCTCGGACTGTGCCGGGCGACGGTGCCGACGTTCTCGGACGCGATCCTGGTCTATCTGCGGGACCCGCTGCCGGTCGGCGACGAGCGTCCCATCTCGCCGTTCGTGTTGCGGCTGCGCCGTACGGACCGGCTGCGTTTAGCAGAAGAGGACGCCGATCTGGGCAGCTCGGGGCCCATCCCCGTGATCGACCCGCACAACGACCTCACGCCGGCCGCCGAGCTGTGCGAGGTCCGTTCCGGCGGGGCGCTGTCCGAGGTGCTGCGCGGTGTGCGGCCCGTGTTCGGCGACTCCGCGGCGGCGAGGGCCGCCCTGCCCGAGCTGCTCGGCGCGGACCGGACCGTGCCGAACGGCCATCGGGCGATACTCGCCCCGCTCCGCGGGCGGCGGCGGGTGATCGGTGCTGCCGTCTTCCTGCGCCGGCCGGACCGGCCGGCCTTCGAGCCGAACGATCTGCTGGTCGCCGCGCAGCTGGCGACGCACACGGCGCTCGGCATCGACAAGGCCGTGCTGTACGGGCGCGAGGCGTACATCGCCGATGAGCTCCAGCGCACGATGCTGCCGGACTCGCTGCCCCAGCCGACCGGCGTCCGGCTCGCCTCGCGCTATCTGCCGGCGGCCGAGACGGCCCGCGTCGGCGGTGACTGGTACGACGCGATCCCGCTGCCGGGCAGCCGGGTGGCACTCGTCGTGGGCGACGTCATGGGCCACTCGATGACCTCGGCCGCGATCATGGGACAGCTGCGCACCACGGCCCAGACGCTGGCAGGGCTCGATCTGCCGCCGCAGGAGGTGCTGCACCATCTCGACGAGCAGGCCCAGCGGCTCGGCACCGACCGCATGGCGACCTGCATGTACGCGGTGTACGACCCGGTCTCGCACCGCATCACCATCGCGAACGCGGGCCACCCGCCGCCCATCCTGCTGCATCTGGGCGGGCGGGCCGAGGTGCTGCGCGTGCCGCCGGGGGCGCCGATCGGCGTCGGCGGGGTCGACTTCGAGGCCGTGGAGCTGGACGCCCCGGCCGGAGCGACGCTGCTGCTGTACACGGACGGCCTGGTCGAGTCCCGGCTGCGGGACGTGTGGACGGGGATCGAGCAGCTGCGGGAGCGGCTGGCCGCCACCGCCCAGCTGACCGGACCGGACCACTCCCCGCCGCTGGAGGCGCTCTGCGACGACGTGCTGGACATGCTCGGCCCGGGCGACCGGGACGACGACATCGCGCTGCTCGCGGCCCGTTTCGACGGGATCGCGCCGAGTGACGTCGCCTACTGGTTCCTGGAGCCGGAGGACGCGGCACCGAGCCGGGCCCGCCGTCTCGCCCGCCGGGCCCTGGCCCGTTGGGGTCTGGAGGAGCTGAGCGACTCGGTGGAGCTGCTGGTCAGCGAGGTCGTGACCAATGCCGTGCGGTACGCGGAGCGGCCGGTGACCCTGCGGCTGCTGCGGACGGACGTCCTGCGGTGCGAGGTCGGGGACGATTCCCCGCAGCTGCCGCGGCAGCGCCGGGCGCGGGACACGGACGAGGGCGGACGAGGGCTGTTCCTGGTGAACCGGCTGGCCAGGCGGTGGGGAGCGACCCGGCTGTCGACCGGCAAGGTCGTCTGGTTCGAGCTGCCCACTCGTACGTAGGCCAAATCTGGACCCTGTCCAAATGTTGCCGACATCGCATCTGCGGAGTTAAGTGGGGCACACGGCCGAAGCGACCACATTCCCCAATGAATGGGAGGACGCTCGTGACCGAGTCATCCCCCGCGACTCCGTACACGACCAACAACGTCGGCATCCCCGTGGAGAGCGACGAGCATTCGCTCACCGTCGGGGCCGACGGCCCGATCCTGCTCCAGGACCACTACCTCATCGAGAAAATGGCCCAGTTCAACCGTGAACGGGTGCCGGAGCGAGTGGTCCATGCGAAGGGATCGGGGGCGTACGGCTTCTTCGAAGTCACCAATGACGTCAGCCAGTTCACCAGGGCGGACATGTTCCAGCCGGGCAAGCGCACCGAGATGCTGGCCCGCTTCTCGACCGTCGCCGGTGAACAGGGCTCGCCCGACACCTGGCGCGACCCCCGCGGCTTCGCGCTGAAGTTCTACACCGAGCACGGCAACTACGACCTGGTCGGCAACAACACGCCGGTCTTCTTCGTACGGGACACGATCAAGTTCCAGGACTTCATCCGGTCCCAGAAGCGCCACCCGGTCACCGGGCTGCGCAACAACGACATGCAGTGGGACTTCTGGACCCTCTCCCCCGAGTCGGCGCACCAGGTGACCTGGCTGATGGGCGACCGGGGCGTACCCAAGACCTACCGGCACATGAACGGCTACGGCTCGCACACCTTCATGTGGATCAACGCCGGTGGCGAGCGGTTCTGGGTGAAGTACCACTTCAAGACCGACCAGGGCATCGACTACCTGACCCAGGCCGAGGCCGACGAGCTGGCCGGGTCGGACGCGGACAAGCACCGCCGCGATCTGTACGAGTCGATCAAGTCGGGCGACGCGCCGTCGTGGACCCTGAAGGTGCAGGTCATGCCCTTCGACGACGCGCCCGACTACCGCTTCAACCCCTTCGACCTGACCAAGGTGTGGCCGCACGGCGACTACCCCCTGATCGACGTCGGACGGATGACGCTGAACAAGAACCCCGACGACTACTTCATCCACATCGAGCAGGCTGCGTTCGAGCCGTCCAACATGGTGCCGGGCATCGGTCCGTCGCCGGACAAGATGCTGCTCGGCCGGCTGTTCTCCTACCCGGACACGCACCGGTACCGGATCGGCCCGAACTACGCGCAGCTGCCGCCCAACCGTCCGCACTCCGGCGTGAACTCCTACGCCAAGGACGGGCCGATGCGGTACGTGCCGTCGAACGCGGCCATGCCGTACGCGCCGAACTCGTACGGCGGTCCCGCGGCCGACTACCAGCGCTTCGGCGACCCCGCCGGCTGGGCCACCGCGGGCGAGATGGTGCGCGAGGCGTACAAGCCGCACCGTGAGGACGACGACTTCGGCCAGGCGGGCACGATGGTCCGTGAAGTGCTCGACGACGCGGCCCGCGAGCGGCTGGCGTCGAACGTCAGCGGCCATCTCCTCGGCGGTGTCACCAAGCCGGTCCAGCAGCGGGCGCTGCAGTACTGGCGCAACATCGACAAGAATCTCGGCGACCGCATCGCCAACCAGGTGAACGGCGGCTGACCGACTTCAGGACCGATCCCCGCACGACAGTGCCCGCGGCACCCGGCATCCGGGTCCGCGGGCACAGTGCCGCTGTCAGGGCCTGAGGTTGAGGCCCGGCTCGTCCGGGTCGCCCGGATCGCCGTCACCCGGGTCGGGCGGCGGGGTGAAGCTCGGCGGACCGGACGGCGACTTGGTCGGCGTCGGGGTCGGGTCCCCCGTCGGCGGCTCGGTCTCCGACTCCGTCGGGGTCGGGGTCGGCGAGTCGTCGGGCTCGTCCGTCTCGGACTCCGTGGGCGAGGGGGTCGGCGTGGGCGTCGGTGTGGGGGTGGGCTCGGCCGTCGCGGACTCGTCGACGTCGAGGTCGAACCGCGCGTCCGAACCGCCGCCGAGCGCACCGGTCGTGTACGCCTTCCAGATCTTGGCCGGGACTCCACCGCCGTTGGCGCGTCCCTCGTTGACGGTGTTGGTCAGGGTGACCTGGCCGGTGCCGTCGGACTGCTCGCCGAACAGGCCGACGGCGGTGACGATCTCGGGGGTGTAGCCCACGAACCACGCCGAGCGGTTGTTCTCCGAGGTGCCCGTCTTGCCGGCCGCCTGGTAGTCGCCGGCCGCGTTCACACCCGAACCGCTGCGGACGACGCCCGTCATGGCGGCGGTGACGGTGTCCGCGGCCTCCCGGCTGATGACCTGGCCGCCGACCGGATCGACCTTGCGCTCGGCCTCGCGGCCCTCGCGCTCGGCCGACTTCACGATCGTCGGCGTGATCTTCTTGCCGTGAGCGTCCAGACTCGCGTAGACCGCGGCCATGTCCCAGGTGGAGGCGCCCATCGTGCCGAGCGACATCGCCGGCTGCTCGGGCCAGCCGTCGCCGTCCGTCATACCGAGGTCGAGCGCGGTCTTCTTCACCTCGGGCGGGCCGACGTCGACGATCATCTGCGCGAAGACGGAGTTGATCGAGCTGTTGGTGGCGCGCTGGACGCTGACCTGGCCGTAGTCCTTGTCGTCCTCGTTCTCCGGCGCGAAGGCGACGTCGCTGCCCTCGACCGGGCGCTTGCTGGTGCCGTCGTACCGGGTCTGGAGGCCGATCGGGCGGCCGTCCTGGGTCTCGGAACCGTTCTCCAGGGCCGAGGCGAGGACGACGGGCTTGAAGGTCGACGCCGGCTGGTAGTCGCGGCGCGTGGCGTTGGAGAGCCAGTGCTCGGTGGCACCGACGCCGCCGTAGAGCGCGAGGACGTTGCCGGTCTTCGGGTCGACGGAGGTGGCGCCCGCCTGGACGGTGGCGTCGGCCTTGTCGCCCTTGCGGTCGAGCTTGGCCTCCAGCTGCTTGGCGACGGCCTTCTCCAGGGCCTGCTGGCGCTTGCGGTCGATGTTGAGCGTGATCGTCCAGCCGCCGGCCTTGATCTCCTCCTCGGAGATGCCCATGCGCTCCATCTCGGCCTCGGCGGCGTCGACGAGGTACCCGGTCTGGCCCACCTCCAGGCCGGGAGCGGCCTTGGGGGGCTTGGGCACGGGGAACGTCAGGCCCTGGCGGACCGAGCTCTCCAGCCAGCCCTCCTCGACCATGTTGTCCAGCACGTAGTTCCAGCGCTGGGTGACCAGCTTCTTGCCGGTGTCCGACGCGATCGCCCAGTCGTACTGGTTCGGGGCCTGGAGCAGGGCGGCGAGGTACGCGCCCTGGCTGACGGTCAGTTTCGAGGCGTCGACACCGTAGTAGGCCTGGGCGGCGGCCTGGATGCCGTAGGCGTTGCGGCCGTAGTAGCTGGTGTTGATGTACCCGGCGAGGATCTCGTGCTTGTCCTGCTTCTGGTCCACCTTGAGGGAGATCACCAGCTCCTTGAGCTTGCGGGTGACCGTCTGTTCCTGGCTCAGGTAGTAGTTCTTGACGTACTGCTGCGTGATGGTCGAGCCACCCTGCTTGCCCTTGCCCCGGAGGGTGTTGAGCACACCGCGGGTGGTGCCCTTGAAGTCGATGCCGGAGTCCTTGAAGAACGTCTTGTTCTCCGCGGCGACGAAGGTGTACTGGACGCTCTTCGGGATCTTCTCCAGCGGCACGATCTCGCGGTTGATCTTGCCGGTGCGGGTGAGGACCTTGCCGTCGCTGTACTTGTAGACGTTGCTCTGCATCTCGGCCTGGGCGTTGGCCGAGGGCACGGGGACGAGCAGATAGATGATGAAGAACGCACCCAGGACGAGCAGGCAGAAGCCGAGGAAGGTGCCCAGCAGCTTCCTCCAGGTGAAGAAGCGTCGTATGCCCGTCCGCCCGGCTCTGTTCCCCCGGCGCGCTCCGCGCTGCCGGGCCTGTCGCGCTTCCGCTCGACCCATCGCTCGTCCGCTCCGCTCTTCGGTCTCTGTCCGTCGTCGCCCTGGTGCTGGTGGTGGGTGGTGCCTTCCGGGCTCCGACCGGAAGCAGCTCAGAAAGCTAACACCGGTCACCCAGACAAACGGCTACCGATCCGGCCTTTTCCGGACGTGACAATCAGCACCCCGTCTCATGGAACCGACTCACGAGGGGTGCGGAGGGTTGCGGCAGGCGATAAAGTGTTATCACTTTGCTAGCTGGCAGGGCTGCCTCCGACAGGGCTGCCCTGCCCGGGAAACGGGGAGCGCACATGTCTGCCGCCGGATCGACAACACCCGACGACGTACCCGAGATGCCTGCTCCGCAGGTCCGGGAAGTCCCTGCTCACAGCATCGGCGGCGGTCTCGCCCTGCTCCTCGGCCTGCTCGGGCTCGCGGCCGGGGTCGTGCTCGTGATCGCCGGCTCCGCGTCCGGCTCGACCGCACTGAAGGTGGCCCTCATCACGATCGGCGTCGTCGTGGCGATCGCCGCCTTCTTCGCGATGTGCGGGCTCAACATGGTGGCGCCTGGCGAGGCGCGGGTCGTCCAGCTCTTCGGGCGCTACCGCGGCACGATCCGCACCGACGGGCTGCGCTGGGTCAATCCGCTCACCTCGCGGAGCAAGATCTCGACGCGCGTACGGAACCACGAGACCGCGGTCCTGAAGGTCAACGACGCCTACGGCAACCCCATCGAACTGGCGGCCGTGGTGGTCTGGAAGGTGGAGGACACCGCCCAGGCCATGTTCGAGGTGGACGACTTCCTGGAGTTCGTCTCCACCCAGACGGAGGCGGCCGTGCGGCACATCGCGATCGAGTACCCCTACGACGCGCACGACGAGGAGGACCTGTCGCTGCGCGGCAACGCGGAGGAGATCACCGAGAAGCTCGCGGTGGAGCTGCGCGCCCGGGTGGACGCGGCGGGTGTGCACATCATCGAGTCCCGCTTCACGCATCTCGCCTACGCGCCCGAGATCGCGTCCGCGATGCTCCAGCGCCAGCAGGCGGGTGCGGTGGTCGCCGCACGGCGGCAGATCGTGGACGGCGCGGTCGGCATGGTCGAGGCGGCGCTGGCCCGGCTGACCGAGCAGGAGATCGTGGAGCTGGACCAGGAGCGCAAGGCGGCCATGGTGTCGAACCTGATGGTGGTGCTGTGCGGCGACCGGTCGGTGCAGCCGGTCCTCAACACGGGCACGCTCTACCAGTGACGCCCCCGCCCGAGCGGAAGCAGGTGCTGCTGCGGCTGGACCCGGCGGTGTACGAGGCACTGGCCCGGTGGGCGTCCGACGAACTGCGCAGCGCGAACGCGCAGATCGAGTTCCTGCTGCGCAGGGCACTGTCGGACGCGGGCCGGCTGCCGTCCACGGCCCGCCCGATCCCGAAGAGGGGCCGCCCGCCGGCCACCCGGCCGGAGGAGCAGCAGGAATAGGGACAAGGACAGCGGACCCGCGCGCGACCGCGCGGGTCCGCTCCTTCGTGGCACTGGGGACGGGTCGCCTGCCGCGCGCAGGAAGCAAGGCCCCCCTCTCCCCCACAGGTCCCTCACATGGCTCTACACCCCGGCTATACACACCATGTATACGCTGTGTGTAGAGTGCTCCGCATGTCCATCGGTCACACCCTCCTCGGACTCCTCGAGTCCGGCCCGCGCCACGGCTACGACCTCAAGCGCGCCTTCGACGAGAAGTTCGGCCACGACAGGCCCCTGCACTACGGGCAGGTCTACTCGACCATGTCCCGGCTCCTGAAGAACGGACTCGTCGAGGTCGACGGGGTCGAGGCGGGCGGCGGGCCCGAGCGCAAGCGCTACGCCATCACCGACGCCGGGATCACCGACGTCTCGCAGTGGCTCGCCGAGCCGGAGAAGCCGGAGCCGTATCTCCAGTCGACCCTGTACACCAAGGTCGTCCTCGCCCTGCTCACCGGCCGCAGCGCGGCCGATCTGCTCGACAGGCAGCGCGCCGAGCATCTGCGGCTGATGCGTGTCCTCACCGACCGCAAGCGCCGCGGCGACCTCGCCGACCAGCTCATCTGCGATCACGCCCTCTTCCACCTCGAAGCCGATCTGCGCTGGCTCGAACTGACCGCCGCCCGGCTCGGGCAGCTCGCGAAGGAGGTCGGCGCATGACCCCGGCCGGCTCCCTGCTCGTGGCCGATGACCTGCACAAGGCGTACGGCTCGACCCCGGCCCTCGCCGGGGCCTCGTTCTCCATCCACCCCGGTGAGGTCGTCGCCGTGATGGGTCCCTCCGGCTCCGGCAAGTCGACGCTGCTGCACTGTCTGGCCGGGATCGTTCCGCCCGACTCGGGCTCCATCCGCTACGGCGGGCGCGACCTCACCGCGATGTCGGACGCGCAGCGCAGCACACTGCGGCGTACCGAGTTCGGCTTCGTGTTCCAGTTCGGGCAGCTCGTACCGGAGTTGACCTGCCTGGAGAACGTGGCCCTGCCCCTGCGGCTCAGCGGCACGCGGCGCAAGGCCGCGGAGCGCACCGCCGCGGAGTGGATGGAGCGCCTGGAGATCGCCGACGTGAGCGGCGCGCGGCCCGGCGAGGTGTCGGGCGGTCAGGGCCAGCGGGTCGCCGTGGCCCGTGCCCTGGTCACATCGCCACGCGTGCTGTTCGCCGACGAGCCGACCGGCGCGCTGGACTCGCTGAACGGCGAGCGGGTGATGCAACTGCTGACCGACGCGGCCCGCGAGTCGAGCACCGCGGTCGTCCTCGTCACCCACGAGGCCCGGGTCGCCGCCTACTCCGACCGCGAGGTCGTCGTCCGCGACGGCAGGGTCCGCGACATGGCGGGCGTCTGATGAACCGCGGCTCCCCCTGGATACGGGACCTGACGCTGGGTCTCCGGTTCGCCGTCACCGGCGGGCGGCCCGGCTGGACCCGAACCGCCCTCACCGCACTGGGCGTCGGACTCGGCGTCGCCATGCTGCTGTTCGCCGCGTCCGTGCCGGGCCTTCTGCAGACGCGTGACGACCGCGCGATCGCCCGCGCGGTGAGCCTCGACGAGGCGCAGCGGTCGAGCAGCTCCTTCCTCTTCAACCGGACCAGCACGCTGTACCGCGGTGACACCGTCAACGGCCTCGTGATCCGTCCCGACGGCGGCGACGCCCCCGCACCTGCGGGCCTCACGGAACTCCCCGCTCCCGGCGAGATGGCCGTCTCCCCCGCGCTGGCCGAACTGCTCGACTCCCCGGGCGGCTCCCTGCTGAAGGACCGCTTGCCGTACAAGGTCGGAGCGACCATCGGCAAGGAAGGGCTGACCGGGCGGGCCGAGCTCCTCTACTACGCCGGCAGTCCCGTCAGCCTGGAGACCGGCGCGGAGGGCCGGGCGGACCACTACGGCGACGCGAGCCCCGGCGATCCGCTGAACGCGGTGCTGCTGCTCATCGTCGTGATGATCTGCGTCGCCCTGATCCTGCCCGTCGCCGTGTTCATCGCCACCGCCGTGCGCTTCGGCGGCGAGCAGCGTGACCGCCGGCTGGCCGCTCTGCGCCTGGTCGGTGCGGACCAGGCCATGACCCGGCGCATCGCGGCGGGCGAGTCCCTGGGCGGAGCGCTGCTGGGTCTCGCCACCGGCGCCGCGCTCTTCGCATGGCTGCGGCAGCTCGCCGGTTCGGTGACCGTCTGGGATGTCAACGCCTTCCCCTCCGACATCGTCCCGAGCCTCTGGCTGACCGTACTGATCCTCATCGCGGTGCCCGCCTCCGCGATCGGTGTCACCCTCTCCGCGCTGCGCCGTGTGTCCATCGAGCCGCTCGGCGTCGTCCGCGACGCGGCTCCGCGGCGGCGCCGGCTGTGGTGGCGTCTGCTGCTCCCGGCCGTCGGTGTCGCGCTGCTGCTGCCCCAGTCGGGGAGCATCGGCATGGAGGAGACCGGCATCGCCACCTACCAGATCGCCGCCGGCGCCATGCTGGTGCTGATCGGCACCACCTCGCTGCTCCCGTGGCTGGTGGAGGCGGTCGTCGGCCGGCTCCGGGGCGGACCGGTGGCCTGGCAACTGGCCGTGCGCAGGCTCCAGTTGAGCAGCGGCACGGCGGCCAGGGCGGTGAGCGGCATCGTGGTCGCGGCGGCGGGTGCGATCGCGCTCCAGATGCTGCTGACCGCCGTGCAGGACGACTTCATGCGACCGACCGGGATGGACTCGGCCCGCGCGCAGCTGGAGACGAGGGTGCCGGCCAAGAACGGCACCCTGGCCCGCGGCATGATCGACGAGTACGCGCGGACCAAGGGCGTCCTCGGCGTGGTCGGGTTCATCGAGGCGGGCGTCGAGCGGCCGGGGCCGCAGCGTGCGGGTGAGGACTTCATCCCCACCACCCAGCTGACCGTCGGCGACTGCCCCTCCCTGCAGGAGCTGGCGAAGATCTCCTCCTGCCGGGACGGCGATGTCTTCATCGTCCGGACGCCCAAGGGTGAGGGACCGCCCGACGACTACCTCGCCAAGACCGCTCGGGCGGGCGCCCAGGTCAACCTCCATCCGGAGCAGTGGAGCCAGGGGAGGACCACACGCCCCGCGCCCGCCCTGTGGCGGGTACCGGAATCGGCCCGCACGGTGGATTCGCGCCCCGATCCGATGGGGGACCTGGCCTTCGGCATCATGGCCACACCGTCGGCGATCGACGTCAAGGCGCTGATGTCTCCCGAGGCCAGGACGATGATCAAGCTCGATCCGGCGGTGCCGGACGCGGCCGAGTACGCCCGCAACACGGCCGCCGCCATCGACCCGCTGACGTCCGTCAACACGCTGCAGAACTTCGAGCGCGACAGTCAGTACTCCAGCGTCCGCACCGGGCTGTTCGTCGGAGCGACCGCCACGATGCTGCTGATCGCCGCGTCCATGCTCGTCTCCACGCTGGAGCAACTGCGCGACCGCAAGCGGCTGCTGTCGGTGCTGGTCGCCTTCGGCACCCGGCGCGCCACACTGAGCTGGTCGGTGCTGTGGCAGACGGCCGTGCCGATCGTGCTGGGCCTGACCCTGGCGACCGGCGGCGGGGTGGGCCTCGGTCTGGTGCTGCTGAGGATGGTGGACAAGCAGGTCGAGGACTGGTGGGCGTTCCTGCCGGTCAACGCCGTCGGCGCCGCGTTGATCCTGCTGGTGACGCTTCTCAGCCTGCCCGTGCTGTGGCGCCTGATGCGCCCCGACGGGCTGCGTACGGAGTAGTCAGCCGAGAACCCGTACGGGCAGGGAGCGCATCGCGTCCCGCAGCGCCTGTGCGAACTCCGCGAACTCGCCCTGGCGTGCCGCTCCCGAGCGCATCGCCAGGGCGATGCGGCGTGCGGGGGCGGGGTCGGCGAACCACCCCGTCTGGAGACCGCCGCGGCCGGTCTCCACGTCGACCGCCGTACGCGGCAGCAGGGTCACGCCGAGTCCGCCGGCGACCAGCTGCACCAGGGTGGAGAGCCCGGCGGCGGTGGTCGTCACCGGTGTGCCGTCCCTGCGGCCGGCCTCCCTGCAGATGTCGAGGGCCTGGTCGCGCAGACAGTGGCCCTCGTCGAGCAGAAGCAGCGGGAGTTCGCGCAGCGCCTCGCGCGGTATGTCCTGGCGGCCTCCGAGCCAGTGGTCCTCCGGGGTGACGAGGACGAAGTCCTCGTCGAACAGCGGGAGTTCCTCGATGCCGGGGACGCCGAGGGGGACCGCGAGCAGCAGCAGATCGAGCCGGCCCGCCGCCAGACCCTCCAGCAGCGAGGTGGTCTGCTCCTCGTGGACCTGGAGGTCCAGCGCGGGGTACTTGTCGTGCACCAGGCGCAGGACGTTCGGCAGCAGATAGGGCGCGACCGTGGGGATCACGCCGAGCCGGAGCACTCCGGTGAACGGCGCCCGTACCGCTTCGGCCTCCTCCATCAGCTCACCGACCGCGTCCAGCACCGCCCGGGTCCGGGCGGCGAGCCGCTCGCCGGCGGACGACAGCAGCACCTTGCGGGTCGTGCGCTCGACGAGCTGGACACCCAGTGCCACCTCCAGCGCGGAGACGGCCCCGGAGAGTGCCGGCTGACTCATCCCGATTGATGCCGCCGCGTCCCGGAAGTGCAGATGCTCGGCCACGGCCGCGAAGGCCCGCAGCTGTGCAAGGCTCGGCTGTTTGCCCCTGTTCATGCCACCCACTGATAGCTACCTCCGATCGCGGCGACCGAGTCTAGCTATTTCTTTGATCAATGCACTCTGTGCCAGGATCAAGATCCGTCCAACCCCCTGGAATGCCCCAAAAGGGAATTCCATGTTTTGCAAGGAGAGCGCGTGCTCACTGTCGGTGACCAGTTCCCCACGTACGAACTCACCTCCTGCGTCTCGCTGGAGACCGGCAAGGAGTTCGAGGTGATCAACCACAAGTCCTACGAGGGCAAGTGGAAGGTCGTCTTCGCGTGGCCCAAGGACTTCACCTTCGTCTGCCCCACCGAGATCGCCGCCTTCGGCAAGCTGAACGACGAGTTCGCCGACCGCGACGCTCAGATTCTCGGCTTCTCCGGTGACTCCGAGTTCGTCCACCACACCTGGCGCAAGGACCACGCCGATCTGCGTGACCTGCCCTTCCCGATGATGGCCGACTCCAAGCACGAGCTGATGCGCGACCTCGGCATCGAGGGCGAGGACGGCTTCGCCCAGCGCGCCGTCTTCATCGTCGACCCGAACAACGAGATCCAGTTCACGATGGTGACCGCCGGCTCCGTCGGCCGTAACCCCAAGGAGGTCCTGCGGGTGCTCGACGCCCTGCAGACCGACGAGCTGTGCCCCTGCAACTGGAAGTCCGGCGACGAGACCCTCGACCCGGTCAAGCTGCTGGCCGGTGAGTGATCATGGCACTCGATGAGCTCAAGTCCGCACTGCCGGACTACGCCAAGGACCTGAAGCTGAACCTCGGTTCGGTCATCGGCAACAGCGACCTCCCGCAGCAGCAGCTGTGGGGCACCGTGCTGGCCTGCGCGATCGCCTCGCGCTCGCCGAAGGTGCTGCGCGAGCTGGAGCCGGAGGCCCGGGAGAACCTCTCCCCCGAGGCGTACACCGCCGCCAAGTCCGCCGCCGCAATCATGGCGATGAACAACGTCTTCTACCGGACCCGGCACCTGCTGTCGGACCCGGAGTACGGGACGCTGCGCGCGGGCCTGCGGATGAACGTCATCGGCAACCCGGGTGTGGAGAAGGTCGACTTCGAGCTGTGGTCGCTCGCCGTCTCCGCCGTCAACGGCTGCGGCCAGTGCCTGGACTCGCACGAGCAGGTGCTGCGCAAGGCGGGCGTGGACCGCGAGACGGTCCAGGAAGCCTTCAAGATCGCCGCGGTGATCCAGGCGGTCGGGACGACGCTGGACGCCGAGGCCGTCCTCGCCGAGTAGGCGAGCAGCCGAGGGACAACGGATGTACGAGAAGGGCCTCTGCCGGCATCGGACCGGCAGGGGCCCTTCTCGTCTGTCATGGCTCGGGGCTTTCCCGGTTCCGCCCGGTCAGCTCCGGAGCTTCGCCATCAGCGCCCGCATGTCCTCGACCATGAAGGGCCTGATCTCCGACGCGTCGGCCGGGGTGACGTCGCTGTCCGCTCCGGACAGGGCGCCGGGCGACACGGTCATGGTGAGGACGGCCTGCCCGTCCAGGACATGCAGGCCCGGAATGCCGGAACCGCCGGACCGCACGAAGTAGGCGCGTTCGCCCAGCCCGTCGACCCGCTCCATGGCGATCTCGGTGTCACCGAAGAACATGTCCGTGCCCACGTCGGCCTCGAACTCCGGCCCCGGGTCCGTCTTCTTGTGCAGCGCGTATGTGACGAACACCGTCGTGGGCGTGTGCTGGTCCGCCTCCTTCGCGGCGGAGTCCACCAGGTGGATCCAGCAGGTCGCCATGTCCCGGGCCGCGTGCTCGCGCCCGGACGGCCGCGGGGAGTCCACCTTGCCCAGGGTGGTGGACAGTGCCTTCACCTCCGTGTCGAGGCAGAGGTTGCGGCTCTCGCGGTAGGCGCCCATGTCCGGGCCCCGGCTCTCGTGGACGTACAGACCGGCCGCCCACACCGCCGAGGCCACCAGCGCGCCACCGAGGGCCCACCGCCAGGCCTGCGGGGGCGGGCGCCGGAACCACGACTCGTCCGCCGCCGAGACGGTCTCCGCGGCGGCGTCCCGGTCCCCCGCGTCGTCCTTCCGCTGACCGGGGATCTCCGGCTCGCCGAACGGCTCCTCGTCACCGACCAGTTCCGGCTCGGAGATCACTCGCGCTCCTGCGGCTCCGGCGTCCCCTCGGGAACGGCCACGGCGCCGGGCGCCACCTCGACGACCGCCGCGTCGTGCGGCGCGGACGTGGCGAGCAGGGCCTGTTCCTGGCTGTACACCCGCAGATAGCCGACGACGGTGTTGGTCACGGCCACCAGCGGCACCGCGACCACCGCTCCGCCGATGCCGGCGGTCAGGCCGCCGGCCGCGACCGCGAGGACGACGGCGAGGGGATGCACCCGGACCGCGCGTCCCAGGATGAAGGGCTGCAGTACGTGCCCCTCGATCTGCTGCACGGCCAGGACGACGATCAGCACCATCAGGGCGGTGAACACGCCCTGGGTGACGAGCGCGACGACGACCGCCAGAGCGCCCGAGATGACCGCGCCGACGAGCGGGATGAAGGCGAACAGGAAGATGAACACGGCGAGCGGCACGGCCATCGGGACATCGAGGAAATAGATGCCGATACCGATGAATATCGCGTCGATCAGGGCGACTATCACCGTGCCGCGCACATACGCGGTCAGAGTGCGCCATGCCCGCGGCCCGGCTCCGGCGACTCCCTCGCGGGCCTGCGCCGGGACCAGCTTCAGCGTCCACTGCCAGATGCGCTTCCCGTCGTAGAGCAGGAAGAGCGTGGAGAACATCGCCAGCAGGATGCCGGTGAGGATCTCCACCATCACCGTCACGCCCTGAAGGCCGGCGGACGTTATCTCCTCGGTGTTGGTGCCGATCGTGTCGCTGAGGTTCTTGGCGATGTCGTTGATCTGCGACTCGGTGACATGGAACGGGCTGTCCAGCAGCCAGCGCTTGAGCTCCTCGATGCCGTCCCGGACACGGTCGGAGAGGTTGTCGAGGTTGTCCATGACCTGCCACACCACGAACCAGCCGACCAGGCCCATGATGACGAACCCGGCGATCGCGGTGACCGCGGTGGCGAGCCCGCGCGGCAGACCGAGCCGGCGCAGCCGGGCCACGGTGGGCTGGAGCATCGCGGTGACGAGCAGTGCCGCGACGAAGGCGAGCACCACCAGCTGGACGGCGCTGATGATCCTCATCAACACCCAGAGCGTGCCCGCGAGTACGAGGAGCCGCCAGCCGGCCTCGGCCGCGACGCGCATGCCCCACGGGATGGCGGAGACGGGGTCGGGCTTGGCCGCGACCGCCGGGGCGTACGAGGGCGGCGCCGGGATCCGCTCGGGGCGGGGGGTGGGCACGACGACCTCGTCGGCGAGGTCACCGGCCGCTGCTTCCTTGCGGCGCTCGTCCAGCCGCTGTGACGCACGGGTGATTCCGGCGCCCAGCCCCGCGAGCCAGCCTGGCAGTCTTGACATGATCTTCTCTCTTCCCCCCACTGCTCCCCCCACGCATCCCGGACGACGGTACACGCACGAAACCCCTCACCGTAGGACGGTGAGGGGCCGCGTGAAGTTGAGCGACGGCTCTAGTACCAGTTGTTGGCCTGCCAGAACGACCACGCGCCGCAGGGGCTGTCGTAGCGCTCGTTCATGTAGTTGAGGCCCCACTTGATCTGGGTGGCCGGGTTGGTCTGCCAGTCGGCGCCGGCCGAGGACATCTTCGAGCCGGGCAGGGCCTGGACGAGACCGTACGCACCGGACGAGGGGTTCTGCGCGCGGTAGTTCCAGGTGGACTCGTGGTCCACGATGTTGCTGAAGCACTGGAACTGGTCGGCGGGGACCATCTGCCGGGCGATCGCCTGGACCTCGGCGACGGAGTAGGAGCCCTTCGCGGAGAAGCTCGAAGCGTCGCGCACGGAGTCGCGGTTGGCCCGCTCTTCCTTCTCGCGCTCGGCCTGGGCCTTCTCCTCGGCGGCTTCCTTCTTCGCCTTGGCGGTCTTGGCGGCCTCGATGCGGGCAGCTTCCTCGGCGGACTTCTTGGCCGTCGCGTCGGCGGCGGCGGCCTGGGCGTCGGCCTGCTCCGCGAGGGAGGAGACCTGAACCTGGGCCTGCTGGCCCATGGGAATGTCTGCGAGGAGAGTCGCGTCGGCGGCCGTCGCCTCGAGCGTGTCGCCCGCGGGCTGGGTGTTGCCCGAGGCAACGCCCACTACAGCTCCGACGGTGGTGACCGCGGTGGCTGACGCCACGGCGAATCCCCGGACCGAGATCCGGCTCACACGGTTTCCTTCCAGCATCGCGCGCATGGGTGACCTCGCGTACGAATCGTGCCCCTGGCGCTGGCCTCCTCACTGCATGGGGTCACAGGAGGCGCTGGCCCGGTGGGCAACTCCCCTGCGGGAGAGCCCATGAAGCTCGCGGGCGGCACACGACGGCAGGTCTTGAGTTGTGTGTTGCGGTGCACCACGGGTGGTGCGGGTGTGTCGTATGCGGGGCCTGACGGAAGCAAGACTCTGCCGGAAGCCGACGCCGCAAGGCAATTCTTCGTTGCGTGTGAAAGCTCACACGCCGTTTGCCCCAGGAGTTTTACGGAAAGCGGCGCACAGCACGACGCCGCCCGGCTACGCTCTTGCGTCTGCCGGGCGGCGCCAACTGCCTTATTCGGTGCTAGATCTGGCCTTCCTCGAGCATTTCGGTCACCAGCGCGGCGATCTGCGACCGCTCGGACCGGGTGAGGGTGACGTGCGCGAACAGCGGATGGCCCTTCAACTTCTCGACCACGGCGACGACTCCGTCGTACCGCCCCACGCGCAGATTGTCCCGTTGTGCCACGTCGTGCGTGAGAACAACCCGGGAATCGGCCCCGATTCGGGACAGAACGGTCAACAGGACGTTCCGCTCGAGGGACTGGGCCTCGTCCACGATGACGAACGCGTCGTGCAGCGAGCGGCCCCGGATGTGGGTGAGCGGCAAGACCTCGAGCATGCCGCGCCCCAGGACCTCCTCGATCACTTCACGGCCCGCCACGGCGGAGAGCGTGTCGAAGACGGCCTGCGCCCAAGGGCTCATCTTCTCGGCCTCGGTGCCGGGGAGATAGCCGAGCTCCTGCCCGCCCACCGCGTACAGCGGCCGGAAGACCATCACCTTCTGGTGCTGTCGGCGCTCCAGGACCGCTTCGAGTCCCGCGCAGAGCGCGAGCGCCGACTTTCCGGTGCCGGCCCGGCCGCCGAGCGAGACGATGCCGACGTCCGGGTCGAGGAGCAGATCGAGGGCGATGCGCTGCTCGGCGCTGCGGCCGTGGATGCCGAAGGCCTCCCGGTCACCGCGCACGAGCCGGACGTTGCCCTCGGCCGTGATCCTGCCGAGCGCCTTGCCGCGCTCGGACTGAAGGACCAGTCCGGTGTGGACGGGCAGCTCGGCCGCCTCGGGGACGTAGAGCGTCTCCTCGCTGTAGAGCAGATCGACCTGTTCGGCCGAGAGCGACATCTCCGCCATTCCGGTCCAGCCGGAGTCGGTGATGGCGAGCTCGGCGCGGTACTCCTCGGCCAGCAGACCGACGGAGGAGGCCTTGATCCGCAGAGGCAGGTCCTTGGAGACGACCGTGACGTCGTACCCCTCGGCCTGGAGATTGCGCGCTACCGCCAGGATCCGTGAGTCGTTGTCCCCCAATCGGAAGCCGGCCGGAAGGACGCCGGGATCGGAGTGGTTGAGCTCGACACGGATCGTGCCGCCGAGGTCGCCCATGGGGATGGGGGCGTCGAGGCGTCCGTACCGGATTCGGAAGTCGTCCAGCAGGCGCAGGGCCTGACGGGCGAAGTAGCCGAGTTCCGGATGGTGCCTCTTTGCCTCCAGCTCCGTGATGACCACGATCGGGAGCACGACTTCGTGCTCGTCGAAGCGGGTCATGGCGTTCGGGTCGGCCAGCAGGACGCTGGTGTCGAGAACGTAAGTGCGCCTGTCGGGCATGCGGCGCTTAGTGCTGTTCACCACGGAAGGACGTACCCCCTCGGACGAGGTCGGGCTGCGACGGCGTCGCGGGCGACTGGGCCGGGCTCTGGCCACGATGCGCGGGCCGAGCACCGGCCCTCCGCGCGGTCCGCACAGGGGGTGCGTTCCTTCGTGTGCAAAGGGCCTCCCGGGTGAGCGGTCTCGGCCGCTCACTGAGATACGACGTTCGTGGATCGGACGTCGACCTGGAAGGGATATTCCCTCGAACACGCGCAGCCATGCCATGGCATATGACGACGTGTGGGTGAACAGAGGGTGATCAGCGCTGCGAGAGCCCCGTGGGGACCTCAGTTTCCGTAGCGGCGATGGCGCGCGGCGTAGTCACGGAGGGCTCGCAGGAAGTCCACCTTGCGGAACGCCGGCCAGAAGACTTCGCAGAAGTAGTACTCCGAGTGGGCGCTCTGCCAGAGCATGAATCCGGACAGCCGCTGCTCGCCGCTGGTGCGGATGACCAGGTCGGGATCGGGCTGGCCGCGGGTGTACAGATGTTCGGAGATGTGTTCGACATCGACGATCTCGGCCAGCTCCTCGAAGCTGGTGCCCTTGTCGGCGTGCTCCAGAAGGAGGGAGCGGACCGCGTCCGCGATCTCCTGCCGGCCGCCGTAGCCGACCGCGACATTCACCAGTATTCCGTCGATGCCGTCGGTGGCCTGCTCGGCCTCCTTCAGCACGGACTGGGTGCGGGCGGGAAGCAGGTCGAGCGTGCCGACGTGGTGCACGCGCCAGCGGCCGTCGGCCGCCAGGTCGCGGACCGCGTTCTCGATGATGCCGAGGAGCGGGACGAGCTCCTTCTCCGGGCGGTCCAGATTGTCCGTGGACAGCAGCCACAGGGTGACGACCTCGACATCGGTCTCGGCGCACCAGCCCAGCAGCTCCTGGATCTTGCTGGCGCCGGCCTTGTGACCCTGTTCGGCGGTACCGCCGGATGCCTTGGCCCAGCGACGGTTGCCGTCCAGGATGACGCCGATGTGCTTGGGCACCTGGGCGTGGTCGAGTCGGCCCTCCACCCGGCGTGCGTAGAGCCCGTACACCAGGTCACGCAAGTTCACGCCAGTCCACCTCTCGGTTCCGTCGGGCTCACCCGCCCTGTACCCGGGGCCCGGCCCGTGGCGCGGCCGCCGTCGGGCGCCGTGCCCCGGGTGAACGCAGCACCGGCCTCGGCCCCCGCCGGGCGGCAATCCCCGAAGCCGCAACAGTACTGCGCACGGGCCACGGCCACCCAACCCGGTCTGTCACAAGTCCGTGATAAGGAGGGATACGTGACTCATACCTCCCCGTACCTCGCTTCTCCCGACCGTTACGACTCGATGGAGTACCGCCGCTCCGGCCGGTCGGGGCTGAAGCTCCCCGCGCTCTCGCTCGGCCTGTGGCACAACTTCGGCGACGACCGCGCGCTCGACTCGCAGCGTTCCATCCTGCGCCGCGCCTTCGATCTCGGCGTGACGCACTTCGACCTGGCGAACAACTACGGCCCGCCGCCCGGCTCCGCCGAGCTCAACTTCGGCAAGCTCTTCGCGCAGGACTTCGCGCCCTACCGCGACGAACTGGTCATTTCCACCAAGGCCGGCTATCTCATGCACCCGGGGCCGTACGGCGAGTGGGGATCCCGCAAGTACCTGCTGTCCTCGCTCGACGCGTCCCTGGACCGCATGGGGCTCGACTACGTCGACATCTTCTACTCGCACCGCTTCGACGCGAACACTCCTCTCGAGGAGACGATGGGCGCGCTGGCGACCGCCGTGCAGCAGGGCAAGGCGCTGTACGTGGGCGTCTCCTCCTACACCGCGGAGCAGACCGCCGAGGCGGCCCGGCTGCTGAAGGAGATGGGCGTCCCCGCCCTGATCCACCAGCCCTCCTACTCGATGATCAACCGCTGGATCGAGGACGACGGGCTGCTCGACACCCTGGAGAGCGCCGGCATGGGCTGCATCTCCTTCGTGCCGCTCGCGCAGGGCCTGCTGACGGGCAAGTACCTGAAGGGCATCCCCGAGGGCTCGCGGGCCACCCAGGGCAAGTCGCTGGACCCGAAGCTTCTTTCCGACGAGGTCGTGCGCCGGCTGAACGGGCTGAACGACATCGCCGCCGGGCGCGGTCAGTCGCTGGCGCAGCTGGCCATCAGCTGGGTGCTGCGGGATCCGCGGATGACGTCGGCCCTGATCGGCGCGTCCAGTGTGAAGCAGCTCGAGGAGAACGTGGCGGCTCTGGCCGGTGCGCCTCTGAGTGAGGAGGAGCTGCGGGAGATCGATGTCTACGCGGTCGACACCGAAGGCACCAACATCTGGGCGGGCCGCAGCTGACGGCTGACGCCGCGTGAGGCCGGGGGAAGCGGTGGCCGTGCACCGGCGGGGAGGGGGCGGAAGCCGCCCACTGCCGGGAATTGCGGGTGCCGCACGCGCCGGGACAGAAAACGGGCCGGTCCGTGGGGGGGATACGGACCGGCCCGAGGGGGGGTTTCCACCATAACCCTTCGTAAGTGATGCTGCGTGCCACGCCGTGCCGGAACTACGCCACGGATGCGGCGAACGGAGGGCCCCTTGTAGCCCGGGAGCCCGGAAACCAGGGGCTTTTGGGCTCTTCGGGCATCCCGGGTCGTACCCCTCAGGGGGGACCCGGGGTACGGGCGCGCCGTTGACGCGGTGACGGCGTGTAGGGAACGGAGGCCCGTCAGCCGGTCCGTCAGGCCGACGGTTCCTTCGTCTTGTTGGCGATGATCTGCTCCATGAAGGTGTCGCCCCACGCCCCGAGCGGCAGCAGCGCGGTGTTCAGCGCCTCCCCCAGTTCGGTGAGGGAGTACTCCACCCGGGGCGGCACCTCCCGGTAGACCTCGCGGTGCACCACACCGTCCGCCTCCAGCTCGCGCAGCTGCTGGATGAGCATCTTCTCGCTGACGCCGCCGACATGGCGCTTCAGCTCCCCGAAGCGGTGCGTGCCGTCGTGCAGCGCCCACAGGATGAGCGGCTTCCACTTGCCGCCGACGACATCCACGGCGGCATCGAGACCGCAGCTGTACGCACTCTTCGCCTTGGCCACGGCAACTCCTCCGACACGCTCGATACTTACCGTTTCGCCAGTACACCACTGTTCGCGGATCGCGGTCCGGAACGCGGACAGGATCTGGCCTGTACGGCTCCTACAGTCCTGTCATGACGACGCGCGACGTGACATGGACCGAGGCCTCCGCCCGCAGGCTCCGCCGCCAGGGCCTGGTCACCCCCGCCCAGGACTCACCCGCCCGGATCACCGCCGCCATGCTCGGCGCACACGCGCAGGTCCTCTCCGCCGCCGAGCTGTCCGTCGCGCTGCGCCTGGACGGCGGCGCGAACAGGACGGGCGTGCGCGAGGCGCTGTGGACGGAGCGCAGTCTGGTGAAGACGTACGGACCCCGTGGCACCGTCCATCTGCTGGCGGCCGAGGACATGCCGATGTGGACCGGGGCGCTCTCCGCGATCCCCACCGGATCGAACCCGATGCCGCCCGATGTGCGGATGACGGACGAGCAGACGGAGCAGGTCCTGGCGGCCATCGGCGACGCACTCACCGGCGCGGAGCTGACGATCGACGAGCTGACCGAGGCGATCGTCGAGCGCACCGGTCCGTGGGCGGGCGATCGGGTGATGGAGGCCTTCCAGGACAAGTGGCCCCGGTGGCGCCAGGCGACCCATCTGGCGGCGCACCGCGGGCTGCTCGCCTTCGCCCCCAACCGCGGGCGCAAGGCGACCTGCACGAACCCCGGCGTCACCCCGATGGAGGGGCCGGCAGCGCTGGAGGTCCTCCTGGAGCACTATCTGCGGGCGTACGGGCCCGCCACACCCGCGCACTTCGCGAAGTGGCTCGCCGCTCCGCGCGCCTGGGCGGCCGGGGTCTTCGCGTCATCGGCGGCCGACGGCCGGATCGAGGAGGTCGCGTTCGCGGGTGAGCGGGCATGGGTGGCGGCCGGGGACACCGGGTTCGCCGACGAGGCACCGCGCGGGGTGCGGCTGCTGCCCTACTTCGACGCGTTCACCATCGCCTCGCAGCCGCGCGAGCTGCTCTTCCCGGGCGCCGCCCGCGAGCGGGCGCTCGCAGGCGGTCAGGCCGGGAACTTCCCCGTCGTCCTCGTCGACGGAGAGGTCCGCGGGGTGTGGCACCAGAAGCGGTCGGGGAAGCGGATCGCGGTCACGGTCGAGCCGGTGGGGAAGGCGCTGGAGGGCGCCCGGACGCGCCGTGACCTTCAGCGCCAGGTGGAGCGGGTCGCCGAAGTGCTGGAGGGGACGGCGGAGCTGACGGTCGGTACGGTCACGGTCGGGCCGCATGCCTGAGCGGCGGTCGGTACCGTCACGGTCGGGCCGCATGCCTGAGCGGCGGTCGGTACCGTCACGGTCGGGCCGCATGCCTGAGGCGCAGCAGGGTGATGCCGTCCTTCTCGGCGATCCGCTCGTAGCCGTACCGGCGCTCGGCGGCGTCGAGTTCGGCGGCCTGCTTCTCGGGCGGATAGGGCCAGTGGCCGGTGCGGTACGGCCAGGCCTCGGGCGCCTCCCGGTCGTGGATGATCCACTCGGCCGTCGGGCGCGGCAGCCGGTCCTTGTCGTACTCGTACAGCCGGGCGTCGACCGGGAAGGTCGGGAAGAGCACCACGTCGCAGCGTGAAGTGAGCTGGGGCACCAGGCGGTTGGAGGCGGCGACCGACGCGCCGTCGGGGATCTTCGCCAGCAGGGAGCGGGCGGCCTCGATGTGCGGTGTCGTGCGCCAGGTGGCCCGCTGCGCCAGCTGGGCCAGGGGGAACGACGGCAGCATCACGACGGTGACGGCGAGGACCGTGGCGAGGGACGCCCTCACCTGCCGCGCGGCGAGCGGGTGGTCGGCCGCGCCCCAGCGCCGCAGGGTGTCGATGAGCCCGGCGAACACGATCGGCATCAGAACGGCGCTGTAGTGGAAGGACGTGCCCCAGTGGAAGCCGTTCTGGGAGAGCATCCGCCAGGCGAGCGTGGGCACCGCCAGCAGGGCGAGCGGAGAGCGCAGGGCGAGCAGCGCCGAGGGCGCGAACACCAGGATGAGCGTCATCGCCTTGATGTCCGGGCGCAGCGCGTCGAGCGGGGCGAAGACGAGGGTGCCGAGCAGGGTGGAGTGGCCGCCCTCGCCCAGGTTCACACCATGGGCATAGCCGCCGGCCGGATTGAACGCGGGCAGCAGCACCTTGATCTCGATCACCGAGGCGACCACACCGGCGGCCGCGGTGACGACGCCGAGAAGCCGCGGCCCCTTCCAGGCGACGAAGCAGCCCAGCGCGGCGAGCGTGAGGCCCAGGTCCTCCTTGACCAGGACCAGCGGTGCGGCCCAGGCCACCGCGGCTCCCCAGCGCCGCCGGCCGAGTGCGACGACGGCGAACGACAGCAGCGGCACGGCGAGCGCGACCTCGTGGAAGTCGAACGCGGCGGCTGACGCGATGCCCCAGCTGAGCCCGTACCCGAGGGCGACGGCGTGCGCCGGCCGCCGCCCGAGCACCCGTTGCGCCCAGGCCACCAGCGGTACGGCGCCGAGCGCCAGCAGCGCCGACTGGGCGAGGAGCAGACACAGCGGGGACGGCCAGAGGCGGTAGAGCGGGGCGAGGACGGCGAGCGCGGGGTGGAAGTGGTCGCCGAGCAGATGGAAGTTCTCCCCGCGCAACGGGACGATCGGAGCGCGCAGTTGGGAGTAGGCGCGGATGGCCTGCTCGAAGATGCCGAGGTCGTAGCCGGTGGTGCGCAGCAGCAGATGACGGCGCACGGCGACGGTGGCGTAGAGCAGGAAGAAGGCCGCCGCCCAGCTCCAGGGGAGGAGGGCGGCGGGGAAGCGGGCAGCGGTGCGGGTTCCGGGCTCCGGCGAGGGCGCGGGGACGAGGGATCGCAGGACGCTGCGCCGAACCACCGAGTTGTCAGAAAATGTCCGCATATCTCCGAATGCTAGTGCCGGGAGCGGCACTGGACGGGCTTGACCGCCTCGATGAGGAAGCGCGTCGTCGTGGCGACGAAGGGTCCCTCGGACTCGATCCGTTCGTGGAGCGCCGCGAGCCGCGGACGGTACTGCTCGACCGTGAACCCGGGGACCATCCAGATGACCTTGCGCAGGAAGTAGACGACGGCCCCGATGTCGTGGAACTCGGTGCGCAGCGACTCCGCCCGCAGATCCACCACGTCCAGACCCGCGGACTCGGCCGCGGCCCGCGCCGCCCCGGGGTCGCGGACGCCGCGCACCTCGGGCGGCTGCGGCCCGAGGAAGTACTCCACCAGTTCGAAGACGCTGGCCGGGCCGACCTCCTGCGAGAAGTAGGTGCCGCCGGGGCGCAGTACGCGGGCGATCTCCTGCCAGTACGCACGGACGGGATGGCGGCTGACGACGAGGTCGAACGCCTCGTCGGCGAACGGCAGCGGCGGCTCCTCGGGATCGGCGACGACCGCCACGCCCCTCGTCCGCAGCAGGGCGGTGGCCTTGGCGACGTTCGGCGGCCAGGCCTCCGTCGCAACGGTGAGCTGTGGCAACACCGGTACGGAGGCCAGGACTTCACCGCCACCGGTCTGGATGTCCAGCGCCGCCGAGGCCCGCGCCATGCGCTCGCCCATCGACCGGGCGTACCCCCAGGAAGGGCGCTGCTCGGTGGCTCTCCCCTCCAGCCAGGAGAAGTCCCATCCCTCGACGGAGACGGCCGCCGCCTCCTCGATCAGGTCATCGAACGACCGCGGTGTGCCGTGCTGCTGCGCTGTCATGACAGGGCGTGTCCCGTGGTGCTGTCGACATGGCCGGGGATCTCGCCCTCGTGCCGGTCGCCCGTCGACTTCGTACCGGACGGCTCGAACATGAGGATCGAGCCGCCGGGCGACGACGGCTTGTGCTCGGTTCCCCTGGGCACGACGAAGGTGTCGCCCTTGGTGAGCTCGACGGTGGACTCGGTGCCGTCGGCGGCGCGCAGGGCGATGTCGAAGCGGCCGTCGAGCACGAGGAAGAACTCGTCGGTGTCCTCGTGGACGTGCCAGACATGTTCTCCGGCGGTGTGGGCGATGCGTACGTCGTAGTCGTTCATCCGGGCGACGATGCGCGGGCTGTAGACGTCGTCGAAGGAGGCGAGCGCCTCGATGATGTTGACCGGCTCGGTGTCCATGGGACCGATACTGCGCGCCGCGGCTGCGCTTGTCTTCTCGTTATGGGCGACGCGCGGTGTGCGGCGTGCGGGTGGGGACGGCCGGGTACGTGCGGTGTCAGCCTCGTACGGCGAGTGCGCCGAGCAGCAGCCCCAGCAGGGCTCCCGCCATCATGAACGGCCCGAAGGGGATCGCCGTCCTGCGGCCGGCGCGGCCGAGGGCCATCAGCACGACCCCGTAGAGCGAGCCGAACAGGAAGCCCGCGAAGGCGCCGGCGAAGAGCACGGTCCAGCCGTACCAGCCGAGGACGACGCCCAGCGACAGCGCCAGTTTGACGTCACCGAAGCCCATGCCGTTCGGATGGATGACGAAGAGCACGAAGTAGGCGCCGCCGAGGACGAGTCCGCCGAGCAGTGCCGTGGTCCAGGAGCCGGCGTGGCCGGACAGCAGTGCCACCGGCCCGAGGAGAAGTGCGGCCGCGGCGGCCAGCGGCAGGGTCAGCCCGTCGGGCAGCCGGTGTACCCGGAGGTCGACGACCGCGAGCAGTACGGCGAAGGGCACGATCAGCAGCCAGACGGCCAGTTCGGGGCGGACCCCGGTGGCAGCCGCCACCGCGACGCAGGCCGCGATGGTGACGAGGGGGACCGTGACGGGCGTCGCGGGTGCGTCCGGGGAAGGGCCCGCCACACCGTCGGCCGCCCGGCCGGACACGGCCGGTACCGCCGTCGCGCACGCCGCGCACCGGACTCCGCCGATCCACCCGCGCACCGGACCGGCGAAGCGGTGCCCGGAAGGACAGCTGTCGCGCCAGGGCTCCCCCGGCTCCACGGAGAGCCGGTACGCGGCGCGGGGCACGAGCAGGCCCGCGGCGGCACCCCACAGGGCGGCGACGGCGAGCAGCGTGGCATACACGGCAAAGAGCGTAAGGGCCCGCTCCGGCCGCGGTCATGGGTCCGGGGGCCCACTCGGGGCTTCCGGGCCCACGGCGGGAAGGCCGGCGCTACGGTCTACGACCATGAGCGGACGGCGTCGGTGGCGGGACGGCACGGGGGTGTTGCGGGTGGCCGGGCGCGACGCCGCGGTGCCGGTGGAGATCGCGGCGACGTACGGTCCGCGACGGCGGGGGCTGCTGGGCCGGGAAGGGATCGACGGGGCCATGCTCCTGACGCCGTGCAACAGCGTGCACACCTTCCGGATGCGGTTCGCGATCGATGTGGCCTATCTGGACCGGGAGTTGCGGGTCGTGCAGGTCCGGACGATGGGTCCGGGGCGGCTCGGGAGGCCCCGGCTGCGGGCGCGGCATGTGCTGGAGGCCGAGGCGGGGGCGATGAAGGAGTGGGGTGTCGTCGCCGGGGCACGGCTCACGATCGAGACGCCGGGGACGGCGGGGACGGTGGGTCCGGAGCCGGCTGACCGGTGATGCCCTCGGCCGGGCGGGCCGCGGGCTACCAGGCTGCGGGCTCGGTCCTTCCGCGCTGCGGGCTCGGTCCTTCCACGCCGCCGGCAGGACCGCATCAGGCGGCGAGCCGGGCGGCCCGGCCCGTGCGTTCACCCGGCTGTCTATGACGGCGGTCTGCGGGTCGGCACCGTACCGAGCCGGGGCCAGCGCAGTCGGACCCGGTCACGCACGTCTCCGGCGAGCGCACCCAGCGCGCCCAGTGCCTCATGGCCCCCGGTCATCCCGGCGACCACGCCGAGCCGGTGCAGCAGCCGCTCCCGCGCGGTGACGGTGCCCCACGTCCAGTCCTCGTCCACCGCACGGGCGAGCCGGTCGACGGTGCCCCGGCGGGCGCGCTCCACCAGGGCGTCGCCCCGGATCAGCCAGCCCGCGCAGGCGTCGGCGAGATCACCCGCGACCTCGGTGCCGGTCGCCGCGCGCCAGGTGGTGCGGTACATCTCCTCGGCCTCGGACAGCAGTGGCCCGGCAGCGTCGGTGACGCACCAGCAGGTCGGGAAACCGATACGCAGATACGCCAGTTCCATGAGGCCGTTGCCGAGGCAGGCCTGCTCGAAGTCGACGAAGCGGATGCCGTCGGGGGTGTGGAGATCGTTGCCGGGGCAGGGGTCGCCGTGCAGCAGTGCGCTGCGTGCAGCCGGTGCTCCGAGGCGGTGCACCAACGCACCGAGTTCGTCCTCCGCCGCCGCCGGGACAGTGGCACCGAGACGCCGGGCGAACGCCAGGAACGCGGTGACATCGCGCTCGCCGGGACCGGTCCAACGGGGCAGCTCCGTCTCGTCGCCGGTGGCCGCGGCATGCAACCGGGCGAGGCCCTGTGCGTACGCGATCTGCCAGCCCTCGCCGGGTGTTCGGTGTTCCACGTGCTCCAGTACCAGCACCCGGGAATCCGGGTCCGCGCCGAGCAGGCGTGGCACCACCGCGGGACGTACGCGTCCGGCGGAGCACAGGGCCGTGATCTCACGGCGGAAGCGTTCGTCGGCCGCGGCGTCGGCTGCTGCCGCATCGGGTGTCTCGCCGGTTGCTTCATCGGCTGCTTCATCGGCGACGAGCTGCTTCACCACGGCGGCTGTGCCGTCCACCAGTTCGACGCGCCAGACCGCCGACCGCGGGCTGCTGTCGAGCAGCCGCTCCCGCCGGGGCGGACCCAGCTCGTCCCGCAGCCGGTCACCGAACGGCACTGCCACGCGCGTCCCTCCTTCGCCGGCACACCTGCCTGCCGCAGGCCGCCGACCGGGCTGCCCGGGACCCCGTCAGGCCGTCAAGCCGTCAGCCGTCAGACCCAGGGCAGCCGCGCGGGTCGCCGTCGCCACCACCAGCCGCGGTCCGCCATCGCGGATCCCGCCTTGGTCAGGCGCCCGAGCAGCTCTCCCCCGTCGTCCGTGGTGTGCGTACGGAAGAGTATGTCGAGCGTCTCGGCGGAACGAGCGATTTCCTCGGCCAGGGTGCCGTGCACGGTGGACAGCCGCTCGGCGAGCCCGTCGCGGGTGCGCAGGTCCTCCAGATACAACTCCTCGGGGTAGCGGCCGGTCGGCGCCCAGTCGGCCTCGATCCTGCGGACGAGACGCTCCCAGAGCAGCAGTTCCTCGCGCGCCCGGTTCTCCGGTCCGCGGGCCGGTGCGCTGCCGTCCGCGTCGGTGAGGGCGGCGAAGGCGTCCGCCACCGGGGTCGGCACCTTCTCCTCGCGGAAGATCTCCGGCAGCAACTGGACGCGCGCCGAGGGCAGTTGGGCGACGGCGGTCTCGACGGCCTCGACCTCCACCACCACGGCTCCGCCGCTCGCGCCCGCCTCGACCACACGGGCGCGTGTCACCGTGCCGTCCGGAGCGGCCGCCCAGTACGCGGACGGAACCGCCTCCTCGGCGGGGTACAGCACCGTCGTACCGCTCAGGGCGGCGAGGCTCCGCGCCGCCTCCGCCTCGTCCGGGGGGTCGGGCACGGCGTCCGCGACGGACACCTCCCAGGCGAGCGCGACATCACCGGCGACCGCGTGATAGCCGCAGAGCACGAGCGCGTCCCAGTTGCGGCCGCTTCGGTCCTCGGCCGAGTCCTCGTCGGCGATGTCGACCGCCGTGGAGGGCACACCCACCGCCCGCGCCAGCGCCACCGCCATGGCGGACACGGTCAGCCGGTGGACGGTCAGAAAGCTGTAGATCACGAAGACGTCCCGCCGTCGGCCCGGTCCGCACGGTCGGCGGCAGGCCGGCCCGACCGGTCCCCGCGCTCCATCCGCGGGCCGAGGAGGCCTGTCCGGGGGCGCGGCAGCCCCCGGCACACTCGACGGCGGGCCCGACGCGCAACCCCGTGTGGCGACATGAAGCGACGGTAAGGAGCGGATGTGCCGGGGTCATGGGCCCCCGGGCCCAATCGTGGGCCCCCGTGACCTGGGCCTTGTGCCCGACCTGCGCCGGCGACGGCCCAGGAGGCCCATGCCGCCCGCCCGCTCAGTGGGCGCGCGGCTCCCACGGCAGCGGCTGCCGTACATGGCGGCCGCGGCTGCGGCGGGCCAGCAGGGTCCAGGCGGCGAGGATCAGTACGAGAGCTGTGCCCAGGCCGATCCCGGTGTAGCCGACGGTCCGGTACAGCACGCTGTTCCGGGTGCCGCCGCCGGACGCCGCCCGCCCGTCCTGCGCGGCCGCCCGGTCCGCGTCGGTGAGCCCGAAGCCGGCCGCGACGGCGTCACCTCGGTACGCCGGGCCTTCGACGCGATCGCCCTCGACGCCGACCCGCAGGGTCAACGGCAGTGCGGTGTCCACCCGTTGGTCGAGAGAGACCCGGACGTAGTACCAGCCGGAGAACCGCATCGCTCCGGTGTCGTCCCGGGGCGAGGTCCGGTTGGCGAACGCGGCGGGTGCCGTGCCGAGCGACACCTCCGAGGAACTGCCCCGGTACCCGGCCGCCGCGTTCTTGACGAACCCGCGGCCCGTGTTGAACAGCGTCAGCCGCAGGCCGTCCGGGACGGACGCGGCCCGGCCGGTGGCCGTACCGGCGAACTCCGCGTCGAGGAACACCTGTTGACCCCACTCGACGGGCACCTTGTAGAACCGGCTCTCACCGGGGCTCAGCCGGTCCTTCCACACGCCGTGGCCGACGGCGGGCGCGTCGTTGAACCCGGATCCGCCGTCGACGCCCTTCGCCGTACCGGTGACGGGCTCCGCCGGGCGCGTCGCCCAGGAGGACGGCCCGGGCGTCTCCGTCCCCGCCCCGACCCCGGGCTCCGTCATGTACTTCAGCTCCAGCGGCCAGTCGCGGGCCCCGGAACCGGCTCCGGAGCCGATCCACTCGACGCTGTAGACGTAGTCACCGGCCTCCTGGCACTCCCGGCCCCGACCGATGCGCCGCGTGGCGTAGTCGGCGACGGGCCGGGCGGTGGAGCTGCCGAACGTGACGTCGTTGCTCACGCTGCACTTCTCACCGTCCGCGGACTCCAGCGTTATCCGGACGCCGTCCGTGGCGCCGACCGGGCTGCCCGGCGGCGGAGCCAGTACGGCGGAGACATAGGCGTTCGAGACGTCGTCGAGCACGACGCGGTAGAACTTCCGCTCCCCGGCGGAGACGGTGTCGGTGTACGTCCCGGGCCGCAGCCGCGGGCCCTCGGTGCTCGATGCCGCGCCATGGACGGGCTTCGCGTCCGGAGCGGTCCGGTAGGCGGCGGCCGGGCCGCTCGGGGAGACCGCGGCGGCGGGGGCCGGCACGAGGAGAGCACCGGAGACGACCGCGAGGAGAACTCCGCGGAGCACCTTCACCGTTGCCGCCCCCACCCGTCTCATCCGTGCGCTCCTCGGCCCACTCGGTCGACAGCCGGCCCGCAGCGTACTGCGGGCCGGCTGCGGGACGTACGGCGGGAACGCGTTCAGTTGGTGCCCCCGGTCGGGAAGGAGACCTCCACACGACGGTTCTTGGTCCGGCCCTCCTCGCTGGAGTTGTCCGCGATCGGATAGTCCTCGCTGTAGCCGCGGACCTCGTAGGTGATCCCGGCGTCGTCGAGCTGCCCGCTGAGCACCCCGTGCACGGCGTCGGCCCGCTTCTTGGACAGGACCCGGCCGTGCTCGTACGTACCGAGGTTGTCGGTGAACCCGAAGACTCGGACCTTCTGGGCGTTGTGCTTCTTGATCTCGGCGACGATGGCGGAGATACGGCCGTTGGCCTGGGGGGTGAGCTTGGCGCTGTCCTTGCCGAACAGGACCTCGGCCTGGAGGGCGAACTTCAGTGAGGACGTGGTCTCTTCACGGCGCTCCTCGCCGCCCTCGGTCTCCACGATGGAGACGATGTCCAGCACACGCGGCTGGGCGAGGGTGGCACCGTCGCGCATCTTCAGACCGGGGTTGCTGCCGTCGATCTCGGGCGGGGTGTACGTCGACTCGGTCCCGGGCGGGACGCTCGGGTCGTCGTCGACGGGGGCACCGGACGCGGCGGGGGCGGTGGTCAGCTGGATGCTGGTGAAGAGGAGCAGGGCGGCGAGGGAGACGGGTGCCGCACGCATCAGGAGATCTCAATCGTGGCTGTGGGCATGAGGGGGATCTGGAGATCGAGGGTGGTGGTCTCGTTGGGGGGTGCGGGGAACTGGGCGAAGAAGTCGACGCTCTGGCCGCCTTCGAATGCCGTGAGGCCGGTTGTCGTCAGGGGAAAGCCGTCGGTGTCGCGCAGGACGTAGTAGCGCTTCTTCCCCACCTTGTCGACCAGGGTCACCCCGGCGAATGACCTGCCTGTGCGCTTGACCAGGGTCTCTTCGCCGTTCCACTGAATCGGGGGAATCTGCCGCTTCTCGGTCGTGTTCTTCACCGCTCCGGAGATCGTCAGAAAGCCACCGCCGTCCCGAACAGCGCTGTGGATCGTGAACTCGAAGCCGTTGCTGCCGTTGATGGTGGCCAAGGTCTTGCTCTTGTCCGGCACGGTGTTGCCACCGCCGTCGCCGGACTCTTCCGGCTTTCCCGATTCCGTCGAAGCGCTGCTGCTGCTCTTCTTGTCGTCGGAGCCGCTGTCACCGCCGCCGCACGCCGTCGACAGCGACAGCGCCGCTGCCGCAAGGACGGCGGTCACTGCCCTGCGGGTCATCGCTCCGTGCCGAATACTCATGAGTGGTGTTCCTTTGCGTTCTGTCGGGGTCAGTCCTCGACCAGCCGGACGGTGAAGAGCTCGGACAGGTCGGGAAGGGGATCCGGGTCATCGGGATCGATGTCGATGTCGCCGCCGTCGGGGCAGTGCAGTGTTCCCAGGGACTCCGGCTCCTCGGAGGGTGACGGGCTGGGCTCCTCGGGCTCGTTGCCCTCATCGCCCGGCGAGGGCTCGTTCTCCGGGGGCTCGAAGGTGCACAAGGGCTCCACGACAGCGGTGGCCTTCGCCTCGGCACGTCGATCGGCTGTTCCCGGGAGGATCGTCTCCCCGAGCGGCTGCGAATCGACGGTCACCCGGAAACCCCAGCGGCCGGGGCCCAGAAAGTCGCACCCCGTGACCGTCGCCTCGTTCTCACCCGCAAATCGGCCGGCTGCCGCGCACCCACCACCGGGGTCTCCGATCACATCGCCGTCGAGGAGATCGCCCAGGAAGTCGAGGTCGAGTTCACCGTCGCCGAGGACCCGGTCCCGGGACTCCATGGCGGCGGCGAGGGCGGCGGCATCGGCTCCGGACTGAGCGCCGTTGCGGGTGGCTCCCGCCTGACCCACCGCAAAGAAGGCGAGCGCGAGAAAGAGCAGGCCCGCCACCATCGCGATGTAGATGGGTGCGGCCTGCCCTGCCTCACGGGTACTACCTGCGGTGGGAGGAACTACTCCCCACCGCCTCCGCCCAGAATCTCGTTGACCTTGGTCGTGAGGCCCGTGGCGATGTCGTTCGCCACCCCCGACCCCACCAGCGCCGCGATGATCAGCGCCACCAGCACGATCACGCCCACGTACTCGACCGCGCCCTGGCCCTCGTCGCGGCGTTCCTTCATCGCCAGTGCCGTCGCGGCCACCCAGGCGGCCACGTACACACGGGTGTTCACGATCGCCTTCAGCGTCACGTTCGACATCGACTTCCTCCAGGCCGGTCCGGCTGACAGCGCGTGCACCGTACGCCCGGGGCGGGACGGCGGACATGGGTCTGTGGGCCCAAGGGTGGGCCCAATCGGGGCAGCGGGGTGTGCGTAACGGCCTCACACCGACCCCCCTCGTGCGAGGCTGCGCCAGACGGCGATGGCCTCGCCCCGGCTGCCCGCGTTCAACTTGGCGAAGATGCGGTTGATGTGGTTCTTCACCGTCTTCTGGCTGATGAAGCAGGAGGCGGCGATCTGCTGATTGGTCATGCCCGACGCGATCAGGTCCATCACCTCCACCTCCCGCTGACTCAACTCGGTGATCACTCCCCGCAGTTCACCGGCTACATCGGGGTCCGAAGACGAATGTGCCACATTCGCTTGCGTAAGCGAAGACGGTTGAGCAAATTGCCGACCCCTCCGCACCCCTGCGAGCAGCGCCCCGGAGGCGGAATGGGTGAAGGTCGCACGGCCCGCCTTGATGTCCCGTACGGCCGCCACCAGTTGGTCCGCCGTGAACTCGCCGTGGACCAGATAACCTCCGGCGCCCAGCCGAAGCGCCTCGTGCACGATCTCGCTCTCCCGGCTGTAGGTCATCATCAGCACCGGCGCGAGGCGGACCAGATGCGGCAGCGCGGCGAGGCCGTCGACCCCCGGCATCCGGACGTCCAGCAGGATCACGTCGGGCCGGTGCCGGACCGCGGCCTCGCAGGCCTCGCGGCCGTCCGCCGCCTCGGCCACGACGTCGAGGTCGTCCCGCCCCTGAAGCAGGACCGTCAGCCCGGCTCGCACGACGGGGTTGTCGTCGGCCACGACCACCCGCAGGGGTGAGATGGCCGCCGGCAGCTGCTCGGGCAGCGCGGGAAGTTCGTCGGAGGTGTGCGAGGACGTGTGCTGCGAGGCATGCGACTGATGGCTCCAGTGCTGTCCCGAGGTGCGGGAGTGTTCGTCCGGCATGGCTGCAGCCTCCTCTCGAAAGGCGGGGACAGGGGGTGGCGTTGTCAGGTGACCGTTCGTGTGCGCTGTGCCTCGGGGGTGTACGGCGTCCGGCTGCGGGACGGTCCGGCCGGCTGCCGGGGTATGCCCCCGACCATCCCCAGCGCGACCACCGGAAGTTCCAGGCGTACCTCCGTGCCCTTCGCCGCCCGCCCCCGGCCGATCCGGATCCTCGCGCCGATGGACGCCGCCCTCTCCACCATGCCCACCAGACCGAAGTGGCCTGCCTGGCGCAGCCCTTCGAGGGAGGTGCCGGGCGGCAGGCCCCGGCCGTCGTCGTACACGCTGATCCGCAGCACGTCGCCGGTGACCCCGGCCGATACGGCGAGATAGCTCGGCCGGCCGTGGCGGTGGGCGTTGTCCATGGCCTCGGCGGCGATGGTCAGGGCCTGACGGGCGACGGCGGGCGGCACGTTCGGCGGTGGTCCGTCGCCGAGCGGGCTGAAGGTGGCGCGTACGCCGTTGCGGCGGGCGAAGTCGTCGGTACGCGCCGCCAGTTCGGCCAGCAGGTCGACGCCGCCGTCGAGGCCGGATTCCCGGCGCAGGTCCGACAGGAGCTCCCGGGACTCGGCCGCGGCCCGGCGGGCCGAGCGGGCCACCAGGTCCGCCTGGTGCTTGACGGTGAGCGGGTCCATCCGGTCGGCGGAGCTCGCGAGGCCGTCGGCGGCGAGCGCCAGGCCGTGCAGGGTCTTGGCCACGGAGTCGTGCATCTCCCGGGCGAGCCGGGCCCGTTCCTGTTCGACCGCGCCGCTGACCGCGAGCCGGGCGCGCGCCTCGGTCAGCGCCTGGCTGGCCGCTCCGAAGCCGAGCATCAGATTGCGCAGGGTGCTGCCGATGGCTCCGGCCAGGACGCACAGGCCGGGCAGCAGCAGGGCGGTGAAGCGGGCCTCGGCCTCGACATTGACCGCGTACGCGCCCGCGATGATGAGCGACTGGAGGATCGCGAACACCGCGGCTCCGCGCCATCCGGAGATCAGCCCGGCCAGCAGCGGGGTGCACATGGTGACGTAGGCGAGGGTGGAGTCGGGCGACGCGGTGATCAGCAGCAGCGCGCCGAACGTCATGTCGGCGCCGAGGAGCCACGGGTGGCGCAGCAGGACGGGCCCGAAGCGTTCCCAGTCCCGCAGGAGGACGTAGGAGGTCATGAAGGTGACCAGCACCGCCGCTCCCACCAGCCAGGTCGCCGGGCCGGGGCGGGTGCCGTCGAGGGCGAACGGCGCGGCCAGGGCGATCATCGCCAGCCGGAATCCGAAGACCTGACGGCACAGCGCCTGGAGGGCGTTGACCTGGATGGGCAGCGACGGCAGGCGTGCGGGGCCCGTGGAGGCCACGTCGGCCGGTGTCTCGCCCGCGTTTCCGCCGCTGAGTACGGCTTTGCCCGGTGCCATGGTGTCCACCTCCCCTTCGGTCGTTCGTCTGTGTGCGCCGTGTGTGCGGCCTGTCCGGTGGTCAGCCGCCCAGGACGTCTCCGAGGTCGACCCCGGAGCCGTAGTAGAAACTCATGACGATGAGGATCATGGTGGCCGGGAGCATGACCAGCGTGACCACCAGCGTCGACTTGGGTACGGCCTTCGCGGCGTTCCGCCGGGCGTTCTGGGCGTCCGTGCGGCGCATGTCGGTGGCGATCTGGATCAGGGTGTCGACGATCGGCGCACCGAGCTCCTCGCCCTGCTGGAGAGCGGTGACGAACATCGACACCTGCTCGGAGTCGTTGCGCCGGCGGAGCTGGTCGAAGGCATCGCGCCGGCTGACGCCCATGTCCATCTGCCGCAGGGTGATGCGCAGTTCGTCGGACCAGGGGCCCTGGTACTTCTCCGCGACGCGTTCCAGCGCCTGGCGGAAGCCGAGCCCGGCGGAGACGACCACGGCGAGGACGTCGAGGAAGTCGGGCAGCGTGCGTTCGATGTCCTCGCGGCGTTTGCGGATCGCCGCGCGGATGATGACGTCGGTCCAGAAGAGCCCGAACAGCAGGGCGAGGACGGCGATGACGAACTGGCCCCGCAGCAGCATGGAGAAGGCCGCCAGCACGCCCAGGAATCCGTAGACCGCGCGGCGGGCGGCGTAGCGGTCGACGGTCATCCCGGAGGGGTTGCCCGCCATGTCGAGCCGTCTGCGGACGGCGTCGACCCGCTTGGGGCCCATGGCGCGCAGCACGGCGGGGGCGTACCGCATGCCGAGGCGGTCGATGCCCGAGCCGACGGCGGTGGTCCGGGTGGAGCCCACCTCCAGCGCGAGCGCGAGGTCGCCGGGGAGCCGGGCGTCGGCGCGGTACATCCGGATGCCGTGGAAGATCCCGTACACGGAGGCCGCGAGGAGCGCGGCGAGCAGAAGTCCCATGGTGTCGTCGCCCTCTCTCAGACCTGGATCCTGGACATACGGCGGATGAGGAAGGCGCCCAGGGCGTACAGGCCGAAGGCGATGAGCGTGGCGGACTGGCCGACCACCGAACCCGTCATCTTGTCGAGGGCGCCGGGGGTCATCGCGTTGATCATCAGGAGGAAGCCGAGCCCGAGGAGGGGCACGGCCAGGGCGGTGACCTTGATCTGGGAGAGCATCGTGGTGACCTCCCGGCGGGTCTCCTTCCGTTCCTCCAGCGTCTCGGTCAGGTTCCGCAGCGAGGTGACGACCTGGCCGCCGGCGCGGTTGGCGAGGATGAGGGTGGTGACCAGGACGATGAGCTCGCGGGAGGGCAGCCGTTCGGCGAGTTCGCCGAGCGCGTCGTCCAGCGACTGGCCGAGCGCCAACTGGTCGGCGACCATGCCCAGTTCGTGGCCCGCCGGGTCGTCGAGCTCCTCGGCGGCCATCGCGAGCGCGGTGCGCAGCGCCAGCCCGGCCTGGGTGGCGTTGGCGAGGACGCGCGTGAACTCGGGGAGCTGGGCGATGAACGCCTCGGTGCGCTTGACGCGCTGCCAGTTGAGGAAGGCGTTGGCGCCCCACAGGCTCGCGACGGCGGCCAGCACACCGAAGAAGGGGGCGAAGATCGCGCCGACGACGACGTACACGGTGAGCAGGGCCGCGACCACGTAGACGACGTACTCGCCGGGCGTCAGGTCGAGGCCCGTGACCGCGATCTTCCGCTCGATGCGGTTGCCGAGCCGTGTCCCGCGCAGCCGTCGGTCGACACCGCCGAACCGCCGTCGCCTGCCGGAGGGAAGGGCGAGCGGGCCCGTCTGCGACATGCGCTCGACGAGTGCCTGGCGCTGGGCCCTGCCGGAGGAGTACGCGTGCACGCCGACGACGCAGAGCACACAGGCGAGCAGTGTGACTCCGATCGTCAGGAGCGGGAGGTTGTCCATGGCGGCGGGACCTTCTCGGGGTGCGGTCGGGGGCGTGGGCGTGGGCGTGTCATCGGAGTCGTCGGCGGCCTCAGGGTGGCCGGCGGGGCAGGGGCGGCCGCCCGGGTCGTGGCCGTGTCACAGGAGGGACCTGCGGACCGCGAGCTGGGCCTCGGAGGCGGCGATGCCGAAGGCGGGTGGCAGCGGTTCGTTCTTCATGTAGAGGCGTTCCGCGACCCGCCGCGGCACCGGGTAGTACTCGAACCGCCCGTGGATCCGCCCGTCGGCGGACATCGGCTGGGCGTTGAAGCGGCAGACGGAGACGATGCGGTACTCCTCACGGCCGTAGGAGTCGACGACGGCGATCTCGGTGACCCGGCGGGAGCCGTCGGCGTGGCGGGTGAGCTGGACGATCACATCGACGGCGCTGTTGATCTGGTCCTTGATCGCCACGAACGGGATCTCGACCTCGGACATGGACGCCAGTGTCTGGAGGCGCATCAGCGCGTCCTCGGCGCTGTTGGCGTGGACGGTGGCGAGCGATCCGTCGTGACCGGTCGACATCGCCTGGAGCATGTCGAGCGTCTCTCCTCCGCGGACCTCACCGACGATGATGCGGTCGGGGCGCATACGCAGGGAGTTGCGGACGAGGTCGCGGATGGTGACGCGGCCCTTGCCCTCGACGTTGGGCGGCCGGCTCTCCAGGGTGATCACATGCGCCTGCTGGAGCTGGAGCTCGGCGGAGTCCTCGATGGTGACGATGCGTTCGCCCTCGGGGATCAGGGCGGACAGGGAGTTGAGGAGCGTCGTCTTCCCGGTGCCGGTCGCCCCGGAGACGATGACGTTGAACTTGGCCCGCACCAGTCCCGCCAGCAGCAGCGTCATCTGCTCGTCGAGCGAGCCGATCGCGATCATCTCCGCGAGTGTGAACGCCCGGGGGAAGCGCCGGATGGTGAGGATGGGGCCGGTCAGGGACAGCGGGGGGATGATGACGTTGACACGTTCCCCGGAGGGCAGTCGCGCGTCGACCATCGGATTGGCCTCGTCCACACGGCGGTTGACGGTGGAGACGATGCGCTCGATCGTCTGCATCAGCTGCTCGTTGGACGAGAAACGCAGCGGGAGCATCTCCAGCCGGCCGCCGCGCTCGACGAAGACCTGCTCATGGCCGTTGACCATGATCTCGCTGATGGACGCGTCCTCGAGCAGCGGTTCCAGGATGCCGAGGCCGAGCGCCTCGTCGACGACGCGGCGGATGAGCTGCGAGCGCTCGACGGTGGACAGCACCGGGCCCTCGCGGCTGATGATGTGGCCGAGTACGCGCTCCAGCCGGGCCCGCCGTTCGGCGGCGGCGAGCGAGGACATCTCCGCGAGGTCGATCTCCTCCAGGAGCTTGGCGCGGTAGACCCCGACGAGGCGGTTCTCCTCGCTGTGGCCGTTGACCGGCTCCGGACTGCTGATGCGTGACCGCAGGCTCATGACGTCATCTCCTCTCGCCGTCCGCGACGGTGTGGCGGGGTCATTCGTCGACCGGCATGGTGACGGACCGTCGGGCGGAGCCGAAGTCGAAGACCGGCAGCAGGGCGGGGACCTGGATCGTGACGGTCGCCGTGACCTCGCCGCCCTCGGTGGGGGCGCTCACCTGGGCCCCGTCCGCGAGCCAGTCGCTCATGGCCGCGTAACCGGCTGCCTCGCCGCCGCCCTCGCCGTGCGAGGCGACGCGGGCGGCCGCGCGGGCCGCGGTGCCGGCCTGCTGGGCGGTGTAGGCGACGATGCCGAGCTGGATCGCGGCCAGGGCGACGAAGAGCAGCAGGGTGATGACGCCCGCGTATTCGAGGGCGGCTTGGCCGCGGTCGTCCCGGCGGCGCCTCACGGCCTGGCCGCGGTCGTCCCGACGGCGCCTCACGGCCTGGCCGCGGTCGTCCCGACGGCGCCTCACGGCCTGGCCGCGGTCGTCCCGGCGGCGCCTCACGGCCTGGCCGCGGTCGTCCCGGCGGCGCCTCACGGCCTGTCCTCTCGGGCCGCGGAGGCATCGGCATCGAAGCGGAAGGGGAAGTTCACGCTGCCGGGGAAGAGGACGGGCACGTCGAGGCTGACCGTGGCCGTCACCAGGTCACCGGCGTCACCGCAGCTCACGCTCGCACCGCCCTGCCAGGCACCCGGCAGGTCCTCCGTACCGGCGGCCGAGCAGTCGCCGTCCACCGCCCCCGCCCGGGCCGCCGCGTCCGCGGCGTTCCCGGCGAGCGAGAACGTGTAGCCGAGCAGCGCGGCCTGCCACAGCAGGACCAGCGTGGCGAGGATGACCGGGACCGTGCCGGTGAACTCGATCGCGGCCTGACCCCGGTCGCCACGCATCCGCGCCGCCACCGATGCCCGACCCCGGTCAACTCGGGACCGCGCCGCCGCGGGCGCCTCGCCCCGGTCGCCACGCATCCGCGCCACCACCGCGCATATCGCTGTCGCTGTCGCTGGAGATCTCATCGCTCGACGTGCCCCCTCACCGCAGTCACCTCGACCGTGCCCGCCGGACACCGATCGATCCCCTGTCGCCGCGTAACCTGCCCTGTTTCTGGTCACCTGACGGTGCGCGTACGAGGCCGAGTTCGCCCGCCAGCCCCCACACGGCCTGCTTCACGGTCGACCGGGACTCCAGGTCCTGCATCCGACCCGCGTCGACGACGGGCTGAAGCTCCTTGAAGTTCGCGGGGACGGCGATCCGCGAGACCCGGGTGCCGGTGATCTTCTCGATCAGCGGGGGCTGGATCTCGGTGCCGCGGGTGTGCCTGTTCACCACGGCGACCGTCTCCTCCGCCTTGCGGATCTGGAGCCGGTCCCACATCCGCACCATGCGTTTGGCAGCGCGGACGGCGACCACGTCCGGGGTGGTCACCAGCAGCGTGATGTCGGCCATCTCGATCGCGGCCGCGTTGGCGCTGTTCATCTGGGTGCCGCAGTCGATGATCACCACCTCGTGGCGGTTGCGCAACGCGCTGACGATCTGGCGCACGGCCCGGTCGTTGACCTCCTCGCCGCGTTCGCCCTCGGCGGGGGCGAGCAGCAGCCCCATCCCCGTCTGGTGGGCGAACAGCGCGTCCTGGAGGACGCGCGGCGATATGTCCTGGATCCCGGCGAGGTCGACGATCGAGCGGCGGAACTGGACATCGAGGTACGAGGCGATGTCCCCGGCCTGGAGGTCGAGGTCGGCGAGGGCCACCGGACGGCCCGACGCCTGGGCAGCGAGCGCGAGTTGGACCGCGATGACGGTGGCGCCCACACCGCCCTTGGCGCCGCTGACGGTGACCACCGTGCCGCCGGGCCCGCTGAACACGTCGCCGCCGTGGCCGAGGTGGCGCCGCACGCCGACGGACCAGCCGGCGGCGGCCTGGACCCGCTGGGCCAGTTCCTCGTACGACAGCGGCAGTCCGACCAGTCCGCGGGCGCCGGAGTCCATGGCGGCCGAGTAGAGGACGGGGCTCGCGTCGCCCGACACCAGGACCACGCCGACCGCGGGGAAGCGCAGGGCCACTTCCCGGATCAGTTCGAGTGCGGGGACCGGGCCGATGCGTTCGTGGACCAGCACGACCTCGGGCAGTTCGTCGAGCGA
Source organism: Streptomyces sp. AM8-1-1 (assembly GCF_032229325.1). Classification (NCBI taxonomy): domain Bacteria; kingdom Bacillati; phylum Actinomycetota; class Actinomycetes; order Kitasatosporales; family Streptomycetaceae; genus Streptomyces; species Streptomyces sp. AM8-1-1. The sequence continues at coordinate 3,036,404 of NZ_CP135086.1, forward strand.
CTCGGACGCCAGCCGGGCCAGCATGTCGAGCAGCGAGGTCGAGTCGGCGACCGGCGCGGCCGGCTCCGCGTCCGGGAGCTGGCTCAGCAGGGTGGTGATGGACCGGGCCGCATCGGGTTCGCCGACGGCCGGGAGGATGCGTGTGGTCATACAGCCCTCACCTGTTCTTGTCTTCGTCGAGGGTGTAGGTGCTGTCACCGGGGCGCAATGTGGCCGGGCTGCCCTTGGCGAGAAGCGCGAGGCGCACATGCTCGGCGAAGGACTCGGCGTACGCGACGCGCTGGGCGTCGGTGGTGTTGAGCGCGAAGGTGATCGGCACGGCCTCGCGCGGGCCGCTGGAGCGCTTGTCGTCCTTGGGTTCGAGCGGCGTGAGCCGGCCGACGTCGATCACCTTGGCGTTGGGGACGATGATCCGGGACTGGTCCGGGTCGCCTTCGTCCTTACCGGCGAAGGTCGCGAAGATGTTGACCAGATCCCCCGGGGTGATCTTTCCGGCCACTCCGGTGGCGGCGTCGATCATGATGGCGATCTCCTGCTCACCGGAGGCGAGCACCGGCCGCTTGACGATCATGTCGTCCTGGAGCAGCGACCCTTTGCGCAGCTGCGTCACGGCGATCTTTCCGTTCACCACGGACAGGTCGGTCACCGCGCTGTCGGAGAGCCAGCGCCGGGGCATCGAGATCTTCTCGAACTGGTCCCGCCGCAAAGGCGTATAGGGAGAGACATCGGCCTTGAGCCGATAGGCGGAAACCTCGGGACCGACCTTCGAATTCACGTCGCTGATCACGGAAATCACGCCGGCGAACGCCGCGAGGGCGCACAGCACCGAGAGGAGCAGAAGTATGATGCCGCGGCGTTGGCGTGAATTCATGGGCTGGACAACCTCGTTCGCAGACGTGGACTGGCGGAGCGGACAGAGCGAGAAGTGCGGTGGGGGACGCGCTTTCGGCAGGCCGTTCGACACGGGCGGCCCGGCCGGCGGTTCACGGTCCGTGGTACGAGGACGTTCCCCGGCTCAGCGCACGGGGCTCATGAGTGCGGTTCTCGGCCGCCGCGAGAGGTGCGGAACAGAAGCCGCAGCGGTCACCGATGAGTTCGATTCCGCACCAGGTGCACACCTCTCGCCGTACGGATGAAACCAGCTGGTAGAGAACCGAGATGTCGGGCAGGAAGGCCGCGAATTCGATCAGTCGGCCGGTGCCCCACCAGACCGGCGAGTCGGCGGGCAGCCGGGCCTCCTCCAGGCTCTGCGTCTGCCATGCCGGGGCCAGGGTCGCGGTCACCCAGTCGGACTGGAGCTGCCCCTTGGCCACCGCGAGCCGGGTGACGAACTCGGGGCCGGTGAGCAGGCCGGTGCCGATCCTGATCAGCTCGGGGTCGGGATTGGCGAGGACGCCGAACTGCGAACCCGGAACCCACGATTTCGCATGGGATTTGAGGCTCACCGGCACCCGGTCGAGCCGGGTGACGGAATTGAGCAGCGCTCCGGCGTAGATGTAGTGGGAGAGCAGCCGGGCCGCGGACGCGACGATTCCGGCGCTGAAGTCGCAGATCGACAACTGCCGCAGCTGGCGCACCAGGACGGCCGTCGCCAGGGGTGGAAGATCCACTTTCAGGAGGGCGATGCGACTGCTCTCCAGTACGGACCGGACCGTGTGCAGCCTGCGTTCGTGGGCGAGCGGAATCGAGGCCGGATAGAGGGCGATCACATAGCCGTGCTGTTCCAGCAGAACCGTCATGTCCGAGAGAGCGGCATCCAGCGGCTGAACGTCCGGCGCCTGCAGCAGAGCCGCCGTGGGCGTGTGGTGGTCCATCGGCGGTAGCACCAGATCTGCGCTGGTGACAGCTATTGCGGTCGGCACGCTGGTTCCCCGTTCAGCTCCGGCCGCCGGGGGACCCGTGACCGCAGTTACCTACTGCTCATCGCTCCTGCCTCAGCACTTTATCCACGAGTTCGGAGGCAGAGAACACCTTTCAGAACCGAGAGCCTCAACACGCGCACTCTCCGCACAGGCCAAACCGGACTTAGGGGTCAGGAGTTGACTCCCGTAACGCGTGAGTGAATGCGGAATGCCGAACGCCCGGTCGAATCGGCCGTCGCCGGGCAACTGGGCCCGGGTGGCGGGAAAACGGGACCCGCACCCTCCACCTTTGGCCGAAAACCGACGAAGAGCGTCCGTATACGAATCGGTGTCAGAGGTCTTGACAACCTTATTGGTCTGGACCAGTTTGTACGCCCAGCGGTGGCCACCGTTCCGAGACCCCCTCCACACCCCCAACTCCCCCACCGGAGGCTGCAAAGTGGACCGCACCACACGCTCGCGGAGATGGCTCGGCGGAGCCCTGGCGCTCGCCGTCGGAGCCGGTATCTCCATCGTGGGCAGCACAGGCACCGCTCAGGCGGCCGACATCAACGTCGCCAAGAACGCCGGCTTCGAGTCCGGACTCTCCAACTGGACCTGTTCCGGCGGCAGTGGTGCGAACACCTCCTCCCCCGTCCGCACCGGCTCCTCCGCGCTGAAGGCGACACCGGCCGGCCAGGACAACGCCAGGTGCACCCAGACCGTCTCCGTGAAGCCCAACTCGACCTACACCTTGGCCGCCTGGGTGCAGGGCGGGTACGCCTACCTCGGCGCGACCGGCACCGGCACCACCGACGTCTCCACCTGGACGCCCGGCAGCAGCAGCTGGACCCAGCTGTCGACCAGCTTCCGCACCGGCGCGAGCACCACCTCGGTGACCGTCTACACGCACGGGTGGTACGGCCAGGCCGCCTACATCGCGGACGACGTCAATGTCTTCGGTCCCGACGGAGGCGGCGGCACGGACCCCGAGCCCGGCATCCCCTCCGCACCGGCCGGGGTGTCGGTCGGCTCGGTGACCTCCTCCTCCGTCTCCCTGAACTGGGGCGCGGTGTCGGGCGCGGCCGGCTACAACGTCTACCGCGACGGGACCAGGGTCCAGTCGGCGAGCGGCACCTCGGCGACGGTCTCCGGGCTCGCGGCGAACACCTCGTACCAGTTCCAGGTGACGGCGACGAACTCCGCGGGCGAGTCCCCGAAGTCGGCCGCGGTCACCGGCAGGACGAGCCAGGGCACCGGGAACCCGGGCAACCCGGCCGTGCCGAAGCACGCCCTGACCGGCTACTGGCAGAACTTCAACAACGGCGCGACCGTGCAGAAGCTCCGCGATGTGCAGTCCCAGTACGACATCATCGCCGTCTCCTTCGCGGACTCCACCGCCACACCGGGCCAGATCGTCTTCAACCTCGACCCGGCGGTCGGCTACGCCTCGGTCGCCGACTTCAAGGCCGACGTCGCGGCGAAGAAGGCCGCGGGCAAGTCGGTGATCATCTCGGTCGGCGGTGAGAAGGGCAACGTCACCGTCAACAGTGACGCCTCCGCCACGGCCTTCGCCAACAGCGCCTACGCGCTGATGCAGGAGTACGGCTTCAGCGGCGTCGACATCGACCTGGAGCACGGCATCAACTCCACCTATCTGACAAAGGCGCTGCGCCAGCTGTCGCAGAAGGCGGGCACCTCGCTGGTGCTGACGATGGCGCCGCAGACCATCGACATGCAGAACACCGGCTCGGAGTACTTCAAGACCGCGCTGGCCGTGAAGGACATCCTCACGGTCGTCAACATGCAGTACTACAACAGCGGTTCGATGCTCGGCTGCGACGGCAAGGTCTACTCGCAGGGCTCCGTGGACTTCCTCACGGCACTCGCCTGCATCCAGCTGGAGAACGGTCTCGACCCCTCCCAGGTGGGACTGGGTGTGCCGGCCTCCACGCGGGGCGCGGGCAGCGGCTATGTCGACCCGTCGATCGTGAAGAACGCGCTGGACTGCCTCGCCCGGGGCACGAACTGCGGTTCCTTCAAGCCCTCGAAGACCTACCCGGGTCTGCGGGGCGCGATGACCTGGTCCACGAACTGGGACGCGACGGCCGGCAACGCCTGGTCGAACGCGGTGGGCCCGCACGTGCACGGCCTGCCGTAACCCCCGGCCGATGACAGGGCCCGTCCCCGCCGCTCCCCCGGCGGGGACGGGCCCTGTCCGTGTCCGGCCTCTCCGGAAGCGACGGGAGGGGTCAGAAGAAGTCCGCCCACGGCTGGTCGACGATCTGCTTGGTCGCCAGCACCAGGAACAGCAGTCCGGAGACCACCAGCATCGAGTTACTGAGCTTGCCGTTGCGCCATTCCCGCGGAGTACGGGCGGAGTTGAGCAGCCACACCAGGGTCAGGGCCAGGAACGGCATGAAGGCCGCGCCGAGGACGCCGTAGATGATCACCAGGCGGAACGGCTGGCCCTGGAAGAGCAGCACCATCGGCGGGAAGGTCAGCCACAGCAGATAGAGCCGGAACGGCAGCGACCGCTCGCGCGCCCCGGAGGCCACTTCCTCGCCCGTGACCCCGCCGGCGTCGGCGCGGTCCTTGCGGTAGCGCGCGACGAAGTCGGCGAACATCAGGCTCACGCCGTGCCAGACACCGATGAGCGAGGTGAACGACGTGGCGAAGAAGCCGATGAGGAAGAACGTGGCGGTGGCCTGGCCGTACTCCTTCTCCAGGATGTCGCCGAGCTGGATCAGCCCCTTGTCACCGCTCGCGATGGCCACGTTGGCCGAGTGCAGCAGCTCGGCGCCGACGAAGAGCATCGCGACCACGAAGATGCCGGTGGTGATGTACGCGACGCGGTTGTCGAGCCGCATCACCTTCATCCAGCCGGTGTTGGTCCAGCCCTTGGCGTTGACCCAGTAGCCGTACGCGGCGATCGTGATCGTGCCGCCGACGCCGCCGATGAGGCCCAGGGTGTTGAGGATCGAGTCCTTCTCGTCCGGCAGGACGGGCAGCAGACCGGCGAAGGCGTCGCCGAGGTTCGGGGTGACACGGATCGCCAGATAGACGGTGACCACGAACATCACGCCCACGAGAACGGTCATGACCTTCTCGAAGACGCTGTACTTGTTGAACCAGACGAAGACCAGACCGACGACGCCCGTGAGAATGGACCACCATTCGAGGTCCATCACGCCCGGGAACAGCGCCTGGAGGGGAAGGCCGCTGGAGGACATGGCGGCCGCGCCGTAGACGAAGCCCCAGATCACCACGTAGACGACGAAGAACCAGGTGGTCCAGCGGCCGAGGTCGGCCCAGCCGTCGAAGAGCGTGCGCCCGGTGGACAGATGCCAGCGGCCGGCCGCCTCCGCGAGCGAGATCTTGACCACGCAGCCGAGAACGGCGGCCCACAGAAGGGTGTAGCCGAAGTTGCTGCCGGCGATGAGCGTGGCGACGAGGTCGCCGGCGCCGACACCGGTCGCCGCCACGACGATGCCGGGGCCGATGTACTTCCAACTGGACTTGCGGGGTCGGGACACGGACTCGTCGGTGCTGCTCTCGGTGGTGCCTGACATGTGCGGGCCGCCTTCTCACTCGTACCGGCGTGTGGCTCAGGTCACGTAAGCGGTGGAGGAGTGATCGCGCAAGGGGTCCGTACGAATCGGGGACGGGATGGCCGAAGGTTCCCTCTTGACCGGGTCATGCCAGAGTCGCACCATGTGCGCACACACCCGCACGACGTGTCGCACCTGCGCAACCCCCCACCTCCACACCCAGGAGAACAGCATGCGACTTCGCATACGCGGCAGCGGCCGGAGGACGGTCACGTTCGCCGCCCTGCTGGCGCTCGCGGTGGCAGCACCGCTCACCGCCAACGCCGCACCCCCGGACGATTCCCGGGCCCCCGCCACCACCCCCGCGGCCGCCGCGGAGGAACGGACCCTTCAGTACGAGATCAAGGGCGCGGCCGGAGTCGCGGCCCGTACCGCGATCGCCGCCACCGGCGTCTCGATCGACGAGACCGACGCCCGCTCGGCCGTGGTCAGCGCGAACGACGCCCAGGCGAAACGGCTTCGCGCACTCGGCTACGAACTGACGGCGCTGCCCGGCCCGCCGGCCCGTACCGGTGGCGCGGCCGTGGAGCCGTTCGACTTCCCGTCGGCCGACTCGCGCTATCACAACTACGCCGAGATGACCGCGGAGATCGACCAGCGCATCGCCGCCCACCCGGCCATCATGAGCAAGCGGGTCATCGGCAAGAGCTATCAGGGCCGGGACATCGTCGCCGTCAAGATCAGCGACAACGTCGCGACCGACGAGGCCGAGCCCGAGGTGCTCTTCACCCACCACCAGCACGCGCGCGAGCATCTGACGGTGGAGATGGCGCTGTATCTGCTGCGCGAGCTCGGTGACGACTACGGCACCGACTCGCGGGTCACCAACGCCGTCAACGGCCGGGAGATCTGGATCATCCCGGACATCAATCCGGACGGCGGCGAGTACGACATCGCCTCCGGCTCGTACCGCAGCTGGCGCAAGAACCGGCAGCCCAACACCGGTTCGTCGGCCGTCGGCACCGACCTCAACCGCAACTGGAACTTCAAGTGGGGCTGCTGCAACGGCTCGTCGGGCTCCCCGAGCTCCGAGACCTACCGCGGCCGTGCCGCCGAGTCCGGGCCCGAGGTCAAGGTCGTCGCCGACTTCGCCCGCAGCCGCGTGGTCGGCGGCAAGCAGCAGATCAGGACCGGCATCGACTTCCACACCTACAGCGAACTGGTGCTGTGGCCGTACGGGTACACCACCGCGGACACCGCGCCGGGGCTGACGAAGGACGACCGTGACGCGTTCGCCGCGGTCGGCAGGAAGATGGCGGCCAGCAACGGCTACACACCCGAGCAGTCGAGCGACCTCTACATCACGGACGGCTCGATCGACGACTGGCTGTGGGGCAATCAGAAGATCTTCGCGTACACCTTCGAGATGTACCCGACGGGCTTCGGCGGCGGCGGCTTCTACCCGCCCGACGAGGTGATCGAGCGCGAGACCAGCCGCAACCGGGACGCCGTGCTGCAACTGCTGGAGAACTCGGACTGCATGTACCGCTCGATCGGCAAGGAACAGCAGTACTGCGCGAGCTGACCTGCGCGAGCTGACACGCGCGGGCAGACCGAGGCGCCCGGGACGGATACCGTCCCGGGCGCCTTCGTCCGTAGGGAGCACCCCCGTACGGACGCCTAGACGACGAGACTGAGCGCCGCCGCGACCGCGAAGCCGGCGACCGACAGCACCGACTCCAGCACCGTCCACGACTTCAGGGTGTCGCGCTCGGATATGCCGAAGTACTTGGAGACGATCCAGAAGCCGCCGTCGTTGACGTGCGAGGCGAAGATCGAACCGGCCGAGATGGCCATGATGACCAGGGCCAGGAAGGCCTGCGAGTGACCGCCGTTCTCCACGAGCGGCAGCACGATGCCTGCCGTGGTGACGATCGCGACGGTCGCCGAACCCTGCGCCACCCGCAGCACCAGCGAGATCAGATAGGCGAGGACGATGACCGGCAGGCCGACGTCGTTGAAGGTGTCGGAGAGCGCCTGGGCCACGCCGCTGGCCTTGAGGACGGCGCCGAACACCCCGCCGGCGCCGACGACCAGCAGGATGTTGCCGACCGGCTTGAGCGACGAGGTCGACACCTGCTCCAGGGACTTGCGGGACCAGCCGCGCCGGATGCCGAGCAGGTAGTAGGCGAGGAAGAGCGCGATCGTCAGCGCCACGAACGGGTTGCCGAAGAACTCGACGACCGACCGGAGCGTGGACTCGTCCAGCGCGATGGAGGAGAACGTCGCCGCCAGGATCAGCACCAGCGGCGTACCGATGATGAGCAGCACGGTGGCGAGCGACACGGGCCCCTCGGTGGCGCCGTCGCCCAGCCGGTCCTTGCGCTCGGCGGCTATCGCGGCCTTGGCGTCCTCGGCGGCCTCCAGCATGTCCTGCGGCACCTCGACGAACAGCCGCTTGCCGATCCACGCGGCGTACGCCCAGGCGGCGAGGACCGCGGGTATGCCGACCACCAGGCCCATCAGGATGACCCAGCCCAGCGAGACCTTGAACAGACCGGCGGCGGCGACCGGACCGGGGTGCGGCGGGAGGAAGGCGTGGGTCATCGACAGGCCGGCCAGCAGCGGCATCGCGTAGAGGATGATCGACTTGCCGGAGCGTTTGGCCGCCGCGTAGACGATCGGCGCGAGGACGAAGATGCCGACGTCGAAGAAGACCGGGATACCGAAGATCAGACCGGTCAGTCCCATGGCCAGCGGGGCGCGCTTCTCACCGAACAGGCCCAGCAGACGCGAGCTCAGCACCTCGGCGCCGCCGGACACTTCGAGTATCGCGCCCAGCATGGTGCCGAGTCCGATGATGATCGCGACATGGCCGAGGATGCCGCCCATACCGGTCTCGATGACGGAGACGGCCGCGGACTTCTGCACGGTGCCGAAGAGTTCGGTGACGGAGAGGCCGGCGGCAAGACCCACCGCGATGGAGACGGCGAGCAGCGCGACGAACGGCTGGAGCCTCAGCTTGATGATCAGCACGAGAAGCAGCGCGATACCGAGGGCGGCGACGGTCAGCAGACCGGCGGTGCCGTCGATGAGGAGGAGCAGTCCACCGGTGTGCGGCGGGGCCGGTGGCGGCGCGTCAGCGGCGAGGAGCATGGCGGAACCTGTCGTTCGAGGTGTTTTCGGGTAGGGGGGACCGCGGCACGGCGCCCCGGGGACGGGCGCCGGGCCGTGGGGTGTGTGCTGGGGGGTGTGGTCGGGCAAGGTCAGCGGACGATCAGCCGAGAACCGCCAGCGCGTCGATCTCGACGAGGAGCCCGGCGGGCAGTCCGACGTAGACCGTGGTGCGCGCGGAGGCGGGGGCCTTCAGGTTCTGCTCCGCGAAGTACGCGTTGTAGATCTCGTTCATCTCGGCGAAGTGGCCGACGTCGGTGAGGTAGACGCGCATCATCATCACGTCGTCCCAGCTCGCACCGCCCTCTTCGAGGACCGCCTTGACGTTGGCGAGCGTCTGGAGGGTCTGCTCGCGCAGTGTGGGGCCCGCGGGGGTGGGGGCCTGGCCCTCGACGGCCGGAAGGAATCCGACCTGCCCGGCGACCTGAAGGATGTTGCCCTTCTTGACGCCGTGGGAGAACTTGGCGGGCGGCTCGGTGTGGGTGGCGGGGGTGATCGCGGTCTTCTCGGTCATGGAGCTTCCTTCGGGCGGTGTCGTGCTGGGGTGTGTCGTACCGGCGGTGTGCTCGGTCGTACTCGGTCGAGCTCGATGGGTCGGTCGTACGCGGTCGAGCGCGAGCTCGATGGTCGGCCGTCATCAGTGCGGAGTCACGGAACCGGAGTACTCCCGGCTGATGGCGTCGGCGGTGCGGCGCACCAGCGGGAGCAGGGTGAGGAGTTCCTCGCCGGTGACGACGACGTTCGGCGCGGACACCGACATCGCGGCGACGACCCGGCCGTCGGCGCCCCGGATGGGTGCGCCGATGCAGTTGATGGACTCCTCGTGGCCGCCGAGGTCGGTGGCCCATCCCTGTTCGCGTACGACGGTGAGTTCTCTGAGGAACGCACCGGCGTTCGGCGTCGAACGGGATGTGTACATGGGGTAGTCGAGCTTCTCGGCGACCGCGCGCCGCTCGGGCTCGGGCAGGTCGGCGAGCAGCAGCTTCGCCACCGCCGCGACGGTGATCGCGACGGGCTTGCCGATCCGCGAGTACATCCGTACCGGGTAGCGGCTCTCGACCTTGTCGATGTAGAGGACTTCGCTCTCCTCGTACACGGCGAGATGGATGGTGTGCCCGATCTGCTCGTTGAGGGTGACGAGATGGGGGTGGGCGATCTCGCGTACGTCGAGGTTCTCGACGGCCTCCTGTGCCAGGGCGAACAGCCGGGCCCCGAGCCGGTAGCGCTGGTCCTGCTGGCGGTAGACCAGTCCGTGCTCGTGGAGCGTACGCAGCAGCCGCAGCGCGGTGGACTTGTGAACGCCGAGGCGTTCGGCGACCTGTCCGAGGTCGGCGGGTCCCTGGGCGAGCAACGGAAGGATGCTCAGCGCGCGGTCGACGGTCTGGCTCATGACGTACGTACCTCCTCATCCACGGCTGAGGTCCAGCCGGGGCCGAGTCGAAGTCTCCCCCAGGCCGCGTCGTCCAGTTCCGCGAGGCGGTCGGCGTGTGCGGTGGAGGGCGGGGCGCCGAGGTCGCCGGGGACGGTCAGGGCGGCGGCGGCCATGAGGTGTCCGTGCCGCAGCCGGTCCCGCAGCGGGAGTTCGCGCAGCGTCCCGGAGAGGAAACCGGCCGCGAAGGCGTCGCCGGCCCCGACCGGGGCGACGACATCGACATGGGGAGCGGGGGCGAAGACCGCGCCCGGCGCGACGTCCTCGGGCCCCGCGGCCGTATCGGGCACGGGCCCGGTGTAGGCGGTGGCACCCCGGGCGCCGTGCTTCACGACGACGACACCGGGCTCCGGGAGCGCCGCGCGGATCGCCGCCCCGCCGTGCAGTCCCCACGCGTCCGCCGCCTCGTCCTCGCCGACGAAGACGAGGTCGGCTCCACGGGCCAGCTCCAGCAGCACCTCCGGTCCCGAGGCGTCGCGCCACAGCCCCGGCCGGTGGTTGACGTCGAAGGAGACCAGCGGCCGCCCCTCGCGCCGTTCGGTGAGTTCGAGCATCAGCGCCAGGCAGTCCGCGGAGAGCGCGGCGGTGATGCCGGACAGGTGCAGGACCCGCGCGCCGGTGAGTTCGGCGTACGGCAGGGTCATCGGGGACATCGCCGACGCCGCCGAACCGGCGCGGTAGTACGCGACTTCGTGCGCGTCGGTTGACCGGTCGGTCGCGGTGCGGAAGTAGATGCCGGTGGGCCGGTCCGGATCACGGCCGACGGCCGAGGTGTCGACCCCGTACGCGCCGATCGCCTCGACGAGGTGGTCGCCGAACCCGTCGGCACCGACGCGGCTGACCCATTTCACCCGGTGCCCCGCCGCGGCGAGCGCACAGGCGACATTGGACTCGGCACCGCCGATGGTGCGGGCGAAGGAGGGGACGTCGGCGAGGCGCCCGGGCCGTGAGGGCATGAACGTGACCATGGACTCGCCGAGGCAGATCACCTCGGTCGGGTCCGCGGCTGCGGTGCCGGTCACGCTGCTCACCCTGGGGCCTCCTCGCGGGTTTCTGGGGCAGCCGGATCCATTGACCCGGCGTTGCGCCGGATGTTAGACACCATTAAGCGTTATACGCAATGACTGTTGCAGATGTTGCAATGAGACCTTTCGAGGAGGCTCCCATGGCCGCCGACCGGCCCACCGACGAGTTCGGGAACGAGCGCGTGGACCAGCTCGGTGACGAGCGTGTCGACCACCGCTTCAAGGCGCTCCCGCCGGACGCCGAGGGCCTCACGGTCGCCCAACTGGCCGCCGAGCGGCGCAATCTCTTCGACGGCGGCTTCACCACGCCCGTCCTCGCGCTGTCCGCCGAGTCGGTCGAGCACAACCTCGCGCTCCTCGAGACGTACGCCGAGCGCCACGGTCTGGCCTTCGCCCCGCACGGCAAGACCTCCATGGCGCCGCAGCTCTTCGTACGCCAGCTGGAGCGCGGCGCGTGGGGCATCACCGCCGCCGTGCCCCACCAGGTCCGCGTCTACCGCGCGCACGGCATCCGGCACATCTTCCTCGCCAATGAGGTCGTCGACGCCGTCGCCCTGCGCTGGCTGGCCGGCGAGTTGGACGCCGATCCGGACTTCCGCTTTGTCTGTTATGTCGACTCGGTGCGCGGCGCCGAGCTGATGAACGAGGCCCTGCGGGAGGCCGGGGCCTCCCGCCCGCTCGATGTCGTCGTCGAACTCGGCGCCGGCGACGGCGCCCGCACCGGCGCCCGCACCGAGGCCGACTGCGCGGCGATCGCCGACGCCGTCGCCGACGCCCCCACGCTGCGCCTCGTCGGTGTCGCGGGGTACGAGGGCGAGGTTCCGCAGGCGGACGGCGACCGGGTCCGCGCGTGGCTCCGCCGGTTGACCGCGCTCGCCGCGGACTTCGACAAGGCGGGGCGCTTCGCGGCCGCGGACGAGATCATCATCAGCGCGGGCGGCAGCGCGTGGTTCGACGCGGTGGCCGACGTGTTCGCCGACATCCCCGAACTCTCGCTGCCGGTCTGCAAGTTGCTGCGGTCCGGCGCATACGTCTCGCACGACGACGGCCACTACCGCCACCTCACCCCGTTCAACCGCGTCCCCGACGAGGGCACCCTCCAGCCCGCGTTCCGCCTCTGGGCCCAGGTCATCTCCCGCCCGAACGGCGAGCAGGCCTTCGTCAACGCGGGCAAGCGGGACGCCGCCTACGACCTCGACCTCCCCGAGGCGCAGGTCGTCCGGGACGGCCGCACCGGCGAGATCCGCCCGGCCACCGGCATCACCGTCAGCGGTCTGTCCGACCAGCACGGCTGGGTGCGCACCGCCCCGGAGGCCGAGCTGGAGGTCGGCGACTGGGTCGGCCTTGGCCTGTCCCACCCGTGCACCTCCTTCGACAAGTGGCAGCTGATCCCGCTGGTCGAGGCCGACGGCACGGTCACCGACTACATCCGCACCTTCTTCTGAGAGGCGGTCGTCCCATGGACCTCGTCATCCGCGACGCCCACGTCATCGACGGCTCCGGCGCCCCCTCCTACCGTGCGGACGTCACCGTCGACGGCGGCCGCATCGCCGCGATCCACCGCGAGGGCGACGGTCCCCGCCCGGCCGCGGCGCGCACCGTGGACGCGGCCGGGCTCGCCCTGTCCCCCGGCTTCATCGACATGCACGCCCACAGCGACCTCGCCCTGCTGCGCGACCCCGCACACGAGGCGAAGGCCGCACAGGGCGTGACGCTCGAAGTGCTCGGCCAGGACGGTCTGTCATACGCCCCGGTCGACGACCGCACCCTCGACGCGGTCCGCCAGGCGATCACCGGCTGGAACGGCGGCGGCCCCTCGGACTCCTCCGTCGACTTCGACTGGCGCACGGTCGGCGAGTACCTGGACCGCCTCGACCGGGGTGTCGCGGTCAACGCCGCGTATCTGATCCCGCAGGGCACCGTGCGGATGTACGCGGTGGGCTGGGACGACCGCCCGGCGACCGGGGCCGAGCTGGACCACATGAAGCGCCTGGTGGCCGAGGGCCTGGAACAGGGCGCGGTGGGCATGTCCTCCGGTCTGACCTACACGCCGGGGATGTACGCGAAGGACGCCGAACTGACCGAGCTGTGCCGGGTGGTGGCCCGCTACGACTGCTACTACTGCCCCCACCACCGCTCCTACGGCGCCGGCGCCCTCCAGGCCTACGAGGAGATGGTCGAGGTCTCCCGGGATGCCGGCTGCGCGCTCCATCTCGCCCACGCCACCATGAACTTCGGGGTGAACAAGGGCAAGGCACCCGATCTCCTCGCCCTGCTCGACAAGGCGCTCGACGAGGGGGCGGACATCTCCCTCGACACCTACCCCTACACCCCCGGCTGCACCACGCTCGTCGCCGTGCTGCCCAGCTGGGCGAGCGAGGGCGGTCCGGACGCGGTGCTCGCCCGCCTCCGGGACGAGGCCGCGGCCGAGAGGATCCGCCACCATCTGGAGGAGATCGGTTCGGACGGCTGCCACGGCGTGCCCATCGAGTGGGACACCATCGAGATCTCGGGCGTCACCGACCCGGCGCTCGCCTCCCATGTCGGCCGGACGATCGAGCAGACCGCGCGGACGAGGGGCGAGGCCCCCTGGGCCACCGCCCGCCGGCTGCTGATCGAGGACGGTCTCGGCTCGACGATCCTCCAGCACGTCGGACATGAGGAGAACGTCCGCGCGATCATGCGCCACCGGGTCCACACGGGCGGCAGCGACGGCATCCTCCAGGGCGCCAAGCCGCACCCGCGCGCGTACGGCACCTTCCCGCACTATCTCGGCCGCTACGCCCGGGAGCTCGGCATCCTCTCCCTGGAGGAGACCGTCGCCCACCTCACCTCACGCCCGGCGGCCCGGCTGCGCCTGCCGGACCGGGGCCTGATCCGCGAGGGCTACCGCGCCGATCTGGTGCTGTTCGACCCGGAGACGGTCGCCGCGGGCTCCACCTTCGAGGAGCCGCGCACCTTGCCGACCGGTATCCCGCACGTCCTGATCGACGGCCGGTTCGTCATCGAGGACGGCGTACGGACGGATGTACTCGCGGGCCGTTCGGTGCGCAGGACACCGCGCGCCTGACAGCCCCGGCGTGGGGGCGCACGGCCGGCCGGCGTCCCGCCGTCCCCGTCGGGCGGCTCAGTGCACGCCCTGCGGCCGGAACTGGATACTGATGCGCGGCCCCGTGGCGCGGGTCGTCTTCGGCACGGCGTGCTCCCAGGTCCGCTGGCAGGACCCGCCCATCACGATGAGGTCGCCGTGCCCGAGCGCCCGGCGCACGGACGGGCCGCCGCCCCGGCGGGGGCGCAGCAGCAGATCGCGGGGCGCGCCGACCGAGAGGATGGCGACCATGGTGTCCTGCCGGGACGCCCGCCCTCCGGTGTCGCCGTGCCACGCGACGCTGTCCCGGCCGTCGCGGTAATAGCACAGCCCCGCCGTGGTGAAGGGCTCACCGAGTTCCTCGGCGTAGTGCGCGTCGAGCGCGTCGCGGGCCTCGTCCAGCACGGAGTGCGGCAGCGGGTCGCTCTCCCGGTAGTGGGCCAGCAGCCGGGGCACGGCCACCTCGCGCTCGTACATCTGCCGCCGTTCGGCGCGCCAGGGAACACCGGAGCGGAGCTCCTCGAAGAGGGCGTCCGCCCCGTGGAGCCAGCCGGGCAGGACGTCGATCCAGGCGCCGTCGCCGAGCACGGTCCGCCGGACGCCGTCCAGCGGACCGAGTCGGATCTCGTCGGTCTGGTCGAAGAGCGAGCCCTGGAGATGTGCGGCCATGCTTCCAGGGTAACCATAAAACCGAACAAGCGATCGAACGAGCAGCGTCAGCGAGGGAGGATCTTGCCGGCGGCGTCGGCGACGGGCGCGAGGACACCGCCCGGCGGGGGCTTGATGAGGTTCCGGTCGATCTCGTTCGAGGCACCGGCCCTGCCGCCCGGGTCGGGAGCGGCGGCGTGGGCGGTCCCGAAGGACGTGACGGCGAGGGCGCATGCGGCGGCCGCGGCAGCGGCGGCGTACTTGTGGCTGATCACGCCCGGTGCAACGGCCGGACCGCGCGACGGGTCACGGGTCCGGCCGTCGTGCACCCCTACGACCGGGCCAGCGTGCGCCCCGGGCCAGGACCTACGGCTTGGGCAGCGTGCAGCCCGGCCGGCCGAGGTCGATCTTGTTGTCCAGGCCGACGCACGGGACTATCTGGTACGTCTGCTGGCCGTAGTTGATGCCCCGGCGAACGGTGACGTTGCCGCTCTCGTCCACCTCGCAGGGGTTGTTGTCCGTGCACCGTCCGCCGGACTCGTTACCGGTGTTGTTGACGGCGACGACCTTGCCCGTGGCGTTGTCGACGACCGGTGAGCCCGAGGTGCCACCGATGGTGTTGCAGCTGGAGGTGTAGCGGACCGAGTCCTTCCAGGTCCACTCCCCCTCCTTCAGCCGGTAGGCGAAGCCGTCGATCGAGCAGCTGTAGATGCGCTTCCAGTACCCGGAGACGACCTTGATGGCCGTGCCCTTGACCGGGTGGGCCGCGTTCACCTCCAGCGCCTTGATTCCGTAGCTGCTCTCGATCTGCGCGTAGGTGCGGGTGAGCTGGTAGAGCGAGACGTCGGTGTCCGTCATCGTCGCGTACGCGATCTTGCTCGCGCGGAGCGTCGCGACTCTACTGCCCGCCGAGTTGAGCAGGCTGAAACTACGGCTGGACGGCTGGTCGACGATGACCTCGCCCGCGGCCGGGAAGCCGCTCTCGATGCAGTGTCCGTTGGAGAGTACGAGGGAGGGGTCGTCGGGCTCGGAGGCCGGCATGCGCACCACCGATCCCGAGCAGTTGCTGAGCGCCACGGTCCCGGCGAAATCGACGGCTTTGACGTCGACCGGGGCCTTGGCGCGGGGTTCGGCGCTCGTGGCGGCGGGCGCCGCGTCCGGTGCGGCGACCGCGACGGCGGGTGCCGCGCCCGCCCCGAGGAGTGTCAGAGCGAGAAAAGCGCCGACGAGAGGCTTCTTCATGTGGGGGTCCCCTCTTGCGACTTCTGTGACCGAAGGGGTCCTTCGGTTTGTCATGCGCATTGTTGGGGTCCCGCGACAAGCCGACAAGGGACGGATTCCGGTCAGCCGCATATGACGACAACTTCGTGCGCCACCGTTACCGCCTCCGGGTCGGCGCGTTGAAGAACGTGAAGGTCACACGATGTGGCCTGGCTCTCATCTGCAAGGAGAACTGATGTCGCGTATCGCGAAGGCTGTGGCCGTCGTCGCCGGATCGGGCGCCATCCTGGCCGGCGGTGCCGGTCTGGCCGCCGCCGACGCCGGAGCGGAGGGCGCCGCTGCCCACTCCCCCGGTGTCGCCTCGGGCAATGTCGTCCAGGTGCCCGTGAACATCCCGGTCAACGTCTGCGGCAACACCGTCAACGTGATCGCGCTGCTGAACCCGGCTTTCGGCAACCAGTGCGTGAACAACGGCGGGAACGACACGGACGAGGCCTACGGCGGCTGAGCCCAACCCCACAGCACCGAGGCCTCTCCCTTCCGGTCGGAAGGGAGAGGCCTCGGTCGTTCACCGGGCACCGGGCCGGCCGCCTCCCGCCATGAACAGGGGGCGGCCGGTTCGCTATGCGTAGCGGTAGAGACGGCTGTGATCGAGCAGCGCCGACGGCCGTACGTTCCACGGCGGCATCGGCTCGTCGAGGGCGAACACGCGTCCGGCTTGCGGATCCGACGCGGCGAGGCGGGTGCGCGGCAGATAGCCGGAGCGCGGGTGCGCCTGCTGCCAGCGGATCCAGAGCAGATCCATGAACGCGTGATGGAGCCAGAACACCGGGTCGTTGGGCGAGGTCGCGCCCAGCATCAGACCGCCGACCCAGCGGTGCACCCGGTTGTGGTTGCGCCACCGTGCGGGGCCGCCGGCGCTCCAGCCCTCGATGGCGTTGCGGAAGCCGGTCTTCGCGGTGGAGTCCCAGGGGGCCGCGTCGTAGGCGGGTTCCCTGAGGGCCTTGGCGACATCGTTCTTGGTGGGCAGCGACACGGGGTCCGAGGGGCGGCCGAAGTTCCGGGTCAGGAACTTCCCCTCGGTGACGCGGGCGTTGATCCTCCAGTTCCCGTTCGAGTACGCGAACGGGCCGGTCATCACCTGCCGGTCACCGGTCCTGCCGTTGCCGCCGAGGAAGTCCTCGGCCCACAGGGAGGCCGCGGGCGTGTTGTCGGTCGTCCAGTCCCAGTAGGGAACGGACACCCCGGGGTCGACCTTCTGGAGCGCGCGCTCGAACTCCAGCAGGAACCTGCGGTGCCAGGGAAAGAACGACGGCGTCATATGGGCCGCACGCGGGCCCTTCTCGGCATCGGGGACGTAGTACTCGCCGTGCATCCGGACGAACTCGTCGTAGCGTCCCGAGCGCTTGAGCGCGAGCAGCGCGTCGACCAGCCGCCGCTTCTCGCTGCGGCTGAGGTTCCGCTGGTTCTTGCGGGTGTGCACCGGTGGGCCCCTCCCGGTTCAGGTGCTGGACGAGGAAAGCGGGGAGTGCGCCGGGGACAGCGCCAGCTGTTCGGCGCCCAGTTCATCGACCGCGGCGCGGGCCACGTCACGCAGCGTCGGGAACGATTCGTAGTGGTTGACGAGGCTCAGATAGCTGCCGTCGGCGCGCCGCATGACGTGCAACGGACGTCCGTCGATGCGGACTTCGACACTCGGCAGGCCCTTGGCCGCCGCGGAGAGCTCACCGCCGGAATCGGCGGGGACCATATAGGTCGCGGCGCCCTCGATACGGCGGCCCCGGTACATCTCCGTGAACCGCTCCAGCTCGGAGCCCGAGGCGGCGTCGGTGCCCGGTGAGCCGGTGCCGGGCCTGCGGGAGACGACCGGCGCGAGTACCCCGGCCGTGCCCGCGACCACGCCGATCGTGAACAACGCGCGCAGTGCGACGCGACGGGTGAGGATGCGCATGGGTCCGCTCTTTCGACGTGGCCGTGCTTCGGAGTTGTCAACGAGGCGGCCGCGAAAGGGTTCCTCGTCCGGGTGGCCGGATGTACGACTGTCACTTCACTGCCGTACGGGCGCCGCCGGCCACCCGGGCACGGTGCGTCAGCTCAGCAGCAGATGGGCGACGGGGTCACCCACCACCGAGGGCGTGAGCACGGCGAGCTCGGGCAGCACCGGCTCGGGCTGCCCGAAGTGGTCGGGGCGCGGCGCCGACAGCGGCGCGCCGACGGACGCCCCCGGGCTGCTCAGCTCTAGGTCGGAGGCCTCGGAACCGGCGGTCGCGACTCCGAGATTGCCCTCGCCCAGCACGTTCTCCACCGGCAGTTCGAGCAGGGTCTTCGGCACCTCGCCGGAGAACGGCACCTGCGGCACCGTGCCTTCCGGCAGCAGCCGCCCCGTGACATGACGCGGTGCCTCGGGCGCACCGGGCACCAGCACCGGGACGCCGGTGCTCAGCGCGGGGGCCTCCAGCGGGACAACCGTCTCCAGGCTCTCCAGCGGCAGCGTGACCGGCACCGACGTACCGGCCACGGCGGGCGCGGCCGCCACCGCCGACGCCATGCACGCGATGACTGCCGCAAGAGACCCTCGGGTGGTCAACTTCATTGCTACGTACGTCCCCTCTGGCTCAACAGACTCTGTGTCGCCCTGCTCCAACGAGCCGGATGGCTGAACCAGTGCAAAGTTCCCCTGTCCGCAGCAACGCGTCCCTTGACGCGCGGCGTCACGCGTCCGTGGGAATTCGTCCACTCTCGGGTTCCAGGCGGTCATCCGGCCCCCGTGCGTGGGCCAGCATGGCCGCCCGAGCCCCAGGAGGTAGTGGTCATGAAGGTCCCGAAGCAGTCGTCCGCACCGCCCCCGCTGCGTGTTGAGGACGTCGATCTCGCCGATCCGTCGTTCTGGCGGCTGCCGCGCTCCGCCCGCCTGGAGTCCTTCGCGCTGCTGCGTGGCCTCCCCGCGCCCGCGCACTTCGGCACGTCGCCCGGCTTCCACGCGCTGGTCCGCCACGCCGATGTGATGGAGGCGAGCCGCCGGCCGAAGGAGTTCGCCAGTGCGCCCGGGGTCACCACACCGGAGCCTGCCGCCTGGGCCAAGGCGGTCTTCGGCAACTCGATGGTCAACATGGACGGTCCCGAGCACGCCCGGATGCGCAGGATCGTCTCGCGGGCCTTCACCCCGAAGCTGCTCGCCGACGCGGAGGACGATGTGCGCGAGGTCGCCCGGCGCATCGTGGACGAGATGATCGCCGAACGCCCGCGCGACTTCGTGGCGTCCGTCGCCTCCCGTATGCCGTTCGAGATCATCTGCAATCTGATGGGCATCCCCGAGCGGTACCGCAGGGAGATCGCCGAACGGATCGACCAGGCGTCGGAGAACGTCGGGGTGAAACGCGGACTGCGCATGCCCGGGCGCGGACTGCGTGCGCTGGCCCATATGCAGCTGGTGATGGCGAAACTGGCCCGGGAGCGGCGCAGCCGCCCGACCGGTGACCTCATTTCGGCACTGGTGACCGCCGATATCGACGGCCAGTCCCTCACCTCACGCCAACTGGGTGCCTTCTTTTCCCTGTTGCTCGTCGCCGGGGTGGAAACCACGCGCAACGCGATCGCCCACGGACTGGCGCTGCTGTCCGGACATCCCGATCAGCGCGCCCTGTTGATGGCCGATTTCGACCGCCGTGCCGACGGCGCGGTGGACGAGATCGTGCGCCATTCGACGCCGATCATCCAATTCCGCCGTACCGTCGCCGCCCCGTGCGAGCTCGGTGGCCGTGCTTTCCACCCCGGCGAGAAAGTGGTGCTCTTCTACGCGTCGGCCAACCGCGACGAGGCGGTCTTCGAGAATCCCGACGTCTTCGACATCACCCGCGACCCCAACCCCCATCTGGGGTACGGCGGCGGCGGGCCGCACTACTGCCTGGGGGCCCATCTGGCGCGGCAGGAGATGAAGGCGCTCTTCCACGAGCTGTTCACCCGGCCTCGTGACCTGCGAGCCGTGGGCGCGGCCGAGCTGGTCGATTCCAGCTTCGACAACCGGGTCCGCGCCCTGCCGTTCGCCTTCGAGCCGCGCTGAGTGGATCAGGCCCGCAACTGGCCCACCGGCAGCAGGACATGGGCCGCGGTGAGCAGCGTCTGCTCGTCGCCGAGGAAGGCCTGCATCATCTCCTCGGTGACGGGCCGGCCCGGGGCCGCCTCGGCCCACGGCCGGCTCGCGATCATGAAGTGGACATGGCCCCGCCCCTCGGCGGCCGTGAGCCACTCCTTCGGGACGGTGCACTGGGCGTTCAGCCCCGGCAGGGTGAGGACGGCCTGGCCACCCTCGACGAGCAGCCGGATCGGGGAGTTGACGGAGGCCTGGGTGGCGTCGGTCATACCGCCACCGGTCTTCAGCCCCAATTCGCCGATCATTTCCAGGGCGGCCTTTTCACCGGCCTCGGGGCCCTCCGCACCGTCGCCCAGCGAATACGCCAGCAGATACGGCATGTCGTGGCCGGCTTCGGGGTCGCCGGTCCAGGCGAGAACGGAGAGCGTTCCCAACTCGCGGCGCTGAGCAGGGTTTTTCGCGGTGTTCGCAGTGGTCATGGCTCGGCACCCTAGTGCCCTGCCGGGCCCCGCCCCTCCACACATTCACCTGGATGGGGGAGGCTGAAGCTGCCAGGTGACGGGCGAATCCCCGACGGTGCTGTGGAACCGCGTGATCCGGGCGTTTTCCGGGACTTCGAATACCAGCCAGCCCTCGGCATGTTCACCGGCCGCAAGGGTGTTCCATGCCGCCGGGAATCCCGTGGTGATCTCGCCCGTCTTGATCGCCGGATGGCGGCGGCCCTTTTCGTCGGTGACCCATGCCTTCGTGATGCGCGCGTCGTAGGACGTCCCGCCGACATTGACCGCGGAGAGGTCGACACCGATCCACCGCTTGCCGGCCGCGGGCCGCTGCGCGGTGCGGACGCTACGGGCGGGGTCGACGTATCCGAGGGCGGACACCCGCAGGTGCTCGCCAAACGCCCGGCCGCCGAGATCGACCGTGTCACCGATGAGGGCCGGACCCCGGGCGGCCGGGCCGCGGGCGCCCGTCCGTCCTGTCCCGGACGCCTTGGCGTCGGGCGGCGCCGTCTTGTGGGCGGCGCCCGACGGCGGTGTCCGGTCGCCGTCGGAGGCGCTCTGACAGGCGGTGGCGCCCATCACGAGCGCCGAGAGGAGCAGCGCGGAAACTACCTGACGCATCGGACCCCTTTGGTGCGAGCCGTTTTCCGCATCATCACGGCCTTTCCGCCGGAAAGCCGCCATCCGGAGGCGTGTCGCCGTCCGTGTCTCCCGCGGTGGTTCGAGGGCGCGCGAGGGGGGCGCACATGCCCGGCGCACCACCCGGGCTCGAAAAACCGTTCCTGCCGTACCCCGTATTCACCCCCCGGCAGTGACTTCGGCTGCGGGCAGGCGTTTGCCGACTTATGGCAAGGACAACTGCGCCTGCCCGATGGCAGCGCGTCCAGACGCTCTCCACGCCGGATCCGAGTCCCCGCCCGGCGGGCCCGCCCACCGGCAGCAACCCCATCTACGACCAGCTGTCGAAGGAGTGGGCAGCCGCAGGCCGTGCCCTTCCCGGCAGGCCCGACCTGGAGTGGAACCGCCTCTCCCACTTCCCGACACCAGCGGCCAATCCCCCCGACCCCTTCAACGGTCCTCCGCCGCCCCGCAGGGGCTGGCTCCACGACGACCGCCACCCGGCCTGACCGCCGGCACCGACCCCGCGGCGACCGGCGCGGCAGGCTGCGGCACATGGGCCGGAGTCCTGTCGCGCAGCCGTCGGCGCACCCCGGCGACGAGCCGGTGCGCGGTGAAGGTCGCGCCGTGGACGAAGCGCATCGACGGACCGAAGGACGGCGCCGCCAGCAGCCCGGCGAAGAACAGGCCCGGGCACGAGGACTCGAACCCCGCACTCAACTCCGGTGCCCGGCTGCTGCCGACAGTGGCGACCGCCCGCCGCAGGGAGGCGTCGAGCAGTCCCAGCCGGTCGAGGTCGGGGGTGAAGCCGGTCGCCGCGACGACATGGTCGGCGTCCAGGGCGCTCGTACCCCCGCCGGGTGCGCCGAGGACCAGCCGTACCCGGCCGTCCTGGACGCCGGCGCCGTGCAGGTGGTGTCCCAGCAGCGCGGGCACCTGCCGTTCGTAGCGCTCCCGCAGCCACCAGGCACCGGCCGGGCCGAGCGCGGTGCTCGCGATGCGCTCGCGCGTAGATGCGGGCAACTTCCGTACGGCCCACGGCGTCTGTGACCAGACCCAGCTCGTCCAGCCGGTTCCGAGGCCGCTGTGCGGGCTGCGGAGCGACCGCAGCGGGCCACGCTCCAGCGGCTCGGGCACGGTGTTCCAGTTGATCCGGTCCGCGCGGGCCACCAGGTGCGGCCGAGCACCGCGCTCGGCGAGCAGGGTCGCCGTCTCCAGCGCCGCCTGGCCCGCCCCGACGACCACGACGTCCCGGCCGCGGAAGCGGTCCAGGTCCCGATGACCGCTGCTGTGCGAGACGTACTGCGGCGGCAGAGCGGCCAGCGCCCCGGGGATGTTGACGAAGGGCATGACCCCGACGGCCAGGACGACGGTACGGGCGGGCACCCGCTCTCCGTCGGCCGTCGCGAGATGGAATCCGCCCCCGGCCGGCGCCACCGACGTGACGGTCCGCCCGTCGACGCCCGGGACCGCGTGCTCGGCGAACCAGAGGCCGTAGTCGGTGAACGCCCCGATGGGAAGCGGCTCTCCGTGCCGGGTGGCGAAGCCCTGTTCCGCACCGAAGCGCTCGAGCGTACGGTCGCCGCCCGGATCCGAGAGGTTGGACGACCACGGCTCTGACTTCAGGAACATGCCCTCCGGCATGTGGTCGCGCCAGGAGGCCATGGTCCGGCCGAAGACCTTCGTACTCATCCCGGCCGCGGCGGCATGGGCCGCCACCGACAGGCCGTACGGGCCCGCGCCGATCACTGCCACGTCGTACATGGTTCGCTTCTCGCTCTCTGCCATCGGGGCTCGGGTGGGTCAGGGCCTCGGGGCCGTGACGTTGGGGCCGCGCGCGGCGCGCGACGGCTCAGGTCAGGGATGCGGCGTCGGGCCGGTCGGCGGAGCCGTCGGTGGCCGACGCCCGCGGCCGGGGCGGTCCGTGGGAGGCGGCGGCGGGGTGCGGTCCCAGCAGGGCCCGCAGCCGTCCGGCCCCCTTGCCCAGCCCGCGGCCGAACCAGGCCCGGGTCATGGAGAAGAAGGGCCGCGGGTCGTCCCGTGCGAACCAGGCGGTCTCCACGCCCTGCGCCGGGCTTTTCGGCCGCGGGCCGGCGGCGGGCCTCCCCCGGCGTACGGACACGGCGGCGGAGAGCAGGGCGTAGTTCTCCGCGACGAACACGCGGCCCGGCCGGCCGGACGGGCCCGGCACGGGACCGCCCGTGAGGTCGAGGTACAGGGACCGCACGACGTCCAGTCCGCCCGTGTCCGTGAAGAGCCGGAACTGGGCGCCGGGCCTCGGATTGACGTCGAGCAGCTGATAGCTGCCGGTGGACTCCTCGCGCCGGAAGTCGAGGTCGAGGATGCCGTGGTAGCCGACATGGGAGACCAGCCGCCGAGCGGCCTCCTCCACCTCGGGGTTGGGCTGCCACCGGCCCATCGCGGTGAGGCCGGTGCCGACCGGCCAGGACAGCTGCTTGCGTCCGCTGCCCCCGTGCAGACAGGTGAAGTCTCGGCCGAAGTAGCCGTGGAAGAACCAGTCGGACGCCGGCGCGTCGGGCAGGAAGCGCTGGAGGAGCAGCCGGCTCCCGGCGTGCGGGCTGCGGGCGAAGAGTTCACGTGCCTCGCCCGCGGAACGCACGAGTGTCGTGCTGCGCAGCCCGGTGGCGGGTGTCAGCAGCCAGGGCCGGCTCCACTTCGCCACCAGCGGCAGACCCAGCCGGTCCGCGGCACCGGCCGCCTCGCCGGGGCTGTCGGGGACGACGGTGTCGGGATGGGCGATCCCCGCGGCGGCGCACAGGCCCGCCAGCTCGGCCTTGTCCGCGAGCCGCCCCGGCAGCCCGGTCGGCTGCTCGGGAAAGAGGTAGCGCTCGGCGAGCCGCGGCCCCTGCGCGGCGGCGAGGATCGCGCTCACGTCGTCCATGGCGACCAGGACGGCCCGCCGGCCGATCCGGTCCGAGACGCGCAGCAGCATCTCCACGAAGGCCTCGGGAGTGACGGCTCCCCGGAGCCCCGGATGCGCCCGGTGCAGAAAGCGGGAGCGGGCGACCGGACTGTGGGCCGCCTCCACCACGGCATGCACTTCGACACCCGCGCGACCCAGTGATCTGACCGCTCCGAGTGTGCCGTGGTGAAAGGGATTTCGGTCGAGTCGCAGCACCAGAGCGGGAACTCCGGCGTCGAACGGTGGCATCAACGTCACAACTTTCACCTGGATGGTCCTGAATAACGCGCCCCGTATCGCAAATGGCCTACTGACGAGCTTTCAGACAGCCCATTAGTAAGACTTTCTGCCTACGGTCGTGTACGTCGTGCATGCGACGGCACGGACAGGTCTGACAGGCCGCCAGCTCGCAAGGAGGAGCCATGACCCAACGGCGCCGGCTCACCGGCACCTGCATCGGGACGGTTGCCGC
This sequence comes from Streptomyces sp. AM8-1-1, assembly GCF_032229325.1. Lineage (NCBI taxonomy): Bacteria > Bacillati > Actinomycetota > Actinomycetes > Kitasatosporales > Streptomycetaceae > Streptomyces > Streptomyces sp. AM8-1-1. The sequence goes on from NZ_CP135086.1 coordinate 3,060,984, forward strand.
CAGTCTCCTGATCTCCGTGGGCGTCTACGGAGAACTGCCGGCGGGCGCGGCCCCGGCCGACGACCCGACGCCGGCCCCGATCAGTGCCTCGTCGGTGGCCATGGGCGCCTATCTCCACTACGGCCCCGACGGCCTCCGGCGCATGGCGGAACTCTCGCGATGGCTCGGCGGCGCGGAACTGAAGGTCGGTCACACCTATCTGCCGGGCGACCTGTGGACCAACATCGAGGGCGGCTCGCAGTTCCTGGACGAGTGGGCCCGGTGGCGGCGCGGCGCGGAGGACCGGCTGTTCGTCCTCAACGTGCCCATGCTGGAACGGAACGAGGCGCGCGTCCCCGACCACGAGGTCCGCCGACTGCTGAGGGCGGGTGCCGAGGGTCAGTTCGATCACCACTTCCGGACTCTGGCAGGCCGTCTGGTCGACCTGGGGGCGCCGGACACGGTGATCGTGCTCGGCTGGGAGATGAACGGCATCACTTACACGCACCGCTGCGGCCCGGATCCGGCGTCCTGGAAGACGTACTGGAATCGCATCGTCACGGCCATGCGTTCGGTGCCGGGGCAGAAGTTCCGCTTCGACTTCGCCCCGAACCGGGGGACGGACGCGATTCCCTGGACCGAGTGCTATCCGGGCGACGACGTCGTGGACATCATCGGTATGGATTCGTACGACCAGGCTCCCGGACGGACGTTCCAGGAACAGGCGACGGCTCCGTACGGACTGCAGAAGCAGGTCGAATTCGCTGCGGCTCACAACAAGGCGATCTCGTACCCGGAATGGGGACTCTTCCGGAACGGCGACAACCCGGAGTACATGCGGGGAATGCTGGAATGGATCGAGCGGCACAAACCGCTCTACCAGACCATCACAGACTACTGTCCGCACGGTGTCTGGCAGTGTGATGACAACCCCAAGTCGTCGATGGTCTTTCGGTCGATGCTGTTCGCGAAGCCGGTCCCTCCGACACCGCCGGTCGTGCCCACTCCGCCCGTCGTGCCCACTCCTCCGGTCGTCCCGACTCCTCCGGTGGTGCCCAGTCCGCCCGTCGTGCCGGTGCCCGTCCCCAAGCCGACGCCGAAGCCCGACGAGTCGGCACCGGTGCCGGTCCCCACGCCCGCGCCGCCCACGCCCACTCCCACACCGACTCCGACACCGACTCCGACACCGACCGCTCCGGTGACGCCGAAGCCGGTCGAGACGACACCCGTCCCGGCCGCTCCGACCACGCCGGCTGCGCAGCCGACCCCGTCCTCCTCCACACCGGTCAAGCCGGCGCCGAAGCCGACAGCCACCACCCCGCCGAAGGAGACGAACTCCATCGAGTGGTGCTTCCCCGTGAGGCTCGGTGCCTGGCTCGGACAGGGCGCGGGCGTGTACGACCGGCAGATCTGCATCCGTGTGCCGCTGCCCGGCAGCTGGTTCTAGCGGGCACGGTCTAGCGGGGCCCGGCCGCCCGCAGGTCGTTCAGGCGGGCGCGCCACTGCTGCGCGGCGGGGAACCGTGCCTTCACGGTCCCCGCGGCGTGGTCGCGCCACTGGGCCCGCCCGGCGTGCAGGGAGAGCGCCGGCCCGAGCCGGGACGGCGCCATCATCAGCCGCTGGTTGGTGACCGCCTCGGGACGCCAGTGGTTCTTGTACGACTCCTTGCCCCGCAGCAGGCTCACCACCCTGCGGCCGGTCGCCGCCGCCAGGTTGACGTCGTGCCGCAGCAGCATCGTCGCGACGTCGACCTTCTTCTCGCGCAGCTCCGGGTGGGCGCCGTAGAGATAGCCGCCGGTGAGCCCGTCGGACATCAGGGCCACGTTGGCGGCCACGACCTCGCCGTCCAGCCGGTACTCGGTGAGCGCCGCGTTCCCGTCGCGGACCAGCCGGCGGGTCGCCCGCACCAGATGCTCCGCGAACCTGGGACGCAGATGCTCGACCGTCACCCCGCGGCCCCGCCACTGGAGTTCGTGCAGCCGCAGCAGGTGCTCCATGGCGGCGGGCACCTCGTGCTCGGTGACGGTGTAGCCCTCGATCCTCAGTGCGTCGATCTTGCGCAGCTTCGCGCGTACGCGCTGGGCCCGGCTGGCCGGCATGCGCTTGACCAGTTCGTCCATCGGCTGAGCGGGAAGCTCCAGACAGACGGAGTCGGCGAGTTGCCGCCGGGGCCCGGTCCAGCTCTCGTACAGCCGCTCCGCCGCTGCCCCGGGCCGTACCTCGCGCAGATCGATGACAGCGTGGCGGGCCGCGTGCTGGAGTCCCCTCTCCAGGGCCTCGATCGCACAGTCCGCGTGCTCGTCGTCGACGAGGATGTCGCCGTAGTCGGAGATCTGGCCGCCCAGGGAGACGAGCAGCGGCATCGGACGGTGGACGAGCATCAGGGGGGCGGCCGCGATCAACCGCCCGTCCAGGCGTACGAGCACGATCCGCAGCCGCCCGTCCATGCCGTAGGAGAGCCACCAGGACTCCAGCCAGGCGTGGCTCTGGAACGGTGTGGCGGTGGAGCAGCGGCGTTGCAGCTTGTCCCACTCCGGCCGCAGCCGTGCGAAGTCCCGCTGGTCCCGGACCAGCGTGACGGCCAGGCCCTCCCGTTCTCCGTCCATCAGACCAGCTCCCTCTCGGCCGCGACGGAACCGGCCGGAGCCGGAACGGTCATGGCCGAGGGCCGCCGGCCACGCCGGGGGCGCACGAGCAGGAACAGCCCGCCCAGGAGCCCTCCGGTGCAGCCGCCCACGGCAGCGGCGAGGGGCGCCGACGGGGAGACGGGCTCGGCGGGCGGGATGGCCGGGGAGAAGCTCATCAGCCGCACCCCGGTGTTCTTGGCCACCTGGTTGCTGCTGACGAAGACGGCGTCGGCCACCGCGTTGGCGAAGTCGGCCGCCTCGGCGGGCCGCTCCGACGTACCGGTGATCGCGATCATCGGTGAGTCGGGCGAGGTCTCGGTGCGCACGTGGCTGCGCAGGGTCTTCGCGGAGACCCCGGCGGCGACGCGCGCGCCCGCGAGGGTGGAGTCGCTGGTGGCGATCCGGCCGTACGCCTGCGCGAATCCGAGCGCGGCACCGGGCTGCGCGTCCTTGTCGGAGACGGCGATGACATAGCTGGTGGCCGCGTACTGCGGTGTCGCCGCCACTCCGTACACGGTGCCGCAGAGCGCACCGGCGAGTACGCACGCGGGCAGCGGCCACCACAGGGGCAGCGAGTTCCTGGCGCGCAGCCGGCCGTGCCCTCGTCGGGTGGCGGGTTCCTGCTGGGGCGACTCGGTCATCGGCGTGTTCTCTCGGTCGAGGGGGTGGGCATGCGGGAAGGGCTCGGGGTGAGCGCGTGCGCGTAGACGTCCATGAGGCGTTCACTGCTGCGTGCGATGTCGTAGTGCGCGACGGCGGGCGGTGGATCGAACCGCTGCGCTCCCGCCGTCATCCGGTCCAGCAGGAGGGCCGTCAGCTCCTGCGTGGTGCCGTCGATGCGGCGGGCGCCGGGCGCCTGACGGGACGGCAGGTCCTCGACGGCCGGGCAGGTGCTGTGCAGTACGGGCAGACCGGCGGCCAGCGCCTCGACCACGGCGAGTCCGAAGGCCTCCTCGCGGGAGGCCGAGACGAACACGTCCATGGCGCTCAGCAGCGCCGGGACGGCGGGGGCGCCCACACCGGCGTGGGCGTCGCACTCGCCGAGGAAGCGGATGCGGTCGGCGGCGTCGAGCCGGGCCGCCAGGGTGTTCAGCGTGGTCAGTTCGGGGCCGTCGCCCGCCACCAGGAGCCGGGCGCCGGGCAGCGCCGCCACCGCGCGGACCAGGACGTCGAAGCGCTTGCCGGATACGAGGCGGCCCACCCCGCCCACCACGAAGGCGTCCGGCGGAATGCCGAGGCGGGCCCGGGTGGCGAGCCGTTCGGTGGCGCTGAAGCGGAAACGGGCGGCGTCGATGCCGTTGGGGACGACATGGATCCGTTCGGCGGGCACGCCCCAGTCGGACAGCCGGGCCGCCACCGTGTCGGAGACGGCGACGGTCGCCGAGCCCAGCCGCTCGGTGCCGAGGTACAGCGCACGGGTCGGGCGGGTGAGCGGCCGGCCCTCGATCTCGGCCTGCCCGAGCGAGTGCTCCGTGGCAACGGTGGCACGGACGCCCGCGAGCCGCGCCGCGATCCGGCCGTAGACGCAGGCGCGGTACAGATGCGTGTGGACGAGGTCGTACGCGCCCCGCCGGATCAGCCGGGTCAGCCGGGGCAGCGCCTGGAGATCCCGGTTGCCTCGCATCCCGAGGTGCACCACGTCGACGCCGTCCGCCCGCAGCCCGTCGGCGACCGCACCGGGGTTCGTCAGCGTCACCACGTCGCAGTCCACCGGAAGATGGCGCAGCAGCACCCGCAGCTGCTGCTCGGCACCGCCGGCGCCGAGGCCGGTGATGATGTGCAGCGCCTTCACCGCGGTCACGTCCCGAGCCGGTGCCGCAGCCGCTTCACCGTCAGGCGCAGCCCCTGGTCGGCCTGGCTGATGTGCGTACGGGGCAGGGCGTGCCGTCCGGCCAGGGCACCGGGCCGGATCGCGCAGCCGTAGGTGTAGCCCGCTTCCCGCACCGCTTCGATCGCCCGTTCGTCGACCGTGCCGTACGGATAGCAGAAGCCTTCCGGGAACGCGCCGGTGAGCTGGTGGATCCATTCGCGGCTGCGCAGGGTCTCCTGACGCAGGACCTCGTCGTCGAGCGTCGTCAGGTCGACGTGGTAGAGACCGTGGGAGGCGATCTCCGTCCCGGCCGCGGCGGCGGCGTGGATCTGCTCCTCCGTCAGCAGCGGTTTGCGGGGGCCCTCCGGGTCCCATTCGTTGCTGCCGCCGAGCCGCCCGGGCAGGACGAACAGGGTGGCCGCGCAGTCGTGGCGCTCCAGCACCGGCAGGGCCGCGTCGACGAAGTCGGCGTACCCGTCGTCGAAGGTGAGGCCGACGAGGCCGCGGTCCTCGCCACGGGCGCGGGCCCGCATCAGGGTGCCGACACCGACACCGGTCAGCCCGCGGCGGCGCAGCCACCCGAGCTGGAGGTCGAGCCGGTCACGGGCGACGGTGATGCCGTACGGATCGTCCGTCGGATCGGCCACCGAGTGGTACATCAGGATCCAGGGCCGGACGGAACGGCCGGTGCGGGTCGGTGCGACGGGGTGCGTCTGCGCCGTGTCAGCGGACATGACGGATCCTTTGCCGGGTCAGGGTCAGCAGGTGGAGGACTTCCGGGGCTCTGACGGCGAACCCCGTGACGAGGAAGACTGCGGGCACCAGCAGGCAGCCGGTGACCGTGCTGAGCAGGGGGCCGGTCACCAGCGGAGCCGTCAGCCCGCCGACGACGGCGGCCACGGCGGCGGCGACGGCGAGGCGGCCGAGGGAGATGCCGATCGAGCGGACCTCGATGGCGATCACCCGGGAGCCGAGACCGCACAGCAGCAGCACGGCGGTGGTGGTGATGCCGGCGGCGTTGGCCGCCGCGATGCCGTACACACCGAAGCGGCCGACTGCCGCCGCGCCCGCGACGATCGTGACCAGCAGACCACCGGCCATCGCGGCGGCCGGGTACCAGGTGGGACGCCCGGCGGAGAAGAACGGCCGGCCGAGCGCGCCGACCAGGCAGTGGCCGAGGAGCCCGGTGGCGTAGACGCGCATGACGGTGGCCGTGGTCTCGGTGTCCTGCGCGTCGAACGCACCGCGCTGGAACAGGACTTCGATGAGCTGGGGCGCGTAGCCGAGGACGAGCGCGGTGCCGAGCAGCACGACCATGCCGGCGAGCGCCAGATCGTGCTCCACCCGGCGGCGGGCCCGCTCCCGGTCGCCGTCCGCCATCGCCTTCGCGACCACCGGGAAGGTGACCGTGCAAATCATCAGCGACAGCACCATCGGCAACTGGGCGACTTTCTGCGCGTAGTTGAGATGGGAGATCGCGCCGCCGGGCAGGGACGAGGCGAGGAACCGCTCGACGAGGACCTGCGACTGCCGGCTGACGGCGAAGAGGACGACCGGCGCGAGGACGGCGAACCCGATGAGCGGCGGGGCGCTGCGCTGCCGGGGGATGCGCCTGGCGCGCCGCGGCCGGGTCCGGGTCCGGGTCCGGGTCACCCGCCGGACGAACGACGGGAGTTGCACGAGCACCATGAGCAGCCCGCCGACCGCGACCCCGGCCGCCGCGGCGCGTACGCCCCACAGGGAGTGCAGCGCCAGTGTGGTGGCGATGATGCCGACGTTGTAGGCGAGATAGACACCGGCGGGCGGCACGAAGGTGCCGTGTGCCCTCAGCGCCGCGCTGAAGTACCCCGCGATCCCGAAGGTGAGGACGGTCAGCGCGGTCAGCCGCGTGCAGTCGACGGCCAGTTGGGGATTGTCGAAGCCGGGGGCGAGCACTCCCACGACGAACGGCGCGCACACGATCAGCAGGGCGGCCGCGCAGGCGAGCAGCGCGAACAGCCGGGGCAGGGTGGCCGAGACCAGTTCACGCACCGGGTCGCGCGCGCGGTCGGCGGCGCGCCGGGCCAGGGCGTGGCTGAAGGCGGGCACCATCAGCAGCGCCATGGCGTCCTCGATGAGGAGCGTGGACGCCATCTCCGGCACGGTCCAGGCGATCAGGAACGCGTCGCTGTCGGTGCTCGCGCCGAAGATCTGGGCGATGGCCTGGTCGCGTACGAGACCGAGGAGCGCCCCGGCCGCGGTCAGACCGGCGGTGACGGCGGCGGCCCTGGCGAGAAAGGTGCCGAGCCGCGGCGGCTCGGTACCGGTCGGTGCGGGCCGTACGGCCGGTCCGGTGCTGGTGTCGTTCACGCGGCGGTCTTCTCGTCGAGGGCGGCCAGCGCCCACCAGGCGGCGAGGCCGAACACGACGCCGGTGAGGACGGTCGAGGGGCCTCCGATGTCCGCGTACAGGAAGTCGACGGTCTGCCAGAGCATCAGTCCGACGGCGGCCAGCCCGCAGTCCGCCGCCGCGGTGCGCACCCGGCGGGCGTGGACCAGCCGGCGCACTCCGCCGACGAGGACCGCCGCCCAGCTGCCGGCGAAGGCGGTGAGGCCGATGAGGCCCTGTTCGCTGAGGACCAGCAGATACATGTTGTGCGGCGACAGCAGGGGCTGCTTCTGGAAGGCGTGACCGGCGCCCGCGGTGTCGCTGCCCGAGGAGAGGCCGATGGAGGCGTGACCGTCACGGTGGGCGGGGAAGCCCTTGAGCCCGACGCCCGCGGCGGGCTGCTCCCGCCACATGCTCGTCGCGGCCTCCCACATGGTGTACCGGTCGGTGACGGAGCGGTCGGGTGCCGCGGTCACCTGGGTGATGCTGCTGAGCCGCTGCGAGATCATCTCGGATCCGACGCCGAAACCACCCACCAGCACGACGCCGAGAGCGGTGAGCACGGCGAGTGCCCGTACGGCCTGGCGCAGCCCCGTCAGCAGGATCATGGCGAGGGCGCCGACGGCGGTCGCGATCCAGGAGCCCCGGCTGAACGACAGCGCCAGCGGCACGATCAGCACCCCGGCCGCGGCCGGGGCGAGAAGACGGACCTTGCGGGGCGTCCCGGCGGGCGGGCGCAGCGCGAGGGCGGCGGCGGCCAGCAGTCCGTACGCGACGACCGTGGCCATACCCATGACGTCGGTCGGTCCGAAGGTGCCGACGGCCCGGATGTCCTCGCCCATGTACGAGGCGCCGGTCCCGGTGGCGTACTGGTGGATGCCGATCGCGCCCTGCACGAGGGCGAGAGCGGTGAGGCAGCCGATGACGACGCGGAAGTCGCGGGCGTCGCGCAGCAGCAGCACGACGGCGGCGGGCACCAGCACGAAGACCTGGAGGTAGCGGACGAGGCCCGGCAGGCCGGCCTGCGGGTCGGCGGCGGTGACGGTGGCCACGGCGAACCCCACGGCGGGGATGCCGAGAACGATCGCGGCCACCGGGGTCAGCGGTCGGGCCCGCATCCAGGCCACGCGCACCAGCGCGAACAGCACCAGCGCACCGGAGGCCAGGTCGGCGGGTGCGAGGCCGCCGGAGCCCGCCTGGCTCTGCGGGGCCAGCGGGGCGGCGAGCAGCAGGACGGTCATGATCAGCGGCAGCAGCGGCCACCAGTGGGCGGCGGCGCGGCGGACACGGTCGGCCGTCGGCGTGGGTCCCGCCGGGGGCCCGGCGGGCAGGACGGCGGGCTCGGCGGCCCACATGACGCTCATGCTCAGCTGCCTCCGAGCCGGAACAGCGAGACGGCGGTGCGCGCGAGGATGCACACGTCCTGCCAGGGCGTCCAGGTGTCGATGTAGTGGTTGTCGAAGCGGGCGCGCTCCTCGATGGAGGTGTCACCGCGCAGTCCGTTGATCTGGGCGAGCCCGGTGATGCCGACGGGCATCCGGTGGCGCGCCTGGTAGCCGGGGTGGAGCCGGCTGAACGTGGCGACGAAGTACGGCCGTTCGGGCCGCGGGCCGACCAGGCTCATGTCCCCGCGCAGCACGTTCCACAGCTGCGGCAGTTCGTCGAGCGACGACTTGCGCAGCACGGTGCCGGTGAGGCTCATGCGCCGGTCGCGGGCGACGCTCCAGCGGGTCGCGGACTCGTGCTCGTCGGTCGGACGGATCGTGCGGAACTTCAGCAGTACGAACGGCCGTCCGTCCAGCCCGATGCGCTCCTGCCGGAAGATCACCCCGGGCCCGTCCGCGAACCGTACGGCGAGCGCGCACACCGCCATCACGGGAGCCGCCGCGAGCAGCGCGACCGCGGCCAGGACGATGTCGACGACGCGCTTGACCGCACGGGCGACGGGCCGGTGCAGCCCGGCGTCGAGGGGCTGCGCCGAGAACCCCCACAGATGGTCCTGCCCGGACGCCCGGTACGCGGGGCTCCCGGCGGCCGCCCCGCCGTCCACCAGCCAGAGGCGGCAGCCGTGTTCGGTCAACAGCGGGACGAGTCCGCTGGTTTCGGCGTCACAGTTCGGCTCCGTGGTGAACACGGCGTGCCGCACCGAGTTCTGGATGACCGCGCGGGTGACGTCCTGCCGGCTGACCAGCACGGGCAGCGGCCCGGACCCGCCCTGCGCCGGTGCCCTTCGCGGGGCCACCTGACCGACCGGCCGCATCCCGTACTCGGCGTGCTCGTACAGCGCGTGGACGACCTGCTGGACGAGCGGCCCGCCGCCGATGACCAGTGCCGACTGCGGCCGGCGGACGGCCGTCCAGCGCCGGAAGCGGTAGACGAGCGAGCGGGCACCGCAGCAGAGCGCCGTCTGCGCGACGACGGCAGCGGCCAGCGTGGTCCAGCCGGTCGCGTAAGAACCGCTGTACGCCGAGAGCGCCTCGGCGACGGCGATCCACTGCACCAGCGCCAGCGCGCCGACCGTGGGCAGTTCGGTGAGCGCCGAGGGTGACAGGCTCGGCCGGTAGAGGCCGCGGCAGGCCTGGGCCGCCGGCTGGAGGACCGCGAGGAGCCCGAGGACGACCGGCGGCCAGGGCAGTCGGGGGAGCAGCAGACCGGCGGCGAGCGCCACGGCGAGCACGTCGGCGGCGAGCAGCGCCAGGACCGGACCGCGGCCGTCGATGCTCCGGGGGCCGAGCGCCGCGGCCTCGCCGCCGGAGGCCCTGCGGGGCGGATGGATCGTGGCGGCCGGGCGCTGGACGGCCCTGGCATGGGCGGCTCGGGGCGCGGGGGCACTCTCCGTCGTCATCGTGTGTTGCGCTTCCTCGTCGAGGGGCGGGGCGAGCTCAGGAGGTCCTGGTAGAGGCCGGACACGGCGGCGGCGGTCTTCCGTACGTCGCAGGTCGCCCGCGTATGGGCCTTCGCCTCGCGGCCCAGCGTGCGGCGCAGTTCCGCGTCCTGGAGCAGCCGGCCGAGGGCGGCCGCGAGGGCCGGCGGATCGTCCGGCGGTACGAGGCAGTGGGCCTCGTGGCCGGGCGGCAGACTCTCCCGCGCCCCGCTGACGTCGCTCAGCACGACCGGCCGTCCGCAGGCCATCGCTTCGAGCGGGGCGAGTGCCATGCCTTCCCAGCGGGAGGGCAGGACGACGAGATCCGCGGCGCGCAGCCACGGCCTGATGTCCTGGACCGCGCCGGCGAACAGGACGCTGCCCGGGGCGGCCCCGGTGAGCTGCTCCCGGTCGGGACCGTCCCCGGCCAGCACCAGCCGTGCGCCGGGGGCCAGTTCACGCACCCGGGGCCAGGCGCGCAGCAGCACGTCCTGACCCTTCTGCCGGCACAGCCGTCCGACGCACAGGACCAGCGGCGCATCGGAGGGCAGGTCACCCGCCCCGGGCAGGGCGAGCCGTGCCCGCTTGCGGCCGGTCTCCTCGTCTTCGTCGTGCGCATCGCCCGGCGAGCCGAAGTGACCGAGGTCGATGCCGTTGGGGATGACGGCCCAGCGGGCGGCGATCCCGGCCCGCTCCCCCGCCCGCCGTTCGCTCTCGCTGACGCAGAGCGTCCTGGTGCTCCAACGGGTGCCGTAGCGCTCCCACTTCAGCGCCATCCCGGCCACGCTCCCCTCCACCGCGTCGAAGGACCAGGCGTGCGGCTGGAAGACGGTCGGCACCCGGCCGCGCACGGCGAGCCGGGCGACGAGTCCCGCCTTGGCACTGTGCGCATGGATCAGCTGCGGACCTGTGCCGCGGATCAGCCGGGCCGCGGTCAGAACCTCCTTGGGCAGTCCGGGACCGGGGGCGCGGACCGCGGACCAGGTCCGCACCCGCGCGCCGGCCGCCGCGGCACTCTCGGCGAGTCCGCCGCCGGAGGGGCAGGCCACGACCGGCCGCAGCCCTTCGGCAACCTGAGCCCGGACAAGGTCGGTGACGACCCGTGCGACTCCCCCGTCCACCGGCTGGACCAGGTGAAAAATCGTCAGTTGGCTCGGCTCAGCCCGACTGCTGTGCGGCACGTGCGGCTCTCTTCGGACGTGGACTGTGGATCTGGCTCAAACGAGCAGCGCCGCATCGGAATGTCAGCGGCGGGTGTCTGCCTGCACGAAGAGAACGCCGAGGAAGTATCCGAGGTTTTCGGCGTTGAACCGGAAAATCAAACTCGTCCCACCGGACACCAGTGCGGGCCTGATGTCGAACACGTCGGAGTCGTATCCCAGCGTGTTCATATGGCGCGGCTGACGGCTGATCGCACCGGCCGGATCGGCGATCGTGGAGTTCATGACATCGGTCGCCGGATTCGCGGAATCGGAAATCCCGAACGCTTTTCCGCCCGGCGTACGGACGTCCACGCGGTCGCCTTTCCGGCCACGGTCGCCGTCGTACGAAACGATCCCGGCGCGGCCGTTTCCGCGTGCGGGGATACGCAGACCGCCGACCTGGACCTCATGGGTCGCGCGCCGGGCATCCAGCGTCTCGAAACCGTCCCAGAGCGAGATCTGCCGCAGGGGCTCCGAACTGTTCTCGTACGCGACGACCAGCGTCCAGCCGCCCCAGGCGCCGGCCTTGGAGTGCCCCATGGCCACATTGATCTGGGCCACGGTGTAGAGGCCGGAGCCGCTCTGGCGCACCAGCGGGGTGACGTCGGCGGAAGCCTGGTAGACGTCGCTGCCGGCCGTGTCACGGTGGGCGACGCGGGTGTCGGCGAGGACCGCCTTGTACCGGCCGCCGGGTTCGGCGATCAGGATCCGGCCGTTGTCCTTGGGCGGCTTCTGCTCGCCGACCCGCAGGTTTCCGCCCCAGTACAGACGGGCGTACGTCACACGGGAGTTCGCGGGCAGATCCAGCACGGCACGGCTGGAGTTGTAGGTGTTGGGGTCGTCGTCCTCGTCGACGTAGAACATGTCCCAGTCGTCGTTGGCTCCTTTGCCACCCGCGCGGACCGCCGAACACGAGCCCGCCGAAGGGGACTTCGGGCTGCGGCAGGTGATCGCGGAATTGGCGGTGCGGACGACACCGCCGTGCTGCACGGCCTGATACCGCTGGGTGAAAGGAAGGCGTGGCGACTCCTCGCCCGGGGCGGCGCCGGCCGGAAGGGGAGCGGCCGAGAACGCCAGGCAGAGCATGGCGCCCAGGGCGCCTCGCGCTGCGAAGCCCGTCGACTTCGACATGTACGGCTCCCCATGTTTGATCAACGCGACAAATCAGAAGGCACTTTGTCAGAGATCGGGCGGAAAATCACGCATGGCTCGCTCGCCCCGGAAACAGACCGCCGAGAAGGCCGCACCAGGGCAGACGTTCGACCGCAATGAACAGTTGATACGAGAATTCGAGCAGGGGTTTCTCCGGCGTCGAGGGCTCGTTAGCCAACCCGACGATGGCGATGAACGCCACGGAGAAAGGGATGCGAAAAAGATGAAGCACTCGAGGATTGCCGCGCTCGTTGTGGGCTCCGTCGCCGCGATCGGGTCGGCCTCCCCCGCACTCGCCGCCGACATGACGGCCATGCCCCCGATGAGCCTCAACGGCGGCCTGACCAAGGCGCTCTCCTCGACGCAGGATCTCGGCCAGGCGGACACCTCCGCCGTGACGGACGTCGCCCGGACCGTGACCGACCTCAACAACGTCAAGGGCCAGGCCCCGCAGCAGGTGCTCAAGTCCGCGGCTTCGCTGACCCCCATGCTGGGCGGGGTCGAGCTCGGCGGCTGAGCCTGCCGTCACGGCACGGCGTCGAGCCGGGCGGGGTGCGCAGCCACACGGCCGCACCCCGCCTTTGTCGCGCCCTCGCCTTGTTTCGTGTCCCTCGTGCCGTGCCGTGTCGTTGCCGGGTGGCCGGACACAAGGGTGGCGCCCCGATCAGGACCGGGGCGCCACCCTGGGAACGCACAAGCGGAGATCAGTCGTTCGCGCAGACGTTGCCGAACGCCGGGTTCAGGGCGCCGATCACGTTGACGCTGTTGCCGCAGACGTTCACCGGGATGTGGACCGGGACCTGGGCCACGTTGCCGGACAGGACACCCGGCGAGTGGGCGGCTCCACCCTCGGCGCCGGAGTCGGCGAACGCGGAACCGGCGGCGGAACCGGCGGCGAGACCAGCGGTGGCGAGGACCAGGGCGGCCTTCTTGGCAGTCTTCATGGAAACAGCACCTTCTGTTCGACGGTTTGCCCGGGGTCCGGGCTCACACGGATCAAAACGGATGAGGCACAGAGATGACACGCACGCCTCGCCGCTGCCCCCCATTCGGCCCAATGCGCATACGCGCCGGGCCTTCCGTGATCCGTATTGCCGCGCGGGCCGGACAAGACCATTTGAGTGAACCGCCGGAACCATTCCCCGGGGCCACTGGTTGTCAGGGCGCTCCAGCAGTGGGCAACCAGGCGACAGAAGGACGGAACATGCTCAAGAAGGTTATGGCAACTGCCGCGATCACCCTTTCCGTGGCGGCCGCGGGGGCGTCGATGGCCCCGCAGGCTATGGCCGTCGGCAACGGCAATGACACGACGGCGCTGAGCGGCAACGGCGCCTCGCAGGCTTACGGCAACTTCGCCACCGACGGTGAGCAGAGCACCCAGCTCGGCCTCGTCCAGGGCTCGCTCAACAAGCCCTGCGTCGGCCTGCCGGCGAAGCTCGACGTCGGTTCCGTCATCGGCGCCGTGCCGATCACCGTCCAGGACCTGCTGACGACCCAGCAGAACCAGCAGTGCGCCGAGAACTCCACGCAGGTCAAGGGCGACGACACCCTGTCGCACCTTCTCAGCCAGATCCCGGTGCTCTCGGGCAACGGCGTGGGCAACGAGTAGTCCCACCTGCCGGCAAGCACCGGGCCCCCCGTCGCCATCGGCACGGGGGGCCCGGTGCTGTCGTACGAGGGAGGTCACCCGCGGAGGTCACGCCCAGCCGGTCCAGAGGATCGTGGTGACCCACGAAACCGGCAACCCCGCCGCACCCGTGATCACCGGAAGCCGGGCGAACGCCCGGCCGCCGCCGACTCCTTCGCGGCTCCCGGTGCCGTCCGGGCTCTTCGACGGACGCGGATTCCGTCGCCACGATTGTCATTTGATTTCACCGACTCGATTGCCGTGCGGACCGCGACATTGCGCATCCGGCACGAAAAACCCCGGGAGTCCGGATTTCATTCGGCAAACGGGTGACATCGGAACGGTGCGGCCGCGCACCGGTGCTTGAATGGCCGTGCAGGCCGCGTATGGGATCTGCTTCCGGGTGAAAGCCCCCAGCCGGCGGCGCACTGCGCCGTGGGGCGGTCGTGCGTGTTTTCGCATGACGCACCCGGTATGGCGATCCGCCCCATCGGCGGAGGGCCGCGTGTCGGCCTTCCGCCGATGCACCGTGCCGGGCGCCAACAGATTGTGGCATTCGGGTGAAGGCGCGGAACCAAACCCGTCGAATGCAGTTGATCAGCCTGCTCCACGATCGAACGTTCAAAGCGAAAAGGGACAAAAAGTGATCAAGAAGATTCTGGCTACCGCAGCGGTCACCGCTTCGATGGTGGGCGTCGGCGCTGCGATGGCCCCGCAGGCCCTGGCCGTCGGTGACGGCAACGAGACCACCGCGCTGAGCGGCAACGGCGCCTCGCAGGCCTACGGCAACTTCGCCACGGACGGCGACATGAGCCCGCAGATCGGCCTCATCCAGGGCTCGCTGAACAAGCCCTGTGTCGGCCTGCCGATCAAGGGTGACATCGGTTCCGTCGCGGGCCTCATCCCGATCACGGTCCAGGACATCCTGACGACCCAGCAGAACCAGCAGTGCACCGAGAACTCGACCCAGGTCAAGGGTGACGACCCGCTGTCGCACATCCTCAGCCAGATCCCGGTCCTCTCGGGCAACGGCGCTGCCAACGACTGATTCCATCAGTCGGCTGTGCGCCCCTGAGCGTTGTGCGCTCGGGGGCGCATTCATGAGAGGTGTCAATTCTTCCGGTGCCACGGGGAAGATGATTTCCAAACTCATGACCCTCAGGAAGTTTCCTTGCGGGAATTCAATCGTTACTCATTTTGCAGGGGTGTTCATGAACAGGAAACTGGCAGCGCAGCGCGACGGTCGCACCTGCGTACGACACCACTGCTGAAAGGATCAAAGAAATGAAGAGCAAGAAGGCTGCAGTCGTCTTCGCGGGCGTCGTCATGGCCCTGGGTTCCGCTGCCCCCGCCATGGCCGACTCGGGTGCCGAGGGCGCCGCTGCCGGTTCGCCCGGCGTGCTGTCCGGCAACCTCGTCCAGGTTCCCGTCCACGTGCCCGTGAACGTCTGCGGCAACACGGTGAACGTGATCGCGCTGCTGAACCCGGCCTTCGGCAACGCCTGCGCCAACGACTGACATTCAGCACAAAGCGGCCCCGAGGAGCACGAAAGTGCCCTCGGGGCCGTTGTCGTGGAGCCCTGCGGTTACTGCGCGCCCGTTCAGGCCGAGTAGGCCGATAACGCACCTAGCCAGCCCCCGCGTTGGTACCTAGCATTCCCCTCGATCCGGCTCTTCGAGAAACACCCGGAAATCATTGAAGGGTTGACATGTCCATGGCTAGCCCATGCATTCTTCCGGATCGACCCCTCACATTTCCCCCGATGGGAGAATCATGTCCCGTGCACTTTTAGCGGGCGGCGCGACAGCCGCAATTCTGGGTTCGCTGCTGGCCTCTCAGAACGCATCCGCGTCCATCGTCGCGCCCCCGGACAAAATCGTGATCGAGGTCGCGACGGTCAACGGATCCGGATGTCGTCCGGGCAGCGCCGCGGTGGCGGTCGCCCCGGACAACACGGCCTTCACCGTGACCTACAGCGAGTACCTCGCGAAGGTCGGCGTGGGAGCCTCGCCCACCGACTTCCGTAAGAACTGCCAGCTCAGCCTGATCGTGCACGTGCCGAGCGGCTTCACGTACGCGGTCGCCAGCGCCGACTACCGCGGCTTCGCCAGCCTGGAGAGAGGGGCGACCGCCACCCAGAAGGCCTCGTACTACTTCCAGGGATCGCCGGACACCGCGGCGAGAACCCACCCCTTCAGCGGGCCGGTCCAGGACAACTGGCAGGCCACCGACACCACGGAGTGGGGCCAGCTCGTCTGGGCCGCGTGCGGAGCGAAGCGCAACTTCAACATCAACACCGAGGTGCGCGTGAACGCCGGCACCTCCGACCCGAAGAAGACGACGAGCTTCATGACGATGGACTCGACGGACGGAGCGATCAACACCGTCTACCGGATGGCCTGGAAGGAGTGCCCGTAGCCCCTTCTGAACCGACCTGAGTAAGCACGGCGTCCCGGTCACCCGTGCGGTGGCCGGGACGACGGTTTGGTCGGCCGCTCCCCCGCGGCCCCGTCCGATGCGTGACGAGCACAACATCCACGGTCGGCACGCCGGGCCCGCGCCGTGCACATCGCAGGCAGCCGGCCCGGATCGGCTGACGTTTCGAAGGGCCGAGGCCTCCTCGACCGAGGCCGCACACCAAAAGCGGACATTCCCACCGGCCGTCGTGGGCGAAAACATGCAGCGATCGCCGTTACGCGCCCGTAAGCTCACGGACATGCAGGTGATCCAGTCGACGAAGCTCGCCAATGTCTGTTACGAGATCCGGGGCCCGGTCCTGGAGGAAGCGATGCGGCTGGAGGCAGCAGGTCACCGCATCCTCAAGCTCAACACCGGCAATCCCGCAGCCTTCGGGTTCGAGTGCCCGCCCGAGATCCTGGAGGACATCCTCCGCAATCTCGGTGACGCCCACGGGTACGGCGACGCCAAGGGGCTGCTGTCCGCCCGGCGCGCGGTCATGCAGCACTACCAGACCAAGGGCATCGACCTGGACGTCGAGGACGTCTACCTCGGCAACGGCGTCTCCGAGCTGATCCAGATGTCCATGCAGGCGCTGCTGGACGACGGCGACGAGGTGCTCGTACCCGCTCCGGACTATCCGCTGTGGACGGCCTCCGTCTCACTCGCCGGCGGCACCGCCGTGCACTACCGGTGCGACGAGCAGTCCGACTGGATGCCGGACCTCACCGACATCGAACGGAAGATCACCGACCGCACCAAGGCGATCGTGATCATCAACCCGAACAACCCCACCGGCGCGGTGTACGACGACGAGATGCTGCGCGGTCTCACCGAGATCGCCCGCAGGCACGGTCTGATCGTCTGTTCCGACGAGATCTACGACAAGATCCTCTACGACGGTGCCACCCACACCCCGACCGCCGCCGTGGCGCCCGATCTGATGGTCCTCACCTTCAACGGGCTCTCCAAGAACTACCGCGTCGCCGGCTACCGCTCCGGCTGGATGGCGGTCTGCGGCCCCAAGTCCCACGCCTCGTCCTACATCGAGGGCCTGACGATCCTGGCCAATATGCGGCTGTGCGCGAACATGCCCTCGCAGCACGCGGTGGCGACCGCGCTCGGCGGACGGCAGTCGATCGAGGACCTGGTGCTGCCCGGCGGACGGATCCTGGAGCAGCGGGACGTGGCGTACGACCTGCTCACGCAGATCCCCGGGGTGACCTGCGTGAAGCCGAAGGGGGCGCTGTACCTCTTCCCGCGGCTGGACCCCCAGGTCTACAAGCTCAAGGACGACCGCCAGATGGTGCTCGACCTGCTGCGCGCCGAGAAGATCATGGTCGTCCACGGGACGGGCTTCAACTGGCCCGACCCCGATCACTTCCGCATCGTCACGCTGCCCGCAGCGAAGGAGCTGGCGGACGCGGTGACCCGGATCGGGAACTTCCTGGACGGTTACAGCCAGCCCTGACCGGTCCGCGCGCAAGATTTCCGACCGGGCTCAACTTTAGACAGTATCCAATGTAGGATGGTCTCCTGACAGTGAGCAGGAGGCCATCCCCATGTACGAGCCGATCCGCACCAAGTCCATCCACTCGATGGCCGACGACGACGCGTACCCGCACCGCAGTCGCGAGGAGGAGCTGGACATCCAGCTCGCCGGCCATCTCTCCGCGCTGCTCGCCGTCACGGACGAACTCGGGATCGACGACGCCGCTGAGCAGATCGCGTCCCAGATCGCCCGCCTGCGCGGCACGCCCCCCGTACGGAACGCGGGCCTGCGGCGCGGCAGCGACGCCCCCGCCCTGCACCGGCGCGCCCACGACCTGGCCGGCCGTGCCCTCGTCGTCGCGGCGTCCCGCGCGGACACCGCGGTCGCCATCCTCTCCGCCGAGCGCATGGACGCCCACGCCGCCGCACTGGCCGAACCGCGCCTGGTCGGCGCCCCCTGACGGCCCCGGTCCACGGGCCGCGGAGGCGCGTGGGCCGGGTGCCACCAAGCCCGGGGCGGGGCTCGCCCCTCGGGGAATCCCGGCCGGCAGTGGATTTCGGGGCCGGGAACCCCACCGAAGTCATCCCGGAATGTGTAATGCGAGCACTCTCCGTGCGGTGAGGCGCATCGTGGGAATCGTCGTCGCAGGCCGCGAGAGCCAGGACCCGACGAAGACCGTGTGGCGGATCGGACCGCCGCCGACGCCCGACCCGCGCCGCAGTTCGTCGGCCGGCGCCTTGGACGACGGGAAGGCGAAGTCCTGCACCTTCAGGGGCAGTTCCTGCATGGCCCAGGAGCCCGAGGTCTCTGTCCCGACGGTACATCCCTTGGCAGCAAGGGCCTTCACCATGGTCGCCTCCAACTCCGGGGCGCTGTATCCGGCCGCGGCCTCGTACGTCGCCGACGGCGGGCGGCACACGCTCGTCCCGCTCACCGAGGACGGACGGGCGCTCGGCGAACTGCTCGGCTCCGACCGGCGGCTGCGCGAACCGGCCGTACGGCACGGCTTCCGGCCACAGGGTGCCGCCGCCGAGTTCACCGCCGCGACGAGTCCCGCCGCCGGCAGACCCACACCCGCTGTCCGGAGGACCGGTGGGGCCCGGTGTGAAAGAGCCCCACGGATGCCGGAAAGGGTCCGGCCCCCGGAAGCCTGAGGGGGCTTCCGGGGGCCGGGAACGCGGCGGACCTGAGGTGACCCCACAGGTCAGGGCGGCTGTCGGACGGATCCGCCGCGAGCGCCGAGGGCGCGTCAGCCCAAGCGGGCGACCAGCGACCGGTACTCGTCCCACAGTTCCTTGGGCGTGTGGTCGCCGAAGGTGTTCAGGTGCTCGGGGACCAGTGCGGCCTCCTCGCGCCAGATCTCCTTGTCGACCTTGAGCAGGTAGTCGAGGTCCTCCTCCGGCATGTCGAGCCCGTCGGTGTCCAGCGCCTCACGCGTCGGCAGGATGCCGATCGGGGTCTCGACGCCTTCGGCCTTGCCGTCGAGGCGCTCGACGATCCACTTCAGGACGCGGCTGTTCTCGCCGAAGCCGGGCCACACGAACTTGCCCGCCTCGTTCTTGCGGAACCAGTTCACGTAGTAGATCTTCGGGAGCTTGGCCTGGTCCTTGTCGGCGCCGACCTTGACCCAGTGGGCCATGTAGTCGCCCATGTTGTAGCCGCAGAACGGCAACATCGCGAACGGGTCGCGGCGCAGCTCGCCGACCTTGCCCTCGGCCGCGGCGGTCTTCTCGGAGGCGACGTTCGCGCCGAGGAAGACACCGTGGTTCCAGGTGAAGGACTCGGTGACCAGCGGCACGGCGGAGGCGCGGCGGCCGCCGAAGAGGATCGCCGAGATCGGCACGCCCTTCGGGTCCTCCCACTCCGGCGCGGCGATCGGGCACTGCGAGGCGGGCACCGTGAAGCGGGCGTTGGGGTGGGCGGCCGGCGTCTCGGACGCGGGCGTCCAGTCGTTGCCCTTCCAGTCCGTGAGGTGGGCCGGGGCCTCCTCGGTCATTCCCTCCCACCAGATGTCGTTGTCGTCGGTGAGCGCGACATTGGTGAAGACGGCGTTGCCCCACAGGGTCTTCATGGCGTTGGCGTTGGTGTGCTCGCCGGTGCCGGGCGCGACACCGAAGAAGCCCGCCTCGGGGTTGATCGCGTACAGCCGGCCGTCCTCGCCGAACCGCATCCACGCGATGTCGTCGCCGATGGTCTCCACGGTCCAGCCGGAGATGGTGGGCTCCAGCATGGCGAGGTTCGTCTTGCCGCACGCGGACGGGAAGGCCGCCGCCACGTACTTGGACTCACCGTGTGGGGGCGTGAGCTTGAGGATCAGCATGTGCTCGGCGAGCCAGCCCTCGTCGCGCGCCATGACGGACGCGATGCGCAGGGCGTAGCACTTCTTGCCGAGCAGGGCGTTGCCGCCGTAGCCGGAGCCGTACGACCAGATCTCGCGGGTCTCGGGGAAGTGCGAGATGTACTTGGTCGAGTTGCACGGCCAGGGCACGTCCTCCTCGCCCTCGGCGAGAGGCGCACCGAGGGTGTGGACGGCCTTGACGAAGAAGCCGTCGGAGCCGAGCTCGTCGAGGACGGGCTGCCCCATGCGGGTCATGGTGCGCATGGAGACGGCGACGTAGGCGGAGTCGGTGATCTCGACGCCGATGGCCGACAGCGGCGAGCCCAGCGGGCCCATGCAGAACGGCACGACGTACATCGTGCGGCCGCGCATCGAGCCGCGGAAGATCCCCTTCTCGCCGGCGAAGATCTCCTTCATCTCCGCGGGGGCCTTCCAGTGGTTCGTGGGGCCGGCGTCCGCCTCCTTCTCGGAGCAGATGAAGGTGCGGTCCTCGACACGGGCGACGTCGGTCGGGTCGGACGCGGCGTAGTAGGAGTTCGGACGCTTGATGGGGTCAAGCTTCGTGAACGTTCCCTTGGCGACGAGCTCTCCGCACAGGCGCTCGTACTCGGCTTCTGATCCGTCACACCAGACGACGCTGTCCGGTTCCGTGATTGCTGCGATCTCGTCGACCCAGGAGATGAGCTCCTGGTGGCTGGTGGGGACGGTGGTGGGAGCCGCGATGTCGCGCGCCACGATCGCTCCTAAGAGAGGGTTTGGTGGTTGGTGCCCCGTGGGGGCTGCGACCCGGATGCTTCGGACCCTTCACTCTTCTGGCGCTCATCCGGTGCCGACCGCACTCATCTGATCATCGGTGGAGTGCGCCCATATGTCCAGAGGGCGTCTCACGTGAGCATTGCCACTCGGGTACCCCGAAGGAGTCGGAGCTCACGCTGCCCGGAGACGTCCGTTACCTACGGTTGCGTAGGTACCATCCAGACATGACGCCTGCAGCGCCCGACGTGACAGAGATAGAACCGCCCCCGGTCAAGCCCCGGTTGCGCGGGTGGCTGCACGCCGGCATGTTCCCGGCCGTCCTGGTCGCGGGGCTGGTGCTGACAGCTTCCGCGGGCTCCACCGAGGCGCGTATCGCGTGTGCGGTCTATGTGCTGAGCGCCTGCCTGCTGTTCGGCGTGAGCGCGATCTACCACCGTGGAAACTGGGGTCCGCGCGGTGAGGCCGTGCTGCGCAGGCTCGATCACGCCAACATCTTCCTGATCATCGCCGGCACCTACACGCCGCTGACGATGCTGCTGCTCCCCGACGCGACCGCCCGGCCACTCATGTGGGCGATCTGGGCGGCGGCGGTCGCGGGGATCGCCTTCCGCGTCTTCTGGGTGGGCGCGCCGCGCTGGCTCTACACGCCCTGCTACATCGCGATGGGCTGGGCCGCGGTCTTCTTCCTCCCCGACTTCCTGCGTACCGGCGGTATCGCGGTGCTCGTCTGTGTCGTCGTCGGAGGGCTGCTCTACAGCGCGGGCGGCGTGGTCTACGGCCTCCGGCGGCCCAACCCCTCCCCCCGGTGGTTCGGCTTCCACGAGGTCTTCCACTCGCTCACCCTCGCCGCCTTCGTCGTGCACTACGTGGGAATCTCCCTGGTCGCCTACGAGCACTGACGGCCACCAGCATGTGAGAGCCGCTGTCATTCGACAGCGGCTCCCCGGGCCGCCGAAGCGGCTCCGCAGCCGGCCGATGGCGCACAATGACCGCCATGGCGGCCACCACACGCAGCCCGTCCGGCGACCCACCCGTCGCGGCACCCCCGCGGCCGGGCCTGCGCGAACGCAAGAAGCTCAGGACCCGGACCGCGATCCGCCGCGCGACCTTCCGGCTGATCGCCGCGCACGGGTACGAGGCGACCACGGTCGAGCAGATCGCGGAGGCGGCGGACGTGTCGCCGTCCACGGTCTTCCGGTACTTCGCGACCAAGGAGGACATCGTCCTCGCGGACGAGTACGACCGGGCCGTGGAAACCCTCCTGCGGGCCCGTCCCGCCGCCGAACCGCCGCTGGAGTCCCTGCGGGCCGCCCTCACCGAAGCGTTCGCCGCCATGCTCGCGGAGGAGCCCGAGGAGATGCGTCAGCGCAGCCGGCTCATCGTCGAGGTCCCGGCCCTCCGCGCGCGGATGACCGGGACCATGGCCGAGACGGCCCTGCTGCTGGCCCGCGCGATCGCCGGCCGGGCCGGGCGGGAGCCCGACGACCTCGACGTGCGGGTGTTCACGGCGGCCGTCATGGGCGCGCTGCGGGAGGCCCTGATCCACTGGGCCGAGCGCGGCCAGCAGGACGACCTGGTCGCGCTCGTCCACCGGACGCTGGACACCCTCCAGGGCGGCCTGCGCCTTCGGTGAGCTCCGGGCCGCGCGCCTCGTTCGCCTACCGGGACAGGACCGGCGTGTCGCCAGCACCTCGCGCGTCGGTCACCCGGTGGTCTCATGCACCGAGTTGGCCGGCCAGCTCGTCCGCATCCGTGGTGGGCATCCGACAGGTGAAGTCGCGGCACACATAGGCCGCCGGGCGGCCCTCCACCAGCGCACGGTCCCTCAGCAGCGGGAACTCCTCGCTGTCCGGTGATCCCGCCGCCACCACCGCACCCGGCGCGGTGCTCAGCAGCGCCGTACGGAACAGCTCGCTCGTCGCCGGGTCGTCCTCCGGGCCGACGACCGCCACCTCGCGCGGCCCGTCGAGCAGCGCCTCGGCCACCGCGAGCCCCCAGCCGACGAACCGCGGAGCCCGCGGTCCGAGCGCCTTCACCACACCGAGCGCACCTTCGGCGGCCGTGCGATGGGCCTGGGAGCCCGTGTGCGCCGCGTACGTCAGCAGCGCACCGGCCGCGGCGGTCCACCCGGACGGAGCGGCGTTGTCCGTCGGGTCCTGCGGCCGGCGGATCAGCCGCTCGGCGTCGTGCGCCGTGTCGTAGAGCGCGCCGCCCTCACCGGTGAACCGGTCGATGACGATGTCCAGCAGGAACCCGGCGAACTCCAGCCAGACCCCCTCACCGGTCGTGCCCGCGAGCGCGAGAAAGCCCTCGGCGACATCGGCGTAGTCCTCCAGCACACCGGCGTTCCGACCGGCCTTGCCGTCCTTGGAGGTGCGCGTGAGCCGCGCTCCGGTGGCGGAGAAGTCGATGTGCAGACGGACGAGCAGATCCGCCGCCTCGGTGGCGCGCTCGATCAGGTCCGGGCGCTCGAAGTACGCGCCCACCTCGGCGAGCGCGGCGATGGCGAGCCCGTTCCAGGCGGCCACGATCTTGTCGTCCCGCTCCGGCCGGGGCCGCAGCTCCCGCGCGGCGAGCAGCCGCTCCCGCATGCCCGGATCGGCTTCCCCGTCCGGGAGTTGCAGCACGGAGGCGCCTTCCTCGAAGGTCCCCTCCTCCGTCACCCCGAAGGCCTCGGCGGCCCGCTGCCCCTCGTCGTCGCCCAGGGCCTCGCGCAACTGCCGCGGCGTCCACACGTAGTACGCGCCCTCGACGTGCCGGCCGCTGCCGTCGTCGCTGTCGGCGTCGAGCGCGGAGGCGAACCCGCCCTCGGCGGTGCGCAGTTCACGCACCATGAAGTCGGCGGTCTCCAGGGCGACCCTGCGGGCGAGGTCGCTGCCCGTGGCCCGCCACAGGTGGGCGTACACGCGGCACAGGAGGGCGTTGTCGTAGAGCATCTTCTCGAAGTGCGGCACCACGAACTCCCGGTCCACCGAGTAGCGCGCGAACCCGCCGCCGAGCTGGTCGTAGATACCGCCGCGGGCCATCGCCTCGCAGGTGTCCGCTGCCATCTGGAGTGCGCCCTCGGCTCCGGTGCGGGCGTGGTGCCGCAACAGGAACTCGAGCACCATCGACGGCGGGAACTTGGGCGCGCCCCCGAAGCCGCCGTGCCGCTCGTCGTAGTCCCGGGTGAGCCCGAGCAGCGCCTGGGCCGGCTCCTCCTCCCCGGGCACTCCGGCACCGCCGACCGCGAGGGACCGCCCGGCGAGATCGCGCACGATGTTCTGCGCCACCTCGGCCACTTCCTCGCGCCGGTCCTGCCAGGCGACCGTGACCCCGTCGAGGACCTGAAGGAAGGAGGGCATGCCCTGGCGGGGCTGCGGCGGGAAGTACGTACCGAAGTAGAAGGGCTCGGCATCGGGGGTGAGGAAGACGGTCATCGGCCAGCCGCCCTGACCGGTGGCGGCCTGCACGGCCTCCATGTACACGGCGTCGACGTCGGGGCGTTCCTCGCGGTCGACCTTGACGTTCACGAAGTGCTCGTTCATGTACGAGGCGGTCGTCTCGTCCTCGAAGGACTCGTGCGCCATGACATGACACCAGTGGCAGGCCGAGTAGCCGACCGACAGCAGCACGGGTACGCCGCGCTTTCGCGCTTCCTCGAAAGCCTCCGGCGCCCAGGGCCACCAGTCCACGGGGTTCGAGGCGTGCTGAAGCAGATAGGGCGAGGTCTCGTCGGCCAGCCGATTCATACGGCCCAGCCTCTCACAAGGCCCTATGGCACCGGCGAAGCCCGCACGGGCCCCGCCTCGGTCGGCCGAACCTCATGCGCGGCGCACCGACAGCAGCACGGGTACGTCACGCCTCCGCGCTTCCAGGAAAGCGCGAACGGCCGGGTCCGGAATCAGCTCCCGGTGGATTCGACAGGCTGGCGCAGGATGGTGCGCAGCCGCGACGGGTCGGTGCGCCGTGCGTCGGAGAGGTAGATCTCGTGGTGGTCCCCGCGGGGCTTGAGTTCCTGCTGCGGCATGTACTCGTCGTGCATCCGCGCGATCGTGGGCCCCTCCTGGTTGTAGGGGCCGATGTGCAGGACCTGGACCGCCTTGCCCTCGTGGAACTCGCCGAAGCGGACGCGGTCGCCGGCGGCCAGATCCTTCTTCTCGATCGCTCGCTTCAGACCTTCGCCGACGATCTCGTCGGTGATCCAGTCGGGCTGAACGATCATGAGCCGCCACTGCCACTCGTTCTCGTCGCGTGACGACGTGAAGGCCTTGAGGTCGTCGGCCGACCACAAGCCTTCCAGCGGACCGACGGTGTGTTTCCTGCCGAGTTCGTCGATGGCGAGAGCACGGACGGCGTACGCGGTCGCGTACAGCGCGCGCACGATGTCCGCGTACAGCTGCGATGTGTTGGGGCTGCCCTCACCGTCCGCCATGAGGAACTTCATGGCGGGCACATCGACGACCTCGAACCTCTTCTTCGCGGTGAACAGGCTGCGCAGGTCCTTCTTCACGTCATAGTTCAGCATGGATGGACTCAGTCCCGAGAGGTGACAAGCGGCAGTGAGCATGCCGAGCGGATGACCGCTCCGTGCACGTGGCTCGGCTACCTACCGTATGGAGAATCCTCAGGATGTCACGCCCACCGGCGATGTGCCCTGGATGTCCGGGAGAACGACCCGATAGAGCGGACTCGGCACGGAAGGGGCTCGAACTGCCGTACGCGCGCCGCTCTTCCGGTTCACCTCTGCACGGAGCGCCGCACGAAGAAGGTGTCGAGTACCAGGTGGTCCATCTCCGTGTTCAGGAAGCAGGCCAGCGCGTCCACGGGAGAGCAGACGATCGGCTCGCCGGCCACGTTGAAGGACGTGTTGATCAGGCACGGCACCCCGGTCAGCTCGTTGAAGCGGCGCAGGACCTGCGCGAGCCGCGGGTTGGAGTCGTCGGTGATCGTCTGGATGCGGGCCGTGCCGTCCACATGGCAGGCGCCCTGGATCACTTCCCGGTATGCGGGTCGCACGGGGAACACGAACGTCATGTACGGCGAGGAGTGCTTCCTGCCGGTCTCGAAGACCTCGGAGGCGCGTTCCTCCAGGACGACGGGGGCGAAGGGCCTGAACTGCTCCCGGTGTTTGATCCGCTCGTTGATCGAGTCCTTGATGCCGGGGAAGCGGGGGTTCGCGAGAATGCTCCGGTTGCCCAGGGCCCGCGGCCCGTACTCCATCCGTCCCTGGAACCATCCGATGATGCTCTCGTCCTCCAGCAGCGCGGCTGTCTCGGCGGGCACCTGCTCGGGGGCGACCTCGCGCCATTCGACCTGCTGGGAGAACTTGTCGAGTGCGGCCAGGATGTCCTCGCGGTCGAACGCGGGACCGAGGTAGGGCGACGGGCCGGGCCGGGGCGCGTCACCTGCCTCCCGGCTGGCGTGCAAGGCGGCCCCCAGCGCCACCCCGACGTCGGACGCTCCGAAACTCACGTCCATGTCGGCGAAGCGAGAGCCCTCCAGGAGCTTCGTGTTGTTCACGCAGTTCAGTGCGAGGCCGCCCTCGAAGATCAGCCGGGGCAGCGCGCTCCGGCGCTCCAGCACCTCGAGTTGGGCGGCCGTCACCACTTCGATCATCTGCTGGGCGGCGCTCGCGACACGCACCCGGAAGTCGAAGTCCTCCCGCCGGGATGGATCGCCGTCGAAGATGCGGTCGAACAGCGCGTAGTAGGCGGGGACCGCGCTCGCGGGGTAGGCGATCGTATAGGTGCCGTCGGGCAGTAGCTCGACCACATGCTCGAGGAAGGGGTTGTCCGCGGGCGGCGGTGCGTAGCCGGCCAGCCCCATCACCTTGTACTCGTCGTTGTTCGGCACGAAGCCGAGGTATCTGGTCACCACCGAGAAGAGCATGGCCAGGGAGTGCCGCGAGTCGATGGTCACGTCGTCGAGAACCCGTACCTGGCCGTCACGTATCTCCCCCATGATCGCCGACAGCCACTCCGCGCGGCCGTCACTGACCACGAAGGCGGCGTCGCCGCCACCGGCCAGGTGGTAGCCGGTCATGAGATGGGCGAGATGATGCGGCACCAGTTCGAGCTTCCCCGGGTCGAGATGGTGGCCGGTGTGTTCGAAGAAGTCGGCCAGGATCGCCTCCTTGCTGAACAGGGCCGCGTAGGTCTCCGCGAGGCGGTCGAGCCGCGAGAATTTCTCCGCCGTGCTCGCCGAGTGGTCCTCGGTGATCTCGGCGATCATCTGGTCCATCACGTCGTCGGAGAACTGCCAGGAGAAGGCCACCACGTCGACGTCGTCGAAGGAGACACCACCGGTCTCCAGGCACCAGTTCATGGCGTTCACCGGGAACTTCGATGTCTTCTTCACCCGGTTGAGGCGTTCCTCCTCGACCGCCGCCACCAGCTCGCCGTCGACGATCAGGGCCGCCGCGGAGTCATGGCCGAACAGCAGATGACGGTCGATTCCGGTCGCCCGGTAGAGGCGGGCGAACAGCTCCGCGGCTTTGCCGAATCCGTTGTAGCCCAGGACGATCATCGGGAACTCCTTGCCTGTTGACGGCGGATCGAGACGGTGGCGCCCACGATTACTCCGGCCAGATGGTGAGGTAGTCGGAGATGACCTGTGACCGCGTGAACGATGGATCGAGGTGCGCGCCCGTGAGGTCGGCGCCGCTGAGGTCGGCGCCGTCCAGGCTGGCTCCGACGAGGCGGGAGTTCACCAGGTCCGCGCGGATCAGATAGGCCTCGCTCAGGTCGGCGCCGTCGAGGTCGGCGCCGCGGAGATCGGCGGACATCAGATACGACGCGCTGAGTTGGGCCCCGCGCAGATCGGCATGGGCGAGATCCGTCCCGCTCAGATCGGCACCCGACAGGCTTGCGTCACGCAGATCCGCCCGGCGGCCCTCGGCTCTCTGACGTCGTGCGTACTGATTCCATATCGTGGGTCCCTGCTTCAGGACCGCTTCGTCCGCGTCCATGCCCCTCCTACACGGTCGTCAGGCCCGCCAGGGCCCGCTTCTCCAGATCCATGGACGCGCGGACGGAGGTGACGACCTCGTCGACGAGACCCTTCAGTTCCGATTCCTCGGCGCACGCGCTGCGTGCCAGCAGCGCCTTCCCGAGCCCGGTCCAGTGCTCCGCGCTCTGGCCGAAGAGATCGGCCGCTTCGGCGTACCGGGGGTTGTCGCAGTGCTCGGAGACGGCGCTCAGGAAGCGCGCGATCACGGGACGGAACATCCCGCCCCCCGTGCCGAAGGACTCGATCTGGCGCCCGAGGTGCAGGAGTTGCCGCGCCAGAGCGCTCGTGGTGATGACGTGGCCCTGGAGGTCGACGTCCTCCACCTCACCGCGCTTGTTCGCCGGCCAGGAGGGGGCGGTGGTCGTCAGCACCTTCATGGCGGGGATGCCCAGGCTTCGGCTCCCCGGCCTCAGCACCTCTCGGCTCAGGGTGCGCACGGCGACGGGCCCCACCAGGTCGAGCCGGGGGGTGTTGCGTGGCGAGCCGAAGGTGTAGGTCCGCCAGTCCGGGTTCAGCGGCGGCGAACTCCGGCTGGAGCGCGCCGCGTTGAGATCCTCGGCACGGACCAGCACGCTGCTGTCGAACGCCGGGTCGGAGACCTCGAACTCGTCCTCTCCCCTCGCGCGGACGACATTGACGAAGTACCCGCCGAACGAGGCCCGGCCCTCCAGTCCCCAGTAGGGCATGAGGCCGATGTCGACCCGCGTCGTGACGGCCGGTACCACCTCCAGCAGCGCGGCGAGCCCCGCGGTGGACTTGGGGGTGTGCGCATGGACCTCGACGCCGAGGAGCCGTGCCGCCCGGAGCGGCATGACCACCTGCTTCCCGACGATGATGTCGGGGGTGTTGCCCCGGGTGGGGAAGTACGAGAAGCCGAAGCCGCCGTCCAGGCCGAAGATGACGTGCTCATCGACGTCGTGGCCGCCGGCGGCAAGGATGTTGCGCTGACAGGCACTCTCGCTGTGGATACCCGGCCGGTGCACATAGCCGTTCTGGTCGCTCACGCGCGCACACCTCCGTCGAGTGCCATGAGTGCGGACCGGTCATCGGCGCTCATCCCTTCGAGCGCGTACCGGAACGTGTCGCGCCCCATCTGTGTGTGCCACGTGCGCAGATACTCCGCCACGGCCTCCGGATGCACCTGGGCCGTGACCTTGAGCAGCCATCCCACGCCTTTTTGGACGTAGAACTCCTCGTCGGACATCAACGCGGTGCAGTTGTCGAACACGTGGCTGACCGGGAGCTCGTAGACGGTCTTGCCCACCTGCCGGCGCACGAACTTGACCACCGCCACATTGGCCGCCCGCCTCGCCCACGGGCCGCCGTGGATCCACGCCCGGGTCCGGGACATCTCGTCGAGATGACCGAGGAGGTAGGGGTAGAGCAGTTTGAGGCACAGGTCGTCGCACTGGGCCCAGTTGGTCACCTGGCGGTCGAGCCAGACGCGGGCGTGGTCGAGAAGCTCTCCGCCCAGCTGCCGCTTGGCCACCCGGTGCAGAAGGGCGAATGCGGCGAGCGTCTCTTCGTGGTGCTTCGACTGCCCGATGAGCGTGTCCGCGATCGCCAGCCGGTCCGCGGGCGAGAGATCCGGATGTTCGCCCACCCAGCGGTACGTCAGGTCGGCGACGGCGCGGTTGCCCACCCCGAGCGCCGGCACATGGGTGCGGAAGTAGCGCTGCATCCCGTCCGCGAACACGGGGTCCGCGTGGCGGGCGAGCAGCTCGCGCAGTTCGGTGGCCGCGGCATCGGGGGTCATGCGGGTGCCCCGAGCGTGAGCGCCACCGGCTTCGACTTGGGCCGCGCGGGCTTCAGACGCGTCTTGTCCGCCATCACGTACGTGTACTCGCGCTGCATCTCGGCGACCGTCTCGGCCGAGTACTGCGCACGGTCGCTCAGGCTCTGGCCGCTCAGCCCCCACCACAGGTACCAGTTCTTGTGGCTCAGGTAGGCGTTCCGCACGAAGTCGAGCGTGTCCCGGTCCCGCACGATCTCGGGCTCGACGTAGTAGGCCGGGACGAAGGTGCCCTGGCCTTCCTCCATGATTCCGGCCTTCACCGCCTGCTTCAGCAGCTTGGTGCCGCTGAGGATGCGGATGCCGAGGTTGGCGTAGATCTGGGCGGGGTTGAGGTAGCGCTCGGTGAAGTCGATGGACTCGCGCAGTGCCGCGGAGGTCTCGCCGGGGCCGCCCAGGAAGACGCAGTGCGTGTGCTCGATACTGCTGGCGGTGAACCAGCGGTCGACTTCCACGACCCGGGCGAGATCGAAGCCCTTGAGCAGGTCGGCGAGCGCCTCGTCGGTGAACGCGTCGGTGCCGAGGTCGACACGGATGCAGCCGGCCGCGGCCAGCAGCTCGACGAACTCCGGGGTCACCGCGTTGGGCGTCAACTGGCAGTACCAGGGGACGTCGAGCTTGGCCTTGACCATCTCGTTGCACACGTCCGCCGCGTAGTCGAGCGGGAAGTTGAAGGTGGCGTCGACGATCTCGAACTCCTTGACCTCCGGGTTCTCGAACATCGCCCGTTGGATCTCGTCCACCACCGCCGCCGGTTCCTTGAAGCGGTTCCCCTTGCCCTCGGTCTTGCGGATGATGCAGTAGGAGCAGTACAGCTTGCAGCCACGCTTGGTCTGGAGGGTCTCGATCGCGGGCTGCGTGTCCCGCGTGAGGTCGGACGCGGCCGACACTCCTTCCTCGAAGTACCGGGGATCGTAGAGGGACCGGTCGGGCACCAGTGCGCCGATGTCGAACCCCGTGTTGGGCGGATTGTGGACGAAGCAGCCCTCGTCGTCGACGTAGCAGAGACCGGAGATGGTGTCGAGCGAGCCGCCGACCTCCAGATACTGCAGCAACTGCGCCATGCCGACCTCGCCCTCGCCGGCGATACCGAAGTCGGGCTGGGCGTACTCGAAGAACGCCAGGGGCTCGACCGAGAAGCCGGAACCGCCCAGCACGACGGTGGCTTTGGTGTATTTGCGGACGCACCGCACGATCTTCTCGGTGAGGGGGCCGAAGAAGATCGGGTCGACGAAGGTGAGGTTGTCGAGGTTGCGGACGGCAATCCCCACCACGTCGTAGGTGGTGGACGTCAGCTTCTCGCGGACTGCCTTGAGCTCGCGTGACTCCCACAGAAGGTCCAGGACGTCGACTTCGTGTCCGGACTTCTTGATGGCGGCGCCGATGTAGGCCATGCCGATCGGCAGGGCGGGCCGGGGTACTCGGATCTTGTTGGTGGATATCAGGAGGACTCGCATGGAACGCTCCTACGTCTGGAGGGCCGCCGTGGCCGGTCCGGTTGCGGTGACAGCGTCGGCGACGGGCCGCCAGTAGGTGCCCGGCCGGGAGTCGTTGCGCAGCGTCGCCTTGTCCCGGTAGCGGCGCATCCTGTCGATGTCGACCTCGACGATGCCCACGCCCTCACCCTCGGCGAGCAGCACCATGCGTTCGTCCCCGTCCTCGAAGTCGAAGCGCTCCGACTCGAGGAAGAGGGGGTCGGCCAGGATCTGGCTGCGCCCCATGTAGCCGAAGCCGGCGTAGAGGTTGTTGCCGACGCCGGAGGCGAAGGCGAGAACACACTCGCCGTCGACCGCCCGCACCGGCAGACGCATGTCGACCAGGTACGTGAACATGTCCGGCACCAGCGCGGAGCACACGAGGACGTCCACCCCCCGGCGCAGATACTCCCGGGACACTTCGGGGAAGTTCACGTCGTATCCCTGCATGAGACCGACGCGGCCGATGTCGAGATCGAACGTGGGGTACTCGGTGCCCCCGGCGAGATAGCGGCTCTCCAGCTCGTGGCGGTGGACGCGCCGGTAGGTGCCGCGGAGTTCCCCGGTCCGGTCGATCAGTACCGAGGTGCTGTAGTACGAGGCGTCCTCACCCCGCTCGAGCAGTCCCGCGACGATGTGGACCCCCAGCTCGGCGGCGACGCGGCACAGCTGATCGGTCGCGTCGCCGGGGATGGGAACCGCCACATCGGCGACTTCCAGGATGTTGCCCGAGGTGAGGAACGCCTCCGGAAGACAGACGAGGTCCGCGCCGTCCCCTGCGGCCTGCCTGACATAGCGCTCGGCCCGGCGCAGGTTGGCCGGCTCCCGCCCCAGCTTCGACTCCATCTGGACGACTGCGATCCTGAGGCGGCCCATCACATGCTCACCGGGGTGACGGGGCGGTTGGAGATGACGAGACCGAGATCCTCCTCCACGACGTGCCAGTCGTCGAGCCCGGCCTCGCGCAGCAGCTCCTGGGCCTGCTCCGGCGAGTAGGCGGCCTTGAGCGAGCGCATGAACTGCTCGCCTCCCTCCTTGACGAACTGGAGGATGAACGTGATGTGCCCCTCTTCGGCCAGGCGGTTCACGTCCTCAATGAGGACCGTCCCGCCCGGCTTGCAGATGCGCGCTGCCTCCTTGAGCGTCTCCACGGGGCGGCGCCAGCGGTGCAACGAGGAGAACGAGTAGACGATGTCCGCGGAGTCGTCGGCGAAGGGCAGCCGGCTGAGTTTGGAGTGCTCGAACTCCACATCGCCCGCCATGTTGGACCAGACGCAGAGGGTCAGATTGTCCTCGGCGACGTCCACGAGGTTGTTGTGCTCCTCGACGCCCGACACGGCGACTTCGGGCAGGCGGCCGGAGACGTGCAGGGACAGCAGCCCCGTGTTGAACCCGATGTCGACGAAGTCGGTCATGCCCTCGTGGTGAGCCGCCAGGATGCGCTCCGTCGGGCGCTTGTACGCCATCAGGGCGGAGCGTCGCATGCCGAGGTCGTAGGCGCGAACGGCCTCCATGTCGGTGAAGGGCTGGGTCAGCGGAACCCTCTCGGCGAGGTCGAGCAGCGGTGCCTCAACAGTCATGGCAGCCTCCCTGGGAATCACCGTTGACGATGGCAAGAGGAAGGGAACGCTGGGGGGAGATGAACCCGGTGATGTCGGCCCCCAGGTGTTGCGGATACCGGCGGAACTCCGGCGAGTAGAACGCCTTGGAGATGTTGTCGAGGTAGTACCAGCCCTTGGGGCCGGTCACCTCGATGCCGTCGTCCGTGACCTCGACGAGTCCCTTCTCGACGAGGTCGGAGATCTCGTCGGCGAACATCTCCATGAAGTCCACGCCGTGCAGCCGCATGAAGCGCTCACGGTTGACCCGGCCGGCCTTGACGCCCAGCACCATCGACCTGCGGATGGCCTCCGGCTTGGGGATGTGCCGCCCCATCGAGATGGGCAGGCGTCCTTCCCGCACGGTCTGGACGTACCTGCCGATGTCGGGTTCGTTGAAGTACCAGTGCTCCCGCAGGTGGCCGGTGGCGGTGGGTCCGAGCGGGATGATGGGGATGTCCTCGCTCCACGACGTCTCGCCGTACTTGGGCTGGTAGCCGGGCTTGGCGAAACAGTCGCCGTAGTAGCCCAGGAAGCCGTTCTTGGTGAGCTTGTCGGCGGCGAAGAAGAACATGTCGTCGACGGTTTCGCGGTCCGGGACCGGCGGCAGCTTGCGGCGCTTGGTGGAGACCTGCGCGAACTCCATGTAGGTGTAGAACGACACGCAGGTGACGCCGAGTTCGATCGCCACGTCGAGGCTGTGCTCCCAGCCCTCCATCGTCTGCCCGTTGATGCCGTGCATGAGGTCGATGTTGATGTTCTCGAAACCGGCGTCCTGCAGCAGGCGAATGCTGGCCTTGAGCATCTCCGGGTCGCTGGGCCTGCCCAGGTTCTTCAGCTCCTCCTCGACGAACGTCTGCACGCCGAGACTGATGCGGCGAACGCCCCGTTCGAGCAGCACCTTCGCCTTGCGTTCGGTGATGTCGATCGGCGTGGTCTCGATGGAGAAGTCGGCGTCGGGCGCGAAGTCGAAGCTGTTGTGCAGGTGCCCGAGCAGGTCGTCGAGCTGTTGGGCCGTCAGCGAGGTGGGCGTGCCGCCGCCGATGTAGCCGAGCGTGATCCGGTGGTCCTGGATGTACGGCCGGTTCGCGTAGTTGGTGATCTCGGCCTTGAGCGCGTCGAGGTAGGCCAGGGTGAGATCGCGCTCCGTCTGGAACTTGATGTACGGGCAGCTGAAGCACAGCCGGTTGCAGAACGGGATGTGCATGTACACACCCATCGGCTTGGGCGGGAACACCTCCTCCTCGGTGACCATGACGTGCTTGGTGGGGTACTGCCGGACCCACTCGCTGTCCCGTTCCGGGTATTCCTTCCAGAACGGCATGCTCGTCGTGGTGATGCTCATCAGCTCTCTCCCAATCCTTGGTGTTGGGCGATGGTCCGGACGATCTCCGCGAGAGTGGCCCGGTTGTAGAAGGCGGCGCGGAGCCTGATGCCGCCGGCATGCGCGAGTGCGACGATCTCCCCGAGCGCCTCGGGGTGCTCACCGTCGTGCAGTTCGATGGCCGCACCCGTGCGCGTCGGGTGGACCGCCTGGACGCCTTCATGGCTCAGGAGGAGCCCTTCGGACCACTCCTGGAGCGGCCCGGGATCGGCGTCCGGATGGGATTCGAGGACGAGTCGCGGGTTCCCTGCCGAGCGGGCGATGTCCTCCAGCGAGGCGTCCTTGGCCTGTCGGCCTCGGTGGAGGACGACGACCGAGTCGGCCAGGGCATCGAGTTCCTGCCGGTGGTGGCTCGCGTAGAGCACCGCGACACCGTCCTTCTTCAGGCCGGCCAGCATGTGCAGCAGCGTCTGCCGTGCGGCGGCGTCGAGGCCCGCGGTCGGCTCGTCGAGGATCAGCAGGTCGGGCCGGTGCGCGACGGCCGTGATGATGTGGAGCTTGCGCTGGCTGCCGCCCGACAGCGTCCGCACGTATTGACCGGCGTAGCTCTCCAGCTCGGCCAGGGCGAGGAGTTCGCCCAGCCGGGCCGGCTCGGCCCGGTGGAGGCGCAGCTGATGGCGTACGTACGCTTCGACCGTCACTCCGTCGGGGAGTTCCTTCGACTGCTGGACGTAACCGAGGTGCCCGCTCACCCTGCCCCAGCGCCGGGCGTCGGTGCCGCACACTCTCACGTCTCCGGCCCGGGGCTTGAGCAGGCCGGCGACGAGCCTGATGAGGGTGGTCTTCCCCGCGCCGTTGGATCCGATGATCGCGACGCCCTCACCGGCGTCGACGTCGAAGTCGATGTCCCGCAGGCCGAACTCCGGACTGACGCGGTAGGCCAGGCCGGAGACCTGGAGCACCGGGGTAGGGGTGTCGTGTGCGCTAGCCACGGCCGATCCTTTGTCTGAAGGCGTACGCCGATACGCCCACCGCCACGACGGCGTAGGCGACGGCCAGGGTGAGGATCTCCACCGACGGCGACGGCCCCTGGCCGGTGGCCGCCCTGAAGAGTTCGACGTTGACGGAGAGCGGGAGCCGTTCCATCACGTCACCCACCCACCCCAGGTTCTGCAGCGGGAAGAAGACGCCGGCGAAGTACATGAGCGGGATGACGATGATGTTGACGACGGCGGGGAACGAGATCTCGTTCGAGAAGGTGGCCACGACGACGCCGAGGCCCGCGAACGCCAGGCACCCGCTGACGAAGGCGAGGATCGCGAGGGGTACGGACTCGACGGCGGCGTCGAACACCACGAGGCCGAGCACCAGCACGGCGGCGAACTGGAACAGGCACTTCAGCGTGACCCCGACGAATCGCGCCAGGAGGAACCCCGAGTACGACAGGGGCGAGAGGATCAGGTCCTCGATCGTGCGCCGGTTCCGGTCGACGATGATCGTGTAGCCGACGGAGTAGGTGCAGCTGAACATCACGCCGGCGGCCAGGATTCCGGGGAACACGAAATCGAAGAAGTTGGCCGCGTCCGCGGTGGGACTGGCCATCTGGTCCGTGGCCGCGCCGAACGCCAGCACCATCGACACAGACGTGAGGAAGGTGGAGACGGCGTACAGCTTGTTGTCGAAGAACTGGCGAAGGTCCAGGGCCACCAGCCGGAACACGTCTCCCAGCCACTCGGACACACGGAACCGGGGCCCGGGCGAGGACGCACGGGCGTTGCGCCGGCGGTACGCGGGCGCCGTCATGGCCCCTCCCAGATGTAGGAGGTGCGCCAGGTCGCCACGGTGTCCTCGCGGAACGGAAGCGCGGCGCCCGCCTTTCTGCGCTGACGCGGGTACAGCGTGGCGGTCGCGACGCCTTCGCGGCTGCCGGCCGGAACCTCCGCCAGCACGTCGGCGTCGTCCGCCGTGACACCCTCGGTCAGGCCGTCGACGATGCAGCTACGGCCCACGTACGGCATGCCCACGAACCGGTTCTCCCCGGTGCAGCTGCTGAACACGAGGGCGGTCGCGTTGTCGGCCGCGCGGGCGCGCGCGAGCGACCTGACGTGGTGCGAGAAGTCGGCGAACAGGTTCGCGACACACACGATGACGTCGACGCCCTGGACGAGGAACCGTCGGCTCGCTTCCGGGAAGCGCAGGTCGTAGCTGACCTGGAGGCCGATGCGGCCGAGCGGGGTGGTGATGGCGTCGAGGGGCTCCCCGGCCGCCAGGTAGTCCCGCTCACCGGCCCACAGGGAGGCCCGGCGATAGAGCCCGAGCAGATCACCCGCGGGACCGACCAGGACGGCGGCATCGTAGATGTCCCGGCCCTCCGACAGCAGGACACCGGCCGCGATGTGCATACCGTGCCGCTGCGCCTGGCCGGCGAGGAAGTCCATGACGGGTCCGTCCAGCGGAGTCGCGTCCTTGCGTATCGACGGGAAGTTCACTCCGGTGGCGAAGCACGCGGGCAGACACGCCAGGTCGGCGCCCTGCCCGGCCGCGGAGGCGAGCAGCTCCGCCGCACGGGCCTGGTTCTCCTCGCGTCGACCCGGATCGATCTGCGTCTGGACGGCGGCAAGGGTGAGGCCTTGTCCGCGGAACAAGCTCAACGTGGGACTCCTCGGGGGGTCGTGATCGTCGTTGTGGTGACTGGAGCCGTCATCCGGCCACCTCGGCCCGGACTTCGTGGTCGGCCTTGACCAGGGCGGGCATGAACGCGTCGATGACGTCCCGGGTGACGTGCCGGGCCACCACGAGGCGCAGGCCCTCGTCGAAGCGCTTGGAGGTGGAGACGATCCAGCCGTCGGCGTCGAGACGGCGTGACACCTCGGCGGCGTGCGGGACCCGGGCGACCACGATGTTCAGGTCGGGCTCAATGAGAAGGCCGTACCCGGCCTCGGCGAGCTGTGTCGTCAGGTACGCGGTGTTCTCGAAGTTGGTGCGGGTGATCTCGACGAACCCCTCCCTGCCGAGATGTTCGAGGACGGCGTAGGTCGCCACCGCGGCGCTGCCCGGGCGGGTGCCGAGGAGGGTGGTGTGCGCGGGGGTGTCGAGGAAGAACGAGTCGGCCTGGTACGCCTCCTGGTCACGGAAGAGGATCGCCCCGGCGGGGACGTTCGCCAGGCCGTACTTGTGCGGGTCGATAGTGATCGACCGGACGCCGCCGACCTCGAAGTCGAACTGCGGGAGAGGACGCCCGAGTTCGCGCGCGAACGGGATGATGAAGCCGCCGGTGGCCGCGTCCACGTGCAGCCACACCCTGTGCCGCGCCAGCGCGGTGGCGATGTCGTCCACCGCGTCCACCACACCCAGTTCACTGCTCCCGGCGGTGGCCACCGCCGCGATGGTGTTCTCGTTCACCGCCGCCGCCACGGAGCCGGGCGCTAGGCGCAGGTTGTCGTCCACGGGCACGCGGACGGCGGTGACGCCGAGGGCGGAGAAGATCTTGTCGAACGAGAAGTGGACGGTGCTTCCGACGATGACTTCCGGGCGCTCCGTCAGCCGGCCGGCGGCCCGGGCCTCCTGGCGGGCGGCGAGCATGGCGAGCAGATTGGCCTCGGTTCCCCCGGAGACCAGGCTCCCCGCCCCCCGAGGATGACCGAGCAGCTCCAGAAGCAGGGCGACGACCTTGCGTTCGATGCGCTTGGTACCGCGGAATATCCGCACGTCGCCGAGGTTGGTGTGCGACGCGGCGTGGGACAGCTCGACGGCCAGCGGATGCGGTTCGGTGCAGATGGAGTTGAGCACCCGGGTCCAGGGGATGTCCTCGGACAGGGCAGCGGTGATCTCCGTACGCACCGCGGATTCGGGCAGTCCGGCTTCGCGCATGTCAGCTCCCGGCCTCGACGGTGACGCCGGACGGGGATGCTCCGTCGGCGAGACTCGTGTACAGGTCCGGTCGCCGAGCCCACAGGCCGAACCACAGGGTCTCCTGGAAGCGCAGGTCCGGCTGGCGCAGGTGCCGCAGATGGTCCAGGTCCCAGGCGGCGCTGACCACCGCCTCCTGGGTACCGGCCCAGGCCAGGAAGCCGTCGGGAACCGCGACACCCGATCCCCCCGCCGAGGGTGCGTCGAGCCCACAGGCGATGGCCACGCCCACGGTGTTGAGCGTGGAGATGCCCCAGACCGCGGCATGCTGGCTGTCGGTCGCCGCCCCGCTGGTGGAACCGGCCACGAGAAGGAGCTCTGCTCCCGCGAGGCACTGGATCCGCGGCGGCTCGACCAGCCAGAAGTCCGGGCCGAGCAGCACTCCGACCCGCCCGTGCTCGGTGTCCACGACGGGGAAGTCGTCGCCGGTGACGGTACGGCCCTGATCGTCGACGGGACGCCGCACGGCGGCCAGGACATCGCCCGAGGGGTCCAGGAGGTGAGCGACCTGGTGAAGTCCTCCGCCCGGTCCTCCCTCCTCCGCCCACGAGCCGGTGAGCAGATAGGTGCCGCGCCGCCGGGCCAGCTCGGCGAGCCGTTCCAGCGCCTGGTCCCGCAGGGCGGTGGGCAAGGGACCGGCGTCCACGGGGGCGAAGGCGTTCTCCGGCAGTACGACGAACCCGGCACGTGCCGTGACCTTGTCGTCGAGGTGCTCCAGCACCCCGTCCAGCGTGCTCTGCGCGTCGGCACGGCGGCGGTACTGAGCCACGAAGATCCTGGACATCCTCAGACCCCCGTCCGCGACGTCGCGGGAGCTTCGGACGGCTGCCGCTGTCCGGCGTCCTCGGCCAGGTTGCTGCGCAGCTCCTCGGCGAGGTCGCGGCTCATGCCCGCGTACTCCCCCAGCAGCGGCGCGTAGGCCTCGGGACGCCGCATGGCGAGCCAGTTCCTGCCGTCATTGTGCGCGGGCGGCGGGGCCAGGTCGGCGTGCAGGATCTGCGGTCGCGCGCTGCCGGCCTGCGCCATCACTCCCTCCGGCGACACCACGAGGCTGGTGCCCGCGAAGTGGATCTGGACCACGCGGTCGCCCCTGGTGCCTTCGACCAGCCCGACCGAGCTGGCGTACACCACGTTGACGCCGTTGAGATAGGCCGTGGTGCGCAGCGCGTTGACCATGAGCGCCTGGTTCTGGCGCAGGGTTCCACCCGGTACGAAGACCGTGTGCACCCCGGCCAGCGCCATGACCCGGATGGCTTCGGGGACCCAGAAATCGGAGCAGACCGCCAGTCCGACCCGGCCGACATCGGTCTCGATGATGCCCAGCGAGTCGGCCGCGCGGCACACCACGATCTCGTTGCCGAACATGTGGGCCTTCGAGGCCCGCCCGGCGATCTCGCCGTCCCTGTCGAGGAACAGTGAGGTGTTGCTGTACTTGCCGTCGTCGAGCTCCTCGACGATCGCCCCCAGCACCATGTTGGTACTGGTGCTCTGCGCCAGCTTCTGGAAGGTCTCGATGACCGGCCCGGGTATGCGGGTGTCGGTGCGACCCCTCAGATGGTCCTGGCCCGGCATGTACCAGGGCGGGCCGAGAAAGAACTCCGGGAAGCAGAGCACATCGACGTCCCCGGACTCGGTGGCTTCCTCGATGGCCTGGTGGGCGTTGCGCAGGCCGTCGGCCGGGTCGTCGGCCCAGCGCGTCTGGACTACCGCTACCTTCATCTGCTGCTCCTCGCGCGGGTGTCGGCTTCGGCGATCTCTTCGGCGAACGGCGCCAGCTCGACCGCGGGACCGAGCCGGCTCCGGACGAGCTCATGAAGTGCCGCCCGGTTCCGGTCGGTACCGCTGCGTACGGCGAAGGCGACCGACAGGCGGCCGTTCTCGACCGTGCTCGTGACCCGCCCCCCTGGGTCCGGGGAGGTGAACAGGCAGTGCTCGACGTCCACTTGCGTCACCGGGCCCTGCGGCGTGGGGACGGCGTCGGCCACCCGTCCGAGCGGAATGACGATCCGCCCGTCACCGCCGCACGCGCATACCGTGCGCGAGGAGCGGAGCTCGACGAGCTCTCCGGTCGGCACGGCCACCGGCGTGGACGACTCGGGGTGGCGGGCGGCGAGCATGAGTTCCCCACGGGTGCCGTCGGTGTCGATACGGCCCGGAGCAGGTGACCGGAGCTGCACCTCGAAGCGGTCCTCCGGCAGATGGAGCCGGCCGGCCCCGCAGGGCGTGGCCGTGGCGGGTCTGGACGGGGTGCTGAAGATCTCGAACGCTGACGCGCCCCACACGGCGGCGATACGGCGCAGGCGCTCGGGAGCGGCCGGCCGGGTCGCGATGAGGGTGTGGACGGTGGACGCCCCGGGGTCCCGTCCGGCCGCCTCGTCGAGCGCGGCCAGCTCGGCGGCCAGTTGGGGCGGGCACGCCAGCGTCGTCACCCGGTACCGGTGGATCAGGTCCAGAAGACGCGGGACCGGGCAGATCGTGTTGCTGGTACCGACGCTGATGAGGGAGGCGCCCAGCAACTCGACGGCCCGCTCGATGGAGGCCCCTTCGAGGGACAGTTCGTACGGCACGGCGACGACCGTCACGTCGTCGGGCGTGATGACGTCGCCGAGGGCGAGAACGGCGTCGAGCTGGTTCAGCAGCCACTCCGGCCGGGTCATCCGCACCTCGCGCGTGCTGCCGTCGGAGTCTTCCCATTCGCCGTA
This sequence comes from Streptomyces sp. AM8-1-1, assembly GCF_032229325.1. Taxonomy (NCBI): domain Bacteria; kingdom Bacillati; phylum Actinomycetota; class Actinomycetes; order Kitasatosporales; family Streptomycetaceae; genus Streptomyces; species Streptomyces sp. AM8-1-1. Next base: position 3,101,445 of record NZ_CP135086.1, read on the forward strand.
CCGCACCGGCGCGGACGGCTGCGGGAGTCCGTGGGCCCCGGCCGGATCGCCGGTGTCACCGGGAGAGCCGAGGCGCGCGTCGGACTCCAGGGTGCGCAGCCATTGGGCGAAGTGCGCTTCGAGTTGATCGGCGACCGGGTTCATGTGTCGGCACCCGCCTCGGCCGGCTCGCCCGCCAGGGTCCAGCCGTAGTCGGCGTCGCGTCCTTGCCCGTTGCGTCGCAGCGGCTGGAGCGTGTGGTCGAGCTCGGCGCCGTGCACCCTGCCGAGGATCAGCAGATGGTCCCCCATCCGGTAACTGGCCGCCATCCGGCAGTCGATGAAGCCGAAGGCGCCGCCGATGCGGGGGCATCCGTTCGCGGTCGCGGCCCACTCCAGCCCGTCGAAGCGCAGGTCGGGCCTGGTCCGTGCGAAGACCTTCGCGATGTCCGCCTGTCGGTCGCTGAGGATGTTGACGCAGAAGTGCAGCCCGGGGGCGATGCTCGCCCAGCTGGAGCTTTCCGCCTTCACCAGGAAGCCGATGAGGCCGGGATCTTCGGACACCGCCGTGAGGGAGGCGATGGTGAGACCTCGCGGCGCCGCGGCACCGTTCCCCGAGGCGCCGGCGCAGCCGGTCACGATGGCCAGCGACGTCGGCAGCAGGTCGTTCGCCCCCGCCAGCGGGCTCATCGCCCGACCGGACGTCGCCGGCCGCGTCGGCGGGATCTCGGCCGCGGAGCGGCCCTCCAGTGCCCTGCGCAGATGGGTCGCGGTGGTCGACTTCTCGGACTTGAGCAGCTCGTCCGGGGTCCCGCAGTGGATGACGTTGCCGCCGGCGCGGCCGGCGCCCGGACCGATGTCGATGACCCAGTCGGCGACGGCGACGACTCTCAGGGTGTGTTCGATGGCGACGATGGTGTTGCCGGACGCGACGAGGCGTTCGAAGAGGGCCAGGAGGTGGCGGGTGTCGGCCGGGTGCAGCCCTCGCGTGGGCTCGTCGAAGATGAACAGCGTGCCGCTGCGCCGCTGCTTGATCAGCTCGCCGGCCAGGTTGAGGCGCTGGGCCTCTCCGCCGGAGAGGGTGGTGGTGGAGGAGCCGAGCAGCAGATAGCCGAGGCCGAACTCGTCGAGGACGGTCAGTACCTTCACGACCTTGGCGTTGCCGAGGCCGTCGAACCAGGCCAGGGCGTCCTCGACCGTCATCGACAGCACGTCGTGGATGTTGCGGCCGTCGAGCCGCACTTCGAGCACGTGGTCCTGGAAGCGCCGGCCGTCGCACTCGGAGCACACGACGTGTTCGCTGCGGAAGAGGGACATGTCCACTTCCGCCAGCCCGAGGCCCTTGCACGCCGTACAGCGTCCGCCGGCCACATTGGCACTGAACTCGGCCCGGCCGAGGCCGCGTTCGACCGCGTCCGCGCTTGCGGCGAACGCGTCACGGATGTGGTCACCGATCCCGATGTAGGTCGCCAGCGTGCTGCGGCTGGAGCGGCCGATGGGCCGCTTCTCGACGTAGATCACGTCGTCGAGGTGGTTGATGCCGTCGACGTCGCCCGTGACCGCATCCTTGAGGCCGGCCCTGAGCTTGTCGTGGAGGCTCGCGACCAGTGAGCTCTTGCCGGCTCCGGAGACGCCGGTGACGCAGGTGAGCGCCCGGAGCGGCAGACGCACCGCCTGGTCCTCGACGTTGTTGCGGGTGAGGGAGCGGACGTCGAGCCACTCGGCCGCGTCCAGGTCGACGCCCTCCCTGCCGGCGGGCCGGGAGCGCAGCGCCTCGGCCGTCGGGGAGTCGGGCTTGTCGAGAAGCTCCGCCACGGGGCCCTCGAAGACCACTTCTCCACCCCGGGAGCCCGCCCCCGGCCCGAGCTCGACCACCCAGTCCGCCGCGGTGATCACGGTCTCGTCGTGCTCGATGGCGATGACGGTGTTGCCCAGGTCGCGCAGGCGCCGCAGCGAGGCGAGGACGTTCTCGGTGTCCGCGTCGTGCAGGCCGGCCGTGGGTTCGTCCAGCACATACATGACACCGGTCAGGTCGCTCGCCAGATGCTGGGCGAGCAGCAGCCGCTGCAGTTCGCCGCTCGACAGGGTGACGATGGGACGCCGGAGCTGGAGGTGTCCCAGACCCACCTGATCGATGTTGGTGGACTTCTTGACGATCTCCTCGGCCAGTCCGCGCACCTGCCCCGGCAGCTTCCCCGCGGAGAGCGCCTCCCGGAGCCGCTCGGTCGAGGTGGAGAGTTCGTCCCGCTGGAACTGGGGGAAGGTGAGCCCGGCGACGGAGGCCTTCAGCGACTCGGTCCGCAGCCGCCCTCCCTCACAGGACGGGCAGACCTCGGCGGCCAGGTAGTTCGAGAAGGCGTTGCGCCTCGCGGCGCTGCTGGCGTTCTTGTAGGCCCGCTCCAGGAAGCCGAGGATTCCCTCGAACCGGAAGTCGTTGGTGACCTTGTTCAGCTTGATGGAGTAGACGGTTTCGCAGCCGTGGAGGACCCGGTCACGCTGCTCCTCGGTGAGCGTGCCGAAGGGGCGGTCGAGCGGGATGCCCGTGTCGTCGGCCATGGCCTCGAACACCTTGCGGCAGTTGGGCACGGCGAAGGTGCCCGGGTCCGCGCCGTCCCAGATCTCCTTCAGCGTCTTCGAGGTGTCGGGAACGATCCGGTCGAGGGAGAACCCGATCATCTCGCCGACGCCGTCGCAGTGCAGACACTTGCCCTCGCGGCGGTTCGGGCTGAAGTGCTGGGCGGAGTGCGGCTCGGTGTAGATGCCGCAGTCGGGGCAGAGCAGGTCGGGCCCGGTGTCGCCGAAGCAGGCGGGACACACCGGGTGGGAGGCGGCGCCGAACAGCAGCCGGTAGAGCCCGTCGATTCCGGTCAGCGTGCCCACGGTCGAACGGGGGTTGCTGTAGCCGCCGTCACGCTGGCGCAGAGCGACGGGGGGCTGGGTCCCGGCGATGCGGTCGACGTGGTAGTCACCGTCGCCCAGGTCGAGGGACCGGCTCGACAGCGCGCCGAGGTAGAGCGACTTGGAGTGCTCGAACAGGGTGTCGATGATGAGGGAGGACTTGCCGGACCCGGAGACGCCGACCGCGACGATGAACTTTCCCTTGGGCAGGGCCACATCGACGGACTTGAGGTTGTGGGTCGTGACGCCCTCGAGAACGATGCTGTCGTGGTTCACGGGTGCTCCAAAAGGTCGGCCAGGGTGCGTGCCGCGGCTTCACAGGCCGGCAGGTCCGCGAAGGTGTTGTAGAGCGCCGAGCGGACCCGGACGGGGTCGCCGCGGTTCCAGGCCTCGTACAGTTCCTGCCGCATGCCGAACCGGTCGATGACCAGATCGCCGGCGAGGCGGAAGAGCCGGGACTTGTCCTCGACCGACGTCTCACGGCCGCCCATGTACAGGTCGAGCGCTCTGCGAAGCTCCTGCGATTCCAGGTCGCCCTCGGCCGGTTGCATGATCAGCCCGGAAGCGCCGATCTGCCGGACGATCGCCGAGGCGCGCTCCGAGAACCGGCCCGCGATGGAGTCCAGGGCGGCGGTCGATCCCGGTGCGAGCAGGCCGCTCGGTGTCGCGGTGGCATCCCGCGTGATCGCCTTGAGCGCGAGGTCGACCACCGATACGTAGGAGGCCAGTTCGCCGAGCATGGCGCCGACCTCGCGGAACTTGTCGACCCCGATGGACTTGGCGAGCAGGGAGGCGACACCGAGCATGACGCGGAGTCGATGGTGGAAGCGGATCTGCCCGGTGTACAGGGACCATTGGTTGAGAGCGCGGAATCCCTTGACGGCGGTGCCCGCGTCGTCGAGCAGGAAGATGCGCTCGTTGGGGATGAACGCATCGTCGAAGACGAGCATGGCGTCCTGCTCGTCGAACCTGGAGCCCAGCGTGTTGGCCGGCCCGTTGTAGGAACGGCGGCAGAGGATCTTGAGGCCGGGGGTGTCCAGGCGGGCGCCGAACCAGCAGACATACGCCGGGTCCTCCCGCAGGTAGTTGGCGGGCGAGAGGTAGATGAGGACGTCGTGCGCGTACGGCGCGAGGGTGGCGATCTGCTTGGCCCCGCGGACGACGATGCCGGCGTCGTCGCGGTGCACGACCTTCAGGCCCAGTTCGGGCCGCTGCATGGGCGTGAGGGACCGGTCGACCTGGGGATCGCCGAGTCCGTGGGTCAACGCGAGGTCGTTCTCGCGGCAGTGCAGGTAGTAGTTCTCCGCGTTGGCCGCGAACGAGGAGTCGACCTCCCCCAGCGCATGACGGAAGTCGAAGAGTCCGACGACCACATTGGCCATGAAGTCAGGGATCCGCGATATCTGGCCGTGGGAGCCCTCGACCCAGTGCCGCGAGTTCAGCCACTTGCGGTCCAGGTCCTCGGGCGAGGCCGCGGCGAGGTAGGAGAGGCTGACCGGGTTTCCGCTGAGGTCGGACTTGAAGGTCATCTCGTGGGCCAGCTCGGGTGAGCGCTGACGGTCGTACAGGCCGGCGAGCGTCCGCAGCATCGGCTGGAAGTCGGGGTGCGCGGTCACATCGACCCGCTTGCCCTCCACCCACACCTCGCGTCCGTCGGCCAGGCTGTCGACGAACGAGGCGCCGTCGTGCGCCCCCGGACGCGGCCGGGAACGAAGGTCGCTCGCGAGGGCCGCGGTCCTCGCGACGGTCTCGCCCTCATGTGTCGTCATTCCCCGCCTCCCTACGGCCTTCGCTCGGCTGCGCCCAGGTGGAACTGCTGGTAGCCCTGCTCCTGGACCTCGGGGAAGTAGTCCCGGGTCGCCTCACCGACGACGCGCATCAGCTCCGCGTCCACCGACGTGGGATCGGTGAGGAGTGCGGTGAGCGGGGAGCAGTCGACGACGCTGGTCAACTTCATGCCGCGCGCCTGGTGCAGGGCGTTCAGCGAGGGCTGCGCGTTGGCGGCGTCACGCATCTTGTAGACCGCCTGGGGTCCGTCGGAGACGCCGATCATCGATTTGGTGCCGCCGCTTCCCAGGCAGTTCCGTGGCATGTGCAGATGCTCGTGACGCCATTCCTGGTACGTGTGGTGAAGGCGGAACGCCTGATGCAGGACCTGATGACACAGCCAGGCCTCGGAATCCCGGTGCCGGTCGGCGTCGATGGCCCGGATCGTGCCTTCGAGGGAACCCTCGCCGACCGGGCCGAGCCACTTCGAGACGTCGTTCCAGAAGTGCTTGAAGAGGTCCTTGAACATGTGCTGCTTGATCGCCAGCGAATGGGTGCCGCTGGCCGGACCGAGGTTCTTCCGGAAGCCGTGGTACTCGCCGGTGGCCAGCAGCTCCGCCATGACCCGCTGCGCCTCGACCATGGGACCCAGGACCGCGTTGCAGACCGCCAGATGCGAGGCGGCGCGGCTGAGCGAGCGCGACCGCACATCGCGTACCGCGAGCTCCAGGTGGTCGTTCGACTCCGCGGTCAGGATCTCCGGGACCTGATGCAGCGCGACGAACTCACCGTGCATGGTGCTGGGGTCGAGTTCGGTCCAGGTGACGGCGTCGGCGAGCAGCCCCGTGCCCAGGAGCTTGTTCAGGTCCCCTTCGAGCGGCAGTGGCACGCCGGAGAGGTCGCTCTCCCACTTGGTGGCGTCGTGGCTGCAGATCCGGACTCCGTGAAGGAGCCGGTACAGGTCGTCGTCGATGCTCCGGGTCGCGATGGTGGCCCGCACCGTGAGCGGGTCGCTGACCAGCAGCGAGCACCGGACCTCGTCGTCGAAGGCCCGCAGTTCGTCGATGTAGGCCTGACATCCGGCGGTCTCGGCGATGTCCACCGTACGCAGCCCGGGACGGGGAGTTGTCCCGCAGAGGCTCTGCACCTCCTGGCTGACCCTGCCGAGGCCACGCAGGAGCCGGTGGAAGCCCATGCTCCACTGGATGAGGCGGGAGGCGGTGGCGAAGTCGCGGGCCTGGACCGCCTTGCGGCTCCGGTCGGTCAGGCGGGACAGATTGAGCAGGCACACCTCGGCCGCCTGGAACACGGCGCGGACGGTGGACTCGTACGAGCCGGGTTCGGCGGGGCAGGACTCCCTCGCTGCCGCGAGCAGGTCGATGCGGTGGAGGTGGTCGTAGCTGGGCGCGATGGGCCCCAGCTCATTCCTGGGCGGGCCGGATTCGGGGCAGGCGTCCGGTGGCTCGGCTCTCACACCGGCCCTGGGCACCGGACACGCTTGCGACTCCCGTGTAGTCATCGCGCTCACTCCTCGGTGGAGATTCGCAGATAGCGGATCGAGTTGCTGGGACACGACTCGTAGGCGTCGAGGACGCATTCGAGTTCGGCCTCGTCCTCGGGCTGCTTGCAGACGTAATGGATCTCGTTCTCGTCGTCGCTCTCGAAGTTGTCCGGGGCCAGGTCGCGGCAGAGGTGACAGTCGATGCACGTGTCGTCGATGTGGAACCGGCCGTCCAGCGGAAGGCGGCCGGGAGGCGCTGTGTCCGTCATGACCCTCGCTCCTCCGTCGCGCGCAGGAAGTTCCGCATGGTCGGCTTGGCGGAGGTGCGGAGCGCGTGCTCGAAGGCCGGAACGTCCAGGACGCCGACTCTGGTGGTGGCTCCGAACCGTCGGGCAGCCTCCGCCGCGATCGCGTCCCGGGTTCGCTCATCGGCGGCGCTGCCGGGCGGCAACGCGACGTCCAGCACGGACCCGTCGACATCGAACGCGAAGAAGTACGGCGGCCGGCTCATGGCCCCCAGAACGACGTCCTCGATCTCCAGCTGCGAGGCCCAGCCATGACCCACCGCGATCCGGTCCCCCAGCCGGCCCCGGTGTCGCAGACGGCGCAGCGGTGAGCCGCAGGGGCACGGCGCCGCCTCGATCTGGCAGGTGTCGCCGGTGCGGTAGCGCAGCAGGGGCATCGCCCGGCTGGCGAGAGTCGTCACGGCGAGTTCGCCGGTCTCACCGTCGGGGAGGAGCTGCCCGGAGCGGGGGTCGACGATCTCGAAGTACGTGCGCGTCTCGACGAGGTGAAGGTCCTGCCGGGCGCAGAACATGGCGAGCGTATTGGTCTCGGTCATGCCGAACATCGAGTAGGTGGCGGCGCCCCACTGCTCGGCGAGACGCGCCTTCTTGGCCGGCGAGGCGCCTTCGCCGGCCATCAGGAGCTTGTCGACGGCGAGGTCCCGGCCGGGGTCGATTCCGGAGCGCCGCGCCACCTCGCCCAGCAGGAGGGCGCGGGTGCCCGAGCAGATCAGTGCCGTGGCCCCGGAGCGTCGCAGGGCGTGCACCATACGCTCCGGTGAGCACGACGGGGACGCCGCGCCGAGCGGAACGATCGTGCATCCGAGGAGTTCCAGCGCACGGTCCAGGTCCTGACCGACGCCGGCGAGCTCGTAGGGGACGGCGATCGCGACCACATCGGTGCTGTCGAGAACCGCCGAGAGGAGGTGGGCCACGACGAGGTTGTTCTCGACCCAGTCGTCGGCGGAGAAGAAGGCGGCGATGGACTGGCCGTTGCCCGTGCCGGAGCTTTCGTCGAACCGGGTCACCTCACGCCGGGGGACCGCCAGCATGCCCAGGGGGTAGGCGTCGGCGAGTTCCTGCCGCGTGGTGAAGGGCACCGACTGGAACGCCGCGGGGTCCTTGGCCACCGCGTCCGCCAGCGACCTGGGGACGCGGCCGGCGTAGAAGGCGGAGTGCTCGGCGGCGTGCGCCACGGTCTCGGCGAGCGCGGCCGATGCCCACCGGCCGAGCTCCTCGCGGTCCAGGGACGCCACGTGCGCGACCTTGCGTGCCACACGGCGGCGCGACGCGATCACGCCGCGCAGCCGCTCTTCCGTCCGCGTCGTCCTCCGGGTCGTCGGTGAGGTCGTCACGGCATGACCGCCAGCTTCGACATGGCGTCATGTTCGGCCCGGCCCAAGTCCTCCAGGATGACGGCCACTTCCTCGGCGGCCTTGCGCATCGCGGCCGGTTCGGACTCATCACGCAGCAGATGCGCGATACGGGTCCACCGGGTCGAGAGTTCCCGATAGGTGCCGGCCACGGACGCGTAGGCCGGTTCGCCGGTCAGCTCGGCCGCCTCGTCGAGGAAGTCGGCCCACAGGGTGCGGAAGAAGCCACCGCCGGTGCCGCCGTCCTCGATGCTGTGAGCCAGGAAGCCGAACGCGGCCGCCGGTTCGTCGAGCGCGTCGCACCAGCCGCGCATCGCCTTGGCGGCCTTCTGGAACCCCTTGTGTCCCATGTTGGTGATGGGAGGGTTGAGGAAGTCGTCCGCGGTCGCCGCGATGGCTTCACGGCATGCGCCGGCCAGGGCGCGCGGGTCGAAATCGGATGTGCCGAGACGGAACGACAGGCTGCGCGAGCTCATCGGTCCCTTCGCCGCCCGGGCCTGGGCGAGGCCGGCCCTGCTGGTGCTCTGGACGCCCAGCCCGGCGGTCTCGACGACGGTGTAGGTCTCGGGCGTGTAGCCGACGCACGCCAGGTAGTGGGCCGCGAAGTGGAAACTGTCGTGGGCGTAGTCGAGATGGAAGCGGTCCAGCTTGAGGCCGACGACCTCCCCGGCGTCCAGGGCGGCGATGAGCTCACGTTCGGCCTTGGCCTGGGAGGTGGTCTCGCTCTCGAACAGCTCGACACCGAGGGCGGCGGTGGCGTTCCGGATGAGGTGGTCCGGCTTGACGCGGCCTCCGAGGAACGGGGCCGGCATCTGCTTGGAATGCCAGTACAGGAAGGAGATGCCGCGTCCGAGGCCGAAGAGCAGCGGTTCGCTGAGGTCGATGCCGCGGTTGAGCAGCATGTTGGCCAGGGTGGACGACTCGCAGTGCTCGCCGGACTTCCAGTTCATCGCGCCTCCCCCGGGGCTGCGCCGCTCTCCTTCTTCGCGGCGTCGTAGACGACTTCCAGCACGGTCCGGGTGGTGTTGTTGCGCAGGTGCCCGTAAGTGTGGCCGACCTCGTCGGCTTCGGTGTAGGCGATCGTCTCGAGGTGCTCGATGTCGCGTTCCAGACCGTCGAGGACCGCTCGGACATCGTCGGCGGCCGCCACCTCCAGGGCGACATGCGACATCAGGCGCCGGCGTTCCGAGACGGGCTTGCTGAGCCAGGGGCCGAAGTGCCGGCAGGTGAACGTCTCGATGACACGGCCGTCGGGCAGGGACAGCGAGAGCCACCAGCCGGGTGTTCCGTACTGCCGGGGCGAGATGTAGGAGGGGCCCATCTCGACGCCGGAGAGCTCGCCGGCGCGCTGGAGGCCCTCCAGATACGCGTGCCAGCGGAACACCTCGTCGTCGGAGGCATAGTCGCCGAGATAGACACCGATGTGGTTGACGCCCGCGAACCGTGCGGCGACGTCCTCCGGCGCCTGCCCGCACCAGGACCGCAGGTACGAAGCGCAGTCGACCTCGTTCCAGGCCGCGGACTCGTCGAGCAGTTCCCGCCATACGACCGGGAACTCGGTGTCGGAGGGGAATGTGCCTGCTTCACCTCGGTGGGCGGACGGATGGCTGCCTGTGGCTGCGGTCATGATTCCTTCTCCTTCCGTCCCGCGATCACCAACCCCATCTGCACCGCCGTCACGCTGTCGGCGTGGATTCCGGCTTGCTTCAGCAGATCGGCGGCCTCGGAGACCGTGTACGCGGACTGGACTGACGTACGGAAGCCGGGACGCATGTCGACGGCGATGTTCGCCTTCATGAACTGGAAGGTGGTCCGGTCGATGTCCCGGCGCAGATCGGAGATGCAGAACGCGCCACCGGGGCGCACGAGGCGGTGGATCTCGCGCAGTGCGGTGACCGGGTCGGCCCACTCGTGCAGTGACGCCGCGCTGAAGGCGTGGTCGAAGGATGCGTCCGGGAACGGCAGTTCCAGGACGTTGCCGATGGTGTAGTCGGTGCGGTGCGACACCGCGTAGGCGCGGGCGTTGCCGCGCGCCCTGTCGAGCATGGCCGGGGAGATGTCGACGCCGACCAGGGTGCAGTCGCCCGCGGCCTGGGTGAGCCATTCGAGACCGAGCAGGCCGGGCCCGCAGCCGGCCTCCAGGACGCGCCCGGAGTCGATGCCGGCTTCCAGGACGCTGTCGACCTTCTCCTGCAGCCATCCGCGGTCCCGGATATGACGCTGCATGTCGTCGTACTTGAGCGCCAGCTCGTCGCCCTGCAGACCTACTTCGGTCTCATGGACCCGTTCAGTGCGTCGAATGGGCGCCATGCGCGCCACCTCCCCCTTCGGCTTCTGCGTCTGCCTCTGCGTTCGCCTCTGCCGTCACGACCGGTCGCAGCCCGACGGGTACACCGCGCAGCGTCGAGCTGCCCATGTACGGGTCGCGGCGCCCGCTGTCCGTGATCCGGTTGACCGACGATCGGGTGGCCGCGTGGATGTCCTCCTCGCCCGGGTACCACCACCCGGCATCGGCGACGATCACGTCCGGGGCCACCGTGTCGGACACCTTGACCGTCATCACCACGCCCGCCCCTTCCGGGTCCCGGTAGATCTCCACCTGGTCCCCGTCGGCGACCGCCAGACCCGCGGCGGAACGGGGGTGGATCGTCACCTGCGGTTCCCGGTAGCGGCGGGACGTGGTGGGAAGTTGCCGGAACTCGGTATTGAAGAACTGGAGGTTGTGGGCGCTGGTCATGACGAATGGCAGCTCCCGCGTGGTGGAGGCCGGCGGCCGGAAGACCGGGACGGCGTCGTAGCCCATGGCTTCGAGGCCCCGATGGGCCAGCTCCACCCGCCCCGAGCGGGTACGGAAACCGTCTGTCGCGTACGTGCGGTACCGCCGGGTGTTGGGGAGGTGACCGATCTTCCTGAACTGCTGCCACGTCAGATCGATGCCGCTCAACTTGGCGTCCAGGGCGTCCTCGAGGCTGGGGTAGAAGTGGTGCCCGAGGCCGAGTCGCCGCGCCAGGTCGAGGATCATCTCCTCGTCGGACCTGGCGCCCTCCACGGTCACCACCCGCTGCCGTGCCGCGATGTAGGAGTTGAACTCCACGATCTGGTCGCGCTCCAGCCAGGAGGAGGCCGGCAGGACGATGTCGGCCAGCCTCGCGGTGGGCGTCAGGAACATGTCCGCGACGGCGAAGAAGTCCAGCTTGGTGAGCGCGGCCTCGGTGGCCGTCGCGTTCTCGTGCGAGACCAGCGGGTTGGAGCCGAAGACCACCATCGAGCTGATGCGGTACGGGCTGTCGCTCAGGATCGCTTCCTGGAGGTCGGCCGGGGCCACCCAGCCGGACATGGAGAGCACCTTGTGGGCGGTGCCGCCGATGCGTTTGGCCGCCTGCTCCTCGGAGAGCAGGTCGGTCCTGGGGAAGCCCCGACGGCCCTCGATGGGCATGGGGTCCCAGATGACGTCCCCGCCGGGAGCGTCGAGATTGCCGGAGAGTGCCGAGAGGATGGCGATCGCCCGGTGGGTGTCGAAGGCGTTGTCGGACTGCGAGACACCCGTACCGGCCTCGACGCACGCGCGGGACGCCCGGGCATACATCCTGGCCGCCGTCTCGATGAGGTCCGGTTCGAGACCGGTGATACCGGCCACCGTCGCGAGGTCGTACGCGCGGACGTGACGCTCCAGTTCCTCGAAGCCGGAGGTGTGACGCGCGACGAACTGTTCGTCGTACCAGTCATGGGCAATCAGCAGATGGAGGAGGCCGAGCGCGAGCGCGGCGTCGGTACCCGGCCTCAGTTGCAGATGGAGGTCGGCCCGCTCGGCGGTGCGGGTGCGGCGGGGATCGACGACGATCAGCCGGCTGCCCCGTTCGAGGGCGCCGAGAAGGTCGACTCCGATGACACCGTCGGAGTGCGTGTTGACCTTGTTGCTGCCCCACAGCAGGACCACCTCCGGGTCCCCGTGGTAGTCGCAGAACGTGAAGCCTCCGTAGGTGAGGATCGACGCCATGACGCGCGGGTAGAAGCACACATGGGCCGGCCCCACGACGTTGGGAGTGCCGATGGCGTTCGCGAGCCGGAAGACCCACTCCTGGTAGTTGCGGTCGGTGCCCTGGCCGAAGACCACCGACTCGGAGCCGAACCGCTCCATGCTTCGGCGGAGGTTGCGGGCCACCTCGTCGAGCGCCTCGTCCCAGCTGATCGGCTTGAAGGAGCCGCTCCCGCGAGGTCCGGTTCTGGCCAGGGGGGTCCGAAGGCGGTCCGGGCTGCTGACGAGGTCCAGGGAGGCCTTGCCCTTGATGCAGAAGTAGCCGCGGCTGGTCGGGTTCTCCGGATCGCCGGAGATGCCGGTCGGCACCCCGTCGGTGAGCTCCACGAGCGCGCCGCACCCTCCGTGGCACATGCGGCACACGGACTTCACCGTGGTGGTTTCACCACTCATGTCACCCGCTCCGCCCCGACCCGGTCCCGGGCCAGCTCCGCGAGTTCCCCGAAGGCGGCTTCCTCGGCGTCCGCGATGCCGTGGAGCTGCGCTGCGGCGTCCTTGAGGTGCGCGGAGCGGCTCGACGCCTCGGGGTAGCCGGTCAGGTGATCGATGAGCCCCGTCCAGGCCGAGACGATCGCCTCGAAGCGTGTGAGGCTCGGCAGCAGCTCCGCGTCACCGGTCATGGCCTGGGCCTCGGCGAGGAACTCGCCGTACAGGCCCCGGAAGTTGGTGCCACCGGTGCCCGCGAACCGCCAGAACCTGGCGATCTCGGGGATCACCACGTCGCTGCGGGACAGCTGCTGCCAGCCGGGTAACTCCTCGGCCGCCCGGCGCAGGGCGAGGATCCCCCGGTCGTCACCCCGACCGCGATCCAGACAACGGCCGGCGGCGCCGAGGACGGCCGGCCACACCTGGGGGGCGAGCGCTGCCGCTCCGCCCGGCAGCGGGCCGGGGCTGTCGTCGAGGTGCCAGTGGAGACGGGGGGACGGCATGAAGCCTTCGTCGGAGGCCCGTGCCCGGGTGAAAGACTCCAGCGGCAGCTGCTGGGCGCCGCCCTGTTGTGAGGTGTCGGCCACGTACGCCGTCGAGTCGTCGAGCCCGTGCAGCGCGATGCAGTGGGCCGAGAAGTGTGCCTGTGAGGCGAAGTAGTCCAGGTGGAAGATGTCGACCGTGACGCCCACGACGCTGCCCGCCGACAACGCCGCGACGGCTCGCGCGTGAGCGCCGGCGTCGTCGGCATCCTGCGTGGTCACCAGGGTCAGGCCCATGGCCGCGCACGCGTCCGCGGCGATGCGTCCCGGCTCGACGCGGCCCGTGAGCATCGGGGGAATCCCCGTGTGCGGAGGTGGCGGGAAGAACTGGGTGTCGATCCCCCGGCCCAGGCCGAAGACCAGGGCTTCCGAGACGTCGATGCCGGCGTACCGCAGCATGTTGTTGAGCATGGTCGTCTCGCAGTGCACGCCCGGCACCGGCCGGAAGCCCTCGAGCATCGCTCCTCGCGGCCGGGCATCCGCGCTCATCGCACGCCCCCCAGCAGCACCTCGCCGTAGCTCTGGAGATCGAGCAGTCCCGAACCGCTGGCGAGCACCACCAGCACCGGGTCCGTGTCGGTCTCCTTGGCACGTGTCGCCACCTCGATCGCCGCCGCGACCGCGTGCGTGGACTCGGGGGCCAGCAGGAATCCCTCGGTCCGAAGGACCAGGCGCCCCGCCTCCAGGGCGCGCTTCTCCTCGATCGCCACCGCGTCGAGCAGGCCCTCGTGACGCAGCAGGCTGACCGTGCTGGAACTGTGGTGGTTGCGCAGCCCGGCGGTGTGCACCGGCGGCGGAACGAAGTCGGGACCCATGGAGTAGCCGAGGACCTCGGGGGTGAGTCCGGCGAGATCGGACCGGCCGTACTGGTAGCGGCCGGCGGTCAGTCGCGGCGCCGCCGTGGATTCCGCGGCCAGCAGGCGCAGATCACGACCCTGCCCGCGGGCCTGCTTCAGGAAGGGGCCGACGAGACCGCACAGATTGCTGCCGCCACCGGAGCAGGCGATGAGATGGTCGCCGCGGCCGGGGACTCCGATCGGCTCCTCCAGCGCGGCCAGCTGCGCCTGGACCTCGAGCCCGAGGAGGGTCTGGTGCAGATACACATGCGGCACCCCGCTCCCCGACAGGTAGGCGGCCCCGGGCCCGAAGTCGAGTGCGAACTGGATGGCGTCGCTGATGGCCGTCCCCAGGCTCCCCGGATGTCCGGGGTTCCGGGCGAGCAGCTGCTGACCGAACTTCGTGTCCGGGGACGGGGACGCGTGAACCGTGGTCCCCAGGAGCTCCATGTAGTGGCGCCGATAGGGCTTCTGGGCCAACGAGCACCGGACCATGAAGACTTCGGAGTCGAGGCCGAGCAGGGAGGCCGCGAGCGCCACGCTCATCCCCCACTGCCCCGCGCCCGTCTCGCTGATCAGGGTCGTGCGACCCTCTTCGGCCGCGTAGTACGCCTGCGCCACCGCGGAGTTGAGTTTGAAGCTGCCCGTCGGGAGGACGTCCTCCCGCTTGAGGTAGATGCGGGCACCGGTGCCGAGTGCGGACTCCAGCGCCCTGGCCCGATGGAGCGGCGTGGGGCGGCCGATGTGCCGTAACCAGTCGGCGACCGGCTCGGGTATGGGAACCCACTGGTCGGCCGGTCGGTCCTGGGCCAGCAGCGCCGCCGGCCTCACCCGCTGCGCGACCTCGGCCGCCGACGGTGTGAGCTCGTCCTTGACGGGCGGTAACGCTGCGGGGAGATCAGGCAGGAAGTGGTACCAGTGAGTGGGAAGTGGAATGGAGGTGGCTGCCGACTGAGCGCTGCATTCCGCATCGATACGCACCTGTGCATTGCTCGACATGTGCCCCCCGTGTGCCCATCCCTGGAATGCAGAGCACGATTACAGAGCACTTTGGCCGGAGTCAAGAGGATGGCAGAAAACCGCTTCCCGCACGCCGGACGAAGTTGTTGAGTGCTCAATCGATATGGCGATTCCGCGCACCACACCGGAATGCCGGATTCTGTCGATCACACACAATCGATCATTGTGCAATTCGATCATTCCGGTGTCGCGACCGGCGTGCCGAAGATCTCCGCGGCGGGGGCGACGGAGGATCTTCCGGGGGCCGCCGTCGCCTTCCGGCGGCTACGCAGACGTGGCTCCCGGCCCTGTGGATCGGCAGGTTGGTGCCCTTGGGGCGCCAGCGGTCCGGGTGAACTCATGAGGCCGGCCCGTCCCTCCGCCGTGACGGTCCCCCGTTTCGCCGACGGGCCGTTCCACTCGTGATCACACGGAACGGAGCGGAAGCGAAGGGCCTGCGAACGGTCACCCAAGGCGCACCCGAGGAATTCTTCGGCGCAGCCGTCGACGGCCGTCGCGAAATGGATTCGGCCGTCGGCTATTTCATGCAGAAAATGCCGCGGGGGAATTCCTCCGCGGGTTTCGACGGTGGAGTCCCGGCCCATCGAATGCGTCAGGGCGCGCCGATGACCACAGGCACCGGAAATATGTCGCGACGCCTTCTGGACAGGCGGCTTCCCTTCATTGCGCCGCCGCAGTGGAGGACTGCCCTCCGCACACGGGCGGACACGGAGGCGGCACTCGGACGCCCACTCGGCAGGGGCCGCCATCTGCCCTTCGAGCCGAGCGTCCGTGATCGTGTCGCCGACGGTTCGGGTCCGCCAGGGACGCGCCGCTTCACATCGGTCGCGGTCCACATGCGCGTTGGCGATACCGGAGAAAATCCTCTGACTGTTCGTCATATTCCAAAATCCGGCGGCCCGTTCCCCACAATGCCGGACACGCACGATCGGACGGCGCCGACAGGACCACGGGACACCGGGTTCCCGGCCGGCCGCTCGTACGCATACGCACCGGTACTCCGCGCGAATGTTCCGAGGGAGGCGAGCCGCGACTGCCGACGGCCGAACCCGCCGGGCATCACGCCCACTGCCCCCGTCCCCCAGGGCACCGCATGCGGCAGCGGGCCACTCATGGACGGGACGGTTCGGCGAACTCCCGTCCTGTGAGCGGCGAATGATCGACGGACTCCCTCGCGCTGACGCCCCGTACGCACGACACTTGACCCGGAACGGAACCGGAGCACTCGGAGGGGGATCCACTATGCGGGACAGCCATCGGGCGGAAGCCGAGCGGCTGTTGGTGCGCGCCGTCGAGGAAGAGGTGCGACGGGCGGGCGGGCGTGCGGATGCGCAGGTGCTGCTGGCGCGCGGGCGGGCGGGACTCGATGCGATGGCGTCGAGCGCCGGCGAGGAGTACGCGGCGTACGAGCAGGCGCTCGCCGAGACGGAGGCGGTGCAGCAGCCGCTGTCCGCGCGGTTCAGCCGGCGTACCGTCTCGACTCCCGCGCTGGTGACGGCCGTTGCCGCCGCCGCCGCCGTCGGGGCGGATGTCGCGCTCGGGACCGCCACCGGTACCGCGCTGGGTGCCGGAGTGGTGGTGGCCGTGGCCGGTGCGGCGACCACCGTCGCCAAGGTCACCGCGTCGCACTGGCCGGCCGCGCACCGCAGAGCGGGAGCCCTCGGACAGCCGGGCGGCGCCGAGCAGTTGCGGCTCCAGTGGCTGACCGCGCTGGAGGTCCGGGGCATCCGGCCGTTCCTGGACCAGCAGCGGATGCTCACCTCCACCACACGTCCGGCGAAGAAGACGACGGCCGCCCCGCAGTTGCGGGGCGGTGACCGCAGTGCGGCCGCTCGACGGCGTTCGGTGCTGGAGCAGTCCTTCGGTCATCTGCCGGAACCGGAAGGTCCGTTCGCGGGCCGGCAGCAGCAGATGACGCAGATCGCCCAGTGGGTCCACGCGGCCCGTGCCTCGACGGAGACCCGGCCGACGGTCGTGGTGCTGCACGGTGACGCGGGTTCGGGGCGCACCACGCTCGCGGTGCGGGCGTCGCAGCAGCTCAAGGACCAGTTCCGGGGCGCATGCGTGGTCGACCTGCGCGGCGAGAGCACCCACCCGCTGTCCACCAGGGACGCGCTGCTGCATCTGCTGAACCGGCTGGGCGCTCCGCGCGAGCAGTTGCTGTTCCGTGAGCGGTCCTCCGCGGAACAGCAGGTGCGGCGGCTGAGCGAGCTGTACCACCAGCATCTGACGGGTCTGCCGGTGACGGTGGTGCTGGACGACGCCCGCGACGCGGCGCAGGTGCGGACGCTGGTGCCCGAGCGTTCCGACAGTCTCGTGCTGGTGACGGCGCGGACGCCGCTGGAGCTGCCCGAGGACATTCCGGCGTGGGTGCACCATCTGCCGGTGGACGCGCTGGACGAGGCGGGCGCCGAGGAGCTGCTGCGGGCGTCGGCCTCGGAACAGCCGACCGGCCCCTACGACGTCCAGTCGGCCGACGAGGTACGGGAGTTGTGCGGGGGCCTGCCGCTGGCGCTGCGTGTCGCGGGCTCCTCGCTCGGTGCACGTACCGCACAGCAGCTGGCCGCCGATCTGCGGGCCTATGGTCCCGTGGATCCCGTCGAGCGGGCCCTGTGGCTGCGCTACACCGATCTGCCGGAGCAGGCGCGGCGGCTGGCGCGGCGGCTGGCGCTCGCCGGGCGGGCCTCGCTGGGGGCGGCGGCCGCGGCGGCTCTGCTGGCGACGGACGAGCAGGAGTCGCAGCGGCTGCTGTCGGACCTCGCCCAGGCGGGGTTCATCGATCATGTACGGGCCGGCCGCTACCGGCTGCACGACGTCGTCCGTTCCTTCGCCCGGGCCCGGCTGCTCGACGAGGAGGAGGCCGCGGAACGGTCGGCCGCCCAGGAGCGGCTGATTCAGAACTACGCGGATCTGGCCGGGGCCGTGATCCGCATGGTGGACGGCAAGATGTCCACGCGCGCGGGCCAGTTCGGCGCACACGGCTTCACCTCGCTGGACGCGGCGCTGCGCTGGCTGGACGACGAGTCGAGCTTCATCACCTCGGCGCTGCGGTACGCGGAGGGGGTGAACCAGCAGACCGTGCTCAATCTGCTGGGCGCGCTGTGCGACTACTGCCTGCTGCGCGGCGATCTGTACCGGCTGGGCGAGATCAGCGAGCTGTCGCAGGCGGTGGACCAGGGGCTGCTGGAGCGTTCCGTACGGTGGCGCACCGGTATCGCGGCCCGTCAGCTGGGCGAGCTGGACAAGGCGCGCACCACGCTGTCGTCGGTGGTGGGGCTGTACCGCGAGGCGCACAACGACTCCGGTACGGCGCTCGCGCTCTGCTCGCTCGGCATCACGCTGCACCACCAGGGCAATCTCACCGAGGCGGCGGCGAAGCTGCACGAGGCGATCGAGCTTCAGGCCTCCGACGAGCAGGCCGAGGACCGGGCGTGGTCGCTGCACGCGCTGGCGGCCGTGGAGCGTGACCGGGCCGATCTGGCCCAGGCGCTCACCCTGCTGGCCACCGCGCTGACCCTGCACCGTGAGGGCGAGTCGCTGCACGGCGAGGCCTGGACGCACTTCCAGCTGGGCCAGGTCTGTCTGCGGATGGGCGACGTACCGCGGGCGGAGTCCGAGCTGCGCGAGGCGCTCGATCTGTACGGGCGCACGCACGACGAGCGGGGCGAGGCGTGGGCGCTGACCCAGCTGGCGCGGGCGCGGCTGGTCGACGGCGATCCGGCGCCGGCGGTGGACCAGCTGCGGCAGGCGCTGTCGCGCCACCGCGAGCAGGAGGACGCGCGCGGTGAGGCGTGGACGCTGTACTACCTCGGCCAGGCGCTGGAGGAGCGCGGCGACCGCGACCAGGCGGTACGGGAGCTGGAGCGGGCCCGCACGATGTTCTCGCGGATGCGCGACGTGTACGGCCTGGCCTGCGCGCGCCACCACTCGGGACGGGTCACGCGCGACCAGCGCGCGGCCCAGACCGGCAATCTGCGCAACTCCGGCTTCGCCCGCCAGCTCCTGGTGGACGCGCGCGCCGACTTCCGCCGGATCGGGGTGGCCCACGGCGAGGCCTGGACCTGTCTGGAGCTGGCGCTGATCGACGCGGGCAACAACCGCGCGGCGCAGGCGCTCGGGCTGTGCGACGAGGCGGTCGATCTGTTCGTCTCGTACCAGGACGACCGCGGCGCCGACTGGGCACGCTTCCTGCGCTGCACCCTGCTGCCGTACGCCTCACCGGGCGGCATCGAGGTCGGCACGGTGGTGGCCCAGGAGGAACTGGCCCGCCTGACGGAGAAGTCGCACGCCTCACGCGACGGAAAGCTGGAGGACTGCGCGGAGGCGCTCACGGTGATGCTCCAGCGGGGCGTGCGCCTGGAGGACGGCTGGCAGGCGTGGCACCTGGGGATGGTCCCGAACCGCCATGCGCGGGAGGTCATGGGCGTCCCGGTGGTCTCCGCGCGGTAGCCCGGGGACGCCGGGCGTTCCGCCGCCGGGCATGCCGCTGATGCGGCCGGCCCGGCGGCGGTGCGTACGGCGGTGGTGCGTGCCCGCGGCGCGAACGCCCTCCGGCGGGGCTAGGCCCTGTCCGGGCGATCTTGTCGGGCCTGTGACGACAGCTACGGCACTCCCCCGTAGCCCTTCGGGCACGGGAGGTGCCCCCCACGCTGTGTTGTCCCAGTCGCCCGAGTACGCCCGGTACGAGGACCTAGGCCGAGGCGGGACCCGTCTTGCTGCCGGCTTCCTTCGACTCGGCCCCCGGGTCGGGCGCCTCCTCGAAGTCCACCCGGCCCATGTGCCGGTTCATCGACTTCATCAGGAACCACACGCCCACGGCCAGGGCCGCGAAGACGAGGAAGCCGAGGACTCCGGGCGTGACCTTGTTGTCGTCGACCTCCTTCGCGAGGGGGACGAGATGCGTCAGGGCGAGGTTTGCGCTTGCGCTCATATCAGGCATTGTCCCGGATGCCCGCGAAGAGGTCGTCCTCGGGGAGGGAGGTGTCGACGAGAGACGTCGCGAGCTCGTACTCCTCCGTCGGCCAGACCTCCTTCTGGAGCTCCAGCGGAACGCGGAACCAGCCGCCGTCGGGGTCGATCTGCGTGCGGTGCGCGAGCAGCGCCTTGTCGCGGATCTCGAAGAACTCGGCGCACGGCACGTGGGTGGTGAGCGTGCGCTCCACGCGCTCGAACTCCTTCCAGCGCTCCAGCCACTCGCCGTAGGGGGACTCGATCCCCCGGGCCAGCAGGGCCTCGTGCAGGGCGACCGTACGGGGACGGTTGAAGCCCTGGTTGTAGTAGAGCTTCTGCGGCTGGTAGACGGGCCCGAACTCCGACTCCGGGTAGCGCTCGGCGTCCGCCGCGCCCTCGAAGGCCACCATCGTGATCTTGTGGGTCATGATGTGGTCGGGGTGCGGGTAGCCGCCGTTCTCGTCGTAGGTGGTGATGACCTGCGGACGGAAGGTGCGGATCGACTTCACCAGCCGGCCGGCGGCCTTCTCCACGTCCTCCAGGGCGAAGCAGCCCTGCGGCAGCGGGGGCAGCGGGTCCCCCTCGGGCAGGCCCGAGTCGACGAAGCCGAGCCATTCCTGGCCGACGCCGAGGATCTCGCGGGCCTCGTCCATCTCCTTTCTGCGTACCTCGTGAATGTTCTCCTCGATGTACGCGTCCCCCTGGAGCTTGGGGTTGAGGATGGAGCCGCGTTCGCCTCCTGTGCAGGTCACGACCAGCACGTCCACCCCCTCGGACACATACTTGGCCATCGTGGCCGCGCCCTTGCTCGACTCGTCGTCGGGGTGGGCGTGAACGGCCATCAGTCGCAGCTGCTCAGTCAAGACTCGATCCTCAATGATTTGTCGCGTCGGGCAACTCTTATAGTGACCGAATCGGGGGACGGAAAATTCCGGTGCCCCCTGCCCGAGAGGAATGACCATGGCCGCCGTGCGCGAACAGCTTCCCGAGGGCCGCTACGGCCGCTCGGCGGACGAGCGCGCGGACCGCAGGCTCAAGCTGGTCGGCGCGGTGCTGGGGGCGGCCCTGCTCGGGGTGATCGGCTGGTTCGGCTACGACTACGTCGCCGGGCAGAGGATCAGCGCCGAGGTGATCAAGTTCTCGGTGATCTCGGACTCCGCGGTCCAGGTGCATCTGGAGGTGCGCAAGGACGCGGACGCCGCCGGCAGCTGCACCCTGCGCTCGCGCTCCGAGGACGGAGCCGAGGTGGGTAGGCTGGATGTGCCGGTGGAGAGCGGCGGGAAGCGGATCGACCAGGTCGCCGAGATCCGGACGACGGCCCGGGCCACCAGCGCGGAACTGGTGCAGTGCACCGCCCGCTGACGCGGACGAATCACCTGGATGATCACGGCGGGTCACTGCGCTGACCTGCGTTGACGTACTTCTGATGGCTTTCGTCCTCCCCCTGCGGCCACGAAATTGTTAGGCTCGTGGTTTCGCCCATCCATGGAGGCACATCCTTCTGGGTAGGGCGATGCTTTGTATTCCCAGTACCTACGAGGAGCACCTGTGACCCAGACCAGCGAAAACGTCACCTGGCTCACCCAGGAGGCGTACAACCAGCTCAAGGCCGAGCTGGAGTACCTGTCTGGTCCCGCGCGCACGGAGATCGCCAAGAAGATCGAGGCGGCGCGTGAGGAGGGCGACCTGCGGGAGAACGGCGGGTACCACGCGGCCAAGGAGGAGCAGGGCAAGCAGGAGCTCCGTGTGCGCCAGCTGACCCAGCTCCTGGACAATGCGAAGGTCGGCGAGGCCCCCGCGGACAACGGTGTGGTCGAGCCCGGCATGGTCGTGAAGATCGCCTTCGATGGCGACGAGGACGACACCCTGACGTTCCTGATGGCGTCCCGCGAGTACGCGAGCACGGACATCGAGACGTACTCCCCGCAGTCCCCGCTCGGCGCCGGAGTGAACGGCAAGAAGGTCGGTGACGACGCCGAGTACGAGCTGCCCAACGGCAAGAAGGCTTCGGTGAGGATCCTCGAGGCCAAGCCGTACACCGGCTGAGCCGGACGGCGAACGCCGAAGGGGCCGGACCGCGTGATGCGGTCCGGCCCCTTCGCCGTGTGCGGGTGCCTGTTCCCGTGCCCTGCGGGCGCCGGGTCAGGCGGTGGCCGAGCGGTACTTGCGCACCGCCAGCGTCCGGAAGAACACGATGATCAGGACGGACCAGATCAACGAGGCCCAGACCGGGTGCTGCATCGGCCAGGCGTCGGGCGCGACATAGCCCTCCGGCAGATTGCCGAACAGCTCGCGTGACGCCTGCACGGTCGCGCTGAACGGATTCCACTCGGCGATGTACCGCAGGAAGGTGGGCATGTTGTCAGACGGTACGAAGGCGTTCGAGATGAACGTCAGCGGGAAGAGCCAGATCAGCCCGCCGGAGGTGGCCGCCTCGGGTGTCCGCACGGACAGGCCGATCAGCGCGCCGATCCAGGAGAAGGCGTAGCCGAGGAGCAGCAGCAGACCGAAGCCGGCCAGTACCTTGCCCAGGTTCTCGTGGGTCCGCCAGCCGACCAGGAGGGCGACGAGCGCGAGCACGACGAGGGTGAGCGCGGTCTGGACGAGGTCGGCCAGCGTACGGCCGGTGAGGACCGCGCCGCGTGCCATCGGCAGCGAGCGGAACCGGTCGATGAGGCCCTTGTGCATGTCGTCGGCGATGCCCGCTCCGGCGCCCGCGGTGGCGAAGGTGACGGTCTGCGCGAAGATGCCCGCCATCAGGAACTCGCGGTAGGCGGCGGGCGAGGTGCTGCCGTCCACCGAGATCGAGCCGCCGAAGACGTAGCTGAAGAGCACGACGAACATGATGGGCTGGATCAGCCCGAAGATGATCATCTCCGGGATGCGCAGCATCCGGATCAGATTGCGCTTGGCGACGACGAGCGAGTCGTTGACCGACTGCACGATCCCGCCGCGGGGACGGGGCGCCGCGATCTTGACGGCGTCCGCTGTGGTGGTCACTTCGCGCTCTCCTTCCGGGACTTCTTGCCCTTGGCGTCCTTGGGTTGCGCGGCCTCGCCGTTCTCCTCGTCCTCGATCTCGGCGTGATGGCCGGTGAGGGAGATGAACACGTCGTCCAGGGTGGGCCGGCGCAGACCGATGTCGTCGATCTCCACGCCCCGGGTGTCCAGTTCGCGGATGACCTCGGCCAGCAGCTTCGCGCCGCCGGTGACGGGGACGATCAGCTTGCGGGTGTGCTCGACGACGGCGACGTCACCCTTGCCGAAGCCCCGCAGGACCTCCTGGGCGGGCGGGATCTGGTCGGGCTCGTGGACCACGACCTCGACACGCTCGCCGCCCGTCTGGGCCTTGAGCTGGTCGGCGGTGCCGCGGGCGATGACCTTGCCGTGGTCGATGACGCAGATGTCGTCGGCCAGGTGGTCGGCCTCTTCCAGGTACTGCGTGGTGAGCAGCAGTGTCGTACCGCCCTTGACCAGTTCCTGGATGACCTCCCACAGCTGCATGCGGTTGCGGGGGTCGAGTCCGGTGGTGGGCTCGTCCATGAACATCACGGGCGGGGAGACGACCAGGGCGGCGGCCAGGTCGAGGCGGCGGCGCATACCGCCGGAGTAGGTCTTGGCGGGACGGTCGGCGGCGTCCGCGAGGTTGAAGCGGTCGAGCAGCTCGACCGCCCGGCTCTTCGCGTCGCGCGAGCTCATCTGGTAGAGCTGGCCGACCATCTGGAGGTTCTCACGGCCGGTCAGATACTCGTCGACCGCGGCGAACTGGCCGGAGAGACCGATGCACCGGCGGACTTCGTTCGGGTTCTTCAGGACGTCGATACCGGCGACGACGGCCTTGCCGCTGTCGGGCTGGAGCAGGGTGGTCAGTACGCGCACGGCGGTGGTCTTGCCGGCTCCGTTGGGGCCGAGAAGTCCGAGGACCGTGCCTTCGGGGACGTCGAGATCGACGCCGTCCAGAGCCCTTACGTCGCCGAAGGTCTTCACCAGACCTTCGGCGTAAATGGCGCCTGGCATGAGGGATCTCCCAAGGTGGCAGGTGGGTGGGTCGCTACGGGGCAGAAAGCAGGCGGGTGCGAGATCTGTGCGTGGCGGGAACACGTCAGGGCCTCACGTTAACGCGATACATCGCGTCACTCAAGATGTATCGCGATAGTCGTGACGTCACGGCCGCGGTGACAGCGGCGGCCGTCGGCGACAGCCGCGACGGTCGTACGCATTCGTGGCCGTCGTGGCCGTCGTGGCAGGAAGCCCGCGTGACGGTCCGGTGCGCTCAGCTCAGGACGGTGTATCCCGCCCCGCGCAGCGCCGCGGTGACCTCGTCGCAGTGCTCCGGGCCCTTCGTCTCCAGCTGCAGCTCCACCTCCACCTCCGTGAGCCCGAGTCGCGGATCGGTCCTGACGTGACTCACGTCGAGGACGTTAGCGTCGAGCACTGACAACGACCCGAGAAGTGCCGCAAGAGCTCCCGGGCGGTCCGTCAGCCGCACCCGCAGCGACAGATAACGGCCGGCCGCCGCCATACCGTGCCGCAGAATGCGCTGCATCAGCAGCGGATCCACATTGCCGCCCGACAGCAGGGCGACGACCGGTCCCTTGAACGCCCGCGGCTCGCTCATCAGCGCCGCGACCGGGCTCGCCCCGGCGGGCTCGACGACGAGCTTCGCCCGCTCCAGGCAGAGCAGCAGCGCGCTGGAGAGCGCGTCCTCGGAAACCGTACGGACCTCGTCGAGAAGATCGCCAATGATTTTGAAGGGGACCTCGCCGGGGCAGCCCACCTTGATCCCGTCGGCCATGGTGGAGGGGGCGTCGATGGCGACGGGGCGCCCCTGGGCGAGCGAGGGCGGATACGCGGCCGCCCCCTCCGCCTGCACCCCCACCAGCCGGACATCGGGACGGACCGCCTTCACCGCGACCGCGATGCCGGCGGCCAGACCACCGCCGCCCACACCGACGACGATCGTGCGCACCTCCGGGCACTGCTCCAGGATCTCCAGACCCACCGTGCCCTGCCCCGCGATGATGTCGGGATGGTCGAAGGGGTGGATGAAGACCGCACCCGTCTCCTGTGCGTACTGCTGCGCGGCCTCCATGGTCTCGTCGACGACCTGACCGTGCATCCGCACCTCGGCGCCGTACTCCCGCGTCGCCGCGACCTTCGGCAGCGGAGCGCCGACCGGCATGAACACGGTCGAGTGCACTCCGAGCAGCGTCGAGGCGAGCGCCACGCCCTGCGCGTGGTTGCCCGCGGACGCGGCGACGACACCCGCGGCCCGCTCCTCCGGCCGCAGCCCCGCGATCCGTACGTACGCGCCGCGCAGCTTGAACGAACCCGTCCGCTGGAGGTTCTCGCACTTGAGGTGGACCGGCGCCCCCACCAGCTGCGACAGGTACCTGCTGCCCTCCAGGGCGGTGACCCTCGCGACGCCGGACAGCATCTTCTGCGCCCCGCGGACGTCGTCGAGGATGACGGGGCGCAAGGAGTCAGACGTACCGAAGCTCATGACGCCAAGTCTCGCAGCTCAACCGGTCCCCGGCAGAGCCGATCAAGCGTTCCTCATGGGATTGTGCAGGCCTGGTACGCACCGCGTGTGGGCCGCGTACTCTGTCCCCCACCAACCGACCACCGCACGAGAGAGCCCCCTAGCCATGCCCACCTCTCAGGACATGACGACTCATCTCGACCCCGGCCTCCTCGATGCTCTCCAGCACCAGGTCGCCGTCTTCGCACGCCGCGCGGAACAGACCCGGCTCGGCGGGGTCGGCCAGGTCCGCAACTCCATGGACCGCGCCGCCTATCTGCTGCTCAACCGGCTCGACCGGGAAGGCCCGATGGGCGTCAAGGCCCTCGCCGCGGGGATGGGCATCGACTCGTCGACCGTCACGCGCCAGGTCGCCCCGCTCGTCGACACCGGTCTCGTCAAGCGCACCTCCCACCCCGAGGACGGCCGTGCCGTCGTGCTCCAGCTCTCCCCGCGCGGTCAGGCCCGGCTGGAAGAGGTCCGCTCCTCGCGGCGCGAGCTCATGGCGCAGGTGACGGACGGCTGGACCGAGACCGAGCGCGAATCCTTCTGCACTCTGCTCACCCGGTTCAACACCGCTCTCTCCGCCCGCCAGGCCGGACTTCCTCCCGTGGACACGGAGACGCCGCCGACCTCTTGACCCGGGCCGCGGATCTGCCCCTATATGAGGACGTGAGTGAGCGGCGGTCGGCACTGGAGAGCCGCCGCGCCCGGGAGTTCCAGGCGTTCGTCGCGGGCGCGGCCGGCCGGTTGCTGCATGCCGCCACCCTGCTCACCGCCGAGCCCGCACCGCGCAATCCGCAGGCGCAGCAGCTGCTGACCTCCGCACTGGCCCACACCTACGCGGAATGGGACCGGCTGCGCGGCGAGGACCCGTACGACCGCACCCGGCAGGAACTCGCCACCCGCTTCGCCCGCACCGCCTGGCGCCACCACCGGGTGCGGGGCGGCGTACTGGACCGTCTCACGCCGCAGGAGCGGCTGATCCTGGTGCTGCGCCTGTACGAGGGGGTGGCCGAGGAGCAGACCGCGGCGCTGATCGGACTCCCGGTCGAACGCGTCCGCGCCATCTGCGCCCGTGCCGTGGCGACCATGCGCAGCACACCGCCCGCACCGCCGCGCGCCCCGGCGGAGGCGGTGTCATGAGCGGCGCGGACCGCAAGGAGGACGAGGTCCGCCGCATGCTGGAGGCCCAGCACCCGGTGGTGCCCGCGGACCTGGCGGAGCGTGCCGCCGTGCACGGCGGCCGGCTGCTGCGGCGACACCGTGCGGTCCGCCGGCTGACCTGGCTGCTTCTGGTGGCGGCGGCGGTCGCGTTCGCGGTGTGGGCGTCGGTCACCGAGCCGTGGGTGGCTCCCCCGTCGGACATGACGCCCCCGCTCGAAGGCTGGTAGCGCCGGCGTACGGGACGGTGCGTGCATCGACGGGTTCGCCCGGTACATGCGGAACTATCCTGGAATGAGCAGTGCACCGACGCCGCGAGGAGGCCGTCATGACCAGGAAAGTCGCCGACTGCCGCAAGATGCCGAGCGAGTCGGGATGCAGTCTCACCATTTCCGGTGAGGAAGAGGAAGTCGTACGGGCCGCGAGCGAACACGCGGTCTCCGTGCACGGGCACGACGACACCCCGGAGCTGCGGGACGGGATCCGCGGGTCGCTGGAGGACGAGAAGGTCCCCGCGTAGTCGCGTAGTCGCGTAGAAAACGGTCGTCGCGTGGGTCACGGCCGTCGCGTGGGTCACGGTCGTCGCGTGGGCCGCGCGTGGACCCCGGCGTCAGAACGCGGCCGCCGCCGCGGCACGGACCGGGCAGCGAACACGAGCCGGCGCCCGGCCGGGCCCGGAATGACCCCACCGGGCGCCGGCCGATGCGCGTAGCGCCCTGCATGACCAGGGCGTATTCCTAGCCGAGCGCCTGCTGAAGGTCCGCGATCAGGTCGTCCGCCGACTCGATCCCCACCGACGCCCGCACCAGGTCCGCCGGGACCTCCAGCGCGGAGCCCGCCACCGACGCGTGCGTCATACGGCCCGGGTGCTCGATCAAGGACTCGACACCGCCGAGGGACTCCCCGAGCGTGAACAGCTTCGTACGGTTGCAGACCTCGACGGCCGCCTCTTCGCCGCCCTGGACGCGGAACGAGACCATGCCGCCGAAGGACTTCATCTGCTTGGCCGCGATCTCGTGGCCCGGGTGCTCCGGCAGCCCCGGGTAGAGGACCTCGGTGACCTTCGGGTGGCGGGTCAGCATCTCGACCACCCGGCCCGCGTTCTCGCTGTGCCGGTCCATCCGGACCGGGAGGGTCTTGATGCCGCGCAGCACCAGCCACGCGTCGAACGGGCCCGCGACGGCACCCATCGCGTTCTGGTGGTACGCCAGCTCCTCGCCGACCGACGCGTCCGCCGCGATCAGCGCACCGCCCACGACGTCCGAGTGGCCGCCCATGTACTTGGTCAGCGAGTGCACGACGATGTCGGCACCGAGCGAGATCGGCTGCTGGAGATACGGGCTGGCGAAGGTGTTGTCCACGACCAGCTTGACGTTCGAGCTGCGCGCGACCTCCGCCACCGCGGCGATGTCGGTGATGCCGAGCAGCGGGTTCGACGGCGTCTCGACCCAGATCAGCTTCGTGTTCTCGGTGACCGCCGCGCGGACCGCGGCCGCGTCGGAGGTGTCGGCGACCGACCAGGAGACGCCCCACCGCGAGACGACCTTCGCGAACAGCCGGAAGGTGCCGCCGTAGGCGTCGTTCGGAATGACCACGTGGTCACCCGGCTCCAGCAGCGCGCGCAGCAGGCAGTCCTCGGCCGCGAGTCCGGACGCGAAGGCGAGACCACGGCGGCCGCCCTCCAGCGCCGCGAGGTTCTCCTCCAACGCCGTACGCGTCGGGTTGGCACTGCGGCTGTACTCGTAGCCGCCGCGGAGTCCGCCCACACCGTCCTGCTTGTAGGTGGACACCTGATAGATCGGCGGGACGACCGCGCCGGTCAGCGGATCGGCGGTGTTTCCCGCGTGAATGGCGAGGGTCTCGAGGCTGTGGAAGCTGTGCTGGTCGCTCATGAGGCCCGAGCGTAGTCCTGTGAAGGGGCAGCGCGTGGTTCGCCCCGAACGTCGTCCGGGACAATGGACCCATGGAGATTCTCTGGTTCCTGATCGCGGTGGGCCTGCTGGTCGCGGTGATCGGTCCGTTCGTCAGGCGCCGCCGTGTCGGTATCCACCAGGTGGCGCCCGGTTCGCCCGACGCCGCCGACCCCGACACCTACGGATTCGTGCGCCAGGAGGAGCTGGACATCCGCCTCCCCGGACCCGACCAGGACCTTCTCGACGTGCTCGATGTCGTCCAGGCGACCCAGGACTGGCGGGCCGCCGCGCAGCTGCTCGCCGGCACCCCCAAGGAGGGCGAGGTCCGCTGGCAGCGCGTGCAGGCCTTCGCCGGCGCCGCCTCGCTGGAGCTCCAGCAGAAGCCGGGCGTCGGCGGGGCGTGGCTGCGCGCCTGGCGTTCGGAGTCACCGAAGGACGCGGGCGCGGCGCAGGTGCACGCGGAGTTCCTGGTCCAGCAGGCCTGGCGGTCGTCGAGCGCGGGGACGGACGAGTTCCGGATCATCCTGGAGGAGGCCCGTTCGGTCTGCGGCGACGCGGCCCTGCTCGCGCCGGGCGACCCCGTCCCGTACATCACGGAACTGGCCGTCGCCCGCGGGCTGAACTACACGCACGAGCAGTTCGACCAGGTGTGGCTGAAGGTCATCGACCGGGCGCCGCAGCACATGGGCGCGCATCTGGCGGCGCTGCACTACTGGTGCGAGAAGTGGCACGGCAGCCGCGAGGAGGCCGACCACTTCGCGACGACGGCCGCGGCCCGCGCACCCCAGGGTTCGCTGCTGGCCGCGCTGCCGCTGTTCGCGGTCTTCGAGCACATCCCGGAGGTGGTCCTGGTGCAGGACTTCCACCGGACCGCGGTGGTCAGCAAGGCGGTCGAGGGCGCGCTCTTCGCGGTCCACGCGGCCCGCCCGGACGACCCGATGCTGGCGCACGTACGCCATCTGCTGGTGCTCTTCCTCGTACGGTCCGAGCGGTGGGCCGAGGCGATGAACCAACTGGTGCGGGTGGACGGCCACGTGGGCGCGGTCCCGTGGACGCTGAGCGGCGACCCGGCGGCGGAGTACACGGTGTACCGGAACCTGGCGGTGGCGGGCTACGAGTCGAACGGAGGGAGTCCGGCGACGCTGCTGCGCTGAGCCGGCTGCGGTGATCCACTGACGCCGTGTGGGCGCAGACCGTCGCCCGCGACCCCTCCCATTTCGTGGCACACCGCAGCGCGCTGCGGTACTGGTGCAAGAAGTGGCACGGCTCGCGCGAGCCGGCCTTCTCCTTCGCCGAACGGGCTGCTGACGCAGCCTGTTCGGGAATCTGCTGACGTCCCTGTGGCTCACCGCCTGGTGGGAGCACAGGCCGACGGAACTGACCGGCAAGGACTTCCAGGCACGGGACGCCAAAAGGACCCGGCCGAGCTCTACTGCTCACTCCGTGACGTGGCGATCAGGGCCGCCGGTGCGTGAGGGGAATGGCTGCGGGGGCTCCTCGTGTTGACAACGAAGCCAGCGACCACGAGGAGCCCCGCATGTTCCTGTCCCGCCGTGTCCCCGAGCTCCCCACCGCCGAGCAGGCCCTGAAGGGCCGTCCGGACCCGATGTTCTCCGTGCCCGACCGCCACACGGTCCTGGGCAACCCGCTGCTCGGCCCGTACCCCGAGGGCCTCGAAGTGGCGGACTTCGGCATGGGCTGTTTCTGGGGCGCCGAGCGCACGTTCTGGCGGATCCCCGGTGTCTGGACGACGCTGGTCGGCTACCAGGGCGGTCACACTCCGAACCCGACGTACGAAGAGGCCTGCTCCGGTCTGACCGGCCACACCGAGGCGGTCCGCGTGGTCTTCGACCCGTCGGTCGTCTCGTACGAGCAGTTGCTGAAGGTCTTCTGGGAGTCCCACAACCCGACCCAGGGTTTCCGCCAGGGCAACGACCGCGGCACCCAGTACCGCTCGGCGATCTACACCCACTCCGCGTCCCAGTCGGAGGCGGCGGAGGCCTCGCGCCAGGCGTACCAGAAGGTCCTGACGGGCTCGGGGTACGGCACGATCACGACGGAACTGCTGCCGTCGGAGGGCCGCCCGTTCTATCCGGCCGAGGGATATCACCAGCAGTATCTCGACAAGAACCCGGCGGGGTACTGCGGGATCGGCGGGACGGGCGTTGCCTGTCCGATCGGGGTTGCCCAGGTCGAGGGGTGAGCCCGGGCTTCACCCCCCAGCTGCTCGCGAGGCTGTGGCAGGAACGGCGGCCGTCCGTTCCGCCCGTCGCCCATAGGTTCCGCGGTACGTACGCGGACCTCTGGGTGCGCTTCCACAGCCTCCCCGGCTCGAAGCGCTACCCGGAGACCGAGGACGAGTACGCGATCGTGCTGCACCGGTACAACACGGTCCTGGACGAACTGTTCGCGGGCGCGGACGTGTTCGTGGTGACCAGGGACTGGTCCAGCACGCCGTCCGGGCCGGCCGGCCGGCCCTCACCACGACAGACTCTGCACCGGGACGGCCTCCACTGGTGGACCGAGGCGGACCGGGACGACCCCGACCCGCAGTTCCACACCTACACACGCCTTTACGCCGACCGGCGTCCGTGGGAACGCGGCTGCGTCGACGGAGTGCTGCGCGCCGTCGCGGACGAGGCGCTCGTCGATGTGTTCATCGCCGATACGGAGCTTCGCCGCATCCACCATCCGTACGACGGCGGCGCCGACGTCATCCTCACCACGACCGCGGAGCGGGAACGGCTGCGCGGCGAGCACACCGCCTGGCTCTCCAGCCACCAGTCGGGCCTCTGAAAGCGGCCGGGCGGCGATGGCCGAGGGCGGGGACACCCCGCGCATCCCCACCCCGCGGTGGAACACCGGCACCGATCGCGCCTAGAATCGAACATGTGAACGATCGCCCGCCGTCGCGCCTGGAGCTGCTCCGGTTCCTCCAGCGCGTGCAGCTTCAGCAGCTCGACCAGACGCGGCGGTGGCTCCTCCAGGAGGAGGACCGGGCCCAGCGGGATGCCCATGTGGCGCCCCCTCCGCCCGACTGGGTCGTCGAGTACGGCATCGGCGCGGGGCGGCCGCCCGCGTATGTGCACGTCGGGAGCTGTGCGATGCGCGGTGCCCGGTCGAAGCCGGTCGGCCGGGAAGAAGCGCTCCGTGCGCTCGCCGAGCAGGTCGATCCCTGCCCCATCTGCCGTCCCGACCGAGAGCTCGGTGTGCTGTGAGCCGTGATGCGACGCAGCCTGGAGGCATGAGCCTCGCGCCGATCGTCGTGCACCGCATCAGCCCGTCCGGGGGACGACGGGTCACGGTGCGCGAGCAGATCATGGGGCTCGCCCACTCGGACCGCGATCTTCTGGAGTTCCTCAGGCGGGCCGGCCTGCCCGACGCGGAGCTCATGCTCGACGACCCCACGTGGGTGGACTGGGTCGGCGACCGGCCGCACGAGTACGAGCGGCTGGAGATCCTGCCGTGACCGGTGGGGGCGCGGATCCGGCGACCGGTCTCCGCTCTGCCGAGGGCGAATCTGCTGCGGGCCGAGAAACCTGACCCGGCCGCCCGGGCGGACCGATGGTGGAGATCGCGGCGACAGTCGCCGCGCCACCACAAGGAGGTCCGATGTCAGCACTCATCACCGGCCGTGACCCGGCCTTCGGCCCACGCGCCTCCGAGGGTGACACCGCGCCCACCCGCTTCGACGACCATCTGGCCGCGCAACTCCTGAACCAGCGCATCGTCCTGCTCGGCACCCAGGTCGACGAGGTCTCGGCCAACCGGGTCTGCGCGCAGATGCTGCTCCTGTCGGCGGAGGACTCGCGGACCGACATCTGCCTCTACATCAACAGCCCGGGCGGTTCGGTGACGGCCGGGCTGGCGATCTACGACACGATGCGGCTGATCCCCAACGACGTCTCCACGCTCGCGATGGGATTCGCCGCCAGCATGGGGCAGTTCCTGGTCACCGTCGGCACGGCGGGGAAGCGTTTCGCCCTGCCGAACGCGCGGATCATGATGCACCAGCCGTCCGCCGGTATCGGCGGCACCGCCGCCGACATCGCGATCCAGGCGGAGAACCTGGAGTACACCAAGAAGGCGGTCGAGCGGATCACGGCGGAGCACACCGGCCAGAGCGAGGAGACCATCTCCCGCGACGGCGATCGTGACCGCTGGTTCACGGCCGAGCAGGCGCGGGAGTACGGCATGGTCGACCGGGTCGTCGAGTCGCTCGACGACGTGCGGCCGGCCGGTTCACGGCGACGGGCGGGACTCTGACATGGGCCAGTACACGATTCCGAACGTGGTGGAGCGCACCGCGCAGGGCGAGCGGTCCTACGACGTGTTCAGCAGGCTGCTGTCCGAGCGGATCATCTTCCTCGGTACCGAGATCGACGACGGCGTGGCCAACGTCGTGATCGCCCAGCTGCTCCACCTCGAGTCGTCGAGTCCGGACACCGAGATCGCGATCTACATCAACTCGCCGGGCGGCTCGTTCACTTCGCTCATGGCGATCTACGACACGATGACGTTCGTCCGCGCGCCGATCTCGACGTTCTGCGTGGGGCAGGCGGCCTCGACCGCGGCGGTGCTGCTGGCGGGCGGGGATCCGGGCCGGCGGTTCGTGCTCGAACACGCGCGGGTGCTGCTGGGTCAGCCGACCAGTGGCGGCCGGCAGGGGACGGTCTCCGACCTCGCCCTGCAGGCCAGGGAAGTGCTCCGGATCCGGTCGCAGGTCGAGGACGTGCTCGCCCGCCATGTCCCGCATGACGCGGCGACGCTGCGGGCGGACATGGACCGCGACAAGTTCTTCACCGCGCAGGAGGCGGTGGCGTACGGGCTCGCCGACGAGGTGCTCAGCCGTCGGCTCGTGACGGTCTGAGCCCCCGCGGCGCCGACGGCCGCCGCCACCGGCTCCGTGCAGGCGGCGGCCGCCCGGCACAGGTGCCTGTGCCGGTGCCAGTACCGGGCGTACGTCCGTCAGGCGGCGAGGCGGACGTCGCCCTGGCGCGGTGCCTGCCGTGCGCGGGCCGTGCGCGTGAGCGCCGTAACCCGTACGGCTCGGGCGCTCGGCTCCACCGCGGTCGTCGCCGTGCCGTCGTCCTGAACGCGCGCGTCCTCGGCACCTTCGGCGACCACCCGCCCGGGAGCGGCAGGAGCAGCGGGGGCGGCGGGTACGACCGGTGCGGCGGGCCCGGGCCTGCCGTGCCGCGTCCGCGCCGGCCGCGCCAGTTCGCGGTGGGCCAGGGCGAGAAGATCGGCCAGTCCGAGGCCGAGGGCGTGCGCGGCCGCGGCGAGGACCTCCGACGAGGCCTCCTTGCGGCCGCGTTCGAGCTCGGAGAGATACGGCATCGAGATACGCGCCGCGTCGGCCACGTCCTTGAGCGTGCGCTGCTGGGCGCGCCGTTCACGGCGCAGGACGTCCCCGACGATGTTCCGCCACAGCGGCTCCCGGGCTGCGGGCGCCGCCGTCAGTGGGCGCAGGGGAAGGACGCGGGCTTGGTTCGGCGCGTGGCTGCTCACCACATCAGAGTAGGAGCGACGGGCGCCGCGGAGGGTGCGGCAGCGTTCCGCCCGACGCGAAATCCCGTCCCCGGCGGGTCATGTTCGCGCCCGGCCCGCTCGCACCGCGGCAGGACAGCCCCGTTCCCGGAGGGACGTCGGCGGCGAAAATGACTCCTCTCCGCGGAAGGGGCTTGGCTAGACTGGACGCATGGGTTCGCACAAGCACTACTTCTTTCTCTGATTCCGGCCGCGGACGCCGCGTGCTCGTCGTAGCACCGCGCTGACGTCCCCCGGTCCGGCAGAACCCACCCCTACCCTGCGGTGCGCCGTCGCGCACCCCTTCGCGGGCATGTCATTTTCAGGGAAAGACCATGCGCGAACGCGCCCAACTGACCATGAAGGACGTCTCCAAGGCCTATGGGGACCGCTCCGTACTCGACCAGGTGTCCTTCACCGTCCGGCCCGGCGAACGCGCCGGTGTCATCGGGGAGAACGGCTCCGGCAAATCCACCCTGCTGCGGCTGATCGCCGGGGCCGAGGCGCCCGACGCCGGGGAGATCACCGTCGGCGCGCCCGGCGGCACCGGGCATCTCGCGCAGACCCTGGCGCAGACCTTCGGCCTGGGGCCCGGGCACACCGTGCAGCAGGCCGTCGATGCCGCGCTCGCCGAGCTGCGGGAGATCGAGCGGCGGCTGCGGCACGCCGAGGAACGTCTCGCGGAGGCCGACGAGGACGAGCTCGCCGCGTACGGGGACCTCCTCACCGCCTTCGACGAGCGCGGCGGTTACGAGGCGGACGCCCGCGTCGATGCCGCCCTGCACGGGCTCGGGCTGACCCATGTCACCCGGGAGCGTCCGATCGGCACGCTCTCGGGCGGGGAACAGTCGCGGCTGGCGCTCGCCTGTGTGCTGTCGGCCGCGCCCGAGCTGCTGCTCCTCGACGAGCCGACGAACCATCTCGACCGGCAGGCCACCGAGTGGCTGGAGGACCGGCTGCGGGCGCACCGGGGCACGGTCGTCGCCGTGACGCACGACCGTGCCTTCCTCGAACGCGTCGCGACCACGATCCTCGAGGTCGACCGCGACACCCGTGCGGTGACCCGGTACGGCGACGGCTGGCACGGCTACCGGGCCGCGAAGGCCGCCGCCCGCCGCCGCCGGGAGCTCGACCACCAGGAGTGGCTGGCGGACGTGGCCCGTACGGAGGAACTGGTGGCGGCGGCCGGGCAGCGGCTGGCGACGACCGGGAAGGACCCGCGCCAGGGGTTCGGCAAGCACCGGCGTTCCCATGAGGCGAAGCTGTCCGGGCAGGTCAGGGCCGCGCGGGTGCGGTTGGAGCGGCTGCGCAGGGAGCCGGTGTCCCCGCCTCCGGAGCCGCTGCGCTTCGTGGCCAGGCCGGTCAGCGGTGGCCGGGAGGGGCTGCTGACCGAGCTGACCGGCATCGCCGTCGGTGACCGGCTGCGGGTGGACGCGCTGCGGGTGGAGGCCGGGCAGCGGCTCCTGGTGACCGGTCCGAACGGGGCCGGCAAGACCACGCTGCTGCGGGTGCTGGCCGGGGACGTGCGCCCCGACGAGGGCACGGTGCGCCGTCAGGAGCGGGTCCGGGTCGGGTATCTGCCGCAGGAGCTGCCGGCCGTACCGTCCCGCGGAACGCTGCTGGCGGCGTACGCGGCGGGCCGTCGCGGTCTCCCCGAGGAGTACGCCGCCGAGCTGCTCGGTCTCGGACTGTTCCGCGAGGAGGATCTGGCGGTCCCGGTCGCGGCGCTGTCCGTGGGTCAGCAGCGGCGTCTCGAACTGGCCCGGCTGCTGGCGGCCCCCGCGGATCTGCTCGTCCTGGACGAGCCCACGAACCATGTGGCGCCGAGTCTGGTGGAGGAGCTGGAGGAGGCGCTGGCGGCGTACGAGGGAGCGGTGGTCGTCGTCTCGCACGACCGGCGGTTCCGGAGCGGATTCACGGGCGAGCGGCTGGAGTTGCGGTCGGGCCGCGCGGTCGCCTGAACGGCCACCTGAACGGGGCCGCCTGACAGGGGCGCCTGACCGGGGGCTGTCGGCAGGACCTTGTCGGGGCCCGCTGCCCGGCGAGGACCCGCCATTAGGGTTTGCCCGTGGGGATCAGTGAGCGGACTCGGACGTTGCCGGCACGGGCAGTTGAGCGGGACGCGCCGCCGTGGTGGCGCGTCCCGCTCGTCGCGACCGCCGTGGCCGTGCCGCTGTACGCGCTGTGGGCGGTGTGGCTCGCGACCGGTGGCGGGGATCTGGCCGCGCAGCTCGCGTGGGCCGGGTTCATGGAGCGTCACCCGGCCACCGCGTACAACTTCTCCTGGTACGGCGGCACGCACACCGCCAACTACAGCCTGCTGGCACCCCCGTTGATGGCGGTGCTCGGGGTGCGGACGGTGTCGGTGCTGGCCGGTCTCGTCGGGACGTGGGTGCTGGCCTGCCTGTTCGTGAGGGCCGGGGTGCGGTGGCCGCTCGCGCCCGCCGTGGTCGGGGCGCTGGCGCTGTGGTGCAACATCGCCTCGGGGCGGACCACGTTCGCGCTGGGCGTCGCGCTCGGTCTGCCCGCTCTGCTGTACGTCCGCAGGACGGGCATCGCGATGGTGTGCGCGGCGCTCGCCACGACGGCGAGTCCCGTCGCCGGGCTGTTCCTCGTGGTGGCCGGTGCGGCCTGGCTGCTGGACCGGCAGTGGCGCAAGGGGCTCGCGCTGATACTGCCGCCGTTCGTGGTGGTGGGCGTGGTGACATGGCTGTTCCCCTTCCGGGGCGAGCAGCCCATGGCGACGGAGAAACTGTGGATGCCGCTGGCCGTCTCGGCCGCGGTGGCTCTCGCCGCGCCCCGCGCGTGGCGGGTGGTGCGCTTCGGCGCCGGGGTGTACGGCCTCGGTGTCGTGCTGACGTATCTCATCGCCTCGCCGATCGGCACGAACGTCGAGCGGCTGCTCGGCCTCGCGGCGGCTCCGGTGCTGCTCGCGGCGCTGCTCACGCGTTTCGGCGAGGGCTCGCGCACCGGGCCGGGGCCTGCGGCGTGGGCCGGGGAGTTCGCCCGCGGCCTGGTGCGCCCCGCACGGGCCGTGCTCGCGGTCGCGCTCTTCTTCAGCACGTACTGGCTGATCGACAAGACCGAGGACGATCTGGTCGTCTCCACCGACGTCCCGTCCTGGGCGGCGCACACGGACGGTGTCGTCCGTGAGCTGGAGCGGCTGGGCGCGGACCGTACGCGGGTCGAGGTCGTCCCCGCCCGCAACCACCGCGAGGCGACCGCGCTCGCCCCGCACATCAACCTGGCACGCGGCTGGAACCGTCAGCTCGACGTCGAGCGCGGGCGGCTCTTCTATGACGGCTCGCTGAATCCGGCGACGTACCGGAAGTGGCTGGACCGCTGGGCGGTCGGCTATGTGGTGCTGCCGCACGGGCGGCCGGACGGGCCGGCGGAGGACGAGGCCGCGATCGTCCGCGGCGCGCCGTCGTGGCTGGAGCAGGTGTGGCAGGACGAGGGCTGGAGGGTCTACCGGGTGCGCGGCGCGGTACCGCTGGTGTCGTCCCCGGCGACGGTGGTGGGCGGGGACGACGCGTCACTGACGGTACGGATGCCGGCCGCCGGTTCGGTGACGGTAAGGGTGGCGTACTCACCGTGGCTGCGGGCGAGCGGTGCCTGTCTGCGGCAGGAGGGCGAGTGGACGCGGCTGACCGTGCCGCGGGCCGGGGAGTACCGGCTGGACTCGCCCTACCGGGTGCCCCGTTCGGCCGGATCCGACTGCTGAGGCGGGCGGGCCGGGATCCCGCCGGCCGGCCACGGCTCGTCGTCGGGGGCGCCGCCCGTGCCGTGTGCCACGCTCGGACCATGCTCGACCACATCTCGCTCCAGGTGGCGGACCCGGCTGTCTCCGCCGCCTTCTACGACCGGGTGCTCGCGCCGCTGGGCAGCACCCGCCTGCTCGACTTCGGCCAGGTGATCGGCTGGGGCACGACGCAGCCGCGGTTCTGGATCGGCCCGGTGACGACGGAGGGTGCGGCGCGGGAGGCGCACATCGCCTTCGAGGCGGCCGACCGTGCGGCGGTGCACGCCTTCTTCGACGCGGCGGTCGGCGGGGGCGCCGAGGTGCTCCATGAGCCGCGGGTGTGGCCCGAGTACCACCCGTCGTACTACGGGGCGTTCGTACGGGACCCGGACGGCAACAATGTGGAGGCGGTCTGCCACCGGCCCGGGTGACGTGCGGTCCTCAGCGCTCCTGGCCCGCGAGCCGGCGCACCAGCCCCACCAGAGTGGCGCGTTCCGTCTCCTCCCCCGGTGCCTCCGCGTAGATCATGCGGACGGCCTGCGGGGCGCTGAACCACCAGGCGCCCAGGGCGAGTACGGCGTAGAACAGGGCCTCGGGGGCCAGCCGCGCGTCGAGCATGCCCTTCTTCTGCGCGTCACCGAGCGCCCGCACGGCCACGCCGTGAGCCGCCGTACGGTCGGCCTCACGCAACGCGGGGCCGCCGGTGTCCTGGAGGCCCTCCCACTGGAGGAGGCGGATGAACTGCGGGCGCGCGCAGTGGTAGTCGTACAGCCGGCCGGCGTACTCCCCGAGGTCGTCGAGCTGTTCGCCGGTGACCGGGACCGTGCGCGCGATGCGCTCCCGTTCGGTGTCCAGAACATGGTCGAAGAGCTGTTGCTTGTTGCCGAAGTACTGGTAGATCCGCTCCTTGTTGACGCCCGCCCGGGCGCCGATGCGGTCGATCCGCGCCCCTTCGAAGCCGTACTCGGCAAATTCGTCGACGGCCGCCGCGAGCAGGACTCTGCGGGTGCGTGCGGTGTCCCAGGCCATGGTCCGAGCCTAGGACCCACCAACTGTTCAGTTGGGTCGGACTGGCCGGATGTGCCGTACGACGAAACCCCGGCCGCGGTGGTCAGGAGGGGGCCTGATCCACCGCGGGCCGGGGTGCCGGAGGGGGCCCGGAAAGGGGGCCGCGGGTCGCTCAGATGGTGGCCGCGTCGATCACGAAGCGGTAGCGCACGTCGCTCGACAGCACGCGCTCGTAGGCCTCGTTGATCCGGTCGGCGCCGATCACCTCGATCTCCGCGCCGAGGCCGTGCTCGGCGCAGAAGTCGAGCATCTCCTGGGTCTCGCGGATACCGCCGATACCGGAGCCCGCGAGGGTCTTGCGGCCGGCGATGACGGAGAAGAGGTTGAGGGACACCGGCTCCTCGGGAGCGCCCACGTTCACCAGCGCTCCGTCCGTTCGCAGGAGACCGAGATAGGTGTCCAGCGGCAGCGGGGCCGACACCGTCGAGACGACGAGGTCGAACGTGCCCGCCAGCTGCTCGAAGGTCGCCTCGTCACTGGTCGCGTAGTAGTGGTCGGCACCGAGGCGCAGACCGTCGTCCTTCTTGCGCAGCGACTGGCTGAGAACGGTCACTTCGGCGCCCAGCGCGTGCGCGATCTTGACGCCCATGTGGCCGAGACCGCCGAGGCCGACGATGGCGACCTTCTTGCCCGGGCCGGCCTTCCAGTGCGCGAGCGGCGAGTAGAGGGTGATGCCGGCGCACAGCAGCGGGGCGGCTACATCGAGCGACAGGCCGTCGGGGATGCGCAGGGTGAAGGCCTCGTCCACCACGATGTGGGTGGAGTAGCCGCCGTAGGTGGGCTCGCCGTTCTTGTCGAGGGCGTTGTACGTGCCGACGTTGCCGCCGGAGCAGTACTGCTCCAGTCCGGCCTTGCAGTTGTCGCACTCGCGGCAGGAGTCGACCATGCAGCCGACGCCCACCCGGTCGCCGACGGCGAACTTGGTGACGCCGGGACCGGTCTCGGTGACGATCCCCGCGATCTCGTGTCCCGGGACCATCGGGAAGATGCCCTCGCCCCAGCCGTCACGGGCCTGGTGGATGTCGGAGTGGCAGATGCCCGCGTACTTGATCTCGATGAGCACGTCGTGCTCGCCCACCGGACGGCGCGGGATGGTGGTCCGCTCCAGCGGCGCCTTGGCGGCGGGAGCGGCGTATGCGGAAACAGTCGTGGTCATGCACTCGACTGTGCCGAAGTACGCGGAACCTACCCAGCCCTCTGTTGTACCTACGTCCGGCGTGCGTACCACTGGCAGGGTCAGGCTGCGTGGGAAGGGTGGCGCGATACTGGTGAGCATGGACCAGCGCGCCGAACTCAGCGAATTCCTCCGCTCACGCCGCGCCCGGCTGCAGCCCGAGGACGTCGGCCTGCCGCAGCTGGGCCGCCGTCGGCGGGTACCGGGGCTGCGCCGCGAGGAGCTGGCGCAGCTCGCGGGGGTGTCGGTGGCGTACTACACCCGCCTGGAACAGGGCAACGGGCGCAATGTGTCCACCGAGGTGCTGGACGCGATCGGGCGGGCGCTGCGGCTGTCGGACGCCGAGCGCGACCACCTGAGCCATCTCGCGAAGCCGAAGCAGAAGAAGCACCGGCGGATGGGCAGGCCGCAGCACCTGCGCCCGTCCGTGCAGCAGCTGATGGATGCCATGGAGGGCGTGCCCGCCTACGTGGTGGGGCGGCGGCTGGACATCCTGGGCTGGAACCGCACGGCCCGAGCGTTGTTCGGCGACTTCGCGGCCCTGTCCGCGAAGGACCGCAACATGGCCCGGATGGTCTTCCTCGACCCCAACGCCACGGATCTCTACATGGACTGGGAGTGCAAGGCGACCGAGGTGGTGAGCGTGCTGCGGATGTACGCGGGGTGCTCGGCGGACGATCCGCAGCTGCCGGAGCTGATCGGTGATCTCTCGGTCAAGAGCGAGGAGTTCCGGCGGCTCTGGGCCGCGCACACGGTCCAGGACAAGGGCCACGGCGTGAAGCGGATCCACCATCCGCTGGTCGGCGAGATGACGCTGTCGTACGAGACGCTGCGACTGCCGGACGATCACGATCTGTCGCTGGTCACCTACCACGCGGAGCCGGGCACGCGGTCGGCCGAGTCGCTGCGGCTGCTGGCGGGCTGGGGCGTCGACGGCGAGGACGACGACGCGCGGCTGCGGCCGGGGCCCGCGGCGGGCGCCTAGGGTCTGCTCTCGCGGTCGCTCCGGGGCCCCGCGGCGGGCGCCTGGAGCCTGTCCTCGCGGTCGCTCCGGCCCCCGCACACGCCGAAGGCGGGTCACCCCCGAAGGGTGACCCGCCTTCCGCTGTACGGCCCGGTGGCCGGTCGGATCAGGCCGCGGAGCCGGCCTGCCACTCCGCCCAGCTCATGTTCCAGCCGTTGAGGCCGTTGTCCGGCTTGATCGTCTTGTCCTTCGAGTTCTTGACGATCACGACGTCACCGACGATCGAGTTGTCGTACAGCCACGCGGCGGGCTGGTTGGGGTCGCCCGCGCCCTCGACGTCGTTCAGGCCGACGCAGCCGTGGCTGGTGTTGGCGCTGCCGAAGATCGAGTCGGCGCCCCAGTAGTTGCCGTGGATGAAGGTGCCCGACGTGGACAGCCGCATGGCGTGCGGGACGTTCTTGATGTCGTACTCGCCCTTGCCGTCGTCGTCCGTGAAGCCGACGGTCGCACCGTTCATCCGGGTCTCCTTGAACTTCTCGGAGATCACCATCTGACCGTTGTACGTGGGGTTCTCGGTCGAACCGGCGGAGATCGGGATCGTCTTGACGGTCTTGCCGTCCTGCGTGATCGTCATCGTCTTCGTCGCGGCGTCGACGGTGGAGACCTGGTTGCGGCCGATCTTGAAGGTGACCGTCTTCTGCTGGACACCGAAGACTCCGTCGGCGCCCTCGACACCGTCGAGGTTCAGCTTCAGCGTGACGGTCGAGCCCTCCTGCCAGTACTGGTCCGGCCGGAAGTCCAGACGCTGGCCGTTGAACCAGTGACCGACCACCTCCTGGCCGCTGCTCGACTCCACGGTGATACCGGCCTGCACGGCCTTCTTGTCGGTGATCGCCTTGTTGAAGTTGATCGACACCGGCATGCCGACGCCGACGGTGGAACCGTCCTCCGGCGTGAAGTTGCCGATGAAGCTGTTGGCGGGCGAGACCGTGGTGAAGGAGGAGTTCTCGTGGGCCTCCAGGCCCTCGGAGTCCTTGGCGGAGGCGGAGATCTTGTACGTGGTGGAGCGCTCGAGCTGATCGTCCGGCTTCCAGCTCTTGCCGTCGGGGGCGAGCGTGCCCTTCACGGCGGCGCCGTCGGCGGTGGTCATCGTGACCTGCGTCAGCTTGCCGTCGCTGACGGTCACCTTGGCGTCGTCGTTGATGCCGGCGTTCGTCGCACCGTTCTTCGGGGAGATGGCTATTCGGGCCTTGGAGGCGTCCTTCGCGGCCGCCTCGTCGACCTGGGCCTGCGACTTCTTCGAGCCCTCGGCGCTGCCGCCCTTGTCGCCGTCGCCGCTACAGGCCGACAGCACCAGAACGCCGCCGAGCACCGCGGACGCGACCGTGAGGGCCTTGCGCCGCTTGCTGTCCGTCATCACACGCTTCTCCATCGTTGCCGAATCGCCTGATCGCACTGTTGGGGAAAACACCCATTCCGGGTTACCCGGTTCCACATCCCCAACCGATGTGGTGAACACCACTCATCGACGCAGCCGCAGCGGTGCCGGTTGCAGTCCCGCGGCATGCGTTCCGCCGGGCCCCGGCCCGTGGAACCGGGGCCCTGACCGGCCGGTCCGGAAAACTGCCGGTCCAGCAGGCTACGGGCGTCCGCCGCCGGCGTCCACGTCGTCCGATTCCGCGGCGTCGGCTTCCTCGTCGGCGGCGTCGTACTCTCCATCTTCCTCGTCGAGGTCCCACTCCTCGGCATCGGGGTCGTAGTCGATCTGCTCGCTGGTCCAGGACGCCTGCGCCAGTTCGACACCGGGGACGTCGCCGACCAGGTCGAACGGATCCACGAGATACGCGACGGCCTCGGCCTCGTCCTCGCGCACCGCCGACTCCGCGTGGGCGCGCTCCTCCTCGGGCATGTACTCGTCCGAGGCGATCCGTTCCAGCGCGGCGCCGGTCAGTGATGCGGGTTCCCCGATCTCCAGCACCAATTCCACCCGCAGGCGCACATACCGTGATGTCTCAGAAGTGGTCATACGACGGAGAGTAGGGCTCCCGGCTGCCCGGCTTTCCCACGACCCGCTGCTTTCACTAGCATCAGCGCACCGGCCAATTCGAGGATGCCTCAAGGGGGATCGAGTCCGTGTCCGTCGCACGTCGACCGCTTCTGACCGCCACTGCCGCTGGGACTCTGCTCTGTGCGCTGTGGTTCGTTCCGTCAGCGAACGCCACTGCCGAGCGGGAGGGCGTGGACAGACAGCAGACCGGTGCGGCGGCGACGTCCCAGGACCTGAAACTCGCCGACACGGGCACCTTCGACACCACGCCGTACATCATCGGCGGCACGACGTTCCTGGGGCTCGGCGTGGGCTTCGTGACCTACTCCATACGCCGGAGCGCCACCGGCGCGACGGGCGCAACAACCGCGCTGTGAAAGCCGGATGACCCGGGGCGGCGCCCCGGGTCATCGTGAGCCTCGTGCCGGGCTCGTGGTCAGGCCAGCGGCCCCGTCACCGGTTCCACGGCGGCGATGAGCCCGCCCTCGCGGACGAAGACGTCCGCCGCCTCCAGGTCGGGGGCGAGGAAACGATCCGGCCCGGGCCCCTGCACACCCGCCGCGCGCAGCGCCTCGATGGCGGCCTGCGAGGCGGGCGCGGGGGTCAGACCGTGCCGCAGCTCGATACCGCGGGTGGCCGCGTAGAGCTCGACGGCGATGATCCGGTTCAGATTGCCGAC
Organism: Streptomyces sp. AM8-1-1; assembly: GCF_032229325.1. Taxonomy (NCBI): domain Bacteria; kingdom Bacillati; phylum Actinomycetota; class Actinomycetes; order Kitasatosporales; family Streptomycetaceae; genus Streptomyces; species Streptomyces sp. AM8-1-1. The sequence goes on from NZ_CP135086.1 coordinate 3,144,856, forward strand.
CGTGGTGCGCAGCTTGCGCGCCGCCGACCAGCCCATGGACACATGGTCCTCCTGCATCGCGGAGGACGGGATCGAGTCGGCGGACGCGGGGACCGCGAGCCGCTTCATCTCGCTGACCAGGGCGGCCTGGGTGTACTGGGCGATCATCAGACCCGAGTCCACACCGGCGTCGTCGGCGAGGAAGGGCGGCAGCCCGTGGCTGCGGTTCTTGTCGAGCAGCCGGTCGGTGCGGCGCTCGGCGATGGAGCCGAGGTCCGCGGCGACGATGGCGAGGAAGTCGAGGACGTAGGCCACGGGCGCGCCATGGAAGTTGCCGTTGGACTCCACGCGGCCGTCGGGCAGGACGACCGGGTTGTCGACGGCGGAGGCGAGTTCGCGTTCGGCGACCAGGCGGGCGTGCGCGAGCGTGTCCCGCCCGGCGCCCGCGACCTGCGGCGCGCAGCGCACGGAGTAGGCGTCCTGGACCCGGGGCGCCTCGTCGTGCTGGAAGTGACCGACGAGCCCGGAGCCCTTGAGCACGGCGCTCATATTGGCGGCGGAGACGCCCTGGCCCGGGTGCGGGCGGATGGCGTGCAGCTCGGGGGCGAGCACCTTGTCGGTGCCGAGGAGCGCCTCCAGCGAGAGCGCGGCGGTGATGTCCGCCGAGGTGTAGAGGCGCTGGAGGTCGGCGAGCGCCATGACCAGCATGCCGAGCATGCCGTCGGTGCCGTTCAGGAGGGCGAGGCCCTCCTTCTCGCGGAGTTCGACGGGTGCGATGCCGTGCTCGGCGAGCAGCTCGCCCGCGGGGCGCACCACGCCGTCGGGGCCCTCCGCGTCGCCCTCGCCCATGAGGGTCAGGGCGCAGTGGGACAGCGGTGCGAGGTCGCCGGAGCAGCCGAGGGAGCCGTATTCGTGCACGACGGGCGTGATCCCGGCGTTCAGCACGTCCGCCATGGTCTGGGCGACCTCGGGGCGTACGCCGGTGTGCCCGGAGCAGACGGTCTTCAGGCGCAGGAACATCAGCGCGCGGACGACCTCGCGCTCGACGCGCGGGCCCATGCCGGCGGCGTGCGAGCGCACGATGTTGCGCTGGAGCTGGGCGCGGAGTTCGTGGCTGATGTGCCGGCTGGCGAGTGCGCCGAAGCCGGTGGAGACCCCGTAGACGGGCTCGGGCTTGGCGGCCAGGGTGTCGACGACGGCGCGGGCGGCGGCGAGGGCGGCCTGCGCCTCGGCGGAGATCTCGATACGGGCGCCCAGGCGGGCCACGGCGACGACGTCATCGGCGGTGGTACCGGACGTCCCCACCACGACGGTATGCATATCCATATTCAGCAGCGTACGTATTGAATCGCAACCTGTCACTAGTGGTGGGCGGGTGGGCCCCTTACTCCCCCGCCACCCCCCGGCGCCCACGAACCGCACGCCCCCTCCGCGGCCAGACTCCACGACCTACGGCTCGCTCCAGGGCTCCTCGACCTCTTCCGGCCGCACCCCCCGGAAACGGCGGCGGTCCTGGTGCGAGCGCGGCGGGGCGTCCGCCAGGCGCAGCACCGTGCCGTCGCGGCCCGCCACGACCGGCTTCGGCGAGCGGGCCGCCTTCGCCCGGTACTGGGCCGCGTCCGCCAGCCGGAACAGCCGACGGCCCGAGCGGACGTGCCCGATCGGGTCACCCGTCGACGCGACCCCGCACGCCACCCCTTCGCCGAGCTCCAACTCGGCCGCACGGACGCAGAGTTCGTCGGCCACGCGGACCACCTCGTCGGCCGAGGGGCCGACCGTGACGAGGCAGAACTCGTCGCCGCCGAGCCGGGCCGCGAGCGCCCCCGGCAGCATGGCGCCGCACAGCGACAGGACCGAGCCGAATCTCTCCAGCAGCCGGTCGCCGACCGCGTGGCCGTGCGTGTCGTTGACCCGCTTGAGGCCGTTCAGGTCGCAGACCACCAGGCTGACGACGGATTCGTCCTCGCGGTGGCGCTCCAGCGCCTCGTCGAGGCGGGTGTCGACGGCACGGCGGTTGGCGAGACCGGTCAGCGGGTCGGTGAAGGCGAGGCGGCGGACCTCTTCGAGCCGCTCGGTCTGGGCGATCCCTGCGGCGATCACGGAGGCGAGGACGGTCGCGAAGTCGGCGTCGTGGCGGTCGAAGACGGCGGCGCCGAGCGGACGGGCGACATAGAGCTCGCCCCAGGCCCGGCCGTGCAGCACTATCGGCGCCACGACACAGCAGCCGCGGCGGCGCCGGCGCAGGGCCGCCACCCTCTGGTGGCAGTAGCCGTGCTCCGGCGTCGCCGGGCCGTCCACGGTCTCCACCCAGGCGTCCGGCTCACCGCCGCCCGCCCACTGCTCGTGCAGGAACTCCGTGATCTCGGGGAAGCGGTTGACGGGATAGGTCTCCGACTCGGGGAACTCCTCCTCGCCGACGGCCCGTTCACCCGCGTTCACGAGCACCTTGAGCCGCCCGAGCTCCCGCTCCCACACGGACAGCGCCGCGAAGGAGCCCGCCAGCGCGGAACACGCGCCCAGCGCCGCCGCACGCCACGACTCGCGCGGGGTGTGCGCGGCAGCCATCGCCTGCGCCAGCGCCACCACGGCTCGCAACCGCCGATCCTCAGCCATCACCCCAGCTTAGGGAGGTTTGTGAGGATTTGATCAGTTGGAGTGGGCCGAGGTTCTCCGGGTCACTCGCCGGGCCACTGCGGCTTCCGCTTCTCGTTGAAGGCGGCGACGCCCTCGGCCCGGTCCCCGGAGAAGGCGACCGAGCGCCAGGCCGCGTCCTCGACCTCCAGCCCGGCGCGCAGATCGAGCCCCTGCCCGAGACGCAGGGCCCGCTTGGCGGCGCGCAGCCCCACCGGCGAGTTCGCGGCGATCCGGTCTGCGAGGGCGAGCGCCTCGGTGCGGGCGTCCTCCGCGAGCTGGTCGACGAGGCCCAACTCCCGGGCCTCCGCCGCCTCTACACGCCGCGCCGAGAACACCAGCTCGGCGGCGCGGGCGGCCCCCACCCGGCGCGGCAGCAGCTGCGTACCGCCACCGCCGGGGATGACGCCCACGGACACCTCGGGCAGGCCCACGACCGCGGTCGCGTCGGCGACGATCAGATCGCAGGCCAGAGCCAGCTCGAAGCCTCCGCCGAGCGCGTATCCGTGCACCGCGGCGACCGTGGGCATCGGCAGTTCCAGCACTCCCGTGTAGGCGGCACGGGCGGTCGGCCGCTGCCGAACCAGCTCGGCGTCCGAGAAGGAGTTGCGCTCCTTGAGGTCGGCGCCGACGCAGAAGGCGCGGTCGTTCGAGGAGGTGACGACGGTGACGCGGACGTCCCGGTCGGCGGCGAGGGCGTCACAGGCGGCGGCGAGCGAACGCGCCATCTCGGTGGAGACGGCGTTCATCGCCTTGGGGCGGTCGAGGACGAGCTCGGCGACGTGCTGGTGCGTGCGGACGAGGACGAATTCTCCGAACCGCTGCTCGGACTCGGACATGAGGACCCTCCCGGTTAACGACGGTTCACCGGATCATAGGCCCGCGGCGTTCCCGGCCGTGCGGGGCCGGGTCCCGGGGGCCCGGGAGGCTCACTGCGGGCGACGGGAGAGCAGCCAGGGCTCGACGACGCCCAGACCGCGGACCGGCCGCTGCCACATCGGCTGGAGCGCGAAACGGTACGTGGGCGGCTCCCGGCCCTCCTTCTCGGCCTTCGTCGCCTCCTCCGCGGCCTCGGCCTCCGACGCCGGCGCCTCGCCGGTGCGCACCAGCTCCTCCGCGAACGCCCCGTCCACCAGTACGGCGTCCTTCGGCGCTATCGACGTGAGGCGGCTCGCCAGATTGACCGTGGTGCCGAAGACATCGCCCATCCGCGTGGTGACCGTGCCGAAAGCGATGCCGACGCGCAGCGCCGGCATCGACTCGTCGTGGGTCATCGTCTCGATGAGCCGCAGGGCGATCTCCGCGGCCGTGCCGGCTTCATCGGCCGCGTAGAGGACCTCGTCACCCAGCGTCTTGATCAGCCGGCCGCCGTGGGCGGCCACCAGGTCGGCGGACGTGGTCTCGAACGCCTCGACCAGCTCGCCCAGTTCCTCTTCCTCCAGCCGTCGCGTCAGCCGGGTGAAGCCGACGAGGTCCGCGAAGCCGACCGCGAGCCTGCGGTCGACCATCTCCTCGTCGTCCGCGGCCTGGACGACCCGTCCGGTGGCCGCGGCCAGCTGTCGTCGCCAGACGTAGATCAGGAACTCCTCCAGCTCCGGCAGGAGCAGCTCCACCAGGGGATACGTGACTTCCGTCCGTGTCATCCCGGGCTCGGGAGGCTCGGTGAGTCCCTCCAGAAAGGAATCGATCTGCCATTCGGCCAGCCGGGCGGTGGTCTGGCCGGTGGAACGGGCCACCTGGACCGCCATGGGCTCGCTCAGCAGGCCGGCCTCGACGAGACCGGCGAGCCGGCGCAACGCGAGGACGTCCGCCTCGGTGAGCGCCTTGGCCTGGCCGATGTCCGCGAACCCCATGGCCCGCCAGAAACGGGAGGCGAGCTCCATCGAGACGCCCGCGGTACGCGCCGCCTGGAAAGGGGTGTAGCGCCGTTCGGCGCCGAGGATCAGCTGTTCCAGCCGGATGGCGAGGGGGTCGTCGGTCGGCTCGACCGTGTGGTCGACGGCGTGGTGAGGCGTGGGATGCACTGCCCCGGAACTGCCGGATGCCGCGTTGTCGGCCCCGGCTGCGGACTCGGGAGAACCTGACTCGAAATCGCCCGGTCCGGACCCCCCGGACTCGGAACCGGAGCCGGAATCGTCCGCGCCGGAAGTGGTGTCGTCGACGGTCACCAGCCGCCTCCTGCCCGTTCCCTGCGCACTGTCCTGCCGATCTGTCGCTCGATCGCCTCAACGATACGGCAGGTGTGCCCTGGCTCACGTCCGAGTGGCCCGGCTGGTTCAGCGGCGCGACGCACCGGCTCAGCCGGCCGGCCGCAGGTGCACGATGTCGCCCGCACCGACCGTCTCCCGGGTGCCGTCGCCCGTGGCCAGAACAAGCCGTCCGGCGCCGTCCAGGGCGATGGCCTCGCCGGTCACCGACCGGTCTCCGGGCAGCTCGGCACGGACCCTGCGGCCCAGCGTCGCGCAGCCCGCCGCGTACGCCTCCTGCACCCCCGAGAGTCCCGCGTCGCCGCCCGCCTCGCGCCACTTGCCGTACCACTGCTCCAGGGAGCGCAGGACGGCCCGCAGCAGCGGGTCGCGGTCGGTGGAGACGGCGTTCGCCAGCGCGAGGGAGCCCGCCGACGGCACGGGCAGCTCGTCCTCACGGAGCGTGACATTGATACCCATGCCGATCACCACGCCGCCGTCGCCCGCACGCTCCGCGAGGATCCCGCCGGTCTTGCGTTCCTCGCCACCCACAGTCACCAGGAGGTCGTTGGGCCACTTGAGGGACATGTCCACCCCCGCGGCCCGGCTGAGCCCCGTCGCGACGGCGACTCCGGTGAGCAGCGGGAGCCATCCGTAGTGCTCCACGGGCACCTGAGGGCCGGGGCGCAGCAGCACGGACAGGAAGAGCCCCGAGCGGGCGGGCGCGGTCCAGCTGCGGTCCAGACGGCCCCGCCCGGCTGTCTGCTCCTCGGCGACGAGTACGGCCCCTTCCTCCAGGGAGCCCGCTTTCGCCGCGAGATCGGAGTTGGTCGACCCGGTGGCGGGCACGATGTCGAACGAGGTCCACAGCCCGCCCGGCTGCAGCAGGGCGCGGCGCAGCGCGGAGGCGTTCAGCGGCGGCCGGTCCAGGTCGGACCAGCGGCTCCCGGGCGCATTCTCAAACGTCATGCAAGCCAGGTTAGGTGTGGTAAACGACGCACTGCCGAACGGTATCCACGCCGATACGCTACGAGTCAGTAGCCAACGACCCCGTGATCAGCCAGGGAGCCGCATCCCGATGTCCGAGCCGGAACAGATCGCCAGCTCCAGCAGTCCCAGCAGCCACACCACCGCGGGCAAGATCGCGGATCTGCAGCGCCGCATCGAGGAGGCGACGCACGCCGGCTCCGCCCGCGCGGTGGAAAAGCAGCACGCCAAGGGCAAGTTGACGGCCCGCGAGCGGGTCGACCTGCTGCTGGACGAGGATTCGTTCGTGGAGTTCGACGAGTTCGCACGGCACCGCTCCACCAGTTTCGGCCTGGAGGAGACCCGTCCGTACGGTGACGGAGTCGTCACCGGCTACGGCACGGTCGACGGCCGCCCGGTCGCCGTGTTCTCGCAGGACTTCACCGTCTTCGGCGGTGCGCTCGGCGAGGTCTACGGCCAGAAGATCATCAAGGTCATGGACTTCGCCCTGAAGACCGGCTGCCCGGTCATCGGGATCAACGACTCCGGCGGCGCCCGTATCCAGGAGGGCGTCAGCGCGCTCGGCATGTACGGCGAGATCTTCCGCCGCAACACCCATGCCTCCGGCGTGATCCCGCAGATCTCGCTGGTCGTCGGACCGTGCGCGGGCGGTGCGGTGTACTCCCCCGCGATCACCGACTTCACGGTGATGGTCGACCAGACCTCGCACATGTTCATCACGGGCCCGGACGTCATCAAGACCGTGACCGGTGAGGACGTCGGCTTCGAGGCGCTCGGCGGCGCCCGTACGCACAACAGCACCTCCGGCGTCGCCCATCACATGGCGGGCGACGAGAAGGACGCCATCGAGTACGTCAAGTCCCTGCTGTCGTACCTGCCGTCCAACAACCTCTCCGAGCCGCCGGCCTTCCCCGAGGAGGCCGACCTCGCGACGAACGACGAGGACCGCGAGCTCGACACCCTGATCCCGGACTCGGCGAACCAGCCGTACGACATGCACACCGTCATCGAACACGTGCTGGACGAGGGCGAGTTCCTGGAGACCCAGGCGATGTTCGCGCCGAACATCCTCACCGGGTTCGGCCGGGTCGAGGGCTTCCCGGTGGGCATCGTGGCGAACCAGCCGATGCAGTTCGCCGGCTGCCTCGACATCAACGCCTCCGAGAAGGCCGCGCGCTTCGTGCGCACCTGCGACGCGTTCAACGTGCCGGTGCTGACCTTCGTCGACGTCCCCGGCTTCCTGCCCGGTGTCGACCAGGAGTACGGCGGCATCATCCGCCGCGGCGCCAAGCTGATCTACGCGTACGCGGAGGCCACCGTCCCGCTGATCACGGTGATCACGCGGAAGGCGTTCGGCGGCGCGTACGACGTCATGGGCTCCAAGCACCTGGGCGCCGACCTGAACCTCGCCTGGCCGACCGCGCAGATCGCGGTGATGGGCGCGCAGGGCGCGGTGAACATCCTGCACCGCCGCACCATCGCGGCCGCCGGCGACGAGTCGGCCCAGGAGGCCACGCGCGCCCGGCTGATCGAGGAGTACGAGGACGCGCTGCTCAACCCGTACACGGCGGCCGAGCGCGGCTATATCGACGCCGTGGTCATGCCGTCGGACACCCGGTCGCAGATCGTGAAGGGACTGCGTCAACTGCGCACCAAGCGGGAGAACCTCCCGCCGAAGAAGCACGGCAACATCCCCCTCTAGGAAGGGACCTGACGATGATCAAGGTCGTACGAGGAAACCCGACCCCCGAGGAACTGGCCGCCGCCCTGGCGGTGGTCCGGGCCCGCGCCGCGGCGACGGCCTCCGCGCCGGAGGGTGCCGTGGCGCCGGCCGAGCAGTGGTCGGACCCGGCGAGGATCGCCCGCAGTCGCCGTCCGCTGCCCGGCCCGCGGGCGTGGGCCCGCACCTTCTGGCCGGTCTGACCGGGCTCCCGGCTCACCGGGACCGTGACAGCACCCCGGCTGCCTCCGCCGCCATGCGGAGGTAGCCGGCGTCGTTGGGGTGCAGCGCGTCCCCGTGGTCGTAGGCAGGGGCGAGCCGGTCCGGGTCCGCCGGATCGGCCAGCGCCCGGTCGAGATCGACGACGGCGTCGAACTCCCCCGACGTACGGATCCAGTGGTTGACCTCGTCGCTGACCCGGGCCGAGTGCGGCCCCCAGTGGTCGGAGCCCTTCAGCGGCAGCAGCGTCGCGCCCACGACCTCCACCCCGCGGGCGTGGGCCTGCCGTATCAGCTCGCGATACCCGGCGATCAGCTCGGCCGCCGGCACGACCGGGGCGGGCTTGTACGTGGGCTGGTCCTCCGCCTCGCTGAAGCCGATGTCGTTGAGGCCCTGGAGCAGGACGACGGTGGAGACGCCGGGCTGGTCGAGGGCGTCCCGGCGGAAGCGCGCGGTGGCCCGCTCGCCGTACCAGGCGGAGTCGTTGAGGACGAGATTGCCGCCGATACCCGCGTTGAGGACGGGCCGGCCGACGCGTTCGGCGAGGGCGTCGGACCAGCGCCGGTCGGCGCCCGGCGTGGACCCGAAGCCGTCGGTGATGGAGTCGCCGAAGAGCACGATGCCGCCGCCGTGGGCGGGCCGCGCGTTGCCCGCCACCTCGACGCCGGAGAGGTAGTACCAGGACTGCGTGACCTCGGTGAAGCGTGCGCCCGAGGTGTCCGCGCGGCGGTCCCCGGCGGCGCGGTAGGTGTCGGTCCAGCCCTGGGCGTGGAAGGTCGCGGGCCCGGTGGTGCCGGCGAAGTACAGCGTCACGGTCACCGGCTCCAGCGACGTCAGCGGCAACCGGGCCGCGTCGCTGCGCAGTTCGCCGTGCGCGGGAACCGACACCGAGCGGCTGCCGCCGAAGGTGAGGGCACGCACGGAGCCGGGACGCACCGCCGCGCCCGCGCCGGCACGGGCGACGGTGGCACCCGTGAGGTGCAGCGGGGAGGTGCCGTACGCGTTGGACAGCCGGATTCTGATCCGGTCGCCGCCCTCCGTGACCCGGACGACCTGGCGGACGGTCTGCCGGGAGAAGCCCTCCTGGGACCAGTTCGGTGTGAAGCCGGTGCTGGGGGCCTGCGGCGAGGCGGCCCAGGCCGCCGTCCAGTGAGGGTGACCGGTGTCGTCGCGTGTGGGCGCCGCGGCCCGTGCGTCCGTGCCGGCGACGAGGCCGAGGCCCGCGGCGACGGCGGCGAGCGGGGTGACGGCACGGTGCAGATACCGGTGCATGGCGGTGCTCCTTCCCGGTCCCGAGCCCTAATGGGTCGAGAGTTCCATTAAGCGATACGGGAACGGTAGCACCGCGGAGGGCTTTAATGGAACAGCAAGCCCATTTAGGGTCTCGCGGACCGGCCGGGTCATCGTGAAGGGGTCCGCCCGTACCCAGAGCGTTGAGTACCTGTACTCAGGCGCCGAAGGGCCGTCCGGCCGCAGGATCGGAAGCATGCTGTGGTCCGACCCGAAGAACGAACCCCCCGAGGAACTGCGCCAGACCCAGGCGATGATGCGCCGCGTCGGCCTGGTGCTGGCGTTGGCCATGGTGCTTGCGATGTTTGTGGTCGGCCTGCACTGAGCGCCGCCTACGATGGCGCCATGACCGTCCAAGCCCCCCGCCTTGTTCTGGCCTCCGCCTCCCCCGCCCGGCTGAATCTGCTGCGCCAGGCCGGGCTCGCGCCCGAGGTGATCGTCAGCGGTGTCGACGAGGACGCCCTGAGCGCCCCGACCCCCGCCGAACTCGCCCTCGTACTCGCCGAGGCCAAGGCGGCCGTCGTCGCCGCTCGCCCCGAAGCCGCCGGTGCCCTGGTCATCGGCTGCGACTCGGTCCTGGAACTCGGCGGCGAGGCCCTCGGCAAACCCGTCGACGAGGAAGAGGCCACGGCCCGCTGGAAGGCGATGCGCGGACGCTCGGGCGTGCTGCAGACCGGTCATTGCGTCACCGACACCACGACGGGCCGGATCGCGTCGGCCACCGCGTCGACCACGGTCCGCTTCGGTGAACCGACGGACGCCGAGGTCGCCGCGTACGTGGCGAGCGGCGAACCCCTGCACGTGGCGGGCGCCTTCACCCTCGACGGCCGCTCGGCGCCGTTCATCGAGGGGATCGAGGGCGACCACAGCAACGTCATCGGCCTGTCCCTGCCACTGCTGCGCGGGCTGCTGGCCGAACTGGGCTACTCGATCACGGACCTGTGGGTCTGAACGGACCCGGCGCCCTCACCGGCAGACCCCCGCACCCGCACCGCCCGGGCGCGCCGACGGCGGCCGCGGGGCTACGGCGGCCGTCGGACGAGGAACCTGACACCCCCTGACAGGGGCGTGCCGGAGCTGACGGATCGCGCAAGGGCCTGACACATCCGCCCGCCGGTGTCAGGCCGGCGCGGCACCGTTCGTCGGCGCCGGCCCGGCCTGCGGCGCCGGCTTCGCGTCACGCGGGGTGCGCTCCCTGCCGAAGAAGACCAGCACCATCACGATCAGCGCGAGCACGACCATCATGAACGCGAAGGCGGACCAGCCCACCAGACCCACGGTCAGCGCACCGAGCACGCCGTGCGTCACCGCCGCGGTGATCAGCAGGATGCGGCCGAAGCGCCCCGGCGCCCGGTCGCGCACCCCGGCCAGCAGGGCGACGACGGCGCAGGCCGCCAGGTAGAGGCCGAACACGATGCCCATCGCCCAGGTGCCGGTGACCATCGCGTCCGGGTCCATCCCCGCGAGGGACATGTCCTGACCGTCCACGAACGTGGCGAGGATGCCGTTGACGACGACGAAGCCCACGGCCTCCATCAGCAGTACAGCCGCGGCCACCACGGCCACCGTTCTGCGCATCACGGCGCCCCCAACCCTCAGTTACCGGAAGTACGTACGACAGCGCGAACGCTACTAACGGGTAAATGGCAGGACAAGGGTCTCGGCACGCTCGGTCGTCCGGCAAAGAATCATTCGCCCATTCGTAGGGACTCCACAAAGAAACCCGTTCGGCCGCTGGCTCCACGAACAGAGACCTGCGCCACACAAGAGGGCTACTGTGCGAGGAGGAAACCCGTCGTACCGTGGTGCGACAAGGGATTTCGCGACTGGGGCGAGCCTCGAATCACGCTCCGTGTGGGCAAGCTCACCATTGGGGACGGGTCGAAAGGCCGTGTCGGCTGTCCCTAAACTCAGCTTGTTTCAAGGAGGGAGCCATCGTGCGCAAGGTGCTCATCGCCAACCGAGGCGAAATCGCTGTCCGTGTTGCCCGGGCCTGCCGGGACGCCGGGATCGCGAGCGTAGCCGTCTACGCCGATCCGGACCGGGACGCTCTGCACGTCCGCGCGGCAGACGAAGCGTTCGCCCTGGGCGGTGACACTCCGGCAGCCAGCTATCTGGACATGGCCAAGGTCCTTCAGGCCGCGAAGGACTCCGGTGCGGACGCCATCCATCCTGGATACGGCTTCCTCTCCGAGAACGCCGAGTTCGCGCAGGCCGTGCTGGACGCCGGGCTGACCTGGATCGGCCCGCCGCCGCAGGCGATCCGCGATCTGGGTGACAAGGTCGCCGCCCGTCACATCGCTCAGCGCGCCGGCGCTCCGCTGGTGGCCGGCACGCCCGACCCGGTCTCCGGCGCCGACGAGGTCGTCGAGTTCGCCAAGGAGCACGGCCTGCCCATCGCGATCAAGGCCGCCTTCGGCGGCGGCGGTCGCGGTCTGAAGGTCGCCCGCACCCTGGAAGAGGTGCCGGAGCTGTACGACTCCGCGGTTCGCGAGGCGGTGGCCGCCTTCGGTCGCGGCGAGTGCTTCGTCGAGCGCTACCTGGACAAGCCGCGCCACGTCGAGACCCAGTGCCTGGCCGACCAGCACGGCAACGTCGTGGTCGTCTCGACCCGTGACTGCTCGCTCCAGCGCCGCCACCAGAAGCTGGTGGAGGAGGCCCCCGCGCCCTTCCTGACGGACGAGCAGAACGCCGAGCTGTACGCCGCGTCGAAGGCCATCCTCAAGGAGGCCGGCTACGTCGGCGCCGGCACGGTGGAGTTCCTGGTCGGCGTGGACGGCACGATCTCCTTCCTGGAGGTCAACACCCGTCTCCAGGTCGAGCACCCGGTCACCGAAGAGGTCACCGGCATCGACCTGGTGCGCGAGATGTTCCGCGTCGCCGACGGCGAGGAGCTCGGCTACGGCGACCCGGAGGTGCGCGGCCACTCCTTCGAGTTCCGCATCAACGGCGAGGACCCGGGTCGCGGCTTCCTCCCCGCCCCCGGCACGGTGACCACCTTCGCCCCGCCCTCCGGCCCCGGTGTCCGCCTGGACGCGGGCGTGGAGTCCGGCAGCGTGATCGGCCCGGCGTGGGACTCCCTGCTGGCCAAGCTGATCGTCTCCGGCGCCAGCCGTGAGCAGGCGCTCCAGCGTGCCGCGCGTGCGCTGGACGAGTTCACCGTGGAGGGCATGGCCACGGCCATCCCGTTCCACCGTGCGGTCGTCCGCGACCCGGCGTTCACCAGCGACCCGTTCCGCGTCCACACCCGCTGGATCGAGACCGAGTTCGTCAACGAGATCCCCGCGTTCGCCGCCCCGGCGGAGGCCGAGGTCGAGGACGAGCCGGGCCGCGAGACGGTTGTCGTCGAGGTCGGCGGGAAGCGCCTCGAAGTGTCGCTGCCGGTCTCCCTCGGCATGTCGCTGGCCCGCACCGGCCTGGCCGCGGGTGCGAAGCCCAAGCGCCGTGCCGCGAAGAAGTCCGCGTCCGCCGCCTCCGGCGACACCCTCGCATCCCCGATGCAGGGCACGATCGTCAAGATCGCGGTCGAGGAGGGCCAGGAGGTCAAGGAGGGCGACCTGATCGTCGTCCTGGAGGCCATGAAGATGGAGCAGCCCCTGAACGCGCACCGCGCGGGCACCATCAAGGGCCTCGCCGCCGAGGTCGGAGCGTCCGTCTCGTCCGGCGCGGCCATCTGCGAGATCAAGGACTGACGTCCCGTAGTACACAGGTGCGGATCCCGCCCCGCCGAGTCCCCGGACCGGCGGGGCGGTCCCGTATCCGTACCCGGGAAGCCGCCGGCGGCTCGGTGGCATCCTGGAGACCGGTGCGGCCCAGGGAGGACGGCACGATGACCACGAGTACGACAGCGGCCTCGGCACGGCCGATGCGGGCGGATGCGCGCCGGAACTACGAACGGCTGCTCGTCGAGGCCCGTGCCGCCTTCGCCGAGCACGGCACCGACGCCTCGCTCGAGGAGATCGCCCGCCGGTCGGGGGTCGGTATCGGCACGCTGTACCGGCACTTCCCCAACCGTCACGCGATGATGAACGCGGTCTTCCAGGACGCGCTCGCGTCACTGCTGGAGCGCTCCCGCGAACTGGCCGGCGCGGACCGGCCGTGCACGGCGCTGGTGGAGTGGCTGCGCGCCATCATCACTCATGCGGGTGAGTACCGGGGCCTGTCCAGGGCGCTCATGTCGGCGTCCCACGACCGGAGTTCGGCTCTCTCGCAGTCTTGTGAGCCGCTGCGCGAGGCGGGCAACGAGCTGTTGGTACGGGCGCAGGAGAGCGGCGCCGTGCGCCCGGACGTCTCGATCGCGGATCTGATGCAGCTGACCAACGCGATCGCGCTGGCAGCGGAGCAGACACCCGACGACCCCGAACTGGCGGACCGGCTCCTGCTGCTCACCCTGAAGGGCCTGCGGCCGGACGGCCCGTGAGGCACCGACGACCGGCGCCGAACACCACCTGCGCGACGAAGACCTACCTGCGGCGGAGGTCCGCCACCCTCGCCGCCCGCTCCACACCGGGGTCGGGCGCGAGCGCTCCGGCCGCGCTGCGCAGCTGATGCCCCGGCCCGCCGCGGGTGCGGCGCTGTCCCGGGAGCGGCACATCACGGCGGGGCGGGCGGCCGGGGGCCGTCTCGGCGGCCCCTGCCGCACCGGCCACGGCGATCTGCACCCCCTGGTCGGCGAGCGCCTGGAGCTCGGTGGCCGCACGGTCGTCGTGGGCCGGCGGCTCGTCCGTGACCAGCCGGGTGATCACGTCCGTCGGCACGGTCTGGAACATGGTGTCGGTACCCAGCTTGGTGTGGTCCGCGAGGACCACCACCTCGGCCGCGGCCTGCACGAGCGCCCGGTCGACACTCGCGGAGAGCATGTTGGAGGTGGACAGACCGCGCTCGGCGGTGAGCCCGCTTCCGGACAGGAAGGCACGGGAGACCCGCAGCCCCTGGAGCGACTGCTCCGCGCCACTGCCGACCAGCGCGTAGTTCGAGCCACGCAGGGTCCCGCCGGTCATGACGACCTCGACACGGTTGGCATGGGCCAGCGCCTGGGCGACCAGCAGGGAGTTGGTGACGACGGTCAGCCCCGGAACACGCGCGAGCCGGCGGGCCAGCTCCTGCGTGGTCGTACCGGCGCCGACGACGATGGCCTCGCCTTCTTCGACGAGGCCCGCGGCGAGGTCGGCGATGGCCGTCTTCTCCGCGGTGGCGGACAGGGATTTCTGCGGGAAGCCGGACTCTCTCGTGAATCCGCCCGGCAGTACCGCACCGCCGTGGCGGCGGTCGAGGAGTCCTTCTGCCTCCAGTGCCCGCACGTCCCGACGTACGGTCACTTCGGAGGTCTGGACGACGCGGGCGAGCTCACGGAGCGACACGGCTCCGTTGGCGCGCACCATTTCGAGGATCAATTGGCGACGTTCTGCAGCGAACACGAAACTGACAGTAACCCCACCGGCCGATAGTTTTCAGCACTATGCGCCGAATAGCAGAAGTTGCCCATATCGGAGTTCGGCAAGTGGTATAGGCGGAGCCGAAGTTGACCGCCGGTGCGCCAAGTGCCCGGGGTTCTTCGGATTTACGCCTCGCCGGCCGTCTTCCGGGTGTGCAACTGGCGTGCCACCTCCGCGATCGACCCCGACAGAGAGGGGTACACGGTGAAAGCGTTTGCGATCTGTTCGACCGTCAGATTGTTGTCGACCGCGATCGAGATGGGATGGATGAGCTCGCTCGCACGCGGCGCGACCACACAGCCGCCGACGACGATGCCCGTGCCCGGCCGGCAGAAGATCTTGACGAAACCGTCGCGGATGCCCTGCATCTTCGCGCGCGGGTTGCGCAGCAGCGGCAGCTTCACCGAACGGGCGTCGATCTTGCCCGCGTCCACGTCGGCCTGGGTGTAGCCGACGGTCGCGATCTCCGGGTCGGTGAAGACGTTCGACGAGACCGTCTTGAGGTTGAGGGGCTGCACCGCGTCGCCGAGGAAGTGGTACATCGCGATCCGGCCCTGCATGGCGGCGACCGAGGCGAGCGCGAAGACACCGGTGACGTCACCGGCCGCGTACACGCCCGGGGCGCTGGTCCGCGAGACCTTGTCCGTCCAGATGTGGCCCGAGTCCCTGAGCCGTACGCCCGCGTCCTCCAGACCCATGCCCGCGGAGTTGGGGATCGCGCCGACCGCCATCAGACAGTGCGAGCCGGAGATGACCCGGCCGTCGGAGAGCGTGACCTCGACCCGGTCGCCGACGCGCTTCGCGGACTCCGCGCGGGAGCGGGCCATGACGTTCATGCCGCGGCGGCGGAAGACGTCCTCGAGCACCGCGGCGGCGTCCGGGTCCTCACCGGGCAGCACGCGGTCGCGGGAGGAGACGAGGGTGACCCGGGAGCCGAGCGCCTGGTAGGCACCGGCGAACTCGGCACCGGTGACACCGGAGCCGACCACGATGAGCT
This sequence comes from Streptomyces sp. AM8-1-1, assembly GCF_032229325.1. Classification (NCBI taxonomy): domain Bacteria; kingdom Bacillati; phylum Actinomycetota; class Actinomycetes; order Kitasatosporales; family Streptomycetaceae; genus Streptomyces; species Streptomyces sp. AM8-1-1. The sequence goes on from NZ_CP135086.1 coordinate 3,160,300, forward strand.
CCTCGGGGAGCTCGTCCAGGTCGTACACCTGCGTCCAGTTCAGAATGCGCTCTCCGTCGGGGAGGGCGTCCGGGATCTCCCGCGGATGGCCACCGGTCGCGATGAGCACGGCGTCGGCGGTGAGCGTCTCCTCGCTGCCGTCGGCGGCGCGCACGATCACCTTGCGGGAACCGTCCATCGCCTGCTGGCCCTCCAGCCGGCCGCGGCCGCGCATGACGCGAGCGCCCGCCCTGGTGACGGAGGCGGTGATGTCGTGGGACTGGGCGAGGGCGAGACGCTTCACACGGCGGTTGACCTTGCCGAGGTCCACGCCGACCACCCGGGCGGCCTGCTCGATGTGCGGGGTGTCGTCGGCGACGATGATGCCCAGTTCCTCGTACGAGGAGTCGAAGGTGGTCATCACCTCGGCCGTGGCGATGAGGGTCTTGGAAGGCACACAGTCCGTCAGTACGGATGCGCCGCCGAGGCCGTCGCAGTCCACGACGGTCACCTCCGCGCCGAGTTGGGCGCCCACCAGGGCCGCCTCGTATCCGCCGGGTCCGCCGCCGATGATCACGATCCGGGTCACAGGGGTTACGCCTCGCGCTCTCGTTACTGCCGGGTGGGGTGTCCCGCTGGGCTGGAGTACGTACTCCATTGTCCCGCACGCTTCAACCCGCTCACTCCCGGGGCCTCCCATGCGGGAAGGCGTCCACCCCGAGTGTCCCGGAAGATCCCCCCACCGCCCACCCGCATGCCCTGCATCCGAACCGGCTCGGGTTCGCGTGTGCCCGCAACGGCCACCGGTCTCGTCCCTCGACCCCTGGGAGGGGGCGTGCAGGGTCGTCCCCGCAGGGGATCGGCGGCAACACCCGGGTGACCGAGACAGCAGACCTGTACGCCGCCGACCCCGAGGAGTCGAGCCCGGAGGGCCCCCGGACCCGACGCCGGACAAGAACCCGCAGCCCAGGAACCCGCCAGGGACCCGCACGACCCAAACCTTCGCCCCGCGGACCCGACGCCGCACAAGGACCCGAGGCTCAAGCGCCCGCCCGCCCCAGGGACCCGCACGACCCAAACCTTCGCCCCGCGGACCCGACGCCGGACAAGGACCCGAGGCTCAAGCGCCCGCCCGCCCCAGGGACCCGCACGACCCAAACGTTCGCCCCGCGGACCCGACGCCGGACAAGGACCCGAGGCTCAAGCGCCCGCCAGGAGGACCCCCACCGGACAGAACCCACCACACCCCCCGCCCCACCTCGCCCGCACGAGCCCGCACCCGTGCCCCTCCCGTACCCTCAATCCCATGTCGCTCTACGCCGCGTACGCCGGCAACCTCGACGCGCGGCTGATGTCCCGCCGCGCCCCGCACTCCCCGCTGCGCGGCACCGGCTGGCTGAACGGCCACCGGCTGACGTTCGGCGGCGAGCAGATGGGCTGGGAGGGAGCGCTGGCCACGATCGTGGAGGCGCCGCGTTCCCAGGTCTTCGTCGCGCTGTACGACATCGCCCCGATGGACGAGGACTCGATGGACCGCTGGGAAGGTGTCGGCATGGACATCTACCGGCGGATGCGGGTCCGCGTGGACACCCTGGACGGCGAGGAGCCGGCCTGGGTGTACGTCCTGAACGGCTATGAGGGCGGCCTGCCGTCGGCGCGCTATCTCGGCGAACTCGCGGACGCGGCCGACTCGGCCGGGGCGCCTCACGACTATGTGATGGAGCTGCGGAAGCGGCCCTGCTGACGGCCGCGCCGGGCACCGGCGCGGACACGGAGCGTGTTCGTCGGAAACGACAAGACAACGATCCGAAGACCGTACGCTGCGTCATCTACGCGCGTAGGAAATGACCGGCTACCCTCATTCGCGTGAACGCATCAGTGAACCCGGATCTCAACGGCGTCTCCGCCGACCCCCACGCCGCGGCCGACGCCGCCGCCGCCCGCCTGCGCGAGCTGACCGGCGCCGAGACACACGACGTAGCCCTGGTGATGGGCTCCGGCTGGGCTCCCGCCGTCGACGCGCTCGGTGCTCCCGAGGCCGAGTTCCCGGTCACCGAACTGCCCGGTTTCCCGCCCCCGGCGGTCGAGGGCCACGGCGGCAAGATCCGCTCGTACCGCATCGGCGGCAAGCGCGCGCTCGTCTTCCTGGGCCGTACGCACTACTACGAGGGCCGCGGCGTCGCCGCCGTCGCACACGGTGTGCGCACCGCGGTGGCAGCGGGCTGCAAGACCGTCGTCCTGACGAACGGCTGCGGCGGTCTGCGCGAGGGCATGCGCCCCGGTCAGCCGGTGCTGATCAGCGACCACATCAACCTGACGGCGGCCTCCCCGATCATCGGCGCGAACTTCGTCGACCTGACCGACCTGTACTCGCCGCGGCTGCGCGCGCTGTGCAAGGAGGTCGACTCCTCGCTGGAGGAGGGCGTCTACGTCCAGTTCCCCGGCCCGCACTACGAGACGCCGGCGGAGATCAACATGGTCCGCGTCATGGGCGGCGACCTGGTCGGCATGTCGACGGTGCTCGAGGCGATCGCGGCCCGCGAGGCCGGCGCGGAGGTGCTGGGCATCTCCCTCGTCACCAACCTGGCGGCCGGACTGACGGGTGAGCCGCTCAACCACGAAGAGGTGCTCCAGGCGGGCCGCGACTCGGCGGCGCGCATGGGTTCGCTGCTGACGAGGGTCCTGGACCGGATCTGACATCTGTCGCCTCCGGGGACCCGGGTCCCCGGAGAACGGCCTCCGGCCGTGTCCTTCATCGCCGGCCGGGCCGGAGTTCCCCCGACCCATCACGAGAGGCACACACCGTGACGCAGGACCTCATCGCCCGGGCCGAGGCCTGGCTGGCCGAGGACCCGGACAGCGAGACCCGGGACGAGCTGCGCAAGCTCATCGAGTCCCGGGAGACCGACGAGCTCGCGGCCCGGTTCGCGGGCACGCTCCAGTTCGGCACCGCCGGTCTGCGCGGCGAGCTCGGCGCCGGGCCCATGCGGATGAACCGCGCCGTCGTGATCCGCGCGGCCGCCGGCCTCGCCGCGTACCTGCGGGCCAAGGGCGAGGAGGGCGGCCTCGTCGTCATCGGATACGACGCCCGCTACAAGTCCGCCGACTTCGCGCGCGACACCGCGGCGGTCATGGTCGCCGCCGGCCTCCGGGCGGCCGTGCTGCCGCGTCCGCTGCCGACTCCCGTACTCGCCTTCGCCATAAGGCAGCTGGGTGCCGTCGCCGGCGTCGAGGTCACCGCCAGCCACAACCCGCCGCGCGACAACGGCTACAAGGTCTATCTCGGCGACGGCTCGCAGATCGTGCCGCCCGCCGACGCGGAGATCGCCGCCGAGATCGACGCGATCCGCAGCCTGCACGACGTGCCGCGCGCCGAGTCCGGCTGGGACGTCCTCGGCGAGGAGGTCCTGGAGGCCTATCTGGCCCGTACGGACGCCGTGCTGGCCGCCGGGTCCCCGCGAGGGGTCCGCGTGGTCCACACGGCCCTGCACGGCGTCGGCACGGAGGTGTTCACCGCCGCCTTCGCCCGGGCGGGCTTCCCGGAGCCGGTCCTCGTCGCGGAGCAGGCCGAGCCCGACCCCGCGTTCCCGACCGTCGCGTTCCCGAACCCCGAGGAGCCGGGTGCGATGGATCTCGCCTTCGAGACCGCGCGCCGCGTCCGGCCGGACATCGTCATCGCCAACGACCCCGACGCCGACCGCTGCGCCGTCGCCGTGCCCGACGACAGCGCACCCGGCGAGTGGCGCATGCTGCGCGGCGACGAGGTCGGCGCGCTGCTCGCCGCACACCTCGTCCGCAAGGGCGCGACGGGCACCTTCGCGGAGTCGATCGTGTCCTCGTCCCTGCTGGGCCGGATCGCGGAAGCGGCCGGGCTGCCCTTCGTGGAGACGCTCACCGGCTTCAAGTGGATCGCCCGCGCCGAAGGCCTGCGCTACGGCTACGAGGAGGCGCTCGGCTACTGCGTCGACCCCGAGGGCGTCCGCGACAAGGACGGCATCACCGCCGCGCTGCTCGTCGCCGAGCTTGCGTCGGAGCTCAAGGAGCAGGGCCGCGGACTGACCGATCTGCTCGACGACCTGGCCGTCGAACACGGTCTGCACGCCACGGACCAGCTCTCGGTACGGGTCGAGGACCTGAGCATCATCGCGGACGCGATGCGCCGGCTCCGCGAGCAGCCGCCCGCCGAACTGGCCGGGCTGCGGATCACCGGCGCGGAGGACCTGACCCGGGGTACGGAGACGCTGCCGCCGACGGACGGACTGCGGTACCACCTCGACGGCGAGTTCACCGCCCGCGTCATCGTCCGCCCGAGCGGCACCGAGCCCAAGCTCAAGTGCTACCTGGAGGTCGTCGTCCCGGTCGCGGACGCGGCCGCGCTGCCCGCCGCGCGCGAGCGGGCCACCGAGGTGCTGACGGCGGTCAAGCGGGACCTCTCGGCGGCCGCCGGCATCTGACGGCGGCCATGGTCCCGCGCTGGGCCCAGGGTGCCGCGCGGGGCCGCCCGTACGGGTGAATCTCGTACGGCGTGGCGGCAGCCCGCCCCGCTCCCCGGGGCCGTCCGGGCAAGGGTGTGACCCGGTAGCGCACGCCGAGTCCCAGGAGCAGCCGCCGTGTCTCCCGCCGCGACCGTCCACGCTTTCGTCCCCGCCTCCCGCCGGCCACCGGCCCCGGGGCGCGGGGACGCACCCGGCGCGGGGAGCCGGCTGCTGCGCTCGCTGCGGCGCGCGGCCCCGGCGCTGACCGCCTATCTCGCCGTCCGGCTGTGCGGGCTGCTGGCCGTCGCCCATCTCGCCCACGCCAAGGGCCACGGCATCTGGCCGACGCTGGCCACGTCCTGGGACTCCGACTGGTACCTCGGCATCGCCGAGCACGGGTACACCGACCGGCTCGGCACCGCGGTCAACGAGAACAACCTCGCCTTCTTCCCGCTCTATCCGGCGCTGGTGAAGGCGGTCGCCGCGGTCACGCCCGGCTCACGCGCCTCGGTCGGCCTGATGCTCGCGATCGCGTGCTCGTTCGTCGCCGCGTGGGGCGTCTTCGCGGTCGGCGACCGGCTCCGCGGACGGCGGGTCGGCACCCTGCTCACGGTCCTGTGGGGCACGCTGCCGGTCGCGATGGTGCAGTGGATGGGCTACACGGAGTCGCTGTTCACCGCCCTCGCGGCCTGGGCGTTGTACGCGGTGCTCACCGGCCGCTGGCTGTGGGCGGGTTCACTCGCGTCCCTGGCGGGGCTGACCCGGCCCACGGGCATCGCGGTGGCGGCGGCCGTCTGCCTGGCCGCGCTGCTCGCCGCCCGGCGCGACCCCGGCGTCCGCGCGACGGCCGTGGCGGGCGCGTGCCTCGCGCCGCTGGGCTGGCTGGGGTTCGTCGCCTGGGTCGGGGTGCGGGTGGGCCGCGCGGACGGCTACTTCGCCGTGCAGCGGCTGTGGAAGAACGACTGGGACGGCGGCCGGGCGACCCTGCTGGAGCTGCGCCAGCAACTGATCTACATGACCCGGCCCCAGCTGTTCGTCCTGGCCGTCTCGGCGGTGCTGATCCTCTCCGTCGTGCTCTACCTGCTGTGCGCGGTGGACCGGCAGCCGCTGCCCCTGCTGGTGTTCACGGGCGTACTGCTGCTCGTGGTGCTGGGCAGCGGCGGCGTCTACTTCCCCCGGGCGCGCTTCCTGCTGCCCGGATTCCCGCTGCTGCTGCCGGTGGCCCAGGCACTGGCCCGGGCCCGGCGCACGGCGACGGTCGCGGTCGTCCTGGGCACGTCGACACTCATGTCCGCGTGGCTGGGCGCGTACATGCTGCTGGTCTGGAAGGGGCCGCCGTGACGCGTCAGCCGGGTCCCCCGACGGCCGGCTCCGCGAGGAGCGAGCGGAAACGCCGCTGGGCGGCACGGCAGGTCGAATGGCGTTCGTACGCCCGCCCGGAGACGGCCGCGGCCCGGCCGTCGGCGTCGCGGAGCAGCCACACCCAGCCGTTGCCGCCGGGGGTGTGCTGCACCCCGCCCGTCATCTCGGCGTGCCCGGCGCACAAGGACGCGAACGCGGCGGCGCACGAGCCGTGATCGCCGAACGTGGTCGCCGACACGGCCACCACGCGACCGTTCGGGGCGATCAGCCGCCAGCCGTACCGGCCTGCGCCGTCGACGTCGATCCGGCACCTCGTCCCGGACAACGCCGCCGTCCAGCTGCCTTCGTCGGTTCGCCCGACCATGCCTCACCCCCACTGCGTCGGCAGGGGCAATCTATGGACGCCTACGGGAGGGGCGGGGCCGAACAGGGGACGTGGAGCCGTCCTTCATCCGGGCGTTGCCCCCCGGCCGCCCCCAGGCCATCGCCCGGTGGAGCGGCTCAGACGGCCAGCAGCGCGATGAGCAGGACGAGCCCGGCGAGGGTGGGCGCGAGCAGCTCGTACGCCCAGCGGACCTGCATCCGACCCTGCGCCTCGGGCCGGGAGGCGTTGCGCTCGGCCATCTCCCGCAGATCGGCGACGGTCTGATCGGCCGGCGCCAGACGTGCCTTGTCGCTCACGTCGGCGTGCACGGACGTCCGCCGGTGCGGATCGTCTTGCGCCCGCTGCATCTGCCGCCGTGAGACCCGCTTGCGCTGCCGCAACGACACGGGCACGGCCCACAGCTGGACCTTCTTCCCGTCCTGCGTGAACACCTCGCTCGAAAAGGACGCGCGCACATCGGCGACGTCCCCCCAGGGCAGGGTGATCGTCCGGAACGGATTCCTGATCCGCAGCCGGTCGTCGTTGGCGAAGACGGCGGGCCGCATCGTGAACGCGACGACGACGGGCACGACGAGGAGGGCCCCGGCGAGGGCGATCCAGGGGGTGCGCCCCTCGCCCCGGACGAGAGCGTCCCCGGCGATCCATGCGACGAGGGCGAGCAGCAACACTCCACCGCCCATTCCGGCGGACGACCGGAAGACGCGGTCGGCGTAGGTGTTCTCGGCGGGAGTCGGCGAACTGCTCATCCCCCGATTCTGCCGCACCCCCGCCTGACACTCCTCCCGCACCCCCTGACCGTCCGTGTCCGCCCTCGCCGGAGTTCCGACTGGCCCCGGCCGGTAAAGAGGATCTGGGCCCACACCCCTGCTTCCGCCGAACAGGGCTCGGGTTCGCGTGTGCCTGCAACCGCCACGGGTCGCGTCCTCGCCCCCCGGCAGGGGGCGTGCAGGGTCGTCCCCGCAGGGGATCGGCGGCAACACCCGGGTGACCAACACAACACAGCTGTACGCCGCCGACCCCGAGGAGTCGAGCCCGGAGGGCCCCCGGGACCCGCACCACACAAGCGCCCGAGGCCCAAGCACCCGGCCCCGCCCGAAGGACCCGCACCCCACAGGAACCCGCAGAACCCGCACCCCCACCGCACAACCACCCCCCTCCCCCTGTACAGGTCGCTACGCGCGTAGATATGCTCATCTGGTGACCATGCCCACCACTGCACCTGCATTCGCCGACGCGACGGCGTCCGACACTGCGCTGCGCCGCTTCCTGCACGGGCTCCCCGGCGTCGACCCCGTCGGCCTCGAAGCCCGCGCCGCGTCCCTCGGTACCCGTTCGATCAAGACCACGGCCAAGGCCTACGCCATCGACCTGGCCATCTCCATGATCGACCTGACGACGCTCGAAGGCGCGGACACCCCGGGCAAGGTCCGGGCGCTCGCCGCCAAGGCCGTCCGTCCTGATCCGACCGACCGCGGCACCCCGACGACCGCCGCCGTCTGTGTCTACCCCGACATGGTCGCGACCGCCAAGGCCGCCCTTCAGGGTTCGGACGTCAAGGTCGCCTCCGTCGCCACCGCCTTCCCCGCCGGCCGCGCCGCCCTCGACGTGAAGCTCGCGGACGTCCGCGACGCCGTCGCCGCGGGTGCGGACGAGATCGACATGGTCATCGACCGCGGCGCGTTCCTCGCCGGCCGGTACCTCAAGGTGTACGAGGAGATCCTCGCCGTGAAGGAGGCTTCCGGCGCCGCCCGCCTGAAGGTCATCTTCGAGACCGGCGAGCTCTCCACGTACGACAACATCCGCCGCGCCTCCTGGCTCGGCATGCTCGCGGGCGCCGACTTCATCAAGACGTCGACGGGCAAGGTCGCGGTCAACGCCACCCCGTCGAACACCCTGCTCATGCTCGAGGCCGTTCGCGACTTCCGGGAGCAGACTGGGGTACAGGTGGGCGTGAAGCCCGCGGGCGGCATCCGCACCAGCAAGGACGCGATCAAGTTCCTCGTCCTCGTCAACGAGACCGTCGGCGAGGACTGGCTGGACAACCACTGGTTCCGCTTCGGTGCGTCGAGCCTGCTCAACGACCTGCTGATGCAGCGCCAGAAGCTGGCCACCGGCCGCTACTCCGGCCCCGACTACGTCACGGTGGACTGAGACCCCATGGACAAGCAGACATTCGCATACGCGCCGGCCCCCGAGTCGCGTTCGGTCGTCGACATCGCGCCGTCGTACGGCCTGTTCATCGACGGCGAGTTCACCGACGCCGCCGACGGCAAGGTCTTCAAGACCGTCTCGCCGTCGACCGAGGAGGTCCTCGCCGAGGTCGCCCAGGCCGGCACCGAGGACGTGGACCGTGCCGTGAAGGCCGCCCGCAAGGCGTTCGAGAAGTGGTCCGCGCTGCCCGGCGCCGAGCGCGCCAAGTACCTGTTCCGCATCGCGCGGATCATCCAGGAGCGCAGCCGCGAGCTCGCCGTCCTCGAGACGCTGGACAACGGCAAGCCGATCAGGGAGACGCGTGACGCGGACCTCCCCCTGGTCGCGGCGCACTTCTTCTACTACGCGGGCTGGGCCGACAAGCTCGACCACGCCGGCTACGGCGCGAACCCCCGCCCGCTCGGCGTCGCCGGCCAGGTCATCCCCTGGAACTTCCCGCTGCTGATGCTGGCGTGGAAGATCGCGCCCGCGCTCGCCACGGGCAACACGGTGGTGCTGAAGCCCGCCGAGACGACCCCGCTCTCCGCCCTGTTCTTCGCCGACATCTGCCGTCAGGCGGGCCTGCCGAAGGGTGTCGTCAACATCCTTCCCGGCTACGGCGAGACCGGCGCCGCGCTCGTCGACCACCCGGGCGTCGACAAGGTCGCCTTCACCGGCTCGACCGGCGTCGGCAAGGCGATCGCCCGGCAGATCGCGGGAACCGGCAAGAAGGCCACGCTGGAGCTCGGCGGCAAGGGCGCCAACATCGTCTTCGACGACGCCCCGATCGACCAGGCCGTCGAGGGCATCGTCACCGGCATCTTCTTCAACCAGGGCCAGGTCTGCTGCGCCGGCTCCCGGCTGCTCGTCCAGGAGTCGGTCCAGGACGAGGTGCTGGACTCGCTGAAGCGCCGGCTGTCGACGCTGCGTCTGGGCGACCCGCTGGACAAGAACACCGACATCGGCGCGATCAACTCCGCGGAGCAGCTGGCGCGGATCACCGCGCTCGCCGAGACCGGTGAGGCCGAGGGCGCCGAGCGCTGGTCGGCCCCCTGCGAGCTGCCCTCCTCGGGCTACTGGTTCGCGCCGACACTGTTCACGAACGTCACCCAGGCGCACACCGTCGCCCGTGACGAGATCTTCGGGCCGGTGCTGTCGGTGCTCACCTTCCGTACGCCGGACGAGGCGGTCGCGAAGGCGAACAACAGTCAGTACGGCCTCTCCGCCGGCATCTGGACGGAGAAGGGCTCGCGCATCCTCGCGGTCGCGGGCAAGCTCCGCGCGGGCGTGGTGTGGGCCAACACCTTCAACAAGTTCGACCCGACCTCGCCCTTCGGCGGCTACAAGGAGTCGGGCTTCGGCCGCGAGGGCGGCCGCCACGGTCTGGAGGCCTACCTCGATGTCTGACGTGACTCGTCTGAGCGTCTTCAAGACCTACAAGCTGTACGTCGGGGGCAAGTTCCCCCGCTCCGAGAGCGGCCGGGTGTACGAGGTGACGGCGAAAACATCAGCGGCTGACGCGGCGGGCAAGGGCGCTTGGCTGGCCAACGCGCCCCTCTCCTCCCGCAAGGACGCCCGTGACGCGGTCGTCGCGGCACGCAAGGCGTTCGGCGGCTGGTCGGGCGCGACCGCGTACAACCGCGGTCAGATCCTCTACCGCATCGCGGAGATGCTGGAGGGCCGGCACAAGCAGTTCAGCAACGAGGTCGCGGCCGCCGAGGGGCTGTCCAAGTCCGCGGCGTCGGCCGTCGTGGACGCGGCGATCGACCGCTGGGTCTGGTACGCGGGCTGGACGGACAAGATCGCCCAGGTCGTGGGCGGCGCGAACCCGGTCGCGGGTCCGTTCTTCAACCTGTCGACGCCCGAGCCGACCGGTGTCGTCGCCGTGCTCGCGCCGCAGGAGTCGTCGTTCCTGGGCCTGGTCTCGGTGATCGCCCCGGTCATCGCCACGGGCAACACCGTGATCGTCGTGGCGAGCGAGAAGGCACCGCTGCCGGCGCTCTCGCTGGGCGAGGTGCTGGCCACCTCCGACCTGCCCGGCGGTGTGGTCAACGTGCTCTCGGGCCGTACGGCCGAGATCGCGACCCCGCTCGCCTCGCACCAGGACGTCAACGCCATCGACCTGACCGGCGCCGACGAGATGCTGGCGAGGGAGCTGGAGATCGCGGCCGCGGACAACCTGAAGCGGGTTCTCCGTCCCCAGGCTGTGGATTACGCGGCCGACCCGGGCACGCACCGTATGACCGCGTTCCTGGAGACCAAGACGGTCTGGCACCCGACGGGTTCGCTCGGCGCGTCCGGCTCGGCCTACTGAGCTGATCCGGCTCCACGATCAGGAGCCTCCCCGATCAGGAGCCCCCTGCCGTCCCGTCCGGCGGCAGGGGGCTCCTCTCATGTCCGGTCACGCACATCGGGACGGACATGGGAGAGGCGCTCAGAGCGGAAGTGCTCCCACGACGCCGCCGGCCACCGGCAGGTCCTCGAGCGCCGCGCCCGACGCGAGCGGGCCGGTGGCGGCGGTGGTGGAGAGCGGCTTGAAGTCGGCGACCTGGGTGGCGACTCCGTTGGCCAGCGGGTCGACTCCGGTGTTCGCCAGCGGGTTCAGCTGCAGGCTGCGGAGCTGGGCGATGCCGGTGACGGAGTTGGTGACCACACCGGTCAGCCCGGCGGCCGGGCCGGCGTCCTGCCCGGCCGGCAGAGCGGCGCCGAGCGCATCGAGGCCCACGGGCGCCGCCGGTGCCGCATGGGCGGCACCGCTCGCGCCGAGGGCCGCGGCCACCGCCGCGACGGTCAGACCTGCGCCGAGGGCGAGCCGCCGGGACTGGGGGGCTGTGTGACGTGCCATGGGATTTCCTGACTGGACGAGACGAGTAATCGGTTGAGCACGCAGCGTAGTTGACGTGTGATGCCGAATACCAACGTTCGACCCGAGGGGTCCCCTTCACGGGTCAATGCGTCACACTGGTGTCCCGTGAGCTCATCCCCCATACCGACTCGTGTCGTGCTGCTCTCGGGCCCCTCAGGATCCGGGAAGTCGTCCCTCGCCGCCCGCACGGGCCTGCCCGTGCTGCGCCTCGACGACTTCTACAAGGAGGGCGACGACCCGACGCTTCCGCTGGTGGAGGGAACCTCCGACATCGACTGGGACTCCCCCGGGTCGTGGGACGCGGACGCCGCGGTGGCAGCGGTCGTGGAGCTGTGCCGTACGGGACGGACGACCGTTCCCGTGTACGACCTCGCCACCAGCGCGCGGGTGGACCGGGGTTCGCTCGACATCGGGCGCACACCGCTGTTCGTGGCGGAGGGCATCTTCGCGGCGGACATCGTGGCGCGGTGCCAGGACCTCGGTGTGCTGGCGGACGCGCTCTGTCTGCGCGGGCGCCCGTCCACGACCTTCCGGCGCCGTCTGCTGCGGGATCTGCGCGAGGGCCGCAAGTCGGTGGGCTTCCTCGTGCGCCGCGGCTGGCGGCTCATGCGGGCCGAGCGGGGCATCGTGGCGCGGCAGCGGGAGCTGGGCGCCCACCCGTGCGGCAAGGACGAGGCACTCGGCCGGTTCGCGGCCGCGGCGGCAGGCCGCTGCCGCCGGGCACCCGCGACCCGTACGCCCGCGTAACACCCACACCCCGCACGCCGCGTAACGCGCCCCACGGCGGGAGCGGTTCGCACACCCGCGCAATACGACGGAGCGGGGCCGGACAAGACCCCCCGGCCTGTCCGGTCCCGCTCCGTTTCCCCCGTGGGTCCCCCGTGACCCCCGTGATCCCCCACTCCCGCCGTCTCCCCCGAAACGGCGGCCCCCTTCTCTTTCCCCCCAGTACCTTCAGGCCACGAGCTCGCCGAAGGACTCCTCCTCGTCACGGCCGAAGCTGAGGACCTCGTCCTCGCGCAGCCGGCGGAGCGACCGCCAGATGCTCGACTTCACCGTGCCGACACTGATGTCCAGGATCTCCGCGATCTCCGGGTCGGTGCGGCCCTCGTAGTAGCGAAGGACCAGCATCGTCCGCTGGAGTTCGGGCAGCCTGGCCAGCGCCTGCCACAGCACCGCACGCAGCTCCGTGCCCCGCATCGCGTCGGTGTCGCTCGCCGTCTCCGGCAGCTCCTCCGTGGGGTACTCGTTGAGCTTGCGCCGGCGCCAGGCGCTGATGTGCAGATTGGTCATGGTGCGACGGAGGTAGCCCCCGACCGCCGCCTTGTCACTGATCCGGTCCCAGGCCCGGTAGGTCGAGAACAGCGCGCTCTGCAGCAGGTCCTCGGCCTCGAACCGGTCACCGGTGAGGTGGTAGGCGGTGGCGTACAGGGAGGAGCGGCGCTCCTGCACGTAGGCGGTGAACTCCGCCTCCGACAGTCCTGCCTGCTCCCCCGAGCCCTCCCCGTACGCCGCTCCGCTGCCCCCCGTGGGCACGTCAACGACCGTCATGTACGACGGCTTGTGCTGACGCCCGGCGCCGCGAACGCACCCCCGCCCGTTCACGGCGCCGGACTTCTCCGGTCCCCTCACGACGTCATGGAGACGCGTGACAACTGCGCTTGAGTTGGTGCTGTGCAGTGCGTTCATCTCGCGCCCCCCGTCGGTGGAGTCTGTTTCCGTCCGTGTGCCAAAAGCTTGCCCAGGCGATTTCATGGCGGTGTCCGCCGACTGTCACAGGCCTGTCACAGGGGCCGCCGGGCCGTCACGGCCCCGCTGCGCCACCGGTTCGCAAAGCTCTCTTTACGCCTCTCACAAGGGGAGGAAGCGTGTGAGAGCGCTCCAGCAGTCGAACTACGGCACACACATGGGCCAGAATGACCACCGTGCCTTTCCTGTTGCTGATCGAGGACGACGACGCCATCCGCACGGCCCTCGAACTCTCGCTGTCACGCCAGGGCCACCGAGTGGCCACCGCGGCGACGGGAGAGGACGGTCTGAAACTGCTGCGCGAGCAGCGACCGGACCTGATCGTGCTGGATGTGATGCTGCCCGGGATCGACGGTTTCGAGGTGTGCCGCCGCATCAGGCGCACCGATCAGCTGCCGATCATTCTGCTGACCGCACGCAGCGACGACATCGATGTGGTGGTCGGTCTGGAGTCGGGCGCGGACGACTATGTCGTCAAACCCGTGCAGGGCCGTGTGCTGGACGCCCGTATCCGGGCCGTACTGCGCCGCGGCGAGCGGGAGTCCACCGACTCGGCGACCTTCGGCTCCCTGGTGATCGACCGCTCGGCGATGACGGTCACCAAGAACGGTGAGGACCTCCAGCTCACGCCCACCGAGCTGCGGCTGCTGCTCGAACTGAGCCGCAGGCCCGGGCAGGCGCTCTCCCGGCAGCAACTGCTGCGTCTTGTGTGGGAGCACGACTATCTCGGCGACTCACGACTGGTGGACGCGTGCGTCCAGCGGCTGCGGGCGAAGGTCGAGGACGTGCCGTCCTCGCCCACCCTGATCCGCACCGTGCGCGGCGTGGGCTACCGGCTGGACGTTCCGCAGTGACACATGTCTGCACCGTCATTCCCATGAACGGAACCCCTCGGTGAGCAGTGCCGCAAAGCGCGCCGTACTCGCCCCGCTGCGCTGGACGAGCCTCAGGCTCCGGCTGGTCGTGGTCTTCGCGGCGGTCGCGCTGACCGCGGCGGTGACCGCCTCGGGGATCGCGTACTGGCTGAACCGGGAAGCCGTCCTGACCCGGACGCAGGACTCCGCCCTCGCGGACTTCCGGCAGGACATGCAGAACCGGGCAGCGGCGCTCCCGCTGGAGCCGACGCAGGCCGAACTCCAGGAGGCCGCCGAGCAGATGGCCGACGGCAACGCCGACTACAGCGTGCTCCTGATCGGTCAGCGCGACGAGGGCAAGCCGGTGGTCGTCACCTCCGACCCGGACACCTTCACGCTGGACGACGTGCCCGGGCGGCTGCGCGAGGCGGTGGACAAGCGTCAGGACATAGGTGCGGGCAACCAGGTCCCGTACCACCTGTACTGGCTGCGCACCGAGCGCAACGGCGAGCCCTTCCTCGTCGGCGGCACCCGGATCGTCGGCGGCGGCCCGACGGGCTACGTCTTCAAGTCGCTGGACCAGGAACGGCAGGACCTCAATTCGCTGGCCTGGTCGCTGGGGATCGCGACCGCGCTGGCGCTCGTCGGCTCGGCGCTGCTCGCCCAGGCCGCGGCCACGACCGTGCTGAAGCCGGTGCACCGGCTCGGCGAGGCGGCCCGGCGGCTCGGCGAGGGCAAGCTCGACACCCGGCTGCGGGTGTCGGGAACCGATGAACTGGCCGAGCTGGCGCGGACGTTCAACAAGACGGCCGAGTCGCTGGAGAAGAAGGTCGACGACATGAGCGCGCGGGAGGAGTCCAGCCGCCGTTTCGTCGCCGACATGTCGCACGAACTGCGCACCCCGCTCACCGCGCTGACCGCCGTCACCGAAGTGCTGGAGGACGAGGTCGACACCCTCGACCCGATGATCGCGCCCGCGGTGAACCTGGTGGTGAGCGAGACCCGGCGGCTCGGCGATCTGGTGGAGAACCTCATGGAGGTCACCCGCTTCGACGCGGGCACGGCGAAGCTCGTCGTGGACAACGTCGACGTCGCCGACCAGGTCACCGCGTGCATCGACGCCCGTGCGTGGCTGGACGCCGTGGACCTGGACGCCGAACGCGGCATCATGGCGCGGCTCGACCCGCGCCGGCTCGACGTGATCCTCGCGAACCTGATCGGCAACGCGCTCAAGCACGGCGGCTCGCCGGTTCGCGTGTCGGTGCGCCCGGTCGACGGCGAACTGCTGATCGAGGTACGGGACCACGGCCCCGGCATCCCCGAGGACGTCCTGCCGCATGTCTTCGACCGGTTCTACAAGGCGAGCGCGTCACGGCCGCGTTCGGAGGGCAGCGGTCTGGGCCTGTCGATCGCGATGGAGAACGCGCACATCCACGGCGGCACCATCACCGCGGCGAACTCGCCGGACGGCGACGGCGCGGTGTTCGTGCTGCGGCTGCCGCGCGACAGCTCCGACGCGAAGGACTGCGACGGGCACGGCGACACCGACGCGGACGCGGGGCCGGACGAGGGCACGGACGCACAGAGCCGTGACCGGGGAGAGGAAGGCACACGGTGACGCCGAACGCAGCGGGCAGGCGGGCCGTGGTGGCGTTCGCCGCCCTCCTGGGCGCCCTCGCCATCGGCGGGTGCGGCATCAGGTCCACCCAGGTCCCCGTCGACGCCGGGGCGGCGCCGTCGCGGGTGCCCTGCGAGGTGTCGGGCGGCAACCTCACCCAGGCGCAGCCGGAGAGCGGTGTCCCGGTGCGCGTCTATCTCGTCTGCGCCTCCCAGCTGGAGTCCGTGGACCGTACGGCCGGAGTGCCGGAGAAGAAGGCGCTGACCGACCGGGTGCAGGTGGCCCAGGCGCTGATCGACGAGTTGCAGAAGGAGCCGTCGTCCTCGGAGCGCGAGGCGGGCTTCGCCACGTACGTCCGCGGGCCGATCGTGGCCGCGGGGCCGCGCAAGGGGGACCCGGCGGGCACGCTGCGGCTGAACCGCCAGCCCGAGGACCTGCCCGCGCCGGCTCTCACTCAGATCGTGTGCACGTTCGCGGAGAGCCGGGCGGCGGCCCCGGGAGGCGCCGTGGTGCTCGGCGGTCCGGGCGCGTACGCGCCCCGGAGCTACTCGTGCTCCCAGACGGCCAAGGAGCGGCCGGACGAGACGGTGCCGACGCTCGGAGCGCTGCCGTCCCCGTCCGCGTCTCAGTAGCGCCACGGCCTGGGACGTACGTCACGTGCGTCGCGCCGACGGCCCTGTGGGGTGCGGTGACGGCCCCGAAGGGTCCGCGCGGCGCGACCCGTCCGGCTTCCACTTGAAAGCTTCCGGAACCGATTCGCGCGCAGCGTGCGTCTTGGGGGGCGTGCAGCGTCAAGGTCAGGGCGGCAGTGCCGTCATCCGCTTCCGCGCGGCGGGGGTCACCCTCCTCCTCGCGCATCTGCTGCTCGTGGCATGGCTGACCCTGCGCCCGCTGGACGTGCTGTGGGTGACGGCCGCGAATCTCGAGCCCTTCGCCGGTATCAAGGCCGACCTCGCGCTGGGCCCCGTGGAGGCCGCCCGCCGGATAGGTGAGGGACTGCTGCTGCTCGCGCCGCTCGGCGTCCTGCTGCCCATGGCCGGCGGCAGACTCATGGTCTCGCCGCTGGCCTCACTGGCCCGCACCGTCGCGGCCGGCGCGTTCCTCTCGATCGCCATAGAGCTGCTCCAGACCGGCGTACCGGGACGGGTGCTCGACGTCGACTCGCTGCTGCTGAACACCGCCGGGGTGACGATCGCCCATCTGCTGGTCGTCCCCGCCGGCCGGGCCCGGCTGCGCCGCAGGCAGCGGGGCGCGGATGCCGGGTCCTCCTCGCGTCCGCGCGGTGCCGTCCTTCGGGAGGAGCCCTCTCAGGGGGCGACCCCGACGATTCCCAGGGTCGGGATCGCACCGTAGAGCGACGCTTTGCACCCCTGTCGAGAGCCACCATGGATACATCAGGAGCTACCGGGAACCGCTCCTGAACATCCGCAGACGGTTCTCGTAAAGGAGCCCATCATGGCCGCACTTGTCCGCCCGCGTGAGGGACGCATGATCGGTGGAGTGTGCGCCGCGCTGGCACAGCGCTTCGGCACATCCGCCGGCACCATGCGGGTCATCTTCGCCGTCTCGTGCCTGCTGCCCGGCCCGCAGTTCCTGGTCTACCTGGCGCTGTGGCTGTTCCTGCCGGCCGAGAAGACCGCCACGACGGCCTGGTAGTACACCTGCCGGCTCAGCCGGCCCGCACCTGGCCGACCTTCGCCAGCTGCTTGTCGGCAACCTCCTGGGGGACGCGCGGCGGTACCCGCCGCGCGAGATCGAGCGCCATGAACCGCGCCACCGTGGCGCCTTGGCGCACCACGACCAGATGGACCGGGGCGGCCACGCCCTCGTTGGTCCCGACCGCCGTCCAGCTGACGGTCTCGTCGGCGCCCTTGGCGGTGAAGGGGCTCTCCTTCACCTCACGGTAGGAGCCGCTGCGGCCCTGGAGGGTGGCGGTGAATCCCTTGCCGCACGCGCCGACAGCCTTCTGAAGGCCGTCCATGAGCTTCACCGCGTCCGCCTCGCTGTAGGCACTGACCGAGGCGGACACCGCGAGCCCGACGTTCTCGACCGAGCCCAGCCCGCGGTTGACCGTGCTCTTCGCCCGGGGGCTCGGTGCGTCACCCATCGCATCGGCGAGCGGCTGGCACGTCGGGGTGTCGGCGGTGGGCTGCCCCGCGGGGGCGAGGGCGCTCTTGCCGCTGGACACCTGGAAGCCGGGCAGATCTCCGGTGGCCAGCGCGGAGCGCTCCAACTGGGGGCCGGTGAACGGCTTCGAGGTGTCGCCGCCGGCGGTGCCGCCGTTCCCCTGGCCGCTGTCACCGCCGTCGCCGTTGCCGCCGTCGCTCTTTCCCCCGTCGGCCGGTCCGGCACCGGTGGTCGCGCCCGAACTCGCGGGCGTGTCCGAGCCCTTTGCGGGCTCCTTGCCGTCGTCACTCGTGCAGGCCGTGGCCAGCAGGAGGGCGGAGAAGGCGGAGAGGGCTGTCAGCAGGGTCGGTCGGGCACGTGTCCCGGCGGTCTTCGGGCGCATGGCGGCGATCCTGGCACACAGACGTGGGGCCCACATCCGATTCGGGATGTGCGCCCCACTTCAGTGGCGTCCGGCGGATGTCGGTTGCGCCCGTCGGAAGATCGCCGTCCGTCCGTGTCTCAGCCGAGGGGGAGGCCGCCGAGCGGAAGGCCGTTCAGCGGCAGACCGTTCAGCGGAAGGCCCCCGGCGATCGGGAGGCCGCCGAGCAGACCCGCGACCGGGTCGGCAGCACCGTCGGTGGGCAGCGCCTTGTTCGTGACGCCCTCCAGCGTGGCCGCCACCGGGCTGACGGCCTCGGTCAGGGCCTGCCGGCCACCGACCAGCGACTCGGGTGCACCCGCCGGGAGCTTGGTGACGGCGTTCTGCACGGGCGCCACGCTCGTGACGCTGTCGAGCGGGGTGGCGGTGTCGGGGAGCGTCGCCGGGGCAGCGGCGGCGGAGCCCGCGGCGGCAGCGGCGAAGGCGGCACCGAGAGCGGCGGCACCGAGAGTCTTGACAGCAGACTGCTTCATCAGGGGTTTTCCTTGGGACGGGAATATGAGCGGCTCTGCAAGCTAGCCCCGCCCCACAGGAGTGGCAAACACCGCGAAGCGGCCGAGTGTTGACGTTCCCGGCCGCTTCCCGATAAGTACGATCACTTTCCGCCGGAGGAAGAATCGCTGGTCGCGGCGGTCTGGCGGAACAGCCATTCGGATTTCAACTCGGCGTATCCGGGCTTGATCACGTCATTGATCATCGCCAGTCGTTCATCGAAAGGAATGAACGCCGACTTCATCGCATTGACGGTGAACCACTGCATGTCGTCGAGCGTGTATCCGAAGGTATCGGTCAGCAACTCGAATTCACGGGTCATGCTGGTGCCGCTCATGAGCCGGTTGTCGGTGTTGACGGTGGCCCTGAAGTGCAGTTTCCGCAGCAGCCCGATGGGGTGGTCGGCGTACGAGTCGGCGGCGCCGGTCTGCAGGTTCGACGTCGGGCAGAGCTCCAGCGGGATGCGCTTGTCCCGTACGTACGCGGCGAGGCGGCCGAGCCGCACCGTGCCGTCGTCCGCCACCTCGATGTCGTCGATGATGCGCACGCCGTGCCCGAGGCGGTCGGCGCCGCACCACTGGAGCGCCTGCCAGATCGACGGCAGACCGAAGGCCTCACCGGCGTGGATGGTGAAGTGGTTGTTCTCGCGCTTCAGGTACTCGAAGGCGTCCAGGTGCCGGGTGGGCGGGAAGCCCGCCTCGGCGCCGGCGATGTCGAAGCCGACGACGCCCAGATCGCGGTAGCGGTTGGCCAGTTCGGCGATCTCCAGGGCGCGGGCCGCGTGCCGCATGGCGGTGAGCAGCGCGCCGACGCGGATGCGGTGACCGCTCTCCCGGGCACGCCGCTCGCCCTCGCGGAAGCCCTCGTTGACGGCCTCGACGACCTCTTCGAGCGTGAGGCCGGCCTCCAGGTGCTGCTCGGGGGCGTACCGCACCTCCGCGTAGACCACACCGTCCTCGGCGAGGTCCTCGGCGCACTCGGCGGCGACCCGGAAGAGGGCGTCGCGGGTCTGCATGACGGCGCAGGTGTGCGCGAAGGTCTCCAGATAGCGCTCCAGCGAGCCGGAGTCGGCGGCCTCGCGGAACCAGATGCCCAGCTTGTCCGGCTCGGACTCGGGGAGCTGTTCGTAGCCGTGTGCCTGGGCGAGTTCGATGATCGTGCCCGGACGCAGCCCGCCGTCGAGGTGGTCGTGCAGGAGCACCTTCGGAGCACGGCGGATCTGGTCCGCGGTGGGCGTGTTGAGGGTCTGGCTCGTCATCTGCGCACTCTAGCCCCTACGCGCGTAGAGGGAGCCGCGTCGATACGTAACAGTGACCGTGCGTACGGGTGGAGTACACCCGCCCTTCTGAGACTGTTCTGTCATGGCACACCACGCATCGCCCCTGTGGTGGG
This sequence comes from Streptomyces sp. AM8-1-1, assembly GCF_032229325.1. Taxonomy (NCBI): domain Bacteria; kingdom Bacillati; phylum Actinomycetota; class Actinomycetes; order Kitasatosporales; family Streptomycetaceae; genus Streptomyces; species Streptomyces sp. AM8-1-1. The sequence goes on from NZ_CP135086.1 coordinate 3,180,210, forward strand.
GGCGTCCGGGCGACCAGGCCAGAGGTACGGGAACCCGCCGTGAGGCGACCGTGGCGAGGGGAGAGCGAGGGAACGGGCGCGGGCGGGAGGCCCGGCTCGGCCGGGCGGTGGGCGGCCGGGCGGCGGGAGCCGGTCCGGCGGTCGGCGGAGTGGTCCTGCTCCTGCCCGACGGGGAGCCCGAGTCCGTCCGCAGACCCTCACCGCTGTCGTACGCGGCGGCACTGCCGATGGGCCGGTCGCTGGCACGCGCGGGGCGCGAGCACGGACTGGTGGTGCACGCGGTGCACTACCGCTACCGGGGCTGGAACGGGACGGACGCACTGCCTGCCGTGGACGCGGCCCGGGCGGCGGACGACGTGCTCCAGCGGTACGGGGACGTGCCCGTCTGTCTCGTCGGCCACGGCATCGGCGGCCGCGCGGCCCTGCACGCCGCGGGCCACACGGCGGTCAACTCGGTGCTGGCGCTCGCCCCGTGGCTGCCCGAGGACGACATGGCGGCCACACCCGAACCGGTGAAGCAGCTCGTCGGCCGGCAGGTGCTGATCGTGCACGGCACGAACGACGCCCGTACGGACCCGGAGTTGTCCTACCGGCTGGCCGAGCGGGCGAAGAAGACGAACCGCGACACCTGCCGCTTCGAGGTCCACACGGACGGCAACGCGCTGCGTCAGCACCACGGTGAAGTCCAGGCGCTGGCAGCCGACTTCGTCCTGGGCGCCCTCTTCACCCGGCCCTACGCCCGCCCGGTGGCCGACGCGCTCGCGGCCCCTCCCCCGCTCGGCCTGCGGATGCCGCTGGCGGCCGGCTTCGGCAGATCGCTGCGACGGTAGGGCCGGGCGGCCCACGCAGTCACGTGCCCGGACGCCTCCCGGACCGGTTTCTCAGTCCGGGAGCAGGTTGCCCCGGCGGGAGAGCAGGAACTTCTTGAACGCGGCCACGGGGGCGGTGTCCGGGTGTCCGTCGAGCCAGGCGAGACCGATCTCGCGGACCGCGCGCGGGGCGGTCACCGTCAGCTCGACCACGCCGGGCCGCGCGACGGCCGGCGGCGGCAGGAGGGCCACGCCCAGGCCCGCGGCCACCAGCCCGCGCAGGGTCTCCGCCTCCTCGCCCTCGAAGGCGACCCGCGGGGTGAAGCCGGCCTCCGCGCACAGGTCGTCGGTGATCCGGCGCAGACCGTAGCCGGGTTCGAGGGTCACGAAGACCTCGTCGGCCGCTTCCGCCAGCCGGATGCGCCGGCGGCCGGCGAGCCGGTGGTCGTCCGGCACCACCAGGCGCAGCCGCTGCTCGTCCAGGCGCCGGGCGACGAGGTCCGGCGCGTCCGGCACCGGTGATGTCAGGCACAGATCGAGCTCTCCCGCGCGCAGCCGCTCCAGCATCGCCTCGCCGTAGTTCTGCACGAGGGTGAAGCGGACGCGCGGATGGTCGGCGCGGAAGGCCCGCAACAGCCCCGGCACGGTCTCCGACCCCATGGTGTGCAGAAAGCCGAACGCCACCTTTCCCGCGCTGGGATCGGCGTCCGCCCGTACCGAGTCCGCCGCCCGCTCGACCTCGCCCAGCGCCCGCTCCACGGAGGCCAGGAAGGTCCGCCCCGCCGGAGTGAGCGAGACGGTGCGGCCCTTGCGCGCGAACAGGGCCAGACCGAGGTCGTTCTCCAGGCGCACCATCGCCCGTGACAGGGTCGACTGCGGCACCCCCATCTCCTGTGCGGCGCGCGTCACATGCTCGTGGCGGGCGACTCCGGCGAAGTACGCGAGGCGCGGCGCGAGCAGCAGCGCAATGTCTTCTTCGTAACTACTCGGTGACAGCCGAGGCTGTGAGCTGTGGTCATGCACCATGGGAACGATTATGGCCAATCCATGCATTGGACGCATGAAGTTCCGGCGCCTACGTTCGAAGCATGTCTCCCGCCAGTACCAAGGCGTCCACTCCCGTGGGCGCCGGCCCGTCGTCACCCGAACTCCTCTCCCCCGGGCAGCCCGGCTACCGCCGCATGAGCTTCGCGCTCTTCGCCGCCGGTATGGCCACGTTCGCCCTCCTCTACTCCACGCAGGCGCTGCTGCCCGCCGTCTCCGCCGATTTCGGCGTGAGCGCGTCCGCCGCCAGCTGGACCGTCTCCGCGGCGACCGCCGCGCTGGCCCTGTTCGTCCTGCCGATGAGCTCGCTCTCCGAGCGCTTCGGTCGGCGCACCGTGATGACGGCGTCGCTGGCCGTCGCCGTGGCGGTGGGACTGCTGGTGCCGTTCGCGCCGAGCCTGGAGTGGCTGGTGGCGCTGCGCGCCGTGCAGGGCGCGGCGCTGGCCGGGCTGCCGGCCTCGGCGATGGCGTATCTCGCGGAGGAGGTGCGGCCGAAGGCGCTGGTGGCCGCGATCGGCCTGTTCGTGGCGGGCAACAGCATCGGCGGGATGAGCGGGCGGATCGTCACCGGCTGGGTGGCCCAGCTCTGGGGCTGGCGCGCGGCGCTCGCCGCGGTCGGCCTGATGGCCCTGGTGTGCGCGCTGGTCTTCCGCGCGATGCTCCCCAGGGCCCGTCACTTCAGGCCCGGTTCGGTGAACCCGCGCGCCCTCGTCGCGACGGTCCGCGGTCATCTCGCCGACCCGCTGCTGCTGCGGCTGTACGCGATCGGCGCCCTGTTCATGACGGTGTTCGGCGCGGTCTACACGGTGATCGGCTACCGGCTGGTCGAGGCCCCCTTCAGCCTGCCGCAGGGCATCGTCGGCTCGATCTTCCTGGTGTACCTCGTCGGTACGGTCTCCTCCGCCGCCGCCGGGAAGCTGGTCGGCCGTCTCGGCCGTCGCGGAGCCCTGTACCTCGCGGTCACCACGACCGCCGCCGGCCTGCTGCTGTCACTGGCGGACACGCTGCCCGCGGTGCTGCTGGGCCTGGTGCTGATCACCGCCGGGTTCTTCGCCGGGCACGCGGTCGCCTCGTCCTCGGTGAGCCGTACGGCGAAGACGGGCCGCGCCCAGGCGTCCGCGCTGTACCAGTCCGCGTACTACCTCGGCAGCAGCGCGGGCGGTGCGCTCGGCGCCCTCGCCTACCACTCCGGCGGCTGGGCGGGCACGGTCCTGCTGGGCCTGCTGGCCGTGCTCGGCGTCGTGTCGATCACGCTGTACGGGACCCGGGTGGCCCGCGCCGAGCACCGGATGCTGCTCGCCGGCGCACAGCGCTGACGAACCCGCGCGAAATTGGTCCCTCTCCCGTACAACCGCGGCTCCTCCGTGAGCGTCAAAGCTGGCAGACCCGCGCGTCGGCGCGGTCCACGGAGGGGAGTTGGTGGCGATGGGTCGCACCGGGGGGACACGGGGGACGCAGGGCATACGGAGACGGGCGGGAGTGGTGCTCGGCCTGACCGGGCTGGTGGTCCCGCTCACGATGGCGATAGGCAGCGCGCCTGCTGCCGCGGCCTCGTGCACGACGGCGACGGGGCCGTACCAGAAGCAGGTCGAGAAGTTCATGGGGCGTCCGGTGGACGGCAAGCAGTCGGCGGCCGACTGCAAGGCGATCCGGACCTTCCAGGGATGGCACGGGATCACGCCGACCATCGGTTACGCCGGCCCGCTGACCTGGCAGACGATGAACACGATCCTGGCGCAGCGCGCGGCGGGGAAGAACCCGAACGCGGCCGGGAAGTGTCCGACCAACAAGGGCCGCATCGCCTGTGTCGACCTGACCCGTCAGCTGAGCTGGATCCAGGACGGCAAGAAGCTCGTCTACGGCCCGGTCGCGGTGCGTACCGGCAAGAACGGCACGGAGACCCGTACCGGCGCCAAGAAGATCTACTGGCGGAGCATCAACCACTTCTCCACCATCTACAAGGTCCGGATGCCGTATTCGCAGTTCTTCGACGGCGGCCAGGCCTTCCACTCGGTCACGAAGTCGATGTACAACCCGCCGGGCTCGGGGGGCTGCGTCAATATGCGGCCCGCGGAGGCAAAGGCATACTGGAATCTGTTGAAGAACGGCGACGACGTGCACGTATACGGGCGCAAGCCGGGAACCTGACCCCCACTGTCAGTCCCCTCCTGTAGGTTCCGAAGGGCTGGTGCCGAATGGGCGACAGGGGTGGACCCGATGAGTGATCTGGCAACGACGCAGGACCTGGATTCGAGACTGGAGCAGTACCGGCGAGAGCTGACCGGTTACTGCTATCGCATGCTCGGCTCCGCTTTCGAGGCGGAGGACGCGGTGCAGGACACCATGGTCCGGGCCTGGCGGAATTTCGAGAAGTTCGAAGGGCGTTCGTCGCTGCGGTCGTGGCTGTACCGCATCGCGACGAACGTCTGTCTCGACATGCTGAACGCAGGCAACCGCCGCGCCCGCCCCATGGACCTCACGGCCGCGACCCCCGTCGCCCAGGCCCAGCTGACCAGCCGCCCGGAGGTCACCTGGCTCGAGCCGGTGCCCGACGGGCGGGTGCTGCCCTCGGTGGCCGACCCTGCGGAGACCGCGGTGGAGCGCGAGACGATCAGGCTGGCGTTCGTCGCCGCGCTCCAGCATCTGCCGCCCAAGCAGCGTGCCGTCCTGATCCTGCGCGAGGTGCTGGCCTGGAAGGCGAGCGAGGTCGCCGAGCTGCTGGGCACCACGGTCGCCTCGGTGAACAGCGCGCTCCAGCGGGCGCGGGCGACCCTCGCCGAGTCGGAGCCGGCCTCCTCGGACGGCGCGGACCCTCTCGACGAAGAACAGCAGAAGCTCCTCGCCCGCTATGTGGCGGCCTTCGAGGGATACGACATGCAGGCGCTGACCGCCCTCCTCCACGAGGACGCGACGATGTCCATGCCGCCTTACGACCTGTGGCTGCGCGGCCACGACAACATCGTCGGCTGGATGCTCGGCGTGGGCGACGTGTGCCGGGGATCGAAGCTGGTCCCGACCGTGGCGAACGGCTCGCCGGCGTTCGCGCACTACCACCCGAGCCCGTCCGGCGAGGGGTTCGAGCCGTGGGCGCTCATCGTCCTGGAGCTCTCGGACGGCAAGATCGGCGGGATGGACTTCTTCCTGGACACCAAGAGGTGGTTCCCCCTGTTCGACCTGCCACCGGCCCTCGACAAGGACGGCGCCCCGGTCGCCGGGGTGGCCCCGGAGGCCGCCGCGGGTGAGGGTACGGACGCGGGAGCGGGGGCCCCGAAGACGGCCGGCTAGGACCGTCCCTTGCGGGCGGCCTGCCTCACCGGCGGCGTCCTGAGCCATCCCTGTCAGGCGACTTCGCCCAGGCCCACCAGTTCCAGCAGTGCGCGCAGCTCCGGCCCCGCATCCCGCATCCGGACCCGGCACCCCAGCCGCCGGGCCGTGAGCTGCATCCGCGCAAGGGCGTTGACGGCGGTCAGACTGGCGTGTGTCAGCCCTCCGACGTCACAGATCGCCTCGGTGGCGCCTGTGCCGGAGAGCCGCGCGTGCAACTCCTCGCACAGGCGCGGCACATCGTCCGGGGTCAGCCTCCCGGAAATGCGCATGACGACGGGCTGTGTGGCGTCCACACGTATCAGACTGCCCCTGCGGCCGTAACTCATCGCTGTCAGAAGACTTCGGCGCATGGCTCACGATCCCGTCCCGTCGTCGTACGGATACGTCCTGTTCTGGGGACCGGTGCGGGCGCCCGATCTCATCGGTGCCACGACGGAGAGCGGGACCGGTGGAGATCCACCGGTCCCGCTGTCCGTCGGATGTGTGCCGGTCAGGCGATGCGGTCCAGCACGATCGGGTTCGGGGTGAACTCCGTGCCCGCCGGGGCGATGTCGTACGCCGAACCCAGGGACCGGAGCGCGTAGTCGAACTTCTCCGGGGTGTCCGTGTGCAGGGTCATCAGCGGCTGGCCCGCCGTCACCGTCTCGCCGGGCTTGGCGTGCAGTTCGACGCCCGCACCCGCCTGCACCGGGTCCTCCTTGCGAGCCCGGCCCGCTCCGAGGCGCCAGGCGGCGATGCCGACGTCGTACGCGTCCAGGCGGGTCAGGACGCCGGAGGCGGAGGCGGTGACGACGTGCTGCTCGCGGGCCACCGGGAGCGTCGCGTCCGGGTCGCCGCCCTGGGCAGCGATCATGCGCTTCCAGACGTCCATCGCCGAGCCGTCGGCCAGCGCCTTCTCCGGGTCGGCGTCCTTGATGCCGGCCGCGTCGAGCATTTCGCGGGCCAGCGCCAGGGTCAGCTCGACGACATCGGAGGGACCGCCGCCGGCGAGGACCTCGACGGACTCGCGGACCTCGAGCGCGTTGCCCGCGGTGAGGCCGAGCGGGGTGGACATGTCGGTGAGCAGTGCGACGGTCCGCACTCCGCTGTCGGTGCCCAACGCGACCATGGTGGAGGCCAGTTCGCGGGCGTCCTCGATGGTCTTCATGAACGCGCCGGTGCCGACCTTGACGTCCAGGACCAGCGAGCCGGTGCCCTCGGCGATCTTCTTGGACATGATCGAGGAGGCGATGAGCGGGATGGCCTCGACCGTGCCGGTGACATCGCGGAGCGCGTAGAGCTTCTTGTCGGCGGGGGCGAGCCCGTCACCGGCCGCGCAGATCACCGCGCCGGTGGTGTCGAGGACGTTCAGCATCTCCTCGTTGGACAGCAGCGCGCGCCAGCCGGGGATGGACTCCAGCTTGTCGAGCGTGCCGCCGGTGTGGCCGAGACCGCGGCCGGAGAGCTGCGGGACGGCGGCGCCGCACGCGGCGACCAGCGGGGCGAGCGGCAGCGTGATCTTGTCGCCGACGCCGCCCGTGGAGTGCTTGTCGGCGGTGGGGCGGGAGAGTGCGTCGAAGTTCATGCGCTCGCCGGAGGCGATCATCGCCGCCGTCCAGCGGGCGATCTCGGTGCGGTTCATGCCGTTCAGCAGGATCGCCATCGCCAGCGCCGACATCTGCTCGTCGGCGACCTCACCCCGGGTGTAGGCGTCGATGACCCAGTCGATCTGCTCGGGGCTCAGCTCACCCCGGTCCCGCTTGGTGCGGATGACGGAGATGACGTCCATGGGATTCCTCCAGAGTTGCTCTACGCGCATAGAAAGAGGGTAGGACCGCGGCCCCTCCGCCGGAGCGGAAGGGCCGCGGCCGTACTCCTACGGGAGATGCTGCGGCCCGAACGCCTGCGGGAGCATCTCGTCCAGGGTCAGGATCCCTTCCGGGGTGTCCAGCAGCAGCTCGGGGCCGCCGAATTCGTACAGCAGCTGCCGGCACCGCCCGCAGGGCACCAGCACCTCGCCCCGGCCGTCCACGCACGCGAAGTGCGTGAGCCGGCCACCGCCGGTGGCATGGAGCTGCGACACCAGGCCGCACTCCGCGCACAGCGACAGACCGTACGAGGCGTTCTCGACGTTGCAGCCGACGATGATGCGGCCGTCGTCGACGAGCGCCGCCACGCCGACCGGGTAGCCCGAGTAGGGGGCGTACGCGTGCGACATCGCCTCACGCGCCCGCTCCCGCAGGAGCTCCCAGTCGACGTCGATGACGGACGGGGTCGTCACTTGCCCTCGCCCTTGCGGTACGGCAGGCCGTCGGCCTTCGGCGGCCGCAGGCGCTGTGCGGACAGGGCGAGGACCAGCAGCGTGGTGACGTACGGCGCCGCGTCCACGAACTGGCTCGGCAGGGCGTCCGTCATCGCGTACCAGGCGAACAGTCCGGCGGAGACGACAGCGGCGATCGCGGCCTGCAGATGCTTGCGCTTGTAGAGCTGCCAGCCCACGAGGAGCAGGAGCAGGATCGCCAGCAGGAGCAGCATCGCGTGGACGTTCTCCGCGCCGCCGCGCAGCTTCAGACCGTCGGTGAAGCCGAAGAGCCCGGCGCCCAGCGCCATGCCGCCCGGCATCCAGTTGCCGAAGATCATGGCCGCGAGACCGATGTAGCCGCGCCCGCCGGTCTGGCCCTCCTGGTAGATCCCGGTCGCGACGATGGCGAGGAACGCGCCGCCGAGACCGGCCAGACCGCCGGAGACGGTGACCGCGATGTACTTGTACTTGTAGACGTTGACGCCCAGGGACTCGGCGGCGACGGGGTTCTCACCGCAGGAGCGCAGCCGCAGACCGAAGGCGGTGCGCCACAGGATCCACCAGGTGCCGGGGATCAGCAGGATGGCGACGATGGTCAGCAGGGACAGGTTGGTCACCAGCCCGCCGATCACACCGGCCAGGTCGGAGATGAAGAACCAGTGTTTGGCCTGGAGATCGATCATCCAGTCGGAGAGTCCCGGAATGGTGAACTCGGTGATCTGGTCGATGCGCGGGGACTGCTTGGAGGAGCCGCCGTCCGCCTCGGCGAACGTGAAGTTCGACAGGTAGCGGGTGACACCGACGGCCAGGATGTTGATGGCCACACCGGAGACGATGTGGTTGACGTTGAACGTCACGGTGATCACGGCGTGCAGCAGACCGCCGAGCGCGCCGCCGACGATGCCCAGCAGGACACCGGTCCACGGACCCCACTGGTAGCCGGCCCAGGCACCGAACCAGGTGCCGAGGATCATCATGCCTTCGAGGCCGATGTTGACCACACCGGCCCGCTCGGCCCACAGACCGCCGAGTCCGGCCAGGCCGATCGGCACGGCCAGCTGGAGTGCGCCGGCGACCTGGCCCACCGAGGTGAGGTCATTGGCGCCGCTGATCACCCGGACCAGGGAGAACAGCAGGAGGCCCGCCGCGATGATCAGCATGATCACCGGCAGGGACAGCTTGCGGCGGCCGCCGCCCTTCTTGGGTGCGGTCGACGTCATCGAGACGGTGCTGGTGCTCACGCTGTCCTGCCTTCACTCGCTTCTCCGCCCACTCGGCGCAGGGGCGCGGCCATCCTCGTCGTCCGAAGCCCGACGGCCTCGTGTGCGTCGCTCACAGGACAGCCTCCTCACGGGACTTACGGGCCTGGGCGGCGAGTTCCTCGCCGACCTTCTGCTGCTGGCGGCGCAGCCCGTACTGGCGGACGAGTTCGTAGGACACGACGACCGAGATCACGATCAGGCCCTGCATGATCGTGGCGATCTCCTTCTCGTAGCCGTGCTGGTCCAGCGAGGCCGAGGTCTTCTCCAGGAAGGCGATCAGCAGTGCGGCGAAGAAGATGCCGATCGGGTTGTTGCGGCCGAGCAGGGCGATCGTGATGCCGGTGAAGCCGACGCCGACCGGGAAGCTCAGGCTGTACGTGTGGGTCTGGCCCAGCAGCAGCGGCAGACCGGACAGGCCCGCGACCGCACCGGAGATCAGCATGGCGGTGAGGACCATCTTCTTGGCGTCCACGCCGCTCGCCTGGGCCGCGGACTGGCTGGCGCCGGTGGCGCGCAGGTCGAAGCCGAAGCGGGTGCGGTTGAGGATGAACCAGTAGACGATGCCCAGTCCGAACGCGATGAAGGTGAAGCCGTAGACGACTCCGCCCTCACCGGTGTCCAGGCCGGGGAACCAGCCGGACTCGGCGATCTCGCCGGTCGTCAGGTCGTTGGAACCCTCCGGCTGCACACCGAGGTTCTTGGGCAGGATCATCCAGGCGATCAGGCTGGTCGCGATCGCGTTCAGCATGATCGTCGAGACGACCTCGCTGACGCCGCGGGTGGTCTTCAGGATGCCCGCGATGCCGGCCCAGAAGGCACCGACGAACATGGCGACGAGCACGATCAGCAGGACGTGGAGCGGGCCGGGCAGTTCCACGGAGGCGCCGACGACCGCCGCCAGCATCGCCGCGAGGCGGTACTGGCCGTCCACACCGATGTTGAACAGGTTCATCCGGAAGCCGATGGCGACGGCCAGGGCGGCGAGGTAGTACGTACCGGCCTGGTTGACGATCAGCACCTGGACGTCGGTGTACTCGGCGTTCTGGATCATCAGGGTGTACGGCTCGATCGGATCACGGTCCGAGACGAGCAGCACCACCGAGGTGAGCAGGAAGGCCACGACCAGGGCGAGCGCCGGGCCGGCGAGGCCCAGGATCAGCCGGTCCTTGTCGAACTTCTTCATCGGGCCTCACCGTTCTCGGGCTGCTCGGGTGCTTCCAGGTGGCCGGTGGCGGCGCCGGTCATGGCCGAGCCCAGTTCCTCCGGGGTGATGGTGGCGGGGTCGGCGTCCGCGACCAGCCGGCCCCGGTACATCACCCGCAGGGTGTCGGAGAGCCCGATGAGCTCGTCCAGGTCCGCGGAGATCAGCAGCACCGCGAGACCCTCGCGGCGCGCCTCCCGGATCTGGTCCCAGATCGCCGCCTGGGCGCCGACGTCCACACCACGGGTGGGGTGGGCGGCGATGAGCAGCTTCGGCGCGTGGCTCATCTCGCGGCCGACGATCAGCTTCTGCTGGTTGCCGCCGGAGAGGGAGGCCGCGGTGACCTCGATGCCGGGGGTGCGCACGTCGTACTCGCGCACGATCCGCTCGGTGTCCTTGCGGGCCGCCTTGAGGTCGAGCAGGCCGCGCTTGCTGTTGGGGCGCTCGGTGACATGGCCGAGGATGCGGTTCTCCCACAGCGGGGACTCCAGCAGCAGCCCGTGCCGGTGGCGGTCCTCGGGGATGTAACCGATGCCGTCCTCGCGGCGCTTGCGCGTGGGCGCGTGCGAGATGTCGTTCTTGCCGAGCGTGATCACACCGCCGTCGGGGTCGCGCATACCCATCAGGGCCTCGATGAGCTCGGTCTGCCCGTTGCCCTCGACGCCGGCGATGCCCATCACCTCACCTTGGTGGATGGTGAAGTTGATGCCGTCGAGGACCTCGCGCACGACGCCGTCGGGGTCGGTCGCGGTGAGCCGCAGACTGTCCACGGTCAGCATCGGGACATCGGTCACCGTGGACTCACGGGTCTCCGGCGACGGAAGTTCGCTGCCGACCATCAGCTCGGCGAGCTGCTTGGTCGTGGTGGTCCTCGGGTCGGCGGTGCCGACCGTGGTGCCGCGGCGGATGACCGTGATCTCGTCGGCCACGGAGAGGACTTCGCCGAGCTTGTGGGAGATGAAGATGACGGTCAGGCCCTCGGCCTTGAGCTCGCGCAGGTTCGCGAAGAGCGCGTCGACCTCCTGCGGCACGAGCACGGCGGTCGGCTCGTCGAGGATGAGGGTGTGCGCCCCGCGGTAGAGGACCTTGAGGATCTCCACGCGCTGCCGGTCGGCGACGCCGAGCTGTTCGACCAGGACGTCGGGGCGGACGTTGAGCCCGTACGCCTGCGACAGCTCCTTGATCTTCTTGCGCGCCTTGGCGCCGATGCCGTAGAGCTTCTCGCCCCCGAGAACGACGTTCTCCAGCACGGTGAGGTTGTCGGCCAGCATGAAGTGCTGGTGCACCATGCCGATTCCGCGCGCGATGGCGTCGGCGGGGCTGGAGAAGGTGGCCTGGGAGCCGTCGATGGTGATGGTGCCCTCGTCCGGCTTCTGCATGCCGTAAAGGATCTTCATCAGGGTCGACTTACCGGCGCCGTTCTCACCGACAAGGGCGTGCACGGTGCCCTTGTGGACGGTGATGTCGATGTCGTGGTTGGCGACGACACCCGGGAAGCGCTTGGTGATGCCGCGCAGTTCTACGGCGGCAGGAGGGCTGGACGCGTTGATGACGCACTCTCCTTGGCGGGAAAGGAGCAGGGAGGCAGGGCGGAGGGGGGTTCGGGGGCAGGGGCGAAGTTATCGCGCCGGAGAGGGCTCTACGCGCGTAGCGCTGCCGAATGATGAAAACCCGTGGCCGGAACCCGGCCCGGGGCCCGGGGGGCGGTGTGCACCGCCCCTCCGGGCCCGCGGACGGAAAGGTTTCCGACCGGCGATTACGGCGCGGTCTTGACCTTGACCGTGCCGGCGATGATGTCGGCGCGGGCCTTGTCGACCGCGGCCGTCACGTCGGTCAGCTTGGTGTAGGCCGGGTTGGACTTCGCCAGGCCGACGCCGTCCTTGTCGAGGCCGTAGCGGATCTCACCGGACTGCGGCTTGCCGTCCTTGACCGACTTGATCAGGTTGTAGACGGAGCCCGCGACATCCTTGGTCACCGAGGTGAGGATGTAGTTCTTGTAGGGCGCGAGACCCTTCTGGTTGTACTGGTCCGAGTCGACGCCGATGGCCCACTTCTTCGCCTTGGCGGTGGCCTCGATCGAGCCCGAGCCGGCGAGACCGGCGGCGGCGTAGATCACGTCGGCGCCCGCGTCGAGCTGGCCCTGCGCGGCGGCCTTGCCGAGGTCGGGCTTGGAGAAGCCACCGAAGTCCGGCGGCTGGGTCAGGTACTGGACCTTGACGTTGACGCCCTTGTTGGTGTCCTTGACGCCCTGGACGAAGCCCGCCTCGAACTTCTTGATCAGCGGGGTCTCGACACCACCGATGAAGCCGACGGTGTTGGTCTTCGTCACCTTGGCGGCGGCGACGCCGGCCAGGTAGGAGCCCTGCTCCTCGTTGAAGACCAGGTTGGCGATGTTCTTGCCGGTCTTCGAGGTGTCGTCGATGAGGCCGAAGGTGGTCTTCGGGAACTTCGGCGCGACCTCGGCGATGGCCGGGGCGTACGCGAAGCCGACACCGATCACGGGGTTGTTGCCGGCGCGGGCCAGCTCGGTGAGGCGCTGGACCTTGTCCGGGTCGCCCTCTCCCTCGCTCGGCTCGGCCTCGGTCCCCTTGATGTCGAGGTCCTTCTCGGCCTTCGCGAGGCCGGCGTACGCGGCGTCGTTGAACGACTGGTCGCCGCGGCCACCGATGTCGTACGCGATGGCGGCGCTGCTGCTGTCCTCGGCAGCGTCCGAGGACGATTTGCCGCCACATGCGGTGACGGACAGTGCGAGAGCCGTGGACGCAAGGCCCACGGTGGCGATCCTGGTGATCCGGCGCACTGGGGGGCTCCTTAAAACCTGACCGAAAGCGCCACTTCCGGCGCTGGTTTCGCGGCGATCGTAACGCGCGTAGATGTCAGTTAAAGACCTGTTCATCAGTCGTTATCGGATCGTCGCGAACCGGCCATCGGCTTGGTGCGCGCCGCATTGATCGACACGCGACGTACTCCAGTGCAGCGTACGCCCGGCCGTCGCACACGGCCGGGCGGCGACGTCGGGCGGGCGCTACTCCCGTCCGACGTCGAGCAGAGCCGCCGCCGTGAACAGCTCGACGCCGACGTCGATCGCCAACTCGTCGGCGTCGAAGTCACCGCGGTGCAGGTCGCGCCGGGTGGTGTCACCGGGCGTCCGCACGCCGAGCCGGGCCATCGCGCCGGGGACGTGCTCCAGGTACCAGGAGAAGTCCTCGCCGCCCAGGCTCTGTTCGGTGTCCTCGATCGCATACGATCCGCGGCGCGCGGTCTGCGCGTCCCGCAGCAGTTCGGTCACCGCCGGGTCGTTGACCACCGGCGGCACACCGCGGATGTAGTTGATCTCGGACTTGGCCCGGTGGAGCGTGGCGATCTCGTCGATGGCCGCGTGCACCAGGTCGGGGGCCGCGCGCCAGCCCGGCAGGTCCAGGCAGCGGACGGTGCCGGACAGTTCGGCGTGCTGCGGGATGACGTTGCAGGCGTGGCCCGCCTCGATACGGCCCCAGGTGACCGCGAGGCCGGAGCGCGCGTCGACCCTGCGGGCGAGCAGGGCCGGGACCTCGGTGACGACCTTCGCGGCCGCGGTGACGAGATCGGTGGTCAGATGCGGACGGGCGGTGTGGCCGCCGGGGCCGTCGAGCGTGACCTCCAGCCGGTCGCAGGCGGAGGTGATGGGTCCGGGCCGCAGCCCGATGACTCCCGCGTCGACCTTGGGGTCGCAGTGCACGCCGATGATCTTCCCGACGCCGTCCAGGACACCCGACTCGATGGCGTCCGGCGCACCGCCCGGCAGCACTTCCTCGGCGGGCTGGAAGATCAGCCGCACCGGCTGCGGCAGCAGCCCCTGCCGGTCCAGGTCGGCCAGCACCAGGCCGGCGCCGAGAACGGCGGTGGTGTGCACATCGTGACCGCAGGCGTGTGCGCGGTCGGGGACGGTGGAGCGGTAGGGCACGCCGATCTTGGTGTCGGGGATGGGAAGAGCGTCGATGTCCGCGCGGATGCCCAGCAGCGGCCGTGTCTCGTCCCCGGTGCCGATGTCACAGATGAGTCCGGTGCCGACGGCCAGTACGCGCGGCTTCAGGCCCGCCTTCTCCAGGCGTGCCTTGATGGCGGCGGTCGTACGGAACTCCTGGTTGCCGAGCTCCGGGTGCATGTGCATGTCCCGGCGGAAGGCGATCAGCTCGGCACGCAGCGCTTCGGACAGCGTGCCGGGCAGTGCGTCTCCCCCGGGCAGGTCTGCTTCGGACTCACGGGACATCAGTTGGTTCACCTGTTGAAGGGTATGCCCAGGCGGGGGCCAACTGACCACTGATCAACAAAAGTTCAACCCGATAGGGGAAGGAAAGGTGGCCCCGAGGTGCATGGTTGCCCACGTGTGTGGGTAAGCTCACGCACCCTTTTCGACCGTACCTCAACCGGACCTGAAGCGATCCTCCGGCGGAGGATCATGGTGTCAGGCCGGTGCGGGCAGCCGCTGGACATCCCGTGCGGTGCCCGTGACCCCGGCGAGGAATCCCTGTGCGCGGGGCGAGGCGCTGTCCCTGAGCCATTCCGGGGAGATGTCGCAGACCGCCACCCGGATGCCGGTGCCCGCGAGGGCCAGCGGAAGGGTGTGCACCACGGTCGAGGGAAAACTGAGGACCGTGGCGCCGATCGGGCCCCTGCGGGCGATCAGCTCCAGCGGCAGATCGGGCCGGACGATCTCCAGGCCGGTCTCCACCGCGAGCCGGTGCAGCTTGTCGGAGCTCTCCCGCCGGTGCGCGAAGTAGCGCGTGGCGCCGTGGGTGCGGGCCAGCGCGGTGACGGCCTCCACGTACTGGTCGGGGTCGACCACCCCCGTCTCCACCAGCGACGTTCCGACGAGGTCGGCGCCGCGGGTGATCTTCGGCGGGCCGAATCGGGCGCGGGTCCAGCCGAAGAGGTTGGGCGTGACGGTGATCCCCGGCGGCGGCTCGACCGGCATCGAGGTGAACACCTCGACCCGGCGGGACCGGGACGGGGTGAGCCGGCGGCGGGCCAGGAACGTCACGGGCGCGAGGACCATCTCGCGCGGACCGCGCCTGCCGCGACGGTGCCAGCGCACGAGCTTCTCGCCGCTGGCGAGCTGGGCCACGAACTCCATCGTGGCGGTGCCGTCGTCGACGACGGTCAGATCCTTGCCCCCGACCAGGGTGAGCAGCAGCTGCACATAGCGCGAGAAGGGGTCGCCTATGACGATGCGTTCCGCGCGGTGCAGCATCGGGGCGAGCCGGCGCACGGTCTTCAGCGGCGCACCGGTCCCGCCGCGGGCCTCCTGCCAGCGCACCGTGAATCCCTCGTCGCGGGCCAGCTCCGCCATCCGGCGCAGCTGGCCCCGCGACATGGGATCGGTGGGCGAGAGGACGACCACGGTCAGCTCGGCCCCGCGGTCACCCCGCCGCCCCAGGGCCTCCGGCACCACGTCCGGCGGCGCACCGGGCCGGGCGTGGGCCCACTCCAGGACGTTCAGGAGCTGGACCGGACTCTCGACGAAGGCGAGATTCACTGTGGGTCACCTCGTGATCCGGGTGGTCGGGAGTTCCGGGCGGACGGCGATACCTGGTGGACGGAAGTTCCGGGTGGGCGGAGTGCGGGGCGGGAGCTTCCGGGGGCGGAGTGCGGGGCGGACGGGAGTTCCCGGGGGCGCGGGTCGGACGGAGTGCGGGGCGGGCGGGCGGGCCGGTGCCCGCCGGCCACGACCGCAGGTCCGGGGTGGCCGTCGAGCGGGTCACGGCCGCGGCCCGGGCGGGCCGTGCAGCGGGTCACGGCCAGGAGCGCCCGGCCCCGCGACCGGGCGCCCCGGCCGCCGGCCCACGGCCGAAGGGCCTGCGCCCCCCGGGGTCGGCTGCACCACGGGTCACCCCGTCGTGCGGGTGATAGGAGCGGCGCGTGCGCCCCCCGGGGCGACGGCGGTCGGGCGTCAGACCGCCGCGGGCTCGCGGTCGCCCCCCTCGGCGACGACGCCCGCGACCCGGCGCAGCTTCTTCATCGGGGCGAGCTCGGAGTCGTAGACCTTCTTGACGCCGTCGCCCAGCGCGGTCTCGATCGTGCGGATGTCGCGGACCAGGCGCTGGAGGCCGCCCGGCTCGACGGAGGCCGCCTGGTCGGAGCCCCACATGGCGCGGTCGAGCGTGATGTGGCGCTCGACGAACGCGGCGCCGAGCGCGACCGCCGCGAGCGTGGTCTGAAGACCCGTCTCGTGGCCGGAGTAGCCGATCGGGACGTTCGGGTACTCCGCCTGGAGCGTGTTGATCACGCGCAGGTTGAGCTCCTCGGCCTTCGCCGGGTACGTCGACGTGGCGTGGCAGAGCAGGATGTTGTCGCTGCCGAGCACCTCCACCGCGTGGCGGATCTGCCGCGGCGTCGACATGCCGGTGGAGAGGATGACCGTCTTGCCGGTGCCGCGCAGGGCGCGCAGCAGCTCGTCGTCGGTGAGGGACGCGGAGGCCACCTTGTGCGCCGGGACGTCGAACTTCTCCAGGAAGGCGACGGCCTCGGTGTCCCACGGGGAGGCGAACCAGTCGATGCCGCGCTTCTTGCAGTGCTCGTCGATCCGGCGGTACTCGTCCTCGCCGAACTCCACGCGGTGGCGGTAGTCGATGTACGTCATCCGGCCCCAGGGGGTGTCGCGCTCGATGTCCCACTGGTCGCGCGGCGTGCAGATCTCCGGCGTGCGCTTCTGGAACTTGACCGCGTCGCAGCCGGCGTCTGCCGCGGCGTCGATGAGCGCGAACGCGTTGTCGAGGTCGCCGTTGTGGTTGATGCCGATCTCACCCGTGACGTAGACGGGGTGGCCCGGCCCGGCGGTCCTGGTGCCGAGGGTACGCAGACGGGACGTGCTCATGGGGGGTAGATCCTTAACTCTCGGGGGTGTTGTGGGACGTGGCAGGGGCTGGGGGACTGCCTGCTGGGGTGTGGAGAAGGGTCGGGCCGAGAAGCCAGGCGGCGATCTCACGGATCGCCCCCTCACCGCCGCGGGTGGTAGTGACGGCACGCGCGGCGGCGCGTACGGATCCGTGAGCGCTCGCGACGGCAACGGGCCAGCCGGCGAGGTCGAAGCACGGAAGATCGTTGACGTCGTTGCCGACGTAGAGCACGCGCTCGGGCGCGATCCCCTGGTCCTCGCACCACTGCTTGAGGGCGAGATCCTTGCGGTCGACGCCGTGCAGGACGGGGATCCTGAGCTTGCGGGCGCGCGCCGCGACCACCGGGTTCTGCTCGGTGGACAGGATGAGCAGGGGCAGACCGGCGTTGCGCAGATGCGCGATGCCGAGGCCGTCGCCGCGGTGCACCGAGACGATCTCCCGGCCCTCCGCGTCGATGTGGACCCGGTCGTCGGTCTGGGTGCCGTCGAAGTCGAGGACGACGGCGTCGACGTCCTCGCGCGTGGGCAGCGCGGGGGTGTCGAGGAGCGGGGCGAGCGCACGGGCCCGCTCGAGATCGTGGGGGTCGTCCACTTCGAGGACCCGGGCGGGGTCGGTGCGGACGAGGGCGGTGCGGCCGAAGAAGCGGTGACCGGCCTCGCGGAAGGCGGGGGCGGCCATGGCGTACGCGGCGCCCGTCTCCAGGAAGTCCTGAGGCCGGTCCTGGCGGCGCGGGCGGAAGGACGAGTCGTGGTTGACGCCGCGGCCGCCGGGGGCGGTGCCGGCGAGCAGTGCGGTGGCGGCGCCGGTGGGCTGTGCGCCGACGGCGGGGCGCACGGCCCCGTACTCGCCCGCGTTCCCGGCCTGTTCACCCGTGGTGCCGACGGGCTCCTCGGCGTCCTCGCGCCAGACGAAGCCGTGGAAGGGGGCCACGGTGACCGCGCTGTCCGCGCCGCGCTCGGCGACCGCGGCGGCCACGCCCTCGACGTCCTCGCGGCTCAGGAAGGGGCTGGTGCACTGGACGAGCAGGACCACGTCGACCTGGACACCGTTCATCGCCTCGAAGGCGTCCATGGCGTGCAGGACGGCGCCCTCGCTGGTGGCGGTGTCGCCGGCGATCGCGGCCGGCCGCAGCACCACCTCGGCGCCCGCGCTCCGGGCCGCCGCCGCGATGTCCGGGTCGTCCGTGGAGACCACGACATCGGTCACCAGCCGGGCGGCGAGGCTCTCCCGCACGGCCCGCGCCACCAGCGGCACTCCGCCCACCGGCGCCAGATTCTTGGCCGGTACGCCCTTCGAGCCGCCTCGGGCGGGGATCACGGCGAGAACGGTCATCTGGGCTCCCGGGTACGTCGGTTGCGGGTGTGCGCCGCTGCTCTCGTGGGTCACAGCCGGCCCATCCGGCGGAGTACGGGGGCGACGCGCTGCACGCCGTGGCGGTACGCGCCGCGCGCCACCCCCCGTACGGCGTCGCGCACCACACGCCGGACGCCGCTGATCTCGGTGGTCCTCGCCGCGCCCTGGAGCGGGGTGCCGTCGGCGCCGAGGTGGTGGCGGGCGAGGATGCCGGGCAGATATCCGGGTGCCGTCGCGGGGGTGTAGTACGGCGTGATCGGCGGGAGTTCGGGCTTCGCCAGCAGCAGGGCGACGCGTTCACGGGCCGCGTCGAAGGCGGAGTCGTACGTCCCGTCGGCGGCGACGCCCTGCCGGGACAGCCAGTCCGGATCGGGCACGGGGCGGTGGCCGCCGTCGAGGCGGTCCCACGAGGTGAGCAGGCCGGAGCCGAGGAAGTGGTGGTTGCCGAGGGCTTCGCGCACACCGAGGTCGGTGAGGATCGCCGTCGGTATCCCGCGGTGCAGCGACTCCAGCGCGGCCGTCGAGGAGACGGTCACCAGCAGGTCGGTGCGGTCCAGGACCTCGCCCATGTTCCCGTACACCAGACGGAAGTTGGGCGGGAGACCGCCGGGCAGCTTCTCGGCGAGCTTCTGGTACGGAAGCTCTTCGAGGTGCGTCGTGTGCTCGCCCGGACGGGAGCGCAGCTTCAGCAGCACTTCGCGGCCGGGGTGGAGACGGGCGTGCTCGACGAGCCGTCGCAGCAGGTGGGTGCGATGGGCGCGGGACTCCGGGACGGAGGGCTGGGCGGCGAAGACGACCGTGTCGCGGCCCGCCTCGGGCCGGTAGGGCGTCCCGCCGAGGAAGGGCAGCGCGGCCTCGGTGACGGACGAGGCGTCGGCGCCCACGCCCTCGTACACCGCGCGGAAACGGTCCACGTCGTGACGGGAGTTGGCGAGGACGACGTCGGCGCCGTGCCGCAGCAGCAGTCCGTCGGCGAGCTTCTCGTAGACGACGCCCACGTACCCGGTGACGACGACCGGGCGCAGCGGCATCTTCAGCGCGGCCAGCCCGTGCAGCAGGGCCTGGACGGCACCGCCGACGAGGGCGAGCACGATCACGTCGTACGAGTCGTCCTCGACGGCGTGCAGGAACTCGTTCGCCGTGACCTCGCGCAACTCGTCCACCTGCACACCGACCTCGGCGAGCTGGCGGGCCGTGGGAGTGGCCCGGCCGCGCAGCAGAAAGCCGCTCAGCTCGACGGAGTCGGGGGTGTCGTTCGGGGTTGTACGGCGCGCGGTGAGCGCGCCCCATTTCCACCGGGTGTCGGAATCGGCGAGTACGGCGACCCGTACGGCCTCACTGGTACTTGATGGCACGCCGAGGACGTTAGAAAGGCATTCCGTTTGACGGCCCAACTCGACCACAACAGATGGTTAACAGCGCGTCTACGGTTGGCGAAAGCGCCCGGGAAACAGGCGGATCAACCGCACCGTCGCCTTCTGTTCACCTTTCATCCTTGCCGGGGACAGAACGAATGCCGGTTTCCGCCCCTAGCCTCACGGGGGTGGTCAAGCTCTCCGTCATCGTGCCGTTCTACAACGTGCAGACATACGCGCCCGACACCCTCAGAAGCCTGCAGGCGAACGCCCGCGAGGACTTCGAATTCCTCCTCGTCGACGACTGTTCGAAGGACGGGACTCCGGAGATCCTCGAGCGCGCGGAGCGGGAGGTGCCCGGGGCGCGGCTGATCAGACACGAACAGAACGGCGGTCTCGCCACCGCCCGCAACACCGGTCTCGACGCGGCGCGCGGGGAGTATCTGGCCTTCCTGGACGGCGACGACTGGCTCGCCCCGGGCCACTTCGAGCATCTGCTCACCGCCATGGAGGACCTGGGCTGCGACTTCGTGCGCACCGACCATGTGCAGTGCACGGCCAGGGCCCGTACGGTCCACCGCGTCCCCGTCGGCCGGCGGGGCGAGATGCTGCGGCCGCGCGACGCGATCCTGCCCGCCGACCGCTCGACCGGCGTGGACTACCCCTTCGCGTGGGCCGGGATGTACCACCGCCGGCTGGCCGACCGCGGGCTGCTGCACTTCACCCACGGTCTGCGCACCGCAGAGGACCGGCCGTGGATCTGGCGGCTGCACCGCGAGGCGGAGACGTTCGCGGTGATCAGCCACCTGGGCATCTTCTACCGACGCGGCGTCGCATCGTCCCTGACACAAATCGGTGACATTCGGCAGCTGGATTTCATCCGGGCATTCGACCAGGTACTCGAAGAAACGGCGCAGGATCCGGATTCCGCGCGACTTCTTCCCAAAGCAGTGCGGACATACTGTGCGGTCATTTCCCATCACCTGGGATCGGTGGAGAGGTTCGAACCCGCGGTGGCACGGAAATTGCGTGCGATGAGCGCGGCCGCACTGAAACGGATGCCGCAGGACATTTTGAAGGAAGCGCTCGACTCGATGGACACCGAACGCGCCTCGCGTCTGCGCAGGCTCCGTCGCCGTCCCTCCCCCCTCTCCTCGGAGGCCGCGGCCTGATGCCCACGACCCAGATCTTCTACGCCTCCTCGCTGTACGGTGCGGCGACGCTGTGCGCGGCGATCGACAGCGGCTGCTTCCCGGCCGCGGACCGGCGGCTGCTGCTGGTCGCCAACAACGCCACGACGCCGGAGACTTCGCCCTCGCTCGACACCATGCCGGGCTTCGAGCGGCTGCGCGGGCGCTTCGACGGGGTGATCTCCTGGAACGAGGCGATCTCGCCCTTCCACCCCGGCGGCTGGTCGCCGCGCCCGGACGACGGGCCGCTGTGGGAGCGGTATCTGCGCATGCTGTGGGACCTCGGCGACGACCGGATCGAGCTCGCGGTCGAGTCGATCCAGGTCACGCCGGCCCTCGCGATCGCCCAGCTCTTCCCCGACGCGGCGCTGGACGTCTACGCGGACGGGCTGATGAGCTACGGCCCCACCCGCAGCAAGATCGACCCGCTGGTGGGCGAGCGGGTGCGCACCCTGTTCCACCTGGACCTGGTGCCGGGTCTGAAGCCGTTGCTGCTCTCGGAGTTCGGGGTGAAGCCGCTGGTCGTCGCGACCGAGGCGTTCGTCAAGGTCATCGCCGAACTGTCCGACGGCGTCGAGGAGTCACCGGCGCAGGCAGCGGTCGGCGAGGGCGCGGCGCTGCTGCTCGGCCAGTACCTCGCGGCGCTCGGCATCATCACACCGGCGGAGGAAGAGGCCCTGCACGTGCGGATGGTGCAGGGGGCGGTCGCGCTCGGCCACCGCCGGATCGTCTTCAAACCGCACCCCACGGCACCGGCGTCCTGGACCCGGACGCTGGAGCGGGAGGCGGTGGCGCTGGACGCGGAACTCACCGTGCTGGACCGGCCGGTGCTGGCGGAGGTGCTCTACCGGCAGCTGCGCCCCGCGCTGGTGGCGGGCTGTTTCTCGACTGCTCTGTTCACGGCGAGCACGTTCTACGGCATTCCGGTGGCCCGGGTCGGTACGGAGCCGCTGCTGGACCGTCTCACGCCGTACCAGAACAGCAACCGGATCCCGCTGACGGTCGTCGACGCGCTGGTGCCGGACCTGGCGGAGGGCGAGGCCGGTACACCGAAGGCCGCGGATGAGGAGGTGACCGGGCTGCTGAGCGCGGTCGGTTTCGCGATGCAGCCGCAGATCAGGTCCGACCTGCGCCCGGCGGCGGAGCGGTACCTCGGCGGCAGCCTGAACGGACGGACGTGGCGCTACTTCAAGCGCCGCCGCCTGACGGTGCTGGGCCTGCCGGGAGGTATCCCGGTGCCGCGGCACGCGGCGGTGCGGAGGGTGGCGCGCAAGGCACGCCGCCTGAAGAAGCTGGCGCTGGGGTGACGGGGGCGGGCGGAGCCCGCGGTCACCCGGCGGGCCGGGTCCACGGCCCGCCGCCCTGCGGGTGAGCATCGCCGACACGCGGACTCGCGCGGGTGGCGAAACCCGCCGGCCCGGCCGCCCGCTGCCGGCGGGCACCACCATCGCGCGATGCCACGCCCGCTCGACCGCGCCCGTTCACCCCGGGCCCAGCACCGCGCCCACCCCCGACACCAGCGCCGCCAGGCCGCTTTCGAAGCCCTCGTCCCGGGACCCGAACAGTTCCTCACCCGCCTGCGCTGCCAGCGGGTACTCCGACAGGCGCTCCTCCCGCGCGCCCAGGTCGTACCCCTCCCCCGTCGCCTGTTCCTCGATCACGTAACCGATCGTGTAGCTGTACCCGGTCTGCCACGCCCGTGCCGCCGCCCCCGGCGTGAATCCCGCCTCGGTGAGCGTCCGCAGCTGGGCCTCCATCGGAGCCGCGTAGCTCAGGTCCGTGAAGTGCGTGCCGCTGTAGACGCGCGCGCCGTCGCGGTAGCGCAGGAGGTGTGACCGCAGCCCCCGCATCGCCGCCGCGTACGCCTCGCGCCAGTCCGCCGGCGAGGGCGCCTGGGCGAGGTCGGCCGTCATGCGGCGGAGCATCTCCGTGGCCATCTCGTCGAGCAGCGCCTGCTTGTCCTTGAAGTGCCAGTACAGCGCCGGGGCCTTGACGTCGAGCTCCTTGGCGATCCCGCGCAGGGTCAGCCCTTCGAGGCCCACCTCGTTGAGCAGGCGCAGAGCGGTGCGCGCCACCCGGATCCGGTCGAGTCGTTCCGTAGCCACGCGCCCACCCTCCCACACCCCCTTGACAACTTAACGCTGTTAAGTTCACTCTGCATGCATGGAACTTAACAACGTTAAGGACGGCGGAATCGCGGACGCCCAGGTGCTCGTCGTCGGCGCCGGCCCCACCGGGCTCGCCCTCGCCTGTGACCTCGCACGCCGCGGCGTCCGCACGCTCGTCGTGGAGCAGTCCGACACCCTCTTCCCCGGCTCCCGCGGCAAGGGCCTCCAGCCCCGCACCCTGGAGGTCCTCGACGACCTCGGGGTCGTGGACGCGGTCCTCGACGCGGGCGGCAGGGCGCCGGTCGGAATGCTCTGGGAGAACGGTGAACGGCGCGGCGAGCACGACATGTTCGAGCGTCCGGGGCCCACGGAGGCCGCGCCCTACGGCGAACCCTGGCTGCTCCCCCAGTGGCGCACCCAGCAGATCCTGCACAGCCGGCTCACGGAACTCGGCGGCACGGTCACCTTCGGCGCAGCCCTCACCGCCCTCACCCAGGACGAGGACGGCGTGACGGCCGAGCTGACGACGGGCACCGTCCGGGCGGACTACGCGGTCGCCGCCGACGGGGGCCGCAGTCTCGTCCGCCGCATCCTCGGCATCCCGATGACCGGCGAGAGCGTCGACCCCGCCCCGATGCTCGTCGCTGACGTCCGCATCCCCGCGCTCGACCGCCTCAACTGGCATGTCTTCCCGGGCGACGGGGCCGCGTTCCTCGCCGTCTGCCCTCTGCCGGGGACGGATGACTTCCAGGTCACGGGCCGGTTCTCGGAGTCGGA
Organism: Streptomyces sp. AM8-1-1; assembly: GCF_032229325.1. NCBI lineage: Bacteria > Bacillati > Actinomycetota > Actinomycetes > Kitasatosporales > Streptomycetaceae > Streptomyces > Streptomyces sp. AM8-1-1. The sequence continues at coordinate 3,203,792 of NZ_CP135086.1, forward strand.
GCCCGACATCTCCCCCGCGGGCGTACGGGAGTTGATCGCCGCCCGCACCCATCTGACCACGGACGACGTCACCGACGTGCGCTGGTCGTCGGACTTCCGGCCGCGCGCCGCCCTGGCGGAGCGCTTCCGCGAAGGGCGGGTCTTCCTGGCGGGCGACGCCGCCCATGTGCACTCACCGGCCGGCGGGCAGGGCCTCAACACCAGCGTCCAGGACGCGTACAACCTCGGCTGGAAGCTCGGCCAGGTACTGCTCCACGGCGCACCCGAGGAGCTGCTCGACAGCTACGAGGAGGAGCGACTGCCCGTGGCCGCGCAGATGCTCGGCCTGTCGACGCGTATTCACCGCGGCGAGGCCCGGCGCGGTGAGGCCACCATGCAACTGGGGCTCGGCTATCGCGGCGGGCCGCTCGCCGCGGGGTCCGCGGGCGCGCTGGAGGCGGGCGACCGGGCGCCGGACGGCCCGCTGCCGGACGGCCGCCGGATCTTCGACCTGTTCCGCGGCCCGCACTTCACCCTGCTCGCCGTCGGCACGGACGCCGGACTCCCGTCAGGGGACGGCGATGTGGTGCGCTGCCACCGGATCGACGCGTACGAGCCGTACGGCAAGGGCCTCTTCCTGGTCCGGCCCGACGGCTACATCGGCTGGGCCGGCGAGGACACGGCGGGACTGGCCGCATGGCTGCGCCGGGCCGGTGCCCACGGAGGCCTTGACCTCAAGCACGCTTGAGTTTCTACGGTCGCCGTATGCGCTATTCACACGATGACACCGGACTTGTACGCCAGCCGATCGGCTACTGGAGCTGGGCCGCCCACGAGGCGGTGGTGGGCCATATCCGCGGCGTTCTCGGCGAGCTCGGGCTCACTCAGCCCCAGTGGTGGGTCCTCAACCAGCTCGCCGATTCGCCCGCCGGACGGGACCGCACCGAGCTGGTCGCGTTCCTCCAGGGCTATCTCGCGGTGGGGACCGTCCGCATGGACGACGAGGTCGAGGCCTTGATCAGTCGCCGCCTCGTCGCCCTCGGCGAGGACGGGCTGCTGCACAACACCCCCGAGGGCGAGGCGCTGCGGGCCAAGGCGGCCGTGCGTCAGCAGGGCGTACGGGCGAAGATCCACGACGGCATCACGGACGAGGAGTACGTCCGCACCCTCAAGGTGCTCCAGCGGATGATCCACAACGTGGACGGAAAGGCCTGGCACCACTGACCGCCCGGTACCGCTGTCAGCTGCTGCTGAGCGAGAGCTTCACCGCGAAGCCGAGGAACAGGGCGCCCGCCGCCGAGGTGGCTCCCGCGGAGAGCCGCTTGCGGCGGCGGAAGGCCTCCGCGAGATGGGTGCCGGTGAAGATCAGCAGGGTCAGATAGAGGAAGCTCGCCACCTGCGCGAGCGCGCCGAGGACCACGAAGGACAGCGCGGGGTAGGCGTACGCGGGGTCGACGAACTGGACGAAGAAGGCGATGAAGAAGAGGATCGCCTTCGGGTTGAACAGGCTGATCACCAGCGCCCTGCGGAAGGGCCGCTCGGAGTCGGCCGCCGCGTCCGGGGAAGCCGCCTCGCGCTCCACCGCCCGCTCACGGCGCGTACGCCACATCGACCAGGCCGCGCGCAGCATTCCGATCGCGAGCCACGTCAGATAGCCGGCGCCGGCGAACTTCACGATGCCGAACAGCACGGCGTTGGCCTGGAGCAGCGAGGCCACGCCCGCTGCCGACAGCACCATCAGTACGGTGTCGCCGCACCACACACCGGCGGCGGCACGGTATCCCGTCCGCACACCACGGCGCGCGGCGACGGAGAGCACGTACAGCGAGTTCGGTCCCGGCAGCAGAATGATCAGGACAAGGCCGGCGAGGTAGGTCGGCAGATCGGTGACACCCAACATGAGGCGGAGTCTCGCACACGGGTACGACACTCCGCCTCGGCGTTTCGCATCACGGAATCAGAAGGCGTCAGCCGGCACATAGGTGCCCCAGACCGCGCGCAGCGCGTCGCACACCTCACCCACCGTGGCCCGCGCCTTGAGCGCGTCCTTCATCGGGTAGAGCACGTTCTCCGTACCCTCCGCGGCCTTCCGCAGCGCGGCGAGCGCGGCGTCCACCGCCGGCTGGTCGCGTTCGGCGCGCAGTCTCGCCAGCCGCTCCGCCTGCTGCGCCTCGATCGCCGGATCCACCCGCAGGGGTTCGTACGGCTCCTCCGCGTCGAGCGTGTACCGGTTGAGGCCGACGACCACGCGCTCCCCGCTGTCCGTCTCCTGGGCGATGCGGTACGCGCTGCGCTCGATCTCGTTCTTCTGGAACCCGCGCTCGATGGCGGCGACGGCGCCGCCCATGTCCTCCACCCGCTGCATCAGCGCCAGGGCCGCCGCCTCCACGTCGTCCGTCATCTTCTCCACGACGTAGGAGCCGGCGAACGGGTCGACGGTGGCGGTGACGTCCGTCTCATAGGCCAGGACCTGCTGGGTCCGCAGCGCAAGCCGGGCGGACTTGTCCGTCGGCAGCGCGATCGCCTCGTCGAAGGAGTTGGTGTGCAGCGACTGGGTGCCGCCGAGGACGGCCGCGAGCCCCTGCACGGCGACCCGCACCAGGTTCACCTCGGGCTGCTGCGCCGTCAGCTGCACCCCCGCGGTCTGCGTGTGGAAGCGCAGCATGAGGGACTTCGGGTTCTTCGCCCCGAACTCGTCGCGCATCAGCCGCGCCCAGATCCGGCGCGCGGCACGGAACTTGGCGACCTCCTCCAGGATCGTCGTCCGCGCGACGAAGAAGAACGACAGGCGCGGCGCGAAGTCGTCGACGTCCATGCCGGCGGCTACGGCCGTTCGGACGTACTCGATACCGTCCGCAAGGGTGAATGCGATCTCCTGCGCGGGCGAGGCCCCCGCCTCGGCCATGTGGTAGCCGGAGATCGAAATGGTGTTCCACTTCGGGATCTCGGCCCGGCAGTACCGGAAGATGTCGGCGATCAGCCGCAGCGACGGCTTGGGCGGGAAGATGTAGGTGCCGCGGGCGATGTACTCCTTGAGCACGTCGTTCTGGATCGTGCCGGTGAGCCGGTCGGCCGGGACGCCCTGCTCCTCGCCGACGAGCTGGTAGAGCAGGAGCAGCAGGGCCGCCGGCGCGTTGATGGTCATCGAGGTGGAGACCTGGTCCAGCGGAATTCCGCCGAGCAGCACCCTCATGTCGTCGATCGAGTCGATGGCGACCCCGACCTTGCCGACCTCGCCGTGCGCGATGGGGGCGTCGGAGTCGTGGCCCATCTGGGTGGGCAGGTCGAAGGCGACCGAGAGGCCCGTCGTGCCGTTGGCGATGAGCTGCTGGTAGCGGGCGTTGGACTCCACGGCCGTGCCGAAGCCCGCGTACTGACGCATCGTCCAGGGCCGTCCGGTGTACATCGAGGGATAGACACCGCGGGTGTAGGGGAACGCCCCGGGCTCCCCCAGCTGCTCGGCCGGGTCGAACCCCTCCAGATCGGCCGGTCCGTAGACCGGTTCGATGGGCAGTCCCGACTCGGACTCGCGCGCCATGTCTGTGCCTCCGCTGGAGCTACTCGCCGGTAACCGTACTCGCGACGGACTGTAGCGGCGGGTCCGCGACGGTTCGAGAGCCGTCCGGTGGGACCTTGCTCACAGCCTTCTCCCCATGATGCGTGTGATTGCGCAACCGAGCAGAGCGGGAATCCATCTCAGCATGCACAGATGACACAGGGGGGCGACATGCTTCGGAACACCATCGGCAGAACCATCGCCGCGGCCGCCGTACTCGCGGTGACCGTCGGCTGCACCGCCCAGGCCGCCGTGCCCGACCGGCCCGGGTCGGACGGCAAGCCGGGCAGCTCGGCGCCCGCGCCGGAGGCGACACCCGCACCGACACGCCCGTCACCGGCCACGCCGTCCGGGAAGCCGAAGCAGACGCAGAAGCCCGCCTCTCCGAGCGCGAGCGCCGAGCCCGCCGAGGTGCTGATGGCCCGCGGCTCCAAGGGCGCCAAGGTGCGCGAGCTCCAGGCCAGGCTCGCCCAGATCGGCTGGTTCGACGACACCCCGACCGGCACGTACGGCTCGGTCACCGCCGATGCGGTGAAGGGCTTCCAGACCAAGCGCGGACTGCCGGTCACCGGTGACACGGACACCGTGACCTGGCAGAAGATGCTCGGGATGACGAAGAAGCCGACGAGCGACGAGTTGGCGGGCCGGAAGGTCAACAAGCCCTCGGCCAAGCTCGACCCGCGCTGTCTGACCGGCCGCGTGATGTGCATCAGCAAGACGAGCCGCACGCTGTCCTGGGTGGTCGACGGCACGGTGCGGTCCACGATGGACGTGCGCTTCGGGTCCCAGTACACACCGACCCGCGAGGGCACCTTCGGTGTCTTCGCCAAGTCGAGGGACCACGTCTCGACGATCTACCACACGCCGATGCCGTACGCGATGTTCTTCAGCGGGGGCCAGGCGGTGCACTACTCGGCGGACTTCGCGGCCCGCGGCTACAACGGCGCGTCCCACGGCTGCGCCAACGTCCGGGACAAGGGAGCGATCGCCTCGCTGTTCGCGCAGGTCCGCATCGGCGACAAGGTCGTCATCCACTGGTGAGACGGCCGGGGCCGTCAGGAGGAGTGAGTGGCGCGGGCGGGACCGGGGAACGTGTCCCGCCCGCGCCATGTGCGCCCAGCCGTAGGTACGGGGGGAACCCCGGCTCGGGCGCGGCCGATGACCAGTCGGCTCACTCTCTACTGCGTCAACGGCTCAAAAAATGTCACACCGCGTGGGCGCGGGCGGAAAACGCCTGTTCAGAAGAGAGAGCCGAGCGTGTCCACGGACGGCAGGGGGCCATTTTCGGACGCGGTGCGCGGGGTGCCCTGCTGCGGCGGTGTCCAGGAGACGGGCGGCTTGGATCCGTGCGGCCGGCCGTCGGAGTCCGAGCCGTCACCGCCGCCGTCGCCCTTGTCGTCGTCGTTGTCCCCGCCGCCGCCGTCGCTGCCGCCGTGGTCGCTGCCGCCGCTCTTCGCGTCACGGTTCAGCAGTTCGGCGCAGAACCGCTCGACCCCGCCCGGCCCCTTGGCCGCGATCTCCAGCTTCTTGCGGTGCTCGGCCGGGAGCGTGCCCTTGCGGTAGTCGAGGCAGGCCGCGACCGTCCTGCGGTACAGCTCGGCCCGCCGCTTGCTCTTGGCGTCTTCCTTGCCGTCCTCCGGCCGGCCGGACGTCTCGCCGCCCGGTCCGGTGGTGGTGCCCGTCGGGTCGGGGTCCTTCACGGGCCCGCCGCTCTCCGCCGGAGGGGCCGAGGGCGAGGTCACCGGATCGGGCGACTGCATGGGCGAGCCCACCGCGCCGTCGGGCGACTCGCTCAGTACCGGTCCGGGTGTCTCCGCCGCCGAGACGGAGGACGCGGGGAGAGGGGTCCCGCCGCCGAAGGGAGTCGGCAGCAGACCGGTGCCGGCCGCGACCGCGACACCGCCGAGCGCGCAGCCCGCGACGAGCGCCGCGATACCGAACCGCACGGGCCGGCGCAGCCGCACGCCGAGCGCGGCGCACGGCGAGGGGGCGAGGCGTACCGTCCCGAGCGCGTCGCCTGCCTCGGCGTCCGCCCTGCTCTTGCGAAAGGCCGCCAGCGCGGCGGCCTCACCCGGCATTTCACCGTCCTCGGGATGGACGGGGACCTCCGGCCTGCCCGCTGCGAAGAGGGCCCGGGACAGTTGCGCGGCCTGTTCACGGGCGTGCTCGTCCGACGTCCTGACCGGCTCGCCGCGCAACAGCTGTTCCGCCGCTTTCCTGTCAAGCCACTCGTACCGCTCGTCGGCCATCACATGTCCTTCTGCGTCCGCGGCCGCGAATGCGTCACACCGGCGGGTGCCGTGGCACCGGGCCGGAGACTGCGCTGCGGAGGTACGCCGTTCAGATCCGCGGCGCGTTCGGCGGGGCCCGCGACCGTGTTCACGGCGTCCGCGTCGGCGACAGCACCGTACGCGTTCGCAACGGCGCCCACGCTCTCGGGGTCCTCGTAATCCGCTGCCCCCAGACCCTCCAGGCTCTCCGCGCCGAGCAGCTCGGCCAGCCGCTTGAGCCCACGGTGCGCCGCGGTGCGGACGGCTCCGGGCCGTTTGCCCAGCGTCTTGGCGGCGCTCTTGGCGTCCAGCCCGACGACCACCCGCAGGACGACGGCCTCGGCCTGATCCTGGGGCAGTTGCGCGATGAGGGCCATGGTGGACCCGGTGGCCAGGGCTTCCATGGCCTCGTCGGCGGTGTCCGACTCCGCCGGCCTGCCGGTCAGTTCGCTCTCGTCGCCGCCGACGGCCGGGCGCCTGCCCCGCATCCGGATGTGGTCGAGCGCGCGGTTGCGGGCTATTCGGGCGGCCCATCCACGGAACCGGTCCGCGTCGCCGCTGAACCGGTCCAGGTCGCGGGCGATCTGGAGCCACGCCTCGGATGCGACGTCCTCGGCCTCGGGTTCGCCGACGAGCGTCCGTACATAGCCGAGCAGCCGCGGGTGCACGGCGCGGTACACAGTCCGGAAGGCGCCTTCGTCCCCGTCCTGTGCCGCGAGCACCGCGGCGGTCAGCTCCGCGTCGTCCCCCAGCACTACCTCAACCTTGTTCCGAATCGCAGCTGGTCATCACTGCCGCGCCCCCGTGCGCGAATCAGCACGCTACGTCGTTCCGGGGGGTCGCGTCCATGCCTTGTACAACTTGCAACAATTGCCGACCGGCGCCGTGTGACAGAAAACGCCCGCCCGGCGCTGAGAGAAGTACGGGGTGGCTATGCAACCCCGGCGGACGACGACCGGGGCCTCTCCTGTGGGGGGTGGCGGCCCCGGTCGTCCTTCCACCGCACCCGTCCCGCCCACGCTCAGAGCAGCTGGTTCCCGGCTCTCACCGCTGCACACGGGCACGGCGGGAGACGACCGCACGCAGGATCCGCTGCCCCTCGGTCGACACGTCCAGCGCCTGCCGCAGTCCGACGCCGCCCTCGCCCTCGGCGAGAATCTCCAGGATCTGGATCTGCCGGCGCACTTCCCCGGCCACCAGGGGCCCGGCGCTCGTCGGCTCACCTTCGCGGCAGCTCTTGAGCACCTCGACGACATCGGCCGCCTCCGGTTCCCCCTCGGCCGGCGATGCGTCGAAGCGGTGATGGAGCTCCAGCGCGGCGACGGAACAGTCGTCCGCCCATTCGCGCAGCGGCTCCCGCTCCCACTCGGACGGCGCGGCACCGAGCATCTGGCGTACGAGAACGGCCGCTTCGTCGCTGACGGTCTCGCTCTCCATCGCTTCCCTGGCGGCGCCCAGCCGTACGGACCAGTCCTCCGCGCCGTCCACCAGACCCGCCCACAGAGGACGCAGTACATCGCTCTCGGACGCGAGCAGCGGCAGACAGCGGTCCAGGCATGCGAGCCCGCTCGCGGCCAGGCCTCTCTCATCGGCCTGTGCGATCAGCTCTCTCAGGCACTTCGACGCCACCGGACGCCTCCCATCGCGGACGCAGTACTTCCTCTTACTGCGCCCCGTGGCTCAATTGCGTCACTGCGACGAAGCGGGAAACCCCGTCCTTCCAGGGATCGGAGGAGAAGTCTCCCGAAGCCGTGTTCGGGCCGCTTGGCGCAAAGTACTCCGTCCGGTGGTCCCGCCGCCACGGTTGTGCGGTCATGAGCGGCTCTGACGGACCCACCATCAATTCCGCGCCACTCGCACACATTTGCGCCACACCTCTGTTACATTCTGCGCACCCGGAACTCGGCTTGCAGGGCGCCCGGTTGGGCCCGCGGGGAGGCCGGGGACCGTGGTGTGGGCCCGCACACCCCGGGCGGGCCCACACCGCGACGGACCCCATCACGGACAGCGCGACGGACAGCGCGGCAAGCGACCCGCGGCGCCGCCGCCCGGCTCAGCCGAGCCGGTTCGCCAGGTTCTGGAAGTCGGCCCAGCTCGCCGTCGGAGCGCCCGGCACCCACAGCTTCTGGGCCGTCGCCCGCAGGGGCATCCGGATACCGCTCGCGACCTGGGCCTGCGTCTGCGCCTGTGCGAGATCGCACCAGACGGCGAACTGGCCGCCGACGATCTGCTTCGAGTACTTCTCCGGCACCGGCTCGGTGCCGCGGAGCACGAACGGCGTCCATTGCTCGTAGATCCGCTTGCCCGTCGGGTAGGTGAAGTCATTGGGCTCGCCGAGCACGTAGTACATGTACTCGTCGTTGAGGTTCAGGAGCTTGCGGCCCTCGGCCAGATACTCCTCCGGCGGCCGCGCGCCGATCTCCTTGCCGGTCCAGTACGCGACCTCGACATCCTTGTCCACGGAGACGGACCCGCCCCGGAAGAAGCCGTCGTTCCAGGCCTTGGGCCGGAGGCCGAGCGGCCGCACGACCGCCGCGCGGTCGTTCACCCAGTCCGTCGCCAGGTCCTGGACCCGGCCCTCGGGGCCGTACTGCTCCCGGGCGAGTGCCGCGAGCTGCGGGAAGGACGTCTCCGGGTTCTCGCGCACGAGGGCCTGGTACTCGTCACCGCCCAGATGCCAGAACCTGCCGCCGAAGAGATCGGCGTACTCGCGCAGCAGCTCGTCCACGAGCCGCGCCGACTCCGGGTTCCCGATGTCGATCGCTCCGCGCACCGTCCGGCCGCCCACGTCCCTCAGCTGGAGCTGGGGATACGCCGCCAGCACCGCGCCCAGATGCCCCGGTGAGTCGATCTCGGGCACGACCTGGATGTGCAGCGAGGACGCCAGCGCGAGGATCTTCCTGACCTGGTCCTTCGTGAGGTGCTCCTGCGAGACGATCTCGGGGTGGGTGTCCGACTCGATACGGAATCCCTGGTCGTCCGAGAAGTGCAGGCCCAGCTGGTTGAGCTTGAGGTCGGCCATCTCCCGCAGCCGGTCCTCGATCCAGTCCGCGGTGAAGCTCTTGCGGGCGATGTCCACCATCAGTCCGCGCTGCGGCCGGTCGGGGCGGTCCTGGACGAGCCCTTCCGGCATCACGCCGCCGGAGCGCACCGCCTGCTTGAGGGTGCGGGTGCCGTAGAAGACGCCGGACTGGTCCGGCCCGGATATGCGCACCTTTCCGCCGCCGGTCCGGACGGTGTACGACTCCGCTCCGCCCGTCTGCGAGGGGGCCAGTACCAGTTCGACATCGCCCGGACCTGCGGCGACGGCTCCCCGGTAGGCGATCTTCAGCTCGCCGGCCAGCAGCCTGGCCTCGTCGGCCAGTGCCTCGCTGCCCTTCGCGACGACGATCCCGGCGGCGGGTCCGGGCTTCCAGCCCGGACCACGGGCGGCGTCGTGCTGCCGTACGGAGGGGATGGTCGCGGGCGCCGTGGAGAGGGGGTACGACCGGGTCGGCGAGGGAGTGGGCGCGGCGGGTTTCGCCCGGGGACCACCGTCACCGCCCGTATCGGCGGAGTCGTCACTGGAACAGCCGGTCACGGTCATCGACAGGGCCGCGGCCACGGCGACCATGACGCCGGCGGTCCGGGCGCGCCCAGGGTGCACTATCACTCGGATACCTCCCATATGCAGCGTAACCACGGCGAAGCACCCCCTGCATCGTCCATCACATGAGCTGAAACTCTCCCGTCCGGGTGAAAATCGCGCATCCGTCGGACAGCTCCTCGCACGCGTCGATAGCGTTACGACTCATCCACCCCTCCCTTCCCAGCGGTCCCGCTGTTCTGTTCGAGGAGCCCACGCTGTCCAGCGAATCCCACGCCGGCCTCCCGAAGCGACCGCCGACACTCCACCACACTCTTGGCGCGCTCGCCCCTTCTGCCATACGGTCCCCGCTGCCCGGCCAGCGGAGCGGCACACCCGGCCTGGAGCACTTCAACACCGCGCCCGAGAGCGCCGCCGTCGCCACCCTGCTCGCCTGCTGCGCCAGTCGGCGCTGGGCCCAGCGGATGGCCGCCCACCGCCCCTACCCCGACCTGGCGTCCCTGCTCGCCGCGGCCGACGAGGCCGGCTACGACCTGCGGCCCTCCGACGTCACCGAAGCTCTCGCCGACGAGTGCTCCGCCGGGCTGCACCCGGGGGCGCCCCAGGCCGCGCACACCGCGCTGGCCGCGGGCCACGCCGCGTACGAGAGCCGTTTCGGCCACGCCTTCGTGATCTGTCTCGACGCCTACGGTCCCGACGAGTACCTGGACCACCTGCTGGCCGGGATCCGCACCCGTCTGACGCACGAACCGGACGAGGAGCGGGCCGTCGCCGCCGAGGAGCTGCGCGGCCTCGCGCGCTCCCGACTGACACATGTAGTGGCCAACCATCCTGAATCAGACGTCGCAGGGGCTTCCCGGTAGCCCGTACGAGGCTGTTTGATTGCCTGTTTGATCACACCGGCCGACCCCGGGCGAACGAACCGACAAGTCGTCGCTACGATGGCCGGGGCCGGTGGACCGTACCCGGCCGGGCCAGACCGACAACCCCAAGCCGGCAGGCCCCAATCCCCGCTCCCGGAGGGTTCTTCCGTGCCGGCTGGAACGCTGTACCGCGGCCGGGAAGGAATGTGGTCATGGGTGGCTCATCGAGTCACCGGCGTCCTCATCTTCTTCTTCCTGTTCGTACACGTGCTGGACACCGCTCTCGTCCGCGTCTCGCCCGAGGCGTACGACGACGTGGTTGCCACGTACAAGACGCCTATCGTCGCGCTGCTCGAATACGGCCTCGTGGCCGCGATTCTCTTCCATGCGCTGAACGGGCTGCGTGTCATCGCCGTGGACTTCTGGTCCAAGGGCCCGCGCTACCAGAAGCAGATGCTCTGGAGCGTGATGGCCATCTGGTTCGTGCTGATGGTGGGTGCCCTGTACCCGGTGCTCGGCCACGCCGTTCGTGAAGTCTTCGGGAGCTGACGCCAGACATGTCCGCTGACACCTCTTCCACGATCGGCCCCGTCGAGGGCGAGAGCCTCTACAGCGCCGACAACCCGGCGCCGTACATCGAGGCGCCGCGCCGGCGCACGGGCCGCACCCCCAGCTCCACCCGCGGCAACTTCGAGATGGCCGCCTGGCTCTTCATGCGTCTGTCCGGCGTCGTGCTGGTCGTCCTGGTCATCGGCCACCTCCTGATCCAGCTGGTGCTGGACGGCGGCGTCTCCAAGATCGGCTTCGCCTTCGTGGCCGGCCGCTGGGCGTCCCCGTTCTGGCAGGTCTGGGATCTGCTGATGCTGTGGCTCGCCATGCTGCACGGCGCAAACGGTCTGCGTACTGTCATCAATGACTACGCCGAACGCCCGAACACGCGTCTGTGGCTCAAGGGCCTGCTGTACACCGCCACGGTGTTCACCATCCTTCTGGGCACGCTGGTGATCTTCACCTTCGACCCGAACATCCGCTAAAGCCGGGGCTGACGAGACCAATGAAGATCCACAAGTACGACACCGTCATCGTCGGCGCCGGCGGCGCCGGAATGCGCGCGGCCATCGAGTCGACCAAGCGCAGCCGCACCGCCGTGCTGACCAAGCTCTACCCGACCCGCTCCCACACGGGCGCCGCGCAGGGCGGCATGGCCGCCGCGCTCGCCAACGTGGAAGAGGACAACTGGGAGTGGCACACCTTCGACACGGTCAAGGGTGGTGACTACCTGGTCGACCAGGACGCCGCCGAGATCCTGGCGAAGGAGGCCATCGACGCGGTCCTCGACCTGGAGAAGATGGGCCTGCCGTTCAACCGGACCCCGAACGGCACCATCGACCAGCGGCGCTTCGGCGGCCACTCGCGCAACCACGGCGAGGCCCCGGTCCGCCGGTCCTGCTACGCCGCGGACCGCACCGGTCACATGATCCTCCAGACGCTGTACCAGAACTGCGTCAAGGAGGGCGTGGAGTTCTTCAACGAGTTCTACGTCCTGGACCAGCTGATCACCGAGGACCCTGAGACCGGTCTCAAGAAGTCGGCCGGTGTGGTCGCCTACGAACTGGCCACCGGCGAGATCCACATCTTCCAGGCGAAGGCCGTGATCTACGCCTCGGGCGGCACCGGCAAGTTCTTCAAGGTGACCTCCAACGCGCACACCCTCACCGGTGACGGCCAGGCGGCCTGCTACCGGCGCGGTCTGCCGCTGGAGGACATGGAGTTCTTCCAGTTCCACCCGACGGGCATCTGGCGCATGGGCATCCTGCTGACGGAGGGCGCCCGTGGTGAGGGCGGCATCCTCCGCAACAAGGACGGCGAGCGCTTCATGGAGAAGTACGCGCCCGTCATGAAGGACCTCGCCTCGCGTGACGTCGTCTCGCGCTCGATCTACACCGAGATCCGGGAAGGGCGCGGGTGCGGTCCCGAGGGCGACCACGTCTACCTGGACCTGACCCACCTGCCGCCGGAGCAGCTGGACGCCAAGCTCCCGGACATCACCGAGTTCGCGCGGACCTACCTCGGTATCGAGCCCTACACGGACCCGATCCCGATCCAGCCGACCGCGCACTACGCCATGGGCGGCATCCCGACCAACGTCCAGGGTGAGGTCCTCGCGGACAACACCACGGTCGTGCCGGGTCTGTACGCCGCCGGCGAGGTGGCCTGCGTCTCCGTGCACGGCGCCAACCGCCTCGGCACCAACTCGCTGCTCGACATCAACGTCTTCGGCAAGCGCTCGGGCATCGCCGCCGCGGAGTACTCCGCCAAGCACGACTTCGTCGAGCTCCCGGAGAACCCCGCCTCGCTCGTCGAGGCCCAGGTCGAGCGGCTGCGCAACTCCACCGGCAACGAGCGGGTGGCGGACATCCGCCGCGAGCTGCAGGAGACCATGGACGCCAACGTCATGGTGTTCCGCACCGAGCAGACGATCAAGACCGCGGTCGAGAAGATCGGCGAGCTGCAGGCCCGCTACCGGAACGTGTCCATCCAGGACAAGGGCCGGCGCTTCAACACGGACCTGCTGGAAGCCGTCGAGCTGGGCAACCTGCTCGACCTGGCCGAGGTCATGGCCGTCTCGGCGCTGGCCCGCAAGGAGTCCCGCGGCGGTCACTACCGCGAGGACTACCCGAACCGCGACGACGTCAACTTCATGCGCCACACCATGGCGTACCGCGAGGTCGGCGACGACGGCTCCGAGACCGTCCGTCTCGACTACAAGCCGGTCGTCCAGACCCGCTACCAGCCGATGGAGCGTAAGTACTGATGGCTACCCCCACATTGGACAAGCTGGAGGCGTTCGAGGCGGACTCCGCCTCGTCGCACCTCATCTCCGTCACGTTCCGGATCCGCCGCTTCAACCCCGAGGTGGCGGCGGACGCGGAGTGGCAGGACTTCCGGATCGACATCGATCCCAAGGAGCGTGTCCTCGACGCGCTGCACAAGATCAAGTGGGACGTCGACGGTTCGCTGACCTTCCGCCGCTCCTGCGCGCACGGTATCTGCGGCTCCGACGCGATGCGGATCAACGGCAAGAACAGGCTCGCCTGCAAGACGCTGATCAAGGACATCAACCCGGAGAAGCCCATCACGGTCGAGGCCATAAAGGGCCTGACGGTCCTCAAGGACCTGGTCGTGGACATGGAGCCGTTCTTCCAGGCGTACCGCGACGTGATGCCGTTCCTGATCACCAGCGGCAACGAGCCGACGCGCGAGCGTCTGCAGACCGCCGAGGACCGCGAGCGCTTCGACGACACCACCAAGTGCATCCTGTGCGCCGCGTGCACGTCCTCGTGCCCGGTGTTCTGGAACGACGGCCAGTACTTCGGCCCGGCGGCGATCGTCAACGCGCACCGCTTCATCTTCGACTCGCGTGACGAGGCCGGGGAGCAGCGTCTGGAGATCCTCAACGACAAGGACGGCGTGTGGCGTTGCCGCACCACGTTCAACTGCACGGACGCCTGCCCGCGCGGTATCGAGGTCACCAAGGCGATCCAGGAGGTGAAGCGGGCGCTCATCACGCGCCGCTTCTGACCCACGGGTCGCACCGGTCACGCCGGTTGCACCGATTCGGTACGAAGGGCCCCGCATCCCGCCCGGGACGCGGGGCCCTTCGCCGTACGGGCTTCACCGAGCGCGGCGATACCTGGCAGGATCGTGGGACGTCTGACATGAAGCTCGAAAGCGGGGACGAGAATTATGACCGAGCCCAATCCGTACGCAGCGGACGGAGAGCCCGAGTACAAGTGGGGCCCGACGCAGCCGCCGGGGACGCCGGCCTACGGCTACCCCAACGCCGCACCCGGGTACGGCTATCCGGGCCCGAACGACACCCCTGCCTACTCGCAGACGCAGCCCGCGGGTGTCCCGGTGCCGGTCAACCCGGTGCCGATGGGCGGCACGCCGCTGGTCTCGATCGGTGACATCACGGTGATGGGCGACTCGATCGTCACCCCGGCGGGCACGCTGCCGCTGCGGGGTGCGGTGTGGAACGCGACGGACATGTCCCGCACCGAGGAGAAGATGCCGACGCACGCGATCGTGCTGGCGATCGTGTTCTTCATCTTCTGTCTGCTGGGTCTGCTCTTCCTCCTGATGAAGGAGAAGACGACGACGGGCTTCATCCAGGTCACGGTGACGAGCGCGGGCAAGCACCACTCGACGATGATCCCGGCGCAGCACCCGGGCACGTTCCAGCAGGTGATGGGCCAGATCAACTACGCGCGGTCGCTGAGCAGCATGTAGTGCTCCGCACCGGGGTGGTCATCGGCGGGGGCCGGTGACCACCGGGCGGGTCTTTGACGGAGCGGGTCACGCCAGTTGACGCCGCATCACCGGGCGCTTCGGGGCGCGCCGGGCCACCTCGGTGAATCCCTCGGCGGTCAGCAGCGAGACCAGGCCGTGGAACGCCTCGTCGGCTCCCACCGGGCCCATCGTGTCGTCCACGGGATAGGCCTCCACCGTCCGTGCACCGTTGTCGCGGGCGAACGAGACGGCCCCGCGGACCAGTTCGCGCGCCACGCCCGTACCGCGGTGCTCCCTGCCGACGTACAGACAGACCAGCGCCCACACCGGGACGTCGTCGACCGGTTTGCTGACCTGGGAGCGGTCGAGGCGGGAGTACTCCGTACGCGGTGCGACGGAGACCCAGCCGACGGGGGTGCCGTCCCGGCGGGCGACCAGGCCCGGACGGGCTCCGTCGTCGACGAGGGCGCGCAGCGCACGGCGGTTGCCCTCGCCCCACTCGGTCTCACGGCGCTCCTGCGGGGTCTGCCGGAAGAACATGCACCAGCAGCCCTTGACCGAGCCGCGTGCGCTCAGGAGTTCTTCCACGTCGGGCCACTCGGCGATGGTCACGGGCCGGACGGTGATCGTGTGGTTCATCAGCCGATGATGCCCGCCCGGCGGGCCGCCGCGAGCCAGGAGGGGAACTCGGTGAGCAGCCTGTCGTACAGCTCGGGGTCCGAGACGACCGCGATGTCGTCGACGGCGAAGAAGCCGACGTTGTCCACGCGGCGGCCGGGGAGGGTGTCGAACCGTTCCAGGACCCCGTAGTCGGATTTTCCGAGGCCGACGAACTGCCAGAAGACGGGCTCCTCGACGGCCGCCCGCAGCTCACGCTCGATCTCGGCGTTGCGGTAGACACCGCCGTCCGAGAAGAACAGCACGAGGGTCGGAGCCTGGGCGGGATTGGCCCGCACGTAGTCCCGGACCTCGGCGATGACCTTCTGCTCCTCGTTCTGGATGCCGACCAGCCGCATGTCGACCTGGCCCGGCCGCATGCCCTTCTTCGGCTTCTTCGGGCGGCCGAACAGGCTCATCTCGCCGCCTCGGACATGCAGTTGGAGCCACTGAGGCAGACCGGCGACGGTCAGGTCGGGGAGCCGGGCCGGGTGGGTGGCGAAGGTCCATGCCTGCATCTCGCCGTCGTCGTCGAGCTGAGCCGCGACGGCGGCCATCCGCTCCACCACGTCGGCGACGACGCCCCGGGAGTACAGCATCGCCATGGAGCCGGAGGCGTCCAGCACCAGGATCACCCGCGCGGTGGCGCCGGCGGCGCCGTGCTTGCTCAGGCTGACGGCGACCTGCTGCTTGCGCAGGGACAGCCGCTTGCGCATGTCGACGGGGAGTTGCTCCTCGCCCCTGTCCGACCGGGCGGTCTGGGCGAGGGTGGCCGGTGGGGCGACAGGCGGGGGCGGGACGGGCGCCTGCGGGGCGGGAGCCTGCGGGGCGGGAGCCTGCGGGACGGGCGCGTGCGGCATACGCGCAGGCGGCTGCGGGACCGGCGCGGGCGGGACCGGCGAGGGTGCGTCGTCCACGGTGATGCCGTAGTCGGTGGCCAGACCCGCCAGTCCGGCCGCGTAACCCTGGCCCACCGCCCGGAACTTCCACGCTCCCGCCCGCCGGTAGAGCTCCCCGGCGACCAGGGCGGTCTCCGCCCCGGCCGTGATGTCGAACCGCGCCAGCTCGGTGCCGCTCGCCGCGTCGAGCAGCAGCAGCCGCAGTCCGCGCAACTGGCCGAAGGTGCCGCCGTCGGCGGACGCACTGAGCACGACGCGGTCGACACAGGCTTCGAGCGACGAGAGATCGACCTCGACGGTGTCGGTCCCGTCCCGCTTGCCCTGGTGCCGCACGGCGCCGGAGGAGTGCCGCGGCTGGTTGTAGAAGACGAAGTCCCCGTCGTCGCGCACCCGTCCGCCCTCGGTGAGGAGCAGCGCGGAGGCGTCTGCGTCGGGTGTCCCGGCCCCCGGGGTCCAGCTGAGCACGGCGCGGACAGCGGCAGCGGCGACCGGGATGTTGGCGCCCTTGCTGAGAGGTACGGATGCCATCCGGACAGTGTGGCGGGTCGGACCGCGCCTGGGCGACACCTACGCCGGAGGTACGTCCCCGACGGCACCGCGAACTCGCTTGAACATGTTCAAAAACAGGTCTACAGTCCTTCCTGTCCAGCCTTTTGAACACGTTCAAGGAGGGGTGGGGATGGACCTCACTGTTGTCGCGTACATCGTCTATCTGCTGATCAGCGTCGCGCTCACGGTCTGGGTGGCCCGCACACTGAGCCGGAACGGACGGATCTTCCTGGCCGACGTACTGCACGGGAACGAGAAGCTCGCCGATGCCGTGAACCACCTGCTGGTGGTCGGCTTCTACCTGGTGAACCTGGGCTTCGTCGCCCTCTACCTCAAGGCCGCCGACGCGGTGGCCGACGCCCGCGGACTCTTCGAGGCGCTCTCGGTGAAGATCGGCGTCGTCCTCCTCGTCCTCGGCGTGATGCACCTCGGGAACGTCTACGTCCTCAACAAGATCCGCCGGCGCGGGATCATGGAGCGCGAGCAGGTGCCGCCGGTGCCGCCGCAGGGCTGGACCGGTCCCGCCGACAAGGGGCCGTGGGCCGCACCCGCCGCCGGTCCCGCCGGAGCGTGAGTGCCATGGGGGTCCCGGTCCGGAGACTGACCGTCCTGTATGACGCCCAGTGCTCCCTCTGCGTCCATCTGCGGCACTGGCTCCAGCGCCAGCGCCAGCTCGTACCGCTGGACCTGGTGCCCGCCGGGTCGCACGAGGCCCGGCGCCGGTACCCGCGGCTCGACCACGAGCGCACCCGCCGGGAGATCACCGTCCTGGGAGACCGGGGGCAGGTCTTCACGGGGGCCGGGGCCTGGATCGTGTGCCTGTGGGCACTGGCCGAGCACCGGCCGAAGGCCCACTGGCTGGCCACTCCGGCCGGCGCCCCCTTCGTCCGCGTCACAATGCTCGCCGCGGCCAAGTACCGCGAGGCCACCGCCTCGGGCACACCCGCCGGTACGCAGGCCTGCGACGACCGGTGCTCCGTCCCCGGTTAGGCTCGGACACCGTGACTGAAGTGAAGGCCCCCAAGAGCGAGCAGACCCGCACGCTCATCCTCGAAACCGCGCTCCGGCTCTTCCAGGAGCGCGGTTACGACAAGACGACCATGCGGGCCATCGCCAAGGAGGCCGGGGTCTCCGTGGGGAACGCGTACTACTACTTCTCCTCCAAGGAGCACCTCGTCCAGGGGTTCTACGACCGGATCGCGGCCGAGCACCAGGCGGCGGTCCGGCCCGTGCTGGACAACGAGACCGATCTGGAGGCCCGGCTCGCGGGGGTGCTCACCGCCTGGCTGGACATCGCGGCGCCGTACCACGAGTTCGCCGCGCAGTTCTTCAAGAACGCCGCCGACCCGGAGAGCCCGCTGAGCCCCTTCTCCCCCGAGTCGGAGCATGCGCGGGAGTCGGCCATCGCGGTCCACCGCGAGGTGCTCGCCGGGTCGAAGGCGAAGGTGGCCGACGACCTGGTCGACATCCTGCCCGAGTTGATGTGGCTGTCGCAGATGGGCCTGGTCCTGTACTGGGTCTTCGACCGTTCCGAGGGCCGCGAGCGCAGCAGACGGCTGGCCGAGCGCGGGGCCCGGCTCACCACCCGTGGTGTCGCGCTCGCCCGCTTCCGGGTGCTGCGGCCCCTGGTACGGGAGGTGCACGAGCTGTTCACGGACTTCCTGCCGGGGATGGCGGAGACGGTCGCCGCCCGCAAGCGGTAGCGCGAACGGCGAACACCCCGGCCGGAGCCGGGGTGTTCGCCCGACCGCCGGGCGAGGAGCCGGGGCCCGCCTCAGCGGCTCGCGCCCACCTCTGTCAGCACCACGTCGTGGACCAGCGCATCGCCGCCGATCATGATGTGGCGCGCCCAGGGTTCGTGCGCACCCGCGGTCACGGCCAGCAGATACGCGCCGCCCGACGGCGCGGACAGGATGTACGAGCCGTCGGCCAGGGACGTGACCCGGTCGACCTGGCGTCCTCCCGTCGAGACGAGGGTGAGCACCACGTCCGCGACGGCTTCGCCGTCCGGTGCACGGACGAATCCGTACACGACCGACCCGGACTCCTCGACCGGCGCCCCGACTCGGGGACCGGGCACGGCGGATTCCGTCTCCCGGCCGTCCGCGTGGACCGGGCCGGGCTCCTGAGCCTCTTCCTTGGGTTCCACCGCGAGATGGGGCAGCCGCTTCTCCAGGCCCGTGGGCAGCCACCAGTTGGAGCGCCCGAGCAGATGCATCGCGGCCGGTACCAGCGCGGTGCGCAGGATGAACGCGTCCAGGGCCACGGCCGCCGCCAGCCCGATGCCGGCCATGGCGCCCTCCATGTCGCCGCTGAGGACGAAGGCGCTGAAGACGCAGATCATGATCAGGGCGGCGCAGTTGATGACCCGGCTGGTCTCGGCGAGACCGACCCGGACGGCCCGTGCGTTGTCCTTCGTGTGCACCCATTCCTCGTGCATCCGGCTGACCAGGAACACCTGGTAGTCCATCGAGAGGCCGAAGAGCAGGGACAGCATGATGACCGGCAGGAACGCGGTGATCGGGCCCTCCTTGCCGACGCCGAGAGCCTCCGCTCCCCAGCCCCACTGGAAGACGGCGACCAGGACGCCGAAGGACGCGGCGGCCGCGATCAGGTTCATCACGGCGGCGGTGAGCGGGACGACCAGGGAGCGGAAAGCGATGAGCAGCAGCAGGAAGCCCAGCGCGATGATCGCCCCGATGAAGTAGGGCAGCCGGTCGCCGGTCACGGCCGCGAAGTCCTTGAAGACCGCGGTGACTCCGCCGACATGGACCGTCTCGCCGGACTGCGGGACGACCTCGTCGCGCAAGGTGTCGATCAGCCGGTCCGTCGCCTCGGACTGCGGTGAGGTCGTCGGTACGACGTTGATCACCGTCACGTCGGAGCCGGGCGGCGAGGGCATCGCGGCCACCTGGGCGACCCCCTCCGTGGCGCGCACCCGTTCCACGAGCGCCTGGACCGCGGCCGGTCCGGCGTCCTCGGCCACCAGTTGGAGCGGCCCGTTGAAGCCGGGGCCGAAGCCCTCGGCCAGCAGGTCGTACGCCTCGCGCGTGGTGGTGTCCTCCTGGTGGTTGCCCTGGTCGGTCGCGCCGAGGCGGAGCGACAGCACCGGAACGGCGAGCGCGGCCATCACGACGACCGCGACCAGCGCGATGGACTTCGGGCGCTTCTGCACGGACATGGACCAGCGGGCGGCCGCGCCGCGGGCCTCGACCGGCTCGGGACCCTCGGCCGCGAGCCGCCGGCGCTGCCGCCGGCTCAGCACCCGCTCGCCCAGCACGCCGAGCAGGGCCGGCAGCAGCGTCACTGCCGCCAGCACGCTGAGGACGACCGTGAGCGAGGTGGCGATCACGACACCGTCGAGGAAGCGCATGTTCATCACGAGCATGCCGGCGAGCGCGATGCAGACCGTGCCGCCCGCGAACAGCACCGCGCGGCCCGAGGTATTGAGGGCGGTGACCGCCGCTTCCTCGGGGTCCATACCCCGCAGCACACCCTTGCGGTGGCGCGTGACGATGAACAGGGCGTAGTCGATGCCGACCCCGAGGCCGATCAACGAGCCGAGCAGCGGCGCCACTTCGGGTACGTCCGTGACATGGCTGAGCAGCGTCGTCGACAGCATTCCGGTGCCGACGCCGAACACGGCCACGACCAGCGGGAGGGACATCGCGAACAGCGAGCCGAAAGCGAGGAACAGGACGATCGCCGCGGCGCCGAGGCCGACGAGTTCGGCCGTGCCGGTCGGCGGTTCCTGGATCCGGGTGATCGCCTGCCCGCCGAGTTCGACCTGGAGGCCGTCCCGGCGGGCCTCGCCCGCGGTGTCGACGACGTCCTGGACCAGCTCCTTCGGTACGGCGTTGGCCTGTTCGGCGAAGGTGACCTGCGCGTAGGCCGTGCGCCCGTCCTCGCTGATCTGAGCCGCGCCCGCCCCGGTGTACGGGCTCGCGACCTCGCCGACCCCCTTCATACCCGCGATCTCCTTGAGCGCGGGGTCGAGCCGCTCCCGTACCGCCGCATCGCGCACCGAACCCTCGGAGACCCGCCACACCACGGTGTTGGGGTCGCCTGAGCGCTGCGGGAAGGCCTCGACCATCAGGTCGAGTGCCTGCTTGGAGTCGGTGTCCGGGAGGCTGAAGTTGTCGGAGTAGTCGGTGCCCGCCGTGCTGCCGGCCGCCCCCAGGCCGAACAGCAACCCCACCCACAGCACCACGACCACCAGCCGGTGCCGGTAGCACCACCGCGCCAATGCCGCCACGATCTCTGCCCCTTCGTCGATCCGTCTCCCCCGGGCCGGACTTCAGAATCGACCGCGGACCCGGTCCGTGGTGCGGCGCGGCCATGACTCTCAAGGAACTCCAAGACAGCGGCCCGCCCCCCGCACGGGGTTCGCGCCGATACTGAGGTCATGGACCACGAGGGAGCGACCGTGCTGGTCGTCGAGGACGAGCCGAGCATCGCCGACGTCCTCGCCATCGCACTGCGTTACCACCGTTTTGAGGTGATTACGGCGGGAAGCGTACGGCAGGCGCGGCAGTCGGCCGGACAGACGCGCCCCGATGTGGCGCTGCTCGATGTGATGCTTCCGGACGGCGACGGCCGGGTGCTGGCACGCGAGTTGCGCGAGCGGTACCCCGAGACGGCCGTCGTCTTCGTCACCGCGCGGGACGCCCCGGCGGAGATCGTGGGCGCCCTCGGCTACGGCGACGACTACATCACCAAGCCCTTCAACGTCGACGAGGTGGTGGCCCGGATCAGCGCCGTCCTGCGCCGCACCCGGCCCGCCGACGTGCTGCCGGTACGGCCGCCGCTGCGCTACGGGGACCTGGAACTGGACGACGCGACCTGCGCCGTACGCCGGGCCGGCCGCTCGGTGCAGCTCACCCCCACCGAGTACGCGCTGCTGCGCTTCCTCGTCCGCAACGGGGGCCGCATCGTCCCCAAGGACCAACTGCTGCGCCACGTCTGGCAGTACGAGCACCAGGCGGAATCGACGGTGGTGGAGACGTACATCAGCTATCTGCGCCGCAAGCTCGACCCGCTCGGTCCGCCACTGATCACCACCCGCCGAGGCATCGGATACGGACTCGCATGAGGCGCCTGCTGCGGGCGGGGGCCCGGCACACCCGGCGCCACGGCATCCACTCGCTGCGCGCCAAGCTCACGATCGTCAACGTCGCCCTGCTCGCCCTCGGCATAGCGGCCGCCACCGCCGTCAGTCTCATGGGCATGCGGCACTATCTGCTCGACCGGGTGGACAACGAACTGCTCGGCAGCCGCAATGCCATCCAGCGCACCGGATTCACCCAGAAGGAGGTCGACTCGCTCAGCGCGATCAGCGCCCTCATGGAGGAGTTCGCGCCGGGGAACGGCGAGCGGAGCCCGCTCCCGGGCTCGGAGACGGTCTTCGTCGCCCTCGACGCACAGCACCGGCCCATCGCCCTGGCGAAGATCCCGCCGACCCGTCGGCAGGTCGAACTCGCCGATGCCGTCCGCGATCCGGTCGCCTACGCCGACTCCGCCGCGGTGCACGACGTGCGGGTGGGCGGCGATCCGCACCGCGCGGTCGGGTCCCGCCTCGCCGACGGCACCATCGTCCTGATGGCCACCGACACGGGCGCCGTGCACTCCGGCGTCAAGAAGGCGCTGAAGCTCGATCTCGCCTTCGGCACCTTCCTGTTGGTGCTGCTCGCGCTGCTGACCATGCTCGGCGCGCAGCACCGGCTGCGGCCGCTGGAGGACATGGTGGAGACGGCCTCGGCGATCGCGGAGGGCGATCTGACCCGTCGGGTGCCCGCGGGCCGCGATCCCGTCACCGAGACGGAACAGCTGCGGGTCGCCCTCAACTCCATGCTCCACCAGGTGGAATCGGCCTTCGAGACCCGCGAGCACAGCGCCGCCCAGCTGCGCCGGTTCGTCGCCGACGCCTCGCACGAGCTGCGGACCCCGCTCGCCGCGATCCGCGGCTATCTCCAGCTCTACGACAAGGGGATGCTGCGCGAACCCGCCGACCGGACCCGGGCGCTCGCCCGGATGACGGCCGAGGCGGACCGGATGGGCCGGCTCGTCGAGGAGCTGCTCACCCTGGCCCGGCTGGATCAGCAGCCGCGGCCGCGGATGTGCACGGTCGACATGAGCCGGCTGGTGCGCGACGCGGCGGACGACCTGCGGGCACAGCAGCCGGAACGTCCGCTCACCGTGCGGGCCGAGGGGTCGGTGACCGTACGGGGCGACGAGGCGGGACTGCGCCAGGTCATCGGCAATCTGCTGGCCAATGTGCGCGCCCATACGCCGGACGATGCGCCGGTCACGGTGGAGCTGAGGCGGGAGGAGGACGACGGACGCGGCCCGGGCGCCGTGCGGCTGAGGGTCGAGGACGAGGGACCGGGCATGGCGGCCGCGGACGCGGACCGTGTCTTCGACCGCTTCTTCCGGGCCGCGGGCGAGGCCGACGCGTCGTCGCGGCGGCCGCCGGGCAGCGGTCTCGGCATGGCGATCGTGCAGGCGGTGGTCACCGCGCACGGCGGCGCGGTGACGGTGCTGACCGCGCCGGGCGAGGGGCTGACGGTGAACGTCGAACTCCCGGCGGCGGCGACAGGGGCGGCCACGCCCGCGCCCCGCTCGGCGGTGGAGCCGTACACCGGGGCGGAGACGAAGGACGTCGGTGTGAAGAAGACGGGAGCGGGCCGGGACAGCGCACCCGGTCAGGGCGCCGGGGCCGGCTGAGCCGGAGGCTACGCCTGCCGGGACGCGAGCTGGACGACCGTGATGTCGGAGGGCGCCCCGACCCGCACCGGCGGGCCCCAGGCACCCGCGCCCCGGGTCACGTACAGCTGCGTGTCGCCGTAGCGCTCCAGCCCGGCGACGGTCGGATTGGCGAGCTCGGCCAGGTAGTTGCCGGGCCAGAGCTGACCGCCGTGGGTGTGGCCGGAGAGCTGGAGGTCGACGCCGTGCTCGACGGCGTCGTGGATGACCACCGGCTGGTGCGCGAGGAGGACGGACGCGCGGCTGCGGTCCCGGTCGCCGAGCGCCTTGCCGAAGTCCGGCCCGTCGCCCTCGCTCTCGCCCGCGACGTCGTTGACCCCGGCGAGGTCGAAGCCCGCGATCTCGACGCGCTGGTTCTCCAGGGGGCGCAGCCCGAGTTCGCGGACGTGGTCGACCCATTCGCCGGCGCCGGAGAAGTACTCGTGGTTGCCGGTCACGAAGAAGGAGCCGTGCCGGGCCTTGAGCTGCGCGAGCGGTTCGGCGGCGGGGCCGAGGTCGGCCACGCTGCCGTCCACCAGGTCGCCGACGACGGCGACCAGATCGGGTGACGTGCGGTTGATGGTGTCGACGATGCGCTGCGTGTGGGCCCGTCCGAGGACGGGTCCGAGGTGGATGTCGCTGACGACGGCGATCCTGAAGCCGTGGACACCGCGGGGCAGCTTGGCCAGCGGCACGGTCACCCGGGTGACCCGCGGGCCGCGCAGCACTCCGTACGTCCCGTAACCGACGGTCCCGAGAGCGGCCGCGGCGGCTCCACCGCCCACGACCCGCGAGACGAACAGTCGCCGGGACACCTGTCGTTGCGCGGGCGCGGCGGGCTCGTCCGCGGAGCTCGTGGACTGCGCTGCGGGCGTCTCGGCCGCTGGGCCGTTCGGCGCGGCGGTTCCGGACTCCGGTGCCGGCGCGTCGGCGGCTCCCGCGGGAACGGTGTGCAGCGACGGCTCGGGCGCGGCCACGGCCGGCTCCGCCGGCGACGGCGAGCCCCGGCGCAGCCACACGGCCCGTACGACCTCACCCACCAGCAGCGCCAGCACCAGGTACAGCAGCACCGCCAGCCACAGATAGCCCGGCCACGCGAGGACGCTCTCCAGCCACAGCGGCGCCCCGGCGCGCCCGGACATCAGCGCGCCCAGGGACAGCAGCGGGAGCACCCACATCACGACGGTGCCGATGCGGCGTGCACGGCCCCGGCCCGCGGTCGTGTCGCGCACGAGCCTGCTCCACACATAGCGGTGCACGCCCGCGAGCAGGGCGATCACCGCGATCGCCACCAGCACGAAGACCACGACCACGGACTGCTCCTCTATCCCTTGTGTGCCTCGCGCCGCAAAGCGCGGACAGCACGCAACCCGATCACTCCGACGACCGTCCCCAGAAGCAAGGACGTCAAGGCGAGCAGCAGATGCACCCAGAAGTAAGCCGTCGGGTCACCCGCGTCGTCGAAGGCGAGACCGCTGCCGTCCGCCCACAGGTTTTTGACGAAGGTGACCCAGATGAACCAGCTCCACACCCCGAAAGCGAGCAGGAACCAGGAGACGGGGCGGCTGAGCTTCATGCACCCAGTATCGCGGGCGTGGTCCGGCCGGGTTCTCCGGGGTGGGCTGTCCTGGCGGTCTTCCCGGCGCGCCTCCGGGACGATAAGCATATTTTCTGTAGCTCCCTGTACGTTCTCGTCTGTGTCCGCTCTGAAGAAGACCGCGCTGACGGTCACCGCCGCCTCGTTGCTGCCCGTGCTCCTCGCCGTGCCCGCCTCGGCCGGCACCACCGACGGCAAGGCCACCAGGAAGCAGCCGAATCCGCCGGCCTCCATGTCGACCGTCGGCGGCCCGCAGCTCGGCAGGGCGGGCACCCAGGTCAGCCTCGGACCGGGCGCACCCGTGCTGCCGAACGAGGTCACCGGCCGGTCCTGGATCGTCGCGGACGCGGAGAGCGGCGACGTCCTCGCCTCGCACAACGCGCACTGGCGGCTGCCCCCGGCGTCCACGCTCAAGATGCTCTTCGCCGACACCGTGCTGCCGAAGCTCCCCAAGACCGAGGCGCACAAGGTCACCCAGGCCGAGCTCGCGGACGTCGGCGAGGGCAGCAGCCTCGTCGGGGTCAAGGAGGAGCACGCGTACACGGTGCACGACCTGTGGCTCGGCGTCTTCCTGCGCTCCGGCAACGACGCGGTGCACGTCCTGTCCGCGATGAACGGCGGTGTCCCCAAGACCGTCGAGGACATGCAGGCGCACGCCGACGAGCTCCAGGCGCTCGACACCCACGTCGTCTCGCCCGACGGCTACGACGCCGAGGGCCAGGTCTCGTCCGCGTACGACCTCACGCTCATCGCCCGCAGCGGGATGCAGAAGAAGGACTTCCGCGAGTACTGCTCCACGGCACGCGCCAAGTTCCCCGGCGGGGTCACGGCGGGCAAGCGCGACTACTTCGAGATCCAGAACACCAACCGGCTGCTCACCGGTGAGTCCGGGGTCTCCCCGTACCAGGGCATGGCGGGGGTCAAGAACGGCAACACCACGCACGCCGGCGCCACGTTCACCGGTGTCGCCGAGCGCAACGGCAAGGTGCTGCTCGTCACCGTCATGAACCCGGACTCCGAGGAGAGCCAGGCCGTCTACAAGGAGGCCGGACGGCTGCTCGACTGGGGCTTCGCGGCGGCCGGGAAGGTCCGGCCCGTCGGTGAACTGGTCCCGCCGAGGTCCGCCGCCCCCGAGGACTCCCCCCAGGTCGAGCCCGCGAGCAACGGCGCACCCGCGAAGGCGTCCGCCGCTGCGGACGAGGGCTCCGGCGGCGTCGGTACGGCGCTCGCCGTGGTCGGCGGTCTGCTCGTGGTGCTGGCGGCGGGGGTCTTCCTGGTCAACCGCCAGTGGCCGCTGCGCCGTCGGTAGCGGCGCCGCCGGGACCCTCTGAGGAGGACGACTCGGCGGCAGGTGACTGCTCCTTGCTCGGCGTCGCGGTCCACGCGGCGCAGAACAGGAGCAGCTTCGCCGAGAAGTTGATCCACAGCAGCAGGGCGATGGGGACGCCGAAGGCGCCGTACATACTCCTCGACGCGACACCCTGGATGTAGCCGCTGAGCAGCAGCTTCAGCAGTTCGAAGCCGATCGCGCCGATGAGCCCGGCGACCACCAGGCGACGGCGCGGAGGGTGCACTCCCGGAAGCAGCGTCAGCAGGTAGAGCAGCAGCAGGAAGTTGGCGACGCCGGCGATGGCGATGGCGGCGACCTGAAGCAGCACGCCCTCGGCGCCGCCGTCCTCGATACCGATCTGCTTCGCCGTCCAGCCGACGGTCGTGGAACCGAGCGCCGACGCGGCGAAGGAGGCGAGGGCGGTCGCGCCGAGGCCGAGGAGCACGACGCCGTCCTTGACCTTGCGGACGACGGGGTTGTCGTCGTCCTCGTCGTCCACCTCCCACACGGCCCGCAGACAGTCCCGCAGCGAGCCGACCCAGCCGATACCGGTGAGCAGCAGCAGCGCGCCCGCGACCAGTCCGACCGTGCCCGCGTTGTCGACCAGCGCGTTGATGTCGAGCTGGTCGGAGATGCCGGGGACCTGGTCACCGATCTTGTCCTCCAGCTTGCCCAGCTGCTCCTTGCTGAGCAGGGCGGCACCGATCGCCGCGGCCACGGTGATCAGCGGGAAGAGGGCCAGAAAGCTGATGAAGGTGATCGCGGCGGCCAGCCGGGCCCAGTGCACCCGGTCGAGCGTCTCGTACGAGCGCCAGGCGTGGGTCTGCATCAGCCGGGCCATCAGGGGCCCGATGACGGGGAGCTTGGTCAGCCAGTCCATGGCGTACGCCTACCCTCCACGCGGAACACCAGCGTCCGGGCCCCCCAGAATCGCAGGCAGGTGGCCAGGACCATCCCGACACCGAGCCCGGAGACGAGGTCCGCGCGCGCCGAGGTCAGCCCTAGGCCGTGGTGCGAGACCGCGAGGCAGAGCAGTTGGACGACCGCGCCGGCGACATTGACGCCGAAGAACGCGGCGTACTCCCGCAGGCGCAGGCTCCGGCGCCGGTAGGTCCCGAAGGCGTTGCCGAGGTAGGCGATCGTGCAGCCGGCGAGGAACGAGACCGACTTCGCGGTCAGGGGTCCCCAGTCGCCGGGGCCGCGCAGCAGGGTGAAGAGCGCCACGTCGGCCGCGTACGCACCCCCTCCGACGAGGATGAACGAGGCCGCCTCCGGCCAGGGGACGCGTTTCACAGGTCGGCGACCGCCAGTCCGTACATCGCGGCCCACACCAGGCCGATGACGGCCAGCGGCCGGTCCCGCAGCACCACGTCCTCGGGTGCGCCGGCCGTGCCGCGGTCGGCGAAGACCGCGTACCGCAGCACCGCCATGATGAAGGCGATCATCGACAGCTGCCGCCAGGGCAGCAGCGCCGACGCGGCCACACCGCCGCTCTCCAGGGCCCACAGGCAGTAGGCGAGGACGGCGACACCGGCGGCGAGCTGCCAGACGAAGCGCAGATAGCCGGTCGTGTACTCGGTGAGCAGCGCCCGGGTCGCGCCCTTGCTGTCGGCCAGCTGCACGGCTTCGGAGTAGCGCTTCGCCGCGACCATGAACAGGGCGCCGAAGCCGGTGGTGATCAGGAACCAGCGCGAGAGCGGGATGCCGAGCGCGACCCCGCCGATCATCGCGCGCATCAGGAACCCGGTGGTGACGACGGCCAGGTCGACGACGAGCACGTGCTTGAGCCAGATGCAGTAGGCGAGTTGCATCGAGAGATACGCGGTCAGCAGGGCGCCGGTCATGGGGGTGCACAGGGCGGCGGCTCCGCCGACGGCGGTGCCGGCGAGCACGGCGCCCACGGTGTACGCGACGGGCACCGGGACCTCGCCCGCCGCGACGGGGCGGCGGCACTTCACCGGATGGGCACGGTCGGCGTCCGCGTCCCGGGCGTCGTTGATCAGATAGACAGCTGCCGCGGCGGCGGTGAACAGGACGAAGACGACGGCCAGTTGTCCGGCCGCGTGCGGGGAGTCCAGTTGGCCGGCGGCGGCGGGCGCGGCCACCACGAGCACGTTCTTGATCCACTGCCGGGGCCGGGCGGTCCTGAGCAGTCCGACCGGCAGGCTCACGGCCCGCGGCGGCGACGGTTTCCGGGGCCGCTCCAGCAGCGCGGTACCGGGCTCAGACATGGCACCGGCCCCTCGGACGTCCGGCGGCGCGGGCCCCCGTGAAGCCGGGCGACGCGGCGCCGCCCGCCCACCGGGCCCCGGCGCGCGCGGCCAGCCCGCCGAGTACCGCGCCCGCCGCGATGTCCGTCGGGTAGTGGACGCCGGCGACCAGGCGCGAGACGCACATCGCGGCGGCCAGCGGTGGCGCCAGCCGGCGGGCCGCGGGGAGCAGTGCGCCGAAGGCCACGGCGGCGGCCGCGGCCGACGCGGCGTGCGAGCTGGGGAAGGAGTGCCGGCCCAGGGTGTGCACGAGGGGGCGGTGCGAGGGGAGTTCGGGGCGGGGCCTGCGGACGACGTGTTTGACGCCCATGCTCGCCAGGTGGGCCCCGCCGACCACGGCCGTGGCGCGCAGCCAGCGCCCGCGCCGTTCCGGGTCGGCCGCCGCGCCGGTGAGACCGGCGGCGAGCCACAGCGCGGCGTGCTCCCCGGCTAGGGAGAGCGCGCGTACGGCGACCGCGACGCCCGGTCGTCCCCCGTACGCGCGCATCGCTGCCAACAGCCTTCGGTCGGCGGCCGCGCAGTCGACGTATCTCATTCGCCACCCCTTCTCCTGAGCCAGGGGGGACTCTTCTTGGCGACCGGCCGAGTTTCACGCTCATCTTTGATGACACTCGTTTAATCACCCATTTCGGCGCGTCCGTTAGGTCTGCGGAAAACAGGGCATTTACGGCTATACGGTCCGGGGTATGGCTGCCGACACCCGTCCTTCCGCCGCCGGTCCCGGTGGCACCTTCGTGTCCGTCACCGGCTGGGGGCGTACGGCCCCGACGACCGCGTTCGTGCTGCGGCCACGCACCGCCGACGAGGCCGCCGCGGCCGTACGGGACTGGGGCACCCGCGGCGGGATCGCCCGCGGGCTCGGCAGGGCGTACGGCGACGCGGCGCAGAACGCGGGCGGCTCGGTCCTCGACATGACCGCCCTGGACCGCATCCGCTCCGTCGACGCCGACACGGGTGTCGTGGTGTGCGACGCGGGGGTGAGCCTGCACCGGCTGATGGAGGTGCTGCTGCCGCTCGGCTGGTTCGTACCGGTGACGCCGGGGACCCGGCAGGTCACCGTCGGCGGAGCGATCGGCGCCGATATCCACGGCAAGAACCACCACGTCAGCGGCTCCTTCGCCCGCCATGTCGACGCGGCGGACCTGCTCACCGCGGACGGCGCGGTCCACACGGTGCGGCCCGGCACCGAACTCTTCGACGCGACCGCGGGCGGTATGGGCCTGACGGGGGTGATCCTCTCGGCGACCCTCCGGCTGCACCGCGTCGAGACGTCGCTGATGTCCGTCGACACCGAACGGGCCGCCGATCTGGACGACTTGATGGCCCGGCTCACCGCCACCGACCACCGCTACCGCTACTCGGTCGCCTGGATCGACCTGCTCGCCCGCGGCCGGGCACTGGGACGCTCCGTGCTCACCCGCGGCGAGCACACCCCGCTGGACGCACTGCCGGCGCGCGCCCGCCACGCACCGCTCGCGTTCCGCCCCGGACGGCTGCCCGGCCCGCCCCGCTTCGTACCGCCCGGCCTGCTCACCCGCGCCACGGTCGGCCTCTTCAACGAGCTCTGGTACCGCAGGGCGCCCCGGCTCCGCCTCGGTGAGCTGCAGAAGCTCTCCTCCTTCTTCCACCCGCTGGACGGCGTACCGCACTGGAACCGGATCTACGGCCGCGGCGGATTCGTGCAGTACCAGTTCGTGGTCGGGCACGGGCAGGAGGAGACGCTGCGCCGGATCGTGCGGCGGATCGCACGGCGCGGCTGCCCCTCGTTCCTCGCGGTGCTCAAACGGTTCGGCGAGGGGGACGCCGGGTGGCTGTCCTTCCCGATGGCCGGCTGGACGCTCGCGCTCGACATCCCCGCGGATCTGCCCGGCCTCGGCGCCTTCCTGGACGAACTCGACGACGAGGTCGCCGGGGCGGGCGGACGGGTCTATCTCGCCAAGGACTCCCGGCTGCGGCCGGAGCTGCTGGCCGGCATGTACCCGCGGCTGGCCGACTTCCGCGCGCTGCGCGCACAGCTGGACCCCCACGGCGTGTTCGCCTCCGACCTCTCACGCCGCCTCACGCTCTGACCCTGCCCCCACCCCCGGCCCGGCTCCGCCTCGCCCCCCGACTCCCGCCCCCGGTCCACCAGCCGGGGCTCTCCACCGCTCGTAAGGAGCACCGCTCATGAAGGACGCCTTCGGCGCACCGCAGTCCCTGCTCGTCCTCGGCGGCACCTCGGAGATCGGCCAGGCCGTGGCCCGCCGGCTGATCGCCCGGCGCACCCGTACGGTCTGGCTGGCGGGCCGCCCCTCCCCCGACCTCGAAGCCGCCGCGGACGGACTGCGCCGGCTCGGCGCCGACGTCCGCACCGTCGCCTTCGACGCCCTCGACCCCGCCCTGCACGAACAGGTGCTGGGCAAGGTCTTCGCGGAGGGCGACATCGACATGGTGCTGCTCGCCTTCGGCGTCCTCGGCGACCAGGCGAACGACGAGGCCGACCCGCCGGCGGCGGTCCGGGTCGCGCAGACCAACTACACGGGCGCCGTCTCGGCCGGCCTCGTGTGCGCGGCCGCCCTGCAGAACCAGGGGCACGGCTCCCTGGTGGTCCTCTCCTCGGTGGCCGGCGAGCGCGCCCGGCGCGCCAACTTCATCTACGGCTCCAGCAAGGCCGGCCTGGACGTCTTCACCCAGGGACTGGGCGACGCGATGTACGGGACGGGGGTCCATGTGATGGTCGTCCGCCCCGGCTTCGTCAGGACGAGGATGACGGCCGGGCTGCCCGAGGCGCCGCTGGCCACCACGCCCGAGGCCGTCGCGCTGGCCGTCGAGCAGGGGCTGCGGCGCAGGGCGGAGACGGTGTGGGTGCCCGGAGCGCTGCGGCTGGTGATGTCGGCGCTGCGGCATGTGCCGCGCCCGCTGTTCCGCCGACTGCCGCTGTGAGCGGAGCGCCTGCGGGGCTTCGTCAGGGCGGGACGGCGGGTCGGCCGGGTCAGGACGTGGCGGCCGAGGGAGCCGTCGCCGGCTCGTCCACCGGAGTGCACTGGGCGGGCACGGAGGCGATGCCGCCCCCGAAGGCGTACTCGTGGAGCTTGCGCCACACGCCGTCCTCGCCCTGCTCGTACAGCGCGAAGGAGGCACAGGTCCAGGCGGCCTCGAAGTCGGCCAGCTCCGCGTACGCCCGGTCCATCGCCTCTTCCGCGATGCCGTGCGCGACGGTGACGTGCGGGTGGTACGGGAACTGGAGCTCGCGCACCAGCGGACCGGAGGCGTCCCGCACCCGCTTCTGGAGCCAGGAGCAGGCCGCGGCGCCCTCGGCGATCTGGACGAAGACGACGGGCGAGAGCGGCCGGAACGTGCCCGTGCCCGACAGCCGCATCGGGAACGGCCTGCTCGCCGTCGCGACCTCGGTGAGGTGCGCCTCGATCGCCGGCAGGGTCGCCGGGTCGGCCTCGGTGGGCGGCAGCAGGGTGACGTGCGTGGGAATGCCGTGCGCGGCGGGATCCCCGAAGCCCGCGCGCAGCTCCTGGAGCAGGCTGCCGTAAGGCTCCGGGACCGCGATCGAAACGCCGAGCGTTACGGTCCCCACGTCGTTCTCCTCACATGTCGTCTCAGTTGTCGTTTGTGTCCGCACTCGCCAGTGTGGCGGCTCCACCGCATGTGTGGCCAGAGGCCTTGGACACACTCGGCCACGGGCACGAGGTCCCGCCACCGGACGGCCGGTGGCGGGAGGCGGTCTCAGTGCTTCGCGGGCAGGAAGCCCACCCGGTCGAATGCCGCGGCCAGCGTCTCTGCTGCCACGGCCCGCGCCTTCTCCGCACCCTTGGCCAGGATCGAGTCCAGCGTCTCGGGGTCGTCCAGATATTCCTGGGTCCGGGTGCGGAACGGAGTGACGAACTCCACCATCACGTCGGCGAGGTCGGTCTTGAGCGCTCCGTACCCCTTGCCCTCGTACTTCCGCTCCAGCTCGCTCACCGTCGTGCCGGTGAGCGTGGAGTAGATGGTGAGGAGATTGCTGACGCCGGGCTTCTCCACGCTGTCGAAACGGATCACCGTGTCGGTGTCCGTGACCGCGCTGCGGACCTTCTTGGCGGTCGCCTTCGGCTCGTCGAGCAGGTTGATCAGGCCCTTGGGCGTGGACGCCGACTTGCTCATCTTGATCGTCGGGTCCTGGAGGTCGTAGATCTTCGCGACCTCCTTGACGATGTGCGGAGCCGGAACGGTGAACGTCTGGCCGAAGCGGCCGTTGAAGCGCTCGGCGAGGTCACGGGTGAGCTCGATGTGCTGGCGCTGGTCCTCGCCGACCGGGACGGCGTCCGCCTGGTACAGCAGGATGTCCGCGACCTGGAGGATCGGGTACGTGAACAGGCCGACGGTGGCGCGGTCGGCGCCCTGCTTGGCGGACTTGTCCTTGAACTGCGTCATCCGGGAGGCCTCACCGAAGCCGGTCAGGCAGTTCATGATCCAGCCGAGCTGGGCGTGCTCGGGCACGTGGCTCTGGATGAACAGGGTGCAGCGCTCGGGGTCGAGACCGGCGGCGAGCAGCTGGGCCGCGGCGAGGCGGGTGTTCGCCCGCAGCTCGGCCGGGTCCTGCGGCACGGTGATCGCGTGCAGGTCGACGACCATGTAGAACGCGTCGTGGGTCTCTTGCAGCGCCACGTACTGGCGGATCGCTCCCAGGTAGTTCCCGAGGTGGAACGAACCGGCGGTCGGCTGAATGCCGGAGAGCGCGCGAGGTCGGGGTGAGGCCATGTTCATCATTCTCTCAGGTGCGGAACCGAACTCCGCCCGCCGGTGTATGAAAGGTGTGAGGACGCGGGAGGGGACCCTGGAGGGGGGCCGCATCGTCGTTGACGAGGGGGCCGTGATCGCGCGGGTGCGCGCCGGAGAGCCGGAGGCGTACGCGGAGCTGGTGCGCGCCCACACGGCGGTCGCGCTCCGGGCCGCCGTGGCCTTCGGCGCGGGCGCGGACGCCGAGGACGTGGTGCAGAGCGCCTTCCTCAAGGCGTACCAGGCGCTGGGGCGGTTCCGGGACGGCGCCGCGTTCCGGCCGTGGCTGCTGCGGATCGTGGTCAATGAGACCAGGAACACCGTGCGCACGGCGGTCCGGCTGCGGGCGCTCGCCGGGCGCGAGGCGCTGCTGCTGGGTTCCGAACCGCTGATACCGGAGTCGGCCGACCCGGCGCTGGCGGCCGTGGCGGACGAGCGGCGCTCGCTGCTGCTGGCGGCGCTGGACGAGCTGGGCGAACAGCAGCGCCAGGTCGTGGTCTGCCGCTATCTGCTGGAGATGGACGAGGCGGAGACGGCTCAGGCACTGGGCTGGCCGCGGGGGACGGTGAAGTCCCGGCTGAACCGGGCGCTGGCCAGGCTCGGGAAGCTCATCGGCGGGAAGGGAGGTGAGGAGCATGAGTGAGGACGGGCGCGGGAGAGCGGGCGGCGGCCGGGAGGCGGAGCGGGAGTCCCTGGCGGAGGAGCTGCGCGAGGCCGGTCGCGGGATCCGGGTCCCTGACGTGTCCGGCGAGACGATGGCGGAGCGGGTGCTGGCGCAGCTCCTCGCCGAGGCGGTGCCGACGCCCGCCCCCGCCGGCCTCGGGACGCGGCTGCGCGGCTGGACACACCGCCGGTGGCGGGCGCTGACCGTGGTGCTCTCCGGGGTGCTGGTGGTCCTGGTGCTCACGCCACCGGTGCGGGCGGCGGTCGCGGACTGGTTCGGCTTCGGCGGGGTGGACGTGCGGTACGACCCGTCGGCACCGCCGCTGGGGGACGCGCAGCCGCCCTGGTGCGCCGAGGCCGTGCCGCAGGCCGAGGCCGAGCGGCGGGCGGGTGTCCGGGCGCTGGTGCCGCCCGGGCTGGGCACACCGGACGCCGTCTCGGTCGTGGCGGGACCGGCGGGCCGCTCGGTGATCTCGATGTGCTGGAGGGAGCGGGGGCGGACGGTCCGGCTGGATCAGTTCCCGGCGGCGCTGGACCTCGGTTATGCCAAGCAGGCGCGGCTGATGCCCGAGTGGGTGACGCTGGCCGACGGCACGGGGCTGTGGTTCGAGGAGCCGCATCTGCTGCGGTTCGGGATGACCGACGCACGCGGCGAGCAGTGGACACAGGCCGAGCGGACGGCGGGGCCGACGCTGCTGTGGACGACCGCGGGCGGGCGGACGACGCTGCGGCTGGAGGGCGTGGCGGCACTGGCACGGGCGAAGGAGATCGCGGAGTCGGTGGCCGGGGCGTGGGAGTCGGCGGAGCCGCGGGAGCCTTCCGGGTCGGGGTAGCGGTCAGAGTCGGGGCGGGTTGGGGCCGGTGCGCCCTGGGCGGGCCGGGCCATGCGCTGCGGGGGCGCGGGGTTCCGGGTGTCCGGGGCCCCCTGGTCCGGGGGTCCGCGGGTCCGGGGGTCCGGAGGCCCCTGGGTCCGCGGGTCCGGGGGTCCGGGAAAAGTGGCCGGTCACGAACGGGAACCTGGCGGGGCCGGGCGGTGTACCAGAGGTGACACGGTGCGGAGGGGCCGTATCCGGTGTCGGCTGGGGGAAGTATGCGACTGCTACGACGACTTGCCGCGCTGGCGACGGTGCTGGCGCTGAGCTGGGTCTTCGCTCCGAGCGCGGTGGCGGGCGGCCCGACGAGCGTGCTGGTCACCTCGCCCGAGAGCGGCGAGACCGCCTCGCTCTACAACAGCGACGCGGAGTACGGCAGCCTGCTGAAGCTGCTGGGCGAGGGGCCGACCAAGGGGCAGACGGACCGGCCGCCGTCGCTGGACATGGCGCTCGGGACCCGGCAGATCACTGTGACCTGGATGATCCACGACGTGCAGCCGTGGCGGGTGGACCAGGTCTATCCGGGCGACCGGGCGGGCCTGGTCTGGATCCATACGGCGACGAACCTGGAGACGCGCCAGGGGTACTGGCACCAGGCACGGCAACCGGCCGAACTGACCGCCCTGTTCACGAAGCTGGGCCTGATGGGCGAGAAGACCAGCGGGGCGGGAGTGGCCCAGTTCCCGCCGGCCCGGGACGGGGAACAGCAGCCGGCGCCGGAGCCCGCGGAGGAGCCGGCGGAAGCGGCAGGCGCCGGGTCGGCGGCGGCGCCGGCCGCCGCCGCGCGCACCTCGGACGGCACCGAAGGCTGGTGGTGGGCGATACCGGGGCTCGTGGGCGGGGCGGTGCTGGCGCTGGTCCTGCGGCCGGTGATCTCCCGCCTCCCGCGCCCGCCGTTCGGGCGGGGCGACGGGACGCGGGAGACCGGACCGCGGCAGCAACTACTGGACGGCTGACGGGATCATCGCGGCCGAAGGGACCGGCACGGGGCCGGACTCAGCCCGCCAGACCGGGTGCGGGGTGGGCGGACATCAGCTCGGCGACCTCGGAGCGGATCGTGGCCAGCGCTTGCTCGTCCTCCTTGCCGGCCGCGGTCACGCCCCGGTCGATCCAGTCGGCGACGGCCGCCATGTGCTCGGTGCCGAGACCGCGCGAGGTGAGGGACGGGGTGCCGATGCGGATGCCGGAGGGGTCGAACGGCTTCCTCGGGTCGTACGGCACGGTGTTGTAGTTGACGACGATCCCGGCCCGGTCGAGGGCCTTGGCGGCCACCTTGCCGGGCACCTCCTTGGGCGTGAGGTCCATCAGGATCAGATGGTTGTCGGTGCCGCCGGAGACCAGGTCGAAGCCGCGGTCGAGCAGGGCTTCGGCGAGTGCCCGGGCGTTGGCGACGACGGACTGCGCGTAGGTGCGGAAGGAGGGCTGGGACGCCTCGTGGAGGGCGACCGCGATGGCGGCGGTGGTCTGGTTGTGCGGGCCGCCCTGGAGACCGGGGAAGACCGCCTTGTCCAGGGCCTTGGCGTGCTCCTCGCGGGACATCAGCATGGCGCCGCGGGGCCCGCGCAGGGTCTTGTGGGTGGTCGTGGAGATCACGTCGGCGTGCGGCACGGGTGAGGGGTGCGCGCCGCCCGCGATGAGGCCGGCGATATGGGCGACATCGGCCACCAGGACGGCGCCGCACTCGCGGGCGATCTCCGCGAACGCCGGGAAGTCGATCGTGCGGGGCAGGGCGGTGCCACCACAGAAGATGATCTTCGGGCGTTCCTTCAGGGCGAGTTCGCGCACCTCGTCGAAGTCGATGAGGCCGGTGTCCTGGCGTACGCCGTACTGCACACCGCGGAACCACTTCCCGGTCGCGGAGACACCCCAGCCGTGGGTGAGGTGGCCGCCCATCGGCAGGGCCATGCCCATCACGGTGTCCCCGGGCTCCGCGAAGGCGAGGTAGACCGCGAGGTTGGCCGGGGAGCCGGAGTAGGGCTGGACGTTGGCGTGTTCGACGCCGAAGAGGGCCTTGGCGCGGGCGACGGCGAGGCGCTCGACCTGGTCGATGACCTGCTGGCCCTCGTAGTAGCGGCGGCCGGCGTAGCCCTCGCTGTACTTGTTCTGGAGCACCGTGCCCGAGGCCTCCAGCACGGCGGCGGAGACGTAGTTCTCACTGGGGATGAGGCGCAGGGTTTCGGCCTGGAGCTGCTCCTCCGCTCCGACGAGCGCGGCGAGTTCCGGGTCGGTGGCGGAGAGTGCGGGGTGGGGCAGGGTCATGGTTTCCTCCGGGGTCACTGGGTGTCCCGGGGTGCGACTCGGGCTCCCCCACCGGAGGCAGGGGCGGGCGGCACCCACTGGGGAATGGGTCGCCGGGGTACCCAGGCGGGCGGCACCTCGTCTGCTCCTGCGCGCACGACTCCCTCGGGGTCGGTTCCCCGCTCGCCAGTCGCCGTGCGTACCACCAACCTTAATGCTCGCTCGCCACAGCAAGGTTTCTTCGTCCATGATGCGAGCGACGATAGAAACAGGGGCATCACGCGGACGCCCACGGAAAAACAACCACTGGACAACAACCGCTGTCGGTCCCCCGGCCCCTCCGGCCGCCAGCCCGCACCCCGCGCCGGCCGGACGCCTTGTCTCTACCCGAACGGAGATCCCGTGTCTGTATCGATGAGTGCCATTGCCTCCGCCGAGGCGCACAGCGCGCACAACTACCACCCGCTTCCCCTCGTCGTCGCCTCGGCGGACGGCGCGTGGATGACCGATGTCGAGGGACGCCGTTATCTCGACATGCTCGCCGGGTATTCGGCGCTCAATTTCGGCCACGGAAACCGACGTCTGATCGACGCGGCCAAGGCGCAGCTGGAGAGGGTCACCCTCACCTCGCGTGCCTTCCACCACGACCGGTTCGCCGACTTCTGCACGCAGCTCACTGAGCTGTGCGGCATGGAGATGGTGCTGCCGATGAACACCGGCGCCGAGGCGGTGGAGACCGCCGTGAAGACCGCCCGCAAGTGGGGCTACCGGGTCAAGGGCGTGCCGGACAACACGGCGAAGATCGTCGTCGCGGCCGACAACTTCCACGGCCGTACGACGACGGTGATCAGTTTCTCGACCGACCCGGAGGCACGGGCCGACTTCGGTCCGTACACCCCCGGCTTCGAGATCGTTCCCTACGGCGACCTCGCCGCGATGGAAGCGGCGCTCACCGACAACACCGTGGCCGTGCTGCTCGAGCCGATCCAGGGCGAGGCGGGCGTGCTCGTGCCGCCGCCCGGCTACCTCGCCGGTGTCCGCCGGCTCACCACCGAGCGGAACGTCCTGTTCATCGCCGACGAGATCCAGTCCGGCTTGGGCCGCACCGGCAAGACCTTCGCCTGTGAGCACGAGGGCGTCGTGCCGGACATGTACGTCCTCGGCAAGGCGCTGGGCGGCGGTGTGGTGCCGGTGTCCGCGGTCGTCTCGTCCCGTGACGTCCTCGGCGTGTACCGGCCCGGGGAGCACGGCTCCACGTTCGGCGGCAACCCGCTGGCGTGCGCGGTGGCCCTGGAGGTGATCGCGATGCTGCGCACCGGCGAGTACCAGCAGCGCGCCACCGAGCTGGGCGATCATCTCCACCACGAGCTGGGCCTGTTGACGGGCTCCGGAGCGGTGGAGGCCGTCCGTGGACGCGGACTGTGGGCGGGCGTCGACATCGTCCCCGCCCACGGCACCGGCCGGGAGATCTCCGAGAAGCTGATGGACCGCGGGGTGCTGGTCAAGGACACCCACGGCTCCACCATCCGCATCGCCCCGCCCCTGGTGATCAGCAAGGAGGACCTGGACTGGGGCCTCGACCAGCTGCGGGCCGTGCTGAGCGCCTGACCCGCCGGGTCAGAGGATCACATGGGGCAGGAAGCGGGCGTATTCGTCCGTGACCAGCCCCGCGGACTCCCGGATCCCGAGCCCCGCCGCCTCGCCCTCGACGACCCAGGCACCGAGCACCACTCGGTTGCCGTCGAAGGCGGGCAGCGGGGCCAACTCCTGGTAGCAGCACGGCTCGTCCCGCACGACGGGAGCCAGGCCGGATTCGTGGATCGTGACGCCCGCGCCCTCGCGGCCGAGCAGCGGCTTGGCGACATAGCCGCGGCCGTCCGCGAGTTCGCGCGGGCCGTCGAGATGGGCGGCCAGCAGGTTCGGGTGGCCGGGATACAGCTCCCAGAGGATCGCGAGCAGCGCCTTGTTCGACAGAAGCATCTTCCAGGCGGGCTCTATCCAGCATGTGGTGCCGGTGCCGCCACCGTTGTCGAGGGTCGCGAGGACCTGGGGCCCGAAGCGGTCGGTGGTCAGCCACTCCCAGGGATAGAGCTTGAAGCAGGAGCGGATGAAGCGCAGCCGGTCGTCCACGAAGCGGCCGGACAGCCGGTCCCAGCCGATCTGTTCGACGGACAGCGCATCGGTGGCGAGCCCCGCCTGCTCGGCCGTCTCGCGCAGATACGCCACGGTCATGAGGTCCTCGCCGAGCTCGTCCCCGTCGGAGTGGACGAAGTGCAGCGGGCCGGGCGGCAGAAGCGGGGCCTGACGCTTCCAGGCGTCGACGAGGCGCTCGTGGAGGGAGTTCCACTGGTCGGCCCCGGGGAAGCGGTCCTCCATCCAGAACCACTGCGGGCTCGCGGCCTCCACCAGTGAGGTGGGCGTATCGGCGTTGTACTCCAGCATCTTCGCCGGGCCCGTGCCGTCGTAGCGCAGATCGAACCGGCCGTAGACGGAGGGGAGTTCGTCGCGCCTGTGCCAGGACTCGGCTATCAGGGAGGCCAGCCGGGCGTCGGTGATCCCGAGGTCGGCGAACCGGTCACGCTCGACGATGTGCGCGGCCGCCGCCAGGCACATGGTGTGGAGTTCCTCGACGACCTCCTCCAGCGCCTCGACCTCGGGGAGGGAGAACGCGTAGTAGGCGCTCTCGTCCCAGTACGGGCGCAGCGAGCCGTCGGGGTAGCGGGTGAGGGGGTAGACGAGACCCTGTTCCTCGACGATCTCCTGCCAGCCGGGCCGGGGTTCGATCGTGTGGCGCTGCATTCCGCGGCCTTCCTGGAGTACGGGGGGCGGGGCTCGGCCACCGCAGCCGAGGCGGCTGCGGGCGGGGTTCGGCAACCGCCGGAGCAAAGCAACCTCGGACGGGACTCAGCCGCCGGCGGGCAGCTTCGGGCGGGACTCAGCCGCCGCAGCCGAGGCGGCTACGGGCGGGGTTCAGCCGCCGCCGGAGCCGGAGCAGCCGAACCCGCCGCGGTCGACCGCCGCCTTGTCGAAGCTGCCGCCCTCGGCCTTGCCGGACGAGTAGCTGCCGCCGTAGTAGTAGCGACCGGTGCCGTTGCTGTCGTCGCACTCGTAGCTGGGGAGCTTCTCCTGGGTCACCGGGTCGACACACCGCTTGTCCGGGTCCGAGCCGCAGGACGTGATCGTCGCCGCGAGCACTCCCATGCCACCGAGCACCACCGTGCTCGACCTCAGCCTGCGTCGCGCCATCGGACGCTCGCCCCCGTTCACCCTCGTACCACTGGAAAACCCTCGTACCACCGGCCCCACGGAGGGGGCCGCGGACAGACTAGTGGCCGCCTCGCGGGTCGCCACGACCGGTCCACCAACCCTCCTCATCTACAGTCACTTTGTGCTCTTTGGGATGATCTGCGCTCTCGCCTCAGCGGTCTGCTTCGGCACGGCCTCCGTTTTCCAGGCAGTCGCCGCCCGCGCGGCGGAGCCGGGAACCGGCTCCGGTGTCGACCCGGCGCTGCTGCTGCGTGCCCTGCGGCAGTGGCGGTACGTCGTCGGTCTCGCGCTCGACGGCCTCGGCTTCGTCCTGCAGATCCTGGCCCTGCGTTCCCTCCCCATCTACGCGGTGGGGGCGGCGCTCGCCGCGAGCCTCGCGGTCACCGCCGTGGTCGCGGCCCGGATGCTCCACGTCCGGCTGAGCGGCACCGAATGGGCCGCGGTGGGCGTGGTCGTCGCGGGCCTCGCCATGCTGGGACTCTCCTCCGGTCCGGAGGGCGAGAGCACCGGATCGACGACCCTGAAGTGGGCGATGCTGGGCATCGCGGTCCTCATCCTGCTCGTCGGCGCGCTGGCCGGCCGGCTGCCGGACCGCTCCCGCGCGCTGGTGCTCGGACTCGGTGCCGGGTCGGGCTTCGGCGTCGTCGAGGTCTCGGTCCGGCTGATCGACACCGTCGCCCTGCCCGAGGTGCTGACCAATCCCGCCCTCTACGCCCTGCTGGTCGGCGGCGGCACGGCGTTCCTGTTGCTGACATCGGCCCTCCAGCGCGGCTCGGTGACGACGGCGACCGCGGGCATGGTGATCGGGGAGACGATCGGTCCGGCGCTGGTGGGTGTGGTGTGGCTGGGCGACCGCACGCGGGAAGGGCTCGCATGGCTGGCGATCCTGGGCTTCGCGGTGGCGGTGGCGGGTGCGCTGGCCCTGGCGAGGTTCGGCGAGCCCCCGGCGGAAACCGACGAGAAGGCGGAACAGCCGGCGTCACCGCCCGGGCGCGGAGCCTGAACGCGCGGCGCACCCCGCGCCCTGTACGGCGACCGGTCCGAGAGCCCGAACCAGCCGTGCGCCCCGCGCCGTTACGTCGGTCCTGTCCCGTCCACCCGGCCCGGGAGCCCGAACCAGTCGTGCGCCCCGCCCCGGTACGTCGGTCCTGTCCCGTCCACGCGACCCGGGAGCCCGAACCAGTCGTGCGCACCGCATCCGTACCCCGCCCGCGCCCGTACGGCGCCCCCTGCCCGGAACCCAGCCCTAAGGAAGCACCCTGCACAGCGCGTCCAGCGAGTTCGCCCACGCGCTGTCCGGCGGCGTCGCGTAGCCCACCACCAGGGCGTCCCTGCCCGACGTCACCTCCGCGTGCCGGAAGGAGGACAGCCCCGACACCGAGAGGCCCTGCCAGCCGGCCGCCGGGACGACCGACGGCTCGGTGCCGTCCGGGAGTTCGAGCACCGCGTGCAGTCCCGCCGCGATCCCGCTGACGCTGATGTCCGGAGCACGCTCGGCCAGCGCGGCCACCAGCTGGTCCCGCCGTCTGCGGTAGCGCAGCCGCATCCCGCGCACATGCCGGTCGTAGGCGCCGGAGGCGATGAACTCGGCGAGCGTCAGCTGGTCGAGCACGCCGCACATCCAGTCGGTCGCCCCCTTCCCCTCGGCCACCTCCCCCACCAGTTCCTCGGGCAGCACCATCCAGCCCAGTCGCAGTCCCGGCACCAGGGACTTGCTCGCCGTGCCCATGTAGACCACCCGGTCGGGATCCAGCCCTTGGAGCGCACCCACCGGCTGGCGGTCGTAGCGGAACTCACCGTCGTAGTCGTCCTCGAGGACCACCCCGCCGGACGCGCGGGCCCAGTCGACGACGGCCGCGCGCCGGTCGGGATGCAGCGGTACCCCGAGCGGGAACTGGTGCGCCGGTGTCAGCAGCACCGCGCCCGCTCCCCGCATCCGCTCCAACTGCGGGGTGGCTGCGCCGAGTTCGTCGCAGGGCAGCGCGGGCGTCCGCATCCCCGCCTCGCGCAGCACGTTCCAGTGCAGGTCGAGGCCGTAGGACTCGACGGCGACCTCGCGTACGCGCCGCGCGCGCAGCACCTTCCCCATCAGCATCAGCCCGTGCACGAAACCGGAGCAGATGACGATCCGTTCGGGATCGGCGCGGACTCCACGCGCCCGGGCCAGGTAGTCGGCGAGCACGGTCCGCAGTTCGATCCGGCCTCGCGGATCGCCGTAGCCGAACGCCTCGTGGGGTGCGGCGGTGATCGCACGGCGTGCCGCCTTGAGCCACTCCGCACGCGGGAACGACGCGAGGTCGGGGCTGCCGGCCCGCAGGGAGTAGCGGGCCGTGGGCCTGGCCGGGCGCGTTCTCGCCACGCCGGCGGGCCGCCGGGGCGCCGCCCGCCGTGCGACCCGTGTCCCCGAGCCCTGCTGGGCGGTGAGCCAGCCTTCGGCGACCAGCTCGACGTAGGCGTCGGCGACCGTGTTCCGGGCGATGCCCAGATCGGCGGCGAGCGATCGCGAGGACGGCAGCCGGGTCCCGGGGGTGAGCCGCCCGCTGCGGACGGCCTCCCGCAGGGCGTCCATCAGGCCCGCGCGCAGGCCCGTACCGCGCAGCTCCAGATGCAGGTCGGCGCCGAAAGTGGACCAGGAATCCGTCATGTAAATGGACCATACTCCTGCGCCACAGCCGGACTAGATTCGACGGCATGAACAGTGAAACGACCACCACGCGTCTGCCCGAACACGCTCCCCGCCTCGATCTCGCGAAGCTCGCTCCCGAGGTCTACAAGGCGATGGTCTCGCTGGACGCGGCGGCCCGTCGGGGCGTCGACCCGGTGGTCCTGGAGCTCGTCAAGATCCGTGCCTCGCAGCTCAACCACTGTGCCTTCTGCCTGGACATGCACTCCAAGGACGCGCTCGCCGCGGGCGAGTCGCCGGAGCGGATCATCCAGCTCGGCGCCTGGGAGGAGTCGCAGCACTTCTACACGGCGAAGGAGATCGCGGCGATCGAGCTCACCGAGGCGGTGACGGTCATCACCGACGGTTTCGTGCCGGACGAGGTGTTCGCGAAGGCGGCGAAGGAGTTCGACGAGACCGAACTGGCCCAGCTGATCGCGGCGATCACCGTCATCAACGCCTGGAACCGCTTCGGCGTGACCTGCCGGCTCGTGCCGGGCCACTACACACCCGGCCAGTACCAGCACTGAGGAGCTGCCGAGATGACCGTCGAGGCCTTCCGCGCACTCCACCACGGCCGGGCGGCGGACGACCCGCTCGTCCTCCCCGGCCCGTGGGACGCGGCCGCCGCCCGCGTCTTCGCGGACGCCGGCTTCCCCGCGCTCGCCACCCCGAGCGCGGGCGTCGCCGCCTCGCTCGGCTACGAGGACGGGCACACACCGGCCGATGAGATGTTCGCCGCCGTCACCCGTATCGCCCGCTCGGTGAGCGTTCCGGTCTCCGTCGACGTCGAAGGCGGGTACGGCCTGCCGCCGAAGGAACTCGTCGCCCGGGTGCTCGACACGGGCGCGGTCGGCTGCAACCTGGAGGACTCCGACCCGGTCACCGGGGCGCTGAAGGACCCGCGGCCGCATGCCGACTGGCTGGCCGAAGTCCGCGCGGCAGCCGGGGGCGCGCTGTTCATCAACGCCCGGATGGACACGTTCCTGCGGGGCGTCGCCGACCCGGACGAGGCGATCGGCCGGATCCGGCTCTACGAGGAGGCCGGCGCGGACTGCGTGTATCCGCTGGGCGTCCCGCCGGAGCACCTTCCGCTGCTGCGGGCCGAGACCGCGCTCCCCATCAATTCCTCGCCGATCCCGGGTGGCCCCGCGATCGCGGAACTGGGCCGCCTGGGCGCGACCCGGATCACCTTCGGCCCGCAGCTTCAGCAGGAGGCGATGCGGAAGGTGAGGGAGATCGCCGACCGGCTCCTGGGCTGACACGGACGCGACGACGGCACGCAGGCGGCACGGGCGGCGCGGCAGCACCAAGACAGGCCCCACGACACGACACACAACAGGACGGGCCCGCCGGAGCGGGCCCGTCCTGCCGTCACATCACTACTTCTTCTTCGGCAGCCACTTCCGCCAGGTCGTCTCGTTCTTCTCGACCCACTTCCTGGCCGCTTCCTCCGGCGACAGCTTCTGTTCCGCGATCATCAGCGCCACATCGTTCTGCTGATCGGTGGTCCAGTTGAACTTCTTCAGGAAGTCCGCCGCCTCGCCGCCCTTCTTCGAGAACGTGCTGTTGAGGAACTTCTGCAACGGCGTGTGCGGATAGGCGCAGGCCACCTTCTTCGGGTCGGCGTCACACCCCTCCTTGTACGCGGGCAGCTTCACCTCGGTCATCGGCACCTTCTCGAACAGCCACTGCGGCTTGTACCAGTAGCTGAGGAAGGGCTTCTTCTGCTTCGCGAACTGCTTGATC
This sequence comes from Streptomyces sp. AM8-1-1, assembly GCF_032229325.1. Taxonomy (NCBI): domain Bacteria; kingdom Bacillati; phylum Actinomycetota; class Actinomycetes; order Kitasatosporales; family Streptomycetaceae; genus Streptomyces; species Streptomyces sp. AM8-1-1. The sequence goes on from NZ_CP135086.1 coordinate 3,248,582, forward strand.
TGGGTGATCTGCGCGGCCTCGGACCCGGCGAAGACGACCTGGTAGTCCAGCTTCAGGTTCTCCACCAGGGCCTTGTCGTTGGTGACGTACGACGGCGATCCGTCCAGCAGCTGGCCCTTGCCGCCGCTCTCCGCCGTGCGGAGCTGGTCGGCGTACTTGTCGAGGTTCCGCCAGTCGGTGACATCGGGGTGCGCCTTCGCGAAGTACGTCGGGACGAACCAGCCGATGTGACCGGTGACGCCGAGGCCGCCGCCCGGCTCGATCGTCTTCTTGTCCTTGACGTACCGGTCCTCCTGCTCCGGGTGGCCCCAGTCCTCCAGGATGGCGTCGACCCGGCCCTGGCTGAGCGCGTCCCAGGCCGGCACCTCGTCCACCTGGACGGTGTCCACGCGGTAGCCCAGCTCGTGTTCGAGCAGATACGACGCCACGGCCACATTGGCCTGGGCGCCCACCCACGACTGGACGGAGAGCGTGACGGTCTTCGCGCCCTGGGCGGCGGCGTACGGCGACGCCTGCTTGGTCATGTCGGCCGCGCCGCAGCCGGTGATGCCCACCAGGCCGATCGCCGCGGCCAGTGCGGTGATGCGTAGACGAGTGGCCATGTCAGGCCCCCTTTCCGGCGCGGCGGGCGGTCGGCTGCGTGACCCGGTCGAGCATCAGGCCCAGGCAGACGATCGCGGCGCCCGCGACCAGACCGGTCGCCAGGTCGCCCTGGGCGAGGCCGAACACCACGTCGTAGCCGAGTGCGCCACCGCCGACCAGGCCGCCGATGATGACGACGGCGAGGACCAGCACGACGCCCTGGTTGACGGCGAGCAGCAGGGCCGGGCGGGCGAGCGGCAGTTGGACCTGCCGCAGCTGCTGCCAGCCGGTCGCGCCCAGCGAGCGGGCGGATTCCATGGCCACGGGGTCGACACCCCGCAGCCCCTGCGTGGTGATGCGGACGACGGCCGGCAGGGCGTATACGACGGCTGCCGCGGCCGCGGGGGCGCGGCCGACACCGAACAGCGCGACCACCGGGATCAGATAGACGAACTGCGGCATGGTCTGGAACACGTCCAGCACCGGCCGCAGCAGCCTCTCCACCCGTGCGCTGCGTGCCGCGCCGATCGCGACGGCGAAGCCCAGCACCAGGGTCACGGCGACGGCCGCGAGCACCTGCGAGAGCGTATCGAGGGAGGGCTCCCACACGCCGAGGACGCCGATGGCGGCCATGGCGAGGACCGCCGTCAGCGCGGTGCGCCAGGTGCCGATCAGCAGCGCGAGCGCACCGACCAGCAGGAGTACGGACCACCAGGGCAGCGCCTGGAGACCGTCCCGCAGGGGGTCGAGCACCCAGCCGGTGAAGCGCGCGGCCCAGTCGGCGGTGCCGCCGACGACGGGGACGCCCGAGTACAGATGGGCGGTCATCCAGTCGACCGCGCGGTTGACGGGCTCGGCGATACCGACGACCCAGCTCTCCGGCCAGGACAGCCGGTCCACAAGCCGCCCGGCCACGGCGACGGCGAGCAGCAGAACGCCGGCCACCGTCCAGCCGCGCCATCCGCGCAGCGCCGAGGTGTCGGGAGCGGCGCCCACCCGGGCACCGGCGGCAGCGGTCGTACGGTCCAGCACGACGGCCAGCAGGACGATCGGGATGCCGGCAGCGAGCGCGGCACCGACGTCGACGGAGGCCAGCGCCTGGTAGACGCGGTCACCTAGGCCGCCGGCGCCGATGACGGACGCGATGACCGCCATCGACAGCGCCATCATGATCGACTGGTTGACGCCGAGGAGGAGTTCCTTGCGGGCCAGCGGCAGCCGGGCGGTCAGCAGCCGCTGCCGTCCGGTCGCGCCCATCGAGGCGGACGCCTCCAGCACGCCGGCGTCGGCGCCGCGCAGCCCGAGCGCGGTGAGACGCGCCATCGGCGGAGCGGCGTAGACCACGGTCGCCAGGACGGCCGCGGGCACGCCGATACCGAAGACCAGCACGACCGGCAGCAGATACGCGAACGCCGGCAGCACCTGCATGGTGTCGAGCACCGGCCGCATCGCCCGGTGCGTCCGGTCCGACAGCCCGGTGGCGAGGCCGATGAGCCCGCCGACGACGACGGACGCGAGGACCGCGACCACCATCAGGGCGAGGGTCTGCATGGTCGGCACCCACATGCCGAGCAGTCCGCAGACAGCGAAGCCGGCGACGGCGGTCAGCGCGAGCCGCAGACCGGCCACCCGCCAGGCGATCAGGCCGGCCGCCGCGGTGACGCCCGCCCATCCGGCGGCGAGCAGCAGCAGATAGACCGCGCGCACGGAAAGGACGACGGCGTTGCTGATGTGCCCGAAGAAGTACAGGAAGACCGGGTGGCTGTCGCGGTTGTCGACGATCCAGTCGCTGGCCCGGCCGAGCGGGCCGGACAGGTCGACGGCGAGGGACGCGGGCCAGCTGCCGCCGCCGAGCAGAAGGGCTCCGGCGATCAGCAGGACGACGACGCCGGCTGCCATGGCCAGGTGGCGTCCGCGGCCTTCGAGCAAGCGGCGCCCGCCGGCGACGGCGGTGACGTCCTGTCCGGTGGTGACGGCGGTCATGCCGACCACCGCCCACGGCCGCCGGCGCTACGGCAGACCGCCGAGGACCGGGAGGCCCGGGAGTTCCGGCAGGCCACCGAGGCCCGGAAGACCCCGGAAGCCGAGGAGCAGGACAGGGTGCGCCCGTCGAAAGCGCAGGGACTCATCACGCCGCCGCCTTCGCCGCGGGCACACCGGCCACCACATTGAGCAGTGCCGCGTGGTCCACAACACCCAGACAGCGGCCGTCCTGCATCACGCGGGCGCTCGCGCCGCTGCGCGCCACCGCCTCGATGGCCTCGAAGACCGTGGCGTCGGGACCGATGGCCGGCCCCTCCTCGGTCTCGTCGGCGAGAGCGGGCCGCATCGCCGTGCGCACGGTCATGATCTGCTCGCGCGGCACGTCACGGACGAAGTCCCGTACGTAGTCGTCCGCGGGCGAGCCGACGATCTCCTCCGGGGTGCCCAGCTGCACGATCCGGCCGTCCCGCATCAGCGCGATGCGGTCGCCCAGCTTCAGCGCCTCGCTCAGGTCGTGCGTGATGAAGACCATTGTGCGGCCCTCCTCGCGGTGCAGCCGTACGACCTCCTCCTGCATGTCACGGCGGATCAGCGGGTCGAGCGCACTGAACGGCTCGTCGAACAGCAGGACTTCGGGGTCGACGGCGAGCGCGCGGGCGAGCCCCACACGCTGCTGCTGACCGCCGGAGAGCTGAGCGGGCCGGCGGCTCTCCATGCCGTCGAGGCCCACCTTGGCGACGAACTCCGCCGCCTTCGCCCGTCGTTCCGCCCGCGGGACGCCCTGGATCTCCAGGCCGTACGCCACGTTGTCGAGCACCGACCGGTGCGGCAGCAGACCGAAGTGCTGGAAGACCATGGAGGCGCGGTGGCGGCGCAGTTCGCGCAGCCGTGCCCGGTCCATCGACAGAACGTCCTCGCCGTCGATGGCGATGGAGCCCGACGTCGGCTCGACGAGCCGGGTCAGACAGCGCACGAGCGTCGACTTGCCGGAGCCGGACAGGCCCATGACGACGAAGACCTCGCCCTTGCGGACGTCGAAGGAGACATCGCGCACGGCCGCGGTGCAGCCGGTGCGTTCGCGCAGTTCGGCCGGCGGGAGCTCGGCGAGCTCCGAACCGGGTATGCGGTCCGCCTTGGGCCCGAAGACCTTCCACAGATCGCTGACGGAGAAGACGGGCGGCGTACTCATCAGGCGGTACCTCCCAGAAGCTCGGCGCATTTCTCGCCGACCATCAGCACCCCGATCATGGGGTTGACGGACGGCATGGTCGGAAAGACGGACGCGTCGGCGATCCGGATGCCGTCCAGGCCCCGGATCCTCAGCTCCGGGTCCACCACGGCCAGTTCGTCGTCCTGCGCACCCATCCGGCAGGTGCCGGCCGGGTGGTAGACGGTGTGGGCGACCTTGCGCGCGTACTCGCTCAGCTCCTCGTCCCCGGTGACCTCGGGTCCGGGGCAGACCTCGCGCTTGAGCCAGTGGGCCAGGGGCTCGGTCCGGGCGATCTCGCGGGCGATCCTGATGCCGTCGACGAGGGTGCGCGCGTCGTAGTCGTCCTCGTCCGTGAAGTACCGGAAGTCCAGCGCGGGCTTGACCTCGGGGTCGGCGCTGGTCAGGTACAGCCGGCCGCGGCTGTGGGGCTTGGGGATGTTCGGCGTCATCGACACCCCGTGCGGGGGCCGTTCGTAGCCGAGCCGCTCCGGATTGTCCGTGAACGGGATCTGGTAGAAGTGGAACATCAGGTCGGGCGTCCTGGCGCGCGGGTCGCGGCGGACGAACAGTCCGGCGTCGCTGTCCATCGCGGAGTTCTCCGGGATCGGCCCGTCGGTCTCCCAGACGATCACCGACTCGGGGTGGTCGAGCAGGTTCTCGCCCACGCCCGGCAGGTCGTGCACGACGGGGATGCCGAGCGCCTCCAGGTCGGCCTTCGGGCCGATGCCGGAGTGCAGCAGCAGTCGCGGAGTGTCCACCGCGCCCGCGCAGACGAGGACTTCACGGCGGGCGGTGACGAGCTGCTCCTCGCCGTCCTTCGTCCGTACGTGCACACCGGTCGCCCTGGGGTTCCCGCCGTCAAAGGTGCGGGGACCCTCCAGCTCCAGCCGGTACGCCCAGGTCTCCAGCGCGATGTGGAGGTTGGGGCGGTCCAGGAAGGGGTGCAGATAGGCGACGGAGGCGGACGACCGCTTGTTGTTCTCCGGGTGGTACGCCAGGTCGAAGAAGCCGACGCCCTCGTGGAACGGCTTCTTGTTGAAGCCCTCGACGCGCGGGACGCCGATGGCGGCCTGGGCGGCGTCGACGAAGTCGCGGGCGATGGCGTTACGGTCCGCCTCGTCGACGGGAACGATGTTGTTCCGCAGCCGGGCGAAGTACGCCTCCATGGGCACCGCGCCCCAGCCCTTGGCGCCCGCCGTCTCCCACTCGTCCCAATCGGACGGCAGCGGCTTGAAGGCGATGAGGGTGTTGTGCGACGAGCAGCCGCCGAGCACCCGGGCCCGGCTGTGCCGGATGTGGGAGTTGCCCTGGGGCTGTTCGGTGGTGGGGTAGTCGTAGTCGAGTTCGCCGCCCAGCAGGCCCATCCAGCGCCGCAGGGTCAGGACGTCGTCGCGTCCGACGTCGCTCGGGCCGCCCTCGATGACGGCGACGGTGACATCCGGGTTCTCCGTGAGACGGGAGGCGATGACCGATCCGGCCGTGCCGCCCCCGATCACGACATAGTCGTACTCAGGCATGGTGTTCTTGGTGCTCCTCGTCCCTCGTCAGCCCGCGAACCAGCGCACGGGGCGCGGAGCGAGGTTCTGGTAGATGTGCTTGGACTCGCGGTACTCGGCGAGTCCGGCGGGACCGAGCTCGCGCCCGATACCGCTCTTGCCGAAGCCGCCCCACTCCGCCTGCGGGAGGTAGGGGTGGAAGTCGTTGATCCAGACGGTGCCGTGGCGCAGCCGACCTGCGACGCGCCGGGCGCGGCCCGCGTCGGTGGTCCACACCGCGCCGGCCAGTCCGTACTCGGTGTCGTTGGCGAGGGCGACGGCCTCGTCCTCGGTACGGAAGGTCTCGACGGTCAGGACGGGGCCGAAGACCTCCTCCCTGACCACGCGCATCTCGCGGTGGCACTGGTCGAGGACGGTGGGCCGGTAGAAGAAGCCCTCCTGGTCCTCGCCCTCGGGGCGCCGGCCGCCGGCACGCAGTACCGCGCCCTCGGAGAGGGCGGACGCGACGTACTCCTCGGTCTTCGCGAGCTGCTGCCGGGAGACCAGCGGGCCGCACTCGACGCCGTCGGCAGTGCCGCGGCCGAGCCTGATCTTCTCGGCGCGGCGGGCGAGTTCGGCGACGAACCGCTCGCGCAGGGACTCCTCGACGATGAGCCGGGAGCCGGCGGAGCAGACCTGACCGCTGTGGATGAAGGCGGCGTTGAGCGCCTGGTCGACGGCCGTGTCGAAGCCCTCGTCGGTCTCGCACGCGTCGGCGAAGACGACGTTCGGGTTCTTGCCGCCCAGTTCGAGCGCGACCTTCTTGACGCTGTCGGCGGCCGCTCGCATCACCTTGGTGCCGCTGATCAGACCGCCGGTGAAGGAGATCAGATCGACGTCGGGGTGGTCGGCGAGCCGGGCGCCGACGGGGTCGCCCGCGCCGGTCACGATGTTGGCGACACCGGCCGGCAGGCCCGCCTCGGCGAGCAGCCGGATGAGCGCGACGGTGGTCAGCGGGGTGATCTCGCTGGGCTTGACCACAAAAGTATTGCCCGCGGCCAGCGCCGGGGCAATCTTCCAACTCGCCTGGAGGAGCGGATAGTTCCATGGCGTGATCAGCGCGCACACGCCCACGGGCTCGTGCACGACGACGCTGTGGATCTCCTCGGACCCCGCATCGACCACACGGCCGCCGCTCTCGTTCATCACGAGGTCGGCGAAGTAGCGGAAGGCGTCGGTGACGCAGTCGACGTCGACACGGCCCTCCTCGAGGGTCTTGCCGGCGTCACGGCTCTCCAGCAGCCCGATTTCCTCCCGGTCGCGCTGGAGCAGATCGGCGACGCGCCGCAGCAGGGCGGCCCGCTCGGCCACGGGCGTGCGGGGCCACTCGCCGTCGTCGAAGGCGCTGCGCGCGGCGGCCACCGCGGCGTCGGTGTCCTCGGTCCCGCCCTCGGCGACGACCGTGAGGACGGTCGCGTCAGCGGGGTCGATGATCTCTCGCGTGGCGCCGGAGGCGGCCTGTCGCCACTCTCCGCCCACGTGGATGGTCTCCTGTACCGACACGTCGCGTTCTGCCTTCCGTTCCCATTGGCTGCCACCGGTCACCCGGCGACCTGGCTGCCTGCCCGGAAGTCAGCGGTCCATACCCAACGCATGACGGAAAGTGGCCTTACTCACTCTCCGTCATGCACACTCATCCGCACTCGCCCGCGATGTCCGTGATGTCCGTGGCGCTCGCGGCCGCCCCCGCGCCCCGGGTCCACCCCAGGGCCCCCGCCCCGGTGGCCACGGCCCCGCACACCGGCACCGCGATGCCGCACCGCCGGAAGAACATGTGTACGGGGCCCTGTGCCGCGTCCGGCTGCCGAACCCGGTCCCCCGGCTGCGGCCGGGTACGGCGAAGCCGCCCCCGGAGAACCGGAGGCGGCTTCGTCGTGCCGTTACGCGCGCGGGCTGCGTCAGATGAGGCCGAGAGCGCGGACCGCGTCGCGCTCCTCAGCCAGCTCCTGCACGGACGCGTCGATGCGCGGACGCGAGAACTCGTTGATGTCCAGGCCCTGGACGATCTCGTACGTGCCGTTCTTCGTGGTGACCGGGAAGGAGGAGATGAGACCCTCCGGCACGCCGTAGGAGCCGTCCGACGGGATGCCCATGGAGGTCCAGTCGCCCTCGGCGGTGCCGTTGACCCACGTGTGGACGTGGTCGATCGCGGCGTTGGCGGCGGAGGCGGCCGAGGACGCGCCACGCGCCTCGATGATCGCCGCGCCGCGCTTGGCGACGGTCGGGATGAAGGTGTCGGCCAGCCACGCCTCGTCGCCCACGACCTCGGCGGCGTTCTTGCCGGCGATCTCCGCGTGGAAGATGTCCGGGTACTGGGTCGCCGAGTGGTTGCCCCAGATCGTCAGACGCTTGATGTCGGAGACGGCGGCGCCGGTCTTGGCGGCCAGCTGCGAGATCGCGCGGTTGTGGTCGAGGCGCGTCATCGCGGTGAAGCGCTCGGCCGGTACGTCCGGGGCCGCGGCCTGGGCGATCAGGGCGTTGGTGTTGGCCGGGTTGCCGACGACGAGGACCTTGATGTCGTCCGCGGCGTGGTCGTTGATGGCCTTGCCCTGCGGCTTGAAGATGCCGCCGTTGGCCTCGAGCAGGTCGCCGCGCTCCATGCCCTTCGTCCGCGGGCGGGCGCCCACGAGGAGGGCGACGTTCGCGCCGTCGAAGGCCACGTTCGGGTCGTCCGTGATCTCGATGCCGCGCAGCAGCGGGAAGGCGCAGTCGTCGAGCTCCATGGCGGTGCCCTGGGCGGCGCCGAGCGCGGGGGTGATCTCGAGAAGGCGCAGCTTGACCGGCACATCCGCGCCGAGCAGGTGGCCGGAGGCGATGCGGAAGAGCAGCGCGTAGCCGATCTGGCCGGCCGCGCCGGTCACGGTGACGTTGACGGGAGTGCGGGTCATGGCGATCTCCGTAAGACAGCTGGCGGTGGGGGTCCCTGCCCCTCGTGCGGGACGCCCCTTCGCACCTCTGCACGAATCTTGACGTGAAGAGACATCCAGCGGTCAGGCTATCCGACCCGGCACCCGGCCATTCCCCCCACCCGTGTGGCGCGGCTCACTGGCCGCCGGTGCAGCCGGTGGTCCCCGAGGTGAGCGTGGCGCAGGCCCGTGCGTCGGCCGCTCGGGCGACGGCGGTCATCGGCGTGTAGGCGTCGGTGTCCTCGTCCACCAGGCCCTGTTGCGCCGCCTTGCCGGCCACCGTGATGCGCACGGTGTCGCCCGCCGTGGCCCGGGTGATCCGCGCCCACGCCGCCTGGCAGGTCTTGCTGTAGCGGACCTCGACGAGGGAGCCGCCGATGGTCGCCGAGGAGGCCGTCGTGGCGAACTCGCCGCCGCAGCCCATCGTTTCCGGGTCCTGGCCGGTGCAGGCCGCGCCGCTGCATCTCACCCCGGCGGGCAGCGGCGGTGCGCTGGTGGTCGGCGTCGCCGACGGCTTCCCGGCCGCGGTGCCGCCGTCGCCGCCGCTCCCTCCGAGGTCGGTCAGCAGCACGGCTGCGGCGATCACCAGCAGCGCGCCCACGACCCCGGCGAGGAACAGGACGACCTTGCGCCGGCCGCCCGACGGGCCGGGGCGGACGTCGCCCGGCGGGTGCGATCCGGGGGGCGCCGGGTACTGCCCGCGCTGTGATGTCCGGGCCCCCGCTCCGGTCCGGGGCGCGGACGCCCGGGCGCCCGGCGGGACGGCGTCCTCCGGTGCCGGACCGTACTCCCCGAGGGCGGCCCGGGCCTCGGCTATGCGCTGCTCGTCCATCGTCAGGTCGTGCCGCAGCTCGGAGCGGCTCCACGCGCGTTCGGCGAGCTCCCACATGGTGATCAGATGGGCCTGGCCGGTGTCGGTCACCTCCGCGAGCGCGAGGATCGCGCCCTTGGGCGCGAGCAGCCGCCCGTCGAGGTACCGCTCCCAGGACGTCTTGCCGTAGCCGGTCCGGTCGGCGACCGCGGCCAGGCTCAGCCCGCTCCGGTCGACGAGCCGGCGCAGTTGCTCGGCGAACTCGCGGATCTGTGGGTCCAGCTCTTCCGGCAGTGCCTTCCAACGAGGCATGTGCCACCCCCCTTGTTCCCCCGAACCGTGCGGTGCCGTGCCGTGTCGCTCCGCCGCCCCCGCTCCGCTCCGGGACCCCCGCCCGAGAACCGGACACCGAGGGAGATGCGCAGGGTCAGGATGTCAGTTCCGCCTGTCGGCTCACAGGGGGAGCACTCAGGACCGGACGCGATACTTCGTGCGCCCCCGGCCGCGGATTTCGTGCGCCCCCCTCGGCCAATTCGGTCTCGCATCCGTGGCGCAACGATCACACCGTGGCGGAATGGTCACTTCCGTGCCACAGGCCCCGGTCGTCCCTTGAACGGTGTTGGCGCGTCCATGACTCTGGACACACGACGGCGCCCGTCCTCCCTCGGGGGAGAGGACGGGCGCCGTTCTGCGTGGTCCGCCGGCCGGAGATCCCGGCCCGGGTCTCCTAGCGCACGGTGAAGTGGACGGCGTCCTCCAGGAACGGCAGGTCCAGCCAGGGCTTGGGCTGGGCCACCAGCGCCAGCAGGGTGATCACGACGCCCAGCAGCCCGTACGTGACCATGTCGGTGAATCGCGAACGCACAGCGAGCATGCCGACCGAGGGCAGGACCCGCCGCATCACCGCACCCGTGATCAGCGCGACCCCGATCAGGATCGTGCCGACACGGAAGGCATCGGCGAACGCGTCCGTGCCGACGATCAGCAGCCCGAGCGCGGCGAGCGCGAGCACGGTCAGCAGCGGCCACTGGCGGGCGGGAGCGGAAGCGTCCCCGGGGGCCGCGCGCCCGCCGCCCTCGGGGCGGGCGGTGTCGGTGGTGAGCGCGGGAAAGCGCCGGGTGGTGCGTACGGGTTCGCCGTCGGGCCCGGGGGAACTGACGACGCCCTTGGCACTGACCTCGCCGTCCGGCTCGTGCACGACGTCCGGCCCCTCGAATCCGGGGCCGGACTCGTCCGCGTGCTCGTCCGCGGTCGCGTCGCCGTCATCGGCCGCGGCACCGTCCGTGCCGCGCGCCCCCTCGGCGCCGGCCGTTTCCGTGTCCCGCGCATCGTCCGCGCCGGACCCGGCGGGCCCGTCGGGCTCCGCCGGCGCCGTGGCGTCCTCGTCGTTCGTCCGTACACCCATGGGGTCAGCCTCTCCGGTCAGCCTGCCGCGACGGCGGCGGCACGCTCGGCCGCCTCGACCACGTTGACCAGCAACTGCGCACGGGTCATCGGGCCGACGCCGCCCGGGTTCGGGGCCACCCAGCCGGCCACCTCGGTGACGCCCGGGTGCACGTCGCCCACGATCTTGCCGTGCTCGTCGCGGCTGACGCCGACGTCGAGCACCGCGGCGCCCGGCTTCACGTCCTCCGGCTTGATCAGGTGCGGCACCCCGGCCGCCGCGACGATGATGTCGGCCTGCTTCAGATGCGCGGACAGGTCGCGGGTGCCCGTGTGGCACTGCGTCACGGTCGCGTTCTCGGACTTGCGGGTCAGGACGAGCGGCATCGGCCGCCCGATGGTGATGCCCCGGCCGACGACGACCACATTGGCGCCGTTGATCTCGACGTCGTGGTGACGCAGCAGCTGGACGATGCCGTACGGCGTGCACGGCAGCGGTCCCTCCACGCCGAGCACGAGCTTGCCGAGGCTCATCGGGTGCAGCCCGTCCGCGTCCTTGGCCGGATCCATCAGCTCCAGGACCCGGTTGGTGTCGATGCCCCGGGGAAGCGGGAGCTGGACGATGTAGCCGGTGCACTCGGGATTGTCGTTGAGTTCGAGGACGACCGCCTCGATCTCCTCCTGGGTGGCGGTGTCCGGCAGTTCGCGCTGGATCGAGGCGATGCCGACCTGCGCGCAGTCGCGGTGCTTGCCGTTCACGTACCAGCGGCTGCCCGGGTCGTCCCCGACCAGCAGGGTCCCGAGACCGGGCGTGACGCCCTTCTCCCTGAGGGCCGCCACGCGGACGGTCAGATCGGACTTGATCGCGGCTGCGGTGGCCTTGCCATCGAGAATCTGGGCAGTCATGCACCCATCCTCGCGGATGGACCCGCCCCGGTTCCAATTCCGCTCCGCACCGGGCCCGGAACACCCCCTCCCGGCACCCGGAACCGGAGGTTGCACTTGCACAACACATACGCATACCGACTGGACAAAAAGTCGACGTGGAGACGACGATGAGCCGCGCATGCCGCGGAAAGTGTTGGGGGGCCGAACCGCTGATCTCGTGTGACGTTCCTCCGCCCGGACCGCGCAGTCCCCGCACTTTCAACGGAGGAAACCCGCCATGAGCTTCGGCGACCCGAACAACCCCTACGGCCAGCAGCAGGGCGGTCAGCCGGGCTACGGCTATCCGCAGCAGGGCCAGCCCCAGGGACAGCCCGGTTACGGCTACCCGCAGGCACCGCCGGTCCAGCCCTACGGCGCCGGCGGCTACGGGATGGGCCCCACGGAGATGCCGGGCGGTGTGAAGGCTGCGCGGGTCATGCTCTACGTGATCGCCGGCCTCCAGGTCATCGGCGCCGTGCTCATGTTCCTCACCGGCGCGGCCATCGACAAGGCGCAGGACGACCCGTCGCTCCGGGACGACGTGCAGTTCCAGGACCTGGCCGACTTCTCCACCGGCGCGGTCTACGCCATCGGCGTCGGCGCCCTGGTCTGGGGTGCGCTCGCGGTCTTCCTCGCGATCAAGTTCAAGACGGGCGGAAGCGGTATCCGTGTCACCACCATGGTGTTCGGCATCATCACCGCGATCCTCGGCATCTACCCGTTCATCGTCGTGGGTCTGGCGCACACCGTGCTCGCCATCCTCGTCACGGTGTTCGTCGGCAAGTCCGACGGCGGCGAGTGGTTCGCCCGCCCGCGGCACTGACCCCGCACTGCGCGGACAGCCCGCAGCACCCCGTACGGCCCGCCGGTTGCGCAACCGGCGGGCCGTACGCGTGTCCGTCCCCTGCGGGGACGTCCGTCAGTGGAAGAAGTGACGCGTCCCGGTGAAGTACATCGTCACGCCCGCCTTCTTCGCGGCCTCGACGACCTGCTCGTCACGGACCGAACCGCCCGGCTGCACCACGGCCTTGACGCCGGCCGCGGTCAGGATCTCCAGACCGTCGGGGAAGGGGAAGAACGCGTCGGACGCCGCGTACGCGCCTCGCGCCCGCTCCTCGCCCGCACGCTCCACCGCGAGCTTCGCCGAGTCGACGCGGTTGACCTGGCCCATGCCGACGCCGACCGACGCACCGTCCTTCGCCAGCAGGATCGCGTTGGACTTGACCGCGCGACAGGCCCGCCACGCGAAGGCCAGGTCCGCCAGTTCGGCGGCGTCCAGGGCCTCTCCGGTCGCGAGGGTCCACGCCGACGGGTCGTCACCGTCGGCCTGGAGACGGTCCGTCACCTGGAGCAGCGCGCCGCCGTCGACGGGCTTGATCTCGACCGGCGCCGAGGGGGCGTCGGGGCAGCGCAGCACACGGATGTTCTTCTTGCGGGCGAGCACCTCGACCGCGCCGTCCTCGTACGCCGGAGCGACGATGACCTCGGTGAAGATCTCCGCGACCTGCTCCGCCATGGCCACCGAGACCGGGCGGTTGACGGCGATGACCCCGCCGAAGGCGGACAGCGGGTCGCAGGCGTGCGCCTTGCGGTGCGCCTCGGCGACATCCGCGGCGACCGCGATACCGCACGGGTTGGCGTGCTTGATGATCGCCACACACGGCTCGGCGTGGTCGTACGCGGCACGCCGCGCGGCCTCCGTGTCCGTGTAGTTGTTGAACGACATCTCCTTGCCGTGCAGTTGCTCGGCCTCGGCGAGACCGCCGTTGCCGTTCACGTACAGCGCGGCGCCCTGGTGCGGGTTCTCGCCGTAGCGCAGGACGTGGGAGCGCTCGTACGTGGCACCGAGGAAGTCGGGGAACGGCGAGTCGTCGGCCGGGGCGTACGCGGACGCGAACCAGGAGGCGACGGCGACGTCGTAGGCGGCCGTGTGCTGGAAGGCCTCCGCCGCGAGCCGCTTGCGCGCGCCGAGGTCGAAGCCGCCGGAGGAGACGGCGGTCAGCACGTCGCCGTACCGCTCCGGGCTGGTGACGACCGCGACCGAGGGGTGGTTCTTGGCGGCGGCGCGCACCATCGAGGGGCCGCCGATGTCGATCTGCTCGACGCACTCGTCCGGGGAGGCGCCGGAGTCGACGGTCTCGCGGAACGGGTAGAGGTTCACGACCACCAGGTCGAACGGTTCCACACCGAGCTCGGCGAGCTGCTCGCGGTGGGACTCCAGGCGCAGGTCGGCGAGGATGCCGGCGTGCACGCGGGGGTGCAGCGTCTTGACCCGGCCGTCCAGGCACTCGGGAAAACCGGTGAGCTCCTCGACCTTGGTGACCGGTACACCGGCCGCGGCGATCTTCCCGGCGGTCGATCCGGTGGAGACCAGTTCCACACCCGCCTCGTGCAGCCCGCGCGCGAGCTCCTCGAGCCCCGTCTTGTCATACACACTGACCAGCGCTCGCCGGATGGCCCGCTTCGCAGTCTCAACAGTCACGGGAAAACTACCTTTCGTCCCTCAATGCGGTAGCCGTTACGGGCCAGACGCCCCACGACCTCGACGAGCAGCGCTCGCTCGACTTCCTTGATGCGCTCGTGAAGAGCGGTCCCACCGTCCGTGTGGTCCTCGTCCCGCACCTCCACCACGCCCTGCGCGATGATCGGGCCGGTGTCGACGCCGTCGTCGACGAAGTGGACGGTGCACCCGGTCACCTTGGCCCCGTACGCGAGCGCGTCGCGGACACCGTGGGCGCCGGGAAAGCTGGGCAGCAGCGCGGGATGCGTGTTGACGCACCGGCCGCCGAAGCGGGCGAGGAACTCCTTGCCCACGATCTTCATGAATCCGGCCGAGACCACGAGGTCGGGCTCGTACGCCGCCGTCGCCTCCGTGAGCGCCCGGTCCCACGCGTCACGGGTCTCGTGGTCCTTGACCCGGCACACGAACGTGGGAAGTCCGGCGCGCTCGGCGCGCTCCAGTCCCACGATCCCGTCGCGGTCCGCGCCGACGGCGACCACGGCGGCGCCGAAGCCGGCCGGATCGTCGCCGATGGCGTCGAGCAGGGCCTGGAGGTTGGTGCCGGAACCGGAGACCAGGACCACCAGGCGGGCCGGTCGGTCCGGGGCCGGTCGGACAGAGAGGGGCGGGGAGGCCACGGCGGGTCTCTTTCTCGCGGTGATGTCGCGGTGTTTCCCGCGGTGTCGCAGTGCGCGTCGCAGTGCGTGTCGCGGGGGTGTACGTCTTTGTACGGTCGTACGAACGAATCGCACCCCTCGATACGGGGAACTCTACGAAGAGGCCGACCGTCAGCAACGATACCGGCACACAGAAGAGCCCCCACGGGACGGGGGCGTGGCCGGGAGGTAGCGTCTGGGGACAGGACCCGTCCCTCGACGGGCACGACGACACAAGACCCCACGCGCGACAGGGTCTGAGGGGAAGACGTTCACCAGATGCCGGACCGACGCCGCCGTACGGACCTCCTGTTGCCGCGGGAGCGCCAGTCCACGGACGACAACAACCCCTTCGCCCCTCCGCCCGAGGGACGGCCGGACCAGCCGTGGCAGCCCCGGCGCCCGGCGAACGACGGTTCCTCCGGCTCCCCCGACGACTCGTCCGGATCGGGATCCGGCCAGGGCCCCGGTTCCTCCGACCCGTCGGGCTCCGACGACCGTCCCGTGTGGGGCAGCCAGTGGAGCAGCCGCCAGCCGGGCCGCTCCTCGGGCGGCTTCGGCGGCCGCCCCGACGGCCGGGACCAGCAGAACAGCGGTGGACAGAAGGGCCCCGAAGGCGGACCTCCCGGCACGGGCGGCATGCGCTGGGACCCGACCGACCCGTCCCAGCGCCGGGCGCGCTACGCACTGCTCTCGGGCATGTGGGCGTTCTTCTTCGCCCTGTTCGACTTCCCGGAGATCGCGCTGCTGCTCGGCGCGCTCGCGCTGTACTGGGCGATCAGCTCTCTGCGCGCCAAGCCCCAGCGCCGTCCGGCGGACCCGACGGTCGCGCCGCCGGCCACCCCACAGGTGCCGCAGACCCCGAACCGCTCGCAGATCACATCCGCCGTCAGCGGTCTCGTGATGGCGGGCATCGCCCTGGTGATCGTGGCCGCGTCCTTCACGGCGCAGCTGGTCTACCGGGACTACTACACGTGCGTGAACGACTCGCTGACCAAGACCGGGCAGCTGGCCTGCAACGACAAGCTGCCCGACCCGCTGCGCGGGGTCATCGGCGTCAAGGAGTAGCGGGCGGATCGGAGTCGTCCCGGTCCGCGTCCGCACGGCCCGCGGGCCCGTCCGGCAGAGCGTCGGGCCGCCGGGCCGGGAGCGTGGGGCTCTGCTGAGCAGCGTCCGCCCCGGCAGCGCCGGTAACCGCACGGGTGTCCGTGGGGTTCGTCGCGCGGCTTCTCGTGGAGCTTGTCCCGGGGTCTTCCGTACGGTCCGCAGCCGAAGCGTGCGTCTCCTCGCGGTCCCGCTCTTCGCCGTCCCGTTCGTCGGGGTCCGGTTCTTCGCGGTCCGGTTCTTCGCGGTCGGCCTTTGCGCGGTCCGCGTCCAGGGCGATGCTCGACAACCCGGGGGCCTTGGGCCAGGGGCTGAGCGGCACGGCCCACGGTGCGCGATCGTCGCGGGCCGATCCGGTGACGTCCCCGGCCCCCTCCGAGGACTCGTCGGATGCGCCGGCCGTACCGTCCGGCGACGCGTCGGTCTCCCGGGACCCGGTGGGGAACTCCGGCAGGAAGTCGTACGGATCGAACTCCGCGTCGTCCATGTCGTCCATCTCCACGCCGCTCGCGGCAACGGGCGCCGGTGACGCGGGACCCGGAACGGCGGCGGCCGGAATCGGTGACCCATCGGCTCCTACGGCCCGGCCCCGTACCCGCCAGGCCCGCAGCGCCAAAGCCACCGGCACCGCGACGACCGCCGACCACACCAGCGCGGCCGCGCCCGTCAGCCACCACACCGGGCCGAACGCCGTCAGCCGGCCCGTGCCGAGCGGCCCGCCGGCCGCCGCCGCGAGAAAACCCGTCAGCACGCCGCAGACCACAGCACCCTGCAAGGCCGCCAGCGCGGTCTCGCCCATCCCCCACGCCGTCGCACGGTCGCCGTGGCGCGGCGCTGCCCGGTGCGCCGTGAAGTGGGCGACGATCAGCGCCGCGGCGAGCGGAACGGCCGCGGCGGCCCAGTTCAGCGGTGTGCCGGGCCCCTCGGCCGGCACCGCGGCGACCAGCGGGAAGTGCGGCAGGGCAGGGTCGCCGGTGAGCGCCAGAGGGGTCGCCGTCGCGCCCGTACCGAGCGCGAAGCCGGGCCCCAGCCCGTACGCGGCGGCCCACACCGCCGCGTTGGGCACCAGCGCCAGCCCCAGCATCAACACCGCGAGCCGTCCCGACCACACGTCCGCGAGGTGCAGGAACGAGTCCTGCGTGGCGTCCGCGTTCCACACCATCGAGGCCGCGACGAGCAGTGCGCCACCGCCCAGCAGGGTCAGGGCACCGGCGGCCCCGGACCGCATGGCGACAGCCACCCGCGTACGGGCGAGCTCCTTCCGCAGCCGTGCGGGCACCCAGTCCGGCAGCGGAGCGCCCGGACGGCCGCTCGCCGTCCACACGCCGGCCCCCACCGCCGCCAGGGTGACCAGCGGCAGATGGAGTACGGCGCTCAGCAGATCCGGCGCCAGTGGTCCGCCCGCCGCATAGACCGTGGCGGCGGCGCCGACCAGCAGATATCCCAGGCTGACGGCACACAGCGCACCTCGCGCCGACGGGCGCGGGCGGTCGTCGGCGGGCAGCAGACCGTCGCGGGCCGCCCGGTGCGCAAGCCAGGCCGGCAGGACCACGAGGAGCAGCGGCACGATCCCGATGGGCGCCGGCTGCCCGGAGAGGGTCTCGGAGCGGACGAGTTCCGTGCCGTGGGCGAGCAGCCACAGCCCGGCCGCGACATGCAGCGCCCCGTTCGGACCGCTGTCCGGATACGGCGAACTGATCCACAGCGCGATCACCAGGACGGCGAACGTACCGAGCCCGAGCCCCGCCGCGATCGCCCCGCGGACGAGGCATGCGGCCAACGCGGGCCGCCGGCCGCCCTGGAGCAGCACCGGAGCCGAGAACGGGGGGCTGTGATCGGTCGTCTGGGTCACGCGGCCATGCTGCCAACGACACGCGCTTTATCCGCGTAACAGGCGAATAGCCGTTGTGTCGCTCAATATACGTTTATGTACTTTTCCGCAGAGTGCTGCGCTTCGGGGAGCCCGTCATGACCCAGAGCACGACACGCTCCGGTTCGAGCACTCCGCTGCCCTCCCCCAAAGAGCGCCGCAGGCTGCGCGAGGCGAAGTCGATGAGCGAGCAGGAGCTCGCCACCGCCGTCGGCGTCACGAAGGCCACGATCCGGTCGTGGGAGAGCGGCCGCAGCGCCCCCCGGGGTCGCCGGCGTGAGATGTACACCAAGCTGCTGACCGAGGCGGACCCGGACCCCGGCTCGCAAACGGAAGCGAAGGCGAAGGCGGAAGCGGAAGCGGTATCGGGCACCTCCGCTCCGGAGACGAACCTCTCGGCCGAAGCCGCTGCCCCGATGAGGAAGCCCGTCGCGTCGGCCGCCCGCCCGGCTGCCGAAGAGGCAGCCATCGAGGCGCCCCGGGAGACGGCCGGGGACCCGGTGCCGGTGGAACTGAAGCCGGTGCGGACGGCGTCGCCGGCAGCGGACCCCGAGCCGGACGACGCCACAGCGGAGTTGCCGCCGACGGCCGGGGACGGCGGGTCCGGCGCCGACGACATGGGTGAAGGCGCAGGCGGCTTCCGCCCCGAAGGCGCTGGCGAGGTCGGGAGCGAGCCCGGCACGGACCAGGCGGCAAGAACGGCTGCCGATACTGAGCCCCGGGACCAGCGACCCGTGTCCACCCCCGCCGAGGCCTTCGACGCCCTGTACACGTACAGCGCCCCCGGCCTCGTACGCCAGGCCTATCTGCTCACCGGCCGGCGCAGGCTCGCCCACGAGTCCGTCGAGCGCGCCTTCCACCTCGCCTGGCAGCGCTGGCCCGAGGTGGCTCGCGACCGCGACCCCGCGGGCTGGGTGCGGGCGGCCGCGTACGAGTTCGCCATGTCGCCCTGGCAGCGGCTGCGCCCCGTCCACCGGCACCCCGACAACCCGCCGCTCGTCGACAGCGAACAGCGCGAACTGCTCGAAGCGCTGCTGGAGCTGCCGCCCCCGTACCGCCGCACCCTCCTGCTCTACGACGGTCTCGGTCTCGACCTGCCCGACACGGCCGCCGAGACGGAGGCGAGCACTCCCGCGGCGGCGAACCGTCTGCTGCACGCGCGCGAGGCCATCGCCGAGCAGCTCCCCCACCTCAGCGACCCCACGGTCCTGCGCAATCAGCTGCTCGCCCTCGCGAACTCCGGTCCCGTGCCGCAGCTGAACCCGCCCCGGGCCGTACGGACGAGCAGCGAACGCCGGGCCTGGCTGTGGACCCGGGCCGCCCTCAGCGTCACCACGCTGATCATGGGCGCCACGGGCTTCACTCTGGCCACGGCGCCGACACAGTACGAGCCGGCGGTCTCTCCCGGCCACGAGGTGGGCGGAGTACCGCCGCTCGCCGGGCCGCAGCCGATCAACCCGCGAAGTCACATGCTGCGCCAGAAGCTGCTGTCCGAGCCGGTCCACGGCCCCGAACGACTCGTACCGACGATCCCGTAGACCGGCATGGGCCGGCCACGCGGACGGCCGGACACGCGGACGGGCCCGCGCCTCGTCATGAGGCGCGGGCCCGTCCGTGCGTACGGCGGAGATTCAGGCGGTGACGATCAGCCGCCGAGGATCTCGCGCGCGAGCTTGGCCGTCTCGGTCGGCGTCTTGCCGACCTTGACGCCCGCGGCCTCGAGGGCCTCCTTCTTCGCCTGCGCCGTGCCGGACGAGCCGGACACGATGGCGCCGGCGTGGCCCATCGTCTTGCCCTCGGGGGCGGTGAAGCCCGCGACGTAACCGACGACCGGCTTGGTGACATTGGCCTTGATGAAGTCGGCCGCACGCTCCTCGGCGTCGCCGCCGATCTCACCGATCATCACGATCAGCTCGGTCTCCGGGTCGGCCTCGAAGGCCGCCAGAGCGTCGATGTGCGTGGTGCCGATGACCGGGTCGCCACCGATGCCGACGGCGGAGGAGAAGCCGATGTCACGGAGCTCGTACATCATCTGGTAGGTCAGCGTGCCGGACTTCGACACGAGACCGATGCGGCCGGGCTTGGTGATGTCGCCCGGGATGATGCCGGCGTTGGACTGGCCGGGGGTGATCAGGCCGGGGCAGTTCGGGCCGATGATCCGGGTCTTGTTGCCCTTGCTGGTGGCGTACGCCCAGAAGGCGGCGGAGTCGTGCACCGCGATGCCCTCGGTGATGACGACGGCCAGCGGGATCTCGGCGTCGATCGCCTCGACGACCGCCGCCTTGGCGAAGGCCGGCGGCACGAAGAGCACGGAGACGTCCGCCCCGGTCTTCTCCATCGCCTCGGCGACGGAGCCGAAGACGGGCACCTCGGTGCCGTCGAAGTCGACGCTGGTGCCGGCCTTGCGCGGGTTCACACCGCCGACGATGTTGGTGCCGTCAGCGAGCATGAGCTTGGTGTGCTTCATGCCGGTGGCGCCGGTCATGCCCTGGACGATGACCTTGCTGTCCTTGGTGAGGAAGATAGCCATGACTGTGGTGTCCCTCGTCCCTTACTTCGCAGCCGCGGCGAGCTCGGCGGCCTTGTCGGCCGCGCCGTCCATGGTGTCCACGCGCTGCACGAGCGGGTGGTTCGCGTCGGAGAGGATCTTGCGACCCAGTTCCGCGTTGTTGCCGTCGAGGCGCACGACCAGCGGCTTGGTGACTTCCTCGCCCTTGGACTTCAGCAGCTCCAGGGCCTGGACGATGCCGTTGGCGACCTCGTCACAGGCGGTGATGCCACCGAAGACGTTGACGAAGACGGACTTGACGTCCGGGTCGCCGAGGATGATCTCGAGACCGTTCGCCATCACCTCGGCGGAGGCGCCGCCACCGATGTCGAGGAAGTTGGCGGGCTTGACGTTGTTGTGCGCCTCACCGGCGTACGCGACGACGTCGAGGGTCGACATGACCAGACCCGCGCCGTTGCCGATGATGCCGACCTCGCCGTCGAGCTTGACGTAGTTGAGGTTCTTGGCCTTGGCGGCAGCCTCGAGCGGGTTGGCTGCGGCGTGGTCCACGAACTCCTCGTGGCCCGGCTGCCGGAACTCGGCGTTCTCGTCGAGCGAGACCTTGCCGTCGAGGGCGATCACGCGGCCGTCGGCGACCTTGGCCAGCGGGTTGACCTCGACGAGGAGCGCGTCCTCGGCGATGAAGGTCTTCCACAGCGTCACGAGGATCTCGGCGACCTGCTCCGCGACCTCGGCCGGGAACTTCGCCTGCGCGACGATCTCGCGGGCCTTCTCGAGGGTGACACCCTCGTTGGAGTCGACCGGGACCTTCGCGAGGGCCTCGGGGGTCTTCTCCGCGACCTCCTCGATGTCCATGCCGCCCTGGACGGAGGCCATGGCCAGGAAGGTGCGGTTGGTGCGGTCGAGGAGGTACGAGACGTAGTACTCCTCGGCGATCTCGGGCGCGGTCTCGGCGATCATCACCTTGTGGACCGTGTGGCCCTTGATGTCCATACCGAGGATCTGACCGGCCTTCTCGACCGCGTCGTCCGCGCCGTCGGCCAGCTTCACGCCGCCGGCCTTGCCGCGGCCACCGACCTTGACCTGCGCCTTGACGACCGACTTGCCGCCCAGACGCTCCGTAGCCTCGCGCGCCGCCTCAGGCGTGTCGATGACTTCACCGGCCAGCACCGGTACACCGTGCTTGGCGAAGAGGTCCCTCGCCTGGTACTCGAACAGGTCCACGCGCGTCCGTCCCTTTTCTCATCATCGCGGTTCGTTGTCTGCGTGGGCGTGCCGCGAAGGGCAACGTGACTGCGGTGTCACAAGGAAGGCGTACACGGTGTCCGGGCACGCGGCATGTCCGCCTCGCAGGTTATCCCCGTGGAACGTGGCTCCCTAAATTGCAGCTCACAGATGAGCGGTGATAACAGTCACAGATCGCACCACCGGCCACGCGAACAGATCGCACCATCGGCCACGCCACCGACAGATGCCTGCGGACACCGGCGGACACCTTCGGGGGACGCGCCCTGAGCCGGGCGGCCCTCACCCCAATGAGGACCGCCCGATGACCCGGCCCGGGCCGTTGCTTCCTTGCTGCCCACCGGGTCGGCAAGGTATTCGCCCGGGTATCCGGCGATTTCGACAGATGCCGCCGGATCCGTACCGGACCGGTGCCGGATCTGTTCCGTAGCCCGGACGGATCTGTCCGGTGCCGACTCAGATGCCGTACGCCGGGGCTGCCGGAACGTAGCTCGGCGTCACGGCGGCTGCCGTCCCCTGGACGCCCTCGACGGCGTTGCCCGCGAGCGGGTGGACGTCGGCGGTGACGGTGCCCGTCAGGTCGTGGGCGAAGGGCTGTACGCCGGAGAGCGCGGCACCCGCGAACGGCCGCACGTCCCCGGTCACACCCTGCGCCAGGCTCCCCGCGCTGCCGCCGACGCCGTGCGCGACCGGCTGCACGTGGGAGACGACGGTGTCGACCACCGGCCGGACCGAACCGGCCACACCGCCGGCGAACGGGCCGACCTCGGAGACGACGCCCCCGGCCAGGGGCTGGACGCCGGAGACGATGCCGCCCGCGAACGGCGACACCTCGCCGACGACGCCGCCCGCGAGGACACCCGCGTCACCCACGGCCCGGTCGGCGACGGGGAGGACCGAGTCGACGGCGGTGGCGGCGACGGGCGGGAGCACGGCGGTGGCCGTCTCGTCGACGACGGGACCCGTGGCACCGACCGTGCCCCGGACCTGCGCCTGCGCGTCGGCCGGGACCCGCTCGAGCTCGGGAGCGAAGTCGGACAGAGGACCGAAGAGGTAGTCGATCTCCCCCTGCGCCTCAGCTGCGGTGCGCTCGACGTCGTGCGCGGCGTCGTGAACGAGGTGCTGGGCCGTCGGCTCGAGGTCCCGGGCCTCGGGGAGGTCCTTCACCTCGACCGCGGTCTTCGGGGCGGCGGGTGCCTCGGGGAGCTCCGGGGCCGCCGGGAGCTCGGCCGCCAGGTCCGGCGTGGAGAGCGGCGCGGAGACGGGCAGCTCGTCGGCGCTGGCCATGGCGGTCCCGAGCGCCCACATCCCGGAGGCGGTGGCTGCTACGGCTATGGAACGGCGAATGTTCTTGTTCATGCTGGCTTCTGATCCTTCGAAAGCGTTTCGGCTGTCCGGAGTCGTCCGGACGGCGGGCAGACCTGTCCCACCCCCGCGCGGGAGGTCTCGGGGGAAAGGGCTGCCCTAGCCGGGGAATTCGAGGATGTCGCCGGGTCGTTCGCGCGTCGGCTCACCGGCCGCCGCCAGGACCGCGCCGGGCGCCGGCGCGAAGGCCGTACCGCCCGCCGGGTGCGTCGCCTGGTCGCCGGGCCGCGGTGTGTGGCTGTCGCCGGACTGCTGGAGCGCGCCGGGCACGATGCCGCACGGCTTCCCGGGCGCCTGCCCGGGCGCGGGCGCCGGGGCAGGGCTGTCCACCGTGGTCCGGGCAGCGGCAGCCGCACGGACGGAACGGTCCACGCCGAAGATCCGGTGCACGGCCGTCGCTGCCGTCGCTGCCGTCGCTGTCGGAGTTCCGGCTGCGGGTCCGCATGTACCGGCGGGGAACGCGGGGTTGAGCGCCGAGTTGTCGGCGGATGGGAGCTGCGGTGCTGTCTGCGGCTCGTTCCCGTCGAGGGACGGCGTACCGAGAGGCGGTGTCAGGCCCTGGGGAAGGCCGGGCGCATGGGGAAGGCCAGGCGTCTGGGCCAGGATCGGCTTCATCGACCCGGCGAGCGATTCGGCGAGTGACTCGAACAGGGGCTGAGCGACCGGTTCGACGATCGTCCGGTTCAGCGGCCGCGTGACGGGTCGGGCGGCGTCGCGAGCGACCGCGCGCACCGGCTCGGCCATCTCCCGGGCGGGCCGCAGCTCTTGGACCGGCTTCGGGGCGTCCGCGGCCGGTACGGGCTCTCCGCGGTCGGCGGACGCCGACGCCCCCGAGGCTTCCGAGGAACCCGAGGTCGCCGCACCCCGCACGACGTCCTCCGTGGCACCGCGCATGTCCTGTGCCGCGCCGGCCCCAGCAGTCGTCACCGTCTCCGCGGGGGCCGTCGCCTCCGCCGCGTGGGCCTGGCCCCCGTAGAGGAACCCGACCGTCACCAGGCCGCCGAGGAACAGCAGCACCCGCAGCAGCCGCCCCCGCACCGCAGGCCGCTGGACCGCCGCCCCGCGCACGACGCGCAGAACGGCAGCAGCGGAGGGCGCAGCTGCGGCAGACACGGTGAGAGACCTTCCTCATCGGCGGAAGCGGACGTTCCGCGTCGATCGGGGACGATGCTCGCACGTTCCTCCCGGGGCTGCGCAAGTCCCCTGTTACTGATGAGCCGCCATGTCCGGTATGGGCAGTGGTCGTTTCTCGATCGCGGCCGCCATCACGTCCGGGAAGAGGTCGGGCGTACAGGCGAAGGCCGGTGCGCCCAGCGCCGAGAGGGCCGCCGCATGCTCCCGGTCATACGCCGGTGTCCCTTCGTCGGACAGAGCGAGCAACGCCACGAACTGCACACCCGACGCCTTCATCGCGGCCACCCGTTTGAGCATCTCGTCCCGGATGCCACCTTCGTACAGGTCACTGATCAGGACCACCACGGTGTCGGCGGGCCGGGTGATCTGCGACTGGCAGTACGCCAGCGCCCTGTTGATGTCCGTACCGCCGCCGAGCTGGGTGCCGAAGAGCACATCGACCGGGTCGTCCAGCTGGTCGGTGAGATCGACGACCGCGGTGTCGAAGACGACGAGCCGGGTGGCGATGGAGCGCATGGAGGCGAGGACCGCGCCGAACACCGAGGCGTAGACGACGGACGCGGCCATCGAACCGGACTGGTCGATGCAGAGCACGACGTCCTTCTTCACGGACTGCGACGCCCGCCCGTATCCGATCAGCCGCTCGGGGACGACGGTGTTGAACTCGGGAAGGTAGTTCTTGAGGTTCGCGCGGATGGTGCGGTCCCAGTCGATGTCCCGGTGACGCGGGCGGTTGATCTTCGCGGATCGGTCCAGCGCCCCGGTCAGCGTCGATCGCGTCCGGGTCGCCAGCTGCTTCTCCAGGTCGTCGACGACCTTGCGCACGACGGCCCGGGCCGTCTCCTTGGTCGTCTCGGGCATCGCCTTGTTGAGGGAGAGCAGAGTGCCGACGAGGTGGACGTCCGCCTCCACGGCCTCCAGCATCTCGGGCTCCAGCAGGAGCGTGGACAGCCCCAGCCGGTCGATGGCGTCGCGCTGCATCACCTGGACGACGGAACTCGGGAAGTACGTACGGATGTCGCCGAGCCAGCGCGCCACGGACGGCGCGGAAGCACCGAGCCCGGCCGAACGGCCGCGGCTGCGGTCGCCCGCGGGCCGTCCGCCACCGTTGCCGTAGAGCGCGGTCAGGGCTCCGTCGATCGCCACGTCGGTCCCGGCGAGGGAGCAGCCCGTGCCGTCCGCCGACTCGCCGCCGAGGACGAGCCGCCACCGGCGCAGCCGCTCGTCGCCCGGCGCCGCCTTCGCCGCGGTCCGCTCCCGCGTCGTCGCATCGGTCGCCGTCACGTCGGTCGTCGCCGGACGAGTCGTCGCCGGAGTCGTCGTTGCATCTGTCGTCGCCGGTTCAGTCGTCCGGGTCATCGGCCCGCCCCCGCAAGGTCGTTGTCGTCGATTCCGAGCAGCATCCGCAGCACGGGCAGCACGGCGTCCGCGCGCTCCTCGTCCAGACCGGCGCCGAAGCCGGGCATCCCCGCCTGCGGCCGCGCCGCACCGCCGGACGCCGCGGCGGGTCCGCGCCGGACCAGTTCGCCGAGTGTGCGGCGCACGCCCGGCTCGTACGCGGAGAACGTGCGGCGCAGCAGCGGCAGAACATCGGTGAACGCGTCGGCCGGCACGCTCGTCAGCCAGGCGTCGACCAGGCCGAGCAGGCGCTCGTCATGCACGAGGAGCATGCCGCCCCCCGACGCTCCGCCGACGAATCCCTCGATCCAGGCCGCGGCTTCGGCGGGCGGGGTGCCGAGCGAGAGGGCGAGGCTCATCAGCCGCGCGGCCTCGTCCTCCTCGAGCCGCCCGTCGTCCAGCAGCAGCCGGGCGGCCCGGCCGCGTATCACCCCCGGTACGGTGTCGCGGCCGGCGAGCCGGTGCAGCACCGAACCCCAACGGCTGCTCAGTTCGGCGGCCGTCGGCAGCAGCCCGATCGCGGTGTGGACCGCGTCCAGATGGCCGCGCATCTCCGCGGCGCCGTCCGCGTCGAGGTTCGTGCACGCGGGCGGCAGGCCGACGCAGATCCGCTCCGCGAGCCCGGTGGCGACCTCGCCGAGCGCGGCGGTGTCGGTGGACCGTACGTCGCCGTAGCGCAGCGAACGGGCGAGGGCGGGCAGTGCCTGGGCGAGATGTCCGACGTCGGCGTCGAGCGCGGCGCGGTCGGCGAGCGCCTTCATCACGACGGAGAGCGCGTCGGGCAGTTCGGCCAGCAGGCACTGTTCGGCGAGCGTGGTCACCTCGGCGAGGGCGGTCGCCGACACCGCTTTGCTCTCCGCCTTCGCCGTGGCGGCCGAGAGCACCGTGGTCCCCCACACGCCGGCCTCGGCGACCTTGACGAACAGCTCGGGCTCCCAGCGCAGCCGCCAGCTCTCCCGGAAGGTGCCCGTGCTGCCGCGTCCCGTCACGGGCTCGCCCCAGCCGACGGACAACAGGCACAGCCGGTGCAGAAGCCGGCTCTTGGCCGCGTCGTTGTCCTTGCGCAGATCCAGCTCCACCTCACGCTCCAGCGCCTCCGGCTTGAGCCGGAGACTGCGCTGGAGCCGGGTGAGATCCCGCTGCAGAGGCACGGCGGGGGCGGCGTCCGGTACCTCGCCGAGCACGTCCCCGACGATGAGCCGGTCCCGGATCAGGTCGAGCGGCACGTCGGAGCCGTCGCACATCACGGCCCGGATCGCGTCGGTCGTCTCGGTCAGTCCGGCGAGGGGGCGGCCGCGCATGGCCGCGAGGGTCTCGGCCAGCCGGACGGCCTCGATGACATGCGCGGAGGAGACCATCCGATCCTCGTCGCGCAGCAGCCGCGCGACCTTGGTCATCCAGCGCTCGACGGGACGGTCGGGTGCCTGGAACAGATGCCCGTACCAGCCGGGAGAGTCGATGCCCGCCCCGTACCCGCTGTGGCGGGCCAGCCGGCGATGGGTCCACGGCACCCAGGTCATCTCCGTCTTGACCTTGGGGAGTCCCTTGAGCAGCGCCCTGTCGGCGGTGAGGGTGGTCTTCTCCGCGAGCGCCGGGACGTGCCAGGCGCCGCAGACGACGGCGACATCGTCGCCGAACTCCTTGCGCGCCGTGCGCAGTTGGATCCGCATATGGGCCTCGCGGGCCAGGTCGCGGTCGTGCCCGCCGTGTCCGTACATCCCGCGCAGCGCGGCCATGGCCTCGCCGAGAGCGGCAAAGGGCGCACGCGGGTCGCCGTCCGCACCGCCCGTGCCGCGGTGCTCGATGACGTCCTCCCACCACCGCTCGGGGTCGTCGTACCCCGCGGTCTCGGCGAGGACGGCGATGGGGTCGATGCGCATGCCGGCGTCGGACGGCGCGCTGTCCGCGCCCGCTCCCGGCTCCCCCGGGACGGCATCCCACCCGGGGTCCCCGCTCCGGGCCGACGGCGCCTGCGACGAGGGCCGGTCCGACAACGGCTCGTGCGGCGACGGCTCGTGCGATGACCGTTCTTGCGGAGACAGCTCGGCCGACGGTGCGACGTCCGGCACCGCGTCCCATCCCGGGTCCGCCGAACCCGCCGCGGGCCGTTCGGGATCAGCGCCCTCCAGCGGGCCGGGCTCCTCGCAACGCGCCCGGCCGGCTGCCTCCTCCTCCGCCGCGAGGGCCAGCGAATGCGCGGCCGGGAGGTCGATGAAGCGGACCGGGACATCCCGGCCGAGCGCCCAACGCAGGGCGACCCACTCCGGGGAGAACTCGGCCAGCGGCCAGAACGCCGCCCGCCCTGGATCGTCCACGGCATGGGCCAGCAGAGCGACCGGCGGCTGCATCTGCTCGTCCGCCGCGAGCGCGAGCAGGGCGTCCCCCTCCGGCGGGCCCTCGATCAGCACCACCCGGGGAGACGCAGCGTCCAGCGCCGCCCGCACCGCACGCGCCGAGCCCGGTCCGTGGTGACGGACGCCGAGCAGCAGCGGGCCCGTCATGCGCTCACCTCGCGGCAGGCACGGTAGAAGTCCTTCCAGCCGTCCCGCTCGCGCACCACGGTCTCCAGGTACTCCTGCCAGATGACCCGGTCGGCCGCCGGGTCGCGCACGACCGCGCCGAGGATGCCGGCCGCCATGTCGCCCGGCCGCAGCACGCCGTCCCCGAAGTGCGCGGCGAGCGCGAGGCCTCCGGTGACGACGGAGATCGCCTCGGCCGTGGACAGCGTGCCCGACGGCGACTTGAGCTTGGTGCGGCCGTCGGCGGAGACGCCTTCGCGCAGCTCGCGGAAGACGGTGACGACGCGGCGGATCTCCTCCAGGCCCTCCGGCACGGCCGGCAGGTCGAGCGAGCGGCCCAGCTGGTCGACGCGCCGGGACACGATGTCGACCTCCGCCTCCGACGTCGCGGGCAGGGGCAGCACCACGGTGTTGAACCGGCGGCGCAGTGCGCTGGAGAGGTCGTTGACCCCGCGGTCGCGGTCGTTGGCCGTGGCGATGAGATTGAAGCCGCGGACCGCCTGGACCTCCTGCCCCAACTCGGGGACGGGCAGCGTCTTCTCGGACAGGATCGTGATCAGCGTGTCCTGGACGTCCGCGGGGATACGGGTGAGCTCCTCGACCCGGGCCGTCATGCCGTCGGACATCGCGCGCATGACGGGACTGGGCACCAGGGCGTCGCGGCTGGGGCCGTGGGCGAGCAGCTGCGCGTAGTTCCATCCGTAGCGGATCGCCTCCTCCGGTGTGCCCGCCGTGCCCTGTACGAGCAGGGTGGAGTCGCCGCTGACCGCGGCCGCGAGGTGCTCGGAGACCCAGGTCTTGGCGGTGCCGGGCACGCCGAGCAGCAGCAGGGCCCGGTCGGTGGCGAGCGTGGTGACGGCGACCTCGACGATCCGGCGCGGTCCCACGTACTTCGGTGTGATCACCGTGCCGTCGGGCAGTGCGCCGCCGAGCAGATAGGTGGCGACCGCCCAGGGCGACAGCCGCCAGTTGACCGGACGCGGCCGGTCGTCGGCCGCGGCGAGCGCCGTCAGTTCGTCCGCGAAGGCGTCCTCCGCATGCGGCCGCAGAGCCTCGGCACCCGTGGCATTTCCGGTTTCGGACACGGTCATGCTTCCCCCTCCAGATCGTTCGATCCGATGTGGTTCCCACCGTGCACCATGGCACTGACAATCGACCGTCGTCGCAGGTCAGACGGGTTTGTCAGTGGCCGCCCGTAACGTCGTCAGCATGAATCAGCAGGGGGTGCGCTGGACGTCGGAACAGGTGCTGGCACTGGCTCCTGACGACGCATCACGCAAAGCGGGAAACAGGCTCGGCATGGCCGGGCCGTGGTCCGAAGCAGGCACGAGCGGCACGGGAGCGGTGTGGGGGCTGTGCAAGGGCAGTGGCAGCAGGCCGTATCAGACGGTCGTGGACACCACGGGGCCCGCGTACAAGTGCAGTTGTCCGAGCCGGAAGTTCCCCTGCAAGCACGCACTGGGGCTGCTGCTGCTCTGGGCGGGGGACGAGAAGGCGGTGCAGGCCGGCAGTGCGCCGGACTGGGCCGAGGAGTGGCTGGAGGGGCGGCGCAAGCGCGCCGTGGAGAAGGAGGGGAGCGACGGCGACGCGGGGGCGCCCGCCAGGAGCGCCGACCCGGAGGCGGCCAGGCGGCGGGCGGAGCGCAGGGCCGGGCGGATCACGGCGGGTGCGACGGAGCTGGAGCAGCGGCTCGGCGATCTGCTCCGCGGTGGACTGGCGGCGGCCGAGCAGTCGGGGTACGGACTGTGGGAGGAGACCGCGGCCCGCATGGTCGACGCCCAGGCGCCGGGACTGGCGGCCCGGGTGCGGGAGTTGGGTGCGATTCCGGGATCGGGGCCCGGCTGGCCGGTGCGGCTGCTGGAGGAGTGCGCGCTCATCCATCTGCTGGACTCGGCGTGGCTGGGGATCGAGCGGCTGCCGCACCCGCTGGCTGCGGCGGTGCGTACGCGCGTCGGTCTCACCTCGCCCGCCGAGGGTCCGCCGGTGCGCGACGCGTGGATGGTCCTCGCCCAGTACGACACGTCCGACGGCAAGATCACCACACGCCGTACGTGGATGCACGGGCGGTCCTGCGGACGTACGGCGGTGATCCTGTCCTTCGGCGCGGCAGGCCGTTCTCCGCAACTGGCCCTGCCGGTGGGCATGATGATCGACACCGAGCTGACTTCTCATGCCGGCGCGGGGCAGTTGCGGGCGGACCTGGGCGAGCAGTTCGGCACACCGGTCCCGATCGCGTCACCGCCGCCCGGCGGTCCGGTGGCCACCGCGCTCGATTCCTACGGACGAGCTCTGCGGGACGATCCGTGGCTGGACTCCTGGCCGGCGACCCTGACCGAGGTGATACCCGTGCCGGCCGGCGACGGGTGGCAACTGGCCGACGCCGACGGTGAGTCGGCGCTGCCCCTGACACCCGGCACCCTGGGCCGGCCCGGTCTGTGGAAGCTCGTCGCGCTGTCCGGCGGCGGCCCGGTGACCGTGTTCGGGGAGTGCGGGCACGAGGGCTTCACCCCCCTCGCCGCCTGGTCCGACGACGCGGCCGAGACGGTTCCCCTCGTCTGAACTGTGAAGGTACGGAGGACGCCACCCATGACCAGCATCACCGATGACGCCCTGTGGGAAGAGCTCGTCACCTCTGCCCTGCTCGGCACCGACCGCCGCACACCGCCGGAGACGGTGACGGCCACGGGCAAGGACGCACCCGCGGCACTGCTGGACGCCGCGGCGATCCACACCGTGCGGCGCAGGGCGGGTCTCGTGCCGGCTCCGGCGGCCGCCCGTCCGGAGCCCACGCCGGAGGACACCCGCCGGCACCTGCCGGTACCGGCCCGGCGCCGGCTGGCACAGCTGCTGGCCGACCGTTCCGCTCCCTCCTCGGGAGGCCGCAGAGGTACGGCCCCCGACCTGACCGAGCTGCTGCCGCAGTGGCTGGCCGCCGCCAACGAACAGGGTTACCGGGTGCCGCCGCCCCTGCTGCCCGCGCTGCTGGACGCGGCCCGGGCGCGTACGGACCTGCGGCCGCAGGCACTCGCCTTCGCCGGGGCGCGCGGGCTGTGGCTGGCCCGGTTCAATCCGGAGTGGAAGTTCGCGCTGCGCGGCTCGGCGGGCGGCGGTGCCCTGCTGCCCGACGTGACCGACGAGGAAGCGGTGCAACGACTGTGGGAGGAAGGCCTGTTCGCCGAGCGGGTCGCGCTGCTGGCGGCCGTGCGGGCGCATGACGCGGACCGGGCGAGGACACTGCTGGCCGGCACCTGGCCGACCGAGCGGGCCGAGGACCGGCTGATGTTCCTCGACTCCCTGCGTACGGGACTGACGGATGCGGACGAGCCGTTCCTGGAGCAGGCGTTGACCGACCGCAGCCGCAATGTCCGGGCGACGGCGGCCGAACTCCTCTCCGCGCTGCCGCACTCCGCGCTGGCAGGGCGGATGGCCGCACGGGCGGTGTCGTGCGTGGGACCGGACCGCAGCGGGGACGGCAGCAGTGCGTCGATAGCCGTGGAGGCACCGCACGAGTGCGATGCGGACATGCAGCGCGACGGAGTGGTGCCCACCCCGCCGACGGGACGAGGTGAGCGCTCGTGGTGGCTCGGCCAGCTGGTGGAGGCTGCGCCCCTGACCGTCTGGGCCGAGCGGCTGGGCGGGCGTTCGGCACAGGAGATCGTGGCGCTGCCCGTCGCGGACGGCTGGGGCGAGGAGCTCCACGCGGCCTGGTGCCGGGCGGCGGTCCGCCAGCGGGACGCGGACTGGTCCCGCGCCCTGCTCGGCCCGCCGGGCACCCCGCCGCAGACCGGCCCCGGCACGTCGTCCCTGGCCGAGCGGTCGAAACTGCTCGCGACGCTGCCGGAGGACGAGCGGGCGGCCTGGGTCGCGCGGTTCATAGCTGCGCACGGACTGTCGGAGGCGTTCCAATTGCTCGGCGTCTGCGAGGTCCCCTGGTCGGAGCCCCTGGGCCGCGCCGTGGTGGACGCCCTCGACATCGCCCGCGACGCCGGCAGCTACCCGTGGAGCTTCAGCGGGGTGATGGGTCTGGCGGAGCGCTGCCTGGATCCCGCGGAGGCGAGCCGCCTCGACCTGCTGACGGCGACCCCGGACGAGGTGGAGGGGGCGTCTCCGGGGGCGGGGGGCTACTGGTCAGAGGCGTTCCAGCGCCTGGTCTCGACGCTGAGGCTGCGGGAGGCGATGCGGCAGGAGCTGATGCCGCCGGCGTAGCGGGACCCTGTCGCGAGGCCGGCCCGCCACGGACCGGGAATTACGTGCTCGGGCCGGCCCTCCGCGGACCAGGAATCACGTGCTCGGGCCGGCCCGTCACCGGCCGGTGACAGGAGGCGCGATCCGTCACGGACCGTGACGGAATCGACCGGGTCCCGGCACAGCCGTCGCCCACAGCGACCATCCAGAGAGGTGCACCCTGGCCGTACGGCCCACGGCGCCCGGCCGGTCGCCCTGCGACACCCCACCCGGGCCTGCCGTGAGGCACAGCCGCTGGGCCGTTCGGGTCACGCTCCGGCGGGCTCGCGGACGTTCGCGTTGACCCAGTCGACGATCGACGTCGTCGTCGCTCCCGGCGTGAAGATCTCCGCCACGCCGAGCTCCTTCAGCGGTGCGATGTCCGCCTCCGGGATGATGCCGCCGCCGAAGACCTTGATGTCCTCCGCCTCGCGCTCCTTCAGGAGCTCGATCACCTTGGCGAACAGGGTGTTGTGGGCGCCCGAGAGGATCGACAGACCGATCGCGTCCGCGTCCTCCTGGATCGCCGTGTCCACGATCTGCTCGGGCGTCTGGTGGAGCCCGGTGTAGATGACCTCCATACCCGCGTCGCGCAGCGCTCGCGCGATCACCTTGGCCCCGCGGTCATGGCCGTCGAGCCCCGGCTTGGCCACCACTACGCGGATCGGACCGGTCACACCCATCACTGCCTCCACACCTGACTCCGTCGTCAGTGAACGAACGTTATCTCCAGCATCCCGCACCCGACCGTTTCGCGGAGGTCAGCGAGGGGGAAATCACACATGGGACAAGTTCGCTAAGCGTCGTACCCGTACCAGGCGGCACACAAGCCGCCCACGGGGACGATCACAGGGAGCCGCTTCAGGGTCGTACCTCCCCTGCCGTCAGCCGCGCGGCACCGGGGTACGGCACCTTTGCCTTTGGCCCGCCGCCGTCCCCGGTGTCGATACCGGCATCCGGCGCCGGGCCAAAGGCACAAGGTCGTACCTGCGGAGGCCCCATGAGGGCACACGGGGGACGGTGTCGTCTCCTGCGTGCCGTACGGAGGTCGGCCCATGACGGCGGTGCCCTTCATTTCCCTGAGTCTGCGCCCCGTGCGCCACCTGCGAAGCCTCTGCAACCTCAGAGTTCCTGTCACCTTTCTCCAGGCCACCGCCCTCGAGCTGGCGATCCTCGCCGGGCATCTGCTGCTCTACCCGTCGGGGCTGTTCGCCGAGCGCCCCGGCCCCGGCCACCCGCAGGACGGCGACCCCGCGCCGGGCGACGGCCGTCGCCGCCGGGCACAGGACGAGGGCGCCTGCAACCCGCGCCCCCTCGATGCCGAGCCGGCGTCCGAGTCGAAGTGCGCGCCCGTGCCCGCCGCCACCGCGCTGCCGACCGGCTCCGGAGCCGTCCGTCCGCCCGCCGTGCTGCTCCACGGCTTCGTCGACAACCGCTCCGTCTTCGTCCTGCTCCGCCGCTCACTGGCCCGCCACGGCTGGCGCCATCTGGAGTGCCTCAACTACTCCCCGCTGACCTGCGACATCCGCACCGCCGCCGAGCTGCTCGGCCGGCACATCGAGGAGATCTGCGCGCGTACCGGCCGCAGCGAGGTCGACATCGTCGGGCACAGCCTCGGCGGACTCATCGCCCGCTACTACGTGCAGTGTCTCGGTGGTGACCAGCGGGTCCGCACCCTCGTCACGCTCGGCACCCCGCATTCCGGCACGACCGTCGCCCCGCTCGCCAGCGCCCACCCGATCGTGCGGCAGATGCGCCCCGGCTCGGCCGTGATCGAGGAGCTGCGCCGCCCCGCACCGGGCTGCCGTACGCGCTTCGTGAGCTTCTGGAGCGACCTGGACCAGCTGATGGTTCCCGTCGAGACGGCCTGTGTGGACCATCCGGACCTCATCGCCCAGAACGTGCAAGTCAGCGGAATCGGCCATCTCGCCCTGCCGGTGCACCCCGCCGTCGCCGCCGGAATCCGGCAGGCACTCGAGACGAGCACATCGTCGGCGGACGCGTCCGGAGCCGTTTCGGTTGCCTGAGTGGCCGCCCCAGCGGTTACGGATTGTCGAACGTTTTTCGAACGTAGGGCCAAAGCTCTGCCCACAGTCCGCCGAAACACGGCCGAATGCCCGTTTCCTGATTGCCTAAAACCTGCGGAAGATTGTCGCCGTCGCATACCGCCGGGTACAGTCGCCGCCACTGCGTTCGCTCTGGGACCTGATTGCACCGTGGCCCCTGAACACAGGTCCTGCTGCCGAGGCGAGAGAGAAGTTGGTGAACGACCAGCACGCCCACGCCGGGTACGTCGGATATGACGGGTACCCCTCCGGCAGCTTTGAAACCGACCCGCTCTTCGGTGCGCTTCCGGGACACGAGGCCGGACACAGCGGTCAGTACGACTCGTCCCAGTGGGACACCGGGTCGCACCAGGCAGGCACCGCCGGTTACGACGTGTACGGCGCGCAGCACCAGGCAGAGCAGGCCCAGCAGTTCACCGAGGCCACCGGCCAGTACGCCACCGTCGGTCAGTACGACGCGACGGGCCAGTACACCACCGCGCAGTACGACGCCGGTGTGCAGGCCGGGGTCCCCTACGACCCGAGCGGCCAGTACGACGCCACCGGTCAGTGGGACGCATCCGCGTGGAACCAGGGTGCGCAGACAGGCCAGTTCGAGACGGCCGCGGCCGCCTTCACCTACGACGCCACCGGCCAGTGGGCGGTGCCGGGTTACGAGACCGGCACCTACGACGCCACCGCCTGGAACACGGGCGCGGAGGCCGTCGTACCGCAACAGTTCACGCCTGAGCAGGAGTTCGGCACGGAGCTGCTGCCGGAGTTCTCCGGTGAGTACACCCCGGACCACACGCAGGAGTACGCGGAGCAGTACGAGCCCGAGGCCACGCCCGGCTACGACTCCGCCGTCGAGGACGTCCAGAACGCCCAGGACACGCAGTACGCGCCGGAGTACGACACCGCGTACGGGTCCGAGTTCGACACCGACCACGAGACCGAGCAGCACACCGACGACAGCACGGCCATGGACGCCGACTCCGTCGAGGAGCCGGGTGACGAGAGCGAGCTCGAGCCCGCGCTCATCGGTGCCGCCCCGGTCACGCCGCGCCCCGTCCGCCGGTCCGGCGGCAGCCGCGGCCGCCGCCGCACTCCGGCCAAGCGCTCCGCACTGCTCACCGTCGCCGTGCCCTCCGCCTGTGTGATGGGCGTCGCGGGCATCGCCGCCGCTTCGGTCAGCGGCATCAGCGGCGGTGAGACCAAGGACAACAGCACCCAGAACCTGGCTGCCGCCGATCCGGCATCGGTCAAGCCGGCCGCCGCGAACAACAAGATGGACACGCAGCTCGCCGCGCTCAGCGCCGATGCCCGCGACTTCGGCGACCGCGCCTCCCGCACCCAGGAACGCCTCGACCTCAAGGCGCGCCAGGAGGCGGAGCGCAAGAAGCGCCTGGAGGAGGCCAAGCGCCTCGAGGCGCTGCGCCCCAAGTTCGTTCTTCCCGTGAAGCAGGGCGGCCTCAGCGCCTACTACGGCCAGGCCGGCGTCAACTGGATGTCCCTGCACTCGGGCATCGACTTCCCGGTGCCGTACGGCACCGAGGTGATGGCCGCGACCGACGGCACCGTCCGTACGCAGTACAACAGCGCCTACGGCAACATGGCCATCGTGACCGCGGCGGACGGCACCGAGACCTGGTACTGCCACTTGAGCACGACCAAGATCCGGTCCGGCTCGGTCAAGGCCGGTGACGTGATCGCGTACTCCGGCAACTCCGGCAACTCCACCGGCCCGCACCTCCACTTCGAGGTCCGGCCCGGCGGCGGCGCGGCGATCGACCCGCTGCCGTGGCTGCGCAGCCACGGCCTCGACCCCGCGTAGCCCGACCCTGCCGTAGCCCGAACCCCCGTACACCAGCGGGACATGGTCACACGGCCACGTCTCCACGCAGCCACGCGTCGGTCCGGCCGGCCGCTCGTCGCAGCCGGCCGGCACCCTGCCCGCGCTAGAGCTTCTGCACCGGTGCGTACCGCAGCAGCAGCCGCTTCGGCTTGGCGTCGCCGAAGTCGATCGTCGCCTGTGCGTCGGCGCCCGACCCCTTCACCTCGGTGACGGTCCCCAGGCCGAACTGGTCGTGGGTGACACGATCGCCGACCGCCAGCGAGATCACCGGCTTGTCGGTCGTCCGCCGGGTGGCGAACCCCGACGCCCCGCCTCCCGACCGTGAGCGCGACGACGACAGCGACGACGCGATACCCCCGGTCGGTCCGGCCGGCGCTGCCATCGGGCCGGTGCGCTTCCAGTCCAGGTGCTGTCCCGGGATCTCCTCCAGGAACCGCGACGGCGGGTTGTACGAGGGCTGTCCCCAGGCACTGCGCATGGAGGAGCGCGTCAGATAGAGGCGCTCGCGGGCGCGCGTGATGCCGACGTACGCCAGCCGGCGCTCCTCCTCCAGCTCCTTGGCCTGACCGAGCGCGCGCATGTGCGGGAAGACGCCGTCCTCCATGCCGGTCAGGAACACCACCGGGAACTCGAGGCCCTTGGCGGTGTGCAGCGTCATCAGGGTGATGACTCCGGAGCCGTCCTCGTCCTCGTCGGGGATCTGGTCGGAGTCGGCCACGAGCGCGACCTTCTCCAGGAACTCGGCGAGGGTGCCC
Source organism: Streptomyces sp. AM8-1-1 (assembly GCF_032229325.1). Classification (NCBI taxonomy): domain Bacteria; kingdom Bacillati; phylum Actinomycetota; class Actinomycetes; order Kitasatosporales; family Streptomycetaceae; genus Streptomyces; species Streptomyces sp. AM8-1-1. The sequence goes on from NZ_CP135086.1 coordinate 3,285,098, forward strand.
GCACCCTCCTCCTCGGCCCGCTCCTGCTCGAACTCCAGCGCCACCGCCGCCAGTTCCTGGAGGTTCTCGATCCGTGTCTCGTCCTGCGGGTCCGTCGACGCCTGCAGTTCGGCGAGATAGCCGGTCCGCTCCAGAACGGCTTCGAGGACGGTGGCCGGTCCGGCGCCCGATTCGACGACCGTACGCAGCTCCTCCATCAGCACGTTGAACCGCTTGACGGCGTTCGCCGAGCGGGCCGCCATGCCGTACGCCTCGTCCACCCGCCGCAGCGCCTGCGGGAAGGTGATCTTCTCGCGCAGGGCGAGCGCGTCGATCATCGCCTCGGCGCGGTCGCCGATGCCGCGCTTGGGGACGTTGAGGATGCGCCGCAGCGGGACGTTGTCCTCGGGGTTGGCGAGGACGCGCAGATAGGCCAGGACGTCCCGGACCTCCTTGCGCTCGTAGAAGCGGACTCCGCCGACGACCTTGTAGGGCAGGCCGACCCGGATGAAGATCTCTTCGAAGACGCGGGACTGTGCGTTCGTCCGGTAGAAGACCGCGACGTCACCGGCCTTGGCGTCGCCCGCGTCCGTGAGCCGGTCGATCTCGTCGGCGACGAACTGGGCCTCGTCGTGCTCGGTGTCGGCGACGTAGCCGGTGATCCGGGCGCCCGCGCCGGCGTTCGTCCACAGGTTCTTGGGACGGCGGCTCTCGTTGCGCTCGATGACGGCGTTGGCGGCGGAGAGGATCGTCTGGGTCGAGCGGTAGTTCTGCTCCAGCAGGATCGTCTTCGCGTCCGGGTAGTCCTCCTCGAACTGGAGGATGTTGCGGATGGTCGCGCCGCGGAAGGCGTAGATCGACTGGTCGGCGTCGCCGACGACGCACAGCTCGGCGGGGGGCAGGTCCTCCTGCCCGGTGCCCACCAGCTCGCGTACGAGCGTGTACTGAGCGTGGTTGGTGTCCTGGTACTCGTCCACCAGCACATGGCGGAAGCGCCGCTGGTAGTGCTCGGCGACGTCCGGGAACGCCTGGAGCAGATGGACGGTGGTCATGATGATGTCGTCGAAGTCCAGGGCGTTGGCCTCGCGCAGCCGCGCCTGATACATCCGGTACGCCTCGGCCAGCGTCTTGTCGAAGCCTCCCCCGGAGCCCTCGGCCTCGCTGCCCCCGCCGACCTGGTCGGCGTAGCTCTCCTCGTCGATCAGCTCGTTCTTGAGGTTCGAGATCTTGGCGCTGAAGGCCTTCGGCGGGAACTTCTTGGGGTCGAGATCGAGATCACGGCAGACGAGTGCCATCAGCCGCTTGGAGTCGGCCGCGTCGTAGATCGAGAACGACGAGGTGAAGCCGAGCTTCTTGGACTCCCGGCGCAGGATGCGGACGCAGGCGCTGTGGAAGGTCATGACCCACATGGCGTTGGCGCGCGGGCCGACCAGCTGCTCGACGCGCTCCTTCATCTCGCCGGCGGCCTTGTTGGTGAAGGTGATCGCCAGTATCTGGCCGGGGTGGACGCTGCGCGTCCCCAGCAGATGGGCGATCCGGTGCGTGAGCACGCGGGTCTTGCCGGAACCGGCGCCGGCCACGATGAGCAGCGGCGATCCGGTGTGCACCACGGCGGCGCGCTGCTGTTCGTTCAGTCCGTCCAGCAGGGCGGCGGGGTCCACGATCGTGCGCGGGGCACCGTTGCCGTGGTAGGCGTCCCGGGCCGGGGGCACGTCGAACGCGCCCTGGAAGAGATCGTCCGGGATCTCCTCTCCGGGCCCGTCTCCGGGCTCCTCGGGGTGCGGCGGGGGCTCCTCCGAGGTGTGCTGGAGGTTCGCCAGGAAGCTGTCGTCAAAGAGGCTGCTCATCGCTCTACGAGTCTAGGCCGCGGCACTGACAGCTCGCGGCCGCATTGCCATACGGCCCCTGCCGCCCTGCCCGGGAGCGTGACGACCCGGCCGGAGGGCCGGGACAGCGCGGCGCGTTCGACCGCCGTACGCCGGCCCCGTACCACCGATGCACCCAATCCCGCACGACTCCGACAACACTCTGCACCTTTTCGAACGCATTGCGTCATCTCGCGGGCACGTCGACCGCCCGATCGATAAGGTCACGAAAATGTATCGGGCATATCGAACATCAACCTTCACAGGAGCCACACGAGTTGGTTAGCGTGCTCGATCAGGCAGCCCGTCCCCCGCGGCGATCCACGCCAAACGGGCAGTCAGCGCCGAATTCGGGCTTTTCCCAGAGAAGTTCGGAACCGGGGACCCACCATGCACAACCGGGGTGAATCGGACCCGCATCAGCACGGTCCGTAGGGCGATCTTCCGTTCCGCCCGAACCCGACAGCTAACCCGGTAGGCGGTCAACGGAAGAAGGAGATGTCGGCCTTGGCGTCGCATCGCAAAACGCGAAGTCGAACCGTGAAGACCTCCCCCGCCGTCGGTTTCACGACGGCAGCCCTCGCATCCGTCACGCTGCTGTCGACGCAGAGCGCCAACGCGGCGCCGAGCGACCCGAAGCCGTCGGTCGAAGAGGTGCAGAAGAAGGTCGATGACCTGTACCGGCAGGCCGGCACCGAGACGCAGAAGTACAACCAGGCGAAAGAGGCGACGAAGGAGAAGCGGCAGCAGGTCGGCAAGCTCCTCGACGAGAACGCGCAGCGCACGGAGAAGCTGAACGAGTCCCGCCAGGTGCTCGGCAACTACGCGGCCGCGCAGTACCGCACGGGCGCGGTCGCCCCGACCGCCGCGCTGCTCTTCGCGGACAGCCCTCAGCAGTACTTCGACCAGACCCAGCTGATGGACCGCATGACGGACCGTCAGCGGGATGTGATCGCCGACTACGAGACCCAGCGGGCGGCCGCCGCCAAGCAGCGGGCAGCGGCGACCGAGAGCCTGGAGTCACTCACCCGGTCGCAGCGGGCGCTGCGCACCAGCAAGCAGGACGTGCAGGCGAAGCTGGCCGAGGCACGCGACCTGCTGTCGAGGCTGACCGCCGAGGAGAAGGCGCGACTGGCCGCGATCGAGCGCAAGAAGGCGGAGGAGGCCCGCCGCAAGGCCGAGCAGAAAGCCGAGCAGGAGGCGAAGGCCGAGGCGGAGCGGCAGCGGCAGCGGCAGCGGCAGGAGAAGGAGCGCGAGCAGAACCAGGGCGGCACGGGCACGGCGCCCGGGACCGGCACGGGCTCCGGTTCTTCCGACGGCACCTCCACCGCCAAGGCGGCCAAGGTCCTCGACTTCGCGCGCGCCCAGATCGGCAAGCCGTACGTCTGGGGTGCGGCCGGCCCCAGCTCGTACGACTGCTCGGGGCTGACGCAGGCCGCCTGGAAGACCGCGGGCGTGAGCCTGCCGCGCACCACCTGGGACCAGGTGAAGACCGGCAAGCAGATCGGGACGAAGGACCTGCTCCCGGGGGACCTGGTCTTCTTCTACGACGACATCAGCCACGTGGGCATCTACATCGGTGACGGCAAGATGATCCACGCGCCGAAGCCGGGGGCGAACGTCCGCGAGGAGTCGATCTTCTCCATGCCGATCCACGGCAGCGTTCGCCCGGCCTGAGCCGGCCGCACACCGGACGCCCGGGCCCGAGGGTGCCCGGGCGTTCTCATGCCCGGAGCGGAGACGGCAGCGGGCGTTCTCACGCCCGGAGCGGAGACGGCAGCGGGCGTCCTCATGTCCGGTGCAGCGCGCTCACGTCCACAGCGTGGCGATGAAGATGTTCGCGACCGTCAGCCCGCCCACCGCGGCGAACAGCGGCTTCTCCACCGACTCCTCGTCCCGCTTGACGTAGACCAGTCCCAGGATCACCACCAGCACCGCCAGCTTGATGCCGATCTTGAGGTTGTTCACGGTCTGGTCGTCCGCCTGGTTGAGGCCCACCAGCGCCACACCCGTGACGAGCATCGTCAGCGCGCCGTGCAGCATCGCCGGGCCGAAGCGCGCCGTCCCCTCGGACATCGCCTTCATCTGCGTGAGGAAGCCGCCCAGCAGGGACGCGATGCCGATGATGTGCAGGGCGACGAAGACATTGATGAGTACGTCCATGCGGCGGAGCCTAACTCCCGCCATATCACCCCCTTCAGGCCGGGTGAGCCTCATTCGGCACATCGGTCACAGCGGTGCGGAGAAGGGACGTGAGCGGGCCGGATCGGCTTGCAGAAAGCGCAGCAAGATGTCCACCTTCGGGCACATTCGGTCCTTGCCCCTCCCTGCCGTGACCCCCAGGTTTAGCGTCCTGCCTCAGATGACCGACTCCCCACCGCCGTCGCAGCACCGGGCGGCAGTCGGCCGTCACGCCGAGAGATCCGGCGGCGGACCGCTCCCCTGTGCGGGCCGCCGCCGGACCCGGACCCGCAGGGATGACGGAAGGACGTACACGCACCCGTGGCCGCGCACCGGAAGCCCAAGCAGCATCTCCTCTCCGGGCCCGCAGCCCGTACCGCCGCCACCCTCGCGCTCGCAGGAGCGGCGTCCGCGACCGCCTTCGACGGAGTCGGCCACGCGGAACCCGCTCTCACACCGGCCCAGGTCAAGGACAAGGCGGACAAGCTGTACCACGAGGCGGAGGTGGCCACGGAGAAGTACAACGGGGCCAAGGAACGCACCGCGGCGTTACGCACCTCGGTCGACCGGCTGCGCGACGAGGCCGCCCGCAGGACCGACCGTCTCAACTCCTCGCGCAACGCGCTCGGTTCGATCGCCACCGCCCAGTACCGCGCCGGGAGCATCGACCCCGCCGTTCAGCTCGCGCTCACCTCCGACCCCGACGAGTACCTGGAGCGGGCCGCGCTCGCCGAACGCACGGGTGAGCGGCAGGCCGCCGCGATCGCCGGGGTGCACCAGCAGCTGGTGGAGCTCGGCCGGCTGCGGGCGCAGGCGGGCGAGCGGATGGAGAGCCTCAAGGACCGGCAGGCGGAACTGGCCCGGCACAAAGCGACCGTGCAGAGCAAACTCTCGGCCGCCGAGCGGATGCTGGACCGGCTCACGGCCGAACAGCGTGCCTCGTACGAGGCGGGGTCCGGCCACGGGGACTCCGCCCCCACCGCGCGCGCCGACCGCTCCACGGCCCCCCGCGGCGCCCTGCGGGCCCCCGACGCCCGCGCCGCCCAGGCCGTCGCCTACGCCTACGGGGCGCTCGGCAAGCCGTACGTCTGGGGAGCGACCGGCCCGTCCTCCTTCGACTGCTCCGGCCTCACCCAGGCGGCCTGGCGCTCGGCCGGCGTCTCGCTCCCGAGGACCACGTACACCCAGATCAACGCGGGCCGACGGGTGTCACGGTCCGAACTGGCCCCGGGCGACCTGGTGTTCTTCTACTCGGGCATCAGCCATGTCGGCCTCTACATCGGCGGCGGCCAGATGATCCACGCACCGCGCCCGGGCGCCCCGGTCCGGGTCGCGTCGATCGACGACATGCCGTTCGCGGGGGCGACGCGTCCGTCGTAGGGGCCCGGGGTCATCGACGAGCGTCCGCCGTAGGGGCCCGGGGGTCCGGGGGTCCGTCGTAGGAGTCCGGGGCCATCGACGAGCGTCCGTCGCGGGGCCTCGCGCACAGGCGTCCGGCGTCCGGCCCTCACGCGCAGCGCCCGACCTCACTCCAGTATCCCGCCGCCCGCCCCCGACGGTTCGTCCACCTCTGCCCCCTCCGCCTCCGGACGGTCCTGGCGCCCGGCGCCCCCGCCCGGGCCGCCCTGGCCCGCCGTCCCGTCCTCCAGCTTCATCTCCCGCGTCAACCACCGGAACGCGTACGGCAGTTCCGCACCCCACACCCGCGTGACGTGACCGCCCACCGTCGGCCGGACCTCGACCCTGGTCGGCGGCTTCGACGCGTCGCGGAGCGCGAGGCCCGGGAGGTAGCCGTCCGCGCCCTCTCCCGTGGCCAGCAAGGAGACCCGGGGCGGCGTCTTCGCCGCCATGAGGATGTTCAGGACGTCGTTCTCGCGGCGCAGCTGCGGGTCCGCCCCCGTGATGGAGGTCTTCTCCGCCGCCGGGTCGTTGTAGCCGGACAGGCTCACCGCGGCGGAGTAGCGGTCGGGGTGGGCGAGGGCCAGTTTGGCCGCTCCATGGCCGCCGGCGGAGTAGCCGGCTATCGCCCAGCTCGTGGGGGCCAGGGAGGCCCGGAAGTTGTCGGCGACCATCTTGCGCACGTCCACGGTCAGCCAGCTGTCCGCGTTGACCGTGCCCGGGACGTTCGCGTACCCGGTGTCCTTGTCGCCGAGCAGCATCGTGCGCGGCGAGACGAGGATGAAGGGGGCCACGACACCCGACTCGATCAGCGGCTGGATCCGGGACTGCACCTTCATGGCGCGGAACCAGCTCTTCGAGGAACCGGGGAAGCCGGCGAGCAGCTCGACGACGGGGAACTGCTTGTCGCGGTACGCGGGGTCGTCGTACTGCGGCGGCAGCCAGACGTACACCTCCCCCTCCACGCCGGAGACCGCGCCCTTGAGGTAGGTGCGGCGGAGGCCGTTGCCGAGGCCCGGCTCGTCGACCTTCTCGAAGGTCTGGCGCACCTTCGGCAGCGCGGCGATCTGCCGGCCACCGGTCCCGCTGGGCCCGAGGTCGACCGCGTTGTTCACATGGTTGGACGTGCCGAGCAGGTCGTCCCAGCTGCCGTAGAGACCGTTGGAGTTGTTCACCGACACGAAGACCATGAGAACGGCCGTGGCCTGCGCGAAGACCACCATGAACACCCGGCACGCGCCCCGCACGACCGCGGGTCCGCGCAGTCGGCTCCACAGCAGCAGCGGCAGCAGCACGGCGATCACGACCAGGACGATCGTGATCACGAAGAAGGTGTTCCCCGTCAGATTCATCACGCACAACAAGAGGTGAACTCGGCACCGGCGGTTGCCCGGCTATGTACCGATTACCTCACAACGGCTGTCAGACGAGTCGTCGCGCCGTCGCCCACCGGGTCAGTTCGTGACGGTTCGACAGCTGGAGTTTGCGCAGGACGGCGGAGACATGGGACTCGACCGTCTTCACCGAGATGAAGAGCTGCTTGGCGATCTCCTTGTACGCGTAGCCCCGCGCGATCAGCCGCAGCACCTCGCGCTCGCGCTGGGTGAGGCGGTCGAGGTCCTCGTCGACCGGCGGTGCGTCCGTCGAGGCGAAGGCGTCGAGCACGAAGCCGGCCAGCCGCGGCGAGAAGACCGCGTCGCCGTCCTGCACCCGGAAGATCGAGTTCACCAGGTCCGTGCCGGTGATGGTCTTGGTGACGTAACCGCGGGCGCCGCCGCGGATCACGCCGATCACGTCCTCGGCGGCATCCGAGACGGACAGCGCCAGGAACCGTACGGGACGGTCCGCGGCCGACATCAGCGAGGCGCAGCGCCGCAGCACCTCGACCCCTCCGCCGCCCGGGAGGTGCACGTCCAGCAGGACGACCTCGGGCCGGGTCGCGGTGATCACGGTGACCGCCTGGTCCACGTCGGCGGCCTCGCCGACCACTTCCACGCCGGTGGTCTCGGTCTGGCCGATCTCCGCCTGCACACCGGTGCGGAACATCCGGTGGTCGTCGACGAGCACGACCCTCGCCCGCCGCTCGGTGCTCTCTCCCGCAGCCTCGGTCATCCGTCCGCCCTCTCCATCTTGAGCTCCACTTCCGTGCCCTCGCCGGGTGCCGAGGTGAGCCGTGCCGTGCCGCCGTGGCGCTGCATACGGCCGATAATCGATTCCCTGACGCCCATACGGTCGCGCGGTACGCAATCCAGATCGAAGCCCGGCCCCCTGTCCCTGACGGAGACGAAGACCGTACGGCCCTCGACCTCCGCGAAGACCTGGACCGCCCCGCCCTCGCCACCGTACTTGGCCGCGTTCACCATTGCCTCGCGTGCGGCCTGCATCTGTGCGCTCAGTTTCTCGTCGAGCGGGCAGTCGCCGACGACGACGACCTCCAGCGGGACGCCGTGCTTGTCCTCGACCTCGGCGGCGGCCTTCTTCACCGCCTCCGCGAGCGTGTCCGGCTCCTCGTCCTCCTCCTTGCCGGTGCCCTCGGGCTTGTACAGCCAGTTCCGCAACTCCCGCTCCTGGGCGCGGGCGAGGCGGCGGACCTCGCCGCCGTCATCGGCGTTGCGCTGGATCAGGGTGAGCGTGTGCAGGACGGAGTCGTGGACGTGGGCGGCCACCTCGGCGCGCTCCTGCGCCCGGATGCGCATCGTCCGCTCCTCCGAGAGGTCCTGCGTCATCCGCACCAGCCAGGGGCCGGCGAGCAGGGCGACTCCGGCGATGACCGCGATCGCGGCGGTCAGGACGTTGCCGAGCTGGGCGGCCGAGCCGCGCACCACCATGAAGACGGTCAGGCCCATGCCGACCAGGGCCACGCCGGCCAGCGCACGGCCCACCTGGAGCAGCCTGCGGCGGCGGCCGGCGGCCTGGGTCCAGCGGGCCCGGCGGGCGTTGTCCGCCTGCCGCCACACCAGCACCACACCGGCGCCGATCAGCAGCGTCGGCCAGATGTAGCGGTTGGCGCTGCCGCCCATGTCGATGTTCTGGGCGAAGATCGCGGCGCCGATGAGGAGCGCGACCATCGCGAACAGCTGGCCCTTGTCGGGCTTGCGGAGCTTGCGTCTGCCGTCGGTGGTGGTCTCGAAGACGGAACGCGGCTCGGCCGCCCTGCCGCCGACGCCGAGCGGCACGACGATCCAGAAGACCGCGTACAGAAGCACCCCGAGGCCGTTGGAGAGGAAGAGGGCGAGGAAGACCAGCCGGACCCAGATGACCGGCAGGCCCAGATGGCCCGCGAGGCCCCGGGCCACACCGCCCAGCATCCGCCCGTCGGCGCTGCGGTAGAGCTTGCGCACCGGCACCTCCTCCGGCGCGGTGGCGCGCGAGGGTCCGGCGGCTCGGGGCGTGGCGACTGGCATGACCCGATCGTCACACGCGGGGGCACACGGCGGTATCAGGGTCGTCCCTTAATCCGACCCTGAGTGCGGCAGCGGATATCAGGGGACGGCCAGGGTCGGCCCGGGTGCCGTTCGCGCCGGGCGCCCGTCACCATGGACCCATGACTTCGCCGACCACGCCGCAGGCGACTCAGGAAGGGGCGCCCGAGACGCACCCCGACGCGCCGCTGCGCCGCACACCCCGCCAGAAGGTGCTGGCGGGCGTCTGCGGCGGGCTCGGCCGTTACTTCGACCTCGATCCGGTCATCTTCCGGATCGTGATCGGTGTGCTGTCGGTGACCGGCGGCGTGGGCCTGATCTTCTACGGCTTCGCCTGGCTGCTGATCCCGCAGGAGGACGACGACGAGACCGAGGGGCGGCGGCTGCTGTCGGGCCGGGTCGAGGGCGCGTCCTTGACGGCGGTGTTTCTCGCGCTGATCGGCTGCGGGCTGTTCCTCACGATGCTGAGCAACGGGGGCACGATCGCCTTCGCCGTGCTCCTGTCCGTCGCGGCCGCCGGCGCGGCCGTGTGGTCGCAGCGTCGCCGCAGCGTCGTTCCCGAAGGTGCGCCGCTGGATCCGGCGACGGCGCACGCGGTCGCCGAGGCACCGCCGGAGACGAAGGCGCCGCCCGCCCCCGACAGTCCGTCCTGGTGGCGCGACCCGATCGTCAAGGACGGCACGACGGGGCCGGTGCCGTCCGGCTATCTGTGGGGCCCGGAGTCGGCGCTCGGGGAGGCGGTCCAGCCGAAGCGGGAGCGCCCCGTCCGGACCCGTGCGCGCGGTCCGCGCGGCATCGGCGGCACGGTGTTCCTGCTCGCCCTGGCCGCCGGCGGTACGGGCACGGCCGCGAGCTGGGAGACCCATCCGCTGGGCACGAGCCTGCAGATCGGTCTGGTCTGCGCGCTGGCGGTGTTCGGCCTCGGACTGCTGGTCAGTTCGGTGCTGGGCCGTACCGGCTTCGGCACGGTTCTGATGACGGGGATCACGGCGGTTCTGCTGGCGGGCGCCGCCGCGCTTCCGAAGGACATCAGTACCGAGTGGGCGCGGACGGACTGGAAGCCGGCCTCGGTCGCGGCCGTGGCACCGCGGTACGAACTGGGCTCGGGCATCGGCACTCTCGACCTCTCCGCCGCCGCCGTCCCCGCGGGCGAGACCCTGTCGACACGGGTGGAGGTCGGGGCCGGGGGCGTGAAGGTCGTCGTCCCGAAGAACGCTCCGGTGAAGTTGCGGGCCGAGGTCGGACTGGGCGACATCAGGCTGCCCGGCGACGCGAAGAACGACATCGACGTCCAGCCCGGTCAGCAGCGGCAGCAGACGCTGTCGCCGCCCGCCGGGGTCAAGCCGTCGGGCACGATCGAACTCCGCCTCGAAGTGGGCGTCGGACAGGTGGAGGTGACCCGTGCCGCGTCGTGACATCCGGCATGCGTTCAGGCCGGGCAAGGTGGTCGCGGGTCTGGCGGTGCTGGCCGCAGCACTGCTGTACGCCGGCGATGCGGCCGGCACCTGGCAGATCCCGTGGTTCGTGGTCTTCCCGGTGGTCTTCGGCGGTCTGTTCCTGTCCGGGGCGGTGGGTCTGGTGGACTACAAGGTGCGCCGTCGCCGGGAGGCGATGGCGGCGTCGACGGACAGGACCGACGCCCCGGCGAGCACCAGCGGCAGCCAGGCCATCAGATAGGCCAGGTCGTTGCCGTAGTAGTACGGCTCGGTCTGCCAGCTGACGGTCAGCCACAGGCTCAGCGAGATGAGCGCGCCACCGAACGCGGCCAGCCGGGCGAGCAGTCCGACGAGGGTGCCGATGCCGACGGCGAGCTCTCCGAAGGCGATCGCGTAGCCGAAGTTCTCGGGGCTCTTGAGGGCGAGGTCGACGAGCCCGGGGACGGCGGAGCTGTCCCGCACACTGCGCATCAGGTCCCCGACCGAGCCGGTGCCGCTCGCCGCCATGAACTGGCTGTCGGTGAGCTTGTCGATCCCCGCGTAGATGAAGGTCACGCCGAGGAAGATCCGCAGCGGCAGCAGGGCGTACTGACTCGCCCGCTCCCTCCAGCCGCCGTGGTGTCCGCCGTCGATCGTGCCGTAGCCGGATGTCGTCCGATATGTATGTGTCATCGCTGGTCCCGCCTTCGGTTGACCCGTCAACTGACCATACGTACGTCGTCGCCGCGCGGCTCACCAGGCATGCGGCTCACACTGTGACAACCACCCCGGGAGTGCTCGCCCGTGACGGGCCGGATCAGTCGGTCACATCGATGACGACCGGGCTGCTCTCACCGCCGGCGGCGGTCACCACCTGCACCTCGACCCGCCCGGGCTCGACCTCCACGGGGACCGGCACCGTCAGCACGGTGTCGGTGGGGTTGGCGAAACCGCCGGGGACCGGGATCAGCGGGACGTGGACGTGGACCGTGCCGATACGCACGACCAGCCGGGCGAGGCGGTCCGGGGAGCCCGCGCCGGGCGGTACGAAGCCGGTGCCGCGGATCTCGATGTCGTCGCCGGTACGGATCGGGGCGTCCAGGTCCCCGGCCTCGCGCGCCCGGACCACCGAGAAGACGACCGGCCGGCCGCCCTCCGCGTACTTCCCCGCGAAGTACGTCACCGCCGAGACGGCGACCAGCAGCGCGAGGCCCCACGGCAGATCGGGCAGCCGCTCGGGCCGGCGGGCGAGGCACACCAGCGTGAAGACCATGGCGACCGCGCCGACCAGGACGTACTGCACGTCCGCGAAACTGCCGCGGCCGCTGTCGTCGCAGAGCAGGTCGGCCAGGCGCGGCCGGTCCGCGCGCACCTTCTGGAGCCGCCGTGCCACGACCCGCAGGGCCACCACCCGGCGGACGGCCACGGCGATGGCGCACGTGAGGGCGAGGACGGAGAGCAGGCCCGCGCCCCGGGCGAGACCGAGGCCGTCGATCAGGGTGTCCCGGCGGGAGGGGGCGGAGGCGAGCGCCAGCTCGAAGGCGATCACCAGCACGGCGTAGGCGACCAGCAGGACCCAGGTGACGGCGACCGCGCGGGAGGTGGAGAGCCGGTTGTCCTCGCCGATGAGGGGCGCCAGGAGGCCGCCGCGGGCGCGGTGCAGCCGGGCGGTCACGGTCAGGAGCGCGCCGAAGAGGACCGCGGCGAGGAGTCCCGCCGTACGTGCGGCGGTCCAGCCCGCGCCTATCGCCGTCACGCTCTGTCCGAGCGCCAGCGCCACCACGGCCGCCCACACCGCGATCACCGAGCGCTGCCAGATCAACTGGAGCCAGGCGTCGCCGGCTTCACGGCTGCGGTCGGCGACCCCGCGTGCCGACTGGGTCAGTTCGTCCGACACCCACTGGCGCGAAGCGCCCGGCGAGTGGGCGACCCCGGCGGGCAGACCCTGCCCCGCGGCCAGTTCGTCCCGTCGTGCGAGAAACGCGGCGACCGCGCGCCGATGACCCTCGCGTGCGCCGTGCGTGCACTCCTCGCACTGTCCCGCTTCCTGCACCGCCACGAACGTCTGCCGCCTTCCGAGCCCCACGTCGACCGAACTTCCTTGCAATTCCAGGGAATTGTGCCGTACGCAAGGGGCGCGCGCTCCGGCGCCCGAGGCCACAGGGGGTGAATACGGCGCCGCTACGTTGACGGGAGACTACTGGAGAAGCCCGGGTTCCGCCCGGCTGATCTGCTGCCACAGCGGCTGGTAGTTGATCCACGCGACCAGATCGGTGCCGAGCTGCTCGCGGGTGGCCACCGCGTCACGGTGATCGATCAGCGCGGGCTTGCCCGCCGCCCGCGCCGTGAGCTGCACCTGGGCGCAGCGTTCCATGGAGATGAACCACCAGGCGGCGGCGTCGACCGAGTCGCCGACGGTCAGCAGTCCGTGGTTGCGCAGGACGGCGGCTTTGTGCGGGCCGAGGGCCTCGGCGATGCGCCGGCCTTCCTCCTCGTCGACCACCACACCGGTGTAGCGGTCCATCAGCGCGTGGTCCTCGTAGAAGGCGCACGCCTCCTGGGTGATCGGCTCGATCAGCTCGCCGAGCGCCGACAGCGCGCGCCCGTGCACGGAGTGGGTATGGGCGACGGCGACGACGTCCGGCCGCGCGCGGTGGACCTGGGCGTGCACCGCGAAGGCGGCCTGGTTGACATGGTGGCGCCCGGCGACGACCTGCCCCTGGCCGTTCGCCAGCACCAGGTCCCCGGCCGTGACATGCGCGAACGGCACACCGAAGGGGTTGACCCAGAAGCAGTCCGCGAACTCCGGGTCCCGCGCGGTGACATGCCCGGACACCCCGTCCTCGTATCCGAACCGGCCGAAGAGCCGCAGCGCCCCCGCGAGCCGCTCCTTGCGGTACGCACGCTCGTCGGCGACGGTCTCGTGCACGGGCGGCATGGCGAATCGCAGCTGGTCAACCGGTATCGGCGAGGGCGTCTCAGTCATGGCACGGAAGCTACCTCCGGGTACCTCAACTGACCAGAGACTTCACGTCCCTTGCGCGAGAATGCCCCCATGAGCGAACACACTTCCCCGCTGGTTCCGCTGCTCGGGCTGGAGCGCCATGTCGAGGGCGGATGGTTCAGGGAGACCTGGCGGACGCCCGGCGGGACGACCCCGCCCGGCTACCCCGGCGAGCGGGCCTACGCCACCGGTATCTACTTCCTGCTGCACCCCGGCGAGCGCTCGCGCTGGCACCGGGTGCGGTCGGACGAGCTGTGGCTGTGGCACCGCGGCGGCCCGCTGCGGCTGCACCTCGGGGGCACCGGGGACGAGCCGTCGCACGACACGACGCTCAGGCTCGGCCCGTCGGTGGAGTCCGGCGAGATGCCGCAGCTGCTGGTGCCCGCCGGCACCTGGCAGTCGGCGGACCCGGCGGGAACGGAGCCGGCGCTGGTGACCTGCGTCGTCTCGCCGGGCTTCCACTACGACGACTTCGAACTGGAGAAGCCGTCGTAGCGGAACTGCCCGGGGACTACTCCCACTCGATGGTGCCCGGCGGCTTGCTCGTCACGTCGAGGACCACGCGGTTGACGTCCGCGACCTCGTTGGTGATGCGGGTCGAGATCTTCGCCAGCACGTCGTACGGCATCCGCGTCCAGTCCGCCGTCATGGCGTCCTCGGAGGACACGGGACGCAGGACGATCGGGTGGCCGTAGGTGCGTCCGTCACCCTGGACACCGACACTGCGGACATCGGCGAGCAGCACCACCGGGCACTGCCAGATGTCACGGTCGAGACCGGCCGCGGTCAGCTCCTCGCGGGCGATGGAGTCGGCCTCGCGCAGGAGGTCGAGCCGCTCCTTGGTGACGTCGCCGACGATCCGGATGCCGAGGCCGGGGCCCGGGAACGGCTGGCGCTGGACGATCTCCTCCGGCAGGCCCAGTTCCTGGCCGACCATCCGGACCTCGTCCTTGAACAGCTGGCGCAGCGGCTCGACGAGCTGGAACTCCAGGTCCTCGGGCAGACCGCCGACGTTGTGGTGCGACTTGATGTTGGCGGTACCGCTGCCGCCGCCGGACTCGACGACGTCCGGGTAGAGCGTGCCCTGGACGAGGAAGGCGACTTCCTCGCCGGCCTCGGCCTCGGCCACGATCTCGGCCTGCGCCTGCTCGAAGACCCGGATGAACTCGCGGCCGATGATCTTCCGCTTCTGCTCGGGGTCGGCGACCCCCTTCAGCGCGTCGAGGAAACGCTCCTCGGCGTCGACGACCTTGAGCTGTACGCCCGTTGCCGCGACGAAGTCCTTCTCGACCTGCTCGGTCTCACCCTTGCGCATCAGACCGTGGTCGACGTACACACAGGTCAGCTGGGAGCCGATGGCCTTCTGCACGAGAGCGGCGGCCACCGCGGAGTCCACGCCGCCGGACAGCCCGCAGATCGCGCGCTTGTCGCCGACCTGCTCGCGGATGGCGGCGACCTGCTCCTCGATGACGTTCCCGGTGGTCCAGGTCGGCTCGATGCCGGCCCCCCGGTAGAGGAAGTGCTCGAGAACCTGCTGGCCGTGCGTGGAGTGCATCACCTCGGGGTGGTACTGCACGCCGTACAGCTTCTTCTCGTCGTTCTCGAAGGCGGCGACGGGGACCACGTCCGTGGACGCGGTGACTGTGAAGCCCTCCGGGGCGGCGGAGCAGGCGTCGCCGTGGGACATCCACACCGGCTGCTCGGACGGGGTGCCCTCGAAGAGCGTCGAACCGGCCTTGGAGACGTGCAGCGGGGTACGGCCGTACTCACGCGCCCCCGTGTTGTCGACGGTGCCGCCGAGGGTCGTGGCCATCAGCTGGAAGCCGTAGCACATGCCGAAGACGGGGACCCCGGCCTCGAAGATCGCGCGGTCCAGGCGCGGGGCGCCCTCCGCGTAGACGGACGAGGGACCGCCGGAGAGGATGATCGCCTTGGGGTTCTTGGCCAGCATCTCGGCGACGGGCATCGTCGAGGGGACGATCTCGCTGTAGACCCGGGCCTCACGGACACGGCGGGCGATGAGCTGGGCGTACTGGGCGCCGAAATCGACAACCAGGACGACGTCCGGGTTCGATGCGGGCGCGGCAGCGGGGGACGCTGATGACACTGGCGGCCTTCCGGCGGTGGGCGGGGTCGGTTCTGCCGATTCTACCGGGGCGCGCGGGGGCCTCTTCCGTCTCACCATCCGAACCCGGCTTTGGCCCCGGGCGGGAGGTCGGTCCATACTGTGCCCATGCACATGCAGCTGACCTTCGTCTTTACCTATGGCACCGGCCCGTCCGGCTGCCATGGTCGTGCTGCTTGAGCAACTGACAAGCGACTTCCCAGGCGCCCCGGGCCGACAAGGCCCGGGGCGTTCTGTCATTTCCGGGCCGTGCCGGACCGGGGACGCCTCCTTCGGAACAAGGAGCCCCACGCCATGACACTCGCCGAGAAGACCGTCACGGAGAAGACCGGCGCCCGCACCCCCGAGGCCGCGGACGTGATCACCTCCGCCCGCGAGCGGATCGACGCCCTCGACGACCGGATCATCGGTCTCGTGCAGGAACGGATGGCCGTGTCGGCCGTCATCCAGGACGCGCGTCTGTCCTCCGGCGGTCGCCGGGTGAACCTGTCCCGCGAGATGGAGGTGCTCAGCCACTTCCGCGACGCGCTCGGCCGGCCCGGCACCTCGCTGGCGATGACGCTGCTGGAGCTGTGCCGGGGCCGCATCTGAGTTCGGTTGCATCCTCACCCGTACGGCGCGTGACCGCGGGCGACAGGGGGTCGTTGGTCCCGGTGTCCGTGTCAGCCAGGGGCGGGCCAGTGCAGGAAACCACGCGTGGCTCCGCTGGGGCGTGTGACGTATCTCAGGTACGTCGTGGGACCTCGCCCCAGCGCGCGTGACCGGTCGGCAGGGGACAGCAGCCCGGTCACTCCAAGGGCGGTCGGCTTCCGGGGACGCCCGGGGCCGACCGCATCCGATCCGAACAGCTGCTCTCCCAGCACGCCCAGCACGATGCCAGAACCCGCGCATCCCCACTGCGCGACTCCACAGCCAGAGGCCGACACCACCCGTGCGCCGCAGGGGCCTGTCGTTCGGAACAGGCCCCGGGTGCGCACGACGGGCGGCCGTTCCCCGCGGCGCAACCCCCCGGCGCCGCGACTCGGCACCGGCGCTGCCCTGACGCCGGTGCCGATCGCCAAGGGCCCCGCGGACAGCGCGTCCGGCGGGGCCCTTGCTCTGCGTCCGGGCCGAGGGCCCGGTCACGGTGTTCACCGCTTCCGCTCGGGCAGGTCCGGTCTCGTCGATCAGATCCGCCCGGTGACCCCTGCTCGGTCAGTACGACGCGATCGGTGCGACATGATCGGTGCGATCGGCGTCTCACGCACCGGTCGTCGCGCGGCGGCGACGGACGGCGACGAAGAGGACCCCGCCCGCGGCCAGCGCGACGGCGGCGGCCGACGCGGTGAGCAGCGCGGTCGAGCCGGTGGAGGCCAGCCCGCCTTCGGCCGTACCGCCACCGGACGCGGCGGTGCCCGCGGCCGTACCGCCCGTGGACTGCGCCGAGTCGCCACCCGTGGAGCCACCGGTCGAACCGCCGGTGGTGGAACCGCCGGAGGTGCCGCCCGTGGTGGTGCCGGAGTCCTTGCCGTTCAGGACGAGCTTCGCGGTGTTGTTGGCCATGTTCGGGTCGAACTGCAGCGCGGGCTCGGGCTCGTGCCAGTTGCGCACGGTCACGGTTCCCGTCGCGTCGGCGACGACCTTCTCGACCGTGAGCTCGAAGGGCAGCGCGAAGTCCGCGTTCTCCAGGACCACGGAGCCGACCTCGCAGATGTAGCGGGGCGCGCCGAGCTGCTTGTCGCGCTCACCACCCGACGCCGTCACGCCGTTGCAGGACTTCGGCTTGGCGGTGACCTTGGCGCCCTCGGGGATCCTGACGTCCACGACGCCGATGGATTCACCGGAGCGGATGTAACCGATCCACGCCGGGCCCTGGTTGCGGAAGCCGATGCCGGCCTTGACCGTCTCGCCGACGGCGGCCTTCTCCACGCTCACGCCGTACGCGGCGAAGTCCGCCGTGTTCTTGGCGCGGATGCCCTGCTCCTGCTGGTTGTTCCACGGGTCGAGGTCCGCAGAACGGGCCGGGGCGGCCTGCTTCCTCACTCCGAGAACGCCTCCGGTACCCGGGGTGAAGGCGGCGCCGGCACGCTGGGCGGCACGCTCCTTCGGGCTGTCCTCGTTGACGCGGTAGATGAAGTCCTCGATGAAGGCGTGACCGGCCGCCTTCACCGTGAAGGGCTTCTCCAGCTCGTAGACGGCACCCGGCTCGAAGGGTCCTTCGAGGGCGCAGATCGCGGTGGAGTAGACGTGTTCGAAGTCCTCACCCGTGCCCTGGCTGTACTCGCAGTTGGAGAACCGCTCGGGGATCTCGATGCCGTGCGAGTACATCAGCGTGAGCAGCACATCGCCGGCCGCGGACGTGCCCGCGTTGGCGAACGTGATCGGAGCGCGCTGCGCCTGGCCCGGTTTGACGTCCGCCGTCAGGTTCAGCGGCTTCATCACCAGGTCGGGACCGCCCACGGTCACCTTGGTCGCGAAGGACGTGAAGGTGGCGCCCTCTGCCGAGCCGGAGACCTTGATGTCACCGGTGGCGCCGGGCTTGCTGCCCTTGGCGGCGGAGACCTTCAGCTCGGCGACGCTGCTGAGACCGGCCCACACGCCGTAGTCGGTGCAGACGCCGGTGGTGCCGGTGATCTTGCAGTCCGAGCTCCCGGTGTCGCCGAACTTCACATCGGCGACACCGGCGAGGGCGCTGAGGTCGAACCTGACGGTGTACTCGCCGTCGAAGTCGCCGTTCTCCACGTCCTCGCTGGGGTTGTTCACCGTCACATCGACGGTTGTCGTCTGGGGCTTGCCCGTGGCGGGATACGGGCGCAGCCCGACCTCGGCCGGGCCGCCGAGGGTGAACACGGGGCCGTCCGCGTGGGCGGGAGCGGCGGTGAGCACTGCGCCGGCGAACAGCCCGGCGACAGCGAGGGCGGTGGCCGAACGACGGCCGGCAGCCGGAAGGGACAGGCGTCTCATCAACGAACCTTCGAGATCAGTTGGGATCCGTGGGGCCCCGGGGGTGCATGGGGCGGTGACAGCGCAGGTTCGACCGCGCACCCGGGGGAAAGGTTGTGCGATCACCACAGGCGCCAGAGCGTGACGCGCATCACAGTCAACGGCCGGGCCGGGACGGCGGTTTCAGGACAGCCGGGCCGACGGCACGAGCCGGCCCCCGCCGGCCCCCCGCGA
Organism: Streptomyces sp. AM8-1-1; assembly: GCF_032229325.1. NCBI lineage: Bacteria > Bacillati > Actinomycetota > Actinomycetes > Kitasatosporales > Streptomycetaceae > Streptomyces > Streptomyces sp. AM8-1-1. The sequence continues at coordinate 3,303,643 of NZ_CP135086.1, forward strand.
CCCCGTGACGACGTATGTGACGGGCGCCACATAAATATTCTGTGAGTTCGTGTGCAACCTTTTCGGCCACTCGCCGGTCATCTATGCGTATCAACGGCCTCACCCGTGCACCCCCACCCCGGAAGGCCCTCCAGACTCAGTGCCGCTGTGATGCGGCACCCGGACTTCACTGAGGTCTTCATGAAGCTTCGCCGCGCTATGGCCGTCGCCGCCGCGACCGCAGTCATAGCCCCCGCCGCGTTCCTGTCGGCTCCGGCCGCGTTCGCGACGGGCTCGCCGACCACCACCGAGTCCACGACTCCGGAGGCCGGCGAGAGCACCACCCCGTCCGGTTCGCCCTCGGCGACCGAGACGGCCCCGGGGACGGCCCCCGAGCCGGGCACGAGCACCAGCGCCTCGCCCAGCGACTCCGCCCCCTCGCCGAGCGCACCGCTCAACACCCCCAGCTCCCCCGCCGCGACGCCCAGCGCGACGGAGTCGGAGCCGGAGGAGGAGCTGCCGGTCGAGTGCGAGGACGCCAAGATCGACGTGTCGATCACGGGGCTTCCCGGCAAGATCGCCGCGGGCAGCGGCTGGCACAAGTTCAGCCTGAACATCTACAACTCGTCGGACAGCACGCTGACCGACCTCGTCTACTTCGCCGGCGCCTCCGCCGACGAGCTGGGCGAGGAGCTGTTCACCCGCAAGCAGGTCCGTCTCCAGGCCTTCGACGCGGACACCAAGACCTGGTACGACCTGCGCGGCCCGGACGGCGAGGCCGTCGGCTTCGTCGGCTGGTCGGAGACGCTGGAGCCCGAGTTCGAGGTCGACATCCCGCTGCGGATCAACGTCAAGGCCGGTGCCCCGGTGGGTGCGGGCTTCTCGCTCGGCGCGAGCATCTACAGCGACGAGGACGCCGAGTGCATCGGCAGCGGTGACATCGCGTACAAGTTCCAGATCGTGAAGGCCGGTACGGACACCGGCGGCACGAAGCCGCAGGAGGGTGGCAAGGTTCCGGTCGCCACCGAGAAGCCGAGCACGGGCACCAACACGGGCGCCCAGGTCACCGGCAGCCTCGCCGAGACCGGCTCCGATTCCGTCCTGCCCGTCGTCGGGATCGTCGGCGGTGTCGCCGTTCTCGCCGGTGCAGGTGTGGTCTTCGCGATGAAGCGCCGCCGTGAGGACGCGACGGCGTAACACGAGCCACCTGCAAGACCGGAAGGGCCGCTGCACTCGGAGGGGGGTGCAGCGGCCCTTCTCTGTGCCCGGGGTGGTGCGGCCGGGGCGGGTGGGCCCCGGCGCGGGCCGTCAGGCCTTCTTCGGCGGGACCTTCGGGATCTCCAGCAGCGGCAGCCGCAGGGCTCCGAACGCCGCGTCCGGGACCGCAGGGGACTTCGGGGCGATCGGGAGCAGACGTTCGTACACACCGCCCTGCGCCGGACGCGGGTCCTCCTCGCCCTTGTTGGGCCAGAACGACATCGCCCGCTCCGCCTGCGCGGTGATCGTCAGGGACGGGTTCACCCCGAGGTTCGCCGAGACCGCGGAGCCGTCCACGACCGAGATGCCCGGGTGGCCGAACAGCCGGTGGTACGGGTCGATCACGCCCGCCTCCGCCGCCGCGCCGATCGGGCAGCCGCCCAGGAAGTGGGCGGTCAGCGGAGTGCCCATCAGCTCACCGATGTTGGAGCCGGCGAAACCGTTGATCTCCTCCGCGAGAAGCGAGGCCGCGCGGGTCGCCTCCGGGATCTGGGTCGGGTTGGGCGCGCCGTGGCCCTGCCGGGCGGTGAGCAGGCCCTTGCCGATGCCCTTGGGCTTGCGGTACGTGGTCAGTGAGTTGTCCAGCGACTGCATGACGAGCCCGATGATCGTCCGCTCCGACCAGCGCCGGTTGGACAGCATCCGCATCGCGAGCAACGGGTGCTTGGTGATGCTCCCGAACCAGCCCGCCACGCGGCGCTTGGTGTTGTACGGGACCTGGAGGACCGTCAGCCCGCCCATCGCGTTGGAGCCCTTGCCGTAACGCACCGGCTCGATATGGGTGTTGGCATCGGGATGGATCGACGAGGTGATCGCGACGCCGCGGGTGAAGTCGACCCGCTCCCCGCCGTGCCGCTTGCGGTAGCGGCGGTTGTCGGTCTGCGCGCCCACGAGCGCCTCGGAGTTCGTACGGGTCAGCTCCCCCAGCCGCCCGGAGATCCGCGGCAGCAGGCCGGTGTCCTTCATCCGGTGCAGCAGGGTCTGGGTGCCGTAGGTGCCGGCCGCGATCACGACCCGGCGCGCCGTGAAGGTGCGCCCCTTGCCCTTGCGCTTGCTGTCGCTCGGCAGCGTGCCCACCGCGAAGCCGCCCCGCGAGTCCTCGGTGACGGTGACGACCGAGGTCATCGGGTGGATGACGGCACCGGCCTGCTCGGCGAGGTAGAGGTAGTTCTCGTTGAGGGTGTTCTTCGCGCCGTGGCGGCAGCCCGTCATGCATTCACCGCACTCGGTGCACGCCTTGCGGGCCGGCCCCACCCCGCCGAAGTACGGGTCGGGGACCTCGGAACCGGGCGCGGCCTTCGCCGTACCGTCGGCGTCTTCGCCGTCGCCGAAGAAGACGCCGACCGGTGCCATGTGGAAGGTGTCGCCGATGCCCATCGCCTGGGCGGTCGCCTTGAGATGGACGTCGGAGGGGGTCATCGTCGGGTTGAGCCGGACGCCGAGCATCCGCCGTGCCTGGTCGTAGTACGGCTGGAGTTCCGCGTGCCAGTCGGTGATGTTCCCCCACTGCGCGTCCTCGAAGAAGGGCTTCGGCGGGACATAGAGGGTGTTGGCGTAGTTCAGCGAACCACCGCCCACGCCCGCGCCCGCCAGCACCATCACATTGCCGAGCAGATGGATCCGCTGGATGCCGAACAGGCCGAGCGCCGGGGCCCACAGGAAGTTGCGCAGGTCCCAGGAGTTCTTCGGCAGGGTCTCCCGGGTGAAGCGGCGGCCCGCCTCGAGGACGCCGACCCGGTAGCCCTTCTCCGTCAGGCGCAGCGCCGAGACCGAACCGCCGAAGCCCGAACCGACGATCAGGACGTCGTAGTCGTAGGCGTCGTCGTCGGGGGCTTCCTGATTCCGGGCAGGGGGGACCTGGGACATGGCACTCCTCGGTACGAAACGGTGCTGACTGCTCGGTTCGGGCCGGCGCCGGGGCCGGCGTGGCGGGCTAGCGGAGACGCAGGGCCTTCATCGCCCTGAGGGAGCGGCTCATGAACGCCGCGTACTTCTCGTCGTCCATCCCGAACGACGGGGCGAGCGGGATGAGCCGCTGCTGCGCGACGGTCTGCGCCTCGGTGTACTTGAGGATTCCCTCGGAGCCGTGCCGCCTGCTCAGACCGGAGTCCTTCATGCCGCCCATCGGGGACTGCACACTGCCGTACGCCGGTGCGTAGCCCTCGTTGATGTTGACCGTGCCGGTGCGCAGCTTCGCCGCGACGGCGTGGCCGCGCCTGCCGTCACGCGTCCAGACGCTCGAGTTCAGTCCGTACGGCGTGGCGTTGGCGAGCGCGACGGCCTCGTCCTCGTCCGTGAAGCGGTAGACGGAGACGACCGGGCCGAAGGTCTCCTCGGTGCACACCGCCATGGGCGACTCGACACCGTCGAGAATGGTCGGCTCGTAGAACAGCGGGCCTATGTCGGGGCGGGCGACGCCGCCGGCGACGAGCGTGGCGCCCTTGGCCACCGCCTCGTCGACATGGCGGGTGACGGTCTCCAGCTGGCGTTCGCCGACGAGCGAGCCCATGTCGGCGCCGTACGCCAGCGAACTGCCCAGGCGCATCGCCTTGGTCCGGGCGGCGAACCGCTCCAGGAAGGCATCGGCCACCGACTCGTGGACGTAGAGCCGCTCGATGGAGATGCACAACTGGCCGGCCGACGAGAAGCAGGCGCGGATCGCTCCGGCGGCGGCCTTCTCGATGTCGGCGTCGTGGAGCACCAGCATGGCGTTCTTGCCGCCGAGTTCGAGGGAGACCCCGATGAGACGGGCGGCCGCGCCCTGGGCGACCTCGCGGCCGGTGCGGGTGGAGCCGGTGAAGGAGACGTAGTCGGCGTGCTTGACGACCTCCGGGCCGACGACCGGGCCCTCGCCGATGACGACCTGGAAGACCTCGGCCGGCAGTCCGGCCTCGATCAGCAGATCACGGGCCCACAGGGCGGTCAGCGCGGTCTCGGTGTCGGGCTTCATCACGACGGCGTTGCCGGACACGAACGCGGGCAGCGCATCGCCGACGGACAGTTCGAGCGGGTAGTTCCAGGGCGCGATCTGGCCCACGACACCGCGCGGCTGGCGCAGTTCGGTGGCCTTGGTGAGGACGGGGACCACACCGGTGTGGCGCTTCGGCTTCAGATAGGCGGCGGCCCTGCGGCCGTAGTGGCGGGCGGCCACGGCGACGGCCTGGACCTCTTCGTGCGCGTGCAGCCGGGCCTTGCCGGTCTCCAGCTGGATGAGGTCGAGGACTTCGGCCTGCCGCTCCAGGACCAGGTCGTGGAAGCGCAGCAGCACGGCGGCGCGGGTGCGGACCGGGGTCGCGGCCCAGACGGGCTGGGCGACACGGGCCCGCGCGAAGGCCTCGGCCACGTCCTCGGGAGTGGACTCGGGCAGGTCCGCCAGCTTCTGTCCGGTGAAGGGCGTGTGGTTGGCGGTGCGGCCGGAGCCGACGACGCCACGGGTGAGCTGCGCGACCACCTCGGGAGTGACCACGTCGGCGGCGGTGCGCGCGTTCGCCGGCGCGGCCGCGGTCGGGTTGGTGCCGAGGGCGGCGGCGGGGGCCTTCGAGTCCGTCATGGGGGCGAGAGTATGCGGCAATCAGAGCTTTGGGTACCCGTCGGTAACAGCTTTTCCACACCCCCACATCATCGTGCCAGCGATCGCTGGCACATAAGGCCTGATCAGGGACTGGTCTCGGCTTTGCCGAGCTTCAGGCGGTCCCGGACACCACGGAAGAGATCCTGACCCTCCGCCTCCTCCTTGCCGCCCTTCGGCATCTCGACGAGCACCGAGTAGCGCTCCTGGGCGGCGGTGACCACGTAGAACGCCAGCCGGTGGACGGGCCGTGCGGTGTCGCCCTCCTGCGCGTAGTACGTCACGTCCAGCACGGCCGCGTCGGTGCCGTGGTGATTGGCGGGGACGACGGTGCCGCGCGCCTGGGACGCCGTGAACCCGCCGCCCTGCTCACCCCCGTCCATCAGCCGCCGCAGATCGCGCTGCGCCCACTCGACCGGGCCGGACGCGGACGGGTCCTTGTCGGCGCGCGTGAGCCGTAACCAGACCGGGTTGCCGCGCTCGGCGAAGGTGATCTCCCGGTCGGCCGCGAGTGACGCCTCGGAGGTGACGGCCTCACGCCGGTACGACCGGGGGACGGAGATCTCCGCGTCGAGCCGTGACTCGAAGTGGGGTCGCCAACGCCAGGCGTCCGGGGTCGCCATCTGCGGCTGCGAGGAGGGTCCGGTGCCGTTCCCGTGTGCGCCCGAGGATGTGCCCAAGTTGCCGGTGCCGCCGGCCGCGACGGCGGCGACACCCCAGACGGCCGCGGCGACGGCGACGGCCGCCGCCGCGGCCAGGGCGACGGTCCGGCGGGGTTGGCGGAGACGGGAGGGCGTGGCCGTGGAGGTGGGCCGCGGGTCCGATCCGGAGTCGGGTGGCCCGACGTCGGGTGACCCGGAGTCCTTCGGCCGCGAGCCCTGGGTCCCGGACTCCCGCGATCCGGATGCGCGCGGCCCGGGCGCGGGTTCGGCGGCACCGGCTTCGGGACGGGGCTCAGGCGCGCGCCGGGCAGGAGATTCCGGTTCCGGCGCATCGCCCGCCGGCGCCCGCAGCGGGGGGACGCGTCCCGCCGCCACCGCCTCCAGTTCCCGCTCCACCTCCTGCGCGGACGGCCGGTGCGAGGGCTCCTTCGCCAGCAGCCGCACGATCAGGTCGGCCAGCGGTCCCGCCCGTACCGGCTCGGGCGCCTCCGCCTGGAGGATCGCCGCCAGGGTGGACTCCAGCGTCGTACGCCGGAACGGGGACCAGCCCTCGACCGCCGCGTACAGCAGCACGCCCAGCGACCACAGGTCCGACTCGGGCCCGGCCGGGACGCCCTGCATCCGTTCCGGCGCGATCGATTCGAGCGAGCCGACGAACTCACCGCTGACCGTCAGCGGCTCCTCACCCTGGACGCGCGCGATGCCGAAGTCCGTGAGCACTACCCGGCCGTGCGGTCCGAGCAGGACGTTCGCGGGTTTCACATCGCGGTGGACGATCCCCTTCGCGTGCGCGGCGGCAAGCGCGCCCAGGACGGCGAGCCCGATCCGGGCGGCCTCCTCCGGCGGCAGCGCTCCCCGCTTGAGCAGGGCATGGAGGGATTCGCCGCGGACCAACTCCATGACGATCCAAGGGAGTCCGCCGTCCGTGACGACATCGTGCACGGATACGGCCGACGGGTGTTCCACCTGCGCGGCCGCCCGCGCCTCGCGCTGAAGCCGTCGGCAGAGCCGCTGGTGGACGGGGTCGGAGGGGTCGCCGGGCAGCCGCGGCTCCTTCACCGCGCAGTCCCGGCCGACGACTTCGTCCCGGGCCAGCCAGACGGTGCCCATGCCGCCGGAGCCGATGCGTTCGACGAGCCGGTAGCGGCCGCCGATCAGGCGGCCGTCGCCCGCGGCGCTCACAGGCCCTGGATCCTCGGATGCCCGGCGACCCGGTCGACGAGCGTGTCGCCCTCCCGGGCCGCCCAGCTCTCCACCGGGCCGGAGATCCACAGCCGCCGGGCGGCGTCCGGCGACCTGAGGCCGTGGCTGATCGGCTCGTTCGACCGTCCCCCGTTGTTGGTCATGCACACATCCTGACCAACCCCGGTGGTGGATGCCACCGGCACACGGGACCGGATGCAGACCCGTGACAGTGACCGTCCTGCCTCGCCGCACCCCACCGCACGAGGGGCGGTCGGCCGGGGGCAGGCGCGGTCGGCCGGGCGGGTGGGTGGGTGGGGTCGGCCGGGCGGATGCGGTCAGCCGGGCGGGTGGGGTCGGCCGGGGGGCCGGCCAGGCTTGTGCCGGTCAGCCGGGCGGCGTGAAGGAGTCGAGCGCGGTGTCGAAGTGCCGACGCGCCTCGTCCAGCCGGCCCACGGGCGCGGAGACCCACACGTCGTACATCCTGCCGTTCTCCTCCCAGCAGACGTCGATCGTGTGCCGGGCGCCCTCGGCCTGCGAGAAGCCCTTCCAGGTGAACTCCCAGAGCGCGGCGGTCAGTCCGTTGTGGGTGGTCGGGGTGACCTTGCCGTCGCGGTAGCCGGGGTTGGTGTGCGGCCCGTCCGCGTCCGAGCGGCGCATCGATCCGAGCGGGCCGTCGGGGACCGGCCGCTGTACGCGGATGCCGATCCTGACGGCCTGGTCCGCGTCCATGTAGTACACGCGCTTGTCGTCCTCGGAACGCACGAAGCCATCGGGCACGGCGAGCGCGAACCCGTCCGGGTCCACGACCGCGAGGTAACCCGCGGGCGCCGGAGGCTTCTTGGCCGCCGGGGCCGGGGAGCTCGTCACCGTCACGGTGGGCTCGGGGGCCGCGACGGGAGACTGCGCGGTGCGCACCGGTGGCGTGCTGTCCGAGGCCGAGGCCGAGGGCCCGGGCGCGGCCGTGCCCTTGCCGTCGTCCTGCATCAGCACCGCCGTCGCCCCGCCCGCCCCGGCGAGTGCGGCGACCACGGCGGCGGCGGCCAGCAGCGGCGCGCGGCGACGGGCACGGCCTGCGGGTGCCGGTACGGACGCCGGCGCGGGCGCCGCCGTGACCGACTCCGTCGGGGTGGGCGCCTGGTGGGCGGGCGCGGGCCGGGCGACATGGCTGGTCGGCGCGCTGTGCACGTCGCGGGCCGGCAGACTGCCCTTCGCCACGTACGTACGCAGCAGCTTCTCCGCCTCCGCCGCGTCGAGCCGCAGCGCCGGATCGCGCTCGAGCAGCCCGAGGACGAGCGGACGCAAGGGCTCGGCCTGGGCGGGCAGGGTGATCTCGGCCTCGACGACCGCGTGCAGGATCCCGCCCAACGAGTCCCGGCGGAAGGGCGATTCACCGCCGAGCGCGGCACACAGCAGCACCCCGAACGACCACAGGTCCGACGCGGGACCGGCGGTGGCGCCCTGCATCCGCTCGGGTGCGGTGTACTCGGGCGATCCGACGAACGACCCCACCTCGGTGATCGTCGTGGAGCCGGTGAGCTGGGCGATGCCGAAGTCGGTGAGGACCACCCGCCCGGTCGCTTCTTCGAGCAGGACGTTCGCGGGCTTCAGATCCCGGTGCAGTACGCCCAGTTCGTGCGCGGCGCGCAGTGCCCCGAGCAGCGCCAGCCCGATGCGGGCGGTCTCGGCGACACCGACCGGGCCGCGGCGCGCGATCCGTTCGGCGAGCGAGCCGCCGTCGACCAGCTCCATGACGATGTACGGAAGCCCGTCGTCGACGACCACGTCGTGCACGACGACGACATGCGGGTGCTTGACCCGCGCCACGGCCCGCGCCTCGCGCAGCGGCGCCGCCGTGGAGGTGTACGGCGAGGCGCCGCGGCCCCCGGGAGAGTCCTCCGGATGCAGCTCCTTCACCGCGACCCGGCGGCCGAGCAGCTCGTCGTCCGCGCACCACACGGTGCCCATGCCCCCGCGCCCCAGCCGGTCCAGGAGCCGGTAGCGGCCCGCGATCAGCCGTGTCTCCTGCTCGGACACCCGAATCCCCCTCGTTCGGCGTCGTCGGTCATGCCGGAGGCCGCCAGCCCCGCAGCATGATGTCGAACTGCTCGCGGGTGGTCGACCAGTCCTCGGCCGGCCCCGACATGTAGAGCGCGTACTCGCGGCCGTCGTCCTCGTAGTAGATCTGGTCGATGGCCCGCCGGTCGCCCGGGTGACTCTTCCGCTCGGTCCAGGTGAACTCCCACAGTGCGGAGTTGGTGTGGTCCCGGAAGGTGTTGGGCGCGAGCTTGACCCGCTTGTACGCGGGCAGCCTCGCGAGCGTCTTCTCCAGGCTCAGCATGTGCATGTACGGGTTCTCGAAGTCCGGCGAGTCGTCGCTGCTGATCCGGATGCGGTGTTTGCCGTTGTCGGGCGTGTAGTCGATCTGGTCGCCGTCCGCCTGCCGCTTCCAGCCCTTCGGCACGAGCAGGCTGAAGCCCTCCGGGTCGTTGACGCGGTGCCAGCCGGGCGGCACGGATGCGGAGGTGTCGGGAGTGGTCTGCGTTTCCGTACCGCCCCCGCCGTCGTCCCCGGCGTACTTCATGGCCGCGAGCCCCGCGCCGACGCCGACGACGGCCGACAGCACGACCACGATCACCGCCCGGGGCAGCCGTCCCGCGCGGCGCTTCGGGGCGGGCGGCGGGGCGGGCGAGGACGACGGCGTCAGGACGGGGTTCGGCCGGTACGGCGTCGGGGCCTGGGAGTTGACGGGACCCCCAGACCTCTGGCCGTGGTGCCGATCGTGGCCATGGCCGGGTTCGTGACGCTGTTCGCTGCGCGTCACCCGCTGCGTGGGAACCCGGTGCTGGGCCACGGTCCGCGTCGGGTCCGCCAGCGCGGCCTGGAGCATCCGCTCGGCCTCGGCGGCCGAGGGGCGGTCCGCGGGGTTCTTGCGCAGCAGCGACATGATCACGGGGGTCAGCAGGCCCGCGTGCTCGGGGTGGGGCGGCTCGTCGCCGACGACCGCCTGCATGGTCGACAGCGGCGTCGAACGCCGGAACGGCGACGCGCCCTCCACCGCCGTGTAGAGCGTGGCACCCAGCGACCAGAGGTCGGAGGCGGGACCGGGATCGGCGCCGCGCACCCGCTCGGGGGCCAGGTAGTCGATGGAGCCGACGATCTCCCCGGTCCTGGTGATCGTCGAGTCGCCCTCGATCGCGGCGATCCCGAAGTCGGTGATCAGCGCCCGTCCCCCGGTACGGTCCTCGCCGTGCGCGGTGCCCTGCCGGTCGAGCAGGATGTTCGCGGGCTTGATGTCCCGGTGGAGCACCCCGACCGCGTGCGCGGCGCCGAGCGCCCGCAGCACGTGCAGTCCGACCCGGGCGGCCTCCAGCGACGGGATGCGCCCGGTCTCCTTGGCCGCGTCGGCGAGCGACGGCCCGTCGACGTACTGCATGACGATCCAGGGGCGCGCGTCGTGGTCGAGCACGTCGTGGACGGTGACCACGCCGGGATGGCTGATCCGGGCGGCCGCCCGGGCCTCCTTCTGCGTACGCGCGTGCAGCACGATCCGGTCCGCCTCGGAGGCATAGCGCCCCGCCGTCAGCTCCTTGACCGCGACGACCCGGTGCAGCACCTCGTCGTGTGCGCGCCAGACCTTGCCCATGCCACCGCTGCCGATGCACTCGCCCAGCCGGTAACGCCCGGCCAGCAGCAGTCCCGCGCCCGTCTCTTGAGAATTCTCCACGTCCCCCGCCCCGTTCCTTGGGATCACAGGTTACGGAAGGGAATTACGGACGCGGTACCTCGGATGCCTCAAGTGACCGCACTGTGATGCCCGTCGGCACCTTCCCGCGGTCCGCGACGGGCGTCAGCCGGTCGCCCGGTAGGCCTCGACGGCCTGGCTGTAGGCCTCCGTCACCTTGTCGCGCTGGTCGTCCGGACCGATCACCTGCACCACGTGGTACCGGCCGCCGACGATCATGGCGAGGTTGCGTACGTAGACCTCACGTCCACTGCTGTCCTGCCAGGTGAACTGCCCCTCGGCCATGGCCTGTCGGCCGACGTCGATCCGGCGGAGCCCGGTCGCCGCCGCCCAGGAGGAGTCGCGGAACGGCTGGAGTTCACGCTCCTTGTCCCGCTGGTAGACGAGCGGGTCGTCACCGTTCGCCTGGACGCTGTCCCGGCCGGGCACCACGATCAGCGTGAAGTCGCCGTCGCTGTAACGGACCTGGCCGCTGTCGTTGATGGGCCTGCGCTGCCAGGACGTGTCGACCGCGACCCGGAAGCCCTCGGGATCGCTGCGCAGCGCGTAGCCGGCCGGGAGGTTCCCCGCGGGCGCGGACGTCTGGGGCTGCTGCGAACCGGGGGTGCCGGAAGCCTTCGGCGGCGGAGGCGTGCCGGCTTCGGTACGGCCCGGACCGGGCGCGGAGGCCGTGGGCGCCGGGCTCTGCGTGCCCTGGGAACCCTCCTGCTGCGTACCGGACCGGGGCATGAACATCATGGCGTACGCGATCGCCGCGACCAGAAGCAGCAGGATCAGGAGCAGCAGGAGGCGGCCGAGGGAGCGCGGGCCACGGCGTTCCCGCCGCGACTTCTTGTGACGGTGGCGGCCGTGGACGACCTCGGTGGAACCGGTCCGGCGCTTGCGCACCAGCTCGCCCCGGCGGCGTACGACGGGCAGCCGGCTGCCGTCCACGACACTCGACGGGACCGCCACGACGTCCATCCCGGCCTCGGGCTCGGGCGCGGACCGCACCAGGGAACGCAGCCAGCCGCGCAGTTCCTCGAACTCGGGGCGCTCCGTGGGGTCCTGGCGCAGCAGCGACTCCACGACGGGGCGCAGCGGACCGCACTCCTCGGCGAACGCGGGCGGCTCGGCGCACACGAGCTGCACCAGCTCGTAGGCGCTCTCCTCCGGGTAGGGCGCATGCCCCTGGACCGAGCGGTAGAGCAGGGCGCCGAGCGCCCAGAGGTCGGTGGCGGGGCCGACGGGGGCGGCCAGCTGCCAGTTCTCGTGGACGGGCCCGGCCTGCTCGGGCGCCCAACGCTCGGTCACCGCTCCGACGACGGCGATCCGCGCCTGCCGGGCCCGCTCGGCGGCGAGCGGTGTGGACGGCCCCTGGTACGCCGGGGGTTCGGCGCCGGCCACGACCTCGTCCCAGCCGCCGGCGCCCTGGGCCGCGGGGACGGGCCGGCGCTGCGAGTCGGCGCGCAGGGCCTCGCGTCCGGCGCCGCCGCGGTCCCAGCTCCCGGTGGGCGGGGCCGGAACCGGCGTCGGTGACCCGCCGGGGCGGGCGTGGGGCAGGGCGGGGCGGTACGGGTCCGGGCCGGAACGGGGAGCGGGCAGCGCGGGACGGTCCCGGTAGGGATCGCCGGAGCCGCCGCGCCCGGTGCCGCGACCGGCGCCGGGATCAGGGCGGTGGGAACCTCCGGGGAGCGCCTGGCGCACGCCGTACGGGTCGACGCCGTACAGGTCGTCGTCGCGCCGGGGGTGCCGGGCCGGTTCGCCACCGCCCGCGGACAGGGGTGCGGGGCCGTCCTGCCCCGGAAGGGGACCGTCGTGCCAGGTTCCGGCGAGACGGGGGCGGCCGGGTCCGCCGGCGCCGTAGTCGTCGTCGAACTCGTCGTCGTCCACATCGTCGTCGGCGTCGTCTGCGTGGCCGGTGTGGTACTCGGCCGGTGCGATGACCCGCTCGCCGGGCTTGGCGGCCCACCAGTCCGGGTCGTTGCCCGTCTGTACGGGGCGGTCGCCCTGGCGCAGGTCCTCGCTGACCCGGGCGGCGGCGCGGGCACCCGCGCGGTACGCGGCGATCGCACCCGCCCGGGCGGCCCTGATGTCGGGAACACCGGTGCCGGAACCGGCGCCGGCGGGACCGGGAGCAGCGGCACCCGGAGCAGCGGGGCCGGGGCCCGCTCCGGCGCCGGTGCCCTGCGCGGGCGGACGGTAGGGGTAGAGATCGGGGGCCAGATAGGGGTCGGGCGTGGCGTAGGGGTCGGCCGAGTGCGGCGACTCCAGCGCGGCCGGCTCCGGCGAGCCCTCGCCGGCTTCGCCGTAGGAGTAGTCCTCGTCACCGGGGCCCTCGTCGTGAAGGTGGTCCTCGTATCCCCCGTGCCCGTCGTGGCCGGACTCCCCTTCGTCCGGCTCCCCGTCGTGGAGATCCTGGTCGCCGACGTCGGCGAAGTCGCCGTCGTCACCCTCGTGTTCATGATCGGGGTCAGGGTCCACCGGCGGGGGCACCGGAGCGTATCCGCACAGTGCCTCCTCCGCGGCCCCGGAGGCGAGCCCCGTCAGGACGACCCGTCCGTCGTCGCAGACCAGGACCGTACGGGCGGTGATGTTCCGGTGGGTCCAGCCGTGCGCGTGCAGAACGCGCAGGGCGGTCAGCACATCGGAGGCGACTTCGGCCGCGCGGTAGGGCGTGAGGGGCTTCTCGGCGAGGAGCGCGGCCAGGGGCCGGGCGGCGACGCGTTCGCTGACTATCCACAGCGAACCGTCCTCGGCGAAGACGTCGAAGACCTGGTCCAGCCGCGGGTGGTCGGGAATCTGGGCGGCCGCCTGCGCGGCGTCCATGGCCCGGCGCACGGCCGGGTCCGCGGGCCGCCGGGTCGAACGCCCCTGGGCCCTCCCCGGCACCGCACCCCCGGACAGGCCCTCCATGTCGACAACCTCGGCGTCGACGATCTCCGGCAACGGCACCTGCCGTACCAGGACTTCCTGTCCGCTGTAGGTGTCGAACGCTCGGGTCTCGGCCAGTTCGTAGGCGTCGGACGGAGGCAGGGGAAGCCGATAGCGGTCGGCGAGTACCCGTCCCGCGTAGTCGTCCACGACGCCTCCCCACAAGCGCGCTGTCCGCCGACCGGTCCCGGAGGCCGCAGCAAAACGTCAAAGCACGTCAATTCCGGTCGTTCAGCGGCCCCTTGCGGCTGCGTACCGTCCGCGGGCTCTCACGATACGTGTCCTTGGTCAGTCCTTGGGCTTGAATGTGGCGAACGCCGTCTTGCGCAGCGTGACGCACTCGGCCTTGTCCCACTCACTGGCCTTGCAGCTGATCATGATCGAGTAGCCGCGGTCGGCGTCCACCTTGAAGCCCCTGTTGAGGACTCGTACCCGCATTCCGCCCTGTGTGCGCTCGAACTCCCAGTCCGCTGCCGTCGGATAGCCGTTGTACTCGACCGGCTTGATGCCCCGGTGCTTGTATCCGTCGCTGCTGAGACTGACGGCGACCTGGGCGGCCCGCCAGGCAGCGGCGGCGTCGTCCTTGGGGTTCGCGCCGAAGTCGACCTGGATGCGCGGGAACGCGCCGCTCGTCCGGTTGTATATCGCGCCGGAGTTGGAACCCGCTATGTCGGTGACCTTGAAGCCCTTGGGCATCGCCATGGTGAAGTGGAACTGGTCGTTCGACACCATTGCGTACCCCGCCGGCAGCCCGCCGCCGGCCGGGTCGCCGGCCCCGGGCTTCTCGGGCGTCTGCTCGTCGTCGGAGCCGCCGTCGTCGCCCTTGCCGGAGTCCTTCCCCGAGCCCTCTTCGTCGCCGTTCTTGCCCTTGTCGTCGCCGGTGTCCGTGCCGGCGTCGGTGCCCGTCCCGGCGGCAGCGGCCCCGGGCGTGGCCGACGGGTCGTTCTTGACCTTGCCCTCATTGCCCTGGTCGCCGTCGCCCAGGGTCAGGTACAGCACCGTGGCCAGGATCGCGAGCACGACGACCACCGCGGTGATCACCATCGTCCGGCGGGGCACCACATCGGTGAGCGGCGCCCGCGGCGGCGTGGGCCGGGAGGGCGACGTCTGCTGCGAGGCAGCCGACTGCTTCGGCCGGGCCTCCGGCGTGGCCGCCGCCGCGGCGTTCCGCACGGACCTGAGCGCGCCACGCACCCGGTCGGCCGCCGGGTCCTTCGGCTTCGCCGGGGGCGGCGGGGGCACGGGCGGCAACGACAGGGCGCGGGTGGCGTCCTGGGGCGGCTCGGGCACGACCGGTGCCTCGGGGACCTCGGGTGCGTTCAGCACCTTGGTCAGCAGCGCACGCGCACCGGCGTCGTCCAGCCGCTGCGCCGGATCCTTGGCGAGCAGGCCGTAGATGACCTCCTCCAGCGGGCCCGCGTTCTTCGGCGGGTCGAGCGGCTCGGTCATCACCGCGGTGAGAGTCGCGATCGCGGAGCCCTTGTCGTACGGCGGGCTGCCTTCGACGCTCGCGTACAGCAGACCGCCCAGCGACCACAGGTCGGCGGCGGGCCCGGGCTTGTGGCCACGGGCGCGCTCCGGCGAGATGTACGAGGGGGCGCCGACGAGCATGCCGGTGGAGGTGATCGAGGGGTCGCCCTCGACCTGAGCGATACCGAAGTCGGTGAGGACGACGCGCCCGTCCTCGGAGATCAGCACGTTGGACGGCTTCACATCGCGGTGCAGGATGCCCTCGCGGTGCGCGGAACGCAGGACATCCAGGATGGCGAGCCCGACCTCGGCCGCCCGGCGCGGCGTCAAGGTGCCGTCCTCACGCACCGCTTCGGCGAGGGACTTGCCCTCCACGAGCTCCATCACGATCCACGGACGGTCGTCCTCGTCGACCACGTCGTAGACGGTCACGGCACTGTTGTTGCGGATACGGGCGATGGCCTTGGCCTCGCGCAGCGTCCTGGTGATGAGGCGGCGCTTCTCCTCGTCGTCGATGCTGGTCGGGAAGCGCAGTTCCTTCACGGCGACGGTACGGCCGAGGGTCTCGTCGACGGCCCGCCAGACCGTGCCCATGCCGCCACGGCCGAGCACACCACCGAGCCGGTAACGCCCGGCCAGCAGACGCCCTTCGGTGTCCCGCCCGGCCCCCTGGCGGGGCACCTTCGCCTCGGCGGGCCTCTCGGACGCGGGGGCGGCGGGGGACGCGGGCTTCGCTTCGGCCCGGGCGGCGGAGGGGGCATCGGTCTCGGCGGCGCCGGAGTCGGCCGGGGCCTTCGCCTCGCTCCGCACATCGGCGGCGACCTCGGCCTTGGCCCACGACGGCACGGTCTCCCGGGCCTTGGCCCGCGAGGGAGCCGCGTCCTGAGCAGCGGCAGCCGCTCCGCTCACGGCCTCGTCCTCGGCGGCGGTCCCGGTGCCCGCGACGGCCCCGGACTTGGCGCCGGCTCCCGACTCGGACTCGGACTCGGACCCGGTCGTGGGCTTGTTCTTGGTCCGGGCCTCAGCCTTGGCCTTGGCCTCGGTCGAGATCGCGGTCCGGGGGTCGGTCCGCGGGTCGGCGGGGGCGCCCTCGACCGCCGCCGGCCCGGACGGCACGTCAGCCTTCTTCGCCGCCGCGGAAACTGGCGCCGCGTCGGCCACCTCGTCCTCGGCTACGGGCACGGCGTCAACCGGCGCCCCGGCACGCGGGTCGGCATCAGCCACATCCTCGGCATCGGGCGCAGCGTCAGCCGGCTCCCCGTCGCGGGGCAGTTCGTCAGCCACATCCTCAGCACCGGGCACAGCGTCAACCGGCTCGTCAGCACCAGGCACCGCGTCAGCCACGCTCTCGGCGACAGTCCCGTCCTCGGGCTTCGCGTCGGCCGGACCCACGTCCGCCGCCGTGCCCGACGGCACTCCCGCCACCCCGCCCGCGGGGTCCGCTCCGGAATCCCCCGGCCGGCTGCCCTTCGCGTCCGACCGGCTCCCCGGCTTGGCGTCCGACGTCGCGGCAGGCTTCGCGCCTGACCTCGCACCTGACTTCGCGCCCGTCCTCGCTCCACCCGTGACGCCCGGCTTCGCGGTGACCGGCCCTCGCTCGTCCGACACCGTCGCCTCGGGCTCCTCGGCCTTGTCCCGCTGGGGCTTCCGCGACTGCTCCGCCTCCGACATGCGTCCCCTCTGCGATCCCTGGTATTCGCCCGCGCCTGCCGCTCCCGCGCGATGCGGTAACACGCCTTGGCAGAGCCATCATTGTCTCTCACTCCGGGACCGGCGTGTCTCCCGGGTCCGCCGTCCGTCTCGACGGGGCCGGAAGATCGGGACCACCCCACCCTGCCACTACTCGGGACCGCGCCCGCCCTTGCGCTGGTCGCGGCCCTGCACGGCCGCCGGCGGGACCTGCCCGACCGCCGACGGCACCTCCCCGGCCACCGCAAGGATCAGAGGGGCACGATGTCGGGCGCCCCCAACCGCGCGGCGTCCGCCGTCAGATCGTCCGGCTGCCGCTGCGACTCACGCTCCGCCTCCACCCGCTTCTCGTAGTGCTCGACCTCCTTCTCGATCTGTTCCTTGTCCCAGCCCAGCACGGGTGCCATCAACTCGGCACACTCACGTGCACTACGCGTACCCCGGTCGAAGGTCTCTATGGAGATCCGGGTGCGCCGGGTCAGCACATCGTCCAGATGGCGTGCGCCTTCATGCGATGCCGCGTACACGATCTCGGCCCGCAGATAGTCGTCCGCGGCGGCGAGCGGCGCGCCGAGCGTCGGGTCGTCGGTGATGAGCGCGAGCACTTCCTCGGTCAACGTGCCGTACCGGTTGAGGAGATGCTCCACCCGCACCACATGCAGGCCCGTACGCGCCGCCATCCTCGCGCGGGCGTTCCACAGCGCCGTGTAGCCCTCGGCTCCGACCAGCGGAACGTTCTCCGTGACACATGCGGCGACCCGCTGGTCCAGACCGTGCACCGCCTCGTCCACCGCGTCCTTCGCCATGACGCGGTACGTCGTGTACTTCCCGCCCGCGACGACGACCAGGCCGGGAACCGGGTGCGCCACCGTGTGCTCGCGGGAGAGCTTGCTCGTCGCGTCGGACTCACCGGCGAGCAGCGGGCGGAGCCCCGCGTACACCCCCTCGACGTCGTCCCGGGTGAGCGGGACCGCCAGCACCGAGTTCACGTGCTCCAGCAGATAGTCGATGTCCGCGCTGGACGCGGCGGGGTGTGCCTTGTCGAGGTCCCATTCGGTGTCCGTGGTTCCGACGATCCAGTGCCGGCCCCAGGGAATGACGAACAGCACCGACTTCTCGGTCTGCAGGATCAGACCGGTCGTGGAGTGGATCCGGTCCTTGGGCACGACGAGATGGATGCCCTTGGAGGCGCGCACATGGAACATGCCGCGCTCGCCGATCATCGCCTGGGTGTCGTCCGTCCACACACCGGTCGCATTCACGATCTGCTTGGCGCGGATCTCGTACTCCCCGCCGCCCTCGACGTCCTCCACCCGCGCTCCGACGACACGCTCGCCCTCACGGAGAAACCCGATGACCCTGGCGCGGCTGGCGACATGAGCGCCGTACCGCGCGGCCGTGCGGACGAGGGTCATCACATAACGGGCGTCGTCCATCTGCGCGTCGTAGTACTGGATGGCCCCGATGAGGGCGTTCTTCTTCAGGCAGGGTGCGACCTGAAGGGCGTGCCGCCGGGTCAGATGGCGGTGTGTGGGGAGCCCTCGCCCGTGTCCCGACGAGACCGACATGGCGTCGTACAGCGCGACGCCCGATCCGGCGTACATCCGCTCCCAGCCCTTGTGCTGGAGGGGGTACAGAAAGGGCACCGGCTTCACCAGGTGCGGCGCCAGACGCTCCAGCAGCAGACCGCGCTCCTTCAGCGCCTCACGGACGAGCGCGAAGTCCAGCATCTCCAGATAGCGCAGTCCGCCGTGGATGAGCTTGCTGGACCGGCTCGACGTGCCCGACGCCCAGTCGCGCGCCTCCACCAGACCGGTGGACAGTCCTCTCGTCACGGCGTCCAGCGCGGTGCCGGCGCCCACGACGCCGCCACCCACCACCAGTACGTCCAGCTCCCGCTCGGCCATGCCGGCGAGTGCCAGAGTGCGCTCCTCGGGTCCCAGTGTCGCTGTCCTCACTGCGTGCCTCCCGTCGCCCCCGTGTCCCCCTGCGGTCGGGTCCACACCGTCGATTCTGTCCGCAGTCGCCGACTTCAGCCACCGACTGTGGATAACACTCGGGCAGCCACGAGCGCGCAATACCGCATAACGGTCATATTTACGCCTAGTCTGACATTGCGCCCGCCCGTTCTGCCCACAGGGCTTGCGCCCCCGCTCCCCTCCGGTTAAAGGGAAGGACGGCCAACGCCATGCCCGCAGATCTTGCTGTCATCGGACTCGGTCACTTCGGCCTGCCCCTCGCCCAGGCCGCCGTCGGTGCCGGCATCGAGACGATCGGCTACGACACCGACCCGCGGCATCTCATCGAACCGGCAGGAGGCTGCTCCCCCGCCGACGTCCGCCGGATGCTCTCCGCCGGGTTCAGGACGGTGACGGACCCGGCCGAGCTCGGCCGCGTACGCACCGCCGTTCTCTGTGTGCCCACGCCGCTCGGTCCGGACGGCAGCCTGGACCTCACCGCGCTCGGCGAGGCCGCCCGCACCCTGGCGACACGCATGCGCCCGCACACCACCGTGGTGCTGGAATCGTCCGTCCAGCCCGGTACGACCGAGACCTTCCTGCGCCCCCTCCTCGAAGAGGGCTCCGGACTGCGCGCCGGCCGCGACTTCCACCTTGCCTACTCCCCCGGCCGCGTCGACCCGGGCAACCGCACCCACGGATACGCCAACACCCCCAAGGTCATCGGCGGCCTCACCCCCGCCTGCACCGAGTCGGCCGCCGCCTTCTACGGCCGTCTCACCGACAAGGTGGTCAGGGCCCGCGGCACCCGCGAGGCGGAAACCGTGAAGGTGCTGGAGACCAACTTCCGGCACGTCAACATCGCCCTCGTCAACGAGATGGCGGTCCTCTGCCACGACCTCGGGGTCGACCTCTGGGACGTCATCCGCTGCGCCGAGACGAAGCCCTTCGGTTTCCAGGCCTTCCGTCCCGGCCCCGGCGTCGGCGGCCACGGTGTCCCCCTGGACCCCAGCTGTCTCCCGCTGAGCGGCCGCACCCCCGGCCATCCCCTGCGGATGGTCGGCCTCGCCCAGGAGATCAACACCCGGATGCCGCAGTACGTGATCCAGCGCTGCGCCACCCTGCTGAACGAGCACGGCAAATCGGCCCGCGGTGCGCGCGTCCTGCTGCTCGGCATCACCTACAAGCCCGATCTGGCCGATCTGGAGAGCTCCCCGTCCACCGAGATCGCCCGCCGGCTGATGGATCTGGGGGCCTCCGTCAGCTACCACGACCCCTACATCTCCGACTGGCGCGTCCACGCCCAGCCGGTCCCCCGTGCGGACTCGCTCTACGAGGCGGCCGCCAACGCGGACCTGACCGTGCTGCTCCAGCACCACCGCACCTACGACCTCCAGGGCCTCGCCGTGAAGGCGCAGCTCCTGCTCGACACCCGGGGCGCCACGCCGGCGGGCGCGGCCCACCGGCTCTGAGGAGATGAGCAGCCCACCGGCTCTGAGGAGATAACCCGTCCGCGGCTGTCGGAGCGGGCTGCTACTGTCCGGATCTTGTCGCACGCTCGTGCGACGATCTGCATCCCTTGGGGGGGACCCATATGAGCCAGCCTGTTCCGCCGCCGTCCGGCAATCCCTTCGCCGACCAGGGCGTTCCCTTCGCGCCGGCCCCGCCGCCGGCCCCCGTCCGTGACAACGTCGCCCTCGGTCTGGTGACCGCGGTCGTCGTCGCCCTCGTCGCGGGCGGGATCTACGGCGGCATCGCCGGAGCCATCGAGCGGGAGATCGGCTGGGCCGCGATCGGCGTCGGCTTCATCACCGGCTTCGCCGCGGGCAAGGTGGGCGGGCGCAATCCCCTGCTCCCCGTCGTCAGCGTCGTCTGCTCGCTGGTGGCCGTGTACCTGGGTCAGCTGCTCGCCATCGCGGTGATCATGGCGGACCTGACGGGCGCGTCGGTGACCGAGGTCCTGTTCGACAACTTCTCCCAGGTCATGGACCTCTGGAACGAGAGCAAGGACGCCATGACCTTCCTCTTCTTCGGTCTGGCCGGATTCGCGGCCTTCTCGGGCGCGAAGAAGTCCGCGGAGTGACCTTCGCCCGCCTCGGCTCCCGCCGGAGCTGATCCGCGCACGCGGAAGGGGCCCGCACCACCCGGTGCGGGCCCCTTGCCGTACGTACCGTCCGCACCCGTCCGGTGCGGAGCGGCCGGCCTCAGCGCTTGTGCTGGGAGTCCGCCACCGTGACCTCGACGCGCTGGAACTCCTTGAGCTCGCTGTAGCCCGTCGTCGCCATCGCGCGGCGCAGCGCACCGAAGAAGTTCATGGAACCGTCCGGGATGTGCGAGGGGCCGGTCAGGACCTCCTCCGTCGTCCCGACGATGCCCAGGTCCACCAGCTTGCCGCGCGGGACGTCCTCGTGGACCGCCTCCATGCCCCAGTGGTGTCCACGGCCGGGCGCGTCCGTCGCGCGGGCGAGCGGCGAACCGATCATCACCGCGTCCGCGCCGCACGCGATCGCCTTCGGCAGATCTCCGGACCAGCCCACACCGCCGTCGGCGATGACATGGACGTAGCGGCCGCCGGACTCGTCCATGTAGTCACGACGGGCCGCGGCCACGTCGGCCACCGCGGTGGCCATCGGGACCTGGATGCCGAGCACGTTGCGCGTGGTGTGCGCGGCGCCGCCGCCGAAGCCGACCAGGACACCGGCCGCGCCCGTACGCATCAGGTGCAGCGCCGCCGTGTAGGTGGCGCAGCCGCCGACGATGACCGGGACGTCCAGCTCGTAGATGAACTGCTTCAGGTTCAGCGGCTCGGCGGCACCGGAGACGTGCTCGGCGGAGACCGTCGTACCGCGGATGACGAAGATGTCGACGCCCGCGTCCACCACGGCCTTGGAGAACTGCGCGGTGCGCTGCGGCGAGAGCGCGGCGGCCGTCACGACGCCCGAGTCGCGGACCTCCTTGATGCGCTGCCCGATCAGTTCTTCCTTGATCGGCGCGGCGTAGATCTCCTGCAGACGGTTGGTCGCGGCGTCGGTCGGCAGCTCGGCGATCTCGTCGAGCAGCGGCTGCGGGTCCTCGTACCGGGTCCACAGGCCCTCGAGGTTCAGGACACCGAGGCCGCCCATCTCACCGATGCGGATCGCGGTCTGCGGGGAGACCACGGAGTCCATGGGAGCGGCCAGGAAGGGCAGCTCGAAGCGGTAGGCGTCGATCTGCCAGGCGATCGAGACCTCCTTCGGGTCCCGCGTGCGCCGGCTCGGTACGACGGCGATGTCATCGAACGCGTACGCCCGGCGGCCGCGCTTGCCGCGCCCGATCTCGATCTCAGTCACGTGTGTGGCCTTTCCCTCTACGTCTGCGCCTACCAGTATCCCCGACACATACGTGAGGGGCGGTCCCGGCAATCTCCGGGACCGCCCCTCACGACGTGGGGACTACTTCCTGCTGTAGTTCGGCGCCTCGACCGTCATCTGGATGTCGTGCGGGTGGCTCTCCTTGAGACCCGCCGAGGTGATGCGCACGAACCGGCCGTTCGCCTGGAGCTCCGGGACCGTCCTGCCGCCGACGTAGAACATCGACTGCCGCAGACCGCCGGTCAGTTGGTGCACGACCGCGGAGAGCGGACCCCGGTAGGGCACCTGGCCCTCGATGCCCTCGGGAACCAGCTTCTCGTCGGAGGCGACGCCCTCCTGGAAGTAGCGGTCCTTGGAGAAGGAGCGCTGCTCACCGCGGGACTGCATCGCACCGAGCGAGCCCATGCCGCGGTAGGACTTGAACTGCTTACCGTTGATGAAGAGCAGCTCGCCCGGGGACTCCTCGCAGCCCGCGAGCAGCGAGCCCAGCATGACCGTGTCGGCACCCGCGACCAGCGCCTTCGCGATGTCGCCGGAGTACTGGAGACCACCGTCGCCGATGACCGGGACACCGGCCTCCTTGGCGGCCAGCGAGGCCTCGTAGATCGCCGTGACCTGGGGAACGCCGATGCCGGCGACGACCCGGGTCGTACAGATGGAGCCGGGGCCCACGCCGACCTTGATGCCGTCGACACCGGCGTCGATCAGCGCCTGGGCGCCGTCACGCGTGGCGATGTTGCCGCCGATGACATCCACACCCGCGGCGTTCGACTTGATCTTGGCGACCATGTCGCCGACCAGCCGGGAGTGGCCGTGGGCGGTGTCGACGACGATGAAGTCGACGCCCGCCTCGATCAGCGCCTGGGCGCGCTCGTAGGCGTCGCCCGCGACACCGACGGCAGCGCCGACGAGCAGCCGGCCGTCCTTGTCCTTGGCGGCCATCGGGTACTTCTCGGCCTTGACGAAGTCCTTGACCGTGATCAGGCCCTTGAGCACACCGGCGTCGTCGACCAGCGGAAGCTTCTCGATCTTGTGGCGGCGCAGCAGCTCCATGGCGTCCACGCCGGAGATCCCGACCTTGCCCGTGACCAGCGGCATCGGGGTCATGACCTCGCGCACCTGGCGGCTGCGGTCCGACTCGAAGGCCATGTCACGGTTGGTGACGATGCCGAGCAGCTTGCCGCCGCGGTCGGTCACCGGCACACCGCTGATGCGGAACTTCGCGCACAGCTGGTCGGCCTCGCCGAGCGTCGCGTCCGGGTTCACCGTGATCGGGTCGGTGACCATGCCGGACTCGGAGCGCTTGACCAGGTCGACCTGGTTGGCCTGGTCGGCGATGGAGAGATTGCGGTGCAGCACGCCGGCGCCGCCCTGGCGGGCCATCGCGATGGCCATGCGCGCCTCGGTGACCTTGTCCATCGCCGCGGACAGCAGCGGGATGTTCACCCGTACGTTCTTCGAGATGTACGAGGAGGTGTCGATCTGGTCGGGCGCCATGTCCGACGAGCCCGGCAGCAGCAGCACATCGTCGTAGGTCAGCCCGAGTGTCGCGAATTTCTCGGGCACTCCGTCGACGTTGGTCATGACACCTTCCCCAAATGGCCTTGATCGGTGCGGATGTCCATGCTAACGGGCTCTGAACCCGTCTCATTCCACGATCAAGATCGGCCGACAGCTTTGTTCCTTCGTACGTATACGTAGACCGTACGACTCACTGCTCGGCCAGTGCACGCAGCCTGCTCAGAGCCCGGTGCTGGGCGACCCGCACCGCGCCGGGTGACATGCCCAGCATCTGTCCCGTCTCCTCCGCGGTCAGACCGACCGCGACCCGCAGCACCAGCAGCTCGCGCTGGTTGTCCGGGAGGTTGGCGAGGAGCTTCTTGGCCCATTCGGCGTCGTCGCTGAGCAGCGCACGCTCCTCGGGGCCGAGGGAGTCGTCGGGGCGCTCGGGCATCTCGTCGGACGGTACGGCCGTCGATCCCGGGTGGCGCATGGCCGCCCGCTGCAGATCGGCGACCTTGTGGGTGGCGATGGCGAAGACGAAGGCCTCGAAGGGGCGCCCGGTGTCCTTGTAGCGCGGCAGTGCCATCAGCACCGCGACACAGACCTCCTGCGCGAGGTCTTCGACGAAGTGACGCGCGTCTCCCGGCAGCCGGCTGAGCCGGGTGCGGCAGTAACGCAGCGCGAGGGGGTGAACGTGCGCGAGGAGATCGTGCGTGGCCTGCTCGTCTCCGTCGACGGCACGGTGAACCAGGGAACCGATGGCCCCCTGAGCGGTCACCGCCTCGTCGTCACGCATCGGTCCATGGTGCCTCGGCGGCTGAGCATCCGCGGCACCGCGTCCAATGTTGTGCACCGAAGCGTTATGAGCAGGTGCGCCGGAACTCATCGCCTGCGCCCTCCCCTTCCGCTCGACAGACTCGTTCCCAAGGAACTCCACATCTCAAGGATGCGGCATCGGGCGGGAAACGAATGCCCGCGGCCGTCCGATTCCCCGCCCACCGTACGGCGGGCGGGGTCCGTCGCGCCCCGGGGGCGACCCAGACGAGACGTCGCGGACACGACCTAGCGGACCAGGCCCCAGCGGAATCCGAGCGCAACGGCGTGCGCACGGTCCGAGGCGCCCAGCTTCTTGAAGAGCCGCCTGGCGTGCGTCTTCACCGTGTCCTCGGAGAGGAAGAGCTCCCGTCCGATCTCGGCGTTCGACCGGCCGTGGCTCATGCCTTCGAGCACCTGGATCTCGCGTGCGGTGAGTGTGGGCGCGGCACCCATCTCGGCCGAACGCAGCCGGCGCGGGGCGAGCCGCCAGGTCGGGTCGGCGAGCGCCTGGGTAACCGTGGCCCGCAGTTCGGCGCGCGAGGCGTCCTTGTGCAGATATCCGCGGGCTCCCGCGGCGACCGCGAGCGCGACCCCGTCCAGATCCTCGGCGACGGTGAGCATGATGATCCGGGCGCCGGGGTCCGCGGACAGCAGCCGGCGGACCGTCTCGACGCCACCCAGACCGGGCATGCGTACGTCCATCAGAATCAGGTCCGAGCGGTCGGCCCCCCAGCGGCGGAGGACTTCCTCGCCGTTGGCCGCGGTCGTCACGCGCTCGACGCCGGGCACGGTCGCGACCGCGCGGCGAAGCGCCTCTCGGGCAAGCGGGGAGTCGTCGCAGACGAGGACGGATGTCATGACCGTCCTCCGCAGCTGATGCGCGTCACCTTGAGCCTCCAGGCTGGGTACGTTTCGTCACCTGTGCGGTTGAACGCTCTCGGACATGTGCCCTAGCGCTTGTTCTTTCAACCGCTTCCGCACTACCAACGACGGTCACTCGAAAGAGTTACGGGTCGGGCTGCCCACTTCAGCACTCTATGTGAGCGGCCGTACGCGACGTAGAGCAATGCAGGTCAACAGGTCTTCACCCGGAAGCTATGCCCCATTTAGCGGCTTTTCTTCACTTTCTGCGGTGTCTGTGGCTAGATTCGCAATGAGTCATATTTACATCTACTTACACAGTAGATGTACGGTCGTGGGGCATGGTGCGGGTGCCGGATACGGCTCGTATCCGCCGCTCGTGCGCGACCTGACCGACCTGACCTGTATCCGCTCAGCACGGTTTCAAGGGGCAAGCGCTATGGCAGATTTCTCCCGCCTTCCCGGACCCAACGCCGATCTGTGGGACTGGCAGCTCCTCGCGGCCTGCCGTGGGGTGGACAGCTCGCTCTTCTTCCATCCCGAGGGCGAGCGGGGCGCGGCACGCAGTGCACGAGAGAACTCGGCGAAAGAGGTCTGCATGAGGTGCCCGGTCCGCGCGGAGTGCGCGGCACACGCGCTGGCGGTGCGGGAGCCGTACGGCGTGTGGGGCGGACTCACCGAGGACGAACGCGAGGAGCTCATGGGTCGGGCCAGGCACCGGCTGATCCCCGCGACGAGCGTGACCGGCATGGGGCGAGGTTGACACCCGTTTGCCCCAACCGTTCGAAGAAACGTTCCTGCACTCACCCCTGCCCGGATCCGGGCAGGGGTGAATCGCGTTCGCGCCAGAGTCGTACAGGGGCGCCCGGAGCCGCGCAGAGGGGGCTCAGCGGGCCGCGGCGAGGGCCAGTCGGTCGAGCGTCGCCGAGACCGCGGGGACCTGGGCGAGGTCCGGGAGGGTGAGCGCGACGATCTCGCGCTCGACGGCGGGGACGACCGTGACCGTCCGCGCACCCTTGGGGCGTACCGACTCCAGCGCCAGCTCCGGCAGCACCGCGACACCCAGACCCGCTCCGACCAAGCCGATCACCGCCGGATAGTCGTCGGTGGCGAAGTCGATCCGCGGGGTGAAGCCGGCCTTCTCGCACACCTCGACCAGTTGGCGGCGGCAGCGCGGGCAGCCCGCGATCCAGGGCTCCTCGGCGAGGTCGGCGACGGTGACCGTGGCGGACGCGGCCAGCCGGTGGCCCTCCGGGACCAGGCCGACGAGCCGGTCCGTGAGCAGGGGCCGGACGACCAGGTCGTCCCACTCCGCCTCCCCGCCGTCGTAACGGAACGCCAGCGCCACATCGCAGTCGCCCCCGCGCAGCATCTCCACCGACCGCGGCGGCTCCGCCTCGACGAGGGAGACCCGGGTGCCGGGATGGGCCGCCCGCAGGGCGGCCAGCGCGGTGGGGACCAGCGTGGAGCTGCCGCTGGGGAAGGAGACCAGCCGCACCCGGCCCGCACGCAGCCCGGCGATGGCGGCGATCTCCTCCTCGGCGGCGGTGAGACCCGCGAGGATGCCGGACGCGTGGCGCACCAGCGCCTCACCGGCCTGCGTCAATCGCATCTCCCGGCCCGTGCGGATCAGGAGCGGGGTGCCCGCCGACGCCTCGAGCGCCTTCATCTGCTGGCTGACGGCCGGCTGGGTGCAGCCGAGTGAGCGTGCCGCGGCGGAGAAGGACCCGGCGGCGGCGACCGCGCGGAGCACTCGGAGATGGCGGGCTTCGATCACTCCACGAATATAAGGGGACCTTGGAGATCGGGGCAATTATCGGCTGGATCGTTTGGGTAAGCCGGGGTTAGCGTGCAGTCATGAAGGTTCTGACGGTCAATGTGGGCCGCGCCAAGACGGTGGACTACACCGACACCCCGGACGGGACGACGGGGATCGACAAGCAGCCCGCCGAGGGCGCCGTCATGGTCACGGACCCCGGGCCGAAGGGCCGCGGTGGCAGCGGCCTCGCCGGGGACACGATCTGCGACCTGCGCCATCACGGCGGGACGCATCAGGCGGTGTACGCCTTCGCCCGGGAGGATCTGGACTTCTGGGAGCGGGAGTTGGGCCACCCCATCCCGAACGGCGCCTTCGGCGAGAACCTCACCACGATCGGCCTCGACGTCAACAACGCGAAGATCGGCGAGCGTTGGCGGATCGGCGACTCCCTCGTCCTGGAGGTGACGAGCGGCCGCATCCCGTGCCGTACGTTCGGCTCCTGGCTCGGCGAGAAGGGCTGGGTCAGGCGCTTCACGCGCAACGCAGCACCGGGCGCGTATCTGAGGGTCGTCGAGCCGGGTGAGATCCGGGCGGGCGACGCGGTCGAGATCGTGCACACCCCTGGGCACACGGTGACGGTGGGACTGTCGTTCCGCGCCGGGACCACCGAGCGGGCACTGCTGCCGGAGATACTCGCCGCGGGCGACGCGCTCCACCCCGAACTGCTCGCGACAGCGCGTACGTATGTGGAGAAGTACGGCGCGTAGGACGCTTCCGTGGATCGGGCGGGCACAGCGCGCGAGGGCCCGTCCCGCAGGCCGGGCGTGTACACGGCGCCGACACGCGGGGCACTAACGTGCCGCCTATGACGACTGCACTGATTACGGGAGCGACCGCGGGCATCGGTGCCGCGTTCGCGCGGCGGCTCGCCGCCGAGGGACACAACCTGGTGCTGGTGGCCCGTGACACCAAACGGCTGCAGGAGCACGCCACCGAGCTGCACGACCGGCACGGCATCGAGGCGGAGGTGCTGACCGCGGACCTGTCCGAGGAGGACGGGATCGCGGCCGTCGAGAAGCGGCTGGGCGACCGCAAGAACCCGGTGGATCTGCTGGTCAACAATGCCGGGTTCGGCAACAAGGGACGCTTCCTGGAAGTGTCCATGGCCGACGAGCTGACGATGCTGAAGGTGCACTGCGAGGCGGTGCTCCGGCTCACGGCCGCGGCGACCGCGGTGATGCGCGACCGCGGGCGCGGCGGTGTGGTGAACGTGGCCTCGGTGGCGGCGTTCGTCCCCCGCGGGACCTACGGGGCGTCGAAGGCGTGGGTCGTGCAGTTCACGCAGGGCGCGGCACGGGACCTGGCGGGTTCGGGCGTACGGCTGATGGCGCTCTGCCCCGGATTCGTCCGCACCGAGTTCCACGAGCGCGCCGGCATGGGCACCGACAACATCCCGAACTGGATGTGGCTGGACGCCGACAAGGTGGTGGAGGCGGGACTCGCGGACCTGGCCCGCGGCAAGGCGGTCTCGATCCCGGACCCGCGGTACAAGGCGCTGATGGGAGTGGCGAAGCTGGCGCCGCGCAATCTGCTGGGCGGGGTGACGTCGAAGACGGGCCGCAAGTACGGACCGCAGTAGACCGGACGCGCGCACGTCGCACGCGCGGCCGCGGTCGAAGGACCGCGGCCGCCGGCGCTCGGCGGGCGGGTGCACACCGGCGTGCCGTCATATCCCGTCCAGGCGGGGCAGGGTGAGCGTGTGCCCGTCCGCACCGGGCAGGGTGAGCGGATGTCCGTCGTGCCGGGCGGCCCGGCACATCCCGTCCTCCCGGCCGCGTGAACAGATTCCGCGCCGGGCAGCGTGAGCGGATTCCGGCCAGGCACAAGGAGCAGGGTCCGATCATGCAGCAGCGCACCGAGAAGCGTCCCGCCGTCCTCCTCGCCATGGGCCCGGGGATCGCGGACCAACTGTTCACCGATCCCCTGCGGGCCCGGCTGGCGGCCCTCGCCGACACCGATCCGTATCTGGTCGCGCACGACCTGGCCGCCCCCACCCCCCGGGTCGCCTCGGCGCTCGCCACCGCCGAAGTCCTGCTGACCTGCTGGGGCGCGCCCGTGCTCACCGCCGAGGTGCTCGACTGCGCGCCCAGGCTGCGTGCCGTCGTCCACGCGGCCGGCTCCGTCAAGCACCACATCACGGAGGCCTGTTGGGAACGCGGCATCACCGTGGCCTCCGCCGCGTCCGCCAACGCGTTGCCCGTCGCCGAGTACACGCTCGCCGCCATCCTCTTCGCGGGCAAACGGGTGCTGCACTCGGCCCAGCGGTACGGCCGGCTGCGCGCCGCTCACGACTGGCGGCAGGAACTGGCCGGTGCCGGCAACTTCCGCAGCACGGTGGGGATCGTCGGCGCGTCCCGCATCGGCCGCCGGGTGACCGAGCTGCTGCGCCCCTTCGACCTGGACGTGCTGCTCTACGACCCGTACGTCGGCGCCGCCGAGGCCGAGGCGCTCGGTGCCGTGAAGACGGAGCTCGACGACCTGTGCGCCGGCAGCTCCATCGTCTCGGTCCACGCCCCGGAGCTGGCGAGTACTCGCCATATGATCGACGCCCGCCGGCTCGCACTGATGCCGGACGGCGCGACGCTGATCAACACCTCGCGCGGCTCTCTGGTCGACGAGGACGCGCTGCTGCGCGAACTGCTCCCGGGCCGGCTGCACGCCGTACTGGACGTCACCGAGCCGGAGCTCCCGCCCGCGGACTCCCCGCTCTACACCCTGCCGAACGTGCTGCTGACCCCCCATGTCGCGGGCTCGCTCGGCAACGAGCTGCACCGGATGACGGAACTGGCCCTCGACGAACTGGAGCGGTACGGCAAGGGCCTGCCGTTCGAGGAGCCGGTTCACGCGCAGACGCTGGGCCACTCCGCGTAGGAGCCGGGGGGCCGACTGCCCACAGAAGCGGAGCCTGTCTCTCCGGCCGGAGGCTGTCACATCCGGCCCGTTTCCCGCGTCATCCCTACGAGGACGACGACGGAGGATGCAGCGATGGATGACCAAGAGTTCCTGGCGGAGCGTTTCCACGCCGACCGGCCCCACCTCAAGGCCGTGGCCTATCGGATGCTCGGCTCACTGAGCGAGGCGGACGACGCCGTGCAGGAAGCCTGGTTCAGGCTCCACCGCTCCGACACCAGCGCGGTCGGGAATCTGAGCGGCTGGCTGACGACCGTGGTCGGCCGGGTCTGCCTCGACATGCTGCGCTCGCGCAAGTCCCGCCGCGAGGAGTCGCTGGACGTACGCGTACCGGATCCGGTCGTTCAGCGGGAAGGCGCGGTCGATCCCGAGCACGAGGTGCTGATGGCCGACTCGGTCGGGCTCGCGCTGCTCGTGGTGCTGGAGACCCTCGGGCCCGCGGAGCGGCTCGCCTTCGTTCTGCACGACATGTTCGCCCTGCCCTTCGACGAGATCGCCCCCATCGTCGGCCGCACCCCGGCCGCGACCCGGCAGCTCGCCAGCCGGGCCCGCCGCCGGGTGCAGGGCACGACCTCCGTACCCGACGATCTGCCTCGTCAGCGCGAGGTCGTCGACGCGTTCATCGCCGCTTCGCGCGGGGGCGACTTCGACGCGCTGGTGGCGCTGCTCGACCCGGACGTGGTGCTGCGCGCGGATGCCGGGGCCCTGCCGGCAATGCCGTCCCGCGAGGTGCGCGGCGCGCGTCAGGTGGCAGGTCAGGCGCTCACCTTCCAGAAGTTCTCGCAGTTCTCGCGGCGGGTGCTCGTCAACGGCGGCGCGGGAATCGTCACCGCGCCGGGCGGCCGCCCGCTGTCGGTCATGGGCTTCACCATCACGGGCGGGAAGATCGTCGCGATCGACATCCTGGCCGATCCGGACCGGCTGAACCGGCTCGATCTGACCTTCATCGGCGACTGAGCCGTACGCACCGTCGGGCCCGGAAAACACCGGCCCGGCTCGCCCGTCGGCTCGGACAGCACCGCCCAACTCACCATCGGGCCACGAAAAACACCGAGCCCGGTGCCCCCGCGACGGGGACTCCGGGCTCGGTGGGTGATGTCGGACGTCAGGCGTCGGACGTCAGTGGGAGTGGCCGTGACCGTGGCCGTGGCCCGCGTCGGCCTCTTCCTCCGCCGGCTTCTCGACGACCAGGGTCTCGGTCGTGAGCAGCAGGGAGGCGATGGACGCGGCGTTCTCCAGGGCGGAGCGCGTGACCTTGACCGGGTCGATGACGCCGGCCTTCACCAGGTCGCCGTACTCGCCGGTCGCGGCGTTGAAGCCCTGGCCCTTGTCGAGCTCCGCCACCTTCGCGGTGATGACGTAGCCCTCGAGGCCGGCGTTCTCGGCGATCCAGCGCAGCGGCTCGACGGCGGCGCGGCGGACGACGGCGACACCGGTGGCCTCGTCGCCCTCCTTGCCGAGGTTGCCTTCGAGGACCTTGACCGCGTGGACGAGCGCGGAGCCACCACCGGAGACGATGCCCTCCTCGACCGCGGCGCGGGTCGCGGAGATGGCGTCCTCCAGACGGTGCTTCTTCTCCTTGAGCTCCACCTCGGTGGCGGCGCCGACCTTGATCACGCACACGCCGCCGGCCAGCTTCGCGAGGCGCTCCTGGAGCTTCTCGCGGTCCCAGTCGGAGTCCGTGGACTCGATCTCGGCCTTGATCTGGTTGATACGGCCGGCGACGTCGTCCTGGTTGCCGCCACCGTCGACGATGGTGGTGTCGTCCTTGGTCACCGTGACGCGGCGGGCGCTGCCCAGCACGTCGAGACCGGCCTGGTCGAGCTTGAGGCCGACCTCCTCGGAGATGACGGTCGCGCCGGTGAGGCTCGCCATGTCCTGGAGCATCGCCTTGCGGCGGTCGCCGAAGCCCGGGGCCTTCACCGCGACGGCGTTGAAGGTGCCACGGATCTTGTTGACGACGAGGGTGGAGAGCGCCTCGCCCTCGACGTCCTCGGCGATGATCAGCAGCGGCCGGGAGCCACCCGCCTGGATGACCTTCTCCAGCAGCGGCAGCAGGTCCTGGATGGAGGAGACCTTGCCCTGGTTGATCAGGATGTACGGGTCGTCGAGGACGGCCTCCATACGCTCCTGGTCGGTCACCATGTACGGCGAGAGGTAGCCCTTGTCGAAGGCCATGCCCTCGGTGAACTCCAGCTCCAGGCCGAAGGTGTTGGACTCCTCGACGGTGATGACACCGTCCTTGCCGACCTTGTCCATCGCCTCGGCGATGAGCTCGCCGACCTGCTGGTCCTGCGCGGAGAGCGCGGCCACGGCGGCGATGTCGGCCTTGTCGTCGATCGGCCGGGCGGTCGCGAGGAGCTCCTCGGACACGGCCTTGACCGCGGCGTCGATGCCCTTCTTCAGGGCGGCCGGGGAGGCACCCGCGGCGACGTTGCGCAGGCCCTCGCGGACCAGCGCCTGGGCCAGCACGGTGGCGGTGGTGGTGCCGTCACCAGCGATGTCGTTGGTCTTGGTCGCCACCTCCTTCACCAGCTGGGCGCCCAGGTTCTCGTACGGGTCCTCGACCTCGACCTCACGGGCGATGGTGACACCGTCGTTGGTGATGGTGGGTGCGCCGAACTTCTTGTCGATGACGACGTTGCGGCCGCGGGGGCCGATCGTCACCTTGACCGTGTCGGCAAGCTTGTTGACGCCGCGCTCGAGGGCGCGACGGGCGTCCTCGTCGAACTTCAGGATCTTCGCCATGGAGCGATTCAGCCCTCTCGGAAAGCTGGGGGTGAACGAACTGCGCCCCCGGTCGCCCGGCCCTCTCGGGGTCGCGCGGGCCGGGGGCGCAGCTCACAAGCACAAACTATGTGGTGAACTACTTCTCGACGATCGCGAGCACGTCGCGGGCCGAGAGGACGAGGTACTCCTCGCCGTTGTACTTCACCTCGGTGCCGCCGTACTTGCTGTACAGAACGACATCGCCGGTCTGGACGTCGAGCGGCAGGCGCTCGCCGTTCTCGAAGCGACCCGGGCCCACGGCGAGGACGACGCCCTCCTGGGGCTTCTCCTTCGCGGTGTCCGGGATGACCAGGCCGGAGGCCGTGGTCTGCTCGGCGTCGAGCGGCTGGACCACAATGCGGTCCTCGAGCGGCTTGATGGCAACCTTGGAGCTGGCGGTCGTCACGATCCGACCTCCCCCTTCGGAGATCTCACGGGGTTAACAGAGCAGAGGTGGCGACCAGGTCGATCCGTCGTCGCGGGTGCCGGACCTGCCTGTCGCTGTGTTGGCACTCTCCGGTGGGGAGTGCCAGTGCCGAGACTATGACTGCGATTAGCACTCGGTCAAGCGGAGTGCCAATTCACCACCCTGCGGCGGGTCGTTCCGCTCGTGTGGGGGAAACGCACGGGCGGGGCGGGGCGTTCCCCGGCCCCGGGCGTGTCAGGGGCCGGGCGGGTCAGTGGCCGGGCATGTCAGGGGCCGGCCCTGCGCGGCGCGTCACGGGCTCCCGGGCGCGGCTTCGCCCCCACGGCCCGGCCAGGCTTCGTGCGTACGGCCCGGCGCGGCGTCGTACGCACGGTGCGGGCGATGTGCGCGATGGGTGCCATGGGCGCGATGGACCCGGTGGATACGGCCCAGCAGCCGGGTCGCCGGTTCGGCGAGACCCGGAGCGTCGAGGCCCTGGGAGCGAACGCGGCCCTCGTCGCGCGACGGTCCCGGGAGTGCGTCCACTCGGCGTACCGCCGGCGCCGCGGGCCCGGGGCCGACCTTCTCGACCGCCCTGCGGCCGAGCCGTTCGAGCGGGTCCACGGCTGCCGGGGCACAGCCGACACAGACGAGCAGCGCACCGGCCACGACCACCGTCGCGGCCGACGGCCGGAGCGCGCGGCTCATACGTAGTCCTCCAGCTTGGCCACGGCGTACCCCCTGTCGGTCACCGTCTTCATGACCTTGCGGATCATGTCGGGCATGGTGCCCTTCCACTCGTCGCTGCCGCGGAAGTGGGTGAGGATGATGTCGCCCGGGTGCAGATCCCGGTCCCACTCGCGCCATTCCATGTGGTCGGGGAACGCCTCGGCTGCCCACAGCGGCACGGCCTTGACGCCGCACGAGCGCGCGGCCCGCAGGGTGTCCCGGTTGTAGTTGCCGTACGGCGGCCGGAAGAGCGGCGGCCGCTTGCCGTACCGCTTCTCGAGCTTCTCCTGCTGGTCGCAGATCTCCCGCTTCTGCGCGGCGTAGGAAAGACCGGGCAGATAGCGGTGGTTGAGGGTGTGGTTGTGCAGCGAGACCCCGCGGTCCTGCATCCGCTGGAAGTAGTCGTAGTCGTCGTTGATGACGTAGTCGCTGAGGAACGCGCTGTACGGGATCCGCAGATCGCTCATCATCCGCAGCAGGTCGGGGTCCTTCTCCGAGCCGTCGTCGATCGTCAGGAAGACGACCTTCTCCTTGACCGGAACGGTCGTGAAGACGGGCGGCATCGACTCCTGCCCCTCGACCTCGAAGCCCTTGCGGGTGGTGATCTTCGGCTTGACGGCGGGCGGCGGCGGTGCGGCCAGCGGGGTCCGGGAGAGGCCCCACTTCTTGGCGGCGGCCGCCCGGGCCGTCTGGTCGCGCTTGATCCGGGCCGCGCGGGCCGCGAGCGCGCCTGCCGCGCCGGCCTCCTTCCGGGCCTCGGGATGACGGTCGGCCTTCGGGCCGCCGGCCCCGTCCGTGGACTCGGCCGCACAGGCGGAGCCGAGGAGGGCGACGAGCAGGGCGGCCGCGACGGCACGGCGGTGCGCCCGGCCGCGACGCGATCGGGTGAGTTTTGCTGGCATGTTTCCGTTTTGTCCGACTAGCTGCATGGCGCTGGATCCTGTCAGCACGGATCCCCACGGCCGGGCCGACACCTCCACCACGGGCAGACCATCGCCCACCTGGCCCACAATGGGCCGGTGAACGACCTCCCACTCTTCGCCGCCCTCCGTACCGAGGAAGGCCGGACCCTGCTCGCCGCCCTGCGGGACCACGACCCGGCCGAGGAACTGGCGATCGCCACGCGGCTGCGCCGCGAACACGCCACCGAGCTGGTCTCGGCGGCCCTGGGGCAGGCGCGGCTGCGGCAGCGGGCGGTCGCGAAGTTCGGCGAGCAGGACGCGTACCGGATGTACTTCACGCCGAACGGTGTCGAGCAGTCGACGCGCAAGCCGGTCGCGGAGTACCGGGCCCGGCGCTTCGGGGAGCTCGGCACGGCCGAGGTCACCGACCTGTGCTGCGGGATCGGCGGCGACGCGATCGCCCTGGCCCGGGCCGGCATCCGCGTCCTCGCGGTGGACCGCGACCCGCTGACGGCGGAGACGGCGCGCGCGAACGCGGACGCGCTGGAACTCGGTGACCGGATCGAGGTGCGCTGCGCGGACGTCACGGAGATCGCGACCGGACCGTGCGCGGTGTTCCTGGACCCGGCACGCCGGGGAGGCCGGGGCCGCATCTTCGACCCGGAGGCGTACTCCCCTCCCCTGTCCTGGGCGATCGAGGCGGTACGCCGGGCGGGCACCGGCGCGGTGAAGATCGCCCCGGGCATCCCGCACGAACTGATCCCGGACGACGCCGAGGCGGAGTGGATCTCGGACGGCGGCGATGTGAAGGAGGCGGTGCTGTGGTTCGGCACGACCCCCGGCACCCGCCGCGCCACCCTGCTCCCGGGCCCGCACTCCCTGCCCGGCCGCGGCCTGCCGGACCCGGCGGTCCGCACGGTGGGCCGCTACCTCTACGAGCCGGACGGCGCGGTGATCCGGGCGCACCTGGTGGCGGAGGTTGCGGAGGACCTGGACGGCGGGCTGATCGACGAGACGATCGCGTACATCACGGCGGACGAACTGCGCCCGACGCCGTTCGCCACCGCGTACGAGATCACGGACGAACTCCCCTTCAACCTCAAGAAACTGAAGGCGCTTCTGCGGGAGCGGGAGGTCGGCAACCTGACGGTGAAGAAGCGCGGCTCGGCGGTGGAACCGGAGGAACTGCGCCGGAAGGTGAAACCGCAGGGGCGGAACGCGGCGACGGTGTTCCTGACGAGGGTGGCGGGGGCGCCGACGATGCTGGTCGGGCGTCCGGCGTAGCGGACGTCACACAGAGGCTTCCCTTCTGCAACCACCTTGCTGTCAGGGGCCGTTGTTAGGCTGCCGTGGACCACACGACAGGGGGAGCCGTGGAGAACAATGCCGACTTGGTCGCGTCGAGCGGCGACCTGACCCGACTGGCCCGGGACCTCGACAGCATGCAGCGCCATCTGGACAACCAGGTCCGGCGGATGGACGCGATCGTCGACCGCATCGAGGCAGGCTGGCAGGGTGAGGCGGCCAAGGGCTACCGGGCCCTGCATCGGGGCGCGGCCGAGGACGCGGTACGCATTCGGGAAACGCTGAAGGTCATCGAGACGGCGGTACTCCTCGGCAGGGACGGCTTCACCGAGGAGGACCTCGAGACGATGCGGCAGATACGGAGCATCGCCTCTGGGGTGGACGTAGCCCGCGAAGCACGTGAACTGTCCGGTGAACCCTCAGGGGCATCAGCGTGCAGCGCGCTGCGGGACATGTGACGAGAAGAGACCGGCCCGGGGGCACGGAATGACCGACGACCACATAGGTGTGAACTTCTCGACGCTGACAGACCTGGCGAGAGAGCTCGAGGACGTCCTAAGAAAGCTGAACGAGGGCTTGGAGGTCCTGTACGGCAGGACTGAGAAGGCCGTCCTGACCTGGAAGGGCGAGGCGCGCGAGGCCTTCGTCGACGAACTCGACAAGTGGGACCGCCAGATGCAGGACCTCCAGGCGGCACAGGCCTGGTTGCACGAGGTGGTGACGACCGGCCACGCGAACTACGCGGAGGCGCACAGGGCTGTGCTGCGAGGGTGGGGGGCCTCCTGATGGCGGAGCCGACTCCCGCACCCTCCGGCTCAGCTCCTCCTGCATCAGGCGGCGACTCGCCGAAGTCACCTTCTGGCGAGCCAACGCCAGAACCTTCTCCCGGGTCGCTCGAAGACCCCAATGGCGTGGACATCTCCCGCCATGACACCGGGTCGGCGGAACGGGAACGTAAGCGGAACGTCGAGGACCTCAAGCCCGCCGAGCCGCCCAACACCCCTGGCGGGTTCGACATCAGGCCGAGCCACGTCTACTACGCGTCGGGGCTGGTCAGCAACCAGCAGTTCGAGTTCCACAAGTCCGCGACAGGTCTGCTCGGTTCCGTGGGCGGGTGGAGCCAGACCCAAGTGGCCGGCCGCGGTCATGGTGCGGACGCGTTCGCGGACGCCTACAAGAAGGTCGCGAAGCGGTACCTGGAGGTCTGGGCGCGGGCAATCCTCAGCATCGAGGGCGTCGTGGTCGGCCTGACGGAGACAGCGAACAACTATCAGCGTGCGGATTGGAACTCACGTCAGGCCAATCGGCACCACCAGCTGGAGATGCCGCCTCTCCAAAGTCCACCGGTGTGCGTCGGCAAAGTCACTTACGAATCCGTCTCTTCGATCAAATGGACCGGAACGGGCGACCACTCGGGGCCCCTCTTGGCGTGGGCGGGCGACGGGCCGGACTGGCTGGCCGACACCTTCAAGGAAGCGTTCGAACACGGGCTCCGGCTCGGCAAGACGGTGGAAATCACCCCAGGCGCGGACACTGGGCAGCTGAGAGCGATCGGCGACGCGTGGCAGGTGTCGGGCAAGTCTGCGAAGCAGTCGGCCAAGAGCTTCTCGGACTGCATCGCGTACATCACCAATAGCGGCAACAGCGAGTGGCAAGGTGCCATGAACGCGTTCTGCCAGTCGATCTGGGGTACGACCGCCTGGGGGCGGAGCCGCGACTCGGACAACCAGGACGTGGCTCGGGACACTCCCGGCAGCCGGGATTGGAAGACCAAAGGGTCAGAGGCTGCCAATGCCAGGCGCCCTATCATCGAGGTCCTGGCGAAAACCGCCAATGAACTGCATCAGGCTTTCCACGACGCCGCCGACGCCGCCGACAAAGCGCGTGAGACGACTTCCCGCCTCGGGGCCGAGGCAGCGAAAGCGACGATCAAAGATCTCACTACTGGCCTCGACCTTGCGGAGTTGACTCGACTGACGGCGACGTTGGCGTTCGGTGAGATCGTCATGACGTTCCGCTCCCACATGGACAAGTCGGGTGCCGACGCCGCTGTCGAGGCCTGTCACAAGGCCTTCCACGAGGCCTCCGCCAAGGTCGACAAACTCATGGCGGAACTCGACGAGGCATTCTTGAGCGCTCCGACCTTCGCGGCTGGTGAAGCGAGGGCCCGATCGTTCGGAGCACGAGCTCTGGACGAGTTCAAGCCTCGCCACAGATGGACGAAGGATGGCCACACCGACCTGGGCATCTACCAGATCGACCTTGCGTCAACCGAGTGGCTTGAGAACTCCCATACGGCAACACGGCATGTGGGGCTGACGGACGAGCAGCTCGCGCAGCGACTACGGGACGATCTCAAGAAAGGCCCTCGGCCTGTCATCGAAGGGCAGCCCCCACCTGCGTGGCCGCACGGCCAGCCGTTTCCGGCAAACGCCTCGACGTTCAAGGATCTCGACACAGCGCAGCGAGTGACTCAGTACAACATCGACGAGCATGCGGACGAAATCAAGAACTGGATCGAACGCCAGCAGTCCGGGTCCAAGAGGGAGCCCCTTGAACTGCCACTGGACAGCACACCGTACGGCACGACAGGGAGGAGCATCGACCGTCAACACATGAGGGACGATCCCTTCCCGGCGAACAAGGCAGAGGACACCTACGGCGTCAAGACTAAACTCGTCTTCAATGAAGACCTCGATCCGCCCTTCGTCGTCATGACGTCCATGCCTGTAGTGGGCGACAAGGAGAGTTAGCTCATGGCCACATCTGCGCCGCGGCAGCGCGAGCACTTCCGAATCTCGGGTGCCAGAGCTCTCCTGAAACCGTTCCACCGCAAACTTCCGGTAGAACGCGACCTGTGGGAACCCATCGTGGCACCGATGGTGCGAGGGATGGACTACGCCGCTGCCGGCGGCGGACGGAACCTGTGGGAAGTCGCTGCCGAACTGCGCCTGACGGCTGATCTCTTCACCGATGCACTGACAAAAGGAACGCCCCTCCCGAAGAGGATTCCACAAGCAAGTCCGCTGGATATGACACCTGTCACCCTCCGAGAGATCGCCGACCATGTCGAGGAATGCACCTCGAAGCCCAGAGGCGATGTCATGGTGACAACATCCGAGCTCTCTCTGCGTTTTCCACGCCTCATTCCTCTGCTGTCCGTCTACTTCGGCCAGGACGGCACTGCGATCTCCGACGACATGAGTGGATCTACGATTGAAGAGGGCCTCCAGATGT
Organism: Streptomyces sp. AM8-1-1; assembly: GCF_032229325.1. Lineage (NCBI taxonomy): Bacteria > Bacillati > Actinomycetota > Actinomycetes > Kitasatosporales > Streptomycetaceae > Streptomyces > Streptomyces sp. AM8-1-1. The sequence continues at coordinate 3,342,673 of NZ_CP135086.1, forward strand.
GGATCGATCATGTCCATCCGCAGTGCCCCTGGGAACTCCCCGGAGTGGCCGCCGAGTGCTATGAGGCGCTGGCTGTCTTCCACGACGAAGACACCGTCGACCGATTCTTCGCTCAGGAACACGGCGGAGGCTCGGGGGAGCCGGATTTCATGGAGTTCCTCCCGTTGTTGGCGCAGACGTGCATCGACCATATGAAGGCCCACCACCCACCCGTCTGGAAAAGGCAATAGGTACTCAGAACCATGAGAACTCGGTCCGCCACGTACCCCGACCGGGAGACCGCCCAGTGGGCGACCCAGCACGTCGTGACCGCCAACGAGCAGGTCATTCACCGCTGGCTCGCACAGTCCACCCGCGATCGGCTCACCATCGAGAGCGCCTGGCCGTCCCGCCCTCAGCCCGTAGGGCGCGTCCTGTTGCAGGCGATGATGCTCGCCGGGCGTGAGCCCATTGACGTCCGTTCCGCCCGCGTGGTCCTCAAGCGGGACACGGCGAGCCCCCACGGGTTCACCGTCCACGCCACCTTCCCGATCTACCTCTAGAGGCATCCGTGTCCCTGAAGCCGCGCGAACACGACCGCAAGTTCGGCGAGTTGGACCAGGTCGTCCGCGCCTACACAGGCCGGAACGCCGACGACGACGAACCGCTCACGGCCTACCTCCGGCACACATGGCGCACCCGCCCGTGGGCGATCGCGATCGCCGAGCAGCAACTGCGCGAGTACGCCGGCAACCCGCCCGGGCGGCTGCGCCTGCGGCTCGGCGAGTTCTATCCCGTACCGGACGTCGGTCTTCCCGACGACGAGATCCAGGGGTGGCTCATTCGCCTCGCCGACCGGCTCAAGGAGAGCGTCGAGACGGGCCAGGCCCCGCCTCCCGCCCCGCCCCGGACTCGTTGGGAATGGCATGCCCGCTTCCCGGAACTGGCGCAGCTTCTGGGCGGCTGGTTCTCACAGGACATGCCCGACGAGTTCGAGGACCACGACGAGGCGCTTCAGGACTACTTGGACACCACAGACAGCGGCCTGATCGCCCAGCTCACGGGTGAGGTGCACGATGCCCTGACCCTTCCCCTGGAGGAGTCGGACTACGCCTTGGCCCTGGACGAGTTGGGCATGGAGGTCGACCCGCCGGAGCCTTTCACCCCCAGCGGCTGGCTCGCGGACCTGGCCGTGCAACTGCGCCAGCGGTGAGCAGCCCTTCCCGCGCCTCCGTCAGATCCTGACGGTCCATTCCAGGGCGCCCCTCAGCATGCACGAGATGACCACGTACACCGGAGCTGTCTTCAACAACGGCCCGGTCTCCAGGCTCCTCGATCTGGCAGTCGCGTGCCGACGGGACAGCGCCGACGCCGCCCTTGAGGACGAGCTGGCCCGGTTCTGCCGAACGGTCAGGAACTCACCGGAGACCGACTGGGCCATGCCCGTGGCCACGGTGTCGGCCCTCCTCGATCTGCTCTCGGATCAGCTCGAGTCCGGGAAGCCGCCGGCGACGCCCATCGGGTTCTCCGAGAAGCTTGCCGAAGCCGCCGGCGATCTCCCGGGGCCGGAATTCCTCAGGCTGCTTTCCGGTCTGCTCCGACTTCAGGAACGGGAGTCTCTTCCGGATTTCGATGAACTGCCCATGGCAGCCTGGGAAGCCGTTCTGAAGTTCGGCAGAATCGCGGAGTTCTGGTGGTGGGTGGACTCTGGCGAGTATGAGGACTTCGACGAAGGGGTGCGGGAGGGCGTCGCGAGCGAGCATCCGAACCGCTGCCATCAGGACATGTCCGCGCTGGCCGCACAGGTGCAGGAGGCTCTGCTGTTTTTCCCCACATCGCAGGCGCGGGGGGCCGGGCTCGTCGAGGTGATCCCCTGGGCCTCCGAGCCGGTCCTGCGGGCCATTCTCGACGCCGTCCACGTCCACTTCGAGGAGCAGCACTGAGGGCCGCTCCCGTATCGAGACCGCCGGGCTGAGCCCGTCGGGCGGTGATGACGGCGGATCGTCGCCCTCGTGTCCCCCACCGCCACGTCCGTCGAACTACCAGGACACAACATCACGTGCCGTTGTGTGCATCAGAAAGGTCCCCATGCTGAGCGAAGAGACCATGGCGTATTTCCGCTTGTCGGGTGCCCGATCCCTGTTGAGCGTTTTCGCCTCCACCGGCATCCCCGGCGATACCGGAGAATGGCAGAGCCGGCTGCACCCGGTTCTTCGCGGCCTTGTCTACGCCCAGAAGGGCGGCGGGCGGACGCTCTACGAAGTTGCGGCTCAACTGCGTCAGGCCGCCGACCTGTTCGACGCGGATCCGTCGGGCGGGGGCGGCAGAGAAGAGCTGAAAGACCTCCCTCGGGCGGTCCCGGCGGAATGCACATCGACCACTCTTCGGGCCATCGCCTCCCACGTCGAGCAGTGGTACTCGGGAAGCCGCGAAGAGTACTACCGGCCACCGCTCACCGCCGAGGAACTGCTGTTGCGTTTCCCGCGCTTCCGTCAGTACCTGATGATCTACTTCGGCCAGGACGGCCTGGCGGTCTCGGATGATATGCAAGGCGCCTCCGTGGAGGAGGGCATCCGGATGCTGATCGAGGAGTGCCATCCCGCATGTGTGTGGGAACTTCCCGGTCTGGCCGCCGAAGCCTATGAAGCGTTGGCCCTCTTCCAGAACCACGAAGACTCTCTGGACCGCTTCTTCTCCATGGAACTGGGAGGAGGGTCCGGGTCTGCGGATTTCGTAGAGTTCCTGCCGATGCTGGCGCAGGCATGTATCGGTCACTTGGCAGAAGCGCACCCTCCGGTGTGGGACAAGCACTGAGGCCGCTCCCGCGTCGCGCGGGCCACCGCCTCAGTCCCCCGGCCCCGCCCGCAGCGCCGAGCGCAGGCGCCCCCGCGGGCCACCGCCTCAGTCCCCCGGGCCCGCCCGCAGCGCCGAGCGCAGGCGCCCCACCCGGTCGTGGACCCCGGCGGACGCGGGCGGCGGTGCGGCAATCCGGACCGTGTCCGAGCATGTGCGGCACAGGCCTCCCGGCAAGGACGCCGGTTCGCCCGGGGCTCCGCAGTCCGTGCACTCCATCACCATTCGGGGCGCCGGGGGTTCCGGTGGGAGCTTCGACAGCAGGCGGGCGCGGACGAAGCCGTACGGGTGGGAGACCTGTGCCGGGAGTCCCGCCGTCATGGCCGAGAGCAGTTGGCTCTCGCTCGCGCCGCGCTCGAACCATGCGCCCGCCGCGGCCTCCAGTGCCGCGCACTCCGACGCCGAGAGCGTCAGCCGCGCCTCGATACGCCCGAGTCGGGCCAGGACGTCGTAGCCCGCCGTCCTCGCCAGGGCGGCAGGGATCGTCGAGGTCCCGAGTTCGCCGGCCGCGAAGTTCGCCCACCAGGCGTCGTCGCGGGGCGTGCGGGACCAGTACGAGCGCCAGACCCAGATGTTCGTGCCCGACGCGCTCGTGACGCACTGGCGGACACGGCGGTAGTGGCCCGCCGCCGAGAGGCTGTTCAGAATGGTCGCCACCGCGCACTGGCCGTAGCCCGGCAGGTGCTTGGCGAGCGTCTTCACCGAGATGTCCGCGCCCTCGGGCTGCCGGTCGACATAGTCCGCGACCGCCGCTTCACGCCTGGGCAGATGTGCGAAGTCGTCCGCGCGGCGGGGGCGTTGGGAGGGGGCGAGCCGTTTGCCGTAACCCGGATTGGCCATCGGATGGGCGGCCGGGCGCGGGGCAGGATTAAACTGCTGAACAGCCATGAGATCGGCTCCACGATCTTGTAGGTCAGACCCCTGTGTGGTGTTGGTAGCACCGCATGGGGGTCGTTCTGTCTGCCTTCGGGGCGCACGCTACACGGCAACGGCAGTGTGTCGCGACTCGATCACAAAAAGTCATCTCGCCTGGTGCGCGGCCGAGTTGGGGTGGGTGGGTGGGAACAATCCCCCCACCCAATCTGTAGAGAAGGAGCTCGAATCCCGAGCCCCGAAGCTCAAGCCCCGACCTGCCGCTACGTGGCTCGACGCGTACGACGAACCGAGCCCGGGGCATGCGGAGTTGTGATGCATCATGGGAGACCGCACCTGAGCTTCGAGCCCCGGCAGGGCGCCCACGGAGGGAACCCCGGAGGCACGCCTCGCCGAAGCGCTCGTCGACGGTGATCGTGCTGCGGACGGCACCCCGGTCGTCCGTGTGCTGGACGTCCGTCCGGTCGTTCCGGACCGTACCTGTCGGTGGGATCTCGAAGCTCGCCGTGGCCGCCTACGGCGCGCAGCGTGCGGCCCGCTCCAGCAGCAGCTCCCTCTCCCGTTCGTTGCGGGTCAGCGACGCCGCCCGCTCGAACTCCGTACGCGCCTGCGCACCCCGCCCCAGGCGTTCCAGCAGGTCACCCCGCACACTCGGCAGCAAGTGGTAGTCCTTCAGGGCCGGTTCCCCGGCGAGGGCGTCCACCAGGGCCAGGCCCGCCGCCGGGCCCTCTGCCATCGAGATCGCGACCGCCCGGTTCAACTCGACCACCGGGGAAGGGACGAGCGCGGCCAGACGGCCGTAGAGGGAGGCGATCGTCCGCCAGTCGGTGTCCTCGTAGCGGACCGCCTGGGCGTGGCAGCCCGCGATGGCCGCCTGGACCGCGTACGGGCCGGTGCCCGCTCGTTGCAGGGCGTCCATGCCGCGCCCGATCAGCATCCTGTTCCACTTGGCGCGGTTCTGGTCCGCGAGCAGCACCGGCTCGCCGTCGGGGCCCGTGCGGGCCGCGATGCGGGAAGCCTGGAACTCCAGCAGCGCCGTCAGACCGTGCACCTCCGGCTCGCGGGGCATCAGGCCCGTGAGGACGCGGGCGAGGCGCAGGGCGTCCTCGCACAGCGCCGGGCGCAGCCAGTCGTCGCCGGCCGTGGCCGAGTAACCCTCGTTGAAAATCAGGTAGATGACCTCCAGCACGGAGTCCAGACGCTCGGCGCGCTCGGCGGGGCCCGGTACCTCGAAGGGGACGCCGGCCTTCGCGAGCGACCGCTTCGCGCGGACGATGCGCTGCGCGACCGTCGGCTCCGGGGCGAGGTAGGCGCGGGCGATCTCCTCGGTCGTCAGCCCGCCGAGCAGCCGCAGGGTCAGCGCGATCCGCGCCTCGGTGGAGAGCACCGGGTGGCACGCGGTGAAGATCAGCCGCAGCAGGTCGTCGTCGATGTCGTCTACGTCCGACGGCTCGGGCGGCGGCACGTCCTCCAGGCTCCGCCCGACCTCGGCCAGCTTGCGCGCGTACGTCTCCTTGCGGCGTACGAGATCGATCGCGCGGTGCTTGGCGGTGGCCATGAGCCAGGCGCCGGGTCTGTCCGGCACGCCCGACTCCGGCCACTGCTCCAGCGCGGCGACCAGGGCGTCCTGCGCGAGTTCCTCGGCTATGCCCACGTCCCGCACGATGCGGGCGACGCCGGCGATGATCCGCGCGGACTCGATCCTGAACACCGCTTCGACCGTTTCGGTCGCGCTTGCTGCCGTCACGGCCACCCATCAGAACAGCCGTGCCGGGGCGGGGCAAGCGCGACCGGCTCTCACTCCTCGATCTGGCGGACCTCGGCGGTGACGTTCCATTCGGCCGGGTGGATCTCCAGGAAGCGCTTGGCCCACTCCAGGGCCTCGGCCTTGTCCTTGGCCTGGATGATGGAGTAGCCGCCGATGACTTCCTTGGTCTCGGTGAACGGCCCGTCGGTGTAGCTGATCTTTCCGGTGGACCAGTGGACCCGGGTGCCGTCGGCGGTCGGGGTGAGCCCGGCGGTGTCGAGCATGACCCCGGCCTTGGTGATCTCCTCGAACAGCGCGCCCATGCGCTCGTCGAACTCGGGGCCGGCGGCCTCCCTGGGCAGGTTCTGCTCCTCGATACGGATCATGGTCAGGAAGCGCGGCATGGTGACTCCTCGGTCGGGAGGGCGGGGGACTTCCCTGCCTCTCACCCCTGCGTCGAACGGGAGGCCGCCGGATCGACAGCTCCCGGAGAATTCTTCTGAGAATCTTCCCGAGCTGCCATCGGAACGCCCCGGCTCCGCCCAAGGGGGCCGCCGTGAGCTTCCTCCTGAGTCCGCACTGCCGCCTGCGGTACCGCCGCCGGAACCCGCAGAACCGCCTACGGAACCGCCTCGAACCGCCACCGGTGCACCGGACGCGTCACCAGCCCCCCGTCCGGCTCCGGCAGCTCCGGCAGGTCCGCGTCGAGGCCCGGGGCCTCCCACCAGGTGATGACCAGGACGCGGTCGTCCGGTGCGCGGAAGAACTCGACACGTACGGGCTCCCGCGGCAGTTCCTGCGCCCTGGCCCAGGCGAGCAGTTCCGGCCCCCGGCCCTCGACCGCGCGGGCCTCCCACATCAGGGCGACGGCCGTCATGAGTACAGGTTGTCCTTGCTGACCTCGTGCACATGGTCGTGGTCGTGGGTGTGGTCGTGCGCGGCTCCCGGGACGTGCGGGTCCGTCACCGGGAGCGAGGAGTCCGCGGACAGCTCCCAGTCGGACGCCGGCCGGTTGCGCGCCACCATCTCCGCGCCCAGCGCGGCGACCATCGCGCCGTTGTCCGTGCACAGCTTCGGCCGCGGCACCCGCAGCCGGATGCCGGCCTTCTCGCAGCGCTCCTGGGCCAGCGCCCGCAGCCGGGAGTTGGCGGCCACACCGCCGCCGATCATCAGGTGGTCGACACCCTCGTCGAGACAGGCGCGCACCGCCTTGCGGGTCAGTACGTCGACGACCGCCTCCTGGAAGGACGCGGCCACGTCGCGCACCGGCACCTCCTCGCCCGCGGCCCGCTTCGCCTCGATCCAGCGGGCGACGGAGGTCTTGAGCCCGGAGAAGGAGAAGTCGTACGCCGGGTCGCGCGAGCCGGACAGGCCGCGCGGGAACGCGATCGCCGCCGGATCGCCCTCCTTGGCGAGCCGGTCGATCACCGGACCGCCCGGGAAGCCGAGGTCGAGCACGCGCGCGATCTTGTCGAAGGCCTCACCGGCGGCGTCGTCGATCGTCGCGCCCAGGGGCCGTACGTCGCTGGTGATGTCCGGCGCGAGCAGCAGCGAGGAGTGACCGCCGGAGACCAGCAGCGCCATCGTCGGCTCGGGTAGCCGGCCGTGCTCCAACTGGTCGACGCAGATGTGCGAGGCGAGGTGGTTCACCCCGTACAGCGGCTTGCCGAGGGCGTACGCGTACGCCTTGGCCGCCGACACACCCACCAGCAGGGCGCCCGCGAGGCCCGGGCCCGCGGTCACCGCGATGCCGTCGAGGTCACGCGCCGAGACACCGGCCTCCTGGAGCGCGCGCTCGATGGTCGGCACCATCGCTTCCAGGTGCGCGCGCGAGGCGATCTCGGGCACGACTCCGCCGAAACGGGCGTGTGTGTCCACACTGGAGGCGATGGCGTCGGCGAGCAGCGTCGTGCCGCGGACGATGCCCACGCCGGTCTCGTCGCAGGAGGTCTCGATGCCGAGTACGAGCGGTTCGTCAGCCATCAGTTAAGTCTCTGTTCCTTGTACGGGGAGCCGCATGACGAGGGCGTCGACATTGGCCGGCTGGTAGTAGCCGCGCCGGAGTCCGATGGGCTCGAAGCCGAAGCGCGCGTACAGCTTCTGGGCCCTGGTGTTGTCCACGCGCACTTCGAGGAGCACCTCGTCGCACTCGAAGGCGGTGGCGTGCTGGAGCAGATCGGTGAGCAGCCGGGCGCCCAGTCCCGTGCCCCACTGATCGCGGGCGACGGCGATGGTCTGGACGTCCGCGAGACCGCCGGCGGCCGCCAGGCCCGCGTAGCCGACGATCTTTCCGTCCGCCTCGGCGACCACATAGCGGCGCGTCGCGCGCGGCCCGCGGGAGTGCGCGAGCTCGGACCAGAACATGCCGGTCGACCAGGCGTCCTCCGGGAACAGGGCGTGTTCCAGGTCGAGCACGGGCCCGATGTCCCACCAGCGCATCTCACGCAGCGCGGCCGGGGAAGCGCTCACTTGGGCGTGACCACCTTGTAGTTCTTCGGCACCTGGGCGTCCGGCCTGCGCAGATACAGCGGCAGCGGGGGCAGGAACTCCTCGCCCGCGGCCAGCTTCTCGGCGGCCAGCGACGCCAGGGCCGCGGCCGACACATGCTCGGGGGCCCGGGTGTCGGGGAAGGCCTCCGGGTAGAGCAGTCCGCCGGCCCCGACGACGGGCAGTCCGGCCACCTGCTCGGCGATATCGGCGGGCCGGTCGACCGCGGGCTCTCCGATCCGCTCGCGCGGGGAGGCGTAGCGGGCCCAGTAGACCTCCTTGCGGCGGGCGTCCGTGGCGACGACGAACGGTCCCTCCAGGCCGGAGGCGTATGCGAGGCCGTCCAGCGTGCAGAGGCCGTGGACCGGCACTCCGAGCGCCGAGCCGAAGGTCGTGGCCGTCACCAGGCCGACCCGCAGGCCGGTGTAGGGGCCGGGTCCGACGCCGGCCACCACGGCGGTGACGGCGTCGAGTTTCACCCCCGCCTCGGCGAGGACACGGTCGACGGCGGGCAGCAGCAGTTCGCCGTGCCGTCGGGCGTCGACGCTGCTGGAGGCGGCGACGACGGACGTGCCGTCGTGGAGGGCGGCGGTGACGGCGGGCGTGGCGGTATCAACGGCGAGCAGGAGCACGCAAACAGCCTACGGCTCCCGCGCCGGGGGCATGGAGCGCCGTCGGCCCGAGCGCCTGCTGCTACCGTCACCTCCACCAGGACATGGGGGCACTCCCCGGCCCGCGCGGCCGAGGGAGAGAGAGGCGGACACGGTGGCACGGAGCAGCTCGGGTCTAGTGGCCGGGCTCACGGCGGCGGCTCTGGCGGCCGTATGTTTCCTCGCCTATCAGGCGCAGGCGAGCGCCCCCGACTCACTGGGCACGTCCCGGACACCGAGTACGGCCCCGTCGGCGAAGGTTCCCGAGCAGAAGCCCGAGAATCCCCTCGCGCTGCCCGCCGATTCGGGCGCCGGCGCCCGTGTCGTGTACTCGCTCGGCGACCGCCGGGTCTGGCTCGTTAGCGCGAAGAACAAGGTCACGCGGACGTTCGCGGTCATGCCGTCGACGGTGAGCCCGGCGCCGGGCTCGTACTCGGTGACCTCCCGCTCCGGGCAGGTGCCCGGTTCGGACGGGGTGCCGATCGAGCATGTGGTGCGGTTCGCCAGCGTGGACGACGTGGCGATCGGCTTCAGCGCCGCGACGAACGGCGTGCTGGCGAGCCCCGACCCGGAGAAGAAGACCGGCGGCGTGCGGATGAAGCGGGCGGACGGCGACGCGATGTGGACGTTCGCGACGATCGGCTCGAAGGTCGTCGTTCTCCCGTAGGGACGGCTCCCGCGGGCCACAGAGGACTCGGCTCATGCCGGCTCGTCGCCCACCGGAAACCCCTCGGAAAAACCGCTCGTACGAATGACGAGCCGTGACCGAACTGGACGAGTCGCGGCTCGTCTTCCCAGTTTCCCGGGCCCCGAGCTACGCGGCGTCGCGGCGGGGCTCGTCCCGGGTGGCGGGCTGTTCGTCCCTGGGCGGTGTGGACACCGCGCTGGCCGCCGCACACGAGGCCAGCAGATCGCGCATCGACAGGAGGGACGGCGACGGCGGCGCGGACTGCGCCGGCTGCTGCCGTGGCTGGTGCTCGCGTTCGGACGCCGGCATGGATGCCTCCTGGGTCTCCGGGGGCAGGCCGGTTAGGTAGACCTAACCAGATCTCCGTACCATGTGACCATGCGCAGTGCGACCTGCGCAACATCTTCCCGACGGAATGTCGGAACATCGTCTGTTCGGACCGCGGGGACCCCCGGAGCGGATGCGGCGAGGCAGGTATGGACGGGCCCGGTGCGGGGGTCCGTTGCGCCGGGCTCGGGTGCCGCGGGTCCGGTCGCCCCTGTGCCGCCGGGTCCGGGTGCCGCCAGGCCCGGGTGCCGCCACACTCGGGTGCCGCCAGGCCCCGGTACCGCCAGGCCGGGTGCCGCCACCTCGGCTGCCGCCGGGACCGCGATGCCCGTCACTCGGGCCCGCGACGTCCCTCGCTCAGATTCCGGCCGCGGCCAGGTCCACACCCGACCACCGGCCACCGAACCCGGTCAGCGTGACATCGCGACGGTCGTCGTCCGTGTCGCCCACGACCCGGTGGATGACCACATGCAGCCGGTCGTCGGAGAGGTCCTCGACCTTGCCGTCGCCCCACTCCACGACCACGACCGACTCGGGCAGCGAGACGTCGAGGTCGAGGTCCTCCATCTCGTCCAGTCCCCCACCGAGGCGGTACGCGTCGACGTGGACCAGCGCGGGGCCGCCGGTGAGCGAGGGGTGGACCCGGGCGATGACGAAGGTCGGGGAGGTGACGGCGCCGCGGACCCCGAGGCCTTCACCGAGGCCCCGGGTCAGCGTCGTCTTGCCGGCGCCGAGCTCACCGGTGAGCATCACCAGGTCGCCGGGGCGCAGCAGTTTCGCGAGCCGGCGCCCCACGTCCTGCATCTGCTCGGGGGATTCGACGGCGAGACGGGCGACGGCCTCAGCCGCCGGGCTGTGCGGTGCTTCCATACGGGCCAACGTTAGCCGCTGCCGGTACGGCTCCGACGCGTGCCAGCAGGTCCGCCAGCCGGTCCGTGACGACCTCCGGGTGCTCCAGCATCACCAGGTGTCCGCCGTCCGGCACGATCACCAGCTCGGAGTCCGGGAGCAGGTCCGCGATGGCCTCGCTGTGCGAGCTCGGGGTCACCAGGTCCTTGTCACCCGCGAGGACGAGCACCGGCACCTCGCGGAAGATGGGCAGCGCCTCCGCCTTGTCGTGCTCGACGAAGGCCGGGTAGAACTCCGCGACCACGTCGATGGGGGTCGACTCGATCATCCGCTCGGCGAACCGCGCGACCGCCGGGTCGACGTCCTTGGACGAGAACGAGTAGCGCTTGATCAGACCGGCGAAGAGGTCGGCGGTGGCGCGCCGGCCGCGCTCGACCAGCTCGGCCTGCGAGCCGAGCGCCTTCAGGACGCCGGGGAGCACCCGCCGTACCGCGTTGACGCCCGCGACCGGGAGGCCGTAGTTCACCTCGCCGAGCCGGCCGCACGAGGTGCCCACGAAGGCGACGCCGACGACGCGCTCGCGCACGACCTCGGGGAACTGGTCGGCCATCGCCATCACGGTCATCCCGCCCATGGAATGCCCGACGAGCACGAGCGGGCCCTCGGGCGCCGCCGCGTCGATGACCGCCTTCAGGTCACGGCCCAGCTGGTCGATGGAGACCGGTACGGCGTCCGGGCCCGACTGCGAGGCGCCCCGGCTGGAGCGGCCGTGGCTGCGCTGGTCCCAGTGCACGGTGCGCACGAGGCCGCGCAGGGCGGCGCGCTGGAAGTGCCAGGAGTCCTGGCTGAGGCAGTAGCCGTGGCTGAAGACGACCGTGACCGGCGCGGGCGCCTTGCGGCCGAAGAGCCGGCGGCGGCGCGGGCCCGCCGCGTCCGGGTCGACGTCGTCCACCTCGTAGTACAGCTCGCTGCCGTCGTCGGCGAGTGCCTTGCCGGGCAGTCCGCGCAGCGCGCCGTACGGGCCCGCCGCGTCCAGTGCGAGCCGGGCCTTCTTGCGCATGCCGCGGCCCACCGTCAGCCGCTCCAGTGCGACGCCGGCCGCGGCGCCGGCGGCGATCACGCCTATCGCGGCGCCGGCGACGCCCGCCCGGCGCCAGCTGCCCGTCGCGGCGGACTGAACGGCCGTAGCCGCCACCGCCACGACGTCCCCCGTGCTGGTCTCGCTCACCGTGCCGCTCCTACTCGTCGGAGTCCTCGTTCAGATGGACGCGCGGAACCCTTGTTCCGATGCGGGTGACGATTTCGTAGGCGATGGTCCCTGCCGCCTCCGCCCAGTCCTCGGCGGTCGGCTCGCCCCGGTCACCCGGCCCGAACAAGAGTGCCTCGGCGCCTTCGTGGATCTTCTGCCCACCGAGGTCGACCACGAACTGGTCCATGGCGACCCGCCCCGCGATCGTGTGCCGTTCGCCGCCGACCAGCAGCGGACCCCGGCCGGACGCGTGGCGCGGGATGCCGTCCGCGTAGCCGAGGGGGACGAGGCCGAGCGTCGTCTCGTGCGAGGTGACGTAGTGGTGCCCGTAACTGACGCCGTGTCCGGCCGGGACCTGCTTGACCAGCGCGAGGGAGGCGGCGAGCGTCATGACCGGCCGCAGGCCGAGCTCCTCGTGCGTGCCGAGCTCGGGGCTGGGCGAGATGCCGTACATCGCGATGCCCGTACGGACCAGGTCGAAGTGCGAGTCGGGAAGGGTCAGGGTGGCCGGGGAGTTGGCCAGGTGCCGGACCTCGGGCTCGACGCCCTCCTTCTCGGCGTACGCCACCATCTCGCGGAACACGTCCAGCTGGGCAGCGATCGAGGGGTGACCGGGCTCGTCGGCGCACGCGAAATGGGACCACAGGCCGGTCACCTTCACGGTGCCCTCGGCCTCCGCATCGAGCGCGGCGGCGACCAGTTCGGGCCAGTCGGCAGGCTGGCAGCCGTTGCGGCCGAGGCCGGTGTCGGCCTTGAGCTGGATCCTCGCCGGGCGTCCCGCCTCCCGGGCGGCGGCCGTGACCTCGGTGAGCGCCCACAGGCCGCTCACCCCCATGTCGAGATCGGCCTCGATGCCCTCGCGCCACGGGTCGCCGGGGGTCCACAGCCAGCACATCACGCGCCCCTGGATGCCGGCCGCGCGCAGCGTCAGCGCCTCCTGGGGGGTCGCTGTGCCGAGCCAGGTCGCCCCGGCCGCCTGGGCCGCCCTGGCGCAGGGCACCATGCCGTGTCCGTACGCGTCCGACTTCACCACGGCCATGAGGGCGGCCTGGGGCGCGCGGGCGCGCAGGGCGCGGACGTTGGCGCGCAGGGCTGCGAGATCGATCTCGGCGCGGGCGCGCGGCGGCGGTGTCTGGCTCATCGCGCCCAGTGTCTCAGAGGGCGGTGAGGATCCTTTGCGGGGCGGCCTGGCGGCCGCAGGAACCCGGTCCGGTGAGCGGGGGCGCGCCGCCGGCCGGCCGCGCCTGTCGTCGCACGGCACGCCCTGCGGGCGTGTCCTCAAACGCCGGACGGGCTGCAATTGCCTGCCCGCACAGCCGGCGTGCCCCGCCGGGGCAAGCACCCGCACATCAAGCCCCGCCGGCGATTGAGGCGCGGGGCCCGGGGCAGCGCCCCGCCGGCCGGCCGCGCCTCTCGTCACACCGCACGCCCTACGGGCGTGTCCTCAAACGCCGGACGGGCTGGAATTACCTGCCCCGCACAGCCAGCCAGCCCGCCGAGGCATGGGCCCGCACATCAAGCCCCGCCGGCGATTGAGGCGCGGGGTCCGGGGCAGCGCCCCGGCCACCACCCGCACCCCTCGTCACACCGCACGCCCTACGGGCGTGTCCTCAAACGCCGGACGGGCTGAAATGCCTGCCCCGCAGACCACGCCCGCCCCGCACATCAAGCCCCGCCGGCGATTGAGGCGCACCCCCTCAGGTGTGGGTCACGTCGTGCCACGCCGACGAGAGCGCCGATGCCACCTCGTACGACGTGATCGGCGTGCCCTCCGCCACCGCGAGCCGCGCCGCGAGACCGTGCAGATACGCCGCCACCGACCCCGCGTCGCGCGGCTCCAGACCCGCCGCCAGCAAGGAGCCCGCGAGGCCCGAGAGCACATCGCCACTGCCCGCCGTCGCCAGCCACGGACTGCCCATCGGGTTGACCCGGACAGGCGTACCGCTGCCCTCCGGCGCGGCGACCAGCGTGGTCGAGCCCTTGAGGAGCGCCGTCGCGCCGTAGCGCGCGGCCAGTTCGCGGACGGAGGCCAGCCGTGAGGACTCCACCTCCTCGCGCGGTACACCGAGCAGCGCCGCCGCCTCGCCCGCGTGCGGGGTCAGCAGGGTGGGCGCCTCGCGGTCGCGTACGGCCGCTGCGTCCAGCAACCGCAGACCGTCCGCGTCGACCAGCACCGGGACGTCCGAGGCGAGGACGTCGCGTACGGCCTCCTCGTCGTCGCCGAGACCCGGGCCGACGACCCAGGCCTGTACCCGGCCCGCCTTCGCCGGCGGTCCCGCGTGGACCAGCGTCTCGGGGAACCGGGCGATCACCGCTTCGGCCGCGTGCCCCACGTACCGCACGGCCCCCGCCCCGCCGCGCAGCGCGCCCGCCACGGCCAGCACCGCCGCGCCGGGGTAGCGGGCGGAGCCGGCGACGACGCCGACGACGCCCCGCCGGTACTTGTCGCTCTCCGCCGCCGGTTCGGGCAGCAGACGGGCCACGTCCGCGTGCTGGAGCGCCTCCAAGTCCGGCACGGACGGCAGATGCGCCTCCAGGCCGATGCCGACGAGCCGTACCGTGCCGGCGTACTCGCGGGCCGGGTCGATGAGCAGCCCCGGCTTGTACGTGCCGAACGTCACCGTCGCGTCCGCCCGCAGGGCCTCCCCGCGCACCTCGCCACTGTCCGCCTCGACACCGCTCGGCAGGTCGACGGCGACGACGACGGCGTTCGAGCCGCGGGCCGCGCGGGCCACCGGTACGGCGTCCGGCCGCAGACCCCCCTTGCCGCCGATGCCGGTGATGCCGTCCAGCACCAGGTCGGCGACGGCCAGCACCTCGAAGGGGTCGTCCGTGACCCGGCCGCCCGCGCCGGTGAAGGCCGCGAGGCCGCCCTGATGTGTCCGGTCCGGGGCGAGGAGCACCGCGGAGACACCCGCACCGCGGCGGGCGAGCCGGGCGCCGGCGTACAGCGCGTCGCCGCCGTTGTCCCCACTGCCCACGAGCACGACGACGCGCGCTCCGTACACCCGGCCGAGCAGATCGGCACAGGCGGCGGCCAGCCCGGCCGCCGCCCGCTGCATGAGGACGCCCTCCGGGAGCCGGGCCATCAGCTCGGACTCGGCGTTCCTGACGGTCTCCACGCTGTACGCAGTACGCATGCCCCCGAGTCTGCCCCACCGAGTGCCGGCCCGCGCGGGATCCAAGTGCGCCGGGCGGGAGCGCACTTGCCCGTACGAGCCCGCGGGCGCCGGCCCCCTGTCAGCCCTCCGCGATCACCACGGCGGAGGCCACGCCCGCGTCATGACTGAGCGAGACGTGCCAGGACCGCACCCCGAGTTCCTCGGCCCGCGCGGCGACCGTGCCACGCACCCGCAGCCGGGGCCTGCCGTTGTCCTCGACGTACACCTCGGCGTCCGTCCAGTACAGACCCGCGGGCGCGCCGAGGGCCTTGGCGAGCGCCTCCTTCGCGGCGAACCGGGCCGCGAGGGAGGCATAGCCCCGCTGCTCCCCGCTGGGCAGCAGCAACTCGCTCTCCACGAAGAGCCGTCCGGCCATTCCGGGGGTGCGCCGCATCGACGCGGTGAACCGGTCGATCTCGGCGACGTCGATCCCCACCCCGATGATCATTCGACGGTGACCGACTTCGCGAGGTTGCGGGGCTGGTCCACCTCGTTGCCGCGGGCCGTCGCCAGCTCACAGGCGAAGACCTGCAACGGCACGGTCGCCACCATCGGCTGGAGCAGCGTCGGTGTGACCGGAATACGGATGAGGTGGTCGGCGTACGGCACGACCGTCTCGTCCCCCTCCTCCGCGATCACGATCGTCCGCGCCCCGCGCGCCCTGATCTCCTGGATGTTCGAGACGATCTTGTCGTGCAGGACCGAGCGGCCGCGCGGCGACGGCACCACGACCACCACCGGCAGGTCCTCCTCGATCAGCGCGATCGGCCCGTGCTTGAGCTCGCCGGCGGCGAAGCCCTCCGCGTGCATGTACGCCAGTTCCTTGAGCTTCAGCGCCCCCTCCAGGGCCACCGGGTAGCCCACATGACGGCCGAGGAACAGGACGGTGTTCTTGTCGGCGAGCGAGCGGGCCAGCGCGCGGACCGGCTCCATGGTCTCCAGCACCCGGTCGACCTCGCCGGAGATCTTCGCCAAGTCCCGTACGACGGCCCGGATTTCGTCACCCCACTTGGTGCCCCGCACCTGCCCCAGATACAGCGCGACCAGATAGCAGGCCACCAGCTGGGTCAGGAACGCCTTCGTGGACGCCACGGCGACCTCGGGACCGGCGTGCGTGTAGAGCACGGCGTCCGACTCCCGCGGGATGGTCGAGCCGTTGGTGTTGCAGATGGCCAGCACCCGCGCGCCCTGCTCCCGCGCGTGCCGCAGCGCCATCAGGGTGTCCATGGTCTCGCCGGACTGGGAGATCGCGATCACCAGCGTGCGCTGGTCCAGGATCGGATCGCGGTAGCGGAACTCGCTCGCCAGCTCCACCTCGCACGGGATCCTCGTCCAGTGCTCGATGGCGTACTTGGCAATCATGCCCGCGTGGAAGGCGGTGCCGCAGGCCACGATGACGACCTTGTCGGCCTCGCGCAGCACCGACGCCGGGATGCGCACCTCGTCGAGGGTGAGCGAGCCCTCCGCGTCGATACGGCCCAGCAGGGTGTCGGCGACCGCCTTCGGCTGCTCGGCGATCTCCTTCAGCATGAAGTAGTCGTAGCCGCCCTTCTCGGCGGCCGAGGCGTCCCAGTCCACGTGGTAGGCGCGCACGTCCGCCGGAGCGCCGTCGAAGTCGGTGACCGTCACCCCGTCCCGGCGCAGCTCCACGACCTGGTCCTGGCCGAGCTCCAGCGCCGAGCGGGTGTGGGCGATGAACGCCGCGACGTCCGAGGCGAGGAAGGACTCGCCGTCGCCGACGCCCACCACCAGCGGTGAGTTGCGGCGCGCGCCCACGACCACGTCCGGCTCGTCCGCGTGCACCGCGACCAGGGTGAAGGCACCCTCCAGCCGGCGACACACCTGGCGCATCGCCTCGGGGAGGTCGCCGCAGGAGGAGAAGTTCTCGGCGAGCAGATGCGCCACGACCTCGGTGTCGGTCTCCGAGGCGAGGTCGTGCCCGCGCTCCGCCAGCTCGGCCCGCAGGGCGGCGAAGTTCTCGATGATGCCGTTGTGCACGACGGCGACACGGCCCGCGTTGTCGAGATGAGGGTGCGCGTTGATGTCGGTCGGCCCGCCGTGCGTGGCCCACCGGGTGTGCCCGATGCCGGTGAAACCGCTCGGCAGCGGCCGGTCCACCAGCTCCTTCTCCAGATTGACGAGCTTGCCCGCCTTCTTCGCCGCGGCCAGCCCGCCGTCGGAGAGCACGGCGACCCCGGCCGAGTCGTAGCCCCGGTACTCCAGCCGCTTCAGGCCCGCGATGACCACATCAAGCGCCGACTGTCCGCCGACGTAACCCACGATTCCGCACATGTCGGCAGCCTACGGCGGCACGCGGCGCGTGACCGAGCACACCACCCAGAACCCGCCCGCACCCCTGACAATGTGTAGGTGATCTCTTCGCCGCCACGAAGCGCCCACCGCCGGGCCGAACACGCGTCGACGCCCTACGTCGACCTCACCCGCGCGGAGTGGAGCGCGCTGCGCGAGAAGACGCCGCTCCCCCTCACGGCCGAGGAGGTCGAGCGGCTGCGAGGGCTGGGCGACGTCATCGACCTGGACGAGGTGCGGGACGTCTATCTGCCGCTGTCGCGACTCCTCAATCTGTATGTCCAGGCCACCGGTGAACTGCGGGGCGCGCTCAACACCTTCCTCGGTGACGCGGGCGGCGGGCACGGCGCCCAGCGCGGCACGCCGTTCGTCATAGGGGTCGCCGGCTCCGTCGCGGTCGGCAAGTCCACCGTCGCCCGACTGCTCCAGGCCCTCCTCGCCCGCTGGCCCGAGCACCCGCGCGTCGAACTGGTCACCACCGACGGCTTCCTGCTGCCGATGAAGGAGCTGGAGTCACGCGGGCTGATGTCCCGCAAGGGCTTCCCCGAGTCGTACGACCGCAGGGCCCTGACCCGGTTCGTCGCCGACATCAAGGCGGGCAAGGACGAGGTCACGGCCCCCGTCTACTCGCATCTGATCTACGACATCGTGCCCGGCGAACGCCTGACGGTCCGCCGCCCCGACATCCTGATCGTCGAGGGCCTCAACGTGCTCCAGCCCGCGCTGCCCGGCAAGGACGGCCGCACCCGCGTCGGTCTCGCCGACTACTTCGACTTCTCGGTGTACGTCGACGCCCGCGCCGAGGACATCGAGCACTGGTACCTCAACCGCTTCCGCAAACTGCGGGAGACGGCGTTCCAGAACCCGTTCTCGTACTTCCGGAAGTACACCCAGGTCTCCGAGGACGAGGCACTGGACTACGCCCGGACGATGTGGCGCACCATCAACAAGCCCAACCTGCTGGAGAACGTGGCACCCACGCGCAGCCGTGCCACCCTGGTGCTCCGCAAGGGTCCCGACCACAAGGTCCAGCGTCTGTCCCTGCGCAAGCTCTGAGGAGGCAGCGGGTGCTGCATCTGCGCCTGATCACCCCGGCGGACACGACCGACGAGGCGGTACGTCTCATCGAGGGGACGGTCGGCACGGCCCATCTCGCCGTGTTCGCGGGGGCGGCTCGCGATCCCGCCGGCGACGTGGTGCAGTGCGACGTGGCGCGCGAGGCGGCCGACGAACTGATCGGGGGTCTGCGGACCCTCGGCCTCGACGAGCACGGTTCGATCGCCGTCGAGGGCATCGAACTGTCGCTGTCGAAGCGGGCCGACAAGGCCGAGAAGGACGCACCGGGCGAGGGTGCGGACGCGGTGCTCTGGGAGCATCTGACCGACGCGACCCACGAGGAGTCGACGCTCTCCGTCACCTACATAGCGTTTCTGACGCTGGCGACGATGCTCGCGGCGTGCGGTGTGGTGCTCGACAACGCGATCCTCATCGTGGGCGCGATGGCGGTGGGCCCGGAGTTCGGCCCGCTGGCCGGTTTCTGCACGGCGCTGGTGCAGCGCGCTCCGCGGCTGGCGTGGCGCTCGTTCGTCGCCCTGATCGTGGGTTTCGCCCTCGCCATGCTGATCACGGTCGGCTTCAGCCACTTCATGAGCTGGGTCGATCTCTTCGACGCGGCGAAGGTGCGGGCCGAACGGCCCAACACCAGCTTCATCTACAACCCGGACTGGTTCTCGTTCGTCGTCGCGGTGCTCGCGGGCGCGGCGGGCATGCTCTCGCTGACGTCGGCGAAGTCCGGTGCGCTGGTGGGCGTGGCGATCTCGGTGACGACGGTCCCGGCGGCGGCGAACGCGGCGGTCGCGTTCAGCTTCGGCGAGTACGCGCAGGCGTGGGGATCGACGGAGCAGCTGCTGCTGAACCTGCTGGGCATCGTGCTCGCGGGCACGCTGACGCTGCTGATCCAGAAGTCACTGTGGGCCCTGCAACGCCGCCGCTCGGCGGCCAGGGCATCGTGAGCACCTGAGCCGCCGCGGGAGCAGGATCAAGCCCCGCCGTCGATCGAGCCAAACCCGGGCCCCGCCGCCGACTGAGGCAAACCCAGCCCCGCCGCCGACTGAGGCGAACCCGAGCCTCGCCGGCGCCTGAGGCGAACCCGGGCCTCGCCGGCGGTCGAGACAAACCCAGCCCCGCCGGCGATCGAGGCGCGGGGTCCGGGGCGGAGCCCCGCGCACCACCCGCACCATGCGTGTGCCCGCACCCACCCCGGGGCACGGGCACACACCAAGAAGCAGTCGTCGCGTCAGCCGAGCGAAGACTTCACCGCGTCCGCGAGCCGGCTCGCCACCGACCGCGCCTGCTCGATGTCCGCGGCCTCGACCATCACCCGTACCAGCGGCTCCGTGCCCGACGGACGCAGCAGCACACGGCCCGTGGAGCCGAGCTCCCGCTCCGCCTCCGCCACCGCGCTCGCCAGCTCCGCCGACGTCTTCACCCGCGACTTGTCGACGTCCGGCACATTGATCAGGATCTGCGGCAGCCGGTCCATGACCGCGGCGAGGTCCGCGAGCGAGCGGCCGGTCGCGGCGACCCGCGCCGCCAGCATCAGGCCGGTGAGCGTGCCGTCGCCGGTCGTCGCGTGGTCGAGCACGATGACGTGCCCGGACTGCTCGCCGCCGAGCGCGTACCCGTGCTCCTTCATCGACTCCAGGACGTACCGGTCGCCGACGGCCGTCTGCACGAGCGAGAGGCCCTCGCGCTCCATCGCCAGCTTGAAGCCGAGGTTGGACATGACGGTCGCGACGACCGTGTTCCCGCGCAGGGTGCCCGCCTCGCGCATCGCCAGGGCCAGCACCGCCAGGATCTGGTCGCCGTCGACCTCGTTGCCGGACGCGTCCACCGCGAGGCAGCGGTCCGCGTCGCCGTCGTGCGCGATGCCGAGCGCCGCACCGTGCTCGACGACCGCGGCCTTCAGCGAGTCCAGGTGCGTGGAGCCGCACCCGTCGTTGATGTTGAGCCCGTCGGGCTCCGCACCGATCGTGACGACCTCGGCGCCGGCCCGCGCGAACGCCTCGGGCGAGACCCAGGCCGCAGCGCCGTGCGCCTCGTCCAGGACGACCTTCAGCCCGTCGAGCCGGTTCGGCAGGACGGCGATGAGGTGCGCGACGTACCGGTCGAAGCCCTCGTCGTAGTCGGTGACCCGGCCGACACCCGCACCGGTGGGCCGCTCCCACGGCTCACCGGTCCGGTGCTGCTCGTACACCGTCTCGATGCGGTCCTCCAGCTCGTCGGCCAGCTTGTGGCCGCCGCGTGCGAAGAACTTGATGCCGTTGTCCGGCATGGCGTTGTGCGACGCGGAGAGCATCACGCCGAGGTCCGCACCGAGCGAACCCGTGAGGTACGCCACGGCCGGCGTCGGCAGCACCCCGACGCGCACGACGTTGACGCCCGCGCTCGCGAGTCCCGCCACGACGGCGGCCTCCAGAAACTCTCCTGACGCACGCGGATCCCGCCCGACCACCGCGGTCGGCCGATGTCCCTCAAAGGTCCCCGCCTCGGCGAGCACATGCGCCGCCGCGACCGACAGACCGAGCGCGAGCTCCGCCGTCAGGTCCGCATTGGCGACACCGCGCACGCCGTCCGTGCCGAAGAGTCGTCCCACAGCTGTCCTCCGAAAATGCTCCGAAAAATGCAGGCCTTCGAGCGCCTGTTGCCCGTTATACGCCCGAGGTAGTGGAAAGACGTACGCCCCGGCAGCACTGAGTGCTGCCGGGGCGTACGTACAAGCAGGCCGAGCAGGCGATTAACGCTTGCTGTACTGCGGGGCCTTGCGGGCCTTCTTGAGACCGGCCTTCTTGCGCTCGACCGCACGGTCGTCGCGGCTCAGGAAGCCGGCCTTCTTCAGCGCGGCGCGGTTGTTGTCCACGTCGGCCTCGTTGAGCGCACGGGCCACACCGAGGCGCAGGGCGCCGGCCTGGCCGGAGACGCCGCCACCCGAGATGCGGGCGATGACGTCGTAGCGGTCGTCGAGCTCGAGCACCTTGAAGGGCTCGTTGACTTCCTGCTGGTGCACCTTGTTGGGGAAGTAGTCCTCAAGGGTGCGACCGTTGATCTTCCACTTGCCGGAGCCCGGAACGATCCGGACGCGGGCGATGGCGTTCTTGCGACGGCCCAGACCCGCAGCGGGCTGCGGGTCGCCGAAGCGGGACGCGAGGGACTCGGAGGTGTACTCGCCCTCGACGGGCGTCTCCGACTCGAAGGTGGTGACCTCGGCGTAGGTCTCTTCGCCCTCGACGGGGGTCTCTGCAGTGGTCTCGGCCACGATTCTCCTCAGATCTTTCTGTACGTCTTAGGGGGTGGCCGGAACTACTGCGCGACCTGGGTGATCTCGAACGGGACCGGCTGCTGAGCAGCGTGCGGGTGGTTCTCGCCCGCGTAGATCTTCAGCTTCGAGAGCATCTGACGACCCAGGGTGTTCTTCGGGATCATGCCCTTGATGGCCTTCTCCACGGCCTTCTCCGGGTTCTTGGCCAGCAGCTCGTCGTAGCGGACGGAGCGCAGACCACCGGGGTACCCGGAGTGGCGGTAGGCCATCTTCTGGGTCTTCTTGTTGCCGGAGAGGTGAACCTTCTCGGCGTTGATGATGATGACGAAGTCGCCCATGTCCATGTGGGGGGCGTAGATCGGCTTGTGCTTGCCCCGGAGGAGGTTCGCTGCCGTAGTCGCGAGACGGCCCAGGACGATGTCCTGCGCGTCGATGATGTGCCACTGGCGCGTGACATCGCCGGGCTTGGGGCTGTACGTACGCAAGGTCGTAGCCTTCGCTTCTTCGTTGGATGGGTTCCAGACACACGAATCCACTGAAGCGATCATGCAGCTGGGGCTCACAGCGCCGGGGACGAAGCCCGTATGCGAGCCACTGGTAACTGCTCCAGGGAACCTACGTAAGGGCCCTTCGCGTGAGAACGACGAAGCCAATACGCATAACAATCGACGAGACTACCCGCGCAGCCCCGTACGGGTCAAAACGCGCCCGGCCTACCGTGCCCGCTCGACCCGCCGCTCGTCCCACACCGGCTCCGCCGTCTCCCGGACCACGCCGTCCGAGCCGAAGACCAGATACCGGTCGAAGGACTTCGCGAACCAGCGGTCGTGCGTGACGGCGAGCACGGTGCCCTCATAGACCTCCAGGCCGTCCTGGAGCGCCTCCGCCGACTCCAGGTCCAGGTTGTCCGTGGGCTCGTCGAGCAGCAGCGCCGTGGTGCCCTCCAGCTCCAGGAGGAGGATCTGGAACCGGGCCTGCTGGCCGCCGGAGAGCTTGTCGAAGGTCTGGTCCCCTTGGCGCTCCAGCTCGTAGCGCCGCAGCACCGACATCGCGCCGCCGCGGTCCTTGGCGTGCTCGGTCCACAGGATGTCGACCAGCGTGCGCCCGAGGAGCTCGGGGTGCGCGTGCGTCTGGGCGAAATGCCCCGGCACCACGCGCGCGCCGAGCTTCCACTCGCCCTTGTGGGCCACGGACGTGTCGCCGGCGAGCAGCCGCAGGAAGTGGGACTTGCCCGAGCCGTTCGAGCCGAGGACGGCCACCCGCTCGCCGTAGAAGACCTCCAGGTCGAAGGGTTTCATCAGCCCGGTGAGTTCGAGGCCCTTGCAGGTCAGAGCGCGCACGCCGGTGCGCCCGCCGCGCAGCCGCATCCGGATCTCCTGCTCGCGCGGCGGCTCCGGCGGCGGCCCCGCCTCCTCGAACTTCTTGAACCGGGTCTGCATCGCCCGGTACCGCGACGCCATGTCGGGGCTGATCGCCGCCTGCTGCCGCAGCCGCAGCACCAGCGCCTTCAGCCGGGCGTGCTCCTCGTCCCAGCGCCGCTTCAGCTCCTCGAAGCGCGCGAACCGCTCCTTGCGGGCGTCGTGGTACGTCCCGAAGCCTCCGCCGTGCACCCACACGTCCGAGCCGGCCGGACTCGGTTCCACGCTGACGATCTTCTCCGCGGCGCGCGACAGCAGTTCCCGGTCGTGCGAGACGAACAGAACGGTCTTGCGGGTCTCCTTGAGCCGCTCCTCCAGCCAGCGCTTGCCGGGCACGTCGAGATAGTTGTCCGGCTCGTCGAGCAGCAGCACTTCCTCGGGGCCCCGCAGCAGCGCCTCCAGCGCCAGCCGCTTCTGCTCACCGCCGGAGAGCGTCCGCAGCTCGCGGAACTGCGCCT
This sequence comes from Streptomyces sp. AM8-1-1, assembly GCF_032229325.1. NCBI lineage: Bacteria > Bacillati > Actinomycetota > Actinomycetes > Kitasatosporales > Streptomycetaceae > Streptomyces > Streptomyces sp. AM8-1-1. The sequence continues at coordinate 3,366,040 of NZ_CP135086.1, forward strand.
TCTCGTACGGGACGCCCAGCGCGGCCGTGGTGCACATGTCCCAGAGGGTCTCGGCCTCGTATCCGCGCGCCTCCGCCCAGTCGCTCAGCGCCTGCGCGTACCGCATCTGCGCGGCCTCGTCGTCGACGGTCATGATCAGATGCTCGGCCTCGTCGACCGCCTCGGCGGCCTCGCGGATCCGCGGCTGGGCGAGCGAGACGAGCAGATCCCGGACGGTGCGTTCGTCACGTACCGAGCCGATGAACTGACGCATCACACCCAGTCCACCACTGACCGTCACCGTGCCGCCGTGCGCCTGGAGCTCCCCCGCGATCATCCGCAGCAGCGTCGTCTTGCCCGCGCCATTGGCTCCGACCAGCGCGACCACCGCGCCTTCGCCGACCCTGAACGACGCGTCCGCGAGCAGTACCCGCCCGTCCGGCAGGTAGTACTCGAGATGTGCGGCCTCTAGATGTCCCATGCTCCGATTCTGAGGGCGGCGGCCCTGTGCTCCCAACAGGTTTAGGATGCGCGGCATGAGCTTTGGGCAGGGGGGACCTCAGTGGGGGTCCGGTGCACAGAACCAGGATCCGTACAACTCCCGTCAGGGAGCGTCGGATCCGTTCGATCCCTTCGGCGCGCGTTCGTCCCGTACGGGAGACACTCCGGACTGGGCCGCGCTCGCCGACGCCTCCGCGACCCGCGCCCGCCGCAGGCGATGGCTGCTGATCGGCGGCGGAGCGCTGGCGACGGCCGCGATCGCGGGCATCGTGGCGACGGCGATCGTCTCCTCGGGCGACGGCAACGACACGGCGTCCGGCGACTCGACCGGTCAGCTGCCCGGGGCTCCGGCGCTGCCCAGTGACTCCACGCGGCCCGAGCCGTCGTTCTCCTCGGTCGCGCCGCTGCCGCCGCCGAACCCGAAGGACTTCATCTCCAGCGAGAAGAAGGACACGGCACCGCTGAGCGTCCAGACCCTCTTCCCGGGCAAGAAGCTGACCATGGGCAACCGGGTCTACGCCAAGGGCGCGACCGCCCGCACCGGCACCTGCTCGTCGGCCACCCAGGGCTCTCTGGGCGGGGTCCTCGAGAAGAACGGCTGCGACCAGGTCTTCCGCGCCACCTACAGCAAGGACGGCATCGCGGTCACCGTCGGTGTCGCGGTCTTCGGGCTGGAGGCCGAGGCGAAGAAGGCCGTCGCCCAGGCGAGCGGCAATGTCGCACCGCTGCCCGGCGCCGGTGTGCCGACCTTCTGCAAGGGCGGCCCGGTGTGCCGTTTCACGGCCAACTCCTACGGCCGCTACGCCTACTTCACCGCGACCGGCTACACCAAGGCCAAGTCGGTCACGAAGGGCGACACCAAGGCGTTCCAGACCGGCGACGACCTGGCGGAGTTCACCTTCCGCCAGATCGTGCGCCGGGGTGAGGCGCAGGCCTCAGCAGCAGCCACCGCCCCCGCCGGCTGACCCGGGCAGCGTCCGCCGGTTGCGGGCCTCCAGGTTGCGCGCGGCGAGCAACTCGTCGGCGGGGTAGCCCACTTCCTCCAGCGTGAGGCCGTGCGGGCGTACGACATGGACGGCCGAGTCCCGTACGCCCGCGGCCAGCACCTTCGCCGGCCACTCCACCGGCCGGTGCCCGTCCCCCACGAACAGCATCGCGCCCACCAGCGAGCGCACCATGTTGTGGCAGAAGGCGTCGGCCCTGACGGTCGCCGTGATGACGCCGGAGGCGTCCCGCTCCCAGTCGAGCCGCTGGAGCGTGCGGATGGTCGTGGCACCCTCACGCTTCTTGCAGTAGGCCGCGAAGTCGTGCTCCCCCACCAGCCGTTCGGCCGCGGCGTTCATCGCGTCGACGTCCAACGGCCAGTCGTGCCAGAGCACATGACCGCGCAGCAGCGGGTCGACCCCGCCGGGGTGGTCGGTCACCCGGTACGCGTAACGCCGCCAGACGGCCGAGAACCGGGCGTTGAACCCCTCCGGGGCCTCCTGGGCCCGCCAGACCCGCACATCGCGCGAGAGCCGCCCTGCGAGCCGCTTCAGCAGCTTCTCCCGGTGCTCGGCCCACACGTCCTCGGGCAGATCGACGTGCGCCACCTGTCCACGGGCGTGCACACCGGCGTCGGTGCGCCCGGCGACGGTCAGCTCGTACGTCCGGGAGGAGCGCGTCACCGTGCGCAGCGCTTCCTCGATCTCCCCCTGGACCGTGCGCCGGCCGCCGGCCTGCTTGGCCCAGCCGGAGAAGTCCTTGCCGTCGTAGCTCAGGTCCAGTCTCAGCCGTACGTGTCCCGGCAGTGCCTCGTCACTCACAAACAGATCCTCTCGCAAGGCGGAACGCGAGAGCGGGCCCGCCCCGAAGGGCGGACCCGCTCACAGCACGGCAGGGCCTCAGGCGTCCTTGGACGCCTCGTCCGCCGGCTTGGCGTCCTCGACGGCCTCGGCCTCGGTGGACGCGTCCTTCTTGAGGGCGTCCTCCTTGACCGCACGCTTGGTCGCGGCCTCGGCCTCGTCGACGGTCGCCTTCTTGGCGATCTCGCCCTCGACCAGCTCGATCACGGCCATCGGGGCGTTGTCGCCGCGACGGCCACCGATCTTGGTGATCCGGGTGTAGCCACCCGGGCGCTCGGAGTACCGCGGAGCGATCTCGGTGAAGAGCGTGTGCACGATGCCCTTGTCCGTGATCGTCTGCAGGACCAGGCGACGGTTGTGGATGTCGCCCTTCTTCGCCTTGGTGATCAGACGCTCCGCGACCGGACGAAGGCGACGGGCCTTGGCCTCGGTCGTGGTGATGCGGCCGTGCTCGAACAGCTGCTTCGCGAGGTTCGCGAGGAGCAGACGCTCGTGCGCGGCGCTGCCGCCCAGACGGGCGCCCTTGGCGGGCTTCGGCATGGTGTTTCTCCTTGTGTGCTGCACCGGCCGTATCAGGTACCGGTGTCAGTTCCCCCGTGGCGGACGCCACGGGGAAGGCGTGGATGAGCCGTCAGGCTCAGTACTGCTCGGTCTCCACGAAGCCCGCGTCCGCGTCGTCGTCGGCGCCGAAGGCGTCGGCGGCGGCGGTCGGGTCGAATCCGGGCGGGCTGTCCTTGAGGGCCAGGCCCATGCCGGCCAGCTTCGCCTTGACCTCGTCGATCGACTTCGCACCGAAGTTGCGGATGTCGAGCAGGTCCGCCTCGGAACGCGCCACGAGCTCACCCACGGAGTGGATGCCCTCGCGCTTGAGGCAGTTGTACGAACGGACCGTGAGCTCGAGCTCCTCGATCGGCAGGGCCAGATCGGCGGCGAGCGCGGCGTCCGTCGGGGACGGGCCCATGTCGATGCCCTCGGCGTCGATGTTGAGCTCGCGCGCCAGACCGAACAGCTCGACCAGGGTCTTACCGGCGGAGGCCATGGCGTCACGGGGACGCATCGCCTGCTTGGTCTCGACGTCGACGATCAGCTTGTCGAAGTCGGTGCGCTGCTCGACACGGGTCGCCTCGACCTTGTACGTGACCTTGAGCACCGGGGAGTAGATGGAGTCGACCGGGATACGGCCGATCTCCTGGCCCACCTGCTTGTTCTGCACGGCGGAGACGTAACCGCGACCGCGCTCGACGGTCAGCTCCATCTCCAGCTTGCCCTTGCCGTTCAGCGTGGCGAGGACCAGGTCGGGGTTGTGCACCTCGACACCGGCCGGGGGCGCGATGTCGGCGGCGGTGACCAGACCCGGGCCCTGCTTGCGCAGGTACATCACGACCGGCTCGTCGTGCTCCGAGGAGACGACGAGCTGCTTGATGTTGAGGATGAGGTCGGTGACGTCCTCCTTGACGCCCGGCACGGTGGTGAACTCGTGCAGGACACCGTCGATACGGATGGACGTGACCGCCGCACCCGGGATCGAGGAGAGGAGCGTACGGCGGAGGGAGTTGCCGAGGGTGTAGCCGAAGCCCGGCTCCAGCGGCTCGATCACGAACCGGGAGCGGTATTCGTCGACGACCTCTTCGGTCAGCGAGGGACGCTGAGCGATCAGCATGTCTGTGATCCTTTTTGTCGTGGACGCCCGCTATTTGACGTCCGACGGGTACTGCGTACTGCAAGGGTACGGGCGGTACGTCTCTTTCGAGGCGTACCGCCCGGCACTCAGGTCAAGCGGTCGCTGAAGGTCAGACGCGACGGCGCTTGGGGGGACGGCAGCCGTTGTGCGGCGTGGGGGTGACGTCCTGGATGGAACCGACCTCGAGGCCCGTGGCCTGGAGGGAACGGATCGCGGTCTCACGGCCGGAGCCGGGACCCTTGACGAAGACGTCGACCTTGCGCATGCCGTGCTCCTGCGCGCGGCGGGCGGCCGACTCGGCGGCCATCTGCGCGGCGAAGGGGGTGGACTTGCGCGAGCCCTTGAAGCCGACGTGGCCGGCGGAGGCCCAGGAGATCACGTTGCCCGAGGGGTCCGTGATCGAGACGATCGTGTTGTTGAACGTGCTCTTGATGTGCGCGTGGCCGTGAGCGACGTTCTTCTTTTCCTTGCGGCGCACCTTCTTGGCAGCGCCCTGACGTCCCTTGGGGGGCATCTATTTCTCCTACAGGGAGGTGGTCGGTCCTACAGCGAAGACCGCTGATGAGCGTCCGCTGAGGACTACTTCTTGCCCGGCTTCTTCTTACCGGCGATGGCGCGACGCGGGCCCTTGCGGGTACGGGCGTTCGTGCTGGTGCGCTGACCGTGGACCGGCAGGCCACGACGGTGGCGCAGACCCTGGTAGCAGCCGATCTCGACCTTGCGGCGGATGTCGGCCTGGATCTCGCGGCGGAGGTCACCCTCGGTGCGGAGGTTGGCGTCCACGTACTCGCGGATCTTGACCAGGTCCTCTTCGGCCAGGTCACGAACGCGGGTGTTCGGGTTCACGTCGGTCGCGGAGAGAATCTCCTTCGACCGGGTGCGCCCGATACCGAAGACGTAGGTGAGTGCGATCTCCACACGCTTTTCGCGCGGGATGTCAACACCGGAAACGCGTGCCATTCAATGGCTCCTGTGTGATCGGGGGTCTTCCGCAGAACCGCTCCCGACCGCCGACCGCTTCGAGTGAAGCAGTGGTACGTCCGGGTCCCCGGCCCCCGCCGGAGGTGCCGCCGACCCCGTGCGGGGCTGGGCGGGTTCTGCGTATGTACGAGATTGCTTGCGTCGCGCGAAGAACTGCGGAGTGCAGGTCGGTCGGCGTGCGTCAGCCCTGGCGCTGCTTGTGGCGCAGGTTGTCGCAGATGACCATGACCCGGCCGTGACGGCGGATCACCTTGCACTTGTCGCAGATCTTCTTGACGCTCGGCTTGACCTTCATGGGATGTGAGGTTCTCCGGGTCAGTGCCTTCACCCCGCGGACGGGGCAACGACAAGATCTACTTGTAGCGGTAGACGATCCGCCCACGCGTCAGGTCGTACGGAGAGAGCTCCACCACGACCCGGTCGTCCGGGAGGATACGGATGTAGTGCATCCGCATCTTGCCGGAGATGTGCGCGAGGACCTTGTGACCGTTCTGGAGCTCCACCTTGAACATGGCGTTCGGGAGGGACTCGATCACGGTGCCCTCAATCTCGATGGCACCTTGCTTCTTGGCCACGCTTCGCCCTTCGAATCGGCTACCTTGATCGACTCCAGTGGCCGCATGCAGACACACGGGTACACCAGAGCCGACGCATCAGTCTACGTCAGGCCATCCGAAAAGACGAATCCGGGAAGTTTGCCCATTGACGTAGATCGTTACTCCGGCCACGGCGTCAGGACGACGCCAGAGGATCCGGCGCCGTGGTGATCCCGAACTCGGCCAGTTTCGCCCGGCCGCCGTCGGGCGCGGTGAGGACCAGCGGGCCCTCCTCCGTGAGCGCCACGGAGTGCTCCCAGTGCGAGGACCAGGTGCCGTCCGTCGTGATGACGGTCCAGTCGTCCGCGAGCACCTCGGTCCGCGGGGTGCCCAGCGAGACCATCGGCTCGATCGCCAGACAGAAACCGGGGACCAGTTTCGGGCCCTTGCCGCGCTTGCGCGCGACGTAGTTCAGCAGATGCGGGTCCATGTGCATCTCGGTGCCGATGCCGTGGCCGCCGTAGTCCTCGATGATCCCGTACCGGCCACCGCCGGGCTTGGGCTGCCGGCGGATGTACGTCTCGATGGCACGGGAGACGTCCACCAGGCGGTTGCCGTTCTTCATCGCGGCGATACCGGCCCACATGGACCCCTCGGTGACCCGCGAGAGCTCCACCAGCTCCGGCGCGTGCCCGCTGCCCACGAAGACGGTGTACGCGGCGTCGCCGTGCCAGCCGTCGATGATCGCGCCGGCGTCGACCGAGATGATGTCGCCGTCCTTGAGGACGGTCTTCTCGTCGGGGATGCCGTGGACGACCACCTCGTTGACCGAGGTGCAGATGGTGGCGGGGAACCCGCCGTACCCCAGGAAGTTCGACTTGGCGCCGTGGTCGGCGATCACCTTGCGGGCGACCTCGTCCAGATCCTTCGTCGACGCACCGGGCACGGCGGCCTCACGCGTCGCGGCGTGGATCGCGGCGACGACCAGCCCCGCCTCGCGCATCTTCGCGATCTGCTCCGGGGTCTTGATCTGCACCATGGCCTTTGCCTTCCACCTCTGCACGTCGTCGTCACTCTGGCTCAACAGTACGGCCGCGGCGTCCGTCGGACACCGCGGCCACAGGTACTGCGGGTACTGCTCAGTCGTTCTGGAGCTTCTCCAGCGCTTCCATCGCCCGCTTGGTCACGTCGGTGACCTTGCCGAGCGCCGAGATCGTGACCACGAGGCCCTGATTCCGGTAGTAGTCGATGATCGGCTCGGTCTGCGTGTGGTACACCTCGAGCCGCTTGCGCACGGTCTCCTCGGAATCGTCGTCACGCTGGTACAGGTCGCCGCCGCAGGTGTCGCAGACACCTTCCTGCTGCGGCGCCGAGTACGACACGTGGAAGACGTGGCTCGAGTCGTTGCGGCAGATACGGCGGCCGGCGATGCGTCGCACGACCTCGTCCTCGGGGACCTCCAGGTCCAGCACCGCGTCCAGCGTCATGCCCTCGGACTTCAGCATCTCGTCGAGCGCCTCGGCCTGCGAGACGTTCCGCGGGAAGCCGTCCAGCAGGAAGCCGTTGCGGGCGTCCTCCTGCGCCATGCGGTCCTTCGCCATCGCGATGGTGACCTCGTCCGGCACCAGCTCACCGGCGTCCATGAAGGACTTGGCCTTGCGGCCCAGCTCGGTGCCCTGGCTGATGTTGGCGCGGAAGAGGTCGCCCGTGGAGATGTGCGGGATCGACAGGTTCTGGGCAAGGAACGCAGCCTGCGTTCCCTTGCCGGCACCAGGCGGCCCGACGAGGACGATTCGCATCAGCGGAGGAACCCTTCGTAATTACGCTGCTGGAGCTGGCTCTCGATCTGCTTCACGGTCTCCAGACCCACACCCACGATGATGAGGATGCTCGTCCCGCCGAACGGGAAGTTCTGGTTCGCGCCGCCGAAGCCCGCCAACGCCATCGTCGGCACAAGAGCAATCAGACCCAGGTACAGCGAGCCCGGCCAAGTGATCCTGTTGAGCACGTAGCTCAGATACTCGGCAGTAGGTCGACCTGCCCGGATACCCGGGATGAAGCCACCATACTTCTTCATGTTGTCGGCAACTTCTTCGGGGTTGAAGGAGATAGCCACATAGAAGAAGGCGAAGAAGACAATCAGGAGGAAGTACGTGGCGATGTAGTAAGGGTGATCACCCTTGACGAAATGCGCCTCGATCCAGGTCTTCCAGCCGGACTGCGAGCTCGAGAACTGCGCGATCAGCGCCGGGATGTACAGCAGCGACGAGGCGAAGATGACCGGAATCACACCGGCCTGGTTCACCTTGAGCGGGATGTACGTGGACGTACCGCCGTAGGACCGCCGCCCGATCATGCGCTTCGCGTACTGCACCGGGATGCGGCGCTGCGCCTGTTCGACGAAGACGACCAGGGCCACCATCACGAAGCCGATCAGGATGACGGTGCCGAACTCGATCCAGCCCTTGGCGAGCTTGCCGCTCTGCTTGATCGCCCAGAGAGCGCCGGGGAAGCCGGCGGCGATCGAGATGAACATCAGGATCGACATACCGTTGCCGATGCCACGGTCGGTGATCAGCTCACCGAGCCACATGACGGCGGCGGTACCGGCGGTCATGGTCACCACCATGACGATGGTGGTGAAGATCGATCGGTCGGGAACGATCTGGTTGGCCACCTGACAGCCGCTGAACAACGCACCGCTGCGAGCCGTCGCCACAAGACCGGTGCCCTGCAGCACGGCGAGGGCGACAGTGAGGTAGCGGGTGTACTGCGTGATCTTCGCCGTGCCGGACTGGCCCTCCTTCTTGAGGGCCTCGAGCCGTGGGATCACGACGGTCAGCAGCTGCAGGATGATGCTCGCCGTGATGTACGGCATGATGCCGAGCGCGAAGATGGTGATCTGCAGCAGCGCTCCGCCGCTGAACATGTTCACCAGCCCGAACAGGCTGTTGTTGTTCTTCTGCGCGGCGTCCACACAAATCTGCACATTGCCGTAGTCGACACCCGGAACCGGGATGTGCGATCCGAGCCGGTACAAAACGATGATGGCGAGTGTGAAGAGCAGCTTCTTGCGCAGGTCGGGCGTCTTGAACGCCCGGGCGAACGCGGTGAGCACGGTGCCTCCTGCGACCCCCGCGCTACTGCGTCAGAGGTGACGGTCTTGAGGATCGACGAATACGAAACAGGCAATCCGCACGATCTTAGTCGGACAGACCGCACGGTCCGGGGGCAGTAACCCCCTTGTTACAGCAACAGTGCACGCCACCTTACCGGCGGATGTGCCCCCCTAGGAACGACCAACCGGGGATGCCCCATTTGAGAGGCATCCCCGGTCGGTGTTTCAGCTTTCAGCCACTGAACTCGTCTCAGACGAGCTCGGTGACGGTGCCGCCGGCAGCGGCAATCTTCTCCTTGGCGGAGCCGGAGACGGCGTCGACCGTCACCTGCAGCGCCACGGAAAGCTCGCCCTGGCCAAGGACCTTGACGAGGCTGTTCTTGCGAACCGCACCCTTGGCGACCAGATCGGCCACCGTGACTTCGCCACCCTCGGGGTAGAGCGAAGAGAGCTTGTCCAGGTTGACGACCTGGTACTCGGTACGGAACGGGTTCTTGAAGCCCTTGAGCTTCGGGAGACGCATGTGGAGGGGCATCTGCCCACCCTCGAAGCGCTCCGGAACCTGGTAACGGGCCTTGGTGCCCTTGGTTCCACGACCAGCGGTCTTACCCTTGGACGCCTCACCACGACCCACACGGGTCTTGGCGGTCTTGGCGCCCGGGGCGGGCCGGAGGTTGTGGACCTTCAGCGGGTTGTTCTCCGCCATGTCAGTCGACCTCCTCAACCGTCACGAGGTGGCGGACGGTGTGCACCATTCCGCGGAACTCGGGGCGGTCCTCCTTGACAACCACGTCGTGCAGGCGCTTGAGCCCGAGCGAACGCAGGGTGTCGCGGTGGTTCTGCTTGCTGCCGATGTAGGACTTCGTCTGCGTGATCTTGAGGCGGGCCATTACGCACCCGCTCCCGCACGTGCACGAAGCAGAGCCGCGGGGGCGACGTCCTCGAGGGGCAGACCACGGCGAGCCGCGATCTCCTCGGGACGCTGCAGGCCCTTGAGGGCCGCCACGGTCGCGTGCACGATGTTGATCGCGTTGGACGAGCCAAGCGACTTCGACAGGATGTCGTGAACGCCGGCGCACTCGAGCACGGCGCGCACCGGGCCACCGGCGATAACACCGGTACCGGGGGAAGCCGGCTTCAGCAGCACGACGCCCGCGGCACGCTCGCCCGTGATGGGGTGCGGGATGGTGCCCTGGATACGGGGGACCTTGAAGAAGTGCTTCTTGGCCTCCTCAACACCCTTGGCGATGGCGGCCGGCACCTCCTTGGCCTTGCCGTAACCGACACCTACGGTGCCGTCACCGTCTCCGACCACGACGAGCGCGGTGAAGCTGAAGCGACGACCACCCTTGACAACCTTGGCGACGCGGTTGATCGCGACAACGCGCTCAACGTACGCGGTCTTCTCGGCGGCAGCTGCGCCACCGTCGCGACCCTTCCGGTCCCGCCGCTCGCCGCCACCGGCACCGCTTCCGCGGCGCTGGGGTCCAGCCATTGGAATTACCTCTCTCTGTTACGTCCGTTAGTCCCGGAACCGGGGCTCAGAACTTCAGCCCGGCTTCGCGGGCGGCGTCAGCCAGAGCGGCAATGCGCCCGGCGTACCTGTTGCCACCACGGTCGAACACGACAGCCTCGACACCGGCAGCCTTCGCACGCTCGGCAACGAGCGCGCCGACCTGCTTGGCCTGGGCGCTCTTGTCGCCCTCGCCACCGCGGATCGAGGTGTCCAGGGTCGACGCCGACGCGAGCGTGTGGCCCGCGATGTCGTCGATGACCTGCGCCACGATGTTGCGGTTGGAGCGCGTCACGACGAGGCGCGGACGCTCCGGCGTGCCGGAGACGTGCTTACGGACGCGGATGTGACGACGCTTGATGGCGGCGCGCTTGTACGCGTCACCCTTGGCGATCTTTACACCGTATGCCATGGCTTACTTACCCGCCTTTCCGACCTTGCGGCGGATGACCTCGCCCGCGTACTTGACGCCCTTGGCCTTGTACGGGTCGGGCTTGCGCAGCTTGCGGATGTTAGCGGCGACCTCGCCGACCTTCTGCTTGTCGATGCCCTCGACCGAGAACTTGGTCGGCGACTCGACCTTGAAGGAGATGCCCTCGGGCGCCTCCACCAGGATCGAGTGGCTGTAGCCGAGCTGGAACTCCAGGTTGGAGCCCTTCGCGGCGACGCGGTAACCGACACCGCTGATCTCGAGCGCCTTCGTGTATCCCTGGGTCACACCGGTGATCATGTTCGCCACCAGCGTGCGGGACAGGCCGTGGAGGGCCTTGTTCTGACGCTCGTCGTTGGGGCGGGTGACGTTGAGAACGCCGTCCTCGCCCTTAACAATCTCGATCGGCGCGGCGACGGTGTGCGCGAGGGACCCCTTGGGGCCCTTCACCGCGACCGTGCGGCCATCGATGGTGACGTCCACACCGGCGGGAACCTGGATGGGGAGCTTGCCGATACGCGACATGAGCTTTTCCTCCGTTCCCGACTACCAGACGTAGGCGAGGACTTCCCCACCCACGCCCTTCTTCTGAGCCTGCTGGCCGGTCAGGAGACCGTGGGACGTGGAGATGATCGCCACGCCCAGGCCGCCGAGAACCTTCGGCAGATTGGTGGACTTCGCGTACACGCGCAGACCCGGCTTCGAAATCCGCTTGATGCCGGCGATCGAGCGCTCGCGGTTCGGGCCGAACTTCAGCTCGAGGACGAGGTTCTTGCCGACCTCGGCGTCCTCGACCTTCCAGCCGGTGATGAAGCCCTCCTGCTGGAGGATCTCCGCGATGTGCGACTTGATCTTGCTGTGCGGCATCACGACGGAGTCGTGGTACGCCGAGTTTGCGTTACGCAGACGCGTGAGCATGTCTGCGATCGGATCAGTCATGGTCATGAATTGGCCTTCGGCCTCTCTCGCCGGGGTTTCCTGTATGCGCCATCCCTCTCCCCACTCAGTGGCGGGACGGGTGCGGTGCGGGGACCTACGGCGTAGTAAGTCGTACGGGCGGCGGACGCCCAACCCCACAAGCCTACGGCATGTGAGGGAGGGCTCCCGCCGACCAGATGCTTACCGAGAGTCTCCGGGAATTCCCAAGAAGGGAATTACCAGGAGCTCTTGGTCACGCCCGGCAGCTCGCCACGGTGAGCCATCTCACGAAGGCACACGCGGCACAGGCCGAACTTGCGGTAGACGGAGTGGGGACGACCGCAACGCTGGCAGCGCGTGTAGCCACGCACGCCGAACTTGGGCTTGCGGGCGGCCTTGGCAATGAGAGCCTTCTTCGCCACGGCTCACGCCTCCTTGAACGGGAAGCCGAGGTGACGAAGGAGGGCGCGGCCCTCATCGTCGTTGGTCGCCGTGGTGACCACGGTGATGTCCATACCCCGGACGCGGTCGATCTTGTCCTGGTCGATCTCGTGGAACATGACCTGCTCCGTGAGACCGAAGGTGTAGTTGCCACGGCCGTCGAACTGCTTGGGAGACAGACCACGGAAGTCGCGGATGCGCGGAAGCGCGAGCGACAGGGTGCGGTCCAGGAACTCCCACATGCGGTCGCCACGAAGCGTGACGTGGGCACCGATCGGCTGGCCCTCACGCAGCTTGAACTGCGCGATGGACTTACGGGCCTTGGTGACGGCCGGCTTCTGGCCGGTGATCGTGGTGAGGTCCTTGATGGCACCGTCGATCAGCTTGGAGTCGCGGGCGGCGTCGCCCACACCCATGTTGACCACGATCTTGACGAGGCCGGGAACCTGCATGACGTTCTCGTAGGAGAACTCCTCACGCAGCTTGCCGGTGATCTCCTCGCGGTACTTCGTCTTGAGACGCGGAGTGGTGGTGGTAGCCATCAGATGTCCTCACCCGTCCGCTTGGCAACGCGGATCTTGTTGCCCTCGTCGTCGAAGCGGTAACCGACGCGCGTGACGACCTTGTTGCCGTCCTTCTCCACGACGAGCTGAACGTTGCTCACGTGAACAGGGGCCTCGGTCGTGACGATGCCACCGGTCTGCGAACCGCGAGCGGTCTGACCGGCCTTGGTGTGCTTCTTGACCCGGTTGACACCCTCGACCAGGACGCGGTCCTCGCGGGGGAAGGCCGCGATGACCTTGCCCTGCTTGCCCTTGTCCTTGCCGGTGATGACCTGAACCAGGTCGCCCTTCTTGATCTTCATGCTTACAGCACCTCCGGCGCGAGCGAGATGATCTTCATGAACTTCTTCTCGCGCAGCTCACGGCCCACCGGGCCGAAGATACGGGTGCCGCGAGGGTCGCCGTCGTTCTTGAGAATGACAGCGGCGTTCTCGTCGAAGCGGATGTACGAGCCGTCCTGGCGGCGGCGCTCCTTCACGGTGCGAACGATGACCGCCTTGACGACGTCACCCTTCTTCACGTTGCCACCGGGGATCGCGTCCTTGACGGTGGCGACGATGACGTCACCGATGCCCGCGTAGCGGCGGCCGGAACCACCGAGAACACGGATGCAAAGGATCTCCTTGGCACCAGTGTTGTCGGCGACACGCAGCCGCGACTCCTGCTGGATCACGTCTATCTCCTGATCGTCTGCCGGTTCCCGGCAGGGGCACCTGGGTGCCCCTGCCGAGCCTGGCGGAACTGTCCTGAGGGAAACCCCTCAGGGATTCTGTTTCTCAGCGGTCCCCTCGCGGGAACTACTTGGCCTTCTCGAGGATCTCGACGATGCGCCAGCGCTTGGTCGCCGACAGCGGACGCGTCTCCATGATGAGGACGCGGTCGCCGACGCCGGCAGCGTTCTGCTCGTCGTGCGCCTTGAGCTTGTTCGTACGGCGGATGACCTTGCCGTACAGCGCGTGCTTGACGCGGTCCTCGACGGCGACGACGACGGTCTTGTCCATCTTGTCGCTGACGACGAGACCCTCACGGGTCTTGCGGAATCCGCGCGTTTCGGTCTTCTCAGTCACGTTGCTCTCGCTCATCAGGCGCTCTCCACCGTCTCGATGCCCAGCTCGCGCTCACGCATGAGGGTGTAGATCCGCGCGATGTCCTTGCGGACGGCCTTGAGCCGGCCATGGTTCTCGAGCTGACCGGTCGCCGCCTGGAAGCGGAGGTTGAACAGCTCTTCCTTGGCCTCGCGGAGCTTGGCAACAAGCTCCTCGTTGCCCAGTTCGCGCAGCTCGGACGCCTTGGTACCGGTAGACATCACGACTCACCTGCCTCGCGCCGAACGATCCGGCACTTCATCGGAAGCTTGTGAGCAGCGCGGGTAAGCGCCTCACGCGCAATCTTCTCGTTCGGGTAGGACAGCTCGAACATCACCCGACCGGGATGAACGTTCGCGACCCACCACTCCGGGGAACCCTTACCGGAACCCATGCGGGTCTCGGCAGGCTTCTTGGTCAGCGGGCGGTCCGGGTAGATGTTGATCCAGACCTTGCCGCCACGCTTGATGTGGCGGGTCATCGCGATACGAGCCGCCTCGATCTGGCGGTTGGTCACGTACGCCGGAGTCATGGCCTGGATGCCGTACTCGCCGAACGCAACCGTCGTACCACCCTTGGCCATACCGCGGCGCTTGGGGTGGTGCTGCTTGCGGTGCTTGACCCTACGGGGGATCAGCATTTCGGTCAGGCCTCCGTTCCAGTGCTCTCAGCCGGAGCGGCAGCGGCGGCGGGAGCGTCGGCCTTGGGGGCCTCCGCAGCCGGCGCGGACTGCTGCTGCGGCTTGCGGCCGCGACCGCCACCACGCTCGCCACCACGGCCACCGCGGCCGCCGGCCGGGCGGTCGGCGCCGCCACGAGCCGGACGGTTACCGGCGCGCGCAGCGGCGTTCTCGGCGCGGACCTCGGCGATGTTCTTGACGTCACCCTTGTAGATCCAGACCTTCACACCGATACGGCCGAAGGTCGTCTTGGCCTCGAAGAAGCCGTAGTCGACGTTCGCGCGGAGCGTGTGCAGGGGCACACGGCCCTCGCGGTAGAACTCCGAGCGGGACATCTCGGCGCCACCGAGACGGCCACCGCACTGGATCTTGATGCCCTTGGCGCCGGCCTTCATCGAGCTCTGCATCGACTTGCGCATCGCACGACGGAAGGAGACGCGGGAGGAGAGCTGCTCGGCGACGGCCTGGGCCACCAGCTGAGCGTCCACCTCGGGGTTCTTGACCTCGAGGATGTTCAGCTGGACCTGCTTGCCGGTCAGCTTCTCCAGCTCGCCGCGGATGCGGTCCGCCTCGGCGCCGCGGCGGCCGATGACGATGCCCGGACGAGCGGTGTGGATGTCAACGCGGACGCGGTCGCGGGTGCGCTCGATCTCAACCTTCGAGATGCCGGCCCGCTCCATGCCCTTCGTCATCATGCGACGAATGGCGACGTCTTCCTTGACGTAGTCCTTGTACAGCTTGTCGGCGTACCAGCGGGACTTGAAGTCCGTGGTGATGCCGAGCCGGAACCCATGCGGGTTAACCTTCTGGCCCATTACCGGGTTCCTTCCTTGCTGCTGACGACCACGGTGATGTGGCTGGTCCGCTTACGGATCCGGTAGGCACGGCCCTGAGCACGCGGACGGAACCGCTTCAGGGTCGGGCCCTCGTCCACGTACGCCTCGCTGATGACCAGCGAAGAGGCGTCGGTGTGGTCGTAGTTGTGTGCAGCGTTGGCAATGGCGCTGTCCAGCACCTTGCCAACCGGCACGCTCGCGGCCTGCGGGGCGAAACGCAGGACCGCCTGAGCCTCCGTGGCATCCATGCCACGGATGAGGTCCACCACTCGGCGGGCCTTCATGGGCGTGACGCGGATGTACCGCGCCTGGGCCCTGGCTTCCATGGTTGTCCCTTCGGTGTAAGTCATAGTCAGTCACCCCGCCTTAGCGGCGCTTCGACTTCCGGTCGTCCTTGACGTGGCCGCGGAAGGTGCGAGTCGGCGAGAACTCGCCGAGCTTGTGGCCGACCATCGACTCGGTGACGAACACCGGGACGTGGATCTTGCCGTTGTGCACCGCGATGGTGTGACCCAGCATGGCCGGGACGATCATCGAGCGACGGGACCAGGTCTTGATGACGTTCTTGGTGCCGGCTTCGTTCTGGACATCCACCTTCTTGATCAGGTGGTCGTCGACGAAGGGCCCCTTCTTGAGACTGCGCGGCATCTAAACCCGCTCCTAGCGCTTCTTGTTCGTCTTGCGGCGGCGGACGATGTACTTGTTGCTCGCCTTCTTGGGAGAACGAGTACGACCCTCCTTCTGACCCCACGGGCTGACCGGGTGGCGACCACCGGAGGTCTTGCCCTCACCACCACCGTGCGGGTGGTCAACCGGGTTCATCGCGACACCGCGGACGGTCGGGCGGACGCCCTTCCAGCGCAGGCGGCCGGCCTTGCCCCAGTTGATGTTCGACTGCTCGGCGTTGCCGACCTCGCCGATGGTGGCGCGGCAGCGGACGTCGACCAGGCGAATCTCGCCGGACGGCATACGCAGGTGGGCCATCTGGCCCTCCTTCGCCAGCAGCTGCACGGAGGCACCCGCGGAGCGGGCGAACTTCGCGCCGCCGCCGGGCCGCAGCTCGATGGCGTGGATGGTCGTACCGACCGGGATGTTGCGCAGCGCCAGGTTGTTGCCGGGCTTGATGTCGGCGGCCGGGCCGTTCTCGACACGGTCGCCCTGCGACAGGCCACGCGGCGCGATGATGTAGCGCTTCTCGCCGTCTGCGTAGTGCAGAAGCGCGATGCGCGCGGTGCGGTTCGGGTCGTACTCGATGTGAGCGACCTTGGCCGGCACGCCGTCCTTGTCGTGACGACGGAAGTCGATCACGCGGTAGGCGCGCTTGTGGCCACCGCCCTGGTGACGGACGGTCACACGACCGGTGTTGTTACGGCCGCCCTTGCTGTGCAGGGGGCGGACCAGCGACTTCTCCGGCGTGGACCGCGTGATCTCGACAAAGTCGGCGACGCTGGAGCCACGACGGCCCGGGGTCGTCGGCTTGTACTTGCGGATACCCATTTCTCAGTCCTCGTCCGATTCCGGACGACTCGACCTCCGTCAGGAGGTCGGGCCGCCGAAGATGTCGATACGGTCGCCCTCGGCGAGGGTCACGATGGCGCGCTTCGTGTCGGAGCGCTTGCCGAAACCGGTGCGGGTGCGCTTGCGCTTGCCCTGGCGGTTGATCGTGTTGACCCCGGTGACCTTGACCGAGAAGACCGCCTCGACGGCCTGCTTGATCTGGGTCTTGTTCGCGCGCGGGTCGACGATGAACGTGTACTTGTTCTCGTCCAGAAGCGCGTAGCTCTTCTCGGACACAACCGGCTTGACAAGAATGTCGCGCGGGTCCGAGTACGTCTTGCTGGTGACGACGGCCTCAGTCATCAGGCGTCGCTCCCTTCGGTCTCAGCGTTCCGGCCAGTAGGCGCGCCGGACACGAAGGACTCGAAAGCGGCCTGGGTGAAGACCACGTCGTCGGAGACGAGCACGTCGTACGTGTTCAGCTGGCCCGGCTCCAGGATGTGCACCTGGGGCAGGTTGCGGGCGGACAGCCACGCGGCCTCGTCGGCGCGGTCGACGACCAGGAGCAGGTTCTTGCGCTCCGAGATCTTGCCGAACAGCGTCTTGGCGGCCTTGGTGGAAGCCGCACCCTCGACCACGCCGGAGACGACGTGGATACGGGAGTGACGGGCCCGGTCGGAGAGGGCACCGCGCAGGGCGGCGGCCTTCATCTTCTTCGGGGTCCGCTGCGAGTAGTCACGCGGCACGGGGCCGTGGACAACGCCACCGCCGGCGAACTGCGGTGCACGGGTCGAACCCTGACGGGCGCGGCCGGTGCCCTTCTGGCGGTAGGGCTTCTTGCCACCACCACGGACCTCGCCACGCGTCTTGACCTTGTGCGTGCCCTGACGGGCGGCGGCCAGCTGCGCGACGACGACCTGGTGGATCAGCGGGATGCTGACCTTGGCGTCGAAGATCTCGGCCGGGAGCTCAACGGTCCCGGACTTGTCGCCCGCGGGCGACAGAATGTCAATGGTGCTCATAGTCCTCAGGCCCCCTTGGCCGCAGTGCGGACCAGGACCAGGCCGCCGTTGGGACCAGGAACCGCGCCCTTGATGAGCAGCAGGCCCTTCTCCGCGTCAACGGCGTGAACGGTCAGGTTCTGGGTGGTGACCCGCTCGTTGCCCATGCGGCCCGCCATACGGAGGCCCTTGAACACACGGCCCGGGGTGGCACAGCCACCGATGGAGCCGGGAGAGCGGTGCTTGCGCTGGGTGCCGTGACCGGCGCCGAGGCCCTTGAAGTTGTGACGCTTCATGACACCGGCGAAGCCCTTGCCCTTGCTCTTGCCCGTGACGTCAACCTTGACGCCGGACTCGAACACCTCGGCAGTGATCTCCTGGCCGAGCGTGTACTCGGCAGCATCGGAGGTACGGAGCTCCACCAGGTGGCGGCGGGGGGTCACGTCGGCCTTGGCGAAGTGGCCCTTGAGGGGCTTGTTCACCTTGCGAGGGTCGATCTCGCCGAAGGCGATCTGGACCGACTCGTAGCCGTCGGAGTCATTCGTACGGACCTGGGTGACAACACACGGCCCGGCCTTGACGACGGTCACCGGGACGACACGGTTGTTCTCGTCCCAGACCTGGGTCATGCCGAGCTTCTCGCCCAGGACGCCCTTGATCTGCTTTGCCATCTCTTCCGCGCCTCTCAGAGCTTGATCTCGATGTCGACGCCGGCCGGAAGGTCCAGGCGCATCAACGAGTCAACGGTCTTGGGCGTCGGGTCGAGAATGTCGATCAGGCGCTTGTGCGTGCGCATCTCGAAGTGCTCGCGCGAGTCCTTGTACTTGTGCGGCGACTTGATGACGCAGTACACGTTCTTCTCAGTGGGCAGCGGCACCGGGCCTGCGACCGACGCACCAGTACGCGTCACCGTCTCGACGATCTTCTTCGCCGAAGAGTCGATGACCTCGTGGTCGTAGGCCTTGAGCCGGATGCGGATCTTCTGTCCCGCCATGGCTACTCAGTAGTCCTGTCTCTCGTAACGCTCCGGAACTCGGCGGGTACTGCATTCTTCTCCGACCCCCGCGGTCGGGCGTGTCGCACTCCCTCTACGAAGATCTCCCGAAGGATTTCCCAACCAAGGGGGTGCGGGCCTGAGCCGCGCATCGGGGGAAGAACACCCACCGAGTGCCTGGCTGGTACCCCGCTGACACTTCCCGGAAGATTCCCGTACGTCCGCTCCAGCGCTGCCCGGTGGGCAGTTGGAGCGACGAGTACTGTGGGACTCGCTTCCGGTCCTCCCGGCGGGAGGCGCGCAGCATCGGCACTCAACCGAGCAACCCGGATAGTCTGCCATACGGCCCCGCGCCCTGGCCAATCGAGCCGAAGAGGTTACCCCCGCGGCTTTTGCTGTCAAACCCCGGCGCGCGGACCACGGGACCACGGGAGCCCCCGGCCACGCCGTGGACACCCCGCCGCCCGTCCGGCCGTGGACACCTCCACCGGCGCCAATTCGTTCGAGCAACGCCTCCCCCGGCTCCTACAGTTGCCGGGCACATCATCGTCACCGGGGGGTCGATCACCATGCGGACGCACTATCCGCGGACACCGCATCTGCCGTGGTCGCCGGGCGTCTCCCCCGACGATGTGCGGACCGCCGACCTGTCCGGACTGGCCGGCCGCGAGGTCGTCGTCACCGAGAAGCTCGACGGCGAGAACACCACTCTGTACGCCGACGGACTGCACGCCCGGTCGCCGGACTCCGGCCACCACCCCTCACGTGCCTGGGTCAAGGCGCTCCAGGGCCGCATCGGCCACGCACTCCCCGCGGGCTGGCGGGTGTGCGGCGAGAACATGTACGCCCGTCACTCACTCGCGTACGAGAACCTCGACAGCTGGTTCTACGGCTTCTCCGTGTGGGACGCCGACGGCCACTGCCTGGACTGGGACCGGACCGTGGCCTTCCTGCGCGGGCTGGGGATCCCGGTGCCCCCGGTGCTGTGGCGCGGGATCCTCGACGGCCGCGGCGAGCGGGCCCTGCGCGCCCTGAACCTCGACCTCGCCCGCCAGGAGGGCTACGTCGTGCGGACCGCCGACGGCTTCGGCCCCGAGGACTTCGGTCGGCGCATGGCCAAGTGGGTGCGGCGCGGGCATGTGCGGACGGACACGCACTGGATGTACGCCGCCGTGGTGGAGAACGGGCGCGGACCGGCGGCGGCGCTGTGGGACGTCCGGTCCGGGGGCACACCGGGGGCCGCCGCCCTGTCGGCCGCCCTCGGCCTGCGTGCGGGAGACGCCCGGGACGAGGCGGTCGTGGCCGAGGTGTCCGCGGCACTCGACGTGCTCGGGCGCACCGGCGACGACCGGCTCGCCGGCGTTCTGGCCGCCCTGCTGCACCGGAGCCCGCGGCCCCGGGTGGGAGCGCTCCTCGCCGTCTCCCAGGGCATGGCGCAGGCCCGCAAGGTCGCCGACCTCGTCGGGCTCCGGGCCCGGCTGCAGCGGCCCTACCCGGACGAGGAGCGGCGCACCGGGCTGGTGCGGATGTCGTACGCCGCCGACCTGGGCGTCCTGCACGCCGTCGCCCGCGCGACTGCCGAGGACGCCGGGGCACGCGAGCAGGTGGACTGGTCCGCGCTGCACGCGGAGGGCATCGGCGGCCTGGACGGTCTGCGGGAGACGTTCGCGGACCTGGACCCGGACGCGGCGGCCCGGTGCGTGGCCGAGGCACGGGAGGCCTACGCCCTCGGGAAGATCACGACCGCCGACGAGGCCGTGGCCGCGACATGGCGATGGCGTTCCGGAGACTTCCCCCGGCTGATCCAGACGGTCGGCCCGTCGGGCAGCGGGAAGAGCACCTTCGCCCGCGGGCTTCCCGGAATCGACGCGTACATCTCGCTGGACGATCTGCGCGAGGCACGCGGGTCGCGCGCCGACCAGAAGGCCAACGGTGACGTGCTGCGCGACGGACTCGACCGGCTGGACGCGGCTCTCGCGGCCGGCGGGACCGTGGTGTGGGACGCCACGTCGCTCAACGCGCACCAGCGCTCGCTGGTGCACTCCGTCGCGCGCCGGCGCGACGCCCTGACCACGCACGCCGTGGCACTCGTCGACGAGGAGGAGCTGGTCCGGCGCAACGCGCGGCGGACGCACCCCGTGCCGCCCGAGGTCCTCGCCTCGCAGGTGCGCCGGTTCTCCCCTCCGTACCCCGGCCAGGCCCACCGCACCTGGTACATCGGCGCGAGCGGGACCGTGGAGGAGGAGGCATAGATGCGCACCAGCGAGGAGATCTACCACCGGGTCCGCTGGGACGCACGGTTCGATCCGGCGCGCTTCGTGGTCGGGATCAACCAGCGCGGGGCGGCCCCCAAGCGGATGCCGCTGGCCGCCTTCGTGCCCGGCGGCGACATTCCGTGGCACCGGGTGCTGTTCTTCGAGGCGGACGGCGAGGTGGTGTGGGACAGGGCCACGGGAGCGGACCGGATCGACGCGACCGATGCCGGACGCGTGCGCAGTCCCCGGCGGCTGCGGGCGCCCTTCTTCACGGCGCGGACGCCGTACGTGTGGGAGCGCGACGCGTGGGTGCCGGCGACAGCACCCGGGGGCATGCCGACGGCCGCCGGTCTGCGGGTCCTGACGTGGAACACCCTCTGGGACCGCTACGACAGCGACCGCATCGACACCGCCGCGCGCCGGCCGCTTCTCCTGGCGGCCCTGCGCGAGGCCGACGCGGATGTCATCGCCCTCCAGGAGGTCGAACCGAAGCTCGCTGCCCTGCTGATGGCAGAGCCGTGGGCGCGTGACGGCTGGACTCTCGGGACCGATCCCCTGGGCAGGGACATCGCCGACCACGGGCTTCTGCTGCTCAGCCGGCTGCCCGTACGGGAGGCGGGGCACCACGGTCTCGGGCCGCACAAGGCGGTCACTGCCCTCGTCGTCGAGACCGCCACCGGCCCGGTCGTGGTCGCCGCGACCCACCTCAGCAGCGACCACTCCGCCGACGGCGCCGGCCGCAGGCGGACCGAGCTCGCCCGGCTCGCCGAAGGGCTGGCGGGCGTGGAGGGCGACGTGGTCCTGGCCGGCGACTTCAACGAGGGCGGGAGCGGGCCGCAGACGACGCTCGGCATGCGGGACGCCTGGAGCGATGTGCACGGCCCTGAGGACCGGACACCCACCTTCGACCCGGGCGCCAATCCGCTGGCCGCCGTCTCGTCGCTCTCGGGGCGCGTGTCCCGGCTGGACCGGGTGCTGCTGCGGACGCAGGACCTGCGAGCGGTCTCCGCCGTGCTCCACGGGGACACCCCGGCCACCGGCGGACTGTTCGTCTCCGACCACTACGGTGTCGCCGTGGATCTGGGTCCGCCCGTCGGCGGGCCCCCCGGCGCGCTCGACGACCGGCCGACACCCCGGACGGCGGTGGCCTGGATCCCGCCACGGGACCTCTGGCCGCCCGTGCAGGCGATCCGTGCGGAGCACGACCCTCAGATCCACCGCTGGCCGCCGCACGTGAACCTGCTCTTCGGCTTCGTGCCGGAGGACGCCTTCGAACGGGCCGCTCCCCCGCTGTCCGCCGCGGCCGCCGCGACCGCTCCCTTCGACGCCCGCCTCGACGGGGTGCACAGCTTCGGGCACCGGGAGGACGCGACCGTGTGGCTGGACCCGGCGGCCGCGGACGAGGAGCCGTGGGCACGGCTGCGGAGCACGCTGGAGACGTACTTTCCGCGCTGCCGGGGCCGTCGCGAGGGGTACACCCCGCATCTGAGCCTGGGCCGGACACGCGATCCGCACGCCCTCGCGGCCGAGTGCGCGGCACGCCTCGACGCGATGCCGGCGAGGGTCGGGGAGCTGGCCCTGCTCTCGCGGCGGGGCGACGAGCCGATGCGGGTGCGGGCGACCGTCGCGCTGGGGACGGGCGAGCTGCGCTGGACCGACGAGGCCGGGGACCCGGCCCTGCCCGGTCCCCCGGACGACGACGCATGCGCACAGCGGACCCTGCGACGGCTCTCGGACGCCCTCGCCGACGGCGTCGTCCACCTGGTCGGCTCACGGCGCATGGGCTGCGCCCTGCCCGGCGCCGATCTGGACCTGGTGGCCGCGCTGCCCGGCTCCCCCGATCCGGCCGAGGTACGGGCCAGGGTGGCGGCGGCACTGCCGGATGCCACCGGGCTGCGCGAGGTGATCGGCGCACGTGTCCCCGGGCTGCGGCTGCGGGCCGGCGGCCTGGACGTCGATCTCGCCGTCGTGGGCACGGGCTCACTGCCCGCGGACGAAGCGGTGCAACGGCGGGCCGAACTGAGCGACGCGGCAGCGGTGGCGCTCAGCGCGGTGAGCGACGCGGAAGCCGTTGCGGCGACCACCGGTGATCACCCGGAGGCGTTCGCCCGGCTCGCCCGTGAGGTCAAGGCCTGGGCGCGCGCCCGCGGACTGGACTCCGCGCCCTTCGGCGGGCTGCCGGGCATCGGCTGGGCCGTGCTGGCCGCATACACCGTGCACGAGGCGGGAGCGCTTCCGCCCGCCGGGCTGCTCCGGCACTTCTTCGCCACCTGGGCCGCGTGGAACTGGAGCGAGCCGATCGGCGGACCCGGCACGGAACTGCCCATGACGGTCATGACCCCGAGCGCACCGGTCCGCCCCTGTACCGAGCAGGTGAGCGCCGGAGGCCGCGACCTGCTCACGCGGGAGCTCTTCCGCGCCTGGGAGACGGTGGAGTCCGCACCCGGCCCCTGGCCCGGGCTCCTCGCCCCGCCGCCGCTGCACCGGCGCCACGAGGCCTGGGCCGTCGTCACGGTGGCACCGGGCCCCGACGAGGGCCGCGTCCGCGGACGGATGCGTGCGCTGCTGGCCGCCCTGGAGGACGCCGGTGCGACGGATCTCCACGCCTGGCCGCGCCCGTTCACCACCGACCCCGTCCGCTACGCCATCGGCCTGGGCTCCACCCCACCGGACCGCGCCCGGCTCGCGGAGATCGCCGACAGATGGCTGCGCGGACTGCCGGGCACGACCCTCACCCGTGCCGGCAACGGCGAGGTCCCGACCCTGCGCTGATCACCCGGTTCCCGGGCCTGCCCGCCAGCCGCTCGTCCGAACAAAAGTCGCCCTCCAGGGCAACCCCAGGCATCGAACAGCCGTCTAGTCCATCGCGGAAAGCGGCCCTGACCAGCCCTTCCGCGCTGTGGGGGAGAACACTGGACGCAGCCGGGGGCCATGACCCGTCCGCTGCGGGGGAAGCGGACGGAGCACGACACGTGAACGACAGACCTGCCCATGCCCCGACGCGCCCTGCGCGCATACCGGGCGCGCGAACGGCAGCCGGCGAGCGCCGGGACCTACCGGGTGCGCGAAAGGCCGGTCCCGCGCCGGCCGCCGACGCCCGGCTCCCCGCGTCGGCAGAGGAGCCCACGAGCCCCCGGCCCTCCGCGGCGGCCTCCATGGCGGCCTCCGTGGCGGACGAGCCCGCGGGCCCCGGGCCCTCGCAGGGCACCGAGCGCACCCGGCCCGCCGCGACAGGCGATCGCGCACAGGGCGCAGGCCGCACCCGGCCCCGCCGCCGCAGCGTGGTCGCCGCCGCCACCGCACTCCTCGGCGCCGGCGTCCTCTCCTCGTGCTCCGTCCCCGCCTCCCGGCGGTCCACCCGCACCGCAGACCCGGCGCCCGGCCTGGCGATAGCCGGCACCCGCCGCGCCCAGCTGATGCAGATACTCGCCCACCCCGACGACGACCTGTACTTCATGAACCCGGACACCCAGCGGATGCTCGACGCCGGAGTGCCCCTCGTCTGCGTGTACGTCTCCGCCGGCGAGCACGACGGCCGCAACCACATACCCGGCGCTACGGACGTCCCCGCCGACCGGCCGGCCTACTCCTCCGCCCGCCACCAGGGCCTGCGGCAGGCCTACGCCACACTCCTCGGACTCGACAGGTTCACCGACTGGACCAAGGGCATCGCCTCCCTGCGCGGTGACCGGCTCGCCGAGATCAACACCCTCACCAACGGCAACCGCCGGGTCGAGCTGATCTTCCTCAATCTGCCGATGCACACCACCCGCCGCTGGATGGCGCTCCCCAGCCTGTGGCACGACCGGGCGCTCGGGCTCCAGACCGTCGTGGCCGAGGACTCCCCGCTGCGCAAGGCCGTCGCGTACGACTACGACAGCCTCGTCGACGTCCTCGTCGGGCTGATGGAGCAGTACCGGCCGACCGTCGTCCAGACGCTCGATCCCGACCCGGACATCCAGCACAGCGACGAGGCCACCCGGAAGAAGGACAGCGAGCAGCGCGGCTACTCCGACCACGCGGACCACACCGCCGTCGCCTGCTTCAGCTGGGCCGCGATGGCGCGCTGGGTGGCCGACGCGACGGCGGACGGCGGACAGGTACCCGGGTTCGTGGCCACCGCCTTCCGCGGCTACTACAACCGGCACTGGCCCAAGAACCTCCCCGCCCCGGTCGTCCAGCGGAAGGCCGCGCATCTCGTCCCGTACGGCGGCGACCCCGCCTGGCAGTGCGGCAACGCGTCCGGCTGCGGCGACTACAACGTGGGCGGCATGCGGCCGCTGACCAACAAGAAGGGCTGGGTCCGCTCCACCCACCACCGCTACCCCGGCGCGCGTCCCGTGGTCGCCGCGGACCCCGACGGGCGCCTCGCGGCCTACGGAGTGCTCGGGCTGCGGGCGGTGCGCTGGCGCGAGACCCGGCCCGGCAGCGGCCAGTGGGGCGCACCGGACGATCTGGGAGGAGGACCGCTCGCCCCCGCGCTCGGCTCGGCGGCGCTCCCCGACGGCCGGCAGCTCGTCTTCGGGCTGCGGTTCGCCTCCCTCGGCGGCCACGGTGGGCCGAACCGCCGCGAGGTGGTCCTGCTCGAACAGCGCGCCCCCGGCGGGGAGTTCCTCGCCTGGGACGGTCTCGGCAACCCCGAGCGGGACGAGGACCGCGGTCGCCGCATCGGCGTCCCGGTCGCGGTCACCGCCCCGGACGGCCGGGTGCATCTCTTCGTACGCAACGCGGACAAGGGCCTCAGCACACGGGTTCGGAGCACCGACGGGCGCTGGGACCGCTGGCGGGACCTGGGCGGCGAGGAGGTCCAGGACGGGCTCTCCGCGGTCGTCGACAGCTCGGGCCGCGTTCATGTGTTCGCGGCGGGCCGCGAGCGTGTGCACCACTGGGCGCAGGACGTCCTCGGCGAGGAGGTGGACTTCCGTGCGGACGACGGCGCCGACCTGCCCACGCCGGGCGACGCGATCGCCGCGCTGCCGGCCTCCGGCGGCGGCATCGAGCTCTACTACCGCAGGCCGACCGCGGCGCCGGTGACGGCGGTCCGCGCCGGCGGGGCCCCTGCGCGCGCCAAGACCCTGCGGTTCGACGGCCACGGCCCCGTGAGCGCGGCCGCCGCGCCCGGCGGCCCGGTGCTGCTGGGCACCGACCTGCGCGGCCGGGTCCAACTCCACACCCCCCGGGGCGTGCTGACGCGCACTCAGGGAACCCAGCCGCTCC
Organism: Streptomyces sp. AM8-1-1; assembly: GCF_032229325.1. Classification (NCBI taxonomy): domain Bacteria; kingdom Bacillati; phylum Actinomycetota; class Actinomycetes; order Kitasatosporales; family Streptomycetaceae; genus Streptomyces; species Streptomyces sp. AM8-1-1. The sequence goes on from NZ_CP135086.1 coordinate 3,392,109, forward strand.
CGGGTCCGACGCTGACGGTGACCCGCTCCGGCACCACGGCCGTCGGCCTGGGCGCGGACGCACACCCCTGGCTCTGGTACCCGCAGGCCGGCACGGCCGGCTGACCGGCGGCACCCGCCGACAACGCGAAGAGGCCCCGCACCGAAAGGTGCGGGGCCTCCTGCTTGGTGCTCGAAAAGGAGCTACCAGGTCAGACCGACAAGATTTACTTGTTGATCTTGGTGACCTGGCCGGCGCCCACGGTCCGGCCACCCTCACGGATGGCGAACTTCAGGCCCTCCTCCATGGCGACGGGCTGGATCAGCTCGACCGTCATGACGGTGTTGTCGCCCGGCATGACCATCTCGGTGCCCTCGGGGAGGGTCACGACGCCGGTCACGTCCGTGGTACGGAAGTAGAACTGCGGGCGGTAGTTGTTGAAGAAGGGGGTGTGACGGCCACCCTCGTCCTTCGACAGGATGTAGGCCTGGGCCTCGAAGCTCGTGTGCGGCGTGACCGAACCCGGCTTGATGATGACCTGGCCGCGCTCGACGTCCTCGCGCTTGATGCCACGGAGGAGCAGACCGACGTTCTCACCGGCCTGGCCCTCGTCGAGCAGCTTGCGGAACATCTCGATGCCGGTGACCGTGGTGGTGGTCTTCTCGGTCTTGATACCGACGATGTCGACGGTCTCGTTGACCTTGAGGACACCACGCTCGATACGACCGGTGACGACGGTGCCACGACCGGTGATCGTGAAGACGTCCTCGATCGGCATCAGGAACGGCTTGTCGACGTCGCGCTCGGGCTGCGGGATCGACTCGTCGACGGCGGCCATCAGGTTCAGGACCGACTGGCCCCACTCCTTGTCGCCCTCGAGCGCCTTGAGCGCCGAGACACGGACGACCGGAAGGTCGTCGCCCGGGAACTCGTACTCGGAGAGGAGCTCACGGACCTCGAGCTCGACGAGCTCCATGATCTCCTCGTCGTCCACCATGTCGGCCTTGTTCAGGGCGACGACGATGTACGGAACGCCGACCTGGCGGGCCAGGAGCACGTGCTCCTTGGTCTGCGGCATCGGGCCGTCGGTGGCGGCAACCACGAGGATCGCGCCGTCCATCTGCGCGGCACCCGTGATCATGTTCTTGATGTAGTCCGCGTGACCCGGGCAGTCGACGTGCGCGTAGTGACGCGACTCCGTCTGGTACTCGACGTGCGCGATGGAGATGGTGATACCGCGCTGGCGCTCCTCAGGAGCCTTGTCGATCTGGTCGAAGGCCGAGGCCTCGTTCAGGTCCGGGTACGCGTCATGCAGCACCTTGGTAATGGCGGCCGTAAGGGTCGTCTTACCGTGGTCGATGTGACCGATGGTGCCGATGTTGACGTGCGGCTTAGTCCGCTCGAACTTCGCCTTCGCCACTGGGTCCTCCTGTGGAGTGGTTCTGTACGCCTTGCTTCATCGGCGCCAGGTGATCTTTGCTGGAATGCCGGGGCCCGGGGCATTCCCGCCGATTACTTGCGTAACGGCCGGAATGCCCCAGCAGGCTCCGGTGACAAGCCTAAAGCGTGAACTCGGAAGAGTTACTCGCCCTTGGCCTTCGCGATGATCTCCTCGGCGACGTTCCGCGGAACCTCGGCGTAGGAGTCGAACTGCATCGAGTAGCTTGCGCGACCCGAGGTCTTGCTGCGGAGGTCTCCGACGTAGCCGAACATCTCCGAGAGGGGCACGAGGCCCTTCACGACGCGAGCGCCGCTGCGCTCCTCCATGGCCTGGATCTGGCCACGGCGGGAGTTGAGGTCGCCGATGACATCACCCATGTAGTCCTCGGGCGTGGTGACCTCGACGGCCATCATCGGCTCGAGCAGCACGGGGGACGCCTTGCGGGCACCCTCCTTGAACGCCTGCGAACCGGCGATCTTGAACGCCAGCTCGGAGGAGTCGACCTCGTGGTAGCCACCGTCGAGAAGGGTGACGCGGACGCCCACCATCTCGTAGCCGGCCAGGATGCCGAACTGCATGGCTTCCTGCGCACCGGCGTCGACCGACGGAATGTACTCACGGGGGATGCGGCCACCCGTGACCTTGTTCACGAACTCGTAGGTCGCGTCGCCGCCCTCGATGGGCTCCAGCGCGATCTGCACCTTCGCGAACTGACCGGTACCACCGGTCTGCTTCTTGTGCGTGTAGTCGATACGCTCGACGGCCTTGCGGATCGTCTCGCGGTACGCGACCTGCGGCTTGCCGACGTTCGCCTCGACGCGGAACTCGCGCCGCATGCGGTCGACGAGCACCTCGAGGTGAAGCTCACCCATACCACCGATGATGGTCTGGCCGGTCTCCTCGTCCGAGTGCACCTGGAAGGAGGGGTCCTCCTCCGCGAGACGCTGGATGGCGACACCCAGCTTCTCCTGGTCACCCTTGGACTTGGGCTCGATCGCGACCTGAATGACCGGCGCCGGGAAGTCCATGGACTCCAGGATCACCGGGTTCTTGTCGTCGCACAGCGTCTCACCGGTGGTGGTCTGCTTCAGGCCCATGACGGCGACGATGTCGCCGGCACCCACCGACTCGATCTCCTCACGCTTGTTCGCGTGCATGCGGTAGATCTTGCCGATGCGCTCCTTCTTGCCCTTGGTGGGGTTCAGCACCGCGGTGCCGGACTCCAGGCGACCCGAGTAGACCCGGATGAAGGTGAGCTTGCCCAGGTGCGGGTCGCTCGCGATCTTGAAGGCCAGGGCGGCCAGCGGCTCGTCGTCGGACGGACGGCGCGTGATGACCTGCTCCGCGTCCTTGACGTCGTGGCCGTCAATGCCTTCGACGTCGAGGGGCGAGGGGAGGTAGCGCACCACCGCGTCGAGCAGGGGCTGAACGCCCTTGTTCTTGAACGCGGTACCGCAGAAGACGGGGGTGACGGTGGTGCCGCCGCCCTTGCCGGACGCGATGGTGATACGACGGATCGCCTGGTAGAGCTGCTCCTCGGTGGGCTCCTGGCCCTCGAGGTAGAGCTCCATCATCTCGTCGTCGTTCTCCGACACGGCTTCGAGCAGCTTGCCGCGCCACTCGTCGGCCGCCTCGGTGTGCGTGGCCGGGATGTCGACGACGTCGTACATCTCGCCCTTGGTGGCCTCTGCGGACCAGACAAGAGCCTTCATACGAACGAGGTCGATGACGCCCTTGAAGTCTGCCTCGGCACCGATCGGCAGCTGCATCACGATCGGGGTCGCGCCGAGGCGGTCCACGATCATGTCGACGCAGCGGTGGAACTCCGCGCCGGTGCGGTCGAGCTTGTTGACGAAGCAGATACGCGGCACGCCGTAGCGGTCCGCCTGACGCCAGACGGTCTCGGACTGCGGCTCAACACCGGCGACACCGTCGAACACGGTGACGGCACCGTCGAGGACGCGGAGCGAACGCTCCACCTCGACCGTGAAGTCCACGTGGCCCGGGGTGTCGATGATGTTGATGGTGTGATCGACGTCCTCGAGCGGCCAGTGACAGGTCGTCGCGGCGGACGTGATCGTGATGCCGCGCTCCTGCTCCTGCTCCATCCAGTCCATCGTGGCAGCGCCGTCGTGGACCTCACCGATCTTGTAGCTCACACCGGTGTAAAACAGGATGCGCTCGGTGGTCGTCGTCTTGCCCGCGTCGATGTGGGCCATGATCCCGATGTTGCGGACCTTGGCCAGGTCAAGCGAAGTGGTGGCCATAAGGCTCAATCTTCTCTCGGTCTCGATGTGGGTAGCGACTACCAGCGGTAGTGCGCGAAGGCCTTGTTGGACTCGGCCATCTTGTGCGTGTCCTCACGCTTCTTGACCGAAGCGCCGAGGCCGTTGGAGGCGTCGAGCAGTTCGTTCATGAGGCGCTCGGTCATGGTCTTCTCGCGACGGGCGCGGGAGTAACCGACGACCCAGCGCAGCGCGAGGGTGGCGGCGCGACCGGGCTTGACCTCGATCGGCACCTGGTAGGTGGCGCCACCGACACGGCGGGACTTGACCTCGAGAGACGGCTTGACGTTCTCGAGGGCGCGCTTCAGCGTGATGACCGGGTCAGCGCCGGTCTTCTCGCGGAGGCCTTCCATGGCGCCGTAGACGATCCGCTCGGCAGTGGAACGCTTGCCGTTGAGCAGGATCTTGTTGATCAGCGACGTGACAAGAGGAGAACCGTAGACCGGGTCGATGATGACCGGGCGCTTCGGGGCGGGGCCCTTACGAGGCATTCTTACTTCTCCTTCTTGGCGCCGTAGCGGCTGCGGGCCTGCTTGCGGTTCTTGACACCCTGGGTGTCCAGGGAACCGCGGATGATCTTGTAACGAACACCCGGCAGGTCCTTCACACGGCCACCACGCACGAGCACGATGGAGTGCTCCTGCAGGTTGTGTCCCTCACCCGGAATGTAGGCCGTGACCTCGATGCCGGAGGTCAGACGCACACGCGCGACCTTCCGCAGGGCCGAGTTCGGCTTCTTCGGGGTGGTCGTGAACACACGCGTGCAGACGCCGCGGCGCTGAGGGGAACCCTCGAGTGCGGGCGTCTTGTTCTTCTCGACCTTGTCCTGCCGGCCCTTACGGACCAGCTGCTGGATCGTAGGCACTACTTCTCCGGTTTCTGTGTGCCGTGTAGTGAAACTAACCTGGAACATCTCCGACCCACGCGGTCGGGTGTGTCGAATACTGCAGACCTTCGCCGCCAGGCGAAAAGAGCGCAGATTACGGTGGCCTCGTTCTCAGGCTCGCCGTGCGGCTGAAGACACGCACACGAGCCCAGGCACACCCCAGGCACAAGGTCAGAGCGTACCTACCGCATCGGCTCCGGTCAAAACAACTGCCCACGCGCAGGACACACGAGCCTGCAACATATGACACAGGGCGGCCATCCCGCGAGGGATGGCCGCCCTGTGGACGTCCTGAGGGACGTACTACTGCTTACTGGTTGTACGGACCGTAGTCGTAGTCCTCCAGCGGAACGGCCTGGCCGGAGCCGGTGCCGAACGGCGAGTAGTCGATGTCGTCGTAGCCGACGGCCGAGTACATCGCGGCCTTGGCCTCCTCGGTGGGCTCCACCCGGATGTTGCGGTAGCGGGACAGGCCCGTACCGGCCGGGATGAGCTTACCGATGATGACGTTCTCCTTGAGGCCGATCAGGGAGTCCGACTTGGCGTTGATCGCCGCGTCGGTCAGAACCCTGGTCGTCTCCTGGAAGGACGCCGCCGACAGCCACGACTCGGTCGCGAGCGAGGCCTTGGTGATACCCATCAGCTGCGGACGGCCGGAGGCGGGGTGACCGCCCTCGGTGACCACACGACGGTTCTCGGTCTCGAACTTCGACCGCTCGACGAGCTCGCCCGGAAGCAGCTCGGCGTCGCCGGACTCGATGATCGTCACTCGGCGGAGCATCTGCCGGATGATGATCTCGATGTGCTTGTCGTGGATCGACACACCCTGCGAGTTGTAGACCTTCTGGACCTCGCCGACCAGGTGGACCTGGACCGCGCGCTGACCGAGGATCCGCAGCACGTCGTGCGGGTTGGTGGCACCCACGGTGAGCTTCTGGCCCACCTCGACGTGGTCGCCCTCGCCCACCAGGAGACGGGCACGCTTCGAGATCGGGAACGGCGTCTCGTCGCTGCCGTCGTCCGGGGTGACGACGAGCTTCTTGGTCTTCTCGGTCTCCTCGATACGGACGCGGCCGGCCGCCTCCGAGATCGGGGCGACACCCTTGGGCGTACGAGCCTCGAAGAGCTCGACGACACGGGGCAGACCCTGGGTGATGTCGTCACCGGCCACACCACCGGTGTGGAAGGTACGCATCGTCAGCTGGGTACCGGGCTCACCGATGGACTGGGCGGCGATGATGCCGACCGCCTCACCGATGTCGACCAGCTTGCCGGTGGCCAGCGAGCGTCCGTAGCAGAAGGCACAGGTGCCGACCGCGGACTCACAGGTCAGGACCGAGCGGGTCTTGACCTCCTCGACACCGGCGCCCACCAGGGCGTCGATGAGCACGTCACCCAGGTCGACGTTGGCCGGCGCGATGACCTTGCCGTCGACGACGACGTCCTCGGCGAGCATCCGCGCGTACACGGAGGTCTCGACGTCCTCGGTCTTGCGCAGGGAGCCGTCGGCACCCCGCTCGGCGATCTTCAGCTTGAGGCCACGGTCGGTGCCGCAGTCCTCCTCGCGAATGATCACGTCCTGCGAGACGTCCACCAGACGACGGGTCAGGTAACCCGAGTCGGCGGTACGCAGGGCGGTGTCCGCCAGACCCTTACGGGCACCGTGCGTGGAGATGAAGTACTCCAACACGGACAGGCCCTCACGGAACGACGCCTTGATGGGACGCGGAATCGTCTCGTTCTTGGCGTTGGACACCAGACCACGCATACCGGCGATCTGACGCATCTGCATCATGTTTCCGCGAGCACCCGAGTTCACCATCATGAAGATGGGGTTGGTCTTCGGGAAGTTCGCGTTCATCGCCTCGGCAACCTCGTTGGTCGCCTTGGTCCAGATGGTGATGAGCTCCTGCGTGCGCTCCTGCTTGGTGATCAGACCGCGCTCGTACTGCTTCTGGACCTTCTCGTCCTGCTCCTCGTAGCCCCGGACGATCGCCTTCTTGGCCTCGGGGACCACGACGTCGGAGATGGCCACGGTGACACCGGAACGGGTCGCCCAGAAGAAGCCCGCGGACTTCAGGTTGTCGAGCGTCGCCGCCACGATGACCTTGGGGTAGCGCTCGGCGAGGTCGTTCACGATCTCGGAGAGCTGCTTCTTGCCCACCGAGTAGTCGACGAACGGGTAGTCCTCGGGCAGCAGCTCGTTGAAGAGCGCGCGGCCCAGCGTCGTGCGCAGCCGGAAGCTGTCGCCCTGCTGGTACACACGCTCGCCGACGCCGTCCTCGCCCTCCTCGACGGCCGGGGGGGTCCAGCCGCGCGGCGGGATGGTGCCCACCGGGAAGCGGATGTCGACCTTCGCCTGGAGCGAGAGCTCCTTGGCGTCGAACGCCATGATCGCCTCGGCGGTGGAGCCGAAGGACCGGCCCTCGCCCTTGACCTCGCGCTCCTCCTCGTCCGTGGTGAGGAAGAAGAGGCCGAGCACCATGTCCTGGGTGGGCATGGTGACCGGACGGCCGTCGGCCGGCTTGAGGATGTTGTTGGAGGACAGCATCAGGATGCGGGCCTCGGCCTGCGCCTCCGCGGAGAGCGGCAGGTGCACGGCCATCTGGTCACCGTCGAAGTCCGCGTTGAACGCGGTGCAGACGAGCGGGTGGATCTGGATGGCCTTGCCCTCGACCAGCTGCGGCTCGAAGGCCTGGATGCCGAGGCGGTGCAGGGTCGGCGCACGGTTCAGCAGCACCGGGTGTTCGGCGATGACCTCTTCGAGGACGTCGTACACGACGGTGCGGCCACGCTCGACCATGCGCTTGGCCGACTTGATGTTCTGCGCGTGGTTCAGGTCCACCAGGCGCTTCATCACGAACGGCTTGAAGAGCTCCAGCGCCATGGCCTTGGGCAGACCGCACTGGTGCAGCTTCAGCTGCGGGCCGACGACGATGACGGAACGCGCCGAGTAGTCGACTCGCTTGCCGAGCAGGTTCTGACGGAAACGACCCTGCTTGCCCTTCAGCATGTCGCTGAGGGACTTCAGCGGGCGGTTACCGGGACCGGTGACCGGGCGACCACGGCGGCCGTTGTCGAACAGCGCGTCGACGGCCTCCTGCAGCATCCGCTTCTCGTTGTTCACGATGATCTCGGGGGCACCGAGGTCAAGGAGACGCTTGAGGCGGTTGTTGCGGTTGATCACACGGCGGTACAGGTCGTTCAGGTCGGAGGTCGCGAAACGGCCACCGTCCAGCTGCACCATCGGACGCAGGTCCGGCGGGATGACCGGCACGCAGTCCAGCACCATGCCCTTGGGGCTGTTGCTGGTCTGCAGGAACGCGGAGACGACCTTGAGGCGCTTGAGCGCACGGGTCTTCTTCTGGCCCTTGCCGGTACGGATGATCTCGCGGAGGCGCTCGGCCTCCTCGTCGAGGTCGAAGGACTCCAGGCGCTTCTGCAGCGCCGCGGCACCCATCGAGCCGTCGAAGTACGTGCCGAAGCGGTCACGCAGCTCGCGGTAGAGCAGCTCGTCACCCTCCAGGTCCTGGACCTTGAGGTTCTTGAAGCGGCTCCACACCTCGTCGAGGCGGTCGATCTCGCGCTGCGCACGGTCGCGCAGCTGCTTCATCTCACGCTCGGCGCCCTCGCGCACCTTGCGGCGCACGTCGGCCTTCGCGCCCTCTGCCTCGAGCTCGGCCAGGTCGGTCTCGAGCTTCTTGGCACGGGCCTCGAGGTCGGAGTCGCGGCGGTTCTCGACCTGCTGGCGCTCGACGGAGACGTGGGCCTCCAGCGAGGGCAGGTCGCGCGTACGGCGCTCCTCGTCCACGAACGTGATCATGTACGCGGCGAAGTAGATGACCTTCTCGAGGTCCTTCGGCGCCAGGTCCAGCAGGTAGCCCAGGCGCGACGGAACACCCTTGAAGTACCAGATGTGGGTGACGGGTGCGGCCAGTTCGATGTGGCCCATCCGCTCACGGCGCACCTTGGCACGCGTGACCTCGACGCCACAGCGCTCACAGATGATGCCCTTGAAGCGGACACGCTTGTACTTGCCGCAGTAGCACTCCCAGTCCCGGGTCGGACCGAAGATCTTCTCGCAGAAGAGTCCGTCCTTTTCGGGCTTGAGCGTGCGGTAGTTGATGGTCTCCGGCTTCTTGACCTCGCCGTGCGACCAGGTTCGGATGTCGTCCGCGGTGGCAAGGCCGATCCGCAGCTCGTCGAAGAAGTTGACGTCGAGCACTGTGCGTCAATCCCTCTTTCGGGGTCGAGTCTCAATCATGGTCTGAACGGTCCCGGGGATGACGGGGGGCTCTTGAGCGAGCCCCCCGTCAGGCCCGTCAGACCTCTTCGACGCTGCTCGGCTCGCGCCGGGACAGGTCGATACCGAGCTCCTCCGCCGCGCGGAAGACGTCCTCGTCGGTGTCGCGCATCTCGATGGACATGCCGTCCGAGGACAGCACCTCCACGTTGAGGCAGAGCGACTGCATTTCCTTGATGAGCACCTTGAAGGACTCGGGAATGCCCGGCTCGGGGATGTTCTCGCCCTTGACGATGGCCTCGTAGACCTTCACGCGGCCGGTCACGTCGTCGGACTTGATGGTCAGCAGCTCCTGGAGGGCGTAGGCGGCTCCATAAGCCTCGAGCGCCCACACCTCCATCTCACCGAAGCGCTGGCCACCGAACTGTGCCTTACCACCCAGCGGCTGCTGCGTGATCATCGAGTACGGACCGGTCGAACGTGCGTGGAGCTTGTCGTCGACCAGGTGGTGGAGCTTGAGGATGTACATGTACCCGACCGAAACCGGGTCCGGGAACGGCTCACCGGAGCGGCCGTCGAACAGGTTGGCCTTGCCGGACGGCTGGACCATCCGGTTGCCGTCGCGGTTCGGGATCGTGGACTCGAAGAGACCCGAGATCTCGTCCTCACGCGCACCGTCGAAGACCGGGGTGGCGACGTTGGTACCGGCAGCGACCTCGTCGGCGCCGATGACCTTCAGCCGCTCCATCCACTCCTCGCTGCCCTCGACCTTCCAGCCCTGGCTGGCGAGCCAGCCGAGGTGGATCTCGAGAACCTGTCCCGGGTTCATTCGGGACGGGACACCCAGCGGGTTGAGGATGATGTCGACCGGGGTGCCGTCCTCCAGGAACGGCATGTCCTCGATCGGCAGGATCTTCGAGATGACGCCCTTGTTGCCGTGACGGCCGGCGAGCTTGTCACCGTCGGTGATCTTGCGCTTCTGCGCGACGTAGACGCGGACCAGCTGGTTCACGCCCGGCGGCAGCTCGTCGCCCTCTTCGCGGTCGAAGACGCGGACGCCGATGACCTTGCCGATCTCGCCGTGGGGCACCTTCAGCGAGGTGTCACGCACTTCGCGCGCCTTCTCACCGAAGATCGCGCGGAGCAGGCGCTCCTCCGGGGTCAGCTCGGTCTCACCCTTGGGCGTGACCTTGCCGACGAGGATGTCGCCGGCGACGACCTCGGCACCGATACGGATGATGCCGCGCTCGTCGAGGTCCGCGAGGACCTCCTCGGAGACGTTCGGGATGTCCCGGGTGATCTCCTCCGGACCGAGCTTGGTGTCACGGGCGTCGACCTCGTGCTCCTCGATGTGGATCGAGGAGAGGACGTCGTCCTGCACGAGGCGCTGCGACAGGATGATCGCGTCCTCGTAGTTGTGACCCTCCCACGGCATGAAGGCGACGAGCAGGTTCTTGCCCAGCGCCATCTCGCCCTGCTCGGTGGCCGGACCGTCGGCGAGAACCTGGTTCTCGACGACGCGGTCGCCCTCGTTGACGACGACCTTCTGGTTGACCGAGGTGCCCTGGTTGGAGCGGGAGAACTTGGCGACGCGGTACGTGGTGTACGTGCCGTCGTCGTTGGCGACCGTGACGTAGTCCGCGGAGACCTCCTGGACCACACCGTCCTTCTCGGCCTTGATGACGTCACCGGCGTCGACCGCACAGCGGTACTCCATGCCGGTGCCGACCAGCGGCGCCTCGGCCGTGATCAGCGGAACGGCCTGACGCATCATGTTCGCGCCCATGAGGGCACGGTTGGCGTCGTCGTGCTCGAGGAACGGGATCATGGCGGTCGCGACCGACACCATCTGGCGCGGCGAGACGTCCATGTAGTCCACGTCGGAGCCCGGGACGTAGTCGACCTCTCCGCCACGACGGCGGACCAGCACGCGGTTCTCGGCGAACCGCATGTCGTCGGTCAGCGCGGCGTTGGCCTGCGCGATGACGAAGCGGTCCTCCTCGTCGGCGGTCAGGTAGTCGACGTCGTCGGTCACCTGGTCGTCGACGACACGGCGGTACGGCGTCTCGACGAAACCGAACGCGTTGACGCGGCCGTAGGACGCGAGCGAGCCGATCAGACCGATGTTCGGGCCTTCAGGGGTCTCGATCGGGCACATGCGGCCGTAGTGCGACGGGTGAACGTCTCGGACCTCGAAGCCGGCCCGCTCACGGGAGAGACCACCCGGACCGAGCGCCGACAGACGGCGCTTGTGGGTGAGACCCGACAGCGGGTTGTTCTGGTCCATGAACTGCGACAGCTGGCTGGTGCCGAAGAACTCCTTGATGGAGGCGACGACCGGCCGGATGTTGATCAGGGTCTGCGGCGTGATCGCCTCGACGTCCTGGGTCGTCATGCGCTCACGCACGACGCGCTCCATACGAGCCAGACCCGTGCGGACCTGGTTCTGGATGAGCTCGCCGACGTTGCGCAGACGACGGTTGCCGAAGTGGTCGATGTCGTCGGTCTCGACGACGATCTGGGTGCCGCTCTCGCCGACCGTGTCGGTCTCACCGGCGTGCAGCTTGACCAGGTACTTGATGGTCGCGATGACGTCGTCGGTGGTGAGCACGCCGGCGTCCAGCGGCTCGTCCGCGCCGAGCTTCTTGTTCACCTTGTAGCGGCCGACCTTGGCGAGGTCGTAGCGCTTCGGGTTGAAGTAGAGGTTCTCGAGCAGCGTCTGAGCAGCCTCACGCGTGGGCGGCTCGCCCGGGCGGAGCTTGCGGTAGATGTCGAGCAGCGCGTCGTCCTGGCCCTGGGTGTGGTCCTTCTCCAGGGTGGCGCGCATGGACTCGTACTCGCCGAACTCCTCGAGGATCTGCTCGGTGGTCCAGCCGAGAGCCTTCAGGAGGACGGTGACGGACTGCTTGCGCTTGCGGTCGATGCGGACACCGACCATGTCGCGCTTGTCGATCTCCATCTCGAGCCAGGCACCCCGGGAGGGGATGATCTTGGCCGTGAAGATGTCCTTGTCGGACGTCTTGTCGATGTTGGAGTCGAAGTAGACACCCGGCGAGCGGACCAGCTGCGACACCACGACACGCTCGGTGCCGTTGATGACGAACGTGCCCTTGTTGGTCATGAGCGGGAAGTCGCCCATGAAGACCGTCTGGGACTTGATCTCGCCGGTCTCGTTGTTGGTGAACTCGGCGGTGACGAAGAGCGGGGCCGCGTACGTGAAGTCGCGCTCCTTGCACTCGTCGATGGAGTTCTTCGGAGGCTCGAAGCGGTGGTCGCGGAAGGTCAGGGACATCGACCCGGAGAAGTCCTCGATCGGGGAGATCTCCTCGAAGATCTCCTCCAGACCGGACTTCGTGGGGACGTCCTGTCCGCTGTCCAGGGCCGCCTCGACTCGAGACTTCCAGGCGGCATTGCCGAGAAGCCAGTCAAAGCTCTCGGTCTGCAGCGCGAGGAGGTTCGGAACCTCGAGGGGCTCCTTGATCTTTGCAAAAGAGATGCGCAGCGGGGCGGTGCTGGCGCCGTTGTTCGTATTCGCGGTCGAGGCGTTGCGCGAGGCGGCCAAGAGGGGGTCCTTCCGAGGGCTCGGACTCACTACGCGCGTACCGGTCCCATGCCGGACACAGAGGAAGAAATCCCAGCTGGGGGATGTTCAGTCCACTGTGCTCATGCGTGGGGATGCCCCTGGTGACGGGCAGGAGGCAGCTAACAGGCAGCGCAAAGGGTCAGTGTAGCCACTTGGCACACTGATGTCCAGTGCGGGTTTTCGAGACCCTCGTTGTTCTCAACTCCGCGTAAGCCCTCGCGCCGGGAGGCGCACATCCTTACTGCCCGTTCGGTCGTCGATCCATGCCTCGGATCCGGATCGTTGTGACGACGCGTCCTGAGAATTGCGCGCTCCGTGCGGTTCGTCAAGGCCCCCCAACCCAACCGGCTGACGAGATCGTCACTGACCAGGGTGCGGGACGCACGGCGAAGATCACGATACTCGTCGCAAACGGAAGCGCAATGCGCCCTGTCCACAACGCCGAAGGGCGACCACCCGGATGGGTGATCGCCCTTCGCTGTGCCTCCCGCGGAACCTGAGCGGAACCGACGGTGGGAGGCTCAGAAGGTCACTTGACCTCGACGGAGGCGCCGGCGGCCTTGAGGGACTCGGCGGCCTTCTCAGCGGCCTCCTTGGCGACCTTCTCGAGGACAGGCTTCGGGGTGCCGTCGACGAGGTCCTTGGCCTCCTTCAGACCCAGGGAGGTCAGCTCACGCACGACCTTGATGACCTGGATCTTCTTGTCGCCGGCGCCCGTGAGGATGACGTCGAACTCGTCCTGCTCGGCCTCGGCCTCGGCCGGGGCGGCAGCGGCGCCACCAGCGGCAACGGCGACCGGAGCGGCGGCGGTGACGTCGAACTTCTCCTCGAAGGCCTTCACGAACTCGGAGAGCTCGATGAGGGTCATCTCTTCGAACTGCGCGAGCAGGTCGTCCTGGCTGAGCTTCGCCATGATGGCGGTCCTTCCACTAAATCGGCTGGTGCCGGATGTACATGAAGGCGGGCGTACAGGCCCGCTACGACCAGGGCGTCACATAGCCCCGGTCAATGCGCGAGCCGATTACTCGGCACCGCCCTGCTCGGCCTTCTTGGCGCGAAGCGCTTCCGCGGTGCGGACGAACTTCGACGGGAGCGCCTGGAAGAGCGCGGCAGCCTGCGACTGCTTGCCCTTCATGGCGCCCGCCAGCTTGGCGAGCAGAACCTCGCGGGACTCGAGGTCCGCAAGCTTCTTGATCTCGTCGGCGGACAGCGCCTTACCCTCAAGGACACCGCCCTTGATGACGAGAGCGGGGTTGTCCTTGGCGAAGTCACGCAGTCCCTTCGCCGCCACCACCGGGTCACCGGTGACGAAGGCAACAGCCGTCGAGCCCTTGAGGTGCTCGTCCAGCTCGATCCCGGCCTCCTTGGCCGCGATCTGGGTCAGCGTGTTCTTCACCACTCGGTACTGAGCGTTCTCGCCGAGAGAACGGCGAAGCTCCTTGAGCTGCGCCACGGTCAGTCCGGTGTAGGACGTCACAACAGCTGCATTGGAACCGCGGAGCTTCTCCGTGATTTCTGCAACGGCTGCGACCTTGTCGGACGTCGCCATGTGCCTCGGCCTCCTTCCGGGGTGATGATCCTCGGCTGACCTTTCGATCAACCGCACGTCGCCGGACCGCCTGAATCAGGCACGTGGAGAAGGGGCTCTGCACAAAACGAAACGCCCCGGCACAGGTGCACGGGGCGTGAACTCGACCGGACGGAACCGTCCGGGAGTACTTCCACAGTCACCTGCGCGGGTCGTTCGCAGTTCAGCGAATCCTTCGGCCGCCACACCCTCTTGCGAAGGCGCAGCAACGACCAGCGGTCTTTGGCTTCTGGGGAAGAGTACGTGAAGCGGTCCAGGTCAAGCAAATCGGTCCTACGGCTCCTGACCGGCGCCCTTGAACATCTCGGCCAGGTCAGCGGTTTCCGACGCGGGAGGCGCCGTCACCACGACGGGCTTGTTGTAGTCGAGGAACGTCATCGTCAGGTCCAGCGGTCCCTTGGTGCCCTTGGCCCGGATGCGGAACTGCTTGGTCTGGTCGTTCCCGTCGATCCACATGTCCATCGAGAGCGACGAGACCCCCATCTTCTCGTACTCTTCGAGGCTCTTCTCCCGGCGCTTCCTGGTCGCCGCGTCCTCCTTCACGAGGCCCTGGCGCATCGTCGCCAGCTGCACGGTGCCGGTGTAGTGCGTCGTGGCCACGCCGTCGACGGTCTGCGGGCCGACCTTCCGGAGGTCCTTGGCAGCGGTCAGGGACTCGGAGTCCTCGGCAGGGTTACGGTCGGCCCGGCCGACGCCGGCGAACGGATCCTGGCCGCCCGCGCTCTTGCCCATCGCGGACAGGTCGAACTTGATCCAGCTCTTGCCGTCCAGCTCGTCGGCCGCGTCCTTGCCGCCGTTGATGTAGACGGCGCCCCCGACGAGCCGCATCTCCACCTCGCCGCTCTGGGCGGCGTCCTTCTGCGTCATGTTCATCCGCATGACGGCCGGCTTGAAGCCGATCGCGGCCCGGGCCTCGAGCGAGCCCTGCCCGGGGATCCGCCCCGTCATGCGGTACGAGAGGGAGGTCAGCTTCTCGTTCTTCGCCGCGGCACGCTCGATCGCCGCGGCCAAGGTGACCCGTACCGGCTTCGAGACGCTCTTGCGGTCCGGCTGGGCCGAACCGTCCCCCGAGCAGGCCGCAGCGCCGCCCAGCAGTGCTCCGGCGAGCGCGAGCCCGGCCGCCTTCCGGTACATCGGATGCACGTTCCCCCCACAGGTGTACGCATGGATCTCACAAATCCCCGTGACCCTACCGTCAGGGACTGACAGCGCCCCAGCGAATAAAGCCGGCCCCCGCACCTCCTGGGAGGTGCGGGGGCCGGCTTCGGTGCGCGAGACCCGCGGCTGCCGTCAGGATCAGACGGAGGCCGGGTCCTCCTCGACGAGGAGGTTGCGGGTGCGGTTGGAGTCCAGCGGGATGCCGGGGCCCATCGTCGTGGTCAGGGTCGCCTTCTTGATGTAGCGGCCCTTCGCGGCGGACGGCTTCAGACGGAGGATCTCCTCCAGAGCCGCGGCGTAGTTCTCGACCAGCTTCGTCTCGTCGAAGGAGACCTTGCCGATGATGAAGTGCAGGTTCGAGTGCTTGTCGACGCGGAACTCGATCTTGCCGCCCTTGATGTCGTTCACAGCCTTGGTGACATCGGGGGTGACGGTGCCGGTCTTCGGGTTCGGCATCAGACCACGCGGACCGAGCACGCGGCCGAGGCGGCCGACCTTGCCCATGAGGTCCGGGGTGGCGACGACGGCGTCGAAGTCCAGACGGCCCTTCGCAACCTCGTCGATCAGTTCGTCGGAGCCGACGATGTCGGCGCCCGCGGCTTCCGCGGCCGCAGCACGGTCACCGGTCGCGAAGACCAGGACCCGGGCGGTCTTGCCGGTGCCGTGCGGAAGGTTGACGGTGCCACGGACCATCTGGTCGGCCTTGCGCGGGTCGACGCCCAGGCGGAAGGCGACCTCGACGGTTCCGTCGAACTTGGTGGCGGCGGTGTCCTTGGCGAGACGGACGGCCTCGAGCGGGGCGTAGTTGCGCTCCCGGTCGATCTTGGCATCCGCAGCGCGGAGGTTCTTGCTGCGCTTCACTTCTGCTCCTGTTGTGTGTTCAGGCGTGGAGTCGTGGTTCGGACCAGCGCTTGGCCCTACCACTGAGGTCGTACGGGGGCTGTCAGCCCTCGACCGTGATGCCCATGGAACGGGCGGTGCCGGCGATGATCTTCTCGGCGGCGTCAAGGTCGTTGGCGTTCAGGTCGGGCATCTTCGTCGTGGCGATGTCACGGACCTGGTCGCGCGTCAGCTTGGCGACCTTCGTCTTGTGCGGCTCGCCAGAGCCCTTGTCCACACCCGCGGCCTTGAGGATCAGCTTGGCGGCCGGCGGAGTCTTGGTGATGAAGGTGAAGGAACGGTCCTCGTAGACCGTGATCTCCACCGGCACGACCATGCCACGCTGCGACTCGGTCGCGGCGTTGTAGGCCTTGCAGAACTCCATGATGTTGACGCCGTGCTGACCCAGTGCGGGGCCGACCGGCGGAGCCGGGTTGGCCGCGCCGGCCTGGATCTGGAGCTTGATAAGCCCCGTGACCTTCTTCTTCTTGGGAGGCATTGCTCTCTCCGGGTCCTAGTGAGAGTTTCCAGCGCTCCAGCCGATCATCCGGATGGAGGCATACCGCACAACGATAACGGGTATGACTGTGCGGCCAAAAACCGAGCAGGTCAGAGCGGCTGCGAGAGCCGTTCTGACCTGTTCGGAGGCGTGTGTTCCAGAATCAGTTCTTCTGGATCTGGTCGAAGCTCAGCTCGACCGGGGTCTCGCGGCCGAAGATCTCGACGAGACCCTTGACCTTCTTCGAGTCCGGGTTGATCTCGTTGATCGTCGCCTGGAGCGTCGCGAACGGACCGTCGGTGACGGTGACCGAGTCGCCGACCTCGAAGTCCAGCACCTGGACCTCGACCTTGCGGGCCGGAGCCGGCTTGCCCTCGGCCTCTGCGGCCTCGCGGGCGGCCTTCTCCTCGGCCTCGGGGGCGAGCATCTTGACGATCTCGTCCAGCGTCAGCGGGTACGGGTCGTAGGCGTTGCCCACGAAGCCGGTGACACCGGGGGTGTTGCGGACGACGCCCCAGGACTCGTTCGTCAGGTCCATGCGGACGAGCACATAGCCGGGCAGCTTGTTCTGCCGGACGTTCTTGCGCTCGCCGTTCTTGATCTGGACGATCTCTTCCTCGGGCACTTCGGCCTGGTAGATGAAGTCCTCGACGTTCAGCGAGACGGCACGCTGCTCCAGGTTCGCCTTCACGCGCTTCTCGTAGCCCGCGTAGGTGTGGATGACGTACCACTCGCCGGGCAGACCGCGCAGCTCGTCGCGGAGCGCGGCGACCGGGTCGGCCGGGGCTTCCTCGACGAGGGGCTCCTCGTCGGACTCGTCCTCGTCGGCGGCTTCGTCCTCGTCGGACTCGGACTCGGCGTCAGCGTCGGCTTCGTCGACCTCTGCCTCGGCGGCAGCGTCGTCGTCGGCCTGGACCGCTTCTTCCTCGGCAGGCTCGCCCGCGGCGGCGTCAGCAAGTTCCGCCTGGTCCTCGTCGGCCGCCTCGACGATGTCGAGCTCGTCCTCAGGGGACTCGAGGCTGTCGCTCGGCTCAACGGCGTCGTTCACGTTCGGGTCAGACACGGTGGCTGCTTCTTCCTGACTACAGACGGGGTGGAACATGCGAAAGGGGCGCCGCTACCGGCGCCCTTCGCGGGCATCAGCCGAAGACGTACTTGACGGCTTCCTGGAACCCATAGTCAATCACGGTCACCAGACCAATCATGACGACTACGAAGACAATCACCACTGTGGTGTACGTCGTCAGCTGGTTCCGAGTCGGCCAGACGACCTTGCGAAGCTCGGCGACGATCTGCCGGTAGAACAGCGCGAGGCGGCCCAGAGGGCCCTTCTTCCCGCGCTTTCCGCCCTTGCGGGACTTCTTCGAGGGCGCCTCGTCCTCGGCATCAGGCGTGTCGATGGAGCCCACGGCGTCCGTCACGTTCTTTCACCTGATTCCGGGTCGTGGCCGTGCCGCGCCCGGTGGAGCCGCACGGCGGTTCATTGAATAACGTACATGCGCACACAACCTGGCGAAGGTGTGTGTAGCAGGGCCGGAGGGACTTGAACCCCCAACCGCTGGTTTTGGAGACCAGTGCTCTACCAATTGAGCTACGACCCTTTGTGGTTTCCCCAACCTACCGCATCCGCAGACGTGGTCGGTGAGGGCCAACGACGAGTGAGTGTACGTGGTCAGGGGCCCCGCGTCGAACAGATAGCTCCGGAGCGGTTCCTGTCCGCTACGCGAAACACGTGTGCCGGGCGCGTTTGCCGTCTGGGACGATGGCCGTATGAGCGCTGCAACCCCTCCGACCGAGCGCCGGGTCTCCGCCCGCATCGGTGCGATCTCCGAGTCCGCCACCCTCGCCGTCGACGCCAAGGCCAAGGCCCTCAAGGCCGCCGGGCGTCCGGTGATCGGCTTCGGCGCGGGTGAGCCCGACTTCCCCACGCCCGACTACATCGTCGAGGCTGCGATCGAGGCCTGCCGCAACCCGAAGTACCACCGCTACACGCCCGCCGGCGGTCTGCCCGAGCTGAAGAAGGCCATCGCCGACAAGACGCTGCGGGATTCCGGTTACGCCGTGGACCCCGCGCAGATCCTGGTGACCAACGGCGGCAAGCAGGCGATCTACGAGGCGTTCGCGGCGATCCTGGACCCGGGTGACGAGGTCATCGTGCCCGCTCCGTACTGGACGACCTACCCCGAGTCGATCCGGCTCGCGGGCGGCGTCCCGGTCGAGGTGGTGGCCGACGAGACGACCGGTTACCGGGTCTCCGTCGAGCAGCTGGAGGCCGCGCGCACCGAGCGTACGAAGGTCGTCCTGTTCGTCTCCCCGTCCAACCCGACCGGCGCCGTCTACAGCCGCGAGGACTCGGAGGCCATCGGCCGCTGGGCCGTCGAGCACGGCCTGTGGGTGATGACGGACGAGATCTACGAGCACCTGGTGTACGGCGACGCCACCTTCTCCTCGCTGCCGGCGCTCGTTCCCGAGCTGCGCGACAAGTGCATCGTCGTCAACGGTGTGGCCAAGACCTATGCCATGACCGGCTGGCGTGTGGGGTGGATCATCGGCCCGAAGGACGTGGTCAAGGCCGCGACCAACCTCCAGTCGCACGCGACGTCCAACGTGTCGAACGTCGCCCAGATCGCGGCGCTGGCCGCGGTGTCCGGCAGCCTGGACGCGGTGGCCGAGATGCGCACCGCCTTCGACCGCCGGCGGCAGACGATCGTGCGGATGCTCAACGAGATCGACGGCGTGGTCTGCCCGGAGCCGGAGGGCGCGTTCTACGTGTACCCGTCGGTCAAGGGGCTGCTGGGCAAGGAGCTCCGCGGACAGCGTCCGAAGTCGTCCGTGGAGCTGGCGGCGCTGATCCTGGACGAGGCCGAGGTGGCGGTCGTCCCGGGCGAGGCCTTCGGTACGCCGGGCTATCTGCGCCTCTCCTACGCGCTGGGCGACGAGGACCTGGTGGAGGGCGTCTCCCGCCTCCAGAAGCTCCTCGCGGAAGCGCGCGACTGACCTTCGCCGGCGTGACGAGCGGGTCCGGGCTGCCGCCCGGGCCCGCTTCTTCGTTCGGGCAAGGCCACGATCAGGGAAAGGGGCTGCCCGGACACAGCGAGGTGCGGCAAGATCCTGGAATGCTGGACTTTTCCGAGGGACACTCCCCGAACCCCCCTCCCGTACGAGATGTGAGCCTGCTGCCCAAGGCGCATCTGCACCTGCACTTCACCGGATCGATGCGGCCCGGCACCCTGCTCGAACTGGCCGACAAGTACGGCGTGCACCTGCCGGACGCACTGACCGGCGGCGAGCCGCCCAAGCTGCGTGCCACCGACGAGCGCGGGTGGTTCCGCTTCCAGCGGCTCTACGACATGGCGCGGTCCTGCCTGCGCTCCCCCGAGGACATCCAGAGACTGGTGCGCGAGGCCGCCGAGGAGGACGTCCGGGACGGCTCCGGCTGGCTGGAGATCCAGGTCGACCCCACCTCGTACGCGCCGATGCTGGGCGGGCTGATCCCCGCGCTGGAGATCATCCTGGACGCGGTGGACAGCGCGGCACGGGAGACCGGGCTCGGGATGCGCGTGCTGGTGGCCGCGAACCGTATGAAGCACCCGCTGGACGCGCGGACGCTCGCCCGGCTGGCCGTCCGGTACGCCGACCGCGGCGTGGTGGGTTTCGGGCTCTCCAACGACGAACGCCGGGGCATGGCACGGGACTTCGACCGCGCCTTCGCGATCGCGCGGGAGGGCGGACTGCTGGCGGCGCCGCACGGCGGCGAGCTGTCGGGCCCGGCGTCCGTGCGCGACTGCCTGGACGACCTGGACGCCTCGCGCGTGGGCCACGGGGTCCGGGCGGCGGAGGACCCCCGGCTGCTGCGCAAGCTCGCGGAGCGCGGGATCACCTGCGAGGTGTGCCCGTCCTCCAACGTGGCGCTGGGGGTGTACGAGAAGCCCTCGGACGTGCCGCTGCGGACGCTGTACGACGCGGGCGTACCGATGGCGCTGGGCGCGGACGACCCGCTGCTCTTCGGCTCCCGCCTGGCCGCCCAGTACGAGCTGGCCCGCAGGCACCACGGCTTCACCGACGAGGAGCTGGCGGAACTGGCCCGCCAGTCGGTGCGCGGCTCCGCCGCCCCGGCCGAGACCAAGCAGAAGTTGCTGACCGGGGTCGACGACTGGCTGGCCGCCCCGGGGGCCTGAAGCCGGGCTCCCGCCGCCGCGGTACTCGGTCGGTCGTGCGGCGGAGGAGGCGGGCGGCCTCCGGCGCTGGGACGTTGAGGCTCGCCGTCACCGGCGTCAGAGGCCGGGGCCCGCCGTCACCGGCTTCAGAGGCTGACGCCGACCGTCACCGGCTCGTTGACCAGCGTCACCCCGAAGGCCTCGCGCACCCCGGCCACGACCTCGCGGGCGAGCGCCAGCAGGTCCTCGGTGGTGGCCTCGCCGCGATTGGTGAGCGCGAGGGTGTGCTTCGTGGAGATGCGCGCGGGACCCGTGCCGTAGCCCTTGGTGAAGCCGGCCTTGTCGATCAGCCAGGCGGCTGACGTCTTCGTGCGGCCGTCACCCGCCGGGTAGGCGGGCGGGGCGGTGCCGTCGCCGAGGCGCTCGCGGACGCGGTCGAGGAAGGCCGCGTACTGGCCGGCCTCCAGGATCGGGTTGGTGAAGAAGGACCCGGCCGACCAGGTGTCGTGGTCCTCGGGGTCCAGGACCATGCCCTTGCCCGCGCGCAGGTCCAGGACGGCCCGGCGGACCTCCGCGAGCTCCTTGCGGTCACCGGGCTCCGCACCGAGTACGCGGGCGGTCTCCGCGTACTTGAGAGGGGCGCTCAGGCCTCCCGCCTCCTCCAGTTCGAAGCGGACACGCAGCACGACGTAGCGCTCGGGGTGCTCCTTGAAACGGCTGTGACGGTAGGAGAAGGCGCACTCGGCGTTGGAGAGGGTGACCGTCTCACCGCTGCTGCGGTCGTAGGCGACCACCTCGGTGATGGTGGAGGAGACCTCCTGGCCGTACGCGCCGACGTTCTGGATCGGGGTCGCGCCGGCCGAGCCGGGGATACCGGCCAGGCACTCGATGCCCGCGAGTCCCGCCTCGACGGTGCGGGCGACCGCCTCGGTCCAGACCTCACCGGCGGCGAGCTCCAGGTGGTTGCCCTCCAGCCGGAAGCCTTCGGTCGCGATCCGCAGCGCCGTGCCGTCGAAGCCCTTGTCACCGATGACGAGGTTGCTGCCGCCGCCGATGATCAGCAGCGGGGTGCCCGCCGTGTCCGCCGCACGGACGGCGGCGATCACCTCGTCGTCGGTCGTGGCCGTGACGAGCCGGGTCGCGGGGCCGCCGAGCCGGAAGGTGGTCAGGGGGGCGAGGGGAGCGTCGTGGAGTTCCTGCACGGGGACAAGGGTACGGTCCGTGGCCGCGCCGCTCGGCGGGGCCACGGACCGGGGGTGCGACCGGGGGCAGGTGCACGTGCCCGGGGCGGCCGCGGGTCACACCACGGCCGGGCCGGGTACGTGCGCCCCGGCGCCGCGGGTCAGGCCACGGCCGGCTCCCGCTCCTTGAGTTCGTCCTGCGCCGTCTCCCCCACGGGGCCGCCCGAGCGCCCGCGGCCCGGGATCATCAGCGCGATCACCGCCGCGAGCGCGACGGCCGCGGCACCGATCCACAGCGCCGGGACGGTGCCGTCGCTGAACGCGTCGGGGGTCTCGTACCCGCCCTGGGCGGCGAAGACCGCACCCAGCACCGCGACACCGAGCGCCCCGCCGACCTCGCGCAGGGCGTTGTTGGCGCCGGAGGCGATGCCCTGTTCGGCCGGCCGGACGCTGGACATGACCACGCTCGCGGCGGGGGCGAAGTACATCGCCATGCCGATGCCGCTGAGGATCAGGCCGGGAAGCTGGGCCGTGTACGACACCCCCGGCTCCAGGACCATGGCGAACAGACCGAGGCCGACCGCCTGGAGGGCCAGACCCGTGGCGACGACGGGCCGGCCGCCGATCCGGTCGGAGAGGTATCCGGCGACGGGCGCGACGATCAGCGGCATTCCGGTCCAGGGGAGCATCCGCAGTCCGGCCTCGGTGGGCGAGTAGCCGAGTACGCCCTGGAGGAACTGGCTGAGCAGGAATATCGAGCCGAACATGCCGAGGAACATCAGCAGGGAGGCGATGTTGATCCCGAAGAAGGCACGGTCGCGGAAGAGACGCATGGGGAGCATGGGGTTCTTGGCGACGATGCCGTGGCGTATGAACGCCAGGATCAGCAGCGTGCCCACGATGAGTCCGGTCAGGATCGGGAAGCTGCTCCAGCCGTCCGCCTGTCCGTTGACGAGCGCGTAGACGATGCCGAAGAGGCCGCCGCTGACGAGAAGGGTGCCGGGGACGTCGAGCCGGGCGTTCGGCGCGTACGACTCGGCGAGGCGCAGCCGGGCGAGCGGCAGCAGGGCGATCCCGATCGGCACGTTCAGCCAGAAGATCCACTGCCAGGAGATGTGTTCGGTTAGACTGCCGCCGATGAGCGGCCCGCTGGCGACGGCGAGACCGGTCACCGCGCCGAATATGCCGAGCGCGGCTCCGCGTCGCGCGGCCGGGACGGCGGCCGTGAGCAGCGTGAGGGTGAGCGGCATCATGACGGCCGCGCCCACGCCCTGCACGGCCCGGGCGGCGATGAGGGAGTCGATGCCGGGCGCGAGCGCTGCCGCGGCCGAGGCGCCGGTGAAGATCGCGAGGCCGGCCATGAACAACCGGCGGCGGCCGAACCGGTCGCCGAGCGCCGCGCCGAACATCAGCAGGACGGCGAAGGTGAGGGTGTACGCGCTCACCGTCCACTCGAGGTCCTCCAGCGCCCCGCCGAGGTCCTCGCGGATGGAGGGCAGAGCGGTGGTGACGACGAGATTGTCGAGTGCCGCCATGAAGCCGGCGACGCTGGTGATGACAAGCGCCCAGACGGCGGAACCGCCCCGGACGGACTGCTGGTCCATAACTCCCCCAGTAGATTAGTTATTGATTACTAACTTTTAGGGACAGACGTCACCCCGGCACAGGGCGAGGCATCCGTCACCGGCGAACGGCGTCCAGCTCGGCCATGTTGAGCCCGGACCACACCCGGTGATCCCGGGGAAAGCCCAACGCCACCAGCACGTTGATCAGCATTCCGCAGCCCGCGAAGTCGGCCGTGTCGCGCGCTCCCCCCAGCGCGACCCGCGCCTGGTCCCAGATCTCGGCCCAGGCGGCCCGGATCGCGTCCCCGAATTCGTGATCGCCCGCCGCTTCGGCCGAGGCCACCGCGACATAGGTCTGCATCTGCATCAGCAGCTGCTCCCGGTCGTCGATCAGCCCCATGTACGCCTCGGCCATCGCCTCCTTGGGCGTGATGTCCGACCGCACCTCCAGAGCAGCGGCCAGCGCCCTGGGTGTCTCTTCGAGGCAACGCTGCGCCGCGGCGAGGAACAGCTCCCTCTTGTTCTTGAAGAGACGGAAGAGATACGGCTGCGAGACGCCGACCCGCTTGGCGATCGCCTCGGTGGAGGTGCCGTGGTAGCCACCCAGCGCGAACTCCGAGATCGCCGCACGGATGACGCTCTCGCGTCGCTCTTCTGCGCTCATCCTGACCATGCGAACAAAGTTAGTGACCAATCACTATCTTGGCAAGGCGTGAGGGACATCACGTACGAAAACGCGGAGCGTGACATGGCGAGGGCGCCCGCGGCCGCGGGCGCCCCTCGTATGTCCTCTTCTGAGTACCGGAGATCAGACCAGCTGAACGACGGCGCGGGACATGCTCAGCACCTTCTCGCCCTCGCTCATGGCGACCAGGTCCACCCGCACCCGCTTGTCGTCCAGCAGCGCCGAGACCTTGCCGCTGACCTCGATCAGCGCGCCCTTCTCGTCGTTCGGCACGATGACCGGCCTGGTGAAGCGGACTCCGTACTCGACGACGGCGCCGGGGTCGCCGACCCAGTCCGTCACCACGCGGACCGCCTCGGCCATGGTGAACATGCCGTGCGCGATCACATCGGGCAGTCCGACCTCGGTCGCGAACTTCTCGTTCCAGTGGATCGGGTTGAAGTCCCCCGAGGCGCCCGCGTACTGCACCAGCGTCGCCCGGGTCACCGGGAAGCTCTGGGCCGGCAGTTCGGTGCCGACCTCGACGTCCGCGTAAGAGATCTTCGCCGTCATCACGCCTCCTCGGCGGCGCGCGCCACCAGCTTCGTCCACGCGGTCACCACGTGCTCGCCGGTCTCGTCGTGCACCTCGCCGCGGACCTCCACGACGTCGTTGCCCGCAAGGGACTTGATGCTCTCGATCGTCGACACGACGGTCAGCCGGTCGCCCGCGCGCACCGGCCGGGTGTACGCGAACCGCTGGTCGCGGTGCACCACACGCGAGTAGTCCAGGCCCAGCTGCGGATCCGCCACGACGTCCTCCGCGGCCCGGAAGGTGATCGCGAAGGCGAACGTCGGCGGAGCGATCACATCGGCGTGCCCGAGCGCCTTCGCGGCCTCCGGGTCGGTGTACGCGGCATTGGCGTCACCCACCGCCTCGGCGAACTCGCGGATCTTTTCCCGGCCGACCTCATAGGGCGAGGTGGGCGGATAGGACCGCCCCACGAAGGACTGGTCGAGCGCCATGGACTGGCTCCCTCCTGACAGATTGACCATACAAACGACACGAGGCCGCCCCCGAGTGGGGACGGCCTCGTATACGAGCCTGATTCAGCGCGTTTCGCGGTGCGCCGTGTGCGAGTTGCAGCGCGGGCAGTGCTTCTTCATCTCAAGACGGTCCGGGTTGTTACGCCGGTTCTTCTTGGTGATGTAGTTCCGCTCCTTGCACTCCACGCAGGCCAGCGTGATCTTCGGGCGGACGTCGGTGGCAGCCACGTGAGTGCTCCTTGGACGGACTATTGGACGGATGAACGCATAAAAGAGTAGCCGATCGAAGGACCGACCCCGCAATCGGCTACTGTGTGTAGCGGTGACCGGACTTGAACCGGTGACACAGCGATTATGAGCCGCTTGCTCTACCGACTGAGCTACACCGCTGCGATACCGGATCCCCTCGCCCGGAGGCGAGGATCACCGACATCAGAGCCCCAATACGGAATCGAACCGTAGACCTTCTCCTTACCATGGAGACGCTCTACCGACTGAGCTATTGGGGCGAGCGATGAAGACATTACACGGTCTCTCGCCGTTCGCCCAAATCCGTTTCGTGGCCCCCTGTCCGGCCTCCGACCCGCCGCGCGGACCGCCCTGAGCGGGTGTGAGACGCGGACCTCGCCCCGCCCGTCCCGTACGCCACACGAGGCCACTCCAGTACGACTATTGCGCTCCTCCTCGAAGCGCGGTCGGTGCGCCCCTAGGCTCGAGCACACGCTGCGTGATCATGCCTCTCCTCCCGCGGCCCGAGCCCCACCGCCCCACACAGGAGCGCGATGCCCGACAGTCATCCGCAGCCCTCCGACGGCGCCACCGCTGACACCACCGCGCTGCTGCTGTGCGGCGCCCGGCTGACCGACGGCCGCATCGTCGACGTACGGCTCAGCGGCGGGCTCATCGAGGCGGTCGGCACGGCGGGCAGCCTCACTCCGCACTCCTCCCGCGTCGATCTCAGCGGCTATCTCCTGCTGCCCGCACCGGCCGAGGCGCACGGCCACGGCGACACCGCCCTCACCGCGGACTCCCCCGGCCCCGTCTCGTACGAGACCGAGGAAGTCCAGCGGCGCGCCACCGAAGCCGCGTTGCTCCAGCTCGGGCACGGGGCGACGGCGCTGCGGTCGCATGTACGCATCGGAGACGTGCAGGGGCTCGGCCCTCTGGAGGCGGTGCTCCAGGCGCGGCGTTCGCTGCGCGGGCTCGCCGATCTGACGGCCGTCGCCGTCCCCCGGCTGCTCACCGGCACGGCGGGCGCGGACGGGCTGGCGATGCTGCGGGACGCGGTGAAGATGGGCGCGGGTGTGGTGGGCGGCTGCCCGGACGCCGACCCCGACCCGAGCGGGTACGCGGAAGCCGTCCTGGAGGTCGCGGCCGAACACGGCTGCCCGGTCGATCTGCACACCCACGCCGACGACCCCGCCCGGCTGGCCCGGCTAGCGGCGATGGCGGGCGGGCTGCGGCCCGGCGTGGTGATCGGGCCGTGCGCGGGCCTCGCCCGACTGCCGCGCGACATCGCGTCCCGGGCCGCCGACCAGCTCGCGGCCGCGGGCGTGACCGTCGTCTGTCTGCCGCAGGGCGGCTGCGCCGCCGTGGAACAGCGCGGCAACGCCCCGGTCCGGCTGCTCCGCGCCGCCGGCGTCCGGGTGGCCGCCGGCGGCGGGACACTGCGGGACGTGTCGAACCCGGTGGGCCGCGGCGATCCGCTGGAACCCGCGTATCTGCTGGCCTCTCAGAGCGGAATGCGCCCGCAGGAGGCGTACGGGACGGTGTCGGCCGACGCACGCAGGGCGATGGGCCTGCCGGAGGTACGGGTGGAGGCCGGCTTCCCCGCCGAACTGCTCGCGGTACGCGGCGAACGGCTCTCCGGCGTGCTGTCACTCGCCTACAGCCGGATCGTCATCCACCGGGGGCGGGTGGTCGCGCGGACGAGCGCGGTGCGGGAGTACTGCGACTCGGCGGCGGCGGTCGCGCTCGAACTGCCCCGGCAGGGCCGGTCGGACACCTGCCCGTGAACGGGGAGGGCGTGCGCCCCTCTTGGTTGCGGGGTGGCCGCGTGCGGGGTGCGGTTGGTTGCGAGGTGGCCGCGTGCGGGGTGCGGTTGGTTGCGGGGTGGCCGCGTGCGGGGTGCGGGCGCGTTCGCCGCGCCCTGCCGGTGCCTGTTGCGTACGGGCCGACCGCGTGCGCACGGCGGCCGTCCGTGTGAGCCGACCGCGCCCGGCCCCTGCCTGTCCGTGCGCGCGAGGGGCGCATCGGACGTACCGTCGTACTCATGCGCATTGTCATCGCAGGAGGACACGGTCAGATCGCACTGCGCCTGGAGCGGCTGCTCTCGGCGCGCGGGCATGAGCCGGTGGGCCTCATCCGCAAACCCGAATACGCCGACGACCTGCGGGACGCGGGAGCCGAACCGGTCCTGCTGGACCTGGAGTCGGCCTCGGTCGACGAGGTGGCCGAGGTGCTGCAGGGCGCGGACGGCGCGGTCTTCGCGGCGGGCGCCGGCCCGGGCAGCAGTGTGGACCGCAAGTACACGGTGGACCGGGACGCGGCCGTGCTGCTCGCGGACGCGGCGGAACGCGCGGGCGCACGGCGGTTCGTCGTGGTGTCGTCGATGGGCGCGGACCCTCAGCACGCGGGTGACGACGTCTTCGACCACTACCTGCGGGCGAAGGGCGAGGCGGACGCGTACGTCAGCTCCCGCACCGGCCTGGACTGGACGATCCTGCGGCCGGGTTCGCTGACGAACGACGCCGGAACGGGCCTGGTCCAGCTGGCACCGTCGACGGGCCGCGGACCGATTCCGCGCGACGATGTGGCGGCGGTCCTCGCGGAGTTGCTGGAGACCCCGGGCACGGCCGGGCAGACGCTGGAGCTGATCAGCGGCGCGGTTCCGGTGATCGAGGCAGTGAAGGCGGTCGCGGGCGGCTGAGCGTCCGGCAGCCCTGCCGGTCAGATCTGGTTCAGCAGCCCTTCGGCCCGCGTCCCGTTCGCGGAAGCCGATGAATCCGCGTCCAGTGGACAGTCGTTGATGTCATGAGGAAAGACATGCCTGAGATTCAGCCCGCGGTTGTCGAGCTCGAGGAGCAGCCGTACGTGTTCATCCGCGGTTCCGTGCGGATGGACTCCTTCGCCGCGATCGCCGACCGGCTGGGCGAGCTGATCGCCTGGCTGACCGGCCAGGGCGTCGAGTTCGCCGGTGCCCCCTTCTTCCGCTTCAACAGCATCGACATGGAAGGGGAGTCGGAGGTCGAGGCCGGTCTGCCCGTCGACTCCCTGCCGGAGCCCGAGGGGGACATCAGGGTCGGGATGCTGCCGGGAGGCCGCTACGCGACCGTCACCCATGTCGGCCATCCGGACCAGCTGTTCGACGTCATCACGGCGCTGCGGGAGTGGGCCGCGCAGGAAGGCCTCGTCTGGGACATGCGGGAGGTCGGCGGCTCCGAGCTGTGGGGCTGCCGGCTGGAGTCGTATCTGACGGACCCGCGCGTCGAGCCGGACATGAACAAGTGGGAGATGGAGCTGGCCTTCCGGCTGGCCGACTGAGGTGGCTTGTCCGGCCCGCGCCGCCACCGGTACGAAATGCGGTGGCGGGCGGGCCGGCTGCTCGTGAGGATGCGGCCATGCGCATCTTCCTGGAGACCGAACGGCTCGTCCTGCGTGCGTTCACCGAGGCGGACGAGGAACCCCTGCTGGACCTGGACAACGATCCCGCCGTGATGCGCTTCATCAACGGCGGCCGCCCGACGAGCCGCGAGGCGATCCGGGAACAGACGCTGCCCCGGCTGCTCCACGACTACCCGTGCTTCGGCACCCGCGGCTACTGGGCGGCGCAGGAGAAGGCCACGGGGACCTTCCTGGGCTGGTTCGCCTTCCGCCCGCTGTCGGACGACAGCCCCGCCGTCGTCGAACTCGGCTACCGCCTGAACACGTCGGCCTGGGGCAACGGCTACGCCGCGGAGGGATCGCGCGCCCTGATCCGGAAGGGATTCACGGACCTCGGGGTGGAGCGGGTGACCGCGAACACCATGACCGTCAACGCGCGGTCCCGCCGGGTGATGGAGAAGGCCGGTCTGTCGTACGTCCGCAGCTTCACCGACGACTGGCCGGATGTGATCGAGGGCTCGGAGCACGGCGATGTCGAGTACGAACTGACCCGCGCGGAATGGGAGCGGCGGGCCGTTCGGTAGGGCTGTGCCCGGCCTCTGCGGACGGCGGTGGCCGCGCACCGCGCGCGCTGCCACCCGTCCTCGGGGGCCTTCAGCCGCGGGCTTCGACGTACGACGCGAGGTTGGCCAGCGAGGAGGCGATGCCGGCCTCGTGATCCGCTTGATCGATGCCGGGCGGCACGTCCGTGGCGGTGACGGTCACCTCGGTCCCGTCGCCGGCGGCGTCAAGATCCCAGGTCATCGTCATGGTGCCCGCGTACGCCGGGTCGTCGGCCTCGAACACCGCCGTCTGCACCACCCGCTCCGACGGCACCAGCTCGGCGAACCCCACGTCGACGACATCCGTCGCGTCCGAGGTCTTGCCGGGGCTGTCGGCGGGATCGAGGTAGGTGAGAACCATCCGGAACCCGCCGCCGGGCCGCGGATCCCACTGCTCGATCCGCCCGCGCATACCGTCGGGCGGCAGCCAGGCTTCGAGGGACTCCCGGTCGAGGAGGGCGCCGTAGACGGTCGTCTTCGGGGCCGCGATCACACGGCTGCCACGGTCGGTCCGACTCATGGCCCGATCCTAGGAGGAAGGAGAGCCGGGCGGGGGTCCGTGGCCTTCGGCCCCGCCGGGCGAAGAGGGCACGGCGCCGGTGCAGTTCGGGCCCGAGAGGCCCGTCGACGGCCCGTCCCGGATATGGGCGGTGAGCAGGACTTGGGCCGTGAGCAGGTCCGGGGCCGGTGCGTTTCCCGGGACGGTCGCGCCGGGGGTGAACGACGATGGCCCCTGAACTGCGTTTCCGCAGTTCAGGGGCCATCACTTCGCGTGGCGGCGCCAGGATTCGAACCTGGGTAGGCTAAGCCGACGGATTTACAGTCCGCTCCCATTGGCCACTCGGGCACACCGCCATGGGATGTCGCCTCAGGAGGGCCGCTTGTTCGGCGGTGCTCCGTGGCAACGACGTAAACGATACCTGATGCCCGGGGGTGCTCCGCCACCGGATTGATCAGCGCTCGGGGCGGGTGCGGGTGGCTAGGCTTGCCCGTGCGGTTCGGGGATTCCGGCCGCTCCTCCACGCACCCGATACAAGGAGCCACAGGACATGGCCGACTCCAGTTTCGACATCGTCTCGAAGGTCGAGCGGCAGGAGGTCGACAACGCCCTCAACCAGGCCGCGAAGGAGATCTCTCAGCGCTACGACTTCAAGAACGTCGGGGCCTCGATCGCCTGGTCCGGCGAGAAGATCCTCATGCAGGCGAACTCCGAGGAGCGGGTCACGGCCATCCTCGACGTCTTCCAGTCCAAGCTGGTCAAGCGCGGGATCTCGCTGAAGGCGCTGGACGCGGGCGAGCCGCAGCTGTCCGGCAAGGAGTACAAGATCTTCGCCTCCATCGAGGAGGGCATCTCGCAGGAGAACGCCAAGAAGGTCGCGAAGATCATCCGTGACGAGGGTCCCAAGGGCGTCAAGGCTCAGGTCCAGGGTGAGGAGCTGCGGGTCAGCTCCAAGAGCCGGGACGACCTGCAGGCCGTGCAGGCGCTGCTGAAGGGGCAGGACTTCGACTTCGCCCTTCAGTTCGTGAACTACCGCTGACCGCGGGTGCTCGCCGGACGGACCGGGGGCGGAGCGGCCGGTCCGCTCCTCCCCCGCCTCGTCCGGGCGGGCGTGCGTGCGGGGCCGGGACGCCGGCAGCGGGCGGTTCGGGACCGGCCGGCGGGGCCGTGCGAACGGCGGGCGGTTCGGGACCCGCGGGCGCGGCCACGGCGGGCGTCGGGAGCCGGTGGGCACCTGGGCGTGACGTCCGAATCCCGCCAGCTTCGGCCGTCCGGGCGGCGCAGACTCGTAGGCGTAGGACGCAGAACATGCCGCGAGGAAAGGACAGGGCCATGACCGCCACGACGGTCTACACGACCATCCACAGCCCGCTGGGCGAACTGCTGCTGGTCGGCGAGGAATCGGCCACGGCGAACGGCGGCACCGCGCTCGCCTCCCTCTCCCTGCCGGGTCAGAAGGGCGGCGCCGTCGTCCTGGACGGCTGGCGGCACGATCCCGTCGCCTTCGAGGAGATCGGACGGCAGCTGACCGCGTACTTCGGCGGCAGCCTCACCCACTTCGACATCGAGTACGTGGACGGCGGCACGGAGTTCCAGCGGCGGGTGTGGGCAGCGCTGGAGGAGATTCCGTACGGGGCAACGGCGACGTACGCGGAGATCGCCTCCCGTGTCGGTACGTCGCGGGTCGGCGTGCGGGCGGTGGGTACCGCGATCGGGCGCAATCCGCTGCTGGTCGTCCGGCCGTGCCACCGGGTGATCGGCTCGGACGGAGCGCTGCGCGGCTATGCCGCCGGAGTGAAGCACAAGGAGCGGCTCCTCGGTCTCGAGGGCGCGCCGGCGTCGTGAGCGGCGCGGTCCTGTTCCCCAGGGACCCGGCGGTGGTCGCCCCCGGCGCGGTGCATGTGCCGGGGTGGCTGCCGCTGGAAGGCCAGCGGGAATTGGTGGAGGCGTGCCGGTCCTGGGCGCGCGGCCCCGTCCCGCTCCGGCACACCGCGCTGCCGGGCGGGGGCGTCATGTCGGTGCAGACGGTGTGTCTCGGCTGGCATTGGCAGCCGTACCGCTACACCCGCACGGCGGACGATGTGAACGGCGCCCGGGTCGCCCCGTTCCCGGACTGGCTGGTCGAGCTGGGCCGTACCGCTGTGCAGGCGGCGTACGGCGAGAGCGGTGCGTACGGCCAGGGTGGCGCAGAGGGCGGCGACGTGACGCAGGGCGTGGAGTACACCCCTGACACCGCGCTCATCAACTTCTACGACGGCTCGGCGCGGATGGGGATGCACCAGGACAAGGAGGAGCGGTCCGGTGCGCCGGTGGTGTCGCTGAGCATCGGCGACAGCTGCGTGTTCCGCTTCGGCAACACCGAGACGCGGGGCCGCCCTTACCGCGATGTGGAGCTGGTCTCCGGCGACCTGTTCGTCTTCGGAGGGCCGGCTCGTTTCGCGTACCACGGGGTGCCGAAGGTGTACCCGGGCACGGCCGACCCCGCGACGGGCATCAGCAGCGGGCGGCTGAACATCACCCTGCGGGAGACGGGCCTGCCCGGCTGAGGCCTCGGTTCCATGGCACGGCCGGGGGCGGGTCGGCGCGAACACACGGTCTCGGTTGCGTGGCACGCCCCGCGGCAGGTCAAGCGCGAACGCGGCCTCGGTTGCGTGGAACGGCCCGCCGGCGGTCAGCGCGAGCGCGAGTGGCCGAACAGCAGCCGGTAGACGATCAGCAGCACGAGCGATCCGCCGATCGCGGCGGCCCAGGTCGGCCCGTCGTAGAACTCGTTGCTGATCGACCGGTCCAGGAAGCGGGCCGATATCCAGCCGCCGATGAACGCTCCCGCGACACCTATGAGCGTGGTGCCGATCAGGCCGCCCGGGTCGCGGCCCGGCAGCAGGATCTTGGCTATGGCCCCGGCGAGCAGTCCGAGGATGATCCAGCCGATGATGCTCATGCCGTGACCTGCCTTTCGTACGGTGATGTTCTCGAAGACGTCTCGTCGTCGGGCCGCGGTTGCAGAGATCCGTAAGGTGCGGCACATGACACAGCAGCTGAGACGGTCGCTCGGCTTGTCCGATGCCGTGGTGATCGGTCTGGGGTCGATGGTCGGGGCGGGCATCTTCGCCGCGCTGGGCCCGGCGGCACGGGCCGCCGGCTCCGGGCTCTTGGTGGGACTGGCGATCGCTGCGGCCGTCGCGTACTGCAACGCCATGTCGTCCGCGCGGCTGGCCGCTCGCTACCCGGCGTCGGGCGGGACCTATGTGTACGGACGGGAGCGGCTCGGCGAGTTCTGGGGCTGTCTGGCGGGCTGGGCGTTCATCGTCGGCAAGACGGCCTCGTGTGCGGCCATGGCGCTGACGGTGGGGACGTACGCCTGGCCGGATCAGGCGCATGCGGTGGCGGTCGCCGCGGTGGTCGCCCTGACGGCCGTGAACTACACCGGTGTTCAGAAATCGGCGTTGCTGACACGGGTGATCGTCGCGGTCGTGCTGGCCGTCCTGTCGGCGGTCGTTGTCTCCTCTCTCACGTCGGGCTCGGCCGACTTCGGGCGCCTCGGTGTGGAGGCGGATGTCTCGGCCGGCGGTGTGCTCCAGGCGGCCGGGCTGCTGTTCTTCGCGTTCGCGGGGTACGCCCGGATCGCCACGCTCGGCGAGGAGGTGCGTGACCCGGCGCGGACGATCCCGCGCGCGGTCCCGCTGGCGCTCGGTATCGCTCTGGTCGTCTATACGTGTGTGGCGGTCTCGGTCCTTTCCGTTCTGGGGGCGGGTGAGTTGGGGCGGGCCACCGCTCCGCTCGCGGAGGCGGCGCGGGCCGCGGACGCGCAGTGGCTCGTACCGGTGGTGCGGGTGGGTGCCGCGGTGGCGGCGCTCGGGTCGTTGCTCTCGCTGATTCTCGGCGTCTCACGAACGACGCTGGCCATGGCACGGGACGGCCACCTGCCGACCGCTCTGGCGGCCGTGCACCCGCGCTTCCAGGTGCCCCACCGGGCGGAGTTGGCGGTGGGGGCCGTCGTCACGGTGGTGGCGGCGACGGCCGATGTGCGGGGTGCCATCGGGTTCTCGTCGTTCGCCGTGCTCATGTACTACGCAATTGCCAACGCTTCGGCTTGGACGCTCGGTTCCCGATGGCGAGTGGTGGCCATTCTGGGCTTCGCCGGCTGTGTGCTACTCGCCTTCGCGCTGCCCCTTTCATCGGTGCTGTCCGGCGCGGCCGTCGTGGGGGCGGGGGCTGCCGTCTACGGAATGAGACGCCGCGGCTGAGGCCCCGGCACGGCGCACCGCCCATGCGAGTCCGCGCTCGCGGCGGTGTTCCGCCTGCGCGTCAGCGGACCCCGAACGCCTCGTCCGACGGGACGATTTCCTTGCCGAACGGCACCAGGGAGACCGGGATCAGCTTGAAGTTCGCGATGCCCAGTGGGATGCCGATGATCGTGATGCACAGGGCGATGCCCGTGAAGATGTGGCCGAGGGCCAGCCACCAGCCGGCGAGGATCAGCCACAGGATGTTGCCGACGAAGGACGGGGCGCCCGCGTCCCGGCGGTCGATCACGGTGTAACCGAAGGGCCAGAGCGCGTAGATGCCGATCCGGAACGCGGCCAGACCGAACGGGATGCCGATGATGGTGATGCAGAGCACCAGGCCCGCAACCATGTATCCGAGGAACATCCAGAAGCCGCACAGGATGAGCCAAATGACGTTCAGGATTGTCTTCACGGGCGATGACCTGCCATCTGTTCGAGTCGGGCGATGCGCTCCGCCATCGGTGGGTGCGTGGAGAACATCTTGGACAGACCCCTACCCGGCCGGAAGGGGTTCGCGATCATCATGTGACTGGCGGTCTCGAGGCGCGGCTCGGGAGGCAGGGGGAGCTGTTTCGTACCGGCGTCGAGTTTGCGCAGGGCGCTCGCCAGGGCCAGCGGATCGCCGGTGATCTGGGCGCCCGAGGCGTCCGCCTCGTACTCCCGGGAACGGCTGACGGCGAGCTGGATGATGGAGGCGGCCAGCGGCCCGAGGATCAGGATCAGCAGGAAGCCCAGGATGCCGGGGCCGTCGTCGTCGTCCGAGCGGCCGACGGGGATCAGCCAGGCGAAGTTCACCAGGAACATCACCACGGAAGCGAGCGCTCCGGCGACGGAGGAGATCAGGATGTCGCGGTTGTAGACATGACTGAGCTCGTGGCCGAGGACGCCGCGCAGCTCCCGCTCGTCGAGGATCTGCAGAATGCCCTCGGTGCAGCACACCGCGGCGTTGCGCGGATTGCGGCCGGTGGCGAACGCGTTGGGAGCCTGTGTGGGCGAGATGTAGAGCCGGGGCATGGGCTGGCGGGCGGCGGTGGAGAGCTCGCGGACGATCCGGTAGAGCTGCGGGGCCTCGAATTCACTGACCGGTCGGGCCCGCATGGCCCGCAGGGCGAGCTTGTCGCTGTTCCAGTAGGCGTACGCATTGGTGCCGATCGCCACGAGGAGAGCGACGAGCAGGCCCGTACGGCCGAAGAAGCTGCCGATGACGAGGATGAGTGCGGACAGTCCCCCGAGGAGTACGGCGGTCTTCAGCCCATTGTGCCGGCGGTGCACGGTACGCCCTCCAAGCGGTGCGGCAGGGGACCCTTTGCGTGGTGGTGCTCCACTGTCCAGTGGACCCTTCTGTACTGGTCAACGCCAGGCGAAGGACGCTAGTTCCCTTGTGCTACCGGCCTCGGAGTGAGCCGTTCGGGTGACCCTCAGAACAGGGTGCCCGCGGCGAAGCGCAGGATCAGCTGGGGGTATCCGGAGAGAGCGATGCCGGCGACGACGGCCAGCACGATGACGACGGTGACCGGCGCCGGGGCTCCCTTGTGGACGGGTTCGGCCTCGTCGCCATCTGCCGCGGCGCCTTCCACGGCACCCTCGGGGGCCCGGAAGAGGACCGCGGTCCACTTCAGGTAGTAGTACAGGGCGATCACGACGTTGACGGCCATGACGACAGCCAGCCACCCCAGGCCCGCGTCGACCGCCGAGGAGAAGACGGTCACCTTGGCGAACAGGCCGATGATGCCGGGCGGCAGGCCCGCCAGGCAGAGCAGGAAGAAGGCCATGGCGAGGGCGGCCAGCGGGTGGCCGGCGTAGAGACCGCGGTAGTCGGCGACGCGGTTGAGGGGCCGGCTGCGGGCTACCAGCGCGGCCACGGCGAAGGCACCGAGGTTCACGACGGCGTACATCAGGGCGTACGCGACCGTCGCACCGATCTGGTCGTCGCTGGAATAGGCGGCGGCAGCGATCGGCACCAGGAGGTAGCCGGCCTGGGCCACCGACGACCAGGCCAGCAGACGTACCGCGCTCCACGCGCGCGTGGGCGACTGCCGCAGGGCGGCCACATTGCCCGCCGTCATGGTGAGGGCCGCGAGGACGGCGATCGCCGGGCCCCAGACGTCCGCATAGCCCGGGAAGGCGATGACGGTGACCAGGATGAGGCCGGAGAAGCCGACGGCCTTTCCGATGACGGAGAGGTAGGCGGCGATGGGCAGCGGCGCACCCACATAGGTGTCGGGGACCCAGAAGTGGAACGGGACGGCGGCCGTCTTGAACGCGAAGCCGACAAGGGTCAGCGCGACCCCTGCCTGCGCCAGCGTGTCGAGCTGTCCGGGGACGTCGTCGAGCTCGGTGGCGATACGCGTGAGGTGAAGGGTGCCCGTCGTGGCGTACACGAAGCTGACGCCCAGGAGCATGACAGCGGTCGCCGTGACCGAGGAGAGGAAGAACTTGAGCGCCGCCTCACTGGAGAGCCGGTCGCCGCGGCGGAGGCCGACGAGGGCGAAGGCCGGCAGCGACGCGACTTCGAGGGCGACGACGAGGGTGGCGAGGTCCCGGGAGGCGGGCAGCAGGGCGGCTCCGGCGGCGGACGACAGCAGCAGGAACCAGAACTCGCCCGCGGGGAGCCTGGTGCGCGTCTCGTGGAGCGACAGCAGGGCGGTGAGCAGCGCGCCGCCGAGCACCAGGAACTGGATGACCAGGGTGAAGTGGTCCGCGGTGTAGCTGCACGCCGCGGTGTCGGTGGTCAGGCAGAAGGTTTCCCGGTCGCCCTTGCGCAGTGGTACGAGCGTGACGAGTGCGGCGGCCAGACCGGCGATCGCGACGAAGCCGAGCAGATGCTTCCGCTTCTCCGGCGTGAACAGGTCGGCCACCAGGACGATCAGACCGACGACCGCCACGATGGTCGGCGGTGCGATCGCGAGCCAGTCGACGGACTGGACGAGGCTGGTGCCGCTGTCGGCTGCCACGGTCACGACTTGCCTCCTGCGAGGAGCTTCTGCACGGCCGGGTCGGTGAGGCCGAGGAGGACCGCGGGCCACAGTCCCGCGAGGACGGTGAGGGCGACGAGCGGTGTCCAGGCGGCGAACTCGTACGTCTGGACGTCGGCGAGGGGCCGGATCTCCTGCTCCTCGGTCCGCAGCGCGCCCATGCAGACACGGCGGACGACAACCAGGAGGTAGGCGGCGGTGAGCAGCGTGCCGAACGCGGCGATCGCCATGAAGGTGAGGAACGCGGGCCGGCTGAGGCCGTCGGCGGGGTCGAAGGCGCCGAACAGCGCGAGCATCTCGCCCCAGAACCCGGCGAGCCCGGGCAGGCCGAGGGAGGCGACCGCGGCGAAGGCGAGGAGGGCGCCGAGGCGGGGAGCACGGCCGTAGAGGGCAGCTCCGGTGGCGCCGGCGAGGGTGTCGAGGTCGGCGGTTCCGTAGCGGTCCTTGAGGGCGCCGACCAGGAAGAAGAGCAGTCCGGTGATGAGGCCGTGAGCGATGTTCGCGAACAGCGCGCCGTTGACGCCGGTGGGGGTCATCGTCGCGATGCCGAGGAGGACGAAGCCCATGTGGCCGACGGAGGAGTAGGCGATCAGGCGCTTGAGGTCGCCGCCGGCACCCTCCTTGGCCAGGGCGAGGCAGGCGAGCGATCCGTAGATGATGCCCGCGACGGCGAAGGCCGCGAGGTACGGCGCGAAAGTGAGCATGCCGTCGGGAGCGATCGGCAGCACGATACGGACGAAGCCGTACGTCCCCATCTTGAGCAGGACACCGGCGAGCAGGACGGAGCCGACGGTCGGGGCGGCGGTGTGGGCATCGGGCAGCCAGCTGTGCAGCGGCCACATCGGGGTCTTCACGGCGAGGCCGAGACCGATCGCCAAAACGGCGATGACCTGCACGGACGAGGTGAGTCCACGGCCGTTGTCAGTGGCGAGTGCCACCATGTCGAATGTGCCGGTCTTCAGCCCGATCAGCAGCAGGCCGAGCAGCATGACGACGGAGCCGAGCAGCGTGTAGAGGATGAATTTCCAGGCGGCGGCCTGCCGCGCCTCCCCGCCCCAGCGGGCGATGAGGAAGTACATCGGGATGAGGACCATCTCGAACGCCAGGAAGAACAGCAGCAGATCGAGTACGGCGAAGGTCGCGAGCGTCCCGGATTCGAGGACGAGCAGCAGCGCGACGAAGGCTTTCGGGGACGGGCCCGAAGGCATCTTGAAGTAGCTGTAGAGAGCGCAGAGGAAGGTCAGCAGCGCGGTCAGCACGACAAGGGGGAGGGAAATGCCGTCGATGCCGAGGTGGATCCGCACATCGAGTGCCGGGATCCAGCTGATGTCCGTCGTGGCCTGCATCTTCGACGGGTGGTCGTGGTCGAAGCCGAGCGCCAGCACGACGGTGGCGACGAGGACGGCTCCGGTGACGGTCATGCCGTGGCGCAGGACCGCCTGGTCGGGCCCGGTGCCGCGGAGGCCGGGCGGGGCGGGCAGCAGCGCCGCGGCCGCTCCGGCGAGCGGGGCGACGACGATGAACGCGAGAAGGAACTGCATCACGGACTCGCTGATATCGATCACGGCTCACGATCCCGCGTTGACGGTGGACAGGACGACGGCGGCGATGGCGAGGACGGCCGAGCCGGCGAGCAGGGCGCCGAGATAGGTCTGCACATTGCCGGTCTGGGCGCGCCGGACGAGCCATCCCAGCCAGTTGCTGCCGGTGCCCGCCCCGCGGACGTAGGTGTCGACGACCTCGCGGTCGAGGAAGCGCACCAGTACGGCGGCGGCCTGGACGGGCCGGACGAACAGCGCGCGGTAGACGGCGTCCAGATGGAAGCCGGAGGCCGCGGCGCCGTGCAGCGGGCCGAGCAGCAGACGGCCCGGGTCGGACGGGTCGGGGGCGGATGCGATGTCGCCGTAGGCGGGGGTGTGGGTCGCGACGGCCTCGGCCTCGGAGACCGAGGGAGCCGCGTCGGGGTGGGCGGCGACGGCACCCATCGGCGGGCGGGCGGGGCCCCGGCGGTACTGCAGCGCGCGCCAGGCGGCGTAGGTGATCAGTCCGCCGACCAGAGCGACTCCCGTGCCGAGGACGGCGGTTGTCACGGTCGGGGTGAGGCTGTGTCCGTCGAACCAGTCGTCGACGTAGCCGACCGTGAGACCGAATCCGAGGGAGGGGACGGCCAGCACCCAGAGCACGGCATTCATGGAGAGGGGTTCGCGGCCGTGGTCGGGGGCTTCGGCTCCGCGTCCATGGAAGGCGAGCAGCCACAGGCGCATCGCGTAGGCGGCGGTCAGCAGGGCCGTCACCAGGCCGGCGACGAGGACGATCCAGCCCGCGCCGACCGGGGCGACGCCGGAGTCTCCGAGCGCGGTGTGCTCGGCGGCCACGAGGACGGCTTCCTTGGAGAAGAAGCCGGCGAAGGGAGGGATCGCGGCAAGTGCCAGCAGGGCGACGGTCATCGTCCAGTAGGCGTCGGGGATGCGCTTGGGGAGGCCCGTCATCCGGGACATGGCGGCCAGGGAGTTGGTGCCGGCGGCATGGATGACCACGCCGGCGGCGAGGAAGAGCAGCGCCTTGAACGCACCGTGCGCCATGAGGTGGAAGACGGCCGCGCCACGGTCTCCGACGGCCAGGGCACCCGACATGTAGCCGAGTTGGCCGATGGTCGAGTAGGCGAGGACACGCTTGATGTCGTCCTGGGCGAGGGCGGCGAGGCCCGAGCCGACCATCGTGACGGCGGCCATGACGGCCAGGACGGTGAGGGCAGCGGCGGAAGACGCGAAGACAGGAAGGAGACGGGCGACGAAGTAGATACCGGCGGCGACCATGGTTGCCGCGTGGATCAGCGCGGAGACGGGAGTGGGGCCCGCCATCGCGTCGGGCAGCCAGGTGTGCAGCGGGAACTGCGCCGACTTGCCCGCCACACCCGCGAGGAGCAGCAGCGCCACCAGTGTCGGGTGGTCGAGGCCACCGGCCGCGACGGAGCCGAGGATCCCGGTGATCCGGAACGTGCCGGCGTCGGCGGCGAGCGCGAACAGGCCGATCAGGAAGGGGACATCGCCGAGCTTGGTGACCAGGAAGGCTTTGAGGGAGGCGGCGCGCGCCTCGGGCGTCTCCCAGTAGTGGCCCACGAGGAAGTACGAGCAGATGCCCATGATCTCCCAGCCGACCAGGAGCACCATCAGGTCGCCGGAGTAGACGACGAGCAGCATCGCGGAGGTGAAGAGGGAGACGAGAGCCGCGTACGAGGGGTAGCGCGGGTCGTCGCGCAGATAACCCGTCGAGTAGATCTGCACGCAGGTCGCGACGAAGCCGACGAGGACGGCGACCAGGACCGCGAAGCCGTCGAGGTACAGCGCGAGGTCGATGGGGACCGAACCCGTGGGCGTGAGCTGGGTCGAGGCGTCGATCGCCTTGCCCCCGCCCTGGCGCACGGCGACCACCACAGCGAGCGCGAAAGCGGTCAGGGTGGGCAGGACCGCCAGGGGCCGCACGAAGCCGGGGGCAGTGCGGCCGAGCAGCAGTCCGGCCGCCGCGCCGAGAAAGGGGAGAAGAGGGACGAGGACGGCGAGGGTCGTGGTCGTCACGCGGTGGCCTCAGCCTTCTGCGCCGAAGCGGTGGCGTCAGGTTCGTCGGAACTGCCGTCGTGGCCTTCGGCGGTGTCGCGGAGCCTGTCGACGTCCGAGGATCCGCGGTTGCGGTAGACCATCAGGACGATCGCCAGGCCGATGCCGATCTCCGCGGCAGCGATGGCGATGGTGAAAAGAGTGAGCGCCTGTCCGGCGTGCACGGTGTCGCGCAGCCAGACATCGAAGGCGACGAGATTGAGGTTGACCGCGTTGAGCATCAGCTCGACGGACATCAGCACCAGGATCGCGTTGCGCCGGGCGAGCACGCCGTACAGGCCGACGCAGAAGAGGAGGACGGCGAGCACGGCGGGATAGGCGAGGTGCATCAGCTCTCCCCCTGGGGGTCCTTGGAGCCCTTGCGGGACAGGACGATGGCGCCGACGAGCGCGGCGAGCAGCAGGACGGAGAGCGCCTCGAAGGGCAGCACCCAGTGCCGGAAGAGGTACTCGCCGGACACCTTGGTGGAGCCCTGCGCGGGTCCGTCCAGGTTGATCCAGGTGGCGCGGAAGGCGTCCACGACCACCCAGACCAGGGCGGCCGCGGCGACGCCGGCGACGGCCAGGGCGACGTAGCGGTTGCCCGAATCGGCGTCCGGGGAGCGGCCGATGGGGGCCTTGGTGAGCATCAGCCCGAAGAGAAGGAGGACGACGACGGAACCGACGTAGATGAGGACCTGCACCCAGGCGATGAACTCGGCCGTCAGCAGCAGGTATTCGACAGCCAGGCCGCCGAGCGCCACGACCAGCCAGAGCGCGGCGTGCACCAGTTGCTTGGTGGTGACCGTGATGACGGCCGCGCCGAGGGTGGCGAGGCCGACGAGCAGGAAGGCGATCTCGACGCCTGTCGGCGAGAGGAAGCCCTGGGGTGCGGCGGCGAGCATCATGCCGTGTCTCCTTCACCCGGGGGCGGCGATGCGGGACGCTCCGGGGACGGGGCGCCGGGGGCAGGGTCGGCCGCCTGCGCCTGCTCCCCTGCCTGAGCCTGCTCCTGCGCCTGCTCCTGCGCCTGCTCCTGCGCCTGCTCCTGCGCCGCGGCGAGCTTCTCGGCAGCCTTGCGGGCCGCCGCGATCTCCTTCGGCTCCTCCGCACCCGGGTCGAGGGCGGGCGGTGCGGGCACCGTCCACATCCACTCGCGGAGCTTGTCCCGCTCGTGGGTGAGTTCGCGGATGTCGGTCTCCGCGTACTCGAACTCCGGTGACCAGAACAGCGCGTCGAAAGGACAGACCTCGATGCAGATACCGCAGTACATGCAGAGCGAGAAGTCGATCGCGAAGCGGTCGAGGACATTGCGGCTGCGCTCCCGGCCACCGGGGGCGGCGGCCGGGACCGTCTCCTTGTGGGAGTCGATGTAGATGCACCAGTCGGGGCACTCACGGGCGCAGAGCATGCAGACCGTGCAGTTCTCCTCGAACAGGCCGATCACACCGCGGGAGCGCGGCGGGAGTTCGGGCTGCGCGTCGGGGTACTGGTGGGTGACCGTCTTCTTGGTCATCGTCCGCAGCGTGACGGCCAGGCCCTTGGCGAGGCCGGATCCGGGAATCGGCGGCATTACTGGATCACCACCTTCACGATGCCGGTGAGAGCGATCTGGGCGAGAGCGAGCGGGACGAGCGTCGTCCAGGCGAGCTTCTGCAACTGGTCCTCGCGCATCCGGGGATAGGTGACGCGCAGCCAGATGACGACGAACGCGAGCACACCGGTCTTGAGCAGGGTCCACACCCAGCCGAGTCCGTCGGCGCCCATCGGGCCGTGCCAGCCCCCGAGGAACAGGACGGTGGTCAGGCCGCAGAGCACGACGATGCCCGCGTACTCGGCGAGCAGGAACAGCGCGAACCTGAGCCCGGTGTACTCGGTGTAGGCGCCGAAGATGATCTCGGAGTCGGCGACCGGCATGTCGAAGGGCGGGCGCTGGAGTTCGGCCAGTCCGGCGATGAAGAAGACGAGGGCGCCCACGATCTGCCAGGGCAGCCACCACCACTCGAAGGCGTTGAGGATGCCGGGCAGCGAGACCGTGCCGGCCGCCATGGCGACGGAGGCGGCGGTGAGCAGCATGGGCAGTTCGTACGCCAGCAGCTGCGCCGCGGTCCGCAGACCACCGAGAAGGGAGAACTTGTTGGCGGACGCCCAGCCCGCCATCAGCGAGCCGAGCACGCCGACGCCCATCACGGCGAGCACGAAGAAGATGCCCGCGTCGACGACCTCACCGACCGCGCCCTCGCTCGGGCCGATCGGGATGGCGACCAGTACGAGGAGGTACGGGAGGAGGGCGACGGCGGGAGCGAGCTGGAAGATGCGGCGGTCGGCGTTGGCCGGGACCACGTCCTCCTTCTGCGCGAACTTGACGCCGTCCGCGACGAGCTGGGCCCAGCCGTGGAACCCGCCCGCGTACATGGGACCGAGGCGGCCCTGCATATGGGCCATCACCTTGTGCTCGGTCTGCCCGATGACGAGGGGAAGGACGAGGAAGACGGCGAAGACGACGAGCAGCCGGAAGGCGACGTCGAGAGCGTCGTTCACGCGGGGTCGCCTCCGGCGGTCTCATGGGGCCCGCCCTCGGGCCTGTCCGGGGGGCGGGGAGTACGGGTGTCGTCGTGGCCGTCGGACTGGGCGTCGGGCGCGGCATCGGGCTCGGCGGCGGTGTCGTCGCCGGTGCTGTCGTCCGGCGCTTCCGTGCGGGAGCTGGGGTCCGAGCCCGTGCCCGAGCCCGTGCCGGTGTCGCGGTCCGGGGCCGGCTCGGGGCCCGGACTCGGCTCCGGCGCTGTCGGCTCGGGCGCAGTGGCCGGCTCGGGGCCGGGACTCGGCTCGGGCGCTGTGGCTGGTTCGGGGTCCGCGCCCGAGCCTGTGGCGGCTTCCGCGCCCGCGTCCGGCTCTTCGAATGCCGGGCGGGCGTGGTGCCACGGGGCGTCGGAGCTGCCGGCGCGCCGGGGCTTGGCCTCTCCCGAAGCGGCTTCTTCCGCCGGTGCGGTGGTGGGGGCCGGGGTCTCCGCCGCAGTTGCTTCGGGGGCGGATGTCTCGGCCGCCGGGGTCTCGGCCGCGGCTGCTTCCGGCGCGGGTGTCTCGGCCGCCGGGTCCCGAGGCGTCTCCGGGGGCGTGGCCGCTCCCGCGGCCGCCTGGCTCGCCGAGCCCTCGCTCACACTGCGCGAACGCCGTACGGGAGCACCCTCGCCGCCCGCCTGGCTCGCCGAACCCTCGCTCACACTGCGGGAACGACGTGCGGGAGCGCCCTCCGCGGCCGCCTGGCTCGCCGAACCCTCCCCCGCTGTACGGGTGCGGCGGGCCGGGCGGTCCGTTGCTCCGGCCGCCGCGGCTCCGGCAGCGCCTGCCGCTCGGGGCGTACGGGCCGGGCGGCTCGGGGCGGGCGGGAGTTGGCCCTTGAGCGGGCCCCACTCGTTGGGGTCGGGCACGCCCGGCGGGAGCATCTGGCGGCGCTTGGGGCCGCCGTGTTCCGACTCCCCCGGCTCCTTCGCACCCGGCCAGGCCTTCGCGACCCGGGCGGCGAGGACGAAGTCCTTGCGCAGCGGATGGCCCTCGAACTCCTCCGGCAGCAGCAGCGGTACGAGATGCGGGTGGCCGGTGAAACCGACGCCGAACATCTCGTGGGTCTCGCGCTCGTGCCAGGCCGCTCCCGCGTACACGGTCACGGCGGAGGCGAGTACGGGCGCCTCGTGCGAGACCGTCGTCCGCAGCAGCAGCCGGCGGACCCGGCCGCCTTCCAGGGAGACCACGTGCGCGCAGACCCGGAAGCCGGTGCCCGG
This sequence comes from Streptomyces sp. AM8-1-1, assembly GCF_032229325.1. Taxonomy (NCBI): domain Bacteria; kingdom Bacillati; phylum Actinomycetota; class Actinomycetes; order Kitasatosporales; family Streptomycetaceae; genus Streptomyces; species Streptomyces sp. AM8-1-1. The sequence continues at coordinate 3,436,602 of NZ_CP135086.1, forward strand.
CTCGTCGACCGCGCTCAGCCAGTCGAAGTAGGTGCAGGCCAGCTGCGTACGGGCGATCTCCAGGGACGGGATCCACGACTCTGCGGGCACGTCGACCGTGAGCAGCTCGTAAGCCAGCTCGGCCGTGGCCTCCTCGCCGAAGATGTCCGTAACGGCGTCGGGGAGACGGTCGTATGCGGTCACCGGTCGCCTCCCGGCGCGGCCGGCGGGGTCACCAGCGGGCTGCGCAGCTCGCCCACGGAGGGGCGGGCGGTGCCGTAGCGCTCGCCGAGCGACTCCCGTGCGATCTTCTCCTGGAGCTTGAGGATCCCCTGGAGCAGCGCCTCGGGCCGCGGCGGGCAGCCCGGGACGTAGACGTCGACGGGAATGATCTGGTCGACGCCCTTGGTCACGGAGTAGGAATCCCAGTACGGGCCGCCGCAGTTGGAGCAGGCGCCGAAGGAGATCACGTACTTCGGCTCCGGCATCTGCTCGTAGAGCCGCTTGACCGCGGGCGCCATCTTGTCGGTGACCGTGCCGGAGACGACCATCAGGTCCGCCTGCCGCGGGCCGGGCGCGAACGGGATCACTCCGAGGCGGATGAAGTCGTGCCGGGCCATCGACGCGGCGATGAACTCGATCGCGCAGCAGGCGAGTCCGAAGTTGAAGACCCACAGGCTGTAGCGGCGGCCCCAGTTGAGGACGACCTTCATCGGTTCGGGCGCCAGCCGGGAGAGAACGCCCAGTCGGCGGGGCTCCGGCAGCAGCTCCGTGTCCGAGTGCGCGGCCGGATTCGAGGTGAGGTTCGGGGTCACGTCCATGTCAGGACGTCCTTCTTCCATGCGTAGAGCAGTCCCACAGCCAGGAAGCCGAGGAAGATGAACATCTCCACGAGCGTCGTCGCGCCGTATCCCGCCGCCGCGAACACCGTGGCCCAGGGGAAGAGGAAGATCGAGTCGACGGCGAAGATCACGTACAGGAAGGCGTACACGTAGTAGCGGACCTGGGTGTGCGCCCAGCCCTCGCCGACGGGGTCGACGCCGCACTCGTACGTCAGCAGTTTCTCCGGGGTGGGCACCACGGGCCTCAGCAGCCGGCCCGCTCCGAAGGCCACGGCGACGAACAGCACGCCGATCACCGCGAGCAGTCCGACGACCGAATAGCTCTCGAAGTAGTCCGCCGCGAGCACGGCCACGGTCGGTTCCGGCACGTCCGCCCCTCGCTCCCTGACGTCGTTGGCGATCTGATCGACGATCTGTATGCACGGGAGTCTAGGCCTGCTAAAGGGACCGTAAGAAGTCGCGTCGCGCATCGGGTGGGGTTATCCCTACTTCATCCCACCCATCCACCCCATGGCGCGCGGCGGCGCGGCCCGGCAGGCTGGCCCGTATGACCGTGAGCAGCACCGCATCCGACCATGACCGGCCGCCACCCGCACATTTCGCGTTCGGCAGTCACACCTGGAAGGAGATCGCGCATCTCCTCTGCAATCTGCCGGTGTCGCTGGTCGGATTCGTCTACGTGACGTTGCTGATCTTCAACGGTGTGCTGTTGTCGGTGACCGTCATCGGCCTGCCGCTGCTCGCCCTCGGTCTCATGGGGGCGCGCGGGCTCGGCAGGGCGGAGCGCGCGCGGACGCGGGCGCTGCTCGGTGTACGGATCGACGAGCCGAGCACGTTGTCAGGCATGCATCGCGGTGGCGGAATGTTCCCCCGCCTGTGGGCGACCCTGAAGGACCCGGTCGCCTGGCGCACGGTGCTGTACTGCTTCATCCGGCTGCCGTGGGGGGTTCTCACCTTCTCCACCATGATGGTCAGCCTGTTCGTGCTGTGGCCCGTACTGCCCTTCATCGCACGCGGACTCGCCAACGCCGACCGCGCGATGGCGCGGGGGCTGCTGTCGCCGTCCGACGAACTGGAGCAGCGGATCGCCGAGTTGGAGTCCGACCGCGGGGTCGTCGTGGACACCGCCGCCGCCGACCTCCGCCGCATCGAGCGCGACCTCCACGACGGCGCCCAGGCCCGGCTGGTCGCCCTCGCCATGGGCCTCGGCCTCGCCAAGGAGAAGCTCAGCGGCGACGAACTGGACAGGACGGCGGCCGCGGCGATGGTCGACGAGGCACACGGCGAGGTGAAGCTCGCCCTCCAGGAGCTGCGCGACCTGGCCCGCGGCATCCACCCCGCGGTCCTGACCGACCGCGGCCTCGACGCCGCGCTCTCCTCGGTCGCCTCCCGCTGCACGGCACCGGTGAAGGTGACGGTGGACCTCCTGGAGCGGCCGGCCGAGGCGATCGAGGGCATCGCGTACTTCACCGTGTCCGAGCTGCTGCAGAACGTCAGCAAGCACGCGCAGGCGAAGAGCGTGACGGTGGACGTCTGGCGCACGCGGGACCGCCTGCTGATCCAGGTCACGGACGACGGCAAGGGCGGCGCGCGACTGGACGGCGGTACGGGGATGGCGGGGCTCGCGGAGCGGCTGGGGGCGGTGGACGGACTGTTCGTCCTGGAGTCGCCGGTGGGGGGCCCGACGACGGTCACGGTGGAAGTTCCGTGGCGCTCGCGCACGCCGCACTGAGGGGGTGCCTGCGCCTACCGGTGCGGGGGAAAGTTTCTGTGGGGCCGGCGCCCCACGCCCCCTGACGGTTTGCGGCTCCCCGCGCGGCCGGGTGACCTCACGTGTCCGGTGCGGGTGGAGGTCTTGGTGGCTGCGCCCCCAGGCCCCTTGCCTGCGGCAGCTGCGCGGCGCCGAGTCCGTTCCTACCGGTTGCCGGCTCCGCCCGGGCACCTGTCCCGTGGCGGGTGGTGGACAGGTTCCTGTGGGGCTGCGCCCCTCACCCCCGCTGCGGCAGCTTCGCGCCGCGCTGGCTGGTCGCCCCGGTCAGGCGCGGGTAGAGAGGTTCCTGTGGGGCGGCGCCCCACACCCCCTCGTAGCGGCAGCTTCGCGCCGCATCCCATCGGGCACCCCGAACAGGCTCGGGTTCGCGTGTGCCCGCAACCGCCACCGGCCGCGTCCTCGACCCCCGGCAGGGGGCGTGCAGGGTCGTCCCCGCAGGGGATCGGCGGCAACACCCGGGTGATCAATACAACGCAGCTGTATGCCGCCGACCCCGAGGAGTCGAGCCCGGAGGGCCCCCGGACCCGACGCCGCACAAGAACCCGAGGCCCAAGCACCCGCCCGGCCCAAGGGCCCGACGCCGGACAAGGGCCCGAGGCCCAAGCACCCAGGCCCCGCCCAAGCACCCGCCCGGCCGCAAGAACCCGAGGCCCAAACACCCCGCCCAAGCGCCCGCCGCCGGACAGGAACCCGCGCCCCAAGCGCCTGGCCCCGGCTCAGGGCCCCGACGCCGAACAAGAACCCGAGGCCCAAGCGCCTGGCCCCGGCTCAGGGCCCCGACGCCGAACAAGAACCCGAGGCCCAAGCGCACGCCCCGCCCAAGCACCCCACGCTGAACAAGAACCCGCCACCCCAAGCCCCACCCCCCACAACCCCCATGGTGGGGAAAACCCCCCGCCCAAGAGGGCAACCCCCCTCATGGTGCGCGCCCTCCCGTCGCAGCAGGCTTGTTCTCATGACAGCCCGCAGCCCAGAACGGACGACGCCGATGGCCACGGATTACCGACCGGAGCAGCACGACCGGTACGACACGCGGGACCACAGCCTTCCCGCGGCCCTGCGTGCGCCGCTCGAGGGCCGCACCTGGCGTGAGTTCGGGTACCTGATGCTGAGCCTGCCGATCAGCATCATCTTCTTCACCTTCGCCATCGTGACGATCTCGCTCGGCGCCGGCCTGCTGGTCACCTTCCTCGGCATCCCGGTCCTCGCCGCCGGCCTGGCCGGCTGCCGTGCCTTCGGCGCGCTGGAGCGGACCCGGGCCCGTTCGCTGCTCCGCCTCGACGTGGACAACCCCGAGCCGGTCCGCCCCCGCACCAACGGGCTGATGTCGTGGGTCGGCGCCGTCCTCAAGAGCGGTACGTCCTGGCGGCACCTGCTCTACGCGGTGGTGCACTTCCCGTGGGCGATCACCGCGTTCACCGTCGCGTTCACCTTCTGGGTCACGGGATGGTCCCTGCTGCTGTACCCGCTGTGGCAGTGGACCTTCCCCACGTACCTCGACCAGCCGGGCATCTCGCTCTACGGCGACAGCACCGGGACGCAGTTCTACCTCGACACCTCGTTCGAGATCGGCGTGACCGCCGCCGCGGGCCTGGTCGTCGTCATGGCGACCGCGTGGCTGATCCGCGGCCTCGCGTACGTCGACCGGCTGATGATCGGCGGGCTGCTCGGGCCGTCCAGCCTGGCCACGCGGGTCGTCGAGCTGGAGTCGGACCGCGGCGTCGTCGTCGACACCGCCGCCGCCGACCTGCGGCGCATCGAGCGCGATCTGCACGACGGTGCCCAGGCCCGGCTGGTCGCCCTCGCCATGGACCTGGGTCTCGCCAAGGAGAAGCTGAACGAGGACCCGGAGGCCGCGGCCCGCATGGTGGACGAGGCGCACGGTGAGGTGAAGACGGCGCTCCAGGAGCTGCGGGATCTGGCGCGCGGCATCCACCCGGCGGTGCTGACCGACCGCGGTCTCGACGCGGCACTGTCGGCCGTGGCCTCCCGCTGCACCGTCCCGGTGGCCGTCGACGTGGACCTGGCGTCCCGGCCGGCCCCGGCGATAGAGGGGATCGCCTACTTCACCGTGTCCGAGCTGCTGCAGAACGTCAGCAAGCACGCCCGGGCCCGTCGGGCGACCGTGGACGTCTGGCGGTCCGAGGACCGGCTGATGCTACAGGTCACGGACGACGGCACCGGCGGCGCGGACCTCAGCGCGGGCAGCGGCCTCGCGGGACTCGCCGAACGGCTGGACGCCGTGGACGGAATCCTGGCCCTGGACTCGCCGCACGGAGGCCCGACCACGGTGACGGCGGAGCTGCCCTGGCGCGGCTGACACCCGGGGGCGGGCCGCACCCCGCCCCCGCACCGCCGGCAACACGCCCCGTACCGCCGACAACGCCCCCCGTACAGCCCGCCCTCCCGCCGTACGACCCCCGGCGCACCGGGGCCCACACCCCTCACCCTCCGCGAGACCTCCGAGACCTCCGTGACCCGTACCCCCACCCGCTCAACGCCCCGCCCCCGTTTGCCGTCTATTCCCAGAGCCTGGCCGCAGTGCGGAGCCAATACTGCGATGCTGGTGAACACAGGGGTGGTAGCGGATCGACAGGGGGGCTTCAGGGCTGTGGAGGACAGAGTGCGGGTCGTCATCGCCGAGGATTCAGTGCTGCTTCGGGAGGGCCTGACCCGGCTGCTGACCGACCGCGGGCACGACGTCGTGGCCGGCGTGGGCGACGCGGAGGCGTTGATCAAGACGATCGGGGAGCTGGCCGCGCAGGAGCAGCTGCCGGACGTGGTGGTCGCCGACGTACGGATGCCGCCGACCCACACGGACGAGGGCGTCCGGGCGGCCGTGCGGCTGCGCAAGGACTACCCCGGGATCGGAGTGCTGGTGCTCTCCCAATACGTGGAGGAGCAGTACGCCACCGAACTTCTGGCGGGGAGCAGCCGCGGGGTGGGCTATCTGCTGAAGGACCGGGTAGCCGAAGTGCGCGAGTTCGTGGACGCCGTGGTGCGGGTGGCCCGTGGCGGTACGGCACTGGATCCCGAGGTCGTGGCCCAGCTCCTGGGCCGCAGCCGCAAGCAGGACGTGCTGGCCGGTCTCACCCCCCGTGAGCGGGAGGTTCTCGGTCTGATGGCCGAGGGCCGGACGAATTCGGCGGTGGCCAAGCAGCTGGTGGTGAGTGACGGAGCGGTCGAGAAGCACGTCAGCAACATCTTCCTGAAGCTGGGGCTGTCCCCGAGCGACGGGGATCACCGGCGTGTTCTGGCGGTGCTGACCTACTTGAACTCATAATCGTCTGACAGTCTGTCAGATATTGAGCGGGGCTCCAGCCCCAGAACCGAACAATGAGCGGGGAGCGTCTTACCACCAGCATTCGGGGGGCGAACGCATGAAGGCACACGAGGGCACCACGGCGTCTCACACGGACGTCCGAAATGTGAGCGGTCCAGGGAAGGCCACCCTCACGGTCGTAGGGTGGCACGTGGGACGGCCGGTGGGCCGGCCGGGCCCGAGCAGCCGCCTCGAGGGAGGTCCAGTTCAGTGACCAGCCAGGTCAGTAGCCCAGCCGAGAACGCCGATGAGGCCGACGAGGGCGATACGACACTCGTCGGCGGGCAGCGGAAGCCCACGGAGCCGAAGGAAGTCCGCCGACTGGACCGGGTCATCATCCGCTTCGCGGGTGACTCGGGTGACGGCATGCAGCTCACGGGTGACCGGTTCACCTCGGAGACCGCGACCTTCGGGAACGACCTCTCCACGCTGCCGAACTTCCCCGCCGAGATCCGGGCGCCCGCCGGCACCCTCCCCGGCGTCTCCAGCTTCCAGCTCCATTTCGCCGACCACGACATCCTCACCCCCGGCGACGCCCCGAACGTGCTGGTCGCGATGAATCCGGCCGCGCTGAAGGCCAACATCGCCGACGTGCCGCGCGGCGGCGACATCATCGTCAACACGGACGAATTCGCCAAGCGCGCCATGGCCAAGGTCGGCTACGCCACCTCCCCGCTGGAGGACGGCTCCCTGGACGGCTTCCACGTCCATCCCGTGCCGCTGACGACCCTGACCATCGAGGCGCTCAAGGACTTCGGTCTCCCCCGCAAGGAGGCCGAGCGCTCGAAGAACATGTTCGCGCTGGGCCTGCTGTCCTGGATGTACAACCGTCCGACCGAGGGCACCGAGAAGTTCCTGCGGAGCAAGTTCGCCAAGAAGCCGCAGATCGCCGAGGCGAACATCGCGGCCTTCCGTGCCGGGTGGAATTTCGGCGAGACGACCGAGGACTTCGCCGTCTCCTACGAGGTCGCCCCGGCGAGCACCGCCTTCCCGGCCGGCACCTACCGCAACATCTCCGGGAACCTCGCCCTGTCCTACGGGCTCATCGCCGCCGGCAAGCAGGCGGACCTGCCGCTCTATCTGGGCTCGTACCCCATCACTCCCGCCTCCGACATCCTGCACGAGCTGTCGAAGCACAAGAACTTCGGTGTACGGACCTTCCAGGCCGAGGACGAGATCGCGGGCATCGGCGCGGCGCTGGGGGCGGCCTTCGGCGGCGCGCTCGCCGTCACCACCACCTCCGGCCCCGGTGTGGCGCTCAAGTCGGAGACGATCGGTCTCGCGGTCTCGCTGGAACTGCCACTGCTCGTGGTGGACATCCAGCGCGGCGGCCCCTCGACCGGTCTGCCGACCAAGACCGAGCAGGCGGACCTGCTCCAGGCCATGTTCGGCCGCAACGGCGAGGCGCCGGTACCGATCGTCGCGCCCCGCACCCCCGCGGACTGCTTCGACGCGGCCCTGGACGCGGCACGGATCGCCCTGGCCTACCGCACCCCCGTCTTCCTGCTGAGCGACGGCTACCTCGCCAACGGCTCGGAGCCCTGGCGGATCCCCGACATCGACGAACTCCCCGACCTGCGGGTGCAGTTCGCGACCGGCCCGAACCATGAGCTGGCGGACGGTACGGAGGTGTTCTGGCCGTACAAGCGTGATCCGCAGACCCTCGCGCGTCCCTGGGCGGTTCCGGGGACGCCCGGACTCGAGCACCGGATCGGCGGCATCGAGAAGCAGGACGGCACCGGCAACATCTCCTACGACCCGGCCAACCACGATCTGATGGTCCGCACCCGGCAGGCCAAGATCGACGGCATCGAGGTGCCCGACATCGAGGTCGATGATCCGGACGACGCGACCACTCTGGTGCTGGGCTGGGGTTCGACGTACGGACCGATCACCGCCGCCGTACGGCGGCTGCGGGCCGCGGGCATCCCCATCGCCCAGGCCCATCTGCGCCATCTCAACCCGTTCCCGCGGAATCTCGGGGACGTGCTGGGGCGTTACCAGAAGGTAGTGGTACCGGAGATGAACCTCGGCCAACTCGCCACCCTGATCCGGGCGAGGTATCTGGTCGACGCGCACAGCTACAACCAGGTCAACGGCATGCCGTTCAAGGCCGAGCAGCTGGCCACGGCTCTCAAGGAGGCCATCAATGACTGAGACGGTGTCCGGTCTTCTCTCCCTGGTTCCCAAGGCCGAAGCCCAGCAGTCCATGAAGGACTTCAAGTCCGATCAGGAAGTGCGCTGGTGCCCCGGCTGCGGTGACTACGCGATCCTCGCCGCCGTGCAGGGCTTCATGCCCGAACTGGGCCTGGCGAAGGAGAACATCGTCTTCGTCTCCGGGATCGGCTGCTCGTCCCGCTTCCCGTACTACATGAACACCTACGGGATGCACTCCATCCACGGCCGCGCGCCCGCCATCGCCACCGGGCTCGCGTCCTCGCGGCGGGACCTGAGCGTGTGGGTCGTCACCGGTGACGGAGACGCGCTCTCCATCGGCGGAAACCACCTGATCCACGCCCTGCGCCGCAATGTGAACCTGAAGATCCTGCTCTTCAACAACCGGATCTACGGCCTCACCAAGGGCCAGTACAGCCCCACCTCCGAGGTCGGCAAGATCACCAAGTCGACGCCGATGGGCTCGCTCGACGCGCCCTTCAACCCGGTGTCCCTGGCGATCGGCGCCGAGGCCTCCTTCGTGGCCCGCACCGTCGACTCCGACCGCAAGCACCTGACCGAGGTGCTGCGCCAGGCCGCCGACCACCAGGGCACGGCGCTGGTCGAGATCTACCAGAACTGCAACATCTTCAACGACGGCGCCTTCGAGGCCCTGAAGGACAAGCAGCAGGCGGAGGAGGCGGTCATCCGCCTCGAACACGGGCAGCCGATCCTCTTCGGCACCGACAACTCCAAGGGCGTCGTCCGGGATCCCGCGACCGGGGACCTCGCGGTGGTCGAGGTGACACCCGCGAACGAGTCGCAGATCCTCGTCCACGACGCGCACGCCACCAGCCCGACCACGGCGTTCGCGCTGTCCCGGCTGGCCGACCCGGACACCCTGCACCACACGCCCATCGGTGTGCTGCGCAGCGTCGAACGGCCGGTCTACGACACGCTGATGTCGGACCAGCTCGACACCGCGATCGAGCGGGACGGCAAGGGGGATCTGGGCGCGCTGCTCGCGGGCAACGACACCTGGACGGTCGGGGGCTGACGCACGGCTCGCGCATACGGAGGGGTCGGGGCCGCCGGGCCCTGGCCCCTCTTGCCGTTCGCCGGAGCTGCCGTATGGGGTCGTGCTGGGGCCGCTGTCCGGCTGTGCCCACCACGGCTGGGGCGCCCATGCCCGTGCCTGTGCCCGTGCCCGTGCCCGTTAGGCAGGCTCCGCCTGGAGCGAGGCCTTCGCCTCGTCGTACTCGGCGCGCGACCGCTCTACCTCTTCGAGCCGGCGTTCCGTCCAGCGCGCCAGCGACCACACCTGTTCGGCGGCCTCCCTGCCCAGCGGGGTGAGCGTGTAGTCCACGCGCGGCGGAATGACGGGCTTGGCGTCGCGGTGGACGAACCCGTCGCGTTCCAGGGTCTGCAGCGTCTGCGCAAGCATCTTCTCGCTGACACCGCCCACGGTCCGGCGCAGCTCGCTGAAGCGGTACGAACGCTCCAGCAGCGCGGCCAGGACGAGGACGCCCCAGCGGCTGGTGACGTGCTCCAGCACGATGCGGGAGGGGCACATCTTGTCGTTCACATCGGGCGTCCAGCTAACGTTCATGCCAGTACCTTACTCCAAAGTGGGTACTTTCCCTCGGTTAGTACCCCTCCTAGGGTGAGCGAGCAGCCTGACGCACCCTACGAACGGAAACAACCATGAGCATCGTCGTCACCGGAGCCACCGGATCCCTCGGCCGACTCGTCATCGACGAGCTGCTGGCGAAGGTCCCGGCAGCGCGGGTGGTCGCCGTCGCCCGCGACAAGGAGAAGGCCGCGGATCTCGCCGCCCGGGGCGTGGAACTGCGGATCGCCGACTACGACGAGCCCGCGACGCTCACCGAAGCCTTCCGGGCGGGCGACCGGGTCCTGCTGATCTCCGGCAGCGAGGTGGGCAGGCGCGTACCGCAGCACACCGCCGTGATCGAGGCCGCGAAGACCGCGGGCGTCGCGCAACTCGCCTACACCGGGGTCCTCGGCGGACCCGCCGCCGACTTCCTGCTCGCCGCCGAGCACAAGATCACCGAGCAGCTGATCCTCGACTCGGGTCTGCCGTACACCTTCCTGCGCAACGGCTGGTACACCGAGAACTACACCGAGCAGCTCGCGCCCGTCCTCGCCCACGGCGCCGTCGTCGCGAGCGCCGGCACGGGCCGGGTCGCCTCGGCGGCCCGCGCCGACTACGCCGCCGCGGCGGCCGCGGTGCTGACCGGCGAGGGGCACCTCGGGCAGGCGTACGAGCTGAGCGGGGACGTCGCGTGGTCCTTCGCGGAGTACGCGGCGGAACTGTCCGCGCAGACCGGGCGCACAATCGTCCACAACGACGTACCGGCCGCCGCGCATCTGGAGATCCTGACCGGGGCCGGGGTGCCCGCGCCGTTCGCCGAGATCCTCGTCGACGTCGACGCGGCGGTGGGCCGAGGGCTGCTCGCCACGAGGAGCGGGGACCTGGCGCGTCTCGCCGGACGGCCGACGACACCGCTGGCGGACTCGGTCAGGACGGCGCTGGCCGCGGCCTGAGGCGATGGGGGGGCCGGGGGGCGCCGTCTGGTGCTGGGCGGGTGCCGCGTCGTTCCGGGGGCCGGCGAGTCGTCGACCGATGACGGGTGATCGCCGTCGTTCCGGGTGGCTGCCGCGCTGTTCCGGGTGGCCGCCGAGTCGTTACCGGGTGATCGCCGTCGTTCCGGGTGGCTGCCGCGTCGTTCCGGGCGGTCGTGGACGCCTCCCGATTCGTCATGACCGTATGGCGATACGGGCATGACAGGCTCGGCCTCCGGCGCGTACCTTTCGACGAGGTGAAGCGCGCAGGGGCGGGAGGGGCAGTGACGTCGGACGGTGAACAGCGGGCAGGACTGCTGTACGGGATCGGGGCCTACGGGATGTGGGGTCTGGTCCCCCTCTTCTGGCCCCTGCTGAAGCCCTCGGGCGCGGCGGAGATCCTCGCCCACCGCATGGTGTGGTCGCTGGCCGTCGTGGCCGTCGCCCTGCTGGTGGTGAGGCGCTGGGGATGGGTACGGGAGCTGATCCGCAGCCCCCGGAAGCTCGGGCTGATCACCGTCGCCGCGGCGGTCATCACCGTCAACTGGGGCGTCTACATCTGGGCCGTGAACTCCGGCCACGTCGTCGAGGCGTCTCTCGGCTACTTCATCAATCCGCTGGTCACCATCGCCATGGGCGTCCTGCTGCTGAAGGAACGGCTGCGGCCCGCGCAGTGGGTGGCGGTCGGCACCGGATTCGCGGCGGTGCTGGTGCTGGCGATCGGGTACGGACAGCCGCCATGGATCTCGCTGACGCTGGCGTTCTCGTTCGCGACGTACGGGTTGGCGAAGAAGAAGGTCAACATCGGGGGGCTGGAGTCGCTCGCGGCCGAGACCGCGATCCAGTTCCTGCCGGCGCTCGGGTTCCTGCTGTGGCTCGGGGCGGACGGGGCGGCGACGTTCGGTTCGCACGGGGTGGGGCACGCGGCCCTTCTGGCCGCGACAGGTGTGGTGACGGCGGCGCCGCTGGTGTGCTTCGGCGCGGCGGCGATCCGGGTTCCGCTGTCGACGCTGGGGCTGCTGCAGTACCTGGCGCCGGTGTTCCAGTTCCTGCTGGGGATCCTGTATTTCCACGAGGCGATGCCGGCGGAGCGGTGGGCGGGCTTCGGGCTGGTGTGGCTGGCGCTGAGCTGCTTGACGTGGGATGCGTTGAGGACGGCGAGGAGGACGAGGGCGGAGGCGGCGAGGTTGTCGAGGGAGGCGGCGCTGAGGGTGTCGGGGGTGGGTTCGGCGGCGGGCGCGGCTGCCGCTCCGGCTCCGGCTCCGGCTCCGGCTCCGGTGAAGCCGACGTCCTGAGGTGCTTGAGCCTCGGGTTCTTGTCGGGCGTCAGGTCCCGGGCCTGGGTGCTTGAGCCTCGGGTTCTTGTCCGGCGGCGGGTCCGGCGGCCCTCCGGGCTCGACTCCTCGGGGTCGGCGGCCAACAGCTGCGTTCCATTGCGCACCCGGGTCTTGCCGCCGATCCCCTGCGGGGACGACCCTGCACGCCCCCTCCCAAGCGGTCGAAGGCCCGAGCCCCCGGACGCTCCTGCGTGCGGCTGCCGGGTCGTGGGGCGGCGGGTTCTTGTCGGGCGTCGGGTCCGGGGGCCCTCCGGGCTCGACTCCTCGGGGTCGGCGGCCAACAGCTCCGTTGCATGGATCACCCGGGTCTTGCCGCCGATCCCCTGCGGGGACGACCCTGCACGCCCCCTCCCAAGCGGTCGAAGGCCCGAGCCCCCGGACGCTCCTGCGTGCGGCTGCCGGGTACGTGGGGCGGCGGGCCCTTGTCGGGCGTCGGGTCCGGGGGCCCTCCGGGCTCGACTCCTCGGGGTCGGCGGCCAACAGCCGCGTTGCATTGCGCACCCGGGTCCTGCCGCCGATCCCCTGCGGGGACGACCCTGCACGCCCCCTCCCAAGCGGTCGAAGGCCCGAGCCCCCGGACGCTCCTGCGTGCGGCTGCCGGGTACGTGGGGCGGCGGGCCCTTGTCCGGCGTCGGGTCCGGGGGCCCTCCGGGCTCGACTCCTCGGCACGCCCCCGACGGCGGGTCGAGGACGCGACCCGTTGATGCGCACCCCGAGCCTCAGGACACCCCCAGGGCCTGCACCACCTCGGCCGTCACGGCCTTCCAGTGGGCCCGCTGCCGTTCCCGTTCCACCGCGTCGGCAAGATGCTCCTGGTGGAAGCGGAGGACGGCCTTTCCGGAGCCCGACGCGGAGACCGCGACCTGGAGTGTGGTCGTGCCGTACGTCAGCCGGACGCGGTCGCCCGGGCGGTAGCTGCGCAGCTCACCCGTGACGCCCTCGTCCGTCGCGTACTCCTCGCCCTTCTCGGTGGGCAGGTCAACGCCCTTCCCGAGCCAGAGGGCGACGCCCTCCGGGCTCACGATGAAGTCCCACACCGCGGCGACGGGCAGGGGAAGCGTCTTCGAGACGCCGATCTCCCAGCCCGCGTCCTGGGTGAGCCCCGTCGTGTCGTGACGGCTCGGTTCGCTCGTCATCGCTCGTCTCCCTCCGATTCGGTGTGGCGGGCGCGGTGCGCCCTGACCTTGCTGCGATTGCCGCAGTTCTCCATCGCGCACCAGCGACGGCGGCCCGGCCGGGACGTGTCGACGAAGAGCAGGGAGCAGTCGTGCGCGCCGCATTCGCGGATGCGATGCGCGTAGGGCCCGGTGAACAGGTCCACCACATCGCGCGCGACTGCGGACAGCAACTGAGTGCCCGTGGCCCCGGGGACCCAGCCGTGGCCCCCGTGCTCGGTGAACCGCGGGACCGGCGGGGCCTTCGCCGCCGCGTCGTTGACCACGGCGAGGTCCGCCGGGGACAGCGGTCCGCCGCGCATCCGGCCGGCGGTCAGCCGCCACAGGGCGTCGCGGAGTGCCCGCGCTGCCATGACCTCGTCAGGGGTCACGACCGGCTCCAGCCCGTCGGGCAGCCGGCTCTGCTGCGCCCAGCGCACCAGGTCGGCGGGCTCGTGCAGCACCTCCCACCGCGCATAGCTTCCCGGCCCTCCGGTCGGCAGCAGCTCGAGGCAGAGCGCGCCGGGGTCGAAGCGATAGGGACGCCCATCCGGCGTACTCAGGGTCAGTCCTCTTGCCGCCTCGCTCATGTAACCATTATAAGTGGTTACATGACCGTGCACTGGAAACTTGTGGTGGACTGCTCCGACCCGCACACGCAGGCCGACTTCTGGGCCGCGGCGCTGGAGTACCGACGAGAGGACCACAGCGCGCTGATCGAGAGCCTGCGGCAAGCCGGACAGCTGCCGGACGGCTCGACCACCCAGGCCCACGGCCGGGACGCCTGGCTCGATTACACCGCCGTCCGGCATCCGGACGACGAGTTCGAGAAGGACACCGACATCGGTCTCGGCCGTCGACTGCTGTTCCAGCGCGTGCCCGAGGGGAAGACGGTCAAGAACCGGCTCCATCTCGACCTGCACATGGGTCCGGAGAAGCGCGAGGCGGAGGTCGCGCGGCTGGAGGGGCTCGGTGCGACCGTCCTCTACCGGCAGGACCAGCCGATCGGCGTGTGGACGACCATGGCGGACCCCGAGGGGAACGAGTTCTGCGTGGAGTAGGACCGCGTTCGGGGAGCGCCGGGCAGGCTCTAGTCCCCATCCCGCCAGGTGAAGAAGTCGAGCCCGTGGCCCTCCTCCTCCGCCGCCGTGTACCGCCGGCGCGCGCGCCGTGTCAGCAGGGCGAACATGCCGACGAGGAGGGCCATCGCGGCCACGGTCGCGAACAGCGTGGCGACCCCCACGGGCAGCAGATACCTGATCGCGGCGTCCAGCAGCAGGAACGGATCCAGGTTCATACGGCGCACCCTTGCTCGGCGATGGCCACAGCCTGAACCCCTGTCACACCGTTGACGCCCGCCGTGCGGCAGTTGTGCCCGAAAGGCGCCGCGGCGTTGGCCGTTCCGTGACGGAACCGAAGTCCTATATACGAACGCGGCTGACCGATTTCCGCCCTTGACGGTAGGTCAAAGTCTCGCTGAACTCTCAGCACGCACACCGCGCCACCCGTACCGCAGCATCACCACCGCATGCCCACGCGCCCGCATCGCTCTCCTTACTGTTCAGCGCCACTGCTCCAACGCCCTGGAACGAGCCGTTCCGGGGCGTCTCGCACGTTCCGTCATGTCCCCGTACGGAATCCGGAGCCCCCACATGAAGTTCTCCGCCTTTCCCAGACGCACGGCCGCGGCCGCCGCGATAGCCCTGGCCGGTCTGCTCGCCTCCGCCGCTCCCGCGGCCACGGCGGCACCGGCCGCGCCGGCAGCCCCGACGTCCGCACTGGCCGCCCCCGACATACCGCTCGCCAACGTCAAGGCGCACCTCACCCAGCTCCAGTCGATCGCCACCGCCAACGGCGGCAACCGCGCCCACGGCCGGGCCGGCTACAAGGCGTCCCTCGACTTCGTGAAGGCGAAGCTGGACGCGGCCGGATTCACCACGTCCATCCAGCAGTTCACCTCCAGCGGCGCCACCGGGTACAACCTCATCGCCGACTGGCCCGGCGGCGACGCCAACCAGATCGTGATGGCGGGTGCGCACCTCGACTCCGTCTCCTCCGGTGCCGGCATCAACGACAACGGCTCGGGCTCCGCAGGCGTCCTGGAGACCGCGCTCGCCGTCTCCCGCGCCCAGTTGCAGCCCACGAAGCATCTGCGGTTCGCCTGGTGGGGCGCCGAGGAGCTGGGCCTGGTCGGGTCGAAGTACTACGTCAACAACCTTCCCGCCGCCGAGCGTTCGAAGATCTCCGGTTATCTCAACTTCGACATGATCGGCTCGCCCAACCCGGGCTACTTCGTCTACGACGACGACCCGGCGATCGAGAAGGTCCTCAAGGACTACTTCGCCGGCCTCGGCGTCGCGACCGAGATCGAGACCGAGGGTGACGGCCGCTCGGACCACGCCTCGTTCAAGAACGTGGGCATACCGGTCGGCGGTCTGTTCACCGGAGCCGGGCGCACGAAGACCGCGGCGCAGGTCCAGAAGTGGGGCGGCACGGCCGGCCAGGCCTTCGACCGCTGCTACCACTCCTCGTGCGACACCACGGCGAACATCAACGACACCGCCCTGGACCGCAACAGCGACGCACTCGCCCATGCCGTCTGGACGCTCTCGACGGGGACCACCGTCCCGCCCGGTGAGGCATACGAGAACACCGCCGACGTGGCGATCCCGGACAACGGCGCGGCCGTCACCTCCACGGTCAACGTCACCGGCCGCACCGGCAACGCCCCGGCCGCCCTCTCGGTGGGCGTCGACATCCGGCACACCTGGCGCGGCGACTTGGTCGTGGACCTGGTGGCCCCCGACGGCAGTGCGTACCGGCTGAAGAACTCCAGCAGCAACGATTCGGCGGACAACGTCGTCGCCACCTACACCGTGAACGCGTCGAGCGAGCCGGCCAACGGCGCCTGGAAACTGCGGGTGCAGGACGTCGCCGCGCAGGACACGGGCTACATCAACAGCTGGAAGCTGACCTTCTGACCGGCTGACCCGGCTGTCCCGAAGACCGCCACCCCCCACCGACTGCATGCGTGTGCATATACTGCGCACGCATGCAGTCACGTTCGCGGACGGCTGTCCGCGGTACGAGCGGTACGAGGGGGAGAACGCGATGACCCGGAAGTTCCTGTTCCTGCTGGGCAGCAGCCGCACCGACGGCAACACCGAGGCGCTGGCCCGGCTCGCGGCCGAGCAGCTTCCCGCGAGCGCCGAGCAGCGCTGGCTCCATCTGGCCGACCTCCCACTGCCGGACTTCGAGGACGCACGGCACGAGGACGACGGCGCCTATCCCGCGCCCACCGGGCACGGCGCCACCCTGCTGGACGCCACTCTGGAGGCGACCGACCTGGTCATCGCCTCACCGCTGTACTGGTACACCGTCTCGACCTCCACCAAGCGCTACCTCGACCACTGGTCGGGCTGGATGCGGGTGCCGGGCGTGGACTTCAGGGCCCGGATGGCGGGACGCACGCTGTGGGGCGTGACCGCGCTCGCCGACGCCGACCGCGCGGCGGCCGACCCGCTGGTGGGCACGCTCGACACCATCGCCGCCTATCTGAAGATGGAGCGGGGCGGTGTACTCCTCGGCAACGGCTCCCGGCCCGGTGACGTCCTGAACGACGAAGCGGCCGTCGGGGACGCCAAGCGGTTCTTCGCCGCGGTGACGTGAGTCATGCACCCAGCTTCGGAAATCGTGGCCGCGGTGCCTACGCCGTGATGTCCTTCGTCGTGAAGCGCGCCCAGGCAGCGGACCCGAACACCACGGCGTACAGCGCCTGAAGGCCCAGGTTCTTCTGCACCTCGTCCCAGTAGAGCGGCTCCCGCAGCAGGTCCGAGAACGACAGCCAGTAGTGCGGGAAGAGATACGGGTGGATCGCGTCCAGCTGAGGGATCGTGTCCAGGATCTGCACGGTGATCAGCAGGCCGACCGTGGTCGCCATGGCCGCGATGCCGCTGCCCGTGAGCGTCGAGACGAACAGGCCGAGGGCCGCGAGTCCGGCCAGCGAGGCCGCGACGACGACCGCGATCAGGGCGGCCCGCAGCAGGCCGTCCCCGAACGAGATGGTGGTGCCGGAGATCGTCGTGACATCACCGAGCGGGAAGAGCACCGCGCCGACGGCGAGCGCGGACGCGGCGACCACCAGGGTGGCCACCAGACAGAACGTGAGGACGGTCGCGTACTTGGCGAGGAGCAGCCGGGTCCGGCCCGCCGGTGCGACCAGCAGATAGCGCAGGGTGCCGGCATTGGCCTCACCCGCGATGGCGTCGCCCGCGACGACCCCGACCGCCATCGGGAGGAACACGGGCAGGGTCGCGGCGAGCGCGGCGAAGACCAGGAACAGGCCGTTGTTGGTGATCTGGGCGATGAAGGCGGGTCCCTCTCCGCCGCCTCCGCCGGAGGAGCCCCCGTCGCCGGTCTCGATCTTCACCGCGATGCCGATCAGTACCGGTACGGCGGCCAGCACGGCCAGCAGGGCGAGCGTCCGCCAGCGGCGCAGCGTGGTGAACAGCTCGGAGCGGAAGAGCCCGAGGGTCCACAGCGCACGCGGTCCGGCGTCCGGTCCGGCAGCCGCTCCCGGGCGGTCGGAGCCATCGGCACCGCCGGTCCCGCCCGTCCCGATCACCTCAGCCTGCGACATCGAATCCCTCTCCGGTCAGTGCGACGAACGCGTCCTCCAGGGAGGCGCGCTCGACGCCGAACCCCCGTACCCGCACCCCGCCCCCGACCAGGGCGGCGTTGAGCTCGGCCAGGTCCACACCGGGCCCCGGCGGCTCGCCCGTCACCCGCTCGTCCTCGACGTTCACCCCGGCGACTCCCTGCTCCTTGAGAAGGCGGGCGGCGTCGCCCGTGTCGGGCGTGAGGACGACCAGGCGGCCTCTGGCCCCGGCGGCGAGGTCGGCCACCGGGCCCTGGATGAGCAGCCGTCCCTGCGCCATGACGGCCGCGTGGGTGCAGACCTGTTCGATCTCGTCGAGGAGGTGCGAGGAGAGGAAGACCGTGGTGCCGTCGGCGGCCAGCGCCCGGACCAGGGCGCGGATCTCCCGCATGCCCTGCGGGTCGAGGCCGTTGGTGGGCTCGTCGAGCACCAGGAGCTTGCGCGGCTGGAGCAGCGCGGCGGCGAGCCCGAGCCGCTGCTTCATACCGAGGGAGTACGCCTTGGCCTTCTTTCCCGCGGCCGAGGTCAGCCCCACCCGGTCCAGTGCGGAGGCGACGCGGGCCGCGCGGGTGCGGGGATCGGCGTTCGGGTCGGCGGAGTCGTACCGCACCAGGTTGTCCCGGCCGCTCAGGAACCCGTACAGCGCCGGTCCCTCGATCAGCGCGCCCACATGGGGCAGGACCGTCCGTACGGCACGCGGCATGGTGCCGCCGAGGACGGTCGCGCTGCCGGCGGTGGGCTCGATGAGGCCCATCAGCATCCGGATGGTGGTGGTCTTGCCCGACCCGTTGGGGCCGAGGAAGCCGAAGACGCTGCCGGCGGGCACGGCGAGGTCGAGCCGGTCGACGGCGAGCTGGCCGCCGCGGTAGCGCTTGGTGAGTCCGTGCGTCTCGATCACCGCTGCCATACCGGCCCCCGTTCACTCGCTCAGGCTTCCGCCCCACCGTACGGAGCGTACGGCGGGGCGGGCGACAACCACGATCGGGCGTCATGCCCTCGCCCGGGTCACTTGCCTGCGTCGGCCGCCTTCACGAGTGCGTCCTTGGTGACCGCTCCGACGTACACGGTGCCGTCGTCCGTCATCAGGGCGTTGACGAGCCGGGTCTTGAAGACCGTGCCCGAGCCGAACTTGCCCTTCACCGGGTCGCCCAGGGCGTCCAGGAAGCCCTGCGCCTCCGGCGGGACGTCACCCTCCTTCGGGGCCGCGGAGCCCTCGCCGGCGGGTCCCTCGATCTTCGCGATGGAGGTCCAGCCCTCACCGATGACGTTCAGGCCCTGGAACTCCTCGAAGCCCTTGAGGTCCTTCTCGGGCTTCGGGGCTCCCTGGTCCTTGCCCAGCTCGTCGGCCTCGGTCACCTTCGCGCCCTTGGGCGGGCTGAAGTCGAAGGTGGACGCGGCCGGCTTGGAGAAGTCGACCTTGGTGAAGCCGACGTCGACGGCGGCCTTGCCCCCGCCGCTCGGCGTGAGCGTGAACTTCAGCGGGGTGCCCGTCTTCGCGTCCACCGCCACCTTGATCGAGCCGATGGTGGAACCGCTCTGCTTGGGCTTGATCAGCAGCTGGTACGCGTCGCGGCCGGCCACCTGGGCGGTGCCGTCGACGGTGATGGACGTGGTGTCGCCGGCCGCCTCGAGGGCCTCGTCCGCGAACTCCTTGGGCGTGGACGGCAGATCCTCGGGCTTCGCCTGGTCCTTGCCGTGCTCCTCGGCGGCGCCCTTCGCCGCGTCCTTGGAGTGGTACGCCTCGTTGGTCGCGCTGTCGTAGGCCCAGACCTCGTCGCCGTTGTGGATCAGGCTGTACTCGGCCGCGTCCTCCAGGATCGACACCTTCTGCCGGTCCGGACCGTCGGCCGCGACCCTCAGCGTGTGCGAACCGGTGGCGAGCTCCATCAGCTTGCCGTCTGGGGCGGCGGACGAGCCCTGCTCGTCCCCGCGGTCGCCGCCCTTGGGCGCGAAGGAGTCGGCGAGACCGCCGATGTCCGGGAGGCCCAGGTCCGTGTTGACCTTGACGGTGCCGGACAGCTGCTGGGTGTCCGATGCGGCGATCTTCTCGATGAGCTCCTGCGCGCTGATCTTCGGCAGATCGGGGTCACCGGATGCAGCGAGCGCCGGGACGAGCCCGATGGTCGCCGCCGCCACCCCGGCCACCGCGACCGGGACGATGTAGCGAGCGGCCTTGCGGCGGCCCACTGCGAGGTCCTTGGCCTCTTCGGTGGTCTGTGCGCTGTCGTTCGGTGCCATGGTGTGCCCTACCTCCGTGGTTGGTCAGGCCTGGTACTACCAATCTGACCAAATCGGCCGCACTCAGGCGTCAGACCCCGGGAGCAACTTGTCGTACTGCTCTGGGATGACGCAGAGGCGCGACGCCTCCCCCATCCAGTAGGGGAAGCGCCGAGCCCTTGACGCAAGAGCTGTGCGGAAGTTCTTGTCCGCTGTGCCGGTCCGGGTCCTGTTACTTCTGGACGAAGACGTAGTCCGCGCCGTACGGGACGCCGACGATCGCACCCTGGTCGCAGCTGCCGGCCGGGGCGACGCCGCCCACGGTGTTCAGCCGGAAGATCTCCTGGGTGTGGGCGAACAGCCCCCGCTTCTTGCCGGACCGACTCGCCTTGAGGTCCAGCTCGGGGATGTTCGCCTCGCCGTTCGGCGTCCTGCTGATCAGTGCACCGGTGACGGCGCTGCGGTCGGGAGCGATCCACTGCGGAGTACCGGAGTTGGGAGCGATGAAGGAGTGAGCGATGTTCCCGCCCAGCACGGCCCGGACATCGCGCTGCTGGAAGGAGAGCGTGCCGTCGGCGGACTTCTTGCACTCGTAGATCTGCCGGCCCTTGACGACGGACGCCTGGACGTTGCCGAGGGCGCGGTCGAACGGGAAGGACCCGGTCACCTTGTGGAACTGGCCCCGGACGGCGCCGCCCGGGAACGCCGCGGTGTGCAGATTGGCGTAGAAGCCGTTCGGGTCCGTCCTGAACGCGTCGAGCACGGCCTTGTCCTTGACCTTGACGCTGCCGGTGACGGCTCCCGTCCAGCCGGCGGGCTTGGTCCGGCCCGTGCCGATCAGCCCGGTGAAGTCGATCTTGATGCCTCCGTTCGTGCCCTTCGCACCCTGGTGGATGTGGAGGGCGGTCGGCTTGTCGGTGCCGCGGAACTTCACCGCGACCGACACTTTGTCCCTCCGGACCTCGACGAACTGGAGCGCCGCGCCGTCGCGGTCACCGACGGCGGGCCCTCCCTGCACCGGAACCTCGTTGGCGCCGTTGAGGCTCGCCACGAAGAGCGAGGCGCTCCTGCCCGAGCCGCCCGAGCCGCTCTGGACGGCCAGGTCCGAACCGCTGCCGCCCTGCCCGGCGGAGCGGTGGGCGGAGCCGTCGCCGTCGGCCGCGAAGGCCGGCAGGACGGCGAGGGCAACGCCCGCGGCGGCAGCGACGGCAGCGACGGCGGTGGTACCGACAAGGACGGTCTTGGTGCGCTTCATCAGTAAGTCTCCCCGTACCGATGCCAACGCCCTGTGCGTCAGCTTCTGCACTGGCGTACGGAGCGGATCTCGGATTGGACCCAATCCAATTCTGTGATGCCGGTCACACCCGCGAGGAGGCGGCGCAGGCACCCGTCCGCCGGTGCACGCGGGTGTCTACCGGTTCCCCGTCGAGGTACGGGTATCGCCCGCGGGCGCGTCGAAGCGCCGCCCGCTCGGGCGTCTGTGCAGGTGGGGAGGGATCTGGCGGGGTGCGTCAGCCCGCTCGGTGCACGACCAGGTCGCAGAGCTCCACGAGCGCCGCCTTCGCATCGCATTCGGGCAACGGCGCGAGCATCGCCCGCGCCTCCTCCGCGTAGCGCACGGTGTCGCGCCGCGCCTGCTCCAGCGCGGGGTGCACACGCAGCCGGCGCAGCGCGTCGGCGTGCAGCTCGTCGTCCGAGAGGTCGCTCTCCAGCAGCGCGACCAGCTCCAGGTCCTCGGGGAGCCCCTGGGCCTCGGCCCGCGCGCGCAGATGCAGCACGGGAAGCGTCGGGATGCCCTCCCGCAGGTCCGTGCCCGGCGTCTTGCCGGACTCGTGCGAGTCGCTGGCGATGTCGAGGACGTCGTCGGCCAGCTGGAACGCCACGCCGAGCCGCTCGCCGTACTGGGTCAGGATGTCCACGACACCCTCGTCGGCACCCGACATCATCGCGCCGAAGCGGCCCGAGACGGCGATCAGGGAGCCCGTCTTGCCGCCGATGACGTCGAGGTAGTGCTCCACGGGGTCACGGCCGTCGCGCGGGCCCGCCGTCTCCAGGATCTGGCCGGTGACCAGTCGCTCGAAGGCCTCGGCCTGGATGCGTACGGCCTCCGGACCCAGGTCGGCCAGTATGTGGCTGGCCCGGGCGAAGAGGAAGTCGCCGGTCAGGACGGCGACCGAGTTGCCCCAGCGGGCGTTCGCGCTGTCCACACCGCGCCGTACGTCCGCCTCGTCCATCACGTCGTCGTGGTAGAGCGTCGCGAGATGCGTGAGCTCCACGACCACGGCGGAGGGCACCACACCGGGCGCGTGGGGGTCGCCGAACTGGGCGGCCAGCATCACCAGAAGTGGCCGGAACCGCTTGCCTCCGGCCCGGACGAGATGCTGCGCGGCCTCCGTGATGAAGGGCACCTCGCTCTTGGTGGCATCGAGCAGACCCGCCTCCACGGCCGACAGTCCGGTCTGGACATCGGCCTCAAGAGCCTGGTCCCGCACGCTCAGCCCGAACGGCCCGACGACGCTCACGAGGGGGTCTCCTGTCTGCTGACGATCACACGGATTGTCGATGTGTCGCTCGATTCACTCAAGTCAGCGTATCCGGTCGCCTTTCGATCACCATGGGCGGCTTCCCGCTGCCGCCGGTATGTTCGTGATCAGCACGTACGCCCAGGGGTGAGCCCTTTCGCCGGGTTCTGCGACCGGTTCCGACGTGACCGGCGCACCCCGTGCACCGAGGTCTCCGCCATGGACCAGCACCAGCATGCCCCGTATGAAACCAGCCACGAGGACGTCCGGATTCCGCTGACCGACGGAACTCGGCTGTACGCACGGATGTGGCGGCCGTACACCGATGCGCCTGTCCCGGTCCTGCTCGAGTATTCGCCGGAAAGGCTGACCGATACGACCGCCGCGCGTGACGCGCAGCGTCACCCTTGGTACGCCGCCCACGGCTACGCGTCCGTCCGTGTGGAGGTGCGCGGACACGGCAACAGCGAGGGTCTGCCCGGCCCCGAGGGCGATCCCGGCGCGGTGGCGGACGGCGCCGAGGTGGTCGGGTGGCTGGCCGCGCAGCCGTGGTGCACGGGCCGGGCCGGCATGTTCGGGATCGGCCCCGGCGGCACCCTGGCCCTGCGTGTGGCGGCCCTCGCCCCGGAACCGCTGAAGGCCGTCGTGGCGGTGTGCGCCACCGACGATCCGGACGACAACGGTGCGTACCACCCGGGCGGTTCGGTGCTCGCCGAGGGCCTGCTCAGCCGGTCCGCGGCACTGATGTCCGCCCTCTGCCGCCCGCCCGATCCGCTCTTCGCCGGCGAGGAGTGGCGCGGCATGTGGCGCAGGCGCCTGGAGGCCGTCGAGCCGCCCGCCCACGCCTGGCTCGCGCCCCGGCCCGGCGAGACGGACCGGCCGCGGCAGGACGCCGGCGAGGCCCAGGACATCACGGCGGGCATCACCGCGGCCGTCCTGGCCGTGGGCGGGCTGTACGACCCCTACCGCGACGCCGTCCTGCGGCTGGCGACGCGGCTGCCGCCCGATCGCGTCCGCGCACTGATCGGCCCCTGGCCGCACCGCTATCCGGACCACGCCGACCACCCGGGGCCCGCGATCGGCTTCCTCGGCGAGACCCTCGCCTGGTGGGACCGCCATCTGAAGGACGCGGGCGGCGAGGCACCCGCCGAAGACCCGCTGCTCCGCGCCTGGATCAGCACGCCGCACCTCCCCCACCCCTCGGGTCACTGGGTCGCCGAACCGAGCCTGCCGTCACCGCACGTCCGCACCGTCGCGTACGCGCTCGGCGGCGCACCCCTCGTCGTCGACTCGCCCCAGCACACCGGGCTGGACGCGGGCCGGCCCGTCCCCACCGGGAACGACGCCGATCCACCGCCCGACCAGCGCGCGGAGGACGCGCACTCCGCCTGCTTCGACTTCCCCGTCACGGACGAGCCGGTCGAGATCCTGGGCCGGGCCCGGGTCGTTCTGCGGCTGCGCCCGGACGGCCCGCACGGCCAGGCGGTCGCCCGGCTGTGCGACATCGCGCCCGACGTCTCGTCCACACTCGTCGCCCGGGGCGGCGTCGACCTCACCGCCCACCGCGCCGGCCGACAGGACGCGTGGTCGCCGGGCCGGGCCGAGGACGTGACGTTCGAACTCGGCACGGCCGGCCACTCCTTCCCGCCCGGGCACCGCGTCCGGCTCGCCGTCTCCTCCGCGTACTGGCCGTGGATCTGGCCCGCGGGCGACTCGGCGGGCTTCACCCTCGACCCCGAGGGCTCCTTCCTCGAACTCCCGGTGCGCGAAGCGCTCCCCACGACGGGTGACCGGATCACCTTCGGGGAGCCCGACCCGTACGAGCCGCTCGGCGTCAGCTCCCCCGCCACACTCGACGAGGAACGCCCGGAGCGCCTGGTGGTGCGGGACGTCGCCCGGGGCGAGTGGCGCGTGGAGACCGACCCCCGGCCGGGCGGCCGGCGCATCCACCCGGACGGCCTCGAACTCACCGAGGAGGCGCGGGAGACGTGCACGATCCTGGAGCACGACCCGCACTCCGCCTGTGTCCGCGCCGAGTGGACGGCCCGGCTCCACCGGCCCGACCGGGCCTGGGACGTGACGGTCGAGAGCCGTTGCGACATCAGCTGCGACGCGGCCGGCTTCCTCGTCGAGGACGAGGTGGTGTGCCGCGACGGGGCGGAGATCGTCTTCCACCGGACCTGGGAGAGACGTCTTCCGCGTGAGGTCGGCCGAACGGCCTGCCGGGGCGGGTACGCGTCCACGTAACGTGTCACCCACACCCGTGGAAAGCGAGGCAGGCACCGATGTCCGAGCAGAGCCCGCTCGATCTGGCCGAGGGCGATCCCTTCGGCCCGCACAACCTCCCGTACGGCGTCTTCAGCACGGCGGACGACCCCGGTCACCGCCGGGTCGGCGTACGCATCGGGGACCATGTGCTCGATGCCGGTGCGGCGGCCCACACCCTCGGCTCGCCCTACGCGGCCCTGCTGGCCAGGCCGACCCTCAACCCCCTGCTCGCGGCGGGCCGTACCGCCTGGCGCGACGTACGGCGCGCGATCACCGCCTGGGTGACCGTGCCGGGGCACCGTGCGGACATGGAGCCGCTGCTGCACCCGCTGGACGCGGTCACGCTGCACCTGCCCTACGAGGTCGCCGACTACGTCGACTTCTACGCGAGCGAGCACCACGCGACCAACGTCGGCCGGATCTTCCGGCCGGACGGGGACGCGCTCACCCCCAACTGGAAGCACCTCCCGATCGGCTACCACGGCCGCTCGGGCACCGTCGTGGTCTCCGGTACCGATGTCGTACGCCCCTCGGGCCAGCGCAAGGCACCGGCCGACGCCGCTCCCGTCTTCGGGCCGTCCGTGAAGCTCGACATCGAGGCGGAGGTCGGCTTCGTCGTCGGCACCCCCTCCCCGATGGGTACGCCGGTGGCCCTCGGCGACTTCGGCGACCACGTCTTCGGTCTGTCGCTGCTCAACGACTGGTCTGCCAGGGACATCCAGGCCTGGGAGTACGTGCCGCTCGGCCCGTTCCTCGGCAAGTCCTTCGCCACCTCCGTCTCCGCCTGGGTGACACCGCTGGAGGCCCTGGACGCCGCGCGGACCGATCCGCCGGCCCGCGACCGCGAGCTGCTGCCCTACCTCGACGACTCCGCCGAGGACGAGAAGGGCGGCTTCGACCTGCGTATCAGCGTGGCGGTCAACGGACATGTGATCGCGGAGCCGCCGTTCGCCACGATGTACTGGACGGCCGCGCAGCAGTTGGCGCACATGACGGTCAACGGCGCCTCCCTGCGCACCGGTGACCTCTACGGCTCCGGCACGGTCAGCGGCCCGGAGGTCGGCCAGCGCGGTTCGCTGCTGGAGCTGACCTGGAACGGCCGGGACGCGCTCGAACTCCCCGAGGGCAAGCGGACCTTCCTGGAGGACGGCGACGTGGTGACGATGACCGCCTGGGCTCCGGGCCCGGACGGCGTACGCGTGGGTCTCGGCGAGGTGTCCGGCCGGATCGTCCCCTCGGCCTGACCGGGCGGGGCACGACCTGAGCGGGGCACCGGCCGACACCGGCGGGCACGACCCGAACGGGGCACGGGCCACCGGCCGACACCGGCGGCACGACCCGGCCGGAGAGGGCGCGGGGCACCGGCTGAAGCGGCGGGGCGGGGGTGGCACATCCCCGCCCCGCCGCGCGCCGCCCGGTGGCAGATCTTCTCCGAGGCCGGACAAAGCAGCAGTTCAACGCGGTGCTCCCGGTCACGGGCATGGCGCAACACTCTGGCAACACCACCGTCGACACTCCGTCGGTATCGTCCACCGCATGCCAGCCGAACGCATCCGTGACCACGCCGTGCCGGTCGCCGCCGCACGACGGCGGCTGCTGCGCGCGGACCGGGCACGGCAGCTCGCCGACCTGTTGCGCCACCAGGTGCGCACAGGCGGCTTCCCCGGCGGCGCCCTGCCGCTGGAGGGGGCGATCGGCGAGGAGTACCGCGTATCGCGCAACACCGTCCGGCAGGCACTCGACCTGCTGCGTACGGAAGGACTGATCGAACGGCAGCCGGGCGTCGGCACCGTCGTGGTGTCCGAGAAGTACTCGCACGGCCTGGACCGGTTGCAGGGTCTCGCCGAGACCCTGCACGAACACGGCGACGTCACCAACGAAGTCCGTACGGTCGGCCCCGTCACCGCGCCCGCACCCGTGGCGCGGCGGCTCGGACTCGGTGAACACAGCGACGTCCTCTGCATCGAGCGGCTGCGCCGGCTGAACGGCCTGCCCCTCTCGCTCGACCTCACCTACGTCCCGATGGACCTCGGGACCGGGCTGCTCGGCTGCGACCTGGAGCACACCGATGTGTTCCGGCTCCTCGAATCCCTGGCCGGACAGCCGCTCGGCACCGCCGAGATCACCCTGGAGGCCGTCAACGCCGACGCGCACTCCGCCGCCGTGCTCGAAGCGCCGCGCGGCTCCGCCGTGCTGATGCTGGAGCGGCTCACCCATCTCGCCGACGGCCGGCCCGTGGACCTGGAGTTCATCCGCTTCCGCGGCGACCGCATCGCCATGAGCGGGCTGCTCCACCGCGCCCTCTGACCCGCACTCCCACCCTCCGTACCCCGTTTCCTGGAGACAGCCATGCCTCTGGCACCCCAGCGCGCCGACGTGCCCGTGACCATCGACGAGTCCAAGTGCATCGACGGCTGCACGCTCTGCGTCGACATGTGCCCGCTCGACTCCCTCGCCATCAACCCGGACAGCGGCAAGGCCTTCATGCACGTGGACGAGTGCTGGTACTGCGGCCCGTGCGCGGCCCGCTGCCCCACCGACGCGGTCACGGTCAACATGCCCTATCTGCTCCGGTGAGCCGGCACGGTCGAGAGGTCCGAACTCCCATGACACGCACAGCACTTCTCCCACGCACCGCACTTCCCGCCGCCCTCGCCGCCGCCCTCGTCGTCCCGCTCGCCACCGGGTGCGGCGGCGACGCGAACGCCGGCGACTCCGGAACGGTCACCGTGACCGTCGGCTACCAGTCCAAGACCATCAACACCGTCACCGCCGGCACCCTGCTGCGCTCGCTGGGCTACTTCGAGCAGGAGCTGAAGGCGCGCGGCGCCCGGGACGGCATCACCTACAGGGTGAAGTGGCAGGACTACGCCACCGGCGCGCCGATCACCGCCCAGATGACCGCGGGGAAGATCGACATCGGCTCGATGGGCGACTTCCCGCTGCTGATCAACGCGGCCCGCGGCAAACAGCTCAACCGGCCGACCCGGCTCGTCTCCGTCACCGGCTACAACCTGCGCGGCGGCCTCAACACCATCGTCACGGAGCCCGGTTCACGGCTGTCGTCGCTCGCGGACCTGCGCGGCAAGAAGGTGTCCACCTCGGTGGGGTCCGCGGCCGACGGCACGCTCGTCCGGGCGCTCCAGCGGGCGGACATCGACGCGGAGAAGGACATCCACAAGCTCAACCAGCAGCCCGCGGTGGGCGCGTCGGCTCTTCAGGCAGGCAGCGCGGACGCACTCTCGCAGTTCGTGGCCTGGCCGGGGCTGCTCGCCTTCCAGGGCCGGGCGAAGGCCCTCTACGACGGCGCCGAACTGAATCTGCCGACCTTCCACGGGGTCACCGCGCGCGAGGAGTTCGCGAAGAAGCGGCCCTCCGTGCTGGAGGACTTCCTGCGCGCGCAGGACAAGGCCACCGAGTATCTGCGCGAGCAGCCCGTCGCGGCGGCCGAATCGGTCGCGAAGGCCACCGGTCTGCCGCCCGAGGTCGTCTACCTCTACAACGGTGCGAACGGCATCGCGACGTTCGACCCGACCATCAAGCCCGCCCTGGTCGCGGCCCTGAAGAAGGACGTTCCGGTACTGAAGTCGGCCAGGCTGGTCGGTGATGTGGACGTGGACGCCTTCGTCGACGACCGGTACGTCAAGCGGGCACTGGGCACCCGGTACGCGCAGGCACTCGCCACGACAGCCGCGCCCGCACGCAGCGAGGTGTGGCTCAGGAGCGGCACCACGCGGTCCTTCGCCACCCCCGACCAACTGCTGCGCCACATCGCCGCGGACACCGGCGCGGTCCGGGCCGCGTACGTCCCCGACGCGACGACCGGCACTCTCTGGTTCGCGGACAAGGCGGTCTGGGTGGCGGACGGCCCCCGGCTGCTGCCCTTCGTCACCCCGTCGGCGGCGTCGGTGTACATCGCCGGCCACCCCGGGGCGCGGACGCTGCCGTACGCCGACGCCCTGAAGCAGGCGTCATGACCTCGCGGCACCTCGTGCGGGCCCTGTCCCTGGCCGGCGCGCTCGGTCTGTGGCAGCTGCTCACGGCGTACGACGTCAATCTGTGGCTGCGGTTCGAGCAGTTCCCCACCGTCACGGATGTCGCGCGCGCCTTCGGGGACCGGATCGGCAACGGGACGTACTGGCAGGACCTGACCGACAGCCTCACCCGCATCGTCACCGGTTTCGTGCTGGCGGCGGTCGCGGGCGTGGCGGTCGGCACGGCCGTCGCCCGCTCACGGATCGCCGCGGATCTGCTCGGCCCGGTCCTCGAAGTCCTGCGCCCCATACCGGCGATCGCGCTCGTGCCCGTGGCGATCCTGCTCTTCCCGAGCAACGAGCAGGGGATCGTCTTCATCACCTTCACCGCGGCCTTCTTCCCGGTGATGGTCTCGACCCGGCACGCCGTACGCGCCCTGACCCCGGTCTGGGAGGAAGCCGTCCTCACGATGGGCGGCGGCCGCGCCCGTGTGCTGGGCTCGGTCGTGCTGCCGGGCGCACTGCCGGGGATCCTCGGCGGGCTGTCGGTCGGCATCGGCGTCTCGTGGATCTGTGTGATCTCGGCGGAGATGATCTCCGGCGAGTACGGGGTGGGTTACCGGACCTGGCAGGACTACACGGTCGTGGACTACCCGGGGGTCTTCGTCGGCATGGCGACCATCGGCCTGCTGGGCTGGCTCACCTCGACCGCCGTGGAGGTGCTGGGCCGCCGTCTGACGCGCTGGCTGCCCCGGCCCGCCGGCGACACCGTCGCCCGCCCCCGGACCCGCACTCCCGCGCTGCGACGGGCGGCGCGGCCGGACTCCCTCCGAGGAGGCGTCGCACCGTGACCACACCCCCCGAAACCGCCCTCGCCCCGGCCCCTGTCGCACATCCAGGAGCCCGGCTCACGCTCCGCTCCGTCGCGCTCGGCCGGGACGGCACCGCCGTGCTCGACGGCGTCGACCTCGATGTGGCGCCCGGTGAGATCCTCACCGTCGTCGGGCCGTCCGGCTGTGGCAAGTCGACGCTGCTGCGCACCCTGGCCGGGCTGCTCCCGCCGCTCGGCGGCGAGGTGGCGCAGGACGGCGTGCCCATCACCACCCCTCGCGCCGAGCGTGCGCTGGTCTTCCAGGACGACGCGCTGCTGCCCTGGCGTACGGTGCGCGCCAACGTCGAACTGCCCCTCGCCATCCAGGGCGTCGCCCGCGCCGCACGCCGCAGGACCGCCGACGCGTGGCTGGAGCGCGTCGGCCTCGCCGGGTACGGACCCACCTTCCCGCACCGGATCTCGGGCGGGCAGCGCCAGCGGGTGCAGCTCGCCCGCGCGCTCGCCGGCGAGCCCCGGGCGGTGCTGATGGACGAGCCGTTCGGCGCGCTGGACGCCCAGACCCGGGCCGGGATGCAGCAGTTGCTGGTCGACGTGCTGCGGCACACCGGCGCGACCGTCGTCTTCGTCACCCACGACGTGGACGAGGCCGTGTTCCTCGGTGACCGGCTCGCGCTCCTCGGCACCGGCCGCGTCCTGGACGTACCGCGTCCCCGCGAGCGCGAAGCGCACAGCGACCCGGCGACCGTGGCACTGCGCCGCGAGGTCCTCGCGTCCCTCGGCAGCACCGGATCCCAGTGAAAGGCACGACCGTGCAGATCCCCGCTCTCACCGACGCCGAGGAGCTCTCCTGCGACGTCCTCGTCATCGGCGGCGGCACGGCCGGCACGATGGCCGCCCTCACCGCGGCCGAGCACGGCAGCAACGTGCTCCTGCTGGAGAAGGCGCACGTCCGCCACTCCGGGGCCCTCGCCATGGGCATGGACGGCGTCAACAACGCCGTCATCCCCGGCCGTGCCGAACCCGACGACTACGTCGCCGAGATCACCCGCGCCAACGACGGCATCGTCGACCAGTCCACCGTCCGCCAGACGGCCACCCGCGGCTTCGCCATGGTGCAGCGGCTGGAGTCGTACGGCGTGAAGTTCGAGAAGGACGAGCACGGCGAGTACGCGGTGCGCCAGGTCCACCGCTCCGGCTCGTACGTCCTGCCGATGCCCGAGGGCAAGGACGTCAAGAAGGTCCTGTACCGCAGGCTGCGCCGCCGTGAGATGCGCGAGCGCATCCGCATCGAGAACCGGGTGATGCCGGTCCGGGTGCTGACCGCGGAGGGCCGGGCGGTGGGCGCGGCCGGCTTCAACACCCGCACCGGGCAGTTCGTCACGGTCCGCGCGGGTGCGGTCATTCTCGCGACCGGCGCCGCCGGCCGCCTCGGTCTGCCCGCGAGCGGCTATCTGTACGGCACGTACGAGAACCCGACCAATGCCGGTGACGGCTATGCCATGGCCTACCACGCGGGCGCCGAGCTCACCGGCATCGAGTGCTTCCAGATCAACCCGCTGATCAAGGACTACAACGGCCCGGCCTGCGCCTATGTCGCCAATCCCTTCGGCGGCTACCAGGTGAACCGGCACGGCGAGCGGTTCGTGGACTCCGACTACTGGTCGGGCCGGATGATGGCGGAGTTCGCCGCCGAACTCGCCTCCGACCGCGGGCCGGTCTATCTCAAGCTCAGCCATCTGCCCGAGGAGTCGGTCGCCGCGCTGGAGTCCATCCTCCACACCACCGAACGCCCGACCCGGGGCACCTTCCACGCGAACCGTGGCCACGACTACCGCACCCACGACATCGAGATGCACATCTCCGAGATCGGCCTGTGCGGCGGCCACTCGGCGTCGGGGGTGCGGGTCGACGACCATGCGCGCACCACCGTGCCCCGGCTGTACGCGGCCGGCGATCTGGCGTGCGTGCCGCACAACTACATGATCGGGGCGTTCGTCTTCGGTGATCTGGCCGGTGAGGACGCGGCCCAGTACCGGGCGTACACCGGTGAACTCCCGGCGGACCAGCTGGCGGAGGCCCACGAACTGGCCTACGGACCGCTGCGGAATCCCGACGGCCCGCCGCAGCCGCAGGTCGAGTACAAGCTCCGCCGGTTCGTGAACGACTATGTCGCGCCGCCCAAGTCCGGCGCCCGACTGTCACTCGCCGTGGACCACTTCGAGAGGATGCGCGGCGAGATCGCGGAGATGGGCGCCACGACGCCGCACGAGCTGATGCGCTGCGCCGAGGTGAGCTTCATCCGGGACTGCGCGGAGATGGCGGCCCGCTCCTCGCTCGCCCGTACGGAGTCCCGCTGGGGTCTCTACCACGAGCGCACGGACCATCCGCAGCGCGACGACAGCGGCTGGCTGCACCATCTGGATCTGCGCAAGTCGCCGTCGGGAGCGATGGAGTTCACGGCGCGGCCGGTGGAGCCGTATCTGGTACCGGTCGAGGAGTTCACTCCGGTCGGCGGTGCCTCCCGCCATATCGGGGAGGTCTCGCCGGAGCAGGTGGCGACGGCGGGACCGCGTGAGGCCGCCCCGACCGGCTCGCGCATCGCCGCCCCCACCAGCACCAGCACCCCGGAGCGCGCGGCGACCGACTCGCCGCGCATCCTGGAGCTCGTGGCGCTCGCCGACGATCAGCCCGAACTGGCGGCTCTGGCCCCCTACTTGGCGGACCCGGATCCGGCGGTACGGCGGGCGGCGGTGGCCACACTCACGGAGACCGCCCCCGACGGCACGGGCACGGCGCTCGCCTCCGCGCTCGCGGACGCCGACCCGGGCGTGCGGGCGGTGGCCGCGGAGTCGCTGCGTGAACTGGTCGAGACGCTGCCGCCGGAGCCGGCGCTGCGCACCCCGCTGGTCGCGGCCGTCTCCTCGGCCGACCCGGTGGTACGGGCCGCGGCGCTCGACCTGCTGCGCGCCCTGCGGCTGGGGAGCACGGCCCTGTTCGCCCCGGGCCTGGACGATCCCGACCTCGGCGTCCGGGTGGAGACGGTCCGTGCGCTCGTCTCCGTGGACGCCGTCCGGGAGCTGACGACGGCCGCCGCCGACCCGGCCCGTGAGGTCCGCGTCACCGTGGCGAAGGGCCTTGCGGCGGTGACGGCGCCCCCGGCCGACGTCCTCGGCCCGCT
This sequence comes from Streptomyces sp. AM8-1-1, assembly GCF_032229325.1. Classification (NCBI taxonomy): domain Bacteria; kingdom Bacillati; phylum Actinomycetota; class Actinomycetes; order Kitasatosporales; family Streptomycetaceae; genus Streptomyces; species Streptomyces sp. AM8-1-1. The sequence goes on from NZ_CP135086.1 coordinate 3,469,391, forward strand.
CACCCGGCTCCTGGGCGACGCCGATGTCCTTGTGCGCGCGGCCGCCTTCCAGTCGCTCGGCACGACGGGCTGCCCCGCGGAGGTGGCGGAGGCGGCCGTAGGGGCGCTGGACGACCCTGCCTGGCAGGTCCGCGCCGGAGCCGCTGCCGCGCTCGGCGCAGCGGCCTCCGGTACGGCGGTTCCGGCGCTGGCCAAGGCACTGGGCGACGCCTCCGCGGATGTCCGCAAGGCGGCGGTTCTCGCCCTGCTCCGTCATCCGGCCGCCGAGGAGGCCCGCGCGGCGCTGGCGACGGCGGTGCACGACCCGGACGCGGACGTCCGGGCCTACGCGGCGCGCGCCTGAGGCCCCCGGCCCCGAATCGCGGCCGACAGGTGCCCCGCACGGCACGGACGAAGGGCCCGGCTCCCCCGAGGGAGTCGGGCCCTTCGTGGACCATGTGGCGCACGGCTACCGCACGAACACCCCGGCCTGGTTCGCCAGGTCGAGGAAGTACTGCGGCGCCACACCCAGCACCACCGTCACCGCGACACCGACGGCGATCGCCGTCGTCGTCAGCACCGACGGCACGGCCACCGTCGGGCCGTCCGCCTTCGGCTCGCTGAAGAACATCAGCACGATGACCCGGATGTAGAAGAACGCGGCGATCGCGGACGAGATCACACCGACCACGACCAGCGCACCCGCGCCGCCCTCCGCCGCCGCCTTGAAGACCGCGAACTTGCCCGAGAAGCCGGACGTCAGCGGAATGCCGGCGAAGGCCAGCAGGAAGACGGCGAACACGGCCGCGACGAGTGGTGAACGACGGCCCAGACCCGCCCATTTGGACAGGTGTGTCGCCTCGCCGCCGGCGTCCCGCACCAGCGTGACCACCGCGAACGCGCCGATCGTCACGAAGGAATAGGCCGCCAGGTAGAACAGGACCGACGAGATGCCGTCGGGCGTCGTCGCGATGACACCGGCCAGGATGAAGCCGGCGTGCGCGATCGAGGAGTACGCCAGCAGCCGCTTGATGTCGGTCTGGGTGATGGCCACGATCGCGCCGCCCAGCATGGTGACGATGGCGATGGCCCACATGACCGGCCGCCAGTCCCAGCGCAGCCCCGGCAGCACCACGTACAGCAGCCGCAGCAGCGCACCGAACGCGGCCACCTTGGTCGCCGCCGCCATGAACCCGGTGATGGGCGTCGGCGCTCCCTGGTAGACGTCCGGCGTCCACATGTGGAACGGGACGGCGCCGACCTTGAACAGCAGGCCCGTCAGGATCATCGCGACGCCGATGAGCAGCAGCGCGTCGTTGCCCATGGTGTCGGCGAGCGCCGGGTCGATGGTGCGGACGCTGCCGTCGACGACCTCCGCGATCCGGGCGTACGAGACGGAGCCCGCGTACCCGTAGAGCAGGGCGATGCCGAAGAGCAGGAACGCGGAGGAGAAGGCGCCCAGCAGGAAGTACTTCACCGCGGCCTCCTGCGACATCAGCCGCTTGCGCCGGGCGAGCGCACACAGCAGATACAGCGGGAGGGAGAAGACCTCGAGTGCGATGAAGAGGGTCAGCAGGTCGTTGGCGGCCGGGAAGACCAGCATGCCGGTGATCGCGAACAGCGCGATCGGGAAGACCTCGGTGGTGGTGAACCCGGCCTTGACCGCGGCCTTTTCGCTGTCGCTGCCGGGCACCGATGCGGCCTGCGCTGCGAACGAGTCGACGCGGTTGCCGTGCGCCTCCGGGTCGAGCCGGCGCTCGGCGAAGGTGAACACCGCGACCATCGACGCCAGCAGGATGGTGCCCTGGAGGAACAGCGCGGGACCGTCGACGGCGATCGCGCCCATCGCGGCGATGTGCGCCTTGGTGGTGCCGTATCCCCCGGCGGCGAGCCCGACGATCGCGGCGAACGCGGCGGCGAGAGCGACGACGGTCAGGAACAGCTGGGTGTGGTACCGGGCCTTGCGCGGTACAAACGCCTCCACCAGCACACCGAGGACGGCGGCGCCGACGACGATCAGTACCGGTGCCAGCTGGGCGTATTCGATGTGAGGGGCCGGGATCTTGTCGATCGGCGGCGTCGGTGCGGCCGCGGCCGCCGTCGTCCACAGGCTGTGGACAGCTGTAGCGCTCACTTGGCCGCCTCCACCTCGGGCTGGGGGTCCTTCTCCTGGACGTCGGACATCGTGTGCTCGACCGCCGGGTTCACGATGTCCGTCAGCGGCTTCGGGAAGACGCCGAGGAAGATCAGCAGCGCGATCAGCGGCGCCACCACCGCCAGCTCACGGGCCTTGAGGTCGGGCATGCTCCGCACCTCGGCCTTCACCGGCCCGGTCATCGTCCGCTGGTAGAGGACGAGGGTGTAGAGCGCGGCGAGCACGATGCCGAAGGTGGCGATGATGCCGGCCACGGGATAGCGCGCGAAGGTGCCGACCAGGACCAGGAACTCACTGACGAACGGAGCCAGTCCGGGCAGCGAGAGGGTCGCGAGGCCGCCGATCAGGAAGGTGCCGGCGAGCACCGGCGCGACCTTCTGCACTCCGCCGTAGTCCGCGATGAGCCGCGAGCCGCGGCGGGTGATCAGGAAGCCGGCCACCAGCATCAGCGCGGCGGTCGAGATCCCGTGGTTGACCATGTAGAGCGTCGCGCCCGACTGGCCCTGGGAGGTCATCGCGAAGATGCCCAGGACGATGAAGCCGAAGTGCGAGATCGAGGCGTAGGCGACCAGTCGCTTGATGTCGCGCTGGCCGACCGCGAGCAGGGCGCCGTAGACGATGCTGATCAGCGCCAGCACCAGGATCACCGGCGTGGCCCACTTGGAGGCCTCGGGGAAGAGCTGGAGGCAGAAGCGGAGCATCGCGAAGGTGCCGACCTTGTCGACGACCGCGGTGATCAGCACGGCGACCGGAGCGGTCGCCTCCCCCATCGCGTTGGGCAGCCAGGTGTGCAGCGGCCACAGCGGCGCCTTGATCGCGAAGGCGAAGAAGAAGCCGAGGAACAGCCACCGCTCGGTGTTGGTCGCCATCTCCAGCTGACCGCTGGCCCGGGCCTCCGCGATCTCGGAGAGCGAGAAGCTCCCCGCGACGACGTAGAGACCGATGACCGCGGCCAGCATGATCAGTCCGCCGACCAGGTTGTAGAGGAGGAACTTCACGGCCGCGTACGACCGCTGGGTCGCCGCCGCCTCGTCCCCGCCCGCGTGGGCCCGGTCGCCGAAGCCGCCGATGAGGAAGTACATCGGGATGAGCATGGCTTCGAACAGGATGTAGAAGAGGAAGACGTCGGTGGCCTCGAAGGAGAGGATCACCATCGCCTCGACCATGAGGATCAGCGCGAAGAATCCCTGGGTGGGCCGCCAGCGCTTGCTGCCGGTCTCCTGGGGCTCGGCGTCGTTCCATCCGGCGCCGATGACGAACGGGATGAGCAGCGCGGTCAGCGCGATCAGCGCCACCCCGATGCCGTCGACGCCCAGTTCGTACCGGACGCCGAAGTCCTTGATCCAGGCGTGCGACTCGGTGAGCTGGTAGCGGTCACCGCCGGGCTCGAACCGTACGAGCACGATCGCGGCGAGTACGAGTGTGGCGAGCGAGAACAGCAGCGCCAGCCATTTCGCTGCGGTCCGCCGCGCGGCGGGCACCGCGGCGGTGGCGATCGCACCGACTGCCGGAAGTGCCGCCGTCACCGTAAGGAGCGGGAAAGACATAGCAGTTACACCGCCCTCATCAGCAGGGTCGCGGCGATCAGCACCGCCGTACCTCCGAACATCGAGACGGCGTACGAGCGGGCGTAGCCGTTCTGCAGTTTGCGCAGCCGGCCCGAGAGCCCGCCGACCGAGGCGGCCGTGCCGTTCACCACGCCGTCGACCAGAGTGTGGTCGACGTAGACCAGGGAGCGGGTGAGGTGTTCGCCGCCGCGGACCAGGACCACATGGTTGATGTCGTCCTGGTACAGGTCGCGGCGGGCGGCCCGGGTGAGCAGCGAGGCCCGCGGAGCAACCACCGGCACCGGCTTGCGTCCGTACATGGCCCAGGCGATGGCCACGCCGATCAGCAGCATGGCGATGGTGCAGGCCGTGATCGCCGGCACGCTGATCACCGGGTGCGGATGCTCGAACTCGGTGACCGGAGCCAGCCAGTTCACGAAGCGGTCGCCGATGCTGAAGAACCCGCCGGCGAAGACCGACCCGAAGGCGAGCACGATCATCGGGATGGTCATCGACCTGGGCGACTCGTGCGGATGCGGCTCGTGGCCCGACCCCGCGGCGGAGTCGCTGTCGGACTCTGTGGGCTGCCAGCGCTTCTCACCGAAGAAGGTCATGATCATCACGCGCGTCATGTAGAACGCGGTGATACCGGCGCCCAGCAGGGCGATTCCGCCGAAGATCCAGCCGCGGATGCCGTCGTCGTACGCGAAGGCGGCCTCGATGATCTTGTCCTTGGAGAAGAACCCGGAGAACGGCGGCATCCCGATGATCGCGAGATAGCCGAGCCCGAAGGTGACGAAGGTGACCGGCATGTACTTCCGCAGGCCGCCGTACTTGCGCATGTCGACCTCGTCGTTCATGCCGTGCATGACCGAACCGGCGCCGAGGAACAGACCGGCCTTGAAGAAGCCGTGCGTCACCAGGTGCATGATCGCGAAGGCGTATCCGATCGGGCCGAGACCGGCCGCGAGGATCATGTAGCCGATCTGCGACATCGTCGAGCCGGCGAGGGCCTTCTTGATGTCGTCCTTGGCGCAACCGACGATCGCACCGAACAGGAGCGTGACCGCGCCGACGATCACGACGGCCAGCTGGGCGTCGGGTGCGGCGTTGAAGATCGCGCCGGAGCGGACGATCAGATACACACCCGCGGTCACCATGGTCGCCGCGTGGATGAGGGCCGAGACCGGGGTCGGGCCCTCCATCGCGTCCCCGAGCCAGGACTGCAGCGGCACCTGGGCGGACTTGCCGCAGGCAGCCAGCAGCAGCATCAGGCCGATGGCCGTCAGCTTGCCCTCGCTCGTCTCACCCGTCGCCTCCAGGACCGGCCCGAAGGCGAAGGTCCCGAAGGTGGTGAACATCAGCATGATCGCGATCGACAGGCCCATGTCGCCGACGCGGTTGACGAGGAAGGCCTTCTTCGCCGCGGTCGCCGCACTGGGCTTGTGCTGCCAGAAGCCGATGAGGAGGTACGAGGCGAGGCCGACGCCCTCCCATCCGACGTACAGCAGCAGGTAGTTGTCGGCGAGGACCAGCAGCAGCATGGCCGCGAGGAACAGGTTCAGATAGCCGAAGAAGCGGCGGCGCCGCTCGTCGTGCTCCATGTACCCGATGGAGTAGATGTGGATCAGTGTGCCGACGCCGCTGATCAGCAGGACGAAGGTCATCGACAGCTGGTCGAGCTGGAAGGCGACGTCCGCCTGGAAGCTTTCGACCGGGATCCAGGTGAACAGCGTGCTGTTCAGGGTGCGTTCATCGGCGCCCTTGCCCAGCATGTTCGTGAACAGCACCACGCCCAGCACGAACGACGCACCGGCGAGCACGGTGCCGATCCAGTGGCCCGTGCGGTCGAGCCGCCGCCCGCCGCACAGCAGGACCGCCGCTCCGAGCAGTGGCGCCGCGATGAGCAGCCCAATCAGGTTCTCCATGCCGGCGGCCCCTTACAGCTTCATCAGGCTGGCGTCGTCGACCGAGGCCGAGTGACGGGAACGGAACAGCGACACGATGATCGCGAGCCCGACCACGACCTCCGCGGCGGCGACGACCATCGTGAAGAACGCGATGATCTGGCCGTCGAGGTTGCCGTGCATACGGGAGAAGGCGACGAACGCGAGGTTGCAGGCGTTGAGCATCAGCTCGACGCACATGAAGACGACGATCGCGTTCCGCCGGATCAGCACCCCGGCCGCGCCGATGGTGAACAACAGCGCTGCGAGATACAGGTAATTGACGGGATTCACTTCGCGACCTCCTCTTCGTGCTCGTCGTGGTCACGGCCGAGCCGGTCCTCCGAGCGCCGCTCCAGCGCCTTGAGGTCCGCCAGCGCCTCGTCCGACACGTCGCGGATCTGGCCGCGCTGCCGCAGCGTCTGCATGACCGTGAGCTCGGACGGCGTGCCGTCCGGGAGCAGACCGGCGATGTCCACGGCGTTGTGCCGGGCGTAGACACCCGGAGCCGGCAGCGGGGGCAGGTGCTTGCCCTCGCGGACCCGCTCTTCCGACAGCTCCCGCTGCGTCTTGGCCCGCTCGGTGCGCTCCCGGTGGGTGAGCACCATCGCGCCGACGGTCGCGGTGATCAGCAGCGCGCCGGTGATCTCGAAGGCGAAGACGTACTTGGTGAAGATCAGGGCGGCGAGTCCCTCGACGTTGCCGCCGTGGACGCTGTTGGCCGCGCCGAGTCCGTTGAAGTTCTTCAGCGAGGCGTTGCCGATGCCGGCGATCAGCAGGATGCCGAAGCCGAGTCCGCAGGCCGCGGCGAGCCAGCGCTGGCCCTTCAGCGTCTCCTTGAGCGAATCGGCGGCGGTGACGCCTACCAGCATGACGACGAAGAGGAACAGCATCATGATCGCGCCCGTGTAGACGACGATCTGCACGACACCGAGGAAGTAGGCGCCGTTGGCGAGGTAGAAGACCGCCAGGACGATCATGGTCCCGGCGAGGCAGAGTGCACTGTGCACGGCCCGCCGCATCAGGATCGTGCACAGGGCGCCGATCACGGCGACGGTGCCGAGCACCCAGAACTGGACGGCCTCACCCGTCGAGGTGGTGGTGGCGGCGAGGGCGTTCATGATCCGGCCACCTTCCCCGAAGCCGGTTCCCCGTCACCGAAGGTGGAGGCGCCTTCCTGCGGCTTCTCCTGCTTGGAGAGGGCGACCTGCTGGACCGTGCCGGGAGCGGCCTCGGTGACCAGACCCCGGTAGTAGTCCTGCTCGTCCGTGCCGGGGAAGATCGAGTGGGGCGAGTCGACCATGCCCTCCTCGAGTCCGGCGAGGAGCTGCTCCTTGGTGTAGATCAGCGCCTCGCGGGAGCTGTCGGCCAGCTCGAAGTCGTTCGTCATCGTCAGCGCCCGGGTCGGGCAGGCCTCGATGCACAGCCCGCAGAGAATGCAGCGGGCGTAGTTGATCTGGTAGACGCGGCCGTACCTCTCGCCCGGGGAGTAGCGCTCCTCCTCGGTGTTGTCCGCGCCCTCCACATAGATCGCGTCCGCCGGACAGGCCCAGGCGCACAGCTCGCACCCGATGCACTTCTCGAGGCCGTCCGGGTGCCGGTTGAGCTGGTGCCGGCCGTGGAAGCGCGGCGCCGTGACCTTCTGCTCCTCCGGGTACTGCTCGGTCAGCCGCTTCTTGAACATGGCCTTGAAGGTCACGCCGAAGCCGGCAACCGGATTCTGGAACTTGTTCTCGGATCCCTCAGACACCGTCAGCCTCCTTTCCGTCACGAGGTCCGTCACCCTGAGTATCGGGTCCACCACTGACAATCAGCTCGCGCTCCCGGCGCGGACGCCTGCGCGGCACCGGCGGCAACTCCTGTCCCGGCAGCGGCGGTACGGGGAACCCGCCCGCCATCGGGTCGAAGGCCGCGGGCGCTTCCTTCGCCGCCTGGGCCTCCGCCTCCTTCTCCTTCTTGCCTCGGAAGATGTCGAAGACGAAGGAGAGCAGCAGGACGGCGATGACCGCGCCGCCGACGTAGAGCACGATCTGCTGGAAGTCGTAGTTCTCGTTCCGCAGCGCCCGCACGGTCGCGACCAGCATCAGCCAGACCACCGAGACGGGGATGAGGACCTTCCAGCCGAGCTTCATCAGCTGGTCGTAGCGGACACGGGGAAGCGTGCCGCGCAGCCAGATGAAGAAGAACAACAGCAGTTGGACCTTGATGACGAACCAGAGCATCGGCCACCAGCCGTGGTTCGCGCCCTCCCAGAACGTGGAGATCGGGTAGGGAGCCCGCCAGCCGCCCAGGAAGAGGGTGACCGAGACGGCGGAGACGGTGACCATGTTGACGTACTCGGCCAGCATGAACATCGCGAACTTGATCGAGCTGTACTCGGTGTTGAAGCCGCCGACGAGGTCGCCCTCGGACTCGGGCATGTCGAACGGCGCCCGGTTGGTCTCACCGACCATCGTGATCACGTAGATGATGAAGGAGACCGGCAGCAGGATGATGTACCAGCGGTCCGCCTGCGCCTCGACGATCGCCGAGGTCGACATCGACCCGGAGTAGAGGAAGACGGAGGCGAACGCCGCGCCCATCGCGATCTCGTACGAGATCATCTGCGCGCAGGAGCGGAGTCCGCCGAGGAGCGGATACGTGGAGCCGGACGACCAGCCCGCGAGCACGATGCCGTAGATGCCGACCGAGGCGACCGCGAGGATGTAGAGCATCGCGATCGGCAGGTCGGTCAGCTGCATCGTGGTGCGGTGGCCGAAGATCGAGACCTCGTTGCCGGACGGGCCGAACGGGATCACGGCGATCGCCATGAAGGCCGGGATCGCGGCGACGATCGGCGCGAGGACGTAGACGACCTTGTCCGCGCGCTTGACGATCAGGTCTTCCTTGAGCATGAGCTTGATGCCGTCGGCGAGCGACTGGAGCATGCCCCAGGGGCCGTGCCGGTTGGGCCCGATGCGCAGCTGCATCCAGGCCACCACCTTGCGCTCCCACACGATGGAGAACAGCACGGTGATCATCAGGAAGGCGAAGCAGAACACGGCCTTGATGACGACGAGCCACCACGGGTCGCGCCCGAACATCGAGAGATCCTCGGCGGCGAGAACGCTCTGCTGGGCTTCCGCGAAATGAGCGAGGGCACTCACGCTCGCACCTCCGGTACCTCAGTGGTGACGGCCGGGGCCGCTGCCGGGCCGATGCGGACCAGCTGTCCGGGGACGGCGCCGGTGTCCGAGGTGACGCCGCCGCCCGCGGAGTTCAGCGGCAGCCACACCACCCGGTCCGGCATCGCCGTCACCTGGAGCGGGAAGCTGACCGAACCCGACGGGCCCGAGACGGACAGGACGTCGCCGTCCTTGACGCCGGTCTCGGCCGCGGTCGTCGCCGAGAGCCGGGCGACCGCCGCGTGGCGGGTGCCCGCCAGCGCCTCGTCGCCCTGCTGGAGCAGACCCTGGTCGAGCAGCAGCCGGTGTCCGGCCAGTACCGCCTCGCCCTCGCCGGCACGGGGCAGCGACTGTGCGGACTCCATCGGTTCGGTGGCCCGCGGGCCGTCCCACGAGCCGAGCCGGTCCAGCTCCCTGCGGGCCGACTTCAGGTCGGGCAGTCCGAAGGGGACGTCGAGTTCGTCGGCGAGCATGTGCAGCACCCGCGCGTCGGACGGCGCCAGCCGGCGCGTCATCTGTTCCGGCTTGAGCGCGGCCTCGAACAGCCGTGCCCTGCCTTCCCAGTTGAGGAAGGTGCCGGACTTCTCGGCGACGGCGGCGACCGGGAAGACCACGTCCGCCCGCTCGGTGACCTCGCTCGGCCGCAGTTCCAGGGAGACCAGGAAGCCGACCGAGTCGAGCGCCTCACGTGCGCGCGCCGGGTCCGGCAGGTCCGCGACCTCGACGCCCGCGACGACCAGCGCGCCCAGTTCGCCGATGGCGGCGGCCTCGACGATCTGGCCGGTGTCACGGCCGTAGCGGTGCGGGAGTTCGCGTACGCGCCAGACCTCGGCGGTCTCCTCGCGGGCCCGCGGGTCGGTGGCCGGGCGGCCGCCGGGCAGCAGCGAGGGGATCGCGCCCGCCTCGACCGCGCCGCGCTCGCCCGCCCTGCGCGGGATCCACACCAGCTGGGCGCCGGTCGCGGTCGCCGCCCGTACGGCGGCGGTGAGTCCGCCGGGCACGGCCGCGAGCCGCTCGCCCACCACGATCACCGCGCCGTCGGCGCGCAGCGCGTCGGCCGCGGCCGAACCGTCGCCCTCCAGGCCGACGTTGCTGCTGAGCGCGTCCAGCCACTCGGTCTCGGTGCCGGGGGCCGCGGGCAGCAGGACGCCGCCCGCCTTCTCCAGACCGCGGGTGGCGTGGGTGGCCAGCGCGAAGGTGCGCTGGCCGTGCTTGCGGTGCGCCTTGCGCAGCCGCAGGAAGACCCCGGCGGCCTCCTCCTCGGACTCGAACCCGACGAGCAGGACCGCGGGCGCCTTCTCCAGCGTCCGGTAGGTGAGCCCGCTGCCGTCCAGGTCGCGGCCCCGGCCGGCGACCCGGGCGGCCAGGAAGTCGGCCTCCTCGGAGGAGTGCACCCGGGCACGGAAGTCGACGTCGTTGGTGTCGAGGGCGACCCGGGCGAACTTGGCGTACGCGTAGGAGTCCTCGACGGTGAGCCGGCCGCCCAGCAGGACCCCGGCCCGGCCGCGCGCCGCGGTCAGCCCGGCCGCCGCGGCCGCGAGTGCCTCCGGCCAGCTCGCCGCTTCCAGCTCGCGGGTCTCGGGGTTGCGCACGAGCGGGGTGGTCAGGCGGTCGTGGCGCTGCGCGTAGCGGAAGCCGAAGCGCCCCTTGTCGCAGATCCACTCCTCGTTGACCTCGGGGTCGTCGGCCGCGAGCCGCCGCATGACCTTGCCGCGCCGGTGGTCGGTGCGCGTCGCGCAGCCGCTCGAGCAGTGCTCGCACACGCTCGGCGAGGAGACCAGGTCGAAGGGGCGGGAGCGGAATCGGTACGCCGCCGAGGTCAGCGCGCCCACCGGGCAGATCTGGATGGTGTTGCCGGAGAAGTACGACTCGAAGGGGTCGCCCTCGCCGGTGCCGACCTGCTGGAGCGCGCCGCGCTCCAGGAGTTCGATCATCGGGTCGCCGGCGACCTGGTTGGAGAAGCGGGTGCAGCGTGCGCAGAGCACGCACCGCTCGCGGTCCAGCAGCACCTGGGTGGAGATCGGCACCGGCTTCTCGAACGTCCGCTTCTTTCCCTCGAAGCGGGACTCGGCGCCGCCGTGCGACATCGCCTGGTTCTGCAGCGGGCACTCGCCGCCCTTGTCGCAGACCGGGCAGTCGAGCGGATGGTTGATCAGCAGCAGCTCCATCACGCCCTTCTGCGCCTTCTCGGCGACGGGCGAGGTGAGCTGCGACTTGACGACCATGCCGTCGGTGCACGTGATGGTGCAGGAGGCCATCGGCTTGCGCTGGCCCTCGACCTCGACGATGCACTGCCGGCAGGCACCGGCCGGGTCGAGCAGGGGGTGGTCGCAGAACCGCGGGATCTCGATGCCGAGCAGTTCGGCGGCGCGGATGACCAGCGTCCCCTTGGGGACGGAGATCTCCACGCCGTCGATCGTCAGCGAGACGAGGTCCTCGGGCGGCACAGCCGCCTCCCCGCCCCCGGAGGGAGCGCTTGTAGTGACCGTCATGCGTTCACCTCCGTAGTGGTGTGCCGGTCGGCCCAGAGGGTCGACCTGGCGGGGTCGAAGGGGCAGCCCTTGCCGGTGATGTGCTGCTCGTACTCCTCGCGGAAGTACTTGAGCGAGGAGAAGATCGGGGACGCGGCGCCGTCGCCGAGCGCGCAGAACGACTTGCCGTTGATGTTGTCGGCGATGTCGTTGAGCTTGTCGAGGTCGGCCATCTCGCCCTTGCCCGCCTCGATGTCGCGCAGCAACTGGACCAGCCAGTAGGTGCCTTCACGGCACGGCGTGCACTTGCCGCAGGACTCGTGCGCGTAGAACTCGGTCCAGCGGGTCACCGCCCTGACGACACAGGTGGTCTCGTCGAAGCACTGGAGGGCCTTGGTGCCGAGCATCGAGCCGGCCGCTCCGACGCCCTCGTAGTCCAGCGGGACGTCGAGATGCTCGTCGGTGAACATCGGGGTGGAGGAGCCGCCCGGCGTCCAGAACTTGAGCCGGTGGCCCGCCCGCATGCCGCCGCTCATGTCGAGCAGCTGGCGCAGGGTGATCCCGAGCGGGGCCTCGTACTGGCCGGGGCTCGTGACGTGCCCGCTCAGCGAATACAGCGTGAAGCCCGGGGACTTCTCGCTGCCCATCGACTTGAACCAGTCCTTGCCCTTGTTCAGGATCGCGGGAACGGACGCGATGGACTCGACGTTGTTCACCACAGTGGGGCAGGCGTACAGACCGGCGACCGCGGGGAAGGGCGGCCGCAGCCGGGGCTGGCCGCGCCGGCCCTCCAGTGAGTCCAGCAGCGCGGTCTCCTCACCGCAGATGTAGGCGCCCGCGCCCGCGTGCACGGTGAGTTCGAGGTCGAGTCCGCTGCCGAGAATGTCCGTGCCGAGGAAGCCCGCTTCGTACGCCTCGCGGACGGCTTCGTGCAGCCGCCGCAGTACGGGGACGACCTCACCGCGCAGATAGATGAAGGCATGGTTCGACCGGATCGCGTAACAGGCGATCACGATGCCCTCGATGAGGGAGTGCGGGTTGGCGAAGAGGAGCGGGATGTCCTTGCAGGTGCCCGGCTCCGACTCGTCGGCGTTGACGACGAGGTAGTGCGGCTTGCCGTCGCCCTGCGGAATGAACTGCCACTTCATACCGGTGGGGAAGCCGGCGCCGCCGCGGCCGCGCAGACCGGAGTCCTTGACGTAGGCGATGAGGTCGTCGGGCGACATGGCCAGTGCCTTGCGCAGACCCTGGTAGCCGTCGTGACGCCGGTAGGTCTCCAGCGTCCAGGACTCGGGCTCGTCCCAGAAGGCGGACAGCACCGGCGCGAGCAGCTTCTCGGGGCTGCTCTCGCCCTGGGCGCTGCCCCCGAATTCGGTGGACACGGTCATCACTCCCCCTCCTCGGTCACCGGGCCGGCCGGGTGCTCCGGGTCGGAGTCCGAGGTCTTCTGCGGTGCGTCGTGCGAGCTGAGGTGCTCGGAACCGGGCTGGGGCGCGTCCTGGCGGGACTCGGCACGCGGCGAGACCACCCGGGCTGCCGTCGTCTCGCCCTTGGCGAGGCGCAGTCCGATCAGCGAGGCGGGACCCGCTCCGCCGGTGGCCTCGACGGCGCCGGGGCGCTCGTCGGGGAAGCCGGCGAGGATGCGCGCGGTCTCCTTGTAGGTGCACAGCGGCGCACCGCGGGTCGGCTCGACGGGCCGTCCTTCGCGCAGGTCGTCCACGAGCCGGCGGGCGGACTCGGGCGTCTGGTTGTCGAAGAACTCCCAGTTGACCATCACCACGGGGGCGAAGTCGCAGGCCGCGTTGCACTCGATGTGTTCGAGGGTGACCTTGCCGTCCGCGGTGGTCTCACCGTTGCCGACCCCGAGGTGTTCCTTCAGGTCGTCGAAGATGGCGTCGCCGCCCATCACCGCGCAGAGCGTGTTGGTGCACACCCCGACCTGGTAGTCGCCGGAGGGCTTGCGCCGGTACATCGAGTAGAAGGTCGACACCGCGGTGACCTCGGCGGTGGTCAGCTCCAGCACCTCGGAGCAGAACCGCACGCCGGTACGGGTGACATGGCCTTCCTCGGACTGCACCAGGTGCAGCAGCGGCAGCAGGGCGGACCGGCTGTCGGGGTAGCGGGCGACGATCTCCTTCGCGTCCGCTTCGAGCCTGGCGCGTACATCGGCCGGGTAGTCGGGGGCGGGGAGCTGGGGCATGCCCAGGCTCACCTCTTGATTTGCGGTCACCGGTCGACGCCTCCCATCACGGGGTCGATGGACGCGACGGCGACGATGACGTCGGCGACCTGGCCGCCCTCGCACATCGCCGCCATGGCCTGAAGGTTGGTGAAGGACGGGTCACGGAAGTGGACCCGGTAGGGGCGGGTGCCGCCGTCGGAGACGACATGGACACCGAGCTCGCCCTTGGGGGACTCGACAGCCGCGTACGCCTGACCGGCGGGGACCCGGAAGCCCTCGGTCACCAGCTTGAAGTGGTGGATCAGGGCCTCCATGGAGGTGCCCATGATCTGCTTGATGTGGTCGAGGGAGTTGCCGAGTCCGTCGGGCCCGAGCGCGAGCTGCGCGGGCCAGGCGATCTTCTTGTCCGCGACCATGACCGGGCCCGGCTCCAGCCGGTCCAGGCACTGCTCGACGATGCGCAGCGACTGCCGCATCTCCTCCAGCCGGATGAGGAAGCGGCCGTAGGAGTCGCAGGTGTCGGCGGTCGGGACGTCGAAGTCGTACGTCTCGTAGCCGCAGTACGGGTCGGTCTTGCGCAGGTCGTGGGCGAGGCCCGCCGAGCGCAGGATCGGTCCGGTGGCGCCCAGCGCCATGCAGCCGGTGAGGTCGAGGTACCCGATGTCCTGCATACGGGCCTTGAAGATCGGGTTGCCGGTGGCGAGCTTGTCGTACTCCGGCAGGTTCTTCTTCATCGTCTTCACGAACTCGCGGAGCTGGTCCACGGCACCCGGCGGCAGATCCTGGGCGAGGCCTCCGGGGCGGATGTACGCGTGGTTCATCCGCAGGCCGGTGATCAGTTCGTAGATGTCGAGAATCAGTTCACGATCGCGGAAGCCGTAGATCATGATCGTGGTGGCGCCGAGCTCCATACCGCCGGTGGCGATGCACACCAGGTGCGAGGAGAGCCGGTTCAGCTCCATCAGCAGGACGCGGATGACCGTCGCGCGGTCCGGGATCTGGTCCTCGATGCCGAGCAGCTTCTCCACGCCGAGGCAGTACGCCGTCTCGTTGAAGAACGGCGTCAGGTAATCCATGCGCGTGACGAAGGTGGTGCCCTGCGTCCAGGTCCGGTACTCGAGGTTCTTCTCGATGCCGGTGTGCAGATACCCGATGCCGCAGCGGGCCTCGGTGACCGTCTCGCCGTCGATCTCCAGGATCAGCCGGAGCACGCCGTGGGTCGAGGGGTGCTGCGGGCCCATGTTGACGACGATGCGCTCGTCGTCGGCCTTGGCCGCGCTCTGCACGACCTCGTCCCAGTCGCCGCCGGTGACTGTATATACAGTCCCCTCGGTGGTCTCACGTGCGGACGCGTGCGATGTACTCACGAGTACGACCTCCGCTGGTCAGGAGCCGGGATCTGGGCGCCTTTGTACTCGACGGCGATGCCGCCGAGCGGATAGTCCTTGCGCTGCGGGTAGCCCTGCCAGTCGTCCGGCATCATGATCCGGGTGAGGGCGGGGTGGCCGTCGAAGACGAGCCCGAAGAAGTCGTAGGTCTCGCGCTCGTGCCAGTCGTTGGTCGGATAGACGGCGACGAGGGAGGGCACGTGCGGGTCGCTGTCCGGGGCGGAGACCTCGAGGCGGATCAGCCGGCCGTGGGTGAGCGAGCGCAGGTGGTAGACGGCGTGCAGCTCGCGGCCCTTGTCCTCGGGATAGTGGACACCGCTGACACCGGTACAGAGCTCGAAGCGCAGGGCCGGGTCGTCCCTCAGGGTGCGGGCCACCTGCGTCAGCAGCTCGCGCGCGACGTGGAAGGTGAGCTCCCCGCGGTCGACGACCGTCTTCTCGATGACGTTCTCGGGGACGAGACCCTGTTCTTCCAGCGCGCCCTCGAGCTCGTCGGCGACCTCGTCGAAGTAGCCGCCGTAGGGGCGGTTCGTCGGGCCGGGCAGCCGGACGGAGCGGACGAGGCCGCCGTAGCCGGAGGTGTCGCCGCCGTTGTTGGCACCGAACATGCCGCGCTGGACGCGGATCTCCTCGCCGCCCTCACCACGCTGTCCGGGAAGGTTCTGCTCGCTGAGTTCCTTCTCGGGGTTCGGCTGGTCCGTCATCGCTGCACCCCCTGGATCGCTTCTCCGCCCGTACGGCTCGGGGGTGCGGATTCGCTCGTCATCTGCGGCACGGCGGCCGTGCGTACGTCGCTCACCGGAGCAGCCCCTTCATCTCGATCAGGGGAAGCGCCTTGAGCGCCGCTTCCTCCGCCTCGCGGGCCGCTTCCTCCGCGTTCACGCCGAGCTTGGAGGACTGGATCTTCTGGTGGAGCTTGAGAATGGCGTCCATCAGCATCTCCGGACGCGGCGGGCACCCGGGCAAATAGATATCAACAGGGACGACATGGTCGACGCCCTGCACAATTGCGTAGTTGTTGAACATTCCGCCCGACGAAGCGCACACGCCCATGGAGATGACCCACTTGGGGTTGGGCATCTGGTCGTAGACCTGCCGCAGGACGGGCGCCATCTTCTGGCTCACCCGGCCCGCCACGATCATCAGGTCGGCCTGGCGCGGCGAGCCGCGGAAGACCTCCATGCCGAACCGGGCCAGGTCGTACCGTCCGGCACCGGTCGTCATCATCTCGATGGCGCAGCAGGCCAGACCGAACGTGGCCGGGAAGACGGATGACTTGCGCACCCAGCCCGAGGCCTGTTCGACGGTGGTCAGCAGGAAACCGCTCGGCAGTTTCTCTTCGAGTCCCATTGGTGCCCCTCAGCCCCTCAGTCCCATTCCAGGCCGCCGCGCCGCCACACATACGCATAGGCGACGAAGACGGTGAGCACGAAGAGCAGCATCTCCACGAGCCCGAAAAGCCCCAGGGCGTCGAAGGTGACCGCCCAGGGGTAGAGGAAGACGATCTCGATGTCGAAGACGATGAAGAGCATCGCCGTCAGGTAGTACTTGATGGGAAAGCGGCCGCCGCCGGCCGGCGTGGGAGTGGGTTCGATGCCGCACTCGTACGCCTCTTGTTTCGCCCTGTTGTAGCGCTTCGGGCCGATAAGCGTGGCCATGACCACGGAGAAGATCGCAAACCCTGCCCCGAGGGCGCCGAGCACAAGGATGGGCGCGTAAGCATTCACCCTCCTCGCTCCTTCCAGTCGTCCTTGACCGTTGGACCGCACCGGGCATTCGTCTCGCCGCCTCGAAGATCGCGTGTATGTGAGGCAGTTCACAAGCCCGACTGCCCCGCATCCTATGCCTGCCGGTCTGTGATCTGCGACACGGGGTACGACAACGCCTTTGTGATCTCCACCACCCGGCGAAGGATCATGAAGCCGGATGAGCGGTGATCTTCATACGCGAAGCGCCCGAGCGGTCACGAGAAGTGACATCCGCATGCGTTACCGCTGGTGGAAGGGGTGCGGGCATAGCAAGGCGGAGCCCGTTCGGGCAAATTGGCGATGGACCGCATCGGGTGATAGAGGACGTCTCGTCACCCGGGCGAGCGCCTCCGCGGACGAAGGTGGACGCGTGCACGCGTTCACGAACTTCCGGGGCCCCGAGAGGTGACCTTTCTGTGACCTGCGCCACTCGCTCAAACTCTCAACAAAAGCGGGCTTGGCCATCGGTGTGAAGCGATGGTAAGCGCCAGGCAATTCGGACCTTTTACGGAAAGCCCATGATCACAGCTGTGATCACGCATGCCCGTTTTGCCCGTTAGGGCGTCAATAAGGCGCCGACGGGAGCGGATTGAAAGGTTCCGGTCGTAACTGTGGCGCAACACACGTTTCTTGAAGGGAACCGTCTCCCCCTGATAGCGGTTGTCCCATGTCCCACACCGCTCACATACCCAGCCACCGGAAGCCCCGCCGGCGCAGCGCCTCGACGATGGCGCTCCGGGCCGGAGTTGCCGGTGGCGTCCTCAGCACGATCGCAGTGGCCGGAGCCGCCGGACCGGCCAACGCCGACCCGGTCACCGAGACCATTGAGATGCCCACGCTCACCGCCGGTCTCTCCCAAGCCGTCGCGCAGTCCGCCGAGGCGACCCAGCAGGTCGCTCTCGACCAGGAGTTGCAGGCACAGGAGGACGCCGCCGCCACGAAGGCCGCACAGGCCGCCAAGAAGGCCAAGGCCGAGGCGGTCCGCAAGGCCGAGGCCGAGAAGGCCGAGGCGAAGCAGCGTGCCGAGGCCGCTTCCCAGGAGCGCGCCTCCCGTACCAGCGAGCGTTCCACGCTCGCGGCGTACAGCAGCAACAGCTCGAACGCGACCGGCTCCGCCGCGACCGTGGTTGCCTTCCTCAAGGCCCAGCTCGGCGACGCCTACGTCATGGGCGCCACCGGCCCCAACTCGTGGGACTGCTCCAGCCTCGTCCAGGCCGCGTTCCGGCAGGTCGGCGTCGACCTCCCCCGCGTCTCGCAGGACCAGTCGCTGGCGGGCACCCAGGTGGGCACCAGCAACCTCCAGGTCGGCGACATCCTGTACTGGGGTGGCGCCGGCAGCGCGTACCACACCGGCGTCTACATCGGCGACGGCCAGTACCTCGACGCGGCCAACCCCAGCAAGGGCGTCGTCATCCAGGACCTGTCGGGCTACCCGGCGAGCGGTGCGGTCCGGGTTCTCTGACACCTGCAGCAGCCTTCTGAAGGGCCGTGGCTCCCGCCGGAGCCGCGGCCCTTCGGCGATCCCGTCTCCGGCCCTCAGGCGCCCGGCAGGGCCCGTTCGAGAGGGGTCAGGCCGCACAGCACCGCGATCCCGGTCCGGACGGGGTCCAACGGGCCGACGTTGCGCAGGACCGTGGCGGGCCGGCGGGCGGTGGCCGACGGGACGCCGACGCGCTCCGCGGGACGCATCAGATGCACCGGAACGGTCGCCGCACAACGGGATGCCGTACGCGGACGAGGACACAAGGTGCAAAGTGGGCGGTTGCCGACGCCAGTTCGAGCCCAGCGTGGTGAGCAGGGCGTCCACGCCGCCGCGCAGGAGAACCTCGGACCGCGGTGACCGGTCGGGGGCAGCCCGTCGGCGCGGACCCGCGGCCACAGCAGGGCGATCGACGAGGCGTGGCAGCGACGCAGTGAAGATCGTCAACGTCTGACGGTCAACTGCCGGGGACCGAGCCGCTCGGCTCCCTGCCGAGCGGCCCGGCCTTGAACGATCAGGCCTTCGGAGCCACCTTGGAGAGGCCGTTGATGATCCGGTCCATCGCGTCCCCGCCCGTCGGGTCGGTGAGGTTGGCCAGCATCTTCAGCGTGAACCGCATCAGCATCGGGTGGGAAAGGCCGCGCTGGGTCGCGATCTTCATCACCTTCGGGTTGCCGATCAGCTTCACGAAGGCGCGGCCCAGCGTGTAGTAGCCGCCGTAGGTGTCCTTGAGGACCTTCGGGTAGCGGTGCAGCGCCAGCTCGCGCTGGGCGGGGGTCCGGCGGGAGTGCGCCTGGACGATCACGTCGGCCGCGATCTCCCCGGACTCCATGGCGTACGCGATGCCCTCGCCGTTGAACGGGTTGACCAGGCCGCCCGCGTCACCGACGAGCAGCAGGCCCTTGGTGTAGTGCGGCTGGCGGTTGAAGGCCATCGGGAGCGCGGCGCCGCGGATCGGGCCCGTCATGTTCTCCTCGGTGTAGCCCCAGTCCTCCGGCATCGAGGCGCACCAGGCCTTCAGCACCTCGCGCCAGTCCAGCTCCTTGAACGCCGCCGAGGTGTTGAGGACACCGAGGCCGACGTTGGAGGTGCCGTCGCCCATGCCGAAGATCCAGCCGTAGCCCGGCAGCAGCCGGTCCTCGCCCGGGCCGCGGCGGTCCCACAGCTCCAGCCAGGACTCCAGGTAGTCGTCGTCGTGGCGGGGGCTCGTGAAGTACGTGCGCACGGCCACGCCCATCGGGCGGTCGTCCCGGCGGTGCAGACCCATGGCGAGGGAGATGCGGGAGGAGTTGCCGTCGGCGGCGACGACCAGCGGGGCGTGGAAGGTGACCGGGGTCTTCTCCTCGCCGAGCTTGGCCTCCACGCCGGTGATCCGGCCGGTCCGCTCGTCGATGATCGGGGCGCCCACGTTGCAGCGCTCGTGAAGCCGTGCGCCCGCCTTCTGCGCCTGGCGGGCCAGCTGCTCGTCGAAGTCGTCGCGCTTGCGGACGAGTCCGTAGTCCGGGAACGAGGCGAGTTCCGGCCAGTCGAGCTGGAGCCGCACCCCGCCGCCGATGATCCGCAGGCCCTTGTTGCGCAGCCAGCCGGCCTCTTCGGAGATGTCGATGCCCATGCCCACCAGCTGCTTGGTGGCGCGCGGGGTCAGCCCGTCGCCGCAGACCTTCTCGCGCGGGAACGCGGTCTTCTCCAGCAGCAGAACGTCCAGGCCCGACTTGGCGAGGTGGTAGGCGGTCGTGGAGCCGGCCGGGCCTGCCCCGACAACGATCACATCCGCGCTGTGCGCCGTGTTCTTGGCGAGCGACTCGGTCACGGCGGGTTCTCCCGAAGACTCGATATTGCGTACCGGATGGCACTGGACATGTGCAGTCTATGGGGGCGTACAGATCAGCGACCGAAGGGCTCCCCCATGAGCAGGCTCCTCCCCGCCGTACAGCTCCGCGTGCCCACCGACGAGGACGCCGTCGCCTGGCACCGGGTCTTCGCCGACCCGGACGTCATGGAGTTCCAGGGCGGCAGGGCGGCCGAGTTGTCGGTATACGAGGAGCTCACGGCACGCCAGCGCCGGCATGACGCGGAGCTCGGCTTCTGCTTCTGGACGATGCTCGACGAGCAGGGCGAGGTCATCGGTTTCACGGGCGCGCAGCCCTGGCCGCACACGCACTTCGGACCGGTCGGCGAGATCGAGATCGGCTGGCGGCTGGCACGGCGGGCATGGGGCAAGGGCTATGTGACGGCCGCCGCCCGCACCACGCTGGAGCGGGTGCGGGCGGCGGGGGTCGGCCAGGTCGTGGCCATGGTCGACGCGGCCAACAAGCGCTCGATCGCGGTGACCGAGCGGCTCGGGATGCACTTGTCGGAGACGTTCACGGCCCCGGTGTCGAAGCGGCAGGGGTGCTGTTTCCGGCTGGACCTGACAGAGGCCTGATCCGGCGGTCCGGGACCGGTCCCGCTCCCGGCCCGCCGGTTCCGGCGGTCCGGGCCGGGCCCCGGGACGGTCGGGCTCGTTCGGCCGGTGCGCGGCCGGGAGTTCGGCCGGTGCGCGGGGTAGTCCGGCTAGTTCGGCTTGAAGCTGCTGAGGGCGGTCGAGAAGACCACGTCGTTCTCGGTGTCCCACAGGTCCGCCCGGTCGCCGGCGAGGATCGCGTACTCCGTGCCGTCGGCCGCCACGAAGGCCTGGTCGATGACATGGCGCAGCACGGTGCTCTTCTCCGGATCGGGGATGTTGGTGAACTCCCACAGCGCGCCGGGGCGTCCCTGGTAGGTGTTCCGGACCAGTTGCAGACGCTGGTAGCGGACCTCGGGGAGCGCCTGGCGCTTGCTCTCCAGGTCGACGAAGTTTTCGTAGGACGACATCGGCGCGTTCTTGATGACGCCGATCTGGAGGTACGAGCCCCCTGTGGGAGCCTCGTAGAAGATCTGGCTGCCGGTTTGCCGCCGCTGCCAGCCGTCCATGACGGCGACGGTGAATCCGGCGGGGTCGTTCTTGAGGACGAAGCCGGCGGGCAGTGCGCCGTCGGACGGCTGCGAGGGAGTCGCGTTCGCGCCGGGCGGCGTACTGGCACCCGGCCCCGCGGTGGGCTCCTGCGACGGAGTCGGGGAGGGGGACGCGGGCGCCGAGGGCGCCTGCGAAGGCGAGGCGGCGGGCTTGTCCGACGCACGGCCGGAACCGCCGTCGTCCTTCTGCAGGAACAGCACGCCGGCCGCGACACCGCCGCCGATGACGAACGCGGCGACGAGGGTGCCGGTCCAGACGAGCACCTTGCGCCGGCGCGCGGCGGCGGCCTGGTCGCTCCCGGGCGGGGGCACCGCCGCGTGCCCTGCGGCCAGGTCGAAGGTGTGGGGAGTGTGGGGTCCGTAGCCGGCCGGCACATAGGTCTCGGCGTCGTACACCGGCACGGGAGCGCCCGGCCCGTGCGCCCCGGGAGCCGCCGGTGCCCCCGGAGTTCCGGGCATCGGCGGACCCGCGGGAGCGCCTGCCGCGTCGCCCGCGGGCGGAACAGCGGGGGCGGCGGGCGGGACCGCTGGTGCGGCCGGGGCTGCGGATGCGCCGGGGGCCGCCGGGGCTGCGGATGCGCCCGGGGCCGCCGCGTTGTCCGGGGCTGCCGGACGCGGCTGTCCCGCCGGGGCGTCCCCGGTGGCCGGCAGATCGTGGCCCGAGGTCGGCGGCGGACCCGCGTCGGCGCCGACCGCGTGCCCGTCGGTCTCGTCCGGTCCCCCCTGGCCCGGTGCGCCGGCCACCGGCCAGGCGCCCGCGACGGTGGCACCCGCCGGGCCCGGCGTCATGGGGGGCGGCGGATAGGCCGGCGGCGCCGACGCGTACGGCGCAACGGCCGGCTGCCGCCCCGTCAGTTTCACCGCGTAGGGAGCCAGAAGCACCGCACCGCCCACCCACAGCAGACCGAACAGGAGCGCGTCCGGAACGCTCGGGGCCACCTCCGAACGGCCCTGGCCACCGAAGCCGCCCACGCCGCCCGAGACGTCCGCCGCGAGCCCGGTGAACCCCAGGAACAGCAGGAACAGGCCGAGCAGGAAGCCGCCGGTCAGCAGATGCTCACGGCGGTCCGGCGAACGCAGGGCCGTCCAGATGCCGAGGACCAGCGCACAGACCACACCGAGCGTCAGGGCCCCGGCGACCGCGCCGTTGCCCCACAGGTCGCCGATCTCCGACAGTCCGAACGCGCCGCTCTCCGAGCTCGATCCGAAGCCGCCGGCCTCCCCCTGGACGTCGTACTCCAGCGGCACGCCCCAGCTCAGTCCGAGCACCGCGAACCCGATGTTGGGCAGGAAGGGCAGCGCGCCCAGCAGAGCCGTGCCGTCCACGTCGTCCTGCACCGCGTACACGATGTAGCCCACCACCGAGCAGAGCGCGATCACCGCGCCGAGCGCCCGCACCGCCGTGCCGAGGGCGCGGACCGCCGAGGCGGCGGCGGGGCGCATGCCCAGCCAGGAGGCGAGGTGGTCGCGCTGGAGGACGGCGCAGCTCACGACGAGCGAGATCGCCAGCGCTCCGAGCATCGCGAGCAGCGGCGACGAGGAGACCTCGACGCCGTCGATGTCGGGCTGGGCGAACAGTCCGAGGACCAGCACCGCCGCGGTGACCACGAGCGAGAGCCGTACGGCCGCCTCCAGTCCGGCGCCGCGCGTACGCAGCATCCGGGCTCCCAGGTAGAGCGCGGCGACGAAGAGCAGCGTCACGGTGAGCGGCACCAGCGAGAGCGAGGCGCTGCCCATGGCGTCGGACGAGCCGAAAGCGTCACCGAAACCGGACCCGGAATCCGATCCGAAGCCGGAGCCGGAGCCGGAGCCGGAATCCGATCCGAAGTCCTCTCCGAAGGGCGATCCTCCTCCGGCGGCCTTGATCCCGAACCCGCCGCCGACCCCCTGGAGCAGCATCGCGAGCGCGATCCGCAGCCGTGCGACCCAGCCGACGACGACCTCGTCGTCCTGTCCGTACGAGGGGAACGCGAGGGCCACGGCCAGGACGAGCAGCAGCCCGGCCGGGAAGAGCGCGGCCTGCGCGGGCCGCGCCCAGTCGCCGCGCAGGACCCGGCCGGCGAACTGCCCGACGGGCGAGGGCCCGGCGGGAGGGGCCGGGAGCGCGGGAGCGGGCAGCGCGGTGGGAGAGGGCGGCAGGGCCGGCGGCACGGGCGGTGGGCCCGTCTCGGCTGCCGGGAGCCGCTCACGCCCGCATTTCATGCAGAAGCGTGCCTCGTCCGGGGACGGGGAACCGCAGTGCGGACAGTACGAGGCCATGGAGACTCCGGGACCGTGGGGAACGGGGCTGCGAGTGAACTGACACATCCTGCCCGCCGGACGGTTCCCGTCAACTCCCCCGTCGTTCTCGCCGGTTGCTCCCGCCGCTCGCGGCGCGTGCGGCTCAGGCCGGCTTGGTGCCCCGGTGCAGTGCCACGATGCCGCCCGACAGGTTCCGCCAGGCGACCTTCGCCCAGCCCGCGCGCTGGAGCTTCGCCGCCAGCTCGGGCTGGTCCGGCCAGGACTGGATGGACTCGGCGAGGTAGACGTACGCGTCGGGGTTGGAGGAGACCGCGCGCGCCACCGGCGGCAGCGCCCGCATCAGGTACTCCTCGTAGACCGTCCGGAACGGGGCCCATGTGGGGTGCGAGAACTCGCAGATCACGATGCGTCCGCCGGGCCGGGTCACCCGGTGCATCTCGCGCAGGGCCGTGTCCGTCTCCTGCACGTTGCGCAGCCCGAAGGAGATCGTCACCGCGTCGAAGACGCCGTCGCGGAACGGCAGTCGCGTCGCGTCGCCCGCGGTCAGCGGCAGCCAGGCGTTGCGCTTCTTGCCCTCACGGAGCATGCCGAGGGAGAAGTCGCAGGGCACGACATACGCACCGGCCGCGCTGAACGGCAGCGAGGAGGTGCCGGTGCCGGCCGCGAGGTCGAGGATCTTCTGCGCCGGACGCGCGTCCACCGCCTTCGCGACCTCCTTGCGCCACCGCCGGTCCTGGCCGAGCGAGAGGACGTCGTTGGTGAGGTCGTAGTTCGCCGCCACGTCGTCGAACATCGAGGCGACTTCGTGCGGCTGCTTGTCCAGGGAGGCTCGGATCACGCAGCCCATTCAAGCAGCCGTGGTGAATGCCCAGTGCCTCGCCCGGCGATGTCCGCCCGTCGAGGGCGGCGCGACAGGGCAAAGCCTGCCGGAGCGGCACCAGGCCCTGTCCGGGCCCTAGGCGCGGCGGTACACCAGCCGGCCGCCGAGGACCGTCGCCACGCACGTCCCGGCGCCGTGCAGGCGCAGCGCCTGTGCGGGCGGCTCGTCCACGGGAACGTCGAAAACGGCGAAGTCTGCCGGCGCTCCGACCGAGAGCCCGCCGTCGAGCAGCGCGCTCAGCGGAAGGATCCGCAGCGGGTCGAGTGTGACGCCCTCCGTCGCCCGGACCGGCACGGGCTCGCGGACCCGCAGTCCGGAGCGGGCCACGGCGGTGCGGACGGGGGGCCGGCTGAAGGGACCGGTGACGGCGGTGACGCCGTGCCCGAGCATCCGCTGAAGCCCCCGGCGGGCGCTGCCGCCGAGGCGCTTGTCGTCCAGTTCCAGGGCCGCCAGGGCGTCCCCCGTCAGCGGCTCGGTGCCGAGCTCGTCGGCCTCCCGCGGGTCGGGGTGGTAGGCCGACTCCAGCAGGTCGACCGCCTGGGGGTGGCGCAGGCCCGGCACCAGCAGCCCGGGCCAGGTCCGCACCCGCGCCTGGGGGCGCGCCGCGGTCATCGCGTCGTACGGACCCATCTCCACGATGAGCCCGGCGTCGACGACGACCGCCCGCACGTCCTTGTGGCCGGCGAGCGACACGGCGTCGGCCACATGGATCGTCAGCAAGGCGGCCTCAGTTGGCGCTCAGCAGCTTGAGCTCGGGGTGGGCCGTGCCGCCCTCGATCGCCGTGGAGGAGATGTGCGAGGCGACGCGGTCGTCGACCGGGTCGTTCGCCGGGTCGTCGTGCACGACGAGGTGCTCGTACGTCGTGGAGCGCTGCGCCGGGACGCGGTCGGCGGTGCGGATCATCTCGATGATCTCGTGCAGGTTGGAGCGGTGCTTGGCGCCGGCCGAGGAGACGACGTTCTCCTCCAGCATCACCGAGCCGAGGTCGTCAGCGCCGTAGTGCAGGGTGAGCTGGCCGACCTCCTTGCCGGTGGTGAGCCAGGAGCCCTGGATGTGCGCGACGTTGTCGAGGAAGAGACGGGCGATGGCGATGATCCGCAGGTACTCGAAGAGCGTGGCCTGCGTCTGGCCCTTCAGCTTGTTGTTCTGCGGCTGGTACGTGTACGGGATGAAGGCACGGAAGCCGCCGGTGCGGTCCTGCACGTCGCGGATCATCCGCAGGTGCTCGATGCGCTCGGCGTTCGTCTCGCCGGTGCCCATGAGCATCGTGGAGGTCGACTCCACGCCCAGGCCGTGCGCGATCTCCATGATCTCCAGCCAGCGCTCGCCGGACTCCTTCAGCGGGGCGATCGCCTGGCGCGGACGGGCCGGGAGCAGCTCGGCGCCGGCGCCCGCGAACGAGTCGAGGCCCGCGGCGTGGATCCGGCGGATGGCCTCCTCCGCGGAGACCCCGGAGATCCGGGCCATGTGCTCGATCTCGGAGGCGCCGAGGGAGTGGATGACCAGCTGCGGGTACGCCTTCTTGATCGCCGAGAAGTGCTCCTCGTAGTACTCGACGCCGAAGTCCGGGTGGTGCCCGCCCTGGAACATGATCTGGGTGCCGCCCAGTTCGACCGTCTCCGCGCAGCGCCGCAGGATGTCGTCGAGATCGCGGGTCCAGCCCTTCGCAGTGTCCTTCGGCGGCGCGTAGAAGGCGCAGAACTTGCAGGCCGTGACACACACGTTGGTGTAGTTGATGTTGCGCTCGATGATGTACGTCGCGATGTGCTCGGTACCGGCGTAGCGCCGCCGGCGGACGGCGTCGGCCGCCGTTCCCAGTGCGTGCAGCGGGGCCGAGCGGTACAGCTCCAGCGCTTCCTCGGGCGTGATCCGACCGCCCTCAGCGGCACGGTCCAGCACGGACTGAAGGTCGGCCTTCTCGGTCACCGGGTGTCACCTTTCGGCGGTTTTTCGGAGCATCTGCGGGCCGCTCCAGCCTACGCCAGCCGCTTCGGCCGCCTTCCGGCCGGTGCCCGGAGTCAGTCCGTACGCTCCAGCGTGGCGCGCGGATCGCCCGCCCGCGGCTCGCGCGATGTGTACTGGACCCGGTCCCCGTCCAGGCGCAGCTTCACCGTGTGGGTGCCCGGTGTGCAGGTGTTGCCGGGTTTGCCGCTGGAGCTGCCGTCGGCGACGAGCTCGGCGGTCGTCGCGCCGCGCAGGACGAGGTTGTCCTCGCAGGAGAGGTTGCCGAGCGCGTCGTACTGGCTGACCGTGCCGAACGTCGCGCCCGTCCTGCCCGCACGGATGACGACGGTGAAGGTCCCCGCCTCCAGTTCGCTTCCCGCGAGGCTGACCTTGAAGGGACCCTCCCAGCTGCCGATGAAGGCCTTCGGTACGGCCGTCACCTTGTCCCCGGGTTCCTGCGAGGCCGAGGCGGAAGGGCGGGGAGTGGACGGGCCGGGGGTGGACGCGGCGCTGGAGCCCGGCGGTTCGGCCCCCGTGTCGGCATGGTCGGCACCGCTGCCGGTGCCCGGCCACAGGTCGAGCAGGAAGCCGCCGCCGATCGTCACCGCGGCCAGCGCGGCGGCGAGCGTCAGGGTCACGGTGCAGCTCACCCGGCGCCTGCCGGGCGGTGTCCCGGGAGGGCCGGCGGGCGGCGCGGCCGGCCCCGTCGCCGCACCGCCGGGGTGGGAGGGCAGCTGACCGACGGGGTCGACCGGCGGTCCGAACGTCCCGATCGCGGGGCTGCTGAAGGCCACCGGCCCCGACGCGGCGTCCGCCACGGCCTGGTCCGCCGGCTCCAGGTTCAGCAGCGTCACCGCGGACCGGCTCACCTGCTCGACCAGCGGTCCCGGCAGCCAGCCGGCGGCGACCAGCGCGGCGGCCCCGCCGGGCGCGAGCCGGCGCGCGATCTCGCCGGGTGACGGCCGCGCGGAGGGGTCCTTGGCGAGGCACTGGGCGACCAGATCGCGCAGATCGCCCTCCAGACCGGCCAGTTCGGGTTCCTCGTGCACCACCTTGTAGAGCAGCGCCGCCGAGGAGTCGCCGGGGAAGGGAGCGGTCCCCGTCGCCGCGAACGCGAGGACCGCGCCCAGCGAGAAGACGTCGGCGGCCCCGGTGATGCCCTTGCCGAGGATCTGCTCGGGCGACATGTAGCCCGGCGATCCGACGGAGACGCCGGTGGAGGTGAGGGAGGCGGTGCCCTCGGTGGCGCGGGCGATCCCGAAGTCGATCAGCCGCGGCCCGTCGAGGGTGAGGAGCACGTTGGACGGCTTCACATCGCGGTGCACCAGTTCCAGCGCGTGCACGGCCGCCAGCGCCTCGGCGAGACCCGCGCCCAGCACCCGTACCGAGTGGGCGGGCAGCGGGCCGTGTTCCGTCACCGCCTGGGACAGCGGGGGTCCGGCCACATATCCGGTCGCCACCCACGGCACGGACGCCTCCGGGTCGGCGTCGAGCACGGGCGCCGTCCACTGGCCGCCGACCCGCCGTGCCGCGTCGACCTCGCGGCGGAACCGGGCCCGGAACTCCTCGTCGAGCGCGAAGTGCGGATGGACGATCTTCACCGCGACGGTGCGGCCGCCGGCACTGCGCCCGAGGTAGACGCGGCCCATTCCGCCCGCCCCCAGCCGACCGAGCAGCCGGTACGCACCGATGCTCCGCGGCTCGCCCGGATCCAGCGGCTGCATCTGTACTCCCCCGGTTGTTCCACGCCTGTCACGCCCGCCCCTGCTGCTCATCAGGGTAGGCCCCGGCGTGTCCGGCATCACGGGGATTGCCCGCGACCGGAGGCCAACCGATCCCGGGTACCGGCCGTCTCCCTGGGCGCCGTTCGCGCAGCTTGTCCGAAAAGATGCCTGCGCCCCGCCCGCGCCGCCGACCGCGCCGGAACCCTCGGAGCTCCCTGCATGAATCGCCTCTCCCGCGCCCTCGTGACCGCCGCCGCCCTCGGCTCCGTCCTGCTCGCCACGGGCTGCTCCGACGAGGGCGAACCGGTGAGCTTCGACGGACCGGCCGTGAAGGCCCCCACCGGCAGCGGTGGCGCGCAGACCGGAGGCGGGGCGGCGGCCGAGGCCGCCGCGAAGACGCTGCTGCCGACCGGCCCCAAGGCCTCCTTCACCACCCAGAACACGCTGGACGACGGCACCCGAATAGGCGTCACCACCCTGGAGGGCAGGAAGTCCGGCTTCACGGGCAAGGTCTGGGTGTGGGCGCCCGAGCAGTACTTCGACGAGAAGTACGCAAGCAGCGGCTTCCCCGTCCTGATAGCCCTTCCCGGCGGCAACGGCTATCCGAACAACTACTGGATGGGCACGGACCTGGGGCTCCAGAGCGGCATCGCGAAGTGGTCGAAGGAGGGAAGGAGCCTTCCCTTCATCGTGGTGATGCCGGTGCTGAACCCGGACGCGGAGAACTACTACGACGGCAGCGACATACCCGGGCAGCCGAAGATGGGCACCTGGATGACCGAGGACGTCCCCGACTTCGTGAAGGCCAACTTCCGCACCTTCACCAGCCGCGACGGCTGGGCCTTCATGGGCTCGTCGTCCGGCGCGTTCGTGGGCCTGAAGTCCGTGCTCCAGCGGCCGGACCGGTTCAAGGCCGTCATCGCCTCGGGCCCGGACACCGTGCCGGACTCCCCGCTCTGGTCGGGCCACGAGCCCCAACGCCAGGCCAACAACCCGGAGAAGCTCGCCGAGGCGCTCGGCGCAAGGCCGGACACCGGGGCCAACGCGGTCTATCTGGCGTTCCAGGTGGGCACGAAGGAGTCGGGGGTCGCGCGGGTGAAGAAGTTCGTGCGCGACTACGGCAAGGGCCCGGTGAAGACCCGCCTCCAGGTCATCCAGGACGGCGAGCACAACGCCAAGACGTATGTGCAGGGCATGGGGGACGGATCCATCGAGTGGATCAGCAAGCACATGCAGGCGCCCGTCCCGACGTCCTGAGGATCGGCCCGCCGTGTGGATCAGCGCGCGCCCTGCGGGCGTGGATCAGCGCGCGCCCTACGGACCTCGCGCGCTGAGACGATCACACGGCCCGGCGGTCACCCGGGCCGGACGTCATCGGGCGCCGAGCAGTTCGACCGTCACGTCCGACGGGTAGCCGGTCGCCGGCCCCGTGCGGCGGGCGAACTCGCGTACCCCGGCGAGCTGGTCGGGGCCGAAGCGGAAGTCGAGCGTACGGAAGTACCGCTCCAGCAGCTCCGCGTCGAAGGTCTCCCAGCGTGCGGCCTGCTCGGAGACCTTGGCGACCTCCTGGAGGGAGAGATCGCGGGAGGCGAGGAAGGCCTCGTGGACCTCGTGCACCATCTCGGGCTCGCGGGCCAGATAGTCCTTGCGCGCCGCCCACACCGCGAAGACGAACGGCAGCCCGGTCCACTCCTTCCACATCTTCCCCAGGTCGTGGACCTGGAGGCCGAGCCGCGGCGCGTCGTGCAGCGAGGCGCGCAGCGCGGCGTCCCCGATCAGCACGGCGGCCTCGGCCTCCAGCATCATCTGGCCGAGGTCGGGCGGGCATGTGTAGTAGTCCGGAGTGACCTGGTACTGCTCGGCCAGCAGCAGCTGCGCCAGGCGTACGGAGGTGCGGGAGGTGGAACCCAGCGCGACCCGCGCCCCGGAGAGCTTCTCCAGCGGCACCTGCGACACGATCACGCAGGACATGACCGGTCCGTCACAGCCGACCGCGAGGTCCGGAAAGGCGACGAGCCGGTCCGCGTTGCGCAGGAATTCCACGAGGGTGACGGGCGCGATGTCCAGATCACCGCGCACCAGCTGCTCGCTGAGCTTCTCCGGGGTGTCCTTCGACAGCTCGAGATCGAGGAGGGTTCCGGTGCGCGCCAGCCCCCAGTACAGAGGGAGACAGTTGAGGAACTGGATGTGCCCCACACGGGGGCGGCTGCGACGGTGGTCGGCTGCTGTGCTTTCTCCAAGACTGTCCACATCGCGAGGCTAGACCTGTGGAGGCCGGCGCGACGCGCCGGGGGCGTGCGCGGCACGCGCCTGGCGGCCACGGGGACGCCGCCCGCGCCCCTCCCGAGCTGCGATTCGTCAGCAGACCAAGATCTTTTCAAACGTCCGGGTGACGTGATCTTTCCCTCTACCGCTGTGAACACCCTGCGTGCTAGGCTCGACGCAAGTTGCAGTTTGGTTTCCCTTGCAGTACAGAGCCTGCGGAGCATGTGACCCGCAGGCTTTTGTAGTTTTCAGACTTGTTTGCAGGTTCTGGAGCAGGGCAACCCTTTGGCCCAAGGAGGGCTTATGGCTACCGGAACCGTCAAGTGGTTCAACGCTGAAAAGGGCTTCGGCTTCATCGCCCAGGACGGCGGCGGCCCGGATGTCTTCGTCCACTACTCCGCGATCAACGCGTCTGGCTTCCGCTCCCTCGAGGAGAACCAGGTCGTGAACTTCGACGTCACTCAGGGTCCGAAGGGCCCGCAGGCGGAGAACGTGACCCCGGCCTAATCAGCCATGGGTCGTCGATCGCGCACGACTTAGCAGTACCAAGGAGCCCTGCCCCGCACGTCCAGTGCGGGGCAGGGCTCCTGCCTTGGGTCCGCCGGTCGCCTCAGCCGTCGCCGTACAGCCCGTCGATGACGTCGGCGTACCGCTCCAGCACGGCACGGCGGCGGACCTTCAGGGTGGGCGTGAGCACTCCGTCCCCGATCGAGAAGTCCTTCTCCAGCACGGCGAACGCCCTGATCCGGGCCGGCCGCGCCACCTGCGCGTTCGCCGCGTCGACCGCCTCCTGGACCAGGGATCGGACGGCCGCCGGATCCGCGTCGCCGGTCTCCAGCGGGTCCACCGTGATCAGGGCCACGGGATAAGGCCGACGGTCCCCCACCATCACCGCGTGCGACACATACGGTGAGCGCTCGATCGCGAGCTCCACCTCCGCGGGAGCCAGGTTCTTCCCGGCGGACGTGATGATCAGGTCCTTCTTGCGCCCGGTGATGCTCAGATAACCGTCCGGGTCGAGCGAGCCCAGGTCCCCGGTGTGCAGCCAGCCCTCGTCGTCGAGCACCTCCGCGCTCGCCCCGGGGTTCGCGTGATAGCCCGGGAAGACCATCGGCCCGCGTGCCAGGACCTCCCCGTCGGCCGCGATGCGCACCTCGCAGCCGGCGATCGGGCGCCCGACCGTCCCGCGGCGCTCCGCGCCCGGATGGTTCAGCGAGATGACCCCGCCGGACTCGGTCATCCCGTACCCCTCGTACACGGCGATCCCGCAGGCCCGCAGCAGGTCCAGGGTCCCGGTCGCGATCGGGGCCGCGCCGGTGAGACCCCAGCGCAGCCGGCCGCCGAAGGCCGCCCGCACCAGGCCGTAGAGCTGCTCGTCGGCCTGCTTGTACGCGTCCGTCAGCTCGGGCGGCAGCACGCCGTCCGCCGCCAGCAGCCCGATCCGTACCGCCTCCTCCAGCCGCTCACGACCGCCCTCCCGCGCGCCGGCGAGCGCGAGCACCGAGGCGTGGACCTTCTCGAAGAGCCGGGGCACGGAGGGCAGATGAGTGGGCTGGGCCTGGGCGAGTTCGGCGACGACGTTCTCGATACGGCCGCCGAAGTAGCAGAGCTCGCCGCCGTAGATCAGCGTGCTGAACTGCGTCAGCTGGGCGAGCACATGCGCGAGCGGGAGGTAGAGGTACGTCCGGTCGCCCGGGCCGCCGTCGACCAGCGGCAGCGTCGCGTCCTGTATCGCGCCGAGGTTGCCGTGCAGCAGCCGGCAGCCCTTGGGCGGGCCGGTGGTGCCAGAGGTGTAGACGATCCCGGCCTCGTCGTCCGGCCGCACGCGGCGGGCGCGGGCGAGCAGCGCTTCCAGCGGTGCGGGCCCGGGCAGCGCGAGGAGCGCGGGCCGCTCCCCCGCCGTTCGCGTCCCCGCCCCGGGCCGCTCCCCCGCCACCGGCCGCGTCTCCGCCCCGCGCTGCGTTTCCGCCCCGGTCTGCGGGTCCATCAGCACCAGGTGCCGCACCGCGGGCAGCGTGTCCCGCAGCGACTCCACCCGGTCCGCCTGCGCCGCGTTCTCGCAGATCACCACCGACGCACCGGAGTCGCCCAGTACCCAGCGCAGCTCTTCGGCCCCGGCCGTCGGGTAGACGGGCACCACGACCGCACCGGCCGCCAGGGAGGCGAGGTGCGCGTACGTCCACTCCGGCCGGGTCTCGGCGAGGACCGCGATCCGGTCCCCGGCCCGCACGCCGAGGCCCATCAGCCCCTGTCCGACCGCCCGGACGGTGTCGCGCAGTCCGGTGTAGGACACCGTGTGCCACGAGCCGTCCCGGGTGAACCGCAGCGCCGGATGGTCCGCGTACCGGTCGGCGGTCCACTCGGCGAACACCGCGAGCGTGCCGGGCCGTTCCCGCTCTTCACCTGTCATGCACCGAACGTAAGGACGCGGCCACCGCCGGTGGCATGACGGAAACCGTCACGCCCGCTGACCCCACCGCTCAACCCCGCTACCGTCGATGACCATGGGGAAGCGGACGATCACCGTGCACCATGTGCGGGCCGTGCTGCGTGGGGCGGAGCGTCACGGCATCGACACCGTCCCGCTGCTCCAGACCGCCGGCATCCCCCCGCTGCTGCTGAGCGACGACCGGGCCCGCGTCACCGCCGACCAGTTCGGCCTGCTGTTCCGGGCGCTGTACCGGGCGACCCACGACGAGTTCCTCGGTCTCGGCCCGTCGCCGAGCCGCCCGGGCACCTTCGCGATGATGTGCCACGCCACGCTGGGCTGCCGTGATCTGGGCGCGGCGATCGAGCGCGGTGCCGCCTTCTACCGGCTGTTCCCCGGCGGCCCCGACCTCGCCCTCACCCGGGACGGCGACGAGGCGGCGTTCGTGGTGCGCAACGACCTCGGCCGGGACGAGGACCGCTTCCTCGCCGAGTGTCTGGTGGTCATCTGGCACCGGCTGTGCAGCTGGTTCATCGGCCGCCGCATCCCGCTGCTGCGGGCCGGGTTCGGCTACCCCCCGCCGCCGCACCACGACGAGTACCCGTACCTCTTCGGCTGCCCCGTCCGCTACGGGGAGCCGGTGACCACGGCCGTCTTCTCCGCCCACTGGCTGGCATCGCCGCTGCTGCGGGACGAGCCGGCGCTGGAGGAGATGCTGCGGGCCTCGCCGTTCGAGTTGCTGAGCCGGCGGGAGTACGCGGCGACCGTCGGCGAGCAGGTGCGCCGCGCGCTCGCCCGCTCGCTGCGGGCCTCCCCGAGGCTCCCCTCGCTGGACGAGACCGCCGCCCGGCTCGCGGTCAGCCCGGCGACGCTGCGACGGAGGCTTCAGCAGGAGGAGACGTCCTACCGGCAACTGAAGGACGCGGTGCGGCGGGACGCGGCGATCGCCGGTCTCGCCGAGGGGAACGAGCCGATCGCGGAACTCGCGGCCCGCCTCGGTTTCTCCGAGGACACCTCCTTCCACCGGGCGTTCCGCCGGTGGACGGGGACGACACCGGGGGCGTACCGCGGACAGGCCGACGTCGTTGATCACGACGGGTCGGCCGACGCGAGTTGACCCGAAGTCAGTGAAGCTGAGCTGCCCGGTCAGGACGGAACTTACTCACGGGTCACTACCTTTCCGTCAACTGCCCAGCATCACTGGACCGTTGGGAGAGCCGCAATGCGTGTACCCACCCGGGTGCTGGCCGTCATGGCCGCACTCGCCCTCTCGGCAGCCACCCCCACAGCGTCCGCGGACGACACGTCGGCCGCAGGCCCCGGCGACATCGTCGGCTCGGCGCCGAGCGCTTTCCATCCCCTGCCCGGACAGCCCACCGCGACCAAGGCCTGGCGGATCACCTACCGCTCCACCACCGCCGACGGCGCACCGAACACCGTCTCCGGCACGGTGATCGTCCCCCAGGACGGCCGCACCGGCCCGCGTCCTCTGGTCACCTACGCGGTGGGCACCGTCGGCCTCGCCGACAGCTGCGCACCGAGCGCCGGATTCCCCACCGGCACGACCGTCGAGGCCAATCTGATCCAGCAGCTGACCCTGCGCGGCTGGGCCGTCGCGGTCACCGACTACGAAGGGCTCGGCACCCCGGGCGAGCACACCTACACGGTGGGCCGCTCGGCCGGCCACGCCGTGCTGGACGCGGCCCGCGCCGCGATCGCGCTGCGGGGGGCCGGCCTCTCCGCCGACTCCCCCGTCGGGATCATGGGCTACTCGCAGGGCGGACAGGCGTCGAGCTGGGCGGCCGAACTGCACGACTCGTACGCCCCGGAACTGAAGGTCAAGGGCACGGTGACCGGCGGCGTACCCGCCCGGCTGACCGGGCTCGCCCCCGTACACGACGGCTCCTACGGATCGGGGCTGCTGTTCATGGCGGCGGCCGGCCAGGACGCGGCCTTCCCCGAGCTGAAACTGGACTCGTATCTGAACCCGGCGGGCAGGGCGCTCATCTCGTTCCTGCGCAACAACTGCGTGGCCCTCGACACCACCGTCGGATCCTTCAAGAAGATCTCCGAGATGACGGTGCGCAATCCGCTGGAGACCCCGCAGTGGCAGAAGCGGCTGCACGAGTCCGACCTCGGCTCGCGCCGCCCCGGCCATCCCGTGTACCTGTACCACGCGCTGGCCGACGAGCTGATCCCCTACGGCCAGGGGGCGCAGCTACGCAAGGACTGGTGCGCGAAGGGCGCGAACGTGAAGTGGCGGACGATCGTGCTCGGCGAGCACGTCACCGGAGTGATCACCGAGGCGATTCCGGCGGCCAATTGGCTGGCGGACCGGTTCGCGGGACGGGCGGCTGCCGGCAACTGCTGACGCCGCCGGGGGCGGGGGTGGCCGGACCACGGCCACCCCCCTTCGTTTTCCCGGCCCGCCTACGATGGAGGGACCGAGACGGGAGGTCGGGACGTGACCGAACGAAAGCCCCCGGGCGTCAGTTTCGAGTCGTGGGTGGACAAGCAGATCCGCGACGCGACGGAACGGGGTGACTTCACCTCACTGCCCGGCTTCGGGAAACCGCTGCCGGACGACAAGGCGCCGTACGACGAACTGTGGTGGGTCAAGAGCAAGATGCACCGTGAGGGCGTCTCCGTCCTGCCGCCGACACTGGCGCTGCGCAAGGAGGCGGAGGACGCGCGGGACGCGGTGGACCGCGCCACGACGGAGTCCGAGGTCCGGCGCATCCTCACCGGGATCAACGAGAAGATCACCGCCGCGATCCTCCGTCCGCCGCCGGGCCCGCCGCTGGGGCGCAAGCCGTTCGACATCGACGCGGTCCTCACCGAATGGCGCGAGGCCCGCGCGAAGGACCGGCGCGTGGAGGGCTGAGGGGCCGGGCCCCGACACCCGCGCCGCCGAGCGGCCGGCTCAGCGCTGCCGCGGCAGCGGCGGAAGCTTCGGCTCGTACAGCCACGTCGTAAACAGCTTGTCCAGCGGGCGCGGTGAGTGCTCGCGGGCCAGCGCGATGAACTCCTCCGTCGTGACCACACCGTGCCGGTGCGTCGATGTCCACTGCCGCAGCAGCCCCACAAAGGCCGCGTGCCCGATCTCCATGCGCAGCGCGTGCAGCGTCAACGCGCCGCGTTCGTAGACCCGGTCGTCGAACAGCCGCCGCAGACCGGGGTCGGCGATGCGGACGTCCTGCCGCAGCAGCGCCAGGCGCGCCCGGGACTTCGCGGCCATCGCCGACGCGGAGGGGCCGCCCGACATCTCGGACCACAGCCACTCGGCGTACTTCGCGAAGCCCTCGTTGAGCCAGATGTGCCGCCAGTCGGCGACCGTGAGGCTGTTGCCGAACCACTGGTGGGCCAGTTCGTGCGCCACCAGGCGTTCGCTGCCGCGCCGCCCGTCGACGTGGTTCGCGCCGAAGATGGACAGGCCCTGGGCCTCGACCGGCACGTCCAGTTCCTCGTCGACGATCACGACCGCGTAGTCGTCGAAGGGGTAGGGCCCGAACAGGTCCTGGAAGACGGTCATCATCTGCGGCTGGCGCGCGAAGTCGCGCCCGAAGCGCCCGAGGAGCGAACGCGGCACGGCGGCGGGCTGCGGCACGGCTCCCGCGTGCGGGACGTCGACCAGTTCGTAGGGCCCGATCTGCACGGTCGCGAGATACGTGGCCATCGGGGCGGACTGCTCGTACACCCAGGTCGTCGTGGAGGCGCTCATCGTGCGCGAGGTGAGCGTGCCGTTCGCAATCACCGTGTACGGCGTGGGCGCCGTCACCGCGATCCGGTACACGGCCTTGTCGTCGGGGCGGTCGTTGCAGGGGAACCAGGACCGGGCGCCGTGCGGCTGGGAGGCCACCAGCGCGCCCTCGTCCAGCTGCTCCCAGCCGAGGTCGCCCCAGTCACGGGTGCGCACGGGATGCGGCACTCCCGTGTAGCGCACCTCGACGGTGAAGCCGGCGCCCGCCCGCAGCGGTCGCGCCGGACGTATCCGGAGTTTGTCCCCGCGGTGTGTGTACCGGGCCGGGCGGGCGCCGTCCACCAGCACCTTGCTGAGCCGGAACTGCCCGAGGTCGAGGACGATTTCGGGCAGCGCGCGCTCGGCGACAGCGGTGATCCGGGCCCGGCCGGACAGTCGCCCGGTGTGCGGGATGTAGTCCAGCTCCAGGTCGTACCGCGTCGTCCGGTAACCGCTGTCGCCGTGCTGCGGCAGATACAAGTCCGTCACCCGTGCGTCCTTTGGGTCTTGCGTGTGCTGCGCTGTCGCGCCCGTGCTCACTTCCGCCATGCCGCGATCGGGTTGCCCAGCCAGCGGCTGTCCGCGGGCACGCTCTCCCCGCGCATCACCAGCGAGGCCGGACCGACGGTGGCCCGGTCGCCGATCACCGCGCCGGGCAGCGCGATGCCGTGCGGGCCGAGTGTCGCGCCCGCTCCGAGAACGACATTGTCCATGCGCATGATCCGGTCATGGAAGAGGTGGGTCTGGACGACGCATCCGCGGTTGACGCTCGCGCCGCTGCCGACACTCACCAGGTCCGCCTCCGGCAGCCAGTACGTGTCGCACCAGGCACCGCGTCCGATGCGGGCGCCGAGCCCGCGCAGCCACAGGTTCATCAGCGGGGTGCCGGCGCTCGCACCGACCAGCCACGGCACGGCCAGCACCTCGACGAAGGTGTCCGCGACCTCGTTGCGCCACACGAACGACGACCACAGCGGGTGCTCGACGGCCTTGAACCGGCCCACCAGCAGCCACTTCGCCGCGATCGCCACCAGGCACGCCACCACACCGGCGGCGAACAGCACCGCTCCGCCGGCCAGGATGGCGACGGTGAATCCGTACCGGGCCGCCAGCAGTTCGAAGACCGCGAGCCCGAGGACGGCGAGCGCCACGCTGCACATCACCGGCACGATCCGGCAGAGCTCGACGCAGGCGCGCGCCCACTTCAGCCGGGCGGGCGGGGCGAAGGTACGGCTCTGGTCGCTCTCCTCCGCCGAACGCGGCAGCTTCATCGGAGGCATACCGAGCCAGGAGGAGCCCGCCTTGGCCCGCTTCGGGGTCGACGACAGCACACCGACGAGACCCCGCTTGGGCACCCGGCGCCCGGCGGCGGTCATCCCGGAGTTGCCGAGGAACGCGCGCTTGCCGACCCGGGCCTCGGCGATCCGCAGCCAGCCGCCGCCGAGTTCGTAGGAGGCCACCAGTGTGTCGTCGGCCAGGAACGCGCCGTCGCCGACCGTGGTCATCGCGGGGAGTGCGAGCACCGTCGACGCCTCGACCCCGCGGCCCACCTTCATGCCCAGCGCCCGCAGCCACACGGGCGTGAACAGGCTCGCGTAGAGGGGGAAGAGATGGACACGCGCCATGTCCATCAGCCGCTCGGTCGCCCATGCCTGCCAGGCGATCCGGCCGTGCACGGGGTGATGGCCCTCGCGCAGGCCGACGCCGAGCGTACGGACGCCGGCGACGATCAGCAGGGCGTAGCCGGCCATCGCCACCAGCGTGGCGAGCGGTACGGCGGTGAGCGCGGCGGCCAGGGCGTCACCGAGCCCGTGGGTGCCGTCCACGAAGGCGCCCATCACCAGCAGCGCGGGCAGCGCCGCGAGCGCCGGCAGCAGGCTGAGGAACAGCGAGGTCAGGGAGTAGACGGCTGTCCAGCGGCGTCTGCGCCGGGGACGGCCTTCGGGGAACCGGCGGTTGGCCTTGCCCTTGCGGGTGGCCGGCACACCGGACCAGCGCTCGTCGGCCGGCACGGTCCCGGTCACGCCGGACCCGGGCGCGATCTCGGCGCGCTTGCCGATCCGCGCGCCGGGGAAGAGCGTGCTGCGGGCGCCGACGGTGGCACCGGCGCCGATGCGTACGGCTCCGATGTGCAGCCGGTCCCCGTCCAGCCAGTGGCCGGAGAGGTCCACCTCGGGTTCCACGGCGCTGCCGCGGCCGAGCCGGAGCATGCCGGTCACCGGAGGCAGGGAGTGCAGGTCGACGTCCTCGCCGATCCGGACACCGAGCGCGCGGGCGTAGTAGGTGAGCCAGGTGCCCGCGAGGTTGGTCGCACCGCTGAGCTCGGCGAGGCGTTCGGCAGTCCACAGGCGCAGATGGGTGCCGCCGCCGCGCGCGTACGTCCCGGGGCGCACCCCGCGCAGCAGCATCCGCGCGCCGCCGGCGGCGATGACGATCCGCCCGGCCGGGCTGAGGAACAGCAGCCAGCCGAGCGCCACCCACCACCAGGAGACGGTGGGGGCCCAGGGCAGGGCGACGACGTTGTTGACGGCGGCCGCGACGACCGACCAGCGCAGTCCGGTGACGGTCAGCAGCGGCAGCATGAGCAGGATCTGCGCGATCCCGGTCCTGCGCGGCACCGGCCGCACCGGGCGGGCCTTCGTGCTGCGCGGGGAGGTCCGCTCCAGCGTGAGCGCGAGGGCTCCGAGCGTCGGGTTCTGGTAGATGTCGCCGACGGACCCGGTGGCGTACTGCTCACGGATCCGCGAGACGAGCTGTGCGGCGGCGAGACTGCCACCTCCGCCGGCGAAGAAGTCGGCGTCGGGCCCGCTCACCGGCACGCCCAGGAGGTCGGTCCACTGTTCGGCGAGCCAGGCCTCGGTCTCGGTGAGCTCGGCGGCCTGAGCGCTGTCGCCGGTGCCGGTGTTCGGCAGCGGCCAGGGCAGGGCGTTGCGGTCGACCTTGCCGGAGGTGCGGGTCGGCAGATCGTCGACGACGGCGATGAGCGGGACGAGCGCGGCGGGCAGCTCCTTGCGCAGCCGCGCGAGCGAGTCGTCGAGGTCGAACGCGACGGCGGCGTCGGGCACGGCGTCGGCATCGATACCGGCGTCGGCGTCGGCGTGGTCGATATCGGCATCCGCGGCGGCCGGTGCATCGGCGGGCGCGTCCGTTCCCTGAGCCACGGCCTCGGCGCCCTCGGTCTCCCGCACCTCGGCGGAGTCGTCGAGCACGTCCGCGGGCGTCACGCCGTCCGGCGCCGCCGGTACGACGTAGCCCACCAGCAGCTGATGGCCCGCACCGGTCGTGCGGACCGCCGCCGCCGCGCCTGCCACGCCCGGCAGCGCCTGGAGCGCCGCGTCGATCTCGCCCAGCTCGATACGGCGGCCGCCGAGCTTGATCTGCTCGTCGGCGCGGCCCACGAAGAGCAGGCCCTCCTCCTCCGCGCGCACCAGGTCACCACTGCGGTAGGCGCGGTCCCAGCCGAGTGCGGGCAGGGGAGCGTACTTCTCGGTGTCCTTCGCCTCGTCCAGGTAGCGCGCCAGGCCGACGCCGCCGATCACCAGCTCGCCGGTCTCGCCCATCGCCACGATCTCGCCGCGGCCGTCCACGACGGCGAGCTCCCAGCCGTCGAGCGGCAGGCCGATGCGCACCGGGCCCTCGCCGGTCAGCGGGGCCGCGCAGGCGACGACGGTGGCCTCGGTCGGGCCGTAGGTGTTCCACACCTCGCGGCCGGGGACCGCCATGCGTTCCGCCAGCTCGGGCGGGCAGGCCTCACCGCCGAAGATCAGCAGACGTACCTCGTCGAGCGCTTCAGCGGGCCACAGGGCCGCGAGTGTGGGGACCGTCGAGACGACGGTGATGCGCTGTTCGACGAGCCAGGGGCCGAGGTCGAGTCCGGTGCGGACGAGGGAGCGGGGGGCGGGCACCAGGCAGGCGCCGTGCCGCCAGGCCAGCCACATCTCCTCGCAGGAGGCGTCGAAGGCGACGGAGAGGCCGGCCAGGACGCGGTCGCCGGGGCCGAGCGGGGCGCCGGTGAGGAAGAGACCGGCCTCCGCGTCGACGAACGCCGCGGCGTTGCGGTGGGTGACGGCGACGCCCTTGGGCTTGCCGGTGGAGCCGGAGGTGAAGATGATCCACGCGTCGTCGTCGGGCGCCGGCCTGCGGCCGGTGTCGCCGCCGGGGGTGCTGCTCGGGACGATGGTGCGGCCTTCGCCGATGACGGCGCTCACCGCGGCCTCGGTGAACACGAGGTCGGCGCGCTCGTCGGGGTCCTCGGCGTCGACGGGGACGTAAGCGGCGCCGGCCGCGAGGACGGCGAGGATGGAGACGTACAGGTCGGCGGTCCCGGAGGGGACGCGTATGCCCACCCGGTCGCCGGTCCCCGTGCCGGTCTCGGCGAGCTGCCGGCGCAGCGTCTCGACCTCGTCGAGGAGCGCACGGTAGGTGAGGGGTGCGACGCCGTCGTCGACGGCGAGAGCGTCCGGGTGGCGGCGGGCGGTCTCGTCGAGGATGTCGACGAGAGTGCGCTCGGGTGCGGCGCCGCCGGCGGTGTAGAGCGCCGGGGAGGGTGCTTCGGCCAGAAGGGTTTCGAGGAGAGCCGGGGTCTCCGGGGCGACGGTCATGCAGTCCGCCGTTCGCCGGCGGACAGATCCCCGGGACCGCGCTCGCCCCGGTCGACACGCGACGGCCTGGTACGCATCTCTCACTCTCCCTCGGTCGTGGAGTGCGCTGCGAATCCCCGTTCCGCGCACGGCAAACGAGGAGTTTATCCAGCGTTGACCCGACTCGCCTGTTGTCCGGGGCACAAGGCCGGTAAGTGGCACTGCCCTGCCGGACCCCCGACAGGTGGGCATCGTCGCAGCTCGCCCCGGGGAGTCGGGAACCGCGGAAGGCGGCCTACCGGCGCGTAGAGATTTGTCCGGCTGTGGCGAAGCGCACGCACGAATCGGCCCTAATCCCCCTCCGCAGGGTGCCGGTCACGTCACCCCGGGTGACTCCGGAGCGCTTTTCCGGACCCATGGTCCGCACGACCCGCGCCACGGCGTGCGCTGCGGTGTCGCGGTGTCGCGGTGTCGCGGTGTCGCGGTGTCGTCGCAGGGTCGCGGTGTCGTCGCGCTGTGGCGGTGCGTCGCGCTGTCGCGGTGTCGTCGCGGTGTCGCGCTGTCACCGGCGGTACAGGCCCTCGATCTCCGCCGTGAAGTCACGCGCGATCGCGCTCCGCCGCAGCTTCAGCGACGGCGTCAGATGGCCGCTCTCCTCCGTGAAGTCCCCTGCCAGAACATGGAAGCGGCGGATCGACTCGGCCCGCGACACCAGCCGGTTCGCCTCGTCCACCGCGCGCTGGAGCGTCGCCAGCAGGTCCTCGTCCACGGCCAGTTGGGCCGCGGTGAGGTGCTGCTTCTTCTTCATCCGGCACCAGTGCGCGATGCCGTCGGGCTCCAGCGTCAACAGGGCGGTGACATAGGGGCGGTTGTCGCCGACCACCATGCACTGGCCGATGAGCGGGTGGGCGCGCAGCCAGTCCTCCAGCGGCGCCGGGGCGACGTTCTTCCCGGCGGAGGTGATGAGGATGTCCTTCGTGCGACCGGTGATGGTCAGATAGCCGTCGGCGTCGATCGAACCGAGGTCGCCCGTGGCGAACCAGCCGTCCCGGGTCACCGGCACGATCGCACCCCGCTCCCGGTCCCAGTACCCGCTGAACACCTGGCCGCCGCGGAGCAGCACCTCGCCGTCGTCGGCGATCCGTACCGCTGTTCCGGGCAGGGGCCAACCGACCGTGCCCATCCGGGGCTTGAGCGGCGGCGTCACGGTGGCCGCGGCCGTCGTCTCGGTGAGCCCGTACCCCTCGAAGACCTGGACACCGGCTCCGGCGTAGAAGGCGGCGAGGCGGCGTCCGAGCGGTGAACCTCCGCAGATCGCGTACCGGACCTTGCCGCCGAGTGCGGCACGGATACGCCGGTAGACCAGCGGGTCGTACAGCGCGCGGGCGGCTCGCAGGGACCGCGAGGGCCCCGGTCCGGTGCCGTGGTGGGCCGCCTCCACCGCCTCCCCGTAGCGCCGGGCGATCTTCGCCGCCCGGTCGAACGACGAGGCCCGGCCGAGCTTTTCGGCCGTCGCGCGGCCGGTGTTGTAGACCTTCTCCAGGACGTAGGGAATGGCGAGCAGGAACGTGGGCCGGAAGCCGGCCAGGTCGGCGAGCAGGTCCTCGGTCCGGATGGAGGGTGCGTGCCCGAGCCGCACGCGGGCCCGCAGACAGGCCACCGCCACCATCCGACCGAACACGTGGGACAGCGGCAGGAAGAGCAGCGTGGCGGCGGGTTCGCGGCTCAGCGACCGGAAGACCGGGTGCAGCAGCTCGATCGCGTTGTCCACCTCGGCGAAGAAGTTCCCGTGGGTGAGGACACAGCCCTTGGGGCGGCCGGTCGTTCCCGAGGTGTAGAGCAGTGTCGCGACCGACTCCGGCCCCAGGCCGCCCCGCCGCGCGGTGACGACCGTGTCGGGTATCTGCGCGCCCGCCTTCATGAGCGTGTCCACCGCGCCCGTGGCGAACGCCCACAGCCGGGTGAGGTCGGGCAGTTGCTTGCGTTCCTGGCTGATCAACCGCGCCTGGGCGGTGTCCTCCACGACGCACGCGACGGCTCCCGAGTCCTGGAGGATCCAGCGGGCCTGGAACGCGGACGAGGTCGGGTAGACGGGGACGGTGATCAGCCCGGCGGCCCAGGCCGCGAAGTCGAGCAGCGTCCACTCATAGGTCGTACGGGACATGATCGCGAGCCGGTCGCCGGGCCGCAGCCCTTCGGCGATCAGGCCCTTGGCCACCGCCAGCACCTGGTCCGCGAACTCACCGGCCGTCACGTCCTTCCAGTCGCCGCCGGGGCCCTTGCGGCTGAGGACCGCGTCGGCGGGCGCCTCGCGTGCGTTGTCGAAGGGGATGTCGGCGAGCGAACCGTGGCGGACGACGGGCACGAGCGGCGGCAGAAGGACCTCGCGTACGACACCGCCCTGAAGGCTCTTGCTCGGCTCGACCGGTTCGGCGGTCACGGGCGACTCCTTGTGCGCGTGGGACATGCGGGGGGCGTGGCTGCGGGGCAACGGCCCCACGGGAGGGCGGGGTTCAGGCACGTTCGAGGATCGCCGTGA
Source organism: Streptomyces sp. AM8-1-1 (assembly GCF_032229325.1). Classification (NCBI taxonomy): domain Bacteria; kingdom Bacillati; phylum Actinomycetota; class Actinomycetes; order Kitasatosporales; family Streptomycetaceae; genus Streptomyces; species Streptomyces sp. AM8-1-1. The sequence goes on from NZ_CP135086.1 coordinate 3,512,786, forward strand.
CCCCCTGGCCGCCCGCCGCGCAGACCGAGACGAGTCCGCGTCCCGGACCCTCCCGCTCCGCCAGCAGCGTGGCGAGCGTCGCGACGATCCGCGCGCCCGTCGCGGCGAACGGATGCCCGGTCGCGAGCGAGGAGCCGGCGACGTTCAGCCGCGCCCGGTCCACGGGAGCGAGGCCCTGCTTCTCCCAGGCGGCCAGCGTGGCGAGCACCTGCGAGGCGAACGCCTCGTGGATCTCCACCAGATCGAAATCGCCGAGGGTGAGCCCGGCCCGCTCCAGCATCCGGGGGACGGCGTACGCGGGTGCCATCAGCAGTCCGTCCCGCCCGCCGACATGGTCGACGGCGGCCGTCTCGTACGCCGTGAGGAAGGCGAGCGGCCGCAGACCCCGCGCCGCCGCCCAGTCCTCGCTCGCCAGCAGCACGGTGGCCGCGCCGTCGGTGAGCGGGGTGGAGTTGGCGGCGGTCATCGTCGCGTCGGGGTGCGCCGTGCCGAACACCGGCTTCAGCGTGGCGAGTTTCTCCACGGTGGAGCCGGGCCGCAGATTCCCGTCCCGGGCCAGGCCCCGGTACGGCACGACGAGGTCGTCCAGAAGCCCGCGGTCGTACGCGGCGGCGAGCCGGCGGTGGCTCTCGACGGTCAGCTCGTCCTGTTCGGTGCGGCCGATCCCCCACTCCCGTGCGGTGATCGCGGCGTGCTCGCCCATCGACAGCCCGGTGCGGGGTTCGGCGTTGCGCGGGATGTCGGGCACGAGGTGCCGCGGCCGGATCCGCGCGAGCGCCCGCAGCCGGCCGCCCGCCCCCTTCGCCCGGCGCGCTTCCAGCAGGATCCGGCGCAGCTCGTCGTTGACGCCGAGCGGTGCGTCGCTCGCGGTGTCGGCGCCGCCCGCGATCCCGCTGTCCACCGCGCCGAGCGCGATCTTGTTCGCCACGGCGATGATCGCCTGCAGTCCGGTGCCGCAGGCCTGCTGGATGTCGTACGCGGGGGTCCGCGGGTCGAGCGCCGAGCCGAGGACGGTCTCGCGGGCGAGATTGAAGTCACGGCTGTGCTTGAGGACGGCGCCGGCGACGAACTCGCCCACCGCGTCCGGCTCCTGGAGGCCGTACCGCTCGACGAGCCCGTCCAGCGCGGCGCCCAGCATCTCCTGGTTGGAGGCGGTGGCGTAGGCACCGTCGGACCTGGCGAAGGGGATACGGCTGCCACCGATCACCGCGACCCGGCGAGGCGCGTGAGCGAACATCTCGACCAGCTCCTGACTTCTCAGTAACCTTACTCTTGAGTAAATCTACGACCGAGCTGGGAGCAAGGACAATGGCCGATCGCTATCTGCACCTCACCCGCACAGCACCCGGCCGATTTCTGACCCGTCGGCTCGGCCTGCCCCAGCCGCACCCGCTGCGCCGCTGGAGCGCCGACACGCCCGCCCTGGACGGGCCGCTGCTGCGGCTCACCGCCGGGAGTTCGGCGCTGCGGGAGCCGCTGTCCGACGCCGGGCTGCCGCTCACCGCGCCGGACGAGGGACCCGCGGGGCGGCAGACGCCCGCCGCCCTCGTCCTCGACGCGACCGGCGTCACCTCCGCCGCAGGACTCGCCGAGGTCCACGCCGCGCTGCACCCGGCCGTACGGTCACTCGGCGCCGGCGGCCGGGTGGTCGTCCTCGGCTCACCGCTCGCGGCCGACGATCACCACCAGGCCGCCGCTCAGCAGGCGCTGGAGGGATTCACCCGCTCCCTGGGCAAGGAGCTGGGACGCGGACGCACCGCCAACCTCGTCCGCCTCACCGCTCCCGCCGCAGCCGCATCGACCCTGCGCTTCCTGCTCTCGCCCAAGTCCGCCTACATCAGCGGGCAGGTCATCGAGATCGCCGGGCGCGCGGTGGACGAGGAGCCGGCGGCGGGCGGCGATCCCGCGCGCCCGCTCGCCGGGCGTACCGCTCTGGTCACCGGCGCGGCGCGCGGCATCGGGGCGGCCGTCGCCGAGACCCTCGCCCGCGACGGCGCGGACGTCCTCTGCCTGGACGTGCCCCCGGCCGAGGCCGACCTCCGGGCCACAGCCGACCGGATCGGCGGCACCGCGCTCACCCTCGACATCACCGCCGCCGACGCGGCCGACCGCATCACGGCCGCCCTCCCCGACGGCCTCGACATCCTGGTCCACAACGCGGGCATCACCCGCGACCGGCGCCTCGCCAACATGCCCGCGGACCGGTGGAGTTCGGTCCTGGAGGTCAATCTCACCGCCGTACTCGACATCACCGACGCGCTCCTGAAAGCCGGGGTGGTCGGGGACGGCGGCCGGATCGTCGCGACCTCGTCCATCGCCGGTATCGCAGGGAACACCGGCCAGACCAACTACGCGGCGAGCAAGGCCGGGATCATCGGCCTCGTCCGCTCCCTCGCTCCCCGCGTCGCCGACCGGGGCATCACCGTCAACGCCGTCGCGCCCGGCTTCATCGAGACCCGGATGACGGCCGCCGTCCCGCTGTTCGTCCGGGAGGCGGGACGCCGGATGAACTCCCTCGCCCAGGGCGGGCTCCCCGTCGATGTCGCGGAAGCCACGGCCTGGTTCGCCCACCCCGGGTCCGGTGCGGTCACCGGCCAGGTGCTGCGCGTCTGCGGCCAGAGCCTGCTGGGAGCCTGACATGCCACTCGCCCTCACCCTGGCCCGCGGGGCCCTCACCTCACCGCTGAAGCGCGGCGTCCACGCGGACGCCGAACTGCCCGCGACCCGGATCGGCGGCCCCGTCCGTATCGATCCCGCGCGCCTCGCCGCGTACGCCCGGATCTGCGGCTTCCCGGGCGACGGGCCGCTCCCGCTCCCCTATCCGCATGTCCTGGGCTTCCCGCTCGCCATGCGCCTGATGGCCGCCCGCCGCTTCCCGCTCCCGCTGCTCGGGCTGGTCCACACCCGTATCGAAATCACCGGGCACCGGCCGCTGCACCCCGAGGACACGCCCGTCCTGACCGTCCATGCCGAGGCGCTGACCCCGCACCGGCGGGGCACCGAGGTCACCGTCGTCACCCGGGCGCACCGGGACGGCGACCTGGTGTGGGAGTCCCGCAGCGGCTATCTGGCCCGGCACCGGACGTCGTACGACACCGACCGCCCGGCGCCCGAAACGCGGCACCGGACCGCGCACGACACGGACCACCGTCCCGACGAGCCTCTGCCCGCCGTCGGCACCTGGCAGCTCCCCGCGGACCTGGGACGCCGCTACGGCGCGGCGTCCGGCGACCGCAACCCCATCCATCTGCATCCGCTGACCGCCAGGGCCTTCGGCTTCCCCCGGGCGATCGCCCACGGGATGTGGACCTTCGCCCGCTGCCTCGCGGAGTCGGCCAGCCCGCAACTCACGGCGGCGAGCGCCGAGTTCAGGGCGCCGGTGCTGCTGCCCGCATCCGTGACCTACGCCGCGGAGCCGGCCGGCTCCGGTACGGCGTTCCAGCTCCGCAGCGGCGACCGCATCCATCTCAGCGGGAGGACCAGCGCTCACCCTTCATGAGCTCACCGAGGCCCATCCAGGCGAAGTTCATGAGCGTCGCCGCGGCTTCCTTCGCCGACACCGCACCCGTCTGGTTCATCCACCCGGCCAGCGACTCGGCCGCACCGACCAGCGCCTGCGCGAGGCCCGCCACGTCCCGGTCGGCCAGTTCGGGGTCCTGCCGGGCAGCCCCCGCCTCGCGGGCCGCGGTCGCGATCAGACCGGTCACGAAGGTGACGATCTCGTCGCGCATCGCGGCCACTTCGAGCGCGAACGGTTCCCCGTGCGTCCGCGCCTGCTGGTGCAGCACGGCCCAGCCGTCCGGGTGCTCGGCGGTGTGCGTGAAGAACGCCGCGAGCCCGGCCCACAGCTGCCGGTCCGCCGGCAGCCCCGGCTCCACCGCCGCCTCCACGGCCGCGATGAGCGCGGCGGCCTCACGGCGGATGCACGCCGTGAACAACTCCTCCTTGGAGTTCAGATACAGATAGACCAGGGGCTTGGAGACCCCGGCCAGCTCCGCGATCTCGTCCATCGAGGCCGCCCGGTAGCCGCGCTGCCCGAACGTCTGCACCGCGGCGTCCATCATCTGCCGCTCGCGCACCGCCCTCGGCATGCGCTTGCTCTTCACGCCCTTGACCGCACTCATCTCAGAACTTCCCTCCGCCCCCGCACCCCTACTCCGCGGTAAGCCTACGGCCAGCCGCAAGGCGGCACGACGTGCAAAGACCCCCCTCCCTTACGGAAGGGGGGTCTCATGCTGTTCACCTACGCGCCGTGACCTGGTCAGGCGGCGACGGGCACCGCCGTCTTCTGTTCGGTCGCGCGCGGCTCGGCCTCGTCGATCGGGGACGAGGTGGCCGAGTTGTACGCGTCGTGGTCCAGGATCTTCTCCCGCGCCGCGACGATCACGGGCACGAGCGCCTGACCGGCGACGTTCGTCGCGGTCCGCATCATGTCCAGAATCGGGTCGATCGCCATCAGCAGACCCACGCCCTCCAGCGGGAGGCCCAGCGTGGACAGCGTCAGGGTGAGCATGACGGTCGCGCCGGTGAGGCCCGCCGTGGCCGCCGAGCCGACGACCGAGACGAAGGCGATCAGCAGGTAGTCCTGGATGCCCAGCTGCACGTCGAAGATCTGCGCGATGAAGATCGCGGCCAGTGCCGGGTAGATCGCGGCGCAGCCGTCCATCTTCGTCGTCGCGCCGAACGGGACGGCGAAGGACGTGTACTCCTTCGGCACACCGAGCCGCTCGGTGACCTTCTGCGTCACCGGCATCGTGCCGACCGAGGAGCGGGAGACGAACGCCAGCTGGATCGCGGGCCAGGCACCGCGGAAGAACTGGATCGGGTTGACCTTGGCGACCGTCGCGAGCAGCAGGGGGTAGACACCGAAGAGGACCAGCGCGCAGCCGATGTAGACATCGGCGGTGAAGGTCGCGTACTTGCCGATCAGGTCCCAGCCGTAGTCCGCGATGGCGAAGCCGATCAGGCCGACGGTGCCGAGGGGCGCCAGCCGGATGACCCACCACAGGGCCTTCTGCAGCAGCTCCAGCACGGACTCGCTGAGGGTGAGGATCGGCTGGGCCTTCTCACCGAGCTTGAGTGCGGCGACGCCGGCGACGGCGGCCATGAAGACGATCTGCAGGACGTTCAGCTCGGTGAAGGGCGTGATGACGTCGGTGGGGACGATGCCGGTGAGGAAGTCGATCCAGCTGCCCGCGTGCTCGGGCTTCTCGCCGTCCTTCGGGGTCAGGCCGGTACCGGCGCCGGGGTTGGTGATCAGGCCGATGGCCAGGCCGATCGCGACGGCGATCAGCGAGGTGATCATGAACCAGAGCAGGGTGCGGGTGGCCAGCCGCGCGGCGTTGTTGACCTTCCGCAGATTGGTGATCGACACCAGGATGGCGAAGAAGACCAGCGGCGCGACGGCCAGCTTCAGCAGCTGGACGAAGATGTCGCCGACCTGCTCCAGGGTCTTGTAGAGCCAGTTGATGTCCTGGCTGCGGGCGAGCCATCCGAGCAGGACACCGAGGACGAGACCGGCGACGATCTGGGCCCAGAACGGGACCTTGGGTATGCGGAAACCGGAGCCCGAGGGCTCTTCCGTCGTGGTGGACGCGGCGTTCGCGGACACGGACACACTCCAGTTGCGGCGTATCGGGTGGATACGGCGGATGCGGGGACACAGGGGATGCGGGCCATACGGAGCAAGGAGAGCGGCGCCCGGTGCGCGATGGCGCGGCGCCGCTGAGATGCCGGGGTCAGACCGAGCGGCAACAGACCGCGGACATACAGCGGCAGAGGTCGACATGCAGGCGCGCCACGAGCGGGGGGCTCGCGGCATCGTGGAGGCGCACTGCTGTCGTCACGTCGAACACGTTAACACTTGAACTTTGAGCTACTCAAAGGACCTCTTTGAGACGGGGAATCCCAAGTGGCCGTCGGGGCAACGGAAAACCCCGGCGGAAGCGGCTGCTTCCGTCCGGGGTGTGTGACGCAGACAACGTCCGGGGAGTGTGACGCGGACGCGTGCGGGGTGTTCGAGGCAGGCGAGGCTCGGGGTGTGTGACGCGGACCGCCGTGCGGGCTACTGCACCGCGCCGTCCTCCTGCGACCGGTTGGCGTCCAGGCGCGCCTTCGCGTGGTCGACCTTGGTGACGATCTGCTCGGACATCGCGTCGCGCTGCTTGCGCAGCAGCACGAAGCTGAGCGGCGCGGAGATGAGCAGGGCGAGCAGGACGACCCAGACGAAGTTGGAGTCGCCGAGTCCCTTGGGGAGCGCGCCGATCTGCACCAGACCGCCCACGGCGAGGAAGCAGCCGATGAAGATGGCGAGGCGCAGAGTGGTGTACCGGATCGCGGCGCTCGACTTGGCGGACACGGTGGGCCTTCTCTCTTCGTACGACAGATCGTGCCAAACCAGTGAAGCACGACCCCCGGCGGCTCAGTACAGCGGTAGCAGCATCACGACGTCGTCGCGGTCGTCGCCCTCGGCGACCCGGATCGCGCCGGGCACCCGGCCGACTTCCTTGTAGCCGCAGGCCTCGTAGAACCGGTCGGCGCCGGTGCCGCCGCGGCAGGTGAGCCGTATGGCCTCTATGCCGTCCAGACCCCGGGCGGCCTCGGCCGCGGAGGCCAGGAGGTCGCGGCCGTATCCCTTGCCCTGATGGGTGGGATGGACCATGACCGTGTAGAGCCAGATCCAGTGCCGCATGAGCCGGTGCGTGTTGAGGGCGAGGAAGGCGGCGGCGGCGACCTCGCCGTTCGCGTCGTGACCCACGAGCAGCCGGGTGCGGCCCTCGGTCATCGACGCGAGGTGCTTGACCAGTTCGGGCCGCACGGCATCCGCCGTGACCGGGGGCACGAAGCCGACGGCGCCGCCCGCGTTGGACACATCGGTCCAGAGCGTGACGAGGCCGTCGTGCAGCGTGCGGTCGACGGCGGGATCCAGGGTGAACGCCAGGGCCATCAGAGGCGCATGGGCTGCGGCGACTCACGACGGTCGGCGTCCGGGCCCGGGTACTCGCGGATGATCTCGTAGCGGGTGTTGCGCTCGACGGGCCGGAAGCCGGCGTCGCGGATCAGGTCGAGCAGATCGTCGCGGGTCAGCTTGTTCGGCGTGCCGTAGTTGTCCGCGTCGTGCGTGATCTTGTACTCGACGACCGAGCCGTCCATGTCGTCGGCGCCGTGCTGGAGCGCGAGCTGGGCGGTCTGCACACCGTGCATCACCCAGAACACCTTGACGTGCGGGACGTTGTCGAACAGCAGCCGGGAGACCGCGAAGGTCTTGAGCGCCTCGGCGCCGGTCGCCATGGTGGTGCGCGCCTGGAGGCGGTTGCGGACCTTGCCGTCCTGCATGTCGACGAAGTCGTGCTGGTAGCGCAGCGGGATGAAGACCTGGAAACCGCCGGTCTCGTCCTGGAGTTCACGCAGCCGCAGCACGTGGTCGACGCGGTGACGGGGCTCCTCGATGTGCCCGTACAGCATCGTGCTCGGGGTCTTCAGACCCTTCGAGTGCGCGAGACGGTGGATGCGCGACCAGTCCTCCCAGTGGGTGCGGTGGTCGACGATGTGCTGGCGCACTTCCCAGTCGAAGATCTCGGCGCCGCCGCCGGTGAGCGACTCGAGGCCCGCCTCGATCAGCTCGTCGAGGATGTCGGACGCCGACATCCCGGAGATCGTCTCGAAGTGGTGGATCTCGGTGGCGGTGAAGGCCTTCAGCGAGACGTTGGGCAGCGCCTTCTTCAGCTCGCTGAGGGACCGCGGGTAGTAGCGCCACGGCAGGTTGGGGTGGAGGCCGTTGACGATGTGCAGCTCGGTGAGGTTCTCGCCCTCCATCGCCTTGGCGAGGCGGACGGCCTCCTCGATGCGCATGGTGTACGCGTCCTTCTCGCCCGGCTTGCGCTGGAACGAGCAGTAGGCGCACGACGCGGTGCACACGTTCGTCATGTTGAGGTGACGGTTGACGTTGAAGTGGACGACGTCGCCGTTCTTGCGCGTGCGCACCTCGTGGGCGAGGCCGCCGAGCCAGGCGAGATCGTCCGACTCGTAGAGGGCGATACCGTCCTCACGGGTCAGCCGCTCTCCGGCCCGGACTTTCTCCTCGAGCTCGCGCTTGAGTCCCGCGTCCATGTGCGACGGCCTCCCATACGTATGCCAATCGGGCTCCACCAACCCAGCAAGACTACGTCCAGCTCTCCTCGGGCAAGTCGCCGACCCGGTTCTCCCACTTCGTGGACAGCACGATGGTGGTACGGGTGCGCGAGACGCCCCGGGTGCCGGACAGCCTGCGGATCGTCTTCTCCAGACCGTCCACGTCGCTCGCCCTCACCTTGAGCATGTACGAGTCGTCTCCCGCAATGAACCAGCAGTCCTCGATCTCGGCGAGGTCCTTCAGCCGGCGGGCCACGTCCTCGTGGTCGGCGGCGTCGGAGAGCGAGATGCCGATGAGTGCGGTGACACCGAGACCGAGCGAGGCCGAGTCGACGGTGGCGCGGTAGCCGGTGATGACACCCGCCGCTTCGAGGCGGTTGATGCGGTCCGTGACGCTCGGCCCGGAGAGGCCCACAAGCCGTCCGAGCTCGGCGTACGAGGCTCTGCCGTTCTCCCGCAGCGCCTGGATGAGCTGCCTGTCCACCGCGTCCATATGCCTGGAGCCTTCCATTGTTCAGCAATCCAGCGAGTTTACGTATAGAATCTAAGGCATGCAGGGGCAGTAGCCCTGCGAATCTTTCAAAAAATCAGCGACGATCCTTCAGGAGTGTGCTTCACCGTGTACACGATCGAGATGGCCCACGCCCACATGCGACAGCTTCAGGAGCTGGCCAACCGCTCGCGTGCCCACCACCCCGCGGCCGCCCGCCGCACCGACAAGGCGCGCAAGGCCGGCAGGAAGGCCTGAGGGGGAGTCTTCGGACACCCCCTAATCCGCACGAGAGCCACCGAGCTCTCCTTCCCAGCGGCGGTAGAGCCGGTGCGGCACCCCTGCCGCGTCCAGCACCCGCCCGGCGACGAAGTCCACCAGGTCCTGGATGTGCGTCGCCCCCGCGTAGAACGCAGGAGAGGCGGGCAGCACCACGGCGCCCGCCTCGTCCAGCGTCACCAGATGCCTGAGCGTCTGCCCGTTGAGCGGGGTCTCGCGGACCGCGACCACCAGGGGCCGGCGCTCCTTGAGCGTCACGCTCGCCGCTCGCTGGAGCAGATCCTTCGACAGTCCGAGCGCCACCCCGGCCACCGACGCCGTCGACGCCGGCACGATCAGCATCCCCTTGACGGGATACGACCCCGAGGACGGCCCGGCGGCCAGATCACCGGCGGCCCAGTGCCGGACGTCGTCCACGTCCACCGTGAAGGTGCCCGGCTTGCCGTCGGCACCGCGCGCCAGCCACTCCCGCAGATCGTCGCGCCAGTGCGCGTCACGGAAGGCGATGCCGGTCTCGTCGAGCAGCGTCAGCCGCGACGCCCGGCTGACCACCAGGTCCACACTCTCGCCCGCGGCGAGCAGGCCACGCAGTACGGCGGCGGCGTACGGGGTCCCGGACGCGCCGGACACTCCGACGATCCAGGGCCGGCGGCCGTTCACTTCTCCTTGCTCCACACAGTGAGCCTATCCGGCGGCGCGGACCCGGAACCGAACGCGGTGGGCCTGACGTTCCCCGGCCGGGGTCAGGCGGCCGAGGGGTCCACGGGCAGCGCGGCGGTGTCGACCGAGAGCGTCCCGATGCCGCTCGCCACGGTGACCTGCTTGCCGTAAGGGATCGTGTCCCGCCCGAGGTAGCCCTCGGGCCCCGGGTTCCACAGCGTCACGCAGTGCCGCCGGTACGGGTCGAAGATCAGGTAGTGCGGAATACCGCGCCGCGCGTACGCCCCGTCCTTGACCTCGTAGTCGTTGCGCACACTGCTCGGCAAGACCACCTCGATCGCGATCTCGATGAGTTCGGGAGAGTACGCGCTGAGGTTCTTGGCCACCTCGGCGGCGGGGATCACGGCGAGGTCGGGACAGAACTCGTTGGTGTCGTCCATGGGTACGGCGACATCACTGAGGAAGCCCCACTCCTCCGGGACCTGGGGCTCCAGCGCGTTCCACAGCTGCCTGATCGTCTTGCCGTGGTGCGGCTTGACCGGACTCAGCACGATGTTGCCCCCGACAATCTCCGTCCGGTAACCGGGAAACATGTCCTCGAACCGGCTGAGCTATGAGTGCAGGCGATCGCTCTCCGAGATGGTCACGTCGGCCTCCGTTCCCTGCACCAAGGCGCACCGTAGCTACACGGTCAGACCGCGAACCAGGAGATCGAGCAGCGCACACACGAACAGGGCAATGCCGATGAACCCGTTGACGGTGAAGAACGCCCTGTTCAGCCGGGACAGGTCGTGCGGGCGCACGATCGAGTGCTCGTAGAGGAACGCCGCCGCCACGAGCGCGAGGCCCAGCCACAGGAACACGCCCGCGTCCGTCGCCAGCGCGTACCAGACGAAGAGCGCCATCGTCACGACGTGGCAGCCGCGTGCGCCGTACAGCGCCGCCGGGATGCCGAAGCGGGCCGGGACCGACTTCACGCCGTGGGCCCGGTCCGCCTGGACGTCCTGGCAGGCGAAGATCAGGTCGAAGCCGCCGATCCAGATGCCGACCGCGAGTCCGAGGATCACCGCGTCCCACGACCACGACCCGGTGACCGCGATCCAGGCGCCGACCGGGCCCATGGCCTGGGCGAGACCGAGGATGGCGTGCGGGAAGTTGGTGAACCGCTTGCCGTACGGATAGACCACCATCGGAATCACCGCGATGGGCGCGAGCGCCAGGCACAGCGGGTTCAGCGCGGCGGCAGCGCCCAGGAAGACCACCACGGCGACGAGCGCCCCGGTCCACGCGGAGCGCACACTCACCGCTCCGGTGACCAGTTCGCGGGAGGCCGTGCGCGGGTTCCGGGCGTCGATCTCCCGGTCGATGATGCGGTTGCACGCCATCGCGAAGGTCCGCAGCCCCACCATCGCGACGGTGACGAGCAGCAGCCGGCCCCAGTGGATGTTCTTGTCCAGCTCGAACATCGCGGTCAGCGCGGCGATGTAGGCGAACGGCAGCGCGAAGACCGAGTGCTCGATCATCACCAGGCGCAGGAACGCCTTGGTGCGTCCGGACTGCGGCGCCGGGCCGGGACGGGCCACGCCGTCGGCGGTCGTCATCATCCGAGGTTCCTCCGGAACAGTTCGAGCTCGGCACGCAGGTCCGCCGTGGACGTGGGGCCGATCTCCACATCGAGCGGAGCCGACTCCGGCGGGGTGAGCCGCGCCAGGAACGCGAAGCCCTCACCGGCCGGGCGACCGTCCAGACGCAGCAGTTCGCGGCCCGCCACCGTCAGCGTCTCGGTGAACTCCGCGTCCGGGTCGTCCAGGGCGGCCAGCAGCCGCTCCGCGAAGGCGGCCGCCGCCGCGTCGCCGAGCTCGGGCAGCGCGACCTCCCGCCCCTCGCCGTCCGTACGGTCGGCGATCAGCTGCCACAGGCCCGACGGTCCGGCGAACTCCTCGGGGGTGACGCCCGCGCGCTCGGCCGCCTCGCGTACCTCCGGCCGGGTGGGGTCGATCTCCGGGCGCAGCAGGGCGACGCACGGTGTGTCGGCCCCGAGGAAAAGGGCGGGGCCGCCCACGGCGATCGGGCTCACAGGCCGTACTCCTTCCAGCGGCGGTCGACCTTCGCCGCCGTCTCCGGGTCGGACTCGACCATCTCCGGCCAGCCGCCGTCCCGGGTGTATCCCTCCTCGGGAAGCTTCCGCGTCGCGTCGATGCCCGCCTTGCCGCCCCAGAACTGCTGGTAGGAGGCGTGGTCGAGATGGTCCACCGGCCCCTCGACGACGGTCAGGTCCCGGGCGTAGTCGGTGTTGCCGAGGGCGCGCCAGGAGACCTCGTGCAGATCGTGCACGTCGCAGTCGGCGTCGACGACCACGATCAGCTTCGTCAGCGACATCATGTGCGCGCCCCAGATGGCGTGCATGACCTTCTGCGCGTGCTTCGGGTACTTCTTGTCGATCGAGACGATCGCGCAGTTGTGGAAGCCGCCCGACTCGGGGAGGTGGTAGTCCACGATGTCCGGCACGATGATCTTGAGCAGCGGCAGGAAGAAGCGCTCCGTCGCCCGGCCCAGCGGACCGTCCTCGGTCGGCGGACGGCCCACCACGATGGACTGGAGCAGCGGCCGCTTGCGCATGGTCACACAGTCGATGGTGAGCGCCGGGAACGGCTCCTGCGGCGTGTAGAAGCCCGTGTGGTCGCCGAACGGCCCCTCGGGAAGCGTCTTCCCGGGCTCCAGCCAGCCCTCCAGCACGACCTCGGCCTGCGCCGGGACCTGGAGCGGAACGGTCTTGCAGTCGACCATCTCGACCCGCTTGCCCGAGACGAAGCCCGCGAACAGGTACTCGTCGATGTCGCCCGGGAGCGGCGCAGTGGAGGCGTAGGTGACCGCGGGCGGGCAGCCGAAGGCGATCGCGACCGGCAGCCGCTCCCCGCGCCGGGCCGCCACCTGGTAGTGGTTGCGGCTGTCCTTGTGGATCTGCCAGTGCATGCCGATGGTGTTCCGGTCGTGGCGCTGGAGCCGGTAGAGACCGAGGTTGCGCACCCCCGACTCCGGGTCCTTGGTGTGCGTCAGCCCCAGGTTGAAGAAGGAGCCGCCGTCCTCGGGCCAGGTGAACAGCGCCGGCAGCCGGTCCAGGTCGACGTCGTCGCCGTGCAGGACGACCTCCTGCACCGGGGCGTCCTTCACCTTCTTCGGCGGGACGTGCACCATCGTGCCGAGCTTGCCGAACGCCTCGCGCACCCCGACGAAGCCGTGCGGCAGCTCGGGCTTCAGCAGCCCGCCGATCTTGTCGCTGATCTCGGAGTAGGACTTCAGTCCGAGCGACTTGAGCAGCCTGCGGTCAGTGCCGAACACATTCATCGCCAGGGGCATCGCGGAGCCGCGCACGTTCTCGAAGAGCAGGGCGGGGCCGCCGGCCTTGTTCACCCGGTCGACGATCTCGCCGACCTCGAGATACGGGTCGACCTCGGCCTTGATGCGCTTGAGGTCACCCTCGCGCTCCAGCGCCCTGAGCAGGGAGCGAAGATCGTCGTAAGCCATGCGCTCCAGTATCCGGTACGGGCTACCCTGGCGGCGTCACCGGGGCCCGTTCCGCGCCCTTCCGCCTCTTCCTGGGGGACCGTACGACCATGCTCAGGTATCTGCCCTTCCTCCTGGTCCTGGCCCTGTGGATCTACGCCTTCATCGACTGCCTGAACACTCCCGAGAAGGAGGTCCGGCACCTGCCGAAGGTCGTCTGGGTGATCATCGTGCTGCTCTTCGGACAGGTGCTGCTCGGCCCCGTCGCCTGGCTGGTCGCGGGCCGCCCCCGCAAGGGCGCGCGAGGCGGCGGCTCGCCGTTCGAGCGCCGCCGCACCCAGTGGGTCGCCCCGGACGACAACCCCGACTTCCTCAAGTCCCTGAAGGACGAGAAGGCCGAGAAGGACGCACGGGCGGCGAAGGACGCGGACGAGGCCCAGGCGGCGAAGGACGCCGACGCGGAGGAGCTGCGGCGCCGCGAGCGCGAGGAAGACGACCGCTGAGAGGACTTCGGTGACCGGACGCGGGATTCCCACCATCGATCTGCGCCACTGGCACTACGGAGACACGGAGGACCGCGCGGGCATCGCGGCGGTCGCCGACGAGGCGCTGCGCCGCGCCGGCTTCCTCCTCGTCACGGGTCATGGTGTCGACCCGGAGGTGCGCGCGGAGATCCGGGACGTGGCGCGGGAGTTCTTCCGGCTGCCGCGGACCGTGAAGGAGCCGTACGCGGTACGGGTCGGCGGCCGGGGCTGGCTCGGTCCGGGCGCGGAGGCCAACGGCTATGCGGAGGGCACCGAGACACCGCCGGACCTCAAGGAGTCGCTGTCCTTCGCGGCCGACGAGCCCACCGGCGACGCGGCCGTGGACGCCGAGTCGTTCCTGCCCAACACCTGGCCCGGTGAGGTGCCCCGGCTCAAAGCCCTGGTCGAGACGTACCTGGGGCAGATGCGGGCCCTGTCGGACGGTCTTCTGGAGCTCCTCGCGGTCGCGCTCGGCGAGCCGGAGTCCTTCTTCACCCGGCACACGGGACACCCGACCTGGGGCTTCAACATCAACTGGTACCCGAGCCGGGACCGCATCGGAGACCCGCGGCCGGGCCAGTTCCGCATCGGCCCGCACACCGACTTCGGCACGGTCACCGTGCTGGACCGGCAGGAGGGCAGGGGCGGTCTCCAGGTCTTCACCGACGAGGCCGGCTGGGAGGACGCGCCCTTCGCCCCGGACGCCTTCACGATCAACATCGGTGATCTGATGGCCCGCTGGTCGGACGGCCGCTGGCGCTCGGGCCGCCACCGGGTGCTGCCTCCGCCGGCGGACGCGCCGGCGGAGGAGCTGATGTCGCTGGTCTACTTCTACGAGTGCGATCCCGGCACCGATGTGCGGGGCGTGGACTCGCACGTCCACCTGCGCGCCCAGCTGGACGCGATCTCGGCGGACTGACCCGGCGCCACCGGCGGAGACGGTGGCCACCGGTTGCGGAGCCGCGGCGTCCAACTGTCCGCACGGCAAAGGCCGGTTCCGGTGACGTGGGTCACAGGAACCGGCCTCGGCGAGGAGTGGGAGTCTCAGACGCCCGCGTAGCTGTGCTTGCCGGTCACGAAGATGTTCACGCCGTAGTAGTTGAACAGCCAGCAGCCGAAGGCGATCAGTGCCAGGTAGGCGGCCTTGCGGCCCTTCCAGCCGGCCGTCGCGCGGGCGTGCAGGTAACAGGCGTACGCGACCCAGGTGATGAAGGACCAGACCTCCTTGGGGTCCCAGCCCCAGTACCGGCCCCATGCGTCGCCCGCCCAGATCGCGCCCGCGATGATCGTGAACGTCCACAGCGGGAAGACCGCCGCGTTGACGCGGTAGGCGAACTTGTCCAGCGAGGCCGCGGACGGCAGCCGGTCGAGGACCGAGGTGGCGAAGGCGCCGGGCCTGCCGCCCTTGGCGAGCTTGTTCTCGTACGAGTCGCGGAACAGGTACAGCGCCGTGCCGACCGCGCCCAGGTAGAACACCGCGCCGCAGATGATCGCGGTGGAGACGTGGATCCACAGCCAGTACGAGTGCAGCGCCGGCACCAGCTGGTCGCTCTCGGTGTAGAGCACGGTGGTCGCGATGCCCAGGTCCAGCAGGACCGTGGTGACCAGCGGCAGACCGACCCAGCGGATGTTCTTCTTCGCGAGCAGGAACGCGAGGTACGCGCCGACCGCCACCGTGGAGAAGGTGATGGAGAACTCGTACATGTTGCCCCAGGGGGCGCGCTGCACCGACATCGCCCGCGCGACGACACCGCCGGCCTCGATCAGGAACGCGAGAACGGTCAGCGAGACGGCGATCCGGCCGTACAGATCGCCCTTCTCCGTACCGCCGGCCGCGCCGGGCCCGTCCGGGACGTCGCGGGTGCCCGCCGCCGAGCGCGTGACGATCTTCGGCCGGTCGAGCACGGCGGTCGAACCGCCCTGCTTCGAGCGGACCGTGACCGCCGGGGCCGCGGCGGAGGCGGCACCGGTCAGCGCGGCGGCCGTGCGGCCGACCTTGCTGCGGCTGCCGAAGACCCACTCGGCGATGTGGGCGAAGAAGGCCAGCGTGTAGACGGCCATCGCCGAATAGATCAGCACATTGCTGATGTTCGCCAGGTTCTCGTTGGTTGCGGCGGCGAGAGTCACTTCTCAGCCCCTTCGGAAGAAACTTCCACTGGTTCGGGCGCGGTGGGCGCCTCTGTGTTGAGGGTCGCGGCCAGGTCGGCCAGTTCTTCGGGCAGCTTCGCCGACTCGCTGCGGCCGAGGCCCGCCATCTCGACGACGGTGACACCGTCCTCGCCGGTGACGGCCCGCACCCAGACGCGGCGGCGCTGGATGAACAGGGAGCCGATCAGACCCGCGATGGCGACGATCGCTCCGGTCAGCGCCCAGCCGGTGGCCGGCTGGTGCGTGATCTGGAAGGTCGCCCACTCCTTCACGTCCTTCTCGAACGTGATGGAGCCCGCGCCGTCGGGGAGGGTCAGCGTCTCGCCGGGCAGCAGGTTCTTCTTCAGGATGTTGCCGTCGGCGTCCTTGAACGGCTTCATCTTCCGGGTGTCGAGCTGGTACACGTTCTGCGGCAGACCCGAGTCGACACCCAGGCTGCCGTGGTAGGCGCCGACGTTCAGTACCGGGAACTCCAGCCCCGGGAACTGCGAGAACATCTGGCCCTTGCCCTTGCCCGCGTACGTGGGCACGAACATCGCCGGGAAACCGAGCTGATCCTTCCGTCCGGTTTTGTCCCGGTAGCCGTCCATCACCTTGATCGCGCCGGTCGAGGTGACGTTGTTGTCGATGGGCAGCAGCGGCACGGCGCCGTTGAAGACGACGTTGCCCTTGCCGTCCCGGACGGTGACGACGGGCGCGTACCCGTGGCCGTTGAGATAGACCTTGGTGTCGTCGAACACGAGGGGCTTGTTGACCTCGATGGTCTTCGTGCCCTCGGTGCCGTCGGCGCGCGTGTAGCTGACGCCGGCCTCGTAGGTGCGCGGCGTACCGCGCTGCGGCCCGCTCTTCGCGTACGTCCCCGTGAACCGGTCGAGCGTGAAGCTGAACGGCGACAGCTCGTCCGTGCTGAACAGCGAGCCGGACTTGAAGTCGTCGTACTGGGTGAGCGTGTTGGAGAAGCCGTCGCCCTCGACGATCAGCTTGCCGCCCTCGGACTTGAAGAGCTGGCCCGCCGCGAACGCCACCAGCATCACGATCAGCGCGATGTGGAAGAGGAGGTTGCCGGTCTCGCGCAGATAGCCCTTCTCGGCGGCGACGGCGTTGCCGACGGTGTGGGCGCGGAAGCGGCGGCGCCGCAGGATCGTGAGCGCGGCCTCACGGACACGCTCGGGTTCCGCCTCCGTACGCCACGTCGTGTACGCGGGCATCCGGTTCAGCCGGCCCGGCGCGCCCGGCGGGCGGCTGCGGAGCTGGCCGACGAACTGCCAGGTGCGCGGCACGATGCAGCCGATGAGGGAGACGAACAGCAGGATGTAGATCGCCGAGAACCACACCGAGCTGTAGACGTCGAAGAGCTGGAGCCGCTCGAAGAGCGGTGTCCAGAACTCGTGGGTGGCCTTCCACGACTGCACCTTCAGCTCGTCCACGCTGTTCTGCGGTACCAGCGAGCCGGGAATCGCGCCCAGCGAGAGCAGGAACAGCAGGATCAGCGCGACCCGCATCGAGGTCAGCTGCCGCCAGAACCAGCGGGCCCAGGCGACGACTCCGAACGAAGGCCCGGAGACGGGGGCCTCCTCGGCGGGGGCGGTCGAGAGCTGCGCGCCGGCGGCGGCGTACTCCCCGCTGTCCCGCTGCTCTTCGGTCTCGGTCTTGCTCATGGATCAGATCCCCACCTGGAAGCCTTCGGACCAGCCCTGCATCTCCTGGACCATGCTGTCCCACGCACCTGTGAGCAGCAGCAGACCGGTCGCGACCATCATGCCGCCGCCGATCCGCATCACCCACGCATAGTGCCGCTTGACCCAGCCGAACGCGCCGAGCGCCTTGCGGAAGGCGATCGCGGCGAGGATGAACGGCAGGCCCAGCCCCACGCAGTACGCGGCGGTCAGGATCGCCCCGCGGCCCGCGCTGGCCTGCTCGGCGGCGAGCGCATTGACCGAGGTCAGGGTGGGGCCGATGCACGGGGTCCAGCCGATGCCGAACAGGGCACCCAGCACCGGCGCGCCGACCAGCCCGGTCACCGGCCGCTTGTGGAAGCGGAATTCACGCTGGGTGAACCACGGCATGAGACCCACGAAGAAGATCCCCATGACGATCATCAGCACACCGAGGACGGTGGTCAGCGTCTCCCGGTGCTCCTGGAGCGTCCAGCCGAAGTAGCCGAAGAGCGCGCCGCCGGAGATGAAGACGGCGGAGAAGCCGAGGACGAAGAGCGCCGCACCGGCGGCCATCCGGCCCCGCTTCGCCTCGGCGAGATCGGTTCCGGTGACCCCGGTGACGTACGAGAGGTAGCCGGGGACCAGCGGCAGGACGCACGGCGAGAAGAAGGAGACGAGCCCTCCGAGTACGGCGATGGGCAGGGCGAGCAGCAGGGCCCCGCTGAAGACCGTCTCGTTCATCACTTCTCCGCGATCAGCGGTTCGACGAGCTTGCGCAGTTCGCTCTCGTCGAGCGCCTTCAGCGAACGCGCCGCGATCTTTCCGTCACGGTCGAGAACGATCGTGGAGGGAATGGCCTGCGGATTGAGACTGCCCTTCGGGAAGCCCGTGACGATCAGCTTGCCCGCCGGGTCGTAAAGGCTCGGGTACTCGATGCCGTAGTCCTTCTCGAAGGAGATGGCCGGGCCCTTGTTGGCGTCGCGGGTGTTGATCCCGACGAACTCCACGCCCTTCGGCTTGGTCTCCTTGGCCACCTTCGCGAAGTGCCGCGCCTCGGCACGGCACGGCGGGCACCAGGAGCCCCAGACATTCATCACGACGACCTTGCCCTTGAGGTCGGCGACATCGAGCTGCGCGCCGTCGAGGGTCTTGCCGGCGAGCTTGTGGGGCGCCGTGCGCTTCCCCTTCGCCACGGTGGAGATGCCGCCCGTGTCGGTGACGAAGTTGGTGTCGCCGCCACCGCCCGACTTCCCGGAGTCCTCGCCGGTGCAGGCGGACAGGACAAGCGCGCCGGCCGCGGCACAAGAGGCCAGCAGGACGGTGCGGGGGGCACGGCGAATACTCATGTGAAAAGTTTCGCATGGCGCTTCCGGCGATCTTCCGCGCCCCCCTGCGCGTCCGTGGGGCCGCGTGTCAGGCGGCCTTGAAGAAGGTGTTCCAGCCGCCCGCCGGGGCCTGGCCGACCTCCAGCGAGCAGAGCTTGGCGAGCACCTGCGGGTCCTGGACGTCGATCCAGTCGCAGAACTGCCGGAAGGACACGAGTCGTACGTCCTTCTTTCCGGCCATGCCCTTGATCGCCTCCTCGACGGCGTCCATGTAGATGCCGCCGTTCCACTGCTCGAAGTGGTTGCCTATGAAGAAGGGCGCGCGATTGGTCTCGTAGGCGCGCTTGAATCCTTCGAGGTACGCCTTGGTGGCCTGCTTCTTCCAGCGCGGGTAGTTCTCGGGCATGCCCTTGGTCGAATTCTGCGACTGGTTGGCGAGGATGTTGTAGTCCATCGAGAGGACTTCGAAGGAGCGGCCGGGGAAAGGTATCTGCTGCAGCGGCAGGTCCCACAGGCCCTTGCGCTTCTCCGGCCACTTCTGGCGGCCGCCGGGCGAGCTGGCGTCGTAGCGCCAGCCGAGCTTCTTCGCCGTCGGCAGCAGCCGGTCCTGTCCGAGCAGACAGGGGGTGCGGGCGCCGACGAGTTCCTTGCGGTAGTCGAAGGGCAGCGGGTCGAGATCCTTCCAGCCGCTGTTGGTGCGCCAGCGGGTGACGAACGACACAGCCTGCTCCGTCTCGTTCTCCCAGTCGGCGGGCGACCAGTTGCCGACCGATCCGGAGCCCGCGCAGAAGTGCCCGTTGAAGTGCGTGCCTATCTCATGGCCCTCCAGCCAGGCCTGGCGCACGTACTTCAGCGTCTCCTTGATGTGGTCGTCGGTGAGGTAGCCGATGTCGGAGGCGCCGGTGGCGTTGTTCGGCGGGCGGTACAGGGACTTCTTCGACTCGGGCAGCAGATAGATCCCGGAGAGGAAGAACGTCATGGCCGCGTCGTGGTTCTTGGCCAGTTCGAGGAAGCGGGGGAAGAGGCCGTTGCCGACCTCGCCGGCGCCGTCCCAGGAGAAGACGACGAACTGTGGGGGCGTCTGTCCCGGTTCGAGGGGAACCGGCTTCGCGGGCTGGTGCGGCTGCGCCCCGGTGTCGGAGGTGGAGCCGTCACCTATGAGCCGGGCCTGGCTCTCGGAGGGCGACGGCTTCCCCGTCCCGCCCTTACCGCTGCCACTTGCCCCGGTTTGTCCACTGTTGTCCGACCCGAGGGAGCCGCAGCCCGCGATCCCCATCGCGGCCGCGGCTCCAAGTCCTGCCCCGAGCAAGCCCCTTCGGCTGATGTCGCGCATATCGATCCCATCCGCACCCTCCCGGAGGAGAGAGCCCATACAAACCGGCCACCGGTTGAGATGGGCCACGCACGACGGGGGTTCCCGCGCCAACAGCACATTTTTGCGAAGAACTACGCGCCGAATGCCTTCGCTTTACCCTTCACAGGCTTCGCACCGGCAAGCAGATGCGCGGGGACAAGATCACGGGCGGGCTCCGAATATCCGACCGAAACGATCCTGTCGCCCTGATAGGTGAAGGTGGTCAGCGACGCCAGCGTGCACTGCCGGCGACGCGGGTCGTGCCACAGCCGGCGCCGCTCGACGAAGCTGCGCACCGTCCAGATCGGCAGCTGGTGACTGACGCACACGGCCTCGTGCCCACGGGCGGCGTCCCGTGCGGCGCTCAGCGCACTCATCATCCGGACAACCTGGTCGACGTACGGCTCGCCCCAGGAGGGACGGAACGGATTGGTGAGATGGCGCCAGTTGGCCGGCTTGCGCAGCGCGCCGTCGCCGACACCGAAGGTCTTGCCCTCGAAGACATTGCCGGCCTCGATCAGCCGGTCGTCGGTCTCGAGCGTCAGACCGTGGCTCTTGGCCAGCGGCGAGGCGGTCTCCTGGGCACGCTCCAGCGGGGAGGCGACGACATGGGTGATGTCCCGGCCGGCGAGGTGCTCGGCGACCCGGTCGGCCATCTGCCGGCCCAGCTCGGACAGGTGATAGCCGGCGCGACGGCCGTAGAGCACGCCGTCCGGGTTGTCGACCTCGCCGTGCCGCATCAGGTGGACGACGGTGATGTCCTTGCCGTCGACGGCCTTGTCGTCGATGTCCCTGGTGCCGTTGCCCCTGGTGCCGTTGTCCTTGTTGTCGCTCATGCCGTGGCCTCCGCGGCGGCGCGGGCGGCGGACGGCAGTGCGGCGGCGATCCGCTCCACGGCCCGCTCATCGTGGGCGGTCGAGACGAACCAGGACTCGAAGGCGGACGGCGGCAGATAGACACCCGCGGCCAGCATGGCGTGGAAGAAGGCGGTGAAGCGGAAAGCCTCCTGGCGCTTCGCGTCCTCGTAGTCGCGCACCTCGTCCGCGGTGAAGAAGACGGAGAACATGTTGCTCGCGGTCTGCAGCCGGTGCGCCACGCCCTCCTTGCTCAGCGCGTCGGTCACCAGGGACCGGATCTCCGCGGACACGGCGTCGACCTTGGCGTACGCGGCGTCGTCCAGCAGCCGCAGCTGCGCGAGTCCCGCGGCGGTCGCGACCGGGTTACCGGAGAGCGTGCCCGCCTGGTAGACGGGGCCGGCCGGGGCGAGGTGGGCCATGACGTCGGCGCGGCCGCCGAACGCCGCGGCCGGGAACCCGCCGCCCATGACCTTGCCGAAGGTCAGCAGGTCGGCCTCGACACCGTCCACGCCGAACCAGCCGGACCTGCTGGTGCGGAAGCCGGTCATCACCTCGTCGGAGATGTAGAGCGCGCCGTTCTCTCGGCAGATGTCCTTCAGGCCCTGGTTGAAGCCCGGCAGCGGCGGAACGACGCCCATGTTGCCGGGCGAGGCCTCGGTGATCACACAGGCGATCTCGCCGGGGTGCGCGGCGAAGGCCTGGCGTACGGCCTCCAGGTCGTTGTACGGCAGGACGACGGTCTCGCCGGCCTGGGCGCCGGTGACCCCGGGTGTGTCGGGCAGCCCGAACGTCGCGACGCCCGAGCCCGCGGCGGCCAGCAGCGCGTCCACGTGGCCGTGGTAGCAGCCGGCGAACTTCACGACCTTGGCACGGCCGGTGAATCCGCGGGCGAGGCGGATGGCCGACATCGTGGCCTCGGTACCGCTGGAAACAAGCCGTACCTGCTCGACGGGCGCGACCCGGGCCACGATCTCCTCGGCCAGGGCGACTTCGCCCTCACCGGGCGTCCCGAAGGAGGTACCGCGGGCCACCGCCGCCTGTACCGCCTCGATGACGGCCGGGTGGGAGTGCCCGAGGATCATCGGCCCCCACGAGCAGACGAGGTCCACGTACTCGCGTCCGTCCGCGTCGGTGAGGTACGGACCGGTACCGGACACCATGAACCGGGGCGTACCGCCCACAGCACGGAAGGCACGCACGGGGGAATTGACGCCGCCGGGCGTCACGAGGGACGCGCGGTCGAAAAGCGCCTGCGAAACTGGGGCTTCGTATGAATACGCCACTTTGGTCCTGATCTGCGGTTCGGGTGTTCGGGCAGCCAAGGAGGATGATCTCGGCCACCGGTGAGCAGGGAGCGCGATCTCCTCGTATTACGAAACGGCGTCACCCCCCTCGCGTCTGCGAAACTGGGGCGACACAGGGAAAGCTCACGGAATCCATGGTGTCAGAGGCTGTGACGTTCTTGCGGACGGGTGTTTCACAGCACGTTCGTGGGGGAGGTCACTGTCACGATGATCGGGTTGCGCGGCGGGGGCTGCGAGTGGTCGGGTGGAGATATGCATCGCGGTGGCGGACTGGGCGAGGGGACCGACGACCTGGGTCCCGAGCCTGCCCGGCGGGGAAAGCACCGGCGAGGCGAATCGGCGGCGCACGAGCCCACGGGAAGCAGGAGCGGCCGAGTGGGGGTGACCTACAAATACTTCGGAGCACCTGACGGGGCCACGGCCGCCAGGGTGCCGATTTCGATGCGCCCGGAAGAGCTGGGCGGCGACGAACTCGGTATGGGCGGGCTGTTCACCAAGATCAAGCCCGAGACGATAGCGGCGATGGTGCTGACCGGAATCCAGGGCATGCCCCTGAACAAGGTGCCGCCGCTGGAGCTCGTGGTGCTGCACCCGGACTACGCGGTGGTCAAACTCCCGATGACGGTGGTCGACCCGCTGCGGGACATCGGCGAGGAGTCGGTGGGCGCGGCGGCCTTCATCTGGTCGACGGTCCCGGACCGCGGGGGCCCGCGGGACGCGTTCAATGTGTACCAGCTGCTGCACGAATGGCAGGATTTCAGCCACCGCCTGCACGAGGCGGGGCATCAGCCGTACTGCTTGGTGTGGCCCTGAGCTGGGGTTTCACTGGTTCGAGGCGGGGTTTTCGGACCCCGCCTTTGTCATGTGCCGGGAGGGGGCGTCAGGCGGCCAGGGCACATCGAAGGCGCGTTGGTTTCGCTGGGGCGCTGATGTGCCCCGGGCGGCGGGCGGCTCTCCGTCGTCCTACCTCGGCAGCGCGGTTTGTCCGCCTCGGTTCTTCGCTTACCCGCTCGGATCGGTCAACGGCGCACGCGATAGCGCAGGTGAAGCACCCGGTTGCCCTGAATCACCACGTCAGGATCCTCCAACAGGTGCTGCGCGTCGACCGACCCGAAGTAGCGCTTGCCGGACCCGAACACGACGGGTACGACGTCCATGCGCACCTCGTCGACCAGGCCCGCGGCAAGCACCTGGCCACCGACGTGGCCAGCGGCGACCTCGACCGTGCGGTCGCCCGCAAGCTCCTGCGCCTTGGCCACGGCCGCCTCGACGCTGTCGACGAAGTGAAACGGCGCCTCGGGGTCCCAGCCCTCGGGCTGCGGCCGGTGCGTCACGACGACCACGTGATCGATCCCGCTCGGAGGCTTCCCGTCCCAGCCGTCCGTCAGGTCGAAGACGTGGCGTCCTGCGATGGTGACCCCGATCTGGTCCCAGTACGGCCGGGTGTAGTCGTAGGACGTCTGTGACACCTTCAACGCGCCGCTCTCGTCCAACGGGACGTCACCGCTGGACAACCAGTCGAACAGCGGTCCGGGCTGGTCGTTCTCGTCCGCGACGAAGCCGTCCACCGACACCGAGGCGTACATGACCACCTTGCCCACGGGCTCTCCTCTGCTTGGGGGTGCCCCAAATTAGCGTGTCGTGAGCCGTTCGCTCGTGTAAGAAATCAATCGGCCGGCAGCGGCCGGCCATCCAGAGCGTGGCCGGGATGTCCAACCACTTGAAGCCTCGCCGGCGATTGAAGCGAACCCGCGATCAAGGGCCCGGGCACGCATGTCCAGCCCCGCCGGCGCTTGAGGCGAGGCCCGCACCGAGAAACCCGCACGAACCAAGCTGGGCCAACCACTTGAAGCCCCGCCGGCGATTGAGGCGACCGCGATCAAGGGCCCGGGCGGATCGAACCGGGCCAAGCCCCTTCAAGCCGCGCCGGCGCTAGAGACGCCCCCCTACCCCCGTACCCACCCCGGATCCCGCCCCGTCACCCCCAGCACCCTCTCGAACGCGGACGCCCCCTCCCCCAACGCCACCGGCTCCCCGAACACGCCACCCTCGCGGGCCATCGGCGCCATCCGGTCCAGCGCGGGACCGAGCTCCGCCACCACCGCCGCGGGCGGCGTGAACTCCTGACCCGTCGCCCTCGCCAGATCCCACGCGTGCACGGTCAGATCGCCCAGCACCATGTGCCCCACCGTCCTGGCCGGCAGGCCGAACGTGCCCGTGGTGCCCTCCTCCGCGCCCGGCGCCGCCCACGCGCCGACCAGCGTCGCCGTTTCCTCGGCGAACCGCTCGCGCCAGTCCCCGCCGCCGTCGACGAAGCGCGCCTCCACGCCGAAGTCCGCGTCCTTCTTCGCCGCCAGCGCCTGGAAGTTGATCACCACCTGAGTGAGGTGGTCGACCAGCGCCCGTACGTCGTACTCCGCACACGGCGTCGGATCGTCCAGCCGGTCGTCGGTGCTGCCGCGCACCACCGGAACAGCACACTCCGCCGCCGCTTCGAGAAGATCACTGATGGTGTTCGTCATGGACCGACCGTAGGCCCGGCAACAGCGCTGCGTATTGAACAAACGCGACATAGGATCCCCGTCATGGCAGGTCCGCGCCGCGACACCCGCGGCATCGTCGAAGCCCGCGAGCTGTTCAGCCGTGTCCGTTTCCGACGCCGCGAGCCCGCGCCGGCGCTGCGTCCGTACCTCGAGCACTACTGGCTCATCGACTGGGATCTGCCGGAGCCGTACGCCTCGCACGTCGTTCCCCACCCCTGCGTCAACATCGTGTTCCAGCGGTACGGCGGCGAGCCGCCCTGGGGCGAGGTGGCCGGCATCGGCCTGGAGCTGTTCACACAGAAGCTGGAGGGCGAGGGCCGGGTGTGCGGGGTGCAGTTCCGGCCGGGCGGCTACCGGCCGTTCACTCCCGAGCGGCCGGTAGCGGACTGGACGGGGCGCCGGGTGCCGATCGCGGACGCCCTGCCGGGCACCGACCCCGTGACTGCTTCGGCAGCGATCTGCGACCCCGACGACGAGGACGACCGGGTCGCCGCTCTCGACGCGTTCCTGCTCGGCCTCGCCCCCGAGCCCGACCCCCAGTCACTGCGCGCCATGGAACTGGTGGACCGGGTGCGCAGCGACCGTACGATCCGCCGGGTCGCACAACTGGCAGAGGTGGAAGGGCTGTCGGCCCGGTCGCTGCAACGGCTGTTCGCTGCGTACGTCGGGGTGGGGCCGAAGTGGGTGATCCTGCGCTACCGCATCCATGAGGCCCTGGAGCGCGCCGAGTCGAGCGAGGATCCGCAGACCGCACCGGACTGGGCGGCGCTGGCGGCCGAGCTCGGTTACAGCGATCAGGCCCATCTCGTACGGGACTTCACGGCGACGGTGGGCGTACCGCCGACGGCGTATGCCCGTCAGCCCGGTTTCTGAGGTCCGTGACTCCCGGTGCACAGGCCGCGCACCCCGGGACGGTTCAGTACGTCTCGCTGACCCCGACCGCCCCCGCCCCGTGCCCCGCGGCATACCGCAGTACCCGCAACGGACCGTCCAGCAGCGTGCCGGCGTCGAAGCCGGGTTCGTCGCTCATGGCGGACATCCATACGTCGATACGGCCGAGGATCTCTGCCCGGCGCGGCCCGTTCACGGCGAGCACCGACTCGGCGTGCGGCAGAACCGCGCGTACCTCCGCCGCCGTGAGCAGGAAATCGCCGAACCAGCCGGGCAGCCGCGCCGCGGCCTCCGCCCCGAGGCCGTAGTAGAGGGCCACGGCCGGATCGCCCTTGCGCGCAGCCGCGGCGAAGGCGGCATCGCCCTCCGCGTCGCGCAACAGATCCATGCTCGCCTCCTTCATGGCGGCGACGGCCGGTGAACTCGGGCCACCACTACGTGCGAAGGCGGCGAAACGATGCGCTGCCGGTGTCGGCAGGGGCGTGAAATAGGGCTCGCGGTCACCGCCGCCGATCCACCAGGCCAGATCCTCGGCATAGCCCGGCGGTGTCGTCCACTCGCCTTCCGCATGGCTGAACCGGGCCGGCAGCGCGGCCACTTCGGCGTCGGGAACGGCGCCGATCGCCCAGACACCGGTGAAGCTCATCGTCCTGACCCCCGGTTGTCGGACCTGCCTCCTACAGTGCGTTCCATGGAGATCAAAGCATCGGCGGTACGTATCGAGCCATGGTCGGCGGGCGACTTCGAGCTGCTGCGCGCGGCGAACGTCCCGGAGATGATGGACCACCTCGGCGGTCCTGAATCCGATGAACAGCTGGTCAAGCGCCATCAGCGCTATGTGGAGCTGAGTTCCGACGGCACGGGCAAGGGCAGGATGTACCGCGTGGTTCTCGAAAAGACCGGGGAGGCGGCGGGCTCGGTCGGCTTCTGGGAGCACGAGTGGCAGGGGCAGCAGGTGTACGAGACGGGCTGGAGCGTCCTGCCCGGTTTCCAGGGCCGGGGCGTCGCCACGTCCGCCACCCTCGCGGTGGCCCGGGCGGCCCGCGCCGAGCACAAGCACCGCTATCTGCACGCTTTCCCGTCCATCGAGAACGCCCCGTCCAACGGGGTGTGCCGGAAGGCCGGTTTCGAGCTGCTCGGTGAGTACGACTTCGAGTACCCGCCGGGCAATCCGCTGCGGTCGAACGACTGGCGGCTCGACCTGGAGTCCCTGCCGGACTCGTAGGCCCGGGCGGTGCCCGGCCTCATGACCGAGTCCGCCGACCGGTGTGGGAGGCGTGCCGCTGTACGAGGCGTGCCCGCGGGCCGACCGTACCGAGCTCTTTCCGTGGTCCGGGGCTCAGCTGTTTATCCGGGGCGCAGGCTCCTCGGCCCTGTCCGGGCGCTTCCCGCTCCCCTCACGTGCCGCCCGATGACATGCTTGGCCGCGTGAACGGACCGGAAATCCAGCTGCGCGTCGCCCCTGAGCTGCGCCTCTTCGTCCCGCCGGAGCGCCGCCAGGGCGCAACGCCCCTGGCCACCGATGGCTCCTCCACGCTCGGCCATGTCGTCGAGTCGCTCGGCGTCCCGCTCACCGAGGCCGGCCGGCTGCTCGTCGACGGCCGCGACGTGGCCGTCTCGCACATTCCGAGCGCGGGCGAGAGCGTCGAGGTGCTCGGTGTCGAGCGGCCGCAACAGGTGCCCGGCGCCCCGCTGCGCTTCCTGTTGGACGTCCACCTCGGCACCCTGGCCCGGCGGCTGCGGCTGCTCGGCGTGGACGCGTCGTACGAGAACGAGGACATCGGCGACCCGGCGCTCGCGACCCTGTCCGCGCAGGAGAAGCGCGTCCTGCTCTCGCGGGACCGCGGGCTGCTGCGGCGCCGCGAGCTCTGGGCCGGTGCCTACGTCTACAGCGACAAGCCGGACGACCAACTGCGGGACGTCCTGGAGCGGTTCACGCCCATGCTCGCGCCCTGGACGCGGTGCACCGCGTGCAACGGGCGGCTGAGCGCTGCCGACAAGGACGCGGTCCAGGACCGACTGGAGCAGGGCACCGAGCGCACCTATGACGTGTTCGCCCAGTGCCTGGAGTGCCGGCGGGTGTACTGGAGGGGCGCGCACCACGCCCGGCTGGAGGCGATCGTCGACGACGCGGTCCGCGAATTCGGCGGCGCACCGGCGTAGTTCACCCACTGGGGCCTGGCCCTGGCTCCGGCCCTGGTCACGGCCGTGCGCGCGGGAGCCCCGGGCCACTGTGGCGCGCCCGCGAGTCCCCCACTACGGCCGCTCCGCCGTCAGATAGCGCTGAATGGTCGGCGCCAGCCAGGCGATCACCTCCTCCCGGGACATGTCCACGGCGGGCGGAAAGCGCAGCACATAGCGGGCGAGGGCCATGCCCAGTATCTGCGAGGCGACCAGTGCGGCCCGGCGGGGAGCGTCGGCGGGGTCGGGGCAGACGGCCGCCGCGACAGGCCCGATCTGCCCCTTGAAGATCTCGCGGATGCGCTCCGAGGCCGCGGTATTGGTGACCCCGGCCCGCAGCAGCGCGGTCAGCACGTCGTCCTGCTCCCACCGGTCGAGGAAGTGGGTGACGAGGACCGCGCCGATGTGCCGGTCGGGGACGGCACCGAGGCCCGGCAGCCGCAGGTCGAACTCGGAAGCCGCGGCGAACAGCCCCTCCTTGTTGCCGTAGTACCGCATGACCATCGACGGGTCGATCCCGGCGTCGCGCGCGATGGCGCGGATGGTGGCGCGCTCGTATCCGTCCTCCGCGAAGCGCTCGCGGGCGGCTTCGAGGATCGCGGCTCTGGTGGCATCCGATCGGCGCGGGGGGCCGGGGGCTTCCGTCGTCATGCCAACAATTGTAGGCCAACAGGTGTTGACACGCCAGACCCCCGGGTCTACCTTTACCAACAAGCGTTGACCAACAAGCGTTGGCATTGAGGAGGCGCCATGAACGACAAGGCCGCGCGGGAAGCGGGCAGCACCACCGATGCCGCGACCACCGACGCCCCGACCGCCGAGGACATGGCCACCGAGGGCATGACCGCCGATGTCCTCGTCGTGGGAGCCGGTCCGACCGGCCTGCTGCTCGCGGGCGACCTCGCCGCTGCCGGCATCTCGGTGACCTTGATCGAGCGCCGCCCCCACGGGACGAGCAACATGACGCGGGCCTTCGGCGTCCATGCCCGCACGCTGGAGCAGCTGGACGCGAGGGACCTCGCCGACGAGCTCATCACGACGGGCACACCCATCACCCGGCTCCGGCTCTTCCGCCGGCTCTCCCTCGACCTGTCGCTGCTGCGGTCCCGCTTCCCGTTCCTGCTCATCACCCCGCAGTACGAGGTGGAGCGACTGCTGGAGCGCCGTGCGCGGGCCACGGGCGTCACCTTCCGGTACGGGACCGAGCTGCTGGGCCTCGAGCAGTCCGCCGAGACGGTGACGGCCGAGGTCCGCGGCGGCGACGGGGCACGGACCACCGTGCGCGCCCGCTGTCTCGTCGGCACCGACGGTGTGCGCAGTGCGGTGCGCTCCGCACTGGACATGCCGTTCCCCGGCGACTCCGTCATCCGCTCCATCGTCCTCGCGGACGTCCGGCTCACCGAGGAGCCCGAGGGACTGCTCACGGTGAACGGCGCGGGGGAGGCTTTCGCCTTCATCGCCCCCTTCGGGGACGGCTGGTACCGCGTCATGGGGTGGAACCGGTCCCGTCAGGTGCCGGACAGCGAGCCCGTCGACCTCGACGAGGTGCGCGAGATCGCCCGCCTCGCCCTCGGCACGGACCACGGCATGCACGACGCCCGCTGGATCTCCCGCTTCCACAGCGACGAACGCCAGGTCCCCTCCTACCGCGTGGGCCGGGTCTTCCTCGCGGGCGACGCGGCACACGTGCACTCCCCCGCAGGCGGCCAGGGGATGAACACCGGCCTCCAGGACGCGGCAAACCTTTCGTGGAAGCTGGCGGCGGTCCTCAAGGGCCGGGCTCCCGACCCGGAGGCGCTGCTCGACAGCTACCACTCGGAGCGGCACCCCGTCGGTGCGATGGTGCTGCGTTCCAGCGGCGGGATCGTCCGCCTCGCCATGGCCCACACCCCGCTGCGGCGTGCGGTCCGCTCCCTGCTCTCCCGCTTCGTGAGCGCCACCCGGCCGGCCGCCGCCAAGGCGATGGGCATGATCTCCGGCATCGGCATCGCGTACGACAGGCCGCGCGGAGCCCACCGCCTCACCGGGACCCGCGCCCCGGACCTGGAGCTCGGCGAGGGAAGGCTCTACGAGCTGCTGCGCAAGGGCGAGTTCGTGCTCGTCACCCCCGGCACGGGTACCTCCGCCGAGGCGGTGGGCCCACGCGCCATACCCCCTGTCCCGGGGAACGTCGTCCGGGCCCACTGGGCGTCGGGCCGCGGGGACTCCCTCCTGATCCGCCCCGACGGGTACATCGCCTGGGCGGAGGACGGCAGATGAGCGCAGTGCCGGCCGAGGTCCGCCCGACCGGGCGGACCTCCCGGGGCGGACCGGCCCCGGGGAACGCTCGGGGCCCGGGGGATGCTCGGGGCCCGGGGAGTGCTCGCGGCCCGGGGAGCGTCCGGCTAGGGCTCGACGATGTGGCGCAGGTAGGCCTGCGGTTCGGCGAGGTAGCGGCGCCAGTGGTCGACCACGCCGAGCTCCCGCCAGGCGACCCGCCGCATGCCGTGCTCCCCCACCTCCACGATGTCCGCGCCGGGCAGGGCGGTCAGCAGCGGGGAGTGCGTGGCACAGATGATCTGGCCGCCCTCCTTGGTCAACCGGTCCATGTGCCCGATCAGTTCGAGGCAGGAGGAGAAGGAGAGGGCCGCCTCCGGCTCGTCCATCACATAGAGCCCCGCCTGGAGGAACTTCCCGCGGAACGCGGCGAGGAAGCCCTCACCGTGGCTGACGAAGTCCGGTGCGAAGCCTTCCCGGTCCAGGGCGTCCAGCGCGGTCTCGGCCCGCAGGAAGAATCCTTTGCGGGCCGACCAGCTGCTGACCATGCGGCGTCCGCGCGGGGCCGCCTCGAAGCGCATGCGTTCGCCGAGAAGCGATTTGCCGCGCGCGGAGGAGTAGCGCCAGTCGTGCGAACCGCCGTAGGAGTCCAGGCCGAAGCCCTCCGCCAGAGCCTCGACCAGGGTCGACTTTCCCGAGCCGTTCTCACCGACGAGAAAGGTCACCGGCGCGGTGAAGCGCAGCCCTTCGTCGAGCAGTTGCCGGACGCAGGGCACCGACCAGGGCCAGGCGTCCTCGTCGTAGGAGGCGAGGTGGGCGTACGCGCGTTCGACGATCACGGGACCAGTGTGGACCAGAGCTCACCGGTACGGTGCAGACCCACCGGTCGCACCGGAACCACCGGCGCGGACCCTGACTCACCGCGCCGGACCGGACACACCAGCACGGGCCGTGCCTCAGAAGACGTACGGGTCTCCGGTGGACGGCACCAGCACCTCGTGCTCGTTGTTCGCCGAATTCCGGTCGGTCGCACCGCCGTTCCAGTGGGTGCCGACCTTCACGACCACCTCGTCCGGGACGCCCAGCGTCCGCAGGTCGAGGGCGACGGTCCGCCCCGTGCCCCCGGCCCGCAGCGGTCCCGCCGCACACAGCACGACCCGGTCGGATCCCCACAGGCACCGCTCCGGCAGCACCTGAGCTCCGGCCAGCGGCGCCGAGAACGTGAACTTCACGGTGGCGTTGTCCAGACTGGCCGGACCATAGCTCTGGGACACCAGCGCGATCCCCAGCCGCCCGCCGGTCAGCGAGACATGGCCATGGTGCGCCACGTCCGCCTCGGGCGCGATCACGCGGGCACCGGCGCTCGCCCCGCCCATGCCGATCACCAGTACGACAGCCGCGGACACCGCGAGCAGCACCTTGCGCATCACACACATATCCTGAAGATACCTTTTGTGTGCCTATATAACTGATTGCCCATCAGGCCCGGCGCGTCCCGGCGGCTCCCCATGGCACGCTGTGCCCATGCTCGTCGCCCGCTCGGCCCTTCTGTTCGTCGTCGCCGCACTGTTCGAGATCGGCGGCGCCTGGCTGGTCTGGCAGGGCCTCAGGGAGCACCGCGGCTGGCTCTGGATCGGGGCGGGGGTCATCGCGCTCGGGGCGTACGGCCTGGTCGCGACGCTTCAGCCGGACGGCGAGTTCGGCAGGATCCTCGCCGCGTACGGCGGTGTCTTCGTCGCCGGTTCCATCGCCTGGGGCGTGGTCGCCGACGGCTACCGCCCCGACCGCTGGGACATTCTCGGTGCGCTGGTGTGCCTCGCCGGCATGGCGCTGATCATGTACGCGCCCCGCGGCCGCTGAACCGTGCCGCCTATCCTGGGCCGCGTACCGATCACATGCGCGAGGAGTTGGACATGACCGCCGCCGGCACCCCCGTCGCCGTCATCACCGGAGCCAGCAGCGGCATCGGCGCCGCGACCGCCCGCGGACTCGCCTCCGCCGGGTACCACGTCGTCCTCACCGCCCGCCGCAAGGACCGCATCGAGGCACTCGCCGCGGAGCTCGTCGCGGCGGGCCACCGGGCCACCGCGTACGCCCTCGACGTCACCGACCGCCCGGCCGTCGACGCCTTCGCCGCGAGCCTCGACCGCTGCGACGTTCTGGTCAACAACGCGGGCGGCGCGCTCGGCGCGGACCCGGTCGCCACCGGCGACCCCGCCGACTGGCGGGAGATGTTCGAGGTCAACGTCATCGGCACGCTGCACACGACCCAGGCCCTGCTGCCGGCCCTCACCGGGAGCGGCGACGGCACGGTCGTGATCCTCTCCTCCACCGCCGGGCTCTCCACCTACGAGGGCGGTGCGGGCTATGTGGCCGCCAAGCACGGTGAGCACGTCCTCGCCGAGACCCTCCGCCTGGAGATCGTCGGCACCCCGGTCCGTGTGATCGAGGTGGCACCCGGGATGGTCAGGACGGAGGAGTTCGCGACGACCCGCTTCCGCGGCGACACGGACAAGGCCGCCAAGGTCTATGAAGGTGTCGCCGAACCCCTGACGGCGGACGACGTGGCCGACACGATCACCTGGGCGGTCACCCGCCCCTCCCACGTCAACATCGACCTCCTGGTGGTCCGCCCCCGCGCCCAGGCATCCAACTCCAAGGTCCACCGCGACCTCTGACAGCCGGCCCGCGAGCCCCGGCCCCGCCGGGGCACTCGGCACCGCGTCACATCGTTCTCCGGGACTCCCGCCGGCGCACCGTGAAGAGGCAGGCGAGCATCCCGAGGCCCCAGGCGATCAGCAGGGCGCCCCACAGGGGCATGGTCACCTCGGGGATCAGCAGCCGGATCCTGACGCTCGTGCGGTTCTCGAAGATGAAGATCAGGGCGATCGCGGTGATCAGGGCGAACGGCAGGAGGCGGCGGACGGCGGGGCGGGAGAAGAAGGGCGTTTTCGACAGCGGGTCTGTTCTTCGGGCCATGAGATGCCTCTCCATCCGGTACCCCCTGCGTGTCCCTGCGGACCCGCCCCGGGGTGGGGAAGGGCGCTTCGGCCCGGTCCCCCCGCCCGCACTTCCTTCATACATTCGGCCGCATCGGGCCGCATGTGCAGGGGCCACCGCACCCTCGGCCGGGGGCGCTGCGCGCGCCCCGCGCCGGCCGCGTCAGCCCGTGAAGATCTCGGTCACCGACCAGATCGCGAGACCGAGCATGCACAGGCCGCCGATGCGCTGCACGGTCTTCAGCGGCACGCGCTTGGCGATGAAGCGGCCGGCGAGCAGAGCCAGAGCGGAGACGGACATGAGGGCGGCGGCGGAGCCGATGGCGGTGGACCACGTGCCGTTGCTCGCGGCGAGGTTGGCGGTGGTGATCTGGGTGAGGTCGCCCCACTCGCTGATGAACACCGCCATGAACGCGGTCGAGTAGACGGGCCAGAAGCCGGTCACGGTCCTGCCGCCGGCGTCCTCCTCGTCGTCCTCGGCTCCGCCGCGCAGCAGCATGAACGCGCCGAAGGCGAAGAGGAGAGCGGAGACGAGCTTGACGATCCAGTCCGGCAGAAGCCCGATCAGACTGCCCGCTCCGACCGCGATCGCGACGTGCACGAGGAAAGCGCTCGATGTGCCGAACCAGACGTAGAGAGGGCGCATCCGCGTGCCCATGGCCAGGGAGGCGAACATCGTCTTGTCGGGAAGTTCCGCGAGGAAGATCAGTCCGAAGGCGGTGACGATCGCCAGAGGGTCGAGGCTCATTCCGGGTGGCTTTCTGTAAGCGCCGGGCCCCGATCTTCGCGAAGCGCCAGAGGCGACGGAGGACCGCTCGGCCCGGCACGACGGCGAACCCGCAGGGCGCGGGCACGTCATACCTGACCGAAGGTCTCGCCCGCCCGCGTCATCCGCAGGCCCGGCCACCGGGAGCCCGGGGGCTCCAGTGTGTCGACGACCGGTTCGCGGGGCTACTCCCCTTCGCAGTCGTCAACGGTACCCCACCCGTGGCCGGGGGCGGTTTTCGGTGGTCCCGGGCGAGACACCCCCCACCCCTGGTCCCACGGCCACCCATGGCCACCCACCGTGAGCGACTCCGCGCACGACGGCCCCGTCGGCCGCGCCCCCTCCGGCCCACCCCGCTCCGGCGACGCATTCCGACGACAAGAACAACAAGGACGACAGGGACGACAAGAAGGCCCCGCACGCGCCCGCTACGGCCGCCGCACACAGATTCCGCCGCACGCCGATTCACCCGTCACCCGCTCACGCCGTCACCTCTCGCCGAAGGCGTCCGCCTCCCCGGGCTCGGTCTCCAGTGCCTGGCGGTCGAAGGTCAGCATGACGAGGAAGAACAGCCCGCCGCCGACGAGCAGGCCGGCCACGATCACGACGGAGACCAGCGCCTCCCCGGGTGTCACCAGCACGAACAGCGCCACGAGCGTCCACACCAGTGCGCAGATCGCGACCGGCAGCTCGAAGCGCCCGAGGTCGAACGCGCCCTTCCTGCGATCCAGCCGTCCGCGCACCGCCAGATAGAGAACGATCGTCGAGCCGTAGATGATCGCCGGGAGGATGGTCGATGCCGTGATCAGCTCCAGCAGCGCGGCGCCAGGCAGCGCGACCATCAGGACGACTCCGAGGACGAAGATCAGGATCGTCGCCGGGATCGGTGTCCGCGTGCGCCGGTTGACCCGCCGCATCAACTGGTGGGCAGGGAAGCGCCCATCGCGCGACATCGCGAAGACAAGCCGTGCGCACGCGACCATCCCCACGATCCCGGCGCCGAAGAACGCGATCGTGATCGCGATCAGCAGCCCCGCCTCCATCCCCGGACCGAGGTGGACGCGCATGATCGCCGCGACCGGGGAGCCGTCCGCGCTGATCCGGGAGATGTCGTCGATCGCGACGGTGAGCGTGATCAGGAAGAGCAGTCCCAGGAGCCCGGCCGCCACGACCGATCCCACGATCGCGCGGGGGACGGAGCGATAGGGGTCCTTGGCCTCCTCGGCCAGGTTCGCCGCGGAGTCGAACCCGACGAGTGTGGCGAGGCCCATGATCATCGCGATCATCAGTCCGCCGCCGACGGCGAAGTAGTCGGTGGCGTTCTCGGTGACACCCCGCGAGGTGAGGTTGCCGACCGCACCGTCACCTGTGACCAGCACAGCAATGATCAGCGCGATCGCCACGCCCACGACGAGCAGCAGTTCGAGTCCCACCGCCGCCACGTTGATCAGGCTGACGAGCCGCGTGGAGGCCACGGCGAGCACGGTCTGGATGAACAGCACCACCAGGGTGATCAGGCGCGCCGTGCCCTCGTCCGGCTCCATGTCGAGGAGCGGCATGAATGCCTGACTCGCCAGGGCGTTGTCGACCGCCACCACGCCGATCGCCAGGTAACAGAAGGTCAGCCAACCGAATCCCCAGCCGATCTTCGGGTTCGCCAGCCGCGAGGCCCATTGATAGGAGGAGCCGCTGAGCGGGATGCGGGCCGCGAACTGCGCGACCACCAAGGCCACCAGGGTCTGCCCCACCGCCGCGATGATCCAGAGCCAGATCCCGACCGGCCCCGCGGTCAACAGCACTTCGTCGTACGTCGCGAAGATGCCGACCGCCACCGAGATGAAGGCGAACGAGATCGCGAACACCTGGAAGGACCCGAGCGTCCGTTTCAGCTCCTGCCGGTAGCCCCCGAGTTCGACGGCACTCTCGCTGTCCTGCGCATCCATCGTCTCCTTCGCCATCTCAGCCACCGCACCTTCCGTAGAGGCCGTCCAGGCTGTCGACCGCCTCGCGCCCCGGTGGACGTCACGACCAGCGCCACATCCTCTTGGGCTGTGCCGGGTTTCACCGGGTACGACACGCTTTCGGGAGATACGAACCCGCCCGGCACCGGGTGCCGACCGCCGTCCGGAACGCGGCCTCCCACTCGACCCGTTCCGCTGAGAGCGCCCGCCGCCCGCCGCCCGCGCATACGACTCCGTCCGCTCCCGTCACGATCCGGAGCGACAACTGAATGCGCCTGTCCTTCTGGCCGTTCGCCCTCGCCCCACTGACCGATTCGGGACCGGCCGGCCGCGGTTGGTCAGGCCGTCGGGCCGTCCGGGCGGCGGGGGGAGCCGTACCGCCCGCCGATGCCCTGACAGTCGGCCGCTTCCGCCACCGCCCGGCGGACCGGGTCCGTGAACACCCGCTCGACCGACTCCTGGAGCAGCTGCAACTCCACCCGCAGGGCTGGATGACGTGAGGGCGGCAGCGTGTCCAGCAGGTCTTCGAGCAGCGCGCGGAGCCGGCGGCAGATCTGCACGGACGATCCTCCGTATTCGCGGATCTCGCAGACGCCGAGCTGAAGATAGTTGTCCCAGTCCCGCCCGGGCAGCACGAGTCGTGGCCGGCCCTGGCCGTCGGCCAGGACGTATCGGCCGGGGAGCGGCAGAGTGCCGGCCGACTGGAGCAGGGTCTCGATGTAGTTGATGACCTGTACCGCGGTCGTCGGGTCGTTCACCGCCGGGGAGAGCGCCCGGATGGCGATGTCGACGAGAATCCGCAGGGCGAAGGCGGGATCCTGCTCGATGGTGCGCTCGGCCCCCAGCGCGACGAGGCCGTTCACCCGGTCCGGGTCGGGTGTCGAGGTGCCGCCGTGGACTTCGACGAGCACGGTGCCGGGCAGGACGAAGTCACCGATCAGGCGGGTCACGACGAAGGCGCAGTCGTGGCGCGTCGCCTCTGCCACCAGCCCGGTGATGTTGAACGCCTGGATGGCACCGCCGCGTTCGGAGCGGATCACCGTCGTCGGGTCGCCGGACGGCTCGGACTCGTCGGCGCCAGGAGCGGCGTCGCGGATTTTCGTGGCCCCATGGGAAAAGACGTTCTGCCCCATTCTTCCCACCAGAGCCGCGATGGCCACGGGCCTGAGGTTGTGGGTGAACCGGTTGAGATAGACGAGCAGGAGCAGCAGGCTGACGGCCACCGCCACTCCGGCGAGGGTGACTCCGAGGTCCGGGACGGAGTTCGCCTCGATACTGCGCAGCAGGGAGAACGCAAAAGCGAACGTCCCGGTGAACGTGGCGAGCACGGCCTTTTGCAAGCGGTCCCGATACCACAGACGCATATACCGCGGGGAAAGAGTTCCGGTCGCCTGCTGGACGACGAGAACGCCGATGGTCACCACGAATCCGAGCAGCGCCACCATCGCCCCGACAATGGAGCTGAGTACTCCGCTCGCCGTGGCCGCGGAATACCGCCAGCCGCTCGGCGGCCAGTCCTTTCCGTCCAAAGTGATGGCGAATTCGGCGAGGAGGGTTCCGAGCACCAGTCCGACCAGGGGCAGGATCCACAGACTGGCCTTGGCATACTGCCGCAGCCCGAAGACAGCTGCCCAGGACGTCACGCCCCGCATGTGCGGGCCCGTCCACTCGTGGGAGCCGGTGCTCGGCGGTACCGCACAGGACGCCCTCCAGTTCCGGCTCGGCACAGCCCTCCCCCACCACGTTAAGGCCGCTCGCGGACGGCCGCAGCGGCAGAAGGCCGCGACTGCGGCACCGCCTTCTCGGCAGGCCCGCCCGTGGGGTCCGTGCTTAAGCTGAGCGAAGGGAACCCGGAAGGGGCTCGTCATGGACGAATACCCGCTCATCGAGAATCACGGTCTGATCGGAGATCTGCAGACCGCGGCGCTCGTGGCGACCGACGGGACGATCGACTGGTTCTGCTGTCCGCGTTTCGATTCGCCCAGTGTTTTCGGTGCCCTGCTGGACCGGGAAAAGGGTGGCCATTGCACGGTCAAACCGGCGGTGAACGACTATTCGACCAAGCAGTTGTACCTGCCCGACACCGCGATTCTCGTGACCCGCTTCATGACCGAGGCCGGTGCGGGTGAAGTGCTCGACTTCATGCCGGTGACCGGCTCGGAGGCCACCGACCGCCACCGGATCGTCCGCATGCTGCGCTGCGTACGCGGCAGCATGACCTTCGAGGTGGAGATCGCCCCTCGGTTCGACTACGGCCGTAAGCCTCACGAGCTGCACATCTCGCAGCACGGCGCCATGTTCGTCTCGGACGGGCTGCAACTGGCCGTTCACGCCGTCCGGAATCCGGAGGACGACCGGCTGCTGAACGCGGTGTCCGGTGACAGGGACCTGCGCTTCAAGCTGACGCTGGAGGCGGGCCAACAGCGAGGACTGCTGCTGGAGTCGTCGCCCCGCGGGCCGGCGCGCGAAGTGGGCCTCGGAGAGTTCGAGCAGCTCTTCGGGGAGACCGTCGACTACTGGCGGGGGTGGCTGGCCCAGTCCCGCTACTCGGGCCGCTGGCGCGAGGCGGTGGAACGCTCGGCCATCACGCTGAAGCTGATGACCTACGCACCGAGCGGCGCCCTCGTCGCGGCCCCGACGGCGGGTCTGCCCGAGCAACTGGGCGGCGAACGCAACTGGGACTACCGGTTCACCTGGATCCGGGACGCCTCGTTCTCGGTGTATGCCCTGCTCGGCCTCGGCTTCAAGGAAGAGGCGAAGGCCTTCACCGGCTGGCTGCGCGACCGGGTGCAGGAGAAGGTGGGCGGCGACGCCGGACCGCTGAACATCATGTACCGGGTGGACGGCTCCTCCGACCTGGTCGAGGAGACCCTGGATCACTGGGAGGGGTACCACGGGTCCTCTCCCGTGCGCATCGGCAACGGGGCCGCCGACCAGTTGCAGCTGGACATCTACGGCGAGGCACTGGACAGCATCTACTTCGCACATCAGCACGGCATCCAGCTCGACAACCGGGGCTGGACCTCGCTGCACACGCTCCTCGACTGGCTGGTGGACCACTGGGACCAGCCGGACGAGGGGCTGTGGGAGACCCGCGGCGGCAGGCAGGACTTCACGTACGGACGGGTGATGTGCTGGGTCGCCTTCGACCGCGCCCTGCGGCTCGCCAACTCGAGCGGCCGGCCTGCCGCCAAGGGCCGCTGGACGACCGAGCGCGACAAGATCTACGAGCAGGTCCTGGCGCGGGGCTGGCACGAGGAGCGCGGCGCCTTCGTGCAGCACTACGGCAGCGATGTCCTCGACTCGGCGCTGCTGCGGATGCCGACGGTGGGGTTCATCACGCCCGACGACCCGATGTGGACATCGACGCTGAACGCGATGGACCGGGAGCTGGTCACCGACAGCCTCGTCTACCGCTACAACCCGGAGGCCTCCCCCGACGGGCTGCGCGGCTCCGAAGGCACGTTCTCGCTCTGCACGTTCATGTACGTCGACGCCCTGGCCAGGGCGGGACGGACGGACCAGGCCCGACTGGTGCTGGAGAAGATGCTCACGTACGCCAACCACCTGGGTCTGTACTCGGAGGAGATCGACCTGACGGGACGGCAACTGGGCAACTTCCCCCAGGCGTTCACGCACCTCGCGATGATCGACACGGCGATCACCCTGGACGACGCCATCAACCGGGCGCGCGAGGCCCGGTCCTGAGTACCGCGGAGACCTGCCGGACCCGGGTCCGGCGGAGAGATCCGGGCCACCACGGTCCGGGCCGGCTCACCCCCCGGTGGGGGCGGCGCCCAGCAGGACGACGGTGTCGCCTTCCTCCGGGGTGAGCTGCTGCTTCTCGGTCACCGGCTCCAGCCTGTTGTCGGCCCGCACCACGAACAGCGTGTCGTACTCCGGCGGCACCGGGGACGAGGCCGGCTGCACCAGGAACCGGGCCCCCTGCTCGTAGCGGTCGGCCAGGACCTGGCGGACGAGAGCACGGCCGAACAGGATGTCCCCTCCGGTGTAGGGGGCGATGACCCCGTGGCTGTCGTGCGGGGGCCCGACCCGGTAGACGGGGCCTTCGACGTTGTCCTGCATCACCACGGACGCTAGCGCGTTGAAGTCGTCGTCGTCGGTGGCCAGGAAGACGGCGGTCACACCCTCCAGCCGGGCCCCGGGATTGGTGGCGGTGGCCAGCAGGTCACCCGTGGCCAACTCGATCCCCTCGTCCCTGATCCGCTGCCGCTCCTCGTCGAGCCCGGCCCACATCAGCACGTCCAGCCCGGCGGACCGCAGGGCCTTCCCCAGCTCGATCACCCACCGTTTCCCGCCCACCAGCAGGATCCGGGTGCCCGCCGGTTTGACGATGCCCAGCCGCCGGGCCACCGGTCCCGCGGTCAGGGCGTACAGCAGAACCGTGCCCACGATCACGAGGAAGGTGACCGGGAGGATCCGGGACGCTCCGTCCACTCCCCGGTCCACGAGGCTCGCCGAGAAGGCCGACGCCGTGGCCGCCGCCACGATGCCGCGTGGCGCCATCCAGCCGGTGAACGCCCGCTCCCCCCGGCTCATGCCGGTGCCGGTCGTCGAGAGGTAGGCCACCAGCGGACGCACCACCAGGACGAGGATCGCGATGAGTCCCAGCGCGGGCAGGAGCACGGGCACCAGGGACGCCGGGGTGACGGTGGAGGAGATGGAGACGAACAGCAGCCCGATGATCAGCTGGGCCAGGGTCTCGAAGAAGGGGCGCCGGGCGGGCATGTCGAAGCCGGGGATGTTGGTCACGGCGAGTCCGGTGACGATGGCGGCGATCAGCCCGGTGTCGTCCCGGACGATGTCGCAGCCCGCGGAGACGGCGATCACCGTGGCCAGTTGTGCCAGGGTGCCCAGCGTCTCGCCCAGCCGCAGGGTGCGCAGCGTCAGCCACAGCAGCGCGGTTCCCACGGCCCCGCCGATCAGCCCCACGAGCAGGCTGAGGCCGAACTGACCCAGCTGGTAGCCGCGCCCGATGTCGACCCGGTGCGTCGTGGCGATGGCGTGGAACACCAGCGCGCCGAGGATGCCGCCGATCGGATCGGTGAGCGTCCCCTCCCAGATGAGGATGCGGCGTACGCGGTCGGAGGGCCGTACGAAGTCGAGCAGCGGTCCCACCACGGTGGGCCCGGAGACCACGAGGATCGTGCCGAGCATCGCTGCCACCCTGAGGGGCATGTCGAACATGGCCGGCGCCACCGAGCTGGTGGCGAAGAAGGTGATCAGGATGCCGAGCAGGAGCAGCCGTCCCACGACCGACCGGGTGTGACCGGTGAGTTTGCGCAGGTTGAGGCCCAGCCCGGCGTCGTAGAGGATCACCGCGACGGACAGCGACACCAGGACGGAGAAGTTCTGTCCCATCAGTCTGTCCGGGTGGATGACATCCGTCAGGGCGCCTGCGGCGAACCCGGCGGGGAGCAGCAGGATCAGGGCGGGCACGCGCAGCTTGCTCGCCAGGATCTGCGATCCGGTCGCGATGACCAGCGTCAGCGCGAAGCCGAGAAGGATCTCGTCATCGGTCACAGCGGCTCCCTTCGTCGGAGTCCGGGCACGAGGGGCGGGGAATCACCCGTGGCAGCGGGTCAGTTGCTCCCGGACGGGCTGTCGCCGCCCGCGCCGCCCTGCCTCAGGTCGGTGTCGCTGAGTTCTTCGAGTTCGCCGTGGGTGTCGAGCCAGTACAGAAGGCCGACGGCCGGGAAGACAATCACCACGGCCACCAGCGTGACGACCGCCAGCCAGGTCAGGGTCGAGGGCGCACCCGCGCCGTCCGCCACGGTCAGCGAGGTCGGGACGAGGTAGGGGCGCTGGGCCATGCCCCAGGCGATCACGGCGGAGGCAACGACGCAGACGGCCGTGACGCGGGCCCAGTTGCCGGGTGTCCGCAGCAGCAGCCAGGCGGTCGCGAGTGCGGCCACGGTGGCCAGGACGACGAAGAACAGACCGACGCCGTGGGTGAGTCCGTGCCACACATGGGGAGCGTCGTCGTGGGTGACGAACAGCGTGATCACGGCCAGCACCGCGAGCACGGCCAGCGCTGCGAGCGCGCGACGGCGGAAGTAGCCGACGAGGTCGGGCGCGTCGAAACGGCGTGCGTCCCCGGCGAGGAACACCGCGCCGAGGAGCGCCGTGGTCGCGACGGCGAGCAGCCCGAACAGCACCGAGGTGGGGTTGGCCCAGACGTCCGCCGTGGCCGGGGTACCGGGCGCCGCCCGGCCCGAGGCGACACCGCCGACGGCGGCGCCGAGGAAGAACGGCGTCACGAGCGACGCCACGGCGAACACCGCTCCGTACAGCCGCCGTCCGGCGAGCCGACGGGCGGGCTTGCGGAACGCGAAGCCCGCCCCGCGCAGGACCATGCCCACGGCCGCCAGGGCCAGCGGGAGCCACATGGCGGAGAACACGGTCTGGAAGAGCGTGGGGAAACCGGTCCAGGTGATGACGAGGATGAAGACCAGCCAGACGTTGTTGACCTCCCACACGGGGGCCATGGCGTGGTCGATGAGCCACCGGGGCCGCTTGCCGCGCTCGGC
Organism: Streptomyces sp. AM8-1-1; assembly: GCF_032229325.1. Classification (NCBI taxonomy): domain Bacteria; kingdom Bacillati; phylum Actinomycetota; class Actinomycetes; order Kitasatosporales; family Streptomycetaceae; genus Streptomyces; species Streptomyces sp. AM8-1-1. Next base: position 3,555,167 of record NZ_CP135086.1, read on the forward strand.
GCCCCCGGCGGTCAGGTCCCAGAAGCCGGCGCCGTAGTCGGTGCCGCCCGCGCAGGTGTACGCGGCCACCGCGAGCAGCAGCACCACGGCGATGAGATCGGCGCTCACGGACGGCCGCCTTCCGACGGGGTCTCCGGGCCCGCTGCGGGGGCGTCGCCCGCGGGAACGGGCGCCCGCGGCCCGTACGGGGTGTCCGCCTCGGGCGGCGGCGCCGGGGTCCCCGCCGCCCGCTGTTCGTCCGCGAGCCGCCAGCGCGTGCGCATCCGGAGCAGGATCGCGAGGAACGAGCCGAAGATGAACACGTACACCACGATCACCAGAGCGAGCATGATCCACAGGGTGGTGGAGCGGGTCGAGGTGACGGCCTCGGCGACCCTCATGTTCTGGTAGACGATCCAGGGCTGGCGTCCCACCTCGGTGGCGATCCAGCCGCATTCGACGGCGACGACGGACGCGACGCCCGCACAGGCAGCGCTGCGGTAGAACCACTTCGACTCGGGAAGGCGGCGGTGCCGCAGCCAGACGAGCCCGTACCAGAGGGCGAGCAGCACCAGCACCGACCCGATGACCACCATCAGGTCGAAGGCCCAGTGCGCGATGGTCGCCTGAGTGGCCGTCGGCCGCTGGTCGGCCGGGACCGAGGTCAGCCCCACCACGGTGGTGTTCGGGCTGAATCCGGCCAGGAGGGAGTCGAGCAGCGGGATCTTGATGCCGCCCGAGACGGAACCGTCGGGATGCAGGCGGCCGAAGAGGTACTCCGGAACCCGGGTGTCGGTCTTCCAGACGATCTCCAGGGCCGCGAACTTCACCGGCTGCTTGTGGAACACCGACCGGGCGATGGAGTCGCCCAGAATGAACTGCACGGGAGTGGCCACCGCGGCAATGGTGAAGGGAACGGCGAATCCGAGCCGGTGGTAGTGGTCCCGGCGGCCTCGCAGCCAGCCGACGGCGTAGACGCCCGCCACCACATAGCCCGCGGTGATCAGCATCGCCACGACGAAGTGCCAGTACTGCGGCCCGAACATCGGCGTGAAGATCGCCTTCCAGACGTCCACGTCGACCGGGTTGCCCTCGCTGTCGAGGGAGAAGCCCTGCGGGGTGTTCATCCAGGAGTTGGCGGCGAGGATGCCGAACGCCCCGAGCAGCGCGGTGGCCGGCAGCGGGAGCCCGAGGAGGAAGTGGGTCCGCGGCTTCAGCCGCCGCCATCCGTAGAGATAGATGGCGATGAGCACGGCTTCCAGGAAGAACGCCCATGCCTCGATGCCGAAGCCGATCCCGAAGACGTCCCCCCACCGGCCCATGAGCCCCGGCCAGAGCAGGCCGAACTCGAAGGACAGCACGGTGCCGGTGACCACACCGACGGCGAACTGGACCGCCATGACGGCCGACCAGCGCCGTGCCAGCAGAAGGGCGGTCGCATCCCCCCGGCGCAGTCCGCGGTAGTGCATCACCAGGGTGATGAAGGGGAGCGCCACTCCCATGGGCACCAGGATGATGTGGGAGGCGAGGGTGAACGCCATGAGTTCCCGGGCGGGCAGCAGTTGGGCCGGGGCATCCGCCAGCAGGTGGAACGAGGTGTGCATGAACGCCTTCCCTGTTCGTGACGTGCGGGAAGGTCAGCCGCCGGTGGCGAAGCCGGGGAAGAGGGTCATGCCGCCGTCGACGTAGAGGGTCGTCCCGACCACGTAGTCCATGAGGTCGGAGGCGAGGCCGACGACGGCGTGGGCGATGTCCTGGGGCTCGCCGATCCGGTCGTACGGGATGAGCTTCAGCAGCTCCTCGCGGGCCTCGGCCGTCTCCCAGGCGTCGCGGTTGATCGGGGTCTGGATGGCGCCGGGGGCGACCGCGTTCACCCGGATCTTCTCCGGGGCCAGTTCCTGGGCCAGGGTCGCCATCATCATCTGCACGCCACCCTTGGAGGAGGCGTAGTTGACGTGGCCCGCCCAGGGGATGATCTGGTGCACCGAGCTCATACAGATGATCTTGCCGGCGGACCGGGAGACCTCGGGGACGACCCCGCGGCGCCGGAACTCCCTGGTCGCCTCCCGGGCGCACAGGAACTGGCCGGTGAGGTTGACGTCGAGCACCTTCTGCCACTGCGCCAGGGTCATGTCGGTGAACCGCGCGTCCCGCTGCAGACCGGCGTTGGCGACCAGGATGTCGATCGTCCCGAACTCCTCGACCATGCGGTCCGTCATGGCGACGACCTGGTCCTCCTGGGAGACGTCCGCCGCGTAGGCGGCCGCGCGGACCCCGAACGAGGTGATCTCGTCGACCACTTCCTGCGCGGCGTCGGCGCCGGTCACATAGTTCACGACCACATCCGCGCCGGCCCGGCCGAGCCCGATGGCCGTGGCCTTCCCGATGCCCGAATTGGCGCCCGTGACCAGTGCCTTCTGGCCCTTGAGCAGACGCGGTGGAATGACACCCTGAGGTGCGCCCTCGCTGGAACCCATGATGCCCTGCCTCCTCGCTGCGGCGCCCCGGTCCACCCGGCTGGGGCGGGGCCACGCAATCACCGGCGGCGGCGGGAGGTGTGTCCGGCGAGCGGGGGTTGCTCCGCCTGGCGGAGCATCTTCGCCCAGGCGGCCCAATGCCGCCGCCCGTCAGCCCAGCCGCTCCACGAGGTGGTCACCGACCCGCAGGGCATTGGCGATGGCCGTCAGCGACGGGTTCACCGCACCGATGCTCGGGAAGAAGCTCGTGTCGACGACATAGAGGTTGTCGAGGTCGTGGGCCTTGCAGTTGAGGTCCAGGGCGGAGGCGGCCGGGTCGGTGCCGAAGCGCACGGTGCCCGCCTGGTGCGCGGTGGCGCCGATCGGCATGCCCTTGTGGAGATAGATGCTGTGGGACAGCAGCTTGTGTTCGTGCATGCCCAAGTGGCCCAGCATTCCCTGGAGTTTGTGCCGCAGCCGCTTCAGGCCCTCCATGTTGTTCGTCTCGTCGAGAGCCAGCCGGATACGGGCGTCGCCGTCCAGGGTGACCCGGTTGCCGGGCAGCGGGAGGTCCTCACCGCACAGCCAGAAGTCGACGGCGTGGTGCGCCAGGACCTCGAACGGCATGTCGGGAGCCACGGCACCCGCCCACTTCGGGGCCTCGCCGTGGATCTGCTCGGCGTCCGACTTGCCGAGCATCTGGATGCCGCCGAGCGGGAAGTCCCAGTCGTCGGCGCCGAAGTACCAGTCGTGCAGGGCAAGGGTCTTCTGGAACTGAGTGTCGTTGGGTTCTTTCGAAACGGCCATCAGCGCCTGGTTGTTGTGCCGCATGTAGTAACGGCCGACCACGTCGGAGCTGTTGGCGAGGCCCGCGGGATGACGGTCGTCGGCCGAGGCCAGCAGCAGGGCGGCGGAGTTGACCGCGCCGCAGGAGACGACCACGACATCCGCCGTGAGGCGGACCTCCGACCCGTCGGCGAGCCGGCCGACGACCGACTTCACGCTGCGTCCGGTCGCGTCGGTCTCCAGCCGCACCACATGGGTGTTGGTGATCATCTCGACATTGGGGTGGCGCAGCGCCGGCTCCACACAGATCACCTCGGCGTCGGACTTGCCGCGCACCAGACACGGGAAACCGTCCACCCGGTTGCACCGGATGCAGACACTCGCGTGCGTGGCCCTGCCGTTGCCGTCCTGGCTGAGGTTGACACCGATGGGGAGGTGGAACGGATGCAGGCCCCGCTTCTGCAGGTCGTCACTCAACTGCTGGATGCGCGGCTCGTGTTCCACCGGCGGATGGGCGTACTGGGCGCTCGCCACCCCTTCCGTCGGATCCTCCCCGTGCTGCCCGTGCACGAGGTAGAGGTGCTCGGCCTCGGTGTAGTACGGCTCCAGTTCCTCGTACCGGATCGGCCAGGCGGGCGAGAGGCCGCCGTGGTGCCGGATCTCGCCGAAGTCCTCGGGCCGCAGCCGGAACAGCGCGGCGCCGTAGAACTTGGTGTTCCCTCCGACGTAGTAGTTGACCTCGGGCGGGAATTCGTTGCCGTGCTGGTCCAGCCAGAACTCCGGGGCCCGGTACTTGCCCTTCACGAACACGGCGGTGGAGTCCCAGTTGTCCCGTTCACGCGGCAGGTAGTCGCCGCGCTCGACGAGGAGGACCCGCTTGCCGGAGGGGGCGAGCCGGTGGGCGAGGGTGCCGCCGCCGGCGCCGGTGCCGATGATGATGACGTCGTAGTGGGGGAAGTCGCCCACAGCGACCACCGTCCTTGCGCTCGGGGCCCTGCCCTGGCGCCGCCAGGACCTGTCACTCCGCGCTGCGGAGACCTGCTGCCCCACCCGTGAGACCTGTCGCCCCGCCCCTTCGAACGTATCCGCCCTCCGGGTGGACGGCGACCGGACGCCGGTCCGCCGGCCCCGCCCCGGTCACAGCACGGCGATCGGGTTCACGGGCGAGCCCGTGGCCCCCGGCACCCGCAGCGGCGCGACCGTGCACAGAAAGTCCCAGCGGCCCGCGTCCGCGCAGGCCGGGGCCAGCTCCTCGAACTGGAGGTAGTCCATCAGGTGCACGCCCATGGCGTGGATGGCCAGTACATGCACCGGGAAGGCGACGTCCGCCACCAGGCTGGGCGCGGTGTCGTTGTTGCCGTCCCCGCCGAGGACCGCGACCTGCCGCTCGGCCAGGAACGCCACGGCATCCGGGTGCAGTCCTGCCCGCTCCCGTGCCACGTCCCACGGGCCGAGTTCGTCGCGGCGCCGGCGGTGCCCCACGCGCACGAACAGCAGATCACCGGGAGAGACCCGGACCCCCTGCGCGGCCTCGGCCGCCGTCAGATCGTCCGGGGTCACCCAGTCACCGGGCTCCAGCCAGGGCACGCCGCGCAGCCGGGGGATGTCCAGCAGGACCCCACGGCCGACGATGCCCTCCGCGACCAGGTCCACGGAGAGCGCACGGGCCCCCTCGGCCGTCACGGTGCTCGCGGGGACCCGGTCGTACAGCTCGCCGTCGTACAGGACGTGGCAGAGGGCGTCGAGATGGCTGGTCGCGTCCCCGTGGACGTTCATGGCGATGCGGTCCAGGGCGAAGTGCAGCCCCTCGGCATGGGTCTCACCGGCAGCGGGCGCCAGCATCCGGTGTTCCGCCGGTTCGGGGTTGTCCGGGGCGGGGTGGGTGTCCACCGGGGCGGCCAGCGACACCGTACGGCCGATCCGCACCCGCGCTGCGGCCGCCACGACCCGTTCGGGAGTCAGATGGCGCAGCGCCCCGCGGGGATCCGCCGTCCGCGTCCCGTCCCGCAGCCGCGTGTACAGCGACCGGAACGCGTCGTCGCTCATCCGCTCCCCGGCCGCCGGCGAAGGTGAGGTCATCCGGTCCCCCAAGGGCTCAGGCCCCACCGCAGCACATGACCGTCCCCCGGCTCCAGGACGGTGAGATCGGTGCCGCTGCGGAAGGCGTCCGCCGGACAGGACATGGCCTCCACGGCGATGCCGCGGCGCCGGTGGGGCTCGTCGAGCGTGTCACCCGTGTAGATCTGCACGTACCGTGTGCCGTCGCCGAGCCAGAGGTCGACACCGTGCCGCCCGGTGGGGTGCGCGAGCCGTACGACGGCACGGCCCGACGCGTCGCGCTCCAGCCCGGCGAAGGCGGTGTCCAGCTGGGCGCCGCCGATCGGGCGGGCGGTGCGGAAGTCGTACTCCGTGCCGTCGACGTCTTCCCGGCCGACGGGCAGCCCGTTGTCGTCGGTGCGCAGCCGGTACCGGGCGGGGACCGTCAGCAGGGCGTCGTCCACCCGGTCGGTGCCGACCGTCAGATACGGATGCTGCCCCACGCCGTAGGGCGCGGGGACATGGCCCGTGTTGGTGGCGGAGACGGTGGTTTCGAGTCCCTCGGGCCCGAGCCGGTACTCGGCGACGACGTCCAGCCGGAAGGGGTATCCCGGTTGGGGAAAGACGGTCGTCCCGGCCGTCACCACATCCTCGCCGTGGACGAGCAGCCGCCACGGGCTCCAGCGGAGCAGGCCGTGGATCGCGTTGTGCTTCTCCGGTTCGGTGAGCGGCAGTTGGAGGTCGTCGCCGGCGAAGCGGTAGCGCCCGCCCCCCACCCGGTTGGGCCAGGGGACGAGGATCTGGCCCCGTCCGCCGCTGATCGGCTCGTCCGCGCCGAAGCCGTCCAGCACCGGTCTGCCGTCCACCTCGTAGTGGCGCAGCGCCGCACCCAGCTGGACCACCACGGCACGCCGGCCGTCCCGGCATATCTCCCACTGTTCGCCTGTCGGGCCGGACGACATGGGCGGCTCCTCAGCTCGTACGACGCGGCCGGTGTCCGCTCCCCGCGATCTCCGGTCGTTCCAATCTCCGCCCCCGCGTCCCGCCGCGCACGTCGGAGCCGGGAGCCGGGGCTCCCCCGGGCCGTACCGCGTTCGGGTGCGCAACGGGTGCTGCCCTGCCCCGGGCGATGGTGAGGTGAGTCCAGACCAGGGGACCACCGGCGACGGCGGCCCGGCACATGGACGGCGGAGGAGATCTGATGCCAGGCCCGATATCCGGCCGGCGAAGGCGCGCCGCGTGGTGCGTCGCGATGCTGCTGCCGTGTGTACTCCTGACCACCGGTGCCACCGCACCGCCGACCGTTCGTGGTGGGGGCTCCGGGGCAGCGGCACCGACATGGCGGCCGTGCGAGGAAGAGGCACAGCGGGGATTCGAGTGCGCGACGCTGGACGTTCCGCTCGACTACGACCGTCCGGTCGGAGAGAGCATCGATCTCGCTCTGATCCGGCGCCGAGCCACCGGCCCTTCCGAGAGGCTCGGGTCGCTGTTCTTCAACCCCGGCGGCCCCGGCGGAGCCGGCACCCATGCCCTGCCGGCCTGGTACGAACGGTACTTCCCGGCCGAGCTGCGCGAGCGTTTCGACATCGTCAGCTGGGATCCCCGCGGTGTGGGCCGCAGCACCGCGGTGCGCTGCTTCGGCAGCGCGGAGGAGGCGACCGCCTGGTGGGCGCGGCAGCCGGCGGGGTTCCCGGTGGGGGAGAAAGAACGACAGGCCTGGTTCGCCGGGAGGGCCGAGCTGGCCAAGGGCTGCGAGCAACGGGCCGCGAAGCTGCTGCCGTATGTCTCCACCCCTGACAGCGCCCGCGACCTGGACCGGCTGCGCCAGGCGGTGGGGGACGAACAGCTCAGCTACTGGGGCATCTCGTACGGCACGTTTCTCGGTGCCGTCTACGCGAACCTCTTCCCCGACAAGGTGGGCGGCCTGCTCCTGGACGGCAACGTCGACCCCCTCGGCTACGCGGACGGAGCCATGACCGCACCAGCGCGGCTGACCACCGCGTTGCGCATGGGCTCGGATCTGGGGTCGGCCGCGACACTGGATCAGTTCCTCGACCTGTGCGGTCGAGGCCCGGCATCACGCTGCGCGTTCTCCGCCGGCAGCCCGGGTGCCACCCGCACCAAACTGACCACCTTGATGGAACGGCTCCGACGCCAACCGGTCGGTGACTGGACCTACGCCAAGACCGTGGACACCGTGCGGTCCTCGCTCTACTTCGTCACGCCGGGGTGGACCGACGCGGCCGAGACACTGCAGACGCTGTGGCAGGGACGCGCTCCGAGCCTGCCGGCGCCCCCTGAGAGCACGGCCTACCCGGGCTTCGAGCAGGAGGCCGCCGTCGTCTGCTCCGAGAGCCCCAACCCCCGTGTCCTCAGCCGCTATGCCGAACTCGACGCGTTCAGCGCGGCACGCGCGGGTGACCTCGGCCGCCGCTGGGTGTGGGACTACGAGTGGTGCGGCCAGTGGCCGACGACAGCGGCCCACCGCTACATCGGTCCGTGGAACCGCCCCACCGCGCACCCGATTCTGGTCGTCAATCCCACCTACGACCCGGCCACGTCCTATCGGGCCGCCGAGGTCATGGCCCGCGAACTGGCCGACGCCCGCCTGCTGACCCTCCAGGGGTACGGCCACACCGCCCTGGTCAATCCCAGCACCTGCGTGAACCGGTACGCCGTGCGCTACTTCACCACCGGCGCGCTGCCGCCCGCCGGCACCACCTGCCAACAGGACACCCCGCCGTTCGGCCCGGCCGAGTCGACCAAGCCGACCATGCCGACCGGTGGCATCGCCGCGGGCGGGGGTGGACTCGCCGAGGCGCGCATCCGCTGAACGCTGGACGACGGAGGGAGAGGTACGGACGTGGGACGTGAGGAATGGTTGAAGCGCCTCCGCGCCAAGGGGCAGAGAGCGGCCCAACCACCGCCTCGGGAACGGGCTGTCGACGCTCCTGAGCCGGGCTCCCCCGTACCTGCCGCCCGTCACCGACCGCCACCGGCCACGGCGGTCCCGTGGGGCGTTCGCGTCGCCGCGGAAGCCGGATGGCGCCTCCTCGTCATCGCGGCCACGCTCTGGGTGCTGGTGCAGGCCATCAGCGCCGTGCGCGTGCTCGTGCTCGCCTTCGTGGCATCGCTCCTCATCACCGCGCTGCTCCAGTCCACCGTGGCCCGTCTCCACCGGCACGGAGTGTCGCAAGGGCTGGCCACCGCCATCACGGCACTCCTCGGCTTCGCCCTGCTGGGGCTCGTCGGATGGTTCGTCGTCTGGCAGGTCATGACCAATCTGGCCGAGCTCTCGAGCCGCCTCCAGGACGGTATCGAGGACGCCAAACGCTGGCTGCTGAACAGCCCCTTCCACGTCACGGAAGCGCAGATCGACGACCTCACCCGGATGCTGAGGGACGGAATCGGCTCCAGCAGGGAACAACTGGCCGATGCCGGCCTCCAGGGTGTGACCGTCGTCCTGGAACTGCTCACCGGTTCCCTGCTGGCCCTGTTCTCCACGCTGTTCCTGCTCTACGACGGGCCGCGCATCTGGAGATGGAGCCTCAAGTTCGCCCCAGCTCCCGCCCGCCCCGCACTCGCCGGCGCCGGTCCCCGTGCGTGGGACACCCTCACCGCGTACGTCCACGGCACACTCATCGTCGCCTTCATCGACGCCGTCTGCATCGGCCTGGGCATCTACATCCTCGGTGTCCCCCTGGCCGTGCCCCTCGCCGTCGTCGTCTTCGCCGGCGCGTTCATCCCCCTGGTGGGCGCGGTCGTCTCGGGACTGCTGGCCGTCGTCGTCGCCTTCGTCGCCAACGGCGTGTTCACCGCGCTGCTGGTCCTGATCATCGTGCTCGGCGTGCAGCAGCTCGAGGGACACATCCTCCAGCCGTTCATCCTCGGCCGGGCGGTCCGCGTGCATCCGCTGGCGGTCATCTTCTCGGTGACCGCAGGAGGGCTGGTGGCCGGCATCGGGGGCGCTGTCGTCGCCGTACCTCTGGTCGCGGTGGCCAACACCGTGGCCGGCTACCTGCTGAACCGGCCGGCCGAGCCGCAGCCCGGAACGGCCGGCCCGGGGCGTCGGGCTGACGGACCCTGAGGGCCGTCCCTCAGATCTCCGCGCGCTTCGGCAGCTGCCAGTTCGGCCGCGGGAAGTGGCAGGTGTAGCCCTCGGGGTACTTCTGGAGATAGTCCTGGTGCTCCGGTTCGGCCTCCCAGAATGCACCGGCCGGCGCGACCTCGGTGACCACCTTGCCGGGCCACAGGCCGGAAGCCTCGACATCGGCGATGGTGTCTTCGGCGACACGCTTCTGCTCGTCGTCGACGTAGAAGATGGCGGAGCGGTAGTCCGCGCCTATGTCGCCGCCCTGCCGGTTCTTCGTGGTCGGGTCGTGAATCTGGAAGAAGTACTCGAGGATCGTGCGGTAGTCGGTCACCGCGGGGTCGAAGACGATCTCGATCGCCTCGGCGTGGTTCCCGTGGTTGCGGTACGTGGCATCAGGGGTGTCGCCACCGCTGTATCCCACGCGTGTGGTGACGACACCGGGGAGCGTCCGGATCAGATCCTGCATGCCCCAGAAGCATCCGCCCGCCAGCAGCGCCTTCTGTTGGTCGTTGGTCATGGCCTGTCTCCTCCGCTTCGATCGAACCGCAGGTCACGCCTCTGGGATGGGGGCGAGCCGCTCCTCCAGCATGCATCAGCGGGAACCCGTATCAAAAGGAGCCTTCTGCCCTGATCAGCATGAGGAGATGGCGGATCCTCGGGCCCCGGCCGTGCGGGCTGCGATGCTCACGGCCGCCGGTCCCACGCGGCCACCAGGCCGTAGGTGACGAGGCCGTAGACGAGGTGCGGCACCACGTCAGAGGTCCAGTCGGCGGCCGACCAGGTACGGGGGTCGCTGATCCCGAAGGCGGCGAGGGGCACGTCGGACGCGGCCATCGCCAGGACACCGGTGAGCGCGCCGCCCAGCCAGACGGGCAGCCGGGCCCCGGACCGGTGGGCCAGCGCAACGGCGGCGCCGGTGCCCGCTCCCACGGCGATCCCGGCGATCGCCGCGAGACCGGAGAGCCGGTTGCCCTTGTCGTCGGATTCCGGGAGCGGAATCCCCGCCCGGGTGGTGACGGTGTCCACGAGGGTTTCCGGGACACTGCTGGCGGGCCTGCCCCGCAGAGCCATGTCGGCATAGCCCATGGCATTCAACGCGGTGGTCCCCGCGGCCCCCGCCGCGCAGCCGCGCACAATGGTTCGGATCATGCTCCACGCAGTCCCCGCCGCTGCCGCGGCCAAACAGCCGCAGGCACCGGACCACTCGGATCACGGACGATGTACGGCCGTCCGGACGGGCCGTCCGGCCTTCGCCCGCCGACGGCCCTCAGAGCGGAGCACGGTCCCTCAGAAGCCACGCCAGACGTTGTCGAAGGCGGCCTGCTCGATGCCCCGCTTCTGCCGCTCGCCCTCCAGCTCCAACAGTGCGTCGTTGACAGCGCCGAGCACCATCGCCACGGCGTAGTCCTCGATCTCCGACGGTTCCGCGCCCCCGTGCTGGATCCCGAGACTTTCCGCCAGGCTGCGGAGGACCGGCTCGCCGGATTCCCAGCGCTCCATCGCCCCCCGGCGCAACGGCGAATCGACCAGGACCCTCTGCCCGCCGCGGAAGGGCCGGCTGCCCTGCCGCACGACCAGCCCGTCGGCCTCGAAGGCGGCCATGTACGCCTCGGTCAGAGAGTCACCTCTGCGCCACAGCCAGTCGCCGACCAACTCGTAGGGCTCGTCCATCATGAGGACGGCTGCGGCCTCCACCAGGAGCGGATCCGCCGGCAGCGGCAGATGCCCTGGCACGATACGACCGGCGTCCAAGCGGATGGTCGGTGTCTTCAGCAGCTCGATCAACTCGGCTCCGGCGAGCGCGAGCGACAGGTCACCTGGTCCGACGTCGCGGGTGCCCTCGACGTCCATGGCGACGATCAGCAGATCCCGCGGGGTGGTCATGAAGCCTCACGTCCGAAGCGGCGGATCATCCGAGGCGGCCGGGAAGGCGGGTCGTGATCTCTTGCAGCATCCAGCTGTTGCCGTCGGGATCACTGAAGAACGCCCTCGTGACGTAGCTGCCGCCATCGGGGTCACGGCCCGGGACCGGGCCGCCCGGGGTGACATGGAAGATCTCGCCCACGTCGATACCGTCGGCGACCAGCGCCTCCCGTGCCGCTTCGATGTCCGAGACGACCAGGAAACCGCCGGCCGAACCGGGCGCTGCCGTCGTCAGGCCCTCGCCGAACACCACCGAGCACCCGGAGCCGGGAGGGGTGAACTGCTCCACTCCGGGCGGCGTGTTGTCGTCTCGCCTCCACCCGAGGCGGAGATAGAACTCCGTGGCGCGCGCGAGATCCGACACCGGGACAAGGATCACTTCGAGCATCATGTCGATGCCCTGGGCACGTGAGACCCTGCCGGCTTCGCTGGACACATCCGCCGTACTCATCGCAGCCTCCTTGCGTCGTGTCAGGCCGTACCTGCTGTCACGCGCCCGTATCAGCCTGCCCTGCTTCGGCCGGAGACACTGTTGCGCTGGGAGAGGTGAAGGCGGAGCGCGTCCACCACGACGTGGCTCGTACTGGGTTTCGCCTGTGGGTGCTGCGGCCGGGTTCCCGCAGGTCAGGAAGGCTCGGCCGACGTGCCGCGTAGCGCGGCTTCACTCGATCAGACTAATGCCGCCGTCGGCGCACGTCATGTCGGTCGTCCCGCTCCGACCGCGTTCCGGCGCGCCTCTCCCTCCCCTCTTCCGATGTGCGAGCGGCGCAGGCAACCGAACCCCTCCCCCGTGCGTAGTACCGGAGAACGCGTTGGCATGCACACGAGGGTGGGGGAACACGAGTGGGATCCACAGCACGCGCGAGAACGGCGGCACTGGCCGCCGTGGTGGCCGGGGCGCTGGTCACGGGGGCCGTTTCGGCGGGCGGGCAGACGGCGCAGGCCGCCGGCTCCGACGCACACGAGGGGACGAAAGCCCCGGCGAAGGCGAAGCCACCGGCCACGGTCACGCTGATCAGCGGCGACCGCGTGGACGTCGGGCCGGACGGAAAGGTGGTTCGGCTCGTGCGCGGCAAGGGCCGTGAGGGGATCGGCTTCTCGGTGCGGCGCGCGGACGGGCACACGTACGTCGTCCCGCAGGACGCCCTGCGCCTGGTCGCCGACGGCGTGCTCGACCGGCGGCTGTTCGACGTCGCGCAGTTGGCCGGGGACGGATACGACGACGCGCACCGGACCACGCTGCCGCTGATCGTCGGCTACCGGCAGGACGGCGACGGAGCAAGGGCCGGCGCCGGTGACCCGTTCGCGGGCGTGGCCGTCCGGGAACGGCGTGCACTGCCCGCGGTCGGCGGCGAGGCCTTCGAGACGCCCAAGTCCGGTGCGCCGGCGCTGTGGGCGGCCGTCACCGGCCGCTCCGCGGCCCGTACGTCAGGCGGTTCGGCCGCGCGGCCCGTCACCCATGTGTGGCTGGACGCGAAGGTCCGGGGCTCCCTGGCCGAGAGCGTGCCGCACATCGGTGCGCCCGCCATGTGGAAGTCGGGCTGGACCGGCAAGGGCGTCAAGGTGGCGGTCCTGGACAGCGGCGTGGACCAGACCCACCCGGATCTCCAGGGCGTCGAGGTGGCACAGAAGAACTTCACCGAGTCCCCCGTCAACGACGACCGCTACGGGCACGGCACGCATGTGGCCTCCACCATCGCCGGAAGCGGGGCGAAGTCCGGCGGCCGCAACAAGGGCGTGGCTCCCGACGCGAAGCTGCTGGACGGCAAGGTCCTGGGCGATGACGGCTTCGGCGACATCTCCGGCATCGTCGCCGGCATGCAGTGGGCCGTCGACCAGGGCGCGCAGGTCGTCAACATGAGCCTGGGCTCCCCGGACACCCCGGGCGTGGACCCGATGGAGGCGGCCATCGCCCGGCTCTCCGGCAAGGCCCTGTTCGTGGTGGCCGCGGGCAACTCGGGCGAAGGGCGCCGCACGATCTGGTCGCCCGGCAGCGCGCCAACGGCGCTCACCGTCGGCGCCGTGGACAAGCAGGACCAGCTTGCCGACTTCTCCAGCCGCGGTCCGAACCTCGACGGCACGCCCAAGCCGGACATCACCGGCCCCGGCGTGGACATCACCGCGGCCCTGACCACCCAGAGCGAGGAGCCCTCGGGCGAGGACTACATCTCGCAGTCCGGCACGTCGATGGCCTCCCCGCACGTCGCGGGCGCCGCCGCCCTGGTGCTCCAGCAGCACCCGGGCTGGACCGGACCACGGCTGAAGTCGCTCCTGACCGGCTCCGCCAAGCCCAACCCGGTGCTGAACGCCTACCAGCAGGGCGCCGGCCGGGTGGACCTGGAGCGCGCCGCCACCGCCGCCGTCGTCTCCGAGCCCGGCTCCCTGGACTTCGGCCTGCACGCCTGGCCGCACGCCGACGACAAGCCGGTTTCCAAGACCGTCACCTACCGCAACCACGGCGCCCAGGCGGTCACTCTGCGGCTGAGCGTCTCCGGGGTCGACCCGTCGGGCGGCCCCGCGCCGGCCGGCATGTTCACCGTCAAGGACGCCCAGCTCACCGTTCCGGCCGGCGGCACCGCGACGACCACCGTCACCGTCGACACCCGCAAGGGCACCGCCGACGGCGTCTTCGGCGGGACCGTGCTGGCATCGGGAGACGGCCAGCAGGTACGCACCGGTCTGGTGGCCGAGCGGGAGGTGGAGTCGTACGACGTCACCGTGCGGCACATCGATGCCGACGGCGCGAACCCGGCCACGTACATGACGACGATCAACCCGGTCGACGGACGCGGCGAGTTCGTGGAACTGCCGTACAGCGCGAACGGCACGGTGGTCCAGCGGCTGCCCAAGGGCAGGTACCAGCTATCGAGCCTGGTCTTCGCCAAGGACAACGAACTGGGCTTCTTCGTCCAGCCGGTGCTGAACGTGACCGGCAAGGTCGCGGTCACTCTCGACTCCCGCAAGGCGAAGCCGTTCGCCGTGAAGGCCATGGACCCTGCCGCGAAGCTCGTCACCTCCATCGTCGGTTACTACGACCAGGCCGTCGGCGTGGGCAACTCCTGGTCCACCAACGGGGTACCGCCGATCCGCACCGCCGCCCTCGGCCCGGAATCCCCGACGATGCGGGCCCAGTTCAACGGCGTGTGGAAGACGCCCGGCAAGAACGTCGACCACCGGCTCGCCTTCAACCGCAAGGGGAGCTTCTTCACCGGCCTGACCCGCAACCTCACCCGGGCCGATGTCGCCGAGGTGAAGCTCGGCTTCGGCGCCTCCGTCACCGGGGCCAAGGGCCAGGTCCACATCACGCCGCTGGACGAACTCGGGACGAGCATCGGCATCGCGGAACCGCAGGAGCAGAAGCTGCCGCAGGCCACCACGCACTACCTGAGCGCGGCCGGCGTGCGCTGGGCCTGGACGGCCACCCAGCTCAACGCCCGCAGCGAGCCGCGCATGATCTACTCGAAGCCGGCGGTGGCCTACAAGCCGGGCTCCAGCCACACGCTGAACTTCAACACCGGTGTGGTCGGCCCCGATCTCGCGGCGGGAACTCCGGGGGAGCAGGGCGCCGAGCGGACCGGCGACTACATCGGCGCCAGGATCCCACTGTTCAACGACGGCCACGGCAACCTGGGTTCATCGACCGTCACCAGTGGCTCCGCGAAGCTGGAATCCGGCGGACGGGTCCTCGCCGAGGGCCCGGCCACGGACTGGCTGGGCGCCGACGTTCCCGCCGCCTCCGCCCCGTACCGCCTGACGGTCGAGGCGAGCCGCTCCACCGAGGACACGTCCACCAGCACGAAGGTGGCAGGGGTGTGGACGTTCACCTCGGCCCGGCCGGCGGCGGACAGGACGGTCGAACTGCCGCTGTCGACCGTGCGGTTCACACCGATGCTGAGCCTCAGCGGAACGGCTCGGGCGGGCAGCGCGCTCGCGGTGCCGCTGAAGCTGAGCGGCGCGGCCGCCGCGGCCGGGCAGGTCGCCGCGCTGACCGTGAAGGTCTCCTTCGACGGCGGCCTGACCTGGAAGGCGCTCACCGTGACGACCGATGCGAAGGGGGCACGCTCGGTGATCGTGAAGCACCCGGCGGCCGCCAAGGCCGTGTCCTTCCAGGTGGACCTGAAGGACAAGGGCGGCAACACCGTGCGCGAGACGATCACGAACGCCTACCGCCTCGCTCCGTGAGGTGACCCGGCGACCGTGACCGATGTGACCGATGCCCGGCGCCGGTCACCCTCCTGCCGTGGAGGGAGGCCGGTGCCGGGCGTGCGGGCGCCGTGGGCCGGCAACTGTGCACGACGGCGGGGCGGCGCCTTCGCCGCCCCGCCGTGCTGGGGTGCCAGGGTGCCGGTCAGCGGACCGTCCGCGCCGCCTTCTCGATGACGTCGGTGACGGCCTGCGGGTGGGAGACGCTCACGGCGTGGGAGGACTTGATCTCCTTGATGTGGGCGTCGGCGCGCTCGGCCATGAAGACCTGGGCCTCCCGAGGGATGATCCGGTCGTTGGTGCCCACGAGAGCCCAGGAGGGGATGTCCTTCCAGGCAGGCTCACCGGACGGCTCGTTGAGAGCCGTGCCGGTCCCGGGGCGCTGGGTGACCGCCATCAGAGCGGCCTTCTCCGCGGGGACGTCCGCCCCGAACGCCTGGGGGAACGCGGACTGGTCGATGGAGAGATCGACGTCCTTGGAGCCGTCGGCGTTGGTGATCGGGACGGGTCGCAGAACCTTGGCGATGACACTGCCCTCGAACTTGCTCGCCAGCGCATTGGCGCTCTCGCCCTTGTCGGGGAGGAAGGCGTCGGCGTACACCAGTGCCTTGACCTTGTCGGAGCCGTGGGCGGCGTTGGTGATGACCGCACCACCGTAGGAGTGCCCGACGAGAACCACCGGCCCCTTGATGGTGGCCAGCAGACTCTTGACGGAGGCGGCGTCGCCGCTGAGGCTGCGCAGCGGGTTGGCCGCGGCCACCACCGGGTAGCCGTCCTTCTTCAGCTCGCTGATGACGCCGTTCCAGCTGGAGGAGTCGGCGAACGCGCCATGGACGAGCACGACGGTCGGCTTGCCCCGGGAAGCGGTGCTCTCGCCGGCGCTCGCCGGACCGACCGACGCGGCCAGGAGCGCGGAGGCGACGGTCGCGGTGGCCAGGAGGGTGAGGGGGGTACGGGCATGCCGAAGGCGCGAGTGACGGTACATGAGGGGGCCCTTTCGAGGCGCAGGGGTTCAGCCATGTCCGGACAGGTGGGCATGGCCGCAGTACGGCAGGTGCTGCCGCAGGTCATGGGGGGCCGGGCCGCGAGCGGCAAGCGGGATCGTGTCCAAGGCTTGCCGGGAGCGGGCTACGGCCGGGGATCGGCCCGGTGAACCGATCGGACTCGACGGTCCGTGCGCGGGTGGCCCCTGCGCACGGATGCCGAGGTGGTGCACGCATTCAGTGCTGCTGGTCCTTCAAGAGCAACTGAGAGCGCGACAACCTCAGTTGCCGTGCAGGGCGGCGCGCAGGGTGTGGACGGCGCGCTCCATCGCAGCAGTGGTGGCCTGCGTGGGACGCAGAGGGTTGACCATCATGAAGTCGTGCAGGGTGCCGTTGATGCGAACGCTCGTGGTGGGCACGCCGGCCTGGGTCAGCTTGCGGGCGTACGCTTCGCCCTCGTCCCGCAGCACGTCGTTCTCGTCGACGATGACGAGCGCCGGCGGCAGGCCCTCCAGCTCTTCCAGGCTCGCCCGCAGCGGCGAGGCGGTGATCTCCGCCCGCTGGGCGGGGTCGGTGGTGTAGCAGTCCCAGAACCAGGCCATGGCCTTCGCGGTGAGGAAGGGGCCGTCGGCGAACTCCCGGTAGCTTTCGGTGTCCTGGGCCGCGTCGGTGACGGGGTAGTACAGCGACTGGTGCACGAAGGTCACGTCACCGCGCTGCTTGGCCATGAGGGTCAGCGCCGCGGCCATGTTGCCGCCGACGGAATCGCCGGCCACCGCAAGCCGGGAAGCGTCCAGGCCTTCCTCGGCGCCCCGCGCGGTGATCCACTGGGCGGCCGCGTACGCCTGCTCGATGGCGACCGGGTAGGTGGCCTCCGGGGAGCGGTCGTACTCGACGAACACGACGGCGGCGTTCGCCCCGACGGCGAGCTCGCGCACCAGACGGTCATGGGTGCCGGCGTTGCCGAGGACCCAGCCGCCGCCGTGGACGTAGAGGACGGCCGGCAGCGGGCGCCGGGAGCCGACGGGCTTGACGATGCGTACCCGCACATCACCCACGCCGGCGGGAACAGTGATCCACTTCTCCTCCACGTCCGGCTTCTCCACCGGCGCCGCCTGCAGGTCGTCCAGGACCTTGCGGGCACCTTCCGGTCCGAGTTCGTAGAGGAACGGCGGCTTGGCCGTCGCGTCCGCGAACTCCTGAGCTGCGGGTTCCAGAACGGGCTTGGTCATCGTCGCACTCCTTGCGTCGGCGGGCTCCTGCCTGCTTTCACCCCTATGACAAGAAGCATGTGAAATGTGTGACACATGCCGAGGTGAACCTTTTCGGTTCGGCGGAGAACTCAGACCGCGGTGGCGATGTGCGGAGCCCGCCCGGCTCAGCGCAGACGCCGCGGGTCGATGTGCTGCTTCACCGTGGATTCGGCGGCGCCCTGGGCTTCGCGCACATCGGGGGAAGCGGTCCTCGCGGCGTCGTACCAGTTCCCGTAACGGTCGGCGAAGTACGGGGCCGACATCCCGTGCAGCAGAACGCTGAGCCCGATGGTGACCGCGACCACCCGGCCCAGCAGTTCGACTCCGGGCACGTGGTCCTCGACGAGGAGGAGCCCGAAGACCACGGAGGCCAGGCCGCGCGGCCCGAACCAGCCGATGTAGCCGACGGTGGGCAGCCGCATACCGGTACCGGCCAGCGCGAGAGCCACCGGAACCATCCTGACCACCGTCAGGCTGAGCACGGCGTAGGTGATGATCTGCCAGTTCAGATGCTCCAGCGCCGGGCCGAGAAGGACCGCACCGAAGACCAGGAAGCTCAGGTTCCCCAGCAGTCCGCTCACGTACTCGGTCAGATCGGCGGGCCGCTCCTTCGCGGGATCCCCTCCAGCCGGCTCGCCCCTGCGCAGTGCCACGCCGAACGCGAAGCCACCCGTCCAGGTGGCGATGAAGCCGCTTCCGTCCAGGGCCGTCGCCACGCTGTACGCGCAGAACGCCACTGCCAGGACGACCACCTGCTGCCATTCACCCGTCGCCCAGCCGCGGGCCCGCGCGTGGGTCAGCAGTCGCCCGCCGAGCCCGCCGAGGGCCAGGCCCACCAGGGTGCTCACCACCAGTGCCCGCCAGAACACGCCGGCCGCGCCCTCCTCGGAGGCGACCGTGCCGGGGACGGCGGCGAGGAACAGGAGGAAGAACGGCAGCACCAGGCCGTCGTTCAGACCGCTCTCGACGTTGAGCCCGTGGCGCACCAGCGGTGGGACACGGGGGCTGGAGGCGGCCGCCTTGCCGAGCGCCGCATCGGTGGGGGCGAGGATCGCGCCGAGCAGCGCGAACTCCCAGACGGTCAGGCCCGGAAACAGGGGCCACGCCAGCAGCCACCCCGCGGCGATGCTCAACGGCAGGCCGATGGCCAGCAGACGCAGGGGCAGGAAGCCTTCCGAGCGCAGGTGCCGTCGCCGTACGGTCATCGCGTCGGTGAACAGCACGAGAGCCAGGGCGGCCTCGGTCAACGTCAGCACGGGCCCCGCGTCGTGACCCAGGTCGAGAACGTCCATCCCGACCGGCCCGATGAGCACACCGAAGCCCGTGAACACCATCGGAGCCGACACCGGCGTCGAGGCGAGGCGGCGTGAGAAGAGCGCATAGCCGACGGTGACGGCCGCAACCGCGGCTCCGGTCCATGCGCCGCCACCGCTCATGCCGTCCACGCTTCCTGTCGCAACCCGCGACAGTGTGGCGCGAGGCCGGATCCCGGGTACGGCACCGACACGCGTAAGCGACGGATCGGTCACAGGAGAGGGCGGACCTGCCGAGCAGCGGGACAACCCACCGCCCTCCGGCCAGTCCCTGGATCCCGGTGTCAGCGCTCGGGTGGCCGGCGGTCGGCAAGGAACGCGACCAGAACTCCCACGAGAACCGCCCACGCCAGAGCGCCGTAGCCGGAACTGCGCCAACCGAGGAGACCGAGCATGACTGCCGCCACGGCGCCCGTGGTGACAGCTTGGGTGTTGGTGACGAAGGCCCACTGGATGCGCGCGCTTCCGGGTTTCCGCAGTTCGGCGACTGCCGTCCTGATCACCAGCACCGCGAAGACGATGCCGACGGTCAGCAAGGAGACCGAGTCGTTCATCGTGCCCCCTGGACAGTGTGTCGAGAACCGCCGCGAGCCTGGGCCGGCTCCTCGCTAGCAGTCGGATTCCACAGTCTCATGACGGGAGAGGGAAAGGTCGTCGCCCGCCCCGCGCGCGACGGGATCTGCTCAGAGGGCCACCACGGTCGCTTCGGTCGCCTTGACGCTCGTCCACACGGGCGTTCCGTCGGCGAGGCCGAGTTCGGCGACGGCCTGCGGGGTGATCTCGGCGACGAGATCGGGAGCCTGCTCCGACGTGACGAGGACGCGCAGCCGGCTTCCGCTGGTGGTGATCTCCCGTACGGTGCCGGGCCACACGTTGCGGGGGCTGCCGGTGGGCTTGTCGCGGTGTACGGAGACCGCTTCCGGGGCGATGATCGCGAGGGCGTCGGTGCCGGCCGGCAGCGGGTCCGCGACGATGAGCGTGCCGCCGTCGGCGAGTTGGATGCCTTCCGCGGTGGCGGTTCCGGGCCATGCGTTGCGGCCGAGCATGCGGGCCACCCAGGGCGAGCGGGGGTGCCGGGTGACATCGGTGGGCGGGGCGTCCTGCAGAGCACGTCCGTCGTCGAGGACGAGGACCCGGTCGGCGAGCGCGACGGCTTCGACGGGGTCGTGGGTGACGATCAGGCACACGCCTCCGAAGCCGTCGAGATGACGGCGGAGGGTGTGCCGGACCTGGGAGCGGGTGGTCTGGTCGAGGGCGGCGAGCGGTTCGTCGAGCAGGAGGAGTCTGGGGCGTGCGGCCAGCGCCCGCGCGAGGGCGACTCGTTGGGCCTGACCGCCGGAGACCTGAGCCGGTCTGCGATGGGCGAGATGCCCGACACCGAGCCGGTCGAGCCACTCCTGCGCTCTGCGACGGGCTTCGGCGCGCGGGACACCGTGGGCGCGGAGTCCGTACGCGGTGTTGGCCAGCGCGCTCATGTGCGGGAAAAGGGCGCCGTCCTGCGGTACCCAGGCCACGCCACGGCGGTGCGGGGGAAGCGCGGTGACGTCGGTGTCGCCGAGACGGAGGTCGGCGTGGGCTCGTGGGGTGAGCCCGAGCAGAGCGCGCAGGAGGGTCGTCTTGCCGGCACCGTTGGGTCCGACGACGGCGATGGTGGTGCCGGGCTCGGCGTCCAGCGTGAGCCGGTTGAAGCCCGTGACCTGCGCGTGCAGGGCCCACCGTTCGTCCGGAGCCGGCGTCTCCCCGGGCGCTTCCTTCACCGGCAACGGGTCGTCGGTGACGTCCGCGGGACGAGCGTCTCGGGCGCTGTCCCTGGGCGTGCCGGTCCAGCGGCCTCGGAGGGCGACGAGCACGGCCATGGCGATGGCGAGCAGCAGAAGCGAGACGGACGTCGCTGCCTCCGGATCGTCCTGGAGCAGCAGATAGACCTGGAGCGGGAGCGTCTGGGTGGTACCGGGCAGATTGCCGGCGAAGGTGATGGTGGCGCCGAACTCTCCGAGCGCCCGTGCCCAGGTGAGGGCGGCCCCGGCGAGGAGTCCGGGCGCGACCATGGGCATGGTGACGGTGAAGAAGACGCGGATCGGAGAGGCGCCCAGCGAGGCGGCGGTCTCCTCGTACCGCGGCCTCAGCCCGCCCAGCGCGCCTTCCAGGCTGATCACGAGGAACGGCATCGCCACGAAGGTGGCGGCGAGCACCGCGCCCGAGGTGTGGAAGGGCAGCGTGATCCCGAAGGTGTCCTCCAGCCACGGCCCGAGCAATCCGCGCCGCCCGAAGGCGAGAAGCAGGGCAACGCCTCCCACGGTCGGCGGCAGCACCATGGGCAGCAGCACCAGCGAGCGCACCAGCGCCTTGCCCCGGAGGGGCACGCGGGCGAGCAGCCACGCCAGGGGCACTCCGAGCAGCAAGGACAGCCCGAGTGCGCAGAAGGACACGAGCAACGAAAGCCGCAGCGCCTGAGTCGTTCCCGGGCTCGTCAGATGACTGCCGAGTTCCGACCACTGTGTCCGTACGAGGATCCCGACGAGGGGAAGCAGCAGGAACACAACGGCGAGCAGCGCGGGAAGTACGAGCGCGAAGGGTGTGCGGGTGCCGGGCAGGCGCCGTGGGTGACTGTTCATCGAGGGCCCCAGGGGTGGGGGGTTCATGGGTGCGGGCTGCCCGGCCCCCCGAACCGGGCAGCCCGGACACACTTGCTACGGCTGCTGGAAACCGGCGTCCTGGAAGATCTTCTGGGCCTCCGGCGAGGAGAGCCACTTCACGAACGCCTCGGCGGCCGCCGAATTCTTCGACGTCTTGAGCGTGGCCGCCGGGTAGGAGGCGATGGCGTTCTGGGCGTCAGGGATCTCGACCGCGTCGACCTTGTCCGGGGCCGTGGCGGCATCGGTCTTGTAGACCAGGCCGGCATCGGCCTCGCCGAGTTCGACCTTGCTGAGCACCGCGCGCACATTGGGCTCCTGGGAGACCGGCTTCACGGTGATCTTCTGGGCGTCGAGGATCTTCTTGCTGTAGCGGCCGACCGGCACTTCGGGCGCCGCCAGCACGACCTTGAGTTTCGTGTCCGCGAGGTCCTTCAGCTCGTCGATCTTCTCCGGGTTGCCCTCGCCGGTGGCGATGACGAGCCGGTTCTTGGCGATGATCGAGGGAGTGCCGGTGTCGGACCCCAGTCCGTCCATCGTCCTGGTGTCGGCGGTGACCAGGGCATCCGCGGGGGCGCCCTGCTTGACCTGGGCCGCGAGTTCCTGGGAACCGGCGAACGAGAAGGTGATCTTCGTACCCGGGTGTGCCTTCTCGTACGCGGCGCCGGCCTGCTTGAAGACGTCGGTGAGAGAGGAGGCGGCCAGCACGGTGAGGTTCGCCTTGGGCGTTCCCGTGCCGGACTCGGTGGCCTGGGCCCCGGACGCGTCCTTGGAGTCGTCGCTGCCGCACGCCGCGAGCGGCACGAGCAGGGCCACGGTCGCGAGGGCAGCGGTGACGTGACGTCTGGTGAAAGTGAAGGACATGAGGGTGGGAGCTCCTTGGGACGCGGTCGGCGTATGCCGCCTGGCGGATGATGATCAGCCGCGCCGGGGACGGGCGACGCCGCTTCGCTGGAGAGCCGGGTCAGGTGCGGTCGATGTGCACGCTGGTCGACTTGACGCGGGCGGTGGCCTGCATGCCGACCTCCAGTCCCAGTTCCTCGACGGCCTCCCTGGTCAGCAGGGACACCAGCCGGTGCGGGCCTGCCTGGATCTCGACCTGCGCGGCGACGTCGCCGAGCTTCACGGCGGTGACGATGCCGGGGAAGGCGTTGCGGGCCGAGGTGTAGGAGGCGTCCTCCTCGCCGGTGCCGCTCTGGGCGACCTCGACGGAGAACGCGGCCAGGTCCCGGCCGTCGATGAGGCGTCGCCCGCCGTCGTCGCGATGGGTCGCGACCCGGCCGGCGTCCGCCCAGCGGCGTGCGGTGTCGGGGCTGACGCCCAGAAGCCGAGCCGCCTGTCCGATGGTGTAGGACTGCATGTGCGCCACGGTAGGCCGCTCTGCCTGTCAGATGCAATTCATTCGTGCATTCAGCACAGCAAATGCCAGACGCACTGTGGGAAAGGCCAAGCCCCGTCGGGGGCGGCGGCCCGAGTCGGGGCGGCACGAGAGACGTTGACTCGGGTCTGCGAGGCGGGGGCAGCTACCACCCTGGTGCCTGCGATGCGTGCCCGGAAGGGAGCTCCGAGTGTGGCTAGGGTGCCGAACAAGGCGCGCACACACCGGCTTTCCACCGCAATCGAGGCGTTTTCCCATGAGCCTGAGCATCCGTAACCAGCTTCCCGGCACCGTCGCATCGGTCACCTTCGGCGAGGCGATGGCGACCGTCAAGGTCCGCCTCGACGGCGGCCAGAACGTCACCGCCGCCATCACGACCGAAGCCGTCAAGGACCTCGGGCTCGCCGAGGGCTCGGCCGTGCGGGCGTTGGTAAAAGCGACCGAGGTCGCCCTCGCCACGGGCACGATCGACGGGCTGAGCATCCGCAACCAGATCCCCGGCACGGTCAGCGACGTCTCCGCCGGCGGCGCCATGGCGAGCGTCAAGGTCGACATCGAGGGCGGTGGCCTCACGGCCGTCATCACGAACGACGCGGTCACCGATCTCGGCCTGACGGCCGGCTCCACGGTCGTCGCCCTCATCAAGTCCACCGAGATCTCACTCGCGAGTGCCTGAGCACCGCCCCGTCACACCCCGACCCGGCACACCCCGCTCCGGCAACGCGCTCCGACGACGCGTTTTCGGGCCCAGGCATGCCGACGGGGCCCGGCGAAGTGCTACTCCGCAGGGCCCCTGGTCGCGCAAGGTGATGTTGTCGGCAGGCCGGTCTTCGAATCGGCCTGCGAGCCCCTGGCCGGGCTCTCCTCAGGGGTGCTCTCGCATCACTGAGGGCCCGCGCAGGGCGGGACTGTCAGAAGAAGTGTTTCCGTCCGCCGACCTTGCGCCCGCTCGCGCCGAGGACCCACAGGACCGCGCCGACCACGAGAAGGATCCCGCCGATCGTCGTCAGCAGTGAGACACCGGCCAGCAGGCCGATGATGAGCAGAATGACACCCAGGACAATCATTTCGGTTCCGATCTTCCCGTCTCTTCGATGCATGCGGGCCTTCGCCTCCTCAGGCCGACCCGCAGCACCCTCTCCCCGCCCCGCCACCTAGCCCGGGCCAGTCGAGATCCGGCCGACCGCACCATCGGCGGCCACCGGATCTCTGTCATGCACGCTCCGTGTGCCCCGCTCTCCACCACTCATGCCGCGTAAGCCGAGGCGGCTGCGGAGACGGCATTCCCTTGCCGGGAGTGGGTGCGGGAC
This sequence comes from Streptomyces sp. AM8-1-1, assembly GCF_032229325.1. Lineage (NCBI taxonomy): Bacteria > Bacillati > Actinomycetota > Actinomycetes > Kitasatosporales > Streptomycetaceae > Streptomyces > Streptomyces sp. AM8-1-1. The sequence goes on from NZ_CP135086.1 coordinate 3,579,514, forward strand.
AGCTTCCTGACACGAGGCACCAACACCGAGGGCCCCAGGCTGCCTTCAGCCCGGGGCCCATCGACGGGGCGGTGTGCTGCCCCTCTCACTCTTCACGCAGATGATCTGCCTCAGCTGTGCCGCGCGACCTCCGCCAGATTCCTCTGCTGGTACGAAGGCCGCTTGCCGGAACCGGCGGGCGCACATCGCTGCCTGACGCACCTGCCGGCGGTGACCGCCCAAAGCTGTCCCGCACTACGCGACAGCCCTCAGCCGACGATCGTCGGGTCCAGAGGCAGGCCGGGCACATCAACGAGTGAATCGGTCGCGTTGACCAGCTCGATGGGGTTCATGAGCTGCTGGAGCCCACCGGAGGGCGGGAACTGTCCGACGATCGGCAGGTTGATACCGGGGGACGGCGCCACGGGTGCGGCCTGGGCGGTGGCGGGAACCATCAGTGCGGCTCCGGCAAGGGCGGAAACGAGAACGAGTTGCTTGATCACGAGGCACTTAACGAGCAGTCCGGCGCCGTGGACACGCGGCGTGCACGGCGGTCGTAGCAGTGGTCGCGTACGGGCAGGCGCACGAGCTCCGCTCAGGTCGGCACCTCCCTGCGCGAATGCCGCTGCCGCTGCCGCCGCTCAGAGTTGGGCCCGGTGCAGGTCGACAGAGCCAATGCCAGTGCTGCGATGTGTTGATCGCCACGCCCACCCGGCGGCGAGTTCTGAATTCTCCTGGCCGGACGTCATTTTGTATGTGCGGCCGGGAGGGCAGGCGGGTGAAGGTCCCTCATCCGTGTTGCGGACGCCGCGCATTCGGCGGGTATGTCGGATGATCGCCGATATGCATTAACGAATATGCATGGCCCATCGCGCCGTCGACCGTTTACCAATTACCCCATTTTCGATTTTTCATCGTTGCCTCGGGGAATCTCCTGCGTAATATTCATCGGCATCAGCAAGGCTTCCGGGCTGTCGGTTAGGGCCCGGTGCGCCACGGCCCCCCACAGAAATTGGCCCTTAGATGAAGCTGAAGATCCGTCAAGCGGCAAACCGCCGTACTTTGTCAGGCATTCTGGCCTCGGCCCTTGCCACGACGGTTGCCGCAGCGATGGTCGTCATGACGTCTACGCAGGCGATGGCCATCGCGATCCCCGTACCTCTGGGCACTGCCGCGAGTTACTCGGTTCTGGCAGGCCAGGGAGTCACCAACACCGGCCCCACAGTGCTCAGCAACGACCTCGGGACGCACCCGAACCCGGCCATCACGGGCTTCCCGCCCGGGCAGGTGCTCGGTGCTGTGCACCCGGCGGACGCGCAGGCCGCACAGGCCAAGAGCGATCTGGTCGTGGCGTACAACCAGGCGGCCGGCCAGGCCCAGGACTTCGCGCTTCCCGCGGGAATCGGCGGAGGCCAGGAGCTGCTTCCGGGTGTCCACCGGGCCACCTCGGGTGTCGGACTCACCGGTGATCTGGTCCTGAACGCCGGGGGAAACCCCAATGCGGTCTGGGTGTTCCAGATCCCTGAAGCCCTGACGACGGCAACGAACAGCCGGATCCTCCTCACGAACGGCGCTTCGCCGTGCAACGTGTACTGGCAGATCGGCAGTTCGGCGACCATCGGCACCACCACCACCTTCGTGGGCACGATCATGGCTCTCACCTCGATCTTCGTGAACGCAGGGGCGAACATCCAGGGCCGGGCCCTTGCCCGTAACGGCGAGGTGACGCTCAACAACAACAGGATCTTCCTCGGCGGGTGCTCGACCGGTACCACCACGACCGGCACCACGACGGGCACGACGACCGGTACGACCACCAGTGGCGGTCTGCTCAGTGGCGGTCTGGTCAGCGGAGGCCTGCTGGGCGGACCCGTCGTCGGCGTCGTCAGCGGCGGCACCTCGGGCAACATCGCGGGCAACACCTCCGGGAACACCGCGGGCAACTCGTCCGGGAACACGTCCGGCAACACCGCGGGCAACACCACCTCCGGAAACACGCAGGGCAACACCTCCGGCAACACCGCGGGCGGCAACGGCGGCCCCGTGGGCGGCCACGACGGCAACAACAAGCCGGGTCACGACAACAAGCCCGGCCACGGCCAGGACCACGGCGACAAGCCGGGCCACGACAACAAGCCCGGCCACGGGCAGCACCACGGCGACAAGCCCGGTCACGACGGCAAGCCCGGCGAGCACTACGGCTACGGCGACAAGCCGAACGGCCACGACGGTCCCAAGGGACACGAGGGCTAGTCGGAACACTGCAGTGAACCCTCACAAGGGATGACGGCGCACGGCGGAATCCTCAGCGAATCCGCCGTGCGCCGTCCGTGACATCCGCAGAAACGCAGGCTGTGCAGCCAGGCGTGAGCAGAAATACGAGAAAGACAGGGTGGGCGGTGTCGAGCGGAATGAGATCAGCGGACGTGCGGGAAATCCAGCACGCCGATTCCGGTCCGGCCGGGCAGGAATGTCCCCAGGACGAGGCCGCACCGGTCGAGCGACCGAGACGTTCCCGTGCTCTGGAGGCGGGGGTGTTCACCGCTGTCGTCCTGTGTCTGGCAACGACTCTCGTCCACGTCGTCATGGTGTTCCTGCATGTGGCGCCCCCCAATACCGTGTCGAAGCGGTACAGCCAGCAGATCAATGCCTGGGTGTATCCCCTCTTCGAACAGAACTGGCGTCTGTTCGCCCCTGACCCCGACTCCGTCAACCGTCAGGTCCTGGCGAGAACAGCCCATACCCGCCCCGACGGATCGACCCGGGTGAGTGGATGGTTCGACCTCTCCGCCGCCGACACAGCAGCGGTCGAGCACAACCCCTTCCCGAGCCACACGTCCCAGAACCTGCTGCGCCGCGCGTGGACCTCCTACACCGATTCGCACGGGGGAGACGACGCGTCGCGCACGGAACGCGCCGTGATGATGCGGAAGTACCTGAGCAATATCGCCGCCGACCGCGTCGCCGCCCGCACCGACGGCACCTTCGATTTCATCCAGCTCCGCGTCGTCACCCTGCCCGTCGCCGCGCCCGGCACCGCAGCCGGCCAACGCCCGCCGGCGCCCGTCGAGAACCGGCTTCTGCCGTGGTGGAAGGTGCCCGTCCATGGGAAATGAACAGATGCCTGAAACCTCTTCCACGGCCCCGGCGCCCGGTCGGCCGACGGACCGCGGGACGGAGAGCCTCGGCGTGCTCGCGTGGTTCGCCGGCCGGATGGGTGCGCTGTGGGGGCTCCTGACCGAGCGGCCGGTGTCCCTGTACGCCGTGGCGGTGCTGCGCATCGGGTACGGACTGCTCTATCTGGGCTTTCTGCTGCGTGAGTTCCCGCACCGCGACGAGATCTGGGGCCCCGGCTCGCCGTGGACGCCCGCGCTGACGCAGCAGCTCTTCGACCAGACAGGCTGGAACAGTGTCCTGACCCTGTCCGACAGCCGTGTCTACTTCGAGCTCTGCTACGGGGCTGCCCTCGTCGTGTCGGCCCTGTTCATGCTGGGCTGGCGGACCCGATTCATGTCCGTCCTCTTCGCCATCGTGGTGACGTCGTTCCACGCCCGGTCGATCTTCATGACGGACGGGGGCGACAACCTGATCCTGCTGATGGCCATCTACCTCGTCCTCACCGCATGCGGTCGGCGCTGGTCCCTGGACGCACGCAGAGACCGCCTCAGGGCGGCTCGTACGAGTGGCGCTCCGACACCGGCGAGGAGCCCCTTCGCACAGGAACTGCGCGACGCCCGCACCACGTTGACCACGGTGGTGCACAACTGCGGCCTCTTCGTCATCGGGGCGCAGGTCTGCTTCCTGTACGGATCGGCCGGCCTGTACAAGGTCCAGGGCGGCACCTGGGGCGGTGGCACCGCTCTCCACTTCGTACTGAACCTCGAACTCTTCAGGCCCTGGCCGGAGCTGTCCCGCATCGCGGACGAGTACACGGTCCTCATTGCGATCGTCGGCTACATGACGGTGCTCTTGCAGGTCGCCTTTCCGTTCGTGCTCTTCGGCAGACTCAAGTACCCCGTTCTGGCCATGCTGCTGGGGATGCACATCGGTATCGGCGTGCTCATGGGACTGCCGCTCTTCTCCGGCGCGATGATCATCGCGGACGCCGCGTTTCTCCCCGACCGCTTCTACACCGCCCTGCCTCGCCTCTGCCGACGCGCCGCACAGCGGACAGGCCTGTGGCGGCCGGCACCTGGACGACCGGGTGGATCGGGAACCGTGCCTTCGCAAGGCAGGCCCGGTGTGCCCAGCCAGAAGCAGCAAGTCGTACCGGCGGGGAAGGGGAACGAGTAGCCGGCCGATCCATCCCGCCGTACGGCTTTGCGCCGGCAGGGTCGTGGTGGCGGTGATCACCCGGGGGCGGTACTCGAGCCCTCATCCGACCTTCGGCATCCTCCTACCGGCTGCAACTGAACTGCGGGGCAGCGTTCGCCCCGCAGTTCAGCCTTTGTCAGAAGAGTCCCTTGAAGCGGCCCCAGCCCGCGGTGGCGATCTTCGCGGTGGAGCGGAACGTACCGGTGCCGGTGCCGTTGTTGCGCAGCAACTGCCCCTGCGCGTTTCGGGAAATCAGATCAGCGTGCCCGTCACCACTGATGTCACCAACGCCCACGAACGCGTTCCGGCCGGTGGCCCATTTGCCGCCGAACACCAGCGCGCGAGGCTTGAGTGTTCCGGCGGCTGTTCCGTCGTAGCGCCACAGTGAGTTGTCCCGGTCGACCGCGAGGACATCACCGATGCCGTCCCCGTTGATGTCACCGGCGCCCAGAACGGCCCGGTAGATCTTCCAGTTGGTGCCGATGCGGCCCTTCGCCGCGAGCCCACCCACGCCGTCGTTGGCATACAGGTACATGTCACCGGTGGTGGCCTGGCGGGTGACCAGATCGGCGCGGCCGTCACCCGTCAGATCCCCAGGTGAGATCAGGACGTTGAACTGGTTCCAGCCGGTACCCAGGCGTCGGCTCACATCGAACTGGCCGCCCCTGCCGGGATCGCAGTGAATCTCCTCCCGATACAGCTCGCCGTTCGTCCGGCGGCTGAGGAGATCGTTGCAGCCGTCCCCGGTGAGGTCGCTGAAGGGAACGAAGTGATTGAATCCGGTTCCTTCGCCGCCCCAGAAGACGGGATGAGTACGCAGACTCCCGGTGCCCGATCCCCAGAAGAAGGAAGCGCTGCTGTCGGGGTTGATGACGACAAGGTCACCGTAACCGTCCGACGGCCCGGAGAAGTCTCGCCAGCCCGGAGACGGTGCCGCTGCCGCCGGCCCCACCAGCAGCGATACGGCAACGGTGACAGCAGCACCCACCGTCACGGCCGTCTTTGCTCTCATGTCAGTCCTCCCCAGAATGCAAGATCCGGAGCAAGAACCCGCAGCAAGCCCACCACGCCGGATGAGCCGGCCGCCCTCCCAGGCCCTCCTCCGGCTGGCCGCAGCCTACAGATGCACCGCGCGGAGTGATCACGGCAGTAACGGGCCGGGGCCCTCGGTTTCAGGCGGCTGATCGTTCGTTGATCAGGGAGCCTTGGCTCAGCCATCGGGCGAATGCGAAAACCCAGGTCGCGAGGAGAAGGAGGAGCAGGATGAGGGCCAAGAGCCATGGTGCGGGGCGGGACCAGCCGACGAGCAGTGCGACGACAGCTGCCGTGACGAGCGCGACCTGCACCGACTTGTACGCAGCGGGGTAACGGTCGTAGTCCGCCAGGGCGGGGAGCAGCACCACGGTCGTGATCAGCATCATGGCTACGGACCCGCCCATCAGCCAGCTCACGGCGACCGGTGTGCGGTGATCGGTGGCATGCTCGACGAGTCCGACCATTCCCGCACCTGCTGAGGCCACAGCCATGGCCATGGGCAGGTGAATGAAGATCCAGGTCGCCAGGGAGTGCCCTCTCTCTCGTGGCAGCCGGCGGGACACCAAATCGGCGTAGTTCCACCAGAAGCCGAATCCGATGGCGAGCCCGAGCAGTCCTGTAGTCGTGACAAGTGTGCTGCGTTCGGTCTCCGTCAGCCCGTTCACCACACCGAAGACGACTTCGCCGAGGACGATGATGATGAACAATCCGAAACGCTCGACCATGGAGTCGCTCACGACGTGTAACTCGGCTCTCTGCGCCAGGCGATGAGAATGACGCACTCCGCGCTGCACCACGCGGCGACGAACACCGCCCAGACCACTAGCCGAACGTCGGTCGACAGAGGCACCGAGGCCGCCATCAGGATGGTGCCCGCAACCATGACGATCAGATACCGCCGAGGTGTTCTGCGCAGCTCCGGCAGGTCCCGCCGGTACACGGAGAACCACTGGTAGCTCAGCAGGGCCAACAGCAGTGCGTAGAGCGCCGCCAGGGTGCGGCCGTCGCTGCTGTCGGCATGGCCGACGTATACCGCCATGAGAACCAGCAGCAGCATCTGCACGAAGATCAGCATCCGGGTGTGACCGTCTTCGCGGCCGTGCAACTCGTAGAAGAGTGTGCCGTTCAGCCAGGCGATCCAGATCAATCCGAAAACCACTGCGAATGTCGCCGTTCCCCGCCAGGAGAAGTCCTCTGCGAGGGTGTGCGCCGCCTGGCCGACCAGGACGACGTACACGAGGTCATAGAAGAGCTCGAGGAAGCTGACGCTGCGATCGGGCCTGACGTCCCCGTGGCGTCGCGGGGGGAGAAAGAGCCATAGACGAGCACCGGTTCGGAGGGAGAGCGCCTCTGCTCCGGGGCGGGGCTCGGGGGCATTGTCGGACATGAGGAGCTCCAGGATGACGCGGCCGAAATGCGGCGAGGTGTCGTGGCGGCTGCCCTGTCGGCCGTAGCCGCCTCCACGCCGCAGTATGTCGGAGAGTGCGCGTGCCGGCCTGTATCGAAAAGCTCATGTTGGTGGAGCCTCCTGACGCTGAGGATGCGCACCGGGGGGAGGCACGGGAAAATAGATGTAGCCGGAAAGCAGAAATGGGCGATGCCCGGGGCTGGATGCGGTCAGCGCTGCTGGATCGACGGCATGGCCGCAACTGAACCTGTGGATCGACGAACGTGCTCTTCCGGAGCGGGCAAGATCATGCTATTGGTCGCGCGCCTCGCGACAATTGGAGGCCCTTCAGGCCGACTTGCCTGAACAGGAGCGATTGCAAGGGGCGACCATGACGTATGCGGTTGATGACGACGGATTTGCACACGCCGACACGAGAGACATCTTTCCCGAACTGTCGGACGAACACGTGAAGTGCTTGCAGCGGTACGGCAGGCAGGACCACCTGACCATGGGACAGGTTCTGTATTCACGCGGATGCGACGACTTCGATTTCTATTTCATTCGAGATGGAGTTGTGAACGTCTACCATCAAGGCAACCCTGGCGATTCGGACGAGGAACGCATCGTCACAGCCTATGGTCGCGGCCAGTTCACTGGAGAGCTTTCGCTTCTGAACCGTCAGAAATCCTTGGTGGAAGCCGTTGCTCAGACTTCATGCTCGGTTATCAGGCTTACCCAGCCGCAGCTCCGGAGGATGATAGCCAACGAACCGAATGTGGCGCGCATCATACTCAAAGCATTCATTCTGCGCCGCTTGCGATATATTCGGCTGGGGCTCGGGACTGTGCTCATCGCCGGCCCCTCGACCGGCAGCGATGTCGTACGAATGCTCAGCTTCTTGGAGCGAAATGACTACCCAGTTCGTTACCTTGATACGAACAAAAAGGGCGACCTCGGCACTCTGAGTAGCTACACTGTTGGACCGTCCGTTCGCTGGCCGGTCGTTGTTTGCCGACCCGGCCATTATATGGAAAACCCAACCCTTGAAGAGGTGGCCGGCTGTCTCGGACTCATAGAGACGATCGACCATGATGAAGTTTTTGACGTCGCGGTGATTGGTGCCGGCCCGGCAGGTCTTGCTGCGGCCGTGTACGCAGCGTCGGAGGGGCTGGCCACCGTCGTAGTAGAAGCTTTGGCTCCCGGCGGACAGGCGGGGACGTCGTCCATGATCGAAAACTACCTGGGATTCCCTTTGGGGATCAGTGGGCATGACCTGGCTTCACGCGCCCAAGCCCAGGCGAGGAAGTTCGGAGCCCGAATGGTGCTGCCTCGGGTCGTGGACAGCGTGGATTGCCGTCGGATCCCCTTCACGCTCCAGCTCCACGATGGCGAGAAGCTCAGGGCCCGTTCAGTGGTCGTTGCCACGGGTGCCCACTACCGTCGGCTGGATCTGCCGGAGCTGGCTCGGTACGAAGGGAATGGCATCCACTATGCCGCCACTGCCCTAGAAGGATCCCTGTGCGGAAACGATGAAATCTGCGTTGTAGGTGGTGCCAACTCTGCGGGCCAAGCCGCCGTGTTCCTCTCACAATTCGCGGATCACGTTCACATGCTGGTTCGGGCCGACAGCCTTTCCGGCTCCATGTCGCAGTATCTTCTCACACGCATCGAAGCGTCATCTGGAATCACCGTCCACCCGCGAACCGAGATACACGAGCTGCGGGGGAAGAGCCACCTCGAGGCCGTGGGGTGGCTGAACACCGAGACAGGCGATTCGCATCTACATCCCACATCCAATGTGTTCCTGATGCTCGGCGCTGTGCCCAACACTGCATGGCTTGGAGGGTGCCTCGAGACAGACTCGAACGGGTTTGTGCTGGTGGGCAACGACGTCAGTAACGTCTCGGCATTTTCAGATGGCCGCCGGCCGGCAGGAATGGAATCGAGCATCCCCGGAATATTTGCGGTCGGTGATGTTCGATCGGGGTCGGTCAAACGTGTCGCTTCCGCCGTTGGCTCCGGCTCCATAGTGGTCTCGCAAATTCATTCAGTGCTCGCTGCCAGGCAGCCGAGTGTCGGCCGTGGAATCTGACACCGAAAGACCGACGTACCGCGGGTCGTCGCTCACTGGCGAACGAGCGTGACGGTCCGGCAGCTGCCTCTCCGGTTCGGGATCTCGACGTCGGCCAGGTCATGCCTTCTGCGGACCTGAACAGTGCTGTGGCGACTGCCGTGACGGCTCGCACACAGAACGACGGGCAGTCCTGCATCGCCGCCAAGCGATTCATCGTTCACGCAGACGTCTACGACACGTTCACGGCGCAATGCGTCAACAGGATGGGATCCCTCGCGGTCGGAGACCCTCCGACGCCGAGACCGATGTCGGCCCTCTCGCTTCGGAGCAGAGACGCGCTGGGTATCGCCAACGCAACCCCCTTCGGGCTCGGTTCCAGCGCGTGAACCAACGACAGGGCCGAACAGGACCGGTTCGCAACGGACTTGGAGGCCGGTCAAGTCTTCATCAACGGCATGACCGTCTCCCTGCCGGAACTCCCATTCGGAGGCACCAAGCGGTCTGGCTACGGCCGGTAACTGTCTGCCCACGGCATCCGCGAGTTCTGCAATCTCACGACTGTATGGGGGGGCTGACTCCGATACCCCAAGGCGCGTTCGAGGACGGCGGCCCGAGACCGGCTCTCCCGCTGGGCGACGGGCGTGCCGCGATCCTGGCCGACCAGTGACCAGGGCCGCGGGGAGCAGACCGGGGGCGCCGGCAGGGTCGGTACCCCAAGCGGGCACGCCGCCAACGCACCGCGACGGATTGCCGGACTCCCTCGGGGCGTGGCATCAGGGGCGCAGAACTCGCCTACAGGGAGCTGAAGTCGGTTCGGTTGACGTAATCGGAAAAGTCTCGGGGTGCCCGGCCCAAGGCCTCACGGACCCCGTCAACAGGCTCGGCACCGGTTCCTTCGCAGATGTGCCGACACAACGCGAGGATGCCATCGTCCGCCCTCCCGGCGGCGGCAAGTTCGGCACGAAATTCATCCTCGGTGACGGGGATGTAGTGCAACGGCCGGCCCGACGCTTCGGCGATCTGCCCGACTGCCTCGCCAAAGGTCAAGGAACGCGGCCCCGATAGTACGTACGTGCGGCCCGCATGGCCGTCCTGCGTCAACGCTGCCGCGGCCACATCCGCTAGATCCTCCAGATCGACGAAAGCCTCCCGGCCTCCACCCGTGGGCAGCCGCAGCTCGCCGGAGCCGTCCCAGAGGGTTCCAAAGTATGTGCGCTCCTCGGTGAAGTTCTGCGCGAACCACGTCGGACGCAGGATCGTCCACTCGAGACCTGACGCTTTCACAGCGTCCTCCGTGCCAAGCAGCCCTTCACCGGCCATCTCACCGAACACTCGGGCCGACAGCAGGACGAGTCGGCGCACCCCGGCGCCTGCGGCGACCGCGGCGAAAGCTTCGACTTCGGCGGACGCTTCCGGGCCCGACGAGTCGACGACGTACACCGCCTCGATCCCGGAAACCGCAGGCTCCCACGTCTGACGATCAGCCCAATCGAACCGGACCGGACCCCGACGCGAAGCCACCACCGGAGCCAGACCACCCCGGCGGAGCGCGTCGGCTACACGTCTACCCGTCTTACCAGTGCCCCCGAGAACAAGAACCTGGGAGATGCGATCTGTCATGACCGTCAGTACACAACCTGTGACCCAGGCCTCCGCAGGCGACACGCCTGGTCACACCGACCGGCCGCGGCCGGTGTCGCGCCCACTCCCCGCCAGGCGCGCTGCCCGCCGCTCGCCGCGGCGTCGTCCGGAGCACGTGAAGACCTCTGCCCGGTCGGACTCACCCGGCGCGTTGCTGGGCTGTCGTCGCAGAGCCCCGGACCGCAATCAGTCCGGGGCTCTGTCGTTCCCCTGGAATGCCGAGGTTCAGCCCTTCACACAGATGACCTGCTTCAGCTTCGCCACGACCTCCACCAGATCCCTCTGCTGGTCGATCACCTTCTCGATCGGCTTGTACGCCCCCGGGATCTCGTCCACCACACCCGAGTCCTTACGGCACTCCACACCCCGCGTCTGCTCCTCCAGGTCCTTCGTCGAGAAGCGCTTCTTCGCCGCGTTCCGGCTCATCCGCCGACCCGCCCCGTGCGACGCCGAGTTGAACGACTTCTCGTTGCCCAGACCCTTCACGATGTACGAGCCCGTGCCCATCGAACCCGGGATGATGCCGAAGTCCCCGCTGCCCGCCCGGATCGCTCCCTTACGGGTCACCAGCAGGTCCATGCCCTCGTACCGCTCCTCCGCCACGTAGTTGTGGTGTCAGGAAAGCTGCTAACTTCATATGAGATGCCCGCAGTTGAGGCCGCGGGCCGGGAGGGGAACAGCCCTTGACGTTGGCAGAGGAACCGAAGAAGAAGCTGACCGCCGCCGAGGTGGAGCGCATGGTGGACCGCCTGCGCGGGGTACCCGCGGGTGCTCCCAGCCTCGAAGAGGCGAAGGCCCTGCAGGCCGCCGGCTGGGCGCTCGTAGTGGCCTACTGCCGGATCTCCGACGATGCGCACAAGCGTGACGGCCATGGGGTCGAAGACCAGACGCGACACTGCGGACGCATCGCGGAGCGAGGCCGCATGGTCGTCGTTCACCACTACATCGACAACGACAAGTCGGCCTCGAAGGCGGACGTTGTCCGTGCCGACTTCGACAACATGATCTCCGCACTTGAGCGAGGCAGCACCGACCACGGCTATCCGGTGGATGGAGTGGTCTGCGTTGCCGACGACCGGCTCTACAGGGGTGCGCACGCCTATGAACGCTTCGTCGACTCATTCACCGGGCGTCCCGACCGGGTCTATGCCGACGAGACCGGCCGCCATGATCTGTACGGCGACGGTGCGGAGTATCGCGGGTTGCTCGGCGTCGCGGCATCCCGTTCGGAGACGAAGAAGAAGAAGCGTCGCGCGCGGCTGAACCATCTTGCTCGCGCGGAGCGGGGAGAGCCGGTCTCCGGACGTCGTCCCTTCGGCTGGAACGAGGACAAGCTGACGCTGCATCCGGGCGAGTCTGCGGTGGTTCGCCAAGGTGTCCTGGACTTGCTCGCCGGCAAGAGCATCACGACGGTGACGTGGAACTTCATCGAGTCCGGCTTCTCGACCACCCTGGGCAACAGTTGGCAGCTCCAGACGGTGAAGCAGATTCTGCGCAATCCCCGGATCTGCGGCTATCGGAAGCTCAAGGGCGAGTTGGTGAGCGACGCCCAGGGCCAGCCCGTGGTCGGCAAGTGGGAGGCCATCGTCACTCCCAAGGAGTGGTACGCCGTCACGGCACTGCTGGAGAAACAGCGCAGTGCCGCCGGATGGAACGGCTCGGGTGACAGTCCGCGTACTCCGCGCAAGTACCTGCTCACAGGGCTACTGCGGTGCGGCAAGAAGTTGGAGGACGGCCGCACCTGCAACACCAAAATGCACGGCGCGCCGGCCCGCGAGACGCACAAGTACCGCTGTCGCTCGGTGCTGGATGGAGGCTGCGACAAGCTGAGTCGCCAGGGCCCCGCGATCGACAAGCTGATCACGCAACTCGTTCTCGCCAAGTTGGAGATGCGTAATGCAGAGCGGAAGCCGGTCGAGGACTCCTGGGACGGTGAGCCGACTTTGGAGGCCGCGCAGCGTCGTAAGTCAGCGCTGGAGGATCGGTGGCATGCGGAGGAGATCAGTGACTCGTCGTTCTTCTCTCTGCTGAAGAAGGAGGAGGCGGAGATCAAACGTCTTTCGATCGAGCGAAAAGCGTGGGACGCGAGGCAGGAGACGCGCAGGCACGGGATCAAGGACGTGCGCGCTCAGTGGGAGAACGGCGAGATGGACTTGCAGCAGAAGCGTGCGGTCATCTTCGACGCGCTTGAGGCTGTGATCGTTTTGCCAGGCGTGAAAGGCTCACACAAGTTCGACCCGAACACCATCATCCCGGTATGGAAGGAAGAGGAGGCACTTTAGCTCCTCTTAGGGGGCCCGCTGCCAGTCGGGCTGTGTGTTTTGCACGCCTTGCGTTGGCCCGCTGGTGAGCCTCTGCTCTCCTGTTCCATCCAACTTGGTTGTGTAGATGTCGGCGTTGCCGAGGCTGTTCCATGCGGAGTAAACGATCCAGGCACCGTCCGGTGAGAAGGCTGGCTGCCACTCCTCCGACGCATCGTTGGTGACTTGTTTCTGCCCGGTGCCGTCAGTGTTCATCACGTAAATGTCTGCATTGCCGCCCCGGTTGCTCTGGAAGACAATTTTCTTCCCGTCGGGAGAAAAAGCGGGCCAGGAGTCGCTCGCCGGGTTCGTTGTGAGCCGTCGCGGCTCCAGGCCGCTACACCCCATGATGAATACATCACGGTTGCCACCGGCACGTTTGCTTGAGAAGGCAATCTTGCAGTCAGTCGGAGACCAAGCGGGCTCCGTGTCCAGTTCCGGATCGAAGGTGAGCTGCATGGCAAGCCGTGCGCTCTCGGGATCGAGCCGATAGACCTCGTGATTGAACCGCTGTGCGGCGGACACGTCGCGGGTGCTCGTGAAGGCGATGGTCTGCCGCGGTCGGGAAAAGCCGGGGGCGAAGGAGGGCTGAAACTCACCTGATGCCTCTTCGGTGATCCTCGCCTCACCCGTGCCGTCGGCATTCATGGTGAAGATGTCCCAGTTATCGTCGCGGAGGCTAGCAAAAGCGATCTTACTCCCGTCGGACGAGAAGACGGGATCTCGGTCGGGTACCGAGTTATTGGTGATTCTCTTCAGCGATGCGCGATCCTCGGGCGTGGCCCCGGCATTCATGGTGTAGATCTCGTCGTTGCCGTCACGGTTGCTTACGAAGACGATCTTTCCGTTCGTGCCGGGAAAGGCATCAGGCGCCGCCGACGAGTTCGGAGCCCATGGTGCGAGCATAATGATTGCCAACACGCCGACCAGCCCGTAGCGCGACCGCAGCCTCATGGTCACCATCTCCCCGTACTGCCAGCTTCCTTTGAGACTACCTCCGTCATCTTGGTCGCGCCCTTCGGCTCCATGGCCGCAGCCATCATCGGCCATCGCGTACTCATCAACTAAAAAGTTGCTCAGAGGTTGCCGAACATCAGGGCCATATCGCAGTCACAGCAAGCGTCCGCCCGTAAACGTCTCTTTGGGGCTTTAGAGCCGCTGGTATGGCCTCTGCTGACCGTTCTGCTACTAGTAGCTGAACTGGACACCGAGGAGGTGGCCCATCCTGTCCCACTTGCTAGTACTCCACTCTGGCGATCTGGCCACCCACTTGGCAATCCAGGCACGTTCCGCATCACTCATAGTCGGCCCAGAGGCCTCGCTTTCGACCGAGGCCTCAGGCAGTGCACCGCCGGTTCCCTCGGCCGGTATTGAGGGGCATTCTGCGACGGTCGTCATTGCCAGATCTCCCCTTCTGTCTTGGCGCACGCTGCTTGTTGCCGTGTGTGAGCGAGGTCGTGGCGGGTTTGGGCGGCGAGGTACTCCTCGCCCGGTCGGTATCCGGAGGCGAGGTAGGCCCAGGACGACTCGGTGACGAGGGTGGATTGCTCGTTTATGTCGAGGCCGGCGCGTGCCTGGGCTCGTTCGAGGCGCCAGTTGCGGCGTACGTCGCGGAGGGCTCCGAGGGTGGTGGAGTAGCGGCGGGATTTGGTGGAGAAGTGGCCGCGGAAGCCGAGCATGTGGGCCCACTTCCAGAGCTTGAGGTCGGCGAATTCCGGTAGATGGCCGAGGGCCCAGGCGGTGCGGATCATCTGGCGTACGTGCTGCTGGACGCGGAGGCGTGTGAGCGGCTCGGCTTGTCCGGTGCCTTCGCAGTCGTTGCAGAGGTCGCGGTAATTGTCGGGGCCGCGGGTGTAGCCGCGTCCCTGGCACGGGTGGCAGATCAGGGAGTGATCGACGGTGCCGGAGTCTTCGGCGCTCTTGGTGGCGTACTTGGCCACGTAGGCCGCGACCTTGTGGTCGGTGAGTTCTCCCTCCCCGAGGGCTGCGATTTCCTGTACGTCGATGCGCTCTCCCCAGACGATCTCCCGCTCTCCGATGGAGTCGGATTCGACGGTGAGGACCGAGCGGCGGGCGGCAGTGCGTACGGCGTGGTCAAGGACGTCGGCGGTAGCCAAGGCCGGCGGAGCGGAGGTGTGGCCTTCCGGGCCGTCGAACCGGATGACGGCGTGGAAGTGGACCAGGCCGCGGCGCTGGTATTCGGCGACTTTGGCGAAGGAGACGCGCAGTGCCGCGTTGAGTGCCTTCTGCGTCATGCCGAGGTGGGCGGCGAGTTCGCGGCGGAGGTAGGTCGTGAAGCGTGCCCATAAGGCTCCGGCGTGTGCGTTCCACAGCACTGCGCCGGTGTAGTCGTAGGTGGCGGGGTCCAGAGGTGTGCCCAGTTCGGCGGCGTCTTCGGGGTGGTGGCTGCCGCAGCGGCACGGGCGGGCCTTGCCGCTGTCGGTGGGACGGTTGTGGACCGGTCCGAAGGAGGGGGCGGTGAGGGTGACGAAGACGCGGGGGTGGGTGCGGACGGAGTCGGCGACGTTCTTGCCGCCGGACAGTCCGGCCTTGATCAAGTGGTAGGTGTCGGCCGCGTAGATGCGGGAGCAGGCTTGGCAGCGTGACGATCGGCGGTTGCCGCAGGCGGTGAGGAGCCGTCCCGTGGGTTCGTCGGTGGTGGAGTAGGAGCGGAGAACCGTCTGTGTCGCGGCGTCGGTGGTGGTGGTCCAGCCCACGAGGTTGACCGGGCGGGTGCAGCCTCGCAGGTTGCGGACTTGATCGTTGACGCGGTCGAAGTCGTCGACGTTGGCCAGTTCGAGCAGGTCCCGCAGGCCGGGGCTGATGATGTGGCGTAGGTCCAGAGGGCGACTCATGGATGCGGGATGTCCTTTCCGGCACGTGGGTGGGCGAATGCGGCGGCGGACGACGGCGCGTGCTGTTGCCGCCCCAGCGGGGGGCTGGAGGAATCGAGCAGGCCGGATAGCGCCAGGGCGCCAGGCCGAGGAGACGTATCCGCGGGGGGCCCAGCGGCTGAAGTGGGCTACAGGGCCGCGTGAAGTGCGGTGGCCATGGGGAGGCCGATACCGAGCCGCATCTTCAGCTGGGCCGGGGTGATGGGGGCACCGTGCTCGGTTCGGTGGGATGCAGCGATGGCGCGGGCTTCCGACAGGAGCGGCTGAGGCACCTTCGTCACAGGTACGGCGACGGGTGCGGGAGGGAACGGCACCGGGGTGGGCGTGCTGTTCTCGGTCGAGCTGCTGGCCTCACTGGGAGTGGATTCGGGTGAGGGCGTAGCCGCTTTCGCGACAGTTGGTTCGGCGTTCTGCGTCACGGTGTGGAAGTGCCGCAGGAGTTGCGGGCCGACCGTGCCCCAGCCGAGGAGGAGCAGAGGGGCGACCGCGTCCACGGCGGCGCGGCCGTAGTGGCCGGCGGCGATGGGTTCGGCGATGTTGAGGGACAGGGTCAGCAGTCCGGAGATGTGCATCAGGCGTGTTGGCGAGCACATCTGTTCGGCGGGGACGCCTCGCAGTGAGAGGTAGCGCAGGGCCACGAGGAGCCCGACCACGGAGAGGTCGACCATGGGCGCGATCAACGGTGCGATGGGGGCAGGGACGCCGAGGCGCAGGGCCAGCGACCAGACGTTGCCGAAGGAGAAAACGAACGCCAGGGCGGCGATGACGACCATGACGACGGTCACGGTGCGTTGAGTGATTCTGTCTTCGCTCACGGGGTCCTACCTCCTTCAAGCCGGTCTCCTAGTGGGGGCATGAGGTCAGAGCGCCGGTGTCGCGCCCTCCTTCTTGGTGAGCGGTACAGCACCAGAGGGCAGCATGCGTTCGAGCAATTCGGCCGGGTCGCGGGTGAGCGACGTGGTGTCGTCCGCGATGCGGGCCGCGTCCATGTCCGACACGTACGGGGTGCGAATACGGGCGAAGCCGGGGCGCGACTGGTGACTCATGGAGGCGACGCCGACGTAGGCGGGGTCCTGAAGATTGATCGGGTTGGCGTCGTCCCAGTTACGGATGTCCTCCCCCAGCGCTGCGACCGCAGCCTCGGCCGTCTTCTGCGCGAAAGAGAGGCCGACCGGGCAGACATCTCGGATGAAGGTCGGGATGGCGTCACCGGTCGACTTCTGTGTGGCCAGGATGGTGAGCAGGCCTACTGAGCGCCCCTTCTTGACCAGGTCTTCCACGAGCCGCGCGTTCTCGGCCGCCAGGCGGGCGAGCTTCTTGGACTCCGGATCGTTGCCCTTGTAGTCGCGGAAGTACGTGTGGGCCTCGTCGATGATCACGACGACGAAGGGCCAGCCTTCAGACGGGCCGACGTCCCACATGCTCTTCACGCCCAACACGGCACGGATTGCGGAGGACCGTGCTCGCCGGAGGTCGACGAGCCGGTTGAAGAGCCCATTGGCCTCGTCCATGTCGTCGCCGACGAAGGCGAACATGCGCTTCACCAGGTCCGCGTAGTCGCCCTCATGCGCAGCTGACACTTTGCCGTCGAAGCCGACGAACTGGATGGCGGGTGAGGGTGCCCAGTCGCAGACCAACCCATTGATCAGGCAGGTCTTGCCGAAGCCGGGAAGGCCGGCCACGGTCACGCCGGGTACCTGCGACAGCTTCACCGACACGGGCTGTCCATACTCGTCGACACCCAGGTCCCAGGTAGCCAACTGCTCCGGCATCTGACCCGTCGGTATCCGCGCGGTCGGGGTGAGGAGTGGGTCGAGTCGCACACCACGGATGACGACCTGGCCGGGGCCGTCGGGCTGGACCGAGACACGCGTGCATCGCCAGGCGTCAGCCAGATACGGCGCGGCCTTCTGGAACTCTTCCAGGCTCACCTTCGGCAGGCAGTTCGCCCTGGCCACGATGCCGAATCGGTCAGGCTTCACTTTCAGGGTCGGGGCGATGATCCGCGGCTTGATCGGCTTGCCGTCCGTGTTCGACCACGACGCCAACATGGTGGGCGTCTTGTCGGTGACTGACAGCCCGGCCATCGGTGCGAACCGCTTCCAGGTTCGGCGCACACGTACGGCTTGCCGAATGCTGGCCCTCGTCATCGTGTCGGCCAGGGCATAGCGGACTATCCACCACACCGCCCAAGCGGCCATCAGGGCGAGGCCGAGCAACGCGAGGACCGGTGCGGGGCCGAACACCTCGTGCAAAGACATCTACTGCTCCTTCGGTTCATAGAGGCAATGTGCGGGCGCCGTGTCGAGGTCCGCCCAGCCCTCGCGGGCGGTGGAAGAAGGGGAGTCGGGGGGTGAGCGAGTTGCTGCCCCGCGGGTCCGGCCCGGCGTGAGGCACCGGGAATGGATGCGCTCAACGCCGGACCGGCAGTCGAGTTCGCTCACGCGGCTGTCTTCACGGACCCCGTCGTGGCGGCCGGAGCGACCAGCTCCAGCGAGGCCGCGCGGTAGGCGACACCGTCCGAGAGCGAACCGTTGAAGATCCGCGCCCACGGAGTCGCGAACAGTTCCACCGGCCTGACCGGGACACCGGGCTTGAGGCCGTTAGGGAGACCGGTCTCCGGAACGGTGATCTTCAGAGCCTCCGCACGGTCGTCCTCCATGAAGAACAGCGTGATCGTGTAGAGCTTCACACCGGTCTCACGGTCGGTGGCGAACTGCGTCTTCTCCTGGTCCGCGTACTTCGGTACGGGCAGGGTGCCGACCATGAACGAGGCGGACGGGAGCAGGCCAACACGGATGCGTGCCATGGGTGTTACGTCCTTTCGACGTGCCCGCCGGGGTGGCAGGGCGTGCCATCCATTGAACATAGCTGACCTAGCACTGTCAAGTGACATTACTGAGCTAGGCATCAACACACATAGCCCTGCTATGTCAGTGGGGTGTGCTAGGGGTGCTAGGAATCGCTACCCTGGGCCAATGAGCCCCGCGCCAGAGAAGAAGCACGACCGCCGGCCGCCGTATCAGCACGCCGCCGACGAGCTTCGGGGCGACATCCTCAAGGGGCAGCTCAAGCCGGGCGAGCAGATGCCGTCAATTCGCGAACTGCAAGATCGCTTCGGCGTCGCCAACATGACTGCGAGAAGCGCGCTGAACGTACTGCGGGACGAAGGACTGATCTACACCATTCACGGTCGGGGCAGCTTCGTCGCGGACAGCACCGACCGCACTGGCGAGTCCACTCCCGGCTACACCCCGCCCGCCTGGTACCTCGCGAAGGACCCCAAGGCTGCGCGCAATGAGGAACCCGAGGAAGGCACGGCGACCTCCGTCACCGAACTGCTCACAGCACTCCGTGATGAAATCCGCGCCCTCAGCGCCGATCATCAGGACTTGCGCCGCGAGGTCGAGGCCCTGAAAGCCCAGCGACAGAATCCGCAGTCCTGATCCGCGCCAACTCCGCCCGCAACTCCTGCGCTTCACGACTCAGCCGCTCAACCATGGCCGACATCTCCAGGACCAAGGCGCGTACTTCGGCCTCATCCACACCGTGAACGGCTATCGGCTCCCCTTTCGGGCGACCCACCTCGCGCTCCGTCATATCTCCTCGTTCGATGTCGAATTGCCTTGAGATACCGCAGCTCCCTAAGCGGTACAGGTACTGCACACCCCAGCGGCGCCACCCTCCTTGCGCACAGGTGTCCCTCGCAACGGGAAACGACCTCCCCTCACGGCCCGCTCGACGGACTGCCAACGAGTCGCAACGTCATGGGCCCTTCCCCACGAACGGCCCTCCATTTCGGCAGGGCGGACACCCTGTCGCCGGATCGCCCACGCCTGACCTGAACCACGAAAGCAAACGAACCTCCCCGAAAACCTCCCCGAAAAGGGGGTCCGAAAATAACGACCTGGTCACAACGAACTCACCGATGCAGTCGATAACTCACCGCCGCACGCGCACCCTGTGGACAACTTCCGCGCGTCGCCGAGACGAACCGCCATAGAAGGTGTGAATCAGTCGGTGACTAGGCGACTGCGGCAGCTGCAAGGCGCCCATGCCTCAACTCCCCGCCCAAGTCGTCCAACGAGACGCCGCAGCAGAGCTGTTCAGAGTTTCTTTACTGGATCAAGGCGGCCCGCTCACGCGGGCCGCGCGCCGGCGGCATGGGCCGCCGCCGCTCCTTGTCTCCGCCACCGCTCACGGCGGCCCACCCGCTCGGCGCGCAGGGCCACGCAAGCGAGCTGCCGATCAGCAGGCAATCGGGACCCGCCAGGCCGTGAGTTCGGAGGCAGCCCCGCAGCCCTCGGGCATGCCCGAGTCGACCGACTTGAAGCCTGCAACGTGATCCGTCCTCGGGCGGCGGCAGACCGACGAAGCGACGCCCCAGGGCGCTGGCTGGGAGACCGGCTTCCGCGGCTTTACCCACCTCCGTGGCCGGGGCCCCGCATCGAGCAAGGCCAGGGGGCCACTCGGACACATTGCGGGCAGGGGACAAGCCTGCCCGAGTAGCCGGACAGCGTACGGCCCCCTGACCGTGCTCGACCCCCAGCCACGCAGGGCACCGGCCAAAGCCGCTCCAGCCGGACTTGTTGCCGACCGCGCCGCGCTCGGGCGTTGTCCCTTCGACCAGTCCACGCACGTGACCACTCTCCTCAACTCAACTCGTGAATAAGAAGGTTGAGGCCTGCCCATAAACGGGCATGGCGACAGCCCCGGTACCATCGGCACCGGGGTCCTGATCAAGGACTCTCCGACCGGACCACCCCCGTTGCTGTCCAGGCTCTGGGGTGGTCCGGTTCTTTCGTACGGGCCCGAAAGCCTTAAGCCGAGGTGGCTTCCAGCAGCTCACACACCTCCGCGGCAGTCGGCCGCTGTGCCGGGTCGTAGCTGAGCATGGCGATGACGGTCTCGCCGAACACGCCCGGCAGTGCGAAGTCCCGCCGCTCACCGTCCACGATGGCCCGACGCTGGACCTCGCGTTCCGCGTCGTCGGCATACGGGACCACTCGCTTGCCCGTAGCAGAGATCAGCAGCGACGCCCCCAGTGCGTACACGTCGGAAGCCGGGGTGGGAGTCGCGGTTCCGGTCGCCAGCACACTGCGGGCGATCTCCGGTGCTTCGTAGTGCACCAGGCAACCCGGGAACGGGAAGTCGTAGAGCGCCGGCACATCCCCGCCGCGGGCCAGCGCCAGATCGATGAGGCGCGTCTGCGCGCCGATCACGAAATGCGCGGGCTGAACGTCGCCGTGGACCCATCCATCGGCATGCAGATCATCGAGCGCGCGGGCGCATGATGCCGCGGTGCAGTAGTCCGGTGCCCCCGCCGCCGTTTCCGCGGCGCGGAAGGATTCCCACAGCCTCCAGAGGTCATCGCCGTCCCACCAGGGCTGGACGTTCCACGTTCCCCGGTCCCATGTCCCGTAGGAGACGTCCGTACGGCCGAGACCGTGCAGGACGGTCGCCTCCCGTGCGGGGGCAAG
The DNA here is from genome assembly GCF_032229325.1 of Streptomyces sp. AM8-1-1. Lineage (NCBI taxonomy): Bacteria > Bacillati > Actinomycetota > Actinomycetes > Kitasatosporales > Streptomycetaceae > Streptomyces > Streptomyces sp. AM8-1-1. Next base: position 3,600,621 of record NZ_CP135086.1, read on the forward strand.
GGCGGTGTAGCCGTGCTGAGGACCGGCCGGGTAGCCGAGCTTCACCGCAAAGCGCCCCTTGTTCGTCTGCACCTCCCACACGGTCGAGCCCCGCCGATCGAGCACGAGCCTCATAACTGCCGGCTCGACGACCGCACGGAGTTCGGGAGGAAGATCGCTTGCAATGGAAGTCATCTGACCCTCGCAGTCGTTGAAGGGACCGGCCCCCATGATGAGGACCGGTCCCGGAAGCGTGCTCCTAGACGGTGCCGTACGGCCGCCCGTCGTCCGAGTCGCACTGGGAGACGCCGCCTTCGACGTGGGCCCAGTACTTCTCGTCCACGACGTAGCCGGCCGCCTCGATCGCGGCCATCGTGTCGGCGATGGACGCAGCGGGCCGTCCGCCGCGCTCCGGGTGCGGACTGTGGTGCAAGAAGCGCCCGGCGATGCGCGTGAAGAGCCCTTCAGCCTCCCTGGTGTGGAGAAGGATCGCGTGGACACCACGGTCCACGGCCTCGGACGGCATGAGCGGCTTACCAGCGCGTGTGGCCACGGCGCCGTAGTAGGCCAGCGCCTGGTCCACGATGCCGGCCGCGTGCTCCTCCGGTTCCTGCATGTCACGGACGAGGAAAAGCGTGAACCGCTTGAACTCCTCGTCGGTGACGAGCGTCTTGCCGTGCAGTCGTTGCGTGGTCGCAGTCATGTTCACCTTCCGGGTTGAGGGTGGTGCCGTGGACCCGCTCCGGCCGTCGACCTGTCCTTCTTCACGGGGTCGGCACGGCGGCCGGAGCGGGGCTGGGCCCGCCCTGATCACACGGTCCGGGGGAACCGCCGAGCCCTCCGCCGGGCTCCGTGACCAGAGCGGGGGCCTATTGGATGAGCGCCAGGGTGAGCACCAGGCCCACGCTGCCGACGATCATCAGGACGTAGAGAGGGCCGGCGAACTTACAGATGCAGCGTCCTAAGCTGCTCATCGGGCGCTCCTGCGACGCATTGCGCAGGGGAGTGGCGCGGGGGCACTCGCCGCGGCCCTCATAAGGGCCGCCGCTCAGAAGACGCGGGCTGCATCGACCGTGCGCGCACAGTGTTGCGGCCCGTGCATCGCCGGCACTCACAGGGTGGATAGCGCATGGGTTCATTGATGAGAACGACAGGATCGCCCTCGCGCACGATGGAGGACTGCTCCCATGTCTCGCCGGAATCACGAGAGACCCGGAGCGTCATCAGTGAGCGCTGCTCACTGCCGGCGGTGCCACCGATGGTCATCTTTGATTCCCCTCGACGTGAGTGCTTGCGGACACACCGAGGAAACCGCGCCGAACCGCGGCTGGGTATGGGGTTGGGGTGCCGGGGGTGGTCAAGGTGGTCAAAGATCATCTACGCATTACTGACGAGTGACGCCGCCTCAAATGCACTGTGACGTAGGCCGTTTGCTCGTAGCGTGGACCGGGCGGCCAGAGCGAGGAGCAGCGCCGCCGTGGGTAGGGTCAAAGTGATCAAAGATCGTTCAACCACCGGGGGCGCATCATGGCTGCGCGCGAACGCAACGAACGTCTCGCTGCCCTGTTAGGGGAAGCAGGCTGGTCGCGGGCCCAAGCCGCGAGCGCGTACAACCGCGTAGCGACCGAGAACAACCTCCGCAACCACGCGACAATCGGCCGCTCCCACATCAGCATGTGGGTAGGCGGCACCCAGCCCTCGGGGCCCTCGCCCCTAATCTTGAGCCAGGCACTGTCCCGTCGTCTTATGCGAATCGTGACACCGCAAGAGATCGGGTTCCCAGTTCCCACCTCGCTGGCGCAGGGGGCGCCGGAGTGGCGCGTTGATCCTCTGACCGCGCTGACCGACTTGGGGAGAACCGACTTGGACGCGGACCGCAGAAAGCTGCTCACCACTGCGGTGTACTCGACCGCCGCCCTGGCACTCCCCAATCACGCCTGGTGGACGACGATGGCCCACCCGCCCACCGAGCCGGCCATGGGCAAGCAGCGTGTCGGCCGGGGCGACGTCGCCACTGTCCAGGAACTCACGGTGGCGTTCTCCCGCATGGACCAAAGCCGCGGTGGCGGCCACGGACGCAAGGCCCTCGTGCAGTACCTGCACGCCGACGTCCGGGACTTCCTGCACGGCCGCTTCGCGGACGAGCAGATCAGGCGCGACATGTTCTCCGCGGCAGCCGAGTTGTCCTACCTGTCCGGGTGGATGGCATTCGACAACGGCGAACACGCCGTGGCTCAGAAGTACTTCGTCCTGGCCGTGAAGCTAGCCGCACGTGCTGACGACGCTCCCCTATCCGGACACATCCTGCGCGCCATGGCGCATCAGGCCATCGATCTCGGCTACGCCCGCGAAGGTCTCCACCTCGCTGAGGCATCCGTGCACGGCGAGAGGTATGCGGCCGCCACACCCCGAGAGCGGGCGCTGCTCGGTGTCATCCATGCCCGCGGTCTGGCCGCGAACGGGAAGAAGCAGGCAGCTGCCAAGGCCCTCCTGCGCGCCGAGGACGACTTGGCAGCGGCGAGCGACGGGATACAGGAACCGCACCGGACCTTCTTCTTCGGAGAGGCATCACTGGCCCACGAGACAGCCTGCACGCTCCGGGACCTCGGCGACCGACCGCGAGCCATCCGCGAGTTCCGCCACTCGGTCCGCACCCGAGGCACCGCCTTCCGCCGAACGCACGCCGTCACGCTCGGGTACCTAGGCGCGACGCAGATCGCCGGCGGGAGTGTCGAGGAAGCCTGTGCGACCTGGGGCAGCGTTCTGGACGCGATGGAGGACGGCATCTACTCCGGACGCGCCCGCCAGGCAGTCGTCGACATGCGCCACCTTCTGTCCCCCTACCGACGTCGCGGCATCCCCGCCGTCACCGCTTTGGACGCCCGGGCAACGGCCTACCTGATCCAAGTAGATTGATCGGCGTCACGCCACGGATGAGGGGAAGCTCATGACTCAGTCGCTGGAGATCAAGCCCATCGGCATCGTGGTGGGCGGGCGCACCGAGCCAACGGATGACCACTGGGGCGAGACGGCGATCATCCGTCTCAACCCCGAGTACCCGGTCGAAGTGGTTCAGGGCCTCGAGGAGTTCTCACACCTCCTCGTCGTCTGGCACTTCCACAAAGCATCACCCGACGACATCGCCCTGCACGCCCGCAGCCCTAGGAACAACCCCCAGTGGCCCGCCACCGGCACCTTCGTCCACCGCAACCACCGCCGGCCGAACCAACTCGCCCAGTCGTTCCCGCGGCTGCTCAATGTTGACGGTCTCGACCTGCATGTGGCTAATCTCGACGCGATCGACGGGACGCCGATCTACGACCTGGCCCCGTACTTCCAGGAAATGGGACCGCGAGGTGAAATCCGGCAACCCAGCTGGCCAACCGAGATGCTTGAGGACTACTGGGCCTAAGTGATCCTGGGCAGGGATGGCATTCGACTACCCCACAGAGTCTGCCGCAGCTACGAGCCCGCAACGGGGGCAACCACCGCAGCATGGCGGACACCCGAGCGGGCTTAGTCACGGCTCAGACGCGGTTCACTCACCGAAGTTGCCTTTGGGAAGCGGCGGGCGAACATCGCCGCCTGGCCGTGTAAGCCAACGGGACAGCCAGTCGTCAGTGCCAGAGGCAGGCCGGGCAGATCGCCTTGTTGGCCAGCTCCATGGTGTTGATGCGCTGGCGTAGCCCATCTGAGAGCGGTAACCCAACGCGGCCGCCTGTCACACCGGACCTCCGAACCCGATGACACCCCGTCACGAGATCTCTATGATCTGTCAGGTGACAGGGGCTTCTGGCTGGGTCTGGGACCCAGACACATGGCAGGACTGGGCCATTCGTCTACTCCGGCAGGAGTACGGCGCGGACAACGTCATCAAGGTGCCTGACCAAGATCGAGGTGATCTCGGCATCGAGTGCTTTACCCGTGGCGGCATCGTCTACCAATGCTATTGTCCAGAAAATCCCGACCTGAACCCTAGGGCTCTCTACGGCAATCATCGAGATAAAATCACCAAGGATCTCAACAAGTTCATAAAAAATAAGGACGACCTTACGCGTCTTTTTGATAGCGTGAAAATCAAATCCTGGATCCTCCTTACACCTCGACACGAATCATATAGGACCGTTCAACACTGCAGTGAGAAAGCTACGTTCGTCCGACAAGCCGGACTTCCGTACGTTACGGACGACTTCATAGTCGACGTGCATGAACTCGCGGATTACAAGGATTCTGCCGCAATCTTGCGCCGAGGGCCAGTGCTCCCAGCTCCCGTCGGCGTCCCTGCTCAGGTCCCCCGAAGCACTCCGGACGGAATCGACTTCGGTCTAGTTGGGGGTCCACTGATCGGCGTAATGGACCAGAAGCTAGCAAGGGTTCCTCGTCTCGCCGATCCGACCAAGCGAGCCGTATTCAGGGCACATTTGCTCGGTAGCCAGCTCGCGGCAGAGGGGATCCTTGACAACTACTTGGAGTCCATCCCAGAAGTACATCAGCAGATTCTCGATTGTATCGCCAGTGTAGAACGAGGGCTGTTGCTCGCTTTCGGCCCTGGGGATCTGCCCCATAAGGTCCTGGGGTCGATCATCGAAGACGTTCGTACTCGCGTGGAGCAAGTAGTACCGGGAATCGCCAAGAGCAACGCCGAAAGTATCGCCTACATGGCGGTTACGGATTGGCTGCAGCAGTGCCCCCTGGACTTCGAGGAGGCAGGCTAAAATGTCACGGGATGCTACCTCCGTAAACGAAGATTTGCGCGGCCAGCCTGTAATTTTCAGAAGTAGGCCGCGGCCTATCCCGCCAACCAGTGACACTACCTGGCGGCTTGGCGCTCTGGTCCTAGTACTGAGTAAATTCCACGCCTCAACTGCCGACATTGATCACCTGAATGTCGTCACTCACGCACTCCGGACGTCTACGACTCGCGCACGGTTCTTGGCTTGGTGGCAAGGCCAATTTGTTGCTGGCGTCGGCTCTTTCAACCTAGAGCCTTCACTTGATCTCACGATTCGACTAGCGCACGCCGAGGGGCTCATCTCAGTTTCCTCCAAAGGGCGCGTTGCTCTCCTCCCTCCAGGACGGAGGTTCGCAGACGAGTTGAATCGGAACGAGACCGTATTTTCCGAAGAAAAAGAGTTCATGACGCGCCTCGGCTCGATTTCATCAGCAAAGCTGAAGCGCGCTATCGCACTAATTCGCTAAGGAGGTCATCTTGTTGCGCATCATGGCAGTATCAATCACGTCACGAACGCCCGAAGGCAGCGTCGATTTCACCACGCACTTCGGGGATTTCTCGGCTGGGAACTACCCGTAGTACCAACCTACGGCGGAAAAGAAGTTCCTCTCTATCTGCAAGTGCTAGCTTCACTGTTCTTTGTAGAACAGAAGCAAGGCTGGTCCGGCATCATGCCGAAGATGCCAACGCAGTATCAAATCCGTGAGCCGCTTCGGCGGTCGATTGAGTTCTACCTGAAGCTTGACATCATGGAGCGAGCTCGGCGCAGGTCGGAGCTTCAGCAACGACTCTCAGTGCTCAGGGCAGAATACGCTTCGCTGCGGGGGGCTCTCGACGCTGCGGCACAAGTCTCAAATGCGCGTGTGGTCGGAACAAGCGAGTTCGGCACCCCGACTTTCTATCGATACCCACTGTTTGGCGCTGATTCCGATGGAGTCGCAGCCGGCTCTGTGGTCACAGTCTTCAATCGGGATCGTTGGGAATCACTGGAGGACACACTTGACCATCTACAGAGTGAGATTCAAGAGGCCGGTACTTTGCGGCGACCTCAACTTACTGAGAGTGAATCATTTACTCTAAGTTCCGCATTGCGCGAAGCTCGCAGCCGGTTGCGGGGTATCACTATGGAGCTACAGTCTTTGGATGATTCAGCAAACATGATGGATATGCAGAGAGGGGTCCTGGAAAAGAGGCGACGACTATTGGAGCAAGAACTTCGACGCTATAAAGACATTTCCGCTCTCGAGAGTATGGGAGCACAATTTTCGGCCCGCGCTATTGCGCATCATGATTGCCCGACCTGCCAACAATCCCTGAACGGAACAGAGAGTCTTTCCGGCGCGCCGGTGCTTTCAACCATTGAGAGTGCAGCGCTTGTTGCGCAGCAACTCGAGACCGTATCAAATGTGATTGGCGACGCATCGGCTAGTGCCCGCGCAAATGAATCGGCCCGTTCTTCGCTCGAACAGGAGTCGGGCGAAATCCGTGCGCGAATTAGAGCCCTTCAAGCCGACCTCGAAGCCGAGGCACCCAACGTTTCAATCGAACGACTACAGTCGAAACTCATCGCAGAAGCCAGATTCCGCGAACTTGTCCGCTTGCGTGACAGCGCCCAGGTAGTTGTCAATGACTTGCTGGCTGCGCAAACCAGCGCTATCCTCCTCAAATCGGAGCTCGACTCGCTAGGAGACGACGAGTTCAGTCCCACTGATGACAGCAAGCTCACGCGCTGGCAGAACGAGATCCAGGAATTCTTGGGAGCGTTCGGGTTCCTCGTATTTGCGCCTCGTGAAATCACCATTGATCCGCAGACTATGCGCCCCGCCCACGGGGACAGTGACCTAGGATTTCAAGGCTCTGCGAGCGATGGCCTTAAGCTACGCTGGGCCTATTTGCTCAGTCTTGTACAGACCAGCGCTGCCGTTGGTGGATGCCACCCCGGTCTGCTGCTACTCGACGGTCCGAGAATGTACGATGTCGAGCCCGCAGCTATGCGATCCTTCCTGCGTTCCTGCTCACAGCTCCGCGGTGAAGGTGGCCGGGCGCAAGTGATTCTGACGTTGAGTGAAGACCCGGCTGTGATTCGAGAATGGCTGTCGAACTGCGCCTACAGCATCGTAGATATCCCCGATAGGCTGCTGGTTTGAGAGCTATTGCGGGGCGATGAATGTCCCGCACGCTCCTGGGGAGTCGAGCAGTCTGTGAACTTGCCCCTCAAGGCACGCTGGGGCAGCCTTGAATCACCGCAGTTTCTGCGGAGGAGCACCCCGCCCCTGGTAGTGCAGGGCTCGGTGTGGCGGAGGACAATTGTGTCCTCGGGTGGCGTCCGGGCTACGGTGGAGAGGGTATCGGCGAATCCTGGGTGCGATTCCAAATGGCGCCGGCGATGCGGCATAGGTGCAGCGGGACCAGAGATACCGAGGTGATGACCTTGACTCCGACTCGCGACAGCGCACTCGACCAGGCCTTAACGAGTGCGCCGCCTTAACAGGCGGCACGCGGGCTCGCGGGAAGCTCCCTGCACATCAAAGACTGGAAACCTTGATACGCAGCCCTGAAATTCGCGGACTCGAAAGCCAGGTGCAGTTCATCGGCGTTCGGCTCCCAGAGAGACTTTGGCAGGGCAGCAGAAACGCGACCGGTTTGGGTAACCGCTTCGTCACTTCCATAAACCCAAACTTGGTTAAGTGCTCCCTGATATTGCGCGCGTGAAGCCTGCCAGGCGTGCCAGTCCGGTGAACACTTGCCGTCTTTGCAGTCAGTTGTTATTCCGTTCGTTTTCACCGCAAAAATGTCGGCAGCTCCAAGGAAACCCTCGTACACCTCGGCCCGCTTCTCTCGATCTTCCTTCTTTCTGTCCTCTCGACCCTGCGCTTCTTGGGCTTCTAGTTGAGTCCGCGACTGATGCCATGCCCCCAGATAGGAGAAGCCGCCGCCGATAATGGCCCCGATCAAAGCTACGCCGAAGCCGAGCATGATCAAACGACGTTCATCGTGCGTGCCGCTGGCGCTCGCCCCGCTGGAAGCTCGAGTAGCAGCCGAGGCGTCATCGTCGCTACCTGCCGGCGTATTCGGAGGCGTGGTACTAGAAGCGGCCTCATCGTCATCAGATGAAGTGTCGGGTGTCTGGCCACCGTCTTGCGATGTCATAGCAGATGAGCATATAGGCAACGGCCCTGACTCCGAGGGCTTTTGGGACGTCGCCGGTGAGGCGCTGCCATAACGCTAAGCGGAGTAGCGGCTTTGGGCTGGAGCTGCCACGGGGCGAGAGATCGGGGCCCGTACGGATCCCACGGCATTGTTGGCTTCACCAACCAGGCCCAGCGCCTATCTCGTGGCTCGTCCAAGCGATGCACCGACACCGAGAGCCCCCGGACCGCTTCAGTCCGGGGCTCTGTCGTTCACGTGGTTTGCTGGACGTCAGGACTTCACCCAGATGACCTGCTTGAGCTTCGCCACGGCCTGCACCAGGTCCTTCTGCTGCTCGATCACTTGCCCGATCGGCTTGTACGCCGACGGGATCTCATCCACGACGCCGCAGTCCTTACGGCACTCCACACCCCGCGTCTGCTCCTCCACACCCGCCCCGTGCGAAGCCGAGTTGAACGACGCCGGGTTACCCAGACCACGCACGAGGTACGACCCCGTACCCATCAAGCCCGGGATGATCCCCCGCTCCCCCGAGCCCGCACTGATGGCCCCCTTCCGGGCAACCAGCAGATCCAACCCGTCGTACCGCTCCTCACTGACGAAGTTGTGATGGCACAATTTCCCCCCAGCTCGTCCCATGCGTTCTCGTCGTCGAGGAGCACAGGAACCCTGGCGTGGAGCCCATCGTCGGTCAGGCGCGTAGTTGTGGTGTGATAGCCGGCTCTTGTCGTGGGAAGCTGCTGCCGAGTTGGAGTCGGTTGAGCGCTGCGCGGACCTCTGTCGTGAGTGGAGCGTCCCGTCCCAGGTGTTCGACGAGCAGGGGGTAGGCGTCAGCCAGGGTGGCGAGTGCAAGTCCTGGCTGATGCGCGGCTTCCTGCAATAGGCCGAGATTGCTGTGCACGTCAAGCAGCAACATGCTGTCGGTCGGTGAGCGCTGGCTTAGCTGGAGCACGAGCGCTTCGTACTCACTGAGGGCTTCTTTGCGATTGCCCAGGCGCAGGTGACAGAAGGCAGCCTTGGCCCTGGCCTCTGCTGCCTCGTCTGCATGTTCGTCTCCTTCAGCTGCCAGTTCTGCGCTGAGCTTGTTGTAGGCCGGAAGCGCGTCACCGAAGCGTCCCGCGTCAAAGAGGGCTTGCGCTTGAACGATGCGTATGTGCAGGGGGACTGGGGAGGCGGGCGGCTCGGTCGCGGTGGTGCCTGCATCGGTGCTTGGGCCTGAAGCGGCGTGATGCGGAGCCAATTGGTCGGCGATGAGCTGCGCCGAGGCGGGCCGATCAGCGGAGTCCTTGGCAAGCATGCTCATCACAAGGTCGCCGATGCCCGGGGGGACGTCCGGGCGTAGTTCTCGTACCGGAGCGGGCGGACGATGGCGGTGGCTGTCCATCACGGTGGCGTGATCACCGGTGAACGGGGGCTGGCCGGTGAGCATTTCGTACAGCAGGCAGCCCAGCGCGTAGATGTCGGTCTGGGGCACGATGAGGCCACGGTCAGTGAACTGTTCGGGCGCCATGTAGGCGACGGTGCCGAGAATCTGGCCGGGCTGAGTGAGGCGGGGGTGGTCGGCTCCGAAGATGGCCGCTACACCGAAGTCGAGCAGTTTTACCTTCCACGCCTCTGTGATCATGATATTGGCGGGTTTGAGATCCCGGTGGATGACCGGGTCTTCGTGAGCACAGGCCAGTACATCGGCAATCTGAGCGGCGAGAAACAGTGCTCGAACTACGGGAAGGCGTCCGCCTTCTTGGGTCAGGATCTCAGTCAGATCTTGGCCCAAGACGAGTTCCCACACCATGTACAGGTCTTTCGGGCTGCCGTCGAGGTGCGCATCGTAGAGGGTGGGCAGACCCGGGTGGCTGAAGCGGGCGCCGAGTTCGGCCTCACGGCAAAAGCGGGCCGCTAGGTCTTCGTGGCTGATGGCGTTGGCTTGCTTGATAAGCAGGTCAGGATTGATGATCTTGACGGCGGTGGGGCGTTTGAGCTGGGTGTCCCAGGCCTGCCACACCTGTCCCATGCTGCCCTGGCCGAGCTGGGTGCGTAGTTCGTAGCGGTCGAGCATCCGCATATCAGTAGGCACCGCCGCGTCGTCTCAAGGGCAGGAGGGCTTCTGCCATGTCTGCGAGGGAGCCCTCGTCCGGCACCACCCAGTAGCGTGAACCCTGGACTGCGGACGGTGCCTGATCCCACCCAGCTTCGCTCCAGATGCGGCGCAGCAGGCCGCTAGGCGTGTACGCCTGCTGGTCGACGGCCCACGTCAGAGGGAGGTGGGCATCGTTGGTCCAGGTGGCGAGATAGCGGCTGGGGTCTTCCCTGAGCCATTCGCCGATGGCGTGTTCTTGGGCGCGGTCAGGCTGGTACAGCAGGCGGGTCCCTTCCAGGATTCGCCTGTGGTCCACGAGCACCGCCACGCTGTTGGGGCGGCGCTTGCGGCCCGGGGGTACCTGTCTGGGCCGGGGGGGCTCGTTCGCGAAGGAGCCGGTGACGTCCTCGGCCAGGCCGCGACATTTGTGTTCGTCGGTGAACACGCTTGCGAGGAACAGGTGCTGGCCGTAGCGGTCCTCGATGGCCACACCCAGTCGGAGAGCGATGTCCATTGTGCGCTCGGCGAGCCAGTTCTCGTATGCGGCTTCCTCGAAAACATCCTCAAGGGTGTCGGGACCGAGGCTTTGGAAGACGAGGTGGGCGATCAGGAGGTCGCCGTGGTCAAAAAGGTCGCGCATGCGGGTGGATTCACCGGCGGCGGCGTGGGCGAGGACGGTTCTCACCTGGCGTAGCAGGAGCACGGACTGCCAGATCTGATGGACGCTGGGACGCCCACCGAACAGGCGTGTGTAGGCGCCTTCCGGTGCAGGGCGCCACAGGTAGCTCGGATCGGCGCTGGCCCGGGCGGCCAGGGAGACGTCCGGGTGAGAGCAGGCCAAGGCAACGGCTGCTTCCTGCACCGTGCAGCCTGCGTCGGGCGCTGGGGCGACAGCGTCCTTCCGGTAGACGTATTCCTTGTTCAGGAAGTGCATGAATCCGTTGCGGATGCCCTGCTGGATGGGGTCGTGGGCGAGGGCGTCCAAGGAGTCGGCCGGGCTATCGGCCTCGCCCGCCTGGGTGAACTTGGATCGCAAGTCGGGGGAGGCATCGTCCAAGCAGATGATGCGCAGCGGCACCAGCGCCCGGTCGGCAACCTCGGGACTGCGCTCGACTGCGTGGGCGACAGAAGCAACGGTCTGGGCCCCAGCCACGACGCGGACGTTAGTCAGCTCCAGCCGCAGTGGTTGCCCTTGCGCCCTGCGCCCGAGGTAGGACTGCGCAGCCCGGTCGCAGATCAAGGTGATGCCTTGATTGAGGTACCAGAAGTCTTCCGGTTCGGTGATCAGCTGGTTCAGGATCACCGGGTTCGGCTGACTGACACTGTGCTGGCGCAGGCTGGGGGCGAAAAGCCGATCGCGGTGAGCGCCGAACCAGGAAGCCACCTCGCCGGCCGCGATACTCGCGACGTATGCCTGATAGGGGACGTGAACGCTGTACCAGCCGTCGGTGAGGGTGGCCTTCAGACTTACCACTGTGCGGACTGTGTCCATGCGTGCAGCAGAGTGCAGGTCGGCCAGTCCCAGTGTGTGTACCTTCACTGGGGTCCGGCCGTCGAAGCCGAAGTGTTTTCCCACCAGCGTCAATTGCTGTTCCGCCCGGTGTGAAAGGCGGCCGTCTCCAGCCAGCGCCACCACCAAGTGCACCCGGCAGCGTGGTGAACTCAGAGCCTCGTCGATGCGGCTGCTGAGTGCGTCGATGCGGGAGTTGAATCCGTCGTAGCGACGGTCGGCCAGACGCTGCAACCCTGTGACCAGGAGTGCGGCATCTTGCTCCGACAGTCTCGCTGCGCCTTTGATGCTCCATTTCGCCTGGACGAACCAGATGTCGGTGCCGCCTGAGGAGAAGGCGATGGCGTCGATGCCGGAGTCTCCAGGGCCATCCACGACGGACGAGGCGGCTTCCTCTGGGCTGCTGTCGGTGAGGATGCTGACTGCCTGGGCGGCCAGGGCCCGGACGAAGAAGGCCGTGTCCCCGTATTGCGGCGCGAGGTCGCTTTGATCGATGTATGGGGTGTACGTGCGTACGAGGTGCTCGCGCACGAAACGCATCGTCTCCGGCAGAGCGTCGTCCATGGTGCGGCTCGCCTTCCTGTGCAGGGCCCTGGTGCGCCAGCTGTCTAGGCCTGATCGTGCGCGTATTCCACGCTCAGGGGGCTAGCCACCAGGCAGCGCGCGGCATGGTCGGTGGCGGGCAGTCCCTTCGTTACGCGCGCGAGCCCGCGCATCCAGGCACCCGGCGCATGGGCGTAGTGGGCATCGATGGCAGCCAGCAGGTCCCAGACGCCCGATCCGGTCAGGTCGCTCGAGGGGGCCGATACGCCGTCGGCAATGGGGTCATGTTCCAGTGAAAGGGCTCTCACCGCGTGCCCGGCGCTCGTTAGGAAGGTCGTGCCGATGCTGGAGCCGTTGCCGTCGATGTCCTCCAACGCTGGCCCGTCAACGGCAACAGGAGCGTTGCCCACCAGGTGACGTGAGGAGCCATGCAGCAGCAGGCGGCAGCCCGTCTCCTGCTCGTAGGGCAGGTCCTCCCCCGGGGCCGGGTCGACGAAGAGAACCATGTGCTGGTAGTTGTCCCGCAGTGTCACGCAGCGCAGCGGTGCCTCGAACCACACCCACTGCCCCGACCGTAGTCCCTGCGTGCCGAACCACTCCGCGCGCTCCCCCAGGTACTTGTCCAGTTTCGCCAGGCGTCGCATTCGGTCCCGCTCGGCGTCGGCCGTGGGTGTCTCGACTTCGACACCGCCCACCGGGCTGGTCAACCGCACGGCACTGGGCCGGGCGAAGAAACGACGACGTGGCTGCGCAAACTGCTGAAGTTTCGCATCTGACAGATAGACAAACTCGCGGTACTCGCTCAACTCGCCCCCCACATAAGGCCCTGCCCTATACTGCCACTCCTGCCGGGCACGTCCGGGGCTAGGTCGGAAGATCTCCTTCAAATAGGGGATCTCGTCACCCGCAGGGATTGGGCCAAGACACATCTTGGGCAGCTTCGCCAAGTCGAGCCTCGACGCTCCGCGTGCCGTGCTGATCAGCTGGCTTCCGGGCTTGAGCCTGCCTGTCGATGAAGAAGGCTTGTCACAGCGATATGCCCCCGGACCGGGATCAGTCCGGAGGCATGTCGATCTCGTCGTGTGCTGAACTTCAGCCCTTGACGCAGATGACCTGCTTGAGCTTCGCGACGACCTGCACCAGGTCCTTCTGCTGCTCGATCACCTGCCCGATCGGCTTGTACGCTGACGGGATCTCATCCACGACGCCGGAGTCCTTACGGCACTCCACACCCCGCGTCTGGTCCTCCAGGTCCTTCGTCGAGAACTTCCGCTTCGCAGCGTTCCGGCTCATCCGCCGACCCGCCCCGTGCGACGCCGAGTTGAACGACTTCTCGTTCCCCAGACCACGCACGATGTACGACTCCGTACCCATGGAACCCGGGATGATCCCCCACTCCCCCGAGCCGGCACTGATGGCCCCCTTGCGGGTAACCAGCAGATCTATCCCGTCGTACCGCTCTTCACTGACATAGTTGTGATGGCAGCTGATCACACCAGGGCGGTACTCGACGGTCCTCATCTGACCTTCGGCATCTTCCTGCTGGCAGGAGATCACCGGGTCGAACGTCACCTTCGCCTTGCGGAATTCCTTGCGGACCACTTCCTGGAACAGCCCCATCATGATCGCGCGGTTGTACTTCGCGTACTCCTGCGCCCAGAAGAGGTCGTTCCGGTACGCCCCCATCTGCGGGGTGTCCGCGATGAAGACCGCGAGGTCCCGGTCGATCAGGCCCTGGTTGTGCGGCAGCTTCTGGGCCTGGCCCATGTGGTACTCCGCGAGCTCCTTGCCGATGTTCCGCGAGCCGGAGTGCAGCATCAGCCACACCGCTCCCGACTCGTCCAGGCAGAACTCGACGAAGTGGTTGCCGCTGCCCAGCGTTCCCATCTGCTTCGTCGCGCGCTCCCGGCGGAACTTGACCTCGTCCGCCACGAAGTCGAACCGGGTCCAGAAGTCGTCCCAGCCGCCCGTCGGGAAGCCGAACACCCGTCCCGGGTCCACCGGGTCGCCGTGCATGCCCCGGCCGACCGGAATCGCCTGCTCGATCTTCGAGCGCAGCCGTGAGAGGTCACCGGGCAGGTCGTTTGCCGTGAGCGACGTCTTCACCGCGGACATGCCGCAGCCGATGTCGACGCCGACCGCCGCCGGGCAGACCGCTCCGTGCATCGCGATGACGGAGCCGACCGTCGCGCCCTTGCCGTAGTGGACGTCCGGCATGACGGCGAGGCCCTTGATCCACGGCAGCGTCGCCACATTGCGCAGCTGCTGCATCGCGACGTCCTCGACCGAGGCCGGGTCCGTCCACATCCGGATGGGGACCTTCGCACCCGGCACCTCTACATACGACATGACTCCTCAATTCCCCCGAAAAGGCACGAAACGCAAAAGCCGCGCCTATGACCGCGAAAGACTCGACGGACCGGCATTGACGGCAGTGCGTGCGATACACATTGTGTCCATCGGCCGCGTGCGCGCGGCAACAGCTTTTCCGCTCGAAGGGAGCCTGGGAACCGTGCAACGAAAGGCGTACGTGCCCGGTCTTGCGGCGCTGCTCGCGGTGCTGGTCGCAGGCTGCAGCGCCGGGGACGGCAGCGACGGCTCGGCCACGGACTCCAAGGCCGGCGAGGGCACGCAGTCCGTCGCGGAGCCCGGCAAGTACCGCACGCTGCTCGAACCGTGCGGCTCCGTCGAGCGCGGCACGCTCAAGGACCTGTTGCCCGGTACCGCCGAGCTCCCCGAGGAGCAGCAGCAGCGCATCTTCCGCGGCACGGCCGCCGTGACCTATGACACCGACCGCCGTGTCGGCTGTAACTGGAAGGCCGACTCCCCCGACGCCTCGCACACCCTGAGCCTCGACTTCGAGCGCGTGGTGTCGTACGACACCTCGGTGAGCGACGACGACCGGGCGCAGGAGGTGTTCGCGACGAAGCAGGCGGGCGCCTCGCTGCCGGTCGCCCAGGACCCGCGCGACGAGAAGGGCACGGCCTCCCCGCCGGCCGGCAGCCCGTCCGGGCCCGCGTCACCGAGCGGCAGCCCATCGCCGGGCGCGAGCGCCGGCACGGACGATCCGTCGGCCACCCCCGAGGGGCTGGAACCCCGGGAGCTCGACGGCCTCGGCGACGCGGCCTTCCTGGATGACGTCCTGAACCCCGCGGGCGCCGGATCCACCGCCCAGCGGAGGACCGTGAGCGTGGTGTTCCGCACATCCAACGTGATCGTGACCATCGTGTACCGGGAGCAGCCGGCGCGTACGACCGAGGTCCCCGACAGCAAGGAACTGCAGGAAAAGGCGCAGAGTCTGGCCCGGAACCTGGTGGAGAAGTTCAGCGACTGAGGGCCGTGCGGGACCGGTCGGCCGACGGTGTACGTATCCCGGGACACACACGCGGCCGTGCTGTGTCCGCGTACCGTGGCCTCGCCGACCGGAGTGACCGTACGACTATCGAGTGAAGGAACCATGCACCGTTCAGCCTCGCGACTCACCCGCATTCTCGCCTGTGCAGCCGTCCCGGTGATGCTCGTCGTCGCCGGTTGCTCGTCGGACTCCGACGGCAAGAAGGAGTCGGGCGCCGACAAGCCGGCCGCAGCGAGTTCCCAGGACTCCGCGGACGCGCCGAAGCCGCAGAACATCGAGCCGGCGAAGTTCGCCAAGCTCCCCGACGCCTGCGACGCGATCACCGCGAAGACGATCGAGACGCTGGTCCCGGAGACGAAGACGAAGAACGGCACGGCCGGCAAGACCTCGGACACCACCACCCGCGGCAGCTGCTCCTGGAACGGCCTGGAGGACAAGGGCGTCAAGGGCTCGCAGTACCGCTGGCTCGACGTGTCCTTCCTGCGCTACGAGTCGGAGTCGTCCCTGGGCGTCAGCGGCCAGAAGCGCGCCGAGGACAACTACGCCAAGGAAGTCGCCAAGGCCCAGGCCGCGCAGGGCGCGAAGAACCTGCGGACCTCTCCCGCCGCCGGTGTCGGCGAGGACGCCAAGGCGATCGGCTACGAGCTGAAGAAGACCGACGAGGACTTCACCTACGCCACCATCGTGACCCGCACGGACAACGTCGTGATCACGCTGACCTACAACGGCACGGGCTACGCGGGCGCCAAGCCGCCGGCCGCCACGGACCTGATGAAGGGCGCCATCACGGCGGCCAAGCAGGCCGTCGCATCCGTGACCGCTGCGAACAAGTAACGCTGCGAACATGTGACTTTCGGCAAGTAGGTTCAGGCCACGGCCTGTTGGCGGAGTCCGCCGCTCCCCGCGAGCGCGGACTCCGCCGGCATGTGCCAGGCTGTGCCCCCTCGGAGGGCACATGCGTCACTGACACGGGAGGGGATCGCGGGTGGCCGCGATGCAGCTGACACGCACGCACCGCATACTCATCGCGCTCGTGGTGAGTGGCGCGGTGATCATTGCCGCGATCGGTTTCGCGGGGTCGTACGCGGCCGTGCGCGAACTCGCCGAGCGCAAGGGCTTCGGCGACTTCGCCGTCGTCTTCCCCATCGGCATCGACGCGGGCATCTGTGTGCTGCTCGCCCTCGACCTCCTGCTGACCTGGCTGCGCATCCCCTTCCCGATGCTGCGCCAGACGGCATGGCTGCTCACCGTGGCCACGATCGCGTTCAACGGCGCCGCCTCCTGGCCGGACCCGCTGGGCGTGGGCATGCACGCGGTGATCCCCGTGCTGTTCGTCGTCTCCGTCGAAGCCGCCCGTCACGCGGTGGGCCGGATCGCGGACATCACCGCCGACAAGCACATGGAGGGCGTGCGCATCACGCGCTGGCTGCTCTCCCCGATCCCCACGTTCAAGCTCTGGCGCCGTATGAAGCTGTGGGAGCTGCGCAGTTACGAGCAGGTCATCAAGCTGGAACAGGACCGGCTGATCTACCAGGCACGCCTCCAGGCCCGCTACGGACGCTCCTGGCGCCGCAAGGCCCCCGTCGAGTCGATGATGCCGCTGCGCCTCGCCAAGTACGGTGTGCCGCTCGCCGAGACGGCCCCGGCCGGACTCGCCGCCGCCGGCATCGAACCGGCGCTCCTGCCCCCGTCGCCCCAGCCCGAGCTCCAGCCGCAGCCGCAGGCGCAGGCGCAGCTGGAACCCCAGCCCCCGAGGCAGGCGCGCGGCGCCGCCCAGCCGGAGCTCCCGCCCGCGCAGGAGTGGCCCGAGGAGCACGAGCAGTACCCGGAGCCGTCGCAGGAGCAGTACGAGAACGAGCACCACGAGCCGTACGAGCACGAGCAGTACGAGCAGTACGCCGAGCCCGGCCCGTACGGTCCGGCGCAGCAGGGCGGCCCTCAGCAGTACCCGCAGTACCAGGAGCAGGGGCAGTACCAGGAGCAGGGCCCGTACCAGGAGCAGGCGCAGGCGCAGGGCCCGGCCGTCACCCACTCGAGCCCCTGGTTCGCCGCTCCCCAGGTGCCGCAGGAGGCGTACCAGGAGGCGTACGAGAACGGCTTCACCCCGCCGTCCGCCGAGGGCCTGGAGTCCAGTGCCGTACGGGTCCCCGCGGGCCCGGGCCGCACCCGCCCGCTCGGCGGTGTCGTCCCCGGCCCCCGGTCCGAGAGCCAGGCGCAGGAGCAGATGCCGCCGGACGGGGACCACACGGAGCAGCCGACCGATGCCGCGGACTTCCGCGAGGCGGCCTACCCGGTGTTCGAGTGGTATGTGAAGGAGCACAGCGACTGGCCGAGCACCGAGCAGCTCGACATACATCTCTCGGACGCCCACGGCATCCGGCACCCGCGCAGCGCGGCGCTGCTGCGCCAGCTGATGCCCGAGTTCAAGAACCGCTTCCAGGCCGACCTCGAGGCCGAGCACATCGCCTGAGACGGGCCGCGGCGTCCTGCCGCGGGTCCCGCTTCACGCCTTGGCGCGCTTGCGTCCCGTCTCGCCCACGACCGCGATGACCGCGCCCACGGCGAAGAGGATGACATAGCCGGCGGTGGGGATGTCCCACCACTGGTGGAGCAGGCCCCACGGCCCGTCCCCGTAGAGGCGGCCGCCCGCGCCGAGGGCGCCCTGCACGGCGGTGATCCAGCCGATGATCGCGATGGTCTCGTTCTTCATGACTCCACGCTCTCCGGCCGCTCGGTCCGGCACATCGTGCGTACGTCGGAACCGCCGGTAGGCCGAAGGATGCACTTACGGCGAAGGGCCGCCCCGCGCAATGCGCGAAGCGGCCCTCCCGATGCGACGACTACGGCGCGAGCAGCTTGCGCACCCGGTCCGCGCCGACCGCCAGCAGCAGCGTCGGCAGCCGCGGGCCGGTCTCCCGGCTCACCAGCAGCCGGTACAGCAGGGCGAAGAAGGACCGCTGCGCGGTCTTCAGCTCCGGCGTCGGCTTGGCGTCCGGCGCCAGGCCCGCCATCACCTTCGGCACGCCGTAGACGAGCGTGGTGAGCCCGTCCAGCGACCAGTGCGAGTCCAGCCCCTCCAGCAGGAGGCGCAGCGACTCGCGGCCCTCGTCGTCGAGGGAGCCGAGCAGCTCCGCGTCGGGCTCGGAGCGCACGACGGTCCGTGCCTCGGCCGGGACCTGGGTGGAGATCCAGTTCTCGGCGCGGTCCAGCCTCGGCCGCACCTCGTCGAGCGAGGACAGCGGGTTCGCCGGGTCCAGGTCGCTGAGGATGCGCACCGTCTGCTCGTCGTGGCCCGCGGTGATGTCGACGACGGAGGCCAGCGTCCGGTACGGCAGCGGCCGCGGGGTGCGCGGCAGCTCACCGGCGGCCGTACGGGCGGCGCGGGAGTGCGCGGCCAGGTCCGCCGGCAGCGCGCTGCCGTCGGCGACCTTGGACTCGAGCTTGTCCCACTCGTCGTACAGCCGCTGGATCTCCTGGTCGAAGGCGATCTTGAAGGACTGGTTCGGCCGCCGGCGGGCGTACAGCCAGCGCAGCAGCGGAGCCTCCATGATCTTCAGCGCGTCGGCCGGGGTCGGCACGCCGCCCCGCGACGACGACATCTTCGCCATGCCGGAGATCCCGACGAACGCGTACATCGGCCCGATCGGCTGCTCGCCGCCGAAGATCCCGACGATCTGCCCGCCGACCTGGAACGAGGAACCGGGCGACGAGTGGTCGACACCGCTGGGCTCGAAGATCACTCCTTCGTAGGCCCAGCGCATCGGCCAGTCGACCTTCCAGACCAGCTTGCCGCGGTTGAACTCCTTCAGCCGGACCGTCTCCGAGAAGCCGCACGCGGAGCACTGGTACGTCAGCTCGGTGGTCTCGTCGTCGTACGCCGTGACCGTGGTCAGGTCCTTGTTGCAGCCGCCGCAGTAGGGCTTGTACGGGAAGTACCCGGCCGAGCTCGCGCCGTCGTCCTCGGCCGCGGCGCCGGAGCCCTCCGCGGCCTCCAGCTCGGCCTCGTCGACCGGCTTCTGGCCCTTCTTCGGCGGGGCCTTCTTCGTCCGGTACTGCGCGAGGATCGCGTCGATGTCACCGCGGTGCTTCATCGCGTGCAGCACCTGCTCGCGGTAGACGCCCGAGGTGTACTGCTCGGTCTGGCTGATGCCGTCGTACTCGACGCCCAGCTCGGCCAGCGACGCCTCCATCGCGGCCTTGAAGTGCTCGGCCCAGGTCGCGTACGGCGAGCCCTCCGGGGCGGGCACCGAGGTCAGCGGGCGGCCGATGTGCTCGTGCCAGCTGCCGTCCACACCCGCGATGCCCTTCGGCACCTTGCGGAAGCGGTCGTAGTCGTCCCAGGAGATCAGGTGCCGGACCTCGTACCCGCGCCGCCGGATCTCGTCGGCGACCAGGTGCGGGGTCATGACCTCACGGAGATTGCCCAGGTGGATGGGGCCGGAGGGGGAGAGACCGGACGCGACGACAACCGGTTTCCCAGGCGCACGCCGCTCCGAATCTGCGATGACATCGTCCGCGAAACGGGAGACCCAGTCGGTCTCGGTGCTGCTCTGAGCCACTTTCGGCACGTCCTTCTTTCTCGAAGCTTGGCGAGGCCATTCTCCCAGACGGATCGACCCGTCTGCCGGTTGCCTGCTCACGCCCCGGACACGTCGGATAAAGAGGTTGCCCGCCCATGGGACACTTGACAATCGATATAGACCTCGACCCCAGGAACGGAAGCTCATGGCCTCGGTCCCTTCCCTCGCTTCGACCGTGCAGCAGCGCCTCGCGGACGCCCTCTCGGCTTCACTGCCGGAGGCCGGGTCCGCCGATCCTCTGCTGCGACGTAGCGACCGGGCCGACTTCCAGGCCAACGGCATCCTGGCGCTCGCCAAGAAGCTCAAGGGCAATCCGCGCGAGCTGGCCGACAAGGTCGTCGCGGCGATCCCGGACAACGACGTGCTGAAGGAGATCGAGGTCTCCGGACCCGGTTTCCTGAACATCACGGTCACCGACGAGGCGATCGTGCGGACGCTCGCGGCCCGCGCCGCCGACGACCGGCTCGGTGTGCCCCACTCCGCCGACGCCGGCACCACGGTGATCGACTACGCGCAGCCGAACGTGGCCAAGGAGATGCACGTCGGCCATCTGCGGTCCGCCGTGATCGGCGCCGCGATGGTGGAGATCCTGGAGTTCACCGGTGAGAAGGTGATCCGGCGTCACCACATCGGCGACTGGGGCACCCAGTTCGGCATGCTCATCCAGTATCTGATCGAGCACCCGCACGAGTTGGACCACCAGGGCGGCGAGGTCTCCGGCGAGGAGGCCATGTCGAGCCTCAACCGGCTCTACAAGGCCTCGCGTACGGTCTTCGACTCCGACGAGGAGTTCAAGGCCCGCTCACGGGACCGGGTCGTGGCGCTCCAGTCGGGCGACGAGGAGACCCTCGCGCTGTGGCAGAAGTTCGTGGACGAGTCGAAGATCTACTTCTACTCGGTCTTCGGCAAGCTCGACATGGAGATCAACGACCCCGACGTGGTCGGTGAGTCCGGCTACAACGACATGCTCGACGAGACCTGCCGGCTGCTGGAGGAGTCGGGCGTCGCCGTCCGCTCCGAGGGCGCGCTCTGTGTCTTCTTCGACGAGGTGAAGGGCCCGGACGGCAACCCGACCCCGCTGATCGTCAAGAAGTCGAACGGCGGCTACGGCTACGCGGCCACCGACCTCTCCGCGATCCGGGACCGGGTGCAGAACCTGGCCGCGGACACGCTGCTCTACGTGGTCGACGCGCGGCAGTCCCTGCACTTCAAGATGGTCTTCGAGACCGCGCGCCGGGCCGGCTGGCTGAACGACAAGGTCGACGCGGTGCAGCTGGCCTTCGGCACGGTGCTCGGCAAGGACGGCAAGCCGTTCAAGACCCGTGAGGGCGAGACGGTCCGGCTGGTGGACCTGCTGGACGAGGCGGTGGACCGGGCGACGTCCGTGGTGCGCGAGAAGGCCGAGAAGGTGGGCCTGAGCGAGGCCGAGATCATCGAGAACGGCCGGCAGGTGGGCATCGGCGCGGTGAAGTACGCCGACCTGTCGACGTCAGCGGTGCGCGACTACAAGTTCGACCTGGACCAGATGGTGTCGCTCAACGGCGACACGTCCGTCTACCTCCAGTATGCGTACGCCCGCATCCAGTCGATCAAGCGCAAGGCGGGAGAGGCGAAGCCTGTGGCGCACCCCGAGCTGGAACTGGCCCCGGCGGAGCGGGCGTTGGGCCTGCACCTGGACCGGTTCGGCGAGGTGCTGGCCGAGGCCGCGTCCTCCTACGAGCCGCACAAGCTGGCCGCGTACCTGTATCAGCTCGCCTCGCACCTGACCACGTTCTACGACCAGTGCCACGTGCTGAGCGACGACAACCCCGTCGAGGTGGTGGAGAACCGCCTCTTCCTCGTCGACCTCACCGGTCGCACGCTGCACCAGGGCATGGCGCTGCTGGGTATCCGTACCCCCGAGCGCCTCTGATCGCCGTACGGTCCACTGGCCGGAGTCAGCGAGCCTTCCACTCGCTCTCCTCCGGCCAGTAGTCGTACCTCGGCCGTCCCTTCATCGCGCTGGCCCGGAACGGCTTGCCGTCGTCGTCGACACGCACGGTCCCGTGCCGGTCGCCGACGCTCCAGTCGACCTCCAGGTACCAGCTCACGTCGTGGGCCTCGGTCTTCAGGTCGAGGTTGAGCACCTGCGGGTCGCCGGACGAGACCTTGTACGGGAAACCCTTGGCGGGCACGACCGCGTCGCCCTGCTGTCCGGCGACGGGACGCACGATCGGCCGGGGCTTGTCGAGGTCGACGGCGAAGGTCTGCGGAGTGATGCCGCTGCCGCAGCCCTCGCCCATCGAGTACGTCTGCCAGGCGAGCGGGGCCTTGCGGGCGACCACCCGCACATGCACGGCGTTCAGGACGACGGACTCCTGCGCCTTTCCGGTGACGGTCAGTTGGAGCCGCATGCCGCCGGCGTCGACGCCGCCGAGTGCGCGGCCCCAGCCGCGGTGGTCCTGAGGGGCGGGCGGCGGCGGCACGTCGCCGGGCGCCTGGTCGAGCAGGAAGTACTGCCCGCACGGCGAGTCCCAGTTGTACGAGCTGACGCCGGCCCGCACCGGTACGCCGGTCACGGGACGCTGTGGCGCCCGCTCGCCGGAGGCCGTTGCCGACGGGGTCGCGGACTTCCGGGGTGCGCTCGCGGAGGGGCTGCCGCTCGGCGAGGTGCTCGCGGACGGGGAGGCGGAGCGGGACGCGGTCCCGTCGGGTTTCACCGCACCGGCCGCGCCCTTGCGGTCGCCGTCCGCCTTCCCCGAGCCGCTGCCCTGACTCGCGACGACGGCGGCCGGGACGGCGAGCGCCACGACGGCGGCAGCCGCGACGGCGACGACAACGCGCTTGCGGCGGGCGCCGCTTGCTCTGGGTGAGGGTGCCGCCGTGGCCGTGGCGACGAGCGCGGTGGGGGGCGTGGACTCGGGTTCGGGTCCCGGCGCCGGCGTGTGCTCCGGTTCGGGCTCGGGGGCCGGTTCGGGCTCCGGTTCGGAGACCCGGTTCGGCTCCTGACCCGCACCCGCGGCCGCCGGCGCCCCCTTCCCCCGTCTGCGTGCCTCGTCCGCGAGGATCCACTTCCGGTGCACGGCCACCAGTTCCTCGGAACTCGCCCCGCACGCCCGGGCGAACCGCTCGATCGGCGCGAACTCGGTCGGTACCGCTTCGCCGTTGCAGTACCGGTGGAGCGTCGAGGTGCTGACGTGGAGCTTGCCGGCGAGGACTCCGTAACTCCGCCCCGAACGGTCCTTCAGTTTTCTGAGTCGTGCCGCCAGTTCCTCGGCCTCGGGCGTCGCCGCCACCTCGTACATCCCCTCGTCATTGCACTCGTCCGTCCCGGAATGCCGTTCCAGGCAAGGGCTTTACCCCCAGGTCACAGTACGCGGCAGCGTTCCGGCTTCCCCAATGGTCCCCGCGGCGTTGCGGCCCCGGGCGCGGTCCCCGCAGTCTGTGATCACACCGCACAGCCGACCGGGGAGCAGTCATGCGAACCCCTCTACGCAGCATGTTCGTCGACGCTGCGGCCGTGCTCGTGCTGATCGCGTCAATCGCGGTCGTCACGGCGCTCGTCCGGAATCACTGACCGGCTCACACGCAACACCACACGGGGAGAACGAACCATCATGCGCAACATCCGCACCCGCACCTCAGCCGTCGCCGCCACGGCGCTGCTCGCCGCACTGTCGCTCACCGCCTGCCAGGGCGACGGCAATGCGGCGGTCGGCTCGCCCTCCGCGAGCACCACGGGCGGCCAGGACTCGGCCGCGGCGCCCTCGGCCCCGGCCGCCGGCAAGCCTGCGGACGGCGGCGACACGGCGTCCGGCACCAGCGGCGGTAAGGGCGGCACCGGCGGCAAGAGCGCCGGCAGCAGCGCGAGCAAGGGCGGCGACACAGGCAGCGCGGTCACCACCCCCTGCGGCGACCGCGTCAAGGTCACCTACAGCAAGGTCAGCCGCCCCATCAACCACGGCCTGCTCACGCTCACGAACACCGGGTCCAAGGCCTGCAACGCCTACCACGCGCCGCTGCTGCGCTTCGACGAGGCGCAGGCCGCCACCGCGATCAACGACGACAGCCGGCCGCAGGCCGTCGTGACGCTGCTCCCCGGCGAGTCCGCCTACGCGTCGATCATGCTGTCCTCGGCCGACGGCAGCGGCACGAACGGCAGCACGGCGAAGCAGCTGGCCGTGAGCTTCGCCCCGCGCGACGGCGGCGGCTCGACGGACGCCGCACCGGCCGGGGTCACGCTCCCGGCCGGCACGTACATCGACACCACCACGTCCGTCACCTACTGGCAGAGCTCCATGGAGGACGCCCTCACCTGGTGACGCCGTCCGCCGCGAACCGTCACACGAGGGCGTGCGAGGGCCGCTGAGCGGTCTCGTCGATCTCCGTGTGCGCCTTCTGCAGCAGCTGTGAGGCGAGGTCCATCATGGCGCGTGCGCCCGCGATCTCCTCGCCCACCAGCAGTTGTGGTTCGTCCGACCGGTGACGGTTCGCGTTGCCGTGGCCCCGGATCTCCGTGCCGTCGCCGAGTCTCACCATGGCGGCCGCGCGGGTCCGGTCGCCGTCTTCCCGGAACTCCATCTCGATGTGCCATCCGACGAGTGTCTCCATGGCCGATCACCTCCAGCGGTACCCCTTCCAGAGTGCTCCGCGCGGGCGCCGATGACCACTTTCCGAGGCCGGGGCGTGTGCGCGGGGTACTCACCTTCCGGTGAGTACCGCACCGAATAGTCGGTACTTGTGGGCTTTCGGGCACCGGACAAGGATCAGGGGCGTCCCGAGAATCCTTGTGAGGAGCCCCGCCGTGTCCGCGCCGCAGCCCCCTGTTCCGCAGCCCTCCGAACCCGCGTCCCGGCCCTCCGCACCGCGGTCCACCGCGCCCGGGGCCCGGCCCCCGGTGTCCGTCCTCGGTCTCGGCATGATGGGCTCCGCCCTCGCCGCCGCCTTCCTCGCGGCCGGCCACCCGGTCACCGTCTGGAACAGGACCCGCTCGAAGACCGGGCCGCTCGTCGCTCAGGGTGCGGTGCCGGCCCGCTCGGCGGCGGAGGCGGTGACCGCGGACGGGCTCGCGGTCGTGTGTCTGATGACCAACGACAACGTCCGGGAGCTGCTCGACTCCCTCGGCGAGAGCCCGGCGGGCCGTACCGTCGTCAATCTGACCAACGGAACCCCGGCGCAGGCACGGGAGTTGGCCGCCCGGGCCGCCGAGCTCGGCATCCGGTACATCGACGGCGGCATCATGGCCGTCCCCCAGATGATCGGCGGACCGCACGCCTACGTCCTCTACAGCGGGGACGAGCAGGCCTTCGAGACCCACCGCTCCACGCTCACCGCGCTCGGCGGCACCACCTTCACCGGGACCGACCCCGGGCTCGCGGCGCTGCACGACCTGGCGCTGCTCACCGGTATGTACGGCATGGTCGTCGGTGTCCTTCAGGCCTACGCCCTGGTCCGCACCGAGGGCATTTCGGCCACCGACTTCTCCGAGCTCCTGGTGCCCTGGGTCGGCGCGATGCTCTCCGGTGCGCCGCAGTGGGCGGCGGCCGTCGACTCGGGCGAGCATCTCACCGACGTCTCCAGCCTCGCCGTCAATCAGGCGGCCGTACCCAACTTCCTTGCGGCATTCAGGGATCAGGGCGTCACCACCGAGTTCTTCGAGCCGCTGAAGGCGATCCTGGACCGGGCGATCGAGGAGGGTCACGCGGACGACGGGCTCTCCCGTCTCGTCGACCTGATGCGGGCGTAGCGGCGAAATCGCGCCACCTGGTGATTCGCATTGGTCTATACCTTGACTCGATCACGTCAATAGCGCTTGAGTGTGCGGCACAACCCCCCACCACGGCCCGGCCGTTGCTGTGAAGGAGTGCACGAGTGCTGAGACAGCGCATCAAGGTATGGCTCGCCGCGATCGTCGCCGGAGTCGGTATCGCGGCAGTGGGCCTCGCGCCTTCCGCCACGGCAGCCCCCACCGCTGCCGCTGACGCCTGCACCTCCGCGCCCAGCTGGCAGGCGGGCGCCTGGTACACCACTGGCAACGTTGTCAGATACACCGACGGCCGGTACTACATCGCCGAGCACGACAACCCCGGCTACGACCCGATCATCAGCACCTGGTTCTGGGAGCCCTACACCTGTAGCGGCGGTGGCGACCCGCAGCCCGGTGGCTTCGTGGTCAGCGAGTCCCAGTTCAACCAGATGTTCCCGGGCCGCAACTCCTTCTACACCTACAGCGGCCTGACCGCCGCCCTCAGCGCCTACCCCGGCTTCGCCAACACCGGCAGCGACACCGTGAAGAAGCAGGAAGCCGCCGCCTTCCTCGCCAACGTCTCCCACGAGACCGGCGGACTGGTCCACGTCGTCGAGCAGAACACCGCCAACTACCCGCACTACTGCGACTGGAGCCAGCCCTACGGCTGCCCCGCCGGCCAGGCCGCCTACTACGGCCGCGGCCCCATCCAGCTCAGCTGGAACTTCAACTACAAGGCCGCCGGCGACGCCCTCGGCATCGACCTGCTCGGCAACCCCTGGCAGGTCGAACAGAACGCCGCCATCGCCTGGAAGACCGGCCTCTGGTACTGGAACACCCAGAACGGCCCCGGCACCATGACCCCCCACAACGCCATGGTCAACCAGGCCGGCTTCGGCCAGACCATCCGCTCCATCAACGGCTCCCTCGAATGCGACGGCAAGAACCCCGCCCAGGTCCAGAGCCGCGTCACCAAGTACCAGCAATTCACCCAGATCCTCGGCGTCGCCCCCGGCGGCAACCTGTACTGCTGAGGAAACCCCCCACACGACCGCGGGCCGGGAGAATGTTCCCCGGCCCGCGGTCAGCCATGTCGGGTCCTCTCCCCCCGGCGACCGGTCACACCCGTCGCACCGGGCGCATCCGTCACAGCTGTCCGCCGTCGGCAGGCAACCCGCAGGATCTTCTCCCCGTCCTCCGAGAGCGAGAGGCTCCCGGGCCCAACCGGGCGCCCGACCCATGGGGTTGAGGAGGGGACCGTTGTTACGTGCCCGCAGAATATGGGCCACCGCGATAGCGGTGATCACGGTGGCGGGGGTGTCGCCGGCGGCGGCGCAGGCACTGCCGCAGCCACCCGACGCACGGCCCGCCACGGCGGCGAACGGCGAGAACGACCTGCCGCCCGGCTGGCGGATCACGAAGACCGACGGGAACCGCGCGCTGGAGTGGCGCTCCCCCCGTCCCGTGCCGGTGGGCGACGCGCGCGTGGAGTTCCACGCCGACGGCAAGCTGGTCGGCGTTCCCGAGCCGGCCGATGACAACCGCACCTTCCGGCTGCCGCTCGACGACGCGCGCACGGCCGACCTGGCCGGCCTCCAGGTGCTGGCGGCGGGCCGGCGGCTGGACCAGAAGGCGGGCAGCGCCCGTGACGGGCGCTCCCGGCCCGCCGCGAAAGCGCCGGCCAAACTCCCGGCCGGTTCCGTCGACCCGGGCAAGCCTGGCACGTACGGCACGGTCACCGGCGAGTACGCGCTCGATCCGGTCCGCCTCCCCGGCTTCCCCGCGCCCGTCGAGATGCGCGGCGTCGTCGTCGCTCCGAAGGGCGCGACCGGCAAGCGTCCCGTGGCCCTATTCCTGCACGGCCGCCACGCCACCTGTTACGTCCCGGGCGCCGAGGACGACGTGTCCATCGACTGGCCCTGCGCCAAGGGCGCCAAGCCCATCCCGAGCCATCAGGGATATCTGCGCGACCAGAAGCTGCTGGCTTCCCAGGGCTATGTGACCGTGTCGATCTCCGCCAACGGCGTCAACGGCCAGGACGGCGATGTCGACGACGGCGGCGCGCAGGCCCGCTCCTCGCTGGTGCGCACGCACCTGGCCCGCTGGGCCGACTGGGCCGCGTCGCCCGCCAAGGCACCGGCGGCCGTGCGCAAGGCACCGAAGACAGACCTCTCCCGCGTCCTGCTCGTCGGCCACTCGCGCGGTGGCGAGGGCGTCAACCGGGCCGCCATGGACAGCCTCTACCCGCCCCCGCCCGCCCAGGACGGCTACCGGGGAAAGGTGCGCTGGCACATCCGCGGAACTGTGCTCATCGGCCCGACGATCTTCGGCCAGAACCCGGTTCCGGACGTCCCGTCGCTGACGATCCTGCCGGGCTGCGACGGTGACGTCTCCGACCTCCAGGGCCAGGTGTACGCGGACGGCACCCGCGGTGTGAGCCGGGGCAAGGCCCTGCACAGCGCGGTCTACATGGTCGGCGCCAACCACAACTACTTCAACAGCGAGTGGACGCCGGGCCAGGCCCAGGCACCCGCGAACGACGACTTCTGGCAGGACCCCGAGCAGCCCGACCCGGTGTGCTCGCCGGGCACCGCGACCCGGCTGACCGCCGACCAGCAGCACCGGGCCGGCGCCACCTACATCGCCGCCGCTGCCCGGCTGTTCGTCGCCGGGGACGACCGCGTGCGCGAGCTGGTCGACGGCACCGGCCGCCGCGCCCCCTCCGCCGACCCGGCGCGGGTGCTGACCCACGCGGTCGGTGCCAACCGCGGAGCCGGGTTCCTCCCGGACGGCTCCGTGAAGGTGACCGGCGGACGGCTGTGCTCCGCCATCGACCCCGACCCGCGCACCGCCTGCCTGAACCCGGAGAAGGACAGCGCATCGCCGCACTTCGCCGGCTGGGGACCGGACCGCGAGACGGGCCGCCGGGCTGTGGCCATGCGCTGGTCCGCCCCCGGTACGCCGGTGAGGGTGCGTCCCGACAAGCCCCTCTCCGTCAAGGGCGCCCAGAGCCTCGCGCTGCGCGTCTTCGTCCCGGCGAACTCCACCGGCACACAGCTGGACGTGTCGGTCACGGACTCCTCCGGCAAGCGGGCGAACCTCGGCCGCGTCCGGGTGGACGGGCTGCCGGGCAGCGACCGCACCGCCTCCTCCTGGGCACGTGAGGTGCGCGTACCGATCACCGCCGCCTCGCGCGCCGGTCTCGACCTGAAGCGGATCGCCTCCCTGGAGCTGACCCCGCGCAGCCGCTCCGGACAGGCGTGGCTGATGGACGCTTGGGCGTGGAGCCCCGGCACCCCCGCGGTACGGGAGGCCCCGCTGACCCGTGTCGACATCGGCCGTCTGAAGGTCAAGGAGGGCAACGCCGGCACCCGCACGTACGAGGTCCCCGTCCGTATGTCCGGCAAGGGCAGCGGCACGGTACGAATGTTCGCCATCGACCCGGCCACCGGCACCGCGAAGGAGCGGCTGGTGTCCGTACGGCCCGGCGGCCAGGTCGCCAACCTGACCGTGAAGGTCACCGGCAACACCCGGTACTCCTGGGACGTGGGCCACGACGTGCTCGTGAAGGCGGTGCGAGGCTCCGTCGTCGGCTCGCACGCCGGCGGGGTCACCGCCGAGAACGACGACGCGATGCCGACGATCACCATGAAGCCGGTCGCCGACAAGGTGACCGAGGGGAAGCCCCTGACATGGCGGCTCTCGCTGTCGGCGCCCGCCGACGTGGAGCTGTCGAGGACGCTGAAGATCGTTCCCGCCACGGCGGGCCCCGAGTTGACCACCAAGGACGTCGACCGGCAGTGGCTCACCGACACGTTCGGCGACGTCCCGGACGGTGACGTGCCTCTGTCCAAGCTGGACTGGCCCTACCTGTGGGCCTCGGTGCCCGCCGGGAAGACCAGCGCCGAGGTGACCGTCCCCACGGCCGCCGACAAGGTGACCGAGCAGACGGAGCACCTGCTCCTCCAGCCCGTCAACGACGAGGACGGCAAGCCGGACGGTCCGGCGGTGACCGGCACGGTGCTCGACGCGCCGTAGGCACCACGCCTCACCGCAGGGTGAAAGCGCACCACACCACCTTGCCCGGATCGCGTTGGCCGACACCCCAGGTGTCGGCCAACGCGTCCACCAGCAGCAGCCCGCGCCCCGACTCCCCGTCCGGCTCACGCACACCCGGCCGCCCGTCACCGCTGTCGTGCACCTCGACCCTCAGCGCGGCCCCCTGCTCGTACAGCCACAGCCGCAGCAGATACCCGCGCCCCGGCGGTACGCCGTGCACCAGCGCGTTCGTCGCGAGCTCGCTCACGCACAACGTGATGTCGTCGGCCCTGGCGGCCCAGCCCCACGCGCTCAGCGCCTCCCGCGCGAACTCCCGTGCCGCGGCGACCGATCGGCGTTCGCGGCGGCAGAACAGCTCGCGCAGATCCTCGTGTTGCATCGTCTTGTCCACGCGGCGAGAGTCGCGTCCCGTGACGGGGTGACAGCACTGCGCGGACCCGTACGTTTCATCTGTACGGGTCGTGGAGGCGTAACGTACGCCCGTGTCCGGGGAGTTGGTCGGACATGCACTCCAGGAGACGTCCACGGAAGAACGCCTCGGCGATGCGGCTGGTCGGCCGCCAGCTCGCCCGCTTCCGCGAGGCCGCGGGCCTGACCCAAAGGGCACTCGCGGCCGAGTTCAACCTCGCCGAGCAGACCGTCGCCTCGATCGAACAGGGCCGCCGCCCGCTGAAACCGGACCTCGCCGCCCGCTTCGACGACCGCCTCGACACGAAGGGGGCGCTGTCGGTCGCGGTGGACAACATGCCGGAGGTGGACCTGATCCCGGCGTGGGCGGAGGAGTACATGGACCTGGAGCGGGAGGCGATCGCTCTGTCCTGGTACGACAACCAGGTCGTGCCCGGCCTGCTCCAGACCGAGCGCTATGCGCGCGGGGTCTTCCGCAGCCGGGTGCCCGCCTTCAGCGCGGACGACATCGAGGTACAGGTCACGAACCGTGTCGGGCGTCAGGAGATCCTCACCCGGACGCACCCGCCGACGATCAGCTTCGTCATGTGGGAGGCGATCCTCCTGGACCGCATCGGCGGCGACGAGGTGTACGAGGAGCAGGTGCGCCGCCTGCGCGTGTGCGCCGAACTGCCGGGCGTCTCACTCCAGGTCATGCCGTTCGGCCGCACCAGCCACGCCGGACTCAACGGCCCGTTCACCTTGCTGGAAACACCCGAGCACCAGCACATCGGCTATACCGAGAGCCAGCGCGGCAGCCAACTCGTCTCCGACCCGGACGAGGTCAGCATCCTCGCCTGCAAATATGCGATGCTGCGGGCACAGGCCCTCAACCCCGAAGAAACCAAGGGCCTGTTGGACCGGCTGCTGGGAGAGAGATGAGCACCGCACTGAAGTGGTTCAAGTCCAGCTACAGCGGCAGCGAGGGCGGACAGTGCCTCGAAGTCGCCTACGACTGGCGCAAGTCCACCTACAGCGGCGACGAGGGCGGACAGTGCGTCGAGGTCGCCGCCCACCCCGCCGCGATCCACGTCCGCGACTCGAAGAACCCCGGCGGCCCGAGCCTCACGCTCGACCCGGCCGCATGGGCGTCCTTCGTGGGCGGGCTCGCCTGACGTCGGGACTCAGCACTCACCGGTCCGGCTCGACACGGCGTACGTGAACTTCGGCAGCTTCACCGTGCGGCCGAGGCCGCCGGGCGCGACGGTCTCGATGAAGCCCGTGTGGGTGCGCTTGACGTCCATGCAGAACCACGCTCCCGCGCCGTCGGCCGTTATGGCGTACCGCGCCTGATCCGCCGTCGGCTCTCCGGCGAGCTCGGCGTCCACCCCGAACTGCGGGGCGCCGCCGTCTCCGTACTCGACGATCTCCTGCTCGACCTTGATGGCGTATTCACCCTCGAAGTCGGCGGGCGAGTCGGCCTCGAACGGGCCGCCGTGGACGGTGCTGCCGTCCAGGGACGCGGTGGCGCCCTTGACCGCACTGGTCAACTCGTCGTCGCTCCACCCCACGTCGTCCTGGACCTTGAGGCCCTGCACTCCGACGACGACTCCGCCGACGGCCATCGCGACCAGGAGGAAGCGAGCCGCGACGAAGGCGCCGTCCGAGACGTCCGGGGCCGAGGGATTCCAAGACTCCCGCCAGGAGCGGACCCGATCCGCCTTGACGCAGGCCATGAGGATCAGCAGGCCCGAGAGCACGAAAGTGACCGTTGCCATTCCCGTCACGCCTTGTCCTCCGGTGTCGTTGCGCGGTGTTCTCCGGGGCCAGGGCACCCGTGCCCGGCTTCGCCGGAGGGCAGCCCGGCACCTCGAACAGCGAACGACTCTAACCGCACCGGCACACGGTGCCCGCCCCGGGGAGGTCCGGGCCTCACCCTCCGGTGAAACCCGGCCGCCTCCCCGCAGGCCGCTGCGTCAGCCGGTTGCGCTCAGGCCCTGGGCGACCTCGGTCGCCCAGTAGGTAAGGATCATGCTCGCGCCCGCGCGCTTGATGCCGACCAGCGTCTCCGCGATCGCCTTCTCGCGGTCGATCCAGCCCTTCTCGGCCGCGGCCTCGACCATCGCGTACTCACCGCTGATCTGGTACGCGGCGACCGGTACGTCCACGGTCTCCGCGACCTTCGCCAGGACGTCGAGGTAGGGGCCCGCGGGCTTCACCATCACCATGTCGGCGCCCTCTTCGAGGTCGAGCGCCAACTCCCGCAGGGATTCCCGCAGGTTGGCGGGGTCCTGCTGGTACGTCTTGCGGTCTCCCTGGAGTGAGGAGCCGACGGCCTCGCGGAACGGCCCGAAGAAGGCCGAGGAGTACTTCACGGTGTAGGCGAGGATCGACACGTCCTCCTTGCCGATCGTGTCGAGCGCGTCGCGGACGACACCGACCTGGCCGTCCATCATGCCGCTGGGACCCACGACATGGACGCCGGCGTCGGCCTGGACCTGGGCCATCTCGGCGTACCGCTCCAGCGTCGCGTCGTTGTCGACCCGGCCGTGCTCGTCCAGTACGCCGCAGTGCCCGTGGTCGGTGTACTCGTCCAGGCACAGGTCCGACATGATCACGAGCTCGTCACCGACCTCGGCACGGACATCGCGGATGGCGACCTGGAGGATGCCGTCCGGGTCGGTGCCGGCGGTCCCGGCGGCGTCCTTCTTGGCGTCCTCGGGCACACCGAAGAGCATGATCCCGGCGACCCCGGCCTCGCGCGCCTCGACGGCGGCCTTCCGCAGGGTGTCGCGGGTGTGCTGGACGACACCGGGCATCGCGCTGATGGGCACCGGCTCGCCGATCCCTTCCCGCACGAAGGCGGGCAGGATCAGGTCGGCCGGGTGCAGCCGGGTCTCGGCGACCATGCGGCGCATGGCGGGATTGACCCGCAGCCGCCGCGGCCGGGCCCCGGGGAAGGATCCGTACGCAGTCATGGGACCTACGCTACGCCCGTCCGAATACCCCACGTACCGACATTCCGTCGGGGCCGGTCAGGGCCCGGCCCAGCCGTCCACGACCGTCGCGACCGCCCGCGCCGACGCCTCGAGACCGGCCTCGTCGGCGCGCGAGCTCGTGTTCAGCTCCACATGGAGGAAGCGCCGGTCCTCCCGGTCCGCGGCCCGCCCCTGCACATTGTCGGTGCCGGACAGTTTGCAGTCGCGCTCCCAGGCCCGGCAGACCCTGAGCCCGGCGGAGCCGAACGCGGTCGCGAGCCGTCTCGCGTCCGCGACGGCGTGATTGCCGGAGCCGGTGGAGACCACGGCGTCGAACCGCGGGAAGGAGTCGTCCGCGAAGCCGTGCAGTTGCACCCCCGGCAGCCCGCGGTCCATCAGCTCCGACACGACCCCGTGGAAGACGGAGTCGGTGCGGTGGGCCACGTCGGCGGCATCGCCCCTGCCCGCCGTACGGTGCGCACCGGCCACAACCAGCACGCCCCCGGGGGTGCCGCGCAACACCCGTGCTCCCAGGCGTTCCGTGTCGAGGTCGGCGATCGGGTGCGGCACCTGCACCGACCAGCGCGGTGGTGCGTCCAGGTCGATGTAGACCCGGCCCCAGCCCCGGTTCGCGCCATCGGTACGGGCCGCGGCGTCGGACACCTCGGCGAACCGGCGCCCGCCGACGGTGTCGGTGAACGTCCGTACGGTGAAGTCGACTTCGGCGAGCCGGGTGCGGGCCTCGATCTCTTTTCCGTCCAGCACCAGCGCGACGCCTTCGGTGACGGCGCGACGTTCGTCCCGGGTGGGAATCCGGTAGCCGCCCCGCGCACCGAATCCTTCGGTGAAGCGGGCGACCCGGTCCTCCAGATCGGCCTTCGAAACGGACTGAGCCCGCGGCGCTTCCCTCCTGTCGTCAGAAGGTTGTACGCCGCCTCGCGTGATACACGCCACTATCACGCAGAGGGAAGCGGCAATTCCGAAAGTTATGCCAATCGTTATCCGCTTTGCAGCTGATGAGCTCATAGTCAGATGAAAATATCCGAGTGACCATGACTGCCGCTCCATGCGCCTCCGCCCGGACAGGTGACGCCCCACGAGGGTGTGCGTCCCTGTCCTGCCGCGGAACCCTTGGTGCCCGCGTCGGCAGTGGACCCCGTTCCCGGCCCCTGGCAGGTCTGCTCGGATGACAGGCCCCGGTGCGCGCCGGCAGGTATGCCGCGCGCGTCACCCCCACGCGGCGTAGCGCCGCGCCACCGCACCACCCCACACACTCACCGTGCCGTCGACCCCGGCACGCAGTCCACCCACCTTGTTCCGGCACTCCACGCGGGCACCGGAGCGTTCTTCGAGGGAGCCTCCGTTGGCCGCGTCGCGCACGAAGCGACGGCACAAAGTCCGCCGCAGGGCGGACATGTCACTGCTGGGGGGCATACGACCCCCCATCGCCGTGCTGTCCGTCCTGCTGCTCTGCATCGCCGCGCTCACCGCGTTCCAGCTCGGACGCGCCGGCAACGATCCCGTTCCGGAGGCGGTACGCACCTCGCAGCAGTACTTCGCCGAGGACGGCGCCATCGCGCTGCGGGCATCGCTCGACGAGAGCATCACCGACCTCGGCCGCACCACCGCGATGTTCAACGCGGGCGAGCCCGTCTCGGCGGACACCGTGCTCGACAAGCTCGGCAGCGTCTACCAGAAGTGGAGCGGCACCGCCGTCATCGAGATCAAGTCCGGGCGGCTCGAGGCCCAGCGCGGTGAGAACCTGCCGCTGACGGCCGTCGACCGGACGAAGCTCGGCGACAAGGACGGGCTGGCCCCGCGCATGGTCCGGCTGGAGAACGGCGGGACGCGCCTGCTGACCTTCGGCGTCCTGTCCTGGCCCGACCGGCCGCAGTTGCTGCTCATCGCCTCCAGCAGCCTGAAGTTCCCGGGTGTGAGCCTCGGCGCCGACCGCGCGATCGCGGTGGTCGACGCCTCGGGACAGGTCCTCAGCAGCGACGGTCTGCCCGACGCCGGCCGCGGCGCCTCCGCCACGGCGCGCGCGAACGCCGAACGCGCCGACAAGGACCTCGCCGGCTTCGCCGAGACAGCGGCCGGCAAGGCCCGCCAGCACCCGCTCAAGTCCAAGGCACCCGGCTCCGGCGGCTTCCCCGGCGTCAGCGGCAGCCTGCTCGGCGACTCCCACGGAACCGAGCGCCCGGTCGCCGGCTACGCCGCCCTGACCGGCCCGGTGCCCGGTGAAGGCACCGAGTCGACCGCACTCGGCCTGACCGTCGTCTCCCTCGTCGACGTCACCGAGAACCGCGCCGCCGCGCTCGACTCCTTCTTCTGGATCGCCGCCGCCGGCGCGCTGCTCCTCATCGGCGCCCTCGCGGTCGCGTTGCTGATCGGCACCGTCCAACGGCCCCTGCTCCAGCTCTTCCTGGAGAGCCGCCGGCTCAGCCGCGGCGACCTCACCCGTCCGGTGACCCAGCCCAAGTACGGAGAGGCCTCGCGGATCGGAGCCGTCCTGGAACGGCTGCGCCGCCAGCTGCTCGGCGAGCCTGCGCAGTCCGACCGCCACGAGGCGGGAGACCGCCGCGGGCGGCGCGGCAGGATCGGCATGCGCGCGCTCGTCGCCGTCTGCGGCATCCTGCTGCTCGTCTGGGCGGTGCCGCTCGTGCTGCTGCTCAACCGGGCCGGAGCCGCCGTCCTCGTACCGAAGTCGATCGTCCAGGACCAGCGGGAGCGCACCGACACCCTGGCCGACCGGATCCGCCGCGCGCTCAACGAGGGCCATGCCGACCTCACGTCGGTGGCGTCCGTACTGGACCAGCGCACCACCCCGGCCGCGATGACCGAGGCGCTGGAGCAGACCCGCAGCCAGCACGCCCGCTACACCTCGATCTATGTGCTCACCGCGGACGGCACCGTCACGGCCAAGTCCGGCTCCGAGCCGCGCCACCCGCGCGGCAAGGGCCCGTCCACGCAGCCCGTCGCCCTGCTCGGCGAGGGAGGCAACGAACCGATCGTCGTCGAGTACGCCGCCGTCCCCGGCCTCAAGGGTGCGGCCGTCGTCGGCGAGTTGCGCATCGGCTACCTCAATGCGCTCCTCAAGCGGCCGGGCCTCGGCCAGATCCGCGTCGTCGACGAGAAGCACCGGGTGATCGGCGCCAACAACGGCTACCTGGCCTTCGACAAGCTGCCGGCGGGCCGGATCGACGCCCTGGTGACCAAGGTCAACAGCACGCAGGCCGGCAAGGACGGCGCCAAGAAGAACGGCAGCGAGAACGGCGGCGGGAAGAAGGCCGACGGCGAGGAGGCCGACTCCACCCGTCCGAGCGCCACGGTCATCCGCAGCGGAGGCGTGACCATCGCGGCCGCGGCCCCCTTCGACGGAGGCGGCGCCGCTGCCCCGCTGAAGTGGACCGTGGTCAGCTGGCAGCCCGCCAAGGGCCTCGCCATCCCGGCGTACGAGGCACAGAACCGCACCGTACTGGCCGGGCTGCTCGGTCTCACGGCCGCCACCGCCTGCCTCGGCTGGCTGCACATCATCGTCGTACGCCCCCTGCGCGAACTCGCCCAGCGGGCCGAGGCGCTCGCCGGCGGCGACCGGCGCACCGTCATCTACCCGCGCCACCACGACGAGGTCGGGGCCGTCACCCGCAGCCTCGAAGTCATCCGCCAGCAGCTGCACGAGCAGCGCAAGCGCGAGGCCGGAGCCGGCGTGTCCGGCAGCACCACCCCGGCCGGAAGGACCTGAACCGCCGTGCTCTTCCTCTACACCGTGCTCGTCGTCTGCTGCACGATCATGCTGATCGCCGGCATCGTCGAGCAGCGGCGGCACTTCGCCAGCCTCGACCAGATACCGACGCGGGTGCTGGTCAACGGCATCCGCGGAAAAAGCTCCATCACCCGCCTGTGCGCGGGCGCGTTGCGCGGCGGCGGACTGACGACGGTCGCCAAGACCACCGGAACCGCCGCCCGCTTCATCCACCCCGACGCCACCGAGGAGCCGGTCTACCGCAAGTTCGGCATCGCGAACGTCGTCGAGCAGATCGGCATCGTGCGGCGCGCCGCCTCCTACCGGCCGGACGCGCTGGTCATGGAGTGCATGGCCGTGATGCCCGCGCTCCAGGAGATCAACCAGTCCAAGCTGATCCAGTCCACGATCGGCGTGCTGTGCAACGTCCGTGAGGACCATGTCGCGGAGATGGGCCCGACGCTCGACGACATCGCGCGCTCGCTGTCCCGCTCCATGCCGCACGGCGGCATCTGCGTCACCGCCGAGAAGGACCGCTTCAACGTCCTCCAGGAGGAGGCCGACAAGCGCGACTGCCAACTGATCTACGCCGACCCCGAGACGGTCTCCGACGAAGAGCTGCGCGGCTTCAGCTGGTTCACCTTCAAGGAGAACGTGGCCATCGCGCTCACCGTCGCCGACCTGCTCGGCGTCGACCGCGCCACCGCGCTCCAGGGCATGTACGACGCACCGCCGGACCCGGGTGTCCTCTCCGTCGAGCGCTACCTCGCGCCCGGCGGCAAGCGGCTGCGCTTCGCCAACGTCTTCGCGGCCAACGACCCCGAGTCGACGCTGATGAACATCAACCAGCTGCTCGACCTCGGCGCGATCAACAGACCGCTGAACGTCGTGATCAACTGCCGCCCCGACCGTGTCGAGCGCAACGGCCAGATGGGCCAGATCATCCCCGACCTCCAGCCCGACAAGGTGTTCGTCATCGGCCACCCGGCCAAGAGCGCCATCGACGCCATCCCCGCCGAGTGGCGTGGGCACGCCGTCGACCTCGGCGGCGACGGCCGTGACGGCGAGGAGTTCATGCACGAACTCCTCGGCAATCTCGGCGAGAACTCCTCACTCGTCGCCATCGGCAACATCCACGGCCAGGGCGAGGTCCTCCTCGAACACCTCGCGGAGCTGCCCCCCGACGAGTCGGACGACGACGACATCCCGGACGGGCCCGAGGGCACCCCGGAGCACGCCCGGCACGAACACACCATGTCGCTGTACGTGCAGCACCTCGACCCGTACGCGCACCTGCCCGCCGCCACCGAGGAGCGCCGTGTGCAGGGCAGGCCGGGGCCGCGGCAGCACCACCCCGAGGCGTACCCCCACCAGCAGCAGCACCCCTCGATCCCCCAGCAGTGGCAGAACCCAGGAGAGCCCCGTTGATCCCCGCCGTCCTCACCCCCGAGATCGCCGCGATCGGTATCGCGCTGGGCCTGCTGTTCTCGCTGCTGTGCTACCTGACCACCAACCTGTCGCCCGGCGGCATGATCACGCCGGGCTGGCTGGCCCTGACGCTCATCGAGGACCTCCAGCGCGCCGCGCTGGTCGTCGGTGTCACCGTGCTGACGTACGTCCTCACGCTCGTCACCCAGCGCTTCGTGATCCTGTACGGCAAGCGGCTGTTCGCCGCGGTGGTGCTCATCGGCGTCCTGCTCCAGGCCACCGTGGTGATCGTGCTCCAGATGGAGTTCCCGCTCCTGTACGCCAATCAGACCCTCGGTTTCATCGTGCCGGGCCTCATCGCCTACCAGCTGGTGCGCCAGCCCAAGGGCGCCACGCTTCTCGCGACCGGATCGGCGACGCTCACCACGTACGTCGTCCTGACCGCGGGAATCCTGCTCGGCCTCATGCCGCACGCGTGACGCCCCGTCCGCCGAACGACCCATCCGGAGCCAGCGAATGACCGCCAAGTCCAAGAGCCGCACACGTCCCGTACTGCACGTGGCCACCGTGATCGCGCTGCTGGCAGGCAGCGCATACTTCACGATCGAGCTGCGCAAGGAGGAGCAGGCCAACGCGCCCGCCATCCAGACGGTCACCGACAAGCCCGTCGACGCGGGCAGCGTCGACGACGACGGGTCGCAGAAGTGGGAGCGGCTGAAGAACCCCGCCCGCTCGGTGCTGCGCGGCGGTGACGGCGACGTGCTCGCCACCTTCACCGACGGCGCCCGCACCGCCACCCTCACCGGCCCGAGCCGCACCTTCGCCGAGCCCGCCACCACCAAGTCCAAGGTGGTGACGGAGAACTGGGTCCGGCTGATGCCGGAGGAGTGGCGCAAGGGTGCCGAGCGCGAGCAGTGGTTCAAGGAATGGTTCAAGGAGTACTACGGCAGCGGCAAGGAGGACCTGTTCGCCATCGCGTTCCAGTACGGCGACCAGGCACCGGTCAAGAAGGACGCCGACGGCACGCAGTACGCGGGCGACGCGGCGTTCGGTCCGCTGAACCCGAACGCGACTCCGGAGGGCGGCGATCTGCGCCTGGAGCAGTCGGACTTCTACGACTACCTGGGCCGCTCGTACACGTTCCGCAACGGCACGACTCTCGCGGCGGAGCCGGCGAAGTACCGGGCCATCGACTGCTCCGGCTTCATCCGTACGGTCTTCGGCTACCGGGGCCGCTACCCGCTGATGGCGACGGACGAGGCGGGCGACGGCCTGCCGCGCACGGCGAACGGCATGGCCCGCTCGAAGGCGGGCGTCGACGTGATCCCCCTGAAGGGCATCACCCCGAAGGACCGCCCCAGCTCGATCGACGTGCTCCAGCCGGGCGACCTGGTCTTCTTCAAGCTCGACGCCCGCACGGCGCAGCGCCTGGACCACATCGGCATGTACCTGGGCAACGACGCGGACGGCCACAAGATCTTCATCTCGAGCCGCGAGGAGGCGAACGGCCCGACGATCGGCGACAAGGGAGGCACGTCGCGCCTGGACGGCAACGGCTACTACGCGTCGAAGCTGCGCAGCGCGAAGCGGTTGTGATGCTCACGCGCTCGGGGTGAGCCCGGACATCCCGCGCCGCCATGGGCTCGGGCCCGCACATCCAGCCTCACCGGGGGCTGGGCCCGCACATTCAGCCTCGCCGGCGATTGAGGCGCGGGGTCCGGGGCAGCGCCCCGAACCGGCCGCACCACCGTCGTGGGGCACGCCCTCCGGGCGTATCCTCAATCGCCGGACGGGCTGAACTTGCCCGCACATCCAGCCCCGCCATGGGCTGGGCCCGCACATCCAGCCCCGCCGGCGATTGAGGCGCGGGGTCCGGGGCAGCGCCCCGGGAACCGGCCGCACCACCGTCGTGGGGCACGCCCTACGGGCGTGTCCTCAATCGCCGGACGGGCTCAACTTGCCCGCACAACCAGCCCCACCATGGGCTGGGCCCGCACATCCAGCCCCGCCGGCGATTGAGGCGCGGGGTCCGGGGCAGCGCCCCGGGAACCGGCCGCACCACCGTCGTGGAGCACGCCGGACGGGCTGAACCTGCCCCGCACGCAAAAGGGCCCGCACCCCCACCCCGGCGGCAGCCGGAACAGGGGCGCGGGCCCTCCCGCAGTGTCAGGTCGTGCGGCGGCGACGACCCCCCGGTCGTCTCTCCGACGGCCGCGTCACATGCTCGCCCGCCTCCAGCGCCGCACCCCGCCTCCGCGCCCCGAACTCCGCGAGCGCCTCGGCGAGCCGATGCACCGACGGCTCCGGCGACAGCACGTCCACCCGCAGCCCGTGCTCCTCCGCCGTCTTCGCGGTCGCCGGACCGATGCACGCGATCACGGTGACGTTGTGCGGCTTCCCCGCGATCCCGACCAGGTTCCGCACCGTCGAGGACGACGTGAACAGCACCGCGTCGAACCCGCCGCCCTTGATCGCCTCACGCGTGTCCGCCGGCGGCGGCGACGCCCGCACGGTCCGGTAGGCCGTGACGTCGTCGACCTCCCAGCCCAGCTCGATGAGGCCCGCGACCAGCGTCTCCGTCGCGATGTCCGCGCGCGGCAGGAACACCCGGTCGATCGGGTCGAAGACCGGGTCGTACGGCGGCCAGTCCTCCAGCAGACCCGCCGCCGACTGCTCACCGCTCGGCACCAGGTCGGGCTTCACACCGAAGTCGACCAGCGCCGCCGCGGTCTGCTCGCCGACCGCCGCGACCTTGATGCCCGCGAAGGCACGCGCGTCGAGCCCGTACTCCTCGAACTTCTCCCGGACCGCCTTGACCGCGTTCACCGAGGTGAAGGCGATCCACTCGTACCGTCCGGTGACGAGCCCCTTGACCGCCCGCTCCATCTGCTGCGGCGTCCGCGGCGGCTCCACGGCGATCGTCGGCACCTCGTGCGGCACCGCGCCGTAGGAACGAAGCTGGTCGGAGAGCGACGCCGCCTGCTCCTTGGTCCTCGGCACGAGCACCTTCCAGCCGAACAGCGGCTTCGACTCGAACCACGCGAGCTGGTCGCGCTGAGCAGCCGAGCTGCGCTCACCGACCACGGCTATGACGGACCGGTGCCCCTCGGGCGAAGGCAGCACCTTCGCCTGCTTGAGGGTCTGCGCGATCGTGCCGAGCGTCGCGGTCCAGGTCCGCTGACGGGTCGTCGTACCGGCGACCGTCACGGTCAGCGGGGTGTCGGGCTTGCGGCCCGCGGCCACCAGCTCGCCCGCCGCCGCGGCGACGGTCTCGAGCGTGCTGGAGACGACGACCGTCCCGTCGCTGGCGCCGATCTCGGTCCAGCACCGCTCACTCGCGGTACGGGCGTCGACGAACCGGACGTCCGTGCCCTGGGCGTCGCGCAGCGGTACACCGGCGTACGCGGGTACGCCCACCGCGGTGGCGACACCGGGCACGACCTCGAAGGGAATTCCCTCCGCGGCGCAGGCCAGCATCTCCTGACCTGTGTCGGTGTCCAGTCCCGGATCACCGGTCACGGCACGGACGACCCGCTTGCCGCCGCGCGCGGCCTCCATGACAAGATTGGCCGCATCCCTGAGTACGGGGATTCCGGCGGCTGTTGACGCATCGTCAACAACCGTCAGTTCAGGCGTGCTCACGCTCGCCCGCGCATGGCCGCGTACGACGTCGAGTACATCCGGCTCGGCGATCAGTACGTCGGCTCCCGCGAGTGCCTCGACGGCGCGCAGTGTCAGCAGTCCGGGGTCGCCGGGACCGGCGCCGAGGAAAGTGACGTGCCCGTGTGCCGAGAACGCCGAAGTCGGATTGGCGATGGGGCTCAAAGTGCTCGCTCCCCCATAAGACCGGCCGCACCCTTGGCGAGCATCTCGGACGCGAGTTCGCGACCGAGCGCGATGGCGTCGCCGTGCGACGTGGGTACGGGACCGGTGGTGGACAGCTGCACCAGCGTCGAGCCGTCGGTGGTGCCGACGACGCCGCGCAGGCGCATTTCGGTGACAACCTGTCCGTCGGCCAACAGGTCGGCAAGCGCACCCACAGGTGCGCTGCAGCCGGCCTCCAGGGCGGCGAGCAGGGAACGCTCGGCGGTCACGGCGACCCGGGTGTACGGGTCGTCGAGCTCGGCGAGTACGGCGGCGAGTTCCGCGTTCTGTGCGGTGCACTCGATCGCCAGGGCCCCCTGGCCGGGGGCCGGCAGGACGAAGTCGACCGACAGGAAGTCGGTCGCCTCCTCGATCCTTCCGATGCGGTGGAGCCCGGCGGCGGCGAGAACCACCGCGTCCAGCTCCCCGCTTCGTACGTATCCGATCCGGGTGTCGATGTTGCCCCGGATCGGCACGGTCTCTATGCGCAGGTGGTGCGCGCGGGCGTACGCGTTCAGCTGCGCCATCCGTCGCGGCGAACCGGTGCCGATGCGGGCACCGTCGTTCAGCCGGTCGAAGGTCAGTCCGTCGCGCGCCACCAGCACGTCCCGCGCGTCCTCGCGCCGCGGCACGGCCGCGATCGTGAGGTCGTCGGGCTGCGTGGTGGGCAGGTCCTTCAGCGAGTGAACGCAGAAGTCGACGTCACCCCGCAGCAGGGCGTCCCGCAGCGCGGTGACGAAGACCCCCGTACCGCCGATCTGCGCGAGATGCTCACGGGAGGTGTCCCCGTACGTGGTGATCTCGACGAGCTCGACGGCACGGCCGGTCAACTGGCGCACCGCCTGAGCCACTTGCCCGGACTGGGCCATGGCGAGCTTGCTGCGCCTGGTCCCGAGTCTCAGTGCCCTCTCGGTCATACTCGCCCTCGGTTCTTGACGTCTGCGTCATTCATGTCGGCCCGGCTGACGGAGGCGACCGTCTCCGGGTCGAGGTCGAAGAGCGTCCGCAGTGCGTCGGCGTATCCGGCGCCGCCGGGCTCGCTGGCGAGCTGCTTGACGCGCACGGTGGGCGCGTGGAGCAGCTTGTCGACGACGCGGCGGACGGTCTGGTTGATCTCGGCGCGCTGCTTCTCGTCGAGACCGGTGAGCCGC
Organism: Streptomyces sp. AM8-1-1; assembly: GCF_032229325.1. NCBI lineage: Bacteria > Bacillati > Actinomycetota > Actinomycetes > Kitasatosporales > Streptomycetaceae > Streptomyces > Streptomyces sp. AM8-1-1. The sequence goes on from NZ_CP135086.1 coordinate 3,643,881, forward strand.
CCCTCCAGGCGCGCGATCTCACCGGCGACGACATCGGCGGCCATGGTGCGCAGCGCGACGACGGTCGGCGTGATGCGCGCGGCCCGCTGGGCGGCACCGAACGCGGCGACCTCGTCGGACACGATGCTGCGCACCTGATCGACATCGGCGGCCATCGGGGCGTCGGCGGACGCCTCGGCGAGCGATTCGATGTCGACGAGCCGCACACCGGGGAGCCGGTGGACGGCGTGATCGATGTCCCGCGGCATGGCGAGATCGAGCAGTCCGATACGCACCGCGCCGTTGGTGCGCACGGGTGCGGGATTGCGCGGCAGGGTCCGCTCGGCGTTCTCCATCCAGGCGCCGTGCTGGGCCAGCGTCTCCGCGACGTGCAGCTCGTCCAGTCCCACGGGACAGACGGCCTCGCCGCTCGCGGACCCGGCCTGCGTCGCGGCATCGGGGGCGGGGACCCGGGGCTCGGCGCCGACCGTGAGGTCCGCGACCCGCCCGTCCCGCGCGGCGAACTCGGCCAGCCGCGCGACCAGGCTGCCGTCGGGCGCGCGCAGGTCCTGGACCGCCGACGCGGCGTCCGCGCCCACCGGCACCACATGCTCGGCCAGCGCGGTCGCGACCGACTCCGCCGTCAGCACGAGACCGGTCGCTCCGGTGCAGGACACCACCGCATCGGCACGTGTCAGTTCGTCGGCGACCGCAGCCATGGGCACCGCCCGCGCGGTCACCCCGCCCGTCTCCGCGAGCACGGAGGCCAGTCGTTCGGCGCGGTCCAGCGTCCGGTTGGCGACGACGAGCTCGCCCACACCGAGGCGCGCCAGCGTCGTCGCGGCGAGCGAGGACATCGAGCCGGCGCCGATCACCAGCACCCGCTTGTCCGCCGCCCACTTCTCGACGTCCGCGCCCTCCGCGAGCTGCTCCAGGCCGAAGGTCACGAGCGACTGCCCGGCCCGGTCGATCCCGGTCTCGCTGTGGGCGCGCTTGCCGACCCGCAGCGCCTGCTGGAACAGGTCGTTGATCAGCCGCCCGGCGGTGTGCAGTTCCTGCCCCAGCGCCAGCGCGTCCTTGATCTGGCCGAGGATCTGCCCCTCGCCCACGACCATCGAGTCCAGCCCGCACGCCACCGAGAACAGGTGGTGCACCGCCCGGTCCTCGTAGTGCACGTACAGATAGGGGGTGAGCTCCTCCAGCCCCACCCCGCTGTGCTGCGCGAGCAGGGTGGACAGCTCGGCCACACCCGCGTGGAACTTGTCCACGTCGGCGTAGAGCTCGATGCGGTTGCAGGTGGCCAGCACCGCGGCCTCCGCCGCCGGCTCCGCGGCGAGCGTGTCGTGCAGCAGCTTGACCTGCGCGTCCGCGGACAGCGACGCCCGCTCCAGCACGCTGACCGGCGCGCTGCGGTGGCTCAGTCCGACGACCAGGAGGCTCATGCCGGCATCACGGCGGGCATGTCCCCGTCGGGTCCCTTCCGGCCTGCCGCGGCCTCGGCCTCCTCGCCGGCCTTCCGCTGCTCGTGGAAGGCGAGGATCTGCAGCTCGATCGAGAGGTCGACCTTGCGCACATCGACGCCGTCGGGCACGGAGAGGACGGTGGGGGCGAAGTTGAGGATGGAGGTGACACCGGCGGCGATCAGCCGCTCGCACACCTGCTGGGCGGCACCGGCGGGCGTGGAGATGACGCCGATCGACACACCGTTGTCGCTGATGATCTTCTCGAGCTCGTCCGTGTGCTGGACGGGGATGCCGGCGACGGGCTTGCCGGCCATCGTCGGGTCCGCGTCTATCAACGCGGCGACCCGGAAGCCACGGGAGGCGAAGCCGCCGTAGTTGGCGAGCGCGGCGCCGAGGTTACCGATACCGACGATCACCACGGGCCAGTCCTGCGTGAGCCCCAGCTCACGGGAGATCTGGTAGACGAGGTACTCCACGTCGTAGCCGACGCCCCGGGTGCCGTACGAGCCGAGGTAGGAGAAGTCCTTGCGCAGCTTCGCCGAGTTCACGCCCGCCGCGGCCGCCAGCTCCTCGGAGGAGACGGTCGGCACGGATCGCTCGGACAGCGCCGTGAGGGCGCGGAGGTACAGCGGAAGCCGGGCGACGGTGGCCTCGGGGATTCCTCGGCTACGGGTCGCCGGTCGGTGATTTCGGCCAGTTGCCACGGTGCTCCTGCGGGATGAGCGAGGCTGCAGGCGGCCGTGTGTTCCAAGACCGCCCCGTCGAATGCAGGCTATGTCTTTGTGAACGCGTGCACAAAGATGGTGTCCGTTTTGTCCGCGCAAAGTGACCGGGGTCACGCATTTCGCGCGCGTGAACCTGGAACCTCGAACCGCATCGGCCCGTTGGGGCTCCGAAGGGGGCAAACCCGTACACACTCCTCACGTATACGCCCCGAGACCGTCTACTGTGCCCTGTCCCCCTCGCGTCCCGATAGAGCCGTGACAGTGCCGGAACACCCGCCGGACAGCCCGCCGCGGCCGTGCGCGGCGCCGCAGTCGGCCATAAGGGGGAGTCAGGCCCCCAGCGCGCGCCGCAGCCGCCCCGGGTCCACCCTCCAGAACGTGTGCTGCTCGCCGTCGACGAGCACCACCGGGATCTGCTCCCAGTACGCCCGGTGCAGCGCCTCGTCCTGGGTGATGTCCTTCTCCTCCCACGACGCGCCCGTCTCGGCGCACACCTCCTCGACGACCGCCCGGGCGTCGTCGCACAGATGACACTCCGGTTTGCCGATCAGCGTCACCACTCGCTCGCCGGGCTTCTTCTTCGCGCGCCGCAACAGAGGACTCATGGAGCCATTCTCCGCCCGCGCACGGCCTGCCCGGTCCCCCGCGCCGCGCCCCTCGGCAGAGCGGCATCACCCGTTTAACAGAGCGGTCGCGCAGAGTTCACGCCATGGCACACCGGCGTGTCGGGAAGTCCCGAACAGACTGGCTATGCTCACGCCATGGCCGCACTGGGATGGCTCACCCCCCGTAGGCGCTCCGCCACCGCAAGGAGCGTGCTCGCCGGCGAGGCAGCAGCCGAGGCAGCGCGCAAGACGTCGCAGCAGCTCGACGAATTCGGCACGCTGGACGGCTTCGCCCCGCCCGCCGAACCCGACTTCCCCGTCCTCGGGGACGATCGGGCCGCCGCCTTCTTCGACCTCGACAACACCGTGATGCAGGGCGCCGCGATCTTCCACTTCGGCCGCGGCCTGTACAAGCGGAAGTTCTTCCAGCGCCGTGAGCTGGCCAGATTCGCCTGGCAGCAGACCTGGTTCCGGCTCGCCGGGGTCGAGGACCCCGAGCACATGCAGGACGTCCGCGAGTCCGCCCTGTCCATCGTGAAGGGGCACCGCGTCTCCGAACTGATGAGCATCGGCGAGGAGATCTACGACGAGTACATGGCCGACCGCATCTGGCCCGGCACCCGCGCGCTCGCGCAGGCGCACCTGGACGCGGGCCAGAAGGTCTGGCTGGTGACCGCCGCCCCGGTGGAGACCGCGACGATCATCGCCCGACGCCTCGGCCTGACCGGCGCGCTGGGCACGGTCGCCGAGTCCGTCGACGGCGTCTACACCGGCAAGCTCGTCGGCGAGCCGCTGCACGGCCCGGCGAAGGCCGAGGCGGTCCGCGCCCTGGCCGCGGCCGAGGGCCTGGAGCTCGCCCGCTGCGCCGCGTACAGCGATTCGCACAACGACATCCCGATGCTTTCGCTCGTCGGGCATCCGTATGCGATCAATCCGGACACGAAGCTGCGCAAGCACGCACGCGAGCGCGAATGGCGACTGCGTGACTACCGCACCGGCCGCAAGGCGGCCAAGGTCGGCATCCCGGCGGCGGCCGGCGTCGGCGCCATCGCCGGTGGTACGGCCGCCGCGGTCGCCCTGCACCGCCGCCGCCGCTGACACGCAGAGCGACGATCCGGGACGCTCCCGGCCGCAGGGAACAGGCTGCGGCGCACCCTGCGATGAGTCATATCGCGAAGCTTTTCGATCAACAAACGTTCACGATCTGCTACTTGAACCGCCACCGAGGCGTAACAGAAGCGACGGAAACGATGATTTGAGCAACTGGGTGTAGCACTGCCTGTACGAAGCGTTATTCTCCTCAAACGCATACGGGAACCCACCAGTCGCCACGACGGGTGAACATTCCCGCACTGCACGTGATGGAAGCTCTGCCTCTGGGAGTCCCGTGTACCCACACGTCGGGGTTGACGCCTCGGGCCTGGCTACGCTCCGCGCGGCGGTCCTCGACCACCTGCGCGGTTTCGTCCCCACCGCGTACGCCGGCCCCGCCCTTGCCATGCCCCGCCTCGCCACCAGCGGCCCCGCCGCTCCCTGCTACGCCCTGGCCGACGGCCGCGCGGTCGGCAGACGGAGCAGCCGGGGCGGCTCCGGCGCCTCGACCACCGCTCGCCGGCCCAGTGCCGACAGCGACAGCGCCCGCATGATGGAGCTGGTCGAACGCGCCCAGGCGGGCGAGGCGGAAGCATTCGGCCGTCTCTACGACCAGTACAGCGACACTGTCTACCGCTACATCTACTACCGGGTGGGCGGGAAGGCGACGGCGGAGGACCTCACGAGTGAGACGTTCCTGCGGGCCCTGCGCCGAATCTCCACCTTCACCTGGCAGGGCCGCGACTTCGGGGCCTGGCTGGTCACGATCGCGCGGAACCTGGTCGCCGACCACTTCAAGTCCAGCCGCTTCCGGCTGGAGGTCACGACCGGCGAGATGCTCGACGCCAACGAGGTCGAACGCAGTCCGGAGGACTCCGTCCTGGAGTCCCTGTCCAATGCCGCGCTGCTGGAAGCCGTCAAGAAACTCAATCCTCAGCAGCAGGAATGCGTGACTCTGCGCTTCCTGCAGGGCTTGTCGGTCGCGGAGACCGCCAGGGTGATGGGCAAGAACGAGGGTGCGATCAAGACCCTCCAGTACCGTGCCGTACGCACCCTGGCCCGCCTCCTGCCCGACGACGCCCGCTGACCGACCCCAACTCACAATCGGTGACGCCACGATGACGCACTGGTCCGATCATCTTTCGCGCGTAACCCAAGTGCCGCGACGCTCGTTGTGCGGGATGCAGGCTCCCTGTGGTCACGCCGTGCCCGCAGCCACTCACTCGATCGTGTGGTTGCGCTCAAGGTGTGCAACCTTCCGGACCCCGAGGGGAGTCGACCGTCATGACGAGAGGAGGTGCCGCCAGTGATCGCGAACGTTTCGGCGCACCGGCGGGCGAACGCCTTCGCCCAGGCCTTGGAAGATCAGGCGGCCGAGCAGCCGGATGATGCGGTCGAACCGACCGAGCACGGACGGCTGTTGGCGCTGGCGAACGGTCTCGGCGAGCTGCCGGGACCGGTAATGGATCCCGAGGTCAAAGTGGTGCAGCGAGCGCAGCTCGTGGCCGCCATGGAAGCCATGCTCCAGGAAGGCACGGCCTCGGGAGGCAGGTCCGCGGGCCCTACGGTGCCCGAGCAGCGGACGACCGGCCGCGGCGCCCATCGGGCTTCCCCGCTCCGGAAATTGCGACCACGCTCCCGCTGGTCGAAGGGTCTCGCGGCCGGCGGTCTGACCGTCGGTGTCGCCGCGGGAGCCTTCAGCGGAGTGGCCGCTGCCAGTTCCGACGCCCTTCCAGGTGACACGCTGTACGGGCTGAAGCGCGGCATGGAGGACATCCGGCTCGGTATGGCGGAAGGCGAGTCCGACCGCGGCGAGCTGTACCTCGACCAGGCATCCACCCGGCTCAGTGAGGCCCGCCGCCTCATGGAGCGCGGACGGGCGGGCGCCCTGGACCACGAATCACTGGGCGAGGTCCGCCGCGCCCTCACCGGCGTGCGGCACGACGCGGGCGAGGGCCACCGGCTGCTCCACGAGGCGTACGAACGGGACGGCTCGCTCGGACCGATCCAGAAGCTCAACTCGTTCTCACGCGCCCACCGTGACGCGTGGAACGGGCTGCGGGACCGGCTGCCGGCCCAGCTGACCGATGTCGGCGACGACGTCAACGACGTCTTCGACGCCATAGACCAAGAGGTCGAGCCGCTTCAGTCGCTGCTGCCCCGCGCCCCGGAGCAGAGCCGTGGCGGCGGTCAGCGTCCCGGAGCCTCCTCGCAGGACTCGGACCGCACATCGAGCCCGGGCAGCAGTCGTACGACACCGTCCGCGCCGGGCACGGGCGAGTCCCGTCCGGGCGAGGCCGGCCAGCCGAAGCCCTCGGGTTCCGGTGAGGCGTCGGACGACGGTCTGCTCGGCGGTGACCCGGGCGATCTGTTCGACCCTCCGACGAACGGCGACACACCCTCGCCCTCGGGCAAGGACCCGTTCCCGCCGCAGCCGGACATCACCATCCCGCCGCTGCTGCCGGGAATCCTGCCGGGTCTCGGCCTGGAGGCCGAGGACGACAACTGACACACAGCAAGGCCGGAGGGGCTGGAGAAATCCAGCCCCTCCGGCACGTGCTGAGCCGAACGGCAGACGCTAGAAGAACACCGACCGCCGCTGCACCAGCAGCTTGTAGAGCGTGTGCTGGATCTGCTCCCGCACCTGGTCCGTCAGGTTGAACATCAGCATCGGGTCCTCCGCCGCCTCCGGCGGATATCCGTCCGTCGGGATCGGCTCCCCGAACTGGATCGTCCACTTCGTCGGCAGCGGCACCGCGCCCAGCGGACCGAGCCACGGAAACGTCGGCGTGATCGGGAAGTACGGGAAGCCCAGCAGCCGCGCGAGCGTCTTCGCGTTGCCGATCATCGGGTAGATCTCCTCCGCCCCCACGATCGAGCACGGCACGATCGGAGCCCCCGCCCGCAGCGCCGTGGAGACGAACCCGCCCCGCCCGAACCTCTGAAGCTTGTAGCGGTCGCTGAACGGCTTCCCGATGCCCTTGAAGCCCTCCGGCATCACCCCGACGACCTCACCGCGCTGAAGGAGCCGCTCGGCGTCCTCGGAGCATGCCAGCGTGTGCCCGGCCTTGCGGGCGAGTTCATTGACCACCGGCAGCATGAAGACCAGATCCGCGGCGAGCAGCCGCAGATGACGGCCCGCCGGATGGTTGTCGTGGACGGCGACCTGCATCATCAGACCGTCCAGCGGCAGCGTGCCCGAGTGGTTGGCCACCACCAGCGCTCCGCCGTCGGAGGGGATGTTCTCGATCCCCTTCACCTCGACACGGAAGTACTTCTCGTACAGCGGCCGGACCATCGACATCAGGACCTGGTCGGTGAGGTCCTCGTCGTAGCCGAACTCGTCGACCTCGTAGTCCCCGGTGATCCGGCGGCGCAGGAACGCCAGACCGCCGGCGATCCGCCGGTCCCAGCCGCCGCCCCGCTCGGCCGGCGGCTGCACCGGCGGCTCCGGGTCGGGGGCGTCCGACGCCTTCAGCACCGGCTGCTGCGCGGGCAGCGGACTCACGGGCATCTCCCGCATACCGCCGGGATCGGCCTTGCGCCGGCTCGTGCCGCCCGTGGGGCGCCGCCGCGCAGCACGCTGCGCGCTGCCGCGCGAACGGTCGTCGTCGAACGGAATGACCTTGGCGTCCGCCATCGTTGGCTGCGCTCCTTATTCGGCGTCGCTCTGAGTCGTCTGGGGGGAGGAGGCCGGACCGGCGGACCGGCCGGCGCCGACCGGCAGCGCCGCCGCCAATTGGTCCACGGCGTCCGCCAGGGCCTCCGGCGGCAGCAGCCCCGGCCCCCGGCTGCGGGCGAAGTCCGCGAAGGCCTCCGCGGTCGTGAACTTCGGCTGGAAGCCCAGGGTCTCGCGCATCTGCGTCGTACTCACCACCCGGCCGTGCGTCAGCAGCCGGATCTGCTCGGGCGAGAAGTCCGTGACACCGAGCGTACGCAGCGCGGAGCCGACCCAGGTGACCGCGGGCAGCAGAACCGGCAGTGTCGGCCGCCCGAGACGCCGTGAGCACTGCGAGAGCAGCAGCACTCCGTCGCCCGCGATGTTGAACGTGCCGCTGTTGAGCGTGCCGCGCCGCGGCTCGTCGAGCGCGATCCGCAGCACGTCGATCACATCGTCCTCATGGACGAACTGCAGCCGCGGGTCGTAGCCGAAGACCGTCGGCATGACGGGCAGCGAGAAGAACTCGGCCAGCGGGGAATCGGCGCACGGGCCGAGGATGTTCGCGAACCGCAGGACGCACACGGCGACGTCCGGGCGCCTGCGGGCGAACCCGCGGACGTACCCCTCGACCTCAACAGCGTCCTTCGCAAAGCCGCCGCTGGGCAGGGACTTGGGCGGTGTGGTCTCGGTGAACACCGCGGGGTCGCGAGGTGCCGAGCCGTACACGCTCGTACTGGACTTGATCACCAGCCGCTTGACGGTCGGCGACTTCTGGCAGGCGCCGAGCAGCTGCATGGTGCCGATGACGTTGGTCTCCTTGACCGTCGTCCGGCCGCCGGCGCCGAGCGGCGTACCGGTCACGTCCATGTGCACGACCGTGTCGACGTCGTGCTCGGCCAGCACCCGCGCAATGGCCGGTTGGCGGATGTCGGCGCGTACGAAGTCGGCACCGCCCAGATGGTGCTCGGGGTCCACCGCATCGACCCCGATCACCCGGTCCACTCCGGGATCCCGGAGGATGCGCCGTACCAGCCGCCCTCCGAGCTGCCGGGCCACACCGGTGACGAGCACGACCTTGCCCAAGATCAGCGCCTTCCCTTAGGTCCACCCCACCCTTATCCGTCACCGTAGCGGTTCGGTGTTGCGCTGTGATGACCGCACGACGCTGTTTCGCCAGTGGACGCACCGCGGCCCCTCCACCGAAACGGTGGAGGGGCCGTGATGACACGTACAGCTGCCGTAACGAACTACTTCTTGTTACGACGCTGAACGCGGGTGCGCTTGAGCAGCTTGCGGTGCTTCTTCTTCGCCATCCGCTTGCGCCGCTTCTTGATAACAGAGCCCACGACTACCCTCGCTCACTTCTCTTCACTCGGTGCGGGGCGTCTGGGCCCACACGACCTACGTCGGCCTAGCCTACCCGCCATAACCCCGAGCTTGTAATCCGAGGGCAGCCGCCCTGCTCGGGCTACGCGGATTCCACCCCCACAAAGGACTCGCGGAGGTATTCGTGAACCGCTTGCTCCGGTACCCGGAAGGACCTCCCCACCCGGATGGCCGGCAGATGACCACTGTGCACCAACCGGTACACGGTCATCTTCGACACCCTCATCACCGAGGCGACCTCCGCCACGGTAAGGAACTTGACCTCGTTGAGAGGCCTCTCGCTGCCAGCAGCCATGACCCACCTGTACCTTCCGCACATGACGCACACCGGCTTCCCCTCCGGTGACTCTTCGTCGCTGTGCGCTCACTCCCCAGACTAGGGGCGGGTGGTGCGAGTGGGGAAGAGGAGCAGCGATCGGCCGCCTACTGTGACAGACACGCTCGATTGAGTACATAGCGCGTCAGCGGTAGGTAGTAATCGGACCGCACAGCGTCATCAAGCGGAACGACCACGGACACCTGCCCCTCGGCCTCCCCCACGAAGAGCGCCGGATCGTCGGTGTCGGCGAGCCCGATCGCGTCAATCCCCAGCTGACCTGCCCCGCAGACCCAGCCGTGGTCACCGACGACCAGGTCCGGCAGGGGCCCTTGGCCCTCCGCGACACCCTCCAGGGCGACCCGAACCGGCAGGGGGGAATGGGAGTGTGCGCCGGTCTCACTCCCGGTGCCCCGGGCGCCGGCCTCGCGCACCATCGCGACGCCCCGTACGTACTCAAGGTTGTACGTGCGTACGCCGAACCGGGTCGTTATGTCGACACATCGCCCCTGCGCGGGGGTGAGAACGACGCAGCCCGCCGCCGACAAAGCGTCTGCCAGCCCGGCGTAGAACCCGAGCAGCCGGTGCGGATGCCCGGTCCCGAGCAGCACAGCTCCCCCACGAGCAGCAACGGCACCGAGCCGTTCGGCGAAGGCGGCGAGCGCGGTCAGCGTCCGCTCGGGGTCGATGACATCGGGCCCGTCGACACAGGCGGGATCGTCCGAAACACCACACCTGTCGGCCATCAGAGCGATCAACTCCCGCTCGCTCCAGTCCCGTTCGGGAAGGAGTCCGAGGGTGGCGCGGGGATCACGCGCGGCGAAGAGCCGGTAACTGCGCAGACTCGCCTCCCGCGACGTGGCGACGGACCCGGCCAACCGGGCCGCCAGAAGATGCGCCCGCAGCGCTCCGGTACTCAACACGCTCCCGATGCTCCCGCAGCGGACGCGGGCCCGTACGAAAAGGAGGGAGTGACCGCACGGTTGGCGTAACGGGAGTAAGGGCGGACGGAGCAGTGCCGTACGGCCACGCGGCCGCCACTCGGTGCCGCTCACCCGCCGGTGCCGGTCGGGGCAGTCCGCCTACGGCAGCAGCCCCCTGAGCGGGAACACCGTCCGCCGCGTCGCCAGCACCGCCTGGTCCAGACGGTCCGCCGGGTCGTAACCCGCCTCCCACTCGCGCCACGTCGGCGTACGGCCGTCCGTCATCCGTCCCGGCCCCAGCTGCCGCGTCCGCGCGTACACCTCGTCCCGCCACGTCGACGGGATCACCGACTCCGGGTCCACCGGCGCATGTCCGGCGATCCCCACCAGATGCGTCCACGACCTGGGGACCACGTCCACCACCGCGTACCCGCCGCCCCCGAGCGCGACCCACCGGCCGCCGTCCACATGGTCGTGGGCCAGCGCATGGCACGACTCCTGTACCGCCCGCTGTGCGTCCAGCGACACCGCCAGATGCGCCAGCGGGTCCTCGAAGTGCGTGTCCGCCCCGTGCTGCGTCACCAGGACGTCCGGCCGGAAGTCGGCCAGCAGCTCCGGCACCACCGCATGGAACGCCCGCAGCCAGCCCTCGTCGCCGGTCCCGGCCGGCAGCGCCAGATTGACCGCGCTGCCCGCCGCCGCACCGTCCCCGCCGGTCTCCTCCGGCCAGCCGGTACCGGGGAACAGCATCCGCGGATGCTCGTGCATCGAGATCGTCAGCACCCGCGGATCGTCCCAGAACGCCGCCTGGACGCCGTCCCCGTGATGCACATCCACATCGACGTACGCGACCCGCTCCGCACCCAGCTCCAGCAGCCGCGCGATCGCCAGCGACGCGTCGTTGTAGATGCAGAACCCCGAGGCCGAACCGGGCATCGCATGGTGCAGACCGCCCGCGAAGTTCACCGCATGCGCGGCCTCACCCCGCCAGACCGCCTCAGCGGCCCCGACCGACTGCCCCGCGATCAGCGCGGACGCCTCGTGCATCCCCGCGAAGGCCGGATCGTCCATCGTGCCGAGCCCGTACGACTGGTCCGCCGACTTCGGGTCCGCCGAAGCCGCCCGGACCGCCGCCACATAGTCCTCACGGTGCACGAGCCGGAGCGTGGAGTCCCCGGCAGACTTCGCGGACACCACGTCCAGCGCACGGTCCAGCCCGTACGCCCGCACCAACCCCATGGTCAGCGCGAGCCGCACCGGGTCCATCGGATGGCTGCTCCCGAAGTCATACTTCGTTACCGCCTCGTCCCACATCAACAATCCGCGGCCGCTCATGCCCGCCACCGTATCCGGCCGGCTCCGCGCCGAACGAGCGGGCGTACCGCAACGTCACCAGCACCAACACCATCGGCACGACCATCGCCCACCGATAGCTCCAGGCGTCCCCGAGCGCCCCGACGAGCGGTGAACCGACCAGGAATCCGACATAGTTGAAGACGTTGAGCCTGGCCACCGCCGCATCGCTCGCCCCGGGCCCCCCGGCCTCGACCGCCCGCCGCCCGGCCGCGGCGAACGTCTGCGGCACGATCACACACAGCCCGAACCCCAGCAGGGTGAAGCCGAGAATCCCCACCGCGGGCCCGGGAGCCACCGCCACCACGGCGAAGCCGGCCGCCGCCAGCACCGTCCCGCACCGCACGACCGCCACGGCACCGAACCGCCGCACGCCCAGGTCGCCCACCGCCCGGCCCAGCAGGGTCGTCACCATGTACGCGTTGTACGGGACGGTCGCGACCTCCTCCGAGCTCCCGAGCACGTCCTGCAGATACTTCGCGCTCCAGTTGGAGACCGTCGAGTCCCCGATGTAGGCGAACGCCATCACCAGGCAGAACGGCAGCAGCAACCGGAACCCGGCACCCGCCCCGTCGCGCTCCCCCGCCTGCGCCTGTGTCTGCGGGACCGGCTCCTGGTCGGCGTACCACCGGCTCGCCACCAGCACCACCGGCAGCAGCACACCCACCACCGGCAGATACGAGACCAACAGCGACAGGTCCCAGTGCGCGCCCGCCCACGCCAGCGAGGCGCCGGCGATCCCACCGAGGCTGTACGCCGCATGGAAACCGAGCATGATGCTGCGCCCGTACGCCCGCTGAAGGCTCACCCCGAGCATGTTCATGGACGCGTCCAGCGCACCCACCGCGAGCCCGAAGACCCCGAGGGAGACCGCGACCTGCCACACGTCGGTCCCGGCGGCGACCCCCAGCAGCGCCAGCATCACCACCGGCTGGGACCACCGCAGTACGGCACTGGGGGCGATCCGCCGCACCAGCCGCTCGGTGACCACGCTCCCCGCACCGGCGAGAATCGGCACCGCCGCGAGGAAGACGGGCAGCAGGGCGTCGGATATCCCGTACCGGTCCTGCACCGCGGGTATACGCGTCACGAGCAGCGCGAACGCCACTCCCTGCGCGAAGAAGCTCAACGCCAACGAGGCGCGACCACGCCGCAACCGCTGCCCCAACCGCGCATCCGTCATGGCCGGACAGCGTAGGCCGATGCCCTACCCAGCGGTAGATCGATCACGCAACCAATCGGCCGGATCAGACGAGCAGTTCGGGCAGCTCGGCCATGGACCCGAAGTACCCCTTCGCACCGGCCAGCTTCTCGGCGGCCGTCATCGCGGTGAACCCGTAGACATCCATGCCGGCCGCCTTCGCCGCGGTCACTCCGAGCGGGCTGTCCTCCACGACGACACAGCGCTCCGGGGCAACACCCATCCGCTCGGCCGCATGCAGGAACAGATCCGGCTCCGGCTTCCCCCGGCCCACGTCCTGCGCACTGAAGACATTGCCCTCACGGAACCACAGATCCAGCCCGGTCTTCCGGTGCCCGACGCGGATCCGCTCATGGCTCCCCGACGACGCGACGCAGTACGGCACCCCTTCGGCCACCAGCTTCCCCAGCACCTCGGTCACTCCGTCGACAGCCACCAACTCCCGCTCGAAAGCGGCGAAGACACGAGCATGCAGCGTGTCGTCGAAGTCCTCGGGCAGTCGCTTACCGGTCCGCTCCAGCACGAGGTCGTGCACACGATGCACAGCCGCCCCCATGTAGTCACGCAGCGAGTCCTCGTACGAGGTGGGGTGCCCCAGCTCGGTCAGGTAGCCGGCGAGGATGGTGTTCGAGATCGGCTCACTGTCGACAAGCACACCGTCGTTGTCGAAGATGACCAGTTCATAGCGCATGGCCCCACCCTAAGGAGCCTCAGGCGGGCCCTACGCGGCGCACTGCGTCCAGGCCTCCGGTCAGCAGGTCCTCGTGGTCGACGACGAAGTCCCCGTTGGGCATGGCCCCCTCGAAGCGGCGGCCCACCACGGTGTCCGGCAGGAACTCCCGCAGCCGGTGCCGCATCCCCACCCGGTAGTCGACGACCCCGCCCCACAGACCGGTGGCCTCGTCCGTCCCGAACAGCACCCAGTGGTCGACCTCCACATCGGCCTCGAGGTCGGGAGCCCCACCGGTGTGGCAGTCCAGCGCCGGAAGCGCCAACTGCCCTGCGTCGAGTGGCTCGTACCACATGAGCAGGGGCTTGGCCCGCTGCGCCTGGGCGTTGTCGAAGCAGCACAGGGCGATGGTGTGCGTCGGGTACCGCTCCGCGTAGAACGCGAACAGCTCGGGTGTGAGAGCCGGCCGCCGGTGCGCGGGCACCTGGCCGAGCGCCGAGGGGATGAGAGCCGGGTCGGAGGCCAGGACGACGGTGTAGACGTCGTGCTCGAAGACATGGACCGCGCGGGTCCGGTCGTCGAACCCCATCCAGTCCATGACCGCCGGCGCCGACGCCGGGACGGGCCGCACGGCATCGACCATGCGCTCCAGGATGTCGGCGTCCCGCCCGACGTCGATGAAGTGGTCCGGGGTCATGTGCACGGCCGGCAGATGGAGAACCATCGCATTAGGCCCGGCGGACAGGTTCTCCGCGGTGTTCTGATATCCGATGACATGGATCAGCCCGTGATCCGGATGATTGCGCCGTCCCGCATAGAGAGTCGTCCCGGAGAACATCGCTTCGGCCGCCGATATGCACATGCCGCCAATGTACTGAGGCACTGCTCAGCGTCTGACGCACAACGCAAAAATGCCTCAACCCCCGGACATGGTCCGGGGGTTGAGGCTAAAAATTGTTCGGCGGCGTCCTACTCTCCCACAGGGTCCCCCCTGCAGTACCATCGGCGCTGAAAGGCTTAGCTTCCGGGTTCGGAATGTAACCGGGCGTTTCCCTAACGCAATGACCACCGAAACACTATGAAGATATCGACCCGGAACCCACACAGACGGGGGTTCGACAGTTCGTTACTTCAGAACTAACACAGTGGACGCGAGCAACTGAGGACAAGCCCTCGGCCTATTAGTACCGGTCAACTCCACCCATTACTGGGCTTCCATATCCGGCCTATCAACCCAGTCGTCTACTGGGAGCCTTACCCTCTCAAGGAGGTGGGAATACTCATCTCGAAGCAGGCTTCCCGCTTAGATGCTTTCAGCGGTTATCCCTCCCGAACGTAGCCAACCAGCCATGCCCTTGGCAGGACAACTGGCACACCAGAGGTTCGTCCGTCCCGGTCCTCTCGTACTAGGGACAGCCCTTCTCAATATTCCTACGCGCACAGCGGATAGGGACCGAACTGTCTCACGACGTTCTAAACCCAGCTCGCGTACCGCTTTAATGGGCGAACAGCCCAACCCTTGGGACCGACTCCAGCCCCAGGATGCGACGAGCCGACATCGAGGTGCCAAACCATCCCGTCGATATGGACTCTTGGGGAAGATCAGCCTGTTATCCCCGGGGTACCTTTTATCCGTTGAGCGACGGCGCTTCCACAAGCCACCGCCGGATCACTAGTCCCGACTTTCGTCCCTGCTCGACCCGTCGGTCTCACAGTCAAGCTCCCTTGTGCACTTACACTCAACACCTGATTGCCAACCAGGCTGAGGGAACCTTTGGGCGCCTCCGTTACCCTTTGGGAGGCAACCGCCCCAGTTAAACTACCCATCAGACACTGTCCCTGATCCGGATCACGGACCCAGGTTAGACATCCAGCACGACCAGAGTGGTATTTCAACGATGACTCCACAACCACTGGCGTGGCCGCTTCACAGTCTCCCACCTATCCTACACAAGCCGAACCGAACACCAATATCAAACTGTAGTAAAGGTCCCGGGGTCTTTCCGTCCTGCTGCGCGAAACGAGCATCTTTACTCGTAGTGCAATTTCACCGGGCCTATGGTTGAGACAGTCGAGAAGTCGTTACGCCATTCGTGCAGGTCGGAACTTACCCGACAAGGAATTTCGCTACCTTAGGATGGTTATAGTTACCACCGCCGTTTACTGGCGCTTAAGTTCTCAGCTTCGCACGCCCGAAAGCGTACTAACCGGTCCCCTTAACGTTCCAGCACCGGGCAGGCGTCAGTCCGTATACATCGCCTTACGGCTTCGCACGGACCTGTGTTTTTAGTAAACAGTCGCTTCTCGCTGGTCTCTGCGGCCACCCCCAGCTCGAGGAGCAAGTCCTCTCACCAGTGATGGCCCCCCCCCCCCTTCTCCCGAAGTTACGGGGCATTTTGCCGAGTTCCTTAACCATAGTTCACCCGAACGCCTCGGTATTCTCTACCTGACCACCTGAGTCGGTTTAGGGTACGGGCCGCCATGAAACTCGCTAGAGGCTTTTCTCGACAGCATAGGATCATCCACTTCACCACAATCGGCTCGGCATCAGGTCTCAGCCTTAACGAGGGACGGATTTGCCTACCCCTCGGCCTACACCCTTACCCCGGGACAACCACCGCCCGGGCTGGACTACCTTCCTGCGTCACCCCATCGCTTACCTACTACCACCTTGGATCGCCGGCTCCACCACTTTCCTTTCCCCGAAGGGTCCGGAACGGCTTCACGGGCTTAGCATTAATGGGCTCGATATTGGGCGTTTCAAAGCGGGTACCGGAATATCAACCGGTTGTCCATCGACTACGCCTGTCGGCCTCGCCTTAGGTCCCGACTTACCCTGGGCAGATCAGCTTGACCCAGGAACCCTTAGTCAATCGGCGCACACGTTTCTCACGTGTGTATCGCTACTCATGCCTGCATTCTCACTCGTGAACCGTCCACCACTGCCTTCCGGCGCGGCTTCACCCGGCACACGACGCTCCCCTACCCATCCGTACTCCCGTTGGGGATATATGTACGAATGACACGACTTCGGCGGTACGCTTGAGCCCCGCTACATTGTCGGCGCGGAATCACTTGACCAGTGAGCTATTACGCACTCTTTCAAGGGTGGCTGCTTCTAAGCCAACCTCCTGGTTGTCTCTGCGACTCCACATCCTTTCCCACTTAGCGTACGCTTAGGGGCCTTAGTCGATGCTCTGGGCTGTTTCCCTCTCGACCATGGAGCTTATCCCCCACAGTCTCACTGCCGTGCTCTCACTTACCGGCATTCGGAGTTTGGCTAAGGTCAGTAACCCGGTAGGGCCCATCGCCTATCCAGTGCTCTACCTCCGGCAAGAAACACACGACGCTGCACCTAAATGCATTTCGGGGAGAACCAGCTATCACGGAGTTTGATTGGCCTTTCACCCCTAACCACAGGTCATCCCCCAGGTTTTCAACCCTGGTGGGTTCGGTCCTCCACGACCTCTTACAGCCGCTTCAACCTGCCCATGGCTAGATCACTCCGCTTCGGGTCTTGAGCGCGCTACTAAGTCGCCCTATTCGGACTCGCTTTCGCTACGGCTTCCCCACACGGGTTAACCTCGCAACACACCGCAAACTCGCAGGCTCATTCTTCAAAAGGCACGCAGTCACGACGCAAGGAACAAGTTCCTTGCGCGACGCTCCCACGGCTTGTAGGCACACGGTTTCAGGTACTATTTCACTCCGCTCCCGCGGTACTTTTCACCATTCCCTCACGGTACTATCCGCTATCGGTCACCAGGGAATATTTAGGCTTAACGGGTGGTCCCGCCAGATTCACACGGGATTTCTCGGGCCCCGTGCTACTTGGGTGTCTCTTAAACGAGCCGCATGAATTTCAGCTACGGGGGTCTTACCCTCTACGCCGGACCTTTCGCATGTCCTTCGCCTATCCATACGGTTTCTGACTCGTCTCACCGCCGGCAGACGATGATAAAGAGATCCCACAACCCCGCATGCGCAACCCCTGCCGGGTATCACACGCATACGGTTTGGCCTCATCCGGTTTCGCTCGCCACTACTCCCGGAATCACGGTTGTTTTCTCTTCCTGAGGGTACTGAGATGTTTCACTTCCCCTCGTTCCCTCCACACTGCCTATGTGTTCAGCAGCGGGTGACAGCCCATGACGACTGCCGGGTTTCCCATTCGGAAACCCCCGGATCAAAGCCTGGTTGACGACTCCCCGGGGACTATCGTGGCCTCCCACGTCCTTCATCGGTTCCTGGTGCCAAGGCATCCACCGTGCGCCCTTAAAAACTTGGCCACAGATGCTCGCGTCCACTGTGCAGTTCTCAAGCAACGACCAGCCACCCACCACCCCACCCAACAGGGCGAGTTCACTGGGGCCGGCATCGCGAAGGTTCAGACAACTTTCTGCCCGTACCCTCAGATACCCAACAGCGCGCCCGGCACAATCAACCCTCCGCCGCGTTCCACACTCCGAAGAGCAGTACTAACAACCGGATGACCGATCGTGCCGAATAGTCAACGTTCCACCCATGAGCAACCAGCACCGGACATTCGCCGATGTACTGGCCTCTGACCTGATCCGAAGATCCGGTAAGAAGTGCTCCTTAGAAAGGAGGTGATCCAGCCGCACCTTCCGGTACGGCTACCTTGTTACGACTTCGTCCCAATCGCCAGTCCCACCTTCGACAGCTCCCTCCCACAAGGGGTTGGGCCACCGGCTTCGGGTGTTACCGACTTTCGTGACGTGACGGGCGGTGTGTACAAGGCCCGGGAACGTATTCACCGCAGCAATGCTGATCTGCGATTACTAGCAACTCCGACTTCATGGGGTCGAGTTGCAGACCCCAATCCGAACTGAGACCGGCTTTTGAGATTCGCTCCGCCTCGCGGCATCGCAGCTCATTGTACCGGCCATTGTAGCACGTGTGCAGCCCAAGACATAAGGGGCATGATGACTTGACGTCGTCCCCACCTTCCTCCGAGTTGACCCCGGCAGTCTCCTGTGAGTCCCCATCACCCCGAAGGGCATGCTGGCAACACAGAACAAGGGTTGCGCTCGTTGCGGGACTTAACCCAACATCTCACGACACGAGCTGACGACAGCCATGCACCACCTGTCACCCGACCACAAGGGGGCACCATCTCTGATGCTTTCCGGGCGATGTCAAGCCTTGGTAAGGTTCTTCGCGTTGCGTCGAATTAAGCCACATGCTCCGCTGCTTGTGCGGGCCCCCGTCAATTCCTTTGAGTTTTAGCCTTGCGGCCGTACTCCCCAGGCGGGGAACTTAATGCGTTAGCTGCGGCACCGACGACGTGGAATGTCGCCAACACCTAGTTCCCAACGTTTACGGCGTGGACTACCAGGGTATCTAATCCTGTTCGCTCCCCACGCTTTCGCTCCTCAGCGTCAGTAATGGCCCAGAGATCCGCCTTCGCCACCGGTGTTCCTCCTGATATCTGCGCATTTCACCGCTACACCAGGAATTCCGATCTCCCCTACCACACTCTAGCTAGCCCGTATCGAATGCAGACCGGGGTTAAGCCCCGGGCTTTCACATCCGACGTGACAAGCCGCCTACGAGCTCTTTACGCCCAATAATTCCGGACAACGCTTGCGCCCTACGTATTACCGCGGCTGCTGGCACGTAGTTAGCCGGCGCTTCTTCTGCAGGTACCGTCACTTTCGCTTCTTCCCTGCTGAAAGAGGTTTACAACCCGAAGGCCGTCATCCCTCACGCGGCGTCGCTGCATCAGGCTTTCGCCCATTGTGCAATATTCCCCACTGCTGCCTCCCGTAGGAGTCTGGGCCGTGTCTCAGTCCCAGTGTGGCCGGTCGCCCTCTCAGGCCGGCTACCCGTCGTCGCCTTGGTAGGCCATCACCCCACCAACAAGCTGATAGGCCGCGGGCTCATCCTTCACCGCCGGAGCTTTCAACCCCTCCCCATGCAGGAAGGAGTGTTATCCGGTATTAGACCCCGTTTCCAGGGCTTGTCCCAGAGTGAAGGGCAGATTGCCCACGTGTTACTCACCCGTTCGCCACTAATCCACCCCGAAGGGCTTCATCGTTCGACTTGCATGTGTTAAGCACGCCGCCAGCGTTCGTCCTGAGCCAGGATCAAACTCTCCATGAATGTTTTCCCGTAATCGGGATGAACACCACAAGAGCGGAACAGCCGATCGGAATAGGACCGACTGTTCACAGCGTCCTCGCTGTGTCATTGCCTACCAACCACACGGGGCCGGCAGGACTTTCAAAGGAACCTCGCCATCCGAAGATGGACGGGGTATCAACATATCTGGCGTTGACTTTTGGCACGCTGTTGAGTTCTCAAGGAACGGACGCTTCCTTTGTACTCACCCTCTCGGGCTTTCCTCCGGGCGCTTCCCTTCGGTCTTGCGTTTCCGACTCTATCAGACTCTTTCGTGTCCGATTCCCCAGTCGGCGGGGCTGCTTTCCGGCCTTTCGGCTTTCCGGCGATTCCGACTCTATCAGATCCTTTCGGGCCTGATTCCCGGTCGAACTCGGGTTGTCATTCCGGCTGTTGGGCCGTTCCGACGAGTGAGACTTTAGCGGAATCATCCGCCCCGACGCTAATCGGGGCCGCGTCCGTTCGAACGCAGATTCCTCATTTCGCAAACGCGCACAGAAAGACAAGCGACGAAGTGTCGCTCGCTCGTAGTGTGTCCTGCGGAATGGCTGTCCGGGGACCAACCGAAGTCGGTGCTCACGTCGGACAACTCGGAGAACACTACGTACCCGCGTTTGCCGTGTCAACCGGCGCCCGGTGCCGTAGCCTCTGCTGCATGACCTCGCGTACGTGCTTCCTTCAGTGGTGGGCCGCCTGACGGCGGCCGGCACGCACGTATGCACCCAACGGCCGCCGCCTCGGCGGCCGTTTTCGTTTCTCCTTCCCCTGGGGGCCGGCCGCTCGGTGCGGCGGCTTCGATCAGGAGACGGAGAACGTGATGACGCGGATCTTCAGCGGGATCAAGCCGACAGGGCACCTCACGCTGGGCAACTACCTCGGGGCACTGCGGCGGTGGGTCGAGGTCGACCAGCATGAGACGGACGCGCTGTTCAGCGTGGTCGATCTGCACGCTCTGACGATCGAGCACGATCCCGCGCGGGTGCGCAGACTCAGCAGGCAGGCGGCCACGATGATGCTGGCCGCGGGGCTGGATCCGGAGCTGTGCACCCTGTTCGTACAGAGCCATGTGGACGAACACACCCGGCTCTCGTATCTGCTGGAGTGCACGGCCACGGACGGCGAGCTGCGGCGGATGATCCAGTACAAGGAGAAGGGCGCGCTGGCTCGGGCGGCCGGACAGAGCGTGCGGGTGTCCCTGCTGACCTATCCCGCGCTGATGGCGGCCGACATCCTGGCCTACGGGACGGACGAGGTCCCTGTGGGTGAGGACCAGACGCAGCATGTGGAGCTGGCCAGGGATCTCGCCGTGCGGTTCAACCAGCGGTACGGGCACACCTTCACGGTGCCGAAGGCGACGCATCCGTCGGTCGCGGCGCGGGTCATGGACCTTCAGGACCCCACGTCGAAGATGGGGAAGTCGCACGAGCCGGGCGCCGGAATCATCTATCTCCTCGACGACGCGGACGTGGTGCGCAAGAAGATCATGCGCGCGGTGACGGACAGCGGCAGCGAGGTCGCGTACGACCGGGAGAACAGTCCGGGCGTCGCGAATCTCCTGGAGATCCTGGCGTCCTGTTCCGGTGGGAACCCGATCGAGCTGGCCGGTGTATACGAGTCGTACGGGGCCTTGAAGAAGGACACGGCCGACGCGGTGGTGGAGCTGCTGAGGCCGATCAGGGAGCGCTATGCCGAGCTGGCGGCGGACGCGGGACACGTCGACGAGGTGGTGAGGAAGGGAGCGGAGCGGGCCAGGGGAATGGCCCGGCCGAGGGTGAATGCCGCCTATGAGGCGATCGGGCTGCTTCCCGGGTAGCCGGCCGGGTCCGTTCACCGCCGTGGCGCCGCGGCGGTGAACGGAGCGACGAGGGAAGCGCGGCGGTCAGCCGTTGCCGGAGGCGAGCTCGCGGCTGCGGTCGCGGGCCGCCTCGATGGCGGCGATCAGGGCGGCGCGCACACCGTGGTTCTCGAGTTCGCGGATGGCGCTGATCGTGGTGCCCGCGGGGGAGGTGACGGCTTCTCGGAGCTTGACGGGGTGTTCGCCGCTGTCGCGAAGCATGATGGCGGCGCCGATGGCGGCCTGCACGATGAGGTCGTGGGCCTGGGCGCGGGGCAGGCCGAGGAGGATGCCGGCGTCGGTCATGGCCTCGACGAGGAAGTAGAAGTACGCCGGTCCCGATCCGGACAGGGCGGTGGCCGCGTCCTGCTGGGACTCGGGGACCCGCAGCGTCTTGCCGACGCCGCCGAAGATCTCCTCGGCGTGGGCGAGGTGGCCGGCGGTGGCGTGGTTGCCGGCGGAGATCACGGACATGCCCTCGTCGACGAGCACGGGGGTGTTGGGCATGACACGGACGACGGGTGTGCCTGCGGCCAGGCGCTCCTCGATGAAGGAGGTGGGGATGCCGGCCGCGGCGCTGATGATGAGCCGGTCCGCGGTGATGTGGGGCGCGAGTTCGTCGAGGAGCTTGCCCATGTCCTGGGGCTTCACGGCCAGGATGAGGATGTCGGCCCGCTTGGCGGCTTCGGCGTTGGTGACCGGCTCGACGCCGTAGCGGGTGCGGAGCTCCGTGGCGCGGTCGGAGCGACGGGTGGTGACCAGCAGGTCGGCGGACCGCCAGCCGGCACGGATCATGCCGCTGAGGAGTGCCTCGCCGATCTTGCCCGTGCCGAGGACTGCGACTGTCTGGGTCATGGATCTGTTCACCTCGCCGGTGGGGATATGTGCGCTCATCCTCGCACCGGAGGCATACCGGCGCCGGGGCGTCCGAGGGGCGGTACGGGTGGTGAGCCCCGTGCCGCGCCCCCGGACGCCGGTCCGTCCGGCGCCCGTCCGTCCGGCGCCCGGTCCGTTCGGCGTCTGGTCCGTTCGGCGTCTGGTCCTTCGGCGCCCGGTTCCTTCGGCGCCCGGTCGGGAGGCGATCAGGATCCGGTCAGGCGTTGAGGGCGCTGCGGGAGCGCCACTCGTTCCAGGAGAGGTTCCAGTCGCCGTAGCCGTTGCCGGGGGCCACCTGGTCCTTGGAGTTCACGACGCGGACGACGTCGCCGGGGATGACCTGTTCGTAGAACCGGCGGGCGGTGCCGTCGTCGGCGAGGCCGACACAGCCGTGGGTGACGTTGGCCTCGCCGGCGTAGACGTTCGCCCGCTTGTTCTCGTGGAGGTAGGTGCCCGACGTGGTCAGGTGCACGGCGTAGCCGTACCAGCCGCGGTAGGGGTCGGCGATGTTGACCGTGCGCGAGTCCATGAGGACCTTGCGCTGCTTGTCGAGGACGACCATGGTGCCGTTCCACGTGTCGTAGGGCGGGCGGCCCGCGGTGATCGGGATCTTCTGCGTGGGGGCGCCGTCCTTGACGACGGTCATCCGGTGGGTGCGCACGTCGACCGTGGCCACCAGGGAGCGGGCGATGGTGAAGGACCGGGAGATCTCGGGGCCGGCCTGGACGCTGACCTCGGTGTCCGGCCTCCAGAACGTACGGGGACGGAAGTCGACCCGCTGGCCCAGGTGGTGGTTGTGGTCCTTGATCCAGGCCCAGGCGCCGTCGACACCGGGGTCGGCGGTGACCTTGAGCTGCCGTTCCACATCGGCGCGCTCGGCCCGGGGCACGGGCTGGGCGAAGGTCACCGATATGGGCATGCCGACGCCGACGCGTGCGCCGTCGGTGATGTTGACGGAGGCCTCGGCGAGGTGTCCGAGGGTGGTGGGCGACACCGGGGTCGCCGTGGGCTTCGGCTTCGCGGGGGCGGAAGCCGTGGCTTCGGGGCGCTCGGCGGCGGCCGCGTCCGGCAGTACGCCGGTGTCCGAGCAGCCGGTGAGCGCGAGTGCGCAGGCCATACCGAGTACGGCGGCGGCGATGTGTCGTCGCATGAGTGTCCTCCCCCTGGGCCGGCTGGTCATCAGCCGGAGCGTGTCCGGCTTCTGTACGCACGGCGGGAGGCTCGGGTTGCACGTCGGGAAGACGGTTTTCCGTGGAACCGCGGAAGGGTGAGGGCTGTCCTACCGCTCGTGACCGAGGAGGAGTTCGACACCTTCTACGCGACCGCTTTCCCCCGGTTGGTGGGGCAGCTGTACGCGCTGACGGGTGATCACGGCGAGGCGCAGGATGTCGTCCAGGAGGCGTTCGTCCGTGCCTGGGACCGTCGTGCCTCCCTTCTGGCGGACGAGGCCCCCGAGGCGTGGATCCGTACGGTCGCGATGCGGCTCGCGGTGAGCCGGTGGCGACGGGCGAAGCGGTGGGTGGAGCTGGTGCGCCACCAGGCGCCGGTGGACCGGATGCCGGGCCCCGGTCCGGAACACACCATGCTCGTGCAGGCGTTGCGGCAACTGCCGGAGCCCCAGCGGCAGGCGGTAGTGCTGCATCATCTGTGCGATCTGAGCGTCGAGCAGATCGCGGCGGAGACGGGGTCCCCGACAGGGACCGTCAAGGCCCGGCTGTCGCGTGGGCGTGCCGCTCTCGCCAAACTGTTGTCTCCGGGTGAGCCCGCGGACGAGAGGGAGGGCAGCCGTGTCTGAGCACGAGCCGGACGAACTGGGTTCCGCGCTGCGGGTGCTGGCCGCCGATGCTTCGGTGCCGCCGCCCCTGTCGGGCGGGCAGATCCGGCGGCGCGGTGAGGCGCGCGGGCGACGCCGACGGGCTGCCGTGGCGACGGCCGCGGTCGTCGTGCTGGGCATGGGTGCCGCGGTGGGGGTGCCGTGGGTGATGGACGGGAGCAAGGAGGTCCGGCGGCCGGTGGCTACCGAAGCGCCGAACCCGTCGTTGACGGCTCCCGTGCCTGCGTCCGCCCCTGCCCGCATCGACCTCCGTAGGAAGCTGCTGACCTTCGAGCCGGCCGGTGAGAAGCTCCGGTCCTTCCGTCTGACGATGAGGGACGACGTCACCGCGGGCAGCGCGAAGGTCAAGTACAAGGATCCGAGGCGGAAGATCCCCGTGTCGCTGTCGGCCCCGCCGGACAGCGGGTACAACATCGAGGCGAGCTGGGTGGTGGAGCTCTCGCTGCCGAGCGGCGAGGTGCTGTATCTGTTCGCGGACGACGCCTCCGGCAGCCCCATGAACCGGAGTGTGCTGCGGGTGCCTGCCGCCGATGCCGGGTGGGTCTACGACCGGCTGAACGTCGGCGACACCGTCACACTGAAGTAGAAGCGTCAGGCCGTACGGCGGCGCAGGGTCGCCGCGCCGAGCGCCAGCACCAGGACCGCGCAGGCCGCCACGATCAGCACGTCGCGGATGAAGTCACCCGTGGCGTCCGGATGGTGCAGCACCTCGGTCATGGCGTCGACGGCGTACGACATGGGCAGGACGTTCGAGATCCCCTCCAGGACGGGCTGCATCTGGTCGCGTGCGGTGAACAGACCGCAGAGCAGCAGCTGCGGGAAGATCACCGCCGGCATGAACTGCACCGCCTGGAATTCGGAGGCGGCGAATGCCGAGACGAAGAGGCCGAGTGCCGTGCCGAGCAGGGCGTCGAGCAGCGCGACGAGGAGCAGCAGCCAGGGCGAGCCGACGACGTCCAGGCCCAGTACCCACAGCGCGAGGCCGGTGGCGAGGAGGGACTGGACGACGGCGACGAGGCCGAAGGCCAGGGCGTAGCCGGCGATCAGATCGCCCTTGCCGAGCGGCATCGCGAGCAGTCGTTCCAGGGTGCCGGAGGTGCGCTCGCGCAAAGTGGCGATGGAGGCCACCAGGAACATCGTGATCAGCGGGAAGATGCCGAGCAGCGAGGCGCCGATGGAGTCGAAGGTCCGCTCGCTGCCGTCGAAGACGTAGCGCAGCAGGAAGAGCATCACGCACGGGACGAGGACCATCAGGGCGATGGACCGGCGGTCGTGGCGCAGTTGACGCAGGACGCGGCCGGCGGTGGCGAGGGTGCGGGCGGTGCTCATCGGGCGTTCTCCTGGATGGCGTCGGTCGAAGCGGTCTCCTGCCGGGTGTCACCGGCGGGCCCGCGGGCATCGGCCTGGTCGACCAAGTGCAGGAAGGCGGCCTCGACCGTCTCGGAACGGGTACGGAACCGCAGGTCGTCGGGGGTGTCCTCGGCGAGGATCTCGCCTTCGCGCATGAGGAGGAGGCGGTGGCAGCGTTCGGCTTCGTCCATCACATGGGAGGAGACGAGGATCGTCGTGCCGCGTTCGTCGGCGAGGCGGTGGAAGAGGTCCCACAGATCGCGGCGCAGGACGGGGTCGAGGCCGACTGTCGGTTCGTCGAGCACCAGCAGTTCGGGGGTGCCGAGGAGGGCGACGGCGAGCGAGACGCGGCTGCGCTGGCCGCCGGAGAGCCGTCCGGCGAGGGAGTCGGCGTGGGAGACGAGGTCGACTTCGGCGATGGCCCGGCCGACGTGCTCCTGGCGGGCGTCGCGGTGCCGGCGTCCCGGCTCCAGGACCGAGGCGAAGTACTCGAGGTTCTGGCGCACCGTCAGGTCGTCGTAGACCGACGGTGCCTGGGTGACGTAGCCGATGCGGGAGCGGAGGGCCGCGTCGCCCGCGGGCCTGCCGAGGACGTCGAGTGTTCCGGTGACGTGGGCCTGTGTTCCGACGAGTGCGCGCATGAGGGTCGATTTGCCGCAGCCGGACGGTCCGAGCAGGCCGGTGATCCGGCCGGTCGTGACGGTGAAGTCGACACCCCGCAGGACGGTGCGGTCCCCTCGTACGACGGTGAGGCCGCGGGCCACTACGGCAACCCCGGAAGAATTCATCATGTGATGAATAGTGCTCGCGGGAGCCCCCTCCGTCAAGAGACCGGGAGCGGCCGCCGCCGAGAGATGGGGGGCGGGTCAGGGCGATCCCTTATGGCGATTCGGGGGAAGGGCGGACGACCGTGGGCATATGAGCCACAACAGTGAGATCTCCAGGGCCGAGCAGCGGCGGCTCGCCGTCGCCTCGGCGACACTCGGGCCGTGGCGTGCGGCAGCGGCGGTCGGCGGACTGGGCGGCGGTGTCGCGCTCGCGCTGGGTGCGATCAGCGACGGCATCGGGCTCGGCCTGGTGGCCGGCTCGCTGTCGGTCGGCCTGATGCTGTTCTTCATGGTCGGCGGGGCGGGCGCGGTGCTGGGCGGCCGACCGGAGACCGGCCACCCCTCCGACCGGCGGATACGGCGCTGGGCTGCGGCCCACCCGTGGCGGGTCGCCGTCGTGCCCGGCGCGCTGATGGCGGCCACCGATGTGGTGGTGCATCAAGCGCTCACGTCACAGGGGTTCTTCTCCGGCGTCTGGGACAGCCTGTGGAGGGGCCTGCTGGTGACGGGAGTCGTGGGACTGGTGGGGCGGTTCTCGCACCGCAAGGGGTGAGGAGGCGCAGGGCCGGTCCGGCTTCCTGGGCCGGGCCGCGTACCGCGTGAGCGCGTACTCGCCGCTACCGGCGGCGGGGCTTGCCGCCCTTGCTCTTGCGGGCGGCCGGGTTACCGGTGCGGGTGGCGCGGCGCTTCTCGTACCGGGCGCGGGCCGTCTCGTACTCCTCGCGGTGCAGCTTCTCGCCCGGCGCCTCGACGAGCGAGCGGAAGAAGTACGCCAGCAGGACGCCGACGAAGCCGATCGCCCGGAGGCTGCGCAGCGCGTCCGGGGTGGCCGCGCCGGTGGGCCGCCTGCTGAAGCCCTCCCACGTCTTGCGGAAGGCGATGGCGCTGCAGACCGCGAACATGACGACGACCAGCATGTTCACGAAGCCGCCGACCGCGGCGATCTCGAGGCCCTGGTAGGCGAACCGCAGCACCAGACAGGCGGCCACGGCGGCGATCAGCGAACCGGCGGCCGCGCCGACCCGGCGCAGCCCGTAGCCCCCGTCGTGGCCGACCCAGGTCGTGCCGAAGAAACGGATGGGCTCGGGCTGCGGACCGGCGCCGGCCTGCTCACTGCTGTCACCCTGCACGCCGCCGCCGGTCTGCACGCTGCTGTCGCTCTGCTCGCTCACGAGGTCGATTATCCCCTCGGAACCGCGCGGTCAGGAGCAGCGGATGGTCACATATCCGTCGCTGCCGGTCCGCACGTAGGCGTCGGAGACGAACTGGCCGTTGGCGATGTTGTCCCAGAGGTTGGTGGTGCCGTAGGGGCCACTGATCCGCTCCCCCGGCTTCTGGCAGTTGATCGGGACGCTGGCACCGAGCGGCAGCACCTTCACGAGCCGGTAGTTCGTGCCGGGGCCGCTGCGGACGTTCACGCGGTGCCCGGGCGCGACCGGGTAGCGCTTGGCGGACCGGGCAGCGGCCGCGTCCGCTTCCGCGTCTGCTTCCGCGCCTGCTCCCGGTGTCGGCTGCGCTTCCGGCGCTTCCGTGTCGATCGCGCCGAGGCTCACGACCGTGTCGGGGCCGGCGCCGGCCGTGGCGGTGTCCGACGGCGCCTCGGCAAGATCATCGATTTCAGGACGTACTTCCTCAAGTGCCATGAAAATATCCCCCGTTGCTGTATGTGCACTGTTCGGGCACTGTACGCCGCGCAGGCTAACAAGCCACACCTGTATCGCACGCACCATCGACTAGGCTCCGTGAGTCGCGCGTGCGCACCACGAACACGGGGGTGGGAGATGCCACCGCTGCGCAGCACCGGGCAGTCGCCGGAAGCGGAGCATCCGGAGTATGCCGGGCAGTACCGCCTCGAGGGATGCCTCGGAACAGGCGGCATGGGGGTGGTACATCTGGCCACATCCGCGTCCGGGCTGCGGCTCGCCGTCAAGGTCATCCATGCCGAGCATGCGTCCGACCCGGAGTTCAGGGCCCGCTTCCGGCAGGAGGTCGCCGCCGCCCGCAAGGTCAGCGGTGCTTTCACCGCGCCCGTCGTGGACGCCGACCCGGAGGCCGAACGGCCGTGGATGGCCACGCTGTTCATCGACGGGCCCACCCTCGCCGAGCGGGTGAAGCGGAACGGTCCGCTGAGCGCCGACGAACTGCGCAGGGCCGGTGCCGGGCTCGCCGAGGCGCTGCGCGACATCCATCGCGCCGGCGTGGTGCACCGCGATCTCAAGCCGAGCAATGTGCTGCTCGCGCCCGACGGTCCGAAGGTGATCGACTTCGGGATCTCCCGGCCCTCGGACAGCGATCTGCGGACGGAGACCGGGAAGCTGATCGGGACGCCGCCGTTCATGGCGCCCGAGCAGTTCCAGCGGCCGCGCGAGGTCGGGCCCGCCGCGGACGTGTTCGCGATGGGCGCGGTGCTGGTGCACGCGGCGACCGGACGCGGGCCCTTCGACTCGGACAGCCACTACATCGTCGCGTACCAGGTGGTGCACAACGAACCCGAACTGGCGGGCGTGCCGGCCGATCTCGTACCCCTGTTCCGGCGGTGCCTGGCGAAGGATCCGGCGGACCGGCCGACGCCGTACGAGGTGATGGTCGCGCTGCGGGAGTCCTCGCCCTCCTCGTCGTGCGACACCCAGGCGTACATTCCGGGGCCGCGTACGCCGGATCCCCGCGAGAGCGCACCGCGGGTCGAGGACGGGGTGCCGCAGAGCGCGGACGAACGGCCGGAGGCTCGGCGGCCCGGCCGCAGGCTGCGGTGGGCGGCCGCGGGCCTGGCGGTACTGGTCACGGCCGGGATCGCCGTCGTGAACGCCGTGGCGGACGACGACCCGTCGCCGCCGGTGTCCACCACGCCGGGCGCGCAGCAGGCCTTCAGGGCCTGGAGTGTGCCGCTGGCCGGCGGTGACGCGGAGAACAAGACCCCGGTGTGCGGTGCCGCCGGCGGCCGTCTGTACTGCGCGGGCCCCGGGATCACGGCCGCCCGTCTCGACCCCGCCGACGGCACGAAGGACTGGTCGCTGCCGGCCGGCGAGACTTCCGCGCAGACCGGCGAGGGGCAGACCGACCAGGGACAGACCGACGAGGGGCAGACCGACGAGGGCGTGGCGCCCGTGGCCGCGGGTGGACTGCTGCACGTCGTCGCACCCGGCGGGGACCGTCTCCACGCGCTCGACCCGGCATCCGGTGCGGTGCGGCGGCAGACCGACATCTCGCGGTACTCGACCGTGCGGTACGCCGGTGACGTGGTGCTGCTGGTGACCGACAGCGGGCTGGTGCGGGCCGTCGACGCCGCGACGGGTGCGGAACGCTGGACCCGGAAGCGCGGAGGCGTCGGCACCCAGTGGGTCTCGTCGCCGGGCGTGAAGGGCCCGGCGATGTCCGCGACCCCGTCGGCGGACGGGACGTCCACGCTGGTGGCCGCGGTCGACCCGGCGAGCGGCGACCAGCTGTGGGAGAAGCGGATCAAGGGGTCGCTGACGCCGGTCCAGAGCGAGGACGGCGTGCTGTACCTGCTCTCCGCCGACCTCGACGGCTTCACGGACGCGGTCGTACGGGTGGAGGTGGGGCCGGGGGTTGGCGTGGGCGGGGACCGCACGGTCCACCGCGTCCCGCTGGGTGCCCCGGTCGACCAGGCGCAGGCGTCGGTCCACGGCGGCTCGGTGTACGTGAGCGGGTCGGGCGGTTCGCTGCTCGCGGTCGGCGAGAAGGGGGTGCGGTGGCGGCTGGAGACGGCGGTGACGCATCTGTCGCGCCCGGCCGCGGACGCGCGGGGCGTGTACGTCTCGGCCGGGGACGGGCGACTGCTGGCGGTGGACGCGGCACGCGGGGTACTGACGGGTCAGACGAAGCCGCGGATGGATGACGGGCGGTTCACGTACGCGTCCGCCCTGCCGGCGCCGGTCGTGATGGCGGGGCGGGTGTACGCGACGGCGCCGGACGGGTCGGTGTTCGGGGTGAGGGCGGGGGATGCGGGGCGGTGGTGAGGAGCGTGTGGCGTCCTCCGTGTCCTCAAGCGCCGGACGGGCTGGAGTTGCCCGCCCGGCCCTGCGAATCGCCGAGGCGGAAGACGGCGTCCCGGACCGCGGGCCCGGCGCGGTAGTCGGCAGCACCCGCGGGGGGCCACAGACCCGCCGCGGCGGTGCACGGCCTGCGGCCGTGTCCTCAAACGCCGGACGGGCTGGGATTGCTCGCCCGGACCCGCGAACCGCCGAGGCCGAAGACCGCGTCCCGGACCGCGGGCACGGCGCGGTAGTCGGCAGCACCCGCGGAGGGCCACAGACCCGCCGCGGCGGTGCACGGCCTGCGGCCGTGTCCTCAAACGCCGGACAGGCTGACATTGCCCGCCCAGCCGAGGCGGAAGCCCCGAACCGAAGAGCGCCGCACGCGGCTGCAATTGCTCGTCCGGGCCCGGCGAATCGCCGAGGCGGAAGACCGCGTCCCGGATCGCAGGCCGCGGTAGTCGGCATCACCCGCGGGGGCCACAGACCCACCGCGACGGGTGCACGGCCTGCGGCCGTGTCCTCAAACGCCGGACGGGCTGAAATTGCCCGCCCAGCCGAGGCGGGAGGCCCCGAACCGAAGAGCGCCGCACGCGGCTGGGATTGCTCGCCCGGCACGCGAATCGCCGAGCCGGAGACGGCGGCCCGGGACAGGGTCAGCCCAGGCGCGAGACGTCCCGGACCGCGCCCTTGTCCGCGCTCGTCGCCATCGCCGCGTACGCCCGCAGCGCCGCCGACACCTTCCGTTCGCGCTTCTTCGGCGCGTACGCGCCGGCCAAGGCCTCGCGGCGGGACGACAGTTCCTCGTCCGTGACCAGCAGGTCGATCGTGCGGTTCGGGATGTCGATGCGGATGCGGTCGCCGTCTTCGACGAGCGCGATCGTGCCGCCCGACGCCGCCTCCGGTGAGGCGTGGCCGATCGACAGGCCCGAGGTGCCGCCCGAGAAGCGGCCGTCCGTCACCAGTGCGCAGGCCTTGCCCAGGCCGCGGCCCTTCAGGAACGACGTCGGGTAGAGCATCTCCTGCATACCCGGGCCGCCCTTGGGGCCCTCGTAGCGGATGACGACGACGTCGCCCTCCTTGATCTGCTTGGTGAGGATCTTGTCGACCGCGTCCTCCTGCGACTCGCAGACGACAGCCGGGCCCTCGAAGGTCCAGATCGACTCGTCCACGCCGGCGGTCTTCACGACACAGCCGTCGACGGCGAGATTCCCCTTCAGCACGGCGAGACCGCCGTCCAGGGAGTACGCGTGCTCCAGGTCGCGGATGCAGCCGCCTGCCGCGTCGACGTCCAGCGAATCCCACCGCTCGGACTGCGAGAAGGCCTCCGCGGAACGCTTGCAGCCCGGCGCCGCGTGCCACAGTTCGACCGCTTCCTCGGACGGGGAGCCGCCGCGCACGTCCCAGGTGCCGAGCCATTCCTTGATGCCCGGGGAGTGGACGGTGTGCACGTCCTCGTTGAGCAGGCCCGCCCGGTACAGCTCGCCGAGGATCGCCGGGATGCCGCCGGCGCGGTGCACGTCCTCCATGTAGTACGTGCCGCCGGGCGCGACGTTCGGCGCCACCTTGGCCAGACAGGGCACACGCCGCGAGACATCGTTGATGTCGTCGAGGTCGTAGTCCAGCTCGGCCTCCTGCGCGGCGGCGAGCAGGTGCAGGATCGTGTTGGTCGAGCCGCCCATGGCGATGTCGAGCGCCATGGCGTTGTCGAAGGCCGCGCGGGTGGCGATGTTGCGCGGCAGGACGCTCTCGTCGTCCTCGGAGTAGTACCGCTTGGTGATGTCGACGACCGTGCGGGCGGCGTTCTCGTACAGCGCGCGGCGGGCCGTGTGAGTGGCGAGCACCGAGCCGTTGCCCGGCAGGGAGAGGCCGATCGCCTCGGTCAGGCAGTTCATCGAGTTGGCGGTGAACATGCCGGAACACGAGCCGCAGGTAGGACAGGCGTTCTCCTCGATACGGAGGATGTCCTCGTCCGAGACGTTCTCGTTGACCGCGTCCGAGATCGCGTTGATCAGGTCCAGCTTGCGGACCGTGCCGTCGACGAGCGTCGCCTTGCCGGCCTCCATCGGGCCGCCGGAGACGAAGACGGTGGGGATGTTGAGGCGCAGGGCGGCCATCAGCATGCCCGGAGTGATCTTGTCGCAGTTGGAGATGCAGATCAGCGCGTCGGCGCAGTGCGCCTCGACCATGTACTCCACGCTGTCGGCGATCAGGTCGCGCGAGGGCAGCGAGTAGAGCATGCCGCCGTGGCCCATCGCGATGCCGTCGTCGACCGCGATCGTGTTGAACTCACGCGGCACCGCGCCCGCCGCCAGGATCGCCTCGGAGACGATCCGGCCGACCGGGGCGAGGTGGGTGTGGCCGGGCACGAACTCGGTGAAGGAGTTGGCGACCGCGACGATCGGCTTGCCGATGTCCGCGCTCGCTACGCCCGACGCCCGCATAAGGGCGCGGGCACCCGCCATGTTGCGGCCGTGGGTGACTGTGCGGGACCTCAGCTCGGGCATCGTCGCTCGCTCCTCAATAGGGGTAGGACTCATTCGAGCGTACGCCGCCGATCCAAGATCTGGACACACCGTCCGCTATGCGGGACGCACGGCTCACGCTTCGGTCAGATACCGCTGCAGCGTGGGGGCCACCATCGCCACGATGGTCTCGGGATCGGCCGAGGCCAGGGGCTCCACCTTGATGACGTAGCGCAGGATCGCGATGCCGATCATGTGCGAGGCCGCGAGCTCCGCGCGGAACTTCGGGTCCGGTACGTCGAGCTCCCCGGCGATCTTCTCCAGCAGCCGCCGCAGCAGGAAGCCGCGCAGTACCGTCGCCGCAGCGTCATGGGTGAGCGCGGAGCGGATGATCGCCAGCAGCGGGCCCCGGGTGGCCGGGTTCTCCCACACGCCGATGAAGAAGCGGGCGAGCCGCTCGCCGATTCCGTCGGTGCCCTGTCCCAGGATCACCGGGACGACCAGGCTAGGTTCGAAGGACACCTCGATGGCGGCCGCGAAGACCTCGTCCTTCGTACCGAAGTAATGATGGACCAGGGCCGCGTCCACGTCCGCCGCCCTGGCGATGCCGCGGACGGTCGTCTTGTCGTAGCCGCGTTCCGCGAACTCGGTCCGGGCCGCTTCCAGGATCCGCTCCCGGGCCCCGGGGCCCTCGGCCGCCTCCGTACGGGCCGGGCGGCCGCGGCGCCGGGGCGCCGTCGGGTCCGTCATGAGCCGCGCACTCCCGACGAGGTGGCGGACGCCAGATGCAGCCGGGTGAAGGCGAGGGCCTCCGCGAGGTCGGCCTCGCGTTCGGCCGCGGACATCGCGCGCCGGGTGTTGACCTCGATGACCACATGACCGTCGAAGCCGCCGCGGGCGAGCCGCTCCAGCAGCTCGGCACACGGCTGGTTGCCGCGGCCCGGCACGAGGTGCTCGTCCTTCGCGGACCCCTTGCCGTCGGCGAGGTGCACGTGTCCGAGCCGGTCGCCCATCCGGTCCACCATCGCCATGGTGTCCACGCGGGAGGTCGCGGTGTGCGAGAGGTCGACCGTGAAGTGGCGGTAGTCCTCCTTGGTGACGTCCCAGTCGGGGGCGTACGCGAGCATCTCGCGGTCCCGGTAGCGCCACGGGTACATGTTCTCGACGGCGAAGCGCACATCCGTCTCGTTCGCCATCCGCCAGATACCGCTGACGAAGTCCCGGGCGTACTGCCGCTGCCAGCGGAACGGCGGGTGCACCACGACCGTGGACGCGCCCAGCTTCTCGGCGGCGGCCTGGGCACGCTGGAGCTTCACCCACGGGTCGGTGGACCACACCCGCTGCGTGATCAGCAGACACGGGGCGTGGATCGCGTGGACCGGCACCTGGTGATAGTCGGACAGGCGGCGCAACGCCTCGATGTCCTGGCTGACGGGATCGGTCCAGACCATGACCTCGACACCGTCGTAGCCCAGGCGCGCGGCGATCTCGAAGGCCGTCGCCGTCGACTCCGGATAGACGGAAGCCGTCGACAGGACAACCTTCGCATCCGGGATGCGCACCACTGGTTCTGCCACGGAGACAGGGTACGGGCCGCCGCTAGGCGGTGGGGAGGTGATCCAGACGGCGCAGGATG
This sequence comes from Streptomyces sp. AM8-1-1, assembly GCF_032229325.1. Lineage (NCBI taxonomy): Bacteria > Bacillati > Actinomycetota > Actinomycetes > Kitasatosporales > Streptomycetaceae > Streptomyces > Streptomyces sp. AM8-1-1. Next base: position 3,678,213 of record NZ_CP135086.1, read on the forward strand.
ACGCCCTCACGCAGCGCCCAGGGACAGATCTCCAGCACCTGCGCGCCGAAAAGCTCCATCGCACCCTCCGCGACCAGGGCTCCCGCCAGCAGCTGAGGGGCGCGGCTCTCGGAGACCCCGGGCAGGGCGCAGCGCTGCTCAGCGGTCATCCCGGCGAGTTTCGGGACCCATTCCTGCAGCGATTTATGACTTAGTTCACGCTGCACGTACAGACCCTCCGCGGAGCGCGCGGCTCCCGCGATACGGGCCAGCTGCCGGAACGTCTTGGACGTCGCCACGATGTGGTCGGGCTTGCCGATGCGGTTGAACTCACCCACCGTACGGGCGATTTCAGCACGCACATGGCGACGCAGCGCTCGAACATCCTCGGGGTCCGGCGGATCTCCCGGCAGCCGGGCCGCGGTCAGCCGGCCCGCGCCGAGCGGCAGCGACACCGTGGCGTCGGGCTCCTCGTCGATCCCGTACGCGATCTCCAGCGATCCCCCGCCGATGTCCAGGACGAGGAGCTTGCCGGCGGACCAGCCGAACCAGCGGCGAGCGGCCAGAAAGGTGAGCCGCGCCTCCTCCTCGCCGGTGAGCACCGTGAGGTCGACGCCCGTCTCGGCCTTGACCCGGGCCAGCACCAGGTCGGCGTTGGTGGCCTCGCGTACGGCGGAGGTAGCGAAACTCAGCACCTGCTCGCAGCCCTGGTCCTCGGCGGCCTGAGCGGCGGCCGCGACGGTGTCGATCAGCCGGTCGACACCCTCGGGGCCGATGGCGCCCGCCTCGTCCAGCAGCTCGGCGAGCCGCAGCTCCGCCTTGTGCGAGTGGGCGGGCAGCGGGCGGGCACCGGGGTGCGCGTCCACCACCAGAAGGTGCACCGTGTTCGAACCGACGTCGAGAACTCCGAGTCTCATGGACTGAACGCTACTGCCGGTGCGCGCATACGCTGGACCTGTGTCAAAGACGAAAAAGGCGAAGCAGGGCAAAGCCCTCCCCCCGAAGAAGATCCAGGGCGACGAGAAGGGTCTGGACTTCGCTCGCGCATGGGTGGAATTCCCTGATCCCGCCGACGACGAGCAGGTGTTCCGCTGTGACCTGACCTGGCTCACCTCCCGCTGGACATGCATCTTCGGCAGCGGCTGCCAGGGCATCCAGGCGGGCCGCGCGGACGACGGCTGCTGCACGCTGGGGGCGCACTTCTCCGACGAGGACGACGAGAAACGGGTCGCGGAGGCTGTCGCGCGGCTCACGCCGGAGCTGTGGGAGTTCCACGACGTGGGGACCGAGACGGGCTGGGTGGAGGTCGACGACGACGGCGAACGCCAGACGCGCCGCTGGAAGGGCTCGTGCATCTTCCAGAACCGTCCGGGATTCGGGGCGGGCATGGGCTGCTCGCTGCACATCCTGGCGCTGCGGGAGGGCCGGGAGCCGCTGGAGACGAAGCCGGACGTGTGCTGGCAGCTGCCGGTGCGCCGGACGTACGAGTGGATCGAGCGCCCGGACGACACGAAGGTGCTCCAGGTCTCGATCGGCGAGTACGACCGCAGGGGCTGGGGCCCCGGGGGCCACGACCTGCACTGGTGGTGCACGTCGGCGACGTCGGCGCACGGGGCGGGGGATCCGGTGTACGTGACGTACGGGCCGGAGCTGACGGAGCTGATGGGCAAGGAGGCGTACGGGGTCCTGACGGAACTGTGCGAGGCGCGGCTGGCTTCGCAACTGCCGTTGGTGGCACCGCATCCGGCGGATCCGAAGTAGTTGCGGGAGCGGGGTGCTTGGGGGCGCGGGTTCTTGAGCGGGGGCCCGGGTCCGGGGCGGGTCCTTGAGCCTCGGGTCCTTGTGGGGCGTCGGGTCCGGGGGCCCTCCGGGCTCGACTCCTCGGGGTCGGCGGCGTACAGGTCTGTTGTCCAGGTCACCCGGGTCTTGCCGCCGATCCCCTGCGGGGACGACCCTGCACGCCCCCTCCCGGCGGTCGAGCATGTGCCTCGTTGCGGTGCGGGCACACGCGAAGCCGAGCCCGTTCGGGCAGCCGGGGTGGGATGCGGCGCGAAGCTGCCGCTACAAGGGGGTGTGGGGCGCCAGCCCCGCTGAATCCCCCTTCACCCGCACCGAACAGGCGCATTCGACCCTGGCCCTTGTCCGGCGTCGGGTCCGGGGGCCCTCCGGGCTCGACTCCTCGGGGTCGGCGGCGTACAGGTCTGTTGTCCAGGTCACCCGGGTCTTGCCGCCGATCCCCTGCGGGGACGACCCTGCACGCCCCCTCCCAAGCGGTCGACGACGCGACCCACTGGCGTACCTCGGGCGCTTGAGCGGGAGCCGGGGCGCTTGAGCCTCAGGCCCTTGTCCGGCGTCGGGTCCGGGGGCCCTCCGGGCTCGACTCCTCGGGGTCGGCGGCCTACAGCTGCGTTGTATTGATCACCCGGGTCCTGCCGCCGATCCCCTGCGGGGACGACCCTGCACGCCCCCTCCCAGGCGGTCAAGGACGCCACCCGTTGCGGTGCGGGCACACGAACCCGAGCCGGTCCCGATGGGCTGCGGCGCGAAGCCGCCGCTACAAGGGGGTGTGGGGCGCCAGCCCCGCGTCAACCTTTTCCTTTCAACCGCACTAAGCGACGGTCGGCCACTCGCGGCGCGAAGCTGCCGAGCCGGCGGGGCCGTGGGGCGCAGCCCCACATAGACCCCTCCTCCACCCTCACCGGACAGGTGTGGTTCACCCCGCTCGGCCGGACCCAGCGTCGCGAAGCCACAGGATGTGGGGCGCCCAGCCCCACACAACCCCTTCCTTCACCTGCACTGAGCAAGTGCGCCCGGCCCAGGACGGCGCGCAGCAGCCGCAGGCGCAGGGCCTGGGGGCGCAGCACACCAAGACCTTCCCGCCTGCACCGGACAGGTGAGGTCAGCCGAGGCAGCCCGACGCTGCCGCCCGCAGGGCGTGGGGCGCAGCCCCGCACAGGCCGTCCCAGCCGCACCGGACAGGTGCCGTCGTCCCCTCAGGAGCTCGACGGCGGGGAGTCCGACAGGGTCGGGTCCGATGGGGGCGAGGATGGGGGCGTCGGGGTCGGGGACGGGGTTTCCTCCGACGGCGTCGGGGACGGGGGGTCCGACGGTGGTGGGGTCGAGGGCGGCGTCGGCGGAGGCTCCGACGTCGGGGGGTGCGGCGTCGGCGGGTGGGGGCGGCCGTGGCCGCGGACCGAGATCACCGCTCCGGACGGGTCCACTCCCACCCGCGCGCTCCACGCCCCCACCGGCTCCCGTGCCCGGTCCACCGTCACGTAGATCGTCACCGATTCGCCCGGGCGCAGCGTGCCCGAGGTGTGGCTCACGTAGAGCCAGCGGGCGTTCGTCCAGGCGGACCAGGTGACGGGTGAGCCGCCCGAGGCGCGGAGGGTGATGCGGGTCGTGTCGCCGGACGGTTCCGCCTCGACCGTGAGGCGGCCCGGGGCCGGCATGCCGGGGCGGGACGGCGGCGGGGGCGTGCCCGCGCTGATGACCTCGACCGAGACGTCCGGCGACGCGGAGGGCGCGGTGAACGGGGACGCCGGTTCGGCCTGGGCGTTGCCCGCGTTCTCGTAGTGGTCGTAGGGGCGGCCCTCCAGGCCCACGTCCTCCGTCGTGTCGCTCGCGGTGACCGAGGCTCCGCCGTGTTCGCCCTCCCCCGTCAGCGGCGCCCCGCGGTACGCCGCCCACAGCGCGAGGACCGGCGCGGCGACGACCGTCGCCACGACGGTGGTGGTCACCGCGCGGGCCCGCAGCCGGTCGCGCCGGGCCGCGTGGTCCTTCGGGTCGAGGGGGAAGCCGCTGGGTCCGAAGCGGGGTGCGGCCGCGCGCGCCCGGGGGACGTGGAGCATCGCGATGTACGCGGCGGCCCGCGGGGCCTCGACCAGGGGCAGCGTGGCCGGGCTGACGGCAGACCCCGGCCACGGCCCGCCCGCGCCGGCCCGTTCGGCGGCGCGGCGGCAGCGGGGGCAGTCGTCGACGTGCCGGACGAGTTCGGTACGCAGCGCCGCGGAGAGCAGCACCCGGTGGTCGCCGGTGAGGCGGGCGACGGAGGGGCAGTTGCCGCTCTCGACCACCGCGAGCGCCGCGCGGGTGCGCTCGACCTCGCAGGCGGCGGCTGCGAGGAGTTCGCGGGCGGCGGTCGCGTCCATACCGAGGACCGCGGCGACCTCACGCGCGCCGAGCCCGTGGCGTACGGCGAGTTCGAGCGCCTCGCGCTGTTCGGGTGTGGTGCCGGCCGCCTCCGGCCAGGCCAGCAGGGCCAGTTCGGAGCGGCGGCGCTCCGCGGCCTCCTCGGAGACCCGGGGCCGCTCCTCGGAGACGGCGGTTCTGCCGGTGTGCGCTCCCTGCCGGCTGCGCCGCTGTTCGGCCAGCCGGCGCAGGCACGCCCAGCGCGCCAGTGCGTACAGCCACGCCTTGCGTCCGGGCTCGTCCGCCGGGCTGCGCCCGTACTGCCGCTCCGCCATGGCGAGCACATCACCGAGCAGCGCCGTCGCGGCGTCGTGGTCGCAGAGCACGGAGAGGCAGTAGGTGAACAGGCCGTCGAGGTACGGCTCATAACGCGCGGGCGGCTGTTGCGTGAGGGTGTGCGGCGTGCGCCGGTGCGCCCGTCGTGCGCCGGTGGTGTGGGTGGGTGGTTCCAGCCTGCTGCTCGTCACGCCGTGACCGTAGGCGCAGGAACACACCCACTTCGTACCCCTTGAACACTTTTAATCCTTACGGGTGAACAGTTCGCTCGAAGGGGGACAGGAATCGTTTATTCATCCCGGGACGGACGGGGCGTGTGCCGAGGCGTTCCGCCGCTGTCCGCCAGGCCGTTCGCGCCCGGTGCGCGGCAGCCCTCCGGGGACGGCGGTGACCTCGTTGTCAGTGGCCCCCGCTACGGTTCACCGCATGGCTGCCCGTACGAAATCCGCGAAGGACCGGCCGTCCTACCGCTGCACCGAGTGCGGCTGGACGACCGCCAAGTGGCTCGGCCGCTGCCCCGAATGCCAGGCCTGGGGCACGATCGAGGAGTACGGCGCGCCCGCCGTCCGCACCACCGCCGCCGGCCGCGTCTCCACCGCCGCGCTGCCCATCGGCCAGGTCGACGGACGACAGGCGACGGCCCGCTCCACCGGGGTGGACGAGCTCGACCGGGTGCTCGGCGGCGGGCTGGTGCCCGGCGCTGTCGTGCTGCTCGCCGGTGAGCCGGGCGTCGGCAAGTCCACCCTGCTGCTGGACGTCGCCGCCAAGGCCGCGAGCGACGAGCACCGGACCCTGTATGTGACGGGCGAGGAATCGGCGAGCCAGGTCCGGCTGCGCGCCGACCGCATCGGCGCCCTGCACGACCATCTGTATCTGGCGGCCGAGACCGATCTGTCCGCCGTTCTCGGGCACTTGGACGCGGTCAAGCCGTCGCTGCTGGTCCTCGACTCCGTCCAGACCGTCGCCTCCCCCGAGATCGACGGCGCGCCCGGCGGCATGGCCCAGGTCCGCGAGGTCGCCGGCGCGCTGATCCGCGCGTCCAAGGAGCGCGGGATGTCCACGATCCTGGTGGGCCATGTCACCAAGGACGGCGCGATCGCCGGACCGCGGCTGCTGGAGCACCTCGTCGACGTCGTGCTCTCCTTCGAGGGCGACCGGCACGCGCGGCTGCGTCTCGTACGGGGCGTCAAGAACCGTTACGGAGCGACGGACGAAGTCGGCTGCTTCGAGCTGCACGACGAGGGCATCACCGGACTCGCGGACCCCTCGGGCCTGTTCCTGACCCGCCGGGACGCGCCCGTGCCCGGCACCTGTCTGACGGTCACCCTGGAGGGCCGGCGCCCGCTCGTCGCCGAGGTGCAGGCACTCACCGTCGACTCGCAGATCCCCTCCCCCCGGCGCACGACCTCGGGTCTGGAGACCTCCCGCGTCTCGATGATGCTCGCCGTCCTGGAGCAGCGCGGCCGGATCACCGCTCTCGGCAAGCGCGACATCTACAGCGCGACGGTCGGCGGTGTGAAGCTCTCGGAGCCCGCGGCGGACCTGGCGATCGCGCTCGCCCTGGCCTCCGCCGCCAGCGACACCCCGCTGCCGAAGAACCTGGTCGCGATCGGTGAGGTCGGCCTCGCCGGCGAGGTGAGACGCGTCACGGGCGTGCAGCGCCGGCTCTCCGAGGCCCACCGTCTCGGCTTCACCCACGCCCTGGTCCCGTCCGACCCTGGCAAGGTGCCCGCGGGCATGAAGGTGACGGAAGTGGCCGATGTCGGAGACGCTCTGAGGGTGCTGCCGCGCGGGCGGCAGAGGGGTTCGGAGGGGGCTCCGGTCACGGCACCGCGCAAAGAGCGTGCGGAGGCCCCACGGGACGACGACACGCGCCGGTAGACTTTGCCCTGGTCTCGCCCATCCGTACGAGCCGGAGGAGTGCAGTGGCAGCCAACGACCGGGCAGCAGCACCCGGAAAGTCCGGCGGAGGCTCCGGCAACGAAGCACTGATCCGCGCCGCCCTGAGCGCGGTGGCGCCGGGCCAGGCCCTGCGCGACGGCCTGGAGCGGATCCTCCGCGGCAACACCGGCGGCCTGATCGTCCTCGGTATGGACAAAACGGTCGAATCGATGTGCACCGGCGGCTTCGTGCTGGATGTCGAGTTCACCGCGACCCGGCTGCGCGAGCTGTGCAAGCTGGACGGCGCGCTGATCCTCGACAAGGACATCACCAAGATCCTCCGGGCCGGTGTGCAGCTGGTTCCGGACGCGTCCATCCCCACCGAGGAGACCGGCACCCGCCACCGCACGGCGGACCGGGTGTCGCGTCAGTGCGGCTTCCCCGTGGTGTCCGTGTCGCAGTCCATGCGCCTCATCGCGCTGTACGTGGACGGGGAGCGCCGGGTCCTGGAGGAGTCGGCCGCGATCCTGTCCCGCGCGAACCAGGCCCTCGCGACCCTGGAGCGCTACAAGCTCCGCCTCGACGAGGTCGCGGGCACGCTCTCCGCGCTGGAGATCGAGGACCTGGTGACGGTCCGGGACGTCACGGCCGTGGCCCAGCGCCTGGAGATGGTGCGACGGATCGCCACCGAGATCGCCGAGTACGTGGTCGAGTTGGGCACCGACGGACGGCTGCTCTCCCTCCAGCTCGACGAGTTGATCGCGGGCGTCGAGCCCGAGCGCGAGCTGGTCGTGCGTGACTATGTGCCCGAGCCCACCGCAAAGCGGTCCCGTACGGTCGACGAGGCCCTGTTCGAGCTGGACTCCCTGACCCACACGGAACTACTGGAACTACCCATAGTGGCCAGGGCTTTGGGCTACAGCGGCTCGCCCGAGACCCTCGACTCCGCGGTCTCCCCGCGCGGCTACCGGCTGCTGGCGAAGGTGCCGAGACTGCCGGGCGCGATCATCGAGCGGCTGGTGGAGCACTTCGGCGGGCTGCAGAAGCTGCTCGCGGCGAGCGTCGACGACCTTCAGACGGTCGACGGTGTGGGCGAGGCGCGCGCACGCAGCGTCCGCGAGGGCCTGTCACGGCTCGCGGAGTCCTCGATTCTCGAGCGGTACGTCTAGGGACCGTCGTCGACATCGGCTCGCGCCGACTCCGAAGCCTGTCGTTCAGCCTGAGCCGAACGGCAGGCTTCAGTCCTTCTCCAGGCGGAACGACGCCGGCAGCACGGTCACGCCCGGGAACTTCGCCTCCACCAGATACGTGCCCGCGGGCGCGGCCCCCGGCCGCGGCGTGGCGCACTGCGGCTCGCTCTGCCTGCGGTCCCACTGCACGGTGTACGTGATCGTCTGGCCCGCCGGCACCCTCAGCAGCACACTGCCCGCACCCGGGGGGCAGTCCTTCGACGACCACACCTCGTCGTCCCCGTTGTCGGTGACGGTCAGCACCGCCGCCCGCGGACCGAAGTCCGCCTTGCATGTCGCGGACGACGAGTTGGAGGCGACCAGCTGGAACGTGGGCTTCTCACCCGGCTCGTACGACACCTTGAGGCTGCGCAGAGTCAACTTCAATGCGCCGGGAGTGCAGTTGGGCAGGGTGGAACCGGCCGGTACCTGCTGGCCCGTCGAGCCGCCCGCCGCTCCGCCGGCACCGCCCGCGCCACCGGCACCACCCGCGGCGCCGCCTCCGCCGGTTCCCGCGCCACCGTCGCCGCCGGCTCCGCCGTCCGCGCCCGTACCGCCGGTTCCGCCACCGCCGTTGCTCTCACCGGTGCCGCCGGTGTCACGGCCACCGGGCTGTTCGCTGATCGCGGGACCCGAGGACGTGGGCCCCGGAGTGATCGAAGTGGCGGGCGAGGGACCGCCGTTGGCGCCGTCGTCCTTGTCTCCGCCGCCTCCGCCCGTCGTAAGGGCCCATACGACCAGGAGCAGGAGCAGCGCGACCAACGACAGCGCGACTGCCCTCCGTCGCCAGTAGATGGAGGAGGGGAGTGGCCCGATCGGATTGCGCAGAGATCCCACGACCCAAACTCTACGAGAGATCCGGGCCAACTCCCGTCCCACCCGCCGCTCTACTTGCAAGTTCTGCGGATCATCATCACGGCAGGACGTTTCGCCGCGGCCCGCAGCCGTCGTTCGCGCTCGGGCCGGTAGCAGTGGGTGACCGATCCACCCGGGGCGCGTACGCTGCGTGATCACAGCGTGCAGCGGTCGGGCTCGTCGGTCAACTCGGTACTGTGGCAGGGGTTCTGGCCTACGGCCCGCCTCCGTAGTCGCCTGGTGGCCTGCGGGCAGCGGGAGTTCGCGGGCGCGCGGAGAGGCAAGGCCCTCGCCGTCCCCCGGCCCGGTTGTCGTCATCACGACCGACGGTGTCCTCCCGCGGCAGCGACCGGCCGCCTGAGCTCTGGCACATCGCGCGCGGAGACGGCGACCGGCCCGAGCCCCCGGCCACGCGCGAGCGGCGGCCGGACCCGGGGAACCAGGCACCCGGCCCGGCAGGAGGGAACCCGCCTCCCGGGGGGCCATCCCCCACGCCCCCGCGCCGGGCCACCGGTGGATGCGCCCTCCGTCCGCCCGGACGTGCCAGGATCGGAGTGCCATGACTGACACCACCACACACACCGCCCGCGCCGACGCGGCGTCCCTCCACTCCCCCGTCATCGACTGGTTCGACGAGCACGCCCGTGATCTGCCCTGGCGCCGCCCCGATGCGGGTGCCTGGGGCGTGATGGTGAGCGAGTTCATGCTCCAGCAGACTCCGGTCAGCCGGGTCCTGCCCGTGTACGAACAGTGGATGGCCCGCTGGCCCCGGCCCGCCGACCTCGCGGCCGAGGCGCCCGGCGAGGCCGTTCGCGCCTGGGGCCGGCTCGGCTACCCGCGGCGCGCCCTGCGGCTGCACGGAGCCGCGCAGGCGATAGCGGAGCGGCACGGCGGCGATGTGCCGAGCGACCACGGGCAGCTGCTCTCGCTCCCGGGGATCGGCGAGTACACGGCGGCCGCGGTGGCCTCCTTCGCCTACGGCCAGCGCCACGCCGTCCTCGACACCAATGTCCGCCGGGTCTTCGCGCGGGCGGCGACGGGCGTCCAGTACCCGCCGACGGCAACCACCGCGGCCGAGCGCAAGCTGGCCCGCGCGCTGCTGCCCGACGACGAGAGGACGGCTGCCCGGTGGGCGGCGGCCTCCATGGAACTCGGCGCGCTGGTGTGCACCGCGCGGAACGAGGACTGCTCCCGCTGCCCGATCGCCGGGCAGTGCGCCTGGCGGCTGGCCGGCAAACCCGCACACGAAGGCGCGGCCCGCCGGGGCCAGACCTATGCGGGCACCGACCGTCAGGTGCGCGGCAGGCTCCTCGCCGTTCTCCGGGAGGCGCACGTGCCGGTCCCACAGTCGGCGCTGGACGCGGTCTGGCACGAGCCCGTGCAGCGGGCGCGCGCCCTCGACGGACTCGTCGCCGACGGGCTCGTCGAGCCACTGGACGACGGTACGTACCGACTGCCGGGCTGAGCACCTGCCGACCGGACGGGGGGCTTTCCCACCCGAACCGGACCTGAAACATCGGCTGTTACACAACCGATGGATGGCCGTGCGCCGTCCGACGGCTGCTCCGCACAGGGCCGTGACAACCGCTCCGTAGCTTCTGTGGCGTAACGGAACACGGTTGCTTGTCACGGGGACGGAGGCGGTTGGAATGGCGCACGGCGAGGTGCTCGAATTCGAAGAGTACGTACGCACACGGCAGGAGGCTCTGCTGCGCAGTGCCCGGCGTCTCGTGCCCGACCCGATCGACGCCCAGGACCTGCTGCAGACCGCCCTGGCCCGCACCTACGGCCGCTGGGACGGCATCGCCGACAAGTCGCTGGCCGACGCCTACCTCCGCCGCGTCATGATCAACACGCGTACCGAGTGGTGGCGGGCCCGCCGCCTCGAAGAGGTGCCCACCGAGCAGCTGCCCGACGCCAGCGTCGAGGACGGCAGCGACCAGCGCGCCGACCGCGCCCTGCTGATGGACATCCTGAAGGTGCTGGCTCCCAAGCAGCGCAGCGTCGTGGTGCTGCGACACTGGGAGCAGATGAGCACCGAGGAGACGGCTGCCGCCCTGGGGATGTCGGCAGGTACCGTGAAGAGCACACTGCACCGGGCACTGGCCCGCCTCCGTCAGGAGCTGGAGAGCCGGGACCTGGACGCGCGCGCTCTGGAGCGCGGCGAGCTGCGGCGTGATGGTGAGCAGGTGAAGCATCTCCCGCGCCCGAAGGGCAACGGGGGAGATCGGGGGCAGGAGAGGTGCGCGGCCTGACAACCAGGGGCGGCAGGGCATCACTGGCGGCGAGCGGCACGGCGATTGCCGGGCTCGCCGCCGTCGGCCTGTTCACCGTCGCGTGTTCCACCGGCGGCACCGGAGTGCAGGACGAGGGCGCTGCACACGCGGACGCCGTCGCCAAGGCCACCCCGTCCGCCGGCGCCTCCTCGACGGGCGAGACGCAGTTCGCCAAGACCGTGGACGCGGTGGACCTGATCAAGAGCGACCCGAAGGTCAGCGAGCGGGTGAAGGCCGACCTCAAGCCGTGCAGCCGCGACTCGTACCCGGTGGACACCTCGTACGGGAATCTGACCGGCGGCACCGTGCCCGATGTCGTCGTCAACGTGATGACCTGCGGCGACGCCGTGGGCATGGGCACGTATGTGTACCGCGACAACGGCAGCAAGTACGAGAATGTCTTCGCGGCGGAGGAGCCCGCGGTGTACTCCGCGATCGACCGGGGCGACCTGGTCGTGACCAAGCAGGTGTACGCCAAGGGTGATCCGGTGGACGAGCCGTCCGGCGAGGAGATCACGACGTACCACTGGACGAGCGGCAAGTTCACCCAGCAGTACTGGGTGCGCAACGAATTCAGCAGAGCGGTGGGCGAGGGCGACGTGGTCGCCTCCGAGGCGCCGCAACCGGACGGGAACTGAGAGCAGCGGATGGCCGACACCCATGTCCTCTTCGTCGAGGACGACGACGTCATCCGTGAGGCCACCCAGCTGGCCCTGGAGCGCGACGGCTTCGTCGTCACCGCCATGCCCGACGGACTGCTCGGACTCGAAGCCTTCCGCGCGAACCGCCCGGACATCGCGCTGCTCGACGTCATGGTGCCGGGACTCGACGGGGTGAGTCTGTGCCGGCGCATCCGCGACGAGTCGACCGTCCCGGTGATCATGCTGTCGGCACGGGCCGACTCGATCGACGTGGTGCTGGGCCTGGAGGCGGGCGCCGACGACTACGTCACCAAGCCGTTCGACGGCGCTGTGCTGGTCGCCAGGATCCGCGCGGTGCTGCGCCGCTTCGGTCACGCCGGTGGCGCGGCGGGCGGCGAGCTCGCGTCCGGCGGCCAGGACGGCCAGGGTGCGGTGCTGACCTTCGGTGAGCTGGTGATCGACACCGAGGGCATGGAGGTGCGGAAGGCCGACCAGCCCGTGGCACTGACACCGACCGAGATGCGGCTGCTGCTGGAGTTCTCCTCCGCGCCGGGCACGGTGCTCTCCCGCGACAAGCTGCTCGAACGCGTCTGGGACTACGGCTGGGGCGGCGACACCCGCGTGGTCGACGTCCATGTCCAGCGCCTGCGGACCAAGATCGGCCAGGACCGGATCGAAACGGTCCGTGGCTTCGGCTACAAGCTCAAGGCATGAAGCGTTTCGCCCTGCGCACCGGGGTCCGCTGGAAGATCAGCATCGCGATCGCCGCCGTCGGCGCGCTCATCGCCATGGCCCTGAGCCTCGTCGTGCACAACGCCGCCCGCGTCTCGATGCTGGACAACGCGCGCGATGTCCAGATGGACCGTGTCCTGCTGGCCCAGCGCTGGTACGAGACGTCCAAGAACAAGGACCCGCGCTTCAGCACCAAGATCAATGACCCCGCGCTGCCCAAGGCGCTCCAGAAGCTGATGCGCGAGAAGCGCCGCGGCAGCTATGTGCAGGACCACCACGACGGGCCGCCCGAGATCTGGGCGGCCGTTCCGCTGTCCAACGGCGACGTCCTCTCCCTGCACTCCCAGTTCGCCGGCCGCAGCGCCACCGTGATGAAGGCCCTGGACCGGGCGCTGATCATCGGCTCGGTCTCGGTGGTCTTCGGCGGCTGCGCCCTCGGCGTACTGATCGGCGGCCAGCTCTCGCGGCGGCTCCGCAAGGCCGCCGCGGCGGCCCGGACGGTCGCTCAGGGCAACACGGACGTCCGCGTCCGGGACGCGATCGGCGGTCTCGTACGCGACGAGACCGACTCGCTCGCCCGGGCCGTGGACGCCCTCACCGACGCTCTGAACGCCCGTATCGAGGCCGAGCGCCGTGTCACCGCCGATATCGCGCACGAGCTGCGCACCCCGGTGACCGGGCTGCTCACGGCGGCGGAGCTGCTGCCGCCCGGCCGCCCCACCGAGCTCGTACGGGACCGGGCCCAGGCCATGCGGACGCTGGTCGAGGACGTCCTGGAGGTGGCGAGGCTCGACAGCGCCTCGGAGCGGGCCGAGCTCCAGGAGATAGCCCTCGGCGAGTTCGTCGGCCGCCGGATCGCCGCGCTCAACCCCGATGTGGTCGTACGGATCGTCCACGAGTCATGGGTGAGCACCGATCCGCGGCGGCTCGAACGCATCCTCCTCAATCTGCTGACCAACGCCGCCAAGTACGGCAAGGCGCCGATCGAGGTCACCGTCGAGGGACGGGTCGTGCGGGTACGGGACCACGGCCCCGGATTCCCCGAGGCGCTGCTGCGCGAGGGCCCGAGCCGCTTCCGCACGGGTGCGAGCGACCGCGCCGGGACGGGCCACGGCCTGGGCCTGACGATCGCGGCGGGGCAGGCGCGGGTCCTGGGCGCCCGGCTCACCTTCCGCAACGCTGCTCCGGGGGGCACGACGCCTCTCGGGGAGTCGGGCGGCGCGATCGCGGTGCTGTGGCTGCCCGAGCACGCGCCGACGAGCACGGGCAGCTTCCCGATGCTGCTCGACGACTAGGGCCTGTCTGCCGGCGGGCCCGCCAGGTCCTGTCCGGGCGATCTTCGAGGATCAGCCTGTGGCGTCAGCAGCGAGGTGCCGTAGCTGTCGTCACAGGCCCGACAAGATCGCCCGGGCAGGGCCTAGCAGGACCAGTCCTTGTCGAAGTCGAGTGCGCCCTCGCGCCGCTGTGTGAAGGAGTACCAGTTCCCCGAGTCGTCGCGCAGGATCGCTTCGGTGCCGTACGGCCGCTCCTGCGGGGCCTGGAGGAACTCCACGCCGCGCTTCTTCAGCTTCTCGTAGTCCCCGTGGATGTCGTCCGTGGCCAGCACGCCCGCGCCCATGACCCCCTTGGAGACCAGCGTCTTCAGGGCCTCGGCCGCTTCCGGGTCCATCGTCGACGGGTCCGGGACCATCAAGGTCAGCTCCACGTCGGGCTGGTCCTTCGCGCCGACCGTCAGCCAGCGCATCCCGCCCTCGCCCATCGTCATGTCCGTGCGGACCTCGAGGCCGAGCTTCTCGGTGTAGAACTCCTTCGCCCGGTCCTGGTCCAGGACCCAGACGGTGGAAATGGCGAGGCCTTTGATCATGAGGTGCTCCTCGAGGGGTGATTCCTGCTTGCCCTGCCACCGTAGGCAGCGGCCCGGTCAGCCGGCTTCTTCAGAATTGCGCAGCTCGCGGGAGTCGTCGCGGGAGTTGTCGGCGGAGACATCGCAGGAGCCGGAGCGGGAGCCGGAGCCGGTGTCCGGGCCGCCGGAATCGCCGGCGGGCCCCGTGCTGCCCGCGCCCGGCCCGTCGGCGGTCTTCCTGCCCGGGAAGCCCCCCGCGTACAACAGGGCGTAGCACCCGGGGATCAGCGCGGCTCCGCGGCCGACGTGCCGGGCGCGGTACTGGCTGGGGGTCAGCCCGGTCTGTTTCTTGAACCGGGTGGAGAAGGTGCCCAGGCTGCTGAAGCCGACGAGCGTGCAGATCTCGGTGACGGAGAGGTTCGCCGAGCGCAGCAGCTCCTCGGCGCGGTCTATGCGTCTGCGGGACAGGTACTGGCCGGGCGTCTGCCCGTACACCGCCTTGAAGGCGCGGACGAAGTGATAGCGCGAATACCCGGCATGCGCGGCCACCGCGTCCAGGTCGAGCGGCTCGGCCCAGTCGCGGTCCATGGCGTCCTTGGCGAGGCGCAGCTGCCGCAGATGGGCAAGGCGCGCCGGCGCCGCGGTGGTGCTGTCCACATCCCCGATGCTGGCACGCGCCACTGACAACGGCCCCCGGTGTGCACACACCGGGGGCCGTGAGCCGGGCAGCGGGCCGGGCGGAGCCTCAGCGCCGCGCCGGGCCCACCGCGGTCGGACGCTCTCCGTGTCCGGACGCGATCAGACGCTCTCCGCGACCTTGTCCTGCGGCGCCGGGTCCTTCGTGGGGGCGGCACCGCGCAGCGGCACCTCCTTGACGAAGAAGGCCGCGACGAAGCCGAGCACGGCGACCGACGCTCCCAGGAGGAACGCACCGTGCGTCCCTGACGACACGGCGAATTCGTACGCCTCGCGAAGGTCGTCCGGCAGTTTGGCCAGGCCGGCCGCGTCCAGCTGGGCGGAGTGCTCGGTGAGGTCCGCGTTGCCGCCGGCGGACATCTCGTGGTTCACCCGGCTCGTGAACAGGGCGCCCATGATCGCGACGCCGAAGGAGCTGCCGAGCGTACGGAAGAGGGTGGCCGCGGAGGAGGCGACGCCCATGTCCTTGAGCTCGACGCTGTTCTGCGCGACCAGCATCGTGATCTGCATCAGGAAGCCCATACCGGCGCCGAGGACGGCCATGTAGACGCCGGAGGCGAGACGCGAGGTCTCGGTGTCCATCTGCGCGAGCAGGAACAGGCCGGTCACCATCAGTCCGGCTCCGATGATCGGGAAGATGCGGTACCGGCCGGTGTTGGTGGTCACCCGCCCCGCGATCATCGAGACGACCAGCATGGACATCAGCATGGGCAGGAGCAGCAGGCCGGAGTTGGTCGCCGAGGCGCCCTGGACGGACTGCTGGTACAGCGGCAGGAAGAGGACCGCGCCGAACATGACGAATCCGGCGATGAAGCCGATCACCGACATCAGCGTGAAGTTGCGGCTGCGGAAGATGTGCAGCGGCATGATCGGCTCGGCGGCCTTGGTCTCGACGAAGAAGAAGCCGGTGAGCGCGGCCACGCCGATCGCGATGAGCTCCATGATCACGGCGGAGCCCCAGGCGTACTCCGTACCGCCCCAGGTCGTGACCAGCACGATCGAGGTGATGCCGACCGTCAGCAGGGCCGCGCCCAGGTAGTCGATGCGCGGCTTGGTGCGCTCGCGCTTCGGCAGGTGGAGGACGGCGGTGACCATCGCCAGCGCGACGGCGCCGAGCGGGAGGTTGATGTAGAAGGACCAGCGCCAGCCGAGGTGGTCAGTGATCGTGCCGCCGACCAGCGGTCCGCCGATCATGGCCACGGCCATGACACCGGCCATCATGCCCTGGTACTTGCCGCGCTCCCGGGGCGGGACGAGGTCACCGATGATCGCCATGACGCCGACCATCAGACCGCCGGCGCCCAGACCCTGGACGGCCCGGAAGCCGATCAGCTGGCCCATGTCCTGGGCCATACCGCTCAGCACGGATCCGATCAGGAAGATCACGATCGACAGCAGGAAGATGTTCTTGCGCCCGTACAGGTCGCCGAGCTTGCCCCAGATCGGGGTCGAGGCCGCGGTGGCCAGCGTGTAGGCGGTGACGACCCAGGACAGATGCTCCAGACCGCCGAGGTCGCCGACGATGGTCGGCATCGCGGTGCCGACGATCATGTTGTCGAGCATGGCCAGCAGCATCGCGATCATGAGTGCGAAGATCACGATCCGTACACTGCGCGGCTCTTTCGCGGCCCGCCCCTGGCTCTTCTCGGGCTCCTCGGGATCCCGCTTGCTGGTGTTCATCGGTTCCACTCCCCCACGCACTTACTTGCCGCCCGGCTAGCTGACTACACTGGGGAAGGTAGACCGCGCACTAGCCGGGCGTCAAGTAAGTTTGAGCGTTCTTGGGGAGAGACCATGGCCAGAGGCAACACACGCCAGCGCATCCAGGACGTCGCCCTCGAACTCTTCGCCGAGCAGGGTTACGAGAAGACCTCGCTGCGCGAGATCGCCGAGCGGCTCGATGTCACCAAGGCGGCGCTGTACTACCACTTCAAGACCAAGGAAGACATCGTCATCAGCCTCTTCGAGGATCTGACGAGGCCGATCGACGAGCTGATGGAGTGGGCCCAGGCGGAGCCGAAGACCCTCGCCACCAAGAAGGAACTGCTGCGCCGCTACAGCGAGGCCCTCACCCAGGCCGCTCCCCTGTTCCGCTTCATGCAGGAGAACCAGGCCACGGTCCGCGAGCTGAGCATCGGCGAGACCTTCAAAAAGCGCATGCTCGGCCTGCTGGACCTGATCAAGGAGCCGGGCGCCCCGCTGCCCGACCAGGTCCGCTGCGCCAGCGCGCTCTTCACGATGCACGCGGGGATGTTCTTCCTCCAGACAATCGAAGGCGACCCCGAGGACAAGCGCCGGGCTGTCCTCGAGGTCGCGATCGATCTGGTGAGCCAGGCCCACCGCGTCACCGGGTGACGTACCGCGGAGCGAATGTCAGAAGGTGACACCCACGGTGCGCAGGAACGAGGCCGGGTTGAGCGCCGAGCCGTAGTTCGGGGTCGTACGGATCTCGAAGTGCAGGTGCGGGCCGGAGGAGTTTCCGGTGTTGCCGGACTTGGCTATGGACTGGCCGGTCTTCACGTGCGAACCGACACCCACGTTGATCTTCGACAGGTGCGCGTACTGCGAGTACTTGCCGTTGGCGTGCTTGATCACGATGGCGTTGCCGTACGCGGCGCCGTCGCCGCCGCCGTACGGGCCGGCCTTCACGACGGTACCGGCGTTCGCGGCCTTGACCGTGGTGCCGACCGGGACGGCGAAGTCCTGGCCGGAGTGCTTGTGCGCCCACATGGCGCCGCCCTGGTTGAAGCTCGCGCTCAGCGTGTACTTGCCGACGGGCTTGACCCAGGCGACCTTCTTCGCGGCCTTGGCCTTGGCAGCCTTCGCCGCGGCGGCCTTCGCGGCCTTGGCCTTGACGGCCTTCGCGTTCACAGCGGCCTTCGCCTGGGCATCGGCCTGCGCGGCCACGGCGGTCGCGGGGTCAGCAGCCGCAGTGGTGCCCCCAGCTGCGGAGGCGACACCCGCACCGGCTCCGACGACCATCACGGCGCCGAGTCCGGCGGCGACGACGGTGCCACGGGTACGGAGCACGGACGGGCGGAGACGGTGGTTGATGCGCTTCGACATTCGGGGGAACCTCCGGGCATGAATTGACCCGGCACGCTCGCACCGGGCTGGCTCCACATTGGTAACCGAAGCGCCCATCCGTCATCAAACCCCCCATCTACGACATTGCGTCGTAGCTCCGGCGCCAGGAATCGGACTCTTGACACCCCTCGACCATGATCGAGAAGCGCACCGGAAACACGGGGAGATATCCCCTCGAAAACGGGTTTAATCGCATGTACCGGTGGAGCGGGGCCCCCATGGGGCCCGGATCCGACCCATTCGTCCGCCGATGGGTCGAAGGTCCCCCCGCTACCAGGACCGAAGGGCCCGGCCGAGCGGCGCACCATGCTCCTATTCCGGCTAGTAGGACCGGATGGGCCTGTGTGCCTTGTCACGGGCGAGGGGCCCTCCAGGGCCTGTGAATGTTGCCCAGGCCACACCAACACCCAAGTCCCGTATGCCCGTTTCGCCCATAAAACGCCCCTGAAAAGGGAGGCTCACCGGGCCGACCGGCGTCCTTCCCGCGCGAGGCCACCTCCGGGATGCTCCTGTGCCATGAGTAGACCCGTGATTCGCTCGAACCGCCGCGGACAGCGCCGCGCCCGGATCCGGCCCGTCGTCATCGGGCTCGCCTGCATCCTCACGTCCACACTCACCTGGAGCGCGCCCGCCGGAGCCGGGCCGTCGGACGACGGCCTCAAGGGGGCCATCGACACGATCCTCGCCGACGCCCGGATGGACGGCGGCGCCGCGAGCGTGGTGATCGCCGACGCCACCACCGGCGAACGGCTCTACCAGCGCACCGGCGCGGACCGTCTGATGCCCGCGTCCAACACCAAGCTCGCCACCTCCGTCGCCGCGATGGCGCTGCTCGGGCC
The DNA here is from genome assembly GCF_032229325.1 of Streptomyces sp. AM8-1-1. Taxonomy (NCBI): domain Bacteria; kingdom Bacillati; phylum Actinomycetota; class Actinomycetes; order Kitasatosporales; family Streptomycetaceae; genus Streptomyces; species Streptomyces sp. AM8-1-1. The sequence continues at coordinate 3,696,738 of NZ_CP135086.1, forward strand.
CGACTACCGCTACCGCACCGACGTGCTCGCCGGCGGCCCGCGGTACGGCTCCACACTCCGCGGCGACCTGTATCTGCGCGGCAGCGGCGACCCGACCGCCCTCGCGCAGGACTACGACCGGCTCGCCGCCGACGTCGCCGCGACCGGCATCAGACGCGTCACCGGCAGGCTCGTCGCCGACGACACCCGCTTCGACACCCAGCGGCTCGGACGTTCATGGGCGTCGGACGACGAGTCCTCGTACTACTCCGCGCAGATCTCACCCCTCACGGTGGCCCCCGACACCGACTACGACTCGGGCACGGTCATCGTGGAGGCCCTCCCGGGCTCCCGGCCCGGCGCCCGGCCACGGATCAAGGTGACACCGCCGACGGACTACGTACGCCTCGACGTGCGCGGCACCACCGTCCCCGCCGGGCAGCCGGACACCCTCTCCGTCGAGCGGCAGCACGGCACCAACACGATCACGGTCAGCGGCAACATTCCCGTCGGCGCCGGTGCCACCAAGGAGTGGATCGCCGTCTGGGAGCCGACCGGCTACGCGGCCGCGGTCTTCTCCGACGCGCTCGCCCGCCACGGTGTCCGCGTCGCCGGACCGCCCCGGCTGGGCCGGCCCACACCGGCCGGCGCGAAGGAGCTCGCCTCCCACCGGTCCATGCCGCTGCGGGAGCTGATGGTCCCGTTCATGCAGTTGTCCAACAACATGCACGCCGAGACGCTCACCAAGACCATGGGCCGGGAGACGTCGGGCCGCGGCACCTGGGCAGCCGGCCTGGCGGCGGTGGACGGTTATCTCAAACAGGAAGGCGTCGACACGGCAGAGCTGCGCCAGGTCGACGGCTCCGGTCTGTCCCGGATGAACCTCTTCCCGGCCGAGCAGCTGACCACCCTGCTCCTGTCGGTCCGCGACGCCCCCTGGTACGCGGACTGGTATGCCTCCCTGCCCGTGGCGTGCCACCCGGACCGCTTCACCGGCGGAACCCTGCGGACCCGCATGTGCGGGACCGCCGCGGCACTCAACGCCCGCGGAAAGACCGGTTCGCTCACCGGCGCATCCGCGCTGTCCGGCTATGTGAAGGACGCGGCCGGCCGTGAGCTCACCTACAGCGTCGTGCTCAACAACTACCTCGCGTCCTCGGTGAAGAGCATCGAGGACGCGATCGTGGTGACGCTGGCGAAGTCCGACACGGCCAACGACACGGTCACGGCCGTACCGCCGAAGCCGCGCCGCGCATCCGAGGCCCCGGCCGATCTCGAATGCTCCTGGCGGAAGCCGGCGCTCTGCTGACACCCCGATCCCGGGGCGAGGCACAGCAAAGGGGCTGCCCCGGACCGCAATGGTCCGGGGCAGCCCCTTTGTCAGGCCTTCGGGCGCTTACGCGTCCTTCGACAGGTTCGGGCCTGCGCCGCCTGCCGCCTGCTCGATCGGCGGGACGTCCGGCAGAGCCGACTTCTCCTCGCCGCGGAAGGTGAACTTCTTCTCCTCACCTTCGCCCTCGGTGTCCACGACCACGATGTGACCGGGGCGCAGCTCACCGAAGAGGATCTTCTCGGAGAGGATGTCCTCGATCTCGCGCTGGATCGTCCGGCGCAGCGGCCGGGCGCCCAGAACCGGGTCGTAGCCCTTCTTGGCGAGCAGCGACTTGGCCGTGGGGCTGAGCTCCAGACCCATGTCGCGGTCCTTCAGGCGCTCGTCCACCTTGGCGATCATGAGGTCGACGATCTGGATGATGTCTTCCTCGGTCAGCTGGTGGAAGACCACCGTGTCATCGACACGGTTGAGGAACTCGGGCCGGAAGTGCTGCTTGAGCTCTTCGTTGACCTTCGTCTTCATCCGCTCGTAGTTCGTCTTGGTGTCACCCTGCGCGGCGAAGCCCAGGTTGAACCCCTTCGAGATGTCCCGGGTCCCGAGGTTGGTCGTCATGATGATGACCGTGTTCTTGAAGTCCACGACGCGGCCCTGGGAGTCGGTCAGGCGACCGTCCTCCAGGATCTGCAGAAGGGAATTGAAGATATCGGGGTGGGCCTTCTCGACCTCGTCGAAGAGGACGACGGAGAACGGCTTCCGGCGCACCTTCTCGGTGAGCTGGCCGCCCTCTTCGTAACCCACGTATCCGGGCGGGGAACCGAAGAGACGCGAAACCGTGTGCTTCTCGCTGAACTCCGACATGTCGAGGGAGATCAGCGCGTCCTCGTCGCCGAAGAGGAATTCGGCGAGCGTCTTGGAGAGCTCGGTCTTACCGACACCGGACGGGCCGGCGAAGATGAACGAGCCACCGGGGCGCTTCGGGTCCTTCAGACCCGCTCGCGTACGGCGAATGGCCTGCGAGAGCGCCTTGATGGCGTCCTTCTGACCGATGACGCGCTTGTGGAGCTCGTCCTCCATGCGCAGCAGGCGGGAGGACTCCTCCTCGGTGAGCTTGAAGACGGGAATGCCGGTCGCCGTGGCGAGGACCTCGGCGATGAGCTCGCCGTCGACCTCGGCGACGACGTCCATGTCGCCGGCCTTCCATTCCTTCTCGCGCTTGGCCTTCGCGGCGAGCAGCTGCTTCTCCTTGTCGCGGAGAGAGGCCGCCTTCTCGAAGTCCTGGGAGTCGATCGCCGACTCCTTGTCACGGCGCACGCCCGCGATCTTCTCGTCGAACTCGCGGAGGTCCGGCGGCGCGGTCATCCGGCGGATGCGCATCCGGGAACCGGCCTCGTCGATCAGGTCGATCGCCTTGTCCGGCAGGAAGCGGTCCGAGATGTACCGGTCGGCCAGTGTCGCGGCCTGGACGAGGGCCTCGTCGGTGATGGAGACCCGGTGATGGGCCTCGTACCGGTCGCGCAGACCCTTGAGGATCTCGATGGTGTGCGGCAGCGACGGCTCCGCGACCTGGATGGGCTGGAAGCGGCGCTCGAGGGCCGCGTCCTTCTCCAGGTGCTTGCGGTACTCGTCCAGCGTCGTGGCGCCGATGGTCTGCAGCTCGCCTCGCGCCAGCATCGGCTTGAGGATCGAGGCGGCGTCGATCGCGCCCTCGGCGGCACCCGCACCCACGAGGGTGTGGAGCTCGTCGATGAACAGGATGATGTCGCCGCGGGTGCGGATCTCCTTGAGGACCTTCTTCAGACGCTCCTCGAAGTCACCGCGGTACCGGGAGCCCGCGACCAGCGCGCCCAGGTCCAGGGTGTAGAGGTGCTTGTCCTTGAGGGTCTCGGGCACCTCGCCCTTGACGATGGCCTGCGCCAGGCCCTCGACGACCGCCGTCTTGCCGACGCCGGGCTCGCCGATGAGCACGGGGTTGTTCTTGGTACGGCGGGACAGCACCTGCATGACCCGCTCGATCTCCTTCTCGCGCCCGATGACCGGGTCGAGCTTGGACTCACGAGCGGCCTGGGTGAGGTTCCGGCCGAACTGGTCCAGGACGAGCGAGGTCGAGGGGGTGCCCTCGGCCGGGCCGCCTGCTGTGGCGGCTTCCTTGCCCTGGTATCCGGAGAGCAGCTGGATGACCTGCTGCCGCACCCGGTTGAGATCGGCGCCCAGCTTCACGAGCACCTGGGCTGCGACGCCCTCGCCCTCGCGGATCAGGCCGAGCAGGATGTGCTCGGTGCCGATGTAGTTGTGGCCCAGCTGAAGAGCCTCGCGGAGCGACAGCTCCAGGACCTTCTTGGCACGGGGCGTGAAGGGGATGTGCCCGGACGGGGCCTGCTGGCCCTGACCGATGATCTCCTCCACCTGCTGGCGGACCGCCTCGAGCGAAATCCCGAGGCTCTCCAGGGCCTTAGCGGCGACACCCTCACCCTCGTGGATAAGGCCCAGGAGGATGTGCTCGGTGCCGATGTAGTTGTGGTTGAGCATCCGGGCTTCTTCCTGAGCCAGGACGACAACCCGCCGCGCGCGGTCGGTGAACCTCTCGAACATCGTTAATCGCTCCTCAGAGCGGTCAGGCAGTAAGGGGTCGGTCCCCTCCCTGTCCTTCCGCAGCTTAGTCCCGCAAGCGGGGACCGCTCATTCCAACTGCCGACACCCGTAAGTGGCCTCCTGACCCCTGAACGCCGACAACTGCTCCAACCCGATGGTGCGAGACGATGTTCCCGCAGGCCAGGCAGATACCCTCACCTTGACTACGCCGATGGCGAACGTGAGACGGCCTGGCGAGCGTGTCGCCCCTCCCCACTAGGAATGTCTTACCCGCAAGCACTGACACTCCATGCGGCGCGCGCGGGTTCCCTCAGCTACGGGCGAACAACCTTGCGCCCCCGACTGCGCCCGGACGCCCCCGATGCCACTACCAGGCGCATTCGCACGCACACTCTACGTAACTCTCGCACCGTCCCGGGAGTTCCCGGGGTATGGCCCTCACCGTCCCGCTCCCCCGCACGCCCGCCGACGACGGCCGCGCCCAGTGGTACGAGACCGAGCTCGGCTGGGCCGCGGCGGACTGCTTCCCCGTGCAACTGCTCACCGGACTGCGCTTCGACGTGCTGGAACTGCCGGCCGACGCCGGGGCGGCCGTCCTGCGCCGCACGGACCTGGCGAGCCCTGTCGCCCTGATGGGGCACCGGATGCGCCTGCTGGTGGCAGCGGGCAGCGCGGACGAGGTGCCCGGACTGCTCGACTGGCTGGGATGGGGCGGAATCGCCCTGGACCTCACGGCCGCCGGCCCGGGAGGACGGATGACCGCCCCGCCGCCGCCCGGATGGCCCGGCTCGCGGGGGGCCGCCGTGTGGCTGCGGCCCCCCGTGCCCGGGCGCGAGGTGGAACCGACACTTCCGGCGCTGGCGCCCTTCGGACGCAGCGCTGGAACCGGCCGGGGCACCGGCCCCGATCTCGTACGGCTCCTGGACACGATGGCGACGCAGTGCCACCGGGCCCGATTGCTGCGCAGGAATACGCAGCGGGTGAATGCAGGGCCGTTTACTCAGCCGTTGGCCTTCTCGTAGGCATCGCGGACCGTGGCGGGCACCCGGCCGCGGTCGTTGACCTCGTAGCCGTTCGCCTTGGCCCAGGCACGGATTTCCGCCGTGTCCTTGTTGCCGCTCGCGGCCGCACGGCCCTTGCCACGGCCGGACGCGGCGCGACCGCCGGTACGACGGCCGTTCTTCGCGTAGGGCTCCAGCAGACCGCGGAGCTTGTCCGCATTGGCGGTGGTGAGGTCGATCTCGTAGGTCTTGCCGTCCAGCGCAAACGTCACGGTCTCGTCCGCCTCGCCGCCGTCGAGGTCGTCGACAAGAAGGACCTGAACCTTCTGTGCCACCGGATTTCCTTTCATCGAAAATGCAGTACGCGGAAAGGAAACCGCTTTTCCTTGGAAAACACAAACCCTTGGCAGAGGTTCAGAACCTCGAGAACGCGGGAAACGTGCGCGATTCGGACATAGGGTTCCGGCTCTTCCCGGTGATCACAGGTGCAGAAGCATCCGGCTGTTGCCCAAGGTGTTCGGCTTCACTCGTTCGAGCCCGAGGAACTCGGCGACGCCCTCGTCATAGGAACGCAGCAGCTCGGCGTAGACATCTCCGTCGACCGGAGTCTCACCGATCTCCACGAAGCCGTGCTTGCCGAAGAAGTCCACTTCGAAGGTGAGACAGAAAACCCGTCGCACCCCGAGCCAGCGGGCTGTGTCCAAGAGCTTGTCGAGCACCAGATGCCCGATGCCGGCGCCCTTGTGGGCGGGATCCACCGCGAGAGTGCGGACTTCCGCGAGGTCTTCCCACATCACATGGAGCGCGCCGCAGCCGACGACGGTGCCGTCCTCGTCGTGTTCCGCGACCCAGAACTCCTGGATGGCTTCGTAAAGAGTGACCGTCGCTTTGTCGAGGAGGATGCCTTCACTCACGTACGGATCGACGAGACGGCGGACCTCGGGCACATCGGACGTCCTGGCCCGCCGGACGGTGATGGCATTTGCTGGGGCATAAGGCATGTCATGACGCTATCGCCCCGCGGCGGTACCGCCGTCGGCGACCTCGTCGCCCTGAACGATCCGGACGGCGGCTTGCAGGGACTCCCGCTGCTCGGACGACATCATCCCGAAGAAGGCGACAAGTGCGGCCGCGGGGTTGTCGCTCTTCGACCACGCCTCGTTCATCAGGGCGGCGGAGTAGGCGGCTCTCGTCGAGACAGCCGTATATCGATAGGCGCGGCCCTCGACTTCCCTCCGGACCCAGCCCTTCTGATGGAGATTGTCCATTACGGTCATGACCGTCGTGTAGGCGATGGACCGTTCCTGCTGAAGGTCTTCCAGGACTTCCCGGACGGTGACCGGCCGGTTCCATTGCCAGACGCGTGTCATGACGGCGTCTTCCAGGTCTCCCAATTGGCGGGGCACATCGCCACCATAGTGGGAGAAGGGGGAATGAGCGGTAATGACGTACAAAAAGGACGTACGGCTGGGGCTCTGCCGTACGTCCTGGTCGCGCGGGTGCGCGGGTGCTGCGTCGGGGCGGGTCAGACGTCCCGGCCGGCCTGGCGGGTGGACTCCGCACGGGCGATCGCGGCGTCCACGATCGCGTCCTCCTTGGCCTTGTTCGGGCCGCCCTGGCTCTTGACTATCGTCACGACCAGGACGGTGAAGAAGACGGCCATCACCACGGGGGGCAGGAGCGCGGATACGTAGTCCATGCCTCCCAGAGTAGCTAGCCCGCGGCGAGCTGTTCCGGCGGGGGCATCGGCCGGCGGCGCGGCGGAAACACCTCGGACGGCTTGGGCACCGGGCGCTCCCCCGGCTCGGGCTTGCTGGGCTGCGGCTTCCTCGGCTCCGGCCGGGGCTGCTGCTTCGCGTCCCCCGAGGCACGACCGCCGGGGAGGGCCAGCAGACGGGTACGCGGCGCGGGTGTGCAGCGGCCCGCCAGCCTGGCCCGTACGGACTGCTCGGCGAGCGCCTGACAGCGGTGCAGCACGGCCACGCCGACCGGATTGCCGCGCAGGGTGCGCAGGGCGGCGAGGTCCTCGGGACGCGGGTCGTAGCCGGTGGCCAGAGCGTCCTGGAGGAGCTCCAGATAGCTCGCCGCGGTGCCGGGGAGCGCGGAGCGGTACCGGCCGAGGTCGGCGAGGAGGAAGGCGCGCAGCCGGCCTGCCTCGCGGGACGCCTCGTCCACCGAGTCGGCCAGACGCAGGCAGGCCTGGACGTCCTCGTCGGGGAGGGGGACGGGATGGAGGGCAACGGCGAGGGCGCGTCGGAGCACACGCAGCTCGTCTGCGCTGAAGGCCATGCCGCCGCGGGAACCGTATGGCGTGGGCATGCACTGACAATACGTGCGAAATCGCTCAAATCGGTTTATTCCCCCAACCCGGGCGTGCCCTTGTGTTTGTGCGGGGGCGCGCTGTGGGTGGTGGGTGCGGGGTCGGGTTCTCCGGAGGGGGTGTCCGGACTGCTTTCTCACCGCGCTTCGCGCGAGCTGCTGAAGCTTTGACGTCCGGACACCCCCCTCCTGCGCCCCCGCCCCCCTCCCGCCGTCCCCGCGACCCTCCGCCCGTGGGCCGGGGTGCGCTGCGAGGGTGGGGTGGGGGCGAGGGGCGTACCGCCCTGGTCGCGTGCAGGGACGGGGACGTGCAGGGGTCGTGTCCGGGACGTCAAAGCGCCCGCAACTCGCGCGAAGCGCGGTGAGGACCGCAGTCCCGGACATGACCCCGGAACGGCACCGGGACAGCAACCGAACCACCGGCCGCGCCACAACCACCTCGGCCCGAGCCACAAGGGCCCGAACCGAACAAGGCCCGAGCCACAAGCACCCGCACCGAACAACCGGCCGCGCCACAAGAACCTCGGCCCGAGCCACAAGCACCCGCACCGAACAACCGGCCGCGCCACAAGAACCTCGGCCCGAGCCACAAGGACTCGCACCGAACAAGCGGCTCCGCCACAAGGGCCCGAGCCACAAGCACCCCGCACCTACATCCGTGACACGTTCCGCTCGTACACCAGCCGCAGCCCGATCAGCGTCAGCCACGGCTCGTGCTCGTCGATCTCCGACGCCTCGCCCAGCACCATCGGCGCCAGACCCCCCGTCGCGATCACCGTAACCTCGTCCGCCTCGTCCGCCAGTTCGGCCTTCATCCGGCGCACCACGCCGTCCACCTGGCCCGCGAACCCGTAGACGATGCCCGACTGCATCGCCTCGACCGTGTTCTTGCCGATCACGCTGCGCGGCCGGGCCAGTTCGATCTTGCGGAGCTGCGCGCCCTTGACGCCCAGCGCCTCGACCGAGATCTCGATGCCCGGGGCGATCACACCGCCCGCGTACTCCCCCCGCGCGCTCACCGCGTCGAACGTCGTCGCCGTACCGAAGTCGACCACGATCGCGGGTCCGCCGTAGAGGTCGACCGCCGCGACCGCGTTGATGATGCGGTCCGCGCCGACCTCCTTGGGGTTGTCCATCAGGATCGGCACACCGGTCTTGATGCCCGGCTCGACGAGGACCGCGGGCACGTCGCCGTAGTAGCGGCGGGTCACCTCGCGCAGCTCGTGGAGGACCGAGGGGACGGTCGAGCAGATCGCGATCCCCTCGATGCCGTCGCCCAGCTCGTCCCCGAGCAGCGGGTGCATACCCATCAGGCCCTGGAGGAGGACGGCCAGTTCGTCGGCGGTGCGGCGGGCGTCCGTGGAGATGCGCCAGTGCTCGACGATCTCTTCCCCGTCGAACAGCCCCAGCACGGTGTGGGTGTTGCCGACGTCGATGGTGAGCAGCATCAGACGTCAGCCTCACGGAGGTCGAGGCCGATGTCGAGGATCGGGGAGGAGTGGGTCAGAGCTCCCACCGCGAGGTAGTCGACGCCCGTCTCGGCGTACGCCCGGGCGTTGTCGAGGGTGAGCCGCCCGGACGATTCGAGAGCGGCGCGGCCGGCGACGATCGCGACGGCCTCCTCGGTCTCCGCCGGGGTGAAGTTGTCCAGCAGGATGAGGTCCGCGCCCGCGTCCAGGACCTCGCGGACCTGGTGGAGGGTGTCCACCTCGACCTCGATCGCGAGGTCCGGGTAGGCGTTCCGGACGGCCTTGAAGGCCGCCGCGACGCCGCCCGCGGCCACCACGTGGTTGTCCTTGACCAGGGCCGCGTCCGAGAGGGACATGCGGTGGTTGACGCCGCCGCCGCAGCGGACGGCGTACTTCTCCAGGGCACGCAGTCCCGGAGTGGTCTTGCGGGTGTCGCGGACCCGCGCCTTCGTGCCCTCCAGCGCGTCCGACCAGGCCCGCGTCGCGGTCGCGATGCCGGAGAGGCGGCACAGGATGTTCAGCGCGCTGCGTTCACCGGTGAGCAGGTCACGGGTGTCGGCGGTGACGGAGAGCAGCTTCTGGCCGGCCTCGACGCGGTCGCCGTCGTCCACATGGCGCTCGACGGTGAACGCGTCCGAGCACACCACCGACAGCACCGCCTCGGCGACCTGGAGGCCGGCAACCGTGCCGGCCTCGCGGGCGGTGAAGTCGCCGGTGGCGACGGCGTCCTGGGGAACGGTCGCCAGGCTGGTCACGTCCGCGCCGCCGTCGAGGTCCTCGCTGAGGGCGAGGTGGGCGATGTCCTCGACCTGTACGGGGTCCAGGCCCGCGTCGGCGAGCATCGCGGCGAGGGCGGGGTCGAGCCCGCACTCCAGCTCGTCGTACCCCTCCTCCCCGCCGGCACAGCCGCAGGCGTCCCCGCAGCCCCCGGAGGACTCGGCCGGGGCGCCGATCTGGATCAGGGGTACGTCCACGGGACGCGGACGTTCTTCGGGCGTGCTCACGGTTGGTGCTCCCTGGGGGCGTCGGGGACGGTGGCGGCGGAGGTGGCGGGGAACGCGGTGCTCTCGGTGCGGCGGACGACGAGGCTGCGGTCGGGCTCGATGCGGATCACCAGATGGCGGCGCCAGGTGGTGTCGTCCCGGTCGGGCCGGTCCTCGCGCCAGTGGCAGCCGCGGGTCTCCTCGCGTTCGAGGGCGGCGGCGGTCAGGACGCGGGCGACGCACAGCAGGTTCGAGGTCTCCCAGGACTCCACGCCCGGCTCGGCCGTCTTGGCGGGGCCCTCCTGGCCCTCGACGGCCGCGCGGTGGACACCTTCCAGTGCGGCGGCGGCCTCCGTCAGGCTGGCGGCGGAGCGCAGGACGCCCGCGCCCTGCGACATGATCCGCTGGATCTCGACGCGCGCCTCGGGGGCGATCAGCGGCAGTTCCGACGGGCTGGCAGGAGCGACGGGCTCGCCGGCGGAGAGCGGTGCGCGCGAGGCGATGTCGGCCGCGATGCGCTCCGCGAAGACGAGGCCTTCCAGCAGGGAGTTGGAGGCGAGCCGGTTGGCGCCGTGGACACCGGTGCAGGCGACCTCGCCGCAGGCGTACAGCCCCGGGACCGTGGTGCGGCCGCGCAGGTCGGTGCGTACGCCGCCGGAGGCGTAGTGGGCGGCGGGGGCGACCGGGATCGGTTCGGTGACCGGGTCGATGCCGTGGGCCCGGCAGGCCGCGAGGATGGTCGGGAAGCGCTGCTCCCACATCCGGGCCCCGAAGTGGCGGGCGTCCAGATACATGTGGGCCGCGCCCTGTTCCTGCATCCGGCGCATGATGCCCTTGGCGACGATGTCGCGGGGCGCCAGTTCGGCGAGTTCGTGTTGGCCGAGCATGAAGCGGGTGCCGGCGGCGTCGACGAGGTGGGCGCCCTCTCCGCGGACGGCCTCCGAGACGAGCGGCTGCTGGCCCTCCGAGTCCGTCCCGAGGAACAGCACCGTCGGGTGGAACTGGACGAACTCCAGGTCGGAGACCTCGGCCCCGGCGCGCAGCGCGAGTGCCACACCGTCTCCGGTGGAGACGGCGGGGTTGGTGGTGGCGGAGAAGACCTGGCCCATACCGCCGGTGGCGAGGACGACGGCCGGGGCGTGGACGGCTCCGACGCCGTCGTGCTGGCCCTCGCCCATGACGTGCAGGGTGACTCCCGCCGTACGGCCTTCGGCGTCCGTGAGCAGGTCCAGGACCAGGGCGTTCTCGATGGTGCGCAGGCCCCCGTCGCGGACGGCCTCGACCAGTGCGCGGGAGATCTCGGCGCCCGTCGCGTCGCCTCCGGCGTGCGCGATACGGCGGCGGTGGTGGCCGCCCTCGCGCGTGAGCTCTATCTCGCCGGCGGCGGAGGTGTCGAAGTGGGCGCCGGTGGCGATCAGCCTCCGCACGGCGTCCGGGCCTTCGGTGACCAGGGCCCGGACCGCCTCCTCGTCGCACAGGCCCGCGCCCGCGACGAGCGTGTCGTCCAGGTGCTGGTCGGGGGTGTCGCCCTCGCCCAGCGCGGCGGCGATGCCGCCCTGCGCCCAGCGGGTGGAGCCGTCGTCCAGGCGGGCCTTGGTGACCACGACCGTGGAGAGCCCGGCGGCGGCGCAGCGGAGCGCGGCGGTCAGGCCGGCGACGCCCGAGCCGACCACGACGACGTCGGCGGCGATGGCCCAGCCGGGCGCGGGGGCGTTCAGCCGTATGCCGGTCACGTGGAGACTCCGAACGTCAGGGGAATGTTGTCGATCAGGCGGGTGCCGCCGACCTTCGCGGCGACGGCGATGATCGCCTCGCCGTGGTGGTCGTCGGGGATCTCGGCGAAGGTGGCCGGGTCGACGAGGGCGAGGTAGTCGAGGGCGAGCGGCGGAGTGAGCCGCGCGGCCTCGTCCAGGACGGTGCGCGCCGCGGTCCGTACGGCGTCGGCGCAGCCGGGACCTGCCTGGGCGACGGCCGCGGTGTCGGCGGCGGCGCGCGCCTCCCCTATGGCCGAGAGCGCGGCGGCCCGGGCGAGCGTGCCGGCGGTCGCCTCGGCGCGGGCGTGCAGTGCCTGCTGGGCGGCGAGGCGGTCACGGGCCGCGAACAGGGCCCGGGACAGGGAGAGCGCGGTGATCCGCTCGGCCGGGGAGAGGTAGCGGTTGCGGCTGGAGAGGGCGAGACCGTCCTCCTCGCGCACGGTCGGTACGCCGACGATCTCGACCGGGAAGTTCAGGTCGCGCGCCATTCGTCGGATCAGCGCGAGCTGCTGCGCGTCCTTCTGGCCGTAGAGAGCGATGTCGGGGCGCGTGAGGTGCAGGAGCTTGGCGACGACGGTGAGCATGCCGTCGAAGTGGCCCGGCCGGGACGCCCCTTCGAGACGCTCGCCCATGGGGCCGGCGGAGATCCTGACCTGGGGCTCTCCGCCGGGGTACACCTCGTCGACGGAGGGCGCGAAGACGATGTCGGCGCCTGCGGCCTCGGCGGTCGCGAGGTCGGCGTCGAGGGTGCGGGGGTAGCGGGCGAGGTCCTCGCCCGCGCCGAACTGCAGCGGGTTGACGAAGACCGTGACGACCACCGAGCCGGTCGGGCCGACGAGGTCGCGGGCGGAGCGTACGAGCGAGGCGTGGCCCTCGTGCAGGGCGCCCATGGTCATCACGACGGCGCGGGTGCCGCCCACGGCCCTCAGGGTGTGCAGTTCGTCGGCGGTCGTCACCATGCGGAAGCTCATCGCGCGTCGTCCTCCGCCAGCACACCGAGGAGGTCCTCGGCCAGCTCCGGCTTGAGCAGCCCGTGGGCGAGCGCCCGGTCGGCGGTGGTGCGGGCCATCGCGAGATAGCCGGCGACGGTGCCCGGTGCGTGCTTGCGCAGCTCCGCGACGTGCGCCGCGACGGTGCCGGCGTCTCCGCGGGCGACGGGGCCGGTGAGGGCGGCGTCACCCGATCGCAGGGCGTTGTCGAGGGCCGCGCCGAGCAGCGGTCCGAGCATCCGGTCGGGGGCGGCGACCCCCGCCGTACGCAGCAGCTCCATCGACTGTGCCACCAGGGTCACCAGGTGGTTGGCGCCGAGGGCGAGGGCCGCGTGATAGAGCGGGCGGGCCTCCTCCTCGATCCACTCGGGCTCGCCGCCCATCTCGATGACCAGCGCCTCGGCGGCGAGCCGCAGCTCCTGCGGGGCGGTCACCCCGAACGAACAGCCGGCCAGGCGCTGGACGTCCACGCTCGTGCCGGTGAAGGTCATCGCGGGGTGCAGGGCGAGAGGCAGTGCGCCGGCCCGCAACGCCGGGTCCAGCACGCCCACGCCGTATCGCCCGGAGGTGTGCACCAGCAGCTGTCCCGGGCGGACGGCACCGGTCTCGACGAGGCCTTCCACGAGGGCGGGCAGGGCGTCGTCGGGGACGGTCAGCAGGACCAGATCGGCGCGGGCGAGGACGTCGGCGGGCGTCACGATGGGCACGTCGGGCAACAGGACGGCGGCTCGTCGCACCGAGGCGTCCGAGACTCCGGAGACCGCTACCGGGCGGTGCCCGGCGAGCTGGAGCGACGCCGCCAGCGCCGGTCCGACACGGCCCGCTCCGACGACGCCGACGGTCAGGCGTGCGGGGCGGTCCCGCGGGTCGAGCGGTTCCTGTGGTGCTGTGGCATTCACGCGGTGGGGGCCTTCCGTTCCAGTCCGCGGGGGGTACCGGACGATTTCCCGTCATGCTACGCCAGCAGGGCCCCCGCTCTTCCGGTTGTCCACAGGCTGTGGGGAATGATCGAGGGGTGACTGACACCGGCGAACAGGACGAGCGGCGGCGCAGGCTGGCCGCGTGGCGCGGATCGGACCGGGTGCTCTGGCGAGCGTCCGCCGATCACCGGATCCAGGAGCGGCTGACGGCCCTCGCGGCGGACGCCGGCCAGGTCTACGACCTGGACGACTGGACCGATGTGTACGGCAACGGGGTGGTCGCCGAGCTGGAGCGGCGGGTGGCGCGGCTGCTCGGGTTCCCCGAGGCCGCGTTCTTCCCGACCGGGACGATGGCGCAGCAGGTGGCACTGCGGTCCTGGGCGGGCCGCACGGGGAACAGCACGGTCGCGCTGCATCCCACGGCCCACCCGGAGATGCACGAGCGCGGCGCCTTCTCGGCGGTGAGCGGGCTGCGGACGGTCCACCCGACGACGGAACCGAGGCTGCCGACGGCGGAGGAGATCCAGGACTTCGAGGAGCCCTTCGGGGCCCTGATGCTGGAACTGCCGCTGCGGGAGGCGGGTTTCGTCCTCCCGTCGTGGGACTCGCTGGTCGACGTGACGGAGGCGGCGCGGGAGCGGGACGCCGTCGTCCACTTCGACGGCGCGCGGCTGTGGGAGTGCGTGACGCATTTCGGCCGCCCGCTGGACGAGATCGCCACGCTCGCGGACAGCGTGTACGTGTCCTTCTACAAGTCCCTCGACGCGCTCTCCGGCGCCGCGCTGGCGGGCCCCGCGGACCTGATCGCGGAGGCCCGCGCCTGGCGGCACCGGTACGGGGGCCTGATGTTCCAGCAGTACCCGGCGGCGCTGTCGGCGCTGCTCGGACTGGAGCGCGAACTGCCGCGGCTGCCGTCCTACGTGGCGCACGCGAAGACCGTCGCCGCGGCGCTGGACGAGGGCCTGCGCGAGAGCGACGCCCCTTGGTTCCGCGTGCACCCGCAGATTCCGCACACGCACCAGTTCCAGGTCTGGCTCCCGTACGACGCGGACGCGCTGAACGAGGCGGCGGTGGCCCAGGCGGAGGAGACGGGGGTGACGCTGTTCCGCCGATGGTTCTCGGACGGCTCTCCGCCGGGGCTGTCGGTCACGGAGGTGACGGTGGCGTCGCAAGGGCTGGAGTGGTCGGCACAGGACGTGAGGGAGGCGCTGAAGGGGTTTCTGGGGCGGGTGGGGTAGGAGCGGCGGGCGGCGGACGACGCCCACGGCTGCGGGGGCCCGGTCAGGTCCGGCAGGTCCTGCGGGCACGGCACCGCCCGCGCACCCTGCGCGTCAGCCGTTACGCGCCCTGGGTCGCTCCGCTCTGTGGAGCCTCGCCCGCAGGGTCCGCAGGAGTCCCGGACCGCGGGCCATCTCCGCTCCCAGTTCGCGGGCGACCTGCCAGTCGTGGACGCCCGGCTGCGGCGGAGGCGGGGTGCCGAGGACGGAGGCGCGGTAGCTGTCGATCATGTGCTGCTGCATGGCGTTCATGTCCTCAACGCTGCGCCGGTCCCCCACCGCCCGTCGCGCCGATTGACGAGCCGCGTCAACCGGCGGTCGGACGATTGCGCGCACCCCGCACCATGGGACCTGTGAGCGTGACCATCGACATCAGCGGGCTCCCTCAGGAGCGCATCGTCTTCGACATCTCTCCCCTCGCCGAGCTCGGCGTCGCCCTGCACGCGCTGGCCGAGCCGGCGCACCATCCGGGCCTGCACGGCTGGGCCACGGCCACCGCCGCCGGGCTCAAGCCCGATCTCGCGGACCGCCTGCACGAGGCGGACTTCCTGTGGCGGTCCACCTTCTCCGACGTCTTCATGCCGTTCGCGGGGCTGCCCGCGACCCTCGGCGGCGCGGGTGGCCGCACGGGCGCGACGATCGCCGAGGAGCTCGACCTGCTCGACCGCCTCGACGACGAGCGGTTCGTGTCGGCGGCGCTGGAGTTCACCTGCGCCAGTACGTACGGAATCGCCGGCCCGTCCGCGCTGGCCGACCCCGCCCGGCGGGAGCGGGCGCTCGAACTCGCCGCCACCCGCGGACCCAAGCAGCTCGACTTCACCCGGCGGCTGCTGGACGACCCGGCGTCCGTGCGCGCCTGGGTGCGCAGGCTCTTCGAGGACTGCGACCAGGCATTCTTCGCCGACACCTGGCGCCGCGTCGCACCGCAACTGGCCGCCGACGCCCGGCACAAGACCGAACTGCTGCGCCACAAGGGCCTCGCCGACGCGCTGTACGACGTCTCCCCGGCGCTCACGGTGGACGAGGACCGGACCCGTATCAGCGCCGACAAGCTGGCCGACGGGCGGACGACGGCCGTCGACCCCTCGGTGGGCGCCGGACTCTCGTTCGTGCCGTCGAGCTTCGGCTGGCCGCATCTGATGGTGCTGCACGCGCCGGGCTGGCGGCCGGTGATCCACTACCCGGTCGGCTCGCCCGGACTGCCCGGCCCCGCGCCCGTCGAGCTGCTGAAGCTGCGGATGGAGGCGCTCGCCCACCCCATGCGGATGCGGCTGTGCCGCAACCTGGCGCGCGCCGCGTACACGACGAGCGAGCTGGCGGACGCGTACAACATCACCGCGCCGGAGGTCTCACGGCATCTGTCGGTGCTGAAGAAGGCCGGGCTCGTCTCCACGCGCCGGCGCGGCCGGTACGTCCTGCACCAGCTGGACGTCTCCGCCGTGGCGCGGCTGGGCAGCGACTTCCTGGAGACGGTGCTGCGCTAGCCGAATTCGGGCGCCGGGCCGTCCGGCGGAGAGGCCGTACGCGGCTGTCGGTCGCAGCGGGTGTGCCGGATCCCACGCCGTGCGCGTCAGGAAGCCGCTCCGCCGCCCGCGCGTACCAGGCCCGTCTCGTAGGCCAGCACGACCACCTGCACCCGGTCGCGGAGGTTCAGCTTCGTCAGGATGCGGCCCACATGGGTCTTCACCGTGGCCTCCGACAGCACCAGCCGGGCAGCGATCTCGCCGTTCGACAGGCCCTGGGCGACCAGCAGCATCACCTCGCGCTCCCGGTCCGTGAGCCGCTCCAGCTCCTTGTGCTGCGGCTCGCTGCCGCTGCTCGGCAGCATCGGGGAGAAGCGGTCCAGGAGGCGGCGGGTCGTCGAGGGGGCGACGACCGCGTCACCGCTGTGGACCGAGCGGATCGCACCGAGCAGTTCGGCGGGCGGCACGTCCTTCAGCATGAAGCCGCTCGCGCCCGCCTTCAGCCCGGAGAACGCGTACTCGTCCAGGTCGAAGGTGGTCAGGATCAGCACCTTCGGGGGGTTGGGCGCGGCACAGATCCGCCGCGTCGCCTCGACGCCGTCGAGCCTCGGCATACGGACGTCCATCAGCACCACGTCCACGGCCGTGGCCCGCAGGTTCTCGATCGCCTCGGCCCCGTCGCCCGCCTCCGCGACGACCTCCATGTCGGGCTGGGCGGCGAGCACCATGCGGAATCCCGTGCGCAGCAGCACCTGATCGTCGACGAGCATCACACGGATGGACATGGCAGCGGGGTCCTCGGTCTCTCGGGGCTGTGGGGTCTGGAGCGGGCCGGTACGGGTCGGGACTGTCGGGCCGGGTCGCGCGGCTAGTGGGCGGGCTTGAGGGGCAGCAGGGCGCTGATCCGGAAGCCGCCGCCGGGCCGCGGCCCGGCGTCCAGCGTGCCGCCGACCATACCGACGCGCTCCCGCATGCCGATGAGCCCGTGGCCGCGCCCGTCGGCGCCGCCGTCCTCGTACAGCTCGTGCGCCGAGCCGCGGCCGTCGTCCTCGACCAGCAGTCCGAGACCGTCGTCGAAGTAGACCAGCCGCACACTGGCTCCGGCTTCCGGGCCACCGTGCTTGCGCGTATTGGTCAGCGCCTCCTGCACGATGCGGTACGCGGTGAGTTCGACGCCGCTCGGCAGCTGCCGGGCCGTTCCCTCGATCTTGAAGTCCACCGTCAGACCCGAGTGGCGCACCTGCTCCACGAGGTCCTCGATCTGCTGCACATCGGGCTGCGGGACGTACTCACCGCTCTCCGGGGCGTCCCCGGTGCGCAGGACTCCCAGCAGCCGGCGCATCTCGGCGAGCGCTTGGCGGCCGGTGGTGGAGATCGTCTCCAGCGCCTGTTTGGCCTGGTCGGGCGCGGCGTCCAGCACATAGGCCGCGCCGTCGGCCTGGACGACCATCACCGAGACGTTGTGCGCGACGACGTCGTGCAGTTCACGGGCGATGCGGGCGCGTTCCGCGGCGACCGCGACCTTCGACTGCGCCTCGCGCTCCTTCTCCAGCCGCGTCGCGCGCTCCTCGAGCTGGTCGAAGTACGCGCGACGGGTGCGTATCGAGTCGCCGAGCACCCAGGCCAGCGCGAACGGCACGCTCAGCACGACCGTGAAGAAGACCTTGCCCCAGGTGCCGGTCTCCTCCATCGGCCAGCGCAGCTGCGCCAGGGTGGCCGCGGACAGCCCGCCGACGAGGGCCAGCCGGGACGCCCAGGGCGACCGGTCGTGCGCGGCGACGGTGTAGATGATCACCAGCATCGCGAAGTCGGCCGGGTTGACCTGGATGTCCAGCACGAGCTGGGCGACCCCCAGCGCGGCCGTGAGGACCAGCATCTTCTCCGGCATACGACGGCGCAGCGCCACGACCAGGCTGAGCAGCAGCACGACCAGTGCCGCCGTCCACTTGTCGCCGACCCCGACCGGAACCGTGGCCGCCCACAGCAGGGAGATCCCGCCGAGCACGACAGCCCAGAAGGTGTCGACGCCCGTCGGGTGTCTGCGGATGAAGTCATAGAGGCGCTGCACGTAACCCAGAGTAGGGAACGTACATAGGTGCAGGGGTCAACCGGCAGAGCGATCCGGTGGGCGGAGGCGTACTCCGCAAGGTGGAGACTTGGGCCCGTGACGGATGAGACGTGTCAGTGGCCGGGTTGGCGGGAAGCCGCGCGGAGCGCGCTCTACGGGCCGGGCGGCTTCTATCTGCGGCCCGAGGGACCGGTGGGACATTTCCGTACCTCCGTGCACGCCTCCCCGCTCTTCGCCGCGGCCGTCGCGGCACTGCTGCGGCGCACGGCGGACGAACTGGCGACATCCGGGGACCTGACGTTCGTCGACATGGGCGCGGGCCGCGGCGAGCTGGCCGCCGGTGTGCTCGCGGCGCTTCCGGCGGACTTCCCGGTACGGGCGTACGCCGTGGAGAAGGCGGCACGCCCCGAGGGCCTCGACGACCGCATCGCGTGGGTGGCGGAGCCTCCGGCCGGTGTTCAGGGGCTGCTGTTCGCCAACGAGTGGCTCGACAACGTGCCCGTCGACGTCGCCGAGGCGGACGAGGACGGCGTCCCGCGGCTGGTCCTCGTGGGACCGGACGGCAGCGAGCGGCTCGGCCCGCCGGTCACCGGCGCGGACGCCGCATGGCTGGACCGCTGGTGGCCGCTGAAGGAGCCCGGCAGCCGGGCGGAGATCGGCCGGCCGCGCGACGAGGAGTGGGCGCGGGCGGCCGGCACACTGCGGGCGGGGCTCGCGGTCGCGGTGGACTACGCCCACACGGCCGGGTCACGGCCGCCGTTCGGCACCCTGACGGGCTTCCGGGAGGGCCGGGAGGTACGCCCGGTCCCCGACGGCAGCTGCGACCTCACGGCCCATGTGGCGCTGGACGCGTGCGCGCTGCCGGGGGCGGAACTGACGACGCAACGGGAGGCGCTGCGCACGCTCGGCGTCTCGGGCACCCGCCCGCCCCTGTCCCTCGCCTCGACGGACCCGGCCGGTTACGTCCGTGCGCTGTCGCAGGCGGGCGAGGCGGCGGAACTGACGGCCCACGGCGGCCTGGGCGACTTCGGCTGGCTGCTCCAGGGCGTGCCGGGGGCGGCCGGGGCCGCCGGGGCCGCCGGGGCCGCCGGGTGCGGAAGCGCGGGCACGGTCCGTGCGCGGGGCGCGGCCGGGCGGGTGGGACCCGGCCCCGGGCCGCCGGGACTGAGGCGCTCCGAGGCCGACGGGTACCGCAGCGCGGAGCGCGGCCGGGCGGGCGTGCGGGCGGAGGGATCCGGCCCCGGGGCGGAGGGGATCCAGCCCGGGGCCGCCGGGGACTGAGTCGCGGGTCCGGGCCACCCGGGGACTGGGACACGGTCCGAGGCCGACGGGTACCGAAGCAGGGGGCGCGGCCGGGAGAGCGGGATCCAGCTCGGGGCAGGGCCGGGCGGGTGGGATCCGGCCCGGGGCCGCCGGGGATCCGCCCCCGGGCCGTCGGGACTGGGGCGCGGTCCGGGCCGCCGGGCACTATGGCACGGCTTGAGGCCGACGGGTACCGAAGCGCGGAGCGCGGCCGGGCGGGCGGGCGGGATCCAGCTCGTGGGCGGAGAGATCCGGCCCGGGGCCGCCGGGGACTGAGGCAGGGGTCCGGGGCGGACGGCGACTGGAGCACTGCCCGAGGCCGACGGGACCGAAGCGCGGAGCGCGGCCGGGCGCGCGGGCGGGCGGGATCCAGCTCGTGGGCGGAGGGATCCCGCCCAGGGCCTGAGTCGCGGTCCCGGCCGCCCGGCCCGTCGGCCCAGGGGATACGGGCCGGGGCCCGGGGACCCGTGAGGTCCCGTACCCCGTCGGGGATACTGGCGCCATGACGGAGACGACGGTCGGCATCGGCGGCGCGGCGGAAAGCACCGACATGGTGCTCAACATCGGCCCGCAGCACCCCTCCACGCATGGCGTCCTCCGCCTCCGCCTCGTTCTCGACGGCGAACGCATCCAGCACGCCGAACCGGTCATCGGCTATATGCACCGCGGCGCCGAGAAGCTCTTCGAGGCCCGCGACTACCGCCAGATCGTGATGCTCGCCAACCGCCACGACTGGCTCTCCGCCTTCTCCAACGAGCTCGGCGTCGTCATGGCCGTCGAGCGCATGCTCGGCATGGAGGTCCCCGAGCGCGCCGTGTGGACCCGTACGCTCCTCGCCGAACTCAACCGGGTCCTCAACCACCTGATGTTCCTCGGCTCGTACCCGCTCGAACTCGGCGGCATCACACCGGTCTTCCACGCGTTCCGTGAGCGCGAGGAGCTCCAGACCGTGATGGAGGAGGTCTCCGGCGGCCGGATGCACTACATGTTCAACCGGGTTGGCGGCCTCAAGGAGGACCTCCCGGCTGGGTGGCTCGGCCGCGCCCGGCACGCCGTCGCCGACGTCCGCTCGCGCATGGACATCTACGACAACCTGGTCCTCGGCAACGAGATCTTCCGCGGCCGCACCCGCAGGGTGGGCGTCCTGTCCCCCGAAGCGGTCCACGCGTACGGCGTGAGCGGTCCGATCGCCCGCGCGTCCGGCGTCGACTTCGACCTGCGCCGCGACGAGCCCTATCTGGCGTACGGGGAGTTGCAGGACACCCTGAAGGTGGTCACCCGGAGCGAGGGCGACTGCCTGGCCCGCTTCGAGGTGCTGCTGGAGCAGACGCACAACGCGCTGGCCCTGGCGGACGCCTGCCTGGACCGCATCGAGACGCTCCCGCCGGGACCGATCAACCAGCGGCTGCCCAAGGTGCTGAAGGCGCCCGAGGGCCACACCTACGCCTGGACCGAGAACCCGCTGGGCATCAACGGCTACTACCTCGTCTCCAAGGGCGAGAAGACGCCGTACCGCCTCAAGCTCCGCTCGGCGTCGTACAACAACATCCAGGCGCTCACCGAGCTGCTGCCGGGCACGCTGGTCGCGGACATGGTCGCGATCCTCGGCTCGCTGTTCTTCGTCGTCGGCGACATCGACAAATGAGACGGGCGGCCGGCGGAAACCGCCGACCGCCCGTGAGGCTCAGGACCGCGCGTCAGGAACTGACGGCCTTCCGGAGCTTCGTGATGTCCACCTGTTCCGTCTCGTCGTGCTCGGTCAGGTCAATGACCTTGCCCACCGCGCGCGAGCCGTCCGTGCGCTGCGCGGCGAGGGCCTCCTCGCCCACCACATCGGCGAGGTCCTCCTGCTGCGCGGCCTCGATCGCCTTTTGCGTGTCCTCGCCGTCGGTCCCGTCGGCCGGCGTGGCCGCGATGGCGTTCCCGAAGAAATCGAAGCCTCCCTCGGGGCGGCGCTTGCCGGGACGGCGCCTCGGGCCGTACGGCACGATCGCCGCCGCCACCGGAACAGGGCGCCTGGCGGGGAGGGCGGACGTCGGACGGGAGTGCTGCTCCCCGCCGGCGGCCGCCGCGTGCTTCCCCTGCGGCTCGTCCGCCTCACGGGCCCGTTCCGCGAGATCCCGCTTGCGGGCCTCCTCGACGGTGCGCTTCGCCTCCTGGGCGGCGGCGTTGCGGGAGAGGTTGTCCAGCGCCATGGAGGCGCGCAGATAGGTCGAGGGGGTGGGCGTGGAGCCGGCCGGCATCAGCGCCTTGGGCGAGGACGCCTCGATCGCGAGCCGGCGACGGTCCTCCAGAACGCCTGCCCGCTCGGTCTCGGCGGTGGCATAGCGGCGCAGCAGGGCCGCGTGCTCCCCGCGCAGGGCGGCGAGCTCGACGCGTTTGGCGCGCAGCCGCGCGTCCAGCTTGGTGCGCAGATCGCGTGATTCCTCGAGGTCCGCCTCGAGTTCGGCTATCTGTTCCTCGGTCTTCCAGGCGTCGCTGGCGCGGCCGCGGGTGAGGTCGGCGACCTGTCGGCCGGCCGCGCGGTCCCAACTGCGCATCAGCACCGCACCGGTGATCGCGGCGGCCGTCGCCGCCGTGACCAGGGTGCGGAGCACGACGGGCTCCGTCAGAAACCACGCGCCGGCGGCACACAGCACCGACGCTCCGGCGACCGCCGACGGCGGCAGCAGCCTGTGAAGGGGCGGGGAATGGCGGTGGCGTCCACGTGGCATGGCCTGAAATTTACCGTGCGTAGACGCCGAATGGGGTGTCGGCCCGGCAAATCTCTCGTTCGAGAATGCCGGGCCGTCCACGGCCTACTTCGTGAGGAGTCCCTTGGACTCCAGATACTCCTTCGCGGCGTCCTGCGGCTTGGCCCGCTCGGCGTCCACCTTGCGGTTCAACTCCGCGAGATCCTCGGTGGTCAGCGCCTTGGTGAGCTTGTCGAGAGCGGCCGCCACCTCCGGTGCGCCGGCGTCCTTGGCATTGACCACGGGCAGGACGTTGTCGGCGTTCTGGAGCTTCTTGTCGTCCTCGAGGAAGACCAGTCCGTCCAGTACGGCGTCGGTCGTCGTGGTCAGCACCAGCTGGTCGGTGCCGTCCTTGACCGCCTGCTTGGCCTGCGGGGTGCCGACGCCCTTGGGGTCGATACCGGTGACGTCGATGCCGTACGTCTTCTTCAGACCCGGCGCGCAGAACGGGCGGACCTCGCACTCGTCGCCCGCCGCGATCTTCACCTTCAGCTTCGACTTCCCGAGATCGGAAAGGGTCTTGAGCTTGTTCTTCTCGGCGAATTCCTTGCTGACCGCGAAGGCGTTCTGGTCGACGGCATCGCCGGCGGGGAGCACCTTCAGACCGCGAGGCTCGGCGAGCTTGGTGAGCGCGGCGACGGTGGCCGTGACATCGCTGGAGGCGACGGGCTTCTCGTCGGGCGCCTTCGGCCCGTTCACCTTCGCGTTGAGGAATTCGGCGATCGTCGCCGCGTATTCGGGTACGACGTCTATCTCGCCCTTCTCCAGCGAGGGCTGGTACAGCTCACGGTTCTTCACCGTGGTGACCGAGGTCTTGTATCCGGCGTCCGCCAGGATCTGCGCATAGAGCTCGGCGAGGACCTTGGACTCGGTGAAGGCCGCGGCGCCGACGACGAGCGTGCCCTTCGCGCCCGAACCGCCCGGTTTCGAGCCGGATTCGTCCGACTTCTCCAGGCTGTCTCCGCCGCACGCGACGAGGGAACCCGTCAGCGCCGCAACCGCCAGTACTGCTCCCGCGATGCGCGAGGTCTTGCTCATCAGGTTCTCCGTCCAGGGGTTCAAAGAATTCACGGTGAGGAAGGCACCGCTGTCACAGGGGCGACACGGTCGACACGGACTTGCGGAGCGGGTCGATCAGCCGGTCGGCCACCACGAGAGCCCCTTCCACCAGCAGGGCCAGCAGCGCCGCGAGCAGTGCGCCGGCCACCACTTGCGGGGTGTTGTACGTGTTGAATCCCGCGGTGATGATGCGGCCGAGGCCGCCCTGGCCGACCATCGAGGCGATGGTGGCCGTGGCGACGACCTGCACCGCGGCGGACCGCAGCCCGGTCATGAGCAGCGGGTAGGCGAGGGGCAGTTCGACGCGGAGGAACAGCTGGCCGCCGGACATTCCCATGCCCCGCGCGGCCTCCACGACCGCGCGGTCCACCTCTCGCATACCCACATAGGCGTTGGTGAGCAGCGGCGGCACGGCGAACAGCACCAGGGCGATGATCGTCGGTGCGTAACCGGCGCTGCGCAGCGGTGTGAGCATGAAGAGGGCGAGGACGGCGAAGACGGGGATGGCGCGGCCCGCGTTGGAGATGTTGACCGCGAGCGCACCGCCCTTGCCCAGGTGCCCGAGCCACAGCGCGATGGGCAGGGCTATCGCGCAGGCGAGGGCGAGGGCCACCCCGCTGACGTACACATGCTCACCCAGCCGGTGCCAGGCACCGCTCTCGCCGGACCAGTTGGCTCCGGTGGTGAGCCAGGTCCACGCATCCGCCATGACCCCCATCAGACGGCCTCCTTCGCCGTGCCCTGCCGGGCCGTGACCGGATGCACCGGGCCGGGACCGGAAGTGCCCGTGGGCGCCGAGCCGGGCGGCTTCGAGCCCGGAGGCACGGCGCCCGGCTGCGCCGTGCGTATGCGGGTCCAGGGCGTCAGCAGCCGCTGTACGCCGAGCAGCAGCAGATCGGCGACGGCCGCGAGGAGCACACACAGCACGGAGGCGGTGAGCACCTGCGACTTGAAGGTGGTCTGCACGCCGTCGTCTATGAGATTGCCCAGGCCGCCCTTGCCGACCAGTGCGCCGACCGTCGTCAGGGCGATGGTCGAGACCGTGGCGATGCGCAGGCCGGCCATCAACGCGGGGAGCGCGAGGGGCAGTTCGACCTCCCACAGCAGCCGGCCCGGTCCGTATCCCATGCCGCGGGCGGCCTCCCGCGCCTCGGCCGGCACCGCTTCCAGACCGGCCATGATGTTCCGCACGAGAATGGTCAGTGAATAGAGCACGAGACCGGTGACGACCAGCGCGGCCGACAGTCCGAAGACCGGCAGCAGCAGCGAGAACATCGCCAGCGACGGAATCGTGTAGAGCAGGGTCGTCAGACCGAGCACCGGGCCCGCGAATGCCGGTTTCGCGCGGGCGAGCAGCGCCAGCGGAAAGGCGACGGCGAGACCGATCAGGACCGAAGCCACGGTGATCCAGATGTGCTCGACCGTCGCGTCGGTCAACTCCTGGCTGCGGGTGCGGAGGTATTCCCCGCAGATCCAGTCATTGGCCTCCAGACAGCTCCGCGCGGCCTGCTGCATGCTCATGCACCCCCACCTCCCCACCTCTGCCGAACGTATGTCTGGCGACCATATCCCTGACCACTGACAATCGCCGAGGGCCGCCACATTGCAGCAACATGGCTTTCACACAACACCCGTCACAATGGGGAACCATGATCCGTTTCGAGCACGTAGCCAAGCGATACCCGGACGGGACGACAGCCGTCGACGACCTGTCGTTCGAGGTGGCCGAGGGTGAACTGGTCACGCTCGTCGGACCGTCCGGCTGCGGCAAGACCACCACCATGAAGATGGTCAACCGCCTCATCGAGCCCAGCAGTGGCCGGATATTCCTGGACGGGGAGGACATATCGACCATCGATCCCGTCCAACTCCGCCGCCGTATCGGCTATGTCATCCAGCAGGTCGGCCTCTTCCCGCACAAAACGGTCCTGGAGAACACCGCGACCGTCCCCCATCTCCTCGGCTGGCAGCGCTCCAAGGCCAGGGCCCGCGCCGCCGAACTCCTCGATCTGGTGGGCCTGGACCCCACGACGTACGGCGGGCGCTACCCGGAGCAGCTCTCCGGCGGCCAGCGCCAGCGCGTCGGCGTGGCACGCGCCCTGGCCGCCGATCCGCCCGTGCTGCTGATGGACGAGCCGTTCGGCGCGGTCGACCCGGTGGTCCGTGAACATCTCCAGAACGAGTTCCTGAGACTCCAGTCCCAGGTGCGCAAGACCGTGCTGTTCGTCACGCACGACATCGAGGAGGCCGTCCGCCTCGGCGACCGTATCGCCGTCTACGGGCAGGGCCGGATCGAGCAGTTCGACGCCCCGGCCGCGGTGCTCGGCACGCCCGCGACGCCCTATGTCGCCGACTTCGTGGGCGCCGACCGCGGCCTCAAGCGCCTCTCGGTGACCCCCATCGAGGAGGGGGACCTCGAGCAGCCCCCCGTCGTCCACCTCGACGACTCACTGCCCCGGGAACTCGGTTCACGCTGGGCCGTCGTCCTGGACGGCGACGACAACCTGCACGGCTGGCTGTCCGCCGAGGGGGCGCTCAGGAAGGGCTCCGTCCGCGAGCACGCGCGCCGGATGGAGGCATGGCTGCCGGTCGGCGCCTCCCTCAAGCAGGCGTTCTCCACCATGCTCCAGCACGACGCGGGCTGGATCGCGGTGATCGACAAGGAGGAGACGGGCCGCTTCCTCGGGGTGCTGACGCCGGCCCGGCTGCACGAGGCGCTGCGCCGCTCGATCGACGCGGACGCGCAGGCCATTCCCCGTACGGAGGTCGACCTGGAGTCGATCGCGACGATCACGGAAGCCGCCAGGAGCTGACCCGGGACACGCGTCGCGGCGACCCGCGCAGGTCCGCCGCGGCGCGCACCCCCAGCACAAGGCACCGCCGACGCGCGATCCCGGCCTCACGAAGCCTGGAGCCGCCCCGACATCCACACCAGCGCGGGCGCGATCTCGCGCCGCCACGTATTGAAGTTGTGCCCGCCGCTGTCGAGCGTGATCGACGAGACCCGCGCGGGCGCCTTCACCTTCTTGATGAAATGCCCGGTCGGCTTGAGATTGCCCTCGCCCGACTTCGACGTCGTCACCAGGAACGACGACGCGCCCTGTGGCAGGTGGTCAAGGCTCCACAGCAGATTGGCCCGGTTCTTCGCCTTCTTGTCGCCGTGGAAGAGGTCGCCGGTCGTCGGGTCGTCGGCGGCCTTGTAGTACGCCGAGAGGCCGGCGCCCACGGAGAACTGCCCCGGGTGGTGCAGCGCGATCTTCAAGGCGCAGTAACCGCCGGTCGAATTGCCGATGAGGCCCCAGTTCCTGGGCTTGGCCCCGACCCGGTACGTCTCGGAGACGGCCTTCGGCAGGTCCTTCGCGAAGAACGTCTCCGTCTGCGGACCACCGGGAACGTCCACGCACTCGGTGTCCCTCGGCGGGGCGACGGTCGGTCGCAGCATGACGAGAACCGTCGGCTGCATCCGGCCGCTCTTCGCCTCCTGCCAGGCGGTCTGCGGATACTTCAGCCCTTTGAGCAGGTTCTCCGCGGTACCCGGATATCCGGTCAGCACAATCGTCGCGGGAAAGGTCTTCTTGCGGAATTCGGGCTGGAAGTACTCCGGCGGCAGATAGACGTACGCCGGGCTGTCGATCTTCGACTTCTCGCCCGAGACGACGATCTTCTGGATCTGTCCGCCGACCGCCGGCCGCGCGCCGCCCGGCACGTCCAGCCGCTTCCGTTCGACCACCTTGATGCGCTTCGCGCCGGCCGAGTGGTCGACCACCACGCCCATGTCCTGCTCCCGGCCGAAGAGATCGGACCACGAGCCGTAGAAGAGGAAGGAGTTGTTCGCGGCGAGCCCCACCGCCGCGAACAGGGCGAGCTGGGTCACCAGCAGCATGCCGACCCTTCCCGTGACGGCACGCCAGTTGCGGCCGGCCAGCCGCGGCCACAGCCAGATGGTGGCGGCGAAGAGCAGAACGGCCACGAGGACGGCCAAGGCCAGAACTTTGTTACTGGTCAGACCCATGAGTCGCGTGAGCTTTCTTCCGTGAGAATTTCCTGTGAGTGAGTGAACCCGCCCCCTTGAAGTCCCGTCCTAGAGAGCGCAAATCGTCCGGAGCCCACCGACCTGCGGCCCTCGGACACAGGATCTCTCGCGGAGTCACGGGAAGCGATGTCTGCAACGGTAGATGGGGACAAATCAGGATTGGTTCCGAATCGGGTACGCCGCCTCCTGCGCGGTCCCCGACCGGAGGCGGTCCCTTCGCTGGTCGGTACGGCCTGCACACTCGTCGGCCTGATCGACATTGCCGCCGGGGTGTTCCCCCGGTTCCGGCACAGCCGCATGCACACGCTGGCCGAAGTGCTCCCCGGAGCCACCGGCCCGTTCGCCGCCGCGCTCTCGCTGAGCGCAGGCGTCCTGCTCCTGCTGCTCGCCCACGGGCTCAAGCGGCACAAGCGCCGGGCCTGGCGGGCCGCGGTGATCCTGCTGCCCGTGGGGGCGGTCAGCCAGTTCGTCTACCGGCACTCGGTCATCGGCGCACTGGTCTCGCTGCTCCTGCTGACCCTGCTGCTGCGCCACCGGGGCGAGTTCGCCGCGCTGCCCGACCCGCGCAGCCGCTGGAAGGCGCTCGCCAACTTCGTCCTGATGGGCGCCGGCTCCCTCGGCCTCGGTCTGGTCATCGTCAGCGCGCACCCCGGCAGGACCGTCGGCAGCCCTGGCCTGGTGGACCGTCTGGAGCACGTGCTCTACGGGCTCTTCGGCTTCGAGGGCCCCGTCGACTACTCCGGCAGCGTGTCCTGGACCGTCGGCTACTCGCTCGGCGCCCTCGGCCTGCTGACCGCCGTGACCACGATCTACCTCGCCTTCCGGCCCGAGCACCCGGCAGCCGGGCTCACCGAGGACGACGAGCGCCGGCTGCGCGACCTGCTCACCCGGCACGGCGGCCGCGACTCGCTCGGCCACTTCGCGCTCCGGCGGGACAAGGGCGTCGTCTTCTCGCCCAGCGGCAAGGCCGCGGTCTGCTACCGGGTGGTGTCCGGCGTGATGCTCGCCAGCGGCGACCCGATCGGTGACGTCGAGGCCTGGCCGGGCGCCATCGAACGCTTCATGGACGAGGCCAAGGCGCACTCCTGGACCCCGGCCGTGATGGGCTGCTCGGAGACCGGCGGCGAGGTCTGGACCCGCGAGACGGGCCTGGACGCCCTGGAGCTGGGCGACGAGGCGGTGGTGGACGTCGCGGATTTCTCGCTCACCGGGCGGGCGATGCGCAACGTACGCCAGATGGTGAAGCGCATCGAGCGCAATGGCTACACCACCCGCGTCCGGCGCGCCCGTGACATCTCCGCCGAGGAGCTGGAGCAGATCCGGCGGGCCGCGGAGGCCTGGCGGGGCACCGACACCGAGCGGGGCTTCTCGATGGCGCTGGGCCGCATCGGCGACGCGGATGACGGCGACGCGGTGATAGCCACGGCGCACAAGACGGACGACGAGCCGGGGGCCTCCCCCTACGGCGACCTCAAGGCGATCATCCACTTCGTCCCGTGGGGCACCGACGGCATGTCCCTGGAACTGATGCGGCGCGACCGCTCCGCCGACCCGGGCATGAACGAACTGCTCATCGTCGCGGCGCTCCAGGCCTCCCCCGCACTCAAGATCGAACGGGTCTCGCTGAACTTCGCGATGTTCCGCTCGGCACTCGCCCGCGGCGAGAAGATCGGCGCCGGCCCGGTGCTGCGGCTGTGGCGCGGACTGCTGGTGTTCCTCTCCCGCTGGTTCCAGATCGAGTCGCTGTACAAGTTCAACGCCAAGTTCCGGCCGCGCTGGGAACCGCGCTTCGTGGTCTTCCGCAACACCCGCGACCTGCCCAGGATCGGCTTCGCCGCGATGCAGGCGGAGGGCTTCGTCACCCTGGCGCTCCCCCGCCTCTTCCCCCGGCGCAGGGCCCCGCGCCCGCCCCGCCCGTGCGCGCACATCACACCGATGACGCAGGAACGGGAGATCCGCGCGGCATGAGGGGCCCGCGGCGGGCCCCGGCGTGTGCCCCGCGGCACGGCCGCGCGGGGCGAGCCGTCGGCCCTCGGCCCTAGGCTGGGCGTATGAGTACGTTGCGCGGGCTGCCGGAGTGGGATCGCTGTGCCGTCATGGGGGTCGTGAATGTGACGCCCGACTCCTTCTCCGACGGCGGCCGCTGGTTCGACACGACCGCCGCCGTCAAACGCGGCCTCGACCTCGTCACCGCGGGCGCCGACCTCGTCGACGTCGGCGGTGAGTCCACCCGGCCCGGCGCCAGCCGGGTCGACGAGGACGAGGAGCTGCGCCGCGTCATCCCCGTCGTCCGTGGCCTCGCCGCCGAAGGGGTCACCGTCTCCGTCGACACCATGCGTGCCTCCGTCGCCGAGCGGGCCGTCGCCGCCGGGGCCGTCCTCGTCAACGATGTCAGCGGCGGTCTCGCCGACCCGGCGATGGTCCCGGCCGTCGCCGCCGCCGGCGTCCCCTTCGTGGTCATGCACTGGCGCGGCTTCAGCGAGGACATGAACAGCCGCGCCGTCTACGCCGACGTGGTCGCCGAGGTCGTCACGGAGCTCAGGGAGCGCATGGACGCCGTCGTCTCCGGCGGCGTCGCCCCCGAGCAGATCGTCATCGACCCCGGCCTCGGCTTCGCCAAGCAGGCCGAGCACGACCTCGCCCTCGTCGCCCACCTCGGCGAACTGCGCGCACTGGGCCGTCCGCTGCTCGTCGCCG
Source organism: Streptomyces sp. AM8-1-1 (assembly GCF_032229325.1). Lineage (NCBI taxonomy): Bacteria > Bacillati > Actinomycetota > Actinomycetes > Kitasatosporales > Streptomycetaceae > Streptomyces > Streptomyces sp. AM8-1-1. Next base: position 3,726,705 of record NZ_CP135086.1, read on the forward strand.
CGTCCCGCAAACGATTCCTCGGCCGGGTCCTCGCCCGGGACGGCGACGCCCCGCCACCCGCGCGGGAACGGGACGCCGCCACCGCCGCGATCTCCGCGATCGCCGCCTACGAGGGCGCCTGGGCCGTGCGCGTCCACGAGGTGCGGGCCACGGCCGACGCCGTCCGCGTCGCGCGCGCCGTCGGGGCCGCCCGGTGAGCCGTACCGACATCGAGCTGGTCGAAGAGGCCAACACGACGTTCTACGAGACCATGGAGCGCGGCGACTTCGAGAAGCTCTCCGGCCTCTGGCTGGACGACGAGATCTCGTGCATCCACCCGGGCTGGCCGGTCCTGTCGGGCCGCGGCGAGGTGCTGCGCTCGTACGCCCTGATCATGGCGAACACCGAGTACATCCAGTTCTTCCTGACCGACGTCAAGGTCAACCTGGCCGGCGACACCGCCCTCGTCACGTGTACGGAGAACATCCTCAGTGGCGGCCCGGCCGAGGACGGCGGCGAGCTCGGTCCCCTCGTCGGGCAGCTCGTGGTCGCCACGAATGTGTTCCGTCGCACAGACGAGGGATGGAGGATCTGGTCACATCATGGATCACCCGTCCTGACGGAAAGCGACGACGCGGAGGACGAGGAGTCCCCCTCGTAACGGGGTAGGCGCACCGTTGGAGGCTGGGAACCGGACGCTCCGGCCAGGAGCGGGCCGCCCGGGCCTCCGCAGCTCCGTGCGGCCCCATGGGCGAGTGGGGCCGGTGCTCGCAGGTAGATTCGCATGGGCACCCGGCCCGCCCGCACGCGGCGCCGGTGCCCGCATCCCGCCAAGTACAGGAAGCAGGAGTGATTCGCGTGGATCGTGTCGCGCTGCGCGGCCTCAAGGCCCGCGGGCACCATGGCGTCTTCCCCCGGGAGCGCGAGGAGGGCCAGACCTTCATCGTGGACCTGGTGCTCGGCCTCGACACCCGGCCCGCCGCGGAGGCCGACGACCTGGCGAAGACCGTGCACTACGGCGTGGTGGCGGAGGAGGTCGTCGCGGTCGTCGAGGGAGACCCGGTCGACCTGATCGAGACGCTGGCGGAGCGCATCGCCCAGCAGTGCCTCAAGCACGACGGTGTCGAGGAGGTCGAGGTGGTCCTGCACAAGCCGGACGCCCCGATCACCGTGCCGTTCGACGACGTGACCATCACGATCACCCGGAGCCGAGTATGACCGCGTTCTTCCCGCACGGGACGCAGAGCGACCCGACCGTGCAGCCGGTGCCCGCCTCCGTCGTGGAGCAGGTCGACGCGGCGGACGTCACCCTGTCCAACCCCAAACGCGCCGTGATCTCCATCGGGTCCAACCTGGGGAACCGGCTGGAGACGCTCCAGGGCGCGATCGACGCCCTGGAGGACACGCCGGGCCTGCGGGTCAAGGCCGTGTCCCCGGTGTACGAGACGGAGCCGTGGGGTGTGGACCCCGGCTCGCAGCCCTCGTACTTCAACGCCGTGGTCCTCGTGAAGACCACCCTCCCGCCGTCCTCCCTGCTGGAGCGCGGCCAGGCCATCGAAGAGGCCTTCGACCGGGTACGGGAGGAGCGCTGGGGCCCGCGGACGATCGACGTCGACATCGTGGCGTACGCGGACGTGGTCTCCGACGACCCGGTACTCACGCTGCCGCACCCGCGGGCGCATCAGCGCGCGTTCGTCCTCGTGCCGTGGCACGACGTGGAGCCGCAGGCCCAGCTGCCCGGCCGCGGGCCGGTCGCCGAGCTTCTGCACGGTATCGGCCAGGACGGTGTGCTTCCCCGCGCCGACCTGGAACTCCGTCTGCCCGAGTAGTCGTTAGGCTCTGCGGAGCGGTGCACGGTGTGATGCGACAGGCGCGATGCAGCAGGACGGAAGGGCGGCCCACTCGGTGAAGCAACTACGGCTCGGTGTACTGGCCGGTCTCTTCGCCGCGGCCGGGGTGCTGTCCTGGGGCGCCGCCCGTCTGTGGGAGTCGTTCGGCACCCTGCCGAGCGTCCCGCTGGCCGCTCCCATCGTGCTGGCGGTGATCGCGGTCGTCCTGACCGCCACCGCCCTCTCCCTGCGGGCCCGCCTCCGCGCCCAGCGCGAGCGCCGCCCCGGCGCGAAGGGCGTCGAGCCGCTGATGGCGGCCCGTGCGGTGGTGTTCGGCCAGGCGAGCGCGCTGGTGGCGGCGCTGGTGAGCGGGATGTACGGCGGCACGGGAGTGTTCCTGCTGAGCTCCCTGGACATCCCGGCCCGCCGTGACCAGGCGGTCTACGCGGGCTTCTCGGTCGTCGCGGGCATCGCGGTGATCGCGGCGGCGTTCTTCCTGGAACGGGTCTGCAAACTCCCCGAGGACGACGACGAGGGCCCGGCCCCGGCGTAGGGCCGTCGGCTCGGGCCGGAAGCTGCCGCGGCACCTGGTCGGTGACGGGCATGTGGAGCGCGCCGGGGTCCTCGCGGCGCGGCGCCTGGTCAGTGACGGGCACGTTGACCGCGCCGAGGTTCTCGCAGCGCGGCGCCTGGTCCGGTGACGGGCACGTGGACCGCGCCAAGGTTCTCGCAGCGCGGCGCCTGGTCCGGTGACGGGCACGTGGACCGCGCCGGGGTTCTCACGGCGCGGCGCCTGGTCGGTGACGGGCACGTGGACCGCGCCGGGGTTCTCACGGCGCGGCGCCTGGTCCGGTGGCGGGTCCGGGAGCCCTCCCGGCTCGACCTTCCCGACTCAACCCGCCGGGCTCGACTCCTCGGGGTCGGCAGCGCAGAGGCACCTGTCTTGATCACCCGGGACCTGCCGCCGATCCCCCGCGGGGCGACTCAGCACACCCCTCCCCCGAGCCGGAAAAGGCCCCCGCGTTGCGGGGGCGACGGGACCAGCCCGGCGCGGGCGGACTGTCAGCGCGCCATGATCAGGCTCATCGCCTCGTTGCGCGTCGCCGCGTGACGCAGCTGCCCCCGGACCGCGGACGTGATCGTCTTCGCGCCCGGCTTCCGGACCCCGCGCATCGTCATGCACATGTGCTCGCACTCCACGACCACGATCACTCCGCGCGGCTCCAGGATCTCCATCAGCGAGTCGGCGATCTGTGTCGTCAGCCGCTCCTGCACCTGCGGCCGGCGGGCGAAGACGTCGACGAGGCGGGCGATCTTCGACAGTCCGGTGATCTTCCCGTCGACGGAGGGGATGTAGCCGACGTGCGCGACCCCGACGAAGGGCACCAGGTGGTGCTCGCAGGAGCTCATCACCTCGATGTCCTTCACCAGGACCATCTCGTCGTGACCGAGGTCGAACGTCGTCGTCAGTACGTCCTCGGGCTGCTGCCACAGTCCGGCGAATATCTCCCGGTACGCCCGCGCCACGCGCGTCGGTGTCTCCCGCAGGCCCTCACGGTCCGGGTCCTCGCCGACCGCGATGAGCAGTTCGCGTACGGCGTTCTCTGCACGCTTCTCGTCGAATTCGCCGATCGTGCCCTCGCCGTCCAGCGTCACCGGGTCGGTCATCTGTGCCTCGTTCCTCTTGCTCTGGCCTGCGGTCATACGAATGCCGCGCCCCCCAGGCTAGAACCTGGTGGGCGCGGCATCCATTCCGGGCTTGGTACCCCGGGCGGGTCAGCTCTCCGGACGCTCCTCCGGGACCGCCTCCACGGAGGAGGAGTCCGCCGGGATCGCGCCGTTGGCACCGACCGCGCCGTTGGTCAGCGCCAGCTCCTTCGGTGAGAGCACCGGCGGCCGCGTGGACGGCGTGCGGCGGGTGGAACCCGTCCACGCCGGGCGGGCCGGGCGCCTCACGATCGGGGCGAAGATCTCGGCGATCTGCTCCTTGCCGAGGGTCTCCTTCTCCAGCAGCTGGAGCACCAGATTGTCGAGGACGTCGCGATTCTCGACGAGGATCTCCCACGCTTCGTTGTGGGCGGTCTCGATGAGCTTCTTGACCTCTTCGTCGACCAGGGCCGCGACCTCTTCCGAGTAGTCGCGCTGGTGACCCATCTCACGGCCCAGGAAGGGCTCGGAATTGTCGCCACCGAACTTGATCGCGCCGAGACGCTCGGTCATGCCGTACTGCGTGACCATGGCGCGAGCCGTGGCCGTGGCCTTCTCGATGTCGTTCGCCGCGCCCGTGGTCGGGTCGTGGAAGACGAGCTCCTCGGCCGCGCGCCCGCCCAGCATGTAAGCCAGCTGGTCGAGCATTTCGTTGCGCGTGGTCGAGTACTTGTCCTCGTCCGGCAGGACCATCGTGTAACCCAGGGCTCTGCCGCGGGACAGGATGGTGATCTTGTGGACCGGATCGGAGTTCGGTGAGGCCGCCGCGACCAGGGCGTGTCCGCCCTCGTGGTACGCGGTGATCTTCTTCTCCTTGTCCGACATGATCCGGGTCCGCTTCTGCGGGCCCGCGACCACACGGTCGATCGCCTCGTCCAGCGCGTTGTTGTCGACGAGCTTCTTGTTGCCGCGCGCCGTGAGGAGCGCCGCTTCGTTCAGCACGTTCGACAGGTCCGCACCGGTGAAGCCCGGCGTACGACGGGCGACAGCACCCAGGTCGACGTCCGGAGCGACCGGCTTGCCCTTCTGGTGGACCTTGAGGATCTCGAGACGGCCCTGCATGTCGGGACGGTCGACCGCGATCTGCCGGTCGAACCGGCCCGGGCGCAGCAGCGCCGGGTCGAGGATGTCCGGCCGGTTGGTGGCGGCGATCAGGATGACGCCGCCCTTCACGTCGAAGCCGTCCATCTCGACGAGCAGCTGGTTGAGCGTCTGCTCGCGCTCGTCGTGGCCACCGCCGAGACCCGCACCGCGGTGCCGGCCGACGGCGTCGATCTCGTCGACGAAGACGATCGCCGGAGCGTTCGCCTTGGCCTGCTCGAAGAGGTCACGGACTCGGGAGGCACCGACACCGACGAACATCTCGACGAAGTCGGAACCGGAGATCGAGTAGAACGGGACGCCCGCCTCGCCCGCGACAGCGCGAGCGAGCAGCGTCTTGCCCGTACCGGGCGGGCCGTAGAGCAGCACACCCTTCGGGATCTTGGCGCCGACGGCCTGGAACTTGGCCGGCTCCTGCAGGAACTCCTTGATCTCATGGAGTTCCTCGACGGCTTCGTCGGACCCCGCCACATCGGCGAAGGTCGTCTTCGGAGTGTCCTTGGTGATCAGCTTGGCCTTGGACTTCCCGAAGTTCATGACTCGGGAGCCGCCGCCCTGCATCTGATTCATCAGGAACAGGAAGACCACGACGATGAGGACGAAGGGCAGCAGCGAGAGCAGCACCGAGACGAACGGGCTCTGCTTCGACGGCGAGACGGTGTAACCCTTCTCGATGTCGCCGGCCTCGAACTTCGTCTGCAGCGTCTGCGCCAGATCGGCACCCTGGGTGCCGATGTAGCTCGCCTGGATCTTGTCGCTGCCCTTGACCTTCTGGCCGTCCTTCAGATCGACCTTGATGATCTGTTCGTCGCCAGTGGTCAGCTTGACCTGGTCGACCTGGTTCTTGTCGATCGCCTGGACGACCTCGCCGGTGTCCACCGTCTTGTAGCCGCCGGACGAGCCGACGACCTGCATCAACACGACCACGGCGAGGACGGCCAGCACGATCCACATGACCGGCCCACGGAAGTATCGCTTCACGTCCATCCATACGGAGCGAATTCGCTCCGTCCCTCCTGCCCGTAGTGAATGCTGCTGTGAGAGTGCTCTGTATTTAAAGCTAACTGTTCTTCGGACGGTACCCCAGCATCGTCACCGTGACCGCACGGTACGGCTGACACACCCGCCCTCCCATGCTCCAACGCCGGGAGGGGGGTAAGGGTTCCCGGTGGCGTCAGCCGCCGTAGACGTGCGGTGCGAGCGTGCCGACGAACGGCACGTTGCGGTACTTCTCCGCGTAGTCCAGCCCGTACCCGACGACGAACTCGTTCGGGATGTCGAAGCCGATCCACTTCACGTCGATCGCCACCTTTGCGGCATCCGGCTTACGCAGCAGCGTGCAGACCTCGAGGGAGGCCGGCTCGCGCGATCCGAGGTTCGAGAGCAGCCACGAGAGCGTGAGGCCGGAGTCGATGATGTCCTCGACGATCAGGACGTGCTTGCCCTTGATGTCGGTGTCCAGGTCCTTGAGGATCCGGACGACACCCGACGACTGGGTGCCCGCGCCGTAGGACGACACCGCCATCCAGTCCATGGTGACGGGCGTGGACAGCGCGCGCGCCAGATCCGCCATCACCATCACGGCGCCCTTGAGCACACCGACGAGGAGCAGATCCTTGCCCGCGTACTCCGCGTCGATCTTCGCGGCGAGCTCCGCCAGCTTCGCGTCGATCTCTTCCTTGGTGATGAGCACCGACTGAAGGTCGGTGCCCAAGTCCTTCTCGTTCACGCGGTCGCTTTCTGTCTGCCGGGGTCCCGGGGTCGCCCCCGGGGTGACACAGCCGTGGTGCTTGCGCCGCTGCGTCAGCCTTGCCGAATGACCAGTCTGCCACCCTGCCGTCGCGCCTCGACGCGGCCGGGCAGATTGATGGCCCCCTGGCCGCGCCAGCCGGTGATCAGCCGGTCGACCTCTTCGACGTGACGGGCGAACAGCGAACCCGCGGGCGCACCGGCCTCGATGACGGCCCGGCGCAGCACCCGGCGGCGTACGGCGGGCGGCAGGGCGTAGAGCTTGGCGCACTCCAGCCGGCCCGAGTCGTCACGGACGGAGGCGTCCGCGTCGGCGGCCCAGGTGTCGAGGGCGTCGGCGTCGTCGCGGGAGAGCTGCGCGGTACGGGCCAGGGCCTCGACGACGCCCTTGCCGAGCGCCTTCTCCAGGGCGGGCAGGCCCTCGTGGCGGAGCCGGGAGCGGGTGTAGGCCGGGTCGGCGTTGTGCGGGTCGTCCCAGACGGGCAGCGACTGGACCATGCAGGCCTTGCGGGCGGTCTGCCGGTCGAGCTGGAGGAAGGGTCTGCGGTAACGGCCGGCCGCCCCCGAGACGGCCGCCATTCCGGACAGCGAGCGGGTCCCGGAGCCGCGCGCGAGGCCCAGCAGGACGGTTTCGGCCTGGTCGTCACGGGTGTGGCCGAGGAGCACGGCGGCAGCGCCGTGGCGTTCGGCCGCGTCGTCCAGCGCCGCATAGCGCGCGTCGCGGGCCGCGGCCTCGGGTCCGCCTTCGCGGCCCACGTGGACGGTGATGGACTCGACGGGATCGAGACCCAGCGAGCCGAGGCGGGCGGCGACTTCGGCCGCGCGGAGGTCGGAGCCGTCCTGGAGGCCGTGGTCGACGGTGACGCCACCGGCCCGGACGGAGAGCTTGCGTGCCTCGAAGGCGAGCGCGGAGGCGAGCGCCATCGAGTCGGCGCCGCCGGAGCAGGCCACGAGCACGAGGGGCTCGTCGACGGGCAGGGCGGACCGGCCGGGCAGGTGGGACCCGGAGGGCGCGGCGGCCGCATGGCTCAGGGTGCGCTCGAGCCGGGCTGAGTGTTCGTTTGTCTCGGTGTGCTCGGTGAGTACGTCGTGGAGTACGCGGCGGACCGCCAGGCGTATCGCCGCGACCGCAGGATGGGGACCCATGTCCGGTGCCCTTCGTGGAATTGGGGGGTGCCTCGGTCGGAGTCGGGAGGAGGTTCAGTCACTCAGAGTGCGTCGATGGTGACAGAACCGAGCCGTTCTCCGAGCATTGCACGCCTGCCAACGGCCCACGGTCCCTCGGATGGGTGATTACCAGGGCGTGCGGCTGCCTCCGGTTCAGGACTCTGCTTTACGGTGCACCCGCGCGACCCAGTCCGCCGGTTTGGCGATCTCCGCCTTGGTCGGGAGAGTGTTCGGGGACGTCCATACCCGGTTGAACCCGTCCATACCGACCTCCTCCACGACAGCCCGGACGAAACGCTCGCCGTCGCGGTACTGACGCAGCTTGGCATCGAGTCCGAGGAGCTTGCGCAGCGCCTGGTCCAGCCGGCTCGCGCCACGCGCCCTGCGCTGCTGGAACTTCTCGCGGATCTCCGCCACGGAGGGCACGACGTCGGGACCCACGCCGTCCATCACGAAGTCGGCATGACCCTCCAGGAGGGACATCACGGCGGTCAGCCGGCCGAGGATCTCCCGCTGGGCCGGGGTCTGCACCAGCTCCACGATGGAGCGGCCCTCGTCCTCCTCGCCCTCGGGACGGGCCCCGGACAGGGACTGGGCCGCCTCGCGCAGACGCTCCAGGACGGTCATCGGGTCGACCTCGGTCTCGCCGAGAAATGACTGGATCTCGCCCTCGAGGTGGTCACGGAGCCACGGCACGCCGGTGAACTGCGTGCGATGGGTCTCCTCGTGGAGACAGACCCAGAGCCGGAAGTCGTGCGGATCGACCTCGAGCTCGCGCTCCACATGGACGATGTTCGGCGCGACCAGCAGGAGGCGTCCGCCGCCGTTGGAGCCCGCGGGCAGTTCACGGGTGGCGGGGGCGAAGGTCTCGTACTGGCCGAGGACCCGCGAGGCCAGGAAGGAGAGCAGCATGCCCAGCTCGACGCCGGTGACCTTGCCGCCGACCGCGCCCAGGACCGCCCCGCCGGGCCCGCCGGGGCGGCGCTCCTGCATCTTCTCCAGCAGGGGCTTGAGCAGTTCGCGGAAGCCCGCGACGTTCGCCCGCACCCAGCCCGCCCGGTCCACGACCAGGACCGGGGTGTCCTCGGGCTGATGGCTTTCGGGAATCATTTGCGTGAAGCCGCGCACATGCTCTTCCGAGGCCTTGGCATGCCGTCGCAGCTCGGCGACGACGGCCCGCGCCTCCTCCCGGGTCACTTCGGGCCCGGGCCGCACGAAGCGGGTCGCGGTCGCCACGGCGAGGTTCCAGTCGACCATCTCGGCACCACCGATGCTCGTCATGCGTCAACCGTACGTGGTGGGCCCGCGGGACGGTGAGGTGTCGGAAGGCGCCGGTCGGCCACGGACCTCACGTGGCGAGTGCCGCCGCGAGCCGGTCCAGGGCCGGTTGGGCGGATCCCGCGTCCGCTGTGCCGCCCGCCATGAAGGCGAACGCGAGCAGTCGTCCGTCCGGGGCAACGACCGTTCCCGCCAGGGAGTTCACCTGGCTCAGGGTGCCTGTCTTGGCGCGGATGAGGCCGGTGCCCGGCGAGGTGGCGCCGTAGCGGCCCGACAGGGTTCCGGTGAAGCCGGCGACCGGGAGACCCGTGAGAACCGGCCGCAGTCCGGGACGGTCCGGGTCGGCAGCGAGGGCCAACAGGGCGGTGAGCTGTCCCGCGGAGAGCCGGTCGGCGCGGTTCAGCCCGCTGCCGTCGGCGAAGCGGGCGCCCGCCAACGGCAGCTTCAGCTTCTTGAGTTGCGCGGTCACGGCCGCCTCGGCGCCCACGAAGCTCGCCGGCCGGCCGGTGGCCAGAGCGGTCTGACGGGCGACGGCCTCCGCGAGGTCGTTGTTGCTCTCGGTCAACAGCCGCTCGACGAGGGCGGAGAGGGGATCCGAGAGCACCTTGGCGACGGGCGTCGACCCCGCCGCGGGCCGGCCGGGCGCGGGCTCGGCCGCGACCGTGAGGCCGCGGTCCTTCAGCAATTGCGCGAAGACGCGGGCCGCCTCGCGGGCGGGGTCGTCGAAGCGTTCGGCGTCCTTCGTGCTCCGCTCGTCGATGCGGCCCTCGTGGAGCATCAGCGGGGTGACCGGCGCGAGGTTGCCGTTCCGGCCGATGGGGTGGCGCACAGGGCCCTTGTAGAGCGAGACGTCGTAGGCGAGACGCACCGCGGTGGTGCCGCGCGCCTTCAGCGCGCTCGCCGCGCGCTGGGCGAGCACGCCCAGGCGGGCCCGGTCCAGACTGGCGTCCCCTCCGCCGACCAGGGTGAGTACCTTGCCGTCCTTGGAGGCGGTGGCCGTGGTGGGGATGCGGTGGTCGGGGCCGAGCGCGCCGAGGGCGGCGACCGAGGTGGCGATCTTGATCGTGGAGGCCGGGGTCATCTGGGTGGCGGCCCCCTTGCCGTACAGCGCGCGGCCGGTGGCGAGGTCGACGACGGACGCCGTCTGTACCGTGCCGAGGCCGGGGTCGCCGAGCAGCGGGAGGAGCTCCTGGGCGAGGTCGATCGGAGCGGCCGCCGGAGCGGTGGCGGGAGCCCTCCCGGGGATGCCGAGCGCGGTGAGGACGCCGGGTGCGCTGGGTGCGGGCTGCGGGCGTCCCGGCACCGGCCTGGGGTGATGTACGCCACCACCCGGGCTCCGGGCGGCCGCCCACTCCCTCTCGGCCTTACGCTGACCGGAGTCCCAGGGGCCGGCCGCGGCCACCGCCCCGGCAGCCAGGGCGAGCCCGACCACGGCCGCGCCCGCGGTCAGCTGCCATGTCCTGACCACTGGCACCTCGCACCAGCCCCTTTCGCGATCACACACATGCGTGAGGGACACTTAACCACCAGACCTATGTGTTGATCATGGAGGAGCCACCCGTGGAGTTCGACGTCACCATCGAGATCCCGAAGGGTTCGAGGAACAAGTACGAGGTGGACCACGAGACCGGTCGTATCCGCCTTGACCGTCGACTCTTCACCTCGACCAGCTACCCGGCCGACTACGGGTTCGTGGAGAACACCCTCGGCGAGGACGGTGACCCGCTGGACGCCCTGGTCATCCTCGACGAGCCGACCTTCCCCGGCTGTCTCATCAAGTGCCGCGCGATCGGCATGTTCCGGATGACCGACGAGGCGGGCGGCGACGACAAGCTGCTGTGCGTCCCGGCCTCCGACCCGCGGGTCGAGCACCTGCGCGACATCCACCACGTCTCCGAGTTCGACCGCCTGGAGATCCAGCACTTCTTCGAGGTCTACAAGGACCTGGAGCCCGGCAAGTCCGTGGAGGGCGCGAACTGGGTCGGCCGCACCGAGGCCGAGGCCGAGATCGAGGCCTCCTACAAGCGCCTCGAGGCGCAGGGCGGCGCGCACTGATCATCCGGCGCGCATAACGCCGCCGACAGCGGTCACAAGACGGCGGGCGGGACACCACACGGTGTCCCGCCCGCCGTGCGTGTGCCCGGGGGTCCGTGCACATACTGGGTGACAAGCCGGAACAAGAGGGAGCGAGGGCAGCACGTGGTGGCGGAGCCGGAGGGTCCGGAAGACCGGAAGCCTCAGTCCGACGAGGCGCACAGCGCCTTTGCCCCACCTACGGGACTGGGCCAGCCCGATACGGCCGACGAGGATCCGACCACCACATCGGAGTTCGCGGTTCCGGCCGGGTTCGCCCCGGATGCTCCGGCCGAACCGGAAGGTTCCGCCTTCGCTCCGCCGCGGACCTACAGGGCCCGGCACTCACCGCCCGCCTTCACGCCCGCGCAGGGCATCCCGATGGTGAGGCTGACCAAGGATCTTCCGTGGCAGGACCGCATGCGGGCCATGCTGAAGATCCCGGTGGGCGAGCGCCCGGTCCCGGACGCGGTGCAGAAGCAGGACGACGCGGGCCCGGCCGTGCCGAGGGTGCTCGACCTGACGCTGCGTATCGGCGAGCTGCTGCTGGCGGGCGGCGAGGGCGCCGAGGACGTCGAGGCGGCGATGTTCGCCATCTCGCGTTCGTACGGTCTCGACCGCTGCGAGCCCACGGTCACCTTCACGCTGCTCTCGATCACGTATCAGCCCTCACTGGTCGACGACCCGGTGACGGCGAACCGGACCGTACGCCGGCGGGGCACCGACTACACCCGTCTCGCGGCCGTCTACCGGCTGATCCACGAGATCAGCTCGGAGGAGAGCGACGTCTCCCTGGAGGAGGCGTACCGGACGCTCGCGGAGATCCGCAGGAACCGGCACCCCTTTCCCGGCTGGGCGCTGACGCTGTCCGGCGGACTGCTGGCCGGAGCGGCATCCGTGCTGGTCGGCGGCAATGTGCTGGTGTTCCTGGCGGCGGCGATCAGTGCCATGCTCGGCGACCGGCTGGCATGGCTGTGCGCGGGCCGCGGGCTGCCGGAGTTCTACCAGTTCGTGGCGGCGGCGATGCCCCCGGCCGCGATGGGGGTCGCGCTGACCCTGTCACCGCTGGAGGTCCGGGCGTCGGCGGTGATCACCGGTGGACTGTTCGCCCTGATCCCCGGGCGGGCGCTGGTCGCCGGCGTCCAGGACGGCCTGACCGGCTTCTACATCACCGCGGCCGCCCGCCTCCTGGAGGTCGGCTACCTCGTCGTCGGCATCGTCGTCGGGGTGCTCAGCGTGCTCTACCTGGGGCTGGCCCTGGACGCGGCGCTCAACCCCGAGACGGCCATCCACAGCGTGGAGCGGCCGGTGATCCAGACGCTGGCGGCGATGGCGCTGTCGTTGTGCTTCGCCGTGATGCTCCAGCAGGAGCGCGACACCGTGCTGCTGGTGACGCTCAACGGCGGTGTCGCCTGGGTGGTCTACGGCGCGCTCGCGGACACCGCGAACGTCCCGCCGGTCGCCGCCACGGCCGCCGCGGCCGGGCTGGTGGGTCTGTTCGGGCAGGTGCTGTCGCGCTACCGCTTCGCCTCGGCGCTGCCGTACGTCACCGCCGCGATCGGGCCGCTGCTGCCCGGTAGCGCGACGTACTTCGGGCTGCTGGAGATCGCGCGGGGTGATCTGAACGCGGGCCTCGCCTCGCTGTCCAAGGCGGCGGCGCTGGCCCTGGCCATCGCGATCGGGGTGAACCTCGGAGGCGAGGTCTCCCGGCTGTTCTTCCGGCTCCCGGGTGTCGCGGAACCGTCGGAGCGCCGCGCGGCCAAGCGGACACGCGGCTTCTAGTCCGTACGACAGGGGATGCCCGGCCGGTCCGTACATCTCTGCGCGGCCGGCCCTCGTCGCCGGCCGCGCTTTCGGAGCTCAGCGCTTGGCGTGGCGGCCGCCGCGGGCCGGCGGGATGTCCGAGTCGGGCGCGGAGACCGCGGCCTTCTTGTTCTTCGAGCGGGCCCGCAGGAACTCGATCGCGATCGGCAGCACCGAGACGAGCACGATGAGGATCAGGATCGCCTCGATGTGCTGGTGCACGAACTCGACCTTGCCCAGTGCGGCACCGAGCAGCGTCACGCCCGCACCCCACAGGGTGCCGCCGATGATGTTGAAGGTGATGAACGAGCGGTAGTTCATCCGGCTCACACCGGCGATGATCGGCGTGAACGTCCGCACGATGGGCACGAAGCGCGCGAGGACCAGCGACTTGGGGCCGTACTTCTCGAAGAAGTCGTGCGCCTTCTCGACGTTCTCCTGCTTGAAGAGCTTGGAGTCCGGGCGCTTGAAGAGCGAGGGGCCGACCTTGCGGCCGAAGAGATAGCCGACCTGGTCACCGATCACGGCCGCCAGCACGATGAGCAGACAGACCAGCCAGAGCGGATAGTCGAGCTTGTTCGTCGTCACCAGCAGACCGGTGGTGAACAGCAGCGAGTCGCCCGGCAGGAAGAAGCCGATGAGCAGTCCGGACTCGGCGAAGACGATGACCAGCACGCCGATCAGGCCGAAGGTCCCGATCAGATAGTCCGGGTCCAGCCAGCTCGGTCCGAGCGCAAGGGTAGTCACGAGGTCCGGGCTCCTGAGTAGGTAGTCGTCGATCGGCTATCGGCATGTCGCCCGCACAAAACTATCAACGCATCGGGCAGGTTCCGCGTTCCGCCGGTGCGCTCAGGATGCACTGTGCCCCGGCTGGGACAAAGCTGTGCGTCATAGCTCCCGTCACCGGCTCACGAAAGGTGGACAAGATGGGCATCGAGGACTACGGCGGCGGTCAGCGCCCGCAGGCGGACGTCATCGTCGTGACCACGAACGACGTACCCGGGTACCAGGTGCAGGAGATCATCGGCGAGGTCTTCGGCCTCACCGTGCGTTCGCGTCACCTCGGCAGCCAGATCGGCGCCGGCCTCAAGTCGATGATCGGCGGTGAGCTGAAGGGCCTCACCAAGACCCTCGTCGAGACCCGCAACCAGGCGATGGAGCGACTGACCGAGCAGGCGCGGGCCCGCGGTGCCAACGCCGTGCTGATGTTCCGCTTCGACGTCTCGGAGGCGGCGGACGTGGGCACGGAGGTCTGCGCGTACGGCACGGCCGCGGTGATCGCGCGCCTGTGACGCGCGGGTCAGGGGGTGTCCGGGCCCGGGCACGACCGCCGGGCCCGGGAGTGCCGGGTCCGGGAGCCGGGGTTCGTGACCGCCGGGCCGCGCGACCGCCGACCCGGGGCCTTCCCTCACGCATCCGTACCGCCTCCTCACGTTGCGTGAGTGCGTCGCCCGTATGAGCCTGGAATCCGAGCGCACTGGGCGCGAGACACGAAGGGCGGCGAGCGCATGGCACTCCACAAGGGTGCGGACGAGTCCTCCGACAAGGGCGAGGAACACCGCAGGCTCTCGCTGAACCCGTTCTACGGGACGGCCGACCCGGTCAGTGGCATGACGACGGCTCCACCCACGCACCGGCTGCCGGACGGCCCTCTGCCGTCCATGACGGCCTACCGTCTGGTGCACGACGAGCTGATGCTCGACGGCAACTCCCGGCTCAACCTCGCCACCTTCGTCACCACCTGGATGGAACCGCAGGCCGGTGTGCTGATGAGCGAGTGCCGGGACAAGAACATGATCGACAAGGACGAGTACCCGCGGACGGCCGAGCTGGAACGGCGCTGTGTGGCCATGCTCGCCGATCTGTGGAACGCGCCGGATCCCGCCAACACGGTGGGCTGCTCGACGACCGGGTCCAGCGAGGCCTGCATGCTCGCCGGCATGGCGCTCAAGCGCCGCTGGATGAAGCGGAACGCCGATCGCTATCCCGGCGCGCGTCCGAACCTGGTGATGGGCATCAACGTCCAGGTCTGCTGGGACAAGTTCTGCAACTTCTGGGAGATCGAACCGCGTCTGGTGCCGATGGAGGGAGATCGTTTCCACCTCGACCCGCAGGCCGCCGCCGATCTGTGCGACGAGAACACCATCGGTGTGGTGGCGGTCCTCGGCTCGACCTTCGACGGGTCCTACGAGCCGGTCGCCGAGGTCTGCGCCGCCCTGGACGCGCTCCAGGAACGCACGGGCCTGGACGTGCCGGTCCATGTCGACGGGGCGTCCGGCGCGATGGTCGCACCGTTCGTCGACGAGGACCTGGTGTGGGACTTCCGGCTGCCGCGGGTGGCCTCGATCAACACCTCGGGCCACAAGTACGGGCTCGTCTACCCGGGCGTGGGCTGGGCGCTGTGGCGCTCGCCGGAACTGCTGCCCGAGGAGCTGGTGTTCCGGGTCAACTACCTGGGCGGCGACATGCCGACCTTCGCCCTCAACTTCTCCCGGCCCGGCGCCCAGGTCGTGGCGCAGTACTACACCTTCCTCAGGCTCGGGCGGGCAGGCTACCGAGCGGTGCAGCAGACGACCCGCGACGTGGCGCGCCTGCTGGCGGACCAGTTCGAGGCCATCGACGACTTCCGGCTCCTGACCCGGGGCGACCAGTTGCCGGTGTTCGCCCTCACGACAGCGCCGGACGTGAAGAACTTCGACGTCTTCGACGTCTCCCGCCGACTGCGCGAGCGCGGCTGGCTGGTGCCCGCGTACACCTTCCCCAAGAACCGTGAGGACCTGTCCGTCCTGCGCATCGTCTGCCGCAACGGCTTCTCGTCGGACCTGGGCGCACTGCTGATGGAGTCCGTGCACGACCTGCTGCCCGAACTGCGCCGTCAGTCGCACCCCCTGGAGAGGGACACGACGACGGCGACAGCCTTCCATCACTGAGCCGGATCTCGCGGTCGGGGTCAGTGGCTGAGCCGGCGGAACCTCCGTACGGCCAGCGGGAAGAAGACCCCGACCAGCAGCACCGGCCACAGCACGGCGAGGAGTTGGGCGTGCTCGGCCGCCCACCCGCCGTCGACGGGGATGCCGGACAGGTCACGTACGGCGGTGGCCGTCGCGGACATGGGGTTCCACTGGACCGCCGCGCCCAGCCAGCCCGGCATCGACTCCGGTGCCGCGAAGGCGTTGGAGAGGAAGCCGACCGGCCACACCAGGATCTGCACGGCCTGCACCATCTCGGGTTTTCCGGCGACCATCGCCAGATGGATGCCGATCCACAGCATCGCGAAGCGCAGCAGCAGGAGCAGTCCCAGTGCCCCGAGGAACGCGACGAACGAGCCGTGCCAGCGCCAGCCGATCGCGTACCCGACGCCGACCATCACCAGCAGGCTGAGCGCCGACTGGAGCATGTCCGCCGTGCTGCGGCCGACCAGCACCGCCGAGTCGGCCATCGGCATCGAGCGGAACCGGTCGATCACGCCCTTGTTGAGGTCCTGCGTGACCGCGAGCATCGTCGCCTCGAGACCGAAGGCCATGGTCAGCGCGAGCATGCCGGGGACGAGGTAGTTGACGTAGGCGCCCTCGACGCCGCGTCCGCCGCCGATGAGATAGCCGAACATCAGCAGGAGCATCACCGGGAAGACCAGGCCGACGACGACCTGCACCGGTTGCCGCGCCCAGTGCGCGAGTTCGCGCCGGGTCATGGTCCAGGAGTCGGTGAGGGCATAGGTGCTCATGCCGAAGCCTCCTTCGTCAGATGCAGAAAGACCTCGTCGAGGGTGGGCCGGCGCAGCGCGACGTCCTCGGCGTCGACGCCGGCCGCCTCCAGCGCCCGTACGGTCTCGGTCAGTGCGGCCATCCGGTCGCTGACGGGGGCGCTGATCAGCCGCCGGTCCTCGTCGATGGTGGTCTCGCCGGGCAGCAGCGGCGCGACCCGGGCCAGGTCTGCCGCGTCGTGCAGGACCACGTCGATGCGGTCGCCGCCGAGCTTGGCCTTGAGCTGGTCGGCGGTGCCGTCCGCGACGACCCGTCCGGCGTCGATGACCGAGATCCGGTCGGCCAGTTGGTCGGCCTCCTCCAGATACTGCGTGGTCAGCAGAACGGTGGTGCCGCCGCCGACCAACGAGCGGACCGCGCTCCACACCTCGGCCCGGCCACGGGGGTCGAGCCCGGTCGTCGGCTCGTCGAGGAACAGCACCTGCGGGTCCGTGATCAGTGAGGCGGCCAGGTCGAGCCGCCGGCGCATACCGCCGCTGTACTGCTTGACCGCCTTGCGCCCGGTGTCGGCGAGCCCGAACCGCTCCAGCAGCTCGTCGGCCCGCACGCCCGCCCTGCGCGCGCCCAGATGATGCAGCCGCCCGAACATCTCCAGGTTCTGCCGGCCACCGAGTTCCTCGTCGACCGCGGCGTGCTGCCCGAGCAGTCCGATCCGCCGCCGGACGGCTGCCGCATCGGTCCGTACGTCGTGCCCCGCGACCCGCACCGTGCCCTCGTCGTGGCGCAGCAGCGTCGCCATGATGCGCACGGCGGTGGTCTTGCCCGCGCCGTTGGGCCCCAGCACGCCGTGCACCGTGCCGCCGGCCACCGTCAGGTCCAGTCCGTCCAGTGCCTTCTTCTCCCCGTACCGCTTGCGCGCGCCCTCGACGACGATCGCGTCCGTCATGCGTCTCCTCCAGCACCCTCAACATCAGTAGTCAAACTTGACTACAGGAGGGAAGGTATCCCCGGATCCGCAATTGGTCAAACTTGATTAGCCGACGAATCCCACCGGCCGGGACCGTCAGCCCAGATCGCCCTCGTGCGGCTCGCCCGTCGCATACGGGTTCTTCTCGCCCTCGGCAAGCACCCCGACGAACGGCTCGCCCTCACCGGCGAAGGAGTACGCACCGGCCTCGATCCGCCGGATCAGACCGCGCGTCCACTCGGCACCGAAGTCGGCCGAGGCGACCCAGAGGTTCATGATCTCGCCGATGTGACCGAGCGACTCGGGCCCCTCCTCAGGGGTGTAGTACTCGGTCACCGCCGAGCGCCACTCCTCCATGCCGCGCACTCGCTCCTCCAGGAGGGCCACGGCCTCCGCACGCTCCAGATCGACGATGAAGCCGACCGCCGCCGACAGGACGTCCATCTTCTGGTCGTACGAGGTCAGGGACTCCCGCAGCAGCTGAAGGAACTCCTCGGTGCCCTTCTCGGTGATCTCGTACTCGGTGCGCGGCGGACCGCCCGCCGTGGACGGCGCGATCTCATGGGCGTGCAGCAGCCCTTGCTTCGCCATCTGCTTGAGCGCGTGATAGATCGAGCCGGGCTTGGCGTTGGACCACTCGTGCGCGCCCCAGTACTCCAGGTCGTTGCGGACCTGGTAGCCGTGCGCCCGCCCGTGCTGACGTACCGCACCGAGGACCAGCAGACGGATTGCTGACATCAGCAGGGACTCCCTTCTATTCAACTTTGACTAGACTACGCGGCATGACCGAGAAGACCATCCCGCTCCTCCCGTGCCGGACGATCCAGCCGGTGGTCGACTTCTACACCGCCCTGGGTTTCGAGACGACTTTCCTTCAGAAGAGCCCCTACGCCTACGCGGTCGTCGAGCGCGGGCCCGTCGAGCTCCAGTTCTTCGGCATGAAGGCGTACGACCCGAAGGAGTCCTACTCCGGCTGCTACATCCTCACCGACGACGTCGACACACTGCACACGACCTTCCGCGCCGGCCTCAAGGCGGCCTACGGAAAGATCCCGCTGCGCGGGCTGCCGCGCATCGGGCCGCTCAAGGACATGTCGTACGGGGTGCGGCAGTTCCTGATGACCGACCCCGGCGGCAACTCCATCCGGGTCGGCCAGAAGATCGACGAGGACCAGAGCCATCGGCCGGCCCCCAAGGAGACGTTCGCCCGGGCCCTGCACATGGCGGACCTGTTCGCCGACTCCAAGGAGGACCTGCCGGGCGCGGCGAAGATCATCGACCGGGTGCTCGGGCTGGACGACGAACGGCCCACTCCCGTGCAGCTGTTGCGGCTGCTCGTCCTGCGCGGCGACATCGCCCTGCGGCTCGGGGACGAGGAGACCGCGCGGTCGCTGCTGGAGCGGGCGGCGGCGGTCCGGCTCACCGACGAGGAGAGCGCGTCGGCGCGCGACAGCCTGGAACGGCTGGCGGAGCTGCGGGCCTGACGCTGCACGCTCCCGAGGAGCTGCGGTCCTCAACCGTCCCGGCCGCAGCTCCGGCCCGCCTCGGCCCCGTGCGGGCTCAGCCCCAGCTCTGGCCGCTCTCCAGCGCCACCAGGTCGAACGCGCCCTTGCCGTCCAGCGATTCGCGGATGATGTCCGCGTGGCCCGCGTGCCGGGCGATCTCCTCCACGAGGTGCACCAGCAGCCAGCGCATCGAGACCCTTCCGTCCGCGGGGAACCAGGGCGCCTCGGGCAGCGGGAAGGTGTCGTCCAGGCTCGGGACCGAGCGGATGAACTCCTCGGTCTCCTTGGCGACCTGTTCCCAGAAGGCCAGCGTCCCCGGGATCGTCTCGTCGCCGACCAGACGGAAGCTGTCGTCCCACGTCTCCTCGGTGCGCGCCTTCTCGTTCGGGCGCTCCTGCGCCATGCGCAGCCAGTTCAGCTCCATCTCGGCGACGTGCTTGAGCAGCCCGGAGAGCGTGAGCCCGCTGGCGCTCGGGCGGCTCGCGGCCTGCTCCTCCGTCAGCCCGAGGACCGACCGGCGGATCGCGCCGCGCTGCGCCTCGACGAAGGAGAGGAGCGCACCGCGCTCGTCTCCACGGGCCTCCGCGGGAACGTGAGTGACCATGGTGTCCGCCTTTCCGGCTGATGCGAGGAGACGAGGGGCGACAGCTTCCGCCTCCTTCCGACACGACAGACACTACGGACCCTTGCGGACAGCTTCTGTCCTCAAGGGTCCGCGGCGAAGAAGTGATGCGTACCGGATCATCCGGGCGGGAGTACGCGACCCGCGCCCGGGCCCGTACTCGCCTAGAACGGGAAGCGCGAGCGCCCGTGCTGCACCGAGATCCACTTCTGGGTGGTGAAGGCCTCGATCATCGACTCGCCGTTCAGCCGTCCGCTGCCGGAGTGCTTCTCGCCGCCGAAGGGCACGATCGGCTCGTCGTGCACGGTGCCGTCGTTGATGTGGATCATGCCGGTCTCGATGCGCTTGGCGATCCGCACACCCCGCTCGATGTCCGCGGTGTGCACGGCGCCCGACAGCCCGTACGGGGTGTCGTTGGCGATCCTGACCGCCTCGTCCTCCCCGTCGAACGGCACGATCAGCGCGACCGGGCCGAAGATCTCCTGGCCCAGGATCGGCGAGTCGGTGGCGATGCCGGTGAGCACGGACGGCGAGACCAGATTGCCCTCGGCGCCGCCGTGCAGCAGGGCGGTCGCGCCGGCCTCGACCGTCTGGTCGACGAGCGCCGTCACCGCGTCGGCCTGCTGGGAGTTGATGAGCGGACCGATGTGCGTCGCCGGGTCCGACGGGTCGCCGACCTTCAGCGTTCGCACCTTGGCGACGAACTTCTCGGTGAACTCCTTCTCCACCGAGCGGTCCACCAGCACCCGGTTCGCGGCCATGCAGACCTGGCCCTGGTGCACGTACCGGCTGAAGACCGCCGCGTCGACCGCGTAGTCGATGTCCGCGTCGTCGAGCACGATCAGCGCGCTGTTGCCGCCGAGTTCGAGGATGGCGCGCTTGAAACTGGCCGCACAGACGGTGGCGACATGACGCCCCACCTTGTCCGAACCGGTGAAGGAGATGGCCCTCGGCACCGGGTGCTCGAGGAGCGCGTCACCGATCTCGGCTATGTCGGTGATGACGACGTTCAGCACGCCGGGCGGCAGACCCGCGTCCTCGAAGAGCTTGCCCACCAGCGAGCCACCGCAGATCGGCGTGTTCTGGTGAGGCTTGAGGACCACCGCGTTGCCGAGCGCGAGCGCGGGGGCGACCGACTTGATCGACAGCAGGAAGGGGAAGTTGAAGGGACTGATCACACCGACGACGCCGACCGGGAGGCGGTAGACGCGGTTCTCCTTGCCGTCGACCGGCGAGGGGAGGATCCGGCCCTCGGGCCGGAGCGCCAGCTGCATCGCCTCGCGCAGGAACTCCTTGGCGAGGTGGAGTTCGAAGGCCGCCTTGACATGGGTGCCGCCGAGCTCGGCGATGATCGTCTCGGTGATCTCCTGCTCACGGTCCTCGATGACGCGCAGCGCCTTCTCGAACACCGCCCGCCGGGCATAGGGGTTGGTCTCGCCCCAGGGCACCTGCGCACGCTCGGCCGCGCGGTAGGCCTGGTCGACCTCGACAGCTGTGGCGACGGGTATCGAGGCGAGCTTCTCGCCGTCGTACGGATTGAAATCGATGATGTCCCAGGAGCCGCTGCCAGGCCTCCACTCGCCATCGATGTACTGGTGGGCCAGCTCGGTGAAGAAGGACATGTGATCCGATTCCCATCGCAGAAGCAGATGCCTGACGTCACGTCATCGTACTGTCGTTTCAGATCAGTTGGAGTAGACCACGCAGAACGTCACGGCTCTCGGCCGAATCCGGGCTGTCCTCCTGCAGACGCTTCATGACCCGCTCGTACTGGGCGACTTCCTCGCGCTTGTCGAGATACAGGGCGCTGGTCAGCTGCTCCAGATAGACGATGTCCGAGAGGTCCGACTCGGGGAACCGCAGCAGGGTGAACGCACCGCTCTCGCCCGCATGCCCGCCGAAGCTGAACGGCATCACCTGAAGGGTGACGTTCGGGTTCTCGGAGATCTCGATCAGATGCCTCAACTGGCCCTGCATGACCTCGCGGTCGCCGTACGGCCGGCGCAGCGCCGCCTCGTCGAGCACCGCATGCAGATGTGGGGCGCGCTCCGAGACCAGCACCTTCTGGCGCTCCAGGCGCAGGGCCACCCGGCGGTCGATCTCCGCCCGCGGTGCGTTCGGGATGCCACGGGCGACGACGGCGTGGGCGTACGCCTCGGTCTGCAGCAGGCCGTGGACGAACTGGACCTCGTAGATCCGGATGTGCGAGGCCGCTCCCTCCAGTCCCACATATGTCTGGAACCAGCCGGGCAGCACGTCGCCGTAACTGTGCCACCACCCGGCGACGTTGGCCTCCTTCGCGAGGCCGAGCAGGGGTCCGCGTTCGGATTCGTCGGCGACTCCGTAGAGCGTGAGCAGGTCCTCGACGTCCCTCGCCTTGAAGCTCACCCGTCCCAACTCCATGCGGCTGATCTTTGACTCCGATGCGCGGATCGAGTAGCCGGCTGCCTCACGGGTGATGCCGCGCGATTCGCGCAGCCTCCTCAGCTGCGAGCCCAACAGGATGCGCCGCACCACGGAACCGCCACCTGGCCCTTCGGCCCACGACTCACCTGCGGTCACGACTCCAACCCTCCCCATCCATCGCCGTTCATCGCGTTCCGTCCCCTACAGCCTGGAGCACCCCCGAACCCCAAGTGCCGGATTCTGCCACCAAAACGCTTCAGCCCGTACTCATTCGATTACGGAAATGAGAAGCCCTTGGGAAGGCCGTGGGAGAGATCCGTGGAAGATATGGTCAAGAAACGGCACGGGGTCGGACAGGTCCGGCGCGTGCACGTGCATCTGCCCTTGCATCTGCCGTACGCATTCGGAACCATGGTCCTCGCGCACCTGCGTGCTCGTTCGTGTTGAAGCGTCACAGCCGCGATTCCCGGGAGTGCCTCGCATGGGGACGAATGGATCGACCATGCTCGAGCCGTTACGGCAGGGGCTTCCCCCTTTCGATCCCGCGGCAGTCTCCAGCAGCGCCTCGTGCTCCCTGCCCGCCCGCTACGAAGCGGTGCGCGGGGCACGCCAGTTCACGAAGGCGACGCTCGGGCAGTGGGAGCTGGCGGACCGTTTCGACGATGTCGCGCTGGTCGTCTCCGAACTTGTCACCAACGCCCTGCGGCACGCCCTGCCCGATGAGGCGCCGCGCGAGGTCCAGGGCCCGCCGGTGCGGCTGCACTTGATGCGCTGGACGAGCCGCCTGGTGTGTGCGGTGCGCGACCCGAGCCACGAGGGTCCCGGCGCGCGCGCCGGCGACGATGCCTCGTTCCCCGATCCGTGCGGCGCCGCCGAGTCCGGCCGCGGCCTCTTCCTGGTGGACTCCTTCAGCGACAGCTGGGGCTGGCACCCGCTCGCCGGAGCACTGCACGGCAAGGTCGTGTGGGCGCTGTTCCGGCTGGGATGACGCGCGTGGACCCGCGAGACCGGGGGCGGACCCGCATCGGGGGGCGGGCCCGCCCCTCTTTTCTGATCCTCGAAGATCGCCCGGACAGGACCTACGCGGGTGCGATCAGGTGGTCGAACTCGCCGTCCTTCACACCGAGAAGCAACGCTTCTATCTCGGCGGGCGTATAGACGAGTGCGGGTCCATCGGGATGCCGTGAGTTACGCATCGCCACATTTCCCCCGGGCAGCTTGGCGAACTCGACACAGGAGCCCTGCGAGTTGCTGTGTCTGCTCTTCTGCCAGACGACCCCGCGGAGCTCCGTGGCCGCCATGCCGTTGTACGCGTGGTGCACGTGTCGCTCCCGGGGTACAAGGTGCATGTGTCAACTGTCCCGGATCATAGCTCTGTTCATATGCACTTGCATGAGCGCCCGCACGGGCAGATGCACGTGCACGCGGGGTGGCGTTTCGGTTACAGCTCCGAGGACGTCCTCCCCCGGGCCGAACACCCGCGCACAGGGAAGAGACGCAATCCGCGCCCTTCCGGCTCCGGCGAAACGCCGCCAGTCTCATGAGGTGTGCGTCACGCCCCCGCCGCGGCAGGACTACCCACGCGTCGGACCGCCGGATTGCCTCCGGAGGCGCGGCAGTTGTGCCTGGTAGCTTGGCGCGGTCTTGCAACCGACAAGGGGGAAGTCACGTGCACCAGCGAGTACGCATGTCGATGGCCGCCGCCGGCCTCGTCGCCGCAGCAGCTCTCGTACTGACCGGATGCGGCAGCGACGACGGCGGCGACTCGGGCGACAAGACGTCGTCCAGCGCGCCGACGCCGTCGGGCGGCGGCGACAAGCCGAGCGGTGACATCGAGGGCGCGTGGACCGGCAAGACCGACGGCAAGTCCGTCGACCTCGCCGTCACCGGCAAGAAGGCGGTCCTGGTGGCGGACGGACGCGCCTGCACCGGTGACCTGGCGGACATGGGCGGCGAGCCGATGCTGTCCCTCAAGTGCTCCGACGGCAACACCGACCGGACCATGGGATCGATCGAGTCCAACGATGGCAAGACCCTCGTCATCGCGTGGGACGCCGGCAAGAAGGACACGCTCACCAAGTCCGCCAGCGGCAAGCTGCCCGAGGGACTGCCCAGCACGCTCCCGACGGGCATTCCGACTCCCTGATCTCTCGCGTCACCGCCACGGGCCGCGGTCCCCGGCCTCACCGGTCACGGGTTCGCGGCCCGGCCCCTCCTCGTACCCCCTCGTCCTCCGGTTCCAGCGCCTCGGTCAGATCGTCCAGCGCCTCCGCCACCAGCCCGGCGCCGGTGTGCAGGACCGTGTCGGGTGCGCTCTCGCGGTCCCAGTGGTCGAGGGCCTCGTGCACCGCGTCCCACTGCGGGACCCTGCGCTCGCGCACCGCCGCGGCCGCCCGCTCGGTGTCGCGGCGCAGCGCTTCGGCCAGGTCCGCCGCCGCGGGTACGGGGGCGGCGTCGCTGTCGGGCAGATGCGCCTCCATCAGCAGGGCACCACGGCCGAGTTGGGAGATCGCCTCCCCTGCTCTCTCCGCGGCGTCGCGGGAGAGCCCCCGGTTCCGCACGGGCTCGTGCTCAGCCCTCTTCACCGACTCCCGCCAGGCGATACGGGCGTCGCGCGCGTCGAGCAGGGCCTGACGGATGTCCCCGCCCGCCCGGCCCGCCGGGTCGGCGTAGTGGTCCACGACGGCTGCCGCGTAGTCGCCGTTGGCGTGCAGCCAGTCCGCGAGACGATGACGCAGCCGTGGTGTCTCCCAGGCCGGGTAGACCGCGTAGGCGATCATCGCGAGCACTCCGCCCGCGAGGGTGAGCAGGACCCGTTCGCGAACGGTCTGGTTCCAGTCCTCGCCTCCCATGCCCAGCAGGAGGACGACATAGGCGGAGATGAAGACGCTGGAGGCGATGTATCCGGTGCTCAGGACGAGGAAGACGCAGAAGGCGCACAGGACGGCCAGACCACCGGAGAGATAGGTGCCCGGGCCGGCCCCCTGGACGACGGCGGTGGCCGCGCCGACCCCGATCAGCGTGCCGCCGAACCGGGCGACGGAACGGGCGTACGTCTGCGAGAAGTCCGGGCGCATCACCATCACGCAGGTCATCGGCGCCCAGTAGCCGTGACCGAGAGGCAGCGCGGTGCCGACGATGTAGCCGACCGCCGTGACGGCCGAGACCCGGCAGGCATGCCGCAGGACCGGGGAGTCCCGGTGGAGTTCCTCGCGCAGGATGCGCAGCGATCCCGGGATGAGCCGGATCAGCGGCGGGCGGTCGCGGTGCGGGCCCTCGGTGGTGCCGGCACCGCGGGCCGTCTCCGTCACGTCGTCGAGCAGGGCGGCGAGCCGGCGGGCCGCGCGGCGCGCGGGTCCGGTGAGAACCGCGGCGGTGTCGGGGGTCTTGAGCGCGGCCACCGCGGACGGCGGCAGTCGCAGCGGCTTGTTGTGCCGGACCGCGCGGGCGGCCTCGGTGAGTACGGAGGCGGCGGCGGTGAGGAGTTCGTG
This sequence comes from Streptomyces sp. AM8-1-1, assembly GCF_032229325.1. Classification (NCBI taxonomy): domain Bacteria; kingdom Bacillati; phylum Actinomycetota; class Actinomycetes; order Kitasatosporales; family Streptomycetaceae; genus Streptomyces; species Streptomyces sp. AM8-1-1. The sequence goes on from NZ_CP135086.1 coordinate 3,752,086, forward strand.
CACCCGGTCGCGTTCGGGGCCTTCGGCGGGGACCCCGACGGCCGGGTCGGCGAGGGCGGCGAGCACCGGGCGGATCCGCTCGGCGACGCCGCGCATCCCGTGCAGTTCGGCCGGGCGCCGGCGGGCCTGGCGAGGGGTGACGGCAGCGGCACGGCGGGCCTGCATGAGAGGGGCGGGGTCGAAGGGGGCGGTCGGGTCGTGGCGCAGCCGCCGTGCGTAGTCGGCCTCCGCGGCGAGGGCGTCGGCGAGCGCGTCGCGTTGGGCACCCCAGCGGCGTACGGGCAACAGGACGACGAGCGCGGCCTGGACGACCCCACCGGCCGCGATCACGGCGGCGTGGCCCGCCGCGGCCGCGACGGAGGTCGGGAGGGTGACCGTGACCAGCATGATCGCGACGTTGGAGGTGGCGATGATGCCGACGGTGGGCCCGAGGGCCCAGGCGAGTCCGGCGAGGAAGGTCCACAGCGCGAGCATCGCGACGAAGAACACGAGGTGGAAGGCGGTGAGGTAGCTGATGAAGGTGGACACGGCGAGGCTCGCGCCGGACGCGAGGGCGAGCACCGGACGCGGCCGCCAGCTGCGCTGATAGGTGGCGATGGCGGCCTGGAATGCTCCGAAGGCCGCGCTGACGGCGACGACGGACCCGAAGAGGGAGAGCGCACCCGCGACGACGAGGGCGAGTCCGAGTGCGCCCCGCAGCGCGACGAGGGGCTCGAGCCGCTGCCGTTCGAGGGTGAGCCCGGAGCGTGCGGTCTCCTTCAGGGCCCGGAGCCAGGACATGGGGCGAGAGTAGCGGCATGACGGGATGATGCGGACGATTCGGGCGGGGTCGGGGCGGCATGACCTCAGGCGGTCGGCGGTGTGGCGGGACCTGCGCGGTCCTGCGTGTGCCTGGCCCCGGCGGCCGCGGTTGTCAGCGGACCTGCTGGTGCCTGGCTGGCGCCCGGCGGCCGCGGTTCAGCGGTGCGGCCGCATCTGCGCGCTCCTCGTTGCGCGTTGTGCCCGGCGGCCCTGGCCGTCAGCGGTCCTGGGGGACCTGCGGGATCCGCGCGGTCCTGCGTGTACCTGGCGCCCGGCGGCCGCGGTTGTCAGTGGTGCTGCGGGACCTGCGCGGTCCCGCCTGTGCCTGGCCCCGGCGGCCGCGGTTGTCAGCGGTCCTGCGGAACCCGCGCGGTCCCTGTTGCACCCGGCCATCCGAGGCTGTCAGCGATCCTGCCTGCGTCTCACGCCGCACGACCGAAGCCGCACCCACGGTGCGCCCGCGCCTCGCGCGTCACGGCCTCCGGCCGTCAGCAGTCTCGCAACGCGCCTCACAGCGGAAGCCGTCCCGGTCCCGCGGGACCCGCGCCCGGTCCGCCCTCGCCTCGCGCCCTCACGGCCGGAGCCGCCCTCGGTCGCACGACCGCGGTTACGCCCGGCCCGCCCCATGCCTCGCGCACCGCCGGAAACCGCCCCCGGCCGCCCTCCCCTCGCGCCCAACCGCCGGACCCTCACCCGGTCGCCCGACCGCGGCTACGCCCGGCCCCGCAAAACCCGCCCCCGGCCGCCCGCGCCTCGCGCCCAACCGCCGGACCCGCCCCCGGCCCGCCCTCGCCCTCATGGCCGCAGCTGTCCCCGCTCCCGCGACACCTGCGCCCGGTCCGCCGCCGCCCTGCCGTCGAGCCAGCCCGCCTCGTCCGTCACACCCCGCACCCGTGTGGTCGTCGTCCGCGGGAACATCTCCTCCGTCCTGCCCGCCACCGCCACGTCGCGTGAGGCCAGCACCGGCAGGAGGTCCTCCGGGGCGGCGACGCTCTCGGCGGCCGCGGCGAGGCGTTCGCCGACGCGGCTCGCGTACGACATCAGGAAGGACTGCCGGAACGTCTTCGTACGCTTCCGGCCGCCCGCCCGCTGGGACGCCTCCGCGCGGGTCATCGCCGCGTGGCCCTGGACCAGCAGTGAGGTGTGGAGCAGCTCGACCGACTCCAGGTCGCTGTCGAAGCCCACCACCGTGGAGAAGCCGAACGCGCCGTTCCAGACGGCCCGGCAGCGGTTCGCCGTAGCCACCGCGTCCAGCAGGATCGCCTTCGCCGTCTCGTAGGGAGCGTCCACCCCTATACGGCAGGCGGTCGGAGCGTCCTTCGCGTGGGTCCGGTGCGACACGGCGGCCTCGTCCACGCTGTGACGCGCCATCAGCTCCTGGGCCTTGGCGGTGAGCGCCTCCGCCTCCTCCGGGAAGCCCGTGGCCTCCGCCTTGGCGAGGAGGGCGCGGATACGGCCGAGCATCCGCGGCTCGTGCGGCGACGGCGGCGCCGTGAAGGGCGTGCCCGGCACCGGGCCGACCGGTTCGATCGCGGGCAGCCCGACCAGCAGGCGGTAGAGCTCCAGCACCGCCGTGGCGTACGAGAAGCGGTCCGCGCGCCACTCGGGACCCGCGAGCTCCGCGAGCTGTGCGGACCAGCGCGGGGGAAGGCGGTCGTAGCGGTGCGACTCTCCGGCGATGAGCCCCGACACCAGCCGCACATGGTGCTCGTCGAGGTCACGCCGCACCAGCCGTACGACATCGGCCGGCTGCCAGCCGCGCTCCCAGGCACGCCGGACGAACTCCTCGCCGCGCCGGGTCACTTCACCGTCCACGCCGGGGTCCGCGGCGAGCAGCGACGCACCCGTGTCCAGCCCCGCGTCGCCCTGTGCGTACAGGGCGACCGCGAACGCCTCGTCCACCGTGCCCACCGGTCCGCCTCCTTCGTCTCCCGTCGGCGTCCTCGCCGTCCGTGCTCCGACCGGTCGACCGCCTGCTCACCGATGATCCCAGGTAGGGCAGGCACTACCTCCAGGACGCCCCTCAGTGGTCGTGAACCCCGGGCCGCGCCCCGGAAGCCTGGACGCATGACGACGACCCCTTCCGGCGCGGCCGTACGGCTGACCGCCCTGCGCCGCGTCCACCGCGATGTGACCGCTCTCGACGGTGTGGACCTCGCCTTTCCCGCCGGCTCCTTCACCGCTGTCATGGGGCCGTCCGGCTCCGGGAAGTCCACGCTGCTCCAGTGTGCCGCCGGGCTCGACCGGCCGACATCGGGGAGCGTGGAGATCGGCGGCACGGCGCTCGACGAACTGAGCGAGCGACGGCTGACGCTGCTGCGCCGGGAGCGCGTCGGGTTCGTGTTCCAGCAGTTCAACCTCGTCCCGTCGCTGACCGCCGCGCAGAACGTCGCCCTCCCCCTGCGGCTGGCGGGCCGCCGGCCGTCCCGTGCGGAGATCGGCGAGGCGCTGCGCCGGGTCGGTCTCGCCGACCGGGCGCGGCACCGGCCCGGCCGGCTGTCCGGCGGCCAGCAGCAGCGGGTCGCGATCGCCCGGGCGCTGATCACCCGGCCCGCCGTGCTCTTCGGCGACGAACCGACCGGCGCGCTGGACACGTCGACCGGACACGATGTGCTGCGCCTGCTGCGGGAAGTGACCGACCGGGACGGCCGGACCGTGGTGATGGTCACCCATGACCCGGTGGCCGCCTCGTACGCGGACAGGGTCGTCTTCCTCGTCGACGGCCGCCTCGCCGGCGAACTGGCCGCGCCGACCGCCGAGCGGGTCGCCGCGCACCTGACGGGACTGGAGGCCGTGGCGTGCTGACCGTCGCGGTGAGCGCCCTGCGCACCCGCTGGGTCTCCTTCGCCGGCAGCTTCGTCGCCCTCGCGCTGGGCGTCGGGCTGCTGGCCACCATGGGTCTGGGGCTCGCCTCGACCGTCGGGGCGCCGGAACAGCCGCCCCGGCGCTTCGCCGCCTCGCCGGTGGTGGTGGCGGGCACGGACACCGTCACCGTCGACGGCGCCGGGCCGAAGAAGCTCGACCGTCCCCACCCTGTGGACTCCGGACTGCTGCGCGATCTGCAAGCGCTGGGCCCGGTGACGGCGGACGGCACCCCGGACGCCGTCGGCATCGACGCCCCTGCGGCCGCCGTGCGCAAGGTCGTCGGCGACCGGGCCCGCGTCCTCACCGGCGCCGGCCGACGGCAGGCCGACCCGGAATCGGCACGGGACGCGGAGGCCCTGACGACCGTCAACGCCCTGCTCGGCACCGCCGGCGGAGTCACCGCCTTCGTCTCGGTCTTCGTCGTCGCATCGACCTTCGCCTTCGCGGTGGCCCTGCGCGCACGGGAGTTCGGGCTGCTGAGGACCGCGGGCGCGACACCCGGCCAGATCCGCCGGCTGCTGCTGACCGAAGCCGCCGGGGTCGGCGTGCTCGCGTCCGCCGCGGGATGCGCGCTCGGCGCGTGGGGGGCGCCACGGCTGGCGGAGGTACTGGTGCGGGGAGACGCCGCGCCACCGTGGTTCGCCATCGGGGACGGGATCGTCTGGCCGTACTGGACGGCCTTCTCGACCGGCCTGCTGGTCGCGCTCTGCGGCGCGTGGGCCGCGTCCCGCCGCGCGGGGCGTATCGGACCCATGGCCGCCCTGCGCGAGTCGGACGTCGACAGCGGCGTACTGACTCCGGTCCGCCGCATCGCGGGGTGCGCGCTGCTTCTCACCGGCGCGGGTCTGCTCGTGTGGACCCTCGCCACCGACCCGTCCGGGCTGCTGAAGCGCAAGACGTACACCACCCGGCCGATGGTCCTCATCACGGCCGTCGCCCTGCTCGCCCCGCTGCTCGTACGTCCGTTGGCGCGGGCGCTGCCCCTGCCCGGAGCCACCGGGCTGCTCGTACGGGAGAACACCGCCGCCGCCCTGCGCCGTACGGCCGCCGTCGCCGCACCCGTCCTGGTCACGGTGGGCCTGGCGGGCTCGCTCCTCGGCACGGCGGAGACGGTCACCGCGGCCAAGGCAGCGGAGGCACGACGGCAGACCTCGGCCCATCTCGTCGTCGCAGGTGAGGCGTTGCGGCCCGTGCGGGTGCCGGGAGCGACGGTCTCCGCGAGCGCGTCGACCGCCGTGTTCGTACGGGAGGACGGCGCCGCGCTGATCCGGTCCGACGCCCGCGCGGTCTCGGACCCGGCCGCCTTCGCCCGCATCGCGCGGCTGCCGGTCGTCGCGGGCGATCCGCACGCCCTCGACGACTCCTCGATCATCGTGAACGAGGAGTGGGAGCGGCACACCGTCGGCGAGCGGGTGACCGTACGTCTCGGCGACGGGCGGCCCGCGTCGCTGCGCATCGCGGCGGTGATGGCGACGGGCACGGGCAACAACGGGGTGTACATCACCGCGGCCAACGCGACCGCGGCACGCACCGACCGCATCGACGTACGGCTGGGGTCCGGCGCCGCAGAACCGGCGGCGGTCCGGGAGGCGTTGCGGGCGAGCGGCGGCGAGGTGCGCACCGCGGATGCCTGGGCCGCGGCGACGCATCCTCGCACCAGCCCGAAGACCCGCCTCGGGCTGCTGGTGGTGCTCGGCATCGCCGTCCTCTACACGGTGATCGCCCTCGGCAACACCCTGCTGATGGCGACGGCGGTCCGCTCCCGCGAGTTCGGCTCCCTGCGGTCGGCGGGCGCGACGCGGGCGCAGATCCTGCGGGTCGTGGCGGGCGAGTCGCTGCTCGCCGTCGGGATCGGCGCGTTGCTCGGAGCCGCTGTCACCGCGGTGAACCTCGTAGGGCTCGGGGCGGCACTGGCGTCCCTGTCCGCACCCGTCACGGTGACGATTCCCTGGGGCACGGCCGGTGCGGCGGCAGGCGTGTGTGCGGTCGTCGCGGTGGCCGCGGCGCTTCTGCCCGCGTGGGCGGCAACGCGCCGATGACGCACGGGGCGTGGGGCGTGGGGGTGGGACACGGGACGGCCGACCGCGCTTCACACCCGGACAGGAGCGAGCGCGGTCCTGCGCCGGTGGTACGCGACCGCCACGTACACCAGCAGCGGGGGCCAGGCGATCAACGGGAGGTAGCAGACCAGCAGCAGGGCGTTCTGCGCCGGTGAGCCGATGGACCCTTCGCCCAGTCCGGCCACGGAGGCGTAGACCGCCCAGCCGAGCACCGCGACCAGCCCGGCCGCCCCCGCCAGCGCGGCGGTCACCGCCGCCGCCGGCCGCACGCGGCGACCGCCCAGCACGGGGACCCAGACCGGCACGACCTCGCCCCACGACCGCACCAGTCCGAGCGTCAGCAGAGCAAGCGCCTCGGAAACGACGCTCAGCATGACGACGTAGAGCCCCTGACCCCAATGGGGCACGGAGTCCTCGGCCACCGGCAGCCCGGCGGCGAGGGCCAGCCGCCACAGACCGGACGGCAGGGTGATCAACGGTACGGCGTGGGCGGCGACGGCGACGCGGTACGGAACATTCGGCAGAGCTCGGATTCTCGGCATGTGTCGAGACTCGCCGGGGGGACCGGTCCGTCGCGTCGGCGCCGAGGAGAGTCCTGGTCCGCCGTGCGGGGGAGGCGGGGCGGTACCGGAGTCGGGGAGAGCGTTGCGCGCGACCCGACGACGAGCCGAGCGCGGAGGCAGGCGCTCTGCCCGGCAACCCGCCCCGGTCGCCCGCCCGTTCAGACCCCGTGCACGCTCTTCTTCGCCAGCTCGTACGCCGGCAGCATCTGCTCGTGCTCCTCGCTGTCCATCCCGCCCAGGTGCAGCACGACCAGACCCCGCGGGGCGGCGAAGGCGAGCGCTCGTTCCTTCTTCGGTGCGTCGAGGAACTCGTCGGTGTTGAGGTAGGTCACCTCGGCCGCCGCGAAGCCGCCCACCGTGGTCTTCGTGTACGCGACGTCCTTGTTGCTCTTGGACTCCTCGGCCACGAAGGCCTCCAGCGCCGCGCGCGGATCAGTGGCCCCCGCACCGCCGGTCCACACCCGCAGATAGCCGATGTTCCCGGCCGGCTTGGCGTCGATCTCACAGACCAGGGTCACCGGGCCGTGCTTCAGCGCACCGAACTCGGCGTCGATCCTGACCGCTTCCGGCGACCAGCCGGAGGCGAGGTCGAAGGCGACGGGCAGCACACACGCCGAGCCCTTGCCTCCGATCGAGCCGCCCTTCGCGACGGCGCCCGCCGGGGCACCTGCCGTGCTCTTCCCCGTCGCCGTGCTCTTCGCCCCGGCCGCTGGCTCCTTCGGCTCCTGCTCCGCCGCACACCCCGTCACCACACCCAGCAGCAGCGCTGCCGGGAGCGCTCTCGCTCCCATGCGCCGCACCACACCTCGTACCACGAATCCCCACCCCTGGTTCCGTTCGGACCGACATGATCGATCCTAGAGATGCCGTCGGACCGTACGGGATCCGGGAGGCCGGGAGGCCGGGAGGAGCTGACGTGGGCGAGAACAAGGACCGCATGCTGGCCGGTGAGTGGTACCTCCCGGACGACCCCGAGCTGGGGGCGGACACCGAGCGGCGCTTCGCGCTGTGCGCCGCCTACAACGCGAACGGCGGCGCGGCACCCGCCGACCGGGCGCGGATCCTGGCCGAACTGCTGGGCTCCGTGGGCGAGAACGTGAACATCCGGCCGCCGTTCCAGTGCGACTACGGCCACCACATCTCCATCGGGGACCGGACGTTCATCAACGTCAACGCGGTCTTCCTGGACCCGGCGCCGATCACCGTCGGCGCGGACGTGCAGATCGGCCCGAACGTCCAGCTCCTCACCGCGACCCATGAACTGGACACCGAGCGCCGCCGCGCGGGCTGGGAGAAGGCCGAGCCGGTGACCATCGGCGACAACGTCTGGCTCGGCGGCGGGGTGATCGTCTGCCCCGGTGTGACGATCGGCGAGAACACCGTCGTCGGGGCCGGGTCCGTGGTCACCCGGGATCTCCCGGCCGGGGTGCTCGCGGTCGGCAGCCCGGCCCGGGTGATCCGCACCCTCACGGACGCTACGGAGTGATCACGATCTTCCCGGGCGCATGGCCCGTCTCGCTCAGCGTCTGCGCCTTGGCCGCCTCCGCCAGCGGGAAGGTCTCCACGATCGTGACGCGCAGGGTGCCGTCGGCCGCCAGCCGGGCGTGCTCGGCGAGCGCGGGCTCGGGTGCCTCGACGCTGTTCGCGGAGAACGTCACCCCGAAGGTCCCCGCCTCCGGATCGGCGATGGTGACGATCCGCTCGGCCCTGCCGCCACGCAGCTCGATCGAGTCGGGCAGCGCGCCCTTTCCTGCCGCGTCGAACACGGCGTCCACACCCCGGGGCGCCACCGCGCGTACCCGTCCGACGAGCCCCTCGCCGTACGCCACCGGAGTCGCACCGAGGCTTCTGACGTAGTCGTGGTTGGCAGGGGACGCCGTGCCGACGACCTCCGCACCGGCCGCCACCGCGAGCTGCACGGCCGTCGCGCCGACCACGCCCGCGGCCCCGTGCACCAGCAGGGTCTCGCCGGACCGCACGCCGAGCAGGGCCAGTACCCGTGCGGCGGTCTCGGTCGCGACGGGCAGGGCGGCCGCGGCCGCCCAGTCGAGACCGGCCGGCTTCGGCGCATAGGACGAGCTCAGGGCGTACTGCGCATACGCGCCGGTCGCGGTCCACCCCAGGACCTCGTCACCGACCGCCGTGTCCGTGACGCCCTCACCGACCGCGTCGACGGTCCCGGCGAACTCCGCGCCCGGGGTCGCGGGGAGCGGGGTGGGGAACACCGCCTGCATCCAGCCGTTGCGGATCTTGTGGTCGAGCGGGTTGACGCCCGCCGCCGCGACCCGTACCCGCACCTGGCCCGGTCCGGGCTGCGGCTTCGCGGTCTCCACGAGACGCAGCACCTCGGGTCCTCCGAACTCCTCGAAGACGATCGCTTCCATGTCTGGCTCCTTCCGCCGTAACCAAGCCTTGCTCGCGGGACGGCCGGGTCCGGCCCGCCCTTGGGACGGTTGGACCTGGCCGAAAGGACAGCCGGCCCGGCCGGCCCCGGTCGTACGCTGGCACCCATGGAACTCACCGGGTCCACGTCAGCCGTGCCCGCGCTGGCCGCCGCCTACGACGTGGTCCGGCAGCCGCTCGGGCAGATCCTGCCCCGGCTGTCCCGGGCGCTGGGCGGTGTCGTCCCCCATGTGGCCGCGGCCGAACTGTCCACGCACTGCGCGCACTCCCCCTTCAAGACGGCCGGCGACAGTGCGCAGGCCGGGCGGATCACCGTGGCCGAACTGCATCCACTGGCCGCCTCCGTGACCGCGGGCGAGCCCTGGCAGGGCACGGTCCGCATCGGCGGGGCCGAGCACCCGGTGCTGGCCGTGACGAGCGACGCGACCCCGCGCGGGGCGCTGCTCGTCCTCGTACGCGCCGACGACAGCCCGGTGGCGGAGCAGGACTCCGCCGTCGTCCAGGCCATGTGGGACCTGGTGACCAGCCACTTCGACCGGCTCGCCACCGAGGCGGTGCCCGGGCCGCTGGCCCAGTCGCGGGCGGCCGCGGGTGAGCGGGCACGCGTGATCGCCGAGCTGACGGAGGCGCACGCGACCGCACTGTCCGGACTGCTCGGGGTCCTGCGCAGCCGCGGCCTGGACGATGCCGCGGCCCGCGCGGCCGCCGTCGACCTGGCGGTCAACGCCCTCGTCGATCTGCGCTCGGAGCGCGAACTCGACCAGGCCGTCGCCGAGGAGCCCGCCGGTCAGGCCTTCGCCCGCCTCGCCGACTCGCTGCGGCCGATGCTCCGCTACAGCCCGGTCCGGCTGGAGCTGGGCGCGCCCGACTCGGCGCGGCCGCTGGCCAACGACGTGGCCCACGCGGCACGCGCCGTCGTCCGGGCCGTGGTGCTGACCGTGCTGGAACAGGACGGGTTGAGCCGGATGCACGTCGGCTGGACCCTCACCGACAACGAACTGCGGGCGACGGTACGGGACGACGGCCCGGGCAGGATCTCGTCGTGCACGCTCGAACCGCACCGGGTCACCGAACGTCTGGAGGCGCTGGGCGGTCGGCTCGACACGGACGCCGTACCGGGCTGGGGCACGACGGTCACGGCGACGATCCCGCTGGGGACACCCCAGTCGTCCCCCGAGAATCCGCTGGGCGCGCTCGGGGCGAGGGAGCTGGAGGTGCTGACGCATCTGGCCCGGGGGCACCGCAACCGGGTGATCGCGCAGGAGCTGCACATCAGCGAGTCGACGGTGAAGTTCCACGTCGCGAACATCCTGACGAAGCTGGGAGTGGCCTCGCGCGGAGAGGCGTCGGCGCTGTTCCACGCGGTGGCGTAGGGCAGTCGGGGCAACCGCGCCCGGGGGGCTTCGCGGCGGCCCGAAGGTTCTCCGGGGGGACTGGTTCGGGCGGCGGTCGGTCCGGCGCGCGGTGATGCGAGGGGTTCCACTCGGCGGGCCGGGGGGGCCGGTTCGCGCGACGGCCCGTCCCGGGCCGCGGGTCGATCCGGTCCGGGCCGCAGGTCGATCCGGTCCGGCCGCTCGGCAGATCCGGGGCCGCTTCGGGCGACGGCCCGTCCCGGGCCGCGGGTCGATCCGATCCGGGCCACGGGCCGAGCCGGGTCCGGCCGCTCGGCGGGCCCGGGGCCGGTTTCGCGCGACGGCCCGTCCCGGAACCACAGGTCGACCCGGTCCTGGCCGCAGGTCGATCCGGTCCAGGCACGGGCCGATCCGGGTCCGGCCGCTCGGCGGGTCCGGGTCCGGCCGCTCGGCGGGCTCGGGGGCCCGATTCGCGTTCACGGCCCGTCCCGGGCCACAGGCCGACCCGGCCCGGGCCACGGGCCGATCCGGTCCGGACGCTCGGCGGGTCCGCCGCCGTTGTCACACCCGCCTGCCACACTCGAATCCATGAGCGACCGATGGGCTCTGGCGGCTGCGGAGGGCGGTGGGGCGCAGCTCGTGCCCCTCGGCCCCGACGGCCTGCCCGCCGGGCCCGTCATCACGGAGCCCGACCTCGCCGAGGCCGTCCGCTCCCGGCCGGAGGTCGGGCGCTGGGTGTGGCGCTCGACCGCCGACATGTATCCCCGTCTGCTGTCGGCCGGCGTCAGGGTCGAGCGGTGCTACGACATCGAGGACGCTGAGCTGCTGCTCCTCGGCCATGAGGGGCGGCTCGGGGAGCCCCACTCGGCGGCGGCGGCCCTGGCCCGGCTGCACAACGGCCCCGTACCCCCCGATCCGCCCCCGCGCGCCGCCGAACCGGGCTCGCAGTCCTCGCTGTTCGAACCCCAGCCGGTTCCCGTACCGCTGGAGTCCCTGCTGGAGGTGTACGCCGACCAGCTGCGCCGGCACGACGCCACCGAACACCCCGGGCGGATGCGACTGCTCACCGCCGCCGAGTCGGCGGGCATGCTCGTGGCGGCCGAGATGAACCTCGCCGGGCTGCCGTGGCGGGCGGACGTCCACCGCGGCGTCCTGCATGAACTGCTGGGCGAGCGGTACGCGGGCGGCGGGGAGCCGCGCCGGCTGGCCGAGCTGGCGGACGAGGTGTCGGCCGCGTTCGGCCGGCGGGTGCGCCCCGATCTGCCCGCGGATGTCATCAAGGCCTTCGCCCAGGCGGGCATCAGGCTGCGGTCGACGCGCCGCTGGGAACTGGAGGAGATCGACCACCCGGCCGTGAAGCCGCTGGTCCAGTACAAGAAGCTGTACCGGATCTGGGTCGCGCACGGCTGGAGCTGGCTCCAGGACTGGGTGCGGGACGGCCGCTTCCGGCCCGGGTATCTGCCGGGCGGCTCCGTCTCCGGCCGCTGGACGACCAACGGCGGCGGCGCCCTGCAGATCCCGAAGGTGATCCGGCGGGCGGTGGTCGCGGACGAGGGCTGGCGGCTCGTCGTCGCGGACGCCGACCAGATGGAGCCGCGCGTGCTGGCCGCCATCTCGCGCGACCCGGGTCTGATGGACGTCGCCGGCCACGACGGCGATCTGTACTCGGTCCTGTCCGACCGCGCCTTCTCCGGCGACCGCGACCACGCCAAAGTGGCACTCCTGGGCGCGATCTACGGCCAGACGTCGGGCGACGGACTGAAGAACCTGGCGGCCCTGCGCCGCAGATTCCCGCTGGCGGTGGCGTATGTGGACGATGCGGCCCGGGCCGGCGAGGAGGGCCGCCTCGTCCGCACCTGGCTCGGCCGCACCAGCCCGCGCGCGGCCGGCGCGGCCGAGGCCGACGAGGCGGGCATCCCACAGGAGACCGCGGAACAACCGTCCCAGGACGGCGAGTTCACCCCGGGCTACGCCTCGTCCAATGCCAGGGCGCGCGGCCGGTTCACCCGTAACTTCGTGGTGCAGGGCAGCGCGGCGGACTGGGCACTCCTGCTGCTCGCGGCCCTGCGGCAGGCGACCGCCGGCATGCGCGCGGAGCTGGTCTTCTTCCAGCACGACGAGGTGATCGTGCACTGCCCCGCGGAGGAGGCGGAGGCAGTGGCGAAGGCGATCCGCGAGTCCGGAGAGCTGGCGGGGCGGATCGCCTTCGGGCAGACGCCGGTGCGGTTCCCCTTCAGCACGGCGGTGGTGGAGTGCTACGCGGACGCGAAGTGACGCGTCACCGCGACCGGGACCGCGACCGCGCCGACGGACCGGCGGCCGGACGACCCGAGGACGGGGACCCGCGCCCCGACGGACCGGCCGCCGGGCGACCGAGGCCGAGGGACCAAGGACCGGGCGACCGAGGACGGGGAGCCGCTACTTGAGCGTCTGCCACACCTCGTCGGTGGCGATCGCGGACAGTTGAGCCTTGGTGAACGGAGGCGCGGAGAGCACAGGCGGCTTGTGCGGATACTCCGCGTTGTAGGACGTGACCGTCACCCGCAGACCCTTCGCGGTCACGGTTTCGGCCGTCCACCCCACGGTGCCCGCGTGCTTGCCTGCCTCGTCCCGGGTGACGACCCTGCCGCCGTCCGCCGTGCCGTGGCCCAGCCGCACCCGCAGGAACGTCTTGGTGTTCGTCTGCTTGTCGCGCACGATCACATAGCCTTCGTCACCGCCGCCGCCCAGGCCGGCCGACGCGTACCCGGCCGGCACCAGGCCGCTGAGCGTCTCGAAGACCTCCCAGCTGTTCTGGACGGGGCGCGGGCTAGTGAACGCCTCCGCGTTCATGACGCCGTACTTGGTGAAAGCCCCCTCCACACTCGCCGCCAGCTCATCCAGTTGAAGAGGACTGAGCGGGGGTTCGTTCCGGGTGGGAGTGCCCGTCGGTGAGGGCGCGTTGTACTCGACCGCCTGGAGCAGAAAGCCGTCCGCCGAGATCCGGGTGGACTTCCAGACCTTCACCCCGGCGGATCCGCCGCCCACATGGCCCTGCTCGTTCTTCTCACCGAAGGCACCGACCTTGCACACGGAACCGGTCGTGGCCTTCGGGCACTTCAGCGACTGCCGGACCTTCGGATCCTTGGGGTCGACGCGCCGGGCGGAGATCGAGACGAGTGAGGCCCCGTAACTGTCGTCGTAGACGAGCGAGGCGTCGGCCGCGCCGGGACCGCCCATGTTGCTGGTGCCCCGCTGCTTGCTGAACTCCCCCTTCGGGAGGACCGGGAGACTGATCTCGAGCAGCTTGATCATCTGGTCGGCGTGCGCCCGCATGAAGGACGTGGGGTCCTCCTTCGGGCCGCTTCCGCCGGAGGGGCCAGGGGTGGGGGATGCGCCGTCCCGCGGGGCAGAGGAGTGTGTCCGAGTCGGTGTCGCGTCCGCCACCGACGCGCTGTCGTCCCCGGATCCGCCGGTGATGTACAACCCGGCCGTCCCCAGCGCGGCCAGCGTCAGCACGCCTCCGGTCAGGACCGTGGCACAGCGGCGGGCAACCTTGCGGCGGCCCCGGAGTGCCCCCGCGGTGAGCAGGCCCCGCCCGTCGGCGACGAACGTGCCGCCGGTGCGCCGCATGATCTCACCGAGGTCGTTCTCGAAGCGGGTGTCGGGGGTCTCTTCGGTGTCGTTGTCGAGGGGCATGGCGGTTCACCATCTCCAGTCGGCGCCGGTGGGCCGGAGTTGAGGGAGGTCTTGGCTGGTAGGGATACGGCGGTGGGATCGTGGCTGCGGTGCGGACGGAACACCTGGCCGAGGCATCGGCGGCGAAGGCTCAGGTGGCGGCGACGAGTTCGGCGAGACTGCCGCCGAGCTGGGCCCGTAGCCGTGCCAGCGCCCGCGACGCCCGGGTGCGTACGGCGGCCGAGCTGACGTTCATGGCGTCGGCCGTCTCCTCGATGCTGCGGTCCTCCCAGTAACGGAGCACCACCACGGCCCGGTCCTTCGGCGGCAGTTGCCCGAGCGCCTGGAGCAGCGCCAGCCGCAGCAGCGGATCGCTTCCGGTGATGACCGGGGCGTCGGGCAGATCCGCCACCGGCCGTTCGTCCGCGGAACGCCTGCGCCGGTAGGTGAGGAAGGTCCGCACCAGAACGGTCTGGGCGTACGCGGCGGGGTTGTCCACCTGGGAGATCCGCCCCCACTTCAGATACATCCGGCCCAGCGTCTCCTGCACCAGATCCTCCGCGAGGTAGGTGTCACCACTGGTGAGAAGGCACGCGAAACGAAACAGATGTCCCGTGAGCCCGCCTGCGAACTCCATGAACCCGTCCTCGCGGGACTGTCTCATGCCTCCCCGTCCCCCCTGTTTCCCACCGCGACCGAAGGGCTCCGGCCCCCCCACCTCATCGACGCGCCACCCTGGGCGAAATGTTGCACCGCCTTCTTCCCGGGTGGTGGCGGGGGTGCCTCCACCTGCGGTTCACCCCTCCAGATACGCCTCCGTCACCGCCAGCGCCGCCGCCATGATGCTCAGCTGCGGATTGACCTCCGGGCAGCCCGGCAGCACCGAGGCGTCGGCGATCAGCACGCCCGTCACGCCCCGCAGCATCCCGGTCTCGTCCGCCGGGGCGCGCTCCGGGCTGCTTCCCGCCGCGACCGTCCCCGTCGGGTGGTACGCCGACAGATGCAGCTGCCGTGCCGTGACCCCGGCGAGGACGGTGTCCAGCTGCGCCAGGTCACGGGCCCGGGGCGCGGCGGGGATGCCCGTGAGGACCTCCTCCGCGCCCGCCGCGAACAGGAGCCGGCCCATGGCCCGTACCGAGCGCATGAGGCGGCCCGCGTCCCGCCGGTCCAGGTCGTAGCGGATCAGCGTGCGGTCGCGGCCGACGACCCGGCCCGATGGGCGGTCGGCGATCATCGCGCCCAGGGTGGCGAGACGGTCGGTGGCCTCCAGTTCGCGGCGCAGTTCGCCGCCGAGGCCCGGGAGGACGAAGGAGCCCATCCCCGGCGGGGTCGCGGTCGCCTCGATCAGGACGCCGCCGTCGTGGAGTTCCTCGACGCCGACGCTCTGGAGGACCCCCTCCCAGGCGGTGACCGGTTCGGCAAAGCGCCCGGCCACGCTGGTGGCGGGGTGAACGCTCAGGTTCCGGCCGAGGCGCGGATGCCCGCCGAGTCCCGAGCGCCGCAGCAGGGGCGGTGACTGCAGGGCGCCCGCCGCGACGACCACCAGCGGGGCGAGGATCTCCAGCTCGCCGCCGTCCTCGCGGCGTACGAGAACTCCCGCGGCCCGCGCACCGCCCGGACGGTCGGCGTCCACCAGGATCCGGCGGACCCGGGCGCCCGTGACGATCCGCGCGCCCGCGGCGCACGCGTCGGGCAGCACGGACAGTTGCACGCTCTGCTTCGCGCCGGTGGGACAGCCCACCACGCACTGGCAGGAGCCCTTGCAGCCGGGAGCGTTGCGCCGAAGCGGCGAGGCCGCCCAGCCGAGGGCCTCGGCTCCGGCGAGTGCGAGCCGGCCGTTGTTGCCGAGGACGTCGAGGGGCTGCGGCGCGACCCGCAGTGTGCGTTCGGCCTCGTCGAGACAGGGGCCGAAGCGCTCCGCGGGCGAGAAGCCGAACTCGCTCGTCCAGCGGTCGAGGACATGGTCCGGAGTGCGGTAGCAGGTACCGGAGTTGACGACCGTCGTACCGCCGACGGCGCGGCCCACCGGCAGCAGCAGCGGCGGGTTGCCGAGCGCGACCGTGGCGCCGCCGTCGCGGTAGAGCTCGGCGAACCGGTCGAGCGGTGTGCGGCGGCCGAAGGAGGCCGTGGAGTGGTGGTGCCCCTCCTCCAGGACGACGACGTCGAGACCCGCGCGGGCGAGCGTCCGTGCGGCGGTCGCGCCGCCCGCACCCGAACCGATCACCACCGCGTCGGCGGTCGATCGGGCCGGCCACTCCCCGGCGGGGGTGCAGTCCAGCGGCGGATCCTCGGGTGCCGGGAAGAGCGGGCGGGGGCCCTGGTGCAGCATCCGCTCGGTGCCCGCGGCCAGCAGGACCGGCACCTTCAGGACATCGAGCAGCGGCAGCAGCGCGGGCCGGGCGCCGAGCGATCCCAGCACCGATTCCCGTTCGCCCGGGGTGAGTTCGGCGAGCCTGCGCCCGTCCCGTGCCAGGGCGTACGCGTCGAGGGCGCCGGCCGCCGCCCGCAGTCCGGCGCGCGCGGGCAGGGGCATCGAACCGAGGACGGTCTCCAGCCGCCGGGGCACCCGCGCGGGCCACCGCTCGGTGCCGTCGTCGGCGATGAGCGCGGCCACCAGACCGTCGAGGCTCATCGGGTGCCCACCTCGGCGTGCGCCGTGCCGTCGAGATGCCACTCCCGCTCCGTACGCCAACCGCCCCACCACCGCTCCAACAGGACGTGGGCATCGGCGCGTTCACTGTTGCGGCAGACGGCCTGCGCACCGTCCGGGTCGGTGTAGCCGAGCGCGAGGGTGCGCTCGTCGGGCTGGGTGACCTCGACCCGGATACGCCGCAGCCCTGCGCGGCCGGTGACCGTCCAGGTGGGCAGGCCGATCTGCGAGCGGAAGCGCCACAGCCCGCCCCACCCGACCGCCGAGCGCTCCGCCCGCCGCGGCCAGGTCCGGCCGGAGCGGCGCAGCCTCAGAAAGACCAGCGGCGGCAGCCGGCGCAGACCGGGGCGCCGGGATACGGCGGTGACGATCTCCAGGACGTCCCCGCCGCCGAGGTCGGCATGCAGCCAGGCCCAGCGGTGCGCGTTGCCGTGGCCGTAGATCCGGGCGGACGCCCCGGGGGCGCCGGCCAGTCGCAGGGTCGTGCTCCCGTACGAGACGGTGCCGCCGTACGAGGCGCGCGCGGCCGGGAGGATCTGCGCGGCGGGCAGCAGCGGGCGGCGCCAGGACCAGCGGGGAAAGGTGAACAGGGGTGTGTCGGCCGCCTGTTCCGTCAGGTCCCAGCGCAGCTCACCTGCCGAACCGGTCAGCTGTCCGGGCACGGCCGAGATGCCGTCGGCGCTGAACCCGTGCTCGCCGCCCGCCCACTTCCCGGGGCCGAAGCGGGCGTGCCGTACCGGCTCGTCCTTGGGGAAGACCGCGGCCCAGCCGTGGGCGTACGGTTCCGATCCGTCGGCGGGCGCGGTGAGTTCGTGATGGAGCCACAGTCCGGTGCCGGTGGCCGGGTCGGTCGCCGTGGTGTACCAGACCTCGGTACGGCCGGGCTCGCCCCGCCACCGCGGCGCCATCAGACCGCCTCCGTCCACCGCGCGGGGGAAGCGGAAACCGGCGAGGAAGGGCAGCAGGCCGGTCGCCACGGGGAAGCGGAGCGTTCCTTCGCCGACCGGGGCCCCGTCCTCGTGGAGCGTGAAGGGCAGGACGGTCATCGACTTCACCGGGTGGCGCGGATTCACGGACTTCCAGCCGTCGAGGGTGAGACGCCGGCCGTCGGCGGTGAAGGAGAGCCGGTAGCGGATGCGCCGCCTGGCCAGCGGCGATATCTCCAACTCCCCTGCGGCGGAAGAGTCGTCGGCCCGCCCGGCGATGCGGACACGGCCCGAGGCGTGTGCTTCGGTCGTGCCCAGGGGGCGCAGCACACGGTCGGCCGTGACACGCAGGTCGAGGCGGATCGGGCGGCTGCGGTCCTCGCCGTCGAGGCGGACCGTGCCGAGCATGGTCTCGCTGAACGACGTTCCCCGTGAGCTCGTGCCACCCGTGCTTGCGCTGGTACGAGGTGGGCGCGTGCTCGTGCGGGGTGTATTCCTGCGCGGTGTCCTCATGCGAGCCCCTCCAGCATGATCCGTTCGGTGGCCGTCAGATACGCCTCGGCCGCCCGCCTCGCGGCACTCTCGTCACCGGCCGCGACGGCCTCGACCACCGGCGCCAGCCGGCGGTGCGCCGCCTGCGGATCGGTGAACGGGCCCACCAGGGCGGCCCGTACGGGCACATAGGCGTTGAACAGGGTGTTGGTGAGCAGCACATAGACACGGTTGCCGGTGGCGCGGGCGAGCGCCCGGTGCACGTCGATGTCGGCGAGCTGGACCGGGTCGCCGCCTTCGGCCGTACGCACCGCCTCCAGCAGTTCCCGCAGTTCGGCCCGCTGCTTCGCGGTGGCTCTCCCCGCGGCCCGCTCGGCGATCAACGCGCCGATGCTGCGCCGGACTTCGAAGATCTCGCCGATCCAGTCGGGGCTGTGCCGCACCAGCATCGGCAGCAGATCGGCGCCGCCGAGCCGTGCGTAGTCGCGCACCCGGGTGCCGACCCCGTGCCGGGTCTCCAGCAGCCCGGCCTGGACGAGCCGGCCGAATGCGTGCTTGAGGGTGGTGCGGGTGACGCCGTATCCGTCGGCGAGCTGCCGCTCGGGGGGCAGATAGCTGCCGGCGGGGTGCCGTCCGTCGAGGATGTCCTCGCGCAGCCGGGACTCCAGGACGTCGACGATGGTTTCGCGGGGCAGTGCCTCCACGAGTTCCCTCCCCGGGATTGAGTGGCTCAGTGGATGAGCCACTCAACCAATGCCGGGTCGCCGCCGTCAATGGCCCGGACCGCACCTGCCGTTGAGAAGCCCTCGGCGCAATCCCCGAATCGGGTGGGGATGACCGTCCGGGTGATTCGAACTACGCATCACGGCCACCCCACCCGGACCCCCACCGGCCCACCGGCCGCATGATCGAACTTTTGCTCGGCATGCACCCCGTTACGCCTCGCTGATCAGCAGCGTTGGTCAGGCTCCAGCGCAGCACCCGACGGCCGAGGAGAGTTGATGCATCCCTCTACCCCTGTGATCGGCGTTCACCTGGCGTTCGATTGGGACGGAAAGGAACTTCTGGGAGCGGGGTGGCGCGCATGAGGCGCCGCTCGCCCCGCACGACGGACACATCGGCGAACACATCGACCGACGCGTCGGACACCACGGGCACCACCGACTCGACGGACGGTTCATCGGACACCTCGACAGACGCATCGGCGGCGGGCGCGGAGGACGTGTCGGAGTCCGAACGCCTCCTCTTCGGCGGCCCCCTCCGCTACGACATGGGCTGGAACCAGCATCACGGCTCCTTCCTGGAACTCGACCTGCGCACGATGGTGGCGCGCATGCCCCGGCTGATCGCCTCCACGATCCGGCTGGCGCACCGCGCCGACCCGCGCGCGCTGCGCTGGGTCGCCGGCGCGGAACTCGGCGGTGGCATCGCCCAGGCCGTCGGGCTCGTCGCCGTCAGCCAGGTCCTCACACACGTCCTGAACGGCGGCAGGACCAGCGAACGGCTCACCGAGGCCCTGCCCGCGTTCCTCGCCGTCGCGGTCACGGCCCTGATCGGCGCGCTGCTGCGGTCCGCCTCCACCGCCGGCACGGGCCGGCTGGAGCCCAAGGTCTACCGGGTGGCCACCGAGGAGTACCTGGAGCGGGTGGCGCGCGTCGAACTGGCCGCCGTCGAGGACGAGGAGTTCCACAAACTGCTGGACTCGGCGCAGTGGGGCGCCGAGTCGGCCCGCCGGATGATCAAGTTCTGTACGTCGGTGGTCACCGCGGCCATCTCGTTCATCGCCGCGGCGGGCGTACTGACCGTGCTCCACCCCGTCCTGCTCCCCCTCCTCGCCCTCATGACCCTGCCCAGCGCCTGGAGTTCACTGACGATCGCGCGCCGGCGCTATGTCTCCTTCCACACCTGGATCCAGCACGCCCGCGCCGGCCAGCTCCTCGGACGTCTGCTCATCGACGCCCAGGCCGCGGCCGAGGTACGCGTCCACAACATCGGCCCGTTCCTGCTCAGGCACTTCCGGACGATGGCCGAGACGGGTGAGAAGGAACAGACCCGCCTGGCCTCTCTCGCGGCCCGCACCGGCCTGGTCGCTTCCGGCTGGACGGGCATCACCACCGCGGCGACGTACGCCACCCTCGGCGCACTGCTGTGGACCGGAGCCATGGACCTGGCCGTCGCCGGCACCGCGGTCATCGCCGTCCGCACGGGCTCCGCCAACCTCGAAGGGCTGGTCGTGCAGCTCAACTTCCTCTACGAGGAAAGCCTGTTCGTCGCCGACCTCGACCGCCTGTGCCGGGAGGCCGACCGCCGTCTGATCCCCGCGTCCGGAGTCCCGCTGCCGGAGAAGGTCCGCACGATTCAGTTCGAGAACGTCTCCTTCACCTATCCGGGCACCACCGACGACAAGCCGGCGCTCACCGGCGTTGACGTCACGATCCCCGCCGGCCGGATCGTCGCCCTGGTCGGCAACAACGGCAGCGGCAAGTCCACCCTGGCCAAACTGCTCTGCGGCCTGTACGCCCCGGACTCGGGCCGCATCCTGTGGGACGACGTGGACACCACCGAGGCCGACCGGACCGCGCTGTTCGACCGTGTGGCCGTGGTGGCCCAGGACTTCTACCGCTGGCCCTTCACGGCCCGTATCAACGTGGCCATCGGCCGCCCCGAAGCCCCGCACGACGAACCGCTGCTGGACGCGGCGGCCGAATACGCGGGCGCCGACGAGACGGTGGCCTCGCTCCCCCGCGGCTGGGACACCCTGCTCGCCCGCGGCTACAAGGGCGGCCACCAGATCTCGGGCGGCCAGTGGCAACGCCTCGGCATCGCCCGCGCCCGCCACCGCGACGCCCAGATCCTGGTGGTCGACGAACCGACGAGCGCACTGGACGCGGAGGCGGAACAGCGGGCCTTCGACCAGATCCGCGCGCTGTCGGCGGAGGGCCAGACGGTCATCCTGATCACCCACCGCCTGCACAGTGTCCGGCACGCGGACGAGATCTACGTCCTGGACGAGGGCAGCGTGACGGAACACGGCTCGTTCGACGAGCTGATGGCTGTGGAGGAGGGGGCGTTCCGCAAGATGTACCTGATCCAGTCGAGGCAGTACGTGCACGAGGGACCGGCACGGGTTCCGGGGCAGCGGGGGGAGGGTGTGCGGGAGGCGCCGGGGCGGGGGGACTGAGCCCCGGCGTCGACCGGGGTGACGGGGCGATGCACGGCCGCCGACCGTGCATCGTGCCCTCGCGGAGATATGGACGAGACGCCCGTACGGAAGAGCACGGGGAGCAGCGCTCGCCAAGCCGCTTCAGACGCTCGCGGGCTGTTCCAGCGCGACCACGACCATGACCGGGAGGTCGGCGTCCTGCTGTACGACACCGGCGGTGAGGACCTGGCCGTCCAGGGCCCACTTCCGCACGTCGATGAACTCGTCCCGGTCCTCCGCTGTCTGCTCGGCCGGAACGAGGTGCCCGGCGAGGGGGGATGCCTCGATCTCGGGGAGGAACCCGGACAGCACCTGCTCGCCCTCCTCGTAAACGGCGTCCAGGTCGTCGAAGTAGCCCGAGGCGTCGACATCACGGATCCACACGGCGAACGAGACGCTGACCGCCCCACCGCCGAACGTCTGGATCCAGCCCCCGACGCCGTCCTTGTCCCACGACGTCTCCACGCCGTCACGGGGCTTGCCCCCGGGCGTCCACTCCTGGGCCGAGAACCGCGCCGCCGCACCCTCGGCGGTCAGCGGGACGAGGGCCCGGAGTTCTTCCAGCATCGCGGTCACTGTGGCCATGGGCTGAGCGTGAGCGGGCTGGTCGTAGTAGTGCTCGCCCGCGACCAGCACCGAGGTGACGTGGACCGGAAGCCCTTGTGCGGTGCGGGGCACCTCTTGGCCGGTCTGGCGGGTGAAGCCGAGGGAGACGCCGGCAACGAACGGGTACTCGGCCTCGGAGGTGTTGACGGTCCAGCCACGCTCGGCCGCCCGGCGGAACAGGTCCTCGGCGGGGGTGGCGAAGACGTCGTCACCGTCGAGCAGGACCCGCACGTCCGCCTCCCGGCCCTCGCCCGGCCACCACAACTCGACTGCGGTGACTGCCTTGCCCGACTCCTCCAGCAGGATGTTGACGCGCACGTTCCCGCAGGAGGTGTAGATCGTCCTCTCGTCGTCGTCCTGCTCGACCTCGTGGGGCCCCCACGGGGACACCGCCGCGACGGCTTCGTCGAGGGACATGCCCAGCCGTACGGGGCCGGCGCCGTGGGGCGGGTCAAGAACGATGTCCACAGGTGCTCCTTCTGCGCTTTGTTGGAGAATGTCGCACGCCCATCACCGATGACAACGCCGAGATCCTGGACCGGAACGCCCAGCGGCGAGCGACGGTCGAGGAGTTGGCGATCGTGCCGCGGAAGGGACACGGGGAACCGGCGTCGCCGCAAGGCGCTGAACGGGGGCGATCGACGCGATGCCGGCGACCCCGCACACCCCCGTTGGTACGGCTCTACCATCACCACCACCCTCGAGGGTCGGCGTCCGGCTCCTTCCAGCCTGATCGCCAATCACCTCGAGCCGCCGCCCCCGACCCAGGACAGGTCGGTGCGGTGCCGTCAGGTCCGCGCGGTCGACGCGGGTGACTGACCCGGCGTCGCGATGCAGCCTCGCCGCTGGCGGCCTAGCGTGGAAGCATGGCCGATATACCAGCGACGGCCCGTCTCGTGGGAACGGTCCGCACACGCGAGCCCTCATTGATGCAGAAGCTGCTGCTGAAGCCCCTCGATTTCGGCTGCCGACCGGTGGTGACCGAGGAGCCGGACGGCGCGTTGTCGGTTGGTGTCATTGCCAGCAGCGAGCAGATGCAATCGCTGAGACAGGACGGATACGACGTCTCGGTCCACGTGGCGCAGTCCGCGGACGAGCCACCGGCAGACGTCGGGAAGGGCGACCGGTTCGCGGAAGGGCGAATTGCGCTGGAAGGCCTCGGGGAGAAGGTCCGCGACGATGAGGAGTCGGCGCCATGACCCACCTGGCACTTGACCGGTATCTCAACGTCGGCGAAGTGGATTCCGCCCTCTCAGGACTGGCTGCCGAGTACCCCGACCTGTCGCGCCGCGTCACGCTGCCGTACACGACCTTCGAGGGACGCCGGTGCCGCGCTCTGGTCATTGGGGACAGCAGCTTCCTGGGCAACCTCCTGAACCGGCCGCGTAAGCCATGCGTGTTCTTCACCGCCTGTGCACACGCGCGTGAATGGGGCGGTGCCGAGATCTGCCTGTCGTTCGCCGCGGACCTGCTGGAGGCGTACAAGACGGGTGCCGGCCTCCGCTACGGAGGAGCCTTCTACGACAAGGACACCATCAGACGCATCATCGATGAGCTGTATGTCGTCGTCCTTCCGTGCGTGAACCCCGACGGGCGCAATTTTTCGCAGACTTACCACGCGGAAGCGACCCCAGAAGCCCGCTACAACCGCGAGATGTGGCGCAAGAACCGCTCGCCCCGAGGAAATGGCGTCGGGGTGGACATCAACCGCAACCACTCGTTCCTCTGGGACTTCCGCCGGTACTTCTCCCCGTACGCGAACAAGAGCTCTCTGGCGTCGGACAACCCCGGGAGCGACCTCTTCCACGGCCACACTCCGAATTCTGAACCAGAGACGCGGAACATCCACTGGCTGCTCGACCGGATCGACAAGTGGCCCCCGCTGGTGTGGTCGACTCCGTTCGGCAGCCTGGCACCGCATTGGTACGTCGACATCCACAGCTTCAGCAACACGGTGATGCACGTGTGGGGGCACGACGAAAACCAGATGCGGGACCCCTTCACGACCTTCGCGACGTCTCGGTACGACGGCAAGCGAGGCACCTCGTGCAGGCAGAACGAACCGGCCGCAGGGCCGCAGGGCTGCTCGTACGCGGAGTTCATCGAAGCTGAGGACGAGGCAGTGGTGTCGGGCGGCGCCGCGATCATGGCGGAGGCCATCGGCAAGGTCCGGGGTGTGACCTACGACGACATCCAGTCGTTCTGGCTGAAGGCTCCCAGCATCTCCAACGACAAAATGCCCTACCCGACGTCCGGTACCGTCACGGACTACGCCTACAGTCGCCACCTGACCAGCAACGCCGTCAAGGCGCACGCGCTCGTCGTCGAGTTCGGCAGGTATTACACGGACGACTTCCCCAGGAGTTTCCACCCTCCGTGGCAGGAGATGGCAGAGATCATCAAGGAAGTCAGTTCAGGCATGACGGCCCTCTGCCACAACGCCCTCACGCACCCGACGAGCCCCGGCCCTCTCGGGCCGGTCCAGAAGCCGTGGGACTGGCCTTGGAAGATCTGGGTGCACCGGATCGAGAAGATCCCGGACATGCTCAAGCCACTGGCCAAAGAGGCGGTGCGGTTCACCGCGGCGGCGGTTCAGAAGAACCTGAGGAACATGTGAGCACGGCTCGTTCCTGTCACCCTTCGCAGAAGAGCAGGCACGCCGTCCCGATCACGCCTGTCCTGCCCGTTCCTGCCTGACCAAAGGGCCGGACAAGATGCGCGCAAGCCGCCGCGGAGCGATGACATGAGCATCACGTCGTGCTCTCACGGCCGACGAGCGCGCCGACCACGAGGAGTTCAGGAACTGCTCGCCGAGGCGGGAATCGAGGACCAGGACTCAGACCGGGGACCGCAGGGCGGCCTGTCACCGCATTCGGCAAAAGCAAAAGCCCCAGGTCACGGCGAGTGAGTCCTGGGGCTTCCACAGAGCCGCCTTCGGGATTCGAACCCGAGACCTACGCATTACGAGTGCGTTGCTCTGGCCAACTGAGCTAAGGCGGCAAGCTACCTGCGGCGATACCCGTCCTCGCGAGAACACGTTCGCATCAGCAGCGGCGCCAAGTCTACAGGGTTGTTTCGGGTGCCCCGAACCACCCCCGGGAGCCCCCGCCGCGGCCCCCGGGTCACCCCGCCCCGCGTCAGCTGCAGGTCTTGTTCTTCGGCGGGGTGGTGCCCTCCAGCAGGTAGGTGTTGATCGCCGTGTCCACGCAGTCGCTGCCCCGCCCGTATGCCGTGTGTCCGTCACCCTCGTACGTCAGCAGCGTGCCCGACGAGAGCTGGCCGGCCAGGCCCTGCGCCCACTTGTAGGGGGTCGCGGGGTCGCGCGTCGTGCCGACGACCACGATCGGGGCCGCTCCCTTCGCCTCGATGCGGTGCGGCTTGCCCGTGGCGGGGACCGGCCAGTAGGCGCAGTTCAGCGAGGCCCAGGCGAAGCCACGGCCGAAGACCGGGGACGCCTTCTCGAACTCCGGAAGGGCCGACTGGACCGCCGACGGGCCGCCGAAGGCCGGGGGCAGGTCCACGCAGTTCACGGCGGCGTTGGCGTACATCAGGTTCGCGTACGAGCCGTCGCCCTCGCGCTCGTAGTAGCTGTCCGCCAGGGACAGGAGCGGCGCGCCCTGGCCGGCCATCGCGTCGGTGAGGGCCTGGCGCAGCTGCGGCCAGGCCGCCTCGTCGTACATCGCGGCGATCACTCCCGTCGTCGCCAGCGACTCCCCCAGCGCGCGGCTCTCGCCGGTCGGGACGGGCTGGGCGTCGAGCTCGGTGAAGAAGGCCTTGAGCCGGGTGGACGCGTCCGCCGCGGACGTGTTGCCGAGCGGGCAGTCCGGCTGCTTGACGCAGTCGGCGGCGAAGGACTGGAACGCCGTCTCGAACCCGGCGGTCTGGTCGCGGTTCATCTGCCGCGACGGCAGCGACGGGTCCATCGCACCGTCGAGGACGAGGCGGCCTGTGCGGTCGGGGAACAGCTCGGCGTACGTGGCGCCGAGGAAGGTGCCGTACGAAGCGCCGACGTACGAGAGCTTCTTGTCGCCCAGCACGGACCGCAGGATGTCCATGTCACGCGCCGCGTCCACCGTGGACACATGCGGAAGGATCTTGCCGGAACGCTGCTCGCAGCCCGCCGCGAAGTTCTTGAGCGCCCCGGACAGCTTGGTGGCCTCGGCGGCGTCGTCGGGGGTCTGGTCGACCTGCGTGTACGCGTCCATCTCCTTGCCCGTGAGGCATTCGACGGGTTCGCTGCGGGCGACCCCGCGGGGGTCGATGGCGACCATGTCGTACTGGGCGCGCACCGGCGCCGGGTAGCCGACACCCGCGTAGCTCTGGAGATAGCCGATCGCCGAGCCGCCGGGCCCTCCCGGGTTGACCTGGAGCGAGCCGAGGCGCTTGCCCGGGCCCGTGGCCTTCTTGCGGGCGACGGCCAGCTTCACGGAGTCGCCGTCCGGCTTCGCGTAGTCGAGGGGGGCCTTCATCGTGGAGCACTCGAAGCCCTCGACTCCGCAGGCCCGCCACTTCAGCTTCTGCGCGTAGTACGGCTGGAGAGCGGCGCTCGGGGCCGGGCCGCCGCTCGGTGTGGACCCGGCGGCGCTGGAGGACGAATTCCCGTCCGTACAGCCGGAGATCAGCAGGCCGGCGGTCGCCAGCGTGAGGGCGGACTTGCGGAACCAGCGCCTTGTGTCCATGCCCGGAGCGTAGGCGACGAGACCGGAAGATGCCCGTCCGCGCGCGTACGAGTGAGCCGGTCAACCACGGACGGCCCCACCGTCCGGGAGCCGTCGTACAGTGCGATGAAACGCCGCCGCCCCGCCCGGTCAGCCCGCCCGCAGCGCCATCGTCATCGCCTCGACCGCCAGCAGAGGCGCCACATTCGCCTCCAGCGCCTCTCGGCACGCGGTGATCGCCTCTATCCGGCGCAGGGTGCGCTCGGGGGTGGACGATCCGACGATCCGGTCCAGCGCGTCCTGTACGTCTCCGTTGGCGATCGCGATACCGGAGCCGAGCTGGAGCGCGAGGACGTCGCGGTAGAAACCGGTCAGGTCGCTGAGGGCGAGGTCCAGGGTGTCGCGCTGCGTCCGTGTCTTGCGGCGCTTCTGCCGGTCCTCCAGGTCCTTCATCACGCCCGCGGTCCCCCGCGGCATCCGGCCGCCCTGTGCCGCGCCGAGGGCTGCCTTCAGCTCCTCGGTCTCCTTGGTGTCGACCTCGTCCGCGACCTGCTTGGCGTCCTCGGCCGCGGCGTCGATCAGTTCCTGCGCGGCCTTCAGACAGCCTCCGACGTCGTCCACACGCAGCGGCAGCTTGAGCACGGTGGCCCTGCGCGCCCGGGCCTTCTCGTCGGTCGCGAGGCGTCGCGCCCGCCCGATGTGGCCCTGCGTGGCCCGCGCGGCCGCGGCCGCCACGCCGGGCTCGATGCCGTCCCGCCGGATCAGCACATCGGCGACGGCGTCGACCGGCGGCGTACGCAGGGTGAGGTGCCGGCAGCGCGAGCGGATGGTCGGCAGCACGTCTTCCAGCGACGGCGCGCACAGCAGCCACACGGTGCGGGGTGCGGGCTCCTCCACGGCCTTCAGCAGGACGTTGCCGGCGCCCTCGGTGAGCCGGTCGGCGTCCTCCAGGATGATCACCTGCCAGCGGCCGACGGCAGGGGAGAGCTGGGCGCGGCGGACGAGCTCGCGGGTCTCCTTGACGCCGATGGACAGCATGTCGGTGCGGACGACGTCGACGTCGGCATGTGTCCCCACGAGGGCGGTGTGACAGCCGTCGCAGAATCCGCATCCGGGCGCCGCGCCGAGGGCCCGGTCGGGGCTGACGCACTGGAGCGCGGCGGCGAACGCACGCGCCGCGGTGGACCGTCCCGATCCCGGCGGACCGGTGAACAGCCAGGCATGGGTCATCTTCGAAGCCTCGGGGGCGGCTTCACCGCGGGACTCGGCGGTGACCAGGGTGTCGGCGTCCTGCGCGGCGGCACCGAGCTGCACCTGCACCCGGTCCTGTCCGACCAGTTCGTCCCACACGGTCATGCGCCGTCACCTGCCTTTGTCCTGGGGCTCCCATTGTGGGGCAGGGGTCCGACACTCAGCGCACGCGCTCGATCGCGTGAGTGCACGAAAGCGAGCTTGGAGGGAGCCAAAATCCCTGAGCACCGGGCCGTCCGGGCCGAGCCCGGCCCCCGGGACGGAGATGGCGACAACACGCCTCAGCGGCCGCCGCGCCCCCGGCGCCCGTTGTCGTCCTCGTCGTGCGGACCCAGCAGTTCGTCCGCCAGCGTCGGCAGATCGTCCAGCGGGGTCTCCTCCGCCCAGTCCGAGCGCCGCCGCGGGCGGCCCGTCGCCGGGTCGACCTGCGGGAGTTCACGCGTGCGGTCCGAGCCGCCCTCCTGCGCGGACCCGCGATCCTGCACCGGCTCCTGGTCCCGCACCGGCGGAAGAACGGCCGTCTCGTCCGCCTCCCGCAGCTGCGGGATCACCGCGGTTTCGTCCGCGTCCCGCACCGGCGGAACCGGCGGAATCACCGCGGTCTCCTCCGCGTCCCGCACCGGCCGCAGCACAGCCGTCTCGTCGTTGTTCCGCACCGGCGGGAGAACCGCCGTCTCGTCCGCCGCGGCCGCCGGAGGCTGTGGCACCTCCTGCGTCACCTCGTCCGGCCGCACGACGGGCGTGGGAGCCGTCACCTCGGCGGCAGGCGCGGCAGCCGCTGCCGCCGCCTCCGCCAGCCGGCGCGCCTCCTCCGCCCGCAGCAGGGCCTCCTCGGCCTTGCGCTGCTTCTCCAGACGACGCTCGTCGGCCTCGGCCCGCAGCCGGGCCTCCTCCTCCGCCTGCTTGCGCCGGCGCTCTTCCTCCTCGCGGCGGGTCTTCTCCTCGGCCTCACGGCGTCGGCGTTCCTCCTCCGCGAGGCGTCGCGCCTCCTCGGCCCGCTGCCGGGCCTCCTCCGCCTGCCGTTCGGCCTCGCGCTGCCGCGCCTCCTCCAGCTCGCGGCGCTTGCGCTCCTCCTCCTCGGCACGGAGCTTGGCCAGCTGTTCCTGGCGCTCGCGCTCGAGGCGCTCCTCCTCCGCCTTGCGCGCGGCCTCTTCCTCGGCCTTGCGGCGGGCTTCCTCCTCGGCCGCCTTGCGGGCCTCCTCCTGCGCCTTGATCTCGGCGTCGGACAGGGGCAGCAGCTGGTCGAGGCGGTGGCGTACGACGGTGGTGACGGCCTCCGGCTCCTGGCCGGCGTCCACCACCAGGTAGCGCCCCGGGTCGGCGGCGGCGAGCGTCAGGAAGCCCGACCGCACCCGATGGTGGAACTCCGCCGGCTCGGACTCCAGCCGGTCGGGCGCTTCCGTGAAGCGTTCCCGCGCGGCCTCCGGCGAGACGTCGAGCAGCACCGTCAGATGCGGTACGAGCCCGTCCGTGGCCCAGCGCGAGATCCGTGCGATCTCGGTGGGCGAGAGGTCGCGGCCGGCGCCCTGGTAGGCGACGGAGGAGTCGATGTAGCGGTCGGAGATGACGATGGCGCCGCGTTCCAGCGCGGGCCGGACGACCGATCCGACGTGTTCGGCGCGGTCCGCGGCGTACAGCAGTGCCTCGGCGCGGTTCGACAGACCGGCGGACGAGACGTCGAGCAGGATGGACCGCAGCCGCTTGCCGACCGGCGTCGCGCCCGGCTCACGGGTGACGACGACCTCGTGGCCCTTGGCGCGGATCCACTGGGCCAGGGCCTCGACCTGGGTGGACTTCCCGGCTCCGTCACCGCCCTCTATCGCGATGAAGAACCCGGTGCCGGCGGGCGCCACGGCCGGGTCGGCCCCGCCGCGCAGCGCGTCGCGCAGATCGCGGCGCAGCGGAACGCCTGAGCGGTCGTCGGTCTTCGCGAGGATGATCGCGGCGACGGGCAGCAGGAGCGCGCCCACCAGCATCAGGGTGAATCCGGCGCCGCCGTGGGCGAAGACGAAGTCTCCGCTCGCCAGCCGGTGCGGCCCGATGGCCGCGGCGAGCAGGGGGGCCGCGACCGCGCCGACGGCGATGGCGACCCGGACGACGGCCTGGAGGTGGTCGGTGATCCGGGCCCGGCGGAAGTCCTCCGCTTCCTGGTCGATGAGCGTGTGGCCGATGTTCGCGGCGACTCCGGCCGAGAAGCCCGCGAGCAGCGCGAGCAGCAGCACGGTCGCCGTGTCCGGCACGAGCCCCATCGCGAGCAGCGCCACTCCGGTGACCGTGAGGGCCAGGACGAGGAGGCGGCGGCGCGAGAGCGACGGCAGGACCGACGCGGCCCCCCGGATGCCGAGCCCCGTGCCGCCGGTCAGCACGAGGACCAGCAGGGCGAACGCGGCGGGTCCGCCACCGAGGTCGACCGCGTGCAGGACGGCGACGGCGACGGCCGACGAGATCGCCGCGGCGACCGCGGCACAGGCGAGGACGAACAGCGGTATGGCTCCGGTGCGCCCCTTGTCGAGGGTGCCCCCGGTGGACGGCCGTCGCAGCCCTTCGAGCGGCGAGCGCGGCCTCGCCGTCGAGGAGCCGGGCAGCTCGATGAAGTACAGCGTCGACACGGAGGCGGCGAAGAGTCCGGCGGCGACGTACGACCCGAGGGCCGCCTGGTGCAGCGAGAACCAGTCCAGGCCGGTGGCGAGGAGGTTGCCGATCAGGGTCGCGACCAGCAGCACCGCGGCGCCGAGGGGAATGACGGCGAAACCGGTGCGCAGCCAGAGCCGGCGCAGCGCGTCGAGGTGGTCGGGCAGCGGGCGTACCGCCGCGCCCTCCGGCGGCGGGGCGGGCAGCAGCGCGGGCGCGGCACCGTCGCGGGCGACGGTCCAGAAGCGCTCGGCGACTCCCGCGACGAACACGGTGATCAGCAGGATCGCCGCCGCGTTGTCGAGGGTCCAGTCCACCCACAGCGGGGCGACGATCAGCAGAACGGCTCGCAGTCCGTCCGCCCCGATCATGGTCCAGCGGCGGTCGAGCGGGCCCTTGGGCGAGGTGAGGGTCGTCAGCGGACCCAGCAGAACGGCTCCGAAGAGCAGCGTGGCGAGGACGCGGGCGCCGAGAACGGCGGCGACGGCGAACGCCGCGCCCCGATAACCGTCGCCGAACGTGCCCGCCAGCACCGCCGCCTGAAGGGTCAGCAGCAGAAGGACGAACACGGAAAGGGCGTCGCCGATACCGCCCACGATCTGCGCGTTCCAGAGTCTCCTCAACGGAGGGAAGCGCAGGAGAGCGCGCACTGCGCGCTCACGGGAGTCTGCGGCAAGGGTGTCGGAGTCTGAGGCAGTCTCTGAGGCGGTGCTCACGACCGCCTGCTGCTCGGCTGGCTGCTCGGCTCGCGTCATCCGCCCAGCCTATCCGGAGCGTACGACTCCCCGGAGGCCCGTCCGAACAAACGGGCGCTTTGTACGGAGGGGTCGGCATCCACCTGCCGCACCCCCGCACAAAGCGCCCCTGCGAATCCGTACGGAAAGCGTACGAAGCCGAGCGAACCGGACCGGACAGGCCGTCGACCCGCGGACCGACGGCCTGCTTGTCCTACTCGTCCGAGGACGCGGCCGGCGTGGACGTGGTCCTCGCCGTCGCCGCCGACTTCTTGGCGACCGTCTTCTTCGCCGCCGTCTTCTTCGCGGTGGTCGTCTTCTTGGCCGCCGTCTTCTTCGCGGCCGCCTTCTTCGCCGGCGCCTTCTTGGCCGGAGCCTTCTTCGCCGTCTTCTTGGCGGGACCCTTGGCACGCTTCTCGGCGAGGAGCTCGTAACCGCGCTCCGGCGTGATCTCCTCGACGCTGTCGCCGGTCCGCAGGGTCGCGTTCGTCTCGCCGTCGGTGACGTACGGGCCGAAGCGGCCGTCCTTGACCACCACGGGACGCTCGCTCACCGGGTCGGTACCCAGCTCCTTGAGCGGCGGCTTGGCGGCGGCGCGGCCACGCTGCTTCGGCTGCGCGTAGATCGCGAGAGCCTCCTCCAGCGTGATGTTGAAGAGCTGGTCCTCGGTCTCCAGGGAGCGCGAGTCCGTGCCCTTCTTCAGATACGGGCCGTACCGGCCGTTCTGCGCGGTGATCTCCACGCCCTCGCTGTCGGCGCCGACGATCCTCGGCAGCGACATCAGCTTCAGCGCGTCCTCGAGGGTGACGGTGTCCAGCGACATCGACTTGAAGAGCGAGGCGGTGCGCGGCTTGACCGCGTTCTTGCCGGTCTTCGGGGTGCCCTCGGGCAGGAC
Source organism: Streptomyces sp. AM8-1-1 (assembly GCF_032229325.1). Taxonomy (NCBI): domain Bacteria; kingdom Bacillati; phylum Actinomycetota; class Actinomycetes; order Kitasatosporales; family Streptomycetaceae; genus Streptomyces; species Streptomyces sp. AM8-1-1. Next base: position 3,783,832 of record NZ_CP135086.1, read on the forward strand.
CTCCGTGACGTACGGGCCGTAGCGCCCGTCCTTCGCGACGATCTCGTGACCCGTCGACGGGTCGGTGCCGAGCGCGAAGTCACCGCTCGGCTTGGCCAGCAGCTCCTCCGCGTACTCGACGGTGAGCTCGTCCGGCGCGAGGTCGTCGGGGACGTCGGCGCGCTGGTGGCCCTCGGAGTCCTTCTCGCCGCGCTCGATGTACGGGCCGTAGCGGCCGACACGCAGCACGATCGCGCTGCCGACCGGGAAGCTGGAGATCTCCCGGGCGTCGATGGCGCCGAGGTCGGTCACCAGTTCCTTGAGGCCGCCGAGGTGGTCGCCGTCGCCGTTGCCCGCGGCGGACGCGGCACCCTTGTCGTCGCCCTCGCCGAAGTAGAAGCGCCGCAGCCACGGCACGGCCTGGGCCTCGCCCCGCGCGATGCGGTCGAGGTCGTCCTCCATGCGGGCGGTGAAGTCGTAGTCGACGAGCCGGCCGAAGTGCTTCTCCAGCAGGTTGACCACGGCGAAGCTCAGGAACGACGGCACGAGCGCCGTCCCCTTCTTGAACACATAGCCGCGGTCGAGGATGGTGCCGATGATCGAGGCGTACGTCGACGGGCGGCCGATCTCGCGCTCTTCCAGCTCCTTGACCAGCGAGGCCTCGGTGTAGCGGGCGGGCGGCTTGGTGGCGTGGCCGTCGACCGAGATCTCCTCGGACGTGAGCGCGTCACCCTCGGCGACCTGCGGCAGCCTGCGCTCGCGGTCGTCGAGCTCGGCGTTCGGGTCGTCGGCCCCTTCCACGTACGCCTTCATGAAGCCGTGGAAGGTGATCGTCTTGCCGGACGCGGTGAACTCGGCGTCCCGGCCGTCGGCGGCGACCCCGCCGATCTTCACGGTGACGGAATTACCGGTCGCGTCCTTCATCTGGGAGGCGACGGTCCGCTTCCAGATCAGCTCGTAGAGCTTGAACTGGTCGCCCGTCAGGCCGGTCTCGGCCGGGGTGCGGAAACGGTCGCCCGAGGGGCGAATCGCCTCGTGCGCCTCCTGCGCGTTCTTGACCTTGCCGGCGTACACGCGCGGCTTGTCGGGCAGGTAGTTGGCGCCGTACAGCTGTGTGACCTGCGCCCGCGCCGCCGAGACGGCCGTGTCCGAGAGCGTGGTGGAGTCCGTACGCATATAGGTGATGAAGCCGTTCTCGTACAGCTTCTGCGCGACCTGCATGGTGGCCTTGGCCCCGAAGCCGAGCTTGCGGGACGCCTCCTGCTGCAGCGTCGTCGTACGGAAGGGGGCGTACGGAGACCGGCGGTACGGCTTGGACTCGACCGAGCGGACCGCGAACGTGGCGTTCTCGAGGGCGGCGGCCAGCGAGCGGGCGTTCGCCTCGTCGAGGTGGAGCACCTGCGCCGACTTGAGCCGGCCGTCCGAACCGAAGTCACGGCCCTGGGCGACGCGCTGCCCGTCGACCGTGTTCAGGCGGGCGGTGAGTGTCGAGGGGTCGGAGGCGTCACCGGCGCGGCCGGTGGAGAACGTACCCGTCAGATCCCAGTACTCGGCGGAGCGGAAGGCGATGCGCTCACGCTCCCGCTCGACGACGAGGCGGGTGGCGACGGACTGCACACGGCCGGCCGACAGCCGGGGCATGACCTTCTTCCACAGGACCGGCGAGACCTCGTAGCCGTAGAGGCGGTCGAGGATGCGGCGGGTCTCCTGGGCGTCGACCATGCGCTGGTTGAGTTCGCGCGGGTTGGCGACGGCGTCGCGGATCGCGTCCTTGGTGATCTCGTGGAAGACCATCCGGTGGACGGGGACCTTGGGCTTGAGGACTTCCAGCAGGTGCCAGGCGATGGCCTCGCCCTCGCGGTCCTCATCGGTGGCGAGGTAGAGCTCGTCGGATTCGGCGAGCTGCTCCTTGAGCTTTCTGACCTGGGCCTTCTTGTCGGCGTTGACGACATAGATCGGCTGGAAGTCGTGTTCGACGTCGACTCCGAGGCGACGCACTTCGCCGGTGTACTTCTCGGGGACCTCGGCCGCGCCGTTCGGGAGGTCGCGGATGTGCCCGACACTCGCCTCGACGACATAGCCGGGGCCGAGATAGCCCTTGATCGTCTTCGCCTTGGCAGGCGACTCGACGATCACGAGTCGGCGGCCGCCCTGTGCGGTCTCGCTGGTCGGGGACAACTTCGCTCTTCTCTCCGGTCGACGCTCGATGGGCGCTCACGGCGGTACGGCACGGTCGGCGCACTGCTGTGGCGCTGCTGTCGCTGCGGAGTGTGACGGTACAACCCGCCCCCGTGTCAAACGGCAAAAGCCCGCAACGGCCACTCGAACGGTAACCCGACTCCGGCCATTCCTGCCGCCCGGACCGGCACGAGGTCGTCAGGGGCCCCCGGTCAGACGCGGCCGAAGCACCAGACCCCGAGGGCCAAGGAGAGGGCCCCGAAGAGTGTTGCGAGGGTGGCTGCCGTGGCGGGACTCACTCCGTGTGCGACCGGTGCGCGGTGCATCACACGCATTCCCGTCCACACCAGGAGTCCGGCTCCGAACAGCGTGAACGCCGCTCCGGCGAAGATCGCCGGCCCATTCTCCATATCCGTGCCCCGCCCTTCCCTGACGCCGAACCGGTGCGGCGTCGCTCCCGGAGGCCGAGGCTGGCACCTCCGGGAGTCAGTGGGGCGAATTCCGGGTGAACGCGGCGTGGGTTCACCCGGCCGGTGGCATTGGCCGATTTCACCTCATGGTGCGGCCGGGAAGTCCGCTTCCGGCCGCCGGGCGGGGCGGCCGGATGCACGGCTGCGGTCGATCGCCTGGGGGCACCGGCTCCCGCCAGGCAGGCGGCGGCACGGGCTCGTGTCGGGCGACCGGGGGTGCGGGCTGCCCAGGCGGGCCGCGGCCTGAGCTCGTGTCGGGCGGCTGGGTGTGCGGGCTACCCCAGGCGGACTGCGGCACGGACTCGTGTCGGGCGGCTGGGTGTGCCGGCTGCCCCAGGCTGCCGGCGGCCTGGGCGTGTCGGGCGGCCGGGCAGCATGCCCTCCCTTGGGCCCCGGCCCCGTCAGGCGACCGGCGGCACGGGCTCTTGCGGCACCGGCTCCAGGAAGCCCTCCTCCACCAGCAGCCGCAGCGCCTGCGGTGTGCGGTCCCGCAGCAGCACCGGGTCCTCCTCGATCAGCTGGGCGATCGCGTCGAGGATCCGTCCGGCGCTCAGCGTGCCGTCGCAGGCCCCGGCGAATCCGGCTCCGACGGTGTCGACCTTGGTGGCCCGCCGCATCCCTCGGTGCTGGCGCAGCACCACATGCTCGGGGTCCTCCGCTCCCGGCAGACCCACCTGTTCCTGGACGACTTCCTGAGCGAGCGTGAAGTGGTCGGCGAGGAGGGCCGCGTCGTCGTGCGTCCGCAGGTAGTCCTGGCGGTCGAAGTGCGCCCGCACCGTCGCGCCGAGCGGCTGCTCCACGGGGTGCGGCCACTCCTCGGTGACGATCGAGGGGGCAGCGGACTCGGACTTGTGGAGCGTGATCCAGCCGAAGCCGATCGCCTGGGTCTTGCGCGCCTCGAACTCGTCCAGCCACGCCTCGTACAGCTCGGCGTACTTCTCGGGATCGCCGCGGTGGTCACCGCTGTCGCGCAGCCACAGCTCGGCGTACTGGGTGACGTCCTGCACCTCGCGCTGCACGATCCAGGCGTCGCACCCGCGCGGCACCCAGGAGCGCAGCCGCTGCTGCCACTCCTCACCCTCCACGTGCTGCCAGTTGGCGAGGAAGTGGGCATAGCCCTCGTCGTTCAGCCTCTCCCCCGCCTGCTGAACCAGCGAGCGGCACAGATCGTCCCCACCCATCCCGCCGTCGCGGTAGGTCAGTCGCGCACCGGGAGAGATGACGAAGGGCGGGTTCGACACGATCAGGTCGTACGTGTCGTCGCCCACCGGCTCGAAGAGCGACCCCTCCCGCAGATCGGCCTCCGGAGCCGCGGAGAGCGCGAGCGTGAGCCGCGTGAAGTGCAGGGCGCGCGGGTTCAGATCGGTGGCGGTGACCCGGGTGGCGTGCTGTGCCGCGTGCAGCGCCTGGATGCCGGAGCCGGTGCCGAGGTCCAGGGCGGAGGACACCGGCGCACGGACCGTGATGCCGGCCAGCGTGGTGGACGCGCCACCGACACCGAGGACGACTTCCTCGGCCCGGCCGGCCGCTCCGCCCGCGCCACCGACCGCGCACCCGAGGTCGGAGACGACGAACCAGTCCTGTCCATCGGGTCCGCCGTAGGGCCGTACGTCGACGGTGGCACGGATGTCGTCGCCCTCACGCACCACCCAGCCGTCGGCGAGGCACTCCTCCAGCGGCAGGGCGGCCAGGGCCCGTTCGTACGCCACGGGCCGCTGCAGCAGGAACAGCCGCACCAGCGCGGCCAGATCGCCGTCCCCGCGGGTGGCTCGGAGCGCGGGGACGGTCTCGCTGCGGGCGAGCGCGGCATAGGCGGACGCGCCGAGGAGGTCGAGCAGCCCGTCGACGGTGAAGGCGCGGGCCAGCAGCGCCTCGCGCAGCGGGAGCGCACGGTCGGGCGACGGGAGGCCTGGGGCAACGCTGGTCGTACTCACCCGTCCATTGTGGCGGCCGCCACTGACAACCGCCGCTCCCGGCCCGTACGGGCGAGGCGCGGCGGCTCGGCCAGGAGCTGCCGGGAGGGACGGGGTGCGGCTCAGGCGGCCGAACCGCCGGACGGGGCCGGTGCCTTCAGCGGCTTGCAGCCCGGCTGCTTCGCCATGGCGTTACCCGTCTCCGCCTTCCGCAGCTTGTTCCGCGCGCTCTGGTTCTTCTCGATCTTCTCCAGACCGGCGGCGACGGGCTGGAGGCCGTCCGCGAACTTCTGCTGGTCCTTGGCGTTCAGCGCGTCGATCTGCTTCTTCAGATCGAGGTAGGACTTGGAGTTGGCGTCGAGCTCGGCGGCGGCGTCCTTGACGAGCTGCTCACCGGCGTCGACGGGCGGCGTCCCGGCGCCTCTGAACGCCGTCGCCAAGGCCTTGTTCACGTCCGCGAGGTCCTGGAAGGCCTTCGAGTCGGCGGCCTGGATGTCGGCGGGCTTGCCGTCCGAGGCGGTCGAGCGGATGAGCTGTTCCGCGTCGAACTGCTTCTTGATCTGCGGCTGCGCCTGGTCGCAGTACTTCTTGGCCCAGTCGTCGACCGAGAATTTGTCCGCGTCGCCTTCGCCGGAGCATCCCGACAGCGCGAGTACGAGCACCGCACCGCCGGACAGTGCGGCCGCAAGCTTCTTGTTCACCGGTTTGGTCCCTTCCAAGGCTTCTCGGCCCCGGAACATACACGGCACGTGGTCGACATTCGCGAGCCTTGCGTCCGGTTCATATTCTTTTGCCACTATTTGCACCAGAGAGAGAAGGCTCACGGCAGACGTCACGACCGACGTCACGACAGACGAACGGGCAGGCAGCACGCCACTGCGCGCCGCCCGCCCGTCGATGTGACCGGTACTACGAAACCACCGCGGGGTCGGGTGACTTCGAACTCCGCTCCGCCGTCCCCGGGTCGTCCCCGACGGCGATGCCTCGCCGCTTGGAGATGTACACGGCACCGACGATGACGAGGATCGCGAGGACCGCGATCACCGCCCGGATCCCGGCGCTCGCGTCGTCCCCGTAGCTGAACTGGACCACCGCGGGTGCGATGAGCAGTGCCACCAGGTTCATGACCTTCAGCAGCGGGTTGATGGCAGGACCGGCGGTGTCCTTGAACGGGTCGCCGACGGTGTCGCCGATGACGGTCGCGGCATGGGCCTCACTGCCCTTGCCGCCGTGATGACCGTCCTCGACGAGCTTCTTGGCGTTGTCCCACGCACCACCGGAGTTGGCGAGGAAGACCGCCATCAGCGTGCCGGTGCCGATCGCACCCGCGAGGAACGAGCCGAGAGCCCCGACTCCGAGCGAGAATCCGACCGCGATCGGTGTCAGCACCGCGAGCAGGCCCGGGGTGGTGAGCTCCCGCAGCGCGTCCTTGGTGCAGATGTCGACGACGCGTCCGTACTCCGGCTTCTCGGTGTAATCCATGATCCCGGGGTGCTCGCGGAACTGCCGCCGCACCTCGTAGACCACCGCTCCCGCCGAACGGGAGACCGCGTTGATCGCGAGCCCCGAGAAGAGGAAGACGACCGCCGCGCCGAGGATGAGGCCCACCAGGTTGTTGGGCTGGGAGATGTCCATCACGAGGTTCGCCGGAGCGCCGTCGCCGAGTTTCGCGCCGACGTCCGCTGCCGCGGTCGCGATGGCGTCGCGATACGAGCCGAAGAGCGCTGCCGCCGCGAGTACCGCGGTGGCGATGGCGATGCCCTTGGTGATGGCCTTGGTGGTGTTGCCCACGGCGTCCAGGTCGGTGAGGACCTGCGCGCCCGCGCCCGTGACGTCGCCGGACATCTCGGCGATGCCCTGGGCGTTGTCGGAGACGGGACCGAAGGTGTCCATGGCGACGATGACGCCGACGGTCGTGAGCAGGCCGGTGCCGGCCAGCGCGACCGCGAAGAGGGCGAGCATGATCGACGTACCGCCGAGCAGGAACGCCCCGTACACGCCCAGACCGATCAGCAGCGCCGTGTAGACGGCGGACTCCAGACCGATGGAGATGCCGGCCAGCACGACGGTCGCGGGGCCGGTCAGCGAGGACTTGCCGATGTCCTTCACCGGACGCCGGGTGGTCTCGGTGAAGTACCCGGTCAGCTGCTGGATCAGAGCCGCCAGCACGATGCCGATGGCGACGGCCACGACCGCGAGGACCCGGGGGTCTCCGCCGTGCGACCGGATCGCCGCCTCCGTGACGCCGTCCAACTTGGCGTAGGACGACGGCAGATAGACGTAGACCGCGACGGCCACGAGCGCGAGCGAGATCAGCGCGGAGATGAAGAATCCACGGTTGATGGCGGTCATCCCGCTGCGATCGGCGCGCCGCGGGGCGACCGCGAAGATACCGATCATCGCGGTGACCACGCCGATCGCCGGAACGATCAGCGGAAAAGCGAGTCCGGCGTCGCCGAATGCCGCCTTGCCGAGGATGAGCGCCGCGACGAGCGTGACCGCGTACGACTCGAAGAGGTCGGCGGCCATGCCGGCGCAGTCGCCGACGTTGTCGCCCACGTTGTCGGCGATGGTCGCGGCATTGCGCGGGTCATCCTCCGGGATGCCCTGCTCGACCTTGCCGACGAGGTCGGCGCCGACGTCGGCCGCCTTGGTGAAGATGCCGCCGCCGACACGCATGAACATGGCGATCAGTGCGGCGCCGAGACCGAAGCCCTCCAGGACCTTGGGGGCGTCGGCCGCGTAGACGAGTACGACGCAGGAGGCACCGAGCAGGCCGAGGCCCACCGTGAACATGCCGACCACGCCTCCCGTCCGGAAAGCGATCTTCATGGCCTTGTGCGAGACGGCCGTCAGATCCTTTTCGGGCTCGCCCTCGGCCGGTGTCGCTTCACGCGCGGCCGCCGCCACGCGCACATTGGCCCGTACGGCAAGACGCATACCGATGTATCCGGTGGCTGCCGAGAAAAGCGCACCCACCAGGAAGAACACCGAGCGTCCCGCTCGCTGTGACCAGTCGTCGGCCGGAAGAAGCAACAGCAGGAAGAACACCACGACGGCGAAGATGCCGAGGGTGCGCAACTGCCGGGCCAGGTAGGCATTCGCGCCTTCCTGGACCGCTGCCGCGATCTTCTTCATGGAATCGGTGCCCTCGCCGGCGGCCAGTACCTGGCGCACCAGCAGCTGGGCGACGACGAGTGCTGCCAACGCCACGACGGCGATGACAATAACGATCACTCGGTTGTCGTCTGTCAGTACTGCGGCTGCAAGGGAAGTGGGGTGGTTGGACAGTTCTGGGTTGACGAGCCCCGCCATTCGTCCTCCTTGACGCTCAGAGCTCAAGATGTGGACGGATTGTAGGGAGCGGAACCTGATCAAAACAGAGCGCGACAACTGGATTTGACCTTCAGTTGCTACTCAGCAAATGATCCGGTTCCGAAAATGCCACCGAAAGAGGTAATGGGGCAAAACCATTGACCCTTGATCAATGATCTAGAAAAAAGAAAAGAGGCCCTGCTCAGCAGGACCTCTTTTCACGATCATGACCGGCTGACGATCAATGGACCGGCGGACCGGAACCCCTGATCGTCGTACCGCGTCAGGGCAGGACGGAGACCGGCGCCGACGGCCAACTCATCCGGATCACGCCCCCGTGATCGGTGGAACTGACCTCCACGTCGTCCACGAGGCCGCTGATGACGGCGAGACCCATCTCGTCCTCTCCGTCGGCGTCCGCGTCCTCGTCGGAGCCGCCTCGCGCGCCGGGAACGGCATGTGCGCCGTTCGCCCCCGCGCTCGGAACCTCGTCGATGACCTCGATGGAGAAAGTCTTCTCCTCCTCGGCGAGCACCACGGTGACGGGCTCGGTGATGCCATGACTGCGATGCAGCCCGACAGCACGACTGCATGCCTCGCCGACCGCGAGCCGGACCTCGTCCAGCACGGCCTCGTCGACCCCCGCCCTGCGCGCCACGGCAGCCGCCACCAACCGGGCGGTCCTGACATGCTCGGGCTGGGCACTGAATCGAAGCTCGACGGTGGCCATGTGCTCCCCCTCGGACGTACGGGCATGCATCTCAGAGGCCCGGGCTGGATGCCCGGTACCCCTCACTTCTTCCGGCGTGTCCGGCCGACCGTCAGTCGGTCGCCGCAACCGCTTCCTCGACCGTGGTGTGGATGGGGAACACCTTGGTCAGTCCTGTGATCCGGAAGATCTTGAGAATGCGCTCCTGGTTGCAGACCAGGCGCAGCGACCCTTCATGCGCGCGCACGCGCTTCAGGCCGCCCACCAGCACTCCGAGCCCGGTGGAGTCGAGAAAGTCCACGCCCTCCATGTCGACAACCAGGTGGTAGTTGCCGTCGTTCACCAACTCGACCAACTGCTCGCGCAGCTTGGGCGCGGTATACACATCAATCTCGCCACCGACCTCGACGACCGTACGGTCGCCACCAGGGCCGGACACATTGCGAGTCGACAGGGACAGGTCCACGGATCCTCCAGCACCTTGCTATCGAGCGGCCGCCCAGCAGGTCTCCCCGGCGGAGCCGGAGGACGGTCGCCAGCCGCGATGGCATTCAATCACTTACCAGCAGCCATGCACGACGCCTTGAGACCATTGTCCGCCACGCCGGTGACACACTCGGTGCCGATGGCCAAGAATCTCCGTCCCAGACGACCTCCCGAGAGCGGGGACACCCGCCCCTCCCCCGGTACGGTCCTCGACCGGCTCACCGCAGGGGCGAACCGGGCTGCGCGCATCACTCATACGGAGCACTTGCCCCCAAGGCCGGGCCGCCATGCCGTCTGGCCCGACCGCATCCGGCCGGAAGTGATCAACGCCATTCAGCAGGCCGGCATCGAACACCCCTGGGCCCACCAGGCAGCCGCCGCCGAGTACGCCCTCGACGGCGAGTCGGTGGTGATCGCCACCGGCACCGCATCGGGGAAGTCGCTGGCCTATCTCGCGCCGGTGCTGAGCGCCCAGCTCGACGGGTCCGAGGCCCCGAACGGCCGCGGCGCCACGGCCCTGTATCTCGCCCCCACCAAGGCCCTCGCCGCCGACCAGTGCCGCGCCGTGAAAGAACTCGCGGCGCCATTGGGCCATCGGGTGCGCCCGGCCGTCTACGACGGCGACACCCCTGTCGAGGAACGCGAGTGGGTCCGGCAGTACGCGACGTACGTGCTGACCAACCCGGACATGCTCCACCGCGGGATACTCCCCTCCCACCCCCGCTGGGCCTCCTTCCTGCGCTCCCTGCGCTATGTCGTGATCGACGAGTGCCACACCTACCGGGGAGTCTTCGGCTCCCATGTCGCCCAGGTGCTGCGCCGCCTTCGCCGGCTGTGCGCCCGCTACGGTGCGAATCCGGTCTTCCTCCTCGCCTCCGCCACCGCGGCGGAACCGTCCGTGGCCGCCGGCCGGCTCACCGGCCTGCCCGTCCAGGAGGTCTCCGACGACGCCTCCCCGCGCGGCGAGCTCGTCTTCGCCCTCTGGGAGCCTCCGCTCACCGAGCTCCACGGCGAGAAGGGTGCACCCGTCCGCCGCACCGCCACCGCCGAGACCGCCGACCTCCTCACCGATCTGACCGTGCAGGGCGTCCGCACGGTCGCCTTCGTACGCTCCCGGCGTGGCGCCGAGCTGATCTCCGTGATCACCAAGGAACGCCTGGCCGAGGTGGACCGCTCCCTGCCCCAGCGGGTCGCCGCCTACCGCGGCGGCTACCTCCCCGAGGAGCGCCGCGCCCTGGAGCGGGCGCTGCACTCCGGCGAGCTGCTGGGACTCGCCGCCACCACGGCCCTGGAGCTGGGTGTCGACGTGTCCGGTCTGGACGCCGTCGTCATCGCCGGCTACCCGGGCACCCGGGCGTCGCTGTGGCAGCAGGCGGGCCGGGCCGGGCGGTCCGGCCAGGGCGCCCTGGCCGTCCTCGTCGCACGCGACGACCCGCTGGACACGTTCCTCGTCCACCATCCCGAGGCGCTGTTCCACCAGCCGGTGGAGTCCACCGTCCTCGACCCCGACAATCCCTATGTCCTCGCCCCCCATCTGTGCGCTGCAGCCGCCGAGCTGCCCCTCACGGAGGCCGACCTGGACCTGTTCGGCCCGGCGACCGGCGAACTGATGCCCCAGCTGGAGTCCTCGCGGCTGCTGCGCCGCCGGTCCTCCGGCTGGCACTGGACCCGACGGGAGCGAGCCGCCGACCTCACCGACATCCGGGGCGAGGGCGGCCGGCCGGTCCAGATCGTGGAAGCGGCCACCGGACGGCTGCTGGGCACGGTCGACGAGTCCGCCGCGCACTCCGCCGTCCACGACGGAGCCGTCCACCTCCACCAGGGCCGCACGTACCTGGTGAAGCACCTGGACCTGGAGGACTCCGCCGCACTCGTGGAGGAGGCGAACCCGCCGTACTCCACGACCGCACGTGACACCACCGCCGTCTCCGTGCTGGAGACCGACATCGAGATCCCGTGGGGCGACGGCCGCCTCTGCTACGGCTCCGTCGAGGTCACCAATCAGGTCGTCTCCTTCCTGCGCCGCAAACTGATCACCGGTGAGGTGCTCGGCGAGACCAAACTCGACCTGCCACCGCGCACCCTGCGCACCCGGGCCGTGTGGTGGACGGTCACCGAGGACCAGCTGGACGCGGCACGGGTGAACCCCGAGCAACTGGGCGGGGCCCTGCACGCCGCGGAACACGCCTCCATCGGGATGCTGCCGCTGTTCGCCACCTGCGACCGCTGGGACATCGGCGGGGTCTCCGTGCCGCTGCACCCGGACACCCTGCTGCCGACGGTCTTCGTGTACGACGGCCACCCAGGAGGCGCCGGCTTCGCCGAGCGCGCCTTCCACACCGCCCGCGAGTGGCTCACTGCCACGCGTGAGGCGATCGCCTCCTGCGAGTGCGAGGCGGGCTGCCCGTCCTGCATCCAGTCCCCCAAGTGCGGCAACGGCAATGACCCGCTCCACAAGCGCGGCGCGGTCCGCCTGCTCACCGAACTGCTCAGGGGGGCGCCGGAGGGTCCGGCGGCGACGGGGACGGCGTCGGAGGGTGCCGCGTCAGGCCGGGAGGGGGCCCAGCGGCCCGGCGAGGGGCCGGACCTGGGCTCCCGGCCCCAAGGGCCTCAGAGCGCCACCTCTGCCCCTCGTCGGGCAGCTGAGGCGCCCGCACCGGGTGGGCCCCCGGAGGTGGCTGAGGCGGCTGCACTGGAGATGCCGCTTCCGGAGGACCGGCCCTCGACCTGACCGTCGGGCCGTACGGTCCGAAGCGGACCTGCGCGGTCACGTCCGCGATCTCGCCCTCAACGGCGCACCGCACCACGGCCGCGCCCTGAGCCCGGGCCACGGTCGCAGCCTTCTCGCAGGCGGGGCCGGCCCCTTGGAGGGCATGGTCAGCCGCGGCCAGCGCCGCCAGATCGGCTGCCGAGCCTGCCCGGTGCCGAGCCACGACGGCCTGCCCCATGGCCAGCACAGCGGCGAACACGACGCACAGCACGGTGGCTGCCATGGCGACCCAGACGGTGGCCGAGCCCCGGTCGCGAGTCGCCCTCATGGGACGACCCCCTCAGGACCACCGAGCGGGCCCGGGACCGGGACCGGCCCCACGAAGGCTGGGACCTCACGAGCGGCCCGGCCCCCGGCCGGAGCGCCGACCGAGCCGGCGCGGGCTTGGGCCTGGGCTTGGGCTTGGGCACGCGAGCCGAAGACCACCGCCGCGGCCGGACCCAAGGCCGGGCTCGATGCAGAGGCCGGGCCCTCGCGAGTGGCCCCGTCCAGCGCCGGAGCCCCGACCGACGCGGTGGCTGCCGTCTGGCTGGAGCCCGAGCCGCCACCCGCGCCCGAACCGGCAGCCGGCTCCGAGTCTCCGGCCTGCGTCGCATCGGAGCCGGGACCACCCACCGCGTCCTCCGCGAACGCCGCTGCCTCCGCGCTGAGCGTCAGCCCCAGCGCGCCCGGCCCCGGTGCCGCCGCCTCCACGCGCACCCGCCACAGATCCCCGGCCCGTCCCACCGTGACCCGGGCGCCGTCCGGAGCCGCCGAGCGGGCGGCGGCCTCCGCCGCCGCAGGCGGTTCGGACCGGGCCGCCGCCCGTGCCCCGGCCCGTGCGGCGTCCACGCACTGGATCTGGGCCGAGGCCGCCATCAGCGCCCAGACCAGAGCCATCGCGAACACCACCAGGGCCGGTACGGCGACGGCGGCCTCCGCTGTCACGGATCCGCGGTCGCCCTCGCCCTCGCCGTACCTCCCGCGCCGGGCCTCAGAACTGCGCATTGAGCGCTTTTCCGATCACTGCTTCGAGCGCGCCCGAGACCGTCCCGCTCGTGACGACCTTGTAGAGCACCGCCGCAAACGCACAGGCGGCGATCGTCCCCATCGCGTACTCGGATGTCGTCATTCCCGAGTCCTTGCGCAGCCTGCGCGCCATTGCGCTCAGCCATGCCCGCATCGGATTCCACATGCCAAACCCCCATTGATCGACCCACAAGAGATCTCGTTCAGTTCGTTCAGTTGCTGTTGAGCAGTCCGTCGGCGAGCCCGATCACGACCGGCGCCACCCCGACGGCGAGGAACGCGGGCAGGAAGCAGAGCCCCACGGGGGCCGTGATCATGACCTGGGCCCTGCGGCCCTCCGCCGCGGCCTTGCGTGACCGGTCGGCCCTCAGGCGTCCGGCCAGACGGGACACCGGCTCCGCCGCGGGAGCGCCGGTGGAGTCGGCCCGCTCCAGACAGCGGGCCAGCTCCTGAGCGCCCGGTATCTGCGCGAACACCCCCCACGCGCGCGCCGGTTCACCGCCGAGCCGCAGCTCGGCCGCCGCACGTACGAGCCGCTCGCCGACGGGCCCGCCGAGTGATTCGCCGACCGCCTCGGCCGCTTCACGTGGCCCCGCTCCGGCCGAGATGCACGCGGCCAGCAAGTCGGCCGCCAGCGGCAGTTGCCGCACATCGCGCAGGCCCGCGGCGTCCCCGGCATCAGGGCCCGGTGTGCGGTTCAGTTGTATGCGCCGTACGCCGTACGCGGCTGCCAATCCGACCGCGCCGCCGAGCCATCCGCCGACAAGGACGTATCCGGTGATCAGCGCACCCAGGGGAGCCGCCCAACGTCTCGCCCACAGAGTGTCCTTCGGCCACCGGCGCCGACGTTCGCGTTCCAGAGCCAGCAGCCCTTCGATCCGCCGGTGCGTCCTGCGCTCGTGGCGTCGGCCCGCCACCGTGAATCCGAGGAACGCAGCTGCGGAGAGAACGCACAACACTGCCCCCAGCCTGTGGACAACCTCCGCGGTCATGCGCCCTGCCCCTTCCGCACGATCCGCGCGGCCCACCAGAGCCCGGCCGCCTCCAGCAGCCCGCCGACGAACAGGCACATCAGACCGGCCGGGGTGTGGAGCAGCACCCGCAGCGGATCGGCACCCAGCGCCCAGCCCATGGCCAGGCCCACGACGGGAAGCAGTGCCAGCAGCCCGATGGTCGACCGAGCGCCGGCCAACTGAGTACGTACGTCCTCCCGTTGGTCCCGATCCGCCCGCAGAGCCGCCTCCAGCCGGTCGAGGCCCGCCGCAAGGCCCGCACCGCTGTCCACAGCCACGCGCCAGCAGGCAGCGACCCCTGCCAGCCCGTCCGCACCAGGCTCACGTGCCGCTTCCCGCAAGGCCTGCGGCACATCACCGCCGAACCGCGCCGCTGCCACCACCGCGCCCTCCGAAGCACCCAAGGCGTCCGTGGACCTCGTACCGAACAGCAGCGCCTGTCCCGGCTGCATACCGGCCCGCAGTTCCCCAGCCACTGCGCCGCACAGCGTGATCACCCCCTCGGCCCGCAGCTCCCGCGCCCTCACCCGCTCTCTGGCCGCCAGTTGCCTCTTCACCAGCGGCACGGCCGCCGCGCCTGCCATCAGCGGCAGCACCGACTCCCCCAGCACGGCCAGCAGCATCGCCACCGGCAGACACAGCCACTCACGTCGCAACCGCAGTACAGGCAGCAGCCGCTGCCACGTCCACCACGACGGCTCCGGCGCGCCGCCACCGGCGAAGAGCAGCTTTGCTCGTGTCAGACCCCGCTCCCGGCCCGCCGTGAGCCACGCTGCCGCCCCGACGCACACCGCTGCCGCATACATCGGCTCGCCCGCGTTCACACCGCACCCCCGATCAGCGGCCGCAGCCGCTCCCAGCCCCGGTCGTACGCGAACGCCTCCGCACCCCACCGCAACGCGGGCACCGTCCTCACCAGACCCGCGGCATCCCGCTCCAGCACATGCACCTCGGCGATCCGCCGCAGCCCGCCGCGGTCCCGCACGAGATGGATCACCACCGAGAGAGCGGCGGCCAACTGGCTGTGCAGGGCCGCCCGGTCGAGCCCCGCAGCCGTGCCGAGCGCCTCCAGCCGGGCCGGCACATCCGATGCCGCATTCGCGTGGACAGTGCCGCAGCCCCCTTCGTGTCCGGTGTTCAAGGCCGCCAGCAGTTCGGTCACCTCCGCTCCGCGGACCTCCCCCACCACCAACCGGTCCGGCCGCATGCGCAGGGCCTGGCGCACCAGGTCCCGCAACGTGACCAGGCCCGCGCCCTCCTGGTTCGCCGTACGGGATTCGAGCCGCACGACATGCGGATGGTCGGGCCGCAGTTCGGCCGAGTCCTCGGCCAGCACGATCCGCTCCCGCTCCCCCACCAGTCCGAGAAGGCTGGACAGCAGCGTGGTTTTCCCTGTGCCCGTGCCCCCGCTGATCAGGAAGGACAGTCGGGCGTCGATCAGGGCCCGCAGCAGCCGGTCACCTCCCGGCGGCACGGTCCCCGCGGCGACCAGCTCTTCCACCGAGAACGCCCGCGGACGCACCACACGCAGTGCCAGACACGTCGAACCCACCGCCACCGGCGGGATCACCGCATGCATCCGCGTCCCGTCGGGAAGCCGGGCATCGACCCACGGCCGGGCGTCGTCCAGCCGCCGCTCCGCCACCGCCGCGAGCCGCTGGGCCAGCCGGCGCACCGATGCGGCGTCCGCGAACGTCACACCGGTGAGTTCGAGACCGCACCCCCGGTCCACCCACACCCGGTCGGGGGCGGACACCAGCACATCCGTCACGGCCGGGTCCGCCAGCAGGGGCTCCAAGGGCCCGGTCCCCACCAGCTCGCAGCGCAATGTCTCGGTGCCGCCCAGCACTTCGGTGTCTCCCAGCAGCCGCCCCTGCGCCCGCAGCGCTGCCGCGACCCTGGCCGGGGTGGGCTCGGCGCCGCTCTCCGCAAGCCGCTGTCGTACGGCATCCAGCAGTCCCGTGCTCATGAGACACCCCCCGCCAGCGCCCGGTCCCAGAAGGCCGCGCAGAACCGCGACAGCGGGCCACGCCCACCGCCGGGCGGTGCGCCCTGGTCCTGGGCGGCAAACAGTCCCGCGTCCAGCGGCAGTTCACCCGCGAGAGGCAGGCCGAGCGCGTCGGCCACCCACTGGTCGTCCAGTCCCGAGGCGTACGGCCCGCGCACCACGACCCTCAGGTCCTGGAGCACCATGCCCACCGCCGACGCCACGCGGTTCGCCGCGGCGACCGCCCGCAGCTCGCCCGGAACGACCAACAGCCCGAGATCCAGCTGGGCCAGCGCTTCCGCCACGGCTTCGTCCACCCGGCGCGGGAGATCCACGACCACCACACCGCCCCGCCTGCGGGCCGCGGCAAGAACGGAGCGCATCGCCTCCGGCGGAACCACCACGGAATCGCCACGATCCCAGCTCAGAACCCGGAGCTGGTGGAGCTCCGGAAGGGACTCCTCCAGCGCGCCGCCGGCGACCCGTCCCTTGGACGCGGCGAAATCCGGCCACCTTCTCCCTTCCGCCTGCTCCCCGCCGAGCAGCACATCGACGCCTCCTCCGAGCGGATCGCCGTCGACGAGCATGGTCCGCCGGCCCGTCCTGGCCGCGGACACCGCCAGCGCACAGGCCAGCGTGGACGCCCCCGCGCCTCCCCGGCCGCCCATGACGCCGACGGTCAGCGCCTGCTCCCCGACGCCCTCGACGACGTCCGCGATCCGGTCCAGGAGCCAGCTCTCGGCGTCCGGCAGCCGCAGTACACAGTCGGCCCCGATCTCCACTGCCCGCCGCCAGACGTCCGGGTCGTCCTGGTCACGCCCGACGAGCAGCACACCCTGCCGTCGGGTGGCGCCCCGGCAGCGCGCCGCCGCGTCGTCGCCGACCAGGACCAGCGGGGCGCCTTCCCAGCCGCCCCCGCGCTCCGGCACCGAGTGGTGGACGTCGGGCTCGGCGCCGGCCGCTGCGCACAGCCGCAGCAGATCGTCCAGCAGTTCGAGGTCCTCGGTGACGATCAGGGGCCCGTCCCGCCGGCCTTCGGCACCGGGCGTCCTCTGCGATGTGATGGATCCAGCCACGATCTCCAACCCCTTCTTACTTTCGATCTCGCTTGCTTACGAGATCTGTGATTCCGGCCACCCACGAAGAGCGCGGGTGGAATCACAGTGGAGCGCGCTGGAAAAACGTGTGGATCTCGCTGAAAAACTGTGGACAACTAGCCACTTGTGAATATCCCCGTCGCTCATACCGGTGACTCCCGGGAGCAGCTCTTCCGCTACGCACAGTGACGATTCAGAGTGGTGTGAGGCCGCCGCAAGCGAAGCCGTCAGGAAGGGAGAAGGATCATCATGAGCTCTGTCCGAGAGCCGAAAATGCGTCCGGACATGCGACGACCCCCGCCGGGGGGGAGAGCGGGGGTCGTCTCTCCGGCCGACTCGGGGGGGGAGGAGCCGGACCGGGTTAGCACGGTCGCGAACGATCCGTGACTTCCATGGTGTACCCGAGAGCCTTCTCAGGCAAACCCACACGCCCGAGCGTACGCCGAATGGCGGGCACCTATGCTCTGCTCGTGGAAAACCACTCCTTGCCTCGCGCAGCTGCCTTCTTTGATCTGGACAAGACGGTCATTGCGAAGTCGTCGACGCTGACCTTCAGCAAGTCCTTCTACCAAGGCGGCCTGATCAACCGACGGGCCGTACTGCGGACCGCCTATGCCCAGTTCGTTTTTCTCGCCGGCGGCGCCGACCACGACCAGATGGAGCGGATGCGGCAGTACCTGTCCGCCCTCTGCAAGGGGTGGAACGTGCAGCTGGTGAAGGAGATCGTCGCGGAGACCCTCCATGACCTGATCGACCCGATCATCTACGACGAAGCGGCGTCCCTCATCGAGGAACACCACACCGCCGGCTGTGACGTCGTGATCGTGTCCACTTCGGGCGCGGAGGTGGTCGAACCGATCGGCGAGCTGCTCGGTGCGGACCGGGTGGTGGCCACCCGCATGGTGGTCGGAGACGACGGCTGCTTCACCGGCGAAGTGGAGTACTACGCCTATGGGCCGACCAAGGCGGAGGCCGTCAAGGAACTCGCCGCCTCCGAGGGCTACGACCTCGACCGTTGCTACGCCTACAGCGACTCGATCACCGATGTACCGATGCTGTCGTCCGTCGGCCACCCGTACGCCGTGAACCCGGACCGGGCGCTGCGGCGTGAAGCCGTCAGTCGCGGCTGGCCTGTTCTCGTCTTCAACCGGCCGGTCCGGCTGAAGCAGCGGATCCCCGCCTTCTCCCTGCCGCCGCGTCCCGCGCTCGTCGCCGCGGCGGCGGTGGGTGCGGCGGCTGCGACCGCCGGCCTCGTCTGGTACGCCAGCCGGCGCCGCAGTGCGGCAGCCGCAGCTGCCGAGTCGGCCGCGGCCGGTGTGATGGAACGGGTCATCGACCGCGCCGCGGAACGCTTCGCCCGTATTTGAACCCAAAAGTAAAGAACCGCAGCTGGGGGTTCCGCTTCCTTGCGGGCAGGAGTAGAAAGGACTCAACGGCCCGCGAGACCTAGGACATCCGAGAGGATCACCTATCAACGCATAAAGGCCCCACGGACCGAGCATGAAAACTGAGCACCCACGCGACGTCGACCCGTCGATTACGGGCCAGCCGCACCAGGTGACGGGCAAAAGTTCCCGACCTGATGGGCACTATCTCGAGGACGCTTGGTAACTCGGTGGACATGCCAGCGGCGGTACCCATACCGGTACCGCCGCAACCCTGTTCAGGGTCTTTCGGGCCCGCGCCCAGGACGCCGTAGCATCCGGGATCGCTCAAGCCCCGCCGCACTCAAGCACTCAAGCGCTCGAGCCCCGCCTCGCTGCAGCACGTGAGCCGTGCCCCACTCAA
The DNA here is from genome assembly GCF_032229325.1 of Streptomyces sp. AM8-1-1. Classification (NCBI taxonomy): domain Bacteria; kingdom Bacillati; phylum Actinomycetota; class Actinomycetes; order Kitasatosporales; family Streptomycetaceae; genus Streptomyces; species Streptomyces sp. AM8-1-1. Next base: position 3,802,545 of record NZ_CP135086.1, read on the forward strand.
GCGCTCGAGCTCTGCCCCGCTCCATCAAGCCGCGCCTCGCTGAAGCGCCTCGCACACCGCAGTGGACTCCCTGACGCCCAGCTCCACGGACCGCCCGCAGTGGGCAATCCATGCCGCCATGCCCTCCGGCGTACCGGAGCGATAGCCGTCGAAGGCCGCGACATAGGCCGCGCGCCCCTGTTCGGCATGCCCGACCTCCGCCGGGCAGATCGACTTGGGGTCAAGACCGCTGCCGATCAGCACGATCCGTTCGGCGGTGCGAGCCACCAGACCGTTGAAGGAGCCGAAGGGGCGCAGCGCCAGGAGCTCGCCGTGCACGACGGCGGCGGTCACCAGGGCCGGTGCCGAGCTGCCGGCGATGATCAGTTCGGCAAGGCCGTCCAGCCGGCCGTTCACCTCGCCCGCGTCCGGCAGCGGCGCCTCGATCAGCGGCTCGTCGACCGGTTCGCCGGCCAGCCGGGGCCGCCCCACGGCCTCGTCGTCACCGGCCCCACTCGCCGCGACCAGATGCAGCCGGGCCAGCACCCGCAGCGGCGACTGCCGCCATACAGAAAGGAGTTGCCCCGCCTCGGCGGTCAGCCGCAGTGCGGCGCCGACCGTTCGCGCCTCGGGCTCGACACCGAAGTCGGTGCGCCTGCGGACCTCTTCGAGCGCCCAGTCGGCGCCGGAGAGCGCCGCCGAAGCACGCGCGCCGCGCAGCGCCGCCTCCGAGGTGACCTCGGTGCTGCGCCGCCGCATGACCCGGTGACCGTAGACCCGGTCGACCGCCTTGCGCACGGAATCAACGGCGTCGGGGACACCCGGCAGAGAGCCGAGAGCGGCAAGGGGGTCGACCGACGAGGCATTCGTACTCATAAGTAGCGAGGCTACGCGCCATCGGCGTACGCCCCCACCTTGGAGTGGTCTTCTTCACGCACTTCGACCACAGCGCGCAATGGACCCACTACGTTAGGTGAACATGAAGATCGCTTTCGTAGGGAAGGGCGGCAGCGGAAAGACCACGCTGTCCTCGCTGTTCATCCGCCATCTGGCCGCCAACGAGGCTCATGTGGTGGCCGTCGACGCCGATATCAATCAGCATCTGGGGGCCGCGCTCGGTCTCGACGAGGCGGAGGCGGCCGCCCTGCCCGCCATGGGCGCGCACCTCCCCTTGATCAAGGAATACCTGAGGGGCTCCAACCCCCGCATCGCCTCGGCGGAGACGATGATCAAGACCACGCCGCCGGGAGAGGGCTCGCGTCTGCTGCGCGTGGACGAGGACAACCCCGTCTACGACGCCTGTGCGCGGGTCGTGCATCTCGACGACGGGGACATCCGGCTGATGGCGACCGGGCCGTTCACGGAGTCGGATCTCGGGGTGTCCTGCTACCACTCCAAGGTCGGCGCGGTGGAGCTGTGCCTCAATCACCTCGTCGACGGCCGCGACGACTACGTGGTGGTCGACATGACGGCCGGGTCGGACTCCTTCGCGTCCGGGATGTTCACCCGTTTCGACATGACGTTCCTGGTGGCCGAGCCCACCCGCAAGGGGGTGTCCGTGTATCGCCAGTACAAGGAGTACGCACGGGACTTCGGCATCGAGCTGAAGGTCGTGGGCAACAAGGTGCAGGGCCCGGACGATGTGGACTTCCTGCGGGACGAGGTGGGCGACGACCTGCTGATCACCGTCGGCCACTCCAACTGGGTGCGCGGGATGGAGAAGGGCCGGCCGTCCCCCTTCGAGCTGCTCGAGGCGGACAACCGCATGTCCCTGCAAGCCCTGCAGAACGCCGCGGAGGACACGTACGACAACCGCGACTGGGAGCGCTACACGCGCCAGATGGTGCACTTCCATCTCAAGAACGCGGAGAGCTGGGGGAACGCGAAGACGGGGGCCGACCTGGCGGCTCAGGTCGACCCCGCCTTCGTGCTCCATGAGCATGCGGCTGACGTCAGCTCTGCCCTGCCTGCTTGACCTTGACGACGGGTGAGGCCGGGGCGGAGGGCTGGGTGGCCAGGAAGGCCGCCCAGCCGTTCTTCGGCTTCTGGCCGACCTTGAGGGTCCGCATCTTCTCCAGCACCTCGGGGTCCTGGACGTCCAGCCAGTCCGCGAGCTGGCGGAAGGACACACACCTCACGTTCTTCTTCACACAGACCGTGGCGATCGTGTCCTCGACGGCGCGCATGTAGGTGCCGCCGTTCCAGGACTCGAAGTGGTTGCCGATGATCAACGGGGCTCGGTTGCCGTCGTAGGCGCGATCGAAGGCCTTGACCAGGCCGTCACGCATCTGCTTGCCCCAGTACTCGTGCATGGCGGGGTCGCCCTTGGATGTCGTCCCCGACTGGTTGACCATGAAGTTGTAGTCCATGGCCAGCGTCTCGAAGGCGCGACCGGGGACCGGGACCATCTGGAGCGAGAGGTCCCACAGACCGAGTTCCTTCTTGGGCCAGATCTGGTCGTTGATCCCGCTGGTGTCGTAGCGCATGCCCAACTGGCTGGCGGCGCGGACGAAGTTCTTCCGGCCCTCCAGGCAGGGGGTGCGGGCGCCGATGAGTTCCTTGTCGTAGTCGAAGGGAAGCGGCGGCTCGTTCTTCAGGCCCGCGTTGGTCCTCCAGTTCTTCACGAACGCCTTGGCCTGGCTGATTTCGCTCTTCCACTCGGCGACGGACCAATTGCCCACACCGCCGTCCTTGCCGCAGAAGTGGCCGTTGAAGTGGGTGCCCACCTCATTGCCCTCCTGCCAGGCGCCGCGCAGTTCACGCACGGTGTCCTTGATGCCCTCGACGTCATTGAAGCCGATGTCGGAGCGCCCGGCCGCGTGTTGCGGCGGGTCGTACATCGTCGACTTCTCCTCCGGCAGGAGGTACACGCCGCTGAGGAAGTAGGTCATCGTGGCGTCGTACTTCTTGGCGACACGGCGGAAGTGGGAGAAGAGCTTCTGGCTGTCCTCCCCCGCCCCGTCCCATGAGAACACCACGAACTGCGGCGGCTTCTCGCCGGGCTTCATCCGCTCCGGCTTGAGCAGACCGGGCTGGGTTCCGGTGAAGGCCGTGGAGCCGTCGCCGATCAGGCGCACGGCGCTGTTGGGGGCAGGGGCGGCCTTCTTGGCACCGGGCGCGCCATGGTGCGCGCTCTCGTCGGAGCCGGAGCAGCCCGCGAGTCCCGCGATCAGCGCCGTGACGGCTGCGCCGACGGCGACCCGCTGTGTGGCGGCCTTCATCCGTCCACCCTCTTTCGTATGACTTTGTGTTTTTACGACCGGCGTCGATGGCGCCGACAAAGTCGCATCGGGGTGGCGATGGGGAGGGTGCGACGAGCCGCATTCGAAGGATTAATCACCAGCACGGGTGAAAGATTGCCCTATTTGCCCCGGAAAGAATGCCGCAGTCTTTACTCTCCATTACGATCCATTTACCGAGAGTTGAGAATCCCGCCACTGCACGCCGTGACCCACGGCCGCGTCCCCACATTCCGCGACCGCGCTGCCCCGGAGGAGACGGGAAACCATGTCTGCCTGCGTCCCCACTCGCACCGACGACCCTTCTCGCAAGAAGCCGAAGAACCGCAAGAACAGGAAGTCCCGCACCACACGGGAGAAGCCCGTGTCCCACGAAGCCGTCCAGGGCGGCGGGTCCGCACCCCCCGGCCCCGAGAGCCCGCACAGCCTGCCCCCGCCCGATGAAGGCGGCCGCCGCTTCCGCATCGCGGGCGCCGATCTGTCCGCCTCGGTCTCCGTGTTCCTGATCGCGCTGCCGCTCTCACTCGGCATCGCACTCGCCACCGGCGCACCACTTCAGGCCGGGCTCGTGGCGGCCGCCGTCGGCGGCCTCGTGGCGGGACGGCTGGGCGGAGCGCCGCTCCAGGTCAGCGGGCCCGCCGCCGGCTTGACCGTCGTCACCGCCGATCTGATCCATCAGTACGGCTGGCGTGTCACCTGCGCCATCACCGTCGTCGCCGGCTTCGCCCAAGTCGGCCTGGCCGCTCTGCGCGTGGCCCGCTCGGCGCTCGCCGTCAGCCCGGCGATCGTGCACGGCATGCTCGCCGGCATCGGCGTCACGATCGCCCTGGCACAACTGCACATCGTGCTCGGCGGCACACCGCAGAGCTCCGCCATCGCCAATGTCGGTGCGCTGCCTGCCCAGTTGGCCGAGCTCCGTCCGGCCGCGCTCTCCGTGAGCATCCTGACCGTGGTCATCCTGCTCGCATGGCCACGGATCCCCGGGCGGGCGGGCCGAATCGTCCGCAAGATCCCGGCCGCCCTCGCCGCGGTCGCGGCGGCGACCACCCTCGCCGTGGTGGCGGGGCTGCGCCTGCCGCTGGTGGACCTGCCGTCGTGGAGCAGTCATGCCCTGCCCGCACTGCCGGACGGGCCCGTGCTGGGCCTCATCGCCGCGGTGCTGACCATCACCCTGGTGGGAAGTGTGGAGTCATTGCTCTCCGCCGTGGCGGTGGACAAGCTGGTGGCCGCCCGCAAGCAGCCCACCGTCCGCATTCCGCGCGCCGACCTCGACCGGGAGCTGGCCGGTCAGGGCGCCGCCAATGTCCTGTCCGGTGCGCTCGGCGGGCTGCCGATCACCGGGGTCGCGGTGCGCAGTTCGGCGAATGTGTCCGCAGGCGCCGTCAGCCGCAACTCCACGATGCTGCACGGTCTGTGGATCGTGCTCGCGGCGCTGCTGCTCGTGCCCGTGCTCGACCTGATTCCCCTGGCCGCCCTCGCGGCCCTGGTGATGGTCGTGGGCGTCCAGATGGTCAAGGTCACCCATCTGCGCAGCGTGCGGCAGAACCGCGAAATGCTGGTGTACGCGGCGACGTCGATCGCGGTCGTCCTCACCGGAGTGCTGGAGGGTGTCGCGATCGGGATCGCCATGGCGGTCGCGGTCGCGCTGCACCGGCTGACCCGGACCCGTATCACCGTCGAGGAGCAGGGCGAGGAGCATGCGCGCGTGCACCGGGTACGGGTGCGCGGGCAGTTGACCTTCCTCGCCGTGCCCCGGCTGAGCCGGATGCTGGGCCAGGTGCCGCACGGGGCACGCTGTGAGGTCGAGCTGGACGGTTCCTACATGGACCATGCCGCGTACGAGGCACTGCATGACTGGCAGGCCTCCCATGTCGCGCAGGGCGGCTCGGTGGAGTTCACCGGGCGGGCCGGGGGCCGGATCAGCGAAGCCGCCTCCCAGACCCACGGCTGCTGCCGTCCCTGGACACCGTGGCGCAATCACCACTGCGACACCCGCACCCGGCGCGCCTCGATGCACCAACTGGCCCACGGTCTCAGCTCGTTCCAGCGCAACACGGCTCCGCTGGTGCGCGACGAACTGGCCCGGCTGGCGCGCGAGGGCCAGCAACCGTCGCAGCTCTTCCTGACCTGCGCGGACTCCCGTCTGGTGACCAGCATGATCACGGCCAGCGGGCCGGGTGACCTGTTCACCGTGCGCAATGTCGGAAACCTGGTGCCGCTGCCCGGCAAGGAGAGCGGCGACGACTCGGTGGCGGCCGCCATCGAGTACGCCGTGGACGTGCTGAAGGTCAGCTCGATCACGGTCTGCGGGCACTCGGGCTGCGGCGCGATGCAGGCGCTGCTGAGCGCTACGAACGACGGAGGACGCACACCGCTGCGGCGGTGGCTGCGGCACGGTCAGCCGAGCCTGGAGCGGATGCGCAGCCGGCACCGCACCTGGGCGCGGATCTCCGGGCGGCTGCCCGCGGATGCGGTCGAGCAGCTCTGTCTGACCAATGTGGTGCAGCAGTTGGAGCATCTGAAGGCTCATGAAGGCGTGGCGCGGCGCATCGCCGAGGGTTCGCTGGAGCTGCACGGCATGTACTTCCATGTCGGCGAGGCGCAGGCGTATCTCCTCGCCAGCAGTGACGACCATGAGGTCGAGGCGGTCTTCGACCGGGTCGCCCCCACCCCGTCCTCGCTGACCGAGACGCGCGCCTGAACCAATCCCCCACCCCGTCCGTGAGAACGTATGGCCCCTCCTTCCCGCCGCCCGGGAGGGAGGGGCCGCTCAATAGGCACCTCAGGCTCAATAGGTCTAAACCAATCTCCGGAAGGCCCTTGTCACCCGGCCATCTGGCTGATGAGCTATGGCCTGGGACACATAGGCACATAGGACGCCCTGGGAAAGGGAGATGTCGTGAGCAACGAAAGCCTGGCCAACCTGCTCAAGGAAGAGCGGCGGTTCGCGCCGCCGGCCGAGCTGGCCGCGCACGCCAACGTGACGGCGGAGGCGTACGAGCAGGCCGAGGCGGACAGGCTTGGCTTCTGGGCCGAGCAGGCACGGAGGCTGACTTGGGCCACCGAGCCGACCGAGACCCTCGACTGGAGCAACCCGCCCTTCGCGAAGTGGTTCGCGGACGGCAAGCTCAACGTCGCGTACAACTGCGTGGACCGTCATGTCGAAGCCGGCAACGGCGACCGTGTCGCGCTCCACTTCGAGGGCGAGCCCGGCGACAGCCGTTCCGTCACCTACGCGGAGCTCAAGGACGAGGTCTCGCGCGCCGCGAACGCGCTCACCGAGCTCGGAGTGCAGAAGGGCGACCGCGTCGCCGTCTACCTCCCGATGATCCCCGAGGCGGTCGTGGCCATGCTGGCCTGTGCCCGCATCGGCGCGGCGCACTCGGTGGTGTTCGGCGGTTTCTCCGCCGACGCCGTCGCCTCCCGCATCCAGGACGCGGACGCGAAGCTGGTCATCACCTCCGACGGCGGCTACCGCCGGGGCAAGCCGAGCGCGCTCAAGCCCGCCATCGACGACGCCGTCGCCCGGTGCCCGCAGGTCGAGCATGTGCTGGTGGTGCGCCGTACCGGCCAGGACACCGACTTCACCGAGGGCCGGGACGTGTGGTGGCACGACATCGTCGGCCGTCAGTCCGCCGAGCACACCCCGGAGGCGTTCGACGCGGAGCACCCGCTCTTCATCCTCTACACCTCCGGCACGACCGGTAAGCCGAAGGGCATCCTGCACACCTCCGGCGGCTACCTCACCCAGGCCGCGTACACCCACAACGCCGTCTTCGACCTCAAGCCGGAGTCGGACGTCTACTGGTGCACCGCGGACATCGGCTGGGTGACCGGTCACTCGTACATCGTGTACGGGCCGCTGGCCAACGGGGCCACCCAGGTGATGTACGAGGGCACCCCCGACACCCCGCACCAGGGCCGGTTCTGGGAGATCGTGCAGAAGTACGGCGTCACGATCCTCTACACCGCGCCGACCGCGATCCGGACCTTCATGAAGTGGGGCGAGGACATCCCCGCGAAGTTCGACCTGTCCAGCCTGCGTGTCCTCGGATCGGTCGGAGAGCCGATCAACCCGGAGGCATGGATCTGGTACCGGGAGAACATCGGCGCCGGCAAGACCCCCATCGTCGACACCTGGTGGCAGACCGAGACCGGCGCGATGATGATCTCGCCGCTGCCGGGCGTCACCGAGACCAAGCCCGGGTCGGCGCAGCGCGCACTGCCCGGCATCTCCGCGACGGTCGTCGACGACGAAGCCAACGAGGTGCCGAACGGCGGTGGCGGCTATCTCGTCCTCACCGAGCCGTGGCCGTCGATGCTGCGCACCATCTGGGGCGACGACCAGCGGTTCATCGACACGTACTGGTCGCGTTTCGAGGGCAAGTACTTCGCCGGTGACGGTGCCAAGAAGGACGACGACGGCGACATCTGGCTGCTCGGCCGGGTGGACGACGTGATGCTGGTGTCCGGCCACAACATCTCGACGACCGAGGTGGAGTCGGCTCTGGTCTCGCACCCGAAGGTCGCCGAGGCGGCGGTCGTGGGCGCGAAGGACGAGACGACCGGGCAGGCGATCGCGGCGTTCGTGATCCTGCGCGGTACGGCGAGTGTGGACGAGGGCCTGGTCAACGAGCTGCGCAACCACGTCGCCTCGGTGCTCGGCCCGATCGCCAAGCCGAAGCGGATCCTGCCGGTGGCGGAGCTGCCGAAGACCCGTTCGGGCAAGATCATGCGCCGGCTGCTGCGCGATGTCGCCGAGAACCGTCAGCTCGGCGATGTCACGACGCTGACCGACTCGTCGGTCATGGATCTGATCCAGACGCAGCTGCCGAGCGCGCCCTCCGAGGACTGATCCACGCACATCTCCCCTGGCCACCACGCGTACCACCGCGCCACACACCACTGAGCGGCGCGGACCGCACCACGACGGGCACCCGGCAACAACGCGCCGGGTGCCCGTTCTGCGCCTAAAGTGCACTTCACCGGATATCACCCCGGAGCCATATGGGTATGGTGATGGACGCGTCAACGACGCGACAAGAAAGACCCAGGTGCGCCGGGAAGTCTGGTCGGCAAGTGATGAGTCCTGCCCGCCCGACCGGAGGTTCCCCACGTGTCCGCGCCCCGCTCCCGCAAGTTTCTCGGTGTGCTCCCCCTGCCCGAGCGCACCTATGTGGCGGACGCGCTGCGAGCCGAGACCGTCGGCGGCGTGCTGCTCCTGGTCGCCGCCGTCGCCGCGCTGATCTGGGCCAACACACCGATCGGCGACAGCTATGAAGCCGTACGGGACTTCCATCTGGGCCCCGCCTCGCTCGGCCTCGATCTGTCCGTCCAGCACTGGGCCGCCGACGGACTTCTCGCGATCTTCTTCTTCGTCGCCGGCATCGAGCTCAAGCGTGAACTCGTGGCAGGCGAACTGCGCGATCCCCGCGCCGCCGCCCTCCCGGTCATCGCCGCGCTGTGCGGAATGGCGGCGCCCGCCGCCGTGTACCTGATCGTCACCACGTCCACCGGCGGATCAACCGACGGCTGGGCGGTGCCCACCGCCACCGACATCGCGTTCGCGCTCGCCGTCCTCGCGGTCATCGGCACTTCTCTGCCCTCCGCGCTGCGCGCCTTCCTGCTGACGCTCGCCGTCGTCGACGACCTGTTCGCCATCCTCATCATCGCGATCTTCTTCACCAGCGATCTCGACTTCGCCGCCCTCGGCGGCGCGGTGCTGGGACTGGCCGTCTTCTGGCTGCTGCTGAGGAAGGGCGTACGGGGCTGGTACGTGTACGTGCCGCTGGCCCTGGTCATCTGGGGGCTGATGTACAACAGCGGCGTCCACGCCACCATCGCCGGTGTGGCCATGGGCCTGATGCTCCGCTGCACCCGGCGCGAGGGGGAGAAGTACTCCCCCGGCGAGCACATCGAGCACATCGTGCGCCCGCTGTCGGCGGGACTCGCCGTGCCGCTGTTCGCGCTGTTCGCCGCCGGCGTGTCGGTCTCCGGCGGCTCCCTCACGGAGGTCTTCACCCGGCCCGAGACCCTCGGTGTCGTGCTCGGCCTGGTGGTCGGCAAGGCACTCGGCATCTTCGGCGGCACCTGGCTCGCGGCCCGTTTCACCCGGGCCGAACTCAACGACGACCTCGCCTGGCCGGACGTTTTCGCGGTGTCCGCACTCGCCGGAATCGGCTTCACCGTCTCGCTGCTGATCGGTGAACTCGCCTTCGCCGACGACCCGCTGCTCGCCGACGAGGTCAAGGCCGCGGTCCTGGTCGGCTCCCTGATCGCCGCCGTCCTGGCCGGAGTGCTGCTCAAACTGCGGGTACGCCGGTACCAGGAGCTGTACGACGAGGAGGAGCGTGACGAGGACAACGACGGCATCCCCGACATCTACGAACAGGACAATCCGGCGTACCACTTGCGCATGGCCGAGATCTACGAGAAGAAGGCCGCCGAACACCGTCGTCGCGCCGAAGCGGCGGGGGTGTCGCGCGGTGACGGCGACAGTCCGGCATGATCTGTGTCGGACCACAGGAGAGAGGGAGCAGCGATGAGCGACCCCGGCAGCAGTGCCGAGCGCAGTCTCGGCCAGCTGGTCGCCTCGGCGACCGCCGAGATGTCCGCGCTGGTGCACGACGAGATCGCCCTGGCCAAGGCGGAACTGAGGCAGGACGTCAAGCGAGGTGCGGTCGGCGGCGCGGCCATCAGCGTGGCGGGCGTCTTCGCCCTGTTCTCGCTGCCGGTCTTCAGCTTCGCGGCGGCCTACGGGATCCACAACTGGGGGCTCGGCCTTGCCTGGTGCTTCCTGATCGTGGGCGGAGCGTTCCTGCTGCTCGCGGGGATTCTGGCGCTCCTGGCCGTCACCAAGTTCAAGAAGGTCAAGCCGCCGGAGAGGTCGATCGCCTCGGCCAAGCAGACGGCGGCCGTACTCCAGAGCGTCAAGCCGCATCCGCGGGTGTCGCAGGACCAGATCTCCGCCTGATCCGGGCCGTCGCGGGACCGCTCAGCACGGGTCCCGCGGCGGAGCGCGGCGTCGCGGGCGCCGCTCCCGGGGAGGGCATGGCGAACGGGCCGTACCCGGGTATGGGACGCTCGTCTGCATGACGGCCCCTGACACCGGTACGGGCAGCCCCGTACGCATCGACGGTCCCTGGACCCATCGCGACGTGGCAGCCAATGGTGCGCGCTTCCACATCGCCGAGGTCGGCGACGGGCCGCTGGTGATGTTCCTCCACGGCTTTCCGCAGTTCTGGTGGACGTGGCGGCACCAGATGACGGCGCTCGCGGACGCGGGGTACCGGGCCGTGGCCATGGATCTTCGGGGCGTGGGAGGCAGCGACCGTACGCCGCGGGGTTACGACCCCGCGAACCTCGCGCTCGACATCACCGGGGTGGTGCGCTCCCTCGGCGAGCCGGACGCGGCACTGGTCGGGCACGATCTCGGTGGGTACCTCGCATGGACCGCCGCGGTGATGCGGCCGAAGCTGGTGCGCAGGCTCGTCGTCTCCTCGATGCCCCATCCGCGCCGGTGGCGTTCGGCCATGCTCTCCGACTTCTCGCAGAGCCGGGCGGGTTCCTATGTGTGGGGGTTCCAGCGGCCGTGGCTGCCGGAGCGTCAGCTCATCGCGGACGACGCGGCCTTGGTGGGCAAGCTGATCCAGGAGTGGTCCGGCCCGCAGCCTCCCGACGCGGACACCCTCGACGTGTACCGCCGGGCGATGAGCATTCCGTCGACGGCGCACTGCGCGGTCGAGCCGTACCGGTGGATGGTGCGCTCGCTCGCACGGCCCGACGGGATCCAGTTCAACCGCCGGATGAAGCGGCCGGTCCGGGTGCCGACCCTGCATCTGCACGGCTCCCTGGACCCGGTGATGCGCACACGCAGCGCGGCGGGCTCGGGCCAGTACGTCGAAGCCCCGTACCGCTGGCGGCTGTTCGACGGCCTCGGCCACTTCCCTCACGAGGAGGACCCGGTGGCCTTCTCCTCCGAACTCATCAACTGGCTGAAGGACCCCGAACCCGACCGGTAGCCCGTCGACTCCTGGACCTCGCGCTTACCGGAACGCTTGTCTGACGAACAGCCAAATGCCTGGCGCATAGGCCAATTGGCCGCTCCTGACACGGTTACCGACCATGGGGCACGGGCAGACGTCCCGGTATGGGCTGGACGCACGACTACGGTGACGCAGCACGCAACCGTCGCTCGGCCAATGGGCCGAACATTCATGACAGGGGTGGCCTGCAAGCTCAGGGCCATGATCACGCGGTACAAGGGATCGGGATTCCCCGCATCCTTCGGCGCCGCGCTCGCTGGATGTCCGCCCGGCTGCGGCATACCCGCGGCTGACGCCGGCTCCACCGACACCGCTCCATCAACACCGCTCCTCCGGCATCGCCCGCGGCCAGGGGCGCTTGCGGCTCGCAGCCGCAGCGCCCCGCCGCTGCAGGTGCCCGCAGCCACACCGCCCGCCGCTACAGCGCGCAGTTCTGGCTGTCGACCTGCTGGTTGGCGGCCAGGCCGGCCCTGACGTCCGCGGCGATCTCGTCCACGGTCAGGGCGTATCCGGTGTTCGGGTCGTCCAGCGACCTGGCGAAGATGACACCGGACACCTTGCCCTCGGGTGTGAGCAGCGGTCCGCCCGAGTTGCCCTGGCGGACGGTGGTGAACAGCGAGTACACATCGCGGTGCACCGTGCCGCGCCGGTAGATGTCGGGGCCGTTGGCGTTGATCCGGCCGCGGACGCGGGCCGAGCGGACGTCGTACGCACCGTTCTCGGGGAAGCCGGCGACGATCGCGCTGTCCCCGCTGCGCGCGTCGGCGTCGGCGAACTGCAGCGGCTTGGCCTTCAGATCAGGCACGTCCAGGACCGCGATGTCGCGCTCCCAGTCGTAGAGCACGACGCGCGCGTCGTAGAGCCGGCCCTCGCCGCCTATCTGCACGGTCGGCTCGTCCACGCCGCCGACGACATGGGCGTTGGTCATGACCCGTCGCTGGCCGAAGACGAAGCCGGTGCCTTCGAGCACCTTGCCGCAGCTCTGTGCCGTACCGACGACCTTGACGATGGACTGCTGGGCGCGTGCGGCGACCGGGCTGCCCGCGAGCGCGGGGTCCGGCGGACGGACCTCGGTGATGGGCTCGTTGGCGAACGGGCTGAAGACCTGCGGGAAGCCGTTCTGCGCGAGGACGGAGGAGAAGTCCGTGAACCAGGTGGACGCCTGCGTCGGCATCACGCGGGACACACCGAGCAGCACCTTGGAGCTGCGGACCTCCTTGCCGAGTGTGGGCAGGGAGGTCCCGGCGAGCGCGGAACCGATCAGCCAGGCGACCAGCAGCATCGCGACCACGTTGACCAGCGCGCCGCCGGTGGCGTCCAGGGCCCGGGCGGGTGACCAGGTGATGTACCGGCGCAGCTTGTTGCCGAGGTGAGTGGTGAAGGCCTGACCGACCGAGGCACAGACGATCACGATGATGATCGCGACGATCGCCGCGGTGGTGGACACCTCGGAGTCGTTCGTCAGCTCACCCCAGATCACGGGCAGCAGATACACCGCCACGAGTCCGCCTCCGAGGAAGCCGATCACGGACAGGATGCCGACGACGAAGCCCTGGCGATACCCGACGATTGCGAACCATACGGCGGCGACCAGCAACAAGATGTCGAGCACGTTCACCGTCATTAGCCTCGCAATGTCGTCGCCGGGTGGTCCGTCCCGGCACTGATGTCCCAGGGTCAGCCTGTCATGAGCGCCAGTCCAGAGGGACCTGCTTGCCGCGGTCCCACGGTCGTTCCCAGCCGGCGAAGTGCAGGATGCGGTCGATCACGCCGGCCGTGAAACCCCAGACCAGGGCCCCTTCGACCAGAAATGCCGGACCTCGGTGCCCGCTGGGGTGCATCGTCGTCACGCGGTTCGCCGGATCCGTGAGATCCGCCACCGGCACGGTGAAGACGCGGGCTGTCTCCGCGGGATCGACCGCACCGACGGGACTCGGGGTGCGCCACCAGCCCAGTACGGGCGTGACGACGAAACTGCTCACCGGGATGTAGAGCCTCGGCAGCACGCCGAAGATCTGGACGCCCGACGGATCGAGCCCGGTCTCCTCCTCGGCCTCGCGCAGGGCCGCCCACAGCGGGCCGGTGGTCGCCGGGTCGCCGTCCGCCGCGTCCAGGGCCCCGCCGGGGAAGGAAGGCTGTCCCGCGTGCGAGCGCAGGCTGCCCGCCCGCTCCATCAGCAGCAGCTCGGGGCCCGCCGGGCCCTCGCCGAAGAGGATGAGGACGGCGGACTGCCGCCCGCTGCCGCTCTCTGGCGGCAGAAACCTGCTGAGCTGCTCGGGCCGGACGGTCTCGGCGGCGCGCGCGACGGGGTCCAGCCACGTGGGCAGGCCGTCACTGGTGACGGTCACATCGCCGCCGGACACACCGCTCTCGTACACGTCCTGGCCCCGGGTCCTGTCGTACGTCTCTTCTCCTGCGCGCATGCGCCGCACCCCCTCGCTCACAACGCGCCGGGGCGCTCGGATCGTTCCGCCGGGTGCCCGGCGGAACGGACGGGCGGTGGCGTCACCCGCTCGCCCCCAGCGGCGGGGCCGGCATACCCGGGTAGTCGGCCGGCGGACTCAGCCGCTGGCCGGGCTGACCGCCCATCTCGTACTTCAGAAGCTTCTTCGCCTTCTCCGGGTCGGTCTCGCCCTCCCCGTACGACGGGCACAGATGGGCGATCGGGCAGGCGCCGCAGGCCGGCTTGCGGGAGTGACAGATACGGCGGCCGTGGAAGATCACCCGGTGCGAGAGCATGGTCCACTCGGACTTCGGGAAGATCTCGGCGATCTCCGCCTCGACCTTCTCGGGGTCCTCCTGCTCGGTCCACTTCCAGCGGCGCACGAGACGGCCGAAGTGGGTGTCGACGGTGATGCCGGGGACGCCGAAGGCATTGCCCAGGACCACGAAGGCGGTCTTGCGGCCGACGCCGGGGAGGCTGACCAGATCCTTGAGGTTGCCCGGGACCTCTCCGCCGAAGTTGTCCCGGAGCGCCACGGACAGGCCCAGCAGGGCCTTGGTCTTGGCCCGGAAGAAGCCGGTGGGCCGGAGGATCTCCTCGAGGGCCTCCGGCTCGGCCGCCGCCACGTCCTCGGGGGTCGGGTACTTCGCGAAGAGCGCGGGCGTCGTCTGGTTCACCCGCAGGTCCGTCGTCTGCGCGGACAGGACCGTGGCGACCAGCAGTTCGAAGGGATTGCGGAAGTCCAGCTCCGGATGGGCGTACGGATAGACGTCGGCGAGCTCACGGTTGATCCGGCGCGCGCGGCGGACCATGGCCAGCCGCGATTCCGGTTTGGGCGGCTTTACGGCTTTCCGGGTGCCGCTCCGCGACTGTTCGCCCACAGCGGAATTTTGCTTTCCGGACACTCTTCAAGCCCCCTTGGCCTGCGCTCTCACCGGCGAATTGGACACCCGGCCAGCCTACGGGCCACCACTGACATCCGCCCCGCTCCCCGGTAATCAGACCCAATCGGGCCCCTGCCGCACGAACAGACGCTCCAGTGCGTCAAACTTGTTGTGACTGATCGCACGAATATTTACTTGCCAGGGGCCGGTCGCGACGACGCCGTCGTACGCGGGTGTCCCCCGGGTAGGTGGAGTGCGGTCCGGCATCATGGGGGCCACGGTCCCTGAGCAGGTCGACAAGGAGAGAACTCGTGGACGACGTTCTGCGGCGCGCCCCGCTCTTCGCGGCGCTCGATGACGAGCAGGCCGCGGAGCTCCGCGCCTCGATGAGTGAGGTGACGCTCGCCCGGAGCGACGCCCTCTTCCACGAGGGCGACCCCGGCGACCGCCTGTACGTGGTCACCGAGGGGAAGGTCAAGCTCCACCGCACATCCCCCGACGGCCGCGAGAACATGCTCGCCGTCCTCGGCCCGGGCGAGCTCATCGGCGAGCTGTCGCTGTTCGACCCGGGACCGCGCACCGCGACCGCCAGCGCGCTGACCGAGGTGAAGCTCCTCGGCCTCGGTCACGGCGATCTCCAGCCCTGGCTGAACGTCCGGCCGGAGGTGGCCACCGCGCTGCTGCGCGCCGTGGCCCGCCGGCTGCGTAAGACCAACGACCAGATGTCCGACCTCGTCTTCTCCGACGTGCCGGGTCGTGTGGCCCGCGCGCTCCTCGATCTGTCGCGCCGCTTCGGTGTGCAGTCGGAGGAGGGCATCCACGTCGTGCACGACCTGACCCAGGAAGAGCTGGCCCAGCTGGTCGGCGCCTCCCGCGAGACGGTGAACAAGGCGCTGGCCGACTTCGCCCAGCGCGGCTGGCTGCGGCTCGAGGCCCGCGCGGTGATCCTGCTGGACGTGGAGCGGCTCGCCAAGCGCTCGCGCTGACGCCGGCGGATACGCGAAAGACCGCCGGCTGCACAGATTCGCAGCACCGGCACACAGCAGCCGAAGGGCCGCCCCCGCACGATGCGGGGGCGGCCCTTCGCGTACGTCGGTCCCGACGAACCGGGGGCGGCCCTGCGCGTCCGCCGCCCGCCGCCCGCCGAGGAGGACGCGGGCGGGCGCGCACATCCGCCGCCCCCCGCACTCGTCAGTTCTTCGTGCCGTCCACGATCAGCGGGTTGCCCGTCCCACCGCCGCACGGCACGGCGTATACCGGGTGCTTGGCCGCCGCGTCCTTGAACGCGTCGATGCACTGGTTCATCAGGACCTTGTCGCTGAGCGAGTTGTTGAGGATCTTGTTGGCCCGGGCGATGCCCTCGGCCTCGATCCTGCGGCGCTCGGACTCGGCCTTCGCCGTACGGGCCGCTTCGGTGGCCCGCTCGGTGGCCTGCTGCTGCTGGATCTTGCGGTCGATCTGGTCCTGCAGCCGGTCGGACGGCTTCACATTGCGCAGATTGACCGTGGTGACGTCGATGCCGCGCGGGGCCAGCCGTTCCTTGATCAGGTCGCCGATCTCGGTGTTGATCTGCTCGCGGGCCGAGGTGTAGCCCTCCTCGCTGGTGTGCCGGGCGAAGACATTGCGGATGATCTCCCGGCTGTCCGGGAAGACCAGCCGCTGCTGGATGGCGTCCTCGCTGCCGGCCAGCCGGTACAGCTCGACGGCCTTGGCCGGGGTCACCGCCCACTTCACGGTGAGCTCCACGTACATCACGCCGCCCTGCGAGGACCGCACCTCGACGACGTCCTTGTCGGAGAGGTTGAGGTCGACGGGACGGGTCGAGAAGGTGGTGACGTTGGTGAACGGCGAGGTGATGTTCAGTCCCGGTGTCATCGGCGAGCCGACCTTGCCGAAGGTGACCGGGACGCCCACCTCGTAGGCGCTGACGATGTGCACACAGCTCGCTGTGCCGGCGAACAGACCGGCCAGCAGCGCACCCAGCGCGCCGAGGCGGAGCCCGGTGCGGTCCTGGCTGCGGCCGACGAAGAACAGGACTGCGGCAGCGATGACGAGCAGCACGAAGAGCACGAACACGTCGGTTCCCCCCAGGAACGGATGTCAGAAGTAAGCGGAGCGTAAGACACAGGTCAACGCCTCCGACGCCTGGGGGCACGCCGGCGGTTTCCGTTCAGGGGCGCGGGTGCCCCGGGCCGTCAGATCAGGCCGTGTTCGCGCAGATACTCCATCTGCGCGCGTACCGACAGCTCGGCCGCCGGCCACAGGGACCGGTCGACGTCCGCGTACACATGCGCCACCACCTCGGCGGGGGTGCGGTGGCCGCCCTCGACCGCCGTCTCCACCTGGGCGAGCCGGTTGGCACGGTGGGCGAGATAGAACTCGACCACGCCCTGGGCGTCCTCCAGCACGGGGCCGTGGCCCGGCAGGACGGTGTGCACCCCGTCGTCGACGGTCAGCGAACGCAGCCGGCGCAGCGAGTCGAGATAGTCGCCGAGCCGTCCGTCGGGGTGCGCCACCACCGTCGTGCCGCGCCCGAGGACCGTGTCCCCGGTCAGCACGGCCCGGTCGGCCGGCAGATGGAAGCAGAGCGAGTCCGCGGTGTGCCCGGGGGCGGCGACGACCAGCATCTCCAGGCCGCCGACGCGGATGACGTTCCCCGGCGTCAGGCCCTCGTCGCCGAGCCGCAGCGCCGGGTCGAGCGCCCGGACGTTCGTGCCCGTGAGCTCCGCGAAGCGCCCGGCCCCCTCGGCGTGGTCGGGGTGGCCGTGGGTGAGGAGGGTCAGCGCGATCCGCTTGCCGGCCTTCTCCGCGGTGTCGACGACATGCCTCAGATGGGTGTCGTCGAGCGGTCCGGGGTCGATGACGACCGCGAGCTCGGAGTCCGGCTCGGAGACGATCCAGGTGTTGGTGCCGTCGAGCGTCATCGCGGAGGCGTTGGGCGCGAGGACGTTGACGGCCCGTGCGGTGGCGGGCCCGGAGAGCACACCGCCGCGGGGCTGCCCGGGCAGCGCGGCCGCGTCGGTCATCGCGGGCCCCCGGGTGCGATGCGCTTGGTGAACTCGCCGTGGCCGGGCCAGCTCAGCACCAGCTCGCCGTCCACCAGCTCGGCCGTCGCGATGACGGGCGTCATGTCCTGCTGCCGGGCCGCCGCGAGGGCGTCGGCGGCGCTGCCGCACGGCTCCAGGGCGCGCAGGGTCGACACGGTCGGCGGCATCATCAGCAGCTCGCCGCGGTCGTAGCCCGCGGCTGCCTCGGCGGGCCGGATCCACACCGTACGGTCCGCCTCCGTCGAGGCGTTCCGGGTCCGCTGGCCCTCGGGCAGGGCGGCCACGAAGAACCAGGTGTCGTAGCGGCGCGGCTCGAACTCCGGGGTGATCCAGCGCGCCCACGCGGCCAGCAGGTCGGAGCGCAGCACCAGGCCGCGCCGGTCCAGGAAGTCCGCGAAGGACAGCTCACGGTCGACCAGCGCCTGCCGGTCGGCCTCCCAGTCGTCGCCCGTGGTGTCGCTGACGACGGTGTCCGGGGTGGGGCCGGCGAGCAGCACGCCCGCCTCCTCGTACGTCTCCCTGACCGCCGCGCACACGACGGCCTGCGCGGACGCCTCGTCGAGACCGAGCCGGCCGGCCCAGTCCCGCAGTGAGGGTCCCGTCCAGCGGACCGGCCGGGAGTCGCGGGCGTCGACACCGCCACCCGGATAGGCGTACGCGCCGCCGGCGAAGGCCATGGAGACGCGCCGGCGCAGCATGTGCACGGCAGGGCCGTCCGCCCCGTCGCGCAGCAGCATGACGGTCGCGGCCCGCTTCGGCGGCACGACGGTGAGCTCACCGCTCGCGAGCGCGCGAATGCGGTCCGGCCACTCCGGCGGGTACCACTGACCATTGGACATGGGCGGATGCTATGCGTTCGCGCGCGGATGTTCGAGGGGCGGCCGGTGATCACCGGCCGCCCCTCGCCCCCGTCCGCCGGTGCCCGGGTTGTCTACGTTCCGGCGTCCGAGCTGCCGCGCGGCTTCCCGTTCGCCGTGCTCGCGTTCTTGATCGCCGTGTCGATCCGGGCCATCGACGAGCCGGAGGTGCGTCCCGGCACGGTCGCCGCGTCCACCGTGGTCGCGTTGTCGCGGAACGCGCCGCCGGTCAGCTCGAACTCACCGGGCTGCGACCCGCCCGAGTACACGATGTCGATCAGGAGGATCCGGTCGTTGTTGCTGGTGCCGTCCTTGTCGGTCGACGTGGTGAGCCAGATGTCGCCGTCGTGGTCGACCTCGACCGTGCGCAGCCGGTTGTAGGTGCTCTGGAAGTACGTCTTCTGCTCGACCAGGTTGGACGAGGCGTCGATCCGCAGGCGGTAGACGCGCTGCCCGACGGTCGTCGCGACGAAGACGTGGTCGTTGATGATCGTCAGCCCGCTCGGAGAGGCCTGGTTGGTCGGCCAGGTCTTCTTGGGCGCGATGAAGCCGGAGCAGCTGCCGCTCGTGCCCTCACAGTTGGGCCAGCCGTAGTTGCCGCCCCGCTGGATGAGGTTGACCTCGTCCATGATGCTGTTGCCGAACTCGGCCTGCCACAGACGGCCCTGGGAGTCGAAGTCCAGACCCTGCGGGTTGCGGTGGCCCATCGACCAGACGGCGTTGCCGAAGGGGTTGTCCGACGGGATGCTGCCGTCCTGGTTGATGCGCAGGATCTTGCCGTTGAGCGAGTTCTTGTCCTGTGCCCGGCTGCTGCTCTGGGCGTCGCCCATGGACGCGTAGAGCTTGCCGTCGGGGCCGAACCGCAGCCGTCCGCCGTTGTGGAAGCGGCTCTCCTCCATGCCGTCGAGCAGCACCGTGTAGCCGCTGAGCGCGTTGTTCTCGAGCTTCATGCGCGCGATGCGGTTGCCGTCGGTCGAGGTGTGCAGGAAGTACACGAAGTGGTCGGTCGCGAAGGTCGGGCTCACCTCGACGCCCATCAGGCCGCCCTCGCCGCCCGTGGTCTGCGAGTTGGGGACCTTGCCGAGCAGGGTCTTCTGGCCGGACTTGGTGAGCCGGTGGACGTTGAAGGTGTTGCGCTCGGTGAAGATGCCCGCGCCGTCCGGCAGGAACGCGACACCCCAGGCCACGTCCACGCCCGAGGCGAGGGTGGATACGGCGCCCGGGTCGGGGGTGCCGCCCGGCTGGGTGCCGGAGGTGGTGACGGTGATCTCGGGACCGAACGCGGACTTGTTGCCCTTGAGGTCGAAGGCCCTGACCTTGAACCGGTACGCGGTGTCGGCGGCCAGACCGGCGACGGTCGTCGAGGTGGAGTCGGCGGTGCCGGCGAGTGCGCCGTCGCGGTGGATCTCGTACCCGGTGACCTTCACATTGTCCGTGGAGGCGTTCCAGGCGAGGTCGACGCTGGTCGCGGTGCGGCCGGTGGAGCGCAGGTTGCCGGGGACGCTGGGTGCCTCGCCGTCCGGCGGTGCGGGCAGTGTGGCGATGGTGACGGCGTTGCTCGCGACCGAGACGTTCGCGGCGGCGTCCCGGGCGAAGACGGTCCAGTCGTACGTGGTCTGGGGGTCGAGGCCGTCCACGGTGGCGGCCAGGGTGTTCCCGTCCACCTGCTTCATCAGCTGGCCGTGCTGGTAGATGTCGTAGCCCACGACGCCGACGTTGTCGGTGGCGGCGTTCCAGGCGAGCGAGACGGTGGAGGCCGTGGGCTCCTTGTCCTTGCGCAGATCGCCGGGCGCACTGGGCTTCACGGTGTCGGCGGGGCCGCTCGCGGTGACGGTGAGTTTGTCCAGGTTGGGCCCGTCGCCGGCCGCGGTGGTGGCGCGGATCGTGTTGCTGCCCGCCCTGAGGTTCGCCGTGGCGGTCGCCGTCTTCCAGGTGGTCCAGGCGCCGGTGCCGGGGAAGGCGAGATCGTCGGCGACCGCGGTGCCGTTGACCGTGATGTCGAGGGGCCGGTCCGCCGCGGTGCCGTTGGCGTAGCGGAAGTCGAGCCGGGTGGCGGACGCCTGCGCCGATGCGACGGTGAACTCGACGTACGCGCCCGTCACGGCCTGGTAGTTGACGAAGCCGGTGCCGGAGTGGCCGGCGTGGTTGGACTCGACGGCGCCCTGGGAGATCGTCGCGGCCTCCGCCTCGTGGTCCGTGCCGGCGGGGCCGTCGGCCGGTGTGACCTCGATGTAGTCGAGGTTCGGGCCGCCCTCGGGTGCGGTGGCCGTGGCCCGGAGGGTGTTGACGCCCGCTTTCAGGGTCACCGTGGTGGTCACGGCGGACCAGGTGGTCCAGGCGCCGGTGGGCTGGAAGGCGAGGCCGGTGGGGGCGGCGCCGTTGACGGAGACGGCCAGCGGGCGGTTGCCGGTGGTGCCGTTGGCGAAGCCGAGGGCCAGGGTGGCGCTCCCGGCGGCGGGGGCGTTCACCGTGAACTCCACATAGCCGCCGGCGACGTTGGTGTAGTTGACGAAGCCGGTGCCGGAGTACCCGGCGTGGTTGGACTCGGCCAGGCCCTGCGAGATGGTCGCGGACTCGGCCTCGTACCGGACGGGGTCGGCCTTGACGGTCCCTGGCAGCGCCGCGGAGCCGGTGACGGGCTGGGCGGTGCTCGGGGTCGGCAGGGCCACGGTTAACGCTGCTGTGGCCGCGGCCACGAGGACGCCGATCGCTCCGCGCGAGCGGCGGCGGGGGGTTGGTGCCACGGATCCCTCCCACGTTCAGATCGTTAGGAAACGTTCCTAACCGCGGACAGATCACACCCGTCGACGCGTTCACGTCAAGAGCGGTGCAAGCGTTTGCCACGCATGAGTCAGGCCCCGGCCCGCCGACGAATCGGCAGGCGCGGGGCCATCTGCGCGCTGACCGGCGGTTCAGTCCCGGAGGGGGCCGCCGGTACGCGTGAAACGTGCGGGACGAAGAGACGTACGGAAACGGGAGGCGGGCCGGACGTGAAGCCGGAGCATGAAGCGCCTGGGACCTCACCCGCGGGGCACAGTCACCCCGCCGGTCCCGGACCTCGGCCGGCGGCGTCAGCTCTGGAGAAGCTCCACCTGGAGCTCGACCTCGACCGGTGCGTCCAGCGGCAGCACCGCGACGCCCACCGCGCTGCGCGCGTGCACGCCCTTGTCGCCGAACACCTCGCCCAGCAGCTCGCTCGCGCCGTTCAGCACGGCGGGCTGCCCGGTGAAGTCCGCGGCGGAGGCCACGAAGCCGACCACCTTCACCACGCGGGCGACCCGGTCCAGATCGCCGACGACGGACTTCACGGCCGCCAGGGCGTTCAGGGCACAGGTGCGCGCGAGCTCCTTGGCCTCCTCGGGGGTGACCTCACCGCCCACCTTGCCGGTGACGGGGAGCTTGCCCTCGACCATCGGCAGCTGGCCGGCGGTGTAGACGTACGCACCCGTGATCACGGCCGGCTGGTAGGCGGCCAGCGGCGGTACGACGTCCGGGAGCGTCAGGCCGAGCTCCGCCAGGCGCGCCTCGACGACGCCCGTCATGAGCTCTTCTCCCGCTTCAGGTACGCCACGAGCTGCTCGGGGTTGTTCGGCCCGGGAACGACCTGGACGAGCTCCCACCCGTCCTCGCCCCAGGTGTCCAGAATCTGCTTGGTCGCGTGCACGAGAAGGGGCACGGTCGCGTATTCCCACTTGGTCATGGGCCGACTGTAGCCGCACCCGCCCCTCGCCCCGTGACGCAGCCCGCACACCGCCTCGTGCGTAGCCCGGGGCCTTACTGGTTAGGCTCGAATACGTGAGCAGGCTCCAGGTCGTCAGCGGCAAGGGCGGTACCGGTAAGACGACGGTCGCCGCCGCCCTCGCGCTCGCCCTCGCGACGGAGGGAAAGCGAACCCT
The DNA here is from genome assembly GCF_032229325.1 of Streptomyces sp. AM8-1-1. Lineage (NCBI taxonomy): Bacteria > Bacillati > Actinomycetota > Actinomycetes > Kitasatosporales > Streptomycetaceae > Streptomyces > Streptomyces sp. AM8-1-1. The sequence goes on from NZ_CP135086.1 coordinate 3,824,935, forward strand.
CCTCGTCGAGGTGGAGGGCAGGCAGGGCATCGCGCAACTCTTCGAGACGGAGGCGCTTCCGTACGAGGAACGGAAGATCGCCGTCGCATCCGGCGGCGGGGAGGTGTACGCCCTGGCCATCGACGCCGAGCGCGCCCTCCTCGACTACCTCCAGATGTTCTACAAACTCGGCAGCGCCGGCCGCGCCCTCAAGAAGCTCGGCGCGATCGACTTCGCGACCACCATCGCCCCCGGGGTGCGGGACGTCCTGCTGACCGGCAAGGCCTGCGAGGCCGTGCGCCGCAGGACGAAGCAGGGTGACTACACCTATGACTACGTGGTGATGGACGCCCCGCCCACCGGACGCATCACCCGCTTCCTCAATGTGAACGACGAGGTGGCCGGCCTGGCGAAGTTCGGCCCGATACACAATCAGGCCCAGGCCGTCATGCGGGTGCTGAAGTCCCCCGAGACGGCGGTCCACCTGGTGACCCTGCTCGAGGAGATGCCGGTCCAGGAGACCGCGGACGGCGTCGCTGAGCTGCGCGCCGCCGAGCTGCCCGTCGGCAGGGTGATCGTGAACATGGTGCGCCCGCACCTCCTCGACGAGGACGCGGTCCGCCACGCGGCGGACGACCGTCGCGCGGAGATCGCCAGGACCCTCACCGCGGCCGGGGTGAGCGGCGGTACGAAGCTTGTCGCTCCCCTGCTGGAACAGGCGGCCGACCACGCTCAGCGCGTCGAGCTGGAGCGCGAGCAGCGGTCCCTGCTGAGCGGGCTGGGGCTGCCCTCGTACGAACTGCCCCTGCTCAGCGAAGGGGTCGACCTCGCCGGGCTCTACCGACTGTCGAAGGAACTGCGGAAGCAAGGGACCGGCTCATGACCCTGGACGCGTCGGCGCCTCTCGAAGTCGATCCGCTCATCGACGACCCGGCCACCCGCATCATCGTGTGCTGCGGCTCGGGCGGTGTCGGCAAGACGACCACCGCCGCGGCCCTCGGCGTACGCGCGGCGGAGCGCGGCCGCCGGGTCGTCGTCCTCACCATCGACCCGGCGCGCAGGCTCGCCCAGTCCATGGGCATCGACTCCCTGGACAACGTGCCGCGCCGGGTGAAGGGCATCGACGACAGCGCCGGCGGCGAACTGCACGCCATGATGCTCGACATGAAGCGGACCTTCGACGAGATCGTCGAGGCTCACGCGGATTCCGAGCGCGCCAGGGCCATCCTGGAGAACCCCTTCTACCAGTCCCTGTCGGCCGGTTTCGCCGGTACGCAGGAGTACATGGCGATGGAGAAGCTGGGGCAGCTACGGGCCCGCGAGGACTGGGACCTCATCGTCGTCGACACCCCGCCCTCCCGCTCCGCGCTCGACTTCCTGGACGCGCCGAAGCGGCTCGGGTCGTTCCTGGACGGCAAGTTCATCAAGCTGCTGATGGCTCCGGCGAAGATGGGCGGCCGGGCGGGGATGAAGTTCCTCAATGTCGGCATGTCGATGATGACCGGGACGCTGGGCAAGCTGCTGGGGGGTCAGCTGCTGCGCGACGTGCAGACGTTCGTGGCCGCGATGGACACGATGTTCGGGGGTTTCCGCACCCGGGCCGATGCCACCTACCGGCTCCTCCAGGCGCCCGGGACCGCCTTCCTCGTGGTGGCGGCGCCCGAGCGCGACGCCCTGCGGGAGGCCGCGTACTTCGTGGAGCGGCTGGCCGCGGAGGAGATGCCGCTGGCCGGTCTGGTCCTCAACCGGGTCCATGAGAGCGGCGCCGCCCGGCTGTCGGCCGAGCGGGCGCTTGCCGCCGCAGAAAATCTTGACGAGGGTCGCATTGTGGATCAGACGTCCGGGAAGACTGGTGTTCGTGACGCCACGGGCGCCTCTCCCGAATCCCCGTCCGTGGACCACTCTCCCGAGAATCGCGACCCCGCGGAGCACACCGAACCGACGGATCACGCCGGCGCCACGGACGGTACCGACCCCGCAGAACAGTCCGGATCCGCGGACCGCACCGGCTCGACCGAGCACACCACCGAACAGCTGACAGCCGGACTGCTGCGCCTGCATGCCGAACGGATGCAGGTCCTCGCGCGTGAACAGCGAACGCGCGACCGTTTCACAGCACTCCACCCCGAGGTGGCGGTGACCCAGGTCGCCGCCCTGCCCGGCGATGTCCACGACCTCGCGGGGCTGCGGGCCATCGGCGACCGGCTCGCGACCGGAGGCGCGGCCGGAGCTCGGTGAACGGCGGCGGGCGTCCCGCCGCCGCGGTGGCCGTCCCACCTCGGCTGTCTCCGCGGTGGGTGTCCCACCTCGGCTGTCTCCGCGGTGGGTGTCCCACCTCGGCACATCCAACTGCCGCTGTCCCGCCGCGGTTGTCGCCCGGCGGCTATCCCACCGCCGCGTACGTCTCGTACGTCTCGTCGTCGTCGAGGCCCACGGGCAGGATGCCCGCGCTGCGCTCGTACTCGGTGCGAGCGGTCTCAAGCAGTCTGCGCCAGGACGTGACCGTTGGTCGTCGGCGCAGCAGTGCACGCCGTTCCCGTTCGGTCATTCCGCCCCACACACCGAACTCCACGCGGTTGTCGAGCGCATCGGCCAGGCACTCGGTCCGCACCGGACATCCGGTGCACACCGCCTTGGCCCTGTTCTGCGCTGCCCCTTGTACGAACAGTTCATCCGGATCGGTAGTGCGGCAGGCTGCCTGCGCACTCCAGTCGGTTACCCAGCCCATGCCGGCGCCGTCCTCTCCCGAATCGAGGCTCCCCCACGGCGGCAGCGGCATATTCACCGCTGCCAGTTGAGGACGTTACGGAAGGTGGGCACAGCGCAACACCCCCTTCGGGCCCAATCTTGAATGGCCCGAACGGACTATGCGTACGCGGCAGATCACCCAGGGGAGTGAGCTGGGGGCATACGTGATCATCCCGGGCAAACCGGGGTATTCCAGGGGAGTCACAACGGGCGCCGAATGACGCATGAGGTGGAATCGGACACGGACTACCAGATTCCGGTACTGCGGGATTCTGAGGAGGACTTGATGCGAAACCACACTGCTGTGACAGTTGAGAGCAGCTTAGGCCAAGGCCTGTCCGCGTGTCCGGCGAATGACGACGTAGGCCATGCCTGCTGCTGTGCCGCCACGTTCCCGGGGGTAACTGCGTCCACCGCGCGGCCGTAGAGCCGGGCCGTGACGAGCCGGCAGCGGTCGAGCCGGACGATCATGCGGTCGACGAGGCTGCGCCAGGGCGGCCGGGTGCCGGTCCCCTTGCGTGGATGTCACGGTCCGGTACGAGTACGCCCCGGGAAGCCCCTGCTCCTACGGAACACCCGTACCAACGGATTAGGCTGCCCTCATGCCAAAGAAGCGCTCGGGCGGAGGTCTGACCGGGACCCAGCAGGCCGCCAAGTTCCTCGGTGTCAGTGTGCTCGCGGGAGCCGTGCTGGCGGGCATCGCCCTGCCCGCCGCCGGAGCGCTGGGACTTGCGGCCAAGGGAACGGTCAAGGGATTCGACGAGATCCCCGCCAATCTGAAGACGCCCCCGCTCAGCCAGCGCACCACGATCCTGGACGCGAAGGGCGGCCAGATCGCCACGGTGTACTCGCGCGACCGCACGGTCGTGTCGCTCAAGGACATCTCGCCGTACATGCAGAAGGCGATCGTCGCCATCGAGGACTCGCGCTTCTACGAGCACGGCGCGATCGACCTCAAGGGTGTCCTGCGCGCGCTCAACCGCAACGCCCAGTCCGGCGGGGTCGCCCAGGGCGCTTCGACGCTGACCCAGCAGTACGTGAAGAACGTCTTCGTGGAGGAGGCCGGTGACGACCCCGACAAGGTCGCCCAGGCCACCCAGCAGACGATCGGCCGCAAGATCCAGGAACTGAAGTACGCGATCCAGGTCGAGGAAGAGCTCGGCAAGAAGAAGATCCTGGAGAACTACCTCAACATCACCTTCTTCGGTCAGCAGGCGTACGGCATCGAGGCCGCCTCGCAGCGCTACTTCTCCAAGCAGGCCAAGGACCTGAAGCTGGAGGAGGCGGCGATGCTCGCGGGCATCGTGCAGTCCCCCAGCCGCTACGACCCGGTCAACGACACGGAAGAGGCGACGAAGCGCCGCAACACCGTGCTCCAGCGCATGGCCGAGGTGCACGACATCTCGCAGGCCGAGGCGGACCGGGCGAAGGCCGTCCCCGTCAAGCTCAAGGTCAGCAAGCCGAAGAACGGCTGCATCACCGCGGTCAGCGGCGCCGGCTTCTTCTGTGACTACGTGCGCGAGGTCTTCCTGTCCGACCCGGTCTTCGGCAAGACCAAGGAGGCACGGGCCAAGGTCTGGAACCAGGGCGGCCTCACCATCAGGACGACCCTCGACCCGCGCGCCCAGGAGTCGACGCAGGAGTCGATCAAGGACCACGTCTACCAGACGGACGACGTCGCCACCGCCGTGACGATGGTCCAGCCGGGCACGGGCAAGATCCTGGCGATGGGCCAGTCGCGGCCGTACGGCTTCGGCAAGCACGAGACGCAGATCAACTACTCGGTCAACCAGAAGATGGGCGGCTCGAACTACGGCTTCCCGGTCGGTTCGACCTTCAAGCCGTTCGTGGCGGCCGCGGCCATAGAGCAGGGCAAGCCGCCGACGCAGTCCTACCCGGCGCCGTACAGGATGCCGTACCCCGACTCGATCCCCACGTGCACCGACAAGCCGTGGCGGAACCAGGGCTTCAACCTGGAGAACGAGAACGAGTCCGAGGTCGGCCCGTACGCCCTCAAGGACGCGATGGCGAAGTCGGTCAACACCTACTTCGTGCAGATGATCGGGGACATCGGGCTCTGCCCCGTGGTGGAGATGACCGACAAGCTCGGTGTCGTCCAGGGCAACGGAGCGAAGCTGCCGGTCTCGCCGTCGCCGCTCACCCTGGGCTCGACCGGTATCTCCCCGCTGGTGATGGCGAGCGCGTACGCGACCTTCGCCAACCGCGGCACGTACTGCACGCCGACCGCGATCGAGTCGATCCGCACGGCCGACAACAAGAGCCTGGAGGTGCCCAAGAGCACCTGCGAGAAGGCGATGACCGAGCGGACGGCCGACACGATCAACGAGCTGCTGCGCGGCGTGATCGACTCCGGTACGGGCCAGGAGGCCGGCCTGCAGAGCCGCGACAACGCGGGCAAGACCGGTACGACGGACGAGCGGCGGAACGCCTGGTTCGTCGGCTACACGCCGAACCTCTCCGGAGCCGTCTGGGTCGGCAGCCCCAGCCAGCAGGTGAAGATGGAGAACATCCGCATCGGCGGCACCACCTACGGCAAGGTCTTCGGCGGTCAGGTCCCCGGACCGATCTGGCGGGACGCGATGACGGGTGCGCTGGACGGGCAGGAAGCACCGCCCTTCAACCGAGTGCCGATCCCGGACGCGCCGAAGGAGACGGACAAGCCCGAGAAGCCGGGCAGGCCCGACAACAAGCCCGGCAACCAGCGCGGCCAGGACAACGGCGGCAACCACGGCCAGCCCTTCCCCGGTATCTCGATCCCGCCGGACCTGATCGGCGGCGGCAACAACCGCGGTCAGAGCAACGGTGGGAACAACGGGAACGGCGGCGGAGGCTTCCCGTAGGCCGCCCGCAGCACTGCTCCATGGGAGAGGGCCCGGCGTATACGCCGGGCCCCTCTCCCATCTCCATGTCCGCCTGCGGTGCCTCAGCCCGCGAGCAGCTGCTTCACCACGGTGGCCACCCGGCCGCCCTCGGCGCGGCCCGCCACCTTCGGGTTCACGATCTTCATGACGGCACCCATCGCCCGCGGCCCCTCGGCCCCTGCGGCCTTCGCCTCGTCGACGGCCTGCGTCACGATCTGCGCGAGCTCGTCGTCGCTCAGCTGCTTCGGCAGGTAGGCGTCGAGCAGAACGCCCTCCGCCTTCTCCCGCTCGGCCTGCTCGGCACGGCCACCCTGCGCGAAGGCGTCGGCGGCCTCGCGGCGCTTCTTCGCCTCCTTGGCGATCACCTTCTGCACCTCGTCGTCGGAGAGTTCACGGGCGGTCTTGCCCGAAACCTCCTCCTTGGTGATGGCGGAGAGCGTCAGCCGGAGAGTGGAGGAGCGCAGCTCGTCGCGCGCCCGGATCGCCGCGGTGAGATCTTCCTTCAGCTTGGACTTGAGCGTGGTCATAACGTCTTCATAGCCTTTTCTCATGGACCCGGTCAACGCAGATTCGCAGGTCAGCACTGACTCGGAACGGCTCCGCAGGCTGGCCCGTAGCGCCGGGGCACAGCGGTACAAGCGCAGTCGTACCGACTGAACACGGCCATCATCCCCCGGGCGGACCCGGGACCAAGCCCGGAACCGGCGCGGCCACCGCACGGCGGCGGGCGGATGCCGGTTCGCGCCCCACCCGTCCGCCGAAGGCCGCCCGGATCCACGGCCGCTGCACCGAGCGCGTCCCCGAGCGCTGTTCCGAGCGCATTTTCCACGGCGAAGTGACCAGCCGGGCGACGGACCCTAGGACCGCACCGTCAGCACCAGCTTCCCCGCGACCCGGCCCGTCTCACCCTCCGCGTGCGCCTTAGCCGCCTCGGCCAGCGGGTAGGTGGTGGCGACGTGCGGGCGCAGCTGCCCGGACTCCACCAGCGCCGCCACGCCCGTCATGCCCGTGTGGTCGTATTCGACCTGCATGGCCGTGGCCCGCACCCCCAACTCGGCCGCGCGCGCCTCCACCTGCGCGAACTCCAGGGGCAGGATCGAGACCAGCAGGCCGCCCGGCCTCAGGGTCTCGAGCGAGCGCAGCCGGTCCTCGCCGAGGAACGGATCGAGGACCACGTCCATGTCACGCGCCTCTGCCACGAAGTCCTGGGTGCGGTAGTCGATGACCTCATCGGCGCCCAGGCCCAACACCAGGTCGTGCTTGGCGGCGGACGCCGTGCCGATGACGTACGCACCGCGCGCCTTGGCGATCTGCACGGCGAGATGCCCCACGCCGCCGGCCGCCGCGTGCACCAGTACCCGCTGCCCCGGGCGCACCTCGGCCGTGTCGACGAGCACCTGCCAAGCGGTCATCGACGCCAACGGCAGCGCGGCCGCCTCGATGTGGCTCAGAGTGGACGGCTTGGGGACGAAGGCACGGGCGGGAGCGGTCACGTACTCGGCGTGCGCGCCGTGCCCGTTCGGGTAGGGCAGCATCCCGAACACCTCGTCGCCCGGCTGGTGCAGCGTGACGCCCGCGCCGACCGCCTCGACCACGCCGGACACGTCCCAGCCCAGCGTGAACGGCGGCTCACCGACGCGCATCATTCCCGCGCGGTGCTTCCAGTCGGTGGGGTTCAGCCCCGCGGCATGGACGGCGACGAGAATCTCGTTGCCTATGGGCTCGGGCCGCTCGACCTCTACTTCCTCGAGGACCTCAGGTCCGCCGTAGGTGTTCTGGCCGAGGGCACGCATCGTGTTCTTGTTCATGGCACCAGCGTGTGGCCCCGCCCCAGAGCTCACCAACGGCAGAAACGTCAATAGGCGATAGAATTCTGCCATGGTCCCTCCGCAGCCGGTCCAGCCACAGCCGCACAGAGTCGTCGTCCTCGCGCTGGACGGCGCCTATCCCTTCGAACTGGGGATCCCTGCACGCGTCCTGGGAGCGGCCGACGACCGGTACGAGGTCGTCGTGTGTTCCTGCGACGGCGGGCCGGTCGAGACCAACGCCGGCTTCTCCGTCGTCCCGCAGCACGGTCCCGAGGCACTCGCATCGGCAGACACGGTGATCATCGCCCCGCTCGAGAAGGCACGGCTCACCCGCGAGCTGCCCGCAGCCGTCGCCGACGCCCTCGCCCGGATCCGACCGGGCACCCGGATCGCCTCCATCTGCAGCGGAGGCTTCATCCTGGCCGCGGCCGGCCTGCTCGACGGGCGGGTGGCAACCAACCACTGGGAGAGCGCGGAACTGTTCCGCCGCTGGTATCCGCACATCCGCCTCGACGAAGGCGTGCTCTTCGTCGACGACGGCGACGTGCTCACCTCCGCCGGCGCCGCGTCCGGGGTGGATCTGTGCCTCCACCTGATCCGCAACGACCACGGCTCGCACCTGGCCAATCACGCCGCACGGCGTTGCGTGGTGGCGCCCTTCCGCGATGGCGGGCAGGCCCAGTACATCGAACGCCCCATCCCCGACGACCCGGCCGCATCCACCTCCGCCACCCGCCAGTGGGCCCTTGAGCGGCTCGGCGACAAGCTCACCGTGGAACAGATGGCCGAGCGCTCCCACATGAGCGTGCGTACTTTCGTCCGCCGCTTCCGTGCCGAGACGGGCCTGCCCCCCGGCCAGTGGCTGATTAAACAGCGCCTCGCACGTGCCAGGAACCTGCTGGAGTCGACCGATCTGACCGTTGATCAGGTCGCTTTCGAGATCGGCTTCGCCACCGCCGCCTCGCTGCGCCAGCATCTGCACGCCGAGCTGGGCGTCTCCCCCCTGGCCTATCGCCGCACCTTCCGGGCCGCCGACTCCACTGCGGGCATGGCGCTGTGACGGGACAGGACGGAGCCATGCGGACAGGGCCGGTACTCGTCTACGACGGCGACTGCGCCTTCTGCACCAGCTCCGTGGCCTTCATCGAACGCCATGTGCGGCCCCGCTGCTCGATCACGCCGTGGCAGTTCGCGGATCTGCGCTCGCTCGGCACGACGCAGCGGCGCGCCGAGCACGAGCTGCTGTGGATCACGCCGACCGGCGCCGCGTACGGCGGCAGTCAGGCTGTCGCCAAGCTCCTGCTGAGAGCGGGCAAGGGGTGGGCCGTCCTGGGCGCACTCCTCACCCTGCCCCCTCTGCGCTGGATCGCTCGCGGCGTCTACCGGGTCGTTGCGGACAACCGCGACCGCATGCCGGGCGGAACACCGGCCTGCGCCCTTCCGGCGAACCGCCGGCCGGGGAAGCTGCCGTCCGACTGACAGGCACCGTCCCGCCTGCCCGTACTCGGCCGTCACCTCCCTCACGAGCGGCCCTCCGATAGCGTTTCGCCATGTCCGCGTTCCTACAGCAACTCCCCGCCCTGATCGGTGTGGTGGTCGGTGCCCTGGGCTCGTACCTGGCCATCACGCGAGGGGATCAGGCCCGCTTCCGCCGCGAGCAGGAGGCCCGCTGGGAGGAACGGCGGCTGGAGACCTACGCCGAGTACGCCAGGTCGCTGAAGAAGTCGGTGACCCTGACGTACCGGATCGCCGCCCACCTCGGGAACGATCCCCACCCGCACCCCCTGTCACCCGAGGAGGCGGCGCCCCACCTGGCAGCGGCGAACGACGGCCGGGACCCGGCCGGGGAGGCCCTGCTGATGCTCGGCACCCGGGACGTGGTGGACAAGGCGCGGGTGTGGGTCGTCACCGTCCTGGAGATGGAGCAGTTCCTGCGCGAGCGGACCCATGACCCGCAGGCGTGGTCGGTCCTGCTGGAGAAACAGCGGACGGCGCGCGAGGGGTACTACGCGGCGGTCCGACGGGATCTCGCGCTTCCGCCGGGTCACTCGGGGCAGTGGCAGCTGGCGCCGCCGCCGGGGTCGTCGTCGTAGCGGTTCCTCGTGGTGCGGGTGCGGGTTCGTGGTGGTGCGGGTGCGCCGCCACGGTCGTCGTATCGAGCCGTCGTACCGAGTGGGCCGTCGATGTCTCGTCTCGGCGGGCCGCCGTACGGGGTGCGCAGGTCGTACGCGTACGGGCGTACCGCCACGCCGTACTCCGTACCCCGTACCCCGTTCGCCGTCATACGGCCGACACGCTGCGGCCGCTCCGCGGCGAGGACACCGTCGCTTCTCGGACACCGCCCGTTGACACTCTGACCGAATGCCGCTCGTCCCCGCCCCCCTCGACACCCGCCGCTGCCAACTCCTCGGACTGGTGGGCTCGGCGGCGCTCGCAGCGGGAGGTGTGACCGCAGGCGCGCTGCCCGTACGCGACGCCCTCGCGCCGGAGTCGGGCCGCGCCGCGATCGGGCTCGTCGGGGCGTACTTCGGGCTCGTCCTGCTGGTCGCGGCCTGGGCGATGCTGGGGCAGGCGGTGCGCGGCCCGCAGCCGCCCGACCGCCGGACTCTGCTGCTCACCCTCGGCCTGTGGGCCGCGCCGCTCCTGATCGCGCCACCGCTGTTCAGCCGTGACGTCTACAGCTACCTCGCCCAGGGCGCGATGGTCGACGCCCAGATAGACGTGTACACGCACGGGCCCTCCCGCCTCGGCGGTCCGCTGAACGACGAGGTGGCGCCGCTGTGGCAGCACACCCCGACTCCGTACGGCCCGCTGTTCCTGGCCTGCGCGACGGTGATCAACAACCTTTCGCACACCGAGGTGTCGGCCGGCGTGATCGGTATGCGCCTCGTCGCGCTGCTGGGGGTCGCGGGGATGGTCTTCTGTCTGCCGATCCTGGCCCGGCACTGCGGCGCCGACCCCGCGACCGCGATCTGGCTCGGTGCGCTCAACCCGCTCGTCCTCCTCCACCTCGTGGGCGGCGCCCACAACGACGCGATCATGCTGGGCCTGCTGGGCGCCGGTCTCGTGGCCGCCCTGGGCAGATGGCCCGTACTCGCCGTCGTCCTGGTCACGCTGGCCACCCTGGTCAAAGCACCCGCGGCGATGGGGCTGCTCGCCGTCGCCCTCCTGTGGGCCCGACAGCTCGGCAGCGGTAGGCCACCGGCTCGCACATCACCGGTTCGTCCGCGATCGCTGCGAGCGCCACCCATACCTTGGCCGGTCCGAGCGCCACGGCTCACCGCCGCACTCGCCGTGCTCGGGATCAGCGCCGCCACCACGGCCGCGACGACCGCCGTCACCGGCACCGGCTACGGGTGGATCGGCGCGCTCGACACCCCGGTCTCCCCGCAGAACTGGTCGATCACCTCCTCGCTGGGCCGGATGACCGGCGCCCTGCTGGAGAGCGCGGGCAGCGGACTCGCGCAATTCGCCACTCCCGCCTGGCACTTGGCCGGTCTCGCCGCCACAGCTCTCGCGATACTGCTCGCCTGGCGCCGCCACCACCTGCGCCGGCCGGTCTACGCCCTCGGCCTCAGCCTGACCGCCGTGGCCGTGCTCGGACCGGCGATCCGGCCCTGGTACGTGCTGTGGGGGCTGTTCCTGATAGCCGCGGCCGGCCCCGGCCGGTCCGTACGCCGCGCGGTCGCCGCCGCCAGCGCGGTCCTCGCCCTCGCGGTACTGCCCAACGGGTTCGCGCCGCAGGGCCCGCAGGTGGCGCTCGCAACCTTCGGCGGCGTACTCGCCGTGCTGGCCCTGTGGTGCGCCCACCGCGTCGCGCAGCGCACCGCCTCCCGTACCGACGCCCTGGGGAGCACCGCATGACACTGGTCCAGCAGAGAACCAGCGGCATCAAGTGGCCCACGAGCACCCGCGGCCGGGTGCTGCTGGTGGCCGGCCTGGCGGCGGCCGTGGCGCTGTTCCTCACCACCGTGCCCCTGCACCGAGACTGGTTCGACCTCGGCGTCTACTACGGCACGGTCGAGCACTGGAGAGACAGCGGCCGCATCTACGACTACCTGGTGCCGGGGACGCACTACGGCTTCACCTATCCCCCGTTCGCCGCCGTGTGCATGCTGCCGATGACCCTGGTCGCCTGGCCCGGAGCGGTCGCGCTCAGCGTGCTCGGCAACATCGCGGCCGGGCTCGTCGTCCTGTACTGGTGCGCCGGTGCGCTCGTAGACCGCCAGGGCTGGAGCCGCTGGTACACCTTCGCCGTCGCCTTCTGCCTGTTCGCGCTGCTCGAACCGGTCCGCGACACCTTCAGCTTCGGCCAGGTCAATCTGCTGCTGCTGGCGCTCGTGCTCACCGACGCCTGGCTGCTGTCGACGGGCCGCGCCCGCTGGGCGGGTCTCGGCATCGGGCTCGCCGCCGCGATCAAACTCACTCCCGCCGTCTTCATCGGCTACCTCCTCATCACCCGCCGCTGGCGCGCGGCCGCCACCGCGACGGGCGTCGCCGCCGCCGCCACGCTCCTCGCCGTGTGGGTCGCGCCCGACGCCTCCCGCGTCTACTGGACCGAGGCGATGTGGAACACCGACCGCGTCGGCGCGCTCGCGTATGTCTCAAACCAGTCCTGGCAGGGCGTCCTCGCCCGGCTCTCGGCACCGGACGACCCCAGCCGAGCGGTGTGGGCGATCGGTGTCGTGGTGATCCTCGCGATCTGGGCCCGCCGGTCCACCCGCGCGGCCGCCGCCGGAAACGAACTCGCCGGCTTCGCCCTGACCGGCCTCACCGCCTGCCTGATCAGCCCCGTGACCTGGGTGCACCACCTGGTGTGGGTGTTCCCGGCCCTCGCCGTACTGGCCACCGCCGGCCTCGACCACGACCGCGACGACCCGCGACGACGCCGGCTGCTGCGCCGGGCGGCCGTGATCTACGTGGTGCTCTGCAGCAGCGTCGTCTGGCTGTGGAGCTGGGACGCCACCGGCATCGACGGGTTCATCGGCAGCAACACGTACGTCTGGATATCGCTGGGCCTGCTGCTGACGCTGCCGGTGCGGGGAGTGAGGGCCGAGGTACCCACCGCCCACCCGTCTCTGCAACCGTCAGGGTCTGCCACCATGGGCAGATGCGCGCACGATACGGGATCCCCCTGAAAATCACGGCAGGAATCGCGGCGGTCGGCGCCGCCGGCGTCGCCTACGCGGCGGGCTTCGAGGCCCGGTCCTTCCGTCTCCGACGCATCACGGTCCCCGTGCTGCCGAAGGGCATGCGACCGCTGCGCGTCCTCCAGGTCTCCGACATCCACATGGTGAGCGGCCAGCACAAGAAGCGCGCCTGGCTCCAGTCGCTGGCGGGCCTCCGCCCGGACTTCGTCGTCAACACGGGCGACAACCTCTCGGACCCCCAGGGCGTCCCCGAGGTCCTGGACGCGCTCGGCCCGCTGATGGAGCTCCCCGGCGTCTACGTCTTCGGCTCCAACGACTACTACGGCCCCACGCTGCGCAACCCGGTGCGCTACCTCTTCGAGAAGGCGCAGGGCCGGCACGGCCTCAACGGCAACCCGCCGGCGGTCGGCGTGGTGCACAACCCGTGGGAGGACCTGCGCGACGCGTTCGACACGGCGGGCTGGGTGGGCCTGAGCAACAGCCGCGGCCGCCTGAAGCTGGAGGGCTTCGAGCTGGCCTTCACCGGCCTGGACGACCCGCACATCAAGCGCGACCGCTACGCGAAGGTCGCGGGCGGCCCGGAGAAGGACGCGGACCTCTCCCTGGCGATCGTGCACGCGCCGTACCTGCGCACCCTGGACGCGTTCACGGCGGACGGCTACCCCCTGATCCTGGCGGGCCACACGCACGGCGGCCAGGTGTGCATCCCCTTCTACGGCGCCCTGGTCACGAACTGCGACCTGGACACGGACCGCGTGAAGGGCCTGTCGACCCACGAGTCGTCGGGCAACACCTCCTTCCTCCACGTCTCGGCGGGCTGCGGCGCGAGCCGCTACACCCCGGTGCGCTTCGCGTGCCCGCCGGAGGCGACGCTGCTGACGCTGGTGGAGCGGGAGGAGTAGCCCTGCGGGGCGCGCCCGCGCCCCGGCCGCCGGGCCCGTGTGGCAGACCCGCTCGCGTGGCCGGAGGCCGGGAAAACCGGATTTCGTCTGGGAGCGCGGGTGGGCTAAAGTAATCGATGTCGCCGCGACGCCGGTGACATCGGGGTGTAGCGCAGCTTGGCAGCGCGCTTCGTTCGGGACGAAGAGGTCGTGGGTTCAAATCCCGCCACCCCGACAGCCAGGTAGCAGATCAGAGGGCCCTCACCTAATCGGTGAGGGCCCTCTGGCGTTGTTGCGTATCTGTCTGCGTGACTTCGCCGGAGCGTCCACTCGTCGGCGTTGATCCCGGTCAGCCTCCTTGGGCGCCAGGCGGACGTATCCCCGCCACGGCGCACCGATCACCACACCGCGATGTGCGGAGACTGCGCCGGATCGGCGCCCAGCCGGCCGATGAGGCGTGGTCCCAGGCGAGGGCTCGCAGTTTCTCGGTCCGAGCGCCGCAGCAGGGCCTTCGCATGTCCTCAGACGGCTACCGATACCAGTCGCCTTCTCCCAGGAGGGAGCGGTGCAGGTAGTCCTTCAACTCTCGCGCGGCCCAAAGCCGGCTGTCATTCTCGTGGTCCCAGACGAAAATGTCCGGACGCTCGGGCGTGAGCACGAAGGCGAACTGGTCGCCGCCACCGTTGTCGCCGAAGAACAGCAGTGGATCGAAGGGCATGTACAGGCCCGGAAACGTGTCGGGGGACCAGAACTGAAGGTTGTGCTCCACGACCCTGTCCAGGGACCAGACGATGTCAGTTCCGTACCCGTCGGCTACCCCGTTGGTCTCCTTCAGTAGGGCAGTCAGTTGCCCGGGCAAGCTCCGGCCAAGGCGCCGCTCCGCCTCAGCCAGCGCTGCCGCGTCAACGGGTGCCCGGAACTCGACGTCGGGCGAGGCTCCAGCAGCAGCTTCCTTCCACATGGGCGCAGCTTAGGCGGACGACTGACAGCCCCGAGCGCCGCTGCGGTACAGCAGTGCCGTGCCGCAACCCCCAGCACCGTCACCGCCGGCGGGCCGATGATCGGGCAAGCCCCTCACTCAGATGAGTGCGCGGCCACGCGCCCATGACCAGCCGTCCGACCCTCAGAAGCGTTCGACCTCTTCGCCGTCCGGGACCTTGTAGCAACCGGACACCAGGTCCAGGCTCAGCTTCGGCGGATCATTCTTGGCCATTTTGATGACCTTGACGCTGACCTTCTTCTTGTCGTTGTCAGCGGTCAGGGTGATGTTTCGGTTCTTGCTGGTATTCGGTCCGTATTCGACGATCTCCCACCCCTGCTTGGGCAGTTCTCTCTTGAGCCGCTCCATCGCTTCGTCCAGGTCGCCCGCCGAGGCGGGGGCGAAGCTCCACGGATGGAAGATGCGGAAGTGTGTCTGTGTGTCCTTGCCTGAGCAGTCCGTCACTCCCGGAAGGCTTTCTGACGCCTTTCCCTTCACACCAATCAGGTCATGGATACCGCCGGAGACCTTTTCCATCGTGTCGGCGGCGTCGAGCGAGGTGCTCGTGCCCACGAACGGGACGCCATCGCTCTCGTCATCGGTCATGCCACATCCGGTCAGGACAGTAAGCACAAGGGGTATTGCGAGCGCGGAGGCACGCGTTCTGGTCTTCACGTCTGAGATCTCCTACTTCGAAACGCACTACGTGGTCGAACACCACCCGGCGTAACCGGGTTCGCGGTCCTGAGAGATCGAACCTGCCGTGTCCGCTTTGATCGACCACGTGAACAGATGGCCGCAGCTCCCCCACGCCTACAGCTCCGCAGCCCGGCGCAAGGACGCCCGGCGCCGGGCGGACCGATGTGAGCTGACCGGCCTTCTTCCAGGGCGGGTTGAGGCGATCGCGACCCCGGCTACTGCGTCGGCGTGTGGATGTCCAGGTCGGCGACGAGGCTCCCACCACCCGCGTCGAGGATTCCGCACAGGCGGTTGACCGGCGTGTACAGGGGTCGGGCGTCGGGTTCGATGCCGTCTTCGTCCTCGAAGTCGAAGAGCCGGTCGAACGGCACGGTGACGAACGGCCACACCGCCGGATCCGCGTCGGCCGAGTCGGGGTGGAACTGCCACTGGGTGCCGCACGTGCGGTTGTGGACCTCACCGACGTACCAGGAAGCCGTCTGGAGGAAGTCGCTACCGCGTTCGTCCCATGCCTGGTCGCTGCCGGCGTAGCGGGATCGAACCAGGACCTCCACGCGCTCGAGCGAGGCGGGGGTGAAGTCCCAGTCCCCGTCGTACTGCTGGGCCCACGCGGGGAACTCTTGCTGCTGGATCTGGAGCCAGGCGTCCAGGACGGGGTTGCCGGCGCGTACGCGGTCCAGCTCAGCCAGTTCCTGGTATTCGTCGTCGGTCATCTCCATACCGGCCGACCCTACCCGGCGCCTCCGACAGGGCAGCAGCGCCTTCTGCAACAGTGCGACACACCCTCAATTGCCTTGTGTCAACGCAGAGTTCGGGCACTAGGCTGCCTCGCTGACGGTGTCATGTCACGGGGGCTCACACCGCTCACACACATGTCCCCAAGCCCCCGCAGGTAAGGGACACAGCACGTGAAATCCATACGTTCCCGCGTGAGGGCACGCCTGGCGTCCGCTGTCGCGGTCGCCGCAGCGGCAACCCTCGCGTTCACCGGCCTTCCGGGCCTGACCTCCAGCGCAGATGCCGCACCGGTAAAGCCACCGAACCCGGGCATGCTCTGCCGCGACTACTTCGATCTCGCCGAAGACCTCGCCGCCATCGTCGAGATGCCCGACGGCGATGCGTCACGAGCGAAGTCCCAGTGGGACACCTACGACTACGAGAACCCCGGCAAGAAGTGGGACGGCCTTCAGGCGCCGTCCGACGCGGACTACAAGCGCCTGGAGCTGGAGGCCAAGGAGCCTCCGAAGTCCCGGCCGGTCGACCGGGTCTGGTGGAAGTGGATCCGGGCCAGCAAGAAGAACCCGAACGCGTACGGGGACTTCACCTACTGGCGCGACATCATCCTGATCAAGAACGCCGGAAACGACCCGCGCGGCAAGGCGTTCGAGAAGAAGATCATCAAGGAGCACGGTCTCGTCGGTGACGACTGGATCTGCCAGAAGGAGTTCGACTACACCGACCCCGACACCGGCAAGACTCACCGGCGTCAGGCGGATGCCTGGAACAAGAGGACCGGACAGGCTCTGGAGATCAAGTCCAACGGGCATCCGGATCCGAAGCAGAAGCCGGGTGACATCGCCTGGTCGAAGCAGAAGGAATCCCCGGTCAAGTCGCTGAAGTACGTCTTCGCCGAGCCGCAGGAGAAGGCCGCCAAGGACCACCTGAACGAGCTGAGGAAGAACGCTCCGGGCAAGGTCACCGAGTACAACTACCGCTCTCGTAGGGTCGAGTTGGCCCCCGGCGGCGGCGTGCGGGACAAGTCGACCACCATGCAGCCCCCTGGGTCCAAGGGGGTGACCGGCGGCGGCGCGCAGGATCTGATCCGTGAGTCGCGGCCGAACCCGAAGGACATGAAGGAGTTCCTGGACCGCAAGAACGCGGCCGACCCCAATCGGCTCCAGCCCAAGGGGCCCGGCGGGGTGGACTTCACCACCCTGGACCTGCGGTACATCGGCAAGCCCGTCAAGGGCAAGGGCGTCGACTACAGCTTCTCCGCCAAGGAGGTCGCCGAGGACACCGCCGGCTGGGGAGGCAAGGAAAAGGCGCAGCTCATCAACGACGCGTTCTTCACCTGGCTCGCCCTGAGCCCGGAGAAGTTCTGGGTCAACCTCAACCCGGACCAGCCCGACAAGATCATGGACAGCGCGTTCGGGAAGACGGACGCGGGACGGGTCCTGCTGGAAGCCGACCTGGAGCTGAAGAGGGACTTCGCCGATGCGATGAACCCGAAGAAGCGTCCGGAGGCCGACCAGTACTGGAAGTCGCTGCCCCGCAACGCCGAGGGCGTCCCCTGCTGGTTCCAGGTCCGCAACTGGATCGAGCCGGGCACCGCGGTCGTCCGCGAGGAGAACGGCGGCATCCACATCCTGGACACGCCGCTGAAGGTCAAGGCCCAGTACCTGAAGATCGACAACATGCCGGGTGACCCGTACCTGTGCGAGTTCAACGAGGCCGAGAAGAAGGCCACCGAGGACCGCATGAACCGGCTGATCATGCCCGAGGTCGAAAGGCGTGTGAACAACGACCCGCGCTACGCCGACCTGCGCCGCACCTACACGGCCCGGGTAGCGGCGGAGTTCATCCGCCAGCAGGATGCCAAGGCTCCCACCGACTACCGCAAGGTCATCAACAGCAACGACGTCTCCTCGTGGCCGCTGCGCGGCGAGAACAAGGACTGGACGCGGGAGAGCGTGTACCAGGCCTACCTGAAGTCGCTGCGTGAGGGCGAGCAGCAGTGGGAGCACGACGCCGGCGGCGGCCCGTACACCATGAGCGTGGGCGGAGTCGACTTCTCCAAGCAGCCCAAGCAGAACATGACCAAGGTCCGCTTCGAGGCCGAGCACCGCTACCTTCCTCGCGAGACGAAGTCATCGGTGCGCACGCTGACGGACAACGCCAAGGACGGGGACGCGAACCTTCTGCTCCTGGGCGGTAACACCGTCTCCTCCGACATCTCCGGCGGCGACGACACCCCGGGCCCGAAGCCGACTCCGACGCCGACGCCGACCAAGCCGGGTGAGCCGACGGACAATCCCACCGGCCCGACCGAGCCCGCCACTCCGCCCGCTACCGGTAGCAGCGGCGGCACGGGTGGGAAGGACCCGCAGGGCGACCTCGCCGACACGGGCTCCAGCACGCCGTTCGGACTGATCGCCGGAATCGCCGCGGCTCTCGCAGCCGCCGGTGGCGGCCTGGTGTGGTGGAAGCGCCGCCGCACCGCCACCGGCCAGGAGTAGTCGGCCACGGCGCTCGCATGACTTCGGCCCCGCACCGTACGACTGGGTGCGGGGCCGAAGCGGTCCGGCGGCGGACCACGTGCAGCCCCGGCAGTTGGACGGAACGCCTGAGCCGAGCCGGACCGGCCACTACCGTTGTTCCCCTGCGTTGCATCGTTCTCCGGGGGATACATGGACTGGACACGTCGGCGGGATGTTCAGTACGGCTCCGTGGAGCCGCGATGACCTCCGGTCCTCCCAGTACACCCGCCCTCATCGCCGGAGAGATCCCCCTCAGCCAGGTCATGGCTCGCCTCCGAGAAGACTCGCCCGTATTCCACTCCGAAGCGGATCTTCAGCACAGCTTCGCTCGCGTGCTCTGGGAGTTGGCGCCCTCGATCCGGTCAAGGCTGGAAGTGCGCCAGTACGTGTCGGACACGGACCGCGCCGAGCACCTCGACCTCTTGTGCATCGGTCCTTCCGCGCGTACTGCCATCGAGTTCAAGTACTTCAAGGCCAAGTGGATCGGCGTGGCCGGGCCCCTGAAGGAGCAGTACACGCTCACATCGCACGCAGCCACCGACCTCGGCCGGCTCGGCTTCGTCTCGGACATCGCCAGGCTGGAGCGCTTCGGAAACCGTCCCGACCAGGACGGTCTGGCGCTGCTCATCACGAACGAACGGGCTCTGTGGGCATCGCCGCCCCCTGGGGCTCGGAAGACCCGGGACGAGGACTTCCGCATTCATGACGGCCGTACCCTCGCCGGCGAGTTCCTCTGGGCGGAAGGCGACGACGAACCACACACCCGAATACTGCGCGGCGCATACCCACTCACGTGGGAGCCCTACTCGCAACAAGAGGGTGTTCGAGGAGAGTTCCGGTACCTGGCCGTGCCGGTCGAACCAGTTTCACCGAGCCCGAAGCAGAACATCGCTCAGAGTCATCAGGATCGCCTGCCACGAGACAGGTACAGGCAGTCCGTCCCGCCTGAGCGCGGACCGTGCCGTCCACCTCGCCTCACCCACGTGGCCGGTCGGACGTCGCCCTTCTGCTTTCATCGACGGCATGACGGACTGGTCCCAGCTCAGCCACGCCTACGGCCCCGCGGACGACATACCCCGCCTGCTCGACGACGCCGAATCCGACCCGGCCGGGCCCGCGTGGGACTCGCTCTGGTCGTGCCTGTGTCACCAGGGCACGGTCTACTCCGCCAGCTTCGCCGCCCTCCCGCGGCTGGCCGCGATGGCCCAGAGGTTCTCCGCGACGGACAGGCAGGCGCCGCTGGTCCTGGCCGGCGCCATCGTGGCCGGTGTGGATCGGCCCCACGGATGCGACGACCCGCACATCAGCCACGCCGCCGACATCGCCACACTGATCAGGCTCACCGAAGAGATCCTGCGACACCCTGAGGTGGACGCTGCCCCGGACACGTATGTCTGTCTGCTGGAGACACTCCTGAGCCTCGAAGGGGCCGAGGTGTGGGGCGGGCAGCTCGATGGGCTCAACTCCGAGGAGTACGAGGTTCCCTGCCCGCGGTGCGAGGCCGAGAACTTCATTGTCTTCGGCGAGTACGGGCATTTCTCCACCCTCGACGAGATGTACATGCGCGAGCCGTCTGCCGGGAACAAGCCGCTGATGCCGGCAGAGCCCGGCGCGATGGAGGGGCTGGCAGCGCGGCTGCACGCGCGGGCGGTCGGCGATGGACAGATCGAGGTCGCGAGGAAGCTGACCTATGTGTTCGGCAGCGCCAGTTGCGCGGACTGCGGTGCGGTGTTCCGGGTCGATCAGGCCGTCGTCGCTAGGTGGGGTGCATGACCCTCCGGCAGGCGGCACCACACTTCGACGGCCCCCGTGTCACACCCCCGACTCGCAGCGCGCCTTCAAGCTGCGCAGCTCCGTCTCCATGTAGCGGCGCGTCAGCGATGCGGTGAAGAGGCCGACCGGTCCGGCCAGAGGGCCTCGCTGGTCGAGGGCGAGCGTCACCTCGACGGGAGCGCCGTCAGTCGCGGGGACGCTCAATGCGTGGCCGGCCTTGGTCGTGACGCCAGGGGCGTGGGCCACCCAGGTGAACGACGTGTTCCGGTGCAGTTGGGTGACCTCCCAGACCGCGACCCGCAGCTGGGGCTGCTTGATGCGGACCTTGCTGCCGACCGCGAACTCGCCCTGGTCCAGGCGGTGCAGCGTGGTCACTGTCGGCGTCCATTCCGGCCAGCGCTCGACGTCCGTCAGCACCGACCAGATCCGGTCGGGGGCGGCGTTGATCGGTAATGACGTCGAATACTTCACGGCCGAGCCATACCCAGGACGGACCGCGGGCACGCCGACACGCCGACGCGTGTCAGGTGTACGCCGACCGTTCCGCCCCCTTAGGTGTTCGCCGGCGGTTCCGGTGCGTAGGCCTCCGTCGTGGCGCTGACAGCCGCGGCCACCTCATCGGCGGGTGCGCCCGACGCGCGATACGCCACGCCCCAGGCCTCGCTGCTGCGGGTCATGAACTCACGCGCCTCGCCCGTGGCCTGCCAGGCCGACAGATCGTCGATCATGTTGCCCTCCAAGTAGAGGCCGAGACCCAGCAGCCCCAGGTCCCAGCCGACGCCGACCGCTCCCGGGCCGAACCGGTCCCACATCTCCGGCGGTACGACGGCCACATGCTCCAGCTCGAACACGGTGCGTTCATCGGCCTCGGGCGTCAGCCGCACCTGCACCTCGCTGAAGCCGGGGTTCTCGCCGAACAGCCAGCTCACCTTGAGCAGTTCCGGCGGCTCGCAGCGCAGGATCTCGCCGCCCGCGTTGCCTTCCAGCTGGTACCGACCGCCCAGCCGGAGATCGCCGCTCACCGGCAGGAACCAGCGGCTGATCCGCTCCGGGTCGGTGCAGGCGTCCCACACGTCCTCGACAGCCGCGTCATACGTGCGCCGCAGCACGACCGTGCGCGCCTCGCCCGACGGCACGGTCCTGGAGCCGACTTCACGGTGGATGTCGTTGATCCGGTCGACGATGTCGCTCATCGCTGCTCCTGACTGGTGGTGTGGTGCGGCTCGGTCACTCGTTTGCTTCTCTGTCCGGCGGCGGGTGGGCCGCTTCTCGCGCGGAGCCACTTCCGCGGCGCTCGCGCCTGCCGCGCGCCAGCTCGGTGCCGAGTGCGTCCAGCCGCTGTTCCCAGAAGCCTCGGAACCGGTCCAGCCACGCGTCCACCTCACGCAGCGGCCCGGCGTCGACGGCGTAGAGCCGGCGGGCGCCCTCGGCGCGTACGGACGCGAAGCCCGCTTCTCTGAGCACCCGCAGATGCTGCGAGACGGCGGGCTGCGAGATCCTGAACTCCTTCTGGATCACCGCGCCGACCGTTCCCGACGACTGCTCCCCCTCGGCGAGGAGCTCCAGGATCCGCCGCCGTACCGGGTCCCCCAGAACATCAAATGCGTGCACGTCATCCACTTTGCAGCCATCACTTATATAAGTCAAAGCTTATGCGAAGTTTGGGGAACCGACACCCCTGGTCGCTCGTTGCCCTCGTGGGCAAAGGAATCGTCAAGAGAGGCGCGGCCCGCGCCGGATTGCGCAGGGGATTTCCATGGGTGTCAGCCTGTCCAAGGGCGGCAATGTCTCGCTCAGCAAGGAGGCCCCGGGCCTGTCTGCGGTAGTCGTGGGCCTCGGCTGGGACGTACGCAGCACGACCGGCACGGACTTCGACCTGGACGCCAGCGCGCTGCTGGTGGACGCCAACGGCAAGGTCCTCACCGACTCGCACTTCGTCTTCTTCAACAACCTGAAGAGCCCGGACGGCTCCGTGGAGCACACCGGTGACAACCTCACCGGTGAGGGCGAGGGCGACGACGAGCAGATCAAGGTGAACCTGGCGGGCGTGCCCGCCGAGGTCGACAAGATCGTGTTCCCGGTCTCGATCCACGAGGGCGAGAGCCGCCAGCAGTCCTTCGGCCAGGTGCGTAACGCGTTCATCCGCGTCATCAACCAGGCCGGCGGCGCCGAGCTCGCGCGCTACGACCTGAGCGAGGACGCTTCGACGGAGACCGCGATGGTCTTCGGTGAGCTGTACCGCAACGGCGCGGAGTGGAAGTTCCGCGCGGTGGGCCAGGGCTACGCCTCCGGCCTGCGCGGCATCGCGCAGGACTTCGGCGTCAACATCTGAGCCTGAGCCGAACAGCGCCGCGGCATCCGCGGCAACTGCACGAGCCGAGGGCCCGATCCCCACACGGGGGTCGGGCCCTCGGCGTACGTCGCCGGCCCTCGTCGTACGTCGCCGGGCCCTCGTCGTACGTCGCCGCACCTTCGCCGTACGTCGCCGGGCCGTCGCCGCCGAACCGTCGTCGTCGCCGAGCCGTCGTCGTAGGCCCTGGACCGTCGTACGCCCATTGACCCCATCACAGGTCCGGGAGGCCTCGTCGTACGTCAGCGAGCGCCGGGGCCGTCCACGACATACGCCCCCGCGCGGGCCGCCGCCTCCGCCGCGGCCGCGGCCCGGTCCGCCGTCGCTTCGTCGAGCGGGTCACCGCTGGCGAGCAGGCGGTAGTAGAGCGGGGCGGACACGGCGCGGATCACTTCCCGCGCGTCGGTGCCCGCCGGGAGTTCACCACGCGACACGGCCGCCTCGACGCACGGCGCCCACTCCTCGATGCGGGTGACGTAGAAGCGGTTCAGGGCCTGGGTCGTGCGGTCGTCGCAGGTGGCGGCGGCGATCACCGCCTTGAACAGGGCGCCCTGACGGGGATCGGTGAGGGTTTCCACGACGAGGTGGGCGTTGGCACGGAGGTCGTCGGACACGTTCCCCGTGTCCGTACGGGCCACGGACTGCTCGGCCATGTCCTCCAGCAGATCGGCGACCAGCCCGGTGACCGTGGACCAGCGCCGGTAGACGGTCGTCTTGCCGACGTTCGCCCGCCGGGCCACGTCGGCGAGGTCGAGACCGTGGAACCCGTGCTCGACAAGAGCGTCGCCCGCGGCCTCCAGAACAGCGGTCCGGACGCGGGCGGTGCGGCCACCCGGACGAACGGTCCCCGGGGTCCCGGCCGTCTGAGCGAACGGCGTGCCGACACCGTCCGACGGCGCGCCCCCGGTCGCATGGCCGGTCGCCTGCGCGGTGGGCACGGCGGCCGCCTTCGCGGTCGCCCTGTCGGTCGTCACCCCGGGCCCTCCTTCGTTTCGACGGGCCACCTCGATGAAGTGCGGCGATCGGCCGCGGCGATGCACTGCGATGATCGCTCGCTCCATCCTAACGGCACCGAAAGTCCGTTAGTTCTGGACGATCCCTTGGCTACGCTTACTGGCCTGAGGAAGGGGACTCCATGTCGACGGGGATACCGACCGACCGCGAACCGGTGGCACCGCCCCCGGGCGTGGAGCTGCTGTGGTCCGGCAGGGTCGCCGAGCACACCGAGGACGCTCTCGCCCATCGCCATCTCCTCGACGCCGAGGAGTCCGCACGGCTCGACGGTTTCTTCCGGCCGGCGGACCGGGACGCCTACGCCGTCGCCCATGTGGCCCTGCGCCGCATCCTCGGTGAGCGCCTCGGGCTCGCGCCGGAAGCGGTCACGATGGACCGCGAACCGTGCGCCCACTGCGGCGGCCCGCACGGGCGGCCCGTCGTGCCCGGCGGTGAGGTGCACTTCTCGCTCTCGCACACCAGCGGCATGGTGCTGCTCGCGCTCGCGGCCGCGCCGGTCGGGGTCGACGTCGAGATCGTCCCGAACGACGGCACGATCACCGATGTCGCGACGCAGCTGCACCCGCGGGAGCGTACGGAGCTGGCTGCCCTTCCCGCAGCTGAACGCGCCTTCGGCTTCACGCGCTGCTGGACCCGCAAGGAAGCCGTGCTGAAGGCGGCCGGAGTCGGCCTCACCGAGGACGTGTCCGTCACCTATGTGGGGGCCGGGCCCCGGCCGGCCGAGCTGACCGACTGGCTGCTCACGGACCTGCCGGTCGACGCCGGCTATGCGGCGGCGGTCGCGGTCCGCGCCGGCGGGCCGGACGCCCGACTGCCCTGAGCCACCGGCCTTGTGGCGCACGGGGCTCGTTCAGTAGCGCTCGACCAGGTGCTCGCGGCCCGGCGGGGGCTCGTACGCCTCCGGCCAGAAGTCGGTGACCGTCGTGATCCTGCCGTCGTCGTCACCCGTGAAGAACGTGACCGCGTACATCTCCTCCAGGCCCACCACGGCATGCACCCATGTCGCCACATGGTTGCTCCCGGCGTCGGCGACCAGGCGGTGGACGCTGATGTGCCAGGTGTCCGGGTACTCGCGGTTGAACCGGACGTACGCGTCCTTGCCGCGTATCCGCTCACGGGTCTGCGGCAGCTCGTACACGACGTCGTCGCTGAGGGTGGTCGCGAACGTCGACCAGTCCCGGGCCTCCGCGGCCGACCAGTAGGTCTCGACTGTCCTGCGCAGTTCGGTCATACGGCGAGTGTGCACCGGGGCACTGACATCACCGGGGCACTGACCATCGACCCGAGTCCCCGAACGGGTGGCCCTGCTGTCCACATGCGCCGAGTCGTCCACAGGCTGCGGAGCACGTCGACGGTTTGTGGAGGGTCCGGCGCAGAATGGGGTCATGACTGAGATCACTGACTCGATGCCCGACTGGGAGAAGCGCTTCCGTGCGCCGCGCGTCTCCCTGCCCGACTGGGCCGAGGACGCACCCCACCACGCACTCTTCGTGTCGAACGCCACCGGGACCTACGAGCTGTACGCCTGGGACCGCTCGACCGGCGAGCAGCGGCAGGCGACCGACCGGCCGAACGGCACGACGGACGGTGTGCTGTCGCCCGACGGTGCGTCGCTCTGGTGGTTCTCGGACACCGACGGGGACGAGTTCGGCATATGGATGCGGCAGCCCTTCGCCGGCGGGGAGGACGAGCCCGCGGCGCCGGGTCTCGCGCCCTCCTATCCGGCGGGGCTGGCGATCGGCCGCCACGGCGCCTCGGTGGTCGGCCGGTCGACCGACGAGGACGGTACGACGATCCATGTCGTCCGGGAGGGCGAGGAGCCGGTGGAGATCTACCGGCACCGGGAGTCGGCCGGGGTCGGAGACCTGTCCCACGACGGGACACTCGTCGCGATCGAGCACACCGAACACGGGGACGCGATGCATTCGGCGCTGCGCGTCGTACGCATCGACGGCGGCCCGGTCGCCGAGCTGGACGACACCGAGGGAGGCACGAAGGAGCTCGGCCTCGAAGTCCTCGGCTTCGCTCCGGTGGACGGGGACACCCGGCTGCTCGTGGGGCATCAGCGGCGAGGCCGCTGGGAGCCGATGATCTGGGACGTGGCATCGGGCGAGGAGACCGATCTCGCGATCGACCTGCCGGGCGATGTGAACGCCGAGTGGTATCCGGACGGCTCCGGGCTGCTGGTCGCGCACAGCTTCGAGGCCCGGGGTGAGCTCTGGCGCTACGACCTCGCGACACGCGAGCTGGTACGGATCGAGACCCCGGCGGGTTCGGTCTCCGGCGCGACGGCGCGCCCGGACGGCGAGGCGGAGTACCTGTGGTCGTCCGCCGCGCAGCCGCCGCAGGTGCGTTCCACCGCCGGCGGAGTGGTGCTCGACCCTCCGGGTATGAAGGCGCCCGAGTCGGTGCCGGTGGAGGACGCGTGGGTGGAGGGACCCGGCGGCCGTATCCACGCGCTGGTGCAGCGTCCCGTCGGCACCACGGGCCCGGTGCCGACCGTGTTCGAGATCCACGGCGGCCCGACCTGGCACGACAGCGACGCCTTCGCGGCCGGTCCCGCCGCATGGCTCGACCACGGCTACGCGGTCGTGCGGGTCAACTACCGCGGTTCGACGGGATACGGACGGGCGTGGACCGACGCGCTCAAGCACCGCGTCGGGCTGATCGAGCTGGAGGACATCGCCGCGGTCCGCGAATGGGCCGTGACCTCCGGGCTCGCCGACCCCGCGAAGCTGATCCTGGCGGGCGGCTCCTGGGGCGGGTATCTCACGCTGCTGGGCCTCGGCGTCCAGCCCGAGGCCTGGGCGGTCGGGCTGGCGGCGGTGCCGGTCGCGGACTATGTCACGGCCTACCACGACGAGATGGAGGCGCTGAAGGCGATGGACCGTACCCTCCTGGGCGGTACGCCGGAGGAGGTGCCCGAGCGGTTCGAGGCGTCGTCCCCTCTGACGTACGTGGACGCGGTCCGGGCTCCGGTCTACATCTCGGCGGGCGTCAACGACCCGCGCTGCCCCATCCGTCAGGTGGAGAACTATGTGGACAGGCTGGCGGCGCGCGGCGCGGTCCACGAGGTGTACCGGTACGACGCCGGGCACGGATCGCTCGTGGTGGAGGAGCGGATCAAGCAGGTCGGCCTGGAGATCGCTTTCGCCGGCGCGCATCTGGGAGACGCGACCGCGCCTCTCGGAGAGGGGGTCGCGACGGAGTAGCCGCGACGGGTTCCGTACCGTGGAGGGGTGTACCGGTTCCTGCTGACTCCCCGCTGGTGGGGCATCAACGTCTTCGTCGTGCTGGCGATCCCTTTCTGCATCTTCATGGGGTCCTGGCAGCTCGGGAAGTTCGAGGACCGGGTCGACACCCATCAGGAGGCCGAAAGCAGGCCCGCCCCCGGTGAACAGGTGGCAGCTCCGCTCGAGCGGCTGCTGCCCGTGGACCAGGAGACGTCGGGGCGGCCCGCCACCGCCACCGGGGTCTACGGCAGCCAGTTCCTGGTGCCGGACCGGGAGTTGGACGGCCGGAACGGCTCGTACGTGCTGACGCTGCTGAAGACCGACGGCGGCCGCACGCTGCCCGTCGTCCGGGGCTGGCTGGCCAGTGGCAAGCCGGCACCGGCGGCCCCGGGCGGGCAGGTGACGGTGACCGGCGCGCTCCAGGCGTCCGAGACCTCGGGCACGGACGGGGTGCACACGGCCGGCGGGCTGCCGAGCGGGCAGCTGGGGATGATCAGTGCGGCCTCACTGGTCAACCTCGTCCCGGACGACGTGTACGACGGCTGGGTCACCCTGACCACGGCGGACAGCGGCCTCGTCCCGGTGCCGGCGTCGGTGCCGGAGGGCAGTGGGCTGGACCTGAAGGCGTTCCAGAACCTGGGCTACACCGGGGAGTGGTTCGTGTTCGCGGCCTTCGTGGTGTTCATGTGGTTCCGGCTGCTGCGCCGCGAGGCGGAGGCGGCGAGGGACCGCGCACTGGGCCTGGAGCCGGAGCCGGTCTGACCCACGCCGCCGGCCGAGCCGGCCTGGCCCACGCCGAGCCCGAGCCGGGCAGACCCACGCCGCGCCCGAACCGGTCCAAGCCCGAGCCCGAGCCGATCCGAGTCGGTCCGAGCCACGCTGATCGGTCCGAGCCACGCCCAACACCAGCCGGTCTGACCCACGCCGAGCGGTCCGAGCCGGTCTGACCGACACCGAGCCCGAGCCCGTCCGAGCCATGCCCAACACCAACCGGTCCGAGCCCGTCCGAGCCATGCCCAACACCAGCCGGTCCGAGCCACGCCGAGCCCGTCCGAGCCACGCCGCACCCGAGCCGGCGCTCCTCCGGACACCGCCCGGGCGCCCTCCTCCACACCACCCGGGCGCCTTTCCTGCACACCCACCCGGCTGGCCCTCACTGCCCGAAATGCGGCCGACATGGCCGACATGGCCGGCACGCCACCGGCGCTCGACATGCCTGTGGGCCCGCTCCCCTGACCGGAACAGGCCCACAGAGTCCATCGGCTGCCGCCCCTGCCGCCCGCAGCCCGGGCCGGCGCACGAGGCGCCGCCCTACGACGCGTTCAGCAGACCCGTCCGGTAGATCGTGCCCGCGCACGCGTTCGGGACCGTCACGCCCGCGCCCGGGGCGCCCGCCTCCGGGACGTGGGTCACCTCGACGCTGCCGTCGGAGACACCGTCCTCGGCGAGGAGCTGCGTCTGGGCGTTCTCCGCCGACGCACCCGTACCCGTGGTCGTCGCCCCGGAGCCGCCGTCCGTGGGCGTCGGCTCGGGTGAGCCGGGGGTGGGACAGGTATCGCTCGGGACCCAGGCGAACTTCACCTCGTACGCGGCGGAGGGCGCGAGCAGAATCTCGGGGGCCTCCTGCGAGGGGTCGGGCAGACCGCTCGCCGCGTCGCCGGTGGTGTGCGTCTGGACTGCGATCTTGTCGCGGTCTGCCGCACCCATGGCCTGGTAGCCGACGTTGCCCTGGCCCTTGATCATGCACTCGGTGGTGGAGACATTCGCGACCCGGAAGGTGCCGTAGACCTTGCCCTCGGCGTCCGGGGCGCCCACGGTCGAGGTGCCGCCGAGCTGGGCGGGGTCACAGACCGGGAGGTCGGAGGCGTCGACGCCCGGCGGTACCGCCGTGTCGCCCGTGCCGCCGTCCCCGGTGCCCGTGCCGGGCCGGGGCCCGACCGCGGGGCTGGAGCCGGGCGCGCTGGACGGCGTGCCGTCCGGTCCGCCGGTGGGCTGGTCCGTGCCCTTCTCGCCTTCGTCATCACCCGTCTCGGCGCCGGTACCGCCCTGCGCCTGCTCGCCGTGTCCGGCGTTGACGGGGTTCGCGCTCTCGCTGCTGCCCGAGCTCGCGACGTGCACGAAGGTGGGGACCGCCGTGCCCATCAGCACGGCCGCGGCGGCCACACCGACGAGGGCCTGCCGCTTGCGCGCACGTCGGGCGGGGACCGCCTTGCGCAGATGGTCGAGGGTGCCCTCGGAAGGCTCGAGGTCCTGCACTGCGCCCTGCATCAGCCGGCGCAGGGCCTGTTCGTCGCCGCCCAGCGCCTCTCCGAGGCCGCCGAGCTCGTTGTCCGGCCCGTTGTTCACAATTCCGTTTCCAGTCCGGTCGTCAAACGGCCCGTCCGGCCCGTACCGCTCAAATCTGTTCCTGTGCCCGCTCATGCCGTCGCCTCCATGGCGACGCGCAGTGCGGCGATGCCGCGCGAACCGTACGCCTTCACCGACCCGAGGGATATGCCCAGCGTCTCGGCGACCTGGGCTTCCGTCATGTCGGCGAAGTACCGCAGCACGAGCACCTCGCGCTGGCGGCGCTGGAGTCCGCGCATCGCCTTGATCAGCGCGTCGCGCTCCAGCTGGTCGTACGCCCCTTCCTCGGCGCTCGCCATGTCCGGCATCGGCTTGGAGAGCAGCTTGAGTCCGAGGATGCGGCGGCGCAGCGCGGAGCGGGAGAGGTTGACGACCGTCTGCCGCAGATAGGCGAGGGTCTTCTCCGGCTCGCGCACACGGTTGCGCGCCGAGTGGACACGGATGAACGCCTCCTGCACGACGTCCTCGCATGAGGCGGTGTCGTCCAGGAGCAGCGCGGCGAGACCCAGCAGCGACCGGTAGTGGGCGCGGTAGGTCTCGGTGAGGTGATCGACGGTCGTACCTGCAGCCATGGCCTCTTCAGCGCTCTCGCGCTGGGACGTGATGCGGCCGGCTCGTGGCGCGGGCATGGGGGCGATCACCGGCATGCCGCCGGACGGGCGGGGTCTGCGGAGCGGGCGCACTGTTGCGCCGCGAACCGGGACCACCCCTGCGATGTCGAGTACCTCTGCCACGCCTGTTGGACACGCTTCCCCCCGTCAGGGTTGTACGCGTACGCCACCGCTTTTGACGGTGATCGATTTGCCCTCATGCGTACTCGCTCTTCCCTTGTGCCCCATTTTTTCGCGGTACCGAACAGGGGCGACCGCAAAGACGCTTCCCACCCAGCTGCCGGTTGCAGGTGGTGGGAAGCGAATAGTCAAACATTCACACACCCCAGAACAAGTGGTACAGACCTTCGACTTGATCACAGGGCGTTCACAGATCCTACAAAGACCCGGAGCGGCCTCGCGCCGGATTACCCGGGGAAGCCGGGGCAGCGAGTTCGGCGGCCACGGCTTCGGCGATCTGCGCGGAGTTCAGCGCGGCGCCCTTGCGGAGGTTGTCGGCGCAGAGGAAGAGGTCCAGCGCACAGGGATCGTCCATCGCGCGGCGCACCCGGCCCACCCAGGTGGGGTCGGTCCCGACCACATCGGCCGGCGTGGGGAAGTCCGCGGCCTCGGGATCGTCGTAGAGCACGACCGCCGGCGAGGTGGCCAGGATGTCGTGCGCCCGTTCCACCGTCACCTCGCTCTCGAAGCGCGCGTGTACCGCGAGGGAGTGTGTGGTGATCACCGGCACGCGGACGAACGTCGCCGACACCCGCAGGGACGGCAGGCCGAGGATCTTCCGCGTCTCGGCCCGCAGCCCGAGTTCCTCGGACGACCAGCCGCCCTCCTCCACGGTCCCGGACCACGGCACGACGTTCAGCGCGAGCGGTGCCGCGAAGGGGCCGAGTTCGTCGCCGACGGCCCGGCGGACGTCGCCCGGGCCCGTGCCCAGCTCCGTACCGGCGACCAGCGACATCTGCGTACGCAGCGCGGCCACGGCGTCCCGGCCGGCACCGCTGACGGCCTGGTAGGAGGAGACGACCAGTTCGTCGAGCCCGAACTCGGCGTGCAGCGCACCGATCGCCGGGATCATCGCCAGCGTGGTGTCGTGCGGGCTCGCCACGATGCCCCGCGGGCGCACCCGCAGGGCATGGGGGTTGATCTCGGGAACGACCAGCGGGACCTCGGCGTCCGCCCGGAAGGCGGCGGAGCTGTCCACGACCACCGCGCCCTTCGCGGCGGCGATCGGCGCCCACTGTGCGGAGACCTCCGCGGGCACCAGGAAGAGCGCGACGTCGATGCCCTCCAGGGCCTCTTCGCTCAGCGCAACGACCTCGGTCTCCTCCCCGCGCACCGCCAGCTTGCGGCCGGCGGAGCGCGGAGAGGCGACGAGTCGTACGTCGCCCCAGACGTCCTCGTGCTGCGAGACGATCTGGAGCATCACCGCGCCGACGGCTCCGGTCGCTCCGACGACCGCGAGTGCCGGCTTGCGGATCATCGCCCGGTGCCCCCGTAGACGACCGCCTCGTCGGAGTCGGAGTCGAGGCCGAAGGCGGTGTGCACGGCGCGGACGGCTTCGTTCACGTCGTCGGCGCGCGTGACGACCGAGATACGGATCTCGGAGGTCGAGATCAGCTCGATGTTCACGCCCGCGTCGGAGAGCGCCTCGAAGAA
Source organism: Streptomyces sp. AM8-1-1 (assembly GCF_032229325.1). Taxonomy (NCBI): domain Bacteria; kingdom Bacillati; phylum Actinomycetota; class Actinomycetes; order Kitasatosporales; family Streptomycetaceae; genus Streptomyces; species Streptomyces sp. AM8-1-1. Next base: position 3,856,298 of record NZ_CP135086.1, read on the forward strand.
GGAGGCCGTGACACCGGGGTTGGTCTTCATCCCGGCGCCGACCAGCGAGATCTTGCCGATCTGGTCGTCGTAGCGCAGGGACTCGAAGCCGATCGCGCTCTTCGCCTTCTCCAGGGCGTCGATGGCCTTGGCGCCATCGGTCTTGGGGAGGGTGAAGGAGATGTCGGTCAGGGCGGTGGTGGCCGCCGAGACGTTCTGCACGACCATGTCGATGTTGATCTCGGAGTTGGCGATCGTGCGGAAGATCGCCGCGGCCTCGCCCGGCTTGTCCGGCACTCCGACGACCGTGACCTTGGCCTCGGAGACGTCGTGGGCGACTCCGGAGATGATGGCGTGCTCCACCTGCTGGTCTCCCTGCGGCTCGTTGCTGACCCAGGTGCCGCGCAGTCCGGAGAAGGACGAGCGGACGTGGATCGGAATGTTGTATCGGCGTGCGTACTCGACGCAGCGGTGCAGCAGCACCTTGGAGCCGGAGGCGGCGAGCTCCAGCATGTCCTCGAAGGCGATCCAGTCGATCTTCCGGGCCTTCTTCACCACACGCGGGTCGGCGGTGAAGACGCCGTCCACGTCGGTGTAGATCTCGCACACCTCGGCGTCCAGCGCCGCGGCGAGGGCCACGGCGGTGGTGTCCGAACCGCCACGGCCGAGGGTGGTGATGTCCTTCTTGTCCTGGGACACGCCCTGGAAGCCGGCGACGATGGCGATGTTGCCCTCGTCGAGCGCCGTACGGATACGGCCCGGCGTCACATCGATGATGCGCGCTTTGTTGTGCACCGAGTCGGTGATGACGCCGGCCTGGCTGCCGGTGAACGACTGGGCCTCGTGGCCCAGGTTTTTGATCGCCATGGCCAGCAGGGCCATCGAGATCCGCTCTCCTGCGGTCAGCAGCATGTCGAATTCGCGCCCGGCAGGGATCGGGGATACCTGCTCGGCGAGATCGATCAGCTCGTCCGTCGTGTCGCCCATCGCGGATACCACGACGACCACCTGGTGGCCGTTCTTCTTGGCATCCACGATTCGCTTGGCGACGCGCTTGATGCCTTCGGCATCGGCAACGGAGGAACCTCCGTACTTCTGCACGACAAGGCCCACGTGCGCTCCTCGCTCGGTCTCTGCACCACAGCCATTACTGCGGTCGGCTCAGTTTAACGAGCGGCCGCACTCCGACCCGGGGCAATCACATCGTGAGATGTCCCGCTCACTGTGTGATCACCACGAGGGGGCTGCGGCCGCTCGGATCGACTCCTGCCCGACCGGACGCCGGGTACGCGGGATGTGGGGCGGCTCACACGGACCGCCCCGCGCTCCCGCGACCAGCTGCTCAGGCTCAGGCGCCCGGGGCACCCGGGCGTGTCAGGTGCGCCCGCGCGTCAGGTGCGCCCGGCGCGTCAGGTGACGGTGCGCAGTCCCAGCGGGCCGGCGATCTCCTCGGCCATGACCTTCCCGGCCTCCTCGGCCAGCGCGTCGTCGGCGAGGTCCTCGTCCGTGTCCAGACCGTCCAACTCGTCCAGCGGCTGGTCGAGGCGGACGTGGGAGACCAGCGACTGGAGGGCGCGCAGGGTCGCGGACGCGGTCGGGCCCCAGTTGGAGAAGTAGGAGAACTGCCACCACCACAGCGCCTCGCTGGTCCGCCCGGCGCGGTAGTGCGCGAGGCCGTGGCGCAGATCGGTGACGACGTCCGCGAGGTTGTCGGAGATCCGGTACGCGACCGGGGCCTTGCGCGGCTCGTACGGGTCGAAGACCTCGGAGAAGACGTCCACCGGGTCGAGCAGCACGGCGAAACGCTCGCGCAGATCGTCCACGTCCAGGTCGGGTCCGGTGTCCGGCTCGTAGCGCTCGTCCGGGACGATGTCCTCGTGCGCGCCCAGCCGCCCACCGGTCAGCAGGAGTTGGGAGACCTCCAGCAGCAGGAAGGGCACAGCGCTGTCGGGCTCGTCACCCTTGGCGACTTCCGTGGTGGCGACGATGAAGGACTCGATCGAGTCGGCGATCTGGACCGCGAAGGAGTCGGGGTCCTGGCTCGTTGCGTGCAGTGCGGCGTCAGACATCGAGAAGTCGTCTCCCCTCGAAGGCACGCCCCAGCGTGACCTCGTCGGCGTATTCCAAGTCTCCCCCCACGGGCAGACCACTGGCCAGCCGGGTGACCTTCAGGCCCATCGGCTTGATCATGCGCGCCAGATACGTGGCGGTGGCCTCGCCCTCCAGATTGGGGTCCGTGGCCAGGATCAGCTCGGTGATCGTGCCGTCCGCCAGGCGGGTCAGCAGCTCACGGATCCGCAGGTCGTCGGGGCCGACGCCCTCGATGGGGCTGATGGCCCCGCCGAGTACGTGATAGCGGCCCCGGAACTCCCGGGTCCGCTCGATCGCGACGACGTCCTTCGGCTCCTCCACCACGCAGATGACCGACAGGTCACGGCGCGGGTCGCGGCAGATGTTGCACTGCTCCTGCTGTGCGACGTTGCCGCACACCGCGCAGAAGCGGACCTTGTCCTTCACCTCGAGCAGTGCGTGCGCGAGGCGGCGGACATCGGTCGGTTCTGCCTGAAGGATGTGGAAGGCGATCCGCTGCGCGCTCTTGGGACCGACGCCGGGCAGCCTGCCCAGTTCGTCGATGAGGTCCTGAACCACGCCTTCGTACAACGGACGCCTTCCTTCTTCTGTGGCTCTACGTACGGTAGTTGGTGCGCCCCGGCCTTAGAAGCCCAGTCCCGGCATGCCGCCGAGACCCTGGGTGAGCGGGCCGAGCTTCTCCTGCTGGAGCTGCTGCGCGTTCTCGTTGGCCGCCTGGACGGCGGCGACGACGAGGTCGGCCAGGGTCTCGGTGTCCTCGGGGTCGACGGCCTTCGGGTCGATGACCAGGCCCCGCAGCTCGCCGGAGCCGGTGACGGTGGCCTTCACCAGCCCGCCGCCCGCCTGCCCCTCGACCTCGGTCTGCGCCAGCTCTTCCTGCGCCTGTGCGAGGTCCTGCTGCATCTTCTGGGCCTGCTGAAGGAGCTGCTGCATATTGGGCTGGCCACCACCGGGAATCACGGTCACTCCAGGCACTTCGACGACGGTTGTTCGGTAAGCCGAGCCTACGTGGTCACCGGGCGGCGCGCCGCACCCTGTCGTGACAACTCTTTCGAGTGACCGGGGCGTGGCACCCCTAGCTGATCAAGGACCTCGTAGGGGCGGAAATACCAGGATTTCCGGCACGCAGCCCACCATTCGGCGGTAGGAAGAGCATGCGCATCGGCGCATCACCGTGCACCGGGTGCACGTGCGCACCGTCCGTCACGCAGTGTCACGCCGCCATCACGTCGTAGAGGAGTGCCCCGGTGAGCCAGCCGGAGATGCAGCCCGGGGGGCCGGCCCGGGAGGAACGCGGCGAGGTACCGCGCGGTGACCTGACCGGCCGGGTGTTTCCGCTCGGCGACTGGGGAGAGCCCGCGGAACGGCTCGACGAGCTGTACCGCTGGGTGGAGACGGGCGCGCTGCGCACGGCGGAGTGGTACCTCCACGACCGGGTCCGCAAGCGGCTCGCGGGACGGGTGCTGCGGATCGGTACGGCGGCGGGGGCCATCGCCGGCGCCGCGCTCCCGCTCCTCGACCTCACCGGCGCGCTGCCCGGGGCGGCCGGGTGGGGCTATGTACTGCTGTTACTCGGCGCCGCGTGTCTGGGCTGCGACCGGTACTTCGGGGTGACCTCCGGCTGGATGCGCGACGTGGCGACGGCGCAGGCCGTACAACGCAGGCTTCAGGTACTTCAGTTCGACTGGGCGTCGGAGTGTGTACGGGAGGTGCTCGGCCCCGCGGAGGGCACGGCCGGTGAGGCGGCGGACCGATGCCTGGGGGTGCTGCGGCGGTTCTCCGAGGACGTGACGGAGCTGGTGCGCGGCGAGACGGCGGACTGGATGGTGGAGTTCCGCGGGGCGCCGGGGCCGCTGGTGCAGTCGGTGGGGGTGCCGGGGGGCGGGGTCGGAGCGGGGCGGGAGGCGGGTTCGGCGCGGATGCCGTTGCCGCCGGGGACGCGGCCGAACATGCCGCGGCAGCGGCCGCCGGAGTCGCCGCGCTGACGCCTGGGGGTTGGCCCCAGGGCCCCGGGCTCGTGTACCCGAGTACCCGCGTACCCGTGCAGCTGTACCGCCTGCGGCGGTGTCCTCAATCGCCGGACGGGCTGAATGCGCCCCCGTTTCGGGGCTCCGCCCCGGACCCCGCGCCTCAATCGCCGGCGGGGCTTGATGTGCGGGCCCATGCCAGGCTCGACCTGATGACCGGACCCCGCGCCTCAATCGCCGGCGGGGCTTGATGTGCGGGCCCATGCCAGGCTCGACCTGATGACCGGACCCCGCGCCTCAATCGCCGGCGAGGCTTGATGTGCGGGCCCATGCCCGATCGCCCGTCCGAGAGCAGGAAGTGCAGCCCTACGCTCCGATCGCCCTCCCAGGGATGGGGTGCAGCCGCATGCCGGCTCAGGCCCTTGCCCCAAGCCCGCGCCTCAATCGCCGGCGAGGCTGGGAGTGCACGAAGTGCGGCCCCCATCCCAGGCTCGACCTGATGACCGGAGCCCACGCCTCAATCGCCGGCGAGGCTGGAAATGCGGGCCCATGCTCAGCTCGGCGCGAGGCGCCTGCCCCGCGGCCTGATGTGCGGGGCAACTCAAGCCCGTCCGGCGATTGAGGACATGGCCGCAGGCCGTGCAGGCAAAGACGTGGCCACACCATCAAGCCCGTCCGGCGATTGAGGACACGGCCGCAGGCCGTGCCGGCAGCGAGCAGACCACACACGCACCCCACCCCGCCGGTGCCAGCCGCACGCGCACCCCCGCGCACCTACGGACGACGCGACGTCAGCGCCCTCGTCACCACCGGTGGCAGCAGGTCCTTCGCCAGGCGGCGGGTCCGGGAAGGGCGGGGGCGGACCGGGAGCGGGGGTGGCGTCACCGGGGGTGGGGTCGGTTCCGGGGGCGGGAGCGGTTCGTGGCGGGACTTCGGGTGGGGCGGGGGCGTCGCCTTGTTGCCCTTGATGCGGATCAGTGGGCGGCCCGCCACTTCCTCCACTCCGTGCCACAGGTCCGTCCGGTCCGCCAGGAAGTCCAGGAGCGCCGCCGTCAGCGCTGCCGGGTCGCCCCAGGTGCCGTACAGCTTCGTTCCCGTGATCACGACCGGCTTCAGGCCCGAGGTCGCCACCGCGCCCCACACCGCCGCCGAGACCCCGGGGCAGTGCTCCGCCCTGAAGTCGTCGAAGGACACGATGCCCTCGGGTTGCAGCAGTTCCTTCGCCGCCGCGATGTCCCCGTGGACGTGCTCGTACAGGTGCGACGCGTCGACGTGGACGAAGCGGCAGCTGCCGGGGCGTACCTTCGAGGTGATCACCGACGTCGGTGCCTGCACCATGCGCGGCAACTCGTCGTGGAAGGACAGGTAGTTCGCCTCGAAGGCGCGCCGGGTGAGGGTCGCGTACGACCGGTTCATCTCCGCGCTGTTGGGGTCGTCCGGCGCCGGTGAGTCCCACAGGTCGCAGACCGTGTACTCCTCACCGTCGCGCAGATAGCTCCCAGTGAAGATCGCGCTCTTGCCGAGGTACGCGCCGAGCTCCAGCAGATCCCCCCGGCCGTCGGGGTCCGTGTCGTGCTGATGGCCGAGGAACCAGTCGAAGAGCAGCTGGTCCACCGGCCAGAACCAGCCCTTGACGTCCGCGAAACTCGTCGGGCGGGGGAGAGCTTCGTCCGCGTTCTCCCCCGTCACCGGGGTGCTCGTCTGTGACATGCACCGGTCCTACCGGCCGGAGGTGTCGCGCAGCTTACGGCTGCCCGTTCAGTACATGTGCTGCGGATGTGCGTCGGTGGATGCGTCCCGGCTGACGACCTCGGCCGGGACCCTCAGCTGAAAATGATCATCGAGCCCTGGCCCAGGCTCCGCGTCGCCGCCGCGTGCAGTCCCAGCCACACGTGCCGCTCCCGGGCGAAGGGGCTCTCGTCGTACGGAATGGGACCCGCCGGCTCCTCCAGGGACGTCGGGCGGTCCGGTGGCTGCGGCGCGGCCGGCGGGTTCGCCGCGTCGATGCCGATCGCGGGCGCGACGAATTCCAGTTCCCGCAACAGCCCCTGGGTGGAGCCGAGGGGGCCGCCGCCCGCGAGGAGTTCCTCGTTGAACAGCGGGGACGCGAAGTCCACCGGGACGTACGCCCCGGCGTGGTCGTAGTGCCACACCAGGTGCGACTGCTGGGCCGTCGACTCGAACATCTCCAGCAACTGCTCGTAGTCACCGCCCAGTTCGTCGACCGGGGTGACGGCGAGCCCGCACAGCTGGAGCAGGTAGGCGCGCCGCAGGAAGTGCAGCGCGTCGTAGTCGAAGCCGGCGACCGGGGCGACATCGCCCGACAGGCCCGGCATGTAGGCGAAGACGGGCACTGTCGGCAGACCGGAGTCGGTCAGCGCCTTGTCGTACGACGCGATCTCTTCGGCGAAGGGGTTGTCGGGGCTGTGGCACAGCACATCGACGAGGGGGACCAGCCACAGGTCACAGGCCAAGGGAAGGCTCGCTCTCCAGCAGGATCGGGCACGGTCGGCGCGACAGTCGTGCGATGGTCGGGACAGAGTAGTGCCACGGACACGTTCGGCGAAGGGGGCCGGTCACCTGCCGTCACCGCTCCCCTGCGCCAGTGTCCCTGGACGTTCCCACATCCCATACCCATACGCCGCCCACTCGCCTGCCCGGCTTTCCGAGCAGTTTCTCCACCGTCGCATGAAGCGCCTCGGCGTTGTACTGCGGCTGGAGCACCACGACACCCGCCCGCCACGCCTCCAGGTCCGCGCGGGCCTGGGCCTGCCAGTTGGGACCGATCACCGGGACCTGTCCGGAGTTGCGGACCTCGCTGAAGAGGTTGGAGGTGTGCCGCGGGGTGGCGCCGTAGATGCCGATACGGTCCGGTCCCCAGGGGCCGTTGAAATAGCCGCCCGCGACCGGGAAGTCCAGCGTGGTGGCCGACTGCCAGTGCAGCGCCTCCGCACCGGCGGGGGACGGCAGCGGCACGGTGACCATGGATTCGCCCTCGGCGAGGTACGCGCGGTACATCCCCCGGGTGATGAACTCCGGCACCTCCTGCCGCTCGCGCACCGGGTACGGCGTCGGCAGCACCGGCAGCAGCGCCGCCGCCACCGCCGCGAGACCCACGACCTGATGGACCCGATCCTTCGTGACGGCCAGCCGGTCGACGGCGAGTGCGACGAGGATGCCGAGCACCGGCGCGCAGATCATCGCGAACCGCGACTCGATGACGGACTCGAAGAGCGGCTGGTGGGCGAGCGCCCGCCAGGGGCCGGTCAGCACGATGTCGGTGTACGGGATGCGGAACGTCGAGCCGAGCGAGAGGAAGGCCGCGGCGAACGCCGTGAACGCCAGCGCCTTCACCGCCGCGAGCCGCCACAGCCGCACCACGATCGCTGTGGTGAGCGCGACGAGCGGCCAGCCGAAGAAGGCGTTCTGCTCGGTGCGGTTCATGGCGAGCCGGTCGGCGCGCTCGTCCGTGCCCATCAGCGAGCGTCCCGCGAACTCCAGGAAGGCGCGCGGTCCGTTGGCGGTGTTGTCGCCGTGCAGCACGTTCGTGTAGCTCTGCGGTCCGAAGAACTGCCAGCCCAGCGGGAACGCGACCAGCGGCAGGCACACCGCGAGCGCGACCGTGATCCCGCGCAGCAGCGGCCGCCAGGCCGTCCGGGCCACATCGCGCCGCACGAGCGCGTACGCGAGGGCGAAGAACAGCATGCCCATCGCCGCGAGCAGCAGCGGCTCCTCGCCGAGGAAGATCTGGTACGTCGCGAAGAGGCCGAGGAGCACGCCGTCGCGCACGACCGCGCGGCCCTCGCACAGCCGCAGGGCCCGGTCCACGATCACCGGGATCATGAACAGCACCAGGAAGTTGGGGTGCGCGTTGCCGTGCGAGATCATCGGCGGCGCGAAGGCGGCGAGGCCCGCTCCGACGGCCGCGGCCCACCGGTTGTCGACGAGCCGGCGCGCGATCAGCCAGTACCAGGACGAGGCGGTCGCGGCGAGGCCGAGCGTGAGCACGAGCGCCCAGGTGACGGTCGGACCCAGCAGCAGGGTCACCGGGGTGAGCGGGACGGAGAGCCCGAGCATCACGGTGTTCGCCATCAGGTTCACGCCGTCGGGATGCCCCTGGAGCGTCGTGAACAGCGGATTGCGCAGATGGATCACATTGTCGGCGGTGACGGCGAAGAACCACTCCCACTGGTTCTGGTCCTGTCCCGCGTCGTCGAGGTAGCCGTGGCCGAGGTCGGCCCACAGGTCCTTGTAGAGAAAGAGCGCCGCGAGGAGGAAGAGGCCGACGACCAGGAGGTCGGTCCGCCGCACCGCACGGGCCCGCAGATGGACGAGTTCCAGCAGGACCTTGCCGTAGTCCAGCGGTCTGACCTTGGAGCCCTCCTGGTGCGACCAGCGCACCGGGACCTCCGTGACCGGCCAGCCCTCGCGCCGGAAGTGGCGGAGTATCTCGACGTCGATGCCCCACCCGTCGAGTCGTGAGTCGGCGAAGGCGGCGCGCGCCTTGTCGCCGTCGAAGAGCTTGAATCCGCACTGGGTGTCGTGGATCCCGGGGACGGCGACGGTGCGTATGAGCCGGTTGCCCATCCGGCCGAGCCACTCGCGGGTCCGCCGCTGGTGGACCTCGATCGTGGAGTCGGGGTGCGCGCGCGAGCCGATCGCCGCCGCGCTGTCCTCGGCGGCGAGCTGCTTGTCGAGACGGTCCAGTTCCTCGATGGGCGTCGCGAGGTCCGCGTCGGTGACCAGCACCCGCCGGCCGTAGGAGGCGAGTACGCCCTGCCGCAGGGCGTTGCCCTTGCCGCGGTTGTCCTCGCTCGCGATCACGTGGATCCGCGGCTCGTCGGCCGCGGCCTCCCGGGCGATCTTGGCGGTGGAGTCGGTGGAGCCGTCGTCGACGACGATCAGCTCCCAGTCCCCCCAGCGGCCGGGCTCCGCCCGCAGATGGGTGCAGATCGCCTCCAGGGTGGGCCGGAGTCTGCCCTCCTCGTTGTACGCCGGGACGACGACGCTCAGGTCCACGCTCACTGCTCCAGCCGATCCGCCCAGGCGAGCGCATGGTCGTTGTAACTGTCGACGACGGTGCGGGCGGCCGCCAGGTCGCCCGCGCCGATGGCGTCGATGAGGTCCTCGTGGCCGTTCCACAGCCAGTCCCGCAGCTCGGGGTCCGCCCGCAGGAACGGGACGGCGAACACCCAGGCCTGGACGCGCAGCCGGTGCAGGAACTCGGAGATGTAGCTGTTGGCGACGACGGCGCCGAGCTCGTTCCAGAAGCGCAGGTCGTAGCCGATGAGGATGTCGAGGTCGCCGCCGCGGGCGGCGCGTGCGGCCTCCTCGGCACGGCGGCGCACCGACACCAGCGCCTTGCCGGGCACGGTGCTGCGGCCCTGGCGCTCCGCCTGGCGGAAGATTCCGTCGATGACGAGCGAACGGGCATCGACCATGCGGCGGTAGTCGTCGACGGTGAACCGGTGCACGCGGAAGCCGCGGTGCTGGTCCGAGTCGAGCAGGCCCTGGGCGGACAGGTCGACGAGCGCCTCGCGCACCGGTGTGGCCGAGACGCCGTACTGGTCGGCGATCAGCTTGACGGTGAACTCCTGACCGGGCTTCAGACGTCCCGCAAGCACCTCGTCACGCAGCGCGTCCGCGATCTGTTGCCGCAGGGTGCTGCGGGTGACAGCGGTACTGCCGGTGCCGCGCATCGATGGCTTCTCCTTCGCCTGGGGTCCCGGACACGATAGGCCAGTGCCGACGAACCGGGTGAGGCACGGGTGAATGACCTGCGACGGGACCAAGCGTCCAGGACGGTCCCGGGGAGCGAGGGGCCGGCAGGATCCGAACGGCGGAGTCACGAGGGAGACGGAAGATGCCCACAGGGAGGCGGACGTGACCGACGTCTTCGAGGCGGCCACGGGAGACGGCCCGGCGGAGCTGCTCGCGGACCGGAACCGGGCCGCGCAGGTGCGGACGGCGTACGAGGGGCTGCTGCAGATACGCCGCCTGACGGGCGCGGCGCCGGCGGAGTGGGAGCTGCGTCAGGTGGTCCGTGCGGTGGCCCTGGCGCTGGAGGCGGGCGGCCTGCCGCCGTCGGCGACGGACGCGGAGGGCGCGCGCACCGCCACGGGGTACCGGGTGCGCACGGCCGACCGGGCGGGCGCGGTGTGCGTGGACTGGCTGGGCCCGCCGGGCAGCGGCGCCGCCCAGGAGGAGGAGCAGCGGCTGTCGCAGTGCGCGCGGGTGCTGACATCGGCGGGCTGGGAGGCTCTGCTCTACAAGGGGCCGCGCAACCGCAGGTTCCTGGAGGTGGAGCCACCGATGGCGCCGCCCGGCGGGTGAGGGAGACATTCCAGCGCCGCCGGCGATTGAGGCGCGGGGTCCGGGGCGGAGCCCCGGGTACGGCCCACGGCCGTGTCCTCAAACGCCGGAGGGGCTGACCCCACCGGGCCTCGCCGCACAGGGTCCGGGCGGAGCCCCGGCACAGCCCGAAGCCGTGGCCGGGGCCGGAACGCCCGCCCTCAGGCCATGCGTTCGTCCGCCACCGACAGCGCCACGTCCAGCGCCGCCAGCCCCTCCTTCGCCTCCGCCTCGCTCACATTGCACGGCGGCACCGCGTGCGTCCGGTTCATGTTCACGAAGGGCCACAGGCCGTTCGCCTTGCACGCCGCCGCGAACGCTCCCATCGGCGCCGCCGCCGAACCCGTCGCGTTGTACGGCACCAGCGGCTCGCGGGTCTCGCGGTCGCGGACCAGGTCCAGCGCCCAGAACACGCCCGTGCCCCGCACCTCGCCCACGCTCGGGTGGCGTTCGGCCAGGTCGCGCAGGCCCGGGCCGAGGACCGTCTCGCCGATGTGGGCCGCGTGCTCGACGACCTTCTCATCCTCCATCACCTGGATCGTCGCGACGGCCGCCGCGCAGGCCAGCGGGTGGCCGGAGTAGGTGAGGCCGCCGGGGTAGGGCCGGGTCTCGAAGGTCGCCGCGATCTCCGCGGAGATGGCGACACCGCCCAGCGGCACATACCCGGAGTTGACGCCCTTGGCGAAGGTCAGCAGGTCGGGCACCACGTCGAAGTGGTCCGCGGCGAACCACTTGCCGGTCCGGCCGAAGCCCGCCATCACCTCGTCCAGGACGAACACGATGCCGTGGCGGTCACAGATGTCCCGGACGCCCGCGAGGTAGCCGGGCGGCGGGACCATGATCCCGGCCGTGCCGGGGATCGTCTCCAGGATGATCGCCGCGATCGTCGAGGGACCCTCGAACGCGATGGTGTCCTCGAGGTGCTGGAGCGCCCGCGCGCACTCCTCGGCCTCGGTCGACGCGTAGAACGGGGAGCGGTAGAGGAAGGGTCCCCAGAAGTGGACGACTCCCGCCGTGCCGTTGTCGTTCGCCCAGCGCCGGGGGTCGCCGGTGACGTTGATCGCGGTCGCGGTGCCGCCGTGGTACGAGCGGTAGGCCGAGAGCACCTTCGGGCGGCCCGTGTGCAGACGGGCCATCCGGATGGCGTTCTCGACGGCCTCGGCGCCGCCGTTGGTGAAGAAGATCTTGTCGAGGTCGCCGGGGGTGCGCTCGGCGATCAGCCGGGCCGCCTCGGAGCGGGCCTCGACGGCGAAAGCGGGCGCGAAGGTCGTCAGCCTGCCCGCCTGCTCCTGGATCGCGGCGACGACCTTCGGGTGCTGGTACCCGATGTTGGTGTAGACGAGGCCGCTGGTGAAGTCGAGGTAGCGGTTCCCGTCGTAGTCCCAGAAGTACGAACCCTCGGCGCCGGCGACGGCGAGCGGGTCGATCAGGCCCTGGGCGGACCACGAGTGGAAGACGTGCGCACGGTCGGCCGCCTTGACGGCGGCGCCGGCCTGGGGATCGGCATCGGCATGAGGGGTCATGCGGCCCAGCGTAAGGACGCGCAGGTGAGGGCCGACATGGCCACCCTGTATGGCCTCGGCCACTTTCATCGGCGTTCTGTCGGGTGCTTCGACCCCCCGGAAGGACATTGACAGCATCCTGTCGACATGACAGTCTTCTGTCATACCGAACGAGGAGGGCACCATGACCCGCACCACCGTTCATCTCGCCGTCTACGACACCTTCGCCGACTGGGAGACGGGCCACACCACCGCCCATCTGACCCAGAACGGCTTCACGGTCCGGACCGTCGGCCTCACCACCGACCCGGTCACCACCATGGGCGGCGTCCGTGTCCAGCCCGACCTCGCACTCGCGGACCTCGACCCCGCGGACAGCGCGCTGCTGATCCTCACCGGCGCCCACCTCTGGGACGCCGGCGACGACCTCGCGCCCTTCGCCGCCGCCGCGCGCACCTTCCTCGACGCGGGTGTCCCGGTCGCCGCCATCTGCGGCGCCACCGCCGGACTGGCGCGCGAGGGTTTGCTGGACGACCGCGACCACACCAGCGCCGTCTCGTTCTACCTCGCCGCCACCGGCTACAAGGGCGCCGAGCACTACCGGGAGGCGGACGCCGTCACCGACGGCGACCTGATCACCGCGGGCCCGACCGAGCCCGTCGCCCTCGCCCGCGAGGTCTTCGCCAGGCTCGGCGTGTACGAGGGCGAGAAGCTGGACGCCTGGTACCGGCTGTTCCACGACTCGGACGCCTCCGCGTTCGCGGTCCTCGAATCGTGAGCCGCGAAGAACAGGATCTGCTCACCCGGACGGCGCTCGGCGTCTTCCGGCTGAACGGCCAGTTCCTCACGGTCTCCGACGAGTTGGCGAAGGACGTCGGACTGACCGCGTCCTGGTGGCAGGTCCTCGGAGCGGTGGTGCGGGTGCCGCAGCCGGTCGCCGGGATCGCCCGGGACATGGGCATCACGCGCCAGAGCGTGCAGCGGATCGCCGACCTCCTGGTCGAGCGGGGCCTCGCGGCCTACGAGCCGAACCCCGCGCACCGCCGGGCCAAGCTGCTGCGTCCGACCGACGAAGGCCGCTCGGCGATCACCCGGATCGATCCGGGCCATGCCGAGCTGGCCGGCCGTCTCGCCGAGGCACTGGGGCCCGAGCGGTTCGCCGAGACGGCTCGAGTCCTGGAGGAGCTGTCCAAAGCGCTGGAGGCGATCAGCGGACCCCGGGAAAGAAGTCCGCGCTCGTGACGTAGTCCATCGCCTCGGTGAAGACGGGGTCGCCGAGGCGACGCTCCATCTCCTCCTCGCTCACATCCTCGATGTGCGTCTGGATCCAGTAGAGGTTGCCGAAGGGGTCGCGTACCCGGCCCACCCGGTCGCCGAAGAAGAGGTGCGTCACCTCGGTCACCGACTGTCCGCCGGCCTCGACCGCCCTGCGGTGCACGGCCGCCGCGTCCTCGACGTACAGCCGCAGGAAGGCGGGCGTCGGCGGCCAGTCGGCCCCCGGGGCGTCGAAGAGCATCACCACCGCGTCCCCGATCCGCACCTCGGCATGGCCGATGCGGCCGTTCTCGTCCGTCATCCTGCCGAGCTCCACCGCCCCGAACGCCGCCTTCAGGAAGTCGATGACGCCCGCGGTGTCCTGGCCGATGATCCACGGCGTGACGCTGGTGTATCCCTCGGGAACCGGCTTGACGGTCATGGCAGTCTCCTCGCGTACGGGTCGCGCGCACCGGACGTGGTCACCGGGGCGCTCGGGGTGCGCTTGCGCGAGACCGACCGTAGGCGGCATGCAGGTCGGATACTGACCTACTTGCCGTGGCACGGACCGCACTATTCTCGGTCCGTCCAACAGAAGACTTCGGGGGAGGCGCGCGGCGATGGACCAGCTGGCACCAGGGGATCCGCAGCACATCGGTGAGTACAGGCTGCTCGCCCGGCTCGGAGCGGGCGGCATGGGCCAGGTGTACCTCGCGCGCAACGACCGCGGCCGCACGGTCGCCGTGAAGCTCGTCCGCCAGGAACTCGCCGAACAGGAGGAGTTCCGGGCGCGCTTCCGCCAGGAGGTCCGGGCCGCCCTGCGGGTCGGCGGGCAGTGGACGGCGCCCGTGCTCGACGCCGACACCGAGGCGCCCGTGCCGTGGGTGGCCACCGGCTATGTCGCGGGTCCCTCGCTGCACTCGGTCGTCTCCGGCGGCCACGGCCCGCTCCCCGTACGGTCGGTCCGCATCCTCGCGTCCGGTCTCGCGCACGCCCTGCGCAGCATCCACGGCGCGGATCTCATCCACCGCGACCTGAAGCCGTCCAACATCCTGATCACCATCGACGGCCCCCGGGTCATCGACTTCGGGATAGCCAGGGCGCTGGAGACGGTCACCGACGGCGGTCTCACCCGGACCGGTGCGCTCGTCGGCTCCCCCGGCTTCATGGCGCCCGAGCAGGTGCGCGGCGACCGGGTCACGGCCGCGTGCGACATCTTCTGCCTCGGCGCGGTCCTCGCCTTCACCGCGACGGGCCGGCTCCCCTTCGGCTCGGCCGACAGCGGCGTGCACGCGCTGATGTTCCGTATCGCGCAGGAGGAACCGGACCTCGAAGGCCTGCCCGAGGATCTCGACGAACTCGTCCGGGCCTGCCTGAACAAGGATCCCGAGGCGCGGCCGGGTCTCGACGAGATCCTGGAGCGCACGGTCACCGACGAGGACGACGAGCCCTGGCTGCCGGGCGCGCTGATCGCCCAGCTCGGCCGTCACGCCGTGCAGTTGCTGGAGGTCGAGCAGCCCGCCGGCCCGGCGAAGGCCTCGCCCGAGCACCCGCCGACGGTCACGGCCCCGCCGAAGGCGCCCACGTCGACCCCGCCGCCCACTCCCCCGCCCCCGCTGCCGTACGGCTACCCGCATCAGCACCCCGGGCCGCAGCAGACACCGCCGTACGCGCACTACCAGCAGACACCGCCGTCCCACCACCACCAGACGCCGCCGTACCAGCAGACCCCGCCTCCGTACGTGCTGACGCCCCCGCCCGCGGCCCCGGCCAGGAGCAATCGCGGGACGGCGGCCCTCATCGTGGTGGCGCTCATCGTCGCGGTCGGCGCCGGCGGGTCCGTCTACGCCTTCATGGGCGACAAGGACAAGAAGACGACCGCGGACCCCAAGCCGGGACCGGCGTCCTCGGGCCCGGAGACCCCCGGCTCGACCACCCCGTCCGCGTCCGACAGCCCGTCGAGCACGCCGTCGAACAGCCCGAGCACGGCCGAGGGTGGTGTCCCGGCCGAGTACGTCGGCACCTGGACGTCCTCCTTCGACACCGCCGACGGCACCAACACCCGGACCATGACGATCACCCAGGGCTCCTCGGGCGACCAGGTCATGACCCTCTCCGGCATCGGCCCCACCTACGACTGCCGCTGGTCGGCCAAGCTCCAGGCCTCCGGTCCGCCGCTCGAACTGGGCCCCACCCAGGTCACGTTCGGCGACCGGACGAAGTGCTCACCGGGCCAGTGGAGCCGGCTGGAGCTGTCGAACGGCACGATCGTCCGTGAACTGGTCGGCTCGGGCGGCGCGCCGCTCACGTACCGGAAGACCGGCTGAGCACCACCGTCGCGGAGTGCCACAGCAGCAGGGGATGGACGAACCGTCCGGCCGATGTGGGCGGAAACCGCCAGGACAGCGGCCAGGTGCGGCCCCGTAGTGCGGGCACGGGGATGAAACTGACGTGCGCCGGGCCCGAGCCCAGCCGGGTGACCCCGCGCGGCCACGGCCGGTGCGCGGTGCTGCCCACCGGTACGAGGAAGTACACCGACCGCCGTCCGTAGGCTTCGGCGACCACGGGGCCGGGGTCGCCGTTCGTCATCACCTCCAGCAGATCGGCGAGCCGGCGGCCGTCCTCACCGTCGACGCGGGCCGCGTCGAATTGCACACCTGCTTTGCGGAGTTGGAATCCGGAAGCCGGAATCCAGTCCAGGTTTACTTGGCGACTTTGCGTATCCACGACGACATCCTCGGTGACCACGGATAGCGTTTTCCAGAGCCTGAAGGAGCCGTTGCGTACGTCTTGACCTGCACCAACGCCCCTTGAGGCGGGTTGAATTCGACGAGTTCCGGTTGAGACCGGTTGAGTCCGGTCGAGTCGAAGTGGTGATCAGAAATGGCGCGAGCGGAGAACAAGGAAACGGCGGGTCCGGCGACGCGTTTGGTGGCGAACGTCGCCAAGAACCTGCGTATCCGGCAGGGACTGACGCAGGAACAACTGGGAAGCGAACTCGGCTACTCGGGCGCGGCGGTGAGCGCGATGGAGACCTTCGCGCAGCCGGCGAGCGACGACATGCTGGTGCAGCTGGAACGGGTGCTGGGCAGTGGCACGGGGATCTTCGAGCAGGCGCGGGAGTACGTGCGGCTGGACAAGTACCCGGCGCAGTTCAAGGACTACGTCCTGCTGGAGCAGAAGGCGGTGGGCCTGTCGCTGTACGCGACGCTGGTGGTCCACGGCCTGTTCCAGACCGAGGCGTACGCAAGGGCACTGATCGGCGGCGGCTACCCGCCCCTGCCCGAGCCCCGCGTCGAGGAACTGGTCGAGGCGCGGCTCGCCCGCAGGGTGCTGTTCGACCGGGAGCCGGTGGCACTGATCGAGCTGATCGTGGAGGAATCGGTGTTACGGAGGGGGATCGGGAGCCCGGAGGTGATGCGGGCGCAGCTGCTGCACCTGGCGGAGTGCGCGCGGCGGCGGAATGTGACGTTGCAGGTGCTGCCGCTGGACTGTGGGTTCTCAGGCGAAAGCCCAGGGGCCTATGGGGAGATGAACTTGGTGGAGACCCCGGATCATGACCACCTTGTCTACCTGGAACCACAGGAGGAGGGCATGTTGATCAAGGACGGCGCAAAGGTGAGTACATACGCGCAGCGGTATGCGAAGATCCGAGCACAGGCCCTGGGTCCTCGTGAATCGCTGGGCCTCATCGAGAGGTTGGCGGGAGACCAGCAATGAGCAGCACCCTGCGATGGTTCAAGTCCAGCTACAGCAACCCCAGCGGTGGCGACTGCATCGAGGTCGCCTTCGCCTGGCGCAAGTCCAGCTACAGCAGTGACAGCGGCGGCAACTGCATCGAGGTCGCCACCTGCCCCGACGTCGTCCACGTGCGCGACTCCAAGAACCCCGAGGGCCCCGCCTTCACCGTCGCGCCCGACGCCTGGTCGCAGTTCGTCCGCTGGACCGAGTAGGAGGAGACCGGTGCGGACCGGGCCTTGTGCCCGGACCGCACCGGTCCCCGTTTCCTTCGCCGCTACCCCTCCCGCGTCACGTAAGGGGACAGCAGTTCTTCAGCCCTGCGGTCGACCTCGTCCTCGGGTACGAGCGGCCTCAGGTCGGGGTCGAAGAACTCCAGGAGTACCCGGGACTCGGTCCACGGGATACCGACGCCCTCGCCGAGGATCCGCAGCAGATGCAGCGGGGTCAGCCGGAAATCCTCGTCCCGTCTGAGCATCTCGATCATGGCGACGAGTCCCGCGCCTTCCGCCGCCATTCGCCGGATGTCTTCGGCTGCCTTCTCCATCGGTGCTTCCGTTCTACCTTCCGAAGTGGACCTGGACGTTTGTGTAGTGTCCGTGCTCACCTGTGACCTTGATGCCGTAGACCCTGCCGAATCCGTACCGTGCCGAGTTCCTGCCGGTGAAGGTGCCGGCCGCGGCCTCCTCCAGCGTCTTTCCGCTGCGCAAGAGCGCGTTGAACTCGTCCAGATTGCTGGGCATGCTTCGGTTCCAGTTTCCCTGGACCGCCTGAATGCCTTCCGCACCGTAGTGGGCCATCATGTCGTCGAACATCTGATAGCCCTTGGTCTTGCTGTCGTTCCTCTCGACCGCGATGGTCAGCAGGCCGTCCGTGACGTTGGCGGTGATCATCCCGTCCCCGTCGTACCCTCTGGTGAAGTCGCCGCACGCCCACTTCGGAGCGGCCGCCGCCATCCGTACGGAGGCCGGCTGCACCGACGAGCGCTGCCCGGAGACCGTGAGCGGCTTGGCTTTCTTGCAGATCTTGTTGACCTTGAAGAGCTTGCGCATCAGGTCGTACGCGGATTCCGCCCACCGCGCCTTCGACTTGACGGTGACGTCCCCCAGGAACTCCCAGCAGTTCGAGATGGTCGGGTCGTCGGCGCACGCCTCCAGCAGTCCGAGATCGGTGAAGATCGACGCGACGTCGTGGAGCTGCTTCATCGCCTCGCCGAACCGGGCCCCGTCCGCGAAGATCGCGCACAGGATCTCGTTCTGCTGGCACCAGCGGGGGTGGTTGCTGCTCGCCAGGTCACAGCCCACGAAGCCGCAGCGGTACATCTCACGGGCCTGAGCGCCCGGGTCGTTCTCCGCCTTCTCCTTCGCGGCGACGGCCGCCTTGCGGCGCGTCTCCTCCTCCGCCTTCAGCTTCTTCAGGGCGACTGAGTAGGCGTCCTTGGCCGCCGTGAGGGCTGCCTTGGCGTCCTTGCCCGCCGCCGTCGCCGACGCCCGTGCCTCGTTCGCCGCCGACCATGCGCTCGACGCCGACGCCTGCGCCATCTCCGAGGAGACGGTCGCCGTGGCGGCGGACGCCGCCGCGGCACGGGCGTCACGGTTGGCGTTGTTCGCCGCGTTGCGGGCAGTCCTCGCCGACTCGGCCGCACGCGCTGCGGACGCCTCCGCGTCCCTGGCGTGCTGGGCCGCGTCGTCGGCGTAGCCCTTGGCCTTGATCTCCGAGTCCTTGGCCTCCTTGGCGTACCTGGCCGCGTCCTCCGAGGCCTTGCGGGCGATGGCCGCGGATTGCCGGGCCTCCGCGGCATCCTGCTGGGCGGTGGCCGCGATGCCGGCCGCCTCCGCGATCAGCTGTTGGACCTGTGCGACGTGGGTGGCCGCGAGCAGGTCCTTGCGCTGGGCCATGAACTGACCCTTGGCGATGAACGCGTGCAGCGACTGGGGTGAACCTTCGAGGGCGATCCGCGCAGCGGACTTCACCTCGGGGCCGCCCGTGGAGACGAGCTGAGCCGCCTGGACCCGCTCGTCCTGGGTACGGGCCGTGTACTGCGTGGTGAGCAGGAACTGCCGGAAGGCGGCGGGAGTACCGGCGGTGAGCGCCTTCCTCGCCTCCTCGGTGACGATCGGGCCGCCTGTGTCGGCGGCCTGTGCGATGGCGACACGGAAGTCCTGTGCGCCGGCGTCGTACTGACCCTTGGTCAGGAAGGTGTGCACACCCGCGGAGTCACCGGCGAGCGCGGTCTCCGCCGCGTCCCGCACGGCCTTGCTCATGCTGTCCTCGGCCAGTCGCTCGACCTGGAAGCGCTCGTCCTGCTCGCGCGCCTCCTTCCAGCCGTTGCGGACGTAGTCGACGACATACTCGTCGGAGGAGGCGAGGGCCACCTCGGCAGCGGCACGGCTCCATGCGTCCGCGTTCCGGACGGCGAGGAGCGCGAGCTTGCGTCCGTCGGTGGCCACCTGGCCGAGGTCCGCCCCCGGTTGGGCCGCGGCGGTCGCGAGGCGCTGGGCCTCGGCGTCCCGGTCCTTCGACTCCTGTATCTCCTTGGCGACGGCAGCCCGGCGGGTGTCGTCGTCCTCCTTGATGTCCTTGGCCTGCTCGATACCCGCGTTGGTCCGGCCGCGGAGTTCCTCGGTCTCGACCTCGCGCGCGAGCTGGTAGACCTCCTGCGCCTTGGTGACCGCCTTGGACGCCGTGTTGGCGGCTTCCGTCGCGGCCTTGGCGTGTGCGGTGGCCCTGTCGGCGGCCTGCGCCGCCTCGCCCGCGTGCTCGGCGGCCTCGTCGGCGGCCTTGGCCGACGCGTTGGCGTGGGCCGCTGCTGAGCGCGCCTCGTCACGGGCCTGGGACGCCGCTGTCGCGGCCTTGCGGGCCAGCTTCTCCGCCGCGGAGGCGGCACGGTTGGCCTCGGCCGCGTGACGCTTGGCGGCAGCGGCGGAGCGACGGGCCTCGGCGGCCTGTGCACTGCTCTGGTTGGCGTAGCCGCTCGCCTCCAGGGCGGCCGACGCCGCCCGGTCGGCGTTGGCACCCGCGCTCACGGCGGAGAGGGCCGCCACGCCGGCCGCTGTCGCCGCCTTCGAGGCCTGGTCGGCCGCGTCGGCGGCGAGGTTGGCGCCCTTGGCGGCGGCCCGGGCGTCCTCGGCGGCCTTTCGGGCCGCGGAGGCGTTCTTCGCGTCGCGCGCGGCATCTGCGGCAGCACTGCGGGCGTTCGACGACGCGCGTGCCGCACCGGCTGCCGCGGCGGCGGCCTGAGAGGCGGCGCTCGCCGCTACCCGGGCCGCGTTGTTCGCCGCGTTGGCCGCGGAGATCGCCTGCTGCGCGGCGCCGGCGGCCTGCTTGGCGGCCTTGGCGGCACGTCCTGCCGCGGCCGCGGCGTCCAGCGAGTCCTTCTGCGCCAGGGACGCTTCCTTCGCGGCCTTCTCCGCCGCCTCCTTCGCCAGCTCGGCGGCCTTCACCGCCTTGGCGGACGCCGCCTTGGCCGCCTCCGTCTCCTTGGCGGCCTGCCGGCCGGCCTCCTTCGCCCGGGCGGCGAGCTGCTCGACGGTCGCTCGCTCCTGGTCACGCGAGCGGGCCACGTACTGGCCCACCTCCAGGAACTCCCGGACGTCCTCGGGTGTGCCGTTCAGCGCGAGCCGCCCCGCGGACTTCACATTGGACCCGCCGCTGCTGATGAGCTGCACCAGCTCCACGCGGTCGTCCTGCTGGGCCTTGGCGTAGCGGCCGGTCGCGAGGAACGCCTGCACGTCCTCGGGGGTGCCGTTCAGCGCGGCCCGCCCGGCCTCCTGGACGCTTGGACCGCCCGCGCTGATGACCTGCGCGGCCTGGACCCGCTGGTCCTGGACGAGCGGGTCCTCCCAGCCGTACGCGAGGAAGGTCTCCAGTTCCTCCGGCGTGCCCGACAGCGCCGTGCGCGCGGCGTCCAGCAGCTGGCTGCCGCCGATGGAGGCGAGCTGGGCCGCGGCGACGCGGTTGTCCTGCACGCCCGTCTCGTGGACGGTGCTCAGAAGCGTCCGGATGTCTGCGTCGGTGCCGGTCAGGGCCGCCTCGGCAAGCGCCTTGACCCCCGGGCCGCCGGTCTTCCACAGGTCCACGACGAGAGCGCGGTTGGTGAGCGGCGTGGGGCTGCCGCTCTGGCCGCTGAACATGCCGTCGTCGGAGAGCGGGTCGTCGGCGGCGGCCGCGGTGCCCCCCAGCAACCCCACCAGCAGGGCCAGCGGCAGCAGGCCGGTGATCAGCGCACGCGCTGTCCTCCGAGCCCCCCACGCCCGTCGCCCCCCATTAATTCTTCCATTCAAGAGAAACACTCATCTCGGTTATCGGCAACGGGTGTTGCCGCCTTTCCGTATGGCGTCGGGAGCATATCCCGCCTCTATTCGGGAAGTTGGACCGCCCAGCCGCCGCGCGACGGGCCGCTGCCCACATAACCGGAATAGTCTGTTCCGTTCCACACCTGCGCCACTCGTCGATCAGGATGCCGTCGCACGTCAATACACATGTGACGCACGCATCATCAGAATCGGACAGCGCGGGAAGTAGCCCCCCAAAACCCTGCTCACCGCAACGACCCCTGAGTGAAAGTGAGTTGACGATCTGTCACAGCGCAATCTAGATTCACTCGTCACCTTTACTGGGCAATTACGTTTCCGGCTCACCTATGAATGCACGGGTGCCGCCTGAAGGGAGTGTGCGGTGGCTTTCCGCACTCGTAGTCTTCTTGTTTCGGGAGCCGTCGGCACCCTCGTCGCAATCGTCGGTATGTCCTTCGCCGTCGCGGACGAATCGGCCACCAGGGGAAGCGCGGCGGCCACTCCGCCGGTCGCGGTCGAGGACTACGGCTACCCCGGCGCCGCCGACATTCTGGCGACCCAGGGAATCAAGCTGAAAAAGGGCGACGGACGCATTCTGCTCGTGGAGTGCGACACCTCGCCGGGCGAGATCAAGGTCCACACCGTCAAGGACGACGCGGCCGGCCGCAAGGGCAACTACTGCTTCCGGGCCACCGCCAAGACCGGATACCTCACCCTCGAACTGCCGCGCGTCTTCGCCCTGGAGACCGCCGAGCACCCCATCAGCGCCGACCTGACCGCGAACGGCGACACCACCACCGTCGACGTTCCCAAGGACGGCTTCGAGAGCGTGGGCGAGGGCACCGTCGGGGGCGCGCAGTCCGTGCTCGTCGAGATCCGTGTCACCGGCTGACCCGGCCGTGTCCAGCGTCAAGGAATCGAGAAACGTGACTTCCGTACGTCCAGGGGCCGCCGTGACCGCTGCCCTGGTGGCCGCCGTGGCCACCGCCGGGGCACTCACCGCCACCCCGGCCCACGCCGTCGCCGGCGACACCGCCCCTGCGGGCAGCTACGCCTTCGCCGCCGCACTGGCCATCGGCGCCGACGACACCGCCCGCACCTGCACCGGCTCCCTCGTGGCGCCGCAGTGGATTCTCACCGCCGCGAGCTGTTTCGCCGCCGACCCCGAGACCACTTCGGTGCAGGCGGGCAAGCCCGCACTCAAGACCATCGCCACGGTTGCCGGGAAGACCGGCGAGATCGTGGAACTGGTGCCCCGTCCGGGACGCGACATCGTGCTGGCCCGGCTCGCGAGGCCCACCACCGGCGCCGCTCCCGTCACGGTGTCCGCCACCGCCGCCACGGCGGGCGAGCAGCTGAAAGCCGTCGGCTACGGCCGCACCAGGACCGAGTGGGTGCCGTCCGCCGCGCACGCCGCCGCCTTCACCGTGGACGCCGTCGGCACCGACGACATCGGCGTCACCGGGGTGAACGGCGCGCTCTGCAAGGGTGACACCGGTGGCCCTCTGCTCCGCGAGACCAACGGGATCGCCCAGCTGGTCGGCGTCAACAGCCGTTCCTGGCAAGGGGGATGCTTCGGCGAGAAGGAGACCCGCACCGGCGCGGTCGCTTCCCGTTCGGACGACCTGGCCACCTGGATCACCACCACGGTCACCGCCGCCCGCCCCACCGACTTCAACTGCGACGGAGAACGCGACATCGCCGTCGCCGACCCCAAGGCCGCGGTCGGCGCGGACGCCAGGGCAGGTGTCGTACGGATCGTCCACGGCGGCGGCAAGGGCACCACGGAACTGAACCAGGACGCCGCGGGCGTCCCGGGCGGCGCCGAGCCCGACGACCAGTTCGGCGAGGCGCTGGCGGTCTTCGACCACAACCTCGACGGCTGCACCGACCTCGTCGTCGGCGTCCCCGGGGAGGACCTGGGGAACGCGGCCGACGCCGGCATGGTGCAGGTCCTGTACGGCGCACCCGGCGGTCTCACCAAGGGACAGACGGCCCTCACCCTGGAGCAGGGCAGCGGCGCGGGCGCGATCAAGGCGTCCGCCGGCGAGGCGGGCGACCGGATGGGCCACGCCCTGGCCGCCGGCGCCACCGTCACCGGGGAGCCGTACCTGGCCATCGGCGTGCCCGGCGAGGACCTGGGCGACGTCGCGAACGCGGGCAATCTCTTCTACCTGCGCGGCACGACCAACGCCTCGACGCACCAGGACAAGCCCGGCGCGGCCGGCGCCGCGGAGAAGGACGACCGCTTCGGCACGACGGTCGCCGGATCACCCGGCCACTTCGCCGTCGGCACCCCGGGCGAGGACGTCGGCACGGACTCCGGTTCCGGCGGGGTGCAGATCTACGGCCACGCCATCAACTCCTCGGGCGGGCCGACCCCGTTGCTCGGCTTCGACGAGGACTCGGACCTGATCAGTGGTGCCGCCGAGCCCGGCGACCAGTTCGGTGCCTCGCTGGCGATGGCCCAGTACCGTCCGTCCGCCACGTCCACCGGGACCGATTCGATCCTTGCGATCGGCTCCCCCGGCGAGGACATGGGCACCGGTAGCACTCTCGTCAAGGACGCCGGACGAGTGGTGACACTGCGCGTGGACGCGGCAGGGAAAATCACGCAGCTCGCCGACATCAGCCAGGGCACCACCGGCATCGCCGGTGAGCACGAGGCGGGCGACGCCTTCGGCAAGAAGGTGGCGGCCGTGAACACCCGGCCCGGTGCGGTCAGTACCGACAAGAGCCTGCTGCTGTCGATCGGTGTCCCGGGCGAGGACATCGGCAGCGTGAAGGACGCGGGTGCCATTCGGATCGTGCCGCTGCTCGGCAGCCCGGGCGCGTCCGAGGTCGTGGTCGAGGAGGGGAAGTCCGGACTGCCGGGCGCACCGGGCACGTCCCACGCCGTGGGCGGCTACATGACCGCGGCGGCGGGTCACCTCTATGTGGGAATGCCTCTGGGACCCAACGCACGCGGCGCGCTCCACGCCCTGCCGTGGGCGAACATCGTGGGCGGGGCGGCCGATCCGGTGGTCTCGTACCAGCCGGGCTCGGGCGGACTTCCGGCCGCGGGCGACACGTTCGGCACCGTCAGCCAATAGCCGGCGGCAACGGCCGGGCGTGCGAGCCGGGCCGGCAAACGGACCAAGGGCGGTCACCTGTCGGTGACCGCCCTTGGCGGTGCCGGACGTGGGCGTGGGTGCCGGCGCCTGGCTCAGCAGTACAGGTTGCCGCCGGGGGCGACGCCCAGGATCTGGGTGAACTGCTGGTACTTGGTGACCCGGCTCTGCACCTGGCCGGGGTTGCCGCCGTTGCACTCCAGCGAGCCGTTGATACTGCGGATCGTCTCGCCGAAGCCGCGGCTGTTGACCATGGCGTTGTGCGGGGTCATGGTGCCGGGACCGTTCTGGGTGTTCCAGTACCAGAGGCCGGTCTTCCAGGCGACGGCCGATTCGCGCTCGACGCGCCAGGGGTCGGCGAGCAGGTTGATGCCCAGCGCGTCGCCCGCTGCCTTGTAGTTGAAGTTCCAGCTGAGCTGGATCGGTCCGCGACCGTAGTAGGCGGCCTGGCCGGCCGGGCAGCCGTAGGGCTGGCTGCGGTCGCAGTAGTGCGGGTAGTTGGCGGTGTTCTGCTCCACGATGTGGACCAGCCCGCCCGTCTCGTGGGAGACGTTCGCCAGGAAGGCCGCGGCCTCCTGCTTCTTCACGGTGTCGCTTCCGGTCTTCGCGAACGCCGGGTAGGCGCTGAGCGCGGCGGTCAGACCGCTGTAGCTGTAGAAGGAGTTGCGGCCCGGGAACATCTGGTTGAACTGTGCCTCGCTGACCACGAAGCCCGACGGCTGCGGGTTGCCGCCGCCTCCGCCGGTACAGGTGCCCTGGTCCGCCCAGACGTCCGCGGAGCCCGGACGCTCGTTCTGGGTCCACCACTTGGCCTGGTAGTTGCGGCCGTTGTACGAGGCGGACATGCCGCCCGTGTAGACGGACGAGGAGTTCCACGCGGCAGCGCAGGCCGCCGCGGACGCGGTGCTGGGGATGAAGACGGCGAGCCCGATGGCCATGGCGAATGCCGCGAGCAGGGTGGTGACGCGTCTCAGCATGAGTTCCGTCCTTCCGTGGGGGTCACCCACACCGAACGGCATTGGTCTGGACCTGTCAAGGTCTAGACCAAGGGTTGTTACGTACTGAACGAACGGCGAATCTTGAGCGACCGAACGCCCCAACTCCCGTGCGCCCAGGGTGATTCGCCCTACCGTGACCGCCGTGGAATGGCTGAGCCCCGAGAACGTCGTCGCCGTGCTCACCGCGCTCCTCGGTGTGCTGGCCTCCGGCGCGGTGCTCTGGTACGAGCGGCGGGTGCCGCGGCGCAAGCGCATCGGATACCGCGTCCAGCTGGACACCCCGATCGGCAGCAACGCGCCGGGCGGCGGCCGGGGGAACGTACGGCTGGGGCTGTTCAACGAGACCCCCGACATGTCCGACGCCACGCTCGTCCTGCTGCGCATCGAGAACGACGGCGCGCAGTCGATCGCGGGCGACGACTACACGGGCCGTGGAGTGCACGGTCTGACGGCGGAGTTCGCGGACCGGACGGTCCGGGCGATCGCCGTCACCCAGCCCGCGGACGCCGACCATCTGATGGAGCACTTCACCCCCGCGGCGGGCCTGCGGCACACGGACGGCACGATCCACCTGCCGCGCGTCCCGCTGAACCGGGGCGAGCACTACAAACTGCTGGTGCTGCTGACGGGCGGCCATGTCGGCAGCCCGATCGGCGTCACGGGTGGCATCCGCGACGGCGAGGTGCGGCCCAACCGCAGTACGACACCCGACGACAAACCGCCGGTCTTCAGCCGGGCCGCCCGCACCATCACGGTCCTGCTCACGGCGTGCGTCATCGTGCTGGCCTCGATCATCGTCGTACGGGAGGACGCCCCGCCGCCCATGGGGTGCCAGCGGGGCAGCCTGACACTGACCGGGTCGACGGCCTTCGCCCCCGTCGTACGGGAGTTGGCGGCGAAGTACGAAAAGGACTGCGAGGGCGCCACCGTCGTGGTGGACGCGCACGGCAGCACCGCCGGGATACGGGCGCTGGCCGACGAAGGGGCTGAGGAGGACAAGGCACCGGCGCTCGTGGCGCTCTCCGACGGGCCCAAGCCGGGCGGGTATCCGCAGCTGCGCGAGGTCCGCGTCGCGGTCTCCCTCTTCACGCTCGTCGTCAACGACAGGGTCCCCGTACGCGACCTCTCCCTCACGGACGTCCGGCGCATCTATGCGGGCGAGATCACCAACTGGAAGCAGCTCGGCGGCCCCGATCTGGCTGTCCTGCTGGTCAGCCGGGACGCCAACTCCGGTACGCGCGAGGTCTTCCAGCGCCGGGTGCTGCACCGCAACGAGCCGGCGAACTCCTCACGCGACTGCGCCCACCGGGACGATCCGCAGGCGCCGGTCGTGCGCTGCGAGCTCGACAGCACCGAGCAGGTGCTCGCGACGGTGGCCAGGCTGCCGGGCGCGATCGGTTACAGCGAACTGCGCTCCGGCAGCGGGCTGAAGGGGGCGCACCGCCTCAGCATCGGCGGGCAGGCGCCGAACGTCGACGAGATCGGCAGGAGCGCGTACGTGTACCCGTATCTGGAGATCGAGTACGCCTACACCTACGGACAGCCGCCGGCGGACTCGCTCGCCTCCAGCTTCCTCGGCTATCTCACGCGCGGCAGCGGACAGGACGTGATCCGCACCCACGGGCATCTGCCGTGCGGGACACCGAAGGGGCTGCGGATCTGCGGCGAGGACTGAGCCGGGGGCCGGTGGCGGGAAGGAGGACGACGACGCCCCCGGGACCGCGGTCCCGGGGGCGTCGTCGTGCACGGCCGGTGCTACGACAGGAACGAGTTGATCTCGATCGTCTCCGTGCGGCCCGGGCCCACGCCGATCGCCGAGATCGGCGCGCCCGACATCGACTCCAGCGCCTTCACGTAGTCCTGCGCGTTCTTCGGGAGGTCCGCGAAGGTCTTGGCCTTCGTGATGTCCTCCGACCAGCCCGGCAGGTACTCGTAGATGGGCTTCGCGTGGTGGAAGTCCGTCTGCGAGTACGGCAGCTCCTCGACGCGCTTGCCGTCGATCTCGTACGCCACGCAGACCGGGATCTGCTCCCAGCCCGTCAGCACGTCCAGCTTCGTCAGGAAGAAGTCCGTCAGACCGTTCACGCGCGTCGCGTAGCGCGCGATCACCGCGTCGAACCAGCCGCAGCGGCGGTCACGGCCGGTGGTCACACCGCGCTCGCCGCCGATACGGCGCAGCGCCTCGCCGTCCTCGTCGAACAGCTCCGTCGGGAAGGGGCCCGCGCCCACACGCGTCGTGTACGCCTTGAGGATGCCGATCACCCGGCTGATCTTCGTCGGTCCGACACCCGCACCCGTGCACGCGCCGCCGGCCGTGGGGTTCGAGGAGGTGACGAAGGGATACGTGCCGTGGTCCACGTCCAGCAGCGTGCCCTGGCCGCCCTCGAAGAGGACGACCTTGCCCTCGTCGATCGCGTTGTTCAGCAGCAGCGTCGTGTCGGCGACGTACGGACGGAGCTTCTCCGCGTACTGGAGCATCTCCTCGACGATCTTCTCCGCCTCGATCGCCCGGCGGTTGTAGACCTTGGCCAGCAGCTGGTTCTTGGACTCCAGCGCGGCCTCGACCTTCTGCTGGAGGATCGACTCGTCGTAGAGGTCCTGGACGCGGATGCCGACGCGGTTGATCTTGTCGGCGTACGTCGGGCCGATTCCCCGGCCGGTGGTACCGATCTTCCGCTTACCGAGGAACCGTTCCGTCACCTTGTCGAGAGTGACGTTGTACGGGGTGATCAAATGAGCGTTGCCGCTGATCAGCAGCTTGGACGTGTCGACGCCACGGTCGTTCAGCCCGCTCAGCTCGGAGAGCAGGACAGCCGGGTCGACGACGACCCCGTTGCCGATGACCGGGGTACACCCCGGCGAGAGGATTCCGGAAGGGAGGAGATGCAGCGCATACTTCTGGTCGCCGACCACGACCGTGTGGCCGGCATTGTTGCCGCCCTGGTAACGCACCACATAGTCCACGGATCCACCGAGCAGGTCGGTGGCCTTTCCCTTGCCCTCGTCACCCCACTGAGCACCGAGCAGCACAAGTGCGGGCACAGGCGTACACCCCTTCCGGGCGGGGCATGTCCAAGGTCAGGGGGCGTGTGCCGTGCCTGAGTCTGCGGACCTGTTGCCCCGGAATAGACGAAGCCCCTGGCGCAATAGCGCAAGGGGCTCTTGCACAAAGATGCTACCCGAGGAAGGACCGAGGTGTCGGCTCACGACCAGCTGCTGGTGGTCATCGACCCGGTCGCCCGCCGAAGTGACGGCGAGTCCGTGCGGATCGCGAAAGATGTGCTGTGCGGTGGCTCTGAGGCGAAAATCTGCCTTCCGGAGGGACCCGAGGAATTCGCGCGGGCGCTGGCCCGCAGGGGCTCGCGGCGCCCCGTGGTGATCGGTGACGACCGGACGCTGCTGCGTGCGGTGTCGCTGCTGCACCGGGACCGGTGGCTCGGCGACGGCGCCCTGTCGATGGTGCCGGTCGGCCCGGCGGTGGATCTCGCGCATTCGCTGGGCGTGCCCCGCACTGCGGTGGCGGCGGCCCGGGCGGTGCTGGACGGGGTCGTACGGCGGCTGGATCTGCTGGTGGACGAGAGCGACGGCGTGGTGCTCGGGGATCTGTCCATCCCGGCCGTCGCGGGACCCGGGTCGGGGGCGAACGGCACCTCGGTGTGGAACACCTGCCGCTCGCTGGTGCGCACCCTGGTCAGACCCGCGCCCCCGGCGGTGGTCCGCACCCACCGGCTGCGGGTGGAGGCGGACGGCGTCCTGCTGTCGGACCTGGACCGCCTGGTGGAGGCGGTGACGGTCCGCACGGGCGGCGGGCGGGCGGAGGTCACGGTCCGCGCCTCGGCCTCCGGGGACCCGCTGGTCGCGAAGGCGCTGACGGTGACGGTCTCGGGGCCGGACTTCCGGTACCGGGCGGACACGCTGATCACCGGCCCGGTGCGGACGCGGACCTGGACGCTGCGGCCGGGGGCGTGGGGACTGACACTGCCGTCGGCGGCGACGGCGTCGGGGGGCTGAGGCCGCGCCGTCCGAGCACGGCCGCCCGTCGGCGCCGACGCCGGCCCGCTGGGCCGAGGGGCCGAGGGGCCGAGGGGCCGAGGGGCCGATAATCATTGGGCCGACCACGTATCCGGCCAGCAGAATGCTGTCCATGGACGACCAGCGCGACGACACCCCCCACACCCCCACGGCGGACCCGGCGGACCCGGCGGACCCGGCGACGGACTGGACCACCACCCCCGTCACGGCCGACCTCCTGCGCGGCGCGCTGGAGCTGGAGCGCACGGAGCAGGGGTGGCTGCCGCACCGGCTGCCCGCCCGGGCCCGCGCACAGAACACCGACGGTCAGCTGGCCATGGCGGAGGCCCAGCCCTCGGGCGTACGGCTGACCTTCCGCACCCGGGCCGGCGTCGTCGAGCTCGACACGCTGCGCACCAAGAACGCGTACAAAGGCGCCCCGCCCCGGCCGGACGGCGTGTACGACCTGCTCGTCGACGGCGCGCTGACCCGGCAGGCCAGTGTGCCCGGCGGCAACGTCCTGATGATCGACATGACCACCGGGTCCGCGGAGACGCTGCCCGGCCCGGTCGGCACCGTGCGGTTCTCCGGACTCCCGGGCCGCGACAAGGTCGTCGAGATCTGGCTGCCGCACAACGAGATCACCGAACTGGTCGCCCTGCGCACCGACGCGCCCGTCGAGGCCGTGCCGGACACGGGCCGCAGGACATGGCTGCACCACGGCAGTTCGATCAGTCACGGGTCGAACGCCGCGAGCCCCACCACCACCTGGCCCGCGTTCGCGAGTTCTCTCGGCGGTGTGGAGCTGACGAACCTGGGCTTCAGCGGCAGCGCCCTGCTCGACCCGTTCACGGCCCGCGCGCTGCGGGACACCCCCGCCGACCTGATCAGCGTCAAGATCGGCATCAATCTCGTCAACACCGACCTGATGCGGCTGCGCGCCTTCGGTCCCGCGGTGCACGGCTTCCTCGACACGATCCGCGAGGGCCACCCCACCACTCCGCTGCTGGTCGTCTCGCCGGTCCTGTGCCCGATCCACGAGGACACCCCCGGCCCGAGCATCCCGGACTTCAGCGGCGTCGGCGAAGGGCAGCTCCGGTTCCGGGCCGCGGGCGACCCCGGCGAACGGGCCGCGGGAAAGCTGACGCTGGGCGTCATCCGGGAGGAGCTGGCCCGCATCGTGAAGCAGCGGGCGGTCGACGACCCGAATCTGCACCATCTCGACGGGCGCGAGCTCTACGGCGAGGACGACTCCGCCGAACTGCCGCTGCCGGACGACCTCCACCCGGACGCCGCCACCCACCGCCGCATGGGCGAACGGTTCGCGGCGCTGGCCTTCGGCGCGGGCGGCGCGTTCGCGGGTGAGGGTTCCTGACGGGCGCCTCACTGAGATCTCCGTGGCCCGGGCGCGAGGTTGCCGCGAGCGACTGTCAGGGCGCCGGGATGCCGTGCTCCTCGCGGTAGACGCGCCAGCGGTCCATCATCCCCTCCAGCTCATGCTGGAGGAAGCCGAAGAACTCGGCGGTCTGCGTGACCCGCGCCCCCGCCGCCGTGTCCGGGCCCAGCGTCGCGGCGCCGTCGCGCAGCGCCTTCTCCCACCGGGTCAGCAGCTGGTCGCGCCGGGTGAAGGTCTCGTACCAGAGCTCGTTGTGCAGGACGTAGCGGTCGCGGCGTGAGCCCGGGTCCCGCTCCCGGCTGACCATGTCGACCTGGCTGAGGTAGCGCACGGCCCCCGAGACCGCCGCCGGGCTGATCCGCAGCTGCTCCCCCAGCTCGGCGGAGGTCATGCTGCCCTTCTCCGAGGAGAGCAGCGCGGCGAAGACCCGCGCGGCCATCCGCTGCATTCCGGCCTCGGTCAGTTCGGCCGCGAACCGCTCCACGAAGCGCGAGACCGCCTCGTCACCGGCCCGCCCGTTCGCGCTGTCGTCGCCGCTCATGACCCCATCGTCTCCCCTCGTCCGGCCTGCCCACCCGAGTTTATACGCTTCCTTAACTTCACAAATTTGTGAAAACACCGTACGTTCCGAAGCATGACGAAGGCCATCACCGTCTCCGGACTCCACAAGTCGTTCGGGCGGACACACGCGCTGGACGGCCTCGACCTCGCGGTCGAGACCGGTGAGGTCCACGGCTTCCTCGGCCCCAACGGCGCGGGCAAGTCCACCACCATCCGGGTCCTGCTGGGACTGCTGCGGGCCGACTCCGGCGCCGCCCAGCTCCTCGGCAGGGACCCCTGGCACGACGCGGTCGAGCTGCACCGCCGTATCGCCTATGTGCCCGGAGACGTCACCCTGTGGCGCAACCTCTCGGGCGGCGAGGTCATCGACCTCTACGGCCGGCTGCGCGGGGGCCTCGACCTGGCACGCCGGGCCGACCTGCTCGAACGGTTCGAACTCGACCCCACCAAGAAGGGGCGCACCTACTCCAAGGGGAACCGTCAGAAGGTCGCCCTGGTCGCCGCGTTCGCCTCCGACGTGGACCTGCTGATCCTCGACGAGCCCACCTCCGGACTCGACCCGCTGATGGAGGAGGTCTTCCAGAGCTGTGTCGAGGAGGAGCGCCGCCGCGGCCGTACCGTCCTGCTCTCCTCGCACATCCTCAGCGAGGTGGAGAGCCTCTGCGACCGGGTCAGCATCATCCGCAGGGGCCGCACCGTGGAGACCGGGTCGCTCGCCGAACTGCGCCACCTCACGCGGACGAGCGTCACCGCCGAACTCGCCGGGCCGCCGAACGGACTCGCCCAGCTCCCCGGCGTGCACGACCTGGACATCCAGGGGACGCGCGTGAAGCTCCAGGTGGACACCGACCGGCTCGACGCCGTGCTGCGCTCGCTGAGCGAGTCCGGCGTCAGGTCGCTGACCAGCACGCCGCCCACCCTGGAAGAGCTCTTCCTCCGCCACTACGCGCCGGAGGAGGCGATGTCGCGATGACCGCCGTGGCCGACGCCGGATTCGCTCCTGCGCGCGGGGGCGGATCGCGGCCCCTCGCGGGGACGGGCACGCTGCTGCGGCTCGGTCTGCGCCGCGACCGCGTGATGGTGCCGCTGTGGGTCCTGGCGATCGGCGGGACGACCGCGAGCGCGGGCAACACGCTCGGCAAGGTCTACGAGACCCCCGCCCAGCGGGCCGGCGTGGTCGACTCGATGGCCGCCAACAGCTCCCTGCGCTCCCTCTACGGACCGGTGTTCGACGACTCCCTCGGCGGGATCGTGGCCTGGCGGTACACCGTCTTCATGGCCGCCTTCGCCGCGGTCATGAGCCTGCTCGTCGTGGTCAGGCACACCCGCGAGGAGGAGGAGACCGGCCGCCAGGAGATGCTGTCCGCCGCCATGGTGGGCCGCCGCGCGCCGCTCACCTCGGCACTGCTCGTGGCCCTCGTCGCCAACACCGCGCTCGCCCTGCTGGTGACGGCGGGGCTGGCCGCCGAAGGCGCGGCCGGAGCGCTCGCGCTCGGCCTCGGCATCGGCGGCGTGGGCATGGTCTTCGCCACCATGGCCGCGATGATCGCGCAGTTCACCGAGACCGCGCGCCTCGCCAAGGGCCTGACGGCCGCGGTACTCGGGCTGGCCTTCGCGCTGCGGGCCGCGGGCGACGCGGCGAGCGACGACGGCTCGCATGTGCTGACCTGGCTCTCGCCCATCGGCTGGGCGGAGAACCTGCGGCCCTTCGCGGCCGAACGCTGGTGGGTGCTGCTCCTGTTCGCCGCGGCCGTCATACTCCAGGGCGCCGTCGCGTACGGGCTCGCCGGGCGGCGCGATGTCGGCATGAGCTTCATGGCGGCCCGTCCCGGGCCCGCCGAGGGCCGCCTCGCGACCGCGTCCGGCCTGGCCTGGCGCCTCCAGCGCGGCAGCCTCGCGGGCTGGGGCACCGGGTTCCTGCTCGCCGGGCTGATGTTCGGCGGGATGGCGGAGGGGGCCGCCGATCTGGTCGGCGACAACGAGCGGACCCGACAGATGCTGGAACGGATGGGCGGGCAGTCCGGCATCACGGACGCCTTCCTCGCCGCGATGGTGGGGATGCTCGGCATGGTCGCCGCGCTGTACATCGTGCAGTCGGTGCTCCGGCTGCACGGCGAGGAGACCTCGCAGCGCGCGGAACCGGTCCTGGCGGCGGCGGTCGGCCGGGTGCGATGGGCGGCCGGCCACCTCCTCGTCGCCTTCGGCGGCGCCGCGCTGATCATGCTGCTCGGCGGCCTGGGTCTCGCGCTGGGCCACGGCGGGAGATTCGGTCCGGTGCTGGGCGCGAGCCTGGTGCAGGTGGCCGCGGTGTGGCTGCTGGGCGCGGTGGCGGTGGCCGTCCACGGGATCGTCCCGCGGGCGGCGGGGCTGGCCTGGGCCTACGCGGGCCTGTCGCTGGCGCTCGGCTGGGTGGGCGCGGCCCTGAATCTGCCGGACGCGGCCCTGAAGGTGTCTCCGTTCGAGCATCTGCCGAAGCTGCCGGGCAACGACATGGCCTGGGGACCGGTGGGGGTGCTGCTGGCGCTCGCGGTGGTGTTCACGGCGGCGGGTCTGGCGGGACTGCGGCGGCGCGACATCCTGACGTGACGGGGGTGCCGGCGGCGCGGGCATGGGGTCAGAGCCGGCCGGGGGGAGAGCGGGCGCGGGCCGGGCCGGCGCCCACGACCGCGGCTCGGCGTCAGAGCTCGACCCGCAGCTCCCGCAGCCCTCTGATCACAAAGCCGCCCTGCCACTGCGGCTCCGCCGCCAGCCGCATGGACGGCGCCTCCCGCAGCAGTTCCCCGAACGACGCCATCAGCTCGATGCGGGCCAGCGGCGCGCCCAGGCAGTAGTGGATGCCGGCCCCGAAGCTGACGTGCGGATTGTCCTCGCGGGCGAGATCGAGGGTGCCGGGGTCCGTGAAGCGGGCCGGGTCGCGGTTGGCCGAGCCGAAGAGCAGGGCCAGCTCCGCGCCCCGCGGGATCACCGTGCCGTCGATCTCGATGTCGTCGAGCACCCAGCGCTCGAAGAGCTGGAGCGGGGTGTCGTACCGCATCAGCTCCTCCACAGCTGTGGACAACAGTCCGTGGTCGGCGCGCAGGGCGGCCAGCTGCTCGGGGTGGCGCAGCAGCGTCCACCAGCCGCCCGCCGTGGTGTTGACCGTCGCCTCGTGCCCGGCGTTCAGCAGCAGCACGCAGGTGGAGACCATCTCCTGCTCGTTCAGCCGGTCGCCCTCGTCGTGCGCGGCGATCAGCGCCGAGATCAGGTCCTCCCCCGGCGCCTTCCGCCGCTGCGCGATCAGCTCCCGCAGATACGCGGAGAACTCGCGCGACGCCCGTACCGCCCGCGCCGCCGTCTCCTGCGAGGGGTTCAGCTCGTACATCCCGCAGATGTCCGCCGACCAGGGCCGCAGTTGCCCCCGGTCCGACTCCGGGATGCCCAGCATCTCCGCGATCACCGCCACCGGCAGCGGCTCGGCGACATCGGCCAGCAGATCGCCGCCGCCCGCCTTCTTCAGATCCGCGACCAGCCCCGCCGCCAGCCGCCGGACCGTCGGCTCCAGAGCGGCCACGGTCCGCGGGGTGAACGCCTTGGTCACCAGCCGCCGGATCCGTGTGTGGTCCGGCGCCTCCAGGTCGAGCAGGCCGTTGTCGTTGAGGGTGGTGAACGGCTCGTGGGACGCCGGGGGCGGCGTCCGCCCGAACTCCTCGTGCGTGAAGCGGTGCAGATACGTACGCCCCAGCCGCCGGTCCCGCAGCAGCGCCGACACATCCGCGTGATGCGGCACCAGCCACTGCCGGGTCGGCTCGAACCAGTGCACCCGCCCGGCGTCCCGCAGCCGGTCGAAGACGGGGTACGGGTCGGCGACGAAGTCCGGCGACCCGGGGGCGAAACCAGCTTCCACGGCAGCGTCCATCCCCGGACGCTAGCCCGGCCACGAGGGCTGTGACCAGCCTCCCGGCCGCCCGGGAACGAGGCGGTGACCAGCCTCCCGGCCCGGCTACGAGGGTGTGACCAGCCTCGCCTCGTACGCGAACACCGCCGCCTGGGTGCGGTCCCGCAGGCCGAGCTTCACCAGGACGCGGCTCACATGCGTCTTGATCGTGGACTCGGCGACCACCAGATGGGAGGCGATCTCCGCGTTCGACAGCCCCTGCGCGATGAGCACCAGCACCTCGGTCTCGCGCTCGGTGAGCTCACCGACCTGGGAGAGGGCCGGCGGCTTCGGGGTCTGGCTGATCTTGGAGAACTCCGTGATCAGCCGGCGCGTCACGGTCGGCGCGAGCAGGGCCTCGCCGGCCGCCACGACCCGTACCCCGTCGGCCAGTTGACGCGCGGAGGCGTCCTTGAGCAGAAAGCCCGACGCCCCGGCCCGCAGCGCCTGGTAGACGTACTCGTCCAGATCGAAGGTGGTCAGCACGAGCACCTTCGACTCCGCGTGCGAGGCGACGATCTCGCGGGTGGCCTCGATGCCGTTCAGCTCCGGCATACGGATGTCCATCAGGACCACGTCCGGCGCCAGCTCGGCGACCTTGGAGACCGCCTCGCGGCCGTTGACCGCCTCGCCGATCACCTCGATGTCGGGCATCGCGTTCAGCAGGACGGAGAAGCCTTCACGGACCATGACCTGGTCGTCGACGACAAGGACCCGGATGGTCATGACTGCTCCTCGGTGGCCTGTGCGGGCACGGGGCTCGCGACGGGGATGAACGCGGTGACCTCGTAGCCGCCGTCCTCGGTGGGCTCGGCGGTCATCTCGCCGCTCAGCATGGTCACACGCTCGCGCATGCCCGTGATCCCGTGGCCGGCGCCCGGCGAGGGCTTGACCAGGCCCTGCGGCGCGGTGTTCACGATCCGCAGGCCGATCCCGCCGAGGACGTAGGAGACCTCCACCTTCGCCGAGGCGCCCGGCGCGTGGCGCAGCGCGTTGCTGAGCGCCTCCTGGATGATCCGGTACGCCGACAGCTCGACGCCCTGCGGCAGCGGCCGCACCGCGCCCGTGATCGTCTTGTCCGCCTCCAGGCCCGCCTCGCGGACGTTGCCGAGCAGGTTGTCCAGATCGGCGAGGACGGGCTGCGGGGCGTCGGGCGCCTCGTAGTCCTCGGCCCGGACGACACCGAGGATCCGGCGCAGCTCGGTCAGCGCCGCCACCGCGTTCTCCCGGATGGTCGCGAACGCCTTCTCCAGCTCGGGCGGCGGGTTCTCCACCCGGTACGGCGCGGCCTCCGCCTGGATCGCCACGACCGACATGTGGTGGGCGACGACGTCGTGCAGCTCCCGGGCGATGGTGGTGCGCTCCTCCAGCAGCGTGCGCTTGTCCCGCTCGACGGCGGTGACGCTCTGCTGGACCGCGACCTCCTCGCGTGCCTCGCGGCGGACGTGCAGCACGGTCACGACCAGCAGGGCGAGGGCGGAGAAGAAAAGCATCTGCGGGGTGTCCGTACCCGCACTGGTGCCCAGGAAGATCTCGGCGAACAGCGCGTACCCGGCCGTCACGGCCCACATCCAGCCCGCGGTGCGCGGCCGGGTCCGGGCCGCGACCACCGTCATCACCACGAGGTGCGCGATGAACGAGCTCGGTCCCCACGGCCAGCCGTCGCCGTAGGAGCCCACCACGGTGACCACGGGGGTCGACAGCAGCGAGAGCCAGAACGCGGCGACCGGGCGCACCAGGGTCAGCAGTACCGCGACGGCCGGCACGAACCCGCTGATCACGAAGTAGGCCTGGCTGCCGTTGCTGTCGGCCACCAGGTATCCGACCATCAGCACGAACAGCGCCGCACCGACGATCACGGCGTGCGGGAACCAGCCCGCCCGGTCCCGTATCCGCCGCGGCAGCAGGCGTCCGACGAGGCCGCCGCCGGCCCGGGGCGGCAGCGGCCGGTAGGCGAACACGTCGTCGAGGAGATCGGTGCGCAGTCCCGTGAACGCGTCCATGGCGAGGCGGAACTCGGGACTGCGGCTGTCGGAATCGGCGGCGGTGCGCGGTGTGCGCTGCGGGTTCTGCGAATCGGTCACAGCAGCCAAGGTACGGGGACGGGCGGACGCGGTCGTCACCAGCGATATGGATCCTGCCGCGTCCGTCCTGAGTACGACATGAGGCCTCGCAGGGCGTACGTCCGCTACGCGCGGAAGGCGTCCGCGTGCTCCTCGGCCCACTGCGCGAAGGTCCGGGCGGGCCGGCCGGTGACCTTCTCGACCGTGCCGGCGACGGTCCTGCCGGCGAGCGGTGTGTTGCCGTACACCTCCAGCAGGAAGTCGATCACATCCTCGGGCATACCGCCCTCACGCCACTGCGCGACGGCCTCCTCCGCGGTCAGCTCCTCCAGCCGGATCTCCCGGCCGCGGGCCGCCGCCAGCGCTTCCGTCTTGTCCTTCAGCGTCAGCGCCTCGGGGCCGGTGACGACGTACTCCTGCCCGGCGTGACCGTCCTCGCTCAGCGCGACCGCGACGACCGCGCCGATGTCGGCCTCGTGCACCATCGCGCTGAGCCGGCCGGTGAACGGCTCGCGCACCCGGTCGTCGCTGCGGATGCCGTCGGCCCACTCCAGCGCGTTCGCCATGAACTCGACCGGCATGACGACGGTCCACGCGAAGGACTCGCCGGAGCCGCGCACCGCGTCCTCCAGCGGGGTCGGGCCGCCGCCGTGCAGCACGGTGATCCGGCGCACGCCGGCCTCGCGGGCCAGCTCCAGGATGCGCGGACCGCTCTCCAGCGGGGTGAAGTACGGGCCGCCGAAGGTGATCAGATGCAGACCGGTCACGCCCTCCAGGGCGGCGGCGAGGGACTCGGGTTCGGTGAGATCGCCGCGGACGACCTCGACCCCGGCGGGGAAGTCCGCCGTGGCGGGGTCGCGGGTCAGGGCGCGGACGGGGAGGCCGAGGCGGAGGAGCTCCGCGACGACCTGGCGGCCAACGGTTCCGGTGGCTCCGGTCACGAGATGCGTCATGGGAAGAACGTAGGAGGGCTTGCGGTCAGCTTCCGTCCGCAAGCCGTCGGCGTCCGCGGGCAATCGGCCTTCTCGGTGCTTCCGGCTTCGGTGCGTGCGCTTTCGGTGCGTGCACTTTCGGTGCGTGCGCTTTCGGTGCTTCCGCACGCGGGACGGTCACCAGGCGAGCTGGGCGATCTCCTCCGCGACGACGGCGCAGGCGTCGGCCGCCGGGTCGATGAGCGGGAAGTGCCCGACCTCCTCCAACAGCGTCAGCCCCACGGTCTCCCCGGCCTTCGCCGCGGCGTCCACGTACGACTCGACGACGGGATACGGCACGGTGGTGTCGGTCCGCCCCTGCACGACGGCGGTGGCGATCCCCGTGGGCAGCAGCAGCGCCGGATCGGCGTGCGGTCGGCGCTCCTCGAACTCGCTCTCCCCGCCGAGGAGTTGGTGCACCGCACCGCCACACACATCGAGCTCCACCGCCCGCGCGAAGTCCGCGATCGGCGCGAGGGCGACCACACCGCGCAGGGCGGGAGGGGCGGGCAGCCGCCACGGCGACCCCACGGGCAGCACATGCCGGGCCGCGGCCCAGAGCGCCAGATGTCCGCCGGCGGAGTGCCCGGTCAGCACCGTGCGCCGGACGTCCGCCTCCGGGAGCGCCTTGCGCGCGAGATCCGGCAGCGCGTCCAGGACGGCGGCCACATCGTCGAAGGTCTCCGGCCAGCGGCCCGCCACCGGGCTGGTCCCGCCCTGCGCCGGAATCTCCCGCCCGCGCCGGTACTCGACATTGGCGACGGCGAGGCCGCGGCGGGCCAGGAAGTCGGCGAAGGGCGTGACATGCCGGCGGTCGTACGCTCCCCGCCAGGCGCCCCCGTGCAGCACGACGACGAGCGGCGCCGAGGCCTGCCCGCCGCGGGGCGCGTAGAAGTCGACGACCTGGTCGGGATGGTCGCCGTACGGGACGGAGGCGTCGGGGTCGACGGCGGGATGCGAGAACGCCGACGCTTCCTCTGCGGCGTCACGGGCGACAGGGTCGGGCATGCGGTGCCAACCTTCCGATGCAGTCACGGAATTGACCTGACCAGCGGGGACGGTACCAGCACGGCCCGCCCCGCCGGATGCCGAGGCGCGGGTCGGCGCCGAAGGCCCGCCGGCGTCCGGGGGCCCGCGCCCGCGAAGGAGCGGCGGCCGGCCGCGTGATCGACACGGCCGGTCGCCGGCTGCCCCCGATGCCGAAAGGGCAGAGGCCTCAGGCCGCGAGGATCTCCGCCAGCGTCGCCGCCGCCCTCTCCGCGTCCCCGAACCCGACGTACAGCGGCGTGAACCCGAACCGCAGCACGTCCGGCCTGCGCAGGTCACCCACCACTCCGCGCGCGATCAGCTTCTCCATCACGGCCGGCGCCTCCTCGCACCGCAGCGCGACCTGACTGCCCCGCGCCGAGTGGTCCTCAGGAGTCAGCGACGTGACCCTGCCCTCCGGGACATAGGCGGCGACGCACTTCAGGAAGAAGTCCGTGAGCGCCAGGCTCTTGGCCCGTACGGCCTCGATCCCGACCCCGTCCCAGACCTCGAGCGCCGCCTCCAACGCCAGCATGGACAGGATGTCGGGCGTCCCGACCCGGCCCCGGAGCGCGCCGTCCGCCGCCGTGAACTCGCGGGTCATCGCGAACGGGTCCGCGTGCGAGGTCCAGCCCGGCAGGGGCGAGTCGAAGGCCGCCTGATGGCGCTCGGCGACATAGAGGTACGCCGGTGAACCCGGCCCACCGTTCAGGTACTTGTAGGTGCAGCCGACCGCCAGGTCCACGCCGTTCGCGTCGAGCCCGACAGGCAGCGCGCCCGCGCTGTGGCACAGGTCCCAGACCACCAGCGCGCCCGCCTCGTGCACCGCCGCGGTCAGCGACGGCAGGTCGTGGAGGCGGCCGGTGCGGTAGTCGACGTGATTGAGCAGAACAGCGGCCGTGCTGGGCCCGAGCACCGACGGCAGGTCCGCCGGAGCGACGGGCACCAGCCGTCGGCCGGTCATCCGGGCCGCCGACTCCGCGATGTAGCCGTCGGTGGGGAAGGTCGTGGCGTCGACGACGATGTCCGTACGGGCGGGGTCGTCGCACAGCCGGACCGCGCCCACCACCGCCTTGAAGACGTTGACGCTGGTGGAGTCGCCGACCACGATCTGCCCGGGCGCGGCCCCGACGAGCGGTGCTATGCGGTCGCCGATACGTTCCGGCGCGGTCCACCAGCCGCTCTCGCCCCAGGAGCGGATGCGCAGTTCGCCCCACTGCCGCTGCACGACATCGGCGACGCGCGCCGGCACATGGGCCGGCAGCGCACCCAGCGAGTTGCCGTCCAGATAGACGCCGTCGTCCAGCGTGAACAGCTTGCGCAGACCGGCCAGTTCGTCTGCGGCGTCGAGCGCCGCGGCCTCGTGGGCCAGGGACTCAGACATGGCTGCGCGCCGTCCACAGCTCGGGGAAAACGTTCTTGCGGGCCCGCTTCTCCAGCCAGGCCACACCGGCGGAACCACCGGTGCCCGTCTTGGAACCCATCGCGCGGCGCGTCGCCACCAGATGGTCGTTGCGCCAGCGCCACACGAGCTCGCCGACGTCCGTCAACGCCTCGCCGAGCAGGACCAGTTCGGAGTCGGGCTCGCCGACGTCCTGTCCGCCGTAGACCGTCGCCCAGACCTTCTCGATCTCGGGGGACGGCTCGTACTTCTGCGACAGGTCGCGCTCCAGCACCGCCTCCGGGACCGGCAGCCCGCGCCGGGCGAGCAGCCGCAGCACCTCGTCGTACAGGCTCGGCTCGTGCAGCGCCTTCTCCAGCTCGGCGTACACCCGCGGTGCGCCACGGTGCGGCACCAGCATCGACGCCGACTTGTCGCCGAGCAGGAACTCCATCCGCCGGTACATCGCCGACTGGAAGCCGGAGCCCTCACCGAGGGCGCTGCGGTAGGAGTTGAACTGTGCGGGTGTCAGCTGGGCGAGCGGCCGCCACGAGGCGTTCAGCGCCTCCAGCTCACGCACCGACCGCTTCAGCGCGTCCCTCGCCACCTGCACCCGGTCCTCGCGCAGGGCGCGGGTCGCGGTCTCCCACTCGTGGACGATGACGGTGAACCACAGCTCCATGACCTGGGTGGTGACCAGGAAGACCATCTCTCCCGGGTCCTCCGAGAGCGGGTGCTGGAGATGGGTCAGGACGTCCGCCTGGACGTAGTCCTCGTACGGAGTGGTACCCGCGAAATCCAGATTCGGGGTCGCGTCATGTGACATCGCTGTCTCCTCGACGTGTCCGGGTAGCGGTCCGCCCCTTCCTCTTGGTGTGGGAGCCCCGGTCCCCACCGGCATCATAAGCCGAAGGTCAGTCGATCACCGGGCCGGTGAGATACGTCCCGTCCTCGTCGTAGGGCCAGGCGTTCGAACGGCACCCGTCGAGGCCCTTGATCTGCTGCATCATGACCGGCGCCGGCTCACCCGGGCCCGGGCAGCCCATGTGGGTACGCAGACCGATCTCGTGCCCGACCTCGTGGTTGATGATCAGATGCCGGTACTCGGCGGGCGTCCCGGCGAAGGTGGGCGAGCCCAGCATCCAGCGGCGCAGATTGACCACGACGCCGTCCGTCGTCTCGCAGTTCAGCTCACCGCGGGTGTTGAGCCCCTGCCGCCGGCACAGGGCGTCGGCGGTGGCCGGGGTGGCGATCCGTATGACGAAATCGGCGTCCCCGGTGACGAGCTGGAAGGAGCCCTTGCCGTTCGCGGCCCAGCCCTGGGGATGGGCGAGTATGCGCTCGATCTCGGTGGCGGCCTCCTCTGCGGAGACGGCGATGCCGTTCTCGACCTGGACCCGGTAGCGGCGCACCTGGCCCGCGCCGACCGGGCTGCCGGCCGAGCGGGCGGTGGCGAAGGTTCCGGGGCCGGAGGCGGGGACGGCGGGCGGCGGCG
This sequence comes from Streptomyces sp. AM8-1-1, assembly GCF_032229325.1. Taxonomy (NCBI): domain Bacteria; kingdom Bacillati; phylum Actinomycetota; class Actinomycetes; order Kitasatosporales; family Streptomycetaceae; genus Streptomyces; species Streptomyces sp. AM8-1-1. Next base: position 3,898,400 of record NZ_CP135086.1, read on the forward strand.
CCGCCTTGCGCGAGGGCTTCGCGGGCTTCGGGACCTCGGTGGAGGGCGTGACCCGCGGCTTCGGGTCATTCGGCGGCCCGGCCTCGGCGGACGGGCTGCGGCGCTCCCGGCCGGGCGGGGAGGCGTCGCTCTCATCGGCCTGCGGGTCCGGTACGAGTGCCGGGGAGCCGGGCGGTGCGGCCGGGTCGGCGGCAGCCCGTGGCGTGCCGGGGGCGGCGCCCCAGTGGGCGACGGCCGCGCCCGAGGCGATCACCAGGACGGCGAGGGCCGCGCCGGGCAGAACGAGACGGCGGGCGAGCGGGCGGGGCAGCGGCCGTCTTCGACGACTGCGTGCACGCGACTGGTTTCCCTTGCGTCTGCGGCCGCTCAACAGAGCCCCCCACTATGTAAATCGCCCATGCGTGCGATCGTAGCGGGCCGGAAGACCCGCACCCCCTGTTCAGACGGGGGATGCGGGCCTTCGGTTCATCCGAGGGTGTCTGCGGCCGTCTCGGAGGAGTCGCGCAGGAAGGTCGCGCAGCGCTCGTACTCCTCCTGCTCACCGATCGCCTGCGCGGCGCGGGCCAGCGCGTGCAGGGCGCGCAGGAAGCCGCGGTTCGGCTCGTGCTCCCACGGCACCGGGCCGTGGCCCTTCCAGCCGCTGCGGCGCAGGGAGTCGAGTCCGCGGTGGTAGCCGGTGCGCGCGTAGGCGTACGACTCCACGACACTGCCGTTCTCGAAGGCGTCGTCGGCGAGCCGTGCCCAGGCCAGCGAGGAGGTGGGGTACTTGGCGGCGACGTCCGCGGGTGCTGTCCCGGCGGCGAGCAGCTCGCGCGGCTCGGGGTCGTCGGGGAGGTGGGTCGGGGGCGGTCCCCCCAGCAGATTTTCATGGATGGCCATGGTCTCCAGTGTCACAGGTCCATGGGGAATCCGTGGAAGCGGTGCGGGGATCGGGAGCCGGGGGCGATCCTCTTCCTCATGGGCTGTGTGAGAGCTGCGGGGGCCTTGGCGGCGGTGTGCCTGCTCGCCGGATGCGCGTCCCCCGACGAGGGCGGGCGGCACGAGGCATGGGAGGGACCGTCGGCCCCTCCGTCGCTGTCGGCCCCGCCGTCCGCGTCGGCGTCTGCGGTCACATCGGCGTCACCGTCCCCGAGCGCCACCACGTCGCCGCCGACGGCCTCCGGGACGTCCGCGCCGCTCCCCACGACGCCGCCGGCCAGGCCTCCCGCCCGGCCCGGGGGCGGGGGCGGAACCGGCAGCGGCGGCAGTGGTGGCGGGAGCGGTGGTGGCGGCGGTACGAGCGGCGGCGGGCAGCCCGAACCCCCGGTGGCGCCCGCTCCCCCCTCCCAGGAGGCCCCCGCGGGCGGCACGGACGGCTTTCCGTACGACGGCGACCTCTGCGCCGGCACGGACCACGGCCCCTACGTCCGGATCACGTCCGCGACCGGCACGGGCACCTCGGCACGGCTGACGGGCCGGGCGGGCTACTTCAGCTGCAACGCCCGCGGCGAGCCGAGCTGGACCTCCACGCCCGAAACGGTGTCGTACCCGCTGAACCCCGACGCCCACATCACGGTGACCGCACCGTTCGTACCGGCGGGGCAGCGCAGGGCGATGAGCGCGGCGGAGTTCCTGCGCCGGGTAAACGCGCAGGCGGGCACGCGCTCGCTGGTCTTCCACTACCAGACCGACCCGGAAGCGCTGTGGATCGTGAACCAGATCGACCCGGCGCAGTACTAGGTCCTGTCCGGGCAGGAGCTGGGCCGGCCCGCACTCCGGGCCGGTATCAGGGCGTGTCCGGGCAGGAGCTGGGCCGGCCCGCACTCCGGAGCGGTATCAGGGCGTGTCCGGGCGGGTCGGGTCGACCTTCGGTCCGGGCATGTGCCGCGCCGAGGGCTCCAGCGGCGGCGCCCCCACCCCGCAGTTGATCCTGCACTCCGGCCGCGCCCGCTCCGGCACGTGCTCCGGCTTGCGGACCCGCCACAGCGCGATCAGCGACCCCACCACCAGCACGCCCGCACACATCGGCATCGCCTTGCGGAACGTCTCCCCGAACTCCACCGCCGACCGGTACGCCTCCGGGCCCATCCCCGCCAGCATCGGCAGCGCCGCCACCGCGAGCAGGCCCGCGGCCCGCGCCGCCGCGTTGTTGATGCCGCTGGCGATACCGGCACGGGCCATGTCCACGGAGCCGAGCACCGTCGCCGTCAGGGGGGCGACCACCGTCACCATGCCCAGCCCCATGACCAGCAGCGCGGGCAGCACATCGGCCAGGTACGACGCGTTCTCGCCGACGCGCAGCATCAGCAGCATGCCCGCCGCGCAGAGCAGCGGGCCCACCGTGAGCGGAATGCGCGGGCCGATCTTGTCCCCCAACTCTCCCGACTTCGCGGAGAAGAGCAGCATCATCAGGGTCGTCGGCAGCAGCGCGAGACCCGCGCCGAGCGCCGAGTAACCCGAGACCACTTGGAGTTGCAGCGCGACCAGGAAGAAGAAGCCGCCGAACGCCGCGTACACGCACACGGTCACCATGTTGACCGCGGCGAACAGCCGGGACTTGAAGAGCGACAGCGGCAGCATCGCGTTGGGCCGTCGCCGCTCCAGCAGGACGAAGGCGGCGCCGACGAGGACACCCGCGATGCCCGCCCACACGTGCGAGGCGATGAGCGAGTACGTCACCAGGGCCAGCGTGGTCGCGCCGAGCACCGCACCGAGGATGTCGAACCGGCCATGGGCCTTCGGGTCGCGCGACTCCGGCACATGGCGCAGCGCCACGGGAACACACAGCAGCGCGAGCGGGATGTTGAGCAGGAAGACCCAGCGCCAGCCCGGCCCGTCGACCAGCCAGCCGCCGACGAACGGGCCGATGGCGGCGCCGATGCCGCCGAACCCGGACCACAGTCCGACCGCGCGCGCCCGGTCGTCCGGATGGAAACTGGCCTGGATCAGCGCGAGCGACCCCGGGGTGAGGAGCGCGCCGCCGATGCCCTGGAGGGCGCGGGCGAGCACCAGGACAAGGGCGTTGGGCGCCAGGCCGCACAGCAGCGACCCGCCGGCGAACCAGATGACGCCGATGACGAAGATCCTGCGTCGCCCGAAGCGGTCACCGAGTGCCCCGCCCAGCAGGATCAGCCCCGCCAGCGCCAGCGTGTACGCGTTCACGGTCCACTGGAGGACCTCCAGGTCCGCATCGAGATCCTCGCCGATGCGCGGCAGGGCCACGTTGACGACGGTCGAGTCCAGCAGGGCCATGGCGGAACCCAGCACGGTCGTCATGATCACCCACCGGCCGGTGACCGAGGAGAGTCGGATGTCGCCCGGGCGGTTGTCCATACCGGGATCATCCCAGTGGTGGGCGTCTCATTCGAGTCGGCGGAGGGCGCGGATCAGCGCGTCCACCCCCTGCTCGGCCTTGGCGCGGGGACAGCCGACGTTCAGCCGGACGAAGCCCTCGCAGCCGTAGGTCGTCCCCGGCATGATGGCCACCTTCTCGCGCTCGATCAGCTCCCGCTGAAGCTCCGCGTCATCGATGCGTGGTCGCAGAACGGCGCGCAGATCGATCCAGGCGAGATAGCCCGCATGAGGCGGCTCCCAGCCGAGCTGCGGAAACGCGGCGGCGAGCCGCTCGGCGACCATCCGCAGATTGCCGGCGACGTACGAGCCGAGCGCGTCGAGCCACGGACCGCCCCGGCGGTAGGCGGCGATGTGCGCGGTCAGCGACAGCACGGCGGGCGAGGCGAGCCCTTCACCGGTCTGCATCCGGCGCAGAAACGCCGCATGGTCGTCGGGGTCGCCGATGATGCCGTAGGAGCCGCTCAGCGCGGGGAAGTTGAAGGCCTTGGTGGCGGAGGTGATCAGGGCCCAGCGGCCGGTGCCGAAGCGCGTCCAGGGCAGATGCCGCTGACCTGGGGCCACGAACTCGGGGTGGACGAAGTCGGCGTGGATCTCGTCGCTGACGACGGCGACCCCGTACGCGGCCGCCAGCCGTGCCGTCTCCGTCAGCTCGGCCTCCGTCCACACCCGGCCGGTCGGATTGTGGGGCGAGCAGAGCACCAGCACGGTGCTGTCGGGCCGGGCGAGCTGCCGTTCCAGAGCCGCCATGTCGCCGGCCGGCACCCCGCGCAGCTCCCGCCCGAGCCCGGATATCGCCTTCAGGAAGCCGTCGTAGGTGGGGGTGTGGACGACGATCCCGTCACCGGGCTCGCTCCACATCCGCAGCAGCTGCGAGAGCTGGTTGAGCACGGAGGGCGCGTAGACGAGGCGGCCGGTGTCGATCGCGGTGTCGTGGCGACTGCTGAACCAGTGGCCCACCGCGGACAGGAAGTCGTCGTGGCGCCAGTCGGTGTATCCGAAGACACCGTGGGCGATGCGCTGCTGGAGCGCGTCCAGTACCTCCGGCGGGGAGGTGAAGTCCATGTCCGAGATGGTGAACGGCAGCAGCCCGTCCACCCCGAAGCGGTCGGCGACCCCGTCCCACTGGATGCACCAGGTGCCGCGGCGGTCGACGACGGTGTCGAAGTCGTACGTCATGGGTGCTGATCTCCTGACGACATGCCGCGGGCCCGGCACCCCGGGTAGGGGTGCCGGGCCCGGTGGGCGCGAGGCTGCGGCGCGGATGGTGCTTACTTGAGCTTGGTGCCCGTGGAGCGCAGGGCGGCGCAGGCCTCGGAGACGCGCTTGGCCATGCCGGCCTCGGCGGCCTTGCCCCAGGTGCGCGGGTCGTAGGTCTTCTTGGAGCCGACCTCGCCGTCGACCTTCAGCACACCGTCGTAGTTCTTGAACATGTGGTCCGCGACGGGGCGGGTGAAGGCGTACTGCGTGTCGGTGTCGAGGTTCATCTTGACGACGCCGTTCTCCAGCGCGGTCGCGATCTCCTCGGCCGTCGAACCGGAACCGCCGTGGAACACGAAGTCGAAGGGCTCGGCCTTGCCGAACTTCTTGGCGACGCCCTCCTGGAGGTCCTTCAGCAGCTCGGGGCGCAGAACGACGTTGCCCGGCTTGTAGACGCCGTGGACGTTGCCGAAGGAGGCGGCGAGCAGGTAGCGGCCCTTGTCCCCGAGGCCGAGCGCCTCGGCGGTGCGGATCGCGTCGTCGACGGTGGTGTAGAGCTCGTCGTTGATCTCGTGGGTGACACCGTCCTCCTCGCCGCCGGTCGGGGTGATCTCGACCTCAAGGATGATCTTGGCGGCGACGGCCTGCGCGAGCAGCTCCTGCCCGATGGCCAGGTTGTCCGCGAGGGTCTCGGCGGAGCCGTCCCACATGTGGCTCTGGAACAGCGGGTTCTTGCCCGCGGCGACGCGCTCGGCGGAGATGGCGAGCAGCGGACGGACATAGCCGTCCAGCTTGTCCTTGGGGCAGTGGTCGGTGTGCAGGGCGACCGTGATGTCGTACTTCGCGGCGACGATGTGCGCGAACTCGGCCAGGGCGACCGCTCCGGTGACCATGTCCTTGTTGTACTGGCCACCCAGGAACTCGGCACCGCCGGTGGAGATCTGGATGATGCCGTCGCTCTCGGCCTCCGCGAAGCCGCGCAGCGCAGCGTGCAGGGTCTGGGAGGAGGTCACGTTGATGGCCGGGTAGGCGAACTTGCCTGCCTTCGCCCGGTCGAGCATCTCGTTGTAGACCTCGGGGGTTGCGATGGGCATCTGTCCGCTCCTTGGGATGTGCGGGTGTTAAGTGCTGGCCCTGACCTGGGGGCGACGTCATCGTCGGCGCCTATCTTTCCAGACTCTTCACCGGACTCCACCCCGCCCGGTCTGCGCGTATGCGAGAAGGGTGGGCTGTTTCACGTGAAACAGCCCACCCTTCACCGTCTTCGCAGGTCAGAAGCCCTCGCCGGTCAGGCCAGTCCGAGCTCGTCCAGCGAGTAGGCGTACAGATACGGCACCCCGGCCGTGCCGCTGATCTTCTCCCCGGCGCCCGTCGCCCGGTCCACGATCGTCGCCACGGCCACGACCTCGCCGCCGGCCTCGCGCACGGCCTCGACCGCTGTCAGCGGCGAACCGCCGGTCGTGGAGGTGTCCTCGACGACGAGGCAGCGCCGGCCCGAGATGTCCGGGCCCTCGACGCGCCGCTGCATGCCGTGCGCCTTGGCCGCCTTGCGGACGACGAAGGCGTCCACGCGCTGTCCGCGCGCGGCGGCGGCGTGCAGGATCGACGTGGCCACGGGGTCGGCGCCCAGCGTGAGCCCGCCGACGCAGTCGAAGTCGAGGTCGGCGGTCAGGTCGGACATGACCTGGCCGACGAGCGGCGCGGCGGTTCCGTCGAGCGTGATCCGGCGAAGGTCCACGTAGTAGTCGGCCTCAAGACCCGACGAGAGGGTCACCTTGCCGTGCACCACGGCCTTGTCCTTGATCTGCTGGAGCAGCTCAGCGCGTACGTCAGTCATGCCCACGAGCTTAGAGGCCGTCCCACCGGTCACAGCCGGCGCCAGCTCCAGGTCGCGGCCATCTCCAGCGGGTCGATCGGGGTGACGAACCGCGGATCGGAGTCGAGACCGTTCGGCGGACCGGACTGGGGCTCCACGCACACGGCCTCGTCCTGCTCGTCGTAGACCACGACCCACTCGGAGCGGCTGGCCACGGTCAGCTCCAGCTGCTCAGGCCAGGTGAGGGTGACGAGAACGCCGTCGGGCATGCCGAAGCAGTCGTCCCACGGGCTCGGCTGCGGCGGGATCCGGCGGCCGGTCGGGAGGTGGTCCTCGCCGCGCTCCTCCTGCCAGGCGGCGGTGAAGTCGACGCGTACGTCCTGGCCGCCGAGGTTGCGCAGGAACCAGGGGTGCCAGCCGGCCTGCGCGGGGAACGAGGTGTCGTACGTCTCGACGCCCATGGTCAGAGTCAGGGAGTCCTCCGTCAGCGCGAAGGTCTGTGTGACGCGCCCGGTGTACGGCCAGGGCTCCGCGAGTTCGAAGGTGAAGGCCGCCTCGTCCTTGCCGGCGCGGGCGGTGCGCCAGGCGACGTCCCGGCCGGTGCCGTGAATGGCGTGCGGCGGGGAGTTGAGCGGCAGTTGATGCACCACGTCACCGTTGCGGAACCGGCCGTCCCCGACCCGGCCGCACCACGGCACCATCGGGAAGGAGCCGTACCGCTCGCCCTGCCGGAGCACCTCGGTGCCTCCGATGACCAGGCTTGCGATGCGGCAGCCGTTCTGCGGATGCACGGTCAACTCGACGTCTCCGGCGGCCAGCCGGACGCTCTCTTCGCTGCTACTCACACGACGACACTACTGTTCGCCGCGCCGCCGTACGCCGGACTACCGGGTACCGGTGGCCCGTTGTCGCGGTTCCGGTGCTGGGGGCGCGCGGTCCGGTGGGCGGCGCGGTCCCGCGGCCGCGCACGGTGACCTACCTGCGGCGGCGCAGCGCCCGGCCCACGACGACGGCCGACGCGACCGCGAGGGCCGCGGCGGGTGCGAGCCAGCGCAGCGGCACACCCACACCGGTGGCGTCCGGGGCGGGCATGGGCGCGTACCGGCCGCGCGGCGGCGCGTGGTCGACCTCTTCGGCGCTGCGTCCGATCATCGTCCGGCGGGCGTGCGCGGCCTCCGCCATCGGCTCGTCGGGGGGGCCGGGGAGATCGTCCAGATCGTTCTCCTCCAGCTCGTCGGCCGCGCCGGGAAGATCCGTGTCGAACTCGTCGTCGGCGAGCGGTCCGAGCGAGGGCGGCGGCACCGGGGCGTCGAAGACCGTCTCCTCCGTCGAGGGGGTCTCCTCGTCCCCGGGCTCCTCCTCGTCGAGCGGGTCGGGAGCGATGTCGCCCGTCTCGGCGGTCGCGCCCTGCGTACCGGCGCGGGTGTCCGGCGTCGCGTCCTCGTCGTCCACGAGTCCGAGGCGCTCGGCATCGTCAGAGCTCACGGGTCCGGGGCTCTCGCCGCCGCCGGTCGCCCCGGCGGGCGGCTCGATCGCGACGGTCGCCAGACGCTCCGCGAACCGGTCGAGCATGCGGTGGGCCGCCTGTTCCGCGGACTGCCCGGACAGCTCGGAGAGTCTGCCCTTCGCCGTGGACGTGCCCGTGAAGCCGATCGTCGTGCCGCCCTCCGCCTCGGTGGGGCGGATCGTGAGCGTCACCTGTACCGAGCCCGTACCGCGGGACTCCACACCGTCGCCCTCGACCGTGAACGCATCGTCCCGCTCGACGATGCGCAGGGCACCGCGATAGGTGATCGAGTGATTGGCGATGCGGACCTTGAGCCGGCCGGAGAGCGGGCCCGCGGACTCGTCGGCGTCCTGTTGGAGGCCCGTGACACAGCGAGCGACCCGGGCAGGGTCCCTCAGCGTCTGTCGGACGGTCTCTGCCGGAACCGGAACGAACACCTCATGGTCCATGGAAGTCGAGCGTACCCAGAGCGACCGCTCACGTCTGCGATTCACTCCGTGTATCGCGGATGGACCAGCGTCGAAGGCGGCAGGTCCCGGCCTCTCGTGCGCTCGGCACCCCAGGCCTCGGCGGCCAGCACGGCCCGGCTGAGCGAACGCAGGCGCGGCGCGCGGGGATCGAGACCGAGCTCCGGGGTGCGTCCCGGCGCGGCCAGCAGAAGCCCCCAGTCGTACGGCTCGAAGGCCCGGCCGGTGGCCCGGTCGGGTCCGGCGGCGAACCCGGAGGCCCGCGCGGTGGCGCGATAGGGGCTGGTGCCGAATCCCGCCGCGCGCAGGGTCGCGTCGACCGTCCAGTAGGTGCGCGGGCGCGAGGTCACGGGCCCCGCGTGCACAGCGAGCCGGCCGCGGTCCGCGAGCACCCCCGCGACCAGTCCGTAGAACTCCTGGGAGTAGAGCTTGGTGCTGGGGGTGATGCCGGGGTCGGGCAGATCGGCGATGACCACGTCGTATCCCCCGCGCGCCGAGCGCAGCCAGCCGAAGGCGTCCTCGGTGATCACCCGGGTCCGCGGATCACGGTAGGCGCGGTCGTTCAGCTCGGCCAGGGCCGGATCGGTGCGGGCGAGCCGGACGACACCCGGGTCCAGCTCGACGATCGTCACCGAGGTGACGGAGCGGTACCGCAGCACCTCACGCGCGGCGAGCCCGTCGCCGCCGCCGAGGATCAGCACCCGGGCGTGCGGGCCGCGCATCGCGGGGTGCACCAGCGCCTCGTGGAAGCGGTACTCGTCGCGGCCGCTGACCCGCAGCCGTCCGTCGAGGAAGAGGTCGGGCGGCCCCGACGGGCGGCCGGTCAGCACCACTTCCTGGATGTCGGTGTGCACGGCGACGCGCACCCGGTCGCCGTAGACCGCGCGGCGCGCGGCGCGCTCGAAGTCGTCGACCAGCGCGGTCGCGGTGGCGAGGACGGCGAGCACCAGGACGTTCGCGACGAGGAGCCAGCCGCGCGAACGGGGGGTCAGATCCCGGCGGAAGAGCCAGAGGACGAGCGATCCGCCGGCGATCGCGTTGACCGCGCCGGTGAGCAGTCCGCCGGTGAGCTGGCCGAGCCAGGGCAGCAGCAGGAAGGGGAAGGCGAGCCCGCCGACGAGGGCGCCCACATAGTCGGCGGCGAACAGGTCCGCGACCGTGCCGTCGGCGTCCCGCCGGGAGATGCGCTGGATGAGGGACATCAGCAGCGGGATCTCCGCGCCGATCAGCACCCCGATGGCGAGCGAGAAGGTCACCAGCACGACCCGGGACTCACCGATCCACGCGAACGCCGCGTACATCACCATCGCCGAACAGCCGCCGACGAGCGCGAGCGTCAGCTCCAGCAGTCCGAACCCGACCGCGGCGCGGCAGCGCAGCCGCTTGGCCAGCAGCGAGCCGATGCCCATGGCGAAGACCATCACGGACAGGACCACGGAGGCCTGGGTGACCGAGTCCCCGATCAAATAGGAGGCGAGCGCGACCAGTTCGAGCTCGTACACCAGTCCACAGGCGGCGCAGACGAAGACCGCCGCCAGGACGAGGAACCGGCCGGCATCGGGACGCACGGGCAGGCACACCGCACTCTGGGGCGGCGACAACTGCTCCTGCCGGTCGATCATGCCGTAACGCTACGTCACCTCTCGCGTGCACCCTGTCACCCACACGGGTGCAACTAGATGCGACTAGAGGGATGCGGGCTCGAGGAGGGACGGGGACGTGCGCCGGGCGGGCGAGAGCGCGCCCACGCGTGTGCGGGTGACGACGAGGTGGCCCTCCTGGGGATAGGCGTGCCAGGTGCGCCACCGCACCTGGCCCTCGTACCGCTGCGCCATCATCGCGGTGAAGGCGTGTGGTGAGCCGGGAAACGTCCCGGCCAGCGAATGGGGATGGTCGGCGACAAGGGCCAGCAGTTCCTGCGCCCGGCCCGCGAACGAGCCCCGCGACAGCGTCTCGACGCGGGCGGCGAACTCGTACTCCCAGTCGCCGAGTCTCTTGGCGACACCCAGCGGCAGCGGCGTACTGCTTCCGGGCATACAGGCGACGGTCTCGGAACAGCTGCCGCCGTCTTCCTGGAGCAGCACCTGGTGGGAGGCGCCCAGCAGCCTCAACTGCAGTTTTGCCCGGCCCAGTTCGAGGTCGAGAACGGCCAGGGCGGGGAGTGGCTCCAGGCCCAGGGCCCAGGCGAGGTCGGCGGCACGGGTATCGGTGTAGGCAGTCTGAAGGGTCGTAAGCATGGGTCGGCTCCGCAAACATGCTTCGGCGGGGGTGGACACGTGGACCTGGGGCGCCCCTGACAGGGAGTTCAAGAGGTTCCGGGGACCGCTCCGCTCGGGTCCGAGCCGGTCCAAGGGCTTGATGGTTCCAACAGGTTCCAACAGCGAGGGAATCATGAGGTAAGCGGCGCTCACCACATTTTTACCCAAGTCGGAGGGGTTTCCATCCCCTCGGGGGCCTAACGGTTCAACTGTTCAACAAAAAGCTCCGGACGCGTCAACGTGACGCCAGTGGCCTCCGCGGGTTACCGGGGCGGGGCGCCACTCGTGCTGCCGACGCCGGCCATGCCGACCACGCCGCACCGCAGCGTGGCGGCACCGAGACAACAGGGCACCCGGCGGTGGTTGCCCACCGGGTGCCCTGTCGACGTGCGCGGACCAGCTGCCCCGTGTCAGCTGCCTCCGCCTCCGCAACCGCCGCCTCCGCCTCCACCGCACGACGACCCGCCGCCGCAGGACGAGGATGAGCCACCGCCGCACGAGCTGCCACCGCCGCCGTCACCGCCGGCCCACCAGCTGCCGCCGCTCGCCCCGCCACTGCTCCGGGCCGTACGCCTGCGCCGCGTGCTGCTGCTGCCGCCCCTGACCACCGAGATGATCACGACCAGCACGAAAATGCCCACCAGAATGCCGAAGAAAGCCGGCATCGCTCTCACCGTCCTCTCGTTCCCCCGAAGCGAGACCCCCGCGTCTTCGCGTGACCGCTTCTTGCGTGGGAGGGAGATGCCCTCGGCGTCTCGGGCCCAAAGCAGACTTGAGGAACTCCAGAGCTTGCGCACAGGATGGCGACCATGAACGCACGCGCGCCCGAGCCCCGGCCCCTGCTCAACCGCCGTCTCGCGGAGTTCGGCACGACGATCTTCGCGGAGATGTCGGCGCTGGCCCTGCGGACCGGATCGATCAACCTCGGCCAGGGATTCCCCGACACCGACGGACCCGACGAGATCCGGGAGGCCGCGGTCCGGGCGCTGCGCGACGGGCGCGGCAACCAGTACCCGCCGGGCCCCGGCGTGCCCGAGCTGCGCACCGCGATCGCCGATCACCAGCGCACCCGGTACGGCCTGGTCCACGACCCCGACACGGAGGTACTGGTCACCGCGGGGGCGACCGAGGCCATCGCGGCCTCCCTCCTCGCGCTCGTCGAACCCGGCGACGAGGTCGTCGCGCTGGAGCCGTACTACGACTCGTACGCGGCCTGCATCGCGATGGCGGGCGGCCGCCGCGTGCCGGTGACGCTGCGGCCGCGCGACGGCGCGTACCACCTGGATCTCGACGAGCTGCGCGACGCCGTCACCGACCGGACCCGGCTGATCCTGCTGAACACGCCGCACAATCCGACCGGCACCGTGCTCAGCCGCGAGGAGCTGGCCGAGATCGCCCGGCTGGCCGTCGAGCGGGATCTGCTGGTCGTCACCGACGAGGTGTACGAGCACCTGGTGTTCGACGGCGAGCACACGCCGATCGCGACCTTCCCGGGGATGCGGGAGCGCACGGTCACCATCGGGTCGGCGGGCAAGACCTTCTCGTTCACCGGCTGGAAGGTCGGCTGGGTGACGGCCGCGCCGGAGCTCGTGGCCGCCGTGCGCTCGGCCAAACAGTTCCTGACCTATGTGTCGGCAGGGCCGTTCCAGTACGCGGTGGCCGAGGCCCTGCGGCTGCCACAGACCTACTTCGACGGGCTCCGCGACGACCTGAGGGCGAAGCGGGACCTTCTGAGCGCCGGGCTCGCGGACGCCGGCTTCGCGGTCTACCGGCCCTCCGGGACGTACTTCGTCACCACCGACATCCGGCCGCTGGGCGAGGACGACGGCTTCGCGTTCTGCCGGGCGCTGCCGGAGCGGTGCGGTGTGGTCGCGATCCCCAACGCGGTCTTCTACGACCACCGCGACCAGGGCGCGCCCTTCGTCCGGTTCGCCTTCTGCAAGCGGGAGAACGTGCTCCAGGAGGCCGTGACGCGCCTCAAGGAGCTCGCTAGCGGCTAGGACGGCGCATGTCACGGCCGACACGCGCCCCTTCGACCGACCGGGTAGGAACCGGCCCCGTCGGCCGGTCAGCGCGTGCGTGTGCGGCCGCGGCCGCTCATGGTCGGATTGTCCGACCCATGTGCGCGCCCGGAGGTGCACCCTGTCCGCCGAGACCTTCGACCGAGCAGCGGCGGCGGGCGCACGGCCCGTACCCCGCTGGCGTGCCGCACTGCTGCGAGCGGCACCGGCACTGGGCCTGTTCGCCGCGGCGAGGCTGACCGGGCTGCTGGTGATGGCCGGCTGGGCCTGGCACATCGAGCGCTCCCCGCGAGCCATCATCGCCCGGGCCTGGGACTCCGACTGGTACATGCTGATCGCCGAGCACGGCTACGGGCGCACGCTGTACTGGCCGGACGGCGCCGTCCAGAGCGACCTCGCCTTCTTCCCGCTCTACCCGGCGCTGATCCGGGCGGTGACCACCGTCCTGCCGGTGACCAGCGGGACCGCCGGGCTGCTGATCTCCTGGGCCGCTGCGGGCGCCGCGGCCTGGGGCATCTACGCCGTCGTGGAGCGGCTGCACGGACGGCGCACGGCGACCGTGACGGTGGTGCTGTGGGGACTGCTGCCCCACTCGATCGTGCTGTCCATGGCGTACACGGAGCCGGTGCTCACCGCCTTCGCCGCCTGGTCGCTGTACGCGGTGCTCACCCGCCGCTGGCTGTGGGCGGGAACGCTCGCGACACTCGCCGGTCTGTCGCGGCCCAACGGGATCGCGGTGGCGGCGGCGGTCGTGGCGGTGGCGGCGTACGAACTGGTGCGGGCGGCCCGCGGGAGCGAGCGGGCCGGGTGGCGCCTCTGGGCGGGCGCGGCCGTGGCCCCGCTCGGCTGGTGCGGCTATGTGCTCTCGGTCGGCTACCGCAAGGGCGATGTGCTGGGCGGGTACTTCGCCGTGCAGAGCGGCTGGACCTCGAAGTTCGACTTCGGGGTGGGGGCGCTGAGAGTGGTGCGGGACATCGTGCTGAAGCCGACGCTGTTCTCGCTGATGGTCGCGCTGCTGGTGGTCGCCGCGGCGGTGCTGCTGTTCGCGCTGCTCGTCCTGGACCGGCCGCCGGCCGCGATCGTCGTCTACACGGCCGTGCTGCTGCTGATCACGCTCGGCGGTTCGGGCTTCTTCGAGTCGAAGCCGCGCTTCCTGCTGCCGGCCTTCCCGCTGCTGCTGCCGCTCGCCCGCGCGCTGACAAAAGCCCGGCCCGGGACGGCGGTCGTGATGACCGTCGCCCTGGCCGGGCTCTCGTTCGCCTACGGGACGTATCTGCTGACACTGTCCCCCATCGCGCTGTAGCCGGGGCTCAGGCGTCGTCGGCGGGCTTCTCCTCGGCCGGCTCCAGGCCGAGCTGCTCGACGAGCCACTTGTCGAACTCGATGGCGGCGCGCACCCAGCTGACGGTGGAGGACACGAAGTGCTCCAGGCTGACGCCCGTGCCGGTCAGCATCTGCGCCTCGCCGATGAGACGGATGGTGGCGGGGGTCTCCTCCTCGTCGTGGAGGTGCGTGTAGACCTTGGGCCACAGGGTGCGGCGGTTCCAGTCGTCGATCACGTCGAGGATCTTCTGCTTGTCCTCGACGGGCAGCGGCCGGTCGTAGAAGGTCCGCACCGAGAAGACCTGCTGGTCGTCCTCGCCACGGAACATGAAGTACGTGCGGAATTCCTCCCACGGGGCGGCGAGGTCACCCTCGTCGTCGACGACGTACTTCAGCTCCATCTGGTCGAGGAGCTGCTTGACCAGGTCCTGGTCGGGAACGACGGGGCCCGCCGGTCCTGCGGCCTGAGGCTGGTTCTGGCCCCCGAAATTCGGAATCGAGGACGGATCGATGGTCACCGTGGATTTCCCTTCGTACGGATGTGGCCATCCTCCCCCATGCGACGCGGGGGCTGGCAACCCCTACCGGTGACGCGGCGCGATCTCCCCGCTCCGGGCCAAAGCCCGCAGCGGGGAGACGGAGCGGGGGCCGGAGCCCTCAGAGCGTCTTGCCGGCGGCCGGGCCGACGATCAGACCGTCCCCGACGCGGTCCACCCGGACCGTGTCGCCCTCGGTGACCTCGCCCGCCAGGATCTCCTTCGCCAGGCGGTCGCCGATCGCCGTCTGGACCAGACGCCGCAGCGGCCGGGCGCCGTACGCGGGGTCGTTGCCCTCGTCCGCGAGCCACTCCAGGGCCTCCGGGGTGATGTCCAGCGTGAGGCGGCGCTCCGCCAGACGCTTGGCGAGCCGCTCGATCTGGAGCTTCGCGATGCGGGCCAGCTCGTCCTTCGACAGGGCGGAGAAGACCACCAGGTCGTCGAGGCGGTTGAGGAACTCCGGCTTGAAGGAGGACCGCACGACCTCCAGGACCTGTTCCTTCTTCTGCTCCTCGCTGGTGAGCGGCTCCACCAGGTACTGGCTGCCCAGGTTGGAGGTCAGGACCAGGATCGTGTTGCGGAAGTCGACCGTGCGGCCCTGCCCGTCCGTGAGGCGGCCGTCGTCGAGTACCTGGAGCAGGATGTCGAAGACCTCGGGATGGGCCTTCTCCACCTCGTCCAGCAGCACGACGCTGTACGGGCGCCGGCGCACCGCCTCGGTGAGCTGGCCGCCCTCCTCGTAGCCGATGTAGCCGGGAGGCGCGCCCACCAGGCGGGCGACGCTGTGCTTCTCGCCGTACTCCGACATGTCGATGCGGACCATCGCCCGCTCGTCGTCGAAGAGGAAGTCGGCGAGGGCCTTGGCCAGCTCGGTCTTGCCCACGCCCGTGGGGCCGAGGAAGAGGAACGAGCCCGTCGGGCGGTCCGGGTCGGCGATGCCGGCGCGGGTGCGCCGTACCGCGTCGGACACCGCCTCCACCGCCTCGGACTGGCCGATGAGCCGCCGGCCCAGCTCGGCCTCCATCCGCAGCAGCTTCTGCGTCTCCCCCTCCAACAGGCGTCCCGCCGGGATGCCGGTCCAGGAGCCGACCACGTCCGCGATGTCGTCGGGGCCGACCTCCTCCTTGACCATCGTGTCGTGGCGGACCTCGGCCTCCGCCTCGGAGGCCTCCTCCAGCTCCCGCTCGACGGACGGGATCTCGCCGTACAGCAGCTTGGAGGCGGAATCGAAGTCGCCGTCGCGCTGGGCGCGTTCGGCCTGGCCACGCAGCTCGTCGAGCTTCTCCTTCAGCGCACCGACGCGGTTGAGGCCCTCCTTCTCCTTCTCCCAGCGGGCGTTGAGGCCGCGCAGCTCCTCCTCCTTGTCGGCGAGGTCACGGCGCAGCTTCTCCAGCCGCTGCTTGGAGGCGGCGTCGGTCTCGTTCTTGAGCGCCAGCTCCTCCATCCGCAACCGGTCGACGGCACGCTGGAGTTCGTCGATCTCCAGCGGCGAGGAGTCGATCTCCATCCGCAGCCGGGACGCGGCCTCGTCCACGAGGTCGATCGCCTTGTCGGGCAGGAAGCGCGAGGTGATGTACCGGTCGGACAGCGTCGCCGCCGCGACCAGCGCGGAGTCGGCGATCTGGACCTTGTGGTGCGCCTCGTAGCGCCCCTTGAGGCCGCGCAGGATCGCGATCGTGTCCTCGACGGTCGGCTCGGCGACCAGCACCTGCTGGAAGCGCCGCTCCAGCGCCGGGTCCTTCTCGATGCGTTCGCGGTACTCGTCGAGCGTCGTCGCGCCGACCATGCGCAGCTCACCGCGGGCGAGCATCGGCTTGAGCATATTGCCCGCGTCCATCGCGGAGTCGCCGCCGGCGCCCGCGCCGACGACCGTGTGCAGCTCGTCGATGAACGTGATGATCTGTCCGTCGCTCGCCTTGATCTCGGAGAGCACGGTCTTGAGCCGCTCCTCGAACTCACCGCGGTACTTCGCACCTGCCACCATCGCGCCGAGGTCGAGGGCCACCAGCCGCTTGTTCTTGAGCGACTCCGGCACATCCCCCTTCACGATCCGCTGGGCGAGCCCTTCGACGACGGCGGTCTTGCCGACGCCGGGCTCACCGATGAGCACGGGGTTGTTCTTGGTGCGCCGGGACAGCACCTGGACGACCCGGCGGATCTCCTGGTCCCGGCCGATGACCGGGTCGAGCTTGCCCTCGCGGGCCGCGGCCGTGAAGTCCGTACCGAACTTCTCCAGCGCCTTGTACTGACCCTCGGGATCGGGGGTGGTCACCCGTCGTCCTCCCCTTGCCGTCTCGAACGCTTCCAGCAGCTTCTTCGCCGACGCGCCCTGCTGCGCCAGCACTTCACCGGCAGCCCCGCCCTTGGCCGCGAGGCCGATCAGCAGGTGTTCGGTGGAGAGATAGTCGTCGCCGAGCTCCTTGGCCCGCTGTCCCGCGTCGGCGACGACGGCGAGCAGCTCGCGGTTGGGCTGCGGCGGAGCGACGGTGGACCCCGTGACACTGGGCTGCGCGGCCAGCAGCCGCTCCGCCCCGGACCGCACGGCGGCCTGGTCCGCCTCCACGGCGGCCAGCAGATCGGTGATGTTGGCGTTGTCCTCACCCGTGAGGAGCGCCAGCAGCAGATGTGCGGGGGTGAGATCGGGATGGCCCGCGGTCACCGCCTGACTGGTGGCGGCGTTGATGGCATCCCGGCTCTTGTTGGTCAGCTCGGCGTCCACGTGCGCTCTCTCCTCCTTGCGGGTGGGGGTGTTCCCTCAACACTGACTCAGCGAACTTGCACAAAGTTGAGTCTATTCCACTCAACCAGTCGCGCGTCACCGCGGCATGGCCTTCGCTCCGCCCGCCTGCGGACCCGGCCTAGCCTGGGGCCATGGCCACAGACGTATCCCATCTCAGTTCCGAGTACCTCGCGTTCTGGCGTGAACACCATCTCTGCACCCTCACGACCCTGCGGCCGGACGGCAGCCCGCACGTCGTGCCGGTGGGGGTGACCTTCGACCCGCAGACGGGGACCGCCCGGGTGATCGCCAACCGGCACACGCGCAAGGTGGCCCACGTGCTGGCGTCGGCTCCCGCGGATTCAGCGGCGGACGGCGCGCAGGGGCAGGGCGCCCGGGTGGCCGTCTGCCAGGTCGACCGCAGGCGCTGGGCGACGCTGGAGGGCCGGGCGAGGGTGCGCACGGAGCCGGACGCGGTCGAGGACGCGGTGCGGCGCTACGCGGAGCGCTACGGGCGGACGCCGAAGCCCAACCCGGACCGGGTGCTCATCGAGATCTCCGTGGAGCGGGCACTCGGCAAGGCCTGACCGGAGCGCCGGCGGGCCGGAGGCGCCGCGGCGCGCGGGGCGGGGGAAGCGCCGCGGAGCAGTACGGGACATGCACAGCGGCGCCATCGTGTTTCAGGTCCACGATGGCGCCGCTGTGTGGGGGAAGCGCCCGAGCGATTTACAACGACGGGGGAATCGCTCAGGCACTGCGGGGGGTGGCAGTGGTGGTGTCCGGCTCGACCATCTGGTGGTCTCGCTGGTCGAGATTGACGAAAATCATGCCGTAGCGGATGGCGCAGCGGACGGGCTGCGGCGCTCCACGGGGCCGGCGAAGGCACCGGTAGGCACGGACGTCCTCGTCCTCCTCGCGCGCCACGACGATCGGCTCTCCGAACAGGGTGACCATCAACGAGTCGCCACGGTGGGGGATTGCCGTGACGAGGTCGATGAAATGCCACCCCGATCGATAGGCCGTAGCCATCTCGCGCCGGAAGACCCGGTCGTCCGGGGGAACCGTCATGCTTCTGTGCTGGTCGGAGGGACGACTCCCCACGAGGGCTCACCGGGCGTACCCGACGCGCCTGCCGGAGCGGCCCCCCACGACGGCTCACTGATACCCGACACCGCGTCCGCGGGAACGATGCCCCACGACGGCTCACCGGGCTTACCCGACGCACCTGCCGGGACGACGCCCCACGACGGCTCACCGGGAGTTGCGGACACCGTGCCGGCGGGAGAACCGCCCCAGGAAGGCTCACCGGAGACCACCGAACCGAGCGCGGCCGCCGCTATGGCAAGGGCACAAAGAGCACGTAGCGTCCTAGACATGGGTGATCTCCACCTCATTTGATCATTCCTCCTCCCCCGCGAATAAGACGATGTCTCACTCCGAACGCTTGCACCAGCGACGGCAGGCATCATGTTCCTGTATTGCAGGAGCCTGAGGGGGTGCGTATGGCAGCAAATGAGGGCGAAACAGGACACTCTCACGCAGACGGTGAGCTGTGCGAAGCGGGGAAAAGTCTGTACATCACCGCCCTGCGCACCGGGCGTATAGCCCGGTCAGAGGCGGAACCCGCGCCGTGCCTCTTCGATCTCGCCCTTCTGCACCCGGATCCTGACGACGCGCAGTGGCTCCGGCCGGTTCCGCCGACCACCGCGCTGACACAGCTGATACACCCCATCGAGCGGGAGATCCAAGACCGCCGACGGCGAACTGTCGCTCTGACCGATGCTCTTGAGCCATTCATGGCGTTCACCGCTCAGAACTCCACCGTCCCACAGGGGATCACGGTCCTCGAAGGCCTCAACCGGATCAACACAACCCTCGACCAAGTCACCGCAGACTGCACCGAGGAGCTTCTCACGGTCCAGCCCGGCAGCGGGCGGCAACCGCACGTTCTGGAGAAGGCCCTGCGCAGGGTGGAACCGCTGATCGAGCGGGGCGTACGGATGCGCACGCTCTACCAGCACACCGCCCGCCACCACCCCGCCACACTCGCCTACATGGAGAAGGTCGGACCGTCCGGTGTGGAGGTGCGCACGCTCGAAGAGATCATCGACCGACTGATCATCATCGACCGCAAAGTCGCGTTCATCCCCGCGAGCAGCGACCGGCTGTCCGCCCTGGAACTGCGGCACAAGGGAATCGTCGAGTACCTCGTCGGTGTCTTCGAGCAGTTCTGGCTGCACGGCATCCCGTGGGAGGAGCCGATCTCGTACGGACCGGTCGTCGACGGCATCACCGGCGTCCAGCGCTCCATCGCGAAACTCCTGGTCGAAGGCCATGTGGACGAGGCGATCGCGCGGCGTCTGGGCATGAACGTACGGACGTGCCGGGCCCATATCGCCAAGCTGGGCTCGTCGCTCGGCAGCGGCAGCCGTGCCCAACTGGGCTATCTCATCGCCCGGTCGGGGATTCTGGAGCAGGATGCGGAGTCGATTCCCGTCAGCCGCTGACGCGTTCGGGGCGGTGCACAGACGACCGGAATCCGTCGCCCCGGGGGCCGGGGTGACGGATGGTGTGCCGGACGTGTGCATGCAGCGCCGGGCGACGCGTGTCGGGTGTCGGGCGGGTACGTGCTCGTGGCAGGCGGCGACCGGTGCGTCAGGTCGGCGCCTGCTCGCGGCAGGCGGCGACGATCTCCTCCAGATCGGCGACGGCCGCCGGCACTCCCTCGGTCAGCAGCACACCCGCCGGATTCAGCATCACCTCGTCCACCCCGGCGGCCCGGTACCCGGCGAGCGCTTCGGCGATCTCCCGCGGGGTGCCGGCAACGACGACCTGATGGTCCAGGAGCGCGGCCGCGCTCGCCGCCGGGTCGTGGGGGTCGACGGCGACGCCCGCGCGACTCAGCATCGCGGCGTAGTGCGGAGCCCTGAGGTGTTCGCCGGCCGCGGCGAGCGCGATCCGTCGGGGGTCCCGGCCGGGGCGGGCCACGGCCACATGGACGGCCGTCGCGATCCGGGGCCGTACGGGCCCGTCGGCGGCCCTCTGACGCCCTGCGGCGCCCTCGGCCAGCGCGGGGGCCAGCACCCCCTCGATGTAGCGCGGAGGGGTCATCCAGGTGATGGCCACATCCGCCACGGCACCCGCGGTACGTGCCATCCCCGGCCGCAGCACTCCGGCACCGATCTCGACGGGGGAATGGCCGAGCGGCAACAGCCCTCCGTGGAGCCGGTGGTAGGGCCCGTCGTGCTCGACCCGGTCGCCGTCGAGCAGGGCCCGCACCGAGGTCAGATAGTCGTGCACCGCCGTGCGGGGACTGGCGTACGGGCTACCGGTGAGCCCGGCCACGAAGCCCGGATTGCCGATCCCGTAGCCGGCGACGACGGATTCACCAGTGAGCAGGGCGAGCGAACGGGCCTGCAACGCGGCCTCGTACGGGTGCCGCAGCGGCAGCAGCGTCACCGAGGTGCCGAGCGGGACGTTGTGACCCATGCCCGCGAGGTAGGCCATGACCTGGTGGGTCTCCGCCTTGAACGACTGGCACAGCCACAGCCTGCGGGCGCCGGTGCGCTGCACCAGCGCGGCGAAGGGGGCGACCAGTTCGGGGTGGTCGGGCTGGAGCGGGTAGAGAACCGCGGGATTCATCGGATTCGTCGGGGAGTTCGGGGTGCTCATCGGCCTTCCTCGTCGTAGGTCGCGATCACGGCTCTCGACGGATCGAGGAAGTGAGCCGCCGCAGCGGCCACTTGGGCGCGGGTGACCTCGGCGAGCACACCGCGGTAGGCGTCCAGCCAGTCGAGCGGGAGTCCCGCCGCGGCGAAGCCGGCCAGCGCGCTCGCCTCCTCCGTCCGGGTGGCCAGGGCGAAGCGGGTGAACCCGGCGGCGTAGGCGCGGGCCCGCTCCACCTCCCGCGCCGTGGGACCGGCGTCGGCCAGCTCGCGCAGCACGTCGGTGACCTCCACGGCCGTCCGGGCCGCCGTGCCCGGGGCGCCGGAGCACTCGACCTCCAGCCAGCAGCCCGCGCGGTACTCGCGCAGTTCCGCACAGACCGCGTACGCCAGCCCGTGGCGGTCCCGCAGCCGCCGGGCGAGACGCGACGAGGCGTGTCCGCCGAGCAGCAACTGCGCCAGATGCAGGGGCGCGTGGCCCGGATCCGCCGCCGGCACCGCCGGTCCCGCGGTCAGCACCATCGCCTGTGCGGGATCGTGCGAGGAGAGGGTGACCCGGCCCGGGAACGGCTCGGCCCGCTCGAAGCGGGGCAGCGTCAGCCCGGACGGCCCACCGCTCCACCCTTCGAGGCGCTCCCCCGCAAGACGCAGCGCCTCCTGCGGATCGCGGTCCGACATCAGCAGCAGGACGGCCCCGTCGGGAACGACGGCGCGGGCGTGCAGCGCCTCGACCTCACGCCGGGACGGCGGGTCGTCGACGGGGGCGGAGTGGGGGCGGGTGAGCGGATGGCTGCCGAAGGCGTGCGCGAGCACCGAACCCCGCAGCCTCCCCAGCGGCCCCGGAGCCCGGGACGCACCGGCTCCGCGCCGCCGGGCCAGGGCGAGTTCGTCGTCCGTGTACCGGGGGCGCATCAGGAGATCGGCCAGCAGGTCCAGCGCGCCGGGCAGCCCGGGCGAGAGCACGCTCGTCGCCAGGACCATGGATTCGGCGGTCACGACGGTGCTCAGCTCCGCGCCCAGATCCGCCGCGCGGTCGGCGACGTCCTGCCGGGTGCGCGCCGGGCCGCGGGTCCCCGTGCCCAGGCAGGCGGCGAGGAGTTCCCGGGTGGCGGCGAGCCGGCTGTCGGCGCACGCGTACGGCAGGACGAGCCGGGTCTCGGCGAGCGGAGCGCCGGGGGCCAGGACGGCCACCAGGCGCAGTCCGTTCGCGAGGACGGTCTCGGCGGTCTCGCGGTTCACCGCGGCCCTCCTACGAGTTCGGTCACGGTGGGCGGGGCGGCGAGCAGCGCCCGGGCGGCGTCGGCCACCTGGAGCGGGGTCACCGCGGCCAGTTCGGCGGCGGGCGTGGCGGGGTGGCCGCCGAAGAGCAGCGCGGCGCGGCCCTGACCGACGGCCCGCGCGACGAGCGAGTCCTCCTGCCGGTGCGCGGCGACGAGGAGGGAGTTGACGGCACGACGGTGGGCGTCGGCGTCCACCGGTGCGCCGGCGACGGCACGCAGCACATCGCGCCACGCGTCGACGGCCTCCGCCGCTCCGACGCCCCGGGCGCACCTCATCCGTACGAGGACGACGTCGGGTGCGGCCGAGGCGAGCCACTGCCCGTACAGGCCACAGCTCATACCGGCGGCGGTGAACCGCGGATCGCGCCGGACCAGGCGCGGGAAGTGCGAGCGCGCGAGGACCTCGGCGAGGACGACGTGGGCGAGGTAGGCGGAGCGGGAGGTGACGGGGTCGGGAAGGCGGTGACCGAGGGCGACACCGTCGGCGGCGGCGGGCACAGACGTGGTGAGAGGGAGAGACGCGGGGTCCGTCGCGGGCCACGCGGGGTCCGTCGCGGGGAGGGCGCTCCGGGGCGGCGGGGCGGTCGCCGTCCCGTCCGACGCGAGCCGCACTCCCGCGAACAGCGCGTTGGCCTTTGCCGCCACCGCCGCCGTGTCGACGTCGCCCACGATCGAGAGGACCATCCGGTCCGCCGTGTAGTGGCGGCCGAAAAAGGCCAGGGCCTCCTCCCGCTTCGTACGCGCCAGTTCGGACGCCGTGCCGAAGCTGTCCCGGGCGCCGGGTACGACGGACGCCAGGACGGTGTCCCAGATCCGGCTGCCCGCCGTACCGCGGATCTCCTCGGCGATCACAGCCGTCTCGGTGCGGATGGCCTCGGCGGACGGCGCGAACTCCCGCAGCCGCCGCGCCTCCCAGGCCAGCACATCGTCGAGCATCGACGCCGGCACCGTCGTGTGGAAGACCGTGTGATCGCGGTGGGTCTCGGCATTGCACACCCCGCCCGCGCCCTCGACCCTCACGACATGGCTGTCCGGCGCGTCGTCCGCGGAGACGCCACCCTCGTACGCCTCATGTGTCTTGTACGTCTCATGCGTCTCGTACGTCTCCGAGCGCGGGAACATCAGGTGCTCCACCAGGTGCGCCATGCCGTGGCGGCCGGGCGGGTCGTCGTCGCCGCCCGCCGCCACGGTGAGCGCGACGGCCGCGAGGCCGCGCGCGTACGGAACGGACTCGACGACCAGGCCCGGGCCGTCGGCCGGCCGCTCGACGTGCGGGCTCACGTCAGCGGCCGGAACACGGAGACGCACATCTTGCGGCTGTCGCCGCCGTCGAAGGGCTGCTCACGCCAGCCCGCGTACCGCGCGGTCAGTTCCAGGCCCGCGATCGCGGCCAGCAGGTCCAGCTCGCTCGGCCACAGGTACCGCATGACCGTCGTCGCGGACCGGGGCGCATCGCCGTCCAGGAACAGGGTGTTCTGGAGCATCATGTTCTGCGACGCGGGCAGCACGCCGATGGACTCGATCATCACTCCGCGGTCGCCGACGGGGTAGGTGGTGACCTCGTTGCTCTTGCGCACGTGGTGGTCGCTGGGGTCGAACGTCTCGACCACCACCGCGCCGTCCGCCGCCGTGTGCCGGGCGATCGCGTGCATCAGGGCGATCTGCTCGTCCACCGCCATCGCGCAGCACAGGACGTTGAAGGGCGCGAGCACGACGTCGAAGGTCCGGCCGAGGTCCATGCCGGCGAAGTCGCCGCGCACCGGGGTGATCCGGCCCTCGGGGTCCTTCTCGGCGAGCCGGGCGAGCATGCCCTCGGACGACTCGACGCCATGGACCCGAAAGCCCTGGTCGGCGAGGGGAATCGCCACCCGGCCGGTGCCGACGCCCAGTTCGAGGACGCTCGCACCCTGCGAGGTGAGCGTGAGGAGGAACTCCCCGATGTCGGCGAGATCCGGTGTGGCGGGGTAGATGTCGTCGTACACCGCGGCGAGCGCGTCGCTGTAGGCGGTGGTGACGGCGGCTCCCAACCCGCCCGCCCCGAACCCGGCCATGTCCGCGGCCAGTCCGGTCGCCGGTTCAGCGGTCTCGGTCGTCATCTCGGCTTCCTTCGTTCGCGGTGAGGTTGTTCTCGGGGTGGAGCGGGTCGATGCCCGCCTCGGTGAAGGCACGGGCGACGCGCTCCTCCAGCGATCCGGCGCCCCGCTCGGCGTCGGACGTCGCGTGGTCCGCTGTCGCGTGGTCCACGAGTGCCGTTGCCAGCGCAAAGCTTCGGTGCTGGCCGAAACTCATCCCTCCGTGCCCCGGCCGCGGGTCCTGCGGGTCCCATGCCGCTGCCACTCCGGGCGCGAGCCGCCGGGTGAAGAGCGAGGTGCTCTCACCGGCCCCGAGCCCCGCGACAGCCTCGACGACGGCGGCCTCCGCCTCTTCGTGGCGGCCGTGCAGATAGATCACGATGCCGTCCCGGCGCGGGAAGTCGTCCGGGTCGGAGAGCGCCTTCGCGTGGTACCGCGCCCCGGTCCGCTCCAGCGCCGTGAGCGCGGCGGCCCACAGCCGTACCGCGCGGTCCGTGTCCGTCGCGTGCAGAAAGAGGCGGCGTACGGGACCCGCAGGACCGGGCAGGGCGTGGGAGCCCATGACGTAGAAGAAGCCGGGCGACAGCGCGGGACGGCTCGCCTCCAGTGCCAGGTCGACGAGCTGCCCGGGCTCGCAGGGGCCGGGGGTGAGCAGCCGGTCCGCGGGCACGCGGGCGGTGATCTCCGGGAGTCGTACGACGAGTTGGTCACCGTCCGGGCGGCGCAGCACCTCGATCAGCCGGCCGCGCACGGGTGTCGTGGCGTGCGGCACCCCGGCGGCGAGCCGCTCCTCGAGACCGGCGTCGCGCAGGTTCCGGCGTGGCGGGGTGTCCGTCTCCCGGCGGTGGGCGCCGTTGCCGGCGTGGAACTCCTCGTAGAGCGCGTTGCTGAGCCGGCCGCGCAGATCGCGCGGACTGTCCGCGGTCAGCGGCCGGCCCGCGACGGCGGCCGCGAGGCCGTCGGCGCGCACGGACACCCGGTCCAGGGCGGCGGCGATCCGCGGGGCCAACAGCTGTGCGGGCGCATCGGCGGTGAGGGTCATCGGGTGCTCCCGGATGGAGGGCCGAGCCGCAGCGTCGCGACGGCGGAGGCGGGGTCGAGCAGAAGGGTGCGGCCGATGCCGGCCGCCGCACGGGCGACGGGGTTGAGGACGGCGTGCGCCTGCGCGGTGGCGATCAGGCGGTCGTACAGATGCCAGCCCGCGAAGGCGACCGCCCGCTCGGCGAGCCCCGGATCGGGGTCGCGGCACTCCAGATAGCCCTGCCAGAACGCCGCGATCCGGGGGATGTGGCGGCGCAGCCCTGCCGATCCGCGCTCGACGATCTCCTCGTGCGTGAGGTCGAAGCCGAGGGCGGGGGCGTCCTTGTCGCCGGTCGGCGCGAACACCGAGTACGTCGCCTGGAACAGCCACTCCCCGGCGAACGCGCCCACGTCACGGGCGGCGTCGGCCAGCCGGAACTCCTCCCAGTCGCACAGATGCAGCGTGCCCTCGTGCAGGATGAACTGGTCGAAGCGCAGGTCGCAGTGGGCCGGTGTGCGCGGCGCCGCGCGCTCCGCCTCCCGCAGCCGCCGCAGCGCGGCGACGGCCTCCGCGTCGTCCTGGACGAGTTTCCACGCGGCGATCTGCGCCATGCTGCGGTCGCCGACCTCGCTCCAGGGGAACGCCTCCAGCCACCGCAGCGGCGGCAGCGGCGCCTCGCTCGTGTCGATCCCCTCCGCGCCCTCGGGGTCAAGGGAGTGCAGGGTGGCGACGGCCCTGCCGGCGGCCCGGCACAGGTCCTCGCCGAAGTCGCCGTCGAGGGCGGCCTCCGAGCCGGATCGCGCGCCGGGCAGCAGACGGTAGGCGCTGATCGCCGCTTCCTCGTGGGTGCCGAGGTGCTCGGGACAGCGGAGCGGGGATTGCGGTGCCAGCCCGGCGGCCAACTGCTCGAAGGCAAGAGCGCGTTGCAGTTCGGGGCTGGTGCCGTCGGGGCCGCGGGCCACGCTCTTGACGAAGACCTGTGCGCCGCTGCCGGTCGTACCGGCCCAGTTGTCGTTGCGTCCGCCGAACGACGTGAGCCCGTCGGGCACGAACGGCCCGAGGCCCAGACGCTCCAGCAGCTCGTTCACCTGCGGCGCGGCCTCGGTGGGCCGGTACCGCAGCAGTGCAGGCTCGGTCGTGGTGGTCATGACTCTCCCTGGGGGACCGCCCGGCGGCCCTCCTCGTCGATCAGCTCGGCGGTGAAGTCGAGATAGCCGTGCAGTTCGTCGCTCCAACCGCCGAAGGTGGCGAAGTCCTGCATGTGTGTGGCGACGCGCAGCACGGCGCACCGGCCGACGGCGACCGGGTCGGGGCCCGGGCCGTACGCGTCGAGAAAGCCGCGCCGCAGATCGTCATTGCCGAAGTACGGCATGGCCCAGGCGAGTTCGACGAGGTCGCCGAGCATCCACCCGAGGTCCAGTTCGGGCCGGCCCACGGCCAGGTCCTCGCCGGTCAGCAGCGCCACGCGGCCCCGGCTCAGGGGCGGTACCAGCGCGCCGACGGAGGCCCAGCCGTGGACCAGGTGTGTGCCCAGGACGGCGTCGTCCGCCCAGGAGGCCAGTCGTGCGGTCCGCCGCTCGCCCCACACGTCCCGGGCGTGCCCCCGCAACCGCTGTGCCGATTCCGGGAGCTGTTCCCCCGAGATCCACGCGGCGAGCCGTCGCAGCCCGGGCGGGATCCGCGGCGGGCCCGGTACCCGGACCCGGTGCACCGCCCGCAGGGTGCGGGCGGCCGACACCAGCGAGTGGGCGGCCAGCCGCCTGGCCTGCGGGCGGGGGTCCCGCAGCCAGGCGGCGAGGGAGGCCGAGCCGGCGGCCCGGTGGAGCAGCCCGTCGCCGTACGGTTCCGCGACAGCCGCGAGGGCGGCCCCGGTCCCGGGATCGAGGTGCGGTACGAGGGGCGCGAGAGGTGCGGTGAGCGGCCGGGCCGCGAGCGGTCCTGGCAGATGCCACCAGAGGAATCCGCCGGCAGGATCGCGCAGGACCCGGGTGAGCTGGAGATCCGTCCCGTACTCGGCGACGGGAGCCGCGGTGGTCACACGGCCGCCTTCGCCGTGGCACGTTCGACGCACAGGTCGTACAGCTCGTTCAGCGGCGCCGCACCGCCGTCCGCGGCCTCTCCCGTACTGGCGCTCTCGGTGACGATCGTGGGCGCGAGCACCACGCCCGGCCGGTTCCGCAGCACCTCCAGATGTGCTTGGACCACGGGGCTCCCCAGGGAACCGGGCGGAAGCGAGGGTGCGACACCCACGAGGGCGTCGGTGGAGTGGAGGGCCAGCATCAGCGGTGTGTCGGCGACACCGAGCGCGAACCTGCTCACGAAATTCAGGGTGGCGGGATGCACCAGGACGAGATCGGCCCAGCGGGCAATGTCCACATGCGGGACATCCAGCCCGGAGAATTCGTTCCAGTCGTCGACGACGACATCCCTTCTGGACAGGACGGAGACCGCGTCCCGGGAAACGAAACGGCAGGCGGACCGGGTGAGTGCGACCCGTATCTCCGTATCGGGAAGGGAATTGTTCAGCCAGTTGATCCAGAAGGGCAGAAAGGCCACCTGGAGCGCTCCCGTTCCGACGACGAGTACGCGCCCGAACCGGGTGTCCGGAAGATCCATGACGCCTCCTCGTGGGCTCGGCGGACGGGACGGGGCCGGGTCCGGCCGGCAGCGCGGGCGCGCCGGCCGGACCCCGAGGCTCAGCTCACGGCAGGCGTGATCAGCACTTCTTCTCGACGGTCTTCGCGGCGAGGGAGCCGAGCGCGGCGGCACACTGCTGCGAGGAGCGGGCGGTGATGATGGTGGCGCGGATCGCCCACGGGATGGTGGGGCTGAACGCCGGGGCGGCCTCCTTGCCGTCGTGCAGGCCCAGCTCCTCGGCCGAGGTGTAGGCGGTGTAGCCGTCGAACAGGTCCTTCTCGGAAACGTTCTGCATGAGAATTCCTTCGGTGGGTAATGGCCCTTGAGGGCTTGTCCGTTGCGGACAGATCGATAGTGGCCCACCTCGCGGACGCGGCACCATTGGCTGTTGCGGCAACGACCGTTGCGGCATTGCCGCTCGGGGCATAGCCGGTCCCGGCATAGCCGCAAGCGCCAATTCCCCGCGCACATATAGAGGGACTAGAAATACCGGGGTGAACACACCTGACGCAGAACAGCCTCCGGCCGAGCGGCCCGCGCTGCGCGCGCTGCTCTCGTATGCGCGGCCGCACCGCGGAGTCCTCTCGGTGGTGCTGCTGCTGACCCTGCTGGGCAGCGCCGCCGGCCTCGCCCAGCCCATGGTCATCCAGTCGGTCCTCACCAAGCTGATGACCGGCAGCAGCCTGCGCGACGACATCCTTCTCCTGGTCGGGCTGCTGGTCCTGTCGATAGGACTCATGTGGTCCCAGGCCTGGTTGAGCGAGCGCACCGCCGAACGCGTGGTCCTCCAGGTCCGCCGCGGCCTCATCTCCCGGCTGATCCGGCTGCGCACCGGCGAACTGGACCGCACCGAACCGGGCGGCCTGACCACCCGCGTCACGTCCGACTCCACGCTCGTGCAGCACGCGGCCACCGGCGGGCTCATCCAGCTCGTCGACGGATCGATCCATCTGCTCGCCACCATCGTGCTGATGGGCATCACCAGTCTGCCGCTGCTCGGCATCACCTCGGGTGTGCTGCTCGTCATCGGGGTCGCCATGGGTGTGGTCATGCCGCGCATCCGCCGGGTCACCACCGAGGCACAGCGCTCCGTCGGCGACATCGGCGCCGCCCTCGACCGCTCGCTGGGCGCCGCCCGCACCGTGAAGGCCAACGGCGGTGAGGCGAAGGAGACCGAACGGGCCACGGCGGCCGCCGAGAACGCCTATCGCGCCGGACTCACCGGTGCCCGCTACCACGCCATGATCGCCGTGCTCTCCGGCCTGATCGTGCAGGCGTCGTTCCTCGCGGTCATCGGCTTCGGCGGCGCGCTCGTCGCCACCGGCACCCTGGACCTGGCGGCCCTGATCGGCTTCCTGCTCTATCTGTTCAACCTGGGCGGTCCCGTGCTCTCCCTCGTCGGCGGAACGACCGCGCTCCAGCAGGGACTCGGCGCCCTCGCCCGTATCGAGGAGGTGCGCGGGATGGAGGCGGAGGACGACGTGGACGACCAGCCCGCCGCCCCGGTCGGCCCGCCGCCGCGGGTCACCGTCGAGAACCTGACGTTCGGCTATCCCGGGCGGACGCCCACGCTCGTGGGCACCAGTTTCACCGCGCCCGCCGGCGGCATCACGGCGATCGTGGGCCCCTCGGGCTCGGGGAAGACCACCGTCTTCTCCCTGATCCAGCGGTTCTACGACCTGGACGGCGGCAGCATCCTCCTCGACGGCACCGACATCCGCTCGTTCACCCGGGCCGAGCTCAGGCGCCGTATCGCCTATGTCGAACAGGACTCCCCGATGCTCGCCGGCACGATCCGGGAGAACCTCCTGTACTCCGCTCCCGACGCGAGCGAGACGGACATCGCGGACGTGCTGCGCAAGACACTCCTGGACGGCTTCGTGGCGGGCCTGCCCGACGGGCTCGACACCGCCATCGGCTCCCGCGGCCTCGCCCTGTCGGGCGGTGAACGCCAACGCCTCGCCATCGCGCGCGCGTTGCTGCGCCGGCCCCAGGTGCTCCTCCTCGACGAGGTCACCGCGCATCTGGACGGCCTGAGCGAGACAGCTCTGCGCAAGACGGTCGAACAGGCCGCGGAGGACTGCACGGTGCTGCTCATCGCGCACCGGCTGTCCACCGTGACCTCCGCGGACCAGCTGATCCTCTTCGAGGGCGGCCGGGTTCGCGACCACGGGCTGCACCAGGACCTGCTCGCAAGGAATGATCTCTACCGGGACCTCACCGCGACCCAACTGGCCGCGGCCCACTGAGCACCACCCGACACACTGTTGTGAACCGTCAGTTCTGACCACGCTGAAGGACCGAAGGACCCCCCATGAACGACACCGCCCCCACACCCGCCCCCGTCCAGGACGACCGCTTCGGAGAGCTGCGCGTCCGGCTGGAGGGCCAGGAATCCCTGCTGGTCGAGGGCGAGGCGATCCCCCGGATCACCCTCGACCGCGCGCCGGACTCGGAGAAGGACGACCACATCGCCATCGGCACCCGCGACCCCGAACAGCTGACCCTGCGGATCGACGGCACCCCGGCGAAGCTGACCCCGTCCAAGGGCCGTCTGACCCGGCGTTCGTACGCCGTGGACGTCGACCACGCGGGCACGTCGTACCGTCTGGTCCCGGACTCCGTCCCGAGCAGCCGCCTCGTCCGCGACGGCCTGCACATCGGCGACTTCTCCTCGGACGGCGACGGCCGGGTGATAGCGGAGTGGCGCGAGGACGCGAAGATCGAGCCGCTGGACGCGGCGGTGGGCTACGCCCTCGCGGCGGCCTTCGGCACGGGCGCCCAGCCGATGTGGATGATGGCGATCGACGCGGTGGCCACGGCCCTTCCGTAGCAGGGGACTTCGGGCGCTCCGGGGACGGTCCGGAGCGCGGAGCCGTCCGTGGCTCCCGTGGCCGGCGGGCTGTCCCGCACTCGGGCGCCCGAGACGCGAAAACGCCGGACGGGCGGGGAGGTCCCCGGCCGTCCGGCGTTCGCACGCTCAGCGCGCTCAGGCGCCCCGTCCCACCGTCAGACGCGGACGCCCCTGATGTCGTCCGCGTACAGGTTCGACACGAGCGCCGCCTCAAAGCGCGACTTCAGATTCAGCTTCCGCACGATGCTCGTCGTGTGCGCCCTCACCGTGCGTTCGGCGATGCCCAGCCGGCGTGCCACCCACCGGTTCTGCTCGCCGCTCGCCAGCAGGAGCAGCACCTCCAGCTCACGCTCCGTGAGCCGGGTGAAGTCCAGTACGTGTCGATCGGTCACTGATATCAAGGCTGCCTCCTTCATTGATCGTTCACCGTCCCCCGTCCATCGACCGGTCCGGGCCCTCGCAACGCCTTTACCGTTGAATTACCCTCTCCTTGATCACTTCGGTGGCTCGCGCAGCATCTGACCCATGCCCGGCGGGCCATCGGCAGGACGGCACGGGGGGCAACAGTGAGCGGCGCAAGCCTGTCCATACTCGGACTGACAGCCACGGAGGAGCGTGTCTACCGGCACTTCCTGAGGAATCCGGACACCTCCGCCGAGGACATCCATGTCCTCCTCCACGCAGCGCGCGAGGAAGTCGAAAAGGTGCTGGAGCGGCTCACGGAACTGAGCCTGCTGCGCACGGGCGAGGCCGGCGGGACCGTCGCCGCCGACCCGGAGAACGCGGTGGACCGCCTCACCGACCTGCGGCTGCGCGAACTGCACGACCAGCTCCGCCAGGTCACCCAGTCCCGGCATCTGATCGCCGGGCTGCGGGCCGAGCAGGACGCGCGCCCGCTCGTGACCCAGGGGGTCGAACGGCTGGAGGTCCTCGCCAGGCTCCGCGACCGGATCGACGACCTGGCCTTCTTCGCCCGCGAGGAGATCCTCTCCGTCGAGCCGTACACGGCTCTGACCCCGGAGAACATCGCGCACTCCCGGCCGCTCGACACCCGCTGTCTGCGGCGCGGTGTGCGCATCCGCAGCGTGGTGCTGCGCGAGGCGCTCGACCACCCTCCGACCGTCGCCTATCTGCGCGAACTGACCGTGCAGGGCGCGGTGATCCGCGTCGCCGACAGCCTCTCGGAGCGCATCCTCGTCTACGACCGGCAGACCGCACTGGTCCCCGTCGATCCGGTGGACACCGCCCGCGGCGCGCTGGTCACCCAGCAGGCCGGGCTGGTCTCCAACATCCTGGCGCTCTTCGAGAAGATCTGGGACCACGCGACGGATCTGCCCGCCCTCACGGACACGGAGTCCGCGCCGTCGGGCGTGCTCTCCGGTGTCGAGCAGCAGGTCCTGGAGGAGATGTGCCGGGTGGCCAAGGATGAGACGGGCGCCCGGAACCTGGACATCTCGGTCCGTACGTACCGCCGCCATGTGGCCGATGTGCTGCGCATCCTGGGGGCCAGCAGCAGACCTCACGCGGCCCTGCTGGCCCGGGAGAAGGGCCTGATCTAGCCACGGCGGGCGGCCGGCGTCACCAGCGCGGTCACACGGCGGGCGGCGGGTGTCGCGGACGCTGCCACACGTCGGGCGGGCGGCGTCACCAGCGCGGCCACACGCCGGGCGGCGGGTGTCGCGGACGCTGCCACGCGGCAGGCGGGCGGCGTCACGGACGCGGCGCCGTCTCCCGCCACCCCGGCGGTCCCTCCCTGAGCGCGGCCCTGAGCCGCTCCTGTACGACATCGGTTCCGGCTCCCCCCGCCGAATGGACCCGCAACCAGATGCGGTCCTCCTCCACCCGCTGCCCGCAGACCCAGTCCGCGGGCAGCATCCCGATGAGCCTGATGACGGCGATCTCCCCCGGCGCCGCGTCCGCGACGACGCGAACGGCGTGCAACTCGGCGCATCCCCCCGCCGCCGCGAAACCCCCTGCCCCCGCAGGCCCTTCCACCCGTGCGGGCCCGTCGGGCTCCGCGTGTACCCCTGCCCCCACGCCCCCTTCCGGTGCCGCGGGTACCTCCCGTGCCCGCTCGTCCGGCACCCTCACTGCCAGCCGTTGACGCACATCGCCACGTTGCCCACCACCGTGGAAAGGGGCTTCGGCAGGGGCAGCCCGCAGAGCTTCCCCGCCACCTCGACCGCCAGGCCCGACTGCCCGTGCACACCCTGACCGCCGGTGTTCCCGGCCCCGGCCGGTCCGGCCAACGCCTGGGCCGGCGCCGCCAGTGCGAGCACGGCCACGCCCGAGATCAGGGCCGCGGTGCTCTTTCTGGCAACAGTGCTGACGCTCATCGCTCATTCCCCCACAAACCTCGCGTGCTGACTCTTTCCTGCCGGCGAGTTCCAGCCTGCCAGCGGGTCCGGACGCACTCCACCGAGATCGCTGTCAGCTTGCTGCACCGGGGGGTCAGCTATATGCCAGCGGACAGCACGACGGCGGGGCCGGAGAGCGTGTCGCTCTCCGGCCCCGCCGGGTGTCCTGCTGGAAGGCCCCGTACCGACAGCTCCTGGCTGTCGGCCGCGGGCCGAACGGTCCTACTCCGAGGTCCGCTTGGGCCGCCACACCACCAGCGCGCTCGCCTGCTGCACATCCTGGTACGGCACGAGATCGCGCCGGTACGAGGCGTGCACCTGGGCCTCACGCTGCTGCATGGCCGCCGCCGCGCCCTCGACCGCCGAAGCCAGCTCGGCGACGCGGGACTGGAGCGCCGCGACCTGGTTCTCCAGTTCGATGATGCGCTTGATACCGGCCAGGTTGATGCCCTCGTCCTGCGACAACTGCTGGACGGTGCGCAGCAGTTCGATGTCGCGGGCCGAGTAACGCCTGCCCCGGCCGGGGGTTCTGTCGGGAGAGACCAGACCGAGACGGTCGTACTGACGCAGGGTCTGGGGGTGCAGGCCGGACAGCTGGGCCGCCACCGAGATCACATACACCGGTGACTCGTCGGTCAGCTGATAAGGGTTCCGGCTACGTCCGCTCCGGCCATCCATCTCATGCTCCCTTCGCGGCCTGGAACAGCTCGGCCCGCGGGTCCTCTTCCGCGGTGGCTTCGCGGTAGGCCTCCAGCGCTTCCTTCGCCTTGTCGCTCAGCTCCTTGGGGACCGCGACCTCGACGGTGACCAGCAGATCACCGCGGGTGCCGTCCTTGCGGACGGCTCCCTTGCCACGGGCCCGCATCGTACGGCCGTTGGGGGTGCCCGCGGGCAGCTTCAGCGTCACCGGCGGGCCGCCCAGGGTCGGCACCTTCACCTCGCCGCCCAGCGCCGCCTCCGTGTAGGTGACGGGCACGGTGATCGTGAGGTTGTCGCCCTTGCGGCCGAAGACGGGATGGGCGTCGACGTGCACAACCACGTACAAGTCGCCCGCTGGACCGCCCCGTTCGCCCGGGGCGCCCTTGCCGCGCAGCCGGATCCGCTGGCTGTCGGAGACGCCCGCGGGGATCCTGACCTGCATGGTGCGCGAGGAGCGGGCACGCCCGCTGCCCTTGCAGACCTCGCAGGGGTCCTGCGCGATGAGCCCGCGGCCCTTGCAGTCCACGCACGGGTCGGTCAGCGAGAACGAGCCGCTGCCGCCGCGCGAGACCTGGCCGGTGCCGACGCAGGTCGGGCACACCCGGGGTGTGCCGTTCTTGTCGCCGGTACCCGCACACGCCTTGCACGCCGCCGAACTGGACATCCGCAGCGGGACCGTGGCCCCGTCGACCGCCTCGGTGAAGCTGAGCGTCACCTCGGACTCGATGTCCTGGCCGCGGCGGGGCTGCGTCCGCGTACCCGCGCCGGTGCCGGCGCCGCGGTTGAACAGCCCGCCGAAGACGTCGCCGAGGCCGCCGCCGAAGCCGCCGGCACCTCCGCCCTGCGGCCCGCCCTGGGCGCCCCCGAAGAGGTCGCCCAGGTCGAAGTTGAAACTGCCGCCGGCGGCACCGGGCCCGGCCCGGAAGCCGCCGTTGCCGAAGAGGGCGCGCGCCTCGTCGTACTCCTTGCGCCGCTTGGGGTCGCCGAGTACGTCGTTGGCCTCGGAGATCTCCTTGAAGCGCTCCTCCGCCTTGGTGTCGCCCTTGTTGGCGTCCGGGTGGAACTCGCGGGCGAGCTTCCGGTACGCCTTCTTGATCTCGGCCTCGGTGGCGTCCTTGGGGACGCCGAGAACCTTGTAGTAGTCCTTCTCGACGAAGTCCTTCGTGCTCATCGACGTCCCTCCTCTCGGACGATCATTGCGTCAGCCCTCGTCCGGGCCACCGCTCTCCTCGTCGTTCGCCGTCTCGTCCTTGGGCGCCGCGCCCGGCTGGGGCTCGGCCACCGCGACCCGCGCGGGGCGGATGGTCCGCTCGCCGATGCGATACCCCGGCTGAAGCACCGCGACGCACGTGGTCTCGGTGACGTCCGGTGCGTAACTGTGCATCAGCGCCTCGTGGATCGTCGGGTCGAAGGGCTCGCCCTCCTTGCCGAACTGCTGCAGGCCCATCTTGGCGGCCGCCGTCTCGAGAGATTCGGCGACCGACTTGAACCCGCCCACGAGTTCCCCGTGTTCACGGGCGCGGCCGATGTCGTCGAGCACGGGCAGGAGCTCGGTCAGCAGAGCCGCCGTGGCGATCTCCTTGACCGTGATCCGGTCGCGCTCCACACGACGGCGGTAGTTCTGGTACTCGGCCTGGAGCCGCTGGAGGTCGGCCGTGCGCTCGTTGGCAGCCGTACGGACCTGGTCCAGCTGTGCCGTCAGACCGGCAATCTTTGCTGCGTCCCCTGCCGGGGCCGCCGGGCCCTCCTTCTCGGAGGACTCGGCGGGCTCGGCGGCGTCGTCAGATGTCGAGCCGGAGGGGACGGAGGGGTTCTCGTCGTGCTCGTCGAACCCCGGAGTCTCCTCCGTCACGCGGCACCACCCTGACGCCCGGAGTCCTTCTCGTCGTCGACGATCTCGGCGTCCACGACGTCGTCGGCGGCGTCAGCGGACTGACCCGCGGCACCGTCCTGCGCGCCCTCGCCGCCACCGGCGGCCTGGCCGGCCTGGGCGTCGGCGTACATGGCCTGGCCCAGCTTCTGCGAGACGGCGGCGACCTTCTCGGTCGCGGTGCGGATCTCGGCCGTGTCCTCGCCCTTGAGCTTCTCCTTGAGCTCGCCGAGCGCCTCCTCGACCTCGGTCTTCACATCGCCCGGGACCTTGTCCTCGTTGTCCTTGAGGAACTTCTCGGTCTGGTAGACGAGCTGCTCGCCCTGGTTGCGGGACTCGGCGGCCTCGCGGCGGCGGTGGTCCTCGTCCGCGTACTGCTCGGCCTCCTGGCGCATCCGGTCGACCTCGTCCTTCGGCAGCGAGGAGCCGCCGGTGACGGTCATCTTCTGCTCCTTGCCCGTGCCCAGGTCCTTCGCGGTCACGTGCATGATGCCGTTGGCGTCGATGTCGAAGGCGACCTCGATCTGCGGGACCCCGCGCGGGGCCGGCGGCAGACCGGTCAGCTCGAACATCCCGAGCTTCTTGTTGTACGCCGCGATCTCGCGCTCGCCCTGGTAGACCTGGATCTGCACCGACGGCTGGTTGTCCTCGGCCGTCGTGAAGATCTCGGACCGCTTGGTCGGGATCGTGGTGTTGCGCTCGATGAGCTTGGTCATGATGCCGCCCTTGGTCTCGATACCGAGGGACAGCGGGGTGACGTCGAGGAGCAGGACGTCCTTGACCTCACCCTTGAGGACACCGGCCTGGAGCGCGGCGCCGATGGCGACGACCTCGTCCGGGTTCACGCCCTTGTTGGCGTCCTTGCCGCCTGTGAGCTCCTTGACGAGCTCGGCGACGGCGGGCATACGGGTCGAGCCACCGACGAGAACGACGTGGTCGATCTCGGAGAGCTGGATGCCCGCGTCCTTGATGACGTTGTGGAACGGCGTCTTGCAGCGCTCCAGCAGGTCGGCGGTCAGCTGCTGGAACTGAGCGCGCGTCAGCTTCTCGTCCAGGTGCAGCGGGCCCTCGGCCGATGCCGTGATGTAGGGAAGGTTGATCGTCGTCTCGGTCGAGGACGAGAGCTCGATCTTCGCCTTCTCCGCGGCCTCGCGGAGACGCTGGAGAGCCATCTTGTCCTTGCCCAGGTCCACGCCGTGACCGTTGGCGAACTGCTTCACCAGGTAGTCGACGACACGCTGGTCCCAGTCGTCACCACCGAGGTGGTTGTCACCGTTGGTCGCCTTCACCTCGACGACGCCGTCGCCGATCTCCAGCAGCGAGACGTCGAAGGTGCCGCCACCGAGGTCGAAGACCAGGATGGTCTGGTCGTCCTTGTCGAGGCCGTACGCCAGGGCGGCCGCGGTGGGCTCGTTGACGATACGCAGCACGTTCAGACCGGCGATCTCGCCGGCCTCCTTCGTCGCCTGGCGCTCGGAGTCGTTGAAGTACGCCGGGACGGTGATCACCGCGTCGGTGACCTTCTCGCCGAGGTAGGACTCCGCGTCGCGCTTCAGCTTCTGCAGGATGAAGGCGCTCATCTGCTGCGGGTTGAAGTTCTTCCCGTCGAGCTCGATCTTCCAGTCGGTGCCCATGTGGCGCTTGACCGACCGGATGGTCCTGTCGACGTTGGTGACCGCCTGGCGCTTGGCCACCTCGCCGACCAGCACTTCACCGTTCTTCGCGAAGGCGACGACGGACGGCGTGGTCCTGGCACCCTCGGCGTTGGTGATGACGGTGGGCTCGCCGCCCTCCAGAACGCTGACGACGGAGTTAGTCGTGCCCAGGTCGATGCCGACCGCACGTGCCATGTCAATTCCTCCAGCAGACTTGAGTAGATCTCGCTCAAGGATGCATGACCCGGTCTCCGTAGTCAACAGACCTGAGTCGACCCCACTCAACTTTTATCCCGCTCTTATATGCATACTGCGCCGTGACCAGTGCCGCTTGCCCGGCCGGACGGCCTCACACGCGTGGCGCAGCGATCGAATGGCGTCCTTCTGCCAGAGTCGTAGCCGCAATAGCGCCAAACGCGCAAAAATACGGTCAAGGCCAGTCAACAGCGGAGGAAGGGTGTGTGCCCATGATGCCGGTCGAGCGGTTGACGCCCGTCAGGCGTGTTTCCGCCAAACGCCTGATGGATGTGACGGGCGGCCTGCTGCTGCTCCTTCTCCTGGCCCCGCTGATGTCCGTCATCACCCTCGCGGTCGCCCTGACCTCACGGCGGACGGCCCTCGTCCGGCACCGGCGCATCGGCCTCGCGGGCCGCCCCTTCGGCATACTCGCCTTCCACGCGGCCCCGGGCACCCGCACCGGACGCCTTCTGCGCCGCCACTTCCTCGACGAGCTGCCCCAGCTGATCCACGTCGTCCGCGGAGAGATGTCGCTGGTGGGCCCGCGTCCGCTGCGCCCCGAGGACGCCGACCCCGCCGTCGGCGGCCTCCGCACCCGTCTCGGAGTGCGCCCCGGCCTCACCGGCCTCTGGCAGGTCAGCGGCCGCTCCGAAATGCCCTGGGAGGAGAAGGCCGTCCTCGACCTCCACTACGTCGAACAGCACTGGCTGGGACTCGACCTGGCGATCATGGTCCGTACCCTGCCCGCCGCTCTCGCCGGACGCCGCCCGCGCGTCCCGGTGAGGCATGCCTGAGCGACACAGATCACCGGCCGCCCAGCTACAGTGCGGCGGAATAAGTGGGTACTCTCAGCACGGACTGGATAAGTTACCGCTTAGTAGTGCTGGATAGTTTCCCACCCTCGCAGGCCCGAGGAGCCCCCTCATGCAACTCGCCGCGATCATCGTGTCGTTGGTTCTGACCGTGGTCGGCGTTGCGCTCATCGCCCGAGCCGTCGCGCAGATCTACCGGTTCGTGAAGCTCGGCCAGCCCGTGCCTGCGGGC
Organism: Streptomyces sp. AM8-1-1; assembly: GCF_032229325.1. Classification (NCBI taxonomy): domain Bacteria; kingdom Bacillati; phylum Actinomycetota; class Actinomycetes; order Kitasatosporales; family Streptomycetaceae; genus Streptomyces; species Streptomyces sp. AM8-1-1. Next base: position 3,936,968 of record NZ_CP135086.1, read on the forward strand.
AGCCGGACCGACGACCCCAAGCAGCGCACGATCACCCTGGTCAAGGAGTTCCTCGGCCATACCCGTATGAACCGTTGGGGGATCGTGGGCTTCGCCCACTGGTTCGTCGCCATCGGCTTCCTCACCCTGCCGCCCACGCTGGCGCAGGCGTACGGGCAGCTCTTCGAGGCCGACTGGGTCCTGCCGATCCTGGGCGGCTTCCTGCCGTTCGAGATGTACATCGAGTTCATCGGTCTGATGACGGTCGTCGGCATCGTCATCCTGATGGCGATCCGGCTGCTGAACCTGCCGTCCCGCGCGGGCCGCAAGTCCCGCTTCGCCGGCTCGAAGGCCTGGCAGGCCTACTTCGTCGAGTACGTCATCCTCACCATCGGACTCGCGATCCTCGCCCTGCGCGGGCTCGAGGGCGCGATCCACCACGTGGACCACTACGAGGCCGCGTACTTCGTCTCGTACCCCCTGGTCCTGGCGTTCAAGGGACTGAGCGTCTCCACGCTCCAGACGCTGATCTACTTCACCGCGATGATCAAGATCGGCACCTCGCTGATCTGGATGATCACGGTCTCGCTCAACACCAACATGGGTGTCGCCTGGCACCGCTTCCTCGGCTTCCCGAACATCTGGTTCAAGCGGAACGCCGACGGCTCCACCGCCCTCGGCGCGCTCCAGCCGATGACGAGCGGCGGCAAGGAGATCGACTTCGAGGACCCGGGCGAGGACGACGTCTTCGGCGTCTCCCAGGTCGAGCAGTTCTCCTGGAAGGGCATCCTCGACTTCTCCACGTGCACCGAGTGCGGCCGCTGCCAGTCGCAGTGCCCCGCCTGGAACACCGGAAAGCCGCTCTCCCCGAAGCTGCTCATCATGTCGCTGCGCGACCACGCGCACGCCAAGGCCCCGTACCTGCTGGCCGGCGGCGGCAAGACGATGGAGGGCGAGGAGAAGGCCTCCGAGGAGCAGCTCAAGGACGTTCCCGCGGCCGCCCTCGCGGAGGCCGAGCGTCCGCTGATCGGCACGCTCGAGGAGAACGGCGTCATCGACCCGGACGTGCTGTGGTCCTGCACCACCTGCGGTGCGTGCGTGGAACAGTGCCCGGTCGACATCGAGCACATCGACCACATCGTCGACATGCGCCGCTACCAGGTGATGATCGAGTCCGCGTTCCCGTCCGAGGCGGGCACGATGCTCAAGAACCTGGAGAAGAAGGGCAACCCCTGGGGGCTGGCCAAGAAGCAGCGCGTCGAGTGGACCAAGGAGGTCGACTTCGAGGTCCCGATCGTCGGACAGGACGTCGAGGACCTCACCGAGGTCGAGTACCTGTACTGGGTCGGCTGCGCCGGCGCCCTGGAGGACCGGGCCAAGAAGACCACCAAGGCCTTCGCGGAACTGCTGCACATGGCGGGCGTCACGTTCGCGATCATGGGCGGCGACGAGAAGTGCACCGGTGACTCGGCCCGCCGCCTCGGCAACGAGCCGCTGTTCCAGCAGCTCGGCCAGGAGAACGTCGCGATGCTGAACATGGCGTTCGGCGAGGACGACGAGGACGAGTCGACGAAGAAGCCCAAGGCTTCGAAGAAGATCGTCGCGACCTGCCCGCACTGCTTCAACACGATCGCGAACGAGTACCCGCAGCTGGGCGGCGAGTTCGAGGTCATCCACCACACGCAGCTGCTCCAGCACCTCATCGACGAGGGCAAGCTGATCCCGGTGACCCCGGTCGAGGGCCTCATCACGTACCACGACCCCTGCTACCTGGGCCGTCACAACAAGGTCTACACGCCGCCGCGCGAGATCATGTCCGCCGTCCCGGGCCTGCGCCAGCAGGAGATGCACCGCCACAAGGAACGCGGCTTCTGCTGCGGCGCCGGCGGCGCGCGGATGTGGATGGAGGAGCGGATCGGCAAGCGCATCAACACCGAGCGCGTGGACGAGGCCCTGTCCCTCAACCCGGACATCGTCTCCACCGCCTGCCCCTTCTGCCTCGTCATGCTCACCGACTCCGTCAACGGCAAGAAGAACGACGGCAAGGCGAAGGAAAGCCTTCAGGTCGTCGACGTCGCGCAGCTCCTCCTCGACTCCGTCAGGACCCCGGCCGACCCGGCGGCGTCCGAGGAGCCCGAGGACGCCCCGGAGCCGGAACCGGTGAAGTAACGGGCACACGCGACTGGCGCACGAGACGGGTGCCTGGTGGCGCCTACGGATGAAGGAAGCGGCCGGATCTGCCTCGGGGGCAGAACCGGCCGCTTCTTCGTGTCCGTGGGTGTTCCGCGGGCATGCGGGCGGGGCCGGACGAGCATCATGGGGCGGCAGAGCGAAGCCGAGGCGTACGGAACGAACGGGACGGTGGCTGTGCGGACAGGACGGACGGTGGGGCGGTGACCGGGACACGCAGGACGCATCGCCCCTCCGGCGCGCGCAGGGCGTCCGCACTCGGCGCACTCGGCCTCTGCGCCCTGCTGCTGGCGGGCTGTACGTCCGGCTGTACGCCCACGGCGGAGCCGGCCGGCCCGACCGGGGCCGGGGCGGGGGCGGGTGCCAAGAACGGTGACGCCCCGCCTCCTGCCGGCCGGACGGCGGGCGAGCTGCTCCCGGTCCCCCGCGGCAGAGGCAGCCGCCTCCCCGACGACTTCAACGGCGACGGCCACCGTGACCTCGTCCTGAACGACCTCGTCGTGGCACCCGGCGAGAGCCGCGCCGACGGCAGGAGCAAGGGCGGCGCCCCCGCCGACGCGGGCATCGGCATCGTCTACGGCACCGCGGGACCGCGCGCCCTCGACCCCTCCGTACGCCGCCTCCTGACCCCGCGCGCCCACGCCACCGCCGTCCGGGACAGGCCTCCCGCCGTCGTCGAGGCCGCCACCTCGTGCGACCTCGACGGGGACGGCTTCGCGGACCTGGTCATCACCGCGGACACCCCGCCGTACGACGGCACCGGCCGCCCGCCCGCAGCGCTCCAGCTGCTCTTCGGCTCCCCCATCGGCCTGTCCGGCGCGGCGGTCGCGTTGCGCATCCCCGAGCGGGCCCGCCCCGGCGACGTACAGCCCGGCGCCGTCTGCGGCGACTTCGACGGCGACGGCAGCGCGGATCTGGCGGTCACCACCTCCGCACGGGAGGCCGGCTTCCGGCTCGGCTTCCTGCGCGGCCCCTTCACCCGTACCGGAGCTCCGCGCGCGGCCGAAGCGGCCGTCTCCGTGGCCGGTCCGGCCCTCTCCGCCCCGGCCACGGGCCCCGACACCGACGCCGACGGCTACGACGACCTCGTGGTCTCCGCCCGCGCGCCCCGGCCCGGTACGGCGGCCGAGGGCACCCTCCTGCTGGGCGGCCCGGACGGCCCCGGACGCGCGGGCGGCCCGTACCGCGCCGAGCCCCTGCCGCTGCCGGAACTCCCCGCGTCCCCGGCAGGCAGGGCTCCCGTCACTCAGCTGCTGCGCACGGCGGACTTCGACGGCGACAGGCGCCCCGACCTGGTGACACGGACGACGTACCGGGGCGAGCGGACGGACGTGGTGGCGCTGTACACGGCGGGACGTACGAAGCCGGTGATCACCTTCAGCACATCGGTCTTCCTGCGCTGAGGCCCCCTTCCGGCGCTCTGCGACGGCCCCCGGCACGGGGCCTCGACAGGCCCGCGAGGCCCTTCCGGCTGACCCCCCGGGGTTCCCTTAAGGGATGTCACAGCTCAGCAGCAAAGGCCCGCGCGATCCCGCTCCGCTCCACCCGGCGCCGCCGGACCGGGTACGTTCGAATACGTGGCTGGATTCAGGATCGGACGCGGCCGGGACAACCGCACGCAGCAGCAACCCCCGCAGGCACCACCGCCGTACGGCGGCGGAGGAGGCCATGGGGCGCCGCCGTACGCACAGCAGCAGCGGCCGCAGTGGCCTCATGCGGGCGGCGGCGCGCAGCAGGGACCGTACGGCGAGCCGGAGTACTTCGGCGACCCGTACCAGCAGCACCCGCACCAGGGCGGCCCGCAGGGTGACCCGTACGCCAACAACCCTGGTCACACCCAGGCGTTCAGCGTCAACGAGGACCCGTACGGCCACGGCGCGACCTACCAGGCGGGCAACACCCCCGCCGCCCCCTCGGGTCCGCGACTGCACTGGAAGCAGCTGCTGAGCGGCATCGTGCTGCGCCCGGGACCGACGTTCTTCCAGATGCGCGACTACGCGGTCTGGGGCCCCGCGATCGTCGTCACGTTCCTCTACGGCATGCTCGCGATCTTCGGCTTCGACAAGGCCCGCGAAGAGACCATCAACGCGACGATCTCCACGGCGATCCCGTACGTCCTGACCACGGCCGTCGCGTTCGTGATCGGCGGCCTGATCCTCGGCGCGGTGACCCACACCCTCGCCCGCCAGCTCGGCGGCGACGGCGCCTGGCAGCCGACGGTCGGCCTCTCCATGCTGATCATGTCCATCACGGACGCACCGCGGCTGGTCTTCGCCCTCTTCCTGGGCGGCGAGAACTCCCTGGTCCAGATCCTCGGCTGGGCGACCTGGCTCGCGGCGGCGGCCCTGTTCACCTCGATGGTGAGCAAGTCGCACGACCTGCCGTGGCCGAAGGCGCTGGGGGCGTCGGCGATCCAGCTGATCGCGCTGCTCTCGATCATCAAGCTGGGCACGATCTGACCCGCTGAGCACACGGAGAAGGGCCCCCGCCGGCATCGGCGGGGGCCCTTCCTTCGGCCGTAGGTCCTGCTGCCGACCGCTCAGGCGTCGAGGATCTGACCAGCCCGGCGGACGACGGGCTTCTCCACGCTCCAGGGGAAGTTGATCCAGTCATCCGTCCGCTTCCACACGTACTCGCACTTCACGAGGGAGTGCGACTTCTCGTAGATGACGGCGCTGCGCACCTCGGCGACATGGTCGACGCAGAAGTCGCGGACCAGCTTCAGCGTCTTGCCGGTGTCGGCGACGTCGTCGGCGATCAGGACCTTCTTGTCCGAGAAGTCGATCACGTTGGGCACCGGCGCGAGCATCACCGGCATCTCCAGGGTGGTGCCCACCCCGGTGTAGAACTCCACGTTGACCAGGTGGATGTTCTTGCAGTCGAGCGCGTACGCGAGCCCGCCGGCGACGAAGACACCACCGCGGGCGATGGACAGCACGACATCGGGCTCGTACCCGTCGTCGGCGATGGTCTGCGCCAGCTCCCGGACCGCGCCGCCGAACTTCTCGTACGTCAGGTTCTCTCGTACGTCACTCATGCGTCACACCTGTGTCCGATGGAAATTCTGGAACGACCGGGAGGCGGTGGGACCGCGCTGCCCCTGGTAGCGCGAGCCGTACCGCTCGCTCCCGTACGGGAATTCGGCCGACGAGCTGAGCCGGAAGAGGCACAGCTGGCCGATCTTCATGCCGGGCCACAGTTTGATCGGCAGCGTCGCGAGATTCGACAGCTCCAGCGTGACGTGCCCGGAGAACCCGGGGTCGATGAACCCGGCGGTCGAGTGGGTGACCAGCCCGAGCCGCCCGAGGGAACTCTTGCCCTCCAGCCGGGAGGCCAGATCGTCGGGCAGCGAGATGACCTCGTACGTGGAGGCCAGCACGAACTCCCCGGGATGCAGGATGAACGCCTCGTCCCCGTCCGGCTCGACGAGGCGCGTCAGATCGGCCTGCTCGACGGCGGGGTCGATGTGGGGATAGCGGTGGTTCTCGAACACCCGGAAGTAGCGGTCGAGCCGCACATCGATGCTCGAGGGCTGCACCATGGATTCGTCGAACGGGTCGAGGCGGACCCGCCCGGCGTCGATCTCGGCCCGGATGTCCTTGTCTGAGAGAAGCACTCCCCGAGGATACGCAGAGCGCGCGACCCCGCCGCACCCGGCAGCCCGCGCGCCTCTGCTGTCCCCAGCTGTCTCCCTGTCTGCGGTTACCGCTCGACGGACTCCACGGGCACGACGCTCCGCAGCCGCGCACACCGCGGACAACGGATGAGCCGCCCGGGCCCGATCCGGGCGTTCCCGAGCTGCTGCATCGGGAACGAAGAGGTACTGAAGACATGCCCATCGGCACAGCGGACGACGGTGCGCTCCATCAAGTCCATCGGTTCCCTTCCCCAACGAATGCGGACGAACGACCACATTAGGGGATGTACGGGACGACGCTGCGGGCGGCACTCCGACCGCAGGACGACTCCAACGGTACGCCCCAACTCCCGCGCCCCGCACCCGCATCCGAGGCGGCCCCGGACCGGCGAACGCCACGCGGGCCCCGCGGCGTCATTCGCCGGGGGCCTGCGATGAGGTAGAGTGAGCGACGCTGCGGATCCGATCACGGTCCGCAAGGCGGGTGTAGTTTAATGGTAGAACATGAGCTTCCCAAGCTCAGAGCGCGGGTTCGATTCCCGTCACCCGCTCCATGGAAAAGGCCCAGGTCATAGACCCGGGCCTTTGTTGTTGTCTGGACCACGCTAGGCGTCCCGTGCCCGTTGCGTGCCCGATGCCTGATCGTCGGGCACGGGGCCGGCCTTCTCCCGCTCGGCCTGGACACGGGCGTCGATCCCGTCGGCCACTTCCCTCTGCCGCTCCAGGTTCGAGTGCTGATAGATCAGCGCGGCCCGCTCCGAGGACTGCCCCGCCCGCACCATCGTGTCCTTGAGGGTGGCGCCCGACTGCGTCGAGAGCGTGTGCCCGGTGTGACGAAGATCGTAGAAGCGGAAGTTGTCCGGAAGCCCGACCTTGGCGCGAGCCTGCCGCCACTTCCGTCCAAAGGACGACCGCCGGAACGGGGCACCCTTCTCCCCCACGAACAGCAGTCCGTCCGGAGCCTTCTCCGCGTACCAGGCCAGGTGCCGCTTCAGGTCCTTCTCCATGAAGGCCGGCAGCACCAGGAAGCGCCTGCCCGCGTCCGACTTGGTGTCGCCGGGTGCCCGGCGCCCCGTGGTGAGTTCGGGCTCAGCCGCGCGCACCCAGATGCCGACGTGCTCCAGGTCGACGTCACGACGCCGCATCGCGGCCTGTTCCTCAGGACGGGCCGGGCCGTACGCGGCGACGTAGACCATCAGTCGCCAGCGGGGTCCCATCGCCTCGGCGAGCGCGTCGACCTGGGCGACGGTGGCGGTGGGGCGTTCTTCGGCGATTTCCTTGCCCGCACCGCGGATGCGGCAGGGGTTGCGCCGGATCAACTCGTCGTCCGCAGCCGTCTGCATGACCGCTTTCAACAGTCGGTAGGCCTTCGCGATCGTGGTGTGAGCCCCAGTGGTGTCGAGTCGTTCCGAACGCCAGGAACGGACGCGAGGCGGGGTGATCTCGTCCAGGTCCATGCCGCCGAAGGTGGGCAGGACGTGCAGCCGGAGCAGCCGCCGATACAGCTCGTCCGTGGTCGGCGAAAGACGACGCTCCTTGACCCACTGGAGGGCGTACTCCTCGAAGTTGACCGCACCAGCGTCGGGGTCTGCCCAGTCCCCTCGACGGATCTCGGTCTGCTGTTCCGCGAGCCAGTCGTCAGCGTCTCGGGCCGACTCGAAGGTCTGCGGTGCCGGCCGGTCGATGCCGTCGGGGCCCTGATAGCGAGCCTGGTAGCGGCCGGACGGCAGCTTGCGGATGCGCCCGAAGCGCCGCTTCTTCTTGGCAGCCATCAGGCGGCCCTCCGGTAGCGCGAGCGGCGACGGTGGATGGGCTGCACGGTGTTGGCGTCGATGAAGGCCGCTAAGGCGCCTTCAGGGATGCGGACATGTCGACCGACCTTCACGAAGGTCACGCGCCGCTCGGCAATCAGGCGGCGGGGGAAACGCTCGCTCGTGCCCAGCCGCTCAGCGGCTTGCGCGACGGTCAGAAGCCGCTCAGCCATGGGTGGGTTCTCCTTCCGTACCGAGGGCAGGGGCGAGTGAGGCGGATAGCCACTCCTTGCCGCGGGTGAGGCCGATGCCGGCGAAGGCCCAGTGCGCGACGACGTACGTCGTCTCCTCGTCCTGGTCGACGTCGATCGAGCGCAGTTCCTCGGGCAGGGCCGCGAGTGCCTGGGCACGCCTCCACTCGGCTCGGGCATTGCGCAGCGCTCCGAGAGTGGTCGAGTAGCGGCGTGTCTTGGTCGAGAAGTGGCCGCGGAAGCCGAGCATGTGGGCCCACGCCCTCAGTCGCAGCTCAGCCAGGTCTTTGCGCGCACCGAGCAGCCACGCCGTGCGGATCATTCGCCGGGCGTGGTCGGTGATGCGCGCGTAGGCCAGCTCGGCCAGGAACTTGATCGGCCGGTCCAGCGTGCCCGTCGCCGCCTCGGCGCCTTTGGTGGCGTACTTGGCGATGTAGGCAGCCACAGCGCGTTCGGTCAGTTCAGCCGGACCGTCGAATTCGGGCGAGCGGATTGGGCGTACGTCGAGCTGTCGGCCGAACATGAACACATGCGGCCGACCCTCGACCAGGGGTCCATTGACGGCCGCACTGCGAGCAGCGGCACGAATCGCGTCGGTCAGCAGCTCGGTCGTTGCCCATGGCGGAGGTGAGCTGTAGCTGCCGTCCGGGCCGTCGATGCGGATCACTGCGTGAAAGTGGACCGCGCCACGCTTCTGGTACTCGGCCACCTTGGCGAATGAGACGCGCGCGGCCTGGGGGAAGTCTCGCTGAGTAAGCCCGGCGCGCTTGGCGATCTCTCGGCGCAGGTAGATGGAGAAGCGGCGCCAGAGCATGCCCGCGTGGGCGTTCCACAGGACGGCGGCCTCGTAGTCGTACGTCGCCGGGTCCAGGGGCACCCCGAGTAGATCGTCGTCCTGGTCGTGTAATGCACCGCACCGGCAGGGCCGTACGGTTCCACGCCGATCGGTGGGTCGGTTGTGAACAGCCCCGAAGCCGGGCGCGGTGAACGTGGCGAACACCCTGGGATGTTGGGCGACCGTGTCAGGGTTGCCCTTGCCGCCCCGCAGGCCGGCCGTGACGAGCTGGAAGGTGTCCCGGCGGTAGACCTCTGCGCAGGCCGCACAGCGAGTCGCCCGGCGGTTGTTGCAGCGAACCAGGAGACGGCCGGCCGGGAGCTCTACCGAGTTGAGGTGGTGCAGGACCCGGCCGATCTCACCCGTTCGCGGGTTGAGTTCGTATTCGGTGCGGTGGCCCTCGAGGCGCACGGGGTTCGTGCAGCCGCCCAGGCCGCGTAATTGACGGACGAGAGCAGGCATATTGCCGAGCGCGGCAAGCCCACCCAGATCCTTCAGCGGCGGTGGAGTGTGTCCGGTAGTAATGGAGCTGTCCTTTCGACAGTGGTCGGGAGGGTCGGTGCCTGCCGGAGCGGCGGGATGCTTGGCGGTATCGAGACCGCCCCGGCAGGCCGCTCAGCGTGTTCGCGCGCGACCGAGCAGAGAACGCAGCACCAGGGCCGCAATGGAGACGGAGACGGCCGTTACGGCGACCGTGGCCAGCAGCGCGGTCAGCACGACGCCGACCACGAGTACGGCAGCGACGGCTCCGACGCCCAAGCCCACGTACGGGACGACCGGTCGCGCAGCGGAGGCCGCCGAAGTGTGGCGGCAGGCACACTGGGCGGCGGAGTGATGCCGTTCGGTGGGCAGCGCCGAAGTGATCATGTGCGCGGTCGGGACCGGCGGAGCGTCGGGCATCTTGGGGCGAAGCAACACGGCAGTTCTCCTCTCACTTGTTGGTGCCGTTGACGACGTCGACTCCAGAGCGCGTACCGGACTCGATCGCCGGGGCGAGGAAGGTCTGGGAGAGCCAGAAGCCGAAGAGGGCGACGACGACAGCGACCCAGAGGCGGATGCCGAGGAACTTGATCGCGGCCCAGGCGACGACGCCGAGGACGAAGACGAGCGGCAGACTGACGGTCACTGGAAGCTCCTCAGCGGACGGAACAGCGGTGTGTACGTGCCGCCAACTCGGCGGCAGCGCGGCTGTCGAAGTCGGTGGAGAAGCCGCAGCGCGGAGCCGTACAGGCGGCGGTGTGCTTCTCACGGCCCCGGCCGTCGTAGTAGGTGCCGACCTGGACCGGTCCGACGCGGGTCACTCGTCGGAAGCGCGGCTGTGTGGACATGAGCGGGTCCCTCCCTGGATTAATTCGGCTGTGTGGTCGATGAGCCATCGGCGGATCTCGCCGGCTTCCTGCTCGTCGGCGCTGAGGATCACCGGCTCGGCGAGGAGCACGGCTTCAACGAAGTGGTTCTGGCGGGTCAGTTCGGCCGCGCGCTTGAGCGTGCGGAGCGTGGACGGACGCAACGGCATTTCCTTGTCGGTCAGCTGAGTTGGGCGGCAATGGCCTCGGCGAGCGGCATCGGAACGCCGAGCCGGGCGCGAAGGGTGGCGGTATCGATCGGAGATCCCGTACGGGTGAGGTGTTCGGCCGCGACCTTTCGGGCGTGGTCGACGAGAGCCGCTGGGGGCTGGGCAGTGGTGCGGGGCGCTTCCCGGGGCGCAGGTAGCGCGGGTGACTCCGGCTCGACCGTGTGCAGCGAGTCCGGTTCCGTGACGGCTTCCGTTCGGTCACTCGGCCCGTGAGCGAGCAGGGTGCCGCCGAGGAAGGCGACCGCCGGCCAACCGGCCACGGTGATGCGGAGCCAAGCCGGGACGTTGTCCAGGTCGAGAAGCCCGGCAGTGGCAACGTTCGCCCCGAGGCTGGCCGCGATGGCCACCAGGAACCATGACCACCCGGCCGCCCTCGACTCCCCCGTCCGCAGCCGCTTCCAGGCAGCGACCATCAGCAGGTCGACGCTGACCGGATAGGCCCACGCCTTCCAGCCGTCCTGGCCCGCTGCCACGGCCAGGTCATGGAGATGCGCGAAGGACAGCGCGGCGGCGATGACCGCTTGGATCAGTACGGCATCAACGCGGACGGGCAGCGCGCGCACGGCAGGACTCCTCCGGTTTCGGGCATGGCGGGGTAGGGACTTGGCACGAGGCGGTCGCGCCAACCGAGGGGAACTGAGCGCTCAGCTGGCGGGGACCAGCTCGGCCGGGGCGTACGGCCGGAAGGGCTCCAGCGCCGGTATGTGTGGGGCGAGATGGGCCGACTCACGGCAGGTAACGGCAGCGTCGGCGAGCGAGAGGTACGGCGTACGAATGCGGGACCAGCCGCCCGACGAATCGCCGACGACCGCGACCCCCGGCGCCTCGGGCGGGATGGCGGAGGCGACGTACACCGCCTCGGGAGCGATGTCGCCGAGCGCCATCTTCGCCGATGCCTCGTCGTTCACTCGGTGGCAGACGCGACCGGTGAGCTGGGCCCGGAGCATGGTTGCCCCCTTGCCCAGCTCGGCCCCGAAGCGTTGTCCGCAGACCTCCAGGTAGATGCCCGCGGCCCGCCCGAGCTGCGCGAGACGGATGAGCTGGGTGACCATCTCGTCACGTCGTTCCTCGTCCTTGCGGGTGGCAACGAGGAACAGTTCCGCTACCTCGTCGACGAAGAGCACGATCGGAGCCGGCCGTTCGTCGTCGGGCAGGCCCCAGATGTCGGAGGTGATCTCCTCGTCCGGGATGCCGGGGGCAATGCTCTGCCGGGCCCGGATCAGGTCGTACCGGTTCTCCATCTCCTGCACGAGTACCGGCAGCAGCCCGGCAGCCTCATCCGGGTCCGTGGCCAGGGCGGAGAGCCGGGACGCGAAGGGAGCGAGCTCCACACCGCGCTTGCAGTCGATGCCGACGAGCGACACGGGTTGCGCGGCCAGCGCCGCCAGCAGATTGCGTAGGAACATGGATTTCCCCGAGAGCGTGGCCCCGAGGACGAGCTGGTGAGGGATCGCCCGGTAGTCGCGCACGAACGGGGTCGCGTCCTCCCGGAGAGCTACGGGCACGGAGAGAAGCCGTTTCTCCGTGTGGCGTGGCATCTTCACGGCCCGCAGGACGTCGAAGCCGACGAGCCGCAGTTCGACCACGCCCGGCTTGATGCTCCGGACGTGGACGGCGTGAACGCCCCAGGCGTGCCGCAGCCGCTCGCATGAGGCAGCTACGTCCGCCGGCTCCTGCCCGGGGGCAAGGCGGAGCCGTACCCGGAGCCCCGTCGCGGTCGGGCGGACCAGACCACGACGGGGAGGGACCGGGCGTACCTCGCGGCGGGTGGCTGTCCTTACCGCGAGCGCCCGCAGCCGGGATGGCGGAACCGTGAGTCCGCACGCGTCCATGGTGGAGCCGTACGAGACCAACAGCCTCGCCGTCGAGACGGGCAGGCCGACCATGGACCAGTAGACCGAGGGATGCGCTTTGCGGGCGTAGGCCACCCCGCCAACGGCGGTACATGCTCCGCCGAGTTCGGCGAGCGTCACCAGGTCAGCCACGGCGATCAGCCCTCCTGCCCGGCCGGGTAGGCGCCGGGGGCGACAGCAGCCGCACGGAAGGCAATGCCGTGACGGGCCTGACCGTTGAAGATGCTCTCCCACGGTCGAGCAACCAGTCCCGGCAGCGAGACGGGCGCACCTACGGCGAGCCCCTCCGTGACGCCGCTCTGCGGAACGGTCACCGCGATCAGGGAGGACTCCCCCTGGTCGATGTAGACGACGCCGACTGTCATCAGAGCTTCGCCGGTCACGGCGTCCTTGGCGATCTCACCGGTCTGCCGGTCGCGCAGTTTCGGCGCCGGAGACTCCGTCAACAGGACCGTCGCCGTCGAGGCGTCGATTCGCATCATTCGCACTGAGATTTCTCCTCTGTGTGGACACCCGCCAACACCTGACAGGTTGACTTAGCAAGTTCGAAGCTAGGGATGCCAGGTTGACTTGTCAAGTGATTCAAGTGGCCGACAGGGCAGATCAGTTGGGTGGATCTCAGCTGAGCCGGTACGTGTCTTCGAGTTCCTGCCGGTCGGCTGGCAGCAGCACATCGGTCACTTGAAGAGCCTGCCCGGAGGCATCGAAGGCCACGACGAGCACGCTGAGCAGCGGGTCTCCCGCAGCCATGCCGAGGAGGTCTCCCTCCTCCTTGGTCGCGAGTCGAGCGGAAACGCGCTCTGTCACGTGGTCGAAGCGCACACGCCTTCTCGACTCCAGGTGCTCGCGAAGGCCGCCCTGAATGGGCGCGGGGCCGGCAAGGTCCGTACCGTCGGCGAGACTTGCCGGGAAGTACGACGAGGCAAGCTCGACCGGTTCCCCTTCATCCTCGATCAGCAGTCGCCGTACGAGAACCTTGCCCCGTTTTGGGACGCCGAGCAGCGAGGCCATACGCGGGGGCACGGGCACTTCTCCCACCTCGACGAGGCGGCCCGCGGCCTGGGACTCATCGCGCTCCAGCGCTTCGCGACCGCGCCGGTCCTTCTGCTCGACGGCTTCCCGTTGGCCGCGCACGATGGTGCCGTACCCCTGCCGCGACTCAAGCCAGCCATCCCGCTTGAGGAGTTCAAGGGCTCGGACGACCGTCGGGCGGGACATGCCGAAGGTCTGGACGAGCTGGTTCTCGCTGGGCACACGAGTACCGGGCGGGTAGGTCCCGTCCTCGATTCGAGCTTGGAGCGTTTGCGCCAACCGCACGTACTTCGGTGCAGCCACTTCGTACGCCATAGCCCCGCCTAGCCGGAATCCGCCAAGTCAACTTGTCAACCAACCTACTCACGTGAGTAGACAGTCGCCACCCTTGGCGCGCTACTTGTGGGCAACGGCTCAGACGTTCCAAGCGCCGGCAAGCACGAATGAGACCACTGTTCCTCCGAGCGGACTCGGCCCGGCACTCCAGGAGTCCGACAGCTCATCGACCAGGCAAAGCCCTCGCCCATGCGCCTCATCGGCGGCGGGTTGCCGCATTCGCACATGGGCCGGAAACCCGGGATTGTGCACGTCGACCCGCAACGCCTCCCCCACGCGCCACCACTCGACACGCACCCGCCACGCATCCTCGGCCTCGCCGTAGAGGATCGCGTTGGTGACCAACTCGGAGACCATCAGGACGCAGTCGTCCAGCGAGCATGTCAGGCCGTACGGGTCTAAGAACTTCCGGAACCAACGACGGGCGCGAGAGACCGATTCGGGCTCGGGATACAACGTCATGCGGCCGATCGAAACGGGCTCTGGACCCGGTTCGGCGAGACCTTCAGCGACACCAGTCATGCGCTTCTACTCCCTACCGGTGCCGTCACAGTCGAGACAGCGCCGCTTGGACGTGGCACGAGCGCGACCATCGGCAGCGGAGAGCGCCAGAGCGGAGCGAGAACCAACGCGCTTCCAACCCTGTCCCCGGCATGCAACGCAAGGCGCATGCGCGGAGCGCGCTAATCCAGCACCTTCGTGGATCACAGTCGTGCCCCCTTCCACTAAGTGGCCTTAGCCACTTAGTGGATAGTGGCATTGGCCACTTGAGGCGCGCAAGCGCTTCTCCAACAGCGGAGCGACTTTCAGGTGATCGGGTAGCCCTGCTCGAAGGCCCAACGCCCCGGCGGATAGGTGGCTTCGGCGAACTCCAGCGGGCGATCCTGCAGGTCATAGACGACGTGGTGCACGATCAACACGGCAGACCCAGCAGGCAACTTGAGGTCAGCCGCTTCCTCATCAGTCGCGGCCCGTGCGCACATACGGTCTTCCGCGTAGCTGCCCTGCCGGCCCGTCATGCCCTCGACGTACATGAGCGTGCCTTCGCGGATACGGTCCGGCTCCAGGAGCTTTGGTGCACGGTTGCCGACCTCGGCACCGAACCACGAAGTGGACAGCGTGATCGGCCCTGCCTCGTTGTTCGTCACTCGCCGACGGTGGACCGCTCGACTGCCGGCCGCCAGACTCAGGGCTTCAGCAACATGCTCAGGAGCCTCCAGCCACCCGGCCGAAGTGATCACCGCGTACTCGCCTGGCGTGTAGATCTTGCCCGTTTGTCTTGCGCGACCGTACAACTCGCGGGCACGGCGGTTCACTTGAAGCCCGCGAACGTAGGTGCCCGAGCCTTGACGCTTCTCGACGAGGCCCTGATGGCTCAGCGCTTCGAGGGACCGGGCGGCCGTGGGTCGCGACACCTTCCAGTCGGTCGCAAGTTGCCGCTCCGACGGGACTTCGTCTCCCGGCCGCAAGTCACCGCGCAAGATCTGATCGCGGATATGGTGCGCGATCTGCAGGTACTTGGGCTGGGTCTCTTCAATCTGCGGCATCCGAGCCCCTTCCCTAAGTGGCTATTACCTCTAGCCACTATAGGGTGAGTGGCCAGCAGGGTAACCCGTACGCTGACGCGGGTGACGCGCTTGATCGTGGCAGCAGGTGGAGGGGGCGACGCAGTCGCCGCCGCAATGCTCGACGCCGCCCTGTACGGCACCGAGGGGCCGGCCGTGGTTCTCACCTACGCGTGGGACCGCCTCCTGATTGATCCGGTGCCGGGTCCACGAGGGCCAGCGAGCTTTACTGGCCTGCGCCCCCTGACCAGAAGCGTCCAGGTCGTACCCGGCGATGCGCGTCCAGTTCCCCCGGCAGGGTCGACACTCCCGCGCCTCGCTGCGGAGCTCCCGCAGACCTTCGCTCTGATTGACCCGCACCACGGAGCCGAGGGCATCACACGCCAGCTCGAAGAACTCATCCAGCAACTGGAGCCCGAGTCGATCGACCTGCTGGACGTGGGAGGCGACATCCTCGCCCGCGGCGACGAGCCGACGTTGCGCAGTCCACTCGCCGATGCCCTCACGCTCGCGGCGTGCTGCCAAGTCAACGCATCCGTACGCCTCCTGGTCGCAGGCCCCGGCTTGGACGGCGAGATCCCAGCCAAGGACCTACGCGACCGCACCGGCTCCACTCTTCTGACCCTGACAGCTGAGCACGTTGATCCGGTCAGCTCGGTGCTGGAATGGCACCCCTCGGAAGCAACGGCCATGCTCGCGGCGACAGCCCGAGGAGTCCGCGGCCTCTGCGAAGTCCGCGACGCCGGCCTACCCGTCCCGCTCACCGACCAGGGCCCCACCGTCCACGAAGCCAACCTGGACGACGCGCTCACCCGTAACGAGCTCGCCCGCGCCATCCTCGCAACGGAAACCCTCGACGAGGTCGAACATCAGAGTCGCGAAATCTGCGGCTACTCGGAGATCGACTACGAGCGCAACAAGGCTAGTTGGCTCGGTACCCAGACAGAGCAGAGGCTCGACGCGGAGACGACGCTCCGCCAACTCGGCCAGTTCGAAGCCGAAGCCCGCACCCGCGGGATCACGCACACGACGTTTCGCCGCCTCACCGAAGCACTCGGCCTCAATGGCAGGCAGCGCCAGGACCTCAGAGCGCTCTTGCTCAGCAACCTGCCGGAGCAGTACCAAGCCCCGCTGTGGCACATCCCCCCGGTCGCCTGAGTAACAACTTTCTTTACGGGTTCAAGGCCCGCGCACGGCGCGGGCGCGCCGCCTCTACGGCGCGGCCCGCCTCCTGTCTTCGCCCCGGCTGGCCGCGCCCGGCGGCGCGCTCGGCGGCTGCGGGCATGAAGTGGGGAGACACCCTCTGTGGCTGGGGCGGTCGGCTCCACGGCTTTAGGCAGCCACTTTGGGGCGAGCCTCTAAGATCTTGGCCCCAAAGTCGTGCTTTAACGGGCAGGTCCACAGACTGCCCGACTCGCCATCAGCTTACGGGGCCAAGATCACTCGCCCCAAAGCAGCTCCAGCCCAAAGCCGCTCCACCGACCGTCTCTAGGCCTCATCTATCGCTTCGTTTCCCCTACCCTTTTCCTCAAGCCTGCGCCGCGACTTCTCCCTGCGATATTCGGACAGTCTGGGGTCATGCAGATCCAACGCAGCTCGAATAATCCCGGCGCGATTGTACTTGAGCGACCCCTTAATCACTTTCCCTTCACTATCATGGATGGATGTCGTCTTCTCTTTTCGAATTACAGCCTGCTTCTTGCTCTGAACGATGCGGTCAATCTCAGTCAAATCGTCATACCCGAACTCGTGCAGCTCAGAAATAAGTTCCGAAATCGTTTCCGATGTTGCCGGTCGACGCTCAGGGAAACTCCTTTCCAGTAGGGCCTGCAGAGTATCGGCATTAACTTCGGTAGCTCGAATCTCCGGACTCCGCAACACCGCCTCTTCGGCTGCCGCAGCAGAGCGTGATGATGACCTGTAAAACCCCTCGAACTGCCGGTCGCCCACGTAGAGCAGCGCACTTAACGCGTGAAAGTCCTTGACGAGGTCTCTTGGGATACTCTCCTCGCTTTTATAGCTCAGATAGTGGGACATGTTCGCCCACGCGTCCATAAGGATGGTACGAACCTGGATCTCGAATTTGAGACCTTTGATTTTGTCATACCGCTCCCCGGCATGCCTCTCAGAGAGAGTGCAAATATAGTGGTGAGACATGTACCCGAACGCGGAAACATCTCCTCCGTTGATCTTATCCTCCTTGTTGAGGACGTTGAAAATGGACGAGATGACTTGCTCCGCGCGCCCCAAGTCGCTCATGAACAGGCAGACCACGCGAGCACCAGCCAAGTCCTCGGTTTCCTTGAAGGGCTCCCTATAACCCTTTCGTTCAACCTTTTCCAGGAAGCTCTCAAGAGTCTTAGGTCGTGCGGCGATTGAATGCCACTTAATCCCCGCTTCGTTCATCCTATTCTTCAGGCTGAACTCCAGCTCCTGGCACAGATTTATGTAGCCTGCGTTCCTCGCGCCGAACTCTTTAGTCAGCTCTTCAGTGGAATATTCACCCATGAAGCGATCTTAGTAGCGGCTGTCCAGAGTCCGCAGCGCTTTGCGCAGAGCCAGCGTAAGCGCGGGCATGAGGCAGCCGCAGACGGACTGGGTGCCAGGTACTGATCGAACCTCGCAACAAGCGGTGGATCTCCCCCAACGCGCGAGCGCCCTCCCGGGCCGTCCTAGGGCCGTGGAAGGGCGCTCAACGATGACCAACGCCGACAACTGCCGACAGCTCAGCGACAGGTCAGGGCGTTGATCGATAAGGCGGCCGCAGGTCACGGCCGCCGGTGATCAGTTGTGGCTGGACTGGGGCCGGCAGCTCAGGCCTCTCGACCAAGCTGCGGGCGAAGGGAAGCGACGTTAAGAGCTCTCGCCATCCGGGCTGTGGTTCTGCGCGAGGTGCGCCCGGCTGTCTGCGGATGCCTGACAAGCCGGACTGAGTTCCAGGATGCCGCTGCGCCGGATGCCGCGGACACACTGGCCGCGAAGCTCCCTAGTTCCGGAAGAATCGTCGCCCTGTCCTTACTTCCGTTTTACTCTCATCGGAGTTTTTGGGCCAGTCATCACGAACTCTCTGGACGATATCTCGGCATTTTGTGATGTTTTTGAAGAGGCTCGTCACATAGCTGCTCGGATATGCATCATCGACATGCTCCACGAGAGAGAAGAGCGCTTTTTCGGTGAGCGCCGGAACTCGTCTTAGCTCCGAAGACCAATCGGACTCGGCGTCATCGATTCGCTGCAAGTCGAGTTCTCGGAAAACCAAGTGAAGTACGAGACGGTTACCCTGGAGGCAAACTGACCGCGGACGTCCATCGAGTTCCTTCTTTAGGTCAGACAACGTGAGGTCGACAAGGCGCATGACCTCAACGCATCTCCATACACGATACGGTCCCACAGTTGGATTGAACAGCGTACGGTACGGAGGCTTTTCTGTTGATTCCCATAGACTTCCGACCTTGCTCTTTGCAAGGACCGCCAGACTTGGTTCGCGATTCGCACACGCCAGAGCAACGGTGGCATCCACCACTGTGCAGCCGTTTTCAACGCTGGGTACGGGTTCTCCACGTTTGATCGCGTACGTCTTCTTCAACGAAAGCACCAATTCGGTCCGCAAACGATCCTGTTGCGGATCCAAAGCCACAAAATCTCGCGTTTCCACGCTGTTTTGCGTATTTGTCGCTCTCGTGACTGCCGTTGCAAAACCCTCAGGGCAGGCTTCGAGATTAATGAATCGAACCCATACCATTGCGCCGTCGAGAGAACTCCCACTCCTCTGCCACGCCTTATGGATGCTAGCTACAGTCTGGGCGCCATTTACGATGCTTACCCCGGTCAGAGAAAAATCACCGAAGGTGCGCGTTGCCGCGCCGCGCGGCGTCTTCTTGATGCTCTCACAGAGGGCTGTCACGCCATTATTGAAGTACCAAAAATGATGAGGAGAATCCAGAATAGTATTCGCCAGCGCATCGTTCACGCTGGTGTTGCCAAGAGCCTTTCGGATGTTCTGCGAGAACAGTCGGTCACCAAAACGTTCGTACCACTCGGCAACATTCGAAGCCGTCACAACACCATAATAGGCTTCATATGGCTCGCTTACAGTTCCCCAATTCTCCAGTTGTGCGGGAAAATCGATTCGCGAGCCCCCCAACCCCTCAGCGACAAAGGAATGAAACTCAGTCAGACCCAGCATCTCCACCGAAACAAGCTGTTGAGTCTCATTCATCTCGTCGAGCACGTCCTGAAAAACCGCAGCAGACGGTTTCGCCAACTCCGTTCGGCCGGTTGTGGCCACGACAAGCACGAATGTCACATCTACATCGTCGAGCGCCGCCGTAATCTGCTCTTCGCGGGCTCTGAGTCGAGGGGTGAAGCGGTCAAACTTCGTGTCGAGGAGGTCCTTAAATCCCGCAATAAAGTTCCTTGAATCACCTAACCCAAGACTGCCGTCTCCTGAGCCGTCCCACTTGGACTGCACAAGAATCACCCTGTGCTGTGTAGCGTCGATCGCAATGGCGTCAATTCCATTATCATGGCTGCCATCCACAACGGTTGCAGCCGCTTGGTCCGCTGAGAGTTCGGTAAACCTCTGAATCGCGAGAGCCGCTAGGGATCGGCTCAGGAACGCCTTTTCGCGGACGGAAGAGCTAGCCTTCTCGTAATCACTCATATCGATGTGGTCCGCGAAACCTGTGTGCAGCGCGTCCCTGATGTGTCTGACCCACAGCTTTTTCATGCGCCCCCCGCATGCCAAGATCAGCAGGCTCGTCCCTGGAGCGAGCACCGTATCGATTGCACACGGTGATAGGGAAGAGTCAGGCTGTGATTGCTCGTCGACGACGCGACGCACCGGCGGCCCCTGTGCCAGCCAGGCGCTGAGACGGCCGGGAGGACAGCAACCCCAGCAACTGCCAGCACCCAACAACGACTGCCACAGCACTCACCGCGTGGCGCCCACGACGGACGTGCCAGATCCGTGCCAGGTCGTGCGGGGAACAGCGGGGAATACCGGGGACTTCGAAAGAGGCCAGACTGACGTCGGCGCCGCTCCGCCGCAGGTCAGCCCAGCAATCTGCCCTAGATCACCTTAGCTTCCCAAGCTGAGCTTTGAGGGTGGATGAGTCGCCTTCACGGGCCGGCCGTCGCGGCTTGCTCTAGTCGACGGCACCAATAGCGTGGCTGAGGCCGGTGGGGGGTACAGCGAGGCACGCGCGCGCCCAGTCGGCTAGTACCCGCCGTCGTGGCTGACTTTCGTCGGCTGAGGCTCAGGCGGAACGCATCGAGGGCGCCGCCGTCAAGTCGAGCGCGGCACCATAGCCGATCAAGGCTGGGCCGTCTCTGGGCCGTCCGAGGGCGCTCAACAGTGGCCAAGGACGACCAACGACGACCACCAGGCGCACGAGCCCGCCGCCCCTGACCAGCTAAAACCCAGCTCACCAAGATCCCCGATAACGCCCAGGGCAAGAAGACAGGTCCGGACTTGGTTATTGAGACCTCCTGGGCTGAATCCCGCCGCTACTCTCCCAGAATGGCGACCACGAACGGGTGGGGGAACGCTTCCCCGCCACCGATACTGATCCAGTGTTCCTACTGCGATGCGCACACTCTCAGCACACAGCGAGGGACATGGGAGCTCACACCGGAGGGCGACGACGAGTTCGAGCCCACGCTGTACACACTTGTGTCGTGCGACAAATGCCGCGCTCCTCAGCTCCTCGTGCAGACAGCGGAGATGGAGGCTGGAAACGTCTGGGGCTGGACAGATCCTACTCGCGAGTGGCCTAGCGACTCCTCGGGTCCGTTGAGCCCCAGCATCCCCGTGGCGCTAGCGCGAGAGATGCGTGAGGCTCGGGCTTGCTTCGGCGCCAACCTTTACACCGCTACCGCCGTGATGGTCCGGCGAACACTCGAAGGCATGTGCGTCGATCAAGGTACGCGCAAGAAGGCACTCTTTGAAGCCCTGGGCGAGCTACGCGACGCGGACAAGATCGAAGGCCGACTCTTTGAATGGGCGCAGGCCCTACGTGTCCTTGGCAATCAGGGTGCCCACTTCAGCAAGGACGCGGTAAGCCGGGAAGACGCCAGAGATGCTTTGGAGCTCGCCGAAGCTCTGCTCGACTACATCTACGTCTTCACCGCCAAGTACGAAGAGTTTCAAATGCGTCGATCGACGACCCCAGCTGGCAGCCCCTGAAGTACGTGGGTCAGCTCTAGGCCACTCAAGGGCAGCTGCCGGATCAGATATGCCCAAGGCAGTCGTCCGCCAGCGCAGGCATATCCAGCAAGATGATCGAGGTCCCCACTGGCAACGACATCTTCCCTTAAACGGGGCTGATGCTGGTGTCATTGAGCCGCACACTGCCCTCACTGCTGGCTGCCCGGGCATCCTGGCTCGGCCATAAATCTCCACCGCCTGATTGGCATACATGACATCCATGGCTGACATCAACGACGCCGGACGGGGACGCACATCAGCACCCTTGTCCGGCCGTCGCACCAGTCCGCAACAGCACCCGAAGCGGGCTGCCATCGAACTTACAAGGCAGGTGTCAGCACGGGCCGTGCCCGTTGCGTGCCCGACGGGACGGTAAGCCGCGGTCAACGAGGGTGTCAGTGGCCACCAGTCTTTACTGCCGTCGGCGGCCGTTTCGGCAGGTCAGCGCCTCGATCCCGGCTTAATCACCTGTGATTCCCAAGCTCAGAGCGCGGGTTCGATTCCCGTCACCCGCTCCATGAAAAGGCCCAGGTCATAGACGCAGGCCTTTGTTGTCGTCTGGACCTGTCTGAGCCTCCCGTGCCAGATCCGTGCCAGATGCCTGGTCATCCACTGCATCACGCCGCCCGCACCATCCGGTCCAGGCCCGCGGCGACCTCCCGCTGACGCTCCAGGTCCGAGTGCTGATAGGTCAGCGCGGCGCGCTCGGTGGACTGCCCGGCGCGCACCATCGTGTCCTTGAGCGTCGCACCGGAACGGGTCGTCAGGGTGTGCCCGGTGTGACGAAGATCGTAGAAGCGGAAGCCATCAGGAAGATCGACCGTGGTCCGCGCCGTGCGCCACTTCCGCCCGAAGGTGGATCGCCTGAACGGCTTGCCCTTCTCCCCCACGGACCGTCCGGGCGTCGGCGATGCTTGGCGGCTTGTGGGTCGCCCGGGAGGCCGGTCAGTGCGTCAGTGGTCAGCGCGTGAGAGTGCGGGTGCCACGGGCGGCCGGCCTTGCTGACTGATGGCGTGAGGGCTGTTGCTGCCTGGACGCGGCCGAGCCGTAGGGTGCAGGTCATGGCGCGATTCGACGACGTCAAGGCGACGTTCTGGGACGACAGCGACTACGGCGTCCAGCCGCCACTCACGCAGGAAGCGATCAGGCAAGCCGAGCGTGAGCTCGCTGTGCGGCTTCCTTCTGCCCTGCTTGACCTTCTGCGAGTTCAGAACGGCGGCCAAGTAGCCACTGAGTGGGATGCATTCGCTACGAGTCGGCCGACGTCGTGGAGCGAAGACCATGTCCCCTTCACGGAGCTCATGGGTATCGGGAGACGTGAGGGCATGATGTCGCTGCTCGACACTCCGTACCTGATCAAGGAGTGGCAGATGCCCTCGCCGATCGTGCTCATCTCCGGTGACGGGCACTGCTGGACAGGGCTCGACTACAGGGTCTGTGGGCCGGAGGGCGAACCGTCGGTCACCTGGTTCGACAACGACTTCAACACCGAACTGGCCCTCGCTGACGACCTGCGCTCGTTCATCGAGAATCTCACCTCCAGCACCGTCTTCGACGAGGACCCCGGCGGCGATGTCGTGCCACCTGAGAAGCAGCAGGAATAGGGCGAGCGCCTGGGCATCCACGGTTGTCCTTCGTTGCGGCTGGAAGGGGGTTACGTGGGCCCTTCCGGGCAGCGGCGATGCTTGGCGGCTCGTGACCCTTGCCCGAAGGCCGGTCAACGGCGGAACTCCTGGCGGAGCGAGTCGCGGCCAGAGTAAGGGACCATGATCTCTCGCCCCATGGCAGCTCCAGCCCAAAGCGGCTCCACCGACCTGGACCATCGTGGCTGGTGTCAGTAGCGCCCTACACAATGCGCCCATGAGTGATCACTACGAAGTCGTCTTCTCCTGCTTCCTGCGCGACGACACCCCGGAATCGGTGATGGCTGCCTTGCGCTGGCATCTGGGCATGGATGCCGAATTTCCCGAGAATCTCGACGACGACGAGGGGCAGCTCTATCCGCTACTCGATCCAGACAACCACAACAGCTGTCTGCCCGGAGGGGACGTCGTGTCCTTGCACCGCACAGTGCAGGAGTTCACTCAGTCTGGCGAACGCTACGAATGGGAGCTCTTCGCCCGCAAGGACTGGCTTGATGACTCCATGCTCTACCTCCGTGACCTCTTGGATCTGCTCGCCCCACATGCAGCGCGCCCTGGCTACGGGGGCCATTTCCGCAACTTCTACGGCACTGCGGTGACTGTCTTTACCTTCCGCGACGGAACGTACGAACCGATCGAGATCTTGGGGTAGGTAGGGGCTTCGTGCCCCTGGGGTGCCCATCACATGCGGTGGGTGTGGGATTTGACCCCACGGTGACGTCGCTGACACCACGGTTTTGGCAGGAGCAGCAACCAACATCCGCCGAATTCGACGCAGGTCGCAGCCCAACTCGCCCCACCACGCTCCTGAAGCGGGTGTCGGTACGACCACGCTCCTGAAGCGGGTGTCGGTACGACCACGCTCGGCCAGCAAGACCGGGTGATTCCCTCCGCCGGCGGGCACGTCGTCGCCGAGGACGGGACGGCTCCGGCCAGCCCGCACCTGAAATGTGTTGCCGATGCCGTGTGGCGTGCGGTGATATTCCGGCATGAGCAGAATTGCGCAGGTCATCGTGCTGGCGGCGTATGAGGACGAGGTCATGGAACCGCTGACCCGTTGGGACGACTCGCGTAGCTGGAAGGGTACGTTCGAGCCGCTCGGCCTGTTTGTCGGTGGGTGGGTAATCGAGTTCCACAGGGAGCGGCCGCGCTCCGGACTGCTCAAGCACCTGGGGTCGCTTCCTTGGACCAACCCGGGGGGCGTTCAGGTACTGATCCATGACGAGGAGGACGACTGCTTCGGCCTGTGGATGATCCACGACGGCAGACTGGTCGAGGTATCGCTCCCGCGTACCCAGCGTTTCCATTCCCCAGTCCCGTCCTCTGACGAGTTCCCGCCGAGTCCGGGGTATCTGTGGCGGACGGACACGGGCAGCACGGTGCCGGCAGACCTCTCAGCAGAACGCCAGGATCCACGACCGGCCTGGTAACGGCGCCTTGGAGCCGTCCCGGCGTGACAGGAGGCAACGTGAGTCGGAGACGGTACGTGCCCAGAGGCGTGCCAGGCGGTTATCGAATCTGGGACAACAAGGGACGCCGGTGGTGGGGTGACCTCTACCAGCTCTGCCCTGATGATCTCGTTGCTGAACTCAACGGCGACGCGAACCACGAGAAGATCACCGCTCTTCTCAAACGGTACCGGGCCCTGAGGCGGTAGACACCCACCCCGGGTAAGCCGCGCCAGATGCGTGCCAGAAAGTAGGGAGAACAGCGGTCAGTCGCGGTCACGGCCGCGTCTCTCCGGCGACCGGCCATACGCGCTGCGCACAGGTCAGCGCTCCCCCGGTTCAATTCGCCCGGTGATTCCCAGAGCGCGGGTTCGCTTCCCGTCACCCGTCCATGGAAAAGGCCCAGGTCATCGACCCGGGCCTTTGTTGCAACGCAGCTCCCGTCCAAAGCCGCTACGCCAACCTCAGCTCGCAATGCGGCGACCCGTCACTCGGTGAGCCGGGAAGCAGCGTGCTCCCACGGGGGTAGCTCTTGGTCGGGCAGGTCGTCCTCGTCAGCGTCCTCCCGGTACCACCCAGTTCCTGCGAGCCACGTTTCGAGCCAATCCGTCAGAGACTCGGCATCCACAAACCAGGCGGCGGCCC
The DNA here is from genome assembly GCF_032229325.1 of Streptomyces sp. AM8-1-1. Classification (NCBI taxonomy): domain Bacteria; kingdom Bacillati; phylum Actinomycetota; class Actinomycetes; order Kitasatosporales; family Streptomycetaceae; genus Streptomyces; species Streptomyces sp. AM8-1-1. Next base: position 3,961,917 of record NZ_CP135086.1, read on the forward strand.
CGCCGTCCTCCACAGCGTTCGGCTCGAAGAGCAGGACCGTACCGGCTTCGCTGTAGCAGTCCACAGCCGCGTACATTGCGCAACCCCAGTCCAGGATCGGCACCACACCGGCCGGCCAAGAGGGGCTCTCCTCTTCAGCCGAGGCCGATCGCTCGGCGTGGTATTCGCTCAGCACTGTGCGTTCAGCTCCAACCAGAGGCAGGAGCTGATAGTCGGGGCCGTAACCTCCGTTGGCTATCTCCCGATACAGGCGCGCGAGCAGAGGCGGGAGCGGGAAGCCGAGCTCAGCCTCTGCTGTGGCCAGTTGGTCGGCGCTGACGGGGGCAGACATGGCCGATCCAGGGGTCTTCGCCTTCGCTGCTACCCGATGAATGAGGTCTTCGATGTCAGGCACGGGCGTGATCCTGCCAGGCACCTCTGACAAAGACGGGTGCCCCTCGCGTGCCCTGTCCTGCGGGGAATCAGAGGGAACCGACGGTTTGCAAGATTGCCCCGGTCTCGGCGCCAGGCAGCATGCAACGCGCGGGAAGATCAACACGCTGCATCGTCAAACGCCTGACCAGATACGGCAGATCAGTCCGTCGCCTCGCGGACGTCCTTTCCCTGTTCGGCGAACGCCTTGAAGTCCTGCAGGTGCTGTTGCGACTGCTTGCGGAAGGCGCCGGGCATCAGAAGTCCCACCGCCTTCATCAGAAAGCCGCTGAACCGGTATTCGTTCTCGCTCTCCAAGAGCGTCGCATCCGGGCCGGCTTCGGTCAGCCGGTCGCGCACGGCGCTCCACATGCCCTCGCCGACGATCTCGCGGTCGAAGTGAACGACGCTCGTTCTCGGGATCTCGCGCAGGTCTGCCGGTTCCCTGCGGGTGATGGTCTCGGTGCACTCGAACGTCCGCTGGCCCATCTGCATCACGACCCGCGACTTGGTGCCGAGGTGCCCGTGCTCCCCATTCAGCGGCTCGTGCAGCACCAGGCCCCGTAGCCATTTCGGCAGGTGTGCCGGGTCGGCGAGCAGCTGGGCCACCTTCTCCCGCGGCAGGGCGATCTCGATGGAGACGGTGTATTTCATGGTGCGCATCATTCTTTTCCTCTGGGACAACGTGCTTTTGCCCTGCTCGTCGTGCTCCTCAGCCGAGGACACTGCCTTCTGTGTCCGTAAAGCAAAGGTAGCGAGGCACGGGGCGAGTATCTCCGGCGCCACTGCCTGTCGGCCCTGTTCGCCGAGCACAGGCCGCCAACGGCACCCCGAGGCGCGGTGATTCCCGAGCTCGAGCACAGGTTCGCTCCCCGTCACCCGCTCCCGGCGCGAGCAGCCACTCACCCACTGTCCGGCACCGTCCCGGAGAGCGCCCGGGTCACATCCGCTGTTTCCCGCGGCCGGCAGAGGCCTGCGCAACGTCCGCGCCGGAGCTGACGTGCCGCTGGGTCTCCTGGGGACCGTGCCAGTCCAGGCACATCACCGTGGCGTCGTCCTTGAGTTGGCCGTCGGCGGCGTCCCGGACCTCGGACGTCAGCATCAGCGCGGTCTCCCGCGGGTGAAGGCCCCGGGTGCGCTCCAACATGGCGAGCAGGTTCACCTTCGCCCCCTGATGTTCGAGCATGCCGTCCGTCAGCATGAGCAGACGGTCACCAGGGCGCACATCGAGTTCTTGAACGCGGTACGGGTGCGTCACGCGCACGGACAGCCCGAAGGGATGGTCCACCGCGCAGGTGATCACCTCCGCGGTCCCGTCGCGCATGCGCAGTGGCCAGGGGTGACCGGCGTTGACGAGCCGGGCCCGTCCGGTGTGGAGGTCGATGCGCAGCAGCTGCCCGGTGGCGTGACCGTGGCCGTGGGCCGCCAGGGCCTGATCGGCCAGATGAGCCTGCTCGGCCAGGTCGGCTCCCGCGCGGCGAGCACCCCGCAGAGCGCCCACCAGCACCGTTGCGGCCAGGGCAGCGCCGATGTCGTGGCCCATGGGATCCGTCACCGACACATGCAGGGTGTCCCGGTCCACGGTGTAGTCGAAGGTGTCCCCGCTGAGGTCTTCGGAGGGCTCCAGACTCCCGCACAAGGTGAACTGTGCGGCCTCGCACGACAGTGAGGGAGGCAGCAGCTGGTACTGGATCTCAGCTGCCAGAGTCGGGGGCCTGGAGCGTTTCCCCCAGGTGTAGAAATCGGTGAAGCGCCCGTTGGCGATCACGACGTACGCCAGGATGTGGGCGGCTTCCCCGACGGTATCGAGGACGCCCTCGCCGGGGGCGACCGGCAGGAGCAGTTCCAGCAGCCCGATGGCGTCCCCGCGGTTCGTGACCGGCACGATCACCCGCTGTCCCCGGCCGGTCGCTTCCTGATACAGCCGCTGGGTACGAATCACCTGCTCGTAAACGCTGCCGAACAGCGGGATCCGCTCCGCTTCCCGCCCTCCCTCCACTGCCCCGACGGTGGACAGCCGCGCCACAGCCTTCCCCGTCAGGTCCACGATGAGGAAGGAGACCTTCGTGGCCTCGATGCGCAACCGCAGATACTCCGCGATCACGTCGACGGCCTCTATCGGCGCCGCCGTCTCCGCCGCCGTCAGCAGCCGGGGAAGTTCACTCTGTCCAGCGCTCACGGCCACAGCCCCTTCCACCAGCCCTCACACCCAGCTTGGGTACCTCCGTGGCCAGCGTCAATCCGGGCCCGGTCTCGTACGGGCAGGTGGTCACGTCAGGCGGCCGGCAAGGACGAGTGGGCTGCGGCGTCCCTCCATGGGCTCGGCCGTCACGACGGTCCTGACCGCGAGACTCGACGAGGTCCGACCGGATGCAGCCCGGCGGGGCGAGCACGCGGCGCGCCCCGCCGGGACAGCAGGATCAGATGCGGCGCACGGTGCGCAGACCGAGGGCGTACGTGCCGGTGCCGTCAAGCAACGAGGCGCCCGAGAGATCGGCCATCGTGGGCCCGTTGCTGCTCTTGCGGCTGGAGACGAACCGGCGCAGGCCGTCGGTGTCCAGGCCGAGGTAGATACCGACGTGGTCCACGGGGTAGGGCTCGTTCGCGTCGACCGGGTCGTTCGCGTCGAACAGGACCAGGTCCCCCGGCTGGATCGGGGTGTCCGCCGCAAGGGCATGGTGGTCATCCGCCTTGGTTGCCACCCGCGCCCCGGGAGCATGGTCGACCATGGCACCTGACTTGCGGGGCAGTGCCAGCTTCGCGGGGTCCACGCCGGAGTACACGGGGACGCCCATGTGGTAGCCGTAGACCATCCGCACGTACCCGGAGCAGTCGAGGCTCCCGACCTGGCCCTCCTCCGGCTGCGCCACCTTGTCGGGGAACGACCAGGACCGGTCCATGTAGTCGTGGAAGTCCGCGCCGACCGGGCGCAGCCCCTGCCCGTCCGCCTTCCCGTATCCGGCCTGGCCGAGCACCTGCGCGCCGACGGGCTGCTTCTGGCCGCTCGTCACCTGTGGCGCGCCGGGCAGGAACATCGCCGCGTACGAGAGGGCGTCCGGGGCGAGCGATCCGGCCCAGCCGCGCACGACCGCCTCCACTGCGGGGGTCCAGGTGCCGTCGTACGGCGCGTCGAGGAGGCGGACCCAGTGGCTGTGGGTGACGGACGGCGGCTTCTCCCAGGAGGCCTCCATGACGTTGAAGTGGCTCACGCTCATCGTGACCGGGAGATTCGTGCAGCCGGTTGAGGCGAAGCCGCGCACGCCGACCCGGCCCTTGGCGTAGGCGGGGTCGGCGTCGGTGAACTCCATGGTCCACCCGGCCGGTTCGACAGCCGCCGTGCGCCAGGCCTTGATCTGAACGCGGGCGCCTTCGCGGCGGACACGGATCGTCCAGTCGGTGTTGGCGGACACACCGGTGGCGAGCGGGCCGGCGGTCTTCAGGACCGTGGCGTCCCCGCCGAGGACCTTCTCGGCGCGCAGGTCGACCCCGCCCTGGGTGGTGAAGGACAGCCGGGCCCGGTAGTGGGTGCTGGGGTCGGTCCCGTCCTTACCGCTGTAGGCGAAGACCAGCGCGAAGGAGCAGGCGTTGCCGGCGGGGACCTTGTCGAACCGGCCGTTGCACCGGACGTCGACGTCGGTGATCTCGTCGTCGCGCAGGGTCGCGAACCGGCCGGTGAGCGTGTCACTGAGGACCGCACGGCCGGCGCCGCGCTCCGGGATGGTGAACTCTGCGTACACGGGCTCCTCGGGTGTGCCCGTTCTGACTCCGCCGAACACCGACCAGCTGCCGCCGGCCGGGGAGTTGCCCCAGCTGCCCGCGGTGGCCAGGGTGCGCTCGAAGCGGTCCTCGAACGTCCGCTTGTTCTCGGTGAACGTCCGCTCGGGTCCGGTCATGAGAACTGTCCGGGCGCCCGTGGTCAGCACGGCCAGCGGCTGACCGGCGCAGCGGATCTCGGTCCGGGCAGGGGTTCCGGGCAGCACGGTCGCGGTCAGTGCGCCGACGGAGGCCCGGGTGAGGGCGGCTATGTCGTGCGGGGCGCCGGTCAGGGTCATCGAGGAGCGCGGGCCGGTCATGCCGGAGGACGCCGAGGTGCCCGCGCGGGGGGCCGTGGCCGGGGTGCCGGCGGGTGAGGTGGTGGCTGCGGCGGCCGGGGAGGTGCTCAGCCCGATGAGCGGGCCGGCGGCAGTGGCGCCGAGAGCTGCGAGCAGGGTGCGGCGGGAAGTGTTGATCACCCGTCGCATTATCGGACCACCACCCGCTCCGGGGGTTAGACGGGTAGGGCCACCACGTCGCGCGACGGCATCAGCCGGTGGTGCGGGCCGCCAAGGACGGACCGGCTGGTGCGGGCCGCCAAGGACGGACCTGTGAAGCCGTCCCTGTGCAGCACTGGTCGGGACGCCTAGCAGCGGCGCAAAGTGCCGCTCTCCTTGGTGAGTTTGATGCTGTGGGCCCAGCCTTCGGTGTTCGTCCCATCGATACGGGCGTAGATCCACTTATTGCCGTACGCGTTGGTGATGTAGCAGTGGTAGTAGAGCTTCGCACCGGTCTTGACCACGGTCACGTACTGGCATTCCGCATACGGCCCGGTGTAGAGGTGGGACGTCTCGGCCAGCTGGCCGGAGCCGGCGCTGCGGTTCTCGTGGGCCCAGCCGGTGCAGGCCGTCGACACAGGAGTGGGCTCCTTCACCGTCGGGCTGGGCTCGGTCTCCGGAGAGGCCGACGGGCTCTCGGTCGGCTCGTCGCCTTCGGCGCCGGGCTTCTCCGTGGGGCCCCGCTCCTCGTCCTCGTCACCATCAGGCTCCTCCGAGGCCGACGCCTTCGAGGACGTTCCGGGAAGACCGGCGGACGCCGGGGTGCTTCCCTCCGTCGACCGTGGGTTGTCCGTGGGGGAGCCGACGGCGGGCGGCGTCGCCCGCGCGCCGTCCGTGGTCGTGCCGCCCTGTGAAGACGTCAGGGCGTAGGTGATGCCGGCGCCTGCGGCGAGGAGTGCGACGGCGGCCGTTGCCGCGACGACGGTGCGGTTGCTGCGGCGCCGTGCGCGACGGGCTGTCGTCCGGCTCGTCTCGGGATCGGGGACTCCGGCGTGGCCCGCGCCCGGCGCGCCGTGCTCCGGCAGCGTCGGCGGCGCGCCGGGCTGCACATAGCCTCCGTGCGCAGGCTCGGGCTGGGGGAACAGCGGGGGACCGAACCCGGGGACCGGTGCGGCGGCGGCCGCGGCCTCGGGGCCCACCGTGGGAGTGGGAGTGGGAGCGGGAGCGGGTGCCGGCGTCGGCGTCGGCGTCGGCGTCGGCGTGAGCGTGGGAGCAGCGGATGCGAGGCGCACCGTTCCGCCCGAGGCGGCGCGCTCCAGCATGCCGCGCGCCTGTTCCGCGGTGGGCCGGTTCTCCGGCTCCTTCGCCATCAGCGCCTGGAGCACCGGCGTGAGCGGTCCCGCCCGGCGGGGCTCCGGCAGCGGCTCGGTGACGATCGCCGACAGGGTGGACCACGCGGACGTGCGGCGGAACGGCGACGTGCCCTCCACTGCTGCGTAGAGCGTCATGCCGAGCGACCAGATGTCCGACGCGGGACCGGGCTCCCTGCCCTGCGCACGCTCCGGCGGCAAATAGTCGAGGGAACCGACGAGTTGACCGCTCTGGGTCAGCTTGGCCATGGCGTCGTCGCCGGAGGCTTCCATGCTGGCGATGCCGAAATCGGTGAGCACGACCCTGCCGCCGTGCTCGATCAGCACGTTGCCCGGCTTGACGTCCCGGTGGAGTACGCCGGCCCGGTGCGCGGCGTCGAGCGCGTCCATCAACTTGGCGCCGATCGCGGCTGCTTCGTGAGGCTCCAGTGTGCCGCGCTCCGTCAGCACGTCGTCGAGCGAGGGCCCGTCGACAAGTTCCATGACGATGACCGGGAGGCCCTGCTCCTCGGTCACGTCGTGCACGGTGACCACGCCGCTGTGCCGGATACGGGCGGCGGCCTGCGCCTCGCGCTGCATCCGGGCCCGCACGTCGGCCAGTTCGGCCGCGGAGGTGTCGGTGAAAGCCCGCAGGACCTTGACGGCGACCTCCCGGTTCAGGAGTTCGTCCACCGCCCGGGCGACCACACCCATGCCGCCGCGCCCGATGACGGAGGTCACCCGGTAACGCCCGCCGAGTACCCTGCCCGTCAGCTCTCCGCCATGCGCTTCCCCCGCGGTCACCGCACGCTCCGTTCCGTGGTTGTTCGTGAACCATCAATCCGAAGTCCTCAAGGGTAGAGGCAGGGGGCGTGAGGGGAAGGCGGCGGCCGTGCGCAAGTTCGGCGCTGCCCATCAGGGTTGTCGCCCATGGCGGGCACGGGGTCCCTGGCCGTGCGCGTCCGCCGGAAGCGCCCGGTGATTTCCCAGCTCGGAGCGCGGGTTCGAGTCCCGTCACCCGCCTCCATGGAAAAGGCCCAGGTCATGGACCCGGGCCTTTGTCGTTGTCCGGAGCGCGCTGAGCGCCATCCTGCGGTCAGGTGGGCTGCCCCGCTCCACAGTTGCTCGCACGGTCGCCTCACGTGTGCTGCTCAGAGGCCGTCCCATGCGGCTGCTTCGACCGTTTTCACGAGGAAGCCAGAACCTCGCCGGCCATGACCTGGGGAGGGTTGGGGAGGAGCGACGCAAGGTTGTCCCGCACGAAGTCCGCCGCCTTCGCGACCGATTCCGCGGCACCGGCCCGGTCCTGGAACACGCTGGTCGAGATCATCACTCCGTCCCCGGCATCGACCCAGTAGTAGGCCACGAAGCCTGAAACCTGGCGCATGAGCGGCACGAACCCCTCGTTCACGCGGCGCCCCGCCTCGGCCGGGTCCGTCACTCCTTCGTACCGCCGGACTGCTGCGTACATCACCGAGCTCCTCGTGGGGTCAGGGTCTGAACTCCGCTGAGACGTCGTACCCCCGCATCGGCTGTTCGGCTCCTGAGGCCCTCGACCATCACCTGAAGGGCCGCGTCAGGTGATACGAACGGCGCCCGTCACCGCGTCGGCGTCGCCCTTGCCGCCGGGGCCCGCTGTCCGGAAGGGCCGGAAGGGACCCGGGTCGGGGTGTCAGTGCCGGCAGGCGCAGCCGGTCGCGGTCTTGGCATCGGCGACGGTCAGGGCTGCATCGGCGGAGCGCTCGGCCGGGGTGCAGCAGGCGTTGACGCCGCAGCATGCGTCAGCCGGCTCCGCGGTCTCAGGGATGGCGTCGGTGGTCAGCGGCTTGGTGGCGCGGACGATGGCGGAGTGCATGCCGTCGGCGACGGAGTGGGTGGCGATGATCTCGACGTCGGTGAACCCCGCGGCTTCCAGGCCCGCGCGGTATTCGGCGAAGGAGAGCGCGCCGGCGATGCAGCCGACGTGGTCGCCGCGCTCGGCCCGCTGGTCCGGGGTGAGGTCGTCGTCGGCGACGACGTCGGTGACGCCGATCCGCCCGCCGGGCTTCAGCGCGCGGAAGGTCTCGGCGAACACTGCCGGTTTGTCGGTGGACAGGTTGATCACGCAGTTGGAGATGACCACGTCGACGGTGTTCGCGGGCAGCGGGACGGCCTCGATGGTGCCCTTGAGGAACTCCACGTTCGTCGCGCCGGCCTTCTCCGCGTTGGCCAGGGCGAGTTCGAGCATCTCGTCGGTCATGTCCAGGCCGTAGGCCTTGCCGGTGGGGCCGACCCGGCGGGCGGAGAGCAGGACGTCGATGCCGCCGCCGGAGCCGAGGTCGAGGACGCGTTCACCGGTACGGAGTTCGGCGACGGCGAGGGGGTTGCCGCAGCCGAGGGAGGCGGCGACGGCCTCGGCGGGCAGGGCGTCGCGCTCGTCGGCGGTGTAAAGGGTGGAGCCGAAGTTCTCGTCGACCTCGGCCGGTGCGGGCCCGCAGCATGCGGTGCCGCCTTCGGTGACCTGGGCGGCCGCCGCGGCGTAGCGCTGTCGGACGGTCTCGCGCAGGTCGCTGGGCTGTTCGCTCATGACGCACTCCTCGATGACGGGGCGTGGTGGCGCCCTGGAACTGCTTGTATCGACGTTCGTTGATGCAAGCTTGCGCCTTGAATCGAAAGACGTCAACATAGAGACATGCCGAATCAAGAGCTGGAGGTGATCGGCCAGGACGCCGCTTGCTGCGAGGGTCTGGCTGCCGCGCCGCTGGGCGAGGAGCGCGCCGGTGAGCTGGCGAAGGTGTTCAAGGCGCTGGGCGACCCGGTGAGGCTGCGGCTGCTGTCGATGATCGCCTCGCGCGGGGAGAGCGGCGAGGTGTGTGTCTGTGAGCTGACGCCGGCCTTCGAACTGTCCCAGCCGACGATCTCCCATCACCTCAAGCTGCTGCGGCAGGCCGGTCTCATCGACTGCGAGCGCCGCGGTACGTGGGTGTACTACTGGGTGCTGCCCGGCGTTCTGGATCAGCTCGCCTCGTTCCTGGTGACGCCGCAGAGCGCCAGAATCACCGCGTGAGCGCCGCTCGGGCGTGGCGTCACCGGGGAGGCCGTGGGGACCGGCCCGCTGGTCGCGGTCGTCGTCGGCTCGGGCATCCAGGCGGCGGAGCTGATCACCGTCGGCCGCGCTGTCACCGGCACCTGAGCCAGGGGGCGATCCCGGGCTCCTTCGCCCCGTTCATCGCGGCCCCGCTGCTCGGCGCCGCGCTCGGGCCGGGTGCCGCGGCGGTGGTGTACGGACGTCCTGCCCGCACGGCGATCGTCGTGGTACCGCACGGCGAACCCGAACTCGCCTCCTCCTGACCGCCTCTTCCGCCCGCAAGGACACCTGTCATGAGCCCTGCCGCTCCGCGCCCCTCGGTGCTGTTCGTCTGCGTCCACAACGCCGGCCGGTCCCAAATGGCCGCCGCCTTCCTCACCCACCTCGCCGGCGCTGAGGTCGAGGTGCGCTCGGCCGGGTCGGCGCCCGCCGACTCCGTGAACCCGGCCGCCGTGGCAGTCATGGCGGAGGCCGGTATCGACATCACCGCCGAGACCCCGAAGATCCTCACCACCGAAGCGGTCCAAGCGTCGGACGTGGTGATCACCATGGGCTGCGGGGACACCTGCCCGGTCTTCCCCGGCAAGCGGTACCTCGACTGGCAGCTCGACGACCCGGCCGGCCAGGGCGTCGATGCGGTCCGCCCGATCCGGGACGAGATCGAACAGCGGGTGCGCGGCCTGCTCGCCGAACTCGGCATCACGGCCACGGCGTAAGCACCGCCTGGGCGCTGACGGCGCGTTGCGGTACAGCAGCGAAGTGCCGGCCACACATGAACGCAGCTGAACTCCCCCGTAGAGCCCACCACCCCTCCGACACAGGGGGAAAGCGTGCGAGCGGCCGACGCTGACAGGGCCACTAGTTGCGTTCAGCTGAGGTCGCAGTCACCGTAGGGGCCTTTGTTGTTGTCGGAGTGCTGCTGTTTCGGCTGTGAAACATGATGTCCGGGCGCTCAGCGGCTCCGGGGAACCGGCCGGCGCGGCATGGCGTCTGGCACAGGACGATCAGGTCGTCCACAGAGTCGGGGAACGCCCGAAAGGCAGACACCTCATGTTCGTCCTGCTGATGTACGGCGCCATGTTCGCCGTACCGCTCTGGGTCATTGCGGTCGTGGTGAAGCTGCTATCGGTCGTCGTCCCTGGGCGCCGACCGGACTGGGCCAGGGACCTGCTGCGTTGGAGCGCGGGCATGGCGGCTGTCGCAGCCGTCATCGTGTACACGATCGGGCTCGGCTCGGTCCAGTGGGACGCGAGCGAAGCCGAGTCCGGCGCAGGGTCCTCCCCCGCCGTTCCCTGCCGCTCCCTCCCGCCCGGCACGCTCGATCAACTCGCCGGACACGAACCGTCCTACTTCCCACTGGGCTTCGATTGCCTGCTGGACGACGGTCGCGTCGTTGCGGCCGGCGGCCCCTACAGCCTGTTCAACCTTCTGACGGCCGCCTTCGGCCTGGCAGCGATGCTGTCGCTGCTCGCCCTGGGGTTTCAGGACGAGTACCGAGCGCGTGCGGAGATGAAGGCCGAAAGCGTGGCTGCCCAGGGGAAGCGCTCCAGCTGACGGATTCACGTCACGTGCCGCGCTCCACGGTCGGGCCACAACATGCCCACCGTCGCTGCGCCCGGTAACCCGCCCCTGCTTCACGTCGCCGCCAAGGTCGGCGGAACCGCTGGTTCATGCCGAGCGTGGTGTCCTACGGTGTCCGGGATCCAGGACCACGCGGCAGTGGCACATGAACGGAGGCTCCATGGCTGACGGGACAGCGCTGACGGATCGGATTGCCGATCGGCGGGCAGGGGTGGGAGATCCCCGCGCGCTGGTGGGGGAGTTGCGGCGGGCACTGGTCCTGGTGCCGTACGACGGCGGCGGGCTGTGGACGGCCGCGTTCGGCGGGGTGCGCTGGATCTGCGGGTTCACGGACGAGCAGGCGCTGGCCCGGTTCGCTCGGTCACGGGATGCCGGGGACGGGCGGGAGACCGGCCGGTCGTGGGAGTTCGCCGAACTGCGCGGTGCGCGGCTGCTGGACGAGATCGTCCCGGCCATGGCTGAACCGGCGGGGCTGGCCCTCAATATCGCGGATCCCGACGGGGCCATGCTGTTCCCGCCGGTGACGGGCATCGTGCCCGACGCGGCAGCTGTCGACGAGAGCGGACGTGACTGATGGGAGGCGCCGAGGACCTGAAGGTCGACAAGGAGAGCGTTCAGCGGATCACCAAAGGGCTGCGGGCCGCGGTGTCCGAGCTGCGGGAGGTCGGCACCGGCAGCGGTTCGGTGCTGGGCAAGGGCTTCTCGGACATGTCGATGACCGGCATGGAGGCGGGCCACCACGGGCTCTCCGTGGACTTCGAGGACTACTGCGAACGCTGGGAGTGGGGCGTGCGGGCGCTGGTCCAGGACGCCAATACCATCGCGTCGAAACTGGGGCTGGCGGCCGGGCTGCTCTGGGAGGAGGACCAGTACGTCCAGGGAGCCTTCAAGATCGCGGTGAACTCCGCCGTCGGCAATCCGCACGCGTCCGAGGACGACATCGTCAAGCAGAACTGGGGCGATGTGTTCACCCCGGACTATCTGAACCCGGACTACAGCGCGGAATCGTTTCAGAAGACCCGCGACGAGGCCGCACAGACCTGGAAGGACACCGGGCGGGCTCTGCTGACCGAGGGCAACGGCGGGCGTCAGGCGAGCATGCTCAACGATCTGATCGGCGTCGACCAGGGGGACTTCGACCGGGCGGTCGACGACACCTTCGGCCCCTCGCCCGAGGAACGGGCGGCTCAGCAGCAACAGCAGCCCGACGGCGGGGGGAACTGATCCATGGGCATCGGCGATTTCGTCAGCGACATCACACCGGATGTCGTGGAGGACGCGGTCGAGGACGGCGTGGAGTGGGCCGGCGACCGGGTGGAGGACGCCGGGAACTGGACCGCGGACCGGCTCGAGGACGTGGGCTGGGACTCGGGCGCCGACTGGGTGCGTGAGCAGTCCCGTTCCCTGGCGAACCGGATGGGCGCCGAGGTCGATGAGATGGACCTCGGCCAGACCGAGGACAAGACGAAGCTCATCTACGGCAGTGCCTCCAAGATCCGCTCCACCGCCTCTCATCTCAAGGACTTCAAGAGCGCGTTCAGCAATGTCGCCGGTGGTCTCGGAGGACTGGACTCGTCCTCGCTCAAGGGCGAGGCGGCGGACGCCTTCCGCGCGACGGTGAAGATCGAGCCGCCGAAGTGGCACAAGGCGGCCGACGCGTGCGAGAAGGCCGCGGGAGCGCTGGAGGCGTTCGCCGGGACCGTGGAGTGGGCACAGGGCCAGGCGCAGACCGCCATCGACAAGTGGAAGGCGGGCACCAAGGCGTCCGAGGATGCCCTGAACGCGCACAAGTCGAAGGTCGACACCTACAACAAGGCGGCCGACCAGTACAACGCCCAGCCCGCCGACCAGCGCAACCCCGCCTCGCTGCCGCCGAAGCCGGGCGAGTTCACCGACCCGGGCAAGGGACGGATGGAGGAGGCCCAGCAGATCCTGGCCGAGGCCCGCAAGCAGCGGAACACGGCCGCCGAGACGGCCCGTACCGCGGTCCGGGCGGCGCGGGACCAGGCGCCGCCCAAGCCGTCGTACGCCGAGCAGGCCAAGGACGGCCTGGACGAAATCCAGATCATGCAGACCCACTTCGGCGGCGGCATCATCAAGGGAACCGCCGGGCTGCTCAGCTTCGTCCGCAGCGTCAACCCCACCGACCCGTACAACATCACGCACCCCGCTGAATACGCGCTCGCCCTGAACAACACCGCCGCGGGACTCGTCCAGGTCGCCAACGACCCCTGGGGCGCGGGCAAGCAGATGGTCACCGACTTCATGAAGGACCCCGCCGAAGGGTTCGGCCGGCTCATCCCCGACCTGGCGCTGACCGCCGCCACCGGAGGTGCGGGCGCCGGGGTCAAGGGCGTGCGCCTGGCCGACGAGCTGGCCGACGCGGCCAACGCGTCCCGCCGGTCCCGGGGGCTGGTCGACGACGCCCCGGACGGCACCCACAACCGCCCCGACGGTGAGCGCACCGCCGAGGGCACCGACCCGGTCGACCTGGCCTCGGGCCGCATGTTCCTCCCCCAGACCGATGTGATGCTCCCCGGGGTATTGCCCCTCGCCTTCACCCGCCGCGTGGAGTCGGGCTACACCGGCGGCCGGTTCTTCGGCCCCTCGTGGTCGTCCACGGTCGACGAACGCCTGGAGATCGACGCCAACGGCGTCATCCACGTCACCGACGACGGCCTCCTGATCACCTACCCCCACCCCGTCCCCGGCCTCTCCACCCGCCCGGAGACCGGCACCTCACGCAGCGTCCTGAGCCGCGACGAGACCGGTGACTACACGCTCACCGACCCCGAGACCCGGCTGACCAAGCACTTCGCCCGACCTCCCGGGACGGAACCCGGCGGCGACGGTGACGGCTGGCTCGTAGAGGTCGCCGACAGCAACGGCAACACCGTCGCCCTGGAGCGCGCGGACGACGGCACGCCCCTGGCGTTGGTCCACTCGGCCGGTTACCACCTGTCCCTGGCCACGGCCGAGGGCCGCGTCACCGCACTGGCGCTGACCGGAACGGACGCCGGGCCGGACGGACGGCCGGCCCGGCCCGTCATGGCCTACGGCTACACGGACGGCAACCTCACCGAGGTCACCAGGCCCTCCGGAGCCACCCTCACCTTCGCGTACGACGACCACCACAGGGTGACGGGCTGGGTCGACTCCAACGGCCGCGGCTACGCCTACTCGTACGACGACCGGCACCGGGTGACGTCCGAGGGCGGCGAGGCCGGACATTTCCGCGTCACCCTCAGCTATGGCGAACCCGACCCGGCGACGGGCCACCGCACGACCACCTTGACCACCTCCGAAGGTCACACCACCCGCCACCTCATCGGCGAGGGCAACCGCGTCCTCGCGACCACCGACCCGCTCGGCCACACCACCCGCTTCACCTACGACACCCGAGGCAACCGGCTGAGCCGCACGGACGCGCTCGGGCGGACGACCGCCTTCGCCTACGACGAGGAAGGCCGGCTGTCCACCCTCACCCGCCCCGACGGAAGCACGATCCACGCCGAGCGCGACGCCTCGGGCCAGGCGACCGGGATCAACGCTCCCGGCGGTGCCCGGTGGCAGCAGGCGTTCGACGACCGCGGCAACCGGACCTCTCTCACCGACCCCGCGGGACGGACCACGCGGTACACCTACGACGCGTACGGCCGCCCCGAGACTGTCATCGACGCCGTCGGCGAGGTGACGACCGTACGCTGCGACAGGGCCGGCCTGCCGCTGGAAGTGACCGATCCACTCGGCGGCACGACCCGCTACCGGCGCGACGCCTTCGGCCGACTCCTGAGCGTCACGGACGCCTTGGGAGCGGTCACCGGCTTCGAGTGGAACGCCGACGGCCTGCTCTCCCGCCGCACCGCGCCCGGCGGCGCCGCCGAATCGTGGACCTGGGACGGCGAGGGCAACTGCCTCAGCCACACCGACTCACTGGGCCACACCACCCACTACGAGTACACCCACTTCGACCTCCTGACAGCGCGAACCGGCCCTGACGGGTGCCGCTACACGTTCGACCACGACGCGGAGCTGCGCCTGACCCGGGTGACCAACCCGCAGGGTCTGACGTGGAGTTACGCGTACGACAACGCGGGCCGGGTGATCGCCGAGACGGACTTCGACGGCCGCACACTCCGTTACGGACTCGACCCCCTCGGTCAGGTGGCCCGCCGCACCACGCCGACGGGCGAGACCATCCACTACGAGCGCGACATCGGCGGCCGGGTGACCCGCAAGGTTGCGGGCGGCCGGACCACCAGTTACGAGTACGCCCCGGGAGGCCAACTGCTCCATGCCTCCGGTCCGGACGGGGAACTCAGCTATCAGTACGACCGCAGTGGGCGGGTCAAGACAGAGCTGGCCGACGGCCGGGTCACCACGCACGCCTACGACGCCCTGGGCCGCCGCACGCGCCGGGTGACCCCCACCGGGCAGGTCACCGCCTACTCGTACGACGCGGCCGGGAACCTCGTCCGGCAGACCAGCGGTGGACACGAGGTGGACTTCGGCCGTGACGCAACCGGTCGCGAACTGACCCGGCAGTTCGGCGAGATGCTCACGTTCACGACCGAGTGGGACGCGGCGGGACGGGTCGCCGGGCAGGAGACCTCGTCCGGCGGGCGCAGCCTCAATCGCCGTACCTACAACTATCGGGCCGACGGGCTGCTGACCGGTATCGACGACGAGCTCTCCGGGCCCCGGCGTTTCGACCTCGACCCGGCCGGTCGCGTCACCGCGGTCCACGCGGACGGCTGGAGCGAGACGTACGCCTACGACGAGGCGGGCAACCAGACTGCCGCCTCGTGGCCGTCGTCCATGCCCGGTCAGGAGGCGATCGGTCCGCGCACGTACGCGGGGACCCGCATCACCCGCGCCGGAGACGTCCGTTACGAGCACGACGACGCCGGCCGCATCGTCCTGCGCCAGAAGACGCGGCTGTCACGCAAGCCCGACACCTGGCGCTACACCTGGGACGCCGAGGACCGCCTGACGGCCGTCACCACGCCGGACGGAACCCGGTGGCGCTACCTCTACGACCCGCTCGGCCGCCGGACCGCCAAACAGCGGCTCGCTCGAGACGGTGTCACCGTGGCCGAGCAGGTGACCTTCACCTGGGACGGCAGCACCCTCTGCGAACAGACCACCACCTCCGCGGACCTCGCGCACCGGGTCGTCCTCACGTGGGACCACTCCGGCATGCGCCCCCTGGCCCAGACCGAACGCATCGCTCCAGCCGATCCCACCCAGGAAGAGGTCGACCGGCGGTTCTTCGCCATCGTCACCGACCTCGTCGGCACACCCACCGAACTCGTCGACGAGTCCGGTGACATCGCCTGGCACACCCGCACCACGCTGTGGGGCACCACCACCTGGGCGCGCACCTCCACCGCGTACACCCCGCTGCGCTTCCCCGGTCAGTACTTCGATCCGGAAACCGGTCTGCATTACAACTACTTCCGCCACTACGACCCGGAGACCGCCCGGTATCTGACGCCGGATCCGCTCGGCCTCGCGCCCGCCCCGAACCCCGTGGCCTACGTCAACAACCCCCACACTGCGGCCGACCCCCTCGGGCTCGCGCCGGTCGGGTGCCCGGACGAAACGGTGACGGTCTACCGCAAACAGACGGACCATCCGCTGAGCCAGCGCGTGCACATCGGCGAGAACGGCGAGGTGACGATCACCGGGCACGGGAAGCTCTACCTCAATATGAGCGGGGACATGAAGCACACCGTCGAATTCCGTTCCGACAGCGGGCAGATTGTTTCGTACGACGTTCCGAAGTCCTATCGCGATTCCATTCACGACGACGCGCTTCCGCAGAACAAGGACGACCATCCCGACGGTTCCGCGTTCACCCGACAGGAATGGAAAGCGCTCCTGAAGGAATATCCCGAGATATCCGACCCCACAAAGGGCCCCCACCTCTACGGAATTCCTGACAAACTGCTCGACGGGCTGCGGGATGCTATTATCCCCGGATCTGGACGCGTGGTCCGAGAAGGGTGATTCTCCTCAAATGATGCACAGCCGCGACAGCCTGGCCTCAGAATTCCAGCGACTCCAGGATCGCCCGAGCGCCGAATCCGCGCCGCCCGTTCTGTCCCTCTTCGTCGCCCAGGTCTCCGGTGACGCCGCGGAGTACGAGCAGCGTCTGCGTTCGGTCCTGTCGCCTGCTGTGCGGCTGGGGGCCACCGCGGACTTCGAGCAGGAGAGCCTCCCGGCCGACGATGTTCCGGACTGGTTCGCGGCCGTGAGTTCCGGAAACGAGGAGCGGGCTCCGCAGTTCGCCAGGGCCGGCCACGACGCATATGTGGAGCGCACGGGAGGCGGCCGGCCGTGGGAGCTGCAGAACTGGCTGTACCGCTTCGACCCCGACGAGGACTCGCGAGGCTGGGAGTGGTGGGACGCCACACAGGCCGGACCCTCCCGCGTCCACATCTGGGTGGACAGCTGGGGGGAATCCTTCTTCGGCTGCCAGGACCTGCTGTGGGCCGCGTACGCATCGGGCGCGGTCCGGATCGACGGGCCTGTGATCCAAAAATCCGCCGTGTGGGCCGCAGAGCGGGGAGCTACGCACTGACGGGCTCGGCCCGGCATACGCGTGCTTCGATGCCACGCCGTACACGGCAGCTGCCTCAGAAAAGGCTCTGCTGAACGACATCCACGTCGCCTGGCCCCGCCGGCGGCCCGCGTCCCGGTCAACGAGGTCCTCTCAGCAGCTCAGAACAGGCCCTTGTACCCCTGCCAGCCCGTCCCGATCTTCACGGTCGAGTTGAAGGAACCCGCGCCGTTGCCGCTGTTGCGCAGCAGGTCCCCGGCCGCTCGAACAGGGACGCGGCCCGTTCCCGCCAGGAGCTTCTCCCCCGCCGTACCGTCGCTTCGCCACGGGCAGGTTGACGTCGCGCATCCTGGCGTTCGCCAACTCAGGTCTCCGAGACCGACGGTGTCAGCCGATCACGGGGCGCTGCCTCACCGCGGCCCCGCGCCCGCCTCCTTCAGACGCGCCCCCGTCACTGCCCCACCCTCCCGTCGACGCACTCCCGCAGCAGGTCCGCGTGGCCGCAGTGGCGGGCGTACTCCTCGATGCGGTGCACCAGCAGTTCGCGTACCGCGATGTCCTCCCTGCCCACGCGCGCACCCAGGTCCGGGTGCTCGGCCAGGGTCGCGTCCGTGGCCGCCTGTTCGCGTTCCAGGTCCGCGTACGCGGCGTCGACCACGGACTGATCCGCGACGGCTCCGGTGAAGTCCGCGTCTCGTTTGCCGTACAGCTTCGGCAGCGGTTCGCCGTCGGTGATCCAGTTGCGCCAGTCGCGTTCGACCTCGGCGAGGTGGCGGAGCAGGCCCAGCAGCGACATCGTCGACGGCGGGACCGACCGGCGGGCCAGTTGCTCCGGGGTCAGGCCCTCGCACTTCATCCGCAGGGTCATGCGGTAGTTGGTCAGGAAGTCGTCCAGCGTCGCGAGCTCACCGTCCGGACTCGCACCCTCGCTGTTGCGCGGGTCGTCGTTCGGGTCCGCCCACATGTCGGGGTAGACGGTTGCCTGGGTCCATCGTGCGGGCTGGTCGCTCATGCGCTCCCTGTTCGTCCGTGGGACCGCCCGAGCAGTGCGGGTGCCCCGAGTTTGCCGCCCAATGTGTCAGGGACGACCGCCCGGGCGCCCCCCAATTTCCGCGGCAGGTGTGGTGACGGCCGGGCCGGCCGGGTCGGCAGGGTCGGCCGGGTCGGCCGGGTCGGATCGTGTCGAGAAGCCCCGCCCCGCTCCGACGTCTCCTGCGGAAAGGCTCCCGGGGCACCCCGGAGCCGTAGGCACCCGGGCCACACCCACGAAGGGGCAGCGATGCAGACACTGACTGTCGATGTGTTTCTCTCGGTCGACGGATGGGCCGGTGGCGCCACCTCGCCCGGGTATTTCGGGTACTTCGGGCCCGAGCTCGATGCGTGGATCAAAGGTGAGTTGGACCTGCCGCAACTGGTCGTCCTGGGGCGGCGGACCTACGAGGCGCTTGCCGGGCTGCCGCGGGAGGCGCGGGATGCGTCGTGGGAGCGGATGGCCGGGCTGGACAAGGTCGTGTTCTCGGCGACGCTGGAGTCGGCCTCGTGGCCGAACACCCGCGTCTGTCACGAGGACCTCGTCACCGAGGTCGGCCGGCTCAAGCGGGAGAGCGGCGTGCCGCTGCGCACGATCGGGAGTCTTTCCGTGGCACGGCAGTTGTGCGGCGCGGGACTCGTCGACCGGTTGAGGCTGATGACCTTTCCCCTGCTCGTGGGGGAAACGGGCCGTGAGCCGTTCTTCGCGGGGGTGACGTCCGCCGACCTGGAGCTCGTGGGGCACCGGGCCCTGGACGACCGGGTGTTGCTGGTCGAGTACCGGCCGACCGGCCGGGAGATTCCGCGGGCCTGAGCGACGGGTGGCCGCGCCGGACACGGACCAGGGCCGGGCCCCTGTCAGGAGGGGTCCGGCCCTGGTGTCATACGGTGCGGCCCGGTTCAGGCCGGAGGTGCGCAGCGCCTACGCGGCTGTGCGCGGTGTCTCAGCGACGGTTCCAGGACTTGCTGTCCACGACATGGCCGCGGCGGTCCTTGAGGATGGCCTTGTCCTTGTTGTCCCAGACGTAGTTGCGGCGGTCCTGGAACACGTCGGTCCGGGTGTCGTGGCCGATGCCCGTGTGGACGCGGACCGTGGAGCGGCCGGCGAGGGTGAAGTGGCGGAACGTGTAGCGGTGGCCCGCCTTGTCGGTCAGGGTCCAGCCGTTCAGCTTGACCGGCTTGCGGGAGGTGTTCTTGATGTCCACCCACTCCGCGTTGCGGGACCGGTTGGAGTTGTCCTCGCGGCCGGGGCTGTCGTACTGGATGCGGCCCAGCTCGATCGCCGACTTGGAGGGTCCGCGGTCGTGCCCGTGGTCGTGTCCGCGGTCGGCCGCCACGGCCGGCATGGCCAGGGCGGTCACCACCGCGCCGGTGGCCATGGTGGTGGCGACGAGAGTGCGAGCGGTACGAGAAGCAGACAAGAGAAAGCCCCCTCGGATCAGGGGCACAACGGTCCGTTCGGCCCGTTGTGCTGTACGGGTTCTCGGCCGTCCCCGGGCCGAGGACCCAAACTCTGCGGCCCCGAGACGCCGGTCCGCAGGTGCTCCGCTTCGTGTTACTGAATGCGGACATTTCCGTAACTCTTGATTGCGTCGTTCAACTAACTACTGAAGTGACGTTCCAGACAAAACGTGCCTGCTGCACCAACCCGGGCCGTCACTGACAGCAAGCCTTTGCGGGCTCCGGCGCACCACCCCCCGCGCCACCCCGCTCGCCACCCAGGGCAGAGCTTCGCTCCAGGTAACGAAGCGAAGCGGCCGATCCTCGAACGGTCTGCCCCATGTCGTATGCAGGTGCGAGAAATTGCCGGCCGAACGGGCTCGCCGCGCGTCCACGGGTGCGGGTCATTTATTCGGATGCCGTGGCGAGCGGCGCCGGGTAGCGTCACGTCCCGCGCCTTCCGATGCGCTGCGTCCCGGTTACTTCCTGAAAACTCATCCACCGGTGCGCATATCCGATCTCGGAAGGCGCACACCGCCGAGTCCTCGACCCACGTCCTCGACCCGTGCCCCTCGATCCCGCGCTCCCCGGTCCCGCCGCTCACCGGCCCCACGCATGCCGTCCCGCGACCGCGCACCGCTGTGACCGACAGCCGCCCGCCACCTCTTCGACCCGTCGCTCCCCAGGGGGACTTCTGCATGACCCGGTTCAGCCGCCAGCGGACCAAGGCCGACGCCAGAGCGGAGATCCAGGCCGAAGTGCCGGGCCTGACCGCGCGCGGAGTGACCTCCCCGCTTTCCACCGACGGCCGTTGGGCCACACCGCCGCGCGGTGCGTCCGCGCCGGTGGTCACGCGATGGCTGCCGTGGCTCACCAACCACCAGGGCGGCGCCGGGTACGTCCGGGAGCCGAAGGACGCGCTCTTTCTGCTCGCCGTCGCCAACATGGTCGGGCGGCACACCTTCTACGAGAGCGCCGAGTCACGCGACGACCGCTATCTGCGGCTGATCCGCGAACTCGCCCTCAGCGAACCGGCGTGGCCCCTCGGACTGCTCAGCTGGCTGCGGACCGACGCCCGGATGCGGACGGCCTCGCTGGTGGGTGCGGCCGAATTCACCCGTGCGCGGCTGGAGGTCGGAGAGGCGGGGTTCAGCCGGCAGGCGATCAATGCCGTACTCCAACGCCCGGACGAGCCAGGTGAGTTGCTGGCGTACTGGACGTCCCGGTACGGCCGGCGGCTGCCCCAGCCCGTCAAGCGCGGGGTCGCCGACGCCGTACGCCGGCTCTACACCGGGCGGGCACTGCTGAAGTACGACAGCGATGCTCGGTCCTACCGGTTCGGCGACGTACTGGAGTTGACGCACCCCGCGCCGGCCGCGCCATGGCAGGGGGAGCTGTTCCGGTACGCACTGGACCGGCGGCACCGGCCCCACCGCGCCGTGCCGCCCGTGGGCGATGCGCTCCTCGGCGCGCACCACGCGCTGATGGCTGTGCCGGTGGCCGAGCGGTACGCCCTGGTCACCGGTCCGGACGGGGCCGATCGGCTGGCGGCGGCGGGGATGACGTGGGAGGCGCTGGCCGGCTGGCTGCACGGTCCGCTCGACGCGGCGGTGTGGGAGGCCGTGATCCCGTCGATGGGGTCGATGGCCCTCGTCCGCAATCTGCGCAACTTCGATCTCGCGGGCGTCGGTGACGAGGTCGCCGCGCAGGTGGCGCGCCGGATCTCGGACCCGGACGAGGTGGCCCGCTCACGGCAGTTCCCGTTCCGCTATCTGGCCGCTCACCGCAACGCGCCCTCGCCGCGCTGGGCGCAGTCCCTGGAGACCGCCCTCAACCACTCGCTCGCCCGTGTGCCCGCGCTGCCCGGCCGGACCCTCGTCCTGGTGGACCGCTCGGGCTCGATGTTCTGGCACACCAGCGAGGGGAACGACCTCACCCGGGCGGATGCCGCCGCCATTTTCGGGACCGCCCTGGCCACCCGGGCCGAACACGCCGACCTGGTCGAATTCGGCACCGGCAGCCGCACGGTCGAGGTCGGACCGGGTGACTCCGTCCTGCGGGCAGTGGACCGGTTCCACGACCTCGGCGGCACCAACACCGCCGCGGCGGTCAAGCGGCACTACCGCGGGCACTCCCGGGTGGTCGTCGTCACCGACGAGCAGGTGCAGTCGACCCACTGCAAGGACCCGCTCGCCGCGGTGCCTCGCGATGTTCCGGTCTACACCTGGAACCTGGAGGGGTACGCCACCGGGCACTCCGCCTCCGGGCCGCACCGCCACACCTTCGGCGGCCTCAGCGATGCCGCCTTCCGGCTGATCCCGCTCCTGGAGGCAGCGCGGGACGCGAAGTGGCCCTGGGAGCAGCCCGCCGACTCCCGCCTCTGATGTGCACCGGGTGCGCGGCGGCACCGCGCACCCGGTGCACGACGTCACCGATCGCGCTGCGATGCTGACGGACCACCGACCGTCAGCTCGTCACCACCACCGTCGTCGTCACCAGGACCGCCACCATCGCCGCCTCCATGTTCCGGATGGCGGTGCGCACGCTCTCGCCCGCCCACTGGCCGTTCGCGATCTCCTCCATCCGCGGTGAGACCTCCTTGCGCGGCAGGTCCGGGAAGGCGAGCCGGTGCAGTTTCGCCGCGTGGATCAGCGCGATCAGGCCCGCCGAGCGGTCGTCCGGAGTGGCGTTGTGCAGAACGAGGGCGGCGAGGCGGCTGCGCAGCTCGCGCTCGGCCGAACCGTCTGCCTCGGGGTAGCGGCGGACCGGGAAGAGGCCGAGGACCTTGCGCTGTTCCTCGCTCACCAGGCCCCGGTCGCGCAGGCTGTCGATCGTGGCGGTGACGGCCTTGTCGTGGTCCCTGGTCAGCCAGTCGGTGATCTTGGGAGGCTTGCTCTTCTTCGACGCCCAGGCGTCGATCAGTGCGAGGCGCTCGTCGAGCAGCCGGGTGCCGGTGGGCGTCGTGTCCTTGACGGTCAGCCGCTCGCGGTCCACCGCTATGCGGCCCGCGAGGACGAGTTCGAGCACGATGCCGCCCGCGACGGCCCAGCCCGCGGCCTGCCGCTCCTTCGCCGCTCCGGACTCGTCGTCCAGCGACAGCAGCATGATCTCCTCGCCCAGCGTGACCGTCATGCGTCTGTTCCCTCCAGTCGTTCCCCCTGCCCTGTTCGACGCCCGGGGGTGGGCCGCCAGTTCCCGTGCCGGTCCCCGCAGCGGCGAAAAGGCGTGTGATCGCCACGCCCTCCGGTCATCTCGGCCGCCCCTATACGCTGGGAGATTCGCATCGACGAGTTGGGGGGCCATCCATGGCACTGTTCGGGAACGCGCACACCATCGACCCGGCGGCGGCGCAGCAGGACTACGCGCGGCTGCTCGGGCAGGGCGAGCAGGTGCACGCCGCGTATCTGCTGATCCGCGACACGATCCTCTTCACCGACCGCCGGCTCCTGCTCATCGACAAGCAGGGCATCACCGGCAAGAAGGTGGAGTACCACTCCGTGCCGTACCGGAGCATCACGCACTTCGCGGTGGAGACCGCCGGGACCTTCGATCTCGACGCCGAGCTCAAGATCTGGGTGTCGGGGACGCCGGCACCGATCCAGAAGACCTTCACCAAGGGCGTCGACATCTACGAGGTGCAGGCCATCCTGACGCAGTTCGTGGCGCGCTAGCCCGCCACCGCGCGTCCCCGGAACCACGCGACCGGGCCGGCTCCGCGCTGGACGGGGACGCACGGGCGGGAGGCCGCCGTGCGCCGAGGGGGGTCGGCGCGAGAGGGTTGGGGCGTGTCCTCCTCCCTTGCACCCGCGGCCCAACAGCCCGTGCCCGCCGGGCAGATGATCGTCTGCGGTGACGACGCGCTGGCCACCCGGCTCGCCGGTGAACTGCACAGCGTGTACGGCGAGCGGGTCACCCTCGTCGTACCGCCGGCCCGGTCGTCGGCGAGCAGTCCGTCGGCCGCGGCGCCGAACCGGATCCGTGCCTCCGCGCTCTTCGGGCGGGTGAGCGCCGTGATGAACCGGCCGGGGACGGCGGACGCGACCGGATCCAGCGGCGAAATCCTGCTGCCGGTACGCGAGATGGAGGCCTCCGAGCCGACCGAGGAGGCGCTGCGGCTCGCCGGAGCGGAACAGGCCGCCGCCGTCGCCCTCGTCTACGACGACGACGAGACCAACATCAGGGCCGCGCTGGCCGCGCGCCGGCTCAACCCGCGGCTGCGGCTCGTGATCCGGCTCTACAACCGCAAGCTGGGCCAGTATCTGGAGGCGCTGCTCGATCAGGCCGCCGTGGTCGCGATGCCCGGGCTGGACGCGTCCGAGCTGGACGCTTCGACGACCGTGCTGTCCGACGCGGACACGGCGGCGCCGGCGCTGGCGGCCACCGCCGTGGCCGGTACGAGCAAGGTCGTCCAGGCCGACGGTCTGCTGCTGCGGGCCGTGGAACGGCCGCCGCACCGGCAGGGTGAGGCTCCCGATTCCGGTCTGTGCACCCTTGCGCTGCTGTCGTCCACGGTCGACGGCCCCTCCGGCACGGCGGGTTCGGACATCGGCGCGGACAGACCGCTGCTGCTGCCCGACGACGCGACCGTCGCCGCCTCGTCCCGGCGGGGCACGGTGGTGCTGGAGGCCGTGTCGCACAGCGGGCCCGCTGTGCCGCCCCGGCAGCTGGCCGGACGCGGTGCGCCGCTCGGCGAGATCTTCTCGCGGCGGCTGCGCTGGGCGCTCGCCGGGATGGGGGCGGCCGTGCTCGCGCTCGCCGTCGCCTCCTGGCTGACGACCGGCGAACACCCGTTGCGGGCCGCGTATCTGACCCTGCTCGACCTGTTCGCCATCGGTGACCCGGCCGTCGGGGAACCCACCGCCCGTCAGGTGCTCCAGCTGCTGTCCGGACTGGCCGGGCTGGCGCTGCTGCCGGTGCTGGTGGCCGGCGGGCTGGAGGCGCTCGGCGCGTTCCGCGGGGCCGCGGCGCTGCGCCGTCCTCCGCGCGGCCTGTCGGGGCATGTCGTGCTGCTCGGGCTGGGCAAGGTCGGCACCCGCGTCCTGGTCCAACTGCGGGAGCTGGGTATCCCGGTGGTGTGCGTGGAGGAGGACCCGGAGGCACGCGGCATCCCGCTCGCGCGGCGGCTGCGCGTTCCCGTGGTGCTGGGCGATGTCACGCACGAGGGCGTCCTGGAGGCGGCGAAAATCCACCGTGCGTACGCGCTGCTGTCCCTGACCAGCGTCGACACCACCAATCTGGAGGCGACGCTGTACGCGCGGACGGTCAAGGCGGATCTGCGGGTCGCCTTGCGGCTGTACGACGACGACTTCGCCACCGCCGTCTACCGCACCCTGCGCGTGGCCCATCCCGACGCGCTGACCCGCAGCCGCAGCGTCTCCACACTCGCCGCTCCCGCGTTCGCCGGCGCGATGATGGGCCGGCAGATCCTCGGCGCGATCCCGGTCGAACGCAAGGTGCTGCTCTTCGCCGCGCTGGAGGTGGCCGGTCACCCGCAGTTCGAGGGGCGGACGGTCGCGGAGGCATTCCGGCCGGGAGCGTGGCGGGTGATCGCCCTCGACACGGCGGAGCCGGACGACCGCCCCGACCTCGCCACCGCCCGCCGCGACATCCGCCGCGAGCACGCCGGCCGGCTGCTGTGGGACCTCCACCCCGGGTACGTCCTGCGGCCCGAGGACTGTGTGGTGGTGGCGGCCACCCGGAGAGGAATGGCCGAACTCCTGGGCCGGCAGCCCGAGTCGCGTGCCGCACGCGGAACGACCCGGACGGACGGGTGACCTGCGACGGGGCGTTAGCGTCCGGGCCGGCTGTGCGGTTCCACTGGGACCCGCACAGGTTCGTCCGCCATACTGCCTGCCGTGGAGCAGCGCATAGGTTCGATCATCCCGCCGACGGCCGCCGCCGGACTCGACCCGGCACACATCCCCGGGCTGGTGCCCCCGCGCCCCGCGGAGGGTGACGAGACGGACGCGGCCGTCCCCGAGCAGGCCACCGACGCGGAACAGGCCGACGAGGCGCCGCCGAAGGACGCCGCGCCCGAGCGCGTGACGTCCGAGGACGAGGGCTCCGGCGCGGAGGGGTCCGCGCCCGAGGATCCCGGGAAAGCGGGGCCGGTCGAGGACGACGGTCCCGTCTTCGAGGCCTCCGACCGCCGGGGCGCCATCGTCGCCGACGCGGAAGGCATCACCTTCCGGCTGGACGAGGAAGAAGCCCGCTTCGGCTGGGGCGAGATCGGGGCGGTGGAGATCGGCACCCCGCGCTTCGGCCGGCGGTTCGGTGTCACCGTCTACGTGTCCAGTCAGCGCTGGTTCGAGAACGACGTCGAGGCCTCGTCCAAGGCGGAGTTGAAGCAGTGGGCGGCGGAACTCGACGCGGTGCTGGACGCCCGGTTCGAAGACTCCGACGCGTAGCAGTTGATGTGCGGGGGCCGAACGCGCAGGACCTGATGCGCAGGACCCGGCGCGCGGTTCACGTACTCCGATGCCGTCGGCCTCACACTCCGGACCCGACGTCCCGGTCACGCCCGAGCATGTCCGACCTCAGCACAGAGCCCCGGGCCGCCGGCCCGGGGCTCGTTGCCGTCCACCGCCCTGTCACACCCCCGTCGGCACGACACTGCGACCGGTCTCGTGCGCGTACAGCGTCGCCCGGTCGTGCAGGGCCGCATGGACCGCCATCCGTGCGTCGCGGCGGCGCTGGGCCGGGCCGTCGGGCAGATGCAGGACTCCGGCGTTGCCGCGGGAGCCGCGCTGGATCTCCGCGGTGCGCGGGATGCGCAGCGACTCGTAGTGCGCGAGCCGGGAGGCGACCGGTGTGCCGGAGTCGTCGGCGAGGCAGGCCGCCAGGTCCATCGCGTCCTCGATCGCCTGGTTCGCGCCCTGCGCCATGAACGGCAGCATCGGGTGCGCCGCGTCACCGAGCAGCGTGATGTGGCTGCTGGACCAGGTGCGCAGCGGAGGCCGGTCGTGCATCGCCCACTGGTGGGTGCTCTCCACGGCCCGGACGATGTCGCCGACCAGGCCGTTCCACGTCCCGAAGGCCCGTGTCAGGTCGTCCGGGTTCCCCGGCGCCGACCAGGACTCGGCCGGTGCCTCGGTCATCGGCACGGTCGCCGCGTAGCTGATGTACTCGCCCGAGGAGACCGGGTAGCAGACGAAGTGTCCGCCCGGGCCGAGCCACAGACGTACCAGCGACTCGCGGGCCTCGGCGGGCAGACGGTCCACCGGGACGAGACCGCGGTAGATGCCGAGGCCGGCGAAGACCGGGGCGTCGCGGTGGAACGTCTCGCGGACCGTCGAGTGGATTCCGTCCGCGCCGACGACGACATCAGCCGGGCGGACGGTGCCGTCGTCGAAGGTGAGCCGTGCTCCCTCCGAAGTCTCCTGTGCGGCGCGCAGCCGACGTCCCAGGTGGAGGCTGTCGCCGTCCACCAGGGAGAGCAGGGCCTCGTGGAGATGCGCCCGGTGGATGGTCAGATAGGGCGCGCCGAACATGCGCTCGCAGTCCCCGCCGAGCGGGGTGCGGGCGATGGGGCGGCCGGTCCAGCCGCGTACCTCCATCGCCTCGATGCGTACCGCGTGCTTGCGCAGCGCGGGTTCGAGACCGAGGCGGACCAGGGGGCGGATCGCGTTCGGGGAGAGCTGGACGCCCGCCCCGACCTCGGCCAGCTGCCGGGTCTGCTCGAAGATCTCGTACGGTGTGCCGTTCGCGGACAGCGCGCCGGCGAGTGCCAGGCCCCCGATGCCCGCGCCGACCACGGTGATCCGCGGCCGTTCCACTTCGTCCACTTCCCCGAACTGCACGTCTGTGACCGCCTTCCGCGTCGCCGCACCTGTCGGCGGAGCGGCTGTCGCACCGGCCCCGCCCCACGAGAATGTGCGGCCGCCACCCCGGCGGCAACGCGGGTCACGCCCTCCCCTGACAACTGTCGCCGGTTCCATGACGTCCGTCACCGGCTCCCCTCCGCGCCCTCCTGGAAGCCCGCGGCCCGGTCCTAACGTCCTGAGTGCGCCCCGGAGTTCTGTCCACGGGCGACCCACTACGCCGGGAGGAAAGACAGTGAAGGAACCGGAGGGACCGCGGTGACCGCGGTGGCCGTGGAGGGCCTGCGTAAGCGCTACGGAGACCACGAGGCCGTACGCGGTGTGGACTTCACCGTCTCGGAGGGCGAGATCTTCGCCCTGCTGGGTCCGAACGGCGCGGGCAAGACCACCACACTGGAGATACTCGAGGGCTTCCGTGAACGCGACGGCGGCCGGGTCGAGGTGCTCGGGCGCGACCCGGGGAAGAAGGCGGACGGCAAGTGGCTGCGCGGCCGGATCGGTCTCGTGCTCCAGGACATCGCCGTCGAGCCGTATCTGTCGGTACGGGAGACCATCGCGCGCAACGCCGGCTACTACCCGGCGCCGCGCGGCGTGGACGAGGTGATCGACCTCGTCGGTCTTCAGGAGAAGCGCGGCGCGAAGGTGAAGGACCTCTCAGGAGGGCAGAAGCGGCGTCTGGACCTGGCGTTGGGCGTCATCGGTGACCCGCAGCTGCTGTTCCTGGACGAGCCCACCACCGGTTTCGACCCGGGCGCCCGCCGCGGTGCCTGGGACGTGGTGCGCAATCTCCGGGACGCCGGCACCACGATCGTGCTGACCACCCACTACATGGACGAGGCCCAGGCGCTCGCCGACTCGGTCGTCGTCATCGCCGGCGGTGAGATCGTCGCCACCGGCACACCGGAGACCCTCGGCGGCCGGGACAGCGCGCTGGCCCGCATCAGCTTCGCGCTGCCGCGCGGCGCCGTGGCGTCCGACATCCCGCTCACCGTCACGGCGGTGGAGGACGGTCTGGTGACGGCGGAGGCCGAGGAGCCGACCGCGGCCCTGCACAAGCTCACCGACTGGGCGCTGCGCCGTGGCACTCCGCTGGAGCGCCTCAGCGTGGTGCAGCCGACGCTGGAGGACGTCTACCTGGACCTCACGCGTGATTACGCGGACCTCACAGACAAGGAAGCACCCTCGCCGTCCTCGGGCCGAGGGCCGCGCCGACCGAGGCGGAGCCGCTCATGACCACCCTGACCCCGACCACGGCCACGCGCGCCGACCGTCCCGCGGTCCGCGGCGGACATGGCCAACTGTCCCTGCTCGTCCACCAGATCCGCTTCGAGCAGCTGTCGTTCTGGCGCAACCCGCAGTCGATGGTCTTCACCTTCGTCCTGCCGATCGTCATCATCGGGATCTTCGGTGCCGTCTTCAGCGGCGGCAGCGGCGAGACCTTCTTCTTCGGCCTCACGGGCATGCAGTACTACACGCCCACGATCGCCGCGGTGTCGGTGCTCGGCGCCTGTTACGGCCAGCTGGCGATCGTGCTGGCGATGCGCCGCCAGCAGGGCATCCTCAAGCGGCTGCACGCCACGCCGCTGCCCGCCTGGATCTACTTCGCCGGGCTGCTGGTCCACTGTGTGGTGGTCAGCGTCGTCGACGTCGCTCTGGTCATGGGCATCGGCTCGCTGTACGGCGTGACACTGCCCTCCGCCTGGGGGCCCGTCGTGCTGACGCTGGTGCTGGGTGCGGCGAGCTTCTGCGCCCTGGGGGTGGGCGTCGCCTCGCTCATCAGGAACTCGGAGGCGGCCCCGGCCGTCGTGCAGTTCATCCAGTTCCCGCTGGTCTTCATCTCCGGCAGCTACTTTCCGATCCACGCCGACGTGTTGAACACGATCGCGGGTCTGCTGCCGGTGAAGCCGTTCAACGACGCCATGCTGGCGCCGTTCGCCCACGACGCCGGCTACCAGTGGAAGGAACTCGCCGTCCTGGCGGCCTGGGGTGTCATCGGCGCCCTGATCGCCGTGCGCCGCTTCCGCTGGGACCCGCGGCCGGAGTGAGGAATCCGCGCGACACCGCACCGCTCACGACAAGGGGGGCCTCCCGGGGAGGCCCCCCTCGGTGCGTCGGTGCACAGTGCTCGCGAGCCGGCGGAAGCCGCGCGGAAAGGGACGTAGGCGGAAAGGGACGTGGGCGAGGAAAGGGACGTGGGCGGCAAGGGACGTGGGCGAGGAAAGGCCCGTGGGCGCACGAGAAGGCCCGGCCGGAGGGGGATCCGGCCGGGCCCTGTCGTCCCGCGGGGGGTCAGGCGGTCCGCGTCAGCTCCCCGGGGCCGTGCGCACCCTCGGGGAGGGGGAAGACATGCGCGAGCCAGGCGTAGGTGCGCAGTTCGTCCAGCAGGCTCAGGCCGAGCCGGTTGTGGAGCATGTGGGCGTGTGAAAAGAGGATCATGCCCGGGTGGGTCGGTGACTTCTCCTCGATCAGCTCCTTCAGGGACACCAGCGCCGTGTGCCAGCCGGCGAAGGGGCCGTGGCCCGCCGGGTCGGCGTCCTTGGCGGAGCCGTCCCGGTCGATGGTGGTGATCCGGTCGAGCAGGTCGTCCGGGTAGCCGGCCTCGGTCGCCCAGGCGCGCCACGCGCCCAGGCCGTGCGCGTAGTAGTACGAGCGCTCCGCCGGATCGCCGAGGGCGCCTGCCGCGGCCATCGTGCCGCGCAGGGCGAGCATCGCGCGGTGTCCGTCGGTGGAGATGCGGGGGACGAATCCGAGGACGAGCTCACTGGCGAGCCGGAAGAGCCGCTCGGTGGCGGGCATCAGGGCCGCGCCGCCGTAGCGCTCGGTCTCCGGCTCGTAGACGGCCCGGTGGACGCCCGGCTCCCGCAGCTCCCGCACGAAACGGTTGTCGCCCGTCTCGCCCGCCGCGGCCAGCCGGCCCGCGCCGAGCCGGTAGGCGTCCGCGTCCAGCGGCTCCTCGCCGTCGGTGAGCCGGCCGGCTACGGCCAGCCGCTCGGTGAGGGCCTGCTCGACCCGGTCGTACGTCCGGGGGTCGAGGTCGCCGATCCGCAGCCGGACGTGCGGTCCGGACTGCCAGTACCGCATGAAGAACCAGGGTCTGTCCGAGGCCAGTTCGCGCACCACCGGGCCCACGACCTCGGTCAGTACCCGGTCGTGGGCCGATCGTGCCGTGGTGGCGAGGTGCAGGTGCCACGCGTTCCAGTCCGTGGTCCCGCCGGGCGGGGCGGTGTGCCCGGTCGTGTCTCGCTGCGTCATGTGTCGCTCCTTCGCGCTCCGAGCCGTCAGACTCTGAGGTCGAGCAGCGCGCCACCGGTGTCCTGAGGGACCCCCACGACCGCCGACAGGACGATCGCCTCGTCCTCGTCGAGGCCGATGACGCGTTGCGTGGGTATCTCCTTGAACGCCCTGACGGGGCGTGCGAACAGGCCCGACGCGGCCGCGGACAGACACAGTCCGTGGACCGCCCAGCCGCAGGCGTGCTGGGCGGCGCCCCAGCCGGCGGGACCGAGCCGGGCGAACAGCTCCCGGGGCCGGATCGAGAAGAAGACGGTCATCGGGGCGTGCCGGATGCGGCAGCCGTTGACGGGTGAGACCCCGTATCCGTAGTTCTCCTCCAGCACTCCGGGCGCCGAGGTGTCGGCGCGCACCAGGCGGGCCGTGCCGTCCTCGATGCGGTGGACGCCGTCGTCGTACCCGTCGATGCCCTGCACGACGGCGGTGACCTTCACCGCGTCGAAGGCGGCGGCGAGTTCGGGGCCCGGCGGCGGGACGGCGAGCCAGCTCATGGCGGTGTGCAGGGCCTCGGCGGGCAGCCGGGCGGGCCGGCCGCTCATGCCGTGCAGTCCGCGCGGCATCCGTCCCGAGTGGCGGCTCCACAGCAGCTCGGCCCAGGTCGGCGTCCGTCCGGAGGACGGTAGGCCCGCGGGCACGGCGGTGGTCATCGGCACGGGTGAACCGCCGTACGTCTGGCTCCGGTTGACGCGTACCAGGTCGGCGAACGCGGGGTCGCCCGCGCCGATGCCACCGGGTACGAGGTCCGGGCCGCCGGCCGTCCGGGGAGTGGTGACCAGGAGGGCGCCGGGCGTACGGGCCACGGGGGCAGCCGGGGCCGGGTCGCCCAGGTCGAGCACGAACGGCAGTGACCACTCCCAGGCACGTTCCGGCCCGAGTTCGCCGATCAGCGCATGCGCGTCGGCGTCGGGCAGCCGCAGCCTGGCGGGCACCCCGAAGAGCTCCAGCCCGATGCCCAGCGCCCGCAGCACGATGCCCAGTTCGATGGCGACCAGCGAGCCGCGGAACCACTGGTAGGCCGCCGGGATCGCCGTATAGCGGCCGGTCAGCGCGATCCGCCGGATCTCCCCGGGGTCCGGCGCCCCGGTCAGGGTGTGCAGATCCGGTTCCAGCAGCCGCCACGGGTCGCCGCCGCCCCCGTCCACGAAGGCGTGCACCGGGAACAGGCAGCGGGGCGAGGCGTAGGTCCGGTGGTCGTTGTACGGGTTCTCCGGCTCACGCCGCTGTGGGCCGAAGGCGGTGACCAGGGCCCGGCCGGGCCGTTCGGCGTCCGGCACCGCGAGGGCGGGCGGCCCGCACGGGACCGGACGGGCTGAGGGGACCCGGGGGAACACCATCCGCTCCAGGAGCCCGGCGGTGCCGAGCGGCAGGGTGGTGCGGGCGCCCGCGCCCGTCGGGGGCGCGGGCGCGACGTGTGTGTCCGGCGGCGGGGTGGCGTCCCAGGTCCAGCACGGCGGCTCGGGCCGGTCGTGGCCGGCGCCGTACGCGTACCAGAGCGGTTCGCGCGCGATGCTGTTGTCCCCTTCGGGGCCGGGCAGATCGACGGGCGAGCGCCGCACCGGCGCGGCTTCTCCCGCCACCGGACCCTGCGCTGCCGAAGCGGCCTCGGCGACCGGGGCCGTCACGGGAACGGGTGGGGGTCGTAGGGAATCGCCCGGTGCTCCTGGCCGGTGCCGCGCAGGGCGGCCTCCAGCCGGGGCAGCCCCGCGAGGCGCTGCTGGGCATGGCCGAAGCACATCGGCAGAATGCCCGGCACGACGGCACGCGCGACCGAGATACCGGCGTCGGCGTGCTCGCGGCTGGTCTGGTCGACGAGGACGATCCTGTCGAGACCGGCGTCCGCGAACAGGCTCCGGACGAACTCCAGCGCTCCGCGGACATCGCCGCCGGACGCCTCCGCCAGACGCCGAGGCCAGTCGGGGAAAGCCTCGTCCAGCGTGACCCGGGTGCCGCCGAGGGCCGCCGTGGCACGGGCGGCCGTCTCGGGCAGCGAGGAGAACCGGACGTGGTCCTCCAACTCCTGGACCAGCCATGGGTCATCGACCATCGGTTCCACCTGCTCGCGGGTCCAGTCCACCGGGTTGGTGACGAGCTGGGCCACCTCGCGCAGGGCTCCCCGGATCGCGGACTGCGGGTCGGCGCCGGACCCGGCGGACGAGAACGTCGCGGGGAAGGGGTTCAGCCGGTTCACCGCGAGCACCCAGACCACGGGCAGCGCGATGTCCTGGGTGGCGACCAGCAGATGCACGTCGAATCCGCGCGCCCTGATCAGTTCGATCATTCCGCGGCTGGTCGGGTCGGTGATCGACGCCTCCGGGATGTACGGCAGGGGCGCCGCCCGGTACCAGGAGGTGAGGAACGCGTCGCGCTCCGCCAGCTCGAACAGCGAGTGCAGCGCGGCCTCTTCGAGCCCGGCGCCGACGGCGCAGCCGCTGGAGGACTCGTAGAAGTAGTGCTTGCGCTCCGTCGGACCGACCTCGCGCGCGGCCCGCCGGTCCCGGCGGAACGCGTACTCGTACTGGTAGAAGGCGTGGTCGGCGGGAACGAGCAGGGCTCTGCCGTCCGCCAGGTCGTGACCCCACACCCAGTCCATCGGCGTGTGTTCGTCCGACGGCGTCACCCGCGAGGTGGGGTGCGCGAGCTGCTCCGCCGTGTACTGACCGAGCGTTGCGGGGTCCACGGCGTGATCGGCGATCTCCGTGTACGCACGACCCGTGAGAACCGGAATGTCGTACGGGAAACCACCGAGGCGTTCGTACCCCTCCAGGACGGCGACGGGCTCGGTCTCGGCGAAGGTCTGCGCGCGGCCGTGGCCCATGGCCGGGGCGTCGGGCACCACCGCCATGCTCATCGCGAACGGGGCGTGGGACTCGCGCAGGATCGCGCGGACCGGCCCGTAGCGGTCGTCGACGAGCCGGTCGCGCAGCAGCCCGCGCTCCACGAGCCGGCTGTGCGCCGAGCGGGTGGGGTCGCCGGACGAGGCGGGCCGGGCGCGCAGCGCGAGCGGCAACGGCACGGCCGTGCCGTCCAGTTCGGCCTCCGTCGGGCCGCACACCGGGCAGTGGAAACTGCGGGCGATGCGGTGCCGGCGCAGACCGCGCGGCGAGACGGCGTACAGCTCGCCGGGCCCCAGCGGCCGCTGTGCCAGATGCTCCAGGGTCGCCCGGAGCAGTTCGGGCAGCAGCGGCGCGCTCGGGGACGGGGCCGCGGTGGCATGGGTGAGGTCCCCCACGAGGGGGTGTTCGAGAAGGGTGCGGTCACGCACCTCGGCACAGCCCGCGCATCCGGCATCGCTGCCGGGCATCCACAGCGGGCCGACGAGCACCTCGTCCCCGTGCACCCGGACGGAGAGATGGGAGCGGCCCCGGTCGGCGGCCGCGTCGAGGCGTTCGCGCTCGAACGCGAGGTCCCAGCCGCGGTTCACGGCGACCGCGCCGTCGGTGGCCTCGGCGAGGGCGGCGAACGCGGTGTGCCATGCCTCGTCGTCGTACGGGGGTGAGAGCCCGGGGCCGTACGCCGGTGCGCCGGCCCGGCCCGCGGGGAGGTCAGTTCGCATCCTGGGGCTCCTGCGTGTCCTGGGTCTCCGGTGTAGATGCTGCTGCGTCCACCGGCCCGTACCAGAGGGGGAGTTCGCCGAGCACGGCATCGGTCCGCACGGCCCGGCCGCGGTGGACGAGGCCCGATTCCCCGGCCTGGGCGATGAGTTGCTTGCGCAGGGCGCCGAGGACGTCGGCACCGGCGAACAGCAGCGCGTCGGTGGACACGTCCGCGACCCGCTCCTCGCCGTCGCCGGCCGTCTGAAGGCGGGCGAGTGCCGTGCACAGCGCGGTACGGGTGGCCTCCTGCGCGCTCGCGCCCCAGCCGAGGCCGAGCGTGTCCCCCGCCCCGGCCACGCGGGCGAGCCGCCAGTCGAGGCCGGGGACGTGCAGAAGCTCCAGGGTGGGCGCGGCGGGCAGCAGCGGGCGCACCGCGGCGAGGATCCGGGCGGCCTCCGGGTCGAGGTCGTCCGGCGTGACGTCCGCCAGGGGCGCGGCCGACGGCGTGAGCCCGCGCAGGGCTCCGTCCAGCAGCCAGTGCTCCTCGGTGAGACCGGCGGCGGGCGTGCCGCCCTCGGGCGACCTGGCGCGCAGGGCCTGGAGGGCGGCGGCGATCGTCGCCGTCTCCTGGTGCCCGGCCCAGCCGACGACGGTGGCGGTCCGGTCCGCGCGCGGCTCGGCCGGGCGCAGGGCGAGCGGCATCTGCGGCAGGTCCTCGCCGGCTCCGGAGGCGAACAGCCCGGTCCAGCGGCGGGTGAGGGCGCCGGCGGCGGCCAGCGCGTCCTCGGGTTCGGGCATCTTCTCCGCGGGGGCGTCCTCAAGGGAGCTCGGCCGGCCGGGCGCGGCCGCCATGTGAGCTCCCTCGACGGTGACCCGGTCCGCGACCAGGGCCGTCCCGTGCACGACATGGGCCTCACCCATGTCCGCCGTGCCCGTCAGGGCGTCGAAGACGAGTTGTCCGGCGAGCGCGCCGGCAAGGGCGTCGGCGACCGGGCGGGCCGCCGGCTCGGTGTTCTCCGCGGCCGCCCAGCCCAGTGCGCGGTCCCGGAAGGCCTGCCAGGTGCGGCCGCCGTCCGGGCCCGTCACGGCCGGCCCGACGAGAGCGACGCGCTCGCCGAGCAGCACGGGGATCACCGGGACGCCGTCGGGGACACCGTCCGGGACCGCGGCGGTGACGCCCGCACCGCAGACCACGACGGCGTCCACGGGCTTGGGCGAACCGCCGTACGCGGCCGGGGAGTCGGCGACCGTCACCTGCCCGACCCCGGCCCGGCGCAGGCCGCGCGCCGCGGGTCCGGTCGCCGTGGCCGGCCCGGTCAGCAGCACGGTCGCGGCACGCAGCCGGGCGAACGCGGCATACGGATCTTCGAGCAGGGTCTCCAGCCGGGCGATCGCCTCGGGGTGACGGGAGCGCACCTCGGCGTCCGGCGGGGGAACGGTGAACGCGGCCGGGTCCAGCAGCATGCGGTTGGACCGCAGCCGGTCCACGAGATGGCGGACGGCGGGCCGGGCGCGCTCGGTGCCGATCGCGGTGACGAGCTCGTCCTCGGTGGCGCCCTGCTCCAGGAGGGGCACACACCCCTCGGCCACGGCGAACAGCAGCTCCGAGCCCCGCAGTACGAACTGCCCGTGCGTACCGCTGAAGTACACCCCGCCGGGCACCGGCGCGAAGTGCAGGTCCGGGCGTGCGACGAGCCTCATGACCGCTCCCCCGCGTCGTAGGTGAAGCTGCCGCCGGGCTCGCGGCCGACCTCGACCACCCACTCGGTGGCGTGGGTGCCGTCCACGACGGCCGGCAGCGCCTCCTCCAGATAGCTCCCGCCGGTGTCCGCGCCGCGGCGGTCCAGCATCCGCGGCAGCACCCG
The DNA here is from genome assembly GCF_032229325.1 of Streptomyces sp. AM8-1-1. Lineage (NCBI taxonomy): Bacteria > Bacillati > Actinomycetota > Actinomycetes > Kitasatosporales > Streptomycetaceae > Streptomyces > Streptomyces sp. AM8-1-1. The sequence continues at coordinate 3,997,899 of NZ_CP135086.1, forward strand.
GGCGCTCAGGGCGCTGGTGAGGTCCACGTACTGCGGCTTCTGCTGGAGCCGCTTGGACTGGACGTCGGGCGCGCCCACCGAGAGGGGGCCCTCGTCCTCGGGGGTGGTCTTGATGACGACCTCCTCGGGGACACCGTGCCGGGCCCGCCAGGCGTTCAGCGCGAGCAGCCGGTCGAGTTCGTCCGGGCCGGCGGCGACGGCGGTGGCCAGCTCCTCGCCGCCGTACCAGCGCCGCCGACCGATCAGGACCTCGCCGACCGCCATCCGGGGTGCCGTTCTGGTGGTGCCGCGGTCCCAGGGGGTGGCGGCGTGCCAGCTGTTGGGCAGGGCGTTGAAGAGACGGCCGCTGATGACCAGGCCGGAGGCGACGGACAGCGGCGGCGGGAAGAGGCCGGGGTGGCCGGTGCCCAGCGGCAGGACCCGCAGGGGTCTGCCGTCCGCGTCCTCGACCCTGAGGGTGTCGGTGTCCGGGTCGTGGGCGAGGCGCAGTCCGAACCAGTCCTCGGGCCGGAGCCCGCCGGGGAGGATCGGCGTGTGCGCGTTGACGTTGAGCCGGTGCAGGCCGAGGTCCTCGGTGACGCGGTGGCCGTCGGAGCCGTAGGCGCGCTGGAGGTGGTCGGCGAGAAGCGGCAGGGCACGGCCGCCGAGCCGCCGGTCGGCCTCCAGGAAGCGGGCGTAGAGCATGCCGTGGCCCGGCAGTCCGTCGTTGAGGATCAGCTGCTCGCCGGCCTGCTGCAGCAGGACGCCGTAGATGAGGCGGTCCTGGCGGAACCGGTCGGGCAGGGCCGCCGTGAGCTCCCGGACGTCCTCGGCCGTCAGCCGGAGGGTGTCCTCACCGGCGTCGACGGTCTTCGACAGCCGGGCGTGGACGGCCTCGGTCAGCTCGCGGCGCAGCAGGTACATGCGCTCCAGGGAGCCGTCGGCCGGGCCGATGCCGTCGAGGGCGGCGACGTCGCCGGTGCCGTCGGGGCCGTAGGCGGCGGCCATCGCGGCGGCGCGGCGGGAGACCTCGCCGACGACGAACGGCGCGTTGGCGGCGAGCGGCACATTGGCCCCGGCGCCGAACCGCTCGACGAACGCGGCGGTCATCAGGACGCGTACGTCGTGCAGCCAGTCGAAGACGGTGAGGAGTTCGACGGCCGGTCCGAGGTCGGCCAGGGGGCGGTGCCACCGCTCGGTCGCCACCGTCAGCGGCGGCATGACGTAGTCCTCCTCGACCGTGATCTGGGCGGGCCGCCCGGCGAGGTGGCTCAGCTTGCCGAGACTGCCGCGCAACTCGTCGAGCACGGCGCCGCGTTCGGACGCCGGAGCGGCGGCCAGTGCGGGCAGACCCGCCCGGACGGCGGCGGTCAGGTCACCGGCGCGCGGATCGTCCGGCGTCAGCAGGTCGTCGTAGTCGGCGGAGCCGTCCTCGGCCTCGTGGAAGCTGCACAGCACGCCCTGCCCGAGGGCGTGGCGTACGCGCCGCTCGGCGTCGTCGGCGGAGCAGCCCGCGCGTTCGGCGACGTGCGCCACGACGGACGGGTAGGGCCGCGGTCCCATGGACACCGCGTCGAGCAGATCGCCGACGGGCCCGTCCAGGGGTACCGCGAGGCGGCGCATGCCCCTCTCGCCGAGCTTGAGGAAGAAGAGCTTGCCGGCCGCCTCGTCGGGGGCCGAGGTGGGCGGCAACCCGATCCACAGCTCGCTGAGTTCCGCGTCGCCGGGGTCGGGCAGCCCGCCGAGGACATAGCCGAGCATGACGCGGTCCAGGCCGGGGAAGGCGGTCGCGCCCTCGAACGGCACGTCGCCCGGGTCGACGCCGTCCGGACCCGGCTCGGCGATGCCGACGGCCGTGAACCGGGACAGCGGGCTGGTGCGCACCATGGCCCGGGTGACGTACTGGATGAGTCCGCGCTCGGACTTGCGGGTACGGGCGGTGATCTTGCCGGGGCCGAGGACGGCGGCGCGGTAGCGCACCGCCTCCTGGTGGACCTCGGGTGCGATCAGCGCCAGTGAGCGCAGCAGGTCGTCGTCGCCCAACAGAGCGGCCAGGCCCTCGCGTTCACGGTCGGCCGCCGCCGCGTAGCCGGCGGATATCTCGGCGCGCAGCCGCTCCCTGCCGTCCCGGGTCTCGAGCCACCGGGTCACTGCGGGGGTGGCGGGGTCCGGCGCCTTCCTCGGGGCGCGGCCGTTGTGGATCGAGCGGCGCAGCGCGATGAGGTCGCGGCGCTCGGTGTCGTCGGTGGCGGCGGCGATGCGGTGGTAGAGCTCCTCGGAGCACTCCGCGGCGGCGGCCGTCAGCGCCTTCTCGACGGCGGCGAGTTCATCGAGGAGACGGCGCTGGGCGGGATCGCTCAGCCGGTTGCGGCGCAGCGGATTGACGCGCAGGAACCACAGGGGTTCGCGGGCGGATGCGGTCGTGGTCATCGCGGGGCTCCCGTGGTGTCGGCTGTCGTGGCGGCGGTCATCCGGTCCCGCTGGGCGTTCAGCCGGTCCTGCCAGGACACGCCGAGGACCTCGTCGACCGTTTCGGCGATCGCGAAGCACATGTAGTAGCGCTGCATGGGAGAGACGGTGAGCAGCGGCAGTTGCTCGTAGAAGAGGTTCGTCAGCAGCCGGAAGGCGGCGAACCACCGTGAGGGGCTGGCCACCACCCCCGAGGCTCCGACGGCCCGGTGGAAGTCGGTGTCGGGCTGGTCGCCCTGCGGCACGGTGCGGGTCGCTCCGGGCGGGCCCATCTCGCTGCGGTCGACGCCGTCGGTGACGGAGTCGAGCAGGTCGAGCGTGAGGGTGCCGGAGGCGACCGCGCTCTCCAGGGTCCCGGAGCTGTAGGCGAAGGCGGTGCGCCACTCGGCCGCGGCCGGCGACACCTCGCCGCTCAGGCGCTGTTCGACCACGGCGCGCAGCCGGGGTGCGTCCCGGGTGAGCCGCTCCTGGAACAGCGGCCTGACGTCCTTGGTCGGGGCGGCCCACGCGAGGAACGCCTCCACGTGCGAGCGCGGCGAGAACACTCCGTGCGCGGGGCCGAGGAGATGGGTGTCGGCGAGTGCGGCGAACGCCTCGGCCAGGCGGACGGTCGCGGTGGCCGGCTCCGCCGTGATCCCCTCGATCGTGCGCAGCAGCGGCTTGGTGAGGGCGCCGAGGACCACGGTGCGGAAACGGTCGAGCCGCGGTTCGCGGGAGGCGGTGTCGGCGGGTCCGAGATGGACGACGACGCCGTGCTCACGCAGCGGAAGGTAGGGGGGCTGGACGGCTTCGAGGCGGCCGAACTCCCGTGCCTGCTGGAGGTATGCCTCCTCGGTCAGCGCTCGGGGCGGGTCGAGCGGTCCCGCGTCGAGCGCGGCCGCCGTCGCGTCCCAGTCGGCGCCGCCGGGCATGCCGGGGACGTTCAGGGCGAGGATGTCGACGTGCGGACCGTGCAGCCAGCCGCGGCGCAGCTGGACGGCGGGTGCTCCCTGCTCGCTCAGGGCGCGGGCGACCGGCACGATGCGCTGGGTCAGCCACGCCGGTGTCACCGGCATCCGGGTGTGGAGCCGTACTCCCGTCAGGCCGGCGGAGTCCGGCTTCACGGCAGTGCGCTCCGGCGCTTCAATCCCCATGCTTTCGCACCTTCCGAGAAATCGAAAACAAACGTCTGACAGGAATCTTCTGGCGATTCGTCCGGCCCGAGAAGTGAATGCGAAGGGGCCGCTTACATACGTCACGGTTTCCGTGACACCGGTACGCGGCCCGGCACCTGGGCAGCCGATTGCGGCCTCTCGACGGTTGGCCGAAACCCGTCAGAATGAACGGAATGGCGTTGTACTCTCGCGCAATGACTACGGAGCCGGAGTGTCAGACACTCACGCAGAATCTGCGCCGCCGCGGAGCGATCGTTCTGGCGGTGTTCGCCCTTGTTTGGGCATTCGCCGGCGGGTCGGGGATAGAGGCGGCGGCGGTGTCGGTCACCGTCGGAGTGGTGGCCGCCGCGCTGAGCGTCGCGGGCGTGGTGCTGGCCTTCCGCGGGGCCGCGGGGCCGGTGGTCCGCAGTGTGCGTCTGCCCCAGAAGTGGAACCGCGGTGTCGGCATCGTCAACACGGCCGAGGTGGTGGCCGTCTTCGCGGTGATCGCCGCGTCGAACGCCACCGGCCGGCCGGAGCTGATCCCGCCGGGCATCTGCCTCGTGGTGGGGCTGCATTTCTTCCCGCTCGCGCGCCTCTTCGACCAGTGGCAGTACACCTGGACCGCCGTCGCGCTGAGCGTCGTCGCGGTGGTGGGGTTCGTGGCGATCGCGGCCGGCACGACCGGTGAGACGGCCCGCGTCGTGGTCGGCCTGGGGGCCGCGGTGGTGCTGTGGCTCTCGTCGTTCCATGTCGCCGTGCGGGGCTGAACCGCCGGGATACGGAATCCGGCTGGCGACCGCGGGCCGCGCCGGACCCGGGTACGGGAGCTGAGGAAGAGCACCCGTCCGGACACAAGGATGTACCCATCCAACCGGCCGGCTGGATGGGCGCATCCTTTGGTGCAACTTCCGATCAGCAACCCGAGCAGGTCGACGACGAGGACGAGGTCCCGATCGAGCCCGTCGAAGCGCCCATCTCGGGAAGTGCGACGCCTTGCGCGACTTCGAGGGTTTCGAGTTCTTCGACGTCGAAGCTCTCGAATGCCGCCGCCACGTCTTCCCCGTACTGCCAGTCGTTCCTGCTCATTCCAGGTTCCTTCCGGTGATCCGCGGAGCGGGTTCTCAGCAGGCGGAGCAGGTGGAGGACGAGGACGACGAGGTGCCGATCGAACCGCTGGAGGCGCCCATCTCCGGGAGAGCCACACCCTGCTCGACCTCAAGGGTCTCCAGCTCGTCCGCGTCGAAGCCCTCGAACGCCTTGGCCGCGTCGTCGCCGTTCTTGATGTCGTTGATGCTCATTTTGAATTCCCTTCCGGATTCTTTAGCCGCCGTGTTCGGCTGCTGAATTAATCATGCGCTCGCCGCCCATCCGTGGCTAGTGTTCCCGGCTCCGTCCTGACATTTATCACGGTGGATATAACGGCTGTCATGCCGAATCGGCCGCCCGCCGAATACAAGTGCGCCGCTTTTCCTCCCCGTGCGGGGAGGAAAGCGGCGCTTTGACGCAGGTCGGGACCGGGGCGGGCCTTCTCCATCGCCTACGTGTCCGCCGGGAGCGACCACTCCGGGCTGTTGAGCAGCCGCCAGCCCTCCTCCGGCTCGCCGGCCACCGAGTCGCCGGGACTGCGGCTGCCGAGCAGGAAGTCGCCCACGGAGGACTCCCGCAGATAGTCCAGGCCGAGCACCCGCGCCGACATGTCGGCGTCCCCGTTGCCGAGCCCGCACGGCGCCAGGCCGAGCGCCGTCGCCACCAGATACATCGTCTGGTAGAGCACGCCGGTGTGCCGCAGCGTCGTCGCGTAGGCGATGGCGCGGTACTTCCACGACATGCGCTGGAAGCGTGCCGTCACGGTGACGAGCACGTCGGGACGCGCCTCCATACCGGTGGCGCGCGACGCCACATGGAACAGCGACTCGCGGTCCACGGCATCGCCGTTGACGAGGACGAGCCGGTGGCCGACGGGGTCGTAGTAGTAGATGCCGGCCGCAAGGCCCGCGCAGCGCCGCACCGTCACATACAGCTCCAGCTCGTAGCCCTGTCCGCCGCTGGGGTAGGGACGGGAGACGACCTCGTCGCGGTCGCTGCCGTCGCCGGGCCTGAAGTGGGCGCGGACCCGGGCGACGCGGTAGAGGAACTCGCCGAGCTCCGCGGCCGTCAGCTCCCGCTCACCGTAGGAACGGATGGAGCGGCGCGTCTCCAGCGCGGTGGTGAGCAGCGGGTCGCGGCTCTCGATCTCCTCCAGCGTCGGCCGGTACAGCTCGGTCACCGGGCCGTCCGGGACGGGCTTCACCGCCGGCTGCGGCTCGATCTCCCCCCGGTAGGGGTAGACGGCGCCGAACAGCTCGTCGTAGCGCCCGGAGCGGATACGGGAGTGGAACAGCAGGTCGTGGAAGTCCCACTGGCGCAGCGTCGGGTCGCTGTCGGAGACGAACGCGCCGCCGGCGTCCGCCGGTTCGACGAAGCCGGCGCCCGCCAGATGGCCGAGCACGTCCAGCACCTCGTCACCGCCCAGCGCGACTCGCTGCGCGAGACCTGCCACGGTGGCCGGGGCCCCGAGCTCGGCCACCAGGTCGCGCGCGGCGCCGTCCACCAGGACGGCGCGGTACTTCACCAGAGGTGACTCCAGCACCAGCGCGCCGCCGCGGGAGCGGCAGAACGCGAACCGGGAGAGCCGCACGGTCGTGTCGGGCCCGAGCGTCGCGACCCGGTACTCACCGTCGCGGGCGACCGCTTCCAGACGGACGAGTTCACGCCGCTTCGAGCCCTCGTCCCGGCTGAGGACGCTGTGCGCCAGAAGATGGCCCGCCCGGTCCAGGAACCGCTGCACCTGGACCTGTTCGGCGGGCAGCAGCCCCTCGAAGAGGTCGTCCAGCGGCGCGGGACCCTCGGTGAGCCGGACCAGGGCGGTACGGATGCCGCCGCGCACCGGGCGCAGTGTGAACGAGGTGACCGGGCTGGTCAGCGTCGCCGACTCGCCGTCGAACGCGACCCGTACGTCCTCGCGGAAAACCGGCGCGATACGGGGCGGTGGAGCTTTCTCTGTCGTCATACGGAACTCCGGGGTGCGCAGGGAACAGACGTCGGAAAACACTCTGATGCCGCCCGGGAGTTGTGGTGCCGGCCGTCGGAGAACCGGTGACAGAGACCATGTCCGGCCATGACAACCGTCACGCGGAAAGGCCCGTTCCGCTGAGGTGATCGAGGTCATGAATGACGTGACAGATGACAGCAGCGGAACCCTTTCGCTCGGACATTCACCGGTACCGCCGCATGCTCGTAGCACGAATTCACCTCGCCACTAAGGAAATCTCGTGCTCACTCGTCGTCATGCAATACGACTCGGTCTCACCACGGGTGCCGTCGGCGCGGTCGGCGCGGCCGGCGGGGTGTTCCAGACCCTCACCACCCCCAGCGGCACCGCGAAGGGGGCAACGGCGGCCGGCGCCCCGGCCGTTACCCCCTTCGCGGTGCCGCTCCCCCTGCCCAAGGTCCTGAAGCCCTATCTGCGGACGGGGACCGCCGACTTCTACGCGGTCACCATGAGCCGCACCAGCCACGAGATCCTGCCCGGCCGGCGTACGGACGTGCTCACCTACAACGGCTCGTTCCCCGGCCCCACCATCCGCGCCCGTTCCGGGCGCACGGCGGTGGTCAAGCAGATCAACGCGCTGGAGATGCCGACCTCGGTGCATCTGCACGGCGGCAACAACCCGGTCGCGCACGACGGCGGCATGATGGACACGATCGCCCCCGGGCGCAGCAGGACGTACGTCTACGCCAACAAGCAGCCCGGCGCGACCCTGTGGACCCACGACCACGCCCACCACATGGAGTCCGAGCACGTCTACCGCGGGCTGTCCGGCCTCTATCTCCTCGGTGACGCGGCCGAGGACCGCCTGGGGCTGCCGTCCGGTGCGTACGAGGTGCCGCTGATCCTGCGGGACGCGCAGTTCGACGACGCGGGCGCCATGGTCTACACGATGGACGACGCGTTCAACCGCACCACGATCATGGTGAACGGCCGGCCCTGGCCGTACCTGAAGGTCCAGGGACGCAAGTACCGCTTCCGGATGCTCAACTCATCCAACCTGCGCATCTTCATCCTGCGGTTGTCCGACGGCAGCCAGATGACCCAGATCGGCTCCGACGGCGGACTGCTGCCGGCCCCCGCGCCCGCCCCGGTGCTCGTCCTGTCCCCCGGTGAACGCGCCGACTTCGTCATCGACTTCGCGCAGTACGCCCCCGGCACCCAGCTGGTCCTGGAGAACCTGATCGGTCCCGGCCCGGTCGAGCAGGTCGGCAAGGTGATGCGCTTCGACGTGGGCGAGAAGGTGGCCGACCCCAGCCGCGTCCCCGACGTCCTCACCACCCTGCCCGCCCTGGCGAAGCCGACCGTGGAGCGCACCTTCGAGCTCCAGATGGACGAGCCGGAGACCGGCGGCCACCAGGCGTACATCAACGGCAAGACGTTCGACGCGAAACGCATCGACACCGAGATCCGGTGGGGCACCACGGAACTGTGGACCGTCACCAACAAGAGCGCGACCATTCCGCACAACTTCCATACGCATCTGGTGCAGTTCCGCATTCTCGAACGCGACGGACAGCCGGTCTATCCCGCCGAGGCCGGATGGAAGGACACCGTGCTGCTCTTCCCAGGCCAGACGGTGAAACTCCAGCTCACCTTCGATTCGCACCGCGGGGTCTTTCCCTATCACTGCCACATGATCGACCACAGCGCCATGGGAATGATGGCGCACATGAAGATCACGTGACCGGCCCGCATGCACGGGCCCGTCCGAAATCCCTCATCCGACCTGTGATGTACCGACTTTGAAGATTGGAGGGTCATGGCCACCCGGAACAGCACCTATGCGCAACGGATCCTGGACGCACTGGAACGGGATCCGGCCCGTGGCGTCGTGCACGGGCCGGGCACCACCGTCGCGGCGGGTGAACTGGGCGACTCCGTCCTCGGCACGACAGCCGTTTTGCACGCCCGCGGCATCGGACACGGCGACGCGGTGGGCGTGCTCACCGGGCCGAACCATCCCCTGATGCTCAGCGCCCGCTATGCCGTCCACCTCCTGGGGGCCACGTCCGTCTACATCCGGTCGATGAACCCGAGGACCGACACCGAGACGTTCTCCCTGGCCACCCAGACCGAACTGCTGCGGGACATCGGAGCGTTCCTGCTCCTGGTGGACGAGGAGAGCGCCCAGCGCGGGCGCTGGCTGGCCAGACGGCTGCCCGGACTGACCGTGCTGCCGATCCCCCGGGAGGCGCCGGCGCGCGCCGCCCTGCCCACGCACTTCCCGCCCGTACGGCCGGAGGCGCTCGCCTCCGTCGAGTTCACCAGCGGCAGCACGGGCCGCCCCAAGATGGTGGCCCAGCGCTACGGCACCCGTGAGGAACTCGTCGACCGCCTCGCCCATGGCCTCGATCCCCGGGGACCCGCGACGCTGTTGTCCGTCACACCCATCAGCCACACCACCGCGCCGATGGCGGACGCGGTGCTGTCCACCGGCGGCACGGTGGTCCTGCACGACGGCTTCGAGACCGAGGCCGTCCTGCGCGCCTTCACCGACCACCGGGTCACCGACGTCTATCTCGCCGTGCCCCACCTCTACCGGCTGCTCGACCACCCGGGCATCACCACGGCCGACCTCACCTCGCTCCGCCGCATCACCTACAGCGGCACCCCCGCGGCCCCGGCCCGGGTCGCGCGGGCGGTCGAGATCTTCGGCGACGTCCTCATCCAGGTCTACGGCTCCACCGAGGCGGGCGGCATCACCTGTCTGACCCCGCTGGACCACCGCGAACCCGAGCTGCTCGGCACCGTCGGCCGGCCCTTCCCGTGGGTGGCCCTGGAGATCCGGGTGGCCGGCAGTCCGGTCCCGGCCGAGCGCGGGCAGACCGGCGAGATCTGGGTGAAGTCGCCGACCGTGACGGCCGGTTACCTCGACGACGAGGAGCTCACCGGCGCCACCCTCAAGGACGGCTGGCTGCGCACCGGCGACCTCGGGCACTGGGACCGCTACGGCTATCTGCGTCTCGACGGCCGCGTCGGCGACGTGATCAAGCACGGCGGTCTCAAGCTCGACCCGGCGGCGATCGAGGGTGCCCTGCTGCGGCATCCGCAGGTCCGCCAGGCCACCGTCTTCGGGGTCCGCGACAGCGACCTCGTCGAGCAGGTGCACGCCGCCGTCGAGCTGCGCAACGGCGCCCCGCGCACCTCCTGCGACCTCCGGGGATTCGTGGCCGCGACGCTCACTCCGGAACACACCCCCGTCCGGATCTCGGTGTGGCCCCAGCTTCCGCTCACCCCCTCGGGCAAACCCGACCGCGCCTATCTGCGCGCCATGACCACCCCGGCCCACGACACCCGGACGCCTCCTCGCGCCCGGTCCGACCACGGAGGTGCACCACGACGGAACGAGCAGCCGACCTCAGGAACACCGCCCACGATCACGCCCACCCGCGAACAAGAAAGGGCGCTTCATGACCACATTCGGCCATTTCGCCCGGTCACTGCGGCTGCGACGGCTCTATCGCCACAGCACGGCCGGCCTGATGATCACCCCTCTCGACCACTCGATCCATGACGGCCCGGTCGTGCCGAAGGGCACCACCCTCGACCAGCTCGCCGGCCGGCTCGCGGCCGGCGGTTCGGACGCCGTCGTCGTGCACAAGGGCAGTGTGCGGCACATCAGTCCGGAGCGGTTCGCCGCGATGTCGCTGATCATCCACCTCAACGCGAGCACCAGTCAGGCACTCGACCCCACCGCGAAGTACATCGTGGCCGGGGTCGAGGAGGCGCTGCGGCTCGGCGCGGACGCGGTCAGCGTCCACGTCAACCTCGGCTCCGACGACGAGCGCCAGCAGATCGGCGACCTCGGGCGGATAGCGGACGCCTGCGACCGCTGGAACCTCCCGCTGCTGGCCATGGTGTACCCGCGCGGCCCCCGCATCACCGACCCCCGGGACCCGGCGACCGTCGCGCACGCCGTGACGATCGCCGCCGACCTGGGGGCCGACCTCGTCAAGACCGTCTTCCTCGGGTCGACGGCGGAGATGCTCGACCTCACCGCCGCCTGCCCGGTACCGGTTCTCGTCGCGGGCGGCCCTGCCCTCGCACGGGAGGAGGACGTCCTCGCGTACGTCCGGGACGCTCTCGCCGGCGGCGCGGGCGGGGTGGCGATGGGCCGCAACATCTTCCAGGCGCCCGACCCGCGCCGGCTGGCCGCCAAGGTCGCCCGGCTCGTCCACCACTTCCCCGAACAGCACTTCCACCCGGGTCCGTTCGTGGCCGGGCAGCTCGACGACGAGCGGCTCGCCGACGAACGGCTGACCCCCGACCACCTCGACGACACCGAGATCCACCACACGACAGGAGGGCCCCACCATGACGGACGCCAAACTGTGCTGGCTTGACATCCGCAACGCCGGCACCGCCACCGCGGCAGTACTCGAAGAAGCCCTGCACCAGCGCATCGACGGCATCGTCGCAGCCGACCCGGCCGCCTTCGCCGGCCTGCCCCCGACGGTCCGCAAGATCCTGCTCTTCGAGGACGGCGTGGTCCCGGACGACCTCAGCGGCGCCGACCTCGTGATCGTCCCCGGCGGCCGGGACGCCCGCGCCGGCCTCGCCGCCGCCCACCCGGACGTCGAGTTCGGCCGGTACGTCGAGATCGTGGACGCGGACACCCTCGAGGACGCCTGCCTCGCGGCCCGCCTGGAGAACTGGAGCATCCTCAACTTCCGCGACCCCACGAAGATCCCGCTGGAGATCGTCATCGCGGCCGCCACCGGCGCCCCGGGCTCGATCGTCACCACGGCGTCGAACCCCGAGGAGGCCGAGATCATCTTCGGTGTGCTCGAACTCGGCTCGGACGGCGTCCTGATGCAGGGGCTGACCGTCGGCGACGCCACCGCCCTGCGCACAGCGGCCACTTCCCGCACGGGGAAGATCGAGCTGGTGGAGCTCACGGTCACCGCGGCCAGTCACATCGGCATGGGCGAGCGCGCCTGCGTCGACACCACGACGTACTTCCGCAAGGACGAGGGCATCCTCGTCGGGTCGCACTCCAAGGGCATGGTGCTGTGTGTCAGCGAAACCCATCCGCTGCCGTACATGCCCACGCGCCCGTTCCGGGTCAACGCCGGCGCCCTGCACTCGTACACCGTCTCGCAGAACGGCCGGACCCACTATCTGAGCGAACTCCACGCCGGCAGCACCGTGCTGGCCGTGGACGTCAAGGGCCAGACGCGTCCGGTCAGCGTCGGCCGGGTCAAGATAGAGACCCGTCCGCTCATCTCGATCGACGCGGTCGCGCCCAACGGCCAGGCCGTCAACCTGATCCTCCAGGACGACTGGCACGTCCGGGTCCTCGGCCCCGGTGCGGCGGTCCTCAACAGCACCGAACTGAAGCCCGGCGACACGATCCTCGGTCATCTTCCGACGGCCGACCGCCATGTCGGCTACCCGATCAACGAGTTCTGCCTGGAGCAGTAGCAGCAGTCCGTGCAGACGGACGAACAGCTCCCGGACGCCCCGCCCCGGCACGCCTGGTGCCGGGGCCGGCGCGTGTCCGGACCTCCGTCGCCGGCTCACAGCCACCCCTGTTCCACCGCGATGCGGGCGGCGTCGAAGCGGTTGCGCCCGCCGAGTTTCTTGATGGCCGCCGACGTCAGATTGCGTACCGTCCCCGAGGCCAGATAGAGCTCCCCGGCGATCTCCTTGACGGTGGCTCCGCCCGCCGTCAGCCGCAGCACGTCCAGCTCGCGGATGCTGAGCGAGGTGTCGCCCGTGACCGGCGGCCGGATGAGGGCCGGGTCGACGGTGAGACAGCCGCCCGCGACACCGATCAGCGTGGTGATCAGCTGTGGCAGCCGGCCGTTCTTCGGCACGATGCCCAGGGCGCCCGCGGCCACCGCACGGTCCACCACGGCCGGTGTCGCCGTGCCGACCATCAACGCGACGCCGCAGCCGGGGTGGTGGGAGCGGACGTCGGTCGCGATCCGCAGCGCCTTGCCGCCCATGGTGCTCTCGCCGAGCAGGAGAACGGTCGGCCTGCACCGTTCGACGGTGGGCAGTACGGCCTCGAAGGTGGTCGCGAGGCCCACCACCTCCAGACCGTCCGTTCCGTTGAGTGTCTCGGCGAACGCTTCCAGCACGAGCTGGTGATCACCGGCGACGACGACGCGTATCGACATGCTGTGCCCCCACAATCAGTGTGCTGTGACCGGTGGCCCGGCCGACGGCCGTGCGTCCGGCGGGCGGTCCGTTCCGCTGAGAAGCTGTTCGACCACGCGGCGGGCCAGTTCTTCGTCCTGGCCGGTGCCGGCGGCGGTGTCCGATGCGAGTTCGATGTGCCGGGCTCCCTCGGGGAGGGCCGCGGCGATCACCCGGGACGCGGCGCGAAACCTTTCCGCGAGCCTGTCCGTTCCCGAGCCGGACGGAATGACGACGACCGAGGTCGAGACCGGCCCGAGGTCGGCGGCGATCTGCGCCGGCAGCTCGCGCACCATGTCGAGGTCGTCGATGTCCGTCCGGTACGGCAGCGCCACACGATCGATGTCCGCGAGTTCCTTGCACAGGAAAGCCGCCTTGGTGGCCGCGTCGTCGCCCCGGCCGGGGTGTCCGGCCCCGACGACGGCGACGGCGGCACCGGCCGCACACAGTCGTGCGGTCACGATCCGGCCGGCGCCCGTGGTGGCGTCGACGACGAGCACGATGCAGCCGTCGAGCGGCGCGGGAGGGTGGGGCCCGGCGAACGGCATGAGGACTCCTGGGGTCTGTGCGCGGGCAGAACCCGGCGGCAGTCGTAGATCCCTGTCGGTGGGTACGACGAGCAGGTAACGTGCCAAATGTGTGAACAGATGGGGCCCGCCCGTGAAGCCGACTTGCTCGAGCGGGAACCGGGTGCACGTCCGCGTGCGTGCCCTTGTTTCGCAGTGAAGTTCCGTTCAACCGTGGTTCAAGGGGGAAATGCCACGTGGACGAGGTTTCGTCATTGGATCAACAGACCCTTGGCGTCTATCGCGCGATCCTGTTCCACAAGGAACACGACCCCGTGCAGCTCGCCAAGCTTCTGGACAGCACTCCGGAGGAGGTGGAGGCCGCACTCGGCCGGCTGTCCAAGCTCTCTCTGCTGGCACCGTCCCGGGACAGTCCGGGCAGGCTCCGGGCGGTCAACCCGGCACTCGGTCTCAAAGTCCTGCTCCAGCGGGAGCAGGACGAACTGGCCTGGCGACAGCAGCAGATCGAGCAGAACCGCTCGGCTCTCGCCGCTCTCGCCGCCGAATACACCGCGTCCGGGGGAACCGAGTCGCTCGGCGGCACGGAACACCTCGACAACGTCGACGACATCCGCATCCGCCTCGAAGCCCTGGCCGAGTCCTGTGCCGTGGAGTCCCTCGCCTTCCACCCCGTCAACGCACTGACGGAGGAGTCGATCGAGGCCGGGCGGCCGCTCAACGAACGAGCGCTCGCCCGGGGCGTACGATTCCGCTCCATCTATCTCGACAGCGTCGCCAACGACCGGGTGACCCGGGCCCACGCTCAGTGGATGGCCGAGCGCCGCAGCGAGATACGCACCTCGCCGACCCTGCCGATGCGGCTGCTCATCGTCGACACCACGGCCGCGGTCGTCGCGGGTCTGCCGGGACAGGCACAGCCGTCCGCGCTGCTGTTCAGCAACCCGCCCGTGGTGCACGCCATGCGCGCCCTGTTCGAGGCGTACTGGGAGCATGCCAGCCCCCTCAACACCCCGGCGGACTCGCACCCCGGCGGACTGACCGCGCAGGAGCGCAAGTTGCTCCAGCTGCTGGCCACGGGTCTCACCGACGAGGCGGTGGCGCGTGCGCTGGGTATCGGGGTCCGCACCGAACGCCGCATCGTGGCCGAACTGATGGACCGGCTGGGCGCGTCGAGCCGGTTCGAGGCCGGCGTGCAGGCGACCCGGCGGGAGTGGATCTGACGGAACTGCTGTGCTGACAACGTAGTCACCTCTTCGGCGGGGTCGGCCAGACGAAGTCGTCCGGGATTCCGGGGAGGCCCGGGAGGTCGGGGAGTTCGCCCAGGATCGGCCAGACGAAGTCGTCCGGGACGCCCGGCTCACCCAGGGGCTGCGGCCACACGAAGTCGTCCTTGCCGTCCTTGGCCGCCGTCCGGTCGCCGCCGCGGGCGCTCTGCGCACCGTCCGTGCCGGGCTCGGTCTTCGGCTGCGGCCAGACGAAGTCGTCCTCGCCGCTGGGCGTCTGGGAGATCTGCACCGACGCGGCCGGCCCCTGCTGCCCGGCGGCCTGCGCCGGCGAGGAGAAGAGCAGCGAGCCGAGAACGGTGGCGGCTATGACGGAAGCGGCGGCGGTACAGCGGGTTACACGTGACATTGATCGTCTCCATTCGTGCGGTGGATACGAATGCGGCAGTGTTTCCATTCGGAAGAAGTTGTCCGGCGGCCGTCCGGCCCGGGGGCCTTTCGACTGCGTAGCTAGAGGAAATCACCGACCCCGTACTGTTGTCTGCTTTCGGCCAGACCAGGAACCTGCCTGGCATGAAGGTGCCTGCCACGGAGGTGGCCGGTTCATGCCGGACAGCGGCGCCAACTCCCGCCCCTGTGAGGAGAAACAGCAGTTCAGAGCGGTGCGACCAGGAGGCCGGGGCGAGGGACGCATGTACGCGGTGGCCGAGCGCGCCGATTCCGGACGGCGCGTGGGCGGTGATCATCTGCCATTCCTGGGCGGAATGCTTGCCACCGGTAAGGAGGCGTCCGCTTCTGCCGCTGTCATTTCAGGAATTACTGAAACGAGGGTCCCTCGAGGTCGGTCCAGCGATGAAAAGCACGCCGGCGGTACCGCGGACACCCTCGGATGCCGTCTGGTGGCGCGCCGGTTCCGACCATAGGTTCGGTCCGGACAGGCTCGCGTCGAGGAGGCACACGCAGTGGGGAAGTTCGACGGCAAGGTCGCGTTGATCACCGGTGGCGCGCGGGGACAGGGACGGGCGCATGCCGTGGCCCTGGCGCGTGAAGGCGCCGACATCGTGACGTGCGACATCGCCGGGGAGCTGGAGAGCGTTCCCTATCCGCTGGGCAGCGAGGCCGAACTGGCCCGCACGGTCGACCTGGTGGAGTCGACCGGCCGGCGCTGCGTCGCCCTGATGGGAGACGTCCGCAGTCTCCAGGAGATGGAGAACGTCGCGGCACGGGCACTGGAGGAGTTCGGCCGTATCGACTTCCTGCTGGCCAACGCCGGGATCGCGTCCGCCTCCCCCCTCGCCTCGATGGACGCCCTCCAGTGGCAGGAGATGATCGACGTCAATCTGACCGGCGTCTTCCACTCGTTCCGCGCGGTCGTGCCGCACATGATCGAGCAGGGCTACGGCCGGATCGTCGCCACCTCCTCCGTCGTCGCCCGGATGGGCGCGAAGAACAGCGCGCACTACGCGGCGGCCAAGTGGGGCGTCATCGGGCTGGTGAAGTCCCTGGCGCTGGAGGTGGCCGAGCACGGCATCACCGTGAACGCGGTCCTGCCCGCCGGGGTGAACACGACGATGATCCACAACCGGGCCACGTACCGGCTGCTGCGTCCCGACCTGGACGACCCGGCGCGAGAAGACGTCCTTCCGGTGCTGGAGGGTCAAGGGCCCGGGCTGATGGAACCCGAGGACGTCACCGCGGCGGTACTCCTTCTGCTCGCGGACTCCGGCGGATTCCTCAACGGCGAGGCCATGACACTGTCCGCCGGGCTCAGCGCCTCCAACGCCGGCTGACCGGCGTGGTTCGGGTCACCGGCTGACCGGCCGGGTCATACGGGAGCGAGCTCCGCGGCCCCGAAGGAGACGTCGAAACGGTCGCACCAGATGCTCACACTGCTGTAGTCGGCCGGATCGACGCCTCGCGGCAGCGCATAGTTCTGGTCGCCCTTGTTGCCCTTCAGCTTGCCGAGTGCCGTGTGCTTGCCGTCGTCGAAGACACGCCACCCGGCCGTGCCCTCCTTGACCGGAGCGTCCGCCAGCAGGACGCGCAGATCGGGCCCGTTGCTGGTGTCGAGGTTCTCCAGCCGGAGCACGTGCGAGCCGTCGGCCAGCCGCACGATCTTCACCGTGCCGGTCGTCCGGTGCTCGTGGCTGATCAGTTCGCCGGTGGCCAGCGTGCGGGGCCCGGCCTGCGGCGGGGAGTCGGCGGCGTCCTGCTCCGGCACCCCGGCGGGGGCCGCCGCCGGCAGGTCCTCGCTTACGGTCTCGTCCACCCACAGCTTCCACGGCTGGAACCACACGGCACCGACGGCGCCCGCGGCCAGTCCCAGAAGCAGCAGTCCGACGACCACCGGCCGTCGCAGCATCGCCCGCATGTGATCCACTCCCCGTCGCGTGTCCGGCGTCGTCCCCCGTCGGGATCCGCTCGGCCCTCCACGGCATTCAACGGCAGCACGAGCCGCGACGGTGGCCATGGGCCGGTGACGAAAGTCTTACGTCCTGCGCGCGGCCCTCGAACACGCGGGGAAGGAAGCGCCGCGCGACCGCCCCGCCACCGAAGCCCCCACCTGCGCCGACGACAGCGGACAGGCTCGGGTGGCACACTGACCGGCGGTCGTTCGAAGGAGCTCCGCCGTGCCGATGATCCGCACCCTGCGCCGTGCCGTGGGGCGTGCGCACCAACCCCGCGTCGACCTCAGCCACCCGGCAAGGTCGCCGCTCGGCAGCTCGGTCGTCAACTGCGTGGTCTACGAGGACGGGATGCGGCTGTCGGGCCACGCCTCCGCCGAGGACGCCCTGCGCCAGGTCCGCAAGCACGAGGGCCGCTTCGTCTGGATCGGGCTCCACGAGCCCACGGCGGCCGAGTTCGCCGGACTCGCGGAGCTCTTCGCGCTGCACCCGCTGGCCGTGGCGGACGCGGTGCACGCGCACCAGCGGCCCAAGCTCCAGCGGTACGAAGGGGACGGCACCCGCAACGGCACGCTGTTCGCCGTCTTCAAGACCTGCCGCTACGTCGAGCACGAGGAACTCACGTGCTCCAGCGAGGTCGTGGACACCGGCGACCTCATGGTCTTCACCGGGTCGAACTTCGTCATCACCGTCCGGCACGGCAGGCACGGCTCGCTCGGCCCGCTCCGCGAGGCCCTCGAAGGGGACACCGAGCAGTTGTCCAAGGGACCGGCCGCCGTGCTGCACGCGATAGCCGACCGGATCGTCGACGACTACCTCGTCGTCGCCGAGGCCGTGCAGACCGATGTCGACGACGTCGAGAGCACCGTCTTCGACACGTCGGCGGGGCGGGCCGACCCCGGGCGGATCTACCAGCTCAAGCGCGAACTGCTGGAGCTCAAGCGGGCCGTCGCGCCGCTGGACAGGCCGATGTGGACCCTGGCGACCACACCTCTGCCGCCGGTCGGACCCGAGATACAGCCGTACTTCCGCGACCTCGTCGACCATCTGGCCCGGATCAACGAGCAGATCATCTCCTACGACGCCCTGCTCGACTCGATCCTCCAGGCACACCTGGCGCAGGTGACCGTCGCCCAGAACGAGGACATGCGGAAGATCACCGCATGGGCGGCGATCGTGGCCGTGCCGACGATGGTGTGCGGTGCGTACGGAATGAACTTCGAGCACATGCCGGGGCTGCGCTCGCCCTTCGGCTATCCGGTGGTGATGGCCGTCATGGTGGTCGCCTGTCTGGTGATCCACCGTAGTTTCCGCCGCAACGGCTGGCTGTGAGCCGGCCCGGTCAACGGCCGCTCACAGGAGCGTGACGAACATCCCGAGGGTCGCGATCGCGACCGCACAGCCGTACAGCGCGAGCGTCACGGCACGCGCCTCGCCGGAGGGATCGCCACGGCCGGCGCGTGCCAGGCCGAGGGCCGAGGTGACCAGCAGGGCGAGTGCGCCGGCCGAGCAGGCGGCGACCATGGCGACGATCAGGGCATCCATCACCCGGCGACCGTCTCACGGCCCGTCAGCTCCCGCATCCCGGACTGCTCCGTTCTCGGCAGGCCACCCCCGTAGCCCTGCCGGGAACGGAGCCCGGTCCGGTCCGCCTGATCGCGATTCTCATCGGACAGGCCCCGCCGGCGCGAGCTTTTCGATGGGAGTCGAAAGGTCGCACGCCCGTGCTACGGGGTGCGAAGGCCTTCGGCGCCCTTCGACGAGCACGGGCGGCCCCGCGTAGCGGCCGGGACCCGCCGGGTTCAGGGCGTGGCGGGGAGCGCCGCCAGGGTCTCGGTGAGCCACTTCGTCCAGAACGACTCCAGCTCGATGCCCCCGCGCAGCACCATGTGGCGCAGCGCGTCCTGTTCGGTGACGGTCCGCTCCGGCGCGAAGTCGCGCTCCTCGATCTCGCGGTACTGCTCCAGCTGCCGCTGGTGCAGGGCGAGATGGCGCTCCAGCTCCTCCCGCAGCCCGGCGCCGCCCACCACGCCCGCGGCCCGCAGCCGCAGCAGCAGCGGGTCGCGGACCGGCCTCGGGTCCTCCGGCCGCGCCACCCAGGAGGCCAGCTCGGCGCGGCCCGCGGGCAGCACCTCGTACTCCTTCTTCTGACCCCGCGTCGGCTGCGCGGACGGCAGCGCCCGGATCTGGCCCGCCTGCTCCAGCTTGCCCAGCTCGCGGTAGATCTGCTGATGGGTGGCCGACCAGAAGTAGCCGATCGACTTGTCGAAGCGGCGGGTCAGCTCCAGGCCCGACGAGGGCTTTTCGAGCAGGGCCGTGAGGATGGCGTGCGGGAGCGACATGGCCCGATCCTAGGGAGTGTCCGGAAAGCGCCGTCGGCCGCCCGAGGACCACAGCGGAACAGGCGGAACAGGCAGGACGCAGCGGGCACCGCCCGGGGAGCTGTCCGTGCGCCCGCGGCGGGCCGTCACAGCGCGGCCGCGAGGCGGGTGCCCTGGTCGATGGCGCGCTTCGCGTCCAGCTCGGCGGCCACATCGGCGCCGCCGATGAGATGGACCGAGCGGCCGGCCGCGGCCAGTTCGTCGAACAGTCCGCGCTGCGGCTCCTGGCCCGCGCACAGCACCACGGTGTCGACCGGCAGGACGGTGGCCGTGCCGTCGACCGTGAGGTGCAGCCCCTCGTCGTCGATGCGCTCGTACGTCGCGCCGGGGGTCATCGTCACCCCGCGGTGCTTGAGCTCCGTGCGGTGGATCCAGCCCGTCGTCTTGCCGAGGCCGGCGCCGACCTTGCCGGTCTTGCGCTGGAGCAGATGCACGGCCCGGGCGGGTGCGGTGCGCTTCGCCTCGGTGAGGCCGCCGCGCCCCTGGTACTCGGTGTCGACGCCCCACTGGCGGAAGTACGTCCCCGCGTCCAGGCTCGCGCCCTCGCCGTCGTCGGTGAGGAACTCCGCCACGTCGAAGCCGATGCCGCCGGCGCCGATGACCGCGACGCGCTCGCCGACGGGTGCGCCGTCGCGCAGGACGTCGAGGTAGCTGACGACGCTCGGGTGGTCGACGCCCGGGATCTCGGGGGTCCTCGGCGTCACTCCGGTGGCGACGACGATCTCGTCGTACTCGTCCGCCGCGAAGGTGTCGGCACTGACGCGGGCACCCAGGCGGACCTCCACACCGTGTGTCTCCAGCTGGTTGCGGAAGTAGCGCAGCGTCTCGTCGAACTCCTCCTTGCCCGGGATCCGCTTGGCGATGTTCAGCTGTCCGCCGATCTCGTCGGCGCCGTCGAAGAGCGTGACGGTGTGCCCGCGTTCGGCGGCCGAGACCGCGCACGCGAGACCGGCGGGCCCGGCGCCCACGACGGCGACGCGCTTGCGCAGCCGGGTGGGGAAGAGCACCAGCTCGGTCTCGTGGCAGGCACGCGGATTGACCAGGCAGGAGGTGAGCTTCCCGCTGAACGTGTGGTCCAGGCAGGCCTGGTTGCAGCCGATGCAGGTGTTGATCGACTCCGCGCGGCCGGCCTGCGCCTTGGCCACGAACTCGGGATCGGCGAGGAAGGGCCGCGCCAGCGACACCATGTCCGCGCGGCCCTCGGCGAGCAGCCGCTCGGCGACCTCGGGGGTGTTGATGCGGTTGCTGGTGATGAGCGGCACGGACACGGACCCCATCAGCCGGCTCGTGACCCAGCTGTAGGCGCCGCGCGGCACGGAGGTCGCGATGGTGGGGATACGGGCCTCATGCCAGCCGATGCCGGTGTTGATGATGGTCACGCCGGCCGCCTCGATCTCCTGGGCGAGCGTGACGACCTCCTCCAGCGTGGAGCCGCCGGGAACCAGGTCGAGCATGGAGAGCCGGTAGATCAGGATGAAGTCGGGTCCGACCCGCTCGCGGGTACGCCGGACGATCTCCAGCGGCAGCCGGATGCGGTTCTCGTACGAGCCGCCCCAGCGGTCGGTGCGGTGGTTGGTGGCGCTCGCGATGAACTCGTTGATGAAGTAGCCCTCGGAGCCCATGATCTCGACGCCGTCGTAGCCGGCGGACCGCGCGAGCGCGGCGGTGCGCACGAAGTCCTCGATCGTCTCCTCGATCTCCTCGTCGGTGAGGGCGTGCGGCACGAACGGGCTGATGGGGGCCTGGAGCGCGCTGGGGGCGACGAGGTCGGCGTGGTAGGCGTACCGGCCGAAGTGCAGGATCTGGAGCGCGATCCGGCCGCCCTCGGCGTGCACCGCGTCGGTGACGGTGCGGTGCTGGGCCGCCTCGGCCTCGGTGGTGAGCTTGGCGCCGCCCTCGTACGGCCGGCCGCGGTCGTTGGGCGCGATGCCGCCGGTGACGATGAGCCCCACGCCACCGCGGGCGCGGGCCGCGTAGAAGGCGGCCATGCGCTCGAACCCGTTCTCCGCCTCTTCGAGGCCGACATGCATCGAGCCCATCAGCACGCGATTGGGAAGCGTGGTGAACCCGAGGTCGAGCGGGCTCAGGAGATGGGGGTACGGGCCGGTGCTCGGCTGGCTCATCGGGGCCTCCACGGGACGGGTCGTGGCTTTCAGTTCTAGCCTCCGGACCCTTGTTTTGCAACAAGGTGCAAAACCTTGTGGGCACCGTCACGGAGAAGCCGGTCCGACAACCGGATGATTCACCTATCCGTGTGAAAGTGGTCCCCTCTGCCCTGCCTTCACCCATAACGTGCCGATGTGGCGGGATGGGAGCAGTTGAGTGCACTGGGGATCGTTGCGATTCTCGGCTCGCAGGGGATCGGGGCAGTAGCGGCAGGAGTGACGGACGAGCCGGCTCCGGCCGCGTCCGTCTCCCGGGCCGAGGCCGAGCCGGCCACGGGGGATTCCGACCCGGCCGAGCCGCGGCCCGGTCCGGCCCCGCCGGATCAGGAGCCGAGGCCGGAGGCGAGCTCGGCGTCCCGGGCGGGCGCGGAACCCGAAACCGGCCCTGAGCCCGGCCTGGTTCGCGAGGCCGACGGTGAGGCCGACAGCGACGACGAGGGCGGTGCGCCGCCGGGCCGTGAGAGCGAGCACAAGGGGCCGGCCCGGGAGGACGCGGGCGCGGTCCCGGCCGAGCGGGATCCGGCCCCGGCGTCTCGGGCGCACGACCCCGTCCCGGACGCAGGTGCGGACTCAGGTGCGGGCGCAGGCGCAGGCGCAGGCACAGGTGCGGGCGCGGCTGGTGGCGCACCGACGAGCGCGGTTGCGGGCGCGGCCGGCTCCGGTCACGACCGGCCGAGCCCCGCTCCGGCGGCGACACCCATCGGCCCGGTCCTGCCGGACCCCGGCACCGTCGTCCCCTCCTTCGGCGCCCTCTTCGCCGGCACCGTGAGCGTGGCGCCCCTGCCCCCGCACGGCACATGGGCCCTCCATCTGCCTGGTCTCGTCTGCGCGTCGGTGCAGGTGTCCGTCGGGGGCCGGCCCGGAGCCGGCGACCTCCTGGTGGATGTGTCGGTCGACGTGGACGTGTCCGTGGACCTCTTCACGCACTGCCCGCCACCGCCGCCCGAGCCGTGTCCGCCCGAACCGCCGCCCACCGAGCCGCCGCCGAGCGAGCCCCCGAGCCCGCCGCCGCCCAGCAGCCCGCCGCCGGTGCCGGAACCGCCCGCGCCGACGACCCCCGCGCCGACGCAGCCGCGCCCGACGCAGCCGCCTCCGGCGCCCGAACCCTCACCCGTACCGCCGGCTCCGCGGCCGCCCGCGCCGGTCGTTCCCGAGACCGAGCCGGCCGTCGTACCGCCGCCTCCCGCGGCCGGTCCGCCCGCCGCTCCGCCGCAGGCCGTGACCGTACGCAACCACCGGCCGTTGCCCGGTAGGCCGGAGCGCGAGGGGATGCCCCTCGTCGTCCTGGTGCTCGTCACCACGACACCGGCCGTGCTCGCCGCGGCCCTGCTGCGGCCGGGGCGCGGCCGCGCCTGAGCGACACCCCACCGACCGCACCACCACATCTTTCGGAGTGAGCCCATGTCGGAATGGCTGGTCCTGGCCATCGCGATGGCCGCCGCCTGCGCCGTCGTCCTCATCGCCACCCTTCTCCTCCAGCGCCGGCGGCACGACGCCGAGGAAACGGGCGTGGAGCCCGCCGAGACCCCCGACGTCCTCGAGTACATGACGATGATGGTCGGCGTCGTGTACGCCATCGTGCTGGGCCTCGCCATCGCCGGTGTGTGGGAGGCACGCAGCGCCGCGCAGGACGACGTACGCCGTGAGGCGCAGGCCCTGTACGAGGTCACCCAGCGCGCCGAGGTCTACCCGCCCGACGTTCAGCGCAAGCTCCACTCGGACATCGACCGGTACGTCGCGCACGTCGTCCACCAGGAGTGGCCGAGGATGATCGACGGCCAGGAGCAGACCGGGCGGGGCGGCGAGCTGCTCGACGTGGTGCGCTCGGACATCGCCAGGCGCGTGCCCGTGGGAGAGCTGGAGGCCCAGGCGTACCAGCCGATGCTCGACCAGGTGGCGGTCGCCGACGACGCGCGCAACGCCCGGGAGTCGAACGCCGGCGCGACCCTGCCGGGCGTGGTGTGGTTCGGCCTGATCACCGGCGCCCTGGTGACCGTCGGACTGATCTTCACCATGCAGATCGGCCGCTCCTACCGCGAGCTGCTGCTCGCCGGTCTGTTCAGCGCGCTGATCGCGTTCCTGCTCTTCCTGGTGTGGGACTTCGACGCACCGTTCGGGCGCTCGGGCTCGGAGTCCGCCGATGCCTTCCGCCAGCTGTTCCCCCGCGCCGCGGGTCTGGGCTGAGGCACCCGCCGACGACCCGGAATAGGGAGGACGGGGTCCCCGTTGTAGGGTTTGGTTCAACATTCAACCAACCGGACCCGAGAGGTGGGCTCACATGCAGTTCGGCATCTTCACCGTCGGCGATGTCACGACCGACCCGACCAACGGCCGTACGCCGAGCGAGCACGAGCGGATCAAGGCGACGGTCGCCATCGCCCGCAAGGCGGAGGAGGTCGGCCTCGACGTCTTCGCCACCGGCGAGCACCACAACCCGCCCTTCGTCCCGTCCTCCCCGACGACCCTCCTCGGGCACATCGCGGCCCGCACCGAGAACCTGATCCTGTCCACCTCGACCACGCTGATCACCACCAACGACCCGGTGAAGATCGCCGAGGACTACGCGTACCTCCAGCACCTCGCGGACGGCCGGGTCGACCTGATGATGGGCCGCGGCAACACCGGGCCGGTGTACCCCTGGTTCGGCAAGGACATCCGCCAGGGCATACCGCTCGCCGTGGAGAACTACGCGCTCCTCCACAGGCTGTGGAGGGAGGACGTGGTCGACTGGGAAGGGAAGTTCCGCACTCCGCTCCAGTCGTTCACGGCCACCCCGCGCCCGCTGGACGGCGTCCCGCCGTTCGTCTGGCACGGCTCCATCCGCTCCCCCGAGATCGCGGAACAGGCCGCGTACTACGGCGACGGCTTCTTCCACAACAACATCTTCTGGCCGATGTCCCACACGAAGAAGATGGTCGGCCTCTACCGGCAGCGCTACGCCCACTACGGCCACGGCACGGCCGAGCAGGCCATCGTCGGGCTCGGCGGCCAGGTGTTCATGCGGAAGAACTCGCAGGACGCGGTCAGGGAGTTCCGGCCCTACTTCGACAACGCGCCGGTCTACGGACACGGGCCCTCGCTGGAGGACTTCACCGAGCAGACCCCGCTGACCGTCGGATCGCCGCAGCAGGTCATCGAGCGCACGCTCGGCTTCCGGGACGCGGTCGGTGACTATCAGCGCCAGCTGTTCCTGATGGACCACGCGGGTCTGCCGCTGAAGACGGTCCTCGAACAGCTCGACATCCTCGGCGAGGAGGTCGTCCCGGTGCTGCGCAAGGAGTTCGCCGCGCTGCGGCCGGCCGGTGTGCCGGAGAGCGCCCCGCTGCACCCGGCCGTCGCCGCTGCCCGGAGCGAGGACGCGACGACGGAGAACAACAACACGAACGAGACCGCGAAGGAGGCGGCATGAGCGAGCAGGCGCTGAAACTGGTGGCCGTCTCCGCCGGTCTGAGCGTGCCCTCGTCGACCCGGCTCCTCGCCGACCGGCTCACCGAGGCCGTACGCGGCTCCCTCGGCGAGCGGGACGGTGACCGGGAGGTGGAGGTGCGCGTGGTCGAGCTGCGCGAGCTGGCCGTTCCGATCGCCAACCACCTGGTGACGGGCTTCCCTTCGCCCGCGCTCGGCGAGGCGCTCGACGCGGTGACGGAGGCGGACGGCCTGATCGTCGTCTCCCCCGTCTTCGCCGCCTCCTACAGCGGACTCTTCAAGTCGTTCTTCGACCTCGTCGAGGTCGGAGCGCTGGCCGGCACGCCGGTACTGATCGGGGCGACCGGCGGTACGTCACGCCACTCGCTGGTGCCGGAGCACGCGATGCGTCCGCTCTTCGCCCATCTGCGGGCGCTGGTCGTGCCGACCGCCGTCTACGCGGCCTCGGAGGACTGGGGGGGCACGGGCGACGCGCTCACGGACACGCTGCCCGAGCGGATCGGGCGCGCGGGGCGGGACCTGGCGGAGTTCATGGCGACGGCGTCGGGAAGGACGGCCGGGAAGAAGACGGAACCGGTGCTGTCGCTGCCGTTCGCCTGAGGCCTGGCCTGACCTGAGCGGGGCCTGGACCGGGGCCGGGGCCTGCACCGGGACCGAGAGGCCCCGGGACCGAGGAGGCGCCGGGGCTGCCGCCGGGCCTTAACCGGGCGGCCGCCGGCCGGGACGACCCGCGCGCCTTCTCGCGTGCGGGTTGTCAGTGCCGCCTCCTATGGTTTCGGCATGACCCCTGCTCTCATCGGGCGCGACCACCCCGCAGGCGTCCTCCGGACGGAGATCGGCCGGGCGACGGACAGCCATGGGGGCCTGGTGCTGGTCACCGGCGAGGCCGGTATCGGCAAGACGTCGCTGGTCACCGACGCCGCCGACGAGGCGCGCCGGCGCGGTGCCCTGGTGCTGGGCGGCTCCTGCTGGGACTCCGACAGCGCCCCTG
This sequence comes from Streptomyces sp. AM8-1-1, assembly GCF_032229325.1. Lineage (NCBI taxonomy): Bacteria > Bacillati > Actinomycetota > Actinomycetes > Kitasatosporales > Streptomycetaceae > Streptomyces > Streptomyces sp. AM8-1-1. The sequence continues at coordinate 4,023,836 of NZ_CP135086.1, forward strand.
GGTACTGGCCGTGGGTCCAGGTCGTGCGCGGTCTGCGCCGGGGTGTCGACGAGGCGGAGTGGGCCGAGGCCGGTAAGGCGGCGGGCGGGCGGCTCGCCGTCCTGCTCGGCGAGGAGCCCGGCGAGGGCGACGGCGGCGAGAGCTTCCAGCTGTACGACGCGGTGACGACCGCCCTGGTCACCGTCTCGCAGAAACGGCCGCTGGTGGTCGTGCTCGACGATCTGCACTGGGCCGATCCGGCCTCGCTGAGACTGCTCGAATTCGCCGCCCAGCACGCCTGGTTCGAGCGGCTGCTGCTGGTCGGCACCTATCGCGACGTCGAGGTGGAGGCGCCCGACCACCCGCTGCGGCAGCTCATCGCCCCGCTGGCGGCCCGCGCCGCCGCGACCGTGACCCTGACCGGCCTCCAGCGCGACGAGGTGGGCGCGCTCATCGCGCTGACCGCCGGTGTGGAGCCGGAGCCGGACCTCGTCGAGGAGGTCCACCGCCGTACCGGCGGCAACCCCTTCTTCGTCGAGCAGACCGCGCGGATCTGGCACAGCGGCAGCCCGGTCACCACCGTCGCGCCGGGGGTGCGCGAGGCGGTGCGGCGGCGGCTGGCGCTGCTGCCCGAGCCGGTGAGCACGCTGCTGGACACCGCGGCCGTGCTGGGCCGGGAGTTCCACCGCCAGGTGCTCGCGGCGGCCGCCTCATCCCCCGTCCCGCACGTGGACCGGCTGCTGGACCGGGCGGTGACGGCCCGGCTGGTGACCGTGCGCAGCGGCGGCCGGTTCGCCTTCGCCCACGACCTTGTCCGCGAGACGCTGTACGAGGCGCTCGACGAGCAGCGGACCCGGGAGCGGCACGCCGGCGTCGTACGGGCCCTGGACCGCACCCCCGGCCTCAGCGAGAAGGTCTTCCCGGCGGATCTGGCACGGCACGCCTATCTGGCCGGCGAGGAGCTGGAGCGGGACCGGCGGGTCGATCTGCTGCTCGCCGCGGCGCGGGACGCCTCCAGCAGGCTGTCCGGCGAAGAGGCCGTCGGGCACTACCGGCGGGCCCTGGAGGCCGCCGGCGACGACCGGCGCAGGGCCGCCCTGGTCGCCCTCGACCTCGGCGGCGAACTGCGGCACTACGGCGACGAGGCCGAGGGCCGGCGCTTCCTCGACCTCGCCGTCGATCTGGCCCGCGCGGTGGACGACCCCGAGGTGCTCGCCCGCGTGGCCATCACCCTCCATCAGCACGGGGGCGTGCTGGGCCAGGAGGCGTCGGGCGCCGAGCTGCTGCGCGAGGCGTACCGCGCGCTGGCCGGCGGCAGCGGCGAGGAACTGGCCGGCCTGACGCCGGAGCGGATCGCCCAGGACCTGGCCGTGCGGACCACGGCGCTGGCGCGGCGCGGTGAGGACGACGAGGCCCTCGCGTTCTCCCTGTGGGCGCGGCACGACTCGATCTGGGGGCTCGGCACCTCCGAGGAACGCCTCGTGCTCACCGCGGAGATGGGCGAGGTCGCCCGCCGCACGGGCAACCGCGACATGGAGATGCACGCGGCCGCGATGCGCTGGGTGACGCTCCTGGAGCTCGGCGACCCGCGCTACCTCGACCAGTTGCGCGTCTTCACCACCCTGGCCGAGCGGGCGGGGCTGCGCAGGTTCGAGCTGGGCATGGCCATCGACCAGTCCCTCATCGCCGCGCTGGGCGGGCGGTTCACCGAGGCGGCCGATCTGCTCTCGGCCGCGATCGGGCTGCAGCACGAGCATCCGCCGTTCGCCTTCATGGCCGCCCATATGCACTGGGCGCTGTTCCTGCTCCAGGGCCGGTTCGACGAGGCGGAGGCCGTGGTCGGGACGCTCACCGACCAAGGGCATCCGCATCCGCCGCTGCTGGCGGGGCTCACCGCGATCGAGCAGGGCCGTACGGCGGTGGCGCTGCGGTTCGTGGACGAGATCGCGGCCCGGCCCGAGGCGGTGCCCCGGATCTTCGCACCGCTGTGGATGCGGCTGCGCGCGCACGCGGCCGCGGCGTCCGGTGACCCGGCACGGATCGACGAGGCCAGGGCCGCGCTCGCGCCGTATGCGGGCCAGTGGGTCGTCTCGCTGTACGGCTGCGACATCAGCGGGCCCGTGGACCTCTGGCTGGGGATGCTCGACGCGGCGCGCGGACGACGGGAGGAGGCGGTGGCCGCGCTGACCGCCGCGTACACCTCGGCGGACCGGCTGCGGGCGAGACCCTGGTCGGTGCGGGCGCGGGCGGCGCTGCTGGATCTGCTGGGCCCGGGCGGCGACACGGCGGAGCTCGCCGTGTCGACCCGGCGCGAGGCCGAGGAGCTGGGGCTGACGTACTTGCTGGACGGGGTCCCGCCGCGCGCGGTCGCGGACGCCCCGCCCACCGAGGACGCAGACGAACTGACCGCGTACGGCCGGGCGGCCGACGCCTACGCCGGAGTGGGCGCCGTCTCCCCCGAACTCGCGGCCCAGGCCCTCCAGCCCCACGCCGCCCGGCAGCGCTTCCGCCGCGACGGCGCCGTGTGGGCCCTCGACTTCGCGGGCCGCGGTGTCCATGTCCCCGACGCCAAGGGGCTACGCGATCTGCACACCCTGCTGACGCATGCGGGCGACGACCTGTCAGCGGTGGTCCTGCTCGACCCCGAGGGCGGTGAAGCGGTGATCGCCGCCCGCCGCTTCGGCGGGGACCCGGTTCTCGACGAGGAGGCCAAGATCCGCTACCGGCGGCGGCTGGAGCGCCTCGACGAGGAGATCGACCGGGCGGCGGAGCTGGGCGACGACCGCAGGGCAGAGGAGTTCGGCCGCGAACGGGCCGCGCTGCTCGACGAGTTGCGCACGGCGGCCGGCCTGGGCGGCCGGACCCGCCGGCTCGACGACGAGGCGGAACGCGCCCGCAAGACGGTCACGGCCCGCATCCGCGACACCCTCCGCAAACTGGACGCCCTCCACCCCGAACTGGCCGCGCACCTGCGGGAGTCGGTCACGACGGGCTCGTACTGCTCCTACCGCCCGGGGCGCCCCGTCGACTGGCTGCTCTGAGCCGGCAGGACCCGACGCGGGCAGCGCGGGCGAGGCAGTGCCCGCTCACCTCACCCTCCAGGCGCCGGGCTCGCATCCGATGCGGTGTGAGGCGCGGCGCGCGACCCATCGGCGTCACAGCGGCACCACATCGGCGACGACACAGGCGATGTTGTCGGGGCCTCCCGCACGTCGGGCGCGGGCGATCAGTTCGCCGACGGCGTCGTCCGGGGCGTCGACGGTGGCGAGTGTGTGCCGTACGTCCTCGTCGGCGACCACTGTGAACAGGCCGTCCGAGCACAGCAGATACCGGTCGCCGGGCCGCGCCTCGTGCAGCCGCAGATCCGCCCGGCCGGACTCCTCGCCGCCGTCGAGCGCCCTCAGCAGCATCGCCCGCCCGGGATGAGTCACCGCCTCCTCGGGAGTGAGACTGCCGTTGTCGATCATCGACTGCACCACCGTGTGGTCGTGGGTGATCCGGAAGAACGCACCGTCCCGCAGCAGACAGGCCCGGGTGTCGCCGATGTGCACGAGCGCGAGCCGCGAGCCCGTCCACACCATCGCGGTGAGCGTCGTGCCGGAGCCGTCGAAGCCGCTCACGGCGGAGTTGGCCCGGTCGACGGCGTCCTCCAGGGCATTGAGCAGATCGCCGATACGCGCCGAACCGGCGGCCCCGGCGTCGTCCAGGTCCTTGAGGGCGTCGATCGCCGCCGCTCCGGCAGGTGCGCCCTGACCGCCGAACCCGTCGGCGACGGCGAGCAGATGAGGACCCGCGTAGGCGGTGTCCTGGTCGGTCTCACGGACGAGGCCGCGGTCCGTGCGGGCGGCGTAGCGGATCCCCAAGGGGGCGGTGAGCTGAGACATGGTGGTGTCCTTCCCTGACAGCTGGTCGGCGAGGAAGGCCGCCAGATCGCGGCGGGCGGCGGTCTCCGCCTCGACCCCGGCCCAGAAGGCCCGGATGCCGCGGGCCGCCGCGGCCGGATCGGACGCGTACAGGTCGCAGACCTCGCGGACACGCGCCGGCGGCATCCCGATCCGCCGCAGCCATGCCACCAGCCGGGCCCGCTCCACCTGCGCCTCGTCGTAGTACCGGTAGCCGGTGAACGTGTCGACGTGGGCCGGCGGCAGCAGCTCCAGTTCGTCGTAGCGGCGCAGCGCCTTCGCGGACAGCCTGGATGCGCGGGCGAACGCGCCGATCGTCAGCAGACCCATGCGTACCTCCTCGCGCCGGGCACCGCGCCCGGCCCCGCCGAAGCTGGTGCTTCCCCCCGGGTGAAGGTCAACGGCGGCCCTCGGCAACCGCACACACAGCACTGCGGGCGCCCCCGCTGGTCCGGGGACGCCCGCAGCACAGGACAGCTGGCTACTTGCGGTTGTAGAGCCGCATCGTGACAGAGCCGAAGACCACCACGAACAGTGCCGCCCAGCCCAGCGACCAGGCGATGTCCGCCGCCGGCCAGTTGCCCGCCATCAGCTCCCGTACCGCGGTGGCCACATGGGTCACCGGGCTGTTGTTGACGAATGCCTGGAGCCAGCCCGGCATCGTCTTCGGGTCGACGAAGACATTGCTCAGGAACGTCAGCGGGAAGATCACCATCATGCTGACGCCCATCACCGACTTCTCGGTCCGCAGCAGCAGTCCGAACATCGTCCAGATCCAGGAGAACGCGAACGAGAAGACCATCAGCAGGACGACGCCCATGAGGATGCCCATCACCCCGCCGTCGGCGCGGTAGCCGATGATCATGCCGACGGTCAGCATGACCACGGAGGCGAGGAAGTAGCGGACGACGTCACCGAGCAGATAGCCCACCATCGGGGCCGGCCGCCAGATCGGCAGCGTGCGGAACCGGTCGAAGACACCCTTGGTGATGTCGGTGTTGACCGCGACGCCCGTGTACATCGTGATCATCACGACGCTCATCGTCAGGATGCCCGGCAGCAGGAACTGGATGTACTGCGAGGCCGAGCCGGCCAGCGCCCCTCCGAAGAGGTACGTGTACATCAGCACCATCATGATCGGGAACGCCGTCACATCGAACAGCTGCTCCGGCACGTGCTTGATCTTCAGCATCGCCCGCCAGCCGAACGTCAGCGACGCGGAGATGGCGCTCGGCCTCGGTGGGCGCTCCTTGCCCACCAGCAGCGCTGCCAGATCCTCGGCCTTCGGTGCTTCGAGTGCCAGGTCCTCGGCGTCCTTGACGGACTTCGTCGTCGTCGCGGTGCTCATGCCGCCGCCCCCTTCTTGTCGGTCAGGGCGAGGAAGACCTCGTCCAGGCTGGGCTGTCCCAGCGCGAAGTTGTCCACAGTGATCCCGGTGCGGGCCAGCTCGGCCAGCGCCCGCGCGGCCTGCTCCGCGGCGCCCTGCTGGGTGCCGTGTCCGTTCACCCGGGCGGTCAGCGCGAGCGGATCGGCGTCCAGCAGGACCTCCGCCCCCAGCGCCGCCGCCAGCACCCGCTCGGCCTCCGGCCGCTGCTCCGCGTCCCGCAGCCGCAGATGGACCGCGCCCGAGCCGACCGATGCCTTGAGCTCGCCCTTCGTGCCCTCCGCGATCACCCTGCCGTGGTCGATCACGGCGATACGGGAGGCCAGATGGTCCGCCTCGTCCAGGTACTGCGTGGTCAGCAGCACCGTCGTGCCCTGGGCGACCACCGCGCGCACGATGTCCCACACCTGGTTCCGGCTGCGCGGGTCGAGACCGGTGGTCGGCTCGTCGAGGAAGAGCAGGTCCGGGGTGTTCAGGATGGAGGCGGCGATGTCGATACGGCGCCGCATACCGCCCGAGTAGTTCTTCACCTGCTTGTCGGACGCCTCGGACAGACCGAAGGCGTCGAGCAGCTGACCGGCGCGCTCCTTCGCGGCCGGCTTGGCGTGACCGAGCAGCCGTGCCAGCAGCACGAGATTCTCGGTACCGGTGAGGTCCTCGTCGACCGAGGCGTACTGCCCGGTGAGACTGACCCTGCTGCGCACGGCGTCCGCGTCCTTCTGCACGTCCTTGCCGAAGACACGGGCCTCGCCGCCGTCCGGCCGCAGCAGGGTGGCCAGCATTTTCACCGTCGTCGTCTTGCCGGCGCCGTTCGGCCCGAGTACGCCGTAGACGGTGCCGGCCGGCACGGAGAGATCGACCCCGTCCACCGCCCGGTTCTCACCGAAGACCTTCACCAGGCCCGCGGTCTCGATTGCCAGTTCTGTGCTCATCGTCGTTCCTTCGCATGGTCGGCGGTGGGTCGGGTGAGGTCGTCGGAGGTCCAGGATGGTGACCGGATCGGCCACCGGAAGTCATCGGTCCCGGCGCGAGCACTCGCTAGGAGACGTAGGGCCGGGCGGCACGGGCCTCGCGCAGCGCGAGCCCCCACCACCCGAGCTGGTCCAACATCAGAGCGGCCGCCCGGTCCCGGTCCTCGCCGGTGTCGTCGAGCAGGTTGATGCTCACGCCGTTGCGCAGGGTCACGGTGTGCAGCTCGGTGAAGACCGAGCGCAACTGCTCCACGGCGTACAGACCACGGGAGCCGTGGCCGTAGCTGACGAACGCGACCGGCTTGGTCCGCCACTCGTCGTAGGCGTAGTCGATGGCCTGCTTGAGGGAGGCGGGGAAGGACCGGTTGTACTCGGGGGTGACGACCACGAAGGCGTCGGCGCGGCCGATCTCCGAGACGAAGTCCCGCATCCGCGCGGTCGCACGGTCCGGGTAGCGGGCGGGGAAGTCGAAGTCGATCAGATCGACGACACAGAGCTCCACGTCGGCCCGCTCGGCGGCACGCTCGGTGAACCAGCGTCCGACCTTCTCGCCGACGCGGCCCTCACGGGTGCTGCCGATGATGACCGCGACGCGCAGCGGTGTCTCCTGCACGGTGCGCCTCCCTCCTGCGGTTGCTCCTCACCCAGCAGGCGCGAGACGACGGCGCGCGGCCGCGAGATGAGATCTGGCGGCCGCGCGAAGAGAGAGAAGTCGCAGGTCGGTGACCTAGTCCTCCCTCATGTAGAACACATAGAACGCGACGGCGAACATCACGGCGGCGAACATGAGCCCCATCCCCGCCGACCGCAGGATGCTGGTCCCCGTCAGGCTGTGCAGAAAGCCGATGGACATGCCGCACACCACCGCGTACGCGGCCGCGCGGACCTCACGCGGCAGGGCGTTCTGGATGCGGCCGAGACCGTAGGCGACCGCCGTGAAGACCAGCCCGGCGACCACCCCGTAGAGAACGTCCCACCAGCTGACGGCCTCACCGGTGCGACGGAGGAACCCCGCGTAGAAACCGAAGAGCGTGCCCAGCCCCACGGGCATGGCCCAGCTGAGAGATCCGTGGTGCCGTACGGGCATCGTTGCGTGAACAGCCATGACGGAGAGCTCCTTCCCTCGTCCTCACTTCAGAGCACACCCGCGCCGCCCCGCAGGCAAGTCGGAGCGGCCGGCCATCAGCCCGGTCGGCGGCCCACGGCTCGCGCGCCCGGCGGGGCCCGCGTTCCCTGGAGGAGTGCGGAGCGTTCTGACGGCGGTGCTCATCGTGCTCGTGGCTCTTCTGACGCCGCTGAGCGCGCTGGCCGTGTGGGCGGACCGCGAGATCGGTGACACCGACAGTTACGTCACGGCGATGGAGCCGCTCGCTGCCGACCCCGCCGTGCAGAACGCGGTGGCGGACCGGATCACCGCCGAGGTCATGAAGAAGATCGACGCGGGGCCGTTCCAGCAGGGTGTCGAGAATCTGGTGCACGAGGCGGTGATCTCCTTCGCCGGGACCGACGCGTACCGGATCGCCTGGAACACCGTGAACCGCGCGGCCCACACCGCGGTCGAACAGGCGCTGACGAGCGACGACGTGGACACCGCGAGCATCGACCTGGCGCCGGTGATCGAGCAGGTGAAGCGGCAGCTGAGCGACGAGGGGGTACCGTTCGCCGACCAGGTCCCGGTGGGGAACACCCGGATCACGATCCTGGAGGCGGACAAGCTCGGGGCGGCGCGCGAGATCTTCGCGGACCTCCAGTTCTGGGGCGTACGGCTCCCGGTGGTCACGCTGCTCCTCGCGGCGGCCGCGGTCGTCCTCGCCCGGCGCCGCCTGAACGCCCTCGCGCTCCTGGGCGCGGCCCTGGCGATCGGCGGCGCCCTCCTGCGCCTGGCCCTGACCATCGGCCGCGGCCTGGCCCTCGACGATCTCCCCCCGGACGTGGACCGCCCGGCGGCGGAGGCGGTGTTCGAAGCGTTGACGGCGACGCTGCGGGTCACGTCGTGGTGGCTGCTGGGAGCGGGCGCGGTTCTGGCCCTGACCTGCTGCGCCTGGTCCTGGCACGCGCGCTCGGGCAGTCATACGGAGCCTGCGCCCCACTAGCCGCGCCGGGGCTGTCGGGCTGCGCCCCACACTCCCTCACCTGGGGCAGCTTCGCACCGCATCCCATCCGCCGCCCGAACGGGCTCGGGTTCGCTTCCGGGTGGGCATCAACGGGCACGCCCTCGACCGCGCGGGAGGGGGCGTGCAGGGTCGTCCCCGCAGGGGATCGGCGGCAACACCCGGGTACGCAGTGCATCGCAGCTGTACGCCGCCGACCCCGAGGAGTCGAGCCCGGAGGGCCGCCGGACCCGACGCCGCGCAAGGGCCCGAGGCTCAAGCACCCAGGCCCCGCCCCAGGAAACCCGACGCCGCACAACGACGCCAAGGCCCAAGCACCCAGGCCCCGCCCCAGGGACCCGCACCGCACAAGCACCCGAGCCCCAGGGACCCGCCCCCCAACACCCGGCCCGCACAAGCCCAACCGCCCCCCCGCTACCGTCCCCCCATGCCCCTCCTCCTCGCCCCCCACCCCCTCACCAGCACCGCCACCCTCCTCACCCACGCCGCCCGCCACCGCGGCATCGAGGTCGTCGCCTCCGCCCAGGGGCACGAAGAGCGCGACGTCCACTGGTACGGCGGCCCCCTCGCCGCCGACCGGATCGTCCGCCCCCTCCGCGTCGGGCTTCTCGAGCCGGCCGACGACTGGCTCACCACCCTCGCCCCCGAACTCACCCACCGCCGCATCGAGTTGACCACCCTCGACCGCGCCCGCGAGCTGGACGGACCCCTCTTCGTCAAGCCGCCGTCCGACAAGTCCGTGCCCGCCGCGGTGTACGCCACCGGGCGCGACCTCCCGCTCAGCGGGGAGCGCATCGGGCCGCAGACACCCGTACTCGTCAGCGATGTCGTCGAGTTCGCCGCCGAGTACCGGCTCTTCGTCCTCGACGGCCAGGTCCTCACCGGCAGCCGCTACACCGTCTTCGGCCGCCTCGACCCCGCCCCGCTCACCCCGGACGCCGAACGCTTCGGCCAGGAGGTGCTGGAAGCCTGTGCCCCCACCCTCCCGAGCGCCGTCGTCCTCGACGTCGGACAGCTGGTCGGCGGCCGGTGGGCCGTCGTCGAGGCCAACATGGCCTGGTTCGCCCAGAGCTATGCCGCCGAGCCCGACCGCGTCCTGGACGTCGTCCTGCGGTCGTCCGGCCCGCGTCGGCTCGTCACCGCAAGGGACGCACCCTTTCTGAGGTGAGCTGGGAGAACTCGTACGCGTCGTGCGAGGAGAAGATCTTGATCACCCGCGGGTCCACCCTCCGCAGCGCCCGCAGCCGGTCCAGCTGCGTCATGCGCTGGTCGTGGTTGTCGGCCATCAGGCGCTGGTGGAGCGCCAGGGAGCGCGGGCAGCGCGGCCGGCGGAGGTCCATCTCTCCGTGGAAGAAGTACGCGTCGCCGGCGTGCAGCAGCCACCTCTCCGGCTGCTGCACCGCCACCGCGCAGTGCCCCCGGCTGTGACCGGGCATCGGGATCATCAGGACGTCGGGCGAGCGCACCACCGGGCTCGCGGCGAATCCGTGCCAGGTGGAGTCGGCGGTGTCGTGGATGATCCAGCGCGGGCCGTGGCCCCACTGCGCGGTGACGTAACGGGCCGTGTCCAGACGGGAGTCGCGCCGCATCGCGGCCCGGTACTCGTCGGCCATCACATGCACCCGCGCGTCGGGGAAGTCCGCGAGGCCGCCCGCGTGGTCGAGGTCGAGATGCGTGAGCACGATGTCCTGGACGTCGCGCGGGTCGTACCCGAGCTCACGGATCTGGTGGAACGCGGTGAAGGCCGGTTCGAGACGGGGGCGGGCGGTCTTCCGGAAGACCGCGCCGAGCCGGCGCGGGTTGGCGATGTCACCGGTGCCGAAGCCGGTGTCGACCAGAAGCAGTCCGCTGCCGGTGACCACGAGCAGGCAGTGGGCGACCAGCGGGGAGCCGCCGAGGGGGTGCATCGGGGCGCAGTCGAGGTGGTGGACGGTGGGCCAGGACATGCGTGCCTCCGGCGACGCGGGGAGTACAGAGCGAGGCGAAAAGAAGACGGCGCGCTGCTTCCGCGAACCCGAGGCCGCAGGAATACTGGCACCGACACTTACACCGTAAGTCGGCACCGAGAGAAGCACCTACGCTGTAAACCGTCAAGGATGTGGGCGAAACCGGGGAGCGGCCGGATGTGTGCCGAAGCGTCAGGTCAACAGCTGCGCGAGGGCGAGGCGTCGGCCTCCCCTGCCACCGTGCCCCCGGCCTCGCCCCGCACGGCGCCCGCCACCTCGCACGACACCGCTCACGCCACCGCCCGTGCTGCCGCTCGCGAGCCGCTGTCCCGTGAGCGGATCATCGAGTCCGCTCTGCGGATCATCGACGACGAGGGCGTTGAGGCGCTGTCGATGCGCCGTATCGCCGCCGCGCTCGGCGTCCAGGCGATGTCCCTCTACAACCACGTCGGGGGCAAGGCCGACGTGCTGGACGGCGTCACCGAGTACATCACCACGGACATGCACATCACCCGGCACTCGCGCGACAGCTGGGAGGACGGCATCCGCTCGGTCGCCCACGCCTTCCGGCGCGCCTCCCTGCGGCACCCGCGCGCCGGTGAACTGGTCCTCACCCGCCAGCTGAACTCACCCGGTGTGCTGCCCACCATCGACTGCTCGCTCAAGGTGCTGCTGGAGCACGGCTTCGAGGAGGCGAACGCCGTGCACGCGCTGCGGCTGCTCGTCGCCTTCCAGGTCGGCTCGCTGATGCGGGAGTTCCACTCACCGGCGTTCCAGGGCGAGGACGAGTCGGCGGTACGGGAGCGCGAGGAGCTGCTCGCCGGCTCGGGATTCGCCGCGGTGGCGAGGCTCGCGCCGAAGCTCGCGGTCATCGACCACGACGCCGAGTTCACGTTCGGCCTGGAGCGACTCATCGACGCCCTGCGCCCGTACGCCCCGGGAAGACCGGCCGACGCTTAGAGCCTGTTGGGAACGTGCTGGTCACAGCTACGCGATGGTGGCGCACGACGTGAACCCGCGCTGCATCGTCTTCAGCTCGACGCCCAGATGCGAGGCCCCGGATGCACAGCGAAACCGACCACGACCCGAGTCATGCGCCGTCGGCGGGTCAGGAGGCCGACCACTGGTCGGCTGCGGTCGAGATGTACCGCCATCGGTACACATTCATCGCCGTGGGTCCGCGGACCGGTGAGGAATGGCAGCCCGACGTCGCCGCGATCATGCGCAGGGAGGTGGCGGACCCCCGGGGGTGGCGAGTCAAAGACCCGGAGGTGGGGGAACCGGAGTTGCTGGAGGACCCTGCCTTCCCGTTCCGCGTTCCGCCGGTGGACGAGGCCGGCGCCGCTGAGTGGCGAAGCGGACTCTTCGAGATTCCACGCCGTTCGGTGGTGCGCCTCCTCGTCATGCTGGCCACCAATGAGATGAACGTGACCAGGCAACGTAGTTTCCCCGAGCGCAGAGCCGACATGGAACGCCACGCAGAGGCGATCCTTTCGCGCTTACCCAGCGGATCGACATTCTTCACCAACACCCGTCATGGCGGTGAGAATCCGGACTTCTATGAGCGGGTCTCCGGCTGCTGGCCGATGTCTCAGTACGTCTGGGACTTCGGGCTCCTCGCGGTGTCCCGTGAGGAAGTCGGCCTCGTCTGGTCGTTCGACGCAAGCTGAAGGGTCGAAGTGCGCGCGGCACGTGCGATGCCGAGTCCGATGCAAAAGCCTGAGCACCGGGCCACGGCCGCAGCAGCCGAGCCGCGCGGACCCGGTCTGCCCGCCACCCGCCCCTCCCCCGAACCCCGCCGCCGCGACACCCGCAACAAACTCACCCAGACTGGCGTCCTCACAGGGGAGCGACCCGTACGTCGGCACACGTCGACACCGTCGGCCCACGTAGGCACACGCAGCCACACGCAGCCACACGTTCGGAACGCACCGGCACACATCCGCACACCCCGCGCCCGGAGGACGTATTGAACAGCGCCACATCCACGGCAGCCCCGGCCGCCACGCCGGGCCCCGCGCCGTACCCCGCGCGCCGCCGCCGTGCCGCCTCCTGGCTCGTGACGCTCCTGCTGCTCCTGCCCACCGCCGCCGCGGCCTGCCGGCTCGCTGACACCGACGCCGTCACCCCGGTGACCCAGCTGCTCGCCTTCCTGCCGTGGCTGCTGATCCCCGCGGGCGCCGCCCTGCTGCTCGCGGCCCTCGCCCGGCTGCGGACCGGCATGGTCTGGGCGGTCGCCGTGCTCGCGGTCACCGGATGGTTCGTCCGGCCGTACGACACCGGGCTCACCGAGCATCCGAAGGGGCCGGTCGTCGCCCGGCTCACCGTGCTCTCGTCGAACGTCGAGTTCGGCAACGCGACCCCGGACCTGCTGGCCACCATCCGCCGCGAGCAGCCCGACCTGGTCTTCGTCCAGGAGTGCTCCGCCCGCTGCTCGGACGCGCTCGCCGCGGAGGTCTCCACCGCCGACTACCCGTACCGCAACGTCGTCGAGGGCGAGTGGGCCTCCGGGTCCGCGATCCTGAGCCGGCTTCCGCTGAAGGCCGCCCCGGGGATCGAGAGCACCCTCGCCATGCCCGGGTCGGTGGCCCTCGCCGGTGAGCGGCGGATCCACCTGCAGCTCGCGCATCCGCTGCCGCCCGTGCCCGGCGGGGTGGACGACTGGCGCAGGGAGCTCGGCCGGCTGCGTACGTACGCCGACGGCGTGAAGGGCTCGTCGGCGATCGTGGCCGGGGACTTCAACGCGACGCAGGACCACGCCGCGTTCCGCCGCATCCTCGACGCGGGCGGTCTGCGTGACGGTGCCACCCTCGGCGGCGCCTCACGGGCTCCGTCGTGGCCCGCGGCCGTCCGCGCCCCGCTCGGCGCACAGATCGACCATGTGCTGGTCAGCGAGGACTTCTCGGTCCGTGCGGCCCGCTTCCTGGACCTGGACGACACCGACCACCGTTCGCTGCTGGTCCGCCTGGAACTGCACGACGTGCGCTGACCGCCGCGCCGGGTGAGAGTGAAGGCGTCGTGGTGATCTCCCCCGGACTCCGTCCGGGGGTACCCCCAGGGGGCCGTCCGTCGGGAGGTGTTCCGGATGCGCGCTGTCGCGGTCAAGGCGTTCAAGGCCCAGCCCGAACTGATCCAGGTCCCCAAGCCGGACCCCGCCGAGGGCGAGGTGCTGGTGAAGATCGAGTACGCGGCGCTCAATCCCGTCGACCGGCAGATCGCCGACGGCGCGTTCGACGGCCGGGCCGAACACGTCTTCCCGCTGGTCCTGGGCTGGGACTTCGCGGGCCGCATCGATGTCGTCGGTCCCGGCGACAGCCGTTTCGTGGTGGGTGACGCGGTCTTCGGCCAGGCGGCCCGGCCACCGGTCGGCACCGGCACGTTCGCCGAGTACGTCACCATGCCGCAGGACGGGCCGATCGCGTTCGTCCCGGACGGGCTGTCGTTCCGTACGGCGGCGCTGCTGCCGACGGCGGGCATGACCGCGGCGGAGACGCTGGCCGCCACCGGTGTGACGGCCGGTCGGTCGGTACTGGTCGTGGGCGCGGCGGGCGGGGTCGGCAGCATCCTCACCCAGCTGGCCGCCGCGCGTGACGTGCGCGTCCTCGCGGCCGTGCGCGGCGACGGGGAGCGTCGGATGGCCGCACTGGGGGCGGACACCACGCTCGACACCACGGCCCGGGACCTCGCCGCGGCCGTGCGCGACCTCTTTCCCGACGGCGTCGACGCGGTGATCGACCTCGTCTCGGACAGCCCGGCCGCCTTCGCGGCGAACGCGGCCCTCGTCCGCGCGGGCGGCACGGCCGTCACGACGCGCGGTGTCGCGGCCGGCGCGCGCCTCCCGGCCGGCGTCGAGGGCATCGACTTCCTCCAGCGCCCGTCCACGAATCTGCTGGACACCCTGGCCGCGGCCGCCGCCGACGGTGAGCTCCAGGTCCCGCTGGGCGCCGAACTCCCCCTGGAACAGGCCCCGGACGCCCTGGTGCGGTCCGGCTCGGGCGGGGCACGGGGCAGGACGGTCTTCACCCTCTGAGGCTTCGGGACCCGGTCCTCCCAGGCCGGTCAAGGGCCCCTCCGGAGCCGGGCAAGGGCCCCGTTGAAGCGGAGGGACTTGCTCCCGTGCGCCTTCATGAGGCATGTCTTGACCATGGAGACCCGAGCGGGACGGCTGTCCCCACCCGAGTGGCTGCTCAACGGGCTGCGGCCGCAGTCCGCCCCGGTGCCCTGGGCGGCCGTGGCGCGGGCCGGGGTGGCACTGGCCACGCCCCTCGCCGTCGGACTCGCCATGGGCAAGCCGACATACGGCGCTCTGGCGTCCATGGGCGCGCTGTCCGGTGTCATCGGCGACACCGCGTCCGCGTACCGCATGCGGATCTTCAACATCGCCGTCCCGCAGCTGTTCGGCGCGGTGGGGGTCACGCTCGGCACCCTGGTCTACGGGCAGGGCTGGCTCGCGGTGGCCGTGCTGACGCTGGTCGCGCTGGTCTCCGGAATGATCTCGTCGATCGGCGCCGTCGCCTCCGTCTCCGGGCTGCTGCTCCTGCTCAACGCGGTGGTGGGCTCCGGCCTGCCGATGCCCCGGCCGTGGTGGGTGGCGCCGCTGCTGCTGACGGTCGGCGGGCTGTTCGTGCTCCTCCTGACGCTGCTGGGCTGGCCGTTGCGCAGACGGCTGCCGGAGCGGGCCGCCGTCGCCGACACCTATCGCAGCGTCGCCGATCTGCTGGCGGCGGCGGGCACGGCGGAGTACGCGGAGCGGCGCCAGGCCGTGACCGACTCCCTGAACACCTCCTACGACCTGCTCCTCGCCCGCCGGGCCCGTGCCCACGGACGGAGCAGCGCGATGGTGCGGCTGCTCGCCCAGCTCAATGTGCTCGTCCCGCTGGTGGAGGCGGCCGCCGCGGCCCATCTGCACGGCCGGGCCTCACGGCAGCCGGAGATCGCGGAAGCGGTGCGGGACCTGGGGGACGCGGTCGCCGAGAGGCGCAACGACCCGCCCGAGCTGATCCTGCCGGAGCCGCAGGGCCCCGCGGACCGGGCCGTCGAGGCGGCCCTGCGGCACGCCGCGACCGTCGTGCACGAGTCCGACCCCGACCCGTACAACGTCGACGACCGGCTCGGGCGGCCGGCGGCGCTGCGCATCCGTTTCCGGCGCGCGGCCCGCAGTGTGCTGCTGTCCGAACCGTCCTGGCGCTACGGGCTGCGGCTCGCCCTCTGCATCGGCCTCGCGCAGTCGCTGGTGGTACTGGTGCCCGTGACGCGTTCGTACTGGGTCGCGCTCACCATCACCTTCGTGATGAAGCCGGACTTCGGGTCGGTCTTCTCGCGGGCGGTCATGCGGGCGCTCGGTACGGCGGCGGGGCTGGTGGTGGCCGCGGCCGTGCTCTCCGAGGTGCCGCGCGGATGGTGGGACGTGCCGGTGATCGTGGTGCTCGCGGCGCTGATCCCCGCGTTCTCGGCGAAGGGATACGCCTTCCAGACCGCGGCCATCACCCCGGTCATCCTGCTGTTCTCGGACATCCTCAATCACCAGGGCTTCGGCCTGGTGGTGCCCCGGCTCGTGGACAGCCTCATCGGCTGCGCCATCGCGCTGGTGGCCGGCTATCTGCTGTGGCCCGAGAGCTGGCACACCCGCGTCGGCGACCGGCTGGCGGACGCGGTGGACGAGACGGCTCGGTACGTGGCGGGGGCGTTCGACGCGGCCGGTGACCGGGCGGAGCGGCTGCGGCAGCGCCGTCGGATCTACCGCGACCTGTCGACCGTGCGGTCGGAGTTCCAGCGGGCGCTGACCGAACCGCCGCCCGCGGGGACGCGTGCTGCCGCCTGGTGGCCGCTGGTGGTGGCCGTCGAACGCATCGTGGACGCGACGACGGCGGCCCGGGTCCGCGTCGACCACGGCGCGAGCCCGCCGCCGCCCGCCGAGGTGACGGACGTCGAGCGGGAGCTGCGGGGCCTGGCGGAGGGCATCCGCAGCAGCGTGGTGCTGGTGGAAGTACGCACGGAGCTCAAGGGCGGCGAGGACGGTGTCCTGGCGCCGCTGCGCCAGGAGGTCATGGCGGCGAGGGCGATCGCGTCCCCGGCGCGGGGGACGTAGGGCCACGCGGGACGGCATACGGAAGCACTGTCCGTACCCGGACCCCGCCCCGCACGTGTCCCCGTACGCCGGACCGGACGATCCCGGAGCGCTACGGCTTCGGCAGACCGCCCTGAAGCCGTTCCAGTTCCCGGCGGTCCCGCTTCGTCGGGCGGCCGGCCCCGCGGTCGCGGATGGCCACCGGCGCCGTGAACTCCCTCGGCGGGGGCGGCGGGCTGTTGTCCACGTACGCCTGGGCCGCCACCGGTGCGCCGACCCGCTTGCGCAGGATCGTGGAGACGACGACCACCCGCTCCCGGCCCGCGTGGAACAACCGCAGCTGGTCGCCCACGCGCAGGCCGTGCGCGGGCTTGACCCGCTCGCCGTTGACGCGGACGTGCCCCGCCTTGCAGGCCGCGGCCGCCTGGGAGCGGGTCTTCGTCAGCCGTACGGACCAGATCCAGACGTCGACCCGCACGGTCCCCTCAGCATCCATGCCTTCGACTCTACGACTCCCGCGCCGCCCGCACCGGCAGGATCTTCAACGCCTGCCGCCTTCTCCGCGGGCGCGGAGTCCACCGGTGCGCCCTCCGAGAGGCAGGGCGGCGCCCCATGACTGACCACGCCTCGTGAAGGGGATGGCCCCACCCCCGTCACCGCAGTGCGTCCGTCCGACTACTATGCGCTCGTCCTTCTTTCGCGGAGGTCTTCACTCCGGAGCGGGAACGTTTCTGACCTGTCGACACATGTCGTACGGCACAAGGGCCTTCGGAGAATCGCATGCGCAACCACTCCGGCAGAGGGCTTCGGCCCAACGCTCTCGGGACTCTCGACACCGTCGTGATGGCCGTGGCCGGCAGCGCACCGGCGTACTCGATCGCCGCCACCACCTCCGTCCTCGTCGCGACCGTCGGCCTGGCCGGCCCCGCGTCCCTGCTGTACTGCGCGGTCCCGATGCTCGGCATCGTGCTCGCGTTCGGCAGGCTCGGCCGGATCGATGTCAACGCGGGCGCCAGCTACTCGTGGGTGGGCCGTACGCTCCATCCGTTCCTGGGCTTTCTGTCCGGCTGGGCACTCGTGGTCTCCACGACGATCTTCATGGTCGCGGGCTCCCTGCCGGCCGGTGCGATGACGCTGTCGCTCGTCGATCCCGCGCTCGCGGAGAACAGACTCCTCGCCACCGCCGTCGGCGCGGCCTGGTTCCTGGCGATGCTGCTGGTCGTCCTCGGCGGGGCCCGGCTCACCGTGCGGGCCCAACTGGTGCTGTCCGGTGTGGAGCTGGCGATCCTGGTGTTCTTCATCGCCGCCGCGCTGCTGCACAGCGGAGCCGCGGCCGCGTTCGACTGGTCGTGGCTGGGCTTCTCGCACTTCGACGGTCCGGCCGGCTTCGCCTCCGGGGCACTGATCGCCGCGTTCTACTACTGGGGCTGGGACGTCACCAGCAATCTCAGCGAGGAGACGCGCGACAGCCGCCGCACCGCCGGGCTCGCCGCGCTCATCGGCGTCGGCGTGGTCTTCCTCCTCTTCGAGGCGTTCACCATCGCGGTGAACGTCATCCTCACCGCCGAGGACATCCGGGCCGGCGGAGCGGGCGTACTGGCGGTGCTCGGTGACGCGATCTGGCCCGGCGTCGGCGGCAAACTGCTCGTCGTGGCCGTGCTGTTGTCGACCGTCGCCACCCTGGAGACCACGCTGATCCAGGTGACGCGCTCGCTGTTCGCGATGGGACGCGACCGCACCATGCCCGCCGCGCTCGGCACGGTCCACCGGAAGTGGAACACCCCGTGGGTCGCGGTCGCCGTCGTCGGGACGGTGGCGCTCGTGATGTTCGCCGCGTCGACGGCGCTCGGCTCGGTCGGCGACGTCCTCCAGGCGGCCGTCGCCGCGATCGGTGTGCAGATCGCCTTCTACTACGGGCTCGCCGGGATCGCCGCGGTCGTCGCCTACCGGGGCACCCTGCTCACGTCCGTACGGGACTTCGTGCTCGGCGGCGTCTGGCCGCTGCTCGGGGCGCTGTTCATGCTGTGGGTGCTGGTCGAGGCGCTGGGCGAGCTCAGCGCGGCGTCGGTCGCGATCGGTGTCGGCGGTCTCGCGGCCGGGCTGGTGCCGATGATCCACTACTGGCGCCGGGGGAGTTCGTACTACCGCCCCGCCCGCCTCGACGCGAAGCTCGCCCTGGCGGCGGACCACGGCCGCACGGACTCCTCCCGCGACACCGACTACGCCAACAGGTCGCTGGCCACGGAGTTCTGAGGGACGTGCCGCAGCCTCCACGCCGTCGTTTCGTACCGGACTTCGACCCCGCCTTCGGAGACCGGGCGCTGGCCGGTGCCCTGCACGACATCGTCATCGGACGCTGGCAGGGGGTACGGGACCTGCTACGGGACACGGGTGACCGCTGGGCCCTGCGGACGCACCGGGTGCGGCTGCTGTCCCACGCGGCGGCCGGCCGGGCCGCCGTCGAGGCGTGGAGCGCCGCCGAGCCGCACAGCGCGGACGCGGCGGTGCTGCGGGCGGCGACCGAGGTCGTCCGCGTCTTCCACCGCGCGATCGAGGCGGGCCGGCGTACCGGGCTCGACCGGGCACGGCTGGACGCGGCGGTGCTGGCCTGTCTGGCCGCGGCCGACGCGCATCCCTCGGACCCCATGCCGTGGGTGTCGCTGCTGACGACCGCGCGGCTGTACGGCACCGGGGTCTCGCGGCGTGAACTGCGGCGCTGGTTCGACGAGTTGCGCCGCCGCGACCCGGACAACATCGAGGGCCACACCCAGCTGCTGCGCTACTGGTCGGCGCGCTGGCACGGGACGCACGGCGCCATGTACGACTTCGCCAGGGATGTGGCGGGCGCGGCGCCGCCCGGATCACCGCTGCCGGTCCTGGTGCAGATCGCCCGGGTCGAGGAGTACCGCCATCTCGCCGAGGACGCCACGGGCCGCGTACCCGTGAAGGACTTCGGCCGCCACTGGCACCACGAGCTCGCGGTGGCCGAGGTGCGGCGCACCTGGGAGCGCTGGATACTCGCCCGGCCGCCGGGGCCCGCCGCCCCCGAGGAGGTCGGCGAGCTCAACCACCTGGCCCACGCGGCCTGCTACGCCGGGATGGCCGAGGAGGCACGGCACCTGTTCGCACTGCTGGGCGGGCGGGCCGCGCGGGTGCCGTGGCAGTACACCGGGGACGCGGCCGAGGAGTTCACGAGGTG
The DNA here is from genome assembly GCF_032229325.1 of Streptomyces sp. AM8-1-1. NCBI lineage: Bacteria > Bacillati > Actinomycetota > Actinomycetes > Kitasatosporales > Streptomycetaceae > Streptomyces > Streptomyces sp. AM8-1-1. Next base: position 4,043,395 of record NZ_CP135086.1, read on the forward strand.
GCACGCCCAGGTGCGCGCCACCTCGTGATCACACTGCTGGGGTCCCGGATCAGACGCCGATGTCTCCGCCGTCCTTGCGCCACACGGCCACGACCGACGGGCGGACGATCGTGCCCGGTCCGTCCGGCCAGGCGCTCGCCGGCTTCTCGACCGACGCACCGTCGACCTCGCCCGGGTGCTGCACCGCGACGAGCACCCGGCGGTCCTGAATGAGCGGACCGCAGGTCTCGGCACCGATCGGCACGGTCAGGAACTGCTTGAGCTCACCGCGGCGCTCGCCCTGGGTCGCGACGCCGAAGAGGCCGTCGTGGGAGCCGAGCTGGTTGCCGTCGGTGGAGATCCACAGGTTGCCGTGCGGGTCGAAGGCCACGTTGTCCGGGCAGGAGATCGGGCTGACCTTGTTCTTCGGGAAGCCCGCGAAGTACGTGGCCGGGTCCTCCGGGTCGCCCGCTACCAGGAACAGCCGCCAGGCGAACCCGTCGCCCGCCGGGTCGTCCCAGTTCTCGGCGAGCTCCAGGATCTGGCCGTGCTTGTTGGCGTTGCGCGGGTTGGCCTCGTCGGCGCCCGCCTTGCCGGCCTTGCCGCGGTCGGTGTTGTTCGTCAGCGCGACGTAGACGCGGCCGGTGCGCGGGGACGGCTCGACGTCCTCCGGGCGGTCCATCTTGGTGGCGCCGACCTTGTCGCCCGCGAGGCGGGTGAAGACGTAGACCTCGTCGGCGGTCATGCCCTCGACGTGCGAGGTGTTGCCGGTGGCGAGCGGGATCCACTGGCCGCTGCCGTCGAACTCGCCGTCGTTCGGGAGCTTGCCGGTGCCGTCGATCTGCGACGCGGGGGAGTCCCCGGTCAGCTTGGCGACGTAGAGGGTTCCCTCGTCGAGCAGCGTGCGGTTGTGCTCGCGCGCGGCACGGGAGTTGCCCTTCTTCATCCGCTTCGACGAGACGAACTTGTAGAAGTAGTCGAAGCGCTCGTCGTCGCCCATGTAGACCACCGGACGGCCGTCGGCGGTCAGCCGCGGCTGGGCGGCCTCGTGCTTGAAGCGGCCGAGCGCGGTGCGCTTGCGGGGCGTGAAGTCGGGGTCGTACGGGTCGAGCTCGACGACCCAGCCGAAGCGGTGGACCTCGTTCGGCTCCTGCTTGAGGTCGAAGCGCTTGTCGAACCGCTCCCACTTGCGCTCGGTGGCGGCGGTACCGACGCCGTAGCGCTTGTCGGTGTCGCTGGAGCCGTTGGCGAAGTACTGGTTGAAGTTCTCCTCGCCGTGCAGCGTGGTGCCCCACGGGGTGGTGCCGCCGGCGCAGTTGTTGAGGGTGCCCAGCACCTTGGTGCCCGAGGGGTCCACCGACGTCTTCAGCAGCGCGCTGCCCGCCGCGGGACCGGTGACCTTGAACTCGCTGGTCGTGTGGAGGCGGCGGTTGAGGTGATGGCGGGTGACGGGGGTGAGCCGGCCCGACGTCCGCTCGCCCTCGACGACGACGACCGACAGACCGTGCGCGGCCCAGGCGATCTCGACCTGCTCGCGGGTCGGGTTGGCCGGGTCGTAGCCGCGGAACATCAGGATCTCGTCGGTGTACTCGTGGTTCGCGACGAGGATCTGGCGGTTGCGCTCGTCCAGCGGCAGCAGGCTCAGGAAGTCGTTGTTGTAACCGAACTGGCCGGCCTGCGCCTTGGCGGTCTGCTTGTCCGGGTTGAAGGCGGGGGCGCCGCGGAGGATCGGCTCTCCCCACCGGATGACGACGTTCTGGGAGTGGCCGGCCGGGACGGTGACCTTGTCGTCCTTGTTGGGGGCGACGGGGGCGAAGCGCAGACCGCGCGCACCGTCGGGCCTGCCACCGGTGCCCGGGGTGCCGGCGGGCGCTGCGGAGGCCTGGTCGTCGAGCCCGATCACGGCACCGGTACCGGCGGCAGCGGCGACCGTCACCACGGCGGCGGCGCGCATCATGGATCGCCTCGACAGGGCACTGGCTATGACGTCGCCGACGTACTCGTTGTCGCTGGTGTTCGGCACTTCGTGGAAACAGGCGTCGCCGCAGCGGTAACGGCAGGTGAGGGCGGAACGTCCGCCGGCATGCGGCTTGGTGTTCAACAACGGCAGCAGTTTGCGCACTTCGTCCTCCTACGGCGCACCCCGCGCCGACAGCGTGTCGGAAAAGATCCGGCTGTGACATTAGGGGCGGTCATGTGCAAGGTGGCAGCTACGAGGTGAACGGTGGATGAATCCGGAGCTGCTTGTGCGGGCGGACGGGTGTTCACGAGCGGCCCGGCGCCGGGTCCCCCGCCCCTGCCGGGCTCCCGGCGGGACGGCGGCTAACCTTACGTGTCCGCCCTGGCCAGGACACACCTTGGACACCCCGGCCCATGTGCGGACATTCATCGCACTCAACTCATGCGAAAGGCCTCGCACATGGGCATTCGGAGCTTGCTGCGCAAGGTATTCGGTCGCGACCGGTCGGAGCCCACCGAGTCGACGGCAGCATCCGTCCCGCCCCAGTCGGAACGCACGGAGACCGCCACGACGACCTCGCCGTCCTCGGCGACGGTGCCGGCACCGACTCCGGCGGACAGAGCGGCCGACCTGGTCTCGGCGGCGTTCGACAAGGCGGCCCCCAAGGGCCGGAAGAAGTCGGTCCCGCACCAGGCGAGGACGGAACCGGACCCGGAGACGGCCCCGGCGAAGCCGGAGTCCGCGGCGCCCGCGGCTGAGCCCGAGGCGGTCCCGGCACCGGCGAAGCCGGAGGAGCCTGCGCCGTCCGCGGCCGCGCCCGACGAGGCAAAGCCGGAGGCGGCCGAAGAGGCCGCTGCCGCCGCGAAGTCGGCAGAACCCGCGGCCGAGCCGAAGGCCGAGAAGACCCCGGCGCCCGCCAAGTCGGCCGCCAAGTCGGCCGCCACGAAGGCCGAAGCGAAGCCGAAGGCCCAGACCCCCGCGAAGCAGGAAGCCCCCGCGGCCGACAAGCCCGCCGCCGAGGCGAAGGCCGAGAAGGCTCCGGCGAAGCCGGAAGCTGCCGAAGAGGCCGCCGACGCCACGAAGTCGGCAGCCCCCGCGGCCGAGCCCGCCACCGAGCCGAAGGCCGAGAAGAACCCGGCACCCGCCAAGTCGGCCGCCACGAAGGCCGAAGCGAAGCCGAAGGCCGAGACCGCCCCGAAGTCGGCAGAACCCGCGGCCGAGCCCGCCGCCGAGGCGAAGGCCGAGAAGGCTCCGGCGGCTGCCGAGGCGGCCACCCCCGAGCCCGCCGCCGCAGCGGACGCGGCCGACAAGCCCTCCGTCGAGGCGAAGGCCGAGACGCCCGCCCCTGCCAAGCCCCGGAAGACCACCGCCAAGAAGGCCCCGGCCAAGAAGGCCCCGGCGAAGAAGGCACCGGCCAAGGCCGCTGCCGCTCCCGCCACGACGGAGGCCGACGCCGGCGACAAGCCCGCCGCCAAGGCTGCCACCAAGGCCGCCGCGACCAAGAAGTCCGCTCCCGCCAAGCGCGCCACCGCGAAGGCCGCCTCGGCGCCCGAGCCCGAGCCGGCCAAGACGGCAACCGGGGCCACCGCCTCCCTGGCCGCCCGTCGGGACGCCGCCCGCGCCGCCCTCGCCGACGCCGGGCTCTCCTCCGCCCGTGCCCGCGTCTACCTCGTCCTCGACCGGTCCGGGTCCATGCGGCCGTACTTCAAGGACGGCAGCGCCCAGCACCTCGGCGAGCAGGCCCTCGCCCTCGCCGCCGAGCTGGACGCGGACGCAGGCGGAAGCGTCGGTGTGGTGTTCTTCTCGACCGAGATCGACGGGACCGGCGAGCTCACCCTCGACGCGTACGAGGGCCGCATCGACGAACTGCACGACTCCCTCGGGCGCATGGGCCGGACCAACTACCACCTCGCCGTCGAGGAGGTGCTCGCCCTGCACGCCAAGGCCGGCACCGACGCCCCCGCGTTCGTGATCTTCCAGACGGACGGCGCTCCCGAGTCCAAGACGGCCGCCACCGACGCGCTGGCCGCGGCGGCGGACAAGAAGGTGTTCTGGCAGTTCGTCGCCTTCGGCGAGCACGACGCGAAGGCGTTCGACTACCTCCGCAAGCTCTCCGTCGACAACGCCGGGTTCTTCCACGCGGGCCCGGCACCGCGCGACCTGTCGGACGCCGAGGTGTTCGGCGGTCTGCTGAAGACCTGGAAGCTCTAGGGAGTGTCCGCAACGTATCGTCGTCCGCCCGCAGGGCGGGGGTCGCGGCGTCCGGTGCGTGCGATCGCAAGGCGCCGGTGCGCCCTCGTAGCGGAGCTACTCGGGCGTATCGGCAACGCAGCGAGGGTGCGTGCTGGGCGTCGCGACCCTGACGAGACGTTGCGGACACGACCTAGTCCACAGGCAGCGCCACGGTGACGGCCAGCCCGCCCTCGGGCCCCGGCTCGGCCGTCACCGTGCCGCCGTGCGCCTGCGCGATCGTGCGGACGATCGAGAGCCCCAGGCCCGCCCCGGGGCCCATCCGGTCCCGCCCTTCCCCTCGCCGGAACGGCTCGAACAGCGCCGCGATCTCCTCCGCGGGGACGACCGGACCGGTGTTGACGACGGTGAACACACCGCCCGACACCGCGACCGCCACCGTGCCGTCCGGGATGTTGTGGTCGACCGCGTTCACCACCAGGTTGCGCACCAGCTGCGCCAGCAGCAGCCGGTTCCCCCGCACCACCGCGCCCTGCGCCACCCGCGCCGTCACGTCGTACCGCGCGGCCTCCTCCGCGACGACCTCCCCGAGGTCGACGTCCTCGTGTTCCGCCAGCCCCCGTTCGCTGCGCGCCAGGACCAGCAGCCCTTCGATGAGCCGTTCGCTGCGCCGGTTGCTGTCGAGCAACACCCCTTTGGTCGCGGCCAGTTCCTCGGGGGTGACGTCCGCGTGCAGACCCACCTGGATCGCGGTGCGCTGGGTGGCCAGCGGCGTACGCAGCTCGTGCGAGGCGTTCGCGATGAACCGCCGCTGACTGTCGAACGCCTTCTCCAGCCGGGCCAGCAGTGAGTCCAGCGTGTCGCCGAGCTCCTTGAGCTCGTCGTCGGGGCCGCTCGCGCCGATCCTTCCCCAGCCCCCGCCCGGCGGGACCTCCGGCAGCGCCCGCTCCGAGAGGGTCCGTGCCTTCGCCGTCATGGCGTGCACGGGCCGCAGCACCCGCCCGGCGGTCCACCACCCCACCACGACCGCGCAGAGCGCCGTCGCCAGCAGGGCGAACACCGACCAGATCAGCATCTGCCGCCCCGCCTCGGCCTGGACGCTCTCGGTCAGCTGCACCACGGTCGCGCCCCGCACGTCCCGCACCGGCAGTTCCGGTACGGCGCGTGCCCTGATGGCGGTCACCTTGTCGTGCGTACCGGCGCGCGAGAGGACGTTGACGATGCCGAGCAGACAGGCGCCGAGGACCAGGAAGACGCCTCCGTAGACGAGGGCGATCCGGGTCCGGATCGTCGAGCCGGGCCCCAGGCCGTCGCGGCTCACAGGGCGTACCCCACACCCTGGACCGTACGGATCAGCGCGGGCTCCCCCAGCTTCGACCGCAGCTTGCTCATACAGACCCGGACCGCGCCGGTGAAGGGATCGGCGTGCGCGTCCCACGCCCGCTCCAGCAGTTCCTCCGCCGAGACCGGCGCCCCGTCCGCCTCCAGCAGGATCTGGAGCACCGAGAACTCCTTCGGTGAGAGGTCGAGATCCCGGCCGTCGCGCTCGGCCGTGCGCCGGACCGTGTCCAGCCGGACGCCCTGGCGCTCCAGCAGCGGCGGCACCGGCCGTGCGCTGCGCCGGCGCAGCGCACGGACCCGGGAGACCAGCTCGGGGAACTCGAAGGGCTTGCCCAGATAGTCGTCCGCCCCGAGGTCGAGCCCCTCCACCCGGTCCTCCATGGACGAGGCCGCGGTCAGCATCAGGATGCGGGTGCGGGCGGCGGAGGCGACCAGTTCGCGGGCCACCTCGTCGCCGTGCACCCGCGGCAGGTCGCGGTCGAGGACGACGACGTCGTAGTCGTGCAGGCCGAGGTAGGCGAGGGCCGCGTCCCCGGTGTAGACGGTGTCGACGGCGAATCCGGCCCGCCGCAGCCCCGTGGCGACCAGTTCTGCCAGAACCTGTTCGTCCTCGGCGACCAGTACCCGCATGTTGTCCTCCCCCTGCACAGTCCGCGCCGCCTCTCCTCCCAGGATGCGTCTTTTTACGGCACAGGATGTTTCGCGGACGTCTCCGTCCCGGTGGCCGGGGTTTATCCGGGTGAGGTGACCTTCCGGAGGCCGTTAGGATTTCGACCATGGCGGCCACTGGATCCGAGAAGCAGGGGGCGAAGGCGTACTACGTCACGACCCCCATCTACTACGTCAACGACGCTCCTCACCTGGGCCACGCCTATACGACCGTCGCAGGCGACGTGCTCACCCGCTGGCACCGCCAGCGCGGTGAGAAGGTGTGGTACCTCACCGGCACGGACGAGCACGGTCAGAAGATCATGCGCACTGCCGAGGCGAACGGCGTCACGCCCCAGGAGTGGTGCGACAAGCTCGTGGAAGAGGCCTGGAAGCCTCTCTGGGAGCACCTGAACATCGCGAACGACGACTTCATCCGGACGACGGAGAAGCGGCACACGGACCGTGTGCAGGAGTTCGTGCAGGACCTGTACGACAAGGGCGAGATCTACAAGGGCGGCTACGAGGGCCCGTACTGCGTGGGCTGCGAGGAGTACAAGCTCCCCGGCGACCTGATCGACGGCGAGGGCGAGTTCGCCGGACAGAAGCTCTGCTCGATCCACAAGACGCCGGTGGAGCTCCTCAAGGAGGAGAACTACTTCTTCAAGCTCAGCGAGTACGGTCCGAAGCTGCTGGAGCTCTACGAGGCCGACCCCGGCTTCATCCAGCCCGAGTCGGCCCGCAACGAAGTCATGAACTTCGTCAAGCAGGGTCTCCAGGACCTGTCGATCTCCCGGTCGACGTTCGACTGGGGCGTGAAGGTGCCGTGGGACGACAAGCACGTGATCTACGTGTGGATCGACGCGCTCCTCAACTACGCGACCGCCGTCGGCTACAACGAGAACCCGGCGAAGTTCGAGGAGACCTTCCCGGCGAACGTGCACCTGGTCGGCAAGGACATCCTGCGGTTCCACGCGATCATCTGGCCCGCGATGCTGATGGCGAACGGCCTGCCGGTGCCCGGCAAGATCGCGGCCAACGGCTGGCTGATGGTCGGCGGCGAGAAGATGTCGAAGTCGAACCTGACCGGCATCAAGCCGCAGGACCTGACCTCGCACTTCGGCGTGGACGCGTACCGCTGGTACTTCCTGCGCGCGATCGCGTTCGGCCAGGACGGCTCGTTCTCCTGGGAGGACTTCACCGCCCGGTACACCAGTGAGCTCGCCAACGACTACGGCAACCTCGCGTCCCGGGTCGCGGCGATGGTCGGCAAGTACTTCGGCGGCGCGCTGCCGGAGGCCACGGCGTCCGGCGATGCCGAGAAGGCGGTCCAGGAGGGTCTGGCCCGGGCGGTCGCCGAGGCCGACCGCAAGATCGGTGACGAGCTGGACTTCCAGGGCGGCATCCTGTCGGTCTTCGAGTTCGTGAAGCAGGTCAACGGCTACATCACCGAGCAGGAGCCCTGGAAGGTCGCCAAGGACACCTCGCCCGAGGGCCAGGCACGTCTCGCGACGATCCTCTACACGGCGGCGGAGTCGCTGCGGGCGGTCGCCGTCCTGCTGAACCCGGTGATGCCTCAGACGTCGCAGGCGCTGTGGGACTCGCTGGGCGCGGAGCCCGGTCTCGGCGCTCTCGCGGACCAGCGTGTCCAGCAGGCGGGCGAGTGGGGCGGGCTGCCGGTCGGCGCGACGGTCACCAAGGGCGCGGTGCTGTTCCCGCGTCTGGAGGAGAAGCCGGCGTAACGCCGTCGCGCACCTCGACACCGCTGAGCCCCGGCACCGCCGGGGCTCAGCGCGTTCCGTCCCCTCCCACGGGTCCCGCGGGTTCAGCGGGCCAGGGACTCGGCGGGTCCCATCACCACGACCGGCCGCCGGTCGGGGTCGAGCTTCTTCAGGAGCTCCTTCATCCGTCCGCGCGGAAGCGACACGCACCCCTGTGTCGCGCCTCCGTGGTCCACGTGGATCCAGATCCCGCCGCCCTTGGACGAGCCGAGCGGGCGGGTCCAGTCCAGCGGGGTCGTGCCGGGCTTGCGGTTGTAGTTGATCGCCACCACGTAGTCGAACGCCCCGGTCAGCGGCTCACCGTCGAAGTTCGTGCCGCGCGCGGTGAAGGCCGGCCCCCGGTCGTAGGGCAGCGCCGTACCCGGGTCGGGCAGCCGGCCGCCCGCGTCCGTGAGGCCGAAGACGCCGATCGGTGACCGTAGATCGTTCTGGCGGTGGTCCTCGGTCCAGCCGCGCAGCGCGTTGTGTGCCGGCCAGGGACCGGCGACGGCCTCCCAGCCGCGGGTGTCGTCGCGCTCGTAGAGGGTGGCGACGGCGCGGTTGGCGTCGCGGGCGCCGCCGGTGACCACGAGTGCCTGGCGGGAGGCCGTGCCGATCCGGGCGCGGGTCGCCGGTCCGATGCCGGGTATCTCCTTCGGCCGTGCGCTCAGCGGCTCGGCCGCCCCCGCTCGGCCGCCCTTGGTGTCCGTGACGGCGGAGGTGTCCGCGGAGGGCGGCGGCCCCGCGGTGACGCCCGCACCACAGCCGGTGAGCACCAGAGAGGCCGCGAGCGCCACTGCCGGGATCACTCCGGTCCGCAGTGGCATGTACGGGCCTTTCATTCCGGGTCCTTCGGCTGCTGTGTCGCGGGCAGGGTGCCGAAGGGCGTCGGTGTGGGCGCGGGGGAGGCCGTCACGCCGCCGAACCGCATGCCGGCCACGATGCGCCGGGCTTCGTCCACCGTTCCCCGGGGTGTGCCGGTGGCGACGCAGAGGGTGACCAGAAGCCCTGCGTCGGGGTCCGGTACGCCGCCGACCAGTGTGCTGTAGGACGTCCGACCGCCGATCTTGCGGCAGGCGGGCGTCACGGTGACCGTGTCGTACAGCTCCGCCGGCTGTCTGGCCTTGGTCCCGAGGCCGGCGCTGCGCTCCATCGTCAGGGTAAGCAACACGCCGCCGGGCCGCAGAACCTCCAGCGGCGGGCAGCCCCGGACGTCCTTGTCCGGGCAGGCCCGGTCGACCGCGCCGGGCAACTGGTTGCCGGCGAACCCCTGAGCCGCCGACTTGAACCGGGGCGCCTCGGGGACCGCCAGCGCCCGCCACCGCTCGGGAAGCCGCAGGGTGAGCGCGGCGAGCTCGGGAAAGGTCACGGCGGTCTCCGGCGCCGCCTTCTGCGCCGCCCTCCCCGAGGGCATCGGTGCGGCGGGGGTCACCTGCCGGGTGCCGTCGTCGCGCAGGAGGTCCGGCGCCAGCGTTCCGGTGAGCACGACGGCGGTGACGGCGACCGCGGTGGCGCCCCCGGTGCGGCGCATACGCCGGCGGCGGGCCATGCGTTCGCGCACCTGCTGGAGCCGTCCTTCGGGCGCGGGCAGATCGGGTGTCGCCCGCTCCAGCAGGACACGGAGTTCCTGCTCCGCGTATTCGGCCTGGTCGCCCTCACGGTCGGGCACGACGCTCACCGCCTTCCACGACGGCCGCGGGCAGCAGCGCCCGCAGGGTCCGCAGGGCCTTCGCGGACTGGCTCTTGACGGTGCCCGGGGCGCAGCCGAGCGTGGCCGCGGTCTCCTCGACGCTCAGATCCTCGAAGTAGCGCAGGACCACCACCGCCCGCTGACGCACCGGCAGCAGGCGTACGGCCGCGGCCAGGGACTGCTCCAGATCGACCCCCGCGTACGCGTCCCACTGCGCGGCCGTGTCGGGGACCACCCCGTGCGGCACCTCGCCCCGCCAGCGCCGGCGCCACCAGGAGGCGTGGGTGTGCACCAGCGCCTTGCGTATGTACGCCTCCGGATGGTCCGCCGCGATTCTGTGCCAGCGCGGCCACACCTTGGCCAGCACCGTCTGCAGCAGGTCCTCGGCGAGATGGGCGTCGCCGGTCAGCAGCCAGGCCATGCGCAGCAGTCGCGGGCCGCGGGCGGCGACGAATTCCTCGAAGTCGCCGTCGTCGCTCTCGGAGCCCATCGCACCGCCACCGTCCTTGCGTTCGGTCTTCCACGTCAGAGGAACGCGCCGGGGTGCCGATCGGGTTGCCCGGGAGTGCCGCTCGTCGAAACACGCTGCGAAAAGCCCTCCCAGCAGCGCCCGGCCGTCCGGGAACGGCGAAGGCCCCGCACCGGATGACCGGTGCGGGGCCTTCGCTTCAGCGCTGCGTGTGCGACTACTTGAGCGCTGCGTGTGCGACTACTCGCCGGGCTTGACGGCCGGCTTGCGGATCTGGAGGTGCAGTTCGCGCAGCCGCGACTCGTCCAGCTCGGTCGGCGCGCCCATCATCAGATCCTGGGCGTTGCCGTTGAGCGGGAAGGCGATCGTCTCGCGGATGTTGGGCTCGTCGGCCAGCAGCATCACGATGCGGTCGACACCCGGGGCGATACCGCCGTGCGGCGGGGCGCCGAGGCGGAAGGCCTTCAGCATGCCCTTGAACTCGTGCTCCACGGTCTCGCGGTCGTAACCGGCGATCTCGAAGGCCTTCAGCATGACCTCGGGCTCGTGGTTCCGGATGGCGCCCGAGGAGAGCTCGATGCCGTTGCAGACGATGTCGTACTGCCAGGCGAGGATGTCGAGCGGGTCCTTCTCCTCCAGGTCCTTCATGCCGCCCTGCGGCATCGAGAAGGGGTTGTGGGAGAAGTCGACCTTGCCGGTCTCCTCGTCCTTCTCGTACATCGGGAAGTCGACGATCCAGCAGAACCGGAAGACGTTCTCCTCGAAGTGGCCGGCGCGCTTGGCGGCCTCGACGCGGACCGCGCCCATGATCTTGGAGACCTCGTCGAAGTCGCCGGCGCCGAAGAAGACGGCGTGGCCGGCCTCCAGGCCGAGGCGCTCGGTGAGGACCTTGACGTCGTCCTCGGTGAGGAACTTGGCGATCGGGCCGGACAGCGAGCCGTCCTCGCCCACGCGGACCCAGGCGAGGCCCTTGGCGCCGTGCTCGACCGCGTACTCGCCGAGGCCGTCGAAGAACTTCCGCGACTGGCCGGCCACGTCCGGCACCGGCAGGGCGCGCACGTGCTTGCCGGCGAAGGCCTTGAAGTCGGAGCCCGCGAAGACGTCGGTGATGTCGACCAGTTCGAGCTGCGCGCGCAGGTCGGGCTTGTCGTTGCCGTACTTGAGCATCGACTCGCGGAACGGGATGCGCGGGAACGGCGAGGTGACGTGCCGGCCGCCGCCGAACTCCTCGAAGAGCTCGGTCATCAGCTTCTCGATCGGCTGGAAGACGTCCTCCTGCTCGACGAAGCTCATCTCCAGGTCGAGCTGGTAGAACTCGCCGGGCGAGCGGTCGGCGCGGGCGTCCTCGTCGCGGAAGCAGGGCGCGATCTGGAAGTAGCGGTCGAAGCCGGAGACCATCAGCAGCTGCTTGAACTGCTGCGGCGCCTGCGGCAGCGCGTAGAACCGGCCGGGGTGCAGCCGGGAGGGCACCACGAAGTCCCGTGCGCCCTCGGGGGAGGTCGCGGTCAGGATCGGGGTCGCCATCTCGTTGAAGCCGAGGGCCACCATCTTCTGGCGGATCGAGGCGATGACGGCGGAGCGCAGCATGATGTTGCGGTGCATGCGCTCGCGGCGCAGGTCGAGGAAGCGGTACTCCAGACGCCGCTCCTCGTTGACGCCGTCGTCGGCGTTGATCGTGAACGGGATCTGCTGGGCCGCGCCCAGCACCTCGACCTCGGAGACCTCGATCTCGACCTCACCGGTGGGCAGGTCGGGGTTGACGTTGTCGGCACCGCGCGCGGAGACCTTGCCGTCGACACGGACGACGGTCTCCTTGGTCAGCTTCGACAGCGCCTCGTTGGCCGGGGTGCCGGGGCGGGCCACGAGCTGCGTGATGCCGTAGTGGTCGCGCAGATCGATGAAGAGGATGCCACCCAGGTCTCGGCGATTGTGCAGCCAGCCGCTCAGCCGGACGTCGGTACCGACGTCAGAGGCGCGGAGCTCGCCGCAGGTGTGGGACCTGTACCGATGCATCGTCGTTCATCCAGTCTTAGCGATTCGGGGGTGGCCGGGCCCGTCAAGGTTACCGCCCGGCCCCCCTTCGCCTCATTGGCATATACATGCCCCGCTTGGCCGCTCCTCGGACCGCCCTGCCGCCGTAGATCATCGGCCGTCCGGCCCCCGCCCCCCGGGACGTCATCGGACCGAAGATCGGAATAAAGTGAGGCAATGCGCACCGAGGACGTCCTGGCCGCGATCGCGACCGGCCTGTGGCGGTGGGACAACGCATCCGGGACCGTCACCCTCGACGCGGGGGCCGCCCGGCTGCTCGAGCTGCCCGCCGAGTCCGGTACGTACCCCGAGGGCACCGTGCGCTCCCGGTTCCACCCCGTCGACTGGAACGAGATCAACGGCGTCGTCAGCCTCGCCATCGCCGAGGGGACGCTCGCCGAGGGCCGGCTGCGGATCGTCGACGAGGCCGGCCGGGTGCTCCGTACCGTCCGCAGCCGCTCCAGACCCATCGCCCAGGAGGGCGGCTACCTGCTGATCGGCATGCTCCAGGAGGTCGCGGAGCCGACGGAGGGCACCGCGGCGCAGACCGCCATCACCGGTGACTGGCGGCGCTCCCGCGAGGCGTTCCTGCTGGACGCGGGCCGCGCCCTGGCCGAGGCCCGCTCCACCGCGGAGGTCCTGCGGGTCGCCGCCTCCCTCTCGATGCCGGGATTCTCGCCGGACGGGCTCGCGGTCTTCGGTGTCACGGGGGACCGGCTCACGATCATCGGCCACCACGGGCACCAGGCGGACGACGACCACCCCTTCCTCGACATGTCGGTGGACACGGACTATCCGGCCGCCGAAGTGGTGCGCACCGGCCGGGCCGCGTATCTGCCCACCCCTGCGGAGTACCGCCGCCGTTACCCCACCACCTGGCCGCTCGCCGAGCGCTTCGGCCGCCAGTCCTGGGCCTTCCTGCCGCTGATCGTCGCCGGGCGCACGATCGGCGCCTGGATGGCGGCGTTCAAGCACCGGGTGGCCTTCACCCCCGACGAGCGGTCCGTGCTCACCACCGTCGCCCGCATGCTGGCGCAGGCGCTCGCCCGCGCGGGTGTCGCCGACTCGGAGCGCGAGCTGTCGCTGGGCCTCCAGCGCTCGATGATGCCGGTGCTCGGGCCCGCGATCCCCGGGATGTCGGTGGCCGCCCGGTACGTGCCCACCGGCGGCGGCCTCCAGGTCGGCGGCGACTGGTACGACATGATCCCCCTGCCGTCGGGCCGGATGGCGCTGGTGATCGGCGACGTCCAGGGCCACGACGTGCGCGCCGCGGGGCTGATGGGCCAGCTGCGGATCGCGCTGCGCGCCTACGCCTCCGAGGGGCACCGGCCGGACGCGGTGCTCTCCCGGGCCTCCCGCTTTCTGCACGGCATCACGGACACCTACGACGAGGAGGACCACTCCAGCCCGCGGTTCGCCACCTGCCTCTATCTGGAGGCCGATCCGTCGACCGGCCGCATCGAGATCGCCCGCGCCGGCCACCCGGAACCGGCCGTCAGGATGGCCGACGGCACGGTGCTGATGCGGCCCACCGACGGCGGGCTGCCGCTGGGCATCGATCCGGACACCTACTACCCGACGACCAGCTTCACGCTGCAGGCCGGCGAGACGATGATGATCTGCACCGACGGGCTCATCGAGACGGGCGGGCACGATCTGGACACCGGGTGGGCCCGGCTGCGCACGGTCCTGGAGAGCGACGAGTCCGGGTCGCTGGAGGAGCTCGCCGACCAGCTGGTCCAGGCGGTGCACGGCCCCGGCTCCCACTACACCACCGGCCCGCTCGCCGACCGGCGCGAGGACGACATCGCCGTCCTGCTGATCTCCCGCGACGGATCGCCCGACCGCGAGGCGGCGCGGCGCACCGCGATGAGCGTGGCCCAGGCGGAGCCCGAACGGATCGCGGTGGCCCGCCGGCAGTTGCGGGAGATGCTGCACGACTGGGCGGACGCGGAGCAGGTCGACTCCGCGGTGCTGATGGTCTCGGAGATGGTGACCAATGTGCTCGTCCACACGGACGGGAACGCCCTGCTGCTCGCGGAGGTCGTCGGCCGGGACAGCACCCGCCGGCTGCGGGTGGAGGTCACCGACTCCAGCGACGAACTCCCGCACAAGCGCCGCCCCGGCGAACTGGCCTCCTCCGGGCGGGGCCTGCTGTTGATGGAGATGCTCGCGGACGCGTGGGGGGTGGACCCGCGGGGCGAGGGGAAGTCGATCTGGTTCGAGCTCTACGAGTCCTCGGCGTCCGGCGAGGTGCCGCCCGCCGGGCCGGAGCCCGACGCCGCGTAGCGGGTGCGCAGCTCCCCGATCACCCCGAACGCGGCGGCCGTGACCGGCACGGCGAGCAGCATCCCGAGAATGCCGGCGACGCCCGCTCCGGCGGTGATCGCCAGCATGACGACGGCCGGGTGCATCTGCACCGTACGGCTCTGGATCACGGGCTGGAGCACATGGCCCTCCATCACCTGGACGGCCAGCACCACCCCGAGCACCCACAGCGCGATCACGAAACCGCGGTCGGCGAGCGCCACGAGCACGGCGACCGTGCCGGAGAGGAAGGCCCCGAGGTACGGGATGTAGGCCCCGACGAAGACGAGGGCGCCGAGGCCCATCGCTCCCGGCACCCGCAGGATCAGCAGTCCGACGGTGATGCACAGCGCGTCGATCAGCGCGATGAACGTGGTGCCCCGCATGAAGCCCGCGACGGCCTCGAAGGCCCGCCGCCCCATGGCCTCGGCGGCGTCTCCGCTCGATCCGGGCACCAGGGAGCGCACCAGTCCGACGGCCTTGTGGGAGTCCCGCAGAAAGAAGAAGATCAGCAGCAGGGCGAGGACGGCGGTGGCGATCAGTTCGGCCACCACGCTCAGTCCGCTGATGACGCCGGACGCGGCGGTGCTGCCGAACTTCCCCAGCAGCTCCCGGGCGTTGGCGGCGAGATCGTCGAGCGATGTCCCGGCGGCCCCCAGAAGGCCCGCCAGGTCCCTGGCCGCCTGCCGCACCGAGGCCACGATCTGGTCGCCGGTCTCGATCAGCGCGCTGACGACGATGTACCCGGCGCCGCCGACGACGGCGACCACGGCGGCACACGTCAGCCCGGCGGCCAGCGAACGGTGCATCTTCATCCGGATGAGCCGCCGGTGCAGCGGCCCCAGCAGGGCCGTTCCGAGCAGGGCGAGCAGGACCGGGGTGACGGCGGCCTGGAAGGTGCTGATCAGCCAGATGAGGACCGCGCCGACCCCCGCCACGAGGAGCGCGACCACGCACCAGGCGGTGACGCGCCGCACGGGCTCGGGCAGAAGGGTCAGCACGCCCCCACCCGATCACAGCCGGACGGCCGCGTCCCGCCGTTCACCGCCAGGCGGGTGACACCCCATCAGGTGGCAGTCGCCGGGAGGCGGAACGGCCCGGACCCCGCCGGGCGGCGTGCGGGAAGCGCACGCCACTCGGCGGGGTCCGGAGGATCGCCCTTACATCCCGTGGACGGCCGGGACGGTGCCGAGGCGGCCCTTCTGGAAGTCCTCGACGGCCTGCTGGAGTTCGGCCTGCGTGTTCATCACGAACGGTCCGTAGTGCGCCATGGGCTCCCGGATCGGACGGCCGCCCAGCAGCACGATCTCCAGGTCCGGGGCGTTCGAGTCCTGGGTCTCGTCCGCGCGCACCGTCAGCGAACCGCCGTCGCCGAAGACCGCGGTCTGCCCGGTGCGGACCGGCCGGCGGTCGGTGCCGACCGTGCCGCGTCCGGCCAGGACGTAGGCGAGGCCGTTGAACTCCTCGCGCCACGGCAGCGTGAGCTGCGCGCCGGGACGCACCGTCGCGTGGATCATCGTGATCGGCGTGTGCGTGATGCCGGGGCCCTCGTGACCGTCGAGCTCACCCGCGATGACGCGCAGCAGCGCACCGCCGTCGGGCGTGCTGAGCAGCTGGACCTGGCCGCCGCGGATGTCCTGGTAGCGGGGGTCCATCATCTTGTCGGCCGCGGGCAGGTTCACCCAGAGCTGGAGCCCGTGGAAGAGCCCGCCGGACATGACGAGCGACTCCGGCGGCGCCTCGATGTGCAGCAGGCCGGAGCCCGCGGTCATCCACTGGGTGTCGCCGCCCTGGATGGTTCCGCCGCCGCCGTTGCTGTCCTGGTGGATGAACGTTCCGTCAATCAGGTAGGTGACGGTCTCGAAGCCGCGGTGCGGGTGCCAGGGCGTTCCCTTGGGCTCGCCCGGCGCGTACTCCACCTCGCCCATCTGGTCCATCATGATGAACGGGTCGAGGTAGCGGTAGTTGATCCCGGCGAACGCACGGCGCACCGGGAAACCCTCCCCCTCGAAGCCGCTGGGCGCGGTGGTCACCGCGAGGACGGGCCGCGGCACGGCGTCCGCGGGTGCGGACACGCGCGGCAGGGTGAGCGGGTTCTCGACAGTCACTGCAGGCATGGGAGGACCTCCTTGTGCGACCACTTTAGTTGAATGATGAACTTCCTGCCACCCGGAACGAGAAACGCCCGGGAGGTATTCCTCCCGGGCGCCGTGCGAGCGGCGTCGTCAGCCGTACATCCGCCGCATCGCGAAGTCGACCATCTGCTCGACGGCCTTCGCGTCGAAGACCATGCGGTGCTCACCCTCCATGTCGAGGACGAAGCCGTACCCCGTGGGCAGCAGGTCGATGACCTCGGCCCCGGTGATCACGAAGTACTTGGACTCCTTGCCCGCGTACCTGCGCAGCTCCTTGAGGGAGGTGAACATCGGAATGACCGGCTGCTGGGTGTTGTGCAGCGCCAGGAACCCCGGATTGTCGCCCCGCGGGCAGTAGACCTTGGAGGTCGCGAAGATCTGCTGGAAGTCCTCCGCGGACAGAGAAGCCGTGGTGAAGGCCCGTACGGCGTCGGCGAGGGACGGCGGCGACGGCTCGGGATACAGCGGCTGCCCGTGCGGCTGTCCCCCATATGGCTGCTGGGGGGCGTACTGCTGCTGAGCGCCCGGGTTCTGGTCATAGCCGTACATGCCCGCAAGAGTAACGAGTCACAGTTCACCCAAGAGGGGTTGCATCTTATTACCGACGGGTAGCATCATCGTAGCTACTTACTGGTACGTGGACGAGAAGTCCGCCGTCCGACCCTTCTCCCGATCCTTACGGAGCCGTCGCCATGGGGCACTACAAGTCGAATCTCCGCGACATCGAGTTCAACCTCTTCGAGGTCCTCGGGCGCGACAAGCTGTACGGCACGGGTCCGTTCGCGGAGATGGACGTCGACACCGCCAAGAGCATCCTGGAGGAGGTCGCCCGGCTCGCCGAGAACGAGCTGGCGGAGTCCTTCGCGGACGCCGACCGCAACCCCCCGGTTTTCGACCCCGAGACCAACACCGCGCCCGTACCGGCGTCCTTCAAGAAGAGCTACCAGGCCTTCATGGACTCCGAGTACTGGCGCCTCGGCCTGCCCGAGGAGATCGGCGGCACCACCGCGCCGCGCTCCCTGATCTGGTCGTACGCGGAGCTGCTGCTGGGCTCCAACCCGGCCATATGGATGTACTCCTCGGGCCCGGCCTTCGCCGGCATCCTCTTCACCGAGGGCAACGAGGCGCAGAAGAAGGTCGCCGAGATCGCCGTCGAGAAGCGCTGGGGATCCACCATGGTCCTCACCGAGCCGGACGCCGGCTCGGACGTGGGCGCCGGCCGCACCAAGGCCGTCGAGCAGGAGGACGGCTCCTGGCACATCGAGGGCGTGAAGCGCTTCATCACCTCCGGTGAGCACGACATGGAGGAGAACATCCTCCACTACGTGCTGGCCCGCCCCGAGGGCGCCGGACCGGGCACCAAGGGCCTGTCCCTCTTCCTGGTCCCGAAGTTCCACTTCGACTGGGAGACCGGCGAGCTGGGCGAGCGCAACGGCGTGTACGCCACGAACGTCGAGCACAAGATGGGCCTCAAGGCGTCCAACACGTGCGAGATCACGTTCGGCGACCAGCACCCCGCCAAGGGCTGGCTGATCGGCGACAAGCACGACGGCATCCGCCAGATGTTCATGATCATCGAGTTCGCCCGGATGATGGTCGGCACGAAGGCCATCGCCACCCTCTCCACCGGCTACCTGAACGCGCTGGAGTACGCCAAGGAGCGCGTCCAGGGCCAGGACCTGGTGAACTTCGCGGACAAGACCGCGCCCAAGGTCACCATCACGCACCACCCCGACGTGCGCCGCTCGCTGATGACGCAGAAGGCGTACGCCGAGGGCATGCGCGCCATGGTCCTCTACACGGCGTCCATCCAGGACGAGATCGCCGCCAAGGAGACCGCGGGCGAGGACACCGCCGCCCTCGTCGCCCTCAACGACCTGCTGCTGCCGATCGTCAAGGGCTACGGCTCCGAGAAGTCCTACGAGCAGCTCGCCCAGTCGCTCCAGACCTTCGGCGGCTCCGGCTACCTCCAGGAGTACCCGGTCGAGCAGTACATCCGGGACGCCAAGATCGACACCCTCTACGAGGGCACCACCGCCATCCAGGGCCAGGACTACTTCTTCCGGAAGATCGTCCGCGACCAGGGCCAGGCGCTGAACGCCCTCTCCGAGGAGATCAAGAAGTTCCTCGCGGTCGGCACCGGCGGCGAGGAGCTGGCCCCGGCCCGCGACGCGCTCGCCAAGGCGGCGGTGGACCTCGAGGCGATCGTCGGCACCATGACGAACGACCTCATCGCCACCGGCGAGGACGTCAAGAACATCTACAAGGTCGGCCTCAACACCACGCGTCTGCTGATGGCCTCCGGCGACGTCGTCGTCGGCTACCTGCTGCTGCGCGGCGCGGCCGTCGCGGCCGAGAAGCTGGAGACCGCGTCGGCCAAGGACGTGGCGTTCTACCGCGGCAAGATCGCGGCCGCGAAGTTCTTCGCCGCCACCATCCTGCCGGGCGTCTCCGCCGAGCGCGCCCTCGCGGAAACCGTTGACCTCTCGCTGATGGACCTTGACGAGGCGTCCTTCTGACGGACCACGCTTCGTGCGGCCCGCTCCCTCCGGGGGGCGGGCCGCTTTCCTCTTTCCGCCCGCCGCGGCGCCCTCGTTAAGGTGGCTCCATGAGCAGCAGCGCCCCCGCCCGCTTCGACCGCGGACACACCGACGACCTCATGTCCTTCCTGACGGCCTCGCCGACGCCGTACCACGCGGTGGCGACCGCGGCCGAACGGCTGGAGAAGGCCGGCTTCCGCCAGGTGCAGGAGACCGACGCCTGGGACGGGACCACCGGTGGCCGGTTCGTGCTCCGCGGCGGCGCGATCATCGCCTGGTTCGTGCCGGAGGGAGCGACCGCGCACACCCCCTTCCGGATCGTCGGCGCCCACACCGACTCCCCGAACCTGCGCGTCAAGCCGCTGCCCGACACCGGTGCGCACGGCTGGCGGCAGGTCGCCGTCGAGGTCTACGGCGGCCCGCTCCTCAACAGCTGGCTCGACCGCGACCTCGGGCTCGCCGGCCGGCTGAGCCTGCGCGACGGGTCCCACCGCCTGGTGAACATCGACCGGCCGCTGCTGCGCGTGCCCCAGCTGGCGATCCACCTCGACCGCTCCGTGCACACCGACGGCCTCAAGCTCGACAAGCAGCGCCACATGCAGCCGATCTGGGGCCTGGGCGACGCCCACGAGGGCGACCTCATCCACTTCCTCGAAGAGGAGGCCGGTCTCACCGAGGGCGACGTCACCGGCTGGGACCTCATGGTGCACTCCGTGGAGCGGCCCGCCTACCTCGGCCGCGACCGCGAACTGCTCGCCGGACCGCGCATGGACAACCTGCTGTCCGTGCACGCGGCCACCGCCGCACTCGCCGCCGTCTCCGCATCGTCCGACCTGCCGTACATCCCCGTACTCGCCGCCTTCGACCACGAGGAGAACGGCTCCCAGTCCGACACCGGCGCCGACGGCCCCCTGCTCGGCACGGTCCTGGAACGCTCGGTCTTCGCCCGCGGCGGCAGCTTCGAGGACAAGGCCCGGGCCTTCGCCGGCACCGTGTGCCTGTCCTCCGACACCGGCCACGCCGTGCACCCCAACTACGCGGAGCGCCACGACCCCACGCACCACCCGCGCGCCAACGGCGGCCCCATCCTCAAGGTCAACGTCAACCAGCGCTACGCCACCGACGGCAGCGGCCGCGCGGTGTTCGCCGCGGCCTGCGAGAAGGCCGGCGTGCCGTGGCAGACGTTCGTGTCGAACAACGCGATGCCGTGCGGCACCACGATCGGCCCCATCACGGCGGCCCGGCACGGCATCCAGACCGTCGACGTCGGTGTGGCGATCCTGTCCATGCACAGCGCGCGGGAACTGTGCGGCTCCGACGACCCCTATCTGCTCGCGAACGCGATCGCGTCGTTCCTGGAGGGCTGAACTCCCGCGCCCCGGCGGCGCGTTCGGCGACCACGAAACATCCGGGAAAGGCCCCGGACGGCACCGTGGTGCCCATGGTTCTGCTCGGTCATGACACGGTCGCCGTCCACCACACCGGCCCCTCGCGCCGCACGCTGCTGCTCGCGCTCGCCTCGGCGGCCGCCGTCCTCGCCACCGGTGCCTGGGTGCTCATCGACCGGCACCACGACCGGCCGCCGTGGGCCGAGGACGTGGCGTACGAATCCGGCTTCCTCCAGGGCAACCGCGTCCGGCAGTACGACCGCACCGGCCAGGAGGTGAAGGACCTCCTGGCCGGCGGGTGCGCACGGCTGCACGCCGAGGGCTGGGGCGGACGCAAGGCGTCGTACGACCCGGGCCTGTGGGTGGCTGGCTGCCTGGACGGCGCGGCCGGCCGACCGGCCTGGCGGCAGGGCCTGTTCCACTAGCCCCATCGCGGCTGGGCGCTGTCCGGAGCCAGTGCCTCGACCAGCAATGTCTGCCCGTCAAGCACTGGGGGTTCCCCACGCCCGCAGGGCGTAGGGGGAGCGTCCGGTGCGTGCGGTCGCAAGACGGCTTGTGGCCAGCGCGGCGTGGGCGCACCTCCCGTACACGAAGGGCTACTGGCGGCCCTCGTCCATCCCCGCCAGGACCAGCGGCAGCCGGGCCGCCCCGTCCGCCGTCACCTTCACCGGGACGCCCCAGTCCTGCTGATGCACATGGCAGGCCGGGTACTCGTTCTCCGGATCGTCGTCGCAGGACGCCGCCATCGCCGAGATGTGCAGCACGCCCTCGCCCACCGCCGGATCGATGTCCAGCTCCCGCGACAGATCGGTCCCGGCGCCCTCGCCGGCCACCAGCAGCTCGGGCGGCGTCGAGGAGACGAGCAGCCGGGTGGAGGGCCCGTAGCGGGTGTCGAGCTTCTGGCCGGCCGGGGCCTGGAAGACCACGTCCAGTCGGAGCGTGCCACCGGCGACCTCGGTCGCCGCACGCTGTGTCCGGTGCGCGACGGCCTCGACCCGTACCGCCTCGTCCGGCAGCCGCAGCCGGGTCAGCCGGTGCCGGGCCGACTCCACCACGACGATGTCGTCACCGACGAGAACGGCCCCTGAGGGCTCCCGCAGATCCGTGGCCAGCGTGCTGACCTCGCCGCTCACCGGGTCGTAGCGGCGCAGCGCGTGGTTGTACGTGTCGCTCACGGCAACCGACCCGTCCGGCAGGGCGGTGACCCCCAACGGGTGCTGGAGGAGGGCCTGGTCCGCCGGCCCGTCCCGGTGCCCGAAGTCGAACAGTCCCGTGCCGACCGCCGTGTGCACCTCGAGATCCGGGTCGATCCAGCGCAGGGCGGACGTCTCCGAGTCGGCGATCCACAGCCGCTCCTCGGTGGCGGCGAGCCCCGACGGCTGCGCGAACCAGGCCTCGGCGGCGGGTCCGTCGACGAGCCCTTCGTTGGTGGTGCCGGCCGCGGCCTCGACGGTCCCGGTCTCCGGGTCGTACGTCCACAGCTGGTGGACGCCCGCCATGGCGATCCACAGCTTCCCGCCCCACCAGGCCACGTCCCACGGCGAGGACAGCGCCACATCGAGCGCGGGACCGCTGGTGGGCGACCCCTGCCACCACTGCCGGCCGGTCCCGGCGAGCGTCTCGAACGCGCCGGTCTCCGGGTCGTACGCACGGATGGTGTGGTTCACGGTGTCGGCTACGGCGACCCGCCCGTCGGGCAGCAGCGCGAGCCCCTGCGGCTCGTTGAGGATCCCGTCCCCGATCCGCCGTACGACGTTCTCCCCGTCGGGCTCCAGCTCGACGAGCTGATCGCGGGTGGAGTCGGAGACGAGGAGGTTCCCGGACGGCAGCAGCACGGCCTTGCCGGGGAAGCGCAGATCGGTGGCGACGGGCTCGGGCGCCACATAGGGCCCGTCCCCGCGCCGCAGCGTCCCCTTGGCCTCGTGCTCGGCCTCCAGCTCCTCGACGAGCCTGGCGATGGCGTGCGCATGCCCCTCACCGGCGTGCTGCGCGACGACGTATCCCTCGGGGTCGATCACGACGAGGGTGGGCCAGGCGCGGACGGCGTACTGCTTCCAGGTGGCGAGCTCGGGATCGTCCAGGACGGGGTGGTGCACCTGGTACCGCTCGACGGCGTCGACGACGGCCTGGTGCTCGGCCTCGTGCACGAACTTGGGCGAGTGGACGCCGATGATCACGACGGTGTCGCGGTGCTTCTCCTCGAGATCGCGGAGTTCGTCGAGGACGTGAAGGCAGTTGATGCAGCAAAATGTCCAAAAGTCCACAACAACGCACTTACCTCGCAGGTCTGCGAGGGTGAGCTCTTTGCCTCCGGTGTTGAGCCAGCCGCCCTTGCCGACCAGTTCAGGGGCACGGACGCGGGCACGCTTGCGGGGCGCGGGGGTGGGCGCCGGGGCGGCATCGTTCATGGTTCAAGCTTGCCACCTGGGTGTGAATGCCGGATTGCAGGCCCACGACAGGGCCTACGACAGGGGGAGAGACGATTGTCTGCGGACGGGAACGAGACGGCTGCCGGTGACGCGGCGACGACGCACGGGTTCATGGCACTGCCCCGGGAGGACGGAGGACGGCCGGGAGGTCTTCGCCAGGAGTCTGGTGGACGTCGTCCGGATCCTCGGTCTCGATGCCGGTCTCCTTGCGGAGCCGGAGCCGGAGCCGGACGGCCGGCGGACATGGGTGCAGCACATCAGGACCGCGTTGCGCAGCGCCTGCCTCCGCGGCCTGACCCTCTCCGAGGAGTCGTTCGACACGTTGGTCAGGGCGGCCGTCCACGATCCCGATCCGAGCTTCAACCGCCAGTTCGTCGAGCCGGCCCTCAACGCATTCGGTCAGCGCCGGGTCCAATCCGCGCTGCTGGCCTATCTGAAGACGGGCACGGACCACGAACGGGCCGGCGCCGCGCGTGCCTGGTACTGGTCGGCCCTGCCCCCGCGGATGCCCCGCGTACGGGCCCAGAACCCCGGAGCGATCGGGCAGCCGGAGCCCGCCGACCGCGCGGCCGTGGTGGCCGAGTGGAACGAGACCGCTCTGCGCGAGTTCGTGAGCAACGAGCATGTGGACGTCCGGCGCTGCATCCTGCCGGGTCTGTCACTGCGGAAGTCCGCCTACCCCGCGGAGTTCCACGGCCTGGTGGACGCGGCGGTGGCGATAGCCCGGTCCCATCCGGACGACTACATCCGCCACCGAGTGGAACACCAGGTCGGCGACTGACGCGACGGGCACGGGCGCCCGAACGCGTGCACGCGCGCCCGGACCCCCATCCATCCTCGCCACCGGGGGTACGCATTCCACATGAAATATCTCGTGCGCGACAAAATCTTCGCGATCGGCGACGACTACTGGATCGAGGACGAGCAGGGCCGTCACGCCTTCCTCGTCGACGGCAAGGCGCTGCGTCTCCGGGACACTCTGGAGCTCAAGGACCCGAACGGCACGATCCTGGTCACGCTCCGCAAGAAGCTGATCAGCCTGCGGGACACCATGACCATCGAGCGCGACGACAGCACCCTCGCCACCATCCGCAGGAAGCGGCTGTCGCTGCTGCGCAATCACTACCGCGTCACCCTCGCCGAGGGCACCGAGCTCGATGTCAGCGGGCGCATCCTCGACCGGGAGTTCGTCGTCGAGTACGAGGGTGAGCTGCTCGCGCACATCTCGCGGCAGTGGTTCCACGTGCGGGAGACGTACGCCGTCAACGTGGTCCGGGAGGACGCGGACGCCGCGCTGATGATCGCCGTGGCCGTGTGTGTGATCCGGATGGCGGAGAAGGAGCGCGAGGAGGACTGAGCGACCGTGCCCCGCACCCGAGGGTTGCGGTGCGGGGCACGGCCGGCCGGTCACCAGGGTGACGAGGCCGGGGGCGGGACCACCGGTGGGCGGTCGTCGCAGGTGATGGTGTTCGGCAGGAGCCAGGGCGCGAGCCGGACGCCGTCGTTGCCGCCGCCGTCGGCGAGGGAGAACTTCGACCGGTGGCGGGGAAGTTGAACGAGCCGCACTTGTTGACGCCGGCCGCGCCAAAGGCCCGCCCCCGGACAGGGACGGGCCTGGCGGCTCCGAGCGCGGAGCCCAGCGGCCCAGTAGCCCAGCGGTCAGCGGTTCAGCGGTTCAGCGCAGGATGTCGGGCGCCACCACACCGAGGCGCCGGTCCTTCAGCACCGGGAACTGGTCCCTCGTCGCCGCCACCTTCGCGGGGTCGAGGTTGACGGTCAGGATCTCCTCGTCCGGCCCCGCCTCGGCGAGCACCTCGCCCCATGGGTCGACCACGATGCTGTGCCCCGCCTGTTCGACGCCCCCATGGGTGCCCGCGGTACCGCAGGCGAGGACGTACGCCTGGTTCTCGACCGCGCGGGCGCGGGCCAGCAGGGTCCAGTGGCCGCGGCGGCGGGCGGGCCAGCCCGCGGGAACGACGAACAGGCCGGCCCCCGCGTCGACCAGGCCCCGGAAGAGCTCGGGGAAGCGCAGGTCGTAACAGGTGGCGAGGCCGATGGTCAGGTCGGGCAGCGCGACCGTCGCCAGGTCCGCGCCCGCGCCCATCATCACCGCCTCGCCCTTGTCGAATCCGAAGCGGTGGATCTTGCGGTAGGTGCCGGCGAGGTCGCCCGCGGGGGAGATGACGAGGGAGGTGTTGTAGAGCGTGCCGTCGGGGTCGCGTTCGACGATCGAACCCGCGTGCAGCCAGACACCCGCGTCCCTCGCGGCTTCGGCCATCACCTCGTACGTCGGCCCGGCAGGTGTCTCGGCCTCGGCCTCGAACGACTGGTACGCGAACGCTCCGACCGGCCACAACTCGGGCAGGACCACCAGATCCGCACCGCGCTGCTCACGAACGAGTGAAGCCGCACGCCGTCTACGGGAATTGACCGTTTCGTCCGGGTCTGCTGCGATCTGGATGAGGGAGGCGCGCACACTACCACCGTCCTGGCATTCGAGCCCTCGGGGCGGGCCTACGATCGTCACACGAAAGCACTGCCGGGGTGACGCTCGGCAGCGTAACTTAACTGCCGAGCCTCCCACGCAGCCCAGCAGTCAGCAGCAGCCCAGCCCGCGTACCGCAGAACCGCCGAGGGGTCCCGTGACCGTCCATCCCAGCCTCCAGACCTACGCCGACGCCTCGACCCACTCCCTTGAAGCGATAGCCGAGCTGGTGCAGCCGCTCGTCGAGGGTGAGTGGAACCGTCCGACGCCGTGCCCCGCCTGGTCGGTGCGTGACCTGGTCTCGCACGTCATCGGCATGGAGTGCGAGATGCTCGGCGATCCCCGGCCGATCCACACACTGCCGCGTGATCTCTACCACGTGCAGAGCGACTTCGCGCGCTACATGGAGATGCAGGTCGATGTGCGGCGCCACCACACGGCCCCGGAGATGACCTCCGAGCTCGAGTACACGATGATCCGGCGCGCCCGCCAGCTGCGCAACGAGACCCGCGGTCCCGACGCGGTGGTCCGCGCGCCGCTGGGCGCCGAGCAGACCCTCGAACTCGCCATGCGGATGCGTGCGTTCGACCTCTGGGTGCACGAGCAGGATCTGCGGGCCGCCATCGGCCGGCCGGGCAACGAGGACTCCCCCGGTGCCTACATCACCCGGGACTGCCTGCTGGAGGCGCTGCCGAAGACGGTCGCCAAGGACGCGGGCGCACCGCCGAACTCGGCGGTTGTCTTCGATGTTCACGGTCCGGTCGAGTTCCTGCGCACGGTCCGGGTGGACGCGGACGGACGCGGAACGGTCGACGGCGCACCCTCGTTGGGGCCCGTCGTGACCCTGGCCATGGACTGGGAGACGTACCACCGGCTGGCCTGCGGCCGCATGCGGGCGACGGCGGCGGCGGACCGGGTGAAGGTGGACGGCGACCAGGATCTGGCCACCGCGATCCTGCGGGAGTTCGCGGTCACGCCCTGACGCTCGGGCGGTGCGACCGAGGTCGAGGAACGCCCGGGACCCTGCCGGCCACCGCGCCGGTCCACCCGGGCACGCGGTCCGCGGCAGTGCGGTCGGGGAAGTGCGGTCGCGGAAGTGCGGCTCGAGGCAGTGCCGTCCGGGGCACGCAGCGCCCAGCCCGGTGGTCCCTACGCCGGGACGTGCACCGCCTCCACCCTGCTCGCCACCAGCCGCTCCCGTTCCCGGCGCGCTGTACGCGCCCGCAGGCGCAGGATCTGGGTGATCCCCAGCGCCTCCAGCACGAACACGGAGGAGAACGCGATCCGGTAGTTGTCGCCGGTCGCGTCCAGCAGCACGCCCACGGCGAGCAGTGTCGTCATCGACGCCACGAAGCCGCCCATGTTGACGATCCCGGACGCCGTGCCCTGCCGCTGGGGCGGGTTCGCCGGCCGGGCGAAGTCGAAGCCGATCATCGACGCCGGCCCACAGGCGCCGAGCACGGCGCAGAGTGTGATCAGCAGCCACATCGGGGCGTGGTCGCCGGGGTGGACGAGCGTGGCGGCCCACAGAAGCGCGGTCGCACCGACGGTGCCGAGCGCGAGCGGCGCACGCGCCGCGTGGTGGCGGGCGATGATCTGCCCGTACACCAGCCCCACCGCCATGTTGGAGAGCACGACCAGGGTCAGCAGCGAGCCGGCCGTCTCCCGGGACAGGCCCTGGGCCTCGACCAGGAAGGGCATTCCCCACAGCAGCAGGAACACCATGGCGGGGAACTGGGTGGTGAAGTGCACCCACATACCGAGCCGGGTGCCGGGCTCGCGCCAGGACAGGGCGATCTGTTTGCGGACGAACGCGGCTCCCGCGTGCTGCGCGGGCGGCGGTTCGTGGCCCTCGGGGTGGTCCTTGAGGAAGACCAGCATCAGCACGAGGACCAGCACGCCGGCCCCGGCGCTGCCCGCGAAGGTGGCGGTCCAGCCCATGCCGTGCAGCATGCGGGCGATGACGAGGGTGGAGACGAGATTGCCGGCCATCCCGAAGAGCGCGGCGACCTGTCCGATGAGGGGTCCGCGCCGGGCGGGGAACCAGCGGCTGCCGAGCCGCAGCACGCTGATGAAGGTCATCGCGTCGCCGCAGCCGAGCAGGGCGCGGGCGGCGAGCGCCGTGCCGTACGAGGGGGCCAGCGCGAAGCCCAGCTGTCCGACGGTGAACAGCACGACGCCGAGCGTCAGGACCTTCTTGGTGCCGAGCCGGTCGACCATCAGGCCGACGGGTATCTGCATGCCGGCGTAGACCAGCAGCTGGAGTATGGAGAAGGTGGACAGCGCCGAGGCGTTGACATCGAAGCGGTCGGCGGCGTCGAGGCCGGCGACGCCGAGGGAGGTCCGGAAGATGACGGCGACGAAGTAGACGGCGACGCCGATGCCCCACACGGCGGCGGCCCGGCGGCCGCCCGGAGGGTCTCCCGGCAGCGCGGCGTGGGTCGTCATCGGACCTCGCCCCGCGCCAGGTTGCTGAACCAGCCGACGTGCCGGTGGACGAGGGCCGCGGCCCGGTCCGGGTCGCCGGCCCGCAGGGCTTCCAGGATCTCGCTGTGCTCGGCGACGTTCTTGGTGATCCTGTCGGGATGGGCGTGCATCACGGCGACGCCCATCCGCAGCTGCCGGTCGCGGAGTTGGTCGTAGAGGCGGGACAGGATCTCGTTGCCGCCGCTGCGGACGATCTCGGCGTGGAAGCACCGGTCGGTGACCGCCACCGCCGCCAAGTCGCCCTCCTGGACCTGCCGTTTCTGCTGCTCCAGGAGCTCTTCGAGACGGGCGAGCAGCTGCGGCGGGGCGGGCACGGCCTTGCGGGCTGCGTGCTCCTCGACGAGCAGCCGGGTCTCCACCACGTCGGCGATCTCCTGCGCGGAGACGGCGAGGACGAGGGCGCCCTTCTTCGGGTAGAGCTTGATCAGCCCTTCGACCTCCAGCTTGAGGAGGGCCTCACGGACGGGCGTGCGGGACACCCCTACGGCGTCGGCCAGTTCGCCCTCGGTGAGAAGGGTCCCGCCCTCGTAGCGGCGGTCGAGGACTGCCTGCTTGACGTGGGTGTAGACGCGGTCGGCGGCGGGGGCTGCGGCAGGCATGCGCACAGCTTAGATACAAGACAGGTGCATCAGAAAGCCATGTCCACGATGCAGGACGGACAGCCGGGACGGGTGAGCACCGTCAAGCACAGCCAAAAAAGTCCGACAAGATGCACACACGACTACATCCTTCGGGGCCGGTCACGAGTCTCGTAACGGGACCCTCTTTTCGCCGTGTCCCCTTCGGACTTGTTTAGACGCATTTGCGAACTCGGAGCGTTTTCTGTGATATCGAGCCACAAGGGCCTGCGCAGAGCAGCCACGCTCGCTCTCGCGAGCGGTCTGCTGCTGACGGCTTCACCCCTCGCCGCACCCGCGCAAGCCGCGCAGCCGATCCCGTCCATCACCGCCAAGGGCGGTTTCCTGCTCGACCAGCTCGACGCCAAGCCGATCTACGGCAAGGCCAACAACACCCGCCGGCAGATGGCGAGCACCACGAAGCTCGTGACCGCCATCACGGTTCTCACGATCAAGGGCGTGGACCTCAACAAGAAGGTCACCGTCAAGCAGGTGTACCGCGACTACGTTGTCAAGCAGGGCGCGAGCACCGCGGACCTGCGCACCGGCGACAAGCTGACGGTCCGCCAGCTGCTCTCCGCCATGATGCTGCCGTCCGGCTGCGACGCCGCGTACGCCCTCGCCGACACCTACGGCACGGGGACGACGACCGCCGCCCGCACCGCCTCGTTCATCGGCAAGATGAACGCCAAGGCCAAGCAACTGGGTCTGGTCAACACCAAGTTCGACTCGTTCGACGGCATCTCCGCCAAGGGCAACAACTACACGACCCCGTGGGACCTGGCGAAGCTCGCCCGCCACGCGGTGAGCAGCTCCGTCTTCCGTGACGTGGTCAAGGCGACGTCGTACAAGACCACGGCGACGACGAGCACCGGCGGCACCCGCACGTACACCTGGTACAACACCAACACCCTGCTCGGCTCGTACAGCGGCGCCATCGGTGTGAAGACCGGTACCGGCACGGCTGCCGGCCCCTGCCTCGTCTTCGCCGCCACCCGCGGCACCAAGACGTACGTCGGCGTCGTCCTCGGCAGCTCCAGCGTCGCCGAGCGCACCAAGGACGCGGCGAAGCTGCTGGACTTCGGCTTCGGCTCCACCACCGCCAAGACGATGAAGGTGCGTTCGCTCCCGGCCGGCGCGCAGCGCGACTGATCCACCGGACCCACCGGTGAACCGAACGAGGTCCCGTGACGCCTGGCGTCACGGGACCTCGTCGTTCAGCACCGGTCAGAGCCGGTACGGGCCGATCAGGCCCAGGTGATCAGCCGCTTCGGGTTCTCCAGGACCGCCGCGACATCCGCGAGCACCTTGGAGCCCAGCTCGCCGTCGACCAGACGGTGGTCGAAGGAGAGCGCGAGCGTGGTGACCTGACGGGGCTTGACCTTGCCCTTGTGGACCCACGGCTGGAGCTTGATCGCACCGACCGCCAGAATCGCGGACTCGCCGGGGTTGAGGATCGGCGTACCGGTGTCGACGCCGAAGACGCCGACGTTGGTGATGGTCACCGTGCCGCCCTGCATCGCCGCCGGGGTGGTCTTCCCCTCACGGGCGGTGGCGACCAGCTCGCCCAGCGCCTGCGCCAGTTCGGGCAGGGTCTTGTCGTGCGCGTCCTTGATGTTCGGCACGATCAGTCCGCGCGGGGTGGCCGCCGCGATGCCCAGATTCACGTAGTGCTTCTGAACGATCTCCTGGCCCGCCTCGTCCCAGGCGGCGTTGACGCCGGGGTTGCGCTTGATCGCGACCAGCAGCGCCTTGGCGATCAGCAGCAGCGGGTTGACCCGCAGCCCGGCCATGTCCTTGTCGGCCTTGAGTTCGTCGACGAGCTTCATGGTCCGCGTCACGTCGAGGGTGATGAACTCCGTGACGTGCGGAGCCGTGAACGCGCTGCCGACCATCGCGGACGCGGTGGCCTTGCGCACCCCCTTGATCGGGATGCGCGTCTCCCGCGCACCGGCCGCGACCGGCGCGGGCACCGCGGCGGCGGCCACGGGCTCGGGGGCCGGAGCGGGCGCCGGGGCCTGCGCGGGCGCAGCCGCCGGGGCGGCCGCCGCGTGGACGTCCTCCCGGGTGATGATGCCGTCCGGTCCGGTCGGGGTGACCGTCGCCAGATCGATGCCCAGGTCCTTGGCGAGCTTGCGGACCGGGGGCTTGGCCAGCGGGCGGGGCAGTGCGGCGGTGCCGCCGTGCCCGTTCATCTCGGCCTGGATCGCGGCGGCGGGGCTCTGCGGCGCCGCGGCCTGCGGCTGGTGCGAGCCCGCACCCTCGGCGGCGGGCTGGGCCGGTACGCCCTGCCCGGCGCCCGGCTTGCGCGGGCGGCGCTTGGAGGAGGTCTCGGCGACGCCGTAGCCGACGAGGACCGGCTGGCGTCCCTTGGGAGCCTCCTCCTCGGCGGCGGGCGCGACCGGCGCGGCCTCCGTCTGTGCCGCGGGCTGGTCGTCCGGGGCCGCGTCACCGCCGCCGGGCGCCACGTCGATCGTGATGATCGAGGTGCCGACGTCGACCGTCGTGCCCTCCTCGAAGCGCAGGGCGTGCACGATCCCGTCGTACGGGATGGGCAGCTCGACGGCCGCCTTCGCCGTCTCGACCTCGCACACCACCTGGCCGTCGGTCACCGTGTCGCCGGGCTGCACGTACCACTTGAGGATCTCCGCCTCGGTGAGTCCCTCGCCCACGTCGGGCATCTTGAACTCGCGGAAGCGAAGCGAAGTGTCTTGAGTCATGGTCACGGCACTCCTCAGTACGCGAGCGAGCGGTCGACGGCGTCCAGCACCCGGTCAAGACCCGGGAGGTACTCCTCCTCGAGCCGCGCCGGCGGATACGGCGCATGGAACCCGCCGACCCTGAGCACCGGAGCCTCCAGGTGGTAGAAGCACCGCTCGGTGATGCGAGCGGCGATCTCCGCGCCGGAGCCGTAGAAGACGGGGGCCTCGTGCACCACGACCAGCCGGCGGGTCTTCTCGACCGACGTCTGGATGGTGTCGAAGTCGATGGGCGACATCGATCGCAGGTCCAGGACCTCGATGGACTTGCCCTCCTCCTCCGCGGCGGCCGCGGCCTCGACGCAGACCTTCACCATCGGGCCGTACGCGGCCAGTGTGAGGTCGGTGCCGGTCCGCAGGACACGGGCGGTGTGGAGGGGTCCGGGGATCGCCTCGGTGTCGACCTCGCTCTTGTCCCAGTAACGGCGCTTGGGCTCGAAGAAGATGACCGGGTCGTCGCTCTGGATGGCCTGCTGCATCATCCAGTAGGCGTCGGAGGAGTTCGACGGCGAGATCACCTTGAGGCCCGCCACATGGGCGAAGAGCGCCTCGGGGGACTCGGAGTGGTGCTCGACCGCGCCGATGCCGCCGCCGTAGGGAATGCGGATGACGACCGGCATCTTGATCTTGCCGAGCGCGCGGGCGTGCATCTTCGCGAGCTGGGTGACGATCTGGTCGTACGCCGGGAAGACGAAGCCGTCGAACTGGATCTCCACGACGGGCCGGTAGCCGCGCAGCGCAAGACCGATCGCCGTGCCGACGATGCCGGACTCGGCGAGCGGGGTGTCGATCACCCGCTCCTCGCCGAAGTCCTTCTGCAGTCCGTCGGTGACCCGGAAGACACCGCCGAGCTTGCCGACGTCCTCACCCATGATCAGGACCTTGGGGTCGGTCTCCAGGGCCTTGCGCAGCGATTCGTTGATCGCTTTGGCGAGGGGAAGTTTGGTGGCGGCCATGATCAGTTGCCCTCCTCGGCGAAGGACGCCTGGTACGCGAGGAACTGAGCGCGCTCCTCGTCGACGAGGGCGTGCCCGTCTGCGTAGACATTCTCGAAGATCGCCAGGTCGTCCGGGTCGGGCATGGCCCGCACCGCCTCACGGACCCGCTTGCCGAGCGTCTCGCTCTCCTCCTCCAGGGAGGTGAAGAAGGCTTCGGCCTCGTTCTTGTCGAGAACGGCGTTCTCCAGATACGTACGGAGCCGCAGGATCGGGTCCTTCGCCTCCCACGCCTGGCGCTCCTCGTCGGCCCGGTACTTCGTCGGGTCGTCCGAGGTGGTGTGCGCGCCCATGCGGTAGGTGAACGCCTCGACCAGGGTCGGGCCCTCGCCGCGGCGGGCGCGCTCCAGCGCGGACCGGGTCACGGCCAGGCAGGCGAGCACGTCGTTGCCGTCGACGCGGATACCGGGGAAGCCGAAGCCCTGGGCGCGCTGGTAGAGCGGCACCCGGGTCTGCTTCTCGGTCGGCTCCGAGATCGCCCACTGGTTGTTCTGGCAGAAGAACACCACGGGAGCGTTGTAGACCGCGGAGAAGGTGAACGATTCCGCGACGTCGCCCTGGCTGGACGCGCCGTCACCGAAGTACGCGATCACGGCCGAGTCGGCACCGTCCTTGGCCACGCCCATCGCGTAGCCGGTGGCGTGCAGCGTCTGCGAGCCGATGACGATCGTGTACAGGTGGAAGTTGTTGGTGTTCGGGTCCCACCCACCGTGGTTCACACCGCGGAACATGCCGAGCAGATTGGTGGGGTCGACACCGCGGCACCAGGCGACACCGTGCTCGCGGTAGGTCGGGAAGACGTAGTCGTCGTCGCGCAGCGCGCGACCCGACCCGATCTGTGCGGCCTCCTGGCCCAGCAGTGATGCCCACAGCCCGAGCTCTCCCTGCCTCTGCAGGGAGGTGGCCTCGGCGTCGAAGCGGCGCGTGAGAACCATGTCGCGGTACAGGCCGCGCAGCTCCTCGGGCGTCAGATCGATGCTGTACTCAGGGTGCTCGATCCGCTCGCCCTCGGGCGTCAGCAGCTGTACGAGCTGGGGCTCCGAGCCCTGTGGCTTCTTCGCGGCGCTGACGCGCTTGCTGCTGCGTCGCGGTTTGCGCGCGGCAGTGCTCTCCACGGTCACGTGCGTGCTCCTCCGTCGGTCCGGCCCCCGGGTTCGCCGGGTAAACCAGTGCGGCTCGCCTGATTCCAGTACCCGTGCACGGGGTGGGTGCGACGCAGCCGGGAACAGGCGTGACAGGTGCCCCGGCGAGCGCCCTGCCAAAGGCACGTTACCCAGTGGGCCGCATTACTGCGAAACCCCATTTGACCTGCGATTTTGCTTGGATATCCAAGTAAATCGCGAAATACGGGAACAACCACTGGTCACAGCCTTGCAGGCCGCCGGAACACGGGCACGTTATCCCGGGCACCCCAGGCACGGGAAGAGTAGATGTGTGAGACTGCTTTCGTGCCCGAAGACGGAAAAATCACCGTATTTCTTCTTGACGATCATGAGGTCGTGCGCCGCGGAGTCCACGAACTGCTCTCCGGCGAGGAGGACATCGAGGTCGTCGGAGAGGCGGGCACGGCGGCAGACGCCCTGGTCAGAATCCCTGCGACCAGCCCTGATGTCGCCATTCTCGATGTTCGGCTGCCCGACGGCAGCGGTGTCGAGGTCTGCCGCGAGGTCCGTTCCGCCGATGAGCACATCAAATGTCTGATGCTCACCTCGTTCTCCGACGACGAGGCACTTTTCGACGCGATCATGGCCGGCGCGTCGGGATACGTACTGAAGGCGATCCGCGGGAACGAGCTGTTGACGGCGGTGCGGGACGTGGCGGCCGGCCGGTCGCTGCTCGACCCCGTGGCGACCGCCCGGGTGCTGGAGCGGCTGCGGGGCGGCAACAGCCCGAAGAGCGACGAGAAGCTGGCTTCCCTGACCGAGCAGGAACGCAGGATCCTGGACCTGATCGGCGAGGGACTGACCAACCGGGTCATCGGCGAGCGGCTGCACCTCGCCGAGAAGACCATCAAGAACTACGTCTCGAGCCTGCTGTCCAAACTGGGCATGGAGCGGCGTTCGCAGGCCGCCGCCTACGTGGCCCGGATACAGGCGGAGCGCGAGTACCGCTGACGCCCCGCCTCACCCGTCCGGGCTGACCCGTTCCGGCCCTCGCCACCGGGACCTTCGTCCTTGCGGGCCGAGGGCGGCGGGCCCTTCCGGGCAGGCCGTCCGTCACGGAGAGTGGAGTGATGTCCACCGAGGAAGCCCGCGCGGTCGAACTGCTCGGACGCGTGCCGTACGGCCGGCTGGCGACGAGCATGCGGGCCATGCCGTTCGTCGCGCCGGCCCGGCACATCGTGCTGGACGGCAGCGTCCTCCTGCGGATACACCGCGGTTTCGGCTACCACAGCGCGTGCAACGGCAGCGTGGTGGCCTACGGCGCGGACAACCTCAACTCCGGTGCGGCGGTCCGCTGGTCCGTGCAGTTCAGCGGTACGGCGGAGGTGGTCCAGCCGTCCGAGGAGATGCTGCGGCTCTTCGGGGAGCAGCCGCACCACATGAACGGCGAGGCGTTCGATCCCGTCTATCTGCGGATCGAACCCCGGTTCGTGACCGTGCACACGATGGACTATCTCGAAGAGCGTCCCACCCGACACGCTGCGTGATCTAACATCTGGCGGGTGCCGCGCTCATCTGCAACCGCCCCACCCCTCGGTCCGCTTCTGCGCCGCTACGAGGACCCGGGCGAACCACTGTCCTGCGAGCCGGTCACCCTGGGCCTCCTCAACCGCGGCTACCGGCTGTCCACCACCCGCGGCGCCTACTTCCTCAAGCACCACCTCGACGGCGACCGCGAGGCCATCGCCCGCCAGCACCGGGCGACCAAACGTCTCCAGGCGCTCGGTGTCCCGGTCGCCCCGCCCGTCGAGGACACCGAGGGCGGCACGGTCGCGGTGATCGGCGGCCGCTGTTACGCCCTGCACCCCTGGGTCGACGGCCGCCACCGCGACGGCGCCCACCTCACGACGGCCCAGTCCCGGCGGCTCGGCTCCCTCCTGGGCCTCGTCCACACCTGCCTCGACCAGGTCATGGAGGTCGACCACACAGAACGCGGCGAGTACGAGAGCGCCGACCCCGAGGAGACCTTCGCGCTCATCGACGAACTGCTGTCCCTGGCGCGGGCCACCCGGCCGCACGACGCCTTCGACACCCTCGCCGAGCACCGGCTCGTGGAGCGCCGCGCGCTGCTGGAGCGCCATGCCGGGCACAGACCGCCGCCGGGCTCCGCGGGCGGCTGGGTGCACGGCGACTTCCACCCGCTGAACCTGCTCTACCGGGGCGCGGAGCCCGCGGCGATCGTCGACTGGGACCGGCTGGGCGTGCAGCCGCGCGCCGAGGAGGCCGTACGGGCGGCGGCGATCTTCTTCGTCCAGCCGGCCGGCGAACTGGAACTGCCGAAGGTACGCGCCTACGCCCGGGCCTACCGCCGGGCCGCCGGCGCGGACGCGGCGGAGCTCGCGGCGGCGGTGCACCGGGTGTGGTGGGAGCGGCTCAACGACTTCTGGATACTGCGGTGGCGCTACCAGCTGAACGACCGAAGGGCCGACCCGCAGTTTCCCGCGGTGTCGGCCCTGGCGGTCTGGTGGACGAGCGAGTACGAGGCGGTCCGGGACGCCTTTACGGCCTAGGGCCTGTGGATCGTGCCCGACTCGGCGCCGAACACCGGGTGCCCTGGAGCACCCCGCCCGACGTCAGCCGCCCTCGGTGCCGCCCGGGTCGCCCGGATCACCGTTGGCACCCTCGTTGGTGCCGCCCGTCGGCGGATCCGTGGGCGGGTCCGTCGGCTCGGTCGGCGGGTCCGTGGGCTCCGTCGGCGGGTCCGTGGGCTCCGTCGGCTGGTCGGTGGGGCCCGCCGTCGTCTGCGGATCGCTCGGCGTGACCGGCCGGGTGTACGTCGGCTCCTCCGACGGCTCCTGATTGCCGCCGGTGCTGTCGTCCGGCTCCTCCGTCGGCTGGGTCTCCTCCTCGGTCGGCGTCGGCGTCTCGTCCGGCGTCGTGGGCGTCTCGGAGACCGACGTCTTGTCGGAGGGGGTGCCGCCCGTGTCGCCCGCCTTGTTCAGCGCGAAGGCGATACCGACCGCGATGGCGACCACCGCGAGCACGGCCAGCAGCCATACCTTGCTGCGGCCCTTGCGGCCGCCCGGCCGATGACCGTCGTACGCGCCGTCGTTCGGGTTGGGCGGAGGCAGGAGCGGACCCTGCGAGGTGTCACCGTGCACGGGGTGGTGCACGGCGGTCGGCCCCGTGGTGCCCATGGCGGGCGTCGGCCCGCCGTCGTTCAGCACGACCGGCCCGGTGTTCCAGCTGCCGTTGTGGCTGCCCTGCTGCTGGAGCATCTGCAGCGAGTACTGCACCAGGCCGCGCATCTCCTCCGCGCTCTGGAACCGGTCGTCCGGGTCCTTCGCGAGCGAGCGCATCACCATGCCGTCGAGCTCCGGCGGCACCACGTCCGAGACCTCGGACGGCGGGGCCGGGATGTCCTGGACGTGCTGGTAGACCACCGAGAGCGGGGTCTCACCGGTGAAGGGGGGCCGCAGCGCGAGGAGTTCGTAGAGCAGACAGCCCGTCGCGTAGAGGTCGGACCGGTGGTCGACGGCCTTGCCCAGCGCCTGCTCGGGGGACAGGTACTGCGGCGTGCCCATCACCATGCCGGTCTGCGTCATCGTCGTCGACGCCCCGTGCAGGGCGCGCGCGATGCCGAAGTCCATCACCTTCACCGCACCCGAGTTGGTGATGATGACGTTCGCGGGCTTGATGTCCCGGTGCACGATGCCGTGCTGGTGGGAGTACGCGAGTGCTTCGAGGACGCCGGAGACGATGATCAGGGCCTGCTCGGGCGGCGGGGCCTCGGCGTTCAGCAGCAGATCGCGGATCGTGCGGCCCTCGACCAGCTCCATGACGATGTACGGCACGGACTGGCCGCCCACGACGTCCTCGCCGGAGTCGTAGACCGCCACGATCGCATGGTGGTTGAGGCCCGCGACCGACTGTGCCTCGCGGGTGAAGCGGGCCTTGGAGACAGGGTCCTCGGCGAGGTCGGCGCGCAGCAGTTTCACCGCGACGGTCCGACCGAGCCGTACGTCCTCCGCCGCGTAGACTTCGGCCATGCCGCCGCGGCCGAGGCGGTGCGTCAGCCGGTACCGGCCGTCTCCGACCAGCCCGCCGGTGCCCCAGGAGTCCGCCGCATCCGGCACGCCGCCGCCTGCTTCGGGTTCGGGTGCCATCATTCCTCGCCGTCGTATCTGTCCGCGTGCGTGGGGGTGCGTGCGGGAATCGCTGTCGTCCTCAGGGTGCTTGTGCCGCCTCACGCTACAGCCTCCGCGAGACGCGCCTGCTCGAGATGGACCGGCCATCAAACCCGCTGCCGGTCCGACGGCGCAAATTCCATGCTTTTCCTGTAACGAGTCCGAGACTCTTCTTGTGCGTACGGTCACGGAACGGGCACCCGGCTTGACGTGTCGGACCCCTCGGGCAGACTTGCCCCGTAATAGGGATCACGTAATGCATCACGGATCACGCGGCGACGCGGGCCATCGAGGGCCGTCAGGTGTCCGCGCCGAGGGGGAAGCACAGTCATGAGCCAGGACGGCGCGCAGGGCCGCTATGCGGGTGGGTCCGTGGCGGGTGGCCGGTATCAGCTTCGCGACCTGCTCGGCGAGGGCGGTATGGCCTCCGTCTATCTGGCGTACGACTCGGCGCTGGACCGCCAGGTCGCCATCAAGACGCTGCACACCGAGCTCGGGCGCGAGCAGTCCTTCCGTGAGCGCTTCCGCCGCGAGGCCCAGGCCGTCGCCAAGCTGTCGCACCCCAATATCGTCTCCGTCTTCGACACCGGCGAGGACGAGCTCGACGGCTCGCTGATGCCGTACATCGTCATGGAGTACGTCGAGGGCCGGCCCCTCGGATCCGTCCTTCAGGCGGACGTCCAGCAGTACGGCGCGATGCCGGCCGAGAAGGCGCTCAAGGTGACGGCCGATGTGCTGGCCGCCCTGGAGACCAGCCACGAAATGGGCCTGGTCCACCGGGACATCAAGCCCGGCAACGTGATGATGACCAAGCGCGGCGTCGTCAAGGTGATGGACTTCGGCATCGCGCGCGCCATGCAGTCGGGCGTCACCTCGATGACGCAGACCGGCATGGTCGTCGGCACCCCGCAGTACCTGTCGCCGGAGCAGGCGCTGGGACGCGGCGTGGACGCCCGTTCCGATCTGTACTCCGTCGGCATCATGCTCTTCCAGCTGCTCACCGGACGGCTCCCGTTCGACGCCGACTCCCCGCTGGCGATCGCGTACGCGCATGTCCAGGAGGAGCCGGTCGCTCCGTCCTCGATCAACCGCTCCGTCACTCCCGCGATGGATGCCCTCGTCGCCCGTGCGCTGAAGAAGAACCCGAACGAGCGGTTCCCGAGCGCGGCCGCGATGCGCGACGAGTGCGCACGGGTGATGGGTGCCGGACAGACGGGCGCCCCGGTGATCGTCGGTGGCGCCCCGGCCGCGAGCGGCTCGGGGGTCGGCTCGGCCGTCTTCCCGCCGCTCGACCAGTCGGCGCCGCCGCCGCAGAGCGTGCAGACGCCGTACCAGCCGAGCCCGTACGGCCCGCCGACCCCGGCGCCCGCCCCGACCCCGGCTCCGCAGTACGGCTATCCGCACAATCCCGCTCCGGCGTACCAGACGGCGGGGCCCCTGGCCTCGACGCCGCCTCCGTACACGATGTCCCCGCAGACGGCCACGACCGGCCCGGGTGGCGGCAGCGGCGGCAAGCGGAACATGCCGGTGATCATCGGTGCGATCGCGGTCGCGCTGCTGGCGATCGGCGGTCTGATCGCGGCGATCTCGATGAAGGACAAGGGGAAGGACGACAACACGGGCGGGGACCCGAGTTCGAGCACGTCTCAGCAGGGCGGTGAGCTCCCGCCGGACCGGAACCGGACCATCGAGGCCACCAAGTGCTCCGCGGCGACGGAGGACGGCCAGGACCCCAAGAAGGTCGTGGTCCCCGACCTCCGTTACAAGGACGTGCTGAGCGTCAAGGAGTGCCTGCGGGCCGCGAACTGGACCTGGACCGTCAAGACGGAGGACAACCCCCAGTGGCCCAAGGACGCCGTGGTCGGGCAGTACCCGAGCCAGGGCGCTGCCGTCCTGCCGGGTAGCCAGGAGTTCGAGCTGACGATCTCCACGGGCAAGTCCCCCTGACCTCGCCTTCTGTTCCTTTTCCGACACGGCCCGGTACGCACCACGCGTGCCGGGCCGTTCGTGTTGCCGCGGCCGATGACCCGTACGGCCGGTGCCCGAGATGCCGTCCTTGGTACGTCATGTGACGCTGAGTCCATCAACACAGCGGTTCGGCACGGGAGGGGGTCACCCGGTGACTCCAAGGCTCCGCACGCGGTGCGCCATCGCGGTCGCCTCGTTGCTGCTGGTCGCCCATCCGGCACAGGCGGACGAGTCCGGGACCCCCGAAGCCTCCCCCTCCGGCAGACCCACGGCGTCGCCCTCCCTCGCGGGCAGGCCCGCCGGCGAGGGCCGGCCCCGCCCGGGGCGGCCGTTGCCCCCGGTGAGCGTGAGCCCGAGCACGCCGTCAGTCTCCGCCAAGCCGTCGCTCAACCCGTCCGGCACACCCTCCGCCACGCGTTCCGCGTCCGTTTCCGCGTCTCCGTCGGCCTCGGCGCCCCCCTCCCGCAGGCACCACCATCCTCCGCGGCCCCGTCTCACGGAGGAGGAGGAACCCTGGACGGAGGAGCACGAGGAGGACGCCGAACAGCCGGCGCCTCCGCCGACCCCGTTCGCGCCCGCCGCCGCACGTCAACAGCAGGAACAGGCCGCCCCCGAGGCCGTCGCGAGGCAGATCTCGCCACTGTCCCTCGGCATCGGGATGGCCCTCATGGGCCTCGGAATCGGCTTCCTGGCCGTACGGATGAGGCGCCGCTGAGGCGCCTGTCCTCCTTGAGACGGAGGCGACGGCTCCGCCTCCCGACGGTTGGCGCGCACCGGCATACCCGGTATACATACCGAGTATGTCCATCCGTCACGGGCTCCTCGCCC
This sequence comes from Streptomyces sp. AM8-1-1, assembly GCF_032229325.1. Lineage (NCBI taxonomy): Bacteria > Bacillati > Actinomycetota > Actinomycetes > Kitasatosporales > Streptomycetaceae > Streptomyces > Streptomyces sp. AM8-1-1. Next base: position 4,083,691 of record NZ_CP135086.1, read on the forward strand.
TCCTGGAACACGGTCCGCGCTACGGCTCACAGCTCCGCACGGAGTTCGAGTCCCGCACCGGTTCCACCTGGCCGCTGAACGTGGGTCAGGTCTACACGACCCTCAACCGCCTGGAACGCGACGGCATGGTCGCCCAGAGCGGTGCGGATGACGCCGGCCACGCGCTGTACGTCATCACCGAGGCCGGTCACACCGAGCTCACCAACTGGTTCGAGACTCCGGTGGACCGGAGCAATCCGCCGCGGGACGAGCTGGCCATCAAGCTCGCCATGGCGATCGGCGCTCCGGGCGTGGACATCCGTGCCGTCATCCAGTCCCAGCGCCATCACACCGTGAAGGCGATGCAGGACTACACGCGGCTCAAGGCCCAGGCGCTGGCCGCCATCGAGAGCGGCGGGTCGCAGGAGCGCGACGACGTGGCCTGGCTGCTCGTCCTGGAACAGCTGATCTTCCAGACCGAGGCCGAGGCACGCTGGCTCGACCACTGCGAAGTACGGCTCATCCGGCTCTCCGCCCAGGCCGAGCGGGGAGCCTCACGCCCGACGGCCACCTCGCTGCTCGGACAGCAGGCGCAGTCCACGCAGTCCGCACCCGCCGCGCAGTCCCCGCAGGCCGATCGCTCCGGGCAGTCCACGGCCTAGCGACAGGCCCCCGGCCGGGGCCGACTCCGCCCGGGGGCCCGGGAGTTCCCGGCCCCCGACCCCACGGTCCGAGCACTGCGCTCCGGACCCCACGGTCCGAGCACCGCTCCGGACCCCCCGGGCCTCACGCCCATCAGTCTTCCGCTCACCCGTCCGTCCAAGGGGGACCCTCCCATGTCCGATCGCATGTCACAGCAGCCACAGGCGTCACAGCAGTCACAGCAGCCCGTCCTGCAACTGCAGGAACTGACCCGTGTCCACGGAAGCGGCGCCACCGAGGTCCATGCCCTGCGCGGCATCAACCTCGACGTCTTCCCGGGCGAACTCGTCGCCGTCATGGGCCCGTCCGGCTCCGGCAAGTCCACGCTGCTCACCATCGCGGGCGGGCTCGACACCCCCACCTCGGGACGGGTGATCGTCGAGAACACCGACATCACCACCGCCAACCGCAAGACGCTCGCCGCCCTGCGCCGCCGCAGCATCGGCTACGTCTTCCAGGACTACAACCTCATCCCGGCGCTGACCGCCGCCGAGAACGTCTCCCTGCCGCGCGAACTGGACGGCATGTCCGCCCGCAAGGCCCGTAACGAGGCCGTCGCCGCCCTCGAGGAGATGGACCTCGCACATCTCGCCAACCGCTTCCCCGACGAGATGTCAGGCGGCCAGCAGCAGCGCGTCGCCATCGCCCGCGCCTTGGTCGGCGAGCGCCGGCTCGTCCTCGCCGACGAGCCGACCGGCGCCCTCGACTCCGAGACCGGTGAGTCCGTGCTCGCCCTGCTGCGCGCCCGTTGCGACGCCGGCGCTGCCGGCATCCTCGTCACGCACGAGCCGCGCTTCGCCGCCTGGGCGGACCGTGTGGTCTTCCTGCGTGACGGCGCCGTCGTCGACCAGACCATCCGCAGCCAGGCCGACTCGCTGCTCTCGGGCCAGGCGGCCGAACTGTGAACAGCTCGTACCACTCCTGGCGGGCCGCGATCCGCATCGCCCGCCGTGACGCCTGGCGCTACAAGGGACGCAGCTTCCTCGTCCTCGCGATGATCGCTCTCCCCATCCTCGGTGTGAGTGCCGCGGATCTCACCCTGCGCAGCGCGGAGCTCTCCACCGCGCAGACCATGGAGCGCAAGCTCGGTACCGCCGACGCGCGGCTGGACGACCCGGGCATGGGCGGGTCGCCCCTCATGCAGTCCCCCAACGGCGACAGCTACATGCCGGTGGGCGACTTCGACAACCGGCCCTACCCGGAGGGCAAGGGCGACGTCAGCAAGGCGCTGCCCGCGGGTGCCACGTCGCTGGCCGACACGACCGGCCGGGCCAAGCTGCGGACGGCACACGGTCTGCTGAACACCGAGGTCCGCGAGATCAAGGCGTCCGACCCCATGGTCAAGGGGATGCTGACCGTCACCGACGGCCGGTTCCCGACGAAGGACGACGAGGTCGCGGCGACCACGCACTTCCTGGAGAACAGCGACCTGAAGGTCGGTTCCAAGGTCACCGCCCGCGGCCTCGACCGCGCGTACACGATCGTGGGCGCCTACGAACTCCCGGACGCGCTGGACACCGATCAGATCAACGCGCTTCCCGGGGCGCTGCTCACGCCGCTGGACAAGGCGCTCGAGAAGGCAGGGCTGCCGACCTCGTCGGCGTCCACCACGTACCTGGTGAAGGTCTCGGGTGGTTTCACGTGGAACATGGTCAAGGCGGCCAACGCCAAGGGCGTGAAGGTCGAGTCGCGTGCCGTCGCCCTCGACCCGCCGGCCGATTCCGAGGTTCCGCTGTTCCAGGAGGACGGCTGGGGCAACTTCGAGCAGAGCACGGCCGCCAAGGCGGCCGCCCTCGCCGCCGCGGGAACCGTCGTCGGTCTGGCCATGCTGGAGATCTGCCTGCTGGCAGGCCCGGCCTTCGCCGTCGGCGCCCGGCGCTCGCGCCGCCAGCTCGGTCTGGTGGGAGCCAACGGCGGTGACCGCCGCCATATCCGTGCCATCGTCCTCTCCGGCGGTCTGGTCATCGGCATCGCCGCGGCCGTCGTCGGCACCATCCTCGGACTGCTGCTCACCTTCGCGCTGCGGCCCGTGCTCGAGAACTACATGGGCGCACGCTTCGGCAGCTTCGACATCCGGCCGCTCGAACTCCTCGGCATCGGACTGCTCGCGGTGTTCACCGGTGTCATGGCCGCGCTGGTGCCCGCCATCACCTCCTCGCGTCAGTCGGTGCTGGCATCGCTCACCGGCCGTCGCGGTGTCCGCAAGAGCAGCCGGGTGCTGCCGGTGATCGGTCTGGTGGCGGTCACCCTGGGCGCGGCCATCGCGCTCTACGGATCGACGATGACCGACCAGTTCATCGTGGTGGCGGGCGGCAGCGCCCTCGCCGAACTGGGCATCGTCGCCCTGACTCCCGCCCTGGTCGGCCTGTTCGGCCGGACGGGACGCATCCTGCCGCTGTCCCCGCGGCTGGCGCTGCGGGACGCGGTGCGCAACCGGGGCCGTACGGCTCCCGCGGTCGCCGCGGTGCTGGCCGCCGTCGCCGGCACGGTCGCGGTGGCGACGTACGCCGCGAGCACGGACGCCCAGAGCAAGGCCGACTACAAGGCACGGCTGCCGCACGGCGCGGTCTCCGTGATGATCGACGAGGACGGCGGACGGGACGTCCCGTCCGTACGCGCCTCGGTGCAGAAGATGCTCCCCGTCGATGTCCGTGCGGATGTGGACCGGGTCTCGGTCGGCAAGGCCGGCTGCTCGATGTACGACGGCGGGGAGGACTGCGGACGGTACGAGGTGATCGTGCCTCTCGCCAACCAGTGCCCGCTGTGGCGCACGGATCCGGCCCACCCGAACGCGGACCCGTGGGAGAAGTTCGGCAAGGCCGAGCGGCGCAAGCTGGCCAAGGACTGGCGCTGCCTGAGCAGCAACGAGGTCAGCTACACCGACAGCGGGCTGCTCGTCGGCGACGCCAAGCTGATGCGGGTCCTCGGAATCGACGACCCGGCGGCCGAGAAGGCACTGGCCGCGGGGCAGATCGTCTCGTTCGACAAGCGCAATGTGGACGCCAAGGGCAAGATCGGCATCCGCCTGATCACCGACACGAAGGCGGCCGACGAAGCACAGGAGAAGGGCAAGGAGGCCCCCGGCGAGGTCAAGTCCTTCGCCACGTACCAGGCCGACGCCCAGCAGAAGTCCTACGGCGTCGCGATGATCATGTCGCCCGCCACCGCGAAGGCGGCCGGGGTCCAGACGGTTCCGTTGGGTGCCTACTACTCCACCGACAAGATGCCGAGCAGTGAGCAGCGCCAGCAGCTGGACGCCGAGCTCGACAAGACCGGCTCCGAGGTCAATCTGCACGTCGAGGAGGGCTACACCAGCGAGAACAGCATCATCCTGCTGGCGCTGACCGTCTTCGCCGGCCTGATCACCATCGGCGCGGCCGGTATCGCCACGGGTCTCGCCCAGGCGGATGCCGAGGCCGACCTGAAGACGCTGGCCGCGGTCGGCGCCCCGCCCCGGGTGCGCAGGACGCTCAGCGGGTTCCAGTGCGGGGTGGTGGCCGCGATGGGTGTGGTGCTCGGTTCGGCGGCCGGAGTGCTCCCGGCGATCGGCCTGCGCCTCACCGAGAAGCGCCAGGAACTGAAGTGGTACGAGGAGGCCCTCGACCAGGGCTACGCCGGCAGTGACTCGCTTCCGTACGTGCCGATCCTCGTCCCCTGGGCGACCCTGGCGGCGCTGCTGATCGCGGTCCCCGTGGGCGCGGCCCTGCTGGCGGCGCTGGTGACCCGCTCCCGTGGCGCCCTCTCCCGGCGCGAGGCGACATGATCGGCCCGGATCGCGTCCTGATCAGCTCGTGACCGGCTCCTGATCGCACTGCCTGCACTTTTGTGCCCCCGTACGAGGGTGGATCACTCTCGTACGGGGGCACACCGTGTGATGACGCACATGTGCGAGAGAATGGCGGCATGGAGATGCCGAGGAATGAACGGTCGCAGGAGAGCCCCCACGTTCTTGTCGTGGGACAGGACGGAATGGCGCTCGGCGGCAGTGGCGGAGACGATGAGTCGCGGGAGGTCCCGTTGACCGAGATGGTGGAACAGCCGGCGAAGGTCATGCGTATCGGCAGCATGATCAAGCAGCTGCTGGAGGAGGTCAGGGCGGCACCTCTGGACGAGGCGAGCCGCGTACGGCTCAAGGAGATCCACGCCGGCTCCGTCAAGGAGCTGGAGGACGGGCTCGCGCCCGAGCTCGTCGAGGAACTGGAACGCCTTTCGCTCCCGTTCACCGACGACGCGATCCCCTCGGAAGCCGAACTGCGGATTGCGCAGGCTCAGTTGGTGGGCTGGCTCGAGGGTCTTTTCCACGGTATCCAGACGGCGCTGTTCGCCCAGCAGATGGCGGCGCGCGCCCAGCTGGAACAGATGCGCCGCGCTCTTCCGCCGGGCGCCTCCCACGAGGACGAGGAGAACCCGCCGCACGGCGCGCTTCGCTCGGGCCCGTACCTCTGACACGGAAGCTCTGACACGAGCTCCGACACCCGCTCTGACACGAAGGTTCGGGCACGGAGGCTCTGAGAGGAACCTCTGATGCGGAGCCTCTGACACGGACTGCGGCCGGCGGGCCGGTCCGGCGCTGTTTTCCAGCGCCGGACCGGCCCGCCGCGGCTTTGCAGCGGCGACCCCGGGGCCGGGGGGTGCCTCGGGGTGTGCCGGTGGCCGGGGGCTTGTGATGTGCCGGTGGCCGGGGGGTGCCTCGGGGTGTGCCGGTGGCGGGGGGGGTGCCTCGGGGTGTGCCGGTGGCGGGTGCGGGGTGCGGGGTCAGCCCGCGACCAGCAGGACCTTCCCGACGTTCCCGCCGGACTCCAGCACGCGGTGTCCTTCCGCCGCGTCGGCGAGCGGGATCTGCCGGTCGACCACGGGACGGATCCGCCCGTTCTCGATCAACGGCCAGACGTGCTCACGTACGGCCGCGATGATCGCCGCCTTCTCGCCGAGCGGGCGGCCCCGCAGCGAGGTCGCCGTCACCGCGGCCCGCTTGCCCAGCAGCGTCGACAGGTTCAACTCCCCCTTGACGCCGCCTTGGAGACCGATCACCGCGAGCCGGCCGTTGACGGCGAGGGCCTGCACGTTCCGGTCGAGATACTTCGCGCCGACGATGTCGAGGATGACGTCCGCGCCCGCTCCGTCCGTCGCCTTGCGCAGCTCTTCCACAAAGTCCTGCTGCCGGTAGTCGATCAGGATGTCCGCACCGAGTTCGGCGCAGCGCGCCAGCTTCTCGGGCCCGCCGGCCGTGACCGCCACCGTCGCGCCGACCGCCTTGGCGAGCTGGATCGCCATGGTGCCGATGCCGCTCGCACCCCCGTGGATCAGCAGCGTCTCGCCCGGACGCAGATGCGCGATCATGAAGACGTTCGACCACACCGTCGCGGTCACCTCGGGCAGTGCCGCCGCCGTCACCAGGTCCATCCCCTGAGGGACGGGCAGCAGCTGTCCTGCCGGCACGGCGACCTTCTCTGCGTACCCGCCGCCCGCCAGCAGCGCGCATACCTCTTCGCCGACGGACCAGCCGGAAACCCCGGGTCCGAGCGCCGCGATGGTGCCGGAGCACTCGAGGCCGGGGTAGGGGGAGGCGCCCGGCGGAGGGTTGTAGAAGCCCTGCCGCTGCAACAGATCGGCGCGGTTGACGGCGCTCGCCGCGACCTCGACGAGGACCTCGCCCTCGCCGGGTACGGGATCGGGGGCCTCGGCCCACACAAGCGCCTCGGGACCGCCGGGTTCGGGAATCGTGATCGCATGCATGGCGGCGAGGCTACCCCCGTGCGGGCCTATTCAACGCTGTTGAGCGATGAGCCTTCGTCGGCCCGCACGATGGTGATCACCCGGTCCGTCAACTGCAGAGGACTCGCGGCGGGATCGTCGTATCCCAGCAGCCGGTGTCCCCGCAGCACGCTCACCACCAGGTCTTTCGTCTCCCGGACGCTGAGGCCGACCTCGGCCTTTATCACCGGCCGTTCGATCAGATCGAGGCCGCTGCCCTGCTGGATGAGGTCCTCCATCACCGCGCCCGCGCTGGGGCTGAGCACGGAGAGGCCCAGCAGGCGACCCGCCGCGCTGGCGCTGGTGATGACCGCGTCGGCACCGGACTGCCGCAGCAGCGGCGCGTTCTCCTCCTCGCGCACCGCCGCGACGATCTTCGCCTTCCGGTTCAGCTGTCGCGCCGTCAGTGTCACCAGCACCGCCGTGTCGTCCCGCTGGGTCGCGATGACGATCTGGTGGGCTCGTTGCAACTCGGCCCGCAGCAGCACATCGCTGCGGGTGGCGTCGCCGATCACTCCCACATAGCCCTCGGCGTTGGCCGTCTCGATCACCTTCTCGCTGGGGTCGACGACGACGATCTGTTCCTGCTTCACACCGGTCGCCGTCAGCGTCTGGAGCGCCGAACGGCCTTTCGTTCCGAAGCCGATGATGACCGTGTGATCGCGCAAGCGAAGCCTCCAGCGGTTCAGCCGCCACTCCTCCCGGGTCCGTTCGGTGAGGACCTCGAGGGTGGTGCCGACCAGGATGATCAGAAAGAGCACGCGCAGCGGCGTGATCAGCAGCACGTTCGTCAGCCGGGCGCCCGCGCTGTACGGGACGATGTCGCCGTAGCCCGTGGTGGAGAGGGTGACCGTCGCGTAGTAGACGGAGTCGAGGAAGTCGACCGAGTCGTCCGAGTTGTCGTGGTAGCCGGAACGGTCCATCCACACCAGCAGAACGGTGATCACCAGGACCGCGAGCGCCATCAGCAGCCGTTTGGCGACCTGGCGCAGTGGTCGGTCGACGACCTGGCGGGGGAGCTTCACCCGACTGGTGACGAGGAACTCCTCCGCCCGCCGGGCCATGGCGTCGTGGCCGGGCAGTTTCACGTGAAACACCCGCCGTCCACGGTCGAGGGGGTCCCCGGGGTCCACGGCAGGTCGAGAACCTCCAGCTCGTCCCCCGGCCGCGCACCGCCGGGCGGCACCACGGCGAGTCCGTCGGCCGCGGCGATACCCCGCAGCATGGCCGGCCCGTTGTAATGCAGCGGCACCAGTTCCTCGCCGCGGTGCACGAACGGCACCAGCCGTGTGTCGTACGGATGCCCATGGACCTCATCGCGTACCGGCGCGAGATAGCCCGCCGTGGCGGCTGTCCCCGCGAGCCCCCGCAGCAGCGGCTCGGCAAGGGTGAGGAGCCCGGACACCGCCGCCAGGGGATTGCCCGGCAGACCCACGAGATGCCGGACAGGGACGTTCTTGCCGGGCGGGAGGGCGGCCAGCAGCATCGGATGCCCCGGGCGTACGGCCACGCCGTCGACCAGCAGCTCCGCACCCACCTTCCGCAGGACGGGATGAACATGGTCGACCGGCCCGGCGGCCGTGCCACCGGTGGTGATGACGAGATCGGCGTCCGACGTGGTGACGGCCCGGTGAAGCGCGTCGGCGTCGTCGCCGAGCGCGCGGGTGGCGACGACCTCGACCCCGAGGGCCCGCAGCCAGGGACCGACCATCGGCCCGAGCGCGTCACGGATCAGGCCGTCGTGGGGGAGTCCTTCGGTGAGCAGCTCGTCACCGAGAACCAGGATCTCGACCCGCGGCCGCGGGACGGTGAGCAGCTCGTCGTAGCCGGCGGCGGCGGCGAGCCCCAGCACGGCGGGGGACACCAGGGAGCCCGTCGGCAGGAGCTGGTCGCCGGAGCGGCACTCCTGTCCGCGCGGACGGATGTCCTGACCCTGCGTCACGGCCCGCTCGGCGTGCAGCAGTCGGCCGTCGGCATCGGTGCGGGCGTGCTCGGTGCGGATCACCGCGGTGGCCTCGGCCGGGATACGGGCCCCGGTGGCGATCCGTACGGCGGAGCCGTCCCTGAGCTCGGGAGCGTCGTCACGGCCCGCGAGGACCGAACCGTCGCCGTGGACCCGCCAGGGGCCGGGGCCCGCCACCGCCCAACCGTCCATGGCGGACGTGTCGAAGGACGGCAGATCGCACAACGCCGTCAACGGCTCCGCCAGCACTTGGCCGACGGCCTGCTCCAGCGGAACCTTCCGGGTACGGGCGGGAGCGCTACGCCCGATACGCGCGGCGAGAGCCCGGGCCGCGGGCCAGGCCGTCGCACGGTGTCCCCCGGTGTCGGGCGCCGTGGGCCGGTTGCCGGTGGGGGTGTGTTCCTGGCGCGACTGCGGGCCGAGCAGCGCCAGGGCCTCCTCGACGCCGTCGGACTCGGGCTCGGCGCCGACCTCGTGCTTGCGACCGTTCATCCGGCGTCGGCCTGGTCCGGCCCGGCGGACTCGGGCGCCGGCTGCTGGGCCTCCGCCTCCCAGCGCCTGGCGAGTGCGGCGGCCTTCCGGGACGCCTCCGCGACCGCTTCCGGCCCGCCGTCACCCGCTGTCGCCGCCGCATACCCCACCAGGAACGTGGTGAGGGGAGCGGCGGGGCGGGCGACGCCGTGCGCGGCATCACGGGCGAGGTCGAGCAGGGCGCCGGTGTCGACGTCGAGCTCGATGCCCAGTTCATCCTTGACTGCGGTGATCCATTCGTCCAGCACGTTCCCATGCTCCCTGATGCGGGCCCTGGCCGCGGAGATGTCCTCCCAGGTGTCGCAGTCGAAGGAGGCGAGCGGCTCCGCGTGGATCCGGGCGAGGTCGAGTTCCTGCGTCAGCAGACGCAACGGCAGCCCGGTCAGACTCCCGTATTCCGTGGCGAGCAGAGCGAGTTCGCGGCGCAGCGGCTCCGTACGGTACGCGGCGACGAGCGGCTGGTCACGCCCGTCGGAGTCGGTGAGCAGTGCCGCCTCCCGCCCGCTGCTGCCGAGGGTGCCGATCAGGCGGCGCACGGTCGGCTCCCCCAGGAACGGCAGATCGGCCGAGAGGACGAGGACGGAGTCGGCGGCGGTCTGCCGCACGCCGGCGTCGAGCGCGGCGAGCGGGCCACCACCCGGGGGTTCCTCCCGAGCCCAGACGACAGGGCGGGCGGTGGCCCTGCGGCCTCCGACGACCACGGTCCGCCCGGCGTCGCGGCAAGCCCCGAGGACGCGGTCGAGGAGCGGCCGCCCTCCGACACTCAGCGCCGGCTTGTCGGCTCCGCCCAGCCTCTTGGCGGCTCCCCCGGCCAGCACGATGGCGTCATACGCGGTCATGCCTGCAGTATGGTCCGCGACGGCCCGGCCGGGGACCCCTGAGTGGATCTCTCTTGATCCCGCCCTCGTGCTTTCTGCGCTCCGCTCCTCCGCTGCTCGGCCGCTGGTGCCCTCGGCTTTCTGCTTTCTGCCGCTTTGGGCGGTGCCGAGCTGTTTGCTGCTCGGCCGGTGCTGTTCGCCCAGGTCCTGTCCGGGCGATCTTCGAGGATCAGCCTGTGGCGTCAGATGCGGTGCATCGCACGGCCGTGGGGCACCCCCGCCGCAGGCTGGGGGAGATCGTCCTCATACCGGGCGTACTCGGGCGACTGAGACAACACAGCGTGGGGGCACCTCCCGTGCCCGAAGGGCTACGAGGGAGTGCCTAGCTGTCGCTGTCGTCACAGGCCCGACAAGATCGCCCGGACAGGACCTACAGCGTGCGCAGCAGCACCGAGGGGTGCTCGACGCAGTCGGCCACGTACCGCAGGAATCCTCCGGCGGTGCCGCCGTCGCACACCCGGTGGTCGAAGGTGAGCGAGAGCTGGACGACCTGGCGCACGGCCAGTTCGCCCTCGTGCACCCACGGCTTGGGCACGATCCGGCCGACCCCGAGCATCGCCGCCTCCGGGTGGTTGATGATCGGCGTGGAGCCGTCGACGCCGAACACTCCGTAGTTGTTCAGCGTGAACGTCCCGCCCGTCAGGTCCGCCGGCGTGAGCGCACCCTGCCTCGCCACCTCGGTGAGCCGCGCGAACTCCGCGCTCAGCGACTCGGCCGAGCGGCTCTGGGCGTCCCGCACCACGGGGACGACCAGACCGCGCTCGGTCTGTGCCGCGAACCCGAGGTGGACCTCGGGCAGCCGGACGATCTCCCTGGCCTCCATGTCCACCGTGGAGTTGAGCTCCGGGTGGCGGGCCAGCGCGGCCGTGCAGATCCGGGCGAGCAGCGCGATGAGCGAGATCTTCGGTCCACCGGCGGCGTTCATCGCGGCGCGGGCGGCCATCAGCTCGGTCGCGTCCGCGTCCACCCAGCAGGTGGCCTCGGGTATTTCGCGGCGGCTGCGGGACAGCTTGTCCGCGACGGCGCCGCGAACACCGCGCAGCGGTATCCGTTCACCGCGCGTTCCGGTCTGTGCCGCAGCGGCAGGGGCGGTGGCGACGGGGGCGCTGGTGGTCGGGGCGGTGATGGTCGGAGCGTCGGCGGGCACGGCCGGAGCCTCGGCCGCGGCCATGGCGCGTTCGACGTCCGCCCGCAGGATCAGGCCGTCCGGACCCGAGCCCGTCAACTGCCTGAGGTCCAGGCCGTTGTCCCGGGCGAGCCTGCGCACCAGCGGCGAGATGACGGGCACGGGCCCGATCGCACCGTCCCGGACAGCCACACCACCGTTGAGTCCGGCGTGACCCGCGACAGCGGCCTGAGCAGCGGGGGCGGGTGTGGGCTCGACGTATGCGGCGGCCGCGGGGGCCGCCGGCGCGGGAGCACGCTCGGCCGGAGCGGCCGGAGCGGCAGGCGGGACAGCGGGCCGAATCCGGCGGCGGCGAGCCGCGGGCGCACCCGTCCCGTACCCCACCAGCACATTGCCGGACGACTCACCCGAGGCCTGCGCCGACGACGCCGACGCAGGCTCAGCGGCCGGACCGGCTTCCTTGCCGTCAACGGCTGACGAGGCGCCGACCGCCACCGTCAGCAGCGGTGCGCCGACCGGCAGTTCGGTGCCCTCCTCGCCGTACCGCGCGGTGACCACACCGCCGTAGGGGCAGGGCACCTCGACCATGGCCTTCGCCGTCTCGACCTCGACCACGGGCTGGTCGATCGCGACGACGTCTCCCACGTCGACCAGCCAGCGCACGATCTCCGCCTCGGTCAGTCCCTCGCCGAGGTCCGGCAGCTTGAACTCCAGCACCTGTGCCATCAGCTCCCCGCCTCCCACTGCAGTCGCGCGACCGCGTCGAGCACCCGGTCCACTCCCGGCAGATGGTGCCGCTCCAGCATCGGCGGCGGATAGGGGATGTCGAACCCGGCCACCCGGAGCACCGGAGCCTCCAGATGGTGGAAGCAGCGCTCCGTCACCCGCGCGGCGATCTCCCCTCCGGGACCGCCGAAGCCGGTGGACTCGTGGACGACGACCGCCCGTCCCGTACGCCGCACGGACGCACAGACCGTCTCGTCGTCGAAGGGCACCAGGGACCGCAGGTCGACGACCTCGAGGTCCCAGCCCTCGGCCGCGGCGGCCTCCGCCGCCTCCATGCAGACCGGCAGGGAGGGGCCGTAGGTGATGAGCGTGGCGCTGCGTCCCTGACGCCTGACCACGGCGCGGCCTATCGGCTCGACGGCGGTGGGTGCCTCCGGCGACCACTGCGACTTCGACCAGTACAGCCGCTTGGGCTCCAGGAAGACCACCGGGTCGTCCGAGGCGATCGCGGCCCTGAGCAGCCCGTACGCGTCGTCGACCGTCGCGGGCGTGACGACATGGAGCCCCGGGGTCGCCATGTAGTAGGCCTCGGACGAGTCGCTGTGGTGCTCGACGCCGCCGATCCCGCCGCCGTACGGCACGCGCACGGTGATGGGCATCGGCATGGCGCCCTTGGTGCGGTTGCGCATCCGGGAGACATGGCTGATCAGCTGCTCGAACGCGGGATACGCGAAGGCGTCGAACTGCATCTCGACGACGGGCCGCAGCCCGTACATCGCCATACCGACCGCGGTGCCGAGAATGCCCGCCTCCGCCAGCGGTGTGTCGGTGCACCGGTCCTCGCCGAACTCCTCGGCGAGTCCGTCCGTCACCCGGAAGACTCCGCCGAGCGTGCCGACGTCCTCCCCCATCACATGGACGGTCGGGTCCTGCGCCATCGCGTCGCGCATGGCGCGCTGCAGGGCCTGCGCCATGGTGGCGGGCTTCACCGCGGCCGTGGTCATCGTGCTTCTCCCTCGGCGTCGAGCTCGGCGCGCAGCTGCGCGGCCTGCTCACGCAGCTGGCTGGTCTGCTCGGCGTAGACATGCTCGAAGAGGTCCATCGGCTGGAGCACCGGCTCGGCGTTCATCCGCTCGCGCAGGTCCGCCGCCATCGTCTCGGCGGAGGCGGCGACGCTCTCCCTGGCCTCGTCGTCCAGCAGTCCTCGCTCCGTCAACTCACGCTCCAGCAGCCGGATCGGGTCGTGTGCCCGCCAGGCCTCGACCTCGGCGTCGCCGCGGTAGCGCGTCGCGTCGTCGGCGTTGGTGTGGGCTTCGATGCGATAGGTGACGGCCTCGATCAGCGTGGGGCCACCGCCGCGGCGGGCGCGGTCGACCGCGTCGCTGAGGACCTCGTGCATCGCGGCGGCGTCGTTCCCGTCGACCAGTCGGCCCGGCATGCCGTACCCCACGGCCTTGTGGGCGAGCGAGGGGGCGGCGGTCTGCTTGGCCAGCGGCACGGAGATCGCGAAACCGTTGTTCTGCACGAGGAAGACGACAGGGGCCTGCCAGACGGCGGCGAAGTTCAGCGCCTCGTGGAAGTCGCCCTCGCTGGTGCCGCCGTCGCCGACCATGGCGAGCGCGACGACGTCGTCCCCCTTGAGCCGGGCGGCGTGCGCCAGTCCGACGGCGTGGGGCAGCTGGGTGGCGAGGGGGGTGCTCAGGGGCGCTATGCGGTGCTCGTGCGGGTCGTAGCCGGTGTGCCAGTCGCCGCGCAGCAGGGTCAGCGCCTGCACGGGGTCCAGGCCGCGTGCCACGGCGGCGAGCGTGTCGCGGTAGCTGGGGAAGAGCCAGTCGCGCTCCTCCAGCGCCAGCGCGGCCGCCACCTCGCTCGCCTCCTGCCCGGTGCTGGAGGGGTAGACCGCGAGCCGGCCCTGCTTGGTGAGGGCGGTCGCCTGCACGTTGTACCTGCGGCCGCGCACCAGCTGGGCGTACAGCTTCAGCAGCAGCTCGGGGTCGGTGCCGGCCGCGGCGTCCGTACCGAGCACGCGGTACGGCTCCGGGTCCGGGAGCAGTGGCGCGGGGTCCGTACGGGGCTTCCACGCCGGGGGCGGCGTGGGCCGGTACGCGACGGCGCCGGGCAGCTCCTGGACCGTCATGCTGCTCTTTCGCACAGCGAGCACCTCCTCCTGGGAGCGACGACGAAGCGGCCGGGGTGTGGCCCGCCTCACCTACCGATTGTTCGGTCGTGGACGCATTTTGGCTACAGGCACCTCCAGCCTGTGGACAAACGGTTCTCCACAGCCTCTGATGGAGACAGGTCGTCCATGCCAGGGAGGCGGGGGGATATGGCAGCTGAACAAATGGCCGACGGCGGGGACGGTTCGGACACGGGCCCTCCGGCCCGCCCGCTCGACGCCATCGACCGCGACATCCTGCGCATCCTCCAGACGGAGGGCCGTGCCTCGATACGTTCCGTGGCCGAGCGCGTCCATGTGTCACGCGCCAATGCGTACGCGCGGATCAACCGGCTCATCGACGACGGCGTGATACGCGGATTCAGCGCTCGGGTCAACCACGAACGCGCAGGTCAGGGCGCCTCCGCGTATATCACCCTCAAGATCGTGCAGAACTCCTGGCGGACCGTGCGCGAGCAGCTCCAGGCGCTGCCCGGCGCCGCGCACATCGCTCTGGTCAGCGGCGATTTCGACGTCCTGCTCCTGGTGCACACCCCGGACAACCGCACCTTGCGGGAGCTGGTCCTTACCCGGCTCCAGTCCATCCCGGAGGTGCTCTCCACCCGCACGCTGCTGGTCTTCGAGGAGACGGACCTCGACCCGGGGCCAGGCCCTGCGGGGACCCCGGACATCGAACCGCTGTAGCAGGCCTGCACTCGCGGCGCGGACCGCCGGAGCGCTGGGCCGTGCGAGTGGAACCCGCGGGTGGCCGGCCCCGGACGGGCCGCGCGGTGCGGTGGCGCGAGGGACGTGCGGAGCGAGCGCGCGTCGTCGCTCGAGGGGTGGTGCCCGCCGGGCGGCGGACGAGGTGAGCAGGCGGCTCCGGTCAGCCCTCGGCGGAGTCCGTACGCAGACCGTCGAAAGCGAGCCGCACGACCGTCTCGGCGACCTGGTCCCCGTCGTAGCCCCCGCCCGCGTGCGGCCGGTACCACTCGACCAGCGAGTTCACCATGCCGAACAGCAGCCGCGTGGCGAGCCGGATGTCCACGTCGGCGCGCAGATCCCCGTCGGCCGCCGCCGCCTTCAGCAGATCGGCGACGCGCTGGTCGAACTCACGGCGGCGTTCCATCGCCCACCGCTCGGTCTTGGTGTTGCCCCGGACGCGCAGCAGCAGCGTCACATAGGGCAGCTCGGCCACCAGCACCTCCACCGTGCGCCGGGTGACGTACTCCACCCGCTCGATGGCGCGCCCGCGCAGGCCTCCCGGCTCGTCCAGGATCGCGAAGAGCGCGTCGATGGCCCGGCTCACGGCCCGGCGCAGCAGTTCCTCCTTGCCGGCGACGTGGTGGTAGATCGAGGACTTGGAGATACCGGCGGCCTGGGAGAGGTGCTCCATCGAGGTGCCGTCGTAGCCGCGCTCGTTGAAGATCCGCACGGCGACCGTCAGCAGCGTCTCGGGTGTGTACGTGTCCCGCTTGGCCGTCGTCATGCGCCTGCCTCGTCCTTCTCGGTGCGAATGTACGACTGCCGGTAGAGCCCCAGGGAGGGGGCGTAGCGCCCGGTGGGCACGCGCGCGTGGAGCTCGTCCAGCAGCTCGTGCGCCCAGGACCGGCCGAGGCGGCGGCCCCACTCGACGGGCCCCAGCGGGTAGTTGACGCCCAGCCGCATCGCCGTGTCGATGTCCTGGGCGGACGCGACCTTCTTGGCCACGGCGTCGGCGGCGAGGTCCACGAGCATCGCGACCGTGCGGGCCACGATCATCCCGGGGACGTCCCGGATGACGCTGACGCTCTTGCCGAGCGCCTGGAACAGGCCGATGGACTGCCGGAGCGTCTCCCACTCGGTGACCTCGGACGCGGCCAGCGCGATCCGGGTGGCGGCGCGGTAGTCGAGGGCCAGGTCGAAGTAGACGACGTCGCGGAACTCGGCCGAGGTCTGGCCGTCGGCCAGCACCAGCTGGCCGCCGCTGGGCAGCAGGATCCGGGTCCCGCGGTCCTCCTCCGTCTCACGGACGGTGATGCCGGCCTCCCGCAGCAGGGCGACCAGCTCCCCCGCGGGCCCGAGGTCGCCCTCGACGGTGATCTCGGTGGGCGGCTCGGTGGCCGGAGCGGTGTGCGGTTCGGGCCGGGTCGCCCCGTCCGTGTACGCGTACCAGCCGCGTCCGCTCTTGCGGCCGTGGAGCCCCGACTCGACCAGCCGGCGCTGGGCGAGCGACGGGACGAACTTGGGACTCTGGAAGAAGGAGTCCCAGACGGAGCGGGTCACGGCCTCGTTGACGTCCTGGCCGATCAGGTCGGTGAGCTCGAAGGGGCCCATCTTGAAGCCGCCGCACTCGCGCAGCACCGCGTCGATCGTGGCGGGGTCGGCGGCCTGCTCCTCGTAGACCGCGAAGGCCTCGGCGTAGAAGGGCCGGGCGATGCGGTTGACGATGAAGCCCGGGGTGTCGGCGCAGCGCACGGGGGTCTTCCCCCAGGCCTTCGCCGTCGCGTACGCGCGCGTGGCGGCAGCGCTCTCCGTGGCGAAGCCGCTGACCACCTCGACCAGAGGGAGCAGGGGCGCGGGGTTGAAGAAGTGCAGACCGACGAACCGGCCGGGGTTCTTCAGGGCGCCCGCCACCGCGGTGACGGAGAGCGAAGAGGTGTTCGTGGCGAGGAGGCAGTCCTCCGCGACGATCTTCTCCAGGGCGACGAACAGCTGCTGCTTCACCGGCAGTTGTTCGACGATCGCCTCGACGACGAGCGCCGCGTCGGCCAGCTCGGCGAGATCCGCCGCCGGCTGCAGACGCGCCCGGGCGCCGTCCCGCTCGGCCGCTGCCATCCGGCCTTTTTCGACCAGCCGGTCCAGACGCGCGCCGATCGCCTCGGCGGCCTCGTCCGCCCGCCCCGGCACGGCGTCGTACAGCAGCACCGGATGGCCCGCCACAAGGGCGACCTGGGCGATTCCCTGCCCCATGGTGCCGGTGCCGACCACGGCGACGGTACGGCTCTGATCGATGGCGGTCATGGAAGCGATCCTCCCCGATGCGTTGTCCACAGGTTTGACAGGCCCCCTTGTACCGACCGATCGTTCGGTTACTCTAACTCTGTCATTCCATCCCTGCCCAGCTCGACGAGGAGTTGGTCCGTCATGCAGCTGACCGAGACCCACCGGCCGACGCTCGACCAGGCCCTCGAGGCGATCCGCACCCGCGCCTACTGGTCCCCGCACCCCGAGCACCCGAAGGCGTACGGCGAGAGCGCGCCGGCCGAGGGACTCGCGGCTTTCGAAGCCCTGCGCGGCACCAGGTTCGACCTGGACCAGCCGGGCACCGACGACTGGACGGGTGGCGAGGTCTCGCCGTACGGCCCGGAGTTGGGCATCGAGTACCCGCACCCCGACCTGGACGTCCTGCTCCCCGCCATGCGCGCGGGAATGGCCGGCTGGCGTGAGGCCGGCCCGGAGACGCGCGCCCTGGTCTGCCTGGAGATCCTGTCGCGCATCAGCGCCCGCACCCATGAATTCGCCCACGCGGTGATGCACACCAGCGGGCAGGCGTTCATGATGGCGTTCCAGGCGGGCGGCCCGCACGCCCAGGACCGCGGCATGGAAGCCGTGGCGTACGCGTACGCCGAGCAGGTCCGCACCCCCGCGGCCGCCGACTGGTCCAAGCCCCAGGGCAAGCGGGACCCGCTGGAGCTGCGGAAGACCTTCACCACGGCCGGCCGCGGTATCTCCCTGCTGATCGGCTGCAACACCTTCCCGACGTGGAACGGCTATCCCGGCCTGTTCGCGTCGCTCGCCACCGGCAACCCCGTCCTGGTCAAGCCGCATCCGCGCGCCGTCCTCCCGCTGGCGCTCACCGTGCGGGTGGCCCGCGAGGTGCTGGCCGAGGCGGGCTTCGACCCGAACCTGGTGGCCCTGGCCGCCGAGCGTCCCGGTGAAGGCATCGCCAAGACCCTGGCCGTGCGCCCCGAGATCAAGATCATCGACTACACGGGTTCCACCGCGTTCGGTGACTGGCTGGAGGCCAACGCCCGTCAGGCACAGGTCTACACCGAGAAGGCCGGCGTCAACACCGTCGTCGTCGACTCCACGGACAACTACAAGGGGATGCTGTCCAACCTGGCCTTCTCGCTGTCCCTCTACAGCGGCCAGATGTGCACCACCCCGCAGAACTTCCTGATTCCGCGCGACGGCATCACGACGGACGCCGGCCACAAGTCGTACGACGAGGTGGTCGGCGACCTGGCGGCCTCGGTGGGCGGACTGCTCGGCGACGACGCCCGGGCGAACGCCCTGCTGGGCGCACTCGTCAACCCCGATGTGAAGGGCCGGCTGGACGGCGCGGCCGGTCTCGGTGAAGTGGCCCTTCCCTCGCGGAAGATCACCAACCCGGAGTTCCCCGACGCCGTCGTGCGTACGCCGGTGATCGTCAAGCTCGACGGTGCCAAGCCGGACACCGAGGCGGTCTATCTGACCGAGTGCTTCGGCCCGGTCTCGTTCGCGGTCGCCGTGGACTCGACCGCGGACTCCCTGGAGCTGCTGCGGCGCACGGTCCGCGACCAGGGCGCCATGACGGTGGGTGCCTACACCACCTCAGCGGAGACGGAGCGCGCGATCGAGGACGTCTGCCTGGACGAGTCGGCCCAGCTCTCGCTGAACCTGACGGGCGGGGTCTACGTCAACCAGACGGCGGCCTTCTCCGACTTCCACGGCTCGGGCGGCAACCCGGCGGCGAACGCGGCCCTGTGCGACGGCGCCTTCGTCTCCAACCGCTTCCGGGTGGTGGAGGTCCGCCGCCAGGCGTGAGAAGAGCTCCGTGCCGCAGACCCCGGCCGACCGGGGTCTGCGGCACGGCATGTGCCGGTCAGGCGCAGGCCAGGGCGGGAGAGGGCCCCGACACGGCTCGTCCTCCCAGGGCGACGCTAGGGCGACGGGATCTCCGCGTACCGCTGCACCCAGGCGTGCATGGCGATCGCCGCGGCCGCTCCGGCGTTGATCGACCGCGTTGAGCCGAACTGGGCGATGGAGCACACCATCGTCGCGTGCTTGCGTGCCTCGTCGGTGAGACCCGGGCCTTCCTGGCCGAAGAGCAGCACACAGCGGCGCGGCAGCTCGGTCCTCTCCAGCGGCACCGCGCCCGGCAGGTTGTCGATGCCGATGATCGGGAGATCCTCGGCGGCGGCCCACGCGGTCAGCGATTCCGTGTCCGGGTGGTGCCGCACATGCTGGTAGCGGTCGGTGACCATGGCACCGCGGCGGTTCCAGCGCCGCCTGCCCACGATGTGGATCTCGCGCGCCAGGAAGGCGTTGGCGGTCCGGACCACCGAGCCGATGTTGAAGTCGTGGCCCCAGTTCTCCACGGCCACATGGAAGCCGTGCCGCCGTGTGTCCAGATCGGCGACGATCGCTTCACGCGTCCAGTACCGGTAGGGATCGACCACATTGCGGCGGTCGCCGTTGGCCAGCAGCTCGGCGTCGTAGTGCTCGCCCTCGGGCCACGGCAGCGGATGGGGGCCGACGCCGACCTCGGGCCCGAAGCCCTCGTCGTACTGCAGCGGATCGTGATCGTCGTGGATCGGTTCTCGGGTGGTGCTCACCCGACGAGCGTACGGGGCTGCTCGGGACTCTCCTGCCGCTGCTCCGGTACGGCGGGCGCCCGAGAGAACACCCGGTCCCGGCTCCGCACGACCCGCGCGCCGAGCCAGACCAGGAACGCGGTCGGCAGGAACACGGCGTCGGCGGCGATCATCGCCAACGAGAAGAACGGCAGTCCGAGCAGCACGGCGATGCCGGCGTGCTCCAGCATCATGGCCACGAGCAGGACGTTCTTGACGCGCCGGTTGAAGAGCGTGAAGGGGAAGGCGACCTGCACGACGACCGTGCCGTACGTCAGCACCAGCACCATCAGCCCGCCCGAGGCCAGCAGATCGGAGAGCGCGGGCCACGGGGTGAAGTAGTCGAGCTTGAGCGGGTAGTAGAGCGCGGTGCCGTCCTGCCAGCGTGAGCCCTGGATCTTGTACCAGCCGGCGGTGGCGTAGATGAGACAGACCTCGGCCATGATCACCAGAAGCCCGGCGTTGTGGGCAAGATTGGCGAGAGCGTCCAGCAGAATGCGCGGCTCACCCTGCGGGGCTCGCCGGTTCGCCATCCACCACAAGCCCTGCCCCACCCACAGCACCCAGAGCAGCAGCAGGATGAACCAGCCGGTGTCGTTCAGGAACGTGGCGATGACCAGGGCAACTCCCAGCACGGTCCACAGAAGCGGGCCGACCCGATCGCTCCGTGTCCCCGCGGCGACCCGCGCCCCGGACTCCGGTACCCCGGCTTCCCTCGCCTCGGACTCCCGCTCCGTGGCGAGGGCGGCGCGGCGCGCGTCCAGCGACCAGACCTGACCGCAGCGCGTCACGACCAGGTAGATGGCCATCAGATGGATCACGTTGTCGCCACCGTCGCCCATGAAGATGGAGCGGTTCTGGAGCGACAGAACGCCGATCATGAAAAGCGCGGACATGGTGCGGGTCCGCCAGCCCACCAGCAGCAGGGCGCTGGACAGCACCGCTACGACATAGACGACTTCGAACCAGAGAGTGCTGTCCGACCACATCAGCGCCGTGAAGGCGTCGTTGCCGGAGATCAGCCGACGGCCCATCTCCCAGCTCCACGGGCCCTGCGGTCCGTACATCTCATGGCGGTTGGGCAGCTCGCGCAGCAGGAACAGCAGCCAGGTGGCGGCGAACCCGATCCGCACGATGGCCGTCTGATACGGCCCGAAGGCCGTGGCGGTGATGCGCTGGACGGCTCCGCCGTTCCCGCGCTCGGAAGCATCGCTCACCGGTCCGCCTCCGTACGACCGTTGTCGACTCCCCCAGGCAGATCGGCCGCGGTGACGGTCCACCACGGCAGGACCCGGAACTGCGGGCGGAGGTCGAACTTCTCGTTGCTCCAGTCCGGAGGCTTGACCGCGCTGGTCGACGACCTGAGCTGGATGCGCTCGACCTCTCCGCCGACGTCGTGCCGTTCGAGGCGGGCCATCACCAGGCGGCGGACGTAGCTCTCGGACAGCTGACCGCGCAGGCCGCTGGAGCGGTTCTTGTCGTCGTGCGAATTGATGTAGAAGTCCCAGGCCCTGCGCAGCGCGTTCTGCTGGGTGTGACTGGGGAGGAGATTGCCGCGGATCGCGTCGCCGTCCTCGGCGCTCAGATCGATCCAGCCGGTGCTCCTGCGGTCGCCGTCGGCGGTGGTGACCTCGGCCTTCACCTGGACGGCGACATTCTGCTGGAGCGGGTTGGGGGCGAAGAGTTTCCAGTTCTGCTCGAACTCCGGATAGACCCAGGCGTCGATCGCCTTGCCGTACTCCTTGCTCGCCGTGTTGGCGGGGGCGACGTGCAGAAACACCATCGCCACATGGACACCGGCGAGCACGGCTATGAGGGCGAGCGAGACGGCCACGGCGACCTGGTACGGCAGCGAGAGCGCCGCGATGCCGCCGGTGGGGGCATCAGGATCGAGCGGCGCGGAGTCCGGGTCCGGGTCCGGCGAGGAGGCGTCCGGGTCCGACGGGAAGCTGTCCGGCTCCGACGGGAAGGCGTCCTCGTGCGGGGTCCCGCTCCGGGGCCCGGGCACGGCGGCTTTCGCGGGCTCCGCGGTCTGCGGGGCCCCTGTCCGGGGCTCTGCCCGGACCGCGGACGACGGACCGTCCCCGGGTGCGGGGAGCGGGTCCTGGTCCGCCGAAGAGTCACGAGTCCCCTCCGAAGCACGCTGAGGCCCGTCCGACGGCTGCTGCGAGGACTGCGTGGCCTGCCGCACCGGCCCGGCGGCACGGTCCGGCGGCACCGCGGAGCCCCTGGTTGCGGCGCCTTCGGCGTCCTCGTCGTTGTAGGAGTCCATCCCGCCCCCGGTCCCCTTCGGCGCACGTCGGTCATCCACAGGGTTGACACCTTAAGGCCCGTCGACTCACCATTGAAGTCAATGAACCGAACGATCGGTCGGTAGGGGGCCCGGATGACGGCAGTGACTGCGGATGGCTACGAGGCGGTTTTCGACGCCGCCGTGGCTGCCGACGAGCGCATCGAGCCGCGCGACTGGATGCCCGAGGCTTACCGAGCGACGCTGGTACGCCAGATGGCCCAGCACGCCCACTCCGAAATCATCGGCATGCAGCCCGAGGCGAACTGGATCACCCGAGCACCCTCCCTGCGGCGCAAGGCGATCCTCATGGCCAAGGTGCAGGACGAGGCCGGCCACGGGCTCTACCTCTACAGCGCCGCCGAAACGCTGGGGACCAGCCGCGACGAGCTTCTCGACAAGCTCCACGCCGGCCGTCAGCGATATTCGTCGATCTTCAACTACCCCACGCTGACCTGGGCCGATGTCGGTGCGATCGGCTGGCTGGTGGACGGCGCCGCGATCACCAACCAGGTGCCGCTCTGCCGCTGCTCCTACGGCCCGTACGCCCGCGCGATGGTCCGGATCTGCAAGGAGGAGTCCTTCCACCAGCGCCAGGGCTTCGAGCTGCTGCTCACCCTGTCGCGGGGGACACCCGCGCAGCACGACATGGCGCAGGACGCCGTGAACCGCTGGTGGTGGCCGTCGCTGATGATGTTCGGCCCGCCGGACGACGAGTCCTCGCACTCGGCGCAATCCATGGCCTGGAAGATCAAGCGCCACTCGAACGACGAGCTGCGCCAGCGCTTCGTGGACATCTGCGTTCCGCAGGCCGAGGCCCTGGGCCTGACCCTCCCGGACCCCGATCTGCGCTGGAACGAGGAGCGCGGGCAGCACGACTTCGGCGCGATCGACTGGACCGAGTTCCAGAACGTCCTCAAAGGCAACGGCCCCTGCAACGAAGAGCGGCTCACCCAGCGTCGCCGGGCCCACGAAGAGGGCGCCTGGGTCCGGGATGCGGCCGCTGCGTACGCCGAGAAGCATCAAGCACAGCACGCGAAGCCCCAGGAGGCGACGGCATGAGCGGTTCGACCGGCTGGCCCCTGTGGGAGGTCTTCGTGCGCTCCCGCCGCGGGCTGTCCCACACCCACGCGGGCAGCCTGCATGCACCGGACGCCGAGATGGCGCTCCGTAACGCCCGGGACCTCTACACCCGGCGGAACGAAGGCGTGTCCATCTGGGTCGTGCCCTCCACGGCGGTCACGGCGTCCTCGCCGGACGAGAAGGACCCGTTCTTCGAGCCGTCCGCCGACAAGCCGTACCGCCACCCGACCTTCTACGAGATCCCGGACGGGGTGAAGCACCTGTGACCACCACGGCGAACGCCGCGGCACTCGCCCTCGGCGACGACGCGCTGGTGCTCTCGCACCGGCTGGGGGAGTGGGCGGGCCACGCACCCGTGCTGGAGGAGGACGTCGCCCTCGCGAACATCGCGCTGGACCTGCTGGGCCAGGCGCGCGTGCTGCTGTCCCTCGTCGGGGACGAGGACGAACTGGCCTATCTGCGCGAGGAGCGGGCTTTCCGCAACCTCCAGCTGGTCGAGCAGCCGAACGGCGACTTCGCCCACACGATCGCCCGCCAGCTCTACTTCTCCGTCTACCAGCGACTGCTGTACGGGCAGCTCGCTGCCGGAGACGGCGAGTTCGCGGGGCTCGCGGCGAAGGCCGTCAAGGAAGTCGAGTACCACCAGGACCATGCCGAGCAGTGGACTCTGCGCCTCGGTGACGGCACCGACGAGAGCCATGAGCGCATGCAGCGGGCCTGTCAGGCGCTGTGGAGGTTCACGGGCGAGATGTTCGAGCCGGTCGAAGGGCTGGACGTCGACCAGCAGGCGCTGGAGGCGCGCTGGCTGGAGACGGTGACGGACGTCCTCACCCGTGCGACGCTGACCGTGCCCGAGGGACCGCGGGTGGGTGCATGGGCGGCCGGCGCAGGGCGTCAGGGACTGCACACGGAGTCCTTCGGCCGGATGCTCGCCGAGATGCAGCATCTGCACCGCAGCCACCCGGGGGCGTCATGGTGACCGGCACCCACCTCACCGCGGACCGTCGCGCCCACGCCGACCGGGCCGCCACCGCTGCCCGGCCTGCTCCCGTCCACCGGACGGCGAGCGCGCCGAAGGCCGGTGACGACAGCCGGCTCGAGTCCGAACTGCGCAAGCTGGCCGGCTCCGTGCCCGACCCGGAGCTTCCCGTGGTGACGCTGGAGGAGCTCGGTGTCCTGCGCGGGGTTCATATCCTCGGCCCGGGCCGCGTCGAGGTGGAGCTCACCCCGACGTACACCGGCTGCCCGGCGATCGAGGCCATGACGGCGGACATCGAGCAGGTGCTGCACGAGCACGGCGTCGCCGAGGTCTCGGTCGTCAAGGTCCTCTCCCCGGCCTGGTCGACGAACGACATCAGCGCGGAGGGCCGGCGCAAGCTGGCCGAGTTCGGGATAGCCCCGCCGCGGCCTCAGCCCGCGGAGGGCCCGATCCCGCTCACGCTCTCGGTGCGCTGCCCGCACTGCGGATCCACCGACACCGAGCTGCTGAGCAGGTTCTCCTCCACCGCGTGCAAGGCGCTGCGTCGCTGCGTCGACTGCCGTGAACCGTTCGACCACTTCAAGGAGTTGTAGATGTTCCATCCGCTCCGGGTCAGCGAGGTCGAACGGCTCACGGACGACTCGGTCGCGGTCACCTTCCAGGTGCCGCCCGAGCTGTGCGAGACCTTCCGCCACACCCCCGGCCAGCATCTGGCGATGCGCCGGCTGGTGGGGGACGAGGAGATCCGCCGTACGTACTCGATCTGCGCCGCCGCCTCCCCCTCCGGCACCGATCCGGTGCTGCGTGTGGGCATCCGCCTGGTCGACGGGGGTGACTTCTCGACGTACGCGCTCAAGGAGCTCGCCGTCGGCGACACGGTCGAGGTGATGCCCCCCATGGGCCGCTTCCTGCTCGAACCGCGGCCCGGGTACTTCGCCGCGGTCGTCGGCGGCAGCGGAATCACTCCGGTGCTGTCGATGGCGGCCACACTGCTGGCCCGGGAGCCGGAGGCCCGGTTCTGTCTGATCCGCAGCGACCGGACCGTGGCGTCCACGATGTTCCTGGACGAGGTGGCGGACCTCAAGGACCGTTTCCCCGACCGCTTCCAGCTGGTCACCACGCTGTCCCGGGAGGAGCAGCAGTCGGGCCTGCCGTCCGGGCGGCTCGACCAGGAACGACTGACCGCCTTGCTGCCGTCCCTGCTCTCGGTGGCAGACGTGCAGGGCTGGTTCCTGTGCGGCCCCTTCGGCCTGGTCCTGGGAGCCGAGCGGGCACTGCGCCAACTGGGCGTCGACCGGAGCCGTATCCACCAGGAGATCTTCCATGTGGACGACGGCTCGGCGCCCACAGCCGAGCCCGTGAGCGCTCCCGCGCACGCCTCGCTGACGGCGACCCTGGACGGACGGTCCGGCAAGTGGCCCGTGCAGGAAGGGGAATCGCTCCTGGAGACCGTGCTGCGCAGCCGTGCCGACGCGCCGTATGCGTGCAAGGGCGGCGTCTGCGGCACTTGCCGTGCCTTCCTGGTGTCGGGCGAGGTCCGGATGGATCGCAATTTCGCGCTGGAGCCCGAGGAGACCGAGGCGGGCTATGTGCTGGCCTGCCAGTCCCACCCGGCCACAGCGGAAGTGGAGCTCGACTTCGACCGCTGACCCTCCGGGGACCCCTCCACCGGTGACCTGACCCGTCCCGCGCTGCCGAGCTGTGTTCATTTTCAGGAACCTGTTCTATCTTGACGACCCGTCAGATACGAACAGCGGAACCGGACCTGGCAACGGCTCAAGCACCGCCGGCGTGTGGGAGGACAGGGCAGTGGACTTCACCTTCACCGAGGAGCAGCAGGCGGCCGTCGAGGCTGCGAAGGCGGTGTTCTCGGGTGTCGCGCCCGACGGCGTGCCGAGCCCGGCGCTCACAGCGGGCGCGGTGGCCGAGGAGTTCGACCGGCCGCTGTGGGCCAAGCTCACGGACGCCGACCTGCTGAGTCTGGTGGTGTCACCGGAGTACGGCGGAGCAGGACTCGACCCCATCGCCCTCTGTCTGGTGCTGCGCGAGTCCGCCAGGGTGCTGGCCCGGGTACCTCTGCTGGAGACGAGTGCGGTCGCCATGGCCGTGGAGCGTTACGGCAGCGCCGGGTTGAGGGACGAGATCCTCCCTCGGGTCGGCCGCGGTGAACTGGTCATCACCGTGGGAGCCAACGGCCGTACGGGACACGACCCGGCCGAACTCGCTGTCACGGCGCGGCGGGACACCGGCCGGGAAGCCAGTCGGGACGCCGGCCAGGAGGCCGGCTGGCTGCTCGACGGCGTACAGACAGGTGTCCCCTGGGCGCACTCGGCGGACCGCATCGCCGTGCCGGCGCACACACCCGACGGTCAGGCTGTCCTGGCACTGCTCCCCCGGACCCGCGACGGCATGGTGCTGGCCGAGCAGATCTCCACGAGCGGCGAGCGGTTCGCCGAGGTCACGCTGGATTCCGTACGGGTCGACGCTTCCGAGCTGATCGACGCCGAAGGTGCCTGGGAGTGGCTGCGCCACCTGCTGACCACCGGCACGTGCGCGCTCTCGCTCGGTCTCGGCGAAGGTGTACTGGCCATGACGAGCGCCTACACCGGCAAGCGTGAACAGTTCGGCTTCCCCGTCGCCACCTTCCAGGCCGTCGCCGTGCAGGCGGCCGACCGGTACATCGACCTGCGGGCGATGGAGGCGACTCTGTGGCAGGCGGCCTGGCGGCTCACGCCCGCACGGGACAGTGCCGGTGTCGGCGGCCCGCTGCCCGTGGCCGGCGATGTCGCCGTGGCGAAGATCTGGGCCTCGGAGGGGGTACGCCGGGTCGTCCAGACCGCTCAGCATCTGCACGGCGGCTTCGGTGCCGACACCGACTACCCGCTGCACCGCTATCACGCCTGGGCCAAGCAGCTCGAACTCTCCCTCGGCCCCGCAGCGGCCCACGAGGAGGCCCTGGGCGACCTGCTGGCGGCCCACCCTCTCGGCTAGACCGACGGCAGACGAGCGCCTGGTCCCACCGGGACGGGCCAGGGATCAGCAGAGGCGCTTCAGAGGACGAACGCCGGGGATCCGTTGTCCGTGACCATCGGGCGCCCGGCGCCGTCCCAGGCGAGCATCCCGCCCTCGACGTTCACCGCGTCGATCCCCTGCTGCACCAGGTACTGGGTGACCTGCGCCGACCGGCCGCCGACCCGGCACATCACATACGCCCGGTGCCCCTCGCTCACGGCCTCGGTCACCTCACCGAAGCGCGA
Organism: Streptomyces sp. AM8-1-1; assembly: GCF_032229325.1. Taxonomy (NCBI): domain Bacteria; kingdom Bacillati; phylum Actinomycetota; class Actinomycetes; order Kitasatosporales; family Streptomycetaceae; genus Streptomyces; species Streptomyces sp. AM8-1-1. The sequence continues at coordinate 4,110,711 of NZ_CP135086.1, forward strand.
GACGAAGTCGCTCATGGGCACATGCAGTGCGCCTTCGACATGCCCGGCCGCCCACTCGTCGTCCTCCCGGACGTCCAGCACCAGGCCGTCGGCCGGCACGGTCGCGACGTCCACCGACGGCAGCGGGGCGAAATTCATGGGTCATGCCTTCTCTCGTAGGTACGCGACGCGCGGTCGCGGCGGGAATCCGGACGGCCTCGAAAAACCTACTCCACCAGCCCGGCCAGTTCCCGTTCGCGCTCGGCGACCTGTGCGAGCAGCTGCTCGGCGATCTCCTCGAGCAGCCGGTCCGGGTCCTCCGGAGCCATCCGGAGCATGGCGCCGATCGCGCTCTCCTCCAGCTCGTGAGCCACGGCAGCCAGCAGTTCCTTGCGCTGCGAGAGCCATTCCAGCCGGGCATAGAGCTCCTCGCTCTCGCTGAGCCGGGCCTCGGGCACCGGCCCGGCCGCCCATTCGTCGGCGAGCTCGCGCAGCTGTCCCACGTCCCCGAGCGCGTATGCCGCGTTCACGCGGGTGATGAACTCCTCGCGGCGGGCACGCTCCGCCTCTTCCTGCGCCAGGTCGGGGTGCGCCTTGCGCGCCAGCTCGCGGTAGAGCTTGCGAGCCTCCTCGCTCGGCCGCACCCGCTTCGGCGCCCGGACGGGCTGGTCGTTGAGCATCGCGGCGGCCTCGGGGGAGAGGCCGTCGGAGTCCATCCAGTTGTGGAAGAGCTCGTCGACGCCGGGCATCGGCATCACCATCGCCCGGGCCTCCTGCGCCTTGCGCAGATCCTCCGGATCACCGCTCGCCGAGGCCTTGGCCTCGGCGATCTGGGCGTCCAGCTCGTCGAGGCGCGCATACATCGGGCCCAGCTTCTGGTGATGCAGCCGGGAGAAGTTCTCCACCTCCACCCGGAACGTCTCCAGAGCGATCTCGAACTCGATCAGCGCCTGCTCGGCCGCGTACACGGCTTTTTCCAGCCGCGCCTCCGGCCTCGGGGGCACGTCCTGCTCTTCGTCGCTCCGGGTCGTCCGGCCGCCGGGTGCATCCTGGGTCACCCGGCCAGCCTACGGGCGTGGTGGCGCCCGGTGTCACACACCCAGCTCAGCGGCTATCCGCCCGCTCTTGATCGCCGCCAGCAGCTCCTCGTGATCGGCTTCCGTGCGGTCCGCGTAGAGCATCGCGAAGCCGGCCACCGCCTCGTCCAGCTCCTCGTTCTTGCCGCAGTAGCCGGCGAGGAGTCTCGGGTCGGCGCTGTGGGAGTGGGCCCGGGCCAGCAGCGCGCCGGTCATCCGCCCGTAGTCGTCGAACTGGTCGGCGGTGAGCGCGGCGGGATCCACACTGCCCTTGCGGTTCCTGAACTGCCGTACCTGGAAGGGCCGTCCGTCGACCGTCGTCCAGCCCAGCAGGATGTCGCTGACCACCTGCATCCGCTTCTGTCCGAAGACCACGCGGCGGCCCTCGTGCTCCACCTCGGGCACCTCGAAGCCGGCGGCCTCCAGGCACGGCAGCAGCGCCGAGGGCCGGGCCTCCTTCACCTGGAGCACCAGTGCCTCACCCCGGTGGTCGAGCAGCAGCACCACGTACGAACGGGTGCCGACGCTTCCCGTGCCCACCACACGGAAGGCGACATCGTGGATCTCGTAGCGCGCGAGGAGCGGCAGCCGGTCCTCCGACACCGTGCCCAGGTACTCCTCCAGCGACGCGGCGACCGCAGCGGCCTCCGCGTCGGGCACCCGCCGCAGCACCGGAGGCGCGTCCACGAAGCGGCAGGTCTCGCCGCCGTCCTCGGAGACTCCTTCCGTCGCCTTGGCGGCGAAGCGCGCGCTGGTGTTCTTCCGCGCCTTCTCCGAGACGCGCTCCAGGGTGCCGACGAGGTCGCGTGCGTCCGTGTGGGAGACGAGTTCCTCGTCCGCGATGGCGTTCCAGGCGTCCAGCACGGGCAGCCGCGCCAGCAGGCGCATGGTGCGCCGGTAGGCGCCCACGGTGTCGAAGGCGGCCGCACGGCAGACGTCCTCGTCGGCACCGGCGACGCGCGCCGCCAGCACCAGCGAGACAGCGAGCCGCTTGAGGTCCCACTCCCAGGGGCCGACGACGGTCTCGTCGAAGTCGTTGAGGTCCATGACCAGGTTCCCGCGGGCATCGCCGTAGATGCCGAAGTTCGCCGCGTGCGCGTCGCCGCACAGCTGGGCGCTCACTCCGGTGACCGGGGTGCCCACCAGATCGTGGGCCATCAGCCCGGCCGAGCCGCGCAGAAAGGCGAACGGCGAGGCGGCCATCCGCCCCACCCGTATCGGTGTCAGCCCCGGCACCCTGCCCCGGCTGGACTCCTCGACGGCGGCGACCGCGTCCGGCCGGTCCACCGCGAGCACCAGCGAGTCGTGCGAGGAGCGCGGAACCCGATCACGCAGCGCCTTGCCCTCCTGCTTGGGCGACCGCGTGGCCGGTGCGACTCCGGTGACGCCCTGCCCGCCCTTGCGCCGGGCGAAGCCGGGCACCACCGGGATACGGCCCCCGCCCTTGGCGCTGGACGTCCCCGCCGACTCCGGCCCCAGTCCGCTGGTGTCCGTCCGCTGCACCGTCTCTGCGTCACCCATGGCGTCCTGCCCCCGTCGTCCCGATCCTTCAACATCAAGTGCCCTTGACCGTACCGCCGCGTGCCGATGGGCGTCTGCCCCTGTGGATAACCCCGGAAAACTCCACAGCCTGCGGCGATCACCACCCGGGAGGACTGAGCGGGCATCCCGCGCCGGGCAAGGCGGCCGGCGGGCGCACCACACGTTGTACCGTGCAACTGAAGGCGAGGAGGCGGCATGTCACGCGCACGGGACAGCTCCATCGACACCATTCAGCGCGAGCTGACGGCCTTCGCCCGACGGGCCCGCGCGGCGGCCGCCCGTCTCCATCCCGAGCTGCCGTTCGTCTCGTACACCTTGCTGTCCCACATCCATGATCAGCAGGGCTGCCGGGCGACCGACCTCGCGTCGCACTACATGCTCGACAAGTCGACGGTCAGCAGGCAGGTTTCGGCACTGGAGAAGCTCGGGTTGGTCGAGCGCAGAGCCGATCCGGCCGACCACCGCGTCCAGGTGCTGCACCCCACCGCCGCGGGATCCGCTGCGCTCGCCTCCACACACGCCAGTCGCCGCGCCGCCTACCAGGAGCGTCTGGCCGACTGGCCGGCCGAGGATCTCGACCGTTTCGCCGACTACCTCCTGCGCTACAACTCCGCCGTCGAGGGCCCGCGGCAGCACTGATCCAGAAGCCCGACGGACAGCACCCCCCGGCAGGACCGCTGGACGCGGCCTAGCAGGTCCCGGCCTCTCGATCCCTGGGCAGATGCTCGTCGGCCCACCGGCCGAGTTCCTTGAGGGCCGGCTCCATCGCGGTCCCGGCCGCCGTCAGCCGGTAGGCGACCCGCAGCGGCGGTCCTTCGTCGACCTCCCGCAGGACCAGCCCCGCGGCCGCGAGCTCGGCCAGCCGGTCGGAGAGCATCCGTTCACTGATGCCCGGGATCGCCCGGCGCAGCTCCGCGAAGTGCACGGCGCGCTGCATCAACACGGAGACGATCGGCCCGGTCCACCGCTTGCCGAACAGCTCGAAGACACGCGCGATCCCCCCGTCGACCCGCCTGCACGCCTCTTCGCTGTGTTCCGCCATGCCTCCAGACTACTGCGCCGAAGCTAGGTACTTATGAAAAGTAAGCTACTGTGATATCCATAGGTACGCACAGATTTTCACTACCCCCCTCATGGAGAACCTCATGGCCACGCTGCTGCACCTCGACTCCGCCCTCTTCCCTCAGGGATCGGCCTCCCGCGAGATCACCGCTGCCTTCGTGCAGGCCTGGCAGGAGCAGCACCCGGACGGCACGGTCATCTACCGCGACCTCGCCGCCACACCCCTGCCCCACCTGGACTTCGCGGCCGTCTCTGCCGGGGTCGAGAACGAACTGCGCGCGGAGCTCGCCGCCGAGCTGGAGGCGGCGGATGCCGTCCTCATCGGCGCACCGATGTACAACTTCACGATCCCGTCCACCCTCAAGGCATGGCTGGACCAGGTGATCATCGTCGGCCACAACGCGGGTACGCCCGACGGCCCAGTGGCCGGCACCCCGGTCACGGTGGTCGCCAGCCGCGGTGGCTCCTACGCCCCCGGAACACCGCGCGAGGATTTCGAATTCGTGCAGAACTACCTGGAGAAGGTGTTCACCGGCATGCTCGGCGCCACGGTCGACTTCATCGTTCCGGAGATGACGCTGGCCCGCTCCAAGCCGGAGATGGCGCAGTTCATCCCGCTCGCCGACGCCTCGAAGACCAAGGCGCTCGACGATGCCGCGGAGAAGGGCAAGACACTGGCCGCGCGTTTCGCTGCCTGATCAGCCCAGGGGGCGCGCCCCGGGCGCCGGCCTCAGCGGACGTTTCACGTGAAACAGTCAGTGCGGACGTTCCACGTGAAACGTCCGCGCCCGCCAACGCGCCCCCTGATGGCCAAAGCACCCACCCACCACCGGTCCTGAACCACGTCACGCGGCAACCAGTCGACTGACGGCTCAGACCCTCAGCCCCACGCCTCGCAGCCGGCAGCTCAGCCGCCGAGCCCCGCATCCCGGGCCAGCAACGCCGCCTGCACCCGGTTTTCGCACTCCAGTTTCGCGAGAATCCTGCTCACGTAGGTCTTCACCGTGGCCTCGCTCATATGCAGCCGCTTTCCGGCGTCCGCATTGGACAGCCCCTCGCCCAGCAGCGCCAGCACCTCGTGCTCCCGGGTACTCAGCCCCGCCACGCGGGCCCGCGCCTCCTCGCTGCGCGCAGCCGCCCGCCCGGACGCCAGCTGGTCGACCACGTGCCGCGTCGCACCGGGGGAGAGGTACGCGTCACCGGCGGCAGCGGCCCGTACGGCTCCGATGAGCTCCGCGGGCGCGGTGTCCTTCAGCAGAAACCCGGCGCCACCGGACTCCAGCGTCCGCAGGACGTTGTCCCGTTCACCGAAGGTCGTCAGCACGATGACCCGTGCTGTCGGGACCGCCCTGCGCAGCTCCCCCACCGCCGTGAGGCCGTCCATGACCGGCATCTGGATGTCGAGCAGCACCACGTCGGCGCCGTGCGCCCGTGTCATGTCGACCGCCTCGCGTCCGTTCGCCGCCTCGGCCACGACCTGGATCCCGGGGTCCGACGTCAGAATCATCCGGATTCCCGCCCTGATCAGCGGCTCGTCATCCGCGATGACGACCCGGATCGGCGCTCCGGGCACCCCCGCCGGCGCCATCCCGTCCACTTCACACCCACCCGTATCCGCCGGCCGACATCGAACGCGGCCTACCGACTCACACCCGCCGCCCGACACCTACCAAACGACACCTACCACCCGGCACCTACCGAGCGGCACCCACCGCCGGGCACCTACCACCCGTCATCCACCGGGCCACGCCCACGGGACGTGCACCCACCGCCCCGAACCTACCGAACGACGTCGTACGCCTTCTTCTCGATCAGCTTGCCGTCCCGGAAGCAGAACCGGAACACCGGCTCGGTCTCCATGCTGTCCCCGACATCCGACGACATCAGCACCAAGCACTCGGAGCCCTCCGGCTCCTTCGGATCCTTCCCGCTCAGTCCCGTGGTCATGATCGAGTCGCCGGGAGGCAGCCGGTCCCGCACCGCGTCCTCGTCGTCCCCGATCCGCACGCTGCGGTACTCGGCGGGGTCGATCATCCCCTCGTCCATCGACCCGACGAGGAAGAAGAGCCCGAAGACCGCGGCGGCCCCGAGCACCAGCAGGGCCGCCAGGGCGATCCCGCACCCCATGGCGATCCCGCCGGCCCTGCTCCGCCCCTCGGCACCCGGGAAGGTCAACTGCCCGCCCGGATATGCCCATTGGCCGCCCAGAGGCTCCCCCTGCCCGTCGCGCACGGGAAGTCGACCGGTGACGCTCCAGTCCATGACCGGAACGCCGTCGTCGTAGACGGCCCTCGGCGACTGCTGATGGAAATCGTCCTCGGCCGCGAGGAGCGGCGTGGCCTCGACCACGCCGTACGGGAGCATCCCCGCCACCCGGAAGCCGCCGCCACTCGCCGGACCGGCATGGACGATCCCGCCCACCAGCCGCGCCCGCTCACGCAGCCCGGTGAGCCCCTGCCCTCCGCTGACGACCGCACCCCGGACCGCCGCGTCCACCGGCCCGCTGACGATCTCCACGACGAGGGAGTCCGGCTCGTAACGCAGCTCCACGTCGATCCGGGCGCCGGGAGCATGCTTGTACGCGTTCGTCAGCGCCTCCTGGGCTATGCGGTAGGCGGCATGGTCGGCCGCCGCCGCGAGCGGCCGCTGGTCGCCGGCGCGACGCAGCTCCACCTCGTTCCCCGCGGCCCGGGCAGCCTCCACGAGTCCCTCGATGCCGGCAGTCCCCCGCGTGACGCGCCCCGAGTCGTCCACCGGCGCCGACGGAGCCTCGACCCCGTCCCGCAGGATGCCGACGACCTCGCGCAGTTCGTGCATGGCCGTCACGGACGCGTTCCGCAGTACGCCGACCGCCTCCCGCTGCTGCGGGGTGAGCTGCGGGTCCACCTCCAGCGCCCCTGTGTGCACCGAGATCAGCGCGAGCTGGTGCCCGAGGCTGTCGTGCATGTCCTGGGCTATGCGCTGCCGCTCCATCAGCCGGGCCTGCCCGGCGACCATCGCCCGCTCTCGCAGCAGCTGCGCGTTGCGCTCCTGGAGTGCGTGCAGCAGGGTCCGCCGCTGGGTCCAGTAGCGGCTGGCGAGCCCGGGCACGAGCGTCGTCGCGAGGAAGTACAGCGTGGACAGCAGCACCAGGGTCAGAGTCGCCGAGGGGGCCCAGCCCTCCAGCAGCGTGGTGCCGATGAAGAGGGCGTACGCCACGGTGAACGCCGCCATCACCCGCCCGGCACCGACGATCCGGCGCCCGGCCGACCAGCCGACGATCAGCAGCAGCGGCGCGAACCCGCTCACCAGCGGCGCAAGGAGCGCGGTGACCAGCAGTACGGGCGTGGGCATCCGGCGCCGCAACAGTGAGAGCAGCGTGGCGGCGGCACCGACGGCGAGCAGACGTGCCCCTTCGCTGCCCATCAGCTCTTCGGTACCGGCCGCCATGACACCCAGCACCAGCCCGAGGACCACCTCACCGGCCGTCCGCCGCGGCGACCACAGCTCAGGGGCGGCCATCCAGGACCAACCCGCCCGGGCACCGGCCCGGATCTTCGTCGACGCGTTCACGACGGCACCCTAGAGAATCCCCCGCCACGCCGACGGCCCCCTTTGGTCGCGGCCGGGAGCGACGAACGTCGCACAGTCGCGTATCCCACACCTGCCGACGGCGCTCGACCACGGATCCGGCCCGCACTCGACCACGGATCCGGCGCCGCCCCCACCCCCGCCCCCGCTCCCGAAGCCGATCGCGTTCGAACCGCACCGGGGCCGCCGCCGGACACGCCGTCGACCGTCGCCGACACGCAGCCGTCCGGACACGAAGAAGCCCCGTAGGTCGATGACCTACGGGGCTTCCATCTGTGCGCGAGGGGGGAGTTGAACCCCCACGCCCTTTCGGGCACTGGAACCTGAATCCAGCGCGTCTGCCTATTCCGCCACCCGCGCATTGGGTGCTGCCGTTCGGGGTCTCACCGGCTCGGTGCGTCCCCCTGGCGACATGCAGAAGATTAGCACGCTGGACAGGGTGCCTTCACATCCGTTTGTTTGGCACGGGCGACCGGGGAACAGGGAACGGAGAGCGGCCGCCCCCACTCCTCCTCGGCACACCCCGGGTGCGGGACACTGTCAGGAGGCCGCCTCTACGATCCGTGTGAGAGGTGACACTCATCGACGGGGCAGACAAGGGGAACCAGCCGATTTCCCGACGCGTGGATACGATCAGTAAGCAGTACCAGGACGGCAACGACGGAGGAGGTGCCTCATGGGAGTCCTGAAGAAGTTCGAGCAGCGACTCGAAGGTCTGGTCAACGGCACCTTCGCCAAGGTGTTCAAGTCCGAGGTCCAGCCTGTCGAGATCGCGGGCGCGCTCCAGCGTGAGTGCGACAACAACGCGACGATCTGGAACCGCGAGCGGACGGTCGTCCCCAACGACTTCATCGTGGAGCTCAGCCCCGGCGACTTCGAGCGCCTGAGCCCGTACTCCGGCCAGCTCGGCGACGAGCTCGCGGGCCTGGTCCGCGACTACGCCAAGCAGCAGCGCTACACCTTCATGGGCACGATCAAGGTCCATCTGGAGAAGGCGGACGACCTCGACACGGGTCTGTACCGCGTGCGCAGCCGTACGCTCGCGTCGAGTACGTCACAGGCGCCCGACCGGGCACCGGCCGGCCCCGCCCCCGTCGCCCCGCAGGGTGGCGCTCGCGGCGGGTACGGCTACCCTCCGACCGGAGCACCTCCGATGCCGGCCGCACCGCCCCCGGGCGGCGGCCGTCCCGGAGCCGCTCCCACGGCGGACCGCCGTCCGGCAGGGGCCGCGGGCCCGCTGCCGGGCACCCAAGTCAGACGTTGGATCGAGATCAACGGCACCCGCCATCAGATCTCCCGCCCGACGCTGGTGCTGGGTCGCAGCACCGACGCCGATGTGCGGATCGACGACCCCGGCGTATCGCGCCGGCACTGTGAGATCCGGACCGGAACGCCCTCGACGATCCAGGATCTCGGGTCTACCAACGGCATCGTGGTAGACGGGCAGCACACCACCCGCGCTACGCTCCGCGACGGCTCGCGGATCGTCGTGGGCAGCACCACCATCGTTTACCGGCAAGCCGAAGGGTGAAGCGGGGGCAATGTCAGAGCTGACCCTGACGGTCATGCGGCTAGGTTTCCTGGCTGTTCTGTGGCTGTTCGTCATCGTGGCCGTCCAGGTCATTCGCAGCGACCTGTTCGGTACGCGCGTCACGCAGCGCGGCTCACGCCGCAATGCCGACGCCCGTCCCCAGCAGCAGGCGCGCCAGAGTGCTGCGCCACCGCCGCAGCGCCAGCAGGCGAACAGCCGCCAGCGGCGCGGAGCGCCGACCAAGCTGGTCGTGTCCGAGGGGACCCTGACGGGTACCACCGTGGCACTGCAGGGCCAGACCATCTCGCTGGGCCGGGCCCACGATTCAACGATCGTGCTGGACGACGACTACGCCTCCAGCCGGCATGCCAGGATCTACCCGGACCGTGACGGCCAGTGGATCGTCGAGGATCTCGGGTCCACCAACGGCACATATCTCGACCGGACCCGACTCACCACGCCGACCCCGATTCCGCTGGGCGCGCCGATCCGCATCGGCAAGACCGTCATCGAGCTGCGGAAGTAGTAGGACAATGACAGCGCGCGAGCGGAGCGAGCGAGCCGCAGCGGTCCCGACAGCGGACCGGGACGGGCTCCCGACCGGAGGGTGGGCAGTGTGGCTCGAGACCGGCTGTACCCCGAGCCGACGGGCGAGGTGCGCATGAGTCTGTCACTGCGCTTCGCCGCCGGATCGCACAAAGGCATGATCCGGGAGGGGAACGAGGACTCCGGCTATGCCGGCCCCCGCCTGCTGGCCATCGCCGACGGCATGGGCGGCCAGGCCGCCGGTGAGGTCGCCTCCTCGGAGGTCATCTCCACGCTCGTCACGCTCGACGACGACGTGCCCGGCTCGGACATCCTCACCTCGCTCGGTACGGCCGTGCAGCGCGCCAATGATCAGCTGCGGCTGATGGTCGAGGAGGACCCCCAGCTCGAAGGCATGGGCACGACGCTCACCGCCCTGCTGTGGACCGGCCAGCGGCTCGGTCTCGTGCATGTCGGCGACTCCCGCGCGTACCTGCTCCGCGACGGCGTGCTGACCCAGATCACGCAGGACCACACCTGGGTTCAGCGCCTGGTCGACGAGGGCCGGATCACCGAGGAAGAGGCGACCACCCACCCGCAGCGCTCTCTGCTGATGCGCGCGCTGGGCAGCGGTGACCATGTCGAGCCCGACCTCTCGATCCGCGAGGTGCGCGCCGGCGACCGTTATCTGATCTGCTCCGACGGCCTGTCCGGCGTCGTCTCGCACCAGACGATGGAAGAGACGCTCGCCAGCTACCAGGGCCCGCAGGAGACCGTCCAGGACCTGATCCAGCTCGCTCTGCGCGGCGGCGGTCCGGACAACATCACCTGCATCGTGGCGGACGTCCTCGACACCGACACCAACGACACTCTGGCCGGGCAGCTCAACGACACCCCGGTCGTCGTCGGCGCGGTCGCCGAGAACCAGCTGCAGATGAACGACGGCGGCGCCATGCAGACGCCCGCCGGCCGCGCGGCGGGCCTCGGCCGTCCCGTGCCGCCGCAGGCGAACGGCAGCTTCGGCCCGCCCGGAAGCGGCGGCGGGGCGGGGTACGGCGGACTGCCGTCCGAGGACAGTTTCGGCACGTACGGCGACGACGACTTCGTCAAGCCGCGCGGCGGCCGCAAGTGGCTGAAGCGCTCGTTCTTCATCGTGCTCGCGCTGGCGGTCGTCGGCGGCGGTCTGTACGGCGGCTACCGCTGGACGCAGACCCAGTACTACGTCGGCTCCAACGACGAGCACGTCGCGCTCTACCAGGGCATCAGCCAGGACCTGGCATGGGTCTCGCTCTCGAAGGTGGAGAAGGACCACCCCGAGATCGAACTCAAGTACCTGCCGGAGTACCAGCGCAAGCAGGTCGAGGGCACCATCACGCAGGACAGCCTCGGCCGGGCCCGCTCGAAGATCGACGAACTCGCCGCTCAGGCCTCCGCCTGCAAGAAGGAGGAGCAGCGCCGCGAGGCCGCCGACCGTGCGAGCACGCCGCCGCCCGGTGAGGGCGAGGCCGGTGGCACCACCGGCAAGCCCACCACCCAGAACGCCAAGACCAAGCCGACCGCACCTACTCCCACTCCGGGCCCCACCCTCTCGGAAGAGGAGCAGAAGCTGGCCGCGAACTGCGGAAAGCAGTAACGGCCTAGGGGGCCCTCTCCACCATGAGCGTTGTCACAAACACCACCACGATCGGCGCGATCGAAGCACCGAGCCGCCGCAACACCGAGCTGATGCTGCTCGCCTTCGCCGTCGTCATTCCGGTGTTCGCGTACATCAACGTGGGACTGGCTCTCGACGGCAAGCTGCCGGCCGGCGTGCTCGGCTACGGGCTCGGACTGGGCCTGCTCGCCGGTGTGGCGCACCTGGCGGTGCGTAAGTTCGCCAAGTACTCCGACCCACTGCTGCTTCCGCTGGCCACCCTGCTCAACGGCCTCGGGCTGGTCATGATCTGGCGGCTGGACCAGTCCCCGCGACTGATCCAGCGTGCCGAGAACCTCTTCGGCAGCTTCAGCCCGGACGCCCCCAAGCAGCTCATGTACTCGGCGATCGGCATCGCGCTCTTCGTGGCCGTGCTGATTCTGCTCAAGGACCACCGCATCCTCCAGCGCTACACGTACATCTCGATGGCGGTGGCGCTGGTCCTGCTGATCCTGCCGATGTTCTTCCCGGCGGTGAACGGCGCCAAGATCTGGATCAGCCTCGGCCCCTTCACCATCCAGCCCGGTGAGTTCGCGAAGATCATTATCGCGATCTTCTTCTCCGGCTACCTGATGGTGAAGCGCGACGCCCTGGCGCTGGCGAGCCGCCGGTTCATGGGCCTGTACCTGCCGCGTGGACGTGACCTCGGACCGATCCTCATGGTCTGGGCGATGTCCATCCTCATCCTGGTCTTCGAGACCGACCTCGGCACCTCGCTGCTGTTCTTCGGCCTCTTCGTGATCATGCTGTACGTGGCCACCGAGCGCACCAGCTGGATCGTCTTCGGCCTGCTGATGTCGGCGGTCGGCGCGGTGGGTGTCGCCTCGTTCGAGCCGCACGTCCAGCAGCGTGTGGAGTTCTGGCTCAACCCCTTCGCGGAGAAGACCTGGGAGCAGAGCGAGCAGATCGGCCAGGCGCTGATGTCCTTCGGCTCCGGCGGCACGCTCGGCACAGGGCTCGGCCAGGGCGACTCCGACCTCATCGGCTTCGCCGCCAACTCCGACTTCATTCTCTCCACCTTCGGTGAGGAGCTGGGTCTCGCCGGAATGATGGCGTTCCTGCTGGTCTACGGCCTGATCGTGGAACGCGGCGTACGCACCGCACTGGCTGCCCGTGACCCCTTCGGCAAGCTCTTGGCGGTCGGCCTCTCCGGAGCCTTCGCCATCCAGGTCTTCGTCGTCGCCGGCGGTGTGATGGGCCTCATCCCGCTGACCGGTATGACCATGCCGTTCGTGGCCTACGGCGGTTCGTCCGTGATCGCCAACTGGGCGCTGATCGGCATCCTGATCCGTATCAGCGACACCGCGCGCCGTCCCGCGCCGGCCCCCGCCCCGTCCCCCGACGCCGAGATGACCCAGGTGGTCCGACCGTGAACAAGCCCCTGCGCCGGATCGCGATCTTCTGCGGCCTTCTCGTCCTGGCCCTCCTCGTGCGCATCAACTGGCTCCAGTACGCCGAGGCCGAGGACCTCAACACGAACAGCAAGAACCGCCGCATCACGATCGAGCGGTACGCCAGCGAGCGCGGCAACATCATCGTCGACGGCAAGCCCATCACCGGCTCGGTCGAGACGAACGACACCGACTTCAAGTACAAGCGCACCTACGTCAACGGCCCCATGTGGGCGCCGGTGACCGGGTACGCCTCGCAGGCCTTCGACGCCAACCAGATCGAGAAGCTCGAGGACGGCATCCTCACGGGCAACTCCGACCAGCTCTTCTTCGACCGCACGATGGCGATGTTCACCGGCGACACGAAGAAGGGCGGCAACGTCGTCACGACCCTCAACGGCGCCGCGCAGAAGGCCGCCTTCGAGGGCCTGGGAAGCAAGAAGGGCGCCGTCGCGGCGATCGACCCGCAGACGGGCAAGATCCTTGCCCTCGCCTCCACCCCGTCCTACGACCCGGCCTCCTTCGCCGGCTACCGGGACGCGGACGCCAAGGCGTGGAACGCGCTGGAGAAGGACAAGGACAAGCCCAAGCTCAACCGCGCGCTGCGCGAGGTCTACCCGCCCGGGTCCACCTTCAAGGTGCTCACCGCGGCGGCCGCGCTGGAGTACGGCGCGGTGGACGACATCGACGCGGCCACGGACACCCCCGAGCCGTACACCCTGCCCGACACCCGCACGAAGCTCCCCAACTCCCACCCGGGCTGCAAGAACGCCAGCCTGAACGAGGCGCTGCGGGTCTCCTGCAACACCGTCTTCGCCAAGCTCGGTGACACGGTCGGCCGGGACAAGATGGTCGAGATGGCGCAGAAGTTCGGCTTCAACAACGCCGAGATCGACACCCCGGTGCGTGCGGCGGCGTCCGTCTACGACAAGAACATGGACAAGCCGGGCAACGCGCTCTCCTCCATCGGCCAGTTCAACACGGCCACCACCCCCCTCCAGATGGCCATGGTCACGGCGGCGATCGCCAACGACGGCAAGCTGATGAAGCCGTACATGATCGACCAGCTCGAGGCGCCGAACCTCGATGTGATCTCCAAGACCGAGCCGCAGGAGATGAGCCGTCCGGTCTCGCAGAAGAACGCGCAGCTCCTCCAGCAGATGATGGAGAACGTGGTCGACAGCGGCACCGGCGAGAAGGCCAAGATCGACGGCGTCAAGGTCGGCGGCAAGACGGGTACCGCCCAGCACGGCGAGAACAACAGCAAGAACCCCTACGCCTGGTTCATCTCGTACGCCAAGACCGCGGACGGCTCGCCGGTCGCCGTCGCCGTCGTCGTGGAGGACAGCGAGGCCCGGCGCGACGACATCTCGGGTGGCGGCCTCGCGGCCCCGATCGCCAAGAAAGTGATGCAGGCGGTACTGGACAGCAAGAAGTGATGCGGATCACGTGCGCCCCCCATACCTGCACATTGCGATACCGGTCGGGTATCAGCTGACCGTCGCGGGCCGATCGAGTGGGGAGCGGCCGGTAGCGTATGCGCGAACAGCACACCGCCGGACCACACGCTGGTGCGGTCGGGACTGACGGAGAGGGCTGGAACAGTTATGGAAGAGCCGCGTCGCCTCGGCGGCCGGTACGAACTGGGCTCGGTGCTCGGCCGCGGTGGCATGGCAGAGGTGTACCTCGCCCACGACACCCGGCTCGGCCGCACCGTCGCCGTGAAGACGCTGCGGGCCGACCTCGCCCGCGACCCGTCCTTCCAGGCCCGGTTCCGCCGTGAGGCCCAGTCGGCCGCCTCGCTCAACCACCCGGCGATCGTCGCGGTGTACGACACGGGCGAGGACTACGTCGACGGGGTCTCGATCCCGTACATCGTCATGGAGTACGTCGACGGCTCCACGCTCAGAGAGCTGCTGCACTCGGGACGCAAGCTGCTGCCCGAGCGCACCCTGGAGATGACCATCGGCATCCTCCAGGCCCTGGAGTACTCCCACCGCAACGGCATCGTCCACCGCGACATCAAGCCGGCGAACGTCATGCTGACGCGCACCGGCCAGGTCAAGGTCATGGACTTCGGCATCGCCCGCGCCATGGGCGACTCCGGGATGACGATGACGCAGACCGCCGCCGTCATCGGCACCGCCCAGTACCTCTCGCCCGAGCAGGCCAAGGGCGAGCAGGTCGACGCGCGGTCCGACCTCTACTCCACCGGCTGTCTGCTCTACGAGCTCCTCACCGTGCGGCCGCCCTTCGTGGGCGACTCCCCGGTGGCTGTCGCGTACCAGCACGTACGCGAGGAGCCGCAGCCGCCCAGCAACTTCGACCCCGAGATCACGCCCGAGATGGACGCCATCGTCCTGCGGGCCCTGGTCAAGGACCCCGACTACCGCTACCAGTCCGCCGATGAGATGCGCGCGGACATCGAGGCCTGTCTGGACGGACAGCCCGTGGCGGCGACGGCGGCGATGGGCGCGGTCGGCTACGGCTACGGCTCGGACGACCAGGCCACCACGGCGCTGCGCCAGGCCGACCCGGCGGGCCAGACCTCGATGCTGCCGCCCATGAACCCGGACGACGGCGGCTTCGGCGGCTACGACGACCGCCCGGGCCGCCGACGCCAGCAGAAGAAGTCCAACACGTCGACGATCCTGCTGGTGGTCGCCGGCATCCTGGTGCTCGTCGGCGCGGTGCTCATCGGCCGTGCCGTCTTCAGCGGCAACGACGGGGGCAACGGTGACGTACCGGCGCCCTCACTCGTCGGCAAAACCGTGGAAGAAGCCAAGACACTCGCGACGAACTCGGGCGTCGAGATCAGCCAGTCCGGCACGGAGCGCTGCGACCAGCCCAAGAACACGATCTGCAGCCAGACGCCGGCTGACGGCGCGACCATGCAGCAGGGCGAGACGGTCCAGTACGTCCTCTCCGAGGGCGCGCCGAAGATCGAGGTCCCGGACGTCACCGAGAAGTCCCAGACGAACGCGCAGGAAGCCCTCCAGCGCAAGGGATTCAAGTTCAAGGTCGAGGAAGTCGAGTCCTCCGAGCAGGATCCCGGCACGGTCATCTCCCAGGACCCGCGGGGCAACAGCCTGGCCGAGAAGGGCACGACCGTGAACCTGAAGGTGGCCAAGGAAGCGCTGGTGAACATTCCGCCGGTGCAGGGCCAGCAGTTCGAGAGTGCCAAGGCCCAGCTGGAGACCCTCGAGTTCAAGGTCGAGCGGCAGGACGTCGACTCGGCCCAGCCCGCGAACACGGTCGTCGAGCAGTCCCCCACGGGCAAGGCGTCCAAGGGTGCGACGATCACGCTGAAGGTCTCCAAGGGCCCGCAGCAGCCGGCCGGGAAGCCGGTTCCCGAGGTGCGGACCCAGAGGCTCGGACAGGCCAAGCAGATCCTGGCCCAGAACGGCTTCACGAACCTCGCGCTCGCGCCCGGCAGCCCCGGCGACGACAACGCCATCGTGACCTCGCTCGATCCGCAGCCCGGCACGCAGGTCGACCCGGCCACCACCACGATCACGCTCACGACGATCGGTGGCGGCGGCGGGAACGGCGGCAACAACGGAGGCGGGAACGGCGGATTCATCGGCGGCGGAGACGGCGACTGATCCGAGCCGAAGGACGGACAGAAGCCCCGGTCACCCTCGAAGGGTGCCGGGGCTTCTGCGTGCGCGGAGGCGGTGGGCCGGGTGAGCTGCCAGGGGCGCGATGCGGTGGACCGGAGTCGGCTACCGCAGGCGAGCAGAACCCTGCCGTGCCGGTGGCCGGCCGGTGCGGATTCGTTTCAGCGCAGCTCGGCGGGGGGCGTGCGGTTCTTGTCGACCTTCTCCTCGCGCACCAGCTCGCCCCACACGATGTAGCGGTAGTCCGAGGTGTAGACGGGCGTGCACGTCGTCAGCGTGATGTAGCGGCCCGGCTTGGACCTGCCCGACTCCTTCGGGACCGGTTGCAGCACGTTGACGTTGTACTTCGAGGTCTCGGGAAGCTTCTTGAAGACCTTGTAGACGTACCAGGTGTCCCGCGTCTCGAAGACGACCGGGTCACCCTCCTTCACCTTGTGGATGTTGTGGAACTTCGCTCCGTGGCCGTCGCGGTGCGCGGCGAGCGTGAAGTTGCCCTGCGGGTCCCAGGGGAGCGCCGACTTGATCGGGGCAGTGTAGTAGCCGGCGATGCCGTTGTTGAGGGCCTTGGCGTCGGTGCCCTGCTTCACCAGCACCTCGCCCTTCGACATCGCGGGCACGTGCAGGAATCCGATGCCGTCCTTGGTGTCGAGCGCCCCCGGGCCGGCCCATCCGTCGCGCATCTCGTTGCCCTGGCGGGATGCCTCACGGTCGGCGAGGACGTTCGTCCACCACAGGGAGTAGACGACGAAGAGGCCCAGCACCACGCCCGCAGTGATCAGCAGCTCGCCGAAGACACTGATGACGCCGGCGATCCGGCTGCGCGCACGTGACACTGCACCTGTTCCCGTCTTGAAGTCGTCAGCCTACGAGCGCGTCCGGTTTGCCCTGGCTGCGCGGCCGTTCCTCAACCATCTTGCCCCACACGATCATTCGATACGTACTCGTGAATTCCGGCGTGCACGTCGTGAGCGTGATGTACCTGCCGGGCTCCGTGAAGCCGGATCCGGCCGGCACCGGCGCGATGACGCCGATGTTCGAAGGAGCGGTCTGGGGAAGGATGTTCGCCATCTTGTACGTGTAGTAGGCGTCCTGCGTCTCGACGACGATCGGGTCGCCGGGCTGGAGACGGTTGATGTAACGGAACGGCTCGCCATGGGTGTTGCGGTGGCCGGCCACGGCGAAGTTGCCCGCCTTGTCCGACGGCATCGCCGTCTTGAGTTTGCCCTCGCCGTAGTGGCCCACCATCCCGCGGTCCAGGACCTTGTTCTTGTTGATGCCCTCGGCGATCGGGACCACCACGTCCAGCTTCGGGATGTACATGATCGCGAAGCCCTGCCCGGGCTCGAAGGCACCGGGCTGACGGCCCTTGGCGAAGCCCTCCTGTATCTTGCTCGTCTCCCGGCCGGCCAGCTGCCCGGCACGGATGTTCGTCCACCACAGCTGATAGGTGACGAACAGCAGCAGCAGCACGCCGAAACTGATGAACAGCTCGCCGATGGCACGGCTGGCCACGACGGCGGGGCTGTCCTTCGCCGCACGGGCCGCTCTGCGGGCCTCCACGCGTGACAGGGGCCTGCCGGGCGCTGCGGAGGTCCCCGGCGCCTCGGGGCGCCTGCGGCCCCGGCCCTTGGCCGCTCTGCGGCGTTCGGCACGGCCGGGCCCGGCGGGAGCCTCCTCGGCGCGCCGGGTGTCCGACGTCAGCAGGCCGACCGTCTCGTCGTCCTCGTCGCGTCCCGGCGTACTCCCCGAACCGGGGAACGGTCGGGGGAACCGGCCGGGCTCACGCTCGGGTCTCACCGCGGCCGCCGGTCGCGCCGCGAGTCCGGGCGGCGGAGCCGTCTCCTGCTGCCCGTACCAGTCCTGCCGATAGGTCTCGGCGTAGGCCTCGGCGGCGCTCGAGGGGTACTGGCCGTAGTTCTGCGCCTGCTGGAGCCCTTCGTACGACCGGGGCGCGGACTGCTGCTGCGGATAGCCCTGGGAGCCCGGAGAAGGCGTGCGCGAGTACCGCTGCGGTGCGGCGGGTGCCTGGGGATAGGCCTGCGGCTGCTCCTGGGCCGGAGCGTACGCCTGGGGCGGCAGGTAGGCCTGGGTGTCGGCCTGGCCCCGCGAGTGGGCCCGGGCCCGCTCCCACTCCTCCGGCGGGGTCGGGTCCGTCAGGGGGTCGTACTCGTCCCCCGGACGCCCGGCACTCACGCCACGGCCTTGCCCACCACCGGCGCGAGCCCCGCCGAACGCTCGACCGCGCCGATGTCGCCGCACTGCTCCAGCCAGTTGGCCAGCATCAGGTGCCCGTGCTCGGTGAGGACCGACTCGGGGTGGAACTGCACGCCTTCGACGGCCAGTTCACGGTGGCGCAGCCCCATGATGATGCCGTCCGCGGTCCGTGCGGTGACCTCCAGCTCCTCGGGCAGGTCGGCCGGCTCCGCGGCCAGCGAGTGGTAGCGGGTCGCGGTGAACGGCGAGGGCAGCCCGGCGAAGACGCCCTTGCCCTGGTGCGCCACCGGCGAGGTCTTGCCGTGCAACAGCTCGGGAGCGCGGTCGACCACTCCGCCGTACGCCACCGCCATCGATTGCATGCCGAGGCAGACACCGAAGACCGGCACTCCGGTCTCCGCGCAGTGCCGCACCATCTCGATGCACACGCCGGCCTGCTCGGGGGCGCCGGGCCCGGGGGAGAGCAGCACCCCGTCGAAGCCGTCCTGCACGTGTTCGAGTCCGACCGCGTCGTTCCGGACGACCTCGCACTCCGCCCCGAGCTGGTACAGGTACTGAACGAGGTTGAACACGAAGCTGTCGTAGTTGTCGACGACGAGAATGCGGGCACTCATCGGGCCGCCCCCGCTCCGTCGACCGTCACATCGTTGAACGGAAGCAGCGGCTCCGCCCACGGGAAGACGTACTGGAACAGCACGTAGACAACCGCGAGGGCGAGCACGAGCGAGATGAGAGCCCGCACCCATGCGTTGCCCGGCAGATGCCGCCAGATCCAGCCGTACATGCCGTCCCTTTCCGTTCGGTACCGCACCAGACTAAAGGGCGGCAGGGGCGCATGGGTCAGCTGCGCAAAGCTTCCGGTTTGCCGTCCGTCACAGGCTGGGTGGCGTCGAGGTGCGCCCAGACGATCAGCCGGTGGCTGCTGCCCCATTCCGGATCGCACGTCGTGAGGGTGAGATAGCGCCCGGGACCGTCGAACCCGGACTTCCGCGGAACGGGGTCGATCACCCCGATGTCACCGGGGACCGTACGGTACGGCCTCTTGTCGATGCGGTACGTGAACCACGTCGTACCGTCGGTCAGCACGACCGCGTCACCGGCCCGCAGCCGCGGGAAGTCCTTGAACGGATCGCCGTACGTACGGCGGTGACCTGCGACCGAGAAGTTGCCGGTGCCGCCGAGCCGGGCCGTGGTGGCGTAGTGCCCGAGCCCCTTCTTGAGCGTCCCCGTACGGGTGCCTTCGAGGACCGGCCAGTCCCAACTGCCACCGAAACGGGGGATGTACATCACGGCGAAGGGCTTGCCGTCCCGGTATTCCGGGGCCGGCGGAGCCGGGGTGGGTGGGGCCGTGCCGCCGGGAGCCGGTGCCGGGCTCGCCACCGCACCGTGGGACCACTCGTCCTGAAGCCGTCCGATCTGACCGTCGGAGGCGTCGGCCGCCTTGACGCCCGTCCAGAACACGACGTACGCGACGAAGAGCACGATCAAGGTGCCGACGGTGATGCACAGTTCGCTGAAGGTCCTGACGATCAGCCGTACCGACACCGCACCCCCAGGCGCTACTGCACGGGCTTCGCGTAGTGGAGATCCACTGTGCCCGAGTAGCCGGGGAGAGTCACCGCCTCACGCTCGTCCACTTTCCAGCCGAGACCGTAGGCCTTCACATACAGCTGGTAGTTCTGCACGGCGACGGAGTCGTCGAGGGCCTTCTGGAGCGCGCTCTGATCACCCACAGCGGTGATCCGGTACGGCGGGGAGTAGACGCGGCCCTGGAGGATGAGGGTGTTACCCACACAGCGGACGGCGCTGGTGGAGATGAGGCGCTGGTCCATGACCTGGATGCCCTTGGCGCCGCCCTTCCACAGGGCGTTGACGACGGCCTGGAGATCCTGCTGGTGGATCACCAGGTCGTTCGCCTGCGGCTCGGGATAGCCGGGTGCGGCCTGGGCGTTGGGCGGGGCGTCATTGAGCGTGACGGTCAGCGCGGGCCCGGTCAGCTTCCGGGTGCCGGCCACCTCCTCCAGAGCGCCGAGCTTCTGGTCCTCGGCCTTGGTGGAGCCGTCGTCGCGCTGGGCGAGAGCGTCGACATCGCCGCGGAGCGCGGCTGTGGACTCTGTGAGATCACCATTCTTGGTGCTGCGCTGCTGGATCAGATCGGACAGCTTCAGCAGGGAGCCGTCGGTCCGCAGATCGGTACCCTTGGCCGTATTGAAACTTGTCACGAAGATCAGCCCGGCGAGGGCGAAAACGGCAGCTGTCAACACCCGGCCCACCCGCCAGTTGAAGCGGTGAACCGGGCCTTGCGGGGAGTCGGCGGAATTGCTCAACGTACCCTTATCTCCTCAGGCGCCGCGGAAGCACTACGCTAACGGACGCCCGGGGGCGGCAGTGGTCCCCCTTCGCTCCAGCCCCGGCGCCAGCCACAGTTCCCTGCGCGGTCACGCAGCGCATCGACAGGAGAGTCCCTCGTGCCGAAGTCACGTATCCGCAAGAAGGCCGAGTTCACGCCGCCGCCCGCGACGAAGCAGGCGACCAGCATCAAGCTGACGAGCCGCAGCTGGGTAGCACCCGTGATGCTCGCGTTGTTCCTGATCGGGCTCGCTTGGATCGTCCTCTTCTATGTGACCGAGGGCGACCTTCCGATCAAGAGCTTCGGCAACTGGAACATCGTCGCGGGCTTCGGCTTCATCGCCGCCGGCTTCGGTGTCTCCACCCAGTGGAAGTAGCTCTGCCGCAGCTCCCGGAGCCGCTTCGGCTCCCGGGGCGGGACGTCAAGCCCTGCCCCAAGGTTATCCACAGCGTTGTCCACAGTGGGGAAAAGGTCTGACGATCTGTGGATAACCTTCAAAGTGTTGACGCCGGTGTGACTGCATGAGCCATCTCGGTGAAGCGTTCGGCCCCTTGCCTCTGCTGGGAAAACCCAGTTCAGCGACAAGGGGCACACGTGTCTCATACGGCGTGCACAAGATCCGCCACACGCTGTGGACAACTTTGGGGAAAGGTTGCGCTCAGCTGAGCAAGCAGCCGCTCGGCCCGGATGATCGACGGCCCCCGTCGGCCGGGTGACAGACCCCACGGGCCAGCCCTTAGGTCAGGGACGCGGTCCGGGCGATCACGGTCGCCACGATCACCAGCAGGACCCCCGCACAGCATGCGACCTGCACCAGGGTGCGCCGATGGCGCGGAGCGAAGACCAGTCCGAGCGTGACGAGGGCCCCGGCCACCAGACCGCCGATGTGCCCCTCCCAGGAGATGCCCTCACGGCCGAACGTGAAGATCAGGCTGATCACCAGGATCGCGATGACCGGCCGCATGTCGAGGTTCTTGCGACGCGCGAGCACCGCGAACGCGCCGATCAGGCCGTAGATGGCGCCCGACGCACCCAGGGACCCCTGGTTCGGGGCGGCGAGCAGATAGGCGAGCGCACTGCCGCCGAGCCCTGAGATGAGATAGACCGCGAGGAAGCGGGAGCGGCCGAGCTCCGGCTCGACCATCTTGCCCAGGAACCACAGCCCCACCAGGTTGAAGAGGATGTGGGGCACCTCTTCGTGCAGGAACACCGAGGTGATCAGGCGGTACCACTCGCCGTCCGCGACTCCGACGACCTCGTTGAGCTGAGGGTTGTACGCGTACCCGATCAGCAGCGTCTCGTCGAGGAAGCGGTCGCCCAGGGCGAGCACCACCACGTATACGGCGGCGTTGAGGGCCACGAGGATCTTGGTGATCAGGAAGGCGTCGGAGCGGATGCTGCCGCCCGCGATGGTCCGTGGCTGGTTCGCCGCCGGAGCGTGCCCGGTGCCGGAGCCGGTGCGCACGCAGTCGGGGCACTGGAAACCCACGGAGGCGTCGACCATGCAGTCCGGACAGATCGGCCGCTCGCAGCGCACGCAGCTGATGCCCGTCTCGCGGCCGGGATGCCGGTAGCAGCTGGGCAGGCTGTGTGCGTCCTGCGGCTCCTTCGGAGTGCCTGGCACCTGGTCCATGGGATCCCTCAATCTCCCTCGCTCAAAAACACCGCCCCGTCCATCCTTACGGACGGACGGGGCGCATTGGTTCCCCTGGGGACCAGGCCCGGGAAATCAGCCCTCGCGGGTCTCGACGACGACGGACTCGATCACGACGTCGTTGAGCGGGCGGTCGGTCCGCGGGTTTGTCTGGGTGCCGACGATCGCGTCCACGACCTTCTTGCCCGCCTCCGTGCTGACCTCGCCGAAGATGGTGTGCTTGCGGGTCAGCCACGAGGTGGGCGACACCGTGATGAAGAACTGCGAGCCGTTGGTGCCCGGGCCGGCGTTCGCCATGGCCAGCAGGTACGGCTTGTCGAAGGCAAGGTCCGGGTGGAACTCGTCACCGAACTCGTAACCCGGGCCGCCGGTGCCGTTACCCAGCGGGTCGCCGCCCTGGATCATGAAGCCGCTGATGACGCGGTGGAAGACCGTGCCGTCGTACAGCCTGTCCGTGGACTTCTTGCCGGTCGCCGGGTGGGTCCACTCGCGCTCGCCCTGAGCGAGTTCGACAAAGTTCTTGACCGTCTTGGGCGCGTGGTTCGGCAGGAGCCGGATCTCGATGTCGCCTTGGTTGGTCTTCAGGGTGGCGTAAAGCTGCTCGGCCACGATCCTGCCTTCCGTAAGTCTCGTCTGACGTCCACCGATCCTCGCACGGAAGGGCCGCTCACGGAGAAAAGCGGCGGAGTCCTCGCCGAAGCGGCGCGCTCCGGGGCGAATCGTGGCATCGTCGAGCGGAAGCTCCCAAACATGACCCGGATGCCCGGCCCCACATGCCGAGCATGAGGTCTGCGGGCATGATTTCCATTCAGACGGAAAGGCGAAACTGTGCCGAACTGGGGAAATCCCCAGGCCCCAGAACGCCACCGAGGAGGAGGATCCCCGTGACCCGCATGGACAGCGTGCGCGCCGCGACCGGTACGGCGAAGGAAAGCGTGCTGCACGCCGCGGACGTGGTGGCGCCCTACGCCGGTACTGCCAAGGACCAGGCCGCGCTTTACGCGCAGGAAGCCCGCGTCCGGCTCGCGCCCAAGGTCTCCAAGGCCGCCAAGAAGGCCCGTGCTCAGTACGACACCCGTGTCGCACCGCATGTGCCGCCGAAGGTGGACGACGCCGCGCACCGGGCCGCGATCACGGCTCGCAGGGCAGCCCGTCAGGCGGCGGACTACACAGTTCCGCGCGTCGAACACGCCGTTGCCGCCGCTCAGCCCGTACGGGAAGAGGCTGCGGCTCGCTCCGCTGCCGCGCTGGCCGCTCTGCGCGGTCAGGTGACGGCGAAGGACATTCAGAAGTTGGTGAGGAAGCACGAGCGGCGCTCGAAGGCCGCGCGTCTTGCCAAGGGTCTCGCGATCATCGGTGTTCTGGCCGGCGGCGCTGTGGCCGCCTGGAAGTGGTGGGACAAGCAGGCCAACCCCGACTGGCTGGTCGAGCCGCCCGCTGCGACGGAACTCGCCGACCGCGATCCGCTGACGTCCGTCGACGGCAGTCCGGAAGCGCTCGATCCCGAGGTCCAGGCGAAGCAGGCCGAGGCGGAGGCTGCCGATCGCGACGAGGGCCGCTGATCGGTCACCGCCCGTGTGGCCGGTGGTGATGCGGTGAGCGTGAGCAGTGCTTGCGGTGTCGTGCGCTGTGGTGCCGCAGGTGCTGCCGCAGGACGGAACCTGCGCTGTGGTGCCTCAGAACAGGACATGCGCTGTGGTGCTGCGGAACGGGACGTGCGCTGTGGTGCCGGGAGAGGTGAGTGCTCCCGGCGCCTCATGCCGAGGTGAGCGCGCGGTCCGCGAGTGCGTCCGAGCCCGGCTCGATCGCGGCGTCGTCGCTCTCGGCGGACAGGTGCCGGGTGGCGGGAGACGAACCGTGTGCCTCGGCGCTGATGCGCTGCTTGATCGTGGGCGGCAGTGACCTGTCGCGCACGGTCGGGCTCCAGCGCGTACTCTGCGCCGGCACCGTCCCTCGAACGGCCTCCGTACGCGTCTGACGCGGCAGATCGGTACGCTCCGGCGTCTGAACGGCCGACTGCTGCGCGGCCGACGCGACGGTGGTGAGACCCACCGAGGCAAGCAGCGCGACGAGCGCGGTGAAGAATGCGGTCCACAGATTCCTGACCTTGATGGCGGCCATGACCCCTCGCTTTCGGGTTGGGCGATCTACATACCTTTCTCATGATGTGTACGCATCTCGAGTTGCGAAGGACCGACGCAGGACATAGGCGGTTCTTCTGATGAACACCACCCGGACGGCCCAAGGCGGCCCCGGAAAAACCAAAAAAGAGCGCCCCGGCCTGCGGAAACAGGCCGGGGCGCTCTTCGTGTGTGGAGCCTAGGGGAGTCGAACCCCTGACATCTGCCATGCAAAGACAGCGCTCTACCAACTGAGCTAAGGCCCCTGGTCGCAGACCACAGTACCGGGTCACCCCCCGGTTCCTGCAAAAGGGATTGGGGCTCCCGGTGGGCGACCACTCTCCGTAAGATGCACGACGTGGTTCGCAGCAGCGAAGCCCGCTTTGGGGAAAGCGATGGGGAGACGCCATGGACGCCGCTCAGCAGGAAACGACCGCAAGAGCCAGAGAGCTGCAGCGCAGCTGGTACGGGGAGCCGTTGGGGGCGCTCTTCCGCCGGCTGATCGACGACCTGGGTCTCAATCAGGCCCGGCTCGCAGCCGTGCTCGGGCTGTCGGCTCCGATGCTGTCCCAGCTGATGAGCGGCCAGCGGGCCAAGATCGGCAATCCCGCGGTGGTCCAACGTGTGCAGGCTCTGCAGGAGTTGGCGAGTCTTGTCGCCGACGGCAGCGTCAGCGCGGTCGAAGCCACCGACCGGATGGAAGAGATCAAGAAGTCGCAGGGCGGATCCGTCCTCACCGGAACGAGCCAGAGCACGAACAGCTCCGGAGCTCCGACGGTGCGCCGGGTCGTCCGTGAGATCCAGTCGCTGCTGCGCTCCGTGGCCGCCGCCGGCGACATCATCGATGCCGCCGACTCCCTCGCCTCGAGCCACCCGGAGCTGGCAGAGTTCCTCAGGGTGTACGGCGCCGGACGCACCGCGGACGCCGTCGCCCACTACGAATCGCACCAGAACTGACGCGGGGCGGACGCCTCACGAGGGAACGGGAGCGGGCGCAGCGCCATGGGTGAGGTCTTCGCTGGTCGGTACGAGCTGATCGACCCGATCGGGCGCGGTGGTGTCGGTGCGGTCTGGCGCGCCTGGGACCACCGGCGCCGTCGCTATGTGGCAGCGAAGGTGCTGCAGCAGAGCGACGCGCACACCCTGCTGCGCTTCGTCCGCGAGCAGGCGCTGCGGATCGATCACCCCCATGTCCTCGCTCCCGCGAGCTGGGCGGCGGACGACGACAAGGTCCTGTTCACCATGGATCTGGTGAGCGGCGGATCGCTGGCGCACCTCATCGGTGACTACGGCCCGCTGCCACCCGCCTTCGTGTGCACGCTTCTCGACCAGCTGCTGGCCGGACTGGCCGCGGTGCACGCGGAGGGGGTCGTGCACCGCGACATCAAGCCGGCGAACATTTTGCTGGAGGCGACCGGGACGAAGCGTCCGCATCTGCGTCTGTCGGACTTCGGTATCTCCATGCGCAAGGGCGAGCCCCGGCTGACGGAGACCAACCATGTGGTGGGCACGCCCGGTTACTTCGCTCCCGAGCAGATGCTGGGCGCGGAGCCGGAGTTCACCGCGGACCTCTTCGCGGTCGGCCTGGTCGCGCTCTATCTGCTCCAGGGGCAGAAGCCCGACTCCCGTGCGCTGGTGGAGCACTTCACGCACCACGGCACCCCGGGCGCTCCCGCGGGCATACCCGAGCCGCTGTGGCAGGTCCTGGCGGGTCTGCTGCAGCCGGACCCCGATACCCGCTTCCGTACGGCCACAGGGGCCCGCAAGGCGCTCACCGCGGCCGTCGAGATGCTTCCGGATCCCGGGCCCGACGACGAGCCGGTCGAGGTCTTCGACCAACTGGGGCCTCTTCCCCCCGGGTTCGGCCCCTGCGGCCCCGAGCAGCCGTCCCCCCAAAGCGCGCCGGCCGGGTACACGGCACCGGTCACCGAGCCGACGCAGCCCCCCGCACAGCCGGCCCATCCGCCGTCGCATACGGGCAGCTTCCCGGTCACTCCTCCACCCCAGCAGCCGCCCGCGGTGCCTCCGTACGTGGACCACCCCGCGCAGCCCGTCACTCCTCCCCCCATGTCGGCGACCCCACAGCCGGCTCCGACGCCCGCTCGCCCCACTGCGCACCACGCCTCCCCTCTGGGCCACCCCACACCGGAGCAGCCCTCGCACTCCGGGACCGCTCCGACGGCCCCGATGCGGCACGAATCGCCTCTCACTCGTGCTTACACCGCTCAGAGCCCTCAGGTTCCGTTCCCGCATACGCCGATTCCGGGGGTGGGCACACAGCGAACGGGACCGCCCCCGAAGGTCGCGGTCCCGATGCTGATCGTCGCGCTGCTCTGTTTCGCCGTGGGCATCTGGGCGTTGACCCAGGCCTGAGCCCTCCCGGCGGGCGCTCCTGGCCGGGTGAGCCCTTCCAGCCGGGTTACCAGCTCGGCGGCGGCCCGAACTGACCCTGCTGCGCCCCCGGAGCCTGCCCGGGCACCTGGCCGCCCTGCCCGTAATCACCCTGCGCGTGACCGCCCGGAACCTGACCACCGTGCGCGTGGCCGCCCGGCACATGCCCCTGATCCGGGAGCGTCGCCGGTCCCTGCCCCGGCACCGCCGGCGTACCGGCACCCGGGTCCGCGGGTGCGGCGGAGGCCCGCCGGCGCTTCAGCAGCAGCCACACCCCCAGTCCGAGCAGCAGCACGGTGCCCGTACCGATCAGGACGGCGGCCACCAGCTGCAGCGGGTCGCTCCCGTCCTCGTCCGAGCCGCTCTTCCCGCTGTCGGCGGCCGCCTGGTCGTCCTCGGTCACCTGGAAGTCGCCCGCGGCGCCGTCGTAGGCCGGAGCCGCCTTCGGCTTGCCCTTGACGTTGACCCGGAGCGTCAGCGAGAGCGCCCCGCTCCCGTACTCCGCGCCGACCTCGGGGCTCAGCGTCACCGCGATGTAGTACCAGCCCGCGAACCGCATGGCGCTGGTGGACTCGGTCGAGTCGAAGCGGTTCTCGTACGCCACCGGTGGCACCGGGTCGAGCGCGACGGACTTCTGCTTGCCGTCGTAGTACACGCTCGCGGTCTCGTCGACGAGACCGCGCGCCGGGTTGTGCAGGGACACCGACAGCGCGCTGGACACGCTCTGGGTGGTGTCGGAGGCCGTCGGGCTGGTGCCCAGGTCGGCGCTGGCGAAGATCTGCTGACCCCAGTCGAGCGGCACCCGGTAGAACCGCGTCCGGCCCGGGAGGATCTCGTCCTGCCACTCGCCCTCGGTGAGGCCGGTGGCGTCGGAGAAGCTCGTGCCGCCGGCGCGCTTCTGCGGGCTGCCTGCCGGAGGCGGGGGAGAGGCGGACGGCCAGTTCTCGGGCGCCGCCGTCGGACCGGCCGCCTTCAGGCCGGGCTCAGCGGCGAAACGGATCTCCACGTCCCACGGTTCGGGACTGGACGCCGCGTCGCCGTCCCGCTCGATGAGGACGTAGTACGCGCCGGCCTCCTGGCAGCTGCTGCTGTCCTTGTCGATCATCCGGTCCGCGTACGCGGCGACGGGCCTGACGTACGCGGCAGACCCGAACTGGGCGTCGCCACTGCCGCACTTGGTCCCCGAGCGGTCCTCGATGCTCACCGAGAGCTTGTCGAGGGAAGCAACCTTGGTCTGGAGCTTGGGTACCGCGACCGCCGAGATGTAGGCGTTCGTCCGGGCGTCCAGGTCGACACGGTAGTAGCGCTTCCCGCCCGGCTTGATCGTGTCCTTGTAGACCGATCCTGCCGTCAACGCCGGCCCGTCACTGTTGACGGCCGAGCCCTGGACCGTCTTGGCCTGGCTGTCGAAGACGTACGGATTGGGCTCCCCGGCCGCATGGGCCTGCGTCGGCAGCCCCGCCACCACGCACATCGCCGCCATGGCCGCCAGCGTCACCCGGCCTCTGCCGCGCTGCCTCTTCACGCGCTTCTCCTCGGTGTGCTGGTCGTATCGGTGGCATGCCCGGCTCGTGTCGCATCCGGACGAGCAGCGGACCGCGATCATGACGGCATCCCGGCCCCGCAACCGCGGCGATCGCCGCGGGGGGACCATCCTGCCCCGTCGCCCGCACCGCTGTCTGCGCCGGACGACGAATAGCCCGTGTTGTCCCCTCGTCGCCGTGGTTGTGCTCACCCAGCACCCCTCAGGTTTGCTTGAGCAAGCAACCAATTTGCTGAGGTGAACCGGCGGGCGGAAGGGTCACGCCGTTTCCCGGCACCCGTACCCCCGACCACCCGCACCCCGGACAGCACGAAGCCCCGGCCGCTTCGAGCGACCGGGGCTTCAACCAAGACTGTTGCGTCTCACACACCCGAACCTGCGGGCACGGAGTCGGTCGCCTCCGTCCACAGATCCTGCTCGGCGCGATCCGCCTGGATCTGGCGGTACACGAGGAGCCCGCCGATGGCGGCCAGTGCGACCAGGAGAAGCTTCTTCACCGCGCGACCTCGTCTTTCCTTGACGTATGAGGACTTCTGGCGCCCGACTATACACACCGACCGATACCGATCGGTGACCTGTGTACGTCCCGCCCTGGGCCCAACTGGAGCCCCGGGCACAGCGATCGATCCGCTCCTGCCCATCGGCATCATCACCGTTTGCCGAAACCACCGGCCTAGTTGTCGTACCGGCGAAACGTCACCGCCGGCAGACGCGACGGAGAATTCGCAACAGGCCCCCCGCGCGACTCAGGACGCGACTCAGGACGCCTTTGCGGCGGACCGCTTGGCGCTCTTGCTCCTGCTGGTGCCGGTGCTGCTCCGCGCGGTCTTGGCAGGCGCACTCCTGCGCCTCCTGGCGGTCGCCGCCGTACCCGTCCCGGCCGCCGGGGGCGCGGCCTCCTCGTGCGAGACCGGCCAGGTGAACTCGATCTCCAGCTCGATCTCCCCGTCACCGACCTCGACCTCGATCTCGCTGCGAAGGTCATCGGGAATTTTCAGGCTCAGAGTCCCCGACCCGAGCTCCAGAGAGACATCGCCGCCCTGCCTCAGCGCCGCCGCGAGCGCCGTCAGCTGATCGGCCGCCTCCAGGCGGGACAGCGAGCGCTTCTGCTCGAACTTCAGGTCCGTCATGGCGTCTCCGATCCGGCGGAACCAGGGGATAACGCCAATTCTGATGCCAAGCACCGGATCGGACATCTTCACAGCCGCCGAGGAAGGCAAGGGATCCGGAACGGCCCGGCGCCGCGACCGCACCCCCGGGATGCGAAAGACCCCCAACCATGATCGGCTGGGGGTCTTTCGGTTGGTGGGGCTAACAGGATTTGAACCTGTGGCCTCATCCTTATCAGGGATGCGCTCTAACCAACTGAGCTATAGCCCCGCCGCGCTGCGCGCTGACTTCTGAAGATTAGCGCACGTCTGGCGCAGCTCCCAAATCGGTTACTCGTCCTCCGCCAGCGTGAGCTCGACGCCGCCCACAAACCCCGCGGAGAGGTTGTAGATGAAGGCTCCGAGCGTCGCCAGCGCTGTGGCCAGCACCACATCGATCACCGCGATGACCGAGGTGAAGATGAGGACGCGCGGGAGCGACAGGAACGACTGGAGGTCGAAGCCGTTGCTCTCGTTCGAGCCGGTGGCCTCGCTGATCGTCCCGCCGACCGTCGAGAAGACGCCCATCGCGTCCATGACCATCCACAGCACCGCGGACGCGATCACCGTGCAGATGCCCAGCGCGATGGAGAGCAGGAAGCTGACCTTCATCACCGACCAGGGGTCGGCCTTGGCGACACGCAGCCGCGCCTTTCGGGTGCGCGGAGTCGTCCGCGCCCCGGTGCGCGGCAGGCGGACGCCTCCCTGGGTCCCGCCGCCGCCCTGGGGCGACTGGTAGGCCTGCGGCGGGTGGTACGGCTGTGCCGGCTGCTGAGGGGCCGGCTGCTCGCCCGCATACGTCTCGTACGGGGCATTGGGCCCCCGGGTGTCCGTCACCGTCATCCCCCTGCCATCGGCGGGGGTGCCCCCGCCTTGGGAGTCCGCGGCAGGGCCACGGGCACCGTTCGCTCCAGCTCCGGCAGCGGCCGAACCGGCGCCCGTGGCTCCACTCACGCTCTACTCCTCGTGCTCCCCGGCCGAGGACTCCGTGCCCTCGACAGCAGCCTCGGCCCCACCGGCGTCGGCTTCATCGGTCCCTTCGACCTCTTCGGCCTCACGACCAGCCTCGGCGTTGCGAGCGATACCGACAACGGCATCACGCTTGCCCAGGTTGATCAGTTGGACGCCCATGGTGTCACGGCCCGTCTCCCTGACTTCGTTGACTCGCGTACGAATCACACCGCCACCAAGGGTGATGGCGAGGATCTCATCCGTCTCCTCGACCACCAGCGCGCCCACGAGCGACCCACGGTCCTCCACGATCTTGGCGGCCTTGATACCGAGGCCACCACGACCCTGGACGCGGTACTCGTCGACGGCGGTCCGCTTGGCGTACCCACCGTCGGTAGCAGTGAACACGAACGTACCGGGCCGCACCACATTCATCGAGAGGAGCTGGTCCCCTTCACGGAAACTCATGCCCTTGACGCCCGAGGTCGCACGGCCCATCGGGCGCAGTGCGTCGTCCGTCGCGGTGAACCGGATCGACTGGGCCTTCCTGCTGATGAGCAGCAGGTCGTCCTCGGCCGAGACCAGCTCGGCGCCGATCAGCTCGTCGTCGCTGCCGTCGTCCGTCTCACGAAGATTGATCGCGATGACGCCGCCCGAGCGGGGTGAGTCGTAGTCCTTCAGCGGGGTCTTCTTGACCAGGCCGCCCTTGGTGGCGAGCACCAGGTACGGCGCGGCGTTGTAGTCGCGGATCGCCAGGATCTCGGCGATCTGCTCGTCCGGCTGGAAGGCCAGCAGGTTGGCAACGTGCTGACCCCGGGCATCACGTCCGGCGTCGGGGAGCTCGTACGCCTTGGCCCGGTAGACGCGGCCCTTGTTGGTGAAGAAGAGCAGCCAGTGGTGCGTGGTGGAGACGAAGAAGTGGTCGACGATGTCGTCTTCCTTGAGCTTCGTGCCCCGTACGCCCTTGCCGCCCCGCTTCTGCGAGCGGTAGTCGTCGGTCTTCGTGCGCTTCACATAGCCGCCACGCGTGATGGTGACGACGATGTCCTCCTCGGCGATCAGGTCCTCGATGGACATGTCACCGTCGAAGGGCACCAGCTTGGACCGCCGGTCGTCGCCGAACTTCTCGACCAGGACGGCCAGTTCCTCGCTGACGATCTGGCGCTGCTTCTCCGGCGAGGCGAGGATCGCGTTGTACTCGTTGATCTTCGCCTGCAGCTCGTCGTGCTCCTGCACGATCTTCTGGCGCTCCAGGGCGGCCAGTCGGCGCAGCTGCATCTCGAGGATGGCGTTGGCCTGGATCTCGTCGATCTCCAGGAGGTCCATCAGGCCGCCGCGCGCGATCTCGACCGTGTCACTGCGCCGGATCAGCGCGATGACCTCGTCGATCGCGTCCAGAGCCTTGAGCAGACCGCGCAGGATGTGCGCCCGCTCCTCGGCCTTGCGCAGCCGGAACTTCGTGCGCCGGACGATGACCTCGACCTGGTGCGTCACCCAGTGGCGGATGAAGGCGTCCAGGGACAGCGTGCGCGGCACGCCGTCGACCAGTGCCAGCATGTTCGCGCCGAAGTTCGTCTGCAGGTCGGTGTGCTTGTACAGGTTGTTCAGCACGACCTTGGCGACCGCGTCGCGCTTGAGCACGATGACCAGGCGCTGACCGGTTCGCGAGGAGGTCTCGTCGCGGACGTCCGCGATCCCGCCGATCTTGCCGTCCTTCACCAGGTCGGCGATCTTCTGGGCGAGGTTGTCCGGGTTGGTCTGGTAAGGAAGCTCCGTGACCACCAGGCACTGGCGGTTCTGGATCTCCTCGACGTCGACGACCGCGCGCATCGTGATGGAGCCGCGACCGGTGCGGTACGCCTCCTCGATGCCCTTGCGGCCCACGACCAGCGCACCGCTCGGGAAGTCCGGGCCCTTGATCCGCTCGATGAGCGCGTCGAGCAGCTCCTCGTGCGTCGCTTCGGGGTGCTCCAGCGCCCACTGGGCGCCGGCCGCGACCTCGCGGAGGTTGTGCGGCGGGATGTTGGTCGCCATACCGACCGCGATACCGGCCGAGCCGTTGACCATCAGGTTCGGGAACCGCGCCGGCAGAACCGTCGGCTCCTGGTTGCGGCCGTCGTAGTTGTCCTGGAAGTCGACGGTCTCCTCGTCGATGTCCCGGAGCATCTCCATGGACAGCGGCTTGAGCCGGCACTCGGTGTACCGCATGGCGGCGGCCGGGTCGTTGCCCGGGGAGCCGAAGTTGCCGTTGGAGTCCACCAGCGGCATGCGCATCGACCACGGCTGGGCCAGACGGACCAGGGCGTCGTAGATCGAGGAGTCACCGTGCGGGTGGTAGGTACCCATGACGTCGCCGACCACACGGGCGCACTTGTAGAAGCCCTTCTCGGGCCGGTATCCGCCGTCGTACATCGCGTACAGCACGCGCCGGTGGACGGGCTTGAGACCGTCCCGGACGTCGGGCAGCGCACGCGACACGATGACGGACATCGCGTAGTCGAGGTAGGAGCGCTGCATCTCGGTCTCGAGCCCGACGGGCTCCACGCGCATCCCCACGCCCGGAATGGCGGGTTCCTCTTCGGGCATCACAGGGGTGTTCTCGTCGGCCATTGCTGGTCAAAGTCCTTTCGTGCGGTCAGCTGAGACCGACTCAGATGTCGAGGAACCGAACGTCCTTGGCGTTGCGCTGGATGAAGGAACGCCGTGCCTCGACGTCCTCTCCCATCAGCACCGAGAACAGATCGTCGGCCTGCGCCGCGTCGTCCAGCGTGACCTGGCCGAGCACGCGGTGGTCCACGTCCATGGTCGTGATGCGCAGCTCCTCGGCGTTCATCTCACCGAGACCCTTGAAGCGCTGGATCGAGTCTTCCCGGATCCGCTTGCCGTTCTGCTTGCCGAGCTCGACGAGCGCGTCGCGCTCACGGTCCGAGTACGCGTACTCGAAGTCGTCCCGGCCCCACTTGATCTTGTAGAGCGGCGGGCGGGAGAGATACACGTGCCCGGCCTCGACCAGCGGCCGCATGAAGCGGAAGAGGAAGGTCAGCAGGAGGGTGTTGATGTGCTGGCCGTCGACGTCGGCGTCCGCCATCAGAATGATCTTGTGATAGCGGAGCTTCTCGATGTCGAAGTCCTCGTGGACTCCGGTGCCGAAGGCCGAGATCAGCGCCTGGACCTCGGTGTTCTGCAGGATCTTGTCGATCCGCGCCTTCTCGACGTTCAGGATCTTGCCGCGGATCGGCAGGATCGCCTGATACATCGGGTTGCGGCCGGACTTCGCCGAGCCGCCGGCGGAGTCACCCTCGACGATGAAGATCTCGCACTTGGTGGGGTCGTTCGACTGGCAGTCGCTCAGCTTGCCCGGCAGCGAGGCGGACTCCAGCAGGCCCTTGCGACGGGTGAGGTCACGGGCCTTGCGGGCCGCGACGCGCGCCGTCTGCGCCTGGACGGACTTGCGGATGATGTCCGCGGCCTCGTTCGGGTTGCGGTCGAACCAGTCCGTGAGGTGCTCGTGCACGACCTTCTGGACGAAGGTCTTCGCCTCGGTGTTGCCCAGCTTGGTCTTGGTCTGGCCCTCGAACTGCGGCTCGCCCAGCTTGACCGAGATGATCGCCGTCAGACCCTCGCGGATGTCCTCGCCGGAGAGGTTGTCGTCCTTCTCGCGCAGCAGCTTCTTGTCGCGCGCGTACCGGTTGACCAGGCCCGTCAGTGCGGACCGGAAGCCCTCTTCGTGGGTACCGCCCTCGTGCGTGTGGATCGTGTTCGCGAAGGAGTAGACACCCTCGGTGTACTGCGAGTTCCACTGCATCGCGATCTCGACCGAGAGCAGCCGCTCCTTGTCCTCGGCCTCCACGTCGATGACGGTGGGGTGGATGAGCTCGCCCTTGCGCGAGTTCAGGTACTTCACGAAGTCGACGATGCCGCCCTCGTAGAAGTACGTGACCGTGCGGACCGGCTCCTCGCCCGCCTCCTCGACGCTGTCGGCACCGGCGGTGGCCTTGGCCGACTCGCGCTCGTCCGTCAGCTTCAGGGTGAGGCCCTTGTTGAGGAAGGCCATCTCCTGGAAGCGCCGGGAGAGCGTCTCGAAGGAGTAGTCGGTGGTCTCGAACACGTCGGGGTCCGACCAGAAGGTCACCGAGGTGCCGGTCTCGTCGGTCGCTTCGTTGCGCTGGAGGGGCGCGGTGGGCACGCCGAGCTTGTACTCCTGGGTCCAGCGGTAGCCGTCCGTCTTGATCTCGACGGAGACCTTGGAGGACAGGGCGTTGACGACGGACACGCCCACACCGTGCAGACCGCCGGAGACCGCGTAACCGCCGCCGCCGAACTTGCCGCCCGCGTGCAGGACGGTCAGCACGACCTCGACGGCCGGCTTGCCTTCCGACGGGACGATGCCGACCGGGATACCGCGGCCGTTGTCGACGACGCGCACGCCGCCGTCGGCCAGGATGGTCACGTCGATCATGTCCGCGTGACCGGCCAGGGCCTCGTCGACGGAGTTGTCGACGACTTCCTGCACCATGTGGTGCAGGCCGCGCTCACCGGTGGACCCGATGTACATGCCGGGGCGCTTGCGGACCGCGTCCAGTCCCTCGAGGACGGTGATCGCACTGGCGTCGTACGAGGCGGTGACCTCGCCGTGTCCGCCGGCGGGGATGGACGGATTGTTCTCGTTGGGGTTGCCGGAATCGGCCACGAAGCGCCCTTTCTGGCACAGCACAAGCCGTTCTCCGGGCAGGCGGGAGCGGCTGCGTCGTTCGACATGTTCCGCGAGAAGGCGGGATTGCTCACCAGTCTACCGGTACGGCTGACACTCATGGGGGTTTGCCGGTAGCTGAGTCCGCATGTGCCGCCCTGAACACCGGCCGTCCGACTCCCCACATTCGGGGAGGGGCTCCAGAGGGCTCACGCGGGCATTGAGAGCTTCGGGCTGTCAACCTCTGGCTACGGTGAGGGACACCCGGGGCGATGCGGGTGATACAGGGGGGAAGTGAGGGGTCCGCTTGGGGCGGGATCGTGGGCCTCGGAGGCGGAATCCGGGTACGCGGTGACC
Source organism: Streptomyces sp. AM8-1-1 (assembly GCF_032229325.1). Lineage (NCBI taxonomy): Bacteria > Bacillati > Actinomycetota > Actinomycetes > Kitasatosporales > Streptomycetaceae > Streptomyces > Streptomyces sp. AM8-1-1. The sequence goes on from NZ_CP135086.1 coordinate 4,146,118, forward strand.
CTCATGCGGGACGGTCCGCGGGGCCCGGTGTGACGCAGATCCCGCGGCGCCCCGATGTTCGCCTCGGAAGGACATGGGACAGGGGCCCGGCGGTTCCGGTGCGGCGGCTCGAAGAACTCCGACGGCTCCGGCTCCGGTACCTCGTTTCCGGGGTCAGGTCACCCGGTGGTCGCAGGGAGGCAGCGGGTTCCGGGCGACGAAGGCCCGGGGTGCGGGAAATCCGCCCCGGCTCACCCGTACGTGTCCCCCGGGCCCACACTCCCCGGCGCCCGCAGCGGTCCGTACCCCTTGCGCGGCCCTCCGGGCCCCAGCACCTTGATCAGCCGGACGGTGCCGTGCCCCAGGTCCTCGTTCAGGCGCGCCACCAGTCGTGGTGCCAGCAGCCGGAGCTGTGTCGCCCAGGCCGTCGAGTCGCACTGCACCGTCAGCACCCGCTCGTCGGGTTCCTCGTCGTACCGCAGCGGCACACAGTGATTCGCCAGGTCCTCGCCCACGATCTGCGGCCAGCGGCCCATCACCCCGCCCACAGCGGCAGGGGTCTCCCAGCCGCGCTCGGTGATCAGCCGGTTGATGGCCGAGCCCAGCGGCAAAGGGTCGCGGCCGTCCGCGCGCGCCCCGGAGCGCAGCCCGCCGCCCCGCCTGGCCTGCCGCTTCTCCTGCGCCGCCGCACCCCGTGCCCGCGCCTGCTCCTTCGCGGCGCGCAGGGCGACCCGTGCCAGGTCGACCCCGGACGTCTGGGGTTCCTGGGGGGTGTCGGCCGGAATCTCGTCGCTCATACCCGCTCCACCTCGCCGCCGGCCACGGCGTACCGAGCCCCGGCCAGCACCCCCGGCACATCGTCGTCGACGGCCGCCGTCACCAGGACCTGCTCGCCCGGAGCCACCAGTTCCGCCAGGCGCTCGCGCCGCTTCACATCCAGCTCGGCGAAGACGTCGTCCAGGACGAGCACGGGCTCGTTGCCCTCCGCGCGGAGCAGGTCGTACGAGGCCAGGCGCAGGGCCAGCGCATAGGACCAGGACTCTCCGTGGCTGGCGTACCCCTTCGCCGGCAGCTGCCCGAGCTTGAGCACCAGCTCGTCCCGGTGCGGCCCGACCAGCGTCACGCCCCGCTCGATCTCCTGCTTGCGCACCTCGCCGAGCGCGGCGATCAGCTGTGCGTACAGCTCGTCACGGCCGCTCGGCCCGTCGACGGCGGTGCCCGCGGAGTCGCCCGCTCCGGATTCCGCCGCTGCGGCGGAGGAACGGTACTCCAGCGCCAAGGGCCCACCACCGGGGGCCAGAGCGTTGTACGCCTTGTCCGCGAGCGGCTGCAGCGCGGCGATCAGCTCGGCGCGCTGCGCCAGCAACTCCGCGCCCGCACGCGCCAGATGCTGGTCCCAGACGTCGAGTGTGGACAGGTCCATCCCGCGTCCGCCGTGCCGCCGCGCCATCGCCGCGGACTTCAGCAGGGTGTTGCGCTGCTTGAGCACCCGGTCGTAGTCGGAGCGGACCCCGGCCATCCGCGGCGAGCGCGCGGTGACGAGTTCGTCCAGGAAGCGGCGACGCTCGCCCGGGTCACCCTTCACGAGCGCGAGATCCTCCGGTGCGAACAGCACCGTGCGCACTATCCCCAGCACATCACGCGGTCTGACCTGCGATGACCTGTTGATACGCGCCCGGTTCGCCCGCCCCGGGTTGAGTTCGAGCTCGACCAGCTGGGAGCGCTCGCCCTGCGTGACGGCCGCGCGGATCACCGCACGCTCGGCCCCCATACGCACCAGGGGGGCGTCCGACGAGACGCGGTGGCTGGCCAGCGTCGCCAGATAGCCGACCGCCTCGACGAGATTGGTCTTGCCCTGCCCGTTCGCCCCCACGAACGAGGTGACGCCCGGATCGAGCGGGACCTCGACCCGGGCGTACGAGCGGAAGTCGGCCAGCGACAAGTGCGTGACGTGCATGGATGTGCGCCGACCTCCCCCGGCTGGGACTTACTTGGTGTTCTCCACCGCGTGGCCGCCGAACTGGTTGCGCAGCGCGGCGATCATCTTCATCTGCGGGGAGTCGTCCTGACGGGAGGCGAACCGGGCGAACAGCGACGCGGTGATCGCGGGCAGCGGCACGGCGTTGTCGATCGCGGCTTCCACAGTCCACCGGCCCTCGCCACTGTCCTGTGCATAACCCCGCAGCTTCTCCAAGTGCTCGTCGTCGTCGAGGGCGTTGACCGCCAGGTCGAGCAGCCACGAGCGGATGACGGTGCCCTCCTGCCAGGAGCGGAAGACCTCACGCACGTCGGTGACCGAGTTGACCTTCTCGAGCAGCTCCCAGCCCTCGGCGTAGGCCTGCATCATGGCGTACTCGATGCCGTTGTGGACCATCTTGGCGAAGTGGCCGGCGCCGACCTTGCCCGCGTGGACGGAGCCGAAGTCGCCCTCGGGCTTGAGCGCGTCGAAGATCGGCTGGACCTTCGCCACGTTCTCGGCGGTTCCGCCGTACATCAGCGCGTAGCCGTTCTCCAGGCCCCAGACACCGCCGGAGACACCGCAGTCGACGAAGCCGATGTCCTTGAGGCCCAGCTCGACGGCGTGCTTCTCGTCGTCGGTCCAGCGCGAGTTGCCGCCGTCCACGACGACATCTCCGGGGGACAGCAGCTCGGCCAGCTCGTCGATGGTCGACTGGGTCGCGGCGCCCGCCGGGACCATGACCCACACGACCCGCGGGCCCTTCAGCTTCTCCACAAGTTCCTGCAGGCTGTGGACATCGGCGAGGTCCGCGTTGCGGTCGTAGCCGAGGACGGTGTGGCCCGCGCGGCGGATGCGCTCGCGCATGTTGCCGCCCATCTTGCCGAGGCCGACGAGACCGAGCTCCATCTGAAGTTCCTTTAGCGTTGTATGCCGATTCGTACCCGGCTCCGAGCCTACGCCCGCAGGGTCGGAGCAGCCCGGCAGGCCTGCTCGGAGAGTGAGCAGGCCCCGGAAGTGTCCACGCCCTGCGGGCTCAGCCGGAGAGCCGTACGGGCATGATCAGGTACTTGTACGCATCGTCCGCCTCGGCATCCACTGCCGGCCTGCCGCTCAGCAGCGCGGGCTTCGTGGACGTGGTGAACGACAGCTGGGCGACCGGCGAGTCGATCGCGCTCAGACCGTCGAGCAGGAAGGTCGGGTTGAAGGCGATCGAGATGTCGTCGCCCTCCAGCTGCGCGTCCACACGCTCCACAGCCTGTGCATCGTCGCTGGAGCCGGCCTCCAGGATCAGCACGCCCTGCTCGAAGCTGAGCCGGACCGGAGTGTTCCGCTCGGCCACCAGGGCCACACGCTTCACAGCCTCGACGAACGGCGCGGTCTCGATCACCGCGACGGAGTTGAACTCGGTCGGGAACAGCGTCCGGTACTTCGGCAGATCGCCTTCGAGGAGACGGGTGGTGGTGCGCCGTCCGGCACCCTCGAAACCGATCAGGCCCTCTCCGGCGCCGGAGCTGGAGAGCGCGAGCGTCACCGTGTCGCCACTGGTGAGTGCCTTGGCGGTGTCCAGGAGCGTCTTGGCGGGCACCAGGGCGACGGCGGACGCGTCCGGGTTCTCCGGCTTCCACAGGAACTCGCGGACCGCGAAGCGGTAGCGGTCGGTGGAGGCCAGGGTGACGGTGTCGCCCTCGATCTCGATCCGCACACCGGTGAGGACGGGCAGGGTGTCGTCGCGGCCGGCGGCGATGGCGACCTGCGCGGCGGCGGAGGCGAAGACCTCACCGGGCACGGTGCCGGTCGCGGTCGGCATCTGCGGCAGCGCCGGGTACTCCTCCACAGGCAGGGTGTGGAGTGTGAATCGCGAGGAGCCGCAGACCACGGTCGCTCGTACACCGTCTGTGGAAATCTCCACCGGGCGGTTGGGGAGGGCGCGGCAGATGTCGGCGAGCAGGCGGCCGGAGACGAGCACGGTGCCGTCCTCGTCGACCTCCGCCTCCACGGAGACCTTGGCCGAGACCTCGTAGTCGAAGCTCGAGAAGCTGAGGGCGCCGTCCTCGGCCTTCAGCAGAAGGCCGGCAAGTACGGGCGCCGGCGGACGGGCCGGGAGGCTCCGGGCCACCCAGGCCACCGCCTCCGCGAGTACATCGCGCTCAACCCGGATCTTCACCGGAACCGCCTCCTGCTGTTGCTGGCTCGCCCTTGCTGGCCTTCGTCGTCGGCTGTGTTGCCGGGGACCAGTCTGACGCACAGCACCGACAGTCGGTGCGGGTCGGGGTCAAGTCGTGGCGACCGGTGCGCCGGGCTCCTGGCTCGAGTTGTGCACAGGGCCCTCTTCGAAGCGAATTTCCCGGTAACTCTAAGTGGGAGTAGTAGTAGGGCCTGTGGAAACCGTGGATAACGTCGTTTTCCCAGGTCAGACCCACTTTTTTGTCCACCGTGCCTGTGGGCGGGACCGGTGGACAACCGGGGGTTTCTGTGGACACCGGAAAGTTCTGCACATCCGATGCACAGCCGGAGGGGACTTCTCCCCAGCGCTGTCCCCAGCTTTACCCACGTTCCCCACAGGCCAACCTGCCCCCTTGGTGTGACGGCTTTCACTCGACACGGTGAGAGGGTGTGTTTCGTTGCCGAACAGTGGACAGCGGTGTGGAGAAGCTGTGGGCAACACGGCGCAGCCTGTGGGTCGCCGGTGGACAACGTCGATCATGGCCTGTGGACGATTTCTGTGTCCACAGTCTGTGGAGCGCGGTTGGCCACAAATCCACAAGGCACTGACCTGCTGTGATGAAGTCTCAGCAACCGTACCTGTGGACGCAATCTGGACAACTTCCCGGTCCCCAGGCTGTGGACGGAAGATCTTCCCCAGATCTGTGGAGAACCCTTCCGCCCGGTCGCGTATTCGAACAGCCGGCGCCGATCGCTCCGGTCCGCGGCCGCGCGCAGCACAGCGGAACGCCCCGGGATCTGGTGTCCCGGGGCGTTGCGAAGGGGTGTCGAGCGGCCGCGTCAGCCGTTCTTGATGCGGTTGGTGAGCTCGGTGACCTGGTTGTAGATCGAGCGCCGCTCGGCCATCAGGGCACGGATCTTCCGGTCGGCGTGCATCACGGTGGTGTGGTCACGGCCGCCGAACTGCGCGCCGATCTTCGGCAGCGACAGATCGGTGAGCTCCCGGCACAGGTACATGGCGATCTGCCGGGCCGTGACGAGCACCCGGCTGCGGGAGGAGCCGCAGAGGTCCTCCACCGTGAGACCGAAGTAGTCGGCGGTCGCGGCCATGATGGCGCTCGCGGTGATCTCCGGTGCCGAGTCCTCGCCGCCGGGGATCAGGTCCTTCAGCACGATCTCGGTGAGCCCGAGGTCCACCGGCTGCCGGTTCAGGGACGCGAAGGCCGTCACCCGGATCAGCGCACCCTCCAGCTCGCGGATGTTGCGCGAGATGCGGGAGGCGATGAACTCCAGTACCTCCGGCGGAGCGTTGAGCTGCTCCTGGACGGCCTTCTTCCGGAGGATCGCGATCCGCGTCTCCAGCTCCGGGGGCTGCACATCCGTCGTCAGACCCCACTCGAAACGGTTCCGCAGCCGGTCCTCCAGCGTCATCAGCTGCTTGGGCGGCCGGTCCGAGGAGAGCACGATCTGCTTGTTCGCGTTGTGGAGCGTGTTGAAGGTGTGGAAGAACTCCTCCTGCGTCGACTCCTTGCTCGCGAGGAACTGGATGTCGTCGACCAGCAGGATGTCCACGTCGCGGTAGCGCTTGCGGAACGTGTCGCCCTTGCCGTCGCGGATCGAGTTGATGAACTCGTTGGTGAACTCCTCCGAGCTCACGTACCGCACCCGCGTCCCCGGATAGAGGCTGCGCGCGTAGTGCCCGATGGCGTGCAGCAGGTGCGTCTTGCCGAGGCCCGACTCCCCGTAGATGAAGAGCGGGTTGTACGCCTTCGCCGGGGCCTCGGCCACCGCGACGGCGGCCGCGTGTGCGAACCGGTTCGACGCGCCGATGACGAAGGTGTCGAAGAGGTACTTCGGATTCAGCCGGGCATGCGGCTCACCGGGGCCGGGCGCCGGCGAGGGCTGTGCACCCAGCGGCCCGGGCGCGCCCTGGGAGACACCGCGGTGCGGCGACTGGGGCTCCATCTCACGGCGCTCCGGCCGCTGCTGCTCGTACTGCTGACGCTCCGGCGGCTGCGGCGACCGGTAGTCGCGCTGCGGCTGGTGGGGTCTGGTGGTGGCGTACGGATCGCGGTCCTGGAAGCCCCCGAGCCGCGGCTGCTGCCAGGACAGGTCCTCCTGCGTACGCGGCCAGGCCCCGGGCTCGGGCCGCTGCTGCTGATAGTCGGAGTCCTGTCGCTGCTGCTGGTACTCCTGCTCCTGCCGTTGCTGCTGGTACTCCGGATAGGCCGGGCGGATCTCCGGCAGGCCGTCGTCGGAGGGCCGGTGGCCGTATCCCCGGTAGCGGTCGTCCTGGGGCTCGTCGTGATGCGGCCCCTGATAAAGGGGTGCCTGCGACTGCTGCGGCGCGGACGACTGCGACGGCGGGGGCTCCCCCGCGGAGTCGTCGACGGTGATCGCGATCCGGATGGGACGCCCGCACTCACGGCTCAGGGTCTCGCTGATCAAGGGGGCGAGCCGGCCCTCGAGGACGCGCTTGCCCCATTCATTGGGGACGGCGAGCAGTGCGGTGTCGGCGACCAGCGCGAGAGGCTGGCAGCGCTCGATCCACTGCTTGTCCTTGGACTCGATGCCCTGCTGGCCCTCTGCGAGGAGCTGCTCCAGCACTCGTGGCCACACTGCGGCAAGATCGGCAGGTACGTCAGCCACAAGGCACGCTCTCTCGCAGGTCCCACGAATGTGTGGTTCTCGGGACGGGATAGGAAGACAGGCAGGAAAGGAATAGGAGTTCCGCCAAGGTAGTCAGGGCGACCCGCGCGGTTCAAGTTGTTGTCCACAGCCTGTGCATAGTGTGGGCCACCCCGGGGCCGGTTTGACCGGATGGCGTAGCCGCGCGTACCGTGACCAGGTCGAGTTGTCGATGGCTGCTGCCGCCTGCCTCCGATGGGCAAAGATCACGGTCTGTGATCGTGAAGCGGTGCACTCGGGCGTATTGCGAGCTACTCGTGGGCGCACGGTGACAGCCAGGCGATGTCCCGCCATCCACGATCTTTAACTGGAGCCCCCGAGTGAGCAAGCGCACCTTCCAGCCGAACAACCGTCGTCGTGCCAAGACCCACGGCTTCCGTCTGCGCATGCGTACCCGTGCCGGCCGCGCGATTCTCGCGTCTCGCCGTGGCAAGGGTCGCGCCAGCCTGTCCGCCTGATCACTTACAGGTCATGACGTGCTGCCTACCGAGAATCGGCTGAGGCGGCGCGAGGACTTCGCGACCGCGGTACGCCGAGGACGCCGGGCCGGACGCCCGCTCCTCGTCGTCCATCTACGCAGCGGTGCAACGGACCCGCACGCGACGGGGGAGACAGCTCCCCCGACGTGTGCGGGTTTCGTCGTGAGCAAGGCAGTGGGCGGAGCGGTCGTACGCAACAAGGTCAAGCGTCGACTGCGGCACCTGATGCGCGATCGTCTCGCCGAGCTGCCCCCCGGTAGCCTGGTGGTCGTACGGGCGCTGCCCGGGGCGGGTGACGCCGACCAAGCACAGCTGGCCCGAGACCTGGACGCCGCTCTCGAGCGGTTGCTGGGAGGGGGCGCGCGATGAAGTACCCGCTGCTGGCCCTGATCAAGCTGTATCAGTGGACGATCAGCCCCATGCTGGGGCCCGTCTGCAGGTACTACCCGTCGTGTTCGCACTACGGATACACGGCCGTCGACCGTCACGGTGCGATCAAGGGCACAGCACTGACCGCCTGGCGCATCCTGCGGTGCAATCCGTGGTCGCCGGGCGGAGTGGACCATGTGCCGCCACGCAAGCGTCCGCGGTGGCACGCCATGCTGCGTGATGCCTTGCGCGGCAGCAAGGGCGGGCAATCCGCCGCTGATGCGCCGTCCCGGGAGTCGGTCACCGACCTTCCGAGTCCGGCCGCAGAGACCTCGCCCAATGCTCAAGGAGCCTGATTAGTGGACACGATTGCCAGTATCTTCAGCTTTATCACCACGCCAGTTTCGTGGGTCATCGTCCAGTTCCACAGTCTCTACGGGGCGATCTTCGGCCCGGACACGGGCTGGGCCTGGGGGCTGTCGATCGTGTCGCTGGTGATCCTCATCCGGATCTGCCTGATCCCGCTGTTCGTCAAGCAGATCAAGGCGACGCGGAACATGCAGGCGCTCCAGCCCAAGATGAAGGCGATCCAGGAGCGCTACAAGAGCGACAAGCAGCGTCAGTCCGAAGAGATGATGAAGCTGTACAAGGAGACGGGTACGAACCCGCTCTCCTCGTGCCTTCCCATCCTGGCCCAGTCGCCGTTCTTCTTCGCGCTGTACCACGTGCTCAGCAAGATCGCCTCGGGCGACACGATCGGCGTTCTCAACCAGAGCCTGGTCGACAGTGCCAGGCAGGCCCACATCTTCGGTGCCCCGATCGCCGCGAAGTTCATGGACAGCCCTGAAAAGGTCGCTGCGCTCGACGCCACCCTGACTGACGTCCGGATCGTCACCGCGGTCATGATCGTGATGATGTCGGCGTCGCAGTTCTACACGCAGCGCCAGCTGATGCTGAAGAACGTCGACCTGACGGTGAAGACCCCGTACATGCAGCAGCAGAAGATGCTGATGTACATCTTCCCGGTCATCTTCGCCGTGATGGGCATCAACTTCCCCGTCGGTGTTCTCGTCTACTGGCTGACCACCAACGTGTGGACCATGGGCCAGCAGATGTTCGTCATCAACCAGAACCCCACCCCCGGCAGCAAGGCTCAGGACCACTACCTGCAGCGTGTGCTGAAGAGCGTCACCGCTTCGGGCGAGGTGAAGTCGCGCCGCAAGCGGAGCGTCATCCAGGCCATCGTCGCCAAGGGCACGGACCGCAACGACAACGAGCGCAAGTTCATCACCGGTCTGGCCAAGGCGGGCTTCGCAGCTCAGGCGGACGGCACGGTGACCAAGAGCGACGAAGCCGCGGTCGAGGCGGAGGGCGCCGGTGCCCAGCGGCGCCAGCAGCCCAAGCGGCAGACCAAGGCGAAGCGCTCGGCCAGCGCCACCCAGCCCGGTTCGGCCAAGAGCGTGGATGACGCGCCGGCCAAGCCGTCTCTGGAGAAGAACGCTCCGGAGGACGCCAAGCCGAACTCGGCCGGCAAGTCCCCCTCCGGGTCCGCGCGCCAGCAGCCCAAGTCCGGACAGCGCAAGGGCCAGCAGCGGCCCAAGCACCCGTCGTCCAAGAAGTAAGCAAGAAGGAGTCCATCCGTGACGGAAGGCACCATCCCCGCTGCCGTAGACAGTGGCGACACCCTGACCCGCCTCGAGCAGGAAGGGGAGATCGCTGCCGACTACCTCGAGGGTCTGCTCGACATCGCCGACCTTGACGGCGACATCGACATGGACGTCGAGGCCGACCGGGCCGCGGTCTCGATCATCAGCGACTCGAGCGGCCGGGATCTGCAGAAGCTCGTCGGCCGTGATGGGGAGGTCCTGGAAGCCCTCCAGGAGCTGACCCGGCTCGCCGTGCACCGCGAGACCGGTGACCGCAGTCGGCTGATGCTGGACATCGCGGGCTTCCGGGCCAGGAAGCGCACCGAGCTCGCCGAGCTCGGTGCCAAGGCCGCCGACGAGGTGAAGAGCTCCGGCGAGCCGGTCAAGCTCGACCCGATGACACCCTTCGAGCGCAAGGTCGTGCACGACGCGGTCGCGGCCGCGGGTCTGCGCAGCGAGTCCGAGGGCGAGGAGCCGCAGCGCTTCGTCGTCGTCCTCCCTGCCTGACCACCATCGTTTCCTCGGCCCCGTCTGTTTCGCAGACGGGGCCGATCTTTGTCAGCCTGATAGTCAGCCACCACGGTCCACATTGCGGCAGTGCGGTACGGAAGGACGGTCCCCGTGACGGAGGCAGCAGAGCTTCCTCAGGCTCCTGAGGAAGCGCGGGCGGTATTCGGCGACTTCTTCCCGGAAGCCGTGCGCTATGCGGAGCTGCTCGCCGACGCCGGCGTGAAGCGCGGCCTGATCGGTCCGCGCGAGGTGCCGCGGCTCTGGGAGCGGCACCTGCTGAACTGCGCTGTGCTCTCCGAGGTGGTCCCGCAGAACGTCACGGTCTGCGATGTCGGCTCCGGAGCAGGGCTCCCGGGTATCCCGCTCGCCCTGGTGCGCCCGGATCTGAAGATCACGCTCCTGGAACCTCTGCTGCGCAGGACGAACTTTCTCCAGGAAGTGGTCGAGCTGCTGGGGCTCGACCATGTGACCGTGGTGCGGGGGCGGGCCGAGGAGGTTCTGGGCTCGCTGCCTCCCGTCCATGTGGTCACGGCCCGTGCCGTGGCTCCGCTCGACCGGCTGGCCGGCTGGGGAGTCCCTCTGCTGCGCCCCTATGGGGAGATGCTGGCGCTCAAGGGCGACACCGCCGAGGAAGAGATCCAGGGAGCACGGGCGGCGCTGAGCAAGCTCGGCGTCGTGGAGACCTCAGTGCTGCATGTCGGCGAGGGCCATGTCGATCCGCTCTCCACCGTGGTGCGCGTGGAGGTCGGGGAGAGCCCCGGCGGGGTGCGTTTCGCGGCCAAGCGGGCGAAGGCGGCCCGGACGAGCCGCACTCGACGACGACGCTGATCCCCGTGCCGTGATCCAGCGGTTCCCTTCTGTCCGGTCCGTACTGTCTATGAGCGATGCTCCATACAAGCTTCCATACGTACGCATTTCGGAGTGTCGTGCGGATGTAGTCCTGCGGCGCGTGCATCGTGTTTCACGTGAAACGTCGCTCACTGCTGCAGGGAATCATCAGCCGCGGCCGAGCAGCCGCCCCCATTCGGAACCGTGCGCCCCTCGTAAGGGCTAGGGAGATGTCCACAGAGGTGGATTCCTCCACAGAACCACGGGCCTCGCTGGTTCACGACCCCGAAAGCATGGCAGGCTCTGTTCATCGCGAGTCTGAAGTCGAGGAGAGTGAATCCTTGCGGTCCGACGCCAACATCGCGGGACCGATGACCGATCCGGTCCCCGGTCCCCGTACTGAGTCGCCAGGGGACGATGTTTCACGTGAAACACCGCCCCCCATGGACGACACCCCCATCGGTCGAGCTGCCCAGCTGGCCGTGGAGGCGCTGGGGCGTGCCGGTGAAGGTCTGCCCCGACCTGATCAGACACGCGTCATGGTTGTCGCCAACCAGAAGGGCGGCGTGGGGAAGACCACTACCACGGTCAACCTCGCTGCCTCGCTCGCCCTGCACGGCGCGCGCGTCCTGGTGGTCGACCTGGATCCACAGGGCAACGCCTCCACGGCGCTGGGGATCGACCACCACGCCGAAGTCCCCTCCATCTATGACGTCCTGGTGGAGAGCAAGCCGCTCTCCGAGGTGGTCCAGCCCGTCCCGGACGTCGAAGGCCTCTTCTGCGCCCCAGCCACCATCGATCTCGCCGGTGCGGAGATCGAGTTGGTGTCGCTGGTGGCGCGGGAGAGCCGACTCCAGCGGGCCATCCAGGCCTATGAGCAGCCACTGGACTACATCCTCATCGACTGCCCGCCCTCGCTCGGTCTGCTGACCGTCAATGCGCTGGTGGCCGGTGCGGAGGTGCTCATCCCCATCCAGTGCGAGTACTACGCACTGGAGGGCTTGGGGCAGTTGCTGAGAAACGTGGACCTTGTGCGAGGGCATCTGAACCCCGCGCTGCATGTGTCGACGATTCTCCTCACCATGTACGACGGCCGAACCCGCCTTGCCTCCCAGGTGGCGGACGAGGTCCGTAGTCACTTCGGTGAAGAGGTGCTGAGGACGAGCATCCCCCGCTCGGTGCGTATCTCAGAGGCCCCGAGTTACGGCCAGACGGTGCTGACCTACGATCCGGGTTCCAGTGGTTCCCTGTCGTATCTGGAAGCAGCTCGTGAGATCGCACTCCGCGGTGTCGGTGTCCAGTACGACCCGCAGCACGCCCAGCTGGGCGGTCAGAACAGCCAGCAGAACATCTCGGAGGGCATCCAGTGAGTGAGCGACGTAGAGGATTGGGGCGTGGGCTCGGTGCGCTGATCCCTGCCGCTCCCCAGGAGAAGCAGGTGCCGCCCAGCGGGGCATCGAACTCTCCAGGGGCAGGTCCCGTACTGACCGCGGAGCGGGGTGTGGCTGCCGCCAAGGTGGCAACGCTGCCGTCGGCCGCCGTCGCGCCCGACGCGACGATGCCCGCAGCGGAGCCGGAAGCTGCGGTGGAGCCCGAGGAGTCGCTCAGCGCGCACTTCGCCGAACTGCCTCTCGACGCGATCACGCCCAACCCGCGTCAGCCTCGTGAGGTCTTCGATGAGGACGCCCTGGCGGAGCTCGTCACCTCCATCAAGGAGGTCGGGCTTCTCCAGCCGGTGGTCGTGCGTCAGCTGGGAACCGAGCGGTACGAGCTCATCATGGGCGAGCGCCGCTGGAGGGCCTGCCGTGAGGCCGGTCTCGAGCGGATCCCCGCGATCGTCCGGCACACGGACGACGAGAAGCTTCTGCTGGACGCCCTCCTGGAGAACCTCCACCGTGCGCAGCTGAACCCGCTGGAAGAGGCTGCGGCCTACGACCAGCTGCTCAAGGACTTCAACTGCACGCACGACCAGCTGGCGGACCGGATCGGCCGGTCACGTCCGCAGGTGTCGAACACGCTGCGTCTGCTGCGGCTGTCGCCTCCCGTTCAGCGCAGGGTCGCCGCCGGTGTTCTCTCGGCCGGTCATGCACGGGCGCTGCTGTCGGTGGATGACTCCGACGAGCAGGACCGCCTCGCCCACCGCATCGTGGCCGAGGGGCTGTCGGTGCGCGCTGTCGAGGAGATCGTGACGCTGATCAACTCGAACCCGAAGAGTGCGGCCAAGCCGAAGAGTCCGCGAGCGGGGACCCGGCTCTCGCCGGCGCTCACCGATCTGGCTTCCCGGCTCTCCGACCGCTTCGAGACCCGCGTGAAGGTCGACCTGGGTCAGAAGAAGGGAAAGATCGTTGTCGAGTTCGCTTCGATAGACGATCTGGAGCGCATCCTCGGCACCCTCGCCCCGGGCGAGGGGCGAGTCCTGGAGAAGGGCCTCACCGAGGATTCGGAGCAGGACGAAGAGGTCTGAGGGCTTCCTCGGTCCCCTGAAGGGCGGGCCGTGTCCGGGTGTTTCACCGGACACGGCCCGCCCTTTGCCATCTGGCGGTACCGATGTCAGGAACAGGTGGATACGATGCGTTCTGGTATAGGCGCATCCACCTTGATCCACCTCAGAGGAGGGCGAGGGACCGTGCGAACGGTTAGCCGTAGCCAACTGGTCACCGCAGGCCTGGGCCTGGGAGCAGTAGGAGGCTTCATCAGCAGCCTGCTCCATGAACGGAGCGCGCTGGCGGCCGCTCGTAGCGCGGCCGGAGAAGGAAGCGAGGAACAGCCTTCATGGGGCGTCGGCTCGTACCCCTCACGCTGGACAACCTTTCGGACCTACCCAAGCGATGCCGAGCGTGCGTCTTCTGGGAACTTGATCCGGTCAGCGGAGAAGCGGCAGTAAAGGCGGGCACGCCGGAGCTGGAGAAGGAAGCCTGGATCTCGGCGGTGCTGCTCGAATGGGGCTCGTGCGGCCGCGTGGTCTACGTCGACGACGTGCCCGTGGGGTTCGTCCTCTACGCACCGCCGGCGTATGTACCCCGGTCCACCGCGTTCCCCACGAGTCCGGTCTCGGCCGATGCCGTCCAGCTGATGACTGCCTGGATCAACCCGGGCTATCAGGGCCAGGGCCTTGGCAGGGTCATCGTGCAGACGGTGGCCAAGGATCTGCTGAGGCGAGGCTTCCGTGCCATCGAAGCATTCGGCGACGCGCGGTGGAAGGAGCCGGCCTGCGTGCTGCCGGCGGACCATCTGCTGGCCGTGGGCTTCAAGACAGTGCGACCGCATCCGACCAACCCGAGGCTGAGGCTGGAGCTGAGGACCACGCTCTCGTGGAAGGAAGATGTGGAGCTCGCACTCGACCGTCTCCTCGGCGCCGTCCAGAAGGAGCCGGCGTTGCGTCCCCTGTGATCGCCTCCTACGACAATGGGCTCATCCCGGTGCGGGATGAGCCCATTCGTGTTTCACGTGAAACATCGACGCCGTGACCACTCGCCACTATTCGGCGATGAAGTTCTCCAGGTCGCGAACGATCGCGGCCTTCGGCTTGGCGCCGACGATGGTCTTGGCGACCTCACCGTTCTGGTACACGTTCAGCGTCGGGATGGACATGACGCCGTACTTGGCCGCGGTGGCCGGGTTCTCGTCGATGTTGAGCTTGACGACCTCGATCTTGTCACCGTGCTCGGCCGCGATTGCTTCGAGGGACGGCGCGATCTGGCGGCACGGTCCGCACCACGCGGCCCAGAAGTCCACGAGTACGGGCTTGTCGCTCTTGAGGACGTCCTCTTCGAAGGAGTCGTCGGTAACGTTCTTCAGGGCGCCGGCCACGGCGACCTCCTTACTTCTGCGGGGTGGAGGGGGAGATGGTTCAGGGTCAGACCGCGGGGGTCTTCTCCGGCTCGGAGACCTGCTCGCTGTCGGCGAGTGCCGCGAGGTAGCGCTCGGCGTCGAGAGCGGCCGAACAGCCGGTGCCGGCAGCCGTGATGGCCTGGCGGTAGGTGTGGTCGACGACGTCGCCGGCGCCGAACACGCCCGTGAGGTTGGTCCGCGTCGACGGAGCCTCGACCTTCAGGTAGCCCTCGTCGTCCAGGTCGAGCTGGCCCTTGAAGAGCTCCGTCCGGGGGTCGTGGCCCACGGCGATGAACAGTCCGGTCACCGCAAGCTCAGAGGTCTCGCCGGACTTGGTGTTGCGCAGGGTCAGACCGGAGAGCTTCTGGTCTCCGTGGATCTGTGCGATCTCGCTGTCCCAGGCGAAGGAGATCTTGGGGTCGGCGAAGGCGCGGTCCTGCATGGCCTTGGAGGCACGCAGCGTGTCACGGCGGTGGACGATGGTGACGGACTTGGCGAACCGGGAAAGGAAGGTCGCCTCCTCCATGGCGGTGTCGCCGCCGCCGATCACGGCGATGTCCTGGCCCTTGAAGAAGAACCCGTCACAGGTCGCACACCAGGAGACGCCACGACCGGACAGCGCGTCCTCGTTCGGCAGACCGAGCTTGCGGTGCTGCGAGCCGGTCGTGACGATGACGGCCTTCGCGCGGTGGACGGTGCCGGCGGTGTCGGTGACAGTCTTGATGTCGCCCGTGAGGTCGACGTTCACGATGTCGTCCGGGACCAGCTCGGCGCCGAACCGCTCGGCCTGAGCGCGCATGTTGTCCATCAGGTCCGGGCCCAGGATGCCGTCGCGGAAGCCGGGGAAGTTCTCCACATCGGTCGTGTTCATCAGCGCACCACCGGCGGTGACGGCACCCTCGAACACCAGCGGCTGCAGCGATGCGCGGGCGGTATACAGGGCTGCCGTGTAACCGGCCGGGCCAGAGCCAATGATGATCACGTTGCGGACGTCGCTCACGGCGTTTTTCCTCGTCTCTGCGGACTGCCTACTGCCTACTGGGCCGGGTCAATGACTCTCACCCCACCCAACGGATCCTAAGGGGCTGGCATTCCCAGGGTGGCCGCACGGCACGGTGGGGCGCGTCAGTGGCGAGGGTACGTGCTCGTCAGTAGGAGTTTTCCCGTGGAAGCGGGAGCGATGTCCACGCAGGCCGCGTCAATGACGTAGGCCTGAACCTGCTGCGTGTCAGAGACATGAGGGAGCACCACCAGGTAGGCGTTCTCCCCCTTGTACACGCCCTTCTCGACAGCGATGGGCGCGTCGGTCCGCCCCGTGCCCTTCTGAACGCAGGTCGGTACGGGTGCCGCGCTGCCCTTCCGGGTGCTGGGCGGCGGTGCGCTGTCGGCAGAGCCGAAGGACTCACTCTTGTCGATCTTTGTGTCGAGGGTGGGCGCTGCGGCCACCAGGTGCTGGACCTGGCGCTCGAGGTTCATGGCTGCGAAGTCCCGGCCGTCGCCGGCAGCAGAGCTGACGCTGGTCTCCTTGGATGCTCCGGCGTCGCCGGCGCCTCCCGGCGACATCGTCTGCATCAGCAGCACACTCACGCCGACAGCGGCCACGCTGACGATGGCGCCGAGCACAGCGGTGCGGCGGCGCCGTCCTTGCCGGGTGCGACCGGGACCGTTGGTGCCACGGGCGTGCCCCGCCGGGCGCTCGCTCGGGCGGGTTTCCTGCGAGCGGGCTGCGGTCGTTGTTTCACGTGAAACATGCGCGTGCTCTTCCGGCGCTGTGGAGTCCAGAAGCGCCTCGGCGGCCAGCGCCGCATCGATGCGGCCCGCGATGTCAGCGGGCATCCGTACGGGACCGGGAAGCGTGCCGAGCGTTTCGCGGATTTCTTGCAGTGAGGCGTGCACATCGGCGCACAGCTCACAGGCGTCCAGGTGCTGTCGCAGATCGGCACTGCGAGACGGTGACAGCAGGCCTTCCGTGAGATCGGAGATCTCCGAGACGTCCGGGTGCTGAGTCATGTCGGCCGTGGATGTCATGCGCGCCCACCTCCGCCCTTCACAGCAGCAGGGTCGGTTGTCGTCCCTGCATCCCTAAGTCCCGACGCCGGTGGGACGGATTTCCCTGGCGTCCGGTTCCTTCCCTCGTTGGACTCGTCGCTATCCCCGGCATCTGCGCGCAGATGGGTGAGCATGGGCAGCAGTCGTGCTCTCCCCCGAGCGCATCGACTTTTCACGGTGCCGGTCGGCACATCGAGGACACGGGCGGCCTCCGCGACCGGGTAGCCCTGCATATCGACCAGCACCAGAGCAGCTCGCTGATCGACAGGAAGCTTCGCGAGCGCCGCCAAGAGCTCGCGGTGCAGATCCTGTCGTTCTGCGGGCGCTTCCGCGGACTCATGGGGCTCAAGGAGCTGTTCCAGGCGCTCTGTATCGTCGACCGGCGACGTCTTGCGGGAGGCGGCCTTGCGAGCCCGGTCGAGACAGGCATTCACCGTGATGCGGTGGAGCCATGTGGTGACAGCGGACTGGCCGCGGAAGGTGTGGGCTGCCCGGAAGGCGGACACGAGAGCGTCCTGCACAGCGTCCGCGGCTTCCTCCCGGTCTCCCAGGGTGCGCAGGGCCACCGCCCAGAGCCGGTCACGATGCCGGCGTACGAGCTCACCAAAAGCCTCGGGGTCGCCCCCGACATGGCGGGCCAGCAGCTCCGAGTCACTGAGTGAGTTGGACGCCCCAGTCGTCACGGCCTCCACCCTCTGTCCGGTACCACCCTGCCTGTGGTCACGCTCGGTCGTGGCTCGGACTGTCTATCACGATTCGAGTCGCGAAGGTCATAGAGATGAAGAGCATAGAGCCGGGCCGATCTCCAGGGGTACGGGCCCGGCTCCCACATCGCTCGTCACGCCACGGTCGGCCGGCGCTGCCTGCCTCGATGACCGGCCCTCAGCGTCCGAGGAGCGTGATCTCCGAGATACCGCCCCGGAAGGAGGACGGGGAGCTGTCCGGAGCCAGTTCGGTGACGCGGACGAGCACATAACGAGTACTCGTCGGCTTGTCGAGCGTGGCCTTCACGTCCTTACCCGCCTTCTCCAGAGCGGTGAGACGTTCGGAGAAGTCCTCGAGCGACGAGGGGGCGGAGGCGTCCTCGCCGGCGGCGAGGACCTCGACCTTCTGGCCACTGCGGTACATGACGACCTCGATGCCGGCGACCTCCTGCACCTTGCCCAGGTCGACGATGATCCCGCTGCCCTGGCGGCGGAACGGGAGATTGCCGAAGTTCGCGGCGCCGTCGTATCGCGGCGTGATCCACGCTGTGTCGGGCTTGCCGTCGACGGCGTTGGGTGCGTCCGCCTCCTGTATGCCGCTGGAGCCGTTGGGCACGAACTCCGACACGTCCTTGATCTCCAGCGGCTTGTCGGGTGCCTTCACCTTGTCGTCGTCACCCTCGCCGGGGTTCGTCTGGGTGTTGCCCGAGCCCTTGTCCTTGTCGATCAGCTTGTCCGCGATCTGCCAGCTGCCGAGGCCCAGTGCCGCAATCAGCAAGGCGGCCACGCCCCACTTGAGGACCCGACCCGTGCGGCTTTCGAGCGGTGCCGGTGGGACGGGCACCGATTGGGTGACTGCCGACCTGGCGTGGTTGCCCGGGCGGCCGTAGGAGCCCTGCTGGTACGTCGTCTGCTGATAGTCGGGGGACGCGGTGAAGGACGGCTCGGGCGGGCGGATGCGGGGCATCGCGGCGACGGCCTTCGCGAGCTCGTCAGGCGTCGTGCACGGCGGCTCTTGGCGGGAAGCCGTGGCGCCGTCGTTGACCAGGGCGCGCATGGCGAGCTCCGAGAGTCCTCGGTGCACCCCCGCACGCACCTGGTCGGGCGCGACCAGGCCGACGCCCTTAGGCAGTCCGGAGAGCCCGTAGGCGTCGCTCTCGTACGGCCAGCGCTGTGTCAGGGCGGCGTAGAGCAGGGCGCCGATCGCTTCGGTGTCGGTGCGTTGCGGGCGCTCCGCCGTGATGCCCCGCAGGGCGGCGTTCACCGCGAGGCCACGGATGCGGTACTGCCCGGTCGAGCTCCGCAGGACCGCGCCGGGGGTGAGCTTCAGATGCGCGAGGCCCTCACGATGCGCCGCGGCCATGGCCTGGGAGAGCTGGTCGACGAGCTGATAGGCGTCGTGCGGTTCCATGGGCCCCATGGCGAGCAGAGCAGTGAGCTCTGTCGCGTCCGGAATCCATTCGTGGACGACGTAGACGAGGTCGTTCTCCTCGACCGCGTCCAGCACCTGCACGAAGCGGGGATCGCCGAGCAGAGCCGAGGAACGGGCCGCTGCAAGGACCGAACGGGCCCGGGGATGGTCCGCGGGCAGCAGGTGGACTCCGACTGCACGGCGCAACTTCTCGTCGACAGCACGCCAGCTGCTGAAACCGTCCAGACGGGTGACGCACTCCTCGAGCCGGTAGCGTCTGGCGAGCTTGTGGCCACTGTGCAGCTCAGGCGTGGCGATGGTGGGCTCGGTGCCCTGCCCGTCGCTGCCTGTGTCCGGCGCGGACTTCTTCGCCGTGTCCTCGGTTTCAGCCGCCCCGTCGTTCGTGGCCTTCCCCGCCTGCGCGGACAGCGGATCATCTCCGCTGTTGTCAGCCACGTCGACGGCGGCCGTGCTACGTTCCGCCACCGTCGTTCCTGCCTCCCCATTCCGTTGCGCATAACCAACAGCCATGCCAATTGTGCCCACAGTCCGCCGCTATGCACGACACGCGGCGACTGACGATGGTTGTGCGAGCCCGCCGTCCGACTAACGGCCGAGGCGTCCGCGCACCATGCCGACCATGGAATTGAGCTCCTCGATGCGCATGCGCTTCGCGGCCAGGAAGAAGACGCCCAGCAGCACCACACCGCCGGCCACCAGCGCGATCAGAGAGCCTCCCGCGCTGATGCCCAGGAGCTGGATGATCCCGTAGGCGGTAAGGCCCGCTGCGGCCGCGGCAGGCACGGACGCCATGCAGAGACGGGCATAGGTGCGCATGACGCGGGTGCCGTCCAGATCGCCGCCGAGCCGCTTCTTGAGCCGCCGCCAGGCGATGCCCACACCGACCATGTACGCGAGGCCGTAGGAGGCGGCCATGCCGACGACCGCCCAGCGGGCGGGGAGAACCACGAAGGCGATTCCGGAGGCGGCGGCATTGACGAGGGCGACGATGACCGTGTTGTAGAACGGGGTCCTGGTGTCCTCGTAGGCGTAGAAGCCGCGGAGCACGACGTACTGCACCGAGTACGGGATGAGGCCCAGACCGAACGCCATCAGCGTGTAGCCGATGCCGAGAGCACCCTCCGAGCCGGATCCGGCGTAAAGCAGCGTTGCCATCGGTACGCCCAGGGCGACGAAGGCGAAGGCGCAGGGAACGATCGCGACGGCAGAGGTGCGCAGGCCGTACGAGATGTCGTCGCGCACCGCGGCGGGGTCGCCGTCGTGGGCGGAGCGGGAGATGCGGGGCAGGACCGCCGTCATCACGGACACGGTGATGATGGCCTGCGGCATCTGCCAGAGCAGCAGCGCGTAGTTGTAGGCGGTGATACCGGTGCCGGTGTAGTTGTCCTCTTCGGCGATCGAGCCGGCCCAGGTGGCCAGCTGGGTGACCACGATCATGCCCAGCTGGTTGGCGAGGACGAAGAAGAAGGTCCACTTGGCGAGCCCCACGGCCTTGCCCAGCCCGTGGCCGCGCCAGTCGAACCGCAGTCGCATCTTGAAGCCCGCGTCCCGCAGATACGGGATCATCGCGAGTGCTTGGACGGTGAGCCCGAGGAGGGTGCCGAGGCCCAGCAGGCGGACACCTTCGGGAGTGATGGTGGAACCGCTGACACCGGACTCCGTGAAGCTGCCGAACGCCCAGATGAAGGCGCCGAAGGTCACGATGATGACGATGTTGTTCAGGACCGGGGTCCACATCATCGCGCCGAAGCGGCCGCGGGCGTTCAGGATCTGGCCCAGCACCACATGCAGACCCATGAAGAACATGGTCGGCAGGCAGTAGCGGGCGAAGGTGACCGTGACCTCCATCCGCTGGGGGTCGGAGGCGATCTCCGCCGACATCATCCGGACCAGCAGCGGGGCCGCCAGGACACAGACGGCCGTGACGCCCGCCAGCAGGACGACCACGAGCGTGAGGAGGCGGTTGGCGTACGCCTCGCCCCCGTCGTCGTCGTTCTTCATGGCCCGGACGAGCTGGGGGATGAACACGGCGTTGAGGGCGCCGCCGCCGACCAGGACGTAGATCATCGTCGGCAGGACGTTGGCGACCTGGTAGGAGTCGTTCAGGGTGCCGACGCCGATCGCCGCGGCCATCACCAGGGTCCGCAGAAAGCCCGTGAGCCGCGAGACGATCGTGCCCGCGGCCATCACGGCGCTGGACTTCAGCAAGCTGCTGGCCCTGCCGCCGGACTTCGCGGGTGCCGGCGCTGTCGGCAGCGGTTCAGGGGCCGGAGCCGTCTGCCCGGAGCTCTCCTGGTCACGGAAGAGGTGCGCGAACGCGTCGTTCTCCTGCTCCTCCTCGCCTGCGTGGGTCACCAGGTCGTCGACACCCGTGTACTGGGTCGTCCTGGCGTCGTCGCCGTAGGGCAGAAGACGGGACGCCCCGCCGGGCTCGGGCGGCGGGGTCTGCGCCCAGACTCGGGGGTCGGGAGCGTGCTGCGGCGACTGCGGCTGCTGGTAGAGCGGCGGCGGCTCCTGGTAGGTGCCGGGAGGCGGCGGGGGGTGGGAGGCACGGTCGTACAGCGCCTCGGACACGGGGTCCTGGGCGGACAGATCCTGCTCCCGGTAGGGGTCGCGGTCGTACGCCTCCTGGACGTACGGATCCTGCGCATAGGGGTCGGGCGCGGGTGGCGGCGGGACCTGGCCTGCCGGGTCCACGCCCGCGCCCTGACCGCGGTCACCGTCGTACGGCGCGTTCATTGCTACCCCACCTCATCGTCCCCGGCCGACCGGCCACGACATCGCTCAACGGTCCACTTTCTCACCCGTACTCGACGGGTTGTCGCTTTCCCGTCCGGTGTCCGGCGTCGGGTCACTCGCCTGCCCGGGATCCGGGTCGGCGATGTCACCCTCGGGCCCCGTGGGCTCATCCGGTGCGTCACCCCCGTCCGGCGTGGGCTCCGCGCTCGCGGAACCGTCGTCGCCGCCGTCCTTGCCGTCGGAGCCTTCGCCGTCCGCAGCGATCGGCTCCTGGGAGGCCGACCGCTTGCGCTGGCTGTACATGCGGACCCCGGCGAGGACCAGCAGCAGAACACCGCCGGCGATGACGAGCATCACGGTGGGGGTGATCTCGGAGACCTTCACCGTGAACTGCATCTTCTCGCCGTACGGCTTGCCGTCCTCGGTGTAGAGCTGTGCCGTCATCTTCACCGGGCCGTTCGCATTGGCCGCGGCGTCGAACTTCACCGACTGGCTGTGCCCGCCCTCGACCTTGATCGGCCGCTCCGCGATGGCGTTGTCGTCGTCGAGGCTCAGGCGGGTGGCGTTGTCCGAGCTGAGCCGCAGGACCAGGCCGTCGATGCCCTGGACCAGCCTGTTCTGCACGGTGACGGGAATGGTCGCACTCCGCCCCGACAGCGTGACCTGCGACTTCTCGATCAGCTTCACCTGCTCGGTGAGCACCTGGAGGTTGCTCCGCACGCTGTCGCGATAGAGCTGCGCGTCCTCAGGGAGCCCTCTCCAGGAGGTGGACATCTCCCGGTCGATGGACCTGCCGAACGGCGCCGCCACGCGGTCTTCCAGCGTCAGGATGACCGTGAAGTTGTCGAGCCCGCTCTGGGTGGTGCGGATGTCCTCGAACGCCCGGACCGGTAGTTCCTGCTCCCGGAGCCGTCCGGGGTACCGCGACGTGGCGGGCACCTTCGTCGTGGCGTCGGCATCCGGCTTGACGCCCGCCGCAGCGACCAGGTCCAGCGGCTGGGTCCAGCGCTGACCGTCGAGTGCCGCGATCGCGCGCGCCATGGACTGCGCCTGGGAGGCGCTGGGCCTGCGCTGCGGGGCGACGACAATGCTTCGTTGGTTGTCCGGGTCCTGGCGGGTCACGGCCAGCGTCTGAGCGAGGAACTTCTGGACCGCAAGCGTGGAACTGCCGGAGTCCAGCATGTTGCCTTCGAAGGCCTTGGAGAGCCGTGCGTCGGCCACCACGGCCGTCGTACCGCCACCGATGGGCCGTGCCGCCGTGGGCGTGTACGCCAGATCGTCGCGCAGGCTGTCGCTGCGGGCGATGACCTTGTGGGCGCCGGCCGAGGTGGCGACATCCACGATCGACGAATCGATCGCTCCGTCGACGGGCCAGGCGAAGTCGACGGACGGCTTCACATGGACGATCGTCTCGACGGTCTTCTCCGCGACCACGGTGGCCGGCTGCAGGTGACTGAGGGAGCCCGAGACGTTCTTGCCGCGGTGGGCCAGCGAAGCGAGATCGGGATCCGCGAACGGCAGCGCGATGACCTTGCGCCCCTGGACGGCCGCCTCCACCGCGTTCAGCCATTGCTTGGCGACCGCCTGGTTCTTGCCGGCGACCGTGGTCGTACCGCTCTTGACGCGGTAGTTCCTGGTCATCGCATCGACGGTGGCCAGAAGATCCGGGTCGATGACCCAGGTGACGGGCAGTTCACTGCCGAGGCTGACGAGCTGTCCGAGCCGTCCATCAGGTGCCAGCTCCTTGGCCAGCTCCTCGTCCTCGAAGACCGGTGTCTGCTGCTCGTCCGAGCCCGTCTCCGACGTGAGGTGGGTCGACGAGATCAGCGGCCAGAGATAGGTGAACTGCGTCTTCTTCTCGGTGGCCTCCGGCTGCCAGGGCAGGAAGGTCCGCTCGATACCCCGCACCTGATCGAAGGGCTCGTCGGGTGTCCGGCCCTCGAGTGCCACGCCGAGCTGATAGACGCCGTCCTCGTCGAGGTTCAGTTCACTGACGGGGACTGTGAGCGAGAACTCCCGGCTGATGCCGGAGACGAGCTTGGGAAGCTTCGCCGCGAACTTGGCATCGACTCGGGAACCGTCGGCGCCGTCGATGAAGCCGGTCCGCTCGGAGGCACGGTCGATGGCATTCCTGCCTTCGAGCTGCGGCCCGATCCGCACGCCGATCTCGGCGTCCGTGACGGTCTGCTTGCCCTCATTGGTGACCGTGCCGGAGATGGTGATCTTGTCGTTCGGTCCTGGGGCGGTCGGTGTCATCGTGTCGATGGACACATCCACCATGTTCGAGCCTGTGGCGTCCTCGTCGGCGTGCGCCGAAGGTGCGGCCGGCCCGATGAGGAGCCCGGCCACGAGCGGAGCGCCGGCGATCATGGAGGCTGTGCGCCGCAACCACCGGCGGGCAGGAGAAGTCATCCCCTGGAAGTCTGCCGCCTCCGTCACGCGCTCGTCCGTCCCTCGTCGTCTGATGCCGTCGGTCGTTGTCACTCAGTGCGTCCACGCATGGTAACGAGGTCCGCTGTGCCGAAGTGCCGCGGAGTGCCTCACAAGATCGCAAGGAACTGTGGGGACTCCATGGAGTCCGGTGAGAAGTCGATCATCGGTCCACGGCCGGGTAGCGCCACGGCGACGGTGCGAGCGGCCCATAAACAGGGGCACCGGGCCCGGCGGGGGCACGTACCCTCTTCTGTTGTGCCGAACGCCAATGAAGACAACCCCAACGCCCTGAGCCAGGTGCAACGCCGTGCGGTGACGGAACTACTCCGTGTAGCGCCCGTCGCCGATGACCTCGCCCGTCGCTTCCAGGAAGCCGGGTTCAGCCTCGCCCTTGTCGGCGGCTCGGTCCGGGACGCGTTGCTCGGCCGGCTCGGCAATGATCTGGACTTCACCACGGACGCCCGCCCCGAGGATGTCCTGAAGATCATTCGCCCCTGGGCCGATTCCGTATGGGACGTGGGTATCGCCTTCGGCACGGTCGGGTCCCAGAAGGACGGCTACCAGATCGAGGTCACGACCTACCGCTCCGAGGCGTACGACAGGACCTCCCGCAAGCCTGAGGTGTCCTACGGCGATTCCATCGAGGACGACCTGGTCCGTCGTGACTTCACGGTGAACGCGATGGCCGTGGCGCTGCCCGAGAAGGAGTTCATCGACCCGCACCACGGCCTGGAGGATCTGGCCGCACGCGTGCTGCGGACGCCGGGAACGCCGCAGGAGTCCTTCTCCGACGACCCGCTGCGCATGATGCGGGCCGCCCGCTTCGCCGCGCAGCTGGACTTCGAGGTGGCCCCCGAGGTCGTCACGGCGATGAAGGGCATGGCCGAGCGCATCGACATCGTCTCCGCCGAGCGGGTGAGGGAGGAGCTGAACAAGCTCCTCCTCTCCGCCCACCCCCGCAAGGGGCTGGCCCTGCTCGTCGATTCCGGCCTGGCTGAGCGGGTGCTGCCCGAGCTGCCCGCGCTGCGACTGGAGAGCGATGAGCACCACCGGCACAAGGACGTCTACGAGCACTCCCTGACGGTTCTGGAACAGGCCATCGATCTGGAGGAGGACGGCCCGGATCTGATCCTGCGGCTGGCCGCTTTGCTGCATGACATCGGGAAGCCCCGGACGAGGCGCTTCGAGAAGGACGGCGGGGTCTCCTTCCATCACCACGAGGTGGTCGGAGCGAAGATGACCAAAAAGCGGATGACCGCGCTGAAGTACTCCAACGAGATGGTGAGGGATGTCTCGCGCCTGGTGGAGCTGCATCTGCGGTTCCACGGTTACGGAGCCGGCGAGTGGACCGACTCGGCCGTGCGTCGCTACGTCCGGGACGCGGGACCGTTGCTCAGCCGGCTCCACAAGCTGACCCGCTCCGACTGCACCACCCGCAACAAGCGCAAGGCTGCCGCGCTGTCCCGGGCCTACGACGGGCTCGAAGAGCGGATCGAGCAGCTGAAGGAGCAGGAGGAGCTGGACGCCATCAGGCCCGACCTGAACGGCAACCAGATCCAGGAGGTCCTGGGGGTCGGCCCCGGTCCGGTGATCGGCAAGGCGTACGCGTTCCTGCTGGAGCTTCGGCTGGAGAACGGCCCGATGGAGGAAGACGCCGCCGTGGCAGCCCTGAAGGAATGGTGGGCGACGCAGGACTGAGCCTCCTGACGCGAGCTCGACCGTGAAGCGGCTCGATGTTTCACGTGAAACATCGAGCCGGGCAGTGCACTGAGGGGCGATGTTTCACGTGAAACATTGCCCCTTTGTTATGGCCGCAGGGGATCGGATCCCTGCGGTGTCGCGTCCGCCCGGCTCCACCGGACCATCGCCGCGGCGATGGCTGCGTAGATGAGGGACACGAGAAGCACCAGATGGATCGATCGACCGTCTGGCGGCAACATCAGCGCCGCGACGGCGGCAGCGCCCACGAACGCCACATTGAACAGAACGTCGTAGAGCGAGAAGACGCGGCCGCGATAGGCATCGTCCACCGATGTCTGGATCACGGTGTCCGTCGTGATCTTCGCGCCTTGAGTGATGAGTCCCAGGACGAACGCCGCGACCAGTATCGGCACGGGGGCGAATGGCAGCCCCAGGGCGGGCTCCAGGACGGCGGCGGTTCCGGCGCAGGCCACGAGCCAGCCGTAGGTTCCGAGTCTTTCGACGGCCCATGGAGTCACCACGGCCGCCGCGAAGAAGCCGGCACCCGAGACGGCGATGGCGATGCCGAGCAGAGCGAGACCGTCCTTCTCGTCCTGGTACCAGGCGTACCGGCACAGCATCAGAACCATGACCGTCAGCGCCCCGTAGCTGAACCGCATCAAGGTCATGGCGATCAGTACCCGCACCGCGGGCTTGCGGCTCGCCAGGTGCCGTACTCCGCTCGCCAGGCCGCGTGCCGTGGAGGCGATCGCGGAGAGCAATCGACGCTGCTGCAACTCCTGGTCCGGACCGAGCAGTTGGCGGCCCATGCGGAGTGAGGCGAGAGCAGAGCACAGATAGAGCGCGGCGCCGAGCAGGACCACCACGGCGTCGGAGTTGTCGGACAGCAGTCGTACGGCGAAGGCCAGGCCTCCGCCGGCTGTCGCCGCGAGCGTACCGGCGGTGGGTGAGAGGGAGTTGGCCATGACGAGCCGGTCCGCGTCGACGACCCGGGGCAGGGCGGCGGAGAGGCCGGCCAGGACGAAGCGGTTGACCGCGGTGACCGACAGGGCAGAGGCGTAGAACAGCCAGTCGGGCACGGAGGCGAGGATCAGCAGCGCGGTGCAGGAGGCGAGCAGCGCCCGCAGCAGGTTTCCGTAGAGGAAGACCTGCCGACGCTGCCAGCGGTCCAGCAGGACTCCGGCGAACGGGCCGATCAGGGAGTACGGGAGCAGCAGGACAGCCATGGCGGAAGCGATGGCGGCCGGGGAGGTCTGCTTCTCGGGGGAGAAGACGACGTACGTGGCAAGCGCGACCTGGTAGACGCCGTCGGCTGCCTGGGATAGCAGCCGGACCGTGAGCAGTCGGCGAAAGTCGGTCAGGCGCAGGAGTACGCGCAGATCACGTACGACGGGCATGTGATCAAGCCTCACATACGCCGAGGGTCCCCGGGCGGATAACCCGGGGACCCTCGGCGGACCATCGGTTGAACGCTTAGCGCTCGACCTCGCCCTTGATGAACTTCTCGACGTTGGCGTAGGCCTCGTCGTCGAAGTACTGCACCGGCGGGGACTTCATGAAGTACGAGGACGCGGAGAGGATCGGGCCACCGATACCCCGGTCCTTGGCGATCTTCGCGGCGCGCAGGGCGTCGATGATGACACCCGCGGAGTTCGGGGAGTCCCAGACCTCGAGCTTGTACTCCAGGTTCAGCGGGACGTCACCGAAGGCACGGCCCTCGAGGCGGACGTACGCCCACTTGCGGTCGTCCAGCCAGGCCACGTAGTCCGACGGACCGATGTGGACGTTCTTCTCGCCCAGCTCGCGGTCGGGGATCTGCGAGGTGACGGCCTGCGTCTTCGAGATCTTCTTGGACTCGAGGCGGTCGCGCTCCAGCATGTTCTTGAAGTCCATGTTGCCGCCGACGTTGAGCTGCATGGTGCGCTCAAGACGGACACCGCGGTCCTCGAACAGCTTCGCCATCACGCGGTGCGTGATGGTGGCACCCACCTGGGACTTGATGTCGTCACCGACGATCGGGACGCCCGCCTCGGTGAACTTGTCCGCCCACTCCTTGGTGCCGGCGATGAAGACCGGGAGAGCGTTGACGAAGGCGACCTTGGCGTCGATGGCGCACTGCGCGTAGAACTTCGCAGCGTCCTCGGAACCGACGGGCAGGTAGCAGATCAGGACGTCGACCTGCTTGTCCTTGAGGGTCTGGACAATGTCGACCGGCGCCTCGGACGACTCCTCAATGGTCTGGCGGTAGTACAGGCCCAGGCCGTCGAGGGTGTGGCCGCGCTGCACGGTGACGCCGGTGTTCGGCACGTCGCAGATCTTGATGGTGTTGTTCTCGCTGGCGCCGATGGCGTCCGCCAGGTCGAGGCCGACCTTCTTGGCGTCCACGTCGAAGGCGGCCACGAACTCCACGTCACCGACGTGGTAATCGCCGAACTGCACGTGCATCAGACCCGGCACCTTGCCGGCCGGGTCGGCGTCCTTGTAGTACTCGACGCCCTGCACCAGCGAGGCGGCGCAGTTGCCCACGCCGACGATGGCTACGCGAACCGAACCCATTCCGGTTGCTCCCTGTGTGATCTCGGTATTCCGGATGAAACCCTGCGGACCGCGGGGTCTCACTTGGTGGTGTCGTCGGACGGATCCGGCGGGGTGGAGGGCCCGGGGGAGGATCCCCCGGACGACTCGGCACTCCCGTACCGGGGCAGGCCGCCCGTCGCTCCAGATGTTCTGTCCTGCTGAGCTGCGCTCTCGGAGGAGGGCTGTTGCCGGCCCCGCCCCGCTCGCTCGCTCTCGATGAGCTCGTTCAGCCAGCGCACTTCGCGCTCCACGGACTCCATGCCGTGCCGCTGAAGCTCAAGGGTGTAGTCGTCGAGGCGCTCCCGTGTGCGGGCGAGGGAGGCGCGCATCTTCTCCAGGCGCTCCTCCAGCCTGCTGCGACGGCCTTCCAGCACCCGCATCCGCACCTCGCGCTCCGTCTGCCCGAAGAAGGCGAAGCGAGCAGCGAAGTGCTCGTCCTCCCAGGTGTCCGGGCCGGTGTGCGAGAGCAGCTCCTCGAAATGCTCCTTACCTTCTGCCGTCAACCGGTAGACGATCTTGGCGCGGCGCCCTGCGAGTGACGCGGCGAGAGCATCCTCGGGAGCACTTCCCGGTTCCTCGATCAACCAGCCGTTGGCGACCAGCGTCTTGAGGCAGGGGTAGAGGGTTCCGTAGCTGAAGGCGCGGAAGATCCCCAGCGACGTATTGAGCCGTTTGCGCAGCTCATAGCCATGCATCGGGGCTTCACGGAGCAGACCGAGGACGGCGAACTCGAGGATGCCGGAGCGCCTGCTCACCGACTACCTCCTTTGCCATCCCGGTCGCTTATGTCGTGCTGATGTATCGACTCGATACATCAGCACGATAGGCCCGTGTGCCTCCTGCGACAAGGGGGGTCATCGTGAACGGCGTCACATCATCAATTCACAGCAGGCAACTTGCCTGATTTGGGGTGAACTTCATTGCTAGGTGGGTTTTGACCGTGCGTAGTCTGTGCGGCATGCAGACCACCGGGAACCATGAGACGCCTGTGTGCGTCCTCGCCGTGGATGCGCAGCGGATGAGCTCTTTCGGGAGCTGGTCCGTATCCATTTCGGGGGGACCGGAACTCAACTGCCGCTTCCAGGCGTCTCGCCTGCCCGAGGAGTAGTCGTTCGATGAGCGAGCACCGTCGCAAACCGCCGCAGCCGCAAGGTGGCGGGCGTGCGGCTGCCAGGCGCGCCGCCCAGCAGCCCACTGGCCGCCGCGCAGCCCCCCGGGGCACCGGCTCGGAATCTCCCTCCGCTTCGTACGGTGAGGAGCGGACTTATGGTGGCCGGGCCGAGGCTCGCCGCGCCGCACAGCGTGGTGGCAGCCGCCGGCGCGTCGACGAAGCCGCGGGCGCCGGGCACGGCGGCCGCGGTGGTGGTCGCCGCGGTGGCGGTGGTGGCGGGGGCCATGAAGGGCCCGGCCGGGGCGGTGGTGGCCCCGGCAAGAAGCGTCTGATCGACTATCCGCGCCACAACAAGTACGGATGGCGACGCTGGGTTCCTTCGTGGAAGCTCGTCACCGGGTTGTGCATCGGCTTTCTCGGCAGTCTCATGGCGGCAGCCACCATCGCCTACGCGATGGTGGAGGTCCCCGACCCGAGCAAGACCGCCGAGGCGCAGAACAACGTCTACTACTGGGCCGACGGCAAACAGATGGCCGCCACCGGTGGGGAGATCAACCGTCAGATCGTCGGGATCGGGGAGATCCCGCAGGCCATGCAGAACGCGGTGATCTCGGCGGAGAACAAGACGTTCAAGACCGACTCGGGCATCGACCCCATGGGTATCGGCCGGGCTGTGGTCAACATGGCCAAGGGCGGCCAGACCCAGGGTGGCTCGACCATCACCCAGCAGTACGTGAAGAACGCGCGGCTCGGCGACCAGTCGCAGACTCTGAGCCGTAAGGCCAAGGAGCTGTTCATCTCCATCCGTGTCGGTACCGACATGGACAAGTCGGAGATCATGGCCGGCTATTTGAACACCTCGTACTACGGGCGTGGTGCTTATGGCATCCAGGCCGCGGCCCGTACGTACTACGGGAAGAACGCCAAGGCCCTGGACCCCAGCGAGTGCGCTTTCCTCGCCTCGCTGCTCAAGGGTGCGACGTACTTCGATCCGGCCGGTTCCGTGGACATCGATCCGGCAGCGACGCCGAAGGCCAATCTGGCCCGCGCGACGGAACGCTGGCAATGGATCATGAACGAGATGGTCAAGGACGGGCATCTGAGTGCTGCCGAGCGGGCGAAGTACCCCTCGTTCCCGATGCCCCAGTCCGTCTCGAAGGGGGCGAAGCTCGGTGGGCAGGTCGGCTATCTGGTCGATCTCGCCAAGTCGAACTTCCTCAACAACAACGAAGACATCGACGCGAACGACCTCGCGCGTGGTGGCTACGAGATCCACACCACCTTCGACAAGAAGAAGATCGATCAGCTCGAGAAGGCGGTGAAGAAGGTCCGCGAGGCCAACATCAAGCCCGACAAGCGGCCGGAAACGGACACCCACGTCCAGTTCGGCGGTGCCTCGGTCGACCCGCGGACCGGTGCAATCGTCGCCATCTACGGCGGTGAGGACGCGACCAAGCACTTCACCAACAACGCCAACGAGACCGGTGCCCAGGTCGGATCGACCTTCAAGCCGTTCGTCCTGGCAGCCGCCATGCGTGACGGTGTGCGCGACCCTCAGGGCGGCGCGGACCAGGGCAGTGACGAGCGGACGATCGTCGACCCGGACAAGAGCGTCTACAACGGCCAGAACAAGCTCAAGATCAAGGAATACGACGGCTCGGTGTGGCAGAACGAGGAGGGGAAGGAGTGGCTGCAGACGAACGACGGCGATGAGTCGTACAAGAACATCACGCTGCGTGAAGCCATGATCCACTCCGCCAACTCGCCGTTCGTGCAGCTCGGCATGGACGTCGGTATCCCGGTGGTCCGCCAGGCGGCCATCGACTCCGGTCTTCTCGAGAGCTCGCTCAACAAGTCGGACGTTCCCTCGTTCTCGATCGGTATCTCCTCCCCCAGCGCCATCCGTATGGCCGGCGCCTACGCAACCTTCGCGGCCGAGGGCGAGCAGCGTGCCCCGTACTCCGTCAAGGAGGTGAAGCGGGAGGGCAAGACGATCTACCAGCACAAGGACGACCCCGTCGGGAAGTTCACTCCGGCCGTCGCCAACAACGTGACCGATGTGCTCAAGGACGTCGTCGAGGACGACGAGGGCACCGGCAAGAACGCGCGCCTGCCGGGACGTGAGGTCGCCGGCAAGACCGGTACGACCGACGGCAACAAGTCCGCCTGGTTCGTGGGCTACACCCCGCAGCTGTCGACCGCGATCGACATGTACCGCCTCGACGACAACGAGAAGAACGCCAAGCGCGGCTTCCTCGAGATGTTCGGAACGGGTGGCCAGAAGAAGATCCACGGTGCGTCGTTCCCGTCGGAGATCTGGCAGGCGTACATGAAGGAAGCCCTCAAGGGCCAGAAGGTCATGAAGTTCCCTGAGCCGGAGCCGCTCGGACAGGCTGTCTGGGGTGGCGGAGCGGTGAGCCCGTCTCCCACGCCGTCCGAGACGCCGAGCGAGACGCCGTCCGAGACCCCGAGCGAGACGCCGTCCGAGACCCCGACCGAGAGTCCTGACCCGTCCGAGTCGTGCAACCCGTGGGAGGACATCACCTGCGGTACGCAGGGTGGTGCCACCGGCGGCCAACCCGGCGGTTCGGACAACGGCGGAGGCGACAACGAAGGGTCGGACGGCGGCCCGACAAGCAGTTCGTCGCCACCGGCGGGCAACGGGGGCAACAACGGCAACAACAACGGAGGCCTCTTCGGGGGCCCAGGGGGCTAGCGCCCCCGCCGTAGCTCCGTGACCACAGGGCCGTCGCAGCCGGGACGCACAGCGTGCGTAACGATGCGGCGGCCCTGCGGCGTATCCGTTCCCGTACGGCAGGATGTGCACCATGCCCAGCGCAGAAGAGACGAGCGTGTACGAGGACAGGCCGGATGTACGGCCCACCCGGCGGGATTCCGTCGCCGCGTCCGGCAGCGAGCTGATCGGTGGTCCGGCCGGCCGCTGGGCCCTGCGTGTCCGCAGCGGCTATCTGACGCCCGTACGGGTCGTGGCACTGGTGGCCATCGGCATGTTCGCGCTGGGCATGGTGCAGAAGATGCCCTGTTACAACTGGGCCTGGTTCCGGGGCACCAGCTCGCAGTACACGCACGCCTGCTATTCCGACATTCCGCATCTCTTCCTGGGGCGCGGCTTCTCGGAGGGGCTCATCCCGTACTTCGACCGGCTGCCCGGTGACATGGAGTACCTGGAGTATCCGGTGCTGACCGGTCTGTTCATGCAGGTGGCGTCCTGGCTGAATCTGGCCGACGGCTCGCTTCAGCAGCAGGAGCAGGCCTACTGGATGATCAACGCAGGCATGCTCATGATCTGCACGGCGGTCATCGCTGTCTGTGTGGCCCGCACACACCGCCGCCGGCCGTGGGACGCGCTCCTGCTGGCCCTGGCGCCCGCGTTCGCCCTCACCGCGACCATCAACTGGGATCTGCTGGCGGTGGCACTGACGGCCGCAGCGATGCTGATGTGGTCCCGCGGCCGGACGCTGGCCTTCGGCATCCTCATCGGGCTGGCGACCGCTGCCAAGCTCTATCCCGTACTTCTGCTGGGCCCCTTGCTCCTGCTGTGCTGGCGGGCCGGCAAGTGGCGAGAGTTCGCCACCGCGGCGCTGGGCGCGGCGGGCGCGTGGTTCGTCGTCAATCTGCCGGTGATGGCGCTGGCGCCCGAGGGCTGGAAGAAGTTCTACACATTCAGCCAGGAACGGCAGATCGACTTCGGCTCGTTCTGGCTGATCATCACCCAGCGCACCGGCGAGGGCATCGACGTCGAGAAGGTGAACACCTACGCGACGCTGCTCATGCTCCTGGCCTGCGCGGGGATCGCGGCGCTCGCGCTCGGAGCGCCCCGGCGGCCGCGTCTCGCCCAGCTCGCCTTCCTGGTCGTCGCCGCGTTCATCCTCACCAACAAGGTCTACTCGCCGCAGTACGTCCTGTGGCTGATCCCGCTCGCGGTGCTGGCACGGCCGCGCTGGCGCGACTTCCTGATCTGGCAGGCCTGCGAGGTCATGTACTTCCTCGGGATCTGGATGTACCTCGCCTACACGACCAGCACCAAGCACCAAGGACTGCCGCCCGAGGGGTACCAGGTGGCGATCGCCCTGCATCTGCTGGGGACGCTCTATCTGTGCGCCGTGGTGGTGCGGGACATCCTGATGCCGGAGCGGGACGGCGTACGGCAGGACGGCTCGGACGACCCGTCGGGCGGTGTGCTCGACGGGGCGGAGGACGTCTTCGTCGTAGGGCATGCGGCGCGCCCTGCGCGGCATGCGGCGCACGCGGTGGAGGGACTGAAGGTGGAATGGGGAACGGGGCCGCGAAGGGCCGGCGGAGCCCAGTCGTAGGGCCGGAACCCGTCATGGGGCGCCCGGTGGGTCACCGACCCCCGGGCGGCCCTCAGAACCGGCTCAGCGGTCCACCAGGCGGTCGAACTGGGTCGTGGTGTGGCGAAGATGCGCCACCAGCTCGTCGCCGACCCGCGGCTCGTCCGCGTCCGACGGGACGAACAGGATCGAGACCTGCATGTGCGGGGGCTCGGCGAACCAGCGCTGCTTGCCCGCCCAGACGAATGGAGAAAGGTTCCGGTTGACGGTCGCCAGGCCGGCCCGGGCAACGCCCTTGGCACGGGGCATCACACCGTGCAGGGCCTTCGGAGCCTCCAGGCCGACGCCGTGCGAGGTGCCGCCGGCGACGACGACGAGCCAGCCGTCGGACGCGGCCTTCTGCTGCCGGTAGCCGAACCGGTCGCCCTTGGCCACGCGGGTCACGTCGAGGACGGCACCGCGGTACTCGGTCGCGTCGTGGTCGCCGAGCCACAGCCGCGTGCCGATACGGGCGCGGAAGCGGGTCTGCGGGAACTGCTGCTGGAGCCGGGCCTGCTCCTCGGACCGCAGATGGCTGACGAACATGGTGTGCAGCGGCAGACGGGCCGCACGCAGCCGGTCCATCCAGCCGATGACCTCCTCGACCGCGTCGGATCCGTCGGTGCGGTCCAGCGGGAGATGGAGGGCGAAGCCCTCCAGCCGTACGTCCTCGATGGCGGAGTGGAGCTGCCCCAGATCCTGCTCGGAGACGCCGTGGCGCTTCATGGAGCTCATGCACTCGATGACGACGCGGGCGCCGACGAGGGCGTGCACACCGTCGACCGAGGAGACGGAGCGGATCACGCGGTCGGGCAGCGGAACCGGCTCCTCACCCCGGCGGAAAGGTGTGAGGACGAGGAGATCGCCGCTGAACCAGTCCTTGATCCGGGCCGCCTCGTACGTCGTCCCGACGGCCAGCATGTCGGAGCCGAAGCGGGAGGCCTCCTCCGAGAGCCGCTCGTGACCGAAGCCGTAGCCGTTCCCCTTGCAGACGGGTACGAGACCGGGGAACTGGTCGATCACGGTCTTCTGGTGCGCCCGCCAGCGCGCGG
This sequence comes from Streptomyces sp. AM8-1-1, assembly GCF_032229325.1. Classification (NCBI taxonomy): domain Bacteria; kingdom Bacillati; phylum Actinomycetota; class Actinomycetes; order Kitasatosporales; family Streptomycetaceae; genus Streptomyces; species Streptomyces sp. AM8-1-1. The sequence goes on from NZ_CP135086.1 coordinate 4,180,721, forward strand.
TGTCGACGTAGAGGGAGAGCGCCATGGCCGGCCCGGAACCTTTCTGGTGTGTGCGGTGTATCAGAGGTATGTACGGGATCTACGAGGTTACGGGGTCGGCCGCGGACACGTCAGCGGCGCGACATGTACATGTCCAGCGCCTTGTGCAGCAGCTTGTTGAGGGGGAAGTCCCACTCGCCGACGTACTCCACGGCTTCGCCGCCGGTGCCGACCTTGAACTGGATCAGACCGAAGAGGTGGTCGGTCTCGTCCAGCGAGTCGCTGATGCCGCGCAGGTCGTAGACCGTCGCACCCATGGCGTACGCGTCGCGCAGCATCCGCCACTGCATCGCGTTCGAGGGCCGGACCTCGCGCCCGATGTTGTCGGAGGCGCCGTAGGAGTACCAGACGTGCCCGCCGACGACCAGCATCGTCGCCGCCGACAGGTTCACACCGTTGTGCCGCGCGAAGTACAACCGCATGCGGTTGGGGTCCTCGGAGTTGAGCACCTTCCACATGCGCTGGAAGTACGAGAGCGGGCGGGGCCTGAAGTGGTCGCGCACGGCCGTGATCTCGTACAGCCGCTGCCATTCCTCGAGGTCGTCGTAGCCGCCCTGGACGACCTCCACGCCGGCCTTCTCGGCCTTCTTGATGTTGCGGCGCCAGAGCTGGTTGAAGCCCTTGAGGACGTCGTCGAGGGACCGGTTCGCGAGGGGCACCTGGTAGACGTAGCGAGGCTGGACGTCACCGAAGCCGGCGCCGCCGTCCTCGCCCTGCTGCCAGCCCATCTTCCGGAGCCGGTCGGCGACTTCGAAGGCACGCGGCTCGATGTGGGAGGCCTCGACGTCGCGCAGACGCTTCACATCCGGGTCCTGGATACCCGACTTGATCGCGGGAGCGTCCCAGCGCCGGATGACGACCGGCGGACCCATCTTCACGGAGAAGGCGCCCTGCTGCTTGAGATGGGCGAGCATCGGCTGAAGCCAGTCGTCCAGGTTCGGGGCGTACCAGTTGATGACCGGGCCCTCGGGCAGATAGGCGAGGTAGCGCTTGATCTTGGGCAGCTGGCGGTACAACACCAGGCCGACACCGACCAGTTCACCGCTCTTGTCGAACCAGCCCAGGTTCTCCGAGCGCCATTCGGTCTTCACATCAGCCCACGCCGGGACCTGGCAATGACTGGCCGACGGCAGTGTCTGGATGTACGCCAGATGCTGCTCTCGGCTGATGGTCCTCAGGGTCAGGCTCATGCGGGGCGCTCCTCGGCAGGTGTGTCCCCATGGGTCAGGGGCTCCGGCTCTCGCGCCGAAGCCTACTGCGCTGGGGGAGCGCCCCGAATGGCTGCGGGGAACAGCGTCCCTGTGACGTGAGCCCTGCCCTGCCCTGGCTGCCCTGCCCGAGCGGGCAAGTCGATCAATGGGGGCCGACTGCTCCGGACGGGCCAGGGCCTGCCGAGTAGGGCGGGGGGTCGCCGCTCGGATCGTGCTCAGCCGATGACCCCGCCGAAGAGCCCGCCGTGGGCCATGCCGAGGAAGAAGCCGACACCCGATGCGCCGAGGCCGACGATCAGAGCGAAGCGCTCGCGGGTCGTGGCCGAGATGAACTGCCCGTACGCACCCGTGAGCAGGCCGATGAGGCCGGCCCAGGAACTGATCAGATGGAGGTTGTGGAACATCGCCGTGACGAAGGCGAGGACGCCGAGCACCAGCGTCACCGCGACCAGGGTGTCCTGGAGGGGGTGGGGCTTGCCGTCCGTGGCGAAGAGGGAAACAGCGGACTCACTGGACTGACGTCGCATTGCCTGTGCCATGAGGCACCTCCTGGCGTTGCCGGAAGGCGGCGCATCGTAGCGTCGCGCACACCCGATGTGTACAGATTGCGTCCCCTGGCCACCGGATTTCAACCGGAAGCACGTCTGCAGGTACTCTGTACGGTCTGCACCGGTGTCTGCCCTGCCCACAGCCGATCGTCCGCGATTGTCAGTGGTGGCGGATACCGTTGCTTACGCATCACGACCCTCCTGCCACGGAACGACCGTGGCCGCTGAGTCCAAAGGAGGTGGGTTCTACATGCGTCACTACGAAATGATGGTCATCCTCGACCCCGATCTCGAGGAGCGCGCTGTCTCCCCGCTGATCGAGAACTTCCTCTCCGTCGTCCGTGAGGGCAACGGAAAGGTGGAGAAGGTCGACACCTGGGGCCGTCGTCGTCTCGCTTACGAGATCAAGAAGAAGCCCGAGGGCATCTACTCGGTCATCGACCTGCAGGCCGAGCCTGCGGTCGTCAAGGAGCTCGACCGCCAGATGAACCTGAACGAGTCGGTCCTCCGGACCAAGGTCCTCCGTCCCGAGACCCACTGAGCGCCTAGCTCAGAGGTCATCGGGTTCGAGTAGCAGCAAGCAGCCAGAAGCAATCCCCGCCGAGAGGTTCACCCATGGCAGGCGAGACCGTCATCACGGTCGTCGGCAATCTCGTCGACGACCCCGAGCTGCGCTTCACCCCGTCCGGTGCGGCGGTCGCGAAGTTCCGCGTCGCGTCCACTCCCCGCACCTTCGACCGTCAGACCAATGAGTGGAAGGACGGCGAGAGCCTCTTCCTCACCTGCTCGGTCTGGCGTCAGGCGGCGGAGAACGTCGCCGAGTCGCTCACGCGCGGCATGCGCGTCGTCGTGCAGGGCCGGCTCAAGCAGCGGTCCTACGACGACCGCGAGGGCGTCAAGCGCACGGTCTACGAGCTGGACGTCGAGGAAGTCGGCCCCAGCCTGAAGAACGCCACGGCCAAGGTCACCAAGACCACCGGTCGCGGTGGCCAGGGCGGCTACGGCGGCGGTCAGCAGCAGGGTGGCGGCGGCAACTGGGGCGGCGGCTCCAGCGGTGGCCAGCAGGGTGGCGGCGGCGGTGCTCCCGCCGACGACCCCTGGGCCACCAGTGCGCCGGCCGGCGGCCAGCAGCAGGGTGGCGGTGGAGGCGGCAGCTGGGGCGGAAGCTCCGGCGGCTCTTCCGGCGGCGGCTACTCGGACGAGCCCCCCTTCTAGGGATTCCCCAGGGGAGCTTGTACCCCCACTTCTTGATCACACAGGAGATACACATGGCGAAGCCGCCTGTGCGCAAGCCGAAGAAGAAGGTCTGCGCATTCTGCAAGGACAAGACCGTGTACGTGGACTACAAGGACACGAACATGCTGCGGAAGTTCATTTCCGACCGCGGCAAGATCCGTGCCCGCCGCGTCACCGGCAACTGCACGCAGCACCAGCGTGACGTCGCCACGGCAGTCAAGAACAGCCGTGAGATGGCACTGCTGCCCTACACGTCCACCGCGCGCTAAGGAAGGGTGACCGAATCATGAAGATCATCCTTACCCACGAGGTCTCCGGCCTCGGTACCGCCGGCGACGTCGTCGACGTCAAGGACGGCTACGCTCGCAACTACCTGGTCCCGCGTGGTTTCGCGATCCGCTGGACCAAGGGTGGCGAGAAGGACGTGGCGCAGATCCGCCGCGCCCGCAAGATCCACGAGATCGCGACCATCGAGCAGGCCAACGAGATCAAGGCCCGCCTCGAAGGCGTGAAGGTGCGTCTGGCAGTTCGCTCCGGCGACGCCGGCCGTCTCTTCGGCTCGGTCACCCCGGCGGACGTCGCTGCGGCGATCAAGTCCGCCGGTGGCCCGGACGTGGACAAGCGTCGCGTCGAGCTCGGTACGCCGATCAAGACCCTGGGCTCGCACCAGGTGTCCGTGCGTCTGCACCCCGAGGTTGCCGCGAAGCTCGGCATCGAGGTCGTTGCCGCGTAACGCTGCACTCAGCAGTACGGCAGAGGGCCGCACCGTCAGGTGCGGCCCTCTCGCCGTTTCACGTGAAACAGCGTGTTTCACGTGAAACATCCGCTGGGTTCTTCAGCGGCTTGCACCTGTGACGATCCAGAGGCCCGACCGCGTGCGGTGCCAGAGCGTCAGCATCCGTACGGCCATCATCAGCGTCATGGCCCACCACAGAGCCGTCAGCCCGCCGCCGAGAGTGGGAACGAGCAGGGCCACGGGGGCGAAGACGGCCAAGGTGACCAGCATCGCCCCGGCGAGATAGCGGCCGTCACCCGCTCCCATCAGTACGCCGTCCAGCACGAAGACCACGCCGGCAATGGGCTGGGAGAGGGCGACCACCAGCAGGACGGGCAGCAGGGTGTCGTGCACGATCGAGTCACCCGTGAACAGCGGGAGGAAGAGCGGGCGGGCGGCGACGATCAGCAGTCCCAGCACCACACCCGAGGCGAGGCCCCACTGCACCATACGGCGGCACACCTGACGTGCGCCGTCGGCATCACCGGCGCCGAGGTACCGGCCGATGATCGCCTGGCCCGCGATCGCGATCGCGTCCAGGGCGAAGGCCATCAAACTCCACAGCGAGAGCACGATCTGGTGGGCGGCGATCTCCGCGTCGCCGAGGCGGGCCGCGACCGCCGTCGCAATCAGAAGGACGGCGCGCAGAGAGAGCGTACGGACCAGAAGAGGCGCACCGGCCTGAGCGCTGGCTCGAATGCCTGCGGCGTCGGGTCGGAGCGAGGCACCGTGCTTCCGTGCCCCCCGGACGACCACGATCACATAGGCCACGGCCATGCCGCACTGGGCGATGACGGTGCCCCAAGCTGATCCGGCGATGCCGAAACCGGCGCCGTAGACCAGGCCGACGTTGAGGACTGCATTGGCGGCGAAGCCGCCGATCGCGACATACAGCGGAGTGCGGGTGTCCTGGAGACCCCGCAGAACGCCGGTCGCGGCCAGCACGATGAGCATGGCGGGGATGCCGAGGCTGGATATGCGCAGATACGTGATGGCGTACGGAGCGGCGGTGTCGGAGGCTCCGAAGATGTCGATGAGCCAAGGGGCGGTCGGCAGAGTGACGGCGACGACCGCAACGCCGAGGAGGAGCGCCAGCCAGATTCCGTCCATTCCCTGGCGGATGGCGGAGGCCAGATCACCCGCGCCGACGCGGCGTGCGACGGCCGCCGTGGTGGCGTACGCGAGGAAGACGAAGACGCTCACGGCGGTCATCAGGAGAGCCGCCGCGACGCCGAGCCCGGCAAGTTGCGGGGTGCCGAGATGGCCGACGATGGCACTGTCGACGATGACGAAGAGCGGCTCGGCGACGAGTGCACCGAAGGCGGGAACGGCGAGCGAGACGATCTCTCGGTCGTGGCGTCGCCGGACCGTCTTCGGATCCTTGAGGGCCTGAGTCATGGGGTCAATGTAATCTTCCACAGGTAAGAGATGCAATTGCCTAGAGGTCCTTACCTGCTCCTCCTGTGGAGACGCGGGCGTGCGCCGTTTGTTCTGATCTTGGCCCAGTCGGGAAAGTTTTTCTCCCCCACAGCCGGTGGACGGAAAAAGCCCAGCTCAGAGCTAGTGCGGCGAGGTGGGTCCGACTTTGTCCACAGTGCTGTCCCCCGGTCCGTGCACAGGTTCTGTGGGGTTCTCCACAGCATCTCGTCGGTCATCCACACGGCCTGTGGATAACCAGATTGGCTGACGGTGCCGCCGGGCCTACCGTGGACCGTCGCCCGACGCGCCGGAAGTGGAGCCGGGCCACTCGTTTTGTCAGTGCCGTGCCGTAGAAAGAGGTGCACGGCTAGGTCCGCGGAGCGGACGGGAGGAGGTGGCCCGGGTGAGCATTTCCGAGCCCTTGGACGACCCGTGGGCGGCGGACAGCGGCCCTGGCGATCGTCTCCCCGTTTCCCGTCAGCGCCGTAACGACCACCGTGGTGGCCGTGATGATCAGCACGAGCGCGGCAGGGACAGCGGGGGGTGGGACGGAAGCTCTCCCGGGTTCGAGCGGGTGCCGCCTCAGGACCTGGATGCCGAGCAGTCGGTGCTCGGCGGCATGCTCCTGTCCAAGGACGCGATCGCCGATGTCGTGGAGATCATCAAGGGCCACGACTTCTACCGGCCCGCCCACGAGACCGTCTACACGGCGATCCTCGATCTCTACGCCAAGGGCGAGCCCGCCGACCCGATCACCGTGGCGGCCGAACTGGTCAAGCGCGGCGAGATCACCCGGGTCGGGGGAGCTCCCTATCTCCACACGCTCGTCCAGTCGGTGCCGACCGCGGCGAATGCTTCGTACTACGCGGAGATCGTCCACGAGCGGGCGGTGCTGCGACGGCTCGTGGAGGCCGGCACCAAGATCACACAGATGGGATACGCGGCCGACGGCGACGTCGACGAGATCGTCAACTCCGCCCAGGCCGAGATCTACGCCGTCACCGAGCAGCGGACCAGCGAGGACTATCTCCCGCTCGGCGAGATCATGGAGGGCGCTCTCGACGAGATCGAGGCGATCGGGTCACGCAGCGGTGAGATGACCGGTGTGCCCACCGGCTTCACGGACTTCGACTCCCTGACGAACGGTCTGCACCCGGGCCAGATGATCGTCATCGCGGCCCGGCCCGCGATGGGTAAGTCCACGCTGGCGCTGGACTTCGCCCGGGCGTGCTCCATCAAGAACAATCTGCCGAGCGTGATCTTCTCTCTCGAAATGGGACGGAACGAGATCGCGATGCGCCTGCTGTCCGCCGAGGCGCGGGTGGCGCTGCACCACATGCGGTCCGGCACGATGACCGACGAGGACTGGACCCGGCTGGCCCGCCGGATGCCCGATGTCTCCCAGGCGCCGCTCTACATCGACGACTCCCCGAACCTCTCCATGATGGAGATCCGGGCGAAGTGCCGCCGGCTGAAGCAGCGCAACGACCTGAAGCTGGTCGTCATCGACTATCTTCAGCTGATGCAGTCCGGTGGCTCCAAGCGTGCCGAGAGCCGCCAGCAGGAGGTCTCGGACATGTCCCGAAACCTCAAGCTGCTGGCCAAGGAGCTGGAGTTGCCGGTGATCGCGCTCTCGCAGCTGAACCGTGGGCCCGAGCAGCGGACGGACAAGAAGCCGATGGTGTCCGACCTGCGTGAGTCGGGCTCCATCGAGCAGGATGCGGACATGGTGATTCTGTTGCACCGTGAGGATGCGTACGAGAAGGAGTCACCCCGAGCGGGTGAGGCGGACCTGATCGTCGCCAAGCACCGTAACGGCCCCACGGCCACGATCACCGTTGCGTTCCAGGGGCACTACTCCCGCTTCGTGGACATGGCGCAGACCTAGGTCGTGCCTGCAAGTTTCGGCTGCACAACCCCACTGTCCGGGCCACGCCTCACTGCCCGTCTCACTCTCCGCGCGCGGCTCATGGGTGGGCTATTCTCCGCGCATGCGCGGACAGTTCACCGGCTGGCCGGAGCAGGCCATGGACGTGTTGTGGCAGCTCCAGGGCGAACCGACCCATGCGACCCGCGAGCGCTGCCGCGCGGACCGCGAACGCCTGGTCCGGCAGCCGATGATCGCCCTTCTCAACGAGGTCGCGGACACCGACCCCCGGTACGAGGACTTCTCCGTCTGGCACTACCGCACCGACTCCTGGTGGTGGCAGCACCAGAGCGCGGTGATCCGGCTCGGCCGCAAGATCGAGATCGGTCTCCGGTTCTCCCTGGACGGCCTGCGGATCCAGGGCGCCTGGTGGTACCCCGACCCCGGCCAGGTGGACATGTTCCGCAAAGCCGTGGACTCCGAGGGGAGCGGCCGCGAACTGTCCGCCATCGTCGAGGACGTGCGGAAGAAGGGCTACGACATCTCCGGGGACGTGATGAAACGCCCTCCGCGCGGCTATCCGACAGACCATGCCCGTACGAACCTGCTGCGCCACCGTTCTCTGATCGCCGCGCGTCCCCTCGGCTGCGAGGAGTGGCTGCACACCCCCGAGGCGGTCGACCGGGTCCTCTCGGCCGCCGCCGACCTGGACGCCCTGCTGATGTGGCTGGTCCGCCACGTGAAGCGCGCTGCCTGACATCGCGAGGGCGCCGCGCGGCATAGGAGGAACCGCGCCCGTGCCGCCGGCCCCTCGCTCAGAAGGTGATGCGCACCTTCCGCGCCGACCGGTCGTCCATCGCCCGATAGCCGTCCGGCACCTCGGCCAGGGGGGACGGCACGGTCGAAGACGGCCCCCGCATCGAGGGCCCCGGAGAGCGCATCCGGCAGGAGTTCGGGAATGTCATCGCGGACAGGGGCGATACCCCCGCGCAGCTCCCGGACGGGCGCTCAGCGCCTCGTCTCGTACCTGGTCAGGACCACGCCGCCGGGAAACATCCGCGTCTCCACCAGATTCAGGTTCACCCAGCTGTCCAGCGCGGTGAAGAACGGCTTGCCGCCACCCACCAGGACCGGCACGGTGGCCAGCACGTACTCGTCGATCAGCACGGCCCGCATGGCCGCCCCGGCGAGCGTCGCGCCGCCGATGTCCATCGGGCCGCCGTCCTCGGCCTTGAGCCGGGCGATCTCGGCGACCGCGTCGCCGGTGACCAGACGGGTGTTCCAGTCGACCTGGTCGATAGTCGAGGAGAACACCACCTTCGACATGTCCCGCCATCGGCGAGCGAACTCGATCTCCGCCGGGGTGGCGTTGGGCTGCTGGTCGCCGGTCGGCCAGTAGGAGCTCATCGTCTGCCACAACTTGCGCCCGTACAGCGTCAGGTCGGTCCCCTGCAACTGGTCGGACCAGAACGCGAACAGCTCGTCACTCGGCACGCCCCAGCCGATGTCGTCGCCGGGCGCGGCGATGTAGCCGTCCAGGGACACGTTCATGCCGTAGATCAATTTCCGCACGGCGCCAGCCTTCCGTGAGTCGGTCTCCCCCGTACAGACCGGCGCGCCGCGGGAAACTCATCGGCGGGCGGTCTGAGCTCACACTGGGTTCCCCTGTGCTCGTGGCGAGACCCTGCAGCCCTGGAGACGCGGCCCGTCGCGGAGCCTGCCGGGGCCTCCGGTCGCCTCTTCCGCGCGTCGCGAAATGCCGGGGAATGCGGTCGACGTGACGGGGTGCCGCCGGTAGACCTGCCTCATGACCTCACCCTTTACCGAGTTCCTCCCCGCCACCAAGCGGGCTTTGCTGCACCGCATCGCGGTCGCCCAGACCGAAGGGCGTGCGCCCTCTTTCGTCGCCGGGGTGGCGCGTGAGGGGCACTTGGCGTGGACGGGATCCCGCACCTCCGTCGACGGCCACGGTCCGGACGCCGACACCCAGTACCGCATCGGCTCGATCACCAAGACGTTCACCGCCGTCCTGGTGATGAGGCTGCGGGACGAGGGGCTGCTCGATCTCGGTGACCCCCTGGAGAAGCATCTGTCCGGTACCGGCGTGGGGGACGTGACGATCGCCCAACTCCTGGGTCACAGTGCCGGGTTGAGCGCCGAGTCCCCGGCGCCGTGGTGGGAGAGGACACCGGGCTCTCAGCGTCCGGATCTCGGCGATGTGCTGGGTGAGGGGTCGCGTATGCACCCTGTCGGGCGGCGCCACCACTACTCCAACCCCGGTTACACGCTGCTCGGATCGTTGATCGAGGCGGTACGCGGTGCTTCCTGGGAGGACGTGCTGCGCGGGGAGATTCTGGAGCCCCTGGGCCTCAGCCGTACGAGCACTCGGCCCGAGGCTCCGCACGCCGGTGGATGGGCCGTGCACCCCTGGGCCGATGTGCTGCTGCCCGAACCGTCCGAGGACCTCGGCCTGATGGCGCCGGCCGGACAGCTCTGGTCGACAGTCACCGACCTCTGCCGGTTCGCCGTCTTTCTCGCCGAGGGCGACGAGCGCGTCCTGCGGGAGTCGTCGGTACGGGAGATGCGGACACCGTCCGTGCCCCTGGAGAGCGGGGACTGGGAGGGCACCTACGGGCTGGGTGTGCAGATTGTGCGGAAGGGCGGCCGCACCCTCGTGGGGCACACAGGCTCGCTACCCGGATTCGTCGCGGGCCTGTGGGTGAGTGTCGATGACGGGGTCGCAGCCGTCGCGCTCGCCAATGCCACTTCAGGGCCGCTCACAGCGACTGTCGCGGCCGATCTCGTGGGCATCGTCTCGGAGGCCGAGCCCCGTATCCCCGAGCCCTGGAAGCCGCTGCCGGAGGTCGATCAGGAGCTCCTGGCGCTGACCGGGCCCTGGTACTGGGGGACTTACTCCTTCGGGCTGCGGCTGCTCGCCGACCGCGGTCTGGAACTGCTGCCGTTGCAGGGCGTCGGCAGGGGAGCGCGGTTCACCGCGGAGGAGGACGGTACGTGGACCGGCCAGAACGGCTACTACGCCGGCGAGACCCTGCGTGTGGTGCGCCGAGAGGACGGTTCGGTCCTGCATCTCGACCTGGGGTCGTTCGTCTTCACCCGGGAGCCCTATGAGCCGGAGGGCGGGGTGCCGGGTGGAGTGGACCCGGAGGGCTGGCGCGGACTGCCGCTGTGAAGCCGGCCCTTGCGAGCCTCTCCATGCAGTTCCGGTCGATGTTTCACGTGAAACGTGCGCAGCCGTCGACGGAGTCTAGGCCGACAACTCGCGCTCCAGGGGCGTACGGAACCGAGGGGTGATCCGGGCATCGCCCACCCAGTCCGCCAGCCGGGAGGCTTCCGTTTCGACAGCAGCGGTGGCCTCACGGCCGGCATCGGTGAGCAGGCGCCAGACGACATCGCCGTCCGGCCGTTGAGCCCAGCCACCGATGATGCGGCCGTTCCACCACACCGTCGGGCCGATGTTGCCCGAGCGGTCGAAGAGGGCCGAGCGGTGCTCCGCGTCGAGGTGGAAGCCACGGTCAGCCCAGGCCATGGCGCTGGGGTCGAGTCCCGGCAGCAATGCCGCCCAGGGCTCCGGTGCGACGTCGGGCCCGAGGTCGCCGGGGGCCACATAACCGGTCGCACCACCCTCGAGCCCGACCTCCTCGGCGGCGACGGCGATCAGCGCCTTGCGTACGTGGCCGAGGCTCCATCCCGTCCACCACTTCATATCCGCTTCGGTGGCGGGGCCGTACGCGAGCAGCCAGCGGCGTGCCAGTTCGGCACGGGCCTCGGCCGCATCCACCGCCGGCCAGGTCCGGCCGGCGGTCCAGCGGAACTGACTGGAGGTCCAGGAGCCTCGGGGCCGGTCGCGGCGAATGCGGCCGTCGGCGGCGAGCACCCTGAGGACACGCGTGGCGACGCCCTGCACCGTCTCGTACTTCTTGCCGGGGAAGACAGTGATCTTCGTCCGGAGAGCGGGGACGTCGGCGGAGAGCTGGGTGCCCGTGGCGGGGCCACCCCGGACCAGAGCGGCGAGAACCGCCTCCTCCGCCTCGGCGAGCCAGCGCGCGTCCAGACCGCCGCCATCCTCTTCCAGATGCGCGAGGAGAGTGCTGCGCTCCTTGACCGCGATGGCGTGGGCCGTGGATGCCTCGACGTACGGCGCGAGTTCGGCGGAGACGGCGAACAAGGTGCGGCGCATGGAGAGCAGCCGGACCAGTGTCACGTCGTCGTAGAGAGCCTGTTCCACAGCCTCGATACCCGGCGTCGAGAGGCGGGCGCAGGCGGAGAGGAACACTGTCGCGGCATCGGTGGCATGCAGCGCGACCACCGCGTCCGCTGCCTCCACCGGGTCGTCCCCTCGTGTGGAGGGGGCCAGACGATGCCGACGGCCGAGCCGGATACGGCGTTGCTCGTCGCTGATCGAATGCACGCGGACTCCCTGGGCGGAGAATTGTTCAGAGCTGGAGCTTGAACCCGACGTGGGACGCCTCGAAGCCCAGCCTCTCGTAGAAGCGACGGGCGTCGGTCCGGGAAGCGTCCGAGGTCAGCTGGACGAGCCGGCAGTCCTGTCGGCGCGACTCGTCGATCGCCCACTCGATGAGCCGCGTGCCGAGGCCGCTGCCGCGTTCGTCGGCGTGGATGCGGACACCCTCGATGATGGATCGCGTGGAGCCACGCCGCGACAGTCCGGGGATGATCGTGAGCTGGAGGGTGCCGACGACGCGGTCCTGGCGGGCGGCCACCGCGAGGATCTGGTTCGGATCCCGGGCAAGGCGCTCGAATGCCGCGTGGTACGGGGCCATGTCGTCCGGTGACTCGCGCTGAGCGCCCAGTGGGTCGTCGGCGAGCATCGCCACGATCTCCGGGATGTCGTCGAGTACAGCGGCCCGTATTTCCAGATCACTCATGATCGGCAGATTACGCGGGGACCCGGAGTTCCTCGACGGTGCGGACCAGGGGAGCGAGCTCCGGAACCTTGGCGGCCTCGTCGAGAGCCTCGCGCAGCGCCGAGTCGTTGGTGGGGCGGGCCTCGGCAAGCAGGGTGAGGCCCGTCTCGGTCACGTCCGTGTAGATGCCGCGCCGGTCGGTGTCGCAGAGGTACCGGGTCAGCAGGCCACGGTCCTCGAGACGGGTGACCAGCCGGGTCGTGGCGCTCTGGCTGAGCACGACGGCGTCGGCCACCTGCTTCATCTGGAGGTGTCCGCCAGGGCCGCTGTGCTGGCGGCTGAGGACGTCGAGGAGTGAGTACTCGCGCATGCTCAGACCGTGCTTGCTCTCGAGTGCCCGCTCGATGTGGGCCTCGATCCTCCCGTGGAGCAGCGACAGAGCGCACCAGCTCTGGGAGAGCGCGGTGAGCGCGGGATCGGTCGCGGTCATCTGTCTTCCTCCTCCAGCCCGAGCGGCTACCTCGTCAAGGATAGACGACACGCGCAATATTCCGCGTTTGCAATCATCTGCGCTCCCCTGACCTGCGAGTTCTAGCCTGCGGCCACCGAGAGCGGTGCAAAACGGCGGGTCCAATCGCCGGGGAGATCGTCGATTCCGTAGGTCATGACGGCGTTGAAGGCGATCGGTTCGAGGCCGCGCTCCTTCAACCAGGTCAGCAATTCCTCGTGGCGTACATCGATGTCCGTCCGGAAAGGCCTGTCCGTGGCCGGAGCGAGCGAGGTGATCAGAGCCTTGGCCGTATCCGTGTCGCGGGCGATCAGTGGACCGATGACATGCGTCTCCATGTTCGGCCAGGCCGCGGCATAGCCGGTCAGCACGCCTTCGTCCTCTGCCACGCGGAGCTGGTCCGCAAAGGCCGGCAGGCGCGTGATCATGTGGGTGCGGTCCAGTCCGAAGACCTCGGTGTCCAGGCGGACGATCCGGGGGAGATCCTCGGCGGTTGCCGGGCGGGTGGACACGGCCGTCGTGTCGGCCGGGTCCGGTCGGAAGTGGCCTCGGATCATCTCCGCGCGCCCGACGTTGACGAAGCCCAGCTGCTCGTACAGCGGACGGCCGCTGGGGGTGGCATGCAGGGTGAGCGGGGTGGAGCCGGCCTCACGCATCAGCTGCTGCATCATGCGACGTCCGATGCCCTGGCGTTCGTACCGCTGTGCGACCAGGACCATGCCGATGGCGGACAGCCCGGGGCCGTACGACGTGACCACGGAGGCCGAGACCAGCCCCTTGCCCGCCGGGTCATCGATTCCGTACCCCGTCCCCGCCGCCAGCAGCAGGCCCCACTTGTGTTCCTCGCGTGGCCATCCGCGGTCTTCGGAAAGATCGGCACAGGCAACGAGGTCGTCCCTGGTGAGACGGCGGATGGGTAGCTCCGGGAGCGGTGTCGACATGAGGATCAGGCTGTCTGACGCAGTGATCGCTCGTCCAGTGCTTTCGCGGAAGTGCTTGCGCTGCGCAGGCGACGGCCACGGCGGGTGAGTCCCCAGGGCTTCAGGACGGAGATGACGGTCATGAAGACATAGGCGCTGAAGGAGACGATCGGTCCCATCATCAGGCCGAGCGGATCGGGCAGTGCGGCGCCCGACGCAAGGGTCTCGACGGCGTCGTTGACACCGGGGCGGAGGGCGAAAGCCGACGCCGCGATGGTGACCAGGGTCAGCCAGAACTTCGTGTAGACCCAACGATGCCGTGCCAGCCCCCATTTGGTGCCGAGCGACAGAACAAGGCCGCTGAGCAGGGTCAGCAGGGCCACAGGAAGCACCAGCCAGTCGGTGAAGACCTTCATGGATCGTGCGGCGGCCTCGATCATGGCGGTCGATTCGGTGACGTTGGCCGAGATGGCGAGCGCGAGCAGACCGAGCGTGAGCCCGAGCCAGCCGGCGGCTGCGGCGACGTGGACGACGAGGATGGCCCGGCGAGCGGGGCGCCTGAGTGGTTTCACGTGAAACACAGTGCCGGGCAGAGCGATGTATGGCGTCTGACAGCGGGAGTAATCCCCGGTACTAGCCTCGGCGTACAGGGCGCACGGCGACCGACCGCACAGGGTGACCCTTCCGGCTGTGTCTCTCCGATGGCGCGCTGATGACATCCCCATGGCGCTCGGAAGACGAGGGCAGCCATATGCGGGGACACCGTTGACTCACCCGTGATGACCGCCGCCATTCTCTGCTCGGCCGCAAACGTGAAGATCGCGGACCGGCTCTGTGCAGAGTCCGAGATGGGTCTGGACGCATGTGTTGCATGCGGTGATTCCATGTCCGACGCAGAGATATTGCGTCGGCGCCCACTGCGGCCGCTGTGCACGCCGACCGCGTCTCTCGGGCGTGGCCACACACATCGATGCGGGGGGCAATCTGCGCGAGGCCGTTGAACTGGTGTGTTTCCACGGGCGGTACGGATGACGGCAGCGGCCCGGCGGTGCCCGGTGAACAGGCATGGGTGGCATTGGAGCTTAACGGGTAAGCGGGTGTGGATGCCCGGACTTTCCGCTCTTTGTCCGTTGCCGGGGCGCCGGCTGACATGCTGCGTCGACGGGTGCTGCGGTCAACGTCACATTCCGAACCCGCTCGTCCCGAATCAGCCGGGGCCCATGGTTAGTGTGGTCTGGAAGTGGTCCTGGGGCAGAAGCGGGGAAGTGAGGCACGTTCCGAATCACCGGAAGTGCGGGGACCGACCGAGAGATGTTCGAGGCGAGGCAGACAATGGACGCTCCGACCACCACGTCGGCCGACTACGGCACTTCAGGCGAAAACGACAAGGGTGGCTGGTTCACCCCGCGCAGGCAGCCGGACCAGGGTCGCACCGGATCGGGTGACGCTCCGGAGGGCACCGGCCGAGAACGGTCCGCCGTCCCCAAACGGCCGGTGGCATCCATACGCCCGGTGGGGTCCGGTGCCTCCCGTACCGCTCCACCGCCTTCCGTGACGGAGTCCGAGGCTCCTCCCGCCGATCGGGTTGCCGCGGCGGACGACGACCCCCCTCACAGAGCCCCGCTCCCTGAGGCGCGGCACGACCAGGACCCGCAGCACGGCACGGCGCAGGGCAGCCACCCGAGGCACAACGCCGCCCAGGGCGGGCACCCACAGCAGCAGGCTACGCAGGGCCAGATACCGCAGCACGAGGCCGGTCACCCCCGTGAGACACCGATGCGGCTGCACCTGGCCGGCCATTCGCACGAAGGTCAGGGTGCTGAGGCCCCGGCGGCCCCCCAGGATCATGCGCACGAAGCCCACGCCGCTCACCGGGCCCAGAGCCGTGAAGCCCCGTCGTACGACGATCCCTTCGCGGAGCACCGGCCGCCCGCCGCACCTGCCGACAACGCCTCCCCCGACGCGATCCTCATCCGCCGGACCATGGCGGAGGTCGCTCCCGTCGCGGACAAGGTTACGTCGTACTTCTACGCCCTGCTCTTCGTCCGCCACCCCGAACTGCGCGGGCTCTTCCCCGCCGCCATGGACTCCCAGCGCGACCGGCTCCTGAAGGCGCTGCTCACCGCCGCCGAGCACATGGACAACGCCGAGGTGCTCACCGAGTACCTCCAGCACCTGGGCCGCGGTCACCGCAAGTACGGGACGCAGGCCGCCCATTACCCGGCCGTCGGTGAGGCTCTGATCGGCGCGCTGAGCCGGTACGCCACGTCCACCTGGGACGAGGAGACCGAAGCCGCCTGGGTGCGGACGTACACGACGATCTCGCAGATCATGATCGACGCGGCGGCCCAGAACGAGCGTCTCGCACCGGCGTGGTGGCACGCCGAGGTCGTCTCGCACGATCTGCGGACGCCCGACATAGCGATCATCACCGTCCGCCCGGACCAGCCCTACGCCTTTGTGGCAGGGCAGTACACCAGTCTGGAGACGCCCTGGTGGCCGCGGATCTGGCGGCACTACTCCTTCGCCGGAGCCCCGCGCTCGGACGGCCTGCTCACCTTCCATGTGAAGGCTGTCCCGGCCGGCTGGGTCTCCAACGCTCTCGTCCATCACGCGCGGCCGGGCGACGTGCTGCGGCTCGGCCCGCCCGCCGGGTCGATGACCGTCGACCACACCACGGACAACGGTCTGCTCTGTCTCGGCGGCGGCACCGGTATCGCGCCCATCAAGGCCCTGGTCGAGGACGTCGCCGAACACGGAACGCGTCGGCTCGTGGAGGTCTTCTACGGGGCGCGGACCAACTTCGACCTGTACGACATCGACACCATGCTGCGGTTGCAGCAGACACACCCCTGGCTGTCCGTCCGCCCCGTCGTGGACGATCGGGCGCACTTCCCGGACGCGGTCCGGGAGTTCGGTCCCTGGTACGAGTACAGCGCCTATCTGTCCGGGCCTCCGGGGATGATCCGCAGCGGCGTGCACGCGCTGCGCGGCATCGGCATCCCGGTCGACCGGATCCGCCACGACTCCCTCGAAGAGCTCGTCGCGGCCGGGGACTGAGGAACCGGCGACCGCCAGCGCGGGACCGAGGCACCGGAGACCGCACAACGGTGACCGAGCAGTGGCGACCGACGAGCGGCGACCCCGGCCGGCCCCGCGTCAGCCCAGGTCCGGCGCGTGCATCGCCCGGACGCCCTCGATGTTGCCGTCCAGATAGTGCCGCAGCGACAACGGCACGAGATGGACGGCCGCGATGCCCACGCGGCTGAAGGGCACCCGTACGATCTCGTACTCCCCGCAGGGATCGTCCACCTCGGGGCCGTGCCGCCGCGAGGGGTCCATGGACCCCAGCCGGCAGACGAAGAAGTGCTGCACCTTCACACCGGTGACTCCGCCGTCCGCGATGTGTTCGACGGTGTCGACGAAGCAGGGCACCACGTCGGTGATCTTGGCGCCGAGTTCCTCGTCCACCTCGCGGTGGAGCGCGTCCACGACGGTGGCGTCCTCGGGTTCGACCCCGCCGCCCGGCGTCAGCCAGTACGGATCCACGCCTGGCTTGGTGCGCTTGATCAGGACGAGGTTCTCGCCGTCGAGCAGGATGGCGCGTGCGGTGCGCTTGACCACTGGCCGTTCGGTCATGGCTAGAAAATGGCCCGTGGCGCCCGTTCTGAAACTCCTGGTCCCCGGGTTGTCACCAGTCGACCGCAGCGCGCAGCAGCCAGTCGTGCGCCCGCGCGATGTGCGGAAGGGCGAGCGTGCCGGTACGGACGGCGAGGAAGTACGTGCGCAGCGGGGGCACCGGGGGGTCGAGCAGCGCCACGAGGCGACCGCTCCGGAGGTCCTCCTCGCACAGGTAGCGCGGCAGAACGGCGAGCCCCGCGCCCGACGCGGCGGTCTCGAGGACCGCCCGGAGATCCGGTGCGATGATGGCGGCCGCGGCGGCAGGCCGGGAGTCGAAGACGGACGACCAGTAGCGCGAGACCAGCGGCAGCGACTCGTGGACCTCGACCACGGGAAGCTGTTCCAGCAGCACATGGCCGCCGTGCAGCTCTTCGGGCCCCAGCCGGGCCGCCCAGCGCGGCGACGCGACCAGGACGTGCTCCTCGTCGCAGAGCGGGGTCGAGGTCAGCAGTCCGCCGCGCGGCCGCGCCGTGGTGATCGCCAGATCATGGTGTCCGGCGGCCAGCCCCTCCAGCGTCTCCTCCGCGTTCCCGAAGGAGGCCCGCAGCGTCATGCCCTGGGATATCAGCGGGGTGAGGGCGGGCAGGGCCCGGAGCGAGGTGAACTCGGGGAGGCCCGCGAGATGCAGCGTCCGGACGCCCGATTCGTTGTCCAGACCGGTCTCCGTGATCTCCACGAGGGCGTCGAGATGCGGAGCGGCCCGGTGGGCGAGCTCGTCGCCGATGGTGGTGGGGGTGACGCCGCGGGCCTGGCGCAGGAACAGCGGGCGCCCCAGCTGGCGTTCCAGGGTGCGTATCTGCCCGGTCACCGCGGGCTGCGAGAGGCCCAGCAGGGCGGCCGCCCGGGTGAAGGAGCCGGCCCGGTGCACCGTGACGAATGTGCGCAGCAGGGCCAGATCCATGCCGAGCCCTCCCGACCGTCGACGCCCCGGACCGGACAACTATAAATAAGTCGATAGGTCGCTGTCGCTACTGTGATTGGACACTGACGCAGAGTCAACTAGCCTTGTTGGCGCGGTTCTTCGAGAAATGAACCGGGGCGGTCCGAGCCATGAGGGGGGAGGCTCGGACCGCCATTTTCCTGTATGTGCCGCTCAGCGGCTGACGTACCCGGGCGTACGCCCGGCTTCCGTGCGCACCTCGCTGCGCGCCCCCGGGACGGCCCGCGCGGAGGCGCCGTGCGCCCCCGGCCCATCGAACCGCCCGCCTTGCGCCCCCCTCGGGGCGGGGCTCCGTCGGCTCGGCGTGGCTCTAGTGCGCTGCCTCGTCCAGCGCGCGCAGTACATCCGCCACGAGGTCGTCCTCGTCCTCGGCGCCTGCCGAGAGCCGGATGAAACCTTCCGGCACCGCGTCCCCGCCCCAGCGCCCGCGCCGCTCCGCGGACGAGCGCACTCCGCCGAAGCTCGTCGCGTCGTCGACCAGCCGCAGCGCGTCCAGGAAGCGTTCCGCGTGCTCGCGATCGGGCAGCACGAAGGAGACCACGCTGCCGAAACGCCGCATCTGCTGCGAGGCGATCTTGTGCGAGGGGTCCGTCGGCAGCCCCGGATACCGCAGCCCTGTCACGTCCTCCCGCCCGCCGAGCGCCTCCGCGAGCGCCATCGCGTTCGCGCACTGCCGCTCGGACCGCAGCTGGAGCGTGGCCAGCGAACGGTGTGCGAGCCAGGCCTCCATGGGGCCGGGGATCGCGCCGACGACCTTGCGCCAGCGCCGCACCCCCGCGGCGCGCTCGGGGTCGCGGCACGTGACATGTCCCAGGAGGATGTCGCCGTGTCCGGTCATCCCCTTGGTGTCGCTGGCCACCGAGAAGTCGGCGCCCAGGTCCAGCGGCCGCTGCCCCAGCGGTGTCGCGAGCGTGTTGTCGACGGCGACGAGGGCGCCGGCGTCGTGCGCCGCTCGTACCAGCCGCCGGATGTCGCAGACGTCGAGCCCCGGGTTGGACGGGCTCTCGATCCACAGCAGCCGCGCGCCCGCGAGGACGGCGAGCTGCGCGTCGCCGCCGGTCGGCGCGGTCCGCACCTCGATGCCGTACACCTCCAGCTGCTCGCGCACCAGCGGGAGCGCCTGGTAGCCGTCGTCCGGCAGCACGACCGCGTCGCCGGCCTTCAGCTGGGAGAAGAGCACGGCGGAGATCGCGGCCATGCCCGAGGCGAAGGTCACGGTCTCGACCGCCTCGCCCGGTGCCTCCAGCTCGCCGATCGCCCGTTCCAGGTGGGTCCAGGTGGGGTTGTTGTCGCGGCCGTAGGTGTAGGGCCCGGTCGGCTCGCCCGGCAGATGGAAGTGGGCCGCGAAGACCGGGCCCGGCAGGGTCGGCTCGTACTTCACCGGGTCGGGCAGACCCGCCCGTACCGCCCGCGTGCCTTCTCCCGTGCCACCGCTCATGCCGACCACTCCTCGCCTTGCGTGTGTACCGCGCCGGACCGCCCTCGCCCGTCGCCACCACCATCTTCGGACACGTGCCCGGCCTGCCGTCGGCGCGTCCGCAGGTCGGACCCGTCGGACCCGCCGGGCCGGTCGTCCTCGGATCGGTCGTACTCGGATCGGTCGTTCTCGGGTCAGTCCTTGTCGGGCAGGGCGACGTTCAGGGCCCACGACACGACCGAGATGATCAGACCGCCCAGGACGGCCGTCCAGAAGCCCTCGACGTGGAAGTTCAGGTCGACCACATCGGCGAGCCATGAGGTGAGCAGCAGCATCAAGGCATTCACGATCAGCGTGATCAGGCCGAGCGTGAGGATGAACAACGGCAGTGTCAGCAGCTTCACCACCGGCTTGACCACAAAGTTCACCAGGCCGAACAGCAGGGCGACCAGGATCAGGGTCAGTATCTTCCTGCCGGTACTGTCCCCGGTGAGGGTGATGTCCCCGACCAGCCAGATGGCCACGGCCAGGGCCCCCGCATTGGCGATCGTCTTGACTACGAAATTCATCATGTGTCTGATCGTGGCAGACGTGATCGGGACGACGGCAGGGGCGGACGCACGATGAAGGCATTCCGACTGGACGAGCTGGAGGCGGAGCGTGCCGCGAACGACGGCGCATATCTGCAGTTCCTTCGCGAGCGGAACATGTCGGCCGGTCTCTACGCGCTCGACGCGGGTTCGCTGGACCCGCAGCTGCCCCACAACCAGGACGAGATCTACCTCGTCGTCAGCGGACGCGCCGCCATCACGGTGGGTATGGAGACGACCCAGGTCGGCCGCGGCAGTGTCGTCTACGTCCCCGCCGGAGTGGCCCACAAGTTCCACCACATCACCGAGGACCTGCGGGTCATGGTGATCTTCTCTCCGCCCGAGAGCTGACCCCGGACCCCGTGACTCCTAAGGGTCCGGTCAGGGGAGTTCAAGGGATCGCGGGCCCCCGCACACCCCATACGTCCGCCTAGCATCGAGGGCAGGAACTCCGAGAAGCGAGGTAGAGGCGATGGCTGTGCGGGAAGTGTTCGCGGGGATGCCGTGGTGGGTGAAGTGGGTCGCGGTGCCCGTCATCGCTCTGTTCGTCTTCGGTGGCCTGATCACCAGCGTGATCGGCTTTGTGATCGGGTTGCTCTTCAAGCTCCTGGTCTTCGTCGCGCTCGTCGCCGGACTCATCTTTGTCGTACGGAAGTTCATGACATCGTCGAGTTCTCGGAGCGACTGGTAGCCACTGCGGGTCAGGGCGTTAACCCGGGAGGGGGAACGCTCGCCGAACCCCGGGTATCACGGGCGGGCGGCCATTACTGTGGCAGCCCATCCAGCCCGGGGGTGACCTTTGGCCACGGCGACGAACGCCACGACCCCTACGCTCATCGGTTCGGTGCAGCGGGCGTTGAGGCTGCTGGAAGCCGCCGCGTCCCATCGCGAGGGGGCGCCCGCCAAGGTGCTTGCGCGAGAGGCCGCGATTCCCCTGCCGACCGCGTACCACCTGCTGCGGACGCTGACGCACGAGGACTATCTCCGGCGCGAGAAAGGGGTGTTCGTCCTCGGCGGCGCGGTCGGCCGGCTCGCTCTCGGCGAGTCTGTGCAGAATCGTCGCAGCAGGCTCGAGGACGCACTCCGGCACTGGCGGGACGCGATCGGCGTACCGGTCTACTTCGCGCTCTACCGCGAGGGCGAGATCGAACTCGTCGCCATCTCCGACACCCCCTACGCACCCGCCGTCGCGGAGTGGGCGGACTTCCGTGAGACGGGCCATGCGCACGCGATCGGGCAGTGTCTGCTGAGCCAGCTGGACGAGAACGGCCGCCGTGACCATCTGGACCGGCATCCGGTCCAGCCGGTGACCCCCTACTCCGTGTCCGACAGCCGCACGCTGCTGGATCGGCTCGCCACCACGGGCAGGATGCAACCGGTCGTGGAACGCCAGGAATACGCGCTCGGCACGGTCTGCGCGGCCATCCCGGTCGCCACCGGTTCCGGGGCGGCCACGATGGCTATTTCGCTGCCCCTGCACCAGGAAGAGCGACTGCTTCCGGCTATTGAGCAATTGCGCAAGGGAATTGGCGGTCTGCTCGGCGCGCTCGCGTTCTCTATCAGTATCTGAAAAATCACTCCTTGTGGACCTCTGGCGCTTACACCACGATTGTGGCAAGAAGGCCAAGGGGATCGTTCTGGCCGTTTTCAGCAGGCCTCATTCACTGCGGAGTACATGATGCGCGAGTCGGTCCAGGCCGAGGTCCTGATGAGCTTCCTCGTCTCGGAGGAGCTCTCGTTCCGGATCCCGG
This sequence comes from Streptomyces sp. AM8-1-1, assembly GCF_032229325.1. Classification (NCBI taxonomy): domain Bacteria; kingdom Bacillati; phylum Actinomycetota; class Actinomycetes; order Kitasatosporales; family Streptomycetaceae; genus Streptomyces; species Streptomyces sp. AM8-1-1. The sequence continues at coordinate 4,202,509 of NZ_CP135086.1, forward strand.
TGGGGCTCCGCTACGAGACGGACGATCCGTATGCCGTGCGGATGACCTTCCATCTGCCGGGCGACGCACCCGTGACCTGGGCCTTCGGACGCGAGCTGCTGTTGGACGGGATCAGCGGGCCGAGCGGGGACGGCGATGTGCACATCGCGCCCACCGGCGCGGCGGGCCTCGGTGACCTTGCCATCCGGCTCCAAGTGGGCAGCGACCGTGCCCTGTTCCACGTCGGGGCGGCGCCTGTGGTGGCCTTCCTGGACCGCACGGACAAGCTCGTACCGCTGGGGCAGGAGCACCGGTACGGCGACTTCAGGGAATGCCTGGAGAGGGCGCTCGACGGCATCCTCGCCGAGGAGAACGCCGGCTGAGCGCCCCGTCTCACTTCTTGCGACGGCGGCCCTTGCCGCCCCGCCCCGGCGCCGCGCTGTGGGCCGGGGTGTCGCTCTCTCCTGCGGGCAGCCCCGGCCGGTCCGCCGAGACCACCAGCGCCGCCAGAATGGTCGTCACCGGTACCGACGCGACCAGACCGATCGATCCGATGAGGGTCCGTACGATCTCCTCCGCCACCAGCTCACTGTTGGCGACGGTACCGACGCTGCTCTGCGCGATCGAGAACAGCAGGAGCAGCGGCAGCGCGGCACCCGCGTAGGCCAGGACAAGGGTGTTGACGACGGATGCGATGTGATCGCGCCCGATACGGATGCCCGCCCGGTACAGCCCCTTGGCGCCCATGTCCGGGTCGGCCTGGTGCAGTTCCCATACGGCGGACGTCTGGGTCACCGTCACATCGTCGAGGACGCCGAGCGAGCCGATGATGACGCCGGCCAGCAGCAGACCGCTCATGTCGATGTTCGGGTACAGGCCGTGGATCAGGCCGGTGTTGTCGTCGGTGTTGCCGCTCAGGCTCGCCCAGCCGATGAACAGCGAACCGAGAAGCCCGATGAGCAGCAGGGAGATCAGCGTGCCCAGGACCGCGACCGAGGTGCGCGCTGTCAGTCCGTGGCACATGTAGAGCGCGATCAGCATGATGGCGCTCGCTCCGACCACGGCGACGATCAGGGGATTGGAGCCCTGGAGGATCGCGGGAAGGATGAACACGGTCAGGACCGCGAACGAGACGACGAGCGCCAGCAGCGCCATCACCCCGCGCATGCGGCCCACCAGCACCACCACCAGGGCGAAGATCCCGGCCAGCACCGCCATCGGGAATCCGCGGTCCACGTCCGTCACCGAGTACTGGAGGTCGCGCGGGGCGTCGGGGGCATACGCCACCACCACGCCCTGGCCCTTCTTCAACTGCCGTGGAGCGTCCGGCTGGACGATCTCGACGAAGGTGCGGCCCTTGTTCTTGCCGGAGGTGACCTCGACCGTCGCCTTCCCGCAGTCGCCCTGCTGGGAAGCGGCCGCCTCGCGCCCCTCGGGGGTGGTGGGGTCCGCGGTCGGTGGCACCTGTCCGGCGTTCACGTCCTTGCAGTCGACCTTCTCGACCGAGACCACCTTGCCCGACTCGGTCTGACGGTCGAAGCCCACTCCGGTGCGCTCGTGGCCGGGTGCGCCACCCGGCCAGAGCACGAGAAGCCCCACGACCACAGCGGTGGCGAAGGGGATCAGCACGGCCGCGATGACCTTGCGGAGGTGCCGGGAGACAGGTGCGGCGGGGCCATGGGAGTGCGAGTGGCCGTGCGGCTCGGGCGTCTGATGCGGGTCGGGCGGCGATGAGGTCACCGACAGATCATCGCAAGAACGGTTGGGGGCCTCTGTTCAGCGCGCCAGACATGACGCTAGCGTGGAGGCACCTTTGCACACGCGGGAGCTCGGAGCACCGGGCTGAGAGGGCGCTGACCTTCGTCCCAGTGGTGTTTCACGTGAAACACCGTCGGACGGAAGCCGCTGCGTCGACCGCCGAACCTGTTACCGGGTAATGCCGGCGTAGGGAGTAGGTCTCATGACCGTTCAGGATGCACGCACGCCTGCCGCCGACCAGGCGGAGCGCACGCCGGGCTGGCACAAGGGATACGTCGAGGGCTCGCGCCCCGACCTCCGGGTGCCCGTCCGCCAGGTGCACCTCACCAATGGCACGGACGTCACGCTGTACGACACGTCCGGGCCGTACACCGACCCCACCGTCGAGACCGATGTCCGCCGCGGCCTGGCGCCGCTGCGGGAGAACTGGATCATCGGCCGCGGCGACACCGAGGAGTACGCGGGCCGTCCCGTCCGGCCCGAGGACGACGGGATCAAGCACACCTCGCCGCGCGGCGGGCTGCGGAATCTCGACGCGGTGTTCCCCGGCCGCCCGCGCCAGCCCCGCCGGGGCCGGGACGGGAAGGCGGTGACGCAACTCGCGTACGCGCGCCGGGGCGAGATCACCCCGGAGATGGAGTACGTCGCCATCCGCGAGAACGTGCCGGCCGAGGTCGTGCGCGAGGAGATCGCGGCCGGCCGTGCGGTTCTGCCGGCCAACGTCAACCACCCCGAGATCGAGCCGATGATCATCGGCAAGCGGTTCCTGGTGAAGGTCAACGCCAACATCGGCAACTCCGCGGTCACTTCCTCCATCGAGGAAGAGGTCGAGAAGATGACCTGGGCCACCAAGTGGGGCGCGGACACGGTCATGGACCTCTCGACCGGCCGCAACATCCACACCACCCGCGAATGGGTGCTGCGCAATTCCCCCGTGCCGATCGGCACCGTGCCGCTCTACCAGGCTCTCGAGAAGGTGGACGGCAGGGCCGAGGAGCTCAGCTGGGAGATCTACAAGGACACGGTCATCGAGCAGGCCGAGCAGGGCGTGGACTACATGACGGTCCACGCGGGCGTGCTGCTGCGGTACGTCCCGCTCACCGCCCGCCGCAAGACGGGCATCGTCTCGCGCGGCGGCTCGATCATGGCCGCCTGGTGCCTGGCGCACCACAAGGAGTCGTTCCTCTACGAGAACTTCGAGGAACTGTGCGAGATCCTCGCCGCGTACGACGTGACGTACTCCCTCGGTGACGGGCTGCGGCCCGGCTCGATCGCGGACGCCAACGACGAGGCGCAGTTCGCGGAGCTGCGCACCCTCGGTGAGCTCAACACGATCGCCAAGCGTTTCAACGTGCAGACGATGATCGAAGGACCCGGTCACGTCCCGATGCACAAGATCAAGGAGAACATCGACCTCCAGCAGGAGATCTGCGAGGAGGCGCCGTTCTACACGCTCGGCCCGCTCACGACGGACGTCGCTCCCGCGTACGACCACATCACCTCCGGTATCGGAGCGGCGATGATCGCGTGGTGGGGTACGGCGATGCTCTGCTACGTCACGCCCAAGGAGCACCTGGGCCTGCCGAACCGCGACGATGTGAAGACCGGCGTCATCACCTACAAGATCGCCGCTCATGCCGCGGACCTGGCCAAGGGCCACCCGGGCGCGCAGGAGTGGGACGACGCACTGTCGGACGCCCGCTTCGAGTTCCGGTGGGAAGACCAGTTCAATCTGGCTCTCGACCCGGACACGGCGCGGGAGTTCCACGACGAGACGCTCCCCGCCGAGCCGGCGAAGGCCGCACACTTCTGCTCCATGTGCGGGCCCAAGTTCTGCAGCATGAAGATCTCGCAGGACATCCGGCGCCGGCACGGCGACTCGCAGCAGGAGATCGAGGAGGGGATGGCGGAGAAGTCCAAGGAGTTCGCCGCCGCCGGCAACCGGGTGTACCTGCCGATCGCCGAGTGAGCCCCGCGGCTCTCTGACCCGCGGTCCTCCCGTATCCGCGAGGTCGTACGTCCGAGGTGTCCGAGGCGCGCTCCCGCTTTCGCGGGGCGCGCCTCGGGGATCACTCCGGCTGGTGCTCGGGTCCGCCGAAATCCGGGCTGGTGAAGTCCGGACTGGTGAACGTGGGCCGCTGGCCCGCCGTCGAGCCCTCGGCGGGGCTCGAGTAGTCCGGACCGCTGTAGCCGACCTTGGGGATACGGCTCACCGGTCGCGGTGGCTTGCTCGACGTCGGGTCGGCGCTGGGGTCCGCCAGCGCCGCCCGCAGGAAGGGCAGCAGGCCCCGTTCGAGCAGGGCGTGCCGCCAGGCGTCCTTGGCACGTGCCACCTCGTCGGGCAGTTCACCCGTCACCTCTTCCGCGGGCACCTGCGTCGCGCCGTTGCGCAGCGCGGTGAGCAGCAGGGCCACCGCGGCCACCAGGATCGCGGCCGCCGTGAGAGCCCCGAAGAACCAGCCCGCCGAGACCAGGGTCTGCGCGAACGCGGCTGTCGGGCTGAGCGCTTTCAGGATGTAGCCGACGAGCAGGAATATCAGCGCGGCCGTACCGGCGAGCACCGGAGCGAGCACGGCGATGACGGCCGCGAAGCCCGCACCGCTCTCGGCTGCGGCCTCGCCGGTGACCGGCGCCAGCACGGAATGACGTACGGACGCGGCGGCCTTGGGGGCGCGCATCTCCTCGCGGATCTTTGTGTAGTGCTCGTACTCGGCCGCGGCGGCGGTGGTGATCAGCGCCGTCGCGTTGAGTGCCATCGTGCGCAGCTGTTCGGTGTTCAGTCGCTGCCCCACGGCAGCGAGGTCCGGACGGTCATGGGCGTTGCGCAGCGCGTCGTCGAGGATGCGCTCGTACTCGGCGCGGTCCTCGGTCAGCAGGTGCGGAGCGCTGTTCATGTGCATCCCCCGATGCTCCGTAGGGCCGGATTGACCGGGCGAACCGGGCAGTTGGGCGGAAACGGAGGAGAGCCTGCTACGGATAAGCCGATGGTAGAGCGGTTACGGCACGGGGTGACAGGGGGTTTCAGTAAATCGCCTGTCGTGCTCTGCTCAGTTGGGCAGCGGAAGTTGCACGACAAGCAGCTTTCCGGCCATGGTCACGCCGCCGTCCATGGCGATCGCGAGCCCGTCGGCGTACACATGCGGCCCTTCGACGACCGGACGGGCGCCGTCCTCGCCGTCCTCGGTGCCCACTTCGCCGAGCAGATACGGAATGGGGCTGTGGCCGTGCACGACGCGCGTGCCCCCGTATGTGCCTAGCAGTTGGCGGACGGCCTCGGGGCCGCCGTCGTCGCGGAAGGCGAAGCGCTTGGTGAACTTGCGGAACACGTCCCAGCACTCGTCGGCGTCATTACGGGTGATGATCGCGTGGACGGTGTCGTTGACGTCCTCGATCGTGGAGCCGTAGTCGAGGTACGCCGTCGTGTCGGAGTGCAGGAGAAGGTGCCCGTCCTCCTCCACGACCGCGTCGAGGCGGGCCATCCACTGGAGATGGACGTCCTGCAGCCGGTCCATGTCGGACTTCTGGCCGCCGTTGAGCAGCCAGGCGGCCTGGAAGGTGGCGGTGCCCGCACCGGAGTTGACGGGGGTGTCGCCGAACCGCTTGGCGCCGAGGAGCAGCAGTTCGTGGTTGCCCATCAGGGCCTTGCAGTAGCCGCCGGCGGCCGCGGCCTCCGCGGACAGCCGCATGACGAGGTCGATGACGCCGATGCCGTCGGGCCCGCGGTCGGTGAAGTCGCCGAGGAACCACAGACGGGCGTTGCCCGCGGACCAGTTGCCCTCGGTGTCGATGAGGCCCTGCGCGGTGAGGGCGGCGACGAGTTCGTCGAGATAGCCGTGGACGTCGCCGACGACGTAGAGCGGACCGAGGCCGTCTTCGGCCGCGGCGGCTTCCTCCGGATCGACGTGCACCTGCACGGTGTCGCCCGGACCGCCTGCCCTGATCACCGGGAGGTCGCGCGCGGTGGGGGTGTACCCGTCCGGCATCTCGTCCTCGGGCACCGCGTTGCCGGGGTGCGAGGACGGCGCGGCGGGCTGCGGGGGCGGCTGTTCCTCGCGGCTCATGGGCGCCTGCCCCTGGGCCGGCACATAGGCGTGCTGAGCGTGTGTCCCCGAAGGCGCCTCGGCGGGCATCTCCGGAGGCTGCCCCTGCCCATGGGGCGACTGTGACTGCACGGGCACCTGTGCGTAAGGCGGGACACGGAAATCACGCAATGTCTCCGTACGCACCACGGGTCCCTGACCGGCCCCCTGAGTCATCGACCCCTCCACCACCGTCGCGCCGCCGTTCACCTCTCGGCCCAGCCTGGTCGGGGTGGTCCGCGGTGTCGTGCGCCCATCATAGGAATGAGGTCCGCGCTCTGTGACGCACCAGGGGTGGTGAATCCGTCCGCACCCCTGGCACGCCGGTCGTTTCGTCCCCATTCGGAAGGTCTAGTCCGGTGAGGGGGAACGCGGTGCGCTCACCGTCGTCCGCGGATTACGTCGCTGCGAGGACGTCCGGACGATCAGTTCGGTCGGTATCACCTGCTCGACCGGCCGGTCCTCGTCGATTCCCTCGATGGCGTCGATGAGGAGCTGGACGACCGCCGTGCCGATCCTGCGCGGCTTCAGCGAGAGGGTGGTGATGGGCGGCTCGGTCGTGGCGTACACCGTCGACTCGCTGCAGCAGACCAGCAGGAGATCCTCGGGGACGCGCAGTCCGTACCGCCGGGCGGCGGCGAGCAGATCGGTGCCGTTGGGGTCGAAGAGGCCGTAGACGGCGTCCGGCCGGTCCGGCCGCGCGAGCAGCCGGTCGGCTGCGACGGCGCCGGCACACGGGTCGTGCGCGGGGTAGGACTCGTAGACCGGGTCCTGGCCGACCCGCTCGCACCAGTTGAGATACGCGGTCGTGGACAGGCGCGTGTAGGTGTCCGTGGTGGTGCCGGTGAGCAGCCCGATACGGCGGGCGCCGGCGTCGGCGAGATGGTCGAGCAGATCGAGTACGGCGGCTTCATGGTCGTTGTCGACCCAGGCGGTGACCGGCAGGGTGCCTGCCGGGCGGCCGTCGGAGACCACGGGCAGGCCCTGGCGGACGAGCTCGGTGACCACCGGGTCGTGGTCGGAGGGGTCGATGACCACCGTGCCGTCCAGGGCGACGTTCGACCACACGTCGTGGCGGGACGTCGCCGGAAGGATCACGAGGGCATAGCCGCGGGCGAGTGCCGCGGAGGTCGCGGCTCTGGCCATCTCGGCGAAGTACGCGAATTCCGTGAAGGTGAAAGGTTCATCCCCGTACGTCGTGACGGTCAGGCCGATGAGGCCCGATTTACCGGTGCGGAGCGTGCGCGCCGCCGCGGAGGGGCGGTAGCCCAGCCGGTCTGCGACCTCGCGGACGTGCCGGCGCGTGGCGTCCGGGAGCCGGCCCTTGCCGTTGAGCGCGTCGGAGACAGTCGTGATGGAGACACCGGCTGCGGCGGCAACGTCTCGAATGCCTGCACGACCTTGCCGGCTGCCCCGTCGGGATGTGTCCGTCCGGCTCACCTGGTGCTTCCCTGCTGCTGTCATGGCGAGCCGATAGTAGGGCTCGGGCGGGCGGTTGAGCCGGTCGCATATGCCTGAGTTGACAGGCACGTTTCTGCAAGATCATAAGCCACCAACTCCCTTGGAAACCAAGGTAGTTGACGGGTCGGGCAACAGCGTCTCGGGCGTCCGGCGGCATCGGCCTGCCGAATGGCTCATGTTTCGAAGAGGTCTCAACTCACCACTACGGGTGATGCGCGCTACGGAGTGAGCCACAGGCGCACGCCAGGAAAGTGCGCGCTCCCCCCTTTTCCGGGCGGCCATTCGCACCGGCCGGGAATCCTCATAAGGTGAGGAGTATTGGTTCCGATGTGACGGACTCCTCGAGGAGGACCTGCGGTGAGCGAGACGAGCCCCAAGCTGCGCGCCGAGCTGGACGGCATCCCCACGTACAAGCCGGGCAGGCCCGCGGCGGCCGGCGGCCCCGTCGCGTACAAGCTGTCGTCCAACGAGAACCCGTATCCGCCCCTTCCGGGGGTGATGGAGCGCGTGACGGGCGCGGCACACAGCTTCAACCGATACCCGGACATGGCCTGCACCGGCCTGATGAACGAGCTCTCGGACCGTTTCGGGGTGCCCCTGTCGCATCTGGCTACCGGCACCGGTTCGGTGGGTGTCGCCCAGTCCCTGCTGCAGTCCACCTCCGGCCCGGGCGATGAGGTCATCTACGCCTGGCGGTCCTTCGAGGCGTACCCGATCATCACCCGGATCAGCGGGGCGACGCCGGTGGAGGTGCCGCTGACCAGCGGCGAGGTGCACGACCTGGACGCGATGGCCGGCGCGGTCACCGACCGGACCCGGCTGATCTTCGTCTGCAACCCCAACAACCCGACCGGCACGGTGGTCCGCCGGGCCGAGCTGGAACGGTTCCTCGACCGGGTGCCGTCGGACGTCCTGGTGGTGCTGGACGAGGCGTACCGCGAGTTCATCCGCGACCCCGAGGTGCACGACGGCATCGACATCTACCGCGAGCGCCCCAACGTGGCGGTGCTGCGGACCTTCTCCAAGGCCTACGGGCTGGCCGGGCTGCGGGTCGGCTTCGCGGTCGCCCAGGAGCCGGTGGCCGCGGCGCTGCGCAAGACGGCGGTGCCCTTCGGTGTGACGCAGCTGGCGCAGGACGCGGCCGTCGCCTCGCTGCAGGCCGAGGACGAGCTGCTCGGCCGGGTCGGTTCCCTCGTGAGCGAGCGACTGCGGGTGTACGAGAGCCTGGTCAAGCAGGGCTGGACCGTCCCCGAGACCCAGGCGAACTTCGTCTGGCTGAGGCTCGGCGAGCGGACGGTCGACTTCGCGGCGGCGTGCGAGCAGGCCGGTGTCGTGGTGCGGCCCTTCCCGGGCGAGGGCGTGCGGGTCACGATCGGGGAGTCCGAGGCCAACGACATCTTCCTGCACACCGCGGACGCGTTCCGCGCGCAGATGTAGCGCCTGCACGCCCTCTGCTCGGCGCCGTTTCGGAGCGGCAGAACCCCCATGAGCCCGGTGCTCATGGGGGTTCTTTCCGAAAGGGGTACCCCCCGGTCGACAGTGCGAGCGGTACATGCGCCATAATGCTTGTGAATGTGAACGCGTTCACAAGCTAGTCCCGTTCCTCCCATGATCGGCGGGATTAACAGGACAAACGGCCGCTCGACCCTGCCGATGCTGTAAGGAGATGACGTCGTGGAGCTTGCTCTGGCGCCGGAAACGCTGGCGCGCTGGCAGTTCGGCATCACCACCGTCTACCACTTCCTCTTCGTCCCCCTCACGATCTCGCTGGCCGCGCTCACCGCGGGCCTGGAGACCGCCTGGGTCCGGACGCAGAAGGAGAAGTACCTCAGGGCCACCAAGTTCTGGGGCAAGCTGTTCCTGATCAACATCGCCATGGGTGTCGTGACGGGCATCGTCCAGGAGTTCCAGTTCGGTATGAACTGGTCCGACTACTCGCGCTTCGTCGGCGATGTCTTCGGTGCGCCCCTCGCCTTCGAGGCGCTGATCGCGTTCTTCTTCGAGTCCACCTTCATCGGTCTGTGGATCTTCGGCTGGGACAAGCTGCCGAAGAAGATCCACCTGGCCTGCATCTGGATGGTCTCGATCGGCACGATCCTCTCCGCCTACTTCATCCTGGCCGCCAACTCCTGGATGCAGCACCCGGTCGGCTACCGGATCAACAAGGAGCGGGGACGGGCCGAACTCACCGACTTCTGGCTGGTGCTGACCCAGAACACCGCGCTCACCCAGTTCTTCCACACCATCACGGCGGCCTTCCTCGTCGGCGGCGCGTTCATGGCCGGCATCGCGGCCTTCCACCTGGCACGCAAGAAGCACATCCCGGTGATGCGGACCTCGCTGCGGCTCGGCCTGATCACGATCATGATCTCCGGGATGCTCACCGCGGTCAGCGGCGATCTGCTCGGCAAGGTCATGTACAAGCAGCAGCCGATGAAGATGGCCGCCGCCGAGGCCCTGTGGGAGGGCGAGGCGCCCGCGCCCTTCTCGGTCTTCGCCTACGGCGACGTGGAGAAGGGGCACAACAAGGTCGCCATCGAGATTCCGGGACTGCTGTCCTTCCTGGCCAACGACGACTTCACCTCGTACGTCCCGGGCATCAACGACGTCAACAAGGCCGAGCAGGAGAGGTTCGGGCCGGGGGACTACCGGCCCAACATCCCGGTCGCCTACTGGGGCTTCCGCTGGATGATCGGCTTCGGCATGGCGTCCCTGGCCATCGGGACGATCGGCCTCTGGCTCACCCGGAAGAAGTTCCTGCTGTCGCCGGGGCTGCGAACCGGTGAGGACGAGGTGCCCCATCTGGTGCTCTTCAAGAACAAGGCGCTGAACCCGCGGTTCACCAACTGGTACTGGGTCGTCGCGCTGTGGACCATGGCCTTCCCGCTGATCGCCAGCTCCTGGGGCTGGATCTTCACGGAGATGGGCCGGCAGCCGTGGGTCGTCTACGGGGTGCTGCGCACACGGGACGCGGTCTCCCCCGGCGTATCGCAGGGCGAGGTGCTCACCTCGATGATCGCGTTCACGACGCTCTACGCGATCCTCGCGGTGATCGAGGTCAGGCTCCTGGTGAAGTACGTGAAGGCAGGACCGCCCGACCTCACCGAGGCCGACCTCAACCCGCCCACCAAGATCGGCGGCGACGACCAGGACGCCGACCGGCCGATGGCCTTCTCGTACTGAGCCCTGAGGAGCTGCTGAGGCATGGAACTTCACGACGTCTGGTTCGTACTCATCGCCGTCCTGTGGACCGGCTACTTCTTCCTCGAGGGCTTCGACTTCGGAGTCGGCGTCCTGACCAAGCTGCTGGCCAGGAACCGGGCCGAGCGGCGCGTGCTCATCAACACCATCGGGCCGGTCTGGGACGGCAACGAGGTGTGGCTGCTGTCCGCGGGCGGAGCCACCTTCGCCGCCTTCCCCGAGTGGTACGCCACCCTCTTCTCCGGCTTCTATCTGCCGCTGCTGCTGATCCTGGTCTGCCTGATCGTGCGCGGGGTCGCCTTCGAGTACCGGCACAAGCGGGACGAGGCGCTCTGGCAGAGCAACTGGGAGCACGCGATCTTCTGGACCTCGCTGCTGCCTGCCCTGCTCTGGGGTGTGGCCTTCGGCAACATCGTGCGCGGGGTGAAGATCGACGGCGACAAGGAGTACGTCGGCACCCTGTTCGACCTGCTCAACCCGTACGCGATCCTCGGCGGGCTGGTGACGCTGACGCTGTTCACCTTCCACGGCGCGGTCTTCACCGCACTGAAGACCGTGGGGGACATCCGGGTCCGGGCCCGGTCGCTGGCTCTCAAGCTCGGCCTGGTCACGGCCGCTCTGGCGCTCGGTTTTCTCGGCTGGACCCAGGTCTCGCGCGGCGATGGCACCAGCCTGGTCGCGATGATCGTCGCGGTGGTGGCGCTGGTTGCCGCCGTCGTGGCGATCGCCCGGGGACGCGAGGGATGGTCGTTCGCGTGGTCGGGTGTGACCATCGTGGCCGCGGTCGCGATGCTCTTCCTGACGCTGTTCCCGAACGTCATGCCCTCTTCGCTCCAGGAGGACTGGAGCCTGACGGTCACCAACGCCTCGTCGAGCCCGTACACCTTGAAGATCATGACCTGGTGCGCCGGCATCGCCACACCGCTGGTGCTGCTCTACCAGGGCTGGACGTACTGGGTGTTCCGCAAGCGCATCGGTACGCACCACATCGCCGATGCTCACTAGTGGGGGATGTTTCACGTGAAACCGATCGACCCGCGTCTGCTCCGCTACGCCCGAGCCACTCGTCGCTTTCTGATCGCGGTGGTCCTCCTCGGCCTGGTCGGGGCGGCGCTGGTCGTCGCCCAGGCGATGCTCATCGCCGAGGTGGTGGTGGGTGCCTTCCAGGACGGCATGGCGCCCTCTGGCCTCATGACTCCGCTGGCGCTGCTCGCGGCGGTCGCCGCAGGCCGGGGCCTGGTCTCCTGGCTGACCGAACTCGCCGCACACCGGGCGAGCGCGGCCGTGAAGTCGGAGCTGAGGGGCCGGCTGCTGGCACGGGCCACTGAACTCGGTCCCGGCTGGCTGAGCGGTCAGCGGACCGGGTCGCTCGTCGCCCTCGCCACCCGCGGAGTCGACGCGCTGGACGACTACTTCTCCCGCTATCTGCCCCAGCTCGGCCTCGCCGTCGTGGTTCCGGTGGCCGTGCTCGCGCGGATCGTGACCGAGGACTGGGTCTCGGCGGCCGTCATCGTGGGGACGCTCCCCCTGATCCCGCTGTTCATGGTGCTCATCGGCTGGGCGACCCAGACGCGGATGGACCGTCAGTGGCGGCTGCTGTCGCGGCTGTCGGGCCACTTCCTCGATGTCGTGGCCGGTCTGCCGACCCTGAAGGTCTTCGGGCGGGCGAAGGCGCAGGCCGAGTCGATCCGGTCCATCACCGCCGAGTACCGGCGGGCCACGCTGCGGACCCTGCGGATCGCCTTCATCTCCTCCTTCGCGCTGGAACTGCTCTCCACCCTCTCGGTGGCTCTGGTGGCCGTCGGGATCGGCATGCGCCTGGTGCACGGGGACCTGGACCTGTACACCGGCCTGGTCATCCTGATCCTGGCGCCCGAGGCGTATCTGCCGATCCGGCAGGTGGGAGCGCAGTACCACGCGGCGGCCGAAGGGCTGTCCGCCGCGGACGAAATCTTCCGGGTCCTGGAGACCGAGCCACGACCGGCCGGTCACGCGGAGGTGCCCGGCACCCTGCGGATCGAGTTCGACAAGGTGACCGTCCGTCATGCCGGGCGCAGCGAGGCGTCCCTGGACTCGGCATCGCTCGTCGTGGAGAGCGGCGAGACGGTCGCGCTGGTGGGGCCGAGCGGCATCGGGAAGTCGACGTTGCTCGACGTCCTGCTGGGCTTCGTCGAACCGGCTCAGGGCCGGGTGCGCATCGGCGGGGTGGACCTGGGGGACATCGACCCTGACTCCTGGCGCGAGAAGATCGCCTGGGTGCCGCAGCGTCCCCATCTCTTCGCGGGAACGATCGCAGAGAACGTACGCCTGGCCAGGCCGGACGCCGATGACGCCGCGGTGACGGCCGCGCTGCGGGACGCCGGGGCGTACGACTTCGTCAGCGCGCTCCCCGAGGGCGCGGCGACCGTGCTCGGGGAGGACGGCGCAGGACTCTCGGCCGGTCAGCGGCAGCGACTCGCGCTGGCCCGGGCGTTTCTCGCGGACCGGCCGTTGCTGCTGCTCGACGAACCGACGGCGGCCCTGGACGGGGAGACCGAGGAAGCGATCGTCGAAGCGGTACGACGGCTGGCCGAGGGACGCACCGTCGTCCTGGTCGTCCACCGGCCGGCTCTTCTGTCGGTGGCCGACCGCGTGGTCACGCTCACGCGCCGAACCCCGGACGGGGTCAGGTCCGAACAGCCTGCCCTCCGCGTGCATGCGGCCGCGGCAGGGGAATCGGGCGCCGATCCCTGCCGGCTCGCCGACTCCATGAACGGCGAGTCCGCAGCAGGTGGTGCCCCGCTCGCCCGGGTGCGCACGGCGGCGGGAAATCTGCGCGGCCGGTTCTGGCTGGCGCTGCTCCTCGGCGCTCTCGCGCTGGGATCCGCCGTCGGGCTCATGGCCGTCTCCGGCTGGCTCATCTCGCGAGCCTCGGAACAGCCGCCGGTCCTGTATCTGATGGTGGCCGTCACGGCGACCCGCGCCTTCGGCATCGGCCGGGCCGTCTTCCGGTACGCCGAGCGGCTCGTCTCCCACGACGCCGTGCTGCGGATGCTCGCCGAACTGCGCGTCGCCGTCTACCGGCGCCTGGAGCGCCTCGCACCGGCGGGTCTGCGGCAGAGCCGGCGTGGTGACCTCCTGTCCCGCCTCGTCTCCGACGTCGATGCCCTGCAGGACTACTGGCTCCGCTGGCTGTTGCCGGCCGGTGTGGCCCTCGTCGTCGGCGCGGGTTCGGTCGGCTTCACCGCCTGGCTGCTCCCCGAGGCGGGAGCGGTGCTCGCCGTCGGACTGCTCGTGGCCGGCGTCCTCGTGCCCCTGATCAGTGGCCGGGTCGCACGGCGGGCGGAGCGGCAACTCGCCCCCGCCCGCGGCGAACTGTCCACCCGCGTCGCCGACCTGCTGCGCGGAACCGCAGAACTGACCGTCGCCGGGGCCCTGAAGGGCCGGGCCGACGGGACGCGTGCGGCCGACCGGCGGCTGACCCTGATCGCCTCACGGGGAGCCGCGGCCACCGCGCTCGGCGCCGGGCTCTCCGCGCTGGCCTGCGGACTGACCGTGGTGTGTGCCGCGTTCGCCGGGGTGCAGGCGGTACGGGAGGGACGCCTCGACGGGGTGTCGCTCGCCGTGGTGGTCCTCACTCCGCTCGCCGCCTTCGAGGCCGTGACCGGGCTCCCGCTCGCCGTGCAGTACCGGCAGCGGGTCAGGCGCAGCGCCGAGCGCGTGTACGAGGTGCTGGACGCGCCGGTCCCCGTACACGAACCGGAACACCCGGCGCAGGCCCCCGCGACGGCCTTTCCGCTCGACGTGCGCGGGCTGCGGGCCCGGCACGCCGGCCAGGACCGGGACGCGATCACCGGCATCGATCTCACGATCACCGCGGGGACGAGGGTCGCCGTCGTCGGAACGTCGGGGTCGGGCAAGACCACCCTCGCGCAGGTCCTGCTCCGATTCCTCGACGCCGAGGCGGGGACCTACACGATCGGCGGTGTGGACGCGGCGGCACTGGACGGCGACACCGTCCGGCAGTTCGTCGGTTTGTGCGCGCAGGACGCCCACCTCTTCGACAGCTCCGTACGGGAGAACCTCAGGCTGGCACGCACCGCCGCGACGGAGGATGACCTGCGGAACGCACTGGCCGAGGCCCGACTGCTGGAGTGGGTGGACGCCCTGCCCGACGGAATGGACACCCTCGTCGGCGAACACGGCGCCCAGCTCTCCGGCGGCCAGCGCCAGCGCCTGGCCCTGGCCCGCGCGCTGCTCGCCGACTTCCCGGTCCTCGTACTGGACGAGCCGGCCGAGCATCTCGACCTGGTGACCGCCGACGCGCTGACGGCAGACCTCCTGGCGGCCACCGAGGACCGCACGCTGCGAGGAGCGGCCACGGTGCTGATCACGCATCGGCTCCAGGGGCTCGACGCCGTGGACGAGGTCGTGGTCCTGGAGGACGGCCGGGTGGTGCAGCGCGGCCCGTACGCCGAGATCGCGGCGGTGGACGGTCCGCTGCGCCGGATGGTGGAGCGGGAGCGGGCGGCGGATCTGCTCGGTACCCGGGTGGCGGCGGCAGGCGTCTGATCCCGGCAGACGGCAACTTTCCCTCACAAACGCGGCTAACTACGCTCAAGGTCATGACCGAGCCCGAGCCGCAGGAATCGAGGGACCCCGCCGAAGCCGCGGCACAGGCGACCCGCGGCCTCCAGGGCCTGTCCACCGAGCTCACGGCCCGGGTCCCGCAGCTGCTGGAAGCCATGCGGTCCGTCGGCACCGGACTCGAACTGCACTCCACGCTCGACCGGATCTGCAAGACCGCCGCCGAACTCGCCGACGCCCGCTACGCCGCCATCGGCGTCGTCGACGAGGAGGGCGAAGGCCTCTCCGACTTCGTGACCTACGGCGCCGACGAGGAGGTGGCCCAGCGGATCGGGCATCCGCCGGGCGGCCGGCACGGGCTCCTCGGTGCACTGATCCACGGGCCCGCCCCCGTACGGCTCACCGATCTCACGTCCGATCCGCGCTTCACCGGACTCCCGCCGGGACATCCGCCGATGCGTTCCTTCCTCGGCGTTCCCATCCGCGTCCAGGGCGAGATCTTCGGCAACCTCTATCTGACGGAGAAGAGGAACGGAGCCGACTTCGACGACGAGGACCTCCACATGGTGCGCGTGCTCGCCACCGAGGCCGGCATCGCCATCGGAAACGCTCGCCTCTACGAAGCGGCACGCCAGCGGGAGCGCTGGATCGACGGTTCGGTCGCCGTGACCACCGCCCTGCTCTCCGGCGGTGACGCCGACGACGCGCTGGCCGTCGTCGCCGAGCAGGCCCGAAAGCTCGCCGAGGCCGCCGCCGGGATCGTGCTGCTGCCGGCCGGCGAAGGCGGACTGGAGATCGTCGCCGTGGCCTCCGACCACCCCGCGACATCCCTCGGCATCGTCCTACCGCCGGAGAGCCCGGTCGTGGCCCAACTGCTGGCCGGTGAGGCGGTCTTCGTCACGGACGCGGCCACCGATCCGCGCCTGCTCACCCGGATGACGGGGCGCTTCGGCCCCAGCATGCTGCTGCCGCTGCGCAGCGGGGGACGGGTGCTCGGGGCGCTCGCCACTCCCCGGGCGCGCGGCGCCCGGCCGTTCAGCGAGGCGGAACGGACGCTCGCCGCACAGTTCGCCTCACAGGCCGCGCTGGCGCTGATGATGGCGGAGGCCCAGCGGGACCGGGAGCGGCTCGCGGTGTACGAGGACCGCGACCGGATCGCCCGCGACCTGCACGATCTGGTGATCCAGCGGCTGTTCGCCACCGGGATGATGCTGGAGAGCGCCCAGCGCCGGTCGGTCGTGCCCGCGGTGCAGGAGGGCGTGGGCAAGGCGGTCGACGAACTGGACGTGACCATCCAGGAGATCCGCACCGCCATCTTCGCGTTGCAACAGGGCCCTGCCGAGGTGCCGTCCGGGCTGCGCACCCGGGTCCTGCGGGAGATCAACATGGCGGCCGTCCCTCTCGGCTTCAGGCCCGGCCACCGCTTCCGCGGCCCCGTGGACTCGGTCGTCGGCGAGCTCACCGCGAAGAACCTGATCGCGGCGCTGCGCGAGGCGCTGTCGAACGCCTTCCGGCACGCGGAGGCTACCCGTATCGATGTCGTCGTCGATGCGACCGTGGCACTCGACGACGGCTCCGACGGTGTCCGGCTGACCGTCGCCGACGACGGGGTGGGCATGTCTGCGGGTGGACGGCGCAGCGGGCTGCGCAATCTTGCCCGCCGTGCCGAGGCCCTCGGCGGAACGAGCCGCAGCGGCCCGGGGATCGGTGAGGACGGCCGCGGGACGACGGTCTTCTGGGAGGCACCGCTGTAGCCGGGCTTCGCCTCCTTGCCACGGCCGCACGGTCGAGGCGACAAGCCCCGCGTGGCTGTGGCCGTCCCGCGCAACGGGCCGGATCCTGGGCCAGGTGGCCGTACGACACCTCGGCGGTACCACAAATCGCGCGCCCGCCGGGTGACGATCCGGACATGTGCCTGAGACCCCGTGACCGGCTGCTGCTCGTCCCGGTGGTGCTGTGTGCCCTTCTCACGACGACTCCGTCCCCGGCCGCGGGCACACCGGTGGATCCGATGCCGCTGCCCACCGTGCCGGTTCCCGCGATCCCCGCTCCCCTGTTGCCGGGTCCCCTGCTCCCGGGTCCTCCGGCCCCGGCTCTCGTGGCGCCCGCCGACCCGGAGCCGCCCGCGCCGCCCGCCGCCGCACCGGAACCGGCCGCGCCACCCGTCGACGGCCCGGACATCAGCATCAGCGCGGAAGTGGCCCGGCTGTACGCGGAGGCGGCGCGCGCCACCGCGGGGTACGAGAAGGGCAGACGCGCCGCCGAGGCGCAGCGCCTCGCGGCCGGCAGGCTTCAGGACCAGCTCGATCAGCAGCGGGGCGAGATGAGCCTCCTGCGCGACGACTTGGGTGGGGTCGCCCGCGCGCAGTACCGGAACGGCGGATCGCTCACGTTCACCGCGCGGCTGCTTCTGTCGAAGACCCCCGACGAGCTGCTGCGAGGACGGCGTATCGCACGTCAGGCGGAGGAGGCCGTGGGCCGGCTGCTCGACCGGGCCCGTCTCGCGGAGCAGCGGCTGAGCGCGGCCGAGCGGCGGGCCCGGGCCGCCTGGCACGACCTCGACGTCCGCAGGGCGGGGCTGGCCGCGGCCAAGCAGCGCATCGCGACCAAACTGGAGGCAGCGCAGTGGACGCTGCAGGGCGAGGCGGACCGGAGCGTGGCCGCCGGCACCTGCGCGGGCGCCGTACCCGTCGACGAGGACACGCCACCGGCGGCGGCGTGGGTCCCGCCGGTGGAGGACTACGCGCTGTCCGCCAGCTTCGGGAGCGGCGGGTCGCACTGGGTGAGCGGGCACACGGGCCAGGACTTCGCGGTGGGCATCGGGGCGCCTGTGCGCGCGGTGGGGGCGGGCCGGGTGCTGTCGGTCTCCTGCGGAGGCGCCTTCGGCATCGAGATCATCGTCCAGCACCCGGGCGGCTACTACACGCAGTACGCCCACCTGGCGTCCCTGGCCGTCGACCAGGGACAGCAGGTGCGCACCGGGCAGTGGATCGGTCAGGCGGGCACCACGGGCAACTCGACGGGGCCGCACCTGCACTTCGAGGTGCGGCTCACGCCTCATCTGGGGTCGGGGGTCGATCCCGTGCCGTGGCTGGCGGAGCGGGGCGTCGGGCTATGACGCCCCTCCGCCGCCTCACGCGGAAGGGGTTCGACACGGGTTCGACACCCCGGACGCCTCGCCGCGAACGTGCTCAGACGCCCTCGGGCGGGAGGTTCTGCAGGATGCGCTCGATGACGACCGCCACCCCGTCCTCGTTGTTGGCCACGGTCCGCCCCGAAGCGGCGGCGATCACGTCCGGATGGGCGTTGCCCATCGCGTACGAGGTCCCCGCCCAGGTGAGCATCTCCACGTCGTTCGGCATGTCACCGAAGGCCACGACCTGGTCGGAGGAGATCCCGCGCTTGGCACAGCACAGCGCGAGGGTGCTGGCCTTGCTCACGCCCAGGCCGCTGATCTCCAGGAGCGCGGACGGGCTGGAACGGGTGAAGGACGCACGGTCGCCCGCGGCCGTACGCGCCAGGGTGAGGAACCCGTCGGGCGTCAGATCGGGGTGGTGGGCGAGCAGCTTGATCACCGGGGCGGCGGAGCCGGGCTCCTCCTCGTGGAGCAGCTTCTCGGCGGTCGCGACGGTCGCGCCGGGGTCGAGGAAGAACGGCGGGTACTGAGGCTCGTAGTGGATGCCGACGGTCGTCTCGACCGCGAAGGAGGTCCCGGGGGCGGCGTCCCGCAGGGTGCGTACGACGTCGAGGGCGATGTCCCGCTCCAGGGGCCGGACCTCCAGTACCTTCCCGCCCGCGTGCAGATCGACGACGGCGGCGCCGTTGGCGCATATGGCCAGGCCGTGACCGTGGACATGGTCACTGACCACGTCCATCCAGCGGGCCGGGCGGCCGGTGACGAAGAAGACCTCTACCCCGGCCTCCTCGGCGGCCGCGAGGGCGGCGATGGTGCGTTCCGAGACGGACTTGTCGTCGCGCAGCAGCGTGCCGTCCAGGTCGGTGGCGATCAGCCGGGGGACGACGGGCGGGAAGGAATCGGTAGCTGAGGTCACCGATCCATTCTCCCGTACGCCCGCGCACGTGCGTGCGACAGGGCGCACATCTGAGTGCAGCTGGGCGTGACCGGGGGGATTCTCCGAGAAGAGCCGCGGGATTCCCCCGGCGGGGCGGGGTGATTCCGGGCGGGCGGAGGACTTCCCCGGGGCGGGACGGAGCAGTTCCCGGGTCCGGGCGGAGGAGTCCTCGGGGCCACGTACGCTCGAAGGCATGCGTTTGAGCACCGTGATCCTTCCTGTCCGTCCCTGGCACGACGGCGGCCGTGACGAGTGGCTGCGAGCCGAGCAGCTCGGCTTCCACACCGCCTACACCTACGACCACCTGTCGTGGCGCACCTTCCGCGACGGCCCCTGGTACGGCGCGGTCCCGACGCTGACCGCCGCTGCCGCCGCCACCGACCGGCTGCGCCTCGGCACCCTGGTCACCTCGCCGAACTTCCGGCACCCCGTGACCCTCGCCAAGGAGCTGATCTCCCTCGACGACATCTCCGGCGGGCGGGTCACGCTGGGTATCGGCGCGGGCGGCATGGGCTTCGACGCGACGGCGCTCGGGCAGGAGGCCTGGACCCCGCGGGAGAGGGCGGATCGCTTCGCCGAGTTCGTACCGCTGCTGGACCGGCTGCTGACCGAGGACTCCGTCACCTACGACGGGACCTTCTACTCGGCGGTCGAGGCACGCAACATCCCTGGTTGCGTACAGCGGCCGCGGCTGCCGTTCGCGGTGGCGGCGACCGGGCCGCGCGGGCTGAAGCTCGCGGCGCAGCACGGCCAGGCGTGGGTGACCACGGGCGACCCGAAGATCTTCGAGACGGGCACTCCGGCGCAGTCCCGCGAGGCGATCCGCGGGCAGATCGACAAGCTCGGCAAGGCGTGCGCGGAAGCGGGCCGGGACGTGGCGGACCTGGACAAGATCCTGCTCACCGGCTTCACACCGGACCGCGGGACGCCGCTGACCTCGCTCGACGCCTTCGTGGACTTCGCGGGCAAGCACTTCGAGCTGGGCTTCACGGAGATCGCGATCCACGCGCCGATCCCCGACTCGGACTTCGCCGCCGACCAGGCGGTCTTCGAGCAGATCGCGACCGAGGGGCTCGCGCAGCTGCGGCGCTGACGTGCACTGAGTCGCCGGACCCACGCACCCCGGACGCAGCGCACGGACCTACGCGCCGGGGAACCGCAGGAACTCGGTCGGGACGGCCTCCGCCAGCCACACGCCGTTCGCGCTGACGCGGAAGACATGGCCCGCGCGGTGCATCGCCCCGGAGTCCACGGACAGGATGACGGGGCGGCCGCGGCGCGCGCCGACCCGCGTCGCCGTCTCGCGGTCCGGCGACAGGTGCACATGGTGGCGGCGCATGGGACGCAGGCCCTCGGCGCGGATCGCGTCCAGATGCGCGGCGACCGTGCCGTGGTAGAGGTACGCGGGAGGTTCGGCCGGGGGCAGGTCCAGGTCGACCTCGACCGTGTGGCCCTGGTTGGCGCGGATACGTGTGCCGTCGATGGTGAAGCGCCGTTTGTCGTTGACGGCGACGACATGGTCCAGTTCGGCGCGGGTGAAGGGGAAGTGGTGCGCGGCCGCGGCGCGCATCAGCTCGTCCACCGGCACCCAGCCG
Source organism: Streptomyces sp. AM8-1-1 (assembly GCF_032229325.1). NCBI lineage: Bacteria > Bacillati > Actinomycetota > Actinomycetes > Kitasatosporales > Streptomycetaceae > Streptomyces > Streptomyces sp. AM8-1-1. The sequence goes on from NZ_CP135086.1 coordinate 4,223,221, forward strand.
TTCTCGTCGAGGGTGATGCCGATCCGCTCCGGCTGATGGCGCAGATGCTTCGAGAGGTACTTCGACACCTTCACGGTGCGCCGCTCGTCGGGCTCGGCGCCGCCCCGGTCGGGCTCGGAGCCGTGCTCGGCTCCGGACGGCTCCGGCTCGGCGACCGGCCGGCCGCGCGCGGAGTCTCGCTTGTCGGATCGGTCTCGCTTGTCGGATAGTCCGTCGGATCGTTTGTCGGGTCTTTCGTTCATGCGGTCAGCGTGCCCGGCCGATCACCCTCGCCGCCACCCAGAAAAATCGCTGCGAATGTTTGATCCACAGCCAACTGTGGTTATCCACAGGGGAATTGACGATTCTGTGGACAACTCCTGTTCGTTTTACGTGCTTTGGCCAAGTCCACTGGTGTCGCCTGTCCTTGACGCCAGAGCATCCAAGGTCCTTGCCTGAAGCTCCCGTTCGGTCGCCGCGGTGATAAACGCTGCCGCATGCTCCGCGCCAACCAGGGCCTGTACGGCCAGGATCGTCTCCGTCGGCAGGGCGACGGAACGCGCCTCGGAGCCGACGGGAAGAGGACCCTCCGACGTCAGGTGGAGTTGCAGGTGCTGGGTGGCGAACGTACGCATGGCGCGCGCCAGTTCGGCATCCACCGTCTGCTGTGCGAGCGGACGGAGTCGTCGCACCAGCGACGCCGCTTCGGCCGCATTCGCGTCGGTCGGCGGCCGGTGCCCGAGATAGCGGGCGAAGACGTGCTCGGTGGTGAACTCCAGGAAACGCGAAGCGATGTGCTCCACCTGGCCGCGAAGTTCCCTCAGATGACCGGAGATTGCCCGGAGCGGAACCCCGGCCGCGTGCAACTCGGCCGCCACAGCAAGTTCCTGAGGGCTGGGGACCAGGAACTCGTCGTCCCGCCCCGGCACGGCCTCCAGCACCCCGAGCTCCACCGCCTCGGCGACCGCGGCATCGTCCGGCTTCCCCCCGAACTTGGCGTTCAGCTCGTCCCGGGTGATCCGGGCCGCCTCCTCGTCGGTCCACGGGCCCTGCACCTCGGCGACCAGCCCGAGCACTCCGCCGAGCCCCCGGCCCGCGTCCCAGGCCTCCAGCAACTCCTTGATCGACGCCAGGGTGTAGCCCCGGTCGAGCAGATCGGCGATCTGCCGCAGCCGCGCCAGATGGGCGGAGCCGTAGACGTTGGACCGGCCGCGCCGTTCGGGCTTGGGCAGCAGCCCGCGGTCCTGGTAGGCGCGGATCGTACGGACCGTGGCGCCGCTGCGGTGCGCGAGATCCTCGATGCGGTACTCGGCGACTGACTGCTCGGACACGCCCGCTCCCTCGATGACAGACCGCCTACGACAGGGCGGCGCGGCCCACCGCCCCCGCCGCGGCGCGGGCCGCCGGCGAGGTCGCGAGATAGTCGACGGCCCTGCGCAGCGAACCTTCCTGCGAGGGATGGTACGACCGCCGGAAGTAGCGGGGTATCGCGGCGCCCAGCTCGCGCCAGGTGGGCAGCAGCCCTCTGGCGACCGCGCGGTTGTGCTCGCGCAGGGAGTAGCGCAGCCGGCCCGCCAGTTCGGGGTCGTGACGGATGAGATACGCCGTGCCCCAGGCCCAGAGCCACAGCAGCACCGGGGTGGTGACCACCATGCCTTCGATGCGGCGTGCGTAGCGTGGCAGCCCCGAGCCTCCGCAGTGCTGGTACATGTCGAAGGCGACAGCCCGGTGCTCGACCTCCTCGGCGCCGTGCCAGCGCAGCAGGTCGAGCATGATCTCGTCGGCGCCCGCACGGTCGAGCCCTTCGGCGCGCAGCACCCAGTCGCCCAGCACCGCGGTGAACTGCTCGATCGCCGCGATGATCGAGAGCCGGAACCGCAGCCACTCCCGCTTCGGCACCGGTGCGTTGAACGGCGGTGTCTCGCCGAGGAGCTTCTCGAAGAGGAAGTCGACGTGCCGGGTGAAGTCCTCGGTGGCGAGCCGCTGGGCAGCCAGATGGTCCAGCACATGGGAGTGCTGCACGCTGTGAGTGGCCTCCTGCCCCATGAAGCCCTTGACGTCCTTCAGCAGCACCGGGTCCGACACCAACGGCAGGGCTTCCTTGAACACCTTGACGAACCACCGCTCCCCGGCGGGCAGCAGCAGATGCAGCACATTGATCACATGGGTCGCGACGGGCTCGTCCGGTATCCAGTGCAGCGGGGTCCCGTCCCAGTCGAACGAGACCCGCCGCGGGGTGATGGCATGGTGACCGGTCTGCTCCTCGGTGCTCACAGCGGCGGCTCCAGCCGGGCGATCGCGCGCAGAGTCCTGGGCGTGAAACGGGACATGAAGCGAAGGCCGCGGGCCTCGGGCGTCACCGGCACCACCGCCTGGTTACGTACGACGGCGCGCAGGATGGCGTCGGCGACCTTCTCCGGCGGGTAGTTGCGCAGACCGTAGAGCCGGGCGGACTTCTTCTGGCGCCGCTGCTCCTCGGCCGCGTCGACGCCGGCGAAGCGCGCGGTGGAGGTGATGTTGGTGTTGACGAAGCCCGGGCAGATCGCCGAGACCCCGATCCCCTTGCCCGCGAGCTCGGCCCGCAGGCATTCGCTGAGCATCAGCACCGCGGCCTTGGAGGTGCTGTACGCAGGCAGCGCCTTGGAGGGCTGATAGGCGGCGGCCGACGCGGTGTTGACGATGTGGCCGCCCTGTCCCCGCTCGGCCATGTGCCGCCCGAAGAGCCGGCAGCCGTGGATGACACCCCACAGATTGACGTCGAGGACCTTCTTCCAGTCCGCGGACGTGGTCTGGAGGAAGGAGCCGGACAGACCGATCCCCGCGTTGTTGACGAGGACGTCGACCACTCCGTACTCGGTGGCGACCCGGTCGGCGAGCTTCTCCATCGCCTCCTCGTCGCTGACGTCCACCGCCTCGCCCCAGGCCTCGGGAGCCCCGATGAGCCGGGACATCTCCGCGGTCCTCGCCGCGCCCTCCGCATCCCGGTCCACGGCCACGACCCGGGCCCCGGCCTCGGCGAACGCGAAGGCGGTCGCCCGTCCGATGCCGCTGGCCGCGCCCGTCACCAGGACGAGCTGTCCGCCGAACCGCTCGGCGTGGGCGCCCCTGGCCGCACTCACCGGCGCCGCCGTGCCCGCCGGACTGCCCTCGTGCTGGGTCACGAACTCAGCAATCCAAGAGGCCAGTTGGTCGGGCCGGGTGCGTGGGATCCAGTGCCGGGCGGGCAGCGTCCGGCGGGTCAACTGCGGTGCCCAGGTGCCCAGGTCGTCGTAGAGCCGCTCGGACAGGAAGAAGTCCCCGGTCGGCGTGATGAGCTGCACGGGCGCGTGGGCGTAGGCGTCGGGACGGGGGCGGCGGAGCCGGGCACGGACGTTGTCGCGGTACAGCCAGGCGCCGTGGGCCGCGTCCTGGGGGAGCGAGGGTGTCGGGTAGTCGCCGGCGGCCGGCTTCTCCATGCGCCGGAGGATCTTCGGCCACTGCCTGCCGAGCGGTCCGCGCCAGGCGAGCTCGGGGAGCACCGGCGTATGCAGCATGTACACGTACCAGGACTTGGCGCCCTGGCCGAGGAGCTGTCCGACCCTGCGGGGGGTCGGCCGGCTCATCCGCTTCTTGATCCAGTGCCCGAAGTGGTCCAGCGACGGTCCGGACATCGAGGTGAAGGAGGAGATCCGCCCCTCTGTGCGCTCCAGCGTGACGAACTCCCAGCCCTGCACGGAGCCCCAGTCGTGCCCGACGAGATGCACCGGCCGGCCGGGACTCACCGCGTCGGCGACGGCGAGGAAGTCGTCCGTCAGCTTCTCCAGCGTGAAGCCGCCGCGCAGCGGGGTCGGCGCGGTCGAGCGACCGTGCCCCCGCACGTCGTACAGCACCACATGGAAGCGGTCGGCCAGCCGTCCGGCGACCTCGGACCACACTTCCTTGCTGTCCGGGTATCCGTGTACGAGGAGGACCGTCGGCCTGTCGGTGTCGCCCAGTTCGGCGACGCACAGCTCGATTCCTCCCGTACGCACCCAGCGCTCCCGCGCCCCTTCGAGACTCACGCGTCCTCCGCCCAGCGCCGCACATGCGGCAGATCGTCGTCCAGCCAGAACGCGCTCTGCTCGGGGTCCCTGGAGTCGGTGACCACCAGGATCTCCTCGAACTTCGCGCCCGTGCCCCGGAATCCGAGGTGCGGTTCGACCGCCCAGAGCCCCGGACGGGGCGGGTGGTCGGAGAACTTGTACGGGCTCCACAGTGGTGACCAGCCGTCGCGATGACCGTGCAGCGCGTCGCTCGCGAGGCCCTTCAGCGACTGGGTGCCGAAGCCGAAGAGGCTCGGTGACCAGCGCCGGTCCTTCACTCGGTCGATCTTGTGGGCGATCACGCCGAAGGGATACGCGCGGTGCCGGTTGGCGTACCCCTGGCGGACCATGAGGCGCTCCACGTCCTCGTATATCTCGCGCAGCGATCGCCGCTCCCGCACCTCGCGCAGAATCAGCTCGCGGTGTGCCTGGAGATCGGAGAGCAGCTTGCTGTGCAGCGGGCTCGGGCCGAGACAGCCCGAATAGCCGATGTCCGCGGTGAAGCCCCTGTGCACCGGAGCCATGTCGAGAATGAAGGGCATGCCCGGCTCGAGCACGCGGTTCGTGGGGAAGAACTGAAGGGGCACCCGGAAGCCGACGAAGGCCGTGCGGTCGCCGAACCAGGCGAACGGCAGATGGAACCAGTCCCGCACCCCGCGCTCCCGCAGCCAGTCGCGCTGCATGCGCGCGGCCTCGCGCTCGGTCACGCCCGGCTTGAGCTGCGCCGCCACCGCCTCCGCGCAGTCGTAGGCGAGCCGCTGCACGTCTCTGAACCCCCGCAGCTCCGCGGTGAGTTCGCCTGCCACTGCTGAGGTCATGCCACTGTCCGTCCCGTGTCGGATGCAGTACGTGCCCGTAACTTGACACTGATGAATGTGACAATGCCCGGCGGCTACGTCAAGACCCGTGCCGAAGCCTGTGGAAAACACCGCCGTCCCCCGACGTCCCGGGGGCACTGAGGTCGCATGCCCCTACGGGTCCGTACCTCTGGAGTCGGACACGGATACAGCCGTCAGGGCTGACGCTCCCTGTGTCGTGCACCACTACCTTCGAACTGTGACTGTGATCGCGACCGAAAGCCTGAGCAAGCGGTTCCCCCGGGTGACCGCTCTTGACCGGCTCTCCTTGGACATCGGACCCGGTGTGACCGGCCTGGTGGGCGCCAACGGAGCCGGCAAGTCCACGTTGATCAAGATCCTGCTGGGTCTGTCCCCCGCCACGGAAGGCCGGGCCGCGGTGCTCGGCCTCGACGTCGCCACCAGCGGCGGCGCCATCCGTGAGCAGGTGGGCTACATGCCCGAGCACGACTGCCTGCCGCCCGACGTCTCGGCCACCGAGTTCGTCGTCCACATGGCGCGCATGTCCGGGCTGCCGGCGACGGCCGCCCGCGAGCGCACCGCGGACACCCTGCGGCATGTCGGCCTCTACGAGGAGCGGTACCGCCCCATCGGCGGCTACTCGACCGGCATGAAACAGCGGGTGAAACTCGCGCAGGCCCTGGTCCACGACCCCAAGCTGGTCCTCCTGGACGAGCCGACCAACGGCCTCGATCCGGTGGGCCGCGACGAGATGCTCGGCCTCATCCGGCGCGTCTACACCGACTTCGGGATCTCGGTCCTGGTCACCTCGCACCTCCTCGGTGAACTCGAGCGCACCTGTGACCACGTCGTCGTCATCGACGGCGGCGCACTCCTGCGGTCCAGCTCCACCAGCGACTTCACCCAGACCACCACGACCCTCGCGGTCGAGGTCACCGACACGGACAAGCACCCCGACGGGACCGCGACGCTCCGTGAGGCACTGGCAGCCGCCGGGATCACGCTCCACGCGGGCGTGGAGGAGGGACTGCCGGGAGCCGGCCACATCCTGCTGATCGAGGCCACGGGCGAAGAGACGTACGACGTCGTGCGCGACACCGTCGCGGGCCTCGGCCTCGGCCTCGTACGGATGGAACAGCGACGCCACCACATCGCGGAGGTCTTCCGCCCGGAGGCAGCGGCACAGGCGATGGAGGTGCAGGCCCGATGAGCACGGAGCTGTCCGGAACGGTCCCCGAGACCACCCGTATCCACAACATCGGCTACCGGAACTACGAGGGCCAGCGCCTCGGCCGTGCCTACGCACGCCGCTCGCTCTACTCGCAGTCGCTGCGCGGCGCCTACGGCCTCGGCCGTTCGGCGAAGTCCAAGGTGCTGCCGATGATCCTCTTCGCGGTGATGTGCGTGCCCGCGGCGATCATCGTGGCGGTCGCCGTCACCACCAAGATGAACGACCTCCCCCTCGACTACACGCGCTACGCGATCGTCACCCAGGCGGTCATCGGGCTCTATCTGGCCGCGCAGGCACCGCAGTCCGTCTCCCGCGACCTGCGCTTCAAGACGGTGCCGCTGTACTTCTCGCGCCCGATCGAGCGGATCGACTACGTCCTCGCGAAGTACGGGGCGATGGCGTCCGCGCTGTTCGTCCTCACCGCGGCGCCGCTGGTGATCCTCTACGTCGGCTCGCTGCTGGCCAAGATGGACTTCATGGACCAGACGAAGGGCTTCGCACAGGGCATGGTCTCGGTGGCGCTCCTCTCGGTGCTCTTCGGCGGACTCGGCCTGGTGATGGCCGCGCTCACACCGCGCCGCGGCTTCGGTGTCGCCGCCGTCATCGCGACGTTCACGATCACCTACGGCGCCGTCTCCACCGTCCAGGCCATCGCCTGGGAGACCGGCTCGGCCGGCGCGATCAAGTGGCTCGGCCTCTTCTCGCCGGTCACCCTCATCGACGGCGTGCAGACCGCCTTCCTCGGAGCCACCTCCGCCTTCCCGGGCGAAGCGGGACCGGGCGCCGGTGCCTGCGTGGTCTATCTGCTGGTCGTCCTCGCGCTCGTCGCCGGCTCGTACGCCGTCCTGATGCGCCGCTACCGAAAGGTCGGGCTGTGACCGCCCGCCCGTCGCCCACCACCACCCTCCTAAGGAATGGGCTGCGCCCATGAGCACTCTGAACATCGAGCACACCTCGCGGTGGTTCGGCAATGTCGTGGCCGTCAACGACGTGACCATGACCGTCGGCCCCGGCGTCACCGGTCTGCTCGGCCCGAACGGCGCCGGAAAGTCCACTCTCATCAACATGATGGGTGGTTTCCTCGCCCCCTCCACGGGAAGCGTCACGCTCGACGGCCATGCCATCTGGCGCAACGAGTCCGTCTACCGCCAGATCGGCGTCGTACCGGAGCGGGAAGCGATGTACGACTTCCTGACCGGCCGCGAATTCGTCGTCGCCAACGCCGAGTTGCACGGCCTGGGCGCCAACGAGGCCCAGAGGGCGCTCGCGACGGTCGAGATGGAGTACGCGCAGGACCGCAAGATCTCGACGTACAGCAAGGGCATGCGGCAGCGCGTGAAGATGGCGTCCGCGCTGGTCCACGACCCGTCGGTGCTGCTGCTCGACGAGCCCTTCAACGGTATGGACCCGCGTCAGCGCATGCAGCTGATGGATCTGCTGCGGCGCATGGGCGCCGCGGGGCGCACCGTGCTGTTCTCCTCGCACATCCTGGAGGAGGTCGAGCAACTCGCCTCCCACATCGAGGTGATCGTCGCCGGACGGCATGCCGCGTCCGGTGACTTCCGGAAGATCCGCCGACTGATGACGGACCGGCCGCACCGCTATCTCGTACGGTCCAGCGACGACCGGGCGCTCGCCGCGGCCCTGATCGCCGACCCGTCGACGGCCGGCATCGAGGTCGACCTCGCCGAGGGCGCGCTGCGCATCCAGGCCGTCGACTTCGGCAGGTTCACCGAGCTGCTGCCGCGGGTCGCCCGCGAGCACTCCATCCGGCTCCTCACGGTCTCGCCCTCGGACGAGTCCCTCGAGTCGGTCTTCTCCTACCTCGTAGCGGCCTGAAAGGAGCTGTGACGTCATGTACAACCCCACAGTCGCCCGGCTCACCTATCGGGCCGTGCTCGGCAGGCGCCGGGCAGCCATCCTGTTCGTCCTACCCGCCCTGCTGCTCGTCATCGCGGTGGCGGTACGGAGCTTCAACGGCGTCGACGACCAGGTCGCCGCCGACGTCCTCGGCGGCTTCGCCATCGCCACGATGGTGCCGCTGATCGGTGTCATCGCAGGCACCGGGGCGATCGGTCCCGAGATCGACGACGGCTCGATCGTCTATCTGCTGGCCAAGCCCGTGAAGCGGCCGACGATCATCTTCACCAAGCTGATCGTGGCGATCGCCGTGACGATGGCCTTCTCGGCCATCCCCACCCTCATCGCGGGGTTCATTCTCAACGGCAACGGCCAGCAGGTCGCGATCGCCTACACGGTCGCGGCACTCGTCGCCTCGATCGCCTACAGCGCGCTGTTCCTGCTGCTGGGCACGGTCAGCCGGCACGCGGTCGTCATCGGTCTCGTCTACGCGCTGGTGTGGGAGACGCTGTTCGGCAGCCTGGTGCCCGGCGCCCGCACCCTGAGCGTCCAGCAGTGGGCGCTCGCGCTCGCCGAGAAGATCGGCGGCGAGGGCCTGATCGGCTCGGACGTCGGGCTTCCGCTGGCAGCGGTGCTGCTCGCCGGTGTCACGGTCGCGGCCACGTGGTACGCGGGCCAGAAGCTGCGGGTGCTGAAGCTCGCCGGCGAGGAGTGAGAGACAGCGACCCCGGAGACCACACCGGAGACATCGCCAGGTGCGTCGGCCCCCGCCAGGACAGGCGGGGGCCGACGCATTTCGCGTAACTGTACGTTTATCGGCTCGTTGTCCTCGGTGCGTGGAGGCAACTGGAGTGAGTGGCGTCGAGAGTTCGTGAAGTCGGGGATTGCCGTGAGGGCAGGGACTGCGCCCGGAACGGTCATTGAGTGAGTTGCACCGTGAGCCGACCTCCACCCCTGTGCCCGGGGAGAGGGCTGTCCACTGTCAGCTCCCCGAACAGAAGGCATGCTCATGCCACCAGAAGGTGCCCTGCTCGAATCGCGCGCGATGCGCGACAGCGTCCAGGGGTGTGTCGAAGCACTCGACAAGGTCAAGGCGCTCGCTCTGCTCCCTGACAACGTGCACGTATCCACAGAGGGCGTTGCGCGGTACTTCGAAGTATCCACAGAGGTCGTCAGGCAGGTGACCTCGCGGCATCGTGAGGAGCTCACCGAGAACGGGATGCGCGTGCTGCGCGGCTCTGACCTGCGGGAATATCAGAGTGACAAGTTGTCACTCTCATCCGCGAGCGGGGCGGGAAGTTATCCACAGCGCCGTTCCAGCCTCACCCTCTTCACCCGCCGGACGGTGCTCAACATCGCGATGCTCCTGCGCGACAGTGACATCGCCCGCCGCGTCCGCACCTATCTCCTCGATGCCGAGGAGGGCTGGCGAGAGGCCCACGCCTCACTCGACCGGCGTGTCACCGCGGTCGAACAGTGCCTCGCCGGCGTCGGCACGGCGCTGTGCGAACTCGGCCCGGTGCTCAACCGGATGTCGCAGCGGCTCGACTCCCTGGACCAGCGGCTGGATGCCACCAACCGCGTGGTCGGGGCGATGAGCAACCGACTGTGCGAACTGTCCGACGACATGCTGCGCATGGACGCCAGGATGGACGACTTCGCCCGTCAGTTGAGGGATCTGCGCCGTCGCAGGCGCCGCTGACCGAACCGCGGCAATGACCGCGGGGACGCAGTGCCCGCGCCGCCGGTAATTCGGTGGCGCGGGACCGCCCCGGCCCGGCACAGTGGTCGGGCCGGGGCACACCAGTGCGATCGGTACCACCTACCGGGAGAGGAGCGCGACGATGACCGAGAGTACGAGTCCGTCGAGCTCCCGTCAGGGCAGCGCCGGGCAGGCACTGGAGTAGCCACCGAGACTCCACGCCGCCCGCGAGCAGCTGTCCGGGGGCGGCCGCTTCGAGCGCGCATCTGCGCGGGCCGCCCCGTCCCGGAGGATTGGCCGAGTGGTAAGGCAGCGGCTTGCTAAGCCGTCGTCGGGGCGGGAGCCCCGCGCGCGTTCGATCCGCGCATCCTCCGCCGTACGCAGGCCCCGTTACGCAGGTCGTTTCCGGCGGCCTTCGCCGAAAGCCGTACGCCGCACCCCGGCCGACGCGGACCTCGGCCTCCACGCCGCACGCCCCGCACCGGCCGAACGCGTCAGCCGAGCCAGCGCTCCAGGACCACGGCGATGCCGTCCGCGTCGTTCGGCGAGGTGACCTCGTCCGCCACCGACTTCAGTTCCTCGTGCGCGTTCGCCATCGCCACGCCGTGCGCCGCCCACGCGAACATCGGGATGTCGTTCGGCATGTCGCCGAAGGCGATCGTGTCCGCGGCCTTCAGTCCCAGCCGACGGGCGGCCAGCGACAGACCCGTCGCCTTGCTCAGCCCCAGCGGCAGCAGTTCGACCACGCCCTGGCCCGCCATCACCACGTCCACCAGTCCGCCGACCGTCGCCCTGGCCACCCTGGTCAGGGCGTCGTCGTCGAGTCCGGGGTGCTGGATGTAGACCTTGTTCAGCGGGGCGGACCACAGCTCGGCAGGGTCCTCGTAGGCCAGCACGGGCAGCGGGCCTTCCTGGACGCGGTAGCCGGGGCCGACCAGCACCTCGCCGTCGAGACCGTCCCGGCTCGCGGCCAGGGCCAGCGGGCCGACCTCGGCCTCCAGCTTGGCCAGAGCCAGACCCGCCAGTTGCCGGTCGAGCGTCACGGAGGTCAGCAGCCGGTGCTCACCGGCGTGGTAGACCTGCGCGCCCTGCCCGCAGACCGCGAGGCCTTCGTAGCCGAGGTCGTCCAGGATGTGCCGGGTCCAGGGCACGGCGCGTCCGGTGACGACGATGTGCGCGGCACCCGCCGCGGTGGCTGCGGCGAGCGCGTCGCGGGTGCGCTGCGAGACGGTGTCGTCCTCGCGCAGAAGCGTGCCGTCGAGGTCCGTGGCGATCAGCCGGTACGGGAGCGGCGGGGCCGAGCTCACTTGGTGATCGGCTCCAGAATCTCCCGGCCGCCGAGGTAGGGGCGCAGCACCGGCGGTACGCGCACCGAACCGTCGGCGAGCTGGTGGTTCTCCAGGATCGCCACGATGGTGCGCGGCACGGCGCACAGCGTGCCGTTCAGCGTCGCCAGCGGCTGCACCTTCTTGCCGTCCCGCATACGGACCGACAGACGGCGGGCCTGGAAGCCGTCGCAGTTCGACGCGGACGTCAGCTCGCGGTACTTGCCCTGGGTCGGGATCCACGCCTCGCAGTCGAACTTGCGCGAGGCCGAGGCGCCGAGATCGCCGGTGGCGACGTCGATGACCTGGAACGGCAGCTCCAGACCGGTCAGCCACTGCTTCTCCCAGTCCAGGAGACGCTGGTGCTCGGCCTCCGCGTCCTCGGGAGCGACGTAGGAGAACATCTCGACCTTGTCGAACTGGTGCACCCGGAAGATGCCGCGGGTGTCCTTGCCGTACGTCCCGGCCTCACGGCGGAAGCAGGGCGAGAAGCCCGCGTACCGCAGCGGCAGTTTGTCGGCCTCGATGATCTCGTCCATGTGGTACGCGGCGAGGGGCACCTCGGAGGTGCCGACGAGGTACAGGTCGTCCTTGTCCAGGTGGTACACGTTCTCCGCGGCCTGGCCGAGGAAGCCGGTGCCCTCCATGGCGCGCGGGCGGACCAGCGCGGGGGTCAGCATCGGCACGAAGCCGGCCTCGCCCGCCTGCGCGATCGCCGCGTTGACCAGGGCGAGCTCCAGCAGCGCGCCGATTCCGGTCAGGTAGTAGAAGCGCGAACCCGAGACCTTGGCCCCGCGCTCGACATCGATGGCGCCCAGCGCCTCGCCGAGCTCCAGATGGTCCTTGGGCTCGAAGCCCTCGGCGGCGAAGTCGCGGATGGTGCCGTGCGTCTCCAGGACGACGAAGTCCTCCTCGCCGCCGACCGGGACGTCCGGGTGGACGAGGTTCCCGAGCTGGAGCAGGAGCCGCTTGGTCTCCTCGTCGGCTTCGTCCTGCGCGGCATCCGCCGCCTTGACCTCGGTCTTCAGCTGCTCGGCCCGCTGGAGCAGTTCGGCGCGCTCCTCGGGAGAAGCCTTCGGGATCAGCTTGCCGAGCGCCTTCTGCTCGGAGCGCAGCTCGTCGAAGCGGACGCCGGAGGACCTGCGTCGCTCGTCGGCGGAGAGCAGGGCGTCGACGGCGGCGACGTCCTCTCCACGGGCGCGCTGGGAGGCGCGGACACGGTCGGGGTCCTCACGGAGCAGGCGAAGGTCAATCACCCCACCAGGCTACCGGTGCCCACTCACCGCAACGCCATCGATATACCGCGCGTGTCACTTTGTCCGGATTGCCGGAATTGGGAAAGCTGCCGGGTGAATCGCCGGGTCCACCGTCAATGCCGGGGCCAATCGTCAATGGACAAGCCGCTATTCGCCGAAACGGGGCATTCCGTGAAGAGGGGAATTGACCCACTTCCCTTGCGGGGCGCGGAACTTGACCTGCTGTTGTCCACAGGGGTGCGGTGCCTCAGAAAGTTATCCACAGGCTGTGTGGGAGAACTGTGGACGGCGGAAGTGATCATTCCTGGGGCTTCGTACGAGCCGAGGGATTCCCCTCCCAAACCCACCCCACACACTCATTCGGGTGGGAATTGCTCGCTCCAAAGAGTTGATCAATGAAAGGGAGGTGACGAGCGGATGACATGGGCGACCTGCTGCCCTGTGGATGGAAGTGGGGTGACTGGGCCGATTTGTCGACCATGTCGGATGGTGTTGTCGACTTGTCCCCAGGTCGAGACCCAGGCCTGTGGATAACTTCTGTGGACAACGAAAAGTCAGCAGGTAGGACAGTTTCCGGTCAGGCCGCGGGCAGGGCGGAGCGGCTTCGTGTCAGGCCCGGCCGTCCTGGCAGCGCGCCAGCCAGTCCGAGGCCGACGTGAATTCCTCGTCCGAGGTGCCCCGCCGCAGTGCCCGTACGTCCTGTGGTGCGACGCCCGCACGGGGATACGAACCGAGGAAGCGCACCTTCGGGCAGATCCGCTTGAGGCCCATCAGCGCCTCGCCCACCCGCCGGTCGGAGATATGGCCCTCGGCGTCCACGGCGAAGCAGTAGTTCCCGATGCCCGCGCCCGTCGGCCGTGACTGGATGAGCATCAGGTTGACCCCGCGCACGGCGAATTCCTGCAGCAGTTCGAGCAGAGCACCGGGGTGGTCGTCGCCCAGCCAGATGACGACCGACGTCTTGTCCGCGCCGGTCGGTGCCGCGGGCCTCGCGGGCCGGCCCACCAGGACGAACCGGGTCTCCGCGTTCTCCGCGTCGTGGATCTCGGTCACCAGCGGCTCGAGCCCGTAGGTCGCCGCCGCGAACTCCCCCGCGAAGGCCGCGTCGTACCGGCCCTCCTGCACCAGCCGCGCACCGTCCGCGTTGGATGCCGCCGACTCCCACAGGGCGTCCGGCAGATGGTTCCGCAGCCAGTTGCGCACCTGGGGCTGGGCGACCGGGTGCCCGGTCACCGTCTTCACCGAGGACAGCTTGGTGCCCGGCCGTACCAGCAGCGCGAAGGCGATCGGCAGCAGCACCTCGCGGTAGATCATCAGCGGCTCGCCGGACGCCAGCTCGTCGAGGGTGGCGGTGACACCGCCCTCCACGGAGTTCTCGATCGGGACGAGGGCCGCCGCGGCGTCCCCGTTCCGCACGGCGTCCAGAGCCGCCGGCACGGACACCATCGGAACGAGCTCGCGGGTGGCCGCTTCCGGGAGCGTACGGAGGGCGGCCTCGGTGAACGTGCCCTCGGGACCCAGATAGGTGTAGCGCGTGGCTGACATACGGTCACCCTAATGGGCGCGCGGGAGTCACGACTCCAGGAGCCGCTGCCCCACGTACTCGCCCTCCCGCGGGCCTCCGGGCACCGCGAACAGTCCGCTCGCCTCGTGCCGGACGAACGGCGACAGGGCGTCTCCCCGGTCCAGCTTGCGCTGCACCGGCACGAAGCCGCGCAGCGGATCGGCCTGCCAGCAGATGAAGAGCAGCCCCGCGTCCGGCGTCCCGTCCGCGGCGATCCCGTCGTGGAAGGAGAACGGGCGCCGCAGCATCGCCGCCCCGCCGTTCTGCTCGGGTGCGGCGATACGGGCGTGCGCGTTGTCGGGGACGACGAGCCTGCCGTCCGGGCCCGTCTTGTCCAGCGCGATCTCGGTGGTCTCGGAGCCGCCGGTCAGGGGGGCGCCGTCGGACTTGCGCCGGCCGATGACCTGCTCCTGCTTCTTCAGCGTCAGCTGCTCCCAGTCGTCGAGCAGCATCCGGATCCGGCGCACGACCGCGTACGAGCCGCCGGCCATCCACGGGTGCGCGGTCTTCGCGGGGACGAAGATCCTGCGGTCGAAGTCGGGTTCGGACGGCTTCGGGTTGCGGGTGCCGTCGACCTGCCCCATCAGGTTGCGGGCGGTCATCGGCCTGTCGGTGGCACCGGGCGAACGGTTGAAGCCGTTCATCTGCCAGCGCACCCGGGCCGCCGCGCCCGCCGCCTTCTGCACCGCGCGCAGTGCGTGAAAGGCGACCAGGGAGTCGTCGGCGCCGATCTGCACCCACAGATCGCCGTTCGAGCGCTTGGCGTCGAGCTGGTCGGACGAGAAGTCCGGCAGCGGGTCCAGCTCCGGCGGACGCTGCGCCACCAGGCCCGTCCGGTCGAAGAAGGTGCGGCCGAAGCCGAACGTCAGCGTCAGCGACGAAGGACCTGCGTCCAGGGCGACCCCCGTGTCCCCCTCGGCGGCCGGGCGGCCCGCCATCAGTTCGGCGGCCAGCGCCGACCAGCGGCGCATCAGCGCGATGGCCTCGCTCCGGCCCGCCCCCGGCGCCAGATCGAAGGCGATCAGATGGCCGCGCGCCTGGAGGGGGGTGGTGATGCCGGACTGGTGCTCGCCGTGGAAGGGGACACCGGTGGAGCCGACCGCGGTCAGCGCCGCCAGGGTGTCGTCGGACGCGGTGGCGCCGGAGACGACGCCGCCCGCGGCGCCGAGCGCCAGTCCGGTGGCGCCGGCGGCACCCACGCTGCCCAGCAGCCGCCGCCTGGAGATGTTGTTGTCGCTCACGGGTGGATCAGCCGATCTTCACGTTCTTGTCGATGGTGGCCTGGTCGATGTCGGAGGTCCGCACGGTCACCTGGACCTGCCACTCACCGGGCATCGGGATCTGGACCGCGGCCGCGCTCCAGTGTCCCGCAGGGAGCCGGTCGGGCCGGATGGGCAGCGGGCCGATCTGCTTGGCGACCAGCGTGAACGACACCTTCACCTCGGGCACCTCCATCGGCTTGCCGGCCGGGTCGGTGAGGTAGAGATGCATCTCGTTCGCGCCCGGGCTCGCCGGACCGAGCGTGAGCCGGACCGTGCCCTTGCCCTTCTGGCCTCCGGTGTCGAACGGCAGGGTGATCTCGGCGGGACCGGGCGCCGGTGCGTCGGCACCCTGGGCGGAGCTGCCGGTGATCCTGGCCGCCTCCTCCTCCGTACGGCCCGGCTCGGTGGACGTCAGCACGGTGGTCACGGCGAGCAGGGCGACGGCGACGGCCGCCTCGGCCAGTACGGAACGGCGCAGCCCGGACCGCACGGGGTCCGCGTCCCTGGCCTTCTTCTTGGCCGCGGTGGCCACGGCGGCCTGCTGGCGGGCGAGCTGGGCGGCCCGTTCGGGGTCCGCCCCTTCGCCCTGTCCGCCCGAGCCGGCCGCGTTCGTGGCGGAGTCGTCGGGAACGGTCACGGCGGCGGGCTCCGCCTCGGCCTGCTCCGTCTCCGCCTCTTCGGTCCGCACCGACTGCTCGGCCTGCTTCGCCTCGGCGAGCTGTGCGGTCCAGCGCCGCGACACCCAGGCGACACCGACCATGACGACGACCAGCGCCACCTTGGCCAGCAGCAGCTGTCCGTACGACGTCCCGGTCAGCGCCGACCACGAGCCGACCTGCCGCCAGGACTGGTACAGCCCGGTCACCGTCAGCGTCACGACGCAGATGAAGGCGACGCGGGAGAAGCGGTGCACGGCCGACGGCTCGATGGACGGTGCCCGGTACAGCGCGGTCAGCAAGGTGGCGAGACCGCCGAGCCAGCCGGCGACGGCCAGCAGATGCAGGACGTCCACCGGCATGGCGACGGTGGGCTGGATACCGGTCGACGCGTGCTCCGACAGCGCCCAGGTGGCCGCGACACCGGCCGCGACGACGGTGCCGCCCATGGCCAGCCCGAAGGTGAGGTCCTTCTTCTCGGCCGCGTCCTCCCGCCTCGCGTACGCGCCGAACAGCACGGCGATGAACAGGGCGGCCGCGCCGAGCAGCAGCAGCCGGGAGACGAGCGCGGCCCCGGTCTTGGTCTCCAGGACGTCCCGCAGCCCGCTCAGGTCGAAGGCGTCGGCGAGTTTTCCGGAGCCGGTGTACGGGGTGCGCAGCAGCAGCATGGCGAGGGTGGACGCGGTCAGCGTCACCCACCCGTACGCGACGAGCCGTTGGACCGGGCGGACGGAGGCGGCGCGCTGCCAGCACAGCAGGACGAACGCGGCGCCGCCCGCGAGCAGGACGAATCCCGCGTACGCGGCGTAGCGCGCGATGTCGTAGAGCAGGCCGACCAGGCCGCCGCCGGCTTCGTTGTCGGGGAGGGCGACCTCGGTCTGGGAGGGCGCCCCGATCGAGAAGGTGAAGGCGCCGGAGACGGGGTGGCTGTCGGCGGAGACGGCCTGCCAGGCCACGGTGTACGTGCCGTCGGGCAGGCCCGGCAGCAGATCGACGCCGTAACCGACCTTGCCGCCGGTGGACATGTCACGGATCTTGGCCTTGTCCGCGCGCTTGCCGCTCGGTTCGAGGACCCGGATCGAGTCGTTGCCCATCGCGATCTGCTCGGAGAAGGTGAGCGTGACCTCCGTGGGGGCGGTCGCGACCACCGCCCCGTCCTTCGGATTGCTCCCGGTCAGAGCGGCATGGGCGGCGGCCGGGCTCGCCGCGGTGAGCAGCGCTCCGAGGAGCGTGCCCAGGAACACGGTCGCGGCCAGCAGCAGTCGGACCGGGGATGGGCCGAGGCGCGGGGCGGTGGTTGTCATGGCGTGGTTCAGTCCCCTCGGTGCTCAGTGTTCCGTCGGGTTGTACGTGGGAGCCTTGACGGGGAGTTCAACCGTGATCGGGTCGGACTTCTCGAAGTGCAGTTCCACGGCGACCTTCTCGCCCTGCTTGGGCTGCTTCTTGAGCGCCATGAACATGATGTGGTTGCCACCGCGTTCGAGGTCGAGCTCGCCGTCGGCCGGGATGTCGAAGGCCTCCACCTTCCGCATCCGCTGGTCCTTCGTCTCGTGGATCGTGACGTCGTCGGAGATGGCGCTGGTGACGGAGGTGAGCTTGTCGCCCTGGCCTCCGTCGTTGTGCACGGTCAGGAAACCGGCGGCCATGTCGGTCACCGGCTGCGGCATGAACCCGCCGCTGACCTTCAACTCCGGCGTGCCGTCCGAGGAGCAGCCCGCCAGGGCCAGCCCCGCGGACAGGGCTATGACGCAGGCGAGTGTCCTGCCGCGGCTCACGGCTTCTCCCCGCGGATCAGCTTCGGCAGGTCCCTGGCGTAGTCGTCCGCCGTCGTGTCCTCGCCGTAGAGCACATAGCCCGCGTCCGTCTTCGGGGAGAAGGCGACGACCTGGGCGCCGTGCATCGACACGACCGTGCCGTCCTTCTCCTTCTTCGGCGGGTCGATGCCGATGCCGATCCGGCGGGCACCGGCCTGGATGGCCGCGAACTCGCCGGTCAGCCCGGTGAAGGACGCGTCACCCGCGCTGGGCAGCCACTTGGCCAGCTCGGCGGGGGTGTCCCGCTCCGGATCGGTCGTGACGAAGACGACCTGGAGCTTGTCCTGGTCGGCCTTGGGCAGCTTCTTCTTGGCGATGGCGATGTTGCTCATCGTCAGCGGGCAGACGTCGGGGCAGTGCGTGTAGCCGAAATAGATCAGCGTCGGCTTGCCCTTGGTGCGCTCGCGCAGGTCGTACTTCTTGCCGGTGGTGTCCGTGAGGACCAGGTTCGGCTTGGCGAACGGCTGGTCGAGCACGGTCGCCGCCTCGGCGCCCTGCTGGGCGGAGACATCGGCGACAGGGCTCTTGGCGGATTCTCCGCCGTCGGAGCAGGCGGACAGGGTGAGCCCGGCGGCCGCAACGAGTGCGGCCGCCAGAGCGGTCTTCTTGCGCATGAGAGAAAGTTCCCGGAAGTGATGTGGGGTGTCAGGCGGTGCGGCGGCGGCCGGCCAGGACACCGAAGGCGACACCTGCCGCGCCGATCAGGATGCCGACGATCCCGAGGACGCGGGCGAAGGTGTCCGTGTCGTCGGCGGAGGCCGTCTCGGCCTTGGAGTCGTCGGCCGCGGTGTCCTTGGCGCCGGCCTTCGAGGCGGAGGCACCCGCGGCGCCGTGGCCGTCCTCGGCGGCGGCCGACAGCTTCAGGACCGGCGCGGGGGACTCGGGCTCGGCCGCGCCCTCCTTCACCTCCTCGATCCAGCGCACGACCTCCTTGTTGTCGTACGTCTGGAGCGCCTTGAACACCAGCTGGTCGGTGTCCTCGGGCAGCCGGCCGAGGGAGACCGGGAACTGCTGGAACTCACCCGGAGCGATCTTGCCGCCGGCCGCGGTCCACGTGATCTTGGACGGGGCCTCGGTGATCTGCTTCCCGTGCACCTCGAGCGGCTTGGCCAGCTTGGTCTTGGTGACGACGGCCTTCCAGCCGGGAACGGGCTGCGGCATCACGGACGCCATCGGGTGATCGGCCGGGAGGTTGACCTCGAGCTTCACGGTCGAGGCGTTGTCACGCTCGTTGGGGACCTTGAAGTTGACCGTGGCGTAGCCGCCCTTGGCGGCTTCGCCCTGCGGCTGGACGCTGACGTGCGCGAAGGCGGTGCCGGACAGCAGCAGCACGGAGGAGGCGGCGACACCGGACACGACGGCGATACGGGAAAGGTTCATGGCTGGGGAACACTCCACTGGTGAGGAGAGGTGAGGTGTGCCGGGCGCGGGAGGATGCGCGGGCACCACGGCACCACTCCCGTCGAGTGGGCCGCGTCAGGCTGCGAGTTCGAGGCGGGCGGGCGGCCCGCGCCTGATCACCGTGTGCTGGAGTGCCTCTCCCGCTGCCGTCGGGGGAGGACCGGCCGACGCCGCTACGGCGCGCGCACCGGGCAGAGGGGTTCGTACGAGCCCGCCGCGCAGCGCCCGTACGAGAGCGAGCGCGGCGCGCAGCGGGCGCAGCCAGGCGGCCTCGGCCACCTCCTGGGCGGAGTCGGCCGACAGCCGGATCAACCGGGCCAGCGCCAGGTCTCCGCGGCGCAGCAGCCAGCCGGTCACGAGAGCCGCCAGCAGGTGCCCCAGCAGCATCGGAAGCGAAGGCCACAGCTCCGCCTGCGGCACTGTGGAGTGCGTCACAGAGGTGTGCGTGCCGTGCCCCGGCGGAGTGACTCCCGCCGCGGTGACGATCCGGTGCGCGTCCGCGGGAGTCAGGGACGAGGCGCCCGCCCCGCAGACCAGCTTCGCCGCCGTACGGATCAGTGCGTCGTCCGCCGCCGGCGCGAGCCGCAGCTGATGCTGCCCCAGACCGAACAGGGCGTGCAGGGCGAGCTGTCCGACGCTCAGGGCGACGGCGATCGACGGCAGTGCGCGAACACGGCCCGCAAAGGGCAGGACCAGCGCGAACATGCCCAGGAAGCCCACTGCGAGCGACCACGCCGCGACGCCCTCGCAGGCGGCGATCGCATGCCCCGTCCCGGACAGCACGACACAGACCGCGGTGAACACCGCGGCCCTCAGCAGCCGCAGACCGGCTCCGGTACGTGCAACGGGTGGGGACGACATGGCCGGGTCATCATCGCACTGCGTCAACGGGCCCCGTACGGCAGGTCCGGAAGATCCGCTTTGGCGGTATACACCGCCGCCCTGGTGGCGCGCGTCGGCCGAATGAGCGCACTCACGTCAACCATGTGCTTACCGAGCGTGTCTTGGGGCAATACGTAACGGTATGTCGAGCCGCAGCCAGGAGGCTGGAGCATGAGCATCTGGTGGTCACTCCACTTGCGGCGCGAAGCCGCGAGCATTCCGCTCGCCCGGCGCCTGCTGCTCGGCACGATGGAGACCGCGGGCGTCGACCCCGACATCTCGTTCGACCTCTCGGTCGCGCTCAGTGAGGCCTGTGCGAACGCGGTCGAGCACGGCGGCGACAAGGGGCACGGCGATGCCTCGGCCGACTACTGCGTCACCGCCTATCTGGACGGCGAGACGTGCCGTATCGAAGTCTCCGACTCCGGCCCCGGATTCCCTGTCTACGCCGCGGGCTGCGCCCACGCCCTGCCGCAGGCTCCGGCCTCCGCCGAGAGCGGTCGGGGGCTCTGTCTCATCGAGCAGCTCGCCGACCACGTCCACTTCGGCAACCGGCCGGGGCGGGGAGCGGTGGTCAGTTTCGACAAGGTCCTCAAATGGCGGGAGGACGCGCTGCTCAAGGTCTCGTGAGACGTCCTCGTCCGAGGATCCGTCCACCAAGACCCGGGGCAGCCACGCCCTCCCGGTCCCGAGTCGGCCCGACGTGCCCGGCCCGACTCGGTGCGTCTCGTCTCAGCCCTGCTTGAGCGCCGCCATCCAGGCCTCGACCTCGTCGGCCCGGCGCGGGAGCGCCGCCGACAGATTCCTGTTGCCGTCCTCGGTGACCAGGATGTCGTCCTCGATCCGGACACCGATGCCGCGGTACTCCTCCGGCACGGTCAGGTCGTCCGCCTGGAAGTAGAGCCCGGGCTCCACCGTCAGGCACATGCCCGGCTCCAGCGTCCCGTCGACGTACGCCTCGGTGCGCGCGGCGGCGCAGTCGTGGACGTCCATGCCGAGCATGTGGCCGGTGCCGTGGAGCGTCCAGCGGCGCTGAAGGCCCAGCTCCAGCACCCGCTCCACCGGGCCCTCGACCAGACCCCATTCGACGAGCCGCTCGGTGAGCACGCGCTGCGCGGCGTCGTGGAAGTCGCGGTACTTGGCACCCGGCTTGACGGCCGCGATACCGGCCTCCTGGGCGTCGTACACCGCGTCGTAGATGGTGCGCTGCAACTCGCTGTAGCGGCCGTTGATCGGCAGCGTGCGGGTGACGTCCGCGGTGTAGAGGGTGTGGGTCTCCACGCCGGCGTCCAGCAGGAGCAGATCGCCGGAGCGGACCGGGCCGTCGTTGCGCACCCAGTGCAGGGTGGTCGCGTGCGGTCCGGCGGCGCAGATCGAGCCGTAGCCGACGTCGTTGCCCTCGACGCGGGCGCGCAGGAAGAACGTGCCCTCGATGTAGCGCTCGCTCGTGGCCTCGGCCTTGTCGAGGACCTTGACCACGTCCTCGAAACCGCGGGCGGTGGAGTCGCACGCCTTCTGCAGCTCGCCGATCTCGAACGCGTCCTTGACGGCGCGCGCCTCGGAGAGGTTGACCCGCAGCTCCTCGTCACGCTCGGCGGTGACCTTGTCGGTCAGCGCGGCCTCGATGGCCGCGTCGTGCCCGCGGACGACGCGGACCGGACCGGTCGCCTCGCGCAGCTTCTCGGGCAGTTCGCGCACGTCCTTGGCGGGGATGCCCAGCAGCTGCTCGGCCTCCGCGAGCGAGTGCCTGCGGCCGACCCACAGCTCACCCTGGCCGGACAGCCAGAACTCGCCGTTCTCCCGGTCGGAACGGGGCAGCAGATAGACCGTGGCACGGTGGCCGCCGCCCTGCGGCTCCAGGACGAGGACGCCGTCCTCGCTCTGGTCACCGGTGAGGTAGGCGTACTCGGTGGACGCGCGGAACGCGTACTCGGTGTCGTTGGAGCGGGTCTTCAGATTCCCGGAGGGGATCACCAGCCGCTCACCGGGAAAGCGCGCCGAGAGCGCCGCACGGCGGTCGGCGGTGTGCGCCGCCTGTGCGATGGGCTCGAGATCGCGCAGCTCGGTGTCCGCCCAGCCGCTCGTCATGTTCTCCGCGAGCTCGTCGGACACGCCCGGGTACAGGCCGTTCTTGCGCTGCTTGATCGGCTGCTCTTCTTCTTCCGCGCCCGCTGCCGCAGCGGCCTCGTCGGAATCCGCCGGGATGAGCTCCTCGGCCACGTCTGCCTCCTCGATACGACACTGGACCGCTGTCCATCGTATGTGCGAGGGGAAGACGTCCTGTCGCCCTGTGGACAACGTGTGAGGAATCAGTCGAAGCGGGCGGCCAGCAGGACGACGTCCTCTCCCGTTCCGTCCCGGTCGAGACCGTCAGGGAGCACCGTGCGCAGTACATGGTCGGCGATGGCGGCCGGGTCCTGGCGGGCCGCCCGGGGCACGCTCGCGGCGGCCGCGTGCAGCCGTGCGAACGCCCGGTCCATCGGGTCACCGGTCCGTCGCAGCAGCCCGTCGGTGTAGAGGAGCACCGTTTCTCCCGGCTCGGGCGAGATCTCGACGCTCGGTGCCTCCCAGCACGCGAGCATGCCCAGCGGCGCGGACAGGGAGGTCTCGACGAACTCGGTGCGGTGCTCGCTGATGAGCAACGGCGGTGTGTGCCCCGCCCCGGCCAGCACGATCTTCCCGACCGCAGGTTCGGCGTAGGCGAACAGGGCCGTGGCGGTACGGGCGGGTTCGGTCAGCCGCAGCAGCAGTTCGAGATCGGACAGGACGGCGACGGGGTCCTCGCCCTCCATCACCGCGTACGCCCGCAGGGAGGCGCGCAGCCGGCCCATCGCGGCGAGCGCGCTCGGGCCGGATCCGCTGACCGATCCGACGGCGAGGCCCAGTGCGCCCTCCGGCAGCGGCAGCGCGTCGTACCAGTCGCCCCCGCCCTGCGGTCCCGTGCGGTGGCGTGCGGCGAGCTGTACCCCGGGCACCCGGGGCAGCCTGCTCGGCAGCAGTTCCTCGGCGACGGTCGCCACGGTCTCCCGCGCGTGCTCCAGTTCCAGCAGGCGTGCCAGGTGTTCGGTGGCGTAGCGCATGTAGAGGCCGACGAGATGACGCTGACGCTCCACAGGGGTGGCGGGTTCGTCGTACATCCAGACGGCCGCGCCCAGGGTGCCCGCGGTCTCGGAGGCGAGGGGCTGGGTGAAACTCGCGGCGTAGCCGAGGCGGACCACGACGTCGCGGTGCAGGGGGTCGAGCGATTCGTCGGCGAGCAGATCGGGCTGGGCGACGGCCTCCGGGGAGGTGGCCGGGCCCGGCAGTCCACCGGGGCGACGGCCGTCCAGGATGCGGCCGTACGCGGTCGCGAGGCGCGGGACGGTCTCGATGTGCCCGAGTTCGGCGTGGCTGAGTCCGAGGCCCTTGGTGAACGCGGGGCCGTGGTCCGCGTCGAAGCAGTCGGCGCGCCGGGCGTCCGCCACCGGTTCGAGGACGACCATGCCCCGGCGCGCTCCGACGAGGGCGGCGCCGGCGCGCAGCAGTTCGTGGAGTGCTGTGTCCAGCGTGCTGGTCCTGGCCAGGCGCTCGGTCAGCTCGTGCAGGGTCGTGAGATCGGAGACCCAGCCGGCCAGCCGGTCCTGGAGGACCGCGCCGGGAGGGGTGGGCAGGGAGGGCAGCGAGTGGGCAGTGTGCGTGGGGTTGGGGACTGCCGAGTCGATTCCAGCCACTTTCGGCAGGTGAGGGGCGCTCATGGCAGCCGGCTTTCCGACTGGTGCGTTTCGCTCAATAGCATCGCAAACCCCCATGTCATTCTGCGCCGCTATCAATGCATCCACATGTACACGCACAAGGAAGGGGATGTCCAGCATTGGACCAGTGGGATTGGTGGTGTCTAGGTGACCATGAACTTGGCCGAAAAATGCACCCCGTGGCGGCGAATTGGGGTCGACTGAGGGCGTTCGGCAGTGGATCCCTCCAGGGCTCAGGCCCCAGAGGGACGCGTCATACCAAACGTGCTGGGTACGTAAACGGTGACGGCCAGGGGCAGTTGATTCCGCCCCGGAACCTGGCGACGGCCACGGGCGTCCTAACAGCCGTGGGCCGCGCCGCATCCCCGGGTGGCGGGGAAAAGTTTTGACGGGACGGCAAGCGCCACGCGCGCGCCACCCCTCGCCATGCGTTTAATGGACTACAGCCCACGTTCGGCCCCCGAGCGGCGATCCTGCCGCAGACGAAGCGGGGAGTCGCCCATGCCACCGGCAAGGGGCGGTGATGCGCCGACTTGTACGCACAGTGAAGAGCTGCACACATGTTGTGATGTGGACCTCGGCGTTCAACGGAAAGGAACGAGCGCTCATGCGCGAGATCCTCGGAAGGCGACGCAGGCTCCTGTTCCGGCGTAAGAGGGGGCCAGTACAGCTTCGGGCGGCGCTCACCTACGCCGCCGCGTGGCAATGGCCCGTCCTCCCCGGTGTGGGACTGAAGGCGGCCGGAAGCCGCGGTGACCGCGGGCGCGGTTGCGCCTGCCCGGAACCCGAGTGCGTCGTACCCGGCGCGCACCCCTTCGACCCCGGCATTCTCGCGGCGACGACCGACGAGCAGATGGTGCGCTGGTGGTGGGCCAACCGGCCGGCCGCTCCGATCGTGCTGGCCACCGGAGGACGGGCACCGTGCGCGGTGAGCCTGCCGGCGGTGGCCGGGGCGCGTGCGCTCTCGGCGCTCGACCGCATGGACATGCGGCTGGGCCCCGTGGTCGCGACGCCCACCCGGTGGTCGCTCCTCGTGGCCCCCTACACCCTCGAACAGCTCGGGGAACTGCTCTTCGTCAAGGACTGCGTGCCGAGTTCGCTGCGCTTCCACGGCGAGGGCGGATATCTGGTGCTGCCTCCGGCGGAGGCGGGAACCGGTCAGGTGCGCTGGGAGCGGGCTCCCTTGCCCGGTTCCGCCGCACCGTGGCTGCCGGATGTGGAGGCGGTGGTGGACGCGCTGGTCGAGGCGAGCACCAGCGCGCCGGACGGCGGCAGTCGGCTGGCTTACTGAACAGGCGCTTCTTCGGGCCGGCTCCCTCACTCGTAAGGGTTGGAGCCGGCCCGAGTTGTCGGGAAAACGGGCGTGCGGCGCACCGCGTGCCCGTATTCCGCGGATATCGTCGGTCCACCGTCAGGAATTCCGCTCGGTCGGCAGGTGGGCGCCATGAATCTCCGCATGATCGGGATCGCCTCGGTCGTGGTGGTCGCCGCGCTGTTGCCGCTGGCCGCCGTCGCCGGACCGGCCGACGGCCTGTTGTGGCCGGACGTGCCCGCCGCGCGAGGACCCGTCGTCGACGCGAAGTCAAGTACGCGACCGGATCCGCAGACGGCCGAAACAGATCCCACCGAACCGCCCGCCGCAGCCGGCTCGGCTGTATCGCCCGCCTCCGCGGCACGGTGCGGTCCGGAACTGACATCGCCCGGCGGGATCGAGGCGCAGACCTGTGTGCTGACGCAGAGCGGCGATGCCTGGGCGCGTACGTACTACCGGAATGCAACAGGTGAGGAATTGCGTTCCGTACTCACTCTGATGGGACCCGGCGGGCGCACTATGCAGACCAACTGTGCGGTCGAAGCGGGTGACGAACCGGGTGTTTGTGAGACACCGCGGGAGCCTTCTCGGGGCGGATCCGGGGATTATTCGGCAGTTGCGGAGTTCGCGCCTGCCGAGGATTCGGACGATGCGCCACTGCTGCTGAGGTCCGGGAGCAACTCCCATGACAGCGGGGGAAGTTGACGCGTCCACGCGGAACGGACCGCTCCGCGGAAATGGAAGCGCCCGGTCGCTGGCGACGGGGGATGCACCAGCGACCGGGCTTCCAGAACGGTAACAAGAGATCGGCGGTTCGCAAATTCGATCTCGGTTATTCGGACATCGATTCGGCTGCCCCCGGCGAGAGTTGTGACCGGAGTCACCAGTCTCTTCTCACGGCCGGGAAGGATGTCAGCTGAGGGTCACCTGGCGGTTGGTGAGACCGCCGCGGGCGCGGCGCTCCTCGGGGGAAAGCGGAGCGTCGGAGGCCAGCGCCTCGGACAGCCGCTCGGCGAACTCGGCCGCCGGCTTCTCGCACTCCTCGGCGCCCATCCCGGTCGGCAGGTCCCAGACGGGGACCATCAGGCCGTGGGCCCGGAACGAGCCGACCAGACGGGTCCCCTCGCCGAGCGAGGTGGCACCGGAGGCGTGCAGCCGGGCCAGCGCGTCCAGCAGCTTCTCCTCCGGGTGCGGCATGACCCAGCGCAGGTGGTTCTTGTCCGGCGTCTCGCACCAGTAGGCGGAGTCGACTCCCGTCAGGCGCACGGTGGGGATCGCCGCGGCGTTCGCGCGCTCCAGGGACGCGGACACCTCGGGCGTGGCGTTCTCCGCCGAGTCCGGGATCCAGAACTCGAAACCGGAATGGACGACCGGCGCGAACGCGGCGTCCGGGTCGAGGAGGTCCTGAAGTCGCGGACCGTCACCGGACACCCGCTCCCCGGCGACCGGGTTGCCCGGCTGGGAGGTGAGCGCGCGGTTGAGGGTGTCGGCGAGGTCGCGGCTCAGGTCGCCCGAGGACGTGTCGTTCTGCAGGCCGAGCAGGACCGAGCCGTCGTCGCGGCGCAGCGCGGGCCACGCCATCGGCAGGACGGTCGCGAGCGTCACGGACGGGACGCCGTCGGGCAGTCCGTCCTTCAGCGTCAGCTCGACCGTCGCGGCGGGCACCAGTTCGCGCAGGGCGACCCAGTCGCATTCGCCGGCGAGGCCCTCGAACGGACGCTGGACCAGCTCGGTCACGGCGTGCGAGGCCGCGCGGCCGTGACACGCCTTGTAGCGGCGGCCCGAACCGCAGGGGCAGGGCTCACGCGCCCCGACCACCGGTACGGGTTCATCGGCGCCTGCGGCGCGGCCCCGGTCCGTGTGCGGAGGCTTCGACGCCTTGGTCTGGGGGCGCTTCTTGGCCATGGTGCGGCTTCTCCCGATTGCGGCGGTGCTGTGTGTGGGCGCGAGCCTAGCCGTCCGCCGCCCTCACGGTGGCACGGCGCCGCACACTCGCCCCGACGGTGCTCACTTCGTCGGGAGCATCGGTCATGTCCGGGTCGCCGGGGACCCGGGTCGTGCCGTCATCACCGGAAGGCCGGCCGGGACCGCTGTGTTCGTGCCACCCGGTCCCTGCCCGTCGCGGCCAGGGGTGGTCGTGCCCCTCGGTCCCGCGGCGCCGTCGTGCTCGCTCCGCCGGGGGTCAGTCGAGGTCGTCGTACGCCTCGGCGAAGTCGAAGCCCGGGCCTGCGACGCGCGTAGCAAAATCCTCGCGCCGGTGCCCTTCCGTCACGATCACCCACACGGTGACCTCGCCGCCCGCGCTGTCGCGGACACCCCACTCCTGGGCGAGCGCGGTGATGATGTTGAGTCCGCGGCCGCCCCGTGCGGTCACCGACGGTGTGGACGGGACCGGCCGCGTGGGACCGCCGCCGTCCGTCACCTCGACCGTGAGCCGGCCCGCCTGGTCGACGCGCCACTCGGCGCGGATGTCCCCGTCGCCGATCTCGGTACGTCCCAGCGGTCTGCCGTGCCGGCAGGCATTGCTGAGAAGCTCGGACAGAATCAGAACTGCATCGTCGACGACCGATTCCGACACCCCGCTGCGGCGCAGCTGTTCCTGCATACGGTGTCGTGCTGCCCCCACGCCCGCAGGACCATGGGGAACGGCCATGCTCGACGACGTGGGCACCTCCTGTGCCACCACAAACGCCACCCCCGAGACCTCCTTTGCCCCACGCCACGGTGTGAATGCCCCAATGGACTGGACCGGAAACCGGCCAAGGCCGGGCCAGTGACGCACTCGTAACGATCGGATACGAACCGAACGCGCCGGTGCACTCCCTGTAAGGGGTGTTACAGACGGCCCAGCTGGGACAGCACCTGCCGCGGCCGGTTGGTGATGATCGCCTCGACACCCAGCCGGACGCAGAGCTCGACGTCCTCGGGTTCGTTGACCGTCCACACATGGACGCGCTGGCCCGCCCGGTGAAGCCGGGCGATGTAGCCGGGCTGGTTGCGGACGATCCGTATCCCCGGCCCCGCGATCCGGGCGCCGGAGGGCAGCCGTCCGTCGCGCAGCCGCGGACTGACGAACTGCAGCAGATACACGGTCGGGATGCGCGGCGCGGCGGCCGAGACCCGGTGCAGCGAGCGGGCCGAGAAGCTCATGACGCGTACGGGAGAGTCCGCGGGCGTCGGCGGGTCGGCGAGGCCGAAGCGGCCGAGGAGCTGGAGCAGCCGGTCCTCCACCTGCCCCGCCCAGCGGGTGGGGTGCTTGGTCTCGATGGCCAGCTCGACGCGGCGGCCCGAGTCGGCGACCAGTTCCAGCAGCCGTTCCAGGGTGAGCACCGAGGTGAGCGAGCGGTCACCCCAGTCCGGGCTCTCGGCGGAGTCCTCGCGGCCCTTCCAGGTCCCGAAGTCCAGCGCGCCGAGGTCGGCGAGCTCCAGGGCGGACACGGCGCCGCGGCCGTTCGACGTCCGGTTGACCCTGCGGTCGTGGACGCACACCAGATGGCCGTCGGCGCTGAGGCGCACATCGCATTCGAGGGCGTCCGCACCGTCGTCGATCGCCTTCATATAGGCGGCGAGGGTGTGTTCCGGGGCGTCTTCCGACGCGCCTCGGTGGGCAACGACCTGAATGTTGTGCTGCCGTGCTTGGGTCACCGCGTCATGGTGTCACCGAGACGGGGAAGGCGTGCGCAGGGGGCCGATCCCAGGCCGGGAAGCGGCCCGGCGACGGATCCGTCCGGCGCTCTGGGGATGCGTCCTGATTGTCGGAAGTAAAGGATTGCGGGAATACACACAGGTCCTGCTTACAGTGGCCTGACGGGCTGTGGGAAAAGCTTGCGTCGGACAGTTGCTGACCGGTCCCCGCCGAGACAGCGCCGAACGCCGCCCGCCACCACCGCCCGACCAGGGCCGGAGTACGAACCGCCGCCAGGCACCGGACGAAGCACGACGACGCACGACGTGGAACCTGAGGAGAGAGCTGTGAGCACCGAGAACGAGGGCAACGAGGGCACTGCGCGGCCGGCCGCCCCGTCGGTACCTCCCGTGCCGGCCGGCCCTCCCGAGTTTTCGGGACCCTCCGGAGCCGAGCCCACGCACGCCGCGTATCCCGCCCCGCCCCGCCACGACATGACGCGTCCCGCCGAGCCTGCTGCGGCTGCGGGCGAGCGTCCCGGGCACTCCGCCCAGCCCGAGCACGCCACCGCGCCGCTGCCGCATCCCGTGGGCGCCGCGGCGCCGGCCGGATCGCAGCAGCCCGGCACCGGCTGGCCGCCGCCTCCGCCCAGCCTGCCCTCCTACGGCGGCGGCGCCCACGGCCCTCATGGCGCTCACGGCCCCGGCGCGCCCCACGGCCCCGGCGGCGACGGCCCGGTCTGGGGCGCCCCGGTGCACGCGGGCGAAGGGCCGAGGCGGAAACGATCCGGCGGACTGGCAGCGGCCGTCCTCGTGGCCGCCCTGGTCGCCGGCGGTGTCGGCGGTGGCATCGGCTACTGGGCGGCCGAGCGCAACGACGACGGCATCAACTCCACGACGGTCTCCGCAGCGGACACCCCGAGGGAGGTCCAGCGCGAGCCGGGCACGGTCGCGGCCGTCGCGGCCAAGGCGCTGCCGAGCGTGGTCACGATCGAGGCGAAGGCCGGCGGCAGCGGTGCCGACGGCACGGGCGAGAGCGAGGCGGGCACGGGCACCGGCTTCGTCTACGACAAGGAAGGCCACATCCTCACCAACAACCACGTGGTCGCCACGGCCGCGGACGGGGGCACGCTCTCCGTCATCTTCTCCAACGGCAAGAAGTACGACGCGGAGGTCGTCGGCCGGGCCGAAGGCTACGACGTGGCCGTGATCAAGCTGAAGAACGCGCCGTCGGGTCTGAACCCGCTGGCCCTGGGCGATTCCCAGAAGGTCGCCGTGGGCGACTCGACGATCGCGATCGGCGCGCCCTTCGGCCTGTCGAACACGGTCACCACCGGCATCATCAGCGCCAAGAACCGCCCGGTGGCCTCCGGTGACGGCTCCAGCGGCAAGAACTCGTACATGAGCGCCCTCCAGACGGACGCATCGATCAACCCCGGCAACTCCGGCGGCCCGCTGCTCGACGCACGCGGCGCGGTGATCGGCATCAACTCGGCGATCCAGTCGGCGGGCAGCGGCCTCGGCCAGTCCCAGGCGGGCTCGATCGGACTCGGCTTCGCCATCCCGATCAACCAGGCGAAGAACGTCGCGGAACAGCTGATCAAGACAGGCAAGCCGGTCTACCCGGTCATCGGCGCGACGGTCGACATGTCGGGCAAGGAGTCGGGAGCCAAGATCGCGACGGAGGGCGCGGGCGGCACGGCGGCCGTGACCGCGGACGGTCCGGCGGCGAAGGCCGGTCTGAAGTCGGGCGACGTGATCACCAAGTTCAACGGCAAGCCGATCGACAGCGGCCCGACACTGATCAGTGAGATCTGGAATCACAAGCCGGGCGACAAGGTGAAGCTGACGTACGAGCGCGGCGGCAAGGAACAGACGGTCGACGTGGTACTCGGTGAACGCCAGGGCGACAGCTGAGCCACGGGGACGGGCGTCGCCCGGTCCCCGGCGGTCGGAGGGCCGTTCCACGCGGTGGTCACAAGGCTGCTGTCACCGCCTCGGTGGCCACCGAGGCGGTGATCGAAAGCGTGCTGCGACGCGCCGCGTCGGCCCGGTACTCTGTAGGCCGTTCCGCGGCAGGTGAGGCGGGGCGTGGGTGGGTTGCCCGAGCGGCCTAAGGGAACGGTCTTGAAAACCGTCGTGGCAGCGATGTCACCGTGGGTTCAAATCCCACACCCACCGCAGTTGAACGGCCCTTGACCAGGTCATACGGTCAGGGGCCGTTGTGCTGGGCGCTGCCCGCCGACCATCGATGTCCCAGCGGCTTCCCGCCCGATCGGGCGCGGAGGGGGGACGGGCCCCCTTTCGATACGCGGCTCCGGCCCGCTCGGTCGGCGATGGTCACAGCGGGTCCTCCAGCACCGGAATGCAGGGTGACAGCAACGGTTCCGCGTGTTCGGTCACCTCGCCGCGCACCAGCCTGAGGACGAGGACCTCGTTGTCGCGACCGGCGTGCTCGTCGTCCCGTACGTGCAGCAGGCCGTAGGACCCCGGTGCCCGCCGACCCACCTCTGCGAAGAATCCGAGAATCTCCTTGTCACGGTGGTTGGAGAAGCCCCCCAGGTGAAGCAAGGGCTCGCCGTTCATCCACCGCAGATCCAGGAGATACGGGCTGTTGATCTCCCGGATGCGGCGCTGGACGCCCTCGACGATCTCCCGCAGACGATCGGCCTCGCGGTCGTCGTCGTCGGCGCCGGCGCTCTCCCGCACGGTGATCCAGCCGTGGTATTCGAACATGGACGCAGCGTAGTGACCGCGCGGCCACTGCCGATCAGGATGCCCGTCTGCCGCGGGCAGGCTCGTCGGCAGCCCCCACTGCCGACGCGTCACCGCCCCGGTTCAATTCTCGTCGAGCCACTCGCTCAGCCGGATCCGCACCTGGAAGCTGCTGTCGGTGTGCCAGACCACCGTGCCGCTGACCTGGGCTCCCAGCGCCGGCAGGGTTCCGCCGACCGGCATGGAGCCGGCGTCGGCCATGCCGACCGCATGAGGAGAACCGTTAATGCGGATGAAGATGCCGAACGGTTGGCGGCCGACGACCTGACCTGTGACAGGGGTGCCTATGGGGAGCGCGGACACGGTTGCCGGCCACGCCCGGCGGATCTGTTCCGGGAACGGATCGTCGGGCCCGCGTCGCCAGCCGAATTCGGTCATGAGGCGATCCTGCCAGCGAAACGGCACCCAGAAGTGCGGCGGGGTGGTCGGAACGCCCCGAAGGGGGCGGAAACGGCCGAGCGCCGTGGCCGACGGGCTCGTCGGGCACGGCGCTCGGGGCCGGCCGGGAAAGAGCGGTTCCCGGCGGCCGGTGGTGCGGCGATCAGTAGGTGGCCGGAACCAGCTTCGGGTCCGGGCCGTAGCTGTTGTCGTGGCGCTTGCCCTCGCTGGCGAGGAACACCAGCATGACGATGAAGCCCACCAGCGGGACGATGCCGATGAGGATCCACCAGCCGGAGCGGTCCGTGTCGTGGAGGCGGCGGATGGTGACACCCAGCGTCGGAAGCAGCACCGCGACGGTGTAGATGCCGCCCAGGATGGGGCTCGTGCCGGCCACGGCGTCGACGATCGCCAGCACGATGCTGATGATCACGCTGAACAGCGTGAACATCCAGTACTCCTGGCGGCGGGCCCGCCCGTTGAACACCGCGTACTTCTTGAGCACGTCCAGGTACCAGTGCATTACGTCCCCCCAAAGGACTGTGGTGGACCCGTCCTCATGGATCAGGCCAGGGGCAGAACCTATGGGCTTGAAGTGAGCGGGTCAAACTGTTACCTAAAGCTTGTCCGGCGGCCGACTGCCCGTCCGTTCGACCGTGGGGAAAGGCCCAGGTGGCAAGGGGGGAGGCCCCGTCGCGACGGGGGATACGCGACGGGGCCTCGACAGGGCTGGTGCCCGGACCACCGGGGGTCACGCATGGGGATTCGTGTGGCGTGGGCCACACCGGGACGGGGTGGGCGGCGGCGGGGATGCCCCCCTCGTGAGCACCCCCGCGTCTCCCCGTTCCCCCTTCCCTCTCCCCCGTTCAGCGGCCGCGGCCCGTGGTGAGCCGGTCCGCCGAGGCGATCGTCGCGCGGGCTTCGCGTTCGCTCAGGCCCGCGTGGACCGCCGCTTCGGTGAGGGCGTCGGCGAGGTCCTCCCCGATGCCGTTCTCGTACGCCCGGCATGCCGCCCAGAACAGACGGGTGTTGCGCTGGCCCTCGTGTGCCGCCAGGACGAACTGGACGAGGCCTTGGCCGTGTGGCGGGCGTGATCGTGTGGCGTGCCGGGAGCGCGCGGGGGGTGCGACGAGCCGGAGCAGGGCGCGGGGGCACGGAGCGGGCGAGAGATCGGCGGTGCCGGGGGCCAGCCGGTACGCGCCGTGGGCGGAGACCGAGCCGGGGCCGACCAGATAGCCGCCCGCGCCGCGCACGTCGATGCCGGGGGCGAGCCGGCTCGCGGAGTTCGGTACGACGACGTCCGGCGGACCGGTCAGCCACAGATGGCGCCCGCCGCTCGGGGTGAGCACGGTGACCGTCTCCGGAATGGTGAACAGGTGCCGCAGCGCCAGGTGTTGGAGTGCGGAGACCGAGTCGGTCGGAGCCTTCGTGTCGAGGTCGATGCCGATCAGATGGTGCGGGGGGCGGCCGCATGCGATGCCGTAGCCGGTGGCCCAGGGCGCGGCCCCGAAGAGGGCGCGCACGCCCGCCGGGTCGGTGGTGGCGTCGTGGACACCGTGGCCGGGGAGGCCGCACTCGCCGCGGCACAGGACCGGCTCGGCCTCGCCGTGGTGCGGGGAGCGCAGGGCCGGAAGCTTCGTGGGGGACAGGGGGATGACGGGGAGCCCTCGCTCCGCGGCGGAGAGGGCGTGGGCGAGGGCCAGGGTCGCGGTCTGCCGGTCGGTGATGGCCATGGCCCCATTTTCGTACAAGCGTTCGAAGAAGGGAAGGGGGAAAGATTGGCCGAAAATATGCCGTAACGCTTCATCCCTTGCGGCCCTTGGGTTTTGTCACCTCTGCGCCGCTGAGCTGGGGTTCTGTGGCGACGAAGGGGGTTTATCGACATGTCATCACGCTTGCGGGGGAATCGCTCCGGGATGGGCGGTTCGCCGGGTATTCGGTGGGCAACTCTGAGATCGCGACGTCGTGACCACGATCCGGGGCGGTCGGCCAACTGCTCTGGAACCAGCCGTACTTCCGCAGTTCCGGTTCCTGGAGGAAATGACATGGCAAGCATCCGTACCGCCCGCGTCCTCGCCGCTGTCGCAGCCCTGCCCCTCACGGCCGCCCTGTTCTCGGGCGTCGCCACGGCCGACAACGGAGCGTTCGCGGACGACGGATCGAACGCGACGGTGGCATCGATCGTCGGCAGCGGGGTCGGTGGCGGCAACTGGGGTAATTCGACCACCAGTCAGCAGGTGGCGAGCGGCGCCGGCGCGTCGAATCACAGCAACATCGCCAGCGTGAACGGCTCCGCGTTCACGGCCATCGATCAGTCGAAGACCGTCGTGAACTTCACGAACCTGTGGTGACGACCGGCCCGACGGGGGGTTCGATCCTGGGGTGAACCACCGCCTGCGCGACGGTACTTCGGTGCCGTCGCGCAGGCGGTTCTGTGCGGGGCGCGGTTTCGGGGATCTGGTTGAGGGCCTCGCGCGATCGCGGGCGCGGCATGACCTTGACAGGGTGGCGTCATCTGACGGACAGTCAGAAATCCCTGATCCCCCGCGATCCGTACGCCCGGGAGGCGGCCGCCGTGCACCTCGCCCCGACGGAGCGGCAGCAACTGCTGCGCGCCGAACTGCGCTCGTACTTCACAGCGTTGATGCCGGACGGTCCGCCGCCCCCGGCGGACGCGGAGGCGCAGCGGGCCCTGCTGCGCCGGATCGGCGCGGACGGCATGCTCGGCCTCGGCTGGCCCGTCGCCTACGGAGGCCAGGGCCGCGGCGCCGACGAGCAGTTCGTCTTCTTCGACGAGGCCCATCGCGCCGGGGCCCCGGTGTCGATGGTGACCCTCAACACCGTCGGCCCGACCCTGATGAAGTTCGGCACCGAGCAGCAGAAGTCGGCCTTCCTGCCGGGCATCCTCAGCGGTGAGATCGTTTTCGCGATCGGCTACAGCGAGCCGGAGGCCGGGACCGACCTCGCGGCTCTGCGCACCCGTGCCGTCCGCGACGGCGACTCCTGGCTGATCGACGGCCAGAAGGTCTTCACGAGCAACGGCCAGAACGCCGACTGGATCTGGCTCGCCTGCCGCACGGACCCCGCCGCGCCCAAGCACAAGGGCATCTCGATCATCCTCGTGCCGACCGGTGCGCCCGGGTTCTCCTGGACACCGATCGAGACCGTGGGCGGTCAGACCACGACGTCCACGTACTACGACGGCGTCCGGGTGCCGGCGGCGAACCTGGTCGGCGAGGAGAACGCCGGCTGGAGGCTGATCACCAACCAGCTCAACCACGAGAGGGTGGCGCTCGCCGCGATCGGGATGCAGGCGGAGGACTTCTTCGCGGCCGCCCTGGAACGGGCCCGTACACCCGATCCGGTGAGTGGCAGGCGCCGAATTGACGAGCCCTGGGTCCAGTTCCGGGCGGCCGAAGCACACGCCCGGCTGGCGGCAACGCGCCTGCTCAACTGGCGTTTGGTGGGCGATGTGGAGGCAGGCGGTCCGGCCCCGGGCGACGCGAGCGGGGTGAAGTTCGCGGGAACCGAATCGGCGGTCGAGGTGTATCGAATGTGCCAGGAAATCGCGGGGGAGGCCGGACTGGTCCGGGCCGGATCGCCCGGGGCTCTCGGCACAGGCGCTCCGGGGGACGGGGAGCTGGAGCGGATGAACAGGGCAGCGCAGATCAACACCTTCGGGGGAGGGGTGAGCGAGGTGCAGCGGGAGATCGTCGCGACGATGCGGCTCGGTATGACGAGGGGGCGGCGGTGACGGACACGGACGTACCGGGGCTGTACGAGCGGCTCAAGGCGTACGAGGGCAGGGCGACCACGACGGGAGGAGCCGGGAAGGACCTGGTCAACGAGCCGATGATCAGGCACTGGTGCGAGGCGATGGGGGACACCAACCCGGCGTACCGGGGCCCGGACGCGGTGGCGCCGGCGACGATGCTCCAGGCATGGACGATGGGCGGGCTCTCGGGACACACGGCGCATTCGACGGTGCACGACGAGCTGTTCGGACTGCTCGACGACGCCGGGTACACCTCGATCGTCGCGACCGACTGCGAGCAGGAGTATCTGCGGCCGCTGCGGCCGGGTGACCGGATCACCTTCGACGGTGCGATCGACTCGGTGTCGCAGCGCAAGACGACCAAGCTCGGGACGGGCCACTTCATCACGACACGGATGGACGTCCGGGCGAACGGCGAGCTCGCCGGTACGCACCGCTTCCGGATCCTCAAATACGCGCCGGCCGCGCGAAAGCCGAAGGCCAAGCGGCCGAGGCCGGTGATCAACAGGGACAACGCCGGATTCTGGGCAGGGGTCGCGGAGCACAAGCTGCTGATCCAGCGCTGCACGGGCTGCGACACCCTGCGGTTCCCCTGGCTTCCGGGATGCCATGCCTGCGGTTCGGACCGGTGGGACACGGTCGAGGCGAGCGGCGCCGGGACCGTCTACTCGTACGTGGTGATGCACCACCCGGTCTTCCCCGGCTTCGCCGCGCCCGATCAGCACGGAGACACGACCGGGCCGTACGCGGTGGGGCTGATCGAGCTCGCGGAAGGCGTGCGGATGGTCAGCAATGTGACAGGGGTGCCGTACGACAAGGTGCGCATCGGGATGCCCGTGGAACTGGAGTTCCTGCGGGTGGACGAGGAGTTGGAGCTGCCGGTCTTCCGCGGCACGGGAGCGGGTGCCGATGGGACCGCCGACGCTGACAGCGATCCGCACGGCGGCTCGGGCACGGCGGGGGGTGAGGGCTGACCATGGACTTCACGCCCACGGAGGAGCAGACCGCCGCGCGGGAACTGGCGGCCCGGATCTTCGGTGATCTGTCCACGCCCGACCGGCTCGCCGCGGCGGGCACCGGGACGGACGCCGAGTTGTGGAAGGCCCTGTGCGCGGCGGGACTCGTCGCCGCCGTCGAGGACATCGGTCTGCTGGGACTGGTGCTGCTGCTGGAGGAACAGGGCCGGACGACGGCCCAGGTGCCGTTCGCGGCGACCTGTGCGTACGGACTGCTGCCCCTCGTCGCGCACGGCACGGACGAGCAGCGCGAGCGGCTGCTGCCCGGGCTGCGGGACGGGACTGTGGTGGCGACGGGAGCGGTCACCGAACCCGCTGCGGTGCGGACCCGCAGTGGTCCGTCCGCCGGTGCCGCCGGCCGGACGGAGGGACGTCTGACCGGCACCGTCGGCTGGGTGCCCTGGCTGCGGGATGCCACGCATGTGCTGGTCGCCGACGAGGACCGGCACCTGTGGTGGATGCGGGTCGTCGACGCGGAGACCGAGCCGGTGCACACCACCGCGCCCTGGTCGGCCGCGCGGCTCGTCCTGGACGGCACCCCGGCGGAGCGTGTCGGCGCCCCGGGCGCGGAGCTCGAAGGCACCCGGCACATCGGTGACACGAGGCCGTATCAGCAGGTGCTGACCGCGAGCCGTATCGCCTTCGCCGGGCTGCAGGCGGGCGTGTGCGCCGGCTCGCTCGCCCGTGCCGTCGAACACACCACCACCCGCGAGCAGTTCGGCCGCCCTCTCTCCACCAATCAGGGCGTGCTGATCCGCGCGGCCGACGCCCATATGGACACCGAGGCCATCCGCGTCACGGCCTACGAGGCCGCCTGGCGGTACGACGAGGCTCTGCCGTGTACCACCCACGCGCTCACGGCGGCCTGGTGGGCGTCCGAAGCCGGAAAGCGCGTCGTCCACGCGGGCCAGCACCTCCACGGGGGCATCGGCGCCGATGTGGACCACCCCGTCCACCGGCACTTCCTCTGGGGACGCCAGCTCGACGCGTACCAGGGGTGCGGCAGCGAACTGCTGGCGGAGCTCGGAGCGATGCTCGCGAAGGAGGGAGCCCAGTGAAGGCCGGTGACGAACTGCCGCCGCTGGAGATCGAGATCACCCGCACACTGATCGTCGCCGGAGCCGTGGCCTCGCGCGACTACCAGGACGTGCACCACGACGCCGAACTGGCGAAGGAGAGGGGCTCCCCGGACATCTTCATGAACATCCTGACGACCAACGGCCTCGTCGGGCGCTACATCACGGACCGGCTCGGCGGGCGGGCCGTTCTCCGCAAGGTCGCCATCCGGCTGGGCGCGCCCAACTACCCGGGAGACACCATGGTGCTGCGCGGCACGATCGCCTCCGTCACCGGCGACACCGCCGAGGTCCGGGTCGTCGGCGCCAACGGCATCGGTACCCATGTCACCGGCACGGTGACGGTGACCCTTCCACCGGAGGGCGCCGTATGAGCATCCGCCGCAGGGACGAACTCGGCGGGCGGGCCGCCGTCGTGGGCATCGGGGCGACCGAGTTCTCCAAGGACTCCGGGCGCAGTGAGCTGAAGCTGGCCGTCGAGGCGGTCCACGCGGCTCTCGACGACGCCGGCCTCTCCCCCGCAGACGTCGACGGCCTCGTTACCTTCACCATGGACACCAGCCCCGAGATCACCGTCGCCCAGGCGGCAGGTATCGGAGAGCTGTCCTTCTTCTCCCGTGTCCATTACGGCGGCGGCGCGGCCTGCGCCACCGTCCAGCAGGCCGCTCTCGCCGTGGCGACGGGCATCGCCGAAGTCGTCGTCTGCTACCGCGCGTTCAACGAACGGTCGGGGCGGCGATTCGGCGCGGGTGTGCAGCACCGGGAGCCGTCGGCCGAGGGTGCGGCCCTCGGCTGGAACCTCCCGTTCGGGCTGCTCACCCCCGCGTCCTGGGTGGCCATGGCGGCCCAGCGCTATCTGCACACCTATGGGCTGACCCCCGAGGCGTTCGGCCATGTCGCCGTCACCGACCGCCGCCATGCCGCCCGCAACCCGGCGGCGTATTTCTACGGGAAGCCGATCACCCTCGACGATCACGCCGCCTCGCGCTGGATCGTCGAGCCGCTGCGGCTGCTGGACTGCTGCCAGGAGACCGACGGCGGTCAGGCGATCGTGGTGACCAGCGCGGAGCGGGCACGCGATCTGCCGCAACGCCCCGCGGTGGTCGTCGCCGCCGCGCAGGGCGCGGGCCGCGTGCAGGAGCAGATGACCAGTTTCTACCGCGACGACCTCACCGGACTGCCCGAGATGGGAGTGGTCGCCCGGCAGCTGTGGCGGACCTCGGGCCTGGCGCCCCAGGACATCGACGTGGGGATCATCTACGACCACTTCACCCCCTTCGTGCTGATGCAGCTGGAGGAGTTCGGGTTCTGCGGACCGGGCGAAGCGGCGGAGTTCGTGGCGGCGGACGCGCTGCCGCTCAACACCCACGGCGGACAGCTGGGGGAGGCCTATCTGCACGGGATGAACGGGATCGCGGAGGCGGTCCGCCAGATACGGGGCACCTCGGTGAACCAGATACCGGGCGCGGCCAGGGCTCTGGTCACCGCGGGCACCGGCGTTCCCACATCCGGGTTGATCCTGGGCGCGGACGGCTGAGCGAGCGGGCTGAGCGGTGGCCCGGCCGCCCCGCCCGCCGTTCACTCGGCACATGCGTCTACGGAAATGCGCCGCCGCCGTCGCCCTCGCGCTGACCGCCCTGCTCGGTCTGCTGCTGGCACCGGAACCCGAGCGGTCCGCGCCCAGGGACACGGCGTACGCAGCCGCCGTCGATGCCCCCGCCGCCCCCGACGCCCGCGCGGCGCAACCCCCCACGGACAGAAGGGCCGACGCCAACGCGGACACCGACACGAACACCGAGCGGAACAGCACCACCGAGCGGAACAGCACCACCGAGCGGAACAACAGCATCGAGCGGAACGGCAACGGCCGGCCGAACAGCAACGCAGACGCTCCGGCCGAGGGTTCCGGCGCGGTCGTCGACACGACCGCCGACACCGCCCTGACCTTCCGGGGCCTGGTGTTCGACACCTGCCAGGCACCGCCCCTGGCCGCGATGCGGTCCTGGCGCACCTCGTCCCCGTACGGCGCGGTCGGTGTGTCCTACGGCGGGCGCGGGCGGCGCTGCCCGCAGCAGCCCCACCTCACCCGGGAGTGGGTCGCGGCGGTGCACCGCATGGGCTGGCAGGTGCTGCCCGTGTTCGCCGGCTCGCAGGCCCCCTGCGTCCGGGACGAGCGCAGACGCGCCGCCGTGATCGGCGCGAGCCCCGGTG
Source organism: Streptomyces sp. AM8-1-1 (assembly GCF_032229325.1). Taxonomy (NCBI): domain Bacteria; kingdom Bacillati; phylum Actinomycetota; class Actinomycetes; order Kitasatosporales; family Streptomycetaceae; genus Streptomyces; species Streptomyces sp. AM8-1-1. The sequence continues at coordinate 4,262,930 of NZ_CP135086.1, forward strand.
CCGAGGGGCAGCGAGAGGGCAACGAGGCGGTGGAGCGTGCCTGGGCGCTCGGCATGGCCAGGGGCAGCGCTCTCTATCTCGACCTGGAGGCGTACGACGTGGACGACGCGGCGTGCGCCCGTGCCACGCTCGACTTCGTCCGGGCGTGGGACCGCGAGGTACGCCGCCGGGGTTATGTGCCCGGTTTCCACAGCACCGCCGACGCCGGGGTCCTGCACATGGAGCGCGCCCGGCTGGCCGGCACGGGCGACCTGCCCTCCGCGATGTGGTTCGCCCGCCGGAGCGCCGAGCCCGCCCTGTACGAGGACCTGTACGACGAGCAGGTCCTGAACCCGTACGCCTGGCGGCCGAAGCGGCGGATCCACCAGTACGACGGCGACGTCACCGAGAGCCATGGCGGTCACCGGCTGACCGTCGGCCGCAGCATGGCGGACGCTCCCGTGGCCCGGATCCGCCCGTGAGCGTCCCTGTCCGCGGCCGAGGAACCCGTGGCCTGGCCTGAGCGACCCGCGTACGTCGGCTGGTGCCGGTGGCGCGAGTCTCGGATGCCTGTGCCCGTCGCGGCGGAAGGGCCTCTTCCCCCTGACCTGAGGCGCACTGCCCCTGAGGGTCTCCTCCACCTTCAGGAGGTGAGGCCGGCACCAGCCGTACAACCTGAGGCGGACATGCCTTCGGGACCTGTGGCCGATCCGCTGAGTAGCACCCGCTCCTAGCGTGGACCTATGACCACGCCAGTCTGCACAAGCGTCTCGAGGCCCGCCGTGCCGGTGCCTCCGTCGTACGGCGCCGGCCCACGGCATGCGCCCCATGCTCGCTATTCGTCGTTCTCGTCGTACGTACGGGCGCGGGGGCCCGTGCTGCTGCGTACCGCCCGCTCGCTCACGGCGAACCCGAGCGACGCCGAGGACCTGCTGCAGACCGCGCTCACGAAGACGTATGTCGCGTGGGAGCGGATCGAGGACCACCGGGCGCTCGACGGCTATGTCCGCCGCGCCCTCCTCAACACCCGCACCTCGCAGTGGCGCAAGCGCAAGGTCGACGAGTTCGCCTGCGAGGAACTTCCGGAGCCGGAGACCGTACCGGCGGCGGACCCGGCCGAGCAGCAGGTGCTGCACGACGCCATGTGGCGCGCCGTGATGAAGCTGCCGGACCGGCAGCGCGCGATGGTCGTCCTGCGGTACTACGAAGACCTCAGCGAGGCCCAGACCGCCGAGGTGCTCGGGGTGTCCGTCGGCACGGTCAAGAGTGCGGTGTCCCGGGCGCTGAGCAAGCTCCGCGAGGACCCGGAGCTGTCCCCTGTGCGCTGAGCAACACCGTCCGTGACCAGTTCCCCTACCCGGGGGTAGTGACATACCGCGCGGTACGTGAGCAGAATCTTCCCACCTTTACTGCCACGTAGCGCTAGCGCCCACCGGGAGGACGCCGTGCTGAGCACCATGCAGGACGTACCGCTGACTGTGACCCGCATCCTGCAACACGGGATGACGATCCACGGAAAGTCGCAGATCACCACCTGGACCGGAGACGCCGAGCCGCAGCGGCGCAGCTTCGCGGAGGTGGGCAGCCGTGCGACACAGCTGGCCAACGCGCTCCGTGACGAGCTGGGGGTCGACGGAGACCAGCGGATCGCCACCCTGATGTGGAACAACGCCGAGCATGTCGAGGCGTACTTCGCCATCCCCTCCATGGGCGCCGTACTGCACACACTCAATCTCCGCCTCCCCGCCGAGCAGTTGGTGTGGATCGTCAACCACGCCGCCGACCGGGCCGTCATCGTCAACGGTTCCCTGCTCCCGCTGCTCGCCCCGCTCCTGCCGCACCTGCCCACGATCGAGCACATCGTGGTCTCCGGCCCCGGCGACCGCGGTCTGCTCGCCGAGACCGACGCGACGGTGCACGAGTACGAGGACCTGATCGCGGGCCGTCCGACCACGTTCGACTGGCCCGAGCTGGACGAGCGGACCGCCGCCGCCATGTGCTACACCTCCGGCACCACGGGCGACCCCAAGGGTGTCGTCTACTCCCACCGCTCGATCTACCTCCACTCGATGCAGGTCAACATGGCCGAGTCGATGGGGCTGACCGAGCGGGACACCACGCTCGTCGTGGTCCCGCAGTTCCATGTGAATGCCTGGGGCCTGCCGCACGCCACCTTCATGACCGGCATCAACATGCTGATGCCGGACCGTTTCCTTCAGCCCGGACCGCTCGCGGACATGATCGAGCGCGAGAGGCCCTCGCACGCGGCGGCCGTCCCCACCATCTGGCAGGGACTCCTCGCCGAAGTCACCGCCAACCCCCGCGACCTGACCTCGATGACGCAGGTCACCATCGGCGGCGCGGCCTGTCCGCCGGCCTTGATGGAGGCGTACGACAAGCTCGGCGTACGGCTCTGTCACGCCTGGGGCATGACGGAGACCTCCCCGCTCGGCACGATGTCGCACCCGCCGGCCGGTCTGTCCGCGGAGGAGGAGTGGCCGTACCGCATCACCCAGGGCCGTTTCCCCACGGGCGTCGAGGCCCGGCTGGTCGGTCCCGCCGGTGAGATCCTGCCGTGGGACGGCGTCTCCGCCGGTGAGCTGGAGGTCCGGGGCGCCTGGATCGCGGGCTCGTACTACGGCGGTGCGGGCGGCGAGGACTTCAAGCCCGCGGACAAGTTCAGTGAGGACGGCTGGCTGAAGACCGGCGACGTCGGCCTCATCAGCCCCGACGGCTACCTCACGCTGACCGACCGGGCCAAGGACGTCATCAAGTCCGGCGGGGAGTGGATCTCGAGCGTCGATCTGGAGAACGCGCTCATGGCCCACCCGGAGGTCGCCGAGGCCGCGGTGGTCGCGGTGCCCGACGACAAGTGGGGCGAGCGTCCGCTGGCGACGGTCGTCCTCAAGGAGGGCTCGACGGCGGACTATGAGTCGCTGAAGGCCTTCCTCTCCGAGAAGGTCGCCAAGTGGCAGCTGCCCGAGCGCTGGGCGGTGATCCCGGCGGTCCCGAAGACGAGCGTGGGCAAGTTCGACAAGAAGGTGATCCGCAAGCAGTACGCGGACGGTGAGCTGGACGTCACCCAGTTCTGACCATCACGCGTCGGGGGCGGTGTTTCACGTGAAACACCGCCCCCGACGCATCAGTTGATGCCCTCGGCCAAAGCCCCGGCCACCGCCGTCAGTTCGTACCGATCTTCGCGAGCAGGTCGACGATCCGCGACTGGACCTCGTTACTGGTGGAGCGCTCCGCGAGGAAGAGCACCGTCTCGCCCGACGAGAGCCGCGGCAGCTCGGCCCGGTCCAGGCCGGCCGAGGTGTAGACGACCAGAGGCGTCCGGTTCAGCTGGCCGTTCGCCCGCAGCCAGTCGATGATCCCGGCCCGGCGGCGGCGCACCTGCATCAAGTCCATCACCACGAGGTTCGGCCGCATCTGGGTCGCGAGGGTGACGGCGTCCGTGTCCGCACCGGCCCGAGCGACCTGCATTCCGCGGCGCTCCAGCGTCGCGGTGAGCGCCAGCGCGATCTCCTCGTGCTCCTCGATCAACAGCACGCGTGACGGGTGCTGTTCGCTGTCCCGAGGGGCCAGCGCCTTCAGCAGGATGGCCGGGTCGGCGCCGTAGGCCGCCTCCCGGGTGGCCTGCCCCAGTCCGGCCGTCACCAGGACGGGGACCTCCGCGGCCACCGCGGCCTGGCGCAGCGACTGCAGCGCGGTCCGGGTGATCGGACCCGTCAGCGGGTCGACGAACAGGGCCGCGGGGAACGCGGCGATCTGTGCATCGACCTCTTCGCGCGAGTGCACGACGACGGGACGGTAGCCCCGGTCGCTCAGCGCCTGCGAGGTCGAGACATCCGGCGCCGGCCACACCAGCAGGCGGCGCGGATTGTCCAGCGGCTCCGGGGGCAGCTCGTCGTCGACGGGCTGCGGCTGCGGCCGGTTGGCCACCTCCACCGCGCCGCCGGGACCGTCCAGCGGCTCCGGGCCCTCCGCGCCTTCGAGGGGTGCGCCTATGGCGTACGACCGGCCCTCGGACCGCTCGGCGGGGAGCAGCGACCCGTTCTGGGTCTGTGCCTGTCCCTGTCCCTGGGGTTGCGACTGCCCTTGGGTCTGGCCCTGCGTCGGAGCCTGTGCCGGGGCGGCCTGCGTCTGCGGATGCGGGCGGGCCGTGGTGGCGGCCGGCTCCGGGCGCTCCCCCTCGGCGGACCGCGTCCCCAGCTTGCGACGGCGTCCGGCGCCGAGCGTCTGGTTCTGCTTCTCGGCGATCTGCTGCGAGAACGGCACACCCTGTCCGAGTGTGCGGACGCTGAATGCCCGGCCCTGTGAGGCGTCCGCCGGGACCGGTGCCTCCGCGGGCAGCGGCTGGGCGACGCGCGCCTGCGCGGGCCGCGGCGCGGTCTGCGGCTCGGCGGCGGGCTCCTCGAACGCGGGCATCGGCAGGGCGACCGAGCCGGTGCCCTGCGACGTCGCGGCACCCGACTGACCCGGCGCCGCCTCGTCCTGCGTCGCCGCGTGCTGCCCGTTCGTACCGTCGTCGGTGGCGCGCGGATCGAATTCGGCTGCGTCCCCCCACCCGGGCGGGGCGTCCGGCATCGCACCCTGAGCGGGCGCCTGCGGCTGCGGCCGCGCGCGCCGCCGACCTGTCGGGGTGGGGTGCTGCTGCGGCGGCGTGTGATGGTCGGTGCCCGGCTCCGTACGGACGGAGTCGTGTCGGCCCGGCAGCGAGGCGTCCGCCTCACCCGCCCTCGGCGGGATGCGGTCGGCCTCGGCGGGCGGCAGCGCGAACGGGGTGCGCGGTGCTTCCGGCTCGGCCGGAGCCGCCGCCAGTGCCCTCCTGGCCCGGCGGCCGGAGGGGCGCGTCTCGATCGCGGTCGAAGCCGAGGAGGCCGGGGCGGCGGACGGAGCCGCGGGCAGCTCCGGCATCGCACCGTGCCGCGCTCGACGGCCCGAGCCCGGCCCGTCGACGGAGACACCCTGCGGCGGCACCGTTTCGCCGAGTGCGGCGCGACCGGACTGGGCGGCGCCCTCCGCGGCCGTCACGACGGAGCCCTCGGTCGGCCTGCCGCCACCGGCGGTGACGGCGACGGACTCCTCGGCAGGGCTCGGCCGGCCGCGTCGGCGACCGGTTCCGCCACCGCCCGCGTGGGCGGCATGGCTGCCGCCCGAGTCCTGGGCCGGGATCAGGTCCTGCTGCGGCTGTTCGCCGTGCGCGCGACGCCGGCCTGTCGGCGGCGCGGCCACCGGGTCCTCCATCGCGACGGGGCTCTCCAGGAACGCGTCCGTGGAAGCCCGCCGCGCGCGCCGCCGGCCACCGCCCGACGTGCCGGGGGAGCGCTGCGGCTGCGGAGGCGTCTGCTCCGGCAGGGCCAGCATCGCGCCGTGCTCCGGCGGTGCCACGGTTCCCGAGCCCTCGCCCAGCGGCAGTTCCAGGACATACGCGCTGCCGCTCATCCCCGGCACCTCGTGTGTCTGCAGCACTCCGCCGTGCGCCCGCACGATTCCGCGCACGATCGGCTCGTGCACCGGGTCTCCCCCGGCGAACGGCCCGCGCACCTCGATCCGTACGACGTCACCGCGCTGCGCGGCCGCCACCACGATCGTGGAGTCCACATACCCGCCGCCGGGCATCAGCTTGGCCTTGCCGGTGGAGTCGACACCGGCCACGTCCGCCACCAGGTGGGCGAGCGCCGTCGCCAGCCGTCCGGCGTCCACCTCGGCCTCGATCGGCGGAGCGTGCACCGCGAACTGCGCCCGCCCGGGGCCGATCAGCTCGATGGCACCCTCGACGCCGGCCGCGACGACCGCGTCGAGCAGCACCGGGATCTTGTAGAGCTGTTCCGCACCCGTGTCGAGCCGCTGGTAGCCCATGACGTTGTCGACGAGCGTCGTCATCCGGGCATAACCGGCGGCCAGGTGGTGCAGGATCTGGTTGGCCTCGGGCCACAACTGCCCCGCCGGGTCGGCGGCCAGGGTGGCCAGTTCGGAACGGAGTTCCTCCAGCGGCCCCCGCAGCGACTCGCCGAGCACGGCGGTCAGCTGGTCATGGCGGGCGGCGAGCTCGGTGTACTGCTCATCCCGGCTCTCGATCTCCGCGGTGTAGCGGTCCGCGCGGTCGGCCAGCTCGGCCGTGAACCGTTCGGTGGTCTCCTCCAGCTCCTTGCCGAGCCGCTCGGTCGTCTCCGTGAGTTCGGACTTGTGCTGCTGGCTCAGCTCCTCGTAAGGACGGCGGTCGGTGAAGGTCATCACCGCGCCGACGAGCTGGTCGCCGTCCCGCACCGGCGCGGTCGTCAGATCGACCGGCACCTGCGAGCCGTTCTTCGCCCACAGCACCTGTCCGCGCACCCGGTGCTTGCGCCCGGACTTGAGGGTGTCGGCGAGCGCCGACTCCTCGTACGGGAAGGGCTCGCCGTCCCCGCGCGAGTGCAGGATCAGCGGGTGCAGCTCCTTGCCGCCGAGGTCGCTCGCCCGGAATCCGAGGATCTGCGCTGCCGCCGGATTGACCAGGACGACGCGTCCGTCGGTGTCCGTACCGACCACACCCTCGGCCGCGGCACGCAGGATCATCTCGGTCTGCCGCTGCGAACGCGCCAGCTCGGCCTCGGTGTCCATCGTTCCGGACAGGTCCCGCACGACGAGCATCAGCAGCTCGTCGCCGGTGTAGCCGCTGTACGAGTCGTATGCCTCGCGTCCGTCCTCGAGGCTCGCGCTGGTCACCTCGACGGGGAACTCGCTGCCGTCCGTGCGCCGCGCCACCATCCGCGTGGGCTTGGTCCGCCCGCGCTCGTCGGCCGCCTCGGGGCGCCGCATCGAGCCGGGGATCAGCCGGGAGTCGAAGGCGGGCAGCAGATCGAGCAGCCCGCGTCCGACGAGTGCGGTACCGGGCGTCTCGAAGAGTTCGAGGGCGATGGTGTTGGCGTTGACGACCGTGCCGTTGCAGTTGACGAGCACGAGGCCGTCCGGAAGGGCGTCGAGTATGGCTGCGAGGCGAGCAGCGCCTCGGGATGGCCTGCTGCTCACGACGACGGTTCCTCCCTGACCTACTGCATATTGCGGACGGCCGGTCCCATCTTGCCCCTCGGGCTTCAGCCTGTCACTGGAGGGAGTCTAAAGGCAGGCGAGGGGGCCGGGGCGGCGGATGAGGGGGAGCTCTCACCAAGGTTGTGTGCACAAGCGGTACCGCCGGGCGCTATGACCTGGTGTTCGGCAGCACGGGCTCCATCGTGCGCCACCGTGAGATTTCGCAGCCGTTCGCCCGGTTGAACGTGGCGTCCACCCTCTGTCCCTGCCATGTGCCGGTGACCCGGGCGGTGGCCGGCCCCCCGGACTGCATGGTGCACATCTGGTCCTCGGGAACCGGCGCGAACGGATTACGCCTCTCCTTCGCGAGCTCGTCCAGCCGCGCGCACGCCTTGGCGGCTGCGGGGTGGGTGCCGCCGGCCGGGTCGCACATCAGCTCGTAGGTGCCGTCCGTCCGGGTGTTCCCGGTGTCGGAGACGATCACGGTCAGCCGGTCGGGGTCGGGTGCCGACAGCAGCGGCAACGGGAACGGCAGAGGGGTCGCTCCCGCGGCGGGTACGGCGCCGGCCAGCGCGGCGGCGGTCACGGTTGCGGTGAGGACGAGGCGGCGCAGCATGGGTGCTCCTGGATCCGGGAGTGAGGGACCGTGCGGGGGCGCGGATGCCCCGGCATCTCTAACGCTCCGTGCGCCCGGGCGTTGCGCAACCGGACCGCGCCGCCCGGACTACGGGCGCTCCGACCGGCCGACGGGCCCGGCGGCCCGTGCTTTGCCCTCCGGCCTGCGGGCCTAGTACCGTGGACGGCGATTGGTGACACCCCGCTCGGCTGTGTCATCATCTGCACGCACCACTCGCGCCCGCGTGAGTGTGCTGGAGGCGTCGCCTAGTCCGGTCTATGGCGCCGCACTGCTAATGCGGTTTGGGTCTTAAAGCCCATCGAGGGTTCAAATCCCTCCGCCTCCGCCAGTTGATCACCGAAGCCCCGGCCCGCAGGCCGGGGCTTCGGTCGTCCTCGGCGGGCTGTGCTTCTTCGGGCGTACGTGCGGGGATTCTTGGCCGCTGAGTCGCTGTTTTCGCAGGTCAGCTGGGGTTTGCTTAACGGATTTCACCTCACGGCGCGGGTCATGTAATGTTGTTCCCGCAACGCCGACCAGGCAGAAAAGCCCGGAACGCCAAGCACTCGTAGCTTAACGGATAGAGCATCTGACTACGGATCAGAAGGTTGCAGGTTCGAATCCTGCCGAGTGCACACTGCTCAAAGCCCCCTCGGGATCACTCCGGAGGGGGCTTTGTCGTGCCGTGCAGCAGCGAAGTACAGCAAGGGCTGATCGTCGTCAGCCGGTACGCGCATCGCGTCCGACGGCTTGCCGATCGCGGCGCGCACCTGTTCCTCCCTCGCCTCGGCGCAGACCTCCATCGTCAGGGCGATGCGAGAGTGCCGCAGGATCCGCTGTGCCACCTTCGGGTGGACCTCGAGGGCGACCGGGAGAGAACTGCACGGACCTCGTGTCCGTGGTGTACGCGCCAACGGATCACAGGACCGAGTTCGGGGTCGGGGAGCGTCTGGTCGGTGGATTGCGGGCGGTATGACGGTGTGTCTGTACGACCACACAGGGTGCGTGTGGCTTGATCGTCGGGCGGTCCCGGCAGGGGCCCGAACACCAACCGACATCCGTGGCACGTCCTGAGTGCCGCGCTCATCGTCGAGGAGCCCCCACCGTGAGACCGACCCTGCAACATGCCATGCTCCAGCGACGTGGCGCCGGAGCCGCCGGTGAGCGGAGGCGCCCGGCCAGGCGTGCTGCGGTCCTGCTCGCCACGGTGGCACTGCCGGCGGCACTGGTCGTTCCCACGGCCACGCCCGCCGTGGCGGCGCCCGTGACCGTCACCTTCAACGCAGGCGCCAACCAGCCCTTCACCGTCCCGTCCGGCGTCACCCAACTGACCGTCACCGCCACAGGCGCCGCAGGACAAAACGGGTCCGGCGGCGGCACAGGAGGCAACGGCGCCACCGTCACCGGCACCGTCACCGTGCCGCCGAGCACCACCACCCTCTACGTCAACGTCGGCACGGGCGGGGGCGCCGGCGGCGGACCCGCCACTACGGGCGGTGCCGGCGGCGGATCCAGCGATGTCCGCACCTGCAGCTCGGCCGGTCCCGGCTGCACCCTGACCGGCGTCCCCGGCACGGACCCCCGTCTCATCGTCGCGGGCGGCGGAGGCGGCGGAGGAAGCGGCTTCCCCCCCACTTACCTCAACCCGGAGGCCACCGGCGGAGACGCCGGAATCACCGGGGGTGCCGGCGGCAGCAGAACGAACAGCGGCCAAGGCGGCGGCGGCGGAACCCAGACCGCCGGTGGCACAGCCGGAGCAGCATGCCCTGCCGTCGGTACATCCGGCACTCCGGGCACAGGCGGTGCGGGCGGCACCGGCGGAGGCGGCTTCGGGGCGGGCGGAGGCGGGGGCGGCTGGTTCGGTGGAGGCGGCGGCGGAGGCTGCAACCGTATTGATTTTCCTCCCGCTTACGGTCCCGGTGGTGGCGGTGGTGCGTCGAACCGTGTCCCCACGGGTGGTACCTCCGGACCTGCAGTGGGGCCGGCCCAGGTGACCGTCACCTACGAGCCGGCGCCCCCCACCTGCGCGACCGCCACGGCCACCATCACCGGTACCAATGGCAACAACATCCTGATCGGCACTCCCGGCAATGACGTGATCTTCGCTCTCGGCGGCAACGACGTGGTCGACGGCCGCGGTGGCAACGACATCATCTGCGGCGGCGACGGCAACGACGTACTGTCCGGCGGTGACGGCAACGACCGCATCGAAGGCGGCAACGGCGCCGACAACCTGAACGGCAACAACGGCAACGACGCCCTCTTCGGCGGTCCCGGCAGCGACGCGCTCTTCGGTGGCCCGGGCACCAACACCAACGACGGCGGCCCCGGCACCAACGTCTGCTTCAGCCCCTCCACCGGACCCGGCTGCTTCTGACCTCGCCCCACACGCCTCCGACTTGATCGACGAACATCAGAAACGGGCCCCAGCACATCCGCCCGTGATCGGCGGACGAGCTGACAGAAACGGAGGGCGCTGCCTCCATTCCGGTGAGTTCGCCGCTCACCGAACTCACTTCACACGTTCGTGATCGTTCGTCCTTATATGCGACAGATCAAGCGCGTAGCCGCGACCCTGGCAAGCTCCGCCGTCATCCTCACGACCATGACCGTCACCTCCGCCCACGCCGCGCCGCTCCCGGGCATCGGCACCGGCACCGGCATCGGTCAGAACCTCAACCTGCTGACCGCCATCCTCGCCTTCGTCAGGCGGACTCTCGCCTAGGCCGCGGACGAGTGTGCAGACGCGAGAGGCCCCCGGAGGCGATCCGGGGGCCTCTCGCGTCGACGCGCGGGCGAACCGTGTCAGGCGCGCTGGGCCCGGTCGTACACCTTCTTCGCCAGGGCGCCCATGATCTCTGCCTGCATCTCCGTCGGGGTCAGGGAGTCCAGCGAGCTGTTGACCGAGACCAGGACGCCCTTGCCGGTGGTGGTGTTGAAGTCGGCCAGCCACGGGCCGCCGCTGGAGCCGCCGGTCAGGTCGCAGGAGATGGCCTGAAGGCCGTGCTTCTTCTTCGGCTTGCCGACGCAGCGGAGGAGTTCCTCGCCGCGCTGGGGGCGGGTGGCCGAGTAGCCGAAGGCGGAGATCGTGCCGCCGACGGCACGGTTGAAGGCGACGGCCTGGCCGCCCACGACGTCGGTGAGCTTGCGGCCCTTCTTGTCGGGGTCGACGACCAGCGTGGACAGGTCGTCGGTGGAGTCCGTCTCCCAGGTGCGCGGGGTCATGGCCGAGCGGACCGCGAACGCGCCGTACGGCTGCTGGCCCTTGCCGTAGGCGGGGACGAACACCATGTCGGTGTTGGTGTTGACGGGAGACGAGCCGCGTCGCACGCAGTGGGCCGCGGTCATCACGGCGGAGCGGTTGGCGCTCTTCACGGCCGTGGCCGTGCACCAGGTGTCGGCGCCGGACGCGTTGACGAAGAAGAGCCGCCCCACGGTCTTCAGCGTGGTGCCCCGCCACGGCTTCGCCTTCGGGCCGGTCGGGCCGAGGTCCACGGACTTACCGACGGCCTTGATACGGGCGGGTGTCCAGTAGGCGAGGGCCGTGCGGCGTTCCTTGGCGGTGTACGACAGGACGGAGACCGGGTCGGGCGCGGCCGCACGGGTCTGCCCGGCGGCGGCGGTCGCCGTGGCCGGGGCGACGAGGGCGAGAGCCGTACCGGCGACGGCGAGCACCGTGGCCCGGCTGCGAAGGCGCCGGATCATGGAAGGGGAGGTCGTGGGCATCGCGGATGTCTCCTCGGTCGGTGCGGGCAGCGGACGCGGGGCGCCGGTCCGCACGGCAAGACCGGGGAATCCGCCGGTTCGGTTGGCGCTGTCGATGATCTGTGACACACGTGTCTGGATCCGCGCCCGGTCGGCGGTGATCGACCACCGACCGGGCGCACAAGGAGAGTTGGCGGCGAGAGTGAGGTGTTCGCCCTCCGGCCGGACCGCCGTCGGCGGGGGCCGGAGCAGCCACCCTGCGGCGACCGCCCCTGTCCGGTAGCGTCCGAAAGAGGCCTTGTGCACCGTTAAGGGGCCTCGTGCACCGTTGGGTGTCCGACAGAAGGAGCCGGGATGCGCCGGATCGTCGTCGTCGAAGCCCCTTCCGTGCTCGGGCTGCGGCCCTCCGGGGTGGAGGAGTTGCCCGCGGCCCTGATCGGGGCCGGTCTGGCCGAGCGGCTGGGGGCCGTCCACGGCGGGCGGGTCGAGGCGCCGGCGTATGTGGCCCGGCGGGACCCCGCGAGCGGGGTGCTCAACGCGGCCGCGATCGCGCGGTACTCCGGCGAGCTGGCCGACGTCGTCGCCGGAGTGCTCGATCAGGGGGACTTCCCGGTCGTCCTCGGCGGGGACTGTTCGATCCTCCTCGGCAACCTCCTCGCGCTGCGGCGGCGCGGACGGTACGGGCTGCTGTTCCTCGACGGGCACACCGACTTCTATCAGCCGGCCGCGGAACCGAACGGCGAGGCCGCCTCCATGGAGCTCGCGCTCGCCACCGGCCGCGGGCCCGACGTACTCACCGATCTGGAAGGACTCCGGCCGCTCGTACGGGACGAGGATGTCGTGGCCCTCGGGTTCCGCGACACCGACGAGTCCACGGAGGCCGGGATGCAGCCGCTGCCGCCGGAGCTGCACGCCGTCGGTCTCGATGCCGTGCGGGCGGCCGGCGCCGAGGAGGCGGCCCGGGAGGCGGTCGGACGGCTCGGGGAGTACTGGGTGCATCTCGATGTGGACGTTCTCGACGACGCCGTCATGCCGGCCGTCGACTACCGCATCCCCGGGGGCCTGAGCTGGGCGGAACTGGAGAGCGTGCTCGGGATCGCGCTCGGTGACGAGCGTGCTGTCGGGTTCGACGTCACGATCTTCAACCCCCGCCTCGACCCCGAAGGCCTGATCACGGCCCGGCTCGTCGAATGTCTGCACCGCGGGCTCTCCGCGCGGATCGGCCGGAACTCGGCCTAGACCCGGGGCCTGTGTCAGTGCTCTCGGGTAACCTCCGCGTTTTCGGCCGGAGGTGCGTATGGCATGGCGGTGCTCCGGGCTCGGCTGGCCGCGCGGGGCGCGGATGGCCGTGCTCCGGTGGGACGGCGGGCGGATCAGTCCGCTGACCGCGGGCAAGGCGCTCGGGTTCCGTGCCGAAGGGGTCCGGAGCTGTGTCGGGGCGCGTGGCAATGCCTGCCCGCTGCGGGCCGTCGTGCCGGGGCGGGCCACCCAGGCCCGGTGTCCGGAGTGCGCACGGCTGGATCGCGCGCACTCGGTGGCGGCCGACACCATCGCCGACGACCCGCGGACGTACCGCGTCTATCTGGCCTGGTTCGGCCCCGGGATGGTCAAGGTCGGCATCACCGCCGAGGAGCGTGAGTCCGCGCGGCTGCTGGAGCAGGGCGCCGTCGTCTTCAGCTGGCTGGGGCGGGGGCCGCTGATGGCGGCGCGGCGTACGGAGGAGCTGCTGCGCAGCGCGCTGGGGGTGCCGGACCGGATTCCGTACGCCCACAAGAGGGCTGTGCGGTGCGAGCTGCCGGGTCCCGCCGAGCGTGCCGCGGAGGTCGAGGACCTGCACGGGCGGGCGCTCGCGCTCACCGGCTGGGCCGAGTCGCTGGAGCGGCTGGAGTTCCTGGCGGTCGACCACGCCGAGGTGTTCGGGCTCGGCCGGCTGCCGGCGCCCGGGGCGGTGGTGCGGGAGCTGACCGACGGCGGCGCCGTCGCGGGAACGCTGCTCGCGGCCGCCGGGCCCGATCTGCATCTGCGGACCGCGGAGGGTGAACTGGTCATCCTCGACACCCGGTTGATGACGGGCTGGTCGCTCATCGGGGCCGATCCGGCGGCGGGCGTCTCCGTGCCGACGGCCGACGCCAACGCGGGGGGCGGGGCCGTGCAGGACGGCTTGTTCTGACGAGTGGCGTACCGGTGCCGGACGGGATGATCAACGGAGTCCCGGGCCGTCCGGGAGGGCTCTCGCCGCACCACCAGCCCCGATGGCCGGGCCGTATGAGACTGCTCGCCGCACCACCAGCCCCGCCGGCCGGGTGGCCCGATGCCCGCGTGGACCCGGTGATCCGGCAGCCCCGGCCGTCATGAACCGGATCACGTTCCGATCCCGTACCGCGAAGCCGGTGGACACCCCACGGACCGGCGTCCGAAGGTGGGCGTCATGACCAACAAGCCCGTCAGCGACCAGGCCACGGAGGCCGCGGACGTACGCGCGTTCTGGGGCCGGCTCGGGCTCCCCGGGCTCGTCGACGTCCACACCCACTTCATGCCGGAACGAGTCCTGGCCAAGGTGTGGGCCTACTTCGATGCCGTGGGGCCCATGACGGGCCTGGAGTGGCCCATCACCTACCGGCACGAGGAGGAGCAACGGGTCACTCTGCTGCGTGAGTTCGGGGTGCGCGCCTTCACCTCCATGCTCTACCCGCACAAGGCCGGCATGGCGGCCTGGCTCAACGGCTGGGCCGCCGACTTCGCCGCCCGGACGCCGGACTGCCTCCACACCGCGACCTTCTTCCCGGAGGAGGGCGTCGAGACCTATGTCCGCGAGGCCCTCGACCGCGGCGCACGGATCTTCAAGTCGCATCTCCAGGTCGGCGCGTACGACCCCAACGATCCCCTGCTCGACCCGGTGTGGGGACTGCTGGCCGAGGCCGGTGTGCCCGTGGTGACGCACTGCGGCTCCGGGCCCGTGGCCGGCAAGCACACCGGGCCCGAGCCGGTCGGCCGGCTGCTCGCGCGGCATCCGCGGCTGCCGCTCGTCGTCGCGCACATGGGCATGCCCGAGTACAGCGATTTCCTCGACCTCGCCGAGCGCTACACGCAGGTACGGCTGGACACGACCATGGCCTTCACGGACTTCAGCGAGCGCATGGCCCCCTTCCCCCAGCAGCACAAGGGGCGGCTCGCGGATCTCGGCGACCGGATCGTGCTCGGCACGGACTTCCCCAACATCCCCTATCCGTACGTCCATCAGCTCCGCGCCCTCGAGGAGCTCGGCCTCGGGGACGACTGGCTGCGGGCCGTCTGCCACGACAACGGCGTCCGGCTCTTCGCGCCCGGCGGTCCCGGAGAAGACGCGGTCGCTGAGGCGACCTGAGGCGATCCCTGAGGAGAAGCGGTCCCCGAGGAGCCCCGGTTCTCAGGCAATTCACAGAAAGGCGCAAGAGCCTTTTCACGGCCGGGTCGCAGGCTGGCCGCATGACCGCGACCACGCCTCAGGGGCGTACCGAGTTGCTCAGGCCGGACGGCAGCCCCGTCCGCGTCCTCGTCGTCGACGACGAGACCGCGCTGAGCGAGCTGCTGTCGATGGCCCTGCGCTACGAGGGCTGGGAAGTGCGCAGCGCGGGCGACGGCGCGGGCGCTCTCCGGTCCGCGCGCGACTTCCGGCCCGACGCCGTCGTGCTGGACGTGATGCTGCCCGACATGGACGGGCTCGCGGTCCTCGGACGCCTGCGGCGTGACATGCCCGAGGTGCCGGTGCTCTTCCTGACCGCGAGGGACGCCGTCGAGGACCGGATCGCCGGGCTCACGGCGGGCGGCGACGACTATGTGACCAAGCCCTTCTCGCTGGAGGAGGTCGTGGCGAGGCTGCGCGGACTGATCAGGCGCTCCGGGACGGCGGCCGCGCGGAGCGCCTCGCTGCTGGCGGTCGGCGATCTCACCCTGGACGAGGACAGCCATGAGGTCTGCCGGGCCGGTGACGCGATCCATCTGACGGCGACGGAGTTCGAGCTGCTGCGCTATCTGATGCGCAATCCGCGGCGCGTGCTCAGCAAGGCGCAGATCCTCGACCGGGTGTGGTCGTACGACTTCGGCGGCCAGGCCAACGTCGTCGAGCTGTACGTCTCCTATCTGCGCAAGAAGATCGACGCCGGGCGGCCGCCGATGATCCACACCCGGCGCGGAGCCGGGTATCTGATCAAGCCCGGCGAGTAGTGCGGGGGATGCGCGGCCGCAGATGGTCGCTGCGGACCCGGCTGGTGGTGTCCGCGGTGGCGCTGATCGCCGTGGTCGCGTCGGTGATCGGGGCCGTCACGACGATCGCGTTCGGCAGCTATCTGTACGGCAAGCTCGACGACCAGCTGCGCGGCATCGCGGTCCGCGCCGACCTGCCCGGACGTCCGCCTCCGGTACCCGGGGACACCGAGGGCCCGCTGGACTTCCTCGGCGGCGGCGGTCAGCCCTTCGGCACGGTCGGGGCGTTGGTACCGGACGGTGGCAGCGCGGGGTCCGAAGGCGCGAGGACCGTCGAGAACACCACTCCCGGCTACCGCCCGGACGACACCACGCCGCTCGATGCCGCGCAGCTCAGGGCGCTCGGCACGGTGCCCGCGGACGGCGAGGTGCACGACGTCACGCTGCCGGGGCTCGGCGGCTATCGCGTGATGTCCCTGCCCACGACGACAGACGGGTCGACGGGCGACGGGACCGTGAGCGACGGAGCGGCGGACAACGGGTCGGCCGGCGAAGGCACGGTTCTCGTCGGGATTCCGGCCGGCGAGGTGGAAGACGCGCTGAGCACGTTGATCCTCGTCGAGATCTGTGTGGCCGCGACGGGCCTGCTGGCGGCCGGTATCACCGGTACCGCGCTGGTCGGTGTCGCGCTGCGACCGCTGCGGCGCGTGGCCGCCACCGCCACCCGGGTCTCCGAACTCCCCCTGCACAGCGGCGAGGTCGCCCCGCTGGAGCGGGTGCCGGACGCCGAGGCCGATCCCCGCACCGAGGTCGGACAGGTCGGAGCCGCGCTCAACCGCATGCTGGACCATGTCGGTTCGGCGCTGACCGCCCGCCAGCAGAGCGAGACGCGGGTACGGCAGTTCGTCGCCGACGCCAGCCATGAGCTGCGTACGCCACTGGCCTCGATCCGCGGTTACGCGGAACTCACCCGGCGCGGCCGGGACACCGTCGGACCGGACACCCGGCACGCCCTCGGCCGGATCGAGTCCGAGGCCACCCGGATGACCGGTCTGGTCGAGGATCTGCTGCTGCTGGCGCGCCTCGACGCGGGACGCCCGCTCGACCGCGAGCGCACCGACCTTCCTCCCCTGGTCGTGGACGCCGTCAGCGACGCCCGCGCGGCCGGTCCCGATCACACCTGGCGGCTCGAACTCCCGGTGGAACCGGCGGCGGTCGGGGGCGACGCGGCCCGGCTCCATCAGGTCCTGGTCAATCTGCTGGCCAACGCCCGTACGCACACACCGCCCGGCACGACCGTCGTCGCCCGGGTGCAGGACCGCGGTCCCACCGTCGTGCTGGAGGTGGAGGACGACGGGCCCGGCATCCCGCCCGAACTGCTCCCGTACATCTTCGAACGGTTTGCGCGCGGGGACGCGTCCCGGTCCCGCACCGCGGGGTCGACCGGGCTCGGACTGGCGATCGTGGACGCGGTGGTGAGCGCGCACGGCGGTCGCGTCGGAGTCAACTCCCGCCCCGGGCGCACCGTGTTCGGCGTCGAACTGCCCACGTGGAACGACCCGCCGGGCGCCACTGATCCCCTCTCACAGACAGGGCACAGGCGCATCACACAGCCGTGACAGCCCTCCTGACGAGTGTCGTGACATGCGAACCGACATCCCAGAGGGAACCCTGCCGGCCCGGGAGCATCTGCTCGCCGGCACGGCCGGGCCGCCCGTACTCGACGTCGTGATCCCGGTCTACAACGAGGAGGCCGACCTCGAAAGATGCGTGCTGCGGCTGCGCGAACACCTCGCGCGGACCTTCCCGTACGGCTTCCGCATCACCGTCGCCGACAACGCGAGCACCGACAGCACGCCCCGGGTGGCGGCCGAACTCGCGGCGACCGTCCCCGAGGTGCGGTCGTACCGGCTGGAGGAGAAGGGGCGGGGGCGGGCCCTGCGGACCGTCTGGTCGCACTCCGATGCCCCCGTACTCGCCTACATGGACGTCGATCTGTCCACCGACCTCAACGCGCTGCTTCCGCTCGTCGCCCCGCTGATCTCCGGGCACTCGGATCTCGCCATCGGCTCACGGCTGGCCCGCTCGTCGCGGGTGGTGCGCGGGCCGAAGCGGGAGTTCATCTCGCGGGCCTACAACCTGATTCTGCGCGGCTCGCTCGCCGCGCGGTTCTCGGACGCCCAGTGCGGGTTCAAGGCGATACGGCGCGAAGTCGCCGAGCGGCTGCTGCCGATGGTCGAGGACACCGGCTGGTTCTTCGACACCGAGCTGCTGGTGCTGGCCGAGCGCGCCGGACTGCGCATCCACGAGGTGCCGGTCGACTGGGTGGACGACCCGGACTCGACCGTGCACATCGTGAGCACGGCGACCGAGGACCTCAAGGGCGTCTGGCGGGTGGGACGGGCCCTGGCGGTCGGCGCGCTGCCGCTGGACCGGCTGGCCCGCCCCTTCGGCGACGACCCGCGCGACCGGCAGCTCAGCGGGGTGCCCGGCTCGCTGGCGCGTCAGCTGGTCGGCTTCTGCGCGGTGGGCGCGCTCTCCACGCTGCTCTATCTGCTGCTGTACTCCGCGTTCCGGCTGGGAGCCGGCCCGCAGACGGCCAACGCGTCCGCCCTGTTGCTGTCGGCGATCGCCAACACGGCGGCCAACCGGCGGCTCACCTTCGGTGTGCGGGGGCGGGACCGAGCGGTACGGCACCAGGCGCAGGGCCTGGTCGTGTTCGCCATCGGGCTCGCGCTGACGAGCGGTTCGCTGGCCGCACTGGACGCTGCCGCGGGCGATGCCTCGCACGGCACCGAACTGGCGGTGCTGATCGCGGCGAACCTGGCGGCGACGGTGCTGCGCTTTCTGCTGTTCCGGGCGTGGGTGTTCCCGGACCGGCGGGGGGCGCCGGCACGGAGTGAGGCATCCCGGACGTGGGCGGTCCCGGAACCCGATGAGGGACCGCGGCCGCGAGGGTTCCCGGACCGCGCGCCGGACGCATGTGCGGTCTCCGACCACACCTGGGACGACACCGCGCAGCTGCGCGCCGTCCCGCACGACAACGACCCGAGGGCCGCACGATGACGACGACACACGACAGCCACGCCTACCCTCCCCCGCCCGGCAATGCGCCCGGCAATGCGCTTGGCGATCCGCCCGGCAACGCGTCCGGTCCCGACGGCCTGGTGGCCGGGCCCGCGCAGGGACGCCCCGGACGCGGGGGACCACCCGGCGGCGGACCCAGGGGCGGACACGCGGCCGGCGGACGGGGAGCCCGGACGGCAGCCCGGCTGTGGCGCGGCCGGGCCGGTGACGCCCCCTGGGTACGCCCGGCCTTCCTCGGTCTGCTGCTCATCACGGCGGTGCTCTACAGCTACGACCTGACCGCGTCCGGCTACGCCAACTCCTTCTACTCCGCCGCCGTCCAGGCGGGCAGCGAGAGCTGGAAGGCCTTCTTCTTCGGGTCCTCCGACGCCGCGAACTCGATCACCGTCGACAAGCCCCCGGCCGCGCTGTGGCCGATGGCCCTGTCCGTACGGCTCTTCGGGCTCGGCTCCTGGCAGATCCTGGTGCCCGAGGTGCTGATGGGGGTCGGCACGGTGGCGGTGGTGTACGCGGCGGTGCGCCGGCGCTTCACTCCCGCGGCCGGGCTGATCGCGGGCGCCGTGCTGGCCGTGACGCCCGTCGCCGCGCTGATGTTCCGCTTCAACAACCCCGACGCGCTGCTGGCGTTGCTGATGACGGTCGCCGTCTACTGCGTGCTGCGCGCGCTGGAGGGTGCGCGGACGGCATGGCTGGTCTGGGCGGGTGTGGCGATCGGGTTCGCGTTCCTGACCAAGACCCTCCAGGCGTTCCTGATCCTGCCGCCCCTGGCACTGGTGTACGCGGTGTGCGCGCCGACGACACTGCGGCGGCGGCTCGGCCAGCTCGCCCTCGGCGGGCTCGCGATCGTCGCCGCGGGCGGCTGGTGGGTGGCGATCGTCGAGCTGTGGCCCGCTTCCTCGCGCCCGTACATCGGCGGCTCCCAGAACAACAGCTTCCTGGAGCTGACCTTCGGCTACAACGGTCTCGGCCGGATCAACGGCGACGAGGTCGGCAGCGTGGGCGGCGGCGGTGGTGGTGGCGGGGGCCGCTGGGGGAGCAGCGGCATCGGCCGGATGTTCGACGCGTCGATCGGCGGCCAGATCTCCTGGCTGCTGCCCGCGGCTCTGCTGCTGCTCGTCGCGGGTCTCGTCGTCACCTGGCGGGCCGGGCGGACCGACACCGCGCGGTCGGCGTTCCTGGTGTGGGGCGGCTCGCTGCTGATGACCGCGGCGGTCTTCAGCTTCATGGCGGGGATCTTCCACGAGTACTACACGGTGGCGCTGGCCCCCTCCATCGCGGCCCTGGTCGGCATGGGCGTCACCGTCCTGTGGGAGGAACGGCACGCGTTCGCGGCCTCGGCGGCACTGATCGTGACGGTCGCGGTGACAGCCGTGTGGTCCTTCACCTTGCTCGGCCGGACCCCCGACTATCTGCCGTGGCTGCGCTGGGCGGTGCTCATCGGCGGCCTGGCGGCTGCGGCAGGGCTTCTGCTCGCGGGGCGTGCGGGCCGGCGGGGACCCCGGCTGTCGCTGGGCGCGGCGGCGCTTGCCCTGGTCGCGGCACTGGCCGGACCGGTGGCGTACTCCCTCACGACCGTGAACGAGGGGCACGCCGGCTCGATCGTGACCGCCGGTCCCGCGGCGGCGCGGGGCGGTGGGGGCATGCGCGCCGGCGGGCCGGGCGGCGACGGTGGACGGGTGCCGCCGGGGCAGCAGGGCCAGGGGCAACAGGGGCAAGGCCCGGGGCAGGGGCAGCAGGGAGGTCCCGGTGGCGGGGCGGCTCAGCCCTCGAACGGCCTTCCCTGGCAGGGCGGTCCGGCCCAGCGCCAGGGCATGGGGCCCGGCGGTGCGGGCGGCGGCGCTCGCGAGGGTGGCGGGGGAGGCGGCATGGGCGGCCTGCTCAACGGAGCGACCGTGAGCTCCGAGGCCGAGGCGACACTGCGGCAGAACGCGGGCGACTACACCTGGGTCGCCGCGGCCATCGGCTCCCAGAACGCGGCCGGCTACCAACTCGCCACCGGTGAGCCGGTGATGGCGATCGGCGGCTTCAACGGCAGCGACCCGTCTCCGACGCTCGCCCAGTTCAAGGAGTACGTCGCCGCAGGGAAGATCCACTACTTCGTCGCGGGCGGCCAGGGCGGCCAGGGCGGCCAGGGCGGTGGACAAGGCGGCGGGCCCGGTGGCAACAGCAGCTCCGCGATCACCTCGTGGATCGAGTCGACCTTCACGGAGGTGACCGTGGGCGGCACGACCCTGTACGACCTGACCGCCGAGAAGTAGTGCCAGTTCAGGGTCGCTGTACGGCGTAAGGGAGTTTGCTGTACGGTGTACAGGATATACCCCGTACACCGTACAAGGAGTGCGTATGACGGCCACGGCCACCGAGACCGGCACCGCCCTCCCGGGCCGCCATCCGCAGCGCTGGATCATTCTCGGCGTCATCTGCCTCGCCCAGCTCACGGTGCTGCTCGACAACACCGTCCTGAGCGTCGCCATCCCCTCCCTCACGCGGGAACTCGACGCCTCCACCGCCGACATCCAGTGGATGATCAACGCCTACTCACTCGTGCAGTCCGGCCTGCTGCTCACCGCGGGCAACGCGGCCGACCGCTACGGGCGCAAGAAGATGCTGGTGGCAGGGCTCGCGCTGTTCGGCATCGGCTCACTCACCGCCGGGCTCGCCCAGTCCTCCACCCAGCTGATCGCCGCACGCGCCGGTATGGGCGTCGGCGGTGCGCTGCTGATGACCACCACCCTCGCGGTGGTCGTGCAGATCTTCGACGACACCGAGCGCGTCAAGGCCATCGGCCTGTGGTCCACCGTCAACTCCCTCGGGTTCGCGGCCGGTCCGCTGATCGGTGGGGTCATGCTCGACCACTTCTGGTGGGGCGCGATCTTCCTGGTCAACATCCCCGTGGTGGCCATCGGTCTGTTCGCGGTCATCGCCCTCGTACCGGAGTCCAAGAACCCGCAGGGCGACCGGCCGGACCTGCTCGGCGCGCTGCTCTCCACGATCGGTATGACCGCCGTCGTGTACGCGATCATCTCCGGGCCCGAGCACGGCTGGACCTCGACGCAGGTCGTGGCATCGGCGGCGACCGGTGTCCTGGTGCTCGGCGTGTTCGTCCTGTGGGAACTGCGGATCCCGCACCCGATGCTGGACATGCACTTCTTCCGCAACCAGCGGTTCATCGGGGCGGTCGCGGGGGCGATCCTCGTCGCGTTCGGCATGGGCGGTTCGCTGTTCCTGCTCACCCAGCATCTGCAGTTCGTGCTCGGATACGGGCCGCTGGACGCGGGTCTGCGCACCGCTCCCCTGGCGCTCACCGTCGTCGCGCTCAATCTGACCGGCGTGGGAGCCCGGCTGCTGCCGAGGATCGGCACCCCGGGGACCATCGCCGTCGGTATGACCCTGGTGTCGGCCGGCCTCGCGTCGATCGCGCTCCTCGGTGCCGACGGGTACGGCGGGATGCTGCTCGGCCTGGTGACGATGGGCGCGGGAGTGGCGCTCTCCATGCCGGCGATGGCCAACGCGATCATGGGGGCCATCCCTCCGGAGAAGGCGGGCGTGGGCGCGGGGGTGAACGGCACGCTCGCCGAGTTCGGCAACGGCCTCGGCGTCGCCGTGCTCGGCGCGGTACTGAACTCCCGCTTCGCCGCACTCGTTCCCGCGGTGGCAGGCGCCGTCTCGCTGCCCGCCGCCCTCGCGGCGGCCGGGAGCCCGGCCGAGCGGGCCCGGATCTCGGACGCGTTCGCCTCCGGCCTGGAGACAAGCCAGCTGGTCGGCGCGGTGGCCGTGCTGGCCGGCGGTCTGCTGGCCGCGATGCTGCTGCGGCGGGCGGAGCGTGCAGACGAGGTGCGGGCGGCGGCATAGCATCGGGAGCGGGCGAGTCGAGGAGAGTGGCGCGATGGTGGGTGCGGCCGACCGCGCGAAGGGTCCTTCGCGGACCAGTGTGTGGCTGGAGGGCAAGCCGGCCGGCCGGCGCGCCGGCGGCAAACCGGCCCAGCCGACGGGCCTGGACCGCGAGAAGATCATCGCCGCGACGGTACGACTGCTGGACTCGGAGGGCGCGGCGAAGTTCTCGATGCGCCGGCTGGCCGCCGAGCTCGATGTCACCGCGATGTCCGTGTACTGGTACGTCGACACCAAGGACGACCTGCTGGAACTGGCGCTGGACGCGGTCTTCGGGGAAGTACGGCTGCCCGACGTCGGCGACGCGTCCGAGTGGCGCGGGCAGCTGCGCGCACTGGCGGTCGAGTACCGGGGGGTGCTGGTGCGCCACCCGTGGGTCTCGGCGCTGATCGGCACGTTCCTGAACATCGGCCCGCACTCGATGGGCTTCTCGCTGGCGGTCCAGGAGGTCATGCGCAACACGGGACTTCCGCCGCACGGCCAGATGGGCGGGCTGTCGGCGGTCTTCCAGTTCGTCTACGGCTTCGGCACGATCGAGGGCCATTTCATCCAGCGCTGCGCGGCGGCGGGCCTGAGCCAGGACGAGTACTTCCGCGAGGCGATGGGCTCGATCAGCGAACAGCCGGACTTCAGCCGGCATTTCGGAAACGCGGCGGAACTGATGAAGGCGCGGGGCGGGGAGACGGTGGCGGAGATGAGGGAGAGGGACTTCGACTTCGCGCTGGAGCTGTTGGTGGCGGGCATCGAAGCGATGGTGGCTCGCGCGGTGTGACGGAGCGGAGCGTGCGGCTGCGCACGCGTGCGGCTGACTCTGAGCCGGTCAGGGGGCTGCACCTTCAGCCTGCGGGCTCGTTGCGGGGCTCTGCCCCGGGCCCCGCGCCTCAATCGCCGGCGGGGCTTGGATGGCCCGGCTGATCACCCCATGCCCGCGGGGCTGGATTTGCCCGCACAGACCCGCGGGGCTGGAATGGCCCGGCTGATCATCCGCCCCGAGGCCGGATTGACCCGGTCCAGTCGAAGGGGCTAGGTGCTGCCAAGGGCGTTCACTTCAAGCCCGTCCGGCGATTGAGGACATGCCCGTAGGGCATGCGGGACAGTCCCGGGCGGGGGGTGGCTTCGTGGCGCGGGCTCGTTGCGGGGCTCTGCCCCGGACCCCGCGCCTCAATCGCTGGCGGGGCTTGGATGGCCCGGCTGATCACCCCATGCCCGCGGGGCTGGATTTGCCCGCACAGACCCGCGGGGCTGGAACGGCCCGCACAACCCGGCGAGGCTGGCTTGCTGAATGCGCGTCTGCCAGCCCGCGGCCCGCACAGCTCGGTGGGGCTGGAGCGCCCTCAGGAGCCGCTGAGGCGGGCCGGGAAGCCGCCCTTCGCGATCGGCCCCCACCGCCCCGGCGTCACCCGGATGATCGACTTCCCCTGCTTCAGCATCGCCTCCCGGTACTCCGCCCAGTCCGGATGCTCCCCCGAGATGTTGCGGAAGTACTCCACCAGCGGTTCCACCGAGTCCGGCGCGTCGATGACTTCCGCGTCGCCGTCGATCTGGACCCACGGCCCGTCCCAGTCGTCCGACAGGACGATCACACTCACCCGCGGATTCCGCTTCGCGTTGCGGGTTTTCGCGCGCTCGGGGTACGTCGACATCACGATCCGGCCCGAGTCGTCCACCCCGCACGTGAGCGGGGAGCCCTGCGGTGACCCGTCCGCACGGGCCGTCAGCAGGATCGCCCGGTGCCGGGGGCGTACGAACTCCAGCAACTCGTCCAGTTCCACCGTGGTGTTGGTGGCGATGTTGGGTGCCATGGGCCGCAGCCTAATCCTCGGGCGCCCTGTCCTTTGGGACCCGTTCCTCAGACGCCCGGCAGCGCGTCACCCTGGACCGCCTGGATCGCCAGCTCGATCTTGAGGGTCGTGCCGATCGCGGAGATCCCCGCCTGGACCACCTGGTTGTAGTTCATCGCGAAGTCCTCCCGGTGCAGCTCGGTGGTCGCCCGGAAGGCCGCCCGGACGCCTCCCCACGGATCGGGGCCGGTGCCGAGGTAGGCGAGGTCCAGGTCCACGTCCCGTACGACACCGTGCAGGGACAGCGCGCCGTGCACCGTCCAGCGGTCCGTGCCCGTCGGTGTCAGACCGTGGCTGCGGTAGACGATCTCCGGGTACTGCTCGACGTCCAGGAAGTCCGGCGAGCGCAGGTGCTTGTCGCGCAGGCCGTTGCCCGTGTCGATGGTGGCCGCCCGGATCACCGCCTCGACCCGCGAGGAGCCGAGGTCCGGCGCGATCGCGATCCGGCCGCCGAAGTCGGTGAACCGGCCGCTCACCGAGGAGATGCCGAGGTGCTGGGCGACCGCGCCCGCGGAGGAGTGGGCGGGGTCGATGGACCAGGTGCCCGGCGGTGGCAGTTCGGCGCCGCCCTGGCGGGCCAGTACGACCGTGCCGATCTCGGCGCGCCCGCTCGCGGTGACCATCGCGGTCGACGCGGTCGGCGCGTAACCGAGCGCCGTGACGACGACCGTGTAGCCGCCCGCGGACAGCGGGGCTGCCGAGCGCACCGCGCCGTCCGCGTCCGCCGTCTCCCGCAGCACCTGTGCGCCGGTCATGTCGGTGACCGTCACGACCGCGTGCTGGACGGCCCAGCCGTCCCGCGTCCGTACCTGTGCGCGAAGTCCCATCCCGTTTCTCTCCTTGCGAAAAATTGCCGGGGCGGCAGGCCGTCCCCAGCCTGCCGCCCCGGCCCCGGGCGCGCGCTTCCGCTACAGAGCGCAGCTGCCCGGGGGTCCGAACTACTCGCCCGGGTGGGCGAGTTCGATGTCGTGGCCGTCGACCCCGCCGCCGGCCACGCTCAGCGCTCCGGCCACCGGCGGATAGCCGGTCGCGATGACCGTGTACTCCCCCGCGTCCAGGTCGGCGAAGGCGTACGCCCCGTCGTCCCCGGTCGTCGAGGTGGCGGCCACGTTGCCGGCGGCGTCGACCAGGGTGACCCGTGCGTCGGCCAGCGGCCGGCGGTCCGGGCCGCCGCGGACGGTTCCGCGGACGAGCGCCCCTGCCTGGAGGACGGCCTCGACCCGGGTCACGCCCTGGCCGCCGATCTCCACGGGGAGGGCCAGCGGCCGGAAGCCGGTGGCGTTCACGGCGACGGTCACCGCACCCGGTACGAGCTCCGCGAAGGCGAAGTCGCCCTGCACGGTGGTCTTTCCGGTGCCCAGCACATCGCCGCGGACGTCCGTGACGATGACCATCGCGCCGTCGACCGGCAGGCCGCTGTCGGCGGCCCGCACGATGCCGGCGAGTCCGCTCGTGCCCGAGAGCAGGATGTCGAACGCCACCGGGTCGTCACCGACGACCACCGTGGAGGCCTGCGGCTGGAAGCCGTCGGCGGAGGCGATCAGGACGTACGAACCGGCGCCGGGAGCGTCCAGTGCGTAGCTGCCGTCGTGCTGGGAGACCGAGCGGCCGAGCTGGCGGCCGGCCGGCGAGATCAGGGTGACGGCTGCCTGCGGCACCGCCGCACCCTCGTTGCCGCGCACCACACCGTGCACGGACGGGCCGACCGGGGCGGCGACGACCGCGACCGGGGCGTCGGCCGCCAGGGACAGGGCGGCAGCGGGTGCGCCGACCGATGCCTCCACGGACGCCGCGGGCGCCGGGGACATCGCCGGCTCGGAGGACTCCGACGACGCGTGGCTCTTCAGTGCGACCTCCTTGATGAACAGGGTCACGAGGAAGGCCAGCAGGGCGAAGGGCGCCGAGAACAGGAAGATGTCGGCGATGCCGTGTCCGTACGCGGTCTCCATCACCGTACGGATCGGGCCGGGCAGCGTGTCCAGGTCGGGGATGCCCCCGCCGGCCGTGCCGCCGTGGCCCAGCGCCGCGCCCTGCGGACCGAGTTCGGCGAGTCCGTCCTTGACGTAGTGCGTGACCCGGTTGGCGAGCACCGCGCCCAGCGCGGAGACGCCGATCGCACCGCCCAGCGAGCGGAAGAAGGTGACGACGGAGGAGGCGGAGCCGAGGTCCTCGGGCGCGACCTGGTTCTGCGTGCAGAGCACCAGGTTCTGCATCATCATGCCGAGACCGAGGCCCATGACGGCCATGAAGATCGCGATGTGCCAGTACTCCGTGTCGTACCGGATCGTGCCGAGCAGACCGAGGCCGCCGGTCACGAGCACACCGCCGCCGACCAGCCAGGCCTTCCAGCGGCCCGTCTTGGTGATGACCTGGCCCGAGACCGTGGAGGAGACGAACAGACCGGCGATCATCGGAATGGTCATCACGCCGGACATCGTCGGCGACTTGTCGCGTGCCAGTTGGAAGTACTGGCTGAAGAACACGGTGCCGGCGAACATCGCGACACCGACGAAGAGCGAGGCCAGCGAGGCCAGCGTGATCGTGCGGTTGCGGAACAGCCGCAGCGGGATGATCGGCTCGCTCGCCCTGGACTCGATGAGCAGGAAGAGCAGCCCGAGGGCGATCGAGCCGCCGACCATGGCGTAGGTCTGCCATGAGATCCAGTCGTACTTGTCACCGGCGAAGGTCACCCAGACCAGCAGCAGCGAGACCGCGGCGCTGATGAAGAGGGCACCCGCCCAGTCGACCTTGACCTGGCGCTTCACGACCGGCAGCTTCAGCGTCTTCTGGAGCACGATCAGCGCGATGATCGCGAAGGGCACACCGACGTAGAAGCACCAGCGCCAGCCGAGCCACTCGGTGTCGGTGATGATGCCGCCGAGCAGAGGACCGCCGACGGTTGCGACAGCGAACGTCGCGCCGAGGTAACCGCTGTACCGGCCCCGCTCACGCGGGGCGATCATGGCGGCCATGATGATCTGCGCGAGTGCCGTCAGGCCACCGACGCCGATGCCCTGCACGACGCGGCACGCGATGAGCATGCTGGTGTTCTGCGAGAGGCCGGCGACCACCGAGCCCGCCATGTAGATGACGAGCGCTATCTGGACCAGCAGCTTCTTGCTGAAGAGGTCCGCGAGCTTGCCCCACAGCGGGGTGGTCGCGGTCATCGACAGCAGTGCGGCCGTGACCACCCAGGTGTAGGCGCTCTGGCCGCCGCCGAGGTCCGTGATGATCTCGGGCAGGGCGTTGGAGACGATGGTGGACGACAGGATGGCGACGAACATGCCGAGCAGCAGCCCGGACAGCGCTTCCATGATCTGCCGGTGGGTCATCGGCGTGCCGTCGCCGGCGGGTTGAGCGCCGTGCTTGGCGTGGCCGCCCCGCACACCGGACGGTGTGGTCGTAGCCATGAAGTTCCTTTTCTTACGTCTTGTCACACGGATGTACGGGAGTGCGGCTCGTCGTGGTGGCGCGCCCGGCAGTCTCCGAAGGAGTCGCGCAGGCGCGCCAGCATCACGATCAGCTGTCCGACGTCGTCGTCGGACCAGTCCTCGAGGTTGTGGGCGAACATGTCCGTCGTCCGCCGGGCGAGCTCGTCGAGCATGTCCAGCCCCGCGGGGGTCAGCCGGAGGATGCGGGAGCGCCGGTCGCCCGGGTCGGGGGAGCGCTCGATCCATCCGCGTTCCGCCGCATGGGCCACATGCCGGCTGGTCACCGACATGTCGACGGCCAGCAGCTCGGCCA
This sequence comes from Streptomyces sp. AM8-1-1, assembly GCF_032229325.1. Taxonomy (NCBI): domain Bacteria; kingdom Bacillati; phylum Actinomycetota; class Actinomycetes; order Kitasatosporales; family Streptomycetaceae; genus Streptomyces; species Streptomyces sp. AM8-1-1. The sequence goes on from NZ_CP135086.1 coordinate 4,290,986, forward strand.
GCCGGCTCATCCGCATCTCGCCGTGCCGGTCCAGCAGGGTCAGTACGGCGGCCGTGCCGGACGGGCACTCGGCGGGGAGCATCCGTGCCAGTCCGCGCTTGATCGCGCCGATGGCACTGAGCTGCCGGGCCAGTTCCGCGTACTGACTCTGTGCGGCCATGGCCGTACCCCTCCCGACATCTTGTTGCTTAGGGCAACCATAGAAGTTATTGGTTGCTGAAGGCAAACGAAAGCGGGGCTTGCAGTAGTAAAGGAACTCAAAAGGCTTCGCATGCGCCCGGTCATGGCGCACCCGGGGAGCGGTCCGTCGCTCGCCCGGGGTTGGGCAGGACACCTGCGTTCGCTAGGGTCCTGCCCCATGGCACACAACCCCCACGCTCCCCAAGGTCAGGGCCCCGAGGGCAACTACGACCCGGCGGGCAGCACCCAGATGTTCCGCGCGTTCGTCGACGAGGGCGCGCCGCAGACCCGGCAGCCGGCGGCCACCGCCCAGTCCGGTTCGCGCGTCGGGCTCATCGTCGGCGTCATCGCCGCCGTCGTGATCCTCGGCGCGGTGGCCTGGCTCGCCCTGGGCTGACCCGCCCGCTTCCTCACGTCACCGAAGACGTCGGGGAAACGTACGAGGCACCTCACCGGGTACGTCACCGCGGCCGCGCGTCCGTCAGGTCCAGGTGGCGGTGACGTCCTGGGTCTCGATGTGCATGCCCAGCGGCACCCGCCAGGCGTCCACACACACGGTGTACGCCTGTGTGCGCGCCGCCCCCGCGGCGATCGGCGCGGGCAGGGGCTGAGCGGACCGGACGGTCGCCCAGTCGATGCCGAGCGCGCCGATGATGTGCGTGGCGAAGGTGACCGTGCCCGAAGCCACCGGCGACCGGCCGGTGTTGCGGAACGTCACGGTGACCTGCTCGCACCAGCGGCGGTCGAGTGCCGCGCGCACCGGTTCGCCGACGCTGAGCACGGCGGGTCCCGGCGGGGGCTCCGGTGTGGGCTTCGAGGGTGGTTCGGCGGGCGGTGTGCCGGGCCGGCCGGGTGTGTCCGTGCCGCCGGATCCTCCCGAAGCGCCCGGTCCGCCCGAGGCGCTCCCGCCCGGACTGCCGGAGGCCGGACCTCCAGCACCCGGAGTACCTGTGCCGCCCGCCGAAGCGCTGGAGCTTCCGGGGCCATCTCCCGTACCGCCCGCGCCACTTCCGTCGCCGCCCGCGGACGGCGTACCGGACGGCTGCCCGCCCTTCGGCGGTGTCGCGCCCGGTGGCTCACCGGGCCCGGTGGTCCCGTCCAGCGGTACCAGGATCACGTCACCCTTCGGCGGAACCGCGGCCGTGGGCCCTCTCTCGGGCCCCGAACCCGCGGCACCGACCGCCGCGTATCCGTCGTCGCCGCCGCTGCCGCACGCTGTCAGCGTGCCGCCGAGGCAGAGCGCCACCGCCACGAGAGCCGTTCTGGGACGTCGTCGCATCGCGTCAGTGTGTCTGACGGACCGTCAATAAGGAACCCGGCCGCGGCCGCCGGATCGGCGACCGGGCCGGGCCGGCGGACGTCAGTCGGAGATCAGTCCCTCCCGCAGCTGCGCGAGCGTGCGGGTCAGCAGCCGGGAGACGTGCATCTGCGAGATGCCGACCTCCTCGCCGATCTGGGACTGCGTCATGTTCGCGAAGAACCGCAGCATGATGATCTGCCGCTCCCGGGGCGGGAGTTTGGCCAGCAGCGGCTTCAGGGACTCGCGGTACTCCACGCCCTCGAGCGCCGAGTCCTCGTACCCCAGACGGTCCGCCAGCGAGCCCTCGCCGCCGTCGTCCTCGGGGGACGGCGAGTCCAGCGAGGACGCCGTGTAGGCGTTTCCGACGGCCAGGCCGTCGACCACGTCCTCCTCGGAGACCCCGAGCACGGCCGCGAGTTCGGGCACGGTCGGGGAGCGGTCCAGCTTCTGCGCCAGCTCGTCGCTCGCCTTGGTGAGCGCGAGCCGCAGCTCCTGGAGCCGGCGCGGCACCCGCACCGACCACGAGGTGTCGCGGAAGAAGCGCTTGATCTCGCCGACGACCGTCGGCATGGCGAACGTCGGGAACTCCACGCCTCGTTCGCAGTCGAAGCGGTCGATCGCCTTGATCAGACCGATGGTCCCGACCTGGACGATGTCCTCCATCGGTTCGTTGCGGGAGCGGAACCGCGCCGCCGCGTAACGCACCAGGGGGAGATTGAGCTCGATGAGGGTGTCGCGCACATAGGTGCGCTCCGGGGTGTCGCCCGCGCCCTCGGCGTTCTGCGCGTCGAGTGCGCGCAGCCGCAGAAACAGGGAGCGGGACAGAGTGCGAGTGTCGATGGCCTCCGAGCTGTCAGGCGTGACAGGTGCGGGAGCGCTCTTTGTGAGCGTAAGCACCTTCGAGCTGCCCTGTTCTGCGGACATGCCACCCCCTTGAGGTCGCGGACGGTCGCGGTGGCCGCGACCAACGGAGGAACGCAGCTTCCCCTGAAATACCGGCGGCGAGGCTGCGGCAAACGCGTCTCCGGCAGAATGTCACATGTCGGCAACACGCTGTAGTGACATGTCGACAAGTAATGGGCCAAACTCCGCAGGCGGCAGGGGGTGTACGGATGTGGGCCCGATGAAAAGCGTCCGACCGGGGTATACCCGTTCCGGCTACGCCTCGATCCTGTTTGCGGATCGCAATCGGGCGAAGCTGCGCGCCAGAAGTCTTGACACATGCATCTGGGAGACTCCCAGCTCCTGGCTGATCTGTGACTGCGTCAGATTGCTGTAGTACCGCAGCATCAGGATGCGCTGTTCCCGTTCGGGCAGTTGTACGAGCAGATGCCGTACGAGATCCCGGTGTTCGACGCCCGCGAGGGCGGGGTCCTCGTAACCGAGCCGGTCCAGCAGGCCGGGCAGCCCGTCACCCTCCTGCGCCGCCTCCAGCGAGGTCGCGTGGTACGAACGGCCGGCCTCGATGCATGCCAGCACCTCGTCCTCGCCGATCTTCAGCCGCTCGGCGATCTCGGCGGTCGTCGGGGAGCGGCCGTGAGCGGTCGTCAGGTCCTCGGTGGCGCCGTTGACCTGGACCCACAGCTCGTGCAGCCGCCGCGGCACATGGACGGTCCGTACGTTGTCGCGGAAGTAACGTTTGATCTCGCCGACCACCGTGGGCATCGCGAAGGTCGGGAACTGCACTCCGCGGTCCGGGTCGAAGCGGTCGATGGCGTTGATGAGGCCGATCGTGCCGACCTGGACGACGTCCTCCATCGGCTCGTTGCGGGAGCGGAAGCGGGCGGCGGCGTAGCGCACCAGCGGGAGGTTCGCCTCGATCAGCGCCCCACGCACCCGGGAGTGTTCCGGGGTGCCGGGCTCCAGGTCCTTGAGCTCACCGAAGAGCACCTGTGTCAGGGCCCTGGTGTCGGCGCCCCTGCTCTGTGGCCGCGCGGTGGCGGGCGGGTCGTCCGGCCGCTCGTTCTGGGGCAACACCTGAGGCGCAGTACTGGCCGGCACGGTCACGCCACCCCTTTGCGGTCAACTACGGTCAACTCATCCGTCAAAAGCGGTCATAGCATCACAAGACATGTCCACTGTGTGCAAGCACCCGAAAACACCGTGTTGACGGCAAGTTGTGATCTAAACCTCAAAAACCCCCCGCCCAGCGGGCGGAGGGCCGGAGAAGCAGGTGGTTCAGAACTCGTAGTCGGCGATCACCCAGGTGGCGAACTCACGCCACTGTCCGGCGGCAGCCTGATGGGCCGGATGCTCGATGTACCGCTTCAGCGCATCGCCGTCGGCGACGGCGGAGTTGATGGCGAAGTCATAGGCGATCGGCCGGTCGGTGATGTTCCAGCCGCACTCCCAGAACTCCAGCTCGGGCACGAGCCCGTCCACCTCCCGGAAGGCCTGCGCGCCGGCGATCACCCGGGGCTCGTCGCGCCCCACTCCTTCGTTGAGCTTGAACAGGACCAGATGGCGGATCAAGGGGTGCTCCCAGCGTCGGTCGTTCGGACCACCGACAGACCCCGGGGCCTGTCGTTCGGATCAGCGACAGACCCTAATTGACGAGCTCGGTCATGAAGTCCCCGACGCCCTGCGCGGCGGTCGAAATACCCTCGAACCCTATCTGGACCAGGTCGGCGGCCTTCTCCGGAGACGTGATGATCGTGTAGAGCACGAAGACGACGACGACATAGACAGCGATCTTCTTCGTCTGCACCATCAGCCCTTGCTCCCTGCGTCCCCTGGCCCCTGTGCCTCCCCCGTTCGTGGAGTCGCGTGAGTCTAACCGAGCCTTTCCGGACCAAGAACCCGGTGATCGTGGCCGGTTGCCGACGGGGTCCCGGGCCCGCGGGACAGGTCCGTACGAGTGGTCCCGGAACAGACGAAAGGGCCCGGCTCGATGAGCCGGACCCTTTGCCGAGAGCGGTAGCGGAGGGATTTGAACCCTCGGTGAGTTTCCCCACACTCGCTTTCGAGGCGAGCTCCTTCGGCCGCTCGGACACGCTACCGGGAGAGAGCTTAGCCCAAGGTGGGCCGTGCTCCGAAATCGGTATCCGGATCCGTGCTCAGCGCTCGCGGAAGAAGGCCGTCAGGAGCGCCGCGCACTCCTGCTCGAGCACGCCGAGCACCACCTCGGGCCGGTGGTTGAGCCGTCTGTCCCGTACGACGTCCCACAGCGAACCCGCGGCGCCCGCCTTCTCGTCGCGGGCGCCGTAGACCACACGGTCCACCCGGGACTGCACGATCGCGCCCGCGCACATGGTGCACGGCTCCAGCGTCACGACCAGCGTGCAGCCGGTCAGCCGCCAGCTGCCGAGGCGCTCGGCGGCCCTGCGGATCGCCAGGACCTCGGCATGGGCCGTCGGGTCGCCCGTCAGCTCGCGTTCGTTGTGCCCGGCGGAGAGCACCGTGCCGTCCTCGCCCAGCACGAGGGCGCCGACCGGCACATCGCCGGACAGCGCCGCACGCTCCGCCTCCGCCAGGGCGGCGCGCATCGGCGCCTCCCACGGTCCGCGTACCGGGTCCGAGCCTGTCGGTACGCGATCGGGTCCCGCTCCCGTCACTAGCGAACGGTCTCCAGAACCTCGGCCGCGCCCAGCGACTCGGCGATCTCCGGCAGTGCCTCCGTATCCAGTGCCAGCAGCTCCTTCTCCGACAGACCGAGGTCCGTCAGGATGTCGCGGTCACCGACCGGTCCCGCGGGCACGGTGTCGAGCGCGGCGATGGGGTCGACGGCTTCCTCGTCGTCGTCCTCGTCCGCCTCGCCGTCCTCGGTGCCGTCGAGGTCCAGGGTGTCCAGATCGTCGGCCGGGTCATCATCGTCCCCGCCGAGCAATTCGTTGGTGAGGATCTCCCCGTAGGAGGAGCGCGCGGCGGCGGCGGCGTCCGAGACGAAGATACGAGGATCCTCCTCGCCCTCCACCCGGACGATGCCGAACCAGGCGTCCTCCTGCTCGATGAAGACGAGCACCGTGTCCTCGTCCACCGAGGCCTCACGTGCCAGGTCGGTCAGATCCGACAGCGTCTCCACATCGTCGAGCTCTGTGTCGCTCGCTTCCCACCCGTCATGAGTGCGCGCGAGCAGTGCGGCGAAGTACACCGTGACTCTCCCACTGATCAGAGGTGTGACGACCGGCGGTGCGCTGAGCGTGCCCCGCCCTCTCGGAATCGTGGCAGAAAGCGGGCCATTGCGAGAGGTCTTCCGTCGTTGCGTCGGCCATCAGTTCTCACAGGCACCGTTTGCGTGGGCCCGTCACCAGCGGAACGTGCGCATGCGCATCTGCTGACGCATCCGTGCCGCACGGGCCCGGCGCGGCTGCACACGGTCGCGCAGCGCCTTGGCCTCGTGGAGCTCGCGGAGGAACTGGGCGCGCCGCCTCCTGCGCGCCGCCTCGCTCTCGCTCTCGCTCCCTATGTCGTGCTGCTCACCCTCGGGCTCAGGCATCGCCCACACACCACCCCACGGCTTGATCCGTCTTCCCCTCGGCCCCGGGGCCTGGGGGGATCTCCTCCACCTTCCCTCCGGAACCTGCCTTGATGCGAGCGCGGGCTACTGTTGACGCCATGCGGATCCACGTCGTCGACCACCCCCTGGTGGCGCACAAACTCACCACGCTGCGCGACAGGCGCACCGACTCCCCGACCTTCCGGCGTCTCGCCGACGAGCTGGTCACCCTGCTCGCGTACGAGGCGACCCGGGACGTGCGCACCGAGCAGGTGGACATCGTGACCCCGGTGACCGGGACGACGGGCGTCAAGCTCTCGCACCCGCGCCCGCTGGTCGTGCCGATCCTGCGGGCCGGCCTCGGCATGCTGGACGGCATGGTGCGCCTGCTGCCGACCGCCGAAGTGGGCTTCCTCGGGATGATCCGCAACGAGGAGACGCTGGAGGCGTCGACGTACGCGACCCGGATGCCCGAGGACCTCTCGGGCCGGCAGGTCTACGTCCTCGACCCGATGCTGGCCACCGGCGGCACGCTGGTCGCGGCGATCCGCGAGCTGATCAAGCGCGGCGCGGACGATGTGACGGCGGTCGTGCTGCTGGCGGCGCCCGAGGGTGTCGAGATGATGGAGCGCGAGCTCGCCGGCACCCCGGTCACCGTCGTCACGGCGTCCGTGGACGAGCGCCTGAACGAGCACGGCTACATCGTCCCGGGCCTCGGCGACGCGGGCGACCGCATGTACGGCACGGTCGACTAGGAACTGATCCGAGCGATCTCGGCCGCCGGGACGACCGTGTCCCGGCGGCCTTGTCGTGCGGTGGCGCCTCGGTGCGGGGAGTGGCCTCTCAGCACTTCCCGGCGGGAGCGGGTGCGGGCTTCGCGAGCACCGTCAGCGCCTGGTCCGCGTCCGGCTTGGCCGTGAGCGCCGTGAAGCGCGTACCGAGAATCAGGTCCACGTCCGCCGTCTTGCGTGCGTCCGTCTTGGTCGTCGCACCCCTCAGCTGGGTGCCGAGGACCGAGAACGGACCCTTCGACGCCGTCGGCGCGCCGAGCAGTATCCCGATGCCCGGAACCTTCTTGTCGTAGGCGGCCGGCGCGTTGCCCACCTTGCCGATGGCAAAGCCGCGTTTCTTGAGTTCGTCGGCCGCCGCCTTGGCCAGACCGGACCGCGGAGTGGCGTTGTAGACGTTCACCGTGATCTGTCCCGGCCTGAGGGCCACGGGAGCCGCCGCGGAGGTCTTCGCAGCCGGTTGGCAGTTCGCCTTGTGGCTCGCCGACGTCTTCTTCCCGTCACTGGTGAAGACGTCGATGAGCTGCAGCGTTCCCCACCCGGCCAGCCCGAGGGCGACGACCGCGGCAACGACTGCCGTGACGATCCTGCGGCGATTGCGGGGGCGTCGCATGCGGGGGTACTTGTCGCCCGTGATGCGGTACTTTCCGCCCATGCCGGGGGGAGTGAGCATGCTCATGGGCGCAGCGTAGTGCGACCCGGAGTCCATGCCTACTAAACGATCAACCGATTGCGTCCGTACGGACTTCGAAAGAGCCCGAAAGGGTCAGTGGCCGACCTCTCGGCGAGCGCCTCGCGGCGAGTTGTGCGGGTCAGCCGAGTTCGAGGACGCGGGCGTGCAGCACCTGGCGCTGCTGGAGCGCGGCGCGTACGGCGCGGTGCAGGCCGTCCTCGAGATAGAGGTCGCCCTGCCACTTCACGACATGCGCGAAGAGGTCGCCGTAGAAGGTCGAGTCCTCGGCCAGCAGCGTTTCCAGATCGAGCTGACCCTTGGTCGTCACGAGCTGATCGAGGCGGACCGGGCGCGGCGCGACATCCGCCCACTGCCGGGTGCTTTCCCGGCCGTGGTCGGGATACGGCCGCCCGTTACCGATGCGCTTGAAGATCACACGGAAAGCCTACCGGGCAAGCGGCTCCGGGCGCAGCCATGGCAGCCCAATGCGATCCTGGGCAAAACGGTACAGACCGGAAATCGCACGCCACAGACCGGAAATCCGAGGTCCGTCATGGCCGAGACCGTGCCGCAGCCCGCGCAGGAAATCGCCTCGGGCTACGCCGTCGACGGCCCTGCCCTGGAGCTGGGCGCCCTGCTCTGGGACGGGCAGTGCCTGCCCCAGGCGCCGGTCCGTATCCCTTTCTCCATGCTCAACCGGCACGGACTGGTCGCCGGGGCCACCGGCACGGGCAAGACCAAGACGCTCCAGCTGATCGCCGAGCAGCTCTCCGCGAACGGGGTCCCCGTCTTCCTGGCCGACATCAAGGGCGACGTGTCCGGTGTCTCCGCGCCCGGGCAGGACGGCCCCAGGGTGCGCGAGCGGGCCGCGCAGGTCGGACAGGAGTGGCAGGCCGAGGGCTTTCCCTGCGCGTTCTACGGGCTGGGCGGCATCGGCGCCGGCATCCCCGTGCGCGCGACCGTCACGAGCTTCGGGCCGGTGCTGCTCTCCAAGGTGCTCCAGCTCAACCAGACGCAGGAGCAGTCCCTCGGGCTGATCTTCCACTACGCGGACTCCAAGGGCCTGGAGCTGGTCGATCTCAAGGATCTGCGCGCGGTGGTGGCCTTCCTGGTGTCCGACACCGGCAAGGCGGAGCTGAAGAACATCGGCGGGCTCTCGACGGCCACGGCGGGCGTCATCCTGCGCTCGATCACCGCCTTCGAGCAGCAGGGCGCGGGCGGGTTCTTCGGCGAGCCGGAGTTCGACACGAGCGAGCTGCTGCGGACGGCCCCGGACGGGCGGGGTCTCGTCTCCGTACTGGAGCTGCCGTCGGTGCAGGACAAACCGCAGCTGTTCTCCACCTTTCTGATGTGGCTGCTCGCCGATCTCTTCGAGGATCTGCCCGAGGCCGGCGACGTGGACAAGCCGAAGCTCGTGTTCTTCTTCGACGAGGCGCATCTGCTGTTCAACGGGGCGTCCAAGGCGTTCCTGGAGTCGATCACGCAGACCGTGCGGCTGATTCGCTCGAAAGGGGTCGGCGTCTTCTTCGTGACGCAGACACCCAAGGACGTGCCGTCCGATGTGCTGGCGCAGCTCGGCAACCGGGTGCAGCACGCGCTGCGGGCGTTCACACCGGACGACGCGAAGGCATTGAAGGCGACGGTGAAGACCTTCCCGAACTCGGCGTACGACCTGGAAGAGGTGCTCACCGGGCTCGGCATCGGCGAGGCCGTGATCACCGTGCTGAGCGACAAGGGAGCGCCGACACCCGTCGCCGCGACCCGGCTGCGGGCACCGCAGTCCCTGATGGGCCCGATCGACGCCGCGGCGATGCAGGCGGCGGTGACCTCCTCGCCGCTGTACGCGCGCTATGCGCAGGCGGTCGACCGGGAGTCGGCGTACGAGAGGCTGACCGCCGAGCAGCAGGCGGCGGAGGCGGCGGCCGAAGCGGCGGCGCGGGACGCGGAGGCGGCGAAGCAGGCCGCGAAGGACGCGGCGAAGGCGCCGAAGGCCTCGCAGCGGAAGGACGAGTCGCTGGCCGGTCAGGTGATGGGCAGCGGGGTCTTCCGCTCGCTGGCGCGCTCGGTGGGCACACAGCTCGGCCGGGAGATCTCCCGCTCGCTGTTCGGTACCGCCCGCCGCAGACGCTGAGAACGACGCTCCCCCACGCCCGGACGGGCGCGGGGGAGCGGTCCTGCTGGGTGAGCTTGTCGCTCGGTGTTCGTTACTCGGTGACCTCGTGGCCGTGGCCGTCGTGAAGACCGCCGCCGCTGCCGGCGTCGCCCTCCGTCGGGACGGTGGTGACCGGCTTCCTGAGCGAGCTCAGGTCGTGGGCGTACGTGCCGACCGCGTTGGCGATGACGCCGATGTTCACGGCGAACGCCTTCATGTTGATGTTGCTGAGGTCGTCACCCTTGGCGTGGTAGTTCGGGTCGTACGCGACACCGGCGGTGCCGCCGAACTTCGCCGCCTGGGCCGGGGTCTTGAGGCCCTCGGCGCCGGTGAACGTACCGCCGGAGGGGATGCCGACCTCGATGAACGGCCCGTAGTCCGAGCGTCCGGTGAAGTCCGTGCCCTCGTGCGGGGTGCCGCGCTTGTCGAGGAACGTGTTGATGTCCCGCTCCAGCTGCGCCGAGCCCGCCGGGCCGGGGCCCGCGCCCACGCCGTCGGAGTCGTCGCCGTCGTAGACGAAGAGCCCGTAGTTCGGCGAGGCGATCATGTCGAAGTTCAGATAGAGCTTGATCTCCTTCTTCCCGAGGTCGCTGAGGTTCGCGACGTACGCCTCGGAGCCGAGCAGACCGTTCTCCTCCGCGGACCACCAGGCGAAGCGGACCTTGTTGGCCGGGCGCTTCTCGGCCTTGGCCAGCTCCTGGGCGACTTCGAGCAGGCCGGCGGAGCCGGAGCCGTTGTCGTTGATGCCGGGGCCGGCGGTGACCGAGTCGAGGTGCGAGCCGAGCATCACGGTGTTGGCCGCGTTGCCCGTGCGCGTCTCCGCGATCACGTTTCTGGTCGTGCGGTTCTGCTGGAGCTGGCGGATCTCGAAGGAGACGTTCACCGCGCCCTTGGCCAGATCGGCGACGAGCTTCTCGCCGTCCGCCTGGGTGACTCCGCCGGTCGGGATCTTGCCGGTGGCCACGTCGCCCAGGGTGCCCGCGAGCGCGCCCTCGGTGTTGTTGTAGACGATGGCGCCGACCGCGCCGGCGGCGGCCGCGGCGACCTGCTTCTCGCCGAAGGTGCAGCCGCCGCGCTTGATGAGCGCGATCTTCCCGGTGAAGGTTCCGGAGGCGTAGTCGGCGGGCTCGCAGCCCGTCGTCTCGTCCACCGGCACGGCGGCCAGATCGGCCTTGATGCCGCCCACCGGGGTGGACTTGGTGTACGTCATCGCCGAGATCGCGACGTCGCGCGGCGTGGGCGAGACCACGGAGAGCTTCTCGGCCTGCGTCTCGGTGTAGACGAAGTTGAACTCTTCGTACGAGACGTCGTAGCCGTACTTCTTCATCTGCTGGTAGACGTACGCGGCGGACGCGTCGTGGCCCAGCGAACCGGCGGCCCGGTGGCCGCCGGTGGTGTCGGCTATCTGCTGGAACTTCTCCAGATGCTTGTGGGCGTCCTTGGCGGACGCCTTGCCTACCAGCTTCTGGGCGAGCTTCGACGCGTTCTTCGCCGCCTGGGCGCCAGGGTCCTGGCGATGAGCGGCGGAAGGGGATGCGGATGCCAGCAGGAGCGGGGTGGCGAGTGCGGCTGCGGCCATGGTGGCCACGGCTCTGCGACGGGATGCCTTCACAGAGATCCTTCCCGGTGTGGACAGGTGGAAGGGAAGTTAGCGACGCACGGCAGTTCTGTGAACGGATGTGCCTCAACTCACGTCGCAATTCATCTCATTGGCACCAGGAGTGGAGGGATCCGCTTCAACACGCCGATGATCAGTCTCCCTTGGCCGCCTTCGCCGCCGCCTTCATCTCCTGCTTGTGCGCCCGCACCTTGGCCAGGGAATCGGGTCCCGTGATGTCGGCGGCGGAGCGGTAGGAGCCCTGCTCGCCGTACGCGCCGGCGGCCTCCCGCCACCCCGTGGGCCGGACGTCGTACTGCTTGCCGAGCAGCGCCAGGAAGATCTTCGCCTTCTGCTCGCCGAACCCGGGCAGCGCCTTCAGCCGGCCCAGCAGCTCCGCGCCGCTCTGCACGTCCTGCCACACCGCGCTCGCGTCACCGCCGTACTCGTCGACCAGGTACTGACAGAGCACCTGCACGCGCTTGGCCATGTTTCCCGGGTAGCGGTGGACCGCGGGTTTCTCCTTCAGCAGCTCGGCGAAGGCCTCGGGGTCGTACGCGGCGATCGCGGCGGCGTCCAGGTCGTCCGCGCCCATCCGCCGGGCGATGGTGTACGGGCCGGAGAACGCCCATTCCATCGGAACCTGCTGGTCGAGCAGCATCCCGACGAGAGCGGCGAGCGGACTGCGGCCGAGCAGTTCGTCGGCCTCGGGTTGCTGGGAGAGATGAATGGTGGGGCTCATGTCCCGATGATCTCTCCGGGCGCGGCGGGCCGCCAGTGAGCAGGGCGTCCGGGGCGCCGTCCGGCGGACACGCTTGTCGAACGGGACAGCCCTTACCCCTGGAGCAGTCCGCCCGTCGCGAGGAGCTCGTCCACCGCGTCCGTGATCTGCCGTGCCGTACGCCCCTGGCCCCGCGAGAGGTGGTCCAGCAGGCTCGGTGCGAAGGGTGCGAGCAGCAGATGGGCGAGGAGGGCGGCGTCGGCCTGCGGCCGCAGCTCGGTGACGAGCATCGCCACATGGGTGTGCATGGTCGTGTAGGGGCCGCTCGTGTACCGCCCGCACGGTGACGCCGTCTCTCCGGCGACCAGCATCTCCCGCTGGTCGATGACGCGGTCGGCCAGGGCGTGCAGAAAGGCGTGCAGCCGCTCGGCCGGCGGTGCGCCGGGGCCGAGCGGGGGCGGACCGCCGAGGAACGCCGCCTGGAACTGCTTCTCCCGCTCGTCCAGCAGCGCGTTCAGCAGCTGGGCCACGTCGCCGAAGCGGCGGTAGACCGTGCCCACGCCGATGCCGGAAGCCTGGGCGACGGCGTTCATGGTGAGTGCCTCGGGGCCCTTCTCGGCCACGATCGCGGACGCCGCCCGAAGGATTCTGAGCCGGTTGCGCGCCGCGTCCGCGCGCTCGACGGGCGGCTGCCGGTCGGCGAGCGGCAGCTCGGTGCGGTGTGGCACTCCCATGGCACCGAGCGTATCGGACAGGTTTCCGGCCGGTCCCGGACCGTACTTGAAAACTGGATAGCTGTCCGTTTAGCGTGGGCGGCGAACGAAACGGATAATCATCCGTTTCTCTGCGGCGGCCCGTGTGCCGTCCCGCAGCGTGCGTCTCCCCGGAGCGCCTGCCCACGGAAAGAGCCTTGTTCCTCGGAAGGGGACCCCCTCATGGCCACCAAGATCGCCGTCATCTACTACTCCTCCACCGGCAATGTGCACCAGCTCGCGCAGGCCGTCGCCGAGGGGGCCGAGAAGGCGGACGCGGAGGTCCGTCTGCGCCGTGCGCCCGAACTCGCGCCCGACGCCGCGATCGACTCCAACCCCGCCTGGCGCGAGCACGTCGAGGCCACCAAGGACATCGAGGTCGCCACCCACGACGACCTGACCTGGGCCGACGCCTACGCCTTCGGTACGCCGACCCGCTTCGGCAGTGTCGCGGCCCAGCTCAAGCAGTTCATCGACGGCACCGGCGGGCTGTGGGCCCAGGGTGCGTTCATCGACAAGCCCGCCACCGCCTTCGTCTCCGCCGCCAATGTGCACGGCGGGAACGAGTCGACGCTGCTGGCGCTCTACAACACGCTGCACCACTGGGGCTCGCTGATCGTCTCCCCCGGCTACACCGACCCGGCCGTCTCCGCCGCCACCGGCAACCCGTACGGCACGGCACACGCCTCGGGCGCGGGTGAGCCCGGCGAGAACATCCTGGAAGCCGCGCGCTACCAGGGCCGGCGTCTCGCCGACATCACGGGCCGGCTGCTGACCGGCACGCCGACCGCCTGACGCGGCGCCCGAAGCCGGCCGACGCGCGGAGCGCGCGGCTCGCTCCTCTGCGCGGAGGGCGGTTCGCCCACGCCCAGGGCCCGTCCCACGGATCCTGCCCCCGGTTCGCACGCGGACCGGGGGCAGCGGTCGTGATGCGCCCCGGCGCGGCCGTGACGGCCGGTCCGTCCCTCAGCCCGCGCCGCCCCCGCGTCCCAACCGGGCCTCCAGGCCGTCCAGTACGCACTGGAGTCCGTCCTCGAAGCCGTCGTTGCGCGCGCCGTTGGCGTTCGCGTCCCGCTGGGCCGCGTACAGCCTCCGCAGCCGGGGGTGGCCCTGGACCGCCTGTTCGGCGGCGGGCAGCAGGCTCTCCATCAGATCCTGTTCGGCGCGGCCGCTGCGCTTGACCGTCGTCAGCCATGCCGCCTCGGTGGTCGACACCCCGATGACGTACGCGAATACCGTGCTCACGCCCCGGTCCGCCGCCTCCAGCGAGAAGCCGCCGTCCTCCAGCACGCCGAGCAGGGCGTCGGAGAGCCGCATCATGTTCGGGCCCAGATAGGCCACGCCCACCTCGCCGAGCACCGAGACGATCCAGGGGTGCTGCAGGAAGGTCGAGCGGAGGCTGTGGGCGCAGCGTGTGGTGGCCGCGCGCCAGTCCGCGGGGTCGTCGGCGGCCGGCACCTCGATCTCGCCGTAGACCTGGTCCACGACCAGCTCGAACAGCTCGTCCTTGTTGGCCACGTAGGTGTACATCGACGTGGCGCCGGCGTTCAGTCGGGTGCCGAGCTTGCGCATGCTCAGGGCGTCGAGCCCTTCGGTGTCCAGCAGTTCGAGTGCCACGGACACGATCTGGTCGCGGCTCAGGGCCGGCTGTTCCCGCCGCTGCCGCTGGGGCCGCGTCCACACCGACTGGACCTGCTGCTTCTCCGCTGACATCCGGTCTCCTCTTCGTCTCGCCGCCAGGATAGCCCAGCGCACGAACGATGTGCGTCTTGCGTACGCCGTGCGTCAGCCGTACAGTGTTCGGAGTAGCGAACGACGTATGGACGGACTCGGAAAGGCTGGACGATGGAGACCGAACGCCCCGAACGCCACCCACGGCGCTGGCTCATCCTGATCGTGCTCTGCCTCAGCACGCTGGTGCTGGTCATCGACAACATGGTGCTCACGGTGGCGGTCCCTCCGATCACCGAGGACCTCGGGGCGAGCGCGCAGGACATCCAGTGGATCATCGACTCGTACATGCTGGTCTTCGCCGGTCTGCTGCTCACCTCGGGCAGCCTGTCCGACCGCTTCGGGCGCCGGAAGGTCATGATCATCGGCCTGGCGCTGTTCGGGGCGGCGTCGGTGCTCGCCACCTGGGCCGGCAGTCCTGAACAGCTCATCGCCGCCCGCGTGATGATGGGTGTCGGCGGTGCCCTGATCATGCCGAGCACCCTGTCGATCCTGATCACGGTCTTCGACGAGGCCGAGCGGCCCAAGGCCATCGCGGCCTGGAGCGGTGTGGCGATGATCGGCCTGGTCGGCGGTCCCGTTCTCGGCGGTGTCCTGATCGCCAAGTTCTGGTGGGGCGCGGTCTTCCTCATCAACATCCCCATCGCGGCGCTCGCGATCATCGCGGCCGTGGCGCTGATGCCGGAGTCCAAGGGCCCCTGGCGCAAGGCCGATCCGCTCGGCATGGTGCTCTCGATGGCCGGCATGGTCGCCCTGGTCTGGACGATCATCGAGCTGCCGAAGCTGGGCCTCACCGACCCGGCCACGCTGACCTCGCTCGCCGTCACGGTGCTGTGCCTGGGCGGGTTCGCGTACTGGGAGATGCGCGCCCCCTCCCCGATGGTGCCGCTCTCCCTGTTCCGTGATCGCGTCTTCACCGGGTCCAGCTTCTCGCTCGTCCTGCTGACCTTCGCCAACGGCGGACTGATGCTGGTGCTCACCCAGTTCCTCCAGTTCGTGCTGGAGTACTCGCCCACCGAGACCGGTCTCGCCTTCACCCCGCTGGCCGTCGCCGCGCTGCTGTTCAACGTGCTCGGCGCCTCGCTGGTGCAGAAGCTGGGCAACCGCGCCGTCGCGGTCATGGGTCTGATCGTCGTCGCGTCCGGCTTCGGCGTGCTCACGACCCTGTCCACGGACGACGGGTTCGGGATGCTGGCCGCCGCGATGGTCCTCATGGGAGCGGGCAGCGGACTGGCGATGCCCGCGGCGATCGCGGCGCTGATGGGCGCGGTGCCTCAGGAGCACGCCGGCGTCGGGTCGGCGCTCAACGACACGATTCAGCAGGCGGGTGCGGCCCTGGGCGTGGCCATCATGGGCGCGGTCCTGTCGAGCACCTACACCGGCTCGATGCCCGGTTCGGCGCCCGAGCAGGCGCGGGAGTCGATCGGCGACGCGCTCGCCGTGGCCGGCCGCACCGGTGACGCCGGACTGCTCGACTCCGCCCGGGACGCCTTCACGGACGCGATGTCCGCCAGCTTCGTGGTCGGAGTCGCTGGTGTGCTGGCCGCGGCGGTGCTGGCGCTGCTTCTGATGCGGGGGCGTACGCCCGATGCGCAGACCGGTGGCGGGGACGATGCCGTGAAGGACGACGCGGTGAAGGACGCCTCGGTGAAGGACGGGGCGCTGGAGGGGACGGCCGGGCAGACGGCCGGCTGAGGTCCGGCACGGACGGCTCGATGGAGAAGGCCCCGACGGTTCGCCGTTCGGGGCCTTCGGTGTGGTCCGGGTCGTCCGGACCGGGCGGCGCTTCAGGGAGCCGTGAAGAGCTCCGGGAAACGGGGAGCGAGCCAGGGCCTGCGGCCCCAGGCCAGCACCCGGCCCCGGGCGATGGCGCCCCGCGGGTCGCAGCGCCCGAGGGCCATGAGCAGGAAGGTCACCGGCTCGGTGAGGATGGTGCAGTCCGGGCGGCCGGGCGTCCGGGCCTCCACCGCAGCGCTGCCGTCGGTGAAGGTCACGCCGAAGCGGGCGCCTCCCCACAGGCGGATCGTGTACGCGGCGCTCAGCCCGGCGGCCGTGGCACCGTCGACCACCCGCGGCATGGCCACCATCAGGAAAGGCAGGGTCAGCCCGACCCGCGCCCGGTCGATCATGTGCGGACGGCCGAGGGCGCGGGCCACGTCGTAGCCGTGGCCGAGCATGTGCGTCAGCAGGTACGAACCCAGTTCCGCCCGGCTCATCGGGCCGAGCGGGGTGAAGACGATCTCGTCGGGGGAGTTCCGGTCCGCGGCGTCGAGGAAGGCGGCGGCCTGCTCCACGATCATCGCGGCCAGGGGAGCGGCGTCCCGCTCGGCGAATGCGGCGAGCGCGTGTTCGTTGGCGGCCGCCAGGCTCTGCGGTGTGCCGTCGCCGTGACTGCGCTCCCGCCCCGCCGCTATGTCGGCCATCAGCTCGTTGGCCTGCGCGAGATGGGCGGCTGCGGCTCCGAGGCTCCACTGCGAGTCAGGTACCGGGACGCCGGTGTCGCTGACCCCGCGCAGCAGGGCGGCGATGTCCTCGGCGGTGTCGCGTATCGCGTCGGCGAGCCCCTCGGGAAGCGCGCCGTGTATCTCATGCCCTGTTGTCCCTGTCACGGCTCTCCCGGTCCCGGTCCCTCATCCACGGAGGACTTCCGTGGCGGACTTCCACGGCGGATCGCACGGTTCCGCCGGCGAACCTGTTGGAGATCGCCCGCGGTAGACAACCAGGTCGCGGGCACGACGACAAGGTCTCGGTCACGACGAGGAGGGTGCTGGGGCGACCCGCCGGTGGTGGGGTTCCGGATGACCAAAGAATCGAACATATGATTGAATTCGAGCTATGGCCCACACCGCTTTCCCGTCCGACCTGGTGCAGGCCCAGCGCGACTGGAACCGCACATATGCGCAGCTCGCAGAGGGTGCACCGCACTGCACGACGTTGCGCCGCCGCCTGCTGAGACTGTCGGTGCGCGTCCTGTGGCACCCGTACTGGGAGACCGAGCGCGGCCGGTCACCGGCGGCCCGGGTCGAGCTTCGCCGACAGGCAAGGGAACAGTCACAGGCACGGGAACAGGCACGGGATCGGGATCGAGATCGGGACCAGGCACGGGATCGGGATGTGCCGGCTCGCGACTCGTTCCGCGAACGTGACGTGCCGGCTCGCGACACCCGCCGCGTCAGGGATGCGCGCAGGTGATCACTCGTGCCGGTGGTCCTGCCCGCGTGTCCTCGCAGGCAGGCTCTCCCGGCGGGAGAGTGGTCGGATGCGTCTGCGGATCACGTTCATCGCCCTGGCCGTGCTCGCGGCCTCGACCGGCTGCGTTGCCGTGCCCCATACCGGGAAACCGGGTACCCCGGGTCTGGCGCCGGCGGGCGACCGGTCGACGGCACCCCTGGAACCACGGCCGACGGAGCCCGTGAACCCACGCCACCGCCCGACCCAGGCGCCCGTGCGCGAGACGCTCGCGGTGACCGGACCGGGCGCGGCGGCCACCGGGGCTCCGGCACGCCAACACCCCGAGGACCGGCCGGTGTCGGCTCCGCGCCGCGGGGCACAGGAGCCACCGGCGAGGCGCGCCCGGCCCGCGGCCGAACGACGTGCCCAGCCCCCACGGCCCCGGCGGCCGCGCCCGGTCGTCCGGGCCCCGCGCCCCCGGCAGACGTACGACATGCGCAGCCTGTGCGCGATCTCCGACGGCATCGCCGATCCGTCGCTCACGGAGCTGTGCCGCGGGGCGTACGGCCGATGACGACGGCGGGTCGGGTCAACTCGCGCGTACACAGGAACATTTCGCCGTGGCAGGCCCGTCCCCGTCCCCGTTCCGGTCCGGGAGGGGCGGTCCCGTCGGCGGTGCACCCGTAACTCACCAGTTCCCACGGGATATCCGCAACCGGTGACCACGGAATGCCGTTAGCGACTAGCCCTGCCTTCTCGACCTGCCTGGGAGTCCTTCTGTGGCCGCAGACACCATCAATACCCATCCGCCCGTGCCCGGTGTGAACGCCGTCCCCGGCCAGGTCTCCGACAGTGGCTGTGCCGAACGGCCGGTGGAGGAACAGGACTTCACCTTCGCGGGCTTCCGCTACACGTGCCGTGTCGCGCGAGGCGCGCGTCCCGATGCCGAGCCCATTCTGGTGCTGGGCGGGTCGTCGCAGGACCGCTTCTCCTGGACGCGCCACGAGAAGTGGCTCTCGCACGCGCATTCCGTCATCACCGTGGATCTCCCTGGCTACGGCAGCGCCGACTTCCTTCCGGCGACGTACGGCATCGACTTCCTCGCCGCGGCCGTACGGGACCTCCTCGACTCGCTGGAGCTGCCCCGGGTCCATCTCGTGGGCGCCTGCTACGGCGGTGCCATCGGTCTGCGGTTCGCCCAGCACTACCCCCACCACGTCGCCCGGCTGATGCTCGTCGGTATGACGACGAGGATCCCGGACGACTACGCCGCGGCCATGGTGCGCTGGGACGGCATGATCCGGGAGGGGCGGACGGAGACGATCGCCCGCGAACTGGCCGACCGCTTCATGTCTCCGCCCGGCACGGGCCGCGTCCGCAAGCACGCCGCCGTGGCCCGCCTGGTCCACCAGCAGATCGCCTCGCAGAGCCCCGAACAGCTGCGGAAGTCGGCGGAGCACAACACCCGTCTGATGCGCCACGAGTGGTACCGGCCCGAGCCGGTGCCGCACATCCCCAGCCTGGTCGTCACGGGCGAGCACGACACGCTGACCACACCCGCCATGGGCCGCGACGTGGCCGCGTGTCTGCCGGCGGGCCGGTTCATGACCATCGACGAGACGGACCATCTCGCGCCGGTGGAACGCATCGCCGACTTCGCGGACCTGGTGACGCGTTTCTGCACCGACAGGACGCTGGAAGGGCTGTCCTACGCGGCGGAGCCGGAGACGGTCGCGTTCGCCGGGGCGTCCTGACGTCGTGACCACGGCGGGGTCGAGCGCCGCGAGCGTCACCCACGGGGCCGCGAGGCGGGCCGGGACCCGGATGAGCCGGACTGTGCTCCGAGCGCCCGAGAGCCGGTCGTAAGCGGACCGTTCGTACGCGGACCGTTCGTACGCGGACCGTTCGTACGCGGGCCGGTCGTAAGCGGACCGTTCGTACGCGGATCGGTCGCACGTGGGCTGTTCGTACGAGGGAACAGGGTGCCGCCCGGCGCCAGGGGTCCCCCTCCGGAGCCGGGCGGTCCCGCATCGGCAGCGTCCCAGGTCTGCCGGTGCGGTCGGTGGCAGTGGCCGCCGCTCGCGACCCCTCCCGCCACCATCGATTCGGAACCGGGCCGCCCGGAGCTTGGTCGCCTGAGAGAACATCACCCGCCCGGTCCACCACGGCCCCGCCCGGCCGGATCCAGCCTTGCCGGGGTTGGAGCCGCGGGTTCGGGGCGGGGCCCCGCAATGGGCCCGGGCTTTGAGGCGACCCCCCGGCCCGGGACTGTCTCGCGCGTCCTGCGGGGTTGTCCTCGATCGCGGGCCGAACTGAGGGTGAACGTCCTTGTCGGCAGCAGGCTCTTCGGCTTTCGCCGGGGAGGGCCCGGTAAGTCCAGCCTCGCCGGCGTTTGAGGCGCGGGGTTCGGGGCGGAGCCCCGCAACGAGCCCGGGCCTCGAAGTGACTCCCGCCCGGGGCCGTCCCGCCCGCCCTGCGGGCATGGCCTCGATCGCCGCACGGGCTCGCGCCGCAGCCCCCTCTCCCGCCGCGGCGATCGAACGATCTTCATTCGACTGAGTGATGCACCAATCCGCCCGCCGTCCTGGTTCCGAACTGTGTTTGTGACGATGACCAGGACGAACATCTGCCGGAACGGGTTGGCCGCGGTGAGCGGCCTGCTCGCCGGCTGTGCGGCGCTCGCCGTCGCCGAGTTGGTCTCGGCCGCCGTCAGGCCCGAGGCCGGACCGGTGACCGCGGTGGGCGGAGCGGCCATCGACCGGACACCCGCGGGCCTCAAGGACTGGGCGATCCGCAGCTTCGGGACGAACGACAAACTCGTCCTCCAGCTGGGGATCCTGGCCACGCTCGCCGCCCTCGCCCTGGTGCTCGGACTCGTCGCGCTGCGCTTCCGGCGCGTGGGGTCGGCCGGTGTGCTGCTCTTCGGCGTGGTGGGTGCGGCCGCGGCCGTCGGCCGCCCCGACTCGACCGGAGCGGTGGACGGGCTTCCCTCGTTCGTCGGCGCCGTCGCGGGGGCGGCGCTGTTGTACGTCCTCGTCGGACGGCTCACGGCCCGCCGCGAAGCAGCCGATGCCGGTGCCGAACTCGGGTGGGACCGGCGGGGGTTCCTCGCCACCGCGGGCGCGGCCGCTCTCGTCTCGGCCGGCGCCGGAGCCCTCGGCCGCGGCCTCAACACCTCGCGGGGGAAGGACGCAGTCGCCTCACGCGCCGCGGTGAACCTCCCGGCCGCGGCGTCCCCGGCTGCTGCCGTCCCGGCCGGTGCCTGGCTGCGGGCACCGGGCATCAGCCCGTTCTCCACGCCCAACAAGGACTTCTACCGGGTGGACACCGCGCTGGTGGTCCCGAAGGTCGACGCGACCCGCTGGCGGCTGCGTATCCACGGAAAGGGCGTCACGCGCCCGGTCACGTACACGTTCCAGGATCTGCTGGCACGGGAGTTGATCGAACGCGACATCACCCTGACGTGCGTGTCCAACGAGGTCGGCGGCCCGTACGTGGGCAACGCCCGCTGGATCGGGGTGCGTCTGGCCGACCTGCTGCGCGAGGCGGGCGTCAGGCCGCCACGCCGGGGCGGCCCCGCCGACCAGCTCGTCGCCCGGTCGGTGGACGGCATGACGCTCGGCACGCCGGTCGACGACGTGATGGACGGCCGTGACGCGATGCTCGCGGTCGGGATGAACGGCGAACCGCTGCCGCTCGCCCACGGGTTCCCGGTCCGCATGATCGTCCCCGGCCTGTACGGATACGTGTCGGCCTGCAAGTGGATCGAGGACATCGAACTCACCACGTTCGCCGACTACGACCCCTACTGGGTGAAGCGGAAGTGGGCCCGTAAGGCCCCCATCAAGACCCAGTCGCGGATCGACACCCCCAAGCCGTTCGCCCGGCCCGCGGCAGGCACCGTCATGGTCGCCGGTGTCGCCTGGGCCCAGCATCGCGGCATCGACCGGGTCGAGATCCGTGTCGACGACGGCCCCTGGCGTCCCGCCGACCTCGCCGCGCAGGCCACCACGGACACCTGGCGGCAGTGGTCCTACCCGTGGAAGGCCACGCCGGGCAGCCACACCCTCACCGTCCGCGCCACCGACCGGACGGGCGAAGTCCAGACCGACAGACGTGCCCGCACCATCCCCGATGGAGCGAGCGGCCGGCACTCGGTGGTCGTCACCGTCGACTGAACCGGCACCCCCGGGCCTGCCCCCAGGTTCCTCAACCCCTCCGTTGGTGACACAACGTCACTATGCGAACACTCAAGGAGACATCATGAACGCTCTGCGCTTCCGTCGTGCCGCCGTCGCCGTGGCCGCCGCCGCGGCCCTGCCTCTGACCCTGACCGCCTGCGGCGGCGACGACAGCTCCGGATCCGCCTCCGACAAGGCGTCCACGGCGGCTCCGTCGACGGAGAAGTCGATGCCCGCCGACGACGCCGCCACGGCGGACGGCCCGTTCGGCCCTGCCTGCGCGTCGGTGCCGAAGGACGGGGCGGGCAGCTTCGACGGCATGGCCAAGGACCCGGTCGCGACCGCCGCCTCCAACAACCCGGCGCTGTCCACCCTGGTGGCCGCGGTGAAGAAGGCGGGTCTGGTCGACACCCTCAACAACGCCGAGAACATCACGGTGTTCGCCCCGACCAACGACGCCTTCGCCAAGATCCCGAAGGCCGACCTGGACAAGGTCCTCGCCGACAAGGCGATGCTCACCAAGATCCTGACCTATCACGTCGTGGGCCAGAAGCTCACTCCGCAGCAGCTCGATAGCGGTTCCTACGCCACCCTCGAGAAGACCCGGCTCACGACGGCCGGCTCGGGAGAGGCGTACAAGGTGAACGACGCCTCGAACGTGGTCTGCGGCAATGTGCCCACCGCCAACGCCACGGTCTACATCGTGGACACCGTACTGATGCCGAAGTAGCGGCAACTGCCCACGGGGCAGGCGGAAGCGACCGGGGCGGCCTCTGAGGGGTCGCCCCGGCGCGTTGCGGTGGGGCCGGGGGCGCCCGGCGGTGAGCGTGACGACCGGTCGACCGGCATCGTCCACCCGTACGCACGCGGCGGGCACCGGGACTGTCCCGGTGCCCGCCGCGTGTACTGCTGTCCGGCCCCGGCTCAGGCGGGGAGGGTGATCGCGCCGAGCGGCACGGTCGTGGGCTGCGGAGAGCCCCCGGCCGGCTCGACGGTGACCGCCACGGCGGTCGCGTCGCCCACCGGTCCGTCGAGCAGGGTGAGTTGCCTGCCCGACGCGCTCTGCAGCAGTCCGGCCGGACGCGGATTGCCGCTCCCGGCGTACCAGGCTTCGTACACCTTGTCCGCCGGCAGTTCCGGCAGTCCCGCGACGACCAGCGCCGCGGCGTCCTCGCTGCGCGAGACGGCGACCGTGGCGGTGGCCCCGCCGGACAGGGCACGCGTCTGAAGGCGGGCGTCGGGTGCCGCCAGCACATCCGCGACACTCGCCTCCCGTTCCTCGGCCTGGCGCGCCGCGGTCCGTGCGCTGTCCGCCTCCTCGTGCTGCCACACGGCGATGCCGCCGAAGGCCGCCGCGGCCGCCACGCAGGCCGCCATGACGAGGCGGGGGAGCCGCTGGGCGGGCCGTCGCATCCGTTCGCTCGTCAGCAGCTTGAACTCCTGACGGGTGCCCGCCGTGCGCCGCAGCACGCTGTCCCTCATCGCGTCGGGAGGCGTGACGGCGACGGCCAGACCCAGCCGGGCGGCCGTGGCCCGGAGCTCGGCGACCTCCTGCCGGCATGCCTCGCAGGCGGCCAGGTGCGTCTCGAAGGCCGCCCGTTCGTCCTCGGGCAGTGCGTGCAGCACATAGGCGCCGGTGGCCGTGTGCAGGTCGGCCGTGGTCATGCCGTCACCCCCAGGCAGTCGCGCAGGCGGATGAGCCCGTCCCTCAGCCGGGTCTTGACCGTGCCCAGAGGGAGCGAGAGCGCCTCGGCCACCTGCTTGTAGGTCAGCCCCTTGTAGTAGGCGAGGGTGACGGCCTCTCGCTGGATGTCCGTGAGAGTCCGTACGCAGCGGCGTACCTGCTGCCACTCCAGACGCGTCTCGACGTGTTCCGTCACCTCGTCGAAGGGGGTGGTCCGGTCCAGCAGCGCCGCCTTGTACTCGCGGTCGACGCTCGCCTGCACGGCTCGCACCCGGTCCACCGCCCGGCGGTGGGCCAGGGTCATGATCCAGTTCTTCGCGCTGCCGCGTTCGGGCTCGAACCGGGCCGCGGTCCGCCACACCTCGACGAGCACGTCCTGGGTCACCTCCTCGGACTGGGCCGGATTCCGCAGTACCTGGCGCACCATTCCCATGACGGGCGCGCTGACCAGGTCGTACACCCGGGCGAACGCGTCATGATCTCCTTGGGCTGTCCGGATCATCAGCGCGTCGAGATCGCGCTGTGTCGACGGCTGCCCGGTTTCCTGTCCGCGGTCGGCGGATTGCACCTGGATTCCTCACTGACCTGCTCGATGGTGCCGTGGATGGCTCATGGGGCGTTTTCGCGGTCTATGTCATTGCTGGTCATTACTGGTTCGTCACCGGAGCGAAGAGGGATTGGTCCACGGCCCGGCCGGTGCGTCACGGGCCGGTGGGTGCGGGCGGGGTGCGAGCGCGCAGGTCAGCCGATGTGCGACGGCGCGGGACGCCGGCGTCGTAGGAGCGCCGTACGAGAGCCGTACGAGAGCCGTACGAGCGGCGTACGAGAGGCGAGCACCGCGCCGTGTCCGGCCGGGTCGCCGACCGACGGCAGTCACGGACCGAGGAGGGCGGGCCGGTACGGATCCGGGGGGCCGCCGGGCCCTTTTGCCGGGCACCCGGCCGTGAAAACGGAGTCACCCCGCCCGCTCATGAGTCGGCGAGGTTTGAATCGCCATTCTCGGCGCACGCGGTAATCGAACAGTGAATTACTTCGAGGGGCAGGGGATCACACATGGGCATCATCGCCTGGATACTCATCGGTTTGCTCGCCGGCATGATCGCCAAGGCTCTGATGCCTGGCAAGGACCCCGGCGGCATCATCATCACGATGCTCATCGGCATCGCCGGCGGCCTTCTCGGAGGCTGGCTCGGCAAGGTCATCTTCGGCGTCGACTCCATCGACGGCTTCTTCGATCTCTCCACGTGGGTCGCGGCCGTCGTGGGCTCGCTCATCCTGCTCGTCCTCTACCGCCTCATCACGGGCAACCGCCGCTCGCACCGGCACGCCTGACCTCGCACAGCGGACGCGCAAGCGGCCCCCGCCCTTCTCGGGCGGGGGCCGCGCCGTGCGGGGCGCGAGGCCTGCGACACCCCGGCCGGGGCGTCCGTTCTCAGCCCTGGGCCTGGATCTCCGCGTCGGCAACGGCGATGGCGATGCCGAGTGCCGCGGTGAGGTTTCCTGCCGCCGTCATCACACGGGCCGTGCCCACGATGGGTGCGATGGCGACGAGGACGTCCTGCAACTGTTCGGCGGTGATACCGGTCCTGAGAGCCGGGTCGATGTGGGCCGCATAGGAGATCGGCGGGGCATCGGAGGCTGCGAGGGCCGCGATGCGGGTCAGCAGGAGCATGTCCGGGGGCAGTCCGCAGCGTTCGACGGAATCGATGGTCATGGCGGCGAGGGTGTCCAGGACAGGGGTTTCCGATGCAGTGGACATTTCTGTCCCTCCTGAATGTGTGTCCCGTGAATGTGTGTCCCGACGGAGGAAAGCGCGGCGGAAGGAGCGAATGTCCGCTGTCAGAGGTCGGATTCGACGTCGGATCCGGTCCGATGCCGATGTCGATTCGGTGGGCGCGAGCGTCGGGATTCCCTTCAACCCTAGAACTCATCCGCGCCGTGCGCATGGCACGTGATACGCCGCGGCGGGCTCCGGCCGCGGGGGTGCGGCTCCCTGCCCGCGCGGGCCCGGCAGCCGCGTGTCAGGCTGGATTCAGGGCCGCTCCACCGTCGTCGAACGGGAAGGGCAGCGGCACCGGCACGCCGGCAAAGGAGACAGCGCGTGGAAGAGAGGGCATTCATCCAGGCGGTCTCGGAGCGCACGGGCCTGTCGCGGCAGGAGTCGGCCGATCTGACCCGCGCGACGCTGGAGACGCTGGCCCATCGGCTGAGTTCCGGCGAGACCCGGAACCTGATGCCGGAGCTCCCCGAAGGTCTGGCGGAGTCGGTCCGACGCGGTGCCACCCCCCACATCGAGGTTTTCGACTACGCGGAGACCGTGCGGCGTGTGGCCGAGCGCAACGTGCTCAGGACGGACGAGGCCGACAGCGGCGTCCGTGCGGTGCTCGGCACCCTTCGTGAGGCGATCAGCGAGAAGGAGTTCGGGCATCTGATGTCGCAGCTCGGATCCGACTTCTCCCAGCCGATCGCCGACTGACTGTCGCCGACTGACCGTCGTCGACCGATTCTCCTTCGCGTCATCCGCCGAGGGCGCACCCCGCTGACACGCTCAACGGGGAGGAAAAGTCCACCGCGTGGGCTCGAAGGTGTCCTGCGTCGGGAATCCGAACGCCTTCCGCGGATGCATCTCGTAGACCTCGTACGGCGGTCCTCCGGAGGTGGGCGCCCCGTACTCGGCGTCGAGTTCTTCGCCGACGACCTCCGTCGGCCAGGCGAACACCTCCTGCATCGTCCGCGACGCCAACTGCAGCCGCTCGCGGTCCGTCACCCGCCGGATCAGCCCCTCCACCACGACATGCAGGAGTCCGATGTCGGTGGTGATCGTGGCGCGTCCGTCCGCGCGCATGTTCCGGCTCTTGACCGCGTCGTGCTTCGAGGCGACGACGAAGGACGACCCCGTCCACGCCGCGAACACCGGCCGGACGTGCGGCGACCCGTCGCGGCCCACGGTCGCCAGCCAGGACGTGGCGGAACCCTTCCGCAGCTCACCCGACACCATCTCCCAGTCGGCCGGGGGAAGTTCCCCGCCTCCGTCGGGTTGTGTGCCCCTGCCCCGGCGGGGGATCACCTCGGTGATCGGCTCGATCGGTGTCATGGGACGTCCTCCTCGATTCCGTTCTCCTGTGCCTGCTCAGTACTGACCGCGTTTCCCCACCGAAGTCATCGGCCGCCGCTACGGTCAGCGGTCCGGGTCCGCCCGCGACGGACGACCGTCGGCGGTCGGTCGTCGGGGGCCGGCCGCCGGGGTCAGCCGCCGGGAGCCGGCCGTCGGCATCCGGCGGGTGGCCGGTTCGTCGCGGAATGCGGCGGCCGGCGGGCACGGCGGGAGTTAGGATCCGGGCCATGGCCCTGACCAGGAACGCCGTCGACCGGTTCGAGGCCTCCAGGCCGCGCCTGGAGGCCATCGCCTACCGCCTCCTCGGCTCCGCGAGCGAGGCCGAGGACGCCGTGCAGGACACGTTCCTGCGCTGGCAGGCCGCCGACGTGGACCGCATCGAGGTCCCCGAGGCCTGGCTGACGAAGGTCCTCACCAACCTGTGCCTCAACGAGCTCACCTCGGCCCGTGCGCGCCGCGAGACCTATGTGGGGCAGTGGCTCCCCGAGCCGCTGCTCGCCGGGGACCCGATGCTCGGCCCGGCGGACACCGCCGAACAGCGTGAGTCGGTCTCGTACGCGGTCCTCACCCTGCTGGAGCGCCTGACTCCCAACGAGCGTGCGGTGTACGTGCTGCGGACGGCCTTCGACTACCCGCACCGCGAGATCGCCGAGATCCTCGACCTCACCGAGGCCGCCTGCCAGCAGATCTTCCACCGCGCCAAGAAGCACGTGGCGCAGGGCAGGTCCCGTACCGAGATCGACGAGGAAGCGGCCCGGCGGATCGTCGAGGAGTTCCTCGCGGCCGCCACCAGCGGGCAGACGGATCTGCTCGTGAAGATGCTGACCAAGGACGCCGTGTCGGTCGGCGACGGCGGCGGCAAGGTCCCGGCCAAGGCCACTCCGTTCGAGGGCGCTCTCGCGGTCGCGAAGTTCATGCGGGGTCTGTTCAAGCCGAGCAAGGCCAAGCGAAACCTGGTCGGCGGCTCGCCCGGGGTCTACGCCGCGACCGCCAACGGCGTCCCCGCGGTCGTGGCGGTCGTCGACGACCGGGTGGTCGGCATCATGTGCGTGGAGGTCGGCGCCGACGGCATCGCCGCGTTCCGCAACCAGGTCAACCCCGACAAGCTCGACCGCGCGACCCGGCGGTGGGCGGCCGCCGACCACGGGGAACCCCTGTTCACGGCCTTCTGACCCCGATGTGACCTGCTTCACATCCGGTTCCTGTCAGGAATCGGCGGGCTGCCCGGTTCAAGGGGCGAAACCGCGCGAGACAGGAGCCCTGACATGCAGCACCGCATCATCGTCCTCGGAGCCGGGTACAGCGGAGCCATCGCCGCCGGGCGACTCGCCAGGCGGCTGCACCGCGAGGACGTCGCCATCACCCTCGTCAACGCCGAGTCCGACTTCGTGGAGCGGGTCCGCAACCATCAGCTGGCGGTCGGCCAGGACCTCAAGGCCCGGCCGTTCAGCGAGATGTTCGCCGGCACCGGTGTCGAACTGAAGCTCGCGAAGGTCACCGGCGTCGATGTCGACCGCAAGACCGTCGCCGTGGCCGGCGCGAACGGCGACGGCGCGGCCGAGGAGCTGTCGTACGACACCCTGGTCTACGCCCTCGGCAGCGCCTGGAACGACCAGGGCGTCCCCGGCACCGACGAGCACGCCCACCAGATCGCGAGCCGTCCGGGAGCACTCCGGCTGCGCGAGCGCCTGGCCCGGCTGGAGGCAGGCGGGACCGTGGTCGTCGTCGGTGGCGGTCTCACCGGCGTGGAGGCCGCGACCGAGATCGCCGAGGCCCGCCCGGACCTCGACGTCGCCCTCGCCGCCCGCGGCGAACTCGGCGACTGGCTGTCGCCCAAGGGCCGCGCCCACCTGCGGAAGGTCTTCGGCAGGCTCGGCATCACCGTGCACGAGCACGCCGCCGTCACCGGGGTCGAGGCCGACCGTGTCACCACCGCCGACGGCACGGCCGTCCCGGCCGCGGTCACCGTGTGGACCGCGGGCTTCGCGGTCCACCCGATCGCGGCGGCGACCGCCCTGGACGTCACGGAAGCGGGCCAGATCGTGGTCGACGGGACCATGCGCTCGGTCTCGCACCCGGACGTGTACGCGGTCGGCGACGCGGCCATGGCGATGGGCCCCGCGGACAAGCCGCTGCGGATGTCGTGCGCCACGGGCACCCCCATGGCATGGCAGGCCGCCGACGCCATCGCGGCACGCATGACCGGCCGCAAGCTCCCGAAGACGCCGCTCCGCTACTTCAACCAGTGCATCTCGCTGGGCCGCAGGGAAGGCCTGATCCAGTACGTCACCGCCGACGACCGCTCGGTCAACGCGGCCCTGACCGGCCGGCTCGCCGCGGTCTACAAGGAACTGATCTGCAAGGGAGCGGCCTGGGGAGTGGCCAACCCCCTTCTCGGCCTCCCGACCCGGCCCCGCCGGGTACTGCCGCAGCCGACGGGCGCGGGCGCGCCGGTCACGGCTGCCTGACGCACGCTTTCGGTCATGGGCGCCCTCGCACCGGGGGCGCCCACGGCGGTTCCACCGCCCGAACAGGGCCGCGTGACCAAGCCCGGCGCCGCTGATCTCTGCCTGTGCCTGTTCGCATGGTCCTCTGGGAGGCGGCGAAGCTGTGCCGGCCCAGGCAGTTCACGTTTCGGTGCTTGTGTGGCGAGAGCCGGGCCACGTCTTCGTCGCGGATCTCATGGCCCTCGGCACTCAGCTGGGCGACCGCGACGCCGATGCAGCGGATCGTCCGGAGAACGACCGCACGAGCGCGGCACGTTGCGCACCGTCCGATGGTTCGCGGATGTGGGGGCGCGTCAGGTTCCTCGCACCGTGACGCGGCTCTGTTCCGGTGCGGCCGTGATGGTCCGCACGGTGTGGCCGTGCGGCTCAGGCTTCGGTCTGCTCGAAGTACACGGACTTGAACGTCACCTCGGGGCCCAGCTGGGTGCCCTCGGCAAGTGTCGTGGGCGTGCCCTGGCAGTCCTCTTCGGTGTAGACGTTGGCATCGGCGCCCTGCACCGAGTTGTTGGGCGCGAACGCGGTGTCGGACTTGCCCTCGACCTCGGGGATGTTGATGCACTCGCCCGCCCCCGGCTGTTCCAGCAGCGCCGCAGTCGGATTGGCGGAGTCGCCGTACTGGTAGAGGAAGCTTCCGTCGAGCGCGTGGGCCGAGGAGGGGATGGCCACGATGAGGGCGACGGCGCCGATGGCGGCGCCGAGGGTGAGACGAAGACGCATGGGGGACCTCTGGCTGGATGGACGTCGGCCGGCGGCCGACGTTCCGTCCCGGAGCATGTCGTGGAGCGTCGACACCTTCGAGGAGCCGTCCCGGCGCGTGCGGGTGATCTTGGAGCGGGTAGAAGTGGAGCCGATTTCCACCGGGTGGTCCAGCGTGGTGATCGTGCAGTCGCCGGCGGCATCCGGGAATCCGAAACGGCTTGAACGCGCTGCGGGTTCAGCTCCCGTCCTGATCTCAGAAGGAACGAGAGGCCGGTGGCCCCGAACCGTGCGGTTCGGGGCCACCGGCTCTTCTGCCGGATGCTCGGGCCCTCGCCGGTTTCGGCGATCCGCTCGTGGATGCAGCCGAGGATCCGCTCCTGCCGGAAGCGACTGCTGACAGACGCGGGGGTCCGGGACGGCCGGCCGCATGATGCTCGTCACACCATCGCCACCGTGCTCATGCTGCTCGGTGTCCCGGCCCGTGTCATCGACCAGATCATGGGATGGGAACCGGGCGCCTCCGCCGGCATGCGGGCGAGGTACCTGCATGTGCCGGACGCGATGCTCAAGGACATGGCCCGGAAGGTCGCCGAAGCCATCTGGGGACCCCCGGAAACGCCCCCTGTGGACAAGAACCAGGACAACGAGGGCTGGGGACAACGCCGAAGGGCCCCACCTCGCGGTGGGGCCCTTCGACGTATTGCCCGGTGAGAGCAATGGCGGAGGATACGAGATTCGAACTCGTGAGGGGTTGCCCCCAACACGCTTTCCAAGCGTGCGCCCTAGGCCACTAGGCGAATCCTCCGCCGCAAACAATACAAGACGTTGAGGAGTGCTCGCGAACCTGTTCCCGGCAGCCCGGCCCGGGGGATCGAGCACCGGTCGTCATCGGGTAACCTGGGCGCAGCCCCTCACGTGGCGCTATCTGACTGAACTCCCCCAGGGCCGGAAGGCAGCAAGGGTAGGTCGGCTCTGGCGGGTGCGTGAGGGGCGTTTTGCGTTCCGGGGTGCCCGCCTTCCGGTGGGGGCGTCGCACGTGAGTACGTGATCGTCGGCCGTGCGGACGGGAACGATCTCGGCGGCCCCCGGCGGCCACACAGGGGCGGCGACGGTTGTCGGTGCACCCCGATAACCTCGTAGGCGTGTCGTCCCTTGCGCTGTACCGCCGCTACCGCCCCGAGTCGTTCGCCGAGGTCATCGGGCAGGAGCATGTCACTGACCCGCTGCAGCAGGCGCTGCGGAACAACCGGGTCAATCACGCGTACCTGTTCAGCGGTCCGCGCGGTTGCGGCAAGACGACCAGTGCGCGCATCCTCGCGCGCTGTCTCAACTGTGAGCAGGGGCCGACGCCGACCCCCTGCGGTGAGTGCCAGTCCTGCCGCGATCTCGCGAGGAACGGCCCGGGGTCGATCGACGTCATCGAGATCGACGCCGCTTCGCACGGTGGCGTGGACGACGCCCGCGATCTGCGCGAGAAGGCCTTCTTCGGTCCCGCCGGCAGTCGTTACAAGATCTACATCATCGACGAGGCCCACATGGTCACCCCGCAGGGCTTCAACGCTCTGCTGAAGGTGGTCGAGGAGCCCCCGGAGCACCTCAAGTTCATCTTCGCGACCACCGAGCCGGAGAAGGTCATCGGCACGATCCGGTCGCGTACGCACCACTACCCGTTCCGTCTGGTGCCGCCCGGGACGCTGCGCGACTACCTCGGCGAGGTGTGCGGCAAGGAGCAGATCCCCGTCGCGGACGGTGTGCTGCCGCTGGTCGTCCGGGCCGGTGCCGGGTCCGTGCGGGACTCGATGTCCGTGATGGACCAGCTTCTCGCCGGTGCGGCCGAGGACGGCGTGACGTACGCCATGGCCACCGGCCTCCTCGGGTACACCGACGGGTCGTTGCTCGACGCGGTCGTGGAGGCGTTCGCCTCGGGCGACGGGGCCGCGGCCTTCGAGGTCGTGGACCAGGTCATCGAGGGCGGCAACGACCCGCGCCGCTTCGTCGCCGACCTCCTGGAGCGGCTCCGCGACCTGGTGATCCTGGCCGCCGTGCCGGACGCCGCCGAGAAGGGCCTCATCGATGCCCCGGCCGATGTCGTCGAGCGGATGCAGGCGCAGGCTTCCGTCTTCGGGGCGGCCGAGCTGAGCCGGGCGGCCGATCTCGTCAACACCGGGCTGACCGAGATGCGGGGCGCGAACTCGCCCCGGCTTCAACTGGAGCTGATCTGCGCGCGGGTGCTGCTGCCCGCCGCGTACGACGACGAGCGTTCGATGCAGGCCAGGCTGGATCGGCTGGAGCGCGGCGCGACCTTCTCGGCGGCCGGTCCCGGTCCCGCGATGGGCTACATCCCCGGGCCGGAGGCGCAGGCGCACATGCCCGCCCACGCGGCGCCTGCGGGCGGTGGACCGGCCGCGGCCCGTGCGGCGGCCCGCGGGCCCGTGCCGGACGCACCGCCGGCCGCTCAGCCGCCGTCCGCACCGAGCACCGCGCAGCCGGCCGCCGCCCAGTCCGCCCCGGCACCGGAGGAGTACGCCGCGCCCGCGGATCCGCAACCGGCCACCGGCCCCCGCCCCGGCGCCTGGCCCACCGCGGCGGCCCCCGCGTCCGGCTCCGCCCCCGCGTCCCCACCCGCTTCCGGCTCAGCACCCGATGCCGCGCCCGAACCCCCGCGCCGGCCCGGTGGCTGGCCCACCGCCTCCGCCCCGGGCCAGGGCGGCACCCCGCCCGCGGCCTCCCGGCCGGCCCCCGCGGCGCAGGCCCCGGCTCAGGAATCGGCCCCCGGTCCCACACCCGGCATGGCCCAGGGCGCCGGCCAGGTGCGGAACATGTGGCCGGACATCCTGGAGGCCGTGAAGAACCGCCGGCGCTTCACCTGGATCCTGCTCAGCCAGAACGCGCAGGTGGCCGGGTTCGACGGCACCACGCTCCAGCTCGGCTTCATCAACGCCGGCGCTCGCGACAACTTCGCGAGCAGCGGCAGCGAAGAGGTGCTGCGGCAGGCACTCTCCGAGCAGTTCAACGTGCAGTGGAAGGTCGAGGCGATCGTCGACCCCTCGGGGGGCACCGGCGGTCCGGGTGGCTCAGGCGGTGGCTCCGGCGGTCCGGGCCCGGGCGGTCCCGGCGGCGGCGCACCGCCCTCGTCCGGCGGCGGGTACGGCGGCGGCCGGCCCCCGCAGTCCGGGTTCGCCCCCCAGAGCTCCGCCCCGCAGGCGTCCGCACCCGCGCCCGCTCCTGCGCCGCAGCCCGCGCAGGCCCCACGCCCGCCCAGAGCCGCGGCCGCCCCCGAGCCCTCGCACGCCTCCGGGCCCGCACACACCCCGCCGTCCGTCCGTATCGAGGACGACGTGCCCGAGGACGACGACCCCGACCTGGTCGACTCCGCGCTCTCCGGTCACGACCTGATCGTGCGCGAGCTGGGAGCCACGGTCGTGGAGGAATACACGAACGAATAGGGCCCCCTCCTTCGGAGGCCCGTACAGGACGAGCCGCGCACGGCGGTTAGGCTGGCTGCCGTGAAGGTCCTCGTCATCGGCGGCGGCGCCCGCGAACACGCCCTGTGCCGCTCTCTCTCACTCGACCCCGACGTCACCGCTGTGCACTGCGCGCCCGGAAACGCCGGCATCGGCGAGGTCGCCGAGCTGCACCCGGTCGACGCCATGGACGGCGCGGCCGTGGCCCGGCTCGCCGGCGAACTGGCTGCCGGGCTCGTCGTCGTCGGTCCGGAGGCCCCGCTGGTCGCGGGCGTCG
This sequence comes from Streptomyces sp. AM8-1-1, assembly GCF_032229325.1. Taxonomy (NCBI): domain Bacteria; kingdom Bacillati; phylum Actinomycetota; class Actinomycetes; order Kitasatosporales; family Streptomycetaceae; genus Streptomyces; species Streptomyces sp. AM8-1-1. The sequence goes on from NZ_CP135086.1 coordinate 4,324,413, forward strand.
CCGACGCCGTGCGCGCGGCCGGCATCCCCTGCTTCGGCCCCTCTCGCGAGGCCGCCGAGCTGGAGGGGTCCAAGGCCTTCGCCAAAGCCGTCATGGCGGCCGCCGCGGTGCCCACGGCCCGCAGCTATGTCTGTACGACGCCCGAGGAGATCGACGAGGCGCTCGACGCCTTCGGTGCCCCGTACGTCGTGAAGGACGACGGCCTCGCTGCCGGCAAGGGCGTCGTGGTCACCCACGACCTCGGTGCGGCTCGCGAGCACGCGCTCGCCTGCGGCCGGGTGGTGATCGAGGAGTTCCTGGACGGTCCCGAGGTATCGCTCTTCGCGATCACTGACGGCCGGACCGTCGTGCCGCTCAGCCCCGCGCAGGACTTCAAGCGTGCCCTCGACGGCGACGAGGGCCCCAACACCGGCGGCATGGGTGCGTACTCGCCGCTGCCGTGGGCGGACCCCAAGCTGGTCGACGAGGTCATGGAGACGGTCCTCCAGCCGACCGTCGACGAACTGCGCCGCCGCGGTACCCCGTTCTCCGGGCTGCTGTACGCGGGCCTGGCGATCACCTCGCGCGGCGTCCGCGTCATCGAGTTCAACGCGCGCTTCGGCGATCCCGAGACCCAGGTGGTCCTCGCCCGGCTGAAGACACCGCTCGGCGGACTGCTGCTGCACGCCGCCGACGGCACCCTCGACCTCCAGCCGCCGCTGCGCTGGCGCGACGAGGCCGCCGTGACGGTGGTCGTCGCCTCGCACAACTACCCGGACACCCCGCGCACCGGCGACCCGATCGAGGGGCTGGACGAGGTCGCGGCGAAGGATGCGCCGCACGCGTACGTCCTGCACGCCGGGACCCGGCGCGACGGTGACGCCGTCGTGAGCGCCGGTGGCCGGGTGCTCTCGGTCACCGCGACCGGAAAGGACCTCCACGAGGCGCGGGAACGCGCCTACGCCGCGGTGGGCCGGATCCGGCTGGACGGTTCGCAGCACCGGACCGACATCGCCCGCAAGGTCGCGGAGGCGTAGACCCGCGGGCGTCGCCGCCGACAGGCCCACGCGCCGCCGCCGAGACCCCCGGGCGCCAGGCCGCCGAACAGGCTCCGTAAGCCCGCCGAGGAGCAACCCCGGCGGGCGGATGCCCCGTGCGGCGACCCCCTGACGCGCCAGGGCCGCCATACGGTGCCCCGCGCACGACAGCAGGTGCGTCCCCACGCAGCGGCGCCCCTCCACGCAAGCCCGCGCAGGAGTGAACCCCCCGCCCCGCGATTCCGTCATCACCTATGCCCATAGCCATTCCATCGAGTGACGGCTGAGCCATCCGGATGACGCCCGCCGAAGGCCCAACTATGGTGCGGCGCAAGCGTTCCGGCACTTGGCCCACCGGCATTGCGATGTCACTGGCGGGTGCCACAGTGGGTGAGTGACCTACACCGTCGCAGGGCAAAGGGGGTGAGAACCGATCGTGTCCGGTACCGGTATCGGTGAGTCGATCGGGGCCCAGGCCGCGCGGTCGCGCGCACTGGCCGTGCTGCGCACCCGCGGCAGGGCCCTGGCCGTCGGCCTGCTGCCCGCGGCTGTCGCCGTCGTGCTCTTCGCGGGCGGTGTGTCCGGCCATATGAGCGGCGAAGCATGGAGCACGGCCCGCTGGGCCGTGGGCATCTTCGCTGCGGTTGTCCTGGTGGTGGCCGCGGTGGTCGCGGCCGTGATCGTCCGGGCGTCCCCGGCGCTCAGCCCCACGGTGGAGCTGTCCGAGCGGGCCGCACCCGATCTGTACCGGCTGGTCAGGGACCTGGCCGACCGTCTCGGCGTGCCCGCGCCCTCCGCGCTGGCCCTCACCCCGGACTGCGACAGCTGGCTCGAGGACCGTACGCACCCGGCGCACGCGATATCCGGAGCGCGCCGTCGGCGTACGACGGAGGCGCCCGTGCTCGTCATCGGCTCGCCCTTCCTGTGGTGGATGCGGGTCGCCGAGCTGCGGGCCCTGCTGGCACCGGTGGTCGCCGGCACCGGCCCCTCCGCGCAGCCCGACATAGCCGCGGCCCGCAGGTTCGTCCGGGGCCTGGACGCGGCGGTCGCGGTCGGGGCGAGCCCCGGCCGGGGTGCGATACGCGCGGCGGCGCTCGGCTTCGTCGGCCGGGTCGCCCGGCTGATGCTGCACAGCTGTCAGACCCACGCGGCCGAGATGGAGCGCGGGGTCGCCGCGGCGGCGTCCGAGCGCGCACAGGCTGTGGACTACGGCCTGCGGATCGTCGCCCAGGAGCAGGTCGGCCTCGCCTACGCGGGCTGGGACCGGCTGCTGACCCGGGTGGCGCTGCCGGCGTGGCGCATGGGCCGCTGGCCGGCCCGACTCGACGCGGGCGTGGTCTCGGCCCTCACCGAACTGTCCCGCCGCGACCGTCTCGCCGAGGGCTTCACGTCCCGGCTGGGCGAGCGCCCCGCCTGCGATCTGCTCGAGGAGCCGGGCGCCATCGACGAGGCCGCCTCCCTGCTGGCCGCCCGCCTCTTCCACGGCGGTCCCGCGAAGAACAGCCCCGGGTGGTCGCCGGTGGACTGGCAGCAGTACCCGGAAGAGGTCGTCGACCGTAAGTGGCGTACCGAGGCGGCCCGGCTGCACCGGGTCCTGGACGAGCTCGGCGTACCGCAGTCGACCGGTCCGGACGGGCCGACGCTGGACCGCGTGATGGAGCATCTGTCCGGGCGCGGAACGGACACCGGCGACCATCTCGCGGCCGGGATCACCGCCCATGTGGCCCGCGAGGAGGAGGCGGCGCTGCCGGTCGCCAAGAGTCCCGGGGACACGCTGGCCGGCTGGGCCGCGGACCCCTTGCCGCTCTTCCCGCTCCAGCCGCCCCGGACGGGGCGTGAGCTGCTCGCCGACCACGTGACCGCGATGGTCTGCTGTGCCGCGGTCGACACCGCGGGCGCCGCCCCCGGCCTCGACTGGCTCGACGGACCGGCGCTGTTGATCCGCGGCGAACGCTGCGGAGACCTCACGACCCGGGTGCTCAGCCTGACCGAGGACGGTGACGCGGCCCCGCTGCGCACCTGGATCCGCACGCTCGGCGTCCGCCCCGAGAAACCGGTCCGCCTCGTCTGACGCGGCTCCCGGCCGGACGAGCGTCCGCTCCTCGGGGGGCCCGCCCCACGCACCGGACACCGCCCGCTCTCGTCAATAGCTCGCTGCCGCAACAATTAGCGACGAAGGGTGACGGTGCGCGTGCGTTATGTGATGTGCTGGGACCGGCGCTGAACGAACTCGGCGCTTCCACAGTTGTCCTGGGGCATCGAGGGAGGGTGCGGCATGGGGGCGGAGCAGATCAGGCGGTGGGAATCGGGCGCTCTCGCCCACGCCGTCTCGGACCCGTTCGGGCAGGGGCCGCTCCCCTGGCTCCGCGGCAGCGAGCACTACTTCGACGACACCGGTCAGGTCGTGCCGTGGTACGCCGACCCGGACCGGGGCAGAAGCGCCCGCGGCCCCCGCACGGCCGACGACGTCCACCGCCAGATCAAGGGCTTCACGTCCACCGGCGCCGCGGCGCCGGGCGAGGCGCTCGACTTCCACATCACGGTCGACCCGCCGCAGCAGTTCTCGGTCGACGTCTATCGCATCGGGCACTACGCGGGCGACGGCGCCGCCAAGATCACCACCAGCCCCCGGCTGTCCGGCATCGTCCAGCCACCGCCGCTCGCCGCTGACCGCACGGTCTCCTGCCACCACTGGTGGCTCTCCTGGCGGTTGCAGATCCCTTCGTACTGGTCGGTCGGCGCCTATGTCGCCGTGCTGACCACCCTCGACGGGTACCGCTCCCACATCCCCTTCACCGTCCGCGACGACCACCCCGCGGACCTGCTGCTGCTCCTGCCGGACGTCACCTGGCAGGCGTACAACCTGTATCCCGAGGACGGCCGTACCGGCGCGAGTCTCTACCACGCGTGGGACGAGGAGGGCCGGCTCCTCGGTGAGCAGGACGCCGCCGTGACGGTCTCGTTCGACCGGCCGTACGCAGGTGCCGGCCTGCCCCTGCACGTCGGTCATGCCTACGACTTCATCCGCTGGGCCGAGCGGTACGGCTACGACCTCGCCTATGCCGACACCCGCGATCTGCATGCCGGCCGCATCGATCCGACCCGTTACCGCGGCCTGGTCTTCCCCGGCCATGACGAGTACTGGTCGGCGCCCATGCGCCGCACGGCCGAGCGCGCCCGCGACCACGGCACCTCGCTCGTCTTCCTCTCCGCCAACACCATGTACTGGCAGGTCGAGCTCGGCCCCTCGCCCTCCGGGGTGCCCGACCGTCTTCTCACCTGCCGCAAGCGCCGCGGCCCCGGCAAACCGGCCCTGTGGCGCGAGGTGGACCGTTCGGAGCAGCAGCTCCTGGGCATCCAGTACGCGGGCCGTGTGCCCGAGCCGCATCCCCTCGTCGTCCGGAACGCGGACCACTGGCTGTGGGAGGCGACCGGCGCGGGCGAGGGCGACGAGCTCGCCGGCCTGGTCGCCGGTGAGGCGGACCGTTACTTCCCGCGCACCGCGCTCCCCGACCACCGGCGCCGCATCCTGCTCGCGCACTCCCCGTACCGGGACGGCGAGGGCGTGGTGCGTCACCAGGAGACCTCCCTGTACCGCGCTCCCTCCGGTGCCCTCGTCTTCGCGTCCGGGACTTTCGCCTGGTCACCGGCGCTGGACCGGCCGGGCCACCGGGACACGCGAGTGCAGCGTGCGACGGCCAATCTGCTGGACCGGATCTGCAAACGGGACTGACCCGCGTCGAGGACCGCCCTCCGGATGCGGGAGAATCGGACCGCTGGGACAGATATACGGGGAGGAACCGTGTCCGGATTCGTCGAAAAGCCCGAACCGCTTCAGGTGCCGGGCCTGGTGCATCTGCACACCGGCAAGGTGCGCGAGCTGTACCGGAACGAGGCGGGCGACCTCGTGATGGTCGCCAGCGACCGTATGTCCGCCTATGACTGGGTGCTGCCCACCGAGATCCCCGACAAGGGCCGGGTGCTCACGCGGCTCTCGCTGTGGTGGTTCGAGCGGCTCTCCGACCTGGTCCCCAACCACGTCCTGAGCACCGACCTGCCCGAGGGCGCCCCCGCCGACTGGGAGGGGCGCACCCTGGTGTGCAAGTCGCTGCGGATGGTCCCGGTCGAGTGCGTCGCCCGCGGCTATCTCACCGGCTCCGGCCTCGCCGAGTACAAGGAGTCCCGTACGGTCTGCGGCCTCGCGCTTCCCGAGGGCCTCACCGACGGCTCGGAGCTCCCGGCCCCGATCTTCACCCCCGCCACCAAGGCGGCCGTGGGCGACCACGACGAGAACGTGAGCTACGAAGAGGTCGCCCGTCAGGTCGGCGCCGAGACCGCGGCCGAGCTGCGGCAGGCGACCCTGGCCGTCTACGGCCGGGCCCGTGACATCGCCCGGGAGCGCGGCATCATCCTCGCGGACACCAAGTTCGAGTTCGGCTTCGACGGCGACGACCTCGTCATCGCGGACGAGGTGCTGACCCCGGACTCCTCGCGGTTCTGGCCGGCGGCCACGTGGGAGCCGGGCCGCGCCCAGCCCTCGTACGACAAGCAGTACGTCCGCGACTGGCTGACCTCGCCCGCCTCGGGCTGGGACCGCCGGAGCGAGCAGCCGCCGCCGGCGCTCCCGCAGGAGGTCGTGGAGGCGACGCGCGCCAAGTACCTGGAAGCCTACGAGCTGCTGACCGGCACCAGCTGGTCGTAGCGCCCGGCGGGCCCGGAGCGACGCGGGCCGCGGAGACACGCGGCCCGCGGAGACACCGGCGCACGAAGACACCGGCCCACGAAGACACGAAGAAGGCCCCGGTCCTGAGGACCGGGGCCTTCTTTCCGAGCGGACGACCAGGTTCGAACTGGCGACCTCAACCTTGGCAAGGTTGCGCTCTACCAACTGAGCTACGTCCGCATGCGCCGTGGCGCGGAGACCACTATACCCAACCTCGCTCGCGTGCGAGACGGACTGCCGTATGCCGGTTCTCCGCACCCAGCTTTGAGGCCGCCGACGACAGGTAGTTCCGCACGGTCCCCTGTGACAGCGAGGCCCGTTCCGCGATCTCCGCGACCGGTGCGCCGTCCGCCGCCAGCGTCAGTACCTCCGCCTCGCGGGCGGTCAGCGGCGAGTCCCCGGCGGAGATCGCGTCGGCCGCCAACTCCGGGTCCACGTAACGGTTTCCGGCGTGCACGGTACGGATGATCTCGGCGAGCCGCCGGGCACTGAGCGTCTTCGGGACAAAGCCCCGCACACCCGCTGTCAGCGCCCTTTTCAGATGTCCCGGCAGGCCGTGGCTGGTGACGATCATCGTCCGGCACATGGGCAGTTCGGCCCGCAGTGATGTGGCCACACTCACACCGTCGGCGCCCGGCATCTGGAGATCGAGGACCGCGACGTCGGGCCGGTGCGCCAGCGCCATGGCCAGCGCCTCCGAGCCCGAGGCGGCCTCGGCGACGACCACGAGGTCCTCCTCCAGCGCGAGGAGCGCGGCGAGCGCCCCGCGGATCAGATGCTCGTCGTCGGCGAGCAGTACGCGTACGGTCACACCGCCTCCCTCATGTCAGCTCGTGCCAGCGGTACCCGGGCCGTCAGCCGGAACCGTCCACCGTCCACCGGGCCCGCCTCCAGGGCGCCGTCCACCGCGGACAGCCGCTCCCGCAGACCGGTCAGACCCGAGCCGGGCGCGGCCACCGCGGCACCCGCTCCGTCGTTCTCGACGACGAGGACCACGCCGTCGTCCGCCGTGTCCACCGCGATCGTGCAGCGCCGCGCGTCCCCGTGCCGCAGCACGTTGGTGGTGGCCTCCCGGACCACCCAGCCGAGCGCGGACTGCACATCGCCGGGCAGGACCGTGTCCCCGGCGGTCACGGTGCAGGCGATGCCGGCGGCCGCCAACACGCCCCGCGCCCCCTCCAGTTCGACGCGCAGATCCGCCTCGCGATAGCCGCGCACCACGTCCCGCACCTCCCGCTGCGACTCCTGCGCGATGCGCTGGACCTCGGTCATCTGGTCGACCGCCTCGGGCCGCTCGCGCCGGGCCAGCTGGACCGCCAGTTCGCTCTTCAGCGCGATGACGGCGAGATTGCGGCCCAGGACGTCGTGCAGATCGCGGCCGAAGCGCAGCCGCTCCTCGGCGACCGCGAGCCGTGCCTGGACGTCCCGCGCCTCCCGCAGCTCCCACATCACCGCCAGTACCCACATCGACGCCCGCGAGGTGAAGGCCATCCACCCGGTGCTGAAGGCGAGGGCAGGCAGGACGATGAGCATCTCCTGAACCGGGCTGCCGGTCGCCGCGAGCAGTCCGGCCACGGCGAGGAGCACGCCGAGCTGGACCACGACCGAGACCCGGTTGGGCACGAGCAGCGTGTGGACGGTCAGAAAGGGGACGACCGCCGCCGCCAGCATGGTGGGCAGCAGCCCTTCGAGATCGACGGTGGCCGCCAGCACGGCCACCCCGCCGGCCGTGGCGGCCGTCGCGGCGGCGGCCTGGCCCAGCAGCCGCGGGGGCAGCTGCCCCCTGCCCAGGTACACGTCCATCGCGTGCCGGAGGAGACGGCCGCACAGCACGCCCGTCACGACGCAGCAGAGCAGCGTGGCCAGCAGGACAGGCGTCTGTCCGCCATTGCGCACCGGCCTGGTCATCAGCAGCAGCGCCAGCCCGACGGGCCCGAACCAGATGATCAGATGCACGGTGCCGCGGGTGTAGAGGTCCACCTTGGCCAGACCGCTGCGTTTGCTCCATGCCTTCACCGGCACACGTACTCCCGAGGTCAGCGACGGGGTTCCCAGCGGAACCACCGTTGCACAGCGAACACCGAGACCACGACCCAGGCCAGTGCGGTCACGGCGGCACCCAGCAGTTCCCCGGAGCCGGTGTCGCCGAGCCAGCCGGCCCGTACGAGCGTCATCGCTCCGGTGAGTGGCAGCAGTTCACAGACCGAGGCGATCTTGTCCGGCAGGACGTCCAGCGGAAAAAGCAGGCCGGAGCCCGGCAGGGAGATCAGGAACATCGGCATCGTGGTGATCTGCGAGCTCTCCACGGTGCGGGTGAACGCGGAGGTGGCGGCGGCGAGGGCGGCCATCAGCAGGGTCCCCAGCAGGATGCCGACGACGAGCAGGTCGGGCCGCCGGGGTGCGCCGAGATCCAGCAGGGCCATGCCGGCGATCACGATCAGCAGACACTGCGCGAGCGCGAGCCCGACGGCGGGCAGCGCGGTCCCGGTGAGGATCTCGTGGTCCGGCACCTCTCCCGTGCGCAGCCGCTTGAGCACCAGTTCCTCGCGCCGGGCCACATAGGCCGAGACGAGGTTGAGATGGACGACGAGGATCAGCACCATCCCGATCGCGCCGGTCATCGTCGCTTCGCCGATGCTCATCCCGGTCGGGCCGAGGTCCATGCCGTCCAGCGTCGACGCCATCAGCATGATCATCGCCGGGGGCATCAGCAGGGCCACGAAGAGGGTGGTCCGGTTGCGTACGAGGAGGGTCAGCTCCGCGCGCCCGAGCGCGTTAAGCCTGCGTGTGGTGGCGTTCATGTCACACCCCTGCCGTTTCGGTCTGCGCGATGTCGAGGAAGGCGTCTTCGAGGGAGGCGGAGCGGGCGTCGAGCGCTTCGAGGCGTACGTCCGACTCCCGTGCCCAGCGCAGCAGTTCGCCGAGGTCGTCCTGGAGTTCGTGCGTACGGATCTCGACGCGGCGGCCCAGGGCGCCGGCCTGGAGCGACAGCGGCAGCCGCCCGGCCGGGAAGCCCTCGGGAAGCAGGAAGCGGATCCTGGCGGGCCGGGACGCCGTCACCTCGGCGGGGGTGCCGCCGGTCACGATCCGCCCCCGGTGCATGATCGCCAGCCGGTCGGCCAGCGACTCGGCCTCCTCCAGATAGTGCGTGGTCAGCAGCACGGTGGTGCCGCCCTCCCGCAGGGCGCGCACCAAGTCCCAGGTGTCGCGGCGCCCTTCGGCGTCGAGGCCGGTCGTCGGCTCGTCGAGGAAGAGCACCTCGGGCCGTCCGAGCAGCGCCAGTGCCAGATCCAGGCGCCGCCGCTCACCGCCGGAGAGCTGCTTGACGCGGACGCCGGCCCGCATTCCGAGCCCGACGAGTTCCAGGGCTTCCGGGACGGGCCGTGCTCCGGTGGTGCAACCGGCCCACATGCGGGCGGTCTCGGCGACCGTGAGGTCGGAGGGGAAGCCGCCCTCCTGGAGCATGACCCCGATCCGGGGCCGGACGGCGGTGCGGTCGCGGTACGGGTCGTGGCCGAGGACCTGCACGGTCCCGCCGGTCGGCCGGGCGAGTCCTTCGAGCAGTTCGACGGTGGAGGTCTTGCCCGCGCCGTTCGTCCCGAGCAGCGCGAAGATCTCGCCGCGGGAGACGGAGAAGGAGATCCCGCTCACGGCCTCGAAGCCCTCGGTGTAGGAGCGCCGGACCTGCTCGGCCCTGATCACGTGGTCGTCTGAGGTCATGTCTCAAGGCTTCCGCCCGGACGGACCCACGAGCAGTGCGCCCTGTCATCGGCCCCGATGACAAATGTCATGGGCGCGGCAGGCGGTCCGGAACCGGCGGGCGTGTACGGGAAGACGACGAAGGCCCTGGTCGATGACCAGGGCCTTCATTCCGGAGCGGACGACCAGGTTCGAACTGGCGACCTCAACCTTGGCAAGGTTGCGCTCTACCAACTGAGCTACGTCCGCATTGCTCCCGCTCAGCTCTCACTGGGCGGTGCCGCATCACCTTACCCGATCCTCGCGAGAGGATGGTAAAGCGATGAGAGCGGGTGACAGGAATTGCACACTGCGCCTTCCCCCTGGAAGGGGGATGTTCTACTACTGAACTACACCCGCACGCTGCGTGAGGTGGGGCCTTGCGGCCTCGCCCCTCGGCGTGCTCCAGACTCTAGCCGAACAGCAGGGGTGCTGTGCAACTCGGATCGGCGCGCGGTCCGGCGCGCGGCGCTCAACTCGCTTCGCGGAACGCCTCGTAGACCGCCTTCGGGATGCGTCCGCGTGCGGGCACGTCCATCTTGTTGGACTGCGCCCAGGCCCGTACGGCGGCCGGGGCCGGCTCGAGCGAGGTGTGCGTGTAGGCGGTGCGGGCCCTGCCGCGTCTGCCGGCATCTCTCTGCTTCCGGCCGGCCGCGACGTACGGGGCCAGCGCCTTGCGCAGTTTCTTTGCATTGGCGGGATTGAGGTCGATCTCGTACGACTTCCCGTCCAGGGCGAACGTGACCGTTTCCGCCGCTTCTCCGCCGTCGATGTCATCGAAGAGCGCGACCACTACTCGCTGAGCCACGGATATCGGTCCTTTCCCTGCGGTGTCACCCGTTCTGACATGCGGTGCCACCGACTTTCCGGCTGCCGAGGGGCAAAGCTGCTTTCCTCTGTATTCCTTTGTACAGCGGCCGACGACACATTGTGAAGCCCACTCAATTACATGCGCGTGTCTGGAGCAATGGCGGGCGGGATATTTTTCCTGGATTTTCTCCGTGCGTTACCCAGGATGTTCTCCGGATATCTACGCGAGTAGATTTTCGGGCCGGGTACGCTGAGGGAACCGCCCTCGCAACACACCACCGGGAGTGCCCGTGGCACGCGTCGTAGTCGACGTCATGCTCAAGTCCGAGATCCTCGACCCCCAGGGACAGGCAGTTCAGCGCGCACTGCCCCGTCTCGGATTCGACGGCATCGCGGACGTACGTCAGGGAAAGCGTTTCGAGCTGGAGGTGGACGGGCCGGTCGACGACGCCGCCCTCGCCCGCATCCACGAGATGGCCGAAACGTTCCTCGCCAACACCGTCATCGAGGACTTCGTCGTAAAGGTGGAGTCGTGACAGCTCGCATCGGAGTCGTCACTTTCCCCGGAACGCTCGACGACCGGGACAGCCTGCGCGCCGTGCGTCTCGCCGGCGCCGAGCCCGTCACCCTCTGGCACCGCGACAAGGACCTCAAGCAGGTCGACGCCGTGGTCCTCGCCGGAGGTTTCTCCTACGGGGACTATCTGCGCGCGGGAGCCATCTCCCGCTTCTCGCCGGTGATGGAGACGCTCATCGAGCAGGCCAGGGCGGGACTGCCGGTCCTCGGTATCTGCAACGGCTTCCAGATCCTCACCGAGTCGCATCTGCTGCCGGGCGCGATGCTGCGCAACAACCACCTCCACTTCATCTGCCGCGACCAGAAGCTCCGGGTGGAGAACGCGACGACCGCGTGGACCGCCGACTACGAGGCGGGCCAGGAGATCTCCGTACCGCTGAAGAACATCGACGGCCGCTACGTCGCCGCCGAGCGGGTCCTCGACGAGCTCGAGGCCGAGGGCCGGGTGGCCTTCCGCTACCTCGACGGCAATCCGAACGGCTCGCTCCGTGACATCGCCGGCATCACCAATGCCGAGGGCAATGTCGTCGGTCTGATGCCGCACCCCGAGCACGCTGTCGAGCCGCTGGTCGGCACCGGCCGCACCGACGGCCTCGCGTTCTTCACCTCGATCATCAAGAAGCTGGTCACCGCATGACCCTCGACACCGTCAAGCACGCCACCGAGACGCCGGACGTCGACCAGCCCTGGGCCGAACTGGGCCTGAAGCAGGACGAGTACGCGCGGATCAACGAGATCCTCGGCCGCCGTCCCACCGGCGCCGAGCTCGCCATGTACTCCGTCATGTGGTCGGAGCATTGCTCGTACAAGTCCAGCAAGGTCCATCTCAAGCAGTTCGGTGAGAAGGTCCCCGAGAACGACGCCATGCTCGTCGGTATCGGCGAGAACGCCGGCGTCGTCGATGTCGGCCAGGGCTACGCGGTCACCTTCAAGGTCGAGTCGCACAACCACCCCAGCTACATCGAGCCCTACCAGGGCGCGGCCACCGGCGTCGGCGGCATCGTCCGCGACATCCTCGCGATGGGCGCCCGCCCCGTGGCCGTCGTCGACCCGCTGCGCTTCGGCGCCGCCGACCACCCCGACACCAAGCGGGTGCTGCCCGGTGTCGTCGCGGGCATCGGCGGCTACGGAAACTGTCTGGGCCTGCCGAACATCGGCGGCGAGGTCGTCTTCGACGCCTGCTACCAGGGCAACCCGCTGGTCAACGCCGGCTGCATCGGTGTGATGAAGCACGAGGACATCCACCTCGCGCAGGCCTCGGGCCCCGGCAACAAGGTCATCCTGTACGGCGCCCGGACCGGCGGCGACGGCATCGGCGGTGTCTCGGTCCTCGCGTCCGAGACCTTCGACGCGACCGGCCCGGCCAAGCGCCCCGCCGTCCAGGTCGGCGACCCCTTCCAGGAGAAGCTCCTCATCGAGTGCACCCTGGAGATCTTCCGCGAGCACCTCGTCGCCGGCATCCAGGACCTCGGCGGCGCCGGGCTGTCCTGCGCCACCAGCGAGCTGGCGAGCGCCGGCTCGGGCGGCATGCGGGTCGAGCTGGACACCGTGCCGCTGCGCGACTCCTCGCTCTCGCCCGAGGAGATCCTCATGAGCGAGTCGCAGGAGCGCATGTGCGCGGTGGTCGAGCCCGACAAGGTCGACCGCTTCCTGGAGATCTGCGAGAAGTGGGACGTCATCGCCACCGTCATCGGTGAGGTGACCGAGGGCGAGCGGCTGGAGATCTTCTGGCACGGCGAGCAGATCGTGGACGTGCCCCCGCGGTCCGTGGCGCACGACGGCCCGGTCTACCACCGGCCGTTCGCCCGCCCCGAGTGGCAGGACGCCCTCCAGGCCGACGACGCGGGCAAGCTGCCGCGGCCGTCGACCTCGCAGGAGCTGCGCGAGCAGGTCCTGAAGCTGGTCGCCTCGCCGAACCAGGCCTCGAAGGCCTGGATCACCGACCAGTACGACCGCTTCGTGCAGGGCAACACCGTCCTGGCGCAGCCCGAGGACGCGGGCATGGTCCGGATCGACGAGGATTCGAACCTGGGCGTGGCCATGGCGACCGACGGCAACGGCCGGTACGCCAAGCTCGACCCGTACACGGGCGCGCAGCTCGCGCTGGCGGAGGCGTACCGCAATGTCGCCGCCTCCGGTGCCAAGCCGCTCGCCATCTCCGACTGCCTGAACTTCGGTTCGCCCGAGGACCCGGCCGTCATGTGGCAGTTCGCCGAGGCCACCCGTGGTCTCGCGGACGGCTGCCTGCAGCTCGGCACCCCGGTCACCGGCGGCAATGTGTCGCTCTACAACCAGACCGGTGAGACGGCGATCCACCCGACGCCGGTCGTGGCGGTGCTCGGTGTGATCGACGACGTCACGCGCCGTACGCCCATCGCGTTCGCGGAGGAGGGGCAGCTGCTGTACCTCCTCGGGGACACGAAGGAGGAGTTCGGCGGCTCTGCCTGGTCGCAGGTCGTCCACGACCACCTCGGCGGTATGCCGCCGGCCGTGGACCTCGACCGGGAGAAGCTGCTCGGCGAGATCCTGATCTCGGCCTCCCGCGACGGCATGATCGACGCGGCGCACGACCTGTCCGACGGCGGTCTGATCCAGGCGGTCGTCGAGTCCTGCCTGCGCGGCCGGACGGGTGCGCGGCTGGTCGTTCCCGACGGTCTGGACGCCTTCACCTTCCTGTTCAGCGAGTCGGCGGGGCGCGCGGTCGTCTCGGTGCCGCGCAGCGAGGAACTGCGTTTCACCGACATGTGCGGTGCGCGAGGTCTGCCGGTGACCCGTATCGGTGTCGTGGACGGGGACGAGATCGAGGTCCAGGGCGAGTTCGGCATCGCGCTGAGCGAGCTGCGCACGGCGCACGAGGAGACGATCCCGGGTCTGCTGGTCTGACCGCAGCATCCGCTGAGCCCCTGCCCCCCTTCCGGGGGCGGGGGCTCCGTCGTGTCCGGACACCTGTCCGACCGTTGCGCGAGATTACGTAATTACGTATGTTGGCAATCATGGAACTGGAAGAACGGGTCGCCGCGCTGGAACGCCGGCTCGCCGCCCTAGAGCAGGCGGACCGCGCGGCTCCCCGGCTGGGCGAGGGCGACTTCTGGGCGCTGGAGGGCCTCAAGGAGCAGCTCGCCGAGGCCGGCGCGCAGAGCGGGGGAGTGCTGTTCACCGGGGCCGTGCGGCTGCCGACGCAGGAGCAGTACGAATGGCAGTACGGCCTGCTGAGTGAGCAGCTGCTCGACGGCGACTGGTCGGACGCCGCGGACTCCTTCGCCGCTCTCGGCCATGCCGTACGGCTCCGCCTGCTGCGCGAGATCCTCGGCGGCCGGCGCACCGCGGCCGAGCTCACCGAGCTCGAAGGCCTCGGCACGACCGGCCAGATCTACCACCACCTGCGCCAGCTGACCGCCGCGGGCTGGCTGCACACCGCGAGCCGTGGCCGCTACGAGGTGCCGGGAGCGCGGGTGGTGCCCCTGCTGGTCGCGCTCGCCGCGGCCCGCCCGTAGGTCCCCTGTCCGATTCCAGGAACCGCCCGACCACCCCGATCGCCACGAGAGGTGATGACGATGTCCGTCCAGAAGCTGCTGATGGTGACCCAGCGGGTCTGCTGGGTCGTCTTCTTCGCGCTGGTTGTCACGAGCCTCGTCACGGAGCTGCCCTTCTCCCCGCACTGGGTCTGGCTGCCCGGCGCTCTCGCTCTCGCCATCGTCGTGGAGCTGAGCCGCCGCGCGCGCGGCGTCCACGCCCACCGGCCGCCCGCCGTCGAGGTGGAGGCCCCGGTCGCGGGCCGGTGGTCCGCGCTCAACAGCCCGGCGGACAAGGTGCCGAGCCACGGGGTCCACGGCTACGGGCAGACGTACGCCATCGACATCGTCGCGGAGCCCGAGAAGGGTGCGCGCCCCGCGTTCGCCTGGCTCTGGCCGCTCGCCCGTCGCAACAGCGCCTTCCCGGCCTTCGGCGCACCGCTGTTCGCGGTCGCCGACGCCACCGTCGTGCACGCCTCGGACGGACGGCGCGACCATCTGAGCCGCAACTCCCTCGTGATGCTGGTCTACATGCTGCTCGTCGAGGCGAGCGTGCGGGACATCGGCGGTGCCTCCTGGGTCGTGGGCAACCACATCGTCCTGGACCTGGGCGACGGCACCTATGCGATGTACGCCCACGTCCAGCGCGGTTCGCTGAGCGTCCGCGCGGGCGACACCGTCCGGGCCGGGCAGCAGATCGCCCGCTGCGGGAACTCCGGCAACTCCAGCGAGCCGCACGTCCACTTCCAGCTGATGGACGGGACGGACCTGGACACCGCCCGGGGCGTCCCGTTCGCGTGGCGGGCCATCGGCGTCCCGCGCAACGGCGAGACGTTCACGGCCGGGTCCACGGAGGACTCCTCGCAGGCCGTCTCCCCGGACCCTTCGCAGGCCACTTTCCCGGCCGGAGAAACAGCCCTGCCGACGCACCGCGATTGATTACCCTCGGGCCATGCCACCAGCCAGAAAGCGCACCCGCAGCTACGACCCCGGCAAGATCCGTACGGCCGTGCTGACCCAGTTCGGCCACGTACGCGACGGGGTGTCGAAGCTCACGCCGGAGCAGCAGGAGCTGCCCACCCGGCTGGGGGACTGGACGGTGCGCGAGCTGGCCGCCCATCTGTCCATGGCCGTCGCCGTCGTCGCCCGCAACCTCGCCCTGCCGGAGCCCGCGCGGCAGGAAGTCGCCCTGCTGGAATGGCCGTTCGCCACGGCATCGGCCGCCGGTCAGGTCGACGAGGACGTCCGCGCACTGGTGGCCGGCGCCACCACCGACGAGCTGTACGAGCACGCGGCCACCCGTATCGAGGAGGCGCTTGCGGGGGTCCCCGACGACCGGCTGATCCCGACCCGGTTCGGAGCCATGCGCCTCGGCGACTTCCTCGTCACACGGACCGTCGAACTCGTCGTCCACACCGACGACCTGAACGACGCGGCCGGGACGGCGATCCCGTACGACCGGCAGGCGCTCGCCGCCTGCACCCGGCTCCTGGCCGACGCGCTCGCCGTGAAGGCGCCCGGGGGCTCGGTCGAGGTCCGGGTGCCGCCCTACGCGGTCGTCCAGTGCGTCGAGGGCCCCCGGCACACCCGGGGCACCCCGCCCAATGTCGTCGAGACCGACCCGCTGACCTGGATCAGGCTCGCCACCGGACGCACCGGCTGGGCCGAGGCACTCGATGCCGCGAAGGTGAGCGCCAGCGGCGAGCGGGCCGACCTCGCCGCGCTGCTGCCGGTGCTCGGCTGAGCCGGGCCGGCACGCCCACCCGGCGTACGGGCAGGCACGCCCGCCCGGCGTACGGGCGGGAACCGGAGCGCGGTGTGCTCCGTCACATCGGTATGCGTAACCAGCTGAGCATTCCTGTCACTGCCCTGGCCCTCCTCGCGCTCGCAGCCTGCGGCACGGAATCGGGATCCGGTTCCGGGTCGGGCGGCGACGGGGGCGGATCGGTCACGACCGACCTGCCCCTGACCGGCGTGCACTGGACCGTCGACAGCGTCACCGTCGACGGCAAGAAGTCGGCTGCCCCGAACGGCGCGCATGTCGAGATCACCGACAAGGGCCGCGCCCAGGGCAACTACGGCTGCAACCAGTTCGGCGCCGCCGTGAAGGTCGAGGGCGACACCGTCACCGTCGGCAAGGGCGAGATGACCGAGATGGGCTGCGCCGAGGACATCCAGGGCTTCGAGGAGGCGATGAAGGACGCCTTCACCGGGAAGCTCAAGGCCAAGCTCGTCGACAAGAACCTCACCCTGACCACCCCGAAGGGTGACTCGATCACCCTGACCTCCGAGCCGGCCGCACCCCTCGCGGGCACCAAGTGGACGGTGAACTCGCTGCTCACGGGCGATGTCGCGACGTCCCTGCCGGCCGGCACCGAGAAGAACGCCTATTTCACCCTCGCCAAGGACGGCTCCGTACGCGGCAGCCTCGGCTGCAACACCTTCAGCAGCACGGCGAAGGTCTCCGGCTCGACGATCACCTTCGACCGCCTGGCCAGCACCCGGAAGATGTGCGCCGGCACCGCGGGCACGGTGGAGAACCACATGCGCAAGGCGCTCGAGGGAAAGGTGACGTTCAACCTTCAGCACCGCGGTCTCACCCTCACCGCGGCGAATGGAAAAGGCATCTCCGCGAACGCCACCACCGGGTGACCGTGCGGTCACCGAGAGACCCGGGTAGTCCCCAATTCGGACCAGTGGTCGATCTCGCCTACACTCGGTGCCGTGCCACGTGGTGACGGTCGACTCAGTCATGATCTTCTCCCCGGTGAGAAAGGCCCCCAGGACGCTTGTGGCGTCTTCGGTGTCTGGGCTCCGGGCGAAGAGGTCGCAAAGCTCACTTACTTCGGGCTCTACGCCCTTCAGCATCGAGGTCAGGAATCCGCGGGAATCGCGGTGAGCAACGGCTCCCAGATCCTCGTCTTCAAGGACATGGGCCTCGTTTCGCAGGTCTTCGACGAGACGTCCCTCGGATCTCTGCGGGGACACATCGCGGTCGGTCACGCCCGCTACTCGACGACCGGCGCCTCCGTGTGGGAGAACGCGCAGCCGACATTCCGGGCCACGGCCCACGGCTCCATCGCGCTCGGCCACAACGGCAACCTGGTCAACACCGCCGAGCTCGCCGGGCTCGTCGCCGATCTGCCCCGGCAGGACGGACGCTCCACCCAGGTCGCGGCGACCAACGACACCGACCTCGTCACCGCGCTCCTCGCGGGCCAGGTCGACGACGACGGCAAGCCGCTGACCATCGAGGAAGCCGCCGCCAGGATCCTCCCCGACGTCAAGGGCGCCTTCTCGCTCGTCTTCATGGACGAGGGCACCCTGTACGCCGCCCGGGACCCGCAGGGCATCCGCCCGCTCGTCCTCGGCAGGCTCGACCGCGGCTGGGTTGTCGCGAGCGAGTCCGCGGCCCTCGACATCTGCGGCGCGAGCTACGTCCGCGAGATCGAGCCGGGCGAGCTCATCGCCATCGACGAGAACGGTCTCCGCACCCAGCGATTCGCGGAAGCGAAGCCCAAGGGCTGTGTCTTCGAGTACGTCTACCTGGCGCGCCCCGACACCGACATCGCCGGCCGGAACGTCTACCTCTCCCGTGTGGAGATGGGCCGGAAACTCGCCAAGGAAGCGCCCGTCGACGCGGACCTGGTGATAGCGACGCCGGAGTCCGGCACCCCCGCCGCCATCGGCTACGCCGAGGCCAGCGGCATCCCCTACGGCTCCGGCCTGGTGAAGAACGCCTATGTGGGCCGCACCTTCATCCAGCCCTCACAGACCATTCGCCAATTGGGCATCCGCCTCAAGCTGAACCCCCTCAAGGAAGTCATCCGGGGCAAGCGCCTGGTGGTCGTGGACGACTCGATCGTCCGCGGCAACACCCAGCGCGCCCTGGTCAAGATGCTCCGCGAGGCCGGCGCCGCCGAGGTCCACATCCGGATCTCGTCCCCGCCGGTGAAGTGGCCCTGCTTCTTCGGCATCGACTTCGCCACCCGCGCGGAGCTCATCGCCAACGGCATGACGGTCGACGAGATCGCCACCTCGATGGGTGCCGACTCGCTCTCCTACATCTCCATCGACGGCATGATCGAGGCCACGACCATCGACAAGCCGAACCTCTGCCGCGCCTGCTTCGACGGCGAGTACCCGATGGACCTCCCCGACCCCGAGCTGCTCGGCAAGCAGCTTCTGGAGACCGAGCTTGCGGGCGGCGCCGACGCCGCCGACGCGCTCCGTCGCCCGTGAGACCCCGCTCAACGACACGAAAGTTCTCCGGCAATGTCTGCTGAATCTTCCGAGCGTGCCCTGCACGCGGGCACCGGTGCCAGCTACGCGGCCGCGGGTGTCGACATCGAGGCCGGCGACCGCGCCGTCGAGCTGATGAAGGAGTGGGTGAAGAAGACCCAGCGCCCCGAGACGGCGGGCCTGGGCGGCCTCGGCGGATTCGCCGGCCTCTTCGACGCCTCCGCCCTCAAGCGCTACGAGCGTCCGCTGCTCGCCTCCGCCACGGACGGCGTCGGCACCAAGGTCGATCTCGCCCGGAAGATGGGCGTGTACGACACGATCGGCCACGACCTCGTCGGCATGGTCGTCGACGACCTCGTCGTCTGCGGCGCCGAGCCGCTGTTCATGACCGACTACATCTGCGTCGGCAAGGTCCACCCCGAGCGGGTCGCCGCCATCGTCAAGGGCATCGCCGAAGGCTGTGTGCTGGCCGGCTGCGCCCTGGTCGGCGGTGAGACGGCCGAGCACCCCGGTCTGCTGGGCGAGGACGACTTCGACGTCGCCGGCGCCGGCACCGGAGTGGTGGAGGCCGACCGGGTGCTGGGCCCGGATCGTATCCGTAAGGGTGACGCGGTGATCGCCATGGCGTCGTCGGGCCTTCACTCGAACGGGTACTCGCTCGTCCGCCATGTCCTTTTCGACCGGGCGAACATGTCGCTGGACCAGCAGGTCGAGGAGTTCGGCCGCACGCTCGGCGAGGAACTGCTGGAGCCCACGAAGATCTACTCGCTGGACTGCCTGGCCCTCACCCGGACCACCGAGGTGCACGCCTTCAGCCACGTCACCGGCGGCGGGCTCGCCAACAACCTGGCCCGCGTCGTGCCCGACGACCTGCACGCGATCGTCGACCGGTCGACCTGGACGCCGGGTCCGGTCTTCGACCTCGTCGGCACGGCCGGCCAAGTCGAGCGGCTGGAGCTGGAGAAGACGCTGAACATGGGCGTGGGCATGATCGCCGTCGTCCCCGAGGCATCGGTGGGCGCGGCGCTGACCACGCTCGCGGACCGCGGTGTGGACGCCTGGGTGACCGGAGAGATCACCGAGCGCGGCGACCGGACCACCGGGGCGGAGCTCACCGGCGACTACGCGAGCTGAACAGCACAGAACCCGGTCCGGGGCGGGCCCCGGACCGGGTCGGTGGTGACGACGTCAAGCGCCGCGGCGCTGTGACGACGGGCCGGACTCTTCGTCCTCGTCCTCGTCGTCGTTGTACAGATCCGCGTACCGTGCGTACGGGTCGTCTTCCTCGTCGTCGTCCTCGAACGGCTCGCTGTTCGGCGGCTGGCTCGAAATCGGACTCGGAGTGGAAGCGCCCAGCTCGTTGGCCAGACGCGACAGGTCAGTCCCGCCGCTGTTGTACTTCAGCTGGCGGGCGACCTTTGTCTGCTTGGCCTTGGCCCGGCCGCGCCCCATGGCTCGACCCCCTCGGTGACGGGGCTCGACGGCCCCAGAGTCTTGACACGCGTTCATGAGTCGGAACGGGCTCTCCGTGGAGAGACCGGTCCGTAGAGCTTCAACGGTACCTGCTTCCGCGGCCATACGGTACGCCGCCCGCATGAGGTGCCACTTCACAGGACCCGCGAGGAGCCCCGTCCTCGCTGGTCAACTGCGATTTTAACCTCTTCTTGGCGGTCGACCCGCCGACCGGGGTGAGTCTTGTCTCCCGATACGGCGGGCCGGCGTCCGTGCGGTCAGCTCCGGCGGGCGTCCGCCATGCGCTGCTCGGCGATCCGGTCGGCCGCGGCGGCCGGCGGAATGCCGTCCTCCTTCGCACGTGCGAATATTGCCAGCGTGGTGTCGAAGATCTTCGACGCCTTGGCCTTGCAACGGTCGAAGTCGAAGCCGTGGAGCTCGTCGGCGACCTGGATCACTCCGCCGGCGTTCACCACGTAGTCGGGCGCGTAGAGGATGCCGCGGTCCGCGAGGTCCTTCTCGACGCCCGGGTGGGCGAGCTGGTTGTTGGCCGCTCCGCAGACCACCGTGGCGGTCAGTGCGGGGACGGAGCCGTCGTTCAGCGCGCCGCCCAGCGCACAGGGCGCGTAGACGTCCAGGCCCTCCGAGCGGATCAGCGTGTCGGTGTCCGCGACGGCGGTGACCTGCGGGTGCTTGTCGCGGATACGGCGTACGGACTCCTCGCGGACATCCGTGATGACGACCTCGGCGCCGTCCTCGATCAGATGCCCCACGAGGTGGTGGCCGACCTTGCCGACGCCGGCGATGCCGACCCGGCGGCCGCGCAGCGAGGGCTCGCCCCACAGGTGCTGGGCGGAGGCGCGCATGCCCTGGAAGACGCCGTAGGCGGTGAGGACGGAGGAGTCCCCCGCGCCGCCGTTCTCGGGGGAGCGGCCGGTGGCCCAGCGGGTCTCGCGGGCGACGACGTCCATGTCGGCGACGTAGGTGCCGACGTCGCAGGCGGTGACGTAGCGGCCGCCGAGGGAGTCGACGAACCGGCCGTACGCCAGCAGGAGCTCCTCGCTCTTGAGGGTCTCGGGGTCACCGATGATGACCGCCTTGCCGCCGCCGTGGTCGAGACCGGCCATGGCGTTCTTGTACGACATCCCGCGGGAGAGGTTCAGCGCGTCGGCGACGGCCTCCGCCTCCGAGGCGTACGGGTAGAAGCGGGTGCCGCCCAGGCCGGGGCCCAGGGCGGTCGAGTGGAGGGCGATGACGGCCTTGAGGCCGGAGGCGCGGTCCTGGCACAGCACGACTTGCTCGTGGCCGCCCTGGTCCGACCGGAACAGGGTGTGCAGGACATCGACGGGGACGGGCGCGCCGGTCAGATCGGTCACTGTGGTGACTCCCAAGTACGAAGCGGCGGATGTGGAGGACCCCCTTGGGGTCTCCCCGTCGCTTGTGGCAGGGGAAGGGGTGGGGAGGTCCGGTTGGGCACGAGGGTAAGTCCTACGTCAGGGTAGATCCGACGCAGTGCCGAGGATCACCCCCTGGCGGAGTACGGGCGTGGAAGGATTCGCGACATGCCAGCGCTGTCCTCGGTCCCCGTTCCCTACGCGGCCTACCTGCGGGTCTACGAACCGCTGGCGGCCTTCCCGGACGCGGAGCGGGCCCACTGGACCCGTTACGCCAAGCGGGAGAGCACCCCCACGGCGCAGGACGAACTGCGGCGCTCACTGGCGGACTTGCTGCCCACCCCGCCCGTCCCGGTGCCCGTCCACGAGAGCGGCGACGCCTTCGTCACGGAGATCGACGGTGTGGTCTGTGTCTGCCCCTGGCGGACCCGGCTGCGCGGCTGGCTGGCGCTGGAGGAGCTGACCGAGCAGTTGCCGGCGGCACTGCTGGACGCGGCGCTTCCGCCGGTCGTGCGCGGACAGGCAGCGGCCGACTACGAGCAGTGGCGGGAGCGGAACCCGGATGCCCGGCCGTGGATCAGGACCGCGGTGTGGCAGGTGCCGGTGCGCTGGTTCGCGCTGTTCTCGGACGAGGAGCGCGTCTACGAGCCGGCCGGGCCCGAGGCGGCCGTGCTGCGCTACCGCACGCCGATGGTCCAGGCGCGGCGCCGGGTGGCCCGCTCGCTGCGGACGCTGCGGGAGTCGGCAGACGGCGGTCTGCTGACCGACGGGCTGGTGGACGTCGGGAAGTGGCTGGAGGAGTTCCACCCGCGCTCCCTGGTCGAGCTGGACTACGGCGGCCTGGTGCACGCGCTCGGTGGAGCGCACCTCGAGGAGGACCGTTCGGCGGCGGATCTGGCCGCGGGGATCACGGCGCTGGGGGCCGGCGACAGTGACGGCGCGAGCGCGGCGTACGCCCGTCTCGTAGAGCGCTGGCGGGCCGTGAGGGACCTTCAGTTCGCAAACTGATCGATTCTGGGGATCGATGAGATCGCCGAGCCCCTCCGTCCAGGACGTAGGTCCCGATCCGGGCCTTTGTCTCAAGCGTGACGGACTGCACTAACTGGGCCCTTGCGCCTATCGCCTACCCTCGTGTCAAAATAGGACAAGGAGTCCGGGGAGGACTCCTTCCGTCCAACTTCAGGCGGATTTCTCGGTATTGCGCTCTATGGGGGGTCTGGTGACTCCTGATCGCTCTGTGACTGATCGTCACTGTGGCGTGACTGTCCGTTATGGCATGGTCCATCGGCTTCCGCCACTGATGAACACCTCAGAGGGCAATTCCGTCGGTTTGGCCGACGTGGCTGGACAGATGGTGTAGTTGTAGTGCCGAGGACAAGCCGTTCGTCCTATAACCGACTCGGCCCGCGTCCGCCATTTCGGGCAACGCGGGTCAAGGTGCAGAATTTAGAGGAAAGAACCGAGAAGGTTCGGTTCTCCCGAGGAGGCCGCTCATGACCGCTCGCACCCCTGATGCCGAGCCGCTGCTGACCCCGGCAGAGGTTGCCACGATGTTCCGCGTGGACCCGAAGACGGTCACCCGCTGGGCGAAGGCAGGCAAGCTCACGTCCATCCGAACTCTCGGTGGACATCGCCGGTACCGCGAGGCTGAGGTCCGCGCACTGCTTGCGGGTATCCCGCAGCAGCGCAGCGAGGCCTGAAAGCCCCGTTGAAACGGGCGTATTCGGGACCCCCATCCCGGTAAGCCCACCCATAGCTCCACATGACGGGCTCTGCCCCAACAGACTTCGTCATCGATCGCGCTGGACTCCGCCGGGTCCAGCGCGATCTTTTTTGTGCGCTTCTTCGGGCGCCGGCATCGCCCCTGCACAGGGCGCTCCCGGAGAGCGCGGGAGACCCTTTGGGGGCAGTGCAATGGCACATATTAAATTGGTCGGTTGTAGGGAGGGGTTAAGGAGGGGGGTTCTGAAAACCCACGCGGTGACTCCCGTCACACTGCACGACTCTTGCCAACTCCCCGCCGCACGCCCCCGGAACGGGCCGCAACCCGCCCGACGTCACGCGTCGGCGGTGCCTCCGCTCTCCGCGCCGACGGGAGTTGCGGCCGGCTGGGGAGCCTCGGAGGTCCGGCGAGACCCGGACCCCTCGGATGTCTCGGAGGCCTCGGGCGTCCCGGACGCCACGGGCGGGCGGAGGCCGGCGGGTTCGTTGTCCGCCGACGGTTCCATGGCGAGCCTCAGGAGGCGATGACAGATGGGGCAGTTGCGCGTCAGATGCCGATAGCCGGAAGCCGCCGCCAGATGGGCTCGCAGAAGTGCCCTCGTCTCGTGCCGCCTCGCCGTGGACGCCGCCATGCACGTCACCTCCGGTGTGTGCCGTCCCCGCCCTCGCCCGCTCGTCCGTCTCGTCCGCCGTGTCCGGACGGCAGGCCGGCGAAGGGCCCCTAGTCAGTGGGTACCGGCGGCGGATGGCGTCGTCAAGACGGCGAGAACGACGAAGGCCCCGCACCGTGATGGTGCGGGGCCTTCGTCGTCTGTGCGGTCCTGACGGGATTTGAACCCGCGGCCTCCACCTTGACAGGGTGGCGAGCACTCCAAACTGCTCCACAGGACCAGGTTTTGCAGCTCCGAATCGTGCGCTGTGCTGCGAGAAGAGACTCTACAGCAGGCCGGGCCCGGCGGTCGAACTCACGGTGAGCGACGGCCTTGTCACGGCGATCGCCACGGGGTTCGTCACGGCGATCGCCCCAGGGTCCGTCACGGCGCGGCCGCGTCGATCGCCTTCACGATCCGCTTGTCGGAGACCGGGTACGCGGTGCCCAGGGCGTGGGCGAAGTAGCTCACCCGCAGCTCCTCGATCATCCAGCGGATGTCCAGGACCTCCTGCGGCACCGGCCGTCCCTGGGGCAGCTGCTCCAGGAGCCACGCGTACTCGTCCCGCATGTCGTGGACCTTCTCCATGCGCGTGGTGTCGCGCTGCACCGACGTCGGCATCTGCTGGAGCCTGCGGTCCACGGCGACCAGATACCGCATCAGGTCCGGAAGACGGCGCAGACCGGTGAGGGTCACGAAGCCCGCCGGCATCAGGGCCGCCAGCTGGGTCCGTACGTCCTGGACGTTGGCGGCGAGGGTCGGGCTCTTCGTGTCCTTCAGCCGGCGTTCGCACGCCTGCCAGGCAGCCAGGATCTGCTGCACCTGGCCCACCGTCCGTACGGTCGCGTCCACGAGGTCGGCACGCACCTTGTCGTAGAGTTTCCGGTACGACTCCTCGTCCCACGCCGGTCCGCCGTGGTCCGCGACCAGCTTGTCCGCGGCGGCGGTGGCGCAGTCGTCGAACAGGGCCTGCACCGAACCGTGCGGATTGCCCGACAGAGCGAGCTTCTGCTGGTTGCTCAGCTTGTCCGAGGCGAACTTGGCGGGGTTGACCGGGATGTTGAGCAGGATCAGCTTCCGCGTGCCCCGCCACATCGCCTGCTGCTGCTCCGCCTCGGTGTCGAAGAGGCGTACGGCGACGCTGTCCCCCTCGTCGACGAGCGCGGGATACGCCTTCACCGGCTGGCCCGCGCGCCGGGTCTCGAAGACCTTCGTCAGCGTCCCGATCGTCCAGTCCGTCAGACCGGTGCGCTCCAGGGACTCGCCCGACCCCGAGGGGCCCGCCGTGGCGGCCGCTGCCGCCTTGGAGAGCGCCT
Organism: Streptomyces sp. AM8-1-1; assembly: GCF_032229325.1. Classification (NCBI taxonomy): domain Bacteria; kingdom Bacillati; phylum Actinomycetota; class Actinomycetes; order Kitasatosporales; family Streptomycetaceae; genus Streptomyces; species Streptomyces sp. AM8-1-1. The sequence continues at coordinate 4,349,564 of NZ_CP135086.1, forward strand.
GCCGGGCCTTCGGCTTCAGCTGGAGCTTCAACGCCTCCAGGTCCTTGTCCTCGGCCAGCTTGCGGCGGCGCTCGTCGACGATCCGGAACGTGATCTTCAAGTGGTCCGGGACCCGGGTGAGATCGAAGTCCTCGGCGCCGACCGGCACCCCCACCATGCGCTTGAGCTCACGCGCCAGCGTCACGGGCAGCGGCTCCTGAAGGGGCACGGCCCTCTCCAGGAACGCCTTCGCGTAGTTCGGCGCGGGAACGTAGTGGCGGCGGACCGGTTTCGGCAGGGAGCGGATCAGCTCGATGACGACCTCTTCGCGCAGGCCCGGGATCTGCCAGTCGAAGCCCTCGTCCGTGACCTGGTTGAGCACCTGGAGGGGGATGTGGACGGTCACACCGTCGGCGTCGGCCCCGGGCTCGAACTGGTACGTCACCCGGAACTTCAGCGGACCCTGCCGCCAGGAGTCCGGATAGTCGTCCTTCGTGACCCCCGCGGCCTTCTCGTTGATGAGCATCTCGCGCTCGAAGTCGAGGAGTTCGGGCTCCTCGCGCTTCTTGTGCTTCCACCACGAGTCGAAGTGCGCGCCGGACACCACGTGTTCGGGGATGCGCTGGTCGTAGAAGTCGAACAGCGTCTCGTCGTCCACGAGGATGTCGCGCCGGCGGGCCCGGTGCTCGAGCTCCTCGACCTCGGTCAGCAGCTTGCGGTTGTCCGCGAAGAACTTGTGGTGCGTGCGCCAGTCGCCCTCGACCAGGGCGTTGCGGATGAACAGGTCGCGGGAGGTCTCCGGGTCGATGCGCCCGTAGTTGACCTTCCGCTGGGCGACGATCGGCACGCCGTACAGCGTGACCTTCTCGAACGCCATCACGGCCGCCTGGTCCTTCTCCCAGTGCGGCTCGCTGTAGGTGCGCTTGAGCAGATGCTGCGCGAGCGGTTCGATCCACTCCGGTTCGACCTTGGCGTTGACCCGCGCCCACAGCCGGGACGTCTCCACCAGCTCGGCCGACATCACGAACCGCGGCGGCTTCTTGAACAGCGCCGAGCCGGGGAAGACCGCGAACTTGGCGCCGCGCGCACCCAGGTACTCGTTCTTGTTGTCGGTGTCCTTGAGGCCGATGTGCGACAGCAGGCCGGCCAGCAGCGAGATGTGGACGCTGGTCTCGGGCGCGTCGTCCTCGTTCACCTCGATGCCCATGGACTTGGTGACCTGGCGCAGCTGGGCGTAGATGTCCTGCCATTCGCGGATGCGCAGGAAGTTCAGATACTCCTGCTTGCACATCCGGCGGAAGCTGGAGGAGCCGCGCTCCTTCTGCTGCTCGCGGACATAGCGCCAGAGATTGAGGAAGGCGAGGAAGTCGGACGTCTCGTCCTTGAAGCGCGCGTGCTGCTGATCGGCCTGCGTCTGCTTCTCGGCGGGTCGCTCGCGCGGGTCCTGGATGGAGAGCGCGGCCGCGATCACCATGACCTCGCGTACGCAGCCGTTCTTCTCGGCCTCCACGACCATCCGGGCCAGCCGCGGGTCCACGGGCAGCTGCGAGAGCTTGCGGCCGAGCTGGGTCAGCTTCTTCTTCGGGTCCTTCTGGGCGGGGTCGAACGCGCCCAGTTCCTGGAGAAGCTGCACACCGTCGCGGATGTTGCGGTGGTCCGGCGGGTCGATGAAGGGGAACTTCTCGATGTCCCCGAGGCCGGCGGCGGTCATCTGGAGGATGACGGAGGCCAGGTTGGTCCGCAGGATCTCGGCGTCGGTGAACTCGGGACGGGACTCGAAGTCGTCCTCGGAGTACAGCCGGATGCAGATGCCGTCGGAGGTACGGCCGCAACGGCCCTTGCGCTGGTTGGCGCTGGCCTGGCTGACCGCCTCGATCGGCAGCCGCTGGACCTTGGTGCGATGGCTGTAGCGGGAGATACGGGCGGTGCCCGGGTCGATCACGTACTTGATGCCGGGGACGGTCAGCGAGGTCTCGGCGACGTTCGTGGCGAGCACGATCCGGCGGCCGGTGTGCGGCTGGAAGACGCGGTGCTGCTCGGCGTGCGAGAGCCGCGCGTAGAGGGGGAGCACCTCGGTGAATCGGTACTGCTTCTTGTTGAGCGCGTCCGCGGTGTCGCGGATCTCCCGCTCACCGGAGAGGAAGACGAGGATGTCGCCCTTGCCCTCGCCCTGGAGCTCCTCGACGGCGTCCGTGATCGCGGTGATCTGGTCGCGGTCGCTGTCGTCACCCTCTTCCTCGAGAAGGGGCTGATAGCGCACCTCGACCGGGTACGTACGCCCGCTGACCTCGACGATCGGGGCGTCCCCGAAGTGGCGCGAGAACCGCTCCGGGTCGATGGTCGCGGAGGTGATGACGACCTTGAGATCGGGGCGCTTGGGCAGCAGCTGGGCGAGATAGCCGAGCAGGAAGTCGATGTTGAGGGACCGCTCGTGGGCCTCGTCGATGATGATCGTGTCGTACGCGCGCAGCTCGCGGTCCGTCTGGATCTCCGCGAGGAGGATGCCGTCCGTCATCAGCTTGACGAAGGTGTTGCCGCTGACCTGGTCCGTGAAGCGGACCTTCCAGCCGACGGCCTCGCCGAGCGGCGTGTTCAGCTCCTCGGCGACCCGTTCCGCGACCGTCCGGGCGGCGATCCGTCTCGGCTGCGTATGGCCGATCATGCCGCGCACGCCCCGGCCGAGCTCCATACAGATCTTGGGGATCTGCGTCGTCTTTCCCGAGCCGGTCTCGCCCGCGACGATCACGACCTGGTGGTCCCGTATCGCCTCCAGGATCTCGTCCCGCTTCTGGCTGACGGGCAGCTGCTCGGGGTACGTGATCGCGGGCATGCGCTCCGCGCGCCGGGCGGTGCGGGCAGCGGACTGCTCGGCCTCGGCGGCGATCTCGTCCAGCACGGCCTGCCGCGCCTCGGGCTTACGGATGCGGCGGGCGCCTTCGAGACGACGGCCCAGCCGGTGGGCGTCGCGCAGCGATGCCCCGGCCAGGAGGGTCTGAAGGTCGGCGAAGGAAGTAGACATACGGATCCCAGGATCGCACCCCCGGGAAAGCACTGGCGAACGCATTTCGCCCACAAGCTGGTGCAGTATGGAGCAGATCCGTTCACCTCCCCACGAAGGGCCGCACGTTCATGCCCATCGGCCGCCACCGCCGGTACCGCTCCGCGGTGACCGCGACCGCGTTGCTGGGCATGCTCTTCGCGCTGCTCCTGTGCTCCCCGTCGTACGCGAACCCCGCCGACGACGTGATCGTGGTGACCGCGCAGGGGCAGGCGCCCGGATGCGGCAAGGGGGCGCCGGACGGGGACCGGGGGGCGCATCCCGCGACCCCGCCGCGCGGCTCGGCGGCGTACGAACTGCTGCCGGCGCCGCATGACGCGCCCTGCTTCACGGGCCCGGTCCTGACCGCCGCGACCCCGGTCATCACTCCCGACCGGGCCCCGCCGCCACCCGCCCCGCCCACCCCGGTGGATCTGTCCGTCCTGCGCGTCTAGAAGGCGACGGGCCGCTCGCGCGTGTCCGTTCACGGCGTCCTTCTCGCTGTTTCTTCTCGCTCAGGAGTACCGAACCACCATGCCTTCCTCCCCCTCTGCCCGATCGTCCCGGCCCTCCGGCACGACCGTCGCCATCGCCGCGGGTGTGCTCGTCGCCGCGCTGCTGCTCGGCTTCGCCTCGTACACCGCCACCCGACCTCAGTCGCCCTCGAAATCCGGCCCCGCCGCCGAGGTGTCCGCAGAACCGGGCGCCGGCACCTATCCCGAACTGGTGAAACTCGCCCGCCGCGACGCCGGTGACCCCCTCGCCATGGGCCGCGCGGACGCGCCCGTCGTGATGGTCGAGTACGCCGACTTCAAGTGCGGCTACTGCGGCAAGTTCGCCCGCGACACCGAACCGGCGCTGGTGAAGAAGTACGTCGACGCGGGTGTCCTGCGCATCGAGTGGCGCAACTTCCCGATCTTCGGCGCGGAGTCCGAGTCCGCCGCACGCGCCGCCTGGGCGGCCGGACAGCAGGGCCGGTTCTGGCAGTTCCACGCCGCCGCGTACGCCGAGGGCGCCAAGGAGAAGGGCTTCACCGGCGACCGGCTGGAGGCGCTGGCGCGCGAGGCCGGGGTGAAGGACCTCGCCCGCTTCGGCCGCGACGTGGACAGCGCCGCCGCGAAGAAGGCGGTGAAGAAGGACCAGGACGAGGCGTACGGTCTCGGCGCCACCTCGACGCCGTCCTTCCTGATCAACGGCCGGCCGATCGCGGGCGCGCAGTCGGAGCGGACGTTCACCGAGGCGGTCGACGCGGCGGCGAAGGCCGCCCGATGACCGACCTCGGCTATCTGGCCGCCTTCCTCGGCGGCCTGCTCGCTCTGGTGAGTCCGTGCAGCGCACTGCTGCTCCCGGCGTTCTTCGCGTACTCCCTCGACTCGGCCGGCAGGCTGCTTGCCCGCACCGCGATCTTCTACGCGGGTCTGGCCACCACCCTCGTCCCGCTCGGCGCCGCCGGCTCGCTGGCGGGCCGCTTCTTCTACGGCAACCGCGATCTGCTGGTCACCACCGGCGGCTGGCTGATCATCGTGCTGGGTCTCGCCCAGATCCTCGGCCTCGGATTCGCCTCCCGCCGGATGGCCGCGCTCTCGGGCCGCATCCGCCCGACGACGGCCCTCCCGGTCTACGCCCTGGGCCTGGTCTACGGCCTCGCCGGCTTCTGCGCGGGCCCGATCCTCGGCAGCGTGCTGACGGTGTCGGCCCTCAGCGGCAGCCCGGCCTACGGCGGACTGCTCCTCGCGGTCTACGCCGCGGGCATGGCGGTCCCGCTGTTCCTGCTCGCCCTGCTGTGGGACCGCTACGACCTGGGCAGCAGGCGCTGGCTCCGCGGCCGCGCACTGACCATCGGCCGCCTGCACCTGCACACCACCTCGCTGGCGTCGGGCCTGTTCTTCGTCGTCCTCGGCACGCTGTTCCTGCTCTTCGACGGCGCGACGGCCCTGCCGGGCCTGCTGTCGGTCGACGACTCGTTCGCCGCGGAACAGTGGGCGGGCGACGTGGGCAGGGCGGTCCCGGACTGGGCCCTGCTGATCGCGGTGGTCGCGGTCGCGGCGGTGGTGCTGGGGGTACGGGGGTGGCGGAGGCGGGAGGAGGCGTAGGGGAACGACGAAGGCCCCGATCCGGGGATCGGGGCCTTCGGGTGGTGGCTGGGGCCGGGGTCGAACCGGCGACCTATCGCTTTTCAGGCGATCGCTCGTACCAACTGAGCTACCCAGCCACGCGATCACTCGCGTGACCACAGCGGTCCTGACGGGATTTGAACCCGCGGCCTCCACCTTGACAGGGTGGCGAGCACTCCAAACTGCTCCACAGGACCAAGCAATGTGCGAGACAAGTCTCGCACAGGGTGATGCGTGCCCCCAACGGGATTCGAACCCGTGCTACCGCCTTGAAAGGGCGGCGTCCTGGGCCACTAGACGATGAGGGCTAAAGGCCCGCCTGGGCGCCTCGCAGCGCGTCGGGGACGTGAGAAGCATATGGGATGCAGGGAGGTATCGCCAAAACGGTTTAGGGGGTCGCCGAGGGGGAGGGTGAGGAGACGCTCGGGGACGGCACCGCACCCGGCTGGTTGTCCTCCGGGAGATGGCGGCTGACCTCGGCCGTCGTCAGTCCCAGGCCGCCCAGCGTGATCTCGTCCCACGCCTGGAGCTTCCTCGTCGAGCGGTCCAGATAGAGCAGCGAGGCCCGCACCTTCTCCGGCTTCTCGTTCTGCACGGCCCGCAGGCCGCCGCCGCCCGTCGAGCCCTCGATCTTCAGCCGTGTGCCGAGTTTCATCACCTCCGTCTGGCGGCGGTGGACATGGCCGGCCAGGACGAGCGGGACCGTGCCGTCGGTCTGGCGGGCCGCCACCGGGTTGTGGGCGACCGCGATGTCCACCGGCGTGCCCGCCCGTTCCTGGTCGCGCAGGGCGGAGGCGAGGCGGATGCCGGTCATGCGTTCGGCCGGGTCGCCCTGGGCGACGACCGAGCGGTCCGGGGTGAACTGGGGGTCCCCGCTGCCCGCGATCCGCACCCCGTTGACCGTGACGGCCCTGCCGTTGTCGAGGACGTGGACGTTCTTCATCCGGGAGAGGTACGCCTGTGTGACGTCGGAGTCGTGGTTTCCGCGGACCCACACATAGGGGGCGCCGAGATCCCGGATGGGGTCCAGGAAGCCGTTCTCGGCAGCCGTTCCGTGGTCCATCGTGTCGCCGGAGTCGATGATCACGTCGATGTCGTACTGCTCCACCAGCGAGCTGATGATGTGCCACGACGCCGGGTTGAGATGGATGTCGGAAACGTGCAGCACCCGCATGCTCAGCGGGTCCGGCTGATAGGTGGGCAGGGTCGACGTCGCGTCGTACAGCTTGGTCACATTGGTGACCAGGCGGGCCAACTCCTGCTGGTAGACGTCGAATTCGGTGACGATGGAGCGGGCGTTGCCGACCAGTGACGGGGCGCTGGAGAGCAGTCCGGAGAACTTCGGCTCCAGGACGGACTTCGGGTTCCAGGTGGCGTACGCGGAGACACCGGAGGCCGCCAGCAGCGCCAGGGCCAGGCCGCCGGCGGCGAGGGCGCGGCGCGGGCGGCGGTAGACGGCGAGGCCGAGGGCGGTGGCGCCGGAGACGACGGCGACGCAGGAGCGCACGGCCAGTTCGGTGGTGCCGTCGGCCACGTCGCTGGCGACCTCGTCCTGGAGGCCGGCGAGCCGTTCGGGGTGTTCGACCAGTGCCTGGGAACGCACCGGGTCGAGCTGGTCGACGTCCACGTCCAGCCGGATGGGTGCCACATGGGAGTCGAGTTCGAGGGCGCCCAGCGGCGAGACGTTGATCTTCGTGCCGCCGGTCAGGTCCGGGCGCAGCGTCATGCTCGTGTTCATCGGCCCGACCGGGGTGCGGACGCTGCCGACGATCAGCAGGCCGAGCCAGGCGCCGAACAGCACGACGACGGTCAGTCCCAGTGCGCGGGCCCACGGGTGCGGCGTATGGACGAGGGCGCTGGTCGGTTCGGTGTGGCGGGAGCGATAGAGGCGTTGCAGCCGTGTCGTCGCGGCTCGGACCGGTTCCGGGACCTTGCGTGCCATTGGGCGCGTATGCCCAGTGATGCGGGGCGGCATGCCGGGCCGGCCGGGCGTACGGGGAGGGCTCGGAGGCACCCGGGCCGGCCGAGCGGCCCGGCCCGGGGCGACCGGCCGGACGGCGTACGTGACAATGGCCACGTGCTGGAGATGACGCGCGAGGAGTTCGAGGAACTGGTCGCCGAGGCCCTGGACAGGATTCCGCCGGAGCTGACGCGGCTGATGGACAACGTCGCGGTGTTCGTCGAGGACGAGCCGCCCGCGGACGACCCCGAGCTGCTCGGGCTGTACGAGGGGACGCCGCTCACCGACCGCGGCGAGTGGTACGCGGGGGTGCTGCCGGACCGGATCACGATCTACCGGGGGCCCACGCTGCGGATCAGCGAGACCCGGCAGGACGTGGTCGAGGAGACTGAGATCACGGTCGTGCACGAGATCGCGCACCACTTCGGCATCGACGACGAGCGGCTGCACGCACTGGGGTACGGGTGAGCGAGGACCCGCCCTCCGGTGCGGGAGACGCTGAGGCGGGAGATGCCGCTGCGGCGTCCGGTACGCCTGATGCATCAGCCGAGGCGATCGACCCGGATGTCGACCTGCACGTGCCCGAGCAGCGCGCGGAGACCGCGCGCGGCCACCGTCTTCCCGTCCTGCTGGCCATCTCCGCGGGCGGTGTGGCCGGGGCGCTCGCCCGCCACGCGGTGAACCGCCAGTGGCCCGCGGCCGACGGCACCTTCCCGTGGGCGACGTTCTGGATCAACGTGCTGGGGTCCGCCCTGATCGGCGTCCTGATGGCGCTGATCGCCGAGGGCGGCCGGCGCGCCCATCCGCTGGTCCGGCCGTTCGTCGGAGTCGGGGTGCTCGGCGGTTTCACCACCTTCTCGACGTACGCCCTGGACCTCCGGAACCTCCTGGAACGCGAGGAGGCCGGGCTCGCGCTCGCCTACGCCGGCGGCACGGTGGCCGGCTGCCTCGGCGCCGTGTGGCTCGCCGCGGTGACGACCAGGGCGGTAGTGGCCAGGGCTGCCGCGGGTGGAGCGGTGCCGAAATGACCTGGCTGCTGGTGGCCCTCGGCGCGGCGGTCGGCGCACCTCTGCGCTATCTGACGGACCGTGCGGTGCAGGCCCGCAGCGACTCGCTGTTCCCGTGGGGCACCTTCGTGGTCAACGCCGGCGGCAGCCTGGTGCTGGGCGCGGTCGCGGGCGCGTCGGTCTCCTCGGGCGCGTACGCCTTGCTGGGCACCGGCCTGTGCGGGGCGCTCACGACGTATTCGACCTTCTCCTACGAGACGCTGCGGCTGGCCGAACGCGGCCGGGGGCTCCTCGCCGCGGCGAACGTGGCCGCATCGGTGCTGGTGGGGCTCGGATCGGTGTTCCTGGGCGCGGAGTTGGCGCGCGCGTGGGCGCACTAGAAGGCGGCCCGGGGGCGCACGGCTGGGCACCGGACCGTCGGGACAGGGTCGTGTACTTGTCAGGCGTCGGGGCGTGTCCCTTGTGGGGCACAGGGAGTTGGGCACGGAAACCGTGCCCTGTGTCCCGGAGGTGCCCCTCGTGCGCCAGTTGTCCGCCCCCCGCCGTCTGGCTGTCGCCATGGTCACCTCACTGGCCGTCGCAGCCTCGGCCGGCTGTATGAGCGTGAGCGACGATCCCGGCGGCAAACCGGCCCCCGGCAAGTCCTCCGGCCGCCCTGGTGCGGTGGCCGAACCGGACGGCGGGGAGGGGGTGTCCGGCGGCCGTCACGCCGACGGTGGACGGAAAGGTTCCGGCAAGGCCGGCGACAAGAGTGACGGCCCGGACGCATCGTCCAGCGCCAGCGGTACGGCCGCGCCCTCCGCGCGGCCCCCGAGCGGCGGTCAGCAGCCCCGGCCGCCCGAAGGGCCCGAGCCGACGCGAGGCGGATCGTCCCCTTCCGCGCAGCCGTCGCAGCCGCAACCCCCGGTCGAGCCGTCCGAGCCGCCGCCGGTCGACCCGCCCACCCTGCCGCCGAGCGAGCCCACCGATGCGCCGTCGGCGTCGTCCGCGCCGGAGGTGCACGCCGGTGCCATGCGGCTGGTCGACGGACAGGGCACACTGGGAGTACCCAGCGCATCACCGCAGATGGGGCCGATGTAACCGGGGTCACTCCCTGGTGGTTTGCCTTGGGCGGGGGAGGGTGCGTATGGTGGTAGATCGTTTGATCCCATTGCCCGGCGCCGAAAAAGAAGAGCGCCGCGTGGCGCGTACTCTCCCTAGCCGTGGCTGACCGCATCGAGGCGGTCGAATTGCGAATCACGGAGTTTGGGCGCGTGCCGAGACTCCGGAAGGTTTCGCATTTCGCATGTCCACTTTCAGTACTGATCACGCCGTCATGCCCGAGAACGAGTCGGCCGAGGCCGTTGTCGAGACCGTCGAGGTCTCCGACGCCCCCGAGACCGCGGACGTCTCCGAGGCTCCCTCGACCCCCGAGGTGACGTTCTCCGACCTCGGTCTGCCCGAGGGCGTCGTCCGCAAGCTCGCGCAGAACGGTGTCACCACCCCCTTCCCGATCCAGGCCGCGACCATCCCGGACGCCCTGGCCGGCAAGGACATCCTCGGCCGTGGCCGCACCGGCTCCGGCAAGACCCTCTCCTTCGGTCTCCCGCTGCTCGCGACGCTGGCCGGCGGCCACACCGACAAGAAGAAGCCCCGCGGCGTCATCCTCACCCCGACCCGTGAGCTCGCGATGCAGGTCGCGGACGCCCTCCAGCCGTACGGCGACGTGCTCGGCCTCAAGATGAAGGTCGTCTGCGGCGGTACGTCCATGGGCAACCAGATCTACGCGCTCGAGCGCGGTGTCGACGTCCTCGTCGCCACCCCGGGCCGACTGCGCGACATCATCAACCGCGGTGCCTGCTCGCTGGAGAACATCCAGGTCGCCGTCCTCGACGAGGCCGACCAGATGTCCGACCTGGGCTTCCTGCCCGAGGTCACCGAGCTGTTCGACCAGATCCCGGCCGGCGGTCAGCGGATGCTCTTCTCCGCGACCATGGAGAACGAGATCGGCACCCTCGTGCGCCGCTACCTCGTCGACCCGGTCAGCCACGAGGTCGACAGCGCCCAGGGCAACGTCACGACCATGACGCACCACGTCCTCGTCGTGAAGCCGAAGGACAAGGCGCCCGTCACCGCGGCGATCGCCGCCCGCAAGGGCCGCACCATCATCTTCGTCCGCACCCAGCTGGGCGCCGACCGCATCGCCGAGCAGCTCTGCGACTCGGGCGTGAAGGCCGACGCGCTCCACGGCGGTATGACGCAGGGCGCGCGTACCCGGGTGCTGGAGGACTTCAAGAAGGGCTACGTCAACGCGCTCGTCGCGACCGACGTCGCCGCCCGCGGCATCCACGTCGACGGCATCGACCTGGTCCTGAACGTGGACCCGGCCGGCGACCACAAGGACTACCTGCACCGCTCGGGCCGTACCGCCCGCGCCGGCAAGTCCGGCACGGTCGTGTCGCTGTCGCTGCCGCACCAGCGCCGCCAGATCTTCCGTCTCATGGAGGACGCGGGCGTCGACGCCTCGCGCCACATCGTGGGCGGAGCGGGCGCGTTCGACCCCGAGGTCGCCGAGATCACCGGTGCGCGTTCGCTCACCGAGGTCCAGGCCGACTCCGCGAACAACGCCGCCAAGCAGGCCGAGCGTGAGGCCGCCGACCTGACGAAGCAGCTGGAGCGGGTGCAGCGCCGCGCGGTGGAGCTCCGCGAGGAGGCCGACCGCCTGGTGGCGCGTGCGGCCCGTGAGCGGGGCGACGACCCGGAGACGGCGATCGCCGAGGTGGCCGAGGCCGCCACGGCGGAGGTCGAGGCCGCTGTGGCCGCGGCCGCCGTGCCGGAGCAGACCGAACGCCGCGACGACCGCGGCAACTTCGAGCGTCGTGGCAACGACCGCCGTGACGACCGCGGTGGCTTCAACCGTGACCGTCGTGACGACCGCGGTGGCGACCGTGGCGGCTTCAACCGTGACCGTCGTGACGACCGCGGTGGCGACCGTGGTGGCCGTTCCTTCGAGCGTCGTGACGACCGCGGTGGCTTCCGCCGTGACAGCAACGACCGTCCGTCCGGTGGCTTCCGCCGCGACGACCGCCCCTCCGGTGGCTTCCGCCGCGACAACGAGCGCCGTGACGACCGCCCCTCCGGCGGCTTCCGTCGCGACGACCGTCCGTCCGGCCACCGTGGCAGCGACCGCCCGTTCAACCGTGACCGCCGCGACGACCGCCCCTCCAGCGGCTACCGCGCCGGCTCGGCGGACCGCCCGTACGGCCGCCGTGACGACCACCGGGGTGGCACCGGCACCGGCACGAACACCGGTTCCTTCGGTCGCCGTGACGACAAGCCGCGCTGGAAGCGCAACGGCTGATCCGCCTCCCGGCTCTTGAGCCGGACCTGCTGAACGCTGACAGGGCCCGCACGACACTTCGGTGCCGTGCGGGCCCTGACGTGTTGCGGGGACAAGGCGCCTCCCGAGGGGGCTGCGCCGAGCGGTACGGCCCACCTCACTGACTCGTGGCACCTCCCAGGAAGAGCGCGACAAGCCGTTGATCGGATACCCGATCGGCTCACGAGTCAGCTCGGGCTATGCTCGGGGTGTCCTGCCGAGGGCCGTTAGCTCAATTGGCAGAGCAGCGGACTTTTAATCCGTTGGTTGTGGGTTCGAGTCCCACACGGCCTACCACCCGGCCGACCGGTCTCCGGTCGGCCACCACCCGAGCGCCCGGACCGGTTTCCCCGGCCGGGCGCTTCTGCGTCCGCGGGCGGCGTGCACCGGCTCGCACCTCGCCTGTCCGCCCCTCACGACGCCACGTAATCCCCCGTCACCAGCCGGTGGATCAGCGTCACCGGGCTGCCGTCCGGTGTCGTCGCGCAGATCTCGAACCGCAGGTGCTTGCCCGCAGGGACGTCCACGTTGTGCAGGAACTGGTGCGTACCCGCGCCCCACTTGGTGAGGTCGCCGTAGCCCGAGGGTGACGAGCCGTCCGGGTTCGTGGCGTAGAAGCGGCCGTCCAGGCGGGTGCCCTGCGGGGCGTCGCCGATGGTCAGTTGGACGTAGAGCGGGCCGATCAGGGTGCGGGGGCCCGCGTGGATGACCGCGTCCCGGAAGGCGAGGCCCACCCAGGAGCCGGACGGCAGTTCGACGTCGAAGGCGTTCGACTCGTGCAGTTTGGCGATGGGCATGTCGTCCTCCTCGGGCGGGCTGGGATTCGCGGCCTCGGCGACGATGCCGGGGAAGACCACCTCACGGAACTGGGTCACCCGGGCGTTGCCGGGGCAGATCGTGCCGCCGACCGCCCATTCCTCGTGCAGCCGGTGGTAGCCGTAGCCGGGGTCGTCGTGGGTGCGGCAGATCCGCAGCGGGATGCCGTGGCGGTGGTGCAGCCACGCCCCCAACCGGATCAGCCGGTCGACCTGTTCGTCCGTCCACCGGTCGGTGGCATTGGTGTTGCTCGCCGTCTCGATGGAGACCGCGCCGGTCCCGTCGGGGCGCCGGTTGGCCTGATAGTTGGCGTCGGCCCGGGTCTCCGTGCCGATGTACTGGCCGAGGTCGCCGGCGTAACCGAGCCCGAAATGACTTTCGAGATTGGTGCTGTCCCGCCAGTACTCGTACACCCGCTTCGCCGTCCAGGGCGCCGCGATGCTGTGCAGGATGAACTGCGTGGGCCGGATGGCGGGTTGACTGTCGGACTCGGGCTGAAGTTCGTACTTCGTGGCGTTCGGATACCAGGCCATGCGTCCCCCAATCAGATCGATGCGTGGGCTCTCACGCCGGTGGACCCTTAGAGGATCTCGGGGGGAGCGGGCCCAGGGATGGTCCAGAACACGCCATAGTCGGCCCGCTTCCTCGTACAGGGGCGTTGTTGTGGCCGGTGCGGCCATCGGTGAGGTCGTCGGTGCGGGTCATCCGGGAGCCGTCCCCGTGACCCCGCGTCCCCCAGGCCGTTGTCCCGGCATGACCAAGACACAGCGCATCCTCACCGCCGTTGCCATCGCCGCCGGCGCCACCGCCATGGCCGCCTCCGGTGCTCACGCCTCGGGACACACCGCCGAGCAGAAGGGCGCCGGAGCACCGTCCCTGAACCAGCTCGACCAGCTCAGCCAGCTGGGTCAGCTCACCGGAGTCGTGGCCCCCGTGACCGGGGTGCTGGGCGCCGTCCAGTAGCACCGGCGCTCCGGGCAGCACGAGGCGGCTCGGATCGGTGCCGTACCCCGGGCAGGCGCCCGGCCGGGTGGTCCCGAAAAGATTTCCCGGGATTCTTCCGCGAGGTGTCGAGAACCCTTCACCGGCTCCGACGTCCCCTGTGAGAGTTGCCCACGAGGGTGACCGCGCATCCGAGGGAGCGAGTCATGAAGTATCTGGTGATGGTCCAGGGCACGCAGGCCGACTACGAGGCCATGTCCGGCAAGCCTTCCGCGCAGAGCCCCGCGTGGAGCGAGAAGGACATGCAGGCGATGTTCGCCTTCATGGGAGCGATCAACAACGACCTCGCCGAGTCCGGTGAACTCGTCGACGCGCAGGGGCTCACCGAGCCCGCGAAGACCCGGACGGTGGCCGCCGGCAAGGACGGCCGGCCGGTCATCACGGACGGGCCCTACGGCGAGACCAAGGAGGTCCTCGCCGGGTACTGGGTCCTGGACTGCGAGAGCCTGGAGCGGGTCACCGAGATCGCGGCACGGGTCGCGCAGTGCCCGGCTCCCGAGGGATCGACCGAATACCCCGTCGTCATCCGGCCCATCCAGGACGCCGCCGGAGGCGAATGTTGAGCCGTACGACCGCTGTCGAGGACCTGCTGCGCCGGCACGCGCCGCAGGTCCTCGGCGCGTTGGTACGCCGTTACGGCCACTTCGACCTGGCCGAGGACGCGGTGCAGGAAGCCCTCCTCGCGGCCGCCGAGCAGTGGCCGGACTCCGGTATCCCGGACAACCCCCGCGGCTGGCTGATCAGGGTCGCCTCGCGCCGGCTGACGGACCAGCTGCGCAGCGAGGAGGCCCGGCGCCGTCGCGAGGAGACGGTCGCGACCCTCATGCCCCGCGACGCCTTCACCGCTCCGGCCCCCGGGGAGAGCCGGGCGCCCGCCGAGGACGACACCCTCACCCTCCTCTTTCTCTGCTGCCATCCCGAACTCACGCCCGCCGCCCAGATCGCCCTGACGCTGCGTGCCGTGGGCGGTCTGACCACCGCGGAGATCGCCCGCGCGCATCTGGTGCCGGAGGCGACGATGGCGCAGCGGGTGAGCCGGGCCAAGCAGAGGGTCCGGGGCCTGCCGTTCCGGCAGCCGGGTCCCGAGGACCGTGACCGGCGGCTCGCCGCCGTGCTCCAGGTCCTGTATCTGATCTTCAACGAGGGCTACACGGCGACGTCCGGCAGGGCGCTGCACCGCGCCGATCTGGCCCGTGAGGCGATCCGGCTCACCCGGGCCGTACGCCGTCTGCTGCCGCGGGAGGGTGCGGTCACCGGTCTGCTGGCGCTGATGCTGCTCACCGACGCCCGCAGCTCCGCGCGGACCGGGCCGGACGGAGAGCTGATCCCGCTCGACGAGCAGGACCGCGGTCTCTGGGACCGGGCGGCGATCGACGAGGGGTCGGCGCTGGTGGAGGAGGCTCTGGGGCAGGGCCCGGCCGGGGTCTACCAGCTTCAGGCGGCGATCGCGGCGCTGCACGACGAGGCCGCGCGTGCCGAGGACACGGACTGGCCGCAGATCCTCGCGCTGTACGACCTGGTCGTACGGCTGGCTCCGGAGCCGATGGCCGAACTCGGGCGGGCCGTCGCGGTCGCGATGGTGCACGGGCCCGAGGCCGGGCTCGCGGAGCTCGACGGGCTGGAGGACGGGCTGGCGGGCCACCACCGGCTGGACGCCGTACGCGCGCATCTGCTGGAGAAGGCGGGGGACGTCGAGGGCGCACGCGCCGCCTACCAGCTGGCCGCCCAGCGCACGCTGAGCATCCCCGAGGCTCGCTATCTCCGGGCCCGGGCGTCCCGGCTGCTGCCCTGAACCGCGCCCCGGCCCGTAGGACGGCCGCCGGCTCACCCAGCCGAAACGCCGCTTGACCTTTACGCAGCGTCAAGATTTAGCGTCTGCGTCATGGAGTGGTCGATCCAGGAGATTGCCCGGCGCGCCGGGACGACGAGCCGCACGCTGCGGCACTACGGCGAGCTCGGTCTGCTCGAACCCACCCGGGTGGGCAGCAACGGCTATCGCTACTACGGCCCGGACGCGCTCGTGCGGCTGCAGCGGATCCTGCTGCTCCGCGAGCTCGGTCTCGGCCTGCCCGCGATCGCCGAGGTGCTCGAAGGGCAACGGGACACGGGCGCCGCGCTGCGGGCTCATCTGCGCCTCCTGGAGCAGGAACGCGAACGCATCGGGCGGCAGATCGCCTCGGTGCGGACCACTCTCCACAAGACCGAGAGAGGGGAAGAGCTCATGGCCGAGGAAGTGTTCGACGGCTTCGACCACACGCAGTACGAGCAGGAGGTGACCGAGCGCTGGGGCCGGGACGCGTACGAGAAGGGCGACCGCTGGTGGCGCTCGCTCAGCGACAAGGAGAAGCGCGCCTTCCAGGACGAGCAGGTCTCCATCGCCCAGGCCTTCGCCCAGGCGCTCCGGGACGGCCGGTCCGCCGACAGCGACGAGGTGCAGGCGATCACCGCGCGGCAGTACGCCTGGCTGTCGACGACCGTGACGCCCTCGAAGTCGTACTTCATCGGTCTCGGTGAGATGTACGTGGCGGATCCGCGCTTCACCGCCGCGTACGACCGGCACGGCGAGGGGACGGCCGTCCTGGTCCGGGACGCGATGAAGGTGTACGGGGAGCGGCATCTGACCGACGAGTGATCACGCGGTGCCCGCTCGCCGGTCTCCGGCCGCCGGTCGCGGGCCGCTGGTCCCCCGCCGCTGGTCAGCGGCTGGGCAACGCTCTCGCCAGTTCCTCGTCGGTCGCGGGGCGTGCGGCGGCGAGGGTGCTGCGCAGCCGTTCCACGTCCAGGCCGGGGGCGGTGCGCGCCCGCAGCAACAGGGACCCGCGGCGCTGGACGACGTAGTGGGACACCTTGCCGTCGACGTGACGCTGCTTGACCACGGTGAAACCGTCCCCGGCGTCCAGGCAGACGATCTGGCCGGGGAGTTCCTCGGGGCAGCCCGCGTCGGGCCGCGCGGTGACCTCGTAGTCGAAGCCGGGGACGGCGCCGGGCCGGCCGCCGGCGCTGTAGTGGAGACGGAAGTCCGCTGTGAGACGGCCGGTGCCCGGTTCCGTCTCGAAGCCGCCGGGGGGATCGATGACCAGCAGCTGGGCGCGCGGGAGGGGGCTGTGCGCCAGTGCGCCCGCCGGCCTGTCGTCCTGCGCGCCGGGCGGGAGCACGTACGTGGCCAGGCCTACCGCGGGCGCCATCAGCGCCGCGGCGGCCCGGACGAGCGGCCCGGCCCTTCGACGCGCGAGCGGGCGGACGATCGACGGACGTACGTTCGGCCGCACGGACTGTTTCCCCCTCATGCGCGAGATGGTGACCTACCGGAAACGTGAGCGACAGGGCGGGGGCTCCACCAATTGGAGTTGATCTTGCTCCGGATGGCGTAGAGTGGTGTTTACCGACGCGGGGTGGAGCAGCTCGGTAGCTCGCTGGGCTCATAACCCAGAGGTCGCAGGTTCAAATCCTGTCCCCGCTACTGAAACAGCGGTCCGGCACTCGTCTCGAGTGCCGGGCCGCTGTTGTTTCCCCCTCTGCGGGCTCGTGTTTCGCCCGGTTGGCCGACGGAGAGTCGCTCAGCGGCGCGGCTCCGGACAGCCTGGGTAGGGCGCGGTACCGTCCGCAGCCGTGGGCGGACCGGGGAGGAGAGCACCGTTGGCGCAGTTCCAGCAGAGTCGCGTGTACGGCGCCCGCCGCTTCCTCCGCGCCCTGCCCACGCTGATGATCATCGGTGGGCTGGTCTTCGACCTGGCGACCCCGGCGCAGTTCACGGCCGTGCCGTTGTTCGCCGCCGCCCCGCTGATCGCCGCTCCGTTCTTCTCCTGGCTCACCACACTGCTGACGGGCATCACGGCGGTCCTCGCGGTGCTCGGGCTGCACTTCTACAACCACACCGCCGACGAGGTCACGGCGTACACCGAGGTCTTCACGCTCATCACCGTCTCCGGACTCGCGCTGCTCATCAACACCGTCGTCAGACGCAGCGGTGAACGGCTCGCCTCCGCCCGGGTCATCGCCGAGACCGCGCAGCGTGCCGTGCTGCCCGCGCCCGCCGACCGGATCGGCGGGCTGCACGTCGCGGCGCGGTACGAGGCCGCGCTCGCCGACGCGTTCATCGGCGGTGACCTGTTCGCCGTGCAGGAGACGCCCTTCGGTGTGCGGCTGGTGGTCGGCGACGTCCGCGGCAAGGGGCTGGAGGCCGTCGAGGCGGTGGCCGTCGTCATCGGCGCGTTCCGGGAGGCTGCCGAACAGGAGAGCTCCCTGGAGGGCGTCGCCCAGCGCCTCGAGCGGGCGCTGGCGCGCGAGGGCACGCGCCGGGACAGCCTGGACGCGGTCGAGGGCTTCACCACCGCCGTATTGGGGGAGATCCCGCGCGGCGCCGGAATCGTCCGGCTGGTGAATCGCGGCCACCCGGAACCCATCATGCTGTACGCCAACGGCGACCTGGCATTCCTGGAGCCGTCGAGGGCCGCGCTGCCGTTGGGTATGGGCGATCTGGACTCCTGGCCGGACCAGGCGGTGGAGTATCCGCTGCCGACGGGGGCGACCCTGTTGCTCTACACGGACGGTGTCAGCGAGGCGCGCAACGCGGCCGGTGAGTTCTACGATCCCGGCGCGCGGCTCTCCGGCCGGCTCTTCCCCGGGCCCGACGAACTGCTCGACGCGCTCGTCGACGACGTGCGCCGGTACACCGGCGGCGGCTCGAAGGACGACATGGCGCTGCTGGCGGTCGCCCGGCCGGCGGAGGGGCAGCCGGAGCGCCGCAGGACGGTGAAGGTCGTGCCGCCCGCGTGAGGAGCGCCGGGCCCCCGCGGGACGGTCTCGGGTGTCTCGTCTGCTCGGCCCGCTCGGCCCGCTCGGCCCGCTCGGGCGGCCGCGCACGCTGCGTAGTGGGAAGATCCCCCTCCGCATACCATTTGACGACCCGTCAGTAATGTGACGAAGTCCGAAGCGCGATCAAGTCGCCCGTATCCGGCTGCTTGTGTCCCGATTGGTCCCGTGGGAAGTCGTTAACGATCACCCGGAACAGCTTGGAATACGGTCCTCGCGTCTATTAACGTTCGATAACGCAGCGCGGTCGTCCCAGCCGTCGTCAGGACGGCGCCGTGCGCGTGCGCCGAATTCCGCAAGGGAACCGGGGAACCAATCCTTGGGGTGAATCGGGCACCTTCCACCGCGACTTCCGCGGCGGGTGGCGCTCGTAGGAGACCTTCCTGCTCCGAACCCGTCAGCTAACCCGGTAGGCGAGAAGGAAGGAAAGGAGCACGCCTCAGTGGCGTCCAACAGGCCTGCCCCAGAAGCACCCTTCGCCAATGACTTCTTCGGTGCGGAGGGCGCGGAGCGGTCCCTCGAAGAGTGGAACCCCACCGAGGACTCCGTCCGTCCGGTGCGCGGTCGGCACCGTGTAGCCAAGCAGCGCGGCGGACTTGCCCGAAGCTCCACCGTGCTCGGCGTCGGCGTGATCGCCGCGGTCGGCGCGGGTGGCATCGCGACCGCCCAGGACAAACCCGCGGTCTCCATCTCCCTTCCCGACGCGCTCTCGGACAATCTCCCCGACGCCAAGTCTCTTCCCGGCGTCGGTTCTTTCATGTCCGACGACTCCTCGGACGTCGTCGACGAGGCGGCCACGTACTCGGCGATGGGCATCGCCTACGCCGACACCGCCTCCGACACCGACCAGGGCGGTGCCGGCGAGGCGCTGCGCTCCCGCATCCTCCAGCAGGCCGAGCAGCAGCAGGCCAAGGCGGAGGAGTCGGCCAGGGCGGCGGCCGCGAAGGCCGCGGCGGACAAGGCCGAGGCCGCGGCGAAGAAGAAGGCGGAAGAAGTGGCCGCGAAGGCCGCCGCCGCGAAGAAGAAGGCGGAGGCCGAGGCGAAGGCCAAGGCGGAGGCCGAGCGTCTCGCGCAGCTGGCCAAGAGCTACTCGCTCCCCACCTCCTCGTACACGATCACCTCCACGTACGGCGAGTCCGGCTCCCTGTGGTCCTCGGGCCAGCACACCGGCCTGGACTTCGCCGCCCCGACGGGTACGCCCGCCAAGGCCGTCCACAACGGCACCGTGAAGTCGGCGGGCTGGTCCGGCTCGTACGGCTACCGCATCGTTCTCGAACTCGAGGACGGCACCGAGGTCTGGTACGCGCACCTGTCGTCGATGACCGCGAGCGCCGGCCAGAAGGTGGCGACGGGCGAGACCATCGGCCGCGTCGGCGCCACGGGCAATGTGACGGGCGCGCACCTGCACCTCGAGGTCCACACCCCCGGCGGCTCGGGCATCGACCCGATGGCCTGGCTGCGGGACAAGGGCCTGACTCCCTGATCCTGCGGGACCGTTCCCGCGTATCTCGATCCCCGGCAGTCCTGGCGCTCACCCCCCGACGCCAGGACTGCCGGTTTTTGCTGCGCCCGGTTCTCCCGGGCGCGGGCGGGTTCGGTCGCCCACCGGTGCGGTCAGGTCCGGTACGGGTTGTACGCGCCGTAGTCGCGGTGCGGAGGCGGCACACGCACCCGCCCGGTGGCCCGTGCCGCGTACGTCAGCGCCGGCGCCGCCACGTCCCTGCGCTGCCACAGATGGTGCAGCAACTCCTGCTCGCGCTCCACGAAGTCCGGGTCCGCCGCGCCCCGGTGGGCCCGGTGGCGCAGGAACGCCAGCGACGTCGCGAAGTGCTGGTACTCCGACACCGCGTGCGCCGCGGTCGGCCCGTGCATGCGCCGGGCCACATCCCGGGCGAGGGTGCGCGCCCGCATCGACGACAGCGCGGGCGGCTGGTCCGCCGACAGCCATCCGGCCGCGGCGTAGGCAGGCAACTCGGTCGCTATCGTCCGCAGTTCCCGCTGCCGGCTCCATATCGTGAGCCAGGTCAGCAGTCCGAAGACGGGCACCATGAACGCCCCGTACACGAGATAGAAGCCCCACGGGCCGAACAGGGACGTCGAGCCGTTCCACAGTGCGTGCATGCCCATCGCCAGCGCGAGTCCGAGCAGCGGCAGCACGATGCGCCGGACGCGCATGCGCCGTGAGGCCAGCGCCGCGACGCCGAAGCCGATACCGGTGAGCACGGTGAAGAGCGGGTGCGCGAACGGGGACATGACGATCCGTACGAAGAACGTCGCCGCGGTCACCGAGGCGATCCCGGAGAAGCCCATCTGCTGGTCCTCGCCGAAGGCGTTGCCCAGATAGAGGATGTTCTCGGTGAACGCGAAGCCGGTCGCGGTGAACCCGGCGACCACGACGCCGTCGACGATGCCGCGGAAGTCCTGTCTGCGGAAGCGGAAGATCAGCAGGATCGCCGCGGCCTTCGCGCTCTCCTCGACGACCGGCGCGATGACCGTCGCGCCGAGTGTGTCCGCGCCCGCGGGGTCCGCCGTGGCGGTGGCTATCCACTGCGTCGCGAAGGTGTTCGCGATGATCGCCACGAGGGCGGCGGCGAACGCGCCCCAGGCGAAGGCGAACAGGAGGTTCCGCCAGGGACCCGGCTCGACCCGGTCCAGCCAGCGGAACGCGGCGGTGAGCAGGGGCACCGGCAGGGTCGCCAGCCCGAGTCCGACCAGGAAGCCCTGGGTGCCGGTCTGCTCCCGTACGAGCGACAGGATGACGAGGCCCGAGAGAGCGAGGAGCGTGATCAGCACCCCGGCCCGGACGGCCTTGCTGTGCCAGAACCGGGAGACACGGCGGGGCTCGTAGCGCCACCGGGCACGCTCCGGCACGGCGGCGAGCAGCTCGTCGACACGCTGCTGCTCGAACGCCGGGACCGCGGGGTGCGGTGGATGGTGCTGCGGGGGCGACGACTCGGACACCCACTGACCCTAACGAGGGACACCGACAACGGGCGACGGTGTGTGGGGGTTGGCTGGCCCCGGCCGGGGCGGGTGGCTGTGAGCCGGGCGCGCGCCGCCGTTCGCTCGGGTCAGGCTCCTGCGGTGCGGCGGAACAGCAGGTCGTGCACCTTGTGGCCCTTGTCGATGCCCTGGCCCTCGAACCGCGTGAGCGGCCGGAAGTCGGGGCGTGGCGCGAAACCGCCGTGCTCCTGGGTGTTCTCGAAGTCCGGGTGGGCCGAGAGCACCTCGAGCATCTGCTCGGCGTACGACTCCCAGTCCGTAGCGCAGTGCACGATCGCGCCGGGCTTCAGCGAGCCGGCGACGAGACTGAGGAATTCGGGCTGGATCAGCCGGCGCTTGTGGTGCCGCTTCTTGGGCCAGGGGTCGGGGAAGTAGACGCGCAGACCGTCGAGCGAGCGGGGGGCGAGCATCTCGCGGAGGAGGATGATCGCGTCGCCGTTGGCGACCCGGACGTTGGAGAGGCCGTTGCGCTCGGCGAGGGCGAGGAGGTTGCCCTGGCCGGGGGTGTGGACGTCGACGGCGAGGATGCCGGTGGTGGGGTCGGCGGCGGCCATCTGGGCGGTGGCCTCGCCCATGCCGAAGCCGATCTCGAGGACGACGGGGAGCCCGTCGAACATGGCCTCCAGGTCGAGGACGCGGTGCCCGTCGATGTCGAAGCCCCAGATGGGCCAGAGCCGCTGGAGAGCATCGCCCTGCCCGGCGGTGACACGACTGCGCCGCGGCTGAAAACTGCGAATGCGCCGCTCGTGGTGCGACCCGGCGGGGTCGGGAGTGGGCCCATCGGGGAACCGGGGGGCGCGGCGGTCGCGGATGGGCTGGGGGGCGGGTTCTTGGGACTCAGACACAGTGGGGCCGATTTTACGCGGTGGGTGAGGGTGCGGGTTCTTGTGTGGTGCGGGTGCTTGGACCTCGGGTTCTTGTGTGGTGCGGGTCCATGGGGCGGGGCCGGGGCGCTTGGGGTGGCGGGCTCTTGTCCCGCGTCGGGTCCATGGGGCGGGGACTGGGTGCTTGGGGCGCGGGTTCTTGTGTGGTGCGGGTCCGGGGGCCCTCCGGGCTCGACTCCTCGGGGTCGGCGGCGTACAGGTCTGTTGTCTTGGTCACCCGGGTGTTGCCGCCGATCCCCTGCGGGGACGACCCTGCACGCCCCCTGCCGGCGGTCGAGGACGTGCCTCGTTGCGGTGCGGGCACACGCGAACCAGAGCGGTTCGGGATAAACAGGACAGGGCGTCGGCCAGCGCTCGCGGCGCGAGGCCTTATATGCACCTGTCTGGGCCCGGCGGCGCGAAGCTGCCGCGGCATGCGGGGCCGTGGGGCGCAGCTCCACAAACCCCTCTCTCTTCCGCACCGAACAGGTGCGGCCACCCGCCCCGTGGGGCCACACCGACTGATCCGCACGGCCCTGGCTCCTGCGGCGCGAAGCCACCGGAGCCAGGGGGCGTGGGGCGCGGCCCCGCTAAGCGGACAGCGCTCGCAGCGCCCTGCGCGCCACCTCGCGGCCGATCGGGAGCGAGGCCGTCGCCGCCGGGGACGGGGCGTTCAGGACGTGGACCGTGCGCGGGGACTCGCGGATCAGGAAGTCGTCCGCCAGCGTGCCGTCCCGCAGGACCGCCTGGGCGCGGACTCCCGCCGGGGCGCGGCGGAGGTCCGATTCCGTGATCGAGGGCAGCAGGCGGCGGACCGCCGTCGTGAAGGCGCGCTTCGAGACCGAGCGGTGCAGCTCGCCCGCGCCGTACCGCCAGTGGCGTTGGGCGATCCGCCAGGAGCCCGGCCAGGTCAGGGTGGTCGCCAGGTCGCGAGGGCGCAGGGTGGACCAGTCGTAGCCCTCGCGGGCCAGCGCCGGGACCGCGTTCGGGCCGACGTGGACCCCGCCGTCGATCCCGCGTGTCAGGTGCACCCCGAGGAATGGGAACGCCGGGTCCGGCACCGGATAGACCAGCCCCCGGACGAGCGAGGGGTCCGCCAGTTCGTAGTACTCGCCGCGGAAGGGGATGATCCGCATGTCCGGCTCGTCGCCCGTCATCCGGGCCACCCGGTCGCACTGGAGACCCGCGCAGTTGACCATCGCCCGCGCTCTGAGCACCGTGCCGGAGGACGTGCGCACGGCGACTCCGAAGGCGCGGCGGTCGACCGCCAGGACCTCCTCGCCGCAGCGGATGTCGGCGTCCGACGCGGCCGCCAGCTGCGCCGCCACCGCGCCGAAGTCGCAGATCCCCGTCGTGCCCACCTGGATCGCCGCGAGCCCGCGGACCTCCGGTTCGTGCTCCATGATCTGCGCGGGGCCCAGCTCCCGTACCGGAATGCCGTTCTCCCGGCCGCGCTGGACCAGCGCGTGCAGCCGGGGCAGCTCGTCGCGGCCGGTGGCGACGATCAGCTTGCCCGTGACCTGGTGGGCGATGCCGTACTCCGCGCAGAACTTGACCATCTCCGCCGCCCCGCGCACCGCGAAGCGCGCCTTCAGCGACCCCGGCCGGTAGTAGATCCCGCTGTGGATCACCCCGCTGTTCCGCCCGGTCTGGTGGCGCGCCGTCCCCGGTTCCTTCTCCAGGACGATCACCCGGGTCCCCGGGGCCGCGCGCGTGAGGGCGTACGCCGTCGACAGACCGACGATCCCACCGCCGATCACCAGCACGTCGCAGTCGAAGCTCTGCCCGGACGCCGTCACCGCGTCACCTCCCACCCCGATAGTGCACTGGCCCGCTGACAATGCCGTTAAACCAGCTGAAACAGGGAGGCGTGTACGCAGTCATGTCCGCTCGGGTCTACGCGGGCGCCATCAGCAGCGGCCTCGCCCGCTCCCGGAGCTCCACGACCCGCGGTTCGTCGCCGTACGGTTCCAGCCGGTGCAGCAGGTCCCGTACGTACTCCGTGGTCCGCGCCGAGGAGATCCGTCCCGCGACCTCCACCGCGCGCGTGCCCGCCGCGCACGCCGCGTCCAGGTTCCCGGACTCCAGCTCCGCGACGGCGCTCACCACGAGCCGTAAGCCGTGCGAGCGCACGAACTCCTCCGTCGGCCGCGACAGGGCCTGCTCCGTGAAGCGCCGTACCTGCCGTGGTGCCTTCAGGTCGCGGTAGCACTCGGCCGCGTCGGCGGCGAACCGGTCGTAGGAGTAGAAACCCAGCCAGGACGGATCCGGGTCGCCCTCCCGTGAGCGCTCCAGCCAGCCCTCGGCCGCCTTCAGCGCCCCGCCGGCCGCGGCCGCGTCGTTCGCCTTGGCGTGGGCGCGTGCCTCGACCAGCCGGAAGAAGCTCATCGTGCGGGCGGTCGCCAGGCCGCGGTTGCGCTCCAGTGCCGCCTGCGCGAGATCCACGCCCTCGTCGGCGAAGCCGCGGTAGGTGGCCTGGAGCGACATCGAGGCGAGGACGTATCCGCCGAGCGGCACGTCGGCCGCCGCTCGGGCGAGCCGCAACGCCTGGATGTAGTACCGCTGGGCGGCCTCCTGCTGGCCCGTGTCGAAGGCCATCCAGCCCGCCAGCCGCGTCAGTTCGGCGGTCGCGCCGAACAATGCGCGGCCGACCTCGTCGGAGTACGAGGCGAGCAGCAGCGGCGCCGCGTCCACCCGGAGGCACTCGGGGACCATCGACGAACGCCAGTCCCCACCACCGTACTTGGAGTCCCAGCGGCGGGCGTCCTCCGCCGCCTCCCGCAGTTTGGCCACATCGCTGTGGCCCACGCGGGCGGGCGAGTCGTCGGTGAGGGCGTCCAGAGAACGCTCCACCGAGGAGTCGGCAGGGGTTATGAGCCAGCGCGACGCAGGCGTCGCATAAGCGCTCACCGCGAAGGAACCGGCCAGCGACTGCCATATGCCTCCGCTCCCGGCCCGCCGGCCCGCCAGGTCGAGGCGGTACAGCTCGGTGGCCGATTTCACCGCCTCGCCGACGTCACGCGGGAAGGCGAGCCCGACCTCGGGGGCCGGGTCGGCGTCCGCGAGACCGATCTCGTGCAGCGGCACCGGACGGCCGAGCTTCGCGCCGATCGCGGCGGCGATCAGATGGGGCGCGGCACCCTGCGGCACCATGCCCTTCGACACCCATCTCGCCACGGACGTCTTGTCGTAGCGAAGGGTCAGCCCGCGCTGCGCTCCGAGGTCGTTGACCCGCCGGGCAAGACCGGCGTTGCTGATTCCCGCGAGGGCGAGAACGGTGCCGAGTTTTTCGTTCGGCCCGCGTTGCTCCCTGGACATGCGCCACCCCTCGACACACAGACGGCCGCCGCGTCGCTCTGCAGCGCACGGCATTCGTACTGCGTCCTCCCCGGTTGGCAGCTTCGCGGTCCCGGCTGCAAAAGCACCTGGCCGAGCCCTGCGGAATATGCGCCCCGGCGGAGAACATCAGTAAACACAGCGTAGTTCGCCGCATCCTGACCGTTAAGGGGCGGTGTTCCGTATGGCGAGATTGTTGTGCGTTGGAGCAGCCGGACGGCCGGCGGTGCCGCGCCGCCGTGCTCCGTGTGTGTGGCCGTGCGCCCGTCCGTGCGCTCTGGTCCGGCAGGTGGGGGACCGCTTCCATGAGTGCTGCGTGGGTCGGCCCACTGCGTACTGGAACCAGTGGGCTGGGGGACACCGCCGCCTTCAATCCCCGCGGGCGGCGGACCGGTCCGGGAGGCGAACAGCGCCTCCCGGACTGTCGTATGCCGGGCCAAAGCCCCCGAAGCGCCCCTGAGAATGGCCGAATGACGACTGTCCTGCTCGTTCCCTTTGCTCTGATTTGGGTATGGGTCGCTCGTTCCGCCGCTCGTTGAACCGGCAGCAAATCGCCAACCGCGGGGGCGCGTTCACTTTTTGCGCGCGCTACCCGGAGCCCCTCCTGTGCGCTGCCTTCGTGGCAGCATGTTCCCGAACGGCCGGGGCTCGACGGCCATGGTTTGTCCACAGCCTGTGGAGGCGGCGATGCGGTGGTTGGTGGGGTGGAGCAGTATTGCCGCAAACTTCGGTACGGCCGGGGCCGTCGGGGAGTCCGACGAGGGCCGCACCGTCCACCCCGTCGGCTCGCAGCTCCTGTGGGGCGACCCGGACCCGCTGTGGGCGGTCGGTGACTGGCGCCCCGACGAGGTGCGCGTCGTCACCGCCGATCCGCCTGCCCATGTCGTCGGCCAGGTTCCCATCACCAGACTCGCCGTCCTCGGCTGCTGCGCGGCCGGGGACGGCGAGCTGCGGGCCGGACTGCTGTCCGCCCGCGGCGGGGCCCTTCGCCATCTGACCTCGTGGGCCGGCAGTTACACCGCGGTCGTCCAGATAGGGCGCCGGATCACCGTCATCGGCGACCTGGCCGGCGCGAGACCCGTCTTCTACACCCCCTGGGCCAACGGCACCGCCTACGCGACCGCCGCCCTCCCGCTCGCCGATCTCATCGAAGCGCAGCTGGACATCGGCCACTTGGCCGCACTGCTCGCCTGCCCCGAGACCCCGGAGGCGTTGCGCGACTCGACTCCGTACGAAGGGGTCAAGCGCATCCCGCCGGGGCACGCGCTGATCCTGCGCGAGGGCTCCCGCGAGATCACCGGCTACGAGCCGGTCGCCTCGCTCGCCGTCGCGGGCCCGCAGATCGAGGCGGCGCGCGCGGTCGACGGCGTACGGGACGCCCTGGTCGACGCGGTACGCGCCCGGCTCACCGCGCCCCGGCACGCACCCGAGACCCTGCCCCCGGACCCGGGGCCCGTGCCGGGCATGGGTCCCGCGGAGCGCCGCGCCGCCAGGGGCGGGCCGGCTCCCGGCATCGGCGCGGACCTGTCCGGCGGCAGCGCGTCCGGCACGCTCGCGCTGCTCGCGGCGGGGCTGCCCGGCGTCCCCGGCACGGTGCTCGGCCATGGCACCGGCGCGGGCGAGCGGCTCCTCGCCGTCACCTTCAACGACCTCACCGAGGACGGCCGCGAGGCCGAACTGGAACGGGCACGCGCGATCGCCGAGAACCCCCGCCTGCACCATGTGGTCGTCGCGGCCGGCGAGGAGGGGCTGCCGTACGCCTCGCTGGACAGCGGGCCGCTCACCGACGAACCCGCGCCCTCCCTTGTCACGGCGGAACGTCACCGTGGCCGGCTGACCGGCGGCAGCGCGGACCACTTCACCGGTACGGGCGCACGGCAGGTGCTGGACGCGCACCCGGCACGCCTCGCGGATCTGCTGCTGGACCGGCGCCGGCGCCATCTGCTGCGGCCTGCCGCAGCGCTGGCGCGGGCCGAAGGCCCTTCGCCGCAGGCGCTGTTCATCCCCGTGACGGTGTACCGGGCGGCGCGGCGGCTGGCGCGTACGCCGTACCGGACGGGCCTGGAGACGGCCGCCGACCTGTTGCTGGAGGCGAACCGCAAGAGCGCGGGGGCGAACGGCACCGGCCCGCTCGGTGCGTCGCTGGCGGCCCTGACCTGGTCGCGGCCCGGCCCGGCCGCGCGGTGGCTCACGGGTGAGGCGTTGGCTGAAGTATCGGTTCGTCTGATGGCGGCGGCGACGCGCCCGGTGATCGTGCAACGTCCCGGTGAGGCCCGCGCCCGGGCCGCGCTGACCCGCCACGCGTCCGACCACCGCATCCTGGAACAGGCGGCCGAGGTCCGCAGCCAGCGCCTGCACGCGCCCTTCCTCGACAACCAGGTCGTCCGCGCCTGCCGCGACCTCCCCGAGTCCCTGCGGGTGCGGCCAGGCGCGCGGGCGGAGATCCTGCGCACGGTCCTCTCGGGTGCGGGCATCCACGACCTGCCGCCGGGCTGGGGTGCGACCACCCAGGCCACGTCGACCGCGACGGCACGCAAAGGCCTCCGCGCGGCACTGCCGACGCTGATGGCCCTCTTCGACGCCCCGCTGCTCGCGGACGCGGGCCTCGTGGAGGCGCGGGTGGTCCGCAAGGCCCTGAGGGCGGCCTCCGAGGGCGAACAGGTGCCTCTGGACGGCCTGGCCGACCTGATCTCCACGGAACTGTGGCTGCGGCGACTGCTGTCGCGCCGTGGCACCTGCTGGACGGGCTCGGCGGCCCCCCGGCAGCGTGCGGTCGCCGGAGGAGTACCACCGCGGCGAACACTCCAGCCGTAGGCGGCGGTTGGGCCCGCACAGGGCTCAGGCCGACCTCCGCGCGGGTGGGCCTCGGTACGGCCTCGGGTGGACCTCGGTACGGCCTCGGGTGGACCTCGGTACGGCCTCGGGCTCCTTGTACGGCCCGGCTGATCTCCGTACGACCGCGGGCTCTCCGTACGGCCCGGGGGCGCGACCCCCGTAGAGGTACCGGTACGGGCCGTCGTCAGCCGCAGCTGATCTGCGACTGGGCCCAGTTCGCGAGCGCCACCGAACCGAACGGCGTGACCGGCTCCACGACCAGCCGGATCCTCTCCCGCCCGCCGATCGCCACATGCACCGGTACGCCCGCCTGCCCGCCGCGGATCACCGGCGAGCGCCACAGCCGCGCACCGTCCCCGTAGACGGAGAACCGCACGGCACCGCGGCCCAGCGTCAGGTCGTCGATGCCGACCACCGCGTCATAGCTGGTGCACCGGCGGTTGAGGGCGATGGTGACCGACGACGGCGCGTGCACCGTCACCCCGTGTCCGTAGCGGCGGCCGTCGACCGACATCCCCCAGCGCTGCCAGATCCAACTGCTCTGCCCCAGCAGCACCTCAGGTCCGGTGTGGTCACCGAACACGCTGTATTCGAGCCGGTTGACCTGGTAGACCCGCGGCTCCGGCGGAGGCGGGGGAGGTGTGGGGCGCGGCTCGGACGGCGTCGGTGCCGGTGGCTGTGTGGGTGCGGGCGGGTCCGACGGTGCGGGCTCGGACGGCACCGGGGCCGAGGGTGCGGGCGTACCCGGTGCCGTCGTGGGTGCCGGATTCGTCTTCGGCGCAGGGTCGTTGGGACGCACCGACGGAGCCGGTACGGCGGGGTCGCCGGGTGCCGGCGGCCGCGGCGGATCGGGCTTCTGCTGTGGCGGCCGCGGCTGCTGCGGTGCGCCGGGCAGACTGACCGGAGGCTTTGCATCCGCTTCCGGCACGGGCGCCGGGTCGCCGGAGAGCGCCCACACCAGTCCCGCCGCTGCCGCCACGGCCACCGCGGCGGCGATACCCGCCTTCACGGGTGCGCCGAGTCCCTCCGTTGCGGCGGCTCCACCGGCCGCGCCCGAGGACCCGCCGGACGCCGCACCGCCCGATGCCGCGGCGGCCGCGCCCGCCCCCGCCGCGCCGGCTGCTCCGCCGGCGACGATCCCGGCGGCCTTGAGCGAGTAGCCGGCGGCGAACCAGCCGATGACCGCGACCGGCAGCAGCGCGGGGATCCCGGCGTTGACGTGCTCCAGCTCGCCCACCGCGAGCCGGCACTTGGCGCACTCCTCCAGGTGCTTGCGCAGACCGCGTTCGGCCCGCATCCGCAGCCCGCCGCGGGCATAGGCCCCCAGCCGGTCGGCGTACCGCGCGCAGTCGCCGCCGGAGGTGAGCGCGGTGCTCACATGGGCTTGCAGATAGGCCTGCTTGAGCCCTTCGCGGGCCCGGCTGGCGAGGACCGCCGTGGCGTTGGCGGTCAGCCCGAAGAGCGGTGCGACCTCGCTCGGGGACTCCTCCTCGACGGTGGTGTGCCACAGGACCGCCTGCCAGCGCTCGGGCAGCGACCGGAAGGCCTGCATGGCCAGGGACTGTTCGGCCTCGTGCATGGCGCGGACGTCCGCGCCCAGGTCCAGGGTGTCGTCGGTCGCGGCGTCCGTGCTGCGGGCTGCCTCGGCGGCGAACACCGCGAAGTCGTCCACCAGTTGCTCGCGCTTGGCGGTCTTCGTCCAGGAGGCGGCCACCCGGCGCACCGTCGTCATCAGATACGCCCGCACGGCGTGATCGGGCCCGGCGCCCCCGCGAACGGCCTGCAGCGTCCGCGCGAACACCTCTGCCGTCAGGTCGTCGGCGGTGTGCGCGTCCCGGCAACACGTGCGCGCGTACCGACGAACGGCGTCGGAGTGGCGGCGGAACAGCTCCTCGTAGGCGCTGCTCTCCCCCATGCGCATGCGCTGGAGCAACTCGGCATCGGACACGGGGAGTTCACGTGGTGGCGGAAGCACCGAGTCGAGTCCGCTGCCGCCTTCGCGCTGGAGCGGCACCGCATGACCGGCCGGCACGGGGCCGGTGGTCCCGATCCCGTCTCTGGCCGCGCCTTGGGGCGGAACGCCGTCGGGCGATCCGGAGGACCCCTCGGGCCCGCCCTGGCTCGGAACCTGCCTCGAAGGCAGTCCCGAAGCCTCCGCGTCATCCGCACCGTCGAGGGACTCGTCCCGTTCGTCACCGCTCATCGCGGAAGCCCCCGTCAGCACCTTCAGACCCAAACACCGGGCAAGCGTGCCACAGAGCAACAGCGCACCGAACCCGCATGCGCGTCAACCACTCATCCGGGGAGACTTACCGAATCCGAGCACTAATCGTCACTCGTTCGGGGAATGGTCAATCGGCGTTCTGTGATGAGCCGTTGCGGCTGTGGATCGCGATGGTCGGTCGCTGCCCACAGCCGCACCCGTCAGTGCTCAGGCCGACCGCGGACGCAATCCCTCGAGGAGAATGTCCAGCAGCCGTGACGACGCCGCAGCCTGCTGCGCCGGGTCCGGCAGCGAGGGCGCCGCCGTGGCTATCACCAGCAGCACGTCCGCCACGGTCACATCGCCCCGCAGCTCACCCGCCGCCCGGGCCCGGTCCACGAGCTGCCCCACGACCTCGAGCAGATCCGCCGCGCCCGTGCCCTCGTCCTCGTCCGCCGGTGCCTGACGCTGTCCGACGACCCGCAGTTCGGGCTGTGCCCCGGAGCGCTGATGCGGAACCCGGACACCGTCGCCGCCGACCGCCGCAGACTCCTCCGACTCCACGCCGACGCGCAGCACCTGCGGCGGCAGCAGCCGTCCGGCACCCGACGCCACCGACGTACGCAGGAAGCGGGAGAGGGCCGACCAGGGCTCCTCCTCCTGCCCCAGAGCCGTACGCGCCTGCTCCGTCAGCCGGGAGGTCTCCTCCTCGGCTATCCGGCGCACCAGCACGTCCTTGCTCGGGAAACGGCGGTACACCGTCCCCACGCCGACCCTGGCGCGACGGGCCACATCCTCCATCGGCGCGCCGTATCCCAGCTCGCCGAACACCTCACGAGCCGCCCGCAGGACGTGCTCGAGATTGCGCTGTGCGTCCACCCGCAGCGGTGCGGAACGGCCGAGGCCGCCCGATCCCGCGCGTCCGTTGCCCTCGCCGCCCGTGTGTCCGCCGTGCACGGAATGCCCGTCCACGGCCGTCGGCACGGCAGCCTGCCAATGAGAATCCTGAATGGTCATACGCGTTCCCCCGGTCACTGTGTCTCCCCCCGGAGACCTCCCCGCCTGGTCTGCCGGGCGCGCCTTGACCAGGCACCCCGACGAGGTACGAACATAGTTGAGCCAGGGTCAATTCAGAAGGGGGTAGTTCCGCACGGAGCGCCCCCCGATCGGAGCAAGGACCGGAAGACTCCCGATTACGCCCCCTCGCACCACCCTCCTCCCCGCCCCTGACCTGCGTACCTTCCGGAATGCGCGGGATGCGCCCGGCGCGTCACAACCGGAGGCTTCCGGTCACACAATTTGCCGGGCCTGTGGACAAACGCCTGCGGCCGTTGCCTCATGGGATGGTGAAGGCTGCTAACTCCCGGGGCGCGACCCCCGGCCCACCGTCGGGCACGCGCATCCTCGTCGTCGGCGGCGGCTACGTCGGGATGTACACGGCGCTTCGTCTCCAGCAGAAGCTGAAACACGAGCTGGCACGCGGCGAGGCGGAGATCCTGGTGATCACGCCGGACCCCTATATGACGTATCAGCCCTTCCTCCCCGAAGCGGCCGCCGGATCGATCTCGCCCCGCCATGTCGTCGTCCCGCTGCGGCGAGTTCTGGACAAGTGCAAGATCCTCATCGGCGAGGCCACGGCGATCGACCATGCCAAGCGCACCGCGACCGTGACCACCCTCGCCACCGCCGAGGAGGGGACCGGCGCCGTCGAGCTGCCGTACGACGAACTGGTCCTCGCGCCGGGATCGGTCTCCCGCACCCTGCCCGTCCCCGGCCTCGCGGACTACGCCATCGGCTTCAAGACCGTCGAGGAGGCCATCGGTCTGCGCAACCACGTCATCGAGCAGATGGACATCGCCTCCTCCACCCGCGACCCCGCGATCCGCGACGCGGCCCTCACCTTCGTCTTCGTCGGCGGCGGCTACGCGGGCGTCGAGGCGCTCGCCGAGCTGGAGGACATGGCCCGCTACACCTCGCGCTACTACCACAACATCAAGCCCGACGACCTGAAGTGGATCCTCGTCGAGGCCAGCAACCGCATCCTCCCCGAGGTGGGCGAGGAGATGGGCACCTACGCCATACGCGAGCTGCGCGCCCGCAACATCGACGTACGCCTCGAGACCCGGCTCGAGTCCTGCGAGGACCGCGTCGCCGTTCTCAGCGACGGCAGCCGCTTTCCGACGCGCACCGTCGTGTGGACCGCCGGCGTCAAACCGGCACCGGTCCTGGCCGCCACCGACCTGCCGCTGAACGAGCGTGGCCGCCTGCGCTGCACCGCCGAACTGACCGTCGTCGGCGTCGAGCACGCCTGGGCGGCCGGTGACGCGGCGGCCGTTCCCGATGTCACCGCCGACACGCCGGGCACGGAGACCGCGCCCAACGCCCAGCACGCCGTGCGTCAGACGAAGGTGCTGGCGGAGAACATCGCGGCATCGCTGCGCGGCGCACCGCTCCAGCAGTACGCGCACAAATACGTCGGCTCCGTGGCCTCCCTCGGTCTCCACAAGGGCGTCGCCCACGTCTACGGCCGCAAGCTCAAGGGCTACCCGGCGTGGTTCATGCACCGCGCCTACCACCTGAGCCGTGTCCCCACCTTCAACCGCAAGGCGCGGGTGCTCGCGGAATGGACCCTCGCGGGGCTCTTCAAGCGCGAGATCGTCTCGCTCGGATCGCTGGAGCACCCGCGGGCCGAGTTCGAGCTCGCCGCCGGCGGCAAACGCCCCGGCCACGGCCCTGACGGTGCGCGGCACCGGCCCCACGGCGGGACCCTCCCCGGGACCGAGGGCGGGTCGAAGGACGAGCAGCAGAGCGACCCCAGAGGCAACTAGCCGGCGGCGGCCGGCAGTCCGTTCGGCCACACTGGACGTGTGACCATAGGTGGGCTCACACCTGCACAGAGTGACCCTTGGCGACAACCATTGAGGCAAGTAAGTCAGTGAACTTCACGCGTTGGAGCTCGAGGCTCCCCGGTACGCAGCGCCGCGGCGCGGCGCGGAGGACCGACCACGGGATCTCCCCCGTACAACGAGGGGAGGGCTCGGTCCCCGCGGCCCGCGGCGAGTACGAACAGCAGCCGGACTCCCTGCCCGACGCGCCCGCCATCGAGGACTTCCCGGTCCGCGAGGTGCTCGGCAGCCTGCCCGCCCTGGTCGCCCTCGTGTACGGCCCCGAGCACCGCATCGCCTACGTGAACGACGCGTACGCCGCGGCCTTCGGCCCCCGCCCGGCCGGCGCCACGGCCGCCGGCGCCTGCCCCGAACTGGCCGAGCTGGGCCTGTTCCCGCTCATGGACCAGGTGCTGCGCAGCGGGAAGCCCCGGACGGTCAAGTCCCGCAAGGTCCGCGGCGGAGGCTCGTACACCGCCACCTGCCTTCCGGTCGACAGCCCCGACGAAGGCGGCGGGGTCCTCGTCTTCGCCGCCGACGTCACCGACCACGCCGAGGCCGCCGAGCGGCTGCGGGCCAGCGAGCGCCGTCACCGCGAGACGGCGGTGACTCTCCAGCGGTCCCTGCTGCCGCAGGAGTTGGAGCAGCCCGACGATCTGCGGATCGCGGCCGACTACCGCCCGGGCGGTACGGACGCGGCGGTCGGCGGCGACTGGTACGACGTCATCACCCTCGGCGCCGGCCGTACCGCGCTCGTCATCGGCGACGTCATGGGCCGCGGGGTGCGTGCCGCCGCCGTCATGGGCCAGCTCCGGACCGCCGTCCGCGCCTACGCCCGTCTCGATCTGCCGCCGCACGAGGTGCTCCAGCTGCTCGACGGCCTGGCCGCCGAGATCGACGCCAGCCAGATCGCGACCTGCGTCTACGCGGTGCACGATCCGAACGAAGGCCGGCTCGTGTACGCGTCGGCCGGCCATCTGCCGATCCTCGTCCGCGACGAGGACGGCTCGGTCCGCCGCGCCGAGGACCCGACGGGCCCCCCGCTCGGCACCGGCGGCTGGATCCACACCTCGGGCACGATCGCCCTGCCGCCCGGCTCCAGCGCCGTCCTCTACACCGATGGTCTGGTCGAGCGCCGGGGCGAGGACATCGACGAGGGAGTGGCCGCTCTGGAGCGTGCCCTGTCGGGAGCGACGGGCACCCCCCAGGTGGTCTGCGACCGGCTGATCCGCTCGCTGGGGGTGACGGCGGAGCATGACGACGACGTCGCCGTCCTCGTCGTCCAGCACCCCACGCGTACGGGTGCGGCGGCCGAGCTCTTCCACAACGCGGCGCTCGATCTTCTCGGCGGCATCGAAGCGGCCCCGCGCGCCCGCGCGTTCGCCTCCGGCGTCCTCGCCTCCTGGCGCTTCTCCCCGGAACTGCACGACCTGGGCGTCCTGGCGACCAGCGAACTGGTCGCCAACTCCCTCCAGCACGGCACCCCGCCCATGCGCCTCAGACTCCGCCGCACCGACCGCCGGCTGATCATCGAGGTCACGGACGGCGACGATCACCTGCCGCGCCGCCGCCGTGCGGAAACGGAGGACGAGGCGGGCCGCGGGATCTCCATCGTCGCGACGATCGCCTCGTCCTGGGGAAGCCGCCGCACGCCGGGCGGCGGGAAAGCGGTCTGGTGCGAGTTCGCCCTGCCCTCGTAGGGCAGGGATCCCCGCGGGCTCAGCCCCTCAGACCGGTGTCTCCACCGCTTCGGCGGGCTTGTGCACCGCCACCACCCGCGACTTCGACGCGAGCGCGGGCTTGTCCTGCACAGGTGTGAGCTGCTTGCCGAGCCGCAGCGCCAGCACACTGATGCCGAGCGAGAACAGCACGAACGTCACGATGTACGGGCCGTGCAGCGCGGCCCCCATCGGCCCGCCCACGGCCGGACCGACCGCCAGCGCGAGCTGCTTGACCAGGGCGAACGCCGAGTTGTACTGCCCGACCATCGACTCCG
This sequence comes from Streptomyces sp. AM8-1-1, assembly GCF_032229325.1. Lineage (NCBI taxonomy): Bacteria > Bacillati > Actinomycetota > Actinomycetes > Kitasatosporales > Streptomycetaceae > Streptomyces > Streptomyces sp. AM8-1-1. Next base: position 4,384,770 of record NZ_CP135086.1, read on the forward strand.
GCGCCAGATCGGCGACCAGCGGCGCGACGGTCGGCGACAGCATCGCCTCACCCAGCCCGAAGAGCGCGTACGTCGAGACGAACGCGGCCGTCGCCATCGCCTGGCTGCCGTGCCCGAGGCCCGCGTAGCCCGCGATGAGCCAGGCGACCGTCCAGATCAGCCCGACAGCGGCGATCACCCGGGTGCGGCTGCGGCGCTCGACGAACTTCAGCACGACGAACTGGGCGACCACGATGACCGCGGTGTTCGCGGCCAGCGCGGTGCCGAGCGTCGACGGCTGGATCCCGGCGGCCTCGGTGCCGTAGGCCGCGAGCCCCGACTCGAACTGTCCGTAGCAGGCGAAGAAGAGGACGAACCCGAGGACGCAGAGCTGGACCATGGCCTTGTGGCCGAGCAGGGCACGCATCCCGCCGCGTGCCTTGGCCTCGGCGTTCTCGGGCCGCAGCTCGTGCAGTGAGAGGGAGCGCGGCAGCCGCACGGTGAGGGCGATCCCGGCCAGCACCAGGAACATCGCGGCTTCGATACCGAACAGCAGGAGGAAGCTGCCCGGGCGGCTCGCGTCGACGATGTGCCCGCCGATCAGCCCGCCGATGCCGAGGCCCAGGTTCTGCAGGAAGAACTGTGTGGCGAAGGCGCGCGTACGGGTCGTGGAGTCGGAGGTCCACACGATCATGGTGGCCAGCGCCGGCTGCATGATCGCGGTACCGGCGCCCAGCAGGGCCGCCGACAGCACGACCGCGGGCACGTTCCCCGCCAGTCCCATGGCGACGGCGCCCGCACCGGCCAGCAGCGCGGCCCCCACCAGGACGGGCAGCGGTCCGCGGCGGTCGATCACACGACCGGTGAAGGGAAGGGCGACGAGGGCGGCCATCGCAAAGACCGCGAGGACAGCTCCCGCCGTCGTCGCGCCGAGATCCCGTACCTGCGCCACATAGACGTACAGATACGGGACCGTGAAGCCGAGTCCGAACGCGCTCAGCGCGTTCCCCGCCTGAATCCGGCGCATCGCAGCGCCCATCGCCCTGGTCACACTCACCTACCTCGAGGTCTTGAAGGACTGAAGCCTGAAGACTTCAACACTAAAGTTAGATCCTCAACAATACACAGTGAAGGACTTCAACGCCAACGCGCCCCATGGGATACTTCGGCGCATGCCAACCGCGAGCCCCGAAGGCCCAGCAGCGCCGGACCCCGCCCTCGGCGAGCCGAGCCTCGACGAGCAGATCGCCGCGTACCAGCGGGAGTACGGAGACCTGGACCCCCAGGTCGAGAAGGTCGTCTCCGCGCTGGGCCGGCTCAATCGGCGCATGAACGTGGCGTATGGCCGCCAGGTCGCCACCCTCGGCATCAGCAACGCCGAGTGGGAGGTCCTCAAGAGCCTGGTGCTCGCGGGGGCGCCCTACCGGATGGGCCCCGGCGAACTGGCCAAGCGCCTCGGCCTCACCCCGGCCGCGATGACCCACCGCATCGACCGCATGGCGAGCGAAGGCCTCGTCACCCGCGACCGGGACGAGAACAACCGCGTCCGCGTGATCGTGGAACTGACCGACGAAGGCCGTACGAAGTGGCTCGAGGCGATGCGCATGGCCACGGACTTCGAGGAGGACCTGCTCCAGGACCTCTCGGCGGAGGACCGGGGCATGCTCGGCGAGCTCCTGATCCGCGTCCTGCGCCGGGTGGAACACGCCCAACCGGACGCGGGCGGCCGGCTCACGGACCTCGACTAGCGAGCTGTCGACCCCTCCCGGGCGGGATTTGACGCACACTTCACCTGTCTGTAAGGTTCTTCGAGTTGTCAGGGGCCGGAACGGTTCCTCGACAGCCACTCAGCCGCTCAAGCGGCACCCAACTCTCGACACGATCTCCCAACCGGGACGAATTTCGGCATGCCGAAATTCATTTCGAAGACTCGATTATGAGTCGGATGGGGAATCCGCTAGAGTTTGGAACGTCGGAACGGCCCAACAGCCGGAATGACAACCCGAGTTCGACCGGGAATCAGGCCCGAAAGGATCTGATAGAGTCGGAATCGCCGGAAAGCCGAAAGGCCGGAAAGCAGCCCCGCCGACTGGGGAATCGGACACGAAAGAGTCTGATAGAGTCGGAAACGCAAGACCGAAGGGAAGCGCCCGGAGGAAAGCCCGAGAGGGTGAGTACAAAGGAAGCGTCCGTTCCTTGAGAACTCAACAGCGTGCCAAAAGTCAACGCCAGATATGTTGATACCCCGTCCATCTTCGGATGGCGAGGTTCCTTTGAAAGTCCTGCCGGCCCTTGTGGTCGGTAGGCAATGACACAGCGAGGACGCTGTGAACAGTCGGTCTTATTCCGATCGGCTGTTCCGCTCTTGTGGTGTTCATCCCGATTACGGGAAAACATTCATGGAGAGTTTGATCCTGGCTCAGGACGAACGCTGGCGGCGTGCTTAACACATGCAAGTCGAACGATGAAGCCCTTCGGGGTGGATTAGTGGCGAACGGGTGAGTAACACGTGGGCAATCTGCCCTTCACTCTGGGACAAGCCCTGGAAACGGGGTCTAATACCGGATAACACTCCTTCCTGCATGGGAAGGGTTGAAAGCTCCGGCGGTGAAGGATGAGCCCGCGGCCTATCAGCTTGTTGGTGGGGTGATGGCCTACCAAGGCGACGACGGGTAGCCGGCCTGAGAGGGCGACCGGCCACACTGGGACTGAGACACGGCCCAGACTCCTACGGGAGGCAGCAGTGGGGAATATTGCACAATGGGCGAAAGCCTGATGCAGCGACGCCGCGTGAGGGATGACGGCCTTCGGGTTGTAAACCTCTTTCAGCAGGGAAGAAGCGAAAGTGACGGTACCTGCAGAAGAAGCGCCGGCTAACTACGTGCCAGCAGCCGCGGTAATACGTAGGGCGCAAGCGTTGTCCGGAATTATTGGGCGTAAAGAGCTCGTAGGCGGCTTGTCACGTCGGATGTGAAAGCCCGGGGCTTAACCCCGGGTCTGCATTCGATACGGGCTAGCTAGAGTGTGGTAGGGGAGATCGGAATTCCTGGTGTAGCGGTGAAATGCGCAGATATCAGGAGGAACACCGGTGGCGAAGGCGGATCTCATGGGCCATTACTGACGCTGAGGAGCGAAAGCGTGGGGAGCGAACAGGATTAGATACCCTGGTAGTCCACGCCGTAAACGTTGGGAACTAGGTGTTGGCGACATTCCACGTCGTCGGTGCCGCAGCTAACGCATTAAGTTCCCCGCCTGGGGAGTACGGCCGCAAGGCTAAAACTCAAAGGAATTGACGGGGGCCCGCACAAGAGCGGAGCATGTGGCTTAATTCGACGCAACGCGAAGAACCTTACCAAGGCTTGACATCGCCCGGAAAGCATCAGAGATGGTGCCCCCCTTGTGGTCGGGTGACAGGTGGTGCATGGCTGTCGTCAGCTCGTGTCGTGAGATGTTGGGTTAAGTCCCGCAACGAGCGCAACCCTTGTTCTGTGTTGCCAGCATGCCCTTCGGGGTGATGGGGACTCACAGGAGACTGCCGGGGTCAACTCGGAGGAAGGTGGGGACGACGTCAAGTCATCATGCCCCTTATGTCTTGGGCTGCACGTGCTACAATGGCCGGTACAATGAGCTGCGATGCCGCGAGGCGGAGCGAATCTCAAAAAAGCCGGTCTCAGTTCGGATTGGGGTCTGCAACTCGACCCCATGAAGTCGGAGTTGCTAGTAATCGCAGATCAGCATTGCTGCGGTGAATACGTTCCCGGGCCTTGTACACACCGCCCGTCACGTCACGAAAGTCGGTAACACCCGAAGCCGGTGGCCCAACCCCTTGTGGGAGGGAGCTGTCGAAGGTGGGACTGGCGATTGGGACGAAGTCGTAACAAGGTAGCCGTACCGGAAGGTGCGGCTGGATCACCTCCTTTCTAAGGAGCACTTCTTACCGGATCTTCGGATCAGGTCAGAGGCCAGTACATCGGCGAATGTCCGGTGCTGGTTGCTCATGGGTGGAACGTTGACTATTCGGCACGATCCGCAGGGATCACTAGTACTGCTCTTCGGAGTGTGGAACGTGACTCCAGGCTGATCGTGCCGGGCGCGCTGTTGGGTATCTGAGGGTACGGACAGAAAGTTGTCTGAACCTTCGCGATGCCGGCCCCAGTGAACTCGCCCTGTTGGGTGGGGTGGTGGGTGGCTGGTCGTTGCTTGAGAACTGCACAGTGGACGCGAGCATCTGTGGCCAAGTTTTTAAGGGCGCACGGTGGATGCCTTGGCACCAGGAACCGATGAAGGACGTGGGAGGCCACGATAGTCCCCGGGGAGTCGTCAACCAGGCTTTGATCCGGGGGTTTCCGAATGGGGAAACCCGGCAGTCGTCATGGGCTGTCACCCGCTGCTGAACACATAGGCAGTGTGGAGGGAACGAGGGGAAGTGAAACATCTCAGTACCCTCAGGAAGAGAAAACAACCGTGATTCCGGGAGTAGTGGCGAGCGAAACCGGATGAGGCCAAACCGTATGCGTGTGATACCCGGCAGGGGTTGCGCATGCGGGGTTGTGGGATCTCTTTATCATCGTCTGCCGGCGGTGAGACGAGTCAGAAACCGTATGGATAGGCGAAGGACATGCGAAAGGTCCGGCGTAGAGGGTAAGACCCCCGTAGCTGAAATTCATGCGGCTCGTTTAAGAGACACCCAAGTAGCACGGGGCCCGAGAAATCCCGTGTGAATCTGGCGGGACCACCCGTTAAGCCTAAATATTCCCTGGTGACCGATAGCGGATAGTACCGTGAGGGAATGGTGAAAAGTACCGCGGGAGCGGAGTGAAATAGTACCTGAAACCGTGTGCCTACAAGCCGTGGGAGCGTCGCGCAAGGAACTTGTTCCTTGCGTCGTGACTGCGTGCCTTTGAAGAATGAGCCTGCGAGTTTGCGGTGTGTTGCGAGGTTAACCCGTGTGGGGGAAGCCGTAGCGAAAGCGAGTCCGAATAGGGCGACATAGTAGCGCGCTCAAGACCCGAAGCGGAGTGATCTAGCCATGGGCAGGTTGAAGCGGCTGTAAGAGGTCGTGGAGGACCGAACCCACCAGGGTTGAAAACCTGGGGGGATGACCTGTGGTTAGGGGTGAAAGGCCAATCAAACTCCGTGATAGCTGGTTCTCCCCGAAATGCATTTAGGTGCAGCGTCGTGTGTTTCTTGCCGGAGGTAGAGCACTGGATAGGCGATGGGCCCTACCGGGTTACTGACCTTAGCCAAACTCCGAATGCCGGTAAGTGAGAGCACGGCAGTGAGACTGTGGGGGATAAGCTCCATGGTCGAGAGGGAAACAGCCCAGAGCATCGACTAAGGCCCCTAAGCGTACGCTAAGTGGGAAAGGATGTGGAGTCGCAGAGACAACCAGGAGGTTGGCTTAGAAGCAGCCACCCTTGAAAGAGTGCGTAATAGCTCACTGGTCAAGTGATTCCGCGCCGACAATGTAGCGGGGCTCAAGCGTACCGCCGAAGTCGTGTCATTCGTACATATATCCCCAACGGGAGTACGGATGGGTAGGGGAGCGTCGTGTGCCGGGTGAAGCCGCGCCGGAAGGCAGTGGTGGACGGTTCACGAGTGAGAATGCAGGCATGAGTAGCGATACACACGTGAGAAACGTGTGCGCCGATTGACTAAGGGTTCCTGGGTCAGGCTGATCTGCCCAGGGTAAGTCGGGACCTAAGGCGAGGCCGACAGGCGTAGTCGATGGACAACCGGTTGATATTCCGGTACCCGCTTTGAAACGCCCAATATCGAGCCCATTAATGCTAAGCCCGTGAAGCCGTTCCGGACCCTTCGGGGAAAGGAAAGTGGTGGAGCCGGCGATCCAAGGTGGTAGTAGGTAAGCGATGGGGTGACGCAGGAAGGTAGTCCAGCCCGGGCGGTGGTTGTCCCGGGGTAAGGGTGTAGGCCGAGGGGTAGGCAAATCCGTCCCTCGTTAAGGCTGAGACCTGATGCCGAGCCGATTGTGGTGAAGTGGATGATCCTATGCTGTCGAGAAAAGCCTCTAGCGAGTTTCATGGCGGCCCGTACCCTAAACCGACTCAGGTGGTCAGGTAGAGAATACCGAGGCGTTCGGGTGAACTATGGTTAAGGAACTCGGCAAAATGCCCCCGTAACTTCGGGAGAAGGGGGGCCATCACTGGTGAGAGGACTTGCTCCTCGAGCTGGGGGTGGCCGCAGAGACCAGCGAGAAGCGACTGTTTACTAAAAACACAGGTCCGTGCGAAGCCGTAAGGCGATGTATACGGACTGACGCCTGCCCGGTGCTGGAACGTTAAGGGGACCGGTTAGTACGCTTTCGGGCGTGCGAAGCTGAGAACTTAAGCGCCAGTAAACGGCGGTGGTAACTATAACCATCCTAAGGTAGCGAAATTCCTTGTCGGGTAAGTTCCGACCTGCACGAATGGCGTAACGACTTCTCGACTGTCTCAACCATAGGCCCGGTGAAATTGCACTACGAGTAAAGATGCTCGTTTCGCGCAGCAGGACGGAAAGACCCCGGGACCTTTACTACAGTTTGATATTGGTGTTCGGTTCGGCTTGTGTAGGATAGGTGGGAGACTTTGAAGCGGCCACGCCAGTGGTTGTGGAGTCATCGTTGAAATACCACTCTGGTCGTGCTGGATGTCTAACCTGGGTCCGTGATCCGGATCAGGGACAGTGTCTGATGGGTAGTTTAACTGGGGCGGTTGCCTCCCAAAGGGTAACGGAGGCGCCCAAAGGTTCCCTCAGCCTGGTTGGCAATCAGGTGTTGAGTGTAAGTGCACAAGGGAGCTTGACTGTGAGACCGACGGGTCGAGCAGGGACGAAAGTCGGGACTAGTGATCCGGCGGTGGCTTGTGGAAGCGCCGTCGCTCAACGGATAAAAGGTACCCCGGGGATAACAGGCTGATCTTCCCCAAGAGTCCATATCGACGGGATGGTTTGGCACCTCGATGTCGGCTCGTCGCATCCTGGGGCTGGAGTCGGTCCCAAGGGTTGGGCTGTTCGCCCATTAAAGCGGTACGCGAGCTGGGTTTAGAACGTCGTGAGACAGTTCGGTCCCTATCCGCTGTGCGCGTAGGAATATTGAGAAGGGCTGTCCCTAGTACGAGAGGACCGGGACGGACGAACCTCTGGTGTGCCAGTTGTCCTGCCAAGGGCATGGCTGGTTGGCTACGTTCGGGAGGGATAACCGCTGAAAGCATCTAAGCGGGAAGCCTGCTTCGAGATGAGTATTCCCACCTCCTTGAGAGGGTAAGGCTCCCAGTAGACGACTGGGTTGATAGGCCGGATATGGAAGCCCAGTAATGGGTGGAGTTGACCGGTACTAATAGGCCGAGGGCTTGTCCTCAGTTGCTCGCGTCCACTGTGTTAGTTCTGAAGTAACGAACTGTCGAACCCCCGTCTGTGTGGGTTCCGGGTCGATATCTTCATAGTGTTTCGGTGGTCATTGCGTTAGGGAAACGCCCGGTTACATTCCGAACCCGGAAGCTAAGCCTTTCAGCGCCGATGGTACTGCAGGGGGGACCCTGTGGGAGAGTAGGACGCCGCCGAACAATTTTTAGCCTCAATCCCTGGACCATGTCCGGGGGTTGAGGCATTTTTGCGTTCACGACCGGCCGCCGGCGAAGCGGTGTGCGGGAAACCGTGTTGCGGGTCCGTCCGTCGCACACGGAGGATGCACTGTATGGACCATGTGATTCGCCCCGTACTCGCCGAGGAGTGGGAGAGGGCCAAGGAGATCCGGCTCGCCGCTCTGCAGGACCCGGTTGCCCACCTCGCGTTCCTGGAGTCGTACGAGCACGCCGTCGGGCGGCCGGACAGCTTCTGGCAGGACCGTGCCGTCCATGCGGCCGAGGGCATCAGCTCGCGGCAGTTCATCGCCGAGGCGCCGGACGGGCGGTGGGTGGGGACCATCACCGCGCTGGTGGAGAGGCCGGCAGGTGAGGTGCGGTTCGGGGAGGTGGCGGAGAGCGATCAGACGCATCTGGTCGCGGTGTTCGTCCGGCCCGAGGTTCGCGGCACGGGGGTGTCGGAAGCCTTGTTCCGGGCCGCGATCGACTGGTCGTGGGAACTGTCGGAACCGCCCGTGAAGCGCGTACGGCTGTATGTGCACGAGGGGAACGCCCGGGCGGCGGCGTTCTACCGGCGGATCGGATTCGTGCCGACCGGTGACACCGTGCCGGTGCCGGGCGACGAGACGGCACGCGAGGTGGAGTACGAAGTCCTGCGGTAGTCCGGAAGCGGGGCCGGCTACTGCGTGAGCGGCTCGGGCCAGCGGGCGCGGGCCTGTTCGGCCGAGCGGAGCAGCACCAGGGTGGGCAGTCCCTGTGCCTGACCGGTGGTCAGCAGATCCGGGAGCCGGGGGAGCGGGGCCACGGCGGCCACGTCGTCGAGGACGAGCGTCATTGGTGGGTCGAGCCGACCGTCGGATGACCGTGCGGCCATGCGGCGGCCGTGCTCGACCACGTCTGACGCCAATGCCGTCAGCAAGGGCATCGCTCCGGGGTGGGTGCGGGGATCCTCGATCGGTTCACCCACCAGATAAAGCGTTCCCGATTCATTGGCGAAAGATTCCAGGGCGAGTGCATCGGTTCGGTTGGGAGCGCATGCCTCGCGGATGTGGATCGAGGAGAGGGCCGAGAGCGCGCGGGCGACCAACTGCTGGGCGATCTCCCGCCGTTCGGGGTGGGCGGTGAGTGAGGACTCCAGGAGGCCCGCGAGACCGGAGGCGGCCTTGGGGTGTGTGCGGAGGACGCGTACGGCCTCCTGGGCTCCCCCGCCCTGGGCCCAGCGGTGGACCTGCTTGAACGGGCGCCCGTCCACCGCGGCCGCGTGCAGCCAGCAGCGCAGCAGTGTCTCCGCGGTGTCGGCCATGGCGGCGTCGAGGAGGGCTCGCGGGCGGACCGGCGTGAGAAGGGCGATGGCGCGCGCGGCGGCCGTGTCGGCGTTCTCGCAGCCGGCGGTGGGAGACCAGTGGAGCCGGGCGGGGGTGTCGCAGAGATGGCCCGGGTCGTAGACGAGCACGGGACCCAGCTTGGCCCGGGCGTCCTTGGTCTCGGCCCATACGGTGGGGTCGGACGTGACGACGAGTGCGGGCCCGGCTGCGTCGAGCACGGCCTGGAGCGTGGTGGGCCGGCGCGTGGCGGGGTCGCCGTAGAGAAGCCGGGGGGCGGCGGCGCGGGGCGGCGGGACGGGAGCCGGCAGGACGCCGGTGTCGGGTGCCGACAGGGGTGCGGTGTCGGCGGGCCGTGCGCCGGCCGTCTGCTCCACCGGTGGACCGGGGACCACGGCTGTGGGCGCGTCGGCGGGGTGGTGTGCGGGCTCGGCGTACGGACCGGGGCTCACCGGGTGCGCTTCGCGGGGGAGGGACTCCGCACCGTCCCGGGTCGGGCTGCGGCTGCCGGTCCGGTTGTCGCGTACCTCGTCGCGGCGGGCGGCACGGATGGCCTCCCGGCGGTCCGCCCGGACCGCGCGCCAGCGGGCCGTCGTACCGAGCGCGAAGATCGTCAGGACGATCAGCACCATCAGTTCGCCGATCGCCAGGCCCCAGAACAGGCCGTAGCCGGACAGTTCCGCCGCGGGCGTCGACGGCCAGGCCGCGGCGAGGTCGTGCGGGGCCGAGGCCAGGGAGCGCATCGCCAGCGGGGTGTTCTGGTAGGTGACGCCCTGCGGCCAGGCGCCGTGGGACAGCACACCGGCCAGGCCCGTCGCCGTCCAGACCAGGATGGTCAGGCCGAGGAGGAAGCCGAGCAGGGCCAGCAGCATGCCGTCGGGGATGCCCCGCTCGTTCTCGTCCCGCCGGCGGCGGCCCTGGCGGTTGTCGTGCATGTCATGCCACCGTCGACTCGGACTCGTCGAGCTGCTGCTGCCGTTCGATCAGCGCCGCACGCTCCTCCGCCTCCCACTCCGCGGCCTGTACGTCCTCCGGCAGTGCGGGGCCCGAGGACTCCGTCATGGCACGGTCGGTGAAGACGAGTGGTCGTTCGGCCTCGGTCACCAGGTGTTTGACCACCTGGACGTTGCCGTTGACGTCCCATACGGCGATACCCGGAGTCAGCGTCGGGATGATCTCGACCGCCCAGCGTGGCAGGCCCAGGACCCGGCCCGTGGCTCTCGCCTCGTCCGCCTTCTGGGCGTAGATCGTCCTGGTGGACGCCATCTTGAGGATGGCCGCCGCTTCCCGCGCCGCGGCGCCGTCGACGACGTCCGAGAGGTGGTGGACCACCGCCACGAACGACAGACCGAGCCGCCGGCCGAACTTGAGCAGCCGCTGGAACAGCTGCGCCACGAACGGGCTGTTGATGATGTGCCACGCCTCTTCCACCAGGAAGATGCGCTTCTTGCGGTCCGGGCGGATCCAGGTGTGTTCCAGCCACACGCCCACGATTGCCATGAGGATCGGCATGGCGATGGAGTTGCGGTCGATGTGGGAGAGGTCGAAGACGATCAGCGGTGCGTCGAGGTCGATGCCGACGGTCGTCGGGCCGTCGAACATGCCGCGCAGGTCACCGTCGACCAGCCGGTCCAGCACCAGGGCGACGTCCAGGCCCCAGGCCCGTACATCGTCTATGTCGACGTTCATCGATTCCGCCGACTCCGCCTCCGGGTGGCGCAACTGGTCGACGATGTCGGTCAGTACGGGCTGGCGGTCGGTGATGGACTCATTCACGTAGGCGTGGGCGACCTTGAGCGCGAAGCCGGAGCGCTCGTCCAGGCCGTGGCCCATCGCGACCTCGATGATCGTGCGCAGCAGCGCCAGCTGGCCCGTCGAGGTGATCGCGGGGTCCAGCGGGTTGAGACGGATGCCGCCGTCGAGCGCCGTCATCGGGTCGAGCCGGATGGGAGTTATACCCAGCTCCTGCGCGACGAGGTTCCATTCGCCGACGCCGTCCTCGCCCTGGGCGTCGAGGACGACGACCTGCCGGTCGCGGAAGCGGAGCTGGCGCAGGACGTAGGTCTTCTCCAGTGCCGACTTGCCGTTGCCGGACTCGCCGAGGACCAGCCAGTGCGGGGCGGGGAGCTGCTGGCCGTAGAGCTGGAAGGGATCGTAGATGTAGCCCTTGCCGCTGTAGACCTCACGGCCGATGATCACGCCCGAGTCGCCGAGGCCCGGCGCCGCGGTCGGCAGATAGACGGCCTGCGCCTGCCCGGTCGAGGTTCGGACGGGCAGTCGGGTCGTCTCCACCTTCCCGAACAGGAAGGAGGTGAAGGCATCGGTGAGGACGGACAGCGGATCTCGCATCACTCGGGCCCCTATCGGCGGATGCCGGTCGCGAACGGCAAGGTGTTCACAAAGGCCCGGTGGTGCTCGCGGTCGCACCACTCCAGCTTGAGATACGACTTACCGGCCGAGGCCCTGATCGTCCGCTTGTCTCTGGCCAGGGCCTCGGGCGAACGCGACGACACAGTGATGTACCCGACAAGGTTGACCCCTGCCGCACCGCTGGCGAGATCTTCACCCCGCTGGTCGAGTCGGCCGTGTGCGGCGATGTCGCGCGGGTCGACCGTGCGGTTCATCTTGGCGGCCCTGCTGGCGTCGGCCTCGTCGTTCGTCTTCTCGGTGAGCATCCGCTCGATGGCGACCTCGGTGGGTTCCAGATCCATGGTGACCGCGACCGTGCGGATCACGTCGGGGGTGTGGACGAGCAGCGGTGCCAGGAAGTTGACGCCGACAGGGGTCATCGGCCACTCCTTCACCCACGCGGTGGAGTGGCACCAGGGCGCGCGGGTGGAGGACTCGCGGGTCTTGGCCTGGAGGAAGGTGGGCTGCATGGCGTCGAGCTCGGCCGGCCAGGCGTTCCGCTTCGTCATGGCCTGGATGTGGTCGATGGGGTGGTCCGGGTCGTACATCGAGTGCACGAGGGAGGCGAGCCGGCCCTGGCCGAGCGGCTGGCGGACGCGGATGTCGGCCTCGGCGAGGCGGGCGCAGATGTCGGTGAGTTCGCGCGCCATGACGACAGCGAGGCCCGCGTCCTTGTCGAGCTTGCGGGACTTGGCGCCGGAGGCGTGGCGGGTGGCACGCGCCATGGCGTGGGCCTCGGCGGCCAGTTCCCGCGTGTAGTGCATGCAGGCGACGAGATAGGCGCGGTGCTGCTCGCTGGAGGTGGACACCATCGACTGGAGCTGGTCGTAGGAGTCGCGCAGCCAGCCGGGGGTCTTCTGGTCGCCGCGCTGGGCGACGTCCTTGGCGTGGGCGTCGGGGTCGGCGGGGAGGGTACGGGCCAGCATCTGAAGGCGTGTCACGAAGCCGTCGCCGTTGGCCACATGCTTGAGCAGCGTGCCGAAGCGGTCGACGAGGGCCTCCTGGTCCTCGCTGTCGCGCAGTCCGACGCCGGGGCCCTCGATCTCGATGGCGGCGGTGACGGTACGGCGGTCCGCGTGCAGCAGTACGGCGATCTCGTCGGGGCCGAAGGGGGCGGCGAGCCAGTTGATCCGGCCGATGCCCGGGGGCGGGCCGACCTCGACCTCACGTCCGTCGAGACGGGTGCCGGCCTCGACGGCGGTGGAACGGTAGACGGTGCCGTTGCGCAGGGTGCGCTTGAAGCTGCGGTTGACCTCGAACCACTTGTAGAACGTGCGGTGCTTGTACGGCACGTAGACCGCGGCGAGCGCCAGCAGCGGGAAGCCCATCAGCAGAACGATGCGCACGGACAGAACGGGGACGAGCAGTCCGCACATCATGCCGAGGAACGCGCCGGCGATGATCAGGGCGATCTCGCCGGTCTCGCGGTTCTTGCCGACGATCGCGTTCGGCCGGGCCCGGCCGATCAGATACGTACGGCGGGGCGCGATGGGATGGGACTGGGTCGTCAACGCCCTCCACCTCCTGTGCTCTTGCGGTTGCTGTGCGGCGTGCCGCTGGTGGGACTGCTACTGGGTCGGGAGCTGCGGGGCGGGGGTGCGGCGGAGGGGACAGTTCCGCCGCCGCCCCCGGGGGTGCGGCTGCTGTGGGCGGCTACGCCGCCGCCCATGGGGTTGGACGGCCTGGCCCCGCCGCCTCCGCCGCTGTTCTCGCCGCCGCGGGGGTTGCCGCGGGCGCTGTGGGTCTTGATGCCCTGGGAGACGAGGGCGGCGGGGGAGCTGATGACGGCGGCGGCGGCGTTCTCCGCGCCGCCCTGGAGGCGGTTGTTGCGGGAGGCGACGATCTCGTCGCCGAAGCCCGGAACGAAGCGGTAGATCATCGCCGAGGCGAAGATCGCGAGCAGGATGATCGCGAGTCCGGAGACGACGGCGGAGAAGGAGTCGGGGCCCTGATCGGCGGAGAGGGCACCGGCGAGGCCGAGGACGATCACGATGACCGGCTTGATGAGGATGATCGCGATCATGATGCCGGCCCAGCGGCGTACGTGGCCCCACATGTTCTTGTCGACGAGTCCGGCGTAGACGACGACGCCGAGGAGGGCACCGACGTAGAGGAGGACGGCGCGGATGAACAGCTCGAGGTAGAGGATTCCCGCGGCCAGCACGGTGACGAGGGAGACGACGATCAGCATGATCGGCCCGCCTCCGATGTCGGTGCCCTTCTTGAGGGCGGCGGAGAAGTTCCCGAAGAACATGTCGGTCTGCCCGCTGGTACCGCCCGCGATGACCTCGGTGACGCCGTCGGTGGCGGAGACGAGGGTGTAGAGGATCAGCGGGGTGAAGGCGGAGGCGAGGACCGTGAGCCAGAGGAAGCCGATGGCTTCGGAGATGGCGGTCATCAGCGGCACGCCGCGGATGGCCCGCTTGGCGACGGCGAGGAGCCACAGGACGAGCGTGAGGATGGTGGCGGCGGCGAAGACGACGGCGTACTGGGAGAGGAAGGCGGTGTTGGTGAAGTCGACGGTGGCCGTGGACTTCACGGCCTTGGAGAGGGTGTCGACGGTCCAGACGGCGGCGTCGGCGCAGCCGCGGGCGAGGGAGGACAGGGGGTCGAGGGCGTCGGTGGGGTCTTGGGGGGTGGTGCGGGCGGCGCCGCCGGCCTTGTCGCCGTCCTCGCAGTAGTCCCTGGCCAGTCCGACGATGAGGTCGCAGGGGTTGTCGCTCGGGCTCGGAGTGGGTGGCGGTGTCGGCGCTGCCGAGGCCCGGGACGAGAGCAGGACGAGGGACGTGGGGACGGCGGCCAGGGCGGTGAGGATCCTGGTGCGGTGACTACCGGGCATAGGTGAAGCCTCCGTATCCCGCGACGGCACCGGCGATCTCTTCCGCGGAGGACGCGCGGTTGTCCCCGTTGACCGGTGTCGGGCCCTCCTTCTGGGTGGAGGAGGTGATCTTCCAGTCGTTACCGACCCATTTGAGCTGCTGGGTGAGCGTGAACCAGGTCTCGGTCACGGGTTTGGTGGATTTCGGCCCCGCCAGCCCCACGAGACCGGTGCACCAGACCTCCACGGTCGCGGATTCGCCGTTCTGCGCGGTCACCTTGGTCCCGACTGGCACGGTGCGAGAGACGAAGGTGAGGCCGTCAGGCGCGCTGCCGTCGGCGGTGAGGCCGACGTTGGCGAGGAACTGGGGCGAGTACGCCTGGTCGAGGTTGCCCAGCAGCGGGGTGACCACGGCGGGATCGTGGACGGTCTCGACGATGGCCTGCCGAGTGCCGGCCTTGAACATTCCGTCAGAACCCAGTGCCACCGCATAGTTGGCAGCAGCGCTCTGCGCCCCCTGCTCGTTCCTCCCGTACCCCGTCGGGATCCCGCCCACCTTGCCCTGTACCGGCTTCACGCCCGTCGCCGCCGTCGGGGCCGATTCCGGGCCCTTCGGGGATTCTCCGGCGCGCTCCTCGTCGCCGCCGCCCTGGTTGGCGAACGCGATCGCCGCGATCAGCAGCACCACGACGCCCACCACCGTGATGAGCGAGCGGGAGTTGCGGACCGGGCGGCGGGCGCCACCGTAGACGTCCGTGTCCGTGCCGGGCAGGCGCGTGCGGGTCTGGCCCGTGCCGCGGAAGCCGTCGTCCACCCGGCTGCTCGTGTCGCCGCCGAAGCCGTGGTCGTCCCCCAGGCTCATGTCGCGCACTTCCCCTCGACCGGGTGCAGAACCGCGTAGTACGACGGTAGCCGTGCTGCTTTCCGCGCGGGCGCGGTGTGGTGACTCGACATCAGGGAGACGCAACCTCTGGGTGGGCCGGGCACGCGGGAAGGGGACGGAGGGTCCGACGGGTCGGTCAGACGGCCATCCCGTACACGATGGTGAACAGGGTCCCCAGTGACCCGATGATGAAGACGCCGGTCAGGCCGGCGACGATCAGGCCCTTGCCCTGTTCCGCGCTGAAGGTGTCGCGCAGCGCGGTCGCTCCGATGCGCTGCTTCGCGGCGCCCCAGATCGCGATACCGAGGCAGAGCAGGATGGCCACCGCCATCACGACCTCGATCATGATGCGGGCTTCATTGCCCAGGCTCCCGAAAGGCCCCCAGTTCGGGGCGATTCCGCCGATGATGGTGGTGATGTCGCCCTTTTCGGCTGCCAGGATCATGTGTAACTCACCGCCCCTGTCGGGTTGTTCGCTGCCCATGCCCCTCGGCATGGGCCATCGCTCTATCTTCGCTGATGAAACCGCCCGCGTATGCCGACTTGGCGGGTCTCTTTACCCGATCTCCGCACGTATGACCGATCCCACCGCCCTGACCTGCGGCGGTGCCGACCTGTTCACAGAGAGGAGCCCGTACCGTCACTCTGTGTATCACGGTGCGTGACTCCGGGCAATGACTGTCGTTGTGGCACCTTTGGGGCGTTCCGGACAGCCGATCGGCGCGTGCCGGGCGAACGGGTGCGTCCGCCGTGACATATGACGGTCCGCCGGCCGGGGAGGTTCCTCGCCGGAGCCGTGTCCGCGGCCGTGTTCCGGACCGGGCCGCGGCCGTGCTCGGGGCCGGGCCCGCGGAGGGTGCAGAAACGTCTCCCATCTGCGCCTCAACCTCCCTCCCGAGGGCCCGAGTTGGATATGTTGTGGCCCGTGACCGAAAACGAGCACGTACGCGACCGGATCGACACCTCGCGCCCTCACACCGCCAGGATCTGGAACTACTGGCTCGGCGGCAAGGACAACTACCCCGTGGACCGTGAGGCCGGGGACCAGATCCGGGGCATTCACCCCGGCATCGGGGACTATGCCCTGGCCGACCGTCAGTTTCTGGGCCGGGCCGTCCACCATCTGGTGGCGGATCTCGGGATCCGGCAGTTCCTCGACGTCGGAACGGGGCTGCCCAGCGCCGACAACACCCATGAGGTCGCACAGGGCGTCGCGCCCGAATCGCGGATCGTCTACGTGGACAACGACCCGCTCGTCCTCGCGCACGCCCGCGCGCTCCTGACCAGCACTCCTCAGGGCCGTACGGACTACCTCGACGCCGATCTGCGCGATGTCGACGCCATCCTGGAGCGTGCCTCGGAGACGCTCGACTTCAAGCAGCCCGTGGCACTGATGCTGCTGGGCGTGGTCATCTTCATCGAGGACCACGAGGAGTCGTACGCGGTCGTCCGCCGGCTGATGGACGCGCTGCCCTCCGGCAGCCACCTCGTGCT
This sequence comes from Streptomyces sp. AM8-1-1, assembly GCF_032229325.1. Classification (NCBI taxonomy): domain Bacteria; kingdom Bacillati; phylum Actinomycetota; class Actinomycetes; order Kitasatosporales; family Streptomycetaceae; genus Streptomyces; species Streptomyces sp. AM8-1-1. Next base: position 4,401,255 of record NZ_CP135086.1, read on the forward strand.
GTCGCACACGATCACCAGCCCCACGATGCCGGACGTGGACGCGGCGGTCGCCTTCTGGAACGAGCACGGCACCCCGCGCCTCACCCAGCGCACTCCGCGGGAGGTCGAGGGCTACTTCGACGGCCTCGAACTGCTCCCTCCGGGCGTGGTCTCCTGCTCCCGCTGGCGCGTGGACGTCCCCGAGGGCCGGCCGGAGCCGGAAGAGGTCGCGATGTTCGGCGGCGTGGCGCGCAAGCCGTAGACCAGGTTCGGCGGCAGGGACGGGAAGCCGTACGTCCGGTTCCGCGGCCGGGACGGGAAGCCGTAGGTCCGGTTCCGTGGCGGGGATGGGAAGCCGGTGGCGCGGCGCGGACGTCGCGGTCGCGCCATCCTGCGAACGCTTCCCGCCCCGCCCTCTTCTCCGACCGCTGATTGAGGCCCTGCCCACCTACACTGGCGCAGGGCCTACTGCCATGGGGTGAAGGGTGGTTGACGGTGCGTAAGGCGTGGCTGGTCGCGGGCGCGTCCGTCGTGGTGTGCCTGGGGTTCGTCGGCTTGCTCGTCGTCGGTACGTACTCCGCCGCCTCCGGCCTCCTCGGGATCGACGGCAGGAACGGTGCCGTCGCCCTGGCCAAGGGGGCCGTGCCCGCGCGCTACCAGCCGCTCGTGCAGAAGTGGGGCAACCTCTGCCCGGCCATCAATCCCGCGCTGCTCGCCGCCCAGCTCTACCAGGAGAGCGGCTGGAACCCGAAGGCGCAGAGCCCGGCCACCGCGCAGGGCATCGCGCAGTTCATCCCCGGCACCTGGGCGGCGCACGGCGTCGACGGGGACAAGGACGGGGACCGCGATGTGTGGGATCCGGCCGACGCGATTCCGTCTGCTGCGACGTACGACTGCCACTTGGCTGGATATGTCAAGAAGGCGCCGGGCGACGCGACCGACAACATGCTCGCCGCCTACAACGCCGGCGCGTACGCGGTCATCAAGTACGGCGGGGTTCCGCCGTACCGCGAGACGCAGAACTACGTGAAGATCATCCGCACCCTGGAGAAGAGCTTCGCCCGGCCGGCCGGCCGTGTCGAGCCGTCGCGGCAGGCCGCCGGGGCGATCCATTTCGCGCAGCAGCGGCTCGGCACGAAGTATCTGTGGGGCGGTAACGGCACCCCTGAGCAGGGCGGACGTTTCGACTGCTCCGGGCTCACGCAGGCCGCGTACCGCACGGTGAAGATCGAGCTGCCGCGGGTGGCCAACGACCAGTACAACGCCGGGCCGCATCCGTCCCGCGACGAGCTGCTGCCGGGGGACCTCGTCTTCTTCTCGGACGACCTGACCAATTCGCGCGCCATCCGGCACGTGGGGCTGTACGTCGGCGGCGGCTACATGATCAATGCGCCCTACACCGGTGCCGTGATCCGCTTCGACAAGATCGACACCCCGGACTACTTCGGCGCCACGAGGGTCACCGAGGATGGCGCAAAAGCACTCCCCACGGTGCCTCCGGGGGCCTGACGGGGCGTCGCGAATGGCTGGAACTCTCCGTTAGGCCAAGGCCCTGAGCTGCAGCGATGTGTCTCTCTTCGATAACGTCATAGTGATCGTTCGGTGGAGAGTGGAACGAAGCCGGGGAACGTGCCGTTCCCTGGACTGTGACAGCGGCACTGACCATGCAGCAGACACCACACTGACCACGGGGGTTGGTACGAGCGGTGCACCCGTGCACCGCAGCAGGCACAAGGCAAGGGGCCGCAGCAGATGGCTGGACTCGCAATGGGGTTCCCCCTGACGGAGTCAAGGGGCGGGTCGAGCCCTGATGTCAGCCTGCTCTACGACATCAACGGCCTGGCCAAGGACGCACCCCACTGGTTCGACCGCGTGATGGAGTTCGTCGGCGAGTGGGGCATCCTGCTGGCGATGGTGGCCGTGGCGCTCTGGTGCTGGTGGAGCGTGCGCCGGCGCGGTACCACCGAGGACTCGGTGTCGGGTGTCGTCGCGCTGGTGTGGGCGCCGCTCGCCGCGGGCATCGCGCTGCTGATCAACATCCCGATCCGCGGGTTCGTGGAGAGACCTCGTCCGTTCCTGGACCACCAGGGCATCGAGGTCCTCGTCTCCGGGAAGACCGACTACTCGTTCGTCAGCGACCACGCCACGATGGCGATGGCGATCGGTGCCGGGCTGTTCATCGCGCACCGGAAGTTCGGCTGGGCCGCGATCGGTCTCGCCCTCGCCGAGGGGTTCTGCCGGGTGTACATGGGCGTGCACTACCCGACCGATGTCATCGGCGGCTTCGCGCTCGGTACGGCGGTCACCCTGCTCCTCGCCCCGCTCGCGCTGGCTCTGCTGACCCCGGTGGTGTCGGCGGTCGCGGGCTCCGGCCGGGCCGGACGGCTCGTGCGCTCGAAGCGGGCGCCCGCCCAGGCGGACCGTCCCGAGCCGCTGGACATCCACGATCCGCGGACCGAGGGCGCGGGCCGGAACGACCTGGCTGCCTGATCGTTTGGGCCGTGAGCCGCAGGCCGTACCGGGTCCTGGCGGGTCAGCGGCGTCCGCCGCGGTTGCGGCGGTGGTGGCGACGGACGATCAGTACGGTTCCGGCGCCGGCTATCGCTCCGGTGGCGAGCACCGCGAGGGAACTCTCGAGCGGGCCGTCCGGCTTGGAGGCGACGGCGGGGGCCGTCTCGGCCGGCTCCGCGGACGCCCCGGGCGCGGCACCGCCGAACGGGAGGGCCAGCGTGAGCGCGGTGGTCGCCGTGAGCGTGGCTATTCGTCCGGTTCGGTTCATATAACCAGCGCACAGGCCCGGCACCGTACCGGCCATTCGGGGGCCCCCGTACGGGCTACAGCGCCTGCGGGAAGTCGAACAGCCTGCCTGGGTCGTACTGCTTCTTCAGCCGGGTGAGCCGGTCCGCCGCGGGTCCGTAGTAGGCCCGCCGCCAGTCGGTCAGCGTCGGATCGACATAGTTCTGGTACGCCGCCCCCGACGCGAAACGGCGCAGGGAGGCATGGGTGCTCTTCAGCCACGCCTGCTGGGCCGTGCCCTGCGCGCCCGGGCGCCAGGCGGCGATGTACTGCGCGAGCATCCGCGAGCGGCGGTGGACGAACGACGTCGCCAGCGGGTCCACCCGGTTGACCGCGCCGCCGAGCGCTGTCAGGACGATGGAGCCGCCCCCGCCCTGGCTCTGCGGGAGGCGCGTGAACCCTTCGGCCGCCGCGAGCAGTGCCTGGACGCCGGAAGGGGAGAGCGCCCGGTCGAAGAAGGCGGACGCCGCGGCGTACGTCTCACGCTGGAGCGCGCCCTGCGGGGAGCGGCCCGGGGTGCGGCCGGGCAGATGGCACTGGTCCTGGCTGAGCGTGGCGCAGTTCGCGTAGCCGAGCATGGCGTCGAGATGGCCGCGCCGGCGGATGGAGACGTTGCTCGCCGGGGAGCCCGCCGCGTCGGCGAGCCGGTCGACGGCGTTCTTCAGATCGCCCTCGGTGCCGAGGGAGAAGGCGGCGATGGAGAAGGTGGGGGAATGCCCGCCGGGGCCGGCCGACAGATGGGCCGAGGACCATATCTCGTCGGGCTGGTCGGGTCCCCATCGCTGCCAGGCCGAGAACACGGCGGCCGCCTTCGACCAGGGCCAGGTGAGATAGCCGACGACGGTCGGCGTGGCCGGGTGCGTACGGAACCGGAGCTCGGTGACCACGCCGAAGTTGCCGTTGCCGGCGCCGCGCAGTGCCCAGAACAGGTCCGTGTTCTCCTTCGCGCTCGCCGTCAGCCGTCGGCCGTCGGCCGTGACGATCCTCGCCGAGGTGAGGCTGTCGCAGGTCAGGCCGTACGCACGCGAGGTGACGCCGTGACCGCCGCCGAGGGTGAGGCCGGACACCCCGACGGAGGGGCAGGAGCCGGCCGGTATGGTGCGGCCGGCTTTTCCGAGCGTGGTGTAGACGTCGATCAGTTTGGCGCCGGCGCCGATGGTGCCGTCCGTGCCGACCTTCTTCAGGGCGGAGACGTCGATGACGAGCCGGCCGTTGCCGGAGGACCAACCGGCGTAGGAGTGGCCGCCGTTGCGTATGGAGACGGGGGTGCGGTGGGCCCGGGCGTAGGCGAGGCACTCGGCGATGTCGTCCTCGCCGGACACATACGCGACGGCCGCGGGCTTCAGCGCGTCGAAGCGGGTGTTGTAGAGCTGGCGGGCCGTGGGGTACGCGGCGTCGCCGGGGCGCACCAGCTGCCCGTCCAGGCCGCGGGCGAGAGCTGTCCAGTCGGCCGCGGCGGCGGAGGCCGTCGAGGCGGACCCGCGGGGCGTGGGTATGCGGCCGGCCGTGCCGGTGGTGGCCTCGGCCGTGGGTGTGCCGCCGCCCGCACTGCTGCTGCAGGCGGTCGCGGTCAGAGCTACAGCGGTGGTGAGCAGCGCGCGCCGGTCCATGGTGCCTCCTGGGGGACAAGACGGCGCTGAGGCCGTGGGGGTTCCGGAGGAACGCGGTCCAGGGGCTGCCGTGCGGTCTCAGTCTCTCGCGGTGACGGCTGTCCCGTGCAACTCGGCGTCGGTACGTGCTCGTTCACGGGAGCGTCGGGCGGGTCCGGCCCATCCGCAGCTGCACCGGGCTATCGCGAACGAGCCCCGCTCGGTGGTTGTCGTGAGATGAGGGGATTCTCCGCTGTCCGGGAGGTCTCGCGCTGGCACCTCTCCACGGTACTGGCGCGGAGCGCAACCCGGGTGGTCGCGTGACGACGGGCCCTGGCCGTCGTTATGCGGGACGGGCGGAGGTCTCGTAGAAGCAGCGGTTCCGGTGTTGGGGGTTGGCGGTCGATGGTGGTGCAGCAGCACAGGCGCAGGGGCGCCGCGTTGGTGGTCGCCGCCGCCGTGGCGGGTGTGATGGCGACCAGCGGCTGCTCCGGCGGCACGGGCGCGGTCGCCGACGACCGGCCCGGCGGCGGACGGACCGACCGGGTGCGCACGGCGGCGGACGCGCTGGTCGCCGCCGGCAGCGCGCGGGCGCGTACGTCGATGGAGACCGCGACCGGCGGGACGCGGGTGACCATCCAGGGCGAGGGCGGTTACGACTTCCGGCGGCGGATGGGCCGGCTGACGGTGGTCCTGCCGAAGGACCCCGCGGGCGCGGACGAACACCGCCCGGTCACGGAACTGATGGCGCCCGGGGCGCTCTACATGAAGAACCGGGGCGCGGGTGTGCCCGCCGACAAGTGGGTTCGGATCGACACGACGACCCTCGCGGACGGCAATCTGGTCACCGGCGGGGCGACGGATCCGCTGGCCGCGGCCGAACTGCTGCGCGGCGCCCGGGACGTGACGTACGTCGGGGAGGAGAGCGTCGCCGGCGAGACGGTGCACCACTACCGGGGGAGCACGGACATCGGGCGGGCGGCGCTGGCCGCCGAACCACATGCGCGGGCCTCGCTGGCGGCCGCGGCGAAAGGGTTCGCCACCGACACCGTGCCGTTCGACGTCTATCTCGACGAGCAGGGCCGGCTCCGCAAGGTGCGGCACCGCTTCAGTTTCGCCAACGCGACCGGTACGGTCGCGGTCACGTCGACCACGGTGCTCTACGACTTCGGCACTCCGGTGACCATGGTTCTCCCCGACCGGCGGGACATCTATGCCGGCAGGATCGGGACGTAGTCCGTGTTCTTCGTGGCCGTGTCCGTTCGCCGCCGGGGCCCGTGGGGTTCCTTCGGGTCAGCCCGGGAAGATCTGAAAGACACCCCCGAAATGGTCCGGACGTGCCATGCGCGGTGTGTGCACCACTCCCTACGCTAGGAAGTCGACGCCCGGCAGGAAGAGGTGAACGCACGTGGCTCCGCCCAGTACGACGACCGTCCAGGACCACGTGGCGCTTGCCGAGATCGAACTGTGCGGTGAGCTGATCATCGCGGCGTCGGCCGCTGACGAGGACCGGCTGAGCCCGGACCGTATCGACGAGGTGCTGAAGGTGGCGGCCGAGCGGTCCGAATCCGGCCGAATCGACTGATCCCTCTCGGCGGGACCGTCCCCGGGGGGCGCTGTACGTCGGGTATGCGGCGGTCGGATGGGCGGCAAGGCGGGTAAGCGCCGGCCGTGTGGCCGGCAGATCGGGAAAGCGGCAGGTCAGGTGCGCAGCAGGCGGGCGATCGCCTTGGTGGCTTCCTCGACCTTGGCGTCGATCTCGTCGCCGCCCTTGACCGCGGCGTCCGCGACGCAGTGGCGCAGATGCTCCTCGAGCAGCTGGAGCGCGAACGACTGGAGTGCCTTGGTGGAGGCGGAGACCTGCGTGAGTATGTCGATGCAGTAGACGTCCTCATCGACCATGCGCTGGAGGCCGCGGATCTGGCCCTCGATACGGCGCAGCCGCTTGAGGTGCTCGTCCTTCTGTTTGTGGTAGCCGTGCACGCCGCGGTCGTGGTCCGTGACCGGGGGGCCGCCCGCCTCGGTGGTCGTCATCGCGTCCTCCGGTTGTCAGCTGTGCCGAGATGGAGCCTGTCCGAAAACTGTGCCTGATCCATCACATAGGAGTCACATACCCCTCATGGGTATATGGTACCGAATCGCTCCGGCCAGGGGGCCGGGGGTGCTGTGCTGTGCACTGTTGCCGATGGGCGACACTGAGGAAGCCGGTTGGCCGTGGCCGGATGAATGCGCCTAGCATCAGCCTGACCGAATCCAATGCACCCCGAGGACCCCACGTGCGATTTCGTCTGACCCCCAGGGAGACGAGCTTCTACGACATGTTTGCCGCCTCCGCGGACAACATCGTCACGGGCTCCAAGCTCCTGATGGAACTGCTCGGGGCGGACTCCTCCGCCCGGGCCGAGATCGCGGAACGGATGCGGGCAGCGGAGCACGCGGGAGACGACGCGACGCACGCGATCTTCCACCAGCTGAACTCCTCCTTCATCACGCCGTTCGACCGCGAGGACATCTACAAGCTCGCGTCGTCGCTCGACGACATCATGGACTTCATGGAGGAGGCCGTCGACCTGGTCGTGCTGTACCAGGTCGAGGAGCTCCCGAAGGGTGTCGAGCAGCAGATCGAGGTCCTCGCGCGGGCCGCGGAGCTGACGGCGGAGGCCATGCCGCACCTGCGGACCATGGACAACCTCACCGAGTACTGGATCGAGGTCAACCGCCTCGAGAACCAGGCCGACCAGATCCACCGCAAGCTGCTGGCCCACCTCTTCAACGGCAAGTACGAGGCCATCGAGGTCCTCAAGCTGAAGCAGATCGTGGACGTACTCGAAGAGGCGGCCGACGCCTTCGAGCACGTCGCGAACACCGTCGAGACCATCGCGGTCAAGGAGTCCTGAAGCTTGTGGACACCTTTGCCCTGATCGTGACCATTGGTGTCGCGCTCGGATTCACGTACACCAACGGCTTCCACGACTCCGCGAACGCCATCGCGACGTCCGTCTCCACCCGCGCCCTGACACCGCGCGCGGCGCTGGCGATGGCCGCGGTGATGAACCTCGCGGGCGCGTTCCTCGGACAGGGCGTGGCCAAGACCGTCAGCGAGGGGCTCATCGCGACGCCCCAGGGCAGCAAGGGGATGGGCATCCTCTTCGCCGCGTTGCTCGGCGCGATCGTGTGGAACCTCGTCACCTGGTACTTCGGCCTTCCCTCGTCCTCCTCGCACGCATTGTTCGGCGGCATGGTGGGCGCGGCGCTCGCCGGCGGCACGGATGTGATCTGGACCGGCGTCCTGGAGAAGGTCGTCATCCCGATGTTCGTCTCGCCCATCGTGGGCCTGGTCTGCGGCTATCTGGTGATGGTCGGGATCATGTGGATGTTCCGGAAGTCCAACCCGCACAAGGCCAAGCGCGGATTCCGGATAGCCCAGACCGTCTCGGCGGCCGGTATGGCGCTCGGGCACGGACTCCAGGACGCCCAGAAGACGATGGGCATCGTGGTGATGGCGCTGGTCATCGCCGATGTCGAGGGCCAGGGCGACGCGATCCCGGTCTGGGTGAAGATCGCCTGTGCGGTGATGCTCTCGCTCGGCACGTACGCCGGTGGCTGGCGCATCATGCGCACGCTGGGGCGGAAGATCATCGAGCTCGACCCGCCGCAGGGGTTCGCGGCGGAGACGACGGGCGCCTCGATCATGTTCGGTTCGGCGTTCCTGTTCCACGCGCCGATCTCGACGACGCATGTGATCACGTCCGCGATCATGGGTGTCGGGGCGACGAAGCGGGTCAACGCGGTCCGGTGGGGCGTCGCGAAGAACATCATCATGGGCTGGTTCATCACGATGCCGGCCGCAGCGGCGGTCGCGGCGCTGAGCTACGGGATCGTGTACCTGGCGTTCGGCTGACGCCTGCGCCGGACGGCCGGGACGCGGCCCGCAGGGCAGCCGGCCCGGACGACGGCCTGGGAGCCGGCTCGGACGACGGCCTGCGAGCCCGGCCCGGAAGGCAGCCGTACCACTTCCCCGCCCCGGACGGCTCGCCCCCTTCGAAGACGCCGGCCCGGTGTGAGCGCCCGTACGGCAGAGACTGGAAAGACATGTGGGCCCGCCCCCCTGGGAAAGGGGGCGGGCCCTTCGTCTTGCGGTGGCACCGCCATGCAGCACCGCGAGACGTGTTAGGGGGCGACGGGGCTGCCGGGCGCCGGCAGCCGGTGCCGGCGCCGTCCGCCCGGGATCACCGCGGGAGCGGTGATCACCCGAAGCGGCCCGAGATGTAGTCCTCGGTCGCCTGCACCGACGGGTTCGCGAAGATGCGCTCCGTCTCGTCTATCTCGATCAGCTTTCCGGGCTGGCCGACCGCCGAGAGGTTGAAGAACGCCGTACGGTCCGAGACCCGCGCCGCCTGCTGCATGTTGTGCGTCACGATGACGATCGTGAAGCGCTCCTTCAGCTCGCCGATCAGGTCCTCGATCGCGAGGGTCGAGATCGGGTCGAGCGCCGAGCAGGGCTCGTCCATCAGCAGGACGTCGGGCTCGACCGCGATCGCGCGGGCGATGCACAGACGCTGCTGCTGACCGCCGGAGAGACCGGAACCGGGCTTGTTGAGGCGGTCCTTCACCTCGTTCCAGAGGTTCGCGCCCTTGAGCGACTTCTCGACGACCGCGTTGAGCTCGCTCTTCTTGTAGCTGCGGTTGAGGCGCAGACCGGCGGCGACGTTGTCGTAGATGGACATCGTCGGGAACGGGTTCGGACGCTGGAAGACCATGCCGACCGTACGGCGCACGGAGACCGGGTCGACGCTGGAGCCGTAGAGGTTCTCGTCGTCCAGCATCACCTTGCCCTCGACGCGGCCGCCGGGGGTGACCTCGTGCATACGGTTCAGGGTGCGCAGGAAGGTGGACTTGCCGCAGCCGGACGGGCCGATGAAGGCCGTCACGGAGCGGGGCTCCACGGTCATCGAGATGTCCTCGATCGCCTTGTGGGAGCCGTAGAAGGCAGAGAGGCCGCTGACGTCGATTCGCTTGGCCATGGGGATCACTTCGCTTTCATGGACGCTTCAGCGACCGGACTTCGGGGCCTTCCAGCGGGCGATGCCGCGGGCCACCAGGTTGAGAATCATGACGAAGGCGATCAGCACCAGGGCGGCGGCCCAGGCGCGGTCGTACGACGCCTCGCTGCCCACCCTGTACTGCTCCCAAATGTAGAAGGGGAGGGAGGACTGGGCGCCTTCGAAAGGATTGCTGTTGATCAGCTGGCTGCCGAAGACCAGCAGCAGGATCGGCGCGGTCTCACCCGCGATACGCGCGATCGCGAGCATCACACCGGTGGTGATGCCGCCGAGCGCGGTCGGGATGACGACCTTGGTGATCGTGCGGTACTTCGGCACACCGAGGGCAAGCGACGCCTCGCGCAGCTCGTTCGGAACGAGCTTGAGCATCTCCTCGGTGGAGCGGACGACGACCGGGACCATGAGGATCGCCAGTGCCAGCGCGCCCATCAGGCCGGAGGGCTCCAGCTCGAACAGCAGCATGATCGAGAGGAGGAACAGGCCCGCGACGATCGACGGGATGCCCGTCATGACGTCGACGAAGAAGGTGACGGCCTTGGCCAGCGTGCCCTTGCCGTACTCGACCAGGTAGATCGCGGTCAGCAGACCGATCGGCACCGAGAGCACGGTGGCGATACCGACCTGCTCCAGCGTGCCGATGATGGCGTGGTAGACACCGCCGCCGGCCTCGAAGCCGGGGACACCGGCCATCGAGTGGGTCAGGAAGTACCCGTCGAGCACCTTCATACCGCGGCTGACGGTCACCCAGATCAGCGAGAAGAGCGGGATGACGGCGAGGACGAAGCAGACCCAGACGACGCTGGTGGCCAGACGGTCCTTGGCCTGTCGCTTGTTCTCGACGACCGTGGTGACGACGTACGAGATGACGACGAAGAAGAGGGCCGAGATCAGGCCCCACTGGATGCGGCTCTCCCAGCCGGCGGCGAGACCGAGGCAGACACCGAGCGCGATCGCGACGACGGCGAAGCCGAGCGGCGCGAAGCGGGGGAGGGAGCGGCTGCGCAGGCCGTCCTTGCGGACCGGCGGCGTCGGGGTGGGCCTGTCCTGTATGGCTGTCTGGCTCATGCGTTGGCCCCCGAGTACTCCTTGCGGCGGGCGATGATCAGGCGGGCCGCGCCGTTGACCAGCAGGGTGAGGATGAAGAGGACGAGACCGGAGGCGATCAGGGCGTCCCGCCCGAACTCGTTGGCCTCGTCGAACTTCGCCGCGATGTTCTGGGCGAAGGTGCCTCCGCCCGGGTTGAGCAGATGCAGGGAGATCAGGAAGCTCGGCGACAGCACCGTGGCGACGGCCATCGTCTCGCCGAGTGCGCGGCCGAGGCCGAGCATCGAGGCGGAGATCACGCCGGACCGGCCGAAGGGGAGCACCGACATACGGATGACTTCCCAGCGGGTGGCGCCGAGTGCGAGGGCGGCCTCTTCGTTCATCTTCGGGACCTGGAGGAAGACTTCGCGGCTGACGCTGGTCACGATCGGCAGGATCATGATCGCCAGCAGGATGCCGACGGTGAACAGCGAGCGGGCGACGCCGACCTCGGTCTTCTCGAAGAGGTAGGTCCACCCGAAGAACTGGTCGAGCCAGAGGTTCAGGCCCTCCAGGTAGGGGACCAGGAAGAGCGCGCCCCAGATGCCGTAGATGATCGACGGCACGGCGGCCAGCAGGTCGACCACGTAGGCGATGGGGGAAGCGAGCTTGCGCGGCGCGTAGTGCGAGATGAACAGCGCGATGCCGACGGCGATCGGGACGGCGATCGCCATCGCGATGATCGAGCTGATCACGGTGCCGAAGAGGAGGACCGCGATGCCGAACACCGGCGGGTCGCCCGCCGGGTTCCACTCGAACGTGGTGAGGAAGTTGCCCTCGTCCGCGGAGATGGCGAGCACGGAGCGGTAGGTGAGGAACGCGGCGATCGACGCCATGATCACCAGGAGCAGGATGCCCGAACCGCGGGACAGGCCGAGGAAGACCTTGTCGCCGGTGCGGCCGGTGGAACCCTTCTTCCTGTTGACCGGCGGAGCCGGCGTTGGAGGGGGTGCGTCTATGGATGTGGTCGAAGCCATGGTCTTTCCGGTCTGTGGTGGGGGAGCGGCAGGACTCCCCTGGCGGCGGTGCACCGGATGAGGTGGCCGGCGGAGGCCCGAAGGCCTCCGCCGGCCGGTTGCGTTACTTCAGACCCGCGACGGTCTCGCGGACCTTGGCGTTGATCTCGGCCGGGATCGGCGCGTAGCCGGCCTCGGAGAGGACCTTCTGGCCCTCGTCGCCGGCGGTGTAGGTCAGGAAGGACTTGACCGTGCCCAGCGTCTCGGCCTTGTTGCCCGTGTCGCAGACGACCTCGTAGGTCACGAGGACGATCGGGTAGGCGCCTTCGGCCTTGGTGGTGTAGTCGAGGTCGAGAGCCAGGTCCTTGCCGGTGCCCTTGACCTTGGCGGCGGCGATGGCCTTGGAGGCGTTCTCGGAGGTGGCCTTCACCGGAGCGGCGGCACCGGTGTTGATGTCCACGGTCGGGATGGACTGCGAGCTGGCGTAGGAGAGCTCGAAGTAACCGATCGCGCCGTCGACCTGCTTGACCTGGGCGGCGACACCGGAGGAACCGGACGCGGCCTGGCCGCCGGGGGCGGGCCAGCTCTTCTCGGCCTCGTAGGGCCACTCCGCCTTGGCGGTCTTGCCGAGGTACTTGCCGAGGTTCTGCGTGGTGCCGGAGTCCTCGGAGCGGTGGAAGGCCTGGATCGCCTTGTCCGGGAGCGTCTTGCCCTTGTTCAGAGCGGCGATCGCCGGGTCGTTCCACTTCTTGATCTTGTTGTTGAAGATCTTGGCGACGGTCGGGGCGTCCAGGGTCAGACCCTCGACACCGGAGAGGTTGTAACCGATCGCGATCGGGCCGCCGACCATGGGCAGGTTGATGCCCTGGCCGCCCTTGCAGATCTTCTTCGAGTCCTCGACCTCTTCGGGCTTCAGGGCCGAGTCGGATCCGGCGAAGCCCACCGTGCCCTGGTTGAAGGCGACGATTCCCTCACCGGAGGAGGAGGACTTGTAGTTGACCTCCACGCCGGAGCAGGCCGCCATGTAGTTCTTGACCCACAGGTCCATGGCGTTCTTCTGAGCGCTGGAACCGGAGGCGGGCAGCTTGCCCTTGGCGTCGTCGCACTTGATGTTCGACGCGGCGTTGGTCTTCTCGCCGGTGCCGCCGGTTCCGCCCGCGTTGTCGTCCGAACCACACGCCGTGAGGACCAGGGCGCCGGTCACGGCGAGGGCGCCGAGCGCGGTGGCGCGAAGCCCGTTCTTGCGCTGAAGCTTCACTTTCGGGTGTTCCTTCCAGGAGCCGCCGGACGTTGACCTGAGTCGGGGACGTTCAGTGCGGCGTGTGTCGGGGTGGGGGGAGCCGGCCCTTTGCCGGTCACCGTGTAAGGCCGAAATTAGGCAGATCAGGTGAAGCGGCCCAAGGTGGAGAGTGAACGGAAGGTGAACCGTGTCGGGCGGCTGGGTGCCTGGTGGCGCGGCGGATCGGACGGTCGCGCTCCGTTCGCCCGTACCCCTGTCCCGGTGACCGTCCGTACGTCTGTCCGGCACAGGTCGGCGGACCGTCGAGCGACAGCTTGGTGAGGGTCGGGGACTGCCGGCAGGACGGGTCAGGGCGGCTCCCGGCGGCTCCGGCCTCGGACTCCCGGACCTCGCCTCTCCGCTCCCGGGTCGTGCCCATCGCCGCTCGGCCTCTACGTCCCAGCCTCGTGCATCAGGCCGAGTGCAGCGCGTCGAGCAGCGCGTCCAGCAGCTGGCGGTCCCGCGGCTGCGTCAGCCGGTTGCGTGCCGCGGCGGGCGGCAGCCACAGAATGCGGTCCACCTCCTCGCTCGGGGTGAAGGACCCCGTCGTCGCCTCGGCCGCCCAGTACGTGACCTGCTTCGGGCGCCCGTTCGCAAAGTAGCGCGCGGTCGGCAGCCGGGCGCCGGGGACACACGCGTGACCGGTCTCCTCCAGCACTTCGCGCAACGCACCGGCGAGGGTGTCCTCACCGCGTTTCAGTTTGCCCTTGGGGTGTGACCAGTCGTCGTACTTGGGCCGGTGCACCAGACAGATCTCCAGGCCCTCGTCGTACGGGGCCCGGCGCCACAGGACGCACCCCGCCGCATGGACCGTGCTGTCGCTCATCACAAGCCCGCTTTCATGAGCCGCCTCCATGGCTCGCCTCCTGTGCCCGGTCCCATGAGCCCGTCCTCATGAACCGCATCGAGGACCCGGCCCCGGGTCCTCATGGCGCGGATACCGCGGTGCTGGTCCGCCACACCTCCTGGAAGGCGAACCGGGCCGCCTCCACCTCGTGCCGCTGGTCCGCGTGCAGCACCCCCAGCGCGTACGCCGTGGCCGGAGCGATCCGGGGGGTGCGGGCCGCGGCGGCGGCAGCGGCGGCCGCCTCGGCGGCGTCGCGGTGCCGGTCGAGCACCAGACCCGCGCGGCCCAGCACGGGATCCGTGTTCGGGCACAGCACTTCCTGGGCGTACCGGTGCAGCCGCAGCAATTGGCGGACCTGGTGCCAGGGCGCGTCCTGCGCCTCTCCGGCCGACGCGGTGGCGAGGCCGTGCACGAGGGCCTCGGCGTTGTACGGGTGGCCCGCACGCGACAGCGGCAGTGCGGCGACCGCGTCCACCAGCCGGTGCTCGGCGACCTCGGCGGCGGGGGCCAGGGCCTCGGAGGCCGGGGCGCCCGCGACGGGGCCGAGCGGCAGCTCGGAGGCGAGTACGGCGACGGCGTCGGCGACGCCGTGGAAGCGCGAGGAGCCCAGCGCCTGGAGGGCCGCGGAGTGGGCGCGCGTCCGGGCCAGGGTGAGCTGCCGCTCCAGCAGCGCACCCGCGCGGGCCGCGCCCACGGTGAGACTGCCGGAGGGGCGGGGCGCGTCCGTCGCCTGGGGGCCCATGGCGCCGTCCAGCACCAGGAACTCACCCCTGGCCGACGGCACCGGAGCGGCGCCCGAGAGCCGGGACAGGGCGCTCAGCAGCCGGTTCAGCCGCGAGGTGCAGGCGTGTTCCTGCGCCAGCGTGGCGGACAGCCAGGCCAGCTCGGTCCGCAGATCGTCCGCCCAGCCCGGGTCGAGCAGCGGCCGGAAGGTGTGCAGGGTCCCGCTGATACGGCGGGCGGCCATGTGCAGCGACCCGGCCGCCTCGGCCACGCCCGCCGTGTCCGAACCGCTCTCGCCGTGCAGCCGCAGGCTGCGCAGAAAGTCGCCCGCCCGCGCGTTCAGGTACCGGGCGAGAGCCTCGCCCGCGGTGACCGCGGTGGGGTGGCCGGACGGGACGGCGGGTGCGTCCTCCCGGGAGAGATCAGGGCTGTGCACGCCGGCGCCTCCGGGCGTCTATGAGCATCTCCTGTACGTTCCGCAGCGGCTGGCCCTCCGGATCCGTCGCATGCCGGGTCCATGCGCCGTCCGGGCCGAGGTGCCAGGAGGACGTGGAGTCGGACATACCGGTCTCCATGAGGCGCGTGATGGTCGCGCGGTGGGCGGGGTCGGTGACCCGCACCAGAGCCTCGATACGGCGGTCGAGGTTGCGGTGCATCATGTCGGCGCTGCCGAACCAGACCTCGGGTTCTCCGCCGTTGCCGAAGGAGAAGATCCGGGAGTGTTCGAGGAAGCGTCCGAGGATGGAGCGCACCCGTATGTTCTCCGAGAGCCCGGTGACGCCGGGGCGCAGCGCGCAGATGCCGCGCACCCAGATGTCGACCGGCACGCCCGCCATCGCGGCCCGGTAGCAGGCGTCGATGACCGCCTCGTCCACCATCGAGTTGACCTTGATGCGGACGTACGCGGGACGCCCGGCGCGGTGGTGCGCCGCTTCCTTGTTGATGCGCGCGATGAGGCCGTCGCGCAGGGACTTGGGCGCGACCAGCAGCCGGCGGTAGGTCTCTCGCCGTGAGTAGCCCGACAGCCTGTTGAACAGGTCGGAGAGGTCGGCGCCGACCTGCGGGTCGGCGGTCAGCAGCCCCAGGTCCTCGTACAGCCGGGCGGTCTTCGGGTGGTAGTTGCCGGTGCCGACGTGCGAGTAGCGGCGCAGGGTGTCGCCCTCCTGGCGCACCACCAGGGACAGCTTGCAGTGGGTCTTGAGGCCGACGAGTCCGTAGACGACGTGGCAGCCGGACTCCTCCAGCTTGCGCGCCCACTTGATGTTGGCCTGCTCGTCGAAGCGGGCCTTGATCTCGACCAGGACGAGGACCTGCTTGCCCGACTCGGCGGCGTCTATCAGCGCGTCCACGATGGGCGAGTCGCCGGAGGTCCGGTACAGGGTCTGCTTGATCGCGAGCACGTCCGGGTCGGCTGCGGCCTGCTCCAGGAAGGCCTGCACGGAGGTGGAGAAGCTGTCGTACGGGTGGTGCAGCAGGACGTCGCGCTCGCGCAGCGCCATGAAGATGTCGGGTGCGGAGGCCGACTCGACCTCGGCGAGTTCCCGGTGGGTGCCGGCGACGAACTTGGGGAACTTCAGCTCGGGCCGGTCCAGCGCCGCGATGCCGAAGAGTCCGGTCAGGTCCAGCGGGCCCGGCAGCGGGTAGACCTCGGCGTCGGACACCTTCAGCTCGCGCACCAGCAGGTCGAGGACGTACGGGTCGATGGACTCCTCGACCTCCAGGCGCACCGGCGGCCCGAAGCGGCGCCGCATGAGCTCCTTCTCCAGGGCCTGGAGGAGGTTCTCGGCGTCGTCCTCCTCGACCTCCAGGTCCTCGTTCCTGGTCACCCGGAACATGTGGTGCGCGAGCACCTCCATGCCGGGGAAGAGCTCCTCGAGATGGGCCGCGATGACGTCCTCCAGCGGTACGTACCGCTGCGGCGAGGCCTCCAGGAAGCGGGAGAGCAGGGGCGGGACCTTCACCCGGGCGAAGTGGCGGTGGCCGCTGACCGGGTTGCGGACGACGACCGCGAGGTTCAGCGAGAGCCCGGAGATGTACGGGAAGGGGTGCGCCGGGTCGACGGCCAGCGGCGTGAGCACCGGGAAGATCTGCTGCCGGAACAGCGTGAACAGCCGCGCCTGCTCCTTCTCGGTGAGGTCCGGCCAGCGGATGAGGTGGACGCCTTCCTCGGCGAGCGCGGGGGCGACGTCCTGCTGGTAGGCGGCGGCGTGCCGGGCCATCAGCTCGCGGGAGCGGGTCCAGATCAGATCGAGGACCTCGCGCGGCTGGAGGCCGGAGGCCGAACGGGTGGCGACACCGGTGGCGATACGGCGCTTGAGGCCGGCCACCCGGACCATGAAGAACTCGTCCAGGTTGGACGCGAAGATGGCGAGGAAGTTCGCCCGTTCGAGCAGCGGGGTGGCCGGATCCTCGGCGAGCTCCAGGACCCGCTCGTTGAACGCGAGCCAGCTGCGCTCCCGGTCCAGGAACCGTCCCTGGGGCAGCTCGGCGCCCGATCCGTCGTGATCCTCCTCGTAGCCGTCGAGATCGGCGTCGAGGTCGGGTTCCAGCTCGGACACCGTGGCCGCGACGGTGTGCGGGCGGTGCGCGGCTATGGAACCGACGGACGGCTGGGGGTGCTGGACCGGTACCTCGGCGGGCTGCTGACTCATGGACCCATTCTTCCGCGTAGTGGGCATGACGGGCGCGTCGGAGGGTGCCGGATCGAGGTGGAATCTGCCGTTGGGGGAGGCGGGCACGGCGGGCTGCATTGAGAGAGGGTCGCAAGGGCGTCTGAATGGCCGGTAACGACGACATGACGCGCGGGAAAGCGCGGCGGGACCCCCCGGGGTCGCGCGAGGGGTCCGGCACGGGATTCAGGGGCGTTCCGGCGGGTCCGGCGGCGTGCGCGGGCAGGTCGCCGGGGGTGTGCGGTCAGCCGTGGCGCCGGCGCAGCAGCCAGAATGCGGCCGCGACGGCCGCGGCGGCAAGCGCCAGCACGATGCCGGTCTCCACGAGCTGGAGCGGCCAGAAGTGGGAGCTGGGGTGCACGTCGTGGAAGTCCCCGACGGCGCCGCGGGCGGACATGCACTGTTCCGGGGTCTGCGGGCCGCTGATGTTGTAGCAGTCCTCCCAGAACAGCCGTTCGCCGGAGGCCGTGAGCTTGCCCTGCTGAAGAATCCACAGGTCCTGCTCGTCGCCGGGCGCCGACCTGGTCGCGACGGGCCACAGGTGCGGACGCAGCGTGGTGACGAGGAGCATGAGCCCTCCGGTCGCCAGGCCCGCGAAACTCATGGCGACGACGGTGCGGCGCACCAGCAGTCCGGTGAGCGCGCCGACGGCGAGCGCGAGGAGTCCGTACGCGAAGGTGGTGACCCCCATGGACGCGTACACCGGGCTGTCCCACAGCATTCCGGCGCCGTTCCCGGTGGTGGGCGGGCGGCTCCAGCGGAAGGCGGCGACGAGCGCGGCCGTCCCTGCCGTGACGACGACCGCGGGAAGGAGCAGTTTGGCCGCGAGCCATCCGGCGGGAGTCACCGACTGGGTCCAGGCGAGCCGGTACGTGCCGGTCTCCAGCTCGCGGGCGATCAGCGGACCGGCCGCGAACGCCGCGATCGCGAGCGGCAGGAGCAGGACGCCCGTGGCCACCTGGTCGAGCCCGGTCCGCAGCCATTCGTGGGCCTGGACGAGGCCCTGGATCGCTTCGTTGCAGCCTGTCCCGCCTCGGCACGGACCGGTGGTGTCGAGCGTGTCGACGCGCAGCCGCAGCACGACGAGGGTCACGGCCGCCGCGCCGAACAGGGCGAGCGCGGCCCACAGTGCACGTCGGTGCAGTTGGAGGACGGTCCGGCGAGGGCCGGCGAGTATTGCCTGGTTCATCGGGGGATTCCTGTCGCGCTCGGGGTGAACAGGGCCGGTGCGTCCGGGTTGCGCAGGTGGGCGAGGAGGAGTTCTTCGAGGGAGGGCTGGGCCGTCTGCCAGGCGTCCGAGACCGGGCCGTCACGCCGCAGGAGGGCCGTGGTGGCGCGGCCCGTCGTCCGTGCTTCGACCACGGTGTGCGGGGCGAGGTCCCGTGCCGGGCCGGTGACCAGGGTGTGGGCGGTCAGCAGGTCGTCGGTCCCGCCCGCGAGCCGGATGCGTCCCGCGTCGACGAGCACCACGTAGTCGCAGGTGTCCTCCAGCTCGGTGAGGATGTGCGACGACATCACCACCGTCGTACCGCGCTCCGCCGCGTCCGCCAGCAGCGTGCCCATCAGCTGGTGCCGGGCGAGCGGGTCCAGGTCCGCCATCGGCTCGTCGAGGAGCAGCAGTTCGGCCCGCTTGCCGAGAGCGAGGGCCAGGGCGACGCGGGTGCGCTGGCCGCCGGACAGGGTGCGGACGCGGGCCGTGCCGTCGATCTCGCCGGCCGCCACGACCCGCTGCGCGGTGTCCATGTCCCAGACGTCCGGGTTGAGTTCGGCGCCCAGCCGCAGGGTCTGGGCCACCGTCAGCTGAGGATGCAGCGGCTTGTCCTGGCCGACGTACGCCATGCGTGCCCGGGCGGACGCGGGGTCGGTGCCGAGGATCTCGATGCTGCCCTCCGTCGGGCGCAGCAGTCCCGCGGCGAGGGCCAGCAGGGTGGACTTGCCCGCGCCGTTGGGGCCGACGAGGCCGCAGATCCGCCCGGCGGGCAGTCGGAAGGTGCATTCCCGCAGGGCCCATCCGTGCCGGAACCGCCGGCCGAGGCCGTCGGCTTGCAGGGCTGTGCCGGTCATGTGTCGTCCCCCTTGTAGAGCTCGTCCAGTACGGATGTGAACAGCGCGGCCACGTCGTCCCGCTCCAGGCCCGCGGCCCGCGCCCGCCGCCCCCATTCGGCGAGTTCGCCGCGCAGCGGCGAGTCGGCGGGGGTGGCACCCAGGGACCTGCGGACGAAGGTGCCGAGCCCGCGGCGGGCCTCGACGAGGCCTTCGCGCTCCAGTTCGCGGTAGGCCTTGAGCACGGTGTTCGGGTTGATGGCGGTCGCCTCCACCACTTCGCGGGCGGTGGGCAGACGGTCGCCGGGTTCGAGGAGTCCGAGGCGCAGCGCCTGTTTGGTCTGCTGGACGATCTGCAGATAGGTGGCGACTCCGCTGCGCCGGTCGATCCGGTATTCGATCATCAACCACCCTTTCACTAATCAAGTAGTGAAAGGGTGTTGCAAAGAAGGGGGCGGTGTCAACCGCCCCCTTCCGCAGGTTCGTTCAGGACTCCGCGCGGTACATCAGATCCACCTCGTGCGTGACGAAGCCCAGCCGCTCGTACACGGCCAGTGCCGCAGTGTTGTCCGCGTCCACGTAGAGCATGGCCGTCGGCATCTGCTGGGCCGCGAGGTGGCGGAGGCCGATCGCGGTCAGGGCCTTGCCGAGTCCGCCGCCCTGGGCGTCGGGGCGGATGCCCACCACGTACACCTCGCCCAGGTGTTCCTCCGCGTGCACCTTCGTCCAGTGGAAGCCGATGATCTCGCCGTCGCGCTCCGCCAGGAAGAAGCCCTTCGGGTCGAACCACGGTTCGTTCTTGCGGTCGTCGAGGTCCCGTTGGGTGAGCGAGCCCTGCTCCGGGTGGTGGGCGAAGGCCGCGGCGTTCACCGCGAGCCAGGCCGCGTCGTCCTGGCCCGGGACGAAGGTGCGCACCGTGACCCCGGCAGGGAACACCGGCTCGGGGATGTCGAGCGGGCTCAGGGAGCGGCGCAGTTGGCGCAGTTCGCGGAAGAGGCTGAGCCCGAGGACCTGGGCCAGGTGCCGGGCCGCCGACTTCCCACCGTGCGCCCACACCCGCAGCCGCTTGCCCGAGGCGCCGAGCAGCGCACTGCCCAGGGCCCGGCCGTGGCCGCGGCCCCGGTGGCTCGGGTGGACCACGAGTTCGGCGGCCGGGGCCTCCACCGGATCGGTGTCCTCCAGCTGGGCGTAGCCGATCAGTTCGTCGCCGACGGTCAGCAGGAAGTGCCGTACGCCGTCCCGCTTTCCGCCGCGCAGTTGCAGCCGGCCCTGTTCGGAGACGGCCTGCATCCCGTCGCTGCGGGCGGCCTCGGCGAGCAGACCCAGTACGGCTTCCGCCTGCTCGGGAGTCAGCTCGTCATAGGTCAGGATCTGCCGGCCGGGCTCCGGAATCACCGCGTCAGTCGTCATGAGGAGAGCGTACGGCGGGGGGCGCGGACCGCGGGTGGCACGCGGGACGGCAATGGTCCGGCCGGGGGCGGTTGTCGCGAAGGCAATCAGGTCGTAACCCGTACACCCCTGTCGCGCTACGCGCGTTGACTCTAGGCTGCCGCTCGCACCCTCAGACACGCTGAGACCTACAAGGGGACAGATGTCAGCGACACCGCACAGAAACCGCAGCCGCATACTCGCCGCGGTCGCCGGCCTGACCACCGTCGGCGCTCTGGTCGCCGCGATGCCGGCAGGAGCCTCCGAGAGCGGCCACGGACACGGCCGCACCGTTGACGTCCAGCTCCTGTCCTTCAACGACCTGCACGGGAACCTGGAGCCGCCCGCCGGCTCGGCCGGGCGCGTCACGCACACCAACGAGGACGGCACCACCAGGACGATCGACGCGGGCGGTGCCGAGTACCTCGCCACGCACCTGCGCCAGGCGCGCGAGGACCACCGGTACTCGGTGACGGCCGCGGCCGGTGACATGGTCGGCGCGTCCCCGCTGCTGTCCGGTCTCTTCCACGACGAGCCCACCGTCGAGGCGCTGAACAAGCTGAAGCTCGACGTCACTTCCGTCGGCAACCACGAGTTCGACGAGGGCGCCAAGGAACTGGCCCGCCTCCAGAACGGTGGCTGCCACCCGACCGAGGGCTGCTACGAGAAGGGGAAGAAGTTCAAGGGCGCGGACTTCCCCTACCTCGCGGCCAACGTGACGAAGGAGAAGAGCGGCAAGCCGCTGCTCGACCCGTACTTCATCTGGAAGAAGAACGGCGTCAAGATCGGTTTCATCGGGGTGACCCTGGAGGGCACGCCGAACATCGTCAGCGCCGAGGGCGTCAAGGGCCTGAAGTTCGGCGACGAGATCGAGACGATCAACAAGTACACCAAGGTCCTGGAGCGCAAGGGCGTCAAGTCGATCGTCGCCCTGATCCACGAGGGCGGCGCGCCCGCCTCGGCGTCGTACAACTACAACTGCGACAGCCCTGGCCCGGGTGACGGCGTCTCCGGCCCGATCGTGGACATCGCCAAGAAGGTCAGCCCGCAGGTCGACGCGCTCGTCACCGGCCACACCCACCAGGCGTACGCGTGCTCGATCCCCGACCCGTCGGGCAAGCCGCGCACCGTCACCTCGGCCGCGTCGTTCGGCAAGCTCTACACCGACACGACCCTCACCTACGACCGGCGCACGAACGACATCGTGCGTACGGCCGTGGCGTCCGCGAACCACGTCGTCACCCGTGACGTCGCGAAGGCCTCGGACATGACGAATCTGATCCAGCGCTGGAACACGCTGGCCGCGCCGATCGCGAGCCGTCCCGTGGGCTACATCTCCGCCGACATCGAGAACCCGGCGGACGCCCCCGAGAAGCCGGTGGGCAACCTGATCGCGGACGCCCAGCTGGAGGGTCTCGCGCCGGCCGACAAGGGCGGGGCGCAGCTGGCCGTCATGAACCCGGGCGGTGTCCGTGCGGGTCTGGTGCACAAGGCGTCGGGCGGTGAGGGCGACGGTGTCGTGACGTACGGCGAGGCGTTCACCGTGCAGCCGTTCACCAACATGATGAACGTCGTCGACCTGACCGGCGCGCAGCTGGTCACCATGCTCCAGCAGCAGGTCAGTGGCGCGAACCAGGCCGCTCCGAAGATCCTTCAGGTGTCCAAGGGCTTCACCTACACCCTGGACATGACGAAGTCGGGCGCCGACCGGATCGTGACGTCGTCGGTGAAGCTGGGCGGCGAGGCGCTCGACCCGGCGAAGACCTACCGGGTCGCGATGAACGAGTTCCTCGCGGGCGGTGGCGACGGGTTCGCCGTGCTGAAGGAGCACAAGAACAAGCTCGTCGGCGCCTCCGACCTGGATGTGCTGACCGCCTACCTGGCCGCGCACTCGACGGCGGCCTCCCCGCTGGCGCCGCCGGCCACCGGTCGGATCACGGTCGTCAAGTAGCGGCAGACGCGGGAAGGGTGGGGCGGCGGGCCTTCGGGCGCGCCGCCCCACCGGCGTTTGCCGGGCCGGCGCCTCACGGGTCGTGCGGGCTGTGGGTGGTGCGGGCCGCGGGTGGTGCGGGCCCGGCGGCTTTCAGGGCCGCGGGTCGTGCGGGCCCCGCGGCTTGCAGGGCCGCGGTCCGTTCGCCGTCCGCCGCTTTCCGGCGCCCCGTCACGGCCGTCCCGGCCCGTCCCGGCCGAAAATCGCTGTTTGTTACTGGCCAGTCCGGAGGCTGGTGATGCTTGACGTGGCCCCGCCATAATCCGGGGCCATGGACCGACGCAGCTTTCTCGCGGGGGCCGCAGTTCTGACCGCGACCGCCCTCATCCCCCCACCGGCCGCAGTCGCGGCACCGCGCCGCATCCTCTCCCCCCAGGACTGGATGGCGGGTCACGGTGACTCGACCGCCCTGCAGCGTCTGACGATCCCCGGCACCCACGACTCCGGCGCCCGCTTCGGCGGCCCGTGGGCCGAGTGCCAGAACACCACCATCGCCCAGCAGTTGACGAGCGGCATCCGCTTCCTCGACGTCCGCTGCCGGGTCACCGGCGACTCGTTCGCCATCCACCACGGCCCGGCCTTCCAGAACATGATGTTCGGCGACGTCCTCATCGCCTGCCGGGACTTCCTCCAGGCGCACCCGTCCGAGACCGTGCTCATGCGCGTCAAGCAGGAGTACTCGAGCGACAGCGACGCCACCTTCCGCCGGATCTTCGACACCTATCTGGACACCAAGGGCTGGCGGCCGCTGTTCCGGATCGGCGACGGGATTCCGTCCCTCGGCGAGGCCCGCGGCAAGGTCGTGCTCCTCGGCGACAACGGCGGACTGCCCGGTGTGCGCTACGCCGACGGGGCGCTGTTCGACATCCAGGACGACTGGAACGCGCTGCCGGGCGCCAAGTACCCCAAGATCGAGGCGCACTTCCGGCGGGCTTCCGAACAGCCCGGCAAGCTGTTCATCAACTACGTCAGCACCTCGGCGAGCCTGCCGCCGCGCTGGAACTCCGACAACCTCAACCCGCGGGTCCACTCCTTCATCGACGGCACCGCGAGCGGCTGGCGCGGGCTCGGGATCGTCCCGCTCGACTTCCCGGCCACCCGCGGCGGTCTCGTCGAGTCACTGATCCGGCACAACTGACAGCCCTGGCCGGCGTTCACGACCGACGGCGGTCACACCGAGAGCGTCACAGCGAGGCCGGGGGCGGCTCGGCCGCCCCCGGCAGCCTGATCAGCGCCCGTGTGCCGCCGCCCGCCGCCGGCTCCAGCTCGATCTCGCCGCCCGCCTGCTGCACGGTGCGCGCCACGATCGACAGACCCAGCCCCGATCCCGGCAGCGCCCGCGCCGAGGACGAACGCCAGAAGCGTTCGAAGACATGCGGCAGGTCCTCGGCATCGATGCCCGGCCCGTGGTCCCGTACGGTCAGCTCGCCGCCTTCGAGGCGCACCTCGACCACCCCGCCCGGTGGCGAGAACTTCACCGCGTTGTCCAGGACGTTGACGAGTGCCCGCTCCAGCGCGGCGGGCTCGGCCCGTACGTACCAGGGCGAGACGTCCGCAGCGAACGTCAGCTCCGGGCCGCGCAGCCGCACCCGCTCCAGCGCCGCGTCCACGATCTCGTGCAGCGCGACCACCTGGAGCGGTCCGCCCTCGACCGCGTCGGGCCGGGACAGCTCCTGCAAGTCGCCGATCAACGCGGCCAGTTCGGTCATCTGGGCCTTCACCGACGCCATCAGCGCGGTCCGGTCCGCGGGCGGGATCGCCCGTCCGGTCCGATCGCTGCGGGCCAGCAGCTCGATGTTCGTCCGCAGCGACGTCAGCGGCGTCCGCAGCTCGTGACCCGCGTCCGCGATCAGCTGCGCCTGGCGGTCGCGCGAGGAGGCGAGGGCCGCGGTCATCGAGTTGAACGAGCGCGACAGCCGGGCGATCTCGTCCTCGCCCTCGACGGGGATACGGACGGTCAGGTCCTCGGTGCGGGCGATGTGCTCGACCGCGCCGGTGAGCCGGTCGACCGGCCTGAGTCCGGTGCGGGCCACCCACAGGCCCGCGGCGCCCGCGCCGACGACACCGATGCCGGCGACGGCGGTGAGGAACAGGGCGAGACGGTTCAGCGAGGTGTTGATCTCGGCGAGGGGGCGGGAGACGGACACCGCCACGCCGATACCGCCGATGTCCTCCTGCTCCGTACGCACGCGCACCTCGGCGCCCGTGTCGGTGGTGCTGTCGTGCAGGCCGATGCGCGAGGTGCCCTCCGCGACGGCGATGTCCTCGTCCTGCACCTTCACGGGCTGTGAGTACGCGACCGGGCAGCGACGGCCGTCCGGCGCCACGATCTGGACGTACGCGAAGTTCGACGTCGGGGTGTTCTCGATGGGGCTCTGTCCCTGGAGGCACTCCTGGTACGCCTGGACCAGCGCCTGCCGGGGCGCGCCGATGTTCTTCAGCGAGGTGTTCAGCTCGTCGTTCAGCTGGGCCCGGGTGAGCAGCCAGCAGGCGACGGACACGGCCGCGACGGCGACCGCGACGGCGGTGGCCACCAGCAGCGCGAGCCGGGACCGGATCGGCAGGGCACGGAACCGGTGGACCGGGCCCGTCACCCCTCACCGCCGCCGGTGCGGAGCGCGTAGCCCACTCCCCGCACCGTGTGCACGAGACGCGGCTCGCCGCCCGCCTCCGTCTTGCGTCGCAGGTACATCACATACACATCCAGCGAATTGGAACTGGGCTCGAAGTCGAACCCCCATACGGACTTGAGGATCTGCTCACGGGTGAGCACCTGGCGCGGATGGGCCAGGAACATCTCCAGGAGCGTGAACTCGGTGCGCGTCAGCTCCACCGGGCGGGTGCCGCGGTGGACCTCGCGGGTCGCCAGGTCCATCCGCAGGTCGGCGAAGGCCAGCACATCGTCCTCGCCGGCCGTCCCCGCGGCCGACGCGTACGAGCTGCGCCGCAGCAGTGCGCGGATCCGGGCGAACAGCTCGTCCAGTTCGAACGGCTTGACCAGGTAGTCGTCGGCGCCCGCGTCCAGTCCGGTGACCCGGTCGCCGACCGTGTCGCGGGCGGTCAGCATCAGGATCGGCACCGTCGACCCGGACGCGCGCACCCGGCGGGCCGCGGTCAGACCGTCCATCCGCGGCATCTGGATGTCGAGGACGATCAGGTCCGGGGCGTACGCCTCCGCCTTTTCCAGCGCGTCGATGCCGTCGACGGCGACCTCGGTCCCGTACCCCTCGAAGGCCAGACTGCGCTGGAGCGCCTCTCGGACGGCGGGCTCGTCGTCCACGATGAGGATGCGTTCGCCTTCACGGGGGGTCGTCATGGCACCAGCCTCGCACGCACTCAGCTGCTGCCGCCGTCGCGCAGTGCGTCGAGGTCGCCCTTCACGGTGTCGATCGGGATGGCGAACCCCAGACCGACGCTGCCCGCGGTGGAACCGGTCGCTGAACTGGGTGAGTACATGGCCGAGTTGATGCCGATGATCTCGCCGTTCATGTTGATGAGGGCGCCGCCGGAGTTGCCGGGGTTGAGGGAGGCGTCCGTCTGGAGGGCCTTGTACGTGGTCTTCGAGGAGCCGGTGTCGCCGTTGAACTCCTGCCCGCCGAACTCGAACGGCCAGTTCCCGCCCCCACCCTGCTGACCCTGCTCCTGGCCCTGCCCCTGGCCTGGGGCCTGGTCCTTCGCGACCGTCACGTCGCGGTCGAGCGCGGACACGATGCCGCTGGTGACCGTGCCGGTCAGCCCCTCGGGCGAGCCGATCGCGACGACCTCGTCACCCACCTTGACCTTGCCGGAGTCCCCGAGCGCGGCTGCCTTCAGACCCTTCGCGCCGTCGAGCTTGATGAGCGCCAGGTCCTTGTCGGGATCGGTGCCGACGACCTTCGCGGTGTACGCCGTGCCGTCGTCGAGCCGCACCTTCACGGTGTCGGCGCCCGCGATCACATGGTTGTTGGTGATGATCTCGCCGTCGGAGGTGATGATCACGCCCGAGCCGGTGGACTCACCGGCGGAGGTGGTCGCGTTGATCTCCACGATGCTCGGCGACACGGCCTGGGCGACGCCCGCGACGGTGCCGGCGGTCGTACGGGACACGGTGGTCCCGTTGACCGCGGAGCCGGCCGAGCCGCTGCCGTTGTCGGCGAAGTGCTGGACGAGGGCGGAGGTTCCGCCGCCGACGACGGCCGCGATGAGCGCGACGGCGGCGATGAGGGCGACGGGGCGCCTGGCCCTGGCCCGGTGCGCGGCCGGCTGCGCGGGCTCCTCGTGGGCGACGGGGTCGTACGGCGGGGGCGGCGGGTAGGAGGGGCCGCCGTCGAACGGCGGTGCGGCAGTGTCGTACGGGTGCGCGCCGGTGGTGTACGGCTGCGGATGCGACTGCGCTGGGTAGTGGTCCGTCATGCTGATGACTGTTCTCCTGCCGGATGAGAACAGTCTGAGGCGCTGCTGAGAACCACCCGAGAACCGGTGAGAGCCTGTCCCCGCACCGGACAAGGGCCTCCCCTCGCCCGGCTACGGGCCTCTCAGGCGCAGCCGCAGGACCGGCGGATCACCAGGCCCGAGGGGAACTGCTTCACCCTCTCGCGCCGCGAACCGGCCACCCGCAGACCGTCGTCGAGTACCAGGTCCACCGCCGCCCGTGCCATCGCCGGGCGGTCCGAGGAGATCGTTGTCAGAGGCGGGTCCGTCAGGGCCGCTTCCTTGACGTCGTCGAAGCCCGCCACCGCGAGTTCGCCCGGCACGTCGATCCGCAGTTCACGGGCGGCCCGCAGGACACCGATCGCCTGGTCGTCCGTCGAGCAGAAGATGGCCGGCGGCCGGTCGGGTCCGGCCAGCAGCTTCAGGGCCACGAGATACGCGTCGTAGCGGTTGTACGGGGCCTGGAACAGCCGGTCCTCCACCGAGCGGCCGGACTCCAGCATCGCGCGGCGCCAGCCCTCCACGTGGTCGGCGACGGGGTCGCCGACGGCCGGGGTCGACTCCATGCCGCCGAGGCAGGCGACGTACTCGTAGCCGTGCTCCAGGAGGTGCCGGGTGGCCAGCTGCGCGCCGCCGACGTCGTCGGTGACCACCGCGACGTCGTCGATCGCCTCGGGGCGCTCGTGCAGCAGCACCACTCGCGCGTCCCAGGCCTCGATCTCCGCCGCGGCCCGCTCGCTGGGGCCCTGGCTGACGAGGATCAGGCCGGAGACCCGCATACCGAGGAAGGCCCGCAGATAGTGGACCTCGCGCTCGTCGCGGTAGTCGGAATTGCCGACGAGGACCATTTTCCCGCGCTCGGCCGCGGCCTGTTCCACCGCGTGCGCCATCTCGGCGAAGAAGGGCTGCCGCGCGTCCGGGACGATCATTCCTATGAGGTCCGTGCGCCGCGACGCCATGGCCTGGGCGACCCGGTCGGGCCGGTACCCCAGCTCCTTGATCGCTGCGAGAACCCGCTCGCGCGTGGCCGGGGCGACCGGCCGGGGTCCGTTGTTGATGACATAGCTCACGACGGCGGTCGACGTACCCGCCAGTCGCGCAACATCGTCCCGCGTCACCTTGGCCACGCGCGGCAGTCTACGCGTGGTGACCTACCTGTGTGCAGGGCGTACGGCCGCTTCCTGCTCCGGGGTTCCCTGCTCCGTACGGGTGGCCGAAGCCGCCGCCTTCGCCTTGGCCTCCTCGGCCGCGCGCTCGACCTTCTCCGGCGCGACGAAGCGGTATCCGACGTTCCGCACGGTTCCGATGAGCGACTCGTGCTCCGGGCCCAGCTTGGCCCGCAGCCGGCGCACGTGGACGTCGACCGTCCGGGTGCCGCCGAAGTAGTCGTAGCCCCAGACCTCCTGGAGCAGCTGCGCCCGGGTGAAGACCCGGCCGGGGTGCTGTGCGAGGTACTTGAGCAGCTCGAACTCCTTGAAGGTGAGGTCCAGGACCCGGCCCTTCAGCTTCGCGCTGTACGTCGCCTCGTCGACCGAGAGGTCGCCGTTGCGGATCTCCATGGGGGAGTCGTCGGAGGTGATCTGCTGGCGGCCCATCGCGAGGCGCAGTCGTGCCTCGACCTCGGCGGGGCCCGCCGTGTCCAGCAGGACGTCGTCGATGCCCCAGTCCGCGGTGACGGCCGCGAGGCCGCCCTCCGTGACGACGAGCATCAGCGGACAGCCGGGTCCGGTGGAGCGCAGCAGCTGGCACAGCGACCGCACCTGTGGCAGATCCCGCCGGCCGTCGATCAGGATGACGTCGGCACCGGGGGTGTCGACGAGGGCGGGGCCCTCGGCGGGGGCGACCCGCACGTTGTGCAGCAGCAGTCCGAGGGCGGGGAGCACCTCCGTCGACGGCTGGAGGGCATTGGTCAGGAGCAACAGTGAGCTCATCGGGCTCCACCTGCCCAGGTCGTCTGCGTCTGACGGGGTTCGTGCACGGTTCGCTCGCCCATAACGTCGGTTCCTCCTCGGTCCCTGCGAGGACGTGATGCGGCCCTGCTTCGTTCTTCGGCTCCCGCGCGCCCTTGAGAGCCTTTGTTCACCTGCCTGTAACAACGGCCGGAAAACACAAAAGGACCCGGGGGCTGCGTTGCCCGGATCCTCTACCCAGCACAATAGCCCACATGAGTTCCGGGGCAGAGGGCTGATTTCACATGGTGGATGTTTCCTCGATCACCCGCGGCCCTCGGCGCGCAACCCTGCGGACCGCCGACGGGGTCCGCATCGAGGCGCTCCACACACCGTGGGTACAAGGCAACAGTGACACCGCGATCGTCGTCGCGCACGGTTTCACCGGTTCGGTGGACCGGCCGGCCGTGCGCCGGGCCGCGGCGGTCTTCGCGCAGCGTGCGGCCGTGGTCACCTTCTCCTTCCGCGGTCACGGGAACTCCGGCGGCCGCTCGACGGTGGGCGACCGCGAGGTGCTCGACCTCGCCGCCGCGGTCGAGTGGGCGCGCGCGTGCGGTTACCGCCGGGTGGTGACCATCGGTTTCTCGATGGGCGGCTCGGTCGTGCTCCGGCACGCGGCGATGCACAGGGGGCGCAATGAGGCACGGACCGACGCCGTGGCCTCGGTGAGCGCCCCCGCCCGCTGGTACTACCGCGGTACGGCTCCGATGCGGCGCCTGCACTGGGTGGTGACCCGGCCGCTGGGCCGTGCGGTCGGCCGGTACGGGCTGCGGACCCGCATCCACGCCGAGGACTGGGACCCCGTGCCGCTCTCGCCGGTGGAGGCCGTTCCGCTGATCGCGCCGACCCCGCTGCTGATCGTGCACGGCGACCGCGATCCGTACTTCCCGCTGGACCATCCCCGGATGCTGGCGGCGGCCGGGGATGCCGAACTGTGGCTGGAAGTGGGCATGGGGCACGCCGAGAACGCCGCCGACGACCGGTTGCTGGGCCGTCTCGCGGACTGGCTGGTCCCGGCGTGGCCCATGATGGATGCCGACGAAAGGAAGGGCGCCATGGCAGCGGGAACGATCCGCTACTGGGCCGCGGCGAAGGCGGCGGCCGGGATCGCGGAGGAGCCGTACGCGGCGGAGACGCTCGCCGAAGCGCTCGACGCGGTACGCGAGAGGCATCCGGGAGAGCTGACGCGCGTGCTGAAACGGTGTTCGTTCCTCGTCGACGGTGATCCCGTCGGGACCCGTGACCATGAGACCGTACGCCTTGCCGAGGGCGGCACGGTCGAGGTGCTCCCGCCGTTCGCAGGAGGGTGAACCGCACACCATGAGCAGCGACCAGCAGTATCCGTACGACCGGCAGCACGGGCAGCAGCAGCCGTACCCGCCGCAGCAGCAGTACCCGGACCCGTACCAGGGGCAGCAGCCGCACGACGGCCGGTACGACCCGTCCTACGACCCGTCCTACGACCAGTCGTACGCGCAGGAGCCCTACTCGCGGCAGTCCCACCCCCAGCAGCAGGGGTACCCGCAGCAGCACCAGCAGCAGGGGTATCCCCAGCCGTCCCACCCGCAGGCCGCGCAGACCTGGGAGGGCGAGACCTGGGACACGCAGTACCAGCCGGTCCTGCCCCCCGCGCAGACCCCGGCCGCCGCCGACACCGCGTATCTGCCGGTGCAGGGCGCCCACCCGCTGCCGCCCGAGACCCCCGCGTACGCCGAGCCCGCCGCCGAACCGGCCGCGCCCGACGCCTCCGCGGCCACCGGTGGATCGCAGGGCGCGGGCTACAGCACGCCCACCGTCGGCGGGAACACCCGGATCACCGACGCACAGCGCGCCCGCGCCGAGGGCCGCTCGCCGATCATCCCGCCCGGCATCCAGCCCGCCGGGCTGACCGCCGCTCTCGGACTGCTCCTCGCCGCCGGCGCGGCCATCGGCCCGTACGCGCTGCTCGTGCCGCTCGTCCTGCTCCAGGCCGTCACGGCCGCCGGGTGGTTCCGGCTGAACGGCATGTGGCCCGCCCGGCAGGGCATCGCGCTCGCCTTCGCCGGCGGGCTCGCGGCCGACGTCGTGGTGCTCTCCGTCGGCCGGGAGAACGCTCCGGCGGCCATCGTCGGCACGCTCGGCGTGTGGGTGCTCATCACCCTCGTCCTCCAGCTGCGCAGCCGCGCGAGTGCGGACGAGCGGATGCAGGGCCTGATGGCGACCGTGGCGTCGGCGGCCCTGGCGATCCTCGCGACCGGCCATCTCGGGGCCGCCGACGACGCCGTGGTGATCGGCGGGATCGCCGTCGCCGTGGCGACGGTGGCCCGCGCCCTGCCGCTGCCCCCCGTCGCCTCCGTCGTGCTGTCGCTGCTCGCGGCCACGGGTGCGGGTGTCGCCGCGGGAGGCGCCACCGACATCGGCACCTCGGGCGCGTTGCTCGGTCTCACGGCGGGCGTCCTCGCGCTCGTCGGTCTGCGGGTGGCCAGCTACGACTACCCGTCCCGCTTCGTCCACTTCACCGCCGGGGTGGCGCTGCCGCTGACGGCCGCGGCGCCCGCGGTCTATCTGATCGGCCGCGTACTGGCCTGAGGCCGCGGGGACCGGTCCGAGGCCGTGGGGACCGGTCCGAGGCCGTGGGGACCGGTCCGTGACCGTGGGGAACGTGTGTGCGGAACCAATGCCCCCGCCCGGACGTCGATCACAGACGAGTAGGCGTCGTCCGGTCTTGGTTAGGCTCACGGGCGTCACGGGGGTCTGACGAATAAAAGGGTGGGGGACACCGAAGCAATGCGCGCACTGCGAATACTGCTCATCATGGCCGTCGTCCTCGGCGGCATATTCGTCGCCGCGGACCGGATCGCGGTGAACATGGCCGAGTCCGAAGCGGCCGACAAGATCAAGAGCAGCCAGGGGCTGGATTCCACTCCCGAGGTCTCGATCAAGGGCTTCCCCTTCCTCACCCAGGTGCTGGGCAAGGAGCTCGACGAGATAGACGTGAGCATCAGCGGCATCACCGGCAGCGCCGGCGGCCACACGGTGAACGTCACCGAGGTGAAGGCCGAACTGCTCGATGTGAGGATCAACAGCAGCTTCTCCTCCGCGACCGCGAGCCGCGCCGACGGCTCCGCCCGTATCTCGTACGCGGATCTGACGAAGGCCGCCCCGAAGGGCGCCACCGTTTCCTACGCGGGCCCCGAGCGGGCCGCCAACGGTCAGGTCAAGCTCACCGGGCCGCTCGACGAACTGCTGGAGGGCGCGGGCATCGACATTCCCGGCGCGCTCGAAGGACTGGTCAAGGGCCGGACCGTCTCGACGTACAGCAAGGTCTCGCTCCATGCCGGCACCACGGTCCGGCTGAAGGCGGAGACGCTGCCCTCCCTGCCGCTGCCCGGCTTCGACGAGAAGCTGCGCGAGCTCGTCGACTACGACCTGAAGATCGACGGTCTGCCGTCCAGCATCAAGCTCGACAAGCTGGAGGCGACGAAGGAGGGCCTGAGGTTCTCCGGCATCGGCAAGGACGTGTCGCTCGCGGGCTGACCCGCGCCGCCCGGGGCACGGCCGCATGGTGAGACGGCCGTGTCCGCTGGGTAGATGAACATGAGGCGGAAATCGGTCCGGAGACCGTGGGGGAGCGGTCCGGACCGGTCTGCGTACCGCATGCTGGACGATCGCGTCTCAGCATCCGACACGCCGGTGACATGGTGGCCGACTCGTCCCTACGATCGGTGGCATGAAGCAGCGACAGGCGGACCTCACGAAGCGGCGGGCAGTGGACCTGTGCCGCGTCGCCGCCATGCTCTGTCGCGCTGTCTGAGCGGGAGCCTTTCTCCCGTTTCCCCCGGGCCCTTCGATGGTCAATCAGGGCCGCCCCCGGCGCTCAGCGCAGTGCCCTCGCGCATCCGCGTAACCGCGCCCCCGTCTCTTCGCATCACCCGCCGCACACTGCCCCGGAGGAGAACAGCATGAGCCGCAGCGACGTCCTGGTAGACGCCGACTGGGTCGAGGCCCACATCGACGACCCGAAGGTCGCCATCGTCGAGGTCGACGAGGACACCTCGGCGTACGACAAGAACCACATCAAGAACGCGATCCGGATCGACTGGACGAAGGACCTCCAGGACCCGGTCCGCCGTGACTTCATCGACCAGGAGGGCTTCGAGAAGCTCCTGTCGGCGAAGGGCATCGCGAACGACACCACCGTCGTCCTCTACGGCGGCAACAACAACTGGTTCGCCTCGTACGCGTTCTGGTACTTCAAGCTCTACGGCCACGGCGACGTCCGCCTCCTCGACGGCGGCCGCAAGAAGTGGGAGCTCGACTCCCGCGACCTGGTCGACGAGGTCCCCGAGCGCCCGGCCACGGACTACAAGGCCAAGCCCCAGGACGTCTCGATCCGCGCCTTCCGTGACGACGTGGTCAAGGCGATCGGCTCCCAGAACCTGGTCGACGTGCGCTCGCCCGACGAGTTCAGCGGCAAGCTGCTCGCCCCGGCGCACCTCCCGCAGGAGCAGTCGCAGCGCCCCGGCCACGTGCCGAGCGCCCGCAACATCCCGTGGTCCAAGAACGCCAACGACGACGGCACCTTCAAGTCGGACGAAGAGCTCAAGGCCCTCTACGAGGACGAGCAGGTCGACCTGTCGAAGGACACCATCGCCTACTGCCGCATCGGCGAGCGCTCCGCGCTCACCTGGTTCGTGCTGCACCAGCTGCTCGGCCAGGAGAACGTCAAGAACTACGACGGTTCGTGGACCGAGTACGGCTCCCTCGTCGGCGTGCCGATCGAGCTCGGCGCCAACAAGTAACCGACCCCGACCTTTCTGGAGAGCAGTATGTGTGGAGCGAAGGCCGGCGGCCCCGACGCCTCGTCGATCAAGCCCGGTGAGACCACCATCCAGGGCCACGTGACCCGCGACGGCGAGCCCGTCACCGGTTACGTGCGTCTGCTGGACTCGACCGGCGAGTTCACCGCCGAGGTCCCGACCTCGGCGACCGGACAGTTCCGCTTCTACGCGGCCGAGGGCACGTGGACGGTGCGCGCCCTGGTGCCGGGCGGTACGGCGGACCGTACCGTCGTCGCCCAGACCGGCGGCCTCTCCGAGGTCGCGATCGCGGTCTGAGTCGCTGATCGGGCACACCTGAACGGCCAAGGGCCGCACCCCCGGGGGTTGGACGCCACCGGATGGGGGTGCGGCCCTTCGGTCGTACGCTGGAGACATGTACGCACGGCGTCGGCGTGGCTATTTCTGGCTGATGGGCGGATGCGTGGTCCTGTTCGTCTCCGCCTGGGCCGTGGTGCGGCTGTGGTCGGTGCCGGTCGCCGTCGGGATGTGCGTCGTCGCCATGGTCATCCCGCCGTTCGCGGCGATGATCGCGAACCGGCGCGGACCCGACGACCGCTGGTGGGACGACCCCACGGGCGACAAGCAGTCCGACGACTGGTGGGACGAGTTGGACGGCAAGAACCGACGGCCGTAGCGGCCCGTTCCGTACCGACGGCCGTAGGGCCTGCGCTCCTGCGGGCGGCCGCGGGCGGGGCTCTCAGTAGACGAGGGCCTGTACGCCGTCGCCCATGATCTCGCTGACGAACACCTGCGCGCCCGCGATCCGTACGCCCTCGATGACGTCCTTCTCCGTGATGTCCCGGCGGGCCGCGCACTGCGTGCACAGCGTGATCAGCCCCACCGCCTGGATCGACTCGATGAGCGTCGGCAGCGGCGCGGCGTGCGGCAGTTCGAACTCGGCGGCCCGCCCGGGCAGCGCGAACCACGCGGACTCGCCGGTCAGCCAGAGCGACACCTCCACCCCGCTGGCGGCGGCGACGGCCGCCACGGTGAACGCCTGCGAGCAGCGCTCGGGCGCATCGGAACCAGCGGTGACCTTGATCACGAGCTTCTTCGCCATATGCCGAACTGTAATGCGCGGCGGTGCAACCCACCCCCGGGCCTGTGGGTCTGCTGTGTGTGCACATACCGGAAGATCAAGAGAAGCCCGGTGAGCCTGCGGCTCCCGAGGCGGTGGCACCGCGCAGGCGGGGCCGTACGGCGCTGGTCGTCGGGGCGGCGGCGGTGCTGGGGGTGCTGGCCGGAACGGTGACCGGCTACGCCGTGCAGATCGAACGTGAGCCGACACCGCTGGCGCCGTTGTCCCAGCCGGAGTTGAGGACGCCGAGGACCGTCGCGGCGGGCCCGGACACCACACCGCTGACGGTCAGCGCGAACCGCCGGCATGCGACGGACGGCGATCTGCGTCAGCTGCTCGTCAAGAAGCCGAAGGGTGCCCAGACGGACCGTGCGGTGACGTCCGACGGGTGGACCGAGGTCGTCTCGTACGCCAGTGGGTTCGACGAGCCCCCCCAGACGTTCCGCTTCCTGGCCAAGCACGAGATCCGGCGTATCGCCACGACCGCCTGGGAGCAGCGCGGCGGGATCTTCGTCACCGTCCATCTCATCCAGTTCCGGGACGCCACCAAGACGGCAGCCGCGGACTGGGTCTCCGACCAGCAGTCCTACATGCCGACGGAGGAGTTCGCCGGCCACGACGGCGAACTCATCACGGGCAGTGGCAACGGACGGGTGTACGTGTTCAACGAACCCATCCGCAAGGCGGGTTACGAACCGCTGTACCGGGCCCGGGTCCTCGCGTGTCGCGGTGATGTGGCCATGGAGATCTGGTACGTCAGCAATCGCCGCGAGATATCCGAGAAGGCCGTGACGGCCCTCGCCGAGCAGCAACTGGGGCGCCTGTGAGCGAGCAGCCTTCCGTTCCGGGCCCGCCCGCGGGCGAGCCCTCCCTCTCGACCGCGCCGCCGGTCGAACAGCCTTCCGTCCCCGGTACGCCGCCGGTCGAGCCGCCTTCCGTTCCGGTTCCGCCCGTATTGCCGCCCTCCGCGCCCGCCTCGCCGGAGCCGCTTCCCGAGACCCTCGGCTCTGCCCGGGAGCCTCGGCGCGTCCGCCCCGAACTGATCGTGGCGGTGTCGGGGACCCTCGCCCTCGCCGTGGTCGCCGGCCTGGGTGTTCTGGCTTTCGACCGGCTCGGCGACGCGGACCGAACCGCACCCACCGTGGTCTGGGCAGATCCACCTGAGCGGCCGGCGAACCCGGCGGCCGAGGCGACGGGTCTCGCCGCCGAACTGCCGCCGGTGCCCGACGAGTACCGGCTGGGACCGGACGTCGACGGACTGGGCAACAACACGGTCCTGGGCAGGAAGCAGGCGATCGTCCGGTTCAAGGAGGGAACCCGCGGCCTTCCGGCCGAGCAGCGCAAGGCCCGTGACAAAGCGATCGACAAGCTGCGCCTCCAGGGTCTCGCCGTGCGCAGCTATGTCGCCCTCGATCAGGGGCTGATCGTCGAGATGCGGCTCGCGCAGATCGAGAACGCGAAGGACGGCCGGGAGCTCGCCGCGTTCCAGAGCGAGTTCGTCGACGCGCTCGGCGTCCTGCGCAAGGGCCCCACCGTCCCCGGCTTCAAGAACGCCAGATGCTTCCTGACGCCGAAGAGCACCAGGACGAAGTTCGACGCGATGTTCTGCAGCGCCTACGAGGGCGATGCGCTGATCAACGTGTACGCCTACGGCCTCAAGCCGCTGGACACCGCGTCCGCTACCGAACTGCTGCGGCTCCAGCTGGAGCATCTCGAATCCCCCGGGGAGTCCGTGTGATCGACGAAACCCGCACGGCACCCGAGGTGCGATCCGTGCACGAGCCCGAGCTGACCGCGCCGCAGGCCGACGGCGGCGTGCCGCCGGAGGCCCCGGAGGCCCAGGCGACCGCTGCCCCCGCCCCGCCCGTTGTCCCCGCTCCGCCCGCTCCGCCCGCCCCGCCCGCCGCGCCCGCTGCCCCCGCCGTGCCCGCCGCGCCCGCCCCGCCCGCCCCGCCCGGCCGCCGGAGGCGTCTGCGGACCGTGCTCCGCTGGACCGCCGCCACGGTGGTCTTCGCCGCGCTGGGAACGGCCGTCGCGTACGGCATCACCGAGCAGGAGCGTACCGACGTGCCCGGGCTCGCCACCGAGGACGACGGCCGCTGGGTCTACCCGAAGCTCGCCAAGCCGGTGCTGCCGGCCGGTGCGATCGACCCGTTCGACCCGACCAACGAGGCCCAGATCCACTACGCGGACCTGGGCTCACTGCTGCTCCCGCTGCCCGCGGGGGCCCGCCCGGACAAGCAGCTCAAGGGCGACCGGGTGCCCGCCGGCCGCTTCCTCGCCGAGTTCCCCGACCACCAGCGCGAGGACCTGGAACAGGACCTCATCGATGGAGGGCTGCGACACGTCGTGGCGCGGGGCTGGACCATGGCGGACTCCACCAGCACCCGGATCTATCTGCTGCGTTTCCACTCGGTCGCGTTCGCCGAGGAGTTCTTCTCGACGAATCTCGGCGGGGCACCGGAGGCCGTAGCGCCGCTGAACGGGGTGGATCAGGTCGCTCCGGTCGACGAGTCCTACCCCTTCGCCGCAGACATTCTCTCGACGAACCGCCATGTGTACGGCGAGTCGGAGCCGGGGGCGGTGCATGTGCGGCACGCCTACATCACCGCCGGCGACACCGTCGCGCTGATCGTCCAGTCCCGGAAGGGCCCGTCCGCGGCGGTCCCCTTCCACCAGACCGTCGTCCTGCAGAATCAGCTGCTCGGCTGACCTCGCAGAGAGACGGGACCGTCAACCCATTAGGCTGGGCACCGGCCCTGTTCCGCCACATCGCTCATCCGAGGAGCACCCCGTGCTTGAGGCATTCTTCGAAGCCCTTCTGGTCCTGGTCTGCGTCGGCGTCGCCGCCTTCGCCTGGCTGACCGTGAAGAAGCTCTACCAGGGTCAGCGCTGAACGGGGCCGTGCCGCCCGAGACCTGTGACGACAGCCCATCACTACAGATCGCCTGAGCTGCTCATGATCGAGATTCCGTCCGACCTGAACCCGGACCTCGTCCCCCTCGTCTTCCTCCTCGGAACCTGGGAGGGCGCGGGCGTCTCCGACTTCCCCGGCGCCGAGAAGTGCAACTTCGGCCAGTCCGTCACCTTCAGCCACGACGGCCGGGACTTCATCGAGTACGTCTCGCACTCCTGGGTGCTGGACGCCGAGGGCAACAAGGTCAGGCCGCTGGAGAGCGAGCACGGCTACTGGCGCATCGACAAGGACCGCAAGGTCGAGGTCGTCATGGTCCGCGACCAGGGCGTCGTCGAGGTCTGGTACGGCGAACTCGCCGACCAGAAGCCGCAGATCGATCTCGTGACGGACGCGATCGCGCGGACCGCGTCCGCCGGCCCGTACAGCGGCGGAAAGCGGCTCTACGGGTATGTGAAGAGCGACCTGATGTGGGTGGGCGAGAAGTCCACGCCCGAGGTGCCGCTGCGGCCGTACATGTCGGCGCATCTGAAGAAGGTCGTCTCCCCGGAGCAGGTCGAGTCCTGGGCCAAGGACCTCGGTGACCTCCCCGACGACGGCATCGCCTTCTTCAAGTAGCCGAGCAGCCTGCCTCGGGCAGGGCGCGATCCTCAAGCAACCCGAAGAGGATTCTCAGGATCCTCTGAGGCACGGCCGGTAGCTCTGGAATGTGACCAGAGCCGCCTCCGTGCTCGTCGTCGACGACGAGCCGGACATCCGTGAACTCCTCGCCCAGACGCTGTGCCTCGCCGGCTTCGACGTCAGCTGTGCGGCAACCGGCATCCAGGCCATGCAGCGCCTGGGCGGCCGTGCCCCGGATGTGGTCGTGCTGGACGTGCTGCTGCCCGATCTCGACGGATTCGAGATCGCCCGCATGATGCGCAGGGCCGGGCACGGCATGCCGGTCCTCTTCCTCACCGCCCCGGGCGCGGCCGACCGCTGCACCGGGCCCGCGGGGGAGGCGGACGCGTGCGTGGCCAAGCCGTTCAGCCTCGAAGAGGTGGTGCTGCGGGTCCGGGCCCTGCTCGGCCGCACGCGGGACACGGACGCCCCACCTCCCCGCCCGGACGCGCCGCCGCAGCGCCCGGATGCGCCGCCGCCCCGCCCGGACGGGCCGTCGGCCGAGGCGCCCGCTCATAGCCCCGTCCGACGCTCCGCGGCGGACCTACACTGGGTCCCGTGGTGAGCATCGACTGGAAGAGCGATCTGCGGCAGCGCGGCTACCGGCTGACCCCACAGCGTCAGCTTGTCCTGGAGGCCGTCGACTCCCTGGAGCACGCGACGCCCGACGACATCCTCGCCGAGGTGCGCAAGACCGCGTCCGGCGTGAACATCTCCACCGTCTACCGGACCCTGGAGCTCCTGGAGGAGCTGCACCTCGTCTCACATGCCCATCTCGGCCACGGCGCTCCGACCTATCACCTCGCCGACCGGCACCACCACATCCACCTGGTGTGCCGCGACTGCACGACCGTGATCGAGGCGGACGTCTCGGTCGCCTCCGAGTTCACGGCGAAGCTGCGCGAGACCTTCGGGTTCGAGACCGACATGAAGCACTTCGCGATCTTCGGCCGCTGCGAGAAGTGCTCTGCCGAGGCTTCGACGACCGAGTCGTAGGCTGGTGCGCATGCTGCAACATTCACGTACAGCCAGCCCGCTGCTGTCCCGGCCCGGCGCCGTCCCCGCCGAGGGACACGACGAAGGGGTCGCCGCGCACTACGGCGACCTGTTCCGTGAGCAGCGCGCCCTCGCGGACGGCCGGGGTCTGGTCGACCTCTCCCACCGCGGTGTCGTCGCCGTCACCGGTGACGACCGGCTGAGCTGGCTGCATCTGCTGCTCACGCAGCATGTGAGCGACCTTCCGGCGGGCCAGGCCACCGAGTCGCTGATCCTCTCCGCCCACGGCCACATCGAGCACGCGCTGTATCTCGTCGACGACGGCGAGACGGTGTGGATGCATGTCGAGCCGGGCACCGAGGAGGCGCTCATCGCCTACCTGGAGTCGATGAAGTTCTTCTACCGGGTCGAGGTCGCCGAGCGCACCGCCGAGATCGCGGTGGTGCATCTGCCCGCCGGCTCCATCGCCGAGGTCCCGAACGGCGTGGTCGTACGCGAGACCCCGCACGGCCGCGATCTGTTCCTGCCGCGCGCCGACCTGGAGTCGTACGCCGACGCGAACGGCCCTCTTGCCGGAATCCTGGCCTACGAGGCCCTGCGCGTGGAGACCCACCGCCCGCGCGTCGGCTTCGAGACCGACCACCGCACCATCCCGCACGAGCTGGGCTGGATCGGCTCCGCGGTCCACCTCCAGAAGGGGTGCTACCGCGGGCAGGAGACCGTGGCGCGCGTCCACAACCTGGGGAAGCCGCCGCGCCGGCTGGTCTTCCTGCACCTGGACGGCAGCGAGGTCCATCTGCCCGGCCCCGGCACCCCGATCCGGCTCGCGGCCGACGGCGAGGAGGGCCGCAAGCTCGGGTTCATCACCACCTCCGCCCGCCACCACGAGCTCGGCCCGATCGCGCTGGCGCTGGTGAAGCGCAATGTGCCGGTGGACGCGGAGCTGCTGGCTGGCGACACGGCGGCCGCACAGGAGACGGTCGTCGAGCCGTAGGGGTCCGTCGTTCGGACCTGCCGGGCTCGCGTGCCCCGGCAATCCGCCGGCCGGTCAGATCTCGATCAGTACGGTGAACGGGCCGTGATTGGTGAGCGAGACCCGCATGCTCGCCCCGAACCGGCCCGTCTGCACCGTCGCCCCCAGTGCCCGCAGCTGCGCCACCACCTCGTCCACCAGCGGCTCGGCCACCGGCCCCGGCGCCGCCGCGTTCCAGGTGGGGCGGCGGCCCTTCCGGGCGTCCCCGTAGAGAGTGAACTGCGAAATCACCAGCAAGGGCGCATTCACGTCCGAGCAGGACTTCTCACCCTCCAGGATCCGCAGCGACCAGAGCTTGCGGGCGAGCTGCGCCGCCTTCTCCTCGGTGTCCTCGTGGGTGACTCCCACCAGCACACACAGGCCTTCGCCGATGATCTCGCCGACCGTCTCGGAGCCGGACTCCTCCGTCACGTCGACGCTCGCGCCGTCGACCCTCTGCACCACTGCACGCATACAGACCAACCTATCTGGGGCTGAACGGGTGCAGAGCGCCTGCGTCGGACGGTTCGGGAGTGGCACGATGCCATGAGGCGGTGCATCCCCCCGGCCCTTCCGGGCCTGCGGAGACCTCATGCACCGGTCGAGGGGACGGACATACGCACATGAGTACATCTGGCGCCGGGCAGACGGCAGGTCCCGTTTCGATTCCCGCATTCCCGCCGGCGGCGGCGTGTGCGACCCGCCCGCCCCAGCAGCGCACCGCGGACGCCCTGCCGGAGCCGCCGCAGTACGACCTCCCCGCCCTGCGTCTGCCCGAGCTGCGGGTGCTACGCCGTGAGGCCCAGCGCGACGAGGCGGACCTCAGCTATGTACGGCGGCTGCTCCAGGGCCGGATCGACATCCTGCGGGCCGAGCTCGCGCGGCGTACGGACCCCGAGACCCCGGTCGTGGACCGGCTGTCGGAGATCCTCGCCGACACCCCGTCCCGGCACCGCTCCTCCGCCCGCCATGTGACGCTCTCGACGCCGCACGGCGAGGAGTACCGGCGGCTCGCCGCCGACATGCTCTCCGATGTGGAGCTCTCCGACCTCGACGCCCGGACGGACGAAGAGCTGCACGCGGGAATGGGACAGCTGATCCGCTATGAACAGCAGGTGTCACGCCGCCGGCAGCTGCTGCAGCACACCGCGGACGATTGCAGTGCCGAGATCGCCCGCAGGTACCGTGAGGGCGAAGCGCAAGTAGACGACCTGCTCACCTGAGGCGACCGTGCCGGGAGCGGGTTCCCGCCCCGGAAGGCCGACGATGAGCTCCACCTCCGCCAGCACCGCCATACCGCCGGTCCTCGCCGAAGTCGTACGTTCCGGCTTCGTCGAGGGCCATCACCGAGGGTCTCTCGTCGTCCTCGCGGCCGACGGCAGTGTGGAGTTCGCGCTGGGCGACCCGGCGACCCCCGTCTTCCCACGCTCCAGCAACAAGCCGATGCAGGCCGCGGCCGTCCTCCGGGCCGGGCTCGACCTCTCGGGGGAGCGGCTGGCGCTGGCGGCCGCGAGTCACTCAGGAGAAAGCTTTCACCTCGATCTCGTACGGAAGATGCTCGCCGAGCACGGCCTGACGGCGGACGAGCTGCGGACCCCGCCCGATCTGCCGCTGGACCCGGTCGAGGCCGAGACGTACCTCGCCGCGGGGCAGGTGCGCGACCGGGTCACCATGAACTGCTCCGGCAAGCACGCCGCGATGCTCGCCGCCTGCGCCCGGGCAGGCTGGGACCGTACGACCTACCTCGACCCGGCGCACCCGCTCCAGCAGCTGGTGCACGAGGTCGTCGAGGACGCCTCCGGGGAGCAGGTGGGTGCGGTGGGCACCGACGGCTGCGGAGCGCCGCTGATGGCGATCAGCCTCACCGGGCTCGCCCGGTCCTTCCGCTCCTTCGTGCTCGCCGGCGCCGGCACGGCCGAACGACGGGTCGCCGACGCGATGCGGGCGCACCCGGAGTACGTGGCGGGCACCCGCAGGGCCGACACCTGGCTGATGCAGGAGGTGCCGGGCGCGCTGTCCAAGATGGGCGCCGAGGCCGTGCAGGCGGTGGCGCTGGAGGACGGCCGCGCGCTGGCCTTCAAGGTCGACGACGGCGGGAGCCGCGCGCTCGGGCCCGTGCTGGCCAGGGCGCTGCGCCTGATGGGTGTGGACGCGCCGGTGGTGGCGAGGATCGGCCGGATGCCACTGCTCGGCGGCGGGGCCGAGGTCGGGGAAATTCGCGCGACTTTCTGACGGCCGCGTGCTTAGCGTGGGTGCATGAGCGTCGAGACCCGCATCGCGACCGAGTCCGAATACCCCGACTGGCTGCGCGCGTTGGCCACCGGCTTTCTGCGCCCGCCCGCGATCACCGACGAGGAGATCGCGCTGCGCCGTGCGCACACGGATCTCAGCCGGGTGCGGGGCGCCTTCGACGACGGCCGCTGTGTCGCGACGTACCGCACCTTCGAGCAGCGGCTGACCGTGCCCGGCGGCGGCACGGTGGCCGCGAACGCCGTCTCCAACGTCACGGTCAGCCCCACCCATCGCCGCCGCGGGCTGCTCAGCCGGATGATGACCGCGGACCTGGCGGAGGCCAAGGAGCGCGGTGACGTGGTGTCGACGCTGATCGCCGCGGAGTACCCCATCTACGGCCGGTACGGCTTCGGGCCCGCTGCCTGGCTCACCGAGTGGTCCGTCGACGTCCCGCGCACGGGTATCGACCCGCGCTGGTCCGGCCCGTCCGACGGCGGCCGTGTCGACCTGGTGGACGGCACCGACGTCCGCAAGCTCGGTCCGGAACTGCATCAGCGCCTCGCCGCCGTGCAGCCGGGCTTCGTGAGCCGCGACGAGCGCTGGTGGCAGCTCCACACGGGCCAGGCCCTGCCGCCGGGCGACCCGTGGACCGAGCCGTTCTACGCCGTTTACCGCGCGGCGTCCGGCGAGATCGAGGGCCTGCTCTCCTACCGGGCGGACGACCGCTGGGGAGACGCCAAGCAGCCGCTGAACACGGCGTCGGTACGCGAACTGCTGGCGCTCACCC
Source organism: Streptomyces sp. AM8-1-1 (assembly GCF_032229325.1). Taxonomy (NCBI): domain Bacteria; kingdom Bacillati; phylum Actinomycetota; class Actinomycetes; order Kitasatosporales; family Streptomycetaceae; genus Streptomyces; species Streptomyces sp. AM8-1-1. Next base: position 4,444,558 of record NZ_CP135086.1, read on the forward strand.
CGGGCGCGGAGCGCGCGCTGTGGCACTTCGTCTGCTCGGTCGACTGGATCACCACGGTGAAGTCGGGCAGCCGCGCCCCGGACGACCTCCTCCCCCTGCTCCTCCCGGACCCGAGGGCGGCGCGGATCCTGACGCACGCCGACTTCCTGTGGGTGCGGATCCTGGACGTCGTACGGGCGCTGGAAGCCCGTACGTACGAAAGCTCGGGCACGCTGGTGCTGGAGCTCCACGACCGGATGGGCCTGGCGGGCGGCCGCTTCCGCCTGGACGCGTCCCCGGAGGGCGCGACCTGCGCCCCGTCGACGGACACCCCGGATCTGACCCTGGACATCGCGGAGTTGGGGACGCTGTACCTGGGCGACGAGTCGGCGGTACGGCTGACGGCGCTCGGCCGGGTGGAGGAGAACACGGCGGGAGCGGCGCGGGTGGCGGACGGGGTGTTCCGTACGTCGAGGCGCGCGTGGTGCCCGGACGTCTTCTGAGGTCTGCGAGGTGTGCCCGGGCACGTCCTGACGTCAGCGGCATGGGAGTGCCCGGACACCTGTGACGTCTGCGGCGCGAGGGCCGCTCGCGCGGTGATGTCCGGGCGTGGGTTGCGCTCGGTGCGCTCGGTGGTGCGTGGGGAGTTGTGCCTGTCAGCTGCCGGCGCTGATGGCGGGCGTGATGAGGAGAATGCCGCCGATGCCGGCGCAGGTGGCGTTCTCGGCCTTGACTCCGATGGTCAGCAGAGCGAGCCCTACGGCGGCGACGAAGCCGTACCGCAGCTGCACGTACTGCTCGACAAAAAGGGCGATCAGGGGCACGGCGATCCCTCCTCGGGCTGGGGAGTGGAACGGCAGAGGTGCGGATTCGTCCGCACGCGGCACCCGTACGACGGTGGACGGGGCGGGGTGGCGCGGTCTTCGAGTTGCGGGAAGTTGGTCAAGTTGGTTGCCAACTTCACTTGAGTTGTCCCCACTTGGTCGCAACTTGAAAACAAGTTGCGGGTAACTCCCGTCAGATAGACTTAAGTTGTAACGTTCTGTCGTGACCCACGAGCACAGTGCACTCAATGGCACCAAGCCCTCGCACCGCGAAGTGGCTGACATCCTGACCGAGCGCATCCGGGTCGGCCGACTCAGGGCCGGCGAGCGCATGCCCACGCAGGACACCCTGGCCGAGGAATTCGGCGTGGAGCGTCGAGTGATCCGGCAGGCGCTCGACCTGCTGCGGGACGCGGGTCTGCTCACGGCCGGCGTCCGGGGCGCACCGGCACGCATTGCCCTGCCGCGCGAGACGGACCCTTCGGCGGAGCCGCAGCAGACCGCCGCCGGGCTGCGACCGCGAGTGATGGAGGCGTTCCAGGCTCCGCACGTGACCATCGACGCCATCTGTCTCACCGCCGAGTCGCTGAATCTGGCGCTCGCCGACCCGTTGCAGCTGATGCGCTCGGGTCAGGTCACCCCGGAGAGTGTGACCGTCCGTCTGCTGCTGCCCTCGCGCGATCTGGACATCGCCTTTCCCCGGGCCGCGGAGGACGCGGCGGACGAGAGGAAGGTCCACGAGCACTGGCTGTCGCTGCGCAACAGCCACGGCCTGGTCCTGCGCTCCGGCCTCAGGGCGCTGCGTACGACGCGGGGCATCGACGTCGACGTCACACTGAAGGCGCTGCCCTTCACCCCGCCCGTGAAGCTCTATCTGCTGAACGGCTCCGAGGCGCTGTTCGCGTACTACACCGTGACGAAGCGCGAGGAGCAGATCGGCGACACCCCCACCGTGATCTACGACGCGCTGGGGAGCGACTCGTGGCTGTTCGCCTTCGACCGTGACGGCGGGGCGCGGGACGAAGCCTTCCTGATCCAGTCGCAGGCTTGGTTCGACGGCCTGTGGGGCACGCTTGCCTCGGACATCACCCTCGCCGGCTGAGCTGCCCGGAGGCCATTGAGGTTCGCGCCGGGGGCCTGGAGGGTGGCGAGGCGCAGGGGGTCCGGTAGCAACGTCACTGCTCCCCCTGTTCATTGGGGGCAAGATGGGGTGCGAAGACACCAGCCGACTCTCTGCCCGAACGGACGGATCGACGAGAGGTATCCGCACGTGACCGGTCCGCTCGACCTCCTTTCGGCCGCCAAGTGCGTGCTCTTCGACTTCGACGGCCCGGTGTGCCGACTTTTCTCCGGCCATCCGGCTGCGGACGTGGCCGCAGCGATGCGCGCCCTGAGCCGGCACCGGTTCGGTTACGACGTGCCGGTGCCCGCCGCCTCCGCCGACGACCCCCACGCCGTACTGGGCGTCGCAGGCCAGGAGCGACCCGGCAGTGAGCTGGTCCTGGAACTCGAGCGGCTGCTCACCGAAGAGGAGCTGCGGGCCACGTCGACTGCTGAGCCGACCGTCGGCGCGGGGCGCCTGATGGAGCTGCTGAGCGGAAGAGGCGTACGACTCGCCATCACCACCAACAACTCGCCGCGGGCAGCGTCGCAGTATCTCGAAGACCGTGGCCTTTCGGCCTACTTCGACGGGCACGTCCACGGACGCACCGCGGACCCGGCGCTGCTCAAGCCGAATCCGCACTGTCTGCGCCGGGCGCTGGAGACCACGGGGTTCACGGCGGAGAAGTCGCTGATGATCGGCGACTCTCCCGCGGATCGTGAAGCCGCCGGTGCGCTCGGGGTTCCCTTCCTCGGGTATGTCCGGAACGACGCGAAGCTCCGGCGTCTGAGGGGCCGCGAGCCACTGGTGTACATCGGCTCCTACGGCCCGTTGATCGAGGCGTTCGAGGCTGGTCACCGAGCGGAGTGACGGCAGTGTACGACGCATGACTTCGTCCCTTCGGGAGCTCTGCCCGTGCGGCCGAAGGTACGCCCGCTCACTGCGGTCTTGGCAGCTCACAACGCCACCCGACCTGTCTGCCAAGTGACCGTTCAACATGTCTTGTTGACTGCTCATGGCGGACTTGCGACGCATGGTGAACGACTGTTGTAGCTTTCTTGAATGGCTTTGACGGGGCGTGAGGGCGAGAAGCATGGCGTTCCCGGTCGGCACAAGTACCTGCGCATAGCCGAAGACCTCCGCGAGCAGATCGCCGACAACAGGATCGAGCCGGGCGAACAGGTCCCCAAGCAACGGGTGCTGGCACAGCAGTACGAGGTCTCCTTGGTAACCGTTCAGCATGCCCTGAAGATCCTGCGGGCGTGGGGACTGATCGATGAGGGCGGGAAGGGGAGGGGGCCTCGCGTGGTGGCGGGCCACACGACGCCGCAGACCCTCGACGACTGGGTGGCCGAGGCGTTCGCCGCCGCCGACGTGTCTCTCGATGTCTGGTCCCTGACCACCGAGAATCTCAGCCAGATCGTGGCTCAGCAGGTGGTGAGGATCAGGGCGGGGAAGGCCCCGGTGCCCGAGTCGATCAGGGCGCGGGTGCTGCTGCCGAGTCTGGTGGTCGATCACGGCCTACCGGAGTTGATCAGCGATCCGACGGACCAGCGCCCGTTGCGGAGACTGCGAGGAATCATCCGAACCTATGCGCGGCAGCTGGAGCACTCTCTGCTCTCCGTGGCGGAGTACCGGAGACGGGCCAGTGTGCGAGTGGAGATCCGCTCGCTGCCCACGCTCCCGCAGCAGAAGTACTACATCCTCAACAACTCGGTCGCGCTCACCAGTCTCTACGAGGTCCGCCGCAACGAGGTGCGCGAACACGGAGACAGCCCGCCCATGGCGATCCGTGACCTGATGAGCAGCTCGGAACCCTTCACGTGGAAGCCGACGGCGGGCGGCACGGGGCAGGACAGTGCCTACTTCCACAAAGTGCGCGAGCAGTTCGAGTCCTACTGGTCGAATGCCGAGGCCTCCATGGACTGGGGTGAGTGACTTCGGAGCAAACCTTCAACCACTGGGTCTGCTGGGGAGGTAACTTCCTCTCTCAGTCTGAACCGGGCGGAACGCTGAGGGCGCGCTACATGACAGTCGATGCGGCATCTGAAATCCGACGGCGAGCAGCCGCGCTGAGCAGCGACGGCCAGGATGTGGAAGGCCCTCTGGAGGGCTACCACCATGAGGCGTACGCCTTTCGTCTGCCGGTCGAGAACCCATTGGCGGCCCACTCCCTCCGAGGCAAGTTGCGCGTGCCGCGCCCGGGACTGCTCTGGTTCGACCGGCGCTGCTTCGCCTCCGAGGACCGCTTGCTCATTGCCCTGCAGGGCCGGGTCTCGCGTATCCCCGAGACCGCCGAGATCGCGGACGGTGTGTTCCTCCAAGGGTTCATCGAAGGCCGGACGCTGGAGGGCGGCGCCTCGTGCCAACGCTCCCTGGGCGCACGGCATGTCACTCAACTCGGCCGGCTGTTCAGGGAATTGACGGCCATCAAGCCGGATGAATTGGACGACATAGCGCGGGTCCCCACCCTGACGGGGTCTTCTTCGGTGGACAGCGACTCGGCGGATGACGACTCGGCCGGATTTCTGCGAGGGCTCATCCGCTTCACCGAGCATGAGGTGTACCGGCGCAATGCGGGAGTATTTGGAACGCTTCTCAGCACGCTGGGGGTTCATGAACAGGCGTTGGCCGAGCTGTCCGAGTCCGCCTCCGGTCTCGGACGACGCCCGTTCACCCTCCTCCACGGCGATCTCCACCGCAAGAATCTGATTGTCGACTCCAGCGGCGACCTCTGGTTCATCGACTGGGAGCTCGCCATGATCGGGGATCCGCTCTACGACCTGGCGACCCACCTGCACCTGATGCACTACACGAAGAGGGAGGAGCAGCGGATCTGCGAGGTGTGGCGGGAAGCGGTCGAGTACGCGAAGCCCGGCTGCTCCGCACACATGGGACACGATCTTCCGGTCCTGATGGCATACAAGAGGGTGCAATCAGTCATCACGGATGTCATCCGCACTGCCGAGGAGATCAGGGCGGCATCGGAGGCGGCTGAGCGGCTTCTGCCGGATGCGGCGCGAAAGGTGCGGCGGGTCCTGGCGGCGGCACAGGAACAACTCGGGCTGACGAGTGTCCCCTCGCTGCACCGGGTGATCGCCGCCTATGCCGACTGGCTCAAGTCCTCACCGCGTCCGCATCCGGAACAGCACCCCTGACGCCCCCGTCGCCACCGCCATGATCACCGCGCACCACGCCAGTGCCGCCCAGGGTGTCGTGCCCACCGGCTGGGAGAGCAGCAGGCCGCGCAGGGACTCGATCAGCGGGGTCACCGGCTGGTGGTCCGCGAACGAGTGGAGCCAGCCCGGCATCGTGTCGATCGGGACGAACGCGCTGCTCGGGTAGGGCAGGAACGACATGAAGAAGGTGAAGCCGCCCGCCGCTTCCGGGCTTCTCGCCAGCAGGCCGACCGCCGCCGCGAGCCAGGAGATCGCGATCAGGAACGCGATCAGGATGCCGCCGGCCGCCAGCCAGGCCGCGGGGGAGGCCGAGGGGCGGAAGCCGACCAGCAGGGCGACCGCGAGGACCAGGGCCGTGGAGAGCAGGTTGCGCAGGGTGCTGGCGGCGACATGACCCGTCAGGATCGCCGTGCCGCCGACGTCCAGGGAGCGGAAGCGGTCGATGATGCCGCCCTTCATGTCCTCGCTCACCCCCACCGCGGTGGTCGACGCGCCGAAGGCCGCGCACAGGACGAGGATCCCGGGCACCACGTACGTCACGTACGCCGTCCCGGTGTCGATGGCTCCGCCGAAGAAGTAGATGAAGACCACCATCATCATCAGCGGCAGCATCATCGAGGTGATGACGGCGTCGATGTTGCGCCGGCTGAGACGGATGCTGCGGCCGGACATCGTCATGGCGGCGGTCAGCGCGGGCGACACCGTACGGCTCAGGGCGTCAGACATGGGCGGGCTCCTTGCCGGTCAGAGTGAGGAAGACGTCGTCGAGCGTGGCCTGCCGGACCGAGAAGCGGACGATGTCGCGCCGCTGCGGGTCGAGTTCGTCCAGCAGGGCGCGGACCTCCGCGGCGGTTCCGTCCGTCGGGAAGCCGACGGTGAGGGTCTCGGGGGAGCGGTGGACGGAGCGGCCCGGTGCGCGGGACTCGATCCGCAGATACGCCGCCGCGTCGGTGAGGACGAGGTCGAGGCGGTGGCCCGCGACCCTGGCCTTGAGTTCGTCCGCCGTGCCCTCCGCGACGAGCCTGCCGCCGTCGACGAGCGCGATACGGTCCGCGAGCCGGTCGGCCTCCTCCAGGTACTGCGTGGTCAGGAACACCGTCGCGCCCCCGGCGGACAGTTCGCGCACCACCTGCCACAACTCGGCGCGGCTGCGCGGGTCGAGGCCGGTCGTCGGCTCGTCGAGGAAGACCACCTCGGGCCGGCCGACGAGTCCGGCGGCGAGGTCGAGGCGGCGGCGCATCCCGCCGGAGTAGGTGACGGTCCGTCGGCGGGCGGCGTCCGTGAGGCCGAACCGTTCGAGGAGTTCGGCGGCCCGCTGCTTGGCGGCCGGGCGGGACAGTCCGCTCAGGCGGCCCATCATGCGGAGGTTCTCCTCGCCCGTCTGCTTCTCGTCGATCGCCGCGAACTGGCCGGTCAGGCTGATGGCCCGGCGCACCCGCGTCCGTTCGCGGACGATGTCGTACCCGGCGACGCGCGCATCTCCGGCGTCGGCGGTGGTGAGGGTGGCGAGGATGCGGACGGCGGTGGTCTTGCCCGCGCCGTTCGGGCCGAGCAGCGCGAAGACGCTGCCCGCCTCGACCCGCAGATCGATGCCGTGGAGCACTGCGACCTTCCCGTACGCCTTGACGAGGCCGGTGGCCTCGACGGCGGCTGGCTGGTTCATGACGGACTCCCCCTCTAATGCGTATGCCATACGCGATACTGTGTAAGGGTTACGCATTACTAGGATGTGCGTCAAGGCGGAACGGGGCAGCGAGGCGGAGAGCGATGACGGACACCAGCGGCGACGGCGGCGGTACCGGGCTGCCGGCCAGCATCGAGGCGGCGTGGGGCCTGCGGGACCGTCCCGCGAAGGGGCCGAAACCCGGACTCAGCCTGGAACGGATCGTCGCGGCCGCGGTCGCCCTCGCGGCGGCGGAGGGGCTCGGCGCCGTGTCGATGGGGCGGGTCGCCAAGGAGCTGGGCGTCTCGACGATGTCCCTGTACCGGTATGTCGCGGCCAAGGACGAGCTCTACATCCTGATGCAGGAGGCGGTCGTCGGTATGCCCCCCGAGCCGCCCGGCCCGGACGCGGACTGGCGGGAGGCGACGGCGGCCTGGGCGAGCGCGCAGCGCGAGGTCTTCCACCGCAATCTGTGGGCCCTGCGCATCCCCATCTCCGGCCCGCCGGCCACGCCCAACTCGGTCGCCTGGTGGGACCAGGGCCTCGCGGCGCTGGAGGGCACGGGGCTGGACGAGGGCGACAAGATCTCGGTGATCATGCTGGTCGGCGGCTTCGTGCGGAACGAGGCGCTGCTGATGGCGGATCTGGCGGCGGCGGTCGCGAGGAGCGGCGCCGGTCCGGAGGAGGCCATGCGCGGCTGGGCCAACACCGTGAAGCGACTGGCGGATCCCGTCCGCTATCCGTCGGTGGCCAAGCTGATGGAGTCCACGGCGATGTTCGAGCCGGACGAGCCGGGGTCCGACTTCGCCTTCGGGCTGGAGACGATCCTGGACGGTGTCGAGGCCCTGATCCGCAGGCGGGGCGGAGCGGGCCCGTGCGCGGCGGGGTGATCACCCCGGCCGCGCGCGACGGTGCGTAGGCTCGGGCCCATGAGCGGTGGCACGGGCCTGCGGGAGCGCAAGAAGCAGCAGACGTACCGCGCGATCTCGGACGCCGCGATCGCGCTCTTCCTGGAGAAGGGCTTCGAAGCGGTCTCCGTCGCCGAGATCGCCGCGGCGGCCGACGTCTCCAAGCCCACGCTCTTCCGCTACTTCCCGGCCAAGGAGGATATGGCGCTCCACCGGTTCGCCGACCACGAGGACGAGGCGGCCCGCGTGGTGGCCGCACGGGAGCCGGGGGTCTCACCACTGGACGCGCTGCTGGGGCACTTTCTCGACGGCCTCGACCGCGGCGACCCCGTGACCGGGCTCAGTGACGTCCCGCAGGTGCTCGCCTTCCACCGGCTGCTGTACGGCACGCCCAGCCTGGTGGCCCGGCTGTACGCGTACCAGGCGCGGTCCGAGGAGGCGCTGGCGGCGGCGCTCGACGGCGGAGAACCCCGGGCGGGAGCCGCGGACGGTGGCGGCGCCCCGGTGACCGCCAGGCTCGCCGCCGGGCAGATCATCGCCGTCATCCGCATCCTGGCCGAGGAGAACTGGCGCCGGATCGCCGCAGGTGAGAGCGCTGAGGATGTGCGTCCGTCCGCGGTGGACGCCGCGCGGCTCGCCTTCGCGCAGCTGCGCAACGGTCTCGGCCAGGTCGGCCAGGTCGGCCAGGTCGGTTAGGGCAGCCAGGGCAGCCAGTCACCTTGATGAGTCTCGGTTAAAAATGTAACTCGGTTACGTTATTCTCGATGGAATGACGGCACCCGACGACGCACTCAGCCATGCCCTCACCCAGGAACGCACGTTCCACGACGCCTGCCGCGCAGCCCTGACCGGCATGGTCGACGGTGCGGCCCAGGACGTCGTCGACGGCGAGAACGCCTTCGCCTCGGGCGCCGACGCCGAAGTCCTGGGGTACGAACTGCGCAGCCGGGCCAAGGCGTTGAGCGAGGAGCCGGACAGCCCGCTCTTCTTCGGCCGCCTCGATTTCGCACGGGAGGCGACCGCCGGCGAACACCGCGGGCAGAGCTACCACATCGGCCGCCGCCGGATCACCGAACATCCCTCCGCGCCGCCGCTCGTCGTCGATTGGCGCGCGCCCGTCTCCCGCGCCTTCTACCAGGCGGGCCCTCGCGATCCGCACGGCGTGGCCGTGCGCCGCCGGTTCGGCTGGGCGCCCCTGAGCAAGGGCGATTCGGCGGATCTGACCGGCATGGAGGACGAACGGCTCACGCGGCCCCCCGGCCCCGCCACCGACGGCCTGGCGCCCGGCCCCTCCCGTACCAGCCGTACGAGCGCCATCGTGGCCGACGAGATCGAGCGCCCCCGGGTCGGACCCATGCGGGACATCGCCGCCACCATCCAGCCCGAGCAGGACGACCTCGTACGGTCCGGGCTCGCCGAATCGCTGTGCGTGCAGGGCGCTCCGGGCACCGGCAAGACCGCAGTCGGGCTGCACCGGGCCGCCTATCTCCTCTACACCTTTCCGCAGCGCATCCGGCGTGGCGGGCTTCTGATCCTCGGGCCCAACCGCACCTTCCTCTCCTACATCTCGGCCGTCCTGCCCGCGCTCGGCGAGACCGGCGTCCGGCAGTCGACCGTGGACGACGAGATCGCCCGTCACGAGGTACGCGCGCAGGACGGCGCGGCCGCCGCGGCGGTCAAGCACGACGTCCGGATGGCCGAGGTGCTGCACCGGGCCCTGTACGCACGGGTGGTGCCGCCCACGGGGCCGGTCGTCGTACCCGACGGCTCGTATCGCTGGCGCGTCCCGCTCGCCGAACTGCGGCGCATCGTCGACGAGGTGAGGGCCGAGGCACCGCCGTACGCCGTGGGACGGGAGCGCGTCCGTACCCGCGCCGTCCGCGCGATCCTGCTCCAGGCGGAGCGGCGCGCCGGGCCGATGGGAAACGCCTGGGTGCAGCGGATCAGCCGTTCCCGCCCGGTGTCCGCGTTCGTCGACGCCGTCTGGCCGCGGACGCAGCCGGAGGAGGTCCTCACCGGCCTGCTGACCGACCCCGCGGATCCGCTCCTCACCGCGGTGGAGCAGGACGCGGTCAGGTGGGCCAGGCCGCCGCGCTCGTACAGATCCGCGCGGTGGAGCGCGGCGGATCTCGTACTCCTCGACGAACTCGCCGGGCTGATCGAACGCCCCGACGGCTACGGCCACATCGTCGTCGACGAGGCGCAGGACCTGTCGCCCATGCAGTGCCGGGCCATCGCGCGGCGCGCCGGGTTCGGATCGCTGACCGTGCTCGGCGACCTGGCCCAGGGCACCACACCGTGGGCGGCCGGCAGCTGGCCCGAGCAACTGGCCCATCTCGGCAAGGCGGACGCGGCCGTGGTCCCGCTGACCGAAGGGTTCCGTGTCCCGGCGGCCATCGTGGCCTTCGCGAACCGGCTGGTTCCCTCGCTCGGTGTCGACGTGCCGCCGGCGCGTTCGCTGCGGGGCGACGGCGCCCTGACGGTCAGCGAGGTCGACGACGTGGTGGCCGCGACGGTCACGGCCGTACGGGCGGCGCTGGAGCACGAGGGCTCGGTCGGCGTGATCGCGGACGAGCCGGACACCCACCGGCTGCGGGCCGCGCTCACCGCGGCGGGCATCGCGACCGCCGCCGCGGACGACCTCGCGGCGGACGCCCGGGTCACCGTGCTGCCCGCGGCGGTGGCCAAGGGCCTGGAGTACGACCATGTCGTCGTCGCCGAGCCCGCCGCCATCGCCGGGGCGGAGACCCGTGGCCTGCACCGGCTGTATGTCGTCCTCACCCGGGCCGTGTCCCGGCTCGACGTCCTGCACACCCGCCCGCTGCCGGGCGAACTCGGCACGTAGGGACCGGTGGGCGGTCAGGCGCCGACTGTTCCGTCGATTCCCTCGCGGAGGAAGTCGGCGTGGCCGTTGTGCCGCGCGTACTCGTGGATCAGATGCAGCATCACCAGCCGCAGTGAGACGTCCTCGCCCCACCGTGCCTGGTAGCCGGTCACGTCGAGGGACTCGGCCTCCTTCTCGATCCGGCGCGCGTGGTCGATCTCGGTCCGCCAGGCCGCGAACGCCTCCGCGCCGGTGGACCCGTTCGCGTCGTACGCCACCTGGTAGTCGCCCTCGTCCGACCAGACGAGCGGAATGTCCTCACCGTTGATCACCCGGCGGAACCAGGTGCGCTCCACCTCCGCCATGTGCCGCACCAGCCCGAGCAGGGTGAGGGCCGACGGCGGCATCGACCGGCGGCGCAGCTCGTCGTCGGTGAGTCCCTCGGTCTTCATGGCGAGGGTCGCCCGGTGGTAGTCGAGGTAGGCGCGCAGCGTCTCGCGCTCGTCCCCCCGCATGGGCGGGTCGATGCGGTCGTCGGTCACGGTGGGTCCTTTCGGGGAATCGGTGCCGAGGGCACCGACCCGGCGGCGTGAACCGGACCATGGTGGCAGGGCGGGTGACGGAGGGCACGGGGTTATCGGGGCGGGAGGCGTGGGTAGCGGACCCAACCATCCCGTGACTGGACGAACACCGGCGGATCGGCCTGACCGAGGTCCCGCAGCCGCACTGACGCGTGCCGAGCTGCGCCCTTGCGAGCTGTTCGTACACGACGAGTTCGGTGGAGTGCTCGTCTTCCGCAGCGCGAACCAGGGATGCGCTTTCCGGGGAGAGTCGCCTGCTCAGCAGAGGGTGCTGCCGAGGAGGAGCAAAATCCCTTGGCAACTGCGACGGAGTGGACCATGGTGCGGTGATGAGCACTGAAGTGGAACCGGTCGAGCATGAGGACCGGTGGGTCCTGAACCTCCGAGGCCTGAGTGTCGCCAGGATCAGCATCGACTCTCGGCTGACGCTCACCCTCGATGCGGGGTGGGAAGTCGTACTGGAAGCACCGGCTCGGCTCTCGGCAGGCTCACTCCACACCAGTCCTGGCCTGCCTTTGACACCGGAGTCTCAGGACGTGGCTGAGGCTCTTCCACTGTTCGGGGCGAAGACCCTGTCCGCGGTTGCGTTCAAGTGCGGCCTCCTGCGGATGGTGTTCGACGGCGGCACGCATCTGACGTGTTCGGCCGACACGTCGTTCGAAGCCTGGCAGATCACAGGACCACGAGGATGGCGGTTCGTCTCGTTGCCCGGCGGAGAGCTGCCGTCTGGTCCCGCTCTGGAACGGGTGAGAATCCACAAGGTCGGACTGCGAAGCACTGAGAATCTGCCACCTCCGTTTCGACGGGACAACAGGCTGGCCGGCTTCGCTGGGACTCCGCGAGGTCGATTGCCAGAACCACTGGGACTCGCCACATCTCATGAGAGCGGACACCGGGTAGGCGTCCCTCAGGGCCGTACGGGTGTTGCGTGGAACACTATTGCAAGCAGTTGCTTGCAATAGTTAGCGCGACTGTGCACCATCGGAAGCATGGCATCACTCAACGTCGGCAGTCTCGGTGAGTACCTGCGGGAGCAGCGGCGCACGGCGCAGCTCTCCCTGCGGCAGCTCGCCGATGCCGCCGGGGTGTCCAATCCGTATCTGAGCCAGATCGAGCGCGGGCTGCGCAAGCCGAGCGCGGAGGTGCTGCAGCAGGTCGCCAAGGCCCTGCGGATCTCCGCCGAGACGCTGTACGTGCGGGCCGGGATTCTCGATGAGCGGGATCGGGATGAGCTGGAGACGCGTGCCGTCATCCTGGCCGACCCCTCGATCAACGAGCGCCAGAAGGCCGTACTGCTCCAGATCTACGAGTCCTTCCGCAAGGAGAACGGATTCGAGACCGAGGACGGCGCGGTCACGGAGGACACCGACGTTGAAGGGCCCCGCACGGCCGACGGCAGTGTTGCCGACCCACCCTCACACTGATCTGCGTTCCGGGAGGACCACAGTCATGGCCATCACCGATGACCTGCGCAAGACCCTCACCGACCCGACCCCCCTCTACTTCGCGGCCGGCACGGCCGACCTCGCCGTCCAGCAGGCGAAGAAGGTCCCCGCGCTGCTCGAGCAGCTCCGCGCCGAGGCGCCGAGCCGCATCGAGGCCGTGCGCAACACCGACCCCAAGGCTGTCCAGGAGAAGGTCTCCGTCCAGGCCAAGGAGGCCCAGGCGACCGTCCAGGCCAAGGTCACCGAGGTGCTCGGCACCTTCGACGCCGACCTGAAGAAGCTGGGCGAGAGCGCCCAGGACCTGGCCCTGCGCAGCGTCGGCGTCGCCGCCGAGTACGCCGTCAAGGCCCGCGAGGCGTACGAGAAGGTCGCCGAGCACGGCGAGCAGACCGTGAAGACCTGGCGTGGCGAGGCGGCCGAGGAGATCAACGAGATCGCCATCGCCGTCGAGCCGGACCCGGAGCCGAAGGCCGCGAAGCCGGCCGGGGCGAAGTCCACCCCGGTCGCCGCGGCCGTTCCGCCGGCCCAGGCCGCCAAGAAGACCGGCCCGCGCAAGCCCGCGCCGAAGAAGACGGCCACGCCGCCGGCCAAGTAGCCCAGCGCCGGCAACGGCGTACGGAGAAAACGGGCCGGGCACCATTGAGGTGTCCGGCCCGTTCTCCCGATAGCTTTGGCGGCGAGGCGCTCCTAACGACTCACGAGGCGGTACTCCATGTTGCGCGCGGGATTCGACTTCACACTCTGGCTGGTGCTGGACCTGGTCTTCCTGGTCACCTCGGTGACCGCTCTGATCATGGCTGCGCTGGCCCGCAAGGACGCCTACACCGCCGCCGACAAGCAGACGAAGAACTTCTGGCTGATCATCCTGGGCATCACGGTCGCGGTGAACCTGTTCGTGTCCGTGCTGTTCCTGTCGATCGCCGGACTGATCGCCAGCATCGTCTTCTTCGTCGACGTGCGCCCCGCGCTCGCGCAGGTGTCCGGGGGCGGCCGAAGGGGCGGCTCCAGCAGCGACGGCCCGTACGGCCCGTACAACGGCGGCAGGTAGCGCGCGGGGCAGCCGAAGCCCCGTCGCAGCCCGCCGCGCGACGGCTCAGGCCGTCTGCCGGTCCCTGCTCAGGAGCAGGACCGCCACATCGTCCGTGAGGTCGCCGCCGTTCAGGTCGCGCACCTCCGACACCGCCGACTCCAGCAGCGCCTCGCCCTCGAGCCCCTCGCCCAGCTGCCGGTTGATCATGTCGAGCATGCCCTCCTGGCCGAGGCGCTGTTTCTCGCCCGGCCCGGCACGGCCCTCGATCAGCCCGTCCGTGTACATCATCAGGCTCCACGCGCCGCCCAGCTCCACCTGGCGGCGCGGCCAGCGGGCGCGCGGCAGCAGACCGAGCGCCGGGCCGCCGTTCTCGTACGGCAGCAGCTGCGCGGCCTTGCCCTTGCGGGCGATCAGCGGGGACGGATGGCCCGCAAGGCACAGTCCGGCCCGACGGCCGTCGGGGGCGATGTCGACCGTGCACAGCGTCGCGAAGATCTCGTCGCTCTCCCGCTCGTGCTCCAGCACCTGCTGCATCGTCGAGAGCAGCTCGTCCCCGCACAGACCCGCGAAGGTCAGCGCACGCCAGGCGATGCGCAGCTCCACACCGAGGGCCGCCTCGTCCGGGCCGTGCCCGCAGACGTCGCCGATCATCGCGTGGACCGTGCCGTCCGGGGTGCGGACGGTGTCGTAGAAGTCACCGCCGAGCAGGGCCCGGGAACGGCCGGGGCGGTAGCGGGCGGCGAACCGCAGGTTCGAGCCCTCCAGCAGGGGAGTGGGCAGCAGACCGCGCTCCAGCCGGGCGTTCTCCTGCGCGCGCAGCCGGGACTCGGCGAGCTTCATCTGGGCGGTGTCGGCGCGCTTGCGCTCCACCGCGTACCGCACGGCCCGGCTGAGCAGCCGGGCGTCGAGCTCGTCGCGGAAGAGATGGTCCTGGGCACCCAGCTGCACCGCCTCGGCCGCACGCTGGGCGTCGCCCGACGTCGTCAGGGCGAGGACCGCGTGGCGCGGCGCGAGCCGCAGGACGTGCTTCAGCGGCGAGAGCGGCTCGTCGCCGGTGCCGGGCAGGGCGAGGTCGACCAGGATGCAGTGGACGTCGTCGGTGAGCAGGCGTGCGGCCTCGGTGAGGTTGCGCGCGCTGCGGACCTTGACGCGGGCGCCGGCCGTGTCGGGCAGCTCGGGTACGGAGAAGGAGCCCGCAGGGTCGTCCTCGATCACCAGGAGCGTGAGGTCGCCGCCGCTGACGCCGCTGCCGCCACCGGGTACGCCTGTGGAGCCGCCGAGGCCGCCGTCGGCGCGGCGGCCGACGACTCCGGCGCCGCCGGCGGCGCCGCCGTGCGCGGTCTCCGCGACGGGGACGTTCCTCTGTCGCGGTACGGGTACGGGCATTGACTCGGTTTCCTTCCCTCCCCCCGAGGGCGCGGCAGGACGACGATCGACGTCCCGCCCGACGGGGACCATAGCGGTAGCCCCGGCCGTAGCGGAATGGCGAAGGACATAGAGCCGGTGGCATATGCCGCGCATGGGGAGGTAGTTGACGCCGGGGCCATGACGAACATCACGCCCTGGGCATGATCGACGGGCCTGTTGGCCCCATGGGCCCGGTGGTGGCGCAGGTCACGTGCTCACGTGCCGGGGCGTAACGCGGCCGCGAGTGCTCACTTGTCGGGGCGTACGACTCCGAGAATCTTCATCGAACCCGCCCCCGCGAGGGTCACATTCCGCCCGGGGCGCGGGGCGTGCACGATCGCGCCGTCGCCGATGTACATCCCGACATGGCTGGCGTCGGCGTGGTAGATGATCAGATCGCCGGGCCGCATGTCCTTGATGTCGATCCGCGGCAGCAGCCGCCACTGCTCCTGCGAGGTGCGCGGGATGCCCCGGCCGGCCGCCGACCAAGCTTGCGAGGTGAGTCCCGAGCAGTCGAACGAACCCGGGCCCTCGGCGCCCCAGACGTACGGCTTGCCGATCTGGGCGGTGGCGAACCGCACCGCCTTCTTGCCCTGTTGGGTCGCCGCGCCGCCGATTCCCTTGAGCACGCCCGAACTCAGCCAGGTGGTCTGCGCTTTGTACTCCGCCTGCCGTTCCAGCTCGAGAAGGCGCGCGCGCTCCTCCTTCTCCAGCAGGTCCTCTATCTTCTTGGCCGCCGCGATCTTGCCGTCGATCTTCTTCTTGGCGGCGGCCTGCTTGACGCGGTGCGCCTCCAGCGTCTTCCAGTGGGCGCTGGCGTCCTTCGAGTACGCGGCCAAATCGGCCTGTGCCCGGGTCAGTTCGCCGAGGAGGTCCTTGGTCGCCTTCTGGCTCTGCCGGATCCGGCCCATGCCGTCGAGGAAGAGGCCCGGGTCGTCCGTGAGGACCAACTGCGCCTCGGCCGGCAGCCCGCCGCCCTGGTACTGCGCGCGGGCGGCCGCGCCGGCGCGGTTCTTCAGGTCGTCGACGCGCGCCTGGACCTTGACGGTCTCCTGGGCCAGCCTGACGATCTCGGCCGACTGCTTCTCGGCCTTCTCCTCGGCGAGTTTGTACGCGTCCGCAGCGGACGCCGCCTGCCGGTAGAGGGTGTCGAGTTCGAGGCGGACCTGCTCGAGGGTCTTCTTCGGCACGGCCGGCGCGCCGGCGGAGGGCGGCGGTTCGGGCGCGGCGGTGGCGGCGAAAGCCTGTCCTGATGACGCCAGCACGGTCAGAGCGCAGACCAGAGTGATCGCGGCAGTGGCACAGTGGCGTCGGTTCACGACTTCCCCTCCGTAACCCGGGCGTAGGCCAGGAAACCTGATTTACCGTCAGTAACTTGGTGCGTGATGTCGCGATGGTGCCACGGCCTCCGTCAAAGCGACAGAGCCATTCGGGAGATCACACCCACTTCACAGGGACGAACGATCAGGTGCGCGCGTTCCCCGCGGGCGCAGGTTTCACCCGGAATTGGGTGCCAGTGCCGCCCAGTTCACCGTGACTTCCCCCTGCCGCCACCGCCGCCGGTCCTGTGACAGCGGCCAGTCGGACGCCAGTTCACCCACCGCCCTGGCCCAGCGCTGCCGCGCGCCGAGCGAGGCGTAGGGAGCGGCGGCCGCCCAGGCGCGGTCGAAGTCGCGCAGGAAGGCGTGGACCGGCTCGCCCGGCACATTGCGGTGGATCAGGGCCTTGGGGAGGCGCTCCGCCAGGTCCGAGGGGCGCTCCAAGGAGGCCAGCCGGGCCGCGAAGGTGACCGTCCGCGGCCCTTCGGGGCCGAGCGCCACCCACACGTGCCGCCGTCCGATCTCGTCGCAGGTGCCCTCGACGAGCAGACCGCCGGGCGCGAGGCGCGCGCACAGCCGGGCCCAGACGGCGGCGACCTCGCCCTCGTCGTACTGGCGCAGCACGTTCGCCGCGCGGATCAGCGCGGGTGGCCGGTCCGCCGGCACCTCGAAGCCGCCGTGCCGGAACGTGAGCCCCGCGCGTTCGTACGGCTTCGCCGCCGCGACCCGCGCCGGATCGATCTCGATGCCGACGACCTCGCAGCGGGGATCGGCCGTACGCAGCCGCTGGAGCAGTTCGACGGCGGTCCAGGGGGCGGCGCCGTATCCGAGGTCGACGGCGACCGGCCGCTCGCTGCGGCGCAGAGCGGCGCCGTGGGTGGCCGCGATCCAGCGGTCCATCCGGCGCAGCCGGTTGGGGTTGGTCGTCCCGCGGGTCGCGGTGCCGACGGGACGGGTCATGCCAGCGAGGGTATACGCGCCGAGGTGACGGTAATGATTTGGCAAAGCAGGGGGAGGCGGGAAATGGAAGAGAAGAGTCCGCTGTTGTAGCTGGCTGGCAGGGCCCCGTGCCCGCTGTTTGACGTGCCCGGATCGAGGAGGACAACCGACGTGAGCCAGTACGTCTCCCGCCTCGGCAGCAGCCTGGTGACGCCGCGCATCCGATTCCCCGGCGGCCAGCGCAAGCCGCGCCGGATCGCGATGCTCAGCGTCCACACCTCACCGCTGCACCAGCCCGGGACGGGCGACGCGGGCGGTATGAACGTCTACATCGTGGAGCTCGCCAAGCGGCTCGCCGCGATCAACATCGAGGTCGAGATCTTCACCCGGGCCACCACCGGCGGACTGGCGCCCCGCGTCGAACTCGCCCCCGGTGTGCTCGTACGCCACGTCGACGCCGGCCCCTACGAAGGGCTCGCCAAGGAGGAGCTGCCCGGCCAGCTCTGTGCCTTCACCCACGGCGTGATGCAGGCGTGGGCGCGTCACCGGCCCGGCTACTACGACCTCGTGCACTCCCACTACTGGCTCTCCGGCCACGTCGGCTGGCTCGCCGCCGAACGCTGGGGCGTCCCCCTGGTGCACGCCATGCACACCATGGCCAAGGTCAAGAACGCGGCGCTGGCCGACGGCGACACACCCGAGCCCGCCTCCCGCGTCATCGGCGAGACCCAGATCGTCGACGCGGCGGACCGTCTGATCGCGAACACCGCGGAGGAGGCGGACGAACTCGTCCGGTTCTACGACGCGGACCCGGCGAAGGTCGCGGTCGTCCACCCCGGCGTGAACCTGGACCGCTTCCGTCCGCTGGACGGCCGCGGCCCCGCGCGCGCCCGCCTCGGGGTGCCGCAGGGCGCTTTCGTGCCCCTGTTTGCGGGCCGCATCCAGCCCCTGAAGGCCCCCGACATCCTGCTGCGCGCGGTGGCACTGCTTCTGGACCGCGAGCCCTCGCTGCGCTCGAAGGTCTACGTCCCCATCGTCGGCGGCCCCTCGGGCAGCGGCCTGGCCAAGCCCGAAGGCCTCCAGAAACTGGCCGCGCGCCTCGGCATCGCGGACGTCGTCCACTTCCACCCGCCCGTCGGCCAGGACACCCTCGCGGACTGGTTCCGGGCCGCGTCCACCCTGGTCATGCCCTCCTACAGCGAGTCCTTCGGCCTCGTCGCCATCGAGGCGCAGGCCACCGGCACGCCGGTGATCGCGGCGGAGGTCGGCGGCCTTCCGGTCGCCGTACGCGACGAGATCACCGGCCTCCTGATCCCCGGCCACGACCCCGCCGACTACGCGCAGGCGCTGCACCGCCTGCTGGCGGACAAGGACCTCGCGGGACGCATGGGCGCGGCGGCGGCCCGCCACGCGGAGTCCTTCGGCTGGGACACCGCGGCATCGGCGACGGCCGACGTCTACACGGCGGCGATGTACGAACACCGCCGGCGGGTACGCTCGCACCATGGCTGACCTACGGCAGGCCGCGGAGATCATCGAGAAGACCCTGGGCGACGCGGACCTCGCGTGGGAGAACCCGGCACCCGGCACGTACGTGGTCCAACTCCCCGGCACCCGCAAGCTGTCGACGACCTGCTCCCTGCGGGTCGGCAAGCACGCCCTGTCGGTGAACGCGTTCGTGATCCGCCACCCCGACGAGAACGACGCGGCGGTCCACCGCTGGCTGCTCGAACGGAATCTGAAGCTGTACGGGGTGAGCTACGCGATCGACACCCTCGGCGACATCTACCTGACGGGCACGCTCCCGCTCTCCGTGATCACCCCGGAGGAACTGGACCGCCTCCTGGGCTCGGTCCTGGAGGCGTCGGACGGCGCGTTCAACACGCTGCTGGAGCTGGGCTTCGCGAGCGCGATCCGCAAGGAGTACGCGTGGAGGGTGTCGCGGGGGGAGTCGACGCGCAACCTGGACGCGTTCACGAACCTGACCGGCAAGGGGTAGTTCCCCGCGCGACGGGGGTGCGGTCCAAAGGGTTTTGGGGCCGGCGCCCACGCCCCGCTCAGCGCGCCAGCTTCGCGCCGCGAGTGCCGGCCGACACCTGTCCGGTACGGGTCCGGCAGCTTCGCGCCCCCGCCCATTCACTGCCCCGAACCGGCTCGGGTCGCGCGTGCCCGCACGGCAACGGGGTGCGTCTCGCGCCCGACGTCGGACAAGGACCCGGGCCGCATGCACCTGCGGGATTCAGCGGGGCTGCGCCCCACACCCCCTAGCGGCAGCTTCGCGCCGCATCCCATCAGCTGCCCATACCGGTCCGGGTTCGCTTCCGGGTGCACGCCAGGGGGTCGCGTGCTCGACCGCATGCAGGGGGCGTGCAGGGTCGTCCCCGCAGGGGATCGGCGGTAAAACCTGGGTGCTCGATGCAAGGGACCTGTTGGCCGCCGACCCCGAGGAGTCGAGCCCGGAGGGCTCCCGGACCCGACGCGGGACAAGGACCCGAGGCTCAAGCGGCCGCCGCCTGCGGCAGCTTCGTGCCGCATCTCATCAGCTGCCCATACCGGTCCGGGTTCGCTTCCGGGTGTACGCCAGGGGGTCGCGTGCTCGACCGCATGCAGGGGGCGTGCAGGGTCGTCCCCGCAGGGGATCGGCGGTAGAACCTGGGTGTTCGATGCAAGGGACCTGTGCGCCGCCGACCCCGAGGAGTCGAGCCCGGAGGGCCCCCGGACCCGACGCGGGACAAGGACCCGACGCCCCCGGGCTGCCCCCGCACCCGACGCCGCACAGGACCCGAGGCTCAAGAACCCGGGCCCGCCTCAAGCGCCCGCACAGCACCAGCCCCCGACCAACACCCCCCGCACACCCCCTTCCGCACCCCGCACCCCCATGGCATGCTCACCGCCAACACCCACATGAACGTGGTTCACATCCGTGGAAGGCGAGCTCATGGAGACCGGTCAGCGCCCCATCAGCAGACGCACTCTGCTCGGCAGTGCCACCGCCGTCGCAGCAGCCTGTGCCACCAGCGGCACCCTCCTCGGCGGCACCGCCCACGCCGCCGCCCCCCACCTCCACCCCCAGCCGGCCGCCGCCCCCTCCTCCCTCTGGCGCGAGTACCGCCGCGACCCCTTCGACCACCCCCAGATCCCCTACATCGGCCGCGCCGGCCGCCACCGCGGTGACCACCACGCGCCCAAGCAGGACGCGCCCAAGCAGGACGCGCCCAAGCAGGACGCGCCCGAGCAGGACGCACCCACCCGCACCGTCGACGTCCTCGACTTCGGCGCCGAGCCCGACGGCTCCGCCGACGCCGCCCCCGCCATCAACCGCGCCCTCGCCGCCGTCGGCAAGCGCGGCGGCGGCACCGTCCGCATACCCCCCGGCACCTACCGCATCGACGACGTCATCCGCATCGGCCACAGCAACGTCGTCCTCAAGGGCGCCGGCAGCACCCGCACCAAGCTGCTCGCCACCAAGAACCTCACCGAGCTCATCGGCCCGTACGGCAGTCGCTACGGCGGCGACAAGTCCTCCTGGTCCTGGGCGGGCGGGCTCATCTGGCTCTGCCCGAGCGGGCGTTGGGACAGCCTCGTCGATGCGATCAAGGCCAAGAACTGGCCCTTCGAGGGCTGGACCGGCAACCAGCGCGACGAGTGGCGCACCCTCGCCACCGTCCGCGCCGCCAAGCGCGGCGACTGGACCGTGACCGTCCCCGACACCCGCAAACTGCGCCGCGGCCAGCTCGTCCTGCTGCGCATCGCGGACGACGCCCAGCACACGCTGCTGGAGCACATGGCCGGCGACGGCCCCGGCCCCGAGGCGTACTTCTGGGACGACAAGACCAAGCTGACCAGCTACGTCCCGTACGAGTGGCCGGTCCGCATCACCTCGGTCAAGCGGAACAGGGTCACGTTCGAGCGCCCTCTGCCGCTCGACCTGCGCCCGGAGTGGGACCCCCGGCTCGTCACACCGGTCACGCCGCTCACCGACTCGGGCGTCGAGGGGCTCACCCTGGAGGCGGTGGAGACCCCGCAGTCCCCGCATCTGCTCGACAAGGGCTACAACGGCGTCACCTTCCAGTGCGCGTACGACTGCTGGGTCGACGACATCACGGTCCGTCACGCGGACAACGGGTTCGGCCTGGTCGCCGCGTCCGCCTGCACACTGCGCCGTACCCGGGTCGAGGGCCGCGGCTCCCACCACCCGTACTTCTGCCGCGAGGGCTCGCACGACAACCTCGTCGAGGACTTCACCATCGCCCCGCGCACGGTCCCGGCCCCGGCCGGCACCCAGTTGCACGGCATCAACGTCGAAGGGCTCTCCAGCTACAACGTCTGGTCGCGCGGCCGGATGGACATGGGCACCTTCGACACCCACCGCGGGATGCCGTTCGCCAACGTCCGCACCGAGATCACGGTGAACAACGACGGCCGGCACGGCGGCGACGCCAGCGCGGGCCCGCTCTACGGCGCCCGGTTCACCCACTGGAACGTCACCGTCACCAACGAACGCGCCGGCCTGATCAAGATCGACCAAATCGCCCCGTACAGCGCGACCGTCGCCATCTCCACGGTCCGCGAGTTCGACCAGACGGACGTACCCGACTTCACCGGAGAACTGCACTCCCGGCTGGAGGCGTACGGCGCCCCGGGTGGCGTGCAGCCGCGCAATCTGCATCAGGCGCAGCGCGCTCTGCACTCGTAGCCGCCCCTGTTCCCTCCCTCTCCCCGGGCGTGCGGGACACCCCGGGGAGGGGGAGAATCCCACCATGAGCGACAAAACGGGGAGTTCTGCGCCCGGGACGGCCGCTTCCGGAGCCGCCGGGCCCAATCAGACCGTTGCCCTCGCCGCGATGCTGTTCGCGGTGTCGATGACGTTCATCGACCAGACCATCGTGGCCATCGCCGCCCCGAGCATCGTGGACGAACTCGACCTCTCCACCTCGGGCGTGCAATGGGTCGTCAACGCCTATCTGCTGTCCCTGGCCGCGTTCTTCGCCCTCGGTGGCCGGCTCGCCGACATCCTCGGCCACCGCCGGATGATGGTGATCGGCACCCTGATCTTCGTCATCTCCTCCGTGCTCTGCGGCTGCGTCCCCGACGACAGCTTCGCCCAGAGCTGGCTCATCGTCTTCCGGGCCACCCAAGGCCTGGGCGCCGCCCTGATGTTCCCCGCCGCGCTCGCCGTCGTCGTCGCGGTCTTCCCGGTGGAGAAGCGCGGCCGCGCCCTCGCGCTGTTCTTCGGTCTGTCCGGTGCGCTGACCGCGCTCGGCCCGCTCCTCGGTGGCTGGCTCACCGACTGGACGTGGCGCGCGATCTTCTGGGTCAACGTGCCCGTCGCGATCATCGCCCTCGTCCTCACGGCGTACGCCCGTATCCCCAACCAGAAGCGACCCGAACGCCTCGACGTGCCCGGCGCCGTCCTCGTCGCCGCCGGCATGGGGCTGAGCGTGCTCGGCCTTCAGCAGGCGTCCGCGTGGGGCTGGGGCAGCGTCGCCACCTGGGCCTGCATCATCGGCGGCATCGCCGTGCTGGTCGTGTTCTGCGCCTACGAACTCCGCGTCGAGGAACCGCTCATCAAGCTCCAGGTCTTCCGCGACAAGGCGTTCAGCGTCGACTCGGCCGTCCTCTTCTTCGCGATGCTCGCCTTCGTCCCGGTGTTCTTCTTCGCCTCGGTGTACGCGCAGGTCTCGCTGAGCGCCTCGCCGAACCAGGCCGCGCTGTTCCTTCTCTACTTCTTCATCGGCTTCGGCATCGCGTCCCAGTGGGGCGGCCGCATCCTCGACAAACGCGGCGCGCGGCCCGCGATGAAACTGGGCACCGCGCTCGGCGCCGTCGGATTCTGGCTGTGGGCGGGCGAACTGACGAACCTTTCGATGCACGACCAGTGGTTGTACGCAGCGCTCGCCGGCGCGGGCATCGGCTTTCTGCTCGCTCCCGCCTCGACGGACGCCGTCAACCGGTCGATCAACGCCTCGTACGGCGAGGTCACCGGCATCACCCAGACCGTGCGCAACTTCGCGGCGGCGGTGGGCATGGCGGTCTTCGGCACGATCCTCACCCATGTCACCACCGACAAGGTCATGGAGACGCTCCAGGCCAAGGGCGTACCGGACGGCCCCGCACGGGACGCGGCCCGCAATGTCGCCGAGGCGGTCACCGGCAACCCGGACGCGAAGACACCGACCGGCGACGGGCCGATCGCGACGGCCATGCGCGACTCGATGAACGCCATCCGGATGGACTTCGCCGAGGCCAACCAGTACGTGTTCTACGGCATGGCCATCGCGCTCGCCATCGCGTTCGTGTGCTCGCTGCTGCACCCGGGCACGCGGGTGACGGAGGAGACGGACACGGCGTCGCGGGTGCAGGCGGACCGCTGACGCGCCGAGGTGTCGGTGCGCGCGGCCCGCGATCGGCGGCCCGCGGTCAGGCTCCGGCCCTCTCCGCCGCGCCGGTGTCCGTCAGGGTGATGGGCGTGACCGGTGTGACGGGGGCGACCGGCGGGACCTGTGCGTCCGGTGCGGGCACCTCCGCCCCGGCCGGTTCCTCCTCCGGGAGGCTGCGCATCAGCAGCCAGTACCCGAGCCCGGCCACCGTCCCCAGCACCGCGCACATGCCCCACAGCAGCCCGGCGCCGTAGTGGTCGATGACGAATCCGGCCAGCAGCGGGGCGATCAGCGCGGCGACCGACCACGACATCGTGTACATGCCCTGGTAGCGGCCCCGGCCGTGCAGCGGGGAGAGCCGGACGACCAGCCCGGTCTGCGTGGGGGCGTTGACGATCTCGGCCAGCGTCCACACGCACACGGTCAGCGCGTAGACGGCGATGGACCCGGCGAAGGCGGTGAGCCCGAAGCCGTACCCCGCGAGCAGCGAGGAGATGATCAGCAGACGGCGCGGGTCGCGGTGCTCGATGTACCGGGTGACCGGGATCTGCATGACCACGATCAGCACACCGTTGATCGCGATGGCCGTGCCGAAGTCGGAGGCGGAGAAGCCGTCGGCGCCCATCGCGAGCGGCAGGCCCATGTAGCCCTGCATGAAGACCAGCGAGACGAGGAACGACAGCCCGACGACACCCATGAACCGGCCGTCGCGCAGCACGGTCCCGAGCCCGATCCGCGGCTCCGCGGCGCCTGTGGCGGACTCCTCCTGCGACCGCTCGGGCCGCGACTCCGGCAGCTTCACGAAGACGACGACGGCGCAGACGAGGGTCATGACGGCCTCGCCGAGGAAGCCCGCGAGGTAGCTGTACTCGGCGATGAATCCGGCGGCGACGGAGGAGACGGCGAAGCCGAGGTTGATGGCCCAGTAGTTGAGCGAGAACGCCCGCACACGGTCCTGCGGCCGGACGATGTCGGCCATCATCGCCTGCACGGCCGGACGGGAGGCGTTCGACGCCATGCCGACCACGAAGGCGACGGCCGCGATCGCCACCGGGTGCTGGACGAATCCGAGCACGGCCACGGACACGGCCGTCGAGCTCTGCGCGATCAGCAGGGTGGGCCGGCGCCCCAGCCGGTCGGCCATCACACCGCCGCCGAGGGAGGAGATGACACCACCGAGGCCGTGCAGAGCGACGACGAGCCCGGCGTACGAGGCCGAGTAGCCCTCCTCCAGCGTCAGGTACAAGGCCATGAAGGTGGCGACGAACGCCCCGAGCCGGTTCACCAGCGTGCTCGTCCACAGCCACCAGAACGCCGGGGGGAGCCCCGAGACGCTTTCGCGTACGGCTCTGCGCAGTGCGGCTGTGGACATGTGTCTCCCCCGGGGCCTCGGCAGGCGTGTAAGTGGCTTGGCTGGTATGCGCACGTTACTTAGCGCGGGGTCCCGGCCGCCAGTCAATTGACGTCTGCCGTCAACCGTGGACGCGAGCGGTCCGCCCGGAGGGCGTCCATTAGGCTCGGACACATGGCCGAAGCACCGTACAAGCTGATCCTCCTCCGCCACGGCGAGAGCGAATGGAACGCGAAGAACCTGTTCACCGGCTGGGTGGACGTCAATCTCACCGAGAAGGGCGAGAAGGAGGCGGTCCGCGGCGGTGAGCTGCTCAAGGACGCCGGCCTGCTGCCCGACGTACTGCACACGTCGCTGCAGAAGCGCGCGATCCGCACCGCCCAGCTGGCGTTGGACTCCGCCGACCGCCTGTGGATCCCGGTCCGCCGCTCGTGGCGGCTGAACGAGCGTCACTACGGTGCGCTTCAGGGCAAGGACAAGGCGCAGACCCTCGCGGAGTTCGGCGAGGAGCAGTTCATGCTGTGGCGCCGCTCCTACGACACCCCGCCGCCGCCGCTCGAGGACGGCACGGAGTTCTCCCAGAGCGACGACGCGCGCTACGCCACGATCCCGCCGGAGCTGCGCCCGCGCACCGAGTGCCTCAAGGACGTCGTGGTCCGCATGCTGCCGTACTGGTACGACGGCATCGTCCCGGACCTGCTGACCGGCCGCACGGTCCTGGTCGCCGCGCACGGCAACTCGCTGCGCGCGCTGGTCAAGCACCTCGACGGCGTCTCGGACGAGGACATCGCGGGCCTCAACATCCCGACGGGCATCCCGCTGGTGTACGAGCTCGACGCCGACTTCAAGCCCCTCAACCCGGGCGGCACCTACCTCGACCCGGACGCTGCGGCGGCGGCGATCGAGGCGGTCAAGAATCAGGGCAAGAAGAAGTAGCTCTGCACGATCACGCCCCCGAGCTGCGCCGATGGCGCGGATCGGGGGCGTTTTCGCGGCGCGCGGCCATGGATGGGCGATGAGTCCCGTCGCGGTCGCCAGTCTGTATCTCCAGGACGCGACCGACCGCACACCGGGAGAGCACCATGACCGCCATCTACACGTTCGACGTCTTCTCCAGCCTCGACGGCTTCGGTGCCGCCGGCGGCGACTGGACCGGCTACTGGGGCAAGCAGGGCCCTGAGCTCCTCGACCACCGCCTCTCCCTGTACGGGGAGGAGCAGAGGATGGTCTTCGGGGCCAATACCTACCGGCTGTTCGCGCAGATGCTGGCCGAGAGCACCGAGGAGTCCGAGGTGCGCGACCCCTGGGTCACGCGGATGAGGAGCCTGCCGGCGACGGTGGTGTCGAACACGCTGGACGGCCCCCTCGACTGGCCGGAGGCGAAGGTCGTGAGCGGCGACGCCGTCGACGTCGTCGCCCGGCTCAAGGAGGAGTCCGACGTACCGCTGCGCTCGCACGGCAGCCTCTCGATGAACCGGGCCCTGATGGCCGCCGGTCTGGTCGACCGGGTCCAGGTGACGCTCTACCCGGTGATCACCGGCCGGACCGGGCTGGACCCGATCTTCCAGGGGGCGGCCGACTTCGACCTGGAACTGATCGGGCAGCGGACGCTCGACGGCCACATCCAGGAACTCGTCTACCGGCCCACGCTGCACGGCTGAGCCCAGGAAGCCCCTGGTCACGAACGCCCCGGCACGGCTACCGTCGGCGTCCTCACTCGCACGGTCCTTGGGGGGACGTTCATGTACGGTCGCGCGCGCCGGCCCATTCCGATACTCGGCACGGTGATCGCCGGGGTACTGATGGCCGGGTGTTCCGCGGCACCGGCTGCGCCACCGAAGCCGGTGAAAAAGCCGAGGGCGACCGCGTCGGCGAAGGCCGCCGTAGCGCCTTTGACGCGGGCACAACTGCGGGCGCTGACCTTGAAGGAGGGCGAGGTCGCGGGGGCGCACGAGGCCGGGAATCCGGTGCTGGATCCCCAGCCGAAGGAGGAACAGCGCTCGTTCCCGCCGGTGTCCGACGCCGCGTGCCAGGCCGTGCTCGACATTCGTGGAGGCGAGCGTGCGTCCGCAGTCGTCTCTCAGGAATTCAACTGGAAGGGAGACATCTGGGGCGGTGGCTCGACGCTTGCCGCCTACGAGGACGGGAAGGCCCAGCAGGCCTTCGCCCGGCTCAAGCAGGCGCTCGGCACCTGCCGTTCGTACGAGGGCACTGCCTGGATGGGAAAGTTCAAGACCACGCTGACGGTGGTACAGCCCCTGATCGTCGGTGACGAATCGGTGCGATTCCTGGAGACCATCCCCATGGGCCCCGAGCATCCCGGGGATCGCAACGAGCAGTTCACCGTGGTGCGGGCCGGGAACACCATCGTGACGTTCAGAAAGCTGAACCTCGGCGGCAGCGCGTCCTTCCCCTCCGATCTGATCCACCGGCAGGTCGAGCGGTTGCGGGAGGCGCAGCGCCCCTGAGCAGCCCCGCAACCCCACGGCTGGGCGCCGGGGTTCACCGTTCCGGCCGTGCCTCGACGCGGATCAGTGTCTGCTGGCCGGAGGCCACGAGCGACCGTTCGTCTCCCCGCACTCCGAACACCTCCAGTCGGCAGACGGTGAGCGTGCGTCCGGACTTCAGAACCGTGCCGATCGCCTCGATGTGGTCACCCAGCGCGGGCGCCAGCAGGTTGATCTTGTACTCGACGGAGAGCACCGACGAGTCCTCGGGAAAGAGGGTGAACGCCGCGTAGCCGCCCGCGCTGTCGGCGATGGCGCTGGTGGCTCCCGCGTGGAAGTAGCCGTTCTGCTGGGTGACCTCGGGCCGGTGGGGGAGGGTGATGTGGACGCGGCCCGGTGCGATGTGCGCGAGGCGGGCGCCGAGGTGGCCCATCAGGCCCTGGCTCTCGAAACTGGCCCGGATGCGCGCCTGCACCTCGGGGCTCGCCTCGTCCTGCTGCGCCTGGTCGTCCACGTGCCCTCCAGGGGCGGTCGTCGGTCCCGGTCCGGCGGGCCGAGGTGCGGGCCACGCCCAGGTGCACGGATGAACCGCCGAGTGGCGATCATCATGACACCCCTGGTCAGGGCCCGTCCGTACCCTGCGGCCCGTCCGGCACCGCCGTACCGAGCCACTCCGCGAGCACCCTGAAATCCTCGTCCGTCAGCCCCACGCTCGCGTCCACGCGGTGCAGCAGCGCCGCCGCTCGGTGCTCGGCCGCGACCCACAGGCGGTCCATCGCGCCGATCTCGTCGTCGACCCAGATGAACGGGCGGCCGCACGCCCACTCGACGACGGTGCGCGTCTTCCAGTGCAGGCCCCGTGGCCCCTCGGGAACGGCGTCCGGCCACCTCACCACCGGCAGGGGCGGCAGGCCGATCCGCGGAGCGACGACCTCGTTCGCGTCGTCCAGCCATGTCGTCGCCCACACCAACTCGCAGCCCAGCGCGGTCAGACGAGGCCCGACCGAGGGATCGAGGCGGCCCAGCAGCGGATTTCCCGGATCGGCGGGCGCACCGAAAACGGAAGCAGACGGTCCGGAAGAACGCTCCGGTGCCGGTCCGAAGGGGATGAGCGGGCCGTCGACATCGAGGAAGAGGAGGGGGCGTTCCACCGGGCCGGTCACGGGCGGAACACTAACCGCGCAACGATCCCGCCATCTCTCGGGCAACCCCCTTCACACCCCGCACAGCGGGCATGCGAAGATGCCCTGCCCCGGCAGGCGTCCGGGTGGGAGGGGAACTCAGTGAAATCAAGGAAATTGAGCCGTACGCGCCGCCGCGCGACCATATTGACGGCGGCGGTCGCCTCGGTTGTCGCCGGCGCGGCCATGCTGCCCAACTGGAGTGCCGGCGCGGCCAGTGCCGACAACGTGGCGGTGGACCCGCAGACCAGGGCCACCTTCCAGCGGCTGGCGGACGCGGTCTTCACCGACCGCACGGACGCCCTCGTGGACCGCAAGCAGAACCCGGGCAAGGCGCCGCTGACGTCCGGCTTCTCCGGTGACGTACGGCTGTCGGCGTCGCTGGAGAACAAGGAGGACTCCGCGCTCTCCTCGCTCCGCAGCCGCAAGTCCCGCCTCGCCACCCTCGGTGAGCGCTACACCTCGGCAAAGACCAGCGTCACCCTCGACAAGGCGCGCACCCGGGGACGTCACGCCACCGTCGAGGTCACCGAGACCACGACGCTGACGTACCAGAAGATCCGTGGCGACGAGCCGGGCACCACCGGTTTCCAGGCCCGCCACGAACTCACCTTCGCCGCCGACCGGCAGGGCAACTGGCAGCTGACCGGCATCCGCGACACCGATGACGGCTACATCGCGGTGAACCAGCCCGCCCAGCCGCGCACCGGGGTGACCGCGCGCGACGGCGGGATGCCCGTGGCCACGCGCGCCGCCATCACGCGGCCCGCGCCGGCCAAGCCGAAGGCCCTCAACTCCGGTACGTACAACTACAAGGCCATGGCCGCGTACGCGGAGAAGTACTGGACCAACTACAACACCGCCTACCCCAACTACCACTCGGCCGGCGGCGACTGCACGAACTTCGTCAGCCAGGCCCTGCGGGCCGGTGGATGGAAGGACGTCCCGGGGACGTCCACCGACTACACGAAGTGGTTCTCCAACACCACGCGCCAGTCGGACTCGTGGGTCGGCGTGAACGAGTTCTCGTGGTTCGCCCTGTCCTCCAAGCGGGTCACCAGCCTGGCGAACGTCTACCAGATGGATCTGGGTGACGTGATGCAGATGGACTTCGACAAGGACGGGTCCAAGGACCACACCATGGTCGTCTCGTACCGCAGCTCGAAGGGCGTGCCGTACCTGACGTACCACTCCAACAACACGTACCGCAGGTCGGTCGCGAGCATCATCGCCTCGTACCCGAACTCGGCGTACTACGCGTACCGCACCTGATCCGACGCACGACACGCCTCGGCGTACGGTCACGCACGCCGAGGCGCACAGGGACACAGGCGCAGGTGGACAGACAAGGGCCCCGTCCGGATGCGGACGGGGCCCTTGTTCGCTGTCGCCGCCGCTAGCCGCAGCAGCCTCCGCACTGGCACGGTGCCCCCGACTGGCAGCCGCAGCCGCAGCCCGAGCCGCAGCCGCAGGCACCGAGAACGGGCAGGAACGTCACGTCGGTCTGTCCGCCGGACGATTCCTGCTGAGGGTCGGTCGTGGGGGATTCGGCCATGGGGTCCCTCCTCAAGGGCGTACGAGATGTGCCGCCTCTGCCCATGTCATTCCCCCCGGGGCAGGCGCATCAACAGCGCGCGGAGGCACAATCGCCCCCGGCGACTACGCGCCGTCGACCTGCGTCGGCTGCTGAAGCTCGTCCGCGTGCTCGCCCGTGACCAGGTACACGACACGCTTGGCCACCGAAACCGCGTGGTCCGCGAAGCGCTCGTAGTAGCGGCCGAGCAGCGTCACGTCCACCGCCGTCTCGATGCCGTGCTTCCAGCGGTCGTCGATCAGGTGCTGGAACAGCGTGCGGTGCAGCAGGTCCATCTCGTCGTCGTCCGTCTCCAGCTGGAGCGCCAGGTCGACGTCCTTCGTGATGATGACCTCGGCCGCCTTCGCCATCAGGCGCTGCGCCAGCTGACCCATCTCCAGGATGGTCGCCTGAAGGTCCTGCGGCACCGCGGTCTCCGGGAAACGCAGCCGGGCCAGCTTGGCCACGTGCTGGGCCAGGTCGCCCGAGCGCTCCAGGTCGGCGCTCATCCGCAGGGAGGTCACCACGATCCGCAGATCCGTGGCGACGGGCTGCTGGCGCGCCAGCAGCGCGATCGCCCGCGCCTCCAGGTCGTGCTGCAGGTCGTCGACCTTCTGGTCGGCGGCGATCACACTCTCGGCAAGCTTCAGATCGGCGTCGAGCATCGCCGTCGTGGCGCGCCCGATCGCCGACCCGACCAGCCGGGCCATCTCGACCAGGCCCTCGCCGATCGAGTCCAGTTCCTCGTGGTACGCGTCCCGCATGGGATGTCCCTCTCTCAATCTGACCGGGGTCCGGAGTGGTACGGGGGTGTCTCGGACCCCCACGCTCCCACGTTCTGTCCGGAACGCGTCCGGCTCCACCCTCGGAAGTGAACCGGCCCCATCCCCTCGGTGAA
Organism: Streptomyces sp. AM8-1-1; assembly: GCF_032229325.1. NCBI lineage: Bacteria > Bacillati > Actinomycetota > Actinomycetes > Kitasatosporales > Streptomycetaceae > Streptomyces > Streptomyces sp. AM8-1-1. The sequence goes on from NZ_CP135086.1 coordinate 4,475,588, forward strand.
CTCTGAGCGACGAGTGTTCGAGGTGCCACCCGTTTGGCTGGGAGCATGCTCGTGACCACGCCTAACCTGGAGGCATGGACGTGAACGCGGCGGTTGCCGCAGCGGCAGCGATCGCCGGGTTGTGCACCGGCGTCATCGCCATGCTGGCGTTCCGCTGGAGCGAACGCGACCAGGCGAGACCCACCCGCACCTCTCTGCACACCGACGCCGCGCTGCCGCCCGGCGTCGACACGGTCCTTTCCGTACTCCGCTCCTCCGCGGTCGTCCTCGACGAGAGCGACGCCGTGGTCAAGGCCAGCTCCGCCGCGTACGCCCTCGGCCTGGTCCGCGGCGGCAAGCTCGCGGTCGAGCCGATGCTGCACATGGCACGCGACACCCGGCGCGACGGTGAGATACGGCAGGTCGAACTGGACCTGCCCCGCCGCGGCACCGGCCGCGGCGAAGCCCTCGCCGTCTCCGCCCGCGTCGCACCGCTCGGCTCCCGCCTCGTCCTCCTGCTGGTGGAGGACCTCACCGAGGCCCGCCGTATCGAAGCGGTACGACGCGACTTCGTCGCCAACGTCAGCCACGAGCTCAAGACCCCCGTCGGCGCTCTCTCCCTGCTCTCCGAGGCGGTCATGGACGCCTCCGACGACCCCGAGGCGGTCACCCGCTTCGCCGGCCGCATGCAGATCGAGGCGACCCGGCTCACCAACCTCGTACAGGAACTCATCGACCTCTCCCGGGTGCAGAACGACGACCCGCTGGAGGACGCCGAGCCCGTACGCGTGGACGAACTGGTCGCCGAGGCCATCGACCGCTCCCGGCACCCCGCGTCCACCAAACAGATCACCATGGCCGTCGGCGGGACCACCGCGCCCGGCGCCGAGGGAGCCACCTCCGACCTGCACATCTGGGGCAACCGGGGCCAGCTCGCCGCCGCGCTCGGCAATCTCGTCGAGAACGCCGTCAACTACTCCCCGGCCCGCACCCGCGTCGGCATCTCTGCCCGCCGCATCACCGCGTCCGGCGGCGACCTCATCGAGATCGCCGTCACCGACCAGGGCATCGGGATCTCCGAGAAGGACCGCGAAAGGGTCTTCGAACGCTTCTACCGCGTCGATCCCGCCCGGTCCCGGGCCACCGGAGGCACCGGCCTCGGACTGGCCATCGTCAAACACGTGGCCGCCTCGCACGGCGGGGAGGTCACCGTGTGGAGCTCCGAGGGACAAGGCTCCACGTTCACCCTGCGGCTACCGGAAGCGGGAGCCGTGCGGGACCGTTCATCCCCTGGCCCGGATCGCGTCGACGAGGACGACGACCGGCCCTTCGACAGCGAACCCTCTGACCAGAACACCGTGATCCCTGCCCCGGAGGTCCTTCCGTGACCCGAGTGCTCGTCGTCGAGGATGAGGAATCATTCAGCGACGCCCTGTCCTACATGCTCCGCAAAGAGGGCTTCGAGGTCGCCATCGCGACCACCGGCCCCGAGGGGCTCGACGAGTTCGAGCGCAACGGCGCCGACCTCGTCCTGCTCGACCTGATGCTGCCCGGACTGCCGGGCACCGAGGTGTGCCGTCAGCTGCGCGGCCGCTCCAACGTCCCGGTCATCATGGTGACCGCCAAGGACAGTGAGATCGACAAGGTCGTCGGCCTCGAAATAGGAGCCGACGACTACGTCACCAAGCCCTTCTCCTCGCGGGAGCTGGTCGCCCGTATCCGTGCGGTGCTGCGCCGCCGCGGCGAGCCGGAGGAGGTCACCCCGGCAGCGCTGGAGGCCGGCCCGGTCCGGATGGACGTGGACCGCCATGTCGTCACGGTCTCCGGCGGCAAGGTCGACCTCCCGCTGAAGGAGTTCGACCTGCTGGAGATGCTGTTGCGCAACGCGGGCCGTGTGCTGACCCGTATGCAGCTGATCGACCGGGTGTGGGGCGCGGACTACGTCGGCGACACCAAGACGCTGGACGTCCACGTCAAGCGTCTGCGCGCCAAGATCGAGCCGGACCCGGGTGCGCCGCGCTATCTGGTGACGGTCCGGGGCCTCGGCTACAAGTTCGAGCCGTAGGCCGGCCCGGCCGGAGGGATTCCCCTCCGAAGGGCCGTTCCGGGGCAGACATGAGGGCGCCCCGCCGGAGTCCCGGCGGGGCGCCCTCATGTCTGCTGTCAGTGCTCCGCGTCGCCCTCGGTCGAGGCGGAGGAGGAGTCCGAGGGGGTACCCGGCTCGCCCGACTCGCCGTTGCCCGGCTCGCCCGACGCTCCGGCCTCGCCCTCCGCCGGCTCCGAGGCGCCGTCCGACGGCTCGCTGCCGTGCTCGCCCTCCGGCGCGCCCGGGCTCTTCGACGGCTCGGCCGGCGGCGTCTGCACCGGCGGCTTCGGCAGGACGCTCGGGCCGAAGCCCTGGTAGTAGCCCGCGGCCGGGTGCACGAACGCCTCGAGCTTCACATCGCCGGTCTCGCTGAAGCGGACGACGACGTCCTGCACCCCGCCGATGTTCTTCGTCAGCTCACGGCCGTTCTCGAGCACCGCGGACGCGTTGCCCTTGCCGCCGACGATGATCGAGCCCAGAGCGGGGACGGTGACCGGGCCCGTGCCCTGGGCCGGGGACAGCTTCACGGTGCCGTTGACGCCCGGCAGCGTGACCGCGTCGATCGTCTGCGGCTCGGAGTCCTCGTTGAAGATCGTCGCGGAGAAGGTCGCGGGACCGTCGGTGTCGCTCTGCGGCTGGGTGATCACCACCGCGTTCTGGATCTTGATCGCGTCGACCGAGACCTCGGCGTTGTCGGGCCTGACACCGAGCGTCTGGGCGTTCTCGCCCGCGCTGCAGGCGCCGAGCGCGAGGACGGAGAACGCGACGGCGGTGACGGCGAGGGCGCCGCGTCGAAGGCGGGCGCCCCCGGACGGAGTTTGGGGGAGGCTCACGGCGGCGGCATCTCCTTGAACGTTCGGACTGGCTACGGACGGGCCCCCGGCGCCCGGAGGCCTCGGGGAAGGTCGAACCGGCGCAATACCGGCCGGGGCCGCGTCAGTTCGCCGACAGATTACCGAGCCACCGCTCCCGCCCCGCACCCGACCCGCCCCTTCACCCGCGACGCGCCGCCCCGGGTACCGGCACAGGCCCTGCCGGGCCACGCCCGATCATGTGCATTCGAACGCTGTTCACATATCCGAGATGATCAATTTCCCGGCCCGTCCGCATTCCCCGCGAATAGCTCCGGTGATCAATTCCGGATTCCCGGCCGCATCCCTCCGTACGGGTGACCGACCGCCGAACGGAGTACGGGAAGTTCACCACTGGAAACCCGGCAAATCGGGACGTTCATCCATGCGCGGGGGCTCTGCGCGGTGTGTGACGTGTGCGTTTCTGTCCGCCTGTGCAGCGGCTCCGACCTGCGAATACCTCGTTCCGCAGACCGCCCGCAGCACGTCCACGTTGCAGTTGTCAAGCCCCGAGATATGCCCTGACCTGCGAAAACGCCATTCAGAAGAAGCCGTATCCGTGTTACCCTGGATAGCCACGGAAGGGGTACCTGTCACATGACGTTCAAGGTTGGCGACACCGTGGTCTATCCCCATCACGGGGCCGCGCTGATCGAGGCCATCGAAACTCGCCAGATCAAAGGCGTGGACAAGACCTACTTGGTGCTCAAGGTCGCTCAGGGCGACCTGACGGTGCGCGTGCCGGCGGACAATGCGGAGTTCGTCGGGGTACGCGATGTGGTCGGGCAGGACGGGCTGGACCGGGTCTTCGAGGTGCTGCGCGCGCCGTACGCCGAAGAGCCGACGAACTGGTCCCGTCGCTACAAGGCAAATCTCGAGAAGCTCGCCTCCGGCGATGTCATCAAGGTCGCCGAAGTAGTGCGCGACCTGTGGCGTCGTGAGCGTGAGCGTGGTCTTTCCGCAGGTGAGAAGCGGATGCTCGCCAAGGCTCGCCAGATCCTGGTGAGCGAGCTCGCGCTTGCGGAGAACACCAACGAAGACAAGGCCGAGGCTCTGCTCGACGAGGTCCTCGCGTCCTGACGCAGCTGCGCCGGATGCAAAAGCTGCTATCCACATAGTGCCGCGGTGCCCGCTGACAAGCTGTGACTACAGTTCTGTCGCCGGGCGCTGCGGCATGTTCGTCTCGCGTTCACAGCGGTACCCCACCCTGTGGTGTGCCGGGCCCGGGCGGCTGGCGCAGACCGATGGTCACGGAAGGGTTCGGTCAAGGCGTCGCGCCCGGCACTCCCCCAACCTACGGTCGGGGGTACCCCCAGGCCATACCCATGTCGGCCGAGGAAACAAACCTGCCGGAGTGCAACCGATGTCTGACCAAACGCGTCCGTCCCGTACCGCAGCGGTGATCCCGGCCGCCGGCAAGGGCGTACGGCTCGGCCCCGGCGCTCCCAAGGCGCTCCGCACGCTGAGCGGCACACCCATGCTCGTCCACGCCGTACGGGCCATGGCCGCCTCCCGCGCCGTGTCCCTCGTCGTGGTCGTCGCTCCGCCCGACGACGTCGCCGGCGTGAAGAACGTCCTCGCCGAACACGCCATGTCCGACCGCACCGAGGTCCTCGTCGTCGCAGGCGGCGACACCCGCCAGGACTCCGTACGGCTCGGCCTCGACGCCCTGCCCGAGGACATCGGCATCGTCCTCGTCCACGACGCGGCGCGACCCCTCGTACCCGTCGACACCGTCGACGGCGTCATCGAAGCCGTACGCGACGGAGCGCAGGCCGTCGTGCCCGCCCTCCCGCTCGCCGACACCGTCAAGGAAGTCGAACCCGCCGAGAAGGGCGAACCCGAACCGGTCGTCGCCACCCCCGAGCGGGCCCGGCTGCGCGCCGTGCAGACCCCCCAGGGCTTCGACCGGGACACCCTCGTGCGCGCCCACCACATCGTCCGGCCGGACGGCGAGGGCGCCACCGACTGTGCCGGGATGGTCGAGCGGCTCGGCGGCCCGGTCGTCGTCGTCCCCGGACACGAAGAGGCCTTCAAGGTGACCCGCCCCCTGGACCTCGTCCTCGCCGAGGCCGTACTCGCCCGCAGGAGGGCCAATGACGGCTTCTAGCCACCCGCCCGTGCCGCAGATCGGCATCGGCACCGACGTCCACGCCTTCGAAGAGGGCCGCGAGCTGTGGTGCGCCGGCCTGCTGTGGGACGGCCCCGACGGCGGTCATGGCCTCGCCGGACACTCCGACGGCGACGTCGCCGCCCACGCCGCCTGCGACGCGCTCTTCTCCGCCGCCGGTGTCGGCGACCTCGGCGCCCACTTCGGCACCTCACGGCCCGAGTGGTCCGGCGCCTCGGGCGTCACCCTCCTCACCGAGGCGGCCCGGATCGTGCGCGCCGAAGGATTCGAGATCGGGAACGTCGCCATCCAGGTCATCGGCGTACGGCCCAAGATCGGCAAGCGCCGGGACGAGGCCCAGAAGGCGCTCGGAGCGGCGGTCGGCGCCCCGGTCTCCGTCTCCGGCACGACCACCGACGGCCTCGGGCTCACCGGCCGGGCCGAGGGCCTCGCCGCCATCGCCACGGCGCTGGTCTACCGGGCCCCGGCGCCCGCGTCGCCGTGAGCCTCACCACCCTCGGGCCCGCCCGCATCCCCGGACGTCGCCGGAACGGGTGAACGACCCGGCCGCGGCCCGCTCCGACACGACGTCGGACAGGGCCCCGGCAAGGCGTCGTACAACACGTCGTACAAACGTCACGAACTTGTCCCCGCGGCCCGAAAGGGTCGCGGGGCACTGCCGTGGGCCCACTACCCTTGTTGCGTGACCATTCGCCTGTACGACACCAGCGCCCGGCAGATCCGTGACTTCTCCCCGCTCACGCCGGGCTGTGTCTCGATCTACCTCTGTGGCGCGACCGTGCAGGCCGCCCCGCACATCGGGCACATCAGGTCGGGACTGAACTTCGACATCATGCGCCGCTGGTTCGAGTACCGCGGCTACGACGTGACCTTCATCCGCAACGTGACCGACATCGACGACAAGATCATCACCAAGTCGTCCGAGCAGAACCGCCCCTGGTGGTCCATCGGTTACGAGAACGAGCGCGCCTTCAACGACGGCTACACCGCCCTCGGCTGCCTGCCGCCCACCTACGAGCCGCGCGCCACCGGCCACATCACCGAGATGGTCGAGATGATGCGCGGCCTCATCGAGCGCGGCCACGCCTACGAGGCCGAGGGCAACGTCTACTTCGACGTGAAGTCCTTCCCCGGCTATCTCGAACTGTCCAACCAGGACCTCGACGACCTGCGCCAGCCCTCCGGCGACGGCGAGACCGGCAAGCGCGACCCCCGCGATTTCGCCATGTGGAAGTCCGCCAGGCCCGGCGAGCCCAGCTGGGAGACCCCGTGGGGCCGCGGCCGTCCCGGCTGGCACCTCGAGTGCTCCGCCATGGCGCACAAGTACCTGGGCACCGCCTTCGACATCCACGGCGGCGGACTCGACCTGATCTTCCCGCACCACGAGAACGAGATCGCGCAGGCCAAGGCCTACGGGGACGAGTTCGCCAGGTACTGGGTGCACAACGCCTGGGTCACCATGAGCGGCGAGAAGATGTCCAAGTCGCTCGGCAACTCGGTGCTCGTCTCCGAGATGGTCAAGAACTGGCGCCCCATCGTCCTGCGCTACTACCTCGGCACCCCGCACTACCGGTCCATGATCGAGTACAGCGAGGAAGCGCTGCGCGAGGCCGAGTCCGCCTTCGCCCGCATCGAGGGCTTCATCCAGCGCGTCACCGAGAAGGCCGGGGAAGCCGTCCCCGCCGCGGACGAGGTGCCGCCCGCGTTCGCCGAAGCCATGGACGACGACCTGGGCGTGCCCCAGGCCCTCGCCATCGTCCACACCACGGTCCGCCAGGGGAACTCCGCACTGGCGGCCGACGACAAGGAAGCCGCCGTCGCGCGCCTCGCCGAGGTCCGCGCCATGCTCGGCGTCCTCGGCCTGGACCCGCTCGACCAGCACTGGGCCGGCGAGACCGACCGCGGCGAAGACCTCCACGGCGCCGTCGACACCCTCGTACGCCTCGTGCTCCAGCAGCGCGAAGCGGCCCGGGCCCGCAAGGACTGGGGCACCGCCGACGCCATCCGCGACCAGCTCACCCAGTCCGGACTCGTCATCGAAGACGGTCCCGACGGGCCACGGTGGACCCTCGGCCCCCGCTGAGCACCCATGCAGATGTGCCGCCCGGCCCGCCGGGCGGCACACTTTCTTACATACGCACGCACGCAGACTTGAAGAAACAGGGAAACAGGTAGTCATGGCCGGGAACAGCCAGCGCAGGAACCGCCGCACGTCCAACAAGAAGGGCGCGCAGGTCGGCAGCGGTGGCCAGCGACGCCGCGGCCTCGAAGGCAAGGGCCCCACCCCGCCCGCGTCCGCCCGCAAGGGCCACAAGAAGAACCGCATCGCCACCGCCCAGGCCAAGAAGGCCGTCGGCCGGCGCCCCGTCGCCCGCCGCGGCGGCAAGGGCACCTCCGAGATGGTCGTCGGCCGCAACCCCGTCTTCGAGGCCCTGCGCGACGGCGTCCCCGCCTCCACGCTCTACGTCCAGCAGTTCATCGACAACGACGAGCGCGTACGCGAGGCTCTCCAGCTCGCCACCGGCCGCGGCAACATCAACATCATGGAAGCCCCGCGGCCCGAGCTCGACCGCATGACCAACGGGCTCAACCACCAGGGCCTCGTCCTCCAGGTCCCGCCCTACGAGTACGCGCACCCCGAGGACCTCGCGGCCGCCGCCTTCGACGACGGCGAGGACCCGCTCATCGTCGCTCTCGACGGCGTCACCGACCCGCGCAACCTCGGCGCCGTCGTCCGCTCCGTCGCCGCCTTCGGCGGCCACGGCGTCGTCGTCCCCGAGCGTCGCGCCGCCGGCATGACCGCCGGTGCCTGGAAGACCTCCGCCGGCACCGCGGCCCGCACCCCCGTCGCGCGCGCCACCAACCTCACCCGCGCTCTGGAGTCGTACCAGAAGGCCGGACTCACCGTCGTCGGCCTCGCCGCCGACGGCGACCACGAGGTCGGCGACCTCACGGAACTCGGCGGCCCGCTCGTCATCGTCGTCGGCAGTGAGGGCAAGGGCCTGTCCCGGCTCGTCGGCGAGACCTGCGACTTCCTCGTCCGCATCCCGATGCCCGGCGGCGCCGAATCGCTCAACGCCGGTGTGGCCGCCGGTGTCGTCCTCTACGAGGCCGCCAAGCGCCGCGCCTGACACCGCATTTCCGCGCTTCCGACGCGTTAACCGGCCAATTCACCAGCCTTGACGGGTCTCGGACAGATAGGGCCCGTCACGGCAGTGTCCTAAGTCCACATCACTCGGTTAGATGAGTGTGGACACCAGAACGCCCCGGCCCGGGTTCGATGATCAGCCTGCGCTGAGCATGGTCAAGGTTGACTGCGATCCCGCGCAGGTCATCGTGAACCACGCCAGCTTCCGGGTGCAGCTCGCCCAGAGCCCGCGCCCCGCACGTGCCCTCGCGCAGACCGCCCTCATTCCCGTCGTCGGCGCGGCCGGCCGGGTGGTGCGCAGGCGGGCGCCCGTCGTCTGGAGCGGAAAGTCGGCGCCCGGGGACGCCGGCGCCACCGGCCTGCTCCAGGCCGTACGCAACACCACCGCCGGGCGCGACGCCTACGACAGCGACCGCTACGACAGCGACCGCTACGACACCGGCGCCACGCAGACCATCCCGCGCCTCGACCTCGCCGAGGACACCGAGCCGACCCCCGTCGTCCCCGCCCCCGGCGGCGGCGACCGGCCCCTCCTGCCGCCCATGCGGCAGGCCGTCGGCGCCTACGACTCGTACCACTCCCACGGCCAGGAGCCGTACGAGGACGACGAGTTCGACCTGAGCGAGCACGGTGACGACGACCGCCCGCAGCGCCACGGCGCCGACACCGTCCGGCACGCCTACTACCCCGGCCGCCGGATGAACCTCGGAGTGGTGCTGCTGCCGCTGCGCGTGTTCCTCGGCTTCATCTCCATCTACGCCGGCATGGGCAAACTGTGCGACCCCGTCTACTTCGACGGCGGCGAACGCGGCTCCATGGTGAAGTGGCTCAACTCCCTCCACCCGTGGGCCCTTGCCGAACCCCTGCGGGACTTCGCCCTCTCCCACCCCGTCGGCGCGGGCCTCACCGTCGCCTTCCTCCAGGTCGTCGTCGGCGTCCTCACCGTGCTCGGCCTCTGGCAGCGCGTCGCCGCGGTGATCGGCGTCCTCCTGTCGGCCGCACTGATCCTCACCGTCAGCTGGAAGACCGTCCCCGCCTACGACGCGCCGGACATCATCTACCTCGCCGCCTGGTCCCCGCTGATCATCGCGGGCGCCCCCGTGTACTCCATCGACGGACGCCTCGCGGGCGAGGCCTGGCGCAAACTCGGCCCCCGCTCCGAACTGTGGGAACTGCGGCAGCGTGTGCTGCGCCGCGGAGCGATCGTCGCCTCCGTCGTCGTCGGCCTCACCCTGCTCATCGGCTCCGTACTCGGCGGAGCCGTCCGCTCCACCGACATGGTCACCGTCCCCGGGCCCAACCAGGACCCGACCAACCACCGCCCCGGCTCCCCGCTGGAGCAGGAGCCGACCACCGGACGCAGCTCCTCCGGCCCGTCCGGTGACGCCGACAGGCCCACCCCGTCCGCGAGCCGCGCCGAGACCCCCGAGCAGGAGAAGTCGACGCCCTCGCAGGAGGCCGTGCGCGAGAGCGGACGCGTCGCCGAACGCCCCAGCGAGACACAGGGAAGCAGCCAGGAACAGCCCGGCCGCTCCGAGCCGGCCGAGGAACCCCCGGCGGGCAGCTCGGGCCCCAGCTCCAGCGGCGGCGGTGGTGACGGCTCCGGCGGCGGTGGTGACGGCGGCGGCTCCTCCTCCGGCGGGAACTCCGGAGGCTCGTCGGGCGGATCCGGTGGCGGTTCGAGCGGCGGGCGCGTGATCGGCGGCCTGCTCGGCTGACCCCACGACCCAGCACGACGCACCACGACGCACCACGACGAAGAGGCGGCCACCGGGAGTCCGGTGGCCGCCTCTTCGTCATGTCCGGGCCCCCTCGCGGGGTCCGGCGGGGCTCCGCGAGGCCCACCGGGCTCCGTGCGGCGCTGCACGGGCCCGTACGGGGCCTGCGGACGCCGGCCGGGGGGTTGTTCGGGGGTTCGGGGAACGCGGCGCCTCAGCGGGCCTGCGCGGCAAGCTCCTTGGCCGCTTCCGTCAGATCCTTCGCCGTGTCGATCGCCCGCCAGTACGCGCCGTTCGGCAGCGGGAACCCGGCCAGACGCCTCTCCCGCGCCAGCCCCGGGAACGTGGTCCGCTCATGGTCGCCCCGATCCGGCAGAAGCTCCGTGAAGGCCGAGGAGAACACGTACACACCGGCGTTGATCAGATACGGCGACGGCGGCGACTCGATGAAGTCGGTGATGTGACCGAACGCGTCGGTCTCGACCGCGCCCCACGGGATCCGGGGACGGGCCAGCGCGAGCGTCGCGAAGGCGTCACGCTCGGTGTGGAAGGCCGCCATGTCCCGCAGCGAGAAACGGGTCCAGATGTCACCGTTCGTCGCGTACCAGGGCTCGTCGGGGGCCGGGAGATGCCCGGCGGCGTACTTCAGACCGCCGCCGCGGCCCAGGGGTTCGCTCTCGACGACCGTCGTCACCCGCAGCGGCAGGTCCGCGCCCTCCAGCCACTCCTGGAGAACCTCGGCGAGATGACCGCAGGAGACGACGGCGTCCGTCACGCCCTCCGAGGCCAGCCAGGCAAGCTGATGGCCGATGATCGGGGTCCCGGTGCCCGGGATCTCGACCATCGGCTTGGGGCGGTCGTCGGTGTACGGGCGCAGCCGCGAGCCCTGGCCGCCGGCCAGGACCACGGCCTGCGTCGGATACGTAGGCGTTTGCATGCCGTGAACGATATGCGGCGCAGGTGAGGACAAGCGGCGTGGGCCGCGGCCGGCCGGTCAGCTCCCCTGCGTCTGCTGGGCGACGCCGGTGGCGAAGGAGGTGTCGCAGACGGGCTGCGAGTACGTCTGCGCGCGAGTCGGCCCGAACCGGTCCACGGCCGCGCGGCCGAGAGCCTTCGCGATCGACATGCAGTGCTTGGCGAGGGACGGACGCTCCTCCACCTCACGCTGGAGATGGGTCAGGGCGACGCTGGGGTCCTTCTCCTGGAGCTCGGCGAGGAGCCGGTCACGGAGAACATCCTGCGGCGCGCGTGACGTGGCGCGGACGGAGACGTTCTGGGAAGAGGCGGTGAGCATCTGCGACTCGCCGGAATGCCCGGCCCACGGCACGCTGGTGACCGCGAGGGTTCCGGAGAGCACCAGGACGACGGGCAGAACGAGAGCGAGAGTGCGGCCGATTCGGCGTGCTGTGTGGGTCACGCGAGCGAGCGTAGCGGTCAGTGATGATTTGGCGACATTTAGTCACTCGCCCGGGGGATGGTTCGACGAAGCTTTTCGAATCAGGTGTTGACGAGTGATGGTGAAATGCCCGAAGTGTTGGGTTATTTGTCGACACGCAAAAACGGCCCCGCAAGAACTGCGGGGCCGTTTCGGCGAGTTGCGCGCGACGCCGGAGCGTCAGTTGCTCAGACGCTCGCCCGACGAGGTCGCGAAGACGTGGATCTCACCCGGACGCGGCACGACGTGCAGCTCCGCGCCCTTCTCCGGCACGGCACGGCCACCGACGCGGACCACGAGGTCCTTGTGCTCGCCGCCGACCTGGGCCGAGCCGTAGACGTAACCGTCGGCGCCCAGCTCCTCCACGACGTTCACGGAGACCGCGAGACCCGCGGGCGCGTCCTCGGTGTCCTTCGACAGCGACTTCGCCGCGGCGCCGTTGTGCTCGACGACGTCGAAGTGCTCCGGGCGGACACCGACGGTGACCGTCGTGTCGCCGCGGTCCGCGGCGGCGGTCAGCGCCTCACGCGAGACCGGGACGACGCTGTTGCCGAACTTCACGCCGCCGTCGGTGATCGGAACCTCGACGAGGTTCATCGCCGGCGAGCCGATGAAGCCGGCGACGAAGAGGTTCGCCGGCCGGTCGTACATGTTGCGCGGCGAGTCGACCTGCTGGAGCAGACCGTCCTTGAGGACCGCGACCCGGTCGCCCATCGTCATGGCCTCGACCTGGTCGTGCGTGACGTACACGGTCGTGATCCCCAGACGGCGCTGCAGGCTCGCGATCTGCGTACGCGTCGACACACGGAGCTTGGCGTCGAGGTTCGACAGCGGCTCGTCCATGAGGAAGACCTGCGGCTCCCGCACGATGGCCCGCCCCATCGCCACACGCTGCCGCTGACCACCCGAGAGCGCCTTCGGCTTGCGGTCCAGGTACTCGCTGAGGTCGAGGATCTTCGCGGCTTCCTCGACCTTCTGGCGGATGGTGGACTTGTTGACGCCGGCGATCTTGAGCGCGAAGCCCATGTTGTCGGCGACGGTCATGTGCGGGTACAGCGCGTAGTTCTGGAACACCATGGCGATGTCCCGGTCCTTGGGCGGCAGGTGCGTGACGTCGCGGTCACCGATCCGGATGGACCCGGCGTTGACGTCCTCGAGCCCGGCGAGCATGCGCAGGGAGGTGGACTTGCCGCAGCCGGAGGGACCGACGAGGACGAGGAACTCCCCGTCCTGGGTCTCGATCTCCAGCTGATCGACGGCGGGCTTCTCGGTACCCGGGTAGATCCGGGTCGCCTTGTCGAACGTGACAGTGGCCATGGTGAGGCTGCTCCTTCACCGGCAGGAACGTGCCGGACGATCCGTTGTAAGGGAGTGGTGTAGTCCAGTTGAGCGGACTTGCCGTGACGCTACCTGGCGATGTGTGTTCTGTCAGTAGGGGAGGGGGAGGGAATATTCGGCTTCGGGGGAGAACCGGGCAGAGCGACGTACTTGTGGCTCGCGACGACTGATGGCTGAGCAGAGCAGTTGCCTTGTGGCCTGCTGCCGCACACCAGCGGCGCTTCCTGCTTCACAGCCCAGTGCCGGCCGGGGGCAGCCTTCGAGGCCACCTCAGGACGGTCTTACGCGAGCTCCACAGGCATTCCGGCCGACAGCCCGTCGGTCCGTGACGCGTATCGCCGGCTCGTCTCTACGAGGTGACGAGAATCTCAGGCAGTTCCGACGCCTTGATCACCGGTGGTGTCACTCTCCCCGGGGGCAAGGCGGCGGCGACCAGCCAGTACAGCCGCATCCCCTCGTCCCGGAGATTCACGGCCGCGTTCTTGTCACGGCCATGCACCGCACCGCAGTCCGCACAGGTCCACTCCCGTACGGACACGTCCAGACGAGGTCCCTTGGTGTGGCACGAGGAACATCGTCGCGTGGAGGGGAAGAAGCGGTCGACGATCACGAGGGTCCGGCCGTACCAAGCGCACTTGTAGCGCAGCTGGCGCAGCAGTTCGCCCCAGGCGGCATCCGTGATCGCCTGATTCAGCTTTGCCTTCCGCTTCCGGCCTGTGCCGACGGCAGGGCGCAGCAGGTTGGTGATCGGCAGGTCCTCCACCACGAGCACTTGGTTCTCGCGCACGAGGCGGGTGGTGAGCTGGTCGATCATGTCCCTGCGCACATCGCTGATGAGAGCGTAGAGCCTGGCGATCCTCTTCCTGGCCTTCTCCCGGTTCCGTGACCCCTTCTTCTTACGGTGCAGTTGTCTCTGGAGGCGGGCCAGTTCGGCGGCGTGCTTCGCGAGCAGCCGAGGGTGCGCGACCTCTGTTCCGTCGTCCAGCGTCACCAGGGCTTTGAGACCCAGATCGAGCCCGACGGCCTTCGGCTGGCCACTGCTGGGCAGGGACACCGGCGGCAGCGGCTCGATCCGTTCCTCGACCAGCACCGCCAGGAACCAGCGTCCTGCCCTGTCCCGCGTCACCGTCAGTTTCAGCGGGACCTGGCCACTCGGCAGTGGCCGTGACCACCGGACGTTCAGAGGCGCCGTCTGCTTCGCCAACGTGATCATGCCGATGCCCGGCTGATCGGGATCTTCGACCCACCGGAAACCGGTGCGGACGTAGGTCGCCGAGTCCCGGGACCGGTGTTTCGTCTTCCGCTTCGGGTGCTTCGCGGTCTTCTTGAAGAAGCGGGAGAACGCGCCTTCAAGGTTTCGCAGGGCCTGCTGCAATACCGCGGACGAGACTTCGCGGAGCCACGACGTCTCCGCGGCCCTGCGCCACCCGGTCAGCGCCCGGCAGGTCTCCGCGAAGCCGACCGACACCCGGTGCTTCTCCCAGGCCTCCGACCGGAGGGCGAGACCCTCGTTGTAGACCCACCGGCAGGCACCGAACGTCTGCTGGAGTTGCCCGGCCTGCTCCGCTGTCGGATAGAACCGGAAGCGGTAGACGCGCGACTGCGTCCCGCGTTCTGTGACCCGCTGTTTCAACGGTGTCGCCGGCCGGTCGTGGTGCTTCCGACGACCTGCGATGCCCAATGCCTCGCGCTTCACGTACTCGGCTTCCGCGCCGGTGAGGCGCACCGGCTTCTCCCGTGATTCCCCCATGCCTCCACCCCCGGTCCGATCTTCAGAACGGCACACCAGTCCGTTCAACGAACGGTTGGGCGAGTGGTTACGAAGGTCGAATCTTCTTGGCGGACGGGTCCGAGCGCTGTGTAGAGTGGTCACGCTTCGTTGCGTGTTCGAGCGCGCACGATGCCGCCTTAGCTCAGTTGGAAGAGCTCTCCACTTGTAATGGAACGGTCGTCGGTTCGATTCCGACAGGCGGCTCAGATCACGCCAGTGCCCCGGACCGCATCGGTCCGGGGCACTGGTACGTTCCGGGCCTTTCCGGCGCCCGTCCCCGCTCTAGCCGCGCCCCGACACCCTGTCCGCCAGTGTCGCCACCCGGTCCGTCGCCGTCGTGCGGCCCGTCGATTCGCGGCGGTCCGCGCCGCGGTAGGCCGCGTACATCGCCTGGACTCCGAGCCAGCGCAGCGGCTCCGGTTCCCATTTGCGGACCTTGTGGTTGACCCAGGGGAGCGTCGTGAGGTCCGTGGGGCCGGACTGGCCCGAGTCCTGTTGGATCAGGTCGCGCAGGGTGCGCGCCGCGAGGTTCGTGGTGGCGACGCCCGAGCCGACGTAGCCGCCCGCCCAGCCGAGGCCGGTGGAGCGGTCCAGGGTGACGGTGGCGCACCAGTCGCGGGGGACGCCGAGGACGCCCGACCAGGCGTGGTCGATGCGGACGCCCGCCGTGGTGGGGAAGAAGCGGACGAGGATGTCGCGCAGGGCCTGGACGGTGGCGGGCTGGGTGCGGCCGTCGTTGTCGGTGCGGGAGCCGTAGCGGTAGGGGATGCCGCGACCGCCGAGGGCGATGCGGTTGTCGGCGGTGCGCTGGGCGTACATGTAGGCGTGGGCCATGTCGCCGAGGGCTTCGCGGCCGTCCCAGCCGATGGTGTCCCAGACGGACTGGGGGAGCGACTCCGTGGCGATCATGGAGGAGTTCATCGGGAGCCAGGCGCGGCGCTGGCCCTTGAGGCCCGCGGTGAAGCCTTCGGTGCAGCGCAGGATGTAGGGGGCGCGGACGGTGCCGTAGGGCGTGACGGCGTGTTTTGGCCTGATCTCGGTGACGGGCGTGGACTCGTGGATGGTGACGCCGAGTGCCGCGACGGTGTCGGCGAGGCCTTTGACGAGTTTGACGGGGTGGAGCCGGGCGCCGTGGGGTGTCCAGCTGGAGGCGACGGCTCCGGCGACGCGGACGCGGTCGGCGGTCTCGCGGGCGCCGAGGAGGGCGCGGTCCTTTTCGCCGAAGGCGATCTCGACGGCGTGGAACGTCTTGAGGCGTTCGAGCTGGGCGGGGGTGTAGGCGACTTCGAGGACGCCGCCCTGGTGGATGTCGGCGTCGATGTTCTCTTCGGCGGCGGTGCGGACGACTTCGTCGACGGTGTCGTTCATGGCCTGCTGGAGGCGTACGGCGGCGTCGTGGCCGTGGAGTCGGGCGTAGCGGCCGCGGCCGGCGATGCCGTTGTAGAGCCATCCGCCGTTGCGTCCGGAGGCGCCGTAGCCGCAGAACTTGGCTTCGAGGACGGTGATGTTGAGGAAGGGGACGGCTTTCTTGAGGTAGTAGGCCGTCCACAGGCCGGTGTAGCCGCCGCCGACGATGCAGATGTCGGCGGTGGTGTCGCCGGGCAGGGGTTCCCTCGGTACGGGGAGGCCTTCCTGCGCGTACCAGAACGAGATGCCGCCGTTGACGGTGCTGGTGCTCATGTTGTCCCTGCTCCGGCGAGTGTGCCTGTGTTGTGCGGGGAGGCTACCGGCCGGCCGGTGTGGGGGAGACCTGGGGCCGGGGAAATTGCCGGGTGGGGGCGGGTGGGGTGTCCGTAGGATCGCGGCATGATCGAGGTTCCGGAGGAGCTTGCGGCGACGCAGTTCAAGTACGGCGGTGAGGCCGGGCGGGAGTTCATCGCGGCGCTGCCGGAGCGGGCGGCGGAGTTTTTGGAGCGGTGGGAGCTGACGCGGTCGGGTGCTGCGATGCACGGCTGGTGCGCGCTGGTGCTTCCGGTGGTGCGGCGGGACGGTTCGCGGGCTGTGCTGAAGCTTCAGGCGCTCGACGAGGAGAGCGTGGGGGAGCCGGTCGCGTTGCGTGTGTGGGACGGGGCCGGGGCGGTGCGGCTGTTGGACCATGATCCGGTGACGGGCACGATGCTGCTGGAGCGGCTCGGGGGTGCGGCGCGGGCGGGGGACGTGGCCGGTTCGTGGGTGCATCTGTCGGCCGTCGAGGATGCGCGGGAGGCGGTGCGCGTGCTGGCGGGGCTGCTGGTGCGGTTGACGTCGGTGGCGGCGCCGCCGGGGTTGCGGCGGCTGGGGGACGTCGCTGAGCGGATGCTGGCGGATGTGCCGGACGCGCTGAGGTTGCTGGGGGACGTGGGGGAGCGCCGGCTGCTGGCGGACTGTGCGGCGGCGGTGCGGGAGGTGGCGGGTGAGCCGGGGGACCGGCTGCTGCACTGGGATCTGCATTACGACAACGTCATGGCGGGCGCGCGGGAGCCGTGGCTTGCCATTGACCCGAAGCCGCTGGCGGGGGATCCGGGGTTCGATCTGATGCCGGCGCTCGACAACCGTTTCGATCCGGCGGAGACGCTGTGGCGTTTCGATCTGCTGACGGAGGCGCTGGGTCTGGACCGGGAGCGCGCGAAGGCGTGGACGCTGGGGCGGGTGTTGCAGAACAGCTTGTGGGATCTGGAGGACGGGGAGGAAGGGCTCCAGGAGTCGCAGATGTCCATCGCGCGGGCGCTGCTGGCGCGTTGAGGGCTGCCCACCCGGGGGGCGCGGGCCGTGCAGGGGCACTGGCGCCGGGGGCGGATGGGCGCGCGGGAATCGGCTGGCGTGGCGCGTGGTCGGGCGTGCACGCTGATCACATGATTCGTGAAGCCACACCTGCTGATGTGCCCGAGATCCTTGCCATGATCCGTGAGCTGGCGGAGTACGAGAAGGCTCCGCAGGAGGCGCGGGCGACGCCGGAGCAGTTGCACGCGGCGCTGTTCGGCGAGCGCCCGGGGGCGTATGCGCACATCGCGGAGACGGATGAGGGCGAGGTGGTGGGGTTCGCGCTGTGGTTCCTCAACTTCTCGACGTGGACCGGGGTGCAGGGGCTGTATCTGGAGGATCTGTTCGTCCGTCCGGACCGGCGTGGGGGCGGGTACGGGAAGGCGTTGCTGACGGAGCTGGCGCGGATCTGTGGGGAGCGGGGTTATGAGCGCTTCGAGTGGTCGGTGCTGGACTGGAACGCCCCGTCGATCAGCTTCTACGAGGCACTCGGTGCGAGGCCGCAGGACGAGTGGACGGTGTACCGGTTGACCGGCGAGGCGCTCAAGTCGCTTGGTTCATAGGGGGGTTGGGGGCGCGGTCTACGGCTTGGCGCCGGGGGTGCGCCGCGGGCGGGGTTCGAGGACGACCTTGCCGACGGTGCCGCGGGTCTCCAGTGCGCGGTGGGCGTCGGCTGCCAGCTCGAGCGGGTAGCGGGTCACGGCGGGGCGGAGTCGTCCTGCGGCGGCTTCGGCCAGTGCGCGGGTTTCGAGGGTGCGGATGTCGCCGCCGGCCTTCTCCAGCATGACGGGGCCGAGGACTCCTTCGGAGGTGATGCCGCGTTCGGCGAGTTCCTCGTCGGTGAAGGTCAGCGGGCCGCCGTCGGAGATGCCCTGGCTGGACCAGCCGAAGACGATGTGGCGGCCGCCCTTGCCGAGGAGGTCGACGGCGGCGCGGGCGGTGTCGCCTCCGACGGAGTCGTAGACGACGGTGGCGCGGCGGTCGCCGAGGTGTTCGCGGACGACGGCGGGCCAGTCGGGCCGGGTGTAGTCGACGGCGAGGTCGGCGCCATTGGCGGTGACGCGGGTGACCTTGGCGGGGCCGCCGGCGAGGCCGATGACATGGGCGCCGGCGTTCTTGGCGTACTGGACGAGCAGGGTGCCGATGCCGCCGGCGGCGGCGGGGACGACGACGATGTCGCCGGGGCCGAGGTCGGTGAACTGGAGGATGCCGAGCGCGGTGCGTCCGGTTCCGATCATGGCGACGGCTTCGGCGGGGTCGAGGCTGTCGGGGATCTCGTGGAGCCGGGGGGTGTCGGTGACGGTGAGTTCGGCGTAGCCGCCCACGGAGCTTCGTCCGGGAGGTGCCCCCTGGATCAGGCCGAGGTGGGCGACGACGCGTCTGCCGAGCCAGCTCGGGTCGGCGCCCTCGCCGAGGGCGTCGACGACGCCGGCGACCTCGCGGCCGGGGACGGCGGGGAGTTCCGCGGCGGCGGGGTGGGGGCCGAGGGAGCCTTCGCGCAGGGCGGCGTCGAGGAGGTGTACGCCGGCGGCGGCGACGGCGATGCGGACCTGGCCGGGGCCGGGTACGGGGTCCTCGGTCTCTTCGTAGCGGAGGTTCTCGGGCGGTCCGAAGGTGTGGAGGCGGATGGCGTGCATGGCGGGCTCCCCTGTGTCGCGTGCCGGGTCGGGTCGTGTGCGGACCCGGGCCGCGGGGGCCCGGATCCGTTCGTGGCCCCACCCTCCGACCTCAAGTCCGCTTGAGGTCAAGCGAATCGGTGGTGCGCTTGGTGGCGAGGAGTGCGAGCGACGCGGCTTCGAGCCCGCTGTTGAACGACACCTCGGAGAGCAGTCCGGGTGCGGCGACCTGGTCGCCCGCCAGATAGATGCCGTTGCCGCGGTCGATTCCCGGACGGTCGCGCCAGGTGGTGCCGGGCAGGTCGACGGCGCCGGTACGGCCGCTTGCGAGCCCTTCGCGCCGCCACTGGGTCCGCTCGCGCCAGCCGGGGAAGCCGAGGTCGAGGAGGGTTTCGGCGTGGGCGATGCCGTCGGCCTTGGACTGGTCGGGGGCGATGGGCAGCTGGCCCTGGATGAGGGACTGCCCGGCGGGGGCGAGGGAGCGGTCCGAGGCGGTGAAGCGTTCCAGCCAGCCGGGGGCGTCGAGGTCGGAGACGACGAACGGGTCGCCTCTGCGGGCGCGCAGCGCGAGGTCGATCAGGACGGTGCGGCCGCTCGGGCCCTCCAGGGTGCTGTCGCCGAGGAGGCGGCGGGCGGCGTCGAGCGAGGTCGCGACGATCACCGGGCCCCTGCGTTCGGGGAGGGCGTCGACGCGGGAGGTGGTCTCGATGCGTACGCCGAGGTCCCAGGCGCGGGCGGCCATGCGCTCGATGAGCCGGCCCCAGCCTCCGCGCGGGTAGTGGGCTTCGGGCGGCAGGGAGGTGGACCGTCGCAGCCGCTCCTGGACAAAGGCGGCGGAGAGCGATCCGGGGTCGTGGTGGAAGAGGGCGACGCCCATCCAGTGGGCTGCGGCGCGGGCGCCCTCCTCGCCGACCCGGCTGCTCGCCCAGGTGAGGAAGTCGCTGTCCACCGGGGCCTGTTCGGGTGTGGTCAGAGCCAGTCGCAGCAGGGCGAGGGGCGGGGTCCTGCGCAGGACGCCGCCGCGGCGGAAGCGGAGCCGGGCACTTTCGCGCAGCGGCGGGGTGGCCACCGGGCCGAGGAGGCCGCGCTGCTGGAGCCAGGTCCAGTGGGGGCCGCGGCGGTAGAGGGCGTGAGGTCCGTCGTTGGTCCGGTACGGGCCTTCGGCGGTGCGGGCGCGGCCGCCGAGGGTGTGGTGGGCCTCGTACAGGGTCACTTTGGCGCCGGACTCGGCGGCGGCGACGGCCGCGGTGAGCCCGGCGAAGCCGCCACCGATGACGGTGATCTCGTGCATGGCTGTCCTTCCCGTGGGGCGTTCTCGGGAAGGGGACGGATCGGGGAGGCCGATGTGTGACATCGGCGCCGGGTCCCGGCGCGGGACCGGGGTGACGGGAGGGTCAGGTGCGCGGGAAGCGCGCCTGGAGGTCCCAGATCACGGGGTTGTCCGCGAGGCCTTCGTGCATGTCGGCGAGGTCGGCGATCAGGTCGTGGAGGAAGTCGCGGGCTTCGCGGCGCAGCTCGCCGTGGCCGAAGGTGAGGGGAGGCTCGTCGCGGGGCATCCAGTCGGCCTCGACGTCGACCCAGCCGAAGCGCCGCCGGAAGAGCATCCGGTCGGCGGATTCGGTGAAGTCCAGTTCGGCGTGCTGGGGTTTGGCGGCGCGGCTGCCGAGCGGGTCGCGGTCGATGCGCTCGACGATGTCGCACAGGGCCCAGGCGAAGTCGAGTACGGGCACCCATCCCCAGGCTGTGGACAGCTCGCGGTCCTCTTTGGTGTCGGCGAGGTAGACGTCGCCGCTGAAGAGGTCGTGGCGCAGGGCCTGGACGTCCGCGCGGCGGTAGTCGGTCTGCGGGGGGTCCGGGAAGCGCCGGGAGAGGGAGTAGCCGATGTCGAGCACGGCTCGATGGTGTCACGGTGATGGGGTACGCGGTTCCGGGCGGCCGGGGGAGGCGGCCCGGCGGGCGCGGTGGACCCCGCGGGTGGGCGGCCGCCGTGGGGCCGCGGCCCGTGTGGCGGCTTACGGCAGCAGGCGCTGCTCCTTGGCCACGGCGACCGCTCCGGCCCGGGTGTCCACGTCGAGCTTGGCGTAGATACGGCCCAGGTGGGTCTTCACGGTCGCTTCGCTGATGAACAGCGCGCGGGCGATGTCGCGATTGGCGAGGCCGCGTGCGAGCTGGCCGAGGATGTCCCGCTCGCGGTCGGTCAGCGTCGGCCGGCCGGTGCCGCGCATACGGTCCATGACGCGGCCGGCGACCGGGGCGGAGAGGGCGGTGCGGCCCTGGGCGGCGGCGTGGATCGCCGAGAAGAGTTCTTCGGGCCGCTCGGCCTTGAGGAGGTAGCCCGTCGCGCCGGCCTCGATGGCCCGGGTGATGTCGGCGTCGGTGTCGTACGTGGTGAGGACCAGGACGTGGACACCGGGTGCGGCGATCCGCCGGGTGGCTTCCACACCGTCGATGCCGGGGCCCAGCTGGAGGTCCATGAGGACGACGTCGGGCCGGAGCTTCGCGGCAGCGGCGACGGCTTCCTCGCCGCTGCCCGCTTCGCCGACGACCTCGATGTCGGGTTCGCTGGCGAGGAGGGCGAGCAGCCCGGCGCGTACGACGGCGTGGTCGTCGCAGAGGAGGATCCGTACGGCGGTCATGGGCGCTTCCCTTCGAAGCGGGCGGCGGTCATGGGCGCTCCCGGGGTGGGCCTGCGGGGGGTTACGGGCGCTCCCGGGTCGGGCGGGCGGGGGGCCGTGGGCGCTCCCTGGTGAAGCGCGCGCCGTCCGGGCGTACCGCACCGCTCTCCTCCGGGACGTACCGCGGTCATCGGTCCTCCAGCGGGATCGACGCGGACACCACCGTGCCCTCGCCCGGTGCCGACTCGATCGTCAGGGTGCCGCCCAGCTGACGCACGCGGGCGCGCATCGCCGCCAGACCGTGCCCGCGTCCCCCGGAGGGAGCGTCCGTCGGCGGGGCGAAGCCGTGGCCGTCGTCCGCGATGTCCAGCACCACCTGGTCGTCCAGGTGGCTGAGGGTGAGCGTCGCCGTGGAGGCGCCCGCGTGCTCGGTCACGTTCGCCAGCGCGCCCTGGGCGATGCGCAGCAGCGCCGACTGCACCCGGTCGGGCAGCGGCACGGGGGTTCCGTCGAGATGGAGGCGGACCCGCAGCGTGTCGGTGGACTCGCGCAGGGCCAGGGTGCGCAGCGCCTCGGCGAGTCCGCCGCCCTCGGCCAGGTCGGCGGGTGCGAGGTCGTGCACGAAGCGCCGGGCCTCGGCGAGGCTGCGTTCCGCGATCGACTCGGCGGTACGGACGTGACCGCGTGCGGTCGTCGGATCGCTGTCCCAGGTGCGTTCCGCGGCCTGGAGGAGCATCTGCTGGCTCGACAGGCTCTGCGCGAGGGTGTCGTGGATCTCCATGGACAGCCGCTCGCGTTCGGCGAGCGTGCCCTCGCGGCGTTCGGTGGCGGCCAGGCGTTCGGCCTGCCGCCGCATGTGGAGGAAGACGGCGGTGGCGAGGACGGTGACGGCCGGTGGTACGAGGAAGAGGTTCGGGTCGACGTCGTCGGAGATCCGCCATTCGGCGATCATCACCAGCGCGCACAGCACGCCGACGAGCGCGACGGCCGCGCGGGTGGGCAGGGTCCGCAGGACGGTGTAGATCAGAGGGACGGCGCACCAGGCGAAGCTGGGGGCGAGCAGCACGATGACGACCCAGCAGGTGACGATCGCGCCGAGCAGGACGAGCGCGGGCCGCCCGGGGCGCCGGGCGATCAGCCGGTGGCCGGCGAGCTGGAGTACGGCGAGGGTGATGCCGAGTCCGACGACCCACGGCAGCCGCGGGCTGTCGGGGTGCTTGAGGAGATAGCGCAGCAGCGATCCGGCGAGGAGGGCGAGGAAGGCGGTGTTCATCACCGTCGCCAGCCATCGGTCGTCCGCGTCCCGGCCGCTGTGGTCGTCCCCGGCGCCGGAGGCCCGGCTGTCGGCAGGCCCGCTGTCGGGGGCCCGTCCGGCGGCGGGCGGTGCGTGCGACATCGTCTTGTCTCCCGGGGATCTCCTCGTGGGCCGGCTCGTCCTGCTTCGCATCGTGACCCGGCGGGACCGTCCCCGCATCGACCGTTCGGCTGACCCGGCCGTCATCCATCATGCCTGCGTTCACCAGCCGCTACGCCGACCGCCAGGCCCCGGATCCGGCCCGAGGATCGATGGCAGAGGGGGACACCTCCGCTTCCCCGCCCTTCTCCGTACTCACCCCAGGAGCCGACGATCATGAAGAAGATGTCTCTGCGTGCCCGTGTCCTGACCGGCGCTGTCGCCGCCGCCGCGCTCGGCGCGGGAACGTTCGGTGCGGTGACGGCGAACGCCTCCGCGCCGGCCGCCGAGTCGCTCGCCGCGGTGAGCGCCGACCCGGCGAACCGCAACCTCCAGCAGTCCACGCATCTGACCGTCGACGCGGCGGCCAAGGCCGCTCAGGCCGCGCTGGACGCCGCCGAGAAGGCCGGACAGCGCGTCACGGTCGCTGTCGTCGACCGCAACGGCAACACCCTGGTCACCCTGCGCGGTGACGGCGCCGGTCCGCAGTCGTACGAGTCGGCGGAGAAGAAGGCGTTCACCGCGGTCTCCTGGAACGCGCCCACCTCCGAGCTCGCCAAGCGCCTGGCGCAGGCCCCGAACCTGAAGGACATTCCCGGCACGCTGTTCCTCGCGGGCGGCGTCCCGGTGCAGGCCAAGGGTGCTCCGATCGCGGGTATCGGGGTGGCCGGTGCGCCGAGCGGCGACCTGGACGAGCAGTTCGCCGCGGCGGGCGTGGCGGCGCTCGGCCGCTGATGTGTCTGTCAACTTCCGTCGACGGCACCGGAGTTGGCGCAGGACATGCCGTGCGAACCCCTGGTGGTCGGTACATGTCCCGCCTCTAGGATCGGGACATGTACCGAAGACGCCTCTTTCCGGTCGCGATGTCCGCCGCAGCGATGCTGCTGCTCACGGGTTGCCCGAGTCTCAACGGTGCCGGACATCCGGAGGTGCACGGCAAGCCGGGGGCGGCCGGGGCGGGGGACCCGCTGTTCGCGAAGCTGGGCAACGGCGGTTATGACGTCAGCCATTACGGTCTGACGCTCGATTACGACCCGGAGACCGGCCGTCTCGCGGGCACCGCCGAAATCATCGCGAAGGCGACGCAGGACCTGAGCGCCTTCAACCTCGATCTGCACGGGCTCACCGTCGACAGCGTCACCCTCGGGGCCCGTAAGGCCGCGGTCGACCGGGCGGGCGACGAGGTGACGGTGCACCTGGACAAGGCCGTGCCCAAGGGGGGCCGGGTGCGGGCGGTCGTCCGCTACTCCGGCACCCCCCGGACCGTCGTCGACGTCGACAATGCCGAGGAGGGCTGGCTGCGGACCGCGGACGGCGCGCTGGCGGTCGGTCAGCCGGCGGGCTCGATGGCGTGGTTCCCGGGCAACCATCACCCGAGCGACAAGGCCACCTACGACATCAAGATCACTGTGCCGAAGGGGCTCCAGGGCATCTCCAACGGAGTGCTGCACGACCAGTACTCCACGGGTGACAAGACCACGTTCTTCTGGAAGTCCGAGCACGTGATGCCGTCGTACGCGGCGACGGTCGCGATCGGCCGCTACGACCTGACGCCGTCCGCGTTGCCCCGCACCGGTCAGCCTGTCATCACCGCGGTCGACCCGGCGGTGGCGGAGGAGACCGAGGAACTGCTCACCCAGGTCCCCACGATGATGAGCTGGTCGGCGAAGAAGTTCGGCCGGTATCCCTTCGGGGCCTTCGGTGTGATCGTCGTCCCCGACGGCGAGGTGGGTTACGCCCTGGAGACGCAGACCCGTCCCGTCTTCCCGGTGGGCGAGTTCAAGGAGGAGGTACTCGTCCACGAGATCGCCCACCAGTGGTACGGCAACTCCGTGACGCCGAAGACGTGGAAGGACATGTGGCTCAACGAGGGCTTCGCGACCTACGCGCAGTGGCTCTGGGACGAGGACTACAACGACGTACCGGCGCAGGAGAGCTTCGAGGAGGCCTTCGCCGACGACGCCAACTGGGGGTTCCCCGCCGCCGATCCGCCGAGCGCGGCGGACATCTCCGAGGACCCGGTGTACTGGCGGGGCGCGATGGTCCTGCACAAGGTCCGTGAGGCGGTGGGCGACCCGATGTTCTTCAGGATCCTGCCGCTGTGGGCTCAGACGCGGATGTACGGCAACGCGTCGACCGCCGACTTCACGTCGTACGTGGAGAAGATGTCGGGCAAGGATCTGGACGCGGTGTGGGACACCTGGCTGTACGGCGAGGAGAAGCCGGACGCGCCGTGACGGCGGGGGCAGGTGAGTTGAGCGATGGACGTCCTGGCTCTGAACGTGCTGGCTCTGAACGCCCGGGCTGTGTACGCGGCTTTGTACGACGGAAGCCCGCGGCCGGTGCGGCCGCGGGCTTCCCCGCCGAGGCGGACGTCGTTACGTCGACGGTGAGGATCAGAGGTTGACGCCGAAGTCGCGGGCGATGCCCTCCAGGCCCGAGGCGTACCCCTGGCCGACCGCGCGGAACTTCCACTCCGCGCCATTGCGGTACAGCTCGCCGAAGACCATCGCGGTCTCGGTGGCCGCGTCCTCGCTCAGGTCGTAGCGCGCGAGCTCGGCGCCGCCGGCCTGGTTGACGATACGGATGTAGGCGTTGCGCACCTGGCCGAAGTTCTGGCTGCGGGTGACGGCGTCGTAGATGGAGACCGGGAAGACGATCTTGTCGACGTCGGCGGGCAGGCCCGCGAGGTTGACGTTGATCTGCTCGTCGTCGCCGCCGCCCTCGCCCGTGCGGTTGTCGCCGGTGTGGACGATGGTCTGGTCCGGCGTCGCCTTGTTGTTGAAGAAGACGAAGTGGGCGTCGGAGGCCACCTTGCCGCCGGGGTTGACGCCGATCGCCGAGGCGTCGAGGTCGAAGTCGGTGCCGGTGGTGGTGCGGACGTCCCAGCCGAGGCCGACCGTGACGGCGGTCAGGCCCGGTGCCTCCTTGGTGAGCGAGACGTTGCCGCCCTTGGACAGGCTTACTGCCATTGGGATGTCCCCTTCGTGTTCGAGTGTGCGGGCTTCGAGCCCTCCCGAAGCTACCGTCACCCGACATAACGCGGGCAGGGGACTGCGAGGTTCCATGCGAAGAGGTTCCATGCGGATTCCGTACGGAAGCGGCCCGCCGGGTTTCTGCGGGTTCCGCCACGTTCCGCCGGGTTCGCCACCGGATCGCGCCGTGTGCCGCGGGATTGCGCCGGACGGCGTCGAAAACGGGGTGACGCGAAAGGCGCGGGCAGGCGACCATGGACACATGTCCGGGCCCTACATCATCCGCGGTTCGGTCTCCCTGCCGGAGGCCGAGCTCATCTGGCGTTTCTCCCGGTCGTCCGGGCCCGGCGGCCAGCACGTCAACACCAGTGACTCGCAGGTCGAGCTGCGCTTCGACCTGGCGAACACGGACTCGCTGCCGCAGGTCTGGAAGGACCGCGCGCTGGAGCGGCTCGCGGGGCGGCTGGTCGGCGGTGTGATCGCGGTCCGCGCGTCCGAGCACCGCTCTCAGTGGCGCAACCGGGAGACCGCGGCGGTCCGGCTGGCGGCCCTGCTCGCCGAGGCGACGGCGCCGCCGCCGAAGCCGCGACGGGCGACGAGGATTCCGCGCGGCATCAACGAACGGCGGCTGCGGGAGAAGAAGCAGCGGGCGGAGACGAAGCGGGGCCGCGCGGGGCGGGACTGGTAGTTCCGGCCAGGCCCCGGGCCCCGGGCCGTGACCCGCCTGCCGATCGCGCCGGTCCGCGCGCCTCGGTACCGCTGAGCGAGCCGTGTCCTCAAGCGCCGGACGAGCCGGGTGCGCTGGTCGTGTCCTCAAGCGCCGGACGGGCTGGGTTGCGGGCCCTGTCCTTCAACTGTGGGCGGGCGCGCTGTACGGCTTGTCCTCAGGCGCCGGATGGGCGTGTTGTACGGCTTGTGTCTGCCCGCGCCGGACGATCCGGGTGCGCTGGTCGTGTCCTCAAGCGCCGGACGAGCGGGTGCGCTGGCCGTGTCCGCCCGCGCCGGACAGGCTTCATGTACGGCCTCTGCGCTCACGTGCCCGACAGGCCGGCACACGGCCCCGCGCCGCCGCCCGTCAGTTCAACTGGCGGTACCTGCCCCGGAAATACGTCAGCGGGCCGCCCTCCCCGCTCGGCAGGTTCGCCTCCAGGACCCGGGCGATCACCAGGGTGTGGTCGCCCGCCACCACCCGCTGTTCCGTACGGCACTCCAGCGTCGCCAGCGCACCGCCGACCAGCAGCGCACCGCTCACCTCGCCCCGGACGTAGGGGATGTCCTCGAACAGCAGCCGGTCGCTGATCCGGCCCTTCATCGCGAAGCGGCCCGCGATGTGACGCTGGCTCTCGGACAGCACCGAGACCCCCCACAGCGGCTGTTCCGCCAGCAGGTCGTCCATCCGGGAGCCGTCGCGCAGGCTCACCATCACCAGCGGGGGTTCCAGCGACACCGAGAGGAACGCGGTCGCGGTCATGCCGACGTCCTCGCCGCGCGGGCCGTCGTCGGCGTCGTACGCGGTCACCAGCACCACACCCGCGGCGAGCCGGGACATGGCTGCGCGGAAATCCTCGTTCGTCACCCCCTCAGGATGGGGGATGACGGCGGGCGCGGAGGCAGGGGTCGTCGGAAGCACACCGGGAACGCTAACCTCGGCCGTCCCGGACCCGCATCGGGCCCGGGGACCAGGCAGGACCTAGGTCCAGCGGCCGGGATTTGCGTTCCGGGAAGGCCGGGAAAGTCCGAGCGCACATCCACCCGCCACCGCAACCCCTGGTCATTTGATGTGACTTGAGTCACAGAGTGCACTATTTGTTGACCCTGTGTACCGAGTGGACAGCTCGCTGTGATTCAGTGGCCGTGATACCGCAACGAGAAGGCCGATCAGAACCCTGGAGTTTGCTGTCGAGGTCTCGGGGAGAGCGAGCATGGAGACCGAGTCGGAGCCCTACGTCCGTCTTGCGACCCTGCGGCAGCTGCACAAGGTGGTCGCCGACCTCAACACGGCCCGCAGCCTGGCCGACACCCTGCAGACCGTCGCCGACGGGATCGTGGCGGGACTCGGCTACGAGCTGGCGTGTGTGAACCTCGTACGCCCCGACGGTGATCTCGTGGTCGCCGCGTTCGCCGGCAGTGCGGCCGCCGAGGCCCTGATCACCGGCCGGGTCGGCTCGCGTCCCTCGTGGGAGCGCCGGTTGTCCATGGGTGAGGCCTGGGGCGAGCTGCGGTTCATCCCGCACACCGAGGGCTGGGTGCTCATCGAGGACGACGTGCCGCAGTGGCACACCGAAGGTCCCGATCCCCGCTTCGAGGACGAGTGGCACCCCCAGGACCGGCTCTACGCGCCGATGTACGCGTCGGGCGGCGGCCGTGAACTCCTCGGAGTCATCTCGGTGGACCGGCCGCGCAACGGCCGCCGTCCGGGTCCGTGGGGCCAGGAAGCCCTCCAGATGTACGCGTCCCAGGCGGCGATTGCGATCAGCAACGCCCGGCTGCGAGCAAACATGCAGCGGGCGCTGGTCCGCCTGGAACGCGAGCAGCAGGCGCTGCGCGCGAGCGAGGAGTCGTTTCGCCAGGCCTTCGAGTACGCGCCCAGCGGGATGGCGATCGCGGAGATGGGCGGCGATCAGCACGGCAGGCTGCTGCGCACCAACGACGCGCTGTGCCGGCTGCTGGGGCGGCCGGCGTCGGCGATGCGGCGCTACTCCTTCGCCGACCTGGTGCACCCCGAGGACGTCGGCACACTGCTGCGGACCTCCGCCGAGGGCGGGCGGGCCGAGCTGCGGCTGGGGCGGCGGGACGGTTCGTACGTCTGGGTCTCACTGCGGAACTCCGTGGTCGCCGACACCGCCGACGGGCCGCGTTTTCTGCTCACGCACGTCGAGGACATCGAGGACCGCAAGCGGCACGAGCTCCAGCTGGCGCACCGGGCCTCGCACGACGCGTTGACCGGGCTGCCCAACAGCGCCGAGCTGCGGTCCCGGCTCAGCTCCCGGCTGTGCGAGCGGCCGCACGGGGCGCGGGAGGCGGCGATCGAGGCGCTGGACGCGGCGTACGACGCCGACCCCGACACGATCTTTCACACCGAGGGCTTCGACTTCGGGCCGGTGGGCGTGCCCTACGACCACCATGTGCACACGATCGCGCCGGACAGTGAGATCGACGACGGTACGAAGGGGCTCGCGGTTCTCTTCTGCGACCTGGACGGCTTCAAGTCGATCAACGACCGGTTCGGGCACCAGACCGGCGACGCGGTGCTGGTCGAGGTCGCGCGCCGGCTGACGACGGGTGTGCGCGAGGGGGACACCGTCGCGCGGCTCGGGGGTGACGAATTCGTCGTCCTCGCCGACGGCCTGGGAGCGGCGGACGCCGCTGACCTGGCCGTTCGCCTGCGGAACGCCATCATCCTGCCGATCCGGGTGGACGGCCGGGGTGTGCGGGTCGGGGCGAGCTTCGGCATCGGCTGGGCGAGCTGCGGGATGTCCGTGGACGAGGTCCTGCAGTCCGCCGACCAGCGGATGTACGTGGAGAAGCGGTCCCGGGCGAAGGTGCACCGCCGCGCGGGCTGAGGGTGAGCGGCCGCGCCCGCGGACGAAGGGCGGGCGGGCCGGATGAGGCCAAGGCCACCCATGTGGTTACTCCGAACCGGGTAGGCTCGCCCGCGTCGGCGTTGTGCTGACGAGATGGTGAGGAGTGACTAGGGATGACGGCCGCGAACAACGGCGCGAGCACGCCCGAGGACGACGATCCGTTCGGCTACCTCTACGAGGACGGCCGGGCAGCGGGCGCGACACCGCCTGGACAGGGCCGCGGTTACGGCTACCCGGGTCCGGCGGCGCAGCCCGGTGTCCCCAGAACCTCTTACAACCAGGTGCGGACGGTCGGCGAGCGTCAGTACGGCCAGCAGGTCCCGCAGCAGCAGACGTATGCGCAGCAGGGCCAGCCGACGGCGCAGTACGCGGCCCCGGAGACCTACCCCGGCGGCGCGCCCACCCGCCAGACCCCGCTCCCGGGCACCCCGAGCCACAGCGGTGGCCACGGCGGCGGCCGCAGCGGCGGTCCGAACACCAAGGGCCTGCTGATCGGCGCGATCGCGGTGGTGGCGGTCGTGGTGATCGGCATCGCGGCGGCGCTGATGACGGGCGGCGGCGAGGACGACAAGGCGGACGGCTCGGGCAAGCCGGGCGGCGACGCGACGGCGGGGGAGTCGGTGGAGCCGAGCGGTGAGGCGTCGGACCGTCCGGCGGACCCCCCGCTGCCCAAGCAGGACGCGGCGACGCTCCAGCTCGGTGCGCCCGCGGTGCTCGCCAAGGACATCAAGGGTGCGGAAGGCGCCGGCGGCGCGTACGTCACCGGGTTCAACGCCCCGGGTGCTTCGGTCACCTGGAAGGCGAGTGTCAGCGAGGAGAAGACGTACCGCCTGTATGTGCGTTACGCCATCCCCGCGCAGGACGCCAACGCCACCCTGACCGTGAACGGCAAGGCGAACACCAACCCGCTGGGCCTGAAGAACTTCGTCAAGTCCTCGGACCCGAACTGGGAGAAGAACTGGCAGACCACATGGGCGCCGGTCAATCTCCAGAAGGGTGAGAACGAGATCAAGATCTCGTGCGAGGCGGGCAATCAGTGCAACGCCATCCTCGACTGGCTCCAGGTCAGCGACGGGGCGATCTAGCCCTCCCGAAGGTGCTCCGCCCGGTGGCCCGGGCGGAGCCGAGTGATGGGCACGGGCCCGGCCCGGCCGTCACAGCAGCCCCAGGAACCCCGCCACCACTGACGACATCGCCTCCCGTGCCGGTGCCAGGTACTTCCTCGGGTCCACCGTCTTCGCGTCCGCGTCAAGGAACGCGCGTACCGCTCCCGTGAACGCCGTGTTCAGGGCCGTGCCGACGTTGATCTTGACCATGCCCGCTGCCACCGCCGCGCGGATCTCCTCGTCCGGGACGCCCGATGAGCCGTGCAGAACCAGGGGGACCGGGACCGCCTCGCGCAGGGCGGCGATCAGGGTGTGGTCGAGCGTCGCCGTGCGCTGTGTCATCGCGTGGCTGGAGCCGACCGCGACGGCCAGTGCGTCCACTCCCGTCGCCGTGACGTAGGCCGCCGCCTCCTCGGGGTCGGTCCGGACGCCGGGGGCGTGGGCGTCGAGGGGGGCCTCGCCCTCCTTGCCGCCGACCTTGCCCAGTTCCGCCTCGATCCACAGGCCCCGTTCGTGGGCCCAGCGCACCGCGTCCTCCGTGGCCTCGATGTTCCGTCCGTGAGCGAGCCGTGAGGCGTCGTACATCACCGAGCTGAAGCCCTCGTCGGCCGCCGACCGCAGCAGGGCCCCGGTGACGACATGGTCGAGGTGGAGCGAGAGCGGCGCGGAGGAGGCGCGGGCGACGGCTGCCGTCGCGGCGGCGATCGCGGAGAGGGTGCCGCCGTGGAACTTCACCGCGTTCTCGGAGATCTGGAGGATCGCGGGCGCTCCCGCCGTCTCCGCTCCGGCCGCGATCGCCTCCGCGTGCTCCAGCGTGATGACGTTGAAGGCGGCGATCCCGCGGCCTTCGGCCGCCGCGGCCGAGACCAGGTCACCGGTGTTGACGAGGGGCATGGTGCGTCTCACTTCCCGGGCGCCTGGCCCGATTGTCCGGGCCGCTGCCCTGGTGGTGGCTCACGCCGCGGTCGCGTCTTCGGTCACGGTGACCCGCGGCAGCAGTTCCTCGTACGCGGTGGGGTCGAACTCGCCTGCCGCCGGGGCCAGTACGGTCGCCGCCGACAGGGCGACCGCGCGGGCCAGCCGGTCCGGCCAGGGCAGTCCCTCGACGAGTCCCGCGAGCAGGGCCGCGACCACCGAGTCCCCGGCGCCCGTCGGGTTGCCCTGTACGGGAGCCGGCGGAGCGGCCTGCCATATGCCGTCCGGGGTGGCCGCGAGCAGGCCCTCGGGGCCGAGGGAGGCGATGACGGCGTGGGCTCCGCGGCGGCGCGCGTCCCGGGCGGCGCGCAGCGGTTCGCGGGAGCCGGTGAGCCGGGCCAGTTCGTCGGCGTTCGGCTTGGCGAGGTCGGGGCGGGCGGCGATGCCGCGGCGCAGGGGTTCGCCGCTGGTGTCGAGGAGGGTGGGGACGCCCGCGGCGCGTGCTCTGCGGACGAGTTCGGCGTATGCGCCGACGTGGATGCCGGGCGGCAGGCTGCCGCACAGGGCTACCGCGTCGGCGTCCCGCAGGAGGGTCTCGTAGGCGGCGAGGAAGGCCGTCCACTCCGTGGGCGTGACGGTGGGGCCCGCTTCGTTCAGCTGGGTGGTGTCGCCGGTCGCGGCGTCGACGACGGCGACCGTGCGGCGGGTGCTGCCCTCGATGGGTACGAGCGCGTCGCGCGGGGGCAGCGGGGCGAGCAGTTCGCGCAGGACGGTGCCGACGGATCCGCCGACGAAGCCGGTGACGACGCTCTCGTGGCCGAGCGCGGCGAGTACCCGGGCCACGTTGAGCCCCTTGCCGCCGGGGCGTTCGCCGACCCGGTCGACGCGGTGACTGGTGTGCGGGGTGAGGGCGTCGACCGTGTAGGTGATGTCGAGTGCGGTGTTGAGCGTGACCGTCAGGATCACCCGGTGACACCCCTTCGGAACGCGTGAGCGGTATCCGTACGGGTCCTGATCATGCCAAACACAGGGCGGTCGGCCCAGCCCCCCGGCCAACCGCCTTGCCATGTTCCGTGGCGAAATGCCGCTACTTGGGGTCAATCACCCATTCGCCCTTGCGCATCACGCCGACCAGCGTGAAGTCCTCGTCCAGCACCACGAGGTCCGCGTCCTTGCCGGGTTCCAGCGAGCCGATCGTGTCGTCCATGCCGAGCAGCCTCGCGGGGTTGGCCGAGATCGCCCGGACGATGTCCTCCACGGGCAGCCGGTCCACGGTCGCCGCGCGCCGGAACGCTGTGTCGAGGGTGAGGGTCGAGCCGGCGATCGAGCCGCCGTCGACGAGACGGGCCACTCCGTCGGTGACGTCGACCGCGAGCGGGCCGAGCTGGTAGCGGCCGTCACCGAAGCCCGCCGCGTCCATCGCGTCGGTGATGAAGGCGACGCGGTGCGCGCCGGCGCGGTGGAAGGCGAGTTCGAGGGCGGCGGGGTGCAGATGCGTGCCGTCGTTGATCAGCTCGACGGTGACCCGCTCGTCCTCCAGCAGCGCGGCGATCGGCCCGGGTGCGCGGTGGCCGAGCGGGGGCATCGCGTTGAACAGGTGGGTCGCCACGGTCGCGCCCGCCTCGATGGCCTCGACGGTCTGCTCGTAGGTCGCGTCGGTGTGTCCGATCGCGGCGATCACGCCGTGGTCGGCGAGCAGGCGTACGGAGTCGATGCCGCCGGGCAGTTCGGTGGCCAGCGTCACCATGCGGGCGGTGCCGCGGGCCGCGTCGACGAGCCTGCGCACAGAGGCCGGGTCCGGGTCGCGCAGCAGGTCCTCGCTGTGTGCGCCCTTGCGGCACGGCGAGATGAACGGTCCTTCGAAGTGGATGCCCGCGAGGTCGCCCTGCTCGACGAGTTCGGACAGGAACCCGGCGCGGCGGGCGAGGAAGTCCATCTCGCCGGTGACGGTGGAGGCGACGAGCGTGGTCGTGCCGTGCTCGTGGTGGGTCCGCACGCCGCGCAGGACGTCCTCGGCGCTGCCGCTGGTGAAGGACGCCCCGCCGCCGCCGTGGTTGTGGATGTCGACGAAGCCGGGGACGACCCAGTGGCCGGACAGATCGCGGACGGGCGCGCTGTCGGGTGCCGCGGCGACGATCTTCGTGCCCTCGACGGAGATCCGCCCACCGTCGACGGTCCCGGTCGGCAGGACCACCCGGGCGCCGGTCAGAACGGTGCTGTCGGCGCGTACGGCGCTTGCGGCCATTAGGTGGTTACCTCCGAGTCGGTGGCGAGCAGATCCCAGGCGAGCAGTCCCGCGCCCAGGCATCCGGCGGTGTCCCCGAGGGCTGCGGGGACGATGGCGGGCAGTTTCTGGAAGGTGACGCGCTTCTCTACGGCTGCCCGCAGCGGTGTGAACAAGGTTTCCCCCGCCTCCGCGAGACCGCCACCGATGATCAGGGTGCGGGGGTCCAGGAGGGTGAGCGCGGTGACGAGGCCGGCGGCCAGGGCGTCGACCGCGTCGGCCCATACGGCGGCGGCCTTCGGGTCGCCGGACTCGACGGCCTTGGCGCAGTCCGCGGCGTCGGCCTGCGGGTCGCCGCTCGCCGCCGCCCAGGCGCGGGTGACGGCCGCGGCGGAGGCGAGGGTCTCCAGACAGCCGCGCTGGCCGCAGCCGCAGTCGGGGCCGTCGGGGCGTACGACGATGTGGCCGATCTCGCCGGCGTATCCGTGGGCTCCCGCCTCGATCGCCCCGGCGATGCCGATGGCGCCGGCGATGCCGGTGCCGAGCGGGACGAAGAAGAACCGGTCGGCTCCCTTGCCGGCGCCGATGCGGCCTTCGGCGAGTCCGCCGGTGCGCACGTCGTGGCCGAGGGCGACGGGCACGCCGTCCAGCCGCTCGCTGAGGAGGTCGCGCATGGGGACGTCGCGCCAGCCGAGGTTCGCGGCGTAGACGGCGATGCCGTGTTCGGCGTCGATGATGCCGGGCACGGCGACACCCGCGGCGACGGCGCTCTCGCCGAGGTGTTCGCCGCCGTACGCGCGCAGCTCGACGGCGAAGTCGAGGATCGACCGGACGACCGCGTCGGGCCCGCGCTCGCGGCCGGTGGCGCGGCGGGCCTCGTACAGGAGCGTGCCGTCCGCCCCGACGAGGGCGGCTTTCATGCCGGTGCCGCCCACATCGAGGGCGATGACGTGTCTCACGGAGACAGTCTGGCGCGAGAGTGGCAGAAAGGTCTAGTCCACTGCGTCCGATTGTTGCGTGAGCGTACAAACTCCGGGGGTGCGGACACGTGTCTGCGCGCCCCCGGAGCCGCCGCGGGCCCAGGGCCCCGGCTCAGCGGATCCGCCTCACGTCAGGATCACGCTGCGCGTCAGGTTCCTCGGCCGGTCCGGGTCGAAGCCCTTGGACTCCGCCAGGATCACCGCGAGACGCTGCGCGCGGATCAGGTCGGCCAGCGGGTCCGCCCCCTGGTTCGCGACCAGCGTGCCGCCCACCCGTGAGACGTCCACCGACAGGCCGTCCGGCAGTGCACCGAACACCCAGGCCACCCGGCCCGGACCGGTGATCGAGATCGGCCCGTGGCGGTACTCCATCGCCGGGTACGACTCCGTCCAGGCGCCCGCCGCCTCCCGCATCTTCAGTCCCGCCTCCAGGGCGAGCCCGTAGGTCCAGCCGCGGCCGAGGAACGTCCACTGCTCCGCGCCGAGGACCGCCTCCGGCAGCGGTTCGGTGACCGCGAGTTCCGCGTCCACGGCCGCCTCGGCGACCGTCTTGACGCCGGGGATGTCGCCGAGGCCCGCCCGCAGGAACGCCAGGGCCGTCGTCGCGAACCGGGTCTGGACGACCGAGTCCTCGTCCGCCCAGTCCAGCACCGCCACCGAGTCCGCGGCCTCCATCACCGGCGTCTTGGGGTCCGCGGTGAGTGCCAGCGTCGGCACCCTGCCCTTCAGCGCGGTCAGCAGCTCCAGGACCTCGGTCGTGGTGCCGGAACGGGTGATCGCGACCACCCGGTCGTAGGACCGGCCGGCCGGGAACTCGGACGAGGCGAACGCGTCGGTCTCGCCGAGCCCCGCCGCCTCCCGCAGCGCCGCGTAGGCGATCGCCATGAACCAGGACGTCCCGCAGCCGGTGACGGCCACGCGCTCACCCGGCCGCGGAAATCCGTCGAAGGCGGCGGCGGCGTCGGCCGCCCGGCGCCAGCAGGTGGGCTGAGTGGCTATCTCTGCTGCGGTACGGGACATGCGGCAAGGCTCCTAGCGCGTACGCGGACGGGGGACCGGTATCGGCCTCGTGCTGCCGAAACGGCCTGGCAGGTCGTGCTTAGCAGGCCGCGGCGGAAGCGGGCAATGCTGACCCTGAGTGGGACAGACGTTGCAGAAGAGATACCGCGTGGAGTAGACCTCTACCCTTCGCATGGTGAAAAATCGTCGCTCATCTCGCGAGACGTCACGGGGGACGTCGTGCGGGGCGGACGGGGGGACGGTCGGGGGACCAAATCCAACAAGCAGCAGAGGGTGGGGCAAGAGAGTTGTGCACCGGCATTTCTTGGGTCTGACAGCGGCGGTCGCCGCGCTCGGTATGACGGTTGCCCTCGCGGGCTGCGGCAGCTCCGGCGGTTCCTCGGACGTCACCCTCACCTTCGTGGCCGCGGACTACGACGTCGCGGGCGGCGAGAGCAGCAAGAAGTACTGGGCCGACCTCGCGGCCGCGTTCGAGGCCGAGAACCCCGGCATCAAGATCGACGTCCGGATCGAGTCCTGGAACGACGTCGACCGCAAGGTCGCCGAGATGGTCAAGGCCGACAAGGCCCCGGACATCGCGCAGATCGGCGCGTACGCCGACTACGCCGCCACCGGCAAGCTCTACACCGCCGACCAACTGCTCTCCATCCCCGTGCAGTCCAACTTCCTCGGCCCGCTCGTCGACGCCGGCGAGCAGAAGCGTGTGCAGTACGGCCTGCCCTTCGTCGCCTCCACCCGGCTGCTCTTCTACAACAAGAAGCTGTTCAAGGAAGCCGGGATCAAGGGCGAGCCGACGACCTGGGAGGAGCTGCGCGAGGATGCCGAGAAGCTCGCGCAGAACACGGACGTCAAGTACCCCTTCGCGCTGCCGCTCGGGCCCGAGGAGGCCCAGGCCGAGACCATGATGTGGCTGCTCAGCGGCGGTGACGGCTACGTCGACCCGGTCGGCAGATACGCGATCGACTCCACGCAGAACATATCGACCCTCGAGTGGGTGAAGACCAACCTCGTGGAGAAGGAGCTCACCGGCCCCGTCGCGCCGGGCAAGCTCAACCGCAAGGACGCCTTCGCCGCCTTCACCCGCGGCGAGGTCGGGATGCTCAACGGCCACCCCTCGCTGATGAAGGCCGCGGCCAAGGCGAACATCGAGCTCGGCAAGGTGGCCATGCCCGGCCGCACCGGCAAGCCGAAGGCCGCGATGGGCGTCGCCGACTGGATCATGGGCTTCAAGCAGAACGGCCACAAGGTCGAGATCGGCAAGTTCCTGGACTTCGTCTTCGACGACAAGAACGTCCTCGACTTCGCCGGACAGAACGATCTGCTGCCGGTGACGATCTCCGCGTCCGAGGCGATGCAGAAGGACCCGGAGCACCAGGATCTGAAGGAGTTCCTCCAGGAACTGCCGACCTCGGTCCTGCCGCCCGTCGGCAAGACCTCGTGGGCCGCCGTGAGCGAGAGCGTCAAGCAGAACATCGGCAAGGCGGTCGATCCCGAGGGAGACCCGCAGACCGTGCTGCGCCAGATCTCCCAGAAGGCGACGACCGAGGAGAACGCCGAGTAACGCGCCCCTGCCGGCGCCGGTGCCACACAGCCGGCCCGGGAAGGCCGAGCCGTACGCACCGCCGCACCGGGGGACACCCCGCCGATATGTTGGACCGTATGACCGAGCACCAGGCGCTGTCCGACCGTGACCGGGCCGTCCTGGCCATGGAGCAGCGCTCCTGGCCGGGCCCCGGCGCGAAGGAGCGGGCCATCAGGGAGCAGCTCGGCATCTCCCCGGTGCGCTACTACCAGCTCCTGAACGCCCTCCTCGACGACGAGCGGGCCCTCGCCCACGACCCCGTCACGGTCAACCGGCTCCGCCGTGTCAGGGACGCCAAACGATCGCGCCGCTAGGGTCGTGGCATGGGCAGCTCTCCGTATGTGCATCCTCTGCCGTCACCGTCGACGCCGGCGGGCCGTGAAGGCCTGGCCGCGCTTCTGGCCCGTCCCGGCAAGGCGGTCGTCGCCCTCGATTTCGACGGCACGCTCGCCGAGATCGTGCCCGACCCCGAGCAGGCCCGCGCGCATCCCGAGGCGGTGCCCGCGCTGGCTCAGCTCGCGCCGCGGGTCGGCTCCGTCGCCGTGGTCACCGGCCGCCCGGCCGGCGTC
The DNA here is from genome assembly GCF_032229325.1 of Streptomyces sp. AM8-1-1. NCBI lineage: Bacteria > Bacillati > Actinomycetota > Actinomycetes > Kitasatosporales > Streptomycetaceae > Streptomyces > Streptomyces sp. AM8-1-1. The sequence goes on from NZ_CP135086.1 coordinate 4,513,423, forward strand.
GCGGTCCGCTACGGCGGTTTCGCCGGGGTGCCCGGCCTGGACCATCTCGTCGTCCTCGGGCACTACGGCGCCGAGCGCTGGGACGCGGTCACCGGGACCGTGAACACGCCCGCCCCGCATCCGGGCGTCGCCGCCGCCCGCGCCGAACTGCCCGGCTTCCTCGACGAGATCGGCGCCTGGCAGGGCACCTGGATCGAGGAGAAGGGGCAGGCGGTCGCGGTCCACACCCGCCGGGCCTCGGACCCGCAGGCCGCGTTCGAGGCGCTGCGCGATCCACTGGCCGGGCTCGCGGCCCGTCACGGTCTGATCCTGGAGCCGGGCCGTATGGTCCTGGAGCTGCGCCCGCCGGGCATGGACAAGGGCGTGGCACTGGCGGAGTACGTGCGCGAGGTGGACGCCGAGGCCGTCCTGTACGCGGGCGACGACCTCGGTGATCTGCCGGCCTACGCGGCCGTGGAGAAACTCCGCTCGGACGGCGTACCCGGTCTGCTGGTGTGCTCCGGCACCGCGGTGCCGGAGCTGGCGGAGCGCGCCGATCTGCTGCTGCCGGGCCCGTCAGCCGTCGTGGCGTTCCTGGCCATGCTCGCGCAGCGCCTCTAGCTGGTCGAGGAACCACCGCTGCGGCGGCAGCGCCGTCGCAGCGGTGGCCAGCCGCTTGGTGTGCCGGGCCCGTTCGTCGTGCGGCATGGTCAGCGCCTCGTGGAGCGCGTCCGCGGTGCCGGTCACGTCGTACGGATTGACCGTGACCGCGTCGTCGCCGAGCTCCTCGTGCGCGCCCGCCTCCCGGGAGAGCACCAGTGCGCAGCCGTCGTCGGAGACCACCGGGATCTCCTTGGCGACGAGGTTCATGCCGTCGCGGATGGGGTTGACGAGAGCCACGTCGGCCAGCCGGTAGGCGGCCAGCGAGCGGGCGAAGTCGTCCTGCACATGGAGGACGACCGGGGTCCAGCCGTCCGTGCCGTACGTGGCGTTGATCTCGTCGGCGACCCGCTGCACCTCGGCCGTGTAGTCGCGGTACACCGCGAGGTCCTGCCGGGAGGGATAGGCGAAGGCGACGTGGACGACGCGCTCGCGCCATTCGGGCCGGGTGTCGAGCAGATGCCGGTAGGCGAGCAGCCCGCGGACGATGTTCTTGGACAGTTCGGTGCGGTCCACCCGCACGATCGTCTTCCGGTCCGGGCCGATCTGCTCGCGCAGGGTGGCCATGCGCTCGTCGACATCGGCCTCGTGGGAGCGTGCCCGCAGGAAGTCCGCGTCGGCGCCGAGTCCGTGCACGGCCACCTCGGTGGTCCGCGCCGAGGCCCGTCCGGTGCGCGCGTGCTCCACGTACCGCCGGGGATCGCCGCTGGGGAAGTGCGCGGCCGCCTGCTCCAGCCGGTCGGCGCAGGACATGAACGCGGTCGCCCACCGTGAGGTCAAAAACCCCAGCCGGTCGGCGCCGAGCATGCCCCACAGCAGTTGTTCGGCGATGTCGTCGGGCAGCATCCGGAAGTAGTCCACCGGCGCCCACGGGGTGTGGGAGAAGTGGCCGATGCGCAGGTCGGGGCGCATTTCGCGGAGCATGCCGGGCACCAGGCACAGGTGGTAGTCCTGCACCAGCACCGCGGCGCCCTCGTCCGCGTGCTCGGCGAGTGCCTCGGCGAAGGCCCGGTTGTAGCTCTCGTACGCGCCCCACTGGCGGCGGAACTCGGCGTCGAAGGCCGGCTCCAGCGGGGTCTGGTACAGCATGTGGTGGACGAACCACAGCACCGAGTTCGCGATGCCGTTGTACGCGTCGGCGTGGACGGCCTCGTCGATGTCGAGCATCAGGACCCCGTCCGCGCCCTCTCCGCGCCGGACCGCCTCGCGGTCGCCGTCGCCGAGCGCGGCGCACACCCACAGGGCGTCCGCCTCGGACCCGATGGCGGAGAGTCCGGAGACCAGGCCGCCGCCGCCGCGCTTGGCGTCGAGGCTCCCGTCGTCCTTCAGGGTGTACGAGATGGGGCCGCGGTTCGACGCGACGAGGACCTGCGCAGCGGAATGCTCGGAGACCATGTGCCGAACCTAGCCCGTCCTGTAATCCCTCAAACGTGCGTACGCCCCCGCGCCGCCCGTCACTGGTTACGGCGTCCCCGGGTGGCGGCGACGGCGACGACACCGGCCGCGGTGAGGCTGAGGGCGAGGCCGCCCAGCAGCCACAGGCGTTCGGTGCTGTGCCCGTCGCCCCCGGCGATCGTGGCGGCCGGAGGTGCCATGCCGACCGTGGTGGCGATGACGACGGCCAGTGTGCCGAGCAGCGTGGTGAGTCTGAGCGCGCCGCGTCGGGAGCCCGTCCTGCGCTGTGCGTCCGGAACCTGTGCATCCATAAGTACGATATTCATGCAAAGTGTCCGGTTGTCTTCGGTTATGCCGCGCGACGCGCCGCATACTCACCGATCTCGCGCATCGGCGGACGCTCCTCGGTGTCCACGGCGTGCGTCCGTGGGACGAAGCCGTCCGAGCCCCGCTCGAACTGGGTCAGCGAGGGCCGCACCAAGTGCCCGCGGGAGAGCCTCAGTTGCGCCGTGCGGTAGATGGCGGCCGCCATCCTGCCGAGTGCCTGTCCGTCCTGATGGCGGTGCCGGCGCTCTCCCACGTCCACCTGCGCCAGCGCGTCCAGGCCCACGGTGTGCAGCGCGTCGACGAGAAGCCCCAGCTCCACGCCGTATCCGACCGGGAAGGGCAGCCGTTCCAGCAGCGAGCGGCGGGCCGCGTACTCGCCGCCCAGTGGCTGGACGAATCCGGCCAGCTGCGGCCAGTGCAGATTGAGCAGCGGGCGCGCCACCAGCTCCGTCACCCGGCCGCCCTGGCCGGCGACGTCGCCCAGGGGCCGGTCGTACATCGCCTTCACGAACTGCACGTCCGGATCGGTCAGCAGCGGGCCGACGATCCCGGACACGAAGTCGGCCGAGAACTCCCTGAGGTCCGCGTCCACGAAACAGACGATGTCGCCCCGCGTCACCATCAGCGAGCGCCACAGCACCTCGCCCTTGCCGGGGACGGCCGGGATGCCGGGCAGGATCGCGTCCCGGTGGACCACCCGCGCGCCCGCGGCGGCGGCCACCGCGCCCGTACGGTCGGTGGAGCCCGAGTCGATCACCACCAGCTCGTCGACGAGCGGAAGGGGCCCGGACATCAGCTCGCGCCGGATGACGGTGACGATCTGCCCGACCGTCGCCTCCTCGTTCAGGGCGGGGAGCACCACGCTGACCGTGGTGCCCTGCTTGGCCGTGACCAGCCGGTCCACCGGGCGGTCCGCCGCCGACCAGGACCGCCGGGACAGCCAGCGCTCCACCTCTTCCAGCACAGGATCTCCATCTCGCGGATCGGACGACCATCTCAACCGTCCGGGGTGTCGGTTACAGTCTTGAACAACGCGCGGGACCGTCGCATGCCGGGGGTCCCACGCCGACAATCGAATACCGCTCATCCAGAGGGGCAGAGGGATACGGCCCGTTGAAGCCCCGGCAACCCTCCAGCCGGTCTCCGTTGCGCCGCCCGTCCATGGGACGTGGCAGCCACCGCGAGGCTCCCGGCTAGGGAAGGTGCCAAGTCCGTCTCGTGACGAAATGCGTCACGGGGAAGATGAGGAGAAAGGGCCTCGCCACCATGGCTGTGCAGACTGTCGCCAGCACCACCCCCGTCGACCTGGGACCGGCCGCGGCGCTCTCGTGCCGCGAATGCGGGGAGCGTTTCGAACTCGGCCCGATCTTTGCCTGTGCCTCGTGTTTCGGGCCGCTGGAAGTCGCCTACGACCTCCCGAGCGGTGACCCCGAAGGGCTGAGGAAGCGGATCGAGGCGGGTCCGGACAACATCTGGCGGTACGCGCCGCTGCTGCCCGTGCCGGCCGATGTGGCCGACAAGCCGAACATCAACCCCGGCTTCACCAAGCTCGTCAAGGCCGACAACCTCGCCCGTGAGCTGGGCGTGACCGGCGGTCTCCACATCAAGGACGACTCCGGCAACCCGACGCACTCCTTCAAGGACCGTGTCGTCGCGATCGCCGTCGAGGCCGCCCGTGCCTTCGGCTTCACCACGCTCTCCTGCTCCTCCACCGGCAACCTCGCGGGTGCGGTCGGCGCCGCCGCCGCGCGCGCCGGCTTCCGCTCCTGCGTGTTCATCCCGCACGACCTGGAGCAGGGCAAGGTCGTCATGGCCGCGGTGTACGGCGGCGAACTGGTCGGCATCGAGGGCAACTACGACGACGTCAACCGCTTCTGCTCCGAGCTCATCGGCGACCCGCTCGGTGAGGGCTGGGGCTTTGTCAACGTCAATCTTCGGCCGTATTACGGAGAGGGCTCCAAGACCCTCGCCTACGAGATCTGCGAGCAGCTCGGCTGGCGGCTGCCCGACCAGATCGTCATCCCGATCGCCTCGGGTTCGCAGCTCACGAAGATCGACAAGGGTCTCCAGGAGCTGATCAAGCTCGGTCTGGTCGAGGACAAGCCGTACAAGATCTTCGGCGCCCAGGCCGCGGGCTGCTCGCCGGTGTCGACGGCCTTCAAGGCCGGGCACGACGTGGTCCGCCCGCAGAAGCCGAACACCATCGCCAAGTCGCTGGCGATCGGCAACCCCGCCGACGGCCCGTACGTCCTCGACATCGCGCGCCGCACGGGCGGCTTCGTGGAGGACGTCGACGACGAGCAGATCGTCGACGCGATCAAGCTGCTGGCCCGTACCGAGGGCATCTTCGCCGAGACGGCGGGTGGCGTGACCGTGGGTGTGACGCGGAAGCTGCTCGAGGCGGGCGTGCTCGACCCGTCGCTCACCACCGTCGTGCTCAACACCGGCGACGGTCTCAAGACCCTGGACGCGGTCGCGCCGACCACCGGCCCCAGCGCGACCATCCGCCCGAGCCTGGACGCGTTCCGCGACGCCGGCCTGGCCGGCTGACACCCCGAGACTCAAGGAAGGCACGCAGCATGAGCGTCAACGTCCGCATCCCCACCATCCTCCGCACGTACACGGGCGGCCAGGCCGAGGTCCCGGCGGAGGGCGCGACGCTCTCCGAGGTCATCGCCGACCTGGAGAAGAACCACACCGGTATCGCCGCCCGTGTCCTGGACGACCAGGGCAAGCTGCGCCGCTTCGTGAACGTCTACGTCAACGACGACGACGTCCGTTTCGAGCAGGGTCTCGAGACCGCCACGCCCGACGGCGCCGGCATTTCGATCATCCCCGCCGTCGCCGGCGGCTGATACGCACCGTCACCGCTGTTGCCCCCTCCGCGAGAGAAGCGGAGGGGGCAATTCTGCATGGTTGAGCGCGGTACAGTTGGGGAAGTCCCCGCCGCTGCCCGTGCCCGCCGCATATGAGAATGCGCCCTGGCGCGACAAGAAGCAGCCAATGTGGTCGATCAAAATGCCTCTTAAGTGTCATTTGCCGGGCCCGAGTTGCCCTGGATCTTCTTGAATTAGCGTCAAAGGTCCGTTCCCGCGCGCCCAGATTTCTCGTCCGATTGACCTGTTGCAGAGGGCAGTTGGACAGATACATTCAGCCGCGGTCGACGCGTTCCGACGCACATCCCGAGGGCCTCCTTCCACCTCTGGCGGAGGGAATTCTCGGTGGTGAGGTATGACCCGGGTCCGCGAAGTGCGGTCCTGTGCAAGGGCCAGTAATAGGGGAGTTAGGCATGGCTCAGGGCACCGTCAAGTGGTTCAACGCGGAGAAGGGGTACGGCTTCATCGCGGTCGACGGTGGTGCGGATGTTTTCGTCCACTACAGCGCGATCCAGATGGACGGCTACCGCACCCTGGAGGAGGGTCAGCGAGTCGAGTTCGAGATCTCGCAGGGCCAGAAGGGTCCGCAGGCGGACATGGTCAAGCTCGCCGTCTGATCTCGGCGCGATCGGCCACCGACGCACTCACGCGACACTCACGAGGGGCCCGCATCCCACCAGGGAGGCGGGCCCCTCGTGCATGCCCGGGGCGGGCGGATTCGAACCCGCCGCCCCTCGTCGGGGCTTCGTCGAAGCCGCTTGCACTCGAGGGGGTCGAGTGCTAATCATTGGCGTTAGCACTCTGCAGGTGAGAGTGACAACTTTATGGACCGGGCCGGTGAGGTCCGAGGGCCGTCGGGGCAAGGAACCGTACGGCTCTCAGGCCGTCCGTCGCGGGCGCCAGCGCGGTCCGGAAGCAATCCTCCCCCGTAGCCCTGCGGGCGCGGGGGGACCCCCAAGTCCGGGAGGACCACTTCACATGGCCAAGATCATCGCGTTCGACGAGGAGGCACGGCGCGGTCTCGAGCGCGGGATGAACCAGCTCGCCGACGCCGTCAAGGTCACCCTTGGCCCCAAGGGTCGCAACGTCGTCCTCGAGAAGAAGTGGGGCGCCCCCACGATCACCAACGATGGTGTGTCCATCGCCAAGGAGATCGAGCTCGAGGACCCGTACGAGAAGATCGGCGCCGAGCTGGTCAAGGAAGTCGCCAAGAAGACGGACGACGTCGCCGGTGACGGTACGACCACCGCGACCGTCCTCGCCCAGGCGCTCGTCCGTGAGGGCCTGCGCAACGTGGCGGCCGGCGCCAACCCGATGGCCCTCAAGCGCGGCATCGAGCGTGCCGTCGAGGCCGTCTCCGGCGCCCTGCTGGAGCAGGCCAAGGACGTGGAGACCAAGGAGCAGATCGCTTCGACGGCCTCCATCTCCGCCGCCGACACCCAGATCGGCGAGCTCATCGCCGAGGCGATGGACAAGGTCGGCAAGGAAGGCGTCATCACCGTCGAGGAGTCCCAGACCTTCGGTCTGGAGCTGGAGCTCACCGAGGGTATGCGCTTCGACAAGGGCTACATCTCGGCGTACTTCGCCACCGACATGGAGCGTATGGAGGCGTCGCTCGACGACCCGTACATCCTGATCGTCAACTCCAAGATCGGCAACGTGAAGGACCTCCTTCCGCTGCTCGAGAAGGTCATGCAGTCCGGCAAGCCGCTGCTGATCATCGCGGAGGACGTCGAGGGCGAGGCCCTGTCCACCCTGGTCGTCAACAAGATCCGTGGCACCTTCAAGTCCGTCGCCGTCAAGGCCCCGGGCTTCGGCGACCGCCGCAAGGCGATGCTGAACGACATCGCCATCCTCACGGGCGGCACGGTCATCTCCGAGGAGGTCGGCCTCAAGCTCGAGAACGCCGGCCTGGACCTGCTGGGCCGCGCCCGCAAGGTCGTCATCACCAAGGACGAGACCACGATCGTCGACGGTGCCGGTGAGAGCGACCAGGTCCAGGGTCGTGTCAACCAGATCCGTGCCGAGATCGAGAACAGCGACTCGGACTACGACCGTGAGAAGCTCCAGGAGCGCCTCGCGAAGCTGGCCGGCGGCGTGGCCGTCATCAAGGCCGGTGCCGCGACCGAGGTCGAGCTCAAGGAGCGCAAGCACCGCATCGAGGACGCGGTGCGCAACGCCAAGGCCGCCGTCGAGGAGGGCATCGTCGCCGGTGGTGGCGTGGCTCTGCTCCAGGCTTCCTCGGTCTTCGAGAAGCTCGAGCTCACGGGCGACGAGGCGACCGGCGCCAACGCCGTGAAGCTCGCGCTGGAGGCCCCGCTCAAGCAGATCGCCGTCAACGGTGGTCTCGAGGGTGGCGTCATCGTCGAGAAGGTCCGCAACCTGCCCGTCGGCCACGGCCTGAACGCCGCGACCGGTGAGTACGTCGACATGATCGCCGAAGGCATCATCGACCCCGCGAAGGTGACCCGCTCTGCCCTGCAGAACGCGGCCTCCATCGCGGCGCTGTTCCTCACCACCGAGGCCGTCATCGCCGACAAGCCGGAGAAGGCCTCCGCGGCCGCTCCGGGCGGCATGCCGGGCGGTGACATGGACTTCTGATCCTTCACGGATCGGACCCGTCCTTGACCGAGGGCGGCACCTCTCTCCCAGGAGGTGCCGCCCTCGGGCGTGTTGTGGGGCGCCCGGGCTCGCCCGGGGTTCCTCAGCCGCTGCCCGGCCCGGGCCGCCGTGCGCCGTCCGCGCCCGCCCGGTGCCGGCGCCTCAGCACTCGCCGCGCCACGTCACCTTCGTGAACGCGACGTCCGCGCCGAAGGACTGGGAGTAGTTGCCCGGTCCGGGGTTGAAGTGGAGGCAGCTCGTGTAGGTGCCGCCGCTGCCGTCCGCCCAGCCCCATTCGACCTGAATGTGGTCCTGGCCGGGGAAGGGCGTGCCGTTGTTGAAGATGGACATGCCCACGGCCCTGCCGGACCAGTTGCGGTCCGACTTCGCGACGAGCCTGCCCTCCTGGATCAGGTCCGAGTAGATGCAGAAGTAGCCCTTGCCGCACCCCGGCGGATTCGGTGCCGCCGAGGCGGCCGGCGCGCTCCCCAGCACGCCCGCGAAGGCCGCGACCGCGGCCAGGGTTCCGAGCATTCGCTTGCGCATCGGTGTTCCTCTCTCTGGAAAGGTCGTTCGAGGAGGGACGGCCCGCCGGCCGTCGCTGTATGAGCGCAGCGCAGTGCCGCGGGTGGGTGCCGGACATCGGCCACCGCGGGCGCGGCCCTACCGGCCGGGTGGGGCAAACCCCCCTGGGAACAGGCCAGGAGGCACCGTGGGAGCCGGGCGCCGGTTCCGCGAGGGTCATCACATGCGAATCCTCGGCAGTACGACATCCGGCTTCACCGCGGCGGCGCTCACCCTCCCGGTCCTGGCGACGACGCTCCTCGCCCTCCCGGCGCCCGCCTCGGCCTCAACTCCCCGGCCGGACCCGGCAGTCCGCTGGGAGAAATGCACCGGTACGGGACTCGACCCGCGCCAGGAGTGCGCGGACATCTCCGTACCGCTCGACCACGCGAAACCCCGGGGGCCGCAGACCACCCTCGCCGTCTCCCGCATCCGCAGCGAGAGCCCCGACAGACGACGTGGCACCCTGCTGATCATCCCCGGAGGACCCGGCGGCTCCAGCATCAACGATCCCTCGGGCAAGGGGAAGAAGCTGCCCCAGTCGGTGCGCGACGCCTACGACATCGTGGGCTTCGACCCGCGCGGCGTCGGCCGCAGCACACCGGTGAGCTGCGGTCTCACCCACGACGACCTCGCCCTGGTGAACGTCAGGGGATGGCCCGCCGCGGACGGCAGCATCGACAAGAACACCGAGACCGCCCGCCGCCTCGCCGCCGCCTGCGCCACGAACGGGGGCGAGGTGATGCGCAGCATCAGCACCCGCAACGAGGCCCGGGACATCGACCGCATCCGGCAGGCACTCGGCGAGCGCAGGCTGTCCGCCTGGGGTCTGTCGTACGGGACGTACGTGGGAGCCGTCTACGCCCAGATGTTCCCCCACCGCACCGACCGCTGGGTCCTGGACAGCAGCGGCGACCCCGACCCGAAGCGGGTGGCCCGCGGCTGGCTCGCCAACTACGAGATCGCCGTCGAGGACGCCTTCCCCGACTTCGCCGCCTGGGCCGCGGACCCCGCCAACCCCGACCGCCTCGCCGCGACGCCCGCCGAGGTCCGGCCGATGTTCCTCGCGCTCGCCACCCGCCTCGACCGTGCACCGATCCCGTGGGCCGGCGCCAACCCGGCGGAACTCAACGGCAACGTCCTGCGGCAGACCCTGCTGGACAGCCTCTACTCCGTCACGCGATTCCCCGCGCTGGCCAAGCTGATGGCCGCCGCCCGCGACGGCCGTGAACTCCCCGCCGCGAACACGCCCCCGGACCAGGTCATGCAGAACTCGGTCGCCGTCACCGGCGCCACCATCTGCAACGACGTCGATGCCTGGCCGGCCACCGACCCGGCCCCCTACGCCCGCGACGTCGCCAGGAGCCGTGCGCAGTACCCCCTCACCGCGGGCATGCCGAGGAACATCTGGCTGTGCGCCTTCTGGAAGGACAAGCCGCGCGAGCGGCCCACCCGCATCACCCCGGACGGCGGCCCCTCGAACGTCCTCATGATCCAGACCCGGCGCGACCCCTCCACACCGCTCGCCGGTGCGCTGAAGATGCGCGAGGCGTTCGGCGCGCGGGCCCGGATGGTCACGGTCGACACCGTGGGCCACGGCGCCTACGTCGCCAACGGCAACGCCTGCGGGGACGACGCCGTGACCACCTTCCTGCTCACCGGCGAACGCCCGGCCCGCGACAAGGCCTGCTAGTCGCGCTTCAGACCGGCGACGAAGGCGGACCAGGCGGCGGCTCTGAACATGAGTTCGGGGCCGCCGCTGTTCTTGGAGTCACGTACGGGGACGAAGCCGGGGGAGTTGTCGGCGACTTCGAGGCAGTTGCCGCCTTCGCCGCCGCTGTGGGTCGACTTGCGCCAGGTGGCCATCTCCAGGCAGTTGCCGCCGTCGCCGCCGCTGTAGCTGGACTTGTGCCAGACCGCTGTTGCCAGGTCGAACTCAGGGTTGCTGATCCTCATGTGCGTAATCCTCCGCCACTGACGAGATCAAGGCCAAGGACGTTTCCGGTGACAGTGCGGTGGCCCCGACCAGATCGTAAGACAGTTCGTGGCGAGTGACCGTGGCCGGATCATCCACCAACTGGCCGGTTCCCAGACCGTTGACGTAGGCGAGCGGTGGCGCATCGGGGAATGTCATCAATTTGAGGCCGCCATCAGAAGCCGCGTGCGCACCCGCCGCGAACGGCAGCACCTGCACGATGATGCGGTGCCGCCGCGCCAGCCCCGCCACATGTTCCAGCGTCTCCGCCATCACTGCCGTCCCGCCGACCTTCCTCCGTAACACCGCCTCGTCGAGAACTGCCCACAACTGAGGCTTTGTTGGATGGGTCAGCAGCCGCGCCCGGTCGAGCCGGGCCTCCACCAGCTCATCGATGACGTCCTCGGCGGCGGTCGGCTGATACGCCCGGAACACTGCCCGCGCATACGCCTCCGTCTGAAGCAGCCCCGGCACCAACAGCGGCGCGTACTCCCGGATCGTCGTCGCGGTCGCCTCCGCTTCCGCCGCCTCGGCGAAGTGGTCCGGGTAGCGCGACTTGTTGGAGACCTCGCAGTTGCGGGTGAAGAACCCGTTCGTCCCGAGGATCTCGTCTATCTGGTGCGCGTACTCGGGCAGCATCCTGCGCGTACCCGCCTCCATCTGGCCGATGTACGAGCCGCTGACGAACAGCGGTCTGCCCAACTCGTCCTGGGTGAGACCCGCTTGGTCGCGTGCGTGGCGCAGCTCGGCGCCCAGCAGGGCGCGGGGGGATGAGGAGGGATCGAGATCCTTGGGTCCTGGCAAGACAACTCCCTGGCCGACAGGTCGCGTTGTTGGGCCGCCGTCACTGTTCAGGCTAGCCAGTGACGGACACGCTGGGTGAGGAAAGCGAACACTGAGTGTGGAGGTGCCTGGTCATGGTGGTGCGTTCGGCGGAGCGGCTGCGGGCCGCCGAGGAGGTGGTGGCCCAGTTGCGGCAGGGCCTCGACGTGGTGTCGGTGACGCTGCCGTCGCTACGGGTCGATCTGGTGTCGCTGGCGAGTTCGGCGCCGTATCCCTTGGTGGAGCTGGGGCGTTGCAACCTCGACACCGCGCTGCGGCTGGCGGCGGTGCTTCAGGGGCTGGAGAAGTGAGCGGGCAGGTGCCGGAGGCGGGCACGTACGCCGTCGATGTCCGGGACGGGCGCGTGGGGCTGGTCATGGGCCGCGTCGGTACCTGTGTGCAGCTGCGGCCCGTGGGCGGCGGACGGGAGTGGGACTGCCCGCCCGAGGACGTACGGCCGGCGCCGCCCGCCGAGGTGCTGAGGGCGCGGGTGCGGCAGCTCAACGCGGAGGGCCGGCTGCCGTGAACGGGTGGTGAGGGCGGCTCAGGCGTTCTCATGCTTCTCTCACCGCGCACTCAACCGGCCATCACGCCACCCGCCTAACTTCCAGCCATGTTCTTCACCTACCTCCGGCGCGAACTGCGCCGCCGCAGAAAAGCGGCGCTCGTCGTCGCTTCGGGACTCGCTCTCGGAATCGCGCTGGTCATCGTGGTCAACTCGGTCTCGTCCGGGATGAATCGCGCCCAGGACAAGGTCCTGGAATCGCTGTACGGGCTGGGCACGGACATGACCGTCACCAAGGCCGCCGCGCCGCCCGGGGAGGGCGAGACGACGCGGCGGCCCCGGTTCGAGTTCGACGCGCAGGACAACGACGACACCGCCGAGCAGGCGCGGGACCTGGTGATGGTCCAGGGCTTCGAGACACTCGCCTCGTCGACCGTCGCGCAGGTCGGCAAGCAGGACGGCGTGGGAGACGCCGTGGGCGGCCTGAGCGTGCGGGTCATGAAGGTCAACGGGCAGTTCAGGCGCGGAGAGGCCGCTCCCGCACAGCCGCCACAGGGTGGACCCGGTGGCGGTGGCGGCGGTGGCGGCGAAGTGCAGGGCGGCGGTGCTGCCTTCGACGTCGACTCGTACACCGCGTACGGGACGGACGTCACCGAGCAGGACCTCGGCCCGCTGACCTCGTCGAAGATCACCTCCGGGCGTACGTTCAAGGCGACCGAGACCAACGCCAAGGTCGTGGTGCTCGACAGCGCGTACGCCAAGGAGAAGAGTCTCGGCGTCGGCAAGACGCTCACCATCTCCAAGATCCCGTACCAGGTCATCGGTATCGCGACGGCCGACAGCGGGGACGCCGCGGCCAATGTGTATCTGCCGCTCACCCAGGCGCAGTCGCTGGCCGGCGCCAAGGACAAGGTCACCACGGTCTATGTCCGGGCGAAGGACTCGCAGCGGATCGACGCGGTGAAGCAGACGATCCAGAAGAACATCTCGGGTACGACCGTGACGACATCGGCTGATCTGGCCGACACCGTCTCCGGGTCCCTGTCCACCGCGTCCGACCTCGCCTCGGGGGTCGGCAAGTGGCTGTCGATCCTGGTGCTCGTCGCCGCGTTCCTGGTCGCCGGGCTGCTGACCTCGTCCGCGGTGAGCCGGCGGGTGCGGGAGTTCGGGACGTTGAAGGCCCTGGGGTGGAAGAGCGGCCGGGTGACCCGGCAGGTGGCCGGGGAGGCCCTGGTCAACGGGCTGTTCGGCGGTGCGCTCGGCATCGCGCTGGGGCTCGCCGGAGCGTGGCTGATCACGACGTTCAGTCCGACGCTGACCGCGCAGCTCGGCGGTGGTGGTGGCGGGGCGGGCGGTGGCCGGATGTTCGGCGCCGGTCCGGCGGGCCAGGGCGGTCCCGGCTCCGCGTCCCGTGCGCTCGACATCGCGCTCACCGCGCCGGTCTCGCTGACCACGATCGGTCTCGCCGTCGCGCTCGCCGTGGCGGGAGGACTCGTGGCCGGGGGCTTCGGCGGCTGGCGCGCGTCCCGGCTCCGCCCCGCCGACGCGCTGCGCCGCGTCGAGTGACGCGGCGACCGCAGCAGCCCTTCTCATCCATGTGCAACAGGAGTTGATGATGTACGAGCTCAGTGGCGTCACCAAGCGCTACCGGCGCGGCAAGGACACGGTGCACGCACTGGCGGGCGTGGACCTCACCATCGAGGACGGCGGTCGGCTGGTGATCCAGGGCCCGACCGGCGGCGGCAAGTCGACGCTGCTGCAGATGCTCGGCGGGCTGGACCGGCCGTCGGAGGGCAGCGTGGTCCTGGACGGGACGGATCTCGCGACCCTGCCGGAGGCGAGGCTGACCCGGGTCCGTGCGGAGAAGATCGGGTTCGTCTTCCAGAGCTTCAACCTGATCCCCACGCTCACGGCGCAGGAGAACGTGGAGACTGCGCTGGTGCCGCTCGGCCTGAAGACGGCCGAGCGGCGGGAGCGGGCCGCGGAGGCGCTCGGCTCGGTGGGGCTCGGGGAGCGCCTGAGACATCTGCCGGGTGAGTTGTCGGGCGGTCAGCAGCAACGGGTCGCGATCGCCCGCGCGTTGGTCAAGCGGCCGGCGGTGCTGCTGGCGGACGAGCCCACCGGAAACCTCGACGAGTCGATGCGGGACGAGATCATGGAGGTGCTGGAGTCCCTGTGGCAGGAACACGCCTTCACCTTCGTGATGGTGACGCACGACTCGGCGCTGGCGGGGCGGGCGAGGCGGGTGGCGGTGATTCGTCAGGGGAGGGTGACGATGGAGGAGCGTGCGGCAGCGGGCACGTCCAGCCCGTCCGGCGATTGAGGACATGCCCGCAGGGTGTGCGGTGCGACGAGAGGGTGCGGGTGGTCGGCGGGGCGCTGCCCCGGGCCCGCGCCTCAATCGCCGGCGGGGCTTGATGTGTGCGGGCAGATGCCCCGGCGGGGCTTGATTTTGTGCGGGGCAGGTAATTCCAGCCCGTCCGGCGATTGAGGACACGCCCGCAGGGTGTGCGGTGCGACGAGAGGCGCGGGTGGTCGGCGGGGCGCTGCCCCGGACCCCGCGCCTCAATCGCCGGCGGGGCTTGAATGTGCGGCCAGATGCCCCGGCGGGGCTTGATTTTGTGCGGGGCAGGTAATTCCAGCCCGTCCGGCGATTGAGGACACGCCCGCAGGGTGTGCCGTGCGACGAGAGCCGCGGGCGGTCCGCCGGGGCGCTGCCCCGGACCCCGCGCCTCAATCGCCGACGGGGCTTGAATGTGCGGCCGCAGGTCCCGGCGGGGCTTGATGTCGTCAGACGCCCGCCGGGCTGAACTCCCGCTGCTTGGCGTCCGGCGCATCCTCCACCGGCGCCGCGTTCAGGTCCGTCAGCATCTGCTTCGTGAAGCCGAACCAGTACGTCGCCAGGAAGCCCACCGCGTACCCGGCCAGCAGCCCTCCCGCGTAGATCGCGATCGTCTCGCCCAGGCCCTTGTTTCCGTCGACCAGCGGGAACAGGGCCCAGCCCGACGGGCCGATGGCCGTCGAACCGACCTTGTCGCCCAGCATGTTGAACAGGCCCACGAAGCCTCCGCCGAACGCGCCGCCGATGCAGGCCGTGATGAACGGGCGGCCCAGCGGGAGCGAGACGCCGTAGATCAAGGGCTCGCCGACACCCAGGACACCCGCGGGGAGCGCGGACTTGATGGTGTTGCGGATCGAGGTGTTGTGCGGGAGTCGGGCGTACACGGCGACCGCCGCGCCGACCTGGCCCGCGCCCGCCATCGCCAGGATGGGGAGCAGGACCGTGAAGCCCTGCTGCTCGATGAGCGTGGCGTGGATGGGGATCAGCGCCTGGTGGAGGCCGAGCATCACCAGCGGGAGGAAGAGTCCGCCGAGGACGAAGCCGGCGCCCGCTCCGCCGCTGGCCAGCAGCCAGTTGGCGAAGTCGCCGATGGCCGTGGAGATCTCACCGGCCACGAACATCAGGCCGAAGATGGTGACCAGGCCGGAGACGAGAACGGTCAGCGTCGGGGTGACCAGGACGTCGAGGGAGGCCGGCACCACGCGGCGGCACCACTTCTCGACGTACACCGCGAGGATCGCCGCGGCGAGCGCGCCCAGCACTCCGCCCTGGCCGGGGGAGAGCTTCTGGCCGAAGGCCTCGATGTTGGCGACGCCGGGGAAGACGATGATCGCGGCGACCGCGCCGCCGAGGATCGGGGTTCCGCCGAACTCCTTCGCGGTGTTGTAGCCGACGAAGACCGCGATCAGCGCCATGAAGCCGCTCGCCATGGCGGCGAGCGCGGGGGTGACGGACGGCAGCCAACCCAGGTTGATGAGCAGGCCGTTGAGACCGGCGATGATGCCGCAGCCGATGAGGGCGGGGATCAGCGGGACGAAGATGTTCGCGATCTTCCGCAGGAAGAGCTTGAAGGGGGTGGAGTTGCGCGACTTCCGTTCCGCCCTGATGGCCGCACCCCGGTCGGCGAGCGCTTCCGCGGTGACCGGCGCCTCCGCGATCAGTGCCTCGAACTCGGGGGTGACGCGGGCGACGGTGCCCGGTCCCAGCACGATCTGGTAGGTGTCGTCGTCGACCACCCCCATGACGGCGGGCAGCGCGGTGAGTTCCTCGTCCCGGACGAGGGAACGGTCGCGCAGACCGAGGCGGAGACGGGTCATGCAGTGGGCGACGGACGTGACGTTGGCGGCGCCTCCGACGAGGGGGAGGATCGCTGCCGCCGTCGCCTTGTGATCGATCGTGCTCATGGTGCGGGTGCCTTGCTGTGCGGGGGCGGGGGACGTGCCAGGGAGGGGCGGATCAGAGAGCGGACTGCAGTGCGGCCCGGAGGTGGCCCCGGGATTCGTCAAGGAGACGGCGGGCCGTGGCGGCGTCCACACCGGCCAGGATGGTCAGGATCGCCTCCTTGACCTCGCCGTCCGTGGCGGCGAGCGCCGCCTCGATCTCCTCGTCGGCCGCTTCGGTGGCGAGCGCCACGATCCGCCGCGAGCGGGCCCGCAGCTTCTCGTTGGAGGCGCGGACGTCGACCATGAGGTTTCCGTACGTCTTGCCGAGCCGGATCATCGTGATCGTCGAGATCATGTTGAGGACGAGCTTCTGCGCCGTACCGGCCTTCAACCGTGTCGAGCCGGTCAGCAGTTCGGGTCCGACGACGACCTCGATGCCGTGGTCGGCGGCCGCGGCGAGTGCGCTGTCCGCGTTGCAGGAGAGTCCGACGGTCAGTGCGCCGAGGGCGCGTGCGTGCTCGACGGCGCCGATGGCGTACGGGGTGCGGCCCGATGCGGAGATCCCCACGACGGTGTCATCGGCGGTCAGCCGGAGCCCGTCCAGGTCGGCGGCGGCCAGTTCCTTGCTGTCCTCCGCGCCCTCCACGGCCTTGACCATGGCGGAGGGCCCGCCCGCGATCAGGCCCAGCACCTCGGAGGGGTCGGTGTTGAAGGTGGGCGGGCACTCGCTGGCGTCCAGCACGCCGAGCCGGCCCGCCGTGCCCGCGCCCGCGTACACCAGCCGGCCGCCGCGGGACATGCGCTCCGCGGTGGCGTCGATGGCGGCGGCGATCCGCGGCAGCTGGGCGGCGACCGCGTCGGGGACGGTGCGGTCCTCGCCGTTCATGATGCGGGCGATCTCGAGGGTGGACTGCTGGTCGATGTCGGCGAGCTCCGGCCGGAACGCCTCGGTGGTGAGCGTGGCCAGCTGAGCGCGGAGTTCGCCGTATGCGGGCGACGTGGAGGTCATGGAGGTGCGGCTCGGCTTTCTCATGAGGGGGGTGATCAGCGGGAGCGCGGGCTGTGCCGGTGCGCGAGGGCCTCGTAGGAGGCGGCGAGGGCAGGGGCCGCCGTCTCGTACGTGCGCTGCGCGACGCCTATGAACAGGCAGTCGACGACGAGGAGCTGACTGGTGCGCGAGGACATCGCGGCCGGGCGTAGCTCGCTCTCGCGCGCGGTGGACGTGGTCAGTACGTGGTCGGCGTACTGCGAGACGGGTCCGTCCGGGCGGCCGGTGATCGCGACGGTGGTCGCCCCGCGGTCGAAGGCGACCCGCAGCGGTTCGATGACATCGCCGGTGGAGCCCGAGTGGGTGATCGCGATGGCCACGTCGCCGGAGCGCAGCTGCACGGCGTTGGTGACGGCGAGGTGGGGGTCGCTGTGGGCGTGGGCGATCAGGCCGATGCGCAGCAGCTTCTGGGCGAGGTCCATGCCGACGAGCGAGGACGCGCCGACGCCGTAGATGTCGATGCGGCGTGCGGTGGCCGCGGCGGAGACCGCCGCGCCCAGCTGGACGGTGTCGAGCCCGGCGGCGGTGTCCGCGAGGGTCTGCTGCTCGTCGTAGGCGAGCTTGGTGACGACGTCGGCGATGGGGTCGTCGACGGCGATGTCCGCGGTGACGCTGGGGGCGCGGCCGGACTGCTGGTGGGCGGCCAGACCGGCCAGTGCGAGGCGCAGGTCGCGGTATCCGGGGTAGCCGAGGAGACGGGCGGTGCGCACCACGGTGGCCTCGCTGGTGCCCGTGAGCTCCGCGAGACCGGTGACCGTGAGGGCCGCGCAGCCCGCCGGGTCCTCGGCGACGGCTTCGGCGACCCGCTGCATGGAGCGGGTCATGGACGGCGTGAGCGTCCGCACCTTCGCCGCGAGGGCGGCGGGGGCGGGCGGAGCATCGCCGCTGAAAATTTCCTTCACTGGATTGGTCACCTCTGAAAGATATTTTCGCTTTTCGCCGGTCGTCAACCCCCCTCCGCGGCGGAGAGCTGGGCGGATGCATCACACCGGCCCCCCGGACGCAGGGCCGGTTGGGTGACAATGTCTGCATGGACGACGCCAACCCGATCGAGCAGGCCCTGCACACGGCGCGCTCCCTGGTCCTCGCCGACCTCGCCGCCCGCGATGTGGCCGACGCCGCGGTGGTGTCCCTGGTCGAGGAGGCCGTGACCCACCGCCGCTGGTGGGTGGAGCAGTGGCCGGAGGGTGTCGAGTACGTCGCCGGTCTGGTCGCGCAGGATGTCCAGGACGCGCTCCTGGAGCGGTACGGCCGCTGGCCGCTGTGCCCGGTCTGCGACGCCGGTGACCCGCACGCCCTGGACGTGGAGCCGGAGCTGGGCGCGGACCCGCACTGGGTCTGCGGCAAGGCGGGCGTGGTCGTGGCCCGGGTCGGCGGTCTGGCATGACGGTGTACATCGATCCGCCGACGTGGCCGGGCCACGGCCGTATGTGGTCGCACCTGATCAGCGACGTCTCGTTCGCGGAGCTGCACGCGTTCGCGCAGTCGATCGGCTGCCCGGCCACCGCCTTCGAGCGGGACCACTACGACGTCCCCTCGCACCGCTACGGGGACGCGGTGGCGGCGGGCGCGGTGCAGGTGTCGAGCCGTGAGGTGGTCGGCCTGCTGACGCGGGCGGGGCTGCGGCGGCCGAAGGGCCGCGCGATCTGAGCGCCGGACCGGCTGCCGGTGTGCCGCCGGAGGGGCGTCAAGGGTGTCCGGCGCGCGGTCACACAGGCGGCCGCCGCGCGGCCGGAAGAGCGTGCTCGCGCCGGCGCGTCAATCGGTGGTCGGGCGACAGACGCCGACCCCGGGCACGGTGCCGGGCACGTCCGCCGTCTCGTGTCGCGTGGAGGAGGCGATCACGCGCGACCTGCCGTGCAGACGCAGAGAGATCCCGACCAGGGCCAGCGCGGCGATCGTCATCGCGGCGCCCGCCCACGCCGTCGAGGCGAAGCCGAAGTCCGCGTCGATCACCGTGCCGCCCAGCCAGGGGCCGCCCGTGTTGCCCACGTTGAACGCGGCGGTCGTCGTCGCGCCCGCCAGCGTGGGCGCCGCACCCGCGACGTTGAACATGCGGGCGTTGAGGGCCGGGGCGGTGAAGAAGGCCGAGAAGCCGAGCAGCAGCGTGAGCACGACGGTCGCCGCCGGGTTGGGCGCGAACAGCGCCAGCGCCGCCAGCAGGACCGTCGAGGCGGTGATGCCGCTCAGCAGGACACCGAAGAGGTGCGCGTCGGCGACCCGGCCGCCCACCGTCGTACCGATCAGCGCGCCGATCCCGAAGAGGGCGAGCACGCTCGGCACCCAGCCGGCGTCCAGGCCCGAGACGTCCGTGAGCAGGGGCGCCAGGTAGGAGAAGGCGCAGAAGACACCGCCCGCCGCGAGTGCGGTGATCGCCACGGAGAGCCAGACCTGACGGTCGCGGTAGATCGACAGCTCACGCCGCAGCCGCGGCTTCTCGTCGGGCAGCGGGATGCGCGGGATCAGGGTCACGACACCGGCCAGCGCGATCGCGGAGGCGGCGGCGACGGCCCAGAACGCGGAACGCCAGCCCAGGTGCTCCCCGAGGAACGCGCCCGCCGGGACGCCCAGGACGTTGGCTATGGACAGCCCGCCGATCATCACGCCCATGGCGCGGGCGCGCGAGGTGAACGGCACCATCGCGATGGCGACCGCGGCGCCCACCGCCCAGAAGCCCGCGCAGGCGAGGGCGCTGACCACCCGCGACGCGAAGAGGATCTCGTACGTCGGTGCCAGGGCACCCGCGATCTGGCCGAGTCCGAAGAGCGAGATCAGGGTGACGAGCGTGGTCTTGCGGGGCAGCCGCAGCGTGGCCACCGCGAGCAGGGGCGCGCCGACGACCATGCCGATCGCGAAGGCCGAGATGAGCAGGCCGGCCCGGGGGATGGAGACGTTCATGTCGTCCGCGATGGGCGGCAGCAGCCCGGAGAGCATGAACTCGCTCGTCCCGAGCGCGAAGACGGACAGCCCCAGGATGTAGACGGCGAGGGGCATACGGGAACGGCGCTCGGCGGATTCGGGCATGACAGCAGCAACGACCTGTATCGCTGATTGCATTCCCGCAGGGGCCGGGGCCGTGCCGATGCGGCGCTCAGCCGGCGGCGCCGAGCAGCTCCAGCTCCGTCCCGAGGTTGCGGCGGGCGGCCGGTTCCCACACGCGTTCGCCGTGCGGGGTGTGGAACAGCCGTGGCAGCTCCAGCAGTTGGCGCAGCACCGCCGCGCGGCCCGTACGGAAGGCGTCCTCGGGGACGAAGCCGTACTCCTCGCGGACCGCGGCGGCATAGGCGGCGTACGGTTCCGGGCCGGAGGCCAGGATCGCCAGGTCCGCGTCGCACAGGACCGCGCCGTTGGCGTCGGCGTCGTCCGGGGCGTGGGTGATGGTCAGGCGCACCAGGCGGGCGACCTCAGCGGTCGCCTCGGGGGAGAGGCCGGCCTCGGGAAGGGCGCGTTCGGCGAGGCGGGCCGAACGCTCCTCGTTCTCGGAGCGGTCGGGGAAGTAGACCGCGTCGTGGAACCAGGCCGCGAGGCGCACCAGATCCGGGTCGGCCGCGTGCTCGGAGAGCGTGTCGATGTGGTCCAGGACCGCGGTCAGATGCGCGGTGGTGTGATAGCGGCGCTGCGGTTCGGCCCAGCGTGCGAGCAGATTCTCGGCGTACGGCAGGGGGTCCGGCGCGTTCGCCGCGGACGGGCCCCGGCGGGCGGCGAGCAGGGCCTCGGTCCAGCGTTCGCGGAGATCGGCGGTCATGTGCCGACTGTAGTTCGTGCCCTTCGCGTCCCGCCGGGCCGATCCGGCCCCTGGAGGCGTTCGCCGCCATGCGGTTGGCTGGGCGCATGGAATCTGTACGCGATCCCGAGCTGCCCGGCCTGTTGCTGCGCACCGAGCGCGACGCCCTCGTCCCGCTGCTGCGTGCCCGCCCCGACGACGACTTCGCCCTGCGCACCTGCTGCCCCGGCTGGACGGTGCGGCATGTGCTGGCCCACTGCAGCTCGGCGCTGACGCGCGTGGTGGACAACCGTTTCGAGGAGGGCGTCTTCACGCCCGCGTCCAACGACCGCGACATCGCCGAGCGTGCGGAGTGGACGAACGCCCGCGTCGTCGACGAGCTGGAGCGCGGGATGACCGAGGCGGGCGAGGTCATGGCCGCCGCCGGACACGGGATGCTGGACAAGATCGCGCTCGGCGAGTGGGTGCACGCCGGTGATGTGCGGGCGGCTCTCGGTGAGCCCGGGGCGTACGAGGGGGAGGGGATGGCCCATGCGCTCGCCCTGCTGGCCGCTCTGACCCGGGCGCACAAGTCGCTGCCTCTGCTCGCCCGGCTCGACGGGCACGACGCACCGCTGGTGCTCGGCTCCGACAGCCCGGAGCCCGCCGTCTACAGCGGGTCGGCGGCCACCCTGGTCCGGCTGGTGGCGGCCCGGCCGCTGACCGGGACGCGCTATGAGCTCACGGGGGCGACGGAGCAGGAGCTGGTCTTCTTCGACTGACACGGGCAGTGCGCCGCCACCGGCTGCTTTTGCCGCTGCTGCCTCCGCGGCGGAGTGAAGTGGCCATACCGGGAGATAATGGGATCAAAGGCATGTGTGTCGACCAGTGAGGCGGAGGCAGACGCCATGATCGCAGTGATGATCGTTTTCGGGCTCATCCTGGTGTGTCTCCTGGCGGGGGCCATGTGGTGGGACGGCAGGCGCCGGGAGCAGCTCGTCCCGCCGCTCCCCGAGGAGCAGCCCACGGTGCCCGACCACCGCGAGCACATCGAGGAGGTCCGCGAGGAGGACGACGACACCTTCCCGCACAAGGGCGACGACCGGCTCCTTCCGTACAACATGCGGACGCACAGCACGCACAGCACCGGCAAGGGGCCCGACGAGCGGCCCCTGCACGGGAAGAACGCGCACAGCGGCTCGTTCGGCAGCGGCGGCCTCGGGGGCTGAGCCCCGGGCGACACGGCCGGGCGCGGACCCGGTCCACGCGGGGCGTGACCAACGGCTCACGCCCCGCTCGACCACTGGCTCATGCCCCTATGGGGTACCTCATGCGGTTATGCACACCCCGCGCCGGCGGTTCGCCCGGCGCGGATCCTCGGGTGCAGCTGCTTTCGTGGTACATGCGCATTACGCTGGCATTGGACTAGACCTATATGAGCCGTCTCCCTGGAGGATGGGGTCACATGAGCAACCGTGCAGTCCTGGAGGTGATCGCTCTGGACGCGCAGGACGCGGTCGCGGCGCAGTCCGGAGGGGCGGACCGGCTGGAGTTGGTCACTGACATGGCGGCGGACGGGCTGACCCCGTCGCGGGAGACCTTCGCCCGCATCCGTGACGCCGTGGACATTCCGCTGCGCGTGATGCTCCGCCTCGCGGACGGCTTCTCGGCGGGCTCGCAGGCCGACGTGGACTCCCTCGTACGGGCGGCGGGCGGCCTGCGGTCCGAGGGCGCGGACCAGTTCGTGCTGGGCTTCCTCGACGAGGCCGGCAACCCGGACCTGGTGACGGTGGAGCGGCTGATGGCCGAACTGCCCGGCTGCCGCTGGACCTTTCACCGTGCGATCGACCGTGCCGCCGACCGGGACTCGTTGCGCAAGCAACTGGCGGATCTGCCGGGCCTGGACACATATCTGACCGCGGGATCGCCCGACGGGGTCGACGACGGCCTGCCGACACTGCTGTCGGAGACCCGGAGGTCGGGCGAACCGGGCTACGAGCCGCAGATCCTGGTGGGCGGCGGGCTGCGGCTGGAGCATCTGCCGGTACTGCGGGAAGCGGGCGTGGAGGCGTTCCACATCGGCGGGGCGGCGCGGCCGGACGGCTGGGAGAGGCCGGTGGCGCCCGCGGCCGTCGAGGAGTGGCGCCGGGCGCTCGACGCGTAGCCCTCCGGGCACGGGAGGTGCCCCCATCCGTAGCCGTCCGGGCACGGGCGGTACCCCCATCCGTGGGGGGACCCCACTCACTGACCCGGCCTGATCCAATCGACAGACCCTGGTTGCGTTCCCGGCCCGCGTCCGACGGACAGACCCGCGCCGCCCCCACCGGGCGCGGGCCGTCCCTGCTAGGCGAGTTGGGCCGGCAGGGGCGACCTGTGCAGCACCGTGAGGCCCGAGACCGCGCGGGTCAGGGCCACGTACAGCCGGCGCAGGCCCGTGCGCTCGTCGGGTTCCGCGGAGACCACCGACGACGGGTCGTCCAGGACGACGTAGTCGTACTCCAGACCCTTCGCCAGCGACGCCGGGACCAGCGTGAGCCGGGACGTCAGGGTCGTCTCCGATCCCGGGGTGAGCCACGTCAGGCCCGCCGCGGCGAGTGCCTCGCTCAGCGCCGGGATGCGCCCGTCCGCCGCGATCAGGCCGATCGAGCCCTCGTGGCGCAGCGATTCCTCGCACGCCGCCACCACCGCCGCGTCCAGGTCCGTCACCTCACGGATCGTCAGCGAGCCGGGCGACTCCCGCACGGAGCTCACCTCCCGCAGTCCGGGCGACATGTGCGGGAGCAGCCGGGAGGCGTACGCGATGACCTCGCGCGGCACACGGAAGCCCGCCGTCAGTTCCTCCACCACCGCGTCCGGCTTGCCCAGGTGGGACAGAGCCTCCTGCCAACTCTCCGTCGCCCAGGGGGTGGTGCCCTGTGCCAGGTCGCCCAGCACAGTGGCGGAGCCCGTCGTGCAGCGCCGGCCCACCGCGCGGTACTGCATTGGGGAGAGGTCCTGCGCCTCGTCGAGGACCACATGACCCAGCGAGTGCGTCCGCGCCACCAGGTCCGTCGCCTCGTCGATCAGCACCGCGTCCGCCGGCGACCAGCGCGCCGTCCGCAGGCTCCGCGGCGGCTTCTGCCACAGGATTCTCTTCTGTTCGTCGAGGGTCAGCACACCCTCCGCGTGCACGGCCAGGAAGTCCGCGTCGGACAGCAGACGCAGCACCAGTTTCGCCGGGTCCACCGGCGGCCACATCGCCTTGACGGCCGCCTTCACCGCGGGATTGCGCGCCACCGCGTCCTGCACGCGGTCGTCCGGCGCCTCGCCCGCCTGCTCCATACGGACCAGCACCGTGTGCGCGATGCGCTGCGGCAGCGCCTCCCGTGCGGCGCCGTAGCGGATGTCCCGGTCCAGCAACTCGCGCACGATCTCCTCGAGTTCGTAGGCGGGCACCCGCCACCGCCGGGAGCCGCGGACGACCATCAGCGGCTCGGTGGGGAGCGTGACATGGGAGCGGACGGCCCGGCGCAGCACCTGGGCCATCCTCGCGTCGCCCTTGACGACGGCGGTCGCCGCCTCGTCGGTCCCGCGTACGTCCACATGCGCCACGAGGTCGTCGACGGTCGCCTGCTTCACCTCCAACTCACCGAGTGCCGGGAGCACTTGCTCGATGTAGTGGAGGAAGGACCGGTTCGGCCCGACGACCAGCGTGCCCGTCCTCGCCAGCCGCTCCCGGTGCGCGTACAGCAGATAGGCCACCCGGTGCAGACCGACGGCCGTCTTGCCCGTGCCGGGGCCGCCCTGCACACAGACCGTGCCGCCGAGGCCGGACCGTACGATCTCGTCCTGCTCCGGCTGGATGGTCGCGACGATGTCCCGCATCGGCCCCACACGCGGCCGTTCGATCTCCGCCTGGAGCAGCCTGCTGGTCCGTTCCGCCTCGGCCGGATCGCTCAGGTGCTCGTCCTCGTACGCCGTGAGGTCGCCGGCCGTGTAGCCGAAGCGCCGCCGCAGTGCGACGTCCAGCGGGTCCTTCTTCGAGGCCCGGTAGAACGGCTGCGACACGGGTGCCCGCCAGTCGACGACCATCGGATCGCCGTCCACGTCGTGCACATGGCGGCGGCCGATGTAGAAGCGCTGCCCCTCCTGTGTGGTGTGGAGGTAGTCGACGCGGCCGAAGAAGAGCGGGGTGTGGGAGAGGTCGGCGAGCGCCTTGATGCGCTCGTCGATCTGCGCCTCCAGCACCGCCGCGTTCACCCAGTTCGCGGTGACGTCCTTGATGTCGAGGGCCTGGACGTCCTCCCGCATGACACGCAGGGCGTCGCGCGAGGCGGAGAGGTGGGCACGTTCACGCGACAGGGGGTCGGTGTCGGCAGAGTCGGGTACAGGGGCGTGCGCGGGCACGGGTCGCCTCCGGCGGCTACGGCAGGGATCTGGGCAGGCAGACCACCCGGTTTCCGACCGGGCGGTGGCGCTCCTCAGCGGGAGGCGGGCAAGACGGAGGAGTTTAGATCAGCGCGGCGGACGCGGGCGACCGAATTTCGCGTGAGGGCGACGCGGGGCTGTGCGGGGCCGCGCGAGGGCGACGCCCGGCCGTGCGAGTACTACGCGAGAGCGTCCTCCCCGTAGGGGACGGCCTCTGTCTGGAGTCGTACACGCGCATCCGCAGGGTTCAGTCCATGGATCGATGTTCTGCGCGCCCGGGAATCCCATCATGGAGGTATGAGTACAGCGACCTTCACCCCAGCAGCCCATGTCCCTCCACCCCATCACGGAGCCACCGCGACCGGAGCCCCGCACTCCCCGCACCGCGTCGGCAACGCCCTGCGTGCCGTCAAGGTCTTCGCCGAGGCCGTCTTCAGCGTCGCCGTCCTCGGTGAGTACGCGGAGGAAGCGGGCGTCCGCCGCCGTTGATCCACTAGGGTCGCGGCCGTGAAGTACCGGAACGTGACCCCTCGTTTACTTACCGCAGTCACCTCGATCGCTCTCGCCGTCTCCCTCGCCGCGCTCGCCGGACTCTGCATCGCCCAGCGCATCCCGATGGCCGACACACTCGTGTACCGGGCGGAGGGAGCAGCCGTCGCCAACGGCACCGATCTCTACGGGTTCACCGTCACCCGGTGGCGTCTGCCCGCCACGTATCCGCCCTTCGCCGCAATCCTCTTCGTACCGACCACCTGGCTGCCCGTCCCCGCGCTCAAGGTGGTCTTCGCCGTCGGCAACGTTCTGCTGCTCGCCCTGCTGGTGCGGCTCTCCTGCCGCTTCGCGGGCCTGCCCGCCCGGACCCCGCTGGTCCTGGCCGCCGTGGCCGCCGGCCTGTGGCTCGAACCCGTCTTCCAGACCGTCCTGTTCGGACAGATCAATCTCGCCCTCGTCTGCCTGCTGCTCTGGGACCTGTCCCGCGACGAGGCGGCCATCGGAAAGGGCTTCGCCATCGGGGTGGCCGCGGGCATCAAGCTCACGCCGCTGGTGTTCGTCGTCCATCTGCTGATCACGGGCCGGGTCCGGGCGGGACTGACCGCACTCGGCTCGTTCGCCGGCACCGTGGCCCTGGGCGCGCTCGTCCTGCCGCAGGCCAGCGCGGACTTCTGGACCCGGCGCATCTTCGAGACGGACCGGGTCGGCAAGGCGTGGATCATCGACAACCAGTCCCTTCAGGGACTGTTCGCCCGGCTGCTGCACACCGGCGAACCAGGGGCCGTGTGGCTGTTCGCCGCCGCCCTCACCGCCGTCGCCGGGCTGTGGATCGCCGTCCGCGCGGACGGACCGTGGGGGGTCCTGGCCACCGCGACGACCGCCCTGCTCGTCTCCCCGATCAGCTGGTCGCACCACTGGGTGTGGTGCGTCCCGCTGCTGGCCCTGCTGATCGCGGAGAACCGGATGCGCACGGCCGCGGTGGTCGCCGCCGTCTTCATGGCGCGGACCTTGTGGCTGGTGCCGCACCACGGGGACCTCGACCTGCGGCTGCCCTGGTGGCAGCAGATACTGGCGTCCCCGTACCCGCTGCTGGGGTTCGCGGTGCTGGCGCTGGCGCGGGGGTGCCGTCAGCGCAGCAGCTCGTCCGCGTCCATGATCCGGTACGCGTAGCCCTGTTCGGCCAGGAAGCGCTGGCGGTGCGCCGCGAAGTCCTGGTCGATCGTGTCCCGCGCGACCACCGAGTAGAACCGTGCCTCGTGGCCGTCGGCCTTCGGGCGGAGCACCCGGCCGAGGCGCTGGGCCTCTTCCTGACGGGAGCCGAAGGTGCCCGACACCTGGATGGCGACCGTGGCCTCCGGCAGGTCGATCGAGAAGTTCGCGACCTTCGAGACGACCAGGACGGAGATCTCGCCCTGCCGGAACGCCTCGAAGAGCTTCTCCCGCTGGGCGTTGGACGTCTCGCCCTTGATCACGGGCGCGTCCAGGTGCTCGCCGAGCTCGTCGAGCTGGTCGATGTACTGGCCGATCACCAGCGTCTGCTCGCCGCGGTGCTTGGCGACCAGGGCCTCCGTCACCTTCCGCTTGGTCGCGGTGGTGGCGCAGAAGCGGTACTTCTCCTCGGTCTCGGCGGTGGCGTACGCGAGCCGCTCCGAGTCGGTCAGATTGACCCGGACCTCGACACAGTCCGCGGGCGCGATGTAACCCTGCGCCTCGATCTCCTTCCACGGGGCGTCGAAGCGCTTCGGGCCGATGAGCGAGAACACGTCCGACTCCCGGCCGTCCTCGCGGACGAGCGTCGCGGTCAGACCGAGCCGGCGGCGGGCCTGGAGGTCGGCGGTGAACTTGAAGACCGGCGCGGGCAGCAGGTGCACCTCGTCGTAGAGGATCAGGCCCCAGTCGCGGGAGTCGAAGAGCTCCAGGTGGGGGTAGATCCCCTTCCGCCGGGTCGTCAGCACCTGGTAGGTGGCGATGGTGACCGGGCGGATCTCCTTCCTCGTCCCGCTGTACTCGCCGATCTCCTCCTCGGTCAGGCTCGTCCGCTTCACCAGCTCGTGCTTCCACTGGCGGGCGGAGACCGTGTTGGTCACCAGGATCAGCGTGGTCGCCTTGGCCTGCGCCATGGCGCCTGCGCCGACGAGGGTCTTGCCGGCGCCGCAGGGCAGCACGACGACACCCGAGCCGCCGTGCCAGAAGCCCTCGACGGCCTGCTTCTGGTACGGGCGCAGCGCCCAGCCCGTCTCGTCGAGGTCGATGCGGTGCGCCTCGCCGTCGACGTAGCCGGCGTGGTCCTCGGCCGGCCAGCCCAGCTTCAGCAGCGTCTGCTTGATCTGACCGCGCTCGGAGGGGTGCACGGCGACCGTGTCCGGGTCGAGCCGCTCGCCGACCAGCGGCTGGACCTTCTTCGAGCGGAGGATCTCCTCCAGGACCGGCCGGTCGCTGCTGGTGAGCACCAGGCCGTGGACGGGGTGCTTGGAGAGGGTGAGCCGGCCGTAGCGGGCCATCGTCTCGGCGACGTCGACGAGCAGCGCGTGCGGGACGGGGTAACGCGAGAACTCGACCAGAGCGTCGACGACCTGTTCGGCGTCGTGTCCCGCGGCCCGCGCGTTCCACAGACCGAGCGGGGTGACCCGGTAGGTGTGGATGTGCTCGGGCGCGCGCTCCAGCTCCGCGAAGGGCGCGATGGCGCGACGGCATGCGTCCGCCTGCTCGTGGTCCACTTCGAGGAGAAGAGTCTTGTCGCTCTGGACGATGAGGGGTCCGTTCACACCTGCGCCCTTTCGGTAAGCCAAACCTCCAGTGTGCCGTACCGGACGACAGAACTGGCGGGCCTGATCCCGGCGGGCGGGGGCATCAGGGAGCCATGACCGTACATCGGGAAGGCGCCACGGCCGGAAGCGTCGTGGCAGAAGTCTCATGGGGCAGGACCGCCCTCCGCGTTCTGATCATGGTCCTGGGGTTCGTCGCACTGGTCGGCTTCTCCGCGGTGCTGGCCAAACTGACGCTCACCCCGTCACCGGCCTCGTCGGAGATCGCCGGATCCAATCTGCGGCCCGGGAACTCACTGCGGCAGTACGCCGAGGACTACACGTTCCTCGCGGCCTGCAAGCAGGTCGGCGGCAATCTGGTGCTCGGCGCCCCGTTCGGGCTGATCCTGCCCGTGCTGGTTCCGCGCAAGATGCGGATGGTGCGGGTCGTGGTGCTGACCGCGCTCGTGATGGTGCTCGTGGAGATGGCGCAGGGCGCGATCGTCGAGGGCCGCGCCTTCGACGTCGACGACGTCATCCTCAACACCAGCGGCGCGCTGATCGCCTACCTCCTGGTGGGGCGGAAGATCGGACGCCGTTTCCATGCGCTCGCGCGGCCGGGACAGCGGGACCAGGAGCGCGCGGAGCAGGCGGAGGAGCGCCGGCTGGAACGCAACCGGGAGCGCGAGCGCAAGCGCAAGGCCGCCCGGGCCAAGGCCCGTACCCGGCCCGGCGCCGAGTGGCGGGCCGTGCGGACGCGGGTCGCCGACCGGGTCAGGCGGAGTCGTCGGCGAGCTCCGCAACGCCCGTGATGCGGTGCAGCGGATAGGTGCGGACCTCGTCGGCGGTGTGGTCGTACGCCGTCACGAAGCCGCCCTCGACGCGCACCGGCGCGATCACGCGCTGGCTCGCCGAACCCTCCGCGTTGACATAGCCGATCCAGATCGCCGAGCCCGTCATCGCCGCGGCCTGCACCGTGGCGAGGGTCTCGGCCGAGGAGGACCGCGGCAGGCTGCCGTTGGGTGAGGGCTCGGGAGCGGGCTTGCGTTCGACGGTGGCCGCGAGGTCCCCGGCCCGGATCGCCTTCACGGCGGCGCCGAGCAGCGTGGGGTCGGGCACCGGCGGTCCGTCCGGGACCGGCGCGGGAGGTGTGCGCGGCGGTGTACGGCGGGCGTGTGCCCGGGTGATCAGGACATCGCCCTCGGCCGACTCGGCGGCGGGGGCGTACCCCATGGACCGCAGACCGTCGAGCAGGGCCCCCGGGTCGGCCTGGGCCGCGAGCACGGTCGGCGCGAGGCGCCGCAGCCGCAGGCCCTGGGAGCGCTTGTCGGCGAGGATCTCGTCCAGCATGGCGTCGTCGTCGCAGCGGACGTACGCCGAGGCGGCGCCGATCCGCAGATGGCCGTGGCGGCGGGCCACGTCGTCGATCAGGTACGACAGCGGCTGCGGAACCGGCGTGCGCGAGTGGGTCGCGAGAAACGTGTGCAGGTCGGACGCGGACCGTCCGGCGTCGAGCGCACGGCGCACCGAGCCGGGCGTGAAGCGGTAGACCGTCGCACCGCCCTTGGACTCCACATCGGCGAGGACGGCCAGCGTCTCCGCGAGCGGCCGCTCCAGCGGTCCCGGGGCGACGGCGGTGAGGTCGGCCTGGAGGAGCACATGGTCCAGCGGCTCGGGCAGCAGCGGCGCGAGCGCGGCGGCGGCGAGAGCGACCGGATCGGGGCCGGCGCCGGTGGTGCGTGAGGCGTCGGGGCCGGGGGTGCGGGCAGCGTCAGGGCCCGTGCCCGAAGGCCCCGAAGGGCCGAGCAGCGCGCGGCCGTGCGCCGACAGGGCGCCACGGCCCGTCACGCCCAGGGTCTCCGCCTCCGTCAGCGTCCATGCCGCGACCCGCGAGCGCAGATCCACGGAACCGTCCGCGGCGCTGCGGGCGGCGTTGGCGTCCGCGCCGGTCCCGCCCCGCAGCGGGCGCTCCCAGCGCAGCCTGGCGAGCACCGTCTCCGGGTCGGGCGCCGTGCCCGCCGGCAGCACGGCCAGCAGATCGAGGACCCGGCGGCGCACCTCCGCGGCCGCCGAACGGTCCAGATCGGGACCGAGCGCCGAGAGCGAGCGGCCCTTGGCGTCCTGGCCGCCGATCAGGCCGGACGTACGGGTCGCGGTGAGCCAGGCGGATGCCAGCAGCGCCCAGCGCTCGGCCGGGGGCAGGGTGAGCCACTCGTCGTACGCGGGCGTCGGCGCGTACCGCTCGTCGGCCTCGCCGTCCGCCGCCAACAGGCCGGCCGCATAGGCGAGTTCGATCCAGAAGGCGGCCATCTGCTCGCCGGTGTCCAGCGCGGCAGCGGCCCGCTTGAGATCGCGTACGGACAGACCGCCGGACCGCATGACGGCAGGTCCGCCCTCGTGCCAGTCCTGGAGCAGGTCCTCGACCGTCGACAGCGCGGTGAAGGCCTGGCCGGCCGCGGTGCTGTCCACAACCTGTGGACGGCCCTGCGTGAGGGACGCGCTCGCCGCGGGCCCCACCGCGGGCGGCACCGGCTCCGGCACCCGGTGCGCCCGGCCGCCCCGCAGATGCAGGGCCACTTCACGCGGCAGCACCACGGTGCGCGGCGAGGCGGGCAGCAGCATCCCGTGGTCGCGCAGCCACTGGACGGGCGGCGCCGGATTCGCCGTCACCTCGCCGTACGGAGGACCCCACACCAGCCGGTCCAGGACCGTCAGCGCCTCCGTCGGCGCGGTGTCCAGCAGCGCGCCCATCCGTCTGCGGTCGGTGAACAGCGAGGTCAGCGAGGCGACCGCGGACACCGGATCGTGCGTCGTCGACAGCCCGGCGGCCGCCAGGATGTCCTGGAGCCGGCCCGGCGACATCCCCGACGTGGACTCGGCGACGGTCGGGCCGAGCCCGGTCGGCGACGGCCGGGTGGGGGAGGGGGCCAGCAGCTCACGCGCGGTGCGCACCAGCCGCAGCCGGTCGTCACCGCCCCACACCAGCGCCTGCCCGCGCAGCACACCCAGCGCACGCGGCAGGGCCGCCTCGACGTCCGGGTCGCCCTCGTCACCGGACAGCAGGGCCAGCAGGGTCTTGTACGGGGCCGGGTCGGGGGCCACCGCCAGCGCCTCGGCGGTCTGCAACGCGAACCGGTCCAGACGCTCCAGTGCCCGCACGACCGAGGCGCGGGTGCCGGCACGGGTGGCCAGCTGCGTCACATCGTTGGGTACGGGGTTCAGCAGATCGGGGCGGGCGCGCAGCAGCGCCGCCAGCTCCTCGTCGTCGCGGGTACGCAGGGCCTCGGCCAGCGTGCGCGGACTGCTGCTTCCTTCGGGCATGGTCCCCATCCGCCCCACGGTAGACCCTGGAGCGCTACGGTCGGGGACAGGGCGGGCCCGGGAAGACAGGGCGGCCCGGCAGGGGAACGTCAGGGGAAACGGCCGTGGGGATCGAGAGCGACCAGCTCGTCTACGACTATCTGAGCCGGGTCGGCGACCTGGCGCAGCAGCAACAGCTGCCGTCCGGCACCCGGATGAAGCTGGTGTCGGCACTGCGCGGCGAGATCGACCGGCAGCGCGCGAAAGCCGTGTCCGACAGCCCGGCGGCCGTGCGCCGCATCCTCGGACGGCTCGGCACACCGGACGAAGTGGTCGCCTCCGCCTCGGACGGTGACGGCCCGGCACAGGCCCCGGCCCCCCGGCACACACCCTCGCGTGCGGCCCCGCCGGAACCTCTGCCCACCGCCGATCTGCCGGCCCAGCGCGTACGCCGCCGGGTCCCTGGGCCGCGCACCGGAACGGCCCGCGAACGGCCCGGGAATCCGCAGCCGCCGGTGGGCGCGTCGCCGCCCCATCTCGCCGGTATGGACGAGCTCGGGCCGTCCGACGGGGTGGACTGGTGGCGGGTCGAGCCCAAGCCGTTCGGTGCGGGCGAGAGCGTGGCCGGCTTCACCGGCGGGGTGGAGATCCCCGAGATACTCAAACCCCCGCCCACCGAGGAGGAGTTGGCGGCGAGGGCCGCCAGGGCCGCCGAGGAGGAGGCCGAGGCGGCGGGGTACGAGAGCGAGGAAGCGGCCGGCGAGGCGACGGAGACGGTCGTCGCGCGCCGCCGCTGGCGGCCCCGGCTGCGACGCCGCGCGGAGGAGGCCGTGCCCCGGGCGGGTTTCGGCAACCCGTTCCTGCTGCTCGCGGCCGCGCTGCTGGTCGCGGGCGCACTCCTCGGCAACTGGCTCGCGCTGGGCCTCGGCTGGCTCCTCGCGTACGGCTCGCGCCGGCTGACGCCCGCGGAGGTGAAGACGGCGGTCTTCGGCCTGCCGGGAGCCGCCGTGACCGGCGGACTGGTCTGGCTCTGGGGCCGGTTCGAGGGCCGCTGGGGCGAGCCGGTCCCGGAGAACGGCATGCGCGACGCGCTGGCCGGGACCTGGCCCTGGGTGCTGAAGGGCGCGGCGCTCGCCTCCGCGCTCTATCTGGTGTGGCGGGCGCGGAAGCGGTGAGCCGTGCGGGGGCCGGCGGTGGTCAGGACGTGCGGCCGACCGGACCGGTGCTCTCGGACTGCGCCGGGACGCGGTCCCCGGTCCCGGCCGACCACGGACTACCCGGTACCACCAGCGGCGAACCCGTCACCGGGTCCGGGACCACCACCGACTCCAGGCCGAAGACCTCGCGTACCAGCGCGGCCGTGACGACCTGCGAGGGATGCCCCTCCGCGACGATCCGGCCCGCCTTCATCGCGACCAGGTGATCGGCGTACCGGGCCGCCTGGTTGAGATCGTGGAGCACGGCGACGACCGTGCGGCCGCGCTCGTGGTTGAGCCGGCGCATCAGGTCGAGGACCTCCACCTGGTGAGCGATGTCGAGGAACGTCGTCGGCTCGTCGAGCAGCAGCAGGTCCGTCTCCTGGGCCAGCGCCATCGCGATCCACACCCGCTGGCGCTGGCCGCCGGAGAGCTCGTCAACGCAACGCTCCGCCAGAGCGGTCACATCGGTGCGCGCCATCGCGTCCGTGACCGCCCGCTCGTCCTCCTGCGACCACTGCTTCCACCAGGCCTGGTGGGGCTGACGGCCGCGTGAGACGAGATCGGCGACGGTGATGGCCTCGGGGGCGACGGGAGACTGCGGCAGCAGTCCGATCGACTGCGCGATCCGCTTCGTCGGGATCTTCGCGAGCTCGTCGCCGTCGAGCAGGACGGCCCCGCCTTTCGGCCTGAGCAGCCGGCCGAGCGCGCGCAGTGTCGTGGACTTGCCACAGGCGTTCGGGCCGACGATCACCGTCACCTTCCCGTCGGGGACGGCCAGGTCGAGATCGTGGACGACCGTGCGGTCCTCGTAGGCGAGCGTCAGCCCGCGCGCGGTGAGCCTGCTCACGACGTTCCTCCAGCGGTACGGCTCCGGACGATGAGCCAGATCAGGTACGGGGCGCCGACGGCGGCCGTCAGCACGCCCACCGGCAGTTCGGTGGGCGCGAGAAGTTTCCGGGCGAGGAGATCGGCGAGCACGACGATCACCGCGCCCATCAGGGCGGAAGACAGCAGCGGGATCTGCGCGGTCCGCGTCATCCGGCGGGCGATCTGCGGCGCGAGCAGGGCCACGAAGTCGACCGGTCCGGCGGCGCCGGTCGCCACGGACGCGAGCACCACACCGACGAGGACGAGCCCGAGGCGTACGCGGCCCAGCCGGACGCCGAGCGTGGTCGCGGTGTCGTCGTCCAGGGAGACGGTCCGCTGGGCGCGGGCCGCCCACAGGATCGCCGGGACCAGCGCGAGAAGCAGCCGGCCGAGGGGCGCCGCCTCCTCCCAGCCCCGGCCGTTGAGCGAACCGGTCATCCAGATCTGGGCCTGCTGGGCGACGAGCACGTCGCCCTTCGTCAGAAAGAGCGTGGTGACCGAGCGCAGCGCGATCGCGAAGCCGATGCCGATGAGGACGAAGCGGGTGGCGTGCAGACCGCCCCGCCAGGCGAAGACATAGACGAGCGCGGCGGCCGCCATACCGCCGGCGACCGAGAGGTAGGGCAGGACGGTGTACGAGGTGAGCCCGAAGGTCATCGCCCCGACCGTGAGCGCGCTCGCGCCCTGGCTGATCCCGATGATGTCGGGGCTGGCGAGCGGGTTGCGGGCGACGGTCTGGATGAGCGCGCCCGCGATGCCGAAGGCGGCGCCGACGAGCAGCCCGACGGTCATCCGGGGCAGCCGCAGCGTGCCGACGACCAGCTCGTCCGCGGAGGGGCGGCCGAGGAGCACCCGGACGACCTCACCGGGCGCGACGAAGCTCTGGCCCACGCAGAGGTAGGCGACGCAGACGACGGCGAGCGCCCCGGCGAGAGCGGTGGCGGTGACGGCGGCGCGCCGGTGCAGGAGGTACGAGCCACGCCCGGCTCGCACCAGGGCGTACCCCGGGGGGCGGACGGTGGTGCTGCTCATGTCGTGGCCCCTGCGCGGTGGGTGGTACGGGAACAGGTGTGGCGGGTAAGGGTGCTGCGGCTGAGGGTGTCGCGGTCACGGGTGCGGTGGCCGGACCGGTCGGCGCCGCCCCGGTGGAGGGTCGCGCTCACGCCGGGACCGCCTTGCGGCGGACCAGGGCGACCAGGAACGGAACGCCGATCAGGGCCGTCATCACACCCGCCGGGATCTCCCCGGGTGGGAACACGATCCGGCCGATCACGTCCGACACCAGCAGCATCACCGGGCCGATCAGCGCGGCCATCGGCAGCACCCAGCGGTGGTCGCCGCCCACGATCGCGCGGGCGATGTGCGGCACCGCGAGGCCTACGAACGCGATCGGGCCGGCCGCCGCGACCGCCACGCCGGTGAGCACCGTCGCGCCCACCCCGCCCACGATCCGCACGGTCGCCACGTTCTGGCCGAGCCCCTTCGCCACGTCCTCGCCGAGCGCCAGCGCGTCGAGACCCCGCGCCACCGAGACGACCAGCACCGTGCCCACCAGCAGGAACGGCCAGACCTGGCCGACGACTTCCGCGTCCCGGCCGGCCACGGACCCCACCTGCCAGAACCGGAACTCCTCCAGCGTCGCCGCCTTCGTCGTGAGCACGGCCATCGTCACCGACACCAGCAGCGCGTTGATGGCCGCGCCCCCGAGCGCCAGCTTCACGGGGGTCGCGCCGCCCCTGCCGCTCGCGGCGATCGCGTACACCGCGACGGACGCGACTGCCGCGCCGGCGAAGGCGAACCAGACGTACCCGGTCAGCGTGTGGATCCCCGCGAAGGCGATGGCGAGGACCACGCTCACCGATGCGCCCTGGCTGATGCCGAGGATGCCGGGGTCGGCGATCGGGTTGCGGGTGATGCCCTGGAGGACCGTGCCGGCCAGGGCGAGCGCCGCGCCGACCATCAGGCCGATGAGGGTGCGCGGGACGCGCAGTTCGCGGACGACCTCGGCGGCGTCGCTGTGCCCGCCGTGCAGCAGGGCGTCGAGTACGGCCGTCGGCGCGATCGCCCGCGCGCCCACCGCGAGGCTGAGCAGGATCGCGAACAGCAGGGCCGCGACGGCGGCGGCCGTCCAGCCGATGCGGCGGACCGCGAGCGCGCGTCTGGCTGACATGGGGACCAATCGAACGGGACAAGGGGTTGGTAAGGCTTGCCTGAGTCTACGGAAGGGTCCGCGCGGCCCGATGGGCACAATGGTCTTATGGCATCGCACCCCTCACCCGGCCCGTCGCCCGCGTCCCCGGCCCGTCCCGGAGGCCCCCTCACCGTGGGGTTCGACCTCGATATGACGCTGATCGACTCCCGCCCGGGCATCCACGCCGCCTACCGTGCGCTCGCGGCGGAGACGGGCGTGTGGATCGACGCGGACCTGGCCGTCACCCGGCTCGGCCCGCCGCTGGAGCAGGAGTTGGCGCACTGGTTCCCCGACCGGCAGATCCAGGCCATGGGCGACCGGTACCGCGAGCTCTACCCCACGTACGCGATCGGGCCGACCCTCGCCATGCCCGGAGCCCGCGAGGCGGTGACCGCGGTCCAGGAGCTCGGCGGCCGCGCGATCGTCGTCACCGCCAAGCACGAGCCGAACGCCAAGCTCCACCTCGCGCACCTGGGCATCGAGCCGGACGCGGTGATCGGCTGGCTGTGGGCGGAGGCCAAGGGGGAGGCGCTGCGGGAGCACGGCGCGCGGGTGTACGTCGGCGACCACACGGGCGACGTGCGCGGCGCGCGCACCGCGCGGGCGCTGTCCGTCGCGGTGCCGACGGGCCCGTGCACCGCCGATGAACTGCGGGAAGCCGGCGCGGACGTGGTGCTCGACGACCTCATGACGTTCCCGGCCTGGCTGCGCGACTACGCGGCGGGACGGGCCGCCTGAGGTGTATGCGCCGCCTGTGCCGACCTGGCCGCGCGGCGCTGCACCGCGATGGAGCGCAGCACACCGGCGGCGGCGATCAGGAAGCCGACGCCCATCAGCATGCAGACCGCGTACGCGAGGGACGGGAACGGCTCGGTGCCGAGGAACAACGGTGCCACCGTGACCAGTGTGGCGACCGCGCCGACGATGAAGACGATGGCACCGGCACGGACCAGCCCGTCACCGGGGGCGGGAGGAGTAGCAGTCATCCGGCCAGGGTAGTTCCCTGCGCGTAGGAACCGATCGGCGACGTCTTGTCACCGGCCCCTGGACCATTAGCCTTGGGGGTGGCGGGTCAGGCGACCCGCTGTAGTGCTATCCAGAGCCGTTTTTCGGCGCCCATCTTCCGGTGCCCCAGCGCCCCAAGAGTACGAGGACGAGGACAGACGTGCCTACCGGCAAGGTCAAGTGGTTCAACAGCGAGAAGGGCTTCGGCTTTCTCTCCCGCGACGACGGCGGCGACGTCTTCGTGCACTCGTCGGTTCTGCCCGCCGGGGTGGAGGCGCTCAAGCCCGGTCAGCGTGTCGAGTTCGGCGTGGTCGCGGGTCAGCGCGGCGACCAGGCTCTGTCGGTGACGATTCTCGACCCCACCCCGTCCGTGGCGGCGGCACAGCGCCGCAAGCCCGATGAGCTGGCCTCCATCGTCCAGGACCTGACGACGCTGCTGGAGAACATCACACCGATGCTGGAGCGCGGCCGCTACCCCGACAAGGTGCACGGCAAGAAGATCGCCGGCCTGCTGCGCGCCGTGGCGGACCAGCTGGACGTCTGAGGGCTGTCCTTCGGACCGGGCCGCCGGGCCCCGTCAGTTGTCGACGAAACCCAGCGCATCGCGGCCGAGGGGCGGTACCAGCCCCTCGGCCGCCGCGCGTGTCAGCAGCCCCCGCACCGCGGCGTAGCCGTCCTCGCCGAGGTCGGCGGTGAACTCGTTGACGTAGAGCCCGATGTGCTGATCGGCAACCGCCGGATCCATCTCCTGGGCGTGCTCCAGTACGTAGGTGCGGGAGGCCGCGGGATCGTCCCAGGCCATGCGGACCGACGTACGGATCGACTCGGCCAGCTGCCGCAGAGTCCCGGCGCCCAGCGACCGCTTGGCGATGATCGCGCCCAGCGGGATGGGCAGCCCGGTGGTGGACTCCCAGTGCTCGCCCATGTCGGCGAGGCAGTGCAGCCCGTAGTTCTGGTAGGTGAAGCGCGCCTCGTGGATGACCAGTCCGGCGTCCACCTTGCCGTCGCGCACGGCGGGCATGATCTCGTGGAACGGCATCACGACGACCTCGCCGACGCCTCCCGGCACGAGGTCCGCCGTCCACAGCCGGAACAGCAGATATGCGGTGGAGCGCTCGCTCGGCACCGCGACCGTCTTCCCCCGCAGGTCCACACCCGGCTCACGGGTCAGCACCAGCGGACCGCAGCCGCGGCCGAGCGCCCCGCCGCAGGGGAGCAGGGTGTACTCGTCGAGCACCCACGGCAGTACGGCGTAGGAGACCTTGAGGATGTCGGACTCGCCGCGCTCCGCCATGCCGTTGGTGATGTCGATGTCCGCGAAGGTGACATCGACACCGGGCGCGCCCGGCACCCGGCCGTGCGCCCACGCCTCGAAGACGAACGTGTCGTTCGGGCAGGGTGAGTACGCGATCTGCAGGGTCACGGCGACTCCTCGAACAGGGGTGTGAGCAGCTGGAAGGCGTGCCGCAGGGAGTCCAGTGCCTCTTTGATGCGCCAGGCGTCGCGGTCGCGCGGGCCGACGGGGTTGGAGACCGCACGGATCTCCAGGACGGGCAGAGCGTGGGCGGCGGCGGCCTCGGCGACCCCGAACCCCTCCATCGCCTCGGCTCCGGCGCGGGGGTGACGCGCGGTCAGCTCATCGGCCCGGCGCGCGGTGCCGGTCACCGTGGAGACGGTGAGCACGGGAGCGACGAGATGCGGCAGCCCGCCGGCCTCCAGCAGCTTCGCGGCGCGGCCCGGCAGCCCGGGGGGCGGGAGATGGGTGGTGCGGCCGAATCCGAGCTCGTCGACGGGGAGGTATCCGTCGGGCGTCTCGGCGCCCAGATCGGCGGCGATGATCTCGTCGGCGACGACGACCGTGCCGAGCGGGGCGCGGGGCGGGAATCCGCCGCCGATGCCGGCGGAGACGACCATGTCGTAGGGCGGGAGGGCGCCGCGGGCGTCAGATGGTGCCTGTGCGGGTCCCGCCGTCAGCGCCTGTGCCTGCTCGTGTGTCCGCGCGGTCAGGGCGGTCGCCGTCGCTGCCGCCGCCGCCGCGGGACCCACGCCGGCCGCGAGGACGTCCACGAGTACGGCCGGGGTCTGCGCGCCGGTCGCGGGGCGCGCGTACCGCGTCAGCGCGTAGCCGCCCGGCAGGGTCCGCGGACTCCCGTCCGCGAAACCCGCGAGGCCGGCGGCGACCGATCCGGCCTCCGCCGCCACCGCGGTCACGACAAGTACGCGCACAGCCTTGCTCCTGGGGTCAGGAGGTCTTCTCGAGGGTGAAGTGCCAGATCCCGACGAGCTTCTTGCCGTCCGTCTCCACGATGCTGACCTGGGCCTTGTTCGTGGTCTCGCCGGTCTGCGAGGCGAAGAACGCGTTGCCGGGGATGGTCCGGTACGTCTTCTTGTACGGCTCCTGCTCGGCCTGCTGGCCGCCGATGAACAGGGTCCAGCCGTTGTCGGCGATCTCGGGGTCGACGCCGAAGCGGACCTTGTCGTCCATCGCGACCTTGACGGTCTTGCCGTCCTTCTTGTTCAGGCAGCCCTGGATCAGGGACTCCTTGATGGCGTCACCGTCGTTGTAGCAGGCCGCCTCGGTGCTGACCGAGTTCGTCCCGACCGTGACGGTCGCGAGCGGTGTCGGCTTGTCGCAGGCGGAGAGGACGAGGAGCCCGGCGGAGACGGCACCGACGGCGGCAGCAGCACGGCGGCGCTTGCCGGAGAAGAACGCAGCGGTCATGGCCGAAAGGCTATCGGGCCGGGGGCGCGGGTCGGCGCGGGGGTGGCGTGTCGCCCGAATTGCCCGCGGTACGCGTTGACCGCGATCTCGCCGGTGTGAGGCGCGGGGGCACGTCCTTCGGTCGTGTCCTCAATCGCCGGACGGGCTGGATGTGCGGGCCCTGTGTCTTACGGGCTGGACGCGCCCCTCGAATGCCCGACGGGCCGAATGTCCGCTCATCCCGGGGTCCGGGAGTGCGGGTCCGGGATTCCAGCCTCGCCGGGGTTTGAGGCGCGGGGTTCGGGGCGGAGCCCCGCAGGCACCTGCGCCGCCTCTGTGGGGCACGTCCTTCGGCCGTGTCCTCAATCGCCGGACGGGCTGGATGTGCGGGCCCTGAGACGGACGGGCTGGACTCACGGGCCCTGTGCCATACGGGTCGGCCGCGTCTCGCAGGCACCCGCGCCGTCGCTGGGGCACGTCCTTCGGTCGTGTCCTCAATCGCCGGACGGGCTGGATGTGCGGGCCCTGTGTCTTACGGGCTGGACGCGCCCCTCGAATGCCCGACGGGCCGAGTGTCCCGAGGCCGGGAGTGCGGGTCCGGGATTTCAGCCTCGCCGGCGTTTGAGGCGCGGGGTTCGGGGCGGAGCCCCGCAGGCACCCGCGCTGTCTCTGTGGGGCACGTCCTTCGGCCGTGTCCTCAATCGCCGGACAGGCTGGAGGTGCGGGCGCCGGACAGGCGGAGGTCCGGGCCATGAGGCGGCGCCCTACGCCACCTTCGGCCGCGGGTGGCCGCCCCGGTGCGCCGCCGTCAGCAGGCCCCGTACCGACAGCGCCGCGCCCACCCCCACGATGCCCGCCGCCACCGACATGCCCAGCGTGCCGTTCAGCGGGAGCGCGATGCCGATCGCGCCGCCGACCACCCACGCCATCTGGAGCAGCGTCTCCGAGCGGGCGAACGCGGACGTACGGACCTGCTCGGGCACATCGCGCTGGATCAGTGCGTCCAGAGACAGTTTCGCCAGCGCCTGGCACAGACCGGCCGACGCGCCCAGCACCGCCACCATGCCCGCGCCGAAGAACACCGCCGTGGTGATCGCGGCCGCCAGCACCACCGCCAGCACCGTCGCGATGATCACCTCGGGGCCGCGTGACTTCAGCCAGGCCCCGACCGTCGTGCCGAGCGCGTTGCCGACACCCGCGGCGACACCGACGATCCCGAGCGAGACCGCCGCGCTCTGCCCGGCCAGCGGATGCTCGCGCAGCAGGAAGGCGAGGAAGAAGATCAGGAACCCGGACAGGGCACGGAACGCCGCGTTCGCCTGGAGACCGTGCAGCACCGAGGGGCCGACCGTGCGCAGGCTCGGCTTCTTCTCCCCGTGCGTGAGCATGTGCGCCTTGGCCTCACCCTTCGCCGAGTCCACCTTCGGCGGCATGGTGAAGGCCCAGTACGCGCCGAGCAGGAACAGCGCACACGCCCCGTACAGAGGCCACTCGGGCCCGATCTTCTGCAGCCCCACCCCGATCGGCGCAGCGATCCCGGTGGCCAGCAGCCCGGCAAGGGTGACCCGGGAGTTCGCCTTGACCAGCGAGAACCCCGGTGGCAGCAGACGTGGCACGACCGCGCTGCGCACCACTCCGTACGCCTTGGACGCGACCAGCACCCCGAGCGCCGCCGGATACAGCTCCAGGCCGCCCGTCGCCACCGCGCCGGACAGCGTCACCGCGAGCACCGCCCGGGTGAGCATGGCGCCCGCCATCGCCGCGCGCCGGCCGTGCGGGATGCGGTCCAGCAGCGGGCCGATGACCGGGGCGAGCAGGGCGAAGGGCGCCATGGTGATGGCCAGATACAGCGCCACCCGGCCGCGCGCCTCGTCCGTCGGCACGGAGAAGAAGACCGTCGTCGCCAGCGCGACGGTGATCATGACATCGCCCGCGCCGTTGACCGCGTGCAGCTCGATCAGTTTTCCGAGACCCGACTCGCCCGCGCCGTGCGCGTGTGTCGCTTTCCGGATGCCGCGGGCGGTGCCGGTGAACGGCAGGTGAAGGGCGCGTCCGACCGCCCGGCCCGCCCTCCCGACCGGCCCGGTTCGCTCCGACGACCTCACGGTTGCCACCACGTCATAGTGCCCCAAGCCCCGCCATGACGAACCGAGATGCGGCGTAGTTGGACCCTTGTTGGGGCGGGCAGGTGGGCGGCGGGCTGCGGAGGGGGTAGCGTGCGTAGCGCGCCACCGGCGGTTGTTCTCGGCCGCGCGCCTCTTCGGCATCCCGCAGAATGGATGAAGATAGGTGTGCCCGAGACAGGTTGGTCTGGGCGCGGACGTCGATGCGGCCCTCTGGTCCGCTCCGCCTGCGGCCCGTCCCTCACGAATCGGCCGGCGCACCCGTGAGACGGCGTAGGAGAGAAGCGAGACCTGTGAGTGCTGCGACGACGCGAAGCCGAACCCCCGACCGTCTGTGCGCCGAGGCGGTAGACCTTGCCCGGGAGGCGGCCGAGGAGGCCGCTGCCCCAGGAGTGGTCGGCGAGCATGTGTCCCTCGTGTCCGAGGGAGACCGCGTCGTCACGCACTTCTTCGAGAGCAAGGAACCCGGCTACCGCGGCTGGCGCTGGGCCGTCACGGTCGCCCGCGCCTCCCGCGCGAAGGTCGTGACGCTCGACGAGACCGTCCTGTTGCCGGGACCCGACGCGCTGCTGGCCCCCGAGTGGGTGCCCTGGAGCGAGCGGCTGCGGCCGGGCGACATGGGCCCGGGCGATCTGCTGCCCACCGAGGCGGAGGACCTGCGCCTCGAACCCGGCTGGACCGGCGAGGACGCGCCGCCGCCGAACTCGGCCGTCGCCGAGACGCTGCACGACCTGGCCGAACGCGTCGAGGACGAGGACGCCGAGCTCACCGACCGCAGGCCCGCGGGTACCGGGGGCAACGGCCGGGGTGCGATCACGTCGATCGCCGAGGAGCTGGGCCTGCGCCGGGCGCGGGTGCTGTCCCGGTACGGCCTGCGCGCCGCGGCCGCCCGCTGGGAGGAGTCCTTCGGACCGAACACCCCGATGGCGCAGGCGGCCCCCGCTCCCTGTGTCTCGTGCGGGTTCCTCGTGCGGGTCGGCGGCTCATTGGGGCAGGCCTTCGGCCTCTGCGCGAACGAGTTCTCGCCCGCCGACGGGCATGTCGTGTCCTTCGCGTACGGCTGCGGTGGCCACTCCGAGGCCGCCGTGATGCCGAAGACGCCGACGCCCGCACCGCACGTGCTCGACTCGATGGGGGCGGACGCGTTCCCGCTGCGGCCTTCCCGCGACGGGGGCTCGGTGTCCTCGGAGCCGGACGCGGACTCGGACGACCTCGGTCACTCGTAGGGTTCGCGGCGTCCCGCCCGGTTCGCCGCTCCCCGGCGGACGACCTCTGCCGCGCATAACGCCTGCCGTACGGATCGGGCCGGGTGGTGATCCACCCGGCTCTCCGTCGTGCCCGCCCTCGATCCGCCCCCGTTCGGGGACAAATCGGTGGACACAGGTCCTTCCGCCCTCTGGACGCCCCGCGCTCGGTACGCGGTACCTTCGGCCGCACAGGCATCACCGCCGGCACGAGTCCGGGCAGTACCGGCAGTACCGGCAGCACGGCACCGGCGGCATCAGCGGAAGAGCGGAGTCACAGCGTGAGCGTCAGGACGACCGAGTGGGCCGACCCGTTCGGG
Organism: Streptomyces sp. AM8-1-1; assembly: GCF_032229325.1. Lineage (NCBI taxonomy): Bacteria > Bacillati > Actinomycetota > Actinomycetes > Kitasatosporales > Streptomycetaceae > Streptomyces > Streptomyces sp. AM8-1-1. The sequence continues at coordinate 4,556,695 of NZ_CP135086.1, forward strand.
ACGGCGCGGCTGCGGCGCGGCGTGCTCGACGCGTGGGGTGCGAGCCCCGCTCGCTTCCGGGAGGACGCGAACGCCGAGGAGGACCTCGTCCTCGGCGGCTACCGTGACCGCCTCGTCGTCGAGCTCGCCCAGAACGCCGCCGACGCCGCCGCCCGCGCCGGGACCGCCGGCCGCCTGCGGCTGACCCTGCACCCCGGCACCGGAGACGCACCACCGGTCCTCGCCGCCGCCAACACCGGCGCGGCCCTGGACGCCACCGGCGTCGAATCGCTGAGCACCCTGCGTGCCTCCGCCAAGCGCGACAGCGGCGAGAGCGCTGTCGGCCGGTTCGGCGTCGGCTTCGCGGCCGTGCTCGCCGTGAGCGACGAACCCGCGGTCATCGGCCGCCACGGCGGCGTCCGCTGGTCCCTCGCCGAGGCGCGCGGTCTGGCCGAGGAGGCCGCCCAGGCGAGCCCCGGCCTCGGCGACGAGCTGCGCCGCCGCGACGGGCACGTACCGCTGCTGCGGCTGCCGCTGCCCGCCGAGGGCACCGCCCCCGAGGGGTACGACACCGTCGTCGTGCTGCCGCTGCGCGACGGCGCCGCGGCCGACCTCGTGGAGCGGCTCCTCGCCGGGGTCGACGACGCGCTGCTCCTCACCCTCCCGGGCCTCACCGAGATCGTGATCGAAACCCCGGACGGCGTACGGGAGTTGCGGCGCACCGTCCAGGGCCCCTACGTCCACGTCCAGGACAGCGTCCACGGCGAGCGGCGCTGGCGTGTCGTCAGCCACGGCGGCGGCCTCGCACCGGCCCTGCTCGCGGACCGGCCCGTCGAGGAGCGCCTGCGGCCCCACTGGGCCGTCACCTGGGCCGTGCCCGTCGACGACGAGGGCGCGCCGGCCCAGCCGCGCACCGCACCCGTGGTGCACGCGCCCACCCCCACCGACGAACCCCTCGGTGTCCCCGCACTGCTGATCGCCACACTTCCGCTGGACACCACGCGCCGCCATCCCGCGCCCGGGCCGCTCACCGACTTCCTCGTGGAGCGCGCCGCGCAGGCCTACGCCGAGCTGCTCGGCGACTGGCAGCCCGTCACGGTCGGCACGATCGACCTGGTGCCGGGCCCGCTCGGCAAGGGCGAACTGGACGGCGCACTGCGGGCCGCGATCCTGCGGCTGCTGCCGCGTACGGCGTTCCTGGAGGCGGCGGCCCCGCGCGACGTCGCCGGGGAGTGGTCCGGACGGGACGACACCGGACTGCCCGTGGGCGAGTCCTCGGCCGGGCTGCGGCCGATCGAGGCGGAGGTCCTGGAGGGCGCCGGCGCGGAGACCGTGCAGGTGCTCGCCGAAGTCCTGCCGAGTCTGCTGCCGGCCGGGCTGGAGCGCCGGGTGGAGCTGCGGACGCTCGGCGTCGCCCGGGTCCCGCTGACCGAGGCGATCGACCGGCTCGCGGGGCTGGAGCGCGAACCGGACTGGTGGCGGCGGCTCTACGACAGCCTCGCCGGTGTCGACCCCGACCGGCTGACGGGCCTGCCCGTCCCGCTGGCGGACTCCCGGACCACGATCGGGCCGCGGCAGACGCTGCTTCCGCTCGCCGACACCCCGCAGGAGCTGGCCCGCCTCGGCCTGAAGGTCGTCCACCCCGACGCGGCGCACCCGCTGCTGGAGAAGCTGGGGGCGCTGCCCGCGACGCCGCGTGCGGTGCTCACGACGCCGCAGGTGCGGGCCGCGGTCGCCGGGTCGATGGACGCCGGCGAGATGTGGGACGAGGACGCGCTCGACGCCGACGAGGTCGTGCAGACCGTGCTCACGCTCGTACGGGACGCGGGTCTCGAACCCGGCGACGAGCCCTGGCTGGGCGCCCTCGCGCTGCCCGATGAGGACGGGGAGCTCGCCCCGGCGGGTGAACTGGTGCTGCCGGGCAGCCCGTTCGCGGCCGTGATGCGCGACGACGAGCTGGCGCTGTGCGATGCGGACCTGGCCGAACGGTGGGGCGAGCAGCCGCTCGCCGCCTGCGGGGTGCTGGCGAACTTCGCGCTGGTACGGGCCACGGACGTCGTCCTCGACCCCGACGAACTGGAGCCCCGCGACGGGGACTTCGCCGAACCCGACGACGCGGGCCTGCTGGACGCGGTCGACGTCTGGTGCGAGGACGTGCTCGACCGGCTGCCGGACACACCCGTTCCCCCGGTCGCCACGGAGATCGTCGCGGTGCGCGATCTGGACCTGGTGGACGACGACCGCTGGCCGCAGGCGCTGGCGCTGCTGGCGCAGCCGCCGCTGCGGGACGCGCTCACCCAGGCCGTACGGGTCCTGCTGCCGGACGGCACGACGGAGACCGTGCGGCCCTACACCGCGTGGTGGCTGCGGGACCACCCCGTCCTGGACGGCCGGCGGCCCGCCGGGCTGCGGGCCGCCGGCGGCGATCCGCTGCTCGAAGGGCTGTACGAGGCCGTCGACGCGACCGGCTTCGACGACGCGCAGGTCCTGCGGGCGCTGGGCGTACGGACGTCGGTGGCGTCCCTCCTCGACGAGCCCGGCGGCGCGGCCGAGCTGCTCGGCCGCCTCGCGGACCCCGGCCTGCCGGTGCGGCCGGCCCAACTGCACGCGCTCTACACGGCGCTGGCGGAGCTCGACCCGGAGCAGGTGACCCTGCCGGACGAGCTCCGCGCGGTGGTGGACGGAGAGGTCCGGGTGGTCGACGCGTCCGACGCGGTCGTGGCCGACGCCCCCGACCTCCTCCCGCTCACCGCCGGCATCCCGCTGCTGCCGGTGGCTCCGTCCCGGGCTACGGAGCTGGCGGAACTGTTCCAGGTCCGCCGGCTGAGCGAGACGGTGGCGGCGGAGGTCGCGACCGAGGGTGAGGAGTACGAGGTCCCGGAATCGGTGCACGTCCTGCTGGGCGCGGGCACCCCGGCCACGTACGTCGAGCACGACGAACTGATCGCGGGCGGCACCGAACTGGAGTGGCGCCGCACCCCGGACGGGGTGATCCACGCGTCCACGGTGGAGGGCGTGGCGGCGGGCCTCGCGTGGACGGCGGCCCAGTGGCCGCGCCGCTTCGAGGTGGCGGCCCTGCTGGAGGACCCGTCGCGTACGGACGAACTGGCGCGGAACCGCTGGTTCGACTGACACGCAGACCGGCGCGGAGACGCAGGAAGGGGGCGCCCGGTCAGGGCGCCCCCTTCTCGCGTGTGACGATCTCGTCCGTGTCCCTGGTGCCGCTCCCGGCAAGCTCTGCCCTGTCGCGCCTGCATTCCCCCGTAGCCCTTCGGGCACGGGAGGTACCCCCATCCGTAGCCCTTCGGGCACGGGAGGTGCAGCCACAAGCCCTGGCAGCTCCGCTACCAGGACTTCCGGCCGCCTTGCGACAGCACGCACCGGACGCTCCCCCCACGCCATGCGGGCGTGGGGGGACCCTCACTCCTCGACGGACGAACCTTGCCGATCCGGCACTAGCGGACGTCCACGAAGACGACCGGTGACGCGGCGGCCCCCACACCGGGCGTACGCGGCAGCAGCCACCGCCAGTTGGCGTCGTACGCGGCCTTCGGCGCGGCCTTGACCGTGCCCGTCGTGTCGGCGGTCACATGGGCGGCGATCGTGTAGGCCGAGGTGCCGGGACGGCGGAACTCCAGCTGGACCGCCTTGCCCGGCAGGGCGTTCCAGCGACCTGTCGACCAGTCCGCGATCCCGGCGATGCCGGAGACTGCGAACGCCTTGCCCTTGGTCACCGGGACCGTCGGCGCGGTGATCGTCACCCGGGTCTCGCGCAGGATCTGGGCTGTTGCGAGATCGCTCCGGTCGGTGAAGCTCCGGCCGTCGAGGGAGCGGGCCCAGACGGCCGCCTTCCACTCACCGGCGAGATCGTTCCGGCCGAGCTGGCCGCGGGCATTGAGCTGGAAGGGCGCCTCGCACGTGGACGTGGTGGCGTCCACCGGGGTGCACTCCGGGGTCCAGGTACGGATCACCGCGTCCGGCCGGCCCGGGTCGCTCCGGTGCAGGACGACGCCCGTGTCCGCCACGCCCGCCGGGTCGGTGACGGTGTACCGGACCGTGTACGGCTCCCTGTTGGGGTCGTCGTACATGACCGGCGCGATCACCCTGCCGTTGTTGACGACGACGTTCGTGACCTTGATGGAGCCCACGGTCTCGTCGGCCGCCGGCGCGGGGCCGACGAACGCCCGGATCACCGCTCTGCGGACGGTCGATCCCTCCGAGTCCTTGCCGCTCACGCGCAGCGAGACGTACCGCGCGTTCTGCGGGACGGAGAGTTCGGCCGTCGCCCGGCCGCCCGTGTCCGCGGCGGGCAGAGCGGTCCATGTCGCGCCGTCGTCGGCGGAGTACTCCAGGCCGGTGACGCTCGCGGTCGCCCCCTGCCTGCGGGAGGTGGCGAGCGCCTCCACGGTGACGGGGGAGGCGCCTGCCGCGTTGCGCGCGTCGAGTCCGTCGACACGGACGTCGACGTCCGCGAGCGGCAGGTCGGTGGCGGAGCCGGAGTAGCCGTCGGAGACGAAGGCCCATTCGGTCGTCTGCCGGGTGGAGAGCCGCGTGGGCCGCCCCGTGTGCCGCACCGTCTGGGTCAGTTCATAGGGCGCCTGCGCCCTCGGGACCGCGGCGGACCACACCTTGGGCGTCTCGAGGCCCTTCGTCTCGGCGAGCTTCGTACCGCGCGAGGTCAGCAGGAAGTCCTGGACGGAGTCGTAGTCGCTGCCCGCGTGGCCGAGCGAGTCGGTGAACGCCCACGGCTCGTACACCTCGAGCTTGGTGCCCCGCTGGACGGCGCCGGACGGCGGGAAGGAGCGCAGCGCGAAGGGCGCGGCACCGAACGTCTCGGCCGGGCCTGCGCCCTGGGGGAGGGTGCGGGGCTCGGCGGTGACCGTGGGGCCGCCGTCGTAGGACAGCATGCGGCCGAAGGCCTGGCCGGGCGTGGCGTACTCCGTGACCGTGGAGGGGACCCGGACCGGGGTCGGGAGGTAGACGCCGGACGAGTCGCTGACGGAGGGGTACGACGAGAACCAGCCCGTGGTGTCGTCTCCCGCCGCACGCAGCGTGGTGACCGTCCGTGCCAGGTCGGCCGTGCGCACCTGGGCCCGCGGCGAGGCGGGCACCCCGCCCGGGAAGTTGCGGTAGAGGTCGTAGCGGTACGGGCTGGGCGTGTTGGCCGCCGACCCGTCCTTGACCAGCACCTCGTGGACGCGCAGCGAGGCACCGGGCAGTGAGAAGGGCGTCGCGTAGACCTTGTTGCCCCAACCGCCGAGGAAACCGACGACGTCCCCGTTCGGCATGCGGAGCGACACGGCCGCGGAGGCGCGGCGCGCGGACGGATCGTCCGCCGTGATGGCGGTCTCCTTGGCGAGAGCCGGGTCGAACGTCACCGTCAGGCCTCGGTCCTTCACCGTGAACGTCTTGGTGAGGAGGTGGTCGGGCTGCTGCCAGTTGCTGTACATCCCGACGGTGATGTAGTCGCCGGGCGGCAGCGAGACCTTGCCGGAGTTGCCGAACTGCTCCGCGGCGACCTCGTGGTAGACCCAGGTCTTGCGGTTCCACACCTGGATGATGGGCCCGAAGTGATCGGTGCCGGTGAGCTGGATCTTCACGGAGTACGCGGCGCGCGGAGCGGGAGCGGACCGCGTCGGCGATCCGATGCCGACCGTGGTGGACCTGGCCGGTTGCCGCAGCCCGACGGGCCGCACCTGAAGCTTTCCGTCCAGGACGCTGTAGGCGTACCGGCCCGGCTGTCCGCCCTGGCTCTTCGGCACGACGCGGAAGCCGGGTGCCGACTGCCCACGGCGCGGGACGACTTCCAGCCGCTCACCGGTGGCGAGCGTCGCCCCGGCGGACGGGACGGGCGCCTGCCCCGGGGGGGCGGACGGCCCCCCGGCGGCCTGCCCCCATCCGGGCGCGAGGACGACGGCGCTCGCGGCGAGCGTCCCGATCAGTGCGCCGTACGCGGTTCTTCGACGTCTTCCGGCATGCCGCAGCATCAATGCGGTTCTCCCCACCCCTTGTCGCCCAGGCGTCTCCCACGCCTCAGGCGTCACAGCGAGCGCTGTGGTGGGCACAGCGTAATGCTGTTGGTTGAACGATTGAATATGCCCCCCGCGTTGCGCGGCCGGAGGTCAGTGACCGCCCTTGGGCTCCCTGCAGCCGCCCTCCATGAAGAAGCCGTGCGACTCCACGTCGGGGGGTGTGCCGAGCAGACCTGTGATGCAGGGCCCGGTGTCCGGCACGAGGAAGGTGAAGCCGAGCGAGCCACCCGTCCCGTAGACCTCCAGGTCCGCGCTGCCGTAGCCGAGCCGCCTCAGTGCGGCACGCAGGGCGGGCTCGTCCCGGACACCCTCCAGCCCGCGCGCGATGCGCTTCGCATGCGCCTCACCACGGCAGGCGGCATCGCCCGACAGGGGTGCCTTCCGCTTGAACGCGTGGTTCTCGGCGTACTTCTGCGCCTCCGGGTCCATCGACCGTGACGCGGTGGCTTCGGGGGATGCGCTCGGCCCACGGTCGGAGCAGATCGCCGCCACGTCCTTGAAGCGGCGGTCGTGCTCGGCCTTCGCGGTCTTCCGCGCGGCCTCGTAGGAGGCGGACGCCGAGGCGGCGGCCCGTTCAGCGGCCGGTTCGGGGGCCTTCTCGGTACCGCACCCCGCCAGCACCGGTACGGCGAGCACGAGCAGGAGACCGGCGGCGGCGGGCGTCAGACGATGCATGCGGCGATTGTGCGCCGGGGCACGGGTGTTGGTCCTGAGTACGCGTACTCAGGCGCCGGCGCGGTCGGATGCGGATCACGTGGGCCAGGCCACCGCACAACAGGAGAGCCCTGGTCACTCCCGGATCCCGGCCGACGCGGCCCCGGCCACCCGCAGTCCCCGCCCGGCCCTCGACCCCGTCGGCCCGGGCCGGTCGCGGCCCAACTCCCCTGCCGCGCACCCCTGTACACCTCACCCCCGCCGCGGCCCCCTGCTCTCGTCCGAGTCCGAGTCCGAGTCCGGCGGTGGCCACGGCGCGTGCAGGGACAGCGGTGGCACCTTGCCGTGGACCACGAGCCGGTGGCGCACCACCATCACGACGGCCGACGCCAGCAGGATCACCGCTCCGCCGAAGCGCAGAATCGTGTCGTACGCGTCCTCCGCAGGACTCTCCGGAGTCATCGCCGTGATCGTGGTCGCCGCGCCCGCGAGGGCGATCGCGCCCAGAGTGACCAGGAACGTCAGTACCACCCCTGACGCCTCGCCCGCCCTGGCCGGCGGTACGACCTGCTGGGTCGCGACGCTGGCGAAGGTCCAGCCCAGTCCGAGGCCGAGCCCGCACCAGGCGAAGACGGGGATGTAGAGCCACCAGGCCGTCACCTGGCTCAGCGCGATCATCCCCGTTCCGGCGATCAGCCCGGCGAGCGCCATCACCGCGGTGGGCCGCATATGCGTCCCCAGCCGGGCCCCCAGAGGCCCGGCGCATGCCACGAGCAGCGCGGGGGCCAGGAAGACGATGCCGGCCATCAGCGGGGACAGACCGCGTACGCCCTGGAGGTAGAGCGTCGCGACGAAGACGGTGACGCCGTAGCCCATGTTGGCGACCGAGCCCATGCCCGTCACCAGGTCGAAGGAGGTGTTGCGGAACAGACGCAGATCGACCAGCGGGTGCCGGGCCCGGCGTTCGCGCAGCAGGAAGAGTCCGCCCGCCACCGCCGCCACACCGAAGAGGGCGAGGGTGCGGACGCTGTCCCAGCCCCACGCGCTGCCGCGTTCCACGGCCAGCGTGACGGCCGCCAGAGCGCACACGATCGTGAAGCAGCCGGTCAGATCGAGCTGGCGGGGCGCCGAGGGGTCACGGGAGTCGGGGACGGAGCGGACCGCGACGATCAGCGCGAGTGCGCTGAGCGGGGCGAGCAGCCAGAAGATCCAGCGCCATCCCGGGCCTTCGGTGAACCCGCCGCCCACGAAGGGCCCGAGAGCGGTGCCGATGTTGGCGATTCCGAACGCGGCGCCCAGCGCACGGCCCTGGTTCTCGCCGGGGAAGGCGTTGCTGATGACCGCGACGGACACCGGGAAGACGAATCCGGCGCCGATGCCCTGGACGACACGGGCGGCCACCAGCAGCGGCAGCCCGGGGGCGAGCGCACAGGCCACGGACCCCGCGGCGAACAGCGCGATGCCGGCGAGCAGGGTGCCGCGCCGGCCGAAGACGTCGCCCACCCTGCCGCCCACGATGAAGAAGCAGCCCACGGCGAGCATGTACGCGGACAGGGTCCACTGGGCGGCAGAAGGGGTGACGTCCAGCTCGGCCGCTATCCCGGGGATGGCCAGGTTCAGGGCGAAGAAGTCGACCTGGATGCAGAACAGGGCGACAGCGCAGGCGACGAAGGCGCCCTTCTGCGCGGACGGCGACTCTGCGCGCATGGGCACGTCCCTTCAGGCGGACCTGGCCGTGTCCCTCGCCGTCCATTCTCGGTCCGCCCCCGCGGGTCCGCAGCCCGACGCCCGCCTGGGCTCCCGTCCTGGCGCGTCCGCCGCCTGCGCCGGGTTCTTCCAGGGCACCACCCGCTCGATCAGGGAGCACCCTCGGATCGTCACCACCAGGGCGATGCGCCACCAGGTGTACGGACGCGGGCGGCGGACCGCGCCGACCCGCACCCCGCTTGGCGGCGGTCAGGTCGCCGTCGGCGGGTGTGTGGCTCTACCCCGGGCTCTTGGGGGTTCGTGGCCCACCGGCCTGTGATGAGCGAGTTCCCGGTGGTCCGTGAAGATCCGCGCACCCACCGGAAGCCGGTCGGCCCAGGCCCGGCCCGCCTGCGCGGCCCGGGCCTGTCACCTCGTACAGCGGCTCGTCAGACCGCCAGACCCACCGATACGGCTCCGCCGCCGACGGCCACCGCGAAGGCGGCCCACCGCTGCAGACGGGTCACGGCTTCGGGGCGGCCTCTGGAGGCAAGCACCATCACCGAGTTCGCGGCGAACGCCGGCAGGAGGACCCCGAACATCGCGATCGTGCCGACCGTGGACAGGCTCATGTCCAGCGGTGCGGCCACCGCGGCGACCGTCACGGCCACGGCTGCGAGCCCGTACAGGATTGCGGGTGCATGCGCGACATCGTCACCGGTACGCGGTTTCGGACCTCGCTTCAGATGGTGCTTCCAGTGCCGCCGCTCGGTACCGAACCGTGCCGGCCCCATCAGCCCCACCTCGACGACGAGCGCGATGACGGCTATGACTTCGATCGACTTCATGGCTGCTGCCTCACTTCTTGCAGGCGCTGGAGATCGCGGTGATGCCGATGAATGCCTTCACAGCCTCGCGCTCAGCGGATCCGACACGCTTCGGTGAAGACGGCGGTGGCGGCGATGCTTGCCACAGCAACGGTCACTCGACGTACGGCTGTGCGCGGCGAGTTGCCTATGCGCATGGGATCCCCCTGGTGCTTTGCGTGTTCTCGAGCAGGCCGGATCGCCCCCTGGTCAGGAGGGCAGCGGGTGTGCTCGTCGGTCGTGATCAACTTCAGCACCGGCGACGGACTTCACCTGTGGTGGAGCACACAATTCCGGCTCAGAAGTTGCTCAAACCTCAGGTTCTGCACGGTTGGAGCCGATCGGCCGGCCAGGGATCGGGAACGGCGTTGCGCACCCTGGGGTGTTCGGCCGGAGAGGCAACCCGAGGAACGGCCGCCCTACGCCGGGTACTTCCTCCCCACGTACCGCCAAGCCAGCTCCAGCAGCACCGCCCCCACCGCCGCGATCGCCGCCGCGGCCCACGGCATCGTCATGCCGACCAGCTTCAGCGCGAAGAAGTGCTGGAGCCAGGGCACGACCAGCACGATCAGGAAGCATCCGCCCATCGTCGCCACCAGCGCGATGCGCCACCACGTGTACGGGCGGGCGATGATCGCGAGGACCCACATCGAGACCAGGAACAGCGTGAGCGTCGCCGCGCTCGTCTCCGCTTCGAGGGAGCCGGGGCCGCTGTAGTGGGAGCGCGCCAGCAGGTAGGTGCAGAAGGTCGTGACCGCCGCGATCGTGCCCGAGGGGATCGCGTACCGCATCACCCGGCGCACGAAGTGCGGCTTCGCGCGCTCCTTGTTCGGCGCGAGCGCCAGGAAGAACGCCGGCACACCGATCGTCAGCGTCGACAGCAGTGTCAGATGCCGGGGCAGGAAGGGGTACTCCACCTGCCAGCAGACCACCAGGATCGCCAGCAGCACCGAGTACACGGTCTTGGTCAGGAAGAGCGTCGCGACGCGGGTGATGTTGCCGATCACCCGCCGTCCCTCCGCCACCACGGACGGGAGGGTCGCGAAGCTGTTGTTCAGCAGCACGATCTGTGCGACGGCCTTGGTCGCCTCGGAGCCGGAGCCCATGGAGACGCCGATGTCCGCGTCCTTGAGGGCGAGGACGTCGTTGACGCCGTCGCCGGTCATGGCGACCGTGTGGCCGTTGGACTGGAGCGCGCCCACCATGTCCCGCTTCTGCCGCGGGCTCACCCGGCCGAAGACCGCGTTGGAGTCGAGCTCGGCCGCCATCTCGGCCCGCTCGGAGGGGAGCCGGCGGGCGTCGACCGTGTTCTCCGCGCCCGGCAGACCGAGCTTTCCGGCCACCGCGCCCACGGAGACCGCGTTGTCACCGGAGATGACCTTCGCGGCGACGTCCTGGTCGGCGAAGTAGCGCAGGGTGTCCGAGGCGTCGGGCCGCAGCCGTTGTTCGAGGACCACGAGCGCGGTGGGGGTCGCCCCGGACGCGACGGCAGGCGCGTCCAGCTCGCCGGCCGCCCGCGCGAGCAGCAGCACCCGCAGACCCTGTTCGTTGAGCTGCTCGATCTCGGCGAGTGTCTTGTCGCCCGCGGGCAGCAGGACGTCGGGCGCGCCCAGCAGCCAGGTGGAGCTGTTGCCGTTGCCCTCGCTGAAGGCGGCGCCGCTGTACTTGCGCGCCGACGAGAAAGGCAGCGACTGCGTGCACCGCCAGTCCTCGCTGTCCGGGTAGGCGTTGATGATCGCCTGGAGCGAGGCGTTCGGCCGCGGGTCGGACTCGCCCATCGCACCCAGGACCTTGCGCACATAGGGCTCGTCCGCGCCGTCCAGCGGCCGCAGCTCGGTGACGTCCATGCCGCCCTCGGTCAGGGTGCCCGTCTTGTCGAGACAGACGACGTCCACCCGCGCCAGGCCCTCGATCGCGGGCAGCTCCTGGACGAGGCACTGCTTGCGGCCGAGCCGGATGACGCCGATCGCGAAGGCGACCGAGGTCAGCAGCACCAGGCCCTCGGGGATCATCGGCACGATGCCGCCGACGGTCCTGGCGACGGAGTCCTTGAAGTTGTTGTCCTTGACCACCAGTTGGCTGATGATGAGCCCGGTCGCGGTCGGGATCATCATCCAGGTCACGTACTTGAGGATCGTGCTGATACCGCTGCGCAGCTCGGAGTGGACCAGCGTGAAGCGGGACGCCTCCTCGGCGAGCTGGGCCGCGTACGCCTCGCGTCCCACCTTCGTCGCCGTGAACGCCCCGCCGCCCGCCACCACGAAGCTGCCCGACATGACCTGGTCGCCCGGCTGCTTGAGAACCGGGTCGGCCTCACCCGTCAGCAGCGACTCGTCGATCTCCAGGCTTTCCGCCTCGGCCACCTCGCCGTCGACCACGACCTTGTCGCCGGGGCCGAGTTCGACCAGATCGCCGAGGACGATCTCGGAGGTGGAGATCTCCGCGGAGGCCCCGTCGCGCCGTACGGACGGTTTGGCCTCACCGATGACGGCGAGCCCGTCGAGGGTCTTCTTGGCGCGCAGTTCCTGGATGATGCCGATGCCGGTGTTGGCGATGATCACGAAGCCGAAGAGGCTGTCCTGGATCGGCGCGACGAAGAGCATGATCACCCACAGCACGCCGATGATCGCGTTGAAGCGGGTGAAGACGTTGGCCCGGACGATGTCGGCGGTGGACCGGGAGGAGCGCACGGGGACGTCGTTGACCTCGCCCCGCGCGATGGCTTCGGCGACCTCGGCCGCCGTGAGCCCGGTGGCCGGCGGCCGGGTCGCGGTGAGCGACTTCGGCGGCTTCATCGGGTGCACGGGATCCAGTTCGGCGCCCGCGTCGATGTGGGGGCCGTCCGGCTCAGGGCCGTTGGTCTCGATCCTCGCCCGCTGCGTCATGGTCTCGACGGTACGACCGGACGGTCCCGTTCACCCGCCGAGTCGCCCGGGATCAGACCGGGGGAGGAGACGAATCGTCCCGGGGAACTACGGGTTCGTCCGAGGGTGACCCCGGCTTGCTCCCGGGAACGGCGGATTCGTCCCCGTGCGCCCCCGGCGCCGGCGCGTCATCGGCGGCCACGGGCGAGGCCGTCGCGCTCTCCGCCGCCTTCGCGCGCTTGATCGCGACGTCCCGGCCCCGTACGTACCAGATTCCGATCAGGCCGAGGCCCGCGCCGGCCAGGCAGGTCCACACCCACCACATCAGGTCGCGTTCGTCGAACCAGTTGTAGAAGGGGATCTGTACCAGGAAGAGGACGAACCACAGGATGGTGCCGCCGACGATGGTGCCGACGATCGGCCCCTCAAGGGGTTCCGGTGCCTCGTGCCGTGGGGTCCACTTCGCCATGCGGCCAGCTTAGTGCTGCTCCTGTACGCCCCTCCCGCCGGTCTCCTCAGCTGCTCACACGCTGTCTACGCGCGGAGATAGCGATCACGGCCTCATATGTTCATACTGAAACGGTTTGCCCCTGACCGGTTTTATTCGTATGAACCGCCAAGTTCAGCACTGCTGAACCGCCGAGTTCAGTCACCGCAATGAGGACCGCATGACCAGCTCGGCCCCCGCCAAGGTCGACCCCCCGCAGACGCCGTCCGGCCCCCTGGACCGCTTCTTCAGCATCTCGCAGCGCGGTTCCACCGTGGCCCGTGAGGTCCGTGGCGGCTTCGCCACCTTCTTCGCGATGGCCTACATCATCGTGCTGAACCCGATCATCCTCGGCAGCGCGAAGGACATGTACGGGCACCAGCTCGACAGCGGCCAGCTGGTCACCGCCACCGTGCTGACCGCGGCCTTCTCCACGCTGCTGATGGGCGTCATCGGCAATGTCCCGATCGCCCTGGCCGCCGGTCTCGGTGTGAACACCGTCGTCGCGCTCCAGCTCGCCCCCCGGATGTCGTGGCCGGACGCGATGGGCATGGTCGTCCTCGCCGGCATCGTCGTGATGCTGCTGGTCGCCACCGGCCTGCGGGAGCGGGTGATGAACGCGGTGCCGCGCAGTCTCCGCAAGGGCATCGCGATCGGTATCGGCCTGTTCATCATGCTGATCGGGCTCGTCGACTCGGGCTTCGTCTCCCGTATCCCGGACGTCGCCAAGACCACCGTGCCGCTCCAGCTGGGCCTCGACGGCCACCTCAACGGCTGGCCGGTATTCGTCTTCGCCGTGGGCGCGCTGCTCACGCTCGCCCTGATCATCCGCAAGGTGCCGGGCGCGATCCTCATCTCCATCGTCGTGATGACGCTGGTCGCCATGGGCATCCACGCGGTGGCGGACGTTCCGAGCTGGGGTCTGACCACGCCCGAGTGGCCGGGCAGCCCGGTCGCGACCCCCGACTTCGGGCTGGTCGGCGAGGTGAGCCTGTTCGGCGGCTTCGAGAAGGTCGGCTATCTGACCGGTGTGCTGTTCGTCTTCACCGTGCTGCTGTCCTGCTTCTTCGACGCCATGGGCACCATCCTCGGTGTCGGCGACGAGGCGAAGCTGATGGACGAGGACGGCAACTTCCCCGGGATCAACCGGGTCCTGCTGGTGGACGGTCTGGCGGTCGCCTCGGGCGGCGCGACCTCGTCGTCGGCGACGACCTGCTTCGTGGAGTCCACGGCGGGTGTCGGTGAGGGTGCCCGGACCGGGCTCGCCTCGGTGGTGACCGGCGCGCTGTTCTCGGTGGCGCTGTTCCTCACACCGCTCGCGACCATGGTCCCCTCGCAGGCGGCGACGCCCGCGCTGCTGGCGGTCGGCTTCCTGATCCTCGCCGGTTCGATCCGGGACATCGACTGGAGCGACTACACGCTCGCGGTCCCGGCGTTCCTGGCGATGGTGATGATGCCCTTCACCTACTCGATCACCAACGGCATCGGCATCGGCTTCATCGCTTTCAGCGTGCTGCGGCTGGCCGTCGGCCGGGGCCGCGAGGTGCCCGTCGCGATGTACGTCGTCTCCGCGGTGTTCGTCTTCTACTACGCGATGCCGGCACTCGGCCTCGCCTGAGCCCCCTCCCGCGGACCGGCGTGACGCCCACGGCTCACGTCAGGCCGTAGAACTTCTCCGTCTCGTCGACGGCCGCCTTGAAGCGTTCGTCGAAGTCGTCGCGAATGAGCGTCCGGACCACATAGTCCTGGACGCTCATTCCGCGTATGGCGGCGTGGTGCCTGAGCCGGTCGAGCAGCTCACCGTCTATCCGCAGGCTGAGCACAGTCGATCCCATGCCAGCCAGGGTCGCCGCAGCGTCGTGGCCGGTGCGTCACTTTCCGGATACGTCTCACTCATATGGGTGACCCGGCCCTTTTCCGGGCGCCGCCGGACCGCCCCCGGGGTGCGCCTCCCGCACCGTCTTCGCGCCCCTCTCGGGCCCCCGCCCCCGGCTGGTATTTAGCATGGGTAATGAGTTACGCTAACGAACATGTCGGACCTGTCCTACGGCGACGATGCCGCCGCCGTGAACTCCCTGCGCTCGGCCGTCATGCGGCTGGGCCGGCGCCTGAAGCACCAGCGCGTCGACGAATCGCTGAGCCCCACCGAGATGTCGGTGCTCGGCACCCTGGCGCGCTGCGGCTCGGCCCCCCCCGGTGAGCTGGCCCGCAAGGAGTACGTACAGCCGCCGTCCATGACCCGGATCGTGGCGCTCCTGGAGGCCAAGGGGCTCGTCCGTCTCGAACCGCACCCCGACGACCGCCGGCAGAAGGTCGTCAGCCAGACGGAGCAGGCCGAGGCCATGCTCGAGGAGAGCCGCCGCAAGCGGAACGCCTGGCTGGCCGCCCTCGCCGAGGGGCTCGACGATGAGGAATGGGCCAAGCTGCGCGCGGCCGCTCCCGTACTGGAGAAGCTCGCGCACCTGGCGTAAGCACCGACCGCCGAGGAGGCGACGCTGTTGAGTACGGGACCCGGAGCAGACTCCGCACCCGCACCCTCTCCTACGACCATGTTCAGCTCACTGAAGATCCGTAACTACCGGCTCTTCGCCATCGGCCAAGTGGTGTCCAACACGGGCACCTGGATGCAGCGCATCGCCCAGGACTGGCTGGTCCTGACGCTCACCGGATCCGCGTCCGCCGTCGGCATCACCATCGCGCTGCAGTTCCTGCCGATGCTGCTGTTCGGCCTGTACGGCGGGGTGCTCGCCGACCGGCTGCCCAAGCGCGGTCTGCTGCTGGCCACCCAGTCGGCCATGGGCGCGACGGGCGCCGCGCTCGCCGTCCTCACCCTCAGCGGACACGTCGAGGTCTGGCACGTCTACCTCACGGCCTTCCTGCTCGGCATGGTCACCGTCGTCGACAACCCGGCACGTCAGTCCTTCGTCTCCGAGATGGTCGGCCCCGACCAGCTCGGCAACGCGGTCAGCCTCAACTCCGCCAACTTCCAGTCCGCGCGGCTCGTCGGCCCCGCCGTGGCCGGTGTCCTCATCACGGCCGTCGGCAGCGGCTACGCGTTCCTCTTCAACGGACTGTCCTTCCTCGCCCCCATCGCCGGCCTGCTGCTGATGCGCAACAGCGAGCTGCACAAGGTGGAGCGCGCCCCCCGGGGCAAGGGGCAGCTGCGCGAGGGCCTGCGGTACGTCTCGACGCACCCCGAGCTGATCTGGCCGATCGTCCTGGTCGGGTTCATCGGCACCTTCGGCTTCAACTTCCCGATCTGGCTGTCGGCGTTCGTCGACGACGTGTACCACTCGGGCGCGGGCACCTACGGGCTGCTGAACACGCTGATGGCGGCCGGATCGCTGGCGGGCGCCCTGCTCGCGGCGCGCCGCGGGACCTCACGGCTGCGGTTCCTGGTCGGAGCCGCGGTGATGTTCGGACTGCTGGAGACCGTCGCCGCGTTCGCACCGGGGTTCTGGATCTTCGCGCTGATGATGGTGCCGATCGGGATGGCCGGCCTCACCGTCAACGTCACGGCCAACTCCAGCGTCCAGATGGCGACGGAACCGGCGATGCGCGGGCGCGTGATGAGCCTGTTCATGATGGTCTTCGTCGGCGGTACGCCCCTGGGCGCGCCCGTCTTCGGCTGGATCACCGACACCTACGGACCGCGGATCGGCTTCGCGGCGGGCGGTGTCATCTCGCTGCTGGCGGCGCTCGGCATCGGTGTGATGCTCGCCCGCGCCGGCGGGCTGCGCCTGAAGGTCGACCTGCGGCCGGGCCACAAGCACCTGGAGTTCGTGCCCCGGGAGAGGCTCGCGACCGCCGCGTGAGACGAGGGCCGGCCGAGGGGTGGGACCGGAACCGGCCACGCTGTGGGACGGGGGTCCGGCGCCCCGTGGGACGGCGCAGGGAAGGGCTCCCGGCACCTGTGTGAACCGGGCCGGCTGGGCCAGACTCGGATCATGAGACTCTTTGCCGCCGTACTGCCGCCCGGCCAGGCCGTCGACGAACTCGGCCTCGCCGTGGACCGGTTGAGAACCCTGCCCGGCGCGGACGGCCTGCGCTGGACCGGCCGGGCGGGCTGGCACTTCACCCTCGCCTTCCTGGGCGAGGTCGACGAGAAGATCCTGCCCGAGCTGCACGAACGGCTCGGCCGGGCCGCACGCCGTACCGACCCCTTCCCGCTGCGCATCCACGCCGGCGGGCACTTCGGCAAGCGTGCGCTGTGGGCCGGGGCCTCCGGCGGGCTGGCGGAGATGCGCCTGCTCGCCGAGCGCGCGGACGCGGCCGCCCGCAGGTCCGGGATCGGCATGGAGGAACACCGCCGTTACACGGCCCACCTCACCGTCGCCCGCAGCCGCGTGGACATGTCGCTGATCCCGTTCGTCGACGCGCTGGCCGACTTCGACAGCACCCCCTGGGAGGTGTCCGAACTCCATCTCGTCCGCAGCAACCTGCCGGTGAGCGGGGTGAAGGGGGAGGAGCCGCGGTACGAGACGGTGGGCACCTGGCCGCTCGGCAAGGACGCGGGCGCTCTGCCGGAGCCGGGCGCGGAGGCGGCCATGGAACCGGGGCCGGCCACCGATCCGGGTCCGGGCGCCCCGACGGTCCCCGGTACGGAGCCGGGCGCGGGTACGGAGCCGGCCCCCGGCACGGAACGGGGTGCGGAACCGGAGCCGGGTTCGGGACCCCTCGAACAGCCGCGTTAACCTCGTTGCGTGAAGACCAAGACCAGAAACCAGATCATGGCCGGCGTCCTTGTGCTGATGTTCGGCATCATCGCCGTGGCGGCCGTGGCCGGCCGGTAGCGGCGTCCGGTATCCGTCCGCTGCCGGCCGGCCCACGGCCGTCCGTCGGTCACTGCCGGTGACCTACCAGGCGAAGGCCTCCGGAGAGGGTCCCGGACCCGGGAAGATCTCGTCGAGACCGGCCAGCACCTCGTCGCTCAGTTCGAGCTCGACGGCGCGCAGCGCGGACTCCAGCTGGTCCGCCGTACGCGGACCGACGATCGGTCCCGTGACGCCCGGACGGGAGAGCAGCCAGGCCAGCGCGGCCTCGCCCGGCTCCAGACCGTGCTTGTCGAGCAGGTCCTCGTATGCCTGGATCTGCGCGCGGGAGTCGGCGTCGGCCAGAGTGTCGGCGGCACGGCCGGTCGCGCGGCGTCCGCCCTGGGCCTCCTTCTTGAGCACCCCGCCGAGCAGTCCGCCGTGCAGCGGCGACCAGGGGATGACGCCCAGGCCGTACTCCTGCGCGGCCGGGATCACCTCCATCTCGGCGCGGCGTTCGGCGAGGTTGTAGAGGCACTGCTCGCTGACCAGCCCGTACGAACCCCGGCGCGCGGCGGCCTCGTTGGCCTGGGCGATCTTCCAGCCCGGGAAGTTGGACGACCCCACGTACAGGATCTTGCCCTGCTGGACGAGTGTGTCGATGGCCTGCCAGATCTCCTCGACCGGGGTGCTGCGGTCGATGTGGTGGAACTGGTAGAGGTCGATGTAGTCCGTCTTCAGCCGCTTGAGGCTGGCGTCGACGGCGCGCCGGATGTTGAGCGCGGAGAGCTTGTCGTGGTTGGGCCAGGCCTCGCCGTCGGCGCCCATGTTCCCGTAGACCTTGGTGGCGAGGACCACCTTGTCGCGGCGGTCGCCGCCCTTGGCGAACCAGCTGCCGACGATCTCCTCGGTGCGGCCCTTGTTCTCGCCCCAGCCGTAGACGTTGGCCGTGTCGAAGAAGTTGATGCCCGCGCCGAGTGCGGCGTCCATGATCGTGTGGCTGTCGGCCTCGTCGGTGAGAGGCCCGAAGTTCATCGTCCCGAGGACGAGTCGGCTGACTTTGAGTCCCGTGCGTCCGAGCTGCGTGTACTCCATGGGCCCCAAGCCAACTCCTTGGAGCGCGCTCGAAGCAAGGGCCGGCCTCGCGGCACGCTCAAGCGCCGCTGAACCAGCCCGCCGCGTCGAGGCGGAAGGCGTCGGCGGGGACGACCGAGCGCAGTGCCTGCTCGATGTCGCCGACCCGGTCCGCACCGAGCTTCCGTGCCCAGTCGGCGCGCAGTTCGTCGAAGATCGCGGCCGAGCGGGACAGTGCGTCCAGGCCGTGCGGGGTGAGCCGGACGAGTTTGCGGCGGGCGTCGGCCGGGTCGTCGGCGCGGACCGCGTAGCCCAGCGCCACGAGCCGGTCGACGGTCTTGCCGGCGGCCTGCTTGGAGACGCCGAGGCGGCGGCCGACCTCGCTCGCGGTCGCGCCGTCGATACCGATCGCCTGCATCGCGAAGCCGTGTGCGGGGCGGACGTCGGGGTGGCCCTGGCGGGCCAGCTCGACGTGGAGCCGGTCGATGAGGGAGCGGAATCCGGCGAAGAGGAGCAGGGGGAGCTCGTAGCCCCTGCCGGGAACCCCCTTGCCGTTATCGACAACCTGGTTTACCTTTTTATCGTCAACCATGTTGTCCATCTTAGAGGGGTCACCGTGCTCACTGATCACGCCGTCGCCGATCGCGCCTTTCCCGACCACAGCCCGGAGTCCGCACCGCCCGCGTCCCGTCGTTCGATGGAGGCGGTCCGGCGCAATCTGGGGCATCTGCCGCCCGCGGTCGCCAGACTCGCCGCCTCGCCGCACACGCTGGACGGATTCCTTCAGCTCAGCGCCCTCTTCGAGCGCACGACGCTGGATCCGGTGGCGCGCGAGGTCGTCATCATGACGGTCGCGGCGCGCAACGAGTGCCATGTCTGCGTCGTGATGCACACCGGCAAACTCCGGGCGCTGGGGGCGGATGAGGAAACCGTGGCGGCGCTGGTCGCGCAGCGCCCGCTCGACGACGAACGCCTCGAAGCCGTACGGAGGTTCACGCTCGACGTGATCGCCGCGTCCGGCGCGGCCGGGGGCGAGTCGCTGGCAGCGTTTTTCGGCCAGGGCTTCACTCCGCAGAACGCGCTGGAGGTGGTCATGGGGATCGGGACTTACACGCTCTCCACCTTCGCCAACCGCCTGACGCGCGCCCCGCTGGAGCCGACAGCCTGATTTGGCCGTTACATGTCAACATTCGGTGGCTCTCCTTGTTTTCCCGGGAGGCCCGTGCAGCAATGGGAGCGTCGCTGACGACCCATCAGCCGCACCGTGCTCGCAGGTGATCCGGCTTCCCGGGCTCCCCACGCCCCAGGATTGCGTGCGCACGCCCGATGGCAGCCGCCGGCGCCGGCCCGTGACCCCACACACGAAGGCGGGACCTCCCATGAAGCACGGCACGTTTGGCATCGGCACATTCCTCGGCGTCGGCCTGCTGGCCGCCGGCACGCTCGCGATGGCGCCCGCGGCCCAGGCGGTGACGCCGGAGAAGGCGACGCTGTCCTTCGACTGCGGCTCGTTCGGCTCGGGTACGGCGAACCTCACGGCCACGCAGGACGGCACAGCCGCGACCATCAGCCTGGCCACGGACGCCATCACCTCACCCCTGCCCATCTCGGCGAACTCGGTGAAGTCCACGCTCACGCTGGCGAAGAACGGCACGGACACCACGACGTTCACCGGCAACGCCAACCCCGCGATCCCGGCGGGCGGCGCCGTCTCCACCGGACCGCTGGACGGCACCGTGGCGGTGGGCGACAGCCTGGAAGCCACGTCCCTGACCGTGGTGGTGTTCGGGATCACCGCCACCTGCACGGCGACCTCCCCGCAGAACCCCGGGCCGTTCGTCTTCTGACGGCCTCGGCCGGGGCGGTACGCGGCAGGATCAGGCCGCGGCCTCGTAACGGGCGCCCAGCCCCCACGCCTGGTGCATCGCCTGCGCGTACGCCGCCGCGAGCTTGTGCTCGCCCGACGCGCTCGGGTGGGTGCCGTCGTAGGTGTCCGTGTCGAGGTCGTACCGCTCGGGACGGGACGCCAGGAGGATCGGGGACGCCGCGGTGTCCAGGTCGGCGACCGCTTTGGCGAGCAGTTCGTTGAAGCGGTCGCACTCCGCCGCGAACGGCGCGTCCGCACGGGCGCGCACGTTCGGTATGACGGGGAGCAGCACCATCCGGACGTGCGGGTTGGCGGCACGGGACTCGGCGATGAACCGGCGGACGTTCAGGGCGGTTTGGCCGCTGTCCGTGTAGAAGCCGAGGTCTATCAGGCCGAGCGAGACCAGCAGGACGTCCGGGCGCTGGTCGGTCACCGTCTCGCGGATCACCGGCGCCATGTGGAGCCAGCCCTCGCCCCAGCCCGCGAGATGGCGCCGGGCGTCCGCGGGGAACGGCGCCGCGTAGGCGTACGAGCGCGGGGCGTCCACCTCGGTGTCGTACAGCCAGGTCCGTGGCCCGACGATCTCGTACGGGCTGCCGAAGGATGCGCCGAGGTGCTGCCACATCCGGTAGCGCCAGGTGTAGTCGCCGGCGCGTCCGATGGTCATGGAGTCGCCGACGAACATGAAACGCATGGGGCACATCATGGCGGACGGGACGGCTGGTCCGCGATGTGAGACCGGCCACGGGGGTGGTGCCTGTGCCGGTGCGGGCGCGGGTGCGGGCGGGGCTGCCGGGAGACGGTTCCGGGGGCGCGGGCCGGAACCCGGGCGGGATGGCAGGCTTGGGGCATGCGTTCGCTTCCGTACGTCACCGCCGCTGCCGCCGCGTTCGTCCTGCTCGCCGCCGTGCCGGCCGCTTCCGCAACGTCGGAGGACCCCGGCTTCACGATCACGGACCCGCGGGTCACGGAGTCCAGCGGCCTCGCCGCCAGCCGGGCGCACCCGGGGGTGTACTGGACGCACAACGACCAGGACGAGCCGCGGGTGTTCGCCGTCGAATCCCGGACCGGGAAGACGGTCGCGACGATCACCCTGCGCGGGGTGGGCACTCCGCGGGACATGGAGGCGATCTCGGTCGGCCCGGACGGCAAGGTCTACGTCGGCGACATCGGGGACAACCTCAACGGCAGCTGGGACCACGTGTGGATCTACACGTTCCCCGAGCCGAAGGCGCTCAAGGACATGACCGTGAACGCCACGCAGTACACGGTCAGGTACGCCGACGGAGCCCGCAACGCCGAGGCGCTGATGGTCCATCCGAAGACCGGGCGGGTCTACATCGGGTCGAAGAACGAGGACGGCGGCGGTCTGTACGAGGGCCCGGCCGAACTCACCCGGTCCGGTACGAACACCTTCCGCCGGGTCGGGGAGGTGCCGTGGGTGACCGACGGCGCGTTCTCGCCGGACGGGAAGGAGCTGGTGCTGCGTTCGTACTTCAGCGCCCGCGGCTACGAGTGGACGAACGGCCGCCTCGGCGCGGACCACCGGGTGAAGGCGCCGATCCAGGGCCAGGCGGAGTCGGTCACGTACACGACGGACGGCAAGGCGCTGATGTTCGGGACGGAGGGGGAGCAGAGCGAGGTGGAGCGGGTGCCGCTCGGCAAGGACGAGGCGTCGGGCGGGACGTCGCCGTCGGGGAAGGACGGTGCGTCGGGCGGCGGCGGGGGCGAGGGTGCCGGCGACGACCAGAACAGTTTCACCTACGCGGTGATCGGTCTGGCGGCGGCGACGGCGCTGGTGCTGGGCCTGAAGCGGCTGCTGCGGCGCGGCTGAGTGTGCGGGCAGGTTCAGCCGGTTGGCGGGGCGCTGCCCCGGACCCCGCGCCTCAATCGCCGGCGGGGCTTGATGTGCGGCCCGTTGCCCCGGCAGGGCTGGACGCGCGGCCTGTTGTCCCGGCCGGGCTCGATGCGCGGTCGCGGACCAGGGCCTCCAGGCCGGCTACCAGCCTCCCCAGCCCGAACTCGAAATGGTCGAAGTCCCTGCTGAACGTGTCCTCCGCCAGCGCCGCCATCCGCGGGTACTCCCCGCTCAGCATCGCCCGTTCCAGGAACGGCCGTTGGCCCTCCCAGAAGTCCTCGTCGCTCCGGCCCGTCGCCTTCGCCGCCTCGATCGTCTCGATCTCCATCCGGGCGATGCCCATCACGAAGCTCTGCGTCGCGATGATCACGGAGATCAGTTCGGGGTCCGTGAGGCCCATGTCCTGAAGGCCCGTCAGCGCGTACTCCAGTCCCCGTAGCGCGCTCGGGCCGAGGACCGTTCTGGCCTGGTTGACCTTGAGGAGCCAGGGGTGCTCCCGGTAGAGCGTGAGGTAGCCGCGCGCCAGGGCGTCGATCGCGGCGCGCCAGTCCGCCTCGGGCTCCTTCGTGGCCGGGGGCTGGCCGCCGACCCGGTCCAGCATCAGGTCGAGCAGCTCGGCCTTGCCGGGGACGTACCGGTAGAGCGTCATCGTGCCGGCGCCCAGTTCCGTGGACAGGCGCCGCATCGAGACGGCCGCCAGCCCCTCCGCGTCGGCGATCTCGACGGCCGCCGTCACGATCCGGTCGAGGGTCAGGCCGGGCTTCGGGCCCCGGCTCGGACGCTCGCCCGTGCCCCACAGGAGCTCCAGGGTGCGGGAGATGTCTCCGCTGCCGCTCGTTTCGGTCGTCATGGCTTCAGCCTAATGCGCTGGACAAGAACTGGGTACGCTGTACTCTCTTGTGAGTACGCCGTACCCAGTTGTCTGTCATCCGTCCTGCCGGGAGGGCTCGTGAACGAACACGCCGTACTCGCCGAAGCGATCGAGAAGAGATACGGGGACAAGCGCGCACTCGACGGCTTCGACCTGGCCGTGCGCCGGGGCACCGTGCACGGTCTGCTCGGGCCGAACGGCGCCGGCAAGACCACCGCCGTGCGCGTCCTCAGCACGCTGCTGCGGTTCGACCGCGGACGGGCGCGGGTCGCCGGCGCCGACGTCACACGTGACCCCCGCCGGGTCCGCGGCAGGATCGGGCTCGCCGGTCAGTACGCCGCCGTCGACGAGATCCTCACCGGCCGCCAGAACCTGGAGATGTTCGGGCGGCTCTTCCATCTGGGCGGCAGGCGGGCCGCGCTGCGCGCCGGTGAACTGCTGGAGCAGTTCGACCTGGTGGAGGCGGCGGACAAGGGCGTCGGACAGTACAGCGGAGGCATGCGCAGACGCCTCGACCTCGCCGCCTCGATGATCCTCGCGCCCGAGGTGCTGTTCCTGGACGAGCCGACGACGGGCCTCGACCCGCGCGGGCGCGGCGAAGTGTGGAAGGCCGTAAGAGAGTTGGTGGCGGGCGGGACGACCGTGCTGCTGACGACGCAGTACCTCGACGAGGCCGACAAGCTGGCCTCGCACATCACCGTCATCGACCAGGGCAGGGCCATCGCCGACGACACCCCCGACGGGCTGAAGAACCGCGTGGGCGGCGACCGTATCGAGGTCGTGGTCGGTGATCCCGCGGACCTGCCGGCGGCCGCTGCCGTGGTCGCGCGCGTCGCGCAGGGCCGGCCGGAGACCAGCGAGCAGGAGCGCCGGGTGCACGCGACGGTGACCGACCGGGTGGCGGCGCTGACCGAGGTGGCGCGCACCCTCCAGGACGCGGGCGTCGCGGTGGAGGACATCGGCCTGCGCCGGCCCAGCCTGGACGACGTGTTCCTGCGCCTGACCGGCCACCGTACCGAGACACCCGACGCGACCGAGAAGACCGACTCGACCGAGAAGACCGACTCGACCGGGACGACCGAGAAGACCGAGGTGAGCGCGGCATGAGCGACGTCATGGACCGCAGCGGACCGGCGACCACCGGTGTCGCCGCCGTCGATCTGCGGGTCGAGACCGAGGGGGAGCGCCGGCTGTACTGGGCGGTGCTGGACTGCTGGAACGTCGTACGCCGCGGGCTGACCCACTACCGGCGCCAACCCTCCTACATCGCCTGGCAGCTGGGTTTCCCCATCGTCTCCGTGCTGCTGTACGGCTATGTCTTCGGCGGCGCGATGAAGCCGCCGGGCGGGGGCGACTACCGCGACTTCCTGATGCCGGGCATGTTCGTGATGACCATGGCCTTCGGCTTCATGAACACGGCCATCTCGGTCGTCACCGACTCCTCGAAGGGGGTCATCGACCGTTTCCGTTCGATGCCGATGGCACCGTCCGCGGTCGTCGCCGGCCGCGGGGTCAACGATCTGATCGTGGCCTGCGCCGAGCTGACGATCCTCGCGGCCACGGCCCTGGTGATGGGCTGGCGCTCGGACGGCGGAATCCTGGGCACGGCCGCCGCGTTCGCCCTGCTCGTCCTGCTGCGGTTCAGTCTGATCTGGGTCGGGATCTGGCTCGGCCTGCTGGTGCCGAGCCCGGAGGCGGCGGGCGGGCTCTACGCGGTGGTGTTCCCGCTCACGATGATCTCCAGCGTCTTCGTCCCGCCGTCGTCGATGCCCGACTGGCTGGGCACGGTCGCGGCATGGAACCCGATCTCGTCGACGGCCGCGGCGACCCGGGAGCTGTTCGGCAACCCGGTGGCGGGGGACGGGAGCTGGATCCAGGAGCACGGGGTGCTGATGGCGGTGGTGTGGCCGCTGGCCGTGACGGCGGTGTTCCTGCCGCTGGCGGTCCGCCGCTTCCAGCGTCTGAGCCGCTGACGTCGCGCGCCGGGACCTGAGCGCGGGTCGCTCGCGGGTGGGGCCGGAACCGGGGGATGGCCCCACCCGCGTGGCGCACGCGTCTACCGGCGCAGCAGCTCGCAGACGAAGTCCTCCTGGACGTCCCGCAGTTGCTCCAGCAGCTCCGGCTTGTTCAGCCGGTTCACCTGGGTCGTGATCGAGAACGTCAGCGACCTCCTGCCGTCGGCCGTCGCCGCGATCAGCTGCGTGTAGCCGGGGAAGTTGCCGGTGTGGCCGTACACCACCCCGCACCGTGTCGCATAGCGGAAGATCGCGAGACCGGCCTTGTTCGCGCCCGGCCCCGCCGGCTCCGACGCGCCCGCGACCCAGCGCCGCTGCTCGCGCAGCGTCCGCGCCGAGATCAGCCGGCCGCCCGCGTAGCCGCGGACGAACGCCGTCATGTCCCGCGGTGTCGAGACGATGCCGCCGGACGCCCAGACGCCGGACGCGCTGAGCACCTCGGAGACGTCCTCCGGCGGGTCCGGCGGGGTGACGTCGTAGCCGTGCAGATACGGCTCGGGCAGCTCGTAGCCCTGCGGAAGGCTGGTGTCGCGCAGACCGAGCGGGCGGTACACAAGACGGGCGAGCAGGTCCTCGTAGCGCCGGCCCGTGACCGCCTCCGCCATCAGGGCCACGGCGATGTTGTCGGAGTTGGAGTACCGGTACCGCGAGCCCGGCCGGAACCGGAGCGGCTCGCCGGCGACGAAGTCGAGCAGCCGGCGGGAGTCGAAGCGCCGCCGCGGGTTCGCGGCCAGGAGCTCCAGGAACTCACGGTCCTCGGAGTAGTCCGGGAGGCCGCTCGTGTGGTTGAGCAACTGCCGCAGTGTGACCCGGTGCCAGGCGCGCGGCAGCCGGGGCAGCACCCTGCCGATGGTGGAGTCCAGGCGCAGCTTCCCGCGGTCGGCGAGGCTGAGGGAGACCGCTCCGCTGAACGCCTTGGCCGTACTGGCGATCCGCATGTGGTCGCTCACCCGGACCGGCCGGTCCGTGCCGATCTCGGCGACACCGGCGCGATGGACCTCGGAGCGGCCGTCGCGCCGGAGGACGGCGATGATGCCGGGCGGCCCGCCCGGGGCGGCGATCAGTTGTTGCAACCGCCTTTGCAGCGCGCGGTCGTGGTCGGAGCCGGCGGGGTCGGCGGCGCGGGCGGGCGCGGACACCAGCCCGGCGAGAGCGGCGGCGGTCAGCAGGGCGGCGGACAGACGAAGCGGCGAGCGTCGGGGCAGCGGCACGGTGGTTCTCCCGGTGGGCGAGCACGATGGGCACGCTCAGCATCGGGCGGCCGCCCCGCCCCTGCCCGCGCCGCTGCTCCATCCGGCCGAGCCCGCGCCCATCGGGACGACGAGGGGCCCGGCAGCCTCGGCCGCCGGGCCCCTCACTCGTACGACGTGGGTGTCAGAGGTTCTCGATCACGTAGTCGACGCACGCGGTGAGCGCCTCGACGTCCGCCGGGTCGATCGCCGGGAACATCGCCACGCGCAGCTGATTGCGGCCCAGCTTGCGATACGGCTCGGTGTCGACGATGCCGTTGGCGCGCAGCACCTTGGCGACCGCGGACGCGTCGATGTCGTCGGAGAAGTCGATGGTGCCGATGACCTGCGAGCGCTTGGCCGGGTCGACGACGAACGGGGTGGCGTACTTCGACGCCTCCGCCCAGCCGTACAGGGTCCGCGAGGAGGTCGCCGTGCGGCGCACCGACCAGTCGAGACCGCCCTGGCCGTTGATCCACTTCAGCTGCTCGTTCAGCAGGAAGAGGGTCGCCAGCGCGGGGGTGTTGTACGTCTGGTTCTTCAGGGAGTTGTCGATCGCCGTCGGGAGGCTGAAGAACTCCGGGACGTGCCGGCCCGAGCCGTGGATGCGCGCGGCGCGCTCCAGGGCGGCGGGGGAGAAGACACCGATCCACAGGCCGCCGTCGGAGGCGAAGGACTTCTGCGGGGCGAAGTAGTAGACGTCGGTCTCGGCGATGTCGACGGGCAGTCCGCCGGCGCCCGAGGTGGCGTCCACCAGCACCAGCGCGCCCTCGTCGGCGCCGTTCACGCGCTTGAGGGGGGCGGCGACACCGGTCGAGGTCTCGTTGTGCGTGAAGCCGTACACGTCGACGCCCGCCTCGGCCTCGGGCTCGGGGTGCGTGCCCGGCTCGGAGGTGATGACGGTGGGCTCGGCCAGCCAGGGTGCGAGCTTGGCGGCCTTGGCGAACTTGGAGGAGAACTCGCCGAACGACAGGTGCTGGGACTTGTTGTCGATCAGGCCGTGCGTTGCGACGTCCCAGAAAGCGGTGGAGCCGCCGTTGCCGAGGATCACCTCGTAGCCCTCGGGGAGCTGGAACAGGTCGCGCACGCCGTCGCGCACCGTGCCGACCAGGTTCTTCACCGGGGCCTGGCGGTGGGACGTGCCCATCAGGGACGTGCCGGTGGCGGACAGGGCGTCGAGCGCCTCCGTCCGCACCTTGGAGGGGCCCGCGCCGAAACGGCCGTCGGCGGGCTTGATGTCAGCGGGAATCCGGATCTCAGCCACGTTCCGGAGCGTAGTCGGTCACGGGGCGTCGCGCGGACGCGGTCCGGCGGATGAGACAGCTGCCCATATGACGGTCGTACCGGTGGCCGGCGTCACCGGCGGGCTCAGCCCTTGTGGCGGACCGCCAGGGCGTGCAGATGCTCGACCAGCGCGATCAGGACGAATTTGCTGGACGAGTGGTCGCGGGCGTCGAACTCCACCATCGGCACGTCGGGGCCGAGCGCGAGCGCCTCGCGGATGTGCTCGTCGCTGTGCAGCGGTCCGCCGAAGTCGTTCACCGCGACGATGTACGGCATGCCGTGGTGTTCGAGGCGGTCCAGGGCGTACCAGGCCTCGTCGAGGCAACGGGTGTCGACGAGGACGACCGCACCCATCGTGCCCGCCAGCAGCCGTTCCCACAGGAACCAGAAGCGCTTCTGGCCGGGGGCGCCGAAGAGGTAGAGGACGCTGCGGTCGGCGACGGTGATCCGGCCGAAGTCGAACGCGACGGTGGTGGCGTTCTTGCCGCTGACCCTGCTGGTGTCCTCCAGGCTGCGGCCGGCGCGGCTCATCACCTCTTCCGTGTGCAGCGGGCGTATCTCGCTGACGGAGCGGACCATCGTGGTCTTGCCGACGCCGAAGCCGCCGACGACGACGATCTTCAGTGTGTTCTCGGTCGTCCCGACAGGCGTGGGGTGTGGCCCGGCCGGGGGGACCGCCCGCGTACCGCGGGTCATCGCTTCTGAGCGGTGCCGGTCATCGAGTGTTGCCTTCCGAGGGGTGGCGGGGGCAGAACTGGAGCCGCGAGTTCCCGATCAAGTGCTCGTCACTATAGGAGAGTTGGCGATCACTTTGGGCTCTTCCCCCCGGCTTTGCCAAGGCCTGGCAGAGAGCGGCCGCCGGACCGGCCCGTTTCGCGGCGGTGTGACGGGAGTGACGGGGGCATGCTGAGAGACATGGCGGAACAGCGACAGACGGGGCCGGACCGGCAGCCGGACGGCAGCTCTGCCCGGGTGCGGGAGGCGCACTCCGGGTCCGCGGACGCCCGCACGACGGCCGGTGCGACGGCCGACGCGACGGGCGAGCTGGCGCGGGCGCTCGGGCGGGACATGCGCGGCGAGGTGGACTTCTCCGCCGCCGGCAGAGCCCTGATGACCATGGACGCCTCCAATTACCGGCGGGTACCGGTCGGCGTCGTCGCACCCCGGGACGCCGACGACGTGGCCGCCGCACTCGCGGTCTGCCGGCAGTACGAGGTGCCCGTCGTGCCGCGCGGCGCGGGTACGTCGATTGCCGGGCAGGCCACCGGCATCGGCGTCGTGCTCGACTTCACCCGCCACATGCGGGCCGTGCTCGACGTGGACGCCGAGGCCCGCACGGCGGTCGTCCAGCCCGGCGTCGTGCTGGACACCCTCCGCGACGCCGTACGCCCCCTCGGCCTCACCTTCGGCCCCGACCCCTCCACCCACGCCCGCTGCACGATCGGCGGGATGATCGGCAACAACTCCTGCGGCGCGCACTCGGTGGCCTGGGGCACGACCGCCGACAACGTGCACGGCCTCTCCGTGACCACCTACGACGGCGCCGCACTGCGCCTCGGCCGTGGCTGGGACTCCGGCGCCCCCGCCGGCCTGCGCGAACTCGTCGACGGCCATCTCGCCCTGCTGCGCACCGGGTTCACGGACGGGCTGCCCCGCCGGATCTCCGGCTACGCGCTGGACGCGCTGCTGCCCGAGAAGGGCGTCGACCTCACCCGCGCGTTCTGCGGCAGCGAGGGCACGCTCGGGGTGCTGACGGAGGCGACCGTACGGCTCGTCGACGCGCCCCGGGCCCGGGCCCTCGCGGTGCTCGGCTACCCCGACGAGAGCGCGGCGGCCGAGGCGGCCTCCGGGCTCCTTCCGCTCCGCCCGCTGACCGTCGAGGGCATGGCCGAGGACCTGGTGCCCCCCGGCCACGGGCTGCCGCGCGGCGGCGCGTGGCTGTTCGTGGAGACCGGCGGGGACACCGCGGCCGAGGCACGGGCCGGCGCCGAGGCCGTGCTCCGCGCGGCCGACGCGCTGGACGGCACGGTGGTCGACGACCCGGCCGGCATGCGCGCCCTGTGGCGGGTGCGCGAGGACGCGGCCGGCACGGCGACCCGCACCCCCGACGGCACGGAGGCCTGGCCCGGCTGGGAGGACTGCGCGGTGCCGCCCGCCCGGCTGGGCGCCTATCTGCGCGACTTCCGGGCGCTGCTGGCGGCGCACGGCCTGCGCGGCACGCCGTACGGGCACTTCGGCGACGGCTGCATCCACGTCCGTATCGACTTCGACCTGCTGAGCGAGCCGGGTGTGCGGGCCTTCCGCCGATTCTCCGAGGAGGTCGCCGAACTCGTCGTCGCCCACGGCGGCTCGCTGTCGGGCGAACACGGCGACGGCCAGGCGCGCGCGGAGCTGCTGCCGAAGATGTACGGGGACGAACTGGTCGGCCTCTTCGGCCGGTTCAAGGACCTGTGGGACCCGGCCGGCGGCATGAACCCGGGCATGCTGGCCCGCCCCGACCGCCTCGACGCCAACCTCCGCTTCGCCGTGCTCCCCCGGGAGAGGATCGACGTGGCCTTCGGCTACCCGCACGACGGCGGCGACTTCGCCGGCGCGGTGCGAAGGTGCGTGGGCGTCGCCAAGTGCCGTACGACATCGGCCGCTTCGGGCGGCGGAGTGATGTGCCCGTCCTTCCGCGCCACCGGCGAGGAGGCCCACTCCACCCGCGGCCGGGCCCGGCTCCTGCACGAGATGCTGGCGGGCGAGATCGTGCGGGACGGCTGGCGTTCCCCCGAGGTGCGGGACGCGCTCGACCTGTGCCTGTCGTGCAAGGGGTGCCGCAGCGACTGCCCGGTGGGCGTCGACATGGCCACGTACAAGGCGGAGTTCCTGCACCACCACTACGCGGGGCGCCGCCGGCCCGCGTCCCACTACGCCATGGGCCGGCTGCCCGAGTGGCTGCGTGCGGCGGCCCCCTTCGCCCGGCTCGTCAACGCCGCGGCCCGGGTCCGGCCGCTGGCGTCCGTCGCCAAGCGGCTGGGCGGCATCGGGCCCGAACGGGACATCCCGCGGCTGGCCCCGGAGACGTTCCGCACCTGGCTGGCCGGGCATCTGCGAGGGCGTACGGAGGTCCTCGCGACAAGCCGTACGGCTGTGCTGTGGCCGGACACGTTCACCGACCACCTCTCCCCGGAGGTCGGCCGGGCCGCGGTACGGGTCATGGAGTCCGCGGGCCTGGGCCTCGTCGTGCCGCCCGGCCGGGTCTGCTGCGGCCTCACCTACGTCTCCACGGGCCAGCTCGACCGCGCCCGCACGGTGATGCGCCGCACCCTGGACACCGTGGAGCCGCTGCTCGACCTGGGCGCCCCCGTGGTCGTGCTGGAGCCGAGCTGCGGGGCGGCGCTGCGGACGGACCTCCCCGAACTCCTGCCGGACGACCCCCGCGCGGCGCGCCTCGCGGCATCGGTCCGCACCTTCGCCCAGGCGCTGGAGGAGTGCGCCCCGGACTGGACACCGCCGCGCCTGGATCGCCCGGTGGCCGGCCAGACGCACTGCCATCAGCACGCGGTCCTCGGCGAGGACGCGGAACGCCGGCTGCGTGAACGCGCGGGTCTGGAAGGGGAGCTGAGCGGCGGCTGCTGCGGACTGGCCGGCAACTTCGGCTTCGAGCGCGGCCACTACGAGGTGTCGGTGGCCTGCGCGGAGGACCAGCTCCTCCCGGCGGTCCGCACGGCGGGCCCGGACGCGGAACTCCTCGCGGACGGCTTCTCCTGCCGTACGCAGCTGGCCCAGCTGGAGGGCCACCGCGCACGGCACCTCGCGGAGGTGCTCGCGGAGGCCCTGCCGGACGACCTCAGTCGAGAGTGAGCTCCTCGATCCGCGCGGGCTCCACGGTGAAGTCACTGTGCCGCGCCCAGTGCGCCCGCACCCGCACATACGTGATCCCGGGCCACCCGAGCCGCTCCCGCCCTTCCGGATACGCCGTGAAGTAGGCAGCCTTCAGGCGCTCCAGCTCGGGCCCCTCGGGAAAGTCGGCGAGTCCTTCGATCTGCACGGTCACGGCCTCGTCCCACCCGATGACGAGGGCGATACGGGGGTCGGCGAGGAGGTTGCGGTACTTGCGGGTGGTGTTGACGGTGTCGAAGACGATCTCCAACTGATCGCTGACACCGAAACCGACGACGGCGGCTTGCGGTCTGCCGCCGGGCCCGACGGAGGCTTCGACGGCGAGCTTGTGTCGGCGGAGGAACCAGAGGAGTTCGTCGCGGGTCATGTGCTGTCTGTACCACGGGGGGTGGGGGGAGGGGGGTGCGCGCGGGGGTGTGTCTTGTGTCCTCACCGCCGGACGGGCGGGGGTGGCCGCGTGTGCGTTGCGGCGTTCCGCTTTCGTCACGGGGCACGCCCTGCGGTCGTGTCCTCACCGCCGGACGGGCTGGTGGCTGCAGATTCAGCCTCGCCGGCGTTTGAGGCGCGGGGTTCGGGGCGGAGCCCTGACCGGTGGCTTGCGGGTTTCGTTGCGGCGGCACGCGCTGTGGTTGTGTCCTCGATCGCCGGGCGGGCTGGATGTGCGGGACGCGTTGTCCGGCTCGGCCCGGACGGGACTGGTGTGGCTGCGTGTTCGGCCGGGCCGCCTGTCTCGCCCGGGTTTGTGGTCGCACATTCAGCCTCGCCGGCGTTTGAGGCGCGGGGTTCGGGGCGGAGCCCTGACAAGTGGCTTGCGGGTTTCGTTGCGGCGGCACGCGCTGTGGTCGTGTCCTCGATCGCCGGACGGGCTGGATTTCCGGGACACGTTGTCGGGCTCGGCCGGACGGGCTGGTGGTCGCACATTCAGCCTCGCCGGCGTTTGAGGCGCGGGGTTCGGGGCGGAGCCCCGACAAGTGGCCTGCGGCTTTCGTTGCGGCGGCACCCCCTGCGGCCGTGTCCTCGATCGCCGGACAGCCTCGAGACGCCGGGCACCTTGTCCGGCTCAGCGGGGCTCGGGGCCGAGCCCCGACCAGTGGTCCGCACCCGCGGTCATGTCAGCTCGCGTGCCAGCGCCAGCAGTTCCCGCAGCGCCGGGTGCGGGGACGACGCGCGCCAGGCCAGCATGACGCGGGCCGGGGGCGCGTCCGTCAGGGGGCGGTACGTCACCCCCGGGTGCGGATGCATCGCCGCGGTCGACGCCACCGACACCCCCGCCCCCCTCCCCGCCGCGATCGCCGTCAGCCAGTCGTCCGTGTTCGCGACCGTCACCGTCGTCCCCGGCCGGGACTCCGGCGGCCACAGGTCCAGCGTCGTCAGACCCGAGACCGTGTTGAGGATCATCGGCGTGTTCGTCAGCTCCGCCAGCGTCAGGGACGGGCGCGCCGCCAACGGGCCGTCCGAGGTGACCGCGGCCACCCGGGACTCGGTGAACAGCAGCTCGGTGACCAGGCCCGGCGTGTCCACCGGGCCCCGCAGGACCGCCGCGTCCACCTCGCCGCGGACCAGCCCGGCGGTGCGGTCGTCGATCCGCAGGAGCTCCAGCGGGGTCTCGGGGTGCTCGCGTTCCCAGCGGCGCAGCAGCGGGGTGGTGTACGGCCCGAGGGCGGACCAGGCGTGCCCCAGCCGCAGCGGCCGCCGCCGCAGCCTGCCGGTGTCCAGTGCCTCGTCGAAGGCGGCGACCGCCGCGGCCGCCTTGTCGCGGAAGACCCGCCCCTCGGGGGTGATCGCGAGATGGTGCGTGGAGCGGTCCACCAGCCGTGTGCCGAGCTGTTTCTCGAGCGCGGCCAGGGCGCGGGAGACGGCGGGCTGGGTGAGGTGCAGCCGGACCGCGGCCCTGGTCACGCTGGACTCCTCGGCGATGGCGAGGAAGCAGCGGAGATGGCGCATCTCGATGCTCATGCGCGTGGAGCATAACGGCAGCACAGTCGGCATTTCACGCGGCGGCGGAGGAGTCGTAGCGTGGGGAGGGCCGCAGCAGGCCGGGGGTGACGCGCCACGGCCCGGCCGATCAGGGAGGTTCCGGTGGACGAAGCGCGCACCACTGTCGTCGTCACCGAACCGGAGGCCGCGGCCGCCCTCGACGGCAGCGCGGCCGGCTCGGCACGGGACGCCGGCCGCACCCTCGGCCCGGTCGCCCTCGTCGTCGCCGGTGCGCTGTCCGTCCAGTTCGGTGCCGCCGTCGCGGTGATGCTGATGCCGCGCGCCGGGGCGCTCGGCGTGGTCACCCTGCGGCTCGTCCTCGCCGCCGTCGTCCTGCTCGTGGTGTGCCGCCCGAAGCTGCGCGGCCATTCGCGTGCCGACTGGGGCACGGTGGTGGCGTTCGGCGCCGCCATGGGCGCCATGAACATCCTCTTCTACCAGGCTGCCGACCGGATTCCGCTGGGCGCGGCCGTGACCTTCGAGGTCCTCGGTCCGCTGGCGCTGTCGGTGATCGTGTCGCGGCGGATGATCAATCTGGTCTGGGCGGGTCTCGCCCTGGGCGGTGTGGTGCTGCTCAGCGGCGGCGGCTTCGACCGGCTCGATCCCGTCGGCGCGCTGTTCGCGCTGGGCGCGGGCGCGATGTGGGCCGCGTACATCGTCTTCAGCGCCCGTACCGGACGCCGTTTCCCGCAGGCGGACGGACTGGCGCTGGCGATGGCCGTCGGTGCTCTCCTGAGTCTGCCGCTGGGCATCGCGGAGGCCGGGTCGAAGCTGATCGTGCCGTCGACCCTCGCGTTCGGGCTCGCCGTCGCGCTGATGTCGTCCGTTCTGCCGTACACGCTGGAACTGTTGGCGCTGCGACGGCTGCCCGCACCGACGTTCGCGGTCCTGATGAGCCTGGAGCCGGCGATCGCCGCGACGGCCGGCTTCCTCGTCCTGCACCAGGGCCTGTCCCTGATCGACGCGATGGCGATCGCGCTGGTCATCGGGGCGAGCATGGGTGCGGTGCGGACCCAGGTGGCGAAACAGCCCCAGTAGGCCGGGCAGTCGGGAGCGCCCTGCCGCCCGGCCCCCAGCAGCCGGGTTCCACCCGACCCCCGCAGCTGGGTTCCACCCGACCCCAGCACGCCGGGCCGACCACGGCCGTGACACGGCGGCAGATCCCCGCAGAAATCAAAGCAAGCATGCTTGATTGTTTCTCTGCGCGCTGCCATGCTCCGGGCACACACCGTCGTGTCCCGAGGGAGCGCCACCGTGTCCGACCCGACCGTCGTCCTGGACGATCTGCGCAGCGAGAGCGATGAACTCGACCGGCTCGTCGGGGGGTTGAGCGCCGACGACTGGGCGCGGCCCACGCCCGCGCCGCGCTGGAGCATCGCCCACCAGATCGCGCACCTCGCCTGGACCGATGCCGCGGCCCTGCTGGCCGTCACCGACGCCGAGGCCTTCGCCGTCGAGACGGAGAAGGCTTTCGCCGCGCCGTACTCCT
Organism: Streptomyces sp. AM8-1-1; assembly: GCF_032229325.1. Classification (NCBI taxonomy): domain Bacteria; kingdom Bacillati; phylum Actinomycetota; class Actinomycetes; order Kitasatosporales; family Streptomycetaceae; genus Streptomyces; species Streptomyces sp. AM8-1-1. The sequence continues at coordinate 4,591,563 of NZ_CP135086.1, forward strand.
TCGTCGACGAGGGCGCCGAGCAGGGAGCCGCGCAGCCGCCCGCCGAGCTGCTCGCCCGCTGGCGCGAGGGGCGCGAGCAGTTGCAGAAGGCTCTGCGCGCGGCGCCGGCCGGCAGTCGCTTCCCCTGGTACGGGCCGCCCATGAGCGTCGCCTCCACGGCGACCGGGCGGCTGATGGAGACCTGGGCGCACGGACAGGACATCGCCGACGCGCTCGGAGCCGTACGCGAGCCGACCGACCGGTTGCGGCACGTCGCGTACATCGGCGTCCGTGCCCGCGACTACGCCTTCGGCGTCCGCTCGCTGACCCCGCCCACGGCGCCCATCCGCGTGGAACTCACCGCGCCCGGCGGCGAGGTATGGACGTACGGACCGGCGGACGCGGAGCAGAAGGTCAGCGGACCCGCACTCGACTTCTGCCTGCTCGTCACCCAACGGGCCCACCGCGCCGACCTCGCCGTGCGGGCCGAGGGTGAGGACGCCGACCGGTGGCTCGACATCGCCCAGGCCTTCGCGGGACCGGCGGGACCGGGCCGTGCCCCCAAGGAGGCCCTGTGACCGCCGCGGGCGCCGGTGACGTCCTGCGTGTCGGGAACGCGTCCGGCTTCTACGGCGACCGCTTCGACGCCGTGCGCGAGATGCTCACCGACGGTCCCCTCGATGTCCTGACCGGCGACTATCTCGCCGAGCTGACCATGCTCATCCTCGGCCGCGACCGCCTGAAGGACCCCTCGCTCGGCTACGCCAAGACCTTCCTCAAGCAGCTGGAGGAGAGCCTCGGCCTCGCCCATGAACGTGGTGTCAAAATCGTCGCCAATGCGGGCGGGCTCAACCCGGCCGGGCTCGCGGACGCCGTCCGCACCCTCGCCGAGCGTGTCGGCGTGCCCGTGAAGGTCGCCCATGTCGAGGGCGACGATCTGCTCGGCCGCGGCTGGGGCCCGCAGGTGCTCACCGCCAACGCCTACCTCGGCGGCGCGGGTATCGCCGCCTGTCTGCGCGCGGGCGCGGACGTCGTCGTCACCGGCCGGGTCACCGACGCGGCCCTCGTCACCGGCCCGGCGGCCGCCCACTTCGGCTGGGGCCCCGACGATCTCGACGCGCTCGCGGGCGCCGTCGTCGCCGGCCATGTGCTGGAGTGCGGCACCCAGGCCACCGGCGGCAACTACGCCTTCTTCGCCGGTCACGACGCCCGTGTGCTGCGCCGCCCCGGCTTCCCCCTCGCCGAGATCCACGCCGACGGCACGTCCGTCATCACCAAGCACCAGGGCACCGGCGGCCTCGTCGACGTCGGCACCGTCACGGCCCAACTGCTGTACGAGACGGGAGGCGCGCGCTACGCGGGCCCCGACGTCACCGCCCGTCTCGACACCGTACGGCTGGAACAGCAGGGCCCGGACCGGGTGCGGATCTCGGGCGTACGCGGCGAGACCCCGCCGCCCACCCTCAAGGTCGGGCTGAACCGCATCGGAGGCTGGCGCAACGAGGTCGTGTTCGTACTGACGGGACTCGACATCGAGGCCAAGGCCCAGTTGGTGCGGGACCAGTTGGAGGACGCGTTCGGCAAGCACCGGCCGGCCGAGGTGCGCTGGGAACTCGCCCGCACCGAGCGGCCCGACGGCGACACCGAGGAGCGTGCGAGCGCCTATCTGCGACTCGTCGTGCGGGACAGCGACCCCGATAAGGTCGGCCGCGCCGTCAGCGGCGCCGCGATCGAACTCGCGCTGGGCAGCTACCCGGGCTTCCATGTGACGGCCCCGCCCGGAAAGGGCGCTCCGTACGGGGTGTTCGACGCGGAGCACGTGGACGCGGCCTCCGTCCCGCACATCGCCGTACTGCCCGACGGGCGGCGCTGCGAGATCCCGCCGGCCGCCCTCCCCGCCGACACCGAGCCCTTCGACCCGGCGGCGGACCCCGCAGGAGAGCCCGCGGCAGACCCCGCCACCGAACCCGCCGCCGAGCTGCCCGAACCGCTGCCCGACGGCCCCCGCCGCGCAGCGCCCCTCGGCCTCGTCGCCGGTGCGCGCAGCGGCGACAAGGGCGGCGACGCCAACGTCGGGGTGTGGGCCCGCACCGACGACGCCTGGCGCTGGCTCGCCCACGAACTGACCGTGGACCGCTTCCGGGCCCTGCTCCCCGAGACCGCCGACCTCACCGTCGTACGCCACGTCCTGCCGCGGCTGCGGGCCCTCAACTTCACGGTCGAGGGCATCCTCGGCGAGGGCGTGGCGGCGCAGGCCCGCTTCGACCCCCAGGGCAAGGCGCTCGGCGAGTGGCTGCGCTCCCGGTACATGGACATCCCGGAGGTACTGCTGTGACCGTGCTCTCCTCGGCCGTCGACCCGGCGTCCCCCGAGTTCGCGGCCCGCCGCGAGGCCATGCTCGGCCGGCTCGCCGACCTGGACGCCGAGCATGCGAAGGCACTGGCGGGCGGCGGCGAGAAGTACGTCGCCCGGCACCGCTCCCGCGGCAAACTCCTGGCGCGGGAGCGGATCGAGCTGCTGCTGGACCCCGACACACCGTTCCTGGAGCTGTCCCCGCTCGCCGCGTGGGGGAGCGACTACCCGGTGGGCGCGTCCACGGTGACCGGCATCGGGGTGGTGGAAGGCGTCGAGTGCCTGATCACCGCGAACGACCCGACCGTACGCGGCGGGGCCTCCAACCCGTGGACGCTGAAGAAGATCCTGCGGGCGAACGAGATCGCGTACGCCAACCGGCTGCCGTGCATCTCGCTGGTCGAGTCCGGCGGCGCGGACCTGCCCTCGCAGAAGGAGATCTTCATCCCGGGCGGGGCGATCTTCCGCGATCTGACCCGGCTGTCGGCGGCCGGCATTCCGACGATCGCGGTGGTGTTCGGCAACTCGACGGCGGGCGGCGCGTACGTCCCGGGCATGTCCGACCACACCGTGATGATCAAGGAACGGTCCAAGGTGTTCCTCGGCGGTCCGCCGCTGGTGAAGATGGCCACGGGTGAGGAGAGCGACGACGAGTCGCTCGGCGGCGCGGAGATGCACGCCCGCACCTCGGGCCTCGCGGACTACTTCGCGGTCGACGAACCGGACGCGCTGCGTCAGGCCCGCAGGATCGTGGCGCGGCTCAACTGGCGCAAGGCACAGCCCGATCCGGGTCCGACCGAGCTTCCCCTGGCCTCCGGCATGGGGGACCCCAAGTACGCCGAGGAGGAGCTGCTCGGGATCGTGCCCGAGGATCTGAAGACGCCCTTCGACCCCCGTGAGGTCGTCGCGCGGATCGTGGACGGCTCCGACTTCGACGAGTTCAAGCCGCTGTACGGGCCGAGCCTGGTGACCGGCTGGGCGTCCCTGCACGGCTATCCCGTGGGGATTCTCGCCAACGCGCAGGGCGTGCTGTTCAGCGCCGAGTCGCAGAAGGCGGCGCAGTTCATCCAGCTCGCCAACCAGCGTGACGTACCGCTGGTGTTCCTGCACAACACCACCGGCTACATGGTCGGCAAGGAGTACGAGCAGGGCGGCATCATCAAGCACGGCGCCATGATGATCAACGCGGTGTCGAACTCGAAGGTCCCGCATCTGTCCGTGCTGATGGGCGCCTCCTACGGCGCCGGGCACTACGGCATGTGCGGCCGGGCCTACGACCCGCGCTTCCTCTTCGCCTGGCCGAGCGCCAAGTCCGCCGTCATGGGCCCCCAGCAGCTCGCCGGTGTGCTCTCCATCGTGGCCCGCGCCTCCGCGGCGGCGAAGGGACAGCCGTACGACGACGAGGCCGACGCCGGACTGCGCGCGATGGTCGAGCAGCAGATCGAGGCGGAGTCGCTGCCGATGTTCCTGTCGGGACGGCTGTACGACGACGGGGTGATCGACCCCCGCGACACCCGCACGGTGCTGGGTCTGTGCCTGTCCGCGATCCACACGGCCCCCGTCGAAGGCGCGCGCGGCGGCTTCGGCGTCTTCCGGATGTGAGGGCTTGACGATGATCTCCACTGTCCTGGTCGCCAACCGCGGCGAGATCGCCTGCCGGGTCTTCCGGACCTGCCGTGAACTCGGCATCGCGACGGTCGCCGTGTACTCCGACGCGGACGCCTCCGCCCTGCACGTACGGGAGGCGGACGCCGCCGTACGGCTCCCCGGGGCCGCCCCCGGCGACACCTATCTGCGCGGCGACCTGATCGTGAAGGCGGCGCTCGCCGCGGGCGCCGACGCGGTGCACCCGGGGTACGGATTCCTGTCCGAGAACGCCGCGTTCGCGCAGGAGGTGGCGGACGCGGGACTCGTGTGGATCGGGCCGCCGCCGGCCGCGATCGAGGCGATGGCGTCGAAGACCCGGGCCAAGGAGCTGATGGGCCTCGCGCCCCTGGGCGAGGTCACCGAGGCCGATCTGCCGGTCCTGGTGAAGGCGGCGGCGGGCGGTGGCGGCCGCGGTATGCGGATCGTGCGCTCGCTGGACGCCCTCGCCGGGGAACTGGAGGCGGCACGCGCCGAGGCGCTGAGCGCTTTCGGCGACGGCGAGGTCTTCGTCGAACCGTACGTCGAGGCGGGCCGCCATGTGGAGGTCCAGATCCTCGCCGACACGCACGGCACCGTCTGGGCCCTCGGCACCCGGGACTGCTCACTCCAGCGCCGCCATCAGAAGGTGATCGAGGAGTCCCCGGCACCGGGACTCGCGCCCGCTCTGGTGGCCTCGCTCCACGAGGCGTCGGTGACCGCGGCGCGCGCCGTGGGATATGTGGGCGCCGGCACGGTGGAGTTCCTCGTCTCCCCGGCGGGCACCGCCCACTTCCTGGAGATGAACACCCGCCTCCAGGTCGAACACCCGGTCACGGAGGCGGTGTTCGGCATCGACCTCGTCGGCCTCCAGATCCGGGTGGCGGAGGGCGAGGCACTGCCCGCGGACCCGCCGGCCGCGAACGGCCACGCCGTGGAGGCCCGGCTGTACGCGGAGGACCCGGCCCGCGGCTGGGCGCCGCAGACCGGCACCCTGCGGCGGCTCGACGTGGACCCCGGGGTCCGTCTGGACACCGGTTATGCCGACGGCGACACCGTCGGCGTCCACTACGACCCCATGATCGCCAAGGTCATTGCCTGGGCGCCCACCCGGCAGCAGGCCGTCCGCCGGCTCGCGCACGCCCTGCGCCGGGCGCGGGTGCACGGTCCGGTCACCAACCGGGAGCTGCTCGTACGCTCCCTGGAACACCCGGACTTCGCGTCCGGACAGCTCGACACCGGGTTCTACGACCGGCATCTCGACGGCCTCACCCGGCCCGCGCCCGACGCCGGACTCGCCGCCGTCGCCGCGGCGCTCGCGGACGCCGCCGCACGAGGGGGCCGCTTCGGCGGTGCCTGGCGCAACCTCCCGGCGCAGGCACAGACCAAGACCTGGACGGACCGGTCCGGCGGCGAGCACGAGGTCCGCTACCGGCCCGCCCGCGGGGGCGGCTACACCGTCGAGGACATGCCGGGGCTGCGCGTGCTCGACACCGCTCCCGGACGCGTCGTCCTGGAGACGGACGGCGTCGTCCGCGCCTGGGACGTCACCGCGTACGGAGCCACCGTGCACGTCGAGGGCCCGGCCGGGTCCCACACGCTGACCGCGCGGCCCCGTTTCCCCGACCCCGAGGACCGCACCGAACCCGGCTCGCTGCTCGCCCCGATGCCCGGGACCGTCGTCCGTCTCGCCGAGGGCATCGGCGAGGGCTCATGGGTCGACAAGGGGCAGCCGCTCATCTGGCTGGAGGCCATGAAGATGGAGCACCGCATCGTCTCGCCCGCCTCCGGCACGCTCACCGCGCTCCACGCCGTCACCGGCCGCCAGGTCGAGGTCGGCGCCCTGCTCGCCGTCGTCGACGAAGCGCCGGCGGAAGCCACCCAGGAGGTCACCGCGTCATGAACGTAGAAAGCCAGGAGCACAAGGACCTGCGTGCCGCCGTCGCCGCGCTCGGGAAGCGGCACGGCCGCGGATACGACCGCGAACAGCTGTGGGCGGAGGCCGCCAAGCTCGGCTACCTCGGGGTGAACCTGCCCGAGGAGTACGGCGGCGGGGGCGGTGGCATGGCCGAACTCTCCATCGTGCTGGAGGAGTTGGGGGCCGCGGGCTGTCCGCTGCTGATGATGGTCGTCTCGCCCGCGATCTGCGGCACCGTGATCGCCCGCTTCGGCACCGAGGAGCAGAAGCGCACCTGGCTGCCCGGCCTCGCGGACGGCAGCCTCACGATGGCCTTCGGCATCACCGAGCCGGACGCCGGGTCCAACTCGCACCGGATCACGACCACCGCGCACCGGACCGAGGACGGCTGGTCCCTCACCGGGCGCAAGGTCTTCATCTCGGGTGTCGACATCGCCGACGCGACGCTGATCGTGGGGCGGACCGAGGACGCGCGGACCGGCAGCCTCAAGCCGTGCCTGTTCATCGTCCCCCGGGACGCCGACGGCTTCCGGCGCTCGCAGATCGACATGGAACTCCAGGCGCACGAGAAGCAGTTCGAGCTGGTCCTCGACGACGTGCGGTTGCCGCACGACGCGCTCGTGGGCGAGGAGGACGCCGGACTGCTCCAGCTGTTCGCCGGCCTCAACCCCGAGCGCATCATGACCGCCGCGTTCGCCATCGGCATGGGGCGGTACGCACTCGCCACGGCCCTCTCCTACGCCAAGGACCGCCAGGTCTGGAAGGCCCCCATCGGCGCCCACCAGGCCATCGCCCACCCCCTGGCCGCCTCCCACATCGAACTGGAACTGGCCCGGCTGATGATGCAGAAGGCCGCCGCCCTCTACGACGCCGGGGACGACATCGGCGCGGGCGAGGCCGCCAACATGGCCAAGTACGCGGCGGGGGAGGCCTGTGTGAAGGCGGTCGACCAGTCCGTCCACACGCTCGGCGGCAACGGCCTGACCCGGGAGTACGGCCTCGCCTCGCTGGTCACGGCCTCCCGCGTGGCCAGGATCGCCCCGGTCAGCCGGGAGATGATCCTCAATTACGTATCCCACCAGTCCCTGGGTCTCCCCAAGTCGTACTGACAGAGGCGATTCTGGCCGTCCACACAGCGAGGGGGCCGACCATGCCGGTAACCGTGTTCAGCAGTGAGTACGCAGACGTCCCTGCCGTCAGCGAGCCGATCCACGACGCGGTGCTCCACCGGGCCGCCGAGTTCGGGGACACGATCGCGCTGATCGACGGGGTGAACGGCACCACCGTCACCTACACCCAGCTCGACCTCTTCCACCGCCGGATCGCCGCCGCACTCGCCGAGGCGGGGCTGCGCAAGGGCGACGTCCTCGCCCTGCACAGCCCCAACACGGTCGCGTACCCCGCGGTCTTCTACGGGGCCACCCGCGCCGGCGCGTCCGTCACGACCGTCCACCCGCTCGCCACCGCGGAGGAGTTCGCCAAGCAGCTGCGGGACTCCTCCGCCCGCTGGATCTTCACCGTCTCACCGCTGCTCGAAGTCGCCCGCAGGGCCGCCGAACTGGCCGCCGGCATCGAGGAGATCTTCGTCTGCGACCGGGCCGACGGGCACACCAGCATGCTCGACATGATCGTCTCGGACGCGCCCGACACCGAGGTCGTCATCGACCCCGCCGAGGACGTGGCCGCCCTGCCGTACTCCTCCGGCACCACCGGCATCCCCAAGGGGGTGATGCTCACCCACCGCTCCATCGCGACCAACCTGGCGCAGCTCTCCCCGCTCATCCCGATGAACCCGGGCGAACGCATCCTCGCCGTGTTGCCGTTCTTCCACATCTACGGCCTCACCGCGCTGATGAACGCGCCGCTGCGGCAGGGCTCCACCGTCGTCGTCCTGCCCCGCTTCGAGCTGGACACCTTCCTCGCGGCGATCGAGAAGCACCGCATCACCGCGCTGTACGTCGCCCCGCCGGTCGTCCTCGCGCTCGCCAAGCACCCGGCGGTCGCCCAGTACGACCTGTCGTCGCTGGAGTACATCATCTGCTCCGCTGCGCCCCTGGACGCCGAGCTGGCCGCCGCCTGCTCCAAGCGGCTCGGCCTGCCGCCCATCGGCCAGGCGTACGGCATGACCGAGCTGTCGCCCGGCACCCATGTCGTCCCCCTCGGCGCCGAGAACCCGCCGCCCGGCACCGTCGGCAAGCTCATCCCCTCCACCGAACTGCGGCTCGTCTCCCTCGACGACCCGGGCAAGGACGTCGGACCGGGCGAGGAGGGCGAGGTCGCGATCCGCGGACCGCAGGTGATGAAGGGCTACCTCGGCCGCCCCGAGGCCACCGCGGCGATGATCGACGAGGAGGGCTGGCTGCGCACCGGCGACATCGGACGCGTCGACGAGGACGGCTGGCTGTTCGTCGTCGACCGCGTGAAGGAGCTGATCAAGTACAAGGGCTTCCAGGTCCCGCCCGCGGAGCTGGAGGCGCTGCTGCTCGGTCACGAGGGGATCGCCGACGCGGCGGTCATCGGGGTGTACGACACTGACGGGAACGAGATCCCGAAGGCGTACGTCGTACGGCAGCCGGGCGCCGAGGAGCTGACGGAGGACGACATCATCGCCTTCGTCGCCGAGCGCGTCGCCCCCTACAAGAAGATCCGCCGTGTCTCGTTCATCGGCGGGGTCCCGCGTGCCGCCTCGGGGAAGATTCTCCGGCGTGAACTGAGGGACCGGGAAAGGGAGAACACGTGACGCTGGTCGCCATCGCGCACGAGCGCGGCATCACCACCCTGACGCTGGACTCGCCCGCGAACCGCAACGCCCTGTCGGCGCGGCTCGTCGGCGACCTGGCGCAGGCGCTGGCCGACTGTGCCAAGGACGACGCCGTACGCGCGGTGGTGCTCACCCACACCGGGAGCACCTTCAGCGCGGGCGCCGATCTCAAGGCCCCGCCCAACCCGTACACCTTCGTCGACCTGCTGCGGCAGATCGTCACCCTGCCCAAACCGGTCGTGGCCCGGGTGAGCGGGAAGACCCGCGCCGGCGGGCTCGGGGTGCTCGGCGCCTGCGACATGGCGGTGGCCTCCAGCGACTCGGACTTCGCGTTCACCGAGGTCCGTATCGGGGTCGCGCCGGCCGTGATCTCGCTGCCGCTGCTGCCGCGTCTGGACCCGCGGGCCGCCGAGCGCTACTACCTGACCGGGGAGCGCTTCCACGCGGCGGAGGCGGCCCGTATCGGACTGCTGACGCTCGCCGCCGACGATGTGGACGAGGGACTCGCGCCGCTTCTCGGCGGGCTGCGCAAGGCCTCCCCGCAGGGGCTGGCCGCGTCGAAACGGCTGGTCACCGCGCGGGTGCTGGACGCGTTCGAGCGGGACGCGGAGGACCTGGTGCAGCGCTCGGCGTCCCTGTTCGCGTCGGCCGAGGCCCGGGAGGGCATGACCGCCTTCATCGAACGCCGGGATCCCGTATGGGAGCTGTAGCCACGTCGAAGGCCCCCAAGCAGGACCGCAGCCGGGCCACCCGGCAGCGCCTGCTGGAGGCCGCCGTCGCCTGCCTGGCCGAGCACGGCTGGGCAGGCTCCACGGTCTCCGTGGTCGCCGAGCGCGCGGGCGTCTCCCGGGGTGCGGCGCAGCACCACTTCCCGACCCGCGAGGACCTGTTCACGGCCGCCGTGGAGTACGTCGCCGAGGAACGGTCCTCGGCCCTGCGCTCGCTGCCGGGCCAGGACCGCGCGGCGGTCGTCGAGGCCCTCGTCGGCCTCTACACGGGGCCGCTGTTCCGTGCCGCGCTGCATCTGTGGGTCGCCGCCTCCAACGAGGAACAGCTACGCCCCCGGGTTACCGAACTGGAGGCCAGGGTCGGGCGCGAGACCCACCGCATCGCGGTCCAGCTCCTGGGTGTGGACGAGTCGCGGCCCGGCGTGCGCGAGACCGTCCAGGGCCTGCTCGACATGGCCCGCGGCCTGGGGCTGGCGAACCTGCTCACCGACGACACCGCCCGCAGGAAACGGGTCGTCGCGCAGTGGGCCGCCCTGCTGGACGAGACGCTGGACTGACGGGGCCGCGCCACCGGCGGCGGTGTGACCCGCGCCACAGGACGTTCGGGGCCCGCGCAGTATCCTGGGCCCATGCTTCTGCTGGTACGACGCCGTCACGTGGACTACGTCCGCGTCACGAGCATGGGCTGTCGGCGCTCCGTCTGACCTCGGGCCCGTCCCTGCGACAGGCCGCCCATCCCGTTCGCCCCGGCGCACCCGCGGCCCCGCCACCACCCCCGGCGGCCCCGTGGGATCCCGTACACCCCGCGGAAGCACTCATGTCCTCTCTTCAGCTCCCCGTCATCGACCTCTCCGCCGCCGACCGCGGCCCCCAGGCCCGCGCGCTGCTGCACGCCCAGCTGCACAGCGCCGCCCATGACGTCGGCTTCTTCCAGCTCACCGGTCACGGCGTCACCGAGGCCGAGACAGCCGCGCTCAACAGCACCATGCGCGCCTTCTTCGCGCTGCCCGAGGCCGACCGGCTCGCCATCGACAACGTCAACTCGCCGCACTTCCGCGGCTACACGCGCATCGGCGACGAACGCACCGGCGGCAGCCAGGACTGGCGCGACCAGCTCGACATCGGCGCCGAGCGGCCCGCCCGAGTCCCCGCGCCCGGCGAGCCCGGGTACTGGTGGCTGGAGGGCCCCAACCAGTGGCCGGCCGCCCTGCCGCAGCTGCGCACCGCGGCGCTCGGCTGGATCGACCGGCTGAGCACGGTGGCCGAGCGGCTGCTGCACGAGCTGCTCGTCTCCATCGGCGCCCCGGCGGACTTCTACGACCACCTCTTCGGCGACCGCGCCCACATCCACCTCAAGCTGGTGCGCTACCCCGGCAGTCCGGCGGACGGGGGCGGCCAGGGCGTCGGCGCGCACAAGGACTACGGCTTTCTGACCCTGCTCCACCAGGACAGCGTCGGCGGCCTCCAGGTCGAGCGCGAGGACGGCGTGTTCCACGACGTGCCGCCCCTGCCGGGGGCCTTCGTGGTCAACCTCGGCGAGCTCCTCGAAGTCGCCACCGACGGCTATCTGAAGGCCACCCACCACCGGGTGGTGAGCCCGCCCGGCGCCACCGAGCGGTACTCCGTGCCGTTCTTCTACAACCCGCGCCTGGACGCCCGCGTCGAGCCGCTCGCCTTCCCGTACGCGGCGCACGCCCCCGGCGTCACGGCGGACCCCGCGAACCCGCTGTTCGCGGAGTACGGAAAGAACGAGCTCAAGGGCAAGCTGCGCGCCCACCCGCTGGTCGCCGCACGGCACCATGCGGAACTGCTGGAGCCGGCGGCCTGACCGCGGGAAGGGGATCGAACGGGCGGACGCGCAGGGGGATCAGCGGGCGATGTCGTCGTAGCCCGTGATCTCCTGCGGGCCGCGCGTGCCCGGGCCCACGTACCGGGCCGAGGGACGGACCAGCCGGCCCGTGCGCTTCTGCTCCAGGATGTGCGCCGACCAGCCCGCGGTGCGCGCGCAGGTGAACATCGAGGTGAACATGTGGGCCGGGACCTCGGCGAAGTCCAGCATGATCGCCGCCCAGAACTCCACGTTCGTCGCCAGGACCCGGTCCGGGCGACGGTTGTGCAGCTCCTCCAGCGCGGCCTTCTCCAGGGCCTCGGCGACCTCGAAGCGCGGCGCGTCCAGCTCCTTGGCCGTACGCCGCAGGACGCGGGCGCGCGGGTCCTCGGCCCGGTAGACCCGGTGGCCGAAGCCCATCAGCCGCTCGCCGTTGTCGAGGGTCCGCTTGACGTACGCCGTCGCGTCGCCCGTCCGCTCGATCTCCTCGATCATGCCGAGCACACGGGAGGGCGCACCGCCGTGCAGCGGCCCGGACATCGCGCCGACCGCGCCCGACAGCGCCGCCGCGACGTCGGCGCCGGTGGAGGCGATGACACGGGCGGTGAAGGTGGAGGCATTCATGCCGTGCTCGGCGGCCGAGGTCCAGTAGGCGTCGACGGCTTTCACATGCCGCGGGTCCGGCTCACCGCGCCAGCGGATCATGAACCGCTCGACGACGGTCTGCGCCTTGTCGATCTCGCGCTGCGGCACCATCGGCAGGCCCTGGCCACGGGCACTCTGGGCCACGTAGGACAGCGCCATGACGGCGGCCCGGGCGAGATCCTCGCGGGCCTGTTCCGCGTCGATGTCGAGCAGCGGCCGCAGCCCCCACACGGGCGCCAGCATCGCCAGCGCCGACTGGACGTCGACGCGGATGTCGCCGGAGTGGACCGGGATGGGGAACGGCTCGGCGGCCGGCAGCCCCGGGTTGAACGCCCCGTCGACCAGCAGGCCCCACACATTGCCGAACGAGACCTGGCCGACCAGGTCCTCGATGTCGACGCCGCGGTAGCGGAGCGAGCCGCCCTCCTTGTCGGGTTCGGCGATCTCCGTCTCGAACGCGACGACTCCTTCGAGTCCTGGTACGAAGTCGGACATCAGGCGGCTCCTCGGGATGCGTACGGCGGGTGCGGGTCGGCCGGTGCGTGATCGTGGACCGGTCACCCCGGTGATGCCCCGGGCGACGGGCGGTCACCCCAACGCCGGGGAGGCAGGCACGATATCCCCTGCTGTCGGGGAGCCACAGTGGCCCGAGGCAAGATTTTGGCGGGTCCGGACGATGCGGGGAAGCGTGACATCCGGCACACTCCCGCCTCCCCGGTGCCACTCCCGTGTCGAATCCCCTGTCAGGATCCCCGGCACTGGGTGCCGGGGAGAAGCGGGCGCTGCGGCAGGATGAGCCCGTGACCGACGACGCCGCCCCGAACCCCGCCCTGATGCGCGAGCACTACCGCTCCACGCCGCTGCTGGAGACGGACCTCGCGCCCACGCCCATGGAGCAGTTCGCGCGCTGGTTCGCGCAGGCCGCGTCCGCCGGACTGCACGAGCCGAACGCCATGGTCGTGTCCACCGCCACCCCCGACGGCCGTCCGTCGTCGCGCACGGTGCTGCTGAAGCAGTACGACTCCCGGGGCTTCGTCTTCTACACCAACTACGGCTCCCGCAAGGGCCGCGAGATCGACGCCAACGCGTATGTCTCGGTGCTCTTCCCCTGGCATCCCATCGCCCGCCAGGTCGTCGTCACGGGCACCGCCACCCGGATCGGCCGGGAGGAGACGGTGGCGTACTTCCGCACCCGCCCGCACGGCTCGCAGCTCGGTGCCTGGGCCAGCGCCCAGTCCTCGGTGATCGGCTCGCGCGAGGAGCTGATCCGTACGTACGAGGAGCTGGCCGCCCGCCACCCGGAGGGCGAGCAGGTGCCCGCCCCGCCGGAGTGGGGCGGCTACCGGGTCGAGCCGCAGGCGGTGGAGTTCTGGCAGGGGCACGCGAACCGGCTGCACGACCGGCTGCGGTTCACCTCCCGCGACGGCGGATGGGACATCGAGCGGCTCTCACCCTGACAGGGCGGACGCCTCCCGCAGGGCGGTCGTCACCGCGGCCGGGATGTCGGTCACCGGGTACTGCACATGCCGCACGGTGCGCTCCCGGTCCAGCACCAGCACCGCCCGCTTCAGCCGCAGGCCCTGCCCGGCGCGGAACGTCGGCAGCCGCAGCGCGGCCGACAGCCGGCTGTCCATGTCGGAGAGCAGCGGGAACGGCAGCTCCTCGGCGGCGGCGAAGACGCGCTGCTCGTCGGGCCGCTGCGTACTGACCCCGCGCACCGCGACCCCCGCCGCGGTGAAGTCCGCGTACGCGTCGCGGAACAGCCGGTTCTCCAGCGTGCAGCCGACCGCGCCCGGGATGGTGTCCCAGTCGTCCGGCAGCGGACCCGGACGGCCGGTCGCGGGGTAGCAGAACAGCACGGTGGCCGCCGAGCGGCCGTCCACCGGGTCCAGGTCCCCGCCGCTGTGCACGGGCAGGGTGAAGCGCGCCAGCCGCCCGCCCACCAGCTCGTGCACCCGCTGCGCCTCGGCGCTGTGCTCGTCCGCGGTGCCGGTCAGCGTGCCGTCCCCGAGCAGCCAGCGGTCGGCCCAGTCCTGCATGGACACGAGCACGGGCAGCAGCGCGCGGCCGGTCTCGGTGAGCCGGTACTCGTACCGGACGGGCCCGCGCTGATAGGGGACCTTCTCCAGGACCTTGCTGTCGACGAGGTGGTTCAGGCGCTCGGTGAGCACCTTCCGGGAGATGTCCAGCTCGCGCTGGAGAGCGTCGAACCGGTGTCTGCCGCGGGCCGTCTCCCGGACGATCAGCAGACTCCACCAGTCGCCGACCACGGCGGCGGCCTGCGCGACGGCACACGCGGCGTCGCGCTCGGGCACGGCTCTGGGCATGGCACCGACTCCTTCATGGGGCAGGGGGCCATCTTCACGCGGGGGAGAGGGTTCCGTACAGGAACTCAGCGGGCCGGGCCCGCGGCGGCTCCTACCGGGTGCGGGGCCCGCCGACGCGTCCGGGCCGCCGGGAATCAGCCGCACCGGGCCCGGACATGCAGAAACCCGCGGGCTCTGGTTCCTCCTGACGGAGGAGCCGGCCGGATGTACCGGCGAGCCCGCGGGTCGGTGACTGCTTGGGATTGCGGCAGGAGGCCTGCCGTCTGTGCACATCGTGCGACAACGGGCCTCTAGCCCGCAGTCACCTCACGCATCCGAAACGAAACCACTTCCGGATCACCTCCTTTCATCGTGTGCCCCACACCTTAGGAACCGGCAGGCGGCGGCTCAAGCCATTTAATGAGGGCCCTTCCGGGAACGGCCCGAACCCGGGATATCTTGATGTCGAGCAATGTTGCAGACGTGGAGCGGAGCACCCGGTGACTGACTCGACCATCATCTATACGCACACCGACGAGGCGCCGGCCCTGGCGACGTACTCGTTCCTGCCGGTGATCGAGGCCTATGCCTCGACGGCCGGGGTCACTGTGGAGAGCCGTGACATCTCCCTGGCCGGGCGCATCATCTCCGGATTCCCGGAGTTCCTCGAGGAGGGCCAGCGCATCGACGACGCGCTCGCCGAGCTGGGTGAACTGGCGAAGACCCCCGGGGCCAACATCATCAAGCTGCCGAACATCTCGGCCTCGATCCCGCAGCTGAAGGCGGCCGTCGCCGAGCTCCAGGAGCAGGGCTACGCGCTTCCGGACTACCCGGACGACCCGAAGACCGACGCGGAGAAGGACATCCGCGCCCGGTACGACAAGGTCAAGGGCAGCGCCGTGAACCCGGTCCTGCGCGAGGGCAACTCCGACCGCCGCGCCCCCGCGTCGGTCAAGAACTACGCCAAGGCGCACCCGCACCGCATGGGCGCGTGGACCCCCGAGTCGAAGACGAACGTCGCGCACATGACGGCCGACGACTTCCGCTCCACCGAGAAGTCCGTCGTCGTTCCCGAGGACGGGTCGCTGCGCATCGAGCTGTCCGGCGACGACGGCAGCACCACCGTGCTGCGCGAGTCGGTACCCGTACTCGCCGGTGAGGTCGTGGACGCCTCCGTCCTGCGCGTCGGTGCGCTGCGTGAGTTCCTCACCGCGCAGATCGCCCGCGCCAAGGCCGAGGGCGTGCTGTTCTCCGTGCACCTCAAGGCCACGATGATGAAGGTCTCCGACCCGATCGTCTTCGGCCACGTCGTACGCGCCTTCTTCCCGAAGACGTTCGCCGAGCACGGCGCCGCGCTCGCCGCGGCCGGCCTGAGCCCGAACGACGGGCTCGGCGGCATCCTCAAGGGTCTGGAGTCGCTGCCCGACGGCGCGAAGATCAAGGAGTCCTTCGAGGCGGAGATCGCCGAGGGCCCCGAGCTCGCGATGGTCGACTCCGACCGCGGCATCACCAACCTGCACGTCCCGAGCGACGTCATCGTCGACGCCTCCATGCCGGCGATGATCCGCACCTCGGGCCATATGTGGGGCCCGGACGGCCAGGAGGCCGACACCCTCGCGGTCATCCCCGACAGCAGCTACGCCGGCATCTACCAGGTCGTCATCGACGACTGCCGTGCGAACGGCGCGTACGACCCGTCCACGATGGGCTCGGTGCCGAACGTCGGCCTCATGGCCCAGAAGGCCGAGGAGTACGGCAGCCACGACAAGACCTTCGAGATCGCCACCACGGGCACCGTGCGGGTCGTCGACGGCAGCGGCAACGCCGTGCTGGAGCAGGCGGTCAGCGCCGGCGACATCTTCCGGATGTGCCAGACCAAGGACGCGCCGATCCGGGACTGGGTCAAGCTCGCCGTCACCCGCGCCCGGGCGACCGGCGACCCGGCCGTGTTCTGGCTGGACGCGGGCCGCGCGCACGACGCCAACCTGATCGCCAAGGTCGAGCAGTACCTCCCGGAGCACGACACCGAGGGCCTGCAGATCGAGATCAAGTCGCCCGTCGACGCGATCGCCTTCTCCCTCGACCGGATCCGCCGCGGCGAGAACACCATCTCCGTCACCGGCAACGTCCTGCGCGACTACCTGACGGACCTCTTCCCGATCCTGGAGCTCGGCACCAGCGCGAAGATGCTCTCCGTCGTCCCGCTGATGAACGGCGGCGGCCTCTTCGAGACCGGCGCGGGCGGCTCCGCGCCCAAGCACGTCCAGCAGCTGGTCAAGGAGAACTACCTGCGCTGGGACAGCCTGGGCGAGTTCCTCGCGCTCGCGGTCAGCTTCGAGCACCTCGCGCAGACCACCGACAACGCGCGTGCCCAGATCCTGGCGGACACCCTGGACCGCGCCACGGCGACGTTCCTGGAGCAGGACAAGTCGCCGAGCCGCAAGCTCGGTGGCATCGACAACCGCGGCAGCCACTTCTACCTCGCGCTGTACTGGGCGCAGGAGCTGGCCGGCCAGAGCGACGACGTCAAGCTCGCCGAGGCCTTCACCTCGCTCGCCGAGACGCTGGCCGCGCAGGAGCAGACCATCGTCGACGAGCTCATCGCGGTGCAGGGCAAGCCGGCCGACATCGGCGGCTACTACCAGCCCGACCCGGCGAAGGCCGCGGCCGTCATGCGGGCGTCCGCGACGCTGAACCAGGCGCTCGCGACCCTGGGCTGACACCTCCGCGACACCGTTCCGCCCCGGCCGGCATCCGCCCGGCCGGGGCGGTTTCGTTGCCGGCCGCTTCTCCGCCCCGTTGCCGGCCGTCCGGCCGGCACCCGGCGTCCGCATTTCCGGCAGGCAACGATTTACCCGAACAGCGTGTGTCGTGAGTCACGTTCGAGTTGAATGATCTGACGTGCATCAGCTCGCGCGGACGCGTCCTGCAGGGGGTACAGGATGAGTGCTTCGAAGAGTGAGGCCGCCAACGCGCTCGGGCCCGACGAGCCGGAGCGTGCCGGTACGGGGCCCGAGCCTGTCGCGGTGCCCGGTTCGGAACTGCTCGCCGCACTCCTGGACGGGATGGACGCCGCGCTCTGCGCCTTCGACGCGAACGCCACCATCACGCACTGGAACCGCGAGGCGGAACGGATCCTCGGCTGGTCGGCGGAGGAGGCCGTAGGACGCCGCGGCTTCGCCGGCTGGGCGGTGCGGACGGCCGACGCCGGAGAGGTCCAGGGCCGGCTCATGGCCGCGATGGACGCGCCGGGCCGGCAGGTCCACGAGTTCGCCCTGCTGCGCAAGGACGGCGGCCGGGTGCTCGTACGGACCCAGTCGGCGCGGGTGCTCGGCGCCGACGGCGCTCCCGCCGGGGTGTACTGCGCGTTCAGCGAGGTCCATGCGCAGATCGACCTGGAGCGTTCGATCGCGCTGAGCGAGGCGCTGTTCGAGGACGCGTCCTGGGGTGTCGTCCTGGTGGACGTGGACCTGCGGCCGACCGTCGTCAACGGCTACGCCGCACGTGCCCTCGGCGCCGGGCGGACCTCACCGCTCGGCCGGCCGCTGGGCGAACTGGTCCTCCAGGGCGTGGAGCAGCTGGAGGGCGCGCTCCACCATGTGCTGGCGGAGGGCGCGGCCCGCGGCCTCAGCGAGGTGTGGGTGACCCTGCCCGCCGGCGAGACCGAACGCCGCCGGTGCTGGCGCAGCGGCTTTCTGCGGCTGGCCTCGCCGCTCGCGGAGGAACCGGTACCGCTGGGCGTGGGCTGGCTGTTCCAGGACGTGACGGAGGCGAAGCTGGCGGAACAGGACGCGGACCGCCTCCGCTTCCGCTCCAGCCAGCTGCACCGCGCGGGCCGGGCCGCCGCGGAGTGCGAGGACCCGATGGAGGCGGCGACGGCGTATCTGGACTTCGCGCTCGCCGGGTTCGCCGACCATGCGCTGATCGACCTGATGGAGCCGGACGGCCGCCGTCTGGTCCGTACGGCGTCCACACCGTCGGGCGCGCCCGGACCGTGCGTCCCGGTGGCGGGCGGCGGCATCCCGGTCCGCTATCCGCACGGCCACCCGGCGCTCCAGGCGGCCGACCGCAACGGCTCGGTCCGCGCGAGTGCCCCGGCCTCCGCGTCCGCGAACTGGTCGACGGACCGCCAGTGGCCGCGCGACATGGTCCACGCCCTGTGCTCGGTCCTGCGCAGCCGGGGCCGCACGCTGGGCGTGGTGACGTTCCTGCGCGGGCCCAGCCGCCCGGCCTTCGAACGCCCGGACGCCGTCTATGCGGAGAGCATGTCGGTCCTGACCGCAGCCGCGCTCGACCTGGCCTCGACGACGGACGGAGACAAGCCGGAGCACTGATGCACCGGCCCGGCTCACCGGGTGGGCCCGATCCGGACGAAGGCCGAGCGGACTCGTCCTAGTGCCGGAAGAAGATCCGGTCGCCGTACTCCGTCATCACCCGGCCGTTCCACTCGTGGCCGCCGTCCACGTTCCCCGACCGCAGCAGCGGCGGTTCGATCCCCTTTTCGACCAGCCGTTCCGCGGCCGCCGCCATCGTCGCCTGCATCAGCGCGCTGGTGACCACCGTCGACGCGGGGGCGAACGGCGCCTCGATGCCCTCGTGGGTGAGCTCCGCGTCCCCGACGGCGATCTTGGAGTCGAGAACGATGTCGCAGTGGTCCTTGAGGAAGGTGTCCGAGGAGTGCCGCGACCTGGTCTCCTCCGCGTACGCGACCGAGGTCACGCCGATGACGGTGAGCCCGAGCGCCCGCGCGTTCATCGCCATCTCGACGGGCAGCGCGTTGCGGCCGGACAGGGAGATGATCACGAGGACGTCGCCCGACCGGGCCGGGCTGGAGTCGAGCACGGCACCCGCGAGACCGTCCACGCGCTCCAGGGCGGAGCCGAGCGTCGCCGGCATGACGTCGACACCGACGACACCGGGCACGGCCAGCAGGTTCATCAGGGCGAATCCGCCGGCGCGGTAGACGACGTCCTGCGCGGCCAGCGACGAGTGCCCGGCGCCGAAGGCGAACAGACGGCCCCCGGCGGCGACGGCGTCGGCGATCGCCTCGCCCGAGGCCGCGATGTTCTCCGCCTCCTCGTCCCGTACACGCTGCAGCAGACCGATCGCGGCGTCGAAGAACTGACCGGCCAGCTTGCTCTCGCTCATCGCCGAGCCCTTTCCGGGGGTGGAGGTTCCGGGAGTGGGGAACAGGCGCGGGAATACCCGCGTCGCGGATCACGTTGCGGTCTGGACCATTGCTGTGTCAATACGGCCTCCCGTACCGGCCTGCCGACAGGTTTCACGGAGTTTTTCCACCGGCTCCGCCCTTGGCTTCGCCGGGCACGGCACGGTTGTCAGTGGGATGCGTAAGAATTGACCCGGGGCCGCAGCGCATCACGATTTCATCGAGGGGCACGTATGTCCGGACTGATCGACACGACGGAGATGTATCTCCGCACCATCCTCGAGCTGGAAGAGGAAGGTGTGGTGCCCATGCGCGCCCGTATCGCCGAACGGCTCGACCAGAGCGGACCCACGGTCAGCCAGACCGTGGCCCGCATGGAGCGGGACGGACTGGTGACGGTCGCCGGCGACCGTCACCTGGAGCTGACCGAGGAGGGCAGGCGGCTGGCGACGCGCGTGATGCGCAAGCACCGGCTCGCGGAGTGTCTGCTCGTCGACGTCATCGGGCTGGAGTGGGAGCAGGTCCACGCGGAGGCCTGTCGCTGGGAGCACGTGATGAGCGAGGCCGTCGAGCGGCGCGTGCTCGAACTGCTGCGCCACCCGACGGAGTCGCCGTACGGCAACCCGATCCCGGGCCTGGAGGAGCTGGGCGAGAAGGCGGAGGCGGACCCGTTCCTCGACGAGGGCATGGTCTCGCTCGCGGACCTCGACCCGGGCACGGACGGCAAGACCGTGATCGTACGCCGGATCGGCGAGCCGATCCAGACGGACGCCCAGCTGATGTACACGCTGCGACGGGCGGGCGTGCAGCCCGGCTCGGTGGTGAGCGTGACGGAGTCGGCCGGCGGAGTGCTGGTCGGCAGCAGCGGCGAGGCGGCGGAGCTCCAGGCGGACGTGGCGTCGCACGTGTTCGTGGCCAAGCAGTAGGCAGGGCGCGCGGAGAACGGGCCGACCGGGGCGAGTTGCCGGCGCGGCCGTCACCACGGGCCGACCGGACAGGCAGCCGGTGCGGCTGGTCACACCAGGCGGCACGGGAAGGCCCGGCAGGGCCACCCGGCCGCCGGAGGCATGTGCGGACGCGGGCGCTGGGCGTCGGCCTCCACCGGAGGCGGCTGGTCGCGGAAGGCGGTCGGGCACGCCGCGCCGAGTGGCCGGTGGGTGCCGGGCAGAGAGGTAGGCGCGACCGGTCGCGCCGGACGGGCCACCAGTGGAGGCGTCCGTCCCGGCAAGCGGCAGGCGCGGTCGGCCATGGCGTGTCGGCCCGTCGGTGCCGCTGCGACCGGGCGCAACAGGCGGCGGGGGAAGGCCCGGCAGGGCCTACCCGGCGGCTGCGGGCGGCAGGCACGGCTGGTCACGCCAGGCGGCGCTCCTGGCGAAAGCCTGGGAAGCGGTGGGTGGCAGCGCGGCAGCCGCCGTCCGTCACCGCACGCCGCGCGGGGCATGCGGCGGCAGCGGGCATGGGCCGGGCGCGACCGGCAGGCGCGGGACCGGTCCGGGCGGCGCCGGGCGGGCGCCAGACGCGGCGGTCGCAGTCGGCACGATCTGTCGGTCCGCCCGACTGGTCGGTGCGTTCGCTCACAACAGACGGCCGCCCGTGGCGGTCCCGGCGAAGGCCGGGTAAGCGGTAGAGCCGGCGGACGCAACAGGCGGATCGAGTCACCGGCAGGCGCGGTCGGTCAAGACGTGCCGGCCCGTCAGATGCTGGTGCGGCCGGGCGCAAGGGGCGGTGCCGGACGAGCGGCAGGCACCGTCGGTCAGGATCTGCCGGTCCGTCAGATGGCTGGTGCGGCCGGACGCAAGGGGCGGCGCCGGACGAGCGGCAGCCGCGGTCGGTCAGGATCTGCCGGTCCGTCAGGGCCGGTGCGGCCGTCACAACAGGCAGCGCGAGGCGGCTCGGTAGGGCATCCGCCGGCCGCAGGCGTGGGCCCGGCACCTGCGGCGTGCCCCGACCGTCAGGAGTGGCGGGTCACAACCGCCGCCGGGCAACCGGCAACGGCGGCACGGCCGCAGGCCCGCCGCGGCGCATCGCATGCTCGCACCGCCGCCACGGCCGCAGGCCCGGCGCGGCACATCGCATGCCCGCACCGCCGCCACGGCCGCAGGCCCGGCGCGGCACACATGCCCGCACCACCGGCACGGCCGCAGGCCCAACCCGCAGGCACCAAGGCGCCGGTGACCGTCGTCCCGCCCTCGCGCGGGGGCGGCCGGGGGCGCGTCCGGCGGCGCGGTGGTGGCCCGTTCACCGCCTCGCGGAGACGTTTTCCGCCCGGAATGGCAGCGCCCGGGCGAATCGCGTGCCACGCTGGGGCAGAGGCTGTGACCCACGGTCGGGGTGGGGATCCCGCCGGCGGAGGCAGGGGGAGGTCAGAGTGATGCGCCCCTCGTACGTCCCGTGTGCACAACGGCGCAGTGCGTGCGCCCCGGAGCGACAGAGGGGCCCCGGCGCCCTTGAGCGCCGGGGCCTGTCCTCCCCTGTTCCGACCCGGAGCCCCGAGCTCCCAGGGTCGGTCCCCTCGGACCGTCTTCCCCGAGCGGCCCGCCTCCCGCTGAAGATCTCCCCTCGGCGGCGGAAGTCAATCCTTGAGCGTGGTCACTCGAACGAGGGGTGTTGCACGCCGGAACCCCGTTTTCGAATAGGAGTTCGATAGGCTGGCGGGAACTTCGACCGATCTGGACGACCGGGGGAGAGAAGGGGGTGCCAGGCACATGGTGCGGCGCATCGATGTGACCGGAGCCGATGGCGTACGCCTGGCTGCCTGGGAGTTCGCGGACCCGCCCAAGGGGAGCGGTGAACCGGAGCCCGCGCCGGGGGTCTTACTGCTGCACGGCCTGATGGGCCGCGCGTCCCACTGGGCGTCCACGGCCCGTTGGCTGTCCGACCGGCACCGTGCGGTCGCGCTCGACCAACGGGGCCACGGGCGCAGTGACAAGCCGCCCGAGGGCCCGTTCACCCGTGAGGCGTACGTCGCCGACGCGGAGGCCGCCGTCGAACAGCTGAACCTCGCCCCCGTGACCCTGATCGGTCACTCGATGGGTGCACTCACCGCCTGGCAGCTCGCCGCCAAGCGTCCCGACCTGGTCCAGGCGCTGATCATCTGTGACATGCGGGCGTCGGCGCTCGGGGCGGCGTCGCAGCGGGAGTGGGACGACTGGTTCCGGGCCTGGCCCGTGCCGTTCGCGACGCTCGCCGACGTCCGCAGATGGTTCGGCGAGGACGATCCGTGGGTGGAGCGTCCGACGCCGTCGCGCGGGGAGTTCTTCGCCGAGGTCATGGCGGAACGGGCGGACGGCTGGCGTCCGGTGTTCTCCCGCCGGCAGATGCTCAAGGCCCGGGAGACCTGGGTCCACGACGCGCACTGGGAGGAACTGGCCCAGGTCCAGTGCCCCACCCTGGTGGTGCGCGGCCTCGACGGCGAACTGGGCCGCGCCGAGTCCCAGGAGATGGTCAGGGTGCTGCCGCGCGGGGAGTACGCGGAGGTGGTCGACGCGGGCCACCTGGTGCACTACGACCAGCCGGAGGGCTGGCGCTCGGCGATCGAGCCGTTCCTGGACGGCGTCCGTACGCCCTGATCCGAAGCCCTGATCCGAAGTCCCGACCCGAAGCCCTGATCTGACGCCTGATCCGTACGCCCTGATCCGTGGGGCCTGATCCGCGGACCCGATCCGTCCAGCGTGATCCGTGAGACCGATCCGTTCGCGGCGATCCGTTTCACGGCGATCCGTACGGCGCGGTCCTGACGTGGCGCCGGCCGCGGCTCCTGGCCGGGCGCCTGTGCGAACGTCCCACCGCTCGGCGGGATCAGCCTGTGCGTCAGAAGGAGAAGACCGCACCCTCGGCGAGGCTGCCCTCCATCTCGCAGCGGTTGCCGTAGGTCTCCGACCACGACACGTGCTGTCCCTGCCACACGCCGGTCGCCGTGACCACGACCGGGTCCCACTGGCGCGTACACATCGTGTGCGAAGGCGAAGACTTCAGGGCCGAGAACTCACCGTCCACCGCGCGCAGTTCACGGCACGCTGCGACCGGCGCCGGGTGGCTGCCGTCTGCACGCGGGGTACAAGTGAGGGTGACCGCACGCTCGACGGTCGCGGTCGCCGCCTCCTCGCCCTTGCCGATGCTCAGCACCAGCGCGGAGGGGGCATAGAGGCTGTTGGCACCGGCCGGCTGCGCGGTCGGCGCGGCGGGCGCGGCGTGCGCGGTGGAGAGGGCGGCACCGCTCAGCAGCAGGGCGGCAGTTGTGGCGATCGTGTTGCGGATGTAACGCATCGGTGAATCTCCTGCATTCGGGGGTTGATTGCGTTCGGGAGTCTTGCGTATGCGCACAGTGAACGCACATGCGGCGCTTCTTTCCGGCCGCATACGTGCGAACTGAGGTGACCGAATGACCGTTCGGGCAGCTCGCACCGGGTTCGAGTCCTCGCATAACACCGTCCACCATGTGGATGATCTGTGGTGGTCCAACAGAGAACTACCGTTTGACCTGCGGTGATGTCATGGCGGTACGTTTCTTCGGACAGCAGGCTTTGACTGGAAAGTGTTGCCTTCTAAAGACCGTTGACCTTGCCGAAAGTGTGGTCATAGGCCTGCGTTTCCCTCGAATACATCAGAAAACGGGATCATTCGTAACCTGCGCCGCCGTGCCGCGTTGATCATCCGACGCCCGCAAACGCGAGGCTCGTTCGGCAGCTTCCGCTGTGGAGCCCCGCCAGGCATGGTGTCCCGGTGGTCCGATTCTCTGGGGAGGACGCATGGAACGCAGGCGGTTACTGCAGGCAGGAGCCGGGTTCACCCTGGCATCCGTGGCGGGACAGTCCCTTTTCCCCGCCGAGGCGAGTGCCGAGGCGGCAGACAGAGCAGGCGCATCCGGCACGAGCGATCCCTGCTCGGGCCCCACGATCGCGATGTACGGCGTCGCGTCGCTGACCGCGGCGATCGTCGGCATGACCGTTCTCGGCGACAAGGCGTACGTCGTCGCCCGCGGTCAGAACCCTCCGGTGCTCGGCGAGATCGACCTTCCGTCCAAGACGCTCACCAGGGCCGTCAGGCTCAACCGCGGTGAGGGCGGCTGGGCGACGACGGTCTCGGGCGGGCACATCTACGCGGGGACGTATCCGTTCCCGGACATCTACCGCTTCGACCCCGCGACCGGCCAGGTCGCGCTCATCGGCACGATCGGTCCGTCCGGCGGCTTCGTCTGGTGTCTGACGACCGCGCCCGACGGCACCGTCTACGCGGGGACTTCGCCCCGCGGTGAGGTGTGGGAGTACAAGCCCTCCACCGGCACGCTGCGTAATCTCGGCGTGGCGTTCGCCGGCCAGCAGTACGTCCGTGCGATCGCGGCCGACGACCGTTTCGTATACGCGGGAACGCTGCCGTCCGGTTACGTCGTCGCCTACGACCGCACCACGGGCGCCAAGACCAACATCACCCCCACCCCGTACGGCGGCGCGGCCGCCATCATCGCCCGCGACGGCCGGGTGATCGCGGCGCTCACGAAGTACCTCGTCGACATGGCACCCGACGGCAGTGACGCGAAGGTGATCGCCACACCCGCCGCCGAGCGGCTGCTCGACGCGATGACCATGACGGCGGACGGCACGCTGTACTGCGTCGGCCGCCCGACCGGGACCGTCTACCGGCGCGACGGCGACACGCTCGTCCCC
Organism: Streptomyces sp. AM8-1-1; assembly: GCF_032229325.1. Taxonomy (NCBI): domain Bacteria; kingdom Bacillati; phylum Actinomycetota; class Actinomycetes; order Kitasatosporales; family Streptomycetaceae; genus Streptomyces; species Streptomyces sp. AM8-1-1. The sequence continues at coordinate 4,616,533 of NZ_CP135086.1, forward strand.
GTCGCCGCCCCGACGCCCGGCGACGAACACCGCGCCGTGGTCCCGCTCGACGCCACGACACTGCTCGGCGCGGCGGGCAGCGGCCGGCTCTGGTGGCTGAACCTGGAGAGCAAGCAGTCGGAGATAGTGGAACTGATCGACGCCGGTCTGTCCGGGCCCGACCCGGTGCAGTCCATGGCGTACGAGTCGCGCGGCGTCGTCCATGTCGGCGGGCACTTCTCCATCACCACCCATCGCACGACCACGCGCGGCACCCGCACCTCCCGGCGCACCAGCGTCGCGGGGGAGCCCAAACAGCTCCAGGTCGTGGGCAGCAGGCTGTACGCGGCGATGTACCCGAGCACCGAGCTGCTGGAGCTCGACCCGGACCGCGGAAGGGTCAGATCGCTCGGCTTCATCGACCACGACCAGCAGCGCCCGACGGACATGGCGCATGTGCGCGACCAGGATCTGCTGCTGGTGGCCTCGGCCCCGGGGGTCGGTCTGCTCAAGGGTGCGCTGACCTCGCTCGACCGGCGGCGGCGCAAGATCACGGTCTACAAGGACGTGATCACCGACCAGAGCGTGATGTCCCTCGCGCTGGACGACCGGCGGGGCCGCAGGATCGCCTATCTCGCGGGCGACACCTGGGGCGGAGGCAGCGTCCCGCCGACCCGGCCCAGCGCCACGATCGCCGCCTTCGACCTGACGCGGCGTGAAGTGCTGTGGGAGGTCACGCCCATCGAGGGCTACGCGAGCCTTCAGCACGTCGCGGTGTCCGACGGTGTGCTCTACGGGGTCTACAAGCGGCTCGCGGGCGCCTGGTTCGCCATGGACCTGGCCACCCGCACCGTGATCCGGACGGGCCGGCTGCCGAGCTACGGCGAACTCAGCGTGCACGACGGCCATGTGTTCGCGTCGATCTTCGGCGGTCTCGTCTACCGGCTCGGACCCGACCTGGCCGAGGCGCAGTTCATGCTCGGCGGGCTCGGCGACGGCTGGTACAACCCGCCGCAGCTGGCCTGGGAGCGGTACTCCCCGCACGCCTGGGGCGTGGCGGGGCGCGACCTCGCGAGGCTGCGGCTCGACCCGCGCTGCCCGGCGCCGGGCCAGGCCCGCAGGCCCCTTCCGGACACACACGTCCTGGAGGGCCTGCTGGCCAACTGACCGTCCGTGTCCGTGAGGAGACCCGTCAGCCGATCGGCCGGCGGGTCTCCTCACGGACCTTCACCGTCGCCTCGGCGACGGCCTTGAGGTCGATCTCCTCGGGGGACTTGGTGGCGGTCTCCGGGGTGACCAGCGCGACGGACGCACTGGTGTTGTCGTCCGCCCACGCGCACATGGGAAGCGTGGCCTTGCCGCCGCCGCCCGCCTGCTCGGTCACCAGGACCTGGCAGCTCACCGGCACCTCCGACCCCGCCGGAGTGACGTCCTTCGCCGGGACGGCGACGGTGGTGCCGTCGGCGTCCTCGGCGCCCGAGAGCAGCTTGTCGCGGGCCGCGTCCGGGTCGGCGATGCGGCCGTGCAGGCCGGAGATGACCAGCACCCCGGTGCCCGAGGCCGATGTGTACTGCGCCACCGTCGACTTGGCGTCCTTGATGGTCTTCTCGCTCGTGCCCGCCAGCTGATCCTGCGTCGCGGCGGAACGGTCGTCGGCCAGCTTGTACTTCCCGTCGAGCAGCGTCGGCGGCACGGTGAGGCGGTACTCCGCGGCCGGGAAGCTCTCGCCACCTCCGACGACGTTGTTCCCGAACCACGAGAGGCCCAGCACCGCCGCGATGACGGCGAGGGTGATGCCGACGATCAGGCCCGCGTTGTTCTTCTTCTTCGGCTGGGGCGGCGCGCCCCAGCCCCCGGGTCCGCCCGGCCCCGGGTACGGCTGCTGGGCGTACGGTGGCTGAGGATGCGGCGGCTGCCCTCCGTAGCCCGGCTGGGGGTGCCCCTGCTGGGGGTGCTGCGGGTACGGAGCCTGCTGCGGGAACTGCGGCTGTCCGTACGGGCTTTGCGCCCCGTAGGGGTTCGGGGTTCCGTAACCCCCCTGCTGTGGCGGCTGATGCGGCGGCGTCGACATGGCGGTCAACCTACGTCACGGGTGCGAAGCCGCCGCCGTCACCCCCGGTCACCCCTTGCTGACAGCGGCCAGGATCTCCGGCAGCCGGTTCGCCGTCTGCGGGGCCGCGACACGCACGCCTGCCCAGCCGATCAGCAGTCCGTACGCCGCCCCGGCGGGGAGCAGCACCCACAGGCTCGACTCCTCGTTCGCCGCGTGCATCCAGACCGTCAGAACGATCACAGGTGCACACAGCACGGCCGCGGAGATCATGCCGCCGAAGATCGAGATCCAGGCCAGCCCGGCCTGTCCGGGCGCCACGTTCTTGTACGCGCTGTCCTGCGGGATCGAGTACGGGAAGCGGGCCGACGACACGGCGCCGGTCGCCAGCATGGCGCCCAGCAGCGCGAAGGACAGGCCCATGACCTCGGGCAGCGCCCGCCAGTTGCCGAGCAGAGCGGCGGTGAGGACGGTGACCAGAACCGTGTACGGGAGGGTGACCAGCAGCAACGCCAGGGCCCGGGCGCGGAGTTCGGCGTACGCGTCCTTCGTGGACGAGATCGTCTGCGCCACCATCCAGAACGCGGAGGTGTCCTGGCCGAACTGGTTGTACATCTGGATGCCGAGCATCCCCGCCGCGAAACAGGCGAAGTACAGGGAGCCGGTGCCCTGGAGGGCGTTGAACACCGGCACGATCAGACCGATCGCCAGCGCCGTCACCCAGGCCGCCTTGGTCTTCGGGTCCCGCCACACATAGCGCAGACTGCGCTGCATCACCGTGCTCGTACGGCCCTCGGGCAGCAGCCGGTGCAGACCGGTCGACGACTCCTTGCGCGTCGGCTCCGAGGCCGCCGCGAGGGTCGAACCGTCCGGCGCCGTCATCAGCTTGGTCAGACTGCGCTGCCAGGACCACAGCAGGACGAACAGGGCCACCACCGACAGGGCGAGCTGTTCCAGTGCCACCGCGTACGAACCGTCGCTCGCGGAGCCGATCGCGGCAATGGCCGAGGCGGGCGGGATCCACCCGACGATCCCCGCCGCGGGGTCGAGCGCCGAGAGGCCGCCCGACTCGCCCAGCCGCTGGGCGCCGAAATTGACGACCTGGATGCCGACCGCGATCACCAGTCCGCTCAGCAACGCCAGGTCGCGGCCCTTGCGCGAGGTCAGCAGCCGGATGTTGCCCGCCGCGACCGTACGGGCCAGGGCCACGCACACCAGGAGTGCGAGCGGGACGGCGACGACGGCGACCAGCACGGCGAAGGCGCCGTGGGCGAGCGCGATCGCCGACCCCACCACCAGACAGACGGTGAACAGCGGACCGATGCCGACCAGCGAGGCCGCCAGCAGTGCGAAGACCAGCGGCTGCGGCCGCAGCGGCAGCATCACCAGCCGCGTCGGGTCGAGCGTCTCGTCGCCGCTCGGGAAGAACAGCGGCATCACGGCCCAGCCGAGCGCCAGGACGGCCGTCAGCAGGACGACCAGCGAGGCCGCGTGGTCGGTGCCGCGCAGCAGGATCAGTCCGAGCAGCTGCCCGGCTGCGAGGAGCAGCGTCACCACGAGGGAGGCGACGAAGGCGGCGGTCCGGGTGGAGGACTGGCGCAGGCCGTTGCGCAGCAGCGCCAGCTTCAGCCGGACGAAGATCCGCGAGAGGTGCGCGGTGCTCACCGGGCACCGCCGCCGAGCCAGTCCAGCGACTGCGCGGTGTCGCGGCCGTTCGCCCCGACCAGCTCCAGGAACGCGCTCTGGAGGGAGGGTGCGTCACCGCGTACCTGCGCGAGCGGTCCCTGGGCGACGATACGGCCGGCGGCCATGACCGCGACCCAGTCGCACAGCGACTCCACGAGCTCCATCACATGGCTGGAGAAGACGACCGTCGCCCCCGAGGCGGTGTACCGCTCGAGCACCCCGCGGATCGTCTGCGCCGAGACCGGGTCGACGCCCTCGAACGGCTCGTCCAGGAACAGCACTTCGGGGTTGTGCAGCAGAGCGGATGCCAGCCCGATCTTCTTGCGCATACCGGTCGAGTAGTCGACGACCAGCTTGTGCTGCGAGCCGGCGAGATCCAGGACGTCGAGCAGCTGGGCGGCGCGCTTGTCGACCTCCTCGCCCGGCAGTCCCCGCAACCGCCCGCTGTAGGCGAGCAGTTCACGCCCGGAGAGACGCTCGAACAGCCGCAGGCCCTCCGGCAGCACCCCGATCCGCGCCTTGACCTCGACGGGGTCGCGCCAGACGTCGCTGCCGGCGACCTCGATCCGGCCCTGATCGGGGCGGAGCAGCCCGGTGACCATCGACAGGGTGGTCGTCTTGCCGGCGCCGTTCGGTCCGACCAGGCCGATAAATTTCCCGGCGGGGAGGGTGAGGTCGATGCCGGCGACGGCGATCTGCTCGCCGAACCGCTTCCACAGACCCTCGACCCGGACGGCGGGCGCCGCCCCGTCGGCGCCTGTCGCCACCTGCTCGTCCGGCATGATCCCCGCCTTTCGGTGTTCCCCGTACGTACGAGGTCCACCATATGTACGGCGGGCGGGGGAGCGGCAGCCGCGCAGCGGCCGAGGTGACGCACCCGCCGACACCCCGGCGGCGGACCTAGCCGCGTCGGGCGCGCTCCGCCGCCGCCTCGCGGCCGCAGGCGTACGCCAGCGGGCTCAGCAGTTCGTCCACGTCCGGCAGCCAGCGGTTCGCCGGGGTGGGGCGGCGGACCCACTGCACCGTGCCGTGGCCGCCGACCCTGGTGGGCGGGGCGGCGACGTAGTGGCCCTCGCCGCGGGCGACCAGATCGATGGAGGACGGCGCCCAGCCCAGCGTGCGGACCAGCTCGGGGATCTTGGGGGCCGCGCCCGGCAGGACGAAGAAGAGCATGCGGCGGTCGGGGGTGCAGGTCACCGGACCGAGGGGCAGATCCATCCGCTCCAGCCGGGCGAGGGCCAGGAAGCCAGCCGACTCGGAGACGTCCAGGGCGTCGAAGGTACGGCCCGTCGGCAGCAGGATCGATGCCCTCGGCGTCTTCGACCACAGGCGGCGGGCGGCGACCGCGCTGCCGGTGGCCTGGTTCGCCCAGTCCGGCCGCGCCGGGTGCGCGCCGGGGAACGGGCAGCCGGTGTCGCCGCACGAGCACAGCTCGCGGCCCTCAACCGCCTCCAGCCAGGTGCCGGGAAACACGTCCCAGTGCCGCTCTTCCGCGTACCGCACGGCATGGTCCAGCAGCTGCTCACCGCGCTGCTGCGGGATCGGGGCGGCTTCGGTGACTCCCATGGTCTCTTCCACGTCACTCTCAACTCCCGCCGTCACCACGGGTTACGGGCGTCCCGCGCCGGCCCGCGCAGCATCGATCCTGCATGCGGGGCGCATCGGTGCATGGACGGGGGCGCGCACGCGGCCGGGCCACGAGGAGCGGGTAGCCACTCGCAGGGGCCGTCGGCAGGGGGACGCGCCGTCGGCCGGGGGGAGCGCGCGCCTCGCGTGGCTTCCGGAAAAAAGAGACCAAGTCGCTCAAGTCTGCATTCTCCGTATATCAGCCGGGCAGTGATCACTGCGTGGATCACCGCAGGCCTCAGGGGGTAGTCATGGCAGCCAGGCCTCTCGTCGCACGACAGCCGAACGAACGCTTGCAGGCACTCATCCAGGAAGCCGGGTGCTCGAATGCGGGGCTGGCACGACGCGTCAACATGGTCGGCACGGAGCGCGGGTTGGACCTGCGCTACGACAAGACATCGGTGGCGCGCTGGCTGCGGGGCCAGCAGCCGCGCGGCCGGGCGCCCGGGATCATCGCCGAGGCGCTGGGGCGGAAACTGGGACGGACGGTCACGATCGACGAGATCGGCATGGCCAACGGCAAGAACCTGGCCTCGGGCGTCGGGCTCCAGTTCTCGCCGACCGTGCTGGGCGCCATCGAGCAGGTCTGCGAGCTGTGGCGCAGCGACGTCGGTCGGCGCGACTTCCTGTCCGGTTCCGCCGTCGCGGCCTCCGCGCTCGTCGAACCGAGCCGTGACTGGCTGATCACCGGCGCGGACACCCAGGTGGCGCGCACCGCCGGCTCCCGGGTGGGCGTCTCGGACGTCGAGGCGGTACGGGCGATGACGGCCGCCCTCACCGACCTGGACCACCGGTTCGGCAGCGGCCATGTCCGTCCGGTCGTCGTGCACTACCTCAACTCCGTGGTGTCCGGGCTGCTGTCGGGGTCCTACCGCGAATCGGTCGGCCGCGAACTGTTCGCGGCCGTCGCGCGGTTGACCGAGCTCGCCGGGTACATGGCCGTCGACACCGGACAGCCCGGGCTCGCCCAGCGCTACTACATCCAGGCGCTGCGGCTCGCCCAGGCGGCCGGTGACCGCGCCTACGGCGGCTATGTACTGGCCGCCTCCATGAGCCATCTCGCCGCCCAGCTGGGCAACCCCCGGGAGATCGCCCAGCTCGCAAGGGCCGCGCAGGAAGGCGCCCGGGGACACGTCACCCCGCGGGCCGAGGCGATGTTCCTCGCGGCCGAGGCACGCGGACACGCCCTCCTCGGGGACGCCCACACCTGTCGGACGGTGGCCGGCAGGGCGCAGGCGGCGCTGGAGCGCGCCGAACCGCGGACCGGCGACGACCCGGCGTGGATCGCCCACTTCGACCACGCCTATCTCGCGGACGAACTGGCGCACTGCTACCGCGATCTGGGCCAACCCGAGGCGGCCGCGCACCATGCCACGGACGCGCTGGACGGCCATCCCGAGTCACGGGCGAGGCGACGGGCCATCGGGCTGGTTCTGCTCGCGACGGCGCAGGTCCAGCAGCGTGAGGTCGAACAGGCCTGCCACACGGGGACGCGCGCGGTGGAGCTGCTGGGCGGGCTGCGCTCCAGCAGGGGCGCGGAGTATCTGGACGATCTCCAGCAGCGTCTGGAGCCGTACGCGGACGAGCCGGCGGTCCGTGAATTCGGTGCGCGGCTGGAGCTCCAGGCCGCCTGAGAACCGGGATCAGGCCGTTATCAGCGTCGGGCGGTCGCTTCTTGTTACTGCTTCCACACGTGTGTGCGGGCTGCCTGACGGACCCGGTAGCGTAAACCGACGATTCCGTAGGTCCACACGTAGGAGTCCCGGTGACGCACAGCGGACAGGGTGACGAGCAGCGGCACACCGCTGCCCGGCCCGCGCACGAAGGCGTCGTGCTGCCCGCCGACGGGTCAGAGCCTTTCATACCAGGTGCCTCCGGCGCCCAGGCGGCTCCGGCCGGCGGGCAGCCGTGGGGCGAGCCCTGGGGCCCGTCGCAGGGGCAGCAGCAGGCGCAGAGCGACGCGTACGGACAGCAGGACCACAGACAGGACCACAGACCCGGGCCGGCCTTCGGGCAGCAGGGCGAGGACCCGTACGGAGCGCAGCGGTACGGACAGGAGCCGCAGGGTCAGGACGCCTACGGAGCCCAGCAGGACCAGCAGTACGGCCAGGACCAGCAGTACGGCCAGGGCCGGCAGTTCGGGCAGGACCAGTACGGGCAGGGCCGGTACGGACAGGATCAGCACGGCGGTCAGCAGCACGGCGGTCAGCAGCACGTGCAGGGCCCGTACCGGCCCGACCCGTACGCGCAGCCGGCTCCGCAGTCCTACGACCCCCAGCCGTCCCAGGGGACCCAGGGCGGCTGGGGCGAGGCCCCGGAGGCCGCCTACGGCGTCCAGGCGCAGCCGCTGCCCCCGGCGCAGCCCCTGCCGGACGCGGTGCCCCCACAGGCCCTTCCGGCGTCGTCCCCGGGCGTGAGTGCCACGGACGCGACGCAGTTCATCCCGCCCGTGACGGCGGGCGCGCTGCCGCCCGAGACGTCGGCCGAGTCCACCACCTTCCTCGGTACCCGGTCGCTGCCCGGCACGGGAGCGCAGCCCGGGCAGGGCGGCGCGGACGAGGCGGCCACTCAGTTCCTGCCGCCGGTACCGGCGGCGCCCAGCGGGGCGCCGCTGGGGATCCGGCCCGGGACGCCCGGCGAGCGGCAGCCCCCGGCGGAGTTCGACAGCCTGTTCCGGTCGGACGCCCCGGGTGCCCCTATGGCGGACGCCACACAGCACTTGCCCCGTATCGAGAGCGACCCGCAGCAGCCCGCGTACCAGCAGCAGGCCCCGCGGCAGCGCCGGGCGGCGTCCTACGAGCCGCAGGAGCCGGAGTCGCGGCGGCGCAAGTCCTCGCGGGTGCCCGTCGCCGCGGCCGTGGTCGTCGGCTGCGCCGTGCTCGGACTCGGCGTCAGCGCGGTGGTGTTCGGCGGTGACGACAAGAAGGAGGACCCGGGCGCCGGCGAGAACGTGGCCGCGTCCTCGTCCGTCCCCGACGACGACTCCCCGAAGGCCGCGGACGATCCGGCGAAGCCGCAGGCCGAGGCGCTCGACAAGCTCCTCGCCGACAGCAACAACAGCCGGGCGGCGGTGATCCGTTCGGTGGAGAACATCAAGCAGTGCAAGGACCTCGACCAGGCGTCCACCGATCTGCGCGGGGCGGCGGACCAGCGCCGCAGCCTGGTGACCCGGCTGGAGGGGCTGAGCGTCGACAAGCTGCCCCGTCACTCCGAGCTGACGGCCGCGCTCAACGAGGCCTGGAAGTCGTCGGCCTCGGCGGACGACCACTACGCGGTCTGGGCGACGCAGGTGAAGAGCAAGAAGGGCTGCAAGGACGGGCAGGCCCGCAACACGGGACAGTCGGCCCAGGGCAACCGGGCCAGTGGTGAGGCCACCAAGGCCAAGCGGGAGGCGTCCGGCCTCTGGAACTCCATCGCGACCAAGTACGAGCTCACCGAGCGCCGCAGCGACCAGCTGTAGGCGAACGGCGGCCGCGGACGGACGGTCCGGCGGGCGGCGGCGAAGGCCGGCGTCGGCCGGATCCGGACGACCGGGAGGAGCCGGCCTGTCCGGGCGGTCCGGTCCGGACGGTACGGATGATCAGGACGCGGGAGCCGTCGGGCGGACCCGGACAGGCAAGCTGTCAGCCGGATCCGGAAGGAAAAGTCGGGCCGGATCCGGACAGGGAAGTCGGCCGGATCCGCACAGTTCAGGCATTTCGGTCAGCTCGGACGGCTGAGCCGCGTCAGTCCGATCCGGTCACCGACGCCGTCAGCGTCTTCGAGACATCCACGAAGTTGTCTCGCTGCGCCACCAGCCGTCCGTCGCGCACGACCTGGAAGGTCACGCCCCGGTTCACGAGCCGCGGGAAGCCGGAGACGCCCAGCATGTCCTCGTACTCCCAGCGCAGCGGCGGAGTGAGCCCGTCCGTGGACACCTGCACTCCGGTGTCGAGGGCGCGGGAGATCTTCCCCGGCGAGATCTCGTCCGAGTCGAGCGACTGGACGACCGTCTTCAGCACGGTGTAGGCGATCCACGTGGTCTGCACGCCGGCGTCGGCGGGGTCGATCCGGTTGTCGCCGAAGGCGTGGGTGCTGATTACCTTCTTCATCTCCTCCCAGCGCGCGTCGGCGGCGTCCGGGTACCAGCCCGTGAGGAAGGCGCCCTCCAGTGGGCCGTTGCGTCCGCCGGTGCGGTCGATGAGCGACTGGCTGACGCTGCTCAGCACCGAGGAGACCCTGATCTTGCGGTCGTCCTCGGGCAGTCGGCGGAACGAGTCGATGAAGGTCTCGGTGCGGTCGCCGAGTGCCGCCGTGACGCAGCCGGGGCGGTCGTCGTCGTCCGTCGCCGCTCCGGCACCCGCCTTTGTGCGGGCCTGTTCGGCCTGCGGGGTGTAGTCGGTCGCGTCCTCCGCCGCCAGGATGTCGGTCGAGGCGCGGCGGCTGGCCCCGGCGAGGCCGGCGTTCAGGAGCTCGGGCAGTTCGTCGCCGGCCAGCGAGTTGGGCCGTACCAGGGCGACCCGGCGGCACACGTCCGCGAGCTGAAGACCCTGGCCGGCCAGCAGAGCGGCCTGACCGCCGTTGACGGGGTAGGAGAGGTAGCTGGTGAACTCCTCCTCCGATATCCCGAAGCCGCCGATGAAGGGGATGCGGGCGGCCTCCAGCGGGGCCATGAACGCGTCGCCGTGCTGGCTGTAGGAGCCGACGACGGCGTCCACGCCCTCCTTGGCCGCGCGCCGGGCGCAGGTGGCCGCGCCGGTGGGAGTGTTCTGCTCGTTGCAGGAGATGATGCGCAGCTCGTGGCCGTCGATGCCGCCCTGGGAGTTGACCCAGCGGGCGTACGCCTTCGCCATGGCGGGCATGCCGGGCATGTTGGTGGCCTTGGTGTCCTGCGGCGCGAAGGTCATCACCGTGACGGGCTCCCTGGAGCCCCCCGTGCTTCCAGGGAGCACGCCGCACCCGGTGACCAGCAACGTTCCGGCCACCACTGCCACCGCAGGTATGCGTACGGCGCGAACCCGTGAGGTCCATGAGGGGCGGGGGGAGGAGGAACGTCGCCAACCGGTCATGCCGCGTCACATTTCCGTCTCCCGGGTAACGGAGCAGTGTGCACTGCTCAACGGCGGGTGACCGGGAGGTGAATTGCGGGGGCCTGTCGGCGGAGCGGAGAAAGGAACGTACGATCGAAGGCGTGCAGCAAGGTCCTGTCCCCTCTTCCCGTCGCGGGCGTCGCTCCTCCACCATGGGCGACATGCCCCCTACTGACATGCCCTGGTGGCGTTGGCGCAGCAATGTGCGCTCGGCGCTGCACATGCTCTCCGACCCCGTCTTCCATCAGGAGACCTGGCTGGCCGGCCGGGAGGGGTACGGCGATGTCACCGACGCCGTCTACCGGCTGGTCGAGGACACCTGGCTGGACAACTGGTCCGCCGAGAAATACGTCGGCACGATCTTCCGCGACTCCAACGAGGCGGCCCTCGTCGACGTCGCCGTCCTGCGGGTGCTGCGCATCATGCACCAGGTGGGTGCGGACGCCGCCGTCGCCGCCTACATGCAGCACCACGGCTGGCCGGAGGCGGTCCGTGCCGCCCGTGACGCGCACGTACGGCTGGCCGCCAACGACGGCGAGGACCCGGACGCACCGCCGCGCTCGCTGGACGTGCTGCGCATCATGACCCGGTCGGCCTGAGCCGTCCCGCTCGCTGCGGCCGGTCCGTCTGACGGACGGCGTCCGGTGCGGTGTGGCGGATATGGCACCCTACGAGGATGACCGACCAGTACGTCCTGACGCTCTCCTGCCCCGACAAACAGGGCATCGTGCACGCCGTGTCGAGCTATCTGTTCATCACGGGCTGCAACATCGAGGACAGTCAGCAGTTCGGGGACCGGGACACGGGTCTGTTCTTCATGAGGGTCCACTTCTCGGCCGAGGCGCCGGTGACCGTGGAGAAGCTGCGCGCCAGTTTCGCCGCCGTCGGTGACGCCTTCCAGATGGACTGGGAGATCCATCTCGCCGAGGAGCGCATGCGGATCGTCCTGATGGTCAGCAAGTTCGGCCACTGCCTCAACGATCTTCTCTTCCGCTCCCGGATCGGCGCGCTGCCGGTGGAGATCGCGGCGGTCGTCTCCAACCACACGGACTTCGCCGAACTCGTCGCCTCCTACGACGTGCCGTTCCATCACATTCCGGTCACCAAGGACAACAAGGCCGCCGCCGAGGCGCAGCTGCTCAGCCTGGTGCACGCCGAGAACGTCGAGCTGGTCGTGCTCGCCCGCTACATGCAGGTGCTCTCGGACGATCTGTGCAAGCAGCTCAGCGGCCGGATCATCAACATCCACCACTCCTTCCTGCCGAGCTTCAAGGGCGCCAAGCCCTACCACCAGGCGCATGCGCGCGGTGTGAAGCTGATCGGTGCGACCGCGCACTACGTGACGGCCGACCTCGACGAGGGCCCGATCATCGAGCAGGAGGTCGAGCGGGTCGGCCACGAGGTCACCCCGGAGCAGCTGGTGGCGGTCGGACGCGACGTGGAGTGCCAGGCGCTGGCCCGCGCGGTGAAGTGGCACGCCGAACACCGCATCCTGCTCAACGGCCGCCGTACCGTCGTCTTCGCCTGACGCCTGACGGCTGACGGCTGACGCCCGACGCCCGACGCCCGACCCAGGGCGCTACGGTGCCGCCGCCGGGCTGTCGCAGAGGTCGTCCAGGACGAAGGCGTTCTCCGCCTCCTGGAGCTTCCGCTCCGCCTCCAGCTGGTCCAGCAGCCCCGGCAGGACCTTCTCCTTGTCCCCGGCGCCCAGGAACTCCAGGACGGCGCGGTAGAACGCGTCCCGCAGCGTCGGGGGCATGGCGTCCGAGGCGTCCATGCAGATCTGGCGCGAGCCGTCGATCAGCTTCTGGACCGCCAGGGTGCTTCCGGACTGCGGGGTGCCGCCGACCGGGGTCCCGGGAAAGAACGGACGCTCGCCCGCCGGCGCCGCCTTCACCCAGTCCTCGCGGGCCTGGCGGGAGGTGAGCCGGCCGAGCAGGTCCCAGGCGGCCGCGCTGGGCCTGAAGACGGCCGCCATGTCGCCCGAGACCTCGTACGCGCCGTCCGCCGCGGCCGACTTCATGCCGAGGAAGCGGGCGGTCGGGGTGGGCAGCACCGGCGGCACCTCGTCGTCGTAGTGGCGGCGGATGAACGACCCCTGGTGCTCGTAGTCGCAGCGGCCGCTCTTCAGCAGCCCGCGGCGGCCGTCCGGAAGCCGCTCGAAGGAGGAGTTGAGCCCCTCCGCGCCGAGGTCCCCCTTGCCGTCCGCGATCAGCTCGGCCCACTTCCGCCAGGCCGGCGCGGTCTCCTTCCACGGCATCCCGCCGGTCGCCCACCGCTCGTACTCCGTGTCGCCCAGCTGCTGGAGCAGCAGGTCCTCGATCCAGTCGGTGCCCGGCCAGCCCGACGTCGCCCCGGAGCCGAGGCCCAGGCACCAGGGGCGCTCCCTGGTCGCCTGGCCGGCCGGCTTCCCGCGGCTCCACACCAGGGACTTGAGATCGACCCTGACGGGCGCCCAGTAGGCGCGGGTACGGGCCTCGCCCTGCTCGTTCTCGACGGTGACCGTCGGTGCCCACGGCGGGACCGCGGCGCCCGACACCTTCTCCGGCAGCGGGTACGCGTCCCCGGCGAGGGCGAACTCGGCGGCGTCCCCCGGGCTGTTGAGGATCGCCATGTCCGGCGGCGCGCCCGCCTGGAGCTGGGCGACGAGCGTCTCGCGCAGCGAGCGGGTGCCCTTGTAGACGTAGGTGAGACCCGTCCGCTTCCCGATGCTGCGCAGGACGTCCACGAACGGCTTCTCCTCGCCGTCGGTCCACGAGCCGAGGATGACGAGGGTGCGTTTCTCGGCCGGGTCGGAGCAGCCGCCCGCGGTCAGCGCCGCCGCGGTCAGAAGGATGCAGGCGAACAGGGCCCTCAAGCGCTTCATGCGTCCGGGTACTTCCGTCGGGGGCGGGCGGGCGGATAGGGGCGGACGTAGAGGTAGAGCGTCACACCGCAGGCCAGCGCCCCGGTCCCGGCGGCGGCGGACGCGATGCCCGCCGTCAGCGACCAGGTGTCGGGGGTGGCGCCGCGCATCACCGTGTCCGTCCGGCGTGCGGTGGCCTCGATCAGGCGCGGCGCCTCGCGGTCGGCCGTGACCCGTTCCAGTACGCCGAGGTCCCTGCGCACCTGGTCCTGCGCGCCGTGCTCCTCCGCCCCGGCCACGGCGAGCAGGACCGGAGTGACCAGGACGGGCACCGCGGCCGCCGCGAGCTGCACGCTCACCAGCCGCAGCCGGTCGCGCAGGAAGACCGAGGTGCCGACGAGGACGAAGGCGAAAAGGGCGGTGGCGAGGGCCGCCGCGGCCGCGGCCGTGAGGGTCAGCGGGCTCCAGGCCGCCAGCTCGTCGTTCTCGCGGTGCAGTTCCCTCTCCAGTCCGGCGATGCGGTCGAGGATGGAGGTCGGCGGCATCTCGTCACTGTCGGACACCGTGCCCACGCGTCCGCGGAGCATGTCGTCGGCGTAGGCGACACCGGCCTTGCGCAGCACGGGCGTCGCGCGGTGCCGCTCGGCCCAGGCGATCTTGTCGCCGTACCCGACGACCAGGCCCGACACCACGCGCAGCTCCTGCTCCTGCGCCTTGCGCAGGGCGCCGGACTGCGCGACCCGGCCGAGGCTCTGGGTGGCTTCCGTGAGCCGGGAGCGGTAGGTCTCGCCGAGTGCGACCATGCCGGGCCGGTCACCGGTGTTCAGCCGGGTACTGGCCTGCGCCTGGGCCAGTTCGAGCGAGGTGCGGGCGCGGGCCAGGTCCACCAGCGCCGGTGCGCACCGGTCCCGCAGCCGTTCCGTACGGTCGTGGATGTCGGTGTACGCGGCTCCCGAGAGCGCGAGGGCGATCACGGCGAGCGCGGGCAGCACCACCATCCGCCGGCGCAGGAACCCGGCGGTGGGGGTGCCGCCGCCGGCCCGTCCCGACGCCCGCAGCCACAGCTCGGGGAACAGCCGCCGCAGCGCGTGCAGACCACGCACCGCAGCGGGCCGCAGCCGGGTCCGTGCCGCGCGCAGCCGCACCACGGCCCAACTGCCCGGCAGCGACCGGGCCGGCGCCTCCTCGGCGGTTTCGGGCGGGCGCAGCGCGGTCATGCCTCCTCCCCGGACGTCCGGGGCCGCCGCACGATCTGGGGGAGCCAGTCACCGGCGGTCCGGCGGGCGCGTTCGCGGGTGCGCCGGTCCCGCTGGTGGCGCACGCCCAGCGGCCGGGTGCGGTACGCGTTGTCCAGCAGCGCCTCGGCGAGTGCCGCGTCCTCCGGGTCGTCGGTGCGGGGCACCTGTTTGGCGAGCCGGCGGTAGCAGGCGGACAGTTGCTCGCGCAGCTCCCGTTCGCCCGCCGGGACCGACGCCGCGGCGGGCAGCGCGGACCGCAGCTCCGCCAGCGGGTCCGCGGCCGTGCCCTTCTCCCGTGCGCCGCGGACGAGTTCGAGCAGCAGCTCCAGCAGTTCCGCGGTGAGCCGTTCGTAGGCCTGCCGGTCGGTGAGTCCTTCGTGACTGACCAGGCGGCGCAGGGCGGCGTACGCCCGCACCGCTGAGGCGGTGCTCGGCGCGGAGCCGTCCGCGGGCAGGCTCGCGTGGATGCGGACCATCGCGGTACGGGCCGCGGTGCGGTGCCGGGAGTCCGGGGGCACGCCGTCCAGCGAGGCCAGGGCCCGGTCGGGGCTGCGGCGCGCGAGATGGATGCGGGCGAGTCCGAACGCGGCGCTGCCGAGCGCGTGGTTGCGCCGCCAGACCGCGTCGTAGAACCGCATGGCCTGCTCCTCGTGGTGGTCGCGCTGCTCCTCGTGCTCGGCGGTGTGCGGTTCGCCGGACCGCCACAGGTCGGCGAGTTTCTCGTGGCAGTAGCCGAGCGCGAGTTTGGGCGCGTACTCGCCGGGGATCGCGCTGTAGACCTCGTCGAAGCAGTTCAGGGCCTGGCGCAGCCTGCCGTGCGCGAGTTCGTTCAGGCCCTGGTGCCAGTCCAGGCGCCAGTCGAACCGGGCGCGGTCGCCGAGCAGCCGGCGCGCCCGCTCCAGCTCCATCCCGGCGGCGACCAGATGCTTGTCGGGCTGCCGCACCTGGTCGCGGGCGAGCTCCAGATGCAGCCGGCAGCGCAGCAGATGCAGTTCGGGCGAGCCCAGCCATTCGTCGCTGAGCTGGAGCAGACCGGCCGGGTCGGCGTACGAGGTGCGCTGGAGCTCCTTCCAGTTGGGGTCCTCGCGGTCCGCCTTCGGTACCGGGAGCGCGACCGCGACCTCGGCGGGGCCCGGCACGCCCGCGCCGAGCGGCAGGGCGAGTCCGCTGCCGGAGCGCCAGCGCACGAGCGGCGGGGCCTTGCCGAGCTGGCCGTCCAGTGCCGAGGCCGCCGGGTCGAACAGCGGTGAGGGCTCGAAGGTCTCCTCGCCGAGCCGCAGCGACCGCAACTCACGCAGGACTCCGCGCAGTTGGAGGGACATCTCGTCGGCGGAGGCGTAGCGGCGCTTGGGATCGGGTGCCACCGCGCGGCGCAGGGCCCGCTCCAGCGACTCCGTGCCGAGGTCTGCGGGCGGCGCCGGAGCCTTCGCGAGCAGGTCGCCGAGCACGGCGCCGACCCCGTACAGATCGCCCGCGGTGGTCATCTCCCCGCCCGGTCCGGTCTCCGGCGGCCGGTGGCTGACCGGACCCGGATCGCCCGGCCTGCGGACGCCCGCGACGTCGATGAGCTTGATGCCGCAGCCGCAGTGAAGCACGTTCGTGAGCGAGAGGTCCCCGTAGACGAGGCCCTCCTGGTCGTGGAGGTAGCTGAGCGCGTCCAGGATCTGAAGTCCGTAGACGACGATGAACTCCCGCAGCCGGGGCCCGGAGAACGGCGGATCGTGCTGGGCGATCCGCGCCGCGACCCACTCCAGCGGAGCGCCGTCGGCGAACTCCATCACGATGAACTCCGCCGAGGTCGACGGATGCCGGGCGTAGTTGACCACCCGGATGACCGACGGATGGTTGAGGCTGACCAGCCGTAGCCGCTCGCGGTGCGCCTGGAGCACCGCGACGGGATTGCCCGGGTCGAGGATGCCCTTCAGCGCCACCGGGCGGTTGTCCAGCAGCAGATCGCGGGCCAGATAGACCTGGCCGTGGCTGCCCTGCCCGAGCGGGCCCACGACCTCGTACTGCTGGTGCAGCCGGTCACCGCCCGTCAGATGGTGTCCGGTGGAGCCGATGACGAGCGCGTCCGGGTCGCGCACGGCCACGGACGGCAGATCGGTCAGCCCGTCGCCGGGGAGCTCCACGGCGAAGTCCCGCGGCCCCTGCGGCCCGGCGAGTGCCGCCTCGGCGTTCTCCGCCTCCAGCAGCGCGGCCTCGACGGCGACGGTGAGCTGGAACAGTGCCTGCGGAAGGGCCTTCGTGCCGTGCAGCGGGCCGCCTTCACGCAGCCTCCGCAGTTCGTCCCGCAGCCGGCGTGACTGTTCCTCGGGAGGCCGCGGGCGGGGCAGCGCGGCGGACGGCGGCAGGTGCCGTAAGCGCTGCTCGGTCTCGGCCAGGCGGGTCAGCCGGACCGCCAGCCGTTCGACGCGGGTGCCGGGCCAGCCCGCCTCCAGCAGCTCGTCGCGCACCCGCTCCAGCAGTGGGGACTGCGGATCGCTGAAGACGAGGAGCAGCCGGCTGTCGTCCCGGGCGAGCACGGCGCGCAGCAGCGCCACGATCTCCTCGTCCGGCGACGCCGAGCGGTCGACGGCCAGGAACGCGGTGCTCAGCGGCGGGGTCTCCGCGGCGATGCGCTCCAGCAGCGCGGTACGGGGGCCGCCCGAGGACGGCGCCCTGTCGAGACCGATGCGTTCGGCCGTCAGCCCGGCGAGCTCGTCGGCCGTGCGGTTGGTGGCGTCCACGGCGATGTCGATGCCGCCGATCTGCGGTTCACCCGCCGTGCTCCCGGAGGCGGACGGCGGGCTCTGCTCCCGGTCGGCGAGGGTGAGGGCGCTGCGGATGGTGAACAGCAGCGCCTGCTCGCCCTCGCCCGCGAACAGCACCTCGACCGGGTCCGTGTCCGGAGCGCCGTCCAGCCAGTGCGTCATCCGGCGGTGCAGCCCCGGCACCCGGCCGGACGCGGTCCGTTCGGGCGCCACGGCGACACCGGCCGAGACGGCCTTGGGCCCGGTGACGGTGATCCCCAGCCGCTCCAGCGGCAGATGCTTGAGCACCGTCTCGGTCGGGATCATGTACGCGTGCTCGCGGCGGACCGGGGCCTCCGGGGTGCCGAACTGGTGGGCCAGGATGCCGAGGAGGCGCCGTGAGCCGCTGTGGACGACACCGCTGCCGCTGTAGCCGTGGCGGACGGTGTAGGGCGCGCCGTCGGGGTCGAGCTGCACCCACTCCGCCCGGTGGCCGGGGCCGCCGCGCCCCATCAGCCGTGCGGTCAGATGCTCGCCGCCCGGCAGGTCCTCCGGATAGCCGGTCAGATGGACGGGGTTGCCGGGCCCCGGCACCTGGCGGTGCAGCACGGCATGCGGCACGGCCGGCTCGTGGTCGAGCTTGAGCAGTGCCAGATCGCCGGCGAACTCGGTGGTGGGCTCGACCAGATACTCCTGGAGCACCCGGGCCCGCAGCGGTTCGGGCTCCGGTCCCGGGGCGGCCGGCACGTCGACGTACACCGTGTCGAAGGGGATGCGACCGCCGTCCAGGCCGGGCCGGGACAGCACGGTGTGGGCGCAGGTCAGCACCAGTCCCCCGGGGAGCAGCACCCCCGCACCCAGCGGACGTCCGGAACGGTTCTGCGTACGGAACAGGCAGACCCGCCAACTTTCCTCTTGCGACGATGAGTTGGACGTACGCAACGGCTCCCTCATACTGCTCAACGATAACTACAGGGAACGGGGGGCGCGATGGCTGAGCGTGACGAAGGCGCGGTGGTGGGGCTCGCCGAGGTGATCGGCCAAGTCCGGGACGAGCTGGAGCAGGCGCAGCTCGCGGGCGAGGGCCGCGATCTCAAGTTCAGTGTGGAGAAGGTGAATCTGGAGTTCGCGGTGCAGGTGCGGCGCGAGGGCAGTGGCCGCGCGGAGCTGAGGATCGGCGTGCTCACCGCGGGCGGCGGCGGATCGGCGGCGCGCGACACCACGCACACGATCCAGATCGAGCTCAAGCCGCAGGGCAGGGGCGGCAACCCGAACCTGATGGTGGGCGGGGAGTAGGACTCCTCCCCGCCCGTCCGCACCTCGGGGTCCGCCCCGGCCTCAGAGTCTGCTCAGCGAGGCGGCGGCGAACAGGACGTCCCTGATCGCCTCGCGGTCGCCGTCCTGACCCGCGGCGGCCTCCTCCGGTGGTACATGACCGGCCACCAGTCTGCAGAACTCGACTCCGTCGAGCGCGACTTGCGCCACCGCCTGGTCGGGTGAGCCGACGGCGGCGGGGGAGTCCAGGGCGATGTACCAGTTGCCGCCGCCGGCGCCCTCGACCTCCAGATGCAGGGAACGTCCCGGGGCGCCCGCCGCGACCAGATGCCTGGCCGGTCCGGCGAGACCGGCACGTCTGCGGCCGGCGAGCGCCGCGGGCAGCATCCGGGCCGCGAGGTCGATCATCCGGTTCAGATGGGATCCGCTCGGCGGGTCGTACGGATAGTCCACCGCGTCCGCGATGTCGTCGGCGTGTATCCAGCACTCGAAGGCGCGGTCGAGGAGGGAGTCCCGCAGCGGCAGCGCGAAGTCCCCGTACGACACGGACAGTTCGGCCACCCCGCGGCCCGCGAAGGACACCGTGCGGATCAGGGTGTGGCTCTGGTCGCGCCACGGCTCGTGGACGGCGCGGGTGGCCGGTTCGTCCGCGCCCCAGAACGCCTCCGTGCGCTCGGTCGGCCCGCCCGCCGGTGTCCGCCCGAGCGGATCGTCCAGACCGAGGGCGCCCGCAACCAGGCCGTCGACCGTCATCAGATGCCCGATGACCCCGGCGACGGTCGTCCGCCGGCTCGCCGCGCTCTCGCCCTCGAACCATTTGAGCCGGACCGGCGCATGCCACTCGGACTCGCCGATGTCCCGGAGCAGCGCGTCCAGCCGGGCGGTCTCGGCGTCGTACGGGTTGGCCCACACGGGCACGGGGATACGGGCCGGCCTGCGGCCCAGGCAGTTCTCCAGCACCCGGAACCGCAGCAGCGGGTCGAGATCGAGATCGCGGTCGGTGTGCAGCAGCCCGACGGCGTCCCGCAGCCGCAGCGCCTCCTCCGCGCAGGGGGCGCAGTCGCCGAGGTGCTCCTCGACGGCCGTGGTCTCCTCCGGGGAACAGGCGGACAGTGCCCAGGCGCCGAGCAGGGACTTGAGCACGCTGTGGGACAGCCGCTCCTGCGTCGTGTGCCCGGAGTCGCCGGTCTGCGCGGGAGGCGCGGGCCTGGCGTCCTCCTGGGGTGGCGGCACGGTCAGATCCCGCGCTTCGAGGTTGTCCGCGGCCGCCCGGGGCCCGGGTATGCGGGGAGCGCCCCGCACCTCGTCGCGTGCTTCGTCGTCATCGCCGCGGCCGCCGTCCAGGGGCCCGCTCACAGGGAGCGTCCGTATCCGGGCGGTGACGAGCCCTCCAGAGGGCGGGTGTGGGCGGTGGAGAGCAGTTGCAGGCCGAGCCGCAGCCGGCGCCGGGCCTCGTCCTCGCTGACCCCGAGGTCGGCGGCCGTCTGCCGGTAGTCCCTGCGCTGGAAATACGCCAGCTCCAGCGCCGCGCGCAGCGGCGCGGGCATGGAGGTGACGATGTAGTCCGCGCGGGCCGCCACGGCCGCACGGCGCACCTTCTGCTCCAGTTCCTCGGTGGAGCCCTCGCCGGCGTTCGCCAGCGCGGCCGCCTCGGTCCGGCGCAGCCGGTGGACGGCCTGGCTGTTGGTGAGCTTCGCCACCCAGGAGCGCAGGGAGCCCTGCTTGGGGTCGTAGGCCTCCGGGTTCTCCCAGATGTAGCCGAAGACCTCGCGGGTCACCTGGTCGGCGGCGGTGTCGTCGTCCAGCACCCGGTGGGCGAGCATGTGCACGAGCGAGGCGAACCTGTCGTAGAGCTCACCGAGCGCGGCGGCCTCGCCCCGCGCCAGCCGCTGCTGCATCCTGCGGTCCCAGCGCGGCGGTGTGTCCTTTGCCATGCGGCCCCCAAGCCTCGCCCCTGCGCACTGCCCCTGTGCCTGTCGCCTCTTCGAATGTAATGCGCCTGCACGAGGACGCACGCCCCTTTGCGTCAAGTGCGCCCCCGAAGGGGTTCCCGGATGGTAGGGACTGACACCATCGTGGAACTGCCGCAACCTCGGTGTTTCGGGCCAGGGCCGTTGGGAAGGCGGACAGGAAGCTCAGATTCCGGTACCGGCGGTACAGACGCAAGGACACCAGGAGAGGCTCCGATGGTGATGCTGAAGGTGGACGAGGACCGGCAGGGCGCGTGGACCGTGCTGCACGTCAGCGGGGAGCTCGATCTCGTGTCCTCACCAGTGGTCCGTCAGCATGTGCACGAGGCGGTGGCCGAGGGGCACCGGGACGTGGTGCTGGATCTCTCGGGCGTGCAGTTCTGCGACTCCAGCGGCGTGGGCGTACTGATCGCCTCCCGCCGGCTGCTGCACTCCTGTCGCGGCCGGCTGCGGCTGATACTGCCCGCCCGCGGCGCCGAGGAGGGTTCGCACGTCAACCGCGTGCTGGCCGCTCTCGGCGTGCGCCGGCTCTTCGATGTGTACGAGGACACCGCCGCGGCCACCGACGAGAAGGCCGCACCCCTGTCCGCCTGAGCCTTTGCCGGCGGCTTCACCCGGGGTCCTTCCGCATGTCGCTTCCACGTAATTGGCTCAGTACGTGCACGCGGCAGCCGTCGGGGCCGTACTCTCCCCGCATGGACAGCGCAGAGTACGAGCGCAAGATCGCGTCTCGCTTCGCCGCCTTCGACCAGGACGGCAACGGCTATATCGACCGTGAGGACTTCAGCGGGGCGGCCGCACGGCTGCTCGCCGAGTTCTCCACCAAGGCACGCTCGGACAAGGGTCAGGCCTTGTACAGCGGTGCCGAGGCGTTCTGGCAGGGAATGGCGGGAATTGCCGATGTGGACGGGGACCAGCGGGTCACCCGCCAGGAGTTCATCACCGGAGCGGTGAAGAGACTGCGTGACAATCCGCAGCGGTTCGCGGAGATCGCCCGCCCGTTCCTGCACGCCGTGATCGCCATCGCCGACGAGGACGGCCAAGGGGTCACCCCGTCCGCGGCGGAGCGGGTGATGCGGGTACTCGGTGTGGACGAGTCGCGCGCGTCGCAGGCGGCGGCCGCGCTGGACGCGGACACGGACGGGCGGATCAGCGAGGAGGAGATCCTCACGGCGTTCGCGGCGTACTACGTCACGCCGGAGCACCCCTAGGGGATCTCCGCACCCCGGACACGCACCGGTCTCCTCACGCGTACCGTTCCCTGAGCTTGTACTTGAGCACCTTGCGCAGGGTCTCGTTCCGGGGGAGGGCGCTCACCACCTCCAGCTGCTCGGGCAGTTTGTACGTGGACAGGCCCTCCCCCCGCAGATACGACGTCACCGCGTCCAGCGTCAGCTCCGGTGCGCCCGCAGCCTGTTCCACGACCGCGCACACCCGCTCGCCGCGGTCCGCGTCCGGCAGCCCGATCACCGCCGCGTCGGCCACCCCGGGATGCCCGTGCAGCAGGTCCTCGATCTCCTGGGCGGAGATGTTCTCGCCCTTGCGGATGATGACGTCCTTCAGCCGCCCGGTGAGCACCAGATGGCCGCTCCCGGTCAGCCGGCCGAGGTCCCCGGTGATCAGGAAACCGTCGGCGTCGAAGACCTGCGCGGTCTGCTCCGGGTCCAGATATCCCTGACAGACCGCCTCGCCGCGCAGCCGCACCTCGCCGTCGACGATGCGGATCTCCATGCCCTCCGGCGGCCGGCCCTCGGTGGTGGCGAGGTTCTCGTCGGTGTCGTCGGGCGAGCCCATGGTGATCATCGGCACCTCGGTCATGCCGTAGCCGTGGGTGAGCCGGCAGCCCATCTCGCGGACGACCGCGTGGTACAGCTCGGGCGGTTTCGGCGCACCGCCGCCGGCCAGCAGCCGCAGGGTGGGGATCAGCTTCTCGCCCGGCTGCTTGCGCTGTTCGGCGAGGAACATCGAGTAGAACGCCGTCGAGCCGCCCGCCGTCGTCACACCGTGCTTGCGGTAGTCGTCCAGGGCGTCGGGCAGGGCGAACGTCTCGAAGAGCACCGCGGGGAAGCCGTACAGCAGCAGCATCACCAGGTAGTCCGCGCCGCCGATGTGCGCGAAGGGGAAGGCGATCGAGCCGACGTCGTCCTCGCTCAGATGCAGCGCGTGGGCGAGGCAGGAGCCGCCCGCGATCAGTGAACGGTCCGTGTGCAGCACGCCCTTGGGGTCGGACGTGGTCCCGGAGGTCCAGTAGATCCAGCGCACGTCACCGCCCTCGGCCGGGGGCGGCGGCAGCACGGAGGGGTCGCCGTCGGGCAGGGTGCCGTAGGCCTCGAAGACCCCCCGGGCGCCGATCCGTTCCGCCATCGCGGTGTGGTCGAACCCCCGCCACGAGCCCGGTACGGCGAAGTGCTCCGCCTCGGCCGCGTGCAGCGCGAAGGCGACCTCGCGGTCCCGGTAGAACGGGATCACGGGCGACTGCACGGCGCCGAGCCGGGCCAGCGCCATGGAGAGCAGCACCGTCTCGATCCGGGTGGGGAGCTGCCAGGCGACCACGGTGCCGGGCCGCACCCCGCGCCCGAACAGTCCGGCCGCGACCCGCTCGGCCCGGTCGCGCAGTTCGCCGAAGGTCAGGGTGCGGTCGCCCTGGATCAGCACCGGCCGGTCGGGGGTGAGTGCGGCCCTTCGCCGCAGGAGCTCCCACAGCGTGCGGGATGCGGCGAGAGCGTGCGCGGTCTCGTTCATGGCCGTACAGCCTCCAGACCTGACGGGTAGTCAGACAGTGGCGAGAGCGTAGAGCTCTCCGCCTTGTCGGTCCAGGGGTGCGGGGCTAGCCTGCTTTCTGACGGGTCATCAGATACGGCACGGGATACGGCATCGGATACGGCATCGGATACGGCTTTCTCCCGGGCACGGCGGAGGGGACACCATGGCTGAACTTCCTCGGATCGTCAGCGTCGACGACCATGTGATCGAACCGGCACACCTCTTCGAGACCTGGCTCCCCGCGAAGTACCGCGACAGGGGTCCCAAGCCGCTCACCGCGGGCATCGGCGAACTGGCCTACGTCGCCGGCAAGTACCGGATCACCATGGACCCGGACGGCCCGCCGACCGACTGGTGGATCTACGAGGACCTGAAGTTCCCGTACAAGCGCAACATCGCGGCGGTCGGTTTCGACCGCGACGAGATGACCCTCGAAGGCATCACCCGCGCCGAGATGCGCCCCGGCTGCTGGGACCCCAAGGAACGCCTGAAGGACATGGATCTCAACCATGTCGAGGCCTCGCTCTGCTTCCCCACCTTCCCCCGGTTCTGCGGGCAGACGTTCGCCGAGGCGCACGACAAGGAGGTGGCCCTCGCCTGCGTGCGCGCCTACAACGACTGGATGGTGGAGGAGTGGTGCGGCGACAGCGGCGGCCGGCTGATCCCGCTGTGCATCATCCCGCTGTGGGACATCGAGCTCGCCGTCGCCGAGATCAGGCGCAACGCGGCGCGGGGCGTACGGGCCGTGACGTTCTCGGAGATCCCGACCTATCTCGGGCTGCCCTCGATCCACTCCGGCTACTGGGACCCGTTCTTCGCGGTCTGCCAGGAGACCGGGACGGTCGTGAACATGCACATCGGCTCGTCCTCGCAGATGCCGGCCGCGTCCCCCGACGCACCGCCCGCCGTGCAGGCCTCGCTCAGCTTCAACAACGCCATGGCCTCGATGATGGACTTCCTCTTCAGCGGCGTGCTGGTGAAGTTCCCCCGGCTGAAACTGGCGTACAGCGAGGGCCAGATGGGCTGGATCCCCTACGCGCTGGAGCGCGCGGACGACGTGTGGGAGGAGCACCGGGCATGGGGCGGGGTGCGCGATCTGATCCCCGAGCCGCCCTCGACGTACTACTACCGGCAGATGTTCTGCTGCTTCTTCCGCGACAAGCACGGCATCGCCTCGCTCGACGTCGTCGGACGGGACAACGCCACCTTCGAGACCGACTATCCGCACGTCGACTCGACCTTCCCGCACACCAAGGAGGTCGCGCTCGACCACGTCAAGGGCCTCGACGACGAGACGATCCACAAGCTGATGCGGGGCAACGCGATCCGGATGCTGGGCCTGGACCTCGACTGATGGACCTCACGTACACGGCGGAGGAGGAGGCGTTCCGGACCCGGCTGCGCGACTGGCTCGCCGCCTCGCTGCCCACCCTGCCGCCCGCACCGTCCCCGGACGACTGGCCGGGACGGCGGGCGTACGACACCGCCTGGCAGCGGATGCTGTACGACGCGGGTTACGGCGAGGTGCACTGGGACGCGGCCCCGACGCG
Organism: Streptomyces sp. AM8-1-1; assembly: GCF_032229325.1. Classification (NCBI taxonomy): domain Bacteria; kingdom Bacillati; phylum Actinomycetota; class Actinomycetes; order Kitasatosporales; family Streptomycetaceae; genus Streptomyces; species Streptomyces sp. AM8-1-1. Next base: position 4,641,316 of record NZ_CP135086.1, read on the forward strand.
GCGGCTGATCTTCCTGGAGGAGACGGAACGCGCCGGGGCGCCCTACGTGGGCGCGAACTTCGTGGGTCTGCTGCACGCGGGACCGACGATCGCTGCGGAGGGCACGGCCGAGCAACGGCAGCGCTGGCTGCCGCCCATCCTGCGCGGCGACGAGATCTGGTGCCAGGGCTTCAGCGAGCCGGACGCCGGGTCGGACCTCGCGTCCCTGCGGACGAAGGCCGTCCGGGACGGCGACAGTTACATCGTCACCGGCTCCAAGATCTGGACCTCGCACGCCGAGGTCGCCGACTGGTGCGAGCTCCTCGTCCGCACCGGCCCCGGCACCCCCAAGCACCGGGGGATCTCCTGGCTCGCCATGCCCATGGACGCGCCCGGAATCACCGTACGGCCGCTGCGCACCCTCGCCGGGTCGGCCGAGTTCGCCGAGGTGTTCCTCGACGAGGTCAGGGTGCCCGTCGCGAACCGGATCGGCGAGGAGAACGACGGCTGGCGCGTCACGATGGTCACGCTGTCCTTCGAACGCGGCACCGCCTTCGTCGGCGAGGTCGTGGCCTGCCGCCGCACACTGGGCGAACTGGCCGCGGCGGCCCGCGGGAACAGCCGCTGGGACGACCCGGCCCTGCGCCGCCGGCTGGGCCGCCTGCACGCCGAGTTCGGCGCGCTGTGGCGGCTGATCCAGTGGAACGTGAGCGAGTCCCAGGCGACGGGCGGAGTCCCGGGCGTCGGCGGGTCCGTCTTCAAGCTGCGCTACTCGCACGCGCGTCAGGAGCTCTACGAGGCGGCGGCCGACGTGCTCGGGCCGGACAGCCTGGACCTGTCCCGTGCGTGGACGCCGGAGCGGCTCTCGTCGTTGTCCTACACGATCGCCGCGGGCACCTCCCAGATCCAGCAGAACATCATCGCCGAGCGCATCCTCGGCCTGCCGAAGGGTCCGTGACGGTGGACTTCCGACTCACCTCCGAACAGCGGGCGTTGCGGGCAGGCGTACGGGAGGTGCTGTCCCGCCTGCTGCCCGAGGACCCGGTGCCCGGCGGCCCCGGGCCCGGTGACCCGGTGCCCGCACCCCGGCTGGACCGCGCGCTGTGGCGGGAGCTCGGGCGGGCCGGGTTCTTCTCGCTGCGGCTGGACGAGAAGGAGGGCGGCGCCGGCGGCGGACTTCCCGAGGCGGTCCTCGTCTTCGAGGAGGCCGGCCGGGTCCTGTTGCCCGGCCCGCTCGTCGCCACCCACCTCGCCGCCGGAAGCGTGGAGGGCGCCGCGGCCGGCGAGACGGTCGTGACCCGGGTGGACGGGGTCCTCGTCCCGTGGCTGGACGCGGCCGACCAGGTGCTCGGGGACGCCACCGGGGCCGTACCGCTGCGGTCGGTCGATCCGCTCACGCCGCTGCACCGCGTTCCCCGGCCCGCCTCCGCCGCCGAGGGCACGCACGACGGCGTGGCCGCGCTCCTCACGGCCGCCGAACAGCTCGGCAGCGCCGCGTGCGCCACCGACCGTGCCGTGCGACACGCCACGCAGCGCGAGCAGTTCGGCCGGCCGGTCGGGGGCTTCCAGGCGGTCAAGCATCTGTGTGCCCAGATGCTCGTACGTACGGAACTCGCGCGCAGTGCCGTCTACGCGGCCGCCGTCACCGGGGACCGGACGGAGATCGCCGGGGCCAAACTCCTCGCGGACGACGCCGCCGTGCGCAACGCCCGTGACTGCGTCCAGGTCCACGGCGGCATGGGCTTCACCTGGGAGGCCGGTGTCCATCTGCATCTCAAGCGGGCGTGGGTCCGGGCGCAGTTGTGGCCGACCGCCGGGGAAGCGGCGGACATCCAGGCGGAGGCGCTCGCCGCGCTGCCGTGATGCGTCACCCAGCGTCGATACCGGGTTGTGTCCTTCGGGGGTCTCGTCACGGGCCGTTGCGAGGCCCGGCCTCCGGTACGCTCCGTCAGATGCGAGTGGTTCCGAGGCGGGGCGGTCACGGTGTTGCCGGTGCGGTGGCTCCGAGCCCGGGAATGTGCGCCGCTCGTCCCCCTGGGGGACGGGTCGCGAGCCTCTGTTCGACTCCCCGCAGCGTGCGTCGCACAGTATGCACCACGGGTACTCCTTCGCGCTGGAATATGCCCGAAGCGCTTGTTGCGGTGACTGTACGTCAACCATGCTGTCTCGTAAGAGAGTCACGTTCGGTGACCTGGACGAGGACCCTGTCGAGGCGCGAGGCGATGTGTCCGCCGGTTCGGATGGTGTGAGCGGTGCAGGTGCTTCAGGTTCAGTTGGAGGTCGGGCCCGATCCCGCGGAGGTGAGCCGGGCCCGTAGATGGGCTCGCTCGCGACTCGTCGGATCGGGCATAGGGGACGATGAACCGCTCGCCGACACCTTGATCCTGCTGATCTCCGAGCTGGTCACCAACGCCGTGGTGCACACCGGCTGTCCGGCCGTCCTGCGCATGCTCTTCGGCGCGGGTGCCGCCGAGGCCGGCACGGTGCGGGTGGAGGTCGCCGACATCAGCGCCAGGCCGCCGCAGCCGCGGCACGCCGAGGGCGAGGACACGGGCGGCCGCGGGCTCGAACTCGTCGACGGTCTCGCCGACCGGTGGGGCTGGCAGCGCGAGGGCACCGGCAAGTCCATCTGGTGCGAGGTCGACCGGTGCGCGGCACCGGCGGCACCGGTCGTCCGGTTCGAGCGGGAGACGCGAGGCTTCGCGACCGCGCAGCAGTAGCGGCCCCTCGGCCGTAGATCGATTCACGGGTCTCCGCTCAAGGGGCCCGGTTCACACAGCTCCCTTTTCCGATGCCCGCTGCGGCATGACCACGACACCGGCACGGGCGAAGTCCCGGCACAGGCTCGGTTTCCGGGCGGATGCGGCCCTCCGCACGGACGCGGACACGGACACGGACACGGTCCCGGGCGCAGTCCGGGTCACAGGACGGCGACCGGTGCGACGGGCGTCCCCGTACCGCCGACGAACGGCTCGGGCATCGCGGAGAGCAGGAACGCGTAGCGCATTTCTTGTGCACAGGCTGTGGACAAACTTTCCAGATTCCAGTTCTGGCCCTGAAGCATGCCCATCTCGACCAGATCGAGGGCGTGCACCGCCAGCCACAGATCCTCGATCTCGGGCGGGAAGATCTCGAAGGTGAGGGTGTCGTTGGCGACGGCCGCGACATCGTGGGCGTGGAACCACTCGGGCGTGCGCACGGACAGCCCCGGTGACGGATACCCGTAGCCGTGCTTGTCGCCGCCGAGGGCGAGCTGGATCTGACCCGTCCGTACGAGCACGATGTCGCCCGCCCCGACGGTGACGCCGCCGAAGTCCGCGGCCTCCTCCAGGTCCTCGGGTGTCACGGCGTGGTCGCCGGGCAACCGGTCCAGCCCCTTGGCGCGGGCGACGTCGAGCAGCACACCCCGGGAGACGACGTACGGGACCTTGTCGATGCCGCTGAACCGGGCGCGGGTGTGTGCCGTCACGGTGTCGGCGGGCCGGCCGTTGTAGATCCGCCCCGAGTGGGAGGCGTGGGTCAGGGCGTCCCAATGGGTCGCCGCCTGGAGCCCCATCGTCACGATGTCGTCGCTGGTCGCGACCGTGCCCGGGCCGAACAGCTCCTGGTTGATCTGGACCATCGCATGCAGCGGGTTCACCCGGCCCGGGATGAGACCGGTCTGGATGCCGTCCTGGTGGAGGGGCAGGGCCAGCGGGACGCGTCGGCCGGTGCGGACGGTCGCGGCCGCGGACCTGACGACCTCGTCGGTGATCAGGTTGAGCGTGCCGATCTCGTCGTCCTCACCCCAACGGCCCCAGTTGTTGACGCGTTTGGCGATCTCGTGGAACTCCGCTGGCAGGGACATCGCGCCTCCTGGGGCTTGTGCTCGACCGTCCGGCTGACCGTAGAATCTAACGGTCCGTCAGAAACCGCGGGAAGGGGCCGGCGTGGGGAACTTCTTGGCAGGCAGGGTCGTCGCCGTGACAGGCGCCGGACGGGGCATCGGACGCGCCGTCGCGCTGGCCGCCGCCGCGGAGGGAGCGCGGGTCGTCGTCAACGACTACGGCGTCCCGGTCGGGGGCGGTGAGCCGGAGTCCGAGGTCGCGGCGTCGGTGGTCAAGGAGATCGAGGCGGCGGGCGGTTCGGCCGTCGCCGTCGCCGACGACATCGCCACGATGGCCGGCGGGCAGCGGCTCGTGGACGTGGCGCTCGCCGAGTACGGACGGATCGACGGCGTCGTGTGCGTGGCGGGCATCCTGCGTGAACGGATGCTCTTCAACATGTCCGAGGAGGAGTGGGACCCGGTCGTCGCGACCCACCTGAAAGGCACCTTCACCGTCTTCCGCGCGGCATCCGCCGTGATGCGGAAACAGGGGTCGGGCACGCTGATCGGCTTCACCAGCGGGAACCACCAGGGATCGGTGGCGCAGGCGAACTACTCGGCGGCCAAGGGCGGGATCATCTCGCTCGTCCGCAGCGCGGCCCTCGGGATGCACAAGTACGGAGTCACGGCCAACGCGGTCGCGCCGGTCGCCCGCACCCGGATGTCCGCGAACGTGCCCATGGAACTCAAGGAGATCGGCGAGCCGGAGGACGTCGCGGCACTCGTGGTCTATCTGCTCTCGGAGCGTGCCCGCGAGGAGCGGATCACCGGCCAGGTCTACACGGTCGCCGGCCCCAAGATCGCCGTGTGGGCGCAGCCGAGGGAGCTGCGCGCCGCCTACGCCGACGGGCCGTGGACGCCGGAGCGGATCGCGGACTTCCTGCCGGGGACGGTGGGCGTGGACCCGCTGCCGATGCTGGCGCTGCTGGAGGAGCAGGCGCGGGCCGCGGCCGAGGGGAAGCGGCCCAACGCGTGAGAGAGCCGGGCGCCCCGCCGGCGCCCGGCACGTCGTCGCCACAACGGGAGGTCCGCATGGACGACCAGGCGTTCCGGGAGAAGGCCCGCACCTGGCTGGAGAAGCACCTCGGCGCGGGCCACCCCGAGGGCCGGGCGTGGGAGCGCGAGCTCGGACGGGACGGCTGGGTCGGGCTCGGCTGGACCGAGGACGGATACGGCAACCACCGCGCAGATCTCACCCAACAGGTCGTCTGGGCCGAGGAGTACGCCCGCTCCCGCGCCCCCTCCCGCGTCGGCCACATCGGCGAGAACCTCCTCGGACCCACCCTCATCGCCTTCGGCACCCAGGAGCAGAAGGACCGCTTCCTGCCCGCGGTCGCCCGGGGCGAGGAGCTGTGGTGCCAGGGATACAGCGAGCCCGGTGCCGGGTCCGACCTCGCGGGGGTCCGGACACGCGCGGTCCGTGAGGGCGGCACGTACCGGATCAGCGGCCAGAAGATCTGGACCTCCCTCGCCCAGGACGCCGACTGGTGCTTCGTCCTGGCGCGGACCGAACCCGGCTCCGCCCGGCACCACGGCCTGTCCTTCCTCCTCGTCCCGATGGACCAGCCGGGCCGCATCGAGGTGCGGCCCATCCGCCAGATGACCGGCACGAGCGAGTTCAACGAGGTCTTCTTCGACGGCGCGAGCGCCCGCGCCGAGCATCTCGTCGGCGGCGAGGGCAACGGCTGGCGCGTCGCCATGGGGCTGCTCGCCGTGGAGCGGGGGGTGTCGACGCTCGTCCAGCAGATCGGGTTCGAGGAGGAGCTGGGACAGGTGATCCGGACCGCCGTGGCGAACGGCGCCGTCGACGACCCCGTCGTCCGGGACCGTCTCGTCCGCCAGTGGGCCGAGCTGCGCACCATGCGATGGAACGCCCTGCGCACGCTCGGAGCGCCGCAGGACCGCCCCGGAGCCCCCGCGGCCGTCGGCGCCCCCAGCGTCGCCAAGCTGCTGTGGGGCGGCTGGCACCAGCGTCTCGGGGAGCTGGCGATGGCGGTACGGGGTGCGGGCGCTGCCGTCGGGCCGGGGGACTGGAGCGCCGAGAACCCCTACGAACTCGACGCGTACCAACGGATGTTCCTCTTCAGCCGGGCCGACACCATCTACGGCGGCTCGGACGAGATCCAGCGCAACATCATCGCCGAGCGTGTGCTCGGCCTGCCGAGGGAACCCAGGGAGCCGAGATGAGAGGCGTCGTCTTCGACGGCACACAGCCCCAGGTGGTCGACGATCTGGAGGTACGGGACCCGGGTCCCGGAGAGGTCTTGGTGGCGATAGCCGCCGCCGGGCTGTGCCACAGCGATCTGTCGGTGATCGACGGCACCATCCCCTTCCCCACGCCGGTGGTGCTCGGCCACGAGGGCGCGGGCGTCGTCGAGGCGGTCGGCGCGGGCGTCGTCCACGTCGGGCCGGGGGACCATGTCGCGCTGTCCACGCTCGCCAACTGCGGTGCCTGCACGGACTGCGACCGCGGCCGCCCCACGATGTGCCGCACGGCGATCGGCCGGCCCGGCCGGCCCTTCAGCCGCGGCGGCGCCCCGCTGTTCCAGTTCGCCTCCAACTCCGCTTTCGCGGAACGCACCGTCGTCAAGGCCGTCCAGGCGGTGAAGATCCCGTCCGACATCCCCCTGACCTCCGCCGCGCTGATCGGCTGCGGCGTCCTGACGGGCGTCGGAGCCGTACTGAACCGGGCGAGGGTCGACCGCGGCGAGAGCGTCGTCGTCATCGGCACCGGCGGCATCGGGCTCAACGTCCTCCAGGGCGCGCGGATCGCGGGAGCGTCCACGGTCGTCGCGGTGGACTCCAACCCGGCGAAGGAGGAGGTGGCACGGCAGTTCGGGGCGACGCACTTCCTCGCCTCGGCCGCGGGCGTACGCGAGATCCTGCCGACCGGCGCCGACCATGTCTTCGAGTGCGTCGGCAGCACCGCGCTGATCCGGCAGGCGATCGACCTGCTGGACCGGCACGGGCAGGCGATCCTGCTCGGCATGCCGGCGGCGACGGCGGAGGCGTCGTTCGTCCCGGCGGCGATGTTCCTGGACAAGTCCATCCTGGGCTGCCGCTACGGCTCGTCCCGTCCGCAGCACGACATCGCCCTGTACGCCGATCTGTACCGCCAGGGCCGCCTGCTGCTGGACGAACTGGTCACCGAGACCTATCCGGTGGAGGACTTCGCGAAGGCCGCGGACGACGCGCACCACGGGCGGGTGGCGCGCGGGGTGCTCACCTTCTGAGCCGCGGCGGGCGGTCTCCTCCCGGCCGTCCGCCGTCCCTCGGTCCGCGTCCGCCGTCCCTCGGTCCACGCCCGCCGCCGGGAACGTCCGCCGGCTCTCAGCCCGCGGCCGCCCCGGCGCGGAACGTCCGCCGGTAGACGGTCGGCGCGACGCCGAGCACCGTCTGCAGATGCTGGCGCATCGACTGTGCCGTACGGAACCCGGCGTCCCGGGCCACCTGGTCGACCGAGAGGTCCGTGGACTCCAGCAGATGCCGGGCCCGCTCCACGCGTTGCTGCGTGAGCCACTGGCCCGGACTGACACCGACCTCCTCGCGGAACCGGCGGGTGAAGGTCCGCACGCTCATCGACTCCCGCTCGGCCATGTCCCGCAGCTGGATCGGCTCGTGCAGCCGGCCGAGCGCCCAACCCCGGGCGGTGGTCGTCGTCGCCGACTGGGCCTCGGGGAGGGGGCGTTCGATGTACTGGGCCTGTCCGCCGTCCCGGTGCGGGGGCACGACGGTCCGGCGGGCCACGTCATTGGCGACGGCGGTGCCGTGGTCCCGTCGCACGATGTGCAGACACAGGTCGATGCCGGCGGCCACGCCCGCCGAGGTGAGGACGTCGCCGTCGTCGATGAACAGGACGTTCGCGTCGACGCGGACGGACGGGAAGAGCCGCTGGAAGTGCCGGGCGGAGGACCAGTGGGTGGTGGCCGGCCGGTTGTCGAGGAAGCCGGCCGCGGCGAGGACGTAGCCGCCGGTGCAGATGGACACGAGGCGGGTGCCGGGCCGGATGTGCGCGAGGGCGGCGGCGAGTTCCCCGGTGAGCCGGCCCTCCTCGTACACCGGGCCCAGCTCGTACGAGGCGGGGATCACCACGGTGTCGGCGGTGGCCAGCGCCTCGGGGCCGTGCTCGACGTGGATGTCGAAGTCGGCGTCGGTTCGGACGGGGCCCGGCCGGACCGAGCAGGTGACGATCTCGTACAGATGGCGGCCCTGCGGGTCCTTGGCGCGGCCGAAGATCCGGTGCGGAATGCCCAGCTCGAAGGGGAGCAGCCCGGTGAGGGCGAGGACGACCACACGGTGCCGGGGGTGCGCTGCTGCCATGTCCATGGCCCGATCCTATCGAAGCCTGTCCTTCGGGCCACTCGTTGTGCCGGGGTGGCCGTCGGATGCTGTACCGCGTGACGACCGAGACCTCCCCTCCGCCCGCCGGCCCCCGGCTGCTCCGGCCCCGCATCCACCGCGCATGGTTCGTGGCGGCCGTCACCTTTGTGACGATCATCGGCGCCGCGGCCTTCGCCTCCCTGCCGGGTCTGCTCATCGACCCGCTGCACGAGGAGTTCGACTGGTCGCGCGGCACGATCGGCTTCGCCGTCTCCGTCAACCTCGCCCTCTACGGGCTGACCGCGCCGTTCGCCGCCGCGCTGATGGACCGGTTCGGCATCCGCCGGGTGGTCGCGGTCGCCCTCACGGTGATCGCGGTCGGCTCCGGACTCACGGTCTTCATGACGACGTCGTGGCAGCTCATCCTCTTCTGGGGCGTCCTCGTCGGCCTCGGCAGCGGCTCGATGGCGCTGGCGTTCGCCGCGACGGTCACCAACCGCTGGTTCGTGAAGCGCCGGGGCCTGGTCACCGGCATCCTCACCGCGGCCGGCGCCTCCGGCCAGCTCGTCTTCCTTCCGCTGCTGTCCTGGCTGGTGGAGCACCACGGCTGGCGCCCGGCCTCGGTCACCGTCGCGCTCTCGGCGCTCGCCGTGGTGCCGTTCGTCTGGCTGCTGCTGCGGGACCACCCGGCGGACGTGGGGACCTCGGCGTACGGCGCGGAGGGCTTCACGCCCAAGCCGGAGCCGGTACCGGGGGCGGCCCGCCGGGCGGTCACGGTGCTGTTCAAGGCGGCCCGCACGGGGCCGTTCTGGCTGCTGGCGGGGACCTTCGCGATCTGCGGCGCGTCCACGAACGGCCTGGTGAAAACCCACTTCGTGCCCGCGGCCCACGACCACGGCATGCCGATCACGGCCGCCGCGTCCCTGCTCGCGGTGATCGGGGTCTTCGACGTGGTCGGCACGATCGCCTCGGGCTGGTTCACGGACCGCTTCGAGGCACGCCGACTGCTCGCGGTGTACTACGCGCTGCGGGGCGTGAGCCTGCTCTTCCTCCCGATGCTGCTCGCGCCCTCGGTCCAGCCGCCCATGCTGTTCTTCATCATCTTCTACGGCCTGGACTGGGTGGCGACGGTCCCGCCGACGATCGCGCTGTGCCGCGAGCACTACGGCGAGGACAGCGCCATCGTGTTCGGCTGGGTGCTCGCCTCGCACCAGGTGGGCGCGGCGGTCGTCGCCTTCGCCGGTGGTGTGGCGCGGGACGTCTTCGGCTCCTACGACGTGGTCTGGTACGCCTCGGGGGCGCTGTGCGCGGCGGCCGCGCTGATGGCGCTGGTGATCCGGCGCAAGCCGCTGCCGGTGCTCACCGCGGTGTCCGTACCGGCGGAGAAGCCGGCGACGGACCAGGTCACGGGCTGAACCGGCCGAACCTCCCGCGGTGGAACAACAGCGGCGCGCCGTCCTCGGCCGCGCCGAGCGCCGCGATCCGTCCCACCACGATCAGGTGGTCGCCGCCGGTGTGCACGCTCTGCACGGTGCAGTCGACCCAGGCCGGCACCCCGTCCAGCAGCGGCGACCCGGTCACGGGAGCGGGCCGGTGCGCGACCCCGGCGAACTTGTCCGCCCCGCTCACGGCGAACCCGCGGCACAGAAGCCCCTGCTCCTCGCCGAGGATGTTGACGCAGAAGGCCCCGGCCCGGGCGATACGCGGCCAGGTGGTCGACGTCCGCCCGACCATGAAGACGACGAGCGGCGGATCGAGCGACAGCGAGGCGAACGACTGACAGGCGAACCCGGCGGGCCCGTCCTCGTCCCGCGTGGTGACGACGGTGACCCCGGTCGCGAAGTGCCCGAGCACCCGCCGGAACTCCCCGGGCTCGACGGCGAGCCGCTCGTCGTCCCGCACGGCGCGCAGATCGGGCCGCGGGAGGGCCTCGTACGGCTCGGTGGCTGTGGGCGCGCCGACGGACCGGAGAAAGCGGACGGCGGTGGCGGCCATGGCTGCGTGTCCCATCACGCCTCCATTGAACCTGACGCTCCGTCAGATGGGAACCCTGTCACCGGGTTCGAGCACTCCGCATCCCATCGGGCGCCCCGAACAGGCTCGGGTACGCGTGTGCCTGCAACCGCCAGCAGGCCGCGTCCTCGCCCCCCTGCAGGGGGCGTGCAGGGTCGTCCCCGCAGGGGATCGGCGGCAACACCCGGGTGACCAACACAACACAGCTGTACGCCGCCGACCCCGAGGAGTCGAGCCCGGAGGGCCCCCGGACCCGACGCCGGACAAGAACCCGCGCCTCAAGCGCCCAGGCCCGGCCCCCGGACCCGACGCCGGACAAGGGCCCGAGGCCCATGGGCACACCCCGTGCTGTACGGTCAGCGCAACTGAACGCGTTCAAAAAGGGGGCAGCGTGAGCACTGAGCCCGAGAGACGGATCCCGCGGTGGGGACCGAGGAACGTCACCGCCGCCGCCGCAGCCTCCACGGTCCAACTCGCCGTCGTGGCCCCGGTGCTGCTGACCCTCGACTGGTTCACCCGGGACGACTACGGCGCCACTCCCGAAGCGCTCGGACTGCTCTGCCTCCTCCTGTTCGGACCGCTCCTGGCGGCCACCGCCGGACTGGTGCACTCAGTGGCGCTGACGCTTCCCGCCATGACGGCCGCCTGGTGGGCGTCCCGTCGCGCCGGTGGTCCCGAGTGGCGATGGCACCTGGCCGCCGTCGTCGTCATGGGCGCGCTCCTCGCCATCCCCTGTGCCGTGCTCGGCGCCGGATACCTGGTGTCCTGGGCCGGGATCGCGGCGAGCGGGGTCTTCCCCGCTCTGGTGGTGGCCTACTTCCGCCGCCGTGAGGGGCTCCGCGGGAAATCCTTCACCCGCTCGGCCATCTGGCTGCGAGCTTCCGGGATCTGGGTGCTGCTGGCGGCGGTCGCATCCGTCACATTCGTCGTGGCCGTCGAGCGAGGTTTCGTGGCGCCGTACGAGCCGCCGCGGCTCACCCGGGAGGAGCTCACCGGCACCTGGGAGGGCACAGGTGAAGCCGCCGGTGCGGTGCTGCGGCTCGATGCGAACGGGCGGGCCTCGTTCATCCGCCTCCCTCATGACGGCAACGAGGCACGCGTCCCCGGACCCTGCGACGGAAGCGGCAGCTGGGCCCTGCACTCGGGCTCCGCACGCCAGTCCGTCGACATCGGCATGGGCGACTGCTCCGACGTGAACGCGTCCTGGATGCTGGGCGGTACGCGGGACAGGCCCGAGCTGAGCCGCTTCCTCGGCGAGGCCGACCTGCGGATCCTCGTCCGCCACGGCTCGCGGTGAGCCGACCCGGGGCGCCAGCTTCGCGCCGCATCCATCCGCGCCCCGAACCGGCTCGGGTTCGCGTGTGCCCGCACCGCAACGGGTGGCGTCCTCGACCACCTGGGAGGGGGCGTGCAGGGTCGTCCCCGCAGGGGATCGGCGGCAAAACCCGGGTGATCAACACAACACAGCTGTAGGCCGCCGACCCCGAGGAGTCGAGCCCGGAGGGCCCCCGGACCCGACGCCGGACAAGAACCCGCGCCCCGCACCCCCGCCCCCGGACCCGACGCCGCACAAGAACCCGCACCCCAAGCGCCCCGCCCCGCCCCAGGGACCCGCACCACACAAGAACCCGCGCCCCAAGCCCCGCACCACACCGCACCCGCCCCAGGGACCCGCGTGAGCCGCCTCTCACCCCCGCGCCCCCGCTTGTCTGTGCAACGAGTTGCATAGAAGGATCGGGACACCCTCAGTCCCTGTCCCGGAAGGCGAACCCCATGGCCGACGCCCTGCTGTTCAACCCGCGCACCTACGACCCCGCGCACTTCGACCCCGAGACCCGCAGGCTCCTGCGCGCCACCGTCGACTGGTTCGAGGACCGTGGGAAGCGGCGGTTGATCGAGGACTACCGGTCCCGCGCCTGGCTCGCCGACTTCCTCGCCTTCTCCGCCAAGGAAGGGCTGTTCGCCACCTTCCTCACGCCGGAGTCCGCCGCCGGGCCCGGGCAGCAGGACCAGCGCTGGGACACCGCCCGGATCGCCGCGCTCAACGAGATCTTCGGGTTCTACGGGCTCGACTACTGGTACGCGTGGCAGGTGACCATCCTCGGTCTCGGCCCGGTCTGGCAGAGCGACAACGCCGCCGCCCGCACCCGCGCCGCCGAGCTGCTCTCCCAGGGCGAGGTATTCGCCTTCGGCCTGTCCGAGCGGTCCCACGGCGCCGACATCTACTCCACCGACATGCTGCTGACGCCCGAGGGCGACGGCGGCTTCCGGGCCAGTGGCTCCAAGTACTACATCGGCAACGGCAACGCCGCCGGGCTCGTCTCCGTCTTCGGCCGCCGCACCGACGTCGAGGGCCCCGACGGGTACGTCTTCTTCGCCGCCGACAGCCGCCACCCGGCGTACCGGCTCGTCCAGAACGTCGTCGACTCCTCCAAGTACGTCAGCGAGTTCCGGCTGGAGGACTACCCGGTCGGCCCGGACGACGTCCTGCACACCGGACGTGCCGCGTTCGACGCCGCGCTCAACACCGTCAACGTCGGCAAGTTCAACCTGTGCACCGCCTCCATCGGCATCTGTGAGCACGCGATGTACGAGGCCGTCACCCACGCGCACAACCGCATCCTCTACGGCCGTCCCGTCACCGCCTTCCCGCACGTGCGCCGCGAGCTGGCAGACGCGTACGTCCGGCTCGTGGGCATGAAGCTGTTCAGCGACCGCGCCGTCGACTACTTCCGCTCCGCCGGCCCCGACGACCGCCGCTACCTGCTGTTCAACCCGATGACGAAGATGAAGGTGACCACGGAGGGCGAGAAGGTCATCGACCTGATGTGGGACGTCATCGCCGCCAAGGGCTTCGAGAAGGACACGTACTTCGCCCAGGCCGCCGTCGAGATCCGCGGGCTGCCCAAGCTGGAGGGCACGGTCCATGTCAACCTCGCGCTGATCCTCAAGTTCATGCGCAACCACCTGCTGGACCCGGCCGCGTACGAGCCCGTCCCGACCCGCCTCGACGCGGCCGACGACGCGTTCCTCTTCCGGCAGGGACCGGCCCGAGGGCTCGGCTCCGTCCGCTTCCATGACTGGCGCACCGCCTACGACGCCTACGCCGCCGTGCCGAACGTCGCGCGCTTCCGCGAACAGGCCGACGCGCTGTGCGAGTTCGTCGCGACCGCCGGCCCCGGCGGGGAGCAGAGCCGCGACCTCGACTTCCTGCTCGCGGTCGGCCAGTTGTTCGCGCTGGTCGTGCACGGACAGCTGATCCTGGAGCAGGCGCGTCTGACGGACGTGGACGAGGACGTGCTGGACGAGCTGTTCTCCGTGCTCGTACGGGACTTCTCCGCGCACGCCGTCGAGCTGCACGGCAAGGACTCCGCGACGCACGAGCAGCAGCAGTGGGCGATCGGCGCGGTCCGGCGTCCGGTGGTGGACGAGGCCCGCTCGGCGCGTGTCTGGGAGCGCGTGGAGGCCCTGGCGGGGTCGTACGAGATGGCGCCGTAGCGACGAGCCGCACCGACGAATCCGCGGCGGCGCGGGGCGGGAGTACCGCGCGGGGGGACACCCCCGCGCGGGGGTGCCGGGTCAGTACCCCCGGTACTCCGCCCCCCGCCGCTCCACGAAGCTCGCCACCCCTTCGTTCGCGTCCCGCGTCGTCATGTTGATCTCCTGCGCCGCCGCCTCCGCCGCGAACGCCGTCGCCCGGTCGGCGTCCAGCGACGCGTTCACCAGCTGCTTGGTGAGCGCGAGCGCCCGCGTCGGGCCCTGGGCGAGGCGCTCGGACCAGGCGCGGGCCGTCTTCGTCAGGTCGTCGGCGGCGACCACCCGGTTGACCAGGCCCAGGCGTTCGGCCTCCTGCGCCGCAAGCGCGTCGCCGAAGAACATCAGCTCCTTCGCCCGCTGCGGGCCGATCAGCCTCGGCAGCAGATAGGCCCCGCCGCCGTCCGGGACCAGGCCCCGGCGGACGAACACCTCGATGAACGTGGCCCCTTCGGCCGCCAGCACCAGATCGCAGGCGAGCGCGAGGTGGGCGCCGAGGCCCGCGGCCGTGCCGTTGACCGCGGCGATCACCGGCTTCTCGCAGTCCAGCACGGCCGCGATCAGACGCTGTGCCCCCAGCCGTATCGTCCGTGTCACGTCCCCGGCGATCCGGTCCCGGCCCGTCGACGGGGTGCCGCGCAGGTCCGCGCCCGCGCAGAAGCCCTTGCCGGTGCCGGTGAGGACGACCGCGCGGACCGCGGGGTCCTCGGACGCGGCGCCGAGCAGCTCGATGATCCGCTCCCGCTGGGCCCAGGTGACGGCGTTCATGGCCTCGGGACGGTTCAGCGTGATCCATGAGACGCCGTTGTCGACGGAGTGCAGCACGGAGGCGTTCACCGGCACACCGCCAGCGCGTCCAGCGCCACCGCGCCCTGGCCACGGGGCAGCACCATCAGGGGGTTGATGTCGAGCTCGGAGAGTTCGTCGCCCAGTTCCAGCGCCATCCGCTGGACCCGCAGGACGACCTCCACCAGGGCGTCCACGTCGACCGGCGGGCCGCCGCGGATGCCTTCCAGCAGGGCGCGGCCGCGCAGTTCGCCGAGCATGGCGCGCGCCTGGTCCTCGCCGAAGGGCGGTACGCGGACCGCGACGTCCTGGAGGACCTCCACCAGTACGCCGCCGAGCCCCACCGTCACCGTCGGCCCGAACAGCGCGTCCTGGGTGACGCCGACGACCATCTCCACGCCGCGCTCGACCATCTGGCACACCAGGATGCCGTCCAGGTCGACGCCCTCGTAGCGGGCGATGTCGGTCAGCTCGCGATACGTGTCCCGGACCTGGCTGGCGGACGTCAGTCCGACCTTGACCAGGCCCAGTTCGGTCTTGTGGGCCAGCTGTGTGCCGGATGCCTTCATGACGACGGGATAACCCACCAGCCCGGCCGCCCGGACCGCCGCGGCCGCGCTCGTCACCAGCTGCTCACGCGGCACGCGGATGCCGTACGCCCGCAGCAGCTGCTTCGCCGCGTGCTCGCTCAGCTGCTTGCCCGGCCGCATCAGTGCCTGGGCCTTGCGGAACGACGGGGACGGGGTGCGGGGCGCGTCGTCGAAGGGGGAGCGGTAGCCCGTGGTGAAGCGCTGGTGGTCCAGGAAGGCGCGGACCGCGGTGATGCAGTTCCCGAACGTACGGAAGGTGGCCACCCGCGAGGACCCGAGCAGCGTCTCGCGGTACGCCGCCTCCGTACCCACCGGTGACCCCCACACCACGCACACCAGCTTGTCGGTAGCCTCGGCCGCGTCCACCAGGTCCTGGGCGAGCCGGTCGCTCATCGGCGGGAACGGTCCGGTGATCGGGCAGATCAGCACCCCCACGGAGGGGTCGGCCAGGATCGCGTCGATGATCTTCCGGCCGCGCCAGTCACCCACCGGATGACCGCCGTTGTCGACCGGGTTGGCGACGTTCAGGTACTCGGGTATCCAGGTGTGCAGCTCGGCCTGCTTGGTCTCGGACAGCCGCGGCAGCCGCAGCCCCGCCGCGCAGGCGAGGTCGGAGAAGTGCGCGCCCGTGCCGCCGGAGATCGAGTAGACGACCACGCCGTCGGCGGCGGGACGACGGGCGCGCGCCAACAGGGCGGCGGTGTCCTGGAGTTCGTCGAGACCGTCGACGCGGATCACCCCGAACTGCCGCATCGCCGCGTCCACCACCCGGTCCGCGCCGGTCAGTTTGCCGGTGTGGGAGGCGGCGGTCCGCGCCCCGGTCTCGGTGCGGCCGACCTTGACCGCGACGACGGGTACCCCGCGCCGCGCCGCCCGGTCGGCGGCGAGCAGAAAGGACCGTCCGTCCTTGAGCCCTTCGACGTAACAGGCGATGGCGCCGACCTCGGGGCGCTCGGCGAAGTAGGAGATGAAGTCGGCGGTCTCCAGGTCCGCCTCGTTGCCGGTGGGCGCCCAGTGGGAGAGCCGTACGCCCAGCTCCTGGAGGGTGAACACGGGCCGCCCCTGATGTCCCGACTGGGTGATCAGGGCGATCGCGGGGCCCGTCAGGTCGTCGCGGAACCGTTCGAAGGCGTTGAGGTTGGTGTTGGGTCCGAGCAGCCGCAGCCCGGCCCGTTCCACGGCCGCCGCCAGCCTCGTCTGCGCCACCGCGCCGGCGTCGCCGGTCTCCGCGTATCCGGAGGCGAAGGCGACCGCGAACTTGACCTTGGCCTCGGCCAGTTCCTCGATCACCGGCAGCGGATCGCCGACGAGCAGCACCGCGAGGTCGACCTCCTCGGGGAGGTCGGCGACGGAGGGGGAGCAGCGCAGGCCGAAGACGTGTTCCCGGGTCGGATGCACGGGATAGAGCCGTGCGCCGACCCGCTCGGCCCAGTCGACGAGCTGCCGGGTGATGCCGGTGTTGGGCCGTCCCTCGCTGTCGGACGCGCCGACGACGGCGACGGACGACGGCCGGAAGAACCGGTCGAGATCCGGCACGGGTGCGTACAAGGGCCGTCCGCTGACGTCCATGGCGCCGTCGGCCGCGGTGATCGAGGCGGTGTCATGGACGGCCTGCCGGGGCTGTTCGCCGCAGGCCACCACTCGTGCGCGGAGGTCGGAGGTGAGGGTGCCGTGAGTTGATCCAAGCATCGCTGAGCCCCGCTCTGCTCGTTGCCACGTTAACTGACGCATAGTCAGATTACAGAACTGACTACCTGTCAGGAACAGTCGTGCAGGCAAAGGGTGAGGGGACGCCCCACGGAACGGGTCCGCCGCACCCCGCGGGCCCCTGCTCGCCGGCCCGCGAGGCGGGTCCCTCCTCGGTGGCTGTCGCGCTCTCACGGAGCAGGACCGCGGCGTCATCCCGGAGCCCGGAGCCCGGAGCCCGGAGCCCGGAGCCCGGAGCCCGGAGCCCGGATCGGACCGGGCCGGGCCGGTGAGTGGGAGCAGCGGAGGTGATCGCGCTCAGGGCGATGTCCCCGGGCGATCGGCCGGGCGGGATGCGGCCGTCGTCACCCGGTCCGGCGTGCCCCGCGCCCTGCCCGACCCGAAGGGCGGCGACCTGGCGGGCAGATATCGCCGGTCGCGGCACCAGCCCCGGACAGGGCCTAGCTCTTCGCCAGCGACCGCGCGATCTTCTGCGCGTCGATCGCCATCTCCCGGAACATCCCGCTGATCGGGTTCGTGAACCCGGTGAAGTAGAGCCCCGGCGCCTGCGGCAGTGTCCGGCCGCCATGGGTGAGCGGTCTGCCGCGCTCGTCCAGGACGCCGAGATGTCCGACGAGGTCCTCCAGTGCGCGGCGGTAGCCGGTGGCGGTGATCACCGCGTCCGGGGAGATGCGGGTGCCGTCCGCGAGGACCACCTTCTCCGCCTCGAACGAGTCGACGGCGGCGACCGGTTCGACCGTGCCCTTGCGTACCGCGTCGATCAGGCCCACGTCCTGGACCGGGATCGCGCCCTCCTTGACCCGTGAGTACAGGCCGGTGTCCGGGCGGGGGAGACCCTGGGCTTCGAGGTCGGGGACGGCGATACGGGACATCACCCTGCCCGCCCTGTCCACCAGACCCACGGGCAGCCTGCGCACGAGGATGCCGGTGCGCTGGGCCGGCCAGCCGGCGGTGGAGCGGCGGACGATGTGCGGGACCGTGCGGACGGCGAGGCGCACCCGGGCGGCGCCGCCCTCCACCAGGTCGACCGCGATCTCCGCACCCGTATTGCCGACGCCTACGACGAGGACGTCCTTGCCGCGGTAGGGCTCGGCGTTGCGGTAGTCGCTCGCGTGCAGCAGTTCACCGGTGTACGCCTCGTGGCCCGGCCAGTCCGGCCGCCGCGGGGTGTGGTTGAAGCCGGTGGCCACGACCACCGCGCGTCCGGTGAGCCGGCGGCCGCCCGTGGCGTGCAGCACCCAGTCTGAGCCCGACGCCTCGATCCGGGAGACCTCGACCCCGGTCACGATCTCCAGCTCGTGGAACTCCGCGTACTTCTCCAGATAGCGGACCACGTTGTCGCGGGAGACCCAGCGGCCGAACGAGCGCGGCATGGCGAGCCCCGGCAGCCCGGACAGCTTGCGGGTGGTGTGCAGATGGAGCCGGTCGTAGTGGCGGCGCCACGAGGCCCCGACCGCGTCGGACTTCTCCAGCACCACGGCCCGTACGCCCCGCTCGCGCAGCGCGGCGGCAGCGGCGAGACCGCCCGGACCGCCGCCGATGATGTAGGCGGGTCTGTCGTCCGTGCGGTCGATGTCCTTTTCGTCGGCCATATCGCCTGAGCGTAATCGCGCGTTCACTTGATGGGTCTCAGTCAAGACGGGAATCGGTTGCGAATTGATCACGCCCGCAGACCTCTTGCGCACAGGCAGTGACATCCGCTGAACTGACGTACCGTCAGAAATTCTGTGCGGGAGGCCTGGGGACCGCCCGGGGAGAAGGAGGTCCGGATGGAGACCGTCTGGCTCACCGGCGCAGAATGGCTCGCCGTTCTGCGCATCGGCCTCGGCCTGTGGTGGCTGGAGAGCTGGCGTCACAAGGACAAGAAGGGCTGGTTCGAGCGCGGCACCGGCATCGCGTGGGCGGCGGACGTGGCCGGCCGGCACCGCTGGCCCTTCGTGACAAAGGGCTTCCGTGCGGTGGTCGAGCCCCGCCCGCGGGCGATGGCCTACCTCGTCGTCTACGCCGAACTCGCCCTCGGCCTCGGACTGGTCGTCGGCTTCCTGACCCCGGTCGCCCTCGTCGGCGGACTGCTGCTCAACCTGCTCTACCTGGTGCTGATGATCCACGACTGGGCCGAGCAGGGGCAGAACGCCATGATGGCGCTCATCTCCCTGGTCGCCCTGTTCGCCATGTCCTGGCAGACCTGGTCCCTCGACAGCGCGATCGGGCTCTTCCGATGACCGCGACCCCGGAGGCCGACGACTTCACCCGTCCGTTCTGGGAGGCGGCCGCCGAGGGCCGGCTGCTGATCCGCCGGTGCGGTGCCTGCGGCCGGGCGCATCACTACCCGCGGGAGTTCTGCCCGTTCTGCTGGAGCGAGGATGTCGTGTGGGAGCGGGCGTCCGGCCGCGCCACGCTCTACACCTGGTCGGTCGTGCACCGCAACGATCTGCCGCCCTTCGGCGACCGGGTGCCGTACACCGCGGCCGTCGTCGACCTGGCCGAGGGGCCGCGCATGATGACCGAAGTCGTCGGCTGCCCGCAGGAGTCGCTGCGCATCGGCATGCCATTGCGGGCCGCCTTCCGGGCCGACGGCGGGATCGCCGTCCCCGTGTTCCGTCCGGAGGCGCCGGCGCCTTCCCTCTGATCGCCGCCGGCGCCTCCGTCACGAACCGTCCGAACCGTCCGAACCATCCGATCAGTCCGAACCATCCCGGTCAGGGCCAGAGCAGTTCGGTCCGCCATCCCTCCTGGGTCCGGCGGTAGCGCAGCCGTACGTGCTGCCGCTCTCCGTCGCCCTGGAAGAACTCGACCTCCTCGGGGGCGAGCACATAGCGCGTCCACGTCGGCACGGGCGTTTCCGGCTCCGCCTGCGCACGTTCCCACGCGGCCCGCGATGCGTCCGCCAACTCCTCGCGCGAGGCGAGGACTTCGCTCTGCCGCCCGGTGAGCGCCGCCGCCAGCGCGCCGGTCGAGCGCGCGTGCAAAGAGGCCTGGCTCTCCGCCGAACCGGCCGCGGAGACCCGGCCGCGGACCCGGACCTGCCGGCCCTGCGCGGCCCAGTAGAAGCCGAGCGCCGCGTCGGGGTGCGCGGCCAGCTGCCTCCCCTTCGCGCTGGTGGCGTGCGAGGCGAAGTGCCAGCCCCGTTCGTCCGCGTCGTGCAGCATCAGCGTGCGTACGTCCGGGCGGCCCTCGTCGTCCACCGTGGCCAGCGACATGGTGTGCGGCTCGGTCTGTCCGGCCGCCACCGCCTCGCCGAACCACCGGTGGAAGAGCGGGAGGGGCGCCGCGGGCGCGTCCGCGGCGTCGAAGGCCGGAAGGGTGATGTCCCAGACCCGCTGCGCATGGAGGAGAGCGCGGAAGGTCGCCTGCTGGTCGTTGCCCATGGCGGCAAAGTACTACACTCGCAGTGGTATCGCTGGCGGACGGGGTGAGCGGAAGGATCGCGGATGAGGCAGAACCTGGCCCGGCGCGCGGCGCTGGTGGACGCCGCCATCGAGGTGCTGGCCCGGGACGGCGCACGGGGACTGACCTTCCGGGCCGTGGACGCCGAGGCGGACGTGCCCAAGGGCACCGCGTCCAACTACTTCGGCAACCGCGACGACCTCCTCAACCAGGCCGGCGGCCGCATCTACGAGCGCATGCGTCCCGACGACGCCACGATGGAGGCCATGCTCACCGGCCCCACCACCCGCGACCGTACGGCGGAACTGGTGCGCGAGGTCGTGGAGCGGGTCGCCGCCTTCCGTACCGGCTACCTCGCCCTGCTGGAACTGCGTCTGGAGGCCACCCGCAGGCCGGAGTTGCGCGCGGTGCTGACCGCACGGGTCAGCGAGGACGTCGAGGCCAATGTCCAGCACCACCTCGCCTCGGGCCTGCCCGGCGACGCCGACGCCGTCAGGATGATCTATCTCGCCACCAACTGGCTGGTGGTGGAGCGGCTCACGCTGCCCGACGTGTTTCCCGAGAAGCAGGCGGGCGATCTGATCACGCAGCTCGTCGAGCGGCTGCTCCCGCCGGACGCGGCCTGACCCGCACAGGCCGGTCGTGGGTGCGCGCCGGGTCAGTCCCGGCCGAGCACCACCGTTCCCGACGAGCAGAACCAGCCGCCCGTCCCCGAGGCCACGGCCAGCCGCGGCGGGCCGCCGTCCGGCAGGTGGACCTGGTGTCCGCCGGCCTCGCCGCGCAGTTGCCGTACGGCCTCCACCAGCAGGAACAGCCCGCGCATCCCCGGATGGCAGGCCGAGAGGCCGCCACCGTCGGTGTTCACCGGGAGTTCGCCGGTGCGGCTGATGCGGCCCTTCTCGACGAACGGGCCGCCCTCGCCCTTGGCGCAGAAGCCGAGGTCCTCCAGGGTCACGAGCGTCATGTACGTGAAGGCGTCGTAGATCTCGGCGATGTCCATCTCGGCCGGGGTGAGCCCCGCGCGCTCGAAGGCGAGCCGGCCCGAGACGGCGGCGGGGGAGACGGTGAAGTCGTCCCACTCCGACATCGTGGCGTGCGAGACGTGTTCGCCGGTGCCGAGGATCCACACCGGGGTGCTCGCGGTGTCCGCCACGTACTCCTCGGCCGCCAGCAGCACCGCGCAGCCGCCGTCGCTGCGGATGCAGCAGTGCAGTTTGGTGAACGGGTCGGCGATCAGCGGGCCGTCGAGCACCTCGTCCACGGTGATCGGGTCGCGGAACATGGCCTCCGGATTGGCGGCGGCGTTCGCCCGCGCCTGGACCGCCACCGAGGCCAGCTGCTCCAGGGTCGTGCCGTACTCGTGCATGTGGCGGCGGGCGGCCATCGCGTACTTGGCTATGAGCGTGTGTCCGTACGGGACTTCGAACTGGAGCGGGCCCCGGCCGCCGAAGGACAGCCCGGCGGTGCGCCGGCCGGCTCTGATGTCGGCCCGGGCGGTCGAACCGTAGACCAGCAGCACGGCGTCGGCGTGCCCGGCGGCGATCGCGTCGGCGGCATGGGCCGCCATGACCTCCCAGGTGGCGCCGCCCACGGACGTCGAGTCCACCCAGCGCGGCCGCAGGCCCAGATACTCGGCGACCTCGATGGGGGCGAGTGTGCCGAGGCCGGCCGAGGCGAAGCCGTCGATGCTCTCGCGTGCGAGGCCCGAGTCGGCGAGCGCCCGGCGGGCCGCCTGGGCGTGGAGGGCGTAGGGCGTGGGGCCGTCGACGCGGCCGCAGTCCGAGAGGGATATGCCGACGATGGCGACCTTGCGTGCGGCGCGCGATGAGGAAGGCATGAATCTGACGGTACATCAGATTCCTCTCGTGGAGGCATGTGCTCGTCGCGCACGGGACTGTGCATCTGGCGGGCCCACCCCTAACATGACGACCCGTCAGACAGGGAGGGCTGCCATGGACACCGCCGCCACCGCGGAGCAGGACGACATCCGCCGTACCCTGCGCGAGCTGCTCGCCGAACGCGCCGGCCCCGACGAGGTCAGGGCCGCCGTCGGGACCGCGGACGGGCACGACCCGGCGCTGTGGTCGCGGCTCTCCCAGCAGCTCGGACTGCCGGGTCTCGCGCTGCCGGCTTCGTACGGAGGCGTGGGCTGCGGCCTCGCCGAACTCGCCGTCGCCTTCGAGGAGACCGGACGGGCCCTGCTGCCCTCGCCGCTGCTGGCCACCTCGGGCCTCGCCGCCCCCCTGATCGCCGCGCTCGGCACGCCCGCGCAGCGGGACGAACTCCTTCCGCGGATCGCCGACGGTTCGCTGACCTGTGCCCTCGCCGTGTCCGGTGGGACCCTCGCCGTCGCACTCGGACTCGTCGGGGACAACGCGACGGGGGAGTGGGCGGGCGGCGGCCGGGCCGGCGGGGTGCAGGCGCGGTCCACGGCGGACGGCGGCCCGCTCCTCTACGGGGAGGCCCGCCAGGTGCTCGACGGGCACAGCGCCCCCCTGCTGCTCGTGGCCGCCCACACGGGAGGCTTCCCGCGCAGCCGGACCCTGCTCTTCCTGGTCCGGGCGGACGCCGAAGGGCTGACGCGGGTACGGCAGACCTCGCTCGACGAGACCCGGCCGCAGGCCCGCGTCGAACTGCGCGACTGCCCGGCCGAGCTGCTGGGGGACGACGACACGGCCGACGTGACCGGAGCCCTCGCCGCAGTCGGTGAGGGGGCGGCGGCGCTGCTCGCCGCGGAGGCGGTGGGCGCGGCGGCGAGTGCGCTCGACCGCACTGTGGAGTACGTGCGCGGCCGGGAGCAGTTCGGCCGGCCGATCGGCTCCTTCCAGGCGGTGAAACACCGGCTGGCCGATCAGTACGTACGGGTGCAGGCGGCCCGCTCGGCGGCCTACTACGCGGCCCGGCACCCGGCCGAGGGCGGGCTGGCGCTCGCCCAGTGCCTGGAAGCCCTGCGCGAGGTCACGGCCGAGGCCGTCCAACTGCACGGCGGTATCGGGTTCACCTGGGAACACGAGGCGCACCTCTACTTCAAGCGGGCCGCGTCCGACGAACTGCTCTTCGGCCCGGTGCACCGGCTGCGGGCCCACGCCGCCGAGACCGCGGGCCTGTTCGCGGGCCGCACGGCACGGACGGCGGTGGCGGTCTGATGGCGAAGACCCCGGCAGGTGTGCGGCTGGTCCGGAAGGTGTCGTCGACCCGGCTCTTCGCCAAGGTCGCGCCGCATGTCATCCCGGCGATGGACCGTGCGGTGCACCGGCTGACGCGGGGAAAAGTGCTGCTCAGCGCCCAGATGCTGCCCGGAGTGATTCTCACGGCCCGGGGAGCGCGGACGGGCCGGCCGCGGGTGACGCCGCTGGCGTGCATGCCGGAGGAGTCGGGCGACTGGATTCTGATCGGCTCCAACTTCGGCCGTGAGGGGCATCCGGCCTGGACGGCGAACCTGCTGAAGCATCCCGAGGCAGAGGTGAGCTGGAAGGGCGAGGACATCGCCGTACGCGCGAGCCTGCTGGAGGGCGAGGAGCGGGAGCGGGTGTGGAAGGAGGCGCTGCGGTTCTGGCCGCCGTATGCCACCTACCAGTCGAGGATCACGCGTCGGATCCGGCTGTTCCGCCTCACGCGGCGCTGACGAAACTCGCCGTGCGACGCAATCGATGCATGCCATAGGGCCCTGAGAGCCCGGTAGTTGCGGTCACGAGGGACAAGAGCGCCGACGGCGGTCACCCGGGAAGGGACCGCCGTCGGCGTGACAGGACCTGTGGGATGGGACGTGAACGCCTACCGCGTCGGCTTCTTGCCCGTGATGCCCAGGTGCACCAACAGCGACAGATTCGGCTTCAGTTCGGACTGCTTCACACCCCAGGTGGTGAACCCCTTCTGGTGCGAGGCCACCGCCGCCAGCATCGCCACCAGGGAGCCCGCCACTGCGGCGGGGCTCACGTCCTTGTCGACCTTGCCCTTGGACTGCAGGTCCTTCACCGCGTCCGTAAGGGAGTTGGTCACCGAGTTGAGGATCTTCATGCGGATCTTGTAGAACCGCTTGTCGCCCTCCGCGGCGCCGAGGTCGACCACCCGGAGGATCGCGTCATGGCGTCGCCAGAAGTCGAGGAATCCCTCGACGAGTTCCTCCGACGCCTGCCAGGCGGCCTTTCCGACCCAGGTGCGGCCGGAGACCAGTTCGGTCAACCCGGTGCCCTCCTTGGCCATTTCCTCGGCGAGTTCGAGGACGGCGCCCTCGACGTCGGGGAAGTACTGGTAGAAGGTCGCGGGGGAAGTGCCCGCCTTCCGGGCCACGTCGATGACTTTGACGTCCCGGTACGGCGAGGAGCTGAGCATCTCGCTGAGGCAGTCGAGCAGCTTCTGCCGCGTCGCCTGTCCGCGTCGTCCGGCCACTCGGCCGTCGACGGTGCGTACTTGTCCTGTCATGCCGTCAGCTTACCGAGGGGTGATCGGCGCGCGATTCGGCCGACTGCAAATGGGGTGCGGCAATAGTCTTATCAACAGCCTGTGGACAACTTTCGTGGACAACTCAACAATTCCGGGTCCTTTACGAAGCCCAATGACCGTATTAGGTCATATGTTCGGGTGAGTCCCTGTGTGCCCGCTGTCGCCCGCTCTGCTGCGACGTTAGCTTGAAGGTGATGGGCATCACACGGAAGGAACGACGTCCATGGCCGCATTCCCCGAGGGCACACCGTGCTGGGCGGACGCAGCGCTTCCCGACGTCGAGGCAGGCAAGCGCTTCTACGGCGAACTGTTCGGCTGGACCTTCGCGCCCGGGGAGGGCACGCAGACCGACGCCTTCAGCGACGGAAAGCTCGTCGCCGCCCTCACGCCCAAGGGCGACGGCCGGATGCCCACCGTCTGGGGCGTCTACTTCGCCACCCCCGACGCCTATCTGCTCGCCGGACGCATCACCGACGCGGGCGGCCACGTGATCGTGCCCCCGCAGCAGATGGGGACCACCGGCATCGTGGCGGTCGCCGCGGACCCGGGCGGCGCCGTCTTCGGCCTCTGGCAGGCGGCCGAACGGGCGGGATTCGAGGAACAGGGCACGCCCGGCTCGTACTGCTGGACCGAGGTCTACGCCCGCGACAAGGAACGTGCCGACGCCTTCTACGAGACGGTCTTCGGCTTCTCCGGGACGGACCTCGAGGACGGCTCGGTCGACTTCCGGCTGTGGTCACCGCGGGGCGCGGAGCCGGGCCCGGACACCGCCATCGGTGGCCGCAGTGTGATCACCGGCGCATTTCCCGCCGAGATGCCGGACCATTTCCTCATCTATTTCTGTGTCGAGGACTGTGACGCCGCGGCCGAGACGGTCACCGCTCTCGGCGGCCGCGTCCAGGCGCCTCCGTTCGACATTCCCTACGGGCGAATCGCCGTACTCACCGACAATCAGGGCGCCACTTTCGCCGTACTGGCCGAACCCGCGGACGAGAACACCCCCGAAGAGGGGGCAGAAGGTACCGATGCGACCCCGGCTCCCGTGCCCGAATCCGGGTGAGACACCCCGATCCGCCCCCGGGTTCGCAACCGCCGCCTCCGACAGGAAGAATCAGGGTGCGCACCGCTGAGGGTCTCGGTGGTGAGACGCTGCACGGGGCTGTATGGAACGGGCCCATTTCGATCTGGGGCCCGTACGGGGAGGTGGCAGGCAGGTATGGAGCAGCTGACGCAGCATGACCCGAGACGGATCGGTCCGTTCGAGGTGCTGGGGCGGCTCGGAGCCGGCGGCATGGGACTGGTCTATCTCGCACGGTCGGCGTCCGGCCGCCGGGTGGCGATCAAGACCGTGCGCACCGAGCTCGCCGAGGACCAGCTGTTCCGTGTCCGCTTCACCCGCGAGGTGGAGGCCGCCCGTGCGGTGAGCGGGTTCTACACCGCCGCCGTCGTGGACGCCGACCCGCGCGCCGCGGTGCCGTGGCTGGCCACCGCCTATGTGCCCGCCCCCTCTCTCGAGGAAATAGTGAATGAGTGCGGGCCGATGCCGGCCCAGGCCGTCCGCTGGCTCGCGGCGGGCATCGCCGAGGCGCTCCAGTCGATCCACGGCGCGGGGCTCGTCCACCGCGACCTCAAGCCCTCGAACGTGCTCGTCGTGGAGGACGGCCCGAGGGTGATCGACTTCGGTATCGCGTCCGGCGTCTCCAACACCCGGCTGACGATGACCAACGTCGCCGTGGGCACCCCCGCGTACATGTCGCCCGAGCAGGCCCGTGACTCACGCAGCGTGACCGGGGCCAGCGATGTCTTCTCGCTCGGGTCCACCCTCGTCTTCGCTGCGACCGGCCATGCCCCTTTCCATGGCGCCAACCCGGTCGAGACCGTCTTCATGCTGCTGCGCGAGGGTCCCGATCTGGAGGGGCTGCCGGACGAGCTGCGGCCGCTCATCGAGTCCTGCATGCAGATGGAGGCCACGCGGCGGCCGACGCCCGAGGATCTGCAGGCCCAGCTCGCACCGCATCTGTTCTCCTCCGGCAGCGACGACAGCGGCACCGCGTCGGCCTGGCTGCCGACGCGCGCCACCGCGATGATCGAGCTGCGCCGCGGCGGCGGCCGGACCGCCCCCGCCCAGCGCCAGGAGCCCACCCCGCCCCCGCCGCAGCCGCAGGCACCGCCGAGAAGGCCGAACGCCGACTGGGACCCGCCGCGCCACGGCGGCGGCGACCCGCGGACCGACCATGCGCCGGTCGGCGCCGCCGCATCGGCCGGGGCGATCAGGCTGCCGGGCGCCAAGGTGCCGATCGGCCCCGGGCCCCGGGTCGCCGAGGCGGGCCGCGGTCCCGTCGCCGACGCGGGTCCCGCCACCGGCTGGGTCCGCCCGCCTGCGGGCCTGAACGGTTCCGAGGCCGCGACCAGTGCCGTCCCGACCGCGCCGCCCGTGCCCCCGCCCTCCTCGCCCCCGGACGGCCCCGCGCACTGGCGGCCGTGGCGTTTCCGGATGTCGAACGACGTCTGGGGCACCCCGGTGGTCGACGGCGATCTGCTCTACGTGACCTCCTTCGAGGTGCACGCGCTGGACGTGGCCAGCGGCCGCCGCCAGTTCAAGACCCGTGACGTGGCCTGGGCGATGGCCGTCGCGGGCGGCCGCATCCACGCGTCCGACGGCCCCACGCTGTACGCGCTCGACTCGACGACCGGCCAGGAGCGCTGGCGTCTTCAGACCGATGCCTGGGTGTACTCCCTCAAGGTCGACCGCGGCACCGTCCTCACCGGGACGCGCGGCGGCGGGGTTCAGGCGTGGGAGGCGTCCAACGGCGAGAAGCTGTGGGAGCTGACCGGCGCCCAGACGGACTTCGAGACGCCCGAGGCCGGGCCCGCGATCTTCGACGACACCGTGTACGTGTGGAAGGACGCCCGTCTGCGGGCGGTGGAGACCCGTACCGGCGTGGAGCGCTGGTCCTACCCCGTCGGGGACGCGGCCTCGTGCGGCAATGTGCCCGTCCGGGTGCAGCCCGCGCCGGACGGGCACGTCTATGTCGCCGCCGGCACCCGCGTCCTGGCCATCGACATCGCGAGCGGTCTGGTGCGCTGGCACTTCGAGTCGCCGGCGGTCTTCCTGTCGGCGCCGGCGTTCGCGCCGGGGCCCGCGGTGACCGGTGGCGGTGTGTATCTCGCCGACTATCTCGGCACGGTGTACGCCCTGGACGCGATCACCGGCAAGGACCGCTGGCGCATCGCCACCGAGTCGCGCCAGTCCATCGAGCCGGTGCTGGTGGCGGGCGGCAATGTGCACGTCGGCAGCGGCAGCGCGCTCTACACCCTGGACGCGGTGACCGGCACACCGATGTGGCGCTTCGCGGCGGGCGGCGAGGTCATCGGCGCCCCCGTCGTCGCCGACGGCCGTGTCCACTTCGGCTCGGCGGACCATGTGCTCTACACCCTGGACGCGAGCGGCGGCCAGTTGCGCTGGAAGCTTGCCACGGGCGGCGAGATCACGGGTTCACCGGTGGCGCGCGGCGGCGTCGTCTACGCCTGCAGCAAGGACCGCTGCGTCTACGCCCTGGACGCGATCAAGGGCACCGCGACGGGCCGCGGGGGCCGCTGACCCCGGGCCCGCGGGACCGAATGGCGCGGCGCACCCCGCGGGCGTAGCGTCAGGTCAGGACGGCCGCCGTATGACGCCCCTTCCGTGTTGCGTACGACGGCCGTCACGCATGTCGTGACGATTCCGACTGCTATGGTGACGTGCGCTCGTCAAAGCGAGCCGCAAGTACCGCGCTTTCAACGGGGGTTGAGAAGTGAAGATTCGTCATGTCCGAGCCGTCGCCGTGTTCGGCATCGTCCTGGTCGCGCTCACCGGAGCCCGGGGTTCCGGCGGTGGCAGCTGTGGTGGCAGCAGCAGCAGCGGAAGCAACAGCAGCAGCTCCGGCGGTAGCCACGACAACGACAGCGACACCACGACGTCCGGCGGTTCGACCGGTTCGGTGACGGGCGGCTCCAGCGCCAACAAGGCCCTGCGCGACGTGACCATCGACTCGTGCGGCCTGGACGCGAGCGGCAAGAAGCTCACCGCGAAGATCACCGTCAACAACAGTGACTCGCTCGCCTACGCCTACGACGTGAGCCTGGAGTTCAAGGGCGACCTCGGGGACACCACCGTCACCAAGGCCACCGCGCGGATCGACGACCTCCAGGTCGCGGCCGGTTCGTCGGCGAAGGGCGAGGCGACGACCGCCTACCCCGGCAGCGGGAACGGCTCCGAGTACAAGAAGTGCGAAGTGGTGAGCGCGAGCCGTACGGCGAGCTGACCCACGCGAAAGCCCGCCGTACGGCGAGCTGATCCACGCGAAACGCCCCCGGACCGCCGAGCGAGGTCCGGGGGCTTCTGCGTCCTGGGCCCGGACAGGGCCTACCGCAGCCGGTGCGGTCCGCCCCGGGCGCGGAACAGCTCCGCCTGTTCCCCCGGCGCGAGATTCCCCAGGGACACCAGGTGCGGGGCGAGCGCCAGTGCCTGGGTCCGCGCCGCCTCCCGGGCGGCCCACACCGCACGGACCGTGCCCTGGACCGCGGCCGTCGGGTACGAGGCGACCACTTCCGCCGCCCGCAGCGCCGCTGCGACCGCCTCGCCCGGAGCGGTGAGCTCGGAGACCAGACCCGTCTCGTAGGCCCGGACGGCCGACACCCGCTCCGCCGTGCCCATCAGCGCCATCCGGGCCACCTCGCCGACCGGCATCCGCTGCGCCAGCAGGATCGTCTCGTAGGCGCTGACCATGCCGTACGTGGTGTGCGGGTCGAAGAAGGTCGCCTCCCGTGAGGCCACCACGAACTCGCTCTCGCCCAGCAGATAGAACGCGCCGCCGCACGCCATGCCCTCCACCGCCGCGACGACCGGTTTCCACAGGTCGTTCGCCTTGGGCCCGATCCTGATCAGCGGATCGTCGACCGAGTACGGCGACGACGGCTGCGGCACCTCGACCGACCGGTCGATGCCGGTGCAGAACGCCCTGGTGCCCGCGCCCGTCACCACCGCCGCCCGTACCGAGTCGTCGTAGCGGAACTCCTGCCAGACATCGGCCAGTCGATCCGCCGTGGCCAGGTCGATCGCGTTGTGCTTCCCGGGCCGGTCCAGGGTGACGAGCGCGACGCCGGTGCTCTTGTCCGGCTCGATGCGGACGCTCATGACCGCTCCAGCAGCCAGCGTGGCATCCGTACGCCCGCACCCACCGCGGGAGCGAACGCGACGCGGACGCCCGCCCCGATCCGCAGCCGCCCCGGGTCCACGGAGTTCAGCGGTGCGTCCGGCGCGGAGACCACATTGCCGACCAGCCGGATGCGGGGGGCGTCCAGGAGCTCGACGACGACCGCGTTGTACGGGGCCTGTTCGGCGTAGGCGGGCAGCAGCGGCGGATGCGGGATCACGTATGACCAGATCCGGCCGCGCCCGCTCATCAGGCGCCACTCGCTGCCGAAGGACCGGCAGTGAGGGCAGCAGGGCCGCGGCGGGAAGCGCAGTTCGCCGCAGTCGGCGCAGGCCTGCACCCGGAGTTCGCCCCTCGCGGCGTACTCCCAGAACGGCGCGCCGTCGTCGTCGACGACGGGCGGCAGCAGGGCGTCGGGCATCTCAACTCCTCAGCAGTACGGCGGATGTGGGCACTCCCTCGCCCGCGGTGACCAGGCAGGTGGCGGCGTCCGGGACCTGGGCGGTGGAGATGCCGCGCAGTTGCTTCACGCCTTCGTTGATGAGGTTGAAGCCGTGGACGTACGCCTCGCTGAGTCCGCCGCCCCCGGTGTTCAGCGGCAGCCGGCCGCCGATCTCCAGGGCGCCGCCCTCGGTGAAGGCCCCGCCCTCGCCGCGTCCGCAGAAGCCGTAGCCCTCCAGGGAGAGCGGGACGAGCGGGGTGAACGCGTCGTAGATCTGGGCCACGTCGACGTCCTGCGGTCCGAAGTCCGCGGTCTTCCACAGCTGCCGGGCGGCCGTCCAGGCGGGGCCGGTGAGGGGGTCGTCGTTCCAGTAGTTGACCATGCCGTGGTGCTGTGCGGGCAGGCCCTGGGCCGCGGAGTGGATGTACACGGGGCGCCGGCGGCAGTCGCGGGCCCGCTCGGCGGAGACGATGACGCAGGCCAGCGCTCCGTCGGTCTCCAGGCAGTTGTCGAACAGGCAGAGCGGTTCGCTGATCCAGCGGGAGGTCATGTACATCTCGCGGGTCAGCGGGCGTTCGTACATGATCGCCGCCGGGTTCTGGTTGGCGCGGTTGCGGCAGGCCAGCGCGACGTTGAAGAGATGGTCGCGGGTGGCGCCGTACTCGTGCATGTAGCGCCGGGCCAGCAGGCCGATCTCGTCGGCGGGCCGTAGCAGTCCGAAGGGCCTGGTCCACTGGGCGGGCGTGGGGAGCTGCACGGCCGTGTTCTTCCACGGTCTCGGCCCCGATCCGCGTTTGCGGGAGCGCCAGGCGACGCCCACACTCGCCTGGCCGGTCGCGACGGCGGCGGCGAGATGGGCGAGCGTGGCGCAGGAACCGCCGCCGCCGTAACCGACCTTGGAGAAGAAGGTGACGTCGCCTGCGCCGATCGACTTGGCGACCTCGACCTCGTCCGTCTCCTCCATCGTGTACGAGGCGAAGGCGTCGACCTCCGAGGCGTCGATGCCGGCGTCGTCGAGCGCCGCGAGGATCGCCCGGCACGCCAAGGTCTTCTCGGACTCGGGCAGTTGCCGGGCGAAGGCCGTCTGGCCTATGCCGGCTATCGCCGTCGCGTCCTTGAGGGAGACAGTTCCGAGACCGGCCACGGGTACCTCCACCGTTCGTCCCCACTGCTGACAGCGCGTCAGGCTACAGCTAATCTGACGGCTAGTCAGCTACTGCGACGGGAGGCTTTCCATGCGCGGCGACCTGGAATGGGGCACCGTCCCGAAGCTGGTGCGGGACGCGGCCGAGAGGTACGCGGAGCGCGAGGCGGTCGTCGAGGGCCGTACCCGCGTCAGCTACGCCGAACTCGGCGAGCGCGTCGAACGAGCCGCCGCCGCGTGCATCGCCGCCGGCGTCGAGAAGGGCGACCGCGTCGCCGTCTGGGCACCCAACACCCTCGACTGGATCGTTTCCGCCCTGGGAGCGGTCACGGCCGGCGCGGTCCTCGTACCGCTCAACACCCGCTTCAAGGGCACCGAGGCGGCCTGGGTGCTGCGTCGCAGCGGCGCCCGGCTGCTCTTCGTGACCGGCACCTTCCTCGGTACCTCCTATGTCGCCTCCCTGCGCCGCGCGGAGGTCGAACTCCCGCAGCTGGAGCAGGTGGTCGTCCTCGCGGACAGCGCACCCCAGGACTACCGGACCTGGAAGGACTTCCTGGCGGGCGGTGACAGCGTCACGGCGGAACAGGTCCGCACCCGCGCCGACTCGGTGGAGCCGTCGGCGCCCTCGGACATCATCTTCACCTCCGGCACCACCGGCAGCCCCAAGGGCGCCGTGATCACCCACGCCCAGACCCTGCGCTGCTACGACGTGTGGAGCGAGCTCGCCGGACTGCGCGAAGGCGACCGCTATCTGATCGTGAACCCGTTCTTCCACACCTTCGGCTACAAGGCCGGCATCATCGCCTGCCTCACCCGCGGCGCGACGATGGTGCCGCAGCCGGTCTTCAACGTGAACACGGTCCTCGCCAACATCGCCTCCGAGCGCATCTCCGTCCTGCCCGGACCGCCCACCCTCCATCAGTCGCTGCTCGACCACCCCACCCGCGACCAGCACGATCTGTCCCCGCTGCGGCTCGTCGTCACCGGCGCGGCCGTCGTGCCCCTGCAACTGGTCGAACGGCTGCGCAACGAACTGCACATCGACACCGTCCTCACCGCGTACGGACTCTCCGAGGCGAGCGGCATCGTCACCATGTGCCGCCGCGGCGACGCGCCCGAGACGATCTCCTCCACCTCCGGGCGCGCGATACCCGGCACCGAGCTGAAGGTGCTGGCGGAACCGGGCCGGCCGGGCGAGGTGCTCGTGCGCGGACACCATGTGATGCAGGGCTACTTCGAGGACCCGGACGAGACGGCCAGGGTCATCGACGAGGAGGGCTGGCTGCACACGGGCGACGTCGGCGTCCTGGACGAGGAGGGCAACCTCCGTATCACCGACCGGATCAAGGACATGTTCATCGTCGGCGGCTTCAACGCCTATCCCGCGGAGATCGAGCAACTGCTCGGTCTGCACCCCGACATCGCGGACATCGCGGTCATCGGGGTCCCGGACGCGCGCCTCGGCGAGGTGGGCAAGGCGTATGCGGTGCGGCGCGCGGGCTCGACGGTGACGGCGGACGACCTGATCGCCTGGTCACGGCGGGAGATGGCGAACTACAAGGTGCCGCGGGAGGTGGAGTTCGTGGGAGAGCTGCCGCGGAACGCGAGCGGGAAGGTCCTCAAGCGGGAGCTGCGGGCCCGGCGCTGAGCAGGTCCTGACGGCGGGAGTCGCACAGCGCGCGCCGAGGACCACGGGCATGCCACGGCCGCGGCGGCTCCCCTCCGCGCCGCCGCGGCCGCACCCCGTCGATCAGGTCCTGGCGTACGTTTCGGGCCCCGGGCCCCCGGGCCCCCGGGCGTGGCCGGGGGCCCGCTTCCTCAGATCTTCGGCGGCACCGGACTGTGGTGGTCACCCTGCGTCGTCAGCCCGGCGTCCTTGGGCGGAGCCGGGGTGTGGTGGTCACCCATCGTCGTGATGGCGTCCTTGGGCGGGGCCGGCGTGTGGTGGTCGCCCTGGACCGTGGCGCCGCCGTCC
The DNA here is from genome assembly GCF_032229325.1 of Streptomyces sp. AM8-1-1. Classification (NCBI taxonomy): domain Bacteria; kingdom Bacillati; phylum Actinomycetota; class Actinomycetes; order Kitasatosporales; family Streptomycetaceae; genus Streptomyces; species Streptomyces sp. AM8-1-1. The sequence continues at coordinate 4,674,696 of NZ_CP135086.1, forward strand.
TTCGGCGGGGCCGGACTGTGGTGGTCACCCATCGTCGTGATGGCGTCCTTGGGCGGGGCCGGACTGTGGTGGTCGCCCATCGTGACGATCTCTTCCGCGTTCTTCTCAGTCATGTCTCTGTCCCCCATGGGATTGCGCGGCACGAACTACAGGTGGCCTTCCGCCCGGCAACTCCCCCGAGGGTCGCCGGACAGAAGGCCGAAGGACTCGCACTCGCCCCCCGGAGAGGTACGGGCCCAGGTGATCCGCCTGCCCCCCGACGCGACGGATCGACTGCTTGAATCATGTCGGACGGGCATAAACATTCGATGAACGTCCTGGCAGCGTGCTGTCACGCCGCACTGAGCGGGGAGAGCAGCCGCCGTACCTCCTCGGCCTCCGCCGCACCCGTCTGCTCATGCAGCGTCAGTGCTTCGCGCCAGCAGGCCCGGGCCCGGTCCGCCTGGCCCAGCGCGGACAGCGCCCGCCCCAGCGTGATCAGGACGTTCGCCCGGGTGCGGTCGCCTCCGATGCAGCCGATCGCGAGTGCCTGCTCGGCGTGCTGCGCGGCCCGTGCCGGACGCCGGGCGGACAGATGGGCCTGGGCGATCCGGAAGTACGTCGTCCCCTCCCACAGCCGCTGCCGGTTCGCCTCGAACCGCTCCAGCGCCTCCAGGAGCTGCTCCAGCGCGTCCGCGTGCCGGCCGGCCTCGGTCAGCGCGATCCCCAGTGCGTAGCGGGCGTTGGCCAGGCGCAGCGTGTGGCCTATGCGGTCGTAGATCTCGACGCCCTGCTCCGCCAGGGAGATGGCCTGCGGGACCCGGCCCATGGAGAGCTGGATACGGGAGAGGTTGCACAGGGCGCTCGCCTCGCCCGGGCGGTTGCCGTCGGCGCGGGAGCCCTCCCGGGCCCGGTGCAGATGCTCCTCGGCCTCGGCGTACCGGCCCTGGTTGAAGGCGATGATGCCCCGGTCGTTGTCGGACCAGTAGACGGGGGCGGGGTCGTCGGCGGCCCGGGCGAGCGCGGCGGCCTGCTCGGACTCCTCGTCCGCGGCCTCGTAACGCCCCGCCACCAGATGCACGTTGGTCATCGACGTCCGGGCACGCGCCTCGGCCCGTACGTCCCCCGAAGCGCGGGCCGCGTCGCGCACGGCCTGGGCGGCGGCCTCGTAGAGCTTGGAGTTGGCGCCGGACTCCGCGAGGTTCTGCGCCGCCCACAGCAGATCGGCGGCCAGACGCAGCCGTACGCCTCCGGAGGCCTGACGCGCGCTCGCGAGCAGGCTGTTGGCCTCGGCGTACAGCCAGTCCTGGGCGTCGTGCCGGTCGGCGAAGTCGAGGCCGCCGTGGGTGGTGGGGCCGACGTGGTGGACGAGCCGGTCGCCGGGACGCTCGATCCCGAACACCCGGGCCGCCGTCGCCAGATAGAAGTCGAGCAGCTTCGTCAGCGCCGCCTCGGCGTCCGCCGGCTGTTCGTCCCGCTCGGAGCACGCACGCGCGTAGAGCCGGACGAGGTCGTGGTAGCGGTACCGTCCCGGAGCGGCGGACTCCAGCAGCGAGGTGTCCACCAGCGCTTCCAGCAGGTCCTCGGTCTCCTGGAGGGGCAGCGAGAGCACCGCGGCCGCCGCGGCGAGCGAGATGTCCGGGCCGTCGGCGAGCCCGAGCAGCCGGAACGCGCGGGCCTGGGCCGGCTCCAGCTGCCCGTAGCCCAGCTCGAAGGTGGCCTTCACGGCCAGGTCACCGGCCTGGAGTTCGTCGAGGCGGCGCCGTTCGTCGGCCAGCTTCGCCGCGAGGACGGACACCGTCCAGGTACGCCGGGCCGCCAGCCGCGAGGCCGCGATACGGATCGCGAGCGGCAGGAAGCCGCAGGCCGCGACCACGTCGAGGGCTGCCTTCCGCTCGGAGGTGACCCGCTCGTCGCCGACGATCCGGGTGAACAGCTGGAGTGCTTCCTCGGGCGACATCACATCGAGGTCGACGAGATGCGCGCCCGCGAGGTCGACCATCCGGACCCGGCTGGTGACCAGGGCCGCGCAGCCCGCGGTGCCGGGCAGCAGCGGACGGATCTGGGCGGCGTCGCGGGCGTTGTCCAGGAGGACGAGGATGCGGCGGCCGGCCAGGGTGGAGCGGTACAGCGCCGCGCGTTCGTCCAGCGAGTCCGGGATCGCCGGGTCCGGGGTGCCGAGGGCCCGCAGGAACGCGCCCAGGACGGCGTCCGGTTCGGCCGCGCGACTGCCGGTGCCCTGGAGGTCGACGTAGAGCTGGCCGTCCGGGAAGTGCGGGCGGGACTCGTGGGCGACATGGACCGCGAGCGTCGTCTTTCCGACGCCGCCGATGCCCGCGAGCGCCGAGACCGCCATGACCGAGCCCTCGGCGGTGGCGAGCCGGTCGCCGAGCTCCCTGACGAAGGCGGCCCGCCCGGTGAAGTCGGGGACGGTGGCGGGCAGTTGTGCCGGAAGCGTCACCTGTGGTGCCGGTTCCTGCTCCTCGCTGGGCCGGGCCAGTTCGGCGTCGGCCTGGAGGATGCGCTGCTGGAGCTGGGAGAGTTCGGGCCGCGGATCGACGCCCAGCTCCTCGGCGAGCAGCCGGCGGGTGTCCGCGTACACGGCCAGCGCCTCGGCCTGCCGTCCGCTGCGGTACAGCGCCAGCATCAGCAGCTCGCGCAGCCGCTCCCGCAGCGGGTGAGCCGCGGTGAGCGCCGTCAGCTCCGAGACCGCCTCGGCATGACTGCCCACCTCCAGGTCCAGGTCGAGCCGGGTCTCCAGCAGTTGGAGCCGCCATTCCTCCAGGCGGGCGCGCTGGTTCTCGGCGTACGGCCCCGGCACGTTGGCCAGCGGCTCGCCGTCCCACAGTCCGAGGGACTTGTTGATCAGCACCCGGGCCTGGCAACGGTCGCCGGCGGCACGCGCCTTGTCCGCCTCGGCGGACAGTTCCTGGGCGATGGAGAGGTCGAGGGCCTCGGGCCTGATCCGTATGGCATAGCCGCCGGACTCGCTGACGAGCGCGTTGGCGCTGAGGATCTTGCGCAGCCGTGAGGCGTACGTGCGGACGGCGGCGAGCGCCTGTGAGGGCGGGTCCTCGCCCCACATGCCGTCGATGAGCTCGGCGGCGGTCGCGGTACGTCCGTCGCGCAGCAAGAGGGCGGCCAGCAGGGCGCGTTGCTGGGGTGATCCGGACGGCAGGGCCTCGCCGCCGCGCCAGGCCCGCACCGGTCCGAGCACACTGAAGCGCAGATCGACGACGCCGCTGGGCGCCGGTAGACGTTGCTCCGGTACGCGTGCCCCGCGGTCACGGTCCATAGCTGCCCCCTGCCCCCGAACTGCCGGATCGCCCTCGACAGTCTGCCTTGTGCATGGCGGCCGCGTCAGCAGCGGGGCGTCTACTCCTCGCCCCTCCCCATGCCCGGCTTCACGCTAACCTCTCCCGGCGATCTTCCTCACTGCCTTCTCACTGCCTCCCCGAGGTCTCTCCCGCGCCTCTCCAGATCCTCTTCACGGCCGGTACACCTCGCCCGGCTCGGCCTTTGCCGGCGCAAGGAGCTCGGGCACGGTGACGAAGGTGTAGCCGCGCTTCTTCAGTTCGTCGATGATCCCGGGGACCGCGGGCACCGTTCCGTCGTAGATGTCGTGCAGCAGGATGATGCCGTCGCGTCCGGCCTGGTGGAGTATCCGGCTCTTGATCAGCTCGGAGTCGGTCGTCGAGTAGTCCTTGGCGGTGGCGCTCCACAGGATCTGGGCGAGCCCGAGCTCCTTGCTGACCTCGGTGACGTCGTCGTTCGTCCGTCCCTGGGGCGGGCGCATCAGAGTGGGCTTCTTGCCCGTGATCTTTGCTATGGCGTCCTGCGTACGCGAGAGCTCCTCGCGTATCTCGTCCCGGCCGAGCTGGTCGAGCCGGCGGTGCGACCAGGTGTGGTTGGCCACCTCGTGCCCCTCGTCGGACAGCCGGCGCACCAGGTCGGGATGGGGGACGACGTGGTTCTTGCCGAGGAGGAAGAACGTCGCGTGAACGTTCTTCTTCCGCAGGATGTCGAGCAGTTGGGCCGTGTACTTGCCGGGTCCCGCGTCGAAGGTCAGGGCGATGCACTTCGCGGTGGCGCAGTCCGTGCGGGCGGGTGCTCCGCGCCCCTTGCCCGCCCCTCCGGCCGGTGCTCCGGCTGTCTGTCCGGCGGCGTCGGGCTCGGCGTCGGAGGCCGCACGGGCCCGGGCGTCGGCGGGTGACTGCGCATCGACGGTGCACCCCCCGAGGCTCAGCGCGAGGGCTGCGACGACCGCTGCGGCGACAGCGGTGAGCTTGGACTTCTTCATGTTCTCGGGCATGGCGGAACAACCCCATCGACGGGAGGCGGGCACACGGGACGAGCGCTTCGCCGCAGGTCGGCGGCGAGCGCCATCGCACTATACATACGGTGTATACGTCGCGTGTATAGTGGCCCCTGCGGGGTCCCGCGGTGTCGAGGAAGGGCTGGGGAGGGGGTGTGGGGCGCGGTGTGCCGCCGGGCGGTTCCGCGGTGCACGGATAGCTGACGAACCGTCAGATCGGCGCTACGGTAAGACGCATGGAGACCTTCCCGAAGATCATCTCGGTGGACGACCACACGGTGGAGCCCCCCAACGTCTGGCGGGACCGGCTCCCGTCGAAGTACCAGGACATCGGCCCCCGCGTCGTCCGGGCGCCCCTGAAGGAAATGACCTTCATGGGGGGCAAGTTCGCCCCGGTCATGGGCGCGAAGGGTGACGACGGCCCCATCGGCGACTGGTGGGTCTACGAGGACCTGCACCGCCCGCTGACCCGCCTCGACACCGCCGTCGGCTACGACCGCGACGAGATCAAGCTGGAGGTCATCACCTTCGAGCAGATGCGCCCGGGCTCCTTCAGCGTCCCGGAACGGCTCGCGGACATGGACGTCAACCACGTCCAGTCGGCGCTCTGCTTCCCGACCTTCCCCCGCTTCTGCGGGCAGACCTTCACCGAGGCGAAGGACCGCGAACTGGGCCTGCTCGGAGTGCGGGCCTACAACGACTGGATGGTGGAGGAGTGGTGCGGCCCCGAGGCGCGGGGCCGGCTCATCCCGCTCACCCTCATCCCGCTCTGGGACGCGGAACTCGCGGCCGAGGAGGTCCGCCGCAACGCCGCCCGCGGGGTGCGCGCGGTCGCCTTCTCCGAGATACCCCCCTACCTCGGTCTGCCGTCCGTCCACTCGGACGACTGGGACCCGCTGCTGCGGGCGTGCGACGAGACGGGGACGGTGATCGCCATGCACATCGGCTCGTCCTCGAAGATGCCCTCGACCTCGGCGGACGCCCCGCCGGCCGTAGGCTCGACGATCACCTTCGCCAACTGCTGCTTCTCGATGGTCGACTGGCTGATGAGCGGCAAGTTCGAGCGCTTCCCGAACCTCAGGATCATGTACGCGGAGGGCCAGATCGGCTGGATGCCGTACATCCTGGAGCGCGCGGACGTGGTCTGGGAGGAGAACCGCGGCTGGGGCGGCGTCGCCGACAAGGTGCTGCGACCGCCGTCGGAGCTGTTCGCCGAGCATGTCTACGGCTGCTTCTTCGACGACGCCTTCGGCCTGAAGAACCTGGACGCGATCGGTGTCGGCAACGTCCTCTACGAGACGGACTACCCGCACTCGGACTCGACCTGGCCGAAGTCCCGTGAGGTCGGCGAGTCCCAGATGGGACATCTGCCGCCGGACGTGGTGGACCGCATCGTGCGGGGCAACGCGATCGAGCTGCTGGGACTGACGGCGGAAGGCCTGTGGGCGGGGCCGTGACCCCGCGGGAGCCGTGATGCCGTGGCGGGGTCCCGTCGCCGGGACCCACGGGCGCGGCGCCCGCCGGCCGGGGCCCGCGCCGGCCGGTCCGCCGCGCCGCGAGCGGGCCGCTGTCGGTGGCGGGGTGTTCAATCGGAGGCATGTCCCCCAGGCGTGAACGCGACCCGATCCACCCCTCTTCCGGCCGTCCTCCGGTCCCGGACGGGAAAGCCGTCGTCCGGGACGAGGACTGGTACGGAAGAGATCTGTCCGGCGAGCGCCACACCGGCCACACGTTCTACGACACCGACTGGACCGAGGTGGAGAACGACGGCGGGATCTTCGACGAGTGCACCTTCTCCGGGGTGAAGTTCAACGCCTCGCGGCACACCAACGCGGCCTTCACCAACTGCACCTTCAAGCGGTGCTCCTTCTTCGACACCCGCTTCGAGCAGTGCAAGGCCGTCGGCAGCGTCTTCCAGCAGTGCACGTTCAACATCCTCCAGGTCCGCGGCGGGGACTGGTCCTTCGTCGCGCTGCCCGGCGCCGATCTGCGCAGCGCCCTCTTCGAGGGTGTCCGGATGCGGGAGGCCGACCTCACGGGGGCCCGACTGGAGGGCGCGACCGTGACCGGTGTCGCTCTCTCGGGCTCCCTGCTGCACGGCGCGAAGCTGTCCGGTGCCGATCTGCGCGGCAGTGACCTGTCCGCGCTGGACCCCCTCACCGTGGAGCTCGCCGGGGCGAAGATCGACCTGGAACAGGCCGCGGTCGTCGCCGCCGCGCTGGGGTTCGATGTGACCTGACCCGCTCCCTCCCCTTGTCTGACGCGCCATCAGATATCACGATGGTCCGGTACTCGTAATTGACGGATCGTCAGTTCTACCGGGTCGCGTCGGCGTCCGAGGCGGAGGAAGCGGCATGGCGCATGTGCAGGTACTGCCCGAAGGGCGGCTGTCGTACGGGATGCAGCTCCCGGTCCAGTCGCAGAGCACCATCTACGCCGAGTCCTGGGAGGCCGTGGCGGGCGCGGAGGATCTCGCCGAGATAGCGAGGACCGCGGACAGGACCGGCTTCGCGTACATCGCGAGCTGCGACCATGTCGCGATCCCGCGCCGGCTCGCCGACGCCATGTCCACCGTCTGGTACGACCCGGTGGCCACGCTCGCCTTCCTCGCCGGCATCACCGAACGGGTCCTGCTGCTCAGCCATGTCGCCGTGGTCGGACTGCGGCACCCGCTGGTCAGCGCCAAGCAGTACGCGACCCTGGACCATCTCTCCGGCGGGCGGCTCGTCCTCGGGGTCGGGGCCGGGCATGTGCAGGAGGAGTTCGACGCGCTCGGTGCCGACTTCGCCGGGCGCGGGCCGGTCCTCGACGAGACGATCGACGCCCTGCGGGCCGCGCTCGGGCCGGAGGAGTACCCCGAGTTCACGGGGGAGCGCTTCTCGTTCTCCGGGCTCGGCCAGCGGCCCCGTCCCGTCCAGTCGCGGATCCCCGTCTGGGTGGGCGGTTCCTCGCCGGCGGCCGTGCGCCGGGCGGCCCTGCGCGGCGACGGCTGGTTGCCCCAGGGCGATCCGCGCGGAAAGCTCCCCGGTCAGATAGCCCGGCTGCGGAAGCTGCGGGAGGAGGCCGGGATCGGCGACCCCATCGAGATCGGGGCCATCACCGAGCCCCTGTACGTGGGGGAGCCGGACTGGGAGACCGGCCGGCGGACCCTGACCGGCAAGCCCGACGCCATCGCCGAGTCGCTGCGCGCATACGCGGCCATGGGGGTGCGGCAGATCCAGGTGCGCTTCCGCAGCCGCAGCCGCGGCGAACTGACCGACCAGATGGCGGCGTTCGCCGCCGAGGTCGCCCCGCACCTCAACAGCTGAGACCGCTTGTGACGGCTCGAGGGAGTAAACCCATGGGAAAGCTCGACGGACGCGTCGTCCTCATCACGGGCGCGGCGCGCGGACAGGGTGAGCAGGAGGCGCGGCTGTTCGCGGCCGAGGGCGCCAAGGTGGTCCTCGCCGACGTGCTCGACGACCAGGGCGAGGCGCTCGCCAAGGAGCTGGGCGAGGACACGGCCGCGTACGTGCATCTCGATGTCAGCCAGGAGGACGGCTGGACCGCGGCGGTCGCCGCGGCCAAGAGCGCGTTCGGCAGGATCGACGGGCTGGTCAACAACGCGGGAATCCTGCGCTTCAACGAGCTGGTGAGCACGCCCCTGGAGGAGTTCCAGCAGGTCCTCCAGGTCAACCAGGTGGGTGTGTTCCTGGGGATCAAGACGGTCGCGCCCGAGATCGAGGCCGCGGGCGGCGGCACGATCGTGAACACCGCCTCGTACGCGGGCCTGACCGGGATGACCTACATCGGCGCGTACGCGGCGAGCAAGCACGCGATCGTCGGCCTCACCCGGGTCGCCGCCCTGGAACTCGCGGCGAAGAGGATCCGGGTCAATGCCGTGTGCCCGGGGGCGGTGGACACCCCGATGAGCAATCCGGAGGGCACGGACCCCGGGGCGCTGGACCAGCTCTACCGGAAGCTGGTGCCGCTGGGGCGGGTGGGACGGCCGGACGAGGTGGCGCGCCTCGCCCTGTTCCTGTCCTGCGAGGACTCCTCGTACATCACCGGGCAGCCGTTCGTGATCGACGGCGGCTGGCTGGCCGGAGTCAGCGTTCTCTGAGGCTCCGTCAGCTATTGACGCTTGGAGCACGCGGTGGAACAGTCGACGCATTCGATCTGACGGTCCGTCAGAAACATAGGGACGGTGAACCCCCTTGGAATTCGGGCTCTTTGTACAGGGATATGTCGGCAAGCGCGCCGAGACCGACCCGCTCGCCGAGCACAAGGCGCTGATGGAGGAGACCGAGTACGTCATCCAGGCGGACCGGAGCGGGTTCAAGTACGCCTGGGCCTCCGAGCACCACTTCCTGGAGGAGTACTCGCACCTCTCCGCCAACGACGTCTACCTCGGCTACCTCGCGCACGCGACGGACCGCATCCATCTGGGCTCGGGCATCTTCAACCCACTGGCACCCGTCAACCACCCCGTGAAGGTGGCTGAGAAGGTCGCCATGCTCGACCATCTCTCCGAGGGCCGCTTCGAGTTCGGCACCGGCCGCGGCGCGGGCAGCCACGAGATCCTCGGGTTCATGCCGGGCATCACCGACATGAACCACACCAAGGAGATCTGGGAAGAGACCATCGCGGAGTTCCCCAAGATGTGGCTCCAGGACGAGTACGTCGGCTTCCAGGGCAAGCACTGGTCCCTGCCTCCGCGGAAGATACTGCCGAAGCCGTACGGAACGTCCCACCCGGCCATGTGGTACGCCGCCGGCTCCCCGTCCTCGTACGCGATGGCCGGCAAGAAGGGGCTCGGCGTCCTCGGCTTCAGCGTGCAGAAGGTCTCCGACATGGAGTGGGTCGTCGAGTCGTACAAGACGGCCGTCAAGGAGGCCGTCGCGATCGGCGACTTCGTCAACGACAACGTCATGGTGACGTCCACCGCCATCTGCGCGGAGACGCACGAGAAGGCGGTCGAGATCGCCGTCGGCGGCGGGCTCAACTACCTCCAGTCGCTGCTGTTCCGCTACCACGACACCTTCCCCCGTCCCGAGGGCATCCCGGAATGGCCCGAGCTGCTGCCGGAGTACAGCGCGGAGATCATCGAGCTGCTCATCGCCGAGGAACTCATGATCTGCGGCGACCCGGGCGAGGTGCTCCAGCAGTGCAAGCGCTGGGAGCAGGCCGGGGCGGACCAGCTGTCGTTCGGACTGCCCATCGGGATCTCCTACGAAGACACGATGAACACCATCAAGCTGATCGGTGAGCATGTGATCCCGCAGATCGACACGGATCCGGTGCACCGGACCACGCGCTTCCGCGGGAACGCGGGAGCATGACCGGTTTCGGCGCGGGCACGTCGCCCGCGCCGGAGGGGGCAGCGGCTTCCCGGCCCGCAGCCTCGGATCAGGGCCCGGCCCGGGTGGTGCGGCAGCGGCCTGCCGCACCGGCCGGGCCGAGGCCCGCGCCCCGGCGGTCCCGCCCTGGGGCGCCGGGCTCCTGAGGGCCCGGTCCACGGGCGCCCCGGTGCCTGAGCCCCCTGATGCCGGTGCCACGACCGGCCGGCCTCCGAGCGCATGGCCCTCCGAGCGGATGGCCCTCCGGGCACCGGCGCTCTCATCGACCTCCCCGCCCGTACGCACGGTGCCTCCGCCGGCCCGCACCACGGTGACGACCCGACCCGCACCACGGTGACGACCCGACCCGCACCACGGTGATGCCCCGGCTCACCAAGCCGCCCCCGGCTCACCAAGCCGCCCCCGGCTCACAGAGAGGAACTCCCATGCTCGACCACCTCATCCGATCGGCGACCGTCGTGGACGGGACCGGCGCTCCCGCGTTCGTCGCCGACGTCGGCGTACGGGACGGCCGCATCGCCGTCATCGCCGCGCCCGGCACCGTCGAGGAGGAGGCCAGGACGAGTGAGGACGCCACCGGCCTGATCCTCACCCCCGGGTTCGTCGACCCGCACACGCACTACGACGCCCAGCTGTTCTGGGACCCGTACGCCACCCCCTCCATGAACCACGGCGTCACCACCGTCGCCGGCGGCAACTGCGGATTCACCCTCGCGCCGCTGAACCCCGAACGCCCCGAGGACGCCGACTACACCCGCCGGATGATGTCCAAGGTGGAAGGCATGTCGCTGGTCGCCCTGGAGGAGGGCGCGCCCTGGAACTGGCACACCTTCGGCGAGTACCTGGACGCGCTGGAGGGCAGGACGGCCGTCAACGCCGGTTTCATGGTGGGCCACTGTGCCCTGCGCCGCCATGTGATGGGCCCCGACGCCGTCGGCGGCACGCCCACCCCCGAGCAGCTGGAGCAGATGCTCGCCCTCTTCCACGAGGCGATGGACGCCGGTGCCTGGGGCCTGTCCACCACCCAGTCCTCCACGCACTCGGACGGCGACGGCAAACCGGTCGCCTCCCGGCACGCCGGGCCCGCCGAACTCCTCGCGCTCTCCCGCGCGGTCGCCGACCACGAGGGCACCCAGCTGGAGGCGATCGTCGCCGGCTGCTTGGACCAGTTCAGCGACGAGGAGATCGACCTCTTCGTGCAGATGTCCGCCGCCGCCGGACGCCCGCTGAACTGGAACGTGCTCACCATCGACGCGTCCGTGCCCGAACGCGTACCGCGCCAGCTGACGGCGAGCGAGCGCGCCCGCCGGGAAGGCGGCCGCATCGTCGCGCTGACCATGCCGATCCTCACCCCCATGAACATGTCGCTCGGCACGTTCTGCGCGCTGAACCTCATCCCCGGCTGGGGCGAGATCCTGGCCCTCCCGGTCCCGGAGCGGATCGAGAAGCTCCGCGACCCCGCCGTGCGCGAGGAGATGCTGCGCCGCGCCGACTCCAAGGAAGCCGGTGTCTTCCGCCGGCTCGCCAACTTCGGCCGCTACGTCATCGGCGACACCTATGCCAAGGAGAACGACGGCCTCAGCGGCCGCGTGGTCAACGACATCGCCGCCGAACGCGGCCAGGACCCCTTCACCTGCCTGGTCGAGATCTGCGCCAACGACGAACTGCGCACGGTCCTGTGGCCGATGCCCACCGACAACGACCCCGCGTCCTGGGAGCTGCGCCGGCAGACCTGGGCGCACGAGGACGTCATGCTCGGCGGCTCCGACGCGGGCGCCCATCTGGACCGGATGTGCGGCGCGCCCTACACCACCCGCTTCCTCGGCGACTGTCTGCGCGGCCGCAAGCTGCTGCCGCTGGAGGAGGCCGTGAAGATGCTGACCGACGACCCGGCGCAGCTCTTCGGCCTGCGTGAGCGGGGCCGCATCCACGAGGGCTGGCACGCGGACCTGGTGCTGTTCGACCCGGACCGTATCGAGGCCGGCCCGGCGACCCTGGTGCACGACCTGCCCGGCGACAGCCCGCGCCTGGACGCCCAGGCGATCGGCATCGTCTCGGTGCGGGTGAACGGCGTCGAGACCATCCGGGACGACCGGGTCACCGGCGCGGTCCCGGGCACGATCCTGCGTTCGGGCCGCGACACGAGGACCGTGAGCACCCGGTGAACCAGCGGCTGTTCATCGGCGGCGAGTGGGTCGAGCCCGACGACGGGTACTACGAGGTCGTCGACCCGGCGACCGAGGAGACCGTCGGCCTCGCTCCCGAGGCGAGCCGTGAGCAGGTGTACGCGGCGGCCGCCGCGGCCCGCGAGGCCTTCGCCGGCTGGTCGCGCACAAAGCCCGAGGAGCGCGCCCGGATCCTGGACGCGGCCGCCGACGTCATCCAGCGCGAGGCGGAGCCGTACGCCGAACTCGCCCGCGCGGAGAGCGGGGCGACCACCGCCACCGCGCGCGGGATGCAGGTCGCGGTCGGTGCGGCGCGCTTCCGTCGCTATGCGCGGGGCGCCCTGGAACCCGTCGAGCAGGCGCTGCCCCCGCAGATCAACGCGGCGGGCCCGATGGGGCGGGCCGGAGTGTTCGGCGCGCTCGCGGTGCGCCGTCCGGTCGGCGTCGTCACCTGCATCACCTCGTACAACAACCCCTGGGCCAACCCGGCGGGCAAGGTCGCACCCGCGCTCGCCATGGGCAACACGGTCGTCGTGAAGCCCGCCCCGCAGGACCCGCTGTCCGTGTACCGGATGGCCGAGGCGCTGGCGGAGGCGGGCGTACCGCCGGGCGTGGTGAACGTGGTGACCGGGTCCGCGCCCGCCGCCGGCGAGGCCGCGGTCGACTCCGGGGACATCGACATGGTCAGCTTCACCGGTTCGACGGAGGTCGGTCAGCGCATCGCCGAGGTCTGCGGCCGCGGAATGAAGCGCCAGCTGATGGAACTCGGCGGCAAGGGCGCGGCCCTCGTCTTCGACGACGCCGACCTCGACTCGGCCGTTCAGGGCATCGGGACGACGTTCTCCTTCTACAGCGGGCAGATCTGCACGGCCCCGACCCGGGTGATCGCGCAGCGCGGGATCCATGACCGGCTGGTGGAGAAGCTGGCGGCCTACGCCGGGCACCTCAAGACCGGCGATCCGGCCGAGCGGGGAACGGTGGTCGGCCCGGTGATCTCTGCCGCGCACCGCGACCGGGTGGAGTCCTACATCGAACTGGGCCGCAAGGAAGGCGCCCGGCTCGTCGCGGGCGGCGAGCGTCCGGAGTTCGAGAAGGGCTTCTACGTCGCCCCCACGCTCTTCGCGGACTGCACGGCCGGGATGCGCGTCGTGCGGGAGGAGATCTTCGGCCCGGTGGTGGTGGTCGTCCCCTTCGACACGGAGGAGGAGGGCATCGCGCTCGCCAACGACAGCGACTACGGCCTGATCGACTACGTGTGGTCGGGCGACGTCGCGCGGGCCTTCCGGATCGCGGGCGAGCTGCGGGCGGGCGGGGTGGGTGTGAACACCATCGGCCGGAACATGGAGGCGCCGTTCGGCGGATTCAAGCGCAGCGGGGTCGGCCGGGACGTGGGGTCCTACGCACTGCAGGCGTACAGCGAGGTGCAGGCGGTCGTCTGGCCGGGCTGAAAACAGCGCGGGAAAATTTGGAAACCGGTCAAAACGGACACTGCTGCGGTTCCCGCATTCCGGAAGGATGCCCTCACGGCCTGCGGTAGACCGGGCGATGATGTGCCGTGCCCTTTAATGCAGTGCCCATTTCCCGCGCTGGGCCATGGAATGAAAGGAGCGGTGTCCGGATCTCACACCTCCGGATATGGAAACCGCAGCCCTTAACGTCCTGTTCATGACTCAGCTGGATGCGCGGCCCCAGGCCGGAGACACGGTACGGGGCGCCTCCGACGGGGGCGTACGCACCAAGGGACTCGGCGGCAACTCCGTCGGACTGATGGGCAGCGCCGTCATCGGCGTCTCGACCGTCGCCCCCGTCTACTGTCTGACCTCCACCCTCGGCTCCACGGCCGGCGAGGTCGGGCTGCAGATGCCCGCGGTGTTCCTGGCGGGCTTCCTGCCGATGCTGCTGGTCGCCTTCGCCTACCGCGAGCTGAACCGGGTGATGCCCGACTGCGGCACGTCCTTCACCTGGACCGTGAAGGCCTTCGGGCCGCGCCTCGGCTGGATGTGCGGCTGGGGCCTGGTGATCGCGACGATCATCGTGCTCTCGAACCTGGCGGGCGTGGCCACCTCGTACTTCTGGCTCCTCGCGGGCGAGATCACCGGCAGCGGGTCGGTGGCGGCGCTCGACGACAGCAAGCCCGTGCACATCCTCACCTGCCTCGTCCTCATCGCGATCGCCACGGCGATCAGCTACCGGGGCATGACCGCGACCAAGGGCGTGCAGTACGCGCTCGTGGGCCTGCAACTGCTCGTGCTGGCCGTCTTCGTCGCGATGGCCTTCCAGAAGGCGGGCAGCGGCGAGTTCTCGACCGGTCTCGACTTCTCCTTCTCCTGGCTGAACCCCTTCGCCGTGCAGTCCTTCGCAGCCTTCACCGCCGGACTGTCCCTCTCGATCTTCATGTACTGGGGCTGGGACGCCTGCCTGACCGCCAACGAGGAGACGACCGGCAGCGACAGGACCCCCGGCCGCGCCGCCCTCATCGCGATGGTCGTCCTGGTCGGCTCCTACCTCGCCACTGGCGTCGCCGCCCAGATGGCCGTCGGCTCCGGTGAAAAGGGCCTCGGACTCGCCAACCCCGAGACCTCCGACAACGTCTTCGCGGCGCTCGCCGGCCCGGTGATGGGCCCCGGCCTCGGCATCCTGCTCTTCCTCGCGGTCCTCGCGTCGGCGGCGGCCAGCCTCCAGACGACGTTCATCCCCGTCGCCCGCACGGTGCTCGCGATGTCGGCGTACGAGGCCCTGCCGCCGTCGTACGCCCGCGTCCACCCGCGCTTCAAGACCCCGGGCCGCGCGACCGTGGTGGCCGGTGTCGCCACCGGCGTCTTCTACACGGTGATGACCCTGGTCAGTGAGCACGTCCTGGTCGACACCATCTACGCCCTCGGCCTCATGATCTGCTTCTACTACGCCCTCACGGCCTTCGCCTGCGCCTGGTACTTCCGTCGCGAACTCCTGAACTCCGGACGCGACTTCGTCTTCAAGGGCCTCTTCCCGCTGCTGGGCGGTGTCCTGCTGGCCGCGGTGTTCGGCAAGACGCTGTACGACATGTGGGACCCGGCGTACGGCAGCGGCTCGGCGGTCTTCGGTGTCGGCTCGGTCTTCGTGATCGGCGTCGGGCTGCTGCTGCTCGGCGTGGTGCTGATGCTGGTGATGCAGCGCCGCAGCCCGGCGTTCTTCCGCGGCGAGGTACTGACGAAGGACACGCCGTCGCTGGTGACGGCGGACTGACCGGACGGGCTGCCGGGGTCCCGGGGGGTCCCCGGCAGCCCGTCCGCGTACTGCGAGGTCCCGGCAGCCCTTCCGCGTCCTACTTCCCGAGGAACACCGGGTTGGTGAACGCGGCGAGCGGACCCGGCAGCCCCGGCACGAGAACCGGGTGCCGGACCTCGGCGCGTACATAGGTCGCGTACTGCGGAGTCGTACGCCACTCCACCGTCCCCGTGCCCGACGCCGGCAGGGTCACGGTGTGCAGCACGCCCTGGTCGGTCACGAACCGCGCCGAGCAGCCCGGGGCGCCGGTGACCTCGAGGCGGACCGTCACCGGGGTGTCCTCGTCGACGCGCAGGCGCTCACCGATCCCGGCCTGCTTCCCGCGGCCTCCCGTCGCCGAGAACGACAGCGACACCGCCTTCGACTCGGCGACATAGCTGCGGCCCGCCCTGATGCCCTCGAGGATCGCCTCCCGGGTCAGGTCGTCGGCGAGCACCACGGTCTGCGGGGTGCCGATGGGGTCCGGGTCGCGGTGCGCGTCGCTGTTGCCCATGGCCGGGGTCCAGCGCCCGCGCGAACGGGCGGCGACGGCCAGCGTGCTGTCCCAGTCCGCGAGCGACACCTCGTCGTCGGGCGTGTAGGGGCCGTTCCACACCTCCAGCGCGTCCGCCTCGCCGAAGCCGAACTTCCAGTTGCAGCCGATGCAGGTGGCGTGCGGGTGCGCGGGCACGACCAGACCGCCGGCCCGCCGGATCTCGCCCGCGTAGTGCCCGAAGCGGTTGTCCTTGGCGCGGTAGCGCCAGTCGACGAACGTCCCCGGGTCGGTGCCGAGCGCCAGGACGTGCCCGTTGCGGGTCGTGACCTCCTCGCCCGTCAGGATGAGCAGATCGTCGCCCGCGAGGTCCGCCCAGTGCGCGTGCGCGGAGTGCGTGTTGTGCTCGGAGGAGTTGATGAAGTCGAGCCCGGCTGCCCGTGCCAGTGTGGCGATCTCGGCGAGGGTGCGCCGGCCGTCCGAGTACACGGAGTGCACATGGCAGTCGCCCCGGTACCAGGCCCGGCCACGGCCCTTGGCCCGCTCCGGCGGATAGACGGGCTTCGGCGTCCGGCCGGGGGCGCCGTACCGCAGGGTGATGGTCACCTCGTACGCGAGACCCTGCGGCGCCACGGTGTACGGCCCGAGCGCGATGTGCCACGTCCCGGCGCGCACGGGCCCCGGGATGTACCCGGGCGTCGCCTCGTCGGCCCGGATGAAGAACTCGGTGCGGGCGCCGCCCGACCAGCCGCGGAACCCCTTGCCGCCGAGCGCCGTGCCCCGCTCGTCGAAGATGCCGATGTCCAGGGCGTTGCCCTGGGTGCCCGCCGGTACGACGGGCCGCTCGTAGCTGTACGCCACGTGCAGTTCCCGTACGCCCCGCGGAATCTCGACGGGCAGGTACACGAAGTCGGGCGAGCCCGGCGGCAGGGTGCCGCGGACGACCTCGGTGTGGTCGCCGGTGTTGTCCCCGGCGCCGGCAGGCGCGGCGTTCGCGAAGCTCACAGTGCCCAACGTAAGGGCGGCTGCGGCTCCCGTCACGAGCAGACCGCGTCTACCCAGCGCGTGTTCGTCCTTGCACATGGCGTCGGCTCCCCAGGGGCGGTGAGTGGGACAGGAGTGGTGTACTCAAACCCTGGTATTGAGCCGTGAACTGCCGTGCAAGGGAAGGGGTTCGGCGGATGGCGGCCGCCTTTCGGGGGCGGTTCTCAGCCGGTCTGCTTCTTCCGCCGCTGTACGAGGAGCGCGATGATGACGATCAGCGCGACGATGATGACCAGGCCGATGATCAGCCCGGCCCCGAAGCCGCCCTTCTTCTTCTTTTTCTTCTTGCTCTTGCGGGCCTTGTCGACCGTCGAGGCCTGGGTGTCCGCCTGGGCGACGGTCGACGAGGTGCCGGCCTGCGGCGCCGAGCCCGGCTTCTGAACCGCCGTCACCGCCGTCACCGCGGTCGGCGCGGGCGATGCCGAAGCGACCGGCGCACCCACCAGCAGTGCCCCGGACAGCACCAGGGCCGTGGTGGCGATACGTACACGCATCATGAAGCGGAACCTCCCCGTTGTGGCCGAGGGCCTGATCCAGAAGACAGGCTCTGGCCCGGTGTCGCCGGGCTCTCGGCATCTGGCACCGTACGGCATACGTTTGGGCCGCCACCAGAGACGATGACGGAGGGTTCCGTATGCGGATCTCGACCACGATCTTCCTCACCGACGAGACGATCACGCCGGTACGGCTCGCACGCGAACTGGAGGAGCGGGGCTTCGCCGGGCTCTATCTGCCCGAGCACACCCACATCCCGGTGGAGCGCGTGACGCCGTACCCCGCGGGCGGCGACCTCCCGCCCGAGTACGGCCGCACGCTGGATCCCTTCGTGGCCCTCGGCCAGGCGGCGGCGGTCACCTCGGAGCTCGGCCTCGGCACGGGCATCACCCTGATCGCCCAGCACGACCCGATCGACCTGGCGAAGCAGATCGCCACGCTGGACTTCCTGGCCGGTGGCCGCTTCACGCTGGGTCTCGGCTTCGGCTGGAACAAGGAGGAGGCGGCGGACCACGGCGTCGAGTGGACGACGCGTCGCGAACTGGGCCGCGACCGGATGCGCCTGATGAGGGCGCTGTGGACGGCGGAACCGACGGCGTACAAGGGCGAGTTCGGCTCGGTCCGCGCCTCCGACGCCTACCCGAAGCCGATCAGCGGCCCCCGCACCCTGATCGGCGGCGCGGCGGGCCCGAAGCTGTTCTCCCACATCGCGGAGTACGCGGACGGCTGGCTCCCGATCGGCGGCCGCGGCCTGTCGGAGTCGCTCCCGGTCCTGCGCGAGGCCTGGTCGGCGGCGGGCCGTTCCGAGAACTCCCTGCAAGTGGTCCCGTACGCGGTCCTGCCCTCACCGGGCAAGCTGGCGCACTACGCGGAACTGGGTGTGGAGGAGGTCGTGCTGCAACTCCCGCCGGAGGGTGAGAGCGAGGTGCTGCGGGTGCTGGACGAGTACGGGCAGTACGTGGAGACCTCGGGGGCCTGAACGGTCGGAGCGCCGCTGCGGGGCCCCTGAAGGGGCACGAGGGCGGCGGCGGGTACGGCGGCGACGGTGAGCAGAGCGACGAGGACGAGCCGTGAGGTGGTCACGCCCCCAGAGGCTGCCGCGATCTTGGGGGCGGGCCGGGGAGACACGCGTGCGGGGGCGCGGGTGGTACCCGGAGGGGGGATGGGTCGTGTACTGGGGGTGCGGGCGGGTGGGGCTTTCAGTACACGTTGAGGGACGGGCGGGGTGGAGCTCTGGTCGATCCGCTGAGGTTCACCAGGGAACGACCACGGGTTTGCGCAGCCAGAAACCGTGCCAAGTCGTACCGGAGGACGGCCGCAGCCAGGGGCGGAGTTCGCCGGTCCCGTCGGGCTCTGTCCGGTGCATGAAGCGCGCGTCGAGAGCTCTCAGGAGGCCGGCCAGGGCCGCCTGGGCGGTGTCGGGGAGTTCACCGAGGGAAACCTGCAGCTGGTCCCTGGAGTCGAGGTCGTTGGAGTAGGCACTGATGGGGTACTGACCCTCGACCTGCCAGTCGGCCTCCATACGCCGAACCAATCGCTCCCAGAACAAGAACCTGTTCTTGAGCGAGTAGACAGGCTCGGTGATCTTTTCCCGGACGTCTGGCGCCACTCGCGAGCGCTCGACGCTCAATCGTCGTGCGTCGCTTGCTTTGATGCTCGCGAGAGTTGCCTCCGTCAAGGACGCCCATGTCGCGTCGGTGTCAGGCGCGTTCATGACGGGTCCGGCGGGACCGACTCGGCTGCTGAGGTGATGATCGACCCTCTGGTGAGCAGGCCAACGCCTTCTCCCGACACATGAATTCTGGCCGCGTGGGGAGGATCGAAGAACTCCACGAATCGTCCTTCGTATCGCTCGATTCGATCCAGAGTGAGTCGCACCTGGGGGTGCCCGCGGCCGGAAATCTCGTCGCTGGTGAAGACATCGCCGACGCGAGGCACGCCCCCGACGCACCGGACGATGCAGGTCCCTCCGGTGTCGCTCGACTCCTCCAGGGATTCGATCTGAATCCTGCTCATTTCGGCCATGGTGTCAGGGGTCTCCGTCATGGGGAGCTCGTTGCCGTAAACGCGATGTATTCGTACTCTTCCTCGAAGATGACGATCATCTTGTGCTGGTCCAGGGAAAGGAGAGTGACATCTCGGCCGATTGCCGTGAGTAGCGCCTCGGCCCAACCTGGCGACTTGCAGGCGCATTTCAGCCATGGAAAGTTTCGCAGTCCGGTCTGAGTGAGCAATGCGTCCCCCAAGTCGGTACACCTTGCCATGGATTCAATCCAGGACCCCAGCTCCGCCAGGTTTTCCGTGACGATCGAATGCGCAGGTCGAGAATCCGTGCGTCGAAATGTCGACAACGATTCGCTTACCCAGTCCGGGGTTTCGAAGTCGTTCGTGAATCCCAGAAAAACTTCAGCCGGCAAGCTCTGCTCGATGTGAACCTTCCGCTTCTTCTCTGTCGAGAGAAGTAGCCTATCTCTCAATTCCTCACCCATGGCCCGAACGTCCTATCGCTCTTTGTGGTAGATGTGATGCTTGTCGCCGACCTGTTGGTATCGCTCTCCCATCATGTCCACGTTATGGCCGCCTCCCTTCTACTGTCCGGCATGGAAGTGCGTCCCCGTTGCCGGTGCGTGGCACGTGGATGTGCATCTCGGAGAGGATCTCCCGGGCCACCGCCGATGGCACCTGCACGGATGCGTGGGACGACAGTTCTGCAGGACTCAGCTCGACCGGTCATTCGGCCTCCCGCGCGAGTACCCCGGGTGGTGTGACGCCGTGCGGTCCGCTGGGCGGCCCGAGCGCCGGATCAGCCCAAGCTGACGCTCCACACATCGCCGTGCCCCACCCATGAGTCGCGCTCTTCATGGTCGTTGCTCACGATCACCGACACCTTCGTCGCCGCTGCCCGGTACTCGAGAAAGTCGCCCTGATCCGTCTCCGCGAGGGCGGGGGAGTCGGGAGTCCGAGCGAGTTCCTCTCGCAAGTCGGCCCATGGCAGGTACTGCGGGAGGTCGACCTGCATGTCCTGACGCCACTTCTCGGCTCGCTCGTATCCCGACGCCAACCTGTGCAGTTCGAGCGCCCCGCCGCTCACCACCCAGTCCGGCCCCGGGTTGAAGTAGAACTCCAGGAAGCCATAGTCCCGTCGCAGGGAGAGGCCGCTCTCGTCCACCACGTCCACGTGGCTGGAGGGAATGGCCCGGTCGACCTCGCTGAGGGTCGAGCCGATGCCGACCCCGTGCAGCCGACCCGTCGCTACGAACGAGGCGATCAGTTGAATGGCGGTCACGGCCACGTCTCCAGTTCGGCGCGCCTCCTCATCTCGGGCGCGGTTCTTCCTCTTGTCCAGTTGTTGCCTGTAGTCCGCGCCGGCCGCTACCCCGCCAGTTCTCGGAGGATGGCTGCGAGGTCCTCAGTCGCTGCGGCGCAGAACCCCTGATCGCTGGTAGTGATCGAAAGGGCTGCCTCGTTGAACAACGAGCCATCCGGCCCCGCCTTCTCGATCAAGCGCGACGGGGCGATCATCCAGTTCCTCCTGGATGTGAACGTCCACTCCGCGTTCGTGGGAGCCGTGCGCGCGGCCGAATCGAAGATCTCTCGAAGTTCGTCATGCGGTGTCTCGAATCGCCACGCGACAAAAGGAACTTGGAGATACCCGTATGTCGGGTGCCTCTCAACAGGGTGCCTGAACCATGCCAGGCAGCCGTATGCACTGAGGACTTCCCTCGCTCGCTCGCCGCGCGATGGTGTGCTCGACGAATCTGCCGCGGTGTTCACCGGCGCCCCCACGGCTGAGACAACGTGCGTTCCAGCGCATGCGCGTACACCCGGAATCCCTCCCGCATCCCTTCCGGTGACGACGACGAAGGCATCAGCACCTCCGCGAGGAACCTGACCCGCCACATACGGAAGACGTCCTCGATGCCGCCGAGCGGTCCGAAAACGGTACGTGCCGCCGACGCTTCAGAGGCTGCCGGCCACTGCTCTGCCATCGGGGTCATCAGCGTGCTCCTGCGGCTACGGGAAGTCGCCCATCACGTGCTCCACGCCCCCTCGCCTCGCGGCCTCGAGGTGCGGACCCACAAACGTACGCGATCAGCCCTCCCCCCCGGCCGAGCCCCGCCCCCCGGACTGCGCCCCCTACCCACCACACCACCAGCTCGTATCCTCGACCCCATGACCGATCACCAGCCCGAACCCCCCGCGCGGCCCACCCGGAACGCCATGCGGCGCGCACTCAAGCGCGCCCGGGACGGGGTGGCTCTCGATGTCGGGGAGGCCGCCGTGCTGTTGCAGGCGCGGGGGGAGGATCTCGACGATCTCTGTGCGTCCGCCGCGCGGGTGCGGGACGCCGGGCTGGAGGCTGCCGGGCGGGCCGGGGTCATCACGTACTCCAAGAGCGTGTTCATTCCGCTCACCCGGCTGTGCCGGGACAAGTGCCACTACTGCACCTTCGCCACCGTCCCCGGCAAGCTCCGGCGCGCCGGGCACGGGATGTTCATGTCGCCCGACGAGGTGCTCGCCATCGCCCGACGCGGGGCCGAGATGGGGTGCAAGGAAGCCCTCATCACGCTCGGCGACAAGCCCGAGGACCGGTGGCCCGAGGCGCGGGAGTGGCTGGAGGCCGAGGGGTACGACGACACCATCGCGTACGTACGGGCCATGGCAATCCGGATCCTGGAGGAGACCGGGCTGCTGCCGCACCTCAACCCCGGGGTCATGACCTGGACCGACTTCCAGCGGCTCAAGCCCGTGGCGCCGTCCATGGGGATGATGCTGGAGACCACCGCGACCCGGCTGTGGAGCGAGCCCGGCGGGCCGCACCACGGGTCGCCCGACAAGGAACCCGCCGTGCGGCTGCGCGTGCTGGAGGACGCGGGGCGCAGCTCCGTGCCGTTCACCAGTGGGCTGCTGATCGGGATCGGGGAGACGTACGAGGAGCGCGCGGACTCGCTGTTCGCGCTGCGCCGGATCTCCCGGGCGTACCACGGCATCCAGGAACTGATCCTGCAGAACTTCCGCGCCAAGCCGGACACGGCGATGCGCGGTATGCCGGACGCCGAGCTGGACGAGCTGGTGGCCACCGTCGCCGTCGCCCGGCACATCATGGGCCCGTCCGCCTGTCTTCAGGCACCGCCGAACCTCGTGGACAGCGAGTACGGACGGCTCATCGGCGCCGGCATCGACGACTGGGGCGGGGTCTCGCCGCTGACCATCGACCATGTGAACCCGGAGCGGCCCTGGCCGCAGATCGACGTCCTCACCGAGCAGTCGGCCGCCGCGGGCTTCCGGCTGGAGGAACGGCTCTGTGTGTACCCGGAGTTCGTCCGGCGCGGTGAGCCGTGGCTCGATCCGCGGCTCATGCCGCACGTACGGGCACTGGCCGATCCGGAGACCGGGCTCGCCAACCCCGACGCCCCCGTCCAGGGCCACCCGTGGCAGGAGCCCGACGAGGGCTTCACCGCCGTCGGACGCACCGATCTGCACCGCACCATCGACACCGACGGCCGCACCCACGACCGCCGCGACGACTTCGACGAGGTGTACGGCGACTGGGAGTCGCTGCGCGAGGCCGCGGCGCCCGGGATGGTGCCGCAGCGCATCGACACGGATGTGCGCGGTGCGCTGAAGACCGCGGCCGACGATCCCACCCGGCTCACCGACGACGAGGCACTCGCCCTGCTGCACGCCGACGGGCCGGCCCTCGACGCCCTGACGAGGATCGCGGACGAGCTGCGCCGCGATGTCGTGGGCGACGACGTCACCTACATCGTCACGCGCAACATCAACTTCACCAACGTCTGTTACACCGGCTGCCGTTTCTGCGCCTTCGCGCAGCGGCGCACCGACGCCGACGCGTACACCCTCTCCCTCGACCAGGTCGCCGACCGGGCGGCGCAGGCGTGGGACGTCGGTGCGGTGGAGGTGTGCATGCAGGGCGGTATCCACCCCGACCTGCCGGGCACGGCGTACTTCGACATCGCGCGCGCGGTGAAGGAGCGCGTCCCGGGGATGCATGTGCACGCGTTCTCCCCGATGGAGGTCGTCAACGGCGCCTCCCGGACCGGTCTGTCGATCCGCGAGTGGCTGACCGCCGCGAAGGAGGCCGGGCTCGACTCGATCCCGGGCACCGCGGCCGAGATCCTCGACGACGAGGTCCGCTGGGTGCTGACGAAGGGCAAACTGCCCACCGCGACCTGGATCGAGGTCGTCACCACGGCGCACGAACTCGGCATCCGGTCCAGCTCGACCATGATGTACGGGCATGTGGACCAGCCCCGGCACTGGCTCGGCCACTTCCGGACGCTGGCGCGGATCCAGCAGGAGACCGGCGGGTTCACGGAGTTCGTGACCCTGCCCTTCATCCACACCAACGCGCCCGTCTATCTCGCCGGTATCGCCCGGCCGGGGCCGACCACCCGCGAGAACCGCGCCGTGATGGCGATGGCCCGCCTTCTGCTGCACCCGCACATCACCAACATCCAGACCAGCTGGGTGAAACTGGGCACGGAGGGCGCGGCCGAGATGCTGCGCTCGGGCGCCAACGACCTCGGCGGCACCCTGATGGAGGAGACCATCTCCCGTATGGCGGGCTCCAGTTACGGCTCGTACCGCTCGGTGAAGGATCTGGTCGCGATCGCCGAGGCGGCGGGCCGGCCGGCGAAGCCGCGGACGACGCTGTACGGCGAGGTGTCCGAGGAGCGGCAGCAGGCCGCCGCCGCGTCCGACGGACATCTTCCGGAGCTGCTGCCCCTGGTGGACTGACCGCATGCGCCGCGCCGCCGCCCGGGCCGCGATCCGGCGCGGCTACTGACCCACGCCGTACGGTCACGCGCCGGGACCTCGCCCGCGGCCGGGTCTGGGGGACACTTGGACCATGGCCGGGTCGAGACCGTCGATGCAGCAGATCCTGAAGAGCCGTCAGCACTTCGTCGGGCGACGGGAGGAACTGGCCCGGTTCCGGGGGAACTTCGACATCCCGCCCGAGGACGAGCGGCACTGCTTTATCTTCCATGTCCACGGCAGCGCGGGCGTGGGCAAGAGCGCTCTCGTCCGCCGGCTCGAGGACGCGGCCCGCGAGCGCGGTGCTCTGACGGCGTACGTCGACGAGAGCGTCAACAGCGTTCCGGAGGCCATGACCGCGCTGTGCGGCCACTTCGAGCGGCAGGGCCACCCGCTGAAGGCGCTCGACCGGATGCTGGCGACCTACCGGCAGCGGCGGTACGAGGCCGAGGCGCTCGCCCCCGAGCCGGCCGGCCCCGAGGGACCGGGCGCCACGGGACCGGGTCGCGAGGCGCAGGAGCCGAACGGCGCATCCGTGGCCGTCACCCGCGCGGGGCTCGCCGGGCTCGGACTCCTCCCCGGGGTCGGCCCGTTCACGGCGATGGTCGACCCTGCGCAGCTCGCCCAGGGAACGGAGAAGCTGCGGGCCGCGCTCGCGGCCCGCTTCCGCAACCACGACGACGTCCAGCTGGTCCTGGACCCCCTGCGCACCCTGACCCCCGTGCTCGCCGCCGAACTGGAGCGGGTCGCCGAACGGGCGCCCTGGATCGCGCTGTTCTTCGACACGTACGAGCGCACCGGGCCGTTCCTCGACGACTGGCTGCGGGACCTGCTGACGACCGAGCGGTACGGCGCTCTGCCCGCGAACATCGTCGTCACCACCGCCGGGCAGCGCCCCCTCGACCCGGTCCGCTGGGGGGACTGCGTCGGCCTCGTCACCGAGCTCCCGCTCCGGCCGTTCACCGACGCCGAGGCGCGCCAACTCCTCGCCGCCAAAGGGGTGCTGGACGAGACGGTCGTACGGGACGTGCTCCATCTCTCCGGCCGGCTGCCGGTGCTGGTCTCCACGCTCGCCGAGAACCCGGGAGACGTCGGCGACCCGAGCGCCACGGCCGTCGAGCGTTTCCTGAAGTGGGAGACGGAGCCGGTGCGCCGCGCCGCCGCGCTCGAAGGCGCGCTGCCCCGCCACCTCGACGAGGACCTGTTCCACGCGGTCGCGGGCGACGGCGCGGGACGGGAGGAGGGACTGTACGGCTGGTTGCGCTCGCTGCCGTTCGTCAGTGAACACGGCGGCCGGGCCCGCTATCACGATGTCGTCCGCGCCCCCATGCTGCGGCTGCGGCGTACCGGGTCTCCGCAGCGGTGGAGCGAGAGCCACGGCCGGCTCGCTGCGGTGTACGCGGCCCGGTGTGCCGAGGCCGGCGGCACCGCCCCGCTGTGGGCGGACGAATCCTGGCGGGCGGCGCGTGTCGAGGAGGTGTACCACCTGCTGTGCGCCCGGCCCCGGACAGCGCTCCCGGCAGTCCTCCAGGACGGCGTGGCCGCCTGCGGCGAGGGGATCGCCGTCGCGCGCGGCTGGGCACGGGCCGTCGCCGAGGCCGGGGAGGACGGCGGGGCGCAGGAGCTGGGCAGCTGGGGCCGGGAGTGCCTCGCCGCGCTGGAGGACGAACGGCTGGGCGCGGTACGGGTGCTGGGCCTGCTCATCGGCCGCTCCGATGCGGACGACGGCGTACGGGCGCTCGCGTACGCGGCCCGCGGGCGGCAGTTCTTCCGCCTGGACGCGTACGAGGAGGCGCTCGCCGACTACGGGCAGGGCATCGCGCTGGCACCGGACGACCCGTCGGTGTACCGGGGGCGCGCGGTGGTGCACCGGGCGGCGGGTGGGTTCGACGAGGCGCTGGAGGATCTGGACAAGGCCGAGGAGCTGCTGCCCGGTTCGCCGGAGACCGTGCGCGAACGCGGCGAGACCTACCGGCGGGCGGGACGGCTCGCGGAGGCGGACGCGGAGCTCGGCCGGGCACTGGCGCTGGAGCCGGGGGACTGGCTGGCGCACGGCAGCCGGGGTCAGACCCGGTACCAGCAGGGCCGTCTGCGGGAGGCGCTGACGGATCTGGACCGGGCGGTGGAGCTGGGGGACGCGTATGTGTGGGCGCTGGTGAGGCGTGCGCATGTACGGCTGCGGCTGCACGACTTCGAGGGTGCGCTGGAGGATCTCGACCGGGCGGACCGGCTGGCGCCGGACACCGCGGCGACGGTGGGGGAGCGCGGTGAGGTGTACCGCTTCATGGGCCGCAACGAGGAGGCGGTCGAGCAGTTCGACCGGGCTCTGGCGCTCAATCCGGTGTACACGTGGGCGCTCGGCAGCCGGGCGATGGCGTACGCGGCGCTGGGGCGGCCCGAGAGGGCGCTGGCGGACCTGGAGCGGGCCCTGGCGCTCGACCCGGACTACGCGTGGGCCCTGACGCAGCGGGATCGGCTGCGGGACGGAGCCGCGCCGGGGTGACGCGGCCCGTGACGCGGGCCGCCGACATCTCGGCGAGCGTCCGTGGCAGGGGCCGTCGACAGCGGCAAGGTCGGCACGGCAGGTGCCGTGAACGCCCGCCGCCCCACGCATGCAGCGATCAGCACCGTGTTCAGCACCACGCACAGCACCGATCCGGCACGCCGTGCGGACCGACCACCGTCACCAAGGAGCCGACATGTCCGTCAGAGCCCTCGTCGTG
This sequence comes from Streptomyces sp. AM8-1-1, assembly GCF_032229325.1. Lineage (NCBI taxonomy): Bacteria > Bacillati > Actinomycetota > Actinomycetes > Kitasatosporales > Streptomycetaceae > Streptomyces > Streptomyces sp. AM8-1-1. The sequence goes on from NZ_CP135086.1 coordinate 4,701,275, forward strand.
GACCCGTCCGCGACCGACGCCGTTCGTCTGACCGAAGTGTGTGAGCCCGTACCAGGGCCCGGACAGGTGCTCGTGGACGTCCACCACGTCTCGCTCAACCATGGCGACCTCAACGACGCCCGGTCGGGACGCGTACCCGAGGGGGCCGTGCTGGGCTCGGACGCCGCCGGGGTGGTGGTGCGGTCCGAGGGCGCGGGGCCCGCGGTGGGCACCCGGGTCGTCGCCCTCTCGGCCGGCGCCTTCGCGGAGCGGATCGCGGTGGACGCGGACGCCCTGGCCGAGATCCCGGAGGGGGTCTCCCTGGCGGAGGCGGCGGCGCTGCCGGTCGCGGGGATCGCCGCGCTGCGGTCCCTGCGGGCCGGGGGCATCGCCGCGGGCAAGCGGGTACTGGTCACCGGCGCATCGGGCGGGGTCGGACGGTTCGCGCTGCAACTCGCCGCGGCCGCGGACGCCCATGTGATCGCCTCGGTGGGCTCGGCCGCCCGGCGCGAGGGCCTGGTCAAGGCGGGCGCGGACGAGGTGGTGGTGGGCCTGGAGGGTGTGGACCGGCCGGTCGACGTGATCATCGACAGCGTCGGCGGCCCGCAGATGGTCGCGGCCTGGGATCTACTGGCGCCGGGCGGCAGCCTGCAGAGCGTCGGCTGGACGTCGGGGGAGCCGGCCGTCTTCCCGCCGTACTCGACGATCGGGCCGGCCAAGTCGCTCACGTCGTTCCTCAACGACCTGTCCGCGCCGGCCGTCGACCTCGCTCTCCTGGTCGGTTACGCCGCTGACGGCCGCCTCGCGGTGGAGATCGGCTGGCAGGGTCCGTGGAAGAGGTTCGCGGACGCGGCCCACGCCCTGCGCCGGCGCACGGTGCGGGGCAAGGCGGTGCTGCGGGTGACGGCGACGATGTGAGCCACGGGCGCCGGGCGACGGACGGCCGGTGCGCGGCGGCGGGCGCGGGCGGCCGGCTCGCGGCGGGGTGGGGAGCCGGTTGAGGCTGGGGTCCCTGGGGCCCCTGATGCGCGACTCGCTCAAATCCGGCCCGACGTGCGACCCATCACATACTGCATCCGCCCCCTTACAGCCCTGAACCGATCTCGCGCGGTCGATTAAAGTGCTCCGCCAGGTGCATTCGTTCGACGTCCAGGGAGGGACGCGGGGTGAGCGCAGCAGCCACAGCCGTCTGGGGGCGTGCGGAGCAGCAGGACTTCCGTGCCCGGGTGCGCGGCGCCCTGCTCGGCGGCGCCATCGGCGACGCGCTGGGCGCCGGGGTCGCGTCCCTCACCCTGGACGAGATACGCGCCACACACGGGCAGGACGGCATCGGCGATCTCGTACCCGCCCACGGCCGCCGCGGCGCCGTGACCGCGGCCACCCAGCTCACCCTGTTCACCGTCGACGGGCTCATACGCGCCCAGGTCCGCCGCGACACCGGTGCCTGGCATCCGCCCACCGATGTGCACCGCGCGTATCTCAGATGGGCCGCCACCCAGCGCGACTGGGGACCCGACGAGCGCCGCAAGGACAACGGCTGGCTCGCCCGTGAGGAGTGGCTCTACACCCGGCGCGACCCCTCCCGGTCGACCCTGGTCGGCCTCGGCGACGAGTCGATGGGCACCCTGGAGGCGCCCAAGAACCCGACGGCGCGCGATGCCGGCGCGCTCGCCCGGTCCGCCCCGTTCGGGCTGCTCGTCGGCTGGGAGCCGCAACTGGTGTGCCAGCTGGCGGTGGAGTGCGCGGCCCAGACGCACGGGCACCCGACCGCGTATCTCTCGGCGGGTGCCTTCGCGGTCATCGTGCACGGACTGGCCCGCGGGGAGACGCTCGACGGCTCCGTGCAGCGCGCGCTCGCCCTGCTGGCCGCCCGCCCGGGGCACCAGCCCGTCACGGACGCCCTCAAGCACGCGCTGGGCGCCGTACGCCAGGGCATTCCGAGCCCGGCGCGCATCGCGTCCCTCGGCGAGGGCCATCACGCCGAGGACGCGCTCGCCATCGCCGTCTACTGCGCGCTCGTCGGCGAGGACATCCGGCACGGCCTGCGGCTCGCGGTGAACCACGACGGCCCCTCGGAGACCACGGGCATCGTGACCGGCTCGCTGCTCGGGGCGCTGCACGGCGAGACGGCGCTGCCGCCCGCCTGGCTGTCCGAGATCGAGGGCCGTCCCACGATCCTGGAGCTCGCCGACGACTTCGCGATGGAGATGACCCAGGGGCCGGCTCTGCACGGACCGACGATCAACTCCCCCGGCTGGCTGGCCCGTTACCCCCGCAGCTGAAGGGGCCGGTCGCGCTTTCGGCACCGGCACGGACCTGCGCCGGGGCCCGGCTCCATCCTCAGGAAGCCGGGCCCCGGTGCGTCAGGGTGTGTCGTCAGCGCGCCGTCAGCCGTCGGCCCCTTCGCGGCCGAGGACCTTCTCCCCGGCGGGCGCCGTCTGTCCCGGCACGGCGGCCGCCGCGGCACCCGCCTCCGGGCCGTCGTCGTCCGAGTTGATCCGGGCGATGACCGCGTCGCGTTCGGGAGTGTCCTCCGGCTTGAGGAAGCCGATCACGATGTAGAGCACCAGCGAGATCGCGAGCGGTACGGACACCTGGTACTGCAGAGCCACATCGGTCCTGGCGGTGCCGTCGATCTCGTAGTTGAGGAAGAAGAACGCGATGAGACCGGCCGCCCAGCTCGTGAGCGCCGCCGTCGGTCCGGACCTGCGGAACGGACGCAGCAGGCCGAGCATGAACGGGATCGCGATCGGTCCCATCAGTCCCGCCACCCACTTGATCACGACGGTGATGATGTCCTTGAACGTGGGCGAGTTGACCTGCGTCGCGATCGCCATCGACAGCGCGAGGAAGGCGATCGTCGACAGACGGGCGGCGATGAGCCCCGACCGCTCGCTCCAGCCCCGGGCCTTCTTCGACAGCACGGGTGCGATGTCCCGGGTGAAGACGGCGGCGATGGCGTTGGCGTCGGACGAGCACATGGCCATGGTGTGCGAGAAGAAGCCCACGATGACCAGGCCGAGGAGGCCGTGCGGCAGCAGCTGTTCGGTCATCAGCGCGTACGAGTCGGAGGCGTCCGGCTTCTTCGCCTCGATCAGCAGCGGCGCGCACCACATCGGGAAGAAGAGCACCAGCGGCCAGACGAACCACAGGATCGCGGAGAGGCGCGCCGAGCGCGTCGCCTCGCGGGCGTTGGCGGTCGCCATGTAGCGCTGCGCCTGGTTCCACATGCCGCCGTTGTACTCGAAGGTCTTGATGAAGAGGAACGCCAGCAGGAAGGTCACCGTGTAGGGGCCGGCGGTCGCGTCCGCGTGGCCCTGCATCTTCGGCTCGTCCCACACAGTCCACAGCGTGCTGAACCCGTCGAGTTCGCTCATGACGGCGAACAGCATCGCCAGGCCGGCGAACAGCTGGATGATGAACTGCCCCAGCTCGGTGAGGGCGTCGGCCCACAGACCGCCGATGGTGCAGTAGATACCGGTGATGACACCGGTGATGAGGATGCCCTGGTTGAGCGAGATGCCGGTGAACACGGAGAGCAGGGTGGCGATGGCGGCCCACTTGGCGCCCACGTCCACGATCTTCAGCAGCAGGCCCGACCAGGCGAGTGCCTGCTGGGTCTTGAGGTTGTAGCGGGTCTTCAGATACTCCAGCGGGGACGCGACGTGCAGCTTGGAGCGCAGCCGGTTCAGCCGGGGTGCGAAGAGCTTGGCGCCGATGAAGATGCCGATGGCGATCGGGAGGGACCACGTCACGAAGGACGTGACGCCGTAGGTGTACGCGATGCCCGCGTAGCCGGTGAACATCACCGCGCTGTAGCCGGACATGTGGTGCGAGATGCCCGACAGCCACCACGGCATCTTGCCGCCGGCGGTGAAGAAGTCGCTGACGTTGTCCACGCGCTTGTGCGACCAGAGTCCGATCGCGACCATCACACCGAAGTATCCGATGAGCACGGTCCAGTCGAGACTGTTCATGTGCCCCCTCCTGGGGTCCGCCTTGTGAACGTCCATGGCACTTCGTCAGTACGTCCGATCAGCGGCGCCCCCGTGCGGGATCGGGGACTTCCGGGATTGAACCGCCTGTTCGGGCGGCGGGTCAAGGCCTTCCGTGGTCATGAATGTGAACGCAGATCAGAAAGCAGAACGATTTTGCTTGTTCTTGACCTTCGGGGGCGTTGTCGTGAACGTGACGGCGGCCACACCATGAGCAGGCACTTCGTCAGGCTCCGGCCACAGAGAAAGACCGCACGGGATGCGGGTCCCGTGCGGCCGAGGAAAGGTGAGGCCAACTGCCCCATGAACAAGCCGGTTCGCGCGACGGCGGCTACCGCATCAACTCGCCGGCGTTGACCAGCAGCGACTGACCCGTGATCGCCCGGGCCCGGTCGGAGGCGAGGAACACGGCAGCCTCCGCGACATCTCCGTCCGTCGCCAGCTCGGGCAGCGCCATCCGCTCGGTGAGCCGGCCGAGCACCTCGGTCTCGGACACCCCCTCGGTGTGCGCGGTGAACTGGACGTACGCCTGGACCGGCGGGCCCCACATCCAGCCCGGCAGCACCGTGTTCACCCGGATGCGGTCCGGGCCCAGCTCCCGGGCCAGCGAGTACATCGCCGAGGTCAGCGCCCCCTTGGACGCCGCGTACGCCGCCTGCCACACCTGTGAGGGCGCGGCGACCGCCGACTGCGTGCCGATGATGACGACCGAGCCGCCGCGCTCCTTCAGGGCGGGCAGGCAGGCCCGGGTCATCCGCAGGGTGCCCAGCAGGTTCACATCGATGACCTGCTGCCAGGTCGCGAAGTCGGCGTCCGCGAGCCCGCCGAAGTAGCTGTCCCAGGCGGCGACATGGACGACCGCGTCGATCCCTCCGAAACGCTCCACGGCGAGCGCCGACAGGGCCTCGCACTGCGCCTCGTCGGTGATGTCGGTGGGCCGGAAGGCGGTCCGGGTGCCCTCCGGATCGATCTCGCCCGCCGACTTCGCGAGGTTCTCCTCGGTGCGCGCCCCGAGGACGGCGCGGCCCCCGTCACGTACGACGGTCGCGGCGATCTGATGGCCGAGCCCGGCGCCGACGCCGGACACGATGACGGTCTTCCCCTGCAGCAGCATCTCGACGGCTCCCGGCTCTGGCGAAACATCTGACGGCCCGTCAGAGTAGGTGCGTCCGCGGACGGAGGGAAGGGAGACGGTGGAATGAGCGACCGTACGACGAGCGACACACGCAGCGAGGTGTACGCCGAACTGGCCGGTGTGGGCCCGTACGGAGTGCGCCCCGGCCACGCCCTGATCACGATGGTCGAACCGCACCCGGGCCACGAGTACGCGTACAACCGCTGGTACGAGGACGACCACTACTACGCCGGCGCGATGGCCATGCCCTGGATCTACGCCGGCCGCCGCTGGGTCGCCACCAGGGACCTCCAACTGCTGCGCTACCCGGAGAAGTCGGCGGTGGCCCAGCCGGTCACCGCGGGCTGCTACATCTCCACGTACTGGATCACCGACGGCCGCTACGCCGACCACATGAAGTGGACGGTCGGCATCAACAAACGCCTGAACCGCGACGGCCGCGTCTACCAGGACCGTACGCATGTCTTCACGGCCTTCCAGGACCACGAGGCGACGGTCTACCGCGACGGAGCCGCGGGCCCGCGTGACCATCACGCGCTCGACCATCCCTACGCCGGCATGGTCGTCGAGGTCATCGACACGGACGGCCCCGAGCAGCGGGCCGAACTGCTGGACTGGCTGCGCACCCGCCACCTCCCGAAGCGCCTCGCGGGCTCCGGTACGGCCATGGTGACCGTCTTCCTGCCGACGCCCCTGCCGGGCGACCGGATGACGTACGTCAAGCAGGTGGAGGGCGTCGACACGCGCCTCACACTGCTCTGGTTCCTGGAGCAGGACCCGCGGGAGCGGTGGGACGCCGACTTCGCGGGTCTGGACGGGGAGGTCGCCGCGTCGGGTCTCGGGCGGGTGGAGCTGGTGGCGCCGTTCATCCCGACGGTGCCGGGGACGGACCGCTACGTGGACCGGTTGCGCTGACGGATCCGGCCCCGCAGGTGGCCGAGCCCCCTCGGCCGGGACGGCGGACCAGTCGAGAGGGCTCTGTCAGGTGGTGCGTGGACAACAGGTGCTCTTCGGTACTCGGCGTACGGCTCAGCCGAGATCGAAGGCTCCCTGCCCGACCTCGTTCACGAACGCGTTCCACGATTCGGGGACGAAGCTGATCGACGGGCCCGCGGGGACCTTGGAGTCCCGGACGGCGATGGCTTGTTCGACGGGGGACTTGACCTCTACGCAAGCACCGTTGCCCGTGGAGTACGAGGACTTGGTCCAGGTCTCCGTGGCGCCCTGAATGATTGCCATGTTCGCTCCGCTTGTGCGAGTGATGTGATGCGCCAACGTCTGTGCTGGCGTGATCGACGCTACTCGCCGCCATCGGCCGGTGAGGCAGCCGTTCACTCGACCGGATGGCATATTCCAGATGACACCTCCGCCGCACCTGGCGGGGGTGTACCTTACGGTTTTCATCGTTGCGAACGCGTTCCTGACGGCCTTTCGGCCAACTCCTCAGCGCGCGTAGTCCTTTGCGATGTCCGCGATGAAGGCCCGCGTCTGGTCCACGTTCAACGCCTGGGCGCGCAGATGCTCGTACATGACGCTGTACTTCTGGACGTCGTTGGCCTTCTCCAGATACAGGTCGCTCGTGACGCCCTCGATGTAGACCACGCTCGAGTCCGAAGCGTCCGGGAACTCCAGGATCGCGTACTGGCCGTTGATCCCCGGGTGCGCGCCCATGTCGAAGGGCAGCACCTGCACGGTGACATGCGGCAGCTGGGACAGCTCCACCAGATGCTCCAGCTGCTCGCGCATCAGGTTCTTGCCGCCGACGAGCCGGCGCAGGGCGGCCTCGTCGATCACGACCCACAGCCGCAGCGGATGGTCGGAGTCCTTGATCCGGTCCTGGCGGCGCAGCCGGACGCTGACCCGCTTGTCGATGTCGGTGGTGCCGGTCTCCGGCAACGCGCCCGCGATGAGGGCCTCCGCGTACTGCCGGGTCTGCAGCAGACCGGGCACGACCTGCGGTTCGTACACCCGCAGACTCGCCGCGTCCGTCTCCAGGCCGATGTAGACGCTGTACGGGATGTCGCCGAAGGCGTGCCACCAGCCCTGCTGGCGGGAGTCCTTGGCCATCTGCATCAGGGAGTCGACGATCCGGTGGTCCTCGACCTCGTACACGCCGCACAGGTCGCGGACATCGCGCTGGCTGATGGAACGGCGGCCGTTCTCGAGGCGGCTGATCTTGGACTGCGACACCAGGAGGCGCTCCGCGACCTCTTCGGCCGTCATGCCCTTCAGCTCACGGAGCCGGCGCAGCTCCTGGCCCAATCGGCGTCGCCTGACGGTGGGATTGACACTGGACGCCACGGAAACTGCACCTCCGGCTGCGTTGCTGAGCGTATCTACCGCTCAGCAGACTGCCACCAATGGTCATGGCCGCGCTGAGAAATAGCCACACGCGCGGCACGCACCGTACGGAGTCCACCACCATGTGGTCACAACGGGAGCACAGGCGGAACGGCGTGCGGCACCCGACGCGAGGGCGCGTGGGACACGCGCGGACGCGCGGGGCGGCCGTGAGGCTGCCCCGCGCGTCATGTGCGGCTCCCGAACCGGGTCATGGGGACGTCGGTGCGGCGAAAAACCGGTGGTGCGGGTGGTGCTGTCGTGCTCTCGGTGCGGATCGTGCTGCTGAACTCAGTGCGCCGGGATGCGGGCCATGGTCCCGCGGTGCGGCTGCATCGACGCGGCGGCCACCTGACGGCTGCCGGTCGCTGCGGCGGGATTGCGGCGAGGCTGAGCGGCCACACCGTTCTGGACGTCCATCACGGCGTGCGCCACGAGACCGCCCATGGGGTCGTGCCTGATGAGATCCCGCAGACGGGATCGCGAGGAACGCCCCTCATTCCCTGGGTACAGATGCTTGCCGAGTCCGACCGCGTGGGCCAGCGCGGCGAGCGCCGCGGTCCGCGGGTCCGGCGGTACGCCGGTGCGGATCGCACTGTCCAGCCGGGCTCTGATGTCCCGGCTGATCGCCGTCTCCGTCGCCTGGTAGCGAGTCGTCGGCAGCACCCCGCACATCTGGCCCGCCACGGCATGCACCATGCCGCACCGCTCCAGATGGGAGAGGTAAATCTGGCGGAGCCCCAGCCGGGGCCCGCCAATCCAGTGAACTGCGCGAACCGGGCTGCCGCGTCTGCGCAACAGCTCCAGTGCGGAGTCCAGTGTCGGATCTCCTGTCGGCCGTGGCATCACCACGGCGATACGATCCCCGTCCGGGGCTATCCGTCCTGCCAGAGCCAGCTCCACTAGCTGAGCTCCGGCCAGGCCGAGGTCGAGCGACTGCGGCTGCGCTGTGGTACCCGTGGTCGGGTCCAGAGCGAGCAGCAGAAGCTCTTCCGGAAGTGTTCTGCGGCTCCTGCCCATCCATGCCTCCCCGCGTGGATGAATGACAGGGTGACCCCTCTCACATTGGTCTGTCGAGAGCGCGTGGGTGCTTCGTACTGGAACCGACACGTATGTCGTTCTCGTCTAGGCGCAAGGGGCGCACTCTCACACAGGACACTGGTAGATGGTTCGGACAACACGGGCTGTCGTCTGCGGCGGCGCCCCAGCGCGTACGTACGGCAGATGACGCATGACTCATGGAGGAGGCACGGTGGCGGGCGAGTCCCCCGACAAGTCGGAGCAGCGGAAGTCGTCGGGGGAGACGACTTCGGGTGAACGTGACCCGCGGCTCGCCGTGTTCCGCCAGGCATCGGCCCCGGCTCCGGCCGTGGACCAGCCGACGGCGGTCTTCAAGATGCCGGAGGCTTCCGAGCCGGATCCGGTGAGCCCCGATCCGGTCCACGCCGAGACGGTCCGCGCCGAACCGGGCACGGAGTCGGGCTCGGCGGAGAACGACGCGAGGCTGCGGGCCGCGGTGGCGGCGTGGGTGGCGTCGACGGACGAGGAGCCGGCGAAGTCCGGCGCGCAGTCCGATGCGGAGTCGGACTCGGGATCCGGTGGGGACTCGGCTTCGGGCTCCTCGGCGGACGCCGAGGCGGAGTCGGATAACGAGCCGGAGTCGGTGGCGCAGACGTCGGAACTGCCCGAGCCGGCGGCGACGGCGGAACTCCCCGTGACGCCGGACGAGGTGGAGCCGGAGGGGCCCGCCGCGGACGAGGAGCCCGAGGACGCGCCCGCGGCCGCGAGCGAGCCGGACACGGCCGAGGACGACCGGTCCGAGGAGGCGGCTGAGCCCGCTGCCCGGGACGAGAAGCCCGCGTCCGACGCCGACCAGCCTGAACCGGCCGACCAGCCCGAACCGGCCGACACGCCCGACGCGGTGGTTGCCGAGGACGCGGTCCCGGTCGAGGACCCGACCGAGGCGGAGACGTCGCAGGACGCCGAGCCGGCCACGGCCGATGACAGCGTTGCCGAGGCTGACGCGGATGCCGTTGACGAGGCCGATGCGGACGCCGACGCCGACGCCGACGCCGACGAGCCTCGCTCGTCCGGTGCGGCAGTGGCCGACGCCGCTGCAGAAACGTCCACACCCGAGCCCCCCGCCGACAGGACCGATGGCGACACCGGCAAGGACGCCGAGGCCGACAAGGGCACCGACACCGGCAAGGACCCCGCCGGCTCCACGGCATCCGACGGATCCTCCGCCGCAAAGGCGGACGTCACTCCTGCAAAGGAAGACGCCGCCCCCGCAAAGGAAGACGCCGCCCCCGCCGAGCCTGCCGTCGACCAGCCCACCGCCGTCTTCAAGGCGCCCCGGAAGCCTCCCGTCGACAACCCCACCACCGCGCTCAAGATGCCGCCCGCGCCCCGGCCCGAGGCCGCCCCCGCGCCCGCCGAGCGGACCAGCACCTTCGTGCCGCTGCGTGTCGACGACGGCGTGCGGACGCCGACCGCCAAGAGGGCCGAGGCCATTGCCCCGGCCGCGCCCGCGAAGTCCCCGGCCGCGCCGGACAAGCCCGCGGCGCCCGCGAAGCCGGCGGCCGCCGCACCCGCGTCCGCCGCCGCACCCGAATCGCTCACCGAGGCCGAGCGCACCCGGCAGCAGCCCATGCCGCCGCTGCCCCCGCTCGATCTGCTCGCCGAGCTGACGAACACGCCGCCCCCGCCGCAGACAGCCGTGCGCACGGTCTTCAGGCGGTTCAAGATCTGGACGCCTCTCGTCGTCCTGCTCCTGATCGTCTTCGCCATCGCACAGGCTGTGCGTCCGCTCCCCGAGCCGGAGCTCGCGCTCTCCGTCGACCCCACCTACACCTTCCAGGGCGGCAAGCTCAGCCTGCCGTTCCCGGGTGAGGGCCAGGGCGCCGTCGAGGTCGAGGGCGTCGGGACCATCGGTACGTACGGCGCGCAGAAGCCCGCGCCGATCGCGAGCGTCGCCAAGACGATGACGGCGTACGTGATCCTCAAGAACCACCCCATCACCGGCGAGGAGGTGGGGCCGACGATCACGGTCGACCAGCAGGCCGAGGACGAGGGCCGCAACGAGGACGAGTCGACGGCGAAGGTCACGCAGGGGCAGCAGTTCACCGAGCGTCAGATGCTCCAGCTGCTGATGATCCCCTCCGGGAACAACGCGGCGCGTCTGCTCGCCCGCTGGGATGCCAAGACCGAGGCCGAGTTCGTCAAGAAGATGAACGACGCCGCCAAGGAACTCGGCATGACCAACAGCACCTACACGGACCCGAGCGGCCTCAAGGCCACCACCGTGTCCACGCCGCTGGACCAGCTGAAGCTGGCCAAGGCGGTCATGCAGAACGACATCTTCCGCGAGATCGTCGACACGCCCATGACGACCATCCCCGGCATCCAGGGCTCCATCAGGAACAACAACGACAAGGCCCTGCTGAAGGACGGTGTCGGCGGCATCAAGACCGGCTCGTCCACCCCCGCCGGCGGCAATCTGCTCTGGGCAGCCAACACCAGGGTCGACGGCAAGATCCGCCGCATCGTCGGCATCACCATGGGCGTCCAGAACGCGCAGATCCTCAACTCCAAGCTCGAGCTGGCCATCGACCACAGCATCAAGGTGATCGAGGCGGCCCAGAGCGGCGTCACCTCCGCGACCGTCGTGAAGAAGGGCGCCGTCGTGGGGTACGTGGACGACGGGTTCGGCGGCCGCACGGCCGTGGTCGCCACCAAGGACCTCAAGGCCGTCGGCTGGGGCGGTCTGGAGATCAAGATCGCGATCAACGACGCGGGCAAGAGCCTGCCGCACACCGCCTCGGCGGGCGACATCGTGGGCCAGGTCTCCGTCGGCTCCGGCACCGGCAAGGTGACGGCACCGGTCGCGCTCCAGAAGGACCTGGCGGAACCTGGGTTCGGCGACAAGCTGACGCGCATCGGCTAGGACGGCCCGAGCCGTACGGCCGACGTGCGTCGGTCAGGACGGCCCCGAGTCGTACGGCAGGTGCGGGACCTCCGGACCGGAGGTCCCGCACCTGCCACGCGGGCGCCCCGGTACCGGGGCGCCCGCGTGCTAGCGTCCCGGGCAACTCGCGGGGCAACTCAAGGACGCCGGGACAGCGTCCTTGAGGATGGAATCGCCGGCGACGGCGCGCGCCGCGCACGGCGGGCCGGACGACAACGGCCCGCGGCGCACGGCGGGCCCGACGACAACGGCACACGGACGGGGAAGACGGGGAGAGCCGCAGTGACCACTGCCGAGCCGGCCCAGGCGGACGGCAGCAGCACCGGCGCGGGGCCGCGAATACGCGGGCCCCTGACCGGCTCCGACCGCGACCGGAACGACTCCGAAGCCCTCGGCGGCGGTCCCGCCGACGGGTCCTCCGACGGTTCGGACGGACCCCCGGGCGGATCCTCGGGGGCCGACCGCGGACCCCTCGCCGAACTCCGGGACCGCCTCTCCCGCCGCCCCGTGCTCGTCGCCACCGCCCTCGCGGCGCTGGTGCACCTCATCTGGTTCTTCTTCTTCGCCAACAGCGGCGGTGACATCGCGGCCCAGGACGCCTGGGCGGAGTTCGTCGGCCGCCATCCCGACTCCGCGTACAACCTCGCCTGGTACGGCGGGATGCACCCGGTCTCGTACAGCGTCGTCTCGCCCTATCTGATGTCGCTGATCGGCGTCCGCTCGACGATGATGGTCGCCGGCACGGTCTCGGCCGCGCTGACCGCGCTGATCCTCGTGCGCGTCCGTGCCGTCCGCAATCCGCTGGCCTGCTCGCTCGCCGGGGTCTTCGCCTTCCTGTGCAACGCCCTGTCCGGGCGGGTCACCTTCGGCCTCGGCATGATGTTCGCGCTCGGAGCCGTCGCCGCGGTCTTCTGCTGGCCGCACCGCTGGCGGATGAACCGCTGGGCCAAGGCGTCCGTGGCCGCCCCGCTCGCCGGTCTCGCCACCGCGGCCAGCCCGGTCGCCGGTCTCTTCCTCGGCGTCATCGCGGCCGCGCTGTTCCTGAACGGTCGCCGGCCGGGGGCGTACGCCCTGGGCCTCGCCCCGGTCGTCGTCGTCGCGCTGTCCGCCTGGCTGTTCCCCTTCTCCGGCACCCAGCCGATGTCGTTCTGGTCGACGTCCCTCCCCTTCCTGTACGGGGTGTTCGTTCTCGTCCTCGTACCGAAGGACTGGCGAACGGTCCGCACCGCGGCGGCCGTCTACGCGCTGGGCACGCTGCTGACCTGGCTGATCGACTCCCAGATCGGCTCGAACGTCTCCCGGCTGCCGATGCTGTTCGCGGGCGTGGTGCTGCTGGCGGCGCTCCCGTTCACCCGGCCGCGCTCGCGGAAGTGGTACGCGCTCGTCATCGTCTTCGCAGGCCTGAACTTCTGGATCGGCTTCAAGGCCGTGGACGACATGGTCCGCACCGCGCCGACGGCGTCCTGGAACCGTGAGCTCGCCCCGCTCGTCAACCGGCTCCAGCAGGTGAACGCCGAACGCGGCCGGGTCGAGGTGGTCCCGGCAAGCAGCCACCGCGAGGCGTCCGCCCTCGCGCCGTACGTCAATCTGGCCCGCGGCTGGAATCGCCAGGCCGACATGAAGCGCAACCCGCTCTTCTACGACGACGACAAGACCCTCACCTCCGCCGGCTACCGGGCCTGGCTGGACCGGTGGGCGGTGCACTACGTCGTCCTGCCCAAGGGGTCGCCCGACGAGAGCGGCGCCCGTCAGGAGGCGGAGCTGGTCCGCGAGGGGCAGCCCTACCTCACGCGCATCTGGGGCGACGGCAACTGGCAACTGTTCGCCGTCAAGGATCCGATGCCGCTGGCCGACCCGCCGGCCACGGTGGACCACGCCGGCGCGGGGGACCTCACCATCCAGGTGAAGGCGGCGGGACGGGTGCTGATCCGGGTGCCGTACTCGCCCTGGCTGAGTCTCGTCGACGAGGACGGCAAGAAGGTGGAGGGCCCCCAGGAGACGGAGGCCTCGAAGCTGCGCGAGGACGGGCCGAAGAGCTTCACCAATCCGAACGGCTGCCTCATCAAGGTGGAGCAGGACACGGAGGGCGACGAGTGGACCGAACTGCTCGCGCCCCGTCCCGGCGTCTACCGGCTGGCGGCTCCGTACGGGCTTCCGCGGGGCACCGCGTGCCCGGATGAACTTCGGTAGCCCCCTTACCCGCGTTAACACCTACAGGGCCCTGGCCTGCTGATGCATAGTGGACACGTTTTCCATACCGAGCAGTTGGTCTAGTGGTGCGGGTGTGACATGGCGTGCGAACGATGCGACGGCAACGGCGGTGGCGCGCTGTCGGGTCGGCGCTGCCCGCAGTGCGGCGACACCGGAACAGGCGGGCCGTACGGGCACGCCGGGGGCGGGGACTGGATGGCACGCACGGCAGTCACGGGACGGGTGCCTCGCCTCTCCCGTGGAGGAAGGATTCTGCTGATCGGCGGAGTCGGGCTGACAGCGCTGGCCCTGGCGGTCTCGGCGGCCGCGATGTACGGGGGTGACTCACCGTCGGACGCGTCCGACGACTCCGGGTCCCGCTTCGACCCCGGCGCCGTCGGCGGGGCCCCGCAGCGGATCGAGCCCTCGGTCGAGCCGTCCCGCTCGGCATCGGACCAGCCGTCACCCGGAGAGGGGGAGGACGGCCGGAAGTCCCCGAAACCACCGCAGAGCGGCAAGCGTCCCGCGTACTCCGCCTGGGCCGGACCGGGTTGCGACGGCGGCGGCCGGTACGAGGAAGACGGCCGCTTCCGCGACGGCTTCGCGGGCTGGTACACGGTGAACGTCGGCGGCCACACGGGCGACGGCTGCGACGGCCGGTTCACCTCCATCCCCATGTCGGGCAGCGCCACGAAGGACACCGACGGCACGGCGACCTGGTCCTGGTACGTGGGCAGCGGCTACACGACCTGCTCGGTGGCCGTGGTGGTCCCGAAGGGCGGCCGGGACGAGGACGTGGCGGGCGACCCCACGGTCTACAAGGTGCTGGCGGACCCGGCCGATCCCGACAGCCTGATCAAGACGTTCCAGGTCGACCAAGTGGCGCTGCGCGACAAGGGCGCGATCATCCAGAAGATCCCGGTCCGCGACCAGCAGCTGACGGTCCGGCTCGTGGACAGGGGAGTGGACTTCGGCGCCGGCCGCGAGGGGGCCCACCACGCGGCGGCGCAGATGCGGGCGGACTGCACGACCTGACCCGGCAGGGCCCTGGTACTGCTCGGTCGACACGCGCCGCGCGGGGAGGCGTTGGCGGGTCGACCGAGCGTATGCGGCGGCGCGTTGCGAGCGGCCGGAAGGGGCTCCTGCCGTCAGCCCGTTGCCGAGGCGGCTCCGGTTGTCGCCGAACGGACGGCCTCGTCGCAGCCGTCGCACGTCAGACCGCTCCACCGCGGCGCATGCCACGTGGCGGGGTCCGGCGCCGTGTGCGCGGTCTGCTCCATGTCCGACGCCGGCTGCCCGCACATCGTCCGCGCCTCGACCCACTCCGCACCGTCGGGGTCGGGCCACTGGACGGCGTGCACGCGGACCGGCCGGCGGATGTCATGACCGCTCGGGCCGAAGTGTTCGTGATCCTGCGCGGCGGCCTGTATCGCCGTGGCGTACTGACTCATGCGCAGACCTTAGGACGGAACCCCGTTTTCGGAACCCCGTATGCGCACCAAATTTTCGCCTTCTCGGTCGGCGGCGCAAAGCGGTTCCGGAGCCCGCGGGGCCGGTCCGCCGACCGGGCGGAACGGGCCCTTCACCCGGCATTTCCCTCCTTTCGGGACCCCTCTGAACAGCGAACTCCCGGTAACCCTGGGGGATTTCGCAATGTTGTTTCGCAACGCCTACCCACCGGAATGACCTTGCTGCATAGTGTCGCCATGACGTGCAGGGGATGTGGGCGCAATCACAGGGGTGCGCTCCCGGGAATGTGGGCGGACAACTGTGCCGTCGATGCCGCGGCGCTGCCGCCGGCGGACTCACGGTACGACTGGAACGGGCAGTGGACTCCCGAAGGCCCCGCGCACGCCCGGACGACCGTTCTGACGCGCGTCAGAACGGCGATGCTCGGGACGGGCATCGCGCTGGTCCTCGGCGCGTTGGTGTCGAGCGTGGCGCTGGCGGGCGGAGGCGAGGGCAACCCCGAGTACACCCCGCTGGACAACGACCTGGGCGGCCGCCCGAACCTCATCACCCCGGCGGCCCCGCCGCCTGACCCGTCCCCGAGCGCCACCTCCCGGGCCCCGTCCCCGGACCGCACCCGTGAGGTGGTCCCCGCGACCGAACGCCGCCGCGAGCCCCGCCCGACCCCGACGAAGTCGACGACCCCGAAGCCGACAGTGAGCAGCACCCCGACGTCGGGGGTGTCGATCCAGCCGTGGCCGGAGTACACGTGGCGGGACGACGACGACTGGCGGGACGACGACGACTGCCGGGACGGGAGGGACCGCGACCGGGACGGGCATCACCACGATCATGGATGCTGGTGACGGGGTGCTGGTGACGGGGCGCGTCCGGAAGGCGGCTCCTCCGCCGAGCCGGGAATGGCCCTCTGACTTTCGTGCACCCCGTGTCCGCTGATGCCGGCCTTTCGGTTCACGTCCGTGCGAGCCCCTTGCGCCTGATGCATCGTTCTCTCTGAATTCGTCATTCGCGGCGTCACCCCCGGGCTTAGTCCCGTCCCTCATCGCATTGCAGCCTCGGACGGCTGCGTTTCCCACCAGCGCGCGACTCACCCGTCGGGACCACCCGGGTCGCGCGCCGGGCACCGCGCGGATCTTCTGGAACCATGACCAACCCAGGCGGTGAGCCGGGCTCGAACCGGGAAAGCAGTGACATCGACGAGCTCCGGCACCGGGTGGGAGCCCTGGAGGGTGGTGCGCGCCCGCATACGGCGGGGCACCCGTGGCGGACCACGGGCTCGGTCCTGCTGATCCTCTTCGCGGCCCTGCTGTCGGTGCTCGCCGTCGTCGCGGTCTGGGCGAACAGCATCGTGCGGGACACGAACCGCTATGTCGCCACGGTGGGGCCGCTGGCCTCCGATCCGGATGTGCAGCAGGCGGTCACCAACCGGGTCACCAACGAGGTGCTGGCACGGATCAACGTGGACGCGCTGGTCAAGGAACTCCAGACCGCCGTGTCGGAGCGGGGTGTCCCGCCGAGGGCGGCCGAGCTGGTCGGGAATCTGGAGAAGCCGATCAAGAACGGTCTGGAGCAACTGGTCAGCCGCACCACGGAGAGGGTCGTCAGCAGCAGCGCCTTCGAGACCTTCTGGGTCGACGCGAACCGCTCGGTCCACAGCGCTCTGGACAAAGCTCTGACGGGCAGCAGCGACAGCGCGGTCTCCCTGAAGGGCAACCAGGTGGCCATCGACGTGGGGCCGCTGGTGGCGAAGGTCAAGCAGCGACTGATCGACGCAGGTCTCGGGGTGGCCGCGAAGATCCCGGACGTCCAGACCGACTTCGTGGTGTTCCAGTCGGACAACCTCGGCAAGGTGAAGACCTACCTGAGGGTGCTGCAGATCATGGGCACCTGGTTGCCCTTCATCGCCCTGCTGGTCGCCGCCGCGGGGGTGTACACCGCCACCAAACGGCGCCACGCCCTGATCGGCGCCGGGCTGGCGGTGTTCGCGGCCATGTTGTTGCTCGGCATCGCGCTCACCGTCTTCCGCGATGTGTACCTCGACCATCTGCCCCCGGAGGTGTCCCAGGCTGCCGCCGGCACGGTGTACGACGCTCTGATCAAGTTCCTGCGCGCCGGTGTACGGGCGCTGGGCGCCGTCGCCCTCATCACCGCCGTGGGCGCCTTCCTCTGCGGTCCGTCCCGGATCGCCGTCCTCATCCGTGCGGGATGCACCCGAAGCATCGGTGCTCTCCGGGGTGTTGCGGCATCGGCGGGACTGCGCCTGGGCGCGGTCGGCAGGTTCGTGCACCGCTTCAAGCGGTGGATCGGGGCCGCGATCCTGCTGGTCGCCGTGATCGTCCTGTTCACCTGGAGCTACCCGACCACGATGGTGGTGGTGTGGACGACGGTGATCGTGCTGGTGGGCTTCGCGATCCGGGAGTTCCTGGACGACGACTCGGCGACGCCTTCCGGCACTGCGTCGGGCTCCGCGGCCGGCTGACGGCCGGGCTCACCTCGCCACGCGACCGGCCATGTCAAGAAGCGCCCGACCCCGAGGAGTCGGGCACTTCAGGTGCGGCAGAGATCTCACCAGGTCAACGGTGTCGCTTCTCCGCTTCCACCAGAGCCGTGACGAGAACCTCGAAGGCCGCCGCGTTCTTCGGGGACTTGATGCCGAGCCGCTGCGCGGCAAGCTGCACGGTCAGAGGGCGGTTCGCTAGCGCGGGTGTGTCCTCCAGTATCCCGGCCGCCCGGAGTAGATCCTTTTGCGGGATGTCCAGGGCCGCCGCCAAGGGTTTGAGCAGGTCGATCGGGACCTCGTACTCTCCCGCGAGGATTCTGGATATGTCGGCCTCCGGCATCTGTGCCGCTTGGGCGAGCTTGGCCTTGCCGTCTCCAGACGAGGAGTTCACGGCGTAGCCCGCCCTGGTCGCGCTGCTGCTCACATAACGAGCAAAGGCCTTGGCTTTGGGATCCGGTCGCTTTGCCACTCACTGTCCCTTCTGTTGCAGGATCAAGCAGGATGCCACTCCTCTACCGTTCTGAGTAGGGCGCGGCCCAGGTGGCTCTGGGCAACGCGCTGTTCTCCCGGTCCCAGAGGCGGCCGCCTCTCCTTCGCCGGGCACAAGGTGGCCGTCTCGCCGTGGATTCGCGTTGGCCCGCCCTTGGTCACCTCGTCTGCGAATCGCCCTCGACGTTCGCTCGATGCCGCCCGCGCCGATGGCATCTGTGGATGTCAAAGGCCCCGGACCATGATCGGTCCGGGGCCCTTTTGACCGGTGCGCCGCCGGCAGGATCCGAACCTGCGGCACCCGCTGCGAGGAGTTCGCGAGCGTCACCTCACGCGGGTTCCACGGGCAGCCACAGTTCGCAGGTCGCGGAGCTGAAGTCGTCCGCGCGCTCGAGGATCGCAACGAGCGAGGGACCCGGCCGGAGACGCCACGGGTTGGAGGGGAACCACTCGGTCGCGGTCGCGGCCCACGTTGTCTGCAGGGCCTGGGGATGCGGTCCGGCGGTACGGAAGACCGCCCACTTGCCGGCCGGTACCTCGATGGCGTCGAGGTCGCCGGGGGCCGGCGTGTCCCGTGAGACGGCGACCCCGTGCAGGTAGGTCAGTTCGCTCCCCTCCGTGCTGTCGGGGTCGAGGTCGTCGCAGACCTGAAGCAGGCCGCCCGGGTCGGTGTCGCTGAGCGCCTTCAGCCGGAGGTGCTCCTCCTGCGGCAGTGCGGTGATGTGCTGCTGGATGTGCGGGTTGATGCCCTGGTGGATGAGCGGGACCCGGGCCGCGTGTCCGACCAGGCGGAACGCGGGGCGTTCGACGAGGCGGGTGTCCATGGGGGTGCTCCCTTCGACGGTCAGGCGGAACCTGAGCTGTGGTTGTGTGCGCAGGGGGCCTCCGTCGCGGCGCACGTCACCGGGGCCGACGCCGTGGACGGCACGGAAGGCACGCCCGAACGCCTCGGCCGAGCCGTACCCGTACCGGACGGCGATGCTCAGCAAGTCGCCTTCGCCCTGGACGACATCGGCGGCGGCGAGGGTCATACGGCGTCGGCGCACGTACTCCGACAGCGGCATGCCGGCCAACGACGAGAACATCCGTCGCAGGTGGTATTCGGTCGTGCCGAGCCGCACGGCCAGTCCGTGGACGTCGAACTCATCGCCGAGGTGCTCCTCGACGAGATCGACAAGCTGGTTGAGTGCCGAGATCACGAGACCTCCTTTCGAGGTCAACCCTGCCTGGCGGAGCCCCTGCGGTACCCGACCGTTGCGGTCCGGTCCGATCATGCACCGGGGGTGGCCCGATCGGCCTCGACGAGGCGGTTCGGCCGTGAATGGCCGTCGCTGTTGATGTCGGACCTGGCTGACAAAGAGCACCTACTGAATTCAGTAGGTGCTCTTTGCGCTGGTGCCCCCGGCAGGATTCGAACCTGCGACACCCGCTTTGAGGTGTTCGATCAACCGGGAGCTACTGCATGTCGCGGTGAAGCGTGCGGTGGCGTTGCGGACTGCTGGGGACCGGCGACGTACGCCGTCGTTGAGGTCAGCTGTGGAATGTCAAGCTGTCCGAGGCACGATGCTCACCGCGCGGTAGTCGTACCCGTCCTGCGCGAAGCCAGGAACTTCTGTGTGAGTTCGACCTGCTGGCCGGCCGACAGGTCGCGGAAACCGGTCGCCTGGATGTCGGCGTAGTGGCCGAAGCAGCCGCCGGGGGTCTCTGGGTGAGTCCAGAACACCCCACCCTTCTTCGTCGTCCCACTCGCGGACAGTCGCAGTCACCGAGGCGTCGCGCTTGACTGCTCTTGACCGCTGGGATCCGCTCTTTCTGGCACGGATCTGGCACGGGCTTCCATCCGCTCTGACAGGTCGCGTCAGCGACCCCGCACCCGACAGCACTGTCACCCGAATGGCCCAACATGACGTGCCACCCATTTGGGTGAAGATCAGGCTGGTTAGTGCCCCAACCGAGGCAATCTGTGAAAGGCGAACCACATGCGCATTCGACGAATACTCGCCACAGTCTTCGCCACGGCAGCCCTCGCCGGACTCGGCTTCACAGGCGCCGCCACCGCGACCGCCGCGAGCGCCACCGCCGTCAGCGTCATCCCGGCCAGCGTCACGCCGGGTGAGTGCACGGACGGCGGCGGAACGATCGACAGGTCGACGGCCCCGCTCCCGACCTGCAGAGGCGGTGCGCACAACGGGCAGACGGTCGACTAAACCCCACTAGGGCCCGTTGTGAAAGTGGATGGGCGCCCCGCAGCCACGCGTTGCGGGGCGCTCCCTCGCGAGCATTCCCCCTCGGCTGACGGCTCAACGTACCTGGGAGGCCTGACGATCGCACACGGGCCCGACCGGGCCCAGCCACCGCGGGCTACCGTCCACCGCTCGGGTGTGCTCGCTACAGCCGCGCGGCCGGCGTAGCCGGGCCCGGAGCGGGGCGGAGGCAAGCGGAGGTAAGAGGACGCGCAGCGGGAGGCGATCAGTCACATGGACCGGCTGCTCAAGAGGCGGCGGCCGCGAGTGACTGCCCCCGTTGATGTCAGATGCTGATGTCAAAGGCCCCGGACCATGGTCGGTCCGGGGCCTTTTGGCTGGTGCCCCCGGCAGGATTCGAACCTGCGACACCCGCTTTAGGAGAGCGGTGCTCTATCCCCTGAGCTACGAAGGCGCTGCGGGACAGTGTAGCGGGTGGTTGATCCCCGGCCGAGGCGGTTGATGCGGTGTTGTGTGTGGTGTACACCCAGTTGTCTTGACCTGCCTCCCCGCTGCGCATAGCGTCGCGCTCGTACTGAGCGAGCGCTTAGAGAGGTGCGACCGTGCCGCAGCCCGAAGAGACCCTCAGCGCCCCCGGCGCGCCCTTTGCCGTCGTGCGGGGGGAGGACGGCGGGCTGCTGTACGCCGATGGGCCGCGGAGTCTGCGGGAGGTCGTCGAGGCGACCTGGGCGTACGGGGATCGGCCCTTCCTCGTCGGGGAGCGGGCCGTCTATACCTACCGCGAGTTCTTCGCCCGCGCCTCCGCCCTCGCCGGGCGGTTCGTCGGCGAGTACGGGCTGCGGCCCGGGGATCGTGCCGCCGTGGCCATGCGGAATCACCCCGAGTGGCAGATAGCCTTCTGGGCAACGCAGTTGGCCGGGCTCGTCGCCGTGCCCCTCAACGCCTGGTGGACCGAGGAGGAGTTGGCGTACGCGCTCGACGACTGCACCCCGCGCGTGCTCCTCGTCGACGGTGAGCGGCTGCCCCGTGTGGATGCCTGGCGCGAGCGGGCCGGGGCGCGTGTCGTCGTCTTCCACGGCGGGTTCCGTGACGGGGACCCGGTGCCCCAAGGTGTCGAGCGGTACGAGGACTTCGGGACGCCCGACCCTCTCACCGCGCCGCCCGCCGTCGAGGTGCGGGCCGAGGACGACGCCACCATCATCTACACCTCCGGGACCACCGGGCGGCCCAAGGGTGCCGTGGCCACGCAGCTCGCGCAGGCCGGGGCCGCGCTGCATCCGCGGTTTCATGCCAGTGCCGCCGCCCTCGCGCGCGGCGCCATGCCCGGGCAGGCGCCGGCTCCGGTCACGCTGATGACCTTTCCGTTCTTCCATGTCGCCGCGTTCACCACGCTGTACTCCACGATGGGCGTCGGCGGCACGCTCGTGCTGATGCGGAAGTGGGATGCCGAGCGGGCGCTCGCGCTCATCGAGGAGCACCGGGTCACCCACTATTCCGGCGTGCCGACCACGGCACTTCAGCTGCTGGAGGCCGCCGAGCGGACGGGCGCGGCGCTGGAGACACTCGCCCATCTCAGCACCGGCGGGGCCGCCGCGCCGCCCGATCTTCTCACGCAGCTGACCGCCCGCCACGGGCGGCGCGTCGAACCGCGCAGCGGCTACGGCCTGACCGAGACCAGCGGCGGTGTGCTCGCCAACTTCGGTGACGCCTACCGCGAGCACCCGGGCAGTGTGGGCCGGCCCTCGCCCGCCACCGAGGTGCGGATCGCCGGGCCGGCCGGTGAGGCGCTGCCCGATGGAGAGGTCGGCGAACTGTGGCTTCGCGGCCAGTCCCTCGTGCGCGGGTACTGGCGCGACGAGCAGGCGACCGCCGCCGCCTTCCGCGACGGCTGGTTCCGGACGGGGGACCTCGCGACCGTGCGGGACGGGCGGGTCAGCATCGTCGACCGCATCAAGGACATGGTGATCCGCGGCGGCGAGAACGTGTACTGCGTCGAGGTGGAGGCGGTCCTGCACTCCCATCCGGGTGTCGCCGACGCCGCCGTCCTGGGTGTTCCGCATCCGGTGCTCGGTGAGGAGGTCGCCGCTGTCGTCCAGCTGAGCCCCGGGGCGACGGTCACCGTCGACGAGCTGAAGGAGCATGTCGGCAAGGAGCTGTCCGCGTTCAAGGTGCCGGCGCATGTGCTGCTGCGTGAGGAGCCAGTCCCGCGCAATCCGACGGGCAAGATCCTCAAGCGGGAACTGCGCGGTCCGGTGGAGGAGTACGTGCGCGGGGGCACCTGAGCTGCCCGGGGCGTGCGGCAGGTTCGGGACGTGCGGCAGGTTCGGGGCGTGCGGCAGGTTCGGGGCGTGCGGCAGGTTCAGGAGCGGGTGACGCGCACCTTGTGCACACCGCCGCTGTCCGCGCGGATCACCGAGATCCTGATGCCGTTCTTCTTGTCCACGAAGGACTCCCCGGGCTGGTACGGAGCGTCGGAGAGCTCCGAGTGCACATTGGGGCGCCGGGTGCAGCCCCCGCTGTCCCGGCTGCTGTCCGAGACCGTGACCGGACCCTGCCCGGTGTCCACGCCGGTGTGCACGCGGTAGATCAGTACACCCGGTGCGCACACGGCCTCGTCATTGCCGGCCCGCGTACGGACCTCGACGGCGTAGCCCTCGTCCTCGGTGATCGGCACGATCGCCATCTTCGCGCCGCCGGCGGTGGCCAGCGGGGTCAGTGAGTACTCGGTCGTGCCCGGGGTGGAGGCGCACCCGATCTGGTGCGGGTCCAGCCAGCCCAGCTTCCATTTGTGCCAGCCGAGCAGGTCGTTGTTGGCCCCCCAGTCCTCGCTCATGATGTCCCAGTGGCCGACGGAGCCCCCGCCCTCGGAGGTGTAGAGGTCGGGCAGCCCGAAGACATGGCCGTTCTCGTGGGGGAGCACCCGGTAGCCGGTCTCGGCGTACGAGCCGGAGCCGTCGTCCTGCCGGCTGTAGACGAAGGACGTGTTGGCGAGCGGCACGCCGTCGGCGACCGGAGCGTCGTGGTTCCCGGAGAAGGTCACGGAGAGCACGGTGTCCAGTGCCGAGGGCCCGGCGTTGGGCGTGACCAGTATGTTGACCAGGTCGTATGCGCTGAAGTCCACCTTCGGGTCGGCCACCGAGACGATGTCCTCGACGAGGTTGCGATAGCCCGGCTCGTAGGGCGAGCCGCGCTCTATCCCGTACGCGGCGAACGGCATCGGCATCCGCAGCCACTCGGCCAACGGCGCGTGCGGGGTGTAGCTGAGGCGGCCGTACGAGCTGGTCCTGAACCAGTCGGAGGTCTGCGGGAAGAACTCGGCGAGCCGGTCGACGGCCCGCCCCTCACCGACGGCGTCCGAGAAGTCGATCATCAGATTGAGGGCGCGGATCTCGCCGGTGGAGGGGGAGTAGCCGGGCGGAGTCGGTATGCCCTCCGACATCTGGATGCCGAGCGTCGTGGGGATGCGGCACGGTCCGAGCCCGGTCTCGTCGGCTGTCGCCACCGGTCCCGCCGACGCCTTGGTGGGGGCGGGAAGCGTGGCGCTGGCCGTGGTCAGGGCGGCGAGCGCGAGGGCCCCGAGGGCGGCGAGTCCGCCGAGGCGGCGGGATCGGCCGGTCCTGCGTATCCGGTGGCGCGTGTGCTGCATGCAAATCGCCTTCGGGCCCACGGCAGCAGGCCGGGCCCTGGCTGCGCTCTGTGCGATCAGCCTGTGACGGCCGGTGCGCACCCGCTCGCCGGGTGAGCCGATCGTGGGACGTCCGAAGCCTTTGCTCGGAAGTGACGCAGGTCACATCCAGGTCGGGAAATAAGCGGGGATCGTTTCCCCGTTTGCATGTCTGTCCCCGCGAAACGGGGAAGCGGTCCCCGCTTACGCAGTGCTGTGAGGCGGATACGACCGGTGGACCCGAGCTCGATACGAGACAGACGCCTGAGAGGTGGAGTTGTGACCCCCGCCGTGGAAACCGAAACGCGCCGCACCCCCCGGCCGAGGGCGGACGCCCTGCGGAACCGGGAGCGGATCGTCTCGGCAGCGCGCGAGATGTTCGTGGAGTTCGGGGCCGATGTCCCGCTCGACGACATCGCCCGCCGCGCGGGAGTCGGCAACGCCACCCTCTACCGACACTTCCCCGACCGCTCCGGACTCGTCCGAGAGGTCGTCATCTCCGTCATGTCCCGTACGTGCGACCGCGTCGACCAGGCCGTTGCGGAGGAGGAGGATCCCTTCGCCGCCGTGCGCCGGTTCGTCCACGCGGCAGCCGACGAGCGCATCGGGGCCCTGTGCCCGATGCTCGCCGGCGGGTTCGACCAGGACCACCCGGATCTGCGCGCCGGTCGCGAACGCCTCGAGGACTCCGTACTGGGGCTCATCGAGCGGGCGCAGTCGGCGGGCCGGATGCGTACCGATGTCGCCGTCGGCGATCTGATGGTGGCCCTCTCCCAGCTCACGCGGCCACTGCCGGGCATCGGATGCCTGGGCATCGACCGCTACGTCCACCGCCATCTGCAGCTCTTTCTGGACGGACTCGAAGCACCCGCTCGCTCCGAACTGCCCGGCAAGGCGGCGACCATGGAGGACCTGCGAACCACGCAATGACGCAATGACGCAATGACACACCGGAGTTCGTGAGGCAGTAGGGACGCGGGGCACGACAGCGAGGTCGGGTCCGGCGCCGGGGGAGACCGCCCGGACCGCGTCCGAGCCGGCGCCCGAGACCGATGAATCGCCTGCCCGCCTCACGTCTCACGGACGACCAAGACGATCAGACGATCACGCGACGACTCCGACCGGCTTTCGACTGACACACACGACGGCTTCGACTCGTACACGACGGCTCGTGCACGGGGGCATCGACCACGTCCGTTATGACTTCTTCGCACCCATAGGTGGCCCTTCCCATGCCAAAAACACCCGACATATCCCTTGCCGACCCGAAGCGCTGGAAAGCTCTGGTCTTCATCGCCCTCGCCCAGCTGATGGTGGTGCTCGACGCGACGATCGTGAACATCGCGCTGCCCACCGCCCAGCAGGACCTGGGAATCTCCGACGGAAACCGCCAGTGGGTCATCACGGCCTACGCCCTGGCTTTCGGCGGACTGCTGCTCTTCGGCGGCCGTATAGCCGACCTGTGGGGCCGTAAGCGCACCTTCGTCGTCGGCCTGCTCGGTTTCGCCGCGGCCTCCGCGCTCGGTGGCGCCGCCACCGGCGAGGCGATGCTGCTCGGCTCCCGCGCACTGCAGGGTGCCTTCGGCGCACTGCTCGCGCCGGCCGCGCTCTCCCTGCTGGCGGTGATGTTCACCGACGCCAAGGAGCGCGCCAAGGCGTTCGGCATCTACGGCGCGATCGCCGGTGGTGGCGGTGCCGTCGGCCTGATTCTCGGCGGCTTCCTCACCGAGTACCTGAACTGGCGCTGGACCTTCTTCGTCAACATCCCGTTCGCGATCGTCGCCGCTGTCGGCGCGTACTTCGTGATCCGTGAGCCCGCGGGCTCCCGCAACCGTTCCTCGCTCGACATCCCCGGTGTCGTCCTGTCCACGCTGGGCCTCGTGGCCCTGGTGTACGGCTTCACCCGCGCCGAGTCCGCCGGCTGGTCCGACGGTCTGACCGTGGGCATGTTCGTGGCCTCCGCGGTGCTGCTCGCCGCGTTCGTCGTCACCGAGGCCAAGGTCAAGGCCCCGCTGCTGCCGCTGCGCGTCCTGACGGAGCGCAACCGCGGCGGTGTCTATCTGTCGCTCGGTCTCGCCATCATCGCGATGTTCGGCCTGTTCCTCTTCCTGACCTTCTACCTCCAGGTCGTGAAGGGCTACTCGCCGGTCATGACCGGCTTCGCTTTCCTGCCGATGATCGCGGGCATGATCGCGGGCTCGACGCAGATCGGCGCCCGTTTGATGACCCGGGTGGCTCCGCGGCTGCTGATGGGCCCCGGCTTCGTCCTCGCCGCGCTCGGCATGCTGCTGCTGACGCAGCTGGAGATCGACAGCTCGTACGCCGGTCTGATCCTGCCGGCGCAGCTGATGCTGGGCCTCGGTATGGGTACGGCGTTCATGCCGGCCATGTCCCTGGCCACGCACGGTGTGAACCCGGCCGACGCCGGTGTCGCCTCCGCGATGGTCAACACCTCGCAGCAGGTCGGCGGCGCGATCGGTACGGCGCTGCTGAACACCATCGCCGCCTCGGCCACCAGCTCGTACATCGCCTCGCACGCGGCGGGTGCGACCAACCCGAAGCTCCTGGAGATGCAGGGCCTGGTGCACGGCTTCTCGTCCGCGATCTGGTGGGCGGTCGGCATCCTGGTGGCGGCCGCGGCCATCGCCTTCACGCTGATCAACACCGGGCGTCCGGACGCCGGTTCGCTCACCGCCGCCTCGGGTGACGGTGTCGAGGACGAGGTCAGGATCCCCGTGGTCGCGCACTGACCCACGCGAAGAAGTCGTACGACAAGGGCCCTGCCCGGGGTGAACCCGGGCAGGGCCCTTCGCCCACGTGTACGCGGATCAGCGCAGCCCCATGTGTACGCGGATCAGCGCAGCCAGGGGAGGTCCGCGCCGGACTCCTGCGGCTGGAGCGCGTCGGACATGATCCGCATGATCTCGCCCAGCTGGCCCACCTGTTCGGGGGTGAGCCGGTCGAACAGGGCTTGGCGCACCGCCTCGACATGGGCGGGTGCGGCTGCCTTCAGCACGTCGAAGCCGGCCTCCGTCAGGACGGCGTTCTGGCCGCGCTTGTCGGAGGGGCAGTCCTCGCGGCGCACCCAGCCGTTCTTCTCCAGCCGCGCGATCGCGTGCGAGAGCCGGGAGCGCGTGATCTTGGCGTCGATGGCCAGCTCCGTCATCCGCTTGCGACGGTGCGGGGACTGGGAGAGCTGGACGAGCAGGCCGTAGTAGACGTGCGGCATGCCGGCGTCCCGCTGCAACTGGCGGTCGAGGTGGTCCTCGAACAGCATGGTGGCGTGCAAGTAGGCGCGCCAGACGCGCTGTTCGTCGTCGCTGAGCCAGCGCGGTCCGCTCTCGCCGTCACCGGTGGATGCCGTGTTCATGTATTCCACTATTCCACTCTACGACTCAGTTCTTGAAACTTGAACAATGTGGATCTAAGCTGTGGTGTAGCTTGAAACTTCAAGCAGATCGGGAGTCGCCTCATGAACGCCACGTCTGTCACGGAGCGGATGCCCGCCCTCTATCTCTCGCACGGCGCTCCGCCGCTCGCCGACGACCCCGTGTGGCCCGGCGAGCTCGCCGCATGGTCCGCCGGTCTGCCGCGCCCGCGCGCGATCCTGATGGTCTCCGCCCACTGGGAGGAGGCCCCGCTCGCGCTGGGCGCGACCGAGTCCGTGCCCCTGGTGTACGACTTCTGGGGCTTCCCCGAGCACTACTACCGGGTGCGGTACGACGCGCCGGGCGCTCCCGCGCTCGCCGACTCCGTACGCAAGATGCTCCGCACCGCCGGGATGCCCGTGCAGGACATCCCGGACCGCGGGCTCGACCATGGCGCGTACGTGCCGCTGGTGGAGATGTTCCCGGGTGCCGACATCCCCGTTCTCCAGATCTCCATGCCCACCCTCGACCCCCAGAAGCTGATGGAGATCGGACGCAGGCTGGCGCCGCTGCGGGACGAGGGCGTACTGATCGTCGGCAGCGGGTTCTTCACACACAACCTGGCGGCGCTGCGGCAGGGCGGCATCCCTGGCTGGTCGGCGGAGTTCGACGACTGGGGCCAGCGGGCGCTGGCGGCCGCCGATGTGGACGCGCTGCTGGACTTCGAGCACAAGTCCCCGGCCGGGAAGCTCGCCCATCCGCGCACCGAGCACTTCGCCCCGCTCTTCGTCACTCTCGGAGCGTCCGAGGGCGATCTCGCGACGGGGAAGAGCGTGATCGACGGCTTCTGGATGGGCCTGGCGAAGCGGTCCGTGCAGTTCGGCTGACCGGCAGGCCGGGCACCCGGAGGGCCGCTCAGAGGAAGGGCTCGTTGAGCTCGATCGAACGGACGGCCGCGGCCAGGGCGATCGGGTCACCGATGTCCAGGGCGGTGTCGGTGAACTTGATCGTGTGATCGTCGCCGTGCGCGGCGGCCCGCTCGAAGATCTCCTCCGGGCTCGCCGTCGTGGGCCGGTACGGAGCGGCCTCGGCGGGTGTGTACGCGGCCGTGACCGCGGCACTCGCGGCCCACGCGGCCCCGAGACTCGGCACCCACAGCTCGCGGGGGAGCGCCGGCAGGGTGCGCAGCACGGCATTGGGCGCGGTCGCCGCGTGCACCAGCATGACCGGCTCGCCGTGCCCGTGACTCGCGTAGCGATGGGTGGCGGCGGTGACGAGCTCGACAAGCTGCGCGCGGGCCGCTTCCGGGTCGGCCGTGGCGCCGGGCCAGGCGGGAAAAGCGGTCAGCCGGCCGAGCCGGTCCAGGATGCCGCCGCTTTGATCGGACACGGCCGGGACGGCGTCGAGCGCGGCCGCCGCGGTCACCTCCGGAGGCAGGGTGCGCAGCTCGGGCAGCGGCAGATGCCGGGCGGCCCAGTAGCCGAGCGCGTGTGCCAGCTCGGTCACCCGCGGACCGGTCTCCTCTCCGGTGAGCAGGGTGCGCACGGCGTGGCCCACCCGGATCGCCGGATGCGTGGCCCCGCCCGCGATGCCGGGCAGCAACCGCGGCCACCACTCGGCGAGTACGTCCCGCCAGGGGCGTTCGGCGGTCTCGCGCTCGAAGTGCACGGCCCAGTCGGCGATGCGGCGCGGATCGCCGAGAGCCTCCCGCCAGTCGGACGCCGTCACCGGGGTGCTCGGCTCCGGCATGTCCTCCAGCTTGCTGCCGTAGTGGTCGAGCCAGCGGTGCACGGACGACGATCTGCCGTGCCGCACCAGCGCCTCGACGGCCATCGGACCGTGATTGCTCAGCCAGCCGTCGCGCTCGGGGCCGGACGAGTGGAGCCGCTCCAGTGCTTCGTCGAGGGTGCCGGTGGTGTCTCCGGGGGTGCCGGTGGTGTCGCCCGTGGTGTCCATGAACGGGACCCTAGGGTCGGCGCTCCGGCGGCGTAACGGTCCGGCGACCTAGTCCTCAGGCCCCAGCCTCTTCTCGTACCAGGCGACATCCCAGTACCGGTCGAACTTCCGGCCCACCTCCTCGTACGTTCCGAGATGACGGAAGCCGAAACGGTCGTGCAGCCGGACCGAGGCCTCGTTCGGCAGGGCGATCCCGGCGTACGCCCGGTGCAGATCCTCACCGGCGAGCGCCTCGAAGAGGGCCGTGTAGAGCAGGGTGCCGATGCCGCGGCCCGCGGCTTCGGGCGCGCAGTAGACGCTCACCTCGACCGACGTGGAGTACGCGGGCTTGGGGCGCAGGGGACTACTGGTGGCGTAACCGAGCAGGCTTCCCCCGGGTGACGTCCCCGCATTCGGGGCATCGCGAGCAACCAGAAGACGGTGCGGGCCGTCTTCAGGGTGGGAGCGCAACCAGGGGCGGCGCTGCTCGGGGGTGAACGTGGCCGTGTCGAATGTGACGGCCGTCTCACGGATGTAGTGGTTGTACAGCTCGGTGAGGGCCACGAGATCGGCCTCACTCCCGGGCCTGACCTGCACTTCTGTACGTCCCTGCGGCATTCGTCCTCCGGTGGTGGCCGGACAGGGTACTGCAAGATCACCAAAATCGACGCAGCCCCGGGGAATTCTGTCCGGATTCCAGTCGTTGTTTCCTTCGGATGCAGGGCACCCGAGAGGGTGTCGCGACCTACTCAGTAAGGGAGCTCGCATGGCAACCCGTGCCGTCGCCCGCCGTCAGTCCGAGACCAGTGGGACCGACCGGGCAAGCAGCGTTCGCGCAGGCGGGGAGATCGCCGACCGCGACCTGGTCGGCATGTACCTCGACGAGATCGCGCGTACGCCGTTGCTCGACGCCGCCAAGGAGGTCGAGCTGTCCCAGACCATCGAGGCGGGTGTGTACGCCCAGCAGATCCTCGCGAAAGAGGTGGAGAGCGAAGCCGACGGAGCCACGCGCGAGGAGCTCGAGGCACTGGTGGCCGAGGGCGAGCGCGCCAAGGACGTCTTCATCCGCTCCAACCTCAGGCTCGTCGTGGCTGTCGCCCGTCGCTACCCCCGCAGCGGACTGCCCCTGCTCGACCTGATCCAGGAGGGGAACGCCGGCCTGGTGCGCGCGGTCGAGAAGTTCGACTACGCGAAGGGCTTCAAGTTCTCCACGTACGCGACGTGGTGGATCCGCCAGGCCATCACCCGCTCCATAGCCGACCAGTCCCGCACGATCCGTCTCCCCGTCCACCTCGTGGAGGAGCTCGGCCGCATCCGCAGGGTGCAGCGCGAATTCAACAGGGAGAACGGCCGCGAGCCGGAGGCCACGGAGATCGCGAAGGAGCTCGACTCCACGCCCGAGCGCGTCTCCGACGTACTCGACTGGGCACGCGACCCGGTCAGCCTCAACATGGCGGTGGACGACGCGGGCGAGACGCAGTTCGGCGACCTCCTCGAGGACACGTCGGCGGTCTCACCGGAACAGTCGGTGCTCACGCTGCTGCGCAGCGAGGAGCTGGAAGACCTGATCGGCAAGCTCGACAACCGTACGGCGTCGATCATCCGCATGCGGTACGGCATCGAGGACGGCCGCGAGCGGACGCTGACGGAGGTCGGCAAGGAGCACGGCCTGACGCGCGAAAGGATCCGCCAGATCGAGAAGCACGCGCTGCTCGAACTGAAGCGGATGGCGCGCGACACGGGCTTCGACGCGGCGGCCTGACCCTCGGCGGACACCCCGCCCCCTATACGGACCCCGGCACCCTCCCCCCCCGGTGTCGGGGTCCTCGTCTGTCTCGGGGACCCACGGACCCGTGCCTGCGGCAGCATCGCGCTGCCTTGGATAGCCGCACCTGCCGGTGCGGAGGGGAGAGGTCCCTGTGGGGCTGTGCCCCACACCTCTGCTGCGGCAGCTTCGCGCCGCTGAGGCTTGGCGCACTTGCTCATGCGAAACGAAGGGGCTGTCGCCTCACACCCCGCGAGCTGCGGTCCGGTGCGCGTGAGGAGAGTGCGGCCGGCTCCCACCCTCTGGCGGGTTGCGGCTCCCTGCCGGTCGGGCCCGCGCACCTGTCCGGTGCGGCTGGGAAAGCTCTTGGTGGCTGTGCCTGCGCCCCTCACCCCCGCTGCGGCAGCTTCGCGCCGCGCTGGCTGGTCGCCCCGGTCAGGCGCGGGTGGAGAGGTGTTTGTGTGGGGCTGGCGCCCCCACCCCCTCGTAGCGGCAGCTCCGCGCCGCATCCCATCGGGCACCCCGAACCGGCTCGGGTTCGCCTGTGCCCGCACTGCAACGAGGTTCGTCCTCGACCCCGGCAGGGGGCGTGCAGGGTCGTCCCCGCAGGGGATCGGCGGCAACACCCGGGTGACCAACACAGCAGACCTGTACGCCGCCGACCCCGAGGAGTCGAGCCCGGAGGGCCCCCGGACCCGACGCCGGACAGGGGCCCGAGGGGCAAGCGCCCAGCCCGGCCCAGGGCCCGACGCCGGACAAAGGCCCGAGGCCCAAGCGCCCGACGCCGCACAACGGCCCGAGGCCCCCGCCCCTCACCCCGACGCCCTCACCAACCGCCTCCCCAGATCCGTCACGTACTCCACCAGCACCCCCGGCCCATGCACCCTGAACTCGCAGTCCACCAGCGCCAGTCGAAGCGCCAGCCACTCCACCGAGTCCACCGAGCGCGTCCGCAGCCGGCACCCGCCCCCCGGCGTCGGTACCGGCGAGCCGAACGACTCCGGCAGCCTCGCCACCACGAACTCCGCCGGCGCATCGAAGCTCACGTCCACCTCCAGCTCCGGCTGCCGCGACATCGTCGCTCCCAGCAGCGCCTCCGCGCTCCCCGTCGGCAGTTCCCTCGGCTCGAACCTCGCCCCCGTCGCGAACGGCTCCGAGATCCGGTCGACCCGGAACGTCCGCCAGTCCTCCCGCCCCCCGTCGTACGCCACCAGGTACCACCGGCGCCCCGTCGACACCAGCCGGTACGGCTCCACCAAGCGCTTCGTCTCCGTGCCGTCGCCCGCCCGGTAACCGAACCGCAGCCGCTCCCGCCCGCTCGCCGCCCCCGCGATCACTGTCAGCGTCTGCGGGTCGATCGTCGCGCCGTCACCCCGCGTCAGCGGAACCGTCGCGGCCTGGAGCGTCGTGACGCGGTGCCGCAGCCGCGACGGCAGCACCTGTTCCAGTTTGGCCAGCGCCCGTACGGACGCCTCCTCGATACCTTCGATCGCATGGCCCGCACCGGCCCGCAGCCCCACCGCGATGGCGACCGCCTCCTCGTCGTCGAGGAGCAACGGCGGCATCGCGGCGCCCGCCACCAGCCGGTAGCCCCCGACCGCGCCCATCGTCGCCTCGACCGGATATCCCAGATCCCGGAGCCGGTCGATGTCCCGCCGGATCGTCCGCGGGCTCACGGCGAGGCGCTCGGCGAGCTCGCTGCCCGGCCACTCGCGCGGAGTCTGGAGGAGGGAGAGCAGATTCAGCAGTCGTGCCGGAGTGTCCGTCATGTCTCTCAGGATGCCTCGCATCTAGGACATGAGCTGACCTATATCACCTCTAACTTTCTTCTTATGAGTTCACAGCCCGCCGTACCCGCTACGGCTTCGGACCGAAGGCGCTGGATCGCGCTCGCCATCGTCATGACCGCGGCCTTCATGGATCTGGTCGACGTCACGATCGTCAACATCGCGATCCCCAGCATCGAGCGCGACCTCGGAGCGTCGTTCGGCGCGATCCAGTGGATCACCGCCGGATACGCGCTCGCCTTCGCCGCCGGTCTGATCACGGGCGGCCGGCTCGGCGACATCTACGGCCGCAAGCGGCTCTTCCTCATCGGCATCACCGGCTTCACGCTCGCCTCCGCGCTGTGCGGGTTCGCGGCGAACGAGGAGATGCTGGTGGCCTCGCGCCTCCTCCAGGGCGCGACCGCGGCCCTGATGGTGCCGCAGGTCCTGGCGATCATCCACGCCACCTTCCCGGCGCACGAACGCGGCAAGGTCTTCGGGATGTTCGGCGCGGTCATCGGTCTCGGCGCGGTCTCCGGCCCGCTGCTCGGCGCACTTTTGACCCAGTGGAACCTGTTCGGCCTCGAATGGCGGCCGATCTTCCTGATCAACCTGCCTGTCGGCATCGCCGGTCTGATCCTCGGCCGCAAGTACATCACCGAGTCCCGTGCCCCGAAGGCGCTGCGGCTCGACCTGATCGGTGTCGTGCTCGTGACGCTCGGCCTGCTGATGCTGATCTACCCGCTGACCCGCGGCCGTGAGCTGGGCTGGCCGCTGTGGGGTCATCTGTGCATGGCCGGCAGCCTGTTGGTGTTCGGCGCGTTCGTGGCGTACGAGAAGCACAAGACGCGCAGGGACGGTTCGCCGCTGGTCGAGCTGTCGCTGTTCAGGGTGAAGAGTTTCGCGGCCGGCATCGCCGTGCAGCTCACGTTCGGCATCGTCTGCGGAGTCTTCTTCCTGGTCTGGACGCTCTACATGCAGATCGGCCTGGGCTGGAGCCCGCTGCGGGCGGGTCTGACCGGTGTTCCGTTCTCGATCGCGGTGTCGGCGGCGGCCGGAATCTCCGTGCAGAAGCTGGTGCCGCGCTTTGGACGCAAGGTGCTCCAGGCGGGCGCGGTCACGATGGCCGCGGGAATGCTGCTCTACATCTGGGAGGCCGGGCGGTACGGCACGGCGATCCACTCCTGGCAGATGATGCTGCCGCTCGTCGTGATGGGCCTCGGCATGGGCCTGATCGTGGCCCCGCTGACGGACGCGGTGCTCTCCGACGTGCCGCACGAGCACGCCGGTTCGGCGTCCGGGCTGATCAATACGACGATGCAGATGGGCAACGCGCTGGGGCTCGGACTGGTCTCGGTGGTCTTCTTCGGCTCGATCGACGACAGGATCGCGCCGAGCGCGGTGGGCAAGGCGTTCGGCGAGGCGTTCCAGAACTCGCTGTGGTGGGCGGTCGGCGTACTGGGTCTGATCTTCCTGGTGATGTTCGCACTGCCCTCGCGGCCGAAGCAGCATCTGGAGGGCGCGGAAGCGGGCGGCGAGGCGGCGCCGGAGCGGGAGCCCGTACTGACGCACTGAGCCGCGGACACAACCGCACACGGAAGGGCCCGGCCGGGGACGAGATCCCGGGCCGGGCCCTTCCGCTGTCCGCGCCCCTCCGCTGCCCGCGCCACCCATCGGCCGACCGGACCTCAGGCGCACACCGCGCACCGCACACCGCACCGCACCGCCCGAACGTGTCCGTCCGCCGCCCGTATCTGTTTACTTTGCCGAAATCCAGGCGTACTCTCCCCTCAAAACCACAGGGTCGGGCATGGAACGGATGTAAAACCACATGTACGCACCGGAGCGCCAGCAGGAGATCCTGCGTCTCGCCCGCGACGGCGGCCGAGTCGACGTGCTGTCTCTCGCCGAGGAGTTCCAGGTCACCGCCGAGACCATCCGGCGCGACCTCAAGGCCCTCGACCGCGCGGGGCTCGTGCGCCGTGTGCACGGCGGCGCCATCCCGGCCGGGCGGCTCGACTTCGAGCCCGATCTGTCCGAGCGCGAGTCGACGGCGGCCGACGAGAAAGACCGCATCGCACAGGCGGCCCTCGCCGAACTCCCCACCGACGGCAGCGTGATCCTCGACGCCGGCTCCTCCGTGGGACGGCTCGCGGGAGTTTTCCCGCTGGAGTGCTCCCTCACCGTCGTCACCCACGCCCTGCCGGTGGCCGCCCGGCTCGCGGACCATCCCGGGATCGACCTCCACCTGGTGGGCGGCAGGGTCCGGCACCGTACGCGCGCGGCGGTCGACGCCTGGGCGCTCCGGGCGTACGGAGAGGTCCGCGCCGATGTCGCCTTCCTCGGCGCCAACGGCTTCTCCGCGGAACACGGCCTCACCACCCCGGATCTCGCGGAAGCCTCCGTGAAGCGCGCGATGGTCTCCGCCGCCCGGCGTGTGGTGCTGCTCGCGGACTCGGCCAAGCACGGCGAGGAGCACTTCGCCCGCTTCGGGGACCTCGCCGACGTCGACCTGCTCATCACCGACAGCGGGCTCGCCCCGAAGGACGCCGCGGCGATCGAGGCCGCGGGCACGGAAGTCGTACGCGCATGATTCTCACCGTCACCCCGAACCCGTCACTGGACCGTACGTACGAGGTCCCGGCGCTGGACCGCGGCGAGGTACTGCGCGCCACCGCCGAGCGGATGGACCCGGGCGGCAAGGGCGTCAACGTGTCGCGGGCCGTCGCGGCCGCGGGTCACCGCACGGTCGCCGTCATGCCGCTCGGTGGGGCGCCCGGCGCGCTCGTCGCGGAACTGCTCGCCGGACAGGGCATCGAGGTCGCCGCGGTCCCGGTCACCGGCGGGACGCGTTCCAACATCGCGCTCGCCGAACCGGACGGCACCCTCACCAAGATCAACGCGCCTGGCCCCGAACTGTCCACCGCGGAAGCCGAGTCACTCCTGTCCATCACCACGGCGCACTGTGCGTCGGCGTCATGGATCGCCTGCTGCGGCAGTCTGCCGAGGGGCCTCGCACCCGAGTGGTACGCCGAGTTGGTCGCCCGCGCGCACGCGGCCGGAGCCCGGGTGGCCCTCGACACCTCGGGCCCCTCCCTGCTCGCGGCGCTGCGTTCACACCCTGACGTCGTCAAGCCCAACGCCGACGAACTCGCGCAGGCCGTCGGCCGCCCCCTCGCCACCGTCGGCGATGCGGTCAAGGCGGCCGAGGAGCTACGGGAGCTGGGGGCGCGGGCGGTACTGGCCAGCCTGGGCGGCGACGGCCAGCTGCTGTCCTGCGCCGCGGGCACCTGGTTCGGCCACGCGCCCGTGTCCACCGTCCGTAGCAACGTCGGCGCGGGCGACGCGTCTCTCGCCGGATTCCTCGCGGCGGGCGGCGAGGGGCCGGTCGCACTGGCCGCCGCGGTCGCGCACGGTGCCGCCGCCGTGCAACTGCCGGGCAGCGTGATGCCGACCCCGGCCGATCTCGACCCGTCCGCCGTCACGGTGACGGCGGACATCCCTCTGGACCGAGTACTCACCGAGCAAGGGAGCCCGCGATGAGCGAGATGATCACCGCGGACCTGGTCGACCTCGACCTGGCCGCGACGACGAAGGAGGCCGCGGCCCGCTCGCTGGCCGAACGGATGGTGGCACTCGGCCGGGTCACGGACCTCGAGGGGTTCCTCGGGGA
The DNA here is from genome assembly GCF_032229325.1 of Streptomyces sp. AM8-1-1. Lineage (NCBI taxonomy): Bacteria > Bacillati > Actinomycetota > Actinomycetes > Kitasatosporales > Streptomycetaceae > Streptomyces > Streptomyces sp. AM8-1-1. The sequence continues at coordinate 4,737,715 of NZ_CP135086.1, forward strand.
CGTGGCCGCACGCGAGGCGCAGATGCCGACCGGTCTGGACGGCGGTATCGGCATCCCGCACTGCCGCAGCGCGCATGTCACGGAGCCGACGCTGGCGTTCGGCCGCAGTGCCGCGGGTGTCGACTTCGGTGCCCCGGACGGTCCGGCGGACCTGATCTTCCTGATAGCGGCCCCGGCGGGCGCGGACGACGCGCATCTGACGATCCTGTCGTCGCTGGCCCGCCGGCTGATGGACGAGTCGTTCACCTCGGCGCTCAGGACGACGACGGACGCGCCCGCCGCGGCCTCCCTGATCCGCGGCGAGGCCCCGGCGACGGGGGCCGAGCCGGCCGCCGGGCCGGAATCTCCCGGTGAACCGGAGACGGCAGCCGGACCGGCCGAGGCGGCGGTCACGCCCGCACCCGCGGTGGCGGTACCCGCGGAGGACGCACCCACCCAGGCCGCACCTGCCCAGGACGCACCCACCCAGGCCGCGCCTGCCCAGGACTCACCCACCCAGGCCCCACCCGCCCGCGACGACGACGCGCCCTTCCGGATCGTCGCCGTCACCTCCTGCCCCACCGGCATCGCCCACACCTACATGGCCGCCGAATCGCTCCAGAAGGCGGCCGAGGCGGCCGGTGTCCACATCGACGTCGAGACGCAGGGCTCGGCCGGATTCACCCGGCTCGACCCCGAGACCGTGCGGGCCGCGGACGGTGTGATCTTCGCCCACGACGTCCCCGTACGGGACAAGGCCCGCTTTGCCGGGAAGCCCACCGTCGACGTCGGCGTGAAGGCCGGAATCAGCAGGGCGGCGGCACTCGTCGACGAGGTACGGGGCAAGGCCGAACGCGGTGAGGTCAGCGCGGGCTCGGCCGCACCCGCCGACTCCGCGGGAGACTCCGGCGACGGCAACGGCACCCGGCTCCGCAAGTGGCTGATGAGCGGCGTCAGTTACATGGTGCCCTTCGTCGCCGCCGGCGGGCTCCTCATCGCCCTCGGCTTCGCCATCGGCGGCTACGAGATCTCCGACGCCAAGTCCGTCGCCGAGCACTTCGCATGGACCGACCACACGAGCTGGGCCGCGCTCCTCTTCCAGGTCGGCGGGCTCGCCTTCAGCTTCCTGGTGCCCGTACTGGCCGGCTACATCGCCTACGGCATGGCCGACCGTCCCGGTCTGGTCCCCGGATTCGTCGGCGGCGCGATCGCCCTCACCATCAACGCCGGCTTCCTCGGCGGCCTGATCGCCGGACTCCTCGCGGGTGCGACGGTGATGGCCATCCAACGCGTCCCGATCCCCGCACCACTGCGCGGCATCATGCCCGTCGTCGTGATCCCGCTCGTCTCGTCCGCGGTCGTCGGCTTCCTGATGTTCCTGGTCGTCGGCAAGCCGATCGCCGGGCTGCAAAAGGCGCTCACCGACTGGCTGTCCGGCCTCTCCGGCGCCAACGCCGTGATCCTGGGCGTCATCCTCGGGCTGATGATGTGCTTCGACCTCGGCGGTCCGCTGAACAAGGTCGCCTACGCCTTCGCGGTCGGCGGGCTGGCCAACCCCAACGAGGGCTCGCTGAAGGTCATGGCCGCGGTGATGGCCGCCGGCATGGTGCCGCCGCTGGCGATGGCCCTCGCCACCGTCGTACGCAAGCGGCTGTTCACCAGGACGGAGCGGGAGAACGGCAAGGCGGCCTGGGTGCTGGGTGCTTCGTTCATCACGGAGGGCGCGATCCCGTTCGCCGCGGCCGACCCGCTCCGGGTGATCCCGGCGGCGATGGCGGGCGGCGCGGTCAGCGGCGGGCTGTCGATGGCCTTCGACTGCACGCTGCGCGCCCCGCACGGCGGCATCTTCGTGGTGCCGCTGATCGGCAACCCGTTCCTCTACCTCGTCGCGATCGTCGCCGGCACGCTGGTCAGCACCGCGACGGTCGTCCTGCTCAAGGGACTCCGCAAGGCACAGCCGGGACAGGCACCCGCGCAGGCCGAGGAGGAGACCAAGGTCCTCGCCGCCGCCTGACGGCCGGCGCCGAATTCCTGGGCGGCAGGCCCGGTCAGCGCACCCGTGCGCGGAGCTCCATGGCTTCGCGCGCGGTGTGCTCCGATCCGTACACCTCGCACATGTGGCGGCCGTCCGGGGTGGCCGTGTGCTCGACCTCCCACAGGCTCGTCTCGGTGCCGTCGAGCAGCAGGAACGCGTGCTCGTACAGGGTGAAGCCCGCGTCCTTGCCGTCCACCCGGTACTGACGGCCGAAGACCTGCGTGATGTGGTGGGCGAACGCCGCGCGCAGCAGCCCTGCGGTCTCCTCGCCCGGCCGGTCGCCGTTCTCGGCGCGGCGCAGGACCCGGCGGGCGTGGTCCGCGGAGTTGTCCGGGACGTACATCCGGGGGAGCGCGGCCGGGGGTGCGGTCATGAGGGCGGCGAGGAGCTCGAAGTCGGCGTCGAGGTCCGCGCCCAGGTCGCTGAAGATCAGCCCGGCGGCCCCGGAAGCGGAATCGCCGTCCGCCGTGGCGAACCCCGGGAAGCCGGAGGGCAGCCGGGACGCGGCGAGCCGCGCCTCCGACTCCTCGGTGTAGAGCTCGTGCTGCTCGGCGCCGCTCCGCCCGGTGCTGTGGACGAGCTCCCACAGGACGAGCGAACTCCCGTCGCTGAGCAGATACGCATGCCGGTACGTCACGCGGTCCAGGACCGCGCTGTGGTGCGAGGAGTGCAGCGAACTCGCGTGAGCCAGCGCCGAGTCGAGCCGCCCGACCGTCGCGTCGGGCAGATCGAAGGAGTTGAGCGCCCGACCGAGGAGTCGCTCGAGGTGCGCCTCGGTTGTCTCGTACGGATCGTTCAAGGTGGGTCTCCAGGCCGTCGCCGCAAGTCACTTGGTGGTTGCTAAACGTAGCCCCTGGGTCTGACAACGTGTCCTGCGTTCGGGAAAACGAAGGGGCTCATTGTGAAGTTCCCCGCACTCGACGGACCGTCATGTCACGTAGGTCTGCCGATGTCGTACAGCTCCCGGTACGCGGGGAAGACCCCGCCCGGTCCCTCGATGCCCTGTGCCGCGAGGACCGCCTGCACGATGGCCCGCGTCACCACGTCCGCGCCGGCCGCGAGAACGTCGTTGAGCGCGAGGGGATTCGCCGCATCCAGCGGCATCGCACCGGTGGCGAGGGTGAACACGGTGTCGCCGTCGCTGAGGAGATGCACCGGCCGTACGGCGCGCGCGATGCCGTCGTGCGCGGTGCCCGCGAGCTTCTGCGCCTGGGCGCGGGTGAGGGCGGCGTCGGTGCCGACGACGACAAGGGTGGTGTTGAGCGGTGGTGGGCCGCCCGCCGCCCGTGCCTCCTCCAGCCGCCGGGTCGCGGCCGCGTGCACCTCCGCGGTCGGATACCGCACCGGCCCCTGGATGTACTGCCCGTAGAGCACGCCGGTGGCCGGATCGACCGCAGAGCCCGCCGCGTTCGCGACCACGAGGGCCGCGACCGTGACGCCGGAGTCGAGCACCGTGCTCGCCGTGCCGACACCGCCCTTGAGGCCGCCGATCACAGCGCCCGTGCCTGCCCCGACGCCGCCCGTCGCGACCCGCGCGCCGGTCTCCGTGCGAGCGGCATCCTCGACGGCCGCCCGCCCGGTCGACGCATCGGGCCGCGCCTTCCAGTCACCGCCGCGGCCCAGGTCGAAGACACAGGCGGCCGGCACCACCGGAACGACCCGGCCGGGTCCGCCGACCGGAACGCCCCGCCCCTGCTCCTCCAGCCAGGCCATCACACCGGCCGTCGAGTCCAGCCCGAAGGCGCTGCCGCCGGTCAGGACCACGGCGTCGATCCGTTGAACCAGATTGCGCGGGTCGAGCGCGTCCGTCTCATGTGTACCGGGGCCGCCTCCCCGCACGTCGACGGCAGCGATCGCCCCGCCTTCGGGAGCGAGGACGACGGTGGTGCCGCTGAGCGCGCCGTCGCCCGCCACGCGCGCGTGGCCGACACGCAGCCCGGCCACATCGGTCAGTGCGTCGTGGCGGGTCCTGTCCGCTGACTGGGTCATGTCCCTTGCGTATCACGGGGATAGGCGTCCGGGTGCTGGGTGCTCAGGAACAGGCCCACGGCCACCGTGGCCGCCGAGGCCAGCCCTGCCAGCAGGACGGCCGCATCACCCGCGAACGTACAGGCGAGGATCACCGCCGCGCCCGCCGGCAGGTCCAGCTGCTGCGCCTTGCCGCGCTTGAAGTAGCGCGCGTGCAGCAGCCAGACCATGAACATGAACAGCGCCGCCGGGACGGTGACGGCCGCCGCCGCGGCGAAGGAGCTGATGTGGGCCTTTCCGATCGCGTGCTCGACCGCCACCTCGATGCCGGCACCGATCGCGGCGGCCGACCCGAAGATCAGGAGGTGCCCGTAGCCCCAGGGGATGGCCTGCCGGTTGGAGACCAGCCGTTCGTGGGCCGGCACGGCGAAGTAGATCCACCAGGCGGAGAACACGATCAGCAGACCGCCGCCCGCGATGGGCAGCAGCTTCCCGAGAGCCTCGTTCTCGTCCAGCGCGGACTGCACGGCGACGGTGCTGGCGGCCATCGTCTCGCCCAGCACGATCAGGGTGAAGAGGCCGTACCGCTCGCTGATGTGGTGAGCGTGCCACGGCGTCTGATGGTTGCGTTCGGCGATCATCGGGATCAGCAGTTCGGCCACGACCACGACGAGGAACAGCCAGCGCTTCCAGTCGTCCGGCACGAACAGCAGAACCACCCAGCCGGCCTGGCACACCACCAGGCTGGCCGCGTACGTCAGCGTCGTCCTTCTGGCCGGGCCGCTCTCGGCGGCGGCTGCTCGCAGCCACTGCGTCGTCAGGGCCGCGCGCATGATCAGGTACCCGACGACGGCAACGGTCCAGTCGTTGTCGTTGAAGGCCCGGGGCACCCCGGCCGCGTAGACGAGGACGCCGGCGATCTGGAAGAACGTGGCGATCCGGTAGGGCACGTCGTCGCAGTCGTACGCCGAGGCGAACCAAGTGAAGTTCATCCAGGCCCACCACACGCCGAAGAAGACGTAGGCATAGCCGATGACGCCGGTGCCGGGGTGCCCCTCGGCGAGGGCGTGGACGAGCTGAAGGCCCGCCTGGGCCACGGCGACGACGAAACACAGATCGAAGAAGAGCTCGAGCGGTGTGGCCGAGCGGTGCTCCTCGTCGCGACTGCGGGGAGTCATGCGGCGCAGTGGCCCGAAGCCGGGTCCGGTGGCTGAGGACGTCATGTACCCAGCACAGCAGAGCGGGCGCGCCCCGGCACCCAGAGGCGCGGCACCCAGACGCGCGGCGACCATCCCGTCCCGCACGTCCGGGGTGCGGCACCGGTGCGCGGGGCGTCAGGCGAGGAGCGGACCCGGGTGCGGCCAGGGATGCGGGCCGATCCCATGCGGTCCGGACGCGGCTCGGGCCGCGAGCAGGGGCTGGATCGGGGGCTGGGGCTGGATAAGGGCCCGGCGATCGGACCGGGCCGGGCCGGATCGTGCTGTTCGGGTCGCGACCACGGATCGTGCTGTTCGGGTCGCGACCACGGGTCGGGCGTGGGTCGTGGTCGCGGGCCGGGTCTCGGCCGCGAGGAGGGGCCTGGCCGTCGCCGTACCCTGGAGGCATGAGTGCCGCCCCCGCCCCCGGACCGCGAGACGCGAAGCAGCCCCGGCAGCAGCCCCCGAAGCCGAGGATCGACTTCGACGATCCGCTGGACCAGCAGTCCTCGGACGATACGGACCGCGGGTGGGGCGAGCGGCCCTCCGCGAGCGGTGGGAGCGCCGATGATCTGGCGCGCTTCCTCGACGAGAAGCCGCCCCACCACATCTGAGCCCCGCCACGTCCGAGCCGCCCCGCCCGAGCCCACCCCCTCCGAACCGGCGCGCTCCAGGTCAATACACCTAGGGGCGGTCGTGCCCCGAACCGCGCTGCGACTGAGCCACGACGGCGTCGCGGATCTCCTTGAGCACCTCCAGCTCGCTCAGCTCGACGATCTCCTTCGCGCCTTCCTTCGCCGCGTCCCGCTCCGCCTTCCTGGCCAGGTACTTGGACATCGGGAGCACCATCAGGAAATAGACGACGGCGGCCGTGATCAGGAAGGTGAGCGTCGCGCCGAGGACGGAACCCCACATGATCTTGATGCCGTCGATCTCGCCGTTCACCTCCCGGCAGGTTCCCTTGAGGCAGGAGCTGTAGGAGTCGAGGTTCTTGGTGCCGAAGGCGCCGACCAGCGGATTGATGACGCCCTTCACCACGGCGTTCACGATCTGGGTGAATGCCGCACCGATGACGACCGCGACGGCCAGGTCGATGACATTGCCGCGCATCAGGAAGGCCTTGAAGCCCTCCAGGACGCTGACCTTCTTCTCGCTCACCAATGAACCCTTCTTCGCATGTGCAGGTCACCGAAACAAACCCTCGCAACCTACGACAGCGCCCGGTCGTACTGTCCAATCGCCGGGGGGAGGGGAGGTGACCTGACGGCACGCCAGTGCGACTGGTGACCGACCACCGGGGTCTCGTCGCTCGCGTCGGGGTCAGCACACCGTCACCGCCAGACGGGAGGTCGTGCCCGCGCCGGCGAGCTGGGCCGCGGTGGCTCGTGGAACGGACAGCACGACCAGGGCGCCGCTGTCGGCGGTGGAGTCCGCCGAGTCCGGTACTTCGGCCACCCGGGCGCTGGTGGCGACGACTCGGGCAACCGCTGTCCCCTGCCCCGCGGGGGAGTTGGGCGCGGCGATCACATCCACCCGGTCACCCGGCCGCAGGAGCCGCACGGTCGCCGCATCCGCGATCCGGACGGGGGCGGACACCATCTCGGCGGCGGGCTTCGCAGCTCGCGGCGGAGAGGCCGCACGGGCCCCGCCACCGGGAGCGTCCGCTCCCCGGGCGCCCGATGCCGCAAGGGCCGCCGCCGTCAGGGCGAGACCGGCCGCGAGCGCCCTTCGGCGGCGACGCATCGCCCTCCGCAGCCGATGTGCTCCGCCGCGCACGCGCAGCGGAGCGAAGGGCGGAACGCCCGTGGGAGCGGGCGCGGAAGAGGGAGGCAGGAGCGACATGGCACGTACCACCTGTCGTGAGAAGGGGAGTCGAAGGACCGAACGGTCCTCACGATCCACCTCTCACGCGCCTCCCGCCGGAGCCTGTGGACGGTCCACCGCATGTGGACAACTCCCTCACCCCGGCGGGCGACCCACCCCAGCCACCCGATCAACCACCGTCCCTCTCAGGGCAGTTCGATCCCCAGGTCCCAGCCGTCGTGCGCGTGCGTGCACAGGCAGTCCCGGTCCTCGTTCGCCGGCAGCGCGCCCACCGCGTCGAAGAGCACCTCGCGCAGCCGCCCCACGTTCTCGCCGAAGACCCGCAGCACCTCGGTGTGGGAGACGCCCTCCCCGGTCTCGGCGCGCGCGTCCAGGTCCGTGACCAGGGTCAACGACGTGTAGCAGAGACCCAGTTCACGGGCGAGGACGGCCTCCGGGTGTCCGGTCATGCCGACCACCGACCAGCCCGCCGACGCGAACCACTTCGACTCCGCACGCGTGGAGAAGCGCGGTCCCTCGATGACCACGAGCGTTCCGCCGTCCACCGGCTCCCACTCCCGCCCGCGCGCCGCCTTGAGGGCGACCGCGCGCCCCGCGGGGCAGTAGGGGTCGGCAAAGGTCGTGTGCACGACGTTGGGGATGCTTCCGTCGGGCAGCGGGAGCCCGTCGAAGTACGTCTGCTCGCGAGCCTTCGTCCGGTCCACCAGCTGGTCCGGAACGAGCAGCGTGCCGGGCCCGTAGTCCGGGCGCAGCCCACCCACCGCGCACGGGCCGAGCACCTGCCGTGCGCCGACCGAGCGCAGGGCCCACAGATTCGCGCGGTAGTTGATGCGGTGCGGCGGGAGGTGGTGCCCGCGTCCGTGCCGGGGCAGGAAGGCGACCTTCCGGCCGGCCACCTCACCGAGGAAGAGGGAGTCGCTCGGACTGCCGTACGGGGTGTCGACCTCGACCTCGGTCACGTCCTCCAGGAAGGAGTAGAAGCCGGAGCCGCCGATCACGCCGATCTCTGCGTTCGCGTTCGCCATACCGATCACACTATCGACGCGGCAGAGGGCCGAGGGCAGGGCCGTGGGTCATACCCCGACGAGCCCGGCAGGCGCGCCGCGACGAAACGCATCCGAGCACGAATACGCCGAGGACCCCGCCGTACGGAAGGCGGGGTCCTCGGAACGAAAGCAGTGGGTCAGGCGGCCGAGCTGCCGGAGCTCGACGACGAGCTCGAGCTGCTGGAAGAGCCGGACGAAGACGACGAAGAAGATGACGTCTTCGAGTCGGACGTCTTCGACTCCGAGGTCTTCGTGCCCGTCGACGAGGACGTCGTCGACGACGGCGAGCTGCTGGACGACGAGCCGCGGCTGTCGTTGCGGTAGAAGCCCGAACCCTTGAAGACAATGCCGACGGCTGAGAACACCTTCTTGAGGCGTCCCTCGCAGTTGGGGCACACGGTCAGGGCGTCATCGGTGAACTTCTGCACCGCCTCGAGGCCCTCGCCACATTCGGTGCACTGGTACTGGTAGGTCGGCACTGGTCTTCCTCCTGGCACTCTCACTCAATGAGTGCTAACGACGGTCCATAGTGACGTATTCCGCTGGATCAGTCCACCGCCACCGGCACGCGGTGACCGACGCCACGCGCCATGATGCGTCCCGGGTTCTTCGGTGAGAGCCGCGAACGCAGGGCCAGCAGGGTGACGAGGGCGAGTGCGGTGCCCGCCAGCGGGACGACGAATCCGGCGCTCGCGCCGTGCGCGTCGGCCAGTCGTCCGGCCACCGTGACGGCCGCCGCCTGGCCGAGGGCCACCGCGCCGGTGAGCCAGGTGAAGGCCTCGGTGCGGGCCGTGGCCGGGACCAGCGGTTCCACCAGCGTGTAGCCGCTGATCAGCGCCGGAGCGATGCAGAGGCCGACGATCAGCCCGAGTCCGCCGAGCAGGGCCACCGAGTGGACCGACCAGAGGAGGGAGGCCGCCAGGGTGAGCCCGGTGTAGCCGATGATCATGCGGCGGCGCGGGCTGCTCTTCCAGGCGATCGCGCCGCAGGCGATGCCGGCGAGCATGTTGCCGGCCGCGAAGACGCCGTACAGCAGTCCGTTCGCGCCGGGGTTGCCGATCTCCTCGGAGAAGGCCGTCAGCGAGACCTGCATGCCGCCGAAGACGGACCCGATACCGAGGAAGGCCACCGCGAGGACCCGTACGCCCGGCACGGACAGTGCGGAGACGCGCGGTGCGGAGTCCGCGGTGTGGGGACGGACGGCAGGCTGCGTACGGCTCTGGGCCGCGAAGAGCAGACCGCCGGCCAGGGTCAGGGCGGCTTCGGCGATCAGGCCGGCCGCCGGGTGTACGCCGGTGCAGAGCGCGGTCGCGAGGACCGGTCCGACGACGAAGGTGAACTCGTCGGTGACGGACTCGAAGGCCGCGGCCGTTGGCATCAGCGGCGAACGTTCGAGCTTGGCGGCCCAGCGCGCACGCACCATCGGGCCGATCTGCGGCACCGAGGCACCGGCCGGAACGGCGGCGGCGAACAGCGCCCACAGGGGGGCGTCCGCCAGCGCGAGAGAAGTGAGGGCCGCGACGGACGCGGCGTGCACCAGGACGCCCGGCAGCAGGACGGCGCGCTGGCCGAAACGGTCGGCGAGCTTCCCGCTCTGCGGTGCGAACAGTGCCATGGAGACACCGGTGACGGCGGCGACGGCTCCGGCGGTGCCGTACGAACCGGTCGTGTGCTGGACCAGCAGGACGATGCCGATGGTCAGCATCGCGAAGGGCTGTCGTGCGGCGAAGCCGGGGAGCAGGAAGGTCCAGACGCCGGGAGTGCGCAGCAGCTGCCCGTAGCCCGGGCGCTTGCCGGTGGTGACCGTGGATGCCACGGTCCGTGCCTTTCTGCCGCCTGGTAGCGCTCCCCTGGATGTACGGGAGCCGCCGAGAGCTGTCCTCTTGCGCGGAACTGCGGTAGATGCCAGGGCCCATGGAAGGGGCACGCCGGCCGCCATACGGTCGCGCCAGCTCTGCGTCAGGCAGAGTTGGTCGATCAAGTGTGCCTTCATGGTACAGGTGATGCGGGGTGCCGTGCCTGGGAAATGCGCCACACTCCCGGATGTACACCTGGGATTAATCGGACGTACGCGAAGTGGCGCGGAGCCCGGCCCGGCGTAACCCATCCGCTGCCCGAACGGGCTCGGCTTCGCGTGGGCCCGCACCGCAACGCGGCACGTGCCCGACCGCCGGCAGGGGGCGTGCAGGGTCGTCCCCGCAGGGGATCGGCGGCAACACCCGGGTGCTCAATACAGAACGCTGTACGCCGCCGACCCCGAGGAGTCGAGCCCGGAGGGCCCCCGGACCCGACGCCGCACAAGCACCCGCGCCCCAAGCGCCTGGCCCCGCCCCAGGGACCCGACGCCGTACAAAAGCCCGCGCCCCCAAGCACCCGCCCCCCGGACCCACGCCGCACAAGAACCCGACGCCGCACAAGCCCCCGCCCCCGTCAGCTGAGTCCCCCCGTCCCCAGCCACCCCGCGAGCTTGCCGCCCTGCCCCACCGCCCGCAGGCGTCGCTCGGCCGCGTCCCGGACCGGATCCGTCGCCACGACCAGCAGCTCGTCGCGCCGCCTCAGCACGGTCGAGGGCAGCGGTACGAAACTCTTGCCCTCCCGCACGACCAGGGTCACCGCGGAGCCCGCCGGCAGCCGCAGCTCCGCGACCTCCACGCCGTGCATCTTCGACTCTTCCGGGATGGACACCGAGAGCAGATGTCCGCGCAGCCGCTCCAGGGGCGCCGACTCGACGCCCAGGTCGGCGGCGTCCGTGGAGCCGAGTTTCAGCCACTTCGCGAGCCACGGCAGCGTCGGCCCCTGGATCAGGGTGTAGACGACGACCAGCACGAAGACGATGTTGAAGATCCGGTCGCTGCCCTCCACGGCCGCCACCATCGGGATGGTGGCGATGATGATGGGCACGGCGCCGCGCAGGCCCGCCCAGGACATCAGCACCTGTTCCTGGCGCGGGATGCGGAACGGCAGCAGGCTGATCATGACCGACACCGGACGCGCCACCATGGTCAGCACCAGGCCGACCACGACGGCTGGCCAGAAGTCGTCGATCAGTTCGTGCGGGGTGACCAGCAGGCCCAGCAGGACGAACATGCCGATCTGGGCGATCCAGCCGAGACCCTCGGCGAATCCGCGGTTGGCCGGCGCGTGCGGCAGTTTCGCGTTGCCGAGGACCATCGAGGCCAGGTAGACGGCGAGGAATCCACTGCCGTGGGCCATGGCGCCGGCCGCGTACGCCACCACCGCGATCGCCATCACCGCGATCGGGTACAGACCCGACGCGGGCAGCGCCACATGCCGCAGTCCGAAGGCTCCCAGCCAGCCCGCCGCCAGTCCGATGCCCGCGCCGATCGCCAGCTCCAGCGCGATCTTGCCGACGAGGACGTACCACTCGTCCACCGGACCGGCCGCGGAGAACGCGACCACCAGGATCACCACGGGGGCGTCGTTGAAGCCGGATTCGGCCTCCAGCACACCCGTCACCCGGGATGGCAGCGGGACCTTGCGCAGGACGGAGAAGACGGCCGCAGCATCGGTCGAGGAGACCACCGCGCCGATGATGAGCGCCTGCCGCCATTCCAGGCCGACGAGATAGTGGGCACCGGCGGCGGTGACGCCCACGCTCACCGCGACGCCGACGGTCGACAGCGCGACCGCCGCGGGCAACGCGGGTTTGACCTCCTGCCACTTGGTGCCCAGACCGCCCTCGGCCAGGATCACCACGAGCGCGGCATAGCCGATCACCTGCGTCAGTTCGGCGTCGTTGAAGGTGACGTCGAAGATGCCGTCCTGCCCGATGGCGACGCCGATCCCGAGATACAGCAGCAGGCTGGGAAGCCCGCTGCGCGAGGAGACGCGGACCGCAGCCACGGCGAAGAGCAGGATCAGCGAGCAGATGAGCAGGAGTTCGTTGAGCTGGTGGACAGTCAGTGGCCGATCCTTCCCCTCGCGCCTACGTGCCGGAGCGCTCCTCCAGCAGGCGACACTTCGTTACCTTACCTAATCTTTAACGTTTTCTTGACGCCCTGGATCACCTGTTCGATGGATCGGTCCGTTGGCCTGCTTACGGATACCGCGTCCGGACCGCCTCGACGCTGCGCCTATGGTTGCTCCAGCACTCCCAGGATCAGCCTGCGCCTCGAAGGACAGCGATGCCCGCCAACACAACCGCCTCTTCCCCCAAGAAGAAGAAGGGGCGACGCGCCCGCCTGCTCGTGATCGTCCTGGTGCTGGCGCTTCTGGCGGGTATCGGGTTCGGCACGTACTGGAGCATCAGTACGGTGCGCGCCTCGTTCCCGCAGACGACCGGGTCGATAGAAATCGACGGACTCAGCGGCCAGGTCGACGTCAAACGCGACGACTTCGGCATCCCGCAGATCTATGCGGACACCGACGAGGACCTCTTCCGCGCCCAGGGCTTCGTCCAGGCACAGGACCGCTTCTGGGAGATGGACGTCCGCCGCCACATGACGGCCGGCCGGCTCTCGGAGATGTTCGGCTCCGGCCAGGTCGACACGGACGCCTTCCTGCGCACGCTCGGCTGGCGCGAGGTCGCGCAGCAGGAGTACGACAAGATCCTGTCGCCGCAGACGAAGAAGTTCCTCCAGGCTTACGCCGACGGCGTCAACTCCTATCTGAAGGGCAAGGACGGCAAGGAACTCTCCGTCGAGTACGCCGCCCTGTCCTTCACCAACGACTACAAGCCCGAGCCCTGGACGCCTGTCGACTCGGTGGCCTGGCTCAAGGCGATGGCGTGGGACCTGCGCGGCAACATGCAGGAGGAGATCGACCGCTCGCTGCTGACGAGCCGGCTCGACCAGAAGCAGATCAAGGACCTGTATCCGGACTATCCGTACGACCGGAACAAGCCGATCGTGGACAAGGGCGGCATCGACCCGGTCACGGGCAAGTTCGACCCCGAGGCCGAGCCCTCCGGCGAGTCGGACGGGTCCTCCGGCGGCGACGGCGACAACGGCACGGGTGACGGCACCGGCAGCGGTTCGGGCGACAACGGCTCCGGCCAGGGCACCGGCAGCGGTCTGAACAACGGCGGCGGTGGCAGTGCGGCCGACGCCGCGCAGGGCCTGAACTCCCAGCTCTCGGCGCTCTCGAAGACCCTCGAGACCATCCCGGAGCTGCTCGGCCCGAACGGCAACGGCATCGGTTCCAACTCCTGGGTCGTCTCGTCCAAGTACACGACGACCGGCAAGCCGATGCTGGCCAACGATCCGCACCTGGCGCCCCAGCTGCCCTCGCTCTGGTACCAGATGGGCCTGCACTGCCGGAAGGTCTCGGCCTCCTGCCAGTACGACACCGCGGGATACACCTTCTCCGGGACGCCGGGCGTGATCATCGGTCACAACCAGAACATTGCCTGGGGCTTCACCAACCTCGGCGCGGACGTCACCGACCTCTACCTCGAGAAGATCAGCGGCGACAGTTACCAGGTCGGCAACCAGCAGAAGAAGCTGACCACCCGCAAGGAGGTCATCAAGGTCGCCGGGGGCAAGAGCAAGACGATCACCGTCCGCTCCACCGGTCACGGCCCGCTGGTCTCCGACCGCAGCACCGAACTGGAGAAGGTCGGCCAGCAGGCGCCGGTCACCAACGCTCCCGACCGCGCCACCGGCTACGGCGTGGCACTCCAGTGGACCGCGCTCCAGCCGGGCAAGTCGATGGACGCGGTGTTCGAGCTGAACCGCGCCAAGGACTTCAAGACCTTCCGTGCGGCGGCCAAGAACTTCGAGGTCCCCTCGCAGAACCTCGTCTACGCGGACTCCGCCGGCACCATCGGCTACCAGGCGCCCGGCAAGATCCCGGTCCGCGCCAAGGGCGACGGCTCGGTGCCCGCTCCCGGCTGGGACCCGGCGTACAAGTGGAAGGGGTACATCCCCTACGACGAGCTGCCGTTCGAGGAGAACCCGGACCGCGGCTACATCGTCACCGCGAACCAGGCGGTGATCGACGCCGAGAAGTACCCCTACCTGCTGACCGAGGACTACGGCTACGGCGCCCGGAGCCAGCGGATCAACGACCTCATCGAGACGAAGATCCAGGGTGGCGGCAAGATCTCCACCGAAGACATGCGCACCATGCAGATGGACAACAGCAGCGAGATCGCCGAGCTGCTGACGCCGTATCTGCTGAAGATCGACATCTCGGACCCGTACGTCCGTGAGGCGCAGAAGCTGCTGGAGGGCTGGCGCTACACCCAGGAGCCGGACTCCGGTGCCGCCGCCTACTTCAACGCGGTCTGGCGCAACGTCCTCAAGCTCGCCTTCGGCAACAAGCTGCCCAAGGAGCTGCGCGTCGAGGGGCAGTGCCTGAACGTCCTGCCCGCCGACAGCACGGCGCCCGAGGACGAGCTCACCGAGCGGGTGCGCGAGTGCGGCCAGCGCGATACGGACACGGCTCAGCCCGACGGCGGGGACCGCTGGTTCGAGGTGGTGCGCCGGATACTCAAGGACGAGAAGAACCCGTGGTGGCACTCGCCGGGCAACCGTACGGAGAAGCCGACCGACACCCGTGACGAGCTGCTCGCCCGGGCGATGGACGACGCCCGCTGGGAGCTGACCGCCGAGCTGGGCAAGGACGCCTCCCGCTGGAGCTGGGGCCGTCTGCACCAGCTGACGCTGAAGAACCAGACGCTCGGCACCGAGGGCCCCGGCTTCCTCCAGTTCGTGCTCAACCGTGGCCCGTGGAACCTGGGCGGCGGCGAGGCCGCGGTCAACGCCACCGGCTGGAACGCGGCGGGCGGCTACGACGTCGTCTGGGTGCCGTCGATGCGGATGGTCGTCACCGTCGGGGACTGGGACAAGTCGGGCTGGATCAACCTGACCGGTGCCTCCGGGCACGCCTACAGCGCGCACTACACCGATCAGACGGACAAGTGGGCCGACGGCGAACTGCTCGACTGGTCCTTCAGCGAGCAGGCGGTGTCCGCGAAGACGGTGGACACCCTGAAGCTCATTCCCCGAAACGCCTGACGGCATCGGGTGTGACGACGGCATGGACGGGGTGGTCGTGCGGTTCCCGCGGAACGTGCGCGACCACCTCGTCCGCGTACAGCAGCACCACCAGCGCGGGATCGGCGCCGGCCGCCGCGAGCCGGGCGAGCACCCGGTCGTAGGAGCCGCCCCCGCGGCCGAGCCGCATCCCCTGTCCGTCCACGGCGAGCCCGGGAAGGAGCACGGCATCGGCCTCCAGCACAGCATCCGGCCCGAGCCGCGCCCCGTCCGGCTCCAGCAGCCCGCGCCCCGCGCGCACCAGTTGCTCGGCGCCCTCGTACACGGCCCAGTCCAGGTCGTTGTCCGGCAGCAGGACGGGCAGCAGCACGCGTACGCCGCGGGCGCGCAGCGCGTCGAGCAGCGCGCGGGTGCCCGGTTCGCGGCCGACCGAGACATACGCGGCGACCGTGGCCGCCTCGGCCAGTTCGGGCAGGGCGAGCGCCTGTCGCGCGAGGACCGCGGCGGCGGCGCGGACGTCCTCGGGGGACAGGAGGCCGCGTGCGTCCAGGAGTTCACGGCGAACCGCACTCTTTCCGGACAAGTCACTGCACATGGTGACTTCACAAACCTCTCGTATACGTCTTTATGAGAAGGAAGTTAACCGGAGGCTCATCTTCAGCCCATACTCACCGGTTATTGTGCAGCGCATGACTCCTCCGAAGCCCAGGATCAGCAAGGCTGTCATCCCGGCCGCCGGTCTCGGCACGCGGTTCCTGCCCGCCACGAAGGCCACTCCCAAGGAGATGCTGCCTGTCGTCGACAAGCCCGCGATCCAGTACGTCGTCGAGGAGGCGGTCTCCGCCGGTCTCTCCGACGTGCTGATGATCACGGGCCGGAACAAGCGGCCGCTGGAGGACCACTTCGACCGGAACTACGAGCTGGAGCAGGCGCTCACCCGCAAGGGCGACGAGAGCCGGCTGAAGAAGGTCCAGGAGTCCAGCGACCTGGCCACCATGCACTATGTGCGCCAGGGCGATCCGCGCGGCCTCGGTCACGCCGTCCTGTGCGCGGCACCGCACGTCGGCGACCAGCCCTTCGCCGTCCTCCTCGGCGACGACCTCATCGACCCGCGCGACCCGCTGCTCGCCCGCATGGTCGAGATCCAGGAGCGGGAGGGCGGCAGCGTCATCGCCCTCATGGAGGTCGACCCCGCCCAGATCCACATGTACGGCTGTGCGGCCGTCGTGGCCACCGGCGAGAGCGACGTGGTCAAGGTGACCCAGCTGGTCGAGAAGCCGGAGGCGTCCGAGGCCCCGTCGAACCTCGCCATCATCGGCCGGTACGTCCTGGACCCGGCCGTCTTCGACATACTGCGGGAGACCGCGCCCGGCCGCTCCAACGAGATCCAGCTGACCGACGCCCTGGAGAAGCTCGCCGAGGACGAGACGATCGGCGGCCCGGTGCACGGCGTCGTTTTCCAGGGCCGCCGTTACGACACCGGCGATCGAGGCGACTATCTGCGGGCCATTGTCAGACTGGCGTGCGAACGTGATGACCTGGGACCCGAGTTCCGGACCTGGCTCCGCAGTTTTGTGATTGAGGAGATGTAACACGGTGAGCAGCACGACCTGGTCGGTGGACGACCACCTCGAGGACATCCTCGCAGCGATCCGCCCGCTCGACCCGATCGAGCTGCAACTGCCGGACGCCCAGGGCTGTGTCCTCGTCGAGGACGTCACGGTCCCGGTCGCCCTGCCGCCGTTCGACAACAGCTCCATGGACGGGTACGCCGTCCGGACGGCCGATGTGCGGGGCGCCACCGAGGAGTTCCCCGCCGTCCTCACCGTGATCGGCGATGTGGCGGCCGGCAGCGGCGGGCTGCCGACGGTCGGCCCCGGCCAGGCCGCGCGGATCATGACGGGCGCCCCGCTGCCTCCGGGTGCGGAGGCCGTCGTCCCGGTCGAGTGGACCGACGGCGGCACCGGCGGGGGAGCGGCCACCACGATGCGCCCGGCGGGCGAGTCCCCCGAGGGCGCGAGCGGTGAGGTCCGGGTCCACCGGTCCGCCGAGGCCGGCGCCCATGTCCGCTCCCGCGGCAGCGACGTCAAGGCCGGTGACCTCGCCCTCGCGGCGGGCACGGTGCTCGGCCCGCCGCAGATCGGCCTGCTCGCCGCGATCGGCCGCGGCACCGTGCGGGTCCGGCCCCGTGCGCGCGTCGTCGTGCTCTCCACCGGCAGCGAACTGGTCCAGCCCGGCGAGGAGTTGGGCGAGGGCCAGATCTACGACTCCAACAGCTTCGCGCTCGCCGCGGCCGCGCGGGACGCGGGCGCCATCTCCTACCGGGTGGGCGCGGTCACGGACGACGCCGACACTCTGCGCGCGACCATCGAGGACCAGCTGATCCGCGCGGACCTGCTGGTCACGACGGGCGGCGTCAGCGTCGGCGCGTACGACGTGGTCAAGGAAGCCCTGTCCTCGGTCGGCGACGAGGACGTCCCGGGCAGTGGCATCGACTTCCGCAAGCTCGCCATGCAGCCCGGAAAGCCGCAGGGCTTCGGCACGATCGGTCCGGAGCACACCCCGCTGCTCGCGCTGCCGGGTAACCCGGTCTCCTCGTACGTCTCGTTCGAGCTGTTCGTCCGCCCGGCGATCCGGCGTCTGATGGGCCTGGCGGACGTCCGGCGGCCGACGGCGCGCGCGACCCTGAAGGCCGACAAGGCACTCACCTCACCGTCCGGCAAGCGCCAGTTCCTGCGGGGTGCGTACGACTCCGGCTCGGGCGCCGTCACTCCCGTGGGCGGTTCCGGTTCCCATCTGATCGCCGCCCTCGCCCACGCCGACTGCCTGATCGTGGTCCCGGAGCAGGACACCTCGGTCCAGCCCGGCGCGGATGTCGAGGTGGTCCTCCTCGGCTGACCTGCTTACCGTGGCGGTACCGTGTCTGCCCACACAGGCCCCGAGGGCCCGGACGGGAGCAGCGCACCGACATGAGTACCCAAGGCAGGCTGACGCACATCGACGAGGCGGGGGCGGCCCGTATGGTCGACGTCTCCGAGAAGGACGTCACCGCACGCACCGCCCGGGCCAGCGGCCGGGTCCTGGTCTCCCCACGCGTCGTGGAACTGCTCCGGGGTGAGGGCGTCCCCAAGGGGGACGCGCTGGCGACGGCCCGTATCGCCGGGATCATGGGCGCCAAGCGCACCCCCGACCTGATTCCGCTCTGCCACCCGCTCGCCCTCTCCGGCGTCACGCTCGACCTGGCCGTCGCCGACGACGCCGTCGAGATCCTCGCGACGGTCAGGACCACCGACCGCACGGGCGTCGAGATGGAGGCGCTGACCGCCGTCTCGGTCGCCGCTCTCACGGTCGTCGACATGGTCAAGGCCGTGGACAAGGCAGCCGTGATCACGGACGTCCGGGTGGAGGAGAAGACCGGCGGCAAGTCCGGCGACTGGAGCCGGCAGTGATCCGGGCGGCACGCGCCGGAGAGGTGCGCAGCCACAGTCACGGCCCCGGCCCCGACGCGGTCCGCCGGGCCCTGGTGATCACCGCGTCCAACCGCGCCTCCGCCGGGATCTACGAGGACAGGGGCGGCCCCGTGCTCGTCGAGGGGCTGACCGCGCTCGGCTTCCGGGTCGACGGCCCGCGCGTGGTCCCGGACGGCGAGCCGGTCGAGCGGGCCCTGCGCGAGGGTGTCGCGGCCGGCTACGACGTCATCCTCACCACCGGCGGCACCGGCATCTCGCCGACCGACCGCACCCCCGACGTCACCCGGTCCGTCATCGATCACGAGGTCCCCGGCATCCCGGAGGCGATCCGCGCGTACGGGCGCGAGAAGGTGCCGACGGCCGTGCTGTCCCGCGGCCTCGCCGGTGTCGCCGGCCGCACTCTGATCGTCAATCTGCCCGGCTCGACCGGCGGGGTGCGTGACGGGATGGCGGTGCTGGAACCGCTGCTGCCGCACGCCGTCGACCAGCTCCGCGGCGGGGACCATCCGAGTCCGGGGAGCCCGACCTGAACGCGCCCTGGCCGGTCATCCTGGCGGACGGCGACATCGTCCTCCGCCCGATAAAGCTGCGCGACCAGCGGAGCTGGCGCGAGGTCAACCGGCGCAACCGTGACTGGCTGCGGCCCTGGGAGGCGACGATCCCGCCGCCCGGGCCCGGCGCACCGCTCACGCAGCGCCCCACGTACCGGCAGATGGTCCGGCATCTGCGGGCGGAGGCCAACGCGGGCCGGATGCTGCCGTTCGTCATCGAGTACCAGGGCAGGCTGGTCGGCCAGTTGACGGTCGCCGGCATCACCTGGGGTTCGATGTGCTCGGGCCATGTCGGGTACTGGGTCGACCGCGAGGTGGCCGGCCGCGGGGTGATGCCGACCGCGGTGGCGCTCGCCGTGGATCACTGCTTCCGCTCGGTCGGACTGCACCGGATGGAAGTCTGCATTCGGCCGGAGAACGTGCCGAGCCGCCGCGTCGTGGAGAAACTCGGTTTCCGGGAAGAGGGTCTGCGCCCCCGGTATCTGCACATCGACGGTGCGTGGCGGGACCACCTGGTCTTCGCGCTCACGGCCGAGGAGGTCCCCGACGGACTGCTCCGCCGCTGGCACCGGGCGCGACCGGGAACACCACGAGAAATAAAATAAACGTTCGAAATTGATCGGCACCGACCATGCGTTGATCTGAACAATCGCAAAAAAAGTCAGTGATATCAGCCGGATCGTGCGACACACCGGGCCAATTGGCGGATGCCCTTGCGCGAATCCCTCTACGGTGTGATGCGTGAGCAGCAGCGGCCTCATCTACGCAGTCATCGTCGGGGCCTGGGCCGCCTACTTGGTGCCGATGTGGCTCCGCAGGCAGGACGAGCTGAACGAAGCCCGTCCGACGGAACGCTTCTCCACCGCCATCCGGCTGCTGTCCGGACGCGGGGCGATGGAGCGCCGGTACGCCAGGGAGCTGCGGGAACGCACCGCCGAATCGGCGGAGCCGTCACACGGCGACGCCGACGAGGCAAGGCGGCCGGGCGAAGGGCGCAACGAACCCGACGCGGACCCGGATGTCGCCACGGACCCGATGAGTTCCGTGGACGTCCGGGCCTTCGCCGCGCCCCGCACCGAAGCCCGGATCCCGGTCCCCGCCCCCCGTTCCCGCCGTCCGCGCCAGAGCGGCCCGGCCGCCGAGCGCGCACGGCGGAGCAAGGTGCTCGCCCGTCGCAGACGCACCACCGTGATGCTGTTCCTGGCCTTCACGGTGGGCGCGGTGGTGGCGGCGGTCGGCGGACTCGGCTTCCTGTGGGCGCCCGGTGTTCCCGCCGTCCTTCTCAGCGCGTACATCATGCATCTGCGCGCGCAGGAGCGACGGCGCTTCGTGGTGGTCATGGACCGGCGCCGTGCGGAGATCGCCGCGCAGCGGCTTCGGGAGAACCGGCCCCGCCGGCACCAGGCCGCGGCCGCCTCCTCCGCCGAGCCGGACGAGGAGCCCGAAGCCCGCCCGGAGCCCGACGCCGCCAGGCTCTCGCCGCAGGAGGCGGGCCGCCGGGCGTTGGTCGAGCAGACCGACCACGCGGAGTGGGTGGACCAGCAGCGCGACCGCGGCCCGGCGACGGGTGACAGCTGGGACCCGGTCCCGGTGCCCCTGCCGACGTATGTCACGGCACCCGTCGCCCCGCGGGCGACGAGCGGTGTGGACATGAGCGACCCGGAGACCTGGAGCTCCGCCCGCTCCTCGACGGCGGAGCCCGCGGCCGACCAGGCCGAGGAGGCGGAACCGGCCCCGAGTCGCCGCGCACCGCAGCCCCGCCGCTCCTCGCGCGACCGCGGCCGCACCCCGCTGTTCGACCAGTACGCGGACCAGGACCGGCCCCGCGCCGCCAACGAGTGACCCTCGTGACCAGCGAAGGAACGGATTTCCAAGCACCCCGATGGGGATGCTAGAGTTTCACTCGTTGCAAGGGCCTGTGGCGCAGTCTGGTAGCGCACCTCGTTCGCATCGAGGGGGTCTGGGGTTCAAATCCCCACAGGTCCACCGCAGCTGAGAGCCTCTGTCGGAGTGATCCGACAGAGGCTCTCTCTTGTTGTCCGGCCGCGAACCGTCCCACCGGCCCCAACTGATGTCCGCCCAGGGCGCGATGGACCCCCAGTCCGCACATGAGCCGGATCAGGTCGTCAGCAGCCGGTCGAAGAAGGACCGGTACTGGCGCAGCGCGATCCGCAGGTCCTCGGTGGCGACCTCGTTGCCCTGATGCCACTGCTTCTCCAGGCCGTCCTTGTGCTCGGCGAAGGTCGTGGCGAGCAGTTGCATGACCTCGGCGACCAGAGCGTCCGCGGATCGTACGGCCGCTTGCGGGTCGTCGACGAAGCCCTGCTGGATGTCGCTCCAGCGGGAGCGCATGTCGCCTTCCGTGCCGGAGTCCAGAAGCGGCACGGCCTCTTCGTCGTGGCTCGGGGTGTCCGTCTTCCGCGAGGTCTTCTCGGTCGCCGACGGCCCCATGTCATCCGTGGCCGGGGCGGCGCGCTTGCCGGGTTCCGCGGGCGGGGTGTCGTCATCTCCTTGGGCCGGTCCGGCATCGCCGGCTTCGCCGGGGGACTCACCGGTGCGGAGGGCGCCGCGAGCCGGGGCGGCTCCGCCGCTTCCGTGTCCGTCCTGGCGATGTCCTCGGTGGACAGCTTCTCCTCGCCCGGTGCGAAACGACCGGGGTTCTCTCGCCCGAGTCCGCCTTCTCGCTGCATGTCACTCTCCCTTGCTCACGGCTGTCGTCGGCCGGTGTCGGGTGAGCTGTCGGTCTCGTCCCTCAACAGCTCGTCGAACAACGCGCGGTAGTGGACCATGGCGCTCCGTAGCTCTTCGGTGGAGGTGTTCCCGACGCCGACCCGGCTGTTGATCTCATGGGCGGTCCGGTAGTGCTCCAGCGTCCGGGCGTGATCGACCGACAGGTCGCGCGTCTGCTGCTCGTAGCCCTCGGTCGGGTATCCGCGTTCGCCCATCAGCAGGATCACCAGCCGGTCCGCCTCGCCCACCGCCTGGTCGGGGCTGTCCACGAACCGTTCCTGCACCGCGTTCCAGTCCCGCGCGTACCGGTCCCGGGTCGCCGGCGGCAGCGCTCTGATCTGCAGATCCTCATGCCGCTGTTCCCGTGCGGCGAGGTCGCGCTCGGCCTCTCGACGGCTCTCGCCGTGCTGCACCGCGCGGTCGTACTCGGGGCCGAAACGCTCCTGGAGGCGTCGGCGCCGCGTGGTCTGCTGCGCGGTCATGGCGAGCAGCGCGACGACGATCACAGCAACCACGATGATGACGATCAACCACACCGTATCCATGGCACTCTCCGCTCATGAGCAGCCAGGGGACCGCTTCACTCATCGGGTTCCACGTTCTCGGCACAAAATGCACAAGTCTGTCCATTGCTCGTGAATCGCCCGGTCGCGCGGCCCGCCGAACCGCCCGCGTCCGGTGGTCACGATCCGGCGGGGCCACGCCGTTGCGCCCACACTCTCGGCGGAATCGGCTATTTAATGCCTGATGTCCCTTTGGTCTCGCTCGGTCGGGAGAAGCCATGCTGCGTCGGCTCGGTGAATGGTGCGCTCGGCGCTGTATCTGGGTGATCGTGATCTGGCTGGTCGGCCTGGCGGGGCTTCAGGTGCTCAACCACGCCTACGGCGGGGACTACTCCGACAACTTCGCGCTGCCGGGTGTCCAGTCGACGGAGGGGCTGGACGTACTGAAGGCGCACGACCCCGCGGCCGGCGGGTACGGCAGTCAGATCGTGCTGCACGACACCGCGAAGCCGCTCACCGCCTACAGCTCGCAGATGTCCACGGTGATCGGCAATCTGCAGAAGCTGCCGGACGTGCTCTCCGCCCAGAACCCGTTGCCGCCGCCGGGCAGCACGCCCCCGCCCCCGCCGCCCGGGCCGAACGTCGGCCCGCTGTCCACCGACGGGGAGACCGCCTACATCACCGTCCGCTTCGCCGTGCAGCCCTCGACGCTGCAGGAGTCGTACCTCGACGGTGTCGACGAGGCCGTGGAGCCGCTGCGGGCCGCCGGGGTGGAGGTGGAGTACGGCGGGCAGCTCGGCGAGCTGGCACGGCCGGAGGCCAACGACCACACCAGTGAGCTCATCGGCTTCGGGGTCGCGATCGTGGTGCTGCTGATCGGGTTCGGCAGCGTGCTCGCCGCCGTACTGCCGCTGGTCACGGCCCTGGTCAGCGTGATCTTCGGGCTCGCGGGGCTGGGACTGCTCGCCGCCGCGTTCACCTTCGCCACGGTCTCGCCGACGCTCGCCACCATGATCGGTATCGGTGTCGGGATCGACTACGCGCTCTTCCTGATCACGCGGCACCGGCAGAACCTCATGGACGGCGCCGATCCGGTCGACTCGGCCGGCAGGGCGGTCGCGACCAGTGGACGAGCGGTGCTCGTCTCCGGCTGCACGGTCATCATCGCCCTGACGGGTCTGTCGGTCTCCGGGATCAGCTTCATCGCGCTGCTCGGGGTGGCCGCCGCCGTCACCGTCGTCTCGGCCGTCCTGGGCGCGCTCACCCTGGTGCCCGCGCTGCTGGGACTCATCGGGCGGGCGATCGACAAGTACCACGTGCGCAAGCCCATCGCGGAGACGGACACGGAACCCGGCCAGGAGGCGCACGGCACCTGGCACCGGTATGCGATGCGTGTGGAGCGGCGGCCCTGGTGGTTCCTCATCGGCGGAGTGATCACCATCGCCGTCCTCGCCATCCCGGTCTTCTCCATCCAGCTCGGGCACATCGGGGACGGCGCGGATCCGAAGTCGTTCACGGACCGGCGGGCGTTCGACCTGATGTCGGACGCCTTCGGGCCGGGCTCCAACGGGCCGCTGACCATCGTGATCGACCAGACCTCGGTTGCCGCGGCCGACCGGCCGGCGCTCGCGAGCCAGGCGCAGAAGGCGCTCACGGATGTCCCGAACGCCGCGCTGATCACTCCGCTGAAGCCGACGCAGGACGGCGACGTCCTCGTCGGCACGGCCTACTCGACGCAGGCGCCGCAGGACGAGCGAACCACCGAGCTGACCAATCACCTCGTGGACGACGCCCTGCCCCAGGCGGTCGCGGGCACTCCCGCCAAGGGCTATGTCGCCGGCACGACGGCCGCCCAGGTCGACTTCCTCGACATCGTCTCCAGCCGGCTGCCGGTGATCATCGCCGTGGTGGTCGCCCTCGCGTTCCTCATCATCCTGATCGTCTTCCGCGGAGTGCTGGTCGCGGTCAAGGCTGCCGTGCTGAACGTCCTGTCCATCGCCGCCTCGTACGGCGTGGTCGTGGCGGTCTTCCAGTGGGGCTGGGGCGGCCCGGCGCTCGGGGTGTCGGGCACGGTGCCCATCGAGAGCTATGTGCCGATGATGATGTTCGCGATCGTCTTCGGTCTGAGCATGGACTACGAGATCTTCCTGCTCTCGCGCGTCCACGAGGCCTGGGTGCGCACGGGCGACCCGAAGGCCAGCGTCGCGCACGCGCTGGAGATCACGGCCCGGGTGATCACCTGTGCGGCGCTGATCATGGTGAGCGTCTTCGCCGCCTTCATCGTCAGCGACAACATCGTGATCAAGATGATGGGCCTCGGCCTGGCGGTGAGCGTGCTCATCGACGCGACCGTGGTGCGGCTGCTGCTGGTGCCCGCGGTGATGACGCTCCTGGGCAGCGCGGCCTGGTGGACGCCGCGCTGGCTGGACCGGATCCTGCCGCACGTGGACACCGAGGGGGAGCACGAGAACGAGAGCAAGGCGTCTCACTGACGCGGCATCACAAAGGCGTGTGAGCCCCCGTGGTGACGGTGTGACACAGGTCATTCACGGGGTTCGCGGGAACGTCCTCGGCGGCTGCGCGGCGTGTGGGATCGTACGGCCGGTTGTTACTCGTCGGTATTCGCGAGTCCCTTCCTGTTGCGCGTACCCCCCACCACACGCTCCGAGGATTCCCACGTGCCCAAGCTGTCCGTCAGACATGCCCTGTTGGCGACTCTGGCCTCCATATCCCTGCTGACCACCGGCTGTTCGGGAGCCGCCACGGCGACCGCACCGGCCGCCGCCGACCTACCGAGCACCACCGCTCCCACGCCCGAGGCCGGCCCGTCGCGGCAGCTCGCCGTCGCCGGGGCGCCGGAGGGCAGGCCCACCACCGCTGCCCGCTCCGGCAGGGACGGGCAGGCCCGCAAGTCCCCGCTGAAGGTCGCCTCGTACGACCGCACCAAGCGGCGGGCCGTCATCTCCACGGAGGGCACCGGGACATCGCCGCAGAAGCCCGCGGAGAAGGCCCCCGCGGTCGGGGACATCATCGCCAGCGGGCCCGCCCCGGGAGCCCCCGACGGGCTGCTGGCCAAAGTCACCGACGTGGCCGGGAAGACCTCCAGGGGGACCGAGGTCGCCACGGAGCCGGCCACGCTGGGCGCCCTGCTCGGGGACGACACCGCGCGGGGCACGGTTCCGGTCGACCCCGCCGCCGTCGAGGTCGAGCCGCTCGTCGAGGGCGTCAAGGTCTCGTGGGCGAAGAAGGGCAACGTCCACGTCGGCCCGCAGGGCGCGAAGGTGCCGCTCGGCAGCCTGCGTATCGACGTCGGGGCCTCGGTCCCGCTCCCGGTCACCGAAGGCGCGCCGGTCGCCGGTGCGGCCTCGGTCGCCGGCCATGTGCAGCTGGCGCCCGAGGTCGAATTCTCCTATGACGGGTCCTCGGCGCTCTCGCCGGACTCCGCGTTCCTCGGGCTGAGTGGGCGGTGGAGCTCGGGCTGGGAGCTGAAGGGCAAGCTGACGGCCGGCAACAAGCCGGTCCGGATCCCCTTCGCCAAGCTGCACGCCGACCCGGTGATCCAGGTCGGTCCGGTGCCGGTCGTGGTCAACCTCGACCTCACCGTCTACGTCCAGGTCGCCGCCGACGGCAGCGTCAGCGTGGAGGTCGCGCAGGACCTCGAAGGCGGCTTCCGCGTCGGCGGGGGTTACACCAAGGCGGAGGGCTGGCAGCCGGTCAGCACCTCCGACATGACCGGCACCCCGGTGCGGGCGAAGGTCACCGCGGCGGGCAAGGTCAAGGCCGCGCTCGGCGCCGAGGCCTCGATCGGTCTGTACGGCGCGGTCGGCGTGAGCGCCGATCTCGCGCCCTATCTGCGCGGTGAGGCCGCCGCGTCCGCGACGCCCGGGTCCGCCGTCGGATCGTGGAAGCTGTACGGCGGCGTCGATCTGAGCGGCTGGCTCCAGCTCCAGCTGTCCGTCTTCGGCACACCCGTCTTCCAGCACCGCATCCCGCTCGGCACCCTCAACCGGGAGTGGCCGCTGGCGTCGGGCGAGGCCGCCCTCGCCTGACGCGGCGCACCACGTAATGAGCCCCTGCCGGGAGTTCCGGCAGGGGCTCGTGCGCGTCAGGCCACCTGCGCCTTGTCGTAGACGGCCTTGGCGTCGTTGCCGAAGTACGGGCCGAACATCCGGTTCGGCAGGAAGACATAGCCGAAGCTGTTCACCGACGCCTGCAGGCCGGTGCCGGTGGCCTCGTCGAAGGACGTGAACCAGGGGCCGCCGCTGGAGCCGCCGGTCATGTTGCAGCCGAGGCTGTGGTCCTGCGAGAAGAGGAAGTCGCGGGAGGAGTTGCCACTGCAGTGGATCAGCTTGCTGCCGTCGTAGGGGGCCGCCGCCGGGAATCCGAAGGCGTACATCGCCTTGTTGTAGCCGCCGTTGAAGTTCAGGCCCTGCGCGCCGACCGTCGCCGCGAGTGTCTTTCCGTTCAGCGGGGCGACGACCGCGGCGCCCACGTCGTAGTTGATGTCCTCGCGCGCCACCCACTGCGGTGTCGAGAACGTCTGGGTGGCGGACCACTGGCCGTACGGCGCCTGGCCGTTGTCGTAGCCGGGGACGAAGACCCAGTTGGTGTGCCAGGTGCCCTGGTACTTCACGCAGTGGCCCGCGGTGATCACCGTGCTGCCGTTCTGGCTGGTGACCGAGTTGCCGGAGCACGATGCCGTCCGGCCCTGGAGGGTGAAGAAGACGCGGCCGGACGTCTTGACCACGGCGCCGCCGCCCGTCCAGGGGCCGCCGGGCTGCGGGAAGGCCAGGACGGAGGTGCCGGATGCCGTGCCGGACGGCAGGGTCGGCGGGATCACGGTCGGTGTACCCGCCCGCGCCGGGGCCGTGAGCGTGCCGCGTCGCTCACGCGGCAGCAGGTCTAGCGGTGTGGCGCCGCGCATCCGGTCCGCGGTCCAGAAGCCCTTCGTGTGCTGCTGGGTGAAGGCGGTGGGTGTGGGGGCGGGGGCGGCGTGCGCGGTGGCGGCCGAGAGGGCGCCTGCGAGCAGGGTGCCGACGGTCAACAGGATCCCGGCGGCGGTGCGATGGCGTCTCACGCATGTCTCCTTCTGCCGCGCCCGCGCGTGAGGCCGCGCGGGCAGGGTGGGGGATGAGCCGGTGCGGATCGGCGTGCGTGAGGCAGAGTGCCACGGGAAGCGTGGGTTGTCAGGAGCGCGACAAGACCTTGGCGAAGCAGCGGCTGCTGTCGTACTCGCGGTAGTGGCCGAATTTCTGCGGCGCCGGGGTGTACCCGCTGGAGAGGTAGAGCGCGATCGCCTCGGGCTGGGCGGTGCCCGTCTCCAGCACCATCCTGGTCCGGCCGGCGGCCAGCGCGTCCGCCTCCAGGGCCGCGAGGATCCTGCGGGCGAGGCCCAGGCCGCGCGCCTCGCGGATCACGAACATCCGCTTGAGCTCGGCGTCGCCGTCCTCGTACCCCTCACCTCCCGCGGCGTCCTGGGACCGCCAGCCGCCGGTGGCGACCGGGCTGTCCCGGTCGTCGTACGCCATCAGATACAGGCCGCGCGGCGGGGTGAACATGGATGCGTCGAGGGGTGTCACATCACCCTCGTCCCCGTACCGCTCGGCGTACTCGAGCTGGACCTGGTCGTTGAGTTTGGCGGCATCGGGGTGGTCGAAGGCAACCGGGCGCACATGCATGGCATCGAGCGTACGTGCAGCACTTTCGCGGTCGTGGGTAAGGTGCCCGGATGCTCACCGTGACCTCCGTGAATGTGAATGGGCTCCGCGCCGCCGCCAGGAAAGGCTTCGTGGAGTGGCTGGCCGGCACCGCCGCCGACGTGATCTGTCTCCAGGAGGTGCGGGCCGAGCCGGAGCAGCTCCCGGAAGAGGTGCGGCAGCCGGACGGCTGGTACACGGTGCACGCCCCCGCCGCCGCGAAGGGCCGCGCCGGAGTCTCCCTCTACACGCGCCGGGAGCCGGACCGGGTGCGGACCGGATTCGGGTCGCAGGAGTTCGACGGCAGCGGGCGCTACGTCGAGGCCGATCTGCCCGGTGTCACGGTCGCCAGCCTCTATCTGCCGTCCGGCGAGGTGGGGACGGCGAAGCAGGACGAGAAGACCCGCTTCATGGACGAATTCCTGCCGTATCTGGCCGGACTGAAGGAACGGGCCGCGGCCGACGGGCGCGAGGTCGTCGTGTGCGGCGACTGGAACATCGCGCACCGCGAGGCCGACCTCAAGAACTGGCGCGGCAACCGCAAGAACTCCGGCTTCCTGCCCGAGGAGCGGGCCTGGATGTCCCGCGTCTTCGACGAGGTGGAGTACGTGGACGTGATGCGGGCGCTGCACCCCGACCAGGAGGGGCCGTACACCTGGTGGTCCTACCGCGGGCGGGCGTTCGACAACGACTCCGGCTGGCGCATCGACTACCAGGTGGCGACGCCGGGGCTGGCGGGGCGTGCGGTGAAGGCGTGGGTGGAGCGGGCGTCGTCGCACGGGGAGCGGTGGAGCGACCACGCGCCGGTGAGTGTGGCGTACGAGTCGGCGCTCGGGTAGCGAGGGGCGGGGCCCTCGGCGTGCGGTCGGCCGGGCGGGTGGATCGGGGCCGAGCGATCAGGCGGCCCGGCCCGGCTCGGCCCGGCTCGGCTCTAGTGCTCGGCGCGGCCGGTCGTCGTCGCCTCGCCTCAGTCCGCCGCCGGACCCGTGTTCTCCCGCAGTCGCCGGTCCAGCGCCATCGACAGTTCCGCTTCCACCACGCTCTTGGCCAGCGGCCGCAGTTTCTCCACGTCCGACGCGGCCGTGTGCGCGCTGAGGACCTCGACGAACAGGTCCGCCAGCGCCTCGGCGTGCGTCCGCACGCGGCGGCCCGCGTCCAGCACCGCCGCCAGCGGAACGCCCTCCCGTACGAGCGCCGCCGACACGTCGAGCAGGCGGCGGCTGATGTGGACGATCTCGTCGCCGTCCGTGGCGAGATAGCCGAGGTCCAGGGCCGCCGCGAGGTTCTCCGGGGTGACCTCGCCCTCGAAGTAGTCGGCGAGTTCCTCGGGACTCAGCCGCACCGGTGTCTCCTCGGTGGGTTCGCCGAGGCCGAGCACCTCCCCGACGTCCCGTCCGCTCTCGAAGGCGGTGGCGAGGTCGGCTATCCCGTTCAGGGTGTGCCCGCGCTCCAGGAGCGCGGCGATCGTGCGCAGTCTGGCCAGGTGGTGTTCGTCGTACCAGGCGATACGGCCCTCCCGGCGAGGCGGCTGGATCAGCCCGCGCTCGCGGTAGAAGCGCAGGGTGCGCACCGTGATGCCGGCCTTCGAGGCCAGCTCCTCCATGCGGTACTCGCGTACTTCAGCCACGGGGGAAGCCTATGTTGTACCGCCGGTAACTTGTCGCGCCGTACCCCTACCGCTCGGTATGCCGCTGCTCTACTCTCCCAACTGTGCCAGTGATTGCTGGCATGGTTTTCGGATCGGGTTGTGACGTTCAGCGAGAGGCGGCGGCATGGGCCAGGGGAAGCAGGCAGCGCACGAACATGTGCGGGTGGCGGTGATCGGGTCCGGGTTCGGCGGCCTGGGGGCCGCGGTCCGGCTGCGCCGCGAGGGGATCACCGACTTCGTCGTCCTGGAGCGGGCGGACTCCGTCGGCGGGACCTGGCGGGACAACAGCTATCCGGGCTGCGCCTGTGACGTGCCCTCGCATCTGTACTCGTTCTCCTTCGCGCCCAACCCCGACTGGCCGCGCACCTTCTCCGGTCAGGAGCACATCCGCGCCTACCTCGAACACGTCGCGGACACCTTCCATCTGCGTCCCCACCTCCGCCTCGGCCACGAAGTGCGGATGATGACCTGGGACAACGAGAAGCTGCACTGGACGATCGAGACGTCCCAGGGCACGTTCACGGCGGACGTCGTCGTCTCCGCGACCGGGCCGCTGTCCGACCCGAAGGTCCCCGACATCCCGGGGCTCGCCGGCTTCCCCGGCCAGGTCTTCCACTCCGCCCGCTGGGACCACGACTACGACCTGCGCGGCAAGCGCGTGGCGATGATCGGGACCGGAGCGTCCGCCATCCAGATCGTCCCCGCCATCCAGCCGGAGGCCGGGAAGCTGACGCTCTTCCAGCGGACCCCGCCGTGGGTGATGCCGCGTGTGGACCGGAAGATCACCGGGGCCGAGCGCTGGCTGCACCGGCAGCTGCCGTTCACCGGGGCAGCGCGGCGCGGACTGCTGTGGGGCATCCGGGAGTTGCAGGTCCAGGCGTTCACCAAGCGGCCGAACGAACTCGGGCTCGTCGAGTCCCTGGCCAAGGCGAACATCGCCAAGTCCATCAAGGACCCGGAGCTGCGGGCGAGGCTGACCCCGTCGTACCGCATCGGCTGCAAGCGGATCCTGCTGTCGAGCACGTACTACCCGGCCCTGGCCCGCCCCAATGTGGACGTCGTGGCGTCCGGGCTCGCGGAGGTGCGCGGCTCCACGCTGGTGGCGGCCGACGGTACCGAGACCGAGGCCGACGTGATCATCTTCGGTACCGGATTCCATGTCACCGACCTGCCGATCGCCGACCGGGTCGTCGGGGCGGACGGCATCACCCTCGCGGAGGCGTGGAAGGACGGCATGCAGTCGCTGCGCGGCGCCACCGCCGCCGGCTTCCCCAACTGGATGACGATCATCGGCCCCAACACGGGCCTCGGGAACTCCTCGATGATTCTGATGATCGAGTCCCAGCTCTCCTACATGGCCGACTATCTGCGGCAGTTGAACATCCTCGGCGGGCGCAAGGCGCTCACCCCGAGGGTGTCCGCGGTCGGCGCCTGGAACCGCCGGGTGCAGGACCGGATGAAGCGCACCGTGTGGAACACCGGCGGCTGCACCAGCTGGTACCTCGACGCGAGCGGGCGCAACACCACCATCTGGCCCGGGACGACAGGTGAGTTCCGCCGGGCGACGCGGGAGGTGGACCTCGCGGAGTACGAGATCCTGCGGGCGCCCGTGCCGGCCGGTGCGCCGGCACCCGCCGGTGAAGCCGCGGCGACCGGCGCGTCCGGGTCCGCCGGGTCCGCCGGGTCCGCCGATGACATCGCGACCGAGCAGCCGGAGGCCGTGCGATGAGCCGTACACCGACCGAGAACCGCATACTGACCGCCGTCTCGGCCGACGGATCGCGCATCCACGCCGAGGTGTACGGCCCCGACGGCGCGCCCGCCGTCGTCCTCGCCCACGGCTGGACCTGTTCGACCGAGTTCTGGTCCGCGCAGATCCAGGACCTGGCAGGTGACTTCCGGGTCGTCGTCTACGACCAGCGCGGCCACGGCCGCACCGCTGCCGCCGCCGTGAGCACGGACGTGCTCGCCGACGATCTGGAGGCGGTGCTCGCGGCCGCGCTGGCTCCCGGTGAGAAAGCTGTCCTCGTCGGGCACTCGATGGGCGGGATGACCCTGATGGCGGCGGCGGGACGGGCCGCCTTCGCGGAGCACGCCGCCGCGGTCCTGCTGTGCAGCACGGGCAGTTCCCGGCTGGTCGAGGAGTCGCTGGTGCTGCCGATGCGCCGCGGTCCGCTGCGGACCCGGCTCACCGGCATGGTGCTCGGGGCACGCGCCCCGCTCGGGCCGGTCACGCCCCTGTCCCGGCGGCTCCTCAAGTACGGGACCATGGGGCCCGATGCCACGCCCGGGCAGGTGAAGGAGTGCGCCAGGATCGTCCACGCCTGTGCGCGGGCGGCCCGGGTGGCTTGGTCGCAGGTGCTGGCCGGTCTCGATCTCGACGACGGCGTACGGCAGTTGAACGTCCCCACCGTGGTGCTGGCGGGCACCGCCGACCGGCTCACGCCGATGGTGCACGCCCGGCGGATCGCCGCCAACCTGCCCGACTGCCGTGAGCTGGTGGAGCTCGACGGCACGGGCCACATGACACCGGTGGAGGCCCCGGCGGCCGTCACCGCGAAGATCCGCGAGCTGGCCGGTGCCCATGGGGTCACCGACTCCTCCGGGGACGCCGAGAGCGTGACCCACGGGGACATCAAGAGCGTGAAGGAGGAGGCCGCATGAGCAGGACGAGCCTGGAGGGACAGGTCGCCGTCGTCACCGGCGCCGCCCGCGGCGTGGGCGAGCTGCTGGCCCGCAAGCTGTCGGCGCGCGGTGCGAAGGTCGCCCTGGTGGGCCTGGAGCCCGACGAGTTGAAGAAGGTCTCGGCACGTCTCCACAGCGAGAGCGACCACTGGTACGCGGATGTCACCGACCACGAGGCGATGGCGCGGGTCGCGCAGGAGGTCAAGGAGCGCTTCGGCAAGGTCGACATCGTGGTCGCCAATGCCGGGGTCGCCGCGGGCGGGCCGTTCATGGACTCCGACCCCGTCGCCTGGCGCCGGGTCATCGAGGTCAATCTGATCGGAAGTGCCGTCACCGCGCGGGCATTTCTGCCCGTCCTCGTGGAGAGCCGGGGCTATCTCCTCCAGATTGCTTCGCTGGCCGCCATCACACCCGCGCCGATGATGACGGCGTACTGCGCGTCGAAGTCCGGCGTGGAGGCCTTCGCGCACAGCCTGCGGGCCGAGGTCGGCTACCGCGGGGTGCGGGTCGGCGTCGCCTATCTGTCCTGGACGGACACCGACCTCGTACGCGGTGCGGACCAGGACGACGTGATGCGCGAACTGCGGCAGCGGCTGCCGTGGCCCTCCAACCGCACATATCCGCTCGGCCCCGCGGTCGACCGCATCGTGGCCGGGATCGAACGGCGCTCGGCGCATGTCTACGGACAGTGGTGGCTGCGCGGGATGCAGTCGCTGCGCGGGTATCTCCCGCCCGTGATCGGGGTCGTGGGACAGCGCGAGATGAAGCGCTTCGAACCGCGTCTGGCCAGTGTTGCCAAGGGCCTTGTGGGTGCCGGAGGGGCGGCCGACGAGGCGGCGCGTACGCAGCGTAGTTGATCGAAATGCGCAGCGTGTCCGTGCGTGCCACGCTGGTCGAGGCCCAGGGGGCACACCAGTCCCCGCTCTCCCTCACACCCCTCTAGGAGTGAACAAGCATGGGCATTCAGGACCAGTTCAAGGACAAGGCGCAGGAGCTCAAGAACCAGGCCAAGCAGGCCCCGGCCGGCGCGAAGGGCGAGACGTCCCAGCGCGGTCAGCAGGGTCAGGAGCGCCGGCGCCCGCAGGGTCAGCAGCAGCCGCAGGAGCGTCGTCGGCCGCAGGGCCACGAGGAGCCGCGCGAGCGGACCTCCCGTGAGGAGCCGATGCGTGAGCGGACGCCCCGCGAAGAGCCCATGCGTGAGCAGTTCGGTCAGGACCGCAACGCCTGACGCTGCGTGTGACTGAAGAGGCGCATCCGCGCGAGCGGATGCGCCTCTTGCCTGCGGCGCCGGCCCTCACCGGCGCCCCGGCGTCCAACTGCCTCAGCGCGGCGGGAGCTTGGGGCGGCGGAGGTCCGGCGCGGTGTCATAGCCGGGAGGCTCCGCCGCCGGCTGCCGGGTCAGCATCTCCAGGGCGAGCTGTACCGCGTCGTCCAGCTGGACATGGCGGCCTTCCGCCCAGTCGAGCGGCGAGCGCAGCGCGTCCAGGTCCGGTTCCACGCCGTGGTTCTCGACCGACCAGCCGTAGGCGTCGAACCAGGCCGCGTTCATCGGCACCGTGATCACCGTGCCGTCTCCCAGCCGATGGCGGCCGGTCATGCCGACCACCCCGCCCCAGGTGCGACTGCCCACCACGGGGCCGAGGTTGAGCAGTTTGAACGCCGCCGTGATCATGTCGCCGTCCGAGGACGTCGCCTCGTCGGCCAGCGCGACCACCGGGCCGCGCGGCGCGTTGGAGGCGTACGAGACCGGCTGCGCGTCCCGCGTCAGGTCCCAGCCGATGATCTTCCGGGTCAGTGTCTCCACCACCAGCTCGCTGATGTGTCCACCCGCGTTGCCGCGGACGTCGACGATCAGCGCCGGCCGGGAGACCTCCAGCCGCAGATCGCGGTTGAACTGCGCCCAGCCGGAGCCACCCATGTCGGGGATGTGGAGGTAACCGCACTTGTCGCCGCTCAACTCCCGTACGACTTCGCGGCGTTTGGCCACCCAGTACTGGTACCGCAGCGGGCGTTCGTCGATCAGCGGCACGATCGCCACCCGGCGCGAGCGCTCCTCGTTCTCGGCCGGGCAGAACGTCAGCTCCACCGTCGTCCCGCCCGCGGCCGCCAGCATGGGGAAAGGCCCGGTGACCGGGTCCACCGGCCGGCCGTCCACATGCGTGAGGATCTCGCCCGGGTGGACGCCCGTACCGGCGAGCGGGGAACGGGCCTTGGAGTCGGACGAGTCGCCGGGCAGGATCCGCTTGACCATCCACTGCCCGTCGCGGCAGACCAGGTCCGTGCCCAGCAGGCCCATCGCCCGCTGGTAGTGCGGCGGACCTTCGTTGCGGCGCGCGGGGGTGACGTACGCGTGCGAAGTGCCCAGCTCGCCCAGCACCTCACGCAGCAGGTCGGCGAACTCGTCGGGTGAGGCGACCCGTTCGACCAGCGGGCGGTACTGGTCGAGCACCGCGTCCCAGTCGATCCCGCACATCCCCGGTTCCCAGAAGTAGGCGCGGATGAGCCGGCCGGCCTCGGCGTACGCCTGGCGCCATTCGGACGCCGGGTCCACGTCGTGCAGGATCCGGCGCAGATCGAGGTAGACCGTCGAGTCGCTGTCGCCCGACTCGGTGGCGGGCACCGCCCGCAGATCGCCGTCGTCGACGACCACCAGTCTGCTGCCGTCACCGCTGACCGCGAACCAGTCGAGGTGGCCGACCAGTTCGGCCTTGCGGGCCTTGGCGATGTCGAAGTGCTCCAGCGTGGGGCGCCCGGAGGTGTCGGCGGGATTCACGAAGGTCTCGCCCAGGGCTCCGGAGATCGGCCAGCGCAGCCAGACGAGCCCGCCGCCGCTGACCGGGTACAGCGCCGAGTACTTGGAGGCCGAGACCGGGAACGGCGTCACCCGGCTCTCCAGACCCTCGATCTCCACCATGACCGTGCTGGAACCGGCTCCCTCCTCGGTCGGCAGCAGGGACTCGTCGATGGGGTCGAGGCCGCCGGCCGCCGGCCGTCCGTCCGGGGACAGCGCGAAGGGCGAGGGCGTGGCCGAGGACAGCGGTACGAGGTAGGGCCGGCAGCCCAGCGGGAAGGACAGGTCGCCGGTGTGCACGTCGTACACCGGGTCGAAGCCGCGCCAGGACAGGAACGCGAGATAGCGGCCGTCGCTGGTGAAGACCGGATTCTCGTCCTCGAAACGGCCGTTGGTGACATCGACGATCGTGCGGTCCGCGATCCGGGCCATCTTGATCTGGCGCAGGGAACGGCCGATGCCCGGGTGCGACCAGGTCAGCCACGTCCCGTCGGGGGAGAAGGCCAGATCGCGCACCGGCCCGTTGAGGGACCGGATCAGCTCGGTGGTCTCGCCGGCGGAGTCCTCCGCCGCGTCGAGCAGCAGCAGCCGGCCGTCGTGCGCGGCGACGGCGAGCCGCTCCCCGTCCGGGTCCGACACCATCTCCAGCACCCGGCCGAGCCGGCCGGACGCCAGCCGCCGCGGCTCGCGCTCGCCGCTCGCCCGCGGGAGGTAGGCGATCTCGACGGCGTCGTCGCCCTCCGCGTCGGTGACGTAGGCGACCTGGCCGCCGGTGCCGAGCATCTCGGGCAGCCGCACGCGTACGCCCGGGGTGTCGGCGATCGTCCGGGCCGGCCCGTCCCGGTGGGTGAGCCAGTACAGACTGCCGCGGACGGTGACGGCGCTGGCGCGGCCCGTCGTGTCGACCGAGATCGAGTCGACGTGGCTGGAGGCCGGTACCTGGTAGGGGCGGCGTCCTGCGCGCGGTCCGCCGAGCCGCACGTCCAGCTTGCGGGGCATCCCCTCCGGGCTGAGGTCGTCGACGATCCACAGGTCCCCGGCGCACTGGTACACGACCCGGTGGCCGTCGCTGGAGGCGTGCCGGGCGTAGAACGCGTCGTGGTCCGTGTGGCGCCGCAGATCGCTCCCGTCGGGAAGGCAGGAGTAGAGATTGCCGATGCCCTCGTGGTCGGAGAGGAACGCGATCCGCCCGGAGACGAACATCGGGCAGTCCAGATGCCCGTCCAGGTCGGCGAGGAGTCGCCGGCCGTGCAGCCACAGCCGGCCGGTGGCGCCACCGCGGTAGCGCTTCCACGCCGCCGGCTCGTGCGGCGGCTTGCCGGTGAGCAGCAGGGTGCGCCGCTCCGCCTCCACGTCGGTCACGGCGATGTGCGCGACGGGCCCCCACGGCAGCTTCGCGCCGGGAGCTCCGTCGGTCGGGACGTTGTAGGCCCAGGAGAAGTACGAGAAGGGCTGGGCGTGCGAGGAGACGGCGAGGATCTGGCCGTCCGGGGTCCAGCCGCACACCCGGGTGTCGGTGGAGCCCCAGTAGCTGAGTCTGCGGGCCGGTCCGCCCTCGACGGGCGCGAGATGGATCTCGGGATCGAGGCTGCGCCAGGTCGTGTAGGCGATGTGCCGGCCGTCGGGGGAGAAGCGGGGATGGCCGACCCGGGTCCGGTCGACGGTGAGCCGCCAGGCCCGTCCCGGCCGGTGCCCCTGCGGCACCAGAGGGGCGATCCACAGATCGTCCTCGGCGGCGAAGCACAGCAAGTCGTCGTGCAGATGCGGGAAACGGAGGTACGCCACGTCGTCGCTCACCTTCCAATGCTTTCCGTGTGCAGGGGGCGCGGCAACTCGTGGGGCAGGGTGAATCCGGCCGGATCCGGTGTGGCCGGAACCGGTCCGTGATCCACGACACAAGCGAAACGTTGTCGTTTCGCTGAGGGGTGGGGTACCTTCGAGGTGTACGAAACCGTTTCGTTCGGATGGAGGGAGGCCGATCATGACCACACGCAGTCGGCTCACCCCCGAGCGCGAGGCAGAGCTGTACGAGGCCGTACTGGACCTGTTGCGCGAAGTCGGATACGACGCCCTGACCATGGACGCCGTGGCCACCCGGACCCGATCGAGCAAAGCGACCCTCTACCGTCAGTGGCGCGGGAAGCCCGAGCTGGTGGCCACCGCCCTGCGGCACAGCAAGCCGGTGAACGTCGGCGACATCGATACCGGCAGCCTGCGTGGTGACTTCCACGCGATGCTGGACCAGACCGACGACTGCCAGATGGAGAGGGACTCCGCGCTGATGCGGGGTCTCGCCCAGGCCATCCACGGCAATCCCGACCTCCATGAGGCCCTGCGGGAGCTGCTGATCGAGCCCGAGATCACCGGGCTGGACACACTGCTGCGGCGGGCGGTGGAGCGCGGGGAGGTCAGTGCGGACAGCCCCGCGCTGGACTTCGTGCCGCACATGCTGGTCGGCGCGTTCGTCGCCCGGCAGATGATCGAGGACCGGCTCCCCGACCGGGACTTTCTCAACCGATACATCGATGCCGTGGTCCTGCCGGCCCTCGGAGTCTGATGCCCCGTCGCCGCCCCACGGCGACCGACGTTCCCCACGTCACCTCTCCCCGCAGCACGACCCGCACCACCTGACGCGCGCCGCTCTCGTCGTCGGGCCGGCTCCCCATGCCCTGTTCACCTCACACACGGGAGTACGCCCTCGTGGCCACGTTCCTCTACAAACTCGGGCGGTCCGCCTTCCGGCGCCGCAAACTCGTCCTGCTGCTGTGGGTCGCTCTGCTCGCGCTCGCCGGGGTCGGTGCGGCCTCCGCGTCCACCGCCACCTCGTCGTCCTTCTCGATACCCGGCACCGAGGCGCAGAAGGCCTTCGACCTGCTGGAAGAACGGTTCCCCGGGGCCAGCCCCGACGGTGCGACCGCACGTGTCGTCTTCAAGGCCCCGAGCGGCGAGAAGATGACCCAGGCGGACAACAAGGCCGAGGTGAACAAGGCGGTCGCCGACCTCAAGGCCGGCTCCGACCAGATCGCCTCCGTCACCGACCCGTACACCGCGAACGCGGTCTCCAAGGACGGTTCGACGGCCTACGTCGCGGTCACCTACAAGGTCAACGGCATGGAGCTGACCGACGAGACCCGGGAGGCGCTGGAGAAGACGGGCCACCAGGCGCAGGGCACCGGACTGACCGTCGAGATCGGCGGCGACGCGCTGCAGACCGTCCCGGAGACCGGAGCGGGCGAGATCATCGGTGTCGCGATCGCCGCGGTCGTCCTGGTCATCACCTTCGGCTCGCTCGTCGCGGCCGGGCTGCCGCTGCTCACCGCGATCATCGGTGTCGGCATCGGCATCTCCACGATCACGGCACTGGCGAACGTCCTCGACCTCGGGTCCACCACCTCCACGCTGGCGATGATGATCGGCCTCGCGGTCGGCATCGACTACGCCCTCTTCATCGTCTCGCGCTACCGGGCCGAACTCGCCGAGGGGCGTGAGCAGGAGGACGCGGCCGGCCGGGCCGTCGGCACCGCAGGCTCCGCCGTCGTCTTCGCGGGCCTGACCGTGGTCATCGCCCTCGTCGGCCTCGCCGTCGTCAACATTCCGATGCTCAGCAAGATGGGCTTCGCCGCGGCGGGCACCGTCGTGATCGCCGTTCTCATCGCGCTCACCCTCATCCCCGCCCTGCTCGGCTTCGCCGGCAAGCGGGTGCTCGGCCGCAAGGTCCGCAAGGGCAAGCCGGTCACCGACAAGCCGAACATGGGCACCCGCTGGTCCCGCTTCGTGCTGCGCCGGCCGGTCATGGTGCTGCTCGCCGGTGTGGTGGGCCTCGGCGCCATCGCCATCCCGGCGGCGTCGCTGGAGATGGGACTGCCCGACGACGGCTCGCAGCCGGTCAGCACCACGCAGCGCAAGGCCTACGACATGCTGTCCGACGGCTTCGGCCCCGGTTTCAACGGGCCGCTGCTGGTGGTCGTCGACGGCGACAAGAGCGCCGCGGACCGCACGGTCGAGGCGATCAAGGGCCTGGAAGGCGCCGCGGCGGTCACCCCCGCGACGCTCAACAAGGCCGGCGACACCGCGATGATCACGGTCATCCCGAAGGACCGTCCGTCCTCGGTCGCCACCGAGGACCTGGTCCACTCCATCCGTGACTCCAGCGGCGACGACGTGCTCGTCAGTGGTGCCACCGCGATGAACATCGACTTCTCGCAGCGCATGAACGACGCCCTGCTGCCCTACCTCGCCCTGGTCGTCGGACTCGCGTTCCTGCTGCTGATGGTGGTCTTCAGGTCGCTGCTCGTACCGCTGAAGGCGGCCCTCGGCTTCCTGCTCTCCGTCGTCGCCGCACTGGGCGCGGTCGTCGCCGTCTTCCAGTGGGGCTGGCTGGGATCGCTGTTCGGGGTCGAGCAGACCGGGCCGATCATGTCGATGATGCCGATCTTCATGGTGGGTGTCGTCTTCGGCCTGGCGATGGACTACGAGGTCTTCCTCGTCACCCGCATGCGGGAGGCGTACGTCCACGGGGAGCGGCCGGGTGCGGCGATCGTCACCGGCTTCCAGCACGGTGCCCGCGTCGTCAGTGCCGCCGCGGTGATCATGATCGCCGTCTTCTCCGGATTCATCGGGTCCAGCGAGCAGATGATCAAGATGATCGGCTTCGGCCTCGCGATCGCGGTGTTCTTCGACGCCTTCGTGGTCCGGATGGCCGTCGTGCCGGCGGTCCTCGCCCTGCTCGGCCACAAGGCCTGGTGGCTGCCGCGCTGGCTGGACCGGCTGCTGCCGAACGTCGACGTCGAGGGCGAGAAGCTGCACAAGCAGCTGACTTCGAAGGACGACGGCGTCAGCCCCGAAGACCCGGACGAGGAGCGCAACCTGGTGCGCGTCTGACTCCGGCACGAGCCCGGGGGCGCCGCTGCGAGCGGCTGTGCGCGCCCCCGGTTGCGCGACGGACCCGTGGGGACGGGGGCCGTCGCGGGGACACGGTGGTCGTGCTCGTCACCCCTGGGGGGCGGGTGCGGCCACCGCGTACGTGTGCCGCAGGAAGCGCATCAGCGCCTTGGAGTCGAACTGCACCACCGCTACGCCGTCCGAGGTGTGGAACTCCACGACCGTCTGGACCCGGCCGCACGGCCAGACCTCGACATCGCCGCGGCGCACGGGGACGCGCAGTCCCTTCTCCAGCAGCTCGCGGGGGAAGGTCCACTCACGTCCGTCGGGGAACGTGAAGCGGACGGACTGCGGCGCATCCGTCGGTTCGTACCAGAGGGCGACGCGGACCGGCCTGTGCTGAGGAGCGTCCGTGACGATGCGTGCCCATGCGTGTTCTTCGATGACCGTGGACATCTGCCGCTCCTCACGATTTATCCTCTATGCCCTCCAATGTCCCATATTTCTCGGGTGAGGGACTCGATCACCAGTTGTGACCCACCCGCTCTTGCAAGTCGTTCGCAACAGGGCACTATCATTGAACAGTTATTCACCTGTCCGGAGCGGAGCCCGCTATGCATGTCCCCGACGGATTCATCAACGCCCCGGTATCGGTGGCCGCCGGTGTCGCCGCCGCCGGCGCGGTCGCCGTCAGTCTCCGCGGCGCCCGCCGTGAGCTGGGCGGATCCCCCGTCGCACTGATCGGCGCCGAGCGCACCGCGCCGCTGGCGGGCCTCGTCGCCGCCTTCATCTTTGCCGTACAGATGCTCAACTTTCCCGTCGCGGCCGGCACCAGCGGACATCTGCTGGGCGGCGCGCTCGCCGCGATCCTCGTCGGTCCTTACACCGGCGTGCTCTGCATCGCCGTCGTTCTACTGATGCAGGGAGTGCTCTTCGCGGACGGCGGCCTCACCGCGCTCGGCGTGAACATCACCGTCATGGGCGTCGTCACGGTCCTCGTCGCCTACGGGCTGTTCCGCGGACTGCTGGCGGTCCTGCCCCGCAAGCGCCGCTCGATCACCGTCGCCTCCTTCGTCGCCGCGCTGGTCTCCGTACCGGCCGCCGCCGCTGCCTTCACCCTGCTCTACGCGATCGGCGGGACCACCGACGTCCCGATCGGCAAGGTCCTCACCGCGATGGTCGGCGTCCATGTCCTCATCGGCATCGGCGAGGCCGTGATCACCATGCTCACCGTCGGCGCCGTGATCGCCGTCCGGCCCGACCTCGTCCACGGCGCCCGCGGTCTGACCACCCCGCTGAAGCTCCGCGTCGGCGGCGAGCTGGTCGACGCCCAGCCCGTCGCCCCCGAGCCGGTCGCCGCGCGGTCGCCGCGCACGGTCTGGCTGGCCGGCCTCGCCACCGCCGTCGTCCTCGCCGGCTTCGTGTCCTTCTACGCCTCCGCCAGCCCCGACGGCCTGGAGAAGGTCGCCGCCGACAAGGGCATCGACAAGAAGGTCGAGGAGCACGCGGCCGCCGACTCCCCGCTCGCCGACTACGGGGTCGCCGACGTCTCGAACGCCCGGATCTCCGGCGGTCTCGCGGGCGTCATCGGCGTCGGCTCGACCGTCGTGGTGGGCAGCGGCATCTTCTACGTCGTCGTGCGCCGCCGCCGGGCCTCCGAGTCCGAGGCCACCCGCGTCCCCGACTCCGTCTGACATGGGCGCCGGCCACAGCCACAAGCTCTACCGGCACGGGCACTCGCCCGTGCACGAGCTCCCGGCGCACTGCAAGCTCGTCGCCGTCTTCTGCTTCGTGCTGGTCGTGGTCTCCACACCGCGCGAGGCGGTGTGGGCCTTCGGGCTGTACGCGGTGCTGCTGGCCACGGTCGCGGCCGTGGCCCGGGTGCCCGCCGGGTATCTGCTGCGCCGGCTGCTCATCGAGATCCCGTTCGTCGCCTTCGCGCTCCTGATGCCCTTCGTCGTGCCCGGCGAGCAGGTCTCCTTCCTCGGCCTCTCGCTGAGCGTCCCGGGCCTGTGGGGCGCGTGGAACATCCTCGCCAAGGGCACGCTCGGCGTCGCCGCGTCCGTGATCCTCGCCTCGACGACCGAGCTGCGCTCGCTGCTGCTCGGGCTCCAGCGGCTCAGGCTGCCGCCCCTGCTGGTCCAGATCGCCTCCTTCATGATCCGCTACGGCGATGTCATCGCGGACGAGATGCGCCGTATGTCGATCGCCCGCCGTTCGCGCGGCTTCGAGGCGAAAGGGATGCGGCACTGGGGCGTGCTCGCCAAATCCGCGGGCGCGCTGTTCATCCGCTCCTACGAGCGCGGCGAGAGGGTGCACCTGGCGATGGTGAGCCGCGGATACACCGGGACGATGCCCGTGATCGACGAGGTCACCGCGTCCCGGACGCAGTGGTCGTACGCGGCGGCCCTCCCCGTGACCGCGCTCGCGGTCTGTCTGCTGGGATGGACGCTGTGACAAACGACCCGAACGACCCGCACGACCCGGTGACGAACGCCCCGGCCGACGCGACGCCCCCGTCCCTCGAAGTGAAGGGGCTCGCCTACGCCTATCCGGACGGGCATCAGGCGCTCTTCGGCGTCGACCTGACGGTCGGGCGCGGTGAGCGGGTCGCCCTGCTCGGCCCCAACGGCGCGGGCAAGACCACCCTCGTCCTCCATCTCAACGGCATCCTGGCCGGCGGCGCGGGGACCGTGTCCGTCGCCGGACTCCCGGTCGCCAAGCGGCATCTCGCGGAGATCCGCCGCCGCGTCGGCATCGTCTTCCAGGACCCGGACGATCAGCTGTTCATGCCCACGGTCCGCGAGGACGTGGCCTTCGGACCCGCGGCCTCGGGCCTGCGCGGCCCGGAGCTCGAAGCGCGCGTCGTGGCGGCGCTGACGCAGGTGGGCATGGCGGAGTTCGCCGGCCGGCCCCCGCACCATCTCTCCTTCGGCCAGCGCCGCCGGGTCGCGGTCGCCACCGTGCTCGCGATGGAGCCGGAGATCCTCGTGCTGGACGAACCGTCGTCCAACCTCGACCCGGCCTCGAGGCGAGAACTCGCCGACATCCTCCGGTCGTTGGACGTCACCGTCCTGATGGTCACGCACGATCTGCCGTACGCCCTGGAACTCTGTCCGCGGGCGGTGATCCTCAGCGAGGGAGTCATCGCCGCCGACGGGCGTACGCAGGATCTCCTGGGCGACGACGCCCTGATGCGCAAACACCGCCTCGAACTGCCCTTCGGCTTCGATCCGAAGTCCGTGACCATGGGCGCGTGAACGAGGTAGGCGTCCCGATGCCCCGCTCGACCAGGAGCTCGCCGACGAACCGGTCTCCGCAGCCCACCAGGGGTGCCCGTACTCCCACGCCACCCGCGGCAGGATCGACCTCTCGATCGTTCCGAGCTGACCCGCGAGTCACGAGCGGTGGCGTCCGATGCACCATGGAGGGATGAGCGGGAGCGGGAGATCAGCAGCAGTGGATGTCCGGGGCACGGTGGCGGCAGGCTTCGAGCCGGTCCAGGACGCCTTCCTACGCAACTTCGAACAGCGCGGTGACCGGGGCGCGGCCGTCGCCGTCTACCGGGACGGGAAGAAGGTCGTCGACCTCTGGGCCGGCACACGTGACGTGGACGGCACCGAACCGTGGGCCGTGGACACCGCACAGATCGTCCGCTCCGCCACCAAGGGTGTCGCGGCGGCCGTCGTCCTCCTGCTCCACCAGCGCGGCCAGATCGACCTGGACGCCCCCGTCGGCACGTACTGGCCCGAGTTCAAGGCGGCCGGCAAGGACCGCGTCGTCGTACGGCAGTTGCTCTCCCACCGCGCCGGAGTGCCCGTGCTCGACCGGCCGCTGACCACGGCGGAAGCCTGCGACGGTGTCAGCGGGCCCGCCGCTCTGGCCGCGCAGCACCCCGCCTGGGACCCCGGAACCGCTCACGGCTACCACGCGCAGACCTACAGCTGGCTGATCGGGGAACTCGTCCGCCGGGTCACCGGCCGGACCATCGGCCGCTGGGTCGCCGAGGAGATCGCCCGCCCGCTCGGCCTCGACTTCTGGATCGGACTGCCGCAGGACGAAGCCCACCGTGTGGGCCGCATCGGGCCGGTGCCCGAGCCGGAGACGGCCGACGGCGGCGGGCTCAAACTGCGGCCCAAGCCGGCCGTCGTGGAGGCCTACCACAATCCCGACTCCCTCACCCGCCGTGCGTTCGGGGCCATCGACCCCCTGCCCGACGAGAACGACCCGGTCTACCGCGCCGCCGAACTCCCGGCCTCCGGCGGCATCTCCACCGCCCGCGCCCTCGCCCGCTTCTACGCCGCCACGATCGGCACGGTCGACGGCGGCCCGCGGCTGTTCGCCCCGGCCACCCTCACCCTCGCCCGCACCGAGGAGTCGGCCGG
Organism: Streptomyces sp. AM8-1-1; assembly: GCF_032229325.1. NCBI lineage: Bacteria > Bacillati > Actinomycetota > Actinomycetes > Kitasatosporales > Streptomycetaceae > Streptomyces > Streptomyces sp. AM8-1-1. The sequence continues at coordinate 4,782,062 of NZ_CP135086.1, forward strand.
CCCCGACCGCGTCCTGATCGTCAACACCCGCTACGGCCTCGGTTTCATGCTCCACGGCCCGGCCGCCCCGATGCTCGGCCCGGGATCGTTCGGCCACCCCGGCCGCGGCGGCTCCCTCGGCTTCGCCGACCCCGAGTCGGGCATCGCGCTCGGCTATGTGACCAACGGGATGCGCAAGGGCGTCACCGCGGACCCCCGTGCCCAGGCGCTGATCCGGGCGGTACGTTCGGCGCTATGAGCAGCGGAAGCGGCAGCGGCGGACCCGGGCGGTTCGAGGGACAGGGCGTACTGATCACCGGCGCGGCGCGGGGGATCGGCGAGGCGATCGCACGACGGCTCGCCTCCGAAGGCGCCCGCGTCCTGGTCACCGACCTGGACGCGGAGGCCGCGGCGCGGACCGCCGAGGATATCCCCGGAGCCGGCTCCCTCGGCTGCGACGTCGCAGACCGCGCCCAGGTCGAGGCGGCCGTGGCGCACGCCGTCGAACGGTTCGGCGCCCTGCACGTCCTGGTCAACAACGCCTACTCCTGCGCCCCCGACACCCCGAGGCTGGAGGACTAGCCCGACGACACCTGGGCACGCGACCTCGACATCTCGCTCACCGGGGCCTTCCGCTGCGCCCGCGCGGCCCTGCCGCATCTGGAGGCCTCCGGCGCCGGCGCGATCGTCAACATCGGCTCCGTCAACGCCGAACAGGACTTCGGCAACCACGCCTACAGCGCGGCCAAGGCGGGCCTCGCCTCGCTCACCCGCACGCTGGCGGGCGACGCGGCACCTCGCGGCGTGCGCGTGAACCAGGTCAACCCGGGGACCGTCCGTACGCCGTCGTGGGCGGGCCGCGAGGAGAGCCTCGAGGCACTCGGCCGGGTCTACCCCCTCGGCCGCGTCGGTGAGCCGGAGGACATCGCGGCGGCCGTCGCCTTCCTGGCCTCGCGGGACGCGGCCTGGATCACCGGCATCACCCTGCGGGTGGACGGCGGCCTGCTCGCGGTGAACACGGGGTTCGACGAGGTGATCGCGCCGCACCGGGTGACATGGGCGCAGCAGGACTGACGTCGGCAGGGCTGACGGCGGGCAGGACTGACGGGCGGTCCCGCCTGCACTGCCGGGGCGCGTCGGGCCCGTCCGGCGAGCCCCGGGCCCGTCAGGTCCGATCTGCCGGGCCGGCGGCGACGCAGAACTCGTTGCCCTCCGGGTCGGCCATGGTGATGTGATGGCCGTCGTAGACATGCTGGACGGTGGCGCCCGCCGCGACCAGCCGGTCCGCCTCCGCCCGGATCCTGCTCCACCGCTCCTCGTCGCTGCCGTGCCCCGGCACCCGGATGTCGATGTGCAGCCGGTTCTTCGCGGTCTTCGGCTCGGGCACCTTGAGGATCGAGAGCCGCGGTCCCGCACCCTGCGGATCGCAGAGCCATGCCGCGTCGTCCTCGTCGTCCTCCGGCAGGTCGAACTGCGCGAGCCACTCCTCGCGGGTGGCGAACGGCGGCGGCGGAGGCTCGTCGATGTACCCGAGCGCCAGCTTCCAGAACTCCGCCAGCCGTTGCGCGTCCGTGCAGTCGAGGGTGAGATCGATTCTGGCTGTCATGAGGCCGACCGTAACGCCCGCCTGTGACAACGCCCACCGACGACAACGGCGGGCCCACGACAACGCCCTGCTACGACGACGGCCGCTCAGCCCGCCCGCAGCATCAGACCGATGCCGACGACCATCAGACCCGCCGCCGCGATACGCGGGGCGCCGAACCGCTCCTTGAAGAAGACCGCGCCTATCGCCGCGCCCACGATGATCGACGACTCCCGCAGCGCCGCGACCGGCGCCAGCGGCGCCCGTGTCTGCGCCCACAGCACCAGCCCGTACGCCGCCATCGACAGCGCCGCGCCGAGCAGGCCGCGTACCGCGTACGGCTTCATCCGGGCCACCAGCGAGCCCCGGTACACATGCACGGCGTACGCCGGGATCAGCAGGCCCTCCAGGATCATCAGCCAGGCGATGTAGCCGACCGCCGATCCCGAGGCGCGCACGCCGACGCCGTCCACGACCGTGTACGCGGCGATCGACAGGCCGGTCGCCAGCGCGGCCAGCAGGGCGGGCCAGTGCGGCCGGGCGCCCTTCCCGCGAAAGCCCCACAGCGCCACTCCGACCAGACCCGCGGAGGCCAGCACCACACCGGCCAGCTGCCAGCCGTTGAGCCGCTCGCCGACGAACACCGTGGCCAGGACGGTCACCACCAGCGGGGCGGTGCCCCGGGCGATCGGATACATCTGGCCGAAGTCGCCCAGCGAGAACGACCGCATCAGCAGGGCCTGGTAGCCGATGTGCAGCAGCGCGGAGACGACCAGGTACGGCCACGCCCCGGCGGCGGGCACCGGGGTGAAACAGGCCAGGACGGCGCCGATGACCGCGGCTCCGCCGCCGATGAGCGTGAAGCCGACGAGCTGATCGTGGACGGTGTGTGCGATCGCGTTCCAACTGGCGTGCGTGACCGCCGCGATGAGAACCGCTACGGCGACCAGTACCGTCACGCCGTGCGCTCGCGGACGTCCACCAGGGTGCCGCCCGCGTGCGCGATCAGCGACTTCGGGTCGAGCGGAAAGACGGTGTGCGGGGTCCCGGCCGCCGCCCACACCACCTCATGGGCGAGCAGACCGCGGTCGGCCAGCACCCGGGTCCTGGTGACATGCCCGAAGGGCGGTACGCCCCCGATCGCGTAGCCGGTGGTCTCGCGGACCAGGTCGGCGTTCGCCCGTCCGACCTTCGCCGCGCCGAGCTCCTCGCGCACCCGCTCGACGTCGACCCGCGAGGAGCCGTCCATCAGCACCAGCACCGGCTCGCCGTCCGCCTGGAAGATCAGTGACTTGACGATCTCGCTGACGTCGCAGCCGATGGCGGCGGCGGCCTCGGCGGCCGTCCGCGTGGCGTCGGGGAACCGGCGGACCGGCACATCGAGCCCCAGCTCGCGCAGGGCGGCCGCGAACCGGGGATGGGCTTCCGTTTCGTGAGTGCTCATGACCGCACGCTAACGGTCGTTGTACGGGCCACGCGAACAGATTCCGGATGGTGGAAGCGACGGCGGGCCGGCGTCCGAACGAGCCTTCCGGCGCCCGGCCTCACGGCCCCTACGGCTAGCGGGCGTTGAGCACCTGCGCGACCACCGGACCCGCCGCGTCGCCGCCGTGACCGCCGGACTGGACGACGGCCGCGGCGGCCAGATCCCCGGCGTATCCGGTGAACCAGCTGTTCGACGTGCCCTGCCCGTCGACCTCCGCCGAGCCGGTCTTGGCGCCCTTGTCGCCCTGCACCACGGACATCGCGGCCTGGCCGGTGCCGTACCGCGCGGTCGCGCCCATCATCTGGCGCAGCGCACCCGCGATGGAGCCGGGCAACCGCTGGGCGGTGGCCAGCGGGCGGTCGTCGAGGCCCTGCGGCACGATGACCGGCTGGAGGAAACCGCCGTTCTTCACGGTCGCGGCGACGGACGCCATGTTGAGGGCGTTCATCGTGATCCTGCCCTGGCCGATGTACGAGGCGGCGGTCTCCGCGCCCGCCGACTCGGGCACACTCCCGTCGACGCTGACGGCGCCGGTCTGCCAGTCGAGGCCGATGCCGAAGTACTTGCTCGCGGTGGCACCGAGCGCCGTACCGGACACGTCACGGTCGTCGAGCGGCTTGACGGCCTTGATGAAGGCGGTGTTGCAGGAGCGGCGGAAGCTCTCCTCGAACGTGCCGCTCGGGATGGAGAAGCCGTCCAGGTTGGTGAACGTCCTGCCCATCCACTGCACGTTCGCCGGGCACTCCACCTTCGCGGACGGGCCCTTGACGACGCCCTGGTCCATCATCATCGCCGCGGTCACGATCTTCATCGTGGAACCGGGGGCCTGGGCGCCCATCATCGCCGTGTTGTACCCGTCGGCCGGGCTGTTGGCGACGGCCCGGATCTCACCGGTACTGGGCTTGACGGCGACGGCCGACGCCTGGCCGTACTTCTTCACCGCCCGCTCGGCGGCGGCCTGGACGTCCGCGTCCAGCGTCGTCGTGAGCTTGCCCTCCTTGCCCTCGCTCAGCGTCAGCAGCGTCCGGTCGGCGACGGCCTGGTCGGTGGAGGTGACGACGAGTTCGATGCCCGCGGTACCGCCCGCGGCCTCGCCGTACTTCTTGCGCAACGCGTCCAGGACGGCGCCCAGTGAGGGGTATTTCTCCTTCGTCAGCTCCCGGCCCTTGCGGTCCACGGCCTTGATCGGCGGGGCGGACGCCTGGTCGGTCCTGAGCGAGGTGTTCTTCGTCAGCTTCGGGTGCACGACGGCCGGCGCCCAGTCGACGAGCGCCTTGCCGGTGCTCAGCCCGCGCACCACGGTGAGCGCGGAGCTGTACGTCCAGGGCTTGCTCTGCCCCTCGTACGACACCGTCGCGTTCACCGTGAACGGCACCCTCGCGCCGACCGCCTTGCCGGGGGTGATCACGGCCTTGGAGACATGGGCCTGCTGCCGGTAGCCCGCGAGCAGTGGCTCGGCCTCGACGGCGTTGTTGGTCAACTGCGCGGCCTTCGGCGCGTCACCGCCGGCCCACGCCGCGAGGAAGTCCTTCGCGGTCCCGTCGATCTCCTCGGCACTCGGCGGCCCGGACTTCCGCTCCCCGGAGGCTGACCTGGTGCTGACATCGTTGCCGTCGGTCAACCCGCTGTACAGGTTGTAGCCGCCATAGCCGACACCGCCGGCGACCACCGCGAACACACAGCCGATCACGGCGACTTTCGCCCCACTGCGCATGACTTGCAGTCCCCTCCCCAGGAGCACACTTCCTTGAACGTGTTCAAGGGCATGTATCGCGTGCACTCTACGGGACGGGGGTGATCGTCTTCGATGCTGTTACGAGACCGCGACGATCGGCCCGGAACCGCGGGGCTTACGACGGATTCGCCCCGCTGCTACGGGGTTTCGAGGTGTTGCAGGCGCGGCAGTCGCCCGGTTCCGCCGCGCGATGCGCATCTGACGCCGGGCTGCGTCGACCGACGGGACCAGTGCGGAGTAAGCCGGCCGCTTCTTCGCGATCGTCTCAGCGTCGTGTTGAGCGATTCGCTGCAGCCGCGCGACATTGAGCTGCGCGCGAGCCTGCAGTCTCGCGTCGGCCCAGGTGGCGAGCGCCCCGGCCACCGCTCCACTGGCGCCCAACGCCGCTCCGATGGCAATCCCCCATTGACCATTCATGCGGCCTGACGCTGCGGGCTGATCCGAAGGGCTGGAAGAAGACATGGCGATCAATGCGAACGTCCCTCGGCTGCCCGCACCGGCGTGAAAGGGGTGCCGCGCCATCGGCCAAAGAGGTGCGGCCTGGCGGTGACGTCGACTTACGCCGTAGCGTGAAGTGGTCTGCGGCTGGAGGCAAAAGAGTGAACGTGGCAGCGCTTGTCCTGTCGATCGCGGCGCTTGTGGTTTCTGTTCTCTTCTCTTACCGGCGGGAAACGCTGGCCCGGCATGCCAACACCCTCCCGGTGCTTGTCGACTTCTTCAGCCAGCACCGAAGTGATCGCCTTGCTGATGCCCGGGATTTCGTCTACAAGGAAATGTGCACGTACGACCTCTCGCAGGGGCTGGCCGGACTGCCGGAGGAACGGCGCACTCAGGTGCGTGAACTCGCCTGGTTCTACGACAACCTCGGTGCATTGGTCACGCACAAGGTCGTGGATGTCAAGCCTGTTTCCGGCTATCTCGGTGTCTCGGTAGTGCTGACCTGGGAGAAGCTGGAGCCGCTCATCAAAGCGGAGAGGGCGGCGAGGACTCCTTCGGGTGTCGATCCTGAGCGTTGGCAGGTGTACTTCGAGAATCTCTACCTTCTCGTGAAACGCACCCCACCGGCCAAGGCCCGGGAATCACAACGCCGTTGGATCGTTTCTCGGACCCGGTCGTAGAAGCGTCCACGGCCGTCCGAAGGCATTCCTCGCCGTCGTATGACGGCGAGGAACGGCGACATGGCTCCCGCTAAGGGCTGTCCCGTAATCCCCGGCGGGCGCACGACGACATCTACGGCACTCCCCCCCAAGCTCTTCGAGCAGGGGGGACCCCCACGCTGCGTTGCCGGATCGCCCGAATACGCCCAGTATGAGGACGACCTCCCCCAGCCTCCGGCGGGGGTGCCCCCATCGCCTTGCGATGCACCGCATCTGACGCCGCGCGCTGGTCCACCGGGGATTACGGGACAGCCCTTAGACCCAGGTGTCCAGCCACATCCTGTTGCGCCAGTCCTCCACCGGGATCGGCGTCCCCGTGTACAGCGGGTGGAAGTAGATGAAGTTCCAGATGATCAGCAGCACCAGCACACCCGCGCCGATCGCGCCGATCGCACGGCGGCGTTCGTCCGAGCCCGGTGGGCCCAGGATCGCGCCGAGCATCATGGCGACCGCCAGACACAGGAACGGCACGAACACCACCGCGTAGAACAGGAAGATCGTGCGCTCCTGGTAGAAGAACCACGGCACCCACCCGGCCGCGATGCCGCACGCGATCGCGCCCGCGCGCCAGTCGCGGCGGAACAGCCAGCGCCACAGGATGTAGGCGATCGCGAAGCAGGCCGCCCACCACAGCAGCGGGGTGCCGAGGGCCAGGACCTCGGACGCGCACTTGTCGGCCGCGTCCGAGGGGCAGCCGCCGACGCCCGCGGACGGGGACTCGTAGTAGTACGAGACCGGGCGGCCCAGCACGATCCAGCTCCAGGGGTTGGACTGGTACGTGTGGCCCGAGGTCAGGTTGACGTGGAACTGGTAGACCTCGGTCTCGTAGTGCCACAGACTGCGCAGCCAGTCCGGCAGCCAGGTGAAGCTGCCGCCCTTGCCCGCCGTCCCCGCCCAGTCGCGGAAGTAGCCCTTGTCGGTGACGATCCAGCCGGTCCACGAGGCGATGTACGTGGCGATCGCCACCGGCACCGTCGAGACGAAGGCGGGTACCAGGTCCTTCTTCAGCACCGCCCTGTACGGCTGCACCGCGCCGGCCGTGCGGCGGGCGCCCACGTCCCACAGCACCGTCAGCAGACCGAACGCGGCCATCACATAGAGGCCGTTCCACTTGGTGGCGGCGGCCAGGCCGAGCATCAGGCCCGCCGTCAGCCGCCACGGCCGCCAGCCGAGCCGCAGGGTCTCGGCGACCGTGGCGTCCGGCCGCAGCACGCCGTCCTCGTCCACCGGCAGCGCGGCCGCGAGTCTGCGGCGCGCCCAGTCCCGGTCGACGACCAGCGCTCCGAAGGCCGCGAGCACGAAGAACATCAGCACCAGGTCGAGCAGAGCCGTACGGCTCATCACGAAGTGCAGACCGTCCACGGCGAGCAGTGCTCCCGCGAGGCAGCCGAGGAACGTGGACCGGAACAGCCGGCGGCCGATGCGGCAGAGCATCAGCACCGACAGCGTGCCGAGCACCGCCACCATGAAGCGCCAGCCGAAGGGCGTGAAGCCGAACAGCTGCTCACCGATGCCGATGACCCACTTGCCGACCGGCGGATGGACCACATAGCCGGGGTCCGTGGGGATCGGGACGGACGAGGGGTCCCGCAGGATCGACTTGTCGATGTCCTTCGGCCAGCTGCCCTCGTACCCCTGGTTGATCAGGGCCCAGGCGTCCTTGGCGTAGTAGGTCTCGTCGAATATCACCGCCTTCGGCGAGCCCAGGTTCCAGAACCGGAGCACGCCCGCGACCAGCGCGACCAGCAGCGGTCCGCCCCAGGCCGCCGTCCGCAGCAGCGGGTTCACCACGGCCGGAGGGATGCCGAACACCGGCCACAGCCGTTCGGAGGGGCGAGTGTAGGGCGGCACCAGGCGTTCGCGCAGCCCGATCACGGGCCGGGGCGCGTAGCCGAATCTGCGCAGCCGTTGCTGCCAGTCGGCGGGCTGCTGATCGGCGTCCTTGCCCTGAAGGGTCTTCGGCGCGGTACTGGTCACCGCGCCATCGTAGGGAACGCCACTGTGCGAGTCGTGCGCACGGCCCTGGGAGGATGGCCCGTGTGACAGGAACGCTGGTACTCGCAGGGACGCCCATCGGCGATGTGGCGGACGCGCCGCCCCGGCTCGCCGCCGAGCTGGAGGGCGCCGACATCGTCGCCGCCGAGGACACCCGGCGGCTCCGCCGCCTCACCCAGGCCCTCGGTGTGCACACCACGGGGCGGGTCGTGTCCTACTTCGAGGGCAACGAGACCGCCCGTACGCCGGAGCTCGTCGAGGCACTCGCCGGCGGCGCCCGGGTGCTGCTGGTCACCGACGCCGGCATGCCCTCGGTCTCCGACCCCGGCTACCGGCTGGTCGCCGCGGCCGTCGAGAAGGACATCAAGGTCACCGCGGTCCCCGGGCCGTCCGCCGTTCTCACCGCGCTCGCCCTGTCGGGACTGCCGGTCGACCGCTTCTGCTTCGAGGGGTTCCTGCCGCGCAAGGCCGGTGAACGGCTCGGCCGGCTGCGCGAGGTCGAGTCCGAGCGGCGCACGCTCGTCTACTTCGAGGCGCCCCACCGTCTGGACGACACCCTCGCCGCGATGGCCGAGGTCTTCGGCCCCGAGCGCCGGGCCGCGGTCTGCCGCGAGCTGACCAAGACGTACGAAGAGGTCAAGCGCGGCGGCCTGGGAGAACTGGCGGCCTGGGCGGCCGAGGGCGTACGCGGCGAGATCACGGTCGTGGTGGAGGGTGCGCCGGCCGCCGGACCCGGAGATCTCGACGCCGAGGAGCTGGTGCGCAGGGTGCGGGTGCGCGAGGAGGCGGGGGAGCGGCGCAAGGAGGCCATCGCGGCGGTCGCCGTCGAAGCAGGCGTGCCCAAACGCGAGGTGTTCGATGCCGTCGTGGCGGCAAAGAATGCGGATCGTCCGGCCCCCGGGGACGGCAAAGGACTATCGTAAAAGGCAAAGCGCAGACCGTGTCCTGCCCCTTTGTGCATGGGAAGACCCAAGACCAATCCATTAATCGACAGGCGCTGATGCGCTCCCGCCGTCAAAGGCGTCCACTGGATCGGTGGAGAGGAGCTGGCATGAGTGAGGTCACAGGCACCGCCAAGGTCCATGAGGCATACGCGTTCTGCTGCATGCGCTGTGGGCACGGCTGGGAGCAGTCCTACGAAATAGAGCACCATGTGGACGGCGCCGGCCAGGAATTCATCGTCTACAAGGCGGACGGGGTGCGGGTGCCGTCGCCGCTCTCGAGCCCGACCTGCACCAACTGCGGGGGGCATGTCGTCAGGATCATGCGGTCCGGACAGGTCTCCTCGGTACTCGACCTGATGGCGCGTCCCGCCGCACCACGCCCCGCGAAGTCCGCACGTTCCGCCCGGAAGGCATCGGCGGAGGGGGACGGGGTGCAGCAGCCGGACAGCACGGTCGTGCAGCAGGCGGCGAGCCCCGAGAAGCCGGCGCACCACTGGCATCTCTCCGATCTGCTCCACCCGTTCCACCGCAAGTGAGCTCGCGGGCGCGGGCCTCGTAGGATCGCGCCCATGAGTGCGAAGTCCGACCCGCCGCCGCTGCCCGACCCCCTGCGGGTCCCGGTCGCCGATTCCCACACCCACCTGGACATGCAGGAGGGCACGGTCGAGGAGGCCCTGGCCAGGGCGGCCGCGGTGGGAGTGACGGCGGTCGTGCAGGTCGGCTGCGACATCAAGGGCTCGCGCTGGGCCGCGCAGACGGCAGCCGACCACGACGCGGTGCACGCCGCCGTCGCGCTCCACCCCAACGAGGCGCCCCGGATCGTGCTGGGGGAGCATGGGGGCACCTCCCAGCCCCCTGGGGCTGGGGGAGGCTGGTCGCGGCAGGGTGCGCGCGAGGGCGGCGGTGACAGCGCGCTCGACGAGGCGCTCGCCGAGATCGACGCGCTCGCCGCGCTGCCGCAGGTGCGCGCGGTCGGCGAGACCGGACTGGACTACTACCGCACGGGCCCCGACGGAATCGCCGCCCAGGAACGCTCCTTCCGCGCGCATATCGAGATCGCGAAAAGGCACGACAAGGCCCTCGTGATCCACGACCGCGAGGCGCACGCCGATGTGCTGCGCATTCTCGCCGAGGAAGGCGCACCCGCACGGACCGTCTTCCACTGCTATTCCGGCGACGCGGAAATGGCGGAGATCTGCGCGGCCGCGGGCTACTACATGTCCTTCGCCGGCAATGTGACCTTCAAGAACGCGCAGCCGCTGCGGGACGCGCTCGCCGTCGCGCCCCGAGAGCTCGTGCTCGTCGAAACGGATGCGCCGTTTCTCACGCCGGTGCCCTACCGCGGACGGCCTAACGCGCCGTATCTCATTCCGGTCACGCTGCGCGCCATGGCCGCGGTGAAGGGGCTCGACGAGGACACCCTGGCGGCCGCTGTCTCCGCCAACACCGCCGAGGCGTTCGGTTACTGACGGATAACGGGCCGAGGCCGCCGTAGGCCTCGCACAGGGTGTCGACGCGACACTGGGTAGCCGAGTCGCTTTGGAGAGTGACCGCAGCTCCGATAGTGTCCCGGGCCGCAACGCCATCGGGCGGACCGGAACCGGACCTTACGGAGCGTCGTGAGCAATTCGCAGGGCAGTCACCGTGCCGCACGAGGCGTTCGCCGCGCTGCGACCAGAGCCGCCGAACCGTACGAACCACCCGGCCCCACGAAGCCGTCGTTCCCGCAGGACCGCACGGTGGCAGGCTGGACGCCCACGTACGTCGGACCGGCGCCGGGGGGCTCCCCGGGCGGAGGGCCGGGACCGTACGACGCGGCGGTGACGCGGGCCGGGAGCCCGGGACCGTACGACGCGGCGGTGACGCGGGCCGGGAGCCCGGGACCGTACGACGCGGCGGTGACGCGGGCCGGGAGCCCGGGACCGTACGACGCGGCGGTGACCGGCCCTCGTCCACCAGGCCCGTACGAGATCCCCCCGCCCGGGGAGCCCGGCGGAGGGTCGGCCGACGCGTACGCCGCCGCCTACGCGCCGACCGTGCCCGCCCTTGCACTGCCGCGCCAGAACTCCGCCGTCCGCCCCGCGGGCGTCCCCGAACCTCCCGGGCCCGCCGGAGGGATGCCGCCCTCCGGCCGGGCCGAGGCCCGCAGGGCGGCGCGGCGGCGGAAGACCTCCGACCGGCCCGACACCTTCCGCAAGCTCGTGCCCCAGGCCCTCGTCGTCGCCTTCCTGGCGGGCGGGACGTCTGCGTTCGTCGCGAGCGACAAGGACGTACGCCTCACCGTCGACGGGGTGCCCCGCACCCTGCACACCTTCGCCGACGATGTGCAGGAGCTGCTCGACGACGAGGGGCTGGCCGTCGGCCGGCACGACATCGTCGCGCCCGGCCCCGGCGCCGATCTCGCCAGCGGCGACGACATCGTCGTCCGCTACGGCCGGCCCGTCATCCTCACCCTCGACGGACAGCGCCGCCAGGTGTGGACCACCGCCCGTACCGTCGACGAGGCGCTGCGCCAGCTCGGCGTGCGGGCCGAGGGCGCCTACATGTCCGTCTCGCGCTCCTCGGTCATCTCCCGCACCGGTCTCGCCCTGGACGTACGGACCGAGCGGACCGTGACCTTCATGGCCGACGGCCGCGAGCGGACCGTCCGGACGAACGCCGCCACCGTCCAGGCGGCGCTCCACGACGCGGGCATCGCGCTCGGCGGCCAGGACACCACCTCCGTACCGCTCGGCAGCTTCCCCCGTGACGGGCAGACCGTCACCGTCATGCGCATCACCGGCACCCAGCAGGTGCGCGAGGAGCCCGTCGGCTACGACGTCGTGCGGACCCGGGACTCCGCCCTCTTCGCCGGGACGGAGGTCGTCGAGCAGCAGGGCAGGCCCGGTGTGCGCCGTGTCACCTACGCGCTGCGGACCGTCAACGGTGTGAAGCAGAAGCCCCGCAGGATCGCCGAGGAGATGGTGCGGCAGCCGGTGACCCAGCGGGTCAGGGTCGGCACCCGGCAGCTGCCGGACTCCGTGCAGGGCGCGGACGGGCTGGACTGGGGAGCCCTCGCGCACTGCGAGTCCGGCGGACGGTCGGGTGCGGTGGACGCGTCGGGGACGTACGGCGGGCTCTACCAGTTCGACACCGGGACCTGGCAAGCCCTCGGCGGGAGCGGACGGCCCCAGGACGCCTCCTCGTCGGAACAGACCTTCCGGGCCAAGAAGCTCTACGTGCAAAGGGGGGCGAGTCCGTGGCCGCACTGCGGCCGTAGGCTGTATCGGTGAGCACCACTGAGCCCGACGCCCTCCTCGGCCCCGCCGACATCCGTGAACTGGCCGCCGCGCTGGGCGTACGCCCCACCAAGCAGCGCGGCCAGAACTTCGTCATCGACGCGAACACCGTCCGCCGGATCGTCCGCACGGCAGGCGTCCGCGAGGACGACGTGGTCGTCGAGGTCGGGCCGGGGCTCGGGTCGCTGACCCTGGCGCTGCTGGAGGCGGCCGACCGGGTCGTGGCGGTGGAGATCGACGACGTCCTGGCGGCGGCGCTGCCCTCGACGATCGTGGCCCGGCTGCCCGAGCGGGTCGCGAACTTCTCGCTGGTGCACTCCGACGCCATGCTCGTCGACGAACTGCCCGGCGTGGAGCCGACCGCGCTGGTCGCCAACCTTCCGTACAACGTCGCCGTACCGGTCCTCCTGCACATGCTGGACCGCTTCCCGACCATCGAGCGGACGCTGGTGATGGTGCAGGCGGAGGTCGCCGACCGGCTCGCGGCCGCACCCGGCAACAAGGTCTACGGTGTCCCCTCCGTGAAGGCGAACTGGTACGCCGAGGTGAAGCGGGCCGGATCCATCGGGCGCAACGTCTTCTGGCCGGCGCCCAATGTGGACTCCGGTCTGGTGTCCCTGGTCCGCAGGGACCCCCCGAAGACCACCGCGACGAAGCGTGAGGTCTTCGCCGTCGTCGACGCAGCGTTCGCCCAGCGCCGCAAGACCCTGCGGGCCGCGCTCGCCGGATGGGCGGGATCGCCGGCCGCGGCCGAGACGGCCCTGGTCGCCGCGGGCATCTCGCCGCAGGCGCGCGGCGAGGCCCTGACGGTGGAGGAGTTCGCACGGATCGCGGAGGCCAAGGCGTGAGCGTCACGAACCCCGGGCCGGTGACGGTACGCGTCCCCGCGAAGGTCAACGTCCAGCTGGCGGTGGGCGGCGCGCGGGCCGACGGGTTCCACGACCTGGCCAACGTCTTCCTCGCCGTGTCGCTGTACGACGAGGTCACGGTCCGCCCCGCGGCCGAGCTGACGGTGACCTGCGAGGGCCCGGACGCCGGCCAGGTCCCGCTGGACCGGACGAATCTGGCGGCGCGGGCCGCGGAACTGCTCGCGGCGCGCCACGGACTGTCGCCCGACGTCCACATCCACATCGCCAAGGACATCCCCGTCGCCGGCGGCATGGCGGGCGGCAGCGCGGACGGCGCCGGAGCCCTGCTCGCCTGCGACGCGCTGTGGGGGCTGGGCTCGTCCCGCGCCGAACTGCTCGCCATCTGCGCGGAGTTGGGCAGTGATGTGCCGTTCAGCCTGGTCGGCGGTGCGGCGCTCGGCACCGGCCGCGGCGAACAGCTCACGGAGCTGACGGTCGGCGGCACCTTCCACTGGGTGTTCGCGGTCGCGGACGGCGGGCTGTCGACCCCCGCGGTGTACGGGGAGTTCGACCGTCTCCACGAGGGAGTGCCGGTCCCCGCACCCGAGGCGTCCGGGGCGCTGCTCGAAGCCCTGCGTACGGGAGACGCGTCCGCGCTGGCGGCCGCGCTCTCCAACGACCTCCAGCCGGCGGCCCTTTCGCTGCGTCCGTCGCTGCGCACGACGCTGGACACGGGGCTCGCGGCCGGTGCGCTGGCGGCGCTCGTCTCGGGCTCGGGGCCGACGACGGCGTTCCTGGTGAAGGACGAGGACACGGCCGAGTCCGTGGCGCAGGCGCTGCGGTCGTCCGCGACCTGCCGCGCGGCGCGGGTGGCGGTGTCGCCGGCCGGCGGTGCGGTGGTCCTGTAGGCCGCGGCGACTCGGGGTGCGGGCCGCGCTCCGGCGCCCGCGTCCCGTTGGAGCGGCCGGCCGGGGGCACGTACTCAGGGCCGAGTTGAGTATCCGCACCCTCACCGGGCGGGCCGGCTCCACGGGACCGTGGAGCCATGGGATCAAGCGTTCGTGAGCTCGCCGCCGCCACACCCGGGGACCGGGACCGGTACATAGACCTGCTGCGGGTCGCCTCCCTCGGGACCGTCGTGCTGGGGCACTGGCTGATGGCCGTCGTCACCGACGACGGCGTGGGCAATCTCCTCGCCGTCGTGCCCGAGCTCCAACTGCTCACCTGGGCCTTGCAGATCATGCCCGTCTTCTTCTTCGTCGGCGGGTTCTCGCACGCGCTCTCCTACCGCTCCCTGCGCCGCCGGCACCCCGAGGGCTCCGTCTACTCCGCCTTCCTGCGGGCGCGGCTCCAGCGACTGCTGCGGCCCACGATGGTGTTCATCCTGGTCTGGGGCGCCGCCGCGCTCGTGGTACAGCTCCTCGGCGGGGACGGCGGGCTGACCGGTGTCGCCCTGCGCCTGGTCGCGCAGCCGCTCTGGTTCATCGGCATCTACCTCGCGATGGTGGCGTTCACCCCGCCCCTGCTGAAGCTGCACGAGCGCTACGGCTGGGCCGCCTTCGCGGCGCTCGTGGCGGGTGCCGTGGCCGTCGACGTGGCACGGTTCGCGTTCGGTGTGCCCTTCGTCGAGTTCCTCAACTTCGCGTTCGTCTGGCTCGCCGTCCACCAGCTCGGCTTCCTGCGCGCCGACGGCCGTATCCGCGTCCCCGCCGCCCTCGCGGCCGGCGGGCTCGCCGCCGCCGTCGCCCTGGTCGTGTACGGGCCGTACCCGCTGTCCATGGTCGGGATGCCCGGCGAGAAGGTCTCCAACATGGCCCCGCCCACCCTGGCGCTCCTGTGCCACGGGCTCTGGCTCGTCGGCGCCGTCGAGCTGCTGCGCGGCCCGGGCACCCGCTTCGCCGAGCGTGCCCGGGTGTGGCGGGGAGTCGTCGCCGCGAACGGCATCGCGATGACGGCGTTCCTGTGGCACCTGACCGCCATGCTCGGCGTCTACGGCGCCTTCCTCGCGCTCGACGTGGCTCTGCCGGAACCGGCCTCCGGCGCCTGGTGGGCGCAGGTCCCGGTCCGTCTCGTACTGGCCGCCGGGCTGACCGCGGTCCTCGTGGCCGCCTTCCGCACCTTCGAGCGCCCGGCCGCGAGCGCCCCCGCGACCGCTCCCGCCGCGTCCACGGGCGGCAGGTCCGGCGGCCCGGTCGCCGCCCTCGGGATCACGCTGTGCCTCTTCGGGGTCCTCGGGCTGTCCATGGTCGGCTTCGGCGGCATGCTGGAGGGCAGGTCGGCGGTGCTGATCGCCGTACGGGTCACGGCCCCGGCCGCCGTCGCGACGGCGCTCGCCGGCTGGTTCCTGGTCGAGCGGGCGGGACGCCGGAACCCGAGTCGCTGACGGCGACTACGCTGGGACGTCGATCCGTCCCCCCGTACAGGAGAAAAATGGCCGTCAATCTGGTCAATGTCGAGGCAGTCAGCAAGGTGTACGGAACCCGTGCCCTGCTCGACGGAGTCTCCCTCGGCGTCTCCGAGGGCGATCGCATCGGCGTCGTCGGCCGCAACGGCGACGGCAAGACGACGCTGATCCGCATGCTCGCCAAGCTGGAGGAGCCCGACACCGGGCGGGTCACCCAGAACAGCGGCCTGCGCCTCGGCGTGCTCACGCAGCACGACTCGCTCGACCCCGAGGCCACCGTGCGGCACGAGGTGATCGGGGACCTCGCCGACCACGAGTGGGCGGGCAGCGCCAAGATCCGTGACGTGCTCACCGGACTGTTCGGCGGGCTGGACATGCCCGGCTTCCCGCAGGGGCTGGACACCGTCATCGCCCCGCTGTCCGGCGGCGAGCGCCGCCGGGTCGCGCTGGCCAAGCTGCTCATCGCCGAGCAGGACCTGATCGTCCTCGACGAGCCGACCAACCATCTCGACGTGGAGGGCATCGCCTGGCTGGCGCAGCACCTCCAGGCCCGGCGCTCGGCCCTCGTCTGCGTCACCCACGACCGCTGGTTCCTCGACCAGGTCTGCACCCGGATGTGGGACGTCCAGCGCGGATCGGTCTTCGAGTACGAGGGCGGCTACAGCGACTACGTCTTCGCCCGCGCCGAGCGCGAGCGCATCGCCGCCACCGAGGAGTCCAAGCGGCAGAACCTGATGCGCAAGGAGCTGGCCTGGCTGCGGCGGGGCGCCCCCGCCCGTACGTCCAAGCCGCGGTACCGC
The DNA here is from genome assembly GCF_032229325.1 of Streptomyces sp. AM8-1-1. Classification (NCBI taxonomy): domain Bacteria; kingdom Bacillati; phylum Actinomycetota; class Actinomycetes; order Kitasatosporales; family Streptomycetaceae; genus Streptomyces; species Streptomyces sp. AM8-1-1. Next base: position 4,798,273 of record NZ_CP135086.1, read on the forward strand.
ATCGAGGCGGCGAACGAACTGATCGCCGACGTGCCGCCGCCGCGGGACACCAGCGAGCTGATGAAGTTCGCCAGCGCCCGGCTCGGCAAGACGGTCTTCGACCTGGAGGACGTGACCGTCCAGGCCGGTGCGAAGGTGCTGCTCAAGCACCTGACCTGGCAGCTCGGCCCGGGTGACCGGATCGGTCTGGTCGGGGTCAACGGCGCGGGCAAGACCTCGCTGCTGCGCGCGCTGGCCGACGCCGCGGTGAGCGACGGCGAGCAGCAGCCCGCTGCCGGGCGGGTCGTCGTCGGCAAGACGGTCCGGCTGGCGTATCTGTCGCAGGACGTCACCGAGCTTCCGCCGGCGCTGCGCGTGCTGGAGGCCGTCCAGCAGATCCGCGACCGGGTCGACCTCGGCAAGGGCCGGGAGATGACCGCGGGCCAGCTGTGCGAGCAGTTCGGCTTCGGCAAGGAGAAGCAGTGGACCCCGGTGGGGGACCTGTCCGGCGGTGAGCGCCGCAGGCTCCAGCTGCTGCGGCTGCTGATGGCCGAGCCGAACGTCCTTTTCCTCGACGAGCCCACCAACGACCTCGACATCGAGACCCTCACCCAGCTCGAGGACCTGCTCGACGGCTGGCCGGGCACGATGGTCGTGATCTCCCACGACCGGTTCTTCATCGAGCGGACGACCGACCGGACGTTCGCGCTGCTCGGCGACTCCACGCTGCGGATGCTGCCGCGCGGTATCGAGGAGTACCTGGAGCGCCGCCGCCGGATGATCGAGACCGCGGCCCCCGCGCCCGCGCCCGCCCCGGCGGTCAGGGAGAAGACGTCGGGGGACGCCCGCGTCGCGAAGAAGGAGCTCCAGAAGATCGAGCGTCAGCTCGACAAGCTCTCCGACAAGGAGACGCGACTGCACTCCCAAATCGCCGATAACGCCACGGACTTCGAGAAGGTGGCCAAACTGGACGCGGAGCTCAGGGAACTGGTCGGTGAGCGCGAGGAGTTGGAGATGCGCTGGCTGGAGCTGGCCGACGACGCGTAGTCCGAACGCCTTCCAGGTCCGCGTAGAGAGCGCGTGCAGGTCTCGTAACAACGGCATCACGGGCCGGTCCTCCCTTGGGAACAGGGGCGGACCGGCCCCTTGTTCGACACCCCCTGAGTGATAGAAAGAAGCACCGCTCGACTGGTACAGGACAGCGGATTTCATGTCCGAAACGCTTCCTCGCGGAGGTGGGGCGCTCGCCGGATCACCGAGGCGAGCGGCTCGGGCAGCAGGACCGCACAAGGGGGAAGTGCAGATGACTCAGCCGCCCGGGCAGCAACAGCCGCACGGGGGCTCCGGCGTTTCGCGGGGCACGCAGCAAGCGGTTCCTCCCCAGCCGGCCCGGCCGCCCGCTCCGTACGGCGGGCCTCCCGCGCCGCCGCCGCAGCACGACGGTGCACACGCCCGGCCCGGCAGGCGCCGGCTTTCGCACAGCCTCGACGACGCGGAAGAGAGGGAGACGAAAACGATGATGGCCTTTGGCAAGTGACCGCGTTCTGAGTCATTCGGATCCTTCGGACATCCCCAACCCTTCTCCCATCTCCCCACTTCCAGAGGTAGACAAATGACACAGCCGCCGCCGCCCAACCAGCCGCCGAACCAGCCTCCGTACGGTGCCCCGCAGCCCCCGGCGCAGCCGCCGCAGGGCCCGCCCGCCGGTGCGCCCGGCTACGGCTACCCGCAGCAGCCGCCCACCCAGCC